>JAHLKX010000014.1 GCA_020444515.1 Bacteroidota bacterium | reverse complement strand
AGCATCCCGACTAACAAGTCGGGAGGGTCACTGGTTCGAATCCAGTAGCTCCCACAGAATTAAAGCCGCAAAACGCGGCTTTTTTTACTTGATCTACATAGCAAGATAATATTAGTATCATTTCTTCCATGCTGCCAAAAACAAAAATACCCATCCAACAATGAAGCTCAGTCCACCAATGGGTGTTATGGCTCCGATCCAGCGGATACCAGTCAGGGCCAACAGATAGAGGCTGCCTGAAAAAATCACAATTCCGATCCCGAGAAAAAATGCAGACCAGTTTAGTAAACCGGAGGGCATATAGAACGAAAGCACACCAATCAGAAGCAGTCCCAGGGCATGGTAAAAGTGATATTCTACTCCGGTTTTGAAAGTCTGCATCAGCTCTTCTGGCAAGTGTGATTTTAATCCATGTGCGCCGAATGCACCAATGATTACCGCCATTGCCATAAAAATTGCCGCCGTCATTATAATTGTTTTACCCATGTATTTGACCTTTTGATATTCGCAAAATAAACAAGTAGGAGATCGTTTTGTTGGAATGTCAATTCCATTAAGGCTAGAACCTTCAAACGAATAATATGGATTTTAATTTTGGAGATTCAAATTACGTTATGCAATAATAAGGATAACAATTTTAAAAAAAATGACACTCCTAAATTGTGCATACAATGGTGTCATTGAAGCGGACCAGTAAATTTTTAACCAGGTTTAGCCTGGCTTGTGGGTTGTTCTTATCGGTAGTAACTGCCACCATACTGGTTCTCTTTTTATGTTTAAAAAACCCAATCCCCTCCAGTATGCTTGCGTTATAGGTCGTGTTAATGGAATAATTATTAAAGCTGAATGTGTCGGCAAATTGTTTGAGTTCTTCCAGCATTTGAGAGTTATCATGCGTGGTAGGTTTGATGACCGATAAAAGATGGACTTTTGAATTCAGGGCTTCAGCAAGATCCCTGAATAAAACCATATTTTTCTTTTGCTCCTGGATACCTTGAGATACATAAAAAGTGATGGTAGATAAGTCTTGTATATCGATGGGACCGGGGATAAACAACATGGGGCAAATTAATTCACGATAGAGCGTTTCAAGTGTACTTTGATGTATCAGATGATCCTGGTTTTTCATAGGATTACCTCCTAAAAGCAACAGGTCGATTTCGAAATTGCGGCAAACTTCGATAATGTTTTCTGTTAGCGAGCTCAAGGGATCAGCTTGAACTATTTCATCAATATCGGGAAATGTGGAGAGCAGTTGCTCCTTTTGTGAACCTGTTCCTGTTTGTTGTTTCGCTTCGTTTGTATCACCATGTTCAAAAGCCAGCAAAATGATATGGCAATTCAATTGTTTTTTTATACTAACAGCAAAAGAAACCGCGCTGCCTGGAATCCGCGAATAGCTAAATGGAATTAACAATTTATACATTTTGAAGAACTCTTAGAACAAACAACTTTGAATCAAGGAACTTAAAAGAGGAGAACCAATACTGTTCCATATTTGAATTCACCAAAAAAATAAGCTGAATTGATTTAGAAATTGTTATATTTAAAGCTTGCTATAGAATACTCTGGTAATTGTATTTTAAAGCGTTCAAAATCAAGGCAATGTGCTGAAGATTTTTTCTTTGATAGATGGATCCTGGGACCAATATTTTTTTACTAGATAAAATTTAATCAAATATAAAGGATGAGATCGTACAGGCTATCCTGTGGAAGTTTCTCCCCAAAAAAAATGAAATGAAAAAACCAGAAACGGATGTACATGCTGATATTATTGACTTTGCCGGTGTGGTTATACTCCGCATGAATAAAAAAGGTGAAATTTTACAGGTCAATAAACAGGCTTGTTCGTTACTCGGATTCAAAGAATCCGAACTAGTGGGAATGAACTGGAAGAAAATCGCTGTTGAACAAAAGGATGATTACCTTACCAGGGATCAACCAAAAATACCATCAGGGTTTCCCGGAGAACCAGGTTTATACCAGGATGCAATTGCATTAAGGACCCATGCAGGTGATATTAGGTTTCTCGATTTTAAGTTGAATCAAGATATTCAAGATGGTACGACGCTTTTGGTGGGCTATGATGTGAGTGCGTATGTTTTGGAAAGGAATGAATTACGACAAAGTAAATTTCTTTACAGTATGCTGGCGGGAAGTGTGCCGGATGTGAATCTTTTTTTGTTTGACCGGAAAATGCGGTTCATTATTGCGAAAGGTTCGGAAATGAAAAACCATGGATTGAATTCTGGTTTTTTTGAGGGAAAACGTCTGGCTGACCTGGCTGATAAACGATTGTATGAGCTTTATGCCCCTTTGTTCAAGTTGGCTCTGGAGGGGAAGGAGATCTCTACAGAGTACACCTATCGGAACAATAATTACATGATTTCGGTATTTCCACTTCGGCAGGGTAAGAAAAAGAACTCAATTTTCGGAGGCATGGCCATTACCCAAAATATCACACAGGAAAAGATTAACTCGGAGGTATTATCCCAGGCTAAAAAAGATGCGGAAGAGGCGAATAAAACGAAAAGTGAATTTCTGGCCAACATCAGTCATGAGATTAGAACACCTTTAAGTGCAATTGTAGGATTTGCAGAACAATTATTAAAAACCGATTTGGAAGGTAAATCCAGGGAATATGTCGAAATCATCGAGAAATCTTCCGAACAATTGCTGGCCCTGGTGAATGATCTCCTCATCTTATCCCGGATTGAAGCCGGACGCATCGATTTTGATGATGAACCCTTCAAGATAAAAAATACCGTTGATTATGTTTACAATGCCATGAAAGCAAAGGCCGAGGATAAAAACATACAATTTTCATACAATCTGGGTGCGGGGATGGAAAATGTAGTAGTGGGTGATGAGTTCAGGTTGAGTCAGGTGCTGATCAACCTGGTCAGCAACGCCATAAAATTTACGGAATCGGGAAATGTGGAATTGCTGGTTACCAAAGAAAAGGAGGATGTAGATCATGTTTATATTCGTTTTAAAGTGAAGGATACCGGTGTGGGAATTCCGGAGAACAAAGTCAAGATTATATTTGAACAGTTCAGGCAGGCTGATTCAGCGGTAACCAAAAAATACGGCGGAACCGGCCTGGGCTTAACCATTAGCAAGCGTTTGGTTGAAATGCAAAATGGTACCATTGAAGTGAAAAGTAAACTGGGCGTTGGAACCACCTTTACCGTTGTTTTACCATTCGAGCGGGGTGATGAAAAAGCACACATCGAAAATGATTATAAGGGAGAAGCAAAACGGATCAGGTTCACAGGTAAGGTTGCACTTGTCGTTGATGACGACAGTGTCAATCGTCTGCTGGGGCATACCATTCTTACCGATCTGGGTTTTGAAGTGGATATGGCTGGGAGTGGGACAGAAGCCATTCAGAAACTTCATGTAAACCGATATGACGTCTTAGTACTCGATATACACATGCCCGGCGTAAGTGGAATTGAAGTAGCGGAGTTTTTGCGTAAGACCAAACATGATCATTCAACCAAAATTTTAGCGGTGACGGCTGCCTTCATGAAGGAGGATCTTCTCAAATACAAAATAATAGGGATTGATGATTACCTCATTAAACCCTTTAGAGAGAGTAAGTTCTATAATAAAATGTGCAAGATACTGGGGTATAAGTTTTCTCCATTGAAAGAAAAAACGAAAATAGATTCCAAATCCCATGACCAATTTTTTAATCTTTCTGAACTTAAATCGATGGCAGGAGAAGATACCGAATTTCTGATTACCATGCTCGACACTTTCATCCATAATATGAAGGAAGGAATAGACATAATTCACACTGCAACTGACAATTCAAATTGGAATCAGGTGGGAGAAACCGCACATAAATTAATTCCTTCTTTTGAGCATTTAAAGGTTGATCAGGCGGTTTCGGTGCTCAAAAACCTGGAAAAATTAACCTTACATAAACCTGATTATTCTAAAATACCGGATCTTGTTAAGGAAATTACGGAACTATCCCGTCAATTGTTAAAACATCTAAATTCTGAGAAAGAAAGCGTTGGTTCCTAAACCGCCAATTTGCATTATTGTTTATCTTTGTAATAAAGGTTTATTCACTTTTGAAAAGAACCAATCAGGCTGAATAGTTCAACAACCATTATTCATTTATTAGGGAAATCGTATAGGAGTTAAACATTCATGAAAAAAATATTGATCATTGATGATGACAGCTACATGTGCAATTTGCTGGTAAAATACCTGGCCAGAAATGGATATGAAACGGAGGGTGTGTTAAAAGGAAAGGAGGGCGTAGAAAAAATCATTAAAAATGATTTTGACTTGGTTCTATGCGATCTAAGATTGCCTGATATAGACGGTATGGAGGTTCTGAAACAAACCAAAGAAAAGAATGAGAACATACAGGTCATCATCATGACGGCTTATGCAGAAGTGTCTTCAGCGGTAAAAGCCATTAAGGCAGGAGCCTTTGATTATGTAACCAAACCCATACGGCAGGAAGAAATTTTAAAAACCATTGAAAAATCCTTATCGCGGAAAAACCGCAAAGAATCCTCCTCCTCCTTCAGTAAAAAATTTATTACGGGAAAGAGTAAAAGGATCAGGGAGGTGCTCAACCATGTGGATGCTGTCGCACCCACTGATCTATCGGTATTGATTCAGGGTGAAACAGGATCGGGCAAAGAGTTTATTGCCAGAGCCATCCATTATAAAAGTACCCGAAAAGATAAACCATTTATAGCTGTTGACTGTGGTGTTATTCCCAAAGAGTTGGCCAACAGTGAACTGTTTGGGCATGTGAAAGGGGCCTTTACAGGAGCTATTAAAGACAAAGTGGGGTTCTTTCAGCAGGCCAAAGGAGGAACCATCTTTCTTGATGAGGTGGGTAACCTGCCATACGAAAATCAGATGAAGCTGCTCAGGGCTCTCCAGGAGCGGATCATCAATAAAGTGGGCAACAATAAACAAATTAAAATTGATGTAAGGATCATTACAGCGAGTAACGACGATTTGCTGGATGAAGTCAAAAAGAACAATTTTAGGGAGGATCTATATCACCGGATCAATGGATTTAAAATTCAATTACCGGCGCTTCGCGAACGGAAAGAGGATATCATGGAATTTACCCGAAGTTTTATTCGAACGGCCAATAAAGAATTTAATAAAAATGTGGAAAACCTGGATAAGACCGTTCAGGATATATTTATGAATTATGCCTGGTATGGCAACATCCGGGAACTGGAGAACGTGGTTAAACGTTGTGTGCTCCTTTCCAGCGGCCCCCTTATCACCCCTGACCTCTTACCTGAAGAGATTCTGCAATACAACATGATGGACTCGGATACGCCTGTTCATAGTCGCCCTAATGAAGCTGTTTTTGAGTTGAAGGAAGCTACCCTGGAGGCTGAAAAGGCGGTGATCACCAATGCCTTGATCAAGTCCAACTTCAATAAGTCAAAAGCTGCCCGATTGCTGAATATTGATCGTAAAACATTGTACAATAAGATCAAGGAATATAACATCAGTCTAATAAAAAAATAGGATTTTCCTATCCCAATCAATAGATTCATACCTTAAAGCCAACAACATTTTCTTTGATATGGATTCGGTTTGTAGAATTCTGTACCCTATAGGGGAATTTATTCAACATCTTTCTTCAAAGTATCAATCCTAATTCCGGGAGCATATTGTTATCCGATAATTGAATGTTGGTTTCCTGAAGATTCTTTTTCTGTTTGTCTTACAAATATGTGATCAGCTTTTGCCGATGAAAATCATTTTTAGATTACTGGCTTTGTTTGATTCCTGATAGCCAATTTGGATTTTTTATGGCATGAAATTTAAAAATGATAAGCTGTATGACAATGCATCTGATAATTATTTATTCAGAATTTGTCATGAATTAGAATCAAGTAAATAATAATAAAAACTATAAAAAATTTAAAACTATGACTTACTCATTTCCACAATTGCCCTATGCTTATGAAGCATTGGAACCCGAAATAGACCAAAAAACCATGAAATTGCATCATCAGAAACATCACCAGGGTTATTTTGATAAATTTATCAAAGCCATTCAGGGAACCGAAATGGAACACATGGAGATTGAAGAAATTTTCGAACAGATTTCAAGGTTCCCTGAGGCTGTCAAAAATAATGGCGGTGGATTTTATAATCATTCCCTCTTTTGGAAGTTCATGACACCGGATAAATCGATGGAGCCTGAAGGTGAGTTGAAGGATGCGTTGATCAAGTACTTCGGTACTGTTGACAATTTTAAAGAAGAATTTGCGAAAGCTGCTGCTTCCCGCTTTGGTTCAGGATGGGCCTGGCTTATAAAAAAGAGCAATGGTGAATTGGTAATTACATCCACACCCAACCAGGAAAATCCATTGATGGAAATCACCGAAATCAAAGGCAAGCCTTTACTCTGCCTTGATGTTTGGGAGCATGCCTACTATCTTAATTACCAAAACCGCCGCCCCGAATATATCAAAGCATTTTGGAATATTGTTAACTGGGAAGAAGTAGCCAGGCAGTTCAAATCATAAATATAAAAACAAGAAATCATGACAAATTATCACGAACCGGCCACAGAGTTGTCTGAAGAAACCAGGAATTATATCAGGGCACTTAATTCTCTCAAAGAGGAAATTGAAGCTATCGACTGGTATCGCCAGCGCATGGATGCCACGCCTGATAAACAATTGAGAAAAATCCTCGAACACAATATGAAAGAAGAAATCGAGCATGCATGCATGATGCTGGAATGGTTGCGCAGGAACATGGATGGATGGGATGAAGAATTACGCACCTATCTGTTCACCGAGAAAAGTATTGTAAAAATAGAGGATGATTAAAAACGACTAAAAAAAACATCATGAATATATTGAAAAAATCCCTGGCACCCATAACGGATGAAGCCTGGGACGAAATAAAAGCAGAAGCAAAAAAAGTATTTAAAGCCAGTTTAACAGCCCGAGAGTTTGTTGACATCGATGGGCCAAACGGTATGGATTACAGCGCTGTTCCCACCGGAAAGGTCATCACTCCGAAAAATCAATCAAAAAATGGCGTAAATTATGGAGTGCGGCAGGTTTTGCCACTTATCGAAGCAAGGAAACCTTTCACCCTCGATCTTTGGGAACTTGATAACCTAAGCCGTGGTGCCAAGGCCGTAAACATGGATCCTCTGGTAGATGCTGCCGCAGAAATTGCCCATTTTGAAGAAGATGTTATCTATAATGGTTTTAAGCAAGGAGAAAGTGAAGGCCTGATCCATGGGTCAGAACACCCGCCTGTTAAAACACCGGAAAATCCCGATGAGTTTCTTAAAGAAGTTGCTCAGCAGGTGATCCAACTCAAGAAGTCTTATGTTAATGGTCCCTACACGCTGATCGTTAGTGAAAAGATCTGGAAAAATCTGGTTAAGCTCACGGAAGGATATCCTTTCACCAAACAATTGAAAAATATCATTAATGGTAAAATAATTGTCAACCACAATCTGGGCCATTCTCTTTTGGTTTCAGAACAGGGAGGTGATTATGAACTGGTGATTGGCCAGGATCTTTCTATTGGTTATGATAGCCACGATACAGAAAAGGTAAAACTTTACTTTACGGAATCTTTTACTTTCCGTATCCTCTCCCCAGAAGCCATTGTCGTTTTTAATTAACAGGTAGAGATACTTTAATATGAATATATTGATCACCGGAACAAGCAAAGGCATTGGTGAAGGGCTGGCCCTTCACTACCTGGGTGAAGGCCATAGTGTCTATGGTATCAGTCGCTCTGTGAATGAGCGGCTGAACGACCATGACAGTTTTCATTTCCTGGCCGCCGATCTGGCCGACTTTCAGGGTATGAAAGATAAATTACCAGTTTTCCTTAGGTCGGTCAACCAAATGGAATTGATTGTGCTCAATGCGGGCATTCTGAGTGAGATAAAAGATTTGAAAGATACATCCATTGATGAGATTAAAAAGGTGATGGATGTCAATGTTTGGGCAAACAAGCTATTGATCGACCGCTGTTTCGATCATTTGAATAGGATCAAACAGGTTGTGGCCATTTCTTCAGGAGCCGCCGTCAGTGGTTCGCGAGGCTGGAATGCTTATTCTCTGTCCAAAGCAGCTTTGAACATGCTCATTGAATTGTACTCAAAAGAACATCCTGAAACACATTTTTGTGCAATGGCTCCGGGGATTATCGATACTTCTATGCAGGAGTATATATCGGGTTTACCCGAAGAGGTTGATTACCCTGTAGTGAAAAAGCTGAAAAACCTTAAAGGAACACCCGATATGCCCAAACCGGCTGAAGTGGCCGCCAGGTTGGCAGACGGATTTGAAAATGCCCGTAAATATGATAGTGGGAAATTTCTGGATATTCGGAAAATGTAGATAAATACGTGTATAACTAACATTCTATTTAACCGTAATATTCATTTGTTAGGATTTATTTTACCATTCTTACATTCTTTATTATCACGCTCTTTCATTATGATTTTATTACTGATAGACTCTGGGACGATTTTGGGACATTTTTATCATTATTTCCCTGGCTGTTTGGACAGCTGATATATGGGTTATATAAGCTTGAATATTTAAAAACTAATTCAGATCGATCTAACGAATGATGTTATTTTGGGTGGATCCGGAATATTGCATTGATGGGAGATGTTTTATCAGGCATCTCTTCTTTGTTTTCAATAAATACATTACCTCCCTGTAAAAAAGTAGCTTTGCTGGATTTGTCGATCAAACATTCATTTTCGGAGTTCTGCTGGTCATCAACTTTTACATTCGGTTTATCATGATTATAACTTCCCCAGATTTGGGCCTTTTTTCTGACAAAGAGCGTTTCAATATTACCATTTAGACTTTCATATACGATTTTTCGAATGTCATTGGAGGTGGTCCCTTTTCTTTGATTATTATCATAATCATCTTTAGCTCTTTTTTGTAATTCCGAAAATTTATTTTTCAATAATTCCCATGCCTTTTCATGCAAAAAGATGGTATCTAAATCATCCGGGTTTCCACTGATATTTTTTTCATGTAGATTTTGATACGTGTTGATCTGTTTGTATTTAGAAAAAATATCATCTACAGAAGCCACAATAAGGGGTTTGCCGCTTTTTCCTGCAATCTTGATAAATCCTTTCTCCACAGCTCTCAGAAATTGCATGATTTCTTTGTCCTTATCGTCTTTACCGGCCCCATGGCCATGAAAATGGGCTTCGTTTGAACCTGTCTGATTGGTTCGGAATTGTAAATTTTTTTGCTGATAATCGTACCCAACACTATCCTCCAGTGATCCGGGTATTTGGTCTTCAATATGGATGCGCCCGATCTCATCACGCGATCCTTCATAGAGCATGGTTTTATTTAAACTTATATTGAGGATATAAAACCTGCCATTGCCATTAAAATACGAAATCATTGGAAGCAAATAAAACTGATTACCCAGGTGGTGAAAAGCCTCAAAGGTTATCGGAACCGAATATTTTTCATGCGTCTTCATGCTGTGAAATATGGCCAGTCCATCCGAGAGATGCCTCCAGAAGATAACATCATCAAGAATTTTATAGAGGGGTTCTGTATATCCATTGATGTAATTTTCACCCTTTTTCATGGCTTCCATTTTTTTCTTGATGGATTGTATTTGGTTCTTAAAAATGATCCTGGCCTTGTCATTATCGCCCGATTTGAGCGAAGGAATGTAAAATGAAGATGCCTCTTGCTCCTGGGATTGCGCAAGATTAGAAAAAGCTTGTTTTGAAAATATTGCCATGTTTGTTAATTTAAATTTGAATGATTGATTTCGATATACCGGGCTTTAATTAACAATAACCAGATGGATTGTATTAATTAACAGTATTTCGGTTTAGCTTGTCAAAAGCAGAAAACCTGGATTTGACTATTTTTTTTGTTGAAAAACCAATACGGGATATTTAGCATGACTGATCAGATCTTTGGTGTCACTTTTCCCGAAAAGTCGTTCAAAGAAGTTTTTATTTTCTTTTAGAACAGCGATCATGTCCCCATTTTTCATTTTTGCATATTCATTGATGGTATTGGACAAGGTATCCTTTTTTTTCTGAACCATGGTCGAAACTTCAAGGTTTCTGTAGCCCACTTTTTCAGTTATCATATCCTTGAATCCTGAGTTCTTTACTTTTTCACTGAAATTGAGATTATCGGTAACATGAATTGCGGAAATGTGTGCATCATATATGGTGGCTAATTCTGCTATTTTTCGCATGGTATCAATGTCTTCTTCATTATAATCCGTTGCATAAATGATCGATGATACTTTTTTGTATTGCTTGCTTCTTGGTATTACCCAAACAGGAATGCGAACATGCTTGATGATGTCCAGGTTTCGATCATTGACAAGGAAATCATTATCTTCATCTGCTGCAACAACCATGTAATCATAAGCATTCTTTTTAGCAAAATCTTCAATTACATGGGTTGAAATTCCCTGACGGGTGAAAAAGTTTATCTCGGGTGGATTTTGAAGACCGGATTTAATCTTCTTAACCTCTGTTTCAAAGGTTGCCTGCATATCCTCAAAAAGCTTTTCTAATTGCTCTTGGGTGAAATTAGGGGTTTGTCTGGCCATTGATGGTACCCCCATAGGGAAATTTTGAAGTTCAACACTATGAAGAAGATCAATAGATGCCTCGAGGTCTTTGGCAAGGTGAACTGAGTAATTTAATATGTGCTCAATTTCATTGATTTGATGGATGTATACCAATATCTTTTTCATTGTTCTTTTTTTTTAAGTTCGAAAATATTAG
The DNA here is from genome assembly GCA_020444515.1 of Bacteroidota bacterium. Taxonomy (GTDB): domain Bacteria; phylum Bacteroidota; class Bacteroidia; order Bacteroidales; family JAADJA01; genus JAADJA01. Next base: position 67,728 of record JAHLKX010000014.1, on the reverse strand, counting down.
TGCAATCGCCATACCACTGATCCTTTGTTGAAGATAACCTTGACCAAAAATTCCTGGTATATGCAAAAAACGGTAGGCAGAAAACCCTAACAGGTTTTGGTAGGGAAATACCACCGACAGGTGTAAGGTTTCCGCAAGCTATCGTGGCATTATCAGTACATTTTCCTAAGGAATGTCAATTTATAATTTTATTGAAATGGTCCTTTTCATGACAGTTATTTTTGATATTCCGGGTTGTTATTCAACATATTGTGGACTATATTTCACAACCGCCCTAAAAAAAGATGCAGGGTGGGAAATTATAAACTGTGGCTTAATACCTTAGTGATTCAGATTGTGACGCTATGAAGCACTAAAATACTAACGTTGTTGAAGAGGTTGTGGCATTATCTTTTCGAATGAGTACATCTAAATATGAAATAAAAATCAAACATTAAATTAAAATGAATACGAAAAGACCAAATCGCATTTTTACCGCTATGTTTACTTTTATTTTACTCATCGGAATCAATGCTTGTAACAACGGCAGTATGAACTCTGATGATCAGAGTGATGGTGAGCTGAATGATAAAACAGAACAAATCAAAAAAGATTTGCAACAACAAAAAGAAGCCCTGAAAAGCAATATCAAGTCAGCCATTGATGACTTTGATACTAAAATTGCATCCTTTGAAGCAAGTTTCAAGAAAAAGGACGAAACAATGAATGAGAAAACAAAAGAAACCCTTGATGAATTGAAGGATGAAAGAAAGAAACTTGAGCTTAGACTTGATGAAATTTCAGATAAAAGCAGTGATACCTGGGAAGACTTTAAATCTGAAGTGACTGATGAAACCAGGGCATTCCAACAAAGTGTTAAAACGTTCTACCAGGAAAATATCAAATAAATTTATCGTAATGAAGATAAGCCATAAGCTACATAAATTCTATGCTTATTCCTGTTTTTGAATAATTAAAAACATGTAAAATGAAAACGATTGTAAATGTATTGATTGTAATTGCTATGCTATTTCCGGTAACGGTTTTGTGCCAAAGTCAGATAGCAGCTGGTGATAACATTGCCGGGAAAATGTATTTTACAAAGAATGCCAAAGCATTTGAATCCGAACGATTTGATACAACCTTTGCATCAGATCAATTTTCTATACTCGACGATATTTACATTCGAGCTTATTTTAAAAAGCCCCTTCGTAAAATTTATGATGAATTTAATTTCGTCTATGATTTTGAAAAGCAGTATAACCTGTATAATTACGCAATAAGGATATATGCAGATGGTCAACTTAAATTGCAATGGCTTGATGAATTGAATCCAAAGGATTTTCAAAATAAAACTTCCTTTCAATATACACTCTCCAGTAGCAACGAAGCTTTGAAGCAAGCCTACAGTAGCATCGTGAATGACTGGACAGACCTTGTAATCCAATTAAAACAGGGCGAACATCAGATCAAATTTGAAATGATTCCACTAAATCGAGACTTGGGAACAGAAGTCCTTCCGGTAATATCTCAAGGTGTATTTACTTTAAAGGTGGATACCAGCAAGTTTGAAACCTTTAAAAAACGGAAGTCAACCTCCCTGCCCGAATCCACCCTTCAAATACCCGGTATTGAAGAATCTTTGCTGGAAGCGAGTACCGTTATGTATGACGATGCAGTGCCTGTTAAAGCCATCATCACAGATGTAAATGGCGATTGGACTTATTCAAGGGATCAGTTCGGCAATATTACTGGACGCCAGATCATTGTCTCGATTGTATTTGCCTTTCCTCAGCGTAAAATGTGTTTATTGAAAACAGCCATGTTTTACCAGAGCCATCAAGGCAATGGAGTTTATGATAATCCCATCTTTGTAAAATTGGTTCCCGGATATTATGATTATGAAGTGAATTGCAATCAAATGCAGGAATGATGTATTTCCTCTTCTGCAAGATCACATATTGAACTTGATATTTTGGTAGTCTATTTTACTGACAATTATCAACCATATAAAGTTAATTGAAAGAATACGAGATGAACGACACGAATTCCAATACCACACAAGATTTATTCAGGATCCATTATAACGAAGAACAGTATTTCGCTGAAGTCTTTTGGATTCACTCTTGCGGCAACATCCTGGACCAAAAGCATCGTCAGAACATTGAAAAAATTAGGAAATCCCTGGCTTCATTGGAACCCGCCAAAATTTTGATCGATTTGGCCAAATGCAACTATATCATTACGCCTGAGGTTAATCCATGGTACGAAAATACCCTGGCTGAACTGTTTGTCTCTGTAAAACCGGCTATGCTTGCTTTTGTGGTTCCCGGAAACCTGTTTAATGATATTGTATTTGAAGCAACAGAAGAGACCCTTGGTCATGATCCAACAATAGAGACGCAATATTTTCGGAGCCGGGAAAAAGCCGAAAAGTGGTTGAAGGTATTTAAAGGCGATCAGTGAGGTTTGATCGAATGATTGATAAACAGGGACATTTCGGATCGACATCGGGAGCAGAAATGATGCTTCTTTTGATCGATATCTTCAACATAGGTTGAGGAACGCATAACACAGCTTGGTACAAAACAGTGAACCAATCCAAAGGTATGTCCAAGTTCATGAATCACAACTTTTCTGAACCTGTCATACAATAGGAAATCATCTTTGGGCATGCCGTATTGTTCATTTCTAAGCCGGTAAAACGACGCAATACCAGAATTGCCTTTAAATATAGCCTGACCAAAAATAAATGTCAAAATGGGTATGAAGAGATCAACGCGAAACAGTCCCATGGTCCTTATATATTGATTTTCATGTAAACTATCCAGCATTTTTAGGAGTTGGTTGCCGTCGTATTGCCTGCGTTTCGGATCATAGTAGTCGGTCAGGTCCATATGATTCTCTTCGAGTTGGACTGGCATTTGAAACTCGATTTTTACGTCGTAGGTTATTTTGTCGACCAAATCACCATCAAAATGCCCGTGGGAAACTAAAAGTATACCTTGTTGATCCAATGATTACACGCTTAATAAATATCTTTATTTTATTTTTTTCTGATATAAATACGGTTGCTAAAACTGAAACCTTTTCAATTACCAACCTATTTCTTCGATGCTTTCAAACCATATTTCCTAATCTTATTATAAAGGGTCACCCGGTCTACCTTTAGGGCTTTTGCCGATCGACTGATATTCCAGTTGTATTTATTAAGGGTTTGAAGGATGTATTTCTTTTCCAGGTCTTGTAAACTATCCGAAGAGTCGCTGATAATATCCTTTTCCAGTGGCAGGTCCTTAAGCCTGATTTCTTTACCGTTTCCAATTACAATTGCCCGTTCGATCATGTTTTCAAGTTCTCGAACATTACCCGGGTAATCATACTCTTCAAGGCGCTGAAGTGCTGCCGGATCGATGGTAATCATATCACGGCTCATCGAAATACAATATTTTTTAATAAAATGATCGACCAGCAAGGGGATGTCTTCAGTCCGCTCGCGGAGAGGAGGGATGCTTATATTGACCACATTTAGCCGGTAATAAAGGTCTTCTCTGAACGATCCATTTTCTACCAATTTTTTCAGGTCCTTATTTGTGGCACAAATAACCCTGAAATCGGACTTGATCTCTTTGTTACCGCCAACCCTCACAAAAGCTTTGGTTTCCAAAACCCTTAACAATTCAATCTGCATTTTTGGAGAAATGGTGCCGATTTCATCCAGAAAGATGGTACCACCATTGGCCATTTCAAACCGGCCTTTGCGATTGAACATGGCTCCTGTAAACGCTCCTTTTTCATGTCCAAAAAGTTCGCTTTCCAGCAAATCTTCTGAAAGGGCGCCGCAATGGACACTGACCATGGGAAAAAATTTTCGGGAGGAATTGGAATGAATTGCCCTTGCGATAAGTTCTTTACCTGTTCCACTTTCACCGGTAATTATGACCGATGAATTGGATTGTGCAACACTTTCAACCTCTTTCAATACATTGATCATGGCTTTACTATTACCAATGATATCTTCAATGTTGTCGAGGGAAACGACTTTGTTTTTAAGGGCTTCATTTTCTGCCTGTAAGGAGATTTGCCGGGCAGCATTCCGTATCAGGTGACTTAAATCATCCGGATCAAAGGGTTTTGTAACATAATCATAAGCGCCGTCCTTCAATGCTTGTACAGCAGTCTCAACGGAAGCAAAAGCAGTCATCACAATGACTATCGCATCCTTATTTAAGGATTTAATCCGGCGATGCATTTCTAACCCATCCATCCCTGGCATCTTAATGTCAGCCAGGATAATATCGAAATTGTGGGATTCCAGCATGGTGAGTGCTTCTTTAGCATCGGCCGCACAATCCACATGATAACCATCTTCGATGAACCAGTTGTATAATGAATCTCTAACGGATTCTTCGTCATCGACTATCAACAATGAAATTTTGTTTGCCATATTGCTAATACTTATTTCTAAACCAAAGGTAGCGTTATTGAAATTGTAGTTCGTTTGCCCAATTCTGAGTCGACCTCTATTTTTCCATTATGACTTTGAACAATCCCATGCACAATGGCCAGTCCCAGACCTATACCGTGTGTACTTTGCTTTGCCGAATAGAAGGGCTGGAAAATACGGGAAATGTCCTCAGGAGCTATGCCAACACCATTGTCAGATATGTCGATCCGAATATGTTCTTTGTCTGGATTGCTGGTTCTCATGATAACTTCTCCATTTTCTGTAACTGCTTCTGATGCATTCACCAGGATGGCTACACAGGCCTGTTTAATCTGATTTTCGCTGCAGTAAATGGTATCGGCGGTTGCATTGAAATCAGTGTAAAAATGGATGTCGGCAATTTTCATTTGGTGGGCCATCAGGTTATAAGTCTCCTTCAGGATTATGTGGAGGTGCTTGTTTTCAAAGTTTTGCTGATCTTTTCGCGAAAAGTCCAGCAATCCTTTAACAATATCACCACACCGTTTTGTCTCCGTTTCAATTACCTTGAGGTACTTTAACATTGAATCCTTGGATTCCTCATCCACTTCAAGTTTGCTTAACTGTTTGTGAACAAGTTTAGTATAGGTTAATACACCCGATAGGGGATTATTGATTTCATGAGCCACCGAGGAAGATAATTTACCCAATGATGCGATCCGTTCTACGTGGATTAGTTCACTTTGTATTTCAGATAGCTCTTCTGATTTTTTCTGTACTTTGTATTCAAGTTGGTGCGACCAGTTTTCCAACTCTTTATTTGCAGCATCCAGATTATCAAGCATGTTGTTAAATGCTTGTGAAACCAAACGCATATCATCCAGCAAATTTGGCTTTATTTCAAGCCGGGTACTTCTGTCACCATGAGATACGGCTTCACTTGCCAGAATAATCTCATTCAGGGGTTTTTTGATTTTATTGCTGGTAAAAAAGATTAGGAACGATACAAGCAATACAGTGGCAATGGTGGCTAAAATATAAAATTCCGTAGATGATTTGGTTACGGCATTATCCATATCATTTAATGGAATTTTAATGACCAGAGATCCCAATACTTCTTCTTCTTTACTGTGAGCATGGCAATAACTCACATAACATGATTTTTCATTCAATATGGGAGATCGGATCAACAATTGACGATGACCTTTATCGCTCTTGTTCATGATGCAAGCGCTTTTGCTATCAATGATGCGATAGGCTTTTTCCTTTCGTGGGAACATCGTATACATATCCGTATGACAACTGATACAGTTTGGATTGGAATGTCCTGCTGTATCTGCAGAATAAGAAGAATATACCAGGCTGTCGTCGTGGTTATACATATTTACCTCATCAACCCCTGCCATTGTATTGATAATGTCAAGGGTACTTTGCAATCCACTCTTGTCATTTTCAAGCATGGAATGGTAAAGGGCCCCTTCGATAATGGACCCAATGTTATTTCCGTTTTGTCTAATGGTTGTATTCAGGTACTCTTCATAAACTGATCTGAAAATGGCCCCAAATGAAACAAAAAGAATGATGGAAAGGATGGTGATTATGTATACAACCCGGCCATAGATGGAGGACCTGAATCTTGCATATTTTCGAACAAGATTATTCCCCTTATTTTCCCTTTCTGATGTCTTTTTAGAGAAAACCATAACCGCTTGTTTTTTCGTTGTGAAAGGCTATGTCAGCCAGATGAACGATTTCCCAGCAAAATACGAAAAAATCACATAATCTTTGAAAATATAATGGAATTATATTTTTATCCGTCTAAAAAAGTAGCCTGAAAATCATCCCAGATTTCAGATTGCAGTTCTTTCATAGGATGCATGCGCAATTCACCACCTTCCTGGAACGCAACCATGGATTCATTACCGGTGTGTTTTCCGATGGAAACAGCCAGAAAATCTTTGAAGCGGGTAAGCTCTTTGTTGAACCATTCCCGTGCTTCCATACCCATGCAACATCCATTGGTTTCACCTTTCCAGTTTGATGGTTTTATGGTATACAACCAACCCTTCCCATAGGGATCTTCTTCAAGCATATCGGGTTGGTATTCAAGCGCATCATTGGTTTCAACTATTTCTCCTGAAAGGGGAGCAAAAACTTTCAGTTGTTTGCCATCCTGATTTATTTTCGCCAGTATTTCGCCTTTTTTGATCTGTTGACCGGATTGCAATGCCGGAACAATTTCAGCTTTGCCTACCAGACGAACTAAAAAGTCATCCAGACCGATTTTGGCCATTCCCGATTTTTCAAGAAAAGCCCATGTATGATTCGGACTATAAAACAAACCTTGTGGGATTCTTAAGATGTTTGCTGTCAATACTTCCCATGCTTCTTTTACTTTTTGTCCCACGGGTATTCGTTTGTTGATAATGATCCAGAAAGGGATCAACAATATGAGGAATGCAATGATGACAATGTATTCTATTCCTTTCGTTTCGAATATGTTTGTGTATGTAAAACCTTCCATTTTAGTATGATTTTATGTTATAATATAAGGTTATTTGTTATTTCGAATATTTAACCCAATTGGGCGATTCGCGCAAAACAGGCATACGGTTGATAACCCATCTGAAAATCCAGATCTCTGTGAAGATAACAGCCAGGGTAACCACAATTTCCATCCAAGAGGGGAAATATTGGTTTGCTGCATCCCACCGAAACCCGATGACGGTTACATTCAGTCTGTTGACAATGATACCCAAAATGGTTATGATGGAGGCGATTTTGATCAGCAATACATTGTTGTGTCGATAGCTGTAATAAAACAGTATCATTGGTAGCATTACAAAACCAATAACTTCAGTCAGATACCAGTATCCCATCGGGGTATTCAAATAGATCCAGTTTTTGCCATGTACGAAAACAACGATTATGAGAAATAAGTAGGCAAACATAGCGCCGGTGCATATTTTGGATAAACCCCTAAGGATACTGTTGTGTGCATGATGATTTTTTTCGGTGATTTGGTCTGAGAAAACCTTGTGACTGATGGATCCTTCAAAAATAACCATGGAAAGCCCGGCAAATATGCTGGAAACAAAAAACAGGATGGGAATAAATTCCGAATACCAGAGTGGATGTATTTTGTCCTTTGCCATCAAATAGAGTGCACCCAAACCCGATTGATGAAGGGTGGATAAGGTAATGCCAAATATGACAGCAGCAAGGGTCATACTCGATAGGATCTTATGGGCCCTTCTGGCTCCAATCCATTCAGCGATGGCCGGTGAAAACTCAATGAGTTGGGCAATCATATACAATAAAAAGTGCCAGGCAACGAGGAAAAGCACCGAACTGGTGCCAAAGCTGTTACCAATGATCGGATTGATTACATGCCATGGCCGACCCAGATCAAGTAACAATGCCCCGGCGTAGAAGACATAAGCCAGGAAGCCGTTCAGCACTGTTACCCGAACGATGGAATGGTATTTTTTCATATTCAGAATATATACCATGAAAGTAATAACATAGGCACCGCCAGCAAAAGCCACGCCGGTGACTACATCAAAACCGATCCATAAACCCCAGGGGACATCCTGGGTAAGGTTGGTGATGGCCCCGATCCCTTTCCAAAAGCGTATGATAATCAGGATCAAACCCAGGATCATAATCGGAATGGAAATGATATTAAAAGGAGTGAATAATTTACCCTTCGGTTTCAATTCTTCTTTCAGGAATTGCCAGGTGCTTTTCTTTTCTTGTTGTTTTATTGAAGAAATGTCTGTATTATTCATGATCATCGGTTTTTTCATTATTGTCCTTTGTTGCCTCATGAATTCCCAACAACATTACCGGCCAAAGCACAAATATGGTTGGGACACTATAGAGAAAACCCTTTGATAACTCTGGATAAGACTTTTTCTGAAGTTTGGTATTAAAGCCCAATTCTTCAAAAGGAACGGGGGAGAGGTATAAAAATCCTGTTCCACCAGCCTCATGTTCACCGTAAATATGATCAACATATAGATCTGGATTTTCATTGATCCTTTTCCTTGCTTCTTTGATCAGATCGCGACGTTTGCCATACACCAATGCTTCCGCCGGGCAATTTTCAACACATGCCGGGAGCTGACCTTCCTTTAGCCGTTCAAAACACATGGTGCATTTGGTGATCCTGGGGTTGGAGCTGTGATATTCGAATTTTGGGATATCGAACGGACAGGATACCATACAATAGCGGCATCCCATGCATTTATCGCCATCCCATGTCACAGCACCCTCCGGATTCTTCTTCATGGCCTTGGTCAAACAAGCTGCTGTGCAAGCGGGCTGATTGCAATGCATGCATTGCCTTTTTGCATATACTTCACCTTTTGAAGTTTCATAGGCATTCACAACTGTGCGCCTGTTTTCATCGGTTTTCCGAATTACTCCTACTTCCGGATAATCTTCCGGTTCGGGTAATCCGTGGGTTTCAGCACAGGCATATTCACAACTCTGGCAACCTACACAACGTGTTGAGTCGTAAAGGACTCCATAAAATTCAATATCCTCATGCTTTTCCGGTTTTGCGATTGTTTCTTTACCCAGGGCCAGTGATGTTCCTGTCACTCCCAATACCCTGAAAAAATTTCTACGATCTATTCTCATAACTGCTTGATTTTATATGTTAGAGATAGTTTAACATTTTCAGTACAAGCCTGAAACGTCAACAAACTTTTTTTGAAAATCTTCCCAAACTTCAGGCCCCTGTTCGCGAAGTACCTGATCTTTTAACTCTCCACCTTCCTGGTAGGCAACAGGCACCAATTCTTTCTGACCGATATTGATGGTACCTGCCAGAAAATCCTTGAGCCTTGTAAATTCATATTGTAACCACTCCTTATATTTATCAGCCATCCTAAGAAATTGAATTTCCCTCAGCCAGTTTGATGGTTCCATCATGTATACCCATCCGTCCCGATAAGGCGATTCATTGATCACAAATGGATCGGTTACCAGTGTTTCATTAATTTCTTTAATGGTCCCACTTACCGGCGCATAAATATTGAGCTGTTTTCCATCCTGGATAAGGGTCATGATCTGTTCATGTTTCTTGACTTTCTCTCCCGGGTTTTTCATTTTTATCCGGGTGAAAGGACCGGTAATGTGTTGCAGAAAATCATCCAGTCCTATTTTAACCATCCCGTCTTGATCCATAAATACCCAGGTGTGTGTTTTGTCAAAATAAAGTCCCCTGGGAATGGTTATTTTGTTGGCATCAATTGTTTTCATAATACCGTCTGATTCTTCTGCTGCAACTAATCCTTTTCTTTTCCTTGTCAGAATAATATTGAAAATAAATCCAATAATCGCCAGGGCAACGAATGCAAATAATACAATCTTAACCAGTCGGTAGTTATTGGGATTGGATTGTTCAATGTTGATTGGGCTGATAAGCGCTTCCATTTTGTTAGGACGTTCAGTATAGACAAGTGCACTATGTCCGCTTGAACCCAGGAGATTCTGACCATCGGTGATAACCCACTTTAAAAATCCTATGGTTGCTGCGTCTTCAGGTTTAGAATCAGAAATTACATATAAATTATGGATCAATTGTTTGGGATATTTGCCAATCCAAACACCACGCATGAAATCATTTAGGTTTCCATAAATGTTTTCGTGGTAATCGATGATTCCATTGCCGTTTTTATCAATAGGAAGAATGCCAATACCTTCCATTAAACTTTGCTGACTGGGATCGATGAGATCAGTGATTTTGCAGAATCCGATAGCGTGAGGGTCACTTTGAATCCTGGTCACCAGTTCATCTGCTGAATTTACATAAATAAAATCATTGAGCCGCTCTTTGATTCCAAGATAGTCATCGATTCCTGATTGAATGCTATTGTCGTTCAGTGAATATAATTTAATGGGTGACGGATCTTGATTTCCGAGCAAGTTACCCCAGGTAGTTTTTCCCTCTTTCTCAAACAAAATTTTCAATTCATTGGATGAAATACCTTGTTTTTCTTCTTTTTGAAAGAATGGATTTGCTGAATTGATGACCGGAACGATTACATCCCTTCCGATTACCATTCGCCAGCCCGGCTTTTCCGTTAAATTATTATAAGCCTCTTCCGATGTAAAACCCAGGTAGTGTTTTCCTTTTTCGCTTTTTGCTGGCATCTGGGATGATACAATAAAATTTCCATCCGGAAATTCCTGTTCGAATTCATGGATGAAGCCATTGCTGAGATTTGTTAGATCCGGCGAGGAGTAGACAATGATAGGTTGTTCTTGCTCACCACTTTTGGCAAGCCCTGTTCCTTTGCTGATGATAATGAAACCAAAGAGCAAGAGAATTGCAAATGACAGAAAAATTTTGCTTTTCATGGTTCCTGTTTTTTTTGATGAATACTTAATATGATCATTATTAATTGTTATTTAATTAACACAATGAGGGCACTTTCAATTTTGATACCAAAGAGCTTAAGTACCATTAAGACAATGCGTTATGAGTAGTGGTGTTGAATGGATATACAGGATGAAATGTTGAATATATTTACACAACTTGCCGAAAAACATCAAAAAGGTAATGATATCAATTAATTACGCGGTGTGTATAAAAATTAAACAGATGTAAGAAAATTCAACAGTAGTAAAATGATGGAAATCTTAATTCGCAGTAAGTCAGCTGAATATAATGGATGTTAGGGAATAAAAATCAGCTTAGGAATTATTTAAAATGAATTTAAATTTTTTTTTGTTAAGAGCTGTTGATCAATCGGTTACCACAGGAAATTTTTTGATGTTGAAATCTTTGTTTTTAGAAACATGGCTCCATTGACTTTCTTGATTATTATTGCACCAACTGGTAAAATTTCAGTGTCGTTCATGATCGAATTTTGATCCTCTAAACCCATTTTAATCTCAATGATACCAACCCGACCATCGGGCGGTTGCCAATTAGCAGTGATCAATCCAATTAATTACCAAAGAATTGATGCTGTTGTATTTTGTAAAAGTGCAACAGATTTTCAATTAACAAGATTTCAAAACTACAGGTGGTATTAATGCTGTTCCGGGATAGATTCAAGTTGAATCTGGCTCTGGAAAGAATTCTTATTTTTTAATAACTAAAATTACTAAAGATGAAAAATTGGAGTGTTATTATTACTGTGGTGGTTTTTTTAATGACAGGGCTAAAAATTCAGGCCCAACATCAACCGGATGTCATATACGGTGATACAATGAAGGTAGTGGTAGGGAATTATTCACCCCTTTCTAATGATCATTTTTTTATTGGAAAAGTAAGTGCTTATGATCCGGAGAACCAATCCCTGGAATATTTTATTTTTCAGCTTACCAATAAACCTTTGTTTACAATTGATCGCAAATTTGGTCATATTTATACCCGTCGTAAATACCTGCCATATTTATGTGACGTTGGTACATTCAATATCAAAGTTTGGGTAACAGATGGTCAGCAATCTACATCGGCCAGCATACTTGTGAAGTTTGAAAGTAGTCATTAGTATATCAATGTCGACAAACTAATTGTTTTATATTATTTTCGTTCTTTTAATAGCGAAGATATGTATTCCTATGCCATCGTTTTTGCTACAGGGCTGCTTGGAATCTGGAAAGCCGTACCGGTGGGCTTTGCCTTAGGTTTAAATCCGTTATGGATTTATGCTTTAACCACATTGGGTGCCACAGTAGCAGTATTGATATTATATTTTTTTGGCGAACAATTGCGTAGGATAATCTATCGGGGTAAAGATAAAAATCCCTCGAAGAAAGAATCCAGGGTCCGGCGGCTTCTTGAAAAATATGGCACTGCCGGCCTGGGATTTTTTGGAACCTTTTTGATCGGACCCAATGCGACGATTTTGATTGGATTGATTGTCGTGCCCTCGCGTAAGTTGTTGTTATTATGGACAATTGCAGGAATAATTTTTTGGACAATGGCACTCACTTTTCTGGCTTTTTCGGGAATTGAAGTCTACAAGCTGATACAATAAGCATTCGGTAATTATGGTTTGGATTCCTCCACAATATACATGTCAATTTCGCCCTTATTTTTGGCTTCGATCTTTCCACGGTAAGTGCAATTGAAATTGTTTTTTACCAGTTCATAAGTTGTCCCAGAGATATTTACTTTACCCGGGATTCCGCTGGATTCCATGCGGCTGGCCGTATTAACAGCATCTCCCCATATATCATAGGCGAATTTATTTTTCCCAACGACCCCTGCAACGACCGATCCTGTGTGAATGCCGATCCTTAGTTCCCAATACTTTTTACCTTGCTTTTCACGCTCCAACTTCATAGTATCCATAAAGTCCCTGATTTCAAGTCCGGCTTTTATAATGTCTGTAGGGTTGGTTTTATTGGCAATCGGGATACCTCCGGCACACATATAAGCATCACCAATGGTTTTAATTTTTTCAAGGTTATGTTTATCAATGATATGGTCAAATGCCATAAAACATTGGTTCAGTTCTTCTACCAGTTCTGCCGGAGTGAGTTTTTCAGCTATGTTGGTAAAGCCTTTAAAGTCGGTAAACAATACAGATACCATTTCATACTGTCTGGGTGTTGCGGCTCCTTTTTCTTTCAGCTCTTCGGCTGTTTCTTCAGGTAAAATATTGAGCAGAAGTTTATCACTTCTGCGACGTTCACAATCGATTTCATCTTTTTGTCGCTCAATCTCATTTTTTTGTTTGGATAATATTTTGTTTGTCCTTTTCGCATAGCGTAAACCACGGTATACCAAATAAATGATGACAAGTGCCAGTAACACGAAGCCAACCAAAAAACGGTTGCGTGCCCTAACCTTTTTAAGGTTTAGTTCATTCAACTGATTTTCTTTATCAAGGATTGCTATTCTGGCTTCTTGTTCTTTTTGAACCAGTTTTTGTTGCTCCAGTTCCAGGGTTTGAATTCGGCCAACCTGCTGCAATGAATCCACTTCTTTTTTCTTTTTGGCTGCATAAATCTGCTCTTCTTTTAAAAGGAGTTCTTGCTGAATCCGGAGGTTTTCAAGACGTTGGTTCTGAATGGTGATCTTTTGGATGGAATCAGTTTGGTGTAAAATCTCCAGTTCTTTTTGACGATTGGCCGAATCGAGTTTGAGTCGTTGAAGCTCCAGATAGGATAATTCTCCAGAAGCCCACAGGTTTTCTGATTCACGCGACAGTCGCTCGATTTGAAATTCGAGCTGCACAAGTTCCTGTTGTTTGATCCTTTCCTCAAAGGCCAGACTATCTTTAAGTGAAAGATAGTTGCCATAGTCTTCCATTGCGCCTTCAAAATCATATAAGGCCTCCTTGATTTCAGATGAAAGAAGCAAGGCTGCACGAAGGGTTTGCAGATCATTGGAGGTTTTGGCATGGATCTGCGATCTTTTGTTATAAAGACCGGCATTGTAGTAATCATTCATCGAAAAGTATACCAGTGCCGTAAGATGAAGATAGGGGGCAAGATCATGCATTTCCGATGTGTTTTCAGCCAACCGGGCGGCCTGATTTAAATAGTTCACTGCCATTGCTTCATCACCAAGGTTCTGGTAAACAATAGCAAGGTTCACCAGTGTGGATGGATGAACAGCTCCATCTGTTTCTTTTTCAAGTTGGGCAACTTGATCATAAAGGGCTATAGCACTATCGTTATTATTCAGGTTCTTATGTATGTATCCAAGATTGTTTAGACCTGTGATTAGGTTCCTGATCTCCCCTTTCAATCTGTAATATCGAATGACCTTTTTAGCGAGAGGTTTTGCTTTCTCCCATTCTTTCAGGGCAGCATAGGATCGAATAAGCAAATGGTATGCCTCTATTTCAAGCGTGTCTTTTTCCAATTCATCAGACAGCTGATGCAGCTCCAAAGCTTTGTCGATGCTTGATTTATACTGGCCCGATTGGTATTCAACATCAGCGATTCGCTCGATTAAAAGCAGGTAAGACAAATCATGATTTTTCTCACTGAGAATCCTTTCAGCACCTGAATAGTACTCTAAGGCTTTTTCATAAAGGTTATTTTCATAAAAAATATCACCGATTTCAGTTTTAGTTTTCATGATTCCGATGCTGTCTTGCAGGGTTTCCAGCTCATATAGTGCGGAAAGGTAATATCGCAGAGCATCCGCTAATTCACCGTTTTTTTTCGAATCTTTTGCGTTCTCAATGTCGTTTCGAGCTTTTTCTCGCCGGTATTCTACTTTTCGTCCCATTGTGATGGTTGTATCCGGAACTGCTATTTCCAATTGGAGCGACCCGTATTCCTGTCCATGTGCAGTGATGCATGTCAATACAGGTAACACCATGATCGTAAGAATTTCCCAAATCCACCATATGCCATTGACCCTTATCATCTTATTCAAGCATAAAGTTAAACCCCAGTCTGAAATTTCTACCATATTGTGGGTTGTAATATAAATCGAACCCATTTCCATAGGCATCAATCCCACCGTATTCCCCATTGAAAACATTGTTGATAATCAAAAAAGCTTGAAAATTTCGGCTGATATTAAAACGGTTAACCCAGTCAAGGGTGTAATATCCTTTTACTTCAGTGGGCCAGCCAATCGATTCAAGTTCTTGCGGGCTAAAGGGGAAAAAACGTTTGGCTGATTTGCTGCTCAGAATTTGGTGAAATTGCATTTGCCACGATCTGATCGGGCTGATTTCAATATTTAGTTGTCCGAACCATTTAGGCATGTTTCTATACTGCTCGAGTTTGCCAAAATCATTGGGTAAAATTTCTTTTCCCTGGCAGTATTTGATAAACAAGTCAGTGCGGAGCTTAAGTCTTTTAATCAGATTCTTAATCCTGATCCTGACCTCACCACTATAAAGCTCTGCCCTTGAATTTTCATCATTAACAAAAGCCAGTGCCAATGGATAATATGAATTGGGATATTTTTGAGGATCGACAGCTTTTAAGGTCCCTGTAATGTTTTCGGAGAGTTTATGATAAGTGAATAAAACCTCGAACGAATATTGCTCAGCAGGTTTTAGCTCAAGGCCGGCTTCCAACGCATGAAACCGCTCAGGATTTAAATTTTCATTGGGAATATATTCATATAAAATTGCTCCCTTATAAGCATAAGCTGTTGACCTGTAGGAATAATAAAGTGAAGGAGATCGAAACCCAAGGCCATAATTACCCTTGAATGAGATCAGGTTTGACACATGATATTTGAAACCTATGCGAGGGCTAAACTGACTACCGAAAAGGCTGTGTTCATCCCATCGTCCTCCGGCGATTACGATAAACTTTTTGATCTTGTAGTAAAGTTGAACAAATCCTCCCAGGTTATAAAAGGTCGTTGGGTTTAAACCGAATTTGCCGAGAAGTGAATCGGCATGTTCTACTGTTTCTGAAAACGGTTGATAATCACTGGTATTAAATGGTTCACTCAGGTCGCTGGTGCTGGGCAGATTGCCAGCATACTGAGCAGAAAATCCTGCCGTTAGTTCAAGGTTATGGAGGGGTGAATAATTAATGACCTCTTCAAAAAACAGGTCATCTGAAGCAGCATACTGGTAAGTCACACCCCGATTTCCGCGCTCACTAATGAATCTGAAGCTTGATAAATTATCCATCCTATACGACAATAAGGAAAGGTTGGTCGTAGTGCTGAACTTTGTCCACATCTTTGTGTAGCCCAAGGAAAACCGATCGATGCTTTCACCTATGTAATTACGTGGGTCATAATAACCGTAAACTGCAGGGCTCAACCCAACAGAAGAATGTGTGTTGCGATACATGTGCAGAAAACGAAACTGTAATCCCCTGTATTTAAGTCCGAACCCAATCAGATTGCTGCGCTGAGGAAGGTTGTTAAATGCAGGACGCACGCTGTCGCCATGATAATAAGGTTCATTCAAATAAACAGTATCATAAAGTGCAGGATTATAATTACCAGGGATATCATATTTCACATTCATATCCTGTAGCTGGCCATAACTTCCGAAAAAGTCGTATGACAATATATGCTTGTTTTTGCCCACTTTACCACCTATCATTACATTGAGGTCGTAATATCCGTCGGTACCCAAAGAGATATCTGCCTGGGCCCATACCGGTCGCTCATTGGAATTGGTGATGATATTGATGACCCCCGCCAGTGCATCTCCTCCATACAATGCGGCAGCTGGTCCGTACAGGATTTCGATGCGTTCAGCCTGTCGTATTGGAAGTTGCTCGGCAATGGGCATTCCACTGACTACCGAAGGTTGAATGGGGATTCCATTGATCAGTATTTTGCAGTAATAATTTCCATACAAACCATTCATTAAAAACGATTCTCCGTCCAGGGCTGAACCTGGCTGGGATACTTTTATACCCGGTACCGTCTTTAATACGTCTGTCAGACTCGTGTATCCGCCGGCCAGTATTTCACTTCGGGAAATAACAAATACGGTTACCGGGAGATCGTCAATAAATTTTTGGCTTCGGCTGGCAGTGGTGATTTGTGTCTGGAGTGTGTCGGAATTTAGGTCCAGGTCATTTTCATTTAGTTGAAAACGCTCTGGCTGCAACTGGGCAATTGCATTCATAAATAAACAAAGGAAGGATATAATGCTCAGAATTTTCTTCACTTTGCAAAGGTAATGAATAGCTTTTATTTTTTTTTGAACGAAATAATATGGTCTTTTTTTCTATGGTCATCAATATTTGATAAATGTTATTTTTGCAGGATAATTATAATACTAACTTTTAAAAAGCTCATTTTTTCAGACTCCATAATTAATCATAGATATCATCAAACACCGAAATTTAATTCAACTCAAAATGAAATCATTATCAGTTTATTTATTTTTTACCCTGCTAATATCAGGTGCTGCTCTTGGACAGACTAAATATTATACCACTTCAGGAGGGGAAATGATTTTTTCCTTTGCTACCATTGATGATAATGGCCGTGAGGAAAGTGCGGTAATAAGGTGGTCGCCATTTTTTAACATTCAGACCATGTTTAATGCAGATTTTAGTCAAAACTTTGGATTTTTTGGAGGGCTTACCTTGAGAAATGTTGGATTCATTTATGATCAGTACCGAATTTATGATGAGACCAATCCTGAGGAATACACGACCGTAAAAAAGAAATTCAGATCATATAATGTAGGGATACCGCTTGGTTTCAAAGTGGGAGACCTTAAAAAGTTTTTTCTATATGGTGGATATGAGGTTGAACTTCCTGTAAATTATAAAGAAAAGACTTTTGAGGGAGATCGGAAGACCGATAAATTTAATGTGTGGTTTAGTAAAAGGCAGGAGCAGTTCCAG
The DNA here is from genome assembly GCA_020444515.1 of Bacteroidota bacterium. GTDB lineage: Bacteria > Bacteroidota > Bacteroidia > Bacteroidales > JAADJA01 > JAADJA01. The sequence goes on along the minus strand of JAHLKX010000014.1, from coordinate 50,048 downwards.
CATGGATTTTTGGTTGGACTGCAATTGCCCTATGGTGCCAATATTAAATTTAAATATTATCTGAGTAATTTCCATAACCAGGATTATACAGATGGAAATGGGAACAAACCTTATGCAGGATTGAAATCCAATGTGTTTTACATTTCATTCAATGCTAATTTATTTGAGAACACCAAATTTTATCCCACTTCTGCAGATAAAGGAAAGTACTATTAAATCTTTAAGGAATAATGAAAAAGCTGATTGTAACAGGTATTGTTTTACTTCTGTTGTGTTCTATGAATCTTACAGCACAAAACAAGCCTTTCGGATTAGGAATTGTTGTCGGTGAACCTACGGGCGTAAGTGCCAAATACTGGATGAGTCGCACCACTGCCGTGGATGGAGCTGTTGCATGGTCGTTTAATCATGATGGATCTTTTTATATCCATGCTGATTTTTTGAAGCATCATTTTGATATCATTGATGTGACTGAGGGTCAAATGCCTCTATATTACGGCATTGGCGCGAAAATGGTGCTGGCTAATGATGGCATTTTGGGAGCACACGTGCCACTTGGTATTGCCTATATGTTTGAAACAGCACCACTGGATATCTTTCTTGAAATTCGTCCCGGACTCAATTTGTTACCTGCTACCCAATTTGATATGAGTGGTGGTATTGGTGTGCGATTTTATTTTGATTGAAAGGCTTTTTATTAAATATTTTGTCCCTTTCATTCTTTTGTTTTCATTGATGTCGATTTTCTCTTTTATACTGGCCTTATAAATTATTCAATATATTTACTATCATGGCTTCCGAAGGATTTTTACTGACAAAGATCATAGCTACACTGGGACCTTCCTCTTCATCTGTTGAAACAATTTCACAATTGATACACGAAGGTGTAAGGGTGTTTAGAATCAATTTCTCACATGGTACTTTTGATGAATATGAATCGCTACTAGCCAATATCCGTAAAGCAGAATTAGAGTCCGGAACTTATATTGCGGTTATTGGTGATCTGTCAGGACCTAAGATCCGTGTTGGAAAAGTGATCGACAGTGGTGTCAAGGTTCAAAAGGGGGAGATCATCAAATTTGTGAAGAATAAGATAACTGGTGGCAGCAAAGGCAATGAATTGACTTTTACAACAACTTTGCTCGATTTTATTGATGAGGTTGTTGAAGAGGAACGTGTTTTGATTGATGATGGGAATATTGAACTCAAATGCCTGGGAAAGAGAAAAGACAAAGAAAAGGAATGGCTTGAATGCCAGGTGGTTGTAGGTGGATTGATCACCTCTTCTAAAGGAATCAACCTACCGGAAACCAATCTCACCCTTGATGCCCTTACGAAAAAAGATCTGGATTGCGTCGATTTTGCTGTAAAAAATCATTTTGATTATCTGGCTTTAAGCTTTGTGAGGAAAGCAGAAGATGTCAGGATGCTTAAAAAAATTCTGTTTGAAAAAGATGCACGTCCCAGTGTTTTCTATACTTCAGCAAAAGATATTGGATTCAAGGGTGATGCTCATGATAATCATCATTTTATTCCCATTATTTCCAAGATCGAAAAGCCACAAGCAATCGATAACCTGGAGGCCATCATTCGGGAAACGGATGCTGTGATGGTAGCCCGGGGTGACCTGGGTGTTGAAATGGATCTGGCAGAGGTAACCATTTTGCAGAAAAAAGTGGTGAAGTATTGCCAGATGTATGGTCGACCGGTGATTGTTGCGACCCAGATGTTGCAAAGTATGATCAATGTACCTGTCCCAACCCGTGCTGAGGTATCAGATGTGGCCAATGCCATTTTTGATGGAGCAGATGCTGTTATGCTCTCGGGAGAAACAGCGGTTGGGAAATACCCGGTGGAAACAGTCCGCATGATGAATAAAATCGCCAGCCGCACCAATACTTACATCAAGGCCAACGCCATCCATCCGGGATCAGAACTTGAAAAACCCGACTTATCATTCCGCGCAGCAGCCATTGCCAAAGGCGTACAAACCATCGTCGATACCATTGATCCGAAGTTTCTGATCGTTTGGACGAATATGGGCGGCAGTGCTGTTTATCTCTCACAATACAGGATGCCGGTGCCCATCCTGGCCTTCAATTCGGTCGAATCGCGTTTGCGACAACTATCATTGATGTATGGTATCCGTCCCATCAACATGTCGCAACCCAAATCGGGGAGTGATTTCATACGAAAGATTGATCGCTTGTTACTTAAAGAACAATGGGCTAAAAAGGGTGATGCGGTGATCATTGTCTCCGGAGATCCCATTGATCGAAAAGGATTTGCCAATCGTATTGTAATCCACTACATCGGGGAAACGGTAGATTAGATTGCTGATCTGCTTAAAAGAAAACTTTGTCCAAAAGGCAAAATTGAAATATCTGATAATACCGGACCTGAAAATAGATAGGATTCGAAACATTATCTTTATCCACTTGTTAAATAAGTCAAGATGAAAATTCTCCTTACCGGAGCTACCGGATATATTGCTAAGCGATTGTTGCCTATCCTCTTGCGGGATGGCCATGAGGTGGTGTGCTGTGTTCGGGATAGCCGGCGATTTCATGCCACCGGTTACTTCACAGAAAGTTGCTGCATGGTGGAAGTTGATTTTTTGAGGAAGGAGGAGCTAAGTGCCATTCCCGAGGACATAGATGTTGCCTATTATCTGATCCATTCTATGACAGGAACGGTTAGTGATTTTCATGTGCTGGAAGCTGAAGCAGCTACCAATTTCCAGGAACGAATGGACCAAACTCAGGTGAAGCAGGTGATTTACCTGAGTGGTATTGTCAATGAAAAAGTTTTATCGCGTCACCTGGAATCCAGGCATCAGGTTGAAAAGATCCTGGCTATGGGGAATTATCACCTCACCACATTGCGAGCAGGTATCATTGTTGGATCAGGAAGTGCATCTTTCGAAATTATTCGCGATTTGGTTGAGAAACTACCCCTCATGATAGCACCGCGCTGGCTTGATACACGTTCGCAACCCATTGCTGTCCGCAATGTGATACAGTTTCTGAGGGGTGTTATCCTTAATAAAGAAACCTATGACCGGAGTTTTGATATTGGTGGACCTGAAATCCTTACCTATAAAGACTTGTTGCTTCAGTTTGCCAGGGTAAGGCGACTCAAAAGATATATCTGGACAGTGCCTGTTCTCACTCCCAGACTCTCATCTTACTGGTTGTTTTTCGTTACATCTACCTCCTATAAATTGGCTGCGAATTTGGTCGATAGCATGAAAGTGGAGGTGATTTGTAAGCCCAATGACCTCCATCGTAAGCTCAATATTGAATTGATCCCCTATAAAAAGGCTGTCAGTTTAGCCTTCGATACCATAGCACAGCATCATGTTTTGTCTAGTTGGACCGATGCAATGTCCAGTGAAATTTTAAAACAAGGATTATCCAGGCGTGTGGAAGTTCCTCTGTATGGATGTTTGAAGGATAACAGACAAATTGAAGTTGCAGATGAAGAGAAGACCATTCGCAAGATATGGGCCATTGGAGGCGATAATGGTTGGTATTATGCGAACTGGCTTTGGGAGGTGCGCGGTATGATGGATAAAATGGTCGGAGGTGTGGGGCTGCGAAGGGGACGTCGTGATCCTGACGACATAGCAGTCGGAGAGTCCCTTGATTTCTGGCGTGTACTTGATGCCAATAAAGATCAAAAACGGCTATTGCTTTATGCCGAAATGAAGATTCCGGGCGAGGCCTGGCTGGAATTCAAGATCGAAAACGGTATTCTTCACCAAACTGCTACCCTTCGTCCCAGGGGTATTTGGGGCCGACTCTACTGGTATGCGGTTTTACCATTTCACGGTTTGGTATTCAATGGCATGATCCGACGCATCGCATCTTGAAAGAGTGGTCTGCTATTTTGTGGTTTCCCCGCCAATCTGGGTAAGTACGCTATCAACCGGTTCCCACAATTCAATCTTGTTACCTTCCGGATCGAGGATGTGAACAAATTTTCCATACTCATACGATTCTATTTCATCGAGCACATTTACACCATTTGCTTTCAGTTTTTTTACCAGGCTTTCTATATTTTTCACCCGATAGTTGATCATGAATTGTTTTTCGGAAGGATCAAAATAATCAGTCTCAGCATCAAAAGCACCCCAGCGAAGGTAATTGATTTCATCCGGCCGGTTAGCATTCCTGAATTCAAAAACCGATCCGTGCGCATCAATGGCCATACCCAGATTATGACCATACCATTCTTTGATGGCCTGCGGATTCTCGGAAGTAAAAAAAATGCCCCCTACACCTGTCACACGGGGAATGGTATCGGCGACCGATTCTTTGTGTGTGGTTTCTTCCTTTATTTGATCTGCTCTGTTTCCGCAATTACAACCGGCGATTAATACCAGTAATAGGAGTGATAGGATCCCTTTAGACATATTGTAGAATTTTTTGTTAACTGAATGTATAATCTGACCGGCTATTTATTCTTGCTAAAATAAGAAAATCAGAAAACTTCAACCATCATAAAGGATTTCCATCATTTGGCTCCTCCAGGAATTTAAACCAGGAAGGTACTTTACATTCCTATACCCCGTGCTATCATTACAGCCAGTAGGGGGATTATGGCCACAATAAGCAGTTCAATGCGGATGAACATCAGGGTGCTTTTGATCAACTTGTCGCTGATATCAGGTGTTTCACCTTTATTTACCCCTCTTCTCCATCTCAGAAACCGAATGGTCGGCCAGATGGATAAAATACCCATAATCACAAAGAGGGTCAGTTTGGTGTGAAATAACGGATTGCTAAGGTAGAACTCCGAACCTTTTCCGACCACAAACCAACGAAGCAGACCTGTGGCCAGCACCACTATGGCTGCGATACCATACACAAGATCAATCCCGGCCAGCGATTTGATCTGCGTATTCTTGATCCCAGGTTTAAGGATAAGGTGTTCAGCAATGAGTGAACCCATCAGGGCCATGATGCCCAGATAATGTAAATAAGGGATGATGATTTCCATGTTTTGTGATGTTATATGAGGGAAAAACAAAAAAAGCCAGTGATTGTTGACCGTTAATGGAAATAATTAACAGGAATAAATAGTCTTTTTGATTCATTTTTAAAGGGATGCAATATTGAAGGACATCCGAATAGATAAGGTTGTTAGCCGGAATATATGCTGATGGTAAAGCATACTTTTTACCGAAGTTTATCGAACAATCATTAATTTTCCGTTAAAGGATGTCTGGCTATCTTCCGACTGGATAGCAAAAAGATACATACCGGTTGGAAAGGGTATGTAGTTTAAAACAAACCTAGATTGATTGGTGGAGCGTCTATGCAATAATTTTCCACTCAGGTCCATAAGTCGGAGGGTGTAATTTTCCTGGCTTTCGTTTGAAAAATAGATGGTTGTGCTTTCACGGACAGGATTGGGCCGAATCTGATAAGCATTGGAACCAAGATCAATGACTTCCAGGCGAAGTGTGTCGGTGAAATTACCCAGACCCAATTCAAGTCGATAAAATACCACCTCATTGAGTGGAGGATCTTCATCGGTAAAACTGTAACTTACCGGTTTGGAAAGATCACCGCAAATTCCGCCAATCTTGCCGATTTCACTAAATGTAATCCCATCTATTGATCTTTCTATCTGCGTTCCGAGGCAGGTAGCGCCAGCATTTAATTGCCAGCTAAGGTAGACCTTTCCATGAACTGTTGAGGCATTGAAATAACCAACCACAGGAACATTCTGAGCCTGCAGGTGCTGGATGAAGACTCCTACAAAAAGTGCTATCGCGATAAGCTTAAATTGTTGCATAGTATTCCGGGTTGTTGAGCTGCCCCTCGTTAATAAACATAACAATGAGATGTTTTGTTTGGAGAAACCTTACAATCCGGAATTATGTTTTATTAAAATGTGGCCCTGAGGGAAATTATGAAATTCCTTCCCGGAGCCACAATTCCTGAACTATATGGCCTGTAGCGCTGATCCGTAATGTTTTCAAGTCCTGCACTCAACGACAGCATATCGGTCAATTGCACCATGGCTTTGAAGTTCAGGGTATACCATGAAGGGGACCAGGGATTGCCATCTTCATCGATGGCATATAAATAATCTTTTCCTTTTTCCTCTTCAGGCATGTCCTCGTATTTTACAGCTGCACTGTAAACACCATACAATTGCATGTTCAACTTATGATAGGAATAGCTTAGGCGGGTGATCCCAAAAGCTGGGGCAGCATGCCTTGAAGGGCTGGTGGTTCCATCGTCAAGTTCTTCTTCCCCAACCTGATAATTGTATCTTGTTGAGAGCCCTAATCCAGCGGGAAGCTTGATTTCGATACCGGCCTGTATACCATAAACATGGGCCACAGCAGCATTTTGAATAGCCTGTACCTTGCTCATTTCACCATCGTAAACAATGCTATCCTGCCCGTTGAGCGTAAAATCCCGACGGACCATGGCATTGTCTAGTTGGGTATAAAAAGCGGTGAGGTCAATTTTAATCACCTCTCCGAATACTTTTGCAATATCAATTTCACCATTGTATGCGTATTCAGCTTGCAGATCAGGATTGGGCACTACCACTGAACCTGGTTCCGAATCGAATACTTTGCCGATGTCGTCAACATTGGGCGAACGGAAACCGGTGGATCCATTCAGGCTGATGGTCCAGGTTTCGTCAGGATTGTAGGTGAATCCCAGGCTGCCAGTTAAGGCTCCATCATTGATGCTGAGGGTGCTGAAAGGAAAAGGATAGAAGTCGAGATTGCCGGAGAAATCGGCATCAAGATCAAATTTGTTGTAACGGGCTCCTGCTTGAAGCATGAACTTCTTTCCAAAATGGTACTGACCCGTAAAATATGCAGCATAAGATGTCCATGTAGATTGCGGATATCGAGATGGTCCATTGGAAACATGACCCGTGGTAATGTCCTCGTCGGTCCCGGTAGAAGTCACGTCATTCAATACGGCCTCAAGGCCATAGTATAATTGCAGGTTTTCATTGATTGTTCTTTGAAAGTCTATATTGGCCGAATAGGCATCTACCTTCTCCAGTCGGTTATAACGCATGGTACCATTAAAGTCCCGGTCGATTCGGCTCTCTTCAAAATATTGCTGGGCCAACCGAATGGTCATTTGATCATAGATCACATTATTTCCATTATGAGTGATGCTCAAGTTATTCATGGCCCAGACCTGAGGGCCGTAATTCCATTCAGCACTGCGGGGTAATCCTTTTCGCAGGCGGATATGCCGGTCGTAGCGTGCATAATCAGAAGTAGTTGAATAATGGAAACCGTATTGAAAGTCCCAATGTTCATTGGGACTGAACCGGACTTTCTGCATTATATTCATCTGGGAATAACCAGTAGGTGTTTGTACTTTGGGATCATCATTTTTAACCATGACATCCATGCTGTCGATCCGTTGCACATAAAAGGGCCTCAGGTATTCTTCAGGTCCAAAGCTGCCCATCCTCAGATCATCGTAATTATAACTGGTAAAACTACTAAGCAGTGCCCATTTTTTCCAACCTACATTCACATTAAAATGGCCGGTGATCTCATTATTTGCCGTGGCATGTCTGACTTCAGCCATGCCTGTGATAAGGGGTTTATCAGTTATGGATAAGCGGGGTGTCAGGGTCTGGAAGCTCATTACAGCGCCTATGGCATCGCTACCATAAATGATGGAACCCGGCCCAAAATAAATCTCCGTATTTTCAATGGCAAAAGGATCAAGTGATATCACATTTTGCAGGTTGCCACTTCGAAAAATGGCTGTATTCATGCGAACACCATCAATGGTGTAAAGTAAACGATTGGTTGAAAAACCCCGAATCATGGGACTTCCACCACCTTGTTGACTTTTCTGGATAAAAACCTCTCCTGAGATACCCAGCAGATCTGCTGCAGTTTGGGGATTTTGAAGATTGAAATCTTTTGGGGTAATAGAGGTTATTTTGGCCGGGATATCCCGTTTGGGCTGGCTCCAACGTGTTGCCGAAACAACCACCTGGTCCAGTGAGATCATCGATGGTTCCATGATGACCATAAAATCTTCTGATTTCAGTTTTGAATAGCTTTTTGTTATGGTTTTATAACCCATCAACCGGAACTCTATTTTCTCGGCCCCTTTGAAAGCAGTGATGTCAGCCTGTCCTTGAGGATTGGTGAGTGCAAATGCCCTCGGAGAATTGCTAACCAGGGTGACCAGGTCAAGGGGTCGTCCTGTCTCATAATCAATAACGGTTATGATCTGGGAATTTCCTAAAATTGAAATCCCCAATAATAACCCAAAAAGTAATATTTTTTTCATTGTGTTTTTTATCGGTTAAACAATAAGAATATCGTTCCGTCCATTGGAGGGAATAATCAGTTAAAAATTCGTTTAACCTTGTTGGGGAGGCGGAACGGGAGGGGATACCTGGAAGGATTCTATCTTTTGTTTTCTATATCCGAATGTTTGATGGTTAAAGTGATATCTAGAAGCAATGTTCCAGTCTTGATCATTGGCGATAAAAACCAGTTTAAAAATCTTGGTCAATGGTTGATGGTTTTCTTTCTCCTGTTGTTCATGAGCCAGGACCCGGCTCATCAGGAAATTGATCTGGTCTTCTATTTGAGATTCATCATCATCAGGCCAGCACCAATATATAAGGGTATTTTCGGCACTGGTTGTCTGCACAATGTCATACATCCTCCCCTTGTATTTGAATTCCCGACTGTTAATCCAGGTTAATTGTCGATGGGCTTTCAACTCTGAGAGTTTAAATTTTACCAGTTTGCTCTTATTCAAACCGCTAAGAATCTCCCTTTTTACCTCTTTTCTGACTTTTTCTTTTTCAAGATGCAGATAGACATAATACCCCATAAAAGGCCCTATAAGACAGACTAACAATATAATACCTGCAAATTTTTTCAACCTGACATGGTGTTTTTATATCATTGATAATGAATCAGCATACGAAAGTAACAAAAGTTGAAATAACTCAAAACAATATCTTCATAGTTGGTATCACTTAAAGTTTTATGAATGGTCGATTTTAATGTTTTAATAATCAGGAATAATGTATTTTTAGGCCATTGATACGATGAAAATAGCGGTAACCGGAGCAAGCGGACATATTGGGAATACGCTCTGCCGAAGACTTGCAGAAGCAGGAAATCAGGTCAAGGCCTTGATTCATACAAACCGGGATGAGCTCGCTCCCCTTGGTGTTGATATGATCCAGGGTGATATCCTCAACCCCGAAACGCTGAATGAACTTGTGGAAGGAGTGGATCGGGTTTATCACCTGGCTGCCAAAATTGCCCTTGATAACAAAGCAGAAAGACAATTGAGGGTCATCAATGTGCAGGGTACTGAAAATGTTATAAATGCATGTGTGAAGCAGAAGGTGGGTCGCCTCATCCATTTCAGTACGATCCATACGCTTCATGTTGAGGACCCGGAATCCATGATTGATGAAAGTTATCCGCTCATTGAGCACAGCCCGATCAGTTATGAGCAAACCAAGGCAGATGCAGAGCGATTGATTATGAATGCGGTCAGGCAGGGATTGGATACAGTAATTGTTAATCCCACTGCTGTGTTCGGACCATTTGACTACCGGCCTTCCTTCCTGGGTCAGGCATTGATCAGGATTTATCGCAATCGCCTGCCCATGCTTATTCAAGGAGGATATAATTTTGTAGACGTGCGGGATGTTGTAGAAGGAGCCCTGCTGGCCGCTGAGAGAGGACGCAATGGTAATCGCTATATATTGGGTGGCCAGTGGCTGAGCCTGAAGGAATTATCAGTTTTAATCAGCCAGATATCGGGACATAAAACGCCACAGTATGTGGGGGCACCCTTCCTGGCTCGTCTGGGATTACCGTTCATCCGGCTTTTTGCGATGATCAGCGGAGAAGAGCCCTTATATACCGCTCAATCGCTGCACATCCTAAAACATTCCGGCCGTAGTATTTCTCATGCAAAGGCGAGCCGAGAGTTGGGATATCACCCTCGTCCTATTCTTGAATCATTAAAAGAAACTTTTAATTGGTTTTCAAATCATGGGAAATTATAATGTTATGATCTCTTTACAAACTTTCAATATACTGGTTTATATCTGGATTGCAATGGCCATTCTTTTATTTCCGGTTTTGCTTAAAATTACTGCACCGTATGGGCGGCATACACGAAAAGACTGGGGGCCCATGATCAATAATCGAACAGGTTGGATTCTAATGGAACTTCCTGCATTGGTTATTTTTGGATTTTTTTTAATCAGCGGGGAGAACCTTGGCATCCCCATCATTTTTACTATTTTGATTCTATGGGTTTTACATTATTTTCACCGGTCATTGATCTATCCCTTCCGGATAAGCTTGAGCGATAAAAAGATGCCTGTTATTATTATGTTGTTCGCCGTTTTTTTTAATTGTATAAATGGCTTTATCAATGGTTACTGGTTTGGATCTTTATCACCCGGTTATCCTATAGCTTGGATGGAGGACCCGCGCTTTATTCTGGGCATTATATTATTTATTATTGGGTTTTTGGTCAATCAGTATCATGATCGGATACTGCTTTCATTGCGCAAGCATGGCGATAAAGGATACCAGATCCCCAGACGTGGATTATTTCGTTTTGTTTCCTGCCCTAATTTCCTGGGAGAAATCATTGAGTGGGGCGGTTTTGCGTTGATGACCTGGTGCCTGCCATCCTTCTCTTTCTTTATCTGGACTTTTGTGAACCTGATCCCCAGGGCTTTGGATCATCATCGATGGTATAGGCAACAGTTTGATAATTATCCACAAAACAGAAAGGCCATTATTCCTTACCTTTTATAATAAATCCCTGGGAAATCTATTATTTTATTGGCTATTTTAGCTCGTGTAATACGTATATTTGCAGTTCAATTGACCATTGTTAATCCATATTTATCATTGCTACGTGCAAGCATTTATTGAAAAAATCGTTGGTTTCCGATGGCTGATTATCATACTGGTAATCGCGCTCACTGGTTTTCTTGGATTTCAGATTCAATACCTGACCATAAATTCCGATATCCTCAGCTCCCTGCCTGATGACGATCCTGATGCTCTGCTGCTCAAGCAAATAGGGGAGCAGTTTGGCGGCAACAATATGGGGATCGTGATTTTGGAAACCGATGATGTATTTCAAACCCATGTGCTCAAAGATATTAGGACTGTTACCGATACCCTGGAGGCTCTTGAAGGAATTACTTCTGTAACCAGCCTGACCAATATGATCAGCATCAAAGGGAGTGATTTTGGAATTGAGATCGGTAAACTGGTGGATGAATACGATCTGCCCGAATCTAAAGAGCAATTGGAAGCATTGAGGAAACAAGTACTATCCAATGACCTCTACAGGGGCAGTGTGGTATCAGCAGACGGTACAGCCACCCTTATCATCTTTACTTTATCGACCGATGCAGATGTAAGAACAGTGGCAGGGTTGGTAAAGCAAAAAACCACGCATATTAATTTGTCAGAGAAGGTTTATTACATCGGTTCTCCCATGCTTGTAACCTATATATCGGAGCTCATGACCTCTGATTTAATCCGGTTGATTCCCATCGCTTTTATTTTAATAGCTTTGATCCTGGCAGTGAGTTTCAAGACATGGAGAGGTGTGTTCCTACCCTTGCTCACTGCAGTGATTGCGATAGTCTGGGCCATGGGTATTATGGGATTGATGGGCTTTCAAATGTCCATGATTTCCAATAATATTCCCATTATACTTTTGGCGGTTGGAAGTGCCTATACCATTCATGTGCTCAACAGGGTGAACCAGGTTATCCATTCCGACCAAAGAAAAGCCGTCATCCAGGCGACCTCTTATGTCATCATTCCGGTGATCCTGGCAGCCATAACCACCATGATCGGTTTTGTTTCGTTCATTTTTGGTGCGTATTTGGATATGATTCGTGATTTTGGAATTTTCACAGCTCTGGGAACACTCTTTGCCTGTTTGCTATCCATCTTTTTTATTCCTTCAGTGTTGTCTATGTTGCGCTATCACGATGGCAGTAAATTCATGGACAGAAAGCGTAAGTCGTTTCTTTCCCATAGATTGCTTGCACCATTGAAAGACTTGTTATTTCGGCATCCTAAATACATCCTCACCTCCTGGTCCTTGCTCATTCTTTTGAGTATATCAGGGATTTTTTTAATTCACCGTAGTGTTGATATTCAGGATTATTTTCCCAAAGGAGATCCCACCCGGGAGGCTGAAAAGCTCATGATTGAAAAGTTTGGAGGAACAAAACCGGTTTTTGTTTTATTTGAAGGCAATATGCAAGATCCCGATGTTTTGAAGGTCATGAATCGTTGTGCTGAGTATATGGAACAGAGTCCTGATATCACATCAACCCAATCCATTGCTGATCTTATCGCAGCTATCAATGGTTTAATAACGGGTGAACCTGGCATACCGGAAGAGCAATATCAGATTGAACAACTTTGGTTTTTACTTGAAGGGAACGAAATGTTGAATCGATTCGTCAGTGAGGATTTGGATGAGGGGGTGATTATGTCACGATTCAAGTCGCCGGATAATGAGAGCAAAAAGGAGTTTGCAGCTTACATGAAACGGTTTATTCAGGAAAATTCAAATGAAAAATGTACCATCCGGATTACCGGGATGCCTTTTGTGGATATTACCATGGATCGAAGCCTTATCAATAGTCAATTGGGTAGTTTGACGATTGCCATTATTTTTGTCATCATCGTCGTGGGTATGATTCTTCGTTCTTTTCCCAGTGGGCTGTATGCGACATTTCCTATTGTTGCGGCCATTATCATCTTGTTCGGGGTGATGGGTTTTGCCGGGATCCCTTTGAACATAGGTACGGTCTTGGTTGCCAGTGTTGCACTGGGAATAGGTATTGATTATTCCATACATGTTATCTCCCATTTTAACCATTTATTCAAGGCCACCGGGAATGCTCCTCAGGCCCTTGAAGAAACCATTTTAATCAGTGGTAAAGCCATTATGATCAATGTCTTTTCAGTTGCGGGTGGTTTTCTGGTTTTGATTTTCTCACAGATGTTGCCATTGCAGTATTTTGGTCTGTTGATCGCACTGAGTATGGCGGGCTCAAGCCAGGCAGCCCTTACGTTATTACCGGTCGTTCTGATTCTGGTTCACAGAAAAAGTTAATTTTGTGCCAAACAGTATAACGATGATTCAAATTAAACAGGTATTTGCTCTATTCCTTCTATCCACGAGCATTATTTTAATTCCTTGCACCGTGCAATCACAGGATGCAAAAGCACTTCTAAAGAAAATGGATGATTTGATGATGGCGCCCAAAGACAGGATTGCCACAGTTGAAATTTTACTTGAGAACAAAGGTGGAAAGGAAAAGGCCAGGGAAGCTGAAATGAAACAGAAGGGTGCGGATAAACGGCTCTACCGTTATACCAAACCTGAAAACCAGGCAGGGATTGCCACCTTGTCGCTTCCTGGAGGCGAAATGTGGCTTTATCTTCCGGCATTTGGAAAACCCAAAAAAATATCATTGCTGGCTAAAAGTCAGGCCTTTACCGGAACCGATTTTTCCTATGAAGATATGGATCCCAAACCTTATTCGGAGCGCTTTGATCCTAAACTGATCAATTCAACCGACAAAATCTGGCAATTGGAATTAACACCTTCCTACGAAAAATCGGATTATTCCAAAATTGTTGTCGATCTGGATAAAACCAATTATTTCCCTACGAAAATGGAATATTTTGACAATGGGGGTCAGAAAGTCAAAGTAGCGGATTATAATTATATTTATTCAGGAAAATACTGGTATGCCAAAACCGTAACAATGAAAGATCTGAAAAAAGAGCACTCTACTGAAATTACCATGAAAGAGGTTAAATTTGATCAGGGTCTTTCGGATGATGATTTTACGGTGGAAAGCATGATACCAGCTGATAAAAGGAAAACGGATAAATAAACATCTTTGGCCTGTAGATTAGATTCCAATCTAATCCATCTTCTTTCCCATTACTTGTAGCGCTTTTAAGGTTTCATAGGGCGATTCTGTAATAAATTTATTGACCAGCCAGGCTGGCAGACTTCCGCCGGGATCGACCACCATCTGCAGAGTGACTTCGTTGTTTCCGTCTGGTTTTGTGACGAATTCCCATTTGCCTTCCCCAAATGGCATTCTCACCAGATCATCCTGCGGTTCCAAATAATCGGTTTGATTTTCAATGGTTATTGTTAGCTTTTTCGTTTGTGCATCGTACTGAAATGCATTTAAGTAAACAGCATCGCGATTTTGAAAAGGAAAAGGAACTTTGACCACGTTGTGGTAAATTTGAATGCTATCAGAGGGCCGGTCAAGCAATGAGCACTCTTCGGTATTGCTAACCCAATCGGGGTAGGAGGCAATATCCTTCATAATTGCCATAAATTCCTCCATGGTCAGATCCACAGTTGAAGTAGCTTTAAATTCATCAAAAGCAGATCTTGGATGACTCCGCGTGTAAACCTTGATGCCATCTTTATCCAGTTTTAATTCCCATGTTTCCTGGCTTAGTGTCGCCGAGGTCAGAATAAGGATTAAAACGGTTGAAAAACAGAGTCTTTGAGTCATGATGATGCGGTTATAATTTCAACATTTTCCGATGCTGAATACTGATATTTTTCAATGAAGAATCCCAATTCTTTTTGGATCTGATCAAACTCCTGCTTGCTGATGCTATGTTTGTTCTTTTGATAGGATTTCATTTTTTCAATGTATCTGTTAAAATTGTTTTCTGCCTGATCAAACCCGCTGATGCCAAGTTGCTCATATACGTTTTTGATTACCATCATGGGGTTGGTTTCAAGCTCATTAAATCCAACTTCAATGAGGTGTTCCTGAGGGATCAGATGCTTTTCGTCAAGGTAGTCGTGCATCAGCTTTTGATAAACAGTGATGATATATTCAGTCAATAGTTCAGGATCAATGGTTTGCAACTGGAGATGCGGCATCATTTTTTCGAAGAAATGTTGAGTTGATAAATACACCTCTACCGGATTCCGGTGAATGAAAATAAATCTTGCGTTGGGAAACAATTCAAGCAATTCTTTGATCCTTCCTGTATTGGATGGGTTTTTTGAAAGAAAGCGCCGGCCTTTTGTGTTTTGAAGCGCTTTTTTAATCAACAGTCTGTAATCATTTCTCCAATTGCGGCGAGTCTTTTGCGGCAGGTCTTTAAAGCGAATATAACGTTCATAATAGTCTGGGATACGTCTCGGAAACAACCAGAAATAATAATAACAGAGCTGAGTTTTATCTCCCAGGGCAAACTCTTCTTCCTGTGGATTGTCAGGATCCAGAGTTACATTATCGCCTTTACGGGTAGGAGGGATCAATAATGTGGTAATTTGCTCGAAAATAAACCGCCCGATTTTATTAAAGAGGGTGTCGGGGAACACACCCTGGTAGGTGGTTATGTATCCCATTTGCTGATCACAACTGAGAAGGTTATGCAAGTGAGTTGTCCCACTTCGCCAGTGTCCGATGATGAATATAGGCTCATTCTCAATCATTTGATTCTTAAAACGGGGATTGATGATCAATCGCTCATAGGTCCTAAAGGGCCAGTTGATAAGATTAATCAGGCTGATAATGATGAGGCGGGGATAATAGCGCAACGATATTTTATTCCTGAAGATCAGGGAGGTGACGATATGAATGGAATAACCTACCGCCGGGGGTAACAGAACTCCTCTTTTTTTATTTTTCACTGAAATCATCTGGTAGATCAGAATTTTATGGAATAATTGACCAGAATACTGCGCATTGGTTCTGCTTTGAGCGGGCGCAAAGAATACCAGCGGTTTGTAATATTTTTGGCAACCAATGAAACTTTGTGTTTGTCCTTCCAGCTATAGCTTAATCTGGCATCAATTACAAAATTGCCATTGTTATGATTGTTAAAGTAATCCATGTATTTGATAGGCTGTATGGATCCTCCGGCAGCATTGGTTGCCGTTTCGAAATCAGCGATGGCTTTATCAAGGTTCTCAATTCGGCTAAAATATTTAAAACTTATACCCGGTGATATTCCGAAAAACTCCAGTCCAATATCGGCTTTCAGGGTATGAAGGAAGCGGTACTTCAAGATATCTTTATCGGGATTGACACTGGTATTGGTGAAGGTGAATTCGTTGTTTCCGGTGGGGTTATAATCATAAGCAAAAACATAGTCAGGCTCCAGCGACCGGGGCACAATGTAATTGTATCCAACCACAGTATTGAGTAAAAGATTTGGACTCAGCTGGGCTTTCCCGGTTAGTGAAATATCGGTACCAATGATCCTTGATTTACCGGTATTCAGAAACTTGAATCCCCCAATGGCAAAAGTATAGGTCGAATCCCAAAATCCAAAAAGGTACTCTATGGTGTTGTCATAATCCTGCTGGAATACGGCAACATCAAGGAAGCCATAATAATTCATAAATTTAAATCCCTGCCTGATACCGACCTCGGCATTCAAGCTGGTTTCAGGAACCAGGTCTGGATTTTCAAATACACCGAATGTTCCCAGATTGATCCTGATAAAACGTTCTGCAATAGTCGGATAACGATATCCCTGTCCGAGCGACATCCGTAAATAGGTCTCCTGCATCAGTTTAAGGGATGCACCTGCCCTGAATATGGTTTTGGTATCGATTTCTTTGTTGTTGAGGGTGAAGTATTCAAAGCGAAAACCAGCCACCAGGTTGAGAACCTTGAAGAGATTGTGTTCGAATTCAGCATATCCTGAAAAATTAAACAGGGAATTGTCTGCCGTACCGGATGCATTGTACATATTGGCATGCGACTCGGTAGTTTGAGTTGAAAAACCACCCACAAACTTTAAATTGTTCAGGTTGGGATATTCACGCTGATAATTGTAATCGGTAAATATGATGGTATTCCTGTTCGATTGATTGTTGGTCATGTCATTATCATTTAACATCACCCTGGCTTTAAAGCTGTGTTTGAATCCTATCTTTGAATAATAATTTACAAAAGGATCAAGGTAGAAAATAAAATTGTCCTGTAAAGTTACCGCACCCGGATAAGCCCGGTAAAAACCGGTTGTGTCGTCAAGCCAGGCAATCATCATTTTGGTTTTCTCCATTAAAAAATTACCATTCAAACCATAATTAAATCCGGGATATTTTTGATTCCGATGGCGAAGATTAAAATTGAGTCCTGCTTGTTTTTCAGCCATTTGTGGTTCGGTAAAATTGGTGATGCTATCCTTCACCAGAGGAAGTGTAACCGGCGGGCCTTCAAAACCATGATCATAACTCATATTGCCCCCAACGACAATGTCAGTATTATTTGCAATACGGGTATGAAGAAAGTTCATACCCGCGATGAGAGGAGGA
The DNA here is from genome assembly GCA_020444515.1 of Bacteroidota bacterium. Taxonomy (GTDB): domain Bacteria; phylum Bacteroidota; class Bacteroidia; order Bacteroidales; family JAADJA01; genus JAADJA01. The sequence continues at coordinate 32,673 of JAHLKX010000014.1, read as the reverse complement.
TTATCCCACCATTTCATATTTTCAAATTTTGGTGTGGAATAAAATCCCGAATGCGCTTTGATAATTGTTTCGGGTTTTAACCTGGGAGTAGCACTGCGTATATAAATAGCACCACTCAAGGCTGAAGATCCCGATAGAACGGAAGAGGCTCCTTTGATCACTTCAATTTGTTTAATATTCTCAACCGGAATTAATTGCCAGTAGGGTCGATTTGCATCACCCGAAAGCACAGGCATTCCATCAACAAACACACCCACTTTGCTGCCTACCCCAAAAGTAAATCCGCTCCCTCCTCGAATTTGGGGCTCCCCATCCAGGATATTGAGCCCCGGAGTATAATCCAGTATCTCTTCAATATGGGTGGCATTGCGGTTTTCGATCTGATCGGGTACAATCACTTCCAAAGAAACCGTTAGTTCTTCAACCTGTCTGTCAAATCTTCCTACTTTAATTTCAACCCCCGATAATTCAGACATGTACATCTCAAGTCTGATCGTGTGTTCGGTTATTTGTCCCGGTTGAATGACAGCTACTATTGTATCAGTTTTCATCCCGGTGTAAGAAACCACAAAAGTATGTTTGCCAGGGGGAACTTCCAGGTTGAACCGACCATTGATATCAGCTGCTACTCCATAGGAGGCGTTTCGGAACACCTTCACATTGGCACCAATTAATGGTTCTCCCGTATCCTTGTCTAAAATTTGTCCTTTAAAATATCCATTTTCCTGTGACATGCCGGTATGCGGGGAAATGAAAACAACCAGCAAGAACATAGCCATAACAATGAGCAAAGTTTGACTTCTCTCTGAAGGTTTAAGACCCTGTTTATATGTTGGGATATAATATCTCACATGTTTTGTGGTCAAACAAAATGAATGAATGATTTGAAATTAGAATCCGATAGTTATTATCTGATATAGATCTTTTGTGAAATAAAACCTTCTTTGCCTCCAATTTTCAGGATGTATAATCCCTGTTTCAAGGGATGTTTGACGCTTGTTTGTTGAAGGGGAAGATGTTTTGACCACAATTGCCTTCCGTATAGATCAAGAACCTGTAAATGGGCATCTTTCAGGTATTGTTTCGGAATATCATTAAGGTAAAAGTTACCATTATATTCATAAACCTGAGCTTCAATCGAAATCCTGTCATTTGTGCCACTGGGTCCACCAATTAGTTGCAGGTCATCATAAAAAACTTTGCTGCCTTCAACGGCCAATGTGCCGGCCCCTGATGTAAGAACAAACAAAATGTACTCAGGATTATCCGGGCTGGAGTAACTAAATGGGGCTGCAAAACGCGTCCATGTATCCACTGTTCCAGTAATATTGATTTGAGCGTAACCGATATGGTTGGTCTGGTTATCAGGCGAAGGTGGTAAGGTGCCTTCCTCAACATGCAAAAGGACCTTTATTTGTGCCGTATCATTGCCAATCGGACTGTATTTGGCCCATACTGCAATGCTATCTGGTCGTCCTGAATAAGAGGTATGCCAGCGGGGATCGTCTGGATTGGTATAAATGAAACTGGCATTTGGATCAAATTCAGCATGCGCACGTCCATTGGTAATGGTTCCGGTTGCTATGATGGTCCCCAGGGTGAGTACATTGGTGAGTTCAACAGAATAATTTCCACTGTGTGCATCGTTTGACTGACCCCAAACAACCGGGGCCGCATTGTTGATCAGGGAACCACCATCCGAAGTTTTAATCGAACTCCAGTTAACCGGCTCATCAATAACGGTTCCGGCGTCTTCCCAGTCCTCAAAGCCTGGATTTTGAATGCCCTGACTCATAAGAAATGTTGTAACCAACAATGCCGAAGTGAGGGAAAGTAATCGTTTTTTCATAGACTGCTTTATTTTATATTAGTTAGTTAATCACCAGTATTTTAAATACCTTTTTCTGAGAATACTTTAAGTCATTAAGTTTTCAAAAGGAACAGGTTATTATGATTTACATCATTTCACCCCTTCTTTTTTTAATCAAAGGAAGGGAATAATACTTAAACAAAAATAGGAATTTATAAATAAATCAAATGGTAAATATTAGCTGGAATAAAATACTTTTCTAATTGAAAATTGACTTGATGGGGCTATCTTTGTTGTTTATAATAAATTATGATCTCGAAAAAACATCTTTTTTTACTGTTTGGTTTCCTTAATATTTTAGTATTTGGTCTCTTTTCTCAGGAGGCTGATTCTGTATATGAGAAGAAGACGTTCCTGCAAAGAATAGATTCTATTCAGCAATGGAAGATTGAGCGGGGTCGTGCCACCCTTACACCATTTCTTGCACCTTCTTATTCACCTGAAATGAAGATTACCCTAACGATGGGTGGATTGTTTACCTTTAAATTAAAGCCAGAAAATCCTGTTCTTTCGCGCTCTTCGGTTCCTTTTTCTATAGGTTACAGTACCAATGGGTCATTGATGATCAGCATCAAAGCCAATATTTATGGGAGGGAGGATAAGTTCAGAATTACGGGTGAATACTGGAATAAAAAAATGCCGGATAATTATTGGGGAGTGGGTTACCTCAATGGAAGGTATGTGGAAAAATCAGATTCAACAACAGGTTACCAGCGGAATTGGAAACAATTTAAATACAAAATTACTTATGAGGTCTTGCGTAATTTTTTCATTGGAATCAATTATGACTACAATGAAACCAAAGTAAGTGAAATCAATTCTTATATGGCTGAAGATCTGGCTTATTTGAAGCATCCTGATCATGTTTTCAACTCCGGATTTGGCCTGGTTTGGCGATACGATTCACGGGACTTTCCTGAAAATGCTTATAAAGGCGTATTTGTTGAATTGGCCGGAACAGGATATGCAAAACATACCCGAAGTAACAATGTATTCCAGGCGTATGAACTTGATTACCGTCAGTATCAGCGGATTATCAGGGATGGAAGTACCATTGCCTGGCAGATAAAAATGAGAAATGCCCATGGTGATGTTCCCTGGACCGATTTGTCCATGATAGGAACACCCTTTGACCTGAGAGGCTATACCTGGGGACAATACCGTGATCAATCCATGATGTTTATGCTTACAGAATACCGGTACATGTTGCCATCGAAAAAAAAAGAAAAACCATACGGAAGGCTGGGCTTTGTTGCTTGGACAGGTGCGGGTTCCGTAGCCGGGTCATTGTCGGATTTTAAATACTGGCTCCCCAATGGAGGGATAGGATTGCGATTTGAATTGCAAAAAAGAATGAACATTCGGATAGATTATGGGTTAGGATTAAATTCAAGTGCGTTTTATATCAGTTTTAACGAAGCATTTTAGTATTAAAGAATTAAATATTAGCTACTTTTGCGCATTATTAATAAAATCAAATTAATTTTTCCAAAATGAAAAGTCAAATAAGGAATTATTCGCTATTTGTATTGCTTGTCGTCCTTTTTTCGGGCTGTTATCCGGGAGGAGCTGAATATACAAGTGATACGGATCTGGTTTATACCAATTACAATGATCAATTCAACTTCGGGTCTGTTCAGACTTATTTTATGTCTGATTCCATTTATCATGTAGTTGATGAAGGGAAAGAACCCAGTTATAAATTTGATAATTTTATACTGAGCGAACTCGAACGTAATTTTGATGCATTGGGTTATACCCGTCTTGATTCAACAAATGCCAACGGCCCTGAGCCCGATGTTGTGGTGGTGGTAACAGTCGTTGAAACGACCAACTACTATGCCTATTCTTATCCATGGTATCCCGGATGGGGTTGGGGTTATTACTGGAAAGATTCCAATTACTGGGGATATCCCGGTTATGGATGGGGATATCCCTGGTATGGAGGAACGTATGTCACTTCCTATTCTGTGGGAACCATTTTGTGGGATATGTTTGATCCGGATAATGTGGACGAGGATAATGAAGTGGTCAACGTGGAATGGACAGGTGCGCTCAATGGTTTGCTTGGAACAAGCGCCTCGACCACTGAAAACAGGATTTCACGTGGTATTAAACAGGCATTTGATCAGTCACCTTATCTCCAGGGAAAGTAAATTATTAACCACTAATTTAATAAAACATGAAATATATCATAACCATTGTGGCTGCTCTGATGATCACGGCAGTTGCCAGTTCCCAGTCGCTTTACAGCTTTGACTATACGGTTTCTTTTGGAAGCGGTGAAACTGCCGATTACATCCAAAGCCCGAGTTTTCGGGGTATTACTTTTGAAGGACGCGGCTTTATAACCGACCAGGTCTCACTGGGTGGTTTATTCACCTGGACTACATTTTATGAAGAGCTTGCCGGCGCTACTTTTACCTATGAATCTGCCGCTCTTACCGGCACACAGTATCGGTATATCAATGCTTATCCCCTCCTTTTTCAGGCTCATTATTACCTTGGGACCGATGATCTGGAACCAAGGGCTTATCTTGGAGGCGGCTTCGGAGCTTATAAAATTAATCAACGAACAAACATGGGTGTTTGGTCTGTTGAAGAGAATAACTGGCATTTCGGATTATCACCGGAAGTTGGAATTTTGTTACCTGTTTCGTTTGATACATATCTGAATGTAAGCTTCCGTTATCACTATGTCTTTAAAGCCAAGGAGACCATTGATCATAGCTGGTTCGGTTTAAGCCTGGGTTTGGCCTGGGGAGATTAAATTTTTAAATGATGATTAAAATCTAATAATGATGAAAAGAATTTATACAATAGCCGGATTGATTTTTCTAATGGTATTGATTGATCCTGTTCAAATATTTGCACAGGGAAAAATTGAACTCAGCCCGTTTGGAGGTTATATGTTCGGTGGTAAAATGCGGTTCTATGAAGGCGATCTCAAAATAGATAACAATGCCAATTATGGGCTTGCACTAGATATTGAAATTGCAAAGGATACCAAGCTGGAATTAATCTGGAGTCAGATGAATACAACAGCCCGATTCAGACCCTATTACGGGTATGATTTTATTGATTCCAATCCTTTCGATGTCAATGTTGGTTACATACAAGTGGGAACCATCAGAGAACTCGATTATGATAATATTCGGCCCTTTGGTGGGCTAACTCTGGGGGCAGCCTATTTTTCACCTCAAAACACCAATTATTCACAGTCCTGGAAATTTGCAGCCGGTCTCGGTGGCGGAGCTAAAATTTGGATTACCGAAAGAGTGGGAATACGCCTCCAGGGAAGATTATTATTGCCTTTCTTTTGGGGAGGAGCAGGTTTTACTGTAGGCACGGGTGGTGCAGGATTTACAGTAGGTGCAGGTACATCAATGGTGCAAGGTGATTTTACCGGCGGTTTGATCATTGCCCTGGGAGATTGATCAAATAATTGAACCAAGTTATCAAAAGCCTGTTATTTAAGAATGCAGGCTTTTTTGCCTCTTGCCAAATTCATAATTTAATGTTTCAGTTATGAGCGATAATTCCAAGAAAGGAAAAGTGACCGGTTTGGGCGGTGTATTTTTCAAATCAAAAGATCCCGAAGCACTCAAAAAATGGTATGAAAATAACCTCGGGCTTCCATGTGATCAGCATGGCCATTTATTTGAATGGCTTCAAACGGATGCACCTACCAAAAAGGGGTTTACGCAATTCGGGGTGTTTAATTCCGATACGGAGTATATGCAGCCATCCCAAAAAGATTATATGATTAATTTTAGGGTGGATGATGTGGTGATCATGATCGAAAGGCTTAAAAAAGCCGGGATGAAAGTGATTGGTGATATAGATACCTATTCTTATGGCAAATTTGCATGGGTAATGGATCCAGATGGAAATAAGGTCGAATTATGGGAACCCATTGATGAAACCTTTGAATAGATTGCCCTGTTTCCAAAATATGAATCGGTCAGCCTATTCAGGCTCTCCAACGTTTTATTTTATTTATTTTTGTCCAATCAATTAATTAGCATAATATGAAATTTAAAAACCTTATCCTGGTTCCAACAGATTTTTCAGATGTTTGTCACAATGCCATTGACCATGCTGTAAAGATAGCCACCAACATTGACTTTAAGGTAGTTATTTATCACGTGATTAATAAAGATACGCATGCTGCCTTTAAGGGTGAGCAAAGCCTCAATGCTGCAGTTGCTCAGAAATTGCAAAATATCGTTGACGAATATAAACTTCAGTTCGATGTCGATATATCTTTTACATATGAAGAAGGCAGTATTTTTGAATTGATCCATAAAAAAGCTGAAGAACTTGGGGCGCAACTGATTGTGCTGGGAACCCATGGTAAAAAAGGCCTGCAAAAAGTTTTTGGCAGTTATGCATTAAAAGTCATTACCCAAGCAGAAGCAGCAACATTGGTTGTTCAAAAGAAACAATACACGGATTATGACAATGTACTTTTTCCGGTCAATTCTTTTACCGAGGCCAGACAAAAAGTGCAATATGCCATTGCTGTTCATCGGAGATTTAAATCCCATATCAATATTTATAAGGAGCAGGTAAAAGATCCCGGAGAGATGAACCGAATTAATGTGATTACCAAACAAATTATTGAGGAATTCAAAAAAGCCAGGGTTGATTATTCAGTGCATACTGCGGTTAAATCAGGAGAATCAGTGAAACAACTGATCGACTTTTCTGTTGCCAATAAAATTGATATGATCATGATTGTTACGGAAGCTCAACTGGGAACCTCTTATTTCAGCCTTGGGCCGTGGAATGAAAAAATCATGTTCAATGAAGCACAGATTCCGGTAATGTGTATCAATCCCGTTCAGAAGGGATATGTATATTTTGATCTATAAAAAAACCGGAGCGTCGCTCCGGTTTTTTTATTCCAGTTTCAGTGCTTTTATCACATCTTCCGTTATATTCAGGGCCGGATTGGTATAAATCCAGGAGGATTCGGCCGACTTCTCAAACACATAGTCATATCCACTATCCTTTGCAATTTGTTCGGTTAGGTTATACACCTGGTCATAAATAGGTTTGAGTTTTTCCTCCTGCAATTTCATTAAATCTCCATCCGTGCCAAACTTTGATTCCTTGTATTCATTGGCTTGATTTTCAGCTTCAAAAATCTCATCTTGTTTTAGCTTTTTCTCTTCATCCGATAGCCTCGACTCATTCATGACGTAGGCCTGGTAAAGGTCTTCAATACTTTGAAAGCGATTATCCAGCTCATTTTCCCACTGACCTACCTGGTTATTAATTTCTTCATTGGCTTGCGTAAAAGCGGGCATTTTTTCAAGAATTTGATCTACTTCAATATAGGCGATCTTTTGCGCAAATCCCATTTGCACGCCTAAAACCATAAGGATTAACAATACATTTTTCATCTTTTTCATGTTATTTGATAATTGATGACATTGATCTTAACACATACCCTGCCAAAATTATTTAAAATTCAAAGTAGAGATATAATTTATTCATATCTGATTTCATATGCAGTTACCCGGTTGTCACCGAAAGTTGGAACAAGCAACAATTGCCGGTCCTGCACATACTCAATATCTGCTGCGTTGATCCCTTTTTTAGTGGTATTCAATAGTTCAATCGGCTCATTTTCTTCATTTACCAATTGTACTTTGCCCATCCAGTCTGAAATGAAATAATTGCCTTTACCGTCTGCCTCCAGCCCATCGATGCTTCCGGTATCCATGATGAGGTGCCAGATACGTTTGTCTTCATATCTTACACTGAAAATACCATTTTTGGTACCGATGAGGAGTTCTTTTGGTTCACAGTACAAACCATTTGTTCCTTGCAAAGATTCATCTTCAAGCCAGGTACTAACGATTCCTTTTTCGACACTGTGAATCTTGTTGGTCGACATATCGCTAACAAATATCCATCCCTGAGGTGATACCGCTATATCGTTGAGAAATACAGCGCCTTCTACCGGGTAGGTTGTTTCAATTTCTCCACTCTCAAGAGAAACTACAACAATTCTATCAATATCGGTCACAAACAACTTATCTCTATAAATTCCCATTCCTTTAGGTGCATTTAATCCGGTAGCCCATTTTTGGGTGATCACTTCACCGGTAAGAGAAACAGTTGCGATAAAGCCATTTCCATCTTTTTCAAGGGGATTTCCATTGATGCAGGAAACATAAAAAAGCTTGGATTCTGGATTGTAACAAACAGATTCACTGGTGGTTAGGATATCAGGTGTTGCCCAGATTTTTTCAGCTGTTACCTTTTGTCCCATGGTTGAGCTTGACATGAATATGAAGGCTATTAAAGCCAGTGTAAAATTTGATGCTATTTTCATTGCGATTATATTTTATGGTTAATTCTATAAAATTACGAATTCTTTAAGAAATAAGGTTCATTTAATTAAATATAAGTGGATTTATCAAAATTTAAATTGTTTACTTTTGTATCAATAACAAAATTTAAATTACTTGGTTTGGTTAGTTTTGTCAAATCTAACAAAATTAGATCCTTAAAAGATGAAAAATAAATACATCGACCTTATTGAGCAGACCTTTGAATTTCCACAAGAGGAATTTAAAGTAATTGACAATGAGCTTTACTTCAATGATATTCCTTTGATGGAAATTATCAAACAGTACGGGACGCCCGTTAAGATCACCTATCTTCCTAAAATCGCGCGACAGATACAGAAGGCGAGGAAGTGGTTTAATGTGGCCATGGCGAAATCAGAATATGAAGGGGACTATTTTTATAGCTACTGTACCAAAAGTTCACACTTTTCATTCGTAATGGATGAAGTGCTTAAGAATGATGTGTTCATCGAAACTTCATCAGCATTTGATCTTGATATCGTTGATAAGTTGCAGAGTGAAGGTAGGTATGGGAAGGATAAGTACATCATATGCAATGGATTTAAACGTCCCCAATATATTGAAAATATACTAAAACTAAACAGTATAGGTTTTCAGAACATCGTTCCGATTGTCGATAATATTTTTGAAATTGATAAGTATCAGCATGGAATGAAGAAAAACCAAAAGTTGAAATTGGGTTTGAGAATCGCTTCCGAGGAAGAACCCAAATTTGAGTTCTATACCTCCCGTTTAGGAATCCGCTACGTTGATATAGTGCCGTTGTACCTGGAAAAAATTAAAAAAGATCCCAGGTTTGAACTTAAGATGCTTCATTTTTTCATAAACACGGGAATCAGGGATACAGCATATTACTGGAATGAATTGGTCAAGAGTGTTAATGTTTATTGTGAACTTAAAAAAGTTTGTCCGGAGCTCGATTCGCTCAACATAGGTGGTGGATTTCCCATCAAAAATTCACTGGGATTTGATTATGATTACGAATATATGGCTGAAGAGATTATTCAACAGATTAAAAACATATGCAAGCAACATGGTGTTCCTGAACCCGATATTTATACTGAATTTGGTTCATACACCGTCGGTGAGAGTGGTGCCGTTCTTTATTCTATTCTTGATCAAAAAAGACAGAATGACAGGGAATCTTGGAATATGATCGACAGTTCGTTCATGACCACCTTGCCGGATACCTGGGCCATCAATCGACGGTTTGTTTTGCTGGCTGTAAATAACTGGGATATGGAGTATGAGCGGGTATTCCTGGGTGGATTAACCTGCGACAGCGAGGATTTTTATAACTCTGAAGCACATGCCAATGCCGTTTTCCTGCCAAAATTTAACAGTCTGGGAAGAACCCAATACATTGGATTGTTTCACACAGGTGCTTATCAGGAGTCCATTGGTGGTTATGGAGGTATCCAGCACTGTTTAATCCCGGCACCAAAACATGTTATAGTTGATCTGGATGAAGATGGGGATTACACAACCAAATTATTTGCTAAAGAACAAAGTTATAAATCGATGTTAAAAATTCTGGGTTACTAATTTCTTATATTTGCGTACATGAATTACGGAGGTATTGACAATAAATTTACATCCTTTATTGATTCGAAAATTGCGGTTCTGCCGGTACCTTACGATGGTACCAGTACCTGGATCAAGGGGGCCGATAAAGGACCGGCTGCCATTCTCGAAGCTTCAGCAAACATGGAACTGTACGATATTGAAACGGATTCTGAGGTTTTCCTGGAAGGTATCTACACAGCCGACCCGGTGACAGAAGATAGCAATCCTGAAAAAATGACCGAAGCTGTTCGTGAAGAGGTATTGCGATTGCTTCACCACAATAAGTTCGTCGTCACCCTGGGTGGTGAACACTCCATTAGCATCGGCGCCATACAGGCTCATGTTGCCTCTTTCGAGGATGTTACAGTTTTACAAATTGATGCCCACACCGATCTGAGACCGGAATACGAGGGTAGTAAATATAATCATGCCTGCGTGATGGCCCGAACCAGGGAGTTATGTCCTTATGTGCAGGTGGGTATTCGGAGTATGGATACGGTTGAAAAACCCTATATCGTTCCAGGTCGTATTTTTTATGCCGAAGATATCCGGAGAGGAGTTGGCTGGATGGATGAGGCCATTGATAAACTGAGTAAGAACGTATATCTTACCTTCGATCTCGACGGATTGGATCCATCCATCATGGCATCCACGGGCACACCTGAACCCGGGGGTTTGTTATGGAATGAAACCATTCAATTTCTCCGAAGGGTGGCTCAAGAGCGAAATCTTATTGGTTTTGATGTCGTGGAATTGTGTCCGAATAAATACAATAAAGCTCCCAATTTTCTGGCCAGCAAGCTGGTCTATAAACTATTGAGTTATAAATTTTCAAAACAGTCAATATGAGTAAAAAAGAGTTTTTAAAAGATACGATCAAACACATTGATATCAAATCCTTTGATAGCACACCCATCATTGATGCCATGCGGGATATGTCTTTTACTTCCCGTGATACGGCCTCTGCTGCAGATATCTATTCCCGAATGCTGAAAGATGAAGGTTGCACGGTTTTTTTAACCCTTGCCGGTAGTACAAGTGCAGGGGGATGCATGCAGGTTTATGTGGATATGGTCAAAAATAAAATGGTTGATGCCATTGTTGCAACCGGCGCTTCCATCGTGGATATGGATTTTTTCGAAGCCCTGGGATTCAAACATTATAAGGGGTCACCTTATATGGATGACAAGGTTTTGCGTGATCATTATATCGACCGGATCTATGATACCTATATTGATGAAGAGGAATTACAGCATTGCGATATGACAGTGAAAGAGATTGCCGATGGATTGGAGCGACGTCCTTATTCCTCCCGTGAGTTCATTCGCGAAATGGGAAAATACCTTGTTCAGCATTCCAGAAAGAAAGATTCATTGGTGCAGGTTTGTTATGAAAACAATGTTCCGATATTTTGTCCTGCTTTTACGGATAGTAGTGCAGGATTCGGACTGGTGAAGCATCAATGGGATAATCCCGGTAATCATGTTTCCATCGATTCAGTCAAAGACTTTTTAGAGCTTACAAAAATTAAGATGGAAGCCAAATCATCGGGACTGTTTATGGTAGGAGGGGGTGTCCCCAAAAACTTCGTTCAGGATACTGTCATATGTGCCGAAATTTTGGGCAAAGATGTATCCATGCATCAATACGCCATTCAGATTACTGTTGCTGATGTGCGTGATGGCGCATGTTCCAGTTCAACCCTGAAAGAAGCGTCTTCATGGGGTAAAGTGGATACGGTTTACGAGCAAATGGTGTATGCAGAGGCCACTTCGGTGATCCCGCTGATCGTAAGCTATCTTTATCATCAGGGCGATTGGAAAAGAAGGATCAATCCTGAATGGACCAAAATGTTGGATGCCTGATGGAATCCATTTTTTAGAGAGCCCCTAAATTTGATTGAATGGGAAAGAAGAACAGTACTATCATAGACATTAATCTCAACCTTAATGTCAGGGGCCTTCGTCCTTCTGCTACGCTGGCCATCAATGAAAAAAGCAATGAACGTCTGCAGAATTGCCAGAACGTTTACAAACTGGGCTTGGGGCAATCTCCCTTTCCCGTGCCCAATGAAGTGGTTGAATCACTGAAGACGTATGCTTATAAAAAGGATTACCTGCCGGTGAAGGGATTGCCAGAATTGAGGCAGGCTGTTGCCGATCATAATATACGGGTCAACAAGATCGATTCCAGGCCGGAAAATATCCTCATTGGACCGGGGTCAAAAGAATTGATTTTCATCCTTCAGCTCGTTTATTATGGAGACCTGATCATTCCCACTCCCAGTTGGGTGTCTTATTTTCCCCAGGCCAGGATCATTGGCCGACATGTTAATTGGGTTCCTACCATCAAAGAAAATGGTTATCGTTTGACACCGGAGAAGTTGGATCTGATTTGCAGAACTGATCCGGGTCGTCCCAGGATCGTAATTCTTAATTATCCGTCAAACCCCACAGGGAGCACCTATACCATTGACCGGTTAAAAGAAGTGGCCGAAGTGGCCCGAAAATATAAGATCGTCCTGATCTCTGATGAAATATACGGAATGATTCATCACCAGGGAAAACATGTTTCCATTGCACGGTTTTATCCCGAGGGAACCATCATTAGCAGTGGTTTAAGTAAATGGTGCGGGGCTGGAGGATGGCGTTTGGGAACCTTCACATTCCCTGCGGCCTTGAACTGGCTAATGGATGCTATGTCGATTGTCGCCAGTGAAACTTACACGGCCACATCCGCACCGATCCAATATGCCGCCATTACCGCTTTCAATGGAAGTGATTCCATATCCGAATACCTGCGACTTTCCAGGAAAATATTGAAAGCCATAGCGCGTTACCTATCATCCCGACTGGAAAAAATGCATGCTACTTTTCCAAAACCTGAGGGAGCATTTTATATGTTCCCGGATTTCAGTTATTATAAGGAAAAATTAAATGCCAAAGGAATCTATACTTCGGTTGAATTGTGTGATGCGCTTTTGGATGAAACCGGTGTAGCCTTGTTGCCTGGCTCAGACTTCGGAAGACAACCCGATGAATTTACTTTGCGGTTGGCCTATGTTGATTTTAACGGAGAAAAAGCCTTAAATGCCGCTGCTTTGTCAAAAGAAGAAATACTTCAGGATGCCTTTGTGGAAACCAACTGCAACCGGCTTGTCAAAGCCATGCGCAACATGGATGAATGGTTCAATGCGCTTTGATGATAATCATTTCTAATCTTTTCCTGAAAATCAATTTAAACCCATTCCAAATAGTTATTATTTTTGCATTTTGAATTCAAAATATAAATATGCGATTTAAAAATACGATAATCACTGGTACCGGAAGCTATATACCTACTGAGGTTGTTACCAATCCTGATTTTGCCGGGACTCAGTTTTATGATACAGACAGTAAGGCCTTTGATATTTCACATGAAGAAATTTCAGAAAAATTTCAGGCTATCACAGGAATTGCGGAACGCCGATATGTTACATCCGATTTAAATGCTTCTGATATTGCTGCACTGGCCGCAGAAAAAGCCATTGCAGAGGCCGGCATTGATCCGGAGGAACTGGACCAGATCATTGTTGCTCATGATTTTGGAGATATTCCCAAAGGAACCATCCAGACAGACACCCTGCCCAGTTTATCTGCCCGGGTTAAAAATTTGCTCAAGATCAACAATCCAAAGTGTGTTGCCTATGACCTGATTTTCGGGTGTCCGGGATGGATTCAAGGAGTGATTCATGCGGATTCATTCATTAAAAACGGAATCGCAAAAAAATGTCTTGTTATTGCAACCGAAACTTTATCTAGGGTTGTAGACATCCATGATCGAGACTCTATGATCTACTCAGATGGATCAGGTGCTGCCGTTTTGGAACTTGCTGAAGAAGATGCTCCGCGCGGCATTCTTTCCTTTTCAACAGAATCTTATACCAAAGAGGAAGCGTATTATTTATTTTTGGGTAAATCATATATTACAGATGCAGATCCTAAGATCCGGTATATCAAAATGCATGGTCGGAAAATTTATGAGTTTGCACTTAAATATGTCCCTGGGGTGGTGAAAGAATCCATTGAGAAGGCGAATTTGGATATTCATGATATTAAAAAGATATTCATTCATCAGGCCAATGAGAAAATGGATCAGGAAATCGTAAAGCGACTGTTCAGGTTATATGGTATCCGTGAAATGCCCAAAGACATTATGCCCATGAGTATCCATAAATTGGGAAATAATTCCGTAGCAACCGTACCTACTTTGTATGATCTTGTTAGGAAAGAGCGATTTGGTGATCATGATCTTGAACCCGGTGACAATATCGTTTTCGCATCGGTTGGTGCCGGTATGAACATCAATTCCATTGCATATCGCTACTAATCAGGGTAGAATTGTAAATTGTTCGATCAAAACACGGTGTTTTGGAAAACGTTTGCACAATTCGTTTCTATGCCCCAGTTCAAAATCCTCAAAATCGAAACCCGGTGCCACTGTGCATCCCAATAAAGCATAGCTATCCGGTTGTTCCACCTGTCCCGCAAACCAATACCCTCTGGGGATGGTGATCTGAAAGAGATCATTTTGTGAGGCTTCAGGTCCCAATCTGATTTTACTTAACTTTCCAGATGGGCCAATAATATAAAGCAATAGGGTAGTTCCTGCATAAAAATGCCAGGTCTCATCCGACTTCAATCGGTGAAAGGCCGAAAAATCACGGTCTTTCAGTAAAAAGTAAATAGACGTTGATATATTTCTGAAACTGGTATATCGCCCCGGTAAGCCTTTTTTATTGATCACCTCGTTGGAGCGGTAAATTTCTTTGTAATAACCACCTTCGGGATGTTTGTTCAGTTTTAAATGATCAATCCAGTATGAGGCGTTATAGATCATGTAAGCAGTTTGTGATGGATCAGCATTGATTCCATTTCCTTTTGCAATTCACGGGCTTTTTCTGTGGCTATTTCTGCAAAATTTTTCTCATGGGAGGCGAATATAATTCCCCGGGAGGAATTTACGATCAATCCGCATTGCTTGTTCAACCCGTATTTTACAACTTCAGCCAGGCTCCCTCCCTGTGCACCTATACCCGGAACAAGCAAAAAATGATCTGGTACGATCTTCCGAACGTCTTCCAACATTTCGGCTTTTGTGGCCCCTACAACGTACATGGTATTGTCTGCACTGCCCCATGTCCTGGATTTTGCTAATACCTCTTCGAACAGAGGGTTGTCATTGTCTTTATTTCGGATGAGCTGGAAATCAAAAGCTCCCTTATTGGAAGTAAGAGCCAGCAGAATCACCCATTTATTTTGATATTCGAGGAAGGGTGAAACCGAATCGATACCCATATAGGGTGCAACAGTGACTGCATCGAAATCAAGGTGATCAAAAAAAGCCCGTGCATAGAGTGAAGATGTGTTCCCTATATCACCCCGCTTGGCATCGGCAATGGTGAATACATCATATTGTTTTAAATAGGCGATGGTTTTTTCCAGTGACTCCCAACCTTGGGTTCCCAGGCTTTCATAAAATGCCAGGTTCGGTTTATAGGCTATCACCAGTTCATGGGTGGCATCAATGATTTGCCGGTTAAATTCAAAAACCGGGTCTTCGCTTTCCAGCAAATGTTGTGGTAATTTTTTCAGGTCAGAATCCAGACCAATGCATAAAAAGGAACGCTTTTTACGAATCAGTTGGAAGAGATCGTTTCGTGTCATGTACTGTATTAATCTTTTATTTCTACTTTCAATCGCTCGGCATTTTCAGCCAGCTGCAATTGATCAATGAGTTCCTGGATATCCCCGTCAATAATGGATTGAAGATTATAAAGTGTAAGACCAATCCGATGATCGGTTACACGACCCTGAGGCCAGTTATAGGTTCTGATTTTTGCTGAACGGTCGCCGGTGGAAACCATGGTCTTCCGCTTTGAAGAAACCTCGTCCAGGTATTTTTGATGTTCTATCTCATACAAGCGGGTTCGAAGCACCGAAAGCGCTTTTTCATAATTCTTGATCTGTGATTTTTCATCCTGGCAGGTTGCCACGATCCCGGTGGGAACATGCGTAAGGCGTATGGCGGAATAGGTGGTATTGACCGATTGACCGCCCGGACCTGATGAACAAAATGTATCCTTTCGAATGTCGCTCATATTCAACTCAATGTCAAATTCCTCAGCTTCGGGCAGCACGACTACAGACGCAGCAGAGGTATGCACCCGGCCCTGGGTTTCGGTTTTGGGTACCCGCTGCACCCGGTGAACACCTGATTCGTATTTCATCTGTCCGTAAACATCTTGACCATTCACTTCAAAGATCACCTCCTTAAATCCGCCCACGGTGCCTTCCATCATGTCAATAACATCAACTTTCCAGTTTTTGGTTTCACAAAACTTAATATACATACGATACAGGTCGCCTGCAAAAATACTGGCTTCATCTCCTCCCGTTCCCGCGCGAATTTCAACGATGGCATTTTTTCGATCCTGGGGATCTTTGGGAATAAGCATAACCCGAATTTCTTCCTCCAGGTTTTCGCGCTGCTCGATTAAATCAGCTAATTCCGTTTTGGCCATGTCCCTGAATTCTTCGTCTTTTTCGGTTTTCAGCAGCTCTTTGGCCGATGCAATATTATCAAGAACATTTTTGTATACTTTGTAAGCTTTCACAATGGGTTCCAATTCCTTGTAATCCTTATTCATCTGAATGAATTTTTTCATGTCAGCCATAACATCAGGCTTGTTCATTTCCTCTCCAATGTGTATAAACCGTTGATTTATAGCTTCTAATTTTTCAAGCATTGCATCTATATTTAGTGGGTGCAAAAATACAATAAATTGTTGTTAACAAAACGGGGAGTAAAACGTAGGAGATATGCATTGCCTTGTGGATTTTTATTAATTTTGAAGTCTGGCATTTAGTTTATTGACGGATCTAAAGTTTGCAAAACCATTTATGAAAAAGGTTAACCCGATAATACTTACAACATTATTTTTAACGAATTGTCTGTTGATATTTGGTCAATGGAGCTACGAAGGGACCCCTTTGAGTTTTCAAATCAAGGAAGGTCAGGGTGCCTTTCAGGAAATCGCAGCAGGTACACCTGATTTTGATCAGGTTTTGAAAGAAGATGCCCTCGCAGATGCAGCTGGAATGCCGCCCCGTTTTGCAAAAGACATTCCACTGGCATTGAACCCCGGGAATGCTGGTTCCTGGCTATTGACAGAAAGTGGTTGGGGCGTCTGGAGATTGGCTATCAGAACTGAAGGAGCCCTGGCAACGAGTCTTTTTTTTAAGAATTTTGAATTGCCAAAAGATAGTAAGTTATTCATCTATAGTGAAGATAGGCAGCAGATTCTGGGTGCATACACCGATTTGAATAACCGGCCTGATAAGCGTTTTGCAACAGAATTGATCAATGGTGACCAGTGTATTGTTGAGCTGAATATTCCCCATCAAGACATACCTGTTATTCCTTTTGAAATTTCTGAAATAGCTTATGCTTACCGGTTTGCCGGAGAGGAGGATAAAGGGTTGCAAGGCAGTGATTTTTGCGAAGTGAATGTGAATTGTTCACCCGAAGGGGATGCCTGGCAAAATGCCAAGCGGGGTGTTGTTCGCATTCAGGTTAAGGTTAATTCCAGTTCTTACTGGTGTACCGGAACCCTCTTAAATAATGTTAAGTTTGATAAAATCCCATATATTTTAACTGCTGATCATTGCGCTTATCAGCTTGGGGGCTATGCCTCTGAGGATGATCTATCCAAATGGCTGTTTTATTTTAATTATGAAGGTGCTGATTGTGAATCATCCGGACCGGCACCCGGGTCATTTTCATTGCTTGGGTCAACCAAAATGGCGCAGGGTGGGAATCGTGGAAGTACGGGATCTGATTTTTACCTCGTGAGATTGTTTTCTGATATTCCGCCGGGTCAAAATGTTTACTTTAACGGTTGGTCAGCACTGGGCGTGTCTCAGCAAAATGGCGTCACAGTGCATCATCCTGACGGAGATATTAAAAAAATATCTACCTACACCACCATGCTTGAAACAAGCAGTTGGGCCGGTAATGGACTGGATTCACACTGGAAAGTGATATGGTCAGAGACATTAAATGGCTGGGGGGTAACGGAAGGAGGATCGTCAGGGTCGCCTCTTTATGACGGTCAGGGAAGAATAATCGGAACCCTTACAGGGGGACTGGCTGCTTGCGAAGCCCAGGGAAGTCTTGGGCCGGATAAACCCGATTATTATGGCAAGTTCTCTTACCACTGGGAATCCAATGGAACAGCGGATACGGCTCAGCTCAAACCCTGGCTTGATCCTGAAAATACAGGGATCCTTTCACTACCCGGTGTCTCCACCAGCAATGCTCAAAGTATCAGTATCACTGATCCGAGGGTAAACATATATCCCAATCCGGCGGATGAATACATTATGATAGATTTTACTACATTTGCGGAGAATGACATTCAGGTTGAATTGTATAACATATTGGGAGAATTGATCCTGAAGCGTCATAGAATAGCCAATGATCAGCAGATAAAACTTGATATTGAAGAACTTGCTCCGGGATCTTATTTTGTGAAAATTGACAATGATCAGCTATCACTGACCCGTAAAGTAGTGATCCGGTAATTTTACATTCCGGTTAGATATGGACAAAATCATTAAGGAAAAAACGATACAATGAAAATGGCACGACCAGAAACCTTATTTGTCGTAGAGGATGATCTCCTTTACCTGACACTGATTACCAAGGAGCTGGAAAAGATGGGGTATACCAACATCATTTCCTATAACACCGGCAAAGAGGCCATTCACAATCTCGATACCAAGCCGGATATTGCATTGCTCGACTATTTTCTGGAAAAGGATTATACCGGTATGGATGTATTGAAAAAGCTGAAAAAGCGTTTTCCCGATACCCAGGTCATTTTCCTGACCGCTTCGGATGATGTGAACATTGCTGTTGATACCATGCGCAATGGGGCTTATGATTATATTGTGAAAGGTGATACTGCATTTATCCGGATACGTCACCTGCTGAAAAAAATATCCGAAGAAAATGTGAGGAAAGCCAAGAGCAGGTCGATTATACGCTTTCAGATATACGTCATCATTGCCATCATCCTGATATCGCTGCTGGGAATCCTTTATTTTCATTATTTTATAAATTAGAAAAAATATTTATTTTTCCTTTTGATTATAAAATAAATCGTGTACTTTTGCACTCCCAAAAATTAAAGGTAGATAATAATGAAAAAAGATATTCATCCGAAAGATTACGGTTTTGTAGTATTCAAAGATATGTCGAATGATTATGCATTCCTGACGAGATCAACGGCAAAATCGAAGGAAACCATTCAGTGGGAAGATGGGAACGAGTACCCTTTGATCAAACTGGAAATATCACATACATCTCATCCGTTTTTCACCGGAAAGATGAAATTTGTGGATACGGCAGGGCGCGTTGATAAATTTAAAAGTCGCTATCAAAAGCATTACGATAAGAAGAAACAATAGATTTCTTTTTTTACCACAATTTAAACGGCCCTTTTCCGACAGGATAGGGCTTTTTTTGTACTTTTTATGTTGGAACATAACTTGAATCGAGAAAAACCGTATACTTGTGTTTTAATTGTTGAACTTAAATTACCATTGCCATTTTATGAACTACATTTTGTTTGATGACCAGAGTAGAAACCATCTCCTTCCTTTAACATTCATGCGGCCTGTAGCCGAAATCCGATTTGGGATTTTGACCATTCGGGAAAAATGGGAACATTATCTGAAAGTAAAAACATCCACCCTTACAGAAAACTATCTGAGTTCGAAATTTCCCATTGTCAAAGAAAAAACCAATATCCTGATCAATGGTTCGGTCTGCCCGACTCCTCAGTTGATCAAGGAGATCAATGCCCTTAAACCCAATCAGATCCTGGTGACCACAGATACCATTATTGCCCTTAATATCAACGAAGAAGATCTGGATGATACAGGTGATATGGACATAACCGGTATTGATGAGATAGAAACCCGGGCTGAGTTTATCAAAATAAATGAAAGTTGGGATATTTTCAGCATGAACGGACAGGCCATTGCCGATGATTTTAAACTGATCACCAGGGGAAGGAAAAGCCAGCCAATCAGTGAGACCAATCGCGTAATTGCTCCCGAGAACGTATTTATTGAAAAGGGGGCAAAGGTTGAAATGGCCATAATCAATGCATCGGCAGGTCCCGTTTATATCGGTAAGGATGCAGAGGTCATGGAGGGAGCTGTAATCCGCGGACCTTTTGTACTTTGTGACCATGGCGTCGTAAAGATGGCAGCTAAAATATACGGGCCAACAACCATTGGTCCCTGGTCGAAGGTGGGAGGAGAGATCAACAATTCGGTTATTTTTGGTTATTCCAATAAGGCACATGATGGCTTTCTTGGAAACTCGGTGATTGCTGAATGGTGCAATCTGGGTGCCGATACCAACAATTCCAATCTTAAAAACTCCTATGATAATGTCAAGCTCTGGAGTTACCCGCAGTCCACGTTTATCGATACCGGTCTGCAGTTTTGCGGGCTGATCATGGGGGATCACAGTAAAACTGGGATCAATACCATGTTCAATACCGGTACGGTGGTTGGTGTAAATGCCAATGTGTTCGGTCCCGGTTTTCAACGCAACTTCATTCCCTCTTTTTCCTGGGGAGGAACCTCGGGTTTTCATATCTATGATATCAAGAAGGCCATGAAAGTTGCCGAAGCGGTATTCGCTCGCCGAGAAAAACCATTTGATGAAACCGAGAAGGAAATCCTGATCAACGTCTTCGAACTGACCGCAAGGAACCGTTTGTTGTAATCCATCCTTTGGCATGCAATTTGACACTCCTTATAACCATTTTTAATACCTGTCGTTTTTTTATATATAAGATTGAAAATAAGGGATTTGATGAATTCGAAGCAACATAAAAATTTTGATCGATTTTCAATCCTGTCAAATTGGCTTAATACTATGGACTTATTAAAGAGAGATATATTCACCATTTCAGATTTTATGGACAGCGAAACCGAGTTCATCCCATTGATGTCTTCAGAAGATGAGGAACTCATGAACGCCGAAAAGATACCTGAACTTTTACCGATCCTGCCTTTACGCAATACAGTTCTTTTTCCGGGCGTGGTTATCCCCATTACTGTTGGACGCGATAAATCCATCAAGCTTATAAAGGATGCCTATAAAAAGAAAAATCTGATTGGTGTAGTGGCGCAAAAAGATGCTGAAGTGGAGGAACCCGAGCAAAAGGATTTAAATGAAATTGGAACGGTCGCCAACATTGTGAAGATCCTTCAAATGCCTGATGGCAATACAACGGTTATTATACAGGGCAAGAAAAGGTTTCGTTTAATGGATCTGGTTCAGGTGGATCCCTATTTCAAGGCCCGGGTGGAACAATATGAGACCATTGAAAAAGTGGCTCAAAATAAAGAGTTTGATGCGCTGATCTCCTCCCTGAAGGACCTTTCGATACAAATCATCAAACAATCACCCAATATTCCATCGGATGCGGCATTCGCCATTAAAAACATTGAAAGCCCCGTTTTTTTGGTTAATTTTATTTCATCCAATCTCAACATTGATATTCTGGATAAACAAAAACTGCTTGAGATCTCTGATTTTTATGAGCGAGCCAGAACGGTCTTAACCTCTCTGACCAAAGAATTACAGATGTTGGAACTGAAAAATCAGATCCAGAACAAGGTGAAAGTTGATCTGGACAAACAGCAACGCGATTATTTTTTACATCAACAATTAAAAACCATCCAGGAAGAACTGGGTGATGCCCCGGGGACACAGGATATCAGCGACCTGAAGGAAAAAGCAGCCACCAAAAAATGGTCAAAAGACGTTCGGGATGTTTTTGAAAAAGAATTATCCAAACTCCAGCGGATGAACAGTCAGGCCGCCGATTTTTCAGTGCAATTGAATTATTTGGAATTTTTTGTGGATCTTCCGTGGAATGAGTTTACCAAAGATAATTTTGACCTGACCCGTGCTCAGGAAATCTTGGATGAAGACCATTTCGGACTGGAGAAGGTCAAGGAAAGGATCATTGAGCACCTGGCAGTCATCAAGTTGAAAAACGATCTCAAAGCGCCTATTCTCTGTTTTGTAGGCCCTCCGGGTGTTGGTAAAACTTCACTGGGTAAGTCTATTGCCCGCGCCCTCGACCGGAAATACATCCGCATGTCATTGGGTGGTGTAAGGGATGAATCCGAATTGCGCGGCCACCGGAAAACCTATATCGGTGCTTTACCCGGCCGGATCATGCAAAATCTGAAAAAGGTCAAGTCGTCCAACCCGGTATTTGTGCTGGATGAGATCGACAAGGTGTTGGGTGCCAATATCAGTGGTGACCCACAGGCGGCCTTACTGGAGATCCTGGATCCGGAGCAAAATTTTGCTTTTCACGACAACTACCTGGAGGTGGAGTATGACCTTACCAAGGTAATGTTCATTGCCACCGCCAATACATTGAGCACCATTCATCCGGCCCTGGTCGACCGGATGGAAGTGATCGATATCAGTGGTTACCTGATGGAAGAAAAAGTAGAGATTGCCAAACGGCACCTGATCCCCAAGCAGTTAAAAGAACATGGTGTTAAACCGAGTCAATTGCGTTTTCCCAAAAAAATAATTGAACGGATCGTAGAAGATTATACCCGGGAAGCCGGGGTAAGGATGCTCGAAAAAAACATTGCCAACGTGATTCGAAAGAATGTAAAATTTATCGTTGACAAAAAAGACTATAACATTCGCATTACGGAGGATGACCTATCCAAGGCCCTGGGCGTAAAACGATTCCAAAAGGAGCGCGCACTTTCCAATGAAGTAGCCGGAGTAGTGACTGGCCTGGCCTGGACCGCAGTGGGCGGGGAGATCCTGTTCATTGAAGTGAGTTTGAGTAAAGGCAAAGGGATATTAACGCTCACGGGGAATCTCGGCGATGTAATGAAAGAATCGGCAACGATTGCTTATGAATATTTAAAAGCCCATGCACCTGACCTTGACCTGGATCCGGATGTATTCAAGAACTGGAATGTTCACATTCACGTTCCGGAAGGGGCAACCCCCAAAGATGGTCCCTCAGCAGGAATTACCATGTTTACAGCACTGGCTTCTGCCTTTACACAACGAAAAGTCAGGGCCAAAGTGGCCATGACCGGTGAGATCACTTTAAGAGGTAAGGTACTCCCGGTAGGCGGGATCAAAGAGAAGATGCTGGCTGCCAAGCGGGCCAAGATCAAAGACGTGATCCTTTCCAATGAAAACCAAAAGGATGTGGAAGACATCAAGGAATCTTATGTGGATGGACTGACCTTCCATTATGTTGATCAAATGATCGAAGTGGTGGACTATGCACTGCTCAAGGAAAAGGTGAAAAATCCGGTGAACATTATTTAAACGAATGTGTGTTTAAATTAAAATCTTGAAAGAGATTCGGTTTGCAGACGCTCAATTCCAGACGGCTAATTAAAAAAGATACCAACAGCCTCATAAGCGGGATTCTGTTTCTGTTCTGTCATTTATCTCCCCCTGGTGTCACCACCAGGATGTAGCAGCCAACCCCCCGGAACCGGACGAGCAGCCCTTCATCCGTCAGCTGACGGAATTTCCGGTATACATGGCCTTTCAACCCGTAAGGTTTACCCGGTTGATATGTTACCATACCAACCCGTGGGCTCTTACCCCACATTTTCACCTTTTCCCCCCTGACCGCAGCCAGGCGGGTAGTTATTTTCTGTGGCACTTGCTGTTCCCGATAGCTATCGGGACCTTCCCGTTAGGAAGTACGGCGCTCTGTGTTGTCCCGACTTTCCTCGGCGAAGCAGTGTAAACTCACTTCACCGCGACAGACCGGGCTGTTGGTACCTTTTGCAAAGGTATGCTGTTTTTAACTAATTTTGTTCCAAACACATCAAATAAGCATGAAACATTTAATCACCCTTTTATTTATTGCACTTATGGCAGCTTGTCAATCACCCAAGGAAACCGTCGATCTTATTGTTCATCATGCCACCGTTTACACGGTGGACGATGCCTTTTCAACCCATCAGGCTTTTGCCGTTAAAGATGGAAAGTTCGTAGCAGTGGGAACCAATGAAGCGATCCTGGGAAATTTTGAATCGGATCAGGTGATCAATGCGGATGGAAAATTTATTTACCCCGGATTCAATGATGCCCATTGCCATTTTTATGGCTTTGGAACCAACCTCATTAAAAGGGCTGATTTGGTCGGCACACAATCCTTTGAAGAGGTGGTTGATCGATTAAAAGATCATTATGCCAGTTATCCCTCTCAATGGCTGGAGGGCAGAGGTTGGGACCAGAACGACTGGGAAGTGAAGGAATTCCCCTCAAAAGACATACTGGATAAAGCATTTCCTGATACACCTGTGTTTCTTATCCGGATCGATGGGCATGCTGCCGTGGTCAATTCCAAAGCCCTTGAATTGGCCAAAATCAATGCTGAAACAAGGGTGCAGGGTGGAGAGGTGAAAATTGCCAGTGGTGAACCCACCGGTGTATTGATCGACAATGCGATGGACCTTGTGTCGGAGATCATTCCCGAACCCGATGAGAAATTCAATCGTGAAGCATTGCTGAGAGCCCAGGACAAATGTTTTGCCGTCGGATTAACCTCTGTATCTGATGCCGGATTGAGCAGGCCAATCGTGGAGCTTATTGATTCCATGCAACAAAAAGGTGAACTTAACATGCGCATTTATGCCATGCTCACACCCAATGCGGAGAACCTGGAACATTTTGTGAAGAAGGGTCCCTATCAAACCGATTTTCTGAATGTAAGATCCATTAAGTTATATGCAGATGGAGCCCTTGGTTCACGGGGTGCCCGCATGATCGAACCATACAGTGATGATCCCGGTAATTATGGTTTATTTATGCAGCCTGAAACATACTATGACAGTCTGTGCAGGATCGCACTGAAATATGGTTACCAGGTCAACACCCATGCCATTGGTGACGGGGGTAACCGGTTTGTATTGGGTGTTTATGCCAAATACCTGCAGGGCAAAAACGACCTCTGCTGGCGGATTGAGCATGCACAAATTGTTCATCCGGATGATTTTCAATTATTCGGCAAATTCAATGTGATCCCCTCTGTTCAGCCAACCCATGCCACCTCCGATATGTATTGGGCTGACGAAAGGGTAGGGCCGGAGCGGATCAAAGGAGCTTATGCCTATAAGCAGTTGCTGGATGAGAATGGCTGGATTCCTTTGGGTACTGATTTCCCAATTGAAAGTATCAATCCCATGTATACCTTTTATGCAGCTGTAGCACGGAAAGATCTGGAAGGTTGGCCGGAAGAAGGTTTTCAAATGGAGAATGTCCTGAGCCGGGAAGAAGCATTAAGAGGAATGACTATTTGGGCCGCTAAAGCAGCCTTAGAAGAAAACCAAAAAGGAAGTATTGAATCAGGAAAGGTGGCTGATTTTGTGATGATGGATTTTGATTTGATGAATGCCGAACTTTCTCAGGTTCCCCATGCCAGGATTGTGGGTACCTTTGTCAATGGAAGGGCTGTTTTTCAGGATTGAAAGATGCCACAGGTGGGGATTAAGTCATCTCAAAATTCATAAAAGAACCTTCTTCTTTCCATGTGGAATTTTTACCATTTTTCTATGCTCTGGAATTTCTATTTTTTAGGTTTTGAAACAGGATGATGATAAAACGTTGGAAAAAGAAATAGAAATTCTCAGCAGGCAAAGGGCTTCGGGAAGAAATTAACAAATGTTAATAAAACCTGTTAACATTGTGTTCAAATCTTAGGGCCTGAAAACTTGACTCATGAACTCAAAATAGACTACTTTTGTTTTCACCAGGCGAGGGATAAAAGATTGAGTCTGGAACGTCAGGGACGAAAGAAAGGAAAACCGGCAACGGTGAACCAATTATTTGGTCCGGGAATTCGAAAGAGCAGGCATTAGATTGCCAATCTTTGGAAAACCCACCTTGAAATCGAGTGGTTCGTAAAGCATGTTTCGCAAGGATCATGTGGAGACGATTCAGGCAGGCAGGTGTGAAGTTCTTCGGAACAGAACCCTTGCAAGTCAGCTTGAAAAGGTCAGAGAATCGGTCCTTAACCGGCAACGGATTAATCCGATTCTGAACTTGAACTGGAATCCGCACGGAAACCAGTAAAAGGGAATATCCAGGCTGCGGATCAGAGAAGTAAAACCGGCAACGGTGACACGGAACTGAATCCAGGCTCCGGAAAGGAATCAACGCAAGTCGATTCACAGAAAGAGCAAATCACAATAACCGTAACCTGGCACTCACCAACCACTACGGTGATTGAAGAGTGAGCGGGAGTCAAATCGGCCAGATTCGACTCCCGCTTGGTTTTTAACAACTTCATGATTTATCCGAAAAGCTGATGCAGCGCTTCAAATTGTCCCAGTTTATCCGCTCCATATTTGATCACCTTCTTCCGAATGTCTTCGATTGATCGCTTCTGGGTCAAATGTTTTTCCGATTTGGAATAAAATTTATCCGCATAACAGATCAGCTTTTCTTCCAGGGTGAGCGGCAGCATATCCCGATGGGGCAGGGGGAAATTGCTTTTGATGATGTCCTCTCTTGAAAGGCCCGTTCCGACATGTCGCTCACAAACGGGTGCAATATCAGGATAACCTTCTTTTTCAAGAAGTTCGCGACCCAAATAGGTGTGGGCGATGTAAGGATAATCTCCAAAACATCCAATCTCCGGTGCACGGGTCATCACTATGCCTATATCATGCAGCATGCCTCCGGCTATGACCATTTCGCGATCGATGTGTAAACCGGATTTCCGGTTGAGGATCTCCACGGCCAGTTCCGTTACTTTCAAACAATGGGTATAATAATAGGTATACGCGAGCGAATCCGGAGGATAATATTTACGGATCAGGTTCTCGATCCATACAGGTATATCAAGCGCATTGATTGAATTGTCGGACCTATTCATTTTCCAAAGTAAAGAAAAAAGATTCAAACAGGGCAAACGTAAAATTATATCCTGCCACATATTTACAATAATTCATAAAAACCTTTGCAGAAACGGAAGTTTTTTTCATAAATTTGCACCCGCTTTGTTTTTAGTGATGCGACTTCATAAATCTCAAATCATCAGTCACTAATCTCAAATCAAACATCACCCGGTCCTGTAGCTCAATTGGATACCTGCCTGCCGGCAGGCAGGGAGCGTAAATTAAATTTGAAATGTATTATGTTTATGTTCTTAAGAGTCAGGTTGATGGAAGGTTATATAAGGGTTTTACAAATAATCTGGAGAGAAGGATAAAGGAGCATAATAGTGGTAAACATAAATCCACAAAAGCTTTTAAGCCCTGGATATTAGTTTACAATGAGATAGCAGAAGGTCGTGAGAAAGCAAGAAAACGTGAAGTTTACTTAAAATCTGGTTTAGGAAGAGAATTTTTAAAAAGGAAATTGGAGTTATAAAAAAGTTTTGTATAATTTCGCAAAGTTATTGATCTAATATCGTTTAAAAACTAGGTCCTGTAGCTCAATTGGATACCTGCCTGCCGGCAGGCAGGGAGCGTAAATTAAATTTGAAATGTATTATGTTTATGTTCTTAAGAGTCAGGTTGATGGAAGGTTATATAAGGGTTTTACAAATAATCTGGAGAGAAGGATAAAGGAGCATAATAGTGGTAAACATAAATCCACAAAAGCTTTTAAGCCCTGGATATTAGTTTACAATGAGATAGCAGAAGGTCGTGAGAAAGCAAGAAAACGTGAAGTTTACTTAAAATCTGGTTTAGGAAGAGAATTTTTAAAAAGGAAATTGGAGTTATAAAAAAGTTTTGTATAATTTCGCAAAGTTATTGATCTAATATCGTTTAAAAACTAGGTCCTGTAGCTCAATTGGATAGAGCGTCTGACTACGGATCAGAAGGTTAGGGGTTCGACTCCTCTCAGGATCACATAAAAGCCGCATCAGCGGCTTTTTGCGATTAAAGAGGAGGAGAAGTTCCAGCCGGCAGGCTAGGATCGCATCACAATGCAGCTTTCTAATCTAAAGGAAGACAGCCCGAAATCTCACTTGTAAGGGTCCATCATCAGGTGGACTTTATGATACCATGTTTGAGAACCGGTCATTTCTTGCACTGACTCAATTTCTTAAGAGATATTTTGAAAAAGCCCTGTCCTAGAATGGCTGCATAACCTGATCCCAGGAGCGATACCAATGAAGATCACCGGTTCAGTTCATACAGCCAATTCATACCTTCATGCAATAAAAAGCCCCTTTCCTACAATAATTCATCAAAATGGCCCTGTTTCCAATAATAATATCGATATTTAATGCTTCAAAAGCAAAAGGTTCAATGCGGGATAGATGGTATGGAAATAATAACTTTTATTCGTACTTTCGCAACTGCGCTTAACCAAAGCAAAAAATGATTCAAAGGGGGAATTGCATTTTTATACAGACCAGCAAGGCTCATTTAAGAAATGAAATAGCAGGGGCCTTTTCAGATAGGAGATCGGAGGAGCTCGTATGGATGGATGATGTCCGTCAACCGGATGATCATGGGTTGAATGGATCCATTGGACTTCTTATCTATGAACTCCCTGAAAATGCTGAGAGTGTGCCGGATATCCTGTCAACTTTACCTGAAAAAATTCAGGGTCAATCCATTCCGGTATTGTTCTTGGGCAATGCTTTTCCATCCGATATTCACCACATACCACATGAACAGAAGGCCCTGATCGACTTCCTGTCCACACCCATAAACCGGGATCATCTGTTATTTAAAGCGGAACAAATGATGGCCAGAGCTGCTGCCAGAAATGAGGCGGTTTCTCCAAATAAAGAACCTCAAACATCCGAAGTAAAAAAAACTGAGCAATACCTCAGGATCCAACATGACCTGGAATACACTGCATGGTTCCAGGGAGGGTTAGTGAAATCACTGGCTTTTATCATGAACAAGATCATGGGTATTGACTGGATAGATGGAGGTGGTATTTACCTTTTGAATCATACCGGAAATCAGTTGGAGTTGATGCATCATGTGGGATTGCCTGCAGGCTTTATCAAAAAGGTAAAGGTGTATGATCGCAGGTCGAAACAGTTCCAACTTGTTTTGAAAGAGAAACCCCATTATACCCTGTATTCTGAGCTTAAGCAATCACTGTTAAGCCCGACGGGTAACGAAAATTTTAAATTGACTGCCGTATTGCCGCTGGTCCACGAAAAACAGGTTATCGGCTCATTAAATATTGTTTCCTTTTCTGTTATAACCATTTCTGCCATCGACCAAACCGCCATTGAATCCATCGCGGCTAAATTGGGTTCGGTGATTGCCTATATCCAATCCCGCGAAGAGCTGGAGGAAAGCAAAAAGTTACTGGAAGTAAAGGTACGGGAGCGGACCCAATCTCTTGAACAGACAAATCAGGAGTTGACCCGTGAGATAGAGGTGCATCAGAAAACCCGGGAAGCCCTGAACCTTTCTGAAAATCTTTATCGCAGCATCTTCAACAATGCCCAGGATGGTATCCTGTTATACCGGGTCCATGACCGTAAGCTGATCGATCTGAACAAGAAGATACACGAAAGTCTGGGTTATACCAGAAAAGAATTTTTGAAACTGAATCCCGATGATTTCATGATCTTCCGATCACCTGGTGCGTATGAGCGCATTTATAAACAGGTTATTCAAAAAAGGCAGGTGATCCGCAATATGCAGGTCAGGACCAAAACGGGCCAGATCAAATACAGCCTGATGAATGCATCAACTACCCGGATCAATGAAACCGATTACCTGCTGATCATTTTTCATGATAAGACGGAACTGGAAGTAGCAACCCAGGAGTTGAGCCGGACAGAGAAAAAAATGAAAGAGCTTCAGAATAATTTGCCCATTGGCATTTTTACATCGAAGCCTACCGGAGAAATTTTATATGCCAATAAAACCATTGCTCAGCTACTGGGATTTGAGGATGCAAATGAATTAATATCCATGAATGCCCGTGATTTTTATGCTGATCCCTCAATGCGGGATAAATTACTCCAAATACTGGCGAGAGATGGTATGATTGATGGCTTTGAACATCAAGTTCTCAGAAGGGGTGGGGAGCCATTCTGGGCAAAGATCAGTATCCAACCTGTTTTTGACCAGGATCATAATCCACTCCAATTTGATGGTGTCCTGGAGGACATTAGCAGCCGAAAACGCTCGGAACATGAACTGGAGAAAGCCAATAAAAAGATCCAGTCCATCAATGAAAACCTGGAAAAAGAGATTGAAAAGGCACTTCGTAAACATGATGAGCAGCAACATAAGTTGATCCAGAAATCAAAACTCGAATCACTGGGAGAACTGGCAGCCGGAATTGCCCATGAGATCAATCAACCCCTGGGCATCATGTCACTCTCACTGGAAAATCTTCAGATGAAGATGATGTCGGGCAAATCCAGCGGTGAATACCTGCAGCAAAAATTTGCTTCCCTCGAAAAGAACATTGATCGGATCCGTCAGATCATTGATCATATCCGGATCTTTTCCCGTGACCAGGAAATGCCCACCCTTGATAAAGTCAATATCAATAAGGTGATTCGAAAGGCATTGTCGTTTATCGAAACCCAGTATCGCAATCATTTCATTGAGATCCGTCTCGACCTGAAGGAAGATATTGGATTTACCGTGGGAAGCAATATCAAGCTTGAACAAGCCATTCTCAACCTCCTTTCCAATGCGAAGTATGCTGTGGAGGAAAAAGCTGCACTGACGGACGATTCAAATTACCAACGTATAATTGAATTAAAAACATATAGACAGAATGAATCTGTTTGCTTTATTATCAGGGACAATGGGGTGGGTATTTCGCCTGCCAACCGGTCGCGTATTTTTGATCCGTTTTTTACCACCAAACCTGAAGGTTATGGAACCGGGCTTGGACTTTCGATCGTTTACGGGATCATCAAAGAGATGCATGGGGAGATATCGGTAGAAAGTGAAGTGGATCAATTTACAGAAATGCAAATAAAATTTGCACGATTCCCTGAAAATACATAGATTCGCACATCCTTTACCAAAATTAACGGAATAGATCATATGAACAGGCAGCACGTTCTAGTATTGGACGACGAAGAAGGATTCAGAACAGAGATTACCGAATACCTTAGCAATGAAGGGTTTAAGGTGCACGGCGCCGGACGCCCGTCAGCAGCACTGGAGCTTGTGGAAAAAAATCCGGTTGACATCGCCTTGTTTGATATCCGCCTCCCCGAAATGAGCGGTTTGCAACTTTTGCAAAAGATCAAGGCCCAGCATGAAGACATTGATGTGATCATGATGACCGGCTATGGGGATATGGACAGCGTAGTCACCGCCCTCCGCTTCGGCGCCAGCGATTTTCTGAATAAACCCTTTAAATTGAATGAGGTCAAAGAAACCATTGATCGGTTGACCAAATACCGGGTTTTTCGCGATCAGATGCGCCGTCAGCAAACGCAGTTTGATAAACTGCTGGAGGATGAGATCAAGCTGGTGGGAGAGAGTGAACCCATGCAGCGGATCAAAGGATTGATCCAGAAAGTAGCCGCCGTTGATGATACCACCGTGCTCATTACAGGCGACAGTGGTACCGGCAAAGAACTGGTGGCCCGTGCCATCCATTTTCTGAGCGACCGCAAAGATCATAAGTTTATTCCTGTCAACTGTTCCTCCATACCGGAAGAATTGTTCGAAAACGAATTTTTTGGTCATGTGAAAGGCTCTTATACCGATGCCAAATACGATCAGAAAGGATTGTTCGAGGTGGCTGATAAAGGGACCCTTTTCCTGGATGAGATCGGCGATCTGAAATTCAGTATGCAGGCGAAATTGCTCCGGGTGATCGAAGAGAAGCGGATATCCCGCATTGGCCACTATCATGATCGTGCCATTGATGTGCGCGTAATTGCCGCTACCAACCAGGACATCGAAAAGATGGTGAAGGAAAAGCAATTTCGATCCGATCTGTTTCACCGGCTCAACCTTTTCTGGATTGATATCCCCACCCTGTGTGAGCGCAAGGACGACATTCCGCTGTTGTTTGATTATTTTGTCGGGTTTTTTGCCAAAAAGCTCAACCGGACCCTTAAACGGATTGAGAAAAACATCCTACCTCAGTTGATGGAATATGATTTTCCGGGAAATGTGCGTGAATTGAAACACATGATCGAGCGGGCGGTGATCCTCAGTGATGGCTCCATTCTTCGTGAGAAGGACTTCCCTTTGCTTTATGGGGCACGGAAGATCAAAAGGAATGGAAACGGACAATCGGATCAGCTATACGACCTCAATATCATTGAAAAAGAATCGATTGAGCGGGCACTTGAAAAAGCGGCCTGTAATAAATCGGAGGCAGCCCGTTTGCTGAACATTTCGCGGCAGGCCCTCGACCGGAAGATCAAAAAACTCAATATCAACCTTTCCTGATTTTCTTATCAAAATCCATGATGCCTGGTGAAACTCACCAGGGGCCAAGGGTTTTGGTGCTTTTGCCGAAACAAAAGCACAGATGATTAAATCCGGATATATTTTATTTGTTTTTTCTTTTGCCTGACTTCGGGATTGCTCCACATTCCATCCCACACGGTTCATCACCTTGTTTTGCAGCGAAAAGAATTTGAGGTCGGATTCAGAAATCAATTGACGGAATCAGAATTTATTTTTTACTAAAACGATCATTGATCATCCGCGGGTAGGCCTGCCCAAACTGCGGGAAGTGAAGCTGTGAATTGGACAAAACCAGCAAATCCGGCAAAGGCATCCCGACGGGAAT
>JAHLKX010000013.1 GCA_020444515.1 Bacteroidota bacterium | reverse complement strand
GACAAATATTACAGGATTTGGAAATTTGGAAACAATTGGTGGATACCTTGGGATTGGGAGTACTAATGCCCTGACAAGTTTATCAGGATTAGACAATTTACAAATGATTGGAGGACACCTTAGTATCTGTGAAAATGATGCACTGACGGATTTAGAAGGACTGGAAAATGTATCCTACATTGGAGAATACCTGGAAATCACAAAAAACACTTCTTTATCGATGTGCGCTATTGAGAGTATATGTAATTATATTGCAAGCCCTAATGGAGTTATTTTAATCCATGATAACGCCCCCGGCTGCAACAGCCCAGAGGAAGTGGATAGTCTTTGCAACATAACCGGCGTTCCTAAATATGATCCTAAACATGACCTTTCAATTTCCCCCAATCCGGTCAATAAGCAGGCGGTTATCAGTTTGAATATTCAAACAAAGAATTCAGTGGAGATTTGTATTTACAACACCACCGGTATTTGCCTTAAAAGCTGGCAATTTCAAGATCAGCAAGCTGGCCAAAAAGAATTTATGATTGATTTGAAAAATTTACCGGCTGGTGTTTATTTCTGTCGGATACAAATCGGCAATAAAATGGTGACTCAAAAAATAATAAAGCTTTAAATTATAGAACAAACCTGCCTGCCGGCGAGGCAGGGATGACGTAGATGTTGCAGATAGTCACAGATTAAATTCCGCGTAAATCCGCTTAATCTGTGTCATCCGCGTTCCATTTAAATCACTATATTTGAAAAGTCAATTCCATGCAAAAACAAGAGGCCACCATATTATCTATTGAACTGTTGGGATTTCAGGACTACGCTGAA
This sequence comes from Bacteroidota bacterium, assembly GCA_020444515.1. Lineage (GTDB taxonomy): Bacteria > Bacteroidota > Bacteroidia > Bacteroidales > JAADJA01 > JAADJA01. The sequence goes on along the minus strand of JAHLKX010000013.1, from coordinate 89,567 downwards.
AATACATCCCCAGAGCAAGTGCAATCCCTTATGGATAAAATCTATCACCTGCTCGATAACACCGTCCGCTTGCATCATGGAGCCATCAGCCGCTATACAGGTGAAACACTGTTATCGGTTTATTCCAATAGTAAAATCAGCAAGACCTCTTCCCTTCATGCCATTGACTCAGCCCTGGAGATCACCGATCAATTAATTTCCCTGAACAGGGAACACCAGCTCGAACCACCCATACGACTCAAGACCGGGATAGCAACAGGCAGTATCATGACGACTGCTATTGGCAGTGATGATAAAAAGCAAACCACCCTCATGGGGGATGCTGTAAACCATGCCAACCGCATCTGCCAGTTTGCCGAAGAGGGGCAAATACTCGCGGATGAAAAAACCCTTGAAGGCTTAAGAAATGATTTTGAGCTTCAAAAACTGGAACCTATCCCATTGAAAGGAGGAGTTGAAACGCTTCCCATTTTTGAACTTGCCGGTAAAAAAAGAAAAAAATTAGACCTAAAACCAAAATCAGAAAGGAAGATTATTTCTGAAATGGTAGGGCGTTCGCAGGAGGCAGAACAACTGGAAGGCCTCATTAGAAATCTTATCGCTGGTAAAGGTTCTATCGTTAACATAGTAGGAAAAGCGGGAATCGGAAAATCCCGCTTGTTGGAAGAGCTAAAAGTGCAGCCAATTATGGAGAAAGTGCTGTTACTGGAAGGCCGTGCAGTTTCTACAGGGCAAAACCTCAGTTTTCACCCCATTACCAATTTGATTAAAAACTGGGCAGGGATTACCGAAGATGACCTTCCATCTGCATCATCAGAAAAATTGTACCAGGGCATCAAACGAAATACATCTGAACAGGCTGACGAAATATATGCTTTTATGGCCACCATGATGGGGTTGCCGCTGGAAGGAAAATACAAAGAACGTGTGAAGGGAATCGAAGGGGAAGCGCTTGAAAAACTCATCTTAAAAAACCTTCGTGACCTGATTATAGCGGCTACAAAAGACAAACCCCGAATTTACATGGTCGAGGACATGCACTGGGCCGACAGTTCTTCTATCACTTTGTTTGAATCGCTCTACAAACTTTCACAGAATCATCCGGTGATGTTTATCAATGTGATGCGTCCGGGATATAAAGAAACCGGCGATTACATTTTAAAATACCTGGTCGATAATTTTCCGGGCGATCATAACACCATCAACGTAAATCCGCTGGAGGAAAAGGAATCCGGGAATCTGATTAAAAATCTTTTACGGGAAGCATCTCTTCCTGATGAAATCCAAAAGATGATCATTCGCAAAACGGAAGGCAATCCATTTTTCATCGAAGAGATCATCCGCAGTTTTATCGACGAAGGGATTATTGAGATAAAAGATGGTCATTTTGTGGTAACAGATAAAATCAAAGAGGTAAACATCCCTGAAACCATCAACGAAGCCATTCTTTCGAGGGTTGACAAGCTGGATGAGAAGACAAGGGAACTCCTCAACACGGCTTCGGTTATGGGAAGAAACTTCTACTACAAAGTGCTGGAGGAAGCAACCGATACCATTGAGGAACTCGATGAACGCCTGTCATACCTTACCGAAGTTCAATTAATTTCTGAAACTAAAAAGAAACAAGAAATTGAATACCTTTTTAAACATGCCCTGGCTCAGCAGTTGACTTATGATGCCATGATGCAACAATCGCGAAAGGACACACATTTAAAGATTGCCCGCTCGATTGAGAAGGTGTTTGCGGCAAATATCAGTGAATACTATAGCACCCTTGCTTATCACTACGAAAAAGCTGAAAACAATGAAAAGACACAAGAGTATCTTTTAAAGGCTGGCGATGAGGCCATCAGGTCAGGTGCATCTCTTGAAGCGCTTAAGTTTTATGAAAAAGCACACGAAATGATTTTGGGTGATAACAACCAAAACCTTTCGAAAGAACAAATGTTGGATCTTGAGATGAGAATTGCTGATTTATACAGGGCATGTGGAGAAAATCAAGAAGCAGCTGATCGTTTTAAAAAACTTATGGAAACCTTTACAAATCACCGATTCTCAAAGAATGAAAAACTTGCCCAGTTCAGAGCAGCTTTTTCATTATTACTTACCTATATCATGGTCCATAATCATAAATTATTCTTTAAAAAGGAGATGAATCCTGAAATAGAAAAGCTAATGAAAATGACTTATGGGTTTGGAACGTCATTAATCTCAATGAATCCAAAGCAATTTGCCATTGATACGCTTCCCATAGTGAAAAAAATATGTTACTACAATTTTATAGATTCAGTGCCTTCTTTGCGTATTTTCTGTGTAGGCTCTTCTAATTTTGGAATGACAGGTCTTTCATTAAATACCAGTCAGAAAATGATTGAAATTAGTGAGAAAGCTGGTATTGAAAAAGATGTTTTTGGAAAAATCGGCTTTCGAATGCTTAACAAAATGCAAAACTATTACTCGGGTAGGTGGCACAATCAGGAGGATGAACAATCGGTTATTAACCAAGGACTAAGGGCAGGTAGTTTTTGGGATATTCACACTTATATGACATATTGTGGTTTGAATTATATTGAAGCAGGAGAATATAAAAAAACCATTGAAATGCAAAACTTACTTCACGAACAGGCTGAGAATTACAATAGTGGTTATGCGGTTTCAATGGCTTATAGATTACAAGCTTGTAGTTTCTATAAGTTCAGAAAATTCGATGAATTTTTAAAAATTGCTGGCGATGGTGCTCAATATATTGGAAGCACAGAAAATTTAGCATTATCATTAGTATTTATTAGTATGCAGTCTTTGGTCTATCTTAATTTAGGTGACATTGCCAAGGCTGAGATAGCTCTTAATATGGCAAGCGAAATCCAAAAGAAAGCTTCAAACATACCTGTTTATCATACACCGTATTTATTAGCTAAAGTAAATTTCGACCTTGAAAAATTGCAAAGACAAAATGAAAATAGTAAAGAATACAAAGCTTTGCTAAACGAAATTAAGCACAATTCAAAAACATTAATAGCGAAGTCGAAAAAACTGATAGCTAATCTTCCAGAGGCTTATTTATCGAGAGCCAGATTTTATTTTGCGCAGAAAAAATACAGCAGTGCTTTTAAAAACATTCAACTGGCCATAACAACTTGCGAAAAATACAATAGCCGCCTCGAACTCTCCCGCGCCTATTTCGAAACCGGCAAATTCCTTTCCGATCCCAAAAATAAATACAATGAACTCAATGGCCATAATGCCAGCCATTACCTCGAAAAAGCAAAAGCCATGTTTGAAGAAATGGATTTGCAGTGGGATTTGGAGGAGTACGAAAAATTTGTCTCTGAGAAAACGATTTCATAGATCATGCAAAAACAAGAAGCCACCATATTATCAGCAGAACTTTCGGGATTTCAGTCATTGGCGGAGAGCATGACACCGGAAGAGATCACCCTCATGATGAAAGAGGTTCATGCCCTTGTTGAGAATACAGCCCGTTTACACCAGGGGAAACTCAACCGCTACACCGGCGATACTTTCCTTGCCATATTTCATAGCAGCAGAACGGCTGCAAAAAACGCCATTGATTCAGCCTTTGAATTAAAAGAACAATTGATTTCATTCACCCGGGAGAAAAAACCTGACCTGCCTTTTAAGCTGAAATTTGGAATAGCGGCGATTTGCCCAGGGGAATGTACTTCTTCCGGGGGAATGTGGGTAATGAGATTGTTACACAAAAAATATTGAAAAATTAAGACCGGTTCCGGCCTTGAATGGCTAATTATAAATTAAAATGATGAATATTGTTGGATGATTTAGTTTTGTTTATTTACAAATATATTTTACTTTTATCCGTCTAAATGTAAAATATAGTTTTATGATACTTCGGCCTTTTTGGATCAATAAAATTAACCGTGCCTGGGAAACCAGGACAATCGTTTGGTTGTCAGGCGTAAGGAGGGTGGGTAAAACAAGCATTGCCAAAATGCTACCTGATGCAACCTACCTCAATTGTGATCTGCCGTCTGTTGTCAGGCGACTGGAAGATCCTGAATCATTTTTTAAAAGCGTCGGAGATGAGGGAACAATCATCTTTGACGAAATTCACAGGCTGGCTGACCCGAGCAACTTGCTTAAAATTGCGGCGGATGAATACCCTCATTTAAAAATACTCGCTACCGGCTCTTCCACCCTTGAAGCAACTCAAAAATTCAAAGATTCGCTTACCGGCAGGAAAAATATGATCTATTTGCCACCGGTGCTATGGGATGAATGTAAAACCACATTCAGCATCCCCGATCTGGATTTGCGGTTTTTGCACGGTGGCTTGCCTGAACAATTGCTCTCCGCATCAAAAAGTGAATCTTTTTTTTCGGAGTGGATGGATAGTTTTTATGCGCGGGATATCCAGGAACTTTTCAAGGTAAGGAACCGGGCAGGGTTTTTACAATTGCTGCATCTAATTCTGCGTTCCAGCGGTAACCTGATTGACTTTACACAATTGGCAAAAATGAGCTCCATTACAAGACCCACTGTGCTTTCATACCTCGAGGCTATGCGCATTGCCAATATGGTTTACCTGCTGGCGCCATTTCACGGAAGTGGCCGTCGTGAGATTGTTCGGCGCCCAAAAGCCTATTGTTTTGATACCGGCATAATAAGTTTTGCCAAAGGCTGGAATGATATCAGGCCGGATGACCAGGGATTGCTGTGGGAACACCTGGTGCTGGATATGCTGCGCTCACATGTTCCGGACAATAAACTCTTTTACTGGCGCAATAAATCAGGCCGTGAAATTGATTTCGTGATCAAACGACAGGAAAATGAGGTTGACATTATCGAATGTAAAATAAACCCAGATCACTTATCGCTCAAACCGATTGCCGTTTTTAGGGAAATCTATCCACAGGGAAATAATTACTGCTATACTCCCTTTACTGATAATCCCTGGGTTGTGGAGAAGAATGGCTATAAAATTAAGTATATAGGCACTTTAGATCAGATGTGATCTTAGAATTTAAGTATTTTTGATAATTCAACCCCATGCAAAAACAATAGGCTACCAGATTATCCGCTCAGTTATTAGGATTCCTGAAACTGGTTGAAGGATAATCGGCTGATAAAATCAATAAGTTGATGATTGAAGTCTATATAAATCATAATACTCTGCTATCTTAATTCGAAAAATATTGTTAAATACATTTATGTTACCAAACATATTTTATTAAATTTGTCGTACTAACCTGACAAAATTTAAAATAATGAGTGACAGAAATTTCCAGCGAACCTTAAAAGAAAAAATCAAATCCTGGTTATTTCAGGGGAAGGTAATTATCTTGTACGGCCCCAGGCAGGTTGGAAAAACAACACTGGCAAATGAGTTGATCAACGAATACGAAGGTTCATTGTATATGAATTGTGAACGACAACCGGTTTGGGAATTGCTTTCGTCAGGAAACCTGGAACGTATTCGCCAGTACCTTGGGCAGGCTAAATTGGTGGTATTTGATGAAGCACAGAAAATCCCACACATTGGAGAATTATTAAAACTTTTGATCGACACTTATCCTGATATCCAATATGTCGCTACCGGATCCAGTAGCTTTGACCTGACAAACATTTTGTCGGAACCGCTTACTGGGCGAAATGTTAAGTTTATCATGTATCCAATCTCTTTAATAGAACTTAAACAACATTATGATCCAATTCAACAGGATGAAATGATTGACAATATGTTATTGTACGGTTCCTATCCTGATATAATAAACCGTTCTCAGGAACAAAAAGAAAAACTATTGGATGAATTAACAAGCGACTATCTTTTTAAAGATGTTTTACGCTTTGAAAACATGCGCAGGTCAGATATTCTGATCAATTTATTAAAAGCCATTGCGCTGCAGGCAGGCCATGAAGTCTCACTGAGAGAGCTGAGTAATCTTTTAAAAGTATCTGTTGAAACGGTGCAACGATACATATCGTTACTGGAAAAATCGTTTGTACTTTTTTCGTTATCCTCATTTAGCAGAAATCTCAGAAATGAAATTGCCAAAGGCAAAAAGTATTTTTTCTATGATCTGGGGATCAGAAACAGCCTTTTGCAGAACTTCATACCCTTATCAGGTCGTAATGATGCAGGGCAACTTTGGGAAAATTTCTGTTTGATTGAAAGAATTAAATATCATCAGACCATGGGGACAAGGGTCAATATGTATTTCTGGCGTACTTATCAGCAGCAGGAAATTGATTTGATTGAAGAACACTCCGGTAAACTATATGCTTTTGAGTTTAAGTTGAATCCAAAACATAAGGATAAAATCCCGGCAACATTCAAAAAGAATTATCCCGATAGTGAATTTCAGATCATACATCGGCAAAACTATCGACAATTTCTATTGTAATTTTGATAAACATCAACTATGCAAAAACAAGAGGCCACCATATTATCAGCAGAACTTTCGGGGTTACAGTCATTGGCTGAGAGCCTGACACCGGAAGAGATCACCCCAATTATGAAGGAGGTACATGCCCTTGTTGAGAATACAGCCCGTTTGCACCAGGGGAAGCTCAACCGCTACACCGGCGATACTTTCCTGGTTGTTTTTAACACCTCTAAAACGGCTGCTAAAAACGCCATCGATTCAGCTTTTGAACTAAGAGACCAATTGATTTCATTCTCCCAGGAGAAAAAACCTGACCTGCCCTTTAAACTGAAATTTGGAATCGCGACAGGTGGCATTATTGTCACTGATATTGGCGATGAACAGAAACAGCAAACCCTGATGGGTGAAGCCGTAAACCATGCTACCCGCATGAGCCAGTTCGCCGAAGAGGGGCAAATACTCGCGGATAATAAAACAACGGAAGGCTTAACAAAACATATTGAGCTTCAAAAATTAGAACCCATTCCCCTGAAAGGAGGAGTTGAAACGCTTCCCATTTTTGAACTTACCGGTAAAAAAAGAAAAAAATTAGACCTGAAAACAAAATCAGAACGAAAGATTATTTCTGTAATGGTTGGTCGTTCCAGTGAGTTAGAACAACTCGAAGGGTTGATTAAAAATCTGGTAAAAGGAAAAGGGAGCATTGTGAATATAGTTGGAAAGGCCGGAATTGGAAAATCCCGCCTAATGGACGAAATGAAAGTGCAGCCCATCATGGAGAAAGTGCTTTTACTGGAAGGCCGGGCAGTTTCAACAGGGCAAAACCTCAGTTTTCATCCCATCACCAACCTGATCAAATCCTGGGCTGGTATTATGGAAGATGATATTCCTTCAGTTTCATCAGAAAAGCTTTACCAGGGAATTAAAAGCAATACCCCTGAGCAGGCAGATGAGATATATGCTTTCCTGGCTACCATGATGGGTTTGCCCCTGGAAGGAAAACATAAGGAGCGTGTAAAAGGAATTGAAGGAGAAGCGCTTGAAAAATTAATATTGAAAAACCTGCGCGACCTGATCATTGCCGCCACCCTTGACAAACCGCGCATCTACATGATAGAGGATTTGCACTGGGCGGATAGTTCTTCCATTACCTTGTTTGAGTCGCTTTACAAACTGTCGCAGAACCATCCTGTAATATTCATCAATGTGATGCGGCCGGGATATAAAGATACCGGGGATTATATTTTAAAATATTTGGTGGACAAATTTCCCGGTGATCACACAACCATTCATATTAACCCACTAGAAGAAAAGGAATCTGATAACCTGATCAGGAACCTGTTGCGTGAAACAAAGCTGCCGGATGAAATCCAAAAGATGATCATCCGCAAAACAGAAGGGAATCCATTTTTCATTGAAGAGATCATTCGGAGCTTTATTGATGAAGGAATTATTGAAGTGAAGGATGGTCATTTTGTGGTAACTGAAAAGATCAATAATGTCAATATCCCTGAAACGATTAACGATGCCATTCTCTCCAGGGTAGATAAGCTGGATGAAAAGACACGTGAACTGCTGAATACTGCTTCAGTAATGGGACGGAACTTTTACTACAAAGTCCTGGAAGAAGCCACCGATACCATCGAAGAATTGGACGAACGGCTTTCCTACCTATCAGAAGTGCAGTTGATCAGCGAAAGTAAAAAGAAGGAGGAGATCGAATACCTGTTTAAACATGCGCTGGCACAGCAGCTGACCTACGACGCCATGATGCAACAATCACGGAAAGAAACACATTTAAAGATTGCCCGCTCGATTGAGAAGGTATTTGCGAAAAATATCAATGAGTTTTATGGAACGCTGGTGTATCACTACCAGATGGCTGCAAATGAAGAAAAGACGATACATTATTTGTTATTAGCTGGTGAGGAATCTATGAAATCAGGTGCTTCATCGGAGGCTCTGAAATTTTTTGAGAAAGCACACAAAATGATTTTAGATGATAAAAGCCAAAACCTCTCCAAAGAACAAATGTTGGATCTTGAGATGAAAATTGCCGATTTATACCGGGCTTGCGGAAAAAATGAGGAAGCAGCTGAATTTTTTAGTAAACTTATCGAAACCAATACAAATCATAGGTTCTCAAAGAATGAAAAAAAGGCAAAAATAAGAGCCGGCTTTTCCATTCTACTTGCTTATGTGATGGTTCATTTTAAAAGATTTTTCTTTAAAAAGAAGATGAATCAGAAGATGGAAATTCTTATGAAGTTAACCTATGGCTTTGGGATGTGCTTAATATCAAATAACTCAAGACAATTCGCTATCGATACCAGTCCAATAGTTGCTTTAATATGCCGTTACGATTTTAAAAACTCTGTACCTGCTCTTAGGACATTTACTACTGGATCTGTACTTTTTGGCATGACAGGCTTGTCATTAAAAACCAGCCAAAAAATGATTGAGATTAGTTACAAAGCTGGTATGAAGAATGACCTATTTGGGTTTACCAACCTTCGAATGGTTAATAAAATGCAAAAATATTGGACAGGCCAATGGTATTTTCAAGAAGATGAACAATCAATAATAAAACAGGGACTTCAAGTAGGTAGTTTTTGGGATATCCAAACTTATATGACCTATTGTGGCTTTAATCATATTGAAAGAGGTGAATATGAAAAAACCATTGATATCCAAAATATGCTTCACGAGCAAGCTGAGAATTATAATAGTGGTTTTGCGGTTTCTATGGCTTATAGATTACAAGCTTATGGTTACTATAAATTCAGAAGATTTGATGAATTCTTAAAAATTGCTGATGAAGGTGCTCAATTTATTGGAAGTACAGATAATTTAACATTAGCATTAGTATTTATTAGTATGCAGTCTTTGGTATATCTTAAGTTAGGCAACATTACCAAGGCTGAGAAAGCTCTTAATAAGGCAAGCAAATTCCAAAAGAAAGCTTCAAACATTCCTGTTTATTATACACCATATCTATTAGCTAAAGTGCATTTCGACCTTGAAAAATTGCAAAAACAAAATGAAAATAATAAAGAATTCAAAGCATTGCTAAAAGAAATTAAGCACAATTCAAAAACATTAATAGCGAAGTCGAAAAAAGTTATAGCTAACCTGCCAGAGGCTTATATATTGAGAGCAAGGTTTTATTTTGTGCAGAAAAAATATACCAGTGCTCTTAAAAATATTAAGCTAGCTTTAAGCACTTGTGAAAAACATCAAAGCCGCCTCGAACTCTCCCGCGCTTATTTCGAAACCGGCAAATTCCTTTCCAATCCAAAAGTGAAATACAATGAATTGAATGGCCAGCCTGCCAGCCATTACCTCGAGAAAGCCAAAACCATGTTCGAAGAAATGGATTTGCAGTGGGATTTGGAGGAATTCAAAAAGTTTGTTGTGAAAGATTGATGTTCGATGTAGGATGGGATGTGCGATGTCTGATCTTTGATTTGGCTATAGCGATCAATTAATTTCAAAAATCCTTCCCAAAAAGATTATGGTATTATAATGCACAAACGTATCTTTATTTGCTTTTTGTGTATTATGATAAAAACTATTAGCTATATTTGCATTTTTATTTAACACAACGAAAATGCCTGAAATTATTGTTCGCACTAAATATCTTGACAAGATATCGCCTTTTATCAATAAACCTGTAATAAAAGTATTCACAGGGCAGCGTCGGATTGGTAAAAGCTATTTAATGCTTCAAACGATGGATCAGATCAGAGAGCATTATCCCGATGGGAATTATGTTTACATCAATAAGGAGGATCTTGCGTTTGATTTCATTAAAAACAATGATGATTTATTGGGGTATATTACAACCAAAAGAAAAACAAACAAGAAGAACTTCGTATTTATTGATGAGGTACAGGAGATTGCCAACTTTGAAAAAACTCTACGAGGCCTGCTTTTGGAGGGCATCTATGATCTTTATTGTACAGGAAGCAATGCTACTTTGCTGTCGGGGGAAATAGCAACAATTCTTTCGGGCAGGTACATTGAAATTCCTGTCCATTGCCTTTCTTATAAGGAATTTCTTCAATTTCATGATTACCAAAACGAAAGCAAATCTTTACTCAAATACATCACTCAGGGAGGCATGCCTTTTCTGATACATTTGGAAGATACCGACCAGGTGAGGTATGAGTATTTGAAGAATGTGATGAACACAATTTTGTTTAAGGATGTTGTTCAGCGATTTAATGTTCGCAATTTTAGTTTTTTGAACAATCTTGTTGCTTTTCTGGCCGACAATTCCGGAAGCCTGGTATCGGCTAATCGTATTAATGAATTCCTGAAGACTCAGAAAACATCAGTCTCAACACGGTCAGTTATTGATTACCTTTATTTTCTCGAATCCTCATATTTAGTCCATAAGGTTAGTCGATACGATATTTCAGGCAAGAAAATATTTGAGGTTAATGATAAATTATATTTTGAAGACCTTGGTTTGCAACATGTTCTAAAACCTTACGACCCTGCCAGATTAAATAAATACATCGAAAGTTTGGTGTACCACTATTTAACCGAATCAGGATTCCGGGTTTTTGTCGGGAAACTGGCTGATATGGAAATTGATTTTGTTGCATCAAAGGGCGATAATACAATTTATGTGCAGGTTGCATTAAATGTCGCTGAAAAGAAAACATTTGAAAGGGAATTTGGCAATCTGTTGCTGATTAAAGACAACCATAAAAAGTATGTAGTCACCCTTGACGAATATGCAACCGGCAATCATAAAGGGATTATTCATGTAAGCTTGCGTGATTTTTTAATGTTGGATATGTAGTGGGATTTGGAGGAGTACAGGAATTTCGGTGCCGGATCATAGTTTTTTTTAAACGTTTATCCAAAAAATCCATTCGTTCATACAAAAGTTCTTAGCGCTTAAATAAGTACTCCCCTTTCCCTTCTTTGATTTGGTAGTTTTGATCATGTAAATTTCAAAATTATCAGATCATGAAAAAATTACTATTCATTTCAATTTTTCTTTTCAATGGGATTTTAATCAGTGCCCAATGCGATAACGGCTGCCTGCCGGAAGGCATCACCTTCACCACCCAGGAACAGATCGACAACTTCCAGGTGAATTACCCGGGGTGTGCGGAGATTGAAGGGGATGTAGTTATATCTGGTGATGATATTACCAATCTTGATGGAATAAATGTATTAACATCCGTTTTAGGCTCTCTTGAAATCTGTTATAACAATTCGCTGAACAATCTATCAGGCCTGGAAAACCTGACCTCAATAGGAAATCAACTGAAAATTTATGGAAACCATAGCCTAATCAACTTAACGGGATTGGAAAATCTGAATACTGTTGGATCCCTCAGTATTGGTACCGTAGTTCTATGTGGCTATTACGGAGAGTGCAATGAGGGGAATGATTCCTTAATTAATTTTAATGGATTAAATAATCTTTCAATTGTATTAGGGGATATGACGGTTCTTGGAAATCATTCATTGTCTGATTTTAATGGTCTTGAGTCATTAACTTCAATTTCAGGAAGTCTTAAAATAGGAAACTACCTGGGAGGAAATGATTCACTAATCAATTTTGAAGGGCTTAACAATCTTACATTGCTTGAAGGTTTGTATTTAAGTTGTAATCATTCACTATTAAATTTTTCAGGCTTAGAAAGTCTAAACTCCATTGGTGGCAACCTTACGTTTTTGGGTAACAATTCTCTGATCAGCATGACAGATTTGGATAACCTGACTTCAATCGGGGGTGACCTTTCTATTGGACACAACAATGCACTGACCAGCCTTTCAGGTTTGGAAAACGTGACTTCGATTGGGGGAAGCCTTCTGATTTCTAACAACGATGCACTGACCAGCCTTTCAGGTTTGGACAACGTGACTTCGATCGGGGGACATATTCATATTGATTACAACGATGTACTGACCAGCCTTGCAGATTTAGAAAACCTGACTTCAATCGGGGGAGATCTTTTTATTGGATATAACAATGCACTGACCAGCCTTTCAGGTTTGGACAACGTGACTTCTATCGGGGGACATCTTTGGATTTATTACAACGATGTACTGACCAGCCTTTCAGGTTTGGAAAACGTGACTTCAATTGGGGGAAGCCTTCTGATTGAAGGCAACGATACACTGACCAGCCTTTCAGGTTTGGAAAACGTGACTTCGATTGGGGGAAGCCTTCTGATTTCTAACAACGATGCACTGACCAGCCTTTCAGGTTTGGACAACGTGACTTCGATCGGGGGACATATTCATATTGATTACAACGATGTACTGACCAGCCTTGCAGATTTAGAAAACCTGACTTCAATCGGGGGAGATCTTTTTATTGGATATAACAATGCACTGACCAGCCTGACCGGGCTGGAGGAGTTGACTTCGATTGGGGGACATCTTTGGATTTATTACAACGATGTACTGACTAGCCTTTCAGGGTTGGACAACGTGACTTTGATCGGGGGTGACCTTGAGATTGAAAATAATGAAGCCCTAACCAGCCTTTCAGGGTTGGACAACGTAACATCGATTGGTAACGAACTTGTGATTTGGGACAACCATGCACTAAACAGCCTGACCGGGCTGGAGGGGTTGAATTCGATCGGGGGACATCTTTGGATTTATTACAACGATGTACTGACCAGCCTTTCAGGTTTGGAAAACGTGACTTCAATTGGGGGAAGCCTTCTGATTGAAGGCAACGATACACTGACCAGCCTTTCAGGTTTGGAAAACGTGACTTCGATTGGGGGAAGCCTTCTGATTTCTAACAACGATGCACTGACCAGCCTTTCAGGTTTGGACAAAGTGACTTCGATCGGGGGACATCTTCATATTGATTACAACGATGTACTGACCAGCCTTTCAGGGTTGGACAACGTGACTTTGATCGGGGGTGACCTTGAGATTGAAAATAATGAAGCCCTAACCAGCCTTTCAGGGTTGGACAACGTAACTTTGATCGGGGAAGACCTTGTGATTGATAATAATGACGCACTGACCAGCCTTTCAGGTTTGGACAACGTGACTTCGATCGGGGGACATCTTCATATTGATTACAACGATGTACTGACCAGCCTTTCAGGGTTGGACAACGTGACTTTGATCGGGGATGACCTTCGGATTCGGGACAACGATGCCCTTCCCAGCCTGGAAGGTTTGGAGAATCTGACTTCCATCGTGGGAAACCTTTGCGTTGGCGGTTATTATGTAGGGAATCAGAATCTGGCCAGCCTGAAAGGTTTGGATAACGTAACTTCGATTGGGGGTGACCTTGAAATTTCTTTTAACAATGCACTGACCAGCCTTTCAGATTTGGAAAACGTGACTTCGATTGGGGGAGGCCTTGCGATCAGTTTTAACGAATCCATGACCAGCCTGGCAGGACTGGATAATATCGACCCTGCATCGATCACTGGCCTGCACATCACCCATAATTATATTTTAAGCGAATGCGACGTCCAAAGCATCTGCGATTACCTGGCAGCACCCGGCGGGACAGTCCAAATATTGTTAAACGCCCCCGGCTGCAACAGCGCAGAAGAGGTGGAGGAAGCTTGTTTGTCAACGTCGGTTGCTGAATTTGCAAACAATTTGCAATTCATTATCTCTCCCAATCCGGTTTCCAATTATGCAGCAATAAGTTTTAAAACATCCTACTCCTCTCCTGTCGATATCTGCATCTATAACAACACTGGGATCTGTCTGAAAAACTGGCATTTTCATGATAACAAACCCGGCATCACGAAATACCGACTGGATTTACAAGAACTTCCAGCGGGAATCTATTTCTGCCGGGTTTCTAATGGCAATGAAATGTTGACAGAGAAGATAATCAAACTTTAAATTTATTTCTAAAATCAATGTTATCATGAAAAAAATAACCCTTAGTAATTGGCTTCTTGTATCGATCGTTTTGTTCATCGCTGTTTTCTTTACAGCCTGTTATGAATTTGATTTCGTGGATCAACCTTCCACCGCTTCACCCAATAGCAGTTTCGAAGTTCAGGTCAGTGTCAACTTGACAGCTACTTATCCGGAATATTCGATAATCTATTTCGGGATTCTATTGCCTGACGGATGGACAGTTGATGATACCCTTCAATATCATGGCATGGGCAGTTACATAGGAACCCTGGTTTTTTCAGATTCACTCAGCCAGCAAATGGAGAGTCTGGATCCGGCCCCTCAAAATTACCACTGGTGGGTGGGTATGGATGAATACGATGATCAAAATAACTTAACCTACCTGGCTGAATTTAATATTTTCACAGATGAGCAGGAGGGCCATTTCTTTATTGACTATATGCTGGGGGATAGCGAATTTGAGGGAATAAACCACAAACGGAGCAACGATCACCTGGTTATCATCGGCGACGTCCCCGGCTGCCTGCCGGAGGTGTTAACCTTGACCAGCCAGTCGGCAGTCGACAGTTTTCCGGTCAATTATCCAGGTTGCTCAGCCATGGCGGGAGATGTGATCCTTTCAGGTTGGAATATTACATACCTGGACAGTCTCTATGCCCTTTCCTCAATTGGTGGGAGCCTGATGATCAAAAACAATGACAATTTGACCAGTTTACATGGATTGGAAAACCTCGACTCCATTGGGGGCACCCTTTTCTTCTCTGAAAATCCCCTGCTCGCGAATGCGTCCGGGCTCAACAACCTGGATTTTATCGGCAGAGACCTGCATCTCAATGGAACCGGTCTGGTTTCTTCGTTAACAGGGCTAGGCAGTCTAACAAGCATCGGCCGGTCAATCATTATTGATGAGAACGATGGACTCGCTGATTTTTCAGGACTGGATAATCTGTTATTTGTTCAAAGTATCCAAATGAAAAATACCGCTATGTCTTCCCTTATGGGTCTGGAAAATATTACTTCGGTTGGAGGAGGGATTTTTTTAGATCATAATAATTCCCTAACAAGCCTGACCGGGTTGGAGGGGTTGACTTCGATCGGGGGAGGCCTTTTGATTCAGCACAACTTTCCACTTCCCAGCCTTTCAGGTTTGGACAACTTGACTTCGATTGGGGGAGGGATTTTTGTAGTCGATAATTATGCCCTAACAAACCTGACGGGGCTGGAGGGGTTGACTTCGATCGGGGGAGGCCTTTTGATTGAATATAATTTTGCACTTCCCAGTCTTTCAGGTTTGGACAACGTGATTTCGGTCGGGGGAGGGATTTTTTTGGACCATAATAGTTCCCTAACAAGCCTGACGGGGCTGGAGGGGTTGACTTCAATCGGGGGACATTTTCTGATTTCTAACAACGATACACTTTCCAGCCTTTCAGGTTTGGACAACGTGACTTCAATCGGAGGAGGCCTTTATATTAAAAGTAACTACGAACTGACCAGCCTGACCGGGCTGGAGGGGTTGACTTCTATAGGGGGAAACCTTTGGATTGAATGGAACAATGACCTAACCAACCTTTCAGGTTTGGATAACGTGACTTCGATCGGAGGAAACTTTGTTATTGATGACAACGATGCACTAACCAACCTTTCAGGTTTGGAAAACGTGACTTCGATCGGGGGAGACCTTAGTATTTGGGACAACAATGCACTAACCAACCTTTCAGGTTTGGAAAACGTTATTTCGATCGGGGGTGAGCTTAATATTCATGGTAACCATGCCCTGACCAGCCTGACCGGGTTGGAGAATGTATCAACGATCGGAGGAAACCTTTTTATTTATGGCAACGATGCCCTGGTGAGTTTAACAGGCTTAGATAACTTAAGCTCAATAGCTGGCGACTTAACTATTGGAGGGAATTATTATAATTATGGAAATCCTAATTTAACCGATATATCAAGTTTGGGAAATTTAAATGCAGCATCCATCAACAATATAAGAATTGCGCATAATAGCTCCTTGTCTAACTGTGATGTTGAAAGCATCTGCGATTACCTGGCCACACCCAATGGTACAATTGAAATCCATGATAACGCCCCCGGCTGCAACAGCCCGGAAGAGGTGGAGGAAGCCTGTTTGTCAACGTCAGTTGCTGAATTTGCAAACAATTTGCAATTCAATATCTCTCCCAACCCGGTTTCCAATTATGCAGCAATAAGTTTTGAAGCATCAATAACTTCGCCTTTGGATATCAGCATTTATAATATTACTGGCAGTCGTCTGAAAAGTTGGCATTTTGATAATATCCCGGAGGATCAATCCAAATATCTGATGGATCTGAGCCATTTACCAGCCGGCATTTATTGCTGTCGAATTCAACTTGCCAATGGGATGGAGACAATGAAGATTATTAAACAATAATTTTTATATTTGAAAAACCTATTCCATGCAAAAACAAGAAACCGTCATATTGCTCGCCGAGGTGACCGGATTCCAGGCACTGGCCGAAGATCCCTTACCTGATGATCTCTCCCGGATTATGAATGATCTGCACAACCTCTTTGAATCTTCCACCCAAATGCATCATGGAACCATCAATCGCTTTTCCGGTGATTCGGTACTGGTGGTATTTGATGATACAAAACGGAAAGCAGGCGCTTCCCATGCGCTGGATACCGCATTTGAAATAAAGGAGCTATTACCTGAAAAGATTCAGTTAGGGAATCCGGATCAGCAACTCAGCCTCAAGCTTGCGATCACTTCCGGGCAGGTCATTGCAACCAGTATCGGAACGGGGTCCAATCATCAAACCACCCTGGTTGGCGAGCCGTTGAACCATGCCAGCCGGATCTGTCAGTTTGCCGATCAAAACCAGATCCTTGTGGATGAAAATGTTTTTGAATCATCAAAAGACTATTTTGAGTTTCAATCCTTGGAACCCATTCCGCTGAAAGGGGGTGCTGAGACCCTGGCCATCTATGAACCGCTTAAGAAAAAAAGAAAAAAACTCGATTTGAAAGCGAGAGGGGAAAGAAAGATCCTTTCAGAGATGGTGGGTAGAACCCGGGAAATGGAACAACTGGAAGGATCGATCCGAAATTTGGTTGCCGGTAAAGGATCCATCTTTAACATTGTGGGTAAAGCAGGTATAGGCAAATCGCGGCTGATCGCCGAAATAAAGGTTCAACCCATCCTGGAGAACGTTATGATACTGGAAGGCAGAGCCCTTTCAACCGGGCAAAATCTCAGTTTTCACCCCATCATCAACCTGATCAAGTCCTGGGCAGAGATCACCGAAGACGATGCCCCTGCCCTATCATCAGAAAAAGTATACCAGGGCATCAATAAAATTGCCCCGGAGCAAGCCGATGAAATTTATGCCTTTCTGGCTACCATGATGGGCTTACCCCTGGAAGGTAAACATAAAGAACGGGTTCAAGGTATTGAAGGTGAAGCATTGGAAAAGTTGATCTTGAAAAACCTGCGCGACCTGATCATAGCTGCCACCAAAGACAAACCCCGCATCTACCTGATCGAGGACATGCACTGGGCCGACAGTTCTTCGTTAACCTTTTTCGAGTCGCTTTATAAACTTTCCCAGAATCATCCTGTGATGTTCATTAACGTAATGCGGCCCGGATACAAGGAAACCGGTGATTATATTTTAAAATATCTGGTGGACAAATTTCCCGGTGATCATACGACTATTCATATTAATTCATTAGAAGAAAAAGAATCAGATAACCTGATCAAGAATCTTTTACGCGAAACTCCCCTGCCTGGTGAAATCCAAAAAATGATCATTCGCAAAACGGAAGGCAATCCGTTTTTTATAGAAGAGATTATCAGAAGTTTTATCGATGAAGAGATTATCGAAGTTAAAGATGGTCATTTTGTAGTTACAGAAAAAATCAATGATGCCAATATCCCTGAAACCATCAATGAAGCTATTTTATCCCGTGTTGATAAACTGGATGAGAAAACACGGGAGTTATTAAACACCGCTTCTGTAATGGGCCGGAACTTTTACTATAAAGTACTGGAAGAAGCCACCGACACCATTGAAGAGCTGGATGAGCGCCTGGCATACCTTTCAGAAATACAGTTGATAAGTGAAAATAAAAAAAAGCAGGAAATTGAATACTTATTCAAACACGCCCTGGCCCAACAATTGACCTATGATTCTATACTTAGAGAAAGTCGGAAAGATCTTCACCTGAAAATAGCCCGTTCCATCGAAAAAGTGTTTGCTGAAAATCTGCAGGATTTCTATGGAACACTGGCAGCGCACTATGAAGAGGCAGGAGATACAATAAAAACCGAAGATTATTTATTAAAAGCCGGGAGGTCAGCATTGGATAAAGGAGCCTCTGCCGAGGCCATTACTTTCTTTAAAAAAGCCCTGAGTCACTATACAATTCATCAGGCCGGAAAGATTGATAAACAAAAAATTGCAGACCTGGAAGAAATGCTTGCAACTGCTCTATTCATTAATGGCCAGCAAATTGAATGTGTGAATTATTTTGAGAAAGTTCAAGCTTTTTATGGTCTCCGATTTCCTAAAAAGAAGCTTTCTAAAATAGGTAGTTTTTTTATCAATTTTCTGAGATTGTTATGGTTAATTTGGTTTTCGAATGAAAAAAGGAAAAGAAATGCTACTGAGTATGAAAAGAAACTCGAAAAAATTTACATTATGAAAGGACATGCCCTAATTTCATTTGATGGAAAGCGCATGTTTTTTGAATACATTAACATCACCAAAATAATGAACCGGGCAAAAATTTCATCTTTACGATATGGTATTGGTAATCTTGTAAACCTGGGTGCTCTTTTTATTTGGACTGGCAAAGCCATAAAACTTGGACAGGCCCTGCATAACCTTGCGCAAAAAAACCTGAATGAATCTGATGCTTATTCCTGGATTACAGTAAAATACCAAAAAGAGGTAAACACTTATTTCACGGGATATATGACTGAACCTTTTACTTTGGATGAAAACATATTCAATAAAGGCCTGGCCATTGGCGAATACTGGCAACCCATGGCTTATTACGTGTTTAGCAGTCTTGTCCAAATGGAAAAGGGGGAGAAAGAAACGGCTGAAAAATGCCTTGATTATGTTCAGCGGGTAGGTGATGCTTTTGATAATAATTATTGCTATGCCCAGTATTACCGGTGCATGTCAAATTACTTGCTAAAAAACAGGGAAATTGATCATTTGATTGCAAATAGCACCGAAGGCGTGGATTATGTTTCTAAAACCGACCATCATGGAATGTTACTTATGATATGCTGTTCTCGATCCATCGGTTTTTCAATGCAGGGAGATCAACAAAAGGCAAAAGAAAACCTGGATAAAGCAGAAGATCTTTTAATTCGGTTCTCTATCAAACTTCACGAATCTCATTGCCTGATTGCAAGATGTTATTACGAAAAGGAATTAATTCTAAAACAAACAAACGAAAAAGAAAGATCCCTGGCAAGCAGACATTTTCTTAAAACATCTAATAAATCAGTAAAGACCGCCAAACTGGTTTTGTCCCATTTAACTGAGGCATATCGATTGCAAGCCGAAGCATGCTGGTTTTGCAAACACCATAAAAAAGCAAAACAGGCCTTCAGAAAATCGATGGAAGCGGCCAATAAATTTGGAGCAAAGCTTGAATTATCCCGTACCTACTTTGAACTTGGAAAATTCCTTTCCGATCCAAAAGTGAAATACAATAAATTGAATGGCAAACCTGCCGAATTTTATCTTGAAAAAGCCAAAACAATGTTCGAAGAAATGGATCTGCAGTGGGATTTGGATAAACACAAAAAGGCCTCCAACATTACCCCAACATCCTAAACCAAAGGATATTTCCATTGTTTGAAAGTGAACACCTATTCGATAAGCTTTCATTGTCATTTGTAACCATACGTTTAAATGAAAAATCCATGCGTTTATACAATTTTACCAGACGGTTAAATAAGTAACTCATTTGGCCCTCCATCAGACATTACATTTGTTTTCGACAATCAAATCTTTAATCAACAATATCAGGAGGTCAAAATGAAAACTTCAAATTTTACCTATTACCTTGTGAAATATTTTTCACTTATATCAATTTTACTATTGGTATTTCAAATTTCAAATGGTCAACAACAAATTGAGTTTATAGGTCTTGCAGAGGATGGTGAAGGCAGTGCTGCCTGGAATGCGGACGGCAGTGGACCCGAACCTGCAGCCATGGGTCATATCAATCCGAATACCGGATCTGCTTCCCTATATTATATTGCTTCCCGGGATTATATTACACAGAATCCCGAAGATGCCCTGGCCACTTTTCAGGATGGAATAATAGGTTTTCCCCAATTCGCACAAGCATTGACGAACAATGGATTTGAACCCGACAATGTAAAAATGAAATTTGGCCTGGGAAGCTATGAAGGTGATGTTGAAGGCCTTGACTGGTTTAATATGGCAGGCCAGGAATATTATGCCAATCATTATGGCATTGATCTTACTTTTGAATTGGATGGAGAACCCTTACTCGCCGGGTACTTATCATATTCAAATCACCACCGGACAGGTAGTAATGAATATTGGTACAATGAAACCGCTTACACAAACCTTGTTAATATCGCTGAAGGAAACACAGCAGAAGTAATAGCTGATGCATTCCTGTCTGATTTAAATGGTAAGGAGATTTCTCTGACTTTCGAATCTACGATAGAAGAATATATGCCGGTTTCAAATGGACGCAATGGCGTCTATATTAATATTTTAAATGGGATGATCATCGTTGGGAATCCCACCATCCCTTTCCAGGGTTTGAATGCCGATCATGAAGGTATGGCTGCCTGGGACGCAGATGGTACAGGACCGGAACCATTCGGCAATGGACACCTTTCTAAAAAATATTATGTGGCATCCCGAGATTATAATGATATTGATCCGGATCCCGAGGCCTGCCTCGGACATTTTTTGGATGGTTCTACTGGTTTCTTGAATACCTTACTCCAACTTCAGTATCGGGGATTTGAAATTGGTGACCTAAAATTAAAATATGACCTGACCAGTCTGGGACCCGATGTATTTGAAGAAGACTGGGGTTATGAAAATGGAAATCATTGGGCGAATTTTTATAACAACAATTTCACTTTCGAATTGAATGGCGAACCAATAATGGCCATGATGGCCGATACAAATAAAACTATTCTTTATGCCGAGTGGTCTGGATCTACCTCAATTTCAATTGTAAAGAACATATCCCAAGGAGCTTCAACAGGTGCACAATATGTTGCACAATCATTCATGAAGGATATGGGTACACATTATTTGAAAGCAAATGCATTTGAAATTGTCTTTGCACAGAATCTGGTCGGAAATGGAAGATTCGGTTTTATGGCAGATGTTATTCCTGCAAATATCATAGCTGTGCATGAGCAAGCAACTTTTATTTCAGAAGGCACGGTGAGTGGCACCTGGACAGCAGAAAACGCACCCTACTACATTGATGGGCATGTAACGGTTGAAAATGGTCAAACCCTCGAAATAGAACCGGGCGTCAGAATCGCTGTCAGAGAACCTTACCATTTTGAAATTCAAGGTTGTATTCAAGCCGAGGGAACAGCCGAAAATCCAATTATGTTTACTGCCTCCAATCCAAATATTTACTGGGATGGTCTGGATTTTGACAATACTCCGGCTGAAAATGAACCATCTATTTTTGATCATTGTTTGTTCCGCTATGCTTATGCGCAGGGCCTACCACCAGAAACTTCCGGTGGCGCTTTCGCGATACAGAATTACAGTGATATAAGCATTACCAATTCTACATTTGAATTCAATAAAGCAGACATAAACGTACCTCCCTACACACCTTCAGGTGGGGCAATCGCTATTTCCAATGGTGACCCCCTGATCGAAAGTTGTATTTTCAGAAATAACCAGGCAGAAGATGCTGCAGCTATCGTTTTATATGACAATTCAAATCCCGTTATTTCCAATTGTCTGTTCCAGGACAATATTGCGCTATCAGATGCCGGAGTTATAGAATTTAACACCAATTGCAACGGTACTATCTTCAACAATACCTTTGTTAATAACCAGGCAGCCAATGGTGGTGCCATCCAGGTAAAAACAAACTCCAATCCAGGGTTCTACAATAACATATTCTGGGGAAATGAGGCTACCAATTCAGGTGACCAGGTGCACATAGCAGATGGTGCCAGCCAGCCTGGATTCTATTATTGCGATATTGAAGGCGGACAGGAGAATTTTGGCGGTATTCCTTTCACGGGTGACTATTTGTATAATATTGGGGACGATCCCTTATTTGCGGGAATTGGTGATCATCCTTATGCACTATCGCTTGAATCACCTTGCATTGATGCAGCCTGGCCTGCTGACTGGCATATGATTCCGCAATGGGATATCATTGGTAATCAAAGGATTACTGATGGCAATGGAGATGGTAGTTCAAAAATTGATATGGGAGCCTATGAATTCACAAGCACATCGTTTATGATTCTTGGGGATGATCCGGGTTGGAGAGATTCAAAAAATCCATTGCAGATTTATCCAAATCCTGCAACAACGATGATACATTTAAATGAGAATTTATTGGATCATCAAAATGCTAAGATTGAAATCTTCAATTTCCTTGGTCAAAAAATGATGGAACAGTCTGTGATAGGCAACAGTGGACATGACATCTCGATTAATATTTCCAATTTAAAATCAGGGATCTATTATTGTACACTCCGTGAAAATAATATCTCTTATACTTCAAAATTTATCAAGCAATAATGCTCAAATCTTATTCAGGGTCAGGGATAGATTATTCCTGACCTTTTTTTACCTATTTTTTAGAAAGCTTTTTCCATGCAAAAACAAGGAGAAAACCATACAGAATATGAGTCTGGCAGGTGAGGAAGCCATGAAATCAGGGGCATCATCCGAAGCGCTTCATTTTTTTTTGAAAATGCGTTGGATGCTTTACCGGAATCGAGGAAGAAAGATGCTGAGGATGTTGAAATCAGAGATTTAAAAGCATACGAAAAGTATACGACGCAAAAACGGTCTTAATTTTTATTTCGGGTTGGATAAACTTCTTCATTTCAATCTCCCGATGATTTTTTCTTATTGGTCGGTTTAAGTTTTGGATATAGAAGGTAATATTTCTGCCATTATAATGGGCCATTTATGGCAGGGTGTCCGTTTGTTTTACAATTGCTCCGGAAAGAATGAGCAGCCGGATCTAAATGTTAAATCGGCGTTTTTACTTGACTTAAGAGCCTAAATTTCTTATATTTAGGCTCTTAACCATCACTGCCTGCTGCCATGAAAAAGCCTACATTCTTTGTATTTATTATCTTTTTTAATTTTATCATTGTCTCAGCCCAAAGCCCCTGCCTCCCTGAAGGCATCATATTTACAACTCAAGCACAGATTGACAGTTTTCAAGTAAATTACCCCGGATGTACTGACATTGGGTGGCATACATCTATTTCAGGTCCTAATATTGAAAACCTTCTGGGTTTGAGTGTTTTAAATTCCATTGGTGGAAATCTTCATATATGGGAAACTTCCCTTACCAACCTTAATGGTCTGGAGGGGATTGAGGCCATCTTTTCATTTTTTATCATTTTAAACAATCCTTTTCTGAAAAGCTTATCCGGATTGGAGAACTTAACTTTCACGGGAAGCGATTTTT
Source organism: Bacteroidota bacterium (assembly GCA_020444515.1). Lineage (GTDB taxonomy): Bacteria > Bacteroidota > Bacteroidia > Bacteroidales > JAADJA01 > JAADJA01. The sequence goes on along the minus strand of JAHLKX010000013.1, from coordinate 65,625 downwards.
GGATCGTAAACAACGATTCCCTGACCGATTTATCAGGTTTGGTCAGTATAATCATTAATCCCGGATTGAAAATAGCCGGCAATGGCATGCTTTCCGAATGCGACATCCAAAGCATCTGTGATTACCTTGCCTCACCCAATGAACCCATCATCATCGAAAACAACGCACCCGGCTGCAACAGCCAGCAAGAGGTGGAGGAAGCCTGCGAATTAATCAGAATTGAGGACCAACAGCTACAATCCCTTTCCATTACCCCGAATCCCATTGAATCAAATGCTGTCATTTCTTTTTATATGCAAAAGCCCTCCCCTGTTTTCCTGCTGATTACCGATATGAGCGGGAGGAAAATTATCTGTTTGACTTATGAATTACACGCAGGAGAACAAAGCATAACATTTGATGCTTCTTCAATGAAGCCTGGAATTTATTTCTGCACCTTAAAAACCAATCCGCCAGCTGGCGGACAAACAAAGAAAATAATCAAACTAAAATAATTCATATCGAAAGATTAAGGTACTGTTTTTTACCGAAATTATAATGACATAGAACTTTCAAACATCACAAGGCAAATACTAAGGTTACATAAAATTAAAAACGGAGGTCATTATGAAAAACACTAAACTACTACTTTTAGCTTTATTCATTTTTTTCCTGAATCCCATAAATTCCTTTACACAAATAGACTGGGAAAAACATCCAAATAATCCGATTTTTTCTTCTGATAATGCAACCTGGGCAAGTGAGGTAGCAAATCCCGCGGTATTGTTCGAGGAGCAGCTTTTCAAAATGTGGTTTTCAGGTTATGAAATCGCTGATGGATTAAGTGCTATCGGCTATACTGAATCTCCAGACGGAATAAACTGGACAGAAAGTAATGAGCCTGTGATATATCCTGGAGATCCTGGTTCGTGGGACTTACATAAGTATCCGGGATGTGTCTTACGTGTAAATGACACCTTGAAAATGTGGTATTCCGGTTCTATAAATGGCGGCGACATTTTTTCCATAGGGTATGGGTATTTCTCCGAAGATTCCGCTAAATGGATATTGCATCCAGATCCTGTTTTGGAAAAGGGTTTAACAGGCTCCTGGGATGCAGCATTTGTTGCAAGACCATCTGTATATTTTGATGGAATGACCTACAAAATGTGGTATTATGGTTGGGTAGGAGGTTCATTTTATAATCCTGCATCAATTGGCTACGCAACTTCTGAGAATGGAATCAATTGGACCAAAGATACGCTCCATAACCCCGTTTTATCAGTGGGTTTGGTGAATACATTTTATGATACTTACGCTTATGGGCCAGCTGTATTGTATTACAATAACAAATTTCACATGTGGTTTGCCGGATGGGATGGCACTGGTACCAATCCACACCGATATATCCGGATTGGTTATGCAACTTCCCAGAATGGTTTTAGCTGGTTTGTCGAAAATAATGATGATCCTGTTCTGGATGTGGGCGAGCCCGGTGAATGGGATGATAACTGGGTACGATTTAGCAGTGTGATTGTTAATGAGAACAAATTCAAAATGTGGTATGATGGAAAAGGAGAAGACAGGAAGATCGGTTATGCTTATTCTGAAATTAATACAGGAATCAATCAACAACGATCAGCCTTTATGGTTGGATTATCCCCTAATCCATGCAAAGAATTTACGAATCTTCATGTCAATCTTGACAATAAGCAGATTATAAGTATTGACCTGTTTGGCATTTCAGGAGTAAAAATCCTTGGGATCACCAGGCAAGAACTAGTTTTAGGACAGCAAGAAATCAAAATTGATATGCATGACCTCCCTGCAGGGGTGTATTTCTGTATTTTAAAAACCAATGAAGGAATGCAAACCAGAAAAATAATCAAACTATAACTACCGCTATCCCGTTCCTCCCCCTCAAGCGGGAGGGAGTGAGGGAGGGGGCAAAAAAAGCAATCATGAAAACACTAACACTTTTATTTATCACAACGCTGCTCATGCAGCTAACAGCCATTTCTCAATGTCCCTGCCTGCCCGAGGGCATCACTTTCACCACTCAAGCACAGATTGATAATTTCCAGGTGAATTATCCTGGGTGTACGGAAATTGAAGGGAATGTACGAATTGGGTATATAGATAACCAAACAGACATTACAAATTTTAATGGATTGAGTGTAGTAAACTCCATAGGAGGATACCTTCGGATTATGGGAAATCCCAATTTGGTCAATATGTTTGGATTGAACAATTTGTCTTCAATTGTTGGAAATTTTGAAACTTCCAATAACGAAACACTGAAGAACTTTGAAGGTTTGGATAATCTTACAATCATAGAAGGCAATCTTGAAATTGGAATTCACTCAGATGTTGGGACCGGAGCAATAGGTAATTCTTCATTACTTGACATGTCTGGGTTAAATAACATCATTTCTGTTGGGGGATCCCTTCTTATTCTTGCTAATGATTCACTATTAAATCTAACTGGTCTGGAAAATCTTACTTCGATTGGAATGAACCTTGAAATTGGCTACTATGACTTTTTTGTTAATCATTATTATGGTAATCCTGTTCTTACAGACTTAACTGCACTACAATCTTTATCAAGTATTGGTGGATCATTATTGATTAGTTGTTGTGAAAATCTTACAAATATTGAGGGATTGGAAAATATTGATCCTAATTCTATTTATGATTTAAAAATACAACACAATGACCTTCTCAGTGAATGCGATGTTCAGAGCATCTGCGATTACCTGGCTGCACCAAATGGAACAATAGAAATTCATGACAATGCTTCTGGTTGCAACAGTCAGCAAGAAGTTGAAGAAGCCTGTATGACATTTATTGAAAAGGTTATTTTGAATAGTTGCTTTACGATTTCTCCTAATCCTATTGAATCATCAGCTTTTATTTCCTTTCATATACAACAGCCCTCCCCTGTCGCAATAAAGATATCCGATATGAGTGGAAGAGAAATAATTTACCATAGCTACAATTTACATAAAGGAGAACAAATCATACCATTTGATACTTCTGCATTGAATCCTGGTATTTATTTCTGCACCATAAAAACCAATGAAGGAATTCAAACGAGCAAAATTATCAAACTCTAAACAGTAAATCCAATGAAAAATTACCTATCCATTGTTATGTTTATTCTTTTGATTTTGGCAAATTCCTGCAAAGAAAAAGTAAATATTGATTTATAAAAAGAGGCCATTAAAGCGGTCATCGAAAATGAAACTGAAATGTCACTAATAAATGATTTTGAGCAGCAAAAAAAATCATTCAAGCAAGATGATTTCATTACGATCCTTAGAATTGAAGGTAATAACTTTAGATATCATACAGGTTGGGATGAGGTAAGTAAATTTTATCACCCCACAGAAAGAACAGATAAAGTAACACCATCTGTTTTTTGTTCATATGAAAATTACCGGATCAAAGTTTTCCCGGAAAGTGCACTTGCCATTTATGATCAATCTGTTTACAACCTGGAGAGTGAATTTATTAAAAAATATATCTGTGTTAGAGTTCTGGAAAAGGTCGAAGGAGAATGGAAAATTATTTACAGTTCATGAGTGAATCAAACTTATTATGAGTACCAGTGATGTAAGAATGAAATGATGTTCTTTGATTTATTTTCAGCTTGTTTCTTTTGAAGCAAATTGACCACCCCTGCTGTAAGTTTAAAAAAACCAAACAAAAACAGGAAATTATGAAAGTTTTGATCCTTATTTTGATTTCAGCAATTTTAATTTTTGACAAATCAACTTCAATTTCGCAGGACTCCATACGAAAACATAATCCAACCCAGACATGGGTATCACTTTATGTTGAACCATTCAACATTGAAGGAATTTTTTACCAGGTAACCGATTCCTCCGTCCTGATCGCAGATTATAAAACAGCCGGCAGTGAAACCATGCATTATTCTACCATTGAATTTGGATACAGGGATATTATTCTACTCGAATTAAGAAAAAAGAATAGTGTGACGAATGGTTTATTGATCGGCACGCTTGTAGGTGCTTTGATTGGTGGTGGAATTGGCCTTGCATCCGGTGATGATCCACCCTGTGATCCTTATACCTGGGCTTGCGTAAGGTTTTCCGCGGAGGCAAAAGCCGTTATGTTAATGATCCCATTCTCCATTGTAGGAGCTATCAGTGGCGCTTTATTGGGAACTTCTAAAACTAAAATACCGATACAGAGCCTGAAAAAGAATTTTGACAGCAACAGGAGTAAACTTGAAAGTTATGCTTTAAAAAAATCCACCTCAATTAAAAATAACGAATAATAAATCGGCCCAAACTTAGATCAATCTGAAGCCTGGTCTTGTGAGTAAGCGACTCGCATATTTTGATCAGTCCGCTGCATCAAAGACGAATACTAACTTCAGGTCTGGATTTTAAAATAGACGCAAAATTCACATAGGCTTGTTTAATTTTCATATTGACTTAAGGGCCATATTTTAGTATCTTTAAAGGACCGAATCAAAAACAAATGACATGAAAAAAATCACATTAACCCTTGCAGTGGTACTATCTACCTTTTTACTTTATTCTCAGCTTCCCCAGGCATTCAAGTACCAGGCTGTGGTACGCAACAATGCAGGCGAAGTCCTGGAGAATCAACCTGTAAACATACGGGCAAGCATTCATAACAATGCTGCTTCAGGCACGATTATTTACCAGGAAACACACGCAGCTACTACCGACCAATTTGGATTGGTAAACCTTGAAATTGGATATGGTACAATAACAATCGGATCATTCCCGGCAATAGACTGGGGCAATGGATTAAAATACCTGGAAATTGAAATTGATCTGCTACAGGGATCAGGTTATATATCAATGGGAACGTCACAGCTTTTCAGTGTTCCGTATGCTCTCCATTCAGGAAGTTCCAGTGGTGACATCACGGCCGTCTATGCCGGAACAGGACTTAATGGTGGAGGAACATCAGGAGATGTAACATTGAATCTCGAAATACCTATATCACTATCTGGAACCAATGCAGATGGTATCATTGTAGGCACCAATAATGGAGAAGGCTATGGGGTTCATGGAATAAACAGCACAAGTGGTAATTTTGGTGTCCTTGGCACCAGTGATGGAGTTTACCAAAATGATGGTGTATATGGATATTCTCCCGGGGGTATCGGTGTGCATGGATATACCTGGAATGGTACGGGTGTGTTTGGTGAAAGTGATGTAGGATCGGGTGTCTTCGGAGCAAACTGGGATGCCGGGAATACCGGATCATTGGGAACCCCTTCGCAAGGGGTATACGGTTACAGCAGCTCCGGCCATGCAGGTTATTTCGAAGGAAAAGTTTATGCCAGTTCAAATGTTGGTATCGGAACAACAAACCCATCCCGACTTTTACATGTTTTCGGAGAAGCCAATCCAAGAATATTAATCGAATCACCTGCTGACCAGACCCCCGAGATAAACATTAAGAGAGGTGCAGTTACCTATGCCTTTTACGTGAATGATAATAATGATCTAACGCTTTATCAGGCAGGAGACCGGGTCACTTTTAAAGGAAGTGGAAATGTGGGTATCGGCACCTCTTCCCCGGCAGGAAAACTGCATATATCAGCAGCATCTTCATCATGGGGCATGTTAAGATTGGAGAACGCCAATACCGGACAAAATGAAGCAAGCATATCATTCCGGGAGGGAAGTGATGTAACAGGCCCAAATACATGGTTGGCTGGAGTTGGACTATATGGAAAAGCCGGTAAATTTATTATCGCTCGGGATGGTGAAAGGTTCATTATTGACCAGAATGGGAATATAGGCATTGGTGTTTCCAGTATCAGTGACAATATCTCAAAATTTACAAAAACGAAAGATGGCCCGGAAGCGAAAGCTTTAGGACACAAACTAACTGTAGGCAACACTTCTGACGATAATGTACTGCGCCTGGTTGGACCGGATGGAATATACGGATATGGAGCCAGGCTGAACTTTGGAGATGGCGATTACGCATACATTGAAGAGGATTTGGATGACAGGTTATACATTTATAGCAGCAACAGAACCGCAATTATGGGAGGTAATGTTGGAATAGGAACAGAAAATCCTACTGAACAGTTAACTGTACGCGGCAATGTATTGATCGAAAGTGATTATTCGGGTTTACCGGTTGTAGAGTTGGGCGAAGGCCTTGACTATGCAGAAGGATTCGACATTTCGGAAGAAACAACCTTGCAGCCAGGAACGGTGCTTTCCATTGATGCTGAAAACCCCGGTGAATTAACCATCAGTTCATGTCCGTATGACACCAAAGTTGCAGGAATAATTGCTGGAGCTAATGATCTCGGTTCAGGCGTTAAACTGGGTTCCGGTCAGTTCGACTGCAATGTGGCGCTCGCCGGCAGGGTATATTGCAATGTAGATGCTACCTACGGTGAGATTTTACCGGGAGACCTTTTAACAACCTCCCTCACTCCGGGCTATGCCATGGTTGTCAGTGATAACTCAAAAGCACAGGGAGCCATTTTGGGTAAAGCGATGGAATCACTGGAAAAGGATAAAAAGGGACAGATCCTGGTATTGGTAACCTTACAATAAGAAAGGGAGGTTTATGATGAAATTAAAACCTTTTATAATCACAATGGCATTATGTCTTTCCAGCATCATTTCATTTACACAGGATAAGTTCCTGATCATTGCACCGGATGATTTTATGGATGAGTTGGAAGTACTCCAAAACTATAAAAACTGCACAGGACGACCAACCTACCTGGTAAGCTTAACATGGGTTGACAACAATTTTACAGGCGATGATCTTCCCGAAAAGGTAAAAAAATGTATCCAGTACTACGAGCAAAACTATAATGTTATCTATGTTATGCTGGCAGGCGATTGCGACAAATTTCCGGTCAGGTACTGCAGGGCTTACAATACGGAGTGGGGAAGTAAATATTATCCCTCTGACCTATATTATGCTGACCTCTACGACGACTACTATAATTTCGATGACTGGGATGGCGACAATGACGGGCAAATTGGTGAAATGGATTTTGCAGGTGGAACAAATATCAATTTAATTAACCTGGATAATATCAATATGTACCCGGACATTGCCCTGGCGCGCGTTCCTGCGTCAACTGAAGATGAAATAGAAACTTATATTGACAAAGTCATTGATTATGAGATAAAAGCCCCGGGCAGCTGGTTTAACAATGCCATGTTACTGGTCGACGGCGGTGGGGACGGATGGGGAGACACGAATAAAGTGAACGAGGATCTGGTTCCGTATTTGACCGCTGGCGGTTTTAACGTTATAAAAAGATACAAAGACAACGCACCCTGGTCTGGAACGAGCTATGAAAACTGCGCTGGAGAATTCAACACCCGTTTAAACAATGGTGTTGGAATCGTGAATTATTACGGTCACGGTAACCGGCTAATACTTTCTGACTGGTATGACGATTCATATATGACAGCACTTAACAATTACCATATGCTTCCTGTAATCTTTGCTTCAGCATGCTATACGGGCAGGTTTCATTTCGACCGGGAATATTATATGGATATCAACGGCAATGAGTGGAACCGTCTCGGTGGGCCTTATCCGGTTGTTAATTTCCCGGAACCGATGGCCATTCAGCCTTCGCAATATGATACCTACAATGACGAATCTATGGCTGAACAATTCCTGGTCAAAAGATATACCGGCGGGATAGGGTACATTGGAGTCACCAGTAAGTCAGAACAGGGATTATGGTTAAGCAATCCATCACAGAGCATTGGCCTTGCCCCTTATTTTTTCCAGGATTATTATAATGGTAATCGCACATTGGGTATTCTTTGGGAAAATGCCATGTCAACTTTTGTTGCAGATGTTGAGAATATTGGTATGACTTTTTATGCATTTGTGCACATTCATAAAATGCAATTATTCGGTGATCCTTCACTGACAGTGGGAGGCAGATTTACCAATAATATTAGCGGGAATGTATACGATGGCTGGGGAGGGCCATGGAACAGCTACTCTCGAGGCAGAATAGTGGGGAATGCAACCGTTCCTGTAGGTGAGGTACTTACAGTAAATAATGGCGTATCAATCCTTTTTAATGATGACCGGAAAATTTCGGCCCTGGATCCCAATTACGGATATGGTTTGGTGGCAAATGGAACGCAGGATGCGCCTGTATGTTTCTTTTCACAGGGGATAGATCCTCAGGCCGCTTGTTTCCTGCATGGCATGAAAATTTATGGAGAGGCAAGGTTGCGAAACGGAGGTGAGATTAAGTTCTATTAAATCAAAATATCAGAATTAATAAAGTTTTATTAGCGTCTCATAAGCAAATTTTCAGTTTTATAATAGACCCGCAATTCCTTAAAGGTATCGATTTTGAAAGATAAACAGAAATATACCGATAGGTAGTTCAATTTTCATATCTACTTATCCAACATATTTTATTATCTTTAGGGAACTTTAATCCAAAACAAGAAGTTATGAAATTGATTACAACAACCATCCTGGCTGTGTTTACAGCATTTTCACTTTTTTCACAAACACCACATGCATTCAAATACCAATCAGTAGTCCGGAATAATTCCGGGGAAATCATTGCCAATCAAACGGTCTCATTTCGAATAAGCATTTTACAGGGAAATCCCACTGGAACAGCTGTGTTTGTTGAAACGCAACAGACAACCACAAATGATTATGGATTGGCAAATCTTGAAATTGGTAATGGCATTGTTATTTCCGGAATATTTGCCGACATAGACTGGGGCGCCGATAATTATTTTCTGCAGATTGAAATAGATGAAACGGGAAATGAAAATTACCAGGTTATAGGCGTTTCTCAACTATTAAGTGTGCCATATTCCTTGTATTCTGAATCTACTGGTGATACCACGAAGTGGCAAAAATCAAATGAAATCGATTTATATTATAAAGAGGGTAAAGTCGGTATTGGGACAGAAAGTCCGGAAGGATCAGCATTATTGGATTTGGATAGTGACTCAGAAGGATTTCTATTACCCAGATTAACCTCTGATCAAATAACCGCAATACAATTACCAGCAAATGGTTTATTGGTTTATAATACGGACCTTAACAAACTATTTATTTTCGTTGAAAACCAGGCAGAATGGAGAGAAATAAGTTATGGTGCTTTATCCATTCCTACAAATTCGATTTTCGAAATCGGAACTGGAGGAAGTTGTAATAACACAGTTGTGATTGGGGATTATATGGTAGGTGGGATGTTAACATCGTTATGTTATGTATCAATTGAAGTAAATGTTATTTCAATTGGTTATTATAATGTTTCTACCGATACCATTAATGGCTATTCATTTATCGGTGAAGGGACATTTACAGAAACAGGTATTCAAGCAATATCCCTATCTGGCTATGGAATTCCACTAGCTGAACAGACTGATCTATTCAATGCAATAGGTTCTAATAATGGGGGAGCATGTACTTTTAGCGTGTATGTCAACCCGACGTCAGGTAGCTGTGGCAGTTTAATAAGCGATATTGACGGGAATACATATGGCACCGTTCAAATAGGCACACAATGTTGGATGACTGAGAATTTAAGAACAACAACTTACCGCAATGGTGTTGCTATTCCCTATGTACCGGATAATTCGGCATGGGCTAATCTGGAAGGTGCGGCTTATGTTTGGTATGATCAAAATATTACATGGAAGGATATTTATGGCGCACTGTATAATTGGCATACCGTTTCTGATCAAAATGGCCTGTGTCCAACAGGATGGCACGTACCAAGCATAGAAGATATTGATACACTTAAAAACTTTATTGGGACACAATCCCCACCTGGAAATGTATTAAAGTCCTGCAGGCAGGTCAATTCTCCATTGGGAGGTGAGTGCAATACAAATGAGCATCCAAGATGGGATGAGCATTCTTTGTATTATGGTACAGATGATTATGGATTTGGAGCAACACCAGGAGGCCTTAGGAGCGGGAGCGGAACATTCAACAATATAGGTTTATATGGTTATTGGTGGTGTACTGACGAATCAAGTATTGATGAAGCAAGGAGGTACATGTTAGGATATGCATATAGTTATTTGGAAACTACTAATACCTCCGCAAAAAAAAATGGGCTATCAGTTCGATGTATAAGAAATGATTGATGATTACAAAATTTCATTTCCGGACTCACAAATGATTACATCGAATATTACAAAATTATAATGTTTGTATAATCAGCTTTCAATTGATCCTTTTTATTAACTACTATGTATTTAAAATTGACTCCAACACCATAATTTAGTACCTTTAAAGGTCTTTAATCCAAAACAAGAAGTTATGAAATTGATTACAACAACCATCCTGGCTGTTTTTACAGCATTTTCGATTATTGCCCAAACTCCACAAGCATTTAAATACCAAACGGTTTTAAGAAACAACACCGGTGAAATACTGGCCAATCAAAATGTATCTTTTCAGATCAGCATCCTGCAGGGAAGTACAACAGGAACAACTGTGTATGTTGAAATGCACCAAACTTCAACAAACGATTTTGGATTAGCATCTCTCGAAATTGGCAATGGAATAGTAGTTTCCGGAATATTTAGTGAAATAGATTGGGGAGTAGATATATATTTTCTGCAGATTGAGCTGGATGAAACAGGAGGTACAAATTACCAGCTTATGGGCACTTCCCAGCTTCTGAGTGTTCCTTATGCCTTTCATTCAAATACCACCAGTGATACCACCCGATGGCGAAAACAAGAAAATGGTGATCTTTTCTATAATACGGGGAATATTGGAATCGGTACAGAAAACCCAGATGAAACATCAATTCTGGACCTTAGCAGCAATTCAAAAGGGATCTTAATCCCAAGGTTAAATCAAATGGCGATTGAATCAATTGAGAGTCCAACTGACGGATTGATGGTTTATAATACTGATGATGGGAGGTTGTATATCTTTGTTGGTGCTCAGGCAGCCTGGCGAGGAATTGGATATGTTTCCTCTATTCCGCTGGATGCAGAAATTGAAATTGGAAATGGAAGTGAATGTATGATTCTAGGAATAAATGGCGAATACAAAGATGGAGTTGCGTTGACATATAACGAGTATGTATCAATTGCTATTAATGTAATCTCACCAGGATCCTATTCGATTACAACAGACACAGTAAATGGATACAGCTTTAGTACAAGCGGTATTTTTAATTCAACTGGATTTCAGAATATTGGCCTTCTTGGCAACGGCACACCAATAACACCCCAAAATGATTTATTTACTGTATCCTCAATCAATGGCGGAGGAACATGTACATTTGATATCACAGTTGATGTAGCGTTTGTGTGCGGAGATGCGCTAGTTGATAATTATGAAGGTATGGTTCAGTATTATTCTACTGTCCAAATCGGGAGCCAATGCTGGATGGCAGAAAATTTGAATAGAGGTTATTATATTCCTAGTTCCAATAATATTTACAACGATGGAATTGTACAAAAGTATTGCTACGGTGATAATATGCTAAATTGTGAAGAATACGGTGGAATATATCCCTGGGACGAAATAATGAATTGGGTCATCATTGAGGAAGCACAGGGTATTTGCCCGGATGGCTGGCACATTCCTTCAGATTCGGATTGGATAGTACTTATTGATTATTTAGGAGGAGCATCAGTTGCAGGAGATAAATTGAAAGAACCAGGGACAACACATTGGACGTCACCGAATACGGGTACAAATGAAAGTGGATTTACGGCCCTTCCTGGAGGATATTTAGCTACATCCGGGTACTTTCAAACGATAGGTAGCTATGGGTATTTCTGGACTTCAACGGAATACAATTCTGAACAATCGATTCGATATCACCTCTATAATAATAGTTCATCAATTGTAAGCGCAAACAGGGATAAATTATCAGGCTACAGTGTCCGCTGTATCCAAGACTAAGCAATTACAACTCTCGGATTTCCGATAACTTGACAAAACTTCCTTATTTTCTTATCTTTAGCGTTCGAATAAACCAAAAGAACTTCGATTCTTTAAAAAAGTTGAATGATACATTTATGTCAATTCTCTATAATTAAAAGTTTAAATTCTAAAATCCATGAACATGAAAACAAAAATTACCCTTTTCACTGTCCTTTTGGTCACCTTTTCACTGTCGGCATATTGCAACGTTTGGCGCGTCAATAACCGGCCAAATGTGGATGCAGACTTTAGCTCATTTTCTTCAGCTCATAACGCTGCTGCTTCAGGTGATACCATATACCTCGAAGGAAGCCCAACCTCCTATGGGCTCATTGGTTTTTATAAAAAATTAGTGGTTTTTGGCACAGGTTACTGGCTGGATGAAAATGACTCTACCCAGGCTTACCAAAACACTTCAAAAATTACCGGGATTGGCTTCTTTAATGGCAGCAGCGGATCTGTAGTTGAGGGACTGGAATTTGAATATACCTATGTGAATTCAGTAGTTGGTGCCAATATATATGTTGGAAACATTACAATTCAAAGAAATCGTTTCATATTGCATTCAAATAATGGAACGGCCACTGGTGTCGCGGTGCAGGGTGCGCTCAACAATATTATTATCAGACAAAATTATATTAAATGTACCGCTGGAATAACCGGAAATGCAAGGGGTGTATTGGCTACAGATTATTTACCAAACTGTGAGATTAAAAATAATTTCCTGGAGGTTGGTATTGATAATTCGGCAGTACTCATCACTGAAACAAATGAAGCTGCTTCACTAATACTAAGCAATAATGTAATTTGGGGAGATTTGGAAACCAGTTATTCATCGCATTATAACAACATCTTACTGGAGGGAAATTATACACCAGGCACAGGTGACATCAATTCAAACAACCTGTGTAATGCAACCCAATACCCAAACATAAACGGCAACCAGCAAAATGTGGATATGTCGACGGTATTTGAAGATTACACTTCTTACATTGACAACGGGTATATACTGGCTGCAGGCTCACCGGCCATAGGAGCCGGCGTGGGTGGTAATGATTGTGGCGTTTTTGGCACAGGCGAACCTTATGTCCTGTCTGGCATGCCCCCCATACCAGCCATTTTTGAGGTTGAGATGACCCAATCCATTGGGACTTCTACCCTGCCGGTAACCATCAAGGCGAAGTCTCACAATTAATCCGCCTGGTCATGAAATTTATAAAGACGCTTTTCAGTCTGATATTTCTGTGTGTGATGCACGGAGCCATTAGCCAACCTCCTGACATTGTAAAACTGGAATATTATTTTGATACCGATCCGGGATTTGGAAATGGGACCGCTGTAACCGTTAGCTCAGGTCCGGTTACCAACACGACGTTTAATATTGATATTTCTGGCCTTACACCAGGTTTACATTACGTATTTTTCAGGGCACTCAATGCGGACGGCGTTTGGTCTCATGTTTACAAATCCATCATCACAAAAATAGAAACAACAAGTATAGCAAACAAACCTGATATAACGGCTGGGGAGTATTATATTGATGATGATCCGGGATACGGCAATGGAACATCCATAACATTCACTCCTGATCGAACACCGGTGGCAAGTTTTAATATTGATCTATCTGGTCTTTCATCTGGTTTTCACAAAGTGTATTTCAGAATGAAAGACGACAATAATAAATGGAGCCATAACCTGATCCGCAACATTGTTGCGGTTGAAATTACTTCGCCTGATCCGGTTCCCGAAATAGTCAATGCAGAATATTTCATCGATGATGACCCAGGATATGGAAATGGTACGCCGATATCTGTCACTTCAGGAAAAATAATTGTAACACTTTCAAATACAGCTATCACTAGCCTGGATGAAGGCTTTCACAGGCTCTATATCCGTGTTCAGGACAATGAAGAGAATTGGAGCCAGGTTTATATCAAAAGATTTTTTAAGGTTCAGCTCTCCAATCCAACCCCGGGGCCCGATATTACAAAACTGGAATATTTCGTTGATTCCGATCCTGGATTTGGCAATGGAAATGAAGTAACCATTGCACCGGACAACCCGGTTGATGTTTTGTTTGAGGCAGATATTCAGGGCATCATTGCAGGTAACCACGATCTATATGTGAGAGCTTGCAGTGAAACAGGACAGTGGTCGCTGATCAATATCATTCCTTTTACGGTTGCCGAAATTGAATTAACAGCCCTCCTACAAGGTCCTTATGATGCAGGAAGTATGTCTACCGATCTGAACAATAATGGATTATTACCAACGGATCAACCTTATGATTCAGCTCCCTGGAATTATGCTGGTAATGAGTCGGTGGCATCAATACCCAACAGTACCATTGTCGACTGGATCCTGCTTGAAACAAGAAATGGTGCGACATCCAGTGAAGCGCTGATCGGTGACATTACCTCCCGACATGCTGCTTTTATGCTATCCGATGGTTCGATTGTTGGCCTTGATGGAAGTTCTAATCTCAGTTTTAATACCGGTGATACACTGACCAATTTTGTGGTTATCAAACATCGTAACCATCTGGGGATCATATCGAGTCAGCCACTGAATTTTAGTGATGGCCTGTTTGAGTGGGATTTCAGCACCGGTTTGGGCCAGGCCTACAACAATGAACAGACAGACCTCGGCAGTGGTATTTTTGGTATGGTTGCCGGCAATGCCAACGGTGATTTGCAGATTGATAATAACGACATGACGGATACCTGGAATCTGGAGACCGGAAATCAGGGATACAAAAATGGCGATCTCAATTTGGATGCACAGGTTAACAACACAGATAAAAATGAGGTTTGGTTACCCAATTTAGGGTCCTCATCTCAGCTTCCGGAAAAATAACGTAAGCTTTTCGGCTTTAATCTTGTTTTTTTGTGATCACGATAATGTGATCGCAATGTATTGTAATTCGTTGTTTTGCTATATCATGTAAATCGCATACATCGCATTTTTCTTAATTAACAGCTAATCCGTAAAAAATAAAAGGGCAGCCATATCGACTGCCCTTTCAGATTGTGTAATGTATATGAAAAGTTTACAAAATTTGGCTTATTTGGGAATCTGACTTTGATATCCTGATGCCTCACCTTTTGAAGGGATCTGGCCTCCCCCACCAAGATTGGGAACCCAATATCCTGTTTCATCAGAGTTCTGAGTCAATCCGTTCAAATCAAAATCTCCACCATGATATCCAGAAGTTCCAAGATCAATCTTCCAGACTGCCGTTTCATCTGTGTTTTGAATTAACCCATTTCCATTTCCATCACCGGCAACCATACCCCAAACCCCGGTACCAATTTCTTTGTGACCGTTTGAGCCACCAAAAACCTGATCTGCACCAGTGCTAAAATCGTAGGTATGAATATCATCAATTGTTGTAACAGCATTATTCGACATGACACCCAGGTGATTTCTATGGTAGATTACGACGTACAAATTCTGACTGATAGAAGTATTAAAATAATGAAGTCGTCCACCATCTGTCCCAACTACTGATCCATCGCTGAGGAGGAATGCAGCTTGTGTAGCTATCGCGTTAGCTGAACCTGCACTTGCAGCATCGGCAGCATCACGCAATTGTACAAGAATCCAATCAACTGTTCCAACAGGTAATTCAGTAACTGACTCTGTTCCGCCATATTGCCATACCGGTGCCGGGTTATCATAATATGGGAAGGGGGGATCATAAGGTTGATTAAACGGCAGATAATCACCATCCATCAGATCTGTATACATCATATTGCCAGTCACCTCATCGTAAGGACCTTCGAGGAAAACTTTGAGATCAAGTGCAATACCCGGATAAACATTCATCGTTACAGGTATTGTAAGATTGGGGGTAACAGGATCATTAGAAGTAATTTCAATATCAGCATTATACGTACCAACGGCTAACCCTGCTGCATTCATTCCGACATTGATTGATTTTGGACCTTCGCCTTCAAAAGCTGACCCGCTGGTAAATATATCATCATCCACTGTCAGCCAGCCAAATGCACCCATAGTGGCACGAAGTCTAAAATTATCGATTGCAAAATATTTAGCCTGGTTTACAGGTCCGTCAATATAATGGAATTTCACCTGGAAATTGGCATTGGCATAAGGGGTAACATCAAATGATTTGTGCACACCATTTTGATTATATGAAATTAGCCCGTCATCGGTCCATGATTCATAAATCAAGATCCATTCGCTTCCATCATAAACATAAACTTTTGCAGTATCACCTGTTGTATAGTTGGCATCAAAAGCCTGATCATACTCCAGCAAAAGCGCGCCACCTGAGTATGCCGAAGCATCAATAACCGGCGTTATCAATTCATCATCCATATAATTGGTTCCCGGCGCATAGCTTTGGTTTCCATCACAAACCATAAAGCGGGTTCCGTCAAAATTATATCCACCATAAGTTAACGTATCTACCCAGGTTACATCATTGCTACCATTATTCACCACTGTCCATGAACCTGACAGACCTGTATCAAAGTTTTCATTTAGCAGATCTATTTCATCATAAACAACTGAGGCATTATATGCAAGCGCAAAACCACCCAAATTCTCTACTGATAAATCAACATTAGCAGGCATAACAGGAGTAACATCTTCACTGATCGTCAACGGATTTACTGAAACAACCGGATCAGTGTGAACATCTATCGTAATATCATCCAGTAACCAACCATATCTTTCATTCCAACTATCTGAAACCAGTCTGAAGCGAATAACGACATTATCGTATGTTCCATAACCGCTTAAATCAAATGCTTCATGCTTCCACCAGGTATTATCTGGGGTGACACTGCTTGTCCCCCAATCAGCATAGGAATATTCATCAAAGCAAGGACCTTCCGGATAATTGGTCAATCCTGTTTCAGAATAATCGCCTTCTCCCAGGTAGGTGGATGCTGGCAATTGATCAAAGGTTGTTCCTCCGTCTGTTGATATCTCCACATAACAATGATCGCTGTTACCGGTTGTTTTGGCGATTTGCCAGAATGAAAGACCAATGATGGATTTTCCGGTAAAATCAAGATTACCTGATATAAATAAGACATTATCATTGCTTGAGCTGTATGCATTGTGCGCACTGGAAGTCCCGCTTACAGACAAACTGTTATTGATAGTCCAGTTTTCAGCATTACCAAGATTGTTAACGGTTGACGAAAAGCCTGTCTCAAAATCTTCATTTACCGGAATGTTAATTTTTGTAAACCCTGTTAAAAATGATGCAGGACCACTCCATTCACTGAGGTCTCCGGAGCCACAATCAGCTTGAATGTAAACATCGTATAAGGATGCACTGCTTAATGCAGTTAATGGAAAAGATTGACTTGTTCCACTG
This sequence comes from Bacteroidota bacterium, assembly GCA_020444515.1. GTDB lineage: Bacteria > Bacteroidota > Bacteroidia > Bacteroidales > JAADJA01 > JAADJA01. The sequence continues at coordinate 48,341 of JAHLKX010000013.1, read as the reverse complement.
TTTGTCCAGGTATACTGGTTCAGATATGTACCCGTACCCGGTGTGAATCCTTGCGTCCCAAGTTCAATGATCCAGTCTATTGCTGAACCGCTCTCTGTCCAGTTTACCTGTGCTGAATGATCAGTAACATTGCTAATATTAAGGCTGGAAGGAGCCAGACATGAAGGCAAATCTTCCACGACAACATCATCAATATAAAAACCAAGAAAACTGGCAGTATTCGAGTGTTTGAAAGCGATATAAGCATCACTGCCGGTATAAGTATTAAACCATACATCGTACTCCTGATAGCTTGTGGTAGTTGTTACTGTGGTAAAAGCAGTAAAAGTACCAGCATCATTTGGATTACTCATGGTTCCTATCTGAAAGCCATATTCACCTGTATTATTATATACATAAAACTTCAAGCGTTTATCAGAAAGTGAGCTGAATGGGGGAAGACTCAATATCAGGGTTGATGTCTGGTCAGACCCATTTTCCATATGATAAGCATTGGAAGGGCTATTTGCATTATAATTTTGAATACCATTGATGGTCCATCCATCCAGGGTTTGAACAATTCCAGTCCAACAAACAGGCAGATCTAAGCTGGCATCAAAATTTTCACTCAAAGGGGTAGTGAAATAGTCACAGGGTGTTAGGAAAGTAGCCGGACCTGACCACCCACTAACATCACCGCCACCACAATCGGTTTGTACATAAAAATCATACTCCGTTGAAGATAACAAACCGGTAATTTGGTGAGGATTTGAAACACCTGAAACTGTGGGAATTCCTGTAGGTGTAAAGCCGGTTAAACCATATTCAATATTCCATGAAGTAGCTCCGTTCAAGTCCGTCCAGTTTAACCATGCAGAATTAATGGTCATATTATCAGCAAATAAACCTTCGGGTTTAATACAGGATGGTAAATCATCAATTGTAATATCATCGATGTGTAATTCCTGGTATGAAGTGGATGGATCCATTTTAAATGCAATGTATGTATCCGTTCCAACATAACTATTGAAATAAACATTATGCTCAATATGGTAATCATAAACCAGGAAAGATTCATAAGGAGTAAATGTCGTTTCATCGTTAGGATCAGACATTGTACCCACAATAAGATTCGGGTAACTGAATCCCATTACTGAAAAATTGACCATTTTATCAGCGAGTGATCCCCCTCCTATATCAACTTGTGGAGAGACAAATATTAAAGTTGGATCCGCATCACTTGAGTTGCTAAATCCTACGCAATTGGGTCCATTGTTCCCATAATAGTTATTTGTCTTGATATATGCAGAAGTTGATGTAGAGATGACCTTCTTGGTCCAGCAATAGGGAAGGTCAGGAATTGTAACACTCTCAAAATCTTCAGTGAAAGGGGTAACAAAAGAGCCACAAACAGTTGTAAAGCTCCAAACCGGCCCTTGTGTATAGCCGTTTGCGTTATGTGAAACAATTTGCCAGTAATAGGTTTCGGTTTCGTTCATGGTTCCCGGATCGTATGATCCGTTTGCTCCTGCAGCAGCAAAATCTACAACTTTTGTCGTTGGTGGATTATCAGTACCGAAATAAACATCATAATTATTTGTATTGGCTCCAAAATCCCAGGTTATATCATCATCTAAGCCCACGAATAAACCTGCATCTAGAGGATTAGGATTAAAGGCCATTTCTGGATATCCAGGAGGAATATAAATTATCGTAATGGTCCACGTATTATTATCAACCTTAACTGAATCAATGCTGCAATAATGTTTGTAATAGGTGGCACCTGCATGCAACTCAAATTCAACATCTCCACCACCAACAAAACCGTTAGCAACATCGAGCCCGGTTCTTGAATAAGAATGGGTTCCCGGCACATAAATACCAGGGCCATTCGTCATCGATGCCTCCGATAAACCGCCCGGTGAAACACAGCGAAAATGCGAACGTTGTTTATTGATGGATGAATTGGCATCCGAAGTCATGTCATAAGAAACATCGGTGCTAATTATGGTCGCTCCAACGGGAATTGTCACAGTTAAAGTTGCGGGGCAGGTTGAGGATTGTGTTCCACTGTAATAAGTAAAATATTTATCAGTTGAAATATCACCAGCCGAATAGGTAGCTGAAGCTATTCCCAGTTGTCCAAACACAATTCCTTGTGCAGCAACAACCAATAACAGCAATAAGAGTGCGGATTTTGTTTTCATAAATGTTGAACTTAGTTTCTAATTTTTTGTAAAACTTACATAAATCAAGGAATGGAATGATGGCAAACTTAGTCTGAACAAACCTGTTAGGAGTCTCATGAGGTATGTCAAGACATGGTTTTGTAGTCTTAAAATGTATTTTGAGACCCTATTCAAAAGTCTCAAGTTGCAATAAACCGACTCTGATTACTCAAGATCAGGACTTTAAAAAAAAGGATAGGTTATAAGGTAGAAAGATATTCGGTAGGTGTCATTTTAGTGATTTGCTTAAAAATGCGATAAAAACTGGCCTTGGAATTGAAACCAGCATCATAGGCCAGGCTTATCAGTTTTAAATGTTTATTTTCGGGAGCGGTCATTAACTGTTTTACCTCATCCACCCGGTATTCATTCACAAACTCATAAAAGTTCTTTTGATGCAACTGGTTGATCAAAGCCGATAACTGATTTCTCGACATTTCCATAGCATCTGCCAATTCTGGTAAACTCAGTTCGGGGTTCAAATAAGGTTTTTCGTTTTTCATGTAATCGACCAGCCGTTCATTCAGATTTATCAATACCGGATCTTCACTGACTTGCTGGTGATCTTCCAGGGGCAAACTGCTCTGCGGCGCATCTTTCTTTATATCCTTTGACTTTGAGATCAGGGTTTTAAAACTCAAAGAATGATCACGGATGGTATCAATGTCGAGTTTGAAAATTTCCGGACTTTTAACCGCAGCATAGCTGATGATATAAATAACCACTACAAGAATTAAATAGGTATAAACAAAATAGTCAAATCCAACATTTACATTCAAATACTCCAGATTCAGGCCCACAATACCAATGGTCCATGAAAACAGGATCAATGAAATTCCGATGTAAAGTACCTTGATGATACTTTTATCCAGGGTGGATTCAAATTCCTTAATCTTTTTCTGGTACGACCTGATCAATCGGATAGCTAAAATGGAATACACTACTCCCTGAACGGCAATAACTTCATTGCTGACCATTTCCAATACATCGAAGTACCTGGTCGAATTTTGGATCATTTCCAATTTTTCCTGCCCTGTCATTAAAAAGAAGTCCATATTCAAGGCAATACTTATAACAAAGGGTGAAAAATGAAACAAATCGTACAGATTGAATTTGGTGTGGCGTTCTAAAAGGTATTTTACCTGCAAATACAAAAGCGGAAAAAACAGAAAGATCAATTGATCAACGGTAAATAGTAAATGGGGAAACTTTTCATATAATCCTTTATCAATCAAGGCAAAAGTAAGAAGCACAATGCCCCAGCACATCGTGAGCAATCCCAGTAATCTGTTAGATATTTTGTTTGTTCTGATAGAAAACAAAAATACCGCAAGTAGAAGACCCTGGACAGCACCTAAATATAATATGATCCTAATAAATTCATTCATCATTTCCGACCAAAACCTTTGCGTAAGTGTTTAACTTGAAGCAATTCAAAGGTATAAAAAAAAACCCTACGAAGTCTCAATTAAACTTCGACCCACTGAAACCTGTTATTGAAGTCTCAATAGATATCCTGAGCCCTTTTTCAAAATACCCTCTCCTACATTTGCAATGTATATTTCAAATTCAACCTCAAATGAAAAAATTCAATGTTAAAGTTTTATTAATCGGTTTCCTGATACTGATCGGGCTGCTTGCACTGGTTTACAGATCATTTGCACAAAATAATCCACCGTTTGGCCTTACCGCGAATGTGGAAGATGAAAATGATGTAAACCTGTTCTGGAATCAGCCCAGCACCGGTGATTCCACATACCTTCACTGGGATAGCGGTGAAAATGAAGATTCATTTGGTAATTTTCTCAATCCAGTTACATATTTATTTGCCAGTAAATTTGATCCCGAGCACATTGCTGAATATGATGGTTGGACTATCACGCAATTGCGTTTCTTTCTTACCAATCCCCTTCCAACGGTTAAAATTAAAGTATGGACAGGACCAGACACAACCGAAGTATATAGCCAGGATGTTACAACCTTCAACGTAAATGACTGGACAGAAATTGATTTTGATACTCCGGTTACCATTGATGCCAGCGAAGAACTTTGGTTTGGTTTATACGTGGATATGCCGGAACCGGGTCCGGTGATGGGAACTGATAGCGGCCCGGCCATTGACGGATATGGGAATCTATATAATATATATGGAAACTGGTATTCCGACTTTAACCTGAACTGGAATATTCAAGCCAAGATCATAGCACCTGTTGCCCCTGTTTCGTTGCATTGGGATTCTGGTGAAAATTACGATAGCTGGGGATTTTGGCTGAATGCGGCCCAATTTGATGTCGCTGCAAAATGGGATCCGGAACACATTGCAGTATATGATAGCTGGGAAATAACCGAAATGCGGTTTTGGATATCTAATCCTATGCCTACAATACAACTTAAAATCTGGTCTGGTCCTGGTGCCACAGAGATTTATAGCCAGGATATTGTTAGTTTTAATGTGAACGACTGGACAGAAATAACATTGGATAGTCCGGTAACCATTGATGCAAGTACACAATTATGGGCCGGTTTGTATGTGGATATGCCTGAGCCCGGACCTGTAATTGGGCTTGACGAGGGACCTCCAATTATTGGATATGGTAATAATTATAAATATTTAGGGAATTGGTATCAAGACGCTGGGGCCAACTGGAATATACAGATCACCGTTGAAAACCCGGCTAAAAAAGGAATTGAAGACTTTTTAGGATATAACATTTATCGCAACGGAGAAATAATCAACGACAATTTCTGGGGTGCCAATGCCTATATAGATGAAAACCTGCTCAATGGTTCATACGACTATTATGTGACAGCGGTATATGATGAAGGTGAATCTGATCCATCCAATACCATAAACGTAGTCATCAACCAACCCATCATTGAATACGCTGATTCGATGGAACTTGTAGACCTTTATAATAATTGCAACGGGCCCAATTGGATTTTAAACGATTTATGGCTGGAAGGACCGGTAAATGAGTGGCATGGAGTAGTTACGGAGGGAACCCGTGTAAAGGAATTATGGATACAAAGTAATAACCTAACTGGTGACATTCCAGCATCCATTGGTGATCTCACAGCACTCGAATCACTGCATCTTTCTTCAAACCAAATTACCTCCATTCCTGAAAGTATCGGTAATTTAACAGAACTCACTGAATTGTGGCTGGGTTGGACACCCATTACCATTATACCGGCATCCATTGAAAACTTGGTCAACTTAAAGGAATTGCATTTAGGACAAATGGTGAATCCACTAATAACATTGCCTGATGAAATTTGCAACCTGGAAAGTCTGGAATGGCTCGCACTGGGCACTTCAGGATTAAATAGCTTACCCGAAAATATCGGGAACCTGACATCGTTAAAATCACTTTTTCTACAAGAAAATAATTTAACCGAATTGCCTGAAGGATTTGGTGGAATGGAAAGTCTTGAATACCTGACATTGGATGGAAATCAGCTCACAACCCTGCCGGATAGTTTTGGCGACCTGGATAATCTTATAACCTTGCGTATTGAAGAAAATCAAGTTACACATTTCCCCGAAAGTTTTGGTGACCTGGAATCACTCGAAATTTTGTGGGGTAGGTGGAATCAAATTAATGCTTTGCCCGAATCATTTGGCAACCTGGATATGTTGAACTTTATGTGGATAGGAGGCAACAACCTCACTGAACTTCCTGCTTCCTTTTCTGATTTGGCCTCAATTGAAACATTGCTTATAAATAATAACCAACTAAGCAGTTTACCTGAAGATTTTGGTAATTTAGAAACACTAAATGTTCTTGAGTTGGGAGCAAATAATCTCAGCGAACTTCCTGAATCCATCGGTGATCTACCTAATTTGACTGTTTTTGCGGTTATGAGCAATAACCTGACAGCGCTTCCAGAATCTTTTGGAAATTACGAAATCGATTCAGTATTTATTCACGATAATCAAATAACAGAATTACCTGTCGCCTTGTTTGATAATACTTTTGACATTTTTGTAATCCAGGAAAACAACCTTCAGTTCGGTAGCATCGAACCCTTTATGGATAATGGTATCGATCAGTTCTACTATACCCCGCAGGGAATGATCGGGCAGGATACCACCCTTGAAGTAATTAATAACGAAACGCTTGAATACGCGATAGAAGTTTCCGGAGATAACAACGAATATCAATGGTACAAAGACGGTACATTGCTACCTGGTCAAACAACCGGAACCTTATATATTGAAAATGCTTCTATTGACGACCAGGGGACCTACGTGCTCAATGTCACCAATACACTGGTTCCCGATTTGGAGTTGATCAGTTATAATGCAAATGTTTCAATCATCACAGGAATGGATGAAAAAATAATAAGTGGATTTCAATTGTATCCGAATCCTGTTTCAGGTGGGGAAATAATGATAATCTCCACCGGTGTTGACGATTTATCCCGGGTCAGCATCATGAACCTTGTCGGTCAGGAAGTTTATACAAAAGAAACATGCGGTCAGCAATGTAAAATTGAGGTCGCCTCCCTTAAAAGCGGAATGTATTTGGTGAAGGTACTTTTTTCGAATGGCAAAATTTTAACACATAAAGTTTTAGTTAAGTAATAGGTTGGTTTTATTCTAGGCAAAAGGCCGGGCTCCTGTCCGGCCTTTTATTTTATACAAGCCGTCAGCATTGTTTTTTCTGAAACCAGACACTCACAAAGAATTTTCATTTCTTCATCAACCGGTAATAAATGCCCCATTCGATAAAATCAGCAGCACCGCCGTTCAGAGTTTTTAATCCTCCCTGTATGCCAAATGAATCGGTGATAAGAACCCGCAAGTTAAATCGCATGTACCAGCTTCCCTTGTAAGCCCTGTTATAAAGGTAATACCCAAATTGCGTAATAAAATGAATCCGGGTGATCAACAACTCATTTCCAACGTGGACACCTAAATGCATAAGGTCTTTAAACGGCACATTGCGGGTGTCTTCATAATCCTCGCGAAGGGATGAATCATAAAAGAAATCGAAGCCGGTGCCCCACCGGGCAATGTGGGAATACTGCCTGGTATAATCCAGTGCCACTGTTCCGGCAAAGTAAGTGGGTCCGTCATAAATCTGTTTTTTAGTGGTTTTACCTGCTCCGGCGAGGAAGATGTGGAGGAAATTGGATTTTTCAAACGCAGGGTGATCATGTTTAATAAACTCAGGCCTGAGTGGTGGCCTGTAATTTGGGTCAATTTTTCGGGTGTAGTTCCGCATCGGGTTGAAATTATAACGAAGTCCGATATTTGGACCGTAAATATTCAGACCCATGTTTGGTGTCCTGGTATTTCCATTGGAGAAGTGTGCCAGGTCAAGGCCAAGGGAAGCATCCAGCCGTTTACTGAGTTGATATTGCATGTAAAACTTCACTGCAAGGTATACATTGACCGTTGATCCGATAATATCTTGTTCAGGGTTGGTGATTGGGTCGAATTTCACAAAATCATAAGATACACCAACACCCATTTCATAAAAGAATCCCAGTTTGTTTCCCCGTTTAATGGGTCCTCCATAAAAAACATATAAAGCCGAAGGTTCGCCCAGGGTATCGGCCGGTCCAAAACTGGCCGAATAAAAACCGATTCCATAAGAAGGGTATCCCCAGTATTGTTCCCATGCCTTTTCTCCATTGGTCTGCAATCCAACCTTGAATTCAAACGTATTGGCCCTGTTTTTCATGATATTGGCCAGCTTGTCGCTGTTCTCCAGGTAGTGGCTGTAGTGATAAACACCTTCGACAAAAGCAAAGGAGCCATAGTTTTTATTATCAGAAGGAATTTGAAATCCGGATTGCAAAGTTTCCTGTGCGCTTAGCGAAACGGAAAACAGAATCAGGAACAGAACTGTAAAGCATTTAATTTTCATACTTTTCGCCGATTGTGGTGGAACCTTTTTTTTTCAATTCGTATTTGATCTTTCCATAGGAGGGGCGGTAGAGATTTCCAGTAGCAACGTCGACCAGTGTCCAGATTCCGCCGGTTAGTACATCAGCCAGGGTATAATAAGGATGCACTTTCCGCTCAACAACGATCGTGTCGGTAACATTCCCTTCGGATCTTAGTTCGATCAGGCTGCCATGTTGCAGCAGGTATTTGTCGATTTTTTGATCCATGGGTGCAGTCCCCATTTTCTGGCCGTCCAGGAATACCTCCGCATTTGGTGGTGAACCGTTTTCGACAGCCAGCTTGTTTTTATATCCTCCAAAGACTGTTGCGCAGCCCGTCGATAGCAGTACGACCGATGATATAAAGGCTAAAATGGTAAATTTCTTCATCATGTAAGTTGTGTTAAGCTTTTCTCATTCAGAATCTATGCGTTAAGGAAATGCTGCCCCATTTATGTGTTAAACCGCCATCGAATTCGGGTGTAATAAAATATTGGGAGAATTTGATACCCAAACGACCCCGCGTGTATGCAATTCCTGTTTGTATCTGGCCTATCCAATGTTTAATATCTGTCATCACAAACGGACTGTTGTTGAGCAATCCACCCTGCAGCGTGCCATTGTAAATAACATATTTTCCACCAAGAACACCATAAAAGTATAGTTGCCATGTTTTTCTTTCAGGCAGGCCGCCGTTTGAAAAATAATCATTCATCCTTCCGACCCTGAATTGCAGCGACATTCCGGCATCGGTATAGGGTACGCCGGCCCTGAAATCAAAAGCGGGGATCAGATCAAAATGCTGGCTCCTCACAATTCCTTTTTCAATCTGTAATATATAATTGATTGCTAAATCGGGATTTATCTGATTATGCCACCCGAGCGACGGTTTGGAAGTGGGCAGGATCTCATGAATACCATTTTGTATCGATTCACCACCCGAATATTTACCAAGGATACCAGCCCTCAATTCAGCATGCAGCGATAACCTGCGCCGGCTGTCTGTGCTTGTTTTCCTTTCACCTATCAATAAATAAGATGAGTAGGGTCTGTCGTTTTGGTCAACTTCCAGTGAAAACAATTCCCGGGGTGTGAAAAAGTGCTGGGTCACGGTCAGACTGTAATAAACCTGCTGCATCCTCTTGCCGGAGATCAACAAGCGGTTGACCGGTGATTTTTTAATCCCCGGATCTGTATACACCATCTCAATACCATTGGAGAAATACCTGTCGGTTTCAAAGATAAAATCGTTGGAAAGTATAAGTTCGAATATCCTGTTTTCGCTCTTCTGATTTGCCTGGGCGGATAAGGGTTGATGGCCGGCCAGGAAAACCAAAAAAACCAACAAACCCAAACAAAGACAAAGATGCCGGTGCAGACTCATCCTGTGCAGGACGATTACAGGTTCGGTCTTTTTTATTTGCAAACGCTTCATTCAGATGGTATTCGTCATTTCCCTAAAACAAGTTCCATTTGTTTTCAAATTTAATCTATTTCTTTTTAACAAACCTGACCCCTTCACCAAATCTGAACCTGGCCAGTAAGCCCCAGTTGGAGGAACCAAATTTCATCTAGTTGGTGATCATCAGGTTGGGTCGCCAGCCGAGACCAATGATAAGCTGATAGTCAAATGAATACTCCACCCCGAAATCGCCTGCAGCAGCAATTCAACCTGAATGATCTGGCCGGGCGTTAAAACAAACCTATCAAAGTGGTGGAATATTCGGACTTCAAACAACCGTTGCATAATATCATTTTTGCCTTACCGGATGATCTGGGAGGGGAGCCTGCATCTGGGAGTCAAGGGATTTGCACCTCTTGCTTCTTCAATATTCTACATCTTTGAAATTTAACAGACAACTTTTTCTGAACCGTCACAATCCCGATCATTACCTGATTTATACCAATATCAACAAAAAGTCAAATACCTTTATCATTCCACTATTTATCGAATATAACAATTTTACAAATCGTTCACTCCAAACTGTTTGTCCATATGAGTTGATATTCTTAAAAGCCAACAAATCACCGTTACTTTTATTGGCTTTTGTTTTTTAATAAAAGTCCTTATTTTTTTATCTGTCTAAAATGTTTCCTGCCCTGAAAAATAAAATCCCTGTGATTTATTCCCAATGGCAAAGTCAAGGTTAATATTTGTTCGGAAGTATTTATTTACCATAACTCTAATTCCAAATCCGGCGGCAGGTTGTATATATTCGAACAAATTAACATCTTTCAGGGAATAATCAGTGGTTGTGGCATTGACGAAGACCACCCCGCCGAGGATCTTTGAGCATTGAGAAATGGGGAAACGCCATTCAACCTCTCCATAAACGATGTTATTTCCCCGGTACCTTCCATTCACGTATCCCCTGCCTGATCGTGACCGCTGATCACCACCCACCGAAGGAAGCGTAAGGTAAGGCATGTCGCCTGTTAAGTTGAATTCCCCGAACAGCCAGAAACCAATAAGATGGCGGGGCATCTTTTTCGAGAGGCTGATATAAGTCCTGAATTCTGTTAGCAAATGTGTGGCATCCTGGTCACTACCGAGAAAACCGAAATAATACCTGTAATTTAAATTGAAATAATATCCCTTATAAGGATTTATTTGACTATCGCGCGAATCGTATACAAAGTTGAGGCTCAAACCGGATAAGGTGTAGGATGAAGTATCGTAATCATAGTTTTGAGAATAAAAATAATGGGGCGTGGTAAGCTGCGGATTGGTATTCAGTTTCAGCTCTTCATCCTCAATGTTATAATAGTGATCTAAATGATAACCAATTCCAGCGTAGAATTTTCCCCTGATCTTTTTGTTTACGATTTGGTGAAACCGGATATAATTGAATTTCATGTCGAATGAAACTGAATCGTCAGATCCACCCTGACCCTCCCAGTGAATTTCAGAGGGTACTCCGCCCGATTCCGGTGCATTGGTCCCGAGTCCGTATGTGGGCTGACTGTAAATGTAAAATCGCCAGTCACCCTGCAAAAAGTATTTATTGTCTTTTAGAAAAACATTTGGCTTTACAAAGGAGATCAATTGATTTTTGGACGTAACTGCTACCGTAAATGGTGCGCTTGATACCCTCGTGCTTTTCCTGTCTCCCATGAACCAGCCAAATGATCCTCCAATCCCTAGCACAAATCCATTCGTCGGATTGGAACTAATATTGGGCAGGACCAATGCCATAAAGTCTTTTTGGGGTTTATCCTGCTTCTCTTGTTTTCTGAATAAATCACCGATTGCCTGTTGCTCACATTCGGGTTGAAATTTCCCTGTTCGTGCTTCCTTTACTTCACGCTCATTCTGCGCCAGGCATAGATTACAGGCAAGCAAAGCTATGCTCATAAATGTCAGGAGGATATTTTTCACTTTTTTAACTAAATTGATATAAAGATATCCATAATTTATTACAATTTGATGCTCAATCCCAACAATGATCCAAAACCACGTCCGCCCCCGAATTCAAGATTGAGTCCAAGATTATCGTTAAAATACCAGCGCCCTCCAATCTGAAGGCCGAGATCCAGATAAAAACCATCGTTAAACCTACCACCTAAGTTTCCACCTGTATAAAAATCCCAATTGCTGGGTATGTTCATTAACTGGTTCCAGTGAAAATCTACTTTTCCTAACAGTATGACTGAGGTATGATCATCATCGTTCATCCTGATTTTAAGCAATGGGCCAACTGTTACATTATTGTGAACTGCGAAATCCATCCCCACGTAAACTGGTAATCCTGAGGTATTGAAGCCCAGGCCTACATTAAGTTGCTTTTCGCCTTCCGGAAGCGCTGATTGACCTTGCTGTGCATAGCTATTACAAGCAATGACTAAACTGATTATGGATATTATAATTTTTCTCATGTTAATTACAAATTTGTCCTGCATTAAATTATTTTGAGTTCGAAGTTCATCAAAATTTAGTTAAAAAAATGACACTATTTTTTTGATAACCAGTTCTTACCACGGATTCCAAACCGGTAATTGAGTGAAAACAAACCCGCTGTGCGATCGCCCAGGAATTGGGCTTCCGCCCTAAGTTGCCATCTGTAATTGAGTTGCCATTGGGCACCGATCAACATATTCCAGGGGTTGTTGATCTTTTTATTGAACGAATATCGGATATAACCATCTTCCACACCCTCTTTCAGTTCCGTTAGGCCGTTGTCGAGTTTTTCATAGATATTTTTGTAGAGTAATTGTTCTACAGGTTTAAGTCCGTCATACCATTCGTGTAGATTGTTCAGCTTATTTTCAATTTCGGCCGGGGCGTTCGGTGCCAGATCAAGGGCGGCAATGCTCCCGTCGGTTTCACCGTTGAAATGACTGTACATGGCTCCGGTCCACAACGAGATATTCATTTCAGGATTATTCTTAAACCGGAAAACCGGCCCGGTGCGCAGCCCCCCGATCAGCACTTTGGCCGGATCATCCAGGCGGGGATTGTAATTGTAAGTTCGGTTCACGTCCAGAGATACAAACACAGGACCTACTGCACCTGCTGCCATCGCACCGAAACCTACATAGGTACCGCTCACTTCAGTGGTAACATCCAATGGAAAAGGCTCCACCAGGTTAACATTGATATCTGCCTTTTTTGTTTGTCCTACAATTCCATAAACATTAACAAACGGGAGGAGCCAGGTATCGACTCGCAGGTTGAATGTGCTTGTTTGTGCTCTGATATCCTCAAATTCAATTACTTCGCTTAAATCTATCATATTTGGTTCGGATGTGCTGGAGTACTTTCCAAATCCCAGTGCAATGTCCGACAGGGATAAAAACTGTTCGCCAACAAGGGTGTTGAACATGATCCCGACGGGATAGGGCAGTCTGATTTTAGCTTCATGAACTTTGGTGCCCAGTACAGGCAGAATATACGGATAGGGTTGGCTGAAAAAGGCCGAATCACGTTTACTGAATGCCGTGGGGACATTTTGAGCCTGCGCAAAACTTATAATCAAAATACCCGTAATGAGCAATAGTGTATTTTTGGAATTCATAGTTAAAATTGTTGTTTACATTATCACTTTATCCCGATTCTCCTGTTATTTTTTGAAAATACTCTTCGGCAGTAAAAACTGTACTTGCACCCGCCATTGCCACTCCGGTCCGAAATCAGGGCGCACTGCATTATAGTAAAGCTGTGTTTGAAGGTTCAGTGGCAGTTTGCCACCCAGCAGCACCAGTTTTCCAGCACCCGCCCCAATGGGAACGATCCAGCGGTTTTCTTCATCCGCAGTCCAGTCGGCTGTGATGATGGGTGTTGAATTCACATACCAGCCATTACCCAGCTGGCGCACGATAAAAAGATTGAGCAGCATATGATTTACATCAGCACGCTCCTCTTTCCCGGCAAATGACCAGGCATTGTTCACCAGCACCCCGAAGGTCCAATCCTCAGGTTGCAGCAGCGCTACAAAAGAAGGACCTGCACTCCATTTTTGGGTTCCCCTTTCGGCTCCGCCTGTCGGGATTTCCAGCACCGGCCCGAATCCCCAGGTAAAGGGCTGATTGGCCGGGGCATAAAATGCCGTAAAAACGATGTCGCTCAAACCTGAAGCGGCTATTCCGTCTTCACTGGCAAAATTGGGAATCCTTACGATGGGCAAAATAGTTCTTGTAATGATCCGGCCATCGGCAAAGGGGATTACCGGCTGAATATTCAGGATATTCATGTTCCGATCATAGGGCCCGTAATTCATGTTCAGGTTGTTCTGAAAGGGGAAACTCATCAGGTCGGCCAGGGGATTGGCTGCCTGCTGCGACAGAGCTTCTTTGTTATCTTGAGCTAATGACAGTTGAAAAAGTAGAGCAGACAGAACAAAAACAATAATTGTAGTTTTCTTCATTTTTATTTTTTTAAATTGCTATTTATCATTCTTTTGAACAGCCGGCGGTGCATACAGCGGATCCAGCGCTTGCAGGTCGGGCCAGTAAAATCTTGCCTGCAGTGAAAAAGGTCCGTCATAAGCCGGAAGCCAGTTTGATACTTTATCGGTACCAGGGTTCCCCTTTAGAATATAAATATCCAGCGATCCGTCGTCATTATATTTCAATCCTTCGGTGGCACTGCCGATCACATAACGGTTGATTTCATTTTCAATCAGGAGTTGCGCCGGAAGTTTGTACATAGTCATCGACCAGAATGCTTTGGCAGGCGGGAGTTGATCAGCTTCAAAGTGCAGGAGATAATTGTGTTTTGAACCATCGAGTTCTTCTCCATCTGCATCAAAGGTGGTTTCAGGGTAAAAGGCTTCTTCAAGGTCGTTGCCCCAGAGCCCGAAATAAGCCGCTGCTGCCCGGGTCAGGTATTTCCCCTGCATGGCATCGCGGGTGCCAAATGCATTGGCGATCAATTGCCAGCCATTTTTCCGCACACCCAGCTTCATCGATGCTTCCTTAATCTTTTCCATTCCGGCTTGTATTCCTTTATTTATTGCTGAAATTACTTCAGGATCATAATCCTCCGGATTGAATGGTTTTCCCGGTTCGATCCCGATTTTAGCAAACTGTGCAAAAAGTTCTTTTTCAGTTGGATGGATTTTTGCGTGTGCCATCAAAGCATTGAAATAGCCAATAAAATTTTCGTCACTAACTTTTGCCGGATTATAGGGAGGCAGGTCAAGCAAGAGCGAAGCCACATGCTGAACATCCTTTCCTAGATATTCACCCAGTGTCAGAACCTCAAAGTTGTTCATTACAGCCTGTACACTTTCTATGTCGTCAGGGCCAAAAACCTGCGTTCTGCCAAGGGCCAGTAGGTAGTTGCCTTCCGATTGAATCACCTTGTTGATTCCTTCGGGCTTTTCGCCATCCCAGTCGGGCCCGGCAAACATATAGGTGCCCGAATCAAATCCCGTTTTTCGTGTGCCTACGTAATCAACGTTATGCGTGTACATGTCGATGATCTGGAAGGAATAGCACCTTCCATCAGTAATTGCTGGCACTTTCAATATCTGCGGCTGACCTGATAAATCGAACCAAACGGAAGAGTAAAAAGTATCGTTATTGGGGCGAACAATAATGGTGTCTTTTGGTCCGCTGAGCGCCGGATTGTGATACATTTCATTAATCGGGGCGGTGTAGGCTCCGGATTCAGGGTACATGGCCATGGCAAACATCATTTTATAATGATCGAGCATGGGATAGGCATAAATGTAAGCTTCTTCGGCAATTTGTTTTGCTTCCTCCGGGCTTACTTTTGCCTGTTTTTGTGAACAGGAAGCTATTGATAAGCCTGTAATGATAAAAACTGCAAAAAATAGTTTTTTCATGATTCTTTTTTAATGTCTTTATAGATATTCTACTTGCTATTATATTTTCAAAAAGTACCTGAGAGAATTCACTTTGCCTCTATGCCATTCAGATATTAATTCTCTGCTTATTAATTTGTTTTTAGTTTTAAAAACTGAATACCCGTTCACCCGCCTAAAGTTTTAGCAGATGAATGGATATTCATATCACATTAATCTAGATCACCATACTCAGAGGCGCTCACTTCTCTTCAGGATTCTTAATGTCAAATACCACCTTGTGCAGTTGACCTGGAGTAAATTCAAATTTACCCTTATCGGCATATTCTTCATTGACAGGCATGCCTTCATCGCGTCCAATATCAAATGTTTCATGACCGGTAAATGCAAAGTAAACCGTTGCCGTGATATCCATTTCACCCACTTTTTCATCGTTGATAAAAAATTCGACAGTTGATGGACCATTCAGTCTGGGTTCTTTCATGGTATGTTTTAAGGTGATTTTTACATCACCGTATGGTATTTTTACATCACCATCGAAATCATGCCAGTAGAGGCCAAGTGTGGAATAGCTGTACCTCAACTTGCCATCCATAATGAACAATGCCTGTCCTCCGATGTGTTCTCCCACCGCATAAATAACACCCTCGGTGTTTTCGTCGGCAGTTAAATAAGCGTTGATCTCATAATTGGTAGATTTGAGCTCCGGCCCGGCAAACTCGGGCACCCGGTAAACGTTGGGCGTCAGCTCCCAGTGTCGTTTGGCGGCCTTTTGCGGATTGGATTCCGGTTGCAGCATTCTGCCCATAGAACCACCCACGGGATATACATTATATTTTTCTGCCTCTTTCCAGAATATTTCTTCCAGTTCCTTGACTTTTTCCGGGTATTGATCTGCTACGTTAACTTGCTGTATCGGATCCTCTTCAATATTATACAATTCCCATTCGGTGTTTAGGGGATCGAAATTGGCAATAGCTTCAGGATCTAAAGACCAGGGAACACGGGTTGGTTTTCCGCAAAGTGTCCAGCCTTCATGGTATAATCCCATGAATCCGCTCATCTCAAAATACTGGGTGGGATGGTTGGTTTTGGCATCCGGATCGTTCCATGCATAAGTAAGCGATTTTCCCGGATACTCCTTTCTTTTCTGTCCGTTCACATAATCGGGTGCAGGGACTCCGGTAACCTCAAGGATGGTAGGAACGAGATCGGTCACATTCTGAAACTGCCTCCGCCACTCACCTTTTGCATTAATGGCTTTGGGATAGCGTATGGCTGTTGCCGACATGGTGCCCCCAAAGTGTGAGGCAATTTGTTTGGTCCATTGATATGGTGTTGAACCGGCATAGGACCAACCGACAGAATAGTGATTGGCTAAATGTGGTCCTCCCCAGGCATCAAGTCCACCAAATTCTTCCAGCTTCTCTAATTGTTGTTCCATGGTAAGCGGAGGAAAGCCATTTTGAAAAAGCAGCTCAGAAAAGGTGCCGGTAGGTGTTCCTTCAGCAGTATTACCATTATCAGCGGTGAGATAAACAATCATTGTATTGTCCAGCTCTCCCATTTCTTCCAAATGACTGATAACCCGACCGATATGATAATCAACATGCTCCATAAAAGCAGCATTCACCTCCATCTGGCGGGCCAGGTATTCTTTCCCTTCTTCACTGAATGAATCCCATTCGGGGATAACCTCCGGCCAGTCAACCATTTCCGCATCTTCCGAAACCAGTCCCAGTTTTTTCTGGCGTTCCAGGAGTTGTTGTCTGTAAACATGCCATCCCTCGTCAAATTGTCCTTTATATTTGTCTCTCCATTCTTTGGGCACCTGTATAGGAGCATGGACGGCCCCTGGCGTATAGTACATGAAGAACGGAACATCCCGCAGACCTTTCCAGTTGTCCAGCCATTTGATTGCCTGATCGGCCATACCGTGCGAAATATGGAACGTTGATCCGTCTGCATTGGTTTTCGGGGTTTCAATGGCCGTGGTGTTTTCGTACAACAAGGGATGGAACTGATTGGTCTCGCCGCCCAGGAATCCCCAGAAATATTCAAATCCCCATATACCTGTTGGCCAGCTCTCAAAGGGTCCGGCCGGAGAAGCTTCTTCCATGGGTGTATTGTGCCATTTACCAAAAGCGGCAGTGGCATAACCATTTTCGGTTAAGATTTTGGCAATGGAAGGGGTAGTGTAATCAATTTGTGAATTATAACCCGGGTAACCCGTGGCGAACTCGGAAATAATCCCTGTACCGACCTGGTGAACGTTGTAACCGGTGAGTAATGAGGCGCGGGTTGGAGAACACACTGCTGCTACTGAAAAATGGGTGTAGCGTATTCCCTCATCCCCGATCCGGTCGAATGTGGGGGTTTTCATCATGCCTCCAAAGGATGATGCGTTGGAATACCCGGCATCGTCCAGCATGATAACCAGCACATTGGGAGCACCTTCAGGTGCTTTGGGCTGACCGATAAAATCGGGTTTGGAATCGGCCAGGGTTTTACCCTGAACGCCGTCCCATTCAGGCAAAGGATAAGGAATTGCGTTCCCCTGTTGTTTTTCTGTATTACCTGACTGAGGCGAACAGCTGAATATCAGTGCCAGCATAGCCAGGCTTACGAATGATAAGAAAGTGTTTTTCATCTTAAAATAATTTTGAGGAGTTGTATTTTATGAAGTCTTAAGTGCTAATTTATAAATAAATTGAATTTATCAGGGTAAAATTAATACTTGCAGACCGGGAATTTTAGACAGTAGTGTCTAATGGAAAGGTGATATTGTTAAAGGAAGGTGTGATATGATTACAACATGAGGACCTTTCTTTTTTTCATAGTATCGCTCTAAAAGCTATCCTGCAACTTTATGGCAGCATACAACTGTGAATTGGCAAACTTTATCACGCTGTCCATAATGTCCCTGGCAACTTTCTGAAGCCTTTCTGATGATAGGTCTTCTTTATTCAATCTTGAATACCAGGCCTCCCCGACCGTAATCCAAAGATTAAAAATCTCGCGCTCAGTTTGGGTTAAGGAATAATGTTCTGCAAACAAATATAGTAAAAAGGTTTTGGCTGATGCCTCATAGGTTTTGATGAACAAAAAATTGAAGGCCGGTTTACTGCGGTGATGAAAAAGCTGCATACTGAACTGAAGCGGTACAGGATTCTCCGCCAGCAGATCATATAGGTCGGGAAAGAGTTGGTTGCATGATGTTTTGCCAATCTCATTAAATTTTTCTGCAATGTCCCAGTGCATGGCGAGCAATTCTTCAGTGAAAACATCCATATCCCCAAAAAAGTGATAGAAGGAAGCCCTGGAGGAACCAAGCGCTTCACTGATTTTTTTGATGCTGAGATTTTGGGGTCCGTACAATGCAAATTGCCGGTAACCTTCTTCCAGCCATTTTTCCTTTGATTGTTTTGAACTGAAATCACTCATACTATTCTCACAACAACTTGCAGATTATTAAGTTTAAATTCCCGATAAATTTACATATTTTGATCATATATGAATAGTAATCTTTAAATTTTAGGTAGACAAACCTATTGAGCTGTAGGATAGGAATCTGTTACATCGAAGGCCCTTCAACTATAAATTAGTGTGAAAAGATTCTACATATATAACTGCCTCTGTTTTATAAACCCGGGGTTGACACAACGAATTAAACTTCTCAAGCCACTTATAACAAAGGCATTAGAAACAAAACAAGGAGTTTGGCACAATTTTAACATAATGAAGGGTCAAATATTTTAATCAAAATAAAACTGACTATGAAAGCAGCAGGAATTATATTGCTCATATTAGGTATTGCCGGAACCCTCATTTTCGGGATACAAGCCATCAATCAATCGGAATCATTCAGTGCTTTCGGGCTCGATATCGGTATAAGCTCGGCCAACTGGACACCCGTCATCGTGAGTGCCGTGGTGCTGATCATCGGTATTATCATGACTTCTTCAGCGCGAAAGGCTACTTCCGGATAAGCATTCTGTTCAGACATTTGCAACAAATAATTGAATTGTGCAGGTGAAGTTTTATACCAGGTATTTAAATATCCTGATTCCCGGATAAAAGAAGGTTGTAAACAAAATTAGTTAATGGCTGATGACCAGTTTTCGGTTCCAAACGCAAGATGAACTTTGAATATTCATCATATGGATACCGGGTTTGAAGTGATCCGTTTCAAGATTAACTGATTCAGCGGAACTATTGTTCAGGTTATCGCATTGATAGATTTTATTTCCGTGCATGTCGAAAATCTCCACGGTGTAAATCGACGTTCCGGCTTCACCAAAGTTAATGATCAGGAAATCATCGGCCGGATTGGGATAAATTCGTATTTTATTATCGGAAATGGGTGGTATTTCGGTGTAACCAGCGATATATATCAAGATTGTATCTGAAGTTTCGCAATTATTAGAATCCAGTGCCGTGACTGAAAACTCATGGGAGCCTACCCCATAATCCGTTCCGACCACCAGAAAATATTGACCCGTTGATCCGTCCTGCCATTCATAATTAAAAAATCCATCACCGGCATCAAGCAATACAGAGTCACACAAACATATGCTGATATTCTCTCCCAGATCGATCTCAAAATCGGAATACTCGACAAAGATGGAATCCGATCCGGTACAGCCATGAACATCAGTTACGTCAACCCAGTATAGTCCTTCATCGGAAACAACATAAAAGGGCAAAGTTGATCCGTCCTGCCATAAATAACTGGTAAAATAGACAGGTGGTTCCAAAATAATTGAATGGTCCGGACATAACAGGGTATCATTTCCCAGATTCGGATCAGGATAGGGCCAGTAACCAATGTGGATGGTATCTGCATACATGACTGAACCGACATAAGCATGAACCCAAAATGTTCCACCTTCTGTAACCATATAAGTTTGATCAGTGGAACCGTCCTGCCAAAGATAACTGTCGTAGCCGGGCCCTGCATCCAATAAATGAATAAACCCTGTACACAAATTAAAATCAGGGCCCAGGTTAATACCGGGAGAGTTGATTTGGGATTGCCCTGAAACAAAATGGTTAAAACATAAAGGAGAAAGGATAACAACGAGGATATAACAAACAGTGGAATTCATAGCAGTATGGATACTGCTGCTAAAGTTAGGAAAAATTAATGAGCCGAAGAAAACAGATCCTTAATCAGTTCATAAAAAAATCCCGCACGCGGCGGGATTTTTTACAGTCCTTACTAATTTCCTGCAGTTTTTAATGGTAAAACACTTTTTTGTTTACCGTATAAGTTGGTGTCAGAGCGCGAACAATGTATATTCCTTCAGGTTGATTCAATTGAATCCGGTTCAATCCACTCTGCAATCTCGTGGTGACAATCACCTGTCCAACTGAATTGATGACAACAATATCACCCGAAAGGTCCCTTTGATTTTTTAAATAAATACATTTATTTTTCGAATAAATGATGAATCCTTGATCCTCAAGGCCTTCAGCATACTCCTCAAAATGAAGGACGAAACGGGCAGAATGATCACTCTGCTCAGCGACAAAGGTATACCAGGGTTTTGTTTTTAAATCATGCAATATCCCGGTGGTTCTATCCTCCAGGTAAACCAGGTCGAAATCATCCAGTCCGTCTACAGTGATTGTATAATATCCTGTTTCTCCACACTTAAAAAACAATGGCAATTCATCGGCCTGATCCATGGCATTGATGGCATATCGAATATTGTTTGTTTTGCTATAAATTTGCGGCACTTCCGGTAGGTCTGTCAATAATTTATAGGCATCCCATTTTTTATCAAAATCCCGGGTGGCAGCTTCCAGCTTCCGGAAATAGGTTTTATCACCCAGTCCTTTTTTATCGTGTACTGCTATTTCCAGAACGTTAGTGCTTTGACTTTTATACCAGTTATCGGATCCATCGCAAACACGGGTGGTGTTATCAAGATCAAAACTCCAGGTCCCCGGTGTATTGACGTGGACGAAAAATCCTTGAGCAACCGGGATAAAAGGTTGTCCAACCCCGCCCACATAGGCTTCATAACTCAGTGTAGCATCATCGTAATAATATATGGCATTATCGATCTCGGCCGGAAAACTGATGGAACCGGCATCAACAGCTGATGGAAAGGGATTTCCCACCAGGTTCCAGTTGTTCATGTTATCAGGATCACCCGGTTGGAAATCACTTCCGCTTACCATGATCGATTGATTTCCGGTATGAACCTGCGCAGCAGATCCGGTAAATTCCACTACCGATCCGGTTGCTGGATTGACAGCATTGCAGGCATAATCGAGTTCTCGTTTGATGCTGTATCCTTTCATTAAATCAAACGGATTATCAGGGCCGGCCACACAGCCTGAACCACTGGGTGAATAATTATACCAGGTATTGTTAGTTTCATCCCAGTCATTGATATAATAATCAAAAATATGATGGCAACTCATTCCCCCCACTGGAGTTGAAATATAATGCCATCCCTCAAAAGCGGCCGTAACACCTGTACCACCCGTATCTCGATTATAGGAATAAGTTCCGGTGCCACTGATGCTTCCATAATTCAGCAATGACCCTACATATTGTCCTTCGATTCCGGCATTGCCATTCAGGATAAAGCATCCGGTATTCAGGATTTGACCATTTACATCGACGGATAGCTGACCATCAACCGTTAAATCCAGTTGGTTATCGGTAACACCATCGTCATAAAAATCTCCCTGACAGTAAATAACATCTGTGTTGGTTAGGGTTGACCCATCGAAATTAGACCATCCAAGTCCGGTCTCCATATAGGAATCATTGATCACGTCCCCATGGTTCTCCATATTTTCCAGCAGGATCAAATCAGCTTTATCCTCATTGTTGATGGTCCCATAGTTAATCAAATCGACGATATTGACAAATTCAGACTGATCAATATTTTGTATGGTGCCGTAATTGGTTAGCACCAGTGCGGAATTACCGTCAATGATCGCTTTGTCTTCACTGATGAACATTCCATGATTTTCGAAAAAAGGAGCAGCATAAAGTTCACTTTTCTTTTCAAAACTCAAATTGCCATAATTAAAAAGGGTACCCATAGAATTCATGACGGCTGAATTGAAATTCGTGAAATCGCCGTAATTATTGAGGGTATTGATAATCGTTATCGTCGACATATCCTCATTGTTAACTTCGCCGTTGTTAACCATGTCCCAGGTCTCTATGAGTGATGCATGAACCGCATTGCCGGTATTGGATACCAGGCCGGGGAGATCTACTTGAAAAGTACCGTTGATGGTCAATTCACCTCCAAAATTATTATCCACAAATCCAGTGCATTCAAAATCACCGGTTACATTCACAACTCCACGGTTGTAGAAGGTATTTTGATCGGTTAACTGGATCATGTCTGAAACTTCAAAAACGCCATCATCCTCAATTTCAAGGGTATAATTTTGCCCGGCAAAATACAATGCCTGGCAATAGGCTGTGTTGTTTTCAATGACAACCACCTCATTTCCAGCCATCACCGGGAAATATGCCGCATCAGAGGCCGTAGGTACCTGGGCAGGACTCCAATTGAGTGGATTGAACCAGTCTTCATCCCCATCATTTCCTGTCCAGTAAATATCATCGGGAAAGGCCTTTATGCTAATCATAAAGGCTAAAAGCATAGCATAGAAGGTAAAGTTTTTCATAGCGAACAAAATTTAATAAAGATTTTACGGTTTTAAACCTCAAATGTTCGCAAAATTCAGGGAAAATCCGGTTAGAGATTAATTCCTGATTATAACATCCAGAGCGCCGTATCCGAATTGTTTCATGGAGGCATCCTGGTATTCAACGTTGGGATACTCTTTCAATATCTCTTTCAAAGCTGTTTTAAGCACACCTGTTCCCACACCATGGATAAAAGTAACCTTGTGCAATTTATTGGCCATGGCATTCTCGAGGCAACGGGTAAAATAATTAACCTGGATGCGCAGCATGGCGGCATTGTCAACACCTGTCATATTATCAACCAGTTCACCTATGTGCAGATCGACGACTGCTTCGTACGGACTGGTCCGGTGTTTATCAATGATATTTTCGGGTTCAACAATTTCAGCTTTGGCAAGGGTGGGTTCCGTGTTTTCCCTCTGAGGGGCATTGCTCTCAGCAATGATATTTAAAGAGGTCAAGGTTATCAGCGAAACCAGAATGGACTTTCCATCAATTATACCGGAGTCCTTGTAACTGCTTTCGATATAGAACCGGGGCAGTTTGATTTTAAACCCTGAATTTCCCGGTGCCATCAGTTTTGAACCCTCCTCGGGATGAAAAAGTACTTGTAAAATCCCCTTTTCCCATTGATTCAACTGATCCCGCTCAAGGGTTTGTAGCAATATCATGCTGGAAGGCTCTGCACTGCCATAATCAAACCCCATAAATCCACCCTCCTCCTTTTCAAGGAAAATACTGTATAATATGTCAAAGGAGGTATTGTTCACGAGGTAGACATCGAGCAATCCTGTAATGAGCCACTTTTGATCATGCGGTACAAATGCAAAATAAATTCCATCGGCCACCGTTCCTCTGGCTTTGTTATTGGTTAGAGGAATGGTTCGATCATCCGCCTCATAGTGATTTTCTTCTATTGATGGTTTCAAATCTGCATGAAAATCTTCTCTGAACATATGAACCGGAGAATCTACCGGTGCATCCAATTCAATTTTCAGTAACTCTGAGGTCATGACAGGAATTTCAAACCCGTCTTCGATCATTACATTCACCATTTTCGGGCTGATGATCTTACTCACAACCCCTCCCCCGCTTTCGTTCAGAAATTTTACCTTATCCCCAATTTTGTATTTCATGGTATCACTTGTTCAGAATAATTTTTGTCGTTCGCCTATTTTGCTGATCATCCAGCATTTCAAGATAATAAACACCATTCGATCCGTCAATCCTGATGGACATGTTTTGACTTACGGATGGGGATGCAAAGTTATGGATAGTTTGATTTAACCTGCCACTTTGATCATAAACATTGATGGCCGTTAACGGATTTTCAGATTGCACATTGAACCGTCCCGGTCCAGGATTGGGATGGACGGAAAATAATTCCTCTTGCCAGAGCCTTATATCTGTTGACGTGCTGGTCAGATCAGCTTCTGCTACCAGGACCGGTGTTTTATCGGCTACCTCATACATCATTTTAAAAGCATCAATCTCGTCGGAAGAATAGTCCAGCATATCCTCAAGCCAGCGGCCGGAAACGGTTTGATAATGCACCCTGGCAATTACTTCCAGGGCATCATTGTTACCATTCAGTGGGACATGAAATAAGACACGATCACTTCCGGAGCCTTCAATCCCTGACTCGAAATTAAAGTCCGGATCGTACATGGCCTGACCGGTAACGGCCACCGTATCCCAGGTAAAATGTGAAGATTTAAAACCGGAAGGGGGAATCCGGTTATCTTTCAAATGCTGAAAAGCATAGGCCAGTACGGTGGTGGGTTCCAGGTTTACATCACCCATGACCATCTCATAAATTTGAACTTGATCTGGCGTTTGAATGGTTTCATGATGGACTTCAAAACCCTCATCTTCACCGATGATATTGTAATCACCATCCATTTTGCCCGAATGAAAGAGGGTATCATATTCATTCATAACCAATAACTCTATAAATGCTCGGCGACTGGGATATCCTGCCGGAAACTTATGACCAGCATGATTGGTGAGTATCATTTCAAGGAAGAGGGTATCGGGTGTGCGGGCCACCTCATTGAGTTGCATACTGAGGGCCGCTTGTTGCAGCATACGCCTGGCCCGGTTTATGGTCGAATCCATTTGCCATTCTGTAGCTGTGATCCCCAGTTCTTCCATATTCTCTTTCATCAACTTCAACATGAATACATTGGCTCCGGCCAGTTGATGCTGCGCAAAGGGGGAGCGTCCATCAAGCCAGGGCGGCATGGAACTGATCTTAACCGTATCTTCAATACTGGGCATGTGACATTTCTGACAGGTAACTTCATTCACACTGAAATCAGAATTGAGCCATTCATGATAAATGGCTTGCTCCGGAAAATCAGTCCCGGTTAAATTTCCACTATAGTCAATGGTAGGTGTCATAAGCGAATGACAGGATGCACAAATCCGGGCATCCTGAATATGCGGGCTGAAGGTGGGAGTATAACCGGTATGATTGATCATGGGATTGGTAAAGGGCGCTTCATGGGGTCCCCAAATCTTCTTCTCCGTTCCTATTTCAAGCTCACCGGAATAATTGCCCAACGACTCGGGGGTGATCTGATGACACACCGTACAATTGACACCATCTTTGGCCAGGGGATCCAAGTCCATTTCCGCAATGGAATAAAATTCCTGTCCGTTAAAGTGGGCATTAAAATGCCCCACCGGGGCATGACAACGGGTACAAACATTCTCCAGTAATTCTGCATGTTGCGGATTAACGAGGGTTTCATGACTTACTTTTGCCCGCCAGAAAGGATCTTTGGAGGAATGCGCCATCATACTAGAACGCCAGTCTGAGACAATACCAATGAAATCTCCCTGGGCATTCACCTGGGCATCATGACACAACTGACAATCTCCCGAACCGGCAAACAAATCATTAAAACCCATGGGCAGCTCGGCATTTTTTAAGTCCTGATGAAGATGAGGACGTTGAGGCTCTGACAGAGCTTTCTGCAAACTGAATAAACCAGATAACAAAGCAATGACAACCAAAAAAGGCAAAACATAAAGCAGTTTCATATGGAAGTTTTTGGATATAAAATGCAAAATAACAATAAAAAATCGGGATCCTGAAAATAAATTACTCAGCTTCAATACATTGTTAACTCCTTAACAGAATTAATTAAAAATACTGCTTGCTGATTGCAAAAAGTGTTGGTATTTTCGTTGACGAACAATCATTCAAAAACAATAAAATGAAAAGAACGCTCTTTTTTCTCCTTTTCGTTCCGATGACCATGTTCATCGCAAAAGGACAGGAAAATGCTTCCATTGATGAAGCGATGTTGAAAAATTTCAGAGAAACATTTCAAAATGATCCGGGTACCGAAGCCCTTCAAAATGCTGCATCTGCCAATGATTTGCGCAGTCTTGTGCTCAATCGCAGTAATTTGGGTAAAACCGACACCTATTTTTCCAACCGTGTGAAGTCTGCAGGCATCACTGATCAAAAATCGACAGGACGTTGCTGGCTCTTTACAGGTTTGAATGTTTTCAGAGCAAAAGTAATCGAAGATAAAAACCTTGAAGAATTTTCATTTTCTCAGAACTTTAACTTTTTTTACGATCAACTCGAAAAATCCAATCTCTTCCTTGAAGGAATCATTGAAACGGCAGATAAACCCATGGACGACAAACGGGTAGATTGGCTCTTTAAAAATGCCATCGGGGATGGTGGACAATGGACGGGTATTGTTGATATCATCGGGAAATATGGCCTGGTACCTGCAGAAGTTTTTCCGGAGTCGCACAACAGTGAAAATACCAGCTGGATGTCGCGCCTCATAAGGCGAAAGCTTCGCGGTGATGGCATGGAATTGCGCCAGATGCATGCTGCCGGGAAAAGCCCCTCTGAACTCAGAAAAGCAAAAGAAACCATGCTGGCCGATGTTTATCGCATTCTCGCTATCACCCTGGGGGAACCACCCACAGAATTTGAATGGCGTTATAAGGACAGGGATGGCAATCTCTCTGAACTTAAGACTTACACATCAAAGTCGTTTTTTGAAGAATTTGTGGGTGTGGACATGAATGACTATGTCATGTTCATGAATGACCCATCGCGGGAATTCGGGAAATTGTATGAAATTGATTACGACCGGCATATGATGGAGGGTGGCAACTGGAAATACATCAACCTGGAAAGTGAAAAATTAAAGGAGTTTGCCATACAATCGATCCTGGGAAATGAGGCCATGTATTTCTCGTGCGATGTGGGCAAGCAACTCGATAAAGATCGTGGTTTCCTGGATGTCAATAACTACAATTACAATGCTTTATTTGGGGTAGATTTCGACATGGACAAATCTGAAAGGATACAAACTTTTGAAAGTGGTTCAACCCATGGGATGGCCCTGGTTGCTGTTGACCTAATAGACGGGAAACCCGTGAAATGGCTTCTTGAAAACAGCTGGGGAAATACCGGATTCAACGGACACCTGATCATGACCGACGAATGGTTTGATGAATACATGTTCCGGCTGGTCATTCATAAACAATATATTGACGAAGAAACCTTAAATATCCTGGAACTGGAACCGGTTCTACTACCTCCCTGGGACCCGATGTTCAGCCCGGATCATTAATAGCACTTCATCATCAATGTAAATGCTAATCAGCTGCCTCAACAGTTATGAATAGTTATTAACACACCATTTCACATCTATAATTTTGTATATTTGTGGCATCATTCAATCTACATAAATCAAAGCGGAAAAATGGAACAAAAGAAAACCATTGAAACATTTGGGAGCATTTCGAAAAAAGAAATTCTGGCCAGTCTTGAAGAAGAATTTTGCGAAGGAGCATTGGTACTTGAAAGTAAATTCCCGTTCCCAGGATATTATCACAATACCATTCCTGACAAAAAAGTACTGAACCCGGGCAGTGTCTTTCTGGTCACCAAGCGTCAGCATCAGGAAGAAGACATCATGCGGACCAATCATGCCGTAAAGAAAAAATTCAAGAAAAAATTTGATGCGACCATTGGTGAGGTTGTTGTATTTAATGAAACCCGGCCTTGTATTCGTGTAAAATTTCTTGATGACTACAAATTTATTCCTGAGCTTGTAAGACTTTACAAGGAAAGCGGGATCCAGTTTTTGAAATACCGCAGGATCAAACCCTATTACAACCTCATTAAAATCAGGAAGTATTTTGCCCTTGAGACCACTGAGCCCGGCCTTTACCATGATACCAATGAAAGTCAAATGTGGTATCTGCAAATACCCGGCAACTTCACCTGGAATCAATTCGAAAAAACCACCCTGGATCTGAAACGGAATCTGGACAATGATAAATTCGATGCTGCTATGGGTACCATTTACCGTCAAAACTGCCTGGTGGATATGGTGCGGATCTATGCCGAAGAAATCGATACCGGACAACTTAACCTGCTTCAGAAAAAATACATAGATGCTGTTAAAAAGTTAAAAATATAATTAAACGACGAAAAGCTTATCCATCCGATAAGCTTTTTTTAATTTTGGCCTGAATTATTTTTTAATCCGGATATTATGTTTAACAACTTTAAATCCTCCATCGTTACGTGGTTGGAGCAAATGGGAATAGGCAGTGGAGACGCCGTTGTCGCTGGTGATTTTGTCATGTTTGCCCTCCTCATAATCGCCAGTATTATCACTTACTTCATTGCCAAAAAAATCCTGCTTTCTGCGATAAATCAGCTTACTAAAAAATCGAAGACCAAGTGGGACGACCGTTTGACTGAGCGGCGATTTTTCAGAATATTATCGTATATGGTTCCGGCTTTTATCATTTACACTTTTGCACCTGTCGTGCTGGAACCTTATACCCAATTTGTTTCGGGATTAAGGGTTGTTTTGAGTGTTTATATGATTGCTGTGATGATCATGGCGGTGAATGCTTTTCTCAATGCAGTGACCGACATTTATGAAGATTTTACCATTGCCCGTCAAAAACCCATCAAAGGGTATGTACAGGTGGTAAAGATCGTTGTATACATTATAGGGTTCATCACCATTGTCGCCAATTTATTCGGTCAAAATCCACTGGGGATCATCGGAGGTCTGGGTGCTTTCAGTGCGGTGTTATTATTGGTATTCAAAGACCCTATCCTTGGGTTTGTTGCGGGCATTCAGCTTTCGGCCTATAACATGTTAAGACCGGGCGACTGGATCAGCATGCCTAAATACGATGCCGATGGAACGGTAATAGATGTGTCATTGACAACTGTTAAGGTTCAGAATTGGGATAAAACCATTTCAACGATCCCTACCTACTCACTCATATCCGATTCTTTTAAGAACTGGCGGGGGATGGAAGAATCCGGTGGACGCCGAATTAAACGGTCCATTAACATGGACATGAAGAGCGTAAAATTTTGCACGCCCGAAATGCTTGATAAGTTCAAAAAGATCGAATATGTCAAAAAATACATTTCTGATAAGGAAGAAGAAATAACCAAATACAATAATGAAAGAAACATTGATAACTCCATTCTTGTAAATGGAAGGAGACAAACAAACCTGGGTGTTTTCAGGGCGTATCTGCGGGGTTATTTGAGCAATCATCCCAAAATTCACAATGAAATGACCTTCCTGGTTCGACAATTACAACCCTCTGAGAAAGGCATCCCCATAGAAATCTATGTTTTCAGTAAAATCCAGGAATGGGCCAAATACGAAGATCTGCAGGCGGATATTTTCGATCATGTTCTGGCCGTGATTCCGGAATTCGACCTGAGGGTTTATCAAAACCCAACGGGTGACGACCTGCAAAAGGTGTTGATCCGAAGTTCACAGGATTAAGCGATTTCAATCATCATAAAAGAGCCCCGGTATTGAATACCGGGGCAAGGAAGAGAAGGTGTCCTCCTCATTGGTTTTAACGCGTATTCAATTTTGTAACTACTTTTTTCTCATACACAAAAAGGTGTTCACCATCCCGGGTCAGGCTGGTTCCGGCGCCCGTTTTGGCTTTAAATTCCTTATAATTTCCTGTGTCTATATCAAATGCAGCGTAATCTGATTTTTCGGTTTGCATGATCACCAGATCCTCGTGGCGGTCGAACAGGGACGATGTCTTATAACTTCCACTGGCCAGGAGTTCGCCATTGGCCGCATTGAAAGTCGACACCCCTTTTTCGCCAATAACCACCACAATATCATCTTTATACGTCAGGATTAAATTCGCCTGACCAACGCCGCCCTTAGAAACAGGCACTTCATATTTTTCTTCACCCGTATTAATATCGATGCTGTATAGCGACTTGCCGCTGCAAACAATATGATATTGATCGAAGGAAACCGCATTGGTGATCCCTTTTTTAAATTTTTCTGATTCCCATGCAAGGGTTCCATCATTGGCATTAAAAGCCTGCACCCCAAAAGGTTTTACTTCGGGGAAGGTAACTCCCCACTCTTCGACCCAGCTATCACCTGATTTATACTTTCGGTAGTACTGTGTTTCAACGCGGCCTCCAATCTGAAGGGCTACTTTATCACCAACCACTTTCATTCCCGGGATAGCGCGTGCATCCTTGATTTCTCCGGAAGTCCATAAAAGTTTTCCTGTGTGAACATCATACTTTTTCACAAACTGGTTTTTTTTATCTGTCATATCCAGTACATACAAATCGTCACCATCAATGATGGGATCGGCCACTGCCCGATAAACACCAAACCGTTTGGTCCCCTGGGGAGCTTTCACCAGTCCGCCAGGGGTAAAATCAAATGCAGCGGAATAAAGGGTAGCCCCGGTATTATAATCATAGACCTGCAGACCATTCATTTTTAAGAACACCTTATCATCCTGCACATCAAGGTCGTAAATAAACTCCTTGGTAATCACCTTTCGCTCGGCCCGTCCGATATAGGTGCTTTCCCAAAGGATTTCACCATTTGACATGTTGATCCTGGCAATCTGGTTTTTAAAACCGGTAAAAAAAGCCGCCAAACCACTGGGCATGAAATTTACCATTACCATGGTACGGTCACCGGAATTGTAGGAGTATTTTCCAACAGCACCCACAAACTTGCTGGTATTCCAGACTTCCTCACCCGTGCGTGCTTTAACGAAAACCAGCTCTTTTCTTAGTGAGATGGCAAAACCGTCTTCTTCGGGAATATATACTACCACATCTTCTGTCACTTCTTGATACTTATCTGTATTCCATAGCAGATCACCGGTTTCCATATCAATACAGGCGATTTGATCCTTACCCATTTTCCGGTCAAATAAAAAAACGGTGTTGGATTCCCAAAAAGCCAGTAATTCATCAACCTTCCGGAGTTTTGGAGCCATATCCTTGTATGCTTTCGTCCATATGGTGCTCCCATCGCTGTTTTTAAAGAAGGTAACTTCTTTATCATCAGCGGCAAAACTATAAGAATCGGGGTTATCAGAAAGATCCGTTCCGTAGTAATCGATTTTATGTCCGAGTTTGGCTTCCCATACAATGGACATGTCCTCCTGTGCAACAATAAATTGGAATGCAAGGATTGTAAAAAATGTAAAGAATACTGTTTTCATATCACATAATTATTATTGGTTGAACTTAAAAATATAGTTGAATTTATAATCTTTGCCTTTTGGCATCTTGAACTCAAACTTCATTGCCTTGACATAGTCTTTAAGCATATTTTGGGATTTGATAGTACCACCCTCGTTGCTTTTCACAAACACAGTGGCAACAAGTCCTTTTTCGTGGAGTGTGATATCGAAACTGAATGTACCACTGATCTCATTCTCTTTAGCAAACAGATAGAGCTCACCTTCCGGAGCTTCCATTGCTTGTTCGATCTCTTTAATAGCAGTGGCCACTACCTTATCATAATCTTCGATCAGCGGTTTTTTTCCTGCATACGCTGACAGGGAAAGAATGGCCAGAAGTAAACATATTGCTTTTTTCATGATACCTAAATTTATAAGTTTAAAGTCCAGTATATTAGATGATTTCCCATGGTCATGACCACGGTTTTATTATCCGGCAAAAAAACGAATGACATCCTGCTGTCGGCCATGGTCATGCCACCATCGGTTTTTTCAAACAAACGATAGGATTGCTCAAAGCGCTTGATCATTTTTCCGGTTGTCAGATCGTAAATGTGCAGTTCTAAAAAACGGGCCCCTTTTGACACCACCCCAAACAAACGATTATCGTAACTCAATTTATAATCAGGTTCATAAGGTGCTTGCGATGTAAATCCAACGCGCAGCGGTTCAGCATTTTCCATGTTGATGGTGGAGATGTAAGTTTGCCGGGCCGACCCTGTGGACTGGGCTTTCATGTGAGGAATTTGCAAAACAAACACCACACTGGCATCAGGGCTATAGGACAATCGGTAGATTATGTCGTAAAGTTCATCAATGGTATATTGATATTCCAGCGTTTCAAGATCATATACGCTGATGCGCTGTTTATACTTGATGGCCACCTTTTTTGCATCCTTATTCTTTTTATATCTCGGATCTTTTTTAATTTTATCTTCATCGGTATGGTGCGATATAACCAGTAATTTGCCATCGGGAGAAACTGCAAGGCCATTGGTAGCATTGGCTACTTTTAAAGTCCGTGTTTTATTGCCTGTTGCCAGATCCCAAAAAGCAACTTCATTTGCTGTCAGACTTACGGCATATTGATCATCGGGAGTAAAGGTCACAGCATGATACTTTTCAAACTTTTTAACCTTTTGACCGGTAGCAGCATCAATGATTTCGAAATCAACCTCCCGGTCTTTATTGACGGCAAAGTCAAGGTAAAATAGCTGCTGGAGCAAAATATATTTCCCACCGGGTGAATGTTCCACTTTGGAACCTGCATACCAGTTTCCAACATTGAATGCTGAAATTATCTTTTTGTTTTCATAATCATATTTATAAAATGGAAAACTTTGTATGCTGCTGATTGCCAGGTATGAATTATCGGGTGCAAGGTCGAGTCCGCAGAGTATTTGCTTTGCATCTTCTACCTTCACCCTTTCATAATCCATATTGGCTGATTGTGCCCACAATTGCGACAGCAATATCGGAAACACTATCATCAGGATAGCTGTTAACACAATCCTGATGAGGGGCAATTTCCCTTTATAAAGTTTGCAATGAGGTTTCATAGCTACTCAAATTATTGCACTGGCATTGCAAAATCAGACCTTCACTATTTGGAAAATGTGGATGTAAAACTACCTTCGGTAATGGAAACATCAGTACCTGCAGAATTTTTAGCGGTAAAGCTGAAAGTTCCTTTTACTTTGGTATCCGATAATTCAGTAATCTCAACCGATCCACTTCCCTGTCCAAGCATGGTTGTATAGGTATCTTCCTGCCCGACACCTTCTGTCCAGCGGCCATTGCTCTGGTTGGTCATACCACCCCCAAGGGTATATGAGCCGGTACCCGTAGGGTTGAAAAGTATGATCTGGCACTGACCGGAATTGCTATCGCTACCGGTTACTGTAAGTACGCCCCCTGTATTGGTTGCTACTACAGCCAGACTTGCATTCCATGCGGTGCCATCTACTTTACAGGTTAAGGAGTTACCTGTTGGCGTGTTATTCTCAGGTTCTGTTTCGTCGTCATCTTTGCTGCAACCTGCCAATATGGATGTGGCAAGGAAAGCAATCAGGATCAGTTTTGTCATTGTTTTCATCATCGTTTCATTTTTTAGTTATTAAAAACACAGCCCTTCTACCCGAGTTAATTGTTGAAAACCTCAAATTGATAAGGTGTATCAAGCAGAAGGGACTGTGAATTTTTAAGATTTTATTTAGACCTTAAGTGCGAAGAGGTTTTTCAACAATTATGAAGCAAAAGTAATTGCGCGCAAGGGGCAAAACCATAAGGGAATATTCCCAAATGACTGGGGTAATTACCCTAAAATCCATAAAAAAAGCCCTGCCATTTATAAATGGCAGGGCTTATCTGATAGAAAAACGCTAATTATTCTATGATCAGTTTTTTATTGACTTTTTGTTTCCCGGCATATACCGAATATATATAGACACCCTTCTCAAGTCCTGCTGCATCAATGGTCAGCAAGCTTTTACCAACTCCGGCCTTTTGCGTTTCGGTTCGATAAACCACCTGGCCCAGAAGATTGGATACTTCGAGGTAGATATCTGCAGGTTGTTGCAGGCTAACCTCCACAATGGATTGACCGGTAAAGGGATTGGGATAGTTTTGCGATACCTGTTCTGCATTAAAATCATAGGATTCGTCAACACCCAGGATATCATCCTTCAGGATGGTACTAAAAACCTGGATATTTTGTGTGGGATCATGATCCCCGTCAATGCCGTTTCCAGGTCCGCTGTCCACATTATAATGTAAATATAGACTGGCGTCCGAGTTTTGAGCAAACATAGGATAGACACACTCATCAAAAATATGGATCAGGTCATCCGTCAGGTCAAAATGATTACCCCAGGATAATCCACCATCAGGAGATGTGCGGGCCCATACATGTTTGAAATTATAGGTGCCGTTGTCAAATCCTTCGGTGGTAGCAGCATAGGCGACAAAAATATGATTGTTTTCATCGATGACCATGGTGGGCATGGTACATAAACCAATTTCAGAATAGGCAACAATATCCACAAACTCAAGTTCACCACTGTTATCCAGGTCTTGTGACCAACCAATCAGATTGACATCTTCTATCAACGTTTCTTCAGGGTCAAGGGCATCGTGTTGATTTTCGGCAGTAAAAGGATCCATATCTTCATTCCAGTAGCCAATACCATTAGACAGGCCTGGCCAGTATGAATAGGTGGTACCAACTTCCCATTTACCTACAAAGGCAATTCCGAATGTAATATGGATCTTTCCATTTTTATCGATGGCAATGGCTCCTGAATTATCCGGTGACCAAAGGGTATCAGTAAAAATAGTTTCATCACCATAGAATGGATAGGGGTGCTCCCAAACAACCGTTTTTTCCCAGGTTTCACCATCATCGGTTGATTTCATGATAAACATATCGCACCAGATGTTGAATACACCAAAAGCAATAATCCCATCTCTTGGTTCAGCAAAAACGTAACTGTCAGCACCCAGGTCGGTATAGAAGTCGTGGCCGGTACCTGGAATTTCTTCATGCATGATATCCCATATTTCTCCACCATCGGATGAGCGATAATAACCCAGTGTATAATCCCCGGCAGCAGGATAATCACGAATAATACCCAGAACATGAACAATATTTTGATCAACACCTGTAGTAATAACCCGGGGCCAAGTAATTTTTTCAAAACCTGCCGGTCCCTGGAGGATCGATTCCGTCCAGTCGCCTGAACCTTTTTCAGCACGTCGGTTAATGATCAATGCATCTACAGCATTGTGAGATACGATGATCTCTCCATTTTCACCCAGGGGTGAATAAGAAGGCCATCCGGATTTAACAGTTTCAACGCGTGCTTCCGGCCACTCGCCCCATTCCTCGCCATCAAAATAATTATACCCTGCTCCACGATCACTGTAGCCGCTAGTTTCCTGGCTAAAGGTCCAGGTAGTAGCCATTGTACCATCATCGTAGAGATAGAGGCGATTCGCCATCGAACGATTGGATTGTTTATCGTACCAGGTATCACCAATTTGGTCTTCTGTCCAGAAATTGGCGGCTTTAACAGGAACAGCATTACCCGTTACCAGCTCGGATCCATCTACCGGAGCAGTTTTCTCTTTTTGCACAGACCAGTTTCTTAGGTTTTTGGATACCGTTGCTCTCTCCTGAGCATATATACTCATAATGAACAACATTGAAATAGAAAAAAGTAAAATCTTCTTCATGGTTAAATTATTTTAGTTGAACTTGATTGAAGGTGTCTAAATTAAGGAATAAATAAATATAGAGCGTCAAAATATTACAGAAAAGTTATCTTCCATAAACAAACGGTCATTCTGGGACTCTAAACGGGCTGTTTGAGCTAACGAAATGAAACTGTTGAAAAGAGTAAAATGGTCAGTTTCTGCCATTTTCAAGATCAAAGAATACAATGGCCGACTGAATTTAGATAGGAAGCATCAAATTAATACCAATCCAAGGATGATATTGTTTGTGGAAGATCAATTAATTCTTTACAAAGTTAGTACGGTCTATTTTGCCGTTTACCAGGGTTTGATTTTTGTATATCACTGTGTAAAA
The DNA here is from genome assembly GCA_020444515.1 of Bacteroidota bacterium. GTDB lineage: Bacteria > Bacteroidota > Bacteroidia > Bacteroidales > JAADJA01 > JAADJA01. The sequence continues at coordinate 12,131 of JAHLKX010000013.1, read as the reverse complement.
ATAGGTCCCCGATGAAAGTTCAGCCGTTTTTACTTTCATTCTAACTTCATCAGAATATATTTTAGTCTTGAATCGTTTAACGGGTATTTCATTTCCATGGCGGTCACGCATGATCACTTCAAACAAATCTTCATTGTTTGCGTCCACATTATAAACATGAATCTGGGTACTGGTCATGCTTTTTTTGGTTGAAGCCATGGTATAGGGAGGATCTGCAAAATAACCGCTTCGTGCCTCGGGGTAATGATAAACGATATTGGTTTTATCTTTGAATTGCAGGATGGTTCCATCCTGTCCGACAAAGAAACCAGTATTGACATCGGTAAAAGCAGCTGCATAAAGTGATTTATCAGTTGGTGGATTCAGGAACATAAAGGAATTGCCCTGGTCGATGGTTTTGATGATCTGAGAATGCCCATCAATGATACCGGTAAAATAGCCAATGAAGCGCCCCAGGAACTGCACATTGAAATAGAGGCCCCGCGAATTAAATTCGTTATCCATTTCGGAGGAGCGAAAGGTTTTGATGCGATAATCACTGATCAACAGGAAATCGGTTCCATCACCTGTATTCATAATGGCAATGGCATCATGATCGTTCAGGTAATCGACCGCTACAATCTCTTTTCCTGAAAACCATTCCGACTGTTTAAAACGGGGTGAGATATCGGTAAACGTTTGACCGCCATCTTCTGTTTTACTGACAAAAGGACGTTTACCATAATTGAAATTATAAGCAAAGCCACCAATGATACCGTTATTTTCATCCAGAAAAGACATGTTCATTAGGTATATATCATCGCATTCAAAACCGGTTACAAAATCCCGCTCAGAACAATCATCTTTAATGGTTTTAATGGACCAGTTAAGGCCGCTATCTGTGGTTTTATAAAATAATCCTCCTTCGGGACTGTGCCCAATTACAAAACCGGTTTGTTTGTTCACAAAATCGATTCCAGTAAAATCAATTGTTGATGAAGCAGGTAAGATATGCCATGTAGTACCTCCATCGAATGTTTTCAGAAAAAGGCCTGATTCACCAACAACGAATCCGGTGTCGGGCGTTAGAAAATGGATGGCATTCACCGTGGTTTTTGAAACTACAGGAAGCGCATCCCAGGAATCTCCCCCATCCGTTGTCCGGATAATGGTGCCCATCAGTCCTCCTGCAAACCCATGATTGGCATCAGCAAAGTGAACACACGTCAGGTCGTAGGGTGTCACCGGGGAAATTTGCCGAAACTGTCCAAAAGTTGCTCCCGATAAAAGAACAAATCCCAATAGACCCATGATATAAAAAGATGTGATTTTGATCATAGACAATATTTCATTTACCATTTCGGGATTTTCAATATTGATACCATCTTTCTAAAATTAATATAACAACCGCTCTCAAAAATTTTCATCTATCATAAACCAAAACATATAAATTCCTGCATGTATGCACTTTATGCGAACAACTTTTATTTGAATCTGCATAACAAATGCCAGACTGTTTGGTTTATTTTGGTCAATTAAAAATACACATTTTTTCCCATATTGAACATATATTTCCCATATTAATCCATTTTCTGTATTTCGGAATGAAAAGCATAATACCTGATCGCTACCGAACATACGGTGTCCATCTGCGACACAATTTGATGTCTATTTCATTTATTAATTAAATCGCAACGCATTCATTAAGTGAACCTTAAGCACTATGGTCTGAATTTTGAAAATTTATGTAAGCACTTACATTTATGAACCGGAACTACATTCAGGAATTGGGCATAATAGCCATTGCCAGTCGGCTTAAACAGCTTACCGAAGTCCTGACAAAGGACATGGCAAAGGTGTACTCAGAATTACATGTTGATTTCGAGCCCCGCTGGTTCACCTTCGTTCATCTTTTAAAAAAGGAAGGGAAACTGAGCCTGACGGAAATATCACGCAAACTCAATCAAACGCATGTAGCAGCTAACCAGGTGGCCAATGCACTGGAAAAGGCAAAGTTGATAGAAACCAGCAGGGATCGAAACGACAACCGGAAACGTTTACTAACACTCAGCACCAAAGGTCAACAACTGGTGGAAGAATTAGAACCGGTGTGGAAGGGTGTGGAAAATGCGGTGGATGGATTGCTGAAAGAGGCGGGCTCAAACCTTTTTGAAGAAATTGAAAAAATTGAAACCGGCCTTCTCCAGAAATCCATTTATGAGCGGATCCGAGAAAATGTCAATGCCGAAATTGTATCAAGGGTGAAAATTATCTCTTACAAACCTGTTTATAAGCATGCGTTTATAGATCTCAACCTGCGGTGGCTGGAAAAATATTTTGAGGTGGAACCCCACGATAAAAAACTCCTTTTTAATCCCGATGAAGAGATAATAGAAAAAGGTGGAGACATCCTGATCGCGACCTACCTCGATGAGGTGATCGGAACCGTGGCCATTCTGAAGGTTAGTAAGCGGGTAGGCGAGTTGACCAAAATGGCGGTTCAAGAAAATTTGCAGGGTCATGGGATAGGCCACAAATTAATGGAATCAGCAATTTTACTGGCACGCAATAAAGGTTATAAAAAACTGACCCTACTGACGAGTCCTAGGCTTGAAAAGGCAGTCAATCTCTACAAAAATTTTGGTTTCAGCGAATCACATGAACCTTCGCTACTTTTAAATAATCTGGATCGTTCCTCCATACAGATGGAAATAATTCTTTAACTCATACATAACCATTAACATTTAAATCATGAAAACTACCAACAAACACTTACTGACAATACAAGTTCTGATCATACTCCTGATGGTTACCTCCGTTCCTTTGTGTTTAAAGGCCCAGGAAGAAACTACACTTGCTCAACCTGAAAAAAAAGAAGTGGTTGACAGCATCGCTTTTTTGATGACGGAAAAATATGTTTTTCCGGATGTGGGCAAAGAAATGGGCAACCTGGTCCTGCAAAATTTTGAAAAAGGGAAATATGCCGAAATCCATTCGCACCAGGAATTCGCTGAGGCCTTGACCATGGATCTGCGATCCGTTTCCAATGACAAACACATTGGTATCCGCTACAATCCGGAAAGAATTGCCATGCAAAAGAAAGCCGAAGCCGATGAGGAAGATAAGGAATTGGAAACCTACACAAAACGGTTGCAGGAGGCCAGTAACTACAACTTTAAAGAAATCAAGATTCTTCCGGGGAATGTGGGTTATTTGAAGTTCAACAGTTTCATGGATGCATCGGTAGCCGGTCCCACTGCAGTAGCTGCCCTTAATTTCCTGGCCCATACTGATGCCCTGATCATCGATCTGAGGGACAATGGCGGTGGAAGTCCCTCCTTGATTCAACTCATGACCACTTATTTTTTTGATGAAACAGAGCACCTGAACTCCTTTTATATCCGCGAGGGAGATAAAACAGAACAATTCTGGACACTACCGTATGTTCCCGGGCCCAAAATGATCAACACCGATATTTACATACTCACGAGCAACCGCACGTTCTCCGGAGCCGAAGAGTTCACTTATAACCTAAAGAATATGGAACGGGCTACCATCGTTGGTGAAACAACAGGAGGAGGAGCCCACCCGGTGAGCGGCTATATTCTCAATGATAATTTTACCATTTCCGTCCCTTTTGGCAGAGCCATAAATCCTATTACCATGACCAACTGGGAAGGCTCCGGGGTAGAGCCTGATGTAAAAGTTAGCCGGGATGAAGCCTATGATGTAGCATATGAAATGGCACTCGAAAACCTCCTTGAGAAAGAGACCATGGATGAGATCAAAAATGCCATTGGCTGGAAGCTCGACGCTTTGAAAGCTGAACGGGAACCTTACCATCTTGATGTAAAAGATATGAAAGCCTACACGGGTGAGTTTGGTCCAAGGAAAATCACCCTTGAAAACGGGCAATTATTTTATCAGCGGGAAGACAGACCAAAAATGCAAATGATCCCCATGAAGGAAGACACCTTCTGGTTCAAAGAACTGGATTATTTCCGTTTGAAATTTGTTCGCGAAAATGGGAAAATCATCGCAGTGGAAGGAATGTATGACAATGGCCGAACCGACCGAAACGACAAAAGTTAATTTAAAAACCTAAACTAAAAAGCCATGAAAAACTTAAACATTTCAATTAAACAAGTCCTTTTTATTATCATTATTTTAATCATTGGATTTTATAGCTGTAAAAAGGAGGAAAACGAAACACCCCCACCGCCGATAACACATGAACGGGGTGAAATAGTCCAGATCACCGATCTGGGAACGATGTCACCAACTGACATACAACAAATTCTTGACAATGCCGGCTTCGATATTCCATTTTCCTTATCATACTCGGTCAAATCCATATCAGTAAGCTATTATTCAGTTGATGCAGACAATAAGCAGATTATTGTTTCGGGTGCGATGATGCTCCCCACCGGGACAAATAATCTTCCTTTGATGAGCCTTCATCATGGTACGGAGACTAAAAGGGAGCTGGTGGCCTCTGTATCGCCCCTCAACTCGACAGAAGGGATCATTGGATTGATTACCGGATCGATGGGTTATTTTACAGTTGTGCCTGATTATCCTGGTTTTGGCATCTCCACCATAATGCACCCATACATTCATGCTGCCTCCATTTTACCTTCTGTTATTGACTTTATGAGAGCAGGTAAATCATATTGCCTCCAAAATCAGATAATCCTGAATGATCAGGTTTTTTTAACCGGATATTCTGAAGGCGGGTATATTTCCCTGGTTGCTCAAAATTTAATTGAAGCAGATTATTCAGATGAATTTAACCTCAAAGCTGTGGCACCCATGGCAGGGCCTTATGATTTAAAGGGTACAGTCGATTCTATTTTCAATGCGGATAACTACAGCACACCCGCTTATGCTGCATATTTTCTGACTGCATATAACAAGATTTATGGATGGAACAGGTTGAATGACATGTTTTCAGCACCCTATGCATCCAAAATGCCTGGCTTATTTGATGGTTCAAAAACCTGGGGCGACATAGTAAACCAGGTACCATCAACGATGGCTGACCTGATGAATCCCCAATTTATAGAAGATTATAAAAATGGGCTTGAAACTGAATTAATTGAAGCGCTTGAGGACAACACAAGGTTGAACTGGACTCCGCAAACACCCCTTCATTTTTTTCATGGTGATACCGATGAGATCGTTCCTTATCAAAATGCCATCGCGGCAAAAGAAGCATTTAATGCGCATGGTGCTACGAATATCCAGATAACAACCATTCCGGGAGGCACCCATGAAACAGCAGGACCTGCAGCCGTTATTGCCGTTCTGCAATGGTTCGACAGTTTGAAATAAAATTAGTAGAGTGTGATTTTTAATTTGAATTGTGCTTACAAAAACCCATTGGTAATGAAAAAGGAAATAGCCTTCTATTTTGCTGTCATGGCGCTCATTTTTCTGGTTGTCACTTCGACCATTCATGTTGTCGCTCAAACAAATAACAGCGCTACCGAGGACCCCAATGTTCAATTCTTTATGGAGCATCTCCGGACCAATTGGGATGACATTCATGATGTGATCATGCGATTCCATAATGATGATCCCGGACTGAAAGGAACGGTCTTCATTCACATGAACTGGCAACACGGAATCTTGTCTTCAGCTTCGGTTGACAGCAACAATACCGGCAATGAAGCCTTTGGTCTGACCCTCATTGAAGCCCTGCAAAAATGGAATATTCCGGAATTGGAAGAAAACTGGGCAATAACCCTTCCCATCAAAACGGAAATAGTTGGAAGCAACCAGCCTGAATTTAAAGAGAGCGGCATTTTAACAGGGAAAGTCTCGGATGAAGATGGCAATCCTGTCCAAGGGGTTCAACTGCGTTTATCTGCACGCAATAATCCTGATGAAACCATTGATCCGGTATTTACAAACCGGGAAGGCATTTTCATAAAGACATTGATCCCGGCGGGCGACTGGCGTCTGGTATGCACCAAGGACGGCTATAATTCAAAGACCATTGATGGATTTTCGATAAAAAAAGGTGAACATGTAAAAATGGATATAACCTTAATAAAGATCATCAATAAAAACTAAAAGTCATGAGAACAGTCCTGAATTTCTTTTTACTTCTATCAGGCTTTTTATGGTTGCAAAACCTATCGGGTCAGGATACAATTCAATCTGAAAATAAGTACCCGGAGGGAATCTATGCTGAATACAGTCTGGGTCGCCTGGCGTTTAAAGATCAATACATTTCGAAAGAAAAATATGCAGGGCCTATCGCGCAATACCGATTCGGATGGGCGCGTGAACATGAAAAATATATTTACCGGCTTCGGTTCAGCTATGGATTCTCAGATGAGATTAAAAACAACAATGCACGAACCAGTATTACACAGGTAATGCTGAACCAGGGATTTTTATACCCGCTTAAAACCGCGCAACTATTTCATAAGGACCTGCATATATTCCTGGGACCTTCAACCGATTTTATTTATTTTTTTAATGAGCCCGACATTGCGGTGGCTGGTTTTGATTATTCCCAATCATTTGCCGCCATGCTTTCCGTAGGTTTAAATACGGATGCTGTTTATCCCATCACACAGAAATTCCAGATCGAATCCTTTCTGTCATTGTCAGTCCTGTCTTTTACTTTCAGGGCAGTCGATAGTGACGAAGATGATGCATCTCCGGCCAAACTCCTTACCCTCTTTAAAGGCTTAAATGGAATTTTTGATTTTGGGACACGGTATTTCATTGTCAACAATTTTTCCATGCGGGTTGGATACGAATTTCAGTTATTGACCATCAGTCCATGGGATCCGATCATAGTCGCCAGTGATCATTTGGTTTTAGGATTAACTTACAGATTCTAACTAAATACATCATGAAAACAATTATACAACTTCTGTTTGCTGTTATAATTTCCACCTTGATTGGTTGTGAAAACATCTATGTAAAACCTGCAAATTCCGACCAAAACCTGGCTGATTTTGAAGCCACGTGGAACAGGATACATGATGTTTATCCTTTTCTGGAATTTAAGCAAATTGACTGGGATGCGACCTACACCATCTATCGGAATAGAACAGAAATGGCAAAAGGCGACGAATTCTACCAGGTGTTGAATGATCTGCTGGCTGAGTTACAGGATGGACATGTTTATTTCAAGACCGATGGAGGGGCTCAGATTTACCCGTTCTACCCGCAGCGTTATTTCAAAGACCGGCATGAATACAATCCTTTCGTCGTTAGAAGTTATTTTGATAAGGAACTCATTGTTACTGAAAGCGGAAGTGCAGAGTACCAGATTTTACCTGGAAATATCGGTTATGTCTTTTTATCCGATTTCCATGAAAACTACCTCATTCACGAATTCCCGACGATCATTAATTATCTTAAAAACACAAAAGGCCTCATCATTGATATCCGGCAAAGAAGAGGTGGCACCCCACAAAATATTGAGGCTGTTGTTTCTCATTTTATCAATGAACAACTGGCATGGCCAAAATTTTATCTGCTGGGTGAACCCATTGAAATTGATCCCATTCAGCCCAGATCTCCGTATTACAGTAATGCTGTTGTGGTGTTGATCAATGGATCCACCTTCAGTGCCGGGGAAATTTGCACTGAAGTTTTAAAACAATTAACAACTGTAACCGTGCTAGGTGATACAACAGGCGGGGGTGGTGTAGCCTCTTCCGGAAGTTTGCCAGATGCAAGAGGCGAATATTATTTACCCAGTGGCAAAATGATCTATATCGGCACGGGCTATTTCGAGCGATATGACGGGCAGGTTTTTGAGTGGAATGGGATTCCACCCGATATTCTTGTCAATAATACCAAAGACGAGATCTACGCGGGAATCGACAGGCAACTGGAATTTGCGATAGACTGGTTGTTATCCAAGTAATAATGACAGGAAAATCAATCTAATAATGAGCCATACATTATCAACATGAATATTATTCAAATGAGATACAGGTTTTATCAGCCCTTATTGATATGCTCGCATGAACCCATGTCTTGCAATTAAAGGATATCGCTTGAATTTTAATATCAACAATCAAAGCATATTTGAATCAGTTGGTAATCCGAACTCTTTCCCATTGTTCTTTACCAAAATTCATTCATAAAAATGAGCCATTCCCGATCAAAATTTTACCATTCTCCACCATTAACACTATTCGTTCATACAGGGAATGTAGGCCTTCATGTAAAAAAAAGCCACCTTCATACAATAAGTCTTAAAAAAGATACCCATTCAAATATCCTGATGTATATTTATCATGTAAAATCAACATCGCAATCTAATCAAGAATAGCCATCTGTGCTTTTCGGGGGGATCATTACGCATAAACACCAACCATATGCTACAAAAACAACTGAGAGCGATCATTGTTGATGACGAGAGGGTATCCATAAACATTCTGGACAACCTCATTTCCAAACATGTGCCTGAAGTGAGTGTAATTGGCAAGGCCGGTTCAGCAGACGAGGCACTGAAAATCATCCTGCTAAATAAACCTGACATTGTTTTTCTCGACATTGACATGCCTGATAAGAGCGGCTTCGACCTGGCCAAAGAAATGCGGCTCCACAAACTGACAACCATCATTGTTTTTGTCACTTCTCACAATGAGTTTGCCATTGAAGCTTTTCGGTATTCGGCTTTTGATTATTTGGTTAAACCCGTCAATGTGCTGGACCTGAAGGCATGTATTCAGCGGTTGAATGAATCGGATTCATCCCATCATTTCAATTCTTCACTGGAACAGGTCATGCAGTATCTGAGCCATAAAAAAATAATATTCAGAACCCTGACGGGTTCCATCCACATCAATCCGGAACATATTATATATTGCCAGGCGGAGGGTAATTATACAGAGTTGGTCTTAATTGATGATGAACAGCAGATGGTGTCCATGCGTCTGGGAGAAGTAGAAAACCGGCTATCCTATAATAACTTCCGAAGGATCAGCCGTTCGGTACTGATCAATGAAGATTATCTCCATCGCATCAACCGGAAAGAAAAAAAATGCATTCTCAAATCCAGTACCAGGGAATACGAACTGCAAATCAAAGGGCCATTCAAACGACTCTTGCATTGATCACATAACCACAAGTTAAAATCAGGATAAATAAATTAATTTCAGGTAAATCAGCAATTCGGTACCAGTATATGCTGTGCAATAATTAGTAGCACTCATGCATAAAAAAGGCCGGTTTATACAATAGAACGTAATGTTTGTGAATTGAATAGCAATGATCATTAATTTGGCATGTCGAATTATAACCGAAACTATTTAAAACAGGAGATTGATTCACAATATTTTTCATAGGATATTTCAACGGCTGCAAACAATTGTTGGCATGCCATTCAAACCAAACGACCCGACCTCCGTGCCAGAGCAGGCCTATCTGGCTGATCGACTGGCACGCGAGGTTCATATGATGCCTGATGATCACCCGTTTTAAAAAACCAAACCAAAATACCCCGCTACGCTCGAGAACGATAAACTGGTAAGAAGATAAATTGAACAGAAATTATAAATCATAAAATTATAAGGATATGAAATCTATTTACCTTATTACAGGCAAAAATCTAATTGAAGATAAACTTATCTCATTGGATAAAATTCAAAAAACCTTTATGAGTGCTTTCCTGCTCGTATCTGTTTTGTTCTCATTGTTGCCGAGCTTAAATGCTCAAACAGTAACTACCGACAAGGTGGATTACCTGCCCAACGATGTTGTAACAGCTTCCGGTAAAGGATGGGAAGCTTTTGAAACTGTGGAACTCTTGCTCAAGGAGACAGAGTTGCTGGATCCAGCCTGGGAGGATATTACAACAACGGTTACCTGCGATGCATTGGGAAAATTCTCCGAGGAGATCTACACCGTGGTAAATGCCGACCTTGGTGCTTTCTTTCAATTGAAGGCCACCGGGCAAACTTCGCAGCATGTGGCAACCATCACGTTTAATGATGCTGGCGGTGATTATGGTATTGATTTCAGTGCTTATGATCCGGAATTTTATGAACGGCAAGTATATTATGATTACATAGCAGGTAATACTTTGCCCACAGGCCGGGAAGTAAGTCCGCTTGCTAACGGCTCATATAGCACCTCACACAGCAGTACGCGTGAATCACTGATGCCTGAATACCTGGGCCTCGGACAAATTGTGGCTTTTGAATATTTTGTGCGAGTGGATGCCAGTGCTGCCTGCACTTCTGATGTCATTCAAATAAAAGGTGAATGGTTAACGGAAACCACCAATGGTGGTTTGTTTGGTTTTGATGGCGACCTAGGTGTAATTGCAGCATTTGTCGATGAGAGTTCAGGTGATGCTCTAATTGATCCTAATGGTGATGCTTCGGTTAGTGATCTGGCTTGGACGCTTAATGGAGCTATCATTGAAAGCTCGATTGAAGTGTCAGGTATGGATCCAGGAGATGAAATCATTGTGGAGGTTTGGCTTGTTTTACAACAAAGTATACCCGCAGGAGTCGGAGGTAATGTCAAGACCCGCCTGGGAGATGCGGCAACCATCGGGGGATGCGAAGAAGGCAAAATCAATACCGGAAACCAGGAAGTACCCTTATTGCAAGTTGGTGATTTTTTCACTGCCGATGTTGATTTGGATATCACGAAGACGGATGATCCTGATCCGGTTGGACTTGGCTCACAATATAGTTACACGATTACTGTCACTAATGAGGGCCCGTCGGTAGCTAACACGGTTGTTGTTACCGATATCTTGGATGTGAATACTGCTTATGTTAGTCATTCTATCACAGATATCGTTGGGGCGACAACCTGGACATTCTCGCAGTCAGGACAGACATTGACATTTGAAACCCCATTTTTAAATGTAGGCGAGAGTGTCGATATCATTATAACAGTGCAAGTCAATGATGTAGATGGATACACCAGTACAACTTCCGGGATTGCCTATGAAAATGGAGGTTATGGTATTGCATGTACCGACGGAGACCTTTGTAATTTGGTGGGTGTAACTACCCAAAGTGATGACATTGATCCTACAAACGACAATTATTATGAACCCACGGGTGTACTATGCCCAGTTATAATCGTAACCGCTGAACCAACGAACGAAACCTGCAATGAAAGTGACGACGGATCCATAACGGGAACGGTCAGTGGTGGATTTATAAATTATTCGGTTGTGATCTTTGGTATCAACGGGACTATTCTTCCGACTGGTTATGTTGACACACAGACTGTTACTACGGAAGGTGGTACCTATACTTTTTCTGATTTATGGGCCGGTGATTATCAGATCGATGTCACCGATGCCAAAGGATGTACGGCTACAACAACGACAACCATTACTCAACCCGCTACATTGACAGCTACAATAACAGCATATACTAATGTAGACTGTTTTGGTAATAATACAGGATCAGCAACTGTAACGGCTAATGGCGGAACACCACCCTATACCTACTTGTGGGATGATCCCGTGGCACAGACCACGCAAACAGCAACCGATCTGGCTGCTGGAACTTACATCGTTACTGTTACTGATGCCCATGAGTGTACAACTTCAGCAACAGTAACCCTCATCCAACCTCAGTTTGAATTAACAGCCACAGTTGAAGTAACTTCTAATGTTGACTGTTATGGTGATGCAACCGGAGCTTGTAATTTAGTTGTTACGGGAGGTACTGAAACATATACTTATTTCTGGACCGCTTCGGAGGGTGGAGTTATTCCAACAGGCCAGGAAGATGATCAATATCTCAGCGGTCTTGTAGCCGGAAAATATACGGTTGTAGTTACAGATGCTAACCTTTGTGAAGCTACAGATTTTGTGATCATCACGCAACCTGATTTCCCAATTACAGTAACTGAACTTATTGCTTCACATTTAGACGTGACCTGTTTCGGATATAGTGATGGATCTTTGACTGTAACGGCAAGCGGCGGCATCGAACCATATAGTTATAGTCTCGACAATATTGACTTTTCCAATACAACCGGCGTATTTTCAGGCTTAGCTGCAGGTGATTATACAATTTATGTAAAAGATGCCAATGAATGTAACATCGTTACACCGTTAGTTGTAACGATTTCTGAACCTGCACCATTAGCTGCTTCCATCACCGCGCAGACCAATGTTGATTGCTTTGGCAACAGCA
>JAHLKX010000005.1 GCA_020444515.1 Bacteroidota bacterium | reverse complement strand
TATCAATTGAAAGGTCTCCCCCGATGGAAGTTACATTATTCAGCCCCGTTAAACTAGTGAGGGCATTATTCCCTGTAATATGAAGGTCTCCCCCGATCGAAGTTACATTATTCAGCCCCGTTAAACTAGTGAGGGCATTATTCCCTGTAATATGAAGGTCTCCCCCAAAAGAAGTCAAATTGTCCAATCCTGTCAATGTTGTCAGCACATCGTTGGCTCCAATAGAAGCCCCATTTCCGATTGAAGTCAAATTGTTAAGACCTGTCAGACTGGTCAAAGCATTATTGCCCCCAGAAAATCCCCCCCCAATTATAAGTCTTCCCCCGATGAAAGTCAATCCCTCAAGTCCCGATAAACTGGTAAGGGCATCGTTGCCGTCAACATTAAGGTTACGTCCGATAAAGTATAAATTATTCATTCCTGTTAACCCAACCAATACATTATCTTGTACAATCTTTAAATCCCGGCCGATGTTTGAAAGGGAATTTAAACCGCTTATCTGTGTCAGCGCAAGATTGTTTTCAATAATTAGGTCTCGTTCTATTGATGTGAGGTTATTCAGGCCTTGAATATCATTTAGTGATTGATTCTCTGAAATGGAAAGAATGCCCCCAATGGTAGCCAGGCTTTCTAAGCCCGTCAAGTTGGTTAATGCAGTATTATCTATTATCCGAAGACTTCCGCCAATGGCAGATACAACACTCAGTCCGTTTAAATTGGAGATATTGTTTCCCGAAATAGTGATATCGCCTGCCATCACTGAACAATCAGGGTAATTGGTTTGAAAATTATCGACATCATCCTGGCACGAAATTACAACGCCTTCAGGAGCACATCCCTCAACTTCGCCTATTATGACTAAATGATCATTGCTTCTGGAGTAATTCAACCCTTCACCTTCACTTCCAAGCATATAATCCAGAAAAAAGTCACCATTTTGGCCGTCAGTGTAAATGTTGAAATTAACGAAGTATGTTCCTTCACTGACGTAATTTGTGTCTGACGCAACCCACCAGTAATAATTTTCAAGAGGAGGATCGATATTTGTCATTTCTTGAGACAAGCTATCCGAATAGTAAACAAAACCGGTATCAGCATAAATCTCTTTGATAAACTGAATAGGATCATCAACTGTCCAGCCTACGGGCAATAAAACACCAAAGTAAGGTATTCCACTCCCCTCATCTATTGAAACAGAAATCTCTACTGAAAAAGAGCTATTTGGGTCTGCGGTGTAAGGTTGGTTTACAAAGTCGAAATGAAAACAGCCGGTAAGAAACAAAGTGAATATCAGCACCGCTATAATCGGGTATCTGTATTTTGCTTTTTTTGCTTTCATGTTTGTAAGTTTTTTCATGATGGTCTTGTTTTTGATAAAGGCCATTAACCATTGCCCGCCTGACCGGACGGGCAGGGCTTTTGGCCTTTGGTTTATTTGATTTTAATAATTTTCTTCGTTATCCTTTCATTCCCAATTTGTACCCGGCAGAAATAAATCCCCGTAAACAATCCGGAAAAATCGAGCACCTGTTTATTCTCTCCAATTTGACATTCAGAAGTGGTTGAAAAGATGTTGCTCCCTGTCATATCGAGAACTTTCACAGTTACAAAATCTTTTACCGCCAGTTCATACGAAATGGTCAATTCACTGACTACCGGATTAGGATAAAATGATAAATTGTGCACGGAAGAATTAAATAGCGGGATTTGCTTATTCATGCCTACGTCAATATACATCAGCGAATCGAGGAATTTCATTCCTGCCTGAATCATTTCACCGCTCAAACTATGGTCACCGCCGGTTGTTAAAAAAACATATTCTAGACCGAGCATGTCAAGTGTATCGCGAAACAGTTCATTGGTCGGATAAAGCTGATGATCGTCTTCCGTACCGCAGGAAAAGAAAATACCCAGGTTATCAGCAGGAGAAATTTGTTTGACCAGACAGCAGTTATCATGTTGTTTCCATTTCACAAAAATGGAGTCAATTACATTTCCATCGGGGTCCAGCGGATAATCAACATTTGTGGGTGGGTTATTCAGGTTGGGTGACATAGCTCCGGCCCCTGTAAAAAAGAAATTGGTGTAAGTGCCGGCGTCCCAGGTATAATTATAGGGTGGTACACCTCCGTTTTCCTGAAAGATCAGCGGTTGCCAAATAGACATTAACGTATCGAAGTTCATAATTCCGGCATGGCTGGCAAAACCACGATAGATTTCGGGATGCTTGATGGCAAGCTTTGCCGATCCGCCACCCCCCATGGAGTGACCGGTTATACAACGAAATTCCCTTTCTGCCAATGTCCGAAAAGTAGTATCAATGAAAGCTACCAGATCGAAAACGATATAGTCTTCATAATTGCCATACAAGGCTGAGTTAGTATACATACTTCCCCAGTAAGGAGGACAGGCACCGTTTGCAAAAACAACGATCACCGGATGAATGGCACCACTGTTGATGAGCGACTGTGTCCAGGAAATCATGCCAGGATAGGAAGTTTGGTCATTGTTAGCTCCATGTAAAAAATAAATGACCGGATAATGTTCTGTTGTGTCGATATAATAATTGGGTGGAAGATAGATTTTTACAGGTTTCTCCTGGTTAAGGGAAGGGCTGTAATGTGTCGCGTTTACTACATTGTACTGGGCCAATAACGAACTGACCATTGACACCAGGGCAATAATCAATGTAAGTTTTTTACTCATGACTTTTTTTGTTTATTATTTGTATTCGTGATTACTTCGTAATTCATGATGGTCTTGTTTTTACCCCTCCCCTTAAGGGGACGGAACGGGGGTGGGGTTAATTTGTCTTTATAATTTTCTTCGTTATCCTTTCATTCCCAATTTGTACCCGGCAGAAATAAATGCCGATTGGCCATGGTGTTAAATCAGCCGAAATTGAATGTGAACCTGCTGCTCGTTTCACATTAGATATCATACGCTCCGATTCTCCAACCACATTTAAAATTTCGACAGTCACCATTTCTTCCTTCAGCAGGGTAAAATCTATTTTTATCCATGAATTGGTCGGATTCGGGATGATGGACAAACTCATTTCATCCTTTACATCGGCTGTACCTGTATTCACATCGTACCAGGCTTCCCACCCCTGCCGCTGCACATTCTGGCTGCTCATAAAAGCGACCATCATTTTACCGCTTGGTGATGTGACGGGTCCCGGGGGTTCTTCAAAATATCCGCTGAGGGTTGTAATCAGTTCCTGGGATATCCCGTCATAGATTTTAACGAGATCATGATCGGCCTCCGTATCAAAATGGTTGAAGTGCAAAGTCAGTGGGTCACTGATTCCGGGATCAATGATCCAGGTACAGGTGGTGGAATTGTTGTAATAAAATGATCCGCTGCCATCATCGAAAGTCGAAAATGGGCCGGTCAAGGATGTCATGCCACTGCACCAAACCGGTCTGTTGGTTCGATAATTCAAATAAAAACCCTGAGCAGTGCCGGTTCCGTTGGTGGTAAATTCGATGTAGAGCTGGTTGCCGGAGGATAAAATATCGTCGGGGGGCATATTTCCTGTGATCTCTGCCAGCAAGGGTGAACTGTTATCAGGACCATCATATACCATAAGCACATCCCCATCATTGATCAGATCCAATTGTATTATCTGAAGGACAATGCTGGTGACTGAATCAAATGCTGTTTGGGGATCGATCAACCAGGAAGCTTCTGTATTATCCAAATAATCAAAAACAGGTCCGCTTCCATCACAAATGCTTCCCTCAAAGGCGGTCAGGGTATCCGGTCCTGCAGCACAGTTCGGATAGGTATTGTTCACCATGTCCGGATAGAAATTGATTCCGATAAACTGGTATGTATTAAATCCCTGAAGGTTATCCAGGGTATAGTATCCATTGGAAGATCCTCCCCAGCCCCAGTTCATATGATAATATGTAGAATCCTGGTATCCATCACAAATCCACATATGGCCGGATGACATATTAGGCGTAAAACCAATATACCCAACAGGATAATGTTGATTCAATTGATCCATGATAATATTGACCCATTCTTCATTCGTATAAAAATCCCTGCGTAATGAGTCATAATCTGTTGAAATCCTGAACCAGGTTTCCATCTGTTCTGGATAACCCATTGCACCTGAAGCTGCAGGGCCGTAATCCATTTCCAAAGCAACGCCTACCTGGTACATCAGTTCTGCAATGGCCATGTTGGGGGTGAGCGGATCATCGCACATCTCATCCCATTGATACCAGGTATTTTCAAAATCGGCACATTGCTCACCATATTCGGGATGACTGGCGGGTGTATAGCAATGGTATCCGGAACCATGGATCGGAAAACGCCAGTAATAAAGCATCTGGGCATAGGCAGTGGCAACACATCCAGTTAAGGCGTGTCCTCCGGGTCCCTGCGGATCCTCGGGACATATCAGATTAAAAGGCAATCCCTGATCCCACAGGCTGGTGATCAGTGGCCCAACCTGGTCCGTTTTCGTTTTTGTCATGGATGGGGCACCATCATATTCGGTATACTGTTGCCACAACCGGTTAACTTTTTCGGTGGCCTGCAGTTGTTGTTCGCAGGCATATTTCACCTGACCTTTGTATTGATCCATCCACCATTGCAAGTTTGTGTTACCGTGATCGATTTCAAATGATTGATCCAATGAATATCCCAGGACCGGGGTTAACCGGTCATCAGCTGCCACAATCACAAAACCGCCCTTGTTAAAATGAAACACATAATAGTAGCTATGGATTTCATCCGCTTCAGTATTCACCGAAAGAACTTTTATCTGATTGAGGGTTACGAGTCCCTCATACTGATTGTATTGAGCACAATAGAAATGGATCGCTACCTTTTCGGCTTGATGAAGATCCACAGGACTGGCAAATAATTGAATACAAAATAAAAGAATCAGGATTGAGAAGTATTGTCTTGTTTTCATAATAAAAGGGATTTTGATCGATCAAAAATTATCCACTATAAATGTACGACCTGACAAGACTCAAAATGAAGGTAATTAATTAACGCTCGGTTCTGTTGATTAAACGCCGGGAATAAATGAATAAACGCACTGAATAATCGGCCCACTAAAATTTTTCAAAGAGTTCCAGCAGTTGATCTCGCTTACGGGAGGCTACCGGAATGCGTGAAGCGTTTGACATTACCACCGTACCACCTTCGGCTTTCTCAAAACGATCAATGTAACCGAGATTGATCAGGTGTGATTTATGAACCCTGAAAAAACTGTGTTCGCCTAACATCTCCTCAAAATCCTTGAGGGTTCTGGAAACCAGGATCTTTTTACCATCGCTGACATGAAATACGGTGTAGTTCTGATCCGATTCAAGGTGTATGATTTCATTGATCCGGATGACATGAATTTGATCAAGGGTTTTGAGGATGATTTTCTTCTGATCCGACTCTTTGGCATTGATGTTACCAAAAAGGGTATTCAGTTTAAGGCTCATTTCAGCCTGTATGGTATGCACAGCTCTTTGTATGGAACGAATCAGCCCTTCGGTGTCAACAGGCTTGAGCAAATAGTCAACCGCACTGAATTGAAACGCTTTAATCGCATGCTCTTCAAAAGCGGTAATAAAAATGATTTTAAAGGAAATATTTTCCAGCTTTTGAAGGAGATCAAAACCGGTTCCGTCGGGCATCTTTATATCCAGCAGTAACAGGTCCGGCACTGAATTTTGAATGGCATTCAATCCTTCGGCAACGCTTCCCACAGAAGCAACTACCTGAACTTCTGAGCACTGATCGGAAAGGATTTGTTCAATCATCTCCCGGATGTGCAATTCATCATCAATGATAATGGTTCTGATCATGTTAACCTCTCTGATGACAAATATAAATAAAAAATATCATCACGCGTTTAAATTTTCGATAGTCATAGAGTTAAAAAGGCAATGTGGTACTGATTATGGATAAATAGAAATTGTTTTACTTTTGTGGCCATAAGTCAAAAAAATGTCACAGATCAGAGTCACAAAAGAGTTCACCTTTGAAATGGCCCATGCACTTTTAGGATACGATGGTCCCTGCAAGTATATCCATGGTCATTCTTATGGCTTGTCGGTTACCGTAATCGGAAAAGCCATAACGGATAGCAATAGTCCCAAGCTGGGGATGGTCATCGATTTTGGAGATTTAAAGCGGATTGTTAAAGAGCAAGTGGTGGATGTTTTCGATCATGCCCTCGTATTGAACACCCTTACACCACGGGATAGTTTTAAACAATCAATTGATCTTTTCAACCAGGTTATTTTTGTGGATTACCAGCCGACCAGTGAAAACCTGGTGGTAGATTTTGCAGAGAAAATAAAGAAAAAATTACCGGCCCAAATTAAATTGCACAGCTTAAAACTGCGCGAAACAGCCACCTCTTATGCCGAATGGCATGACGGGGATCAGTAGCCGTTATCATGCATGATGCCTGAACACTTCGTTGATGACATCATAATGTACATTTCCAAAATTAAGCACAACATAGGCTTTCAACAGCGGAACTTCTTCCTTTTGAAGCCATTTCATCGCTTTAATCAATTCTCTTTTAAAGAGTTCTTTGTTAAAGCTTACCTTTTGCAAAATGGTTTCCGTGTAGCGTAGCATAATTCAAAGGTTTTGTTCGTAACTTCACTTGCCTTCATCAGGGTAATCACTGGTTGGTAATTTAAACATGTCAGCCACTTCCATACCAAATCAGCTTTAATCCTGAATTCTAACAACTTATGTTATTTTCATCTCAAAGTAGAAATTCTCATTTTTGGAATATTGTATATTTAAAGAACCATCATTGATTTAATCTAAACGTGCAAATTGTAGGATTGTTATGAAAATTCAAAATCATTAACACAATTTTAACGAACCTTAACATGGCCACTAAAAACCATCATAGCAAACTAAAAAAAACTTAAAATCCCCTTTTATTTGCACGAAAATCCAAACCCATACCATCGATGATCCCTTCCTTAAAAAATTGTTAAAATTGATTGATTAATCAAAAATAAAACCTTTAACTTTGCCGCAAATACTAAAAAAAATGCTATGACGAGCAAAGAGCAAAAGGTTGTTGAACTGGAACATGTTGTGGTACGATTTGCTGGTGATTCCGGAGATGGCATGCAGCTCACCGGATCCCTTTTTTCAGATGCAGCAGCCATTGCAGGAAATGACTTCGCAACATTTCCGGATTATCCCGCAGAGATCAGAGCTCCACAGGGAACCGTGGCCGGTGTATCGGGTTTCCAAATCCATTTCGGACACAAAGAAATCCATACTTCCGGTGATATGGCCGATGTTTTGGTTGCCATGAACCCGGCACCGCTTAAAAAGAACCTGATGTGGGTCAAACCCGGTGGAACCATCATTGTTGACAATGATACTTTCATTGACAAACAACTGGATAAAGCCGGATATGAAGGCAATCCGCTGGAAGATGAGTCGCTGAAAGATTATAATGTCATCCAGGCACCCATCTCTACCATGACCAAAAAAAGTGTGGAAGATCTGGGTCTGGATAATAAAATGGTGATGAAAAGCCGGAACATGTTTGCACTGGGCATCATGTTTTTCATTTTTAACCGGAAACTGACCAGTGCAGATGAATTTTTCGAGCAAAAATTCAAAGCCAATCCATTGGTTGTGGAATCCAATAAAAGGATCTTACGGGCCGGTTATAATTATGCTGATTCAATCGAGGCTTTGAGTTCGATTACCTATTCCGTTGAACCTGCCGCCCTGGCCAAAGGCAAATACCGGAATATTACTGGAAACGTTGCTACAGCCTGGGGATTCCTGGCAGCTGCTGAACGTTCAGGACGGGATCTGTTCCTGGGCTCTTACCCCATCACCCCTGCTTCTGAAATATTGCAGGAGCTCTCAAAACATAAGTCACTGGGAGCTCGCGTTTTGCAGGCTGAGGATGAAATTGCTGGTATCGTTTCAACAATTGGTGCCAGTTTCGCTGGCTCTTTTGCCATCACCAGTACTTCGGGTCCGGGATTATCACTGAAAAGCGAAGCCATTGGATTGGCTGTGATGACTGAATTACCCATTGTCATTGTGGATGTACAACGTGCCGGACCTTCTACCGGGATGCCCACCAAATCGGAACAATCGGATTTGATGCAAGCCCTTTATGGCCGAAATGGAGAAGCACCTTGTATTGTTATTGCCGCCTCGTCTTCTGCAAATTGTTTTTACTACGCATATGAAGCATCAAAACTGGCAATGGAGCACATGACGCCGGTTATCCTGCTGACTGAAGGGTACCTCGCCAATGGATCTGAGGTTTTTAAAATTCCAAAGTTGGCAGATCTGCCTGAAATTGTTCCTCCCATTGCAAAAGCCAATGATCCGGATTACTATCCTTATAAAAGAGACCCTGAAAAATTGAACAGAAAATGGGCCATTCCGGGTACAGAAGGACTGCGACACCGGATTGGAGGACTTGAAAAAGAGGATGTGTATGGCCATGTCTCCCATGATCCTGAAAACCATCAGCTCATGAGTGAGTACCGCGCTGAAAAAGTACAACGGGTAGCCCAATATGTCAAACCCCAGGAGGTTTATGGTCCCGAAAGCGGAGAATTGCTGATTGTTAGCTGGGGTGGCACGTATGGCGTGATGATGGAAGCGGTGCAGGAAATGCATAAACAAGGTAAAAGTGTGAGCCTTGCTCACTTCCACTATATCAACCCCTTGCCACGGAATACGGAAGAGATATTTAGTCGGTTCAATAGGATCATCGTTCCCGAATTGAACCTGGGGCAGTTCGTGCTCCATCTCAGGATGAATTTCCAAAAATACACCTTCGAACAATACAATAAAATTCAGGGACTCCCCTTTATGGTTAAGGAACTCGTCGATAAATTCAATCAAATGCTGGAGGGTAAATAGCATGGAGACAATTAAAACAGAAACAATAAAGCCAACCCTGTCAAAAGAAGATTTTATCAGCGACCAAATGGTCAAATGGTGTCCGGGTTGTGGTGATCATGCGATCCTTTCTGCTTTTCAAAAAGTATTGCCCCAAACAGGTGTTAGGAAAGAAGACATCGTGGTGGTTTCCGGGATCGGTTGTTCATCGCGTTTTCCCTATTATGTAAAAACCTATGGCTTTCATGGCATCCATGGCCGGGCAGCAGCACTGGCCAGTGGTATTAAGATTGCCAATCCCAATCTGATGGTATGGATGGTAACCGGTGATGGTGATTCCCTGGCCATCGGGGGCAATCATTTTATTCATCTTTTACGCCGGAATATCGACATCAATGTCATGTTGTTCAACAACAAGATATATGGATTGACCAAAGGACAATTTTCACCTACAACGCCTTCCGGACATCGAACCAAATCATCCCCTCAGGGAACCATTGAACATCCGTTTAATGTTGGCGAACTGGCCATCGGAGCGCAGGGAACCTTTTTTGCACGCGCCGTAGATACCAATCCCAAAATGATGGCCGAAATAATGCTGGAAGCTTCACAGCACAGTGGAACATCATTGATTGAGATCATGCAAAATTGTGTGATCTTTAATGACAAGATACACGCTATGGTTACTTCACGAGAAACCCGTGACGATAATCAGATATACCTGGAACATGGGAAACCCATGATTTTTGGAAAAGATCTTGATAAAGGAATCGTTCTGAAAGGCACCCGTCTTGAAGTGGCCAAACTCAATGAGAACGGCATCACGGAGAAAGACATTCTGGTACACGATAAATACCAGTGGGAATCAGGCATTCATGTTTTACTGGCCACCATGGAGCCACCGGAATATCCACTGGCTTTGGGTGTGATCAGATCCATCTCTGATTTTACCTTTGATGGAAAAATGGAAGCAATCATCAAGGAAGAGAAAGAGCACGGTAAAATTAAATCGGTAGATGACTTACTGAACAGTGGTAAAACATGGGAGATTTAACTCCTGAAGATCAAAAAAATAAAGCCCCTGAACGGGGCTTTTTTTATTTAGACAGTTGTTAACTTATATTCAGGATGTCGATCAATATACCGCTGAACTGCCGAGCAGGCAGGGATCACCTTCAGATTCTCCTGTCGTGCCCAGTCGAGTCCTTCTTTTATAATTTCGGTGGCTAAGCCACGACCCCTTAATTCAATCGGAACATAGGTATGCGAAAACACCACCGTGGATTCTCCATACATTTCATATTCCAACACCGATTCCATACCTTCTACAGTTGTGATGAACCTGTTGCCTTCATGCCTGATTATTATCTCCATCTCTTGTTTTTCTCTGTTAAACTCACTATGGTATCTCCTGGTTTCAAACAGCGTCAAAATTATAAATATTGTCAGGGAATATTCAATTATCCAGTCAATTTTTTTGAATTGATCACGCCCCGGTTTTTCATTAAGAAATAAACGATTTCACCGTGGTTTTGGTATGGAAAGGTGCAATTGAAAATGAAAGAAAATACCTATTCCGGAATCTGAAAATCAAATTGAGATGCAAGTTGTTCCGCCGTAAAATTTTCAATTGAAACTATCTGCATGATCACATCGTCAAGGGGCCGGTCATTGGCATCCACTTCCACCTGTGAAATCGAGGTAACAACCTCCAGCCCCTCAAACACCTGCCCAAAAACCGTATAATTCCCATTCAATCCCGGTTCACCATTGGAATCACTTACGATGTAAAACTGTGAACCATTGCTTTCTTTTTCAGGATTCACATCATCTCCCAGCCGGGCAGCCCCAACTGCCCCGAATTGATGCGTAATTTCTGCCTTTATTTCAGCAGGTATGGTATAACCGGGTCCACCAAAACCGGTCCCCTCCGGATCACCTCCCTGGATCACAAAATTTTCAATTACCCGATGAAAAATCAATCCGTCATAAAAATTGCCGGATGCGAGATCCAGAAAATTTTCGCGGTGCAAGGGTGTTTGATGATACAACCAAAAGCGAATGTCTCCAAAATCCGTTACCATTTTAATGGTGGGATAACTCAATGTTACCTGAATTGTGTCCGACTCGGTTCCATAACATGTGGTAACGGCCACCCAGTAAATACCGGTGGTATCTACCACTATGGAAGCTGTTGTCGCTCCTGTCGACCATTGGTAAGTAGCATCCGCAATGGTAGCATCCAGGGTAAGAGTTTCCCCTTCGGGCAGGACCTGGTCAACACCAAGGTCAATGGAAAAGGGACTTCCACAAGGGGTATCCGCTTCCTCATCTTTGGAGCAACCCAAAATAAAAGCAGTAAAAACCATAAGTAAAAGGGAACTTTTGATCATTTTTATGAATCTCATATCAAAAACGTTTGGTTATAAATCCGGTTGTAAAGTTAATCCAGTTTCGGGGTTCATCCACCACCATCTTCAATATCAATCGACCAAAATATGATGGATAAGCCCTCATCAACCTGAAAATTGCTCCTGACTCCACCGGGAAACGAGCATCAAGCTTATTGCGTAACCGATATAATTCCTCACTGCTCAAATGATGGGTCCGCACATTGGAGGCGTAGTGATTGTATTTTGTGTAATCATGCGGATTGGTGATCATTCCCTGCTTGAGCAGATCTTCCCGGAGTTCCGTTTTAAGGTGGGGCGTCAGTATATTGAACAGCTGGATATCTATTCCCAGTTTTTTAGCATATTGAAAATTTTCAAGCAAGGTTTTTTCATTGTCATCAGGATAACCAAATATAAAACCACCCACAACAATGATCCCGAACTTTTTAAGTTGTTTCACCACATCCAGGGTATCGGCACTGCTGAGCTGATTACGCTTATGCATAAACTCCAGGGCTGAATCAGAAGCATTTTCAATGCCCAGAAATACGATCTTTGTTCCGGCTTTGGCCATGGCTTCTGCAAGATCAGGATTCTTTTTAAAACCACGAACACTGGCCTGGACCGCAAATGTTAAATTCAGCCGGGCCTGTTCGATCTCATCACAAAGCTTTTGCAACCGTCTGCCATCCAGGGTGATATTATCATCGGTGATAAAAATACTTTTTGCTCCAAAACGTTTGGCATCCTCCAGGTCGACCAGGATTCGTTCCGTACTGAATTTACGAAACGATTTACCATACATATGCCGGATACTGCAAAAGTTACAGTCATAAACACAACCCCGTGATGTTTCGATCACATCTGCCGGCTGCCCCAAAATATGAAAGCCTTTTTGTATCAACCTAGAACCCCGATCAGGAATCCGGATCTTATCCGGAGGCAGTAATTCAGCCCTGGGATTTTTAATTACACGACCGCTCTGGCGGTAAAGTAATCCGGGAACTTCTGAAATGGAACCTTTATTTTTAAGAACTTTCAGCAGGGCATTGAATGATACCTCTCCTTCTCCATCAATGATATAATCGATAAACCGATGATCAGGACCTTCCAGGATGGTTTCACCATCTGCTGTTGCATGATATCCGCCCAAAATGGTAATGATGTTTTCAGAATGTGTTTTGGTCAATTTGATCAGTTTCAGGGCGGTCTGATACTGGAAACTCATGGCAGTAAAACCAACCACATCCGGTTTAAAATCTTCAATAATCTGTTGAAGGAATCCAGCCGAATTGCGTTGTTTCAGAACCAGGTCTGCCACTTTAATTTCCGCCAGGTCTTCTTCAACATTAGATGCCAGTGAAGCAAGGTTAAGGCTTGGCAGTTTGGTAAGCCTGTTAAAGCCCATCACTGTGCGTGGATTGCCTACAAGTAAAACTTTCAATTTTCTGATTTTCCAGCTAAAATATTAAAAAGATTTTTAACTCACGATAGCTCCAACATCACCGGACAGTGATCAGAGTGAACCGCCTGCGGAAGGATCACACAGCGCTGCAGACGATCCCGGAGATTTTCGGTAACCATATGATAATCTATCCGCCAGCCGAGGTTCCTGGCGCGTGCATTCATCCGGTATGACCACCAGGTAAAATGATCTGGTTCTTTATTAAAAACACGGAAACTGTCGATAAAGCCTTTTTCTAAAAATCCTGTCATCCATGCTCTTTCCTCAGGCAGGAATCCGGAATTGTTTTTATTGCCCACCGGATCATGAATATCGATGGGTTGATGACAAATATTGTAATCACCTGAAATGACCAAATTGGGGCGGTTCTTACGCAAATCCATCACATAGTTCTGAAAATCATCCAACCATTTCATTTTAAAAGCCTGTCGCAACTCTCCACTCGATCCTGATGGATGATAAACACTCACAACCGAAAAGTCACCAAAATCAGCCCTCATAAAACGACCTTCATGATCATATTCAGGCATTCCCATCCCCAACTCCACATGGTCGGGTTTCTTTCGTGTGAAAATGGAAACTCCACTGTATCCTTTCTTTTGTGCAGAAAAACTGAAAACATCATACCCCATCTCATTCAATTCCATCACAGGAAGTTGATCCGGTTGGGCTTTGGTTTCCTGGATACAAACAACATCGGCATCCACTGCTTTTAACCATTCTAAAAATCCTTTTCTGACAGCGGCACGGATGCCATTGACATTGTACGTTATAATTTTTTCAGCCATTTTGCGAAAGTACTTCTTTTCCAAACTTTCGAAAGGTTTGATATTCGATTTTTATCGTTTAATTTTTTGATTAATTTCGCACCGTTTATGAAATATCAACATCTGCTGGAACGATTTACAAACTGGCGCCTGAAGCATATCAGCGACCGGCAGTTCATGTTGATTCTAAGTGTAATCATCGGTTTAGCTGCAGGACTTACAGCTGTGGTGATCAAAAACTCAGTCCATTTCATTCAGAAATTATTGACCGGCTGGTTTGCTGAAAGCTATGAAAATTTACTCTACATTGCCTACCCGGCAGCTGGTATCCTAATCGTGATGATCTTCATCAAGTTCATTTTAAGGAAACCCATCGGTGATGGTGTTCCGAATGTATTGTTTGCCATATCCAAAACCAATGGGTTGATGAAGCCCCATAATGTATACTCCTCGATCATATCAAGTTCATTTACGGTGGGATTTGGTGGTTCGGTGGGGTTGGAGGGTCCTACAGTTGCGACGGGGGCTGCCATCGGATCCAACCTGGGCCGGGTATTGGGATTGAATTACAAGCAAATTGTTTCACTTCTTGGTTTTGCCAGTGCCGGGGCCATGGCTGCTATATTTAAAGCCCCCATCACGGCCATTGTTTTCGCACTGGAAGTGATCATGCTCGATCTCACCATGTCTTCGCTGGTTCCACTGCTTACTTCCTCGGTCATTGCCGCCCTGACCTCTTACTTTTTTCTGGGGCAAAATGTTTTGTATCCCTTTCAAATCAACGATAGTTTCCATCTGGGTAATGTTCCTTATTATGTTGGGTTGGGAATTATTACAGCCCTGTTTTCTCTCTATTTTATAAGGACCATTGCCTTTGCACAAAAGTTATTTCAGAAAATCAAAAGCTGGGTATTTCGTTTTACGATTGGAGCTTCCATTCTGGGTTTGCTGGTTTTTTTATTCCCTCCACTGTTTGGCGAAGGCTATCAAACCGTCAATGAGAGTTTAAACGGGAATTATTTTGCCATTTTTGATAGCAGCATTTATTATGATTACAGGAATAATATCATTGCAATTCTCCTCTTATTGCTGTTACTTACCCTGTTTAAGGTGATTGCTACTTCAGCTACCTTTGGAGCAGGAGGAATCGGTGGTATTTTTGCTCCTACCCTGTTTACAGGTGCTCATGTAGGTTTGCTCTATGCCCTTTCAGTAAATCATTTCGGGCTGGGAGAGATACCTGTTAGCAATTTTGCTTTGGTTGGTATGGCAGGAATGATATCAGGGGTGATCCATGGTCCCTTAACGGCCATATTCCTCATAGCAGAAATTACCGGAGGATATCACTTGATCATGCCGCTGATGATTGTGGCAACCATCTCTTACGGAACAGTTAAATTATTTGAACCCGACTCTGTTTATACCATCCAGCTCTCCAAAAAAGTGCACCTCATTACACACCACAAGGATAAGGCTTTGTTATCCCTCATGAAAATCGATTCACTGATTGAAACAAATTTCTCAACCATCCATCCCAATGCCACGTTGCGTGATCTTGTGAAAGTGATTTCGGAATCAACCCGCAATATCTTTCCGGTGGTGGATGAGCACAATAAATTTTATGGTATCATTGTCATGGATCAGGTACGGCATATTATGTTCCGACCCGAATATTATGATACGACCAATGTTAGAAATCTCATGTTTATGCCCACCAACATCGTTCAGCTGGAGGAACCCATGGAAGATGTTGCCCAAAAATTTCAGCATTCCGGGAAATACAACCTGGTGGTCCTCGATAAGGACCGGTATGTTGGATTTGTATCACGTGCCAATGTATTTTCCAAGTACCGGGAGTTGCTGAAAGACATATCTGAACATTAAGCTATATTTGCATTTAAATCGCAACCAATCTGCATGAAACAACCTGCTTTTATCAACAGGATCATGATCTGGCGCAACCGGCGAATCAGTACCAGTCAGTTTATCCTGATACTGAGCCTCGTTGTGGGTTTATTAAGCGGATTGGCAGCAGTGATTTTGAAGAATCTCGTACACTATACTTTTTATCTTATTTCAAAAGGATTTCAGTTTGAAAAAGAGAATTTTCTTTACCTGGCTTTACCATTGGCTGGCATCACCATTACCGTTTTATTTACCAAATACATTTTACGAAAAAATATCGGGCATGGTGTGAGTCGCATTTTATATGCCATCTCCCGAAAAAATGGGATCATGGAATTGCACCACACCTATTCATCCATGATTGGCAGCACATTTACCGTAGCTTTTGGAGGAAGTGTCGGACTGGAAGCCCCGATCGTTCTCACAGGATCCGCCATCGGGTCGAATCTTGGAAAGTTATTCCGTCTGAATCGAAAAACCCTCACCATCCTGATTGGTTGTGGCGCAGCAGGAGCCATTGCCGGAATTTTTAAATCACCGATAGCAGCCATTGTATTTGCCATCGAAGTACTCATGATCGATCTTACCCTTTCCTCATTGATTCCCCTTTTGATCTCTGCAGTTACCGGGGCATCCGTGGCATTTTTCTTAAGTGGCAGCAGGATTCTGTTTTCTTTTGATGTTACCGATCCTTTTTTCCTGAGGCATATTCCTTACTTCATAATCCTGGGCATATTTACCGGCCTGGTTTCGGTGTATTTTACACGAATGACCGTTTATATAGAAGGATTGTTCAACAGGATTAAAAGCACATTGCAAAAGCTCCTGATAGGTGGGATCATCCTGGGAATCCTTATTTTCGTATTTCCTTCGCTATTTGGTGAGGGCTATGAGATCCTGCAGGAAGTGCTTTCAGGCAGGGATAAGGACCTGATCAATGAAGGTCTGTTTTTTATGCTCAAAGATCAAACCTGGTTCTTATTATTGATCATGTTCATGATCCTCATTTTTAAAGCGGTTGCAACTTCAGTAACCAATGGCAGCGGTGGTATTGGAGGTATTTTTGCACCTTCATTGTTTATGGGAGGCATTGCCGGATACCTGGCTGCAAAACTGCTTAATCTGATCCCAGGGGTGATGGTATCGGAACCCAATTTTGCACTGGTGGGGATGGCAGGCGTGATGTCGGGTGTGATGCATGCACCCCTTACCGGAATTTTTCTTATCGCCGAAATAACCGGAGGTTATGCTTTATTGACACCACTTATCATTACTGCAACAATTTCTTACCTCACCATTAAATATTTTGAACCCCATTCCATTTATGCCAAAAGGCTGGCGGAACGAGGCGAGTTGATCACCCATCATAAAGACAAAGCCATGTTATCCAGGATGAAGATCGACACATTGCTGGAAACCAACTTTCAAACCATCGATCTGAATGCCACCTTAGGGGATTTTGTAAAAGTCGTTCCCCATTCCCAGCGAAATGTATTTCCGGTTATTGATCATGAAAATAACTTTTATGGCATCATTTTTATCAATGATATCCGCAACATCATTTTCAACCGTGAAGTTTACGATACAACCTTCATTCGCGATCTGATGTACATGCCTGATCCGATCGTGAATCCCGATGAATCCATGGAAGATATAGCCCGCAAATTCAGCGAATCAGAAAATTATAATCTTCCCGTGATCAAAGAAGGCAAATACCTGGGTTTTGTCTCCAGGGCGAAGGTTTTCTCAACTTATCGCAAGCTGCTCGAAGAGTTTTCAGACGAATAAAATGATTATCCGAAATTGCCCAATGGGACCGAATTTTAAGGACCATCAAATCGAAAAATCCTATATTTGTGGCTCATTCCAACAATTTATCAATGAAACTCACCGAAAAAAAATTATCCCGCCTCCAGGGTCAGATCAATGCCATTCTCGAAACTGCAAATGAAATGGAGACCAAATATACGAAGGAGCTCCAAAAAATTCATCCTGCATACCGGAAAAGTGCACGAAACCTGGTTCATTACATGGCTTTGCGCAGTCACTATATCGAAGATCTGCAACAAGAATTGCGCTTTATGGGATTGCCCGGACTCAGCAATTGCGAAGGCCATGTGATGCGCAGCTTGTTGGCTATTAAAACCATACTAAACTATTTAAGCGGTAACCCAAAAAATGAAAATCAGAAAGGGACACTTTCTATCAAAAAAAGCGGTAAGGTAATGAATGCCAACACCAAAGCCCTTTTTGGGAATAAATCGAAAAAACGCAGGACCCGGATCATGGTGACCATTCCCAACACAGCAGCTCAGGATCAATCCTTCGTAAACAAATTGATTTCATTAGGGATGAACAGCGCCCGGATCAATTGTGCCCATGACACCCCTGAAACCTGGGAAAAAATGATTGCCAATATCCGTAAAGCCAGTACACAGAAACATAAACAATGTAAGGTAATGATGGACCTGGGTGGACCCAAATTAAGGACGGGAGCCATGGTCGCCGGCCCCCAGGTTATCCGTATTAAACCAGAGAAAGATATAATGGGAAGAATTACCGGCCCTACCCTTGTTTGGCTGGCTCCTCCTGAAGCATCGCCCCCTGGAAATTCTACGGTCACGCACATTCCGATGGATGCAGAATGGCTTAGCCTTGTAAAAAGAGGAGATGAGATCAGATTTACAGATAGCCGTGATAAAAAATGCAAACTGGAGGTCATCAGGAAACAAAAAGATGGGAAATGGGCCTCTACTACCGATTCTGCTTATATTGCAGCCGGCACCTCATTCGAAGTTTACAAACAGGATGAGAAAGGGGAACGACATTTTACCATGGGTGAACTTTCACCCATCGAACAAAGCGTTACCCTTTTCCCGGGTGATCAATTGAAGATCCACCGTGATCCTGCACCCGGTGAGCCAGCACAATACGACGAAAAAGGCAACCTTGTAAGCATGGCTCATATTTCATGCACCCTTCCCGAAGTTTTCAACGATGTGAAAATCGGCGAACCCATTCTTTTTGATGATGGGAAAATTGAAGGTATCATTGAATCAAATACCGGTGATGAATTGGTGGTTAAGATCATCAATGCCAAAGATACGGGTGCTAAACTCAGGGCCGATAAGGGTATCAATCTACCGGTCAGCGATCTGTCAGTTACCGGACTTACGCCCAAAGACATCAAGGACCTTGATTTTGTGGCCCAGCATGCAGATGCTGTCAATGTCTCCTTTGTAAATGATCACCATGACGTACAACAATTGTTGGATAAACTGACCGAACTGGAAGCCAGGATCGGTATTGTTTTAAAAATTGAAACCAGAAAAGGCTTTAACAATCTGCCCCAAATCCTGCTCACAGCGATGCAATCCTACCCCGTCGGGGTGATGATCGCGCGAGGCGATCTTGCCATTGAAACCGGCTGGAAAAATATTGCCACCATTCAGGAAGAAATATTGCGGGTATGTGAAGCCGCTCATGTGCCGGATATTTGGGCCACGCAGGTACTTGAAAACATGGCAAAAAAAGGATTGCCGTCCAGGGCCGAAATAACCGATGCTGCCGCAGCACAGCGTGCCGAATGTGTAATGCTCAACAAGGGACCACAAATTGAAAAAGCCATTAAATTACTTGCCCGAATATTGCGCCGCATGCAGAACTATCAACGTAAAAAGGAGGTGATCCTCGAACGCCTGGATTTTGCAGAGGATCTTAGCATGAAACAGGACTACGCATAGAATTTCAGCTTGATGATGGGTGTATTTGATTGGAAAAACCTGATTTTGGGAACGCTTCTATTCCTGCTAAGCCATTTATGGTGCTATGGTCAGCAGGATAATCCGGATAAAGCATCCGTTTATACCATAAATAAAAAATGGGAGATCCCGGCAACCCTCATCCTTTTTGGCACCAATGCTCTTGGACTGAATTATGTAGGAAATATCCCTGGTCTGGACTCAATCGACATACTTCAGCTCAATCCTGATAATCTGCTGCCGATTGACCAAAGAGCGGTCCGTCAAAACCCGGATTTTATAGATCAGGCCCAGTCAATATCTGATATCGCTTTAAATATATCTGTGGCTTTGCCAGTGCTTCTCGGGCTGGATAAGTCGATCCGGCGTGATTGGTTTGACCTGATCACATTGTATGGTGAAACACACGCCGTCAACGGAAATCTTTATGTTATTGCCGCCAGCCTTGTGCAGCGACCCCGGCCACTGGTTTATAGTCCAGGAATACCCTATATTGATAGATCAGAATCGGGAACCACCAATTCATTTTTTTCAGGTCATGTTTCAACACCGGCTGCCTCCTCGTTTTTTATGGCCAAAGTTTATAGTGATTATCATCCTGAGCTTGGTAACCGCAAGTACTGGTTATTTGGTGCCGCACTCATACCACCACTGGTGGTCGGCTATTACCGATACAAAGCCATGAAACACTTTCCGACAGATGTTTTTACAGGTTTACTGGTAGGATCCTTATCGGGTATATTAATCCCCCATTTTCACAAAACCAAATTTAAAAGCAAGGGATGGTCCATCGTACCTTACTCAGGAGCGATAACCGGTTGCAAAATTACCTATTCTATTCGCTAGCAAAATCCTGATAACTTACAAATTTGTAAAGGCCAGAACGTAAGCTGCAACAGAAATGATGAGGCCGAACATGAAAAAATTATAGGCAATTCTCAGCAGCTTATATTTTTTTGCCAGCACCTTTCCCAGGAAATACTGATCTTTGATCATTGTGGCATACAAATAATCATCATCCCGCATCATTTCCTCCAAACCCCATTCATAATCCTCCAGACTCATATTGTAGAAATTTCCAAAAAACAACAGGTTTACATTTTTCTGCTTGATGTCCTCTTTGGTAAAAATACCCGAAGAAATATTGGGACGGGTTGAAAGAATAGCAAAAATGATGGTGATTAAACTAAAGAGCAGAAACACCAGGGTCGGTAATATAATATTTGGGAATTCACTGAACCGGCTAACCAGTACCGACAATAAAATGGAAATGATGATGGTATTGACCGAGATCAAAATATTGGATTTATTATCCGCAATGGAGCTCAGGTTTATTTGGTTCCTGGCTGTAAGACGAAACATGGATTCAACTCCACGGGAATATCCTTTTTTCTTTTCAAGCTTTTTCTGGAGCTTCTCCAGTTCTTTATTTTTCTCATTGAGTTGCTGATCCATTTTCTTTTGTCTTTTGGTAATGTTATGCTGAATCATTTCAAAATTCTTTTCTTTCCCTTTGCTTAATACCTTTTTACCATAATCGGTATGGTAATGGTGTTGTTTGAAAAATGCTTCCGATAAAAGATCGAAATCGAGCTTGCTGATCTTACGATTCTCAACAGATTTCTGCTCCTGCCTAATTTTTTCTGCAAAATCGTAGTAATTGACTTCGGATAGGTGTTTCAAATCAGCATCACATAAAACCTTTGCCACTTCATCCCTGGGATCCTGAGGAATTTTGGTTGCCATGATAATTTCCGCAACATGCCGGATCAGTTCCTGGTCAGCTCCCTTTTTTTCCAAAAAAGACGTGGCTATTGCTATACTTTGTTCTTCATGGTTCATATACGTCTTTGAATAGCCAAGGTCATGAAACCAGGCACAAAATAAAACAAGGTTTAAATCTTCATGGCTAAGATCACTTTTAGCCCCAATTTCATTGGCTGCATTTACCACATAAAAGGTATGGTCAGGACTATGGAAAAACAGGTTCTCCGGCAAATTTTCTTCAAGATAATTCCGGGCATAATTGGCGGCCTCTTCCAGCAGGCTTGCATCAATTGTATTCATTCATTTTGGTTTTATGCAAACTGAGATCAATCAGTGCCTTCATTAAAACAAAAAGTTAAACGTAAAAGTAAAGGTTTTTTCTTCATTTGAAATATTATAATTTGCGGTCAGTACCAATGCATTAAATGGGGTTAGCCATACACCAAATCCATATCCGTCATGCCATCTTGTTGAATTTTCACCTTCCACCCATACACGACCAATATCATTAAATGCAAGGATTCCTGCCTGTCCATTGAACAGGTAATTGCGGAGGTCAAATAATTTAAACCTGAGTTCAGTATTTTGATATAGGGATTGGTCGCCTGCAAAACGATTGCTTCGAAATCCCCTTAAGTTGGTTTTTCGACCCAGAAAGTTGGCATGGTAAAATTCATACGCACCCAGGTTGGCTGCACCTCCAAATCGCAAAACCAGAACCATTCTTGGATCGGTGCGAAAACTCAAATAAAATCTTAAATCTGTTTTTAGTTTCCCAAAATCCTTGGCTTCGGTATCGGCACCCCAAAATCCGGACAGGACAGTTTTCCAGTATATTCCGCGCCGGGGGATAACCTGATCATCCCTTGTATCGAGTTCAGCAGCAATGGATAAACCACCAAAATGGTGATCCCTGTAGGCCAGGGTATCCAGCAAATTAACCACCTGGTTACCGATGAAACGATTGGCCGTATCATTCACTTTGAAATACTGATAAAATATGCCTCCCAAAACATTAAAATGACGGGAAATCTTTTTTCGCAGCAACAGGTTCACATCTGCATATTCATAACGAACCCGGTAATAAGATTTATCCTCGACTTCCAGTTTGGTCTCATTGCCGAGCCCAAAGAAATTATCAACGTTGCGGGGCATTGACAGGGCAGCATCCACGACCAGGTCGAACCGCTGCGAAATGCCGCTGAACACGCCCTCATATTCCACTCCGAAAGCCTGTGTCTCAAAGGCCAGATTGGCCTTTAATTTTTGTATGGTTGAATCTCTGAAGTTATAGCGATTGAATTGAATGCCACCACTGATAAAAATTCCATCGTCGATGTTATACCCACCACCGATCAGCGGATAGGTCTTGTTATATTTGAATTGTTTACGATCATAAATATTGACTGACGGATCCGACGACAATTTCATCCTGGTTTCGCGTCCCTTCACCAAATGGTTCACTTTATCTTTCCTGTCATACACCAGTGTTTTCCGGCCCCAGCCTGTGACATGGGAGTTATCTACAATGGTATCGTTATTTTTACCACCGATCACCCTGATTTTTATTCCCTTTTTGCCGTTTCCGGTGATGTAAAAATTATCGTCATCTTTTAATCCGTAAAGTCTTATTTCCCTGGTTTCATCAGGTTTAAACTCACGGTTATACATAACGAACTTTCGCTTCCCCTTTTTATCGCTGATCGCCGTCACTTTAACGTTCGTATTACCGTTCTCTTTTCTCTCCACTTCAAACAGATCCCGGTCATCCGTTCCAACGACATCCACGGTTCGGGACAAATAGCGATAATATGTCTCGGCATATTTTTGAATTTGATTGCGTCTGGCCTTCAATTTAGCTTCCGTATCCTCACCTTTCAGGGTGTAAATTTCAGGTGGAAACGCCCTGACCGCTTCATGAATGATTGAATCGGTGAGGGATTGTTTGATATCTTCGGCTATGTTTGACCAGTCGTCAAGGTCAGGCTCCGTCATAAAAGAACGGTCAAAATATCGGGCATTGAATCCCAGGCCTTTCACATTATCAATGGTATAATCAAATCCCTGGAATTTAGGCATGATGAAATCACGACTGGCCAACCACATGATGACCCCTTCATTCACGAAATAAACCTGATCACGATCACGGGGAATGGGCTTATAGATTCTAAAATCACCTTCCTTGAAGGAAGCCCAGCGCCACTGATCATCATGACGATCCCAATCGTTGATCAACATGTCGAATAAACGGGCCCTGACCACCGATTTTTGATCTATCCTGTGATCTTGTTCTTCCCTTAATTTTTCGATCATTTTGGATGTACTTCTGATTTTTTCAGAACGTCCGAAGCTGGCTATATCAGAACGGTCATCATCGGGTCTTTCTTCAAATAAAAAAACATCATTGGCCAGATCACGCCGATAAATACCAAGCCGTGAATCGTCGGGCACCCATACCAGTTTTGGATTTGTATGATATACGCCTACTGCATCAGCCATTTTGGGAACTGTCAGCGCACCATAAGGGTTCGAGGCGGATATTCCATCCTGTACTGCATCTTCAGCAATGGTATTCCGAAGCTCCGGATCAAGCGCCTTCTCAACATATTTATTGACCGATCGCAACACATATTGCTTCCCTTCAGGATCCTCCATCCGCACTGATCGGGTTTGTTGACCACCACCCCGCTTCAAAATAGTCAATCCTCCCTTTTCTGATCCAATGTCAAATACCGGAAAGGTTACCTCCTGGCTCCACAATTTTCGGTAATTATCACCCATCCAAAAACGACGGAAACCCCTGGCTTCATAAAAATTATTCAAACTTTTTGTTACACTGCTATCTGCATATTTTACACTTTCAATGTTTTCTTTTTGAGATGATGATGCAACAGGTTTTTGATACAATTCCTTTCTAAATACAAGGTGTCCCGCTTTGGTCCCATTGGGTACATAAAACTCAATCCAGGCTTTACCATCTGCCAAAAACCGCAACACAGCCATCCCTCTGCTCTGTATGGCAAAATCAGCCTTATTTTTCTTTCGGGCGATATACGTCCCTTCACCACCTCCTCCACTTACGATATGGAATACACTATCCATCGCTTTGAATTGCAGATTATGCTCATGACCGGCAGCATAGATCAGGTTCGGGTATTGATCCAATAAGTTGAATAATTGTTGCCTGAATGAGCGGTATACCGGATGGGCCAAATCCTGGAT
Source organism: Bacteroidota bacterium (assembly GCA_020444515.1). Taxonomy (GTDB): domain Bacteria; phylum Bacteroidota; class Bacteroidia; order Bacteroidales; family JAADJA01; genus JAADJA01. The sequence continues at coordinate 462,827 of JAHLKX010000005.1, read as the reverse complement.
ATGGCCGAAGTATTTGCGGTATCCGGTATAAATAAAACCGGGTAATGGGATATAGAGACTTTTTTGAACATCGAGCATTGGAAATAGCAAGCGCGAAACCGGAAAATGTCCTCCATGATTACCAGCACTGATCAGGGGATGATGCGTTGCAATTACGATATGTTTTACCTGATTCCTTCGAATGGCATCTTCAATTGCGATAAAAATCCCGTTTTCATCTTCAAAGTCGCAACCATCATCAGGGCCGGGCTTTTCATAATTCTGGAAAAACCATTGCGAATTCAGAATAAGGAGGACGACATTATCAGAAATTTCAATATCTACCGGACCCGGACATCCCCCATCAGGGAGATAAACGTTTTCCCGGGCCAGCAATTCCTCAATTTTTTTCTCCTCATTCTGAACCCGTTCCCATCCTTGTTCGCGTCCCCGCTCCCAATCATGGTTTCCGGGTAAAAAAAATACATCCCCGTTATAATCTTTCAATCGCGACAGAATGGCACTCAAATCATCCATGGCTTTCTCATAACCCAGGTCGTCTTCATCCGGAAGACCTTTTGGATAAATAATATCACCCAGGAAAACAACACCGCTATTGTGGCCAGATTCCAGCAAATGATACTGAAGCAGATTAACCACTGCTGGATCACTGGATGGATATTTTACATCACCTATGAGGAAAAGGGAATATTCAGGTTTCTGATTATTCATTGCAATCAGGCTATCCCAGCCCGATACGGATTCAGCATAATAAGTTTTTTGAGCAGGTAAGGATACGGCTGTAAATGTCAAATTAAAAATAACATAAATCGATATGAAAAAATATGTTCTTCGATTCAATGTGATCTATTTATTATAATTAAACTTCATCAGGTTGGCCCTGCTATCTTTTCCTTCATTTGAAATATAGAGATTCCCCTGGGGATCGAAACAGATCCCTTCAGGTTGCCTGAATTTAGCGGTATCCAGAGCGATCATGGCAAGAATTTCGCCCGTTGGATGCAATACAATGATCATATCACCCACGGCACCTGTCACATAAATATTCCCAGTCATGGGATGAATGGCAATGCCAGATGGTTGGAATGAAACGTCTCCTTTTGATTCATCCAGCATGGATAGAATCTCAACCCCCCAGGTCGTCATGGTATTATACTTCTTATAGTTTTTTACCTGGTCGAGATCAATGGTATAAATTGGTTTCTTATCCAGGTCTTTTTCTTTCAGATCAAAACGGTAGATGGCCTTTTTCGATTTTCCATCCTCATCATCAAGTCGCGGATGCCCTTTGCAGGCAATGAGCAGTCCATTGTCGGACGGATCAAAACCCAACCCCTCACAATCATTTTTTTTTGAAAGGTCGGTCTTATACTTTTGCGTTGATCTTTTTTCATCATCTAACCAATCCGAAACTTCATAGAGGTTTCCATTGCTTTTCAACACCCATGCATCTTCTCCAATGAGTTCAATCCCTTCATAATCCCCATCATCTTCAAATTCGATTTCCCTGATGATGGCCTGTTGGTTTAAATCGTAGATAAAAATAATCCCATCCTCATCCTGCACACACGCCAATTTTCCGGGACTCATCCAGCACAATCCTGAAATTTCGATCAGATCATTGGGCAAGGTTAGCTTAAGATCAGGCTTTTGCAGTTCATAAGGAAATGTATAGCCTGCAGCAGCAAATAATGTGGCTTTATCATTTTCGCTACCCGTTTGTGACCATAGGTGGCTTGAAGGGCAAATGAATAATAAAAAGATTGTTCCAATTTTTAACAGGTTTCTCTTCATGGTTTGCATAATCAAACTTCAAAGATATAAATTGCCAGGTTATCTATGAACCAAAATAATAAGGACGAGTGATATCAACCCTGTTTTTTCGATTTTACTATTTACTTTTCTTCGCTCATCTCAGAATACATCTGCCTGATTTCCTCCCGAAGGGTGGATGCATCCCAGGCACTATCATTATCGTTTAGTGACTGATGCTGTTCTGAGGATAAAATGTTTTCCAGTTGTTCAGAAAACCGTCGAACTTCATTGAAATAATGTTTTTCATCCTTACCTCTTAGCTGGTGCAATTCTTTCATGATCAAATTATCATGATAACGAAACATCCTGGCCATCCGGTGGGCCTGGTATTTTTGGAAGCCTATGGTGCACAGGGCTTTAATCCCAAGATCCAGTGAAGAATCATAGGTCTCTCTGCGGTAAGCATCTACTTGTAAATCCTCCAATGTAAAAGAGTGGGGTACATCAATGGCCCTTGCAATAATTTTCAAATGAGGATAAGTCCGCTTTGCATGTTCGGTCATTTGAGTTATCCGGTCTTTATCATCAATGGCAATGATGAGAACACTGGCATTTTCGGCACCTGCCTTTTGCAACAAGTCAGGCCGACTGGCATCACCGTAATAAACCTTAAATCCAAATTTTCGCAATACCTGAATGTTGCTGGGATTGTTATCCAGGATGGTGGCCGAAATTCCATTGGCTTTCAGAAATCTGCCAATGACCAGTCCAAACCTCCCAAAACCGGCAATGATGACAGAATTTTCATTGTCATCAATCGCATCCGAAGGTTTTTCATTGGTTCGTTTTGAGAAAAAGGGTTGTACTAACTGGTCATAAAGGATCAATAGTAACGGTGTGATCAACATTGATAAAGCGACTACGATCAACAACAAACCCGAAATTCCCTGATCAAGAATGGCATTTTGGCTGGAAAAGGAGATGAGTACAAAAGCAAATTCACCTGCCTGGGCCAGTGACAATGAAAACAGCATCTCCTGTCCTGATCTCAATCCAAACACCCTGGAAAGTCCATACAACACCCCAAATTTAATTAAAACAAGGATTCCGAGTAATCCAAGGATCATCCCGGGATTGTCCCATAAGATCTGAAAATCAATGCTGGCACCAACAGCAATAAAAAACAATCCCAGCAAAAGGCCCTTGAATGGCTCAATGTCCGATTCCAACTCATGCCGGTACTCATTATCGGCCAGGACGACTCCGGCTAAGAATGTTCCCAACGCCGGTGAAAGTCCAACCTGGTCCATAGCAACGGCAATACCAATTACCAGTAACAGTGCTGCTGCTGTGAAAATTTCACGAAGACCAGCGCTGGCAATAAAACGGAACATATAACGGGCAAAGAACCTACCCATAAAAATGATGACACTCACAACACCCACAATGATCATTACCTGCTGCCACCCGGGCAAAGCACTGACACCTGTGACACGTTTTCCAGCATCATGGACCGCAGCGGTCAGATTACCCAACTCTACCTGATTGGCCATCAGTGGTAAAATAGCCAGTATGGGTATGACCGCAATATCCTGGAAAAGCAATACCGAAAAAGCCCCCTGTCCCCCTTCGCTTTTGAGCAACCCCTTTTCAGAAAGGGATTGGATAACAATGGCTGTAGAAGAGAGCGCCATGATGAGACCAACAGTGATGGACTGAAAAAGGTTCAAACCCATGATCATGGATACACCACCTACAAGGAGCGCAGTAATGGTCACCTGCAGCCCTCCAAGTCCGAATATTGCCCGACGCATTTTCCATAAAAGAGCAGGTTTTAATTCCAGACCAATCAGAAACAACATCATCACCACCCCAAATTCTGCAAAATGCATCACATCCGTGCCTTCTGCTCCAACGAGTTTTAGTACATAAGGTCCAATGATAATCCCTGCCAACAAGTATCCCAGGACTGATCCCAATCCCAGTCGTTTGGCAAGCGGAACCGAAATCACTGCTGCCGATAAATAGATCAAAGCCTGGAAAAAAAAATCCTGCTGATGCATTATTTATTCTTTCTAATTAAAAAGAGGTCGTTCAGATATTCATGTCTGATGATATCCTCCAAACTGAATATGGCGTCGCGTAAGGATACAATCAGTTTTTGATAATCCGAAGCAGCTTCCTCTATCTGCAATTCATCCAGCAAATGAGATCCATGAACAACATAAGGTGGCAAATAATCCATGTAACATAATGTAGCAGTCCGGTTAAAAGGCACCAAAAACTCATTCATCGAAAACTGGTTAAACCCCCCTGTTTTGTATGCATCCCGCCTACCACCGGTGGTGATGACCGACAATACCTGTTTGCCTTTCAGAGCCGTACCCTCGCGACCGTAGGCAAATCCATGTTCCAGCACCAGGTCGATCCATTCTTTCAAGATAGCCGGGGCACTGTACCAGTAAAAAGGATGATGCCAAATGATGATATCATGATCAAGCAATAATTGTTGCTCCTGTTTTACATCTATATGAAAATCGGGATAGAGTTCATACAAATTTCTGTACGTCACCATCTCCAGATCTTTTACTTTTTCTATCATTTTATGATTTACCCGGGACTTATGAATAGCCGGATGGGCAAACAAAATCAAAATTTTTTTCTGTTCCATTCTTACTTCACTGAAATTCTAACTCTTATCAAAACAGCATCCAGAAGAGGTTGTTCAAACCAGCCCGGGGTAGTTTGAATAAATGCATTTTATGGTGTTCGACAATTCAGACTGTTTATAAATTAACATCCGAATTGATTTGAATCAGATACCCACTATGACTGAGTAATCGTATAATTAATTTCTGATTAACAATTAGTTACAAAAACTCCAACGGGCTAATTCAGAAAATCTTTATGGCCTTTAAAAATTATCATCCTAAAATATCCCGGTCGTCTGTTTAAAACACAGCATATTTTTTATAATTTTCGCCTTTAAATTTCGGCAATCATGCGTGATCAAATATGTCCAAATTATGACGTTTGCAAACTGGTAACCACTGAAGGATTTTCAGGAAATGAAGTTCGACGTCAGGCATATCTGACCGATTTTTGCCATGCTAGTGAATCAAAGTGGTCGAATTGTTCGCGCTATGTTACAAAAAAAGCATTGAATTTTTGTCCGGATTTTGTTTTACCGGATACGGCTATGACCCTGGATGAAATCATCGATAAATTTGACGAATTAAATCAGTAATCAAAAAATATGGGCACACTAGAAATTGAAGGAAAAGTTTTTGAAGTTGATGGCGACGGCTTCTTATCCAACCCGGATATTTGGGATGAAGAGGTTGCTCGCCTGATTGCAAAATATGATGGCATTGATGAAATGAATGATAAGCATTGGGCCATTATCCGCATCATTCGAAATAATTTTGATGAAAAAGGAATGGCACCCATGATCCGCACCATTTGCCAGGAAACCGGTTTACGGTTGCGTGAAATTTATGAATTGTTTCCGCTGGGCCCTGCCAGAGGTGCCTGCCGTGTGGCAGGATTGCCCAAGCCTGACGGTTGTGTTTAATAAAAGTTAAAATGGACTGGACCTATTGGTTTGCATTGAGTGCATTGGTTATCTGCAACATCGCCTGCATCTTTCATTTTTTCCGACTGGTGGGATTGGGTCCACCAACCGATTATTCCTACAGGAGGGGTTCCGTTCAAAAAGCAGTAAAATACGCCTTTACCAGGGCTATGAACCCGGCAAAGAAAGAATCTGCATTTCTTCATCTTCCAACCTATACGGCTGGCATCCTTTATCACCTGGGAACCTTTATGGGTTTTTTCCTATTTATTTTGGCATTGTTGAGGATCAACCCAGGAAAAAACACAAGCCTTGTCCTGGCAGCTTTTTTATTGATCTCGGCTATCAGTGGTGCCGCCATCCTGCTCAAAAGGATTCTTAAGAAAGAACTGATTGCTTTGTCTAATCCAGATGACTTTATTTCCAATATCCTGGTTACCCTTTTTCAACTGATAACAGCATTGATGCTCTTAGATCCTTCGTTTTTGTCTGCTTATTTCGTTATCACCGGGATCTTATTATTATACATGCCGGTGGGCAAACTCAAACATACTGTATACTTTTTCTCGGCCCGCTATCACTTAGGTTTTTTTTATGGTTGGCGGGGCGTCTGGCCACCAAAATAGCCCTTGAATGGAAACACTTTCAAAAGATAAAATTCAACAAGGATTATCCGTACTCAACGGAGAGATGGATGGCAAACTGCTAACCAACCTTAACAGCTGTGTGCATTGTGGATTGTGCGCTGATAGTTGCATCTATTACCGGACTGAAAAAAATGCCAGGTACATTCCAGCTACAAAAGTCGATTTGGTGGCTTCGATCTACCGCAAATATCACACTTTCACAGGTAAAGTTTGGCCCGGACTGGTCGGTGCACGAAAGCTGGATGAAAACACCATTAACGACATGGTGGATCTACTGTATGGGGCCTGTACCATGTGCGGCAGATGTACTACTCATTGCAGTGTCGGGGTCGATATCAGTTATGTGGTGCGCAAAGGCAGGGAGATGCTATCCAATATGGGATATGTACCCAAAACCCTCCAGTCAACAGTGGATGCAGCTATCCACACTGGTAACAACATGAGCATCACAACCAATGAATTTGTGGATACCTTGAAATGGCTCGAGGAGGACCTACAATTCGAGGTGAATGATAAAAATGCAAACATTCCACTGGATGAGCCGGGAAAAGATATGTTGTATACCCTGAATCCAAGGGAACCAAAATTCTTCCCGCTGTCAATCTCAGCCATGGCAAAGATATTTTATGCTGCAAATGAAAGCTGGACATTATCCACAAATATGTATGATGTCACAAATTATGCCTACTATTCTGGCAACCTGAAAGAAGCAGCCATCATTGCACAACGACTTCATGATGAAATGGAAAACCTGCAGGCCCAAACCTGCGTCCTTGCAGAATGCGGACATGGCTCAAGAGCTTTCCGATGGGAGGGACCCAATTACATTCATAAAAATTATCCCTTTGATACGATAACATCTGTTGAACTCCTGGCCAGGTATTTGAAAGAAGGAAAAATTAAGGTGGACCCGGCAAAAATTGATGCAAAAGTAACCCTGCACGATCCCTGCAACCTGGTCCGCAGTGGTGGTATATGGAAGGAACAACGCTATATCCTGCAGCAATGTGTGAATGATTTTACAGAAATGACCCCGCATGGGATCGATAATTTATGTTGTGGCGGTGGCGGAGGCCAACTTGCGATGAGCGAATACAATGAACGACGCATGAACATCGCCCGGCTGAAAGCGGATCAGATTACCAATACTGGAGCAAAAATTGTGGCCACACCCTGTCATAATTGTGTCGATCAACTTACCCAGATCAATGTAACATATAAAATGGGTGTTCAGATAAAAACACTGGCGGAGATTGTTGCAGATGCTTTGATACTTGATGAAAAATAAACTTTATGCTTCTTTAAACGACAGATTTAAAGGTATGATTTATCTTAATCCATCGTCTTGAGGGTGTGAAGTATACAATATATAAATAACAATACGTCAAAATTTTAGATACAACAACATGAGTAACCTTATTTATCTCGATAATTCGGCCACGGCTTTTCCTAAGCCTGAAGAAGTTTACCTATTTATGGATTCCTTCTATAGAAAACACGGTGTAAATCCGGGAAGGTCTGGATTTGATGCGGCCATTGAAACAGAAGAAATCGTGATGAATACCCGGAAAATGCTCACCGAACTGTTCAATGGTGACGACCCCAATCATTTAACTTTTAGTTATAATGCCAGCGATTCGTTGAATATGATCTTACAGGGTCTGACTGAGAAAGGCGATCATGTTGTAACGACCTTCCTGGAGCACAATTCAGTATTGCGACCCTTGCACCACCTTGAGGCAGATGGGATCATTGAAGTGACCCATGTTATGTTTGATGAAAGAGGATACATCCACCCTGACGACATCAAAAAGGCCATAAAAGAAAATACAAAACTGGTTGTTGTCAACCACAGTTCAAATGTAATCGGAACCATCCAGCCCCTGGCTGAGATTGGCAAACTTTGCAGGGAGAAGGGTGTTTATTTTGTAGTTGATGCCAGTCAGAGTGCGGGTGCCGTTCCCATCGATATGAAAGCCATGAATATAGATGTGCTTTGTTTTACCGGTCATAAATGCCTGATGGGCCCCACAGGTATTGGTGGTTCTTATGTGATGGACCATGTTCCGGTTCGGTATACCCGTTTTGGTGGAACCGGTGTCCGATCAGCAGTAAAAACCCATCTGGATGAATTCCCCTATCGCCTTGAATGCGGGACGCTGAATATCCTGGGGGTTGCAGGTCTCCATGCAGGAGTTAAATGGGTGAATGAGCAAGGCATTGAAAAACTTCACCATAAAGAAATGGCGCTGTGGAAAAAGCTAAAAGAGGGTTTACAAAATATCGATGGCGTTATTACCTATTGCGCCAATGGTTCGGAAAATCAAAACCCTGTCATGTGTTTCAATGTAAATGGTTTTGAAGCCGCGGATGTAGGCACCATGCTCGATGTAGATTACAATATTGCTACCCGCACCGGCCTTCATTGTGCCCCGAAAGTTCATGAAGGATTGGGTACCGTCGATGTTCATGGAACTGTGCGGATGAGCATCGGACCTTTTAATACGGATGAACATATTAATAAAGCCATTGAAGCAGTTGAAGAGATTGCTTCAATTAGAAATTAATGGTTGCAACCCTACTATGATAGCAAAAGCCTCAGGTTTTTAAAAATCCATAAACTTCTTTAGAATAAGTAATCCATTATCATGTAACAAATTATGCCCTGATCGCAAACTGCCAATCTCACTAAGCTTGCATTTTAGTGCTGAAAATCATAAATTTGTGGGAAATGTACCTGTAATTGGAAATAGTAACTTTTTTGGTGAAAAATAATTAGTATAATGAATTCTACAACCCACGAACTCGACCGAATTGCCATTACCGTTAAATCGCATATGCTTCTCAGGCAATTATTAAAAGAAAATCCCACCCTCGAAGAGATCATGCGCAATGCCCGTAATGAAACCGAAGCACTTGTCGGTGTTAGAAACTGGGTGCTCACTGAAATGAAAAAAAATCCGGATGCTTATCGCTTTTACAAGCGGGAAGTACATGGCAGGGAGGCTTTTGAAAAACTAACCTGGAAAGATTTTGCAGCCATCCGGCTATTGGATTATGTTGATAATGCCGGTCGTGAATTTGACGACCTGAATCTGAGAGGTGAAACAGCCATTAGCAATCCCATCCATTTAATCTGGCTGGCTGTAACCCATGGCACAGGCGGAGCAAAACCTTATTTTTTCAAGGATATGTTGATGCTTTTCAGACAATTCACAGGAGTTTATCAACGGGAATTCCCATCAAAAGATCAAGTGGAGAAATGGATGGATCGGTGGCCAACCGGACTCGACCCTAGAATTATCAAATTAAGGGAAGAAAACCGGGAACGGATTCTGAAAATTTTGATCAAAAAAATTGATGCCGGTGAGATCAATGACAATAAATATTTCTTTGAAAAGGGAATGTCGCAGGAACAAAAATATTTGCGAACCCTTGAATGGTGGAAGGAACGATTGTTTCATTTGCGTTTTGCTGTTCGATCGCCCGATTTACTCAACGAACTACTGGGCGATTCACTTGATCCGGACACGATGAAACTACTCTACGAAGCCGAAAAAATGGGCATCCCGTTTTTTGTCAATCCTTACTACCTGTCCTTGTTACATGTACGTGTTCCTTACTTTGCCGTGGGAGCCGACTTAGCCATCCGGTATTATGTGGTATACAGTCAGCAATTGATCGATGAATATGGCCATATCGTAGCCTGGGAAAAAGAAGACAAAGTAAAACCGGGAGAACCCAATGCAGCCGGATGGATCCTGCCCAATGATCATAATATTCACCGCCGTTATCCCGAAGTGGCCATTCTTATACCCGATACAATGGGAAGAGCATGCGGGGGCTTGTGTGCTTCCTGTCAACGCATGTACGATTTCCAGAGGGGGAATCTGAACTTTAATCTTGACAAATTAAAACCAGGAGAAACCTGGGAGGATAAATTGAAAAAACTACTCAACTATTTTGAAGAGGATGCCCAGTTGCGTGATATCCTGATAACCGGAGGAGATGCCTTGATGAGTTCCGACAAGTCACTCGGAAAGATACTGGAGGAAGTTTACCAAATGGCCGTGAGAAAGAAAAAAGACAATGAGTCGAGACCCGAGCGTGAAAAGTATGCAGAAATCGTTCGTGTGAGATTGGGAACCCGCCTGCCGGTTTACCTGCCGCAACGGATCACCCCTGACCTTATCCTTGTTTTAAAAAACTTTAAGAAAAAAGCATCCAAAATCGGTATCAAACAATTTTTTATCCAAACCCATTTCGAGTCACCCATGGAGGTTACACCGGAGGCCAGGGATGCAGTAAAACAATTGAATTCAGCCGGATGGACGGTCACCAATCAACATGTATTTACCACCGCCGCGTCCAGACGCGGTCATGCGGCTAAACTCAGAAGGGTTTTGAATGAGATTGGGATCATCAATTATTACACATTCAGTGTGAAAGGTTACATGGAGAACAATTTCAATTTTGCCACCAATGAAAGAGCCGTGCAGGAGCAAATGGAAGAAAAAGTGATCGGTAAAATTCCCGAGAAGTATTACAATGAGATCCGTGAATTCCCGAATAATGCCGAAATGCTGACGGAAAACATCAGCGACTTGATGAGGCGATCCCAATTACCTTTTCTTGGATCGGACCGCAATGTGCTCAATTTACCCGGGGTAGGTAAAAGCCTTACCTTCCGGACCATAGGAATTACCAGATATGGCCGCCGAATCCTTGAGTTTGAACTGGACCATACCCGTCGTCATACACCCCTCCTCAAGCAAATGGATAAAGTGATCATCATCGAATCCAAATCGATCAGTGAATACCTGCGGCAATTGGAGGACATCGGTGAAGATCCGGAGGATTATGAAAGCATCTGGGGTTATTCCATTGGCGAGACGGAGCCACGGATACCGCTTTATGACTATCCGGAATATGAATTTGAATTAACGCACGAATATACCCATCTTGAACTGGAGGATGCTCATGCATGAAGATACTGGGGGCGAGCTGGATCAGATGCACAAAAAATATTGAGCTTCTGATTTTTCCCCCGGAGCAATATCTCCCCGATTCGGTCAATAGTCACCTTGCACTCGGAAGGATTGATCTGAGCAACAAAATGTTCGGGCAGGATCAGGTCCTTTTTATAAATCTTGCAGAGTTCAAGCATTCTGGATGCTGCATTTAAAACATCACCATGATAGGCGATTTCTGATTTCACCACCCCACCTACTTCAGCAATGGTAACGTTTCCGGCATTTAAAGCCCCTTTAAATACAGGGACCAATCCGTATTTTTCTTGATAATAATCCCCTTTGGATCTGAGTAAGGCACTGAATTCGAAAAATAACATCAAGGCATGACAATAATTTGATTGCCTATTGATTTTCCAGGTAATAACCGCCTCATCACCAACAAACTGATAAATCAATCCGTTGTGTTTCAATACCAGGTCACTTAAATCATGGAAACAATCCTGAATTAACCTACTGTATTCCTCATGCCCCAGTTCTTCGGCCATTTGTGTAGACGATTTTAAATCAATGAAAAGAAAGATGCGTTCTTCATTTTGGGGACGAACATACTTTCCGAAAATGATTGGTGCAAAAACACCCCGGCCTATTTTATTTTGCATCAGCAGAATAAAGTTTATTCCCAGGCTTAATAAAATGCCGACAATGAAAAGATGATAAAAACCATTGGTTAATAGCACTTCACGAATCGCATTGGCAGCATGGAATGCATCCTGATCACGGTAATACCTTAAATAAAAATAAACAGTAATGATGGAAATTACAATGATGGATGAAGCATAAACAAGCAATTTAATCAGCAGTATCCTTAGAAACGATTTCTTTCGAATAAATCGATCGAAAAGAAACAATTCACTGGCTCCTGTTATGAATCCAATGACGAGACCTGCCCAGGTCGCTGCGATAATGTTCTGCTGCAAAATATCGAACACCTTTCCACGAAACATGCTTTCACCAAGACTGGTTAGGTCAGAAAATTCAAGAACAACAAAAACGCGGATCATCACTACCCACCAGAGGATGATAAAGGCCAGTTGTTTAAGTTTATAGCGGACTTCGGGTTTTATTGTGATTCCTTCCAATATTTAAATTTAAAAGCAAATGTAAAAATAATAAAACCCTTAAAATCAATTTTTAACGGAAAAAGAAGATCGTTGTAATCGTATTAAATCTGATCAATCGCGTCATCCATTCGCTCAACCGGCAGTAAACACGCTTTACCGGTACAAACAAATATTTGTGTTTTATGTGGGGAGAACCGGTCATTGAAAACCGGCAGGCTGGAGTTTTCTTCAGCCCCGGCAAACAATACATTGGGCAAAAAATTACCATGACCCAATTTCGCCTCCTTGAACGTTTCCGGCCCCGTGATGACAAAGGTATGATAAGGATACACGAGGTTCATCAACTGAATGCCCCAGTTGGTAAATGCAGATGGAAATTGCAGCATCTTTTCCTCAATTCCGCTCAACATCCGTTTGACAACTTTTGCATATTTCGGCTTTTCAAAGATCAGTGATAACTGAAACAGCGCTTTGGCCATGCTTGAATTGGAGGCCGGGATCACATTGTCCATCACTTCGGTTTTCCGGCTCACTACATCGGTGTGCTGATCCGAGGTATAGAAAAACAGTCCGGTTGCTGGATCTAAAAAGTGTGCCATCACATAATCGGAAAGTTGATGGGCGCGTTGTATCCATTTTTCATCAAAAGTGACTTCATAAAGCGCGATAAATGCTTCGATGGTAAAACTATAATCATCCAGAAATCCCGGGATGGAAGCCTTGCCGTTTTTATAATTCCGAAACAGCCGACCATCTTTTTGAAAAAGCTTTTGGTTCAGAAATTCCGCATTGCGAACAGCTACCTGCAGGTATGGCTCTGCTCCAATTGCTTTATAAGCGTCCACAAATCCTTTTAACATCAATGCATTCCAGGAGGTAAGGATTTTATCGTCCAGTCCAGGCCTGACCCTTCCGCTGCGGAGATCAAACAATTTTGCTATGGCTTTATCGATGGTCCTTTGAACTTCATTCTCTGTAAAACTATATTTTTCAGCAAGCGTTTCAATGGACACAGCTTTAACCAGCACATTTTTCCCATCCTCCCAGTACGCTTCATTTTCAATACCAAAGTATGCTGCTGCCAGGGATGCATCCTCTCCCAGCAATTTATCAAACTCGGGTTTGGTCCAAACGTAAAACTTTCCCTCCTCCCCTTCGCTGTCGGCATCCAGGGCGGAATAAAAACCACCTTCCGGTGAGGTCAGTTCTCTGCTTACGAAATCAAGCGTTTCGGCAACAATTTTCCTGTAAGGCTCTTTTTTTGTGACTGCAAAAGCTTCCGCATACAGCGACACCAACTGGGCATTATCGTAGAGCATTTTTTCAAAGTGGGGAACATGCCAGTGATCATCCACGGAATAGCGTGCAAATCCACCTCCGATCTGATCATAAATTCCGCCGCTCGCCATTTTAGTAAGCGTATTTTCGACTTGATTCAGGATGTTTTCATCTTTGCTGTGATACCAGTAACGCAGCAGAAACTGTGAAATATTGGGCATCGGAAATTTTGGAGCGCCAAGGGTACCGCCATTTTCGGGATCAAAACGCCGGGAAAGTCCGGTCACCATTTGCGCTACCTGCGTACTGGCAAAATCAGACTCAGAAGTTTTAACGGAGATCAGGTCATTTTGCCGGATCCCTTCTTCAATATCATCAGCTTGTTTCTCAAGACTTTTCCGTTGATTTTTGAACAGGTTAATGATTTGATCCAGCAAACTCAACCATTGCTCTTTGGGGAAATAAGTTGCTCCCCAAAAGGGTCGTCCACCAGGCAGTGCAAACGCGTTGAGCGGCCAGCCACCCCTCCCGCTGATAGCCTGCACCGCATCCATATAAACCTGGTCCACATCGGGGCGCTCCTCGCGGTCGACCTTAATACAAATGAAATTTTCATTCATTATTTGGGCCACTTCCTCATCCTCAAACGACTCATGCTCCATTACATGGCACCAGTGGCAGGCCGAATAACCAATGCTCACCAAAATGGGTTTATCCTCATCCTTTGACTTGGCCAGTGTTTCCTCATTCCAGGGGTGCCAGTCAACAGGATTGTGGGCATGCTGCAACAAATACGGACTGGATTCGTGGATCAGCAGGTTGGTATATTTTTTTTTAGTTTCATCCATATCAAATAAACACAAGGCTCTTTTCTTTGTTCGTCAATAATTTAAAAGTAAAAAAGTAGTTGATAAACTTTCAACCCGAAAGTTCGTTAATTTTGTAAAAATACTCCATTATGAAGAGGTCAACCATATTCATCATCACATTGGTATTTTTGTTTGCTTGTTCCACTGTTCCCATCACGGGCCGCAAGCAATTATCGATCATTCCCAACAGCCAGATTCTCCCCCTTAGTTTCGACAGTTATCAGCAGGTGTTGAAAGAGAGCAAACTCTCAACCAACAAAGAACAAACCGCTATGGTAAAAAATGTGGGGGCAAAGATTCAGCATGCCGTTGAGCAATACATGACCCAAAATAAAATGGCGGATGCACTGGAGGGTTATGATTGGGAGTTCAACCTCATACAGGATGATGCCATGGTAAATGCCTGGTGCATGCCCGGCGGCAAAGTGGCTTTTTATTCAGGCATTATGCCTATTTGTAAGGACGAAGCAGGTGTAGCTGTGGTAATGGGCCATGAGGTGGCACACGCCATCGCCAACCATGGTCGTGAAAGGATGAGCCAGGGACTGATACAGCAAATGGGAGGTGTTGCGCTGGCTGTTGCGTTACAAGATAAACCCCAGGAGACACAGGCTTTGTTTTTTACAGCTTATGCTGTTGGCACAACCTATGGTGCCATGCTGCCTTACAGTCGATTGCATGAATCGGAAGCAGATAAACTGGGCTTGATCTTCATGGCTATGGCCGGTTACGATCCGCACGAAGCACCCCAATTTTGGGAGCGGATGGCATCTCAAAGCGGCGGCGGCCAGCCACCCGAATGGTTGTCGACACATCCATCTCATGAATCAAGAATTCAAGCATTGAATGATTATTTACCCACCGCCATGAAGTATTATAACAAACAACAAAAGCAAACCCAAGGAGGGTTGATCCGGAGATAAAACCGGTTAGGGGATTATAAGTTTTTCAGAGCCAATTAATTGGTTTCTATCATTGTATACTTCGAGGAAATAAACACCGGAAGCCAGTTGATCAATGTCAACGTCATTGTTTTCTTCAATTAAATTTCCCCTTGAAACAATTTCACCCTGCATGGAAGTGATCATGTAATTGGCCGGGTTGACTAAACTACCCATCTTTATGAATACAGAATTAGTTGCCGGATTCGGAATGAGCTTCAAGTCATCAGGTTTTTTTTGAGCAGGACTCACCTGTGTTGTGAGGGTATCTGAACAAAGCAACTCATATTCGAATGTAATATTATTAACCTGTGTGGGTGTATATCCGGTTGAATATGATTCAACAGTGATATATGCCAATGTGATGTTGGTGTTAAAATCAGATACTGCCGGTTCTATATTGATCTCATTACATCCACTGTTTCCGTCCGGATCGGTGTAGATGAGGTATATATCGCTGGTTCCGTTGCTAAAACTCTTACTACAGCTCCGCAATGCAACGGACTGGTCATCTTTGATATAAAAATCCGACATGCCATGATGCGTATCCGTTTCACTTCCGCCGTAAGCCTTACCCCATAAAAATTCACCTTCGTCGTTTACTTTCATCAGGAAAAGATCACGATCACCCAAACCATAGCTATCTGTAGTGCCCGCTATTAAAAGATCACCAGAAGGGGTGATCCGGATCTCTGTGGAATAATCAAAACCCCCGCCATTATATTGTTTGGCCCAAAGGGTATTTCCATTCGCATCCAGTTTAAGCAACATTGATTCATATTCACCCAGACCCATTGCATCATACCGGCCCACCGCAAAAATATTCCCATCATCATCCACGGCAGTTTCGCGCAACAACCCATACCCATAGTTATTATAAGTTTTTGCCCAGATCAAATCGCCATATTGGTTGACCTTCATCAGGCCCATGGATCCAGCATCCATGGTATAATTAAACCGGCCACAAAGCAGCATGTCGCCATTGTCGAGGACACTCAAGTCGTAAGCCCAATCATTATCAAACCCGGCATTATAGGTCTTAAACCAAATGAAATTCCCGTTTTGATCCATGCGGCATAAAAACATCTCCTTGCCGGGGTATAAAAGTGGATTTTTACTTCCGCAAATAATAAAATCACCATTATTCAATTGCTCAGACACATCGTAAACAAAAGTCCAGCAATCAAAACTCAGGGATTTAGACCATAACAATTCGCCGTTTTCATTCACCATCAGCGCATACAGTGCTCCTTGTGCATCATCGAAACTAAAAGTTTGCCCGGCAATAAAATAATTTCCATCGGAAGTTGCGCGAATGTCCAGACCAGTATCATCCCAATCTCCACCGTAAGTTTTACCCCATGCTACGCTCCCGTCTTCATTGGTTTTGACCAGGAAAATATCGGCCCCACCGGTCCACATTTCCCTGATATTGCCTAACAATAAATGGCCGTTATCCGGCGTCCTGATAAAATCGTAAAGCACATCATTTTCGGATGTTTTATAAATTTCCTGTTTAATCGTTTGCGTAAACCCGAAAATGGTGCATATCAACAGGGTCATGCATAATAGGAAGGTTTTCATTGCTCTTGTTTTAATTTAACGCTTTGAATAGGAATGCTGGTAAAGTTAAAAAAAAGACGTTACCAAACAAAATCAATGTATCACATTTAATCTACCTGGTATACTGTTCTTTGAGCCCTTCCACAATTTCATATACGGCCGGGCATGTCAGGGAATTCTTAAAGGTAAGGTCGAGGATCTGATGAATCTTCCGACGGTCGGTATGGGGGTATTCGGCACAGGCTTTTGGACGAACTTCGTAAACAGAACAATAATTATCTTCCCTTAAAAACGGGCAGGGCATCGATTGGAATACATAATCTCTGTCTTCATCAATTCGTAAATATTTATGGATAAAGCCATCGGGTTTCATATTTAGGAATTTCGCGATCCGGTCAATATCTTTGAGGGTTATTCTTGGTCCGAGCACTTTACAGCACCTGGCACAATCGAGGCAGTTGATGTGGCTAAAAGCTGTTTCATGAAGACGCAGCGTAACTTCATCCAGATCCCTGGGCTTTTTTGCTTTTAACCTTTTGATGAACTTTTGGTTTTCCTGTTTTTTCTTCTGAGCAAGCTCAATATTTTTCTGCAAGCGATCCATCAACTCAAATTTACGATTCTGATTCAATTACATTGTATTCAATCAACACATTCACAATGTCTAATATTTCAGAAACATTTTCACCATTATTTCCTGCACTTTCCATGATATCAGCAATGCTCTTAAATTCAGCACTTGGGAATGGCAAATGATATAAAAAACGTCCTTGTGGAATGCTCAGGTTGAGCTTGCGCTCTTTACGATCACGTCCCTCTCCAATCCAGATCACCACATTGCTGATGTATTGATTGTTTCGTGATACGGTGAAACGAACCCGGGCATTTTTCATTTCCCGGATTTTTAGATTCAGTTTATCATCCGATTTTTCTGCCTGAAAGAGGGGACTCAGATCAACACTCATTTCAATCAGTCTTTTTTTCAACGAATAACGATAATAAGGTCGCTTCCCTTCCAATGTTTCTGATTTTTCGAGTATATCCAGTGAAGTCATCGCCTCCATGAAGTCCTGCACGGTTTTAATGTGCATATTCAATCGTGAAGCAGCCTCTGAAGCAGAGATATTCCGGTAGGTTGCCAGTAACCGGAACAGGTCTTCAGCATAGTCCTTCGAAATATATGATCCAAGTATGGCTGCTTGTTTAAAATCCACGTTGTTTAATTTTCTTTGAGTTTTTAATGATTCGTATTTGAGGGCTAATTTTCATTACTGTCTAATTCTTAATGCTTTTACTCTATAATTGGATTAAGTTTTAGATTGTTCAATCTGTTGATGATTTGTATACCCTCACCCCGCTTAAACATCGCAAAAAATTCAATGAACAAATTTCCCATGGAATAACATAACTGATCAAATGAAAAATTGTCTTTAAACTTTAAATAATCTTTTCTGGAAATAAACACGTTGATAAATCCCGCTGAGTCAAGAGAAATCCAGGAGTCGTTTTTGAAGTCTTTTTTCAATCCCATTTGATTCCAGTAATTATTGGTCAGGGAATAAAACGTTACATCGTTTTCTATATATGGGATCGCAACAAGGTTTTTCCTGATAAAAGCAGTAAAGGCTTCAGCCTCAAATCTTGATAATTGTAATTTACCCAGCGGATGAGGACGTTCTGTATAACCATCTTTCGCATCTGAAACCGGCATGGCTGAAAGTTCAAGAATCTCCCGTGTTCTCCATTTTATCTTTTTCGTAAATACAATATAAATCACCAGCACAGCTGCAAAGATGACCCCGATGGCAAGTACCTTGAATTCAGCCTTCATTTTATCCAATCCAAACCAGGCCAAATCTGCGGCAAATATGAAAACGATAAACAATGCCAGGGCCATCCATAAAAAATAGATGTTTCTGGTCCTGAAATATAAATTCAACTGAATGATTACAGCAATCAATTCAATGATAGCAATGAAACCAAACATGGTCTCAAATCCAAAAAGTACAAAAAGCACTAGCAGCGCAGGGATCATTGCCAATCCAAATATTGCTTCTATGCTCATCTCAGGTGGCTTAAGTTTTCTAATGAAATACATAGCTATTGATTTTTTAAGTTTTTCTTTGTGCTATTCGAAATATCCAAATTTTAGTGAATTAAGCCGGTGTAAGATCCTTTCCGTTTCATTTTTCTTGTAATACTCCATAAATTCAATGAATAATTTTCCGAGTGAGTCACATAATTGATCAAATGAAAATTCTTCAGTAAAGCACAAATAATCTTTTTTTGAGATGCTGGCCGAAATATTCCCTTCAAAATCGAAAGAAACCCATGAATGAAATCGATGGTCACCAGCAAATCCCAATAAAAATTTGTATTCATCCCCCATTTTCACAGGGACAAAAACGACACTGTCTTGTTCGATATAGGGTAACGCAATCAAGTTTTTACGAACAAATTCAGCAAACCCAAATAATTCACTTTTCGTGTAATGCAATTTGCCGGCCGGCCTTGGTCTTTCCGTGTACCCATTTACGGTATCATTCACCTGGAGTGCAGCCAACTCAAATACATTTTTTCCCTTCCATTTTCCTTTACCGGTGGCCATCATGTATACGAGCCAAACGGCGACGATCAATCCACAGAAATAAAAAAACCAGGCTTTCTCTTTGCTACCTATTGGTATTAATCCGTGTGGAACAGTCAAAAAATAGATGACCATTAGAGACTGAAATATAAATGCAGCGAAATAAGCAATATTCCTGGTTTTTGCATAAGTCCAAAGAGAAAAAAGAGCATATAGTGAAAAGGTAAATAATACCACGATCAGACCTGCTGAAATTCCAATGAATGTTGATGCAAAGGCAAAAGCAACAAGGGTAATCGCTATCGGGATAAACACCCCAATATTAAATGACGGATTGAATTTTCTTTTGCTGGCCATAGGTAATATTTTAATTGTTTGATAATTTTTTTGCTCTTAAAATATAGTAAACGTTTATCCTGGCTTGAATGCATACTCTCTCATTGAATCCTTTCCAATACGATTCTCTTGCTCGTTCGATTGATCATTGGTAGATGAACCGATCAAAATCAAAAACATGATCAATTTGATTTGCTTTTTCATTTTGCCAGTTTTTCAATGATATAAAGGAAATTAATCTTTTGAGTCACTCCGTAAATTTGCAAAAATGTCATGTTCGCATTGTTAGGGATGATTGCAACAACTTCTCCGCTCAAACCATTCAAAAACTTTTCCAAACGGTCCTGATCACGGGACATGTTGATTTCAAACTTGTGAATTTTGTATTTCATAACTTTCATATTTTGATGCAGGTTATTCACTTTTTAATTTAGCCAGCATTTCTTTTCCACCGGTATTTTCAGGATTCAATTTGATGGATTTCCTGTAGCTTTGAATGGCCTCCTTTTTATCCCCGTTTTTCATATACGCCTCACCAAGACTATCAAAAACATTCCATGAGTCGGGATATTCTTCTGCGTTTAATTTAAAAATTTCAATGGCTTCTGTTTTTTTATCTTCCGAAAGGTATTTATAGCCCAGGTTATTCAACGCCAATTCATTAAAAATGCAATCTCTTTTATTTTCACTTTTTAATTGATGGTACTTATTGATTCCCTCATCAACACCTGAATTTTCAATGGTCTCTTCCACAAAATTGCTCACGAGAACACCCCTGGTTAAATAGATATTCTGATAATAATTTAGCTGAAAAACATTTCCATTCTCATCTTTTTCAAATGAGACTTCATTATTTGAGACAGCTAACTTCCACTTCCCTTTTTCTTCATTCAGTTCTAGCTTTGTATCTGTCCTTGTATGAGGATCACTCATGTATAGTTCACCATTATTATTCGAAACTAATATTTCAATATTGGCAGGCGCAAATGCATACACGCCTGTATATGGCTGCAAATTTTCAGGAGTATCATCGGCGATTGATTCTTGTTCCGCTTTTTTTGAAACCGGCATCAATTGTTGCAGCCACATGGCCTTAATCTTTCCATCTTCATTTCTTTCGAAACGAAAATTAACCTGCCGAGTAGCCGTAGGATAATACAAACCATTTTCATCCGCATCATTTAACGCCAGTACAGCTTTACCAGGAATATCAACTGCAAGAGAGCCTTCTGTATAAAGAACTTCAAAGATTTTATTGTATTCGATAATGGAATATTTACCAATCAGGTCCGCATACTTATCCGGTACTATATCATCTACCTCACTCATTTCCTGGCCTCTAATTTTATACTCCAGAATTTTCATTTCAATAGGCATAAAGCTGTTCAACTCTCCCAATCTGATATGTCCGGCATCTATATAATCTATTTCTTCGGCAGTGGCATCAACGGCCACCCAGCCCGCATCACCCATATAAATCTCGGTCCAGGCATGTTGTCCAAAACTCCCATGATAATAAGTCGTGTACATGCAGCCAATGGAAAGCCTGGCAGGAATTCCAACCGCCCTGCAAAAAGCTGCCAGTAACCTGGAATGAGAGCCACATTCTCCCAATCTTGTTTTATATGTGTTAATGGCCGAAGTACCCCCGGGGATAGCGCCCTGGATATTGTCCGACACCCATTTGCTGAGGCCTATAGCAGCTTCCCATGAATCACCAGCATTTTTAGTTATTTCCTGAGCTTCCTTAATGATATCAGGATGATCGGATTCAATTAAACTTTCGGGTTCCAGGTATTTTTTTAATGAATCCGCTATTGCGTAATCATATGGAAAAGCCGGGGCATTGCTTCCGTCATAACGTATGGGTTCGATTTCGAAAATTCCTTCAGCCAAATTATCCTCAACAGTACCTGTAAATTTTTGACCGGGAAAATTGAGAGATTCCATTGTAATCCAGGTACCATCACTTTTGATTTTGGCTTTAACTTTCATATAGGTAATTTCCGGAACATTGGTAATCACTTTATTGACTTTGGCAAAGATCACATCATCAAAATCGACGGTTTGAATCTTCTTTTTAACAGAAGCATCGGATTTACAAATTGTTCTTCCTGAATAAGTAAATTTCACCACTTCATGAGTTGGAACATCTATCCAGTAATTAATTCGTGTGCCCATACTATGATCAATTTCCTCTATCAAAATGGTTGAAAAATGGGTCCCGTTCAACTGAATTTCTTCTTCCTGGATAAACTTGTATGATTTTTCCACAATGTCTCCCCTGAAATTATCAAAGACTTTATAAGTTTTCTCTTTTTCATTACCAATAATAAAATCTTTAATTAAGTGATTAACTTCATAGGTTGATTCTAAAATCACACCGTCAGATAGGTCAAAAACCTTGGTTTCATTTTCCTGGTTGGAAGTGAAAAATGCTTTGCCATCTTTCACTTCTGTCGTAGAAATCAGTTCGACGGATCCATTGTTGTAGTTTCGATAACTGTAATAGTAATTTTCTGTTTCCGGATCAACTTTGTATCTGTTTTGAATATGAATATCAACACCTTGACCAAGAACCGTCAACTTCATTACCACGTCATCGTTTACCTGTAGATATTTCTTTTCATTTTCATTCATCAGTGTTTTGGTTGTTTCGAAATACCCACAGATGATTCCACTCATTTCAAAGCTATAATATTCTGTTTCATAATCATTTGCTGATTTTTGACCCATTCCTGAGCAACCCCAAATGAATAGGGCTGCCAGGAGGATCCACCTGTTGTTTTTGTTTGTAGTTTTCATGATTTAAATTGTTTTATGGTTTAAAATGATTTTTATCGTGCTGTTTTCAATTCGGTTAAAATTCTATTTTCATATCCATTTTGATAGTAATTGATAAATCGTAAAAAAACACTGCCCATTTTTTCATTGAGCTGATCGAAATTGAAGGTTTTTCTGTATTGGTCATAGTCCCTTTCAGATATTTTTACAGAAACATCACCAGAATCATTGATTTCAAAATAACTCACCTCCAATGGATCATTCACCTTCATTACACTCTTATTCATTGAAAATATGAGGCAAACCGAACTTTTCAGATGGATTGACCTGGCAATAAATTTTCCATTTACAAACCGAGCAAATCCGAGTAGTTCATCCTGACTTATCGTAATCCTACCTACTGCATAAGGTCTGTGTGTAAAGCCGCTTGAAGTTTCCGAAATGAGTTCAGAAGCAAGTTTGAACAGACGTCGCGCATTGCTTTCAAATCTTTCCTGGCTGCTCAAGAGAGGCCAATTTATGATCACTATTAATAAAATGATCAACATATTTGCAGCATAAACCACCCTGAAGTATAATGGAAAACCCGGGACAATGAATATTGCAAGGATACAGCCCACTCCGGCAAAAAACCCAATGACGGAATAGATCCATAATTTGTATCGGTATGTTTGAATGAATCCCATAACCAGAAAGAACAAACTGGCAATGACAAAGGAGAATAAAGGAAATTGTGAAATCAGGTATCCTTTTACTATTATTAACCATCGAATCACCATTTCAATCATACAGAATATATAAATGATGATGAGGCTAATGGGATAAACCCTTCCAAATGAACCTTTGAGTTTAGACCTGTATCTCATTGCTTTTGTGTTTTTTGTATACTTCATATTTTATGAAGTTTACAAATATAGAAATAAAAGAAGCCACTTGTCAAGTTTTTTAACATTTAATTCTTAAGAGAAAAGGAATGAAAAAAGCCAAAAACCTACTATTTACCGGTCTTATTCAGCAAGAAAGGTTTTTCAAATTTGGAAATAAACGGGTTTATTGAATGACAATACGACGATTAATTGCATTGTAATCATTCCAGAAACGAATGACGTAGATACCTGGTTCAAACTGACTGACATCAATGGACATGGGTAAAGTTTTATGGTCTATGTCACGGTTAAACATGGTTTGTCCTTCACAGGTAAATATTGTTGCATGATCAAAGGAAAGGGTTTTATCAAACATGATATGAATCCAATCATTTGCGGGAATGGGATAAACTTGCAGGGACAATTCACCAGATGAAATTTGTACCCCAGACCAGGGATTAAAATACAAGATCGTACCATTATCTCCAACCGCCCAACCTTCTATAGGGCTGAGCATTTGAACATCGTTTAGATTTTCGGTTGTTCCTGACTCATTCGGCAACCAGGGGAATAAATAACTGGAGTTATACAGGATGGTTCCATTGTCGCCAACAGCCCACAAAAAATTAGTCCCAGGCGCTCCGGAAACAGCGTTTAAATTTTCTGTAGTATTGGTTGTTTGATCGATATATTGATACCAATTGTTAATGGTAAACAATGCCGTTCCTTCATCGCCAACAATGCAACCTGTGAGCATACCAAAGTTATAAATATCATTCAGATTCAAAACCGGTGCAGAGATACCCATGGCCCAGCTTAAGCCTCCGCTGCTGGTTATAAAAAATGCACCATCAGCTCCACAAACTGATCCCAGGTTTTCATCTCTGAAACTCACCCCAAACAGCTCTGCATCAATGATGGAAATGGAAGATTGAATTCCCCAGGAATAACCTCCATCAGTAGTATAGCACATGCAATTTAGATTCGTGGCATCTTTCGAACCCACAGCCCAGCCTGTATCATCATCAATAAAAAAAACATCATTCAGTCGATTCACCCTGTAATGTGAAATTTCTAACCAGTTTTCACCTCCATTCTCTGTAATAAATATGGCAGAACTATCTGCGAGCATCTCCTGCCACCCTACAATACAGCCATGCATATTGCTTGAAAAATACACACTGGTAAAATGAAAATCGGGATAGGAAATGGATTGCCATGATGATCCTCCATCCGAAGTAAAAACAATAGTCCCTTCATCAGACACCAACCACCCATGATTAGGATCTGTAAAAAATACGGATGTAAAATTTTCAGTTATTGGAGGAGGTATTATTTGCCAACCACTTTGTGTAAAAGCAATTTGGCACAATATCAAGATCGTTGACAGGGTTACAATTTCTTTTTTCATGACTAATTTTTTCAGAGAACAAACATTTATTTTAAGCCTCCTAAAGTACAAAAATGACCGCCAAAAGTCAAGCAGAGGAGCAGCCTGTTTTTATGTTTCCTGTCAAAAAACCAATTTAACAATTAACGGTAGATGATCTGAAGGACAATTACCGATAACACAATTGTCATAAATGAAAGCTTTTTGCACATGCAGGTTAGATGAAACAAAGATATGGTCTATAATATCGCCCTTTTTGCCGATACAGTCAGAACCTACAAATGAATACTCGGGATCAATGACAAGATCGCGTGCTACATCACGGCTATCCTGCAAAATCAATGACTGATTTGGATCTACGATTACCTGGTAGGGACCTGATCCTTTTTTACAATTAAAATCTCCGGTGAGAATCACAGGACTTTCCAGGGATATTTCTTCGATCTTTTTTTTGAGGAGTTTTGAACTTTCCAGCCTCGCTGTGTCACCTACATGATCAAAATGGGTATTAAAAACAAAAAGTGTTTTTCCGGATTCAATATCCTTCAATTGAATCCAAGTAGCAATGCGCACGCAAAAAGCATCCCATCCTTTCGAACCCGGCCTGTCAGGTGTTTCAGAAAGCCAGAAAGTATTTGCATCCAACCGCTCAAATCGGGTAGTATCGTAAAATATTGCAGAAAATTCACCGGCATCTTTGCCGTCATCCCGACCTACACCTGCATACTGGTAGGAGCCGAATTGAAGGTCATGAACCTGGTTGATCATAGCTTCCTGCAGACAAAATATATCCGGATTGAGTTTTTGCAACGTTTCTATGACGCCGGACTTTCTCTCCGAC
Organism: Bacteroidota bacterium; assembly: GCA_020444515.1. GTDB lineage: Bacteria > Bacteroidota > Bacteroidia > Bacteroidales > JAADJA01 > JAADJA01. The sequence continues at coordinate 437,302 of JAHLKX010000005.1, read as the reverse complement.
CACGGATGGTCGGTATTCGATGGATTATCGAACCAAATATTATAACTTAAAACGGTCAGGTTATTTTGTGAAAAAAGCACTGAAACTAGAGCTAGGGATAAAAATAACAACAGGGCAATTTTCTTTTGCATAGGCTAAAAGTTTGCTGTCAAAAGTAACTATTTCGTCCGGATAAGCTTTTTTGTAATTGTGTGATTCCCTGCCTGAATTTTGCAAAAATAAATACCGGGTGCAAATTCTTCATCAAGAATAAAACTGTGTAATCCTTGTCCCACTTCTTCTTCGGTTACAGTAACAATTAAATTTCCGGTAATATCAAAAACCCTGACCGCTAACCAGCTATCATCCAACATTTTGAATGAAAGGATGGTTGATTCATCAAAAGGATTTGGCTGAAAATTCACCATTTCCAGTAAGTTTAACTCGCTGGTTTCTATTCCGCTACTGGAGCCTGGAAGGAGACGGGTCAAATAAATACCGGTTGCTGTTGGACCCGTTGTAATGGAACCAACAGTGATAAAACCACCATCATCCAGCTCCTTAATAGCATAATTGTGTCGGGAATGATCCGGATCTCCCCACATTTTTGTCCACAATGTATCTCCATCACTGCTATATTTTACTATGAAACTATTCCAGTTATCATTCAGGTAGTAGGTGCCTGTAACAGCATAACCTCCATCCGCAGTCTCGCAGGCATTAAAAGCTTTATCGTGATAAGAACCTCCAATGGTATGGGTCCAACCATCCTCACCGGTCTTGACCACATACCAGTTGTTGTCAATGTTATTGTTATTTTGATAGCCGCAAATCAACAAATGTCCGTCAGAGCATTGCAACAGCCGATATGCACCTTCATACATGGGCCAGTCTTCTCCAATATTGATGAACGATTCGATTGTTCCTAATGGACTGGTTTTCATGATGAAAGCATCATAATCGTAATTTTCATTATAAGCCTGTGTTTCGCCTGTTACGAGATAACTACCATCAGGGGCCACCTCAACCCAATTCCCATAATCGGCTTTCCCCTGTTCAAAATTATAGTGCTGCTTCCATTCGAATGCACCCAATTCATTGACCTTGGTAAGTGTTATGTCATATCCGTTATAGCCATCAAACCAAATGGAACCTGTCATTATAAAACCTCCTTCAAATGTTTCCGCAATACAATTGGGTGAATCGGATTCATCATTTGCTCCAACTACACTCATCCATTCCAGCAAACCATCTGCGTCAGTTTTCACAAGCAGATTATCTGAATAGGTTGTACTTGGGGGATCTTCAGAAGTATTGCCAGCCATCATATAACCACCATCAGAGGTTTCAATCATGCAATTCATCGTCTCACTGATCCCTTCAAATCCATAGGTATACTCCCAAAGCAGGTTTCCTGATTCATCTGTTTTAGCAATATAAAAATCACGGAAGCCATCAACACTTTTATAACCACCAATAACAAATTCACCATCTGACGTTGGAAAAACAGACTTTCCCATCTGACCGCTTAGTATTTTTGTCCATAGGGTATCGGGAGGTTGAGCTGAAGTTGGAAGTATTGAAAAAATGACAAATAAAATAACGAAAGACAGGTATAACTTTTTCATGGTTCTTGTTTTAAGATATGAATAAGGGTCATTAATAGGTGTTATAAAAATACAACCTAAAAATCTGATAGTCAAATTTTGTTTGAATTTTTTCCCACCTTTTTAGATTGATTGATGCGAAACAGGATGTTAAGATCAATGAACAAGATCATTTAAGGAAAAGATTTTTACACCTATTTCATCATCCCCGGAATTTGTTAAAAAGGAAATCGTTTTTACCTCACCTGGCAGCAAGTCGAAAAAGTTATCCGAAAAATGGCCCTCTGCATCGGTGAACAAATAAACGTTTTTAGCCAGTTTATCAGTTGACAGCATGATCCGGAATCCGTTTTTATCATGAGTAATTTCTTTGGTGATACGGGGTTTCGACAAAATGAGGTCTTTCGGTGACACAAAGTAAAACAGGTTTTGCGCTAGCAGTGAGTCACCCGAAATCAACTTCGCCGATAGAACATGATTATTTTGGGGAATCCCATATATATCAATGGACTCATAAATTCCAGATGATGTATTATTAATCTGGATGGCCGTATTTTTTTGCCACTTTATGTTACCTTCAAAATCAATGATTTTGAGTTCCAGGTCTGCTTGAATGTCATTCTGATGGTCGGAAATAATAAAAACCTTCACCTCATTTTCGTGATTCTCAAATGAGATCAATACATCTTTATAAATTTCCCGAATGCGGTAATGCAGTGCTTTCCAGCGATTGTAATAATCAATGCTGCTCCAGGAGATCACCGGCCAGCAATCATTCAACTGCCAGTAGAGTGTACCCATGCATTGCGGCATGGCTCGTCGTTGCGCCTCAATTGCCATACTGATTCCATGAGCCTGTACCAACTGGCTAACGTAATTATATTCCTTAAAATCATCCGGAACCGGGAAATCCTGCTCCATATATGTCTTGATCAATTCCATTCCCCTGGGATGTTTCTGGTGGTTTAGCAATGCCAAAGATTGAAGGTTTTTGTCAGCAGAGCTCAGACAGGAATCCAATGTTCTAAGATCAGGAAATCCCTGAAAACCGTATTCACTCATGAACCGTCCAACCTTTTGTTCGTAAACTTCAAAAGGTTCTTCGCCCCACCAAACACCCCAGTAATGCATGTCGCCCTCTTTAAGAGCTTCTTCATGACCCCAGCCGATCTTGGGTGAAGATGGGATGTAGGCTAAACCTGGAGAATTGGAGAATACTGCCTGAGGCAAAATTGATTCGAAAATTTGCAAGTAATGATTCCATAATTCAGTAGAATCAACGAATGAATAATTGAACGCTTCCTGCCATCCCCAGTTATGCCATCCCTCCGACACTTCATTGTTGCCGCACCACAACGCGATAGAAGGATGATTTCGCAACCGTTTCACCTGGTATTCGGCTTCCTGTTTTACATTTTCCAGGAAAGCCGAATCACCCGGATACATGTTGCAGGCAAACATAAAATCCTGCCACACGAGAATGCCGTGCTCATCGCAGAGATCATAAAAAATATCTTTTTCATAGATGCCACCGCCCCACACCCGCAGCATGTTCATGTTGGCATCGACAGCGTTTTGAATGGTTTGCCGGTATTTTACATTTGTAACCCTTGACAGGAAATTATCCTCTGGAATATAGTTGGCCCCTTTGGCAAAAAAGGGTTGGCCGTTGATGCTGAAATAGAAAGATTCGCCGATGGAATCTTTTTCCCGGACCAGATCAATCATTCTGATTCCAAATTCTACAGAATCAGAAACCCTGGTTTTTCTTGCACCTACCTCAAAATTTAAATTGTAAAGCGGATGATCACCCATCCCGTTCGGCCACCACAGTTTGGGATCGGCAATGAAAATTTCCTTCGTGAAAACGGTGGATCCCTTTTTAATAGCGATTTTTTCCGAATAAGTCCGGTTGTTTGTAGTAAAGCTGATTTCAGCAGTTTGATTTTGAGTGCTTTCAATATCGAATGAGATTTCCATTGTTGCCACCGAGTCCGCTATCGATTTGGTATAAACGTGAATATCATTGATTCGCACATTGTTCCAACCCTGCAGGTAAACCGGTTTCCAAATACCCTGTGTAAGAAATTTCGGCCCCCAGTCCCAGCCGTATTGATAAGGTGCTTTGCGGGTGAATCCACTTGAATCAGGCAAATGATAAGGTAATTCTGCTGCTTTTTTCCGTTCAATTTTTTCAGGCGCTGTAAATTTGACCAGAAGCTCGTTTTCCCCTTTATTGAGCTGATCTTTTACTTCAACGGTCCATTGCCGGAACATGTTATCGGCTTCCAGGATCAGTGAATCATTCAGATAAACTTCAGCATAGGTGTCGAGCCCATCGAAGACCAGTTCAACATGATCATTTTCAAGGACGTCATCTGCTGTGAAAGTTGTTTTATAGCTCCAGTTGATTTCGCCAATCCACTGCAATTGTTTTTCATTTTCACCAAAAAACGGATCGGGAATGACATCATTCGAAAGCAAGTCAGTATGCACAGAACCCGGAACTGTAGCAATTAACCAGGTTTGAGACGTATCGTTTTTAAAGTACCAATTACTGTCTAAACTAACCTGATTTACCTTGATTTGATTGCAAGAAAAAAGAAAGATTGTCAAAATATTGACAAAAAGAAAACCATATCCTGAAAACCTTTGCATAAAGCAAATTTAGGATAAATGAATTTGATTTAAGAAAAAATTATGAGGAAGACAATGGGAATAATGATCCCCAGGGCAATGTAAACTCCACCCCGACCCCAGGCTCCTTTTTTCCCGCGAACCATAAAAATGGAAGTAATGGCCAACAGGATTAAAGCCCCAGCAAAAATATCCGAGAACCACATCCACCAGGCATTGGGGTTATAATGCAAATAATTTACTTGATAAAATACCAGTCTTCGGGTAAGGTATTCAGCGACACCTTCACCGGTATCAGTATTCATATAAACTGAAGATCCTCCACGCAGAAAAATTTTAAGATAACCCGGTTCAGGAAAATAATGACTTTTATAATTCTCCTTCTGTTTAATATCCTCCAGAAACTGCAGAATATTGTTTTTTACCTGGGCTGATTTTTGGAGTGAAATATCTGTTTCCACATATTCACGCTTAACCACGTAATTTGGATTCCACTCGCGTAAATGGTTAAGGGCAATACCTGACAATCCATAAATAATTGAGGCACCTATAAAAAAGAAGCCTATATCACGGTGTAAAATGCGACTCCACTTCCTTAGTATCTTCATAACAAGATTTGATAAGATGGTATATTTTAAAACCCTGCCAACCAAACTGCATGCATTCCTGCAATATAGTTAACAGGGTTAATTCAATAACAAGAGAGAAATGCTTTAAATCTCCTCTTTCTTGACATCCTTCACTTCATGTGAGACGTACTCGACAGAATAAAAAGAAAGATGGTCAACACCTGCTGCTGCCATCGAATCCCTATATTCTTTTATCTGAGCCATTTTCATCTCATAGAGGTCTTCATCGGTCTCTCCTTTTTTGTGACTTTGGATGTTATCCTCTTCCATTTTGAGGCAATAGGCCTCATCCACCCTGAATTCGCGAACAATTCCTTTGACTTTAATATCACTTCCTGTAAGCGCTTCATCAAAACGGGTATCTGAATCAACATGAAGATCTCCTTCATCTGAAACAAGGAATAATTTTTTGCCGCCATGTTTGCAAACGTGGTCAACAATTCCTTCAACCATAATTTCCTGGTCGACAAATTCACCAGCTTTGGAATCAAACTCACCAATAGCAATCATTGGGACTTCGTTTTGTGTAGCTTCCATGGATGTAGTTTCATCCTGGACATTTTCATCGGTTCCGGCACCACCTCCGCATGAGGTAAAGAATGCAGCAAGAGCCATCATAAATAAGAATTTCTTGATCATTTTTTCTTGTTTTCTAATGATTATAATAATTTGTTACTTTCTCAATCAACTGAACTAAAGCTAATTCAGGTTTCAATTTTTTGCAAAGATAATCTTTCAAATTAGATTCCCATGCAGAATCAATCTAAATTGCGACCTTATCGTGGGGAAAAAATTTACCACTATTTATTTCATTATGAATTATCTGCAGGGAATTATACTTTTGCAGCAGAAATTGAATAAGGGTTTCAACAGATGCTATATCCGAAAAACTTTGAAAACAAAATTGAATTTGATCAGATCCGCTCAAAATTGGATGAATCCTGCTTTAGTGACCAGGGTAAACGTTACGCCGGGAAGGTCAGGTTTATTTCGGATTATGAACAATTGAAAAAACGACTGGATCAAACCGAAGCCTTCAGGCAATTGCTTCTAATTCAGCCAAATTTCCCCTCACAAGATTATTTTGACCTGACAAATGAGCTCAACCGAATTCAAATTCAGGGAAGTTATATTGAACAGGAAAAAATGTTTGATCTGAAATCATCCCTGTCGACAATTATAGATATCATTGCTTACTTCAGCACAACCGAAGCCAGCTCTTTTCACGCAATAAAGGAACTTGCAGATCAGATCAATGTTGATAAATCCATTCCCATAAAAATCGAGCAATTGATTGACGAAAAAGGGGAGATACGTGACAATGCTTCCGCCAGACTTTCGGAAATCAGAAAGAAAATCAAAAGCAAACTTAGCGCTGTCGACCGAAAGATCAATCAAACGCTGAAAGCTGCCAAACAGTCTGGATGGATTGCTTCCGACGTAGAGGTTACCATCCGCGATGGTCGCCCGGTGATTCCAATTCCAGCCACGCATAAACGGAAAATCAAAGGTTTTGTGCTGGACGAATCTGCTACGGGACAGACTGTTTATCTGGAGCCCGGTGAGGTGCTCGAACTGAACAATGAAATTCGTGAATTGCAAAACGCAGAGCGTCGCGAGATCATTCATATTTTGAAAACATTCAGTGAGTTTATCAGACCTTATATACAGGAATTAACAGAGGCTTACCGGCTGGTTGGAATGCTTGATTTTATCCGAGCAAAAGCAAGGTTTGCTATTGAGATCAGGGCTGTAAAACCGAAACTTCATGGACATCCCCTTATCAACTGGCAAAAGGCCATGCATCCGCTTTTATTTCTGCATCATGAAAAAATGGGCAAGAAGGTCGTACCGTTAAATATTCATCTTAATTCAGATCAGCGAATATTGGTCATCTCCGGTCCGAATGCTGGTGGGAAATCGGTTTGCTTAAAAACAGTGGCTTTGCTTCAATACATGTTGCAATGTGGTTTATTGATTCCTGTTCAGCCAGATTCAGAAGCTGGTTTATTCAAAAACATGTTCATCGACATCGGAGATGAGCAATCCCTGGAGAATGACTTGAGTACCTATAGTTCACACCTGCTCAATATGAAAAATTTTGTATTGAATAGCGATGCCTATTCTTTATTTTTTATTGATGAGTTTGGAACCGGAACCGAACCACAACTGGGAGGTGCCATAGCAGAGGCTATTCTTGAAAACCTGAATCATAAGCAAGTTTTTGGTATCATTACTACCCATTACGCTAATTTGAAAGTGCTGGCGCGCGAGGGCAATGGAATTATTAACGGCGCCATGCTGTTTGATGCTGAAAAGATCGAACCTTTGTATGAATTGAAAATTGGTCAGCCCGGTAGTTCATTTGCTTTTGAAATTGCGAAAAAAATTGGATTTCCTAAAAAAATACTCAAACTGGCAGAGCAAAAAACCGGGACCCAGCAACTGGATTTCGAACAACAATTGCAGCAACTGGATCTTAAAAAAAGGGAGATTCAAAAAAAGGAAGAGGAGTTGCGCCTGGCCGATTCATTCCTAAGCGAGATGATCGATAAATATGAAAAATTATCCGGCGATCTTGAAACCAGTAAATCGGAAATCATTGCCAAAGCCAGGAAGGAAGCATTGGAAGTCATTGAATCGTCAAACAAACTCATCGAGAAAACCATAAAAGACATCCGGGAGTCACAAGCTGATAAATCCAGAACCAAAGCCATGCGAAAAAAGATTGAAAAGAAAGCAGCAGAAATTTCAGGAAAAAAAGCCAAACATGAACCAGCACAACAAAAAAAAGAAATTGTTACCAGTAAAAAAGCAAAAAAAGATACACAAATCAAGATAGGCGATCTGGTCAAAGTACCTGAACAAAATATCACAGGCGAAGTTACTTCAATCCTCGATGATGAGATTATTATCGCCTTCAATTCCATTTCTTTCAGGACCCAACTTTCAAAAGTGGAAAAGATTAAAGGAAAGTCAGAGAATCAACCTATAACAAAACGAAAGACCAGCTACTCCGGCATAATGGATGACATGAATGACAAACTGTCAAATTTCAAACTACAACTGGATGTAAGGGGGAAGCGAGGCGAAGAGGCCCTGGAGTTGGTCCGTCAATATATTGACGATGCAATATTACTCAACATCCGTGAAGTGCGGATACTGCACGGTAAAGGCTTTGGCATTCTGCGAAACCTCATCCACGATTACCTTAAAAGTGTTTCTGAAATCAAACAATTCAAAGACGAACACATCGAACGGGGTGGCAGTGGAATCACAATAGTGATACTTAAGTGATAAATTGGTATCAAATTTGATTATCTTTGCTGCGAATTATAAAGTAAATAAAAGATGTTGGATACGTCTAAGCCCATACATTTAAATTATCCCAACTTTGATCAGGTAGTTGGACAATCATTTATCCTGGTTGATTTTTGGGCAGAATGGTGTGCTCCGTGTAAAGCACAGGATCCCATTCTGGAAGAACTGGCAAAAGAGCTGAACGGTAGGGCGCTGATCGGCAAAGTGAATGTTGATGACAACCGGACACTGGCCAATAAATATGGGATCACCAGCATTCCGACCATGATCCTGTTTAAAAATGGTAAACGGGTTCATTACTTTGTCGGAACCCAATCCAAAGAACGAATAATGCACTACATTGACAAAAACATGGATAAATTATGATTATAAATGAAGCAGCAATGGGGAGTACCATTGCATACATTATATCAGCCGCAGTGGTTGGTTATATCCTGTATAATTTTTTCGTAGTTAGGAAACGATTAAACAAGCCGCCCTCCGAAAACGTTAAAATAGTAGATGATGGCAATTTTGATGGGATCATCGGCCAAGGGGTATCACTGGTTGATTTTTGGGCAGCCTGGTGCGGTCCCTGTAAAATCCAGGGTCCAATTGTGGATGAAGTAGCTGATGAGCTCAAAGATAAAGCCAATATTTGTAAGCTTGATGTAGATAAAAATCAGAAAACTGCTAAAAAATATGGCATCCAAAATATACCGACCATGTTGATCTTTAAAGATGGTAAACCCGTTAATAAACTGGTAGGTGTTAAACCAAAAGCTACAATACTAAAGGCATTACAACCTTATTTCTAACAATGAACGATATGGAAGAAAATACTAAACATAAAAAAAGAGGCCTCTTTTCAAATGTTCCTTTAATTTCTTTGGCCGGATTGGTCATCGGTGCGATTGCTGGGTATATCTATTATCTCGAGATCGGTTGTGTTTCCGGCACCTGTGCCATCACGTCCAATCCCTGGATGAGCACTTTGTGGGGTGCAGCATTGGGTTATCTTATTTTTGATATGTTCCGGGGTAAGAAACCCAAGGCGACCTCCGATCAAACTACCGGTCAGTAGACAGAGGATCCTGATTCAGCATTTTTGTCATTAAGGCATAGAGGTTGGGTAAATCCCTCTTGAATTTTCCAGGTCTTTCCAAGAAGTTTTCAACTGCCACTGCAAAAAATTCATGTTCATTATAATTGGCATAAGCCCTGAAGGTTTGTTTCAATTCGGCCTCTCTTAATTTCCCTTTTGAAAATACAAGGCGCCTCCATCGATCGTAATTATCCATGAATTTGGAATCCATTGTTTCCCTGAATCGCTCCACGAACAATGCGTGTCCAAACTCATGATAGCCCAGATTGAGGTTATCATTCTGATCGGACACACCAAAAAGGAAGTCTTGCCATGATAAAACCATCACACCAGCCATATTGGTTTCACCTTTTACAACGGCTTTGGAAAATCCAGAATAAAATTTTGCGGGATAAATCAAAATGGTATGGAAAGAAGGAAACGTAAAAGTCTTCAAACCCAAGGTAACGCGAACCGCCGTGGCGGCAATCAAAATCTTCATTTTGAAGGTGATCTTCAATTGGTCCCGACCTTCAAATTTTTTATCCCGTATAAATAGCATGACCCTGGAAGCAAAATGTCGTTGCTGCTTTGGATTGAAATGTCGGAAAAATTCAAAATTTTCTTCAAGTATCTTAATCCCTGATGGTGGCATTTTAGAACTAAACGAAAACGGATTAAAGGTTGAGGGGGTGCGACTTCTTGAAAGAGGATCAAACCTATGACCATGCCTATCTGAATACCGCCTTCTCTGGAAAAGAATAAAGCCAATGATTGCAACAATAACAATCAAAATCACACTTCCATTATCAAAAGTTTGATCAAGCAATAAATCCGGTAAAAATTGATTTTTATCCACCATTATTGATCAGCTGAAGTTTGTTCTTTAACTTTTGAGGGAGTGACTTTACAATTAAATCGTAAGAGTGATCAATCCAGGTATAAAGCTTTTCGTCCGATATCGAGCCATCCACAATGACGGTATTCCAGTGCTTTTTATTCATGTGATAGCCTGGCAAGACAGCCGGGTATCGTTCCCTGAGTTCAAGGGCCCATTCGGGGTCGCATTTTAAATTGATCCTAAACGATTCACCTAAACCGTTAAGGGCAAACATTTTCCCCATTACTTTGAAAACGAGTGTATCTTCACCAAAAGGAAAGGATTCGGTGACGCCCTTTAAACTCAGGCAATATTCTCTGAACAACTCTATATTCATGGTTTTTCTACAAATCTAGGATATTTCTGGTCAATTTTAAGTCATGAGAAACATAAATTGTATATTTGCCGGCCGGTTGAACCGGGACAGGTTGATGAACTTTTAATGACACTAAGTTAACAATCAACAACTTAATAAAGATACTAACAGCCATTGAATATTTGGTTATTGCAATTCACATAGAATTGGATTATTTTTGCTGCTAATTTGGAAAAATGTTCTTTAAAAGTTTCATTGATATATAATAAGCAAAGGATAGGAACATCCTATTTGATTTAATCAATCAATTTGAAAACAAAAAACTCTTAATATGGGCTTGAAGCGTAAAACAGCCGATCTTAAGAAAAGAATGCGGGAAGCGATCAAGGGGGGAGGATCACAGGCAATAAAAAAGCAAAAAGCCATTGGTAAAAAAACTGCCAGGGAGCGTATTCTTTCTATTCTGGATGCCAAATCATTTCACGAGTACGATTTATTTGTAGAACATGCCGGTCGGGATTTCGACATGGACAAAAAATATTTGCCCGGCGATGGTGTGATTACAGGTACCGGTACCATTAGTGGCCACCCTGTGTGTATTTATGCACAGGATTTTACCGTCGCTGGTGGATCGTTGGGATGGGCGCATGCTAAAAAGATCACAAAAATCATGGATCATGCCATGAAACTTAAGGTTCCCATTATCGGGATCAATGATTCGGGTGGTGCCCGTATCCAGGAAGGCGTTAATGCACTGGCCGGTTACGGTGAGATTTTTTATCGAAACACGCAGGCTTCCGGCGTTATTCCTCAAATTTCAGTAATTCTCGGACCCTGTGCTGGGGGAGCTGTTTATTCACCTGCCCTCACTGATTTCGTATTTGTTGTAGATGGGGTATCCAAAATGTTTATCACAGGGCCTGAAGTCATTAAAACTGTGCTAGGCGAAGAAATCAGTATGGAGGAATTGGGCGGTGCCAGGGTGCACTCTGAAATTACCGGAAATTCCCATTTTTATTCCACAACGGAGGAAGAGTGTTTTGACCAGATCAAACAATTGATCAGCTTTATCCCCTGGAATAATGAAAAGAAGGCAGCCACTTTCCCTAAAAAACCGCCGAAAACCAAACAATACAACATTGATGAGATCATTCCTACCGATCCTCGTCAACCTTATGATGTGCGCGATGTGATCAGGGCCGTCTCTGATGATTCAGAGTTTTTTGAGGTTCAGGAACTTTTTGCTGCAAACATTGTCATCGGGTTTGGAAGAATTTCGGGACAGACCGCAGGTTTTGTTGCCAATCAGCCCCTGGTGCTCGCTGGAGTGCTGGATGTTGATTCATCGGATAAAGCAGCCCGTTTTATTCGTTATTGCGATTCGTTTAATATTCCAATTGTAACCATGGTCGACCTGCCTGGCTATTTGCCTGGAATTGACCAGGAACATGCCGGAGTGATCCGGCACGGAGCAAAAATGCTTTATGCATATTCGGAAGCTACCGTACCCAAAATCACTGTGATCATGCGCAAAGCCTATGGTGGAGGTTACATCGCTATGTGTTCACACCACTTGCGGGCTGATTTTGTAGCGGCCTGGCCTACTGCTGAAATTGCCGTAATGGGTCCGGAAGGAGCTGCCAATATTATTTTCCGTAATGAAATTAAAAATGCGGAAAATCCGGATGACATGCGAAAGCAAAAAATCAAAGAATACAAAGAAAAATTTGCCAATCCATACGTGGCGGCCGCTTATGGCTATATCGATGCAGTCATCGAACCTTATGAAACAAGAAACTTTCTGATCCACTCACTGGAAATTTCAAGCTTGAAAGCTGAAGTTGGACCCAAGAAAAAACACGGGGTTCCACCATTCTAACACGCTAAATTGTACTGCGAATTCTGATTAATTGAACCAAAACTTTTCAGTTATGGAAGATACAAGTGATAAGCAAGTTGAAAACAAAAAACTTTCTTACAAAACGTTGCTGATTGAAAATATCAAATACAGAACGTTGCTAACAGAAAAATACAAGCGAAAAAAACCCTGGGAAAAAAAGAACGAAAAAAAATTGATCGCTTTTATTCCCGGCACAATCAAGCAAATCTATATCAAACCCCGAAAACGGGTCAAAGAAGGTGATAAACTATTGGTTCTGGAGGCCATGAAAATGAAAAATGACATTGTGGCTCCCATCAACGGCACCATTAAAACCATCAATGTTAAAGTGGGTGATCGGGTAGCTAAGAATGAACTTTTAATAGAATTTGCATAATCCGGTTTGAAGGTTTGACAAAGATGAATAAAATATTTTTGGTCCTCATATTTCCGTTAATTATTCCAATTTCGGGATTTGCCCAGGAAACTGAAATGACTGATTCTGCCAGAACTGATCCCGTTCTGTTAGGACAAGCTACTCGCATGGAGATTCAGCAAGGAGCTTTTGGTCAGGATTTCATGGCTGAATATGCCACCTATGAGCCTTGCAATGAAACCCTTAATAAACTTAAAAATGTCATTTATAATTCGCATATAACAATCGTGATGGCTACATGGTGTTATGACAGCCAAATGCAGGTTCCACGATTTTATAAGATCCTTGACAGGTTAGATTATAAAACCGATGAAATTAAATTGATTTGTGTCGATCGAGATAAATTGGCTGGGAATTTTGACATCCAATCCTTATCCATAGAATATGTTCCGACCTTTATCTTCTATAAGGACCAAAAAGAAGTAGGAAGAATTGTTGAATCTCCTGAAAATAGCCTGGAAAAAGATTCCTATCAAATTCTTTCAAAGTAACATTAAATTTGAGTTTTTTTGATTGAAAACCAGCCATGGAAATTTTTGAAACAAAAAAAGAACTCCGGCAATACCTTTCATCATTCAGGAATGAAGGTAAAAGCATTGGTTTTGTTCCAACCATGGGAGCATTGCATGAAGGTCATCTTTCTCTTTTAAAAGAAGCAAAGCAAGAAAATGAAATTGTTGTTTGCAGTATTTTTGTTAATCCGGTACAGTTTAATAATCCAACTGATCTTCAACACTATCCCCGAGACCTCGAAGCCGATATTGAAAAACTCAACCAGGTCGATTGTCATGTTTTATTTAATCCTTCGGAAAAGGAAATGTATCCTGAACCGGCCACTGAAAAATACGATTTTGGTGAACTGGAGAATGTAATGGAAGGGCAGCATCGCCCTGGTCATTTTAATGGGGTGGCCATTGTCGTTAAAAGATTATTTGAAATTGTTGAACCAGAAAGGGCATATTTTGGATTGAAAGATTATCAGCAACTGGTGATTATACACAGGATGACAAAAGACTATAACATCCCAGTCGAAATTGTCCCATGTCCCATTGTTAGGGAAGAAAGCGGTTTGGCCATGAGCTCCCGAAATGAAAGGCTAACTGCTGCAGAAAGGACAGAAGCCGCTTTAATTTATCAAACACTCAAAATGGTAAAAATCAAGTCAGGATTTAACACCATAAAAGAAGTGAATGAATATGTTATGCGACAATTCAAAAAACATAAACATATAAAACTGGAATATTTTGAAATTGTTGACATGTATACGCTACAACCTTTACAAACCTGGGCTCAAAGTAATACGGTCATAGCTTGCATTGCGGCATGGGTTGGAAATGTTCGTTTAATCGATAATATCATTTTATTTTCATAATTTTGCACAACTATGCAAATCGAAGTTTTAAAGTCGAAAATACACCGGGCGACCATTACTGAATCCGATCTGAATTATATCGGGAGCATCGGCATTGATGAAAATCTGATGGAAGCTGCCAACCTTATTGAAAATGAGAAGGTGCACATTTATAATATCACCAACGGTGAACGACTCGAAACCTACATAATCAAAGGTGAGCGTGGAAGTGGTATCATTTCACTGAATGGCGCAGCTGCCCGCAAGGCTGCAATTGGTGACAAGATCATTATTGTATCTTATGCATCCTTGGACTTTGAAAAGGCCAAAACATTTAAGCCCACCATATTATTCCCTGATGACCATAATCAAATAAAGTAAAGGTTTGAAAAAAAAAATCCTTGATACTTTTAAGATTCTTTTCTTTCTTGCGTTGGGTATTTTTTTCATCTGGCTATTCATGCATAACCTTACAGAGGAAGAAAAAAAGGAAATTTATTCATCCTTTGTTTCAGCTAACTTCTGGTGGATTGCTTTGTCAATTTCTTTTGGACTAATCAGCCACTTGAGTCGTGCTATCCGATGGAAAATTTTAATCGAACCCATGGGTTACCATCCCCGATTGAGCAATACCTTTTTTGCAGTAATGATCGGGTATTTTGCCAACCTCGCCCTTCCACGTCTGGGTGAAGTATCACGATGCGGCGTTTTAACCCGCTATGAAAAAATTCCATTCCAAAAAGCCTTCGGGACAGTCATTACCGAGCGGGGAATCGATTTGATCAGCCTAGGATTGGCATTTCTGATCAATTTTTTTATTCATCTGGATAAACTCAGTGTTTTTAAGAAAACCACCATTTTTAAAAACTTCAATGCCAGGTATGAAGAACTCGAAAACCCGGGAATATTTTATTGGGTCTCTTTTGGTATTATTGCATTTATAATATTTATCCTTTACAAATCCAGGCATCGAATTTCTCATACAACGTTTTACCGGAAAATCAAAGAGATCATTCTCGGCTTTGTTGAAGGGTTGAAATCACTTATAAAAATAAAAAAACCATTCTGGTTTATTTTTCATTCCATTCTCATCTGGATGATGTACCTGTCAATGACCTATGTGGTTTTCAATAGCATCGAGGCAACCCAGCATCTCAACCTGGGCGTTGGACTGGCAGTACTGGTTTTTGGTTCAATCGGAATTGTAATCGTTCAGGGTGGAATTGGCATCTATCCATGGATTGTCGCTGAAATCCTGGCTCTTTTTTCTATCCCTGCCACCCAGGGGTATGCCCTGGGCTGGTTACTGTGGATCGGGCAAACTTTAACCATCGTTATCGTTGGAATTCTTTCCTTAACTTTGTTGCCGGTAATAAATCGCAACAAAAATGAACTTCCTCGATAAAGCCCGGCAAAAGATACTAACCCCTGAAAATTTAAAGCAAACACTAGCTTACTGGAATTTTAAAGATTTCCGGCTGGTGTTTACCAATGGATGTTTTGACATTTTACACCGGGGACATATTGACTATCTTTCGAAAGCAAGAGCATTGGGGGACATTCTCATTATCGGTCTTAATACGGATAATTCGGTTGGCCGGTTGAAAGGACCCAACAGACCGGTTAATAACCAGGAAGCCAGGGCATTGTTACTGGCATCTCTTAGTTTTGTTGATGCCATTATTTATTTTGACGATGATACACCCCATTCTTTAATCCAGCATATTCAGCCAGATGTTCTTGTCAAAGGAAGCGATTATGAACCAGAAAATATTGTTGGTGCCGATATTGTAAAAGCGAAGGGTGGCCGCATTGAGACCATTGAATTCCTGAAAGGGTTCAGTACTTCCGGGATTATTGAAAAATTAAAAAAATAAAATCACTGCATTATGGCCAAAACCAAAACAACCTTCTTTTGCCAGAATTGTGGTGCCCAGGCAGCCAAGTGGATGGGAAAATGCCCCGCTTGTGGCGAATGGAATACATATGTTGAAGAAGTAATTCAAAAAGAAACCGGCAAAAACAAATCTCCCATCCAACGCGATAGAAAAGCCCCTGTCCCCCATCGAATCAGCGAAATTGAAGCCAATCATGAACAACGAATCAATACGATGAACGGTGAACTTAACAGGGTTTTGGGTGGTGGACTGGTCAGTGGATCACTGGTGCTCATCGGAGGTGAACCAGGCATTGGAAAATCTACACTCATCCTGCAAGTAGTGCTTAAACTGGTTGGGAAAAGGGTTTTATACATTACCGGAGAGGAAAGTGAACAACAAATTAAACTCCGTGCAGAAAGGATTGGGAATGGAAGCGATGATTGCTACATTTTAGCGGAAACCAATACCCAGCGGATCTTCCAGATTCTGGAGGAAATGAATCCTCAAATAGTTGTAATTGATTCAATTCAAACCCTTCACACCGATGTTATTGAGTCCTCTGCCGGAAGCATATCTCAGATCAGGGAATGTGCTGGGGAATTTCAAAAATATGCCAAAATCACCAATATACCCGTAATATTAATCGGACACATCACAAAAGATGGTTCCCTTGCCGGGCCCAAACTTTTGGAACATATGGTCGATACGGTTGTACAATTTGAAGGAGAAAGGAATTACGGATACCGCATACTTCGAGCCATTAAAAACAGATTTGGATCAACCTCTGAGCTCGGAATATATGAAATGTCAGGAACAGGGCTACGAGAAGTTCTCAATCCATCTGAGATCCTTCTATCAAACCGGGAGAAAAACCTGAGTGGCATTGCCATTGCTGCTATGATCGAAGGCATTCGACCTATGCTCATTGAAACCCAGGCACTGGTAAGCAGCGCCAGCTATGGTACGCCCATCCGGTCATCCACCGGATTTGACACCCGGCGTCTGAATATGTTACTGGCTGTATTGGAAAAGCGTAGTGGCTTTCGCCTGGGGGCAAAGGACGTGTTTTTAAACATCGCTGGTGGTTTACGTGTGGATGATCCTGCCATTGATCTTGCTGTTGTTGTAGCTGTCCTTTCTTCCAATGAAGATATCTCAGTTGACCAAAATATTTGCTTCGCTGCAGAAATAGGCCTTTCAGGAGAAGTCAGATCCGTCAATAAACTGGAACTTCGATTGGCTGAAGCAGATAAATTGGGTATGGAAAAAATATTTGTTTCAAAATATAATTTAAAAGGCATTCGACCGGAAGATTATCAAATTGAAATCATTCCTGTTGGCCGCGTGGAGGAAGTATTTGGAAAGTTATTCGGATAAAAAAACCCCGCTGAATTTCAGCAGGGTTTATACTTTATCTTTTTTAGGATTATTTATCTTTCCGCAAAAAGTAGACTTTTTTGCCACCATAAGCAATTCCCAAAGAAATTAATATTGCCAGGCCACTTCCTACGGGAGATCCTCCAACCGGAGTACCCCCTCCAGTGCCATTCGGATCACCACCCGGATCTGGTGGTGCATCTGCCAAAGCAGTTCCAGAAATTACCATTAAACCAACCAATGAGAGGCCAACAATTATTTTCGATATAGCTTTTTTCATTCTAATATGGTTTTGCTTTTAAGTTTTTATTAATTCCTTCTTCCTGAAAATCAACGTCTTATTCTTCAATAGGCAAAAACAATTCAGGCTAGAAATCTCAGCAAAAGTAATAATTATTTGCAACAATTACAAATAATCAAAAATTTCAGGATTTCGTTCCATTTGATTTTCAAAATTAGACATGATTCATCAAGAGCAAGGTAATGTCTGCATTTTTTATTAACGGATTTACTCACACAGGTGACTAGTTCGAAAATTTATATGTTAGACCTACCGAAAGAAGTTGCTTCAACTGTGTTCTTGGTCCAATTTTGCCGTCTTTATCAGTGACAGGGGTATTATCATCATACACCAATTGTAAACCAGCCTTCGCTGATATCCAGTCATTGACCTTAAGGTCAAGCATATTATCCCAGTTTACATCAATATTCTGGGGATTTTCGAGATAATCGGAAAACAATTCAAGTTTGGTACTGAAACTTACATTCTTGATGATCTCTTTACTAAAGATGAAGCGGAAATATGCTCCAAACTCCTGCCTTAAGGTTTCCCCGTCTTTAATTTTCATACCATCATCATTGTATTCAGCAGGCTCCACACCAAATGCTCCTGCATCGGCCAGGTCCTGATCCGTCACAAAGATCCATCTTGCAGTCACGGGTGAAAGATAGAAAGACATATAATCATAAGGCCTGAATTCCATACCCAAACCTGCCGACAAATAACCAGGTGCCATAAAATTTGAGATTTTTTCAGGTTTTAGAGAATCTACATCATCATGGTAATCAAAACCTTCAGCAAACTGGCTTTTGAAACTTAAATTGGCAGAATAAAACCAATGTTCCGAAGCCTTATAACCATATGTTGATAAGAAATCAATCTTATCTTCATTTTTACGGTATCCCTGGTCACCTGTCTTGGTCTGACCATAGGCCAGATTCAGCATGTTTTCCCATTTATTTTTACCTTTAAAATAGCCGGCATAATAATTAAAGAATCCATTTATTGTCAGGCTATTTTCACCCCCGGATGCCCAATTAGAGAAAGTTGTTTGCGAAAACATTACATTGATATCTCCATTGATTTTCCAGGATGTATCCGCCTCCTTTTCCTGTCCGAGGACATTTCCCAGCAGAAATAATCCAACGATTAGCGATAAAATTTTTCTCATTTTCTTCAAATTTTCAAGCTTGAACAATATTCTATTTTTCGTTAAAAAGGTGCACATCATTTTGCGGGAACGGAATGGAAATTCCTTCTTTGTCAAAAGTCTTTTTGATGTTTTCATTCATATCGAAAAAGATTCCCCAATAATCGGATGCATTGGCCCAAACCCGAACCGCAAAATTTACCGAACTGTCAGCCAGTTCTGAAACAGCAATGAAGGGAGCCGGATCGGTAAATATCCGAGAATCAGATTTTATAACATTTTCAATTACTTTTTTGGTTTTATCAATATCATCACCATAGCCAATACCGAAGGTAAAATCAACACGCCTGGTTTCTTCCGTAGAGTAGTTGGTCATTGAGCTAGTAGACAATCCCCCGTTGGGAATGATTATCGTTTTATTGTCGGGTGTTTTCAGAATTGTATTAAAAATCTGAATGTCCTTTACAGTCCCCATGTGTCCCTGTGCATCAATAAAATCACCCACTTTAAAGGGTTTGAAAAGAACAATCATAACACCTCCTGCAAAATTTTGCAAAGTACCCGACAAGGCCATACCTACAGCCAGACCAGCTGCAGCCAGAATCGCGACAAAAGAGGTCATTTCAACGCCTACCATGCTGATCACACTGATAACAAGCATGATTTTCAACAGCATCGAAAGAAGTGAACCCAAAAATTGTCTCAAGGTAGCATCAATATTTCTTTTTTCCATATTGCGGCGGATCCCGCGAATGATAGCATTCACAATCCAGAGACCGACAATTAAGGTTACAATGGCAAGTAACAATTTCAAGCCGTATTTAAGGGCCAGGTCATAAATGGTATTCATAATACCTTCCAAATTATTCAAATTCTCCATGATTCATTTATTAGTTAATTAATACATTAAAATTTTAAATCTTATTTGGTTTGTTTCAGAATGATTGCTGATTATGGCTACAAAAATAGCAATTTTTAAATCGGTATGGCTTTACTCTTTTTTTTACGAAATACTGTTTTAAAAAGACTATTGATAGAATCAAAGATAATCAATTCTACAAAAAATTGATGGCTAAACAACGAAAACTGTAATTTTGTTCTATGCAAGATCGGTTTAAATGTTTTATTGATGAAAATCAACTGTGTGGAAAACATTCCACCATTTTGCTATCAGTCAGTGGAGGAATGGATAGTATGGTGATGACGCACCTCTTTATTTTGAAGGAAATACCCATTGCAATTGCCCATTGTAATTTTAAATTACGGGGTGCCGAATCGGAAGAAAATGAAGCTTTTGTTGCGAAGTTTGCAGAGGAAAACCGAATCCCTTATTTTATCAAATCCTTTGACACCAAAGCATATGCTAAAAAGCATCGGATCTCAATTCAGATGGCTGCGCGCGAACTGCGTGTGAACTGGTTGGAAAAACTGATGGAGGAGCATCAATTCGACAGCTATGCCACCGCTCACCACCTCGACGACCAGATCGAAACATTTTTCATCAATCTTTTCAGGGGAACCGGTTTAACAGGAATCCACGGGATCCTACCCAGGCAGGGCAAGCTAATTCATCCAATGTTGTTTGCTTATCGATCTGAGCTAGAGGATTTTGCACAACAAAACAACATCCCATACAGCATGGACAGTTCCAATCTGAAAACAGACTATGATCGCAATAAAATCAGACATGATCTAATTCCAATGCTGGTGAAAATGAAACCGGAAATAAAAAAAATCCTGACCGGAAATATTGAAAATTTTCGTGTAGCGGAAGCGGTTTACGAGCAATACATCCAAAAGATTAAAAATCAACTTGTACAAACAAAGGCTGATCTATGGATGATCAGAATTGATAAATTAATGCTCTTGCCAAATCCTACCGTATATTTATTTGAATTAATTAGGGAGTTCAATTTCAATTTTTCACAGGCAAAATCCATCATCAACAGCACAGGCTCTGTTTCAGGAAAGCAGTTTTATTCTCTCACGCACAGGTTAAGTATGGATCGCGAGTTCCTTTTGGTGCAAAGTATTAAAAGTCCGGCAAGAGTAGAATTTAGCATTGAAAAAGAAGAGGAAGTGATCCATCGTCCTTTTATTATGGAATTAACAAAACAAACCCGAAGCACATCCTATACCATTCCAAATGACCCAAACATTGCCGCCCTTGATGCCACTCAATTAAAATTTCCGCTCATCATCCGCCATTGGAAGGAAGGTGATTTTTTTTATCCACTTGGCATGAAACATAAAAAATTGCTGAGCGATTTTTTTATTGATCAAAAGTTATCCATACCACAAAAAGAAAACACATGGATACTTGAATCCGAAGGCAAAATCGCATGGATAGTCGGACATCGTATAGATGAACGGTTCAAAATTTCGAAACAGACAAAACAAATAATTGAATTTCATTTGAAAGGTTAATTGACTTCCGGAGTCTTAATAATTGTAATCGTGGTCATGATAAAGACCAGAAAGGAGGGTCAAATAGATCAAAAATTCAGGAATTATTTACCTTTGCCGGTTTGATACAACCAAGGCATGCTTGGTATTGTCTGATTAACTTTAAATGGGTTATTAATTATACATTGACATGAAAAGGACTTTATTGCTCATAATATTATTCATTGGCTTCCTGTCAACCCCTGAAGCTCAAATTCTTGAACCCGTAAAATGGTCATATGAGAAGAAGCAACTGGATGACAACAAATATGAATTGAGCTTTACTGCTACCATTGATAATCACTGGCATCTTTATTCACAAAATGTTCCGGAGGGCGGGCCTGAAAAAACATCTTTTTATTTCTATGATCTGGGAGGATTTGAACTGGCAGACAAAACCATAAAAATCATTGAAGAAGAGTCTTATGTCGAAGAAGGCGATATTGATTATATCATTCCCTTTACCGAGCCCGATGGTCTGGAAGAGAATGATCCAAATTTTGGCATGATCGTCAAATATTTTGAACATGAAGCAAAATTTACCAGGGAAATCATGCTCACTACCCAGGAACCTCTGCGGATAACAGGATATATTTATTTTATGTGCTGTGATGACAGTAAATGCCTTCCACCAGCAGAGATCGAATTTGAATTTTTATTCAATGGTGCGAAAGCAGGTGAAACAACAGCAGTAGGCAAAGAACAGCAGGGTTCGTTGATCGATGTGGAAACTTTGGATATCCAGGGAGAAACTGTTTCACTTGATGATTCATCTGAAGAAACCACGATAGGATCGGAGGAAGAAACCGGAGTTGTTGTGGTTAGTATGTGGGATGTGATCATTGAAGCCATATTATGGGGATTTGTAGCATTGTTCACTCCTTGTGTATTTCCGATGATCCCCATGACCATCACCTTTTTCATGAAAGGTGGTCAAAATAAACGGCGAGGCAGGATTCAGGCAGCTGCTTATGGTTCATCCATTGTTTTACTATACACTGTACCCATTGCGGTCATCATTCTGATCACCTATTTTGTTGGTGGTAAAACGGTCACGGCTGATATTTTCAACTGGTTGGCAACCCATTGGATACCCAATATTTTATTTTTCCTGATATTTATGATATTTGCCGCCTCTTTCCTGGGAATGTTCGAAATTGTATTACCCAGTTGGATGGTAAGCAAAGCCGATTCAAAAGCTGACAGTGGCGGATTGGCCGGAGCTTTCTTTATGGCAGTAACACTGGTACTGGTTTCATTTTCCTGTACCGGACCGCTGGTTGGATCGGTCCTGGTTAAATCAGCGCAGGGTGAAATATTTGAACCCATTTTTGCAATGCTGGCATTTTCAATAGCTTTTGCCCTACCGTTTACCCTGTTTGCCTTTTTCCCAAGTTGGTTACAACGACTTCCCAAATCCGGTGGATGGCTCAATTCCGTGAAAGTGGTGCTTGGGTTTATTGAAATTGCGCTGGGCCTGAAATTTCTTTCTGTTGCTGACCAGACCTACCATTGGGGCATTTTGGACCGGGAAGTATACCTCGCTCTTTGGATTGTTACCTTTAGTTTACTGGGTTTATACTTACTGGGTAAACTAAAATTCCGTCATGATTCAGAAATGAGTTATTTACCGGTTCCCCGACTTGGATTGGCAATTATAGCGCTCAGTTTTGTTGTTTATCTGATACCCGGAATGTGGGGTGCTCCTCTCAAAGCATTATCGGGTTATTTACCACCTCAACAAACCCATGATTTTGATATCAATGCTATAATTCGGCAGAATGCTCAAATGATTAGTGCATCGGGAGGCTCAAGGGATGATATTTTTGAAATATGTGAAAAACCAAAATTCGGCGATTTTTTGCATTTACCTCATGGCCTGGAAGGTTACTTTGATTATGAGCAAGCACTGGCCTGTGCCAAGAAAGTGAATAAACCCATCTTTATTGATTTTACAGGTCATGGTTGTGTAAACTGCCGGGAAATGGAGGCCAATGTCTGGTCCGACCCCCGCGTGCTGAAGCGTTTGAGAGAAGATTATATTGTCACAGCACTTTATGTGGATGATAAAACCAAATTGCCCGAATCGGAATGGGTGGTATCGGACTACGATGGAAAAACAAAAAAATCGGTCGGCAAAAAATATGCAGACTTCCAGATTTCGCACTTCAATGTAAATGCCCAACCCTATTATGTGCTATTGGATCATGAAGGACGATTGCTAAACAAACCGCGGGCTTATGATCTTGATGTTGACGAGTTTGTTGAATTTTTGGATACCGGACTCGAAAATTATAAAAACGGCAAGCACCTCTAGTCATAAGTTAATGTTGCTATTTATTCCAGCAGATAGTCATATGCTGATTTTTCGATATTTATGTTAACTTTGCGACGATCAACTAACTATTCTTAATGATGAAACCTCTAAGTAAAGCACTCACTATTCTATTTTCTATCACTTTCGTGATTCTCTTTACTCCCCTCTCAAATGCCCAGTTATTTGTCGATATCAATGCCGGATTGACCGGTTTGAGTAATGGATCAAGCATGTGGGGAGACTATGATAATGACAAGGATCTGGATGTTTTAATTACTGGCATTTCAGGTGGCGGTGCCCGAATGACTAAAATCTATAACAATGAAAACGGAACTTTTACCGATATCGATTGTGATTTACCCGGGCTGGAAAATGGAACAGTAAGTTGGGGAGATTATGACAATGACGGGGATCTGGATATCCTGATGACAGGCACAAACAATGAAGAACGAACCTATTTGTACAAAAATGAGGGGGGTGCTTTTGAAATGATTACACCTGAATTTGACTATTTTGGTTCATACAGTTTTTGTTGCTGGGGAGATTACGATAATGATGGCGATTTGGATGCTTTCATCACAGGAAACTGGAACAGCATATTGTACCAAAATATGGGGGATGATATTTTTACTGCTACCGAAGATAATTTTATGATGATGAACAGCGGCAGGGCTGTTTTCGGTGATATGGATAAAGATGGTGATGCTGATCTTATCCTGATCGGGGACACCGGCGGCGGAATGAAAATCTTTTATTATGTGAATGAACATGGCATTTTCATCGAGCAGGAGTTAAATATTCAGGGCTTGAGTGCCGGCTCCATCGAACTTGGCGATTATGATAGTGATGGAGATTTGGATATCCTTATGATGGGATTCAACGATTATGTTGAACCGCAAGCCGATATATTCAGGAATGATGGGAATCTGAATTTTACCAATATATACGCCGGACTGGCGCCAGTCACCCTGGGAAGGGCTTCATGGGGAGATATAGACAACGATGGTGATCTGGATTGCGCAGTGACCGGTAAACTTTCAGGTTGTGGCGTATTTGTTTCGGAAGTGTATGAAAACGTCGGAAATGATTACTTTAATAGTTTGAACGCCGGGCTTTCCGATGCGGAATACAGCTACCTGGCTTGGGGCGATTATGATAACGATTCAGACCTCGATTTGATTCTTTCTGGGGCGGATTATAGCGGATACCACTTTACCAAAATATATCGAAATGATATGAGTCTCCCCAATTTTCTTCCAGAACCTCCTCAAAATTTATCAGTTAATTTTACCGGAGACGAAGTCATGTTAGCCTGGGAAAGTGGAAGTGATAATCAAACACCGTCAGAAGGACTCACCTACAATATACAAATAGGAACAGAGCCTGAAGGATGTAACCGAATGTCGCCCATGGCACATATGAATGATGGATATCGTAAGCTGGTTAATTCGGGTAATACATCCCAATCGACTTTCTGGCGCATCAAAGGACTGGAAGAAGGCCATACCTATTACTGGAGCGTTCAAACCCTCGATAATACATATGGGGCATCCGTTTTTAGCGAAGAAATGAGTTTTACGGTAGTTTATACTGATATATCAGATCGTTATTTTATCAAATCTAACCCTGCTTTTTCACCCAATCCTGCCAGGGATTATATTCGATTCAATCCTGAATTCGGGAGGGTCAGTCATGTGACCATTTTATTCGCAACGGGTGAAATATTCATGGAATTTGCTAAGGTATCCCCTGATCAAAAAATTAATTTACAAAATTTAAAATCAGGTGTTTATATAGTGAAATATACCACTGCAGCAGATATCCGAACTGAAAAACTAATTGTTCGCTAAAGAATTAACAATTCCTTAATTTTGTTATATTTAACATGTAATAATTTTATCGTCTGATAGAATTATCTACCTGATATTTCGTTAAGTGGGTATAGTTAATCAGAACCCATTTTTACATTGGGTATCTATATAAATAAAAGAAAAAATATTATGGACAGAATTAGATTAGGATTAAAAGGATTCGGTGAAATTCCGAGGCACCTATACAGACTGTGCCTGGATGACGACCGAATAGAAGTGGTGGCGATCTCAGATCTGGGAAGCCCGGAAATTCTGAATTATCTCATTTCCGCTGAAACCAAAGGCAAATTCAAGGCTAAACTGGAAGGCAATTTTCTGGTTTCGGAAAATGGTAAAGCACGATTCATAGCAGGCGGTGAACCAGGCAGTATCCCCTGGGACATGTTTGATGTGGATGTAGTAGTAGAAGGAACATGGCGTTTCAAATCAAAGGCTGATTTAGAAAAACATATGGAATCCGGCGCCAACAGGGTAATCCTTACAACATTACCTGCCGATATCATTGACCGTGTGGTAATTCAAGGGATCAATGAACAAACCATTTCACATACGGATAAGATTGTATCCGCTGGTTCGGCAACTACCAATGCAAGTGCTTTGATGCTGAAGATACTGGCTGAAAACTTCGGTGTGGATTATGCCATGCTCACCAGTATTCACTCTTACACATCGGATCAACCGCTGCGCGACAGGGCCGGTTCAGATTACAGAAGAAGCCGTTCAGCTGCCGAAAATATCATTCCGGTCGATACGATCGTTCCCCGATGGATTGAATACGTATTGCCCGAAATGGAAGGGCGCATTGAAGGAACACTGTTAAACGTGCCTGTGCCTAACGGCTCGGTAGTAGACCTAACAACCGTACTTAAAAAATCAGGTGTTACCAAAGATGAAGTTATTAAAGCTGTTGCAGAAAAGGCGAAATCAATGCCCAACCTCATACAGGTTATGGAAGATCCCATCGTTTCATCGGATGTAATTGATAACAGTCACTCCATGATTTTCGATACACAAGCCACCATGTTCTCTCCGGGTAGAATGGTTAAAACACTTACCTGGTATCACAGTGCATTTGCGATGGCCAACAGAATCAAAGAATTAATTTTAGCATATCATGAAGCTGATAAGAAAGGAGGTGCACAATGAGAGTAGCAATAAACGGATTCGGTAGAATCGGACGTTCGGTATTCAGGATTCTGAATAGTCGGAAAGATATTGATGTAGTGGCCATTAACGATTTATTTGACAATGAGGTTTTGGCTTATCTATTGAAATATGATACCGTAATGAAAGGTTTTGGACAGAATATTAAAATTGACGGAGACCTTCTCATTACACCCAATGAAAAAGTAAAGATGCTGGCGATCAAGGATCCCCATGAACTTCCCTGGAAAGAACTGGAAATTGATGTGGTTATCGAAGCCACTGGAATATTCCGGTCAAGGGAGTCCCTTGAACCGCATTTAAAAGCTGGTGCAAAAAGGGTAATCCTGACGGTACCTTCAAAAGATGAAATTGATTATACGGTGGTAATTGGCGTAAATGATGACGGACTGAAACCCGAGCATAAGATCATCTCCAATGCCAGTTGCACAACGAATTGCCTGGCACCTATGGCCAAAGTATTAAACGATAGTTTTGGTATCAAGGAAGGATTAATGACCACGACCCATGCTTACACCAATGATCAGCGTTTGGCTGATGTACCCCATAAAGACTGGCGTCGGGGTAGGGCTGCCGCAGAAAACATCATACCGACCACCACTGGTGCTGCCAAAGCTGTGGGAAAAGTGATCCCTGAACTCAAAGGGAAATTGGATGGTATGGCATCAAGGGTCCCGGTTCCTGATGGATCCATTGTTGATCTGGTCATTGAAGTTGAAAAAGATGTCACCGTGGAAGACATCCATGCAGCTGTCAGATTAGCGGCACAATCTGATCGTATGAAAAATGTTTTACACTATTCTGAAGAACGACTTGTATCTTCTGATATCGTTGGTAATTCCTACTCATCAATCTATGATCCTGAATTTACCAAAGTACTGGGTAAGCGCATTGTGAAAACACTCAACTGGTACGATAACGAGTGGGGTTACTCCAATCGTGTTGTTGACCTGGTAGAAATGATCATGAATTGGGAAAAATAAACCATTCATGAAATATTGATAAAAAAGGAGAAACCAAATGGATTCTCCTTTTTTTATTCTTTTTTATTTAAACTTTTTGAAAATTTAATCACGCAGAAGCGTAACTGAACCCCTTACCCTCCTTTCGACCGGTCCACGCAATGTATATTCAGATACAACACCCTCATAAAAATATACCCCGGGGCTGCAATCCTGGTTATTGTCCTGATCTTTACCATCCCACTGGAAAAAGGGATCCGATGTTTTATACACTATTAAACCCCATCGATTGAATATATTCAATTGCAATTGATAGATTGAATTGACTGAATCAGCCTGGAAATATTCATTGTATCCATCACCATTGGGTGTAAAAACAATAGGAAACCAAATTCGACCACATTCGTCGATATCAACACAAACCACATTGCTGTATATACTTTGATTCCTGAGTGAATCAAGGGCAGTTACGGTAAAGCAGCCCACAACAGAAGGTGGATCCGTTACAAAATCATAGCTTGTAAAAATGGTTGAATCATACAGGATAAAGTCTGTTGATTCGATTCCTGAAAAATAAATGTAATAAATCAATTCTTCATTTGTGCATGTGTCAGGATAGCTCCAACTGAGTTCATTTTTTAATTCAAGACAGTTGACATCAACCATGAGTTCAGGTGCGCAAGGCGGAATATTATCCACAGGCTTGGCACAAGCAATTTGCGAATAATTAACAATGGGTTCAACAAACCCGGAGGCGGAATATTTACCCACTGTTTTGATTTGATAACAATAATTTTGACCATTGATCAACCCGGTATCCACATAATTTGGTGTCACACTTATTCCGATGCTATCAAATTGATTGGTCGTTTCATTTTGCCGATAAATCACAAAACTATTATTGGTCCAGGGAACATCATTGTTCCAGTTCAGAACAATGGATTTATCGGATCCAGTTGGGCTCAGGTATACGGAAGGTGCCAAAACAGTTGACCCAACTAATTCAAGGTTAGGAGCTGTGCCACGGTATAATTCAACCTGGTATGCATATTGAATCAGTTCGGTATTGAGTTGCTCATCAAAAAATAGGGTATCATTCAGATTGTAATAGGTAGCCACTTCAATAAGTTGGGCCTCTGGTGTGTTTTCTTTACGCCATAACTTATATACATATGGTGGTGGTATTTCCGCGGTATCCAATTCAGTAGGTTTCGACCATGCAACATACATTTCACCATCTGATGTTCCCGTTTTTTCAACACTTACATTGGTAATGACCGGCAAATCCTTGCGAAGGGTAGCACACCACTCAGTTGAAGCGTAACTTTCAGCACCATCGGCAAAAAAAGAGGTAATCATGTAACAATATTCAATTCCGTGAACCAATCCTGAACCACCATTATCATCCTTATAGAACGTGGTATTGATATTGTTGATTTCTGCAATCAATTTATAACCTGTATAGGCCGGCACACCGGTTTCGCAATTGTCAGGGAAAAATCCATAATAAGAACTTTTCCGGTAAATATAATATCCTTTAGCATTATTGCATATCGTCTGATCCCATTGTAAATCTATGGTTCTACCAATGGGTGTAACGTCTGTAAATTCCGGCGCAGGAGCAACGACCGTAATATTAACATTCTTGTAGGCAGACAGGGAAATTTCATTGTGCAGGGTATCCTTAGCTTTTATATAAATAACATGAGGATTTTTTTGAACATGGGTGCAATTGGTATTCCACTGAAAATTCGCTGTAACTTCACCATCACCGATGGCCGGATTGGGAATCATGAGTGCTGGTCCGGGATCCTGTAAAAAGGGACTCCCATAAGCTGATAGAACGATTGAATGATCATCCGGATCAGTGGCGGTTATATCGAATTGCAGAAAAGTTCCGGCCTCCACGCATGTATCTTGAATTGCTAAAATCTCAGGAGGTTCATTGTCACAGGCCCCAATCTGGATCTGAAGATCACGGGTTACATATCCAATCCGGATGCCATTGCGCCATTCCTCAATAATGAAAGCTACATTGTACTCACCCTGAATTTCAGGTCTATTCCAAATTAAGTCACCATTGAGTTCATTGATCGAAAATTCAATACTGGCAGTTGGATAAGTATATCCGGGAATGGGTAATCCATTGGCACCTTTACAAATCGTAAGTTTGTAAGACAGGCTGTCGCCATCCACATCATAGGCCCCAGGATTGTGAACATATAGACGGTTGACACATCCATAATCCAGTGGAGGATTCAACAGTTGCACAGAATTATTACTGCCCAGAAATGGATTAATGACCAACTGGGTTTCTATGTAAAACGGAATATTCACTGAATTGGGGATATTGACAATCCCATAGTTTCTGTTCGGATCCTCAACAGAAATAATAAAAGTACCTCCACCCGAACTGGGATAGGTGTGCTGACCCACATATTCATTTCGCCGGATGAGTGGTGTCAAATCCTGTTTTAATGTTCTGGGTAAAATAGAAGAGGTTCCATCACCCCATCTTATTTCCAGTTCAGGACGATCTGCAGGGCTCGGCAAATAAGTATACGTGATGATTTTGACCTCGTAGGTCAGACCTTCGATGTGTTTATAGACAATTTCTCCAGCCCGCTCATGCGTCGCATTGGCTGTAAAAATTCCGGCAATAAAAAAGAAAAATGTGTATAAAACCTGCTTCATAGTCTACTTTCCAAAACGGGTCGGAGCCGAGAAATCAAAAGTACAAATATTTTTTTGTTAAAATATAACGACAAACCGGCTTGATTATTTGTTATACTTATAATTAATGGATGCGATGTAATAATTGCTATTACCGTTTATTCTTTTAAATTTGCATATATCATTAGGCAGGAGAATTTATGTTCATTCCCGACCCCGAACAGGAAAAAAAAGAAATAATCAATCGCTACAGAAGCTTGCTAAGAGCGTGGCGCACCGAGGATTTAAAGGCTAAAAAAGAAGTACGAAAAGCATTTAATATTGCGGTGGAGGCCCATAAAGATATGCGCCGGCGAACCGGGGAGCCCTATATTTACCATCCCATTGAAGTTGCACGGATCGTTGCCGCTGAAATTGGACTGGGAAAAATCTCAATCATTTGTGCACTGCTTCACGACGTGGTGGAAGACACAGATTTTACCCTGGCCAACATAGAAGCAATTTTTGGGAAAAAAGTGGCCCGAATAATCGATGGCCTGACCAAGATCAAGGATATAATGGATAACAGCACCTCCTCCATTCAGGCAGAGAACTTTAAAAAAATGCTGCTTACCCTTTCTGATGATGTTCGGGTCATTCTGATTAAACTAGCCGACAGGCTTCACAATATGCGAACCCTGGATGCCATGCCCCAGCACAAACAATTGAAAATTGCATCCGAAACATCTTACCTATATGCTCCCCTTGCACATCGTTTTGGTTTGTATGCCATTAAAACCGAACTCGAAGATCTGGCCTTGAAATATACAGAACCTGAAATTTATCAGAGTATTGCCGATCGGCTTAAGTCTTCTGAACAGGAAAGAAAAAGATTTGTAAATCGGTTTATTTATCCAATTAAAAAGTCGTTAAGCAAGAAAAATTTCGATTATGAAATCTTTTACCGGAATAAATCGATCCATTCCATTTGGACAAAAATGAAGCAAAAAGGGATCCCGATAGAAGAAGTTTATGATCTCATGGCTGTCCGTATTGTAATTGATACCCCCAAGGAAAATGAAAAGGTTGACTGCTGGCGGGTTTATTCCATTATTACAGATCATTACCGGCCAAAAATTGATCGGCTGCGCGACTGGATTAGCATTCCTAAGGCCAATGGGTATGAAGCACTCCATACCACGGTGATGAGTTCCGATGGGCATTGGGTGGAGGTACAGATCAGGACCCGCAGGATGGATGAAATTGCTGAAAAAGGCTATGCTGCTCACTGGCGGTACAAATCATCCAATCCAGGACTTTCGGAAAGCAACATCAATAACTGGTTGGAACGTATACGTGAAATTTTACAAAATACAGAATCCAATCCGTTGGATTTTATTGATGATTTCCAGGGATTTTTATTTACCGATGAAATTTACGTTTTTACGCCCAAAGGAGAACTTCGAAACCTGCCCATCCGTTCATCTGTATTGGATTTTGCCTACGCGATCCATTCTGAGATTGGAAATAGTTGCATCGGTGCCAAGGTAAACCATAAGTTAGCCCCCCTGGATCAAAAATTGAAAAGTGGTGATCAGGTTGAAATTCTGACATCCAAGAAACAAATACCCAAAGAAGAATGGTTTGATTATGTTGTGACTGCTCGCGCCCGAACTCAGATCAAGCAAGGTATTAAAGAAGAAAAAAGAAAATTTACAGAAGAAGGAAAAGCAAAACTTCAGTCTTATTTTAGTCAGATCGGAGCCGAGTTCTCCAATAAAAACCAGCGTCATCTCCAGCAGAAATACAATTATGCCAGTCCCATCGATCTATATTACGACCTTGCACAAGATTTAATCGGACTAAAAGAGGTTAAGGAATGCTGCGCTGAAAGTATTAAAGAGAGCTGGATCAGCAAAATGATCCGGATTCCTTTTATTCGTTCCCGCAACATTGAAAAGAAAACGCTGACCGAAACTGTCATTGATGTTATTAATCAAAGCAAAGACATCGCCATTAACAGCGACGATATCCAGAAGATCAGTTATGATATTTCAAGTTGTTGCCTTCCCATTCCAGGTGATGATATTGTAGGATTCATCACACCCAATGAATATATAAAAATTCATCGGACAACATGCCCTGTTGCCGTCAATCAAATGTCGAAATACGGGAACAGGATCATCAAAACACAATGGACCGATAAAGAGTCGATTGGATTCCTGACCGGTGTGGAAATCAATGGAATAGATTCCCCCGGATTTATTAAGGATATCATCAATGTGATTACGGAAGAGCAAAAACTAAATATCAAATCTTTTCACCTTGACACAAAAGGCGGAATGATTGATACTTCGATCATGTTGTATGTTTATAGTGTTGGAAATCTCAACAATTTAATCAATCATTTAAAGAAATTGCCCAATGTGAAAAAGGTGCATCGATTAAATGCAGTAGTTCACACCTAACATGAGGATGATAATCCAGCTCTTAAACTGATTCCCAAACGAAATAGCTTCATGCTTAACAGTTTATCAAGCCTGTAAAAGAAATAGGGTAAAAAAAATTATTTTTATTTATTCCAAATAGTAATAGTTTTTTTTCTATTTTTAGCGATTGATTAATTCGCAACGGGTGAGAAATAAAAGTTAAACAAAACACAATAGGTTAATGTTTAAGTATAACGGAACAGAGGAAAAAGGAAATTTCGCACAAATGAAAAGCTCACATAAAGATACGCTGGAGACTGTAAAGAAAATTTTTACAGAGTACCTTGAAGGAAAAGGGCACCGTAAAACGCCCGAGCGATTTACCATTCTTCAGGAAATATACAATACGGAAGGGCACTTCGATATTGAGACGCTTTATATCCGTATGAAAAATAATAAATACAGGGTTAGCCGGGCAACTCTTTACAACACCATTGAACTTCTTCTCGACTGCAATCTGGTCATTAAGCATCAGTTTGGAAACAACTGCGCCCAATTTGAAAAATCCTACCGTTTTAAACAGCATGATCATTTTATCAATACTGATAGTGGGGAGGTTCTCGAATTTTGTGATGCCCGGGTACAACAAATCAAAGATACGGTTGAAAAAGAACTCGGCGTTAAGATTTCACACCATTCCCTTACATTTTATGGTCACAGTAACAAGGAGCCAAACAAAAATTAATTTTTTTACTTTTTAATGAAAGCAGACATACTTTTAGGCCTTCAGTGGGGCGATGAAGGCAAGGGAAAGATTGTGGACGTTTTAACCCCCCGTTATGATATCATCGCACGTTTTCAGGGAGGGCCCAATGCCGGGCATACCATTGAGTTCGATCAAAAGAAATTTATCCTGCACACCATTCCATCGGGAATATTTAATGCCTCCACCATCAATGTCGTCGGGAATGGTGTTATCATAGATCCGTTTATTTTTAACCGTGAACTCGACATGCTGAAAGCCAGTGGCATTCATGCAGAAAACAATCTGATGTTGTCGAAAAAGGCCCACCTGATCCTGCCATCCCACCGGTTATTGGATGCTGCTTATGAATCTGCCAAGGGCAAAGCCAAAATCGGGTCCACTTTAAAGGGAATCGGACCAACGTATACGGATAAAACGGCTCGCAATGGTATTCGAATGGGGAATATTCTTCGGGATGATTTTTTAAAACGATACAGGGACTTGAAAGAAAAACATCTTCAAATCCTGAAGGCTTACGAGATGGATCTGGAAAATCATGAACTGGATGGTTTGAAATTTAAAACCTACGAGGAGAAATGGTTCGACGCCCTGGATCGAATGAAATCAATTCGAATTATCGATAGTGAGTATTTCATCAATCAAAGCCTTAACAGTGGAAAATCTTTACTGGCTGAAGGTGCGCAGGGTACAATGCTGGATGTTGATTTCGGCACTTATCCCTATGTAACCTCATCCAATACCGTTACAGCCGGTGTCTGTACCGGTTTAGGAATACCTCCGCATCAGGTAGGTGAAGTACTTGGAATATTTAAAGCATATTGTACCCGCGTAGGAAGTGGTCCTTTTCCAACCGAACTGGACAACACAGAAGGACAAAAACTCAGAGATGAAGGTCATGAATTCGGATCAACCACCGGAAGGCCACGCAGATGCGGCTGGCTTGACCTTGTGGCTCTTAAATACGCTGTGATGATCAATGGCGTTACCCGGTTGTATATGATGAAGGCTGATGTTCTTAATTCATTTGCAATGATCAAAGTGGGAACCAGCTACTATCTCAACAATGAAAAAATTGATTATGTGCCCTTTGAAGCATCTTATGAAAAATTGAAACCCGAATGGTTGGAATTAGAGGGCTGGCATACCAATATCAATGAAATCCGCAATGAAAAGGATGTCCCCAAAGCACTGGATCGTTATGTGAAGTATATTGAAAAGCAAACGGGTGTTCCGGTCAGTATGATTTCCGTTGGTCCCGACAGAAGCCAGATCATTCATCGCAGTTAATCCCATTTTATAATTTTTTCAAAAAAATGATGATATAAAATTGTTCATGATTCACTGAATGATTATAACTTTATGCGCGTTCAATAGTATAAGAAACCTTTTGAAATTCAAAAAATACCCTATGCTAAAGAAAATTACCCTGATCCATTTTTTTGTGATCCTGTTCATATTGGAAGTAAATTTTACGGTAGCCCAGGAGAGTCGCGACAGTGATGTCCCAGAAGGCGTGCAAAAAAGTTTTAACCGGAAATTTCCCAGGGCAGAGGATATTGCCTGGGAAAAAGTTGACACCAACTACAAAGCTGATTGTTTCTTCAATGGGCGAGGAACATATGCTGAATTTACCCCTGCAGGTGAATGGGTCATGACCATTACCGATCTCAATTTAAACACACTCTATCGGCCCATTCAAAATTACCTGGATGAAAATTTCAAAAGGGATAAGATTATTTTTGCTGAGGAGGCCAAAAAAGCTGATCGCCAGGATTATTATTATGTCCAGGTAGAACGAAAAGATTCTGAAACCAAAGAACCATATCGAATTGAATTGTTCTTTGATAAAACAGGCCGAATAGAACAGGTTAAAGTGCCTGAAGGAGTCAATGACATGACCATCGTTGGTTTCGATGATCCGAATTCTGAAATTCCGGAAATCGTCATAGATTCATGGCAAAAGCGTTTCCCAAGATCAGAAGAAATTGATTGGACAAAAAAGGATTCAAATTTTGTTGCCAGTTTTATTTACCGGGAACAACCTACGCAAGCTGAATTTACGCCGGCCGGTGAATGGGTAGAAGCGCGCACAAAACTGGATGAAAAAGAACTTCACAGACTTATTCTCTCATATATTGAAGAGCACCATAAAGATGATGATTTTATGATTGCCGAAAAGGTGACCCGAACCGACCGTAAAGATTATTATTATGTAAAGATGGAACGCGAGGTAAGGGGAGAATCAAATCCATATGTCTTTGAACTTTTCTTTGACAGAGCGGGCCAAATTGAAAAAGTCAATCGTCCGGAAGTACTTCGTAATCAGTACCTGCTAACGGTTGACATTCCAGACCTGGTGGCCCGGAAATTTAATAGTCGCTTTGCTGGTGCTACGGATGTTACCTGGCAAACCAATGACAATACCTGGGTGAGCACATTTGTTTATCGCGAAGAACCCACCACCGCAATTTTCTCAGATTCTGCTGACTGGATTCAGACCACCAGCCAGTTAAATGTGAAAGACCTTTACAACCCCATTCAACGCTACCTTGACGAAAACTATAAGGATTACAATCCTACTTATGCTGAAAAAATCACAAGGAAAGACCGGAACAATTATTATTATGTTGAATTGGTAAGTAAAAAGAAAAATGTTGAACCCCATAAGGTGGCACTGTATTTTGATAGTGCAGGACGTTTAAAAGAAGATTAATCCATTGACAATTCTTTTAAAGGATCCCAGAACAATTTTTCAAAATCAACAACCCTGTCGTTCAAAACCTGAACGCCCTCGTTTTGGAGCAATTGTTCCATGATATCGGGTGATCCGAAGTGGTGTTTACCGGTAAGCATTCCATTTCGGTTAACAACGCGGTGTGCCGGAACAGGCACGTCGGATGAATGAGAAGCATTCATCGCCCAGCCTACCATGCGAGCTGAAGATCGCGCACCCAGAAAACCTGCAATGGCACCATAGGAAGTAACCCTTCCAAAAGGGATTTGCTTTACCACTTTATAAACCCGTTCGAAAAAAGATTCAGTTTCCTTCATGATGTTCGAGTGTGAAAATCAAGTAATTAATTTTTATTCCTTTTTCAAGATAACCATTTTCGTAATGTGTTTGAAACGCTTTGGCTTCACCAAGCCAATCCGATTGATACAAATTATCAGTCTGGTAAATCAAATGGTATCCCTTTTTCTTAATCAAATCAAGGGTGTATTCAAACATAATGCTGCTATCGGTCTTTAGGTGAATTTTTCCACCGGGTACCAAAATCTTTTGATAAATATCCAGAAAACGTTGGGATGTGAGCCTTTTTCTTTTATTCTTTCTCTTTGGTTGAGGATCAGGAAATGTGATCCAGATTTCACTCACTTCATTTTCATCAAACACAAGGTTCAATTGTTCGATGCGTGTCCTTATAAAACCAACATTGGTAAAGCCGCTCTCAGATGAAGTCTTGGCCCCTCTCCACATACGAGCACCTTTCCTGTCGATCCCCAGGAAATTTTTGTGTGGGTATTTTTCAGCCAGTCCAACTGTATATTCACCTTTTCCACATCCCAATTCAATGACAAGTGAATGTCCATTTTCAAAAAAATCCTTCTTCCAATTACCTTTTAATCCAAAACCTTTGATCAGTTCTTCATAGGAAGGTTGGAAGAAATGTGGAAAGGTTTTATTTTCTTCAAAATGAAGTAATTTTTTCTTTTGACCCAATTTAAATTAAGATTTTAATATGGTGGCAAAAATAAATAAAACCGGATTTTAAAACGATGAGTAGTTTTCTTATTCAGGGTGATCGAAATTATTTTTTCAATAGCCAGGCCGCAGGGTTATCATCCTTCCTGATCATGGCAAGATTTACCAGGGCTTCATTTTTATCTTCTGTGGCCATGTATCTTACCATGTGTAAACCCGAAGCGGATAAGCCTGCATGCTCGGCATCATAGCCTTTTTTTCTCAGGATGGCAATCAGTTTATCAGCATTATCTGGATCAGCAAAAGCACCACCTATAATATGATAAAGAGGTTTTTGCAGGATCTTCTCTTCCGGAGCTTTAGCATTATTTTCAGATTCATCTATCACTCCAACAGCGTTATCGGTAAAATCCAGATCTTTAAGTGAAGGTGTCTGGATGTTTTCAGAAGGCCTTTTATGACTGGCTGTTATATCCTCATTGACAGATTCCGGCAAAGTCACAATGCCAGTTTTTTGTGCTCCCGTAATATTTAATCCTTGCTGACTAAACAAGAACCAACCCAAAATAACTACCAGTGGGATCAGCGCCAGATAGGGAACCCATTTTCGTCGGTAAGGTTGTTCTTTGACCTTGAGGGGTTTACGGTCAGCAAATATCGTTTCTTTTCTTTTTTGTAGCCCCTTCCGATTGATTGGAGGAGATACAAATCCGGGCAATCCAAAGGATTCTTCAAGGTAATTGGTGGATGGATCCGGTTCAAATAAAATATGATCCTCCTGATCAAGTTTCAGGACACCAATATTATTCAGTTTGACTTTTTGCTTTTGCTCAAGCTGACCCTTTATTTCCATCACAAAGCGATCCACCTTCTGTTTGGCTTCATTATAGTGAATCTTTTCTTGCTGTCCGATGAAGTCAAGCAACAATCCATCATCACGGTTCAGCTTTGCATTAAAAAGAATATTTTTCGATGGTGGATGAAAAGAATGGCTAATGGGATGAATTTTAGCCGGAGCATAATGTCCCACAAAACCACCGAATCCCGGAATGATCACACAATCATGTTCATAAAGCAATTCACTGATGTAAAAAGGGACATTCATGATGTCGGTTTAATTTTCAGCTAAATTAATAAATTGTAAACCCATCTTCAAGGTCTGTTCAAAAATTTTGACAAATCTTCCGGCGTATCAACTGAATGACTATCAATTGTTGTGATCCCGACTTTTATTCTATAACCATTTTCAATCCATCGAAGTTGTTCCAACGCTTCAGCAGTTTCCAAAGACGATACAGGCAATTGTGTCACCTGTTTCAGGACTTCTGCACGATAGGCATACAATCCAATATGTTTATAATAATCAATTTTTTGGATCCAATTTTCAGGCTCAACCTTTTGTTGAAATGGTATGGGATGTCGGCTAAAATAAATAGCAAAACCTTGATAATCCAACACAACCTTATTAACATTGGAATCGAAAAGCTCTTTACTGGAATCAATTCTTTTCGCCAGGGTAGCAATCTGAACCTGGGGATGGATCAATAAAGCAGCTAGCTCATCAATCTGTTGGGGGTCAACGAATGGTTCATCCCCCTGAATATTCACCACCCCATCAAACATATTTTCTGGCTCCATTTGCCGCATTACTTCCATGCATCGATCAGTGCCACTTTTATGATGGAGCCCGGTCATCATTACCTTTCCGCCAAAACCATTGACGACATCAAAAATCCGCTGATCATCCGTAGCCACGATCACATCTTCCAATGAAGAAGCCTTTAAAGCTTGTTCATATACCAGTTGTATCATGGTTTTACCATTGATATTGGCAAGCGGTTTCCCGGGAAACCTGCTGGAGGAATAACGGGCTGGTATGATTCCTGCTATTTTAATAGTCTTCATTTTACAACACTGACATGAATAATTTTTGTTGATGTTTCTGTTTTAACTTTTTTGGGATCTTCAACTTGAACTTCAATACGAAGATCTGGAGCACCAGCTTGTTGAAACACCATGGGTACTGTTGTCCTTTCATTTTCTACCGTTCCTGAGAATAATTTGACGGGATCTTGCGCTTCATATAAAGCACTTAATTCAATGCTTGTAGTGCAGCCGGGAGGAACAGCAGTAACCAGGGTTAATAATACCGTATCCTGAACCTGGATCCTTTCATGGGTCAGAAAGGCATCAATGAGCACATCACCATTGGAATTCTGATAACTTCCACTTTCATTATATTTTCTGAAATATTTGAGACGACCTGTAGAATCGTAAAACTCATACGTGATGGGGCGGCCATCAGGATAATGAAATTGCCATTCGCCTGCTTTTTCCCCATTGTGACGAAAACCGGCATAACTGATTTCACCGCTGTTATAAATCGCTTTATTTTCCCCCTGCATGATCCCGTCGGCAAAATTTTCAATGTGCTTTAATCCAATCGCTTGATCATAATAAACCCTTGTTCCTTCGAGCTTGTTATTTTTATAAACCATCGAATCCATCAGGGTGCCATCTTCATAATAGCTGGTATAAATATAATCGGTCCCCTGGCTATTTAAAAGATATGTCTGTGATTTAAGCTGACCATTACCATAACGTTCCTCTTCAACCTGATGGTCTGTTTCATCCGTGTATTGAACACGGGTGATTTGGTTACAACCCCATGTCATGATCAAACACAAAATCACAATATGTAAGATTCTTCGCATATCAATATAACCTGGCACCAGGTCGTACATTTTTTTCAGGAACGACCAGGATGGTATTTCCATTTGTATCGGGAACACCCAAAACCAGCACTTCACTCTTAAATGGGCCAATTTGTAGGGGCGGGAAATTGGTCACCCCCAATATCATTTGATTCATCAATTGGTCTTTGGAATAGTTTTCGGTAAGCCGAGCCGATGATTTTTTAATTCCGGTTTTCTCACCAAAATCGATGGTTAATTTCCAGGCTGGTTGATGGGCTTCTGGAAACGGTTCGACATTGATAATTTTACCAACGCGTATTTCCAGCTTATCAAAATCGTTGAGGGTTGCCATTTCTAGGATTTTAAAATAATCCGTGCAGTTGCCCATTCACTTTTTCGATGATCATAGCCAGGTCTTCTGGTTTCTCCTCAACATCAATGTCATCAACATTAAAAATCAGCAGTTTGCCAAGTTTATAATTGGTGATCCAGGTTTCGTACCTTTCATTGAGTTTTTTCAGGTAATCAAGGCGAATAGCCTCTTCGTAATCCCTGCCGCGTTTCTGGATCTGATTTACGAGTGTCGGGACGGAGGCCCTGAGATAAATCAGCAGATCAGGAGGTTGAACAAGGGAACTCATTAGTTCAAATAAAGAAATATAATTTTCGAAATCACGGGTGGTCATCAAATTCATATAATGAAGATTGGGTGCAAAAATATAGGCATCTTCATATATGGTACGATCCTGGACAACGGTTTTACCACTTTCCCTTATTTCTAATATTTGACGAAAACGGCTGTTCAGGAAATAAATTTGCAGGTTGAAAGACCAGCGCTGCATATCTTCATAAAAACTGTTCAGATAAGGATTGGTATCAACATCCTCAAAATGGGCTTCCCAACCAAAATGTTTAGCCAGTAATCTTGTCAATGTGGTCTTTCCCGACCCGATGTTTCCTGCAATTGCAATGTGCATAGTTATTGGATTAATATTCTGGATAAAAATAATACTTTTTTACCACGCCAATAAAATGATACCCTTGAATTTAATTAACCATTTCAAGGATTTCGTCAACATGTTTCCGGTCATTTGATAAACGCGGTACTTTATGTTGCCCACCCAGTTTGTTTTTACCCTTCAACCACTTGAAAAAGGTTTTGGGAGGCATACTTCGGATCACAGGTGGGCGCAAAACCATGTTGTGATAACGTTTGGCTTCATAATCCGAATTCAGTGACTTCAATGCATTATCAAGTGTTTCACCAAAATACTCTATATTTTCAGGGGGATTTTCAAACTCGATCAGCCATTCATGCGAAGCATTTTCACCGGTCTCAAAATAAACAGGTGCAACGGTAAATTCTGTAATTTCTGCATCACATTTTTTGCATGCTACCGTTAGCGCATTGATGGCATTGTCTTCAATCAATTCTTCACCCACTGCATTGATGAATGTTTTTGTGCGGCCAGTGATCCTGATCCTGTATGGATTTATCGAAGTAAACATGACCGTATCACCGATTAAATAACGCCATAAGCCGGCATTGGTGGAGATGATCAGGGCATAATTGACACCTTTTTCAACCTCTCCCAGAAGTAATGTTTTGGGGTGATCTGCATCCAGTTGATCAAGGGGTAAAAATTCATAGTATATGCCATAATCCAGCATGAGCAGCAATTCATCAGAATCAATCTTGTCTTGCAATCCAAAAAATCCTTCACTGGCATTGTATGTCTCCATAAAATTCATATTCGATGAGGAGATGATTTCATTGAACTGCGAAACATAGGGTTTAAAATTAACCCCTCCGTGAAAAAAAACTTCCAGGTTGGGCCACACTTCCATGATGTCTGATTTCCCGGTAATTTCAAGGATGCGCCTCAGCAAAAGCAAAGTCCAAGAAGGAACACCGAGAATATTGGTTACATTATGCTGTATGGTCGTACGCGCCATCTCTTCAATCTTCATTTCCCACTTATCCATCAATGCGACAGATTTTTTGGGTACCCGTATAAACTCAGCCCAGTAAGGCAGATTCTGAACGATCAACGCTGAAAGGTCCCCATCATAATAATTTTCATTGTTGATCTCAGTAATGTTGCTGCTGCCGCCCATGGCCAGGCCTCGTCCATCAAAGATCATGGTATCAGGATAATTGTAACAATAGATCGACAGCATGTCCTTCCCACCTTTAAAGTGGCATTCCTCAAGGGCTTCCTGACTAACAGGAATAAACTTGCTTTTATCAGAAGTGGTACCGGAAGATTTCGCAAAAAACTTGATCTCTGAATTCCACAAAATGTTTTGCTCACCCTTTCTTAACCGGTTAATATAGGGTTTGAGCGCATCATAATCATTAATGGGCACCCGATTACGAAATGTTTCCGGGGATTGTATGCTTTTGTA
The DNA here is from genome assembly GCA_020444515.1 of Bacteroidota bacterium. Classification (GTDB taxonomy): domain Bacteria; phylum Bacteroidota; class Bacteroidia; order Bacteroidales; family JAADJA01; genus JAADJA01. The sequence goes on along the minus strand of JAHLKX010000005.1, from coordinate 395,103 downwards.
ATCGTAAATTTTGCCCCATTCGGTGTTCTTAGCATTGCTGATAAGCTTCTTAAACCATTCCTCCTGCACTTCATGCGGATATTTCATGAAGAGTTCGATTTGATGGAATCGTTTTTTCATCAACCAGGAAAGTACCGCATTTATTAAAGCCATTTTTTACCGAATTTTTCTTACCAAAATATAGGGGATCAAATTTACGATTTTTTATGAGTCGCCGTGCAAACAACCCATCATGGTTCAAAACATGAATAATGGTATCCTTGTTTTTAAAACATCCTTATTTTTACAAACAAATCAACAAGATGATCTGTTTCCCGAATGCAAAAATAAACCTGGGTTTGTCGGTGATCAAAAAACGACCGGATGGGTTTCATGCTGTTGAAACCGTGATGGTCCCGGCAGGTTTATCGGATATACTGGAGGTTATAAAAGCACCGGATGGAAAATTGAACTTTGTTATTTCAGGACAAATGATAACCGGTGATCCTGAAAGCAACCTTGTGATGAAAGCATGGGATATCATGCAATCGGAATTCAATTTGCCACCGGTTCATATCCAACTTCATAAAGTGATACCTTCGGGCGCCGGACTGGGCGGAGGATCAGCAGATGCAGCTGAAATGATCAAACTGTGCAATCGTCTTTTTTCTTTGGATCTGGATGCTAAAAAAATGGAAGATCTGGTCAGACCCCTGGGCAGTGATTGTCCATTTTTTATCCATAACCAATCTGCCCTCGCAACAGGGCGGGGTGATGAGCTCCAACCCATCACCTTGGATTTGAGCCATTATTTCATCGTGATTATCAAACCTGAAATTCATATCCAAACGGTTGAAGCATATTCATGGATACATCCTGCACATAAAGAAAAAACACTGATCGAATTTGTGAACTTACAGCCCTGGCAATGGAAAAAATACCTGGTGAATGATTTTGAAAAGCCGGTATTTCAACATTATCCCGAGATCCAAATGATACGGGACAAACTTTATGACAAGGGCGCAATATATGCATCACTCACAGGATCAGGTGCTGCTGTTTACGGGATATTCGAAAAGCCAATGAACCTTAAAAAAGATTTTTCGGATTGTTTTTATTGGCAGGGAAAAGCGTCAACCTAAATGATCCTTACGATTTGCCCCTAACCGTTCTCATGTCTCATTATTTAGGAGCAATCCTTATTAAAAATGCAGCGATGATCGCAAAAAGGAAATTGGGTATCCAAACTGATAACCAGGGATCGAGATTGCCCCGGGTGGCAAATACCGTGCTGATTTGTTGAAACAGAATAAAAGAAAATGTTATGGTCAGTCCGATACCAAGGTGCATACCAATCCCTCCCCTCACCTTCCGGCTGGATATTGAAACACCGATAAGTGTTAAGATAATGGTTGCAAAGGGATTGGCAATCCGCCGGTGTTTCTCCACTTCAAACTCTTTGATGTTTTGTGAACCCTTCAGGCGTTCTTTATCGATAAAAGCTCTGAGCTCCATAAAATTCATGGTTTTCATATCTTCAAGGATAAAACTGAACTCCTCAGGTCGCATATTGATGACTGTATCCAGCTCTTCGCCTTTGGTGATGCTCTCAGTGTTCTGACCTATGTGCCTGATTACATAATTTTTTATTTCCCAGGTCTCACTGATGCTATCCCAGATGATGCGTTGTGCATTCAGTTTGGAAACAAGCCGGTTGCCACTGTATTTTTCCATTGAGAACTTATAGCCGGTATTGGTCAAATTATTGTAGGTTTCCATATACACAATATTACCTGGGCTGATCTGCATGTGGATATTTACATCACGATTCCGATATGGATTCTTCAGGTAGGCTTTTTCAAAGTCCATCATTCGACTGTTCGTCCGGGGGATGAGAAAATTGGCAAGGTAAAATGACATAAGGCCGAGAATAATGGCCGACACCATATACGGAACCAGAAAACGCCGAAAACTAATGCCACTGTTTAAAATGGCCACAATCTCACTGTTAGAAGCCATTTTTGCGGTAAAAAAAACAACAGATATAAAGGTGAAAAGATAACTGAACAGATTGACAAAATAGGGAATAAAGTTCATGTAATATTGAAACAGGATTGCATGCAATGGTGCATCCTTTTCAATGAAATCATCAATTTTTTCTGAAATATCAAAAACAATGACAATCAGAATGAGCAAGGCAATGGCAAAGAAAAAGGTGCCGAGGAACTTTTTGATGATATAAATATCGAGTTTTTTCAATTCAAATGATTGTTGCGCAAAAATACCAAATTATAAAGCTCCCCTAAATGAACCTAAAAAAGTTCTTTATAAACGTTGATCCAGTTTACCAACCATGCTGTTTTTCCAGTCTAAATAGGTTCCATTGAGAATATGCAATCTTGCTTCCCGAACCAGCCAGAGGTAGAATCCCAGGTTATGCAGGCTGGCGATCATTCCACCCAATATTTCCTGGGATCGGAACAGATGACGCAAATAAGCCTTTGAATATTGCTGATCAACATAAGAATTTCCATTTTCATCAATGGGCGAGAAATCGGTTTTCCATTTTTCATTTTTGATGTTGATGATCCCTTCGGAGGTATAGAGCAGTCCATGCCGGGCATTGCGTGTTGGCATTACACAATCAAACATATCGATACCCAGGGCAATGCTCTCCAAAATATTGACCGGTGTTCCCACTCCCATCAAATATCGGGGCTTGTCCTCTGGTAAAATTCGACAAACCAGATCGGTCATTTCATACATTATTTCGTGGGGCTCACCCACTGAAAGTCCGCCAATGGCATTCCCTTCTGCTCCCTTTTCAGCAATATATTCCGCCGATAGCTTGCGCAGGTCTTTATACACACTTCCCTGCACAATGGGAAACAATGCCTGATGATGTCCATAGTGCGGTTCATTTTTTTCGAAATGGACAAGGCAGCGATCCAACCAGCGATGCGTCAGATCCAATGACTTCGTGGCGTAATCGTATTCGCAGGGATAGGGTGTACATTCATCAAAAGCCATCATGATATCGGCACCAATGATCCGTTGGATGTCCATAACAAATTCGGGAGTAAATGTATGCCTGGACCCGTCGATATGGGAATTAAAGATAACCCCTTCTTCGGTAAGTTTGCGGGTATTGGACAGGGAATATACCTGGTAACCACCGCTATCTGTCAGGATCGGGCGGTCCCAGCCATTAAACCGGTGTAAACCTCCGGCTGCTTTGATCACTTCCAAACCGGGCCGAAGATATAGATGATAAGTATTACCCAGAATAATGCGGGCATCTGTATCGGTTTTCAACTCAGGAATATGAACAGCTTTAACTGCACCTGCAGTCCCAACCGGCATAAAAATGGGGGTTTGAATGCGACCATGTTCCGTATTGATCTCACCGGCCCGTGCTGCTGAATTTTGATCCCTCTTTAGTAGCTTGAATGTCAGCATGTGTCCCGTATCTTTCTTTAACAATTTCCTGTTAGTATTACACTGCGTAAAGATAGTTGGAATTGATTTAATTGGATAATTTTGTACAATAGTGACCTCTTTAAACGACTAAGGTGAGCCTGCAATTTCAAACTATTTGGGACTGGATTTTCCTGGCATTTGGCCTTGCTGTTCTGATTCAACTGATATATTTCTGGTTGGTATTCGGAAAATTTGCTTTTTATAAACCTCCAACACGTAAAAAGATAGCCATTCCGGTTTCTGTAGTGATCTGTGCAAAAAACGAGTACCACCATTTAAAAAAACACCTTCCATTGATACTCAACCAGGACTACCCCGAGTTTGAAGTAGTGGTGGTGAATGATGCATCGGATGATGAGACCATATTTTTACTGGAGGACCTGGACCGGGACTATGAACACCTCAAAGTGGTTACCATTGAAAAAGACCTGAACTTCTTTAAGGGTAAAAAATTCCCGCTTGCCCTGGGAATCAAATCTGCCCGAAATGAGCATTTACTGCTTACCGATGCCGATTGCGAACCAGCCAGTGATCAATGGATCGCCGAAATGGCCATGGGATTTAATGAAAATCGGGAAGTTGTTCTGGGCTATGGTCCCTATTTTGATTCCCCGGGTTTCCTGAACAAGATCATCCGATACGAAACAGCCTTCACCGCTATCCAGTATTTTTCGATGGCACTGTGGGGAAAACCTTACATGGGTGTAGGTCGAAACCTGGCCTATAAAAAATCACTCTTCTTAAAACAAAAGGGATTTATTTCCCATTACAATGTTTCCTCGGGCGACGATGACCTGTTCATCAATAAAGTCGCCCGTAAATCAAATACCAGCATCATATTGTCTCCCCAAAGCTTTGCCCGTTCACGAGCCAAAGAAAATTTTAAGGACTGGTGGTGGCAAAAAAGACGGCATTTATCAACAGGAAAATACTATAAAACTGTTCATAAATTGATCCTGGGAGGATATTCGCTCAGTTATCTTTTTGTAGTTTTGTCGCTTGTCCTGTTCCTGATTTCAGGAAATTTTATTTTATGGGCAATTATTTTATTCTTAACCAGACTGTTAAGCCAAATCATCTTGTTTAAATTTGCATTTAACAAGTTAGAGGAAAAAAAATTATTATTAATTTCGCCGTTGATTGAACTAATAATAACGCTAATTTATCCGTTAATGGTTGGATTCAACCTGGTGTCTAAAGATAGCAGATGGAAGTGACTTCGCATTTGACAGAAAAAGCCTTACGTGATTATAAGCTTGTGCAGCAGGCCATCGGTGAAGGAAATCAACATGCCTACGCAGAGTTGATGAAAAATTACCGCGACTCCCTTTATTTTATGTTGTTGAAAATGACCAACAATCCACATGATGCGGAAGACCTGACCATAGAAGCCTTCGGAAAAGCATTTAAGAAACTGCACCAGTATACACCCGATTACGCTTTCAGTACATGGCTGTTTAAGATCGCATCCAATAACTGTATTGATTTTATCCGTAAAAAGAAGAAATATACCTTCAGCATCGATAAAAATTATGATGACGAACAAACCGGTACCGAACTGGCCAATAAAATTCCTGCTGAAGTTTTGGACCCGGAAGAAGACCTGATGAAAAAGCAACGGATTCAGTTAATGCGCGAGGTGGTCGAGAAACTCAAGCCGCATTATCGTACCCTCATCGAATTGCGTTATTTCAAGGAATTTTCTTATGATGAAATTGCTACTGAACTCAATCTTCCATTGGGGACCGTTAAAGCACAATTGTTTCGTGCCAGGGAGTTCCTGTACCAGATCTTAAAAAATTCGAAAGATAAAATTTAATTTCCCTTTATTTCAAGATTAACTTTTCGGTGCGATTAAAATCCTCACCTGAAATTGTGATAAAGTAAATTCCTCTGTGGAGGTATGATAAATCTAACTTTACCTCATTGGTGCGAATCAACGCACTTTTAAAAACTACTTTTCCCAAATAATCAATAATTTGGATTGCACCAATTTCACGTTTGTTAACTTGAACAAAAACATCATCAAAAGCGGGATTAGGCGCAATTGAGATGAAATCATGACTGTTGAAATCCCTGAATCCAGTTTGTGGGAGGACTGTAATATAATCTTCCTTAATCTCAAAATCGGTCATTTGTGAACCTTCCACTATAAGCGAAACATCATAAGATCCTTCGCTATAATATATTACATATGGATTAGTTGTATATGAAGACCCGGGGTTGCCTCCCTCAAAAGTCCAATAAGAAGAAAAAATACCAGGAGGATTAATTTCAGAAAGGTTAATGAAATGAACAGTATCTCCTTCATGAATAGTTGTATAGTCTGAGGTGAAGTTTGCCAGTATATAGGGTGGTGGATAACCATATAATGATACCTTCATATAATTCATATGATTTTCATTGGGTGGGTAATTATTACCACTCCATCCAGGACTCTGGTCAACCTGATAAATCAAATGAAGATAATCATCTACCAAAGTGGCACTGTTTGGGAATACGCATTCATCAAAAATATGGATCAGGTCACTTGTTAAGTCAGCAAAACTTCCCCACCATTCACCGTTATTTGGCGATAGTCTTACCCATAGATGCCTGTAATTGTTAATACCATTATCAAAAGTCTCTGTTAAGGAACTCCAAACTACAGTTATCCTTTCAAAGTCATCAGTGGTAATAGAAGGAGTTGTGGATAAACCCAATGAAGGATAAAAAGGTGGATTGCTAGCTGAAGAGACAAAGTCAATTACTCCATTTTCATTGATATCCTGCGTCCAGCCGATCAGATTGTAATCTTCTATTAACTCTGAATCTGGGTGGCCGGTAGGATTTAATGCATTGATATTATTGGAAAACGCATCCATGTCCTCGTTCCAGTATACAATACCATCTGCCATCGGATCATAATACCAGCCGTTTTCATCAGACTTTATCCGGCATAAGGCAAATACAACATTGGCCCGCAGGTTTTCATCCAGGGCAATGTCCATCGAACCGGAATTGGCCCAAAAGGTATCTGTAACAGTAACGCCGAATTGCATATAAGGATAAGGATGTTCCCAGATTACCGTTTCCTCCCAGGTATCACCACCATCGGTTGATTTTACAAGCAACAGGTTTGTAAAATAATCACCCACCACAAAAGCCATCACATCATCTTTAGGATCAGCCGGTATGATTGATAATTCTGAGAATCCAAATGAACCAATGTTTAATTCAAATTCAAATTGAAAAGGATCCCAGGTGGCACCCATATCAGATGACCGGGAATATAAAACTTTGCCAGTATTCTCCTGTCCTAAATTGACCAGACTGGTGTCCTTCCATAAAACAAACAAATTGATTATTTGACTGTCAACACCGGAGGTCACAATTTGAGGTGAATACAATTTTCCATTTCCAGTGGGTCCTTGAAACAAAATTTCCTGCCAGTCACCCGTTCCTTTCTCAGGGCGGTAGCTGATGTAAATACCGGTTTCACCCTCGGAGGCACATATTTCACCATTTTCACCAAAATCGGTATAACTGGGATTGGTAGCCTCACCGGACGTTATACTGGTTTGTGGATAGGATCCCCATGAATTCCCATCATAAAAATTATAACCCACCTTGTTTTCCTCCTGCAGGCTGGTCACTTTCATATTAAAAACAGCGCCAATGGTTCCATCGCTGTAATGAAAAATACGATCCTGCATCGAACGGGTTGTTTGAAGGTCATAAAGGGTCGAACCGATGGTTTCTTCTTGAGGAGGCCAATCTTCAAAACTTTGGGAAAACAAAGCATGGCTCAAAACCAGCAATGTGGCAATGGTAAAAATCTTCTTCATGACAAAAAATTTTAGGTCTTGTAAAGGTAATGATCATTTTTAAAAAAAGACTTCGGGAATCAAGGTTAAAAAATTCCCGAAGTCACACTGTTGCCTATGAAATTTCCTTTTAAGAAAGGGATGACGCAAGATACATTATAATTGATGCGATGTCAATAAGAAATCAGTTAACGGTGGAGATGGATAAGTTAACGGAAACTTGGTTCGGAACCGGCTGGCCGCAAGCAGGTTTTTTAGTTTTAGTTCTTGGTTTAAGTTGGGATTCAGTGTAGAATTTGTATAATTTTGAAGCCCAACTCAAAATGTAGAAATCATGTCGCTCTCCGATTTTCAAGAAGCAGTTCTGGAGGGAATTCCGTCAGAACTCCCTGAACCCAAGTCGTATGACCCCAACATCAACCATGCACCAAAAAGGAAAGATATCTTAAACAAAGAAGAAAAAAAGCTGGCACTCAAAAATGCACTTCGTTATTTTGATCCTAAATTCCATGAAACGCTGGCTCCCGAGTTCAAGCAGGAACTGGATGTGTACGGCAGAATTTACATGTATCGCTTTCGTCCGGATTACCCGATAACAGCGCGCAGCATTGATGAATTTCCGCACCAATCAAAGCAAGCAGCCGCCATCATGCTCATGCTGAGCAATAACCTTGATTATGCCGTGGCACAGCACCCCCACGAACTGATCACGTATGGTGGAAACGGCGCTGTGTTTCAAAACTGGGCGCAATATCGCCTGGCCATGAAATACCTGGCCACCATGACCGATGAGCAAACACTGGTGCTTTATTCAGGCCATCCGATGGGATTGTTCCCCTCCCACAAAGATGCACCCCGCGTGGTAGTGACCAATGGTATGATGATCCCCAATTACTCCTCTCCCGACCACTGGGAAAAATTTAATGCCCTGGGTGTTTCACAATACGGCCAAATGACGGCCGGTTCTTTCATGTACATCGGGCCGCAGGGCATTGTGCACGGAACCACCATTACCGTGATGAATGCCTCCCGGAAAATCAGCAAACCGGGTGAATCAACCGAAGGAAAACTTTTTGTTACAGCCGGTTTGGGTGGCATGAGCGGTGCCCAGCCCAAAGCGGCAAATATAGCTGGTGTCGTTAGCATCACCGCCGAAGTCAATCCCAAAGCAGCTTATAAGCGCTTTGAGCAAGGCTGGGTAGATGGCATCACTGAGCAAGCCGACCAGGCCATTGATGTGGCTTTGGAATACATCGAAAAGAAAGAACCACACTCCATTGCCTTCTTAGGTAATATTGTAGATTTATGGGAAAAGCTGGTTGAAAGAAATATTCATGTTGATCTTGGATCCGACCAAACTTCACTCCACAATCCCGGGGCCGGTGGCTATTACCCGGCAGGTTTAACTTACGATGAAGCCAATGAGATGATGGCCAAAGATCCCGAGAAGTTTAAAAAACGGGTACAGGAATCCTTGCGCAGGCAGGTGAATGCCATCAATACCTTATCAGAAAGAGGGATGTACTTTTTTGATTACGGCAATGCTTTTCTGCTCGAAGCCAGCCGTGCCGGAGCAGAGGTGATGAAAGAAGATGGCTCCTTTAAATATCCGTCCTATGTTCAGGATATCATGGGACCGATGTGCTTTGATTATGGTTTCGGACCCTTCCGCTGGGTGTGTACTTCATCCAAACCGGAAGATTTAGACCTTACAGATAATATTGCCATGGAAGTCCTGGAAAAAATTGCAGCTAAAGCCCCCAAAGAAATTACCCAGCAGATGAAGGATAATATCCGCTGGATCCGGGAAGCCAAAGAAAACAAGCTGGTGGTCGGATCGCAAGCGCGTATCCTCTATGCCGATTGTGAAGGACGGACCAAAATTGCTGCTGCCTTTAACAAGGCCATCAGGGATGGGAAAATTTCTGCACCCATTGTTTTGGGACGTGATCATCACGATGTTTCAGGAACCGATTCACCTTATCGTGAAACCTCCAATATTTATGACGGCTCACAATTCACTGCCGACATGGCCATTCAAAATGTGATTGGCGATTCATTCCGTGGAGCAACCTGGGTATCGATCCACAATGGCGGTGGTGTTGGTTGGGGCGAAGTGATCAATGGTGGATTCGGGATGGTGCTGGATGGATCGGCTGATGCAGACCGCCGGCTGGAAATGATGCTTCATTGGGATGTCAATAATGGTATTGCCCGTCGGAGCTGGGCCAGAAATGATGGTGCTATTTTTGCCATTAAAAGAGCCATGGAAATCGAACCCCGGCTTATGGTAACTGTACCCAATTTGACGGATGACAATCTAATCGATGATCTTTTTAACTAAATTATTTGCATGGGAATTTCGGACCAAAAACACCTCGATTTTCTAAAAGAAGTCAACATTTTCCAAACCCTGTCTGAGGATGAAATCAAAGCGATTGCCGCTCACCTATTTATTAAAGAGATCAAAGAGGGTGACTATGTGTTTTCCCGATTCGAAAATGAGCAGGTCCTTTATATCGTCAGGTACGGAAAGCTGGTACTGGAAACTGCCCTGGATGCTGAAAATATACTTAAAAAAGGAGATGTCTTTGGAGAAATAGCGGTTATCAATAACCATTATCGCACAGGTACCATCAAAGCCGAAGAGCCTGCTTTATTGTTTTGTCTTGAAGGGAAGGTGCTCTTTGAAGTAGTCCCTCCTGTTACGGCCATGAAAATAATCATTGAAATGGCCAAACTCATCAGCTCCTATTTGTCTACGGCTCAAAATACTTCTACGGCCCGGCTCATTGAAGGGGGCGAAAATGAATCCGTTGAGTTTAAGTCAACTTTACGGTATAACATTCATACTGGTAAATTTGATAAGGAAATTGAACATGCTGCCTTGAAAACCATTGCTGCATTTTTAAATTCTTCAGGCGGCACCCTGCTGATTGGTGTAAATGATCAAAAACAATTACTGGGCTTAAAAAATGACAACTTCAGGGATGATGATCACATGTTGCTGCACCTGACCAAACTGATCCAGGAGCGCATCAGTATAAAACAAACACAATTTGTGAGGGCCCAGGTCGAAAACAAAGACAATCTGAAGATTCTTCGCATTGATGTAAAAGCATCTACTTCACCGGCTTACCTGGATCACAATGGTGAAGAAGAACTCTATGTGCGAACCGGTCCGGCTACAACACCCATGAAGGTTAGCGAGGTCTACACGTATCTCAAGTCCAGATTTTATAATAAGGTCTAAATAGAAAACGCCGGAAAATATCCGGCGTTTTTTAATTCAATTCAGTTTCCATTATTTCAGGATGGCCTTTTGGGTATATACTTTATCACCAATAGAGACCTGGATAAAATACACACCGGAATTCAGTTCATCTCGGCTAAAATATAAATTCTGATTACCGGCATGATAGGATTTCGGATCTGTCTGATACATCAATTTACCAAAGGCATTATACACAGATACCTGAACCATTGAAGGTTCATCGATTTGCACAGAAATCGTGGCATTATCTGAAACCGGATTGGGATATAACTGGAATGCAGCATTGGTCACTTCAGGATTGGTCCCCGTATAGAGAATGTTAAACTGTCCGGAAGCTTTCTCACCGAAAGTATTTCCCTGGGCAATGATGGAAGCACCAAATCCAACAGCAAAACTACCCCCTCCGGTTAATCCATTTCCACCTGCATCATAAATGGTGAAGGTATAACAATCGGTGGTTTCAAAAGGAAATTGCTGAACAATATTTTGACCGGGCGTAGTATAGGGTCCCCCCTCGTGTATAACATCACCATTGTAATTGGTAAATTCCCAGGTCGTTTCTTCCGGATGGCTATCCAGTTTTAAAATAAGCGTAATGGGCGGATTGGCTTCAAAAGCTTCTGGTATTTCCAGGATCATATTATTGTTCGTTTCATAATCATCATCCATTCCATTGGGGTTAGTCAATGACACCTCGAGCATATTTATGGCTTCAACCGAAAAACTACTTTGAGGAAGCATGATGTCCTCCGTTTCCAGAAAGCCAAGTGATCCGGTCCATGCAATTGTTTGCGGCTCACCATTATTCATGGTGTATGAAATATCTATAGAGGTCAATTCATTCGAACCATTGTTACGGATGGTTATCTTAGGCTGCACAGCACCAATACAAAGGCTTTGAGCTACATTTACAGTTTTTGTGACTTCAGCATCCGTGGCAAACAATGGATCAAACAATTCATCGCTGCTGTTGGCAGCCTGGTGAACTTCTTTTGAGTCGTTATTCTGAACAAACCCAACAGCTGCCAGTTGATCAACATCATATACATTTTGATGTTCCCATGAATACTGCAATATCATATAATCACCAGACTGAAAAGCAGGCAATATGGTTCCGGTTTGATTGGGAAGCATTTTTTTCATCACATTGTAAAAATCGGTTTCCCCATTGGAGCCCGGCGGATTATTAAAATGAACATGTTCTTCTATGACAGCAATCTGAGCTCGCATACCCGGACCCACATCTTCTGTTGCATAGATGAGCATGGTAACGGTAAAAACAGATTCATCTGCTGATAATTCATGATATAAATAAATCTCAAATGGTGATGGAACTGCATAACGTGCATTCACCGTATTGATGCTCCATCCATTGGGATGTCCATTGTATACATTACCATCCAACACCGAATTGGGAACACTATTCACCCCATAGTAACCCGTACGTGCTCCATTTTCAGTGGTATTATGATTGTACATGGGATCGGTACCCGGCCAGCTTGTATGATAATTGATAGACGTTATTTTATCCGGATTGGATACCAGCAAACTGTGAATAGAAGGATTATAAGTGGCGCATGGTCCACAGGAAGCCTGGGTAAAATGCTCCAGCAATACCAACCGCTGAGATTGTGAAAAACCAATCGATGCTAAAACAATGAATAAAAATGCAAGGTAAAAACTCTTTTTCATGATATAAAAATTTAATTTGACGCCAAATTTAAAACTATTTCGAATGAACATATATATATTTAAGTATTTAATTGACAAAACTCATTGGATTTTGGTTGCCTTTTCTGAATTAGTTTTCCCTTTTATTGCAATTAACATTTTTTAGCACAGTTTTTGGAATAAAACACCCAAATGACATCGTTGGACAGACAACCATTTAAAATAAAGTCATGTCTCACTAAAAGTACAGGAGAAAGAAACATGAAAAAAATTACATTTACCATCATTCTCAGCGTATTGTTTTCGTGGATCACAGCCCAGGACCTGGAGCTATACTACGGTGACGATCTCCTTAATGCTACAGCCATTTTGAACTTAACTGCTCATCCCGATTCGGGAGTAATGGTTTTGGATGAGATTGGTGTAAAAAACATATCTGCTGATCCATTGATGATACTGTGCGCTCGTGAAATCATCGAATTGGTGCCCGGTTCTGTAAATTCCTTTTGCTGGGGATTGTGTTATCCACCCAATGTCGACACTTCATCTCTGAATATCAAAATTGATGGCGGAGATATGAGTATGGAATTCCAGGGCGATCATGATCCTGCCGGATTTACGGGTGTTTCCACAATAAAATATACTTTTTATGAGCTTGGAAATCCTGATAACAATGCCTCCTTTACCGTAAATTATGGAGCCTCCGATGAGTTAGCGGTGAGTGCAGCAGATGCCATCGAGTTATCCAATGCCTATCCAAACCCGGCCAATAAATTTGTTCAGCTTGATTATGATTTAAAAAAGGTTTCGGCCAATTCACACTTGGTTATATACAACTTACTTGGAAATGTTGTTAAAAATATTGCGATTGCCGAACCAATGGGATCGCTTAAGGTAAATACCTCCGATCTTACCGAAGGTATTTATTTTTATTCTCTCCTGGTCAATAATGAGTCACTGACTACTCATAAATTGATCATCAAACACTAAACAACAACCTGAGAAGAAAAAACCCCGCTTAATGGCGGGGTTTTTTCATTATTGCTATTTCAACATCTTAACCTTACAAATTGAATTCCGCTTTGATCTTATCAACATAATCCAGTTTCTCCCACGTAAATAATTCTACCTCTTTAGAAATTTCCCCGCTATAAGGTGAATTAAACTTCTTGATCACAGTGCGAGGTGTACGGCCCATATGTCCGTATGAAGCTGATTCAAAATAGATCGGGTTCCGCAATTTCAATCGATCTTCTATGGCAGCCGGACGCAAGTCAAACAGCTTTTTCATCTTTTCGGCTATCTGGCCATCATTCAGCTTAACTTTTGCAGTCCCATAGGTATTCACAAAAACACCAACTGGTTCAGCAACACCAATGGCATACGACAATTGAACCAAAACTTCATCAGCCAATCCGGCGGCTACCATATTTTTAGCAATGTGCCTGGAGGCATAGGCTGCAGAACGGTCAACTTTGGAAGGATCTTTCCCGGAGAAAGCACCACCCCCATGCGCACCTTTTCCACCATAGGTATCCACGATAATCTTGCGTCCGGTAAGGCCGGTATCTCCGTGTGGACCTCCAATAACAAACTTGCCTGTAGGATTTACGTGGAGAATAATTTGTTCATTGAATAGATCCTGAACCCTTTTTGGCAACATTTTGCGGGTTCGGGGGATAAGGATGTTTTTAACATCTTCCTTTATCTTAGCCAGCATCCGATTATCGTCATCATCAAATTCATCATGTTGCGTTGATACAACAATCGTATGGATTCGAACGGGTTGATTGTGATCGTCATACTCAATGGTCACCTGCGACTTTGAGTCGGGACGCAGGTAGGTCATCTCTTTACCCTCGCGCCGGATGGCTGCCAGTTCCTGAAGCAGAATATGGGCAATATCCAGTGCCAGCGGCATAAAATCATCTGTTTCGCGGCAGGCGTATCCGAACATCATCCCCTGGTCGCCTGCACCCTGCTCATATTTATCACCCCGGTCAACACCCCGATTGATATCGGGTGATTGTTCATGAATGGCATTCAATACACCACATGAATCGCCTTCAAAACGATATTCTCCTTTGGTATAGCCAATATGGTTGATAACCCGACGTGCAATTTCAGGTACATCAATATAGGCTTTTGATTTAACTTCGCCGGCAACAACAACCTGTCCGGTGGTTACCAGTGTTTCACAAGCAACTTTTGATTCCGGGTCGAAAGCCAGAAACTCATCGACCATAGCATCTGAAATCTGATCGGCAACCTTGTCCGGATGGCCTTCAGAAACCGATTCAGAAGTGAATAAATATCCCATAATAAAATGTTTTATATGTTTTGTTTTATTTTTTTGGTACGGTGGAAATTTGATCGGAAGGCTTCGGCTTATTGCTTTAGCATTTTTTTCCGTGGTTGCAATCAATCAAATCTTTCCACAAGCAGCGGCAAAATTAAAAATTATTAGGGCTCAAACAAATATTTTAAATCCCAATTCAAAAAATAACAAATTCTTAACTTATTGGTTGCCCCGGGTTAGTTGCTGAAATACCTCTTCAATTCCTTTCCCGGTCTGCTGCATGGATAAAACCACCAGGTCGTTTCTTACGGCAAACTGGAAAATTTGTTCACGTACATCTTGCTGATCCGATTCAATTTCATAATGAGTATCATCCATTTTAAAAATGGCTTTCACTCCTTTTACTTTCGCCATTAGTGCCTCATCCGGTGATTTATTGAATTCGACCTTCAACCGCTGTTTTCCTGGCGAACGCGATGATAAATTGGTTGTTGAATCATCGGCCACAATTTTACCATTATCAATGATAATGGCCCGGTCACAAACCGCTTCTACTTCCTGCATAATATGAGTTGAAAGCATGACCGTTTTGGATTTACCGATTTCCTTGATAAGGTTGCGGATACCCACTAGCTGATTGGGGTCCAGTCCCGATGTTGGCTCATCAAGGATAAGTACGTCAGGATCGTGGATCAGGGCCTGTGCCAGTCCTACTCGTTGACGATATCCCTTCGACAGGGCTCCGATCTTTTTCTTTCTTTCTGCTCCAAGGCCAGTCAAATCAATCATTTCATCAATGCGGGTTGAAAGTTGATCAATCTTATAAATTCCTCCCACGAATTCAAGATATTCCTTGATATAGAGATCCAGGTATAACGGATTATTTTCGGGAAGATATCCTACCCTGCGCCTCACTTCCAGTGATTCATCAAAAATATCATGCCCATAAACTGAAGCTGTGCCTTCAGTAGGTGGAATGAAGCAGGTCAGGATTTTCATCATCGTCGATTTTCCTGCTCCATTGGGTCCCAAAAGTCCGACGACCTCCCCGGCGCTGATCTGAAAAGAAACCCGGTCCAGTGCTTTTTGCACACCGTAGGTTTTTGTGATATTTTCAACAATAATGGACATGGATCATTTTCTTAACGGGTGACTATGCTGATTTACCATGGCAGTGTTTGTACTTTTTACCACTTCCGCATGGGCATGGATCATTTCTACCAACTTTTTTTTCTCGAACAACCGGTTGTGTTTTTTGTTCCTGCTGGGTATTGCTGTGGGACTGGGAGAGCAAATCTTTTCTCGATTCCTTATAGCGCGACATATCGGTCCGGCGGGGAGCCTGTGCTTGTCGCACATCTGCCTGCTGACCTGGTAAATTACATTTGACAAGGAATGCATCAATCTCCTTGTTGGTTTTTTGAACCATTCCCTTGAACAATTCAAAAGATTCAAATTTATAAATCAGCAAAGGATCCTTTTGCTCATATGTTGCTGTTTGCACCGATTGTTTCAAATCGTCCAGTTCACGCAGGTGCTCTTTCCAGGCATTGTCAATATGGCGAAGCGTAACCCCTTTTTCAATGGCCAGGATCACTTCCTGACCGCCGTCAGCCACAGCCTTTTTAAGGTTTGCAATAACCTGCATCTCCTTGCTGCCATCGGTTATAGGTATAGCGATGTTTTCGTATTGTGAGTTGTTTTCATATACATCTTTGATTACCGGTAAAGCCTGTTCACGGATCCGTTCATTCTTTTTCTTATAACTTTCCCGTACCCGTTTAAAAACCGATTCGGTTATTTCATCCTTATTTCCTGAAAGAAAATCCTTTTCATCATAAGGGGAGTCAACGGCAAAAACTTTGAGCAGTTCCATTTTAAAACCTTCAAAGTCCCTGCTTTCCTGGAAATCAGATACAACCTGATCAACGGCATCGTACATCATATTGGCAATGTCGATGGAGAGTCTTTCACCAAACAATGCGTGTTTTCTCTTTTTATAGATCACTTCTCGCTGGGCATTCATCACATCATCATATTCCAGCAACCGTTTCCGGATTCCGAAGTTATTTTCTTCTACTTTTTTCTGGGCTCTTTCAATGGATTTGGTAATCATGGAATGCTGGATCACCTCACCTTCCTTAATACCCATCCTGTCCATGATCTTGGCGATCCGCTCCGAACCAAACATGCGCATCAGGTCATCTTCGAGGGAAACGAAAAATTGCGAGCTCCCGGGATCTCCCTGCCTTCCAGCACGTCCCCGGAGTTGTCGGTCAACCCGCCGCGACTCATGTCGTTCCGTTCCAATAATGGCCAGACCTCCGGCATCCTTCACTCCGGTGCCCAACTTAATATCGGTACCACGACCCGCCATGTTGGTGGCGATGGTAACGGTGCCGGGTTGTCCAGCTTCTTTCACGACCTGCGCTTCCTTCTGGTGGAGTTTAGCATTCAACACATTGTGTTTGATATTTCGCCTGTTCAACATCCTGCTGAGCAATTCTGAAGTTTCGACAGAGGTTGTACCCACCAGAACCGGTCTTTTTGCCTTGACAAGATCATCAATCTCATCAATCACTGCATTGTATTTTTCGCGTTTGGTTTTGAATACCATATCCTCGCGGTCATCACGCACAATCGGTTTATTGGTTGGGATGACCACCACATCCAGTTTATAAATATCCCAGAGTTCGCCTGCTTCGGTCTCGGCAGTTCCTGTCATACCAGCAAGTTTTTGGTACATTCTGAAATAGTTTTGGAGGGTGATCGTGGCATAGGTTTGGGTTGCAGCCTCTACCTTCACACTTTCTTTGGCTTCAATGGCCTGGTGCAGTCCATCGGAATACCTTCTGCCTTCCATGATCCGGCCGGTTTGTTCATCCACAATCTTGATCTTGTTATCAATGATCACATATTCCACATCCTTTTCAAACATGGTGTAGGCTTTCAATAACTGATTGACTGTATGAACCCTTTCGGATTTAACGGAGAAATCACGCAGGATATCACTTTTCTTTTCCTGTTTTTTCTTCTCTGAAAGATCAGATTTTTCAAGCTCTGCAATCTCCGCTCCGACATCTGGGAGTACATAAAAATTTTCATCTCCGGCTTCCTGATTGATCAGGTTGATACCATTTTCGGTAAGATCGACGGAGTTATTTTTTTCTTCGATGACAAAATACAGATCATCGGTAATGAGGTGCATATTTTTGGCCTGCTCCTGAAGATAGAAGTTCTCGGTTTTCTGCATCAGGGTGCGCATGCCCTCTTCACTCAGGAATTTAATCAGGGCCTTGTTCTTTGGGAGGCCTTTAAAAGCCCGAAGCAATAATTCCCCACCTTTTTTTTCATTTTCAGAATTGGATCTATCGGCGAGTAATTTTTTAGCCTCAGCAAGGATATGAGTTACAAGATTTTTTTGAACATTATAGAGTTTTTGAACGGATGGTTTAAATTGTTCAAACTCCTGAGTATCCCCCTTGGGTGTTGGCCCGGAAATGATGAGCGGTGTTCGTGCATCATCTATCAAAACTGAATCCACCTCATCCACAATGGCATAATTGTGTGGTCTTTGCACCAGTTCATCGGGAAATGCCGTCATGTTGTCCCGTAAATAATCAAATCCAAATTCATTATTGGTACCAAAGGTCACATCTGCCAGGTAGGCATTTCTCCGCTCCTGCGAATTGGGTTGGTGTTTATCAATGCAATCGACACGCAAACCATGAAACTCATACAATACGCCCATCCATTCTGAGTCACGCTTGGCCAGGTAATCATTTACTGTAACAATGTGTACCCCCTTGCCAGGAAGTGCATTCAGATAAACGGGAAGGGTGGCAACCAGGGTTTTACCTTCACCGGTGGCCATCTCAGCAATTTTCCCCTGGTGCAAGACAACACCACCGATCAATTGCACATCATAATGGACCATGTCCCAGGTGATCATATTGCCCCCTGCCATCCATTGATTTTTATATTGGGCTTTGTTGCCAACAATATTTACATGCTCTTTTTTAGAAGCCAGCTCACGGTCAAAATCATTGGCTGTTACCTCCACGATGGAATTCTCTTTGAACCTGCGAGCGGTCTCCTTCATCACAGCAAATGCTTCGGGCAATATATCATTCAGGACACTTTGAGATTTTTCGTAAGATTGCTTTTCCAGGTCATCAATTCTTTTCCACAACTTTTCTTTTTCATCGTCATCAAGATCGGGATTGGTATTGATCTGGTTTTTTATTTCTTCGATTTGTTGTTGGTCCTCCGCAACAGCTTCCTGAATGCTGTTTTTAAATTCAGCAGTTTTCCCCCGGAGTTCGTCATTGGAAAGTGACTTTATTGTATCGTAAGCTTCAAATATCTTTTTCTGAATCGGTGTAATGGATTTAATATCCCTATCGGATTTAGATCCAAGAAGTTTCTCTAGAAATTTTGCCATTTTTATTTCAACTTTTCTGAATCAACAGTTTTACAACGCTTGGGCATATCAATAATTATTCCGTGTAACGGATTCATGTTTTACATGCCATTAAGTCAGCGAATAATCCACAAAATTAACCTGAATTATTCAATTAGAACAAAAAATGTAATGTTGTCAATGCAAGTGCCACTAAACATCATTTATCTGACGATCATTTCTGTATTTTCAATACAAAGCGAAATCGATCCTCAATGATCTCACTGGGTTTGTATGCCGGATAATCAACAATTTTCCCTTTGGCATCAATGAGTACAAATAATGGGAAGGTTTTAACATTGTAATCATGGATCACATCATATCCAGAACCATTGTATAAAAAAACCCAGTTATAGTTCTTTTCTTTTCGCAAGCGGTCTATCACTTCAGGCGTTTTATCCAGAGATATGGTTACAAAATGTATCTGCTCCCCATAACGCTTGTAAAGACTGTCCATCAGTTCAAATTCAGCAAGACAGGCATAGCTCCAGGTGGTAAAGAAGGAAAGGTAAACCGGTTTCCCACTGAAGTCTGAAAGATTCAGGGTATCCTTGTTTAGATCGGGCAGATTAAAATCCGGAGCATCAAAACCCTGCTTTAATTGGGTAAGTAATTTCTTTAAATTATTTGCAATTTTTCGGTGTTCATTAAATTTCGTGATGTCAGCCATTTGGTTGAGGATAAGAATCAGGCTATTTCTATTGAAATAAGGATCATCATATAAATCAACCACCGACCTAAGCAATACCATTTCGCGGATCTCTTCATTGCGAAGCAGCGTATCTTTTCCCAATGTATCAAGCAAAGCCCGGTAATTTGCCGATTGATTGATGGTGCTCATCAAATCCTTCCGGCTGACGAATTTACTATGTTGCAGGAGGTAATCCTCGAAAAAGGAGTTGAAAAAGATCATGTATTCAGGATGATCATACAAGACCGGTTTATCCTGAATGTATGTTTTAAAAAGAGAGAGGCGTTTGACCGGTGCAATGATGAATTCAAGACTGGCCAGCCGGTAATCCACATAGTTTCTCACATAGCTTTCACGGTAAAAGTCGTGCAGGGAATCCATCTCCTGTCTGAATTTTCTTATAAAAGTGGTGTTCCTTTTTTGATATGTACCACCCAATTCTTGCTCAATAAAAACCGCATATTTATTTTCAAATTCCCCAATCAGGGTATTTATTGGGGGATTAGGTTCCTTCAATATATTATATACCAACAAATCTTTTCTGTAAAAAGGCCGATACTGTCCGGAAATATCCACAGGATCACAGGCAATGTGGTATACCGATCCGGGATAGACATAGATTGTAGCAGAATAAAAATCTATATCCAGGATGAACTGAGTGGGCTCAATAACATCAGCATGCAAGGTGAAAGTTGCAGAATCGGATACATATACCCGATCCATAATCACAAGCTGATAACTGATACGATCATCATAATGCAATAGCCTTATTTCCGAATTTTCAGCTCCCGGCAAAACGCCATGGATAGCAACCGGCTCGGCCTTGATTCTGGCAGACACAAGGCCAATGATAACCATGAGGCTTAGTCCTATAATTCTAAAAGAAATCACAGGCAATGAACGTTAACAACAGGGAGTTTATTGATGGTATCAAATTTATCGGTTTGCTTCACGGAGGCTGATTTTTTCGGGGACAAACTGGCTGGCATCACCACCATGCCTCAGGATATCGCGGACAATGGAGGAGTTCAGTGAAGTATATTCCGGTGCCGTTAATAAAAATACTGTTTCAATATCGGGATAAAGTTTTTTGTTTACCTGCCCGATGCTTCTTTCAAATTCAAAATCGGCAGATGTCCTTAACCCCCTCAAAATATAACCAATATTGTTCTGCCGGCAAAAATCTACAGTCAATCCTTCATATTGGGTTACCAAAATCTTGGGCTCATCTGCAAATACTTCTTCAATCCAATGCAAACGCTGTTCAATGGTAAAAAATCCTTTTTTTTCGGCATTCAATCCAATGGCAATATATAATTGATCAAATAGAGGGACAGCTCTTTTGATGACGGATTCGTGACCGCGGGTAATCGGATCAAACGACCCTGGGAATACTGCTATTTTTTGAGGCATCATTGAAAAGTTTAAGCAAATGTAAACATTTTAAGAAAGTCAACCGGTTCAAAACAGAACCTCATAAATGGGAATTTTTTGATGATTGAATATCATTTTTCAAATCATTACGTTTACTTTCATATATTTAACAGGAATAACCTATAGTCAAAATTTATCCTTAAAATTTTTAAAATAAATTACACCAATTTCACATAATTTTGCGCCATGATTTATAATAAAGAAACAGCCATTACGATCTCAGAGTATTTGCTGCAGATCAAAGCCATCAAATTAAATGTTGATGAACCATTCACCTGGGCTTCCGGTTTGAAATCACCCATTTATTGTGATAACCGTAAAACCCTGTCGTTTCCGAAGATCAGGACGTTTATTCGCCAACAGTTTGTTGACATTATCAGTGAAGAATTCGGATCGGTCGACCTGATTGCAGGAGTTGCTACAGGAGCTATTGCCCATGGTGTATTGATAGCTCAGGAACTGGGGCTGCCCTTCGTTTATGTTCGTCCTTCCGAAAAGAAGCATGGCCTGGAAAATAAAATCGAGGGATATTTTGAATCGGGACAATCGGTGGTGGTAATCGAAGACCTGGTATCCACCGGGAAAAGCAGCCTGAATGCTGTTCATGCCTTGCGAGCCGGAGGCTGCGAAGTGAAAGGAATGCTGGCCATATTTAGTTATAACCTGCCAAGTGCTATTGAGAATTTCGAACAAGAAAAATGTGCCCTTTATACCCTTAGCAATTATGATGAATTATTGAAACAGGCCATCGAGAGCAATTACATTTCTGAAAAAGATTTGAAGTCACTGATCAAATGGCGGAAAGATCCAGAAAAATGGGGATCATAACTTATTTATCTTACATCGTTAAACACCTTGTACATGACTGAATTTAAAAGCAACACGGTTGACATTCAAAAACCGGCATCTGAAATCTATCACTTCCTGAACAATTTTAATAATTTTGAAAAACTTTTACCCGACCAGGTTATTAACTGGCAGGTTAGTGATGATACCTGCTCCTTTACCATCAAAGGCATGGCAGACCTGGCATTGAAAATGGGGACCAATCGACCCAACAACAGCATTTCCTATCAATCCATTACCCCCTCCCCTTTTGACTTCTCACTTGACTTTGATCTGACTGAAAAAGAAAGCGGGACGCTGGTGCAAAGCCAACTATCGGCTCAATTGAATCCAATGTTGAAGATGATGGCCTCAAGGCCCCTGCAGAATTTTGTTAACCTTCTGGTTGAAAAGCTCAAAGAAATACTGGAACAGAAAGCTTAAAGCACAAAGCGGATCTCTTTCAAATCGCACTCTAACAATTCACCATTTTCGCCCTCCAGCTGAAGGGAACCATATTCAGAAACGCCAGTGATCCGGGCTTTGATCAGTTCATTTTCAAAAAGATATTTTCTGTAATTTCGAAAGGCAAATAAGTTTTTAAGGTAATCCGATTTTAAAAGGTTGAGTTTATCCGATTCAAGTTGATCCAAACGATGATCCAGACTTGAGCACAAACCATCCATACAGAATTTAAGATCCATGAGCTTTTGGGTATGATGGATGAAGGAAATGGGATTGGGTGCGTTGCTCATGAATTTTTCCTGATTTATATTCAAACCTATGCCAATAATAGAATGTAGCAATTGGTTTCCACTAACGCTGTGTTTGATCAACATTCCACCAACTTTTCGATCATCAATAAAAATGTCATTGGGCCACTTGATACTCACTTCGGCATTTGATATCTGACTTCCTGTAAAATCGCAAACCGCCAGAGATATTGCCATATTAAGATAAAATTGTTGATGGGCTTTCAGGTTTATCGGAACATAAAAGACGGAAAAAGTGAGGTTCTTTCCCCGTTCACTTTCCCAATGATTGCTTCCATTCCCTTTGCCTGCTGTTTGATAATCTGCAACAACAATTTGCCTGCTCTTAAAGGATTGCCCATTTTTCAACTTTTCCTCCACATAAAAATTGGTGGACGTTGTTTCATTGAGCTGCTGCTTTATAACACATTTATTCATTGAACGTATGTTAAATAGCTCGTTCTTTACATGCTAAAAATAGGCATTCCTTTCAAACAAACAGATGATAATTTCGTTTATTGGTTGAACTGCAACAGAATGTGCTTAAACTGCCGTAAATTAATTACTTTTGCATACAACATCAAAGGATTACTATGCCACAAAAAAAACAGTCAGAATCCGAAAAACTTACAAATGTTATTGTTGAAGGTATTTTAAGCAGAAAAGGGAAAAATATTATGCGCCTGAATATGACCAGGCTTCCCAATGCAGTAACCGATTATTTTATTCTTTGCCATGGGACCAGTGACATTCAGGTGAAAGCAATAGCCGATGCCATCATCGAGGAAACCTTGAAAGAAACAGGAACAAAGCCATGGCACAAAGAAGGTTTCGAAAATGCGGAATGGATTTTGTTAGACTACGTAGACGTCGTTGTGCACATATTCAAGGAGGAAACAAGAACATTCTACAACCTTGAAAAACTATGGGCAGATGCGGAAATTAAAACTTATTCGGAAAATTAAAAGATCACGTGCAGAAAGCAGTGTGGCAGGTTAAAATCAGGACATAATGGCAGAAGAAAATAAAGATAAAAAACCATCAGGTAATATTCCAAAGGGGAAAAATCCAAGGAACAAATTTAATTTTTATTGGGTGTATGGTATCATCGCTTTGATTTTCATTGCTTTGACTTTTACCAATTGGGGAAGCAATGTTAAAGAAACAGACTGGGGTGATTTAAAAGAGATGCTGGCCGACCAGGATGTAGAAAAGATCGTTGTAGTAAACCGTGAAGAAGCCGAAATATACCTTACCAAGGAAGCGCTCAATGAATCGAAGTATGAAGACGTTAAAGAACAGGGATACCAGGGACAGGGCCCCCATTACCGATATACGATCGGCTCTTATGAAACCTTCAAAGATGATGTTGAAAAAGCCCAGGAAGGGGTTGAAAACCCCATATACATACGCAATGTAAACCGGCACAACTGGTCAGGCGAGATCTTGAGCTGGATCCTACCACTGGTCATCCTGATTGTGGTTTGGATCGTGATCATGCGGATGATGAGCCGGGGTGGAGCCGGTGGTGGACAGATCTTTAATATTGGCAAATCAAAAGCGCAGCTTTATGACAAAGAAACTGCCGTAAACGTAAATTTCACTGATGTGGCGGGCCTTGAAGAAGCCAAAATCGAAGTAATGGAGATCGTCGACTTCCTCAAAAATCCAATGAAATATACCAATCTCGGCGGAAAGATACCCAAAGGGGCTTTGCTTGTAGGCCCTCCAGGGACCGGGAAAACACTATTGGCCAAAGCTGTTGCAGGTGAGGCTCAGGTTCCGTTTTTCTCGATTAGCGGATCTGATTTTGTGGAAATGTTTGTAGGGGTGGGAGCCAGTCGTGTTCGAGATCTTTTTAAACAAGCCAAAGAAAAAGCACCCTGTATCATATTTATCGATGAGATTGATGCCATCGGGCGGGCCCGAGGGAAAAATCCGCTGACCGGTGCCAATGACGAAAGGGAAAACACCCTTAACCAGTTACTCACCGAAATGGATGGTTTCCAGAGCAACACAGGTGTGATTATTCTTGCAGCTACCAACCGTGCTGATATTCTGGATCGGGCCTTATTGCGGGCAGGACGATTCGACCGGCAAATTCATGTTGAATTGCCTGACCTGGAAGAGCGTAAAGCCATTTTCAGGGTACATACCAAACCTCTAAAACTTGATCCAACCGTTGACCTGGATTTCCTGGCCAAACAAACACCCGGATTTTCCGGTGCCGATATTGCCAATGTTTGCAACGAATCGGCGCTGATCGCTGCACGTAGAGACAAAAAACAAATTGAAAAACAAGATTTTCTGGATGCTGTTGACAGGATCATTGGCGGGCTGGAAAAGAAAAACAAAATCATTTCAGCCACCGAAAAGAAAGTCATTGCATACCATGAAGCCGGACACGCTGCTGTAAGCTGGTTGACCGACCATGCCCATCCGCTTGTAAAAGTGACCATCGTACCCCGGGGAAAATCACTGGGGGCCGCCTGGTATTTGCCTGAAGAGCGGCAGATCACAACCTTTGATCAAATGTTTGATGAACTGACTGCTGCTCTGGGAGGTCGCGCATCGGAACAGGTTAACTTTGGTAAAATATCGACCGGGGCCTTAAATGATCTGGAGAAGGTAACCAAACAGGCCTTCAATATGGTGGTTTTCTTTGGATTAAATGAAAAGATCGGTAACATTTCATATTATGATTCAACCGGTCAATCAGAATATTCATTTCAAAAACCTTACAGCGAAAAAACAGCAGAACTCATTGATAACGAAGTAAGCAAGTTGGTGGAAAGTGCTTATACACGTGCGGTTGCAATCATTGAGGAAAACAAAGAAGCGGTGGAAGATCTGGCCATGAAACTCCTTGAAAAAGAGGTGATCTTTAGGGAGGACCTGGAAGAAATCTTTGGTGAACGGCCTTATGAACAGGAACGGAAGCGCATCGAAAAAGAGGCAGAAGAAGAGATGAAAAAACTGAAAGCCAAACAGAAAAAAATATTGGCTGAACTGAAAGAGGCCCAGGAAAAAGAAAACAAAGAATTACCCGCAAAAACCGCAGACTCAAAAAATGAAACCGGAAAAGATCAGGATAATGAAACTGATTTACTTCCGGAGCCTCAGGATAAAAATAAAGCTTAAATGGACGAAACAACTTCACGGGAAAAGGTATTGAAAAAGATCAGGAATGCACTGATCAGTAAGACCGAAAACCCCTATCCATCGCTAGATACAGAATCAGCTGTTCATCCAAAACTGGAGGACTCCGTTGATATTGTTTTTGCGCAGGAATTTACCCGTATTGCCGGAAAGTTTGTTTACTGCGAAAATGAGGAGGATTTGCGCAAAAACCTGTTATCCCTGGTGGCAGAAAAAAAATGGAAACATATATTTTGCCTTGATCCGAAGATAACAGCACTTCTTGATAAGGCGGAAATACCTTACTTCAACGATGATGAGCACTTACAGGAAATGCAAGCAGGCATCACCCAATGTGAATATCTTATCGCCCGCCTCGGCAGTGTTATGATTTCAAGTAGACAAATCTCCGGACGTCGTTTGAATGTTTTTCCGGAAACCCATATTGTTATTGCACATAGTAATCAAATCGTTGCCGAACTTAAAGATGCCCTTCGTCTGATAAAAGAAAAGTATGATAATAAGTTACCATCCCTCATAACCGTAATCTCTGGACCCAGTCGTACGGCAGATATTGAAAAAACACTGGTCATGGGTGCACATGGGCCAAAGGAATTATATGTATTTTTACTGGATGAAGAATCATAACACATAAACAATGGAAAAAAACCTTCGCGAAATTTATTCCGCAGATAAGATGTATAAAATTAATATCATTCAGGAGCTGCTTGCAGAACATGATATTGACAGTGTAACACTGGATCAGAAAGGATCTGCTTTTCTAGTTGGAGAGATTAAACTCTATGTCGACGAAAAAGATGAAAAGAAAGCCCAGGGCATTATTGCCGCGCACAACATGTAAATGATCCTTTATTTACTTGCTTGCTTATGGATGGGAACTGGGTAAAAATATATACTACCACTGAAGGTTATAAAGCCGAAATTATCAAGGGAATGCTTCTTCAGCATGGAATTGAATCCATTATTATCAATAAAAAGGATTCCGCTTATTTGTTTGGGGAACTGGAATTGTATGTTTCATCGGATTTCGCTATAAAAGCCAATCGACTGGTTAACGAACAAAAAGAGATTTGAAACCATTTTTAACAAGAACATTATCGGGTGCCGTATATGTGATACTGGTTGTAGGCAGCATCCTTGGCGGAAACCTTATTTTTGGTCTGTTTTCACTCGTCTTGCTCTTTCTGTCATTAAGTGAATATCGTGAAATTATTCGTCTTGAAGATATCCCCATTCCTGCAGTCCCTTATTATGCGCTGAACATTGTACTTGGTGTTTTGGCTGTGTTGGTATCAAATGGGAATATAGGATATCAATACCTGCTTATTGCTGTTCCGCTTATTTTCTCAATATTTTTGATTCCTGCCCTTTCAAATCAAATAAAGACCATGAATTGGTTGGGTTATTTTCTCATGAGTATATTTTACATTACCATTCCTCTGAGCCTGATTAACTTTTATCACTTGTTTAAAGGGGATTCATCATTTAACATGTTTTTATTAAGCACGTTTGTAATCCTTTGGCTCAACGATACTTTTGCTTACATTGTAGGGAGCATGGCAGGTAAATATAAACTCAGTGAAGATATCTCACCGAAAAAAACCTGGGAGGGAAGCATTGGTGGTATGATATTTAGTTTGGGCGGTGCCACCATCTTGTGGAACTATTTTGGAGAATTATCCCTTATAGGCTGGCTAGGATTTGCCCTTGTTATCGTTATATTCGGAACCTTCGGTGACCTTTTCGAATCTGCACTCAAGCGCAGGGCAGGACTCAAAGAATCAGGGACCCTGATCCCCGGTCACGGAGGCATCCTCGACCGATTGGATAGTTTATTACTGGCGGCCCCTTTTGTATTTATTTATCTTTTACTTGTCTTATAGTCAATGGCCATTAAACTACATAAAGAAGGATACCCGGTAATGGTGCTTGTACTGTTTCTTCTCCTGGCTATTGTAATGATCATTAACTTGGTTGCACCAACCCAGACGGTCATTCACTATTTATTGTATACAGCCGGTTTGATTTTCTATTTTTTTGTCGTTCGTTTTTTCAGGGATCCTATTCGCTTGATCGAACCTGATCCAAATATCCTATTGAGCGGTGCCGATGGAAAAGTCGTTGTCATTGAAGAAGTATTTGAAAAGGAGTATTACAATGCCGTTCGGAAACAGGTTTCTATCTTTATGTCACCAACAGATGTTCATGTCAATTGGTTTCCCATAAGTGGCCGCATCATATTTTTTCGTCATAACCAGGGATCGTATTTCATTGCTTCAAAACCCAAATCCTCCAGTGAGAACGAGAGGACTTCCATTGTCATGGAAACGGATTCAGGTCAAAAGATCATGTTTCGTCAAATAGCCGGGACTGTTGCCCGAAGGATTGTTTGTTATGCAAAAGAAGGCAAATATGCAGATCAGGGCCAGGAACTGGGTATCATCAAATTTGGTTCCCGTTTCGATTTTTTCCTCCCACCTGACATGAAGATCGATGTAAAGATCGGCCAGAAGGTTATCGGTAACAAAACCATCATCGCCCACATGGATTGATCCAAGTGTATAATTAACGCATTTATGTTAATTATTTCATATTTTCAATTTTAAGCACCTGAAATAAATCCCTATTTTTGTTACGCGTAAAAACTAATTAATTCTCTCTGGATGGATGAGCACTTTCGTGACCTGTTAAAAAAAATCAGGATTGAGGCCAAAAAAAAGAATTTAAAAAAATTTTCATTTCAGGAAATTGAGAAAAAGACTGGTATTCAGGGTCAGGAAATAATGCAGCACGTCGACAATGAGGAGGACCTTGTAAAAAAATTACTCGAGATTGAGCGACAAAAATTTGAGGAGATCTTTCAAATTCATGATTTCGAAGGGGTCAATGCCATTGACATCCTTTTAACTGTTAGCAAAGAAGTGGCCAAGAATTTCATACTGGTAAGTCCGGCGATAACCATTCATTTGAAAGCAAAATATCCACAGATTTACCAGGATCATTTCGAAAAAAGGCTACAGTTTATATTCGATAAAATCCAGATCAATATTACCAAAGGAATTTACCAGGGTTTGTATCGTGAAGATCTCAGTATTGAATTGCTTGCCCGGTTATACCTGAGCCGCCTCATTGACATCCACAATCCAGATCTTTTCCCTCCTGATAAATTTTCGTTCGAAACCCTCTTTGCCGTTATGTTTGAAGACCTGGTGAGGAGCATCGGTAAGCCTGAAGCCATTGCCTATTTCGAAAAAAAGATCAAGTCGGTAAAGTTTGAGATCGACAAATAAATCATTCAGCCTCCAATTTGCCCATTCCTGTTTTTTATAAAAAATTAACTTTAAATTAATGGAAACGAAATAACATTTTTTTGTTTCCGTTGTTTCTCTTGCTTACCTTTGCAACCCGTTTTTGAAAAAGGAAAGGTGTGATGAAAGTAATTTTTATAAAATGGATGAAAAATACGAGAAAGTAATTGAAGGCGCTTATAGGATCTTTATTGAGCACGGTATCCGTAATATTTCAATGGATGATCTTTGCAGGATGATGGGTATTTCAAAGAAGACGCTATACCAGATTGTTGAAAACAAAACAGACTTGCTCAATAAAATAAGCTCCTATATTCAGAAAGCCATCAAGGAACGTTTTATAGAGATCAAGGAAAAAAATTTGAATGCCATTGATTTTTTGTTGGAGATGAGCAAGATTTCGAGTGAAAATCATTTCAAAATCAATCCTGTTGTAACCTTTGAATTCAGGAAATACTATCCGCAGGTTTATGAAGAATATATGACCTGCAAAAAAGAAATGATCCTCGAAAACATCATGCAAAACATCGATCAGGGAATCAAAGAAGGATTGTATCGCCACGATCTGAACAAGGAAATTGTGGCTCATTTATATTTTCAGAAAATAGAAGACTTTCAGAATATGTCGAAAGAAGAAATCCAGGATTTTTCCTATACCAAAATCTTTGAGGTAATGTTTGAAAACCACATTCGTGGAATCTCCAATCAGAAAGGAATTGAATATTTTGAGAAACAAAAGGCTAAGTTGAATTTCAACATATAAGACACAATCATGAAATCGAAATTAAGAAATACAGGCATTTTAATTTATATGGTATTGTTTGCGCAGATGGCCTGGTCACAGGATTCTTACTCATTCTCCCTGAGAGAAGCACAGATTTATGCTTTGGAGCACAATCATGATGTAAGAAATGCATTGACCGATATTGAAATCGCCAGGGAGAAAGTAAAAGAAACGATAGCAACCGGATTGCCGCAAATTACAGGTTCAGTCAGTTATAATGATTACCTGGAGCTTCCAACCAGCCTTATTCCCGCTGATTTTATTCCGGGAGGTACACCGGGTGAATTTGTCGAGCTCCAGTTCGGGACCCAGCACAATGCTACCTGGAGTGCCGATGTAAATCAAATGATCTTCAATGGCCAGTACCTTGTGGGTCTTCAGGCTTCAAAGGCATACCTCAGCCTTTCGGAAACCAGTTATGAAAAAAGTGAGATCGAAATCAAAGATATGATCGCCAAGGCTTACTACCCGGTCATAATTCTACAAGAGAACAGGGTTATTTTCGACAGCACTTTGCAAAGTCTTGACAGGATGTTGTATGAAACAAAAGAATATTACAAAGCAGGATTTGTTGAAGATACCGATGTAGATCAGCTGGAATTGCTGAAATCCGACATGCAGGTCACCCTGACCAATATTGAAAATCAACTGGAAATTGCACGAAATACCTTTAAATACCTGCTCGGTTTGAAAGCAGATGATGAGGTCACCCTGACCGATCGACTCGATAATCTGATGACGGATATCAATCGGGATTTTTTGTTACAGCAGAATTTTGATGTGAAAAGACATATTGATTATAAGTTATTGCAAAATCAAAAAACCATCGCTGAATTTAAAATGAAACTCGATCGAACTGAGTATTACCCGAACATCAATGCATTTTATAGTTATTCACAGAATGCCATGCGGAATGAATTCAATTTTTTCTCTTCTAATGATAAATGGTTCCCGACCCAGGTGATCGGCGTAACGATGAATATTCCGATATGGAGCAGTGGATACAGGTATCATAAGATCCAGCAATCGAAACTGGAACTGGAAAAACTGATTGTCAAGCAGGATCAGCTCGCCCAGGGACTTTCGTTGAGGGTAAAAACCGTTAAAATGGAGTTCAATAATGCTTATTTAATTTACTTAAATAAGCAGATGGCCAGGGATAACTCGGGACGGATCTATCAAAAAACAGAAACCAAATACCGCGAAGGCCTTTCAACGAGTCTTGACCTGTCACAGACCTATAATCAATACCTTTCGAGTGAGATTGATTATCTTACATCCTTGCTCGATCTGCTCACCAAAAAATCAGAACTCGAAAAAGAGCTAACAACCGTGGATTAGTAAAATAACAATGAAACAGATATTCAGACATATCCTCATTCTATTTTCGCTTTTATGGCTGGTTTCCTGCATGGATCAGGGTGTGAATACCGACAAGGTAACCCTTGATAACCGAATGGATACCATTAGCTATATCATCGGTCTGGATTATGGGATCGGTATCCATGAAGAGCAAATCGATGCCAATCGGGAGGCTATTTACAAAGGGATCTCCGATGGATTAGATGGAACTTCAGTACTGCCTGATTCTGTTAAAGAAGCAATCATAAAAGCATTCGATTCAGAATTAAAAAAGAAGCTGGCTGAAGAACAAAAGCAAGTTCTGGAACAGAACAAACTGGAAGGGATGAAGTTCATGGAAGAGAATATTGATCGGGAGGGTGTTAAAGAACTGGCTAGCGGATTGCAATACAAAGTATTAAAAGAAGGTACCGGATTAAAACCCCAGGCAGTCGATAGTGTGAGGGTGCACTACAGAGCCATGTTCATCAACCGTGATGTTTTTGATATGTCATACGACCGTGGACCAGCGGGAATACGGCTCAATGAAGTGATCCCCGGCCTTTCTGAAGGAATACAACAAATGCGTGAAGGTGCGATCTATGAATTGTACATTCCGCCTAAACTGGCATATGGTGATAAACCTATTGCCAATGTGATCCCACCCGGATCAACCTTGATTTATTCAATAGAATTAATAGAAATCGTCAAATAAGTAGCAATAACCAAACAAATGAAAAAACTTATTTATATTATCGTGGTACTTTTCCTGGTTGCATGCAGTGGTAAGGTCGATAACCCACAGTCCGATGAAGAGATTCTGCAGCAAATTTCGGAATACAAAGATCAAATGGCAGAGATCAATAAAAAGATCAACGACCTGGAGGAAAAGCTGAGTAGCAATGCCACAGCCGATGCAGGAACGCCAGTCAGGATCGAAGAAATAAACTACGAGCCCTTCAACCATTACATTGAGGTAAATGGTACCGTGGAAGCCATTAATGAAGCGTATATCAGTCCTGAAATAAACGGGCAGGTTAAAGAAATATTCGTGGTGGAAGGTCAGCGGGTTCAGAAGGGAGATTTGCTTTTAAAGATCAACAGCAGCGTGACCCAAAGTTCCATCCGCGAGGTGGAAACCAGTTTGGATTTGGCCCGAACTGTTTATAAAAAACAAAAGGAATTATGGGATAAAAACATTGGGTCGGAAATGGATTACCTGCGGGCAAAGAACAATGTAGAATCCCTGGAAAGCAGGCTTGAAACCCTGCAATCACAACTTGATATGGCTGAGATCAAAGCACCCATCAGCGGTATTGTTGATGTGATAGGGGTGAAGCATGGAGAACTTGCCATTCCCGGTATGCAGCTCATGCAATTGGTTAATCTAACTGATCTTTACGTAAATGCTGATGTTTCAGAAGCATACATCACCAATGTTAAAGAAGGGGAAAAAGTATTGCTTGAATTCCCTTCCTATCCTGATATATCCATGGAAGTTCCTGTTTTCAGAACCGGAAACATCATCAATCAGGCAAACCGCACTTTCCGGGTGCAATTGAAGATTAAGAACCGGGAGGGGATGATCAAACCCAATGTTTTGGCAAGGATCAAGATCAATGATTATGGGGTTGAAAAATCAATGCTGGTTCCATCCATCGTCATTAAAGAAGACATGAAGGGTTCTTACCTTTATGTTGTCAACAAAGATGATCAAACAGCCCGAAAGATATATATTGAGACAGGCCGGTCCTATCAGGATAAAACCATGGTAACCAGCGGACTAAAACCCGGAGACCAGGTGATCGTGGAGGGGTACAATCAGGTATCCAGCGGATCGAAAGTTAGAATTACCGGTTAAACTTGCGCATGCTAACCAAAAACCAGTTAATATCGAAAGTAACAAGAAATGGCACAAGAACAACACAGAGAAGATAAGGTGAGCAGGGAGTTTAAGCTCACCACACTGGCGTTAAAAAATAAAAACACCATATTTCTCCTCCTCCTCATACTGATCGGTTTCGGATTTTATAGTTATCGATCGCTTCCAAAGGAACTGTTCCCGGATATTTATATCCCTACTGTAATGGTGCAGACTTTCTATTTTGGCAATCCACCGGTTGATATTGAAAATCTGATCACCCGACCCATTGAAAAAGAACTGGAATCAATCCGGGGAGTCAAAAAAATCACTTCCAACTCCCTCCAGGATGTTTCGGTAGTTTTCATTGAATTCAATACCGGCGTAGAGATTAATCAGGCTCTTCAGGAAGTCCGTGATGCCGTTGACAAAGCCAAGAGTGAACTACCCAATGATCTGACAGAAGATCCCATGATCGCCGATATTGATTTTTCTGAATTTCCAATTATCAACATCAACCTCTCAGGTGATTATAGCATCAATGAATTAAAATATTATGCCGAGTACCTCGAAGATGAGATTGAATCTGTGCCGGAGATATCGAAAGTAGAGATTCAGGGTATTACTGAAAGAGAAGTGAAAATCAATGTCGATCCATTAAAACTGCAATCTTATGAATTGAATTTTGGTGATATTGAAAGTGCCATCTCTTCCGAAAATATTTCGATGTCGGGAGGTGATCTCAGGATCAAGGGTACAAGGCGCACCCTCAGGGTGATCGGTGAGTTTGAAAACGTGAAACAAATGGAAAACATCGTTATCAAACACGAAGATCAGGATATCGTTTATCTGAAGGATGTAGCTGATATAATTTATGGTTTCGAAGATGCTGAAAGTTATGCCAGGCTCAATAAAGAAAACGTGGTAACACTCCAGGTGGTAAAAAAAGGCGGGGAAAACCTCCTCAATGCCACCGATCAGATTTTTGATATCCTGGACCAGGCACGTACAGACAATGTATTGCCTGATAACCTCAATGTAACCATTACCAATGATCAGTCCGACATGATCAAAAAGCAGCTCAGCAACCTTGAGAACAGCATCATCATGGGGGTGATCTTTGTTTTGCTGGTCCTCTATTTTTTCCTGGGAATTCGCAATGCACTTTTTGTAGGACTGGCCATTCCAACTTCCATGTTCATGTCTTTCATGATCCTGGGACTGATGGACTATCGCATCAATATGATCGTTTTGTTTTCACTGATCCTGGCACTGGGGATGCTCGTGGATAATGCCATTGTGGTGGTAGAAAATATTTACCGTTTCGTAGATCGTGGGTATACCCGTTTTGAAGCTGCTAAAAGAGCAGTGGGTGAAATTGCCATGCCCATTATTTCCTCAACGGCCACCACCCTGGCCGCATTCTTCCCTTTGCTGTTCTGGGATAGCCTCATGGGTGAATTTATGAAATACCTGCCGGTTACATTGATCATTGTCCTCACTTCGTCTCTTTTCGTTGCATTGGTCATTATTCCTGTCATATCCAGCTCGTATATCAGGTATGGAAATCAAAATCCACCACCCAACAAAAAACGCGGCATCCGCGTTGCCATTGCTATGTTGGTGTTGGCCGCTCTATTCTATATCCTTGGGATTTATGCTGTAGCCAACCTGCTCACGGCATTTGCTATCATTGGCTTGCTTAATCTTGCTTTTCTGTACCGGCTTTCGAGATGGTTCCAGGAACGGTTCCTGGTATGGCTTGAGAAAACATATTTGAATACCCTGAAATTTGTAATGAAAAAAAGAAATCCGCAATTGATAATTGCCGGGACATTTCTACTGCTAATCATTACCATTATGTTCTATTTTGCCAGGGATCCCAAAGTTGAATTTTTCCCTGTGGCAGACCCTGATTATATCAATATTATTGCCGAGTTGCCCATCGGAACCGATATTGATGTGACCAACGATCTCTTGAAAAAAATAGAAAATGATGTATATGAAATCATAGGGGATCACCAGGATATCTTAAAATCACTGGTAACCATTGTCGGTAATGGCGCAATAGGTGAAAATGAAGGGTTCAGTGGAAAATCAGGCGGTCCAAACCGGGGTTTGATAACCGTATCTTTTATCGATTTTGAAGATCGTGGTGGCGTGAGTACCGCCATGTTTCTGAAAGAATTCAATGACGGACTGGTGAACAAATACCCGGGCGTGGATGTATCAGTTGAGCGTCAGAGTAATGGACCCCCTACAGGAAAGCCGATCAACCTCGAGATCAGTGGGAAGGAGTTTAACAAATTGCTCGAGCTGACCGATACCATCCGGGCTTTTATTGACCAAAGTCACGTGGAAGGCATTGAAGGCTTAAAAATCGATCTTGATGTGGGGAAACCCGAGATCATCGTTAAGATCGACCGTGACAAAGCCCGCATGTTCGGCTTATCAACCTACCAGATCGCATCCCAACTGAGAACATCTATTTTCGGAAAAGAAATATCGGATTATAAAATCGGTGAGGATGAATACCCCATTCAACTTCGGTTGAAAGATAATTTCCGGTATAACCTATCCTCATTGATGAACCAGGATATCACTTTTCGCAGCCAAACCTCCGGAAAGATCATACAGGTTCCGATTTCTGCGGTTGCCAGCGTGGAATACAGTACTACCTACGGATCTGTTTTGAGAAAAGACCTGAAACGGGTGATCACCATCTGGTCGAATGTGGTTGAAGGATACAATGCCACCGAAATCAACAATCAGTTGCGTGAATTAATGAAACAATTCGAAATGCCACCCGGATATAAGTATGAATTTACAGGTGAACAACAGGAACAGGAAGAGTCGGCTGAATTCCTGAGCCGCGCTATGCTCATCGCCTTATCCCTGATCCTGATCATTCTGGTCAGCCAGTTCAATTCGGTGGTTAAACCCGGTATTATATTATTCAGTGTTCTGCTAAGTACCATTGGCGTATTCGGTGGTCTGGGTACTTTTAAAATGGACTTCATCGTGATCATGACCGGTATCGGGATCGTATCATTGGCAGGAGTCGTGGTGAACAATGCCATTGTGCTCATAGATTATATCAACCTGCTGAAGTTGCGTAAACGGAAAGAGATGGGCCTCGAATCCACCGCAAATTTACCCCTGAAAGAATCCATCGATTGTATCGTTGAAGCGGGAAATACCAGGTTAAGACCTGTATTGCTCACGGCTATCACAACCATTTTAGGGTTGATCCCTCTGGCCTCCGGATTGAACTTTAATTTTGAGACCCTTTTATCGGAATTCGATCCGCAAATTTATTTCGGAGGTACCAATGCCGCTTTCTGGGGACCGATGTCATGGACCATTATTTTCGGTCTGACCTTCGCCACCTTCCTTACACTGCTTATTGTACCAGCCATGTATCATGTGTTGTACAAGGTCAAGCTCTGGGGATTGCGTTTAATGAAAAAAGAAAATTAATAACTTGAGAACCCGGTTTAAGAATTAATCCGGGTTTTTTTTATGTTCAACGTATTTTAAAAACAAAGTCAATACAGCAATTGAAATAATCCCTATTTTTAAAATTCATTTTGACGTATGATCCGAACCCCTGCATTGAAAGGATACTTCTGGGCATTGATAGCCGTACTGGCCATGTCGAATGTTTATATTTTCAGCAAAGCAGCACTCAATGAGGTTCACCTGGCCCAATTTGGATTTTACTGGTTTTCATTCGGATTGATCTGGAATGCCGTGTTCGCTCTTAAAACATGTAAAATCGCCACCTTTCGGAACTTACGTAAAAAACAATGGACCATTCTGGCCATCATCGGTACAATGGAATTGATCGGCACCACGGCATTTTTCACTGGCATCCACCAGATCGAAAATCCATCAGTAGCCTCCTTCCTGGCGAACATGACCCCGGTGTTTGTCACATTGCTGGGCATCTTCCTGCTTTCGGAACGGTTCAACCGGGTGGAAGCGGCGGGCATGATTCTCACGATTGCGGGTGCCCTGGTGATCAGTTATCGCGGTCAGGAATCCGTCGATCAGTTATTCCTTGCCGGTTCGGAATTTATCCTGTTTTCATCCCTTGTCTTTGCGGTATCAACCATTATAATCAAAAAGAATGTCCTGAAATTGCCGCCGGCATTGCTCTCCCTCAACCGGGTGATTTACCTTTTCCTGTTTTCCTCCATTATGATCATTGTCCTCAACAAGTCCTTTGTGATCAGCTCATCGGCACTGGTCAATATTGGCATCGGATCCATGCTGGGGCCTTTCCTGGCTGTACTGGCCTCATACAATGCCCTCAAATATATTGAAGCCGGTCGCGCCTCCATCCTGGGGAGCACCAAAGGTCTGTTTGTGTTGATCGGTGCCTATATCTATTTTCATAGCATTCCTCAGGATTACCAGATACTGGGAGGGATCATCACCATCGTAGGAGTGATCCTGGTGACTTTTGGGCGTATGAAAATCAACCGCAGGAAAAACAAAACAATCGAAACCCCCATTCTGAAATGAGCATGAATCCTGATTCTTTTCTGGATTGTCATATATAAATTTCTATATTTGCCCATATAATTGAATCTTCCCATGAAAATACATCTTCTTACATCTCTGTTGATTATCCTGCTAACCAGCTCCAGTATTGCCCAGGAACATTTCGATTGCTTTTCCATTCTCGTCGGAAAAGGAGCCACCGCCGATGGTTCGGTAATGCTGGCTCACAATGAAGACGACTGGGGCGATCGGATTGTCAACTGGTACAAAGTACCCTCCCTGCAAAACAAAGCAGGCGAAACCGTTACATTAAAAAATGGCGCGCTGATGGAGAAACCCAACCGGGCATGGAGTTATCTCTGGCTCGAAATGCCTGAAATGGAATTTTCGGATTCCTACATGAACGAATGGGGCGTGACCATTGCCAGTGATGCCTGTATGTCGAGAGAGGACCAACCCGAGCTGACCGATGGTGGAATTGGCTACTGGTTGCGCAGGGCCATGGCCGAGCAGGCTAAAACCGCCCGCGAGGCAGTAAAGATCGGCGGCGCCCTGGTACAAAAATATGGCTATACGTCATCCGGCAGGACCTATTGCATTGCCGATGGTAAGGAGGTCTGGATGCTCTCGGTGGTGAAAGGAAAACACTGGATCGCCCAGCGCGTTCCCTTTGATCATGTGGCCATCATCCCCAATTATTACACCATTTCCAGAATAAATATGGGCGACACGATGAATTTCCAGGGATCGGCCGACATTGTGGAATATGCCATCAAGCGCGGCTGGTATGATCCCAAAAACGATGGTGTATTCAGTTTCAGAGAGGTTTACAGCGATCCCGGCAACCTCAGTAACATGGGCAATCTCGTACGACACATGAGTGCGATCAACGCCCTCTCAGATCGACAATACTATGTTGATGATGAATTCCCATTCTCCTTTGTTCCGCGAAAGCAGGTGGATTTGAAGATGTTGTTTGATGTGCTGCGCAATCATAACGAGGGAACCCCCTTTGATGAATGGAAAGGTGACAGCCTGAGCAATCCCCACCAGCATGGACGGGCCATCTGCTCAGCTACCACCCAGTACGGTTTTGTGGCCCAGCTCCGAAACAACCTGCCCCGTGAGATTGGTTTCGTGTTGTGGATATCCCCTTTCCGGCCCTGTGTGCATCCGTTTACGCAATGGTATTTTGGGATGGATGAAATGCCTGACTATTTTGCTGAGGACACCTATCGTGAAGCCCTGGGACACCACTGGGAGGCCATCGACAACGTATTTGAATATGCCCCGCGAAACAACTTCCTGAAATTCGTGAAACATGCCAAAAAGGTGGATGAACATTATGCCGCCCGGATCACCGCCATCCAAAAACGGATCCACGACTATGAAAATGAACTGATCAATAAACAGGAAACCTTTGAGCGCTCCATGGTCACCTTCCTTCGCAATAACCAAAAAATGGCCGGAAAATCGATCTCTGATTATTGCGCAAAACAAGTAGAAAAGTCGCTTGAGATGATACCATAAACATTGTCCATAAACTTTTCTTTTCCTTTATATATCAGCGTGTTTCATGTTTGCAAATCTTATTGAAGCGACTATAAATTCGAAAATATTGATAGGCATTAAAGTATATTAAATTATTTTTTACATACTTTTGCTTTTTTATTTTAAGTATACTTAAATTTGTTTTTAAGATTTTCGAATATGGAATCCATTGCATCCGAGAATTTTATTAAAACCCTCTACCATTTTCATCATGTGCAGGGGAAGGATACCAAACCCGGTTCCATAGCCAGGGAACTGGGCATCACCAGTTCAGCAGCCACAGACATGGCCCGGAAGTTATCTTTAAAAAAGCTCATACAATATGAAAAGTACAAAGCATTGAAACTTACCCCTTCGGGTGAAAAAATGGCGCTGAATATATTGCGGAAACACCGTTTGTGGGAAACATTCCTTCACCAGGTTTTAGGGTTATCCATGCATGAAATCCACCGCGAAGCTGAATTATTAGAACACCAAACTTCTGATTTTCTGGCAGAAAAGATCAGCCTATACCTCGGCAATCCTGAAAAGGATCCCCATGGCGACCCCATTCCGAATGCAAAAGGTTGGGTCAATAACGATGACGGGAGTATTCCATTGGCTATGGCCCATGTAAACCATCATTATTTCATTAGCCGCCTGTCTGGATCGGATAAAGAATTTTTTGATTTCTGTCATTCCAGTCATCTTATAATTGGATCGTTGATCAGGGTGAACAAACACTACACCATCAACCAAATGATCGAAATAGAGGTGAACAATACCAGGTTAATCCTCAATAAAGTGTTTGCTCAAATGATTCACGTAAAAAGAGAAAAAGAATAAAAATGAAAAACCGATGAAAATCCCATTCATTTTAGAAATTCAACCCGGAGCCATGCTGATCATCGGCCTTTTGTTGATGCTGCTAATGTTCTGGATCTTCTGGCCTAAGCGAGGTTTGCTGGCTTTGTTATCAAAGCTGAAAATAAATAACCAGCGGGTACATTTGGAGGATGCCCTGAAGTTTTTGTTCGATTGCGAATATAAAAATACAATCTGTAACGTGAATAGCATTGCCGGCAATTTGAATATTAACATGGAGCAGGCAAGCCGGCTGGTCGAACGGTTGATATCGATGGGTTTGATCACGATGAATGATGAAGCCATACGGTTGACCGATACAGGAAGATCCAACTCATTGCGTGTGATCAGGGTACACCGGGTTTGGGAAAAATACCTGGCCGATGAAACCAGCATGGCGCCTGCCGATTGGCACAATGAAGCCGACCGGCTGGAACATTTTGTCACTGTTGAAGATACCGAAAAGCTGGCCGCACAAATGGGTCATCCGGTATATGATCCGCATGGCGATCCGATACCCACCATTGATGGTGAATTGCCCAGTCCCAAAGGCAAACCACTGAACCAGATGAAAGCAGGTGAATCCGGAGTGATCATACACATCGAAGACGAACCAAAATATATTTACGAACAACTGGTCGTGCAGGGACTCTACCCTGGAATGCAGGTATATGTCATCCATGTTATAGAAAACAAAATAACCTTTGCTGCCAATGGCGAAGAATACACATTTACACCATTGTTTGCCGCCCATCTAACGGTTGAATTACTTTCAGATAAGGCACCTGAAAAACAAAAGCATGATTTACTTTCAAGCCTGTCTATGGGAGAAGAAGCTGAAATTGCCGGGATTTCACCCCATTGCCGTGGTCAGCAGCGCCGCCGGCTCATGGATTTGGGTATTGTTCCCGGAAGTCTTATTGCCGCAGAAATAAAAAGCGCTTCGGGTGATCCTGTTGGGTACCGTGTGATGGGAACCACCATCGGTATTCGCAAACAACAGGCTGAACAGATTTTTATTCACAGAAAAAAGGAGAACCACTATGAGTCCAATGAATAATTGTGAAACATGTCCGGTTCACAACAAAGCCAACCTCATAAAACTTGGGTTGAATATGGAACAGGTTGACTTTGTGGTGGCGATGGCCGGCAATCCCAACACAGGGAAAAGCACAGTCTTTAACAACCTGACGGGCTTGCGTCAACATACTGGTAACTGGCCCGGCAAAACGGTATCCCGTGCTGAAGGAGGATATGTTTATAATGAAAAACGATACAAGGTTGTGGACCTGCCCGGCACCTATTCCTTACTCTCCACCAGCACCGATGAGGAGGTAGCAAGAAATTTCATTTTATTCGGACAACCGGATGTTACCGTTATCGTGGTCGATGCCACACGACTGGAACGCAATCTGAATCTGACCTTGCAAATTTTGGAGATCACTGATCGGGCAGTATTGTGTCTGAACCTGATGGATGAAGCACAACGCAACAACATTGAAATTGATGAACGCACCCTGTCGAAAGAACTGGGAATCCCGGTAATTCCATCTGCTGCCCGCAGAAAGCAAGGGATGAATGAACTGCTCAATGCCATCGAAGAGGTGGCTACAGGAAAATTTGTCTGCCGCCCACACCGGATTAAGAGTCGTTCGTCAAAGATCAATCATGCCATCGCTGAAATTGCTGCCAAACTCGAGGCACAATTTCCCGGATTGCCCAACACCAACTGGGTGGCTCTCCGTTTGCTAGAAGGGGATAACAGCATCATAGAAGCTGTTCGGTCCGGAGAACTTGGCCATATCAATGCTAGCGAATCCGGAAAAATAAATACAGGTGTATTAACCATTGATGCTTAAAAAATGGACCCATTAAATACCGATCTAAAAAAAGAACAAATCCTTTCAGCCGCCAATACAATTCGCTGGGATCTGGGAATGGATTTTCATGATACGGTGATCGAATCAATTTATGAAGATGCTTCTCGGATTGCCCGTAAATCAGTAAAACAAAAGGGAGATAAGGGCGCCTATTCAATGGACCTGAAGATCGATAGGATCGTGACCAGCAAATGGCTGGGATTCCCACTAATGTTCGTGATGCTGGCGGTGGTTTTTTGGCTAACGATCGCCGGTGCCAACTATCCCTCGGCCATGCTTTCAGCATTTTTAATCGACTATCTGCACCCTGTATTGAATCATGCGGCAGCTTCCATTCAAATGCCCTGGTGGCTGGCCGGTGTGCTGATCGATGGTGCTTACCTTTCGATGGCCTGGGTGATCTCGGTAATGCTGCCACCCATGGCGATCTTTTTTCCGCTTTTCACCCTGCTGGAAGACCTGGGTTATTTACCACGTGTAGCCTTTAATATGGATTCCCTTTTCAGAAAAGCCGGAGCCCATGGCAAACAAGCCTTATCCATGAGCATGGGCTTTGGTTGCAATGCTGCCGGCGTTATTGCTGCTCGTGTGATCGATAGTCCACGTGAGCGGCTGATTGCCATTATTACCAATAATTTTTCATTGTGTAACGGGCGATGGCCAACACAGATTTTGATAGCGACCATTTTTATCGGTAGTGTTGTTCCTGCCCAAATAGCCGGACTGGCCTCAGCCGGGGCCGTTGTTTTTGTGGCCGTATTGGGGATTGTTTTCAGCCTTGTGGTTTCGTGGGGATTGAGTAAATCAGTTTTGCGCGGTGAAGCATCTGCATTCAGCCTGGAATTACCCCCTTACCGCCCACCCCGAATACTGCAAACTATCTATACCTCTATGATCGACAGGACTATTTTCGTTCTTTGGCGTGCCATTGTTTTTGCTATTCCCGCTGGTATTGTGATCTGGCTGGTAGCCAATATCCACATTGGCGATCTCAGCATTGCGCAGCATTTCATCGACTGGTCCAACCCATTTGCGCTGGTATTCGGGCTGAATGGTGTGATTTTACTGGCATATATCATTGCCATTCCAGCCAATGAGATTGTAATCCCCACCATCCTGATGCTGACCGTCCTCAATAGTGGACTTTCAGGCATGGGTGCCGGGTCCGGGGTGATGTTTGAGCTCGATTCAACTGCCGACACGGCCAGTATCCTCCATGCCGGAGGCTGGACCCTGCTGACAGGCGTTAACCTGATGCTGTTCAGTCTGCTCCACAATCCTTGCTCCACCACCATCTACACCATTTACAAAGAAACAAATAGTGTTAAATGGACTGTCATTTCTACCTTCCTGCCCATCCTGCTGGGACTGGCTGTATGCTTTTTCACTACGCAGATATGGTTTATGATTATGGGGTGATATAATAAAATTTATTTCTTACTGGATCAAGGATCAGCTTAAATGCAACCTTAGCGCTTGGGGCTAATACCTGGGAGTTAAATTGGAGAAGATGCAGATTTGATAGCCGAGCAATTTTCAGAATCAATTCATTTTTTTAAAGT
Source organism: Bacteroidota bacterium (assembly GCA_020444515.1). Classification (GTDB taxonomy): domain Bacteria; phylum Bacteroidota; class Bacteroidia; order Bacteroidales; family JAADJA01; genus JAADJA01. The sequence goes on along the minus strand of JAHLKX010000005.1, from coordinate 351,632 downwards.
TAATCCTGATTATTAAACATGTTTTTGGAAGAACCAATTGAAATATAAAGTTCATTAAAAAGGAACATACCTTGATCTATTTGAACAATCAAATCGGAGGGTAGTTTTAATTTAAACTAAACTTGGTCCATGAACAAATACGTCTCTCTCCTCCGCGGCATCAATGTGGGTGGCCATAAAAAGGTGCCCATGGCTGAACTGAAAAAGCAATACGTAAAGCTGGGGTTTAAACATGTAAAAACATTGCTCAATTCCGGCAATGTGGTTTTTGAAGGGAACGATCAAAAACTGTCCCGGATCCCCGATCATCTTGAAAAAGCTTTCGGATTTGAAATTCCGGTGATCACTGTTCCGTTTGATCAGATCATTAAAACTGCTGAGAATGACCCATTCCGGACTATCAGGGTCACACCCCAAACAAGACTTTATGTCACCTTTTTACCCAATCGTCACAACAATCCGATCGATATTCCTTTTGCCTCTAAAGAAAACAGCTTTCAGATCATCGATCAAACCGATACCCTGCTTTTCAGTGTCCTCGACCTGGGAAAGACTGGAACTGTGAATGCCATGAATATTCTTGAAAAAGCATACGGCAAAAACATCACCACCCGGAACTACAATACCATCCTTAAGATTGCAAAACTGTAACGGATTCAAGTTTACGCCCTTCTCTCGCAAACCCCTGTTTAACATTATTTAACAAGGCATTAACCCTTTTCCAGTAATTGAATCCATAATTTTGCGTTTCCAATTAAAATTAAGAACAAAATGGAGCAGACTGATATTAAAGAACTCAATGAACGCATTCAAAAGGAAAGTGCTTTTGTTGATATGATCAACCTGGAGATGCACAAGGTGATCATCGGGCAAAAACACATGGTAGAACGCCTGTTGATCGGGCTACTGGCCAACGGGCATATCTTGCTGGAAGGAGTGCCTGGGCTGGCCAAAACACTGGCTATTACATCACTGGCGCAGGCCATTGATGCCAAATTTTCGCGCATCCAGTTCACCCCCGACCTGTTACCTGCCGACTTGCTGGGTACCATGATCTATAGCCAGAAGAAAGAAGAGTTTGTGGTTCGCAAGGGTCCCATCTTTGCCAATTTCATTCTGGCAGATGAGATCAACCGGTCGCCGGCCAAAGTACAAAGTGCGCTGCTGGAAGCCATGCAGGAACGGCAGGTCACCATTGGCGACCATACCTATCCATTGGAAGAGCCTTTCCTGGTGCTCGCCACGCAAAATCCCATCGAGCAGGAAGGGACCTATCCCCTGCCCGAAGCGCAGGTTGATCGTTTTATGCTGAAAGTGATCATCAATTATCCACAAAAGGAAGAAGAAAAGATGATCCTGAGGCAAAATATCACCAGTGCTTTCGCCACAGCAAACAAAGTTTTAAAAACCGATGATATCATCAAAGCCCGTAATGTAGTGCGCGAGGTTTACCTGGATGAAAAGATTGAAAACTATATTACTGATATCGTATTCTCATCCCGGTATCCGTCGAAATTCAAACTGAGTAAATTCGAAGGACTGATCAATTACGGAGCTTCGCCGCGTGCCTCCATCAACATGGCGCTGGCAGCAAAAGCTTTTGCCTTTATCAAACGGAGAGGATATGTGATCCCGGAGGATGTTCGTGCCGTTGCCCATGATGTAATGCGTCACCGGATCGGACTGAGCTACGAAGCCGAAGCTGAGAATATCACTACGGAAGACATCATCAACGAAATCCTCAACACCGTCGAAGTTCCATAAGGATGGTTAATGGTTACCAGTTTTTGGATGAGGATTGTATCAAGCAAAACTTCCAAAAACTATAGCTAAGAACAAAAAACTGATCAAATGGAAACCAAGGAGATATTCAAAAAGGTACGGAAGATAGAGATCAAGACACGCGGGTTGTCGAACCAGATCTTTTCGGGGCACTATCACAGCAGCTTTAAGGGTAGAGGTATGGCCTTCAGTGAGGTTCGCGAATATCAGTATGGTGACGATATCCGGAATATTGACTGGAACGTTACAGCCCGGTTCAATCATCCTTTTATAAAAATCTTCGAAGAGGAACGCGAACTGACGGTCATGTTGTTGATCGATGTCAGCGGATCCAATGAGTTTGGCACCCAAAATCAGCTCAAAGAGGAACAAATGACAGAAATTGCTGCCGTGCTTGCTTTTTCAGCAATCCATAATAATGATAAAGTTGGTGTGATCTTTTTCAGTGATCAAATCGAAAAATTTATTCCGCCCAAGAAAGGAACTTCTCATATCCTGCGCATCATCCGTGAATTAATCGATTTCCATCCCGAAAGTCAGAAAACAGATATTGCCGAGGGATTGCGCTACCTGACCAATGCCATTAAAAAGCGCTGCACTGCCTTCATTATCTCTGATTTTATGGACAAAGGATTTGATAAAGCCCTTAAAATTGCCGGATCCAAACACGATCTGGTGGCGCTGCGGGTATATGATGAGCGGGAAAAAACCCTGCCCAATATGGGTTTGACCAAAGTGTATAACAAGGAAACCGATGATACCATGTGGGTGGATACCTCCAGCGCCAAAACACGGAAAACGTATAAAAACTGGTGGCATGAGCACGAAGCCTATTTGCAAAAACTATTTTTAAAAAGTGGTGTGGATGTGGCTCAATTTAACACCTCAGAAGATTATGTACGACCACTGGTAAACCTGTTTAAACGAAGGGAAGCAAGATTTTAAGATGAAGGTATTATTGAAAATAGCGACGATATGGATCCTGCTGTTCTGGCACCTGGTTTCGATGGCACAAACCGAAGCCACCATGAAACTCGACACCAATACCATCCTGGTTGGTGACCAAACGGAATTGGAACTGAGGTTTAGCTGTCCTTCCAATTTTGAGGTGAACTGGCCGGTTTTTGCCGATACCCTTATTCGGGAAATTGAGATCATTAAAAAAACAGCCAAAGAAACGGTTCCGTCTGAAGACAAAACACAAACGCTATATTTGCAGCGCCTCACCATCACCAGTTTTGATTCGGGCTATTATGCCATACCCCCCATCAGCTTTCAATACCGTAAACCTGGGGATTCTTCCTGGTACCGGACCGAGACCGAACCAGTGCTGCTGGGTGTGAACACGGTTCCGGTTAATCTGCAGGGTGAAATCAAGGACATAAAACCACCGGAACATGCACCCTTTACTTTCCGTGAGGCATTGCCTTACATCCTAATTTTATTGGGTGCTGGATTGGTAACTTTCCTCGTGATCTGGTACCTCAGAAAAAGAAAAAAAGCAGAACCCATATTCCGGATGGCTTCCAAACCGCAACTACCTCCTCACCAGATCGCCCTGGATGCACTGCAAACATTGCGACTCAAAAAACTATGGCAAAACGGAAATATCAAGGAATACCATACCGAACTTACCGATATCATCAGAGATTACCTGCAATCAAAATTCAGGATGCAGGCCCACGAATACACTTCAGAGGAGATCATGGAAGCGGTTCAACAAACGGCTGTCAATGCCCAGGCACAGGAAAAACTCCGTCAAACCTTGTCACTGGCGGATATGGTCAAATTTGCAAAGATGCAACCCCTGCCCCTTGAGCATGATACAAGCCTAAACAATGCAGTTGATTTTGTTAAGGAAACCATGCATCTGGGAATGAACGGCCATGCAAAAACGGAAGATAACGCCATGCACCAGGGTGATATGGAAAAGAAGGAACCAGACTACGAGCAAGCTGAAATCACTTCTCCAATTGAAAAGGATACAGAAGCAGGAAAGGAGGTGAAGGATGTTTAATAACATGGAATTCAACAATCCGGAATACCTTTTCCTGCTCATTATTCTGCCGTTACTGGGGTTATGGTACTGGTACAAACATCGCCGCGACCATGCCGAGATCCAGGTATCATCTACCGAAAGTTTTAAAATAAAAAGCGGCGGCATAAAACCATACCTTTACTACAGTTTATATGTTTTTAGGGTTTTGGCCATTGGATTGCTCATTGTGGCATTAGCCCGTCCGCAAACCACTTCCAGCCGCCAGGATGTCACCATCGAAGGAATTGATATTGTAATGGCCCTTGATGTTTCCGGAAGTATGCTGGCCATGGACCTCAAACCCGACCGGCTGGAAGCCGCCAAGGAAGTGGCCAAGGAATTCATATCCGGTCGTGAAAATGATCGATTCGGACTGGTGATCTTCAGTGGAGAGACTTTCACCCAGGCACCCCTAACAACCGATCATTCGGTGATTAAAAACCTGTTTAAAGATATTAAAAGTGGCATGATCGAAGACGGCACAGCCATTGGAGATGGCCTGGCAACCTCTGTCAATCGTTTGAAGGAAAGCAAAGCCGTTAGCAAAGTGATCATTTTACTGACCGATGGAGTCAATAACATGGGTTCCATTGATCCTTTATCTGCTGCCGAGATCGCCAAACTTTATGGTATCAGGGTCTATACCATTGGTGTGGGAACAGAGGGTGAAGCCCCCTACCCCATTCAAACACCCTTTGGCACCCGGGTGGATTACCGCGAAGTAAATATTGATGAAGACATGCTGCAGCAGGTAGCCGAACTGACCGACGGCCGTTATTTCAGAGCTACCAGTAACAATAAATTAAGAGAGATTTATAATGAGATCGACAAACTGGAAAAATCAAAAATTGATGTGACCGAATTTAAAAAGAAAAATGAAGAGTTTTTTCCGTTTGCACTCCTTGCATTTATTTTAATTACAGCTGAAATATTATTGAGAAATACGATTTTCCGTTCAGCTCCTTAACACAAATAGGAAAATGACTTTTAAAAATAAAAATTTCGAATTAAGAACACACATATATGTTTCGCTTTGAACATCCTGACATATTGTATGCCTTGATCCTGATCCCGGTGCTCGTTGCATTGTTTACCTGGATGTTGGTCTGGCAGAAAAAAGCGTTGCGTCGTTATGGCGACTGGACGGTGATCCACCGGCTCATTCCAGCGATATCCAAACCACGTATGATCTTCCGTTTTGTGATTCTGATGATTGCTTATGGTTTTCTTATCCTGGGGTTATCCAATCCTCAGATCGGTTCAAAACTGGTTGAAGGTGAACGCAAAGGGATCGATTTGATGGTGGCATTGGATGTATCAAACAGCATGCTGGCTCAGGACATTAAACCCAACCGGCTGGAACGGGCTAAACAAGCCATATCAAAAATGATTGATAAGCTGGGCAATGACCGCATTGGTATGATCGTTTTTGCTGGAAATGCATATGTTCAATTACCCATCACCACAGATCATGCAGCAGCCAAATTGTTTCTTTCAACAGTCAATACCAAAATTGTCCCCACACAGGGAACGGCCATTGGTGAAGCACTCGAACTGGCTGCCAATTCATTTGATGATGAAACCCACAGCCGGGCCATCATTGTCATTACCGATGGTGAAAATCATGAAGATGATGCGGTGGATATGGCCAAAACCATTGCTGAAAAAGGAATTTATGTCTACACCATTGGCATGGGACTTCCTGAAGGAACACCGATTCCGGAGTATGACAAATACGATCGGCAAATCGGCTATAAGAAAGATCGGCAGGGCAATACCGTTGTTACACGCCTCAATGAATCGACCCTTGAGCAAATCGCTGCGGCAGGAAACGGAATATATGTCAGGGCCAATAACACCCAGGCAGGACTTAGCAAGGTTTTTGATGAGATCAATTCCCTGGAGAAAACAGAATTTGAAAGCAAGATGTTTTCTGATTATGAAAGTCGTTTTCAATATTTTCTGGCAGTTAGCATCCTGTTTTTACTCATTGAATTGTTAATTTTTGAAAGAAAGAGCAAATGGTTAAGCAAAATAAAATTATTTGGCAACTAGTGACCGTTTCGATATTAAAGAAACTGGCATGGGTCGTTTTGCTCTATGCAGGTGCGGCTTTTGCGCAAAAGGAAAATAAATATATCCGGAATGGCAATGATCAATATTATGAAGATAATTACAAAGAGGCCGAAGTGGATTATATGAAAGCGCTGGAAAAAAATCCGGAATCGGTCAAGGGGCAATACAACCTGGGTGGAGCTTTGTACAAGCAGGAAAACTATGAAGATGCTTCAAAACTTTATGGAAATGTGGCAAGCCGGGCTCAAGATGATAAAAACAAGGCTGATGCTTTATTCAACCTGGGAAATTCTTATGTAAAAGCGCAGAAATACGAAGAAGCCATCAATGCCTATAAAGATGCATTGCGCATTGATCCGGAAGATATGGATACCAAGTACAACCTGGAATATGCTAAAAAAATGATGCAGCAGCAACAACAACAGCAGCAAAACCAGGATCAGAATAAAGACCAGGATAAAAAAGAGGACCAGCAGCAGGATCAGCAACAACAGGATCAGCAGGATCAGCAGGAGAAGCAAGATCAGCAGAAGCAGCAACAGGATCAGCAACAGGATCAGCAAAACAACCCGCAACAACAGCAGCAACAACCCCAACCGCAACAAATCTCAAAACAAGATGCAGAACGAATGCTAGAGGCGCTGAAAAATGATGAAAATAAAACTCTCGAAAAGGTAAAATTGCAACAAATGCAAAAAGTACAGGCAAAAAAAGTGGAAAAAGACTGGTAACAAACATGATGAAAAACCTGAAAATTAGAATAAGTCGCAAAACCATTATGATAAATGAATAATTTTGCCATTCGTTATAGGGATGTATAAATTTATCACAGGCATATTATCCATTTTACTGCTGGGGTCTGTTCAACTGGCTGGTCAGGATGTGACCTTTAAGGCCTCATCCAAAAATGTTGTCAGGACAGGAGAGCGTTTTCAATTGACCTATTCCATCAATGCAGAGGGGCAGAATTTTCGGGGACCGGATTTAAAGGACTTTCGGGTGTTGAGCGGTCCCAGTACATCTCAAAGTTCACGCATAGAGATCATCAATGGAAATGTGTCGCAACGGGTTGATTATACATTCACCTATGTTATACAGGCGGGTGAAGAAGGTATTTTCGATATTGAACCTGCCAGGATAACGGTTGATGGGAAAACCATCGAATCCAACCCTATAAAAATTCAGGTCGTTAAAAGCTCATCCCAGCAGCAGGGAGCGCAGCAAGGCGGAAGCCAAAGGGGAACACCACAAGGGAGCCAGGATGATCTATCGAATGATGTATTTTTAAAAGCAGTGGTAGATAAAACCACACCTTACCAGGGAGAACAGGTGATCATTACCTATAAGCTTTATTTTCGGATCAACATTTCCAATCTGATCTTCGATAAAGAACCTTCATTTAAGGGATTCTGGGTTGATGACCTGCTGGAAAATCCGCAAAAATTCACGCAGTACCAGGAAACATATAATGGACAGCTTTACCAGGTGGCCGAAGTTCGGAAATTTGCTTTGTTTCCGCAACAAAATGGAAAAGTAGAAATCCAGCCGGCAAAGTTAACCTGTCAGGCGCAGGTTCAGAATAAGAACAGCCGTTCACGCGATCCATTCGATAGCTTTTTCAATGATCCGTTTTTCAATCGTTTTAAAACCATTGAAGTTCCGCTTTCTTCCAATGGCATCACTATGAACATCAAACCCCTGCCTGCATCCGGTAAACCGGCTGATTTTAGTGGTGCAGTCGGCAACTTTGACTTCAGTTCTTCCATCGATCGTACATCGCTTAAAGCCAATGAGGCCATCAACCTGAAATTTACGGTTAGCGGAACCGGTAATGTGGAACTGGTAGATAAGATCAATGTAAAATTTCCGCCCGATTTTGAAGTTTATGATCCGAAAATATCCAAAAACATCAATGATGGTCAAAGGGGTATTTCTGGAAAAAAAACATTTGAGTATCTGCTGATCCCACGCACTGAAGGTGAGTTCACCATTGATCCGGTCAACTTCGTGTATTTTGATCTCAATAAAAAACAATATGTAACACTTAAAACTCCGGAGTATAATATCTCAGTGGCAAAAGGTGATGGTTCCGCCGCAAATGTTACTTACAGCGGTGTTAACCGTTCCGATATTCAGTACATCGGCAGTGATATCCGCCATATCAAAACCACAAATCCCGGGCTGATCGTAACAGGGAATTATTTCTTCGGATCAACCCTATTCTATCTACTATTACTGGTACCCTTTGCCCTATTCATTCTTTTTACCATTATCTGGAAAAATGAGTTGAAAAAACGGAGCAATATGGCCCTGATGCGCAATCGCAAAGCTACCAGCATTGCCCGCAAGCGGATGAAAAAGGCCGAAAGCTTCATGAAAGAAAATAATAAGGATTCGTTTTATGTTGAAGTTTCTCAGGCATTATGGGGCTATTTGAGCGACAAATTCAGCATCCCCATGGCCAACCTTTCGATGGATACCGTTTCGGAAACGCTGCAACAAAAAGAGGTAAAAGAAGAGACCATCAAACAATTTATGGATACCCTGAACAATTGTGAATTTGCGCGATTTGCTCCGGGTGAAAGTCACGGAACCATGGAAAATATTTACAATGAGGCAGTGAATATCATTACCCTCATGGAAAAAGAATTGAAGTGATGAAACGATATAGCATCCTATTCATATTGGTACTGTTGTTTACCCAGGTAAGTTCTGCCAGCGGGATTGACAGCCTTTTCTTTAAGGCCAATGCTGCATACAATAATCAGTATTACGAAGATGCCATCAACAATTACCAGAAGATCATCGATGCCGGCTATGAATCAGCTGATCTCTATTATAATCTGGGTAATGCTTATTTTAAAAATGATGAGATCCCATCTGCTATTCTCTATTATGAAAAAGCGCTGAAACTGAAACCCAATGACGAGGATATCCGCTTCAACCTGGATGTGGCCAACACCCGGATCGTAGACAAGATAGAACCGATGCCGGAATTATTTTATAAGCGGTGGTGGCGATCATTTTACAATATGTTCACTGCCAATACCTGGGCAAAGATCAGCACAGGGGGCTTTATCCTGTTTATTGTTCTTTTATCCTTTTACCTGTTATCCAAACGGATACGCATCCGGAAGATCGCTTTTTTTGCCGGCCTGGTCATCCTGTTCATTACCCTGTTTGCTTTCGCAGTGGGTTTCCAGAAATATCAGCATCTATTGAATCAAAAAGAAGCCATCGTGTTTTCGCCCACCATCACGGTAAAAAGCTCACCCAATCCCAACAGTGTGGATCTCTTTGTGATCCATGAAGGATCCAAAGTCGAGATCAGGGATAAAGTCGGAAGCTGGTATGAGATCCGTATTGCCAATGGCAGCGTGGGATGGTTGCCGGAGTCTTCTTTAAAAAGTATTTAAATATCCGTTTTTGAAGTTACCATCTTTTCAAACAATTGTTTCTTTTTTCGGTTTTGGATTTAATACATGAAACACCTAATGATGATTACCACCAAAAAAATCCTATTCGATACACCAACGGGAATTTCGCTAATGATATTCATTTTATTGGCATTTAAAATGCAGTTGGTGGCCCAGACCAAAATGGAACATGAATTCAGAATAAAACCGGAAGAAGTGCCTGCAAAAGCTATTTTGTTTATCGAGCAGTGTCGGTTTCCCAAAAAAATTAAATGGTATGCTGAAGAGAGTCAAAACGGAAAATCGTTTGAAGCAAAAACCAAATTCCGCAATACGACCTACAGTTGTGAATTCGACTCAACTGGCAATATCGAAGATATCGAATGGATCATTGACTTTCCGAGTCTGGATAAAAATCTTCAATTCAACATAGATTCTTCATTAAATCAACTTTATTTAAAATACCGTATAATCAAAATACAGGTTCAATGGTCAGGAAAACCCGAATCCCTTATCAAATTGATTCATAACATCCAAAGCGATGATCCTTATACTACCCGCTACGAAATGGTAATTAGGAATCAGAAAGAAAATTCATCAGATTATTCCGAAATACTCTTCGATGATCAGGGGAAAATCATTGATGTTTATAGAATTGAGCAACCATCGACCGATAATCTCGAATTTTAAGCCTTCTGGTCCAATGAAAATCATTTACGGAATAATCTTCCTCTTGAGCATTAACATGATTGCATGGGGACAATCCAATGTTTCTTCCGGACTTTTACCCAGGATAAACCTGTCGGTGGAACTGGCAAAAGGGATGAAACTTAACAACAGTATCGAATCACGCCAGGTAATTTTAAGGAGTCTTGAAGAAGATATCAAATATGAGTTTATCCTGACTGATCTTGCAGCGGTAATTTCACTTAAAACAACCGCCAATACCTCTTTCAATGGAGGATATCAATTGCGTCTTCTAAATAAGTTTACGCTACACCGTTTCATTCAGCAATTCAATATCATTTCAATCAAAGAATCTGTTCGCCTGGCGCATCGGATTGGAACCGACCAGACCTTTGGTAAAGATTTACCCATGGAATTCCGGACACGATATCGGTTAACCATTGAAATTCCCCTCAATGGAACAAGGATTGATCCCGGTGAGTTTTACTTAAAAATGGGTAATGAAATATTATGGGCCATTCAAAGTAACCAATCCGACATAGAATTCAGGATCACTCCAAAGACAGGTTACCTGTTTCCGAAGAGCAATAAGCTGGAAGCTGGAATTGATTACCGGTTCAATGAGTTTGTTGAATCGGCAATTGATCATGATTTTTGGATCAGTATCACATGGTTTCAAACAATCAATCGAAAAAGAAAGTAATCCTTTAGTCCAGTCTGCTTTTGAGACTGCATTGAACGCCATCATGAATACCTTGGGTATAATCATTCATTTTATAATTAAAGTCTTGTTTAATAAATCAGTGTTTTCTCTTTTATTGGTAAGCCTTTATATTTCAATATTAAAGTGATCTCCCTGTCAAACTTTTCAGTTATCATTTTTGTCGGACGCTGATCTAAAGGTCGCAACCTGATCTATTCAAGGAATACCATGCGCGAAATGTAAATAATGAGATTGGCTTTTGAGCTAGAATTACCTTCGTTAAAACACTTACATTTGTCAACAATAATGCGAAATTCACATGAATTATCTTTCGGTTGAAAACCTGTCTAAAAATTATGGTGACAAAATCCTGTTCGAAGGATTGAGTTTTGGTTTGCACAAAGGGGAAAAAACAGCCCTCATCGCCAGTAATGGATCTGGCAAATCGACCCTACTGAGAATATTGACAGGTATTGAAAATTCCGACAGTGGTCAGGTCACAACCCGGGAAGGAATCAGAATCGGCTACCTTGATCAGGATCCGATCCTCGGCAATGGCCAAACCATTGATGACATGATCGCTTCTTCGCATACCGGGGTCTCGGAGGTGATCAGAAACTACCATAACACATTACAATCACACAGCACAAACCCCACCAGGGAAACAGAAACAGCCCTGGAATTGGCTACTACTGAAATGGATCACAAAGATGGCTGGGATTATGAACGCCGGCTCAAACAACTGCTTTCACTGTTCAGGATTACCGATACCACCAAAACCACCGACATTCTTTCGGGAGGAGAAAAGAAAAGGCTGGCCCTGGCCATGGTCTTACTAAATGACCCCGATCTCTTGATACTCGACGAACCCACCAACCACCTGGATGTGGATATGATTGAATGGCTGGAAAAATATTTATCAAAGGCTAATCTAACTCTGTTGATGGTCACCCACGATCGGTATTTTCTCGACCGGGTCTGCAACAGGATCATGGAATTGAACCAGGGCCGGTTATTTTATCACCAGGGAAATTACGAATATTTTCTTCAAAAGAAAGCGGAACGGGAAGAGGTGCAACAGGTGGAAACGGACAAAGCCCGGCAACTCATGAAAAAGGAGCTGGAATGGCTTCGCCGGATGCCCAGGGCCCGGACCCATAAATCCAAATCGCGGATCCAGGCATTTGATGGTATAAAAGAGAAGGCAAAGGGACCGGAAGCCGATGCTGAATTGAAATTGCAAATGCAGGTAACCCGCATGGGAGGCAAGATCCTCGAAATCAAAGACCTTAAAAAAAGGTATGGCAATATCAAGATTATCGATGGTTTTAGTTATGTTTTCAGAAAGGGGGAACGCATCGGGATCATTGGCCGGAACGGCTCCGGCAAAACCAGTTTTCTCAACCTGATGACCGGTCGGGAGCAACCCGATGAAGGCACCATCGAAACCGGTGAAACCGTCGTATTCGGTTATTATACCCAGTCGGGCATTCAGTTTCCGATGGAAAAGCGAGTCATTGACGTGATAAAAGAAATTGCAGAATTTGTACGCATGGGTGATGGGAGCACCATTTCTGCTTCCCGGTTTCTCGAACATTTCATGTTCCCGCCGGAAACTCAGTATAAGCTTGTTGAATCCCTTAGCGGTGGAGAAAAACGGCGACTCAACCTCCTGACCGTGCTCATTAAAAATCCCAATTTCCTGATCCTGGATGAGCCCACCAATGATCTTGATCTGCTGGTGCTGAACAGACTCGAAGAATTTTTATTGAACTATACAGGATGCCTGGTATTGGTATCCCACGACCGTTATTTTCTTGATAAACTGACCGATCACCTCTTCATTTTCGAAGGGGAAGGGAAGTTACGGGACTATTACGGACGATATTCGGACTATCACCTGGGAAAAGAGAAACTTTCACCGGGAAAAAAAACGCAAAAAGAACCCGTTGAGCAAAAACAGAAAACGCCAACAATAAAAGTCAAGACAAAGCTAACCTTCAAGGAACAGCGTGAATATGAATCTCTTGAAAAAGAAATAGAACAACTCGAATTGGAAAAGATCACCATTGAAAGCTCCCTCCATTCAGGAATGTCGGATTATGAAAAACTGAATGATCTATCAGAAAGGCTGGGGAAAATCATGGCACTGATCGATGAAAAAACCCTTCGGTGGATGGAACTGGATGAATTTGTTTAATTGTTATGATAAGGTCTCATCCATGATCTCTTTTACCCGGCCCACCCGGCCATCTTCCAGTCTCACCTTGATTCCATGAGGATGATTGGCAGCATTGGTCAGTATATCTTTTACGATCCCTTCGGTCAGTTTCCCTGTTCGTTGATCCTGCTTCAGTACAATCCTGACTGCAGTTCCGGGTTTGATATTGTTGCGTTTGATTCCTGTCATTGTATCGAATTAATGTTTGAAAAATTACTTCGCCTTCTTCAATGTAAATCCGAAAGTTGTGCCCAGACCAGGAGCGCTTCTTACATTTACAGTCTGGTCATGCGCTTCGATGATGTGCTTCACAATGGAGAGTCCCAGTCCGGAACCACCCAGTTCGCGCGAGCGGTCTTTGTCTATCCGATAGAAACGCTCGAAAATCCTAGGGAGGTATTTGGGATCGATGCCAATGCCATTGTCTGAAATCTCAACCAGGATGTTCTCATTCATATCATACAGCCCAACATGGGTATGTCCGTTCTCTTTGCCATATTTGATGGAATTGGTCACCAGGTTATTCAATACTTGCTGGATGAGTTCACGGTCGGCCACCACTATGAAGGAGCGGTCGCATCCCTCTTTGAATTCCAGGTGAATATTTTTTTTCTTCGCCCTGATCTCAGCTGAATCGAGCACATCGGAAGCCAGGCGGAAAATATCAAATTTTTCTGCCACCAATGAAAAACTGCCATCTTCGAGATTGGAGATCATCTGCAGATCATCCACGATCTCGGTCATTCGTTTTACATTCTTCCTGGCCTTTTGAAGGAATTTCATATTGATATTCCGGTCGTCGATCCCACCCTCAATAAGGGTTTCGAGATAACCTTGGATATTGAATATCGGTGTTTTCAATTCATGGAAAACATTGCCCAGAAACTCCTTCCGGTACTTCTCCAATCGTTTTTGTTTGCGGATCTCTTTCAGATTATTTTGCTGCCAGGTGAGCACTTCATTCTCTACATCTTTCACCACATCTTCTTTCAGATTGGATTTTACCGGTTTTTCCTGCGCCGATAATTTGGTATCATATATGGTTTTGTATACCAGTTTGATCTTTCGGTAAATAAACCGTTCGAGTGAATAGGCATTGATCAGATAAACCACAATGCCCATTACAACAGGAACCATCCAAACCACCATCCAGTTCATGGATCCTTGAAAAAAAATTTTTATACCCAGCAACAACAGCCCTAAAATGGCGGCTGTAGCAAGTGCTGTCAACCTTGCAACAACAATGGGTGTAGCGTTTTTCATGAGCGTTTCTCCTGAGGGGGGTTATTCATTAAATCCGTATCCGACTCCTTTTATGGTTTTGATATGTTGTTTGCCGATTTTTTCACGGAGCTTGCGAATATGCACATCCAGGGTACGATCACTGACAAATACATCATTTCCCCAGACTTTGGAATAAATTTCCTCCCGTGCAAAAATCTTTCCAGGACTGGAGGCCAGTAATACCAAAAGGTCAAATTCTATTTTCGGAATGTGCATGGAAGTTCCTTCAACGATCACCTCCCGTTTATCCCTGTCGATAACAATGGAGCTGACATCAATTTTATTTTCGTCTGTCCGCAATTTGGATTTCCGCTTCAGCAGTGCCTTGATCCTGGCAATGAGTACCCGCGGGCGAACCGGCTTGGTAATATAATCATCGGCACCTACTTCAAAACCAGCAATCTGAGAATAGTCTTCACCCCTGGCGGTAAGAAATACGATCAGGGTGTCTTCAAATTCGGGCATATCGCGTAAGTCCTGGCATAGCTCCACCCCATCCATACCGGGCATCATAATGTCCAGAAGGATCAAATCCGGTTTTTCTTTCTGGGCAATTTTTTTACCCTCAGCGCCATTCTGAGCAGAATAAACCTGGAAGCCCTCCTTCTCAAAATTGTATTGCAGGAATTCGATGATGTCCTTTTCATCATCCACGATAAGGATTTTGGAATTACTTATATCCATGATGGAGCATTGTTATAAATATTGGAGCCAAAATTACACGATAAATATTAAGTTATCATTAAACCTGGCGCCTGACAATTAACCTAAAGTTAACCTTTCATTAAAATTAACTTTTCAATTAAGGTATTGCTTTGCAGCAAAAGAAATTTGCTAACAAATTTAAGTTAAATAAAATTAATGAAACACATGAAAAATTCAAAACTATTTATTTACACGGCCCTGTTTGCAGCGGCTTTAATCCTTGTTTCAGCCTGTAGCAAAGATGATGATGATCCTACACCAACACCTCCTGATAATACTACCGGAATAAAAGTTACTACCAATATCGACCAAAACACCACCTGGGAAACCGGAAAAGTTTATATCCTTGGTGCCCGCATCGCGGTCCTTTCAGGAGTTACACTGACGATCCAGCCTGGTGTTATCATTAAAGGTGAAGCCGGAACCGGGGCCAATGCTACAGCATTGATCATTGCCCGTGGCGGTAAAATCATGGCGGAGGGAACCGAAACCCAACCCATTATTTTCACCTCTGTAGCTGATGAGATCGAACCTGGTATGGTTGCCAGTCCAAACCTTGATCCCGATCTGAACGGTTTATGGGGTGGGCTCATTGTTCTGGGGAATGCTCCTATCTCGGCTGATGCTTCTCCTGCCCAGATTGAAGGGATCCCACCCTCGGATCAAAATGGACTTTACGGCGGCAATAACGGGACTGACAATTCTGGCGTGATCCGGTATGTATCCATTCGTCATGGTGGTGCCAACATTGGTGAAGGAAATGAGATCAATGGCCTTACCCTGGGTGGTGTCGGTAGCGAGACCGTGATTGAAAACGTGGAAATCGTATCGAATCAGGACGATGGTATTGAATGGTTCGGGGGAACGGTCAATGTTAAAAATGCAATCGTCTGGAATACCGGTGATGATGCCATTGATACGGACCAATCATGGGGAGGAACACTGGATAATTTTATCGTGGTCAATCCCGGTGATGAGTGCTTTGAGCTCGACGGACCGGAAGGAAGCATGGAAGCAACCCATACCATCAAAAACGGAACGGTATACGCTGGCGATGCAGAAGGATTGGTCGATCTGGATGACAATTCATTGGTTGATATGATGAACATCTACTTTTTCGGACTGGCTGAAGGACAGGATTTTGATCTGGTTCCTGCCGGACTAAGCGCTTCCGAGCTCGAAGCCACCATTCCGGATGGATTTTCAGTGACCGATTTCTTCATCGAAGGCTCAGATGCCTTTGTTACGGAAGTTAATGAAGGAGCAAACACTGTAGGCGCCGATGTTTCCAAGTTCCAAAACTGGTCATGGGCAGCCGTATCCGGAGCACTTGACGGTTTAAAATAGAAAAGAAATTTCTATATGAATATTCCATTGAAACACGCAGGTTATAAAACTTGCGTGTTTCAATGTTTAAAAAAACACAGATATTAATTCCGAGATATGCGATTAAAAATGTTCATCATCCTGTTGTTAATGTTCACAGGATACGCATCCTTCGCCCAAAATGGATTTATCAGGGGAACGGTTTTCGATGCCACTACCGGTGAATATCTTCCGGGTGTTACGGTTCTGGTTGATGGTTCCACCACCGGTACCATTACCGACCTGGATGGAAAATTCAATATTCCGATTGCAGCAGGGACCTATAATCTCCGGATCTCTTTCATTTCCTATGAAACACTCAACATCCAGGGAATTGTGGTCCAATCAGGAGAAACCAATGTTTTGGCCGATGTGGGTCTTGAAGAGGCTTCCATTGAACTGACCGAAGTTACAGTAACGGCCAAAGCCGTAAGAAATACTGAAAATGCCCTCATGACTATTAAACAAAAATCAGCCAATGTGATTGATGGAATTTCTGCTTCCGGATTTCGCAAAATTGGTGATTCCGATGCGGCTGCATCCATGAAAAGGGTAACCGGTGTATCTGTTGAAGGGGGCAAGTATGTTTATGTGCGGGGCCTGGGCGACCGGTACACCAAAACAATCCTGAACGGAGTTGATATCCCCGGGCTAGATCCCGACCGCAATACCTTACAAATGGATCTTTTCCCCACCAACGTCATCGACAATATCATCGTTCATAAATCATTCAGTGCCGACCTTCCAGCAGATTTTACGGGAGGGGTAATCAATATTGAAACCAGGGATTTTCCAGATGAAAAAACAGGAAATATTTCCCTCTCTGTTTCTTATAATCCTGCCATGCATTTCAATGCAGATTACCTGACCTATGATGGGGGACAAACCGATTTTCTGGGTTTCGATGATGGCACGCGCGATATCCCGGCCACCAGCAATATCCCCTTCTTTTCTGAGGTAGTGGGCAACCCTGATGGCGAAAAAGGTCAACGGTACCAGGACATCCTGGGACGTTTCAATCCAACCATGGCGGCTTATAAACAAAGTAGTTTTATGGATTTTGACATGGGAGCGAGTTTTGGAAACCAGATCCCACGGGAAAAGGTTACGCTGGGTTACAATGTTAGTATTTCCTATAAAAATGAAACCGAATTCTATGAAGATGCTGAATTCGGTCGATATGGCCTTTCTGCCGATCCCAATGACTATGATATGGAAGTTCGTGAATTCCAGATCGGAAATTATGGGGTTAGCAATGTACTGTTAAGCGGACTGGCAGGATTTGCCATCAAAACAAAAAAATCGAAATACCGCATCAACCTGATGCATTTGCAAAATGGAGAATCGAAAGCCGGTATATTTGATTTCAGGGGATCCGACCAGGGATCCATCTTCAATGCCTTGCAACATAACCTGGATTACAGCCAGCGATCCCTGACCAATCTGCTGATCGCCGGTGAACACAATTTCAGCCATGCACGCTGGCATCTGGAATGGAAACTATCGCCGACACTGGCGATGATGGAAGATCCGGATGTTCGGTTTACACGGTATGAAGATCGGGATGGTGACTGGGCAATCGGAACAGAAGTAGGATTTCCGGAACGGATCTGGCGCGAACTGGATGAAATAGACCTGGCTGGAATTCTAAATATTTCACGCGATTTTGAATTTTTAGGTCGTAAATCCAAACTCCACTTCGGGGGTGCTTACACCTTTAAGGAGCGTGACTTTATCATCCGAAGTTATGCCCTTAATATCCGGAATATTCCATTGACAGGGAATCCGGATGAACTTTTCTATCCAGAAAACCTTTGGCCCTATGAAGGCAATGTAAATCGCGGCACAACCTATGAAGCCCGTTTCATCCCAACAAATCCCAATCAGTTCAATGCTAACACCAACAATGCTGCGGGCTATGTTTCGGCAACATTGGGTCTGCTTGAAAGATTAAAAGCCATTATAGGTGTACGACTTGAAAATTACACACAACGATATACCGGCACCGATCAGTTGCGGACAAGGGTTCTGGATAATGATATTGTACTGGATGATCTGGGAATCTTCCCATCGGTAAATTTTATTTACAGTTTATCCGAAAGTCAAAACCTCCGGCTTTCTTACACCAAAACCATTGCCCGTCCATCGTTTAAGGAACTGTCTTATGCTGAGATTTATGATCCCATTACCGGTCGTACTTTTGTAGGTGGCCTGTTTCGCGATGCCGACGATGCATCCGGTATTGAATACTGGGATGGTAACCTGACCAGCACCGACATCCACAATTTTGATCTGCGATGGGAATGGTTCGGAACCAATGGTCAAATGCTTTCCATCAGTGGGTTTTATAAACAGTTCCTCAACCCTATTGAGATCGTCCAGTATGCCACGCAAACCGGCTCCTTCCAACCCCGGAATGTTGGAGATGGTGAAGTTTTCGGTGCAGAAACGGAATTCAGGTTTAACCTTGGTTCCTTTACAAATGCTTTCCGGAACCTGAATGTATTGTTCAATTTTACCCTCACTGAATCACGAATTAAACTGAGTCCGACCGAATATAATTCAAGGATTGAAAATGCCCGTACCGGACAAACCATTGATGAATACCGGGACATGGCAGGACAGGCGCCCTATCTCATCAATGGGGGCCTTTCGTATGATGGTGGTGAAAAAGGATTCTGGAATGGTCTTGAAGCCGGAATATTTTACAATGTACAGGGACAAACACTCCAGTTTGTCGGTATTGTTGACCGGCCGGATATATATGCCGAACCTTTCCACAGCCTGAATTTTAATGCCAATAAAAAACTGGGAAAAGACGATCGCATTAAGATTGGAGTAAAAATAGAAAACATCCTGAACGATCAAAAAGAGGCGATTTTTAAATCCTATGGCGCCAATAGCCAGTATTTCGAGCGGCTTGATCCGGGAATTGAATTCAAGATCAGGTTCAGTTACGCTATTTTTTAATGGGTTTGCGGGATATAAATATCTCAATCAAAGTCAGTTTTGCTATCGATCAAAATCTGCAGGTTTGTACTTTATTGAAATATTGAAACAAATTAAACTTTAAATTTGTAATAACTAATTAAAGGATAAAGATGAAAAAAAATATCACGATGGTTGTCACCCTTATGCTCTTCCTGATTAGCGGTAACCTGATTGCCCAGGAGGTGGTGTTGAAAGACGGCCATTTTTATAAAAAAGATATGCTGTACACAGGTACGCATACCGAATACTATGAGAATGGCAATCCGAAGATGAAACTAAATATAAAAAATGGACTTGAGGATGGAGAAGTAATCACCTATTTTGAGAACGGAAACAAGCATGAACAAAGATCCTATAATGAAGGCAAAAAAGATGGTTTATGGATCAATTGGAACATGGAAGGCATTAAAGTGGCAGAAGCCAGGTATAAAGATGATAAAAAAGACGGTGACTGGTTTATATGGGATGATGAAGGAAATCTACTCTATGAAATGCATTATAAGGACGGAGAAAAAACCGGTGTTTGGAAAATGTTCGATCAGGAGGGGAACCTTAAAAGTGAAAGAAAATATTAATACTTGATTTCCAACGGAAGGCCCCGGCATAAAGCCGGGGTTTTTTTATAAACGCTTTTTTGATTTACTAACTGTTGGAATCAATTGTTTCAACGCTTTTCAAATCTCTAAGAGAACAGCCATAAAATCTTTTTGCTCCCTTAACATAAGGAATGATTTGAAATAAAAAAGGCGCTCTAAAGAGCGCCTCGTGTGTTATCGTTGAGAAATTTAATTATTTCTCCTCCTGTAATTTGATATCGAGATTCTCTTTTTTCTGATCAACCTCAAAATTTTCAACGAGGCTGTTTTTGTAAGAAATGTATGAGGCGATCAGGTTATATTTACCGGGTTTTACCTCAATCTCGAAATGACCATCAAAATCAGTATATGTCGTTACATCTGTACCTTCAATTTTAACTTCAACACCGGTAAGTGCTTCGCCTGATGTAAAATCCACAACAGAACCCGTCAGGGTTACCATTGCCACAGGCTCTTTGGGCGTTTCAGCAGATTTTGTGCCTTCATTTTCAGCGTAAACGAATCCAAGGAAGGTCAGAAATACAAATGACAAGATTGCTTTTTTCATTTTATAAATGTTTTAGGCTACAAAAATAGATGTACAGTATTAACTGAAATTTAACCCAATGTTAAATAATCATTAAGTCCAAGGGGAGGAAAGTTAAGTTTATAGTGTGGTTTCTTTTACCTTTTTTTCAACACTCTGTACCATTGCATCATTAAAATCACGATGCGATTTGATAAGATTGACCATCTGCAACATCAAATTTTTACTTTCCGTGAGGATACCAAGGAAAAGCATACTGTTTCGGGTTCCCGCTTCCTTTAACTTGATCCGCTTGACCTGCTTTTTTCTGGAGGTATCAATAAATTTCAGAATCTTTTGCTGATTATCTATTATTTCAGGCATCCGCTCATATTCCATTTTTTTGGTAATTTCATTGACCAGCCGGACAAAATCCCTGAGCATTCTTGCCAGATCAAATAATTCCTCTTCCTGCACTGCCAATAGTCCTTTATGGTGATTATCCACGTGATCAAGACAGGGTTTACTCAAATAGGTTATACTGTGCGACATCTCGCGCATATAGTCCATCACCTGAACATAATGATATCCGCCTTCAAGTGAGGTTTCTTCAAGATGACTGATGGTGAGGTTCAGGTTGTCTTTTAAATCTTTGGTCTTATCATTCAGATTATTGACATCCCGGAAGATTTTTCGCAATTTCTTCAGATCATCATTGGATAATCCTTCAATGGTTCCGGCAAAAATTTCAGAAGTTTTATTCAGGACTTGTTGCACATTTAGCAAACAACTTTCAGTAATGCCTGTATTGGTGAGTGAAGTAACAACAGCCATTTCCTTAGCTTCGGAATCAGCATAACGCCTCTTATGGATGATGTGGGTCCGGTAAATAAAGAAGATGGCCAGCGCGATAAAGACAAATATCGCAATAAATCCACCTAATTTGATAACAGCAGCAATGATAAAAGCAGCTGTAAAAGCACTGAAGGCCGTAAAGAACCATCCCCCAATCACCGAAAACACACCCGTGATCCGGTATACTGCACTTTCGCGTCCCCAGGCTTTATCACTGAGAGAAGTACCCATTGCCACCATAAATGTCACATAAGTAGTGGAAAGAGGAAGTTTCATAGAGGTGGCAAATGAAATGAGGATGCTGGCGACCACCAGGTTGACGGAAGCCCGGATCAAATCAAAATAAGGGGCTTCTTTACCCATTTTTTGTTGCTGCTTCTTATACTCGGTCTGGTCAAACTGCTTTTCAATTTTCTGAAGCATTGATTCTGGTAATATCTTTTTAAATCCCATGGCAATGTTGTCGACCCGCCGTACCAAGCTCCGGGCAAACATGGATGAACCAAAACGCTCATAACCTACATCCTGCCTGGCCAGGTTGATCTCTGTTTTGGTAACGGATCTGGCCTTTTTACTGGTCCAGAGTGTCACAACCATGATCAATCCAGCAATCAGCAAAAAGAATGTGGGTGTTTTAACTTTTTCAGTGAGGCTGCTCATCAGGAAAACATTCGGCTCAGCCCCCGGACTGGCCATAAATGAATTAAACGATTCATATCCTGCCAGGGGTACCCCGATAAAATTCACCAGGTCATTCCCGGCAAAGGCCATGGCCAGGGCAAAAGTTCCCACCAGTACAATAAACTTTAAAATATTGAACCGCGTAAACCATGCAAAAAGCTGAAGTATCACGGTCCATGCTATAAAACTCACCACCATGATCATAAAAGAATTACCCTTTATAAAATCCACTGTGGTTTCGGACATGAAAGAGGCTCCTTTGGCACCTTTGATCAGGATAAAGTAGGTGATGGCTGTAATGGCAATCCCGCCCCAAATGGCACCGAAAAATTTGAGATTCCTTTTATAATTAAATGAAAACAGCAGCCGGGCAATATACTGAACGATAGCTCCGACTGTAAAGGCTATGACAACCGAAAGCAATATTCCGGAAATTATGGCCAGTGCTTTTGCAGAGTTGATATAATCACTTATCAACATAGCACTGGGATCGGTGTAGATTTTTATCATGGCTATGGCTACCGAAGCACCTAAAAGTTCAAAAACAATGGAAACGGTAGTCGACGTTGGCATTCCAAAGGTATTGAATGCATCCAACAGGATCACATCGGTGATCATCACCGCCAGAAATATGATCATGATCTCTGCAAAATAAAAATTCTGCGGATGAAAGATCCCCTTTCGTGCTACTTCCATCATACCACTTGAAAATGTGGCACCGACAACGATACCGATGGCGGCGATGAACATGATGACTTTCAGGGGGGCTACTTTGGAACCAATGGCTGAATTCAGGAAATTAACAGCATCGTTACTAACACCAACTACAAGGTCGGAAATTGCCAGTGCAAAAAGTACGATGACCAGGACAAGGTAAATTGTTTCCATTCAATATAAGTAATAACATCTTGTTTTATAACAGATGCAATATTAGCTATAAGAATGTTACGAAAATAGTGAATCTATTTAAGTTAAAGTTAATATGAGGTTAAATTAATGTTAATAAAAAATCGTAATTTATTTAATATCAGGTAGAATGACTATTCTATTTTTACAGCCAATCCAAATTATACATTATGTACATCACAGAAATGATATCTCGTATTTTGGGTTTTTGTTTGTTTTGGATCCTTAGCTTTTCGACAATACTGGAAGGGCAGGAGGTACAAAACCCCAAAAAGAAGGGTGAAGTATACGGGAAAATTTACAGTAATTTCTACACAGAATTGAACCGTGGAGATAATGAATCTGCATTTGAAATCAGAAGGGCTTACTTTGGTTACCAGCACGACCTCAGTGATCACTTTTCTGCCAATATCAAACTTGATATCGGAAGCCCCGAAGACCTGTCGGAATTTTCACTGATCAGGCGGTACGCCTATTTCAAAAATGCCTACCTGAAGTACACCCATAATAATTTCTCAACTTATTTTGGTATCATAGATTTGACTCATTTTAAGATCCAGGAGAAATATTGGGCACACCGGTATATTGAGAAGTCGTTTGCAGATGCCTACCGGTTTGGATTTTCTGCTGACCTGGGCTGGATGGCGGTCTATGAATGGACCAACTGGCTGTCGGTTGATTTTACGCTCAGTAACGGCGAAGGATACACCAGACTGCAGGGCGATAATACGTTTAAAACAGCTTTTGGTGTGACGATCCTCCCAGGATATAATTTTATTACAAGATTGTATTACAATGTCTCCGAAAAAGGAAATCGGATGAATACCACCTCCGCATTTATTGGTTATAACCTGGATCATAAACTGATCGCTGGAATTGAATATCACTATATCATCAACGATAACTATGTAGCTGATCAAAACAGAAACGGATACTCCGGATATGTTTCATATTACATATTTGACAAATGGCAGCTATTTAGCAGATACGACAAAGTTTCTTCAAATATTGCCCAACCGGAAGATATCCCCTGGAATCTGACTGAAGATGGAAGCAAGATCATTGCAGGAATTGAATTCAGCCCTATCAAGGAGGTTAAACTGGCAATTGACTATCAGGATTGGTTTCCGTATGCAGAAAACATTGCCAATGAGCAGTATATTTTCCTGAATGTTGAAGTTTCATTCTAAGTTATGTTAATTGTCATGAAATATTTTAAAATTTATCTTTTCATCTTCGCTGTTACAATGTTGTTGATGATTTCCAGTTGCGAAAGGAAAGGAGATTATACAATAGATGAGGGTTCAGAAGTGATCACCGACAATGGTGGCGGAACAGGAACGACCACTTGGACTTCAGATAATAACTATCTGCTGGATGGTTTTGTTTTTGTAAATGATGGGCAGGTACTCACCATTGAACCAGGAACTGTGATCCGGGCAAAAACCGGTCAGGGTGAAAATGCCAGTGCACTCATTGTTGCACGTGGGGGAAGGATTATAGCAGCAGGTAATTCCGTTAATCCTATCATTTTTACCTGTGAGGGAGATGATCTGGATGGCTCGGTGCCGGTATTTGCCAAAGGCCTTTGGGGCGGATTGATCATTCTGGGTAATGCACCGCTTAATAATGAATTCAATGAAGCCCATATTGAAGGAATCCCCATATCAGAACCCCGAGGGATTTATGGTGGTGGAAATGAAGAGGATGATTCCGGTATCTTGAAATATGTTTCCATACGACATGGCGGAACCAATATTGGTAGCGAAAATGAAATCAATGGACTTACCCTGGGAGGCGTTGGAAATAAAACTACCATTGAATATGTAGAAGTCATATCCAATAAAGATGATGGTATTGAATTTTTTGGTGGCAGTGTTAACTGCAGGAATATTGTTTCCGCTTTTAATGGAGACGATGCGTTTGATTATGATCTTGGATACCACGGATACGGACAATTTTGGCTGGGCATAGAAGATGTAGCGGAGGGAGATTTACTTATCGAAGGTAGTGGGGGGGTGGATCCTGAATTGGGAACTCCCTATGCTATTCCATTTATATTCAACTGTACCTTGATTGGACGAGGCAACAACATTACAAACCGCACGATTCAACTCAATCGATTTGCAGGATTAAACCTGGCAAATACGATTTTGATCACCCAACACAATGGCGTTTTTATCGAATATAAAGCAGGGTTAAATGATTGTTACAGTCAGTTTGAAAACGGCAATATTAATATCCTTAAAAATATCTTTTGGGATGTGGCCGATAATATAGCTGATGAAATATTTAGGGTATATGCAGAAAATGGCACCAATATCGACGAGCAAAATGAAATTTTCAGTGCATATTTTACTGATGCCCAAAATACCGTGAGTAATCCAGGTATAGAAATCAACGAAAATTCATATGATATTTTACCAGCAGGAAATATTTCAGATAATCTGGCCCCTTATCCCGACCCCTGGTTTAATGATGTGAATTTTAAAGGTGCTTTTTTATATGATAACTGGGCCCGAAATTGGACCCTATTACATCAAAGTGGCTGGATCAAATAATAGATTAGTCTTTATTAATTATTTGCGAATTGTTATTTGAGATATAAACCAGAAAATCACGTTGCGCTTTCAGTAAGTTGATCAATTGCAACAATAAATTTTTTGTTTCGGCCAGAATAGCCAGGTAAAGCATACTGTTACGCGTTCCTACTTCATTTGCTTTTATCCTTTTTATCTGTCCTTTCCGGATTCCATCCAAAACCTTCAAAATTCTTTGCTGGTGTTCAATCAATTCATTAACATTTTCAAATTTCCCTGCTTTGATGGTTTTACTGATTTCATTGATGAAATTCTGTATTTGAAGTGAAAGCTCTTTCAGCTCGGTCACCTGAATAGCTAACAATGGTTTGTGATTATTATCTACATGCTCAAAACTTGGTTTAATGATAAAAGTGATGCTATGTGCCATTTCGCGCAAATAATCAAGGACCTGAACATAATAATGGCCGGTTTCGATAAAGTTCTCCTCCAGGTTCAGGATGGTATCATTCACATTGTCTTTTAGCTCTTTGGTCTCCGCGTTTAAATCCTGAACGGACTTGTAAGCCTTTTTAAGGGTTCGATAATTTTCTTTCGATAATCCATCGATAGTCATTATAAATATTACAGAAATATCTTTTAATATATCATTTACATTTTTTGTGCAGCGGGTTGCAATTTTTTCACCATTATATTTTTCTTTGATCACCGATCCGGCTGGGGTAACAACTCCGTGTTTACGACGATGGATAACATGTGTCCGGTAAACTACAAATCCCACCAAGACCATTAACACCAGGATCGCTGCAAAACTACCCAGGTGAATGAGGTAAGCTATTACAAAGGAAATAACGAAAGCAGAAAATGCAGTAAAAAACCAGCCTCCGATTACGGAAATCACACCGGTTATTCGGTATACAGCGCTCTCCCGACCCCAGGCCTTATCACTAAGGGATGTTCCCATGGCTACCATAAACGTTACATAAGTAGTAGAAAGCGGCAGTTTGAGAGATGTTGCAAAAGCAATCAGGATACTGGCAACCACAAGGGTCACCGAAGCACGAATCATATCAAATGCCGGAGCTTTGGATCCCAGCTTCTTTTGCTTTTCCACAAATGGTTTGTGATCGAACTGTTTGTCAATGTATTTAATAAAACTTTCCGGTAGCACCGATTTTACGGCATTATTCAGTGCATTGGAGTTCCTTACGATTGTTCGTGCAAGCAATGTAGAACCAAAACGCTCCTCCCCTTCTTCCTGCCTTCCCAAATCAACGGATGTTTTAATGACACTTTTGGCCTTCCTGGAGGTCCATAAGGTTATTACCATAATTAAGCCGGCAATCAATAAAAAATAGGTTGGAGTTTTAACCTGCCCTACCAGGTCGGTCATGAGGAAAAGATTGGGATCAGCGCCCGGATTGGCAATAAAACTTTTATACGATTCGTATCCGGCAAGTGGCACCCCGATGAAGTTTACCAGGTCATTGCCCGCAAATGCCATTGCCAGTGCAAAGGTTCCCACCAAAACAATGAACTTTAAAATATCGAAACGGGTAATCCAGGTAACTATCTGAAGAATAATTGTCCAGGCAACAAAGCTAATTCCGATGATTGCCACCGAATTATGTTTAATGTAATCCTTTACATCATCCGACATAAAGGCTGCACCTTTTGCCCCCTTGATCAGCATAAAATAAGTAATGGCTGCAATGGCTAATCCTCCCCAGATCGAACCATAATATTTGATCCTTTTTTCGTAATCAAATGAAAAGATCAGCCTGCTGAAATATTGAATGATGGCACCAACTGTAAATGCCACTACCACTGATAGTAAAATACCGGAAATAATAGCGAGTGCTTTTGCTGAATTGATGTATTGACTGAGTTCAAGAGCATTTGGATCGTTTAACACTTTGATAATGGATACGGCTACGGCGGCTCCTAACAATTCAAATACGATGGAAACTGTGGTGGAAGTCGGCATTCCAAACGTATTGAAAAGGTCTAGTAAAATTACATCCGTGATCATTACGGCAAGGAAGATGATGATGATCTCAGAAAAATAAAAATATTGGGGATGGAATATTCCCTTTCTGGCAACCTCCATCATGCCACTTGAAAAGGTTGCCCCAACCAGCACACCCAGGGCTGCAATCACCATGATCAACCTGAAGTTTCCGGCCTTTGCACCTACGGCTGAATTGAGAAAATTTACAGCGTCATTGCTGACGCCTACAACCAGGTCGGAAATTGCCAAAACAAAAAGGATGACGATCAGGATAAGGTAAATAGATTCCATTATCAATATTCAGGATTGATGCTACGTCTGATTTTTATTTTTGCATAAAAGGATGACAAATATAAATAAATAGACCTATTGAAAGCGTTAATTGTGGATTAATATTTACCCTGTTTACAATTTTACAACGTTTCCAGCTCAACCGTAAAGTGACGCATAATGGGTGGTTCACGTAGGATTTTGTAACCACGTTTGATCTCATTTCGTCGCTCAAAAACATTGGCGATGGTTGCAGCAACATAATCCATGTGGCTGTTCGTATAAACCCGACGAGGAATAGCAAGCCGAACCATTTCCAATTCAGGATAACGATTTTCCCGGGTATCCGGATCGCGGTCGGCCAGCATGGTGCCAATCTCTACAGCACGAACACCGCCTTCCAGATAAATTTCTGTGGCCAGTTTTTGAGCAATGTATTCCTCTTTGGGGATCTGAGGTAAAAACTCTTTGGCATTTAAAAAGATGGCATGTCCGCCAAAGGGCTCCAGCATCGGAACGCCATAAGTTTTTAGTTGATCACCCAAATAAGCCACCTGCTTGATGCGGGTTTCCAGGTAATCAAACTCGGTCCCTTCGAGCAGACCCTGGGTCAGCGCATTCATATCCCTTCCCGACATTCCGCCATAGGTCACAAAACCTTCAAACATAATGTTATAAACACTGGCTTCTTCATACATTTTCCGCTCCCTGAAACCGATAAAACCTCCCATGTTCACAATGGCATCTTTTTTACTGCTCATGGTCATGCCGTCGGCATAGGAATACATCTCTTTGACGATCTCCTTAATGGTTTTATCCTGGTAACCCTCCTCACGGGTTTTAATGAAATAAGCATTTTCAGCAAACCGAGCCGAATCAAAAATTACCCGGGTTCCATATTTTTTAGCCAGGGCATACACTTCTTTTAGGTTTTGCATGGAAACCGGCTGTCCACCGGATGTATTACAAGTGAGTGTAACGACCACAAAAGGAATCTTTTCAATGGGATATTTTTTGAAAACATTCTCCAGTTTATTCAGATCGAGATTCCCTTTAAAAGGATGGAATTCAGTCGGGTGAAATGCTTCATCAATGGTACAATCTACCGCATGAGCATGCCTGAACTCGATATGCCCTTTAGTCGTATCAAAGTGGGAGTTTCCGGGCACGATATCTCCGTTCTTCACCAAAAGTGAAAACAGCACATTTTCGGCGGCCCTGCCCTGGTGGGTGGGCAAAAAGTCATTGAAACCGAACAACTCCTTGATCACCGCTTTCATTTTCAAATAGGAGGAAGCGCCGGCATAACTTTCGTCACCCAGCATCATTGCCGACCATTGGCGGTCGCTCATGGCACCAGTACCTGAATCGGTGAGCAGGTCAATATAAACATATTCAGCCCTGAGGTTAAACAAATTGTAATAGGCTTCTTTCAGCCATTCTTCGCGCTCTTCGCGAGTGCTGCGGCGGATAGGCTCCACCATTTTTATTTTATATGATTCTGCAAAAGGAAGTTCCATGTTGATTATTTTTAGTAATCCCGATAGCAATCGGGAGTAATTGATAAAATTTACAAATATTGACAGTATTTTCCTGGGAAACTAAAAATGGAACTCGTCCCTGCGTTTGATATTCAGGTAAAGGTGGGTAGCTAAAAACCGAATGAAATAAACTTCGCTCATGTTGTCCGATTCGATCGAACAAATGTATGTTTTTTTTGAAAAAAAAAGAAAAAAGTAGGAAATTTATCAATTAGCGCGAACTCTTATAAACCGTCACCACTTCTAAGTCTTTTGTATGCAAACAGGTATATGTTTTAACAAATCCAATCCAAATAATTATTGGGCGTGATAACCTCAAATCTGCTATCTGGATATGCTTGTGCCCAGGCTGAAGGAATCTTTGTTTTTTTATGAGGACTCCATTTTACTTCATATGCAAAAAGTTTTCCCTCTCGTTCTTCAACCCAATCAATCTCTTGTCTTTGGTAGGTTCTCCAGAAATAATTATTGACCAGTATCCGGTGATAGCTTTGATATTTCATCCGTTCAGATAATACATAGTTTTCCCAAAGTTCACCGGTATCAGCCCTAAGGTTAATTGAATTGAAATTGCTGATTAACGCGTTTCGAATGCCATTGTCAACGAAATACCACCGATTTGTTTTAACGATCTCTTTCCGGAGATTACGGCTAAATCCAGGCAACTTGTATACAACGAAAACCTTTGTCAGTAAATCCAGGTACTTTTCTACCGTATTACGACTGATGCCAAGCTGTTTTCCCAGTTCATCCAACGACACCTCTTTACCTGTTTGAAACGCGATCAACCTCAATAAATTAAACATTTTTGCTGAGTTTCTTACACCATCTACTTCTAAAATATCTTTCAACAAATAAGCATTTACAATTTCAGTTAAATAGGAAGCCTTTTCCTGATTACCCTGCAGGGTGATAACCTCGGGATAAGAACCATAAATCAGCCTTTCTTCCATATTCGATTTTGTTTCAATCAGGTTTTCTGATTCCGAAATTTCCATCTGGGCAATGGGAAACAAATGAAAGGTAAATTTCCTGCCGGTTAGGGGTTCTCCCAGTTTATTGGTCAAATCAAATACCGATGAACCGGTGGCTATGATCTTAATTCCGTCAATATGATCAACCATCAGTTTCAGAATAAGTCCTATATCAGGAACTTTCTGGGCTTCATCAAGGATGAGTAGTCTTTTTTCGCCCAGGAGCCTCTTATAATTTGCAACCGTCCGTTCACTCAGTATGGCCGAGGTAGATATATCTTCACCGTTTAAGAAAAGAAAAGGTTCCTCAATATCATTTTTAACCAGTTTTTTGAGAAATAGTGTTTTACCGGTCCTTCTTGCACCAAGTAAAACGTTTACTTTGTTGGGTTGCAATTTTGCTAAAAAAGCTGCCCGGATTGCTCTGTTAATATACATAAGCTGACTATTTATCAACGCAAATGTATAAAATTCCTTCAACTAACTGAAGGAATTTAATATAATTCTTTCAGCAAGCTGAATGAATTATAGAAAATTATTTTAAGTATATGCTAAAAAATGTAATCCGATCTATCGTGCACTCTTATAAACTGTCACCACCTCCATATCTTTCGCATGGAAATAATCCTGGGTTTGGGTGAGGTTTTTGGTAAAGCCCAATAAATATCCGCCTCCACCTGAGCCACAAAGTTTGAGATTGAAGGTATCTGAATCCAATCCTTCTTTCCAAATGGGCAAGAAACTGGCCGGGATCATGGGCTCAAAGTATTCATGTTGCAAGGCCGACAATTTAGTCAGTTGCTCAAAAAAGGAATCCATCTCACCGCTGATCAGGTTCTGTATACAGGCATTATTCAAGGGAATGAATTCGTCCGTTATAACTTTAGAATAACCCGGATCATTGCATTTTTCAAGGAACAGATTGACCAGTGGTTCCGTTTTACTGGGTTTACCGGAATTGATCAGAAAAATACCCGAATCACCATTGATCTTATTGCGCGGAAT
The DNA here is from genome assembly GCA_020444515.1 of Bacteroidota bacterium. GTDB lineage: Bacteria > Bacteroidota > Bacteroidia > Bacteroidales > JAADJA01 > JAADJA01. The sequence continues at coordinate 320,480 of JAHLKX010000005.1, read as the reverse complement.
GCCCACTGTTTCAATGTCAGTCTTGGAATTGATCAGCAATGGAAACTGTATGTATGAATTCAAAGGATCGATTCCCGAACTCTTACCATGAAAAAAAGACTCCATGGCGGAAAAGATATTTTTCAATTCCAGGGTCTCCTCTTTGGTGACTGATCGACCTCCCAGTATCTTTTTGGAAGCATAGTGATTGTAGAGTGCTGCAACCAATGCACCTGAACTTCCCAGACCAAAACCTTGCGGAATACTTGATTCAAAATAAAGTCCGTTATCCAGATCGCGTATGAATTTGTTAAAATCAAACCCTATGTCCAATTTGCCTTCATCCATCAGTTTTTTTAGGTAAACCGAAAACGATTCAAGTTGAGCATTGGAGTTCCGTGCAAAATCATAATCTGTGTATTTATAACGATTATAGGTATTGTCGAAACTAAGTTCACCATGAAAATGGGTAAATGGGATGGTCAGTGCCATTGAATCGAATATAATCCCATACTCCCCGAAGAGGATGATCTTGCCGTAAAAAATATTATTATCGTTGTTTTCCATTGCCATCAGTTTAATTCAATCGGTCCACTGCCTATTGCATCGTCGATCCAGTAACCGTTTTCACAATACTGAATCAATTCACTATGAATAAATTCCAAAATTTGTTCTTTATCTTTTTTCCTGTAAATCAAATGTACGTTTGGTCCCGCATCGAGGGTAAATGCGACAAAAGTGCCTGTTTTTTTGCGATATTCGCGAACTTCCTCTATGATCGACCAGGTATTGTTATTCATCAAAGTAAAACCCGGATTAGAATTGATCATGAGTGCATGCAAGCTCAATGCTTCGTTTTCAACTATTTCCTGAAATGCAGTATCTTGATTCGTTTTCATCGCTTCCGCTAATTGTGGAATGTGAATACGGGCCTGTTCATAGCGGGCCTCTGCATATGGGTGATGTTCCATTAAGGCATGGCCGACACTGCTACTCACTTTTTTCTTTTCACTGCTGGTGATCAGGATGGCATCACCCAATTCCCATCGGTCTTTTCCTGCAATGTCTATCTGAACGGCGGCCTCATCCATTGATCCTTCCATAGCAGCATGTTCTCCCCATAAAACATAATCACCATAAACTGAGCGGGCTGCGCTTCCCGATCCCAACCGGGCCAGGAAAGAAGCTTTGTTCAGAAAATTTTTCCGTCCTTCAGGGGTTCCAAATAAACGTTGCTCCATCGACGTTAGGCACAATGCCAGGGCACTCATCCCTGAGGCTGAAGATGCAATCCCCGACGAATGGGGAAATGAATTAACACTTTTAATCTTCAGATCAAGATGCTTCAAAAACGGAAGATAAACCCCTACCGTTTGAAGGTATTTTTCCACCCTTGTTTTAAAGGATTTTTTGGATTTACCTTCGAAAACAAATGCAATCGTAGGTTTTTCTTTTCTAGTATATGAATATTCAACAGAGGTTTCTGTAAATGAATTGGAGAGGGTGAAACTCAGGGAAGGATTACGGGGTAACTGGTAATCACGCTTGCCCCAATACTTGACAAGAGCAATGTTGGAGGGACTTTTCCATCCAACATGCCGGCTGCCTGCAAACGGTGAAAAGGTTTGCAGGGATTTGGCTTCCATCATGTATTTTTCGTGCAGTTTCACAGTGTTTTAATCAATTCATCAAACGCAAAATAAGTTTCGATCTTTTTTTTCTTTAAATAGCCTTTTAAATCTTCTGTTGATTCGTTCCAGGTGATCATTGCAAAATCGCCACCCCAGGCTCCCAGTGGTTTAATTTCACCTTTAAGATCGGCAAATTTCTGATCTTTCAGTCTGGGCTGTTTCAATATGGCCGACATCAATAGGTCATGCTCCCTAATATAAAACTCAAAATCACTTTGTGTGGGAGCCAATGCCATATGCTGGCTCAGTTCGGTAATGGTCCGCTTTTCAACCCGATACTGTTTCTTTGATTCAAGAAACTTTGAAACCATGGAAGCAGAGTTCTGTTTTTTACCAAGATATATGAAATAGATGTTATGACGATACGATGGGTTGAATACGACGTTTTCAGTTGAATACGTTTTGCCGGTTTTGGTAAAAAATGACGGGTTATCCATCCGGGCTGCAACCACGTCATACCCTGAGCCCTTCGAAACCTTTGAATGAAGCACGTAAGGATTTATTTCGGCCCACCAGGCTATGTTCGAAATAAGGGTTGAGCTGCTCCCAAATCCCCATTTTCTTAAAAACTCAAGATCCGTGACGATTTCCAGTGAATGTTTCTGACTGATAAACTCACGATTCATTTTTCGGGATGTTTTCAGGATGAGTTGAAGTTGCTTTGCAATCTCCTGGTCCGATGCATGAAGAATTTCAAAGAGCGTAGAATCAAATTTAGCGCGGAACCATTCCTGACCTTTTTCCTGGCTGATCCAGTTTAATTCACCTTTACCTTCCGCCTGTTTAATAATTAACGATTGTCCTTTGAGCAAGGGCACCATCAGTGCCTTGGCCCCTTTTATTACAAGGTATTCACCGGAGATCAATAATTTGCCCCTGGAATAAAAATTCATTATTTGCCAGCGTAAACTGCTTTTTCAATTTCAGAGGGATTTCTGTGTTTATCCAGAAAGCGGGCCACCGCGTTAAAGGAGACCTTTTCCTCTTCAAAATGTATTTTTGCTTTATCCTTTTCTTCTTCTGAGGCACCCATTTGATTCAAAATATTCAACAGGTGCATTTTCATGTGGCCCTTTTGAATACCTTTGGTTACCAATGATTTAATGGCACCAAAGTTATTGGCCAGTCCGACGGAAGCGGCAATTCGCATTAAGTCCCGCGCACCGGGATTTCCAAGTAATTCGAGTGATTTTTTTGCCAAAGGATGTAGTGTGGTAAGACCGCCCACAGTGCCCAGCGCCAATGGGATGGTCAGTGAATATATGAATCTTCCGTTTTCAATTTTCACTTCAGTGAGACTTCGGTAATTTCCATCACGTGCCGCATAGGTATGACCACATGCCTCAATGGCCCTGAAATCATTGCCTGTCGCCAGCGCTATAGCATCAATACCATTAAAGATACCCTTGTTATGGGTTGTGGCTCTGTGAACATCAACCGAGGCAATCTGAACAGCTTTTTCAAACTTCCAGGCAAATTGCTCACCAGATAACTCTTCATCAATTCCGTCCAGGTCATCCACATCACATTCAACCCATGTTTTCACCAGACAGTCTGGCGTGTAATTCGATAAGATCGACATGATCACTTCACAATGTCGCTCCTCTTCCTTAAAATAGGGACTTTCAGCGAAAAATTCCCGGAGTTCAGCAGCAAATTCTTCAAGACACGAATTGATAAAGTTGGCGCCCATGGAATCGACGGTTTCAAATGTTGCTTTCAATTGATAGTATCCGTCAATCTGATCGGTCATATCAACCAGCTCAATATCAATGATGCCACCTCCCCTTTGATTCATATTGGCCGTGATGGAGGCTGTACGCTCCAGCATGCGATCTTTCAGATCAGGCATGAGGGTTCGAAGCTTTTCAATATTGCCATGCCATATGAAGTGCACCTGCCCTATTTTGGTAGTGGAGATAATCTCTGTATGAAAGCCACCCTTGTCTGACCAGAATTTGGCACTCTTGGAAGCAGCAGCCACTACAGAACTCTCTTCAATAACCATAGGAACATGATAAACATTATCATCGATTACCATATTGGGTGCGATCCCAAAAGGAAAATAAAAATTAGAAATGGTATTTTCACTGAACTCGTCGAAAATCTTTTGTTGGTCGGGGTCGTCGTGGTAGAAACTTTTTAGTTCGCTGACAAAATCAGCGGGATTTTCAAAATGCTTTGAAATATACTCAAGTTTTTGGTCCTTATTCAACTTTGAAAATCCGCAAACGATTTCTTTATCTTTCACCTTGTTTTATAATTTTACTTTGTACTTGATCGAAATTTGCGGGTTTCGAATTCAGCCCGCAAAGATACAATTTCTGTTTAATTACCTTAAGAACAAAGTCAACCAAATAATGTTTAATTTTCTACAAAATATATTAAACAATTTTTTAAATTTATCTTTTATCTTTGCCCTCGTCGTAAAAAAATCAAGATGCTTAAAAGTGATGTAAGTATTGTAGGTGCAGGTCCGGCAGGCACCATTGCCGCTTTATTCCTGGCCAAAGCCGGGATCCGATGCACATTACTCGACAAAGCATCGTTCCCCCGTGATAAAATTTGTGGCGACGGTATCAGCGGTTGGGTTTTAACCATTCTTCATGAATTGGATCCAAACTTTCTGATGAAGCTATCCAGACAGCCCTTCCTTTTGCATTCCCATGGCATCCGAATTTCAGCACCGAATGCTACTACCCTGGATCTTCCCTTTTATAACGATAATCGTTTACCCACCTCTTTGCCTCCTGGTTTTATTGCACGCAGACTGGATTTTGATCATTTTTTGGTGGAGGAAGCCAGAGAAAAGTCAGAAATATCCCTGTTTGAAAATTTCGAGGTAACCGGATTTCGAAAAGAAGATCAAGGAATTACGCTGGAATCCAAAACCGGTGAAGCGATCAGATCTGACCTGGTCATATTTGCCAGTGGAGTCAATAGCAAATTCATGAAAGAACCGGGAGGGATATTCAAAGACCGGAAAAACACCATGACCGGGATCAAAACTTATTTTAAAGGGGTTACTGGTTTTCATGAAAAAAATTATGTTGAGTTGCATTTTCTGAAAGATTTATTACCCGGTTACTTCTGGATCTTCCCATTACCAGGAAATATGGCAAACGTAGGGGTTGGACTTGATCAATATCGCATTGGCAAAAGAAAAATCAGCTTGAAGAACATCATGTTTGAGGCTATCCGGAGCGAACCGCATCTCCGGGATCGGTTTAAGAATGCAAAACAGGAAACCAAAGTGGAAGCCTATAATTTACCTTTGTGGGACCGGCGACGCAGTATTTCAGGAGAACGGTTTATGCTGACCGGTGATGCTGCCAGTCTGGTCGATCCGGTCACAGGAGAAGGAATGGGACATGCTGCCATCAGTGGAATGCTGGCGGCCAAACAGGCTGTCAGATGTCTTGAACAAAAGGACTTTTCAGCAAAGTTTATGCAAGGGTATGATGACAGTTTCTATCAGCGGATTGGAAAAGAACTCAGCATCAGTGCCAAAATTCCGAAATTCATTCGTCATGCCTGGTTATTCAACAGTGTTATGAACCGTGCGGTCAATAGTAAAGTATTGCAAGAAAAACTCTCAAAAGCCATGACCGATCTGGAAGTCCGAAAACGCTTGCATGAACCTTCTTTGTATTTAAAGGTTTTATTGGGTATGTAATGAACAGTGCAGTGGAAGAAAACAAATCAAAAAAACAACAGGTGCGGTCGATGTTCAATAACATTGCCCACCGGTATGATTTCCTGAACCATTTTTTGTCAGCAGGCATTGATTTTCATTGGCGCCGCAAGGCGATCCGGTTGCTGGGGAAGAAACATCCTAAATCCATACTGGATGTGGCAACCGGCACTGGTGACCTGGCCATTGAGGCCCGAAAAATCGAACCTGAAAAGATCATCGGCATTGACATTGCTGAGGACATGCTACAGATTGGAAGAGCAAAATTGATTGAAAAAAAGCTGGATCATCTTATCGTGCTGGAAACCGGTGATTCTGAAAACCTTCGTTTCAATGACCATTCTTTTGATGCCGTGATGGTAGCTTTTGGCGTTCGGAATTTTGAAGACCTTAAAAAGGGCCTGTCTGAAATGTACCGGGTATTGAATAACGGGGGACAGGTATTAATTCTTGAATTTTCAAAACCCCGAAAATTTCCAGTTAAACATTTATACAATTTTTATTTTAAGTTTATTTTGCCTGCCCTGGGTCGTATCATTTCAGGCGATGCTTCAGCTTATACCTATTTGCCGGAATCGGTAGGTAAGTTCCCCGATGGAAAAGACTTCCTGGCAATTTTACGGGACATCGGATTCACCAACACCCAACACATCCCCCTAACGTTTGGCATAGCCTCCATTTATTGGGGACAGAAAGCAACTTAACATTACAAAAAACCTTCCTTAGATGATGTGATTCAAAGGTTTTATGAACAATTACCTGTTGATTAAAAGAGCCAACCTTACCATCATCCATGCGTAAAAATATAAACCTGTTGTTGAGGTTAAAAAACCCTTTGAAACATCGCAATTATGATCGGAAGAAGCATCCTGCACATCTGGTTTCCAATGGACTGGTTTACCCATATCAACCCGGAACCTGGAATGATTTGCAAAATTTACATACATCCCCTGGTTTTTCTCATCGCCATCCCCATCATATTTCTAATTCTAGGATTTTTATTGGGGATCCTGGTTCAACGGAAGGGAAATGATCTCAAACGAATAAGAGAAGCCAAAATTAAATTGCCGGATGACAGCAATCTAACAAAACCCCAACAGAAAACGATTGGCAATGAAGAAGAATTGCGATTGCTGAATGCTACCAAAGACAAATTTTTTTCCATCATCGCCCATGATCTGAAGAATCCCTTCAATTCCCTGCTGGGATTTTCTGACCTGCTGATGAATGACTTTGAAAGCTATGATAAAGCAGAGATCAAAAGATTCATCCAGATCATCCATGAATCATCGAAACACGGATTTAATCTGCTGGAGAATTTATTGCAGTGGTCGCGGGCGCAAACCGGTAGGATAGCATTCATTCCTGAAAACCTAAACATCAAGGATATGATCATGGGTTGCATTGACTTATTACAACCCATTGCGGATAAAAAACAAATTAAGATCTATCATGATCTGCCAAATGATATGGCTGCAACTGGTGATATTGAGATGCTGTCTACGGTATTTCGCAACCTGATCTCCAATGCCATCAAATTTACTCCAACCCAGGGGAGAATCAAGATCAAAGCCAGAAAGCTGAGTCAAAGAATAGAAATATCCGTTATTGATACCGGTATTGGAATCCCACCTGAGAAAATACCTGACCTTTTCAGGATCGACAAACAGGTAAGCTCATTGGGCACCAGCAATGAAAAAGGGACGGGACTGGGCCTCATCCTTTGCAAAGAGTTTATCGACAAACATAAGGGTATCATAAAAGTTCGGAGTGAACGAAAGAACGGGTCGGAATTTAAAGTATTTTTACCCCTTCAACTTCAAAAACAGGAAGGTTATGTTCGAAAACAGCAACAGGGAAACCCTATCAAAGCAAGCTAATGCCAGGCTCATCCTCGATTTTTTCCATCGCACCATGATGCACCACGCCCTATGGTTTGCCGAAGTACAACATCAGCTTGGTCCCGAAAAAGCTTTCGAAACATTGCGTGATGCCTGGGATAAAAGTTCATCAATCCAAATGACCAGGATAGCAAAAACACTTGGATTTGAATTGGAAAACGGCATACCGAAACCGTTGTTGGAACTACCTGATGAAACAATGGAAAAACTTCGTGAAGCACTTGCGGTTAACTGGCTGGCAAACGATGGTGTTTGGTTCCAGGCAGTGGAATTTACCCGCGGCATGAATGATGCTAAACGATGTAACGATTCGTGTTGGGGACAGTTTTCCCCCTTTGAGGCCTGGTCGATCAAAAGATTTTTAAACCTGCCGGAAAATCCCGGATTGGAAGGTTTAAAACAAGCCCTGAATTTTCGACTGTACGCCTTTATCAATGAACAGTCCTTTAGCCATGAAACTGAGACCAGTTTTATATTTCAGATGAATCAGTGCCGGGTCCAAAATGCCCGTAAACGGAAAGGTCTGGCAGATTATCCCTGTAAATCAGGGGGCCTGGTAGAATATACCACTTTTGCCGAAGCCATTGATCCACGTATTAAAACCGAATGTATTTCCTGCCCGCCCGATCCCCATCCGGAAGAATATTTTTGTGCTTGGCGATTTTCAATCGAAGAATAACATTCAAAGAAAATTCCAGTTATTTCAAAATGATGTGAAAACGTGGATTCAGACTACCCTGCATGCAATATGGAACAATGGTATTTTCATCAATGAAAATATACTCCAGCTTGCTGAGGCGACATAAACTTTCAGGTACAACCAGCAACACCCCAGCTTCGGCCACATCCAATTCGACAAGACTCTCCAGGTTTCCTAACTCTGCAGGCAATTCTTCCAGAAAGTTTTTACCAATGTAAAATAGGGCCAGATTCTGGCATGATCCTATCTCAGGTGGTAAATGTTTTAGTTGATTATGACCCAGGTACAAATATGTGAGTTCTTTCAGGTTGCCCATCGTGGATGGTAATGATTTAAGCTGATTATATTCCAGCTTAAGTTCTTCAAGATTTTTAAGACTCCCGATTTCATCGGGCAACGAATCAAGGTTATTGAAGTAAAGTGAAAGCTCTTCCAACTTTCTGAGCTCCCCTATCTCAGGTGCAATTACGGACAGATTATTGCGACTTACAATCAACTTTTTGAGGTTTTTCAATTTACCAATATCCGCCGGGATTTCTGTGATGTTATTTTTAAAAAGGTTCAATTCTTCAAGGGTCATTAATTCAAACACCTCCGCTGGGATCTCTGTTAATCCATTCCGGCTCAGGTTCAGGACCTTGGCTCGGTCGCCATACTTCAATGCTGATTTAACACTGGAAAACCTGGTAGGTGCGCAACCCAAAAGGATGAGTGGAAAAACGAAACAAAACAATATTTTTTTAAAGAATTTTTTCAATTTTAAAATCCAATTAATTGCTCATGCCTTTTCTCGAACTTTTCATCCGGACTGATTGAATATTGATAATCATAAAGAGCTCCTTCCCAATCGCCATACATGGCATTGGGAAGAACAATAAAACGGCTTCCAAACTTATTTGACATTTTATCGGTAACGGCAAATCGCTCATCAACCGATAGTTTTTCAAAAATCTCAGAGAAATCATTCAGGTTATCCCCGACCAAAAGAATGATTTTGTACTTTTCGGATACTTCATCACGTCGTCCCTTTTTACTGGATTCATCTGTTTTCATCATCAAGTGCTCTCCATCAGCATTAGGGAATCCTAATTCCACCAAATTTTTAAGGGTTTGCTCCCGATATTTTTCCTTGCGATTGGTAATGTAAAAAACCTCAATTTTTTTAGCATTGACATATTTTAAAAATTCAAGTGAACCCGGTACCGGTTTGGCTGAAGCCTGGTTCACCCAGTCTTCCCAATAAGCCGGATAAAGTGCATGGTTGAGGATACAAGTGGCTTCATGGGGACTGTTGTCCAAAACAGTTTCATCGATATCAACCACTACGGCCTGTTGTTTTGAGAGTCCCATTTGGCGCAGGCTTTCATCAACTCTCAGTTTGGCAATGTTAAAGGCCTGGTAACACAAAGCCCTGTATTCTGCGGAACGCTGTTGATACAAAACGCTCATGACAAGATGCTCGGCAGAAACACCTTCGGGTTCTTCATTTGACCGGTTACTAAATGCACTGGTTTGCTGGCAGCTTTGAAAGGCCGGCAACATTAACAAAATTGCTGATAGATAGAATAGATTACGCATCATAATTCAATATTTCAATAAAAAAAGCCGGACACTTTGCGCATCCGGCTATAAAGTTAAAACTTTTATTGTTTACTTCGAAAAATCCATGGTGGCCATCCGCTGATAGCTCGCATACCGCCATTTAGCATTTTCCTCGGCAGCGGCAAATAATTCTGCAGCCTGGCCGGGGAAGGATTTAATCAATGATGTGTACCGGACTTCGCGTTTGAGGAAATCCTGGAATTTCGACCAATCTGGCTCCTTAGAGTCGTAAGTAAATGGATTTTTACCTTCTTTTTCCAGTTCTGGGTTGTAGCGGTAAAGGTGCCAGTAACCACTCTCAACGGCCAGCTTTTCTTCTTCCTGGGTTTTACTCATTCCAAAACGCAAACCATGATTGATACAGGGAGCATAGGCGATTACAAGGGAGGGTCCGGGATATGCCTCAGCTTCGCGGATCGCTTTAAGAGTTTGTGATTGATTGGCACCCATCGCGATCTGTGCTACATAGACATAACCATACGTCATAGCCATGGCCCCCAGATCCTTTTTGCGAATCTTTTTACCTGAAGCGGCAAATTTGGCCACAGCTCCTACCGGTGTTGATTTGGATGCCTGCCCACCTGTATTGGAATAAACCTCCGTATCCAGCACCAATACATTGATATCCTCACCCGAAGCCATTACATGATCAAGACCTCCATAACCAATATCATACGCCCATCCATCTCCTCCGAATACCCAGACTGATTTTTTACTGAAATATTGTTGCAGATCCAGCAACTTTTTAGCGACAGGATCTTTTTCTTTTTTCAATACGGGTATCAACTTCTGAGAAATGGAATCTGAAAGCTGTCCATTGTCCTTGTTTTCAATCCATTCTTTAAACAATGCTTTGGAAGCAGCAGAAACGGATCCATTGGCATTTTGCATCATGGTAGCGATTCGGCTCCGCATTTTATTGATGGCTGTTACCATTCCAAATCCATATTCAGCATTGTCTTCAAAAAGGGAATTGGCCCAGGCCGGTCCGCGCCCTGTTTTCTTACTGGGACAATAAGGTGTTGAAGGTGCTGATCCACCATAAATGGAGGAACATCCTGTCGCATTGGCAATCATCATGCGCTCTCCAAACAGTTGTGTGACCAGTTTTACATAGGACGTTTCACCACACCCTGCACAAGCACCTGAAAATTCAAATAAAGGTTGAGCAAACTGGCTGTTCTTAACCGATTTGTCTTTTTCAACAATATCATCTTTATAGGTTACTTTGGTATCGAGATAGGTCCAAACATCATGTTCCTTCATTTGAGATTCAAGTGACTTCATCACCAGTGATTTCTCCTTCGAAGGACAAACTTCCACACAATTACCACAACCGGTGCAATCCAGCGGGCTCAATTGAATTCGATATTGTAAACCATCAAAAGTTTTAGGTTTGGCATCAATGGTGACTGTATCTTTTGGCAGTCCTTTCATCTCGTTTTTATCAATCAGGAACGGACGGATACAAGCATGCGGGCAAACATAAGAACACTGATTACATTGAATACAGTTTTCGGGAATCCATTCAGGAACATCAACAGCGATTCCCCGTTTTTCAAATGCTGTGGTGCCTGCTGGGAATGTTCCATCTTCGCGGCCCTTAAAGACGCTTACGGGTAAAGTGTCTCCCTGCAATTTATTGATAGGTTCAAATATATTCCGGATGAAATCGGGCAATTCGCGGGTATCTTTTTCTTCCTTAACCTTAATTTTTGCCCATTCTTTCGGAACTTCAATTTTCGTAACATCACCCCCACGATCTACAGCCGCAAAGTTCATATTAACGATCACTTCGCCTTTTTTACCATAGGTCTTTTGAATGGCCGTTTTCATTTCTTCAACAGCCAGGTCATAGGGAATAACTTCAGAAACCTTAAAAAATGCTGACTGCATAATCGTATTGGTACGGTTGCCCAAACCAATTTCTGACGCAATCTTTGTAGCATTGATGGTATAAAAACTGATATTGTTCTCAGCCAGGTATTTTTTCATGTGATCCGGGAGCTTTTTCTTGGTTTCTTCTTCATCCCAGATACTGTTCAATAAAAAAGTTCCTCCCTTTTTCAGTCCTTTTAGCATATCGTATTTTTCAAGATAGGCTGGTACGTGACAGGCTACAAAACTGGGTGTACTTACCAAATAGGTTGAAGTAATGGGTTTATCGCCAAAACGAAGGTGCGAAACGGTAATACCTCCTGATTTTTTAGAATCATAAGAAAAATATCCCTGTGCATATTTATCGGTGGAATCACCAATGATCTTAATGGAGTTTTTGTTTGCTCCAACTGTTCCATCAGCTCCAAGTCCATAAAATTTAGCCTCAAATGTTCCTTTTGGCGTAACACTGATATCAGGCAACAAAGGAAGCGATGTGTTTTTTACGTCATCATTGATACTGATGGTGAAGTGGTTTTTAGGTTCTTTTAGTTTCAGATTTTCAAAAACGGCAAGAATATGCGCTGGTGTGGTGTCCTTCGAACTCAATCCATAGCGACCACCTATGATCATCGGAGTATCTTTCTTTCCATAAAACAAATCCCTGACATCCAAATAGAGCGGTTCGCCATTGGCACCAATTTCTTTGGTTCGGTCAAGCACTGCTATTCTTTTGGTTGTTTTGGGAAATACTTTCATAAAGTATTTTTCACTGAAAGGTCGGTATAAATGAACGGAAATGAGCCCTACTTTTTCACCTTTCTCCATCAGGTAGTCTACCACTTCCTTGATGGTACTGGTAACCGAACCCATAGCAATAACAATATGCTCGGCATCTTTGGCTCCATAATAATCAAAAGGATGGTATTCACGTCCGGTGATCTTTTTGATCTCCTTCATGTAATTTTCAACAATATCTGGAATATCATCATAATAATATGAAGCGGCTTCGCGGGCCTGGAAGTAAATATCCGGATTCTGAGCTGTTCCTCTTGTAACCGGGTGCTCCGGGTTCAGTGCATTATCGCGGAAACGTTGCAGCGCTTCATAATCCACAAGCCTGGCCAAATCATCCTGCTCCATCATTTCCACCTTCTGAATTTCGTGGGAGGAGCGGAACCCATCAAAGAAGTGAAGGAAAGGCACCCGGGTTTTAATGGCAGCTAAATGTGCAATACCAGCCAAATCCATGATTTCCTGGGCTCCGGAGGTTGCCAGCATGGCAAATCCTGTCTGCCGCGTGCTCATGACATCACTGTGGTCACCAAAAATAGACAATGCTTGTGCCGCCAGACTTCTTGCACTCACATGAAAAACACCTGGAAGCAATTCACCGGAAATTTTATACATATTGGGGATCATCAGCAATAATCCCTGGGAAGCAGTGTAAGTGCTGGTGAGAGCACCGGCCTGTAATGAACCATGAACGGCACCAGCCGCACCTGCTTCGGATTGCATTTCACGAACATCGACGATCTCCCCAAAAATATTTTTTCTGCCATGAGCAGCCCACTGGTCAACATATTCGGCCATATCCGACGAAGGCGTAATCGGGTAAATGCATGCAACTTCACTGAACATATAAGCAATATGAGAGGTGGCATAATTTCCTTCGCACGTGATAAATTTTTTCTCTTTTGCCATAGTATTATTTTTTTAAGTCCTTAATTTCAAACAGTCAAAAAAAAGTGCCTGTATCAGCGGTGGCGAAATTAGTAAATTAAATATATTTTACATCTGGATATATCTTATTTAGAAGCTTTTTAGATAAGGCCACGACTCAAAAACTTAACTGAAAATTTTCATACATTTGCCCGTCGACATTCGTCGATTTTTCATAAATAATTTCAAAATCAACTATTGATAGAAAAAAATATAAAAATGGCTAATCTTACAACGAAATACATGGGGGTTGAGTTGAAAAATCCGGTCATTGTCGGAGCATGCAACCTTGTTGAAAATAGAGAAAACCTGAAACGTATGGAGGCTGCTGGAGCTGCTGCCATCGTTTACAAATCGCTTTTTGAAGAGCAAATTCAATTGGAAAGTCTGCAAATGTCGGATCAACTGGAAGAGTACTCCGAACGCAATGCAGAGATGCGGTCACTATTTCCGGATATAGAACATGCCGGTCCGGAAGAATACCTGATGAACCTGAAAATGGCCATCAACAGTGTAAATATCCCTGTTTTTGGTAGTTTGAATTGCATCAGCCATGAATCGTGGTTGGACTATGCCAAAAAGATTGAAGAAATTGGGGCTGTTGGCCTGGAGATCAATCTTTATCATGTGCCATCGGATTTCGAAATCGTTGGAAATGCCATCATCAACGAACAGCTTGATATTATTGAAGCCCTTAAAAAGGAGATCAGGATCCCGATCGCTGTGAAACTGAGTCCTTATTATACCAACCCTTTGTTTGTCATTAAAGAAATGGATAAACGGGGTGCCAATGCATTTGTTTTGTTTAATCGCCTTTTCCAACCGGAAATAGATATTGACAGGGAAGAGATGCATTTTCCTTACAATCTCAGTCATTCCGATGACAATCGGTTCCCATTGCGCATAACCGGGATGCTTTATGGAGATTTAAAAGCTCAAATATGCAGCAGCCGGGGTATCTTCAGCGGTGAAGATGTGATTGCCATGATCCTGGCAGGTGCTGATACAGTGCAGGTAGTCAGTACCCTCTATAAAAATAAAATCGAGCAGATCAGCCCCATCCTTACAGATATTGAGCGCTGGATGGATGGTAAAGGATACCAGCAACTGGATGACTTCAGAGGTAAAATGTCGATGAAAAATATCAAAGATCCTTTCGCATACCGGCGTGCCCAGTATGTTGATATTCTTCTTAAATCAGAAGAAATCTTTAAGAAATATCCAATGCGCTAATAAAGTAACAACTACTTTTATACCCGGCAACCTTAAAGGAAGCCGGGTTTTTTATGCCAGCCGGTGAAGTCCTGACTTCCTTGCAAGTGATATCGCTTTGTTATATTCGTCTGTGCTTATGGATCGCATCAATGTGGGTATCGACCCTACAGTCCCACAGGGTCGGTATTGATCCATAATATTCACATAGGATGTAGTTGAAAGCTCACGGGCAATAAATCGGAGAATGTCAGCAGTATCGCTAAGCTGACTGGGCATCAGCAGATGACGGATCAATAATCCCCGTTGGGCAACACCCTTTAAAATGATCAGATCACCGACCTGCCGGTGCATTTCACGGATGGCTTTTTTCACAATCTCCGGATAATCGGGAGCCTGACATGTTTTCATAGCAATCACTGTATCCAGGAATTTTAGATCGGGCATATAAATATCCACGATACCATCCAGTAATTTCAAGGCATCAACCGAATCATAACCACTGCTGTTGTATACCAGTGGAATTTCAAGCCCCTGTTCAACAGCCAGTTTTATAGCTTTTAAAATTTGAGGAATAACATGCGACGGAGTCACCAGGTTGATATTATGACAACCCCTGTTTTGCAATTCAATCATTATGCGGGCCAGGTGAGCATCTGAAACTTCAATGCCCACCCCATCATGACTGATTTCATAATTCTGGCAAAAATTACATCCCAGGTTACAATGAGAAAAAAACAAGGTTCCTGATCCATGGGTCCCTACCAGGGGAGCTTCTTCACCAAAATGGGCTGAGTAACTCGCAACAATTGCCCTGCGGCCTGTCTTGCAAATACCAGTTTCGTTCAGGGTACGGTTCACTTTGCATTTTCTGGGGCATAACTCGCATGATTCCAATAACTGTTGGGCTGTTTGGATACAGGCATCGAGCAATCCCGATTGATATGCCTCCAAATAAATGGATTGGACTGACATTCCCAGTTGCTTTTAGGACTGCAATAATTTAACAATATCACGAATGATGGAAGCATCTGTAGCCAGCACATCATATTCCGGAATATCGGGTATACCCCCCATATGAATCCCCTCTTTCCGGTATTTCATTTTGCTTTCCAGTATTTTCCTTCCGGTAAGATGAAACTCTTTGGTATTGGTGATGTCTCGAATTTCACGAATATTTTGGGTATTGATTCCACTGCCGGGCATGATGATAATTCGATCACCGGCCGTATCAATCAATTTTGAAATAAGCGCCACACCTTCGGGAACCTTATTTTGCTGTCCGGCCGTTAAAATCCGGTCCATTTCAAGCGCAATGATCGATTCCAGGGCCTGATAAGGATCAGGTGTCAGGTCAAAGGCGCGGTGAAATGTAGTGGTCATGGGCCAGGCCTGCTCAACCAATATCCGGCAACGATCCACATCAATCGTTCCATCAGAAAGTAAAATACCGAAAACCACACCATCAGCCTTTAGTTCACGGCAAATACGAATATCTTCAAGCATGATATCAAATTCCGCATCAGTATATAAAAAATCTCCACCCCTGGGCCGGATCATTACATTGACATCGATCCTGAGCAATTGCCTCACCTTACGAATCATCGAATAACTGGGTGTGGTTCCTCCTTCATAGAGGTTATCACACAGTTCTATTCGCTGCGCCCCACCCTTTTGAGCGGCTATTGCCGATGCAAGATTGGCTACACAAACTTCAACCAGATAGTCAGGTTTCATAAGTTATCGCTCTAATTAATGACAATTTCATCCACAAAAATCCATGCGGGTTTACCTTCACCAACATGCCAGGCAGGACAGACTCCCCGGTTTTTTGCTACAACCCTTATGTACCTGGCACTGGTTGAATAACGAAGGGGAAATTGCTGAATATTGACCCCCAACGCCCGCTCGGACACCTTATTTTCGATGGTTCCGATTTGCTGAAAATCTTTCCCATCCAAAGAAACAAAGTAACTCACTGTTTCCGGGAAAAAGATCCAGGCACCAACATCCTGTAAAAAGCCGGTCTCAAGCTTTTGAATCAGTTGAACACTGCCCAGATCGATGATGGCATCCAAATCAACACCTTCATAACCTTGCCAGGCACCGGTTTTGAAATTCAATGGTCCCCTGATAAAATCAATTAAGGCCAGGTCGCCCCCAGCAGAATACTGATTGGCATAATTTGTCTGCAATGTAATTTTTCGTCCGATGGGAATCTTAAAAAATTGCGAAACGAGGGTCTCACTCCCGGGACGGTCTTTTGCAATAGCAATGGCTTTGATGGTGGTGGTGCGATCAAGGATCAAAGGTTGTTCATATTTTGGTGAGGAGATTGAGGGTTCCGACCCATCCATCGTAAAATGTATCTCAAATTCAGGGCCTGAGGCTCCTAACTTAATCATTGTTGTATCGATGAATGTCCGGCTACCTGTTTGAATAAAAGGAACCGGTGTGATTAAATGATCACTGATTTCCGAGATGGGTTCATTTTGCAATCCGGTGCCCCATTGTTTGTTTATTTCAGGTCCCATTTCAAATTCCAGGAGTCCGCCTTGCATAATGGTTTCATGAGCTATGTATGATTTGCTGTATGGAATGCCATTGAGCCTGGCAGATTGAATATAGATATTACCTGCTGAATTATTATTTGCCCGGATGGTAAAGGTCTGCCCATTTTCCAGGTTTAAATTAACTTCGTCAAAAAGTGGGCTTCCGATGGCATACATCGGCTCACCTGGAGTTACCGGATAAAAGCCCATAGCACTGAGCACATACCAGGCCGACATTTGTCCGCAATCTTCATTGCCACATAATCCATCAGGCTTTTCATGATACAAAACATCCATGATCTGCCTTACCCTTTGTTGCGTTTTCCAGGGCTGGCCAGCATAATTATACAGGTAAGCCATGTGATGACTGGGTTCATTTCCATGGGCATACTGACCAATCAATCCCGTAATATCCGATTGATCGCGGCCTGTCGTCTCAGAACTTTCAGAAAACAATTGATCCAGGCGATCAATTAGGATATCTTTTCCTCCCATTAATTTTACCAGGCCCCGAATGTCCTGCGGAACAAAAAAGCTATATTGCCATGAATTGGCCTCAGTGTAATTAAAATTCACCTCTTTGGGATCAAAAGGTTCAAACCAGCGCCCATTGATCCTGGCTCGCATGAAACCCGTTGATGGGTCAAAAATATTTTTATACGATTGTGCCCGTTGAATAAAGCGTTCATAAATATCCATCTTCCCCATTTCCCTGGCCATAATGGCAATACACCAATCATCATAGGCATATTCAAGGGTTTTAGAAACCGATTCAGCCTCATCTTCAGCCGGAATAAACCCATATGCTTTATAGGATGCCAATCCGAAATGATCCAAATCAGCAGAATGCACCATGGCCTCCAGTGCCAGATCAGCATTAAAATCGCGAATACCTTTCATGTAAGCATCCACAATCACCGGAATGGCATGGTAACCGATCATGCATTCCGTCTCGTTGGCCGCCAGTTCCCAAACCGGAAGCCTGCCTCCCTGCTGATATTGGGTTAACATCGTCCGAATGAAATCAATGGTTCGTTTTTGCTGTGTGATCGTAAAAAGCGGATGTTCTCCCCGAAAAGTATCCCATAATGAAAATACGGTATAATATTCAAAATCTCTGGTTTCATGAACTTTAAGATCCCTGCCCAAAAATTGTCCATCCACATCCTGAAAAAGATTGGGGACAATATAGGCATGATACAGAGCCGTGTAAAATGTTGTCAATTGTTCCTGGGTGCCACCCTGAACCATGATCTTTCCAAGTTCCTGATTCCATGCCTCTTTGGCGTCATCCCTGATTTTCTCAAAATCCCAGTCAGGAATTTCAGCATCCAGGTTTTTGCGGGCACCCTCAATGCTCACCGCTGAAAGTCCAACTTTGACCCCAATCACAGGATCCCCTTTTGTATCAAAACTAATAAACGCTCGAACATCTTCACCCCGAATTTCTGTTTTATCCGTTATCAATTTATCCAATGCAAGACCATATTTCATAAATGGTTTTGAAAATCTAGCGACAAAATAAACACGCTGATCACTGGCCCAGGCTGTAGATCTCCTGAACCCTTCAATTTCATTTTCGCTCACCACCTCAACACCTGCTTCGATAACTTTATCACGGTGTTTAAGGTCGAGAATAATATGTCCGGTATCAGTGTTGAACGTGTACTGATGAAAACCTACTCTCCGGGTGGTTGTTAACTCGACATCAATGTTGTAATCATTTAAGTGAACACTGTAGTAGCCAGCTTCGGACGTTTCTTTCTCGTGTGAAAATCTGCTGGCATACCCCCCATCCGGATCACCCACCCCATTATTCAGCTGAATTTCACCTGTTGATGGCATTAACAAAATATCACCATAATCAGGAACACCGGTTCCACTCAGGTGTGTATGGCTGAACCCATAGACAATGCTATCGGAATAATGATAACCCGAACATCCGTCCCATCCTTCAAGGCGTGTATCCGGACTGAGTTGCACCATCGCAAAAGGCACTGTTGCTCCAGGATAGGTATGACCATGTGCATCCGTTCCAATGAATGGATCTACAAAATTTGCAGGGGATTCTCTCACAAGAGCAGAGTGATTTTGAGATAAATTGCAGCTAAGAAGACTGGCCACTAAAAAAACAATAATGGTTAAATTATTAATTTTCATCAGGTTGAAAATATTTTTAAGGTTTGATCAAACAAATTTGCACTAATTATTGTTATTTTGCTGAACAAATTGAAAAAATTATCGAATAATTTTGTTGTAAAAGAATTTTATTTATTTTTGCACCCCCATAACGAAATTTAAGATAAAAAATGGCAAATCATAAATCAGCATTAAAGCGGATCAGGCAGAACGAGAGCAAGCGCTTGCATAATCGCTACTACGCTAAAACCATGCGAAATGCTTTACGGGACTTCAGAGCATTGACGGATAAAAAAGAAGCAGAAGAACGTTTTCCCAAAATGTCGAGTCTGATTGATAAACTGGTTAAGAAAAATATTATTCATAAGAATAAAGCATCTAACCTCAAATCAAAAATGGCCAAGCAGGTTAGTACACTTTAAGGATTTTTTTTCATGGCTTTTGGGTTTTAGGTCTCTATCGTTCGATAGAGGCCTTTCTTTTTTTTATACAATTTGGTTTCCTCACCAGATCAATTGATGCATTCAAAAAAAAATTTTACTTTTAGGCTTCCAAACAAAACCAGGCATGGAGTCCGTAAAAGAATATTTTCCCATCCGTCAGTGGGCTGAAGGTGACCGTCCACGCGAGAAACTCTTATTGAAAGGGCGGCAAAGCCTCAGTGATGCCGAACTAATCGCCATATTAATGGGCTCGGGCAGCAGAAACGAATCGGCCGTGGACCTGGCCAAACGGATTTTACGAGAATCAAATGACAACCTTGTAGAACTTTCAAAACTCAGTGTAAAAGATCTGATGAAATTTAAAGGCGTAGGCGAAGCCAAGGCCATCAGTATTATTGCAGCGCTTGAGTTAGGGAAACGGCGGCGGGGTGCCGAAGCACTCGACCGAAAGAAAATCTCCTCCAGTCGGGATGTCTTTGAATATTTTTCAGGGATATTCGGGGATTTGACCTATGAAGCGTTCTATACACTGCTGTTGAATCGGGCCAATAAAGTGATCCGTCATATTCAGATCAGTGAAGGTGGTTTTTCAGGAACGGTCGCAGACCCAAAAAAGATTTTTAAAATAGGTCTTGAAAACAATGCCACCTCGATTATCCTTTGCCATAACCATCCTTCGGGTAGTGTAAAACCTTCGGATGCCGATATCAAACTGACCCGAAAACTTAAAAATGCCGGCGAAATGCTCGACATGCCCATCCTCGACCACCTCATCCTTGGTGATGAAAAATATTATAGTTTTGCAGATGAAGGAACGCTTTAGATTGGTGATTGGTGATTGGTGATTTGTGATTGGTGAAAGGTGAATGGTGAAAGATGATTTTTGATTTAGAATTTTTGGGTATTTGAAAAATACATGAATTTTGAAAAAAGTGATTTTGCAATAACACTGCAAATTACCAAAATATAAATCTTAAAATCATGAATCATGGATGTAAATATTCTTTTTTGAAGAAAAATCTGAATACAAACGCGTAAACCTTGAAAACAGATTGATTGACTTTGCTTTAAAACTAAATGATATTCTTGTAACCCTGCCAAATGATGATTTTGCAAAAAATTTAAAAGGGCAGTTGGTACGTTCATCTGCATCACCATCGTTCAATTATGGTGAAGCTCAGAGTGCAGAATCCCGAAAGGACTTTATTCACAAAATGCAAATTTGTCTTAAGGAACTTAGAGAAACATTTGTTGGAATAAAAATTATTGAAGGAGCTCGTTACCAGGTTCCAGATAATTTATTTCCCTGGCTAAAAAATGAAAATAATCAATTGATCTCCATTTTTGTTAAAAGTATTGAAACGGCAAGAAAAAACAACCAATAATGGATGGGATTGAAGGGTTGCCATTTAGATTTAAATTGCTATTTTGCCATACCTCACAAATCACCATTCACTAATCGTTAATCACTATTCATGAAGTAGTTATGCAAAACATACTCACCATAATAGGCGCGCGTCCGCAAATAATCAAAGCAGCAGCTCTGAGCAGGGCCATTAAAAAGCATTTTGCTGACGACATCAAAGAAACCATCGTCCACACCGGTCAACATTACGATGCAAATATGTCGCAGGTGTTTTTTGATGAAATGGGTATTCCTGCCCCCGATTTTAATTTAAACGTTGGCTCGGGTACTCATGGGAAACAAACCGCTACAATGATCGAAAAGATCGAAGATCTGCTGATGATCAAAAAACCGGATTACGTGGTTTTATACGGCGATACCAACTCCACGCTGGCCGGCGCCATCGCAGCTTCTAAAATTCACATTCCGATAGTCCACATTGAAGCAGGTTTGAGGTCGTTCAATAAATCGATGCCTGAGGAGATCAACCGGATCATGTGCGACCACAGTTCCACCCTGCTCTTCACCCCTACCCGCACCGGACTGAATAACCTGATCCATGAAGGATTTAATGCTCATGCCAAACCTCCATTTACAGCCGATAACCCGGGCATTTTTCATTGTGGTGATATCATGTACGACAATAGCCTCTATTATGCCGATATCGCCGTTAAAAAATCGCAGGTGATGAAAACTCACGGGCTATCCAGGCATAATTTTATACTGGCAACCATCCACCGCGATAACAATACCGATATACCCGAACGGCTTAACAGCATTTTTGAGGCGCTGATCGAGATCAGTAGTGTGCACGAAACCGAAATCTTGCTTCCGCTCCATCCGAGAACCGCTAAAATGCTCAAGAAGAACCTCACCACCCAACGATTTAAAGCCGTTGCAGAAAGCAAACGGTTAAAGCTGATCCCGCCTGCTTCATTTTTTGATATGCTGGTACTGGAAAAAAACTGCCGGATGGTGATGACCGATTCAGGCGGTGTGCAAAAAGAAGCTTACTTTTTTCAGAAACCGGTGATCATCCTGCGGCCTGAAACCGAATGGATCGAGATCGTTGAAAATAAGACGGGCCAGATCACCGATGCACATCAGGATAAAATCCTGCAGGCTTTTGAATATTATAATGTGCATAGCAACCTGAAATTTCCGGCGGTATTTGGTGATGGTAAGGCTGCCGAGTTTATTTGCAGGAAGATGTTGGCGTGATTTTATTGTTTAATGATCTTCCCCCGTTCAAAAAAACCATTGTCATTGTTTATCGTGTAGGTGTATATTCCGGCAGGCAACAAAGAAATGTCAATGGTAGCTTTTTTAGCAAATTGTCCGGTAAAAACTTGTTGTCCCTGACTTGAGTAAATAGCAATTTGTAAATTGCTATAATAGCCAAATGCAAAATGAACATAATCAGATGCGGGGTTTGGATAAACCAGTATTTGGTTTTCTTTCGTTTGCTCCGGTAATCCGGTTGTCAATCCCTGGTACCAACCGGTGCTATCCACCTTTAAGATGTGGACATCGCGCTGGTAAGGAACAGGATCGTTCCAGTCGTATTTATTGGAAACGATCAATAAACCTCCATCGCTTGTTGGTAATAATTTATACGGCATATAATTTACTTCTCCCTTATAAAACCGTTGCCAGTCGAGCGTACCATTCGGGTACAGGCACATAAGCCAAATCCAGCGTTGTTCGGGGATAATGGTAAATGGAGGATTACTGGTATAATTATAAGTCAATGCGAAGTAAATGCGGTTTTCTGTTCTCACAAAACAATCAGACACAAAATAAGAACTGGTATCATTTTGAAGATCGTAAATATGATAATCAATTATATTTCCATTTTGACTGATTTCAAAATACGAAGGAATAAACCTGACATCAGGATTTGACAGATCAGATTCACGGCCTGCAACAAAATAAGTACTATCATTAAAACTTGAAATGGCTTTACGTGGTTGAAAATTATATGGGTAATAATTATAGGTTGTGTCTATAGAAAAATCAGTTTTGTTAATTTCATAAATGGTTTTATAAACATCAAATAAATACAAATGAAAAGCATTTTTATCGGGTATATCTGCTATGATCATGGGCCATTGATTTATAAAACCACCTGTATCAATTATAGAATGGAAATTTAATTTATCGTTAACTAGCTCGTACTCGTAAAGAAATACTTCATTTGTAACTGTTTCTGTTGCAGTCACTATTAATTTATAATCAATCGTAAAGAGGTCATAAAACAAATATAACTCAGGAATTTCATAACCAACGATTGTATCAAGCAATACATTAAATTCTTCATCGAATTTAATTATATTTAAAAACGAATTTAATTGTTCATCAGCACACACGCGAAATCCTGTAATAATTGAATCGTTATAATTATGTAATTGACTCAAGCCGTAATAATTATAATTTTCTGATCCTGAATATATTATTGAATCTGCAATGTTTCCATCTGGCTCGATAATTAAAAGAATAAAATCACTAAACTGAGTAAAAAAGTCTCCCCGATTAATTACTATCACGAAATTCCCATTAGATAATTGAACAGCATCACTTGAATGATCATCCAAACTCGTATGATAAAGCTTTTCAAATGTTTGGGAATAAGATACTGCACAAATAAGGATAAAAGCACATAGCATAAATAACCTCATTGAAAAGGCAAATTTTTTATCCATATTATTTTAATTAGTAAATTTTCATTTTACAAGATAGCGGCAGAGTTAAAAAACCCTACCGATATTTATAAGTTATTCACCACCTCCCTGACAATACCAATTACCATATCTAATAACCATAACCTGGCCATAAATTTCTTCTGGGTAAGAAGTAATAAGGTCTTGATAGGAATTGCAATTTAAATATGATTTTCCTGATGGTTTATAGAAATTCATTGAATATGCGTTATCATCTAAATCGATTTCCAACCACTCAGGATTTTCACAAGCATCAACCACACCACTTAATGCACCGGGGATTTCATATGTTACAATACCATAATAAACAGGTGATCCAGTTGAGCAATAAGGTTGTGCGCAATTCATCAGGTTATCCAATCGATGCATTGCATCCAGGCCCAAATAGGCAGGAGATAAATCATTACATCTTCCTAAACCATCAAAGAAATACCAATAATCATTGTTATCATCAATTTGGCAACTTCCGGGGAAATACAATCCTCCTAATAAGGTTAAATTTATATTTGCATTATTTCCATTTAGACTACTTAACTCTACATCCGCAAGAACAAAATTAGTTTCATTTTCGCCAGAAGTCAAGAATCCTTCAGTAGTATTGATAAAAGAAGAGTATGCTTCAAATACATCCTCCATTGATACAACCGGGGTATTGTCGGCAGAAAATTCAACAGGAATGGTCATTTGTGAAGGTTCTTCAATTAATAAGGTATTTTCATCTCTGTTTTCTGTAAACTCAAAATTCACACCGGCTTCCAATGTCCAGATTGCTTCGTTTAATGGAATATTTTCACCACTCTTATATCCATCCTTATAGTTGGTGAACTTTTGATTGAAATTCTGAACAAGTATTGGAACCTGTGATTCATCAGGATTAAATTCAACATACTTAAAATCTTTTTGGACTTCTGGAATTTTTTGATCTGATTTTGAACAGGAATTAATAAGCAAAGCTGTGGCTGCAATTGCGGCTAATGCCATCAGCGCAAACGTTTTCTTTTTCATGTTGGTAAATTTTAAATGTTAAAAAAATTGGTTTAAAACGTTTACTAAAGAAAAAAAAAAAAAAACGAAAAAAGCAAGTTTGGAGTGCAATTTAGAGCTTATATATTTACATCGTTTAAAATACTTTAAAGAAGTAAATTACCTCTGAAAAGCAAAAAACCCCCGATCCAAAAACCGGGGGCTTCAAATTTATGTTGGATTGTGCTTTACACAACACCCTGTGCCAGCATGGCATCGGCAACTTTTACAAATCCACCGATATTGGCGCCTTTTACGTAGTTGATGTATCCGCCTTCTTCCTTGCCCCACTTCACGCAGTTGGCGTGAATGTCCTTCATAATATTGTGGAGGCGTTGGTCAACTTCTTCGCGGGTCCAGCTCAAACGGAGTGAGTTCTGTGACATCTCCAGTCCGGATGTGGCTACACCACCGGCATTGGCAGCTTTACCCGGTCCGTAAAGGATCTTGGCATCAAGATATACATCAATGGCTTCCATGGTTGAAGGCATATTGGCACCTTCAGAAACAACGAAGCAACCATTGGCAACCAGCATTTTGGCCTCTTCACCGTTGATCTCGTTTTGCGTCGCTGATGGCAATGCAATGTCGCACTTCACTTCCCATGGGCGTTTACCTTCAATATAATCTACACCATATTTTTCAGCATATTCACTGATACGGCCACGTTTTACATTCTTCAGCCACATGACATATTCGAGCTTTTCTTTATCGATACCGGCCGGATCATAAATGTATCCACCTGAATCGGAAAGCGTAACAACCTTAGCGCCAAGCTCAGTAGCTTTTTCAGTAGCATATTGAGCTACATTACCTGAACCGGAGACGGTACAAACTTTTCCTTTTAAACTGTCGTCACGGGTTTTCAGCATTTCTTCAGCAAAATATACCTGGCCATAACCAGTTGCTTCAGGACGGATCAAAGAACCACCCCACTCAATCCCTTTACCAGTCAATACGCCGGTAAACTCATTGCGAAGCCTTTTATACTGTCCGAAGAGGAATCCGATCTCACGTC
The DNA here is from genome assembly GCA_020444515.1 of Bacteroidota bacterium. Classification (GTDB taxonomy): domain Bacteria; phylum Bacteroidota; class Bacteroidia; order Bacteroidales; family JAADJA01; genus JAADJA01. The sequence continues at coordinate 294,801 of JAHLKX010000005.1, read as the reverse complement.
CACCAACACCAATATCACCAGCCGGAACGTCAGTATTCGGACCAATGTGTCGGAACAACTCAGACATGAAGCTTTGTGTAAAACGCATCACTTCAGCATCTGATTTTCCTTTGGGATCGAAATCAGAACCACCTTTACCTCCACCCATAGGGAGGGTAGTCAGACTGTTTTTCAGTACCTGCTCGAAGGCCAGGAATTTAAGGATACCGAGGTTTACAGTCGGGTGAAAACGCAATCCGCCTTTGTAAGGCCCGATGGCGCTGTTCATTTCGATACGATAACCTTTGTTGATCTGGATTTCACCTTTATCATCAACCCAGGGAACCCGGAAAAGTATAACGCGCTCAGGCTCTGCTATCCGTTCAAGGATTTTTGCTTCCTTGTACTTGGGGTTTTCTTCGATGAAGGGAAGCAGTGATATTGCCACTTCCTCAACAGCCTGATGAAATTCCACTTCACCCGGATTTTTGGCAATGATATTGGCCATAAAATCCTTTACTAATTTGTCGTGTGCCATAATTGTAACTATCTTTTGTTAAATGATTAATAGATAAGCCATTATTAAACGAAGCAATATTAAAGAAAAAAATTTATTCCCTGCAAGAGATTGGTTCTCTTTTTTTATATAGATATATTTACATGTATTCCATGTAAATTGCAAATAGTACTTCCCCTCTATCATAATTTATGTTAATTTATTAACAATATAAATATCATCACAGGGTCATCCAAAGTTTGGGAAAGCTAACATTAAATTTCAAAATGGGGATGATCCTTAACGTTTCTAACAATTGGTGAATTCCAATTTTAGCGCAACAATTGAACAATTAATTCTGTTAACTTTGTAGTTTATACAGGACAATTATAAAGATGGCAGATAACAGGCAATTAAAAAACGGTTTGGAACAATTGCGGTCCGAAACCATAGAGCGGTTGAAGGAACTTTCGACCCTCAACCGGACAACAGGAATCTTAAAAGAAGGTAAATCCGTAAATGAAACCCTTCAGCAAATTGCCTATATCCTGCCTGATGGCTGGCAATACCCTGAATTTACACGAGCCAGGATCGTATACAATGATGATGAATTCAGGTCGAACGATTTTAAAACAACCAACTGGAAACAAGAGCAGCCATTTGAGACCATCGACAATGTCAGGGGCAAAATTGAAATCTATTATACCAAAAGTTTCCCCAATATTGATGAAGGACCCTTCCTTCAGGAAGAACGGGATCTTATCGTCAACCTGGCCAACATCATTTCGGGATATCTCAACAGTGTAAAAGGAAAAGCGGTGATGAAGCGGTATGGCTATCCGGAAAAATCACCTGAAAAAGAGGAAGAGAAGGAACAATGTACCATTACCAGCATGCAATTGCTGCAGCGTTTTTTGAACAAAAACAATTACAACCGTGACCTCTATCATGACCTGATGCCTTTCAAAGTAGGCGAGATATTGATTATCTCCAACCTTTATGATGCATACAGCATCGAAAAAGAAGGTCGTTTCTCAGAACACATGATGGGTGAGTACGCCAAACTCAATCTCACCTCTCTGCCCCGCATTACCGGGGTTTCTTCACTGGAAGAAGCCATTGAACAACTGCAATCCAAACATTTCGACCTGGTGATCATCATGGTGGGGGTGGATAAGACCTTTCCACTGGGTATTTCGGAGCGGATCAAAAAAACATTTCCCTATATACCGGTTTATTTGTTGCTCAATAATAACAGTGATATCGCCTTTTTCGAAGAAAAGAAAAAACCATTGGGATACGAAAGGATCTTTGTGTGGAACGGAGAATCCAGGATCTTCTTTGCCATGATCAAACACCTCGAGGATCGCATCAACCTTGAAAACGATACCCGAATTGCCCTCGTTCGTTATATCCTGGTTGTGGAAGATTCGCCCATGTATTACTCCCGGTATCTTCCGATCCTATACAAAATTGTACTGGAGCAAACCAAACGAATTATCGATGATGTAAGCACCGATGATCTATACAAGGTTTTGAAATTGCGGGCACGGCCCAAGATACTGCTCGCTACCAATTATGAAGAAGCAGTTGAAATCTATAACAAATACGATGAGTTTATTTTTTGCCTCATTACCGATGTAAAATTCAGCAAAGAAGGTGTATTAAATGAGCAGGCCGGATTTGATCTCGTCAAATACATTCGATCGGAGAAAAAGGAGATTCCTGTCATTGTTCAGTCATCGAACAAAGAGATGGAGAACGAAGCCTTCAATTTAAAAACCACATTTATATTTAAGAACTCTGAAAACCTGGAGCAGGAGATCAAAAGTTTTATCAAACACTATCTGGGTTTCGGAAATTTTATCTACCGTGATCAGTATGGCAAAAAACTGGTGGAAGTTAAATCGCTCAAAGACTTCGAAAAACATTTGCGAACCATTCCGCCGGAGTCAATCCTGTATCATGCTAAAAAAGACCATTTCAGCATGTGGCTGATGGCACGGGGCGAGATTCAGGCGGCCAAGATCCTGCATCCGAAAAAAACTTACGAATTTAAAGACCCCGAATCGATCCGGGAGTACCTTATCAATGTGATCCGCAAATTCAGGAATGAGCAACGACAGGGGAAAGTGGTTCCCTATGAGGAACAAGCCATTCTGGATGAAGCCAATATTGTTACCCTCACCGAGGGGGCCATGGGAGGAAAAGGACGCGGACTGGCCTTTTTGAACTCCCTGATTTATAACCTGGATTTTTCGCAGTTTTTATCGGACATTAATTTAAAAACTCCGCGAACAGCTATCATTGGTACCGATGAGTTTGAATATTTTCTGGATAACAATCAATTGCATTTTGTTAAAACCGAACCCATTCCGTTCGATGAATTGAAATGGCGGTTTCTTCACGGCAAACTTACCCCTACCCTGATCAAACGGTTGAAAGAGATGCTCAGATTGATCAAAAAACCACTGGCCATCCGTTCATCCGGGTTGTTTGAAGACAGCCTCATGCAACCTTTCGCCGGTATTTTTGAAACATATCTGCTTCCCAACAATCATCCCGATATCAATGTCAGGCTGCAGCAAGTAATGGATGCCATAAAACTGGTTTATGCCTCCGTTTATTCTGATATGGCACGGGGTTATATCAGGGCTGTAAATTACCATATCGAAGAAGAGAAAATGGCGGTGATCATTCAAGAGGTTGTGGGAAATCGTTATGGTGAAATGTTTTATCCCCATATCAGTGGTGTCGCTCAATCCTATAATTACTATCCCTTTTCACATATGAAACCTGAAGAGGGATTTGCGGTAGCTGCATTCGGACTGGGAAAATATGTGGTGGAGGGTGAAAAGGCCTATCGTTTTTCACCCAAATACCCCACGACCGAGATCATGACACCCAAGGACCAGATTCAAAACAGTCAAACCGTTTTTTATGCAGTTGATCTGAAGAAACATGATCTGAACCTTCTGGATGGCGATATGGCCGGATTGATCAAAACAGATATTTATGAAGCCGAAAAGCACGGCACCCTCAAACATTGTGTTTCGGTTTATGATCCCAATAACAATTCCATTTCGGCAGGACTTGACAAACCGGGCCCACGAATTGTCAATTTTGGCAATATCCTAAGGTATAATTATATTCCGATGGCCCGAACCATTGAAGTGGTGCTGGATATTGTAAAGGAAGCCTTTGGATCAGCGGTTGAGATAGAATTTGCCATCGATCTCAATAAAGACAAAAACTATAGGGCCTCATTCTACCTGTTACAGGTTAAACCCATGATCGGAAACGTAGATGACTATGATGTAGATCCCGAACAATTCAGCAAAGAAGATATGATCATCTATGCAGAAAAAGGGATGGGAAATGGATTGATTAATAATATTCGCGATGTAATTTTTATTGATAATGCAAAGTTTGATAAAAAGAAAACCATGGAGATGGTGGATGAAATTGAAGCCATAAATAAAGAGATGATGCAGGAAGGACGGCAATATGTTCTCATCGGGCCTGGTCGTTGGGGCACACGCGACCGGTGGATCGGCATTCCTGTCGACTGGCCACAGATCTCCAACGCCAAGGTCATTGTGGAAACCAGCCTTGAAGGTTATCCCCTGGATGCTTCTTCCGGATCCCATTTTTTCCATAATGTTACCTCGGCCAATGTGGGCTATTTTTCAGTGCAACCTGAAAAATCAAACAGCTTTATCAATTATGAAATTCTGAACCAACAAGAACTGGTAAAGGAAACCAATTTTTTCAGACATGTTCGTTTCCCTGAAAATATCAATATCAGAATGGATGGCAAAAAGCGTATCTCTGTGGTGACTACGGTATAAAATGTAAGCCCGGTTGAACTTGAGTCATATTCCTTCTGATCTCAATTAACTTTACCCTTTACTCTTCCTTATTTAAATTCCCTATAAATTAAAGGAGGCTTGACAATGGGATCTTTTTGAAATTCAAATATTTACATATATAAAATGGCATGATAAGTTAACCCAAATAGAAGATATTGTTTTGGGATGCTGTAAATATATTTATACTTGTACGTAGAAATCTGAACGTCACGTTATTTATATAAAAACACCATGTACGAATTTGTAGCATTAAGCTTGAAGTGTCGGTTCTGTGGAGAATCGCTGATGGATAAAAAAGTTCTTGTTGACAACGAGGCCAGCATAAAACTCAATGTCAAACAGGGTGATCAGAAAGGAGTGATCCACCTGAGTGCCATCTATGGAAGTTATAATTATAGTTGTGATTTTGAGATTCCCAGGGGAGAGGTGGCCACTTTTTCCTGCCCCCATTGTCAAAAAGTGATGAACTCAGAAGCCGAGTGCCTGAGTTGTGGAGGAGAAATGGTTCCCTTCTATCTGGATATGGGAGGGAAAGTTAGCATTTGTGCACGCAGTGGATGTAAAAATCACCATGTTGAATTTGAAGACCTCTCATTGGCTTTGCGCAAATTGTATCAGGAATATGGCTTCCGTGGCCGAAAATATCCCAAGGATGAACGGACCGGTACCACTGAAGTCAAACCAGAAAAGAAAATTACCGAAGCGGAAGAAATCATTGAGTCGGGAACATTCCTGCAAAGTTACTGCCCCCATTGCCGTAAAAGTCTGATAGAAAACGAAATGCTTAAACTCAAGATCATCAATGGAGAGGAGGGTTATTTGCTCTTAAGTCCTTACCTCAATAGTTTTACTTCCAAATCGACCATCTTCCTTCCTGAAGACAAGGCAGTTACCGATATTAAATGCTACCATTGCGAAACCAGCCTGGTGGTTAAAGATAAAACCTGTGGCAAATGCGGATCACCCATATCGAAGATCAACGTAAGTGCCAGTAGTAAACTCATCGACTTTTACATCTGTACCAAAAAAGGGTGTAAATGGCATGGATTAAGTGAAGATGATCTCTATTCGATCAAGCTTGAAGAGAGTGACGAGTGGTAGAAAATGGTTCAAGGTATTTAATGAATATAAAATTAATAGTACACACTAACTCAAACTACAATGTTTCAGATCGTTAGAAAACAGGAAATGGCTCAGGGAACGATCATTCGTTTCGACATCAACGCACCAAAAATTGCTAAAAAAGTAAAAGCAGGGCAGTTTGTCATTATCCGTGTCAATGAAACCGGAGAACGAATACCCCTTACTGTAGCTGATAAAGATGCCTTTGCAGGGATCATCACCATCATCTTCCAGGTAGTAGGTAAATCAACAGCGCTGATGCGTTCGCTCAAAGAAGGCGATCTGATCAAAGATGTGGTAGGACCGCTTGGACGACCGGCTGAAGTTGAAGACATGGGAACCGTATTGATGATCGGTGGTGGGACCGGAGTGGCCATTTTGCACCATGTGGCCAAAGCTTTCAAGGAGGCCGGCAACTATGTGATCAGCATTATGGGTTCGAAAGATAAGGAGATGCTCATTCTTGAAAATGAGATGACACAGATCAGTGACGAACTCGTAATTACTACCGACGACGGCAGTTATGGTCAGCGTGGATTTGTAACCCAGCCTCTCGAAAAGTACCTGAGTGAGCGGGACGATATCAAACTGGTTTATGCCATCGGACCCATTATCATGATGAAAAATGTGGTGAAGCTGACCAAAAAGTTCGATGTAAAAACCATGGTGAGCCTCAACCCGATTATGATCGACGGAACCGGGATGTGCGGTGGATGCAGGGTTAAAGTAGCTGACGAAACCCGTTTCTGCTGTGTTGATGGTCCTGATTTTGACGGAGCAAAAGTTGACTTTGACGAATTGATGAACAGGAATTCACTTTACCTCAAGGAGGAAAAAGATTCCCTGCTTTTCTCCATCCGGTAAAATCGCGTAATTTTTATTTCTCAAACCCTTGGGAATTTGGAGTTTTAATTATTTGGAATTTAAGCCTTATGTTAGATCACGACGTTAAATATTTAAAGTTCAAGACCTACCTGAACACCTATTGCCCGCATTGCCATGCCGGGTTCAATGTTGAAAAAAAGGATGTCAAACAGATTGAATTCAAGGCCATTTATCAGGGCGAGGAAATTGATCTGTACCTGAGTCCATACCTCGATGTGTTTGAAATAGAATCCTCTGTCGATATTCAAAAAGACGGCACGCTGGATGATCTGATCTGCCCCCATTGCAAAAAAAGTCTGCTGAATAAGGAAACCCTCTGCGGTGAGTGTGGTTCACCGGTAGCAGAAGTCATCATTTCAGCACTTTCAGGGCTGATCCCGTTTTTTATCTGTACCAAATACGGATGTGAATGGCACGGACTTACAAAGCGCGACGAACGTCGGATCAAACTGAAAATTCCAAGGCAGGACATGCCGGAACAGGATCAAACCTTGCGGGTTCACAATTTCCAGGAAGTACCGTATGGCTACACAACAGAACTTGCTCTTCTGGAAGCCGGCCGCTGCCTCCAATGTAAAAAACCACTCTGTGTGGAAGGGTGCCCGGTAAATGTACCCATCCCTGAATTTATTTCGCTGGTGGCCGAAGAAAAATTTGATGAAGCAGCTAAGAAGATAAAAGAGACCAATCTCTTTCCGGCCATTTGTGGGCGTGTTTGTCCGCAGGAAGCCCAGTGCGAAGCCAAATGTATTATGGGACACAAGGACCAACCGGTGGCCATTGGGAGACTGGAACGTTTTGTAGCCGACTATGAGCGCAAAATGGAACTGGTGAAGGTGCCCATCATCAATCATAATACCCAGCAAAAAATCGCCGTGATCGGGTCTGGTCCCGGCGGATTGACTGTGGCCGCCGATATGCGCCAGTTAGGTTATGCCGTCACGGTTTTTGAAGCCTTACACGAAACGGGCGGGGTGTTAACATATGGCATTCCTGAATTCAGGTTACCCAAATCCATTGTTCAATTTGAGATCAATTTCCTGAAGGAACTGGGTGTGCGCATAGAAACGAACCAGGTGATCGGTAACATCCATACCATTGATGAACTGCTGGAAGAATTTGATGCGGTATTCATCGGTGTTGGGGCCGGATTGCCAACATTCATGGGACTGGAAGGTGAGAGCCTGGGAAATATTTTCTCTGCCAATGAGTACCTCACCCGCATGAACCTCATGAAAGCCTATAAATTTCCGGAATACGATACCCCGATGCCGAAAGGACACAGCGTAACTGTGATCGGAGGTGGTAATGTGGCCATGGACTGCGCACGGACAGCCAAACGCACAGGTGCTGATGAGGTGACCATTGTGTATCGTCGTTCACGACATGAATTACCGGCACGTGCCGAAGAGGTGCACCATGCTGAAGAGGAAGGGATTAAATTTAAATTGCTCACCAATCCTGTTAAATATATCGGTACCGATTTCAATACGGTAAAAGGTATGGAATGCATCAAGATGCAACTGGGCGAACCCGATGCTTCGGGAAGAAGAAGGCCGGTCCCCATCGAAGGTTCCAATTTTATCCTCGATACCGACCTGGTAATCGTGGCTGTGGGTACCGGACCCAACCCGGTGATATTCCAGTCGACACCCGACCTGAAACGGAACAAATGGGGATATATTGATGTGAATGAGGAAACCAACGAAACCTCCAAACCATTTGTATATGCAGGGGGCGACATTGTTACCGGATCAGCCACCGTAATTGAAGCCATGGGCGCCGGCAGGATTGCTGCCAGGGCCATGCATGAAAAACTTACGGCCCTTCGGAAAAAGAAAACCAAAAAAGCGTCAGTTGAGAAATAGATAGAATGTGGAAGTATTATTCAACTAAAACCCTGACTGAATCGTCAGGGTTTATTTTTTTATTTTAATATGATTTTGCGATTAATGATCTCACCAGCGATTTCTGTCCGGATAAAATAGATGCCAGGCTTATTACCTGTCAAATCAACTATAGTTTTATTGCTTTCATCTGATTTTGAAAAGATCTTTTCACCGAAATTATTATAGATATCAATCTGATCAATATTTAGCATCGATCTGACCACAAGCCAGTCCTTAACAGGATTTGGATAAAATTCAACTTCAACTTCAGACAGATTTGATGTATTTGTCGAAATACAGTAGGTCATTGTTCCCTGCGATTCACCAAAATAATAAAGTGCTGTAATCAAATATTCATAATACCCGAGGCTTACTTCATCATAATAAATCGTTTCAAGCAGCGGTTCAGTATTTAGCAAAAGCCCATTCCTGTAAATGAAATACCCGTCATTTCCCAGGCAACCTGAAGGAGGATCCCACCAAATGTTGTTATAGTATCCATAACTCTGACAATTCACATCTTCCGGTTCCAGGGATGAAGGCATCGGCACCGTTAAACATAATTCATCTGTGGGTTCCGATTCTCCCGAAACATATACTGCTGATACCTGGTAACAATATTCCGTTTCGGGATCAAGGTTTTGATCACAAAATTCAATGCCGTTAAAATTTGTGATCAGGTTACCATCCCGGTAGATATTATAATAAAGCGGGCTTCCGGTAGCAGGTGGATCCCAGTTTAGACATATGTCAGTGCAATCCACATAGCCGGAAAGGTTGGAAGGAGAAGTGTATCCTAATACTTCAAGCAATACGTGGATTGAGTCGGGACTTGAAATGGCGAATGAATTAATGATGATATTCCCTTCGTACAAACCCGGTTCAAGGTTGTAGGAACTGGTCAACCATCCCAATGCTTGTGTTGAACCAGGACTAATAATACCAGAAATAGTAGTTGGATATCCCAACCAAATTACATCACCGGTAGCATAATAAGAATTGTTGCAGGATCCCGGATTGTAAAGTTCAAAGTTCAGAAAGGTTGATGAATTGGGGTAAAGTGAAGTTTCCATGGTGTCCTCTGATATTTCAAGCAATGCATATTCCAGGGCAATATTTAAAGTGAGGTTTTGATCCGGTTCGAAAGTTAGCGTGGTGTCAAAAGGACAAAATCCAGCGCTTGCACAAAACAGATCATAGCTGCCGGGAGTAATATCGCTGATGAAATAATAGCCGTCGGCTCCGGTTGTTGTAGTATAAATCTCTAATTCAACCAGCGCTCCTTCGATGGGGTTGCCTGTCTGGGCATTGGTTATATAACCTTCCAGTGAGCCTGGTGAAGGAGGACTGAAAATAGTTTTATTCTTCGCGTCGTTGATAATGCATTCATCATTGAGCAGGTGTGTTGAAGCTTCAATATAATGGGTTCCTCCCATCGATAAATCGATGGTTGTATCAAAAGTAAATTCTATTGTTTCATCAAAATTGAGTGTTGTTAAAATCGTATCGTAATAGGGTTCACTTCCATTATGGGTAAAGGATACGGCAAAATTGGATTGTGGATTCCAGCCGTTATTATAAATATTTATCGTAACAGGTTCACTGTTTGAAAATCCACCCCCACTTGTTGGCTCAACAATAGACCAGACACCAATATCATTATCTTGACAACAACCAGCAGTGGTTATTTCAAGTGCCCAGATATATTCATTTTGACTCATTCCAATCAAAGCGAAATCATAACAAACATCACTTGCACATAAACCACCCGCAATTCCTGAAGATATATTTAATACATTTCCCAGATCAAAAGCCAAGCCTGTTTCATTACCTGAAGGCAGTGTTAATTGAATAATTTCATTTTGAGTTGCCCCAACCTGCGCATAACCCCAAAGAAACGGATACCCTGTTTTATTTTCATATGCAAAACCATAATAGCTATCGCCAGCAGGGCCAACCTGAAAACTGCCCAAATTGGATCCACTCATATTAAATTGTGTAATATCAGTACTCCAATTATTAGCATAAAATGTATTGTTGTTGTCATCGTAAGCAATCGCTCTAACCTGTGTTGGGGCAGTGAAAGAGCTAATGAGTAATTCATTCTCAAAATCGAGTTCATAAACTGTTGTTGAAGCTGCCCCACCATAAAAGTAGTTTCCATCCCAGGCAAGGTCCCGAATTCCACTTACGCCAGAAATAGAAAATGAATCAACTAGCGTACCGGTTAAATCATATTTGTAAAACTGATCTCCATTCCACTTGGTCGTGTAAATATAAGTTTCATCACATTCAATTCCGGCTTCGCCAGCACCAACAGCACAAGGATAATCGAATATCAAGTCAAATATATCCTCTGATGGGACCGTTTCTGTTTTTGCATTTGGAGCTTTATCCTGGTAGGCAATTTTTACTTCATTTTGACCAAATACCCAAAATGAACAAATGATCCCTGAGAATAAAACAACAAGGGTATGTTTTGGAACTTTCATGACTTTGATCATTAGTGCATGTAAAGTTAATTCTTTCCTTCTGTAATGTCAATGAAAAGTCCCCTAATTTAGACCCCTTATAAATTGTTATTCGATTAACAAATTCTTATAAAACTTTTTAATTTTACCCACTTTAACACAAATAACAATAGCATGCGCATTGCAAGAATACGGAAGGAAACAACGGTTACGGAGCAGGTACCGATAGACCTTTCTTTGATGGATCCGCTGATCGAAAAATATAAAGGTAAAAAAGGAAATATGATTCCCTTGCTGCAGGGTACACAGGAATTGTATGGATACATCCCCAGGGAGGCTTTTCATAAACTGGCTGATGGAACCGGACTGAAGTTAAGTGACATGTATGGAGTGGCTACGTTTTACGCTCAGTTCCGGCTGAACCCTGTTGGAAAACATATCATCAAGATTTGCCATGGAACAGCCTGCCATGTTCAGAATGCCAACGAACTTTCCGAAGCACTGGAAGAAGCCCTCAAGATCAAGGACGGTGAAACCACAGAAGATGGCCTCTTTACCCTGGAATCGGTAGCCTGTCTGGGTTGTTGCTCGCTGGCGCCCGTAATGATGATCGGCGACAATACATCCGGTAAACTGACCGGCCCACAGGCGGTGAAGATTGTGAAAAATATACGGATTGCGGAGAATAATTGATATGAAGGGATTCTGGTTTCAGGTTTCAAGTTTCAGGCTTGCCTGGCTGCAAGCGTTTCAGGTTGGGAGCTACGAACTTGATAGGATTGAGTTGCAATTAAGTTGATGGATATGGCTACAATTGAAAAATTTGAGGATTTGGAAATATGGCAATTCGCCAGGGAACTTGCACTTGGAATCTACAATGAAACTCTGGAGGGAACTTTTGCAAATGACAATGATTTAAAATGGCAAATCAGAAAATCTTCGGGGTCTGTAATGGATAATATTGCGGAAGGATATGAACGGGATGGCAAGCCTGAATTTTTACAATTTCTCAGTATTGCCAAGGGATCGGCAGGAGAAACCAGATCCCAATTATACAGAGCGCTGGACAGAAAACATTTAACGCAGGAAAAATTTGAATACTATTTTGAAAAATCAATGAATCTGATCCGAAAAATTTCAAGATTCATGACCTATTTAAAAGGAAGCAGTTATAAAGGAACAAAATACAAAAAGTAAATAAAACAGGATAAAGTTTCGTCTTGTCAGCTCAGTGGCAATCTCGCCAACCTGAAACTTGAAACCTGAAACTTGAAACAAATATGACACAAGCAAAAGTAATCGTCGGTCTCGGAAGTTGCGGTGTAGCAGCAGGTGCTAAAAAAGTGTACGACAAGATCGCGGCGCTGCAGGTGGCTGAAAAACTCGACTTTGAACTGAAAAAAACCAGTTGCATTGGCATGTGTTATCGCGAGCCACTGGTGGAGATTATCGATGAATCGGGATCTTATCTTTATGGTGATATCGATGAGAACAAAGCCGTTGAGTTGATCAATCAGCATATCAGTCAGCACAACCCCATTAAGGATTATGTGGTGCATACCGACCTCTTCGAAACGGTTGACAACAGTTACACCGATGACCAGGTGAAGATCGCTCTGCGAAATTGCGGGTACATCGATCCGGAATCGATTGATGAATATGAAGAGCGGAATGGTTATCGGGCCATCAAGAAGATCGCCGGCTCAGCCATGTCGCGGCTGGATGTGATCCAGAGCATGCTCGAATCGGGATTGCGTGGCCGTGGTGGTGGTGGCTTTCCTACCGGATTAAAATGGAAGTTCGCCAACAACAATAAAGCTGATGAAAAGTACATCATCTGCAATGCTGATGAAGGTGATCCCGGCGCATTCATGGACCGTTCGGTGCTGGAGGGTGACCCGCATTCTGTTGTTGAGGGAATGATCATCGGTGCGTATGCAATAGAAGCTACAGGTGGCGTGATTTACTGCCGTGCTGAATATCCGCTGGCCATCAAACGGCTGGAGATCGCTATTAAACAGGCACGCGAAAGAGGCTATCTCGGCAAAAATATTCTCGGTATCCAGGGATTTAATTTCGATATGTACATCAAGGAAGGTGCCGGTGCCTTTGTCTGCGGTGAGGAAACAGCGCTGATCGCTTCTGTGGAAGGACAGCGCGGGATGCCGCGTAAACGGCCGCCTTTCCCGGCTGCATCAGGCCTGTGGAAAAAGCCGACCAACATCAACAACGTCGAAACCTATGCCAATATCCCCTGGATCATCATCAACGGTGCAAAGGAATATGCCAAATACGGGACCGAAAAAAGCAAGGGGACCAAGGTATTCGCACTGGCTGGTAAGATCAAACGTTCCGGACTGGTGGAAGTACCGATGGGCATGAGCATCCGCGATGTAATCTTCAAACTGGGTGGTGGCATTCAAAATGATAAGCGTTTCAAGGCTGTTCAGATGGGCGGTCCTTCGGGAGGATGTATTCCTGAGCACCTGGCGGATATTCCCATCGACTACGACTCGGTGAACTCCACTGGTGCCATCATGGGTTCGGGCGGAATGGTAGTGATGGATGAAACCACCTGCATGATTGACGTGGCCAAATTCTTCCTCGATTTTACCCAAAAGGAAAGCTGCGGAAAATGTACATTTTGCCGTGTGGGAACCAAACGGATGCTTGAGATTTTGACACGCATCACCGAAGGCGAAGGTCAGGAAGGTGATATCGAAATGCTGGAAGATCTCTCATACCAGATCAAAGAAAGTTCACTCTGCGGACTTGGTCAAACGGCACCAAACCCGGTGTTGACCACCTTAAAATATTTCAGGGATGAGTACGAAGCGCACATTATCGATAAAAAATGTCCGGCAAAAGTTTGTAAACCGCTGCTGACTTACACCGTTGATCCGGAGAAATGTACCGGCTGTACGGTGTGTGCGAAAAACTGCCCGTCGAACTGTATCGACGGCGCCCGCAAGGAGGTGCATTTTATCAACCAGGAGGCGTGTATCCAATGCGGGGCCTGTTACTCAAAGTGTAAGTTTGACGCCATTTTGGTGAATTAGATTTTGGTTAAAAAATTATTTGAAATGGTTGTTTCACAGAGACACACAGAGGAGGTACAAAGTTTCACAGAGATAATGCTCTGTGGTTCTCTGTGTTGCTCCGCGGCCCTCTGTGTAACAGCTTAAAAAGCTAAAAGCAAAGAATACAAATGAGCGAACAATTAAATATCATTCTTAACGGTAAGATTGTCAAAGGAAAACAGGGAGAAACCGTGCTGGAATTAGCTCAACGCCTGAACATCGAAATTCCGACCTTGTGCCACGACCCGCGGCTGGAACCCTATTCGTCGTGTTATGTGTGCGTGGTGGAAATTGAAGGATACCGGGGCCTGCAGCCCTCCTGCTCCACGAAGATCGTGGAAGGGATGAAGATCGTCACCCACAACGACCGGGTGAGCAAAGCGCGTAAGACCGCCCTCGACCTGCTGGTGAGCAATCACTATGCCGATTGTGCAGGCCCTTGTAAACAAACCTGTCCGGCCGGCGTGGATGTGCAGGGTTATATCTCCTACATCGAAAAAGGCATGTACCATGAAGCGGTGGCCTTGATCAAGGAAACCAATCCGTTGCCGGCTGTCTGCGGCCGCGTGTGCGTGCGTCCCTGTGAGGTGGCTTGCCGCAGGAATTTACTGGATGAAGGTGCCCCTGTCGGGATCGACTACCTGAAACGTTTTGCTTCCGACATCGACCTGGAATCACCCAATAAGTGGAAACCTGAAGTGAAGGAATCGACCGGCAAAAAGGTGGCTGTGATCGGTGCCGGACCGGGTGGTGTTTCCTGCGGATTTTTTATGCAGAAAGAAGGTCACCAGGTGGACATTTATGAAGCGGCTCCCAAACCCGGTGGATGGCTCCGATATGGGATTCCCGAATACCGTTTGCCCAATGATATTTTGCAAAAAGAGGTGGACAACATCACCGAACTAGGGGTGAATATTTTTTACAATAAACGCCTCGGTGACAATGTCAGCTTTAAAGAATTAAAAGAAAAATATGATGCCGTCATTTTAACCATCGGCTCACAAAAAGGAACAAGGATTGGATGCGAGGGTGATGATGCCGAAAACGTTTTCTCCGGGATCGATTTCCTGAAAGAGATGGAAATGACCGGTGAGCGTTTTGACTTTAAAGGAAAGAAAGTAGCCGTTATTGGTGGTGGTAATACTGCCATGGACTGCTGCCGGACTTCCAAACGCTGCAATGCCGACCAGGTGTATGTGATCTACCGCCGGACCGAAAATGAGATGCCGGCCAATCCCATCGAGATCCATGAATCAAAACTGGAAGGTGTCGAATATCTCTTGCTTACCAATCCAACACGCATCAATAAAGACAAAGACGGAAAAGTAAAATCGATCACCTGCCTGAAAATGCAACTTGGAGAACCCGATGCTTCGGGCAGAAGACGGCCCATTCCCATCGAAGGTTCAGAGTTCGAGCTTGAAGTAGATTATGTTTTGGCCGCTATCGGGCAAAAAACCGATGTGAATTTCCTGGAGGACATCAATGCCCATTTAAATACCAATGGAGGATTAATGCAAAATCGTTGGGGCGACATCGATGCCGATCCAAAAACGCTGCAAACCGGAATTCCCAATGTATTTGCAGCTGGGGATGGTGTGACGGGTCCAGCTACATTGATTGAGGCCATCGGTCAGGCAAAAATAGCATCACGGAGCTGTCATCAGTTTCTTACAGGGCAACCCATCGAACCTGAAAAAGCAGAGTTCCTTTCGAAACGTGATAATTTCAAACCACAGATTGCTGCAGATTATGTGGGGAAATACGACAAACAGATCCGCGAGGAGATGCCGACCCTTGATCCCAAGGACCGGGTGAATTTCAAAGAGGTGGAATTGGGTTACGATAGTGAAGAAGTAGCCAAACATGAAACGCAGCGCTGTTTGGAGTGTGGTTGTTCTGAGTATTTCACCTGCGACTTGAAAAAACACAGCACCGAATACAATGCCGAGCAGGGGAAATACAAAGGGGAATTCAAGGAACATGAAGTCGATTTCAGGCATCCATTCATCGAGATCGATAACAACAAATGCATCCTTTGTTCGCGCTGTGTGAGAATATGCCGTGATGTGGTCGGTGCCAATGCCCTCGGTTTGGTAAACCGCGGTTTCGATACCTTCGTGGCTCCCAGCATGGGCGACAAGCTGCAGGATACCTACTGCGAATCGTGCGGGATGTGTATCTCCACCTGCCCCACAGGTGCCATCACCGAAAATGTGCTGTTCAAACCGGGGCCGGTAAAACTGGAACCAGCCGAAACGGTGTGTAACTATTGTTCCATCGGTTGTAAGGTGGAACTGAACCACAAAAATGGTTTTGTAATGAACGTAACCGGTGCCGAAGGCCTGGTGAACAAAGATGGCAACCTTTGTCGTTTCCCGAAATTCGGGTACAATTACATCAACGATGTGAGCCGCATCAACAAGCCGATGCTAAAGGTAAATGGCCGATTCGAGGAGATCTCATTCAAAAAAGCAATCGATCTGGTAACCGAAAGGATCAAAGCCTCCAACCCGGATGACAACGCCTTCTTTGCCGGCGCAAGGCTCACCAACGAAGAGCTTTACCTGATCCAAAAACTGGCCCGCGGCGCAGCGATGACAAACAATATTACCAGCTTCCATTATCTGAACCGGGGTGATGGGTATATCTTCGATTCTTTTGCCAGTGTGCCGTTTGAGCAACTGGGAGGAGCAAGTAAAATATACCTGCTTGGATCTGAGATCAACACGGACAATGCGGTAGCCGGCTTTATGGTGAACAACGCCATGAATAAAAATAGCATCCCTGTTGAACTGGTTACGATACATGAGGATAGCAAGATGGCCCATAAGGTCGATAACGTTTTGAAGATTAAATCCTATTATCACTTCATCAAAGCAGTGAATTATTACCTGGTGTCGAATGGTTTCCACAACGGGCTGTTCATCAAGGACCGCTGTGAGGGATATGAGGAATACAAAGAGCAACTGCTGAAGGAAAACTTCATGGACCTGGTGAATAAGTCGGGTGTGGAGTTCATGGATCAGATCATCGAGTTTGCCAAGGAATTCAACAACCAGATGAACGCCATCATTATCTTTTCTGAAAAAGAGGTTTGTGCGGATGCTTCTTTCGAACTGAAAAACCTGGCGATGATCACCGGAAAGCTGGGCAAGACGTCAATGGGACTGATGCCGCTGAAAGAAAAGAACAACTCCCAGGGATTGTTCGACATGGGCATCTGCCCGAAACTGGGTGTGGGTGCACAGGATATCAATGATAAGGATCTTCAGAAAAAACTGAAGAAAACCTGGAAGGTGAAGGAGCTACCGGAAACGTTGAACAGCAGTCAGTTTGAATCCCTGGAAAAAGGAACCCTGAAAAACATGTTCATCTTCGGCGAGGACCCGTTGGGATGTGCTCAGAACAAGGTGAAAGTTTCGGGGTGGTTGTCGGTGGCCGATTTTGTGATGGTGCAGGATTATTTTATGACCGAGACGGCCAAACATGCCGACCTGATCCTGCCGGCATCCATGCCATTTGAAATTGGTGGAAGTTTCACCAATACGCACAAAACGATACAGGAATTTGAAGCAGTGCTCCCATCAAAAACGGAAATGACCTCATTGAAACAGCTGAGCACCATTCTTAATAAGTTTAAGTTGAATGGCTTTGAATCACCGAAGGATGTGATGATGGAGGCGATCAAGTTGCTGCCGGAAGAACAAAAAGAAGAGAAGCTCCAATTCCATTTCACACAGGCAGAAAACTGCAACCGCACGTTCAACTATGGCTGCGATGTGGTGGTGAAACGGTTTGAGGAGCAATTTGAACAGTCTTTGAAAGCGTGAGCTTTTTCACAGACCTGCCTGCGGGCAGGCAGGGGTTCACAGAGGAGGCACAGAGGACCACAAAGATCTCTGCGAAACTCTGTGATTCTTTGTGTAACTCTGTGTAATAGCTAAAAATAATGCGAGAAATAAACAACATATCCAAAGAGATCATCGGTGCTGCCATTGAGGTGCACAGAGCCCTGGGTCCGGGATTGCTGGAATCAGCATATCAGGAGTGTTTGTTTTATGAACTTGTTAACCGAGGTTTGCGCGTAGTTAAAGAGCAACCGATGCCGATTGTTTACAAAGAGGTGAAGTTGGACCATGGTTACCGGATGGATTTATTGGTGGAAAACAAAGTAGTAGTTGAAATAAAAACCGTTGATGCCTTTACCGATGTGCACTTCGCACAGGTATTGACTTATTTAAAATTGGGCGACTATAAACTGGGGCTATTAATAAACTTTAATGTCTCAAAATTAGTGGATGGAGTAAAAAGAATAATCAACTAACCTCTGTGTAACTCTGTGGTTCTTTGTGGTTCTCTGTGAAATAGCTAAAAAATATTTCCACAGAGGTTCACAGAGGAGGCGCAGAGGAACACAAAGAAAACTCTGTGAAACTCTGTGGTTCTTTGTGGCTCTCTGTGGAATAGCTAAACAAACAAAAACATAACATCATGAAAAAATTCGAAAACGTTGACGATATTCTCGACTTTGCCATGAACGAAGAACAACTGGCAGTCGATTTTTACACCGAGCTGGCTGAAAATGCCAAAACCGACGACATGCGTCAGGTCTTCACCGAGTTTGCCGAAGAGGAGATCAAACATAAGATGCGCCTGATGAAGATCAAGGAAGAAGGTTTTTATACCATGGAAAAAGAGCAGATCCAGGACCTGAAGATCGCCGACTTTGTGGTAAATGTTAAACCCACCACCAATATGACCTATGAGGAAGCCCTAATCCTGGCCATGAAAAAGGAGAAGGCTGCCTTCAAACTCTACACCGCTTTAGCTGACCGCGCTCCCAATGCCCAGCTTAAAGATGTATTCCTTGGCCTGGCCCAGGAGGAGAGCAAGCACAAACTCCGCTTCGAGATTGAGTATGATGAGTATGTGCTGCGGGAGAATTGATTGGTTTAACTACAAACCATGATCCGCTGCTCACAAACAGGTGATCCTCTCCTGGAATTTCAAAAAAATAAATGACCGGTTTACAAACAACAATCGGCTACAACTTTTTATTTTTATCTCATCCTTCGGTCATTTGCTCATAAACTTTACTAATTTTACCATATATTTAACTGGTAAACAATGCTCGAATTTCTCAAAAAACCCTATCCATTCAATGATGACCTGAAGCACAATACCAAGATCATTTTTTTCATAAGTGTCGGGGTTTTTGTTTTTCTGTTTTTGTTTCAACCACTGGATATTGATGCACTGGCCACCCGTGAAAAATATTTTCTTGCCATCGGTCTGGGGGTGATTACATTTCTGTCGTTAAGCCTGAATCTGCTGATCCTTCCAAGTCTTTTACCCCGGGTATTTCATGGCACTTCATGGAATGTTAAAAAGGAAATTCTCTGGGATCTGTGGATCCTGTTTACAGTGGGATTTGGCTATTTTCTTTACTACAAAACACTTGGCATCATGTCCTTTGGCTTTGACATGATCATCAAAATGATCCTGATCGCTGTGGTTCCCACGTCGGTATTGATCGTATTTAACAGGAACCGCCTATTGCAATCGCACCTGAAATCAGCCAATGAACTCAACCTGAAACTAAAAGAACATAAATCAAAGCCCGACAAGCTCATTCATTTCGATTCAGATTACCAGAAGGATAATTTGTCCATCAAAGTCAGCCTTATACTGTTTATTCGCTCAGCCAACAATTATATCGAAGTATTCTGGAAGGAAGGTCAGTCGGTTAAAAACCAGATGGTGAGGAACAGCCTGACCAAAGCCGAAGAGCTTTTAAAAGAAGATAAATTTATTTTTAAGTGTCACCGCTCTTACCTGGCCAATGTAAACCACATCGAAAAAATTGAAGGCAGCTCACAAGGGTATCGGTTGTTTTTTGAAAATGTCGATTTCCCGGTACCGGTTTCAAAAAATTATACCCAAAAGCTCAAAGAGCTGATCTGATCATTGTCCCTGTTTCATTCTTTCCGCACCTGTATTTGGTATTTTCGTCCCTAAAACGACCTTTTATAACTAATCCGGTTGTATTCGGCCCTATTCCATAAAAACATGCATTTGAGATGTTAATTTTGGCGTTTGCTAACAATACTTCCAAAAGCGCATTCAAAACGCTTTCAAACTTTTTCAGGGAGACAAATAATGACTTTATGCAATCACTAAACATTGGAAATCTACCGATCAGCGTACCCATTATCCAGGGCGGGATGGGAGTCGCCGTATCCCTTTCAGGACTGGCATCGGCCGTAGCGAATGAAGGCGGTGTTGGCGTGATCTCTGCTGCTGCCATTGGCATGCTCGAACCGGACTATATGAAACATTTTCAGGAAGCCAATAAACGGGCCCTCACAAGTGAGATCAGGAAAGCAAGGCTGAAGACCGATGGGGTATTGGGTGTTAACATCATGATGGCACTTACCGATCATGAGGCACTGATCAAAGTGGCGATTGAAGAAAAGATCGATATCCTTTTTATTGGAGCTGGCCTCCCTTTAAATATTCCGAATGTCATCCGCGAAGCCGGTTTTGACGGACATCACACCAAAATTATCCCCAAGGTTTCTTCTGCAAAAGCTGCCGGTCTGATCTTCCGGTACTGGGCTTCCAAATACAATTTTGTTCCGGATGCTGTTGTGGTCGAAGGCCCCATGGCCGGTGGTCATCTTGGATTTAAAAAAGACCAGGTTGGTGAAAACAGGATCCCGCTTCAAACCATTGTTAAAGAAACCGTTGCCATTCTCAAGCCATTTGAACAGATGTTTGGCAAATCCATACCTGTTATAGCAGGAGGAGGCGTTACAACCGGCAAGGACATGTATGATATTATGCAGGCTGGTGCAAAAGGGGTCAAGATCGGGACACGGTTCGTGACCACTCATGAATGCGATGCATCAATTGCTTATAAAGAAAGTTACCTTGCTGCCCGGAAAGAAGATATCGTGATCATTGAAAGTCCGGTGGGTTTGCCGGGAAGGGTAGTTAAAAACCAGTTTGTTCAGCAGATCATGGACGGGCAAACCAAACCTTTTAAATGCCCCTGGAAATGTCTTTCCTCCTGTGATTTCAGGAAAGCACCTTACTGCATAGCCCAGGCACTGTTTAATTCGGCCAGGGGAAATATGGATGAAGGATTTGCATTTGCCGGTGCCAACGCTTACATGGCCACCGATATTAATCATGTTTCGGATGTGTTCAACGACCTGTTGCTCGGTTATAATCATGAGAGATTGCTTAGGCAAATGGCTGCCATGCGGCCAAAGCAAATTTATGGCACTTGTCGCATTGCTGTTTAAGAATTGGAATTCATTAAATGTTAAACTACAATTTGGCGTATTACGGAAACTTTCGCGATTATAAAAATCAGCAAAAAAACGCTCATCTTACTTAGGTTCTCTTCCATGTCGTAGTGGTAAATTTTTATCCTTTCAAAAAATACATCTGCATCCGTCCTTTGCCTTTGATCTGCATGGGTTCACGTGCAGTGAAAGTGAATTTATCCTTCAACAGCAAGTAGGTTGTTTCTGATACATTGATCCGCATCGGCTCGGAGTTGCTTTCCATACGTGAGGTGGTATTGATGGTATCACCGAACACATCATAAATGTATTTTTTTACACCCACAATGCCGCCCACAACCCTGCCCGAGTGGATCCCGATCCGGATCTGCCATTGAATTTGGGAGGTTTTATTTCGTTCTTCCAGAAACTGCCTGATTTCCATGGCCGCCTTCACCATATTTTCGGCATGGTGTTCATTCCGGATGGGCATACCGCTGACTGCGAGGTAAGCATCACCAATGGTCTTGATCCGCTCACAACCCTGTATTTCCATGATATCATCAAAACCGGTAAAAATTTCATTGAGTTCGCCAATCAGAATTTTGGGTTCGAGTTGGGAAGATATATTGGTGAAACCCACAATATCGGAAAAGTAAACCGTGACATCCTCAAAACTTTCCGGCTCCGATTTGCCATTCTCTTTTAGTTCATTCACCACTTTTAGCGGAAGTGTGTTTAACAGCAATTCTTCGGTTTTCTCTTTCTCGGCTGCCAGTTCTTTGGTTCGTTCTTTTACGAGGATCTCCAGTTTTTCCTTTTGCCCCTCCAGGATGCGCTTTTTCTCCCTCTCCTGCTCCAGTGTTTTGGCGGAAAGTATTTTCACCTGTTCCAGTTGTTTCGACAGGTTGACATTTGTTTTGGCAAAGTCGCGGGCCAGGTAAACCGACATGGAAACCGGTATGCTCAAAATAGCTGCCAAGGTCATCAATGCAAACACCATGGCAAGGATAGATTGTCCACTCAGGTTCAAATCTCCATATCGAATGACATAAATCATGATAACTGTGAAAAACAGGATAAAAAACAACACGCCGACACCCAGTATCCAGGCACCATCATGTTTTTTAATCATGGCTCTGATCACTACCCGGGTAACTTCTATCCATAATAAAAACACAAACCCGACATACAGGATCTGGATACCTTTAGCATCGAAGAAATACAGGAATGAGAGGATAACAGCTAAAGCAATGGTGATCCAAAATATCTTTGGTATTTTTTTCATGAACAAGCTGTAAAGAAAGCCAGTTAACGGAATAAAGAAGAGGGGAAACAACAATGACATAACAAAACCTGCTCTGTTACTCAGATTAGGATTTTCGGTTACGTTGTTTGACAAAATAACGACATAAATAAGTCCGGAAAATAACAACATAAAAATGCTGTAGTAGAGATTAGATCTTTGTTTGCGATAAAAAATGAATAAAAGGAAATGGACCAGACCCAAAACCAGGAATACCATAAACAGAATAATAACCAAAAAGCTGGCAAATACCTGGGCCTTCAAGGTTTGCATAGCCAAATTATGTTCCTTGATACTTAACCTGAATCCGGCATTGGCTTCCCTGAAAATTTCCAGATTCCGTTTAGCCCTCAGATTTGAATAACGGACAGCCAGTAAATATTGCAAGCTATCATTGAATTGAATGAGACCGGGCAGCACTTTCGGATTGTCTGTTTTTTCATTTTCAACCGAATCACTTACCACTCCAAAAGTATTGATCAGTCTCCCATTCAAATAAATCTCGGATGCACCCTGCTGGTCGATCAACAATGCATACGCTTTATTCCGAAGGGATGAGTCAATTTGTATGTGCAATCTGAACCATCCAATTCCTGTAAATAAACCATCTTCAACCTGAAGCAAGTTCAATCGCGTAGAAATTGTGTCCCAATTGCTGTCATCGTATCCGGGTGATGCCCAAATCGTATCATCACCAGGATGGTATTTCCATAATTTATTGAGCTCCAGGGTCTCCTCAAATCCTTTAATTTTAAAGATAAGACTATCCGATTCCTGACCTGTGAGTAAAAAAGAAAAGCCACCAATGAATAAAATGAGTAAAGCAATTTTTCGCAAAAACATAGGACCCGATTTTGAAACATACGGTACTCAAAGATAATCCAATTTCTACAGTTAAGCACAGCAATCATTGCCATAACCTGAGTAATCAGGTATTTAGAACAAGTAAAAATTAGATTTACATGATGAATTCGGTTCATTTTTACCTATTTTTATTTCGCTAAAACAAACCTATGAAAAGAATAACCCTACCCTTTGTCCTGTTTTGGCTGTCTGTTTTTTCCTTTTCTGCCATAGCACAAAACAATCTGTACATAGAATTGAAAAACCCCGGTATTGCTCCACCTGATGTTGACTATTATATTTTAGATATTCTGGATAACAGAGATGTACAGTCACTGATCGGGATGTCAAAATCGGATGATGGTGGAGAGATTGCCATGATCAAGCTCAACTCAGATTTTCACAGTGAATTGATGGATTTCATGACCACTGCTTTTCCGGAGGGTGGTGGCAAATCACCTGTGATCATCAGCTTTAAAAAAATGTGGATCAGCGAATTTGAAAAAGGAGGAGAAATTTACAGTCATTGCGATCTTACCATGATGTTCCTGACCCCCAAAATGCAGCAGTTTTACGAAACAACATTCAGCAATGATCGGAAACTGGAAAATGGAATAGAAACTCACAGAGTGAATCTGATCCGCTCATTATTTGAAGGGGTTGGCCTCCTTTCCGGGCCTGACATTCAATATCAATATTTCTCGGCCCTTAACAGCAAGGAGACAACAACAGAAACTGAGGACACTATTGTGGCTACAGATAACACATTGGCATCAGCGCGTAAATATGAACCCCACAATACGAGTCTTGCATTTCGCGGGGGATACACCTACCGGTTTGCTGAGATACCGGACGACTTAACCGCCGACTACGAAGACCACCTGAAGCGGTTAAAAAATGGTTATAATCTGGGAGCGGATATTCATATTTTTTCCAGTGAGAAGAACGGTTTTGGTATTTCGGGATCAATGAACCGTGCCAAAAGCACCTTACCCAAGGTAGCACTGACGGATGACCTGGGAAACATACTGGCCATCGGTGATGTAGAGGAAGATATTTCAATGTACTATGTGGGGCCCTCCTATATGAGCCGGCTGGTCAACAGCATGGGCAATGTTCATTTTTTGTATACCCTCACTGCCGGTTATTATGCCTACCAGGAAGAGATGAGTTTTTTGGGTGAATCCATTGATATCAAAGGTGGCTCCATAGGATTTGGAATGTCGGCAGGTATTGATTTTCTCGCTTCTGAAAATTTTGCATTGGAGGCCCAGGTCTCGGTTTTAATGGGCTGGCTCAATAAATTCAAAATTGACGGTCAGTCTGTCGACCTGGAAGAAAGTGAGAACCTGTCGCGCATTGATCTGACCCTGGGAATTCGTTTGTTCCCCTGACAACAGGCATTTATCATAAAATTTTAATTGCAGAAACACATTTTTTTAATCCAAAAAAAAGCCAATATCTCCAACAAATTACACGTTCATTTGTAGTTATAATACAGATTTAAAGAACAGAATATGCACAAAAACAAAATTACAAGGTTACTCCTGTTGCTTTTGGCAGCAGGATTTATTTTTACATCCTGTAAAAAAGACAATGATGAGGATGAAAATCCAACCCCTGCTTCCCAGGTCCAGTTGAATTTCAATTTCAGTCATCGGGTCGGATCTTCCACCCTCAATTATGATGTGATGGGGTATAGCAATGCTGCCGGTAATAATTACAGTGTAATTACCCTCAAATATTTCATTTCGGATATCCGGCTCAACAAAGCAGACGGATCAAGTGTTCTCATCGACGAAGAACATTATGTGGACGGCACCGATTACAACACCCTGTTATTCACCCCCGAGACAAAAGTACCCGAAGGTGAATACAGCTCAATATCCTTTATATTCGGGCTGAATGAAGAGAAAAACATAACTGGTGCATATCCCAACCCACCGGAAAGCAATATGGAGTGGCCCGTCCCCATGGGTGGCGGATACCATTATATGAAACTGGAAGGGAAGCTTGATTCGGCCGGCACCATTAAAAATTACCAGGCGCATACAGGTGCCACCATGGGAACACCTTACTACATTGAAGTGGAATTGCCTTCCTCATCCTTTACAGCTGCTGATGGGAAGATCATCACCATCGGCATGGACATCAATAAATGGTGGAGCACTCCAAATACCCTGGATTTAAATGATGTATCATCCATTATGGGTAACCCTGCCATGCAACAAAATTTACATGAAAACGGAGCTGATGTTTTCTATCTTGAATCGATTGAATAGATTATAACATTGGACAAAAACTCGGGTTTACATATCGGTATTAATTTTCCCATATTGCTGGGATTGAGTTTGACGATCTTGATGGTTTCATGTAAAGATGAAGACTCAGTGCAACCACCAGGTGAAGTTTGGGATCCAACCCCTTATGAACTGGTTATTCCCCAAAGTTTTCCGGATATGCCCATTCCGATAGATAATCCCATGACGGTTGAAGGGGTTGAATTGGGCAGAGCATTATTTTATGATCCCATACTTTCGGCTGATAACACCCAGTCCTGTGCCAGTTGCCATGAACCTGCTTTTTCATTTACAGACAATGGCCGCCGGTTCAGTAAGGGAATTGATGGAATTGAAGGAACACGCAATTCTATGCCAGTCATAAACGCTGGATGGATGCCGACCCTCTTTTGGGATGGAAGTCGCACAAGCCTTGAAGATCAAGCCCTGGAGCCGGTAACCAATCCAATAGAGATGCATCAAACCTGGCCCGAAGCAATGAGCAAACTGAATGCACATCCTGAATATCCCGATTTATTTTTTGATGCATTTGGGACCCGTGACATTGATTCTACCCTTGTTACAAAAGCAATTGCCCAATTCGAACGGACTTTGATATCAAGTAATAGCAAGTACGATCGCTATTTTCGTGGCGAAGTTCAATTGACACAAGCTGAAAGCAAAGGATTCGAAATATTTTTTACTGAAAAGGGGGATTGCTTTCATTGTCATGCCACCATTCTTTATACCGATAATCTTTTTCATAACAATGGCCTGGATGCCAACCATATTGACAAAGGCCTTTTTGAGGTTACGGGCAATGAAAATGATATCGGTAAATTTAAAACACCCACGTTAAGAAACATTGAGTTTACGGCTCCCTACATGCATGATGGTCGCTTTGAGACCCTGGAGGAAGTAATCGATTTTTACAGCCATGGGGTGCAATGGTCACCTACCATTGATCCATTGATGAAAAAAGTTGATCAGGGTGGCGTTCAACTTACAGAGGATGAAAAACAATATTTGCTTGCCTTTCTGAAAACATTGACTGATACGACGTTTATCAACAATCCGGATTATGCTGATCCTTTTAAATAAAATGGAACGCAGATTTTACAAATCGTTCAAACCTGCAAAACTCATGGATAAAAGCTTTGTGAATAGGATTAATCCGGGGCATTGGCGTTTTTTTCTGTTCATTACCTTCTTTCTGGTAACAACCGGTTTTATTCAAGCCCAGCTTCCGTTTATTCCTGATCATTCAATCGAATTGAAAAGGGATGGGGAAGTAATGAAAAACCCATGGGCCGGCGGATTCAATAGTCCCCAGTTTTCGATGGTGGATCTTGATGGTGATGGAAAAAAAGACCTCATCACATTTGATCGAGCTTTTTATGGGGTTTTCAAGGCTTTTCTGAATGCAGGATCAGAGGGTCAAACCCAATTTATTTATGCACCCGATTACCTCTATAAATTTCCCAGATTACAGAACTGGGCTTTGATGGTTGATTACAATTGTGATGGTCATGAGGATATTTTTTCATCCGTTCCTGGAGGGATCCGGGTATATAGAAATGATTTCACCGAAGAAAAAGGCAATCATTTTACCCTGGTTACCAATATCCTGCATGCAGAAGGACTTGATGGGCAGGAACCCATTTATGTCAGTCCACCTGATCTGCCGGCGATCCATGATGTGGATGGAGACGGTGATCTTGACATCCTTAGCTTTGAAGTCCTGGGAAACCATGTAGCCTATTTCAAAAACATGTCGTTGGAAAATTATGGCAATTGCGATCATCTGGAGTTTGAATTAAAAAACACTTGCTGGGGATATTTTTCCGAAGATGCCACCAACAATTCGATCAATCTGTACGATACCTGTGATGTGAATGTACCCGATCCTGAAAAATCCGGGAAACATGCAGGTTCAACATTATTGGCCTATGATCACAACGGTGATGGGGTAACCGATCTTCTTCTCGGGGATATCAGTTTTAACACCCTGACCCTGCTCACCAACGGGGGTACCACATCCGGCTCCATCATGACAGCAGTGAATTATAGTTTTCCAATAAACACAACGCCGGTGGAAATGACGGTTTTCCCGGCGGCTTACCGACAGGATCTGGACAATGACGGCATTAAAGATCTTTTGGTTTCACCCAATAATCCAAACACCTCCGAAAATCATAACAACATTTGGTTTTATAAAAATACCGGCACCAATGATCTGCCAGTTTTTACTTTCCAGCAAGAGAATTTTCTGCAAGATGGGATGATCGATTTTGGGGCTGGCGCACATGTTGCATTTTTTGATGAAAATGCAGACGGGCTGATGGACCTTTTTATTGGAAACTACGGTTATTTTGTCGAAGCGGGTGTATATCAAAGCCAGGTGGCGTTGCTAAGAAACACAGGAACCATTGAAAATCCTGCCTTCGAATGGATAACGGATGATTACAGCAATTTCTCCCAGCTGAATTTAAACGGTATTTATCCGGCTATGGGTGATATGGACGGAGATGGGGATCAGGATATGATTACAGGTGATGAAGATGGATTGTTGCATTATTTCAGAAACAATGCCGGTCCCGGCAATCCAGCACAATTCTCACTCAGTCAGCCCAACTTTAAAGGTATTGATGTGGGCCAGGCAGCCAAACCCCAAATTATTGATGTCAATCGGGATGGATTACCTGATCTTTTAGTGGGAGAAAGAAGTGGTACGATCAATTATTTTGAAAATACCGGTACTGTCGACAACCCTGACTTTGGACCTAACCCCACCAATGATCTATTTGGTGGCATAGATGTTATGCCCGAATGTTGTACTGGATTCAGTGCTCCCTTTATGGTTGAAGACAGCCTGGGCAACTATATGCTTTATGTGGGATCGGAACAGGGGATGCTTTATTTATATAACGACATTGAAAATAACCTGAACGGAGATTTCCAACCCGAGGATTCATTATACCTGCACGGTTTAAACATTAATCCTGCACTTTTTGATATAAATAATGACGGTGATCTTGAAATGGCCATTGGAGAATATACAGGGGGTGTTACCCTATGGGAAAAAGGTATTCCGCAAGGTTTGGGAACGGAAGAAAAATATTCGGGTTCACCCGTGATACAAATCTATCCAAACCCGGCTAAAGATTATATCAATGTTAACCTTGCCAACCTGACATTTGAGAAAACTTATCAAATCAAGGTCATCAATAATATAGGCGAGCCGGTGGATGCATCAATAATATCTAAATCTGCAACAGGGGCTATGCTCGATATATCAGCCCTACCAGCCGGGATTTACTTCTTAAGCATCGCCAATCAGGTTAAAAATGCAACTTCAAAATTTATCATCCACAGATAAGTTTTTAAGCCATTCATTTTGCCATTGGGTTCCAGACACAAAAAAACCCCGGACAGGCCGGGGTCATTGAATAATTTTTCGATTTGTTTACATTTTTACAACACGTTGCATTTGTAAAACCTCTTTTGTCCCGTTCGATATTTTTACAAAATACATCCCTGAATCCAATTCGTTTCCGAATTTAATCGTACCAGATACATGGGCAAGTGAACTTTCAAAAACAATATTTCCGGTAACATCAAATACTTGTAACCGGGCTTCTCCCGCAGCAATGTTATTCAAATCATATTCAACCGTGATTTCACTTTTGAAAGGATTGGGGTATGTGTTGAATGAGATTTTTTTCATTTCATCGGACATACCAGTCAAAGTAGGCATGGAAAGTTCAATTTCGAGCTCATAAACAGCCCCGTTTTCAAATACCAGGCCTTCAATTGTTTTGGTGTTGTATCCCTCCTTTGTGAATTGAATATCAAAAGTTCCTGATTCAAGGGTTCCGAAAGAGAAAGATCCGTCAAAAGCTGTTTCTCCACTGATGTCTGAACCGATCACCTGGAATTCAACATTGAATAAAGGATCACCCGTCAAACTGTCGGTCACCACCCCGTCAACATGCGTCGCTTTGATGTAGGATGGTGCCAGGATATAGAGGCCTTCTTCAATATCGGATGCCAGAATATTTCCGGAGGGTAAAAAAGGATAAGCCCCCCAACTTCCGTGATAACCACTACCTGAATAATTTGGTGAGGTATCAAAATGCCCGACCTCAAAAATATTATCAGGTCGTGATACATCATGAATGGTGATGCCTTCAGTATAATAGGATGTCACGACGAAATCACCGATCACATGGGCATTATGAGGAATAACATCCGTGCCGGGAGCCGTTTGAATTCGGTCGGTCTCAATGATGTTCGACAGATCGGTGACATCATATGCACCGATATATCCGTTGCTCACCTCATCGGTTGTAAAAACATGTGTCCCATCTGTTGAAACCCATGCATTGTGTGTGAAATTCCCTGGTGTTGAAACAGAACCCATGATATTGGGAGAAGAAGGTATAGATACATCAATGGCCAGCAAATTTCCCGCATAAATAGCCGCACCCCAGAGGGTATCACCACGGGCCATTCCATCGTGCAGATAATAGGTATCAAACCGGCCAAGTTCAACCGGATTCATCGGGTCTTGGGTGAGATCACAAATGAGGGCACCACCGTTTCCATTGTCCGCTCCGAATATGTACAATTTACCTGTTTCATCAATATACAGGTTATGGGCCGACTGGAATGGATACATGGATCCGGTAAAATTCGATGTATTCACAATAGCTCCGCCGGGTAAAGGGCTGAGATCAACAATATAAATACCTCCAAAAGACTCGTTAGATACATAAGCATAATTCCCCCATGTTTTGATATCCCGCCAGATGCTCTGGGCACCATTTCCAAAAAATACTTCTGTCGGACTGGAAGGGTCTGTAACATCTACTATGGATAAACCATTATAGGTTCCAACAAGCGCATATTCATTTCCTGCATTGTCAACCCAACCCCAAACATCACTGAGATCATCACTGTAAGGTTTATGCCCCAGCTCCTCTATATTGAGTTGACCAAAAGTAAACGTATAAGTAATCAGCGTAAAAATTAGCAGTGAAAGTCTTTTCATAATTTAAATTTTTGATTTGTTCGTTCTATTCCCGAAACATGCGGGCACTTTCATTAAGTAGTCGTTTACCGACGTAAAACTTTACAACAAAAAAATAAATTTAATGTTTAAAAAAGTTGCCATTCGCATGACGCTTTGGCTGAGATCTCTCTTTAGATATTTTAGAGCGTATTGATCTCTCCTACCAGTTTTTGGATAGAATCCTTAGCATTTCCAAACAGCATGCGGGTATTGTCCCTGTAAAAGAGGGGATTTTCGATACCGGCATAACCTTTACCCATACCCCGTTTCATGACAATTACATTTTTAGCTTCAGCTGCATTGATGATGGGCATCCCATAGATAGGGCTACCAGAAGTTTCATTGGCTGCAGGATTCACAACATCGTTGGCCCCAACCACGATCACAACATCCGTTCCTGCCATTTCCTTGTTGATCTCTTCCATTTCAACCAGCTTATCATAAGAAACATCGGCCTCTGCAAGGAGGACATTCATATGTCCAGGCATACGACCAGCAACCGGATGAATGCCATATTTTACCTGTACGCCTTTATCTTCGAGTACCTTTTCCAGTTCATGGGTAATGTGTTGTGCCTGAGCTACGGCAAGACCATAACCCGGAACGACCACTACTTTTTGTGAATAAGCCAGCAAAACAGCAGCATCACTGAGGGTGATTTCTTTAACCGTTCCACCTTCTTCTCCTATTGCTGAACTTCCACCACCAAATCCACCAAGGATCACATTCCAGAGAGAACGATTCATAGCTTTACACATGAGCAACGTCAGGATAGAACCTGCAGCACCGACAAAAATACCACCCAAAATCATGGCCAGATTATGATAAATAAAACCAGCCATGGCAGCGGCTATTCCGGTCAGAGAGTTCAATAAAGAAATCACAACTGGCATATCGGCACCGCCAATGGGCATTACAAACAGGATTCCATACAGCAATGATACCCCAAACAGTAAATAAACAAGATAAACATATGCTTGCGGGTCGGGTTGCAATAAAATATAAACGGTAAGGACAATGACCCCCATGAGCAGGAGAATATTAACATATTTCATAAATCCGGCACTCAGTCCCCCCACCTTGCCACTCAACTTCCCATAAGCAATCAGACTGCCACTAAAAGCAATGGATCCGATGATGAGTCCGAGCAATGTTACCAGTAACGATTCATTCCCCGGATTCCCAAACTCCAGCAATCCTACCAGTGCTGAAGCTGCACCACCGGTGGCATTAAAAAAAGAGACCAATTCCGGCATCGCAGTCATTTTAACCCGTTTGGAAATGACCAAGCCAATCGCACCACCAATACCAATGGTGATAATAATAACAACCATATTCATGAGTCCGATCCGGGCACCATTTTCATCTTCATGTAAAAACAGGGTGGTAATCATAGCGAGGATCATTCCAACGGCGGCCCATATATTTCCTTTACGGGCAGTTTCAGGATGACTGAGTAATTTTAAACCCCACACAAAAAGAATAGCGGCAATTAAATAACTGAATTCAAGTATGGCATGACCGACGGTAAACTCCATGCCATTGAATGTATGTAATATTTTTTCCATGTTTGTTGGTTCAGGATTGAATATTCGGGATTACCCAGCGTCAACTTTATTTGTTAAAGTCTGAATAACACCTATTTCTTTTTTTTCTTAAACATCTCCAGCATCCGGTCGGTTACTGCGAAACCACCAGCCACATTGAGGGTTCCAAACAACATGGCCAGGATACCCAGGACCAGTTCAACTGATAACTGACTCAGATTGGCATGACCGACCAGGATAATACCTCCAATAATGATCACACCGCTGATGGCATTGGCACCCGACATGAGGGGGGTATGCAATACCGATGGGACATTGGAGATGACTTCTATCCCCAGAAAAATTGCCAGGATCATGATAAAGATCGGTTCGCGAAACGAGTAAAAAAATATGATGATATCTTCCATAACTGATTAAATTCTTTAACTAAACGTTACGACTTTTCAATGTAGGATTTAACCCTTTCATTGATAATGTCACCCTTGTGCGTGATACAAGCTCCTTTGATGATCTCATCTTCAAAATCAAGGTGAAGACTTCCTTCACTGTTGATGAGTAATTTCAAAAAATTGACCAGGTTTTTTCCGTACATGCGGCTGGCATCAACCGGCATACCGGAGGGATAATTGGAATTACCGATGACTGTAACTCCTTCGAATGTGACGGTTTTATCATTTTCTGTTACCTCGCAGTTCCCTCCTGAACTGGCCGCTAAATCAACAATAACACTGCCATTCTTCATTGATTTTACCGTCTCTTTTTTGATCAGCAAGGGCGCTTTCCTTCCGGGAATCTGGGCCGTACAGATTACGACATCCGATTTAATGGCATGATCCTGGATCATCTGACTTTGCCGCTGTTTAAACTCTTCGGTTTGTTCCACAGCATATCCGCCAGCAGCTTTATCTTCCACGGCACCCTCTACCTCCACGAATTTAGCACCGAGACTCTGTACCTCTTCTTTTACGGCACTTCTCACATCAAAGGCTTCTACAACGGCACCCAGTTTCCGTGCCGTGGCAATGGCCTGCAAACCGGCAACACCGGCTCCCAACACTAGTAGTTTAGCCGGTTTTATCGTTCCTGCTGCCGACATGAACATGGGGAAAAATGAGGGTAAATGGAAAGCAGCTTCGAGGATGGCCCTGTAACCGGCTACTGTGGCCATGCTTGACAATACATCCATGGACTGGGCGCGGGTGATCCGGGGCACAGTATCCAAACTGAAGGTTGTCAAACTCTTTTCTTTGAAATCTTTGACCAGATCAGGTTGAGTTAGCGGACTGAATGTCCCGATCAATACTTTTCCCGATTGAATTGATTCAGCATCTTTTTTATCGGGCGGACTCACCAGTAAAAACAAATCGGCCCTGTCCAAAATTTCTGAACGGGACCTCATCACAGCTCCTGCATCCTCATAGTCTGCATCCGGAGAATGCGCATTTTCACCAGCACCTTTTTCTATCCAGACTTCGGTTTTTAGTTCAAGAAGGGTGGGAATGACTTCGGGTAAAATGGCCACCCGCTGCTCGGGTGCCTGTTCCTTTAAAACTCCAATTATCATCTTTGTTTTGTTTGAAAGGATTGTTCATTGTCAAAACCAGGTAAATTTTTCAATATCCTGATTTTCAGTAGTGGAACAGATGTTGGAACTTTTTGTTCAATTAATTCCGTCTTCCGCCTATGATAACATGGAATTTATTAATTTTGATGGTATATAAATTAATACCATGAAAACAATCATTTTACTTTTTATTGGATCGATTTTTATGAATCTTGGAATTTTTGCACAATGGAGTAATGATCCCTCTGTGAATAATGCAATGTCCTCAACTCCCGGGGAGCAAGCCATCCCGAAAGTGGCTACTTCTATAAACGGGATAACCTATTTAGCCTGGTTTTCAAACGAATCGGGAAATTATAATGTCCGACTGCAAAAACTGGATGTATTTGGTGAAATACAATGGGAAGAAGGTGGCATACTTATTAGTGATCACCAGGCCATGACCTGGCTCACTGACTGGGATATGACCGTCGACCAGGAAGATTGCGCCATCCTTACATTTCAGGACATACGGAATGTGGACAACGATGTGTTTGCCTATCGCATATCACCGGATGGTGAATTTTTATGGGGTGCCGATGGCATTGAACTTTCTACCGGACCAGCCTTTGATGCAGCTCCAAAAGTATGTGTTACGAATTCGGGTAATGCCATTATTGCCTGGTCCGCAGATCAGGTGGTCATCCGGCAAAAAATATCACCGGATGGCAACAAACTATGGGGAGAAAACGGGATCACCCTATCCGGAGCAAATACTTACTCATGGCCACAATTGCTGCCGGTGGGCGAAGATGATGTGATCATGAAATATTTTGAGGATTCAGGACCGCTTTGGGCTCCAACAAGACATGTGTATGCGCAACGTTATGATGCAGACGGAAATGAGGTTTGGGATAATGCAGCAATTATTTCCAATGCAGGAGGCATCGCCGCGTGGACCCAGGTATTTTCGTTCATCAATGATGGCAATGATGGTTTTTTTATCGCATGGCATGATAATCGAACAAACCCAACCATGGCCAGTATCTATGTTCAGCATATTGGTGCAGATGGAAGTGTTTTACTTGGGGATGATGGTACGGAAGCTTCCCTGCTTTCAACAAGGCAACATTTTTATGCGCACCTGGCATTGCCTCCGGGATCGGATGACATCTTTGTTTTCTGGAATGAAATGGATGTAGATCAAAACAACCGGGGTATCTACGGACAAAAATTATCGGCTACCGGAGAGCGACTTTGGGGGGACAATGCAAAAAAATTCATAGAAATTTCACCTACAGACATCTATCCCTATGCAGCGCATAACAGCAATGAAGACATGGTTGTTTTCTTTGAAGAAAATCCTTCGGCGAATAATGCTGTGATCAAAGCCATGCGCATCGACACCGATGGCAATTTCGTCTGGACCGATGATTTCATAGATATTTGCAGCCTACCAAGCTCAAAAGTACATACGGTTTCCGGTGCATTTCATGACGGGCAATGGATCTCTTCCTGGGAAGATGATCGCAATGGGAACAAGGATATTTATGCCCAAAATATTAAACTGGATGGGACACTGGGGCCTGTAACAATTTCATCTGATCTAACCATAATACCGGATTCCATAACAATGGACTACGTGGATAGTTACCCGGTTTATATCATCAATGAAACCTCAGAACCTGTAGAGGTGTCAGATATCTATTTTGATCCCGGGTATTATATCATGTTTATCAATACTATACCTGACTTACCTGAACTATTGAATCCGATGGACACACTGGAATTCAACGTAGCACCGATCCCGGGCAGCAACTCTTACAACCCTGAAGAATATGTATATGAAACGATTATTATTGAATCAGCATTGGGAACATACGATGTGGGGGTCGCCATTAACTCAGACATTTTGGGAGGACAAAACGATATCATCACAAAGGAAAAATTGAACATCTATCCTAACCCAGCTAAAATCGCTGTTAACTTTGATCTTAGCGCAGCTGTCTCTAACCTTTCTTTGATAAAGATTTATAGTGCTGATGGTACATTAAAAAGGCAGTTAGAAATAAATAATACAGATCGGATTCACTGGGATTTGACCAACAAATATGGTAACCGGGTTGCCAATGGTATTTATTTATACAATGTTATAAATAAGCAGGGTCTGGTCGCTTCCGGTAAAATTATTATTCGTTGATAAAGCAACCTATATCACTGATCTCAAGTCCTGTTACAGGAATTTGGTACAACATTCCGTTAACTGATCAATGTCAACCTTAAACTTATTTGTGGTTGAAACAGAAAATCGAAATTTGTATCTTGCGCCACTAACTTTTTGAATGGAATGAAAAAGATATGCATACTTCTGCTCATATTGAGCAGTCTACAATTACTGGGTCAACAAACATTCTCCTACGACATTCCTCTGCTGCCGTCCGATTCATTGGTTTTAAGCAATTACCCCGAACTTGAATTACCGGAAGCTTATAAAGGGCCGAATGCAAAAAGTTTACCTGATGTTCATGATAACAGTCAGTTTCAGTATTTCCGTCCTATTTTCAATCAATATGGCTGGTCGTGCGGACAGGCATCCACCATTGGATATAATTTCACTTATGAGATCAACAGGGCCAATAATACGGCGGCTAATGTTGAGGACCATCAATTCCCTCCCTCTTATACCTTTAACTTCTTCAACCGGGGTGAGAATTCCGTGGGTGTCTGCTACCGTTACAGTCTTGAAACATTGAAAGAAGCCGGAAACCCCACCGTGACCGATTATGGCGGCATGGGCGATGATCTGAGCATATGGATCACCGGATATGATAAATATTACAATGGCATGAAAAACCGGATCGATAATATTTACACGATCCATGTGGGAGACGAAGAAGGTCTTCAAATTTTAAAATACTGGCTATACGACCACCTTGAGGGTTCTCCCTATGGTGGACTGGCCAATTTCTACACCGATCTTTATGGGTTTACCTACCTGCCCGAAGGCACCCCCGAAGCCGGAAAAGCCGTGATCACCGAATTCGGGCCTTACAACGGGCACTCTATGACCTTCATTGGCTGGAATGATAACATTCGTTGGGATTATAATAACGATGGCCAATATACCAATGACATAGACATCAACGGTGATGATGAAATCAATATGAAAGACTGGGAAATTGGTGGTGTTATTTTAGCCAATAGCTGGGGTGAAGATTGGGCTGACAGCGGTTTTTGCTATGTGATGTATAACGTTCTGGCTCAGGAAAAACAGGATGGTGGTATCTGGAATAAACAAGTTAACGTATTTGATGTCAAACAAAACTACCAGCCCACCATTACATTTAAGATCAACCTTGAGCATGATTCAAGGTGCATGATTAAGGTGATGGCCGGGGTCTCTTCCGATACCAATGACTTGTGGCCAAAACACATCATGGAATTCCCGATTTTTAATTACCAGGGTGGGGATTATTATATGCAAGGTAATAATTCAGCTGAAATCTATAAAACACTCGAATTCGGCCTGGATGTAACGCCATTGCTTAGCCATATAAATCCAGCAGAACCAGCCCGGTTTTTTTTACAGTTACAGGAAAATGACCCGGCTAATTCCGCGACTGGTAAAATCATTGACTTTTCATTGATGGATTATACCGGTATACCCCTGGAAATCCCATGCTCAGTAAACGACCTACCCATTGTTGAAAATGGAATAACAACACTTTCTGTCGTTCATGCTGTTACATGGGATAAAGTTGGAATTGATACAGAAGAACTGCCGGCATTTACAACCGGTGAAAATTATTCCCATCAAATGGCGGCATCAGGTGGCACACCACCTTATAAATGGTCAGTCGATCCCGGTTACGAAGAAAATATTATTCAGATTGAAGACCCCAACATAAGCGGTATTCAACTCAACCCCAATAACAGTCAAAGTGGCTGGGTGACTCAGAAGATTGATTTTCAATTTCCATTTTATGATTTTAAAACTGATTCGATTACCATTCATGTGGATGGATTTTTGATGTTTGACGAAATCCCTTATCCCCTGCCCTATCAGGTTGACGATCGGCTCCTCTTTAAAAATGAACGGATGATCGCTGTGTTACTCAATAAAGATTTAAAACTAAACAGTGGCTCAGGAGATGGGATTTGGTATGAAGGGGATGATGACCATGCTGCCTTCCGCTGGAAAGGGACTGTGGAAGTTCCGGGGGATGATTATCACCTGGATTTTACGACCATTCTTTACCCTGACGGGAAAATAGAACTTTTTATCAATGATTATGACGATCCTGAAGAATTAAACAGGATTACTGGAATTTCCAATGGAGACGGGCAGAATTTGATCCTATCAGGTGTTTCCAATATATTACCAGCCGAAGAAAACCAATCCCTGGTTTATTTGCCGACCTCTTTCCCCGTTGAATCCTCAATAACTGATGAGGGTCTTCTGACCGTTGCTCCCGAGGATGAGCAAAAAATATATAATCTGAACATCAGGGTAACTGATGATCACAACATTTCAGCTACCAAAACATTTCAGCTTTCAAGTGGATTGTTGTATACGTATTCCATTCTTTCGGGTAATAATGGTATGATCGATGCCGGAGAAACTGCTCATCTCAGTTTTACTGTCAAGAACGCCGGTAATCAAATATTGAACAACCTCTTGTTAACAGCATTGATTGATGACAATTATATTAATTTGCTCGATAATGTGGAAGATATTGGAGAACTTGCTCCGGGAGAATCCGTTGATTTGGTTGATGCCATTTCGTTTGAGGTAGCCAATTTTACT
Source organism: Bacteroidota bacterium (assembly GCA_020444515.1). Classification (GTDB taxonomy): domain Bacteria; phylum Bacteroidota; class Bacteroidia; order Bacteroidales; family JAADJA01; genus JAADJA01. The sequence continues at coordinate 256,313 of JAHLKX010000005.1, read as the reverse complement.
CCGGATGGATATACCTTCACGATTGATCTTGATTTTTCTTCAGATGATGGCAATTGGGAAAGCATCCTGAATCTTCAGTCTTTTGCACCATCCATTGCCATGGGATCACCCATTATACTGGATGGGGACAACGGTCGGCTTGACCCAGGAGAAACAGCTGACCTGGTTATACCATTATTCAATTCAGGACAATCAATTGCTGAAGAAGTAACCGGAGAAATCCTTTCTTTCGATCCCTATATCACATTCAACTCATCAGCATTACTCAATTATGGCAATATCTTTCAGGGGGAAGTGAAATATGATACCCTGAATGTCACCGTGGATGAGAATACACCACAGGGTCATTTTGCATGGTTTAATTTATTGGTTTCGGCCCAACCGGATATTCAGATCACCCATGATTTTGAACTGTTGATCGGAAGGTATCCGGTATGTGTTGTAGATCTGGATCCGGATTTATTGTCAGGCCCGGTCATCATCGAAATACTGGAAGAATTGGATATCATGTACGATTATGATTATGCCCTGCCTGTCAATATAAATTCCTATCAGAATCTTTTTGTTGTACTGGGTCGAAAATTTGGACAACACGTGCTAACGGACTTTGAAGCAACCGTTTTGAAAGATTTCCTTGAAGAAGGAGGAAACATTTATATGGAAGGTGGGCTTACCTGGTACGATGACCCGCAAACAGTTGTTCATCCGATGTTCGGATTAACCACCGAATATATCAACTGGCATGATGCCGATTCGGTATTTGGAGCCGATGGAACACCCATGCAACCCATGTCATTCGCATATCAGGGAGCCATGAGTTATTACAATTATCATTTATTACCTGGCGTGACAGCATTTCCGGTATTAACAAGCCAGCTCGGGGAATTCAATTTTGCCATTGCCAATGAAACTGAAGATTATAAAACCATTGGTTCTACGATTGATTTTGGAGCACTTGTTGACAATGTTCATCCTTCAACAAAAAAGAACCTCATGGCCAAAATTCTGGAATTTTTTGGAACAGAAGTGACCCTAACCGATCTGTCGGAATCAATAGAACCTGATGGCATCTTTCATTTGACATGCCTTCCCAACCCTTTAGGAAATAAGGCTACTTTTATAATCCAACTTCCGAAAAATGATATCGTTGACCTGAACATTCTTGACATACAAGGTAATATCTTAAAATCATTTGCTCATAACAGGTTTGTAGAGAAGGGAACAACAAGGATTAATATTGATCTATTTGACCTACCGACAGGTATTTACATTGGCCAACTGAAAACCCAAAATCAAATTCTTAACATTAAAATTGTAAAAACCATTTAATCCGTTATTTTAATTAATTTTAAACGCATTTAAACCTTTACGGATAATTCATATCTAAACATCTAAATTAGTCTATGAAAATCAAAAAAAATGTGGCCATCAGCGAATCGGGCTATATATTTAACCCGTCCACAGGAGAATCATTTTCGGTTAATCCCACAGGAATCGAGATTTTCAACATGATCAAAGAAGGGAAGAAAATCGAGGAAATTGAGCAGCTGATCCTCAAAAAGTATAATACCGACAAGGATACTTTTGAAAAAGATTATCAGGATTTTTTGGGATTTTTAAAGCAATATTTATTAATCGATACCCATGACGAAAAAGAAGATTAACATTGCTGTTACCGGGCTCAATGCCATCGACAGCCCTGGCCCGGGTATAGCTGTTATTAGAAGCTTGAGGGAAGCGGTTTCCTTTGATGTTCGCATCATAGGTCTTGCTTATGAATCCCTGGAACCGGGAATTTATATGCATGATCTGATCGACAAAACCTACCAGATTCCTTATCCATCAGCCGGGGCAGAAAGCCTGATATCCAGAATCGAGTATATTCATGAAAAAGAAAAACTCGATGTGATCATCCCCAATTTTGATGCTGAATTATTACCCTTTATCAAGCTCGAAAAAAGATTGAAGGATATGGGTATTCACTTATTCTTACCCACTGAGGAGCAGTTTAATGAACGTCAAAAGATCAACCTACCGGATTTTGGCAAAAAATACCACATTAAAGTTCCCCATTCCAAAGCAGTCTATTCTCCGGCAGAAATCCCGGGTCTGGTCAATGAATTTAATTATCCGGTAGTGGTTAAGGGAAAATATTATGATGCTGATATTGCCCATACCCAGGAACAGGTTCAGGCCTATTTTAATAAGATCCTGAACAAATGGGGTTTGCCCATTATTATACAGCAATTTGTCAAAGGAACAGAATACAATGCCACCGGTCTGGGTGATGGAAAGGGTAATACCATTGCAGCGGTTCCCATGCGCAAACAATACATCACCGATAAAGGAAAAGCATGGGGAGGTATTTCCATTGATGATGAAGAAATTCTTAAAATGACGGATCACTTTGTCAGTTCAACCAAATGGCGGGGAGGTTTTGAGCTGGAGCTGATCAAAGACTTCACCAATACTTTTTACCTACTGGAAATTAATCCCCGCATGCCTGCCTGGATCTATCTCTCGGTAGGTGTTGGACAAAACATACCCGAGGCGCTAACAAAATTAGCCCTGGGTGAAAAAGTGGAGCCTTATCAGCATTATGCGGTGGGCAAAATGTTTATTCGTTATTCCTATGATATGATCGTAGATGTAGAGGAATTCCACCGCATATCTACAATGGGAGAAATTTAAAAACAAGAACATGGAAAAACAAAGATACGAACGTCCGGTGATCAAAAAACTGGAATCCAACATGCCCAATAAATACGGTATGCGCACCGAATATCAACCCATGACCCACATTGACGGGGTCGCTGTTGCTGACCTGGTCAAAGAACATGGATCCCCTTTATTTGTCATGTCTGAGCAAACCATCAGGCGGGTTTACCGGGAGGCCAAAAAAGCATTTTCAACCCGTTATCCAAAAGTTCAATTTGCCTGGTCCTATAAAACCAATTACCTGGATGCTGTGTGCCGGGTATTTCATCAGGAAGGATCCTGGGCCGAAGTCGTTTCGGGATTCGAATATGACAAAGCACTGCGAAATGGCGTAGACGGATCAAAGATCATATTCAACGGACCGGACAAAACCGAAGCGGATCTGGAGAAAGCCATTCAACATGATTCACTGATCCACATTGATCATCTGGATGAATTATATTCGATTATTGAGCTTTCAAAAAAATTAGATCAAAGACCTAAAGTGGCCATCCGGATAAATATGGACACCGGCATTTATCCCATGTGGGACCGATTTGGTTTTAATTATGAGAACGGGCAGGCGTGGGACGCCCTGAACAAAATCATGCGCTCTGAAAAACTGGAGTTGATCGGATTGCATTGTCATATTGGCACATTTATGCTTTCGGCTGCCGCTTATGCCAGTGCAGCCTTTAAGCTGGCGGACCTGGCGCTGGGCGTTAAAAAGAAATATAATCACAATATCACGTACATCGATATGGGGGGTGGTTTTGCATCAAAAAATACATTGAAAGGATCATATTTACCGGGTAGTGATGTCAATCCAACATTTGATGATTTTGCTGAAGCCATCACAAGTACCCTCATCAATTCTGATTTTGAACCCGATAATCTTCCACTCCTGATACTTGAAACCGGCCGGGCTCTCATTGACGAGGCCGGATACCTGTTGGGTTCTGTTATTTCGAATAAGAGATCAAGCACCGGAAAACGAACGACCATTGTCGATATTGGTGTGAACATCCTTTTCACCTCTTTCTGGTATGATCACAAAATCACTCCGGCTCAACCTTTTACGCAATATACGGAGGATACAACGATCTACGGTCCGCTATGCATGAACATCGATGTTGTCCGTGAAAGCATCTCTTTACCGCTGCTGAATAAAGGCGATCATTTTGTGATCCACCATGTAGGAGCTTATAATATGACCCAATGGATGCAGTTTATTACCCTCAGACCCAAAGTGGTTATGATCGACGATAAAGCCAATGTACATGTTATCCGAAAAGGGGAAACCATTGAACGAATTACTGAGTTTGAGGAAATTCCTGAACACCTGAAGGAGTTCGACTTGTAGGATGATCATCAGTCAATGGAGAACTTCATAAAAAACATAAAATCGATCCGGCACGACACCACTTCAGGATCTTTAGAAATCCTGAAAAAAACCATAAACGAATTGCTGGGAGTTTTGGACAGGATCACACCTGGAAAGGAACAAAAGACAATTATCACCAACGAATTGAATCGCCTTTTTTTCGAACAATCCGGCTTTGCTGTTCTTTTCCACTTTATCAATGCTTTTTTCCTGGAAATAGAAAAAGGATTTGAACCAACGGAGTTAAAATCTTTTATACTGAGATATGAAAAACAATGGAGTAAAAGTGAAAAACTGGCAACCAACCGATTCATCGATCACTTTGATCCTGATAAAAAACTTATACTGCTGCACAGCAACAGCTCCACCATCCACCAATACCTGGCAGAAATCCATGAGAGAGGATTGCATACAAAAATCATTCAAACCCTGTCAGGCCCGGGAAATGAAGGAAGAATTCAAGCAAAGGCTGCACTTGAAAAAGGATTTGAAGTTACACTGATCCATGAATCGGCTGTAGGGAAATTCATATCAGAAATTGATTGGGTAGTTTTCGGCGCTGATGTAATAACTGAAAAGATGTTTATCAACAAAACCGGCACATTTGAGATTGCAGCACTGTTTAACCATCAAAATAAACCGGTGTATGTAATTGGTGATTCGCGGAAATTGATTGATACCTCCACCTTACCTGATCCTATTGCTAAACATCTGCTTGATGAAAGCCCAAAATCACCGGAAGAAATATGGTCTGAAGCGCCACGGGATATCAAAATAAAAAATTACTGGTTTGAGGCTACCCCTCATGAACTCGTTTCAGGCCTGTCAACCGAATCGGAATGGATCAGCCCGGTGAAAACCATCAAGAAATTTAGCCAGGATAAAATTTCACGACTTTTCAATACGAATTAAACTAAATTTAAAGTTGTAAAAGAATCAAACCTGTAATGATAACAGAAAAGATCAAAAAGGCCTTTCCCCATTTTTTGGATAGTATTCTCAACAGCTATTCGCAGATCTTTTTTTCCAATAACCAGTTGTTTGCTATCATACTGGTGGCCGTGAGTTTCATCGACCTGGTGGCAGGGATCAGCGGATTGCTAGCTGTGCTTATCTCCAACGGTGCTGCCTACCTGATCGGATTCAGCCGTTTCAACATCAAATCAGGTTATTATGGTTTCAACTCTTTGCTGGTGGGCCTGGGCCTGGGCATTTATTACAACCTGTCGGTTGAATTTTTGCTGATCCTCATCTTCTCATCAATGCTAACCCTATTCATTACGGTAATGCTCGAAGGTGTTGTCGGCAAATATGGTTTGCCCTACCTCAGTATTTCTTTTTTACTCGGTATCTGGATGGTGACTCTGGCCTCAAGACATTTTACTGCATTGGATATCAGCGAACGAGGTATTTTTGTTGCCAATGAGGTTTATGCAATAGGAGGACCATTATTTTTACAATCCTATGAGTGGTTTAATAATCTAATGATTCCTCCGGTTCTGGCTGTTTACTTCAAATCGTTGGGCGCCATTTTTTTTCAGTACCACATTCTGGCCGGCATTTTGATCGCCATCGGGCTGTTGATCTATTCAAGACTTGCATTTTTACTTTCATTACTCGGATTTTTTTCAGCTTACTTTTTTTACCAGATCGTCGGTGGTAATATAACCGAACTCAGTTATAGTTATATTGGATTTAACTTTATCCTCACTGCGATTGCCATCGGTGGATTTTATATCATCCCTTCCCGTTTCTCCTTTTTGTGGGTTATTCTGTTGATCCCCATCCTTTCAATTACCATAACCAGTTCAATAACCTTGCTGAATCTTTTTCAACTTTCTATTTTTTCACTCCCATTCAATTTCGTGGTGTTGCTGTTTCTTTATATTTTGAAATTCAGGGAACGGTTCTATCATAAACCCGAAATTGTGGCCTATCAGCAATTTTCACCCGAAAAAAATCTTTATTCACAGATCAATAACAAAGAGCGTTTTCATAATTTCAAATATGCTCGGGTGGGTTTACCTTTTTGGGGCGAATGGACCGTCACACAGGCTCATCATGGTGAATATACACATAAGGAAGACTGGGCACATGCCTGGGATTTTGAAATCACCAATGACGATGGCGCCACTTATAAAAACAGCGGACGAAACCTGGAGGACTTTTATTGTTATAACAAACCGGTCATCAGCCCGGTGGACGGCGTGATTGAAGAAGTGATAGACCATATTGAAGACAACGATGTGGGCGACATGAACCTGGAGTACAACTGGGGCAACACCGTTATTGTCAAACACAGCGAAAAGCTGTATATGAAATTGTGCCACCTTAAACCCGGATCATTCAAAGTAAGCAAAGGAGATTCAGTCAGGCGCGGGGATATTCTGGCCTATTGTGGTAATTCCGGCCGATCACCGGAACCCCATCTCCATTTCCAGATACAATCAACACCTTTTATCGGATCTAAAACACTGAATCATCCCATCAGCCATTATATCCTTCATCGGGAAACGGAATTTGAATTTAAGTCATATGCCAAACCCCAAAAAGGGGATATCATATCGAACATCGAAAAGAACAACTCACTTTATAAAGCATTTCATTTTATTCCAGGTCAGGAGTTACAATTTAAGGTGAAAGATGACAGGGGTGCTGTACATACAGAAACCTGGCAGGTTCATACCGATATATATAATCATAGTTTTTTAAAAGATGAGGCTACAGGATCGGTTGCTTCATTCAAAAACGAAGGGAACATTCATTATTTTACCCACTTCGAAGGTGACCGGAAATCACTGTTATTCAAATTTTACCTGGGAGCCTATAAAGTTCCGGGTGGGTTTTATAAGGGCCTTCAGGTAAATGATGCTTATCCCATTCATCTGCTCCATCGCAAACTATGGATCTTTTTCCAGGATTTTATTGCACCGTTTTATTTGTTTATCCGATCCGAGTATAAAATGGAGTTCACCAAACTAACTGATCATTTGACTGATAGTAACATTCGGTTTATCAGTTCAGCGATCGTAAAACATGGGCAAAAAGCCGGGAGGGAAATTGACTTTGAATTTGAAATTGAATCAAACAGGATAAAGAAATTTGTCGTGGTGGATGGAAACAAAACCACCGAAGCATCCGAAATATCAACGGAAAAGGATGGATAAAACATGATGATCAAGAGAAAATACAGGTTATTTGAATTTACAAGTCGGGGCCTCCTCCTGATTATGATCATGTCATTGCTTTCGAATACAGTCATCAGTCAGGAATTGAAGCTGGACTTCAGGACCGTCGAAACATCTACCCTGGAATACTACAATAATGGCCAGTGGGATCAACTGATAGAGCTGGGACAAAAAGCAATCCGGCAGGGCCATGATTACTATTACCTCAGGCTTAGGATGGGGATCGCCTGGTTCAATAAAACCAATTATTTATGGGCTATTCACCATCTTGAAAAAGCCCTCACCATGAACCAAAACGACCCGGTTCTTCTTGAATACCTTTACCTGGCTTATCATTTTTCCAATCGTCAGAAAGAAGCCCTGGCTGTTAGCCGGTATTTCCCGGGTGAATTATCGGAAAAATTGGGCACTGAAAAACTCAAAATCCTTGACCAGCTTAATTTGGGAGGAGGTTATACATTAAGCAATAACATTAAATCCAACCAAAGGAGGAATTTATTGGCAGGATGGGATACTGTCTGGGCATCACAAAATTTAAATGATGATAAGTACTTTTTTCAGGCAGATTTTGATTTAAACCTCACTAAAAGGATCAGTGTGTTTTTGAGTTATATGAATCTTACCACCCAAAAACTTCAGCAAATACAGGTACCGGAGCTGGTTGTAACAGGTCACTATACCGAAGTTATTCCACCGGGTGTTTACCAGGGAAATATCTATGTTCACCAATTCAAACGATACGATTACCGCTACAATATGAAGCAAAACAGCCTTTATGGGGCAGTTTCATTCGCAGCAGGTAGGGGTTTTACCATAACACCGGCAGCCAGCTTTCTGCAGATTAACTATCAAAATCTTGTTACACAGGCCTATCAGGAAGCCTATCTGGCGCAACCATGGCATGAGACAGTATCCAGCAAAATGGTTTATGAGATTACTGAAAGGGATACGTCTTTCAACAACTATATAGCATCCCTGAACCTGAGTAGATCTTTTTTAATTTACAACCTTGGACTTACAGGATCCTATTCTAACCTCAACGGGTTGACGCAATACCAGGGAGATCTGAGGCTTAGCTGGTTTCCGAAAGGCAACCTCAATTTTTATGGTATTTCACGTTTTACAGTTGCCTTGGAAAAACAATCGGAGAAATTCAGGTATATGGTTCATCAATTGGTTGGTTTCCGTCTAACTGATCATTTTTGGCTGGAAGCCTTTGCTTCCTTCGGCGAAATGACCAACCTCAATGAGTCAAACGGTTACATCGTATATAATTCTGGTGATTTAATCAAATTCAGAGCCGGAGCAAATTTCATCATACCTTTGTCGGATCAATTACAATTTTCTTTCAGATACCATTTTTTATCGTATGAAAGTTGGCTGGTAAGGGGTTTTGAACCAGAACCGGTTTCTTTTATATCAATTCATTATGAAAATCAATCATTTATAGGAGGAATAACATGGAAAATTTAAAGAAATCAATGGCCCTGCTACTGGGTATATTTATGATCACTTCAACTATACAATCGCAAGATTACAAGGCCATCCAGGAGGCATTCAGTGACAGTTACGCTCAGGAATATACAGGTGAATATACCAAAGCCATAGAATCGATGAAAAAAGTATACAGTGAAGACTCATACGAAATCAACCTTCGACTGGGATGGTTAAATTACATGGGTGGTTATTTTACCGAATCCATCGCCTATTATCAGCGATGCATCGATCTGAAGCCCCTTTCCCTGGAAGCTAAATTCGGATATGTATACCCGGCATCGGCAATGGGAAACTGGGAACAGGTTAAAAAGCAATACAATGACATTCTCAAAATAGATCCACAAAACACGAAAGCCAATTATAGGTTGGGTTCCATATTTTATGGCAATGAAGATTACACCTCTGCACTTAAATATTTTGAAAAGGTGGTAAATCTCTATCCTTTTGATTATGATGGGTTGATCATGTATGCCTGGACAAACCTGAAGCTTGGCAAATTGCGTGAGGCCGAGGTGCTTTTCAACAAAGTTTTAATGTACAAGCCCAATGACTCTTCGGCAATGGAAGGATTAAATTCCATTGATTAACAGATGAATGGAATTGATCATGGCTCCCAGCGGACACCTTCTTTAATGACTTTTGCAGGATTTCCGGCAATGATCAGATGATTGCCATTGATAGGCTTGTGGAGCAAAGAGCCAGAACCCACAATGACATCGTTACCAATTTGGGTTCCTTTTAAAATGGTTGTTCGCATACCGATCCATACATTGTTTCCGATGATAATTTCTTTCGGTTCATTCAGCAATTCTCCATCCAGTGTTTTGATTTTATGAAAGTCATTATCCATGATGATCACCTCCCAGGAGATCCGGACATTATTACCGAATTTCATTTTTTTGAAACACACCAGCGAACTGTCGGGTGAGATACGAAATCCTTCACCAAGTTGCAATTGTGCATTTTTACCGACACTTATCCTTGAACCAAACTTAAACAATGCCCGGCCCTCAAAAACAATGTCGCCTTTGACCTCCCAAATAACACGGTTATATTTTTTATCAAAGATACCCACTTCACCAAATCCGATCCTGATCATCCCGGTATGCAGAGGACCGTTAATTCTGATCGAACCTTTGGTGGCAATCAGCTTGGTGCGAAAGCTTACAAAAAGTGGAAAGCGGATTGCCTGTCGGAAAGGCAAATATTTAAAATTGAAATAGATGCTTTTATGATTAAAATAACCAAGCGAATATACGAAATCGTATAGGGTCATTTGCTAATGTATTAATCTTTAATCATTTATTACTTTTCTTTTCGATCAGGATCGGATGAAGCTCTGAATTTCTTATATCGTTCCGCGTACTCCAGCACCATTTTTCTGAAACCTGCACTTTGCATCTGCATAGGCATCAGATCAGGAACCGGATTACCCTCAATAACCAAAGGTCCTTTTTCGGATATTGCAATATCCCACGAAATAATAAAAAAATAGGACAAATAGCGATGAATATCAATGCACATTTGACGAACTTCATTCATGTATGGAACTTCAAACCCTTTAAATTCAACTCCTGTATCCGGATGATGGGTGAAATACTTCGGAGGATAGCCCCATTGAGAGCCCGGAAAAGCCAACCTGTTATCCAAACCGATGCCCGACTGTAAATTACCACTGGAAGCATTATCGACATAGTTTTTATTGATCCCAACCCTTAAAATCGCCACCAATATTCCAGGTTCAATCCCATCGGACAGTGTAATCACCCTCAAGGTATTTGCACACCATGGATTCAATTTATTCAGTTCAGGATGTTGTTTGACAGTTTCCTGCAAGATATATTTACCACCTGTGATTTGCAGCTTCAAATCATCCACAGTCGTTTCTTCGCCATTGATTAACAATTGGCCATTTGTAACTTGCAAACGAAACACATTTTTACCACCCCATGAGAATACCAATTTACAATAAACATCCAGGTTACGATTGAGGATCGCTTCCAATGGGACTTTTTCCCCGGCACCATGCCACAGGATCATTTTATTTTCGATGATCCCTGCAACCGGTGGAGTTGGAATTTTCAATCCCTTTAAAAAACTATCGAATAAAAACTTATCCTCAAGGAGGGGATCATAGTAGGAGACATCAAATTGTTTCTGGAGTTTAACAAATTCAGGATGATAAAGAAAATCCTGCATCCGGCTCTCCTGCTTGTTCAGCCCAAGGGCATAGAAATAATAAAACTTACCGCGATTTTGCCATAACCAGGATAACAGATCCAGTGTAATCCTAATCTTACCTCGATGATTGGGATCAGGCCTGTAAATAGCCTTGAGTAAATCGATTTTCTCTTTCAACGGGCGATGTATTTTACAATAATTCCTTTGCTTAGGGATATCAAACAATTTTTACATTACGAAGAAAGCCCCCAAATGTTTTAAAAATAACGTATTGGTCTTACTTTTACCCTAATTTGTTTCAAATAGGATAAGCATTGATTTGATCTGTAAAAATAAGCAAATTAGAATTTATTGACAAACTCGTCCTTTCCAAAAAAGAAAGATGCATTTCAGTCTGACGGTTAAACGAAATTAGAGATATGGCTACCAAAAGATGAATGATGAATGTCAGCCGAATATAGGTTTTCATGGATGGAGTTTTTGCAAGATTATCATTCAATTTTTTAAAGTCACATTGTGAAAGAATTAATAAATTGCTATTGAACTTCATTGTTCATCAACGGCATCAATATTTATAATTAGATTAAGGATATTGATTGGAGAAGAATAAGCTGAATTTTCCTATTTTTACCTATTCAAAATAAAAATGAGAATAATGAAACGTATAATCCTTTTTACAATTACTGTATTCCTTATCTTTTCGAACCAAACATTTTGCCAGTCGGATCTCATTTACCAGGAGCCACCAAAAGCCATTGCCGACCTGGTAAAAGCACCTCAGACACCTGCCGTCTCGATTAATCCTGAAGGCACCTGGATGGTCCTCATGGACAGGTCAGGTTACCCATCCATCGAAGAACTTTCGCAACCCGAACTGAGGATCGCTGGGTTACGGATCAATCCCAGGACCAATGGATCCAGCCGCTCCTCCAATTATACCGGACTATCCTTTAAAAGCGTTTTGAATGGACGTGACATTGTTGTTTCGGGATTGCCTGAGAATCCACAGATCGAAAATGTCAGTTGGTCTCCGAACGGAGAAAAGATTGTTTTCACCATCAATAAAATCGATGGCATTGAAATGTGGATGGTATCCATCAATGATGGGGAGGCCAAAAAGCTTACCGAGGCCGTTGTCAATGATGCCATGGGCGGTCGCCCCTACCGTTGGATCAACAGCGAAACCATTTTATATAAATCAGTATTGTCCAACCGCGGTGATGCACCCCAGGAACCACTGGCACCTAAAGGACCAGTTATACAGGAGAGCGCTGGGGAAAAAGCACCGGTCAGGACTTACCAGGATCTCCTCCAGAACCAATACGACGAAACGTTGTTCGACTATTACACCACCGCTCAACTTTTCCTGATCGACCTGGAAAACCAATCACATACACCCTTTGGAGAACCTGGAATTTATAGCCAGGTGTCACCCTCCCCTTCGGGTGAATATGTTTTTATTACTCAAATTGTACGGCCCTACTCCTATATGGTACCTTACAGCCGGTTTGCGCAGGAAGCCGCCATTTTAGATATGAGTGGAAATCCGGTAAAAACAATTGCTGAAATTCCGGTCGCTGAAAATATCCCCAAAGGTTTTGGAGCTGTCCGCACCGGCCCCCGCAATTTTACCTGGCGAGCCGACAAACCTGCTACACTTTATTGGATAGAGGCACAGGATGAAGGAGATCCGAATAAGGAAGTAGACATTCGTGACCAGGCATTTTTCTTGGAAGCGCCTTTCGATGGTGAGAAAAACGAAGACATTACCTTCAAACTCAGAGCAGGCGGTATGACCTGGGGAAATAATGAACTGGCCATTGCTTATGAGTGGTGGTGGAGCACCCGGCAATTGATCACCAGTATGTTTGTACCTGGAAATCGGGAAAGCAAATCGGTTATCTGGGAGCGCTCCTATGAAGACCGTTACAATGACCCGGGCAACTTCCAAACACGACAGAATGAATACGGAGAAGAAGTATTGCTGATGGATAAATCAGGTAATACCCTTTATTTAACAGGTACGGGTGCCTCTCCGGAAGGGAACCGGCCATTTGTCCGTGAATTTAATCTCAAAAACGGCAAAACCAAAGAGCTCTGGCGTTCCGAAGCACCTTATTATGAATACCCCTACCAGATCATCGACATGAAGGATATGCTCGTTTTAACCCGCAGGGAATCTATAGAACAACCGCCTAATTATTATTTGAGAGATTTGAAAAAAGACAAACTCATCCAATTGACTGCTTTTAAAGATCCATATCCTGCACTCAAGGGAGTAGAAAAGCAAGTTGTTCAATATAAACGGGAGGACGGTCTTGACCTCAAAGGTGATTTGTATATGCCTGCAGATTATAAAAAAGCAGATGGACCTCTTCCTGTGATCATGTGGGCATATCCCTCTGAATTCAAAAGTTCAGATGCAGCTGGTCAGGTGCAAGGATCTCCATATGAATTTATTCGTTTGGGATGGTGGTCGCCACTCTATTTTGTTACACAAGGTTACGCCGTATTCGATGATCCCAGCATGCCGGTAGTGGGTGAAGGCGACGAAGAACCCAACGACACCTTCCGGAAGCAATTGGTTATGAATGCCAAAGCAGCCATTGATAAGCTGGCTGAAATGGGGGTTGGTGATCCCGAAAGGGTTGCCATTGGAGGGCACAGTTACGGAGCATTTATGACGGCCAACCTTTTGGCGCACTCCGATCTGTTTGCAGCAGGAATTGCACGAAGCGGAGCTTATAACAGAACATTAACACCGTTCGGCTTCCAGTCTGAGGAAAGGACCTACTGGGATGCCCCGGAGATTTATTATGAAATGTCACCCTTTATGCATGCCGATAAAATCAATGAACCCTTATTGATGATCCATGGCGAAGCTGACAACAATTCAGGAACATTCCCCATGCAGAGCGAAAGAATGTATGCAGCCATGAAAGGACTCGGCGGAACAGCTCGTCTGGTGATGCTACCGCATGAAAGCCACGGATACCGTGCTGAAGAATCCATCCTGCATATGCTCTGGGAAATGAATCATTGGCTGGAAAAATATGTGAAAAAAGATTGATCATCCAAAACATGATCAAGATCGATGCAGAAGAACCTAAAGATTTTCTGAAAATAATGCAGGATTCCTGTAAATTAAAAACAGTCTTGATCTATTTTAGGACTGTTTTTGTTGGTATAATTTTAAAATCATGATCGGCAATTATAAATCGAAAATTGTTCATGTTGGTGAAGTAGCTATCGGAGGAGATAACCCGGTAAGGGTGCAATCGATGACCTCCACCAACACGCTGGATACAGAAGCCACTGTGTCTCAATCCATCCGAATGATCGAAGCGGGTTGTGAACTGGTGCGCATTACCGCTCCGGGAGGTAAGGAGGCGGAACACTTGAAAGTGATCAAGGATGAACTTGCTAAAAAAGGATACCATGTTCCCATTATTGCCGATATTCACTATAAACCCCAGGCAGCGGAAATAGCTGCCAACTATGTTGAGAAGGTTCGGATCAATCCTGGTAACTATACCGACCGAAAAAAGGGACGCATGCAATTCAGCGACGAAGACTACCAGGCAGAACTGGATAATATCCGTGATAAACTCAAACCCCTGATCGATAAATGCAAACAAAACAAGGTAGCCATGCGAATCGGCAGCAATCATGGCAGCCTGTCGGAACGTATCCTTTTGAAATATGGTGATACACCTGAAGGCATGGTGGAATCAGCCATGGAATTTATTCAAATGTGTGAGGAGCTCGATTTTAAAGACATCATCCTGAGCATGAAAGCAAGCAATGTTCGGGTGATGGTTCAAGCCAACCGACTTTTGGTCAAGAGGATGAAGGAAGAAAATATGAACTACCCGATTCATTTAGGCGTTACCGAAGCGGGCGATGCCGAAGACGGTCGGTTGAAATCGGCTGCCGGAATTGCACCCTTGCTAGAGGATGGGATTGGTGATACCGTGCGAGTTTCGCTCACCGAAGATCCTGAGTTTGAAATTCCCGTTGCACTCAAACTGGTGAAAAAAGCCAACTTGAGGCGTGGGAAAACCAGTGATCTGGAAGATATTGCCTTACCCTTTAACCCTCTGAACTACCAGAGGAGAGCAACCCATAAGATCGATCGGATGGGCGAAGAACAGCCACCAGTTGTTGTTTTGAATAAGACAGATGATATAACTTTCAACGATAATTATCCTCCTGATTATCTTTTCAACCTTAAAACAGGCCTGCTGGAATCCACTGCAGATAACTTTAAAATCCAGCCGGTTTTCATCGATTCCCCAATATCACTAAAGAAATACCTGGCTATGGATCCGGGCCATGAACCACTGATTTTAAACCTTGAGAAAGTGAGTCTGCTGAACACAATATATTCCTGGTTTAACATGCTGAAAGAGGCAAATCATCAGGCACCCGTCATCCTGAAAAAGGGCTTTGGATATAACGAAACGGATGATATGTTAATTAAAGCCTCTGCCGACCTGGGATACTTTTTGATAGATGGTTTAGCAGATGGTATCTGGCTCAGTTCCAAAATGACAACGGATCAAAAACTGGCTGAGATAAGTTTCGGTATTTTGCAAGCCACCCGCTCACGAATATCAAAAACCGAATACATTGCCTGTCCCTCTTGTGGCCGAACCCTGTTCAATATCCAATCGACTTTACAGGATATCAAAAAAAAGACGAATCATCTGAAGGGGCTTAGAATTGGCGTGATGGGCTGTTGCGTGAACGGTCCCGGCGAAATGGCCGATGCAGATTATGGATATGTAGGTGCCGGCAGGGGAAAGATTACCCTTTATAAAGGAAAAAAGATCATGAAAATTGGTATTCCTGAGGATAAAGCCGTCGAAGCGCTGGTGGATTTGATTCGGGATAATGGTGACTGGAAAGAATGATTTTCCTATTTTTACCGATTGATTTTCAGATATAATAAATCATACAAAAACGAGTTTTACCTATACATTTTTTTCATCGCTGTAAATATGACCACAAAGTTTAAGCTTACCCTTATATTGCTGAATATCGGACTTATGTTCAACCTGACGTTTGCTCAGGAAATCGCCATTGGTGAATGGCGTGATCATCTTCCTTACCGGAAGACGCATTCCGTTGCCTCGGATGATTTAAAGGTCTATTGTGCCACGGAATATGGTATTTTTTATTACAATAAAAACGATAACAGTTTGAACCGTCTCAATCGCATTGAAGGTCTGAACGATATCGGAATTGCGCGGATCGGTTACAACAAACAAAACAATACCCTACTGATTGCATATAACAATACCAATATCGATCTCATCAAAGGCAATGTGATCATTAACATGCCGGATATTTTGTCGAGCAGTGCCATCACACCCGAAGAACGGACCATTAACAACCTCATGTTTATTGAAAATCTGGCCTATTTATCATGTGGATTCGGAATTGTTGTAATAGACCTGGACAAAGAAGAAGTAAAAGACACCTGGTATATTGGGCCCAATGGATCCCATTTGCGTGTAAACGATCTTACTGTAAGCAATGAACATTTTATTGCCGCTACTGCAATGGGCATTTATCATGCTGATATCAATGATCCTAACCTGGCTTATTTTGGAGCATGGACCAAAGATGAAACCCTTCCACATCCCGATGCTGTTTATAACCACATTAAATGGAACGATGGTACATTGATCGTTAATAAGTTTTCAGAAGCGTGGGGAAGTGATACCCTGCTGGTTAATCAAAACGGATCATGGGGAACAAATGAAAATATAAGCAACCATAACGATGTATACGGAATTAAATTAATCGACAACCTGACCTATATTGTACAGCGGTATACCGTAACAGCAGTGGATAAAGACCTTGAAGTTCAGAAACTGATCTACACATACTTTACTGACGGAAGCAGTCCCCGGGATGTAGATGTCGATAATTCTGGAATCTGGATTGCTGATGAAAGAAATGGCTTAGTCTATGAAGAAAGTTACGGTAAGTTCATCATGTATTATCCCAATGGTCCCACATCGGCGGATGTATTTAACATGGATATTGTTGATCAGGATCTGTGGGTGGCCAGTGGCGGACGAAATCTGAGCTGGGGTAACTTATGGAAAAAAGGAAGCGTGTCTTCACTGGTTGATGGCTTCTGGAATACCATCAATAGTGCTTCTGAGGGTTCTGCTGCGCTCGACAGTATTTATGATATGGTCACCATTGCCGCGAATCCTTACAATAAAAATAAGATATTCGCTGGCTCATGGCATTTAGGACTGGCCGAATTTGACAGGAACACTTACAAAACGCTTTACAATCCTGAAAACAGTTCATTGGAGTATAAAACGAATCAGGGAGCCCCGGTATGTAAAGTTGGCGGCCTTGCATTTGATAATGCTGGTAACTTATGGATTACCAATTCCGGAGCCAACAACATCCTTTCAGTCATGATCAACGAAGGGAGTAACACTGATTGGCGTTCATTTTATCTGGGTTCTCAATCCAGTGGCAAGGACATTGGGGAACTGCTCATCGATACCTACGGACAAAAGTGGATTTTATGGAGACAGGGATACATCATTGTTTTTGATGATAATGGAACCCCTAAAAACCCGGCAGATGATGCGGTTAAGCATTTAACCAGTGCCCAGGGGAATGGATCCATTCCGGGTAGCAGGGTGTATAGTTTAGCACAGGACCTGGACGGCGAAATGTGGGTGGGAACGGATGAAGGCATTGCCGTGATCTACTCACCTGAAAATGTATTCTCACCATACAGCTTTGATGCCCAACGCATTCTCATCCCGCGAAATGATGGAACCGGCCTGGCTGACATTTTACTTGAGTTCGAAACCATTACAGCCATTGCTGTGGATGGTGACAACAATAAATGGATAGGTACCGACCGCTCAGGTGTTTACCAGGTCTCTCCTGATGGCCTTGTTGAAAAGCAACACTTCACAACCGATAACAGTCCATTGCTGTCCAATAATATTACTGATATTGCCATCAATGATGAAACGGGCGAAGTATTTTTCGGGACAGCCAATGGTATCATATCATACAAAAGTACTTCAACCGGGGGAGGTACCACCAATAGCGATGTATATGCTTATCCCAATCCGGTTAGACCCGGTTACAGTGGGCCCATTGCCATAAAAGGACTGGTGAACAATGCCAATTTTAAAGTTACAGATATCAGTGGTGCTCTTATTTTTAGTGGCCGTGCAGAAGGTGGCCAGGCCATTTGGCCAGGAACAAATTTTAGCGGAAGAAGAGCTCAGTCGGGTGTGTATCTGGTGTTCGTTACAGATGATGCAGGGACTGAAAAGATGGTAACAAAAATCCTGTTCATAAACTAAACCAATGTTGCAAACTACGCGCGGCATTGTTTTACGAACGGTTAAATATTCCGAATCCAGCATTATAGCTAAAATCTATACCGAAGCATTCGGTATACAATCTTACATGGTTCGGGGTTTTCGCAGTAAAAAATCAAACCTGAAACAAGCACTTTTTCAACCCCTCAATCTTTTGGATATCGTTGCGTATCATCGCGAAAACAAAGAGATCCAAAATCTGAAGGAGATAAAGATCGCCTATCCATTTACAACCATTCCCTTTGATATTCGAAAGAGTACACAATTGTTGTTTATCAATGAGGTACTTTACCAGGTTATGCGCGAAGAAGAACCCAATCCAGCCTTGTTCTCATTTTTATTTGAGTCGATTATCCATTTGGATACCATGAAAAAAAACATTGCTTTCTTTCACCAGGTGTTCTTGATACAGCTTACACAATATCTGGGCTTTTTCCCCAGAAATAATCACACCGATAAAACTCCAAACTTCGAATTAACCGAAGGTATATTCAGTGCCATGGAAGGGCCTGAATCATTGGTCACCCAGGAACCCTATGGCCGATACCTCGCCCTACTCATCCAGACATCCGTGATAGATTCACAACAGCTGGACATAGACCCGCGAAACCGTCATAAGTTACTCGAAATTATTTTGACCTTTTATCGTCATCATATCCCCGGCTTAAAGGAGTTCAAATCACATCGGATATTACAGCAGGTGCTGGCTCCATGATGATATGACTAAGCCGGAATATCGGAAAATTCAAAGCCAAAAACCTTCGCCAGCTGATCATGTAAAACGTTTTTTACCTCCTCGATATCTACTTTGCTTTTCAGTTCTTTTTCCATGCTGGTGACCCCTTTATCCACAAATCCACATGGATTGATATAATGGTAATAATCCAGATCCGTATTGACATTAAAAGCAAATCCATGCATGGTTACATACCGGCTCACTTTCACGCCAATGGCACAAATCTTCCTGGTTTTACCCGGAATATCCGTATCGAGCCATACACCTGTCGCGCCCTTAAGGCGATTACCCAAAATGTTATATTTTTCAAGGGTTTGAATGATCGCTTGCTCAATAAGATGAACATATTGTTTAACACCGAGATTAAAAGCTTCGAGATCAAAGATCGGGTATCCTACAATCTGACCTGGACCATGGTAGGTAATGTCTCCGCCCCGATCAATCTTGTAGAACTGAGCTCCTTTTTCTCGGAGAAAGGCTTCGTTTACCAGGAGGTTATGTTCTTTGCCGCTTTTCCCGAGTGTATAAACGTGGGGATGTTCGACAAACAAAAGGAAATTATAATTCGATGTTTGCTCGCAATAGGGAAGTTGCTGGTTAAATAATTTGATTTCCTGAACCTGACTCAGAAGTTTTTTTTGAAAATCCCATGCATCGGAATAATCCATGATACCAAGGTCCTTATATATGACCATTTTTTTTATCCCGGCATCTTCAATTTGCTCCATCGATATTATTTAATATGCCTTTCAGCATGGTAAGATGAACGAACCAATGGTCCGCTTTCAATATGTCTAAAACCTTTACGGATACCTTCCATGCGATATTCTGCGAATTGTTCCGGTGCAATGAATTCCTTAACAGCCAGGTGATGTTTTGTCGGTTGCAAGTACTGACCAATGGTGAAAACCTCCACTCCGATCTTCCGAACATCATCCATGACTTCCAGGACCTCCGTTGCAGTTTCCCCCAGACCAACCATAACGCCGGTTTTAGAACGTATTCCGGATTTCACAATATAATCCAGTACATCCAGGCTAAGTTCATACCGGGCTTTGCTTCGGATAATGGGCGTGATCCTCCTGACTGTTTCCAGGTTGTGCGATATGACTTCCGGTCGGGCATCGATCACTTTTTGGATGAGATTTTTCTTTCCATCAAAATCGGGAATAAGTGTTTCAATGGTCGTATTGGGATTCAATTTTTTCACCTGGCGAATGGTCATAGCCCATATCTCAGCTCCTCCATCATCCAGGTCATCCCGGTCGACAGAAGTGATCACCACATGTTTCACACCCATTTTCCTGACTGACTCTGCAACCCTCTCGGGCTCTTTCCAGTCGGCAGGCAAAGGCCTTCCGGTTTTCACATTGCAAAATTTACAAGCCCTGGTACAAATATCTCCCAGTATCATCAAGGTTGCAGTGCCGGCTCCCCAGCATTCGGCCATATTCGGACAATGACCGCTGGTGCATATGGTATGTAATTTATTTTTCTCAACAATATCCCTGACACCAATGTATTGCTTCCCGATAGGGACTTTCGTTTTTAGCCATGATGGCTTTCGTATACTAACCTCACCCATTCCACAAAATTTTGTTGCAAAGTTATAAATTATAAGTCCAGACAACCCTAAACTCCTGAGGAATGTCTTTCATTTGTTTATTTATATTTGCGAAATCATAGTACCAAACAAAACGTTCTAACATGAGAAAAAGTTTATTGCTTTTCGCTACTTTTCTGATGATGTTGGCAGTGACGGCCCAGGACCGCATGCCCCAGGAAAGAGCATTGACCGATGGAATGGTCAAAGTAACCAACCAGGTGGGTGACTTCACCATAACGGATTCCGATGGAAATACATGGAATCTCTATGAACAACTCGACCTTGGTAAAACGGTTTTCCTGGATCTGTTTTTTTCCACTTGAAGTTTTTGTATCTCATATGCCCCAATTATAGAAGAGGTATATGAAAACTACGGCTCCGGTACAGGGAATCTCCTGATGTGGGGCCTGTCGCCTTCAGACAACAATGCGCAAATCAATGCTTACAAAGCTGCCTACAATATTACCAATCCTTGCGCCGGCACCGAAGGTGGAGGACCAGATGCCATTGATATTGTAATTGAAGGACAGAATTTTCTCGGTTATCCGACTTATTGTGTCGTTTGTCCAGATAAATCAATGTATTTCGATGCATGTTATCCTCCCACAGTTTCTTGTTTTGATGATGTTATTGCTGATTGTGGTTTTGTCAGTATCTCTGCAAATTTCACCAGTGATTTTGATGAAATCTGCCAGTACGATATGGTGAATTTCACGGATCTATCATCCGGCAGTATCACAAGCTGGAATTGGACATTTGAAGGCGGAGATCCGGCAACTTCCACGGAACAAAATCCCAGTGTTTCTTATCAATCAGTGGGAACATTCGATGTTGAATTGATCGTTAGTGATGGAAGCAATTCAAAAAGTTTATTGATTGAAGATTATGTAAATGTACTGATGACCCCGCCCGCCATGTTGCAGCCTTTCGAAGATGTTTGCCAGGGCTGGCCCGCATTTGAACTTACCGGGGGTTCTCCCACTGGTGGTGTATACTCAGGACCGGGAGTCGACAATGGCTGGTTTGACCCGGCCATTGCAGGATTGGGAACCCATACTATTTATTATACATACACAGCTTCCAACGGTTGTGACAATACAGCTGAAAATACCATTCTGGTCGATCCCTGTACAGGAACCGATGAACTACTTAGTGAAAAATTTCGCATCTATCCTAACCCAACCAACGGCATGGTAGAATTGCACATTGTTCAGAATGGAAACATCCATATTGATGTTTTTAATGCATTGGGGATGAGAATTATGAACATGAATAAAACAATTAGTGGTGAATGGAAATATAAATTAGACCTTACAGGTCATGAGCAAGGTTTATATTTCATAGCGATTCAGACTCCCACTGAAAAATTTGTAAAAAAGGTCCATTTGATTCGATAAAATTTTAAAGCATGATTAAGAACCCCGCCCGGCGGGGTTTTTTTTATTGCCGTTTTGAAAATATCCAGAAAAACTTTACATTTATCCAAAAAATCAGCATCATGGAATTAACATACATCTGCCCCCATTGCAAAGGTGCAATCAATGCAAAAAGAAATATTATCCTGGCTGCTCGAAGTGTTAAAGAAAAGGATAACAAAGGATTGGTATTGCTTCATGAAGAAATAGGCAACTATGCCGTTGCAATAAGTTCAACGCTCAAGGTCGATTCTGGAGATGAAGTAGACTTCAGTTGTCCTATTTGTCACTCCAGTCTCAATTCGCCCAAAGGTGATTCCCTTGCAAGTTTTATCCGGATCGAAAACAATGAAGAGTCAAATATTGTCATTTCCCGGATATACGGAGAGCGTTGCACCTTTCAAATCGATGATAAGAAAAAGATTAAATCTTATGGAGAATCCGTCAGCAAGTTTGTGGACCCGGAATGGTTTTTATAGATGGCTCTATGTATCCTGAGATTTATCGGACTTCTGATTCTGATATAACTGATAAATGAGTCCATCGGCTAAACCAATCTTCGGTACCAGGATTGATTTTGCCTTGACCAGTTCCATGATAAAAAGAAAGATCCTTGCGGCCGGTACGATTACATCGGCACGATCAGGACGAAGGCCCAATTTATCAATTCTTTGTTCCAATGTAAAACCTTTTAGATGGTCATATCCCTGCCTTAATTTTTTTAGGGTCAATAAAAATTTAGTGGTGTCTCCATAAAGCTTGTTAATTTTGTTGATATTACCGCCTGAGCCGACAACATTTAAGGTTCCGAAATAAGGTTTGTATTCTTTCAGCCAACTCTCCAAACGATCCCATTCCTTTTTTTTCACCTTTTTCTTTAACAATCGCAGGGTACCGATCTTAAAGGATTTTACTCCCAGTATCCGGTTATTTTCCATGATGGAAATGTCAGTACTCCCACCCCCAACATCAATGTACATGGTGATCTTATCGGGATGGCGAAATCCTATTTTATTGGTTTTTCTGATTATATTGGCCTCTTCAATGCCATCAATCAACCTCACATCAAAACCTGCCTCCGTTTTGATGCGATCCAATACCTCGTGTCCATTGGTTGCTTCACGCATGGCTGCTGTAGCGCATGCATCATAACCAACTGGATTATAAGCTTCAATTAGCAACCGATATGCTTTTAAGGTTTTAATAAGCCGATCTACCTTTTCTTCAGTGATTCGGTTGTTCGTATACACATCTTCGCCCAGACGGGTGGGAATTCTAACGAGTGTTGCCTTTTCAACCAATACTTCATCATCCAGTTCAAAAACATTGGCAAACATTAAGCGGGCAGCATTGGATCCAATATCTACAGCAGCATATATCATGAGTCCAGTGGGATTATAATATTTAACAGATGACCAAAATAATAAAAAATATTTCTCTTAAAGATACGCTCAGCAGGATGTTATCCACCGGATTCTTCCAGAAGGGATTTTAAATAATTATATATTTCAAACTGCGCTCTCACAGGTTTTGAAGAATCGGTTTTTCGATAGTGGTTAATAAAATCTTGACCCATACTACGGGCCTTGGTGTTATCACTCAATTGAATTTGAACAATATCCCACAATTCCTTTTGGATTTCCTTGTCATAAATCGGCGTCAGGACTTCTATTCGATGATCCAGGTTGCGCGGCATCCAATCTGCTGATCCTGTATAATAAAGGTTGTCATTGTCATTGCAAAATATGAATACCCTTGAATGTTCAAGGTAACGATCTACAATGCTAATCACTTCAATATTGTCGCTTATGCCTTTGATGCCTGGGATCAACACGCAAATACCCCGAATGATCATTTTAAGATTGACACCTGCCTGACTGGCCTGGTATAATTTTTTAACCATTTTTTTATCGACCAAACTGTTGATCTTAATAATGGCCCAGGCATCTTTACCCGCTTTCGCATTCTGAATCTCATTGTCGAGCATCCGGGTAAAAAAGTTTCGGGTTTGAAAGGGAGATACAACTAAGTGTTTAAAAGTTGGGGGCAGAAATCGTGCTTCAAACAACTGAAAAACTTTGTCCACTTCTGTAGTTATTTCCTGATTGGCTGTGAGCAAGCTATCATCGGAGTAAACATTGGCCGTAGACTCATTGAAGTTGCCGGTACTGATATTAGCATAAAATACATCCTTATCGTTTTCGCGACGCTTAACCGAAATCAATTTACAATGAACTTTGTATCCGGGAATCGTAGGCACAATTTTGACACCTTCGTCGTGCAGTTTCCCAGCCAGTGTGATATTGGCCTCTTCATCGAAACGCGCCTGTATTTCCAAAAATACCGTCACCTTTTTCCCATTGCGGGCTGCGTTCACCAGGGCATTGACAACATTGGAATATTTTGCCGCCCGGTAAAAGGTCATTTTGATTTCCTGCACCTGGGGATCAATGGATGACTCTCGCAAAAAGTCGATGATATAATGAAATGACTGGTATGGAAAATGCAACATCAGGTCCTTCTCCTTCAACAAGGCAATGATGCTTTGATACCGATGGATGTCTTTATGATTGAGTCGTGGAAAGGGGGGATAAAAAAGATCAGGGGATCCAATCACGGGGAACGACATGAAATCTTTGAAATTATGATATCGCCCACCGCTTCTCATATTGTCCTCATCAGAAATTTTTAGCTTTTTTGTGATCTTCTTAAGCAATTTTTTGGGAATATCCGCATCATACACAAACCTTACCGGAATTCCTCTTTTTCGCTGCTTAAGGCTATCACTCATCTTCTCCAGGAAACTTTTTGAAACATCATCATCTATATCCAGTTCTGCATCACGTGTAATTTTAATGGTATAGGCGTTGAACTGATCAAAACCAAATTTGGTAAAAATAAATCGCAAACAAAACCGGATGACATCATCCAGAAGCATAATGAAGTGCTTTTTCCCCTGGTTGGGTAAAATAACGAATCGCGAAAGTGATTTTTTGGGAACCTTGATAAAAGCAAAGGTTTCTTCAATAGATCCGTCAGAGGCCTTCAGTTCAATTGCCAAATAAATACTACCATCTTTAATGGAAGTCAGATTTTGAAAATTATCGAGCATGATCGGAAAGAGGTATTGTCGCAGTTCGTCCTGATAAAAATGGGTAATAAAGTCGATCTGTTCCTGGTCCAACTGATTTTCCCTAATGATATGGATATCATGTTGAGCCAGTTCTTTCACGATATTGTGATAGGTTTTGGTGAATATGCGTTCCTGTTGGGCTACAATTTCTTTGATCTGATTCAAAACATCGCGGGGATTATCTTCCTTACTGTAAATCCTGTCAGAAATTTTTAACATCCGGTTGAGGCTTGCAACCCGAACCCTGAAGAATTCATCCCTGTTATTAGAAAAAATACCCAGAAATTTGATCCGTTCTATCAATGGTGTTGCCGGATCAATGGCCTCCTGCAAAACCCGTTCATTGAAATGAAGCCAACTTATTTCACGATTGATGATATATTGTGAAAGATTGATGCGAGGCGATTGGGAGGTCATATAGATTAATATTTGAAATTGTTCTATTTTCTTTTTCTGGAAATATGGTCTTTCAAGCTGCGGGGTGAAACAACAAATTTCGTCTTACGAGGTGCTTCCAGAAAATGCTGCCATTGTGTGGTCTGGAATTCAATACAAACGACACCTGATGTAGGTAAATTATCAATGGGTTTGTCCAGAAAATAATTTGCGGCATAGGTAAATGCTGGATTGTGACCTACCATCATTAGTGAGGTCACCTCATCAGAAAGGTCATAAAAATGATTAAAAAGACTTTCCGAATCTCCATGATAGATATTTTTAGAAATCATGATCCGATTCTCGGGATAGGCAATCGCACTGGCAATAATTTTTGCTGTTTCAAGTGCACGGGTCGCATGACTCGATAAAATAAGATCGACATGCGTATGATTCTGCAGCAAATAATCAACTACATATTTGGTTCGTTTTTCCCCTTTTTCAAGGAGTGGACGCTGATAGTCCTCCAATCCTGGATGGTCCCAGGAAGATTTGGCATGTCTGACAATATATAGTAACTTCATATGGTCTTTTTTTTTATTCAAAAATAATTATTATCCCTTTTTAAACAGGACTTAACAAAAACATAACGGCTAATTAACCTTCCGTTTAACTTCCTATCTTCAAACAAATAAATCTGAATTTCTGAACCCGGATTAATTCAGATCTGGGTAATTGATATCATCGGTCACTACAAATGCATTGGGATAGTCACGTTCAATATCTTTTAATAATTTTTCCGCTTCCATCTTGGTTCGCAAATCGCCAATCCTAACTTTGTAATAGGGCTGCTGAAAGAGCACATAACAGGGCACTTCAGGATATTTTTCCACAAACTCAGCTTTGGCTTCCATGGCTAGTTTTTTAGAATAATTCCCCGCCTCAAAAAAGATTTCGACCCGCCAGCCGTCAATGCGATGATGTGTTTCGTTATAGTCGATAAAGGCCTTCATCAGCGTATCGACCCTTTCATCCTGTATAACCCTTACATTTCCGGTTTGTATTTGCTGAGCAGAGCCGATCAGGCTCACTAATACCAGCACAACTAAAAATAATCTTTTCATAATTTATCTTGACGCAATCCTGATATATTCCTTCGCATGAATGCTCAACACCGGAACAGGTGAATGGTTCACCATTTGCTGGGCATAAGCACCCAGGAAAAGATTGGCTGTTGTGGTTTCCTGTTCCGTCATGATGGCAATCATATCTGCATCGTTTTCCGTCGCATAATTGATGGTTGAATTGGTAATATTTTCCGCATCCAATGTTGCCATCGTGTATTTAACGTTTTCTTCCTCCAGGTATTTTTTAACTTGTTTTGAATAGTTATCTACTTTATATCTGACTGCTTTAATACTTGTTGAATACAAGGATACGATGTGAATCTCAGCATCAAAATACAGGGCTATTTTGGCTGAAAATGGCAATTTCTGCCGAGTTTCCATGGTGCTGTCAATGGGAACAACAATCTTATTAATTTCTTTATTAAACTCATATCCTGTTCGTATAGTAACGACCGGACAAGGTGCATAGGTAACAATCCGGTATGCATTACTACCAATCCAAAACTCTTCAAAACCAGTAACGCCATGGGTACCAGCAATGACAAGCATCGCATCACTGTATTTGGCCTGGTTGGCAACTTCAATGTGCACTTTCCCTTTTCTGATCTTGTAAGTTATCTCACCTTTTTCCAGACCTGAACCATATTTGGAAATAAGTTCCTCGAAGTTGGAAACGATCTCTTTACGACTACTCTCAATGGACTGCAAATATACTGATTCATCAATCTGCGTATTATCAACCCATACCATGGTGATGTTTGCTTTGATACGATTGGCAAGTAAAATTGCATATTCCAGGGCATGGATAGAGCACCTGGAAAAGTCGATGGCAACAAGTATTTGCTTCATGGTTTTGACTTTAATTTACAACAGCTAAGATACGAATTTTTTATTTGCTAAATTTGCCATGCCATTAAAGCGATAAATGCATGAACGAGAATCTGGATGCAACTGGTAAACATCTTAGTAAAACAGAACTGGAAATCGAAAAAGTACTTCGGCCCGCCGGATTTGATGACTTTGCCGGACAACATAAAGTGGTTTCCAATCTAAGGGTTTTTGTAGAAGCGGCAAAAATGCGAGGCGAATCCCTGGATCATGTTTTATTGCACGGGCCTCCGGGACTTGGAAAAACAACCCTGTCCTATATCATCGCCAATGAACTGGGTGTTAATATCAGGGTTTCATCCGGACCGGTGCTGGACAAACCCGGCGACCTGGCCGGATTGCTCACGAACCTGGAGGAGAATGATGTCCTCTTCATTGATGAGATTCACAGGCTGAGCCCGGTTGTGGAAGAATACCTTTATTCGGCCATGGAGGATTATAAGATCGACATCATGATCGAAACAGGACCAAACGCCCGCAGTGTGCAGATTACACTAAATCCATTTACCCTTATTGGAGCCACAACACGCAGTGGATTGCTTACAGCTCCTTTACGTTCACGATTTGGCATCAATTCACGTCTTTCATATTATGACGGACCAACCCTTGAACACATTGTAAAACGGTCGGCCGGTATTTTAAGGGTCAACATTGATGAAGAAGCTGCCTCCGAAATCGCTCGACGCAGCCGGGGTACACCCCGGATAGCCAATCTTTTGCTTAGACGGGTGCGCGATTTTGCACAAATCAGAGGCGACGGCACCATCAATATGGCCATTTCATTACATGGTCTTACAGCACTCAACGTAGACAAAAACGGCCTGGATGAAATGGACCTGAAAATCCTTGAGACCATCATCGAAAAATTCAAGGGAGGGCCTGTTGGTCTTACCACCATTGCCACTGCTGTGGGTGAAGATGCAGGCACCATTGAGGAAGTTTATGAACCCTTTCTGATTCAAGAGGGATACCTGATGCGAACACCACGTGGCAGGGAGGCAACTGAAACCGCCTATAAACACCTCGGCAAATTCAAATCCAGGGACCAGGGCAACTTATTTTAACAATGTCGGATAACCGTTTTGGATGAATTTCACTGGAAAAAATATTAAACCGGCATACCTGGTTCTATTTGGTTTACTGGTCACATTCCTGGCCTATCTACCCGCTCTTCAGAATGGATTTACCAATTGGGATGACAATCTTTACATTACTGAAAATCCATTAATCCGTTCGCTTAACTGGCAAAATATTGTTCAATGGTTTACTCAACCTTTTCAGGGGTTATACCAGCCACTTGTATTGATGTCATTGGCACTGGATTTTTCCATTAATGGATTGAATCCGTTTTGGTTTCATTTTACCAATCTAATGCTACATCTGGCAAATACCGTGTTGGTTTTTTATTTTATCCGGAGATTGATCCATAGCGACTGGATGGCGTTCATTGTTATGCTGCTGTTCGGATTGCACCCGCTGCATGTTGAATCTGTGGCCTGGGTTACCGAGCGAAAGGATGTGCTGTATAGTTTTTTCTTCCTGTTGTCAATAAACTTTTATATACAATACTGCTACCGACAAAAACTACCTTATTATTGGTTAACGGCTATCTTCTTCATATTATCTCTTCTTGCAAAAGCAGCCGCAGTCACCCTTCCCCTTGTGCTGGTTCTCATCGATTTTTATACCGGAAGAAAAACCTTTTCCCGAAAAGTAATTGTTGAAAAATTACCTTTTTTTCTTCTTGCTCTAGGTTTTGGCATACTGGTCTTAGTTCCAAATTATATTTCCGGCACACTTGATAATTATTCAAACCTGTCATTTCCTAATAGATTTTTACTTGCATCAAAAGGATTGATGTATTATCTTGAGAAAACATTCTGGCCGGGATCTTTGTCCGTATACAATCCCCTTCCCATGACATTGTCGACTGGTCTGATTGTAGAATGTTTGCTTTATTACCTACTTTTCCTGATCATCGCCCTTGCAATTTATAGAATGAAACAACGGGAAATTACCTTCGGAGCACTCTTTTTTTTATTGACAATTGGATTATTTCTGGTCCCTCCCGGCGAGCCTGTCATTGCATCAGAACGATACAGTTACATTTCTTCCATTGGATTATTTATCATAATTGCACAATTATTCACATATCTTACGGTTCAAATTGACAAAATGGAAATTAAAATCGGGGCAACCATTATCCTTATTGGCTGGATTGGATTTCTGGGTGTTACAACTTATCATCACACCAAAGTCTGGAAAAACAGCTTTACACTGTGGGATCATGTAATACAAGTCCGGGGTGAATCGTTCCTTGCATTGCTTCAACGTGGAAATGCGCTGCGAGAAAATCGAGATTATGAAGAAGCTTTGGCTGATTATTCTGCTTCCATAGCAATGAATCCAAATTATTATAAAACCTATGATCGGAGAGGATTTGTATACCTTATAAATGGGAATTACTCAACTGCAATCATTGATTTCAATAAATCATTGACAATCAACCCGGAAGGGTTTTATGCACAACTCGGACTTGGTTTTGCATATCGTCACATCAACCAACCTGAAATTGCATTGGACCATCTGGATAAAGCAGAGCAGCTTGAGCCCCAAAATCCTGAAGTCTATTATAACCGGGGAAAAGTATTTTTGCAAATGGATCGGGCAGATAAAGCCTGTAAAGATTTTAAAAAGTCCCTGGAATTGGGATTGAAAAAACAAAATCGGACAGAAGTGGTTGACCTTTTAAACACCCTTTGCCAATGAATAAGCAACTCACCGACTATATTAAATCAGAAGCGATAAATCTGGGCTTTACTAAATGTGGTATTGCGAAAGCAGAGGCTATGCCAGAAGAATCCCAAAGGCTTAAAAAGTGGTTGCAAAAGAGCTGGCATGGAGAGATGGCATGGATGGAAAATCATTTCGACAAAAGAACGGATCCCCGAAAATTGCTCGAAGGAGCCCGGTCAGTCATTGTCGTTTTATTTAATTATTACCCTGAAAAGGAAATTCCTGCAAAGGATAATTATAAAATCTCAAAATACGCTTATGGAATTGATTACCACTATGTCATCAAAGATAAATTGAAAACCCTGATCAAAAAAATCAAATCCAAAGCTGGTGAGCTACACGCCCGACCTTTTGTAGATTCGGCCCCGGTGCTGGAAAGAAGCTGGGCATCCAAAGCCGGCCTGGGCTGGATTGGAAAAAACACCTGTCTCATCAACAAAGAACAGGGATCATACTTCTTCATTGGTGAGATCATTACCGACCTTGAGTTGGTATATGATGAAGAATCAGTTCCAAATCACTGCGGTGGATGTACCCGCTGCATCGATGCATGTCCTACCCATGCCCTGGATCTGCTCGGACTCGACTCCCGCAAATGCATTTCATACCAAACCATAGAATACCGGGGCGATCACATCCCGGAAGTAGATAAGGAAAAGTTTCAGGACTGGATCTTTGGTTGTGATATCTGCCAGGACGTATGCCCCTGGAACCGGTTATCGGAAGCCCATAATGAACCGACTCTTAAGCCAAATGAAAGGTTATGGGCAATGCGCAAAAACGATTGGGAACAATTGTCGGAAAATGAATTCAAAACAGTATTCAAAGGATCAGCTGTCAAGAGAACAAAATATAAGGGATTGAAAAGAAATATTGCTTTTTGTAAAGGATCAACAACCCAACAAACTGATCCGGCATAAAATCCGCTCACTCCATTTCAATAAAACGTTCTTCTTCAGTCGAATCCAGGGATTTATTGTATCTTTTATAATGCATGTAGAAATAGGGTTCCCGATATAAATCCCAGTTCTCCTGAATATATTTATTCATAAGATAATCGTATGTATATCCGGCATAACGCTCTCCCAGGATAGCGCAATATTTATAAACGAGGTCCAAATCAATTTCGCTGACGTTGTATTTATATTTTACATTGCCTGTGAATGGGTTTTCCAGAAAATATCCGGTCACCAGATCATTGATTGTTTCACTGGCAAAAAACAGTTTTGGATCCTGCTGCTCATCATTCAGTTCTCCCAATTCAAACCAAAAATTGAAGGTGAGTGCATTCTGATCGATGGTTTTAAAATATTCATAATCACCTATCTCTTCCTGATCCTTGTATTTGTTATAATGTTCCTCAATGAGGATTTGTCCGATATTGAGTATATATGCCGGTGACTTAATAAATAAAATACTATCTGCATAGGATTGATTATAAACTTTAAAACCGAGCTTTTCAAACTCTATCATCATGCTGTTGATAAAGGTTTCGAGAAATATCGAATCGGAAATATCTTTTAATAAGATCGATTTGGCCATCAACAGTGAGTCAACCTGGGCACCTGTCATTCCAGAGGTATCGCCAGCCTCACTCCTTTTCAGGTTTTCCTTAAAAACATAATTTGTGGGTAAAACCAAAATGGAAATATCCTTTTCTGCTTTGATAAATGATCGGGCCAGTTTATACTCGGGAAAGCATGCCGCTAGTAATACCAATACCGAAATAAAAAGAATTGAATTAAAAAATTTTCGCATAGTTTGCAACAAAGTCATGGCCACCCAGCAGCCCATCATTACTAACTGGCTGGTGTACTATTGGCTTTTTGTTTCAGAAGCGCCTCTCCGAATGACCGACCCCAGTCGATACATTGTTTTTCCTCCTCCTCATCAGGCGTGAATTTCACAAAGACGCCTTCGTCATAAACATTCAGTTTCAGATTTCTGAGATTGGATTCGATCATTTGTTTGTTTTCACCGCTCCAACCATATGATCCAAATGCACCGGCCAGTTTACCTTTATCCCTTAACGGATTGATGAGTGCAAATAGTTTATAAATGGGAAGTAAAATATTCTGATTGATGGTAGGAGATCCTACAATAATAGCCGAGCTGCGGGTAATTTGTTCATCCAGATCACCCATTGAAATGGTTTCTATGTCCTGAATAACCACTTCAACATCTCCGGATTGTTGGATACCTTCGGCTATTTTTTCGGCGATGATCCCGGTTTTGTGATAAGCTGAAACATAAGGAATATAAACCCGGTGATTTTCAGGGTATTCTACAGATTCACGGGCATACTGTTCCGAAACATCAACATAGTGCTGCCATTTACTTCTTAAAATAGGACCATGTCCGGGGCAAATGACTTGAATATCAAGAGGGCGGATCTTATCAATGGCTTTTAGCATGAATTTGCTGAAGGGCTTCAGTATGACATCATAGTAATATTTAAATGCATTTTCAAAGTCTCCAACTTTATCGTCAAACATGTCTTCGTGACAAAAATGACAACCAAAGGAATCGCAGGTGAAAAGAACTTTTTCTTCTTTAAGATACGTGTACATGGAATCAGGCCAGTGAAGATTTGGCGCACCAATAAACTGAAGGTTTTTGTCTCCCAGGCTGAGGCTTTGACCATGCTTCACAATCAAATGTGGGAAATCAGGACCGATCATATCTTTGAGATAGCGAATCGCATTTCCACTTCCTACCACCCGCGCATTGGGGGCAATGTTCAATAAGTTTCGAATATTTCCGGAATGGTCGGGTTCGGTATGATTGATAACGATGTATTCAATTTCTTCCGGGTCGACAACTGCTTTGATCTTGGCGAGGTATTGATCCCAGAATTTTTCTTTACAAGTTTCAACAATGGTCTTTTTTTCGGCATCGATGAAAAAAGAATTGTAGGTGGTGCCATACTTTGTTTCCATGACCACATCAAACGTAACGATGTCATAATCCAACACACCTATCCATTGCACACTATTGGAGACAGCTAAAATATCTTTATTTTTCATTTTCCCGGTTTTAGGTTCCTTAAATTATTTTATTCAAAATCAATTTGCATCTGTGAAGCAGTATCATCCTTATCTTTTTCATGTTTACCAACGATCTTCACTTGAGGCGAGGTCTTTTTCTTTTTAAGGATCTCAGGCTTTTTTTTCTCCGATTCA
The DNA here is from genome assembly GCA_020444515.1 of Bacteroidota bacterium. Lineage (GTDB taxonomy): Bacteria > Bacteroidota > Bacteroidia > Bacteroidales > JAADJA01 > JAADJA01. The sequence goes on along the minus strand of JAHLKX010000005.1, from coordinate 222,729 downwards.
CTTATCTCCTTTGGCTCCGGGCTTTCATCAACCTTATCCGCGGTTTCCTCAGGCGTTGTTTCCGGCTCTGCAACAGTTTCTTTTTCTTCATCGGCTACCGCTTCTTCATAAGGAAGCGGATCAGTGAAACGAATGCTCCGCGTTTTTTTATTGGTAATTCTTTTCCCCTTGGCCTTATTGCTTTTGACTCCTATAAATTCTTCCACATTAATCCATTCGTCTTCAACAGGATTACCGCGGGCATCATTTTCAAATTTCACTTCTACCTGAGGTCGGTAATCCAGGCTAATATCGTGTAATACATTTCCACTTTCATCGCCGATAAAGTCTACCCGCTTGTTGATCCCATTTTCATCTTCAATGATGAAGCGTTTGATATAGTGCTTTTCAATGGATGCATCCCAGTAGATAACAGAAAGGATTTTATGGGGGTTGAACTTTTCAATGATAAACATATCCTCATCAAAATGATTTGACAAATCGTAGCTCATCATTTTATAATTGCCCGATTTTTGGATAGTCAGAATTTTATCATCGGATTTAAAAGCTCCGAGATATTTGCCGCGCTCTTCCGTATTTAATCGTTTCACGGTGTCGTCATACCATACATCAATTGCGCCCAGGGTGGAAACACCTTCTTCTCTTTTCAATATCTTTCTGACCGGATGTTTTGAAAGTATATTTCCCTGAGCTCCCCGCCCCTTGATATCCAGTTCACTGAAATCAAATTCAAAGGCAGTCTTTTTCATGCGTGGCTTGGGGGTCAGAAATACTTTGATCACCTCCGCTTCACCGTTTGGATTGGCTGTAAAATAGATCACTTTTGAATCTTTGGCACCTTTGGTGAGGTCATATTCCTTATCACGTGTGATACTGGTTACAGCAAACCGTTTTACACGGAAAGGACCCCGCCTTCCATCGCGGTAAACAACATTATAAATCGTACGATCATCATTCTTTTTAAAAACATCGATATGCAGGATATCTTTCCCAACAAAAGTTTTATTGGAGACCCTGGTGACCAAATAGGTTCCGTCGCCCCTGAAAACAATGATATCATCAATATCCGAACAATCACACACATATTCATCGCGACGGAGAGATGTACCGGCAAATCCTTCCTCACGATTGACATATAATTTTTGGGATGCAGCCGCCACACGGGTTGCTTCAATGGTATCAAAGCTACGGAGCTCGGTTTTTCGTTCCCGTCCGGTTCCGTATTTCTTTTTGATTTGACGGAAATAATTGATGGCAAATTCAATTAGATGTTGCAGGTGATTGTTAACTTCATCCGTCTCCAGTTCAATCTGTTTGATCTGTTCATCTGCTTTGAAGGCATTGTATTTAGAGATTCGCTTGATCTTTATCTCCGTAAGCCTGATGATATCATCTTCGGTAATTTCCCTTTTAAAAAGTTTCTTATAGGGTTTCAATCCTTTATCAATGGCTTCAATAACAGCTTCCCATGTTTCACATTCCTCAATCTTCCGGTAAATTCGCTTTTCGATGAAAATCTTTTCTAGGGAGGCAAAATGCCACTGCTCCATCAGCTCATCGCGTCGAATTTCCAACTCTTTTTGCAAAAGATCAACCGTATTCCGGGTAGAAATTTCCAGTACTTCTTTTACCCCAATAAATCTTGGTCTGCCATCATCAATAACACAGGTATTGGGCGAGAGACTTATTTCACAATTGGTGAATGCATAGAGTGCATCAATGGTTTGATCGGGCGAGACGTTGGGTGACAGGTGAACGATAATTTCCACATTCTCTGCAGTATTATCATCAATTTTTTTGATTTTGATCTTGCCTTTGTCGTTGGCAGAGATGATGGAATCGATGAGGCTGGTGGTGGTTGTACCATAGGGTATTTCGGTGATCACCAGTGTTTTCTTGTCCTGCTGATGGATCTTTGCCCGCACACGTACCCGACCACCCCGATTACCATCATTGTATTTCGAAACATCGGCCAATCCCCCTGTAGGAAAATCAGGGACCAGTTCATACTCCTTATCTTTGAGGATACAAATAGATCCATCAATCAATTCATTGAAATTATGCGGCAGGATCTTGGAAGCCAGGCCGACGGCAATACCTTCAACACCTTGGGCCAGTAACAAAGGGAATTTTACAGGCAACACCACTGGCTCCTTTTTCCGGCCATCATAAGAAAGTTTCCAGGTAGTGGTTTTGGTATTAAAAACAACTTCACTGGCAAATTTTGACAATCTCGCTTCGATGTAACGTGAAGCTGCAGCACTGTCGCCGGTCATGATATTTCCCCAGTTTCCCTGGGTATCGATGAGCAGATCTTTTTGCCCGAGCTGAACCAATGCATCACCGATGGAAGCATCTCCATGAGGGTGATATTGCATCGTATGACCAATGATATTTGCCACCTTGTTAAACCGACCATCATCCAGGTCTTTCATGGCATGAAGAATCCTTCGCTGAACAGGTTTCAATCCGTCCTGTACGTTAGGAACGGCCCGCTCAAGTATGACATATGATGCATAGTCGAGGAACCAGTTTTTATACATCCCCGACAAATGAATGGTTTTATGAGCCCCACTGCCTTCTTCATCTGCCGGAATACCGGAAATTTCTTCAGAATTTTCCGATTCATCGCCTGTCGGTTCCAATTCATTTTGTTCGTCCAGTTCGCTCATGTTTTAATTATCCTGTTTTTCCAATGACGGCCAAAATTATAAATAAATTGATACCTTGCAGGCCGTTCAAAACATTTTTTATCCACTATCTTTGAACTATATCGTGTAATTCGACCCGGTAATTAAAGAGCTTTATTATTTTTGCCAAAAAAATTGAAATGAGGGCATTTTTATTTATCATTTTCATTTTATCAGGTCTGGTTCTCTCTTCACAAGACACCATTCGAATGATGCAATATAATTTGTTGATGTATGGGAATAACTTTGGAGGCTGTACTTCCGGCAATAACAATGTGAATAATAAAAACGGTTACTTCAAAACCATTGTGGAGTATGTTAAGCCGGATATCGTATTTGTGAATGAGCTATCAGAAGAGGAGTCCTTCCATGATCTGATTCTCAACAGTGTATTCAATGTAAATAATTCCGATTGGAGTCGTGGGAATGTTAATAACCTGGCCAATTCATTTATTGTTAACCAGGTGTATTATAAAAACCAGAAGTTTGAATTAACGAATTATGTGGCGGTTCAGACCAATGTGCGTGACATTGATATTTTCGGGTTTAATATCCTCCCATCTGATAAATCAAACCTGCCGGAACCTATTGAAATCAATTGCGCAGTGGCTCATCTAAAAGCGGGAAGTGATTTTGAAAATGTTCAGGAAAGGGCTTACGAAACCAATAAACTCATGAATTATCTCAACAACTCGGGAGCAGATGGGAATTTTACGTTTTCCGGGGATTTTAATCTCTATTCGGGTTCAGAACTGGCACTACAAAATCTACTGAACTATGCCAATCCCGACATTCGTTTTTTCGACCCCATCAATCAGATCGGAAACTGGAATAACAATGGTTTTTATGCCAACATCCACACCCAGTCAACCCATGAAAACGGAGATTGTTTTTCAGGGGGCGGAATGGACGACCGTTTTGATTTTTTCCTGGTTTCTCAAGAAATCCTTGAAGGATCGAACAAAATAAAATACCTGGAAAATTCCTATTTTGCTGTTGGGCAGGATGGAGAACATTTCAACAACTCACTCACTTCTTCCCCAACCAATACATCCGTGCCTGGAAATGTATTGAATGCCCTGTACAACATGTCGGATCATCTGCCTGTAGTGATTGACATTGTGGTGGATCACAATCTTTTCATTCAACATAATTATTCTGCTACATTTGATTTTACCATTAACAACCCTGTTAAGGAAGTCTTGGAAATCAATATTCAAGATCCGAATTTCGCTAGCTATCAGGTTCATATTTCCGATCTATTAGGACGACCTGTATCTGAAGCATCAATCCCTCCTGGGGTAAATAAAATCAACTTACCATTAGAGGGTCTAAAACAAGGTGTTTACTTCATCAGCCTGATCCGTGAAAACGCATTTTCCAGTACCAGGAAATTCATTGTTCATTAACCTGGAGTTTTTCAATGGGATCCTGCATTTTCAATTATTATGGTATTTTGGGTGAACAAAAAGCATCGTAATTACTTAAATGTAAGATTCTTTGTTAGAATAAGATCGTAAATATAAATTCGTAATTTTGCACAACAATCGCTAAGCTCGTATTTATGGATAGATTCTCATGGCTGACTGGCAGTGATCCCGAACAAATCGATGAATTATACCGACTCTATAAAGAAGACCCCAATTCAATTGATGAAAGCTGGCATAAATTTTTCGAAGGTTTTGAATTTGCCCGGACCGACTACCCCCAACTTACTGAAGATAAATTAATTTACCCCTCTGAGTTCAAAGTGATCAACCTGATCAATGGGTATCGCCAAAGGGGTCATTTATTCACAAAAACCAACCCGGTCAGGAAAAGAAGGACGTATACGCCAACACTGGCTCTCGAAAATTTCGGTCTTTCCGAATCAGATCTGGAAAAAGAATTCCAGGCTGGTAATGAGATAGGCATTGGTAAAGCCAAACTCAAAGATATCATTGCACACCTGGAGAGCACCTATTGCCAATCCGTTGGTGCTGAGTATATGTACATCCGCAAACCGGAGATCTATGGATGGCTCAAAGATAAAATGGAGCGCTCTAAAAACACCTATGATTTTACGGATGAGGATAAAAAATATATATTCAAACACATGAGCCGGGCTGTATTGTTTGAAAAATTTATCCATAAACGGTTTCCTGGACAAAAACGATTTTCTCTTGAGGGTGCCGAAGCATTGATCCCGGCATTGGATGCGATCATGGAAAAAGGAGCTGAACTGGGCACAAGGGAATTTGTAATTGGCATGTCCCACAGGGGTCGGTTGAATGTTCTGGCCAATATTATGAAGAAGCCTTATGAAGATATTTTCAGCGAATTTGAAGGACTGGAATATGAAGATGAGGCCTTGCTCGGGGATGTGAAATACCATTTGGGTTATGTTGCTGAGCGGGAAACTACCAGTAAAAAGAAAGTGACATTAACCCTCTCACCCAACCCTTCTCACCTTGAAGCTGTTGATCCGGTTGCTCAGGGAATAGCCCGGGCCAAGATCGACAAGGATTATGATCACGATTTTGACAAAGTTGTGCCTATCCTTATTCATGGTGATGCTTCTGTTGCTGGCCAGGGTGTTGTTTATGAGGTGGTGCAAATGTCGGGTTTGAGCGGATATAAAACCGGCGGAACCATCCATTTGGTAGTGAATAACCAGGTAGGATTTACAACAGATTATCTTGATGGGAGGACCAGTACATATTGCACCGATGTTGGCAAAACGGTATTGGCTCCAGTCTTTCACGTTAATGGTGATGACGTGGAAGCGGTTGTTTATACCATTCAATTGGCAATGGAATACAGGGAGCGTTTTAACCGTGATGTTTTTATTGACATTCTTTGTTATAGAAAGTACGGTCATAACGAAGGAGATGAACCACGGTTTACCCAACCCATTCTATACAAAGTTATTGAGAAGCATCCCGATCCCATGTCGATCTATAAAGAAAAACTGATTAAATCGGGCAATCTCACGGAAGAAGAGGCCAGAAAGATGATTCAACACTTCAATGATGTTTTTGAGGAGAGCTTCAATAAGGCCAAATCTTCCGAAAAACTCGATATCGCTTTCATTCAGCATAAATGGAAAAAACTCCGGAAAGCAAGGCCTGAAGATTTTGAATCTTCGCCAGAAACAGGAGTGGAACTAAAAAAGCTTAAGGATATTGGCAAAAAACTGACCGAGGTACCAAAAGACATTAAACTTTTCAGGAAAATAAGCAAATTACAGGACGATCGTCGTGAAATGATCGAAAAAACCGGAAAACTCGACTGGGCCATGGGAGAGTTACTGGCATATGGCACTTTGCTCCAGGAAGGTCGTGCGGTTCGTTTGAGCGGACAGGACAGTGCACGTGGAACTTTTTCGCACCGTCATTCCGTTTTAAAAATTGAAGATTCAGAAGAAGAATATGTACCCCTCAATAACCTGAGTAAAGATCAGGCTGTTTTCGAAGTGTTCAACTCTCCTCTTTCAGAATATGGTGTACTGGGTTTTGAATATGGTTACTCATGCCTCACACCCGACAGTCTGTCTATATGGGAGGCCCAGTTTGGTGACTTCATGAACGGGGGGCAGGTAATTTTTGATCAATTTATCAGCAGTGCCGAAGACAAGTGGAATGTTATGAATGACCTGGTGGTTTATTTGCCCCATGGCTATGAGGGACAGGGGCCTGAGCATTCCAGTGCCAGGGTCGAACGATTTCTTACCCTGAGTGCCGAATACAATATGCAAGTAGTGAATTGCACAACACCGGCTAGTTTTTTTCATGTGCTCCGCAGGCAGTTTTACCGGCCATTCCGTAAACCTCTGATCATTTTCACCCCGAAAAGCCTACTGCGTCATCCGTTGTGTGTTTCACCCATTGAAGATCTGTCAAAAGGAGGATTTAAAGAGGTAATTGATGATCATCAGGCGGATCCCAAAAAAATTGATAAAGTTGTATTTTGTACCGGTAAAGTCTATTATGACCTTTTTGAAGAAAAAGATAAATTGAAGAATGATTCGATTGCTTTGGTTCGGATTGAACAATTGTATCCGTTGCCCAAAAAACAATTGATGGAAATTGTTGGGAAATATAAACATGCCCAGACTTTCCTCTGGGTGCAGGAGGAGCCTTATAACATGGGTGCCTGGCCATTTATACATATGGAACTGAATGAGATCCCGCTTAAGGTCATTGCCCGACCGGCCAGTGGCAGTCCTGCGACAGGTTCCAGTAAATTCCACCACATCAGGCAACGGAAAATCATTGAAAAAACATTCATGGAATGTATTTGTCCCAACCTGGAAAAAGAATGCAAAATGGTCTGCATCGGAAACCGTTGGAAATCTTTTGAGGAGGAACTGCAGGCGCTCAATGGCAAGGAAATAGAAAGCAAAGAGATCAGTGGTGATCATAAATTGAAGGAACTGTAATTTATTTACAAATACTAGCGATAACAGAAGTTTAAACTATGAGCATAGAAATAAAGGTACCGAGCCCCGGCGAATCCATCAATGAGGTTCAACTGGCATCATGGCTCGTAAGCGATGGTGATTTCGTTGAAAAGGATCAGGAAATTGCAGAGATCGACAGCGATAAGGCCACCCTTAGTATTGCAGCAGAAGAAGACGGCAAAATATCATTCAAAGCCCAGGAAGGTGATACCCTGGAGGTAGGTTCCGTCATCGCAATCATCGACACAGAGGCAAAAGGAACACCCAAAAAGGAGAAAAAGGAGACTGCACAAACTGATGGAGAAGAAAAAAAGACCAGTGACAAAAAACCACAACAAGAAAAGGGAGAGGAGAAAAAAGAAGCTGATGATGCAACACAAATAGACAAAGAAGAACAGGTTACTGAATCGGATCTCAATCTTTCTCCCCTGGCCAGGAAGTTGATGAAAGAAAAGAACATTTCTGATGCCGATCTGATGGAATTTTTCAAAAAACACAGAGTTGGGAAACAGGATGTAGAATATTACCTTTCGAAAAAGGAAGATTTGACAACCCTTCAAGTGAAGAGTTCCTGGGGGGGTGATCGGAGTACCAGTCGGAAAAAAATGAGCATGCTCCGACTAAAGGTGGCTGAGCGACTGGTATCAGTAAAAAATGAGACCGCGATGCTAACCACCTTCAACGAGGTTAACATGACACCCATCATGAATTTGCGCAATAAATACAAAGAGCAATTCAAAGAAAAACATGGGGTTTCACTGGGGTTTATGTCATTTTTCACAAAAGCTGTTACCGAAGCTCTCAATATTGTTCCTGAAGTCAACGCGCAACTCAATGGCAACGAGATTGTATATCACAATTATGCAGACATCGGGATTGCGGTAAGTTCACCAAAAGGATTAATGGTTCCGGTGCTCCGAAACGCTGAACAGATGTCGTTGGCCGATATTGAACGAAACATCAAAGAACTGGCCAATAAAGCCCGAACCAATAAGATCTCCATTGACGAAATGACAGGTGGTACGTTTACCATCACGAACGGTGGTGTGTTTGGTTCCATGCTTTCCACACCAATCCTCAATCCACCACAGAGCGCCATTCTCGGGATGCACAACATAGTAGAACGACCTGTTGCAATAAATGGAAAGGTAGAAATCCATCCTGTTATGTACCTTGCTCTATCTTATGATCACCGGATTATCGATGGAAGAGAATCGGTAACCTTCCTGGTGAATGTAAAACAAATGCTCGAAAATCCTGTCAAAATGTTGTTTGGCGGACAGGACCCGGATAAAACATTGCTTCAGTTATAAAATGGATGCGTAAAAAAGTCGACTTTTTAGTTGTTGGGTCTGGTATTGCCGGACTAAGTTTTGCCTTAAAAGTTGCTGAACACGGAAAGGTCTGTATAGTTACCAAAGACCGGGCTGATGAGACCGCTACCAAATATGCACAGGGAGGCATTGCCGCGGTCATGTATTCCCCGGATACTTATGAGAAGCATATTGCCGACACCCTGCGGGCGGGAGATGAACTTTGCAATCCCAATATTGTCAGGATCACCATTACTGAATCCACGGAAAGGATCAAGGAGTTGATCGAATGGGGAGCCAATTTTGATAAAACTGAAAGCGGCAAATTCGAGTTGGGGAGAGAGGGCGGCCACTCTGAGTCAAGGGTTTTACATCACAAAGATGCTACAGGTGCGGAAATCATTCGTGCTTTACTCATCAATGCCAGGAATCATCCCAATATTGAGATACTCGAAAGCCATTTTGCCATTGACTTATTGACGCAACACCAATTGGGGGTGGGGGTTTCACGGGGAATGCCCGAGATAAAATGTTATGGGGCTTATGTATTATCGCCTGATTCAACAGAAGTAACCACGATCCTTGCACGCAAAACATTGCTTGCTACCGGTGGAGCCGGGAATGTTTATCATACCACCACCAATCCGCCGATAGCTACAGGCGATGGTGTAGCAATGGCTTACAGGGCCAAGGCCATAATTGAGAATATGGAATTCGTTCAATTTCATCCTACATCATTATACAATCCAAAAGAAAAGCCTTCCTTCCTGATCACCGAGGCCTTGCGGGGATTTGGCGCTGTATTGAAAACCGTTGGTGGTAAAGAATTCATGCATAAATATGATGAACGGGGTTCACTGGCCTCTCGCGATATTGTGGCCCGGGCCATTGATACCGAAATGAAACACAGCGGTGATGAGTATGTATACCTTGATGCGACTCATTTAAATCGCAATGACCTGATTGAAAAATTCCCGACCATTTATGCCAAATGCCTTAGTATTGGCATCGATATTTCTAAAGAAATGATCCCCGTTGTGCCGGCTGCCCATTATTTAACCGGTGGTGTCAAAGTAAATGAATACGGATTGACTTCGATCGAAAACCTTTATGCCACAGGGGAAACCAGTTGCACCGGATTGCATGGTGCCAACCGGCTTGCTTCAAATTCTCTGCTTGAATCTGCGGTATTTTCGCACCGTGCCGCAATGGATGCAATTCAAACCTATAAAAATGAACCACACTGCGAAGAGATCCCCGACTGGAATGCAGAGGGCTTGAGAATGAACGAAGAGATGGTACTCATTACACAAACAACCAGGGAATTACAATTTATCATGTCGTATTATGTGGGAATCGTTCGTTCAGATCTTCGCTTGCAGCGGGCCCTCGACAGGTTGGAAATTATTTATCGTGAAACTGAAGAGCTGTACAATAAGTCCATTATTAGCCTGCCAATCTGTGAACTCAGGAACCTCATCAATGTTGCATTTTTGATCATCAAAATGGCGCAGCAGCGCAAAGAAAGCCGCGGACTGCATTTTTCCATCGATTATCCCGATAAGGCTTCCATCAGGATGAATACACGGCGGTAAGATAAAACACAGGTCAATTCAGCCAACTACTTAAAATGTTAATAAGGAGAACGAGTCGCTGCAAACAAGGCCCTGGCTTCAGACTCGCGCTGGTGGGGGAAATAAAATGGATAGTAAGACTTGGTTCATTTTGATTTGTTAAAGTAAGTTTCTCAGATTACACGCAACGTTCCCACGATAAGTGCTGTACCGGCTTGGTTACCTGTCTCTCTGTTGCCTGGGTAGGATATTTTTTAATTTCATTTAATTCCACTATGGCCGGTATTGCATTTATCCTGTGTTACCCATCGTTTTCTTTTTCCTTTTAGTCAACAAAAGCCTCTTTTATCACCGATTTAACTTCTTTAATTTCTGGTTGTGAAAGTCTTCCCAATACTTTTATTATTCGTTGTTTGTCAATTGTTCTGATTTGGTCAATGACAATCCATCCAATTTTCTGTTCATGTTTTACTTCAATTCTTGATGGATATTTTCGGGAGGTGGTTGTCATGGGTGCGACAATGATTTTACGAAGGTGTTTATTCATTTCGTCAGGTGAAATTATTACACAAGGTCTTGTTTTCTTAATTTCACTACCAATTGTTGGGTCAAGATTGACAAGAACAATCTGATATTGTTTTAATTCCATTCTTCCAGGTTTTCATCTTCAAAAACATCATTAAATAGCAACTTATCATCTCCATTCTCATGCATTTCTTTAAAAGCATTTTCCCAACCTTTTCTCGGAGTGTCAATAGGTTTTATGATGATTCTGCCTTTTTCAAGGATTAATTCGACCTTGTCTTTAATATTGTATTTTTCCAGCAATGTTTTGCTAAGTCTGAATCCCTTCGAATTTCCGATTTTTATGATTGATACTTCCATGATTACATTTATCAGTTGTAATTACAAAGTTAATACATTTATTTTATTTGGCAAATTTTTTCTTTAGTTAAAAATGATGGGTTATTTGGTATTATCAACAACTTTTATCACACTAATTTCCATAAACGGAATGGTAACGTGATGTTTTTTCTTCGTCATCTTTAAGCCTTCGGCGAAAGATGGATTTTTTACTCAATATATCTTTTTTAATTGTTTTGGCGTTTCTCCTCATGTCATGTTTTTGGTGTTGCTAATATAACGGAAATTCTATTTCGTTTAACACCTCTGCATGCAATTTAAAATCAGCCTTATTTAACATACAAAGGACTTTAAAGCCAGTATACTATTTTTACCCGGGGAAATTGAAGAAGCTGTTCGACAGCTATTATAATTTAAATGGTAAGTTACATGCTTCATATTTCTTCATTCTTATCTCATCGAGATAAACTAAATTTGTAACCGCTATTAACGACTACAACTTTATGGCACTCATTAAAAAAGTAAAAGGTATTGCCCCAAATTTTGGGAAAGATTGCTTCCTGGCAGATAATGCCACCATCACCGGGGATGTTATCATGGGGGATCATTGCAGCGTTTGGTTTAATGCTGTGATAAGGGGTGATGTTCATTCAATCAGGATCGGCAACAAGGTGAATATTCAGGATGGGGTGATCATCCATTGCACCTATCAGAAAGCACCGGTACACATCGGTAACAAGGTCTCCATTGCCCACAATGCCATTGTTCACGGATGCACCATTCATGATAATGTACTAATTGGAATGGGGTCAATTATTATGGACCATGTTGTGATTGAAAGCAACTCCATCATTGCTGCAGGCGCTGTTGTTTCGAAAGGTACGATTGTTGAATCCGGATCTGTGTATGCAGGAGTCCCTGCAAAAAAGATAAAAACGGTTGACACAGAATTAATTGAAGGAGAAATAAACCGCATTGCCAACAGTTATAATATGTATGCCAGTTGGTACGATAATCACGAACTGACCAAATAAACAGACCAAACAACGGAAGATGCTGCTGATTTACACCTACAAAATAACCAACCGGGTAAAGTATATTATGGGTTTGTTCTTCCGTGATATCCTCCAGGTTGAATATGATTTGATCAGCGATCTCCAAGAATTCGAATCATATGACGGACCCAAAATGAGCTATGGTAAGAACCCGGTTGATAATGAATTTTTTCTGGCTGCTGAGCACTTGTTATTCGAACGGAAGATCAATCACATCGACCTCAACTTTATTGAATACCTGGGTATCGCTGCTTTTTTCCCGGTTTACAACAAATTATCGGCTCTGCCTTTTGATCCATTTGCCGCAGGCTTTTACATGGTTTCACGTTATGAAGAGTATTTGCCTTACAAAAAGGATGAATACGGACGTTTCAGTGCCAAAGAGAGTATCGCTTTCCAGAAAAACTTTCTGCACAAACCGGTGGTCAATATCTGGGCACGGGAGATCATGCGGCTATTAAAGGAAAGATATCCGACCCTCGCATTTGATCCGCCCAAATACCGGTTTATTCCTACCATCGACATTGATGCAGCCTGGGCCTACAGGCAAAAAGGATTATTCAGGACCACAGGTGGTTATTTGAATGCACTGTACCATCTTGATTTCAGAGAGATGATGGAAAGAACAAGGGTTTTGGCCGGGATTCAAACGGATCCGTTTGATACCTATGATTTTCAATTAAAAATTCACCGCAAGTATAAGCTTAATCCCGTTTATTTTATACTTTTTGCAGAATATGGACTCAATGATAAGAACATTCCCTTTCGCAACCGGAAATTCCAAACACTGATCAAATCGCTTGCTGACCATGCCCGGATTGGCATTCATCCTTCTTTTAATTCCAATAATGATTTCAAAAGATTGAAGATGGAAGTCGAGCGCTTATCAAGGGTTTTGAACCGGGAAATAACAAAAAGTCGACAGCATTTTCTTGTCATTCAGCTTCCAACGACTTATCGCAATTTGATCAATCTCGATATCACCGATGACTATTCCATGGGCTTTGCAGCGCAGCCCGGGTTCAGGGCAGGTATTTGCACAACCTATCGGTTTTATGATCTTGATCTGGATACAGAAACCAAACTCCGGATTCATCCATTCACTTATATGGAAGGGACCTTAAAAGATTACCTGCACTTATCAGCTGACGAGGCCCGAAAGGTCATCAAACCTTTGATCCGTGAGGTGAAAGATGTTAATGGCACTTTTATCTCCATATGGCACAACGAATCACTGAGCGATACCAGGAGGTGGCAGGGCTGGCAACAGGTTTATGAAGATATGATCCAGGAAGCATTACCATAAAAAGCAACGATGATCAAGTATGTAACACATAATGAAATTGAACGAAATAAGTGGGATACCTGCATTGAAGAATCTTTCAATGGAATGATTTATGCCAAATCCTGGTACCTCGACCTGGTCGCTCCCAATTGGGATGCTCTTATTGAAGATAACTATCAAAGTGTTTTTCCACTGGTCCATGGTCGAAAGTGGGGCATTTATTATTTGTATCAACCGCCTTTTACACAACAACTTGGATTATTTTCTAAAAATGTTCTCTCTGAGCATCTGGTCGGTGAATTTATTCAGGCCATTCCCCGCAAGTTTAAATTTGCAGAGATCAACCTGAATACCTTTAATAAGTTTACTGCACTGGATGTCGAAACCTTTATGTGGAAAACCCATGAACTCGACCTGATTAAATCCTATGAAAACATCGCCAGAAATTATTCAGGTAATCTGAAACGGAACCTAAAAAAATCTGAGAGCCATAACCTGAGTCTCATTAAAAATTCAAAACCTGAAGAGATCATACGGATATTCAGAGAAAACCGCGGTCAAACCATCACCAATTTAAAGGATGAACAGTATGCAATGTTCACCCGACTGGTTTACGCTGCCATATATAAAGGATTGATTTCAACTTATGGGGTTTTCTCCCCCATGAATGAACTTTGTGCCGGTGCCATATTCCTCAGAAGCAAAAAAAAGGTTGTTTTCCTGTTTTCTGGTCTGACGGAAATCGGAAAAGATTTACATGCCATGCCCTGGCTTATAGATCATTTCATCCGTGATAATAGCCAAAAACACCTCACTCTGGATTTTGAAGGGTCCAATGATCCCGACCTGGCCAGGTTTTATAAAGGATTCGGATCCAAAGAAATTACCTATCCACATCTTAAGATCAACAGATTACCCTGGCTTTTGTCGACGGGGGTAAAGATGATCAAAGCACTTCGTTAATCCATTGTCAAATGGCAGGTGGAGTTTTATTGCGAATGAACCTTATTTAAAATATTTGTATTTTCGCACTATAACATTCGTCAACCATCCAAAACACTTTTTATGATAAAGAATCTGGGGAAAACCAATTCCATTTTTAACAATATCATCGCCGAACTCAGGGATGCTGAAATTCAACAAGACAGTCTTCGTTTCAGAAGAAACCTTGAACGTGTCGGAGAGATAATAGCTTATGAGATGAGTAAATCATTCACCTATGAACCGATAGAAGTGTTTACTACACTGGGATCAAGTACGATTCCAGTATTGAAAGAATACCCGATCTTGATTCCCATTTTACGAGCTGGAGTCCCCCTGCACAATGGAATGCTGAATATTTTCGATCGTTCGGCGAGCGGATTTATTTCTGCTTATCGAAAAGTGGAAAAAAATGAGGAGTTTACAATAAAGATAGAATATATCTCCTGCCCCGACCTGGATGGCAAAATCATTGTAATCTGTGATCCAATGCTGGCCACAGGGGCTTCCATAGTTGAAGCATATCGGGCCCTGCAGAACTTTGGGAAGCCAGCACAAACCCATATAGCATCAGTGATAGCCAGTATGGAAGGGATCAACTTTATTAAAAAACAATTACCTATGAAAAAAATAACCCTCTGGACAGGTGCGATTGATGATGAACTGACTGCCAAAGCTTATATTGTACCGGGATTGGGTGATGCCGGTGATTTGGCCTACGGCAATAAACCCGATTTTCATTGATCAAAATCAGTTTTTGTTGTTTTCATAATCCTTTATTTTTTATCTTTATTAAAATAAATTGCACCTGGAAATGGTTCTAAAATAGAATCAGAAAACAAATTGCATTTATCCCCGTTTAATTAATCTTTTTTAAAATTTAACCGCATTACTAAGTGGCCTTCTTCTCTACCCTATCGGTTATAAAACTCATCCAGGTGTTGCTCATCAGTGGCATTAAATTTTTATTTGCCCCTATTCTGGCCATAGGTTATGGTTTCAGTTATATTCAAACGGTTGGTTTTACTGCTATTGGAGGGATCCTGGGTATCCTGTTCTTTTATTATTTCAGCAAATGGCTTATCCGGCAATACCAGAAATACTGTCCCCGCATTGTTGGATATTTTGGCGGAAAGGAAGCAACGGTTCGCTGGCTTGAAGCCAATCAATGCAAAAAACAGAACCGAAAGGTTTTTACCCGCAAAAATAAATTGATCATCAATATCCGGAAGAAATATGGATTGCTCGGCATAGTGCTATTTACGCCTATTTTGCTTTCCATTCCCATAGGTGCTTTCCTCGCGCAAAAGTATTACTCAAAAAAATCGAACATCCTCTTTTATATGAGCCTGTCTGTGGTGTTATGGTCCTTGTTTTTGTCAGGATTCTTCTTTTTGAAATAATCTTACCCATATATACCGATTGGGCATTTAGCATATTTCAATTATTTCTAATACGCGGTGCTATCACTTTTATCCTTATTTTTGTTGTAACATTAATGTCATGGCAAACCTGGTCACTGAAAATATAAAGATCTCTCTGGCATCCATTCGTTCACACTGGCTGCGGACAATTCTCACGGTATTGATCATCGCTTTCGGACTGATGGCGCTGGTGGGAATTCTAACGTCTATCGACAGTTTGAAATATTTCCTGACCGAAAACTTTACCATGATGGGGGCCAATACATTCTCCATCAAAAACAGATCCATGAGAATCCAGATTGGGAGTCGGGTGAAAAATGCACGCTATTTCGAACGCATTTCATACGATGAAGCCATGTCCTTTAAGCAAAATTTCGATTTTCCGGCATATGTTTCTGTGCATGCATTTGCAACCCACACGGCAACATTAAAATACAAATCTGAAAAAACAAACCCCAATGTACCGGTTCTTGGTACAGATGAAAGTTACATGTATACTTCCGGAAACGAACTTGAAAAGGGACGTAATTTTACACCCAATGAAGTTTACTACGGTTCACATGTGGTCATTCTTGGACAAGAGTTGGAGAAAAAACTTTTTCTGAACAACGAGGACCCCATCGGAAAGATCGTATCCATTGGACCAGGTAAGTACAAAGTTATTGGCGTGCTGAAGTTAAAGGGATCGAGTTTAGGGTTTTCAGGAGACAACAATTGTTTTTTGCCGTTAAATAATGTCCGTCAATATTTCTCGCAACCCAACCGATCCTATACCATCAATGTTATGGCTCTTAACCCTGAACATCTCGAATCAGCAATCGGTGAAGCCACAGGTCTTTTTCGCGTAATCCGCAAAACTCCACTGGGTGAGGAAAATGATTTTGAGATTGGGAAAAGTGACCGGTTGGTGAGCATGATGCTTGATAATCTCAAATATATCCGGTATGCAGCTATTTTTATAGGTGCCATTACGCTTTTAGGTGCGGCCATAGGATTGATGAACATCATGCTGGTTTCAGTTACGGAACGAACCCGTGAGATCGGAGTTCGAAAAACAACAGGAGCAACCCGACGGACCATCAAAAATCAGTTTCTTGCTGAAGCTATTGTAATTGCTCAACTCGGAGGTATTTTGGGTATTATATTTGGGATTGTCATCGGGAACATAGTATCCATGTTAATAGGCAGCAGTTTTATCATTCCATGGATCTGGATTTTTACCGGATTTGCATTGTGTTTTGTCGTTGCCATTGCATCTGGCTACTTACCTGCAACCAAAGCCTCTCGCCTTGATCCCATCGAATCATTGCGTTACGAATAATATTACAAAACTATTTTCTCAGCCAGTATACAGGCATCAAAGCCAGTGGGATGGATGCAGCTACAATAATTGCGATACCGGGCCCGAAACTATCCGCTAAAAACCCGATCAAAGGTGCCAGCAGCGCTGCAACCAGAGTATGGGACTGTGATTCAGCAGAAAGTACGGTGGCAAGAACATCTTTGTCAATGGTTTCACTGATATAAGAAACGCCAATGGGTTTCCTGAGATTTTCAATGATGTAGATCACGACAAAAAACACTACCGACATCACCAGCCAATCAAATTCGAAAAACAGACCAGATAGCAATCCTACTGTCAAACCAATCAACAAAGTCAAATTCATGGGGATATGAAGATTATCGAAAAGCCGGACAAACTTGCCTGCATACCTGGCGGATATGGATGTTAAAATATAAATAAAGAAGTAAATGACTCCGATCAAAATCGCTGTTCGTTGCTGGTCGCTGAAGGCCAGGAAAAAAGGTAGGGATAAAACCAGTGTTTTGATAACCGGTTGCAAATAGTCCTTCAATGCCTGATAATAGCCTGTATATAACGAAGTATTTGCTAAAATTCGCAAGGTCCTCCGCTTACGAAATGACACCCAAAAATCACCCAATACCCTCTTAAACCGGATCAAAATCTTATCCTTTTTAAATTCATCCACCTGCCCATTGAGCTTATCAGGGTAGGATAAAATGAGAAAAAGATCGAGAATATAAGGAATGATGGTGTACAAAAAAATCATTCGGTATTCTCCTGAAACAAACACCAATAATGCAGCTACGAGCGATGACAGGGCCGATCCCAGTTGAGAATAGGAACGTGTATGCCCATAGTAATAAACCTTTTGATCCTTCCAGTTATGCAGCCGCAGGTAGTCGAAAATCATGGCTTTATGGGTACCCGTCCGGAATGAATCACCAAGGGAATAAAAAATCATGGCAGCAATAAACCAACCATAATTTATGGCAAAAAAATAGATAAAAAAAGCAGTGATATAAAATAAAAAGGAGGAGACAAGTGTCTTCTTTCGGCCAATGGCATCGGCCACAACACCCGCCGGGATTTCCAATAGATTTCGTCCGATTTCACGTATGCTTATAAGAACCCCTATCTGCAAAAAAGACAATCCCTGTTCCAGGAAAAATAAAAATAGAAAAGGTTCATAAAACCGGAGATTTTTTAAAAATCCATAGAAACAAAATTTGTAAAACTGTGCATTTCTGGTGAAACTTTTTACAGGCGTTTTCATAAGCACATCTTCTTCCGCAAAAATAGCAATTAAAAAAGGCTTCCTGACCCGATTATCAGGAAGCCTTCAAAGATCTTATGGGAATCTGTCTATTCTTCGCAAAGCTGCTCAAGCACTTGCAGTCCGTGACATTGCTGCATATTTTTGAAGCGCGCCAGGTCTTTCAGGTCAAAATTACCTGTAGCCACAATGATGGTCATCTCATCTTCCTCCTGCACAGCAATGATGACTTCTGTCAAACGTTCACCCTCATTTTTTATCATCATTTCTACATTATCGCCAGAGCTTTTAATGTCAATGAGGCCTTTGTATTGTGCCTTATCCACTGTACTAAAGAATTGGTTATAAAGATTTTCCGCCTTAAAAGAAGTGTTTTTCTTTTCGTCGAAAGAAATGATCACTAAGTTAACCACTGCATCACTAACCCCGGTTTGCCCCTTATCACCGGCATTCATCATATTGGTTTTGAGGTCGAGAAAATAAAAGCCTTCCTGACCCTTGTATAGTTTTATCATGTCATCCAACGGATTCGTCTGGGCCGGCAAAAAGAAGGGCAGGCTTACGAAAATCATAAGCAATAAAAGTGTTTTGTTTTTCATCACATTCATTTTTAAGGGTTATTCACTTTGCATTTTACCAAGATAGTCCATACCACCCATATTCATGGCTGCACCTAATTTGGCAATATGGTTCAGATCGATATCACCATAAAGGCTGAGCAAAACAGCATCATCCTTTCCATCGACAATCATAATCATTTCAGTAATGATTTGTCCTTCGCTTTTTGCATAAAAATCGATCTTGGCATCTTTATCCCTGACCACCATCAGTTCTTTAAAGTCTTTCAATGAAACACCATTTTTTACGGCTTTCATGAAATTATTCTTCTCCGCCAGGGTCCCTTTCTCTTTTTCGACAGAATAGGCCAACAGTCGCATTGATTCAAGGCCATTAATGGCTTTCTGGAATTCATCAAATTCAGGATCATCAGCTTCAATTTCTGAAAACAATTCGAACAATCCTTTGCTGATATCAATCGATGTATAGCCATCTTTGCCTGAGTATTCATCAAAGATCTTATCAGCTGTGCTATTCTGAGCCATGCTCCAAACCGGCACCAGAAAAAGTGCTATTAATATGGCATTCATGTGTGTACGTTTCATGGTTTAAAATTTTAGTGTTGATATTTGATTTTATGATTATTTCTTTTCTATTTCTTCCAGATTTTCCATTCCATCAATGTTCATTGTTTTGGAAAGTTTGGAAATGGTTTTCAGATCAATATCCCCCTGGATACTGATGAGGGCATTGTCATCTTTCCCTCCAACCACCATAAGTAATTCAGCTATCTTATTCCCTTCTTTCCGAATATAAAAAGTAACATCCTGGTCTTTTTTCTTAACTACCATGAGCTCTTCATATTTCCCTTTCGGGAAATTTTTCATGATCTCATCATAGAAATTGACCATGGGTGCTACAGCAGTGGAATCATGGTCCACCGAAAGGATTTTAATGGAATTCAGATTTTTAACCAGTTCTAAAAACCCGGATTCATCTTCTTCGGTTTCAATATCGGCAAATAAACTGAACATGTGCTGGGTAATATACACCGAAGTAAAACCGTCCTGACCGGAGTACTTATCGAAAAGTGCATCGGCAGGACTTTGGCTATGCACTGTAAAAGGAAACAGCATCAAAGCAGCGATTAAAAATTTAAGCATTGTTTTCATTGTTTTCAGATTTATTGTTTTATAAAATTTGTTGTTTTATCCAGGGTTGAAATTTTTCTCATTGACTTCAAACCATCGTTAAAAGCTTCAATATTTTTCAATTCACTCATACCCGATTCTAATTCTTTTATATTGGACAGTTCGTCCATTCCGGTATTAAGGTTACCGGAAACCATCATCAGTACTTTTTTGGTCTTTGCATATGCAAATTCCGGATTTTCATAAGTATCGATACTTTTCTGTTGATTGAAAAGGGTGAGGTACAAACCCATCAGAATAATCATACTGGCAGCTACACCCCACCAGGTATATCGGCCGTAAGGAGTTAATTTCCTTGTTTTGGTTCCGGTGTGAACGCCCAAATTTTCAAAGAACCGGTCATCAAAACCAGGATCAGGATACTCCTCTTGAACGGCCAACGTATAAAATTCGAACATGTCTTTGTAAACCCTATATTTTTCAGGCACAATCCCCTGTCTAAAAAAGATCTTTAATTCCTGTTCTTCTGCCAGGGATGTTTCACCTTGTTCGAATTTCAAGATCAGTTCATCAATTTTTTGTAATTTCATAGTCATAGTTGTTTTTCATCGTCTCTCTTACTTGCTTTCTTGCTCTTGAGAGATTCACACGGATTGCATTTTGATTCATTCCTGTTATTTCTTCAATTTCTTTATATTCATAGCCCTCCACATCTCTTAGCTGAATGATCATCCTTTGCTGATCAGGCAATTGCCCGATAATAAAATTTATTTTTTTATAACTGTCTGTCATTTCCAAATGATCATAAGGTGTAATCGAATCTGTTTTTTCATGCTTTTCTGTGAACTCATCCGATTTATTGCGTTTTGATTTGAGCCGATCGAGACATAGGTTTTTGGTGATCGTCATTGCAAAAGCTTCCAAATTTCGATATTGATGTAATCCATCTCTTCGATTCCACAGTCTGATAAAAACTTCCTGAATGACATCTTCTGCTTCCGGTATATTCTGCAATAACCTGCTGGCAAACCGGAACAATTTATGTTTCATCGGCAGAATTTCTATTTTAAATGTTTCGGGCGTCATTCAATGGAGAGACGAAGGGGTTGTATATTTATTACATCAAATTTCTGAATTTTTTATTTAAGCATGTAAATACTTGATTTATTGGCACAAAGTAAATTTGGAGGACTTGTAAAATTAACTATTTTTGTAGGCTTTCAATCAAAAATGATATTCAATTCAATCAAACAAATATTAATTAAAAATTACCGATTATGTTAAAAGGACATCCTAAAGGACTTTTGGTCGCCTTCTTTTCCAACATGGGTGAGCGGTTCGGCTTTTATACCATGATGGCGATCCTTGTATTGTTTTTGCAGGCCAAGTATGGACTTACAGAGGAACAGGCAGGGACTTATTATAGCTGGTTTTATTTTGGAATTTATGGTTTAGCCCTGCTGGGTGGCATCCTGGCAGACGCCACCAACAAATATAAGTTGGTTATATTGTTGGGGATCATCATCATGTTCTCAGGCTATATTATCATGGCCGTCCCGGGATTGTCTCTGACCATTACGTTAATAGGACTCTTTACCATTGCCTTTGGAAATGGATTGTTTAAGGGAAATCTTCAGGCAGTTGTGGGGCAAATGTATGACAATGAAAAATACGCAAAAGTGCGTGATTCAGCATTTATGATTTTTTATATGGGGATCAATATTGGTGCTTTCTTTGCACCTTTTGCTGCCACAAGTATGCGTAATTGGTTTTTGCGTTCAAAAGGATTTGAACACGATGGCAGTTTGCCAGCCATGTGTCATGCATATTTAAAAGGCGAACTGGCCGATGTGGATACCTTTCAGGCATTGGCGACGAAAGTAAGTGGAACAGAAGTTACCGATTTAACCCCTTTTGCCAATGATTATATTAATGCATTTTCTGTAGGCTATAATTATGCTTTTGGTATCGCCGCCGTGGCAATGGTTATTTCCTTGCTTGTGTATGTGATCTTTAATAAATACCTGCCGAAAAAAGAAAGAAGCCATGCTGAAACCAATGATGGTAGTCAAACAGTTAAGATGTCTGGCAAGCCGATGGCTATTCCCCTTGCTTTATTGACCGGTGTCGTTGTCTTTTTTGCTGTTTATTTTATATCAGCAATGAACTTTGATATTGCTTTTGCTTTCGGACTGTTCGCAGCATTTGTGGCCTGGATTGTACAAATTGCTACCAAAGAAGAACGACCCCGGATTTCAGCACTGCTGCTGGTATTTCTGGTGGTAATCTTTTTCTGGATGTCTTTCCATCAAAATGGATTGACGCTCACCCTTTTCGCACGTGATTATACCCTGAAGGCAGTGGATCCATTCACCAATATTTTCTTCAATCTTGAGTCGATACTCGCCTTTATTGGTACGGTGGCAGGCTTCTTTATTTTAATTCTTCGCAAGAAACCCATTGAAAAAGCCATAGGTGCCGCTATGCTGATCGGGCTGGGGTATCTGACGTATTATTTTGTATCCGGTTACGACTCCCTTAATCCGATTGAACCGGAAGTATTCCAATCTTTTAATCCATTGTTTATTGTAGCATTGACCTTTCCAATCATGGGCTTCTTCACCTGGCTCAGAAACAGGAACAGTGAACCCTCAACACCAAAGAAGATAGGTATTGGTATGATCATCGCTGCAGTTGGATTTGTAATTATTTTGATAGGCTCCCTCAATCTGATTTCTCCTCACTCATTGCAATATGTTGATGAGGCCGGTAAACTGCAATACAATCCGGTTCCTGATTCTTCGAGGATCATGCCCTACTGGTTAATCAATAGTTACCTTGTATTAACCATTGCCGAATTATTCCTGAGCCCGATGGGATTGTCATTTGTTTCGAAAGTAGCACCTGCCAGGTTCCAGGGACTGATGCAGGGTGGATGGTTACTGGCTACTGCCGTTGGAAACAAATTACTGGTTGTTGGAAGTTTCTTCTGGGGTAAACTGGAGTTATGGCAATTATGGGCCATCTTTATTTTTGTTTGTTTACTCTCAGCTGTTTTTATCTTCACAATCATGAAACGACTCGAAAGGGTAACCAAAGATTCTATGTAATATATACTGTTTTAAAAATAAAAGACGGGGCGCACCTGCGGTGCGCCCTGTCTTTATCTGCAGATGACAAATCCTTGGGGACATAACAGGCGGTTTAATACCTATTCCGAGTACTTTAAAAAAGAATTCGGTGAACGGGTACAAAAGGTATCCATTGATGCAGGATTTACTTGTCCCAACCGAGATGGTCGATTGGCCAGGGGAGGCTGCACTTATTGCAACAATGATGCTTTTAATCCTTCTTATTGTTCCCCTGATAAATCCATATCACAGCAACTAAGGGAAGGGATAGGGTTTCATAAAGTCAGGTACCGGAGAGCGAATCAATACCTGGCCTATTTTCAAACCTACTCCAATACCTATGCACCTATTGATAAGTTAAAATCAATTTATCAGGAAGCGCTGGATTTTCCTGGAGTCATTGGATTGGTTATCGGCACACGACCCGATTGTGTGGATGATGAAAAACTAAATTGGTTCGCTGAATTGGCAAGCCATTGCTACCTTTTGATCGAATATGGTGTTGAATCAATTTATGACGAAACATTGAAAAGGATCAATCGCAAGCACAGTTGGGCTCAATCCAAGAAAGCGATTACGGATACAGCAAAACGGGGAATCAATACCGGTGCCCATTTTATTTTTGGTTTGCCCGGCGAATTGAGGACCGAAATGTTGAAATCTGTGGAGAAGATCAATAAATTGCCTTTAACCACCATTAAATTCCATCAACTTCAGATTGTGAAAGGTACACACATGGCTGAAGATTTTGAGAAGAACCCGGAAAACTATGATCTTTTTGAAATGGGAGAATACATCGATTTTATAGTTCAATTTGCAGAAAAACTCAATCCCGAATTTATCATTGAGCGATTCACCGGGGAGGTTCCTCCTCGTTTCCATGCGGGGCCTAATTGGGGAGTGATCCGCAATGACCAGGTCAATTTAAAAATTGAAAAAAAAATGGAAGAACTCAATACATGGCAGGGTCGACTTTTTGATAGGTATTAATTACATTTGCTCATCTACGCAATAATAATCCCTAACTGAGCAACCAAAACCAATAAAAACCTGTCATACCTAATAACTACCTTTGGACTTACAAAAACCCATCCCATTGTGATGGTTCCAAAAAACTGTTAAAGAAATATATAGCTGCGCTGCGAGAGTTAGAGTATACAGATTAAATCATTCAATAACGAATAATTAAATTTTTTAACATGAAATTCTTTACAAAATTAGCAAGAGCAACCTTGATGTTGATACTGACATCAGGACTAATTATGGGCCAAACTTCATTTAATGAAGTGAGCCCAAAAGCATCCAATACACCCATTGTAACGGATGATATTTTTGATCTGCAATTCGACTGGCCAGTCGGAGTGGGTGGTGGTGAAGCCGGTATTGAAACCGATGGATCCTATATATATACATCGATGTGGAATGGTGCCGGTGAATTCCAAAAATACGAATTGAATGGCACCTGGATAGAAACATTTACCGTAGCCGGTTCAACCGGTTGCCGTGACATTGCATACGATGGGACCTACTTTTATGGAGGAGCTGCTTCTTCTACCGTTTTCCAGATGGATTTTGACGCTGCTGCCATGGTCAGCACATTTACGGCTCCAACGGATGTCAGAGCCATTGCCTACAACGAAGATGATGGTGCTTTTTATGCCAATAACTGGGGCTCGGCCATTACCAAATTTGATTTGGCAGGAGCAAACCTGGGATCATTTCCAGTTGGACCTACCGGCGACAGCTACTATGGTATGGCCTATCAAAGTAATACCTATTGTGGAGATGGCCCTTTCCTTTGGGGCTATGCTCAAGTAGGTGCAACTCAAAATGAACTGGTACAGATCGAGCTTCCTTCAGGAACCGAAACAGGTGTTTATTTTGATGTCGGATCAGTTGCGGGAGTAGGAACAGGAATAGCTGGCGGATTGGCAGTTTCAAATGCATTTTTTGCGGATACCTGGACCATCCTGGGAACAGCTCAAAATGTGAATATTTGGGGCCTTGAATTGTGCGGTGAAGGCGTAAATTTTGACCCACCCCAAAATGTAACGGCTGAAGTCTACGACGATAACAATGTCTTGGTTGAATGGGATGCACCCGGTGGATCAACATCTGGGACCATTCTTTGTGTTGACCGCGATGGAAGCAATCCTGCAGGTGCCCTGGATTTCACTGATGACTGGCAGTATATACAACCTGCTCTGGATGCCAACGGATTTTCCTATGACTATTATGAAGTTGAAGATGTTACAACGGAAAATGGCCCGGATTTGGCAACATTAGAACAATATGACATTGTAATATGGTTCTGTGGTGAGGGCTGGCAAAATAACCAGACCATGACGGATACTGATGAATCAAATCTTGCTGCTTATCTTGATGGCGGTGGTAATTTGTTGTTATCAGGTCATGACTACCTATGGGACAGGTTCCCTTCAGCAGGTAGTTTCTCAGCCGGTGACTTCCCCTATGATTACCTGGGTGTCGGTTCGGCTAACCAGGATAACTGGAGTATTTTCTCTCCGGCTGTAGCTGATGTTTCTGGTATCTCCGGTTCATTTGCTGATGGATTGAGTTTTACTATTTCAGACATTTATACCTCTGGTAAAGAAGGACTGTATATTGATGAACTGGTATCTCTGGATCAAGATCTTCTGGAAATTACCAACCCCTCACCAATAGGTACCGCAGCTGTTCAATTTGATGGCGGCACATTTAAATCGGCATTCACCACTGCTTCCATAGGTGCCATTGTTGACCCGGATGATGCCATCGACTTTTTTGCGGCTGCTGTTGGCTGGTTAAGTCCTGATGAGAGCGATGAACTGATTGGATATGACGTTTATAAAAACGGGAATATGATCGGAAGCACGACCACCACCAGTTATGATGATACGGGTCTTATTCCCGGAACATACGAGTATTGTGTTAAAGCTGTTTATGATGAAGGACAGTCTGTTGCTGAATGTGCTGATGAAGTTACTATAACTGGCTCAGGCGGATGCCTTTTTGACGATGACTTTGAGTCTTACAATACCGGTGAGCAGCTTGTTTTTCAGAATCCTGATGACTGGACAACCTGGAGTAATGATCCCGGAAGTGCTGAAGATCCCTTTATTGTTGACAATGGCAGTCAGGTAGTGGAAATTACTGGAACCAACGATCTGGTTTATGTAATACCGAACTTTACCTCCGGATTTTATACCATCACTTTCGACATGTATATTCCGGATGGTTATGACGGTTATTTCAATACCCTGCAGCAATTTGCAGGTGCTACCAGCGAATGGGGCATGCAGGTTTATTTCTATGAAGCCGGTGGATCAATTGATGCCGGTGGAGCTGCAGCCGCAACTTTCGATTTCCCCTATGATACATGGATGGCCATGCAGGTTGATGTTGACCTTGATAATGACTGGGCAGAATTCTACCTGGATGGTGAATTGATTCATGGCTGGGTTTGGAGTTCAGGAACATTTGGCACGGGTACATTGAATCAACTCGGAGGCAATAACTTCTTTGCAGGTTCTGACACCCAGGATCCGCTCTATCATTTTGATAATTATTGCCTTTCTGGAGAAGAGCCTCCGGTTCTCGATCCTCCATTGAATCTTACAGGACCCGATGCTGTTTACCAGGGAGAAGATATCAATCTTACTTGGGACGCACCAGGCGGAGGAAGCATTGAAGAGCTGATTTATGACAATGGTGTTACCACTGGTGGATACAGTTACGAAGGATATACCATGTCTACACACATGTCGCCAGCTGGTCCCTGTAAAGTGCTTACCCTCAAATATTACACAACTACTGATGCCGGCGACAATGATTTTAATGCCACGGTATTTGGATGGGATGGAACTCAACCCGGATTGGATATTATTTACGAAGAAAGTGTAATGGCAGCACCTGATGACTGGATGGAAGTGGATGTATCTGATGAAGAAATTACATTCGATGGTGACTTTGTGGTGGGATTTGGTTCTGTTAACGGAACAACATACCTGGGATTTGACGGTGACCTGAACAATGGCCGTTCATGGGATTTCAACAATGCAAGTCCATCATGGGCGAGCTGGAACGAGGCATACCTGATCCGCGCCATTGTTGAGTATACTGATGGAAGTAAAGCCGAGATCGGAGTTGGCATGCCAACTGGTACAATAATTACCCCAGGATCTACATCGAATCTTTCAACTCATCCAACAGATTATGCAGCGGTTCAAACGGTTAAACCCATTGATAAGATTATGGGATCGAAAGAATTAATGGGTTATAATGTTTATCGCGATGGTACACAAATCGATTATGTGACCGAAACAGAATATACGGATAATATATCTGTGACAGGGATTTATGAATATTTTGTGACAGCTGTTTATGATGAAGGCGAATCAGATCCCTCCAATACATGGACAGTGGATGTTATCACCGGTGTTGATGAATTACTTGATCTTTCTACCCGGATTTATCCAAACCCGGCAACTGAGATTGTCAATATCAAATCAGATTTCATCATCAACACAATTACAGTCTACAATTACGCCGGACAAATGATGCAATCAGAAAAAGTGAACAAAACTGAATACCAGTTTAACACCAGTGATTTCCATACGGGTATCTATTTCTTCCAGATTGATACAGAAGAAGGGATGATATCCAAACGCATTATTATCGAATAAAATAATGATAATTTAGCTCGGAAAGGCTGGCCCGTGCGGGCCAGCCTTTTTTATTTTAGAAAAGCTCAATTATCTAGGAATGAATCAATAAAAAAACAATGATATATTTTTATATCTTTGCACCCTTTTAAGTTTGAACAGAAACTACAGGCTTAATGACGAAGCAATACAGGGAATATAAGAAGCTTGATTTAACGGCGATTGGTAAGGAAATCGGAACTTACTGGATGGAACATAAGACCTTTGAAAAAAGTGTTGAAACCCGAATGGGACATCAGTCTTTTGTTTTTTATGAAGGGCCTCCTTCCGCCAATGGGCAGCCGGGCATCCATCATGTAATGTCCCGGGCGATCAAAGATATTTTTTGTCGTTATAAAACCATGAAAGGATACCTGGTTGAACGCAAGGCCGGCTGGGACACCCATGGACTGCCTGTAGAAATCAGTGTTGAAAAATCACTGGGCATAACCAAAGAGGATATTGGCACTAAAATATCTGTCGAAGAATACAATAAAGCATGCCGAAGAGAGGTAATGAAATACAAGGATATGTGGGATGAACTGACCCGTAAAATGGGTTATTGGGTTGATTTGAGTGATCCTTATATAACCTTTGACAATAAGTATATCGAAACGGTTTGGTGGCTGCTTAAACAATTGTATAACAAAGGCCTGCTCTACAAGGGTCATACCATCCAACCCTATTCTCCAGCAGCAGGAACAGGATTAAGTTCGCATGAGCTCAATCTGCCAGGATGCTACAAGGATGTTAAGGATAATACAGTCGTAGCGCAATTTAAGGTCGTTCGAGATGGAAAGTCGGAATTCCTGTTTGATGATCTTTTCGGTGATTTGTTTTTACTAGCCTGGACAACTACACCCTGGACGTTGCCCAGCAATACGGCACTTGCTGTTGGTGGTAAAATCGATTATGTGAAGGTTAAAACCTTCAATCCCTATACGCATAAGCCGATTACAGTTGTTTTGGGAAAGGACTTAGTGTCAAAATATTTCCCGGAGGAAAATTCCCATTTGAAACTGGAAGAGTATGAACCGGGTCAGAAAAAGATTCCTTTCAGTGTAATTGAGGAGATGAAAGGGAAAAAACTGGAGGGTATCCGTTTCGAGCAATTATTGCCTTTTGCTCAGCCCAAAGATGGAGATGCTTTCCGGGTGCTGGTTGGTGATTTTGTAACCACTGACGAAGGTACAGGAATCGTTCACATTGCACCCAGTTTTGGTGCTGATGACTTCAAGATCGCTAAAGAAAATGGAATTGGTTCATTAACGTTGGTGAGCAAGCAGGGAAAATTTACACCAGAAATGGGTGAATTTGCTGGCCGGTATGTAAAAGCAGAATACGATCCCAATTATGTTCCTGAAAAAGATAATTCCGTTGATATTGACATCATCGTAAAACTGAAAAAGGAAAATAAAGCTTTTAAAACAGAAAAATATGTTCACTCCTATCCGCATTGTTGGAGGACTGATAAACCCATTTTATATTATCCACTGGATTCATGGTTTATTAAAACAACGGCTTATCGCGATCGCCTAATCGAATTGAATGACACCATTAACTGGAAACCCAAAGCTACCGGAATCGGGCGGTTCGGAAACTGGCTCGAAAATCTGGTGGACTGGAATCTTTCCCGTTCCCGGTTCTGGGGTGTACCTCTGCCCGTGTGGATGACTGAGGATGGGAAAGAACAAAAATGTCTGGGGTCTGCCGAAGAATTAAAGGAGGAGATTATCCATTCCATCGAAGCAGGTTTTATGAAAACCAATCCACTGGAAAACTTCAACCCAGGTGATTTCAGTAAAGACAATTATGAAAGTTTTGATTTCCACAAACCTTATGTGGATGAAATCATTTTGGTTTCACCTTCCGGAAAAAAAATGTACCGAGAGCCCATGCTGATTGATGTATGGTTTGATTCTGGTTCAATGCCCTATGCACAATTCCACTACCCATTCGAAAATAAGGAGAACTTTGAATCTTTCTTCCCAGCTGATTTTATTGCTGAAGGTGTTGACCAGACACGTGGTTGGTTCTTTACCCTGCATGCCATTGCTACTATGGTATTCGATTCGGTCTCATTTAAAACGTGTGTCTCCAATGGACTGGTGCTCGATGCCAATGGAAATAAAATGTCGAAACGATTAGGCAATGCGGTAGATCCTTTTGAGATGATCGAAACTTATGGACCGGATGCAACACGCTGGTATATGATCACCAATGCACAGCCCTGGGATAACCTGAAATTTGACCAGGAAGGCATTGATGAAACTAGGCGTAAATTCTTTGGCACCTTGTACAACACCTATTCCTTTTTTGCCCTGTATGCCAACATTGATGGATTTACCTTTGATGAGGAGGAAGTTCCCTTTCATGATCGCCCTGAACTTGACCGGTGGATCCTTTCAGAATTAAATTCATTGATCAAAATTGTGGATGCCAGTTATGATGATTATGAGCCTACCCGAGCCGGTCGCGCCATCAGCGATTTCCTGGATCAACATCTCAGCAACTGGTACGTGCGTTTAAGCCGCCGAAGATTCTGGAAAGGAGATTATTCCAAAGATAAAATATCGGCCTACCAAACCCTATATCGCTGTTTAGAAGTGATTGCTCAACTGGCAGCCCCCATTGCCCCTTTCTTTATGGAAAAACTCTTCACCGACCTGAACAGCGTAACAGGCAGGGATAAGAATGATTCTGTGCATTTAACCGATTTCCCGACGGCGGATGTTTCATTGATTGATAAAGATCTTGAAGAACGAATGGAACTGGCTCAGACCATTTCATCCATGATCCTTTCTTTGAGGAAAAAAACAAACATCCGGGTGCGCCAACCCTTGAACAAAATCATGATACCGCTTACGGAAACTGGGTTGAAAGAGAAAATCGATGCAGTAAAACAACTCATCCTGTCTGAGGTAAACGTCAAGGAAATTGAATACCTCAAGGATGATAGCATTCTCGTAAAACAGGTAAAACCCAACTTCAAAAAACTGGGACCTAAATATGGCAAAATGATGAAGTCTATCGCTGCCGAGGTTGCTTTACTGGAAAAATCTTCAATCGCAAAACTTGAAAATGAGGGGCGTTTGGAATTGAACATAGGAGGAGAAGCAATTGTTATTGAACTTTCCGATGTTGAAATCCTCACGCAGGATATTCCAGGATGGCTTTTAACCACAATAGGTAAACTTACCGTTGCGTTAGATATCACGATAACTGACGAACTCAGGTATGAAGGTATCGCTCGTGAACTGGTAAATCGGATCCAGAACATCCGTAAAGACAAAGACTTTGAGGTTACAGATACCATTTCTGTAACCATTGAAAAAAACGAAGAACTGGAAGAAGCGGTTAACAGGAATTTTAATTATATTTGTTCGGAAACGCTGGCGAAAGAACTTTTCTTCAAAGCGGACATTCAGGACAGTACAAAGGTAAAAATTGACCTTGTTGACAATATGGAAACATACCTGATTGTCAATAAACTAAATTAAAAAAGGAACGTATATTAGATTTTAATGATTAAAAATAATGGCTATGGCAAAGGAAGAAAATAACGAAGGCGTCGAAAAGAAGCGATACTCTGATGAAGAATTGGAAGAATTTCGTCAAATCATTCTTGAGAAACTGAACAAGGCTCGTGAAGATTTAAAAATGTTAACGGATGCCTATTCACATGCCAATGAACACGATACCAATGATACATCACCGACCTTCAAAGTATTGGAGGAAGGATACCAGGTTCTCAGTAAAGAAGAGAACAGCCGCTTAGCAGCAAGGCAACAAAAATTTATTAATTCATTGGAGAATGCTTTGATCCGTATTGAAAATAAATCATATGGGATTTGCAGGGTTACCGGTAAATTAATTGCAAAGGAGCGCCTCAGGAGTGTGCCTCATGCGACCCTAAGCATTGATGCGAAATTAAATCAACCACAAAAGAAATAACCCACTTCCTTATAAACTTTCATCCCAAAATTGAAAAAAGCAGTTATTATTATTGTTCTTATCCTGATTGCCGATCAGGTATTGAAGATTTGGGTTAAAACGAGCATGTTGATTGGCACGCGCGGTGAAATTGCCATGTGGGGTGATTGGTTTATTTTGCATTTTACCGAAAATGAAGGAATGGCATTTGGGATGAAATTTGGGGGTGAATTTGGTAAAATAACCCTCAGTATTTTCCGAATCATCGCCGTGATTGCCATTGGATGGTATTTATTAAAAATTACTCGGGACAAACAACCTTTTGGACTGATTCTAAGCATTTCGCTCATTTTTGCAGGAGCATTGGGCAACATCATCGACAGTGCATTTTATGGTATGATATTTTCTGAAAGCACTTTTCATAACACAGCTACACTTTTCCCTCAGGAAGGTGGTTACAGTAGTTTTTTACATGGAAAGGTGGTGGACATGCTCTATTTCCCGATTATCAAAGGTTATTATCCCGATTGGTTCCCCTTTTGGAAAGGCCGTGAATTTATTTTCTTCAGACCGGTTTTTAACATCGCCGACTCAGCCATTACAGTCGGGGTATTTATCCTGATAATTTTTCAAAGAAAATTTTTCAAAAAATAGATGAGAAATTACCTGATCAATGGAGCTAGTGGATACGTATTTTTAGGAAGTAAAGGAGTTGAAAAATAAAGATTTATTATATATTTGCGCAAATTTTAAACCGATCCTATGAAAAAGCAAAGCGAAGGTTACATATCTCAAATTATCGGCGCTGTTGTCGATGTTTCCTTTGATAATGACAAAGAGCTCCCGAATATTTATGATGCCATGGAAATTACACGTGAAGATGGAACTGTTCTTGTGCTGGAATGCCAACAGGACATTGGTGAAAATACAGTTCGTACCATTGCCATGGATTCTACTGATGGATTAAGGAGAGGGATGAAAGTTCTGGCCACGGGTTCACCTATTACCATGCCCGTTGGAGATGAAATCAGAGGTAGATTATTTAATGTAATTGGAGACAGTATTGATGGACTTGGTTCGGTTTCAAAGGAAAACGGATATGCCATTCACCGCGATCCACCCAAATTTGAGAACCTGACAACGCAAAAAGAAGTACTCTATACCGGTATTAAAGTTATCGACCTGATTGAGCCTTATGCGAAGGGTGGTAAGATCGGTTTATTTGGTGGTGCTGGAGTTGGTAAAACCGTGATCATCATGGAATTGATTAACAATATTGCAAAACAATATTCAGGCTTATCAGTTTTTGCAGGCGTGGGTGAACGGACCCGTGAAGGCAATGACCTTTTGCGGGAAATGATTGAATCCGGTGTTATTAAATATGGTTCCGAATTTATTAAAAGTATGGAAGAGGGAAGCTGGGATCTATCCAAGGTCGACCGTGAAGAGCTTGCTAAATCGCAAGCTACACTAACCTTCGGACAGATGAACGAACCCCCGGGAGCCCGTGCCAGGGTTGCACTATCAGGTTTAACTGTGGCTGAATATTTCCGGGATGGAGATGAAAAATCGGGTGGCCGCGACATCCTTTTCTTTATGGATAATATTTTCCGTTTTACGCAAGCTGGATCAGAGGTTTCCGCATTGCTTGGCCGGATGCCTTCAGCGGTTGGTTATCAACCGACCCTGGCTACTGAAATGGGTATCATGCAAGAACGAATTACCTCCACCAAACGTGGATCCATCACATCGGTTCAAGCCGTATATGTACCTGCTGATGACCTTACCGACCCGGCTCCTGCAACAACATTTGCCCACCTTGATGCTACAACCGTTTTGAGTCGTAAAATATCAGAATTGGGTATTTACCCTGCTGTTGATCCTTTGGATTCAACCAGTCGGATTTTAACACCTGAAGTTGTTGGTGATGAACATTACAATACGGCTCAAAAGGTTAAAGAGATTTTACAACGGTATAAAGAATTACAGGATATTATTGCCATCCTCGGTATGGATGAATTATCGGAAGAAGATAAACTGGTTGTTCATCGGGCCAGGAGGGTTCAGCGTTTTCTCTCACAACCTTTCCATGTTGCTGAACAGTTTACAGGATTGAAGGGTTGTGTGGTTTCAATTGAGGATACCATTAAAGGATTCAATATGATTATGGATGGTGAAGTGGACGAGTATCCGGAAGCCGCATTCAACCTTGTTGGCACCATTGATGAAGCCATTGAACGAGGTAAGAAAATGCTGGCAGACAGTCAAAATTAGAATTATCCTATGAAAGTTGAAATCATAAATCCAGATCAAACCGTTTTCAGCGGTGAAGCCGATGTTGTTCAATTACCCGGTAAAGACGGATCATTTGAGATATTAAACAACCATGCACCCATTATTTCAGTGCTGAGAAAAGGGAAAATTAAAATAGTGGATCCGGATAAGAAAACGGAGTTTTTTGAAATTAATGGTGGGGTTATTGAGGTCGTTAAAAATAAAGTATTAATACTTGCAGAATAAAAAAGGCGCCTACAGGCGCCTTTTTTATTGTTATTGATATCCTATTGTTTGAATCTTCCTACGTCATAGGTCTCCAAAGCACGTTTAATAGTATCCTTAATACTGCTCCGCATGACCCTTACCATTTTGTCGTTTTCACTTAAGTTTGAAAAGTGTTTTTTGATAAACAATTCAGCATTGTAATCTGCAATGTTTTCAATACGTTTCATATTGGTTGATTTTATCTGTGCTTAATAAGCGCAGCGTTAACGGCTGCAAAACTAACAAAATCTATACCATCCAATTATTTTTTTTATAAACCATTGGATGTGTATAACTTACTAGACTGCCATTCCTGCAGGAATAATAAGTATTTTTATCGTCCGTTCAAGATTGATACAAATCGTCCCATAATGATACAACGACTATTGCTTTTTTTACTGGTTATTCTTCTCTTTAGCGGATGCATCGAAATCGAGGAAAAGATACAGATCAATGAAGATCAGACAGGACATGTTCGTTACTCCATCAATACTTCAGAATTGGGATCATTTTTGTCAGGCCTCTCAGGGTTATTGGATAAAAATATTGAAAAACAATTAAGATCCGAAGCAGAAAAGCTTATTCAAAAATTAAAGGAACAACCCGGAATTAAAAATGTAAATTACAATATTCAATCAGCTGATCGGAATTATCAAGTGAGTTTTGACTTCAATCGGGCTAAAAATTTTAATAACGCACTATATGCGTTGGGCGGTGCGAAAAAAACCATTTTTACGCCGGGATATTTACGCATAAACCGCTGTAAAGTCAAAAAAATAAATTTTTCAGGGTACTTGTCAATGTATTTAAAAAGGGAGCAAATAGAAATTCCGGATCAATTTCTGTCCCGGATGCTAACCTTTAAATCCATTGTTACAGTTCCTCAGCCCATTAAAAAAGTCAAAGGAAGTAGTACCCTCTTATCCGAGGATCGATCTTTTGTTTCTCAGGAATTCTTATTTACCGATATCATTCATCGGAAAGTTAATACCGGGCTGAAAATCAAATTATCTCATTGAAATAAATCGCAATTCAAAGATGATCGTGATTAATCCGCTTCGCCAGGTATTGAAATGTGGCTTTGGACAATGTACCATACGCCATCAATTTTTTGCAATACACCCGTAAAACGCAATCCCTCAAATTGTTTGGCCTCGCCCTGATATATGTAATTATAATTCATCATTTCAGAGAACCATGCAAAATTTCCGGTTGGGTCAATATGGATAACCTGGTCACGTACCGAAATATACGTATCCTCGAAAGCGCTGTATTGTCTTTCCAGAGCTTCTTTGATCGCTTCCCAACCAACTATTTTTTCATCGCTATTGGTCCCAAAAACAACAATATCAGGAGACGCAGCCCAAATTTCATGGACTAGATCAATGTCCTCCTTTTCATTGGCAATAACATATTTTTCCAAAACGAGTGCAACGTTTTCTCTTTCTGCGTTAAGATCCACATTGTTTAATTTGGTGGATTGTTGATTGCATCCAGAAATCAATGCGAAAAATACTATAGCTAACAGAATTTGTTTCATGACAATATTTTTTAATGGCATTTCATTGAGCAATGTGTTAATTTTTAAACAATCTCAAATATATATGAAACCTGAACCATTTGCAAGAAAATATGAAACAAAATCCCAGGAGGCCATAAAAAAACCCGGTTAGGATAACCGGGCTCTGTAATGGTGGTACCACCTGGAATCGAACCAGGGACACACGGATTTTCAGTCCGTTGCTCTACCATCTGAGCTATGGTACCATGTTCAAGAACCTTCCTTCTTGTTTGAATTTTGAAGGGCTGCAAAAGTAAATACATTATTTTTAATTATGAAAATTTTATTAAAAAAATTCATGATATTGATCTTAATTCCTTTAAATCATTGAGAACCTGATAATATATTACTTTTGCAAATACGAATGACTTGAGCTCAAAACAAATGGAATTAATTTTAGACCAGGGTAATACATTGTTGAAACTGGCACTGTTTCATGGTGACAAATTATTAGAACTTCAATCGTATGAAAACCTTTCTGCCAATGATCTGACAGCCGTTATTCAGACGATGCGTGATCAATATTCACAGTCAGGATCCGTTGATCGGTGTATTTTTTCCACGGTAACAGCTACCTCCGATGATTTAATAAGCATCCTCTCCGACCTTATGCATGTATACATTTTATCACCGAATTTACCACTCCCTATAACGCTCCTATACAAGACCCCTGAAACACTGGGTAATGATCGCATTGCGCTGGCCACAGGTGCGGCAAGTCAATTACCTGAGCAGGATAT
Source organism: Bacteroidota bacterium (assembly GCA_020444515.1). GTDB lineage: Bacteria > Bacteroidota > Bacteroidia > Bacteroidales > JAADJA01 > JAADJA01. The sequence goes on along the minus strand of JAHLKX010000005.1, from coordinate 186,205 downwards.
ACTGGTAATAGATGCCGGCACATGCATTACCTATGATTTTATAAATCGAAACAAAGAATACTTGGGAGGAGCAATATCACCCGGTATTTCCATGCGATTTAAGGCAGTGAATACTTTTACAAGTAAACTTCCGTTAGTTAATCAAATAAAAAACCCGGCCTTAATAGGAAATACAACCACATCCTCCATTCAATCGGGTGTTCTAAATGGTGTTAAAGCAGAGGTTATGGGAATTATACAGCAATATAATAAGCATTATCCTTCTCTAAAAGTTATTTTAACCGGTGGTGATTTGAAATATTTTGATAAGATTGCAAAAAGTAACATCTTTGCAAATTCAAATTTGCTTCTGTTGGGTTTAAAGGAGATTCTTGAATACAATGCAAAACTTTAGTTTGAAAACATTTATTTTTTACCTGTTGGTTGTCTTCTTTATTGCCACCAATACAGAATCATCAGCACAAAACAACATGAGTTCACCCTATTCAGCTTTGGGTTTAGGAAATCTCTACAATAATAATAATATCCGAAACAAGGGAATGGGGAATATTTCTACAGGCATGCGCGATTATTTCACCATAAATGTTAATAATCCCGCATCATATACCGCCTTCGACAGCACATCTTTTGTTTTTGAAGCAGGCGTTGTTGGACACAATACTCAATTAAAAACAGATGAATTAAGTGAAACTATAACAGGAGCTACCTTAAGTCATTTATTATTTGGGTTTCCGATAACAAATTGGTGGCGTAGTAGCTTTGGATTACTGCCCTATAGTGGGGTAGGATATAGCGTCACAGATATTGATGTAAACGACAATTTTGGACAGATTAAATACTTTTTTGAAGGTGATGGGGGAATCAACAGAGTTTATTGGGGAAATGGTTTTAAACCCACGCAATTTTTATCTTTCGGAATCAATGCCTCCTATATGTTTGGTTCGATCAATAAAATTCAAAAAGTATCCTTCCCGGATAGCACCAATGTTTTAAGTACACGAATCGATGACAAAGTAACGATTAATGACATTTATCTTGATTTTGGTGTTCAATTACACATGCCATTGAATGAAAAAATTGATCTGACAGTTGGGGTCACTTACAACCCCAAAATTGATATGCAGGCAAAAAAATCCTACCTGTCGCGAACTTACCTCGGAACCATCAACGGAATTGATTTAGTTCAGGATACCGTGAATTATCAGGAGAATGTACCTGGAAGTATTGTGTTTCCCGATGGCTTTGGATTGGGTTTCAATATCTCTAAATCATATGACTGGTCATTTGGTGCGGATTATAAATTCAATAATTGGTCAGGATATGAATCTTTTGGCCTTTCCGACTCCCTGGTCAATAGCCACACCTTTAATTTAGGAGGAAGTATTATTCCGGATCGCAATAGTTTTTCTTATTTCAAAAGAGTTGAATACAGGCTTGGGGGACACTATGATATGTCTTTTCTGAAACTACGAGATGAACAAATCAATGGTTTTGGTATAACATTTGGAGCAGGACTGCCATTAAGAGGAGCTTCGCTTAGGCGATCCAAATCCATGTTGAACTTTGCAGTTGAATATGGTAGACGGGGGATGTTAAAAAATGGCTTGATTCAGGAAAATTATATCAATGTGCATTTGGGTTTATCGATTTCTGAATGGTGGTTCTTTAAGAAAAGATACAATTAAAGAGATATCAATTAAATATAAAATCATTAATTTTGTTAATTAATCTACTGAAATTCATTTAATCCATGCTTTTAAAAATGAAAAAAACAAAAATCATAATTGTAGGGTTAATCGTTAGTTTACTAGCCATTTCAAATATCAGAGCGCAGGATACCATCACAGGAAAATTTGGAGAAGATAGTATACAGTGTGTCATGAACAACTCTCTTTATTATGAATTTTTCAGGCAGTGGAAACAAAGTAAATACAAAAGTCCAGCCTGGAAAGATGCGGTTAAACCCTGGCGCTGGGTTTTCCTGAACTGCCCGAAAAGCACCAAAAATATTTATCTCCATGGGGAAAAGCTCGTGGAAGAGATGATCAAAAATGAAGCTGATAAAGCCAAAAAAGAAAAATATATCGATACATTGATGATGGTGTATGAAAAAAGGATTGAGTTTTTTGGTAATGAAGGATATGTTAAAGGGAAATGGGGGTCCGATCTTTATAAATTGAGGCCGGAAGCCTACGAAGAGGCCTACAATTTGTTGAAACAATCCATTGAATTGGAAGGAAATGAGTCCAATGGTCCCGTACTGATTTATTATTTCAGATCGGCTGAAAAAATGGTAAAAGATGGCAAAACTGATACCACCAGGTTGTTTGACATTTATGATCAAACCAGTGAAATCATCGATTACAACATTGCAAAATATCAGGCTAAAGGTGATGAGAAGCGTGTAACGTCCTGGGAAAACATTCGTGGCAATATTGAGCTTTCCATTGAACCTTATGCTACCTGTCCACAGATCGTTAGCATATACACCGTGAAATTTAACAACGAGCCTGAAAACATTGATCTGCTTAAAAAGATCACGAAGCTGCTCGATAAAAAGGGTTGCAACGATGCACCATTGAACCGAGAGGCTACAGAAAAACTGCATCAACTTGAACCTACTGCAAAAACAGCTGAGCTGCTTGGTAAAATGTACATCAAATTGGAAGACTACCCTACTGCTGCCAAATACCTGAACCAGGCCATTAACCTATACGAAGATGAAAACGAAAAAGCAGATGTTCGCTTTTACCTGGCCAGTGTGTATTTTCAACTTAAAAAATATGTACAGGCTCGCAGCGAATGCTATGAATACTTGAAAATCAGACCCGATGATGGAAAAATTTATATCCTCATTGGAGATATGTATGCTGCCAGTGCCAACGATTGTGGAAATGATGAATTAACTAAAAAAGTAGCTTACTGGCCAGCAGTGGATATGTATATTAAAGCAAAAAATGTCGATCCTTCGGTAGAGGAACTCGCCAGGAACAAGATCAATACCTTTTCTCAATATTTCCCTCCCAAGGAATTGTTGTTTTTCCATGATTTGAAGCCAGGCGACAGTTATCCGGTAGAATGCTGGATCAACGTTACCACTACTGTAAGATCGTCGGATTAGCATTTAATGCTTAATACGTGAAATCACCTTCTGAAATTCGGAAAATAATCCGTTTCTATGTTTCCGGGATCTTTTATGTATTGATTGGAATTGTTGCTGTTTCTTGTAAAAATGATATAGAAACCATCAACTCCCTTTCACAAATCGACTCCCTTCCTATGGAATTTGCCAGGGATATTGAGGTTTATTACAGTGATTCCGGAAAAATTCAAGCCATGTTGAAGAGTCCGTATATGATCCGTATTGAAGATGACGATTCTTATTTTGAGTTCCCAGATGGTTTTGAAGCTGTTTTTTATGATTCTGTCATGCAGCCTCAATCTATAATCACAGCCAATTATGGTATCAGTTATGAAAACAAAAAACAAATGGAAGCTCGGAATAATGTGGTTGTTCGTAATTTAGAAAAACAGGAACAATTGAATACAGAACACCTGGTATGGGATAGAAGAAAGGGTATAATCTATTCCAATGTGTTTGTCAAGATCACCAAACCGGATGAGGTGATATATGGTGATGGACTTAAATCAGATCAAAATTTTGAATTTTATGAAATTGATAATCCCACCGGTGAATTCCAGGTTTATCCAGACGGAGGAGACAGCATTCAACAATAAACTGTAATTTTGTACTGCATGAGCGATTGGACAATAGTTATCATTACACTGCTTTTTTCTGCTTTCTTTTCGGGCATGGAAATCGCCTTTGTAAGTTCAAACAAACTAAAGATTGAACTTGATAAAAACAAAGGATTTCTGGCTGCAAAGATTCTCGCTTATTTTGTGAATAATCCTTCTAAAATACTTGGGACATTGTTACTGGGTAACAATATCGCTCTTGTAATCTATGGTATTTCAATGGCTCGTATCCTAGAGCCGATCATTATCAGATCGCTTGGCCCTGATTATAGCTCCGAAACCCTTGTATTGATCATTCAAACCATTGTTAGTACATTCATTATTTTAATCACGGCAGAGTTTATTCCCAAAGTGCTTTTCAGATTAAAATCCAATTCCATTCTTAATTTTTTTGCCATACCCATTAATTTATTGTACTGGGTGATGTATCCCTTCATTAATGGATTGGTAGGATTCTCTGAATTTTTTATCAGAAAAATATTACGTACTGCAATATCAACTGAGGGCTATTCATTTAGCCCTGTTGATTTAGACAACTATATCCGGGAACTCGTCCCCGATAAAAAGGAGGAGAAAGAAGTTCAACAGGAGATTCAAATGCTTCAAAATGCCATAGGCTTTAAAAGCATTAAACTCAGGGAATGTATGGTTCCGCGCACAGAAATAACAACCCTGGCTCAAAATGAAAGTATTGAAACCCTTCAAAATACCTTCATTGAATCAGGACATTCGAAAATTTTAATTCATAGCGAAAATGTTGACAATATCATCGGATTTGTTCACACTTCCGATATGTTCAATGCACCCAAAAACATTAAATCGATCATCAGAACGGTTCCCATTTTCCCGGAAACCATGCTGGCTCATCTTGTCCTGAACATATTCATTAAGGAACACAAGAGTATTGCTGTGGTTGTGGATGAGTTTGGAGGAACCTCAGGCATTGTGACCATGGAGGATATAATGGAAGAAATCTTCGGTGAAATTGAAGATGAGTATGATGTCGAAGAGTTGATTGAGGAACAAATCAATGATGCTGCATATCGATTTTCGGCCCGACATGAAATTGATTACATCAATGATAAATACCAGCTCGCGCTGCCTGTTTCGGATGATTATGAAACACTGGGTGGCTTGATCATCAAAATTCATGAAAGTATTCCTGATGAAGGTGACGAGATCCGATTTGATCCTTTCCGTTTTATTATTACGGAAGCCACCGACACCCGGATCGAGACTGTGGAATTGCACCTGGAGAAGCAGCGAAGCTAACCCGATTTATCAGCCATTCAGTCACAAAATACTAACAGACAATTTATTTCAGCAATTTTTTCCTCAATTAACTTAGTTGTATTACATTTGCAAATTCTTTAAAAAATTGGAATTATGGCGGTTATTGGAACAATTAGAAAACAATCTGGATTATTAGTAATCATTGTAGGGCTGGCTTTGGCAGCTTTTGTATTGGGGGATTTTCTAAAACCCAGGTCGGGAAGACAAGTAATTGATATTGCTGAAGTGTATGGCGAAGAGATTCCGATCTCTGTATTTAATGAGCGTTACGAGCAAAATCTTGAAGCCCAAAAGCGGAATCAAAATAAAGAGGTTTTAACACCTGAAGAACAATTTCAACTCAAGCAACAAACTTATGATCAGATGGTTCAAGAAATCATTGTGAATAAGGAATATGATAAATTGGGGTTGGAAGTTACAGCAGATGAGCTTTTTGAACAAATACAAGGGGATAATCCACATCCTTATATTTTACAATACTTTAAAGATCCACAAACGCAACAGTACGATCCGGAGCTGGTGAGAAATTATATTGCACAGTTGGGTTCCATGGATCCAACAAACCGGCAGCAATGGGATGAGTTTGTGAAAGCAATCAAGGAAGATCGACTGCGGACTAAATATAAAAGCCTGATATCTAAGGCTTACTATATGCCGGACACCTTTTTGGTAGCTGATTTTAACGATAAAAAAATACAGGCTTCTGTCAGGTTGGTCGGGGTGCGTTTTTCCACAGTTGCCGACAGCCTTGTAACAGTTACCGATGAAGATTTGAAGGAATATTACGACGAGTACAAGCAAAATTACAAACAGGAAGTTTCTCGCGATATTCAATACGTAATTTTTAATGTTACACCCTCAGCAAAAGACCGAAAAAATATCAGGGATGATGTATTTGCAATATTTGAAGATTTTAAAACTGCCGATAACATTCCTTTGTTTGTTAATTCCGAATCGGATAAACGATATGACAGCACCTGGCACAAGGAAGGAACACTTCCCATCCGCATTGACTCTGTGGTGTTCAGTACTGAAGTAGGTGGTATGGTTAAACCATATATCGAAAATGATCAGTGGCACATGGCTCGTCTGGTTGATGTTCAATTCAGACCCGACTCCATGAAAGCTTCACATATTTTACTTTCTTACGCAGGGGCATTCAGGGCAGCTGATACCATTACACGTTCCAGTGAGCAAGCCAAAGAACTGGCTGATAGCTTGGCTAATGTCTTGATGAAATCACCTACTAAAATGGAAACGCTGGCTGAATCATTCTCTGATGATCCTTCTGCTGCTCAAAATAAAGGGGATCTTGGTTGGTTTGCCGATGGTTCAATGGTCTATCCTTTTAATCATGCGGTCCTGACACACAAAGTTGGAGACATTACGGTAGTAGAATCACAATTTGGTTACCATGTAATTAAAGTAACCGGCAAACAGGATCCGGTTAAAAAAGTGAGGGTCGCCGTTATCGATATCAGCATTACACCAAGTCAGGAAACATTCCAGACCCATTATGCTCAAGCCAGTGAATTCCAGGGCAATGCAACAGATCTTGAATCTTTCGATACCCTGGCTGCCAATATGAATCTGAGTGTGCGCTCTGCTACCTATCTTCAACCCATGGCTAACAGGATTGCAGGACTCGATAATCCCAGGCAGGTAATTCAATGGGCCTATACTGATGGAATCGATGTAGGATCCGTATCCTATGTATTTACCATGGAAGATAAATATGTGGTGGCGGCTGTTACGAAAATAAGGGAGGAAGGAATTCCTTCACTGGATGAAATCCGTGAGAACCTTGAACCCCTTGTGCTAACTGATCTGAAAGGGGATAAAGTCGTTTCAGAATTCAATGATGTATTATCTCAATCTTCCAATCTGTCAGAAATCGCGCAAAAAATGGATTCCAAGGTTGATTCGGCTGATAATGTTACATTCAATCTCAGAAATATAGCTGGTTTCGGAAACGAATCCGACTTGATATCAAAAATATTTACAGTTGAAACCGGTCAATTAACCGGTCCGGTGAAAGGAAACAATGCAGCATTTGTTTTCATTGTTGATGAATTCAAATATCCTGATCCGAGTGAAGACAATAAAATGTATAAACGTCAGCTATTGATGAACTTCCAGGCAAAGGTGAATAATAATTCCTATCTGCAGGTTCTTGAAGATAAAGCCGATATCGTTGATAACCGCGTGAAGTTCTTCTAAGAAAATAGTTTTATCCTGCATTTTTTAGTCTTTTGATAAAAAAGTGCAGGATTTTTTTTGTCCTTTACTTTGGTGGTATTTTATTGACGCTTGTTTATTGTATTTTTGTTTTATGCAAAATACCCAACTCGCATACCGGTATCTGAAATATCTTTTGCATTCGAATACAAAATACGGTGTTCATCCCCCCTTTCTTTTCAATCTTGTAACAAAGGTTTTTGAAGACAGAACAGAATATCCCGCTTATCAAATCATCGAGCAACTTAAGACAGTCTTACTAAAAGATGATCAAAAGATAACAGTAACAGACTACGGAGCTGGATCACGAATTGATTCGGGAAATGAAAGAATGATCAGTAATATTACCAGGCATACTTCCAAACCTGCCAAATACGGGCGGCTTTTGTTCAGACTTGTCCGTTATCTTCATCCTGAAAATATTATTGAACTGGGAACTTCAATGGGTTTAAGCACAGCATATATGGCCTTAGGGCATCCACAGGCCAAAGTATACACCATTGAGGGTTGTCCCAATATTTCACAAATTGCACAATTAAACTTTCATAAACTTAACCTGAAGAATATTGATTTAATTACAGGAACATTTGAAGATCAAATACCAGGATTACTGGAAAAGATCGGTAAAACCCAGTTCGTTTTTATTGACGGGAATCATCGTAAAAAGCCTACTTTACATTATTTTGAACAATGCCTTGAAAGTTCGGTTAATGATACATGCCTGGTTTTTGACGATATACACTGGTCGAAGGAGATGGAATCAGCCTGGAAGGAAATCAAATACAACAGAAAGGTAACTTTGAGCGTTGATCTTTTCTTTATGGGTCTTGTATTTATGAAGAAGGAATTAACCAAGCAGGATTTTGTGATCCGATTTTGAAATTAGGTTATCTTTGTTAATCTCAACAACGAAAACATGGAAAATGAAGTTATCAAACTGATTGATATTACCCGTCATTTTAAGGTCGGAACGGAGATTGTCAGGGCTTTACGAGGGATTAATCTATCCATCAAAAAAAATGAATTTGTAGCATTGATGGGCCCTTCTGGCTCGGGTAAATCTACCCTGATGAACTTATTGGGTTGTTTGGATACGCCAACCAGCGGTCAGTATTTTCTAAATAGTCAGGATGTTAGTAAAATGGATGATAACAGCCTGGCTGAAATTCGAAATAAAGAAATCGGGTTTGTATTTCAAACCTTTAACCTGTTGCCCCGGTCTACAGCCCTTGAAAATGTAATGCTTCCACTTATATATGCCGGGTTCAACAAAGCCAACAGGATAGAAAGGGCCAAGCAGGTTATGGCAGATGTTCAGTTATCAGACCGAATGTTACATAAACCCAATGAGCTTTCAGGGGGACAAAGACAAAGGGTTGCTGTGGCAAGGGCGCTTGTGAACAAACCTTCAATTATTCTGGCAGATGAGCCTACCGGAAACCTGGATTCAAAAACCTCTATTGAAATCATGGGGTTAATCCACACCATTCATCAGGCAGGAAATACAATAATCCTGGTGACACACGAAGAAGACATTGCACAACACGCACACCGGATCATCCGATTGATTGATGGGCAGGTGGCTTCCGATGAAATCAATGAATCACCACGCACACCTGATTTTTATACAGAAGTAAAAGAAACGATGAAATAAAGGATGAGTACCAATTATAAAATATATACCAAGGGAGGTGATAAAGGACAAACTTCCTTACTGGGGGGCACCCGTGTTCCAAAATACGATGAAAGGATTGAAGCCTATGGCACCCTAGATGAACTCAATTCATTTATTGGTGTTGTGCGGGATCAATCCATCAACTCAACATACAAAAGCAACCTGCTGGCGATACAACATGTAATTTTTGCAGCTGAATCCCACCTCGCTGCTGACAAACCGGAAAGTGCTGTCAATCTTCCCCAAATATTAGAAGAAGACATTTTATTTCTCGAAAATGAAATTGATAAAATGAATGAGGTACTCCCTGAATTGCGCTCATTTATCCTTCCAGGAGGACATGTTGCAGTTTCATATTGTCATGTATGCAGAACAATCTGCCGACGTGCCGAACGTTTAACCATCAAATTATCGGAACATTATCCGGTTGATGAACGTATTTTGAAATATTTGAACAGGCTTTCAGACTACTTTTTTGTACTGGCCCGTAAGATCGGTCTGGATCTTAATGCCCCTGAAACACTTTGGAAGCCTAATTAATAAAGGATTTTAGAAGATTTTGATAAATTCCTTTAAATTGTTTCATATGACATAAAAAAAATTATTTTTGCAAAAAATTAGAACTAAATAATAAACACATATGTACTGGACACTTGAATTGGCTTCAAAATTAGAAGATGCGCCATGGCCCGCAACCAAAGACGAGCTGATCGACTATGCTATCAGGTCTGGTGCACCAATGGAAGTTATCGAAAACCTTAAGGAGATTGAGGACGAAGGTGAGGTTTATGATAGTATTGAGGATATCTGGCCTGAATACCCTACAAAAGAAGATTTCTTTTTTCATGAAGACGAATACTGAGTTTATCAATTACAATAAACAAAAAGCGCGGCTGTTCTGAGAACAGCCGCGCTTTTTTCAAATCCAAGATGAACTTTCGCTTATTGCACAATGATTACAAGATAGCGAGAAGATTTCCAAAACTCTTCGGAATTGTTAATTACCAGTTTTCTCTCCTCACCTTCACCATCAATGGTATATGATTCGGTAGGATGCGTAGTAACAATTTCAATCTTTTTACCGGGCACATTGATTACCTTGGTGTTCCTGATGTCAATGCGGGTAAAATGACTTTCATTGAAATCATCTTTCAGCACTTCACTGGAACCAATACCGATAAACCCTCCTTCGGAGGTAATGATGTTGTTTTCCTTTAAATCTTTTTTCGTACCGATCACATAATAAGCCGTGTTTAATGCATCTGCTTTTTCTTTGAGCATTTGATTCTGGTCTTCAATTACCGATGATTTTTCCTTACTTTCTTTTGAAAGCCGGGTAACATCCTCTGTTAAATTTGTCACCTTGATATTCATCTTTTCCAACTCAACCCGCAAATCTTCAATTTGCTGGTCTTTTTCTTCTAGCTGTTTCGACAAATTGGCCAACATCTTTTCCATTTCTTTCACCTGGTAATTTGATTTACCCAGTCTCTTTCTGACATCATCAAGTTTTTCCCGGGTATCAAGAAGCAGGTCATAGATCGAATTGATATCATCATTAATCTGATCTTTTGCCTTTTTCTTCAGTTCCGATTTGTTTTCGGTCTTTTCTGAGATGATCATCTCTTTGGCTTTTATTGAATCCAGGTTTCCCTGAATATCGTTGAATGCCTGTAAAAATTCATTCAATGACTGATCTTTCTCATAAGCGGCCTGAACCAGACTGTCGTTCCTTTCCTCAAGCGTTTTAACCTTTTGCTGGTTGCAGCTAATAATAAAAGGAATCATTAATAAGAAGAAGATTAACTTTCTCATAGTTGTAATATTAAGTGTTATTATTTGTTTGTTTAGTTAATTATGATTTGGATTCGAACAGGTTTATTCAATATTAAGGTTCAATGATGCCTGAATTACTTTAAAATCAATAATTTCGGCTGTAAAATTAAAACAAATATCATCTAGAACTTGGATTTTTTTAATTTTTCAATCAATCTTCTTTCCCGTTTTGTAGGTCTTCCAAATCCCCGGGGTCGGAATTCATAATTGGTTTCCCGGGCTATTTTCAATTTATCATATTCATCCTGAAGTGTGAGGTCATTCATATAATTCTCCACAAGTTTGGCTGAAACCCGATTGGTTAATATGGCTTTAACCTCCACTGTCCTTTTTATGGGTCCCTGATTAATCTCGATGATATCACCAACAGATAATTCCCTTGAAGGCTTTACACTGATTTCTTGAATATGGACCTTTCCTGATCGGCAGGCATCACTTGCCTGACTACGGGTTTTATAAAGCCTGACCGCCCACAACCATTTATCGATGCGTACCGTTTCTGCCATATTATTTCTTTCTAAAAAATATTTGAATCGGTATTCCTGTAAAATTAAATTGCTCCCGGATCTTATTCTCAAGAAATCGTTTATAAGGATCCTTGACATATTGAGGCATATTGCAAAAGAAAGCAAAAGCAGGAAATGGAGTTTTTAACTGGGTAATGTATTTCACCTTGATATACCTGCCCCTTGCCGCTGGTGGTGGGGTTTTTTGGATGATGGGAAGAAGCATCTCATTGAGCTTGGAAGTGGCAATATGGTTCGATTTATTTTTATACACCTGCATCCCCCACTCAAGTGCCTTGAATATTCTTTGCTTCTTGGGGACCGAAGTAAAAACAATAGGGACGTCAGAAAAAGGTGCAATTTGCTCACGAATCATTTTTTCAAAATCCAGGTGGGTATTGGTTCCCTTATCAACAAGATCCCATTTATTGACCACAACGACGACTCCTTTTTTATTGCGTGTAATCAAATGGAAAATATTCTGATCCTGTGATTCAAAACCTTGCGTTGCATCGACCATTAAAAAGCAAACATCGCTATTCTCTATGGCCCGAACGGAGCGCATGACGGAATAAAATTCTATATTTTCTTTCACCCTTCCCTTTTTACGCAATCCGGCCGTATCAACCAATAGAAATTCAAATCCAAAATTATTATACCGTGTGTATATTGAATCCCTTGTTGTTCCAGCAACAGATGTAACAATGTTTCGCTCATCCCCAAGAAAAGCATTCACAAGGGAAGACTTACCAACATTTGGTCGCCCCACAACGGCAAACCTGGGCAAATCCGGTATCTCTTCTTTCTTTTCTTTATCCAGAATATCACAAACTTTATCAAGCAAATCACCAGTACCTCCGCCATTCATGGCTGATATGGTAAAAACCTCACCCAATCCGAGGGCATAAAACTCGGCTGCTTCACTAAATTTATCCGGATTATCAACTTTATTGGCAACAAGAAATACTTTTTTTTGTGCTTTGCGAAGCAGTTGCGCTACATCTTCATCCATGCCGGTTAATCCCATACGCGCATCAACCATAAAGAGGATGGCATCAGCTTCTTCAATAGCCAATACCACCTGTTTCCTTATTTCCTCCTCAAATACATCATCTGATCCCACAACGTATCCACCTGTATCTATCACTGAAAATTCAACACCATTCCAATCCGATCGCCCATAGTGACGATCACGGGTAACACCACTTGATTCCTCCACAATGGCCTGCCGGGAAACGGTTAATCGGTTGAATAATGTAGATTTACCAACATTGGGTCGTCCTACAATAGCTATTATATTCGACATATTATTAAATTTCGTATCCTAACCTTTTCAATTGTCTGTCATTATCCCGCCAATCCTTTAAAACCTTCACCGTTAAATCAAGGTATACTTTCTGGCCTATGAATTTTTCAATATCCAAACGAGCTTCTGTACCCAATTTTTTAATGGCTTTCCCCTGCTTACCCAGAATGATCATTTTTTGTGATTCACGCGAAACATAAATATAGGCATATATGCGGGTTATTTCAGGTTCTTCTTTATATTGATCTACCACGACTTCGACCGAATAAGGTACTTCTTGTTTGAAGTTCAATAAAATTTTTTCCCTGATTATTTCAGCAACAAAAAATCGAAGGTGTTTATCCGTTAGTTCATCTTTGGGGTAATAAGGTGGATTCTCTGGTAATAAATCAACTATTAGATTTTTTACTTTGATCAAATTAAATCCGCTGAGAGCTGAAACAGGAATTACTTCACTTTCCTTGAATAGATCTGACCAGTGCTGCATTTGTTTTTGAACCTCTTCCTGACTGGAGAGATCAATTTTATTGATTACAACTATTACCGGCTTTTTTGATTTCAGGATTTTATTCAGGACTTCCTCATTATAGCGGGTTTCCCCCACTTCAACCATGTACAGGAATACATCTGCATCTTTGAGGGCCTCCCCGATAAAATTCAACATTTTTTCCTGCAACTTATAATTGGGTTTCAAAATACCCGGCAAATCAGAAAAAACAATTTGGTAATCGTCATCATTAACGATACCCATGATCCGATGTCGCGTCGTTTGAGCTTTGGAAGTTATAATGGAAAGTTTTTCACCTACCAGCGCATTCATTAATGTTGACTTTCCAACATTCGGATTTCCAATGATATTTACAAAACCGGCTTTATGATTCATTACAAAATTGAATAATTACTTGCATGAAAAAGAAAAATTCATATCTTTGCACCCCTTAATTGTTCGCAAAGATAGTACAAAATATATTGCGGGGTGGAGCAGTGGTAGCTCGTTGGGCTCATAACCCAAAGGTCGTCGGTTCGAATCCGGCCCCCGCTACTTCATCAGACTCTTCAGTCTTTTTCACTGAAGAGTTTTTTTTGTCCTCTTGTTTCTCTTGCTATTTCTTCAATAATAACATAAAGCTAATTCAACTTTTTAGCTGGATATTTACAATTACCCATTTCTAATCTTCCATCATTAGCTAATTTGGAATTTCGCAGGAGGCCAAATACAGAATAGATCAAACCGACATCGGGAATTAACCGAGTATTCAGAATTATTGAGAATTGAAACCTCGATAAATTGTTTATAAAACTATTTTTAGTTAACTTTGAAATGGAACAAATACTAAATCCACTCCTAAAAACATCATAAATTAAAGATCAATCCATATTGAAGATTCAAAAGGATTATTGGATATGACCTTACAGAATTTAAATAAATATTGAGGTTCAAAATGAAGATAGCATTAGCAAATCGAAATATAATCAGAATCTGATTAAGAATTTGAAAGATTATAAATGATTTTTTATTGTTCAAAAAAAACCGACTGAATAAGAAATAAAAAATAAGCTATCATGAGAATATTATTTAGCATCTCATCCACAATCTTTTTATTTACAACGTTTTACATTTCCCTAAATCCAATTTTCAGCCAAAATGCAGACCAGTCCAATTCGGAATACTGGCATAAAAAGATGGCTGATCCAAACATTAATTTTTATCAACTTGTTGAAGAATTTGATGAATACTGGAAATATAAGGACAAATCAAAAACCAAAGGCACAGGGTATAAACAGTTTAAAGTCTGGAAAGAGCTTCGTGAAGGAATGCTAAACGAAAATGGCGAAATACTTCCACTAAGTTACTTTCAAAATGAGTATAATAAATTTAACAATCAATACGGAAGTGATGCCATCCAGGGTTCATGGGAGTTTTTAGGTCCTGATGAGGTGCCTTTTCGTACAAATACGAATTCCAAATTTGGAATAGGGCGCCTAACCTGTATTGAATTCCACCCGACCGACCCAAATACAATATATGTAGGCACAGCAACATCAGGTATATGGAAAACAACCAACAATGGAAACACCTGGGCGAATATGAATACCGATCAAATCATGCATTTCAATGTTTCCTCAATCGCCATTCAAACAACAAATCCCAATATCATCTATGTGGGAACAGGCGATAAAGATGCAAATGAAGTATTGGGTCAGGGTGTATGGAAATCAACAAACGGAGGATTAACCTGGATTCAATTGGATAACCAGTTTAAAGATAAATTGGTATCAAAACTAGTCATTCAACCCAACTGGTCAGAAGTTCTTTTAGCTGCTACAGATATGGGTATTTACAAAACATATAATAGTGGGGCCACATGGTCATTGTGTACAGGAATCGAAGAAAATGTTGAGGAAATAGTTTATAAACCAGGAGATCCGGATATTGTTTATGCAACCAGAGCAGGCCTGTTCTACAGATCAATTGATGCCGGTAATTCATGGGTACAAATAAGTTCACCATTAATGCCTTCTTATGGCAGGGGAATTATTTCGGTAACTCCTCAATACCCTGACAGGGTTTATTTTTTCACCTCAAAAGATTCGGAGTATTTTGGTTTGTTTAGATCAGTTAATTCCGGACAGGATTTTACCAAATTAACAACTTCAGGGATAGCTCCTGGTGCGCAGGGAAGCTTTAACATGGCATTTCAAGTTGATCCTTTAAATGCAGATAATATGTATGCCGGCATGGTGCTTCTTTTTAAATCAACTGATGGAGGAGCAAATTGGACAGAAATCCTTGACACACAATATGAAACCCACAATGATTACCATGCCCTTGAATATTCACCACATACAAACTATCTGTATATCGGCAATGATGGAGGACTTTTTTATTCAGATAATAATGTATCTTCTATATCATGCATAAGTGACGGATTAAATATTGCTCAGGTGAATCGTCTTGCAGTCAGTGAAACTACTCCTGATTTTTTTATTGCCGGATTAAACCACTGTGGAACTATAGGAGAAGTTAATGGTAATTATGAAGAATTACACGGTGGTGATGGAATGCAATGTGAAATAGACCTAACTGATAATCAATATATGTATGTTAGCGCACAGCAAGGCGACATTTATAGAAGCACAAATGGTTCAGATGGTCCCTTCCAAAACATTGCTGACAATACAAAGATTCCTGAAGAATCAGGTTGGTTCAGGCCCTATTTCCTTGACAAGGATGATCCCAATACTATGTTTGCCGGAAATATAAATATATGGAGGACAACAAATGTTAAAACATCTAATCCAAATAATGTTGACTGGGTAAATATCTCCGATGGGAAATTTGAAGATGATAAAATTGTTGATTTCATGGAACAATGCCTGGCAAACGGAAACATTATTTATATAGTCAAATGGAATAGTACCAGGGTTTACAGAACAAACAATGCTTTTGCAGCAGATCCTGACTGGACTGAAATATCACTCCCCTGGGGTCATAAAGTCAAATCTTTAGAGACACACCCCACTGATGAGAATATCCTATATATTACTACTCATTTAAGAAAAGTCTTCAAATCAACCAACCAAGGTGAAACATGGACCTCTATTACAGGCAATTTGCCAGATAATGCTACTTATAATATTCTTTATCACATCGGCAGCAATGATGGTTTGTATGTTGGCACGATGGCTGGAATTTATTATAAAGATGCCACTATGACAAATTGGATCCAATTTGATGGCGGATTACCTCAGGCACCTGTAAAAGCGATGAAAATAATTTATTCAACAAATCCTCATCAGTTGTATGTTGGTTCCTGGGGATTTGGGGTCTGGAAGACGGATATTGCAACTGACATGAGGGCCAATTTAACCATTAACGCAGCAGATGCAAATGTAACAGGTACAGATGTCAGTATTAATGTAGGTTTGTACAACGAACCAGGTTTTACAGATGCTGAAAATTATATAACCGGATACTATTTATCAACAGATCAATTGATAAGTACGAGCGATTTTTTAATTGGTGCTGATACAATAAGTTTGCATCCTCCTGGAGTAATCATTGGTGAAAACTTTCAAACTGATGTCCGGTTTTTTGAACCCGAAATTCCAGGCGGAACGTATTACATAGGATCCTTTGTTGATATTTTGGATTCTGTTTCCGAAACAAATGAAATTGACAATAATTATACATGTTCATCCCCTGTTACAATTCCAAATCCGCCAAGCGCACCTGCAAATGTGCAAGCAACTGATGGGGTTAGCATTAGCAAAGTATCCGTTACCTGGGATGAACCTTCACATCCCTATACATTGTATTACAGAATTTATCGTAGTCAAATAGCTAATACAAATACAGCAGTTCCAATTAGTGAAAATTGGATTCTGGGTACTGAATATGAAGATTTTTCTGCAGTAAGTGGCACAACTTATTATTATTGGGTGAAAGCTGCTGACAATAACCTAGGATTAAGAGATAGTCCTTACAGCAATTATAATAGTGGTTGGGGAGCATTAACAGCACCTATTTATTGTACAGCAACGAAAGGACAATTTGATGACCATATTAAAATTTCCTGGAATCCTCCAGAGGGTGCAACACACTACATGATCTATCGAAATACGGAACTAAATGTTTTAACTGCAACAACACTATTTTCAACCTGGATCACTGATGATTTCTATGAAGACTATGATGTAGTTTTTGGCACAGAATATTATTATTGGGCGAAATCTGCAACCAGTGAAACCGGATACCACGCTTGTTCTGGTTGGAGTAATGCTACATCAGGTTATCTTGCTTTGGTAGGTGCACCAGATCCAAGCGCAAGTGATGGCACAATCACTGCAGGGATCAATATTAGCTGGAACTCTATTTCAGGAGCTACACATTATCGCTTGTATTCTAGTACCGTCTATGATTCAACTACAGCAGATCCATTATCAGATTGGATAACAAGTACAACATGGATGGATGGCTTAACAAATTTTGGGCAGTATTACTATTATTGGGTCCGTGCTGCAATGGATGAAAATGGATTTAATGCATCAAACTATGGGTATTGTGATTCAGGTTGGAGATCCTATTATCCTGTAGAAAATGTAATTGCGACTGATGGAACACTGACTGATCATGTAGAAATTAGCTGGGATAATCCGGACATGCTTGGATACTTTCAGGTATATAGAGGTCCTTCTGCCTTTCCAATTAATATTGACACCATTTCCGGATGGGAAGCACATGAAGCTGGAACGGCCCAAAGTTATCATGACACATCAGCTACACCTGGAATAACTTATTTTTATTATTTAAATATTTCAGATGACCCTAATGGTGAGTTTACCTCCTTCGTTATTGCAAATGATGGGGGATGGAGAAAGTTGTATGCACCTGTTTGCCATGCGACACAAGGGGTATTTAGTGATAAAATTCAGATTGCCTGGGATTCCGTTCCGGGAGCTAGTGCATACAGGTTACTAAAAAACGAGCAGCCCATTATTCCCGGAGGTGCCATTGTGGACTGGACAACTGACTTTTATCAATATGATGATTTCGATGTTAATATTGGTCAACCGTATTACTATTTTGTTCAGGCTGCAATCAATACAGCCGGAGATAGGTCAAGTTATTATTGTACCTCCGAAGGATTTGCTGAAAAATGCGGAAACTTAAAAGAGGACGAGAATTATAGAAACATTTCATTATCGGGAGCAACTCTTTCCATAAATTGCCGCGTTTATAATGATGGTCCTTGGCCAATTAATAATTCCAGTGAAATCGCATTTACTTTGCAGGCTGATACCAATACGAGTTATGACTATTTATTAGGGCAAAAAGTGATACCAACTCTTCAACCTGGTGAGTATTCCAATATAGAATACCAGGCAGATATCAGTTCAATTCCTTATGGAACATGGCATGTAGGTCATATTCTACCCTGGGAAGCCAATAATTGTCAAACAAATCCCAATGATGATGTTGGCGTTTGGTCTGATGTTCCTTTTGAATTCACAGATGCCATGTATGGGACCTATACCATTGGGGGAAACACGCCTGATTTCCAGGAGATTGAAGATGCTATTTCCGGTTTACAAACAAGGGGAATTTCTGATGACGTAATATTTAATATCCGGCCCGGAATTTATAATGAACAAATAATAATTCCACCCATCGAAGGATCAGGAATGAACAATACCATTACCATCCAAACTGAACCTTCAAAAGGTGATACCGCAGAAATTTCATTTATAAACAACAACGATAATTATACTTTACTTTTTAATGGATGCTCTTATATTACGATTCAAAACCTGAAAATATCCTCTCCAGGATACACCAACAATGTTTCAACCTATGGCAATGTAATTACTTTCGTAAATGGTGCACACCATATTTCAATTCTTAATAATACAATTACAGGAACTAAAGATTTTTCTTTTAATTCTGTTGATAATAGTGTCATATACTATGATAATACACCCTGTCATAACATTGATATCCTCGGCAATGAAATCTTGAATGGCTCGTATGGTATCTTTTTGCATGGTGTGGGTGAAGGTGTTGACCTCAGCACAGGAATCCAGATCAATAATAACCGAATTGCTGATTTCAATAACATGGGCATCACCATAAAATTCATGGAATCACCTATTTTGCTGAATAATGATATTTATTATTCCTCAACTTTAATCAATCAATGTTATGGGGTATATTTGAGTAATGTAGAGAATGGATTTGTGTTCTGTAAAAATAAAATCATCATGGAACCTTCAACCAGTATAAGCATTGGAATGAATGCTCAGTATTGTTCTGGTACAGTTAGTAATGAAGGGCTCATTGGAAATAACTTTATTTCCATGATTTCAGGTGGCACACCGTTATATGGGTTGATCCTTTACAATATTGCTGAAACGGAGATTCTTTATAATAGCATTCATGTATCAGGTATCAATAATGAGGATAATTATTGTTTAAATGCAGGATGTACAGGTGATTTTTCAGATAACTTTAACAATAAAGTTTACAACAATATTTTCTCCAATGAGTCCAATGGAAGATGTCTTCTTTACGGCGATGTAGCAATTACTGAAGACTATTTTATTGAATGTAACTATAATGATTATTATTACACGGGCTCTTTTTTAGGAGAGTATGGTTACATGAATAACATAAGCAGCTTGAGTTCCTGGATTTTAGCATCAGGTTTCGATAATAATTCATTGAATGTTGATCCAGAATTTTTCTCAGACACTGACTTGCATACTTTGTCATATAATCTTAACGGGTGGGGGATTCCACAAGTTTCTATAACAGATGATATTGATTCAGAAGCAAGAGATTTAACAAATCCCGATATTGGAGCGGATGAATATGATCCTGCAATTGTTGATCTGTTGACAGATGAAATTTTAGTTGCACCTTATTCAAGTTCAAATCTCGGAAGTAATGAAACTATATCCATTTACCTCTATAACAATGGTGAATTAGAATTATCAAACATACCTGTGAGTTATACCATCAATAATGGAACGCCAGTAACAGAATTCATTACAACAACCTTATTTCCTGATGAAGAAACGGATTACTCATTTTCCACAACTGCTGATCTTTCGCAGGTAGGTTTATATGAGATTAGCTATTCTGTTGATCATCCGCTGGATCAAGATCCAGGTAACAATAATGGGACTGATTATGTAGAGCACTATCATCCGGATTTGTGCTATGAAGGTCTCTACATGGGTGGATGTTTCTGGTGCTATATTGATAATTTTAGTCTAAACACAATTCAACACGAACAAACTTTTTGTTCTGGGGGTAACAATAGTGGTTATGGGAATTTTTCACATATTACAACTGATTTAAAAAAGGATACTGCCTATACTATGGATATTGTTACAGGTGGCGGTAATGGGACAAATCAATATGTAAACTTGTGGATAGACTTCAATGATAATTATGTTTTCGAAGCAAATGAAAAACTAATTTCAGGATTAGCTTGCGCGCAAACAGCAACAACTTATTCAACTTCTTTATATATTCCTTCAGATGCACAAATAGGCTCACACAGAATGAGATTACGTTCAGTAAAAAATGAAGTTAACCCCGAGCCATGTACAAATTATTATACAGGAGAAGTACATGATTATACAGTCAATATATTAGAAAACCAGCCTCAGACTTTCAATCTGGATTTAAAAGTATATTTGGAAGGTCCTTTTAACGGAATCAATATGAACACAGATTTGAATTCCATCCTTCCACTATATCAACCTTACAATATATCACCCTGGAATTACTTAGGTGAGGAATACACTGCACTGATTCCCAGCATTGATATAGTTGATTGGGTGCTTGTTGAATTGCGTGATGCTGCCGAGGCTAGCAGTGCAAACAATACAACTACTATTGCTCAGCAAGCAGCATTCTTATTGAATGATGGTTCCGTTGTTGATTTGGATGGCACATCAATTTTATCATTTGATCATCCAATCATTCAATCATTATTTGTTGTCGTTTGGCACAGAAACCATGTAGGTGTAATTTCTGCCAATGCGTTGGCCCGATTTGGAGATATTTATTCATACGACTTTACAACCGATGATTTGAAAGTTTTAGGTGGGGTTTTAGGATATAAGGAACTAATACCTGGAACCTGGGGAATGGCAGGCGGAGATGGAGATGCCAATGGAATAGTTGAGAGTACAGATAAAACCTTAATTTGGAATCCAGAGGTTGGAACAAATGGATATAAAACCTCTGACTTTAACCTGAATTCACAGGTTGATAATAAAGATAAAAACGATATATGGTATTTTAATTTGAATATTGAAACTCAGGTACCAGAATAAAAAAATTTCTTGAAAAAATATTCTTTTAAATATAGCAACTGTTATCGTATAGCTTGATCAATATATCTGAAAAACAAACCCATAGCATCCTAAAACGATTTATACTAATGAACATCCGATATATTAGGAATATTTAAAAATTTTATGACTTGGTTAAATTGACTAGTTGTCAAATTTTAATCATTTGCTGTTTTAATTCTTCAAAATAAAACTAAATAATGCTCCTATTTTTTATTAAATAATCATATAATTTCAATACACTGCGTGCATCTTTGATAAACTTCCGTTTATTCTGGTTAGATTTTTTGATGTGAAGCGCTACAACAAAGCCTCGATGCAACATCATCGGGGCTTTTTCATTTCTTGCTAAATTGTATAGTTGTTTCTAATCTGATGAAGAAATGAAAAAGTCAAATCAACCAAAGGGAATAAAAGACTTTGTTGTTAAGCTCCATTGTTTGAGAATTAAGTTGGTTAATACCAGCCAGCGCTAGACCAAAAAACCTTACCCATTAAAAGAACCATTTAATAAATCACTACCTTTTTCGTCCATATTTTTTGACGTGCTTTTACAACCAAAATGTAAAGTCCTTTGTCGAGTCCCTTAATAATTAAAGAATGATCAGCTGGCAAGGTATTTATGTTTTCAATATTGTAAGCATTATTTTTCAGAGGATTATACAAATAAATGGTCGCCGAGAAATCAGCTGTTTCCGCTTCAAAATCAATATGAATAAAGTCTTTGTTGGAAGGGTTTGGATAAACCCTAATAGGCCATTTTTCTTCATGAATGGTTTTATCAAACTGCCCTGACAGTGAATCGATCACTTGAATATCGGTTGTAAACCTAAAATAATTTTGTTTCGTTACCGTAAGCTTGATGACATCAGAAGAAGCAAGCGCTGGAATGGGAATACTGATTTCGTCCCCTGTCCCAATTGCTTTTGCAATCAGCTCTCCATCTACGGTCAATCCAATCAGAGCTCCACTCATCGCGGTGATGGGAATTGACACCGTACCAGCCATAATTTCATCGGGATGTATCACATTGGCTTCTTGCGGAACCTCGGAATAAACAGAAGAAAAAACATCTCCAAAATAGTGGTAAGCATGATAGGTCGTGGCTTTTATATTTGGATTAATAGGCCAACTATATTGCTGAAGAAAGTATTTACCTGCTACCATGCCTATGGCTGGATAATTACCTTCGGGCAGATTTGGATTACCTGCATCAGGAAGATAAAAGGGCCACATTTGATCAAAAGCACCCATTGCCAATATTTCACCTGTATTGGCATAAGTTACCTCGGATGCTGCTACCACTCCCAGGGCTCCACCCGTCATCTTATGAATGGCTTCAGCAAAGCAATCGGTTCCATAATTATATTTTCCGGTCAGTGAAGTAACTGACCATATAAAGGTTGGAGAATTGTTAGTAAGCTCACCCAGATCACTTATGGTAAAAGAAGGTTGATACCAACCCGTTTCGCTGCCCTGACCGATGAACAATGTCATAAATGAGCCCGAATTGATACCATCAATAAAATCTTGTGTTCCTCCTTCCCAATTACTCATCACTCCTGTTGGTGATGCAGGAATATAACCCAGTCCAGTCGGACCAAAATATTCCACCAGAGATAAACCTGCGGGGTTGGTGGTCCAATCCTCGGGTAAAGGTACTGAGGCTGAATATATTCGGTTGGTATTCTTTCCCAAGATGATCTCATAAAAACCGGCAACTGATTCGGCAATAACCTGTCTGATGCTTGCCAATTGAAACGCACATGAAGCAATGGGATAATGGTAAAATGCTGTATCAACAGGTGGATCACTTTCGTAACTAATAAGTTTGCCAACGGTATTGGCCAAATCCATACCATTTTGGGCACAAATCCTACCTATATACATATCAGGAAGATCATCGCCATTTACATCAGCATAAATATTATCGGAAACACAATAATTATCCCATGCCGGAGCTATGATTGAATTTTCGGGGTTGTTTCCATAATCGCCCAACATTAAAATTCCAACAGGCGGAATAGCCCATGTAGTATAGGCTTCATCTATGTAGGACGCTATCTGCCCGGATGTATTTCCACCGATCTCGCCCAATGTTATGACCTTTGTCAGGATCCCTTGCTGAGTCCGAAATAATTTTAGTGAATCCGCCCATTGAAGAAATTCCTGTCCGTTTGGACTGATGATGAGATATTCGGCTCCGTTTTCCGGATTTTTATTGTTATCATATGCCTGGTAGTTCAGTTTTGGCAGCGATTTAAAATTTAACAACATGTTATTCAGGAGTTTGTCCCACCATATATTTCGATATCGATTTACACTATTGAAATGTCCATTGCCTGAAAGATCAATGTTGAAATTTACCCTGGAATGGATTACCAGTTTCAAATGCTGATCCTTCAAAATAAAAGGTGATATTTTTACAACGATCACCCTGATTCCTCTGATCATCTCAGGCTCCGAAAAAGATATTATTTCTTCCGGATCCACCTCACTACTTTCTGAATTTTCAGCCTTGGTATTCACCAATGTCACCTTATCATGGGTCAATGAATAAATGTTAGCTTTTGTTTCCATGATGTCAATCGCAAATTCAGAAGCCTCCGGGATGGCTACATAAGTTGTAAATGTTGGCCATAACTGTGTATTTAAGACCGAACCATCAGCATCTATCATTGTTTCAATAAACCGATCAATATACGTCTGGTCAAGTGAAAATTTGATGTTTATACCATTTTCGTTTTGACTGATCAATGAAAAATTAGAGCCTGCTTTTGGAATTTCACTTGGAGCGCTAAATTGAGGAAACAAACTACCGGGAACCAGGATCCAAAAAATAAAAACCCAGAAAATATATGACTTACGTGACGCTTTTGCTTTCATTCGCTATGAATGATTTGTATAATTCGGACTCTATAAGGATAAGGACGCATGTATCAATTTGCAATATAAATAATTAATAATTGTAGTGTATCAAAAATTAAATATTTTTTGAATGCATTGGATTCAATGCCTATATTGTCACCTATACTTTGATTAAATATTAATTACATGAATCCGCGTATCGGGAAACGCTCAAAATATAATCCTGTTGAAAAAAAGGCCAAACCCAAATCGGTATCTTATATCGAATTGAACAACAGGAAGAGCATAACGATCAGACAGGAGTATCTATATTTTGAAGATGTAAAAACCGCTATGAACATTCATCACCTTGAAACCAGCATTCAACTCAAAAGCTGGCTGATAAAAGAGCTTGCATATGAAAATGGGACAGAAAAACTACTAAAAAGGTTAGAAAATTCCATTGACTGCGACCAACATCGTTTATGAAAATATTACCGCATTACTTTTGAAATAAACCAAACAAAATTTTAGTTTTGTCACTTCACAGGAACTGTCATTGTGAAAGTATGTTTAATCCTGCATTATGAATAAAATCACGAACACTGTATGGACATGTTTAGGGTTGATCATTGCACTTCAAAGTGTGCAAGCTCAGGAAAGTTTTATATACCGCGATTTGAATCAAAGTTCTATCTGGACAAAAGGTCAATTTCTCCCTTTCCCCATTCCAAACTATGTTGATAAACCAAATATTTCTCCTCAAGGAATCAACGACAGCTTAACGATGATTCGTGAAACTAAAAGAGAGCAAAACACTGATGCCGTCCTTTCACCCAAATTACAATTGCCAATATCATCCGAAACAACAGACGATCCCGGGTTTTTCACGATTTCAGCTTATTTTGATCACAATCCTTCTTATCCCAATCAGATACTGGACTATGGTTGTGGAGATTTATCATATGACCTTCCGGATGGATATAATCATTCGGGAACAGATTTTTTTATTTGGCCGCACCCATGGAAAAAAATGCACTACGACGAAGTAAAGGTAATTGCATCTGCACCGGGAATTCTCTATTTTAAACAAGATGGAAATTTTGATCAAAATTGTGAAAATACCAATTCGGATTGGAACGGTTGCGCTGTTTTGCACAATGATGGCTCAACTTCCTGGTATATTCATCTGAAAAAAAACAGCCTGACAACAAAATATGTTGGTGAGGAAATTGAAGCAGGAGAATACCTTGGTATTGTCGGTAGCTCTGGACGATCCATTTCGCCTCATTTACACTTCGAAATATTCAATTCGGAAGGAAATCTGATAGATCCCTTCGAAGGACCATGCAATACTGGTATTTTAGCTTCCTGGTGGCAGGATCAGCTACCATACAGGGAGCGTGGAATCAATAAGATCAGCACCAATAAACAAATTCCTCAACTGGATAATTGTCCGCAAGTTGAATCGACCTTTGAAGCAGACACTTTTGCTCCTGGAGACACCATTTATTTGGTTACCTATTTAAGAAATGTATTCAATGGCGACCCAATGTCATTGATGATCCGAAGACCTGATAATTCTGAATTTGCCAGTTGGAACTGGACTTCATCCTGGCCCTTTTATTCAGCTTCCTGGCTCTATTTTTTCATCGTACTACACAATGACAATTATGGAACCTGGAAATTCGAAGCCACATATGCCAATAAAACTTATTCTCATGACTTTGTATTGAAAGCCACCCAGTCGATTCACAATCAACCTGGAGTTAACATTCAATTAACTCCTAACCCTGTTGGTCAGAAGCTTCATATAACAGCAACACAATCCATCACAGGATTAGAAATCATATCATCGGGAGGGATTCAAAAATTAAATCTAACTCCCCAAGCTTCCTATGGAAATGAATTTACTATTGATCTTTCTGATTATAACCCGGGATTGTATATTGTCAGGATCAAATTGGTGGATAAATATTACTGTCAAAAGGTGATGGTGCAGTAAGGTAAAAAAGCAGCGGGTGGAATTTAACCACCTCCCGGGTGAAAATGGGGAACGGCCTGTCGCTGCTTTAGATCTCTACCTTCTAAGGCTCAATAATTGGAAGAACCTTTTATAATGGTTCAAAATTAAAATGATTTTACAGCTCAAAAAATACCTGTCTTCCAAATTATCAACAAGAGCATGTGAATTGATTGTCAATCAGGATAAACAAACATTCAAAAGCCTATTTTGAAGGCTTACCAATTTTCAACTTTTATTTTTATATTTCATTTAAACATTTTTTGTTCAGGAAAATAATCCTTCAACTTGATACCTATATCAGTTAACATAATCTTTTGAACCGCATAATATGGAACAAATCGGCTACTATAACGTAGAACAATTCACTTCACAAAAGATAGCTATGAGGACTTTAAAAATTAATTTGCTCTTGACTTTAGGAATTGGTGTAATGTTGGCAAGCTGCGGACCTAAGGACGTAGTAACCGATCCCCAGGTATTACCGGTATCATCAACAAATTGGATACCCTTTCAGGGAAATGAAAGCATTACTTTTGAATTTGATACCAATATGATGACCTTTAGGGGTAATGGCAAAATATCATATTTCGAAACTGTGCGTTATAAAACAGATCAAAGTGGCTTCTTTTCATTTCAAAAGGATTATTATGCAGATTTGGAAAGACAAATGCTGGTTTTTGAATCTCCTTCAACCGAGTTCTTTTTCACATATTATCTCGAAAAAAATAAGAGTGAAACCGGCGACTGGGATATTTTAAAAGTATCCATTTCAGAAGGGATTTATTATTCCAATGAAATGAAAATTGTTATCTCAGAAACGGAAAGTTTGGATAAAGGCGACAATTTTAAATTCAAATCGAGTCTCAATCTTGGAGGCACCAGCTATACAAATGTATATTATTGGAAGCAGGAACGGCGACCTTTTGAATTGTACTATACAAAAGCACAAGGCATTGTTGCATTCAAATTATCTTCCAATGAACTATGGACCCTAAACCAGGATTTATAGTCAGTCAAATGATCTCATCCTTTATCTTTCCGGCTTACTGAAATTTTGATATGCGTAATGCGTTAGACTCATTTCACTACTTTTGCAATATTGACAAACCATAACATTATCCGATGTATACACTCAATCCACTCAAATTTAAACCCATTTTCAAAGATAAAATTTGGGGAGGCCAAAGAATTAAGACCGTATTGAATAAGAATTTTTCACCCCTTCCCAATTGCGGTGAAGTATGGGTTCTTTCAGGTGTAGACGACAATCAAACCGAAATTTCGAATGGGTTCCTGGCTGGCAACGATCTGAACGAATTGGTAGAAGTTTATATGGGCGACCTGGTGGGTGATAAAGTTTACCGAAAATTCGGTAATGAATTTCCCATACTGATAAAATTTATTGATGCCAACGACTGGCTTTCCATACAGGTTCATCCAGGTGATGAACTGGCTATGAAACGTCATGGCAGCCTTGGTAAAACTGAAATGTGGTATATTCTGGACGCTAACGATGATTCCCAAATCATATGTGGGTTCAGCAAAAAAATTGACAAAAATGAATATCAGGAACATCTGGATCATAAAACATTAAAAAATGTCATGAATTTTGAAAATGTTAAAAAGGGAGATGTTTTTTATATGCCAGCCGGCAGGGTTCATGCTTTAGGACCCGGTATCTTATTGGCTGAAATTCAGCAGACTTCTGATGTTACCTATCGGATTTATGACTGGGATCGCATTGATGCATCAGGGATGATGCGCGAGTTACACATCGAGGAAGCCCTTGATGCCATTGATTTTGAAGTTCAGGAAGATTATCATTCCCATTATATTAAAAAGAAAAATGAAACTGTAAATCTGGTTGAAAGCCCTTATTTCACAACCAACCTGATTGACCTGGACCAGTCCATGCAAAAGGATTATAGCGAGCTGGATTCCTTTGTTATATTTATCTGTATTGAGGGAGAATTCATGTTATCTGCCGGAGAACATTCAGAAATGGTAGGCCTGGGTGAAGCCATTTTATTGCCAGCCCTATTAAAAGAAGTCCAATTGCATCCTAACAGGAATGCTAAAATTCTTGAAGTCTATATGGTACTTTAAAAACCAATTTCATCAGTTTGGACAACTTTTTGAATACTCCACTTGTCTAAAATGTGTTCTATCTATTTAGATTCCATATAAATATGCATATTTTGATGGGGATAATTAAGGTTATCTTAATTTTGGCCCGAAAATCGTATTAAAAGTTCTAAATATTTAAATACACGAACATGAAAAAATTCTTTTCCATTGTTTTTCTATTATCACTGGTGGTTATCGTTTATGCTCAGGAAAGTCAAAAAAACTACGGCAGTGTTCCTTCTATTGAAGTTAAAACACTGGATGGAGAGACCATTAATATGAGTAAGATTTCCAATGATGGCAAACCGATTATCATTACATTTTGGGCAACCTGGTGTAAACCCTGTATCAAAGAACATGATGCCATTAACGAAGTATATCAGGATTGGGTAGATGAGACGGGTGTGAAAATGTATGCCATATCCATCGACAATGCACGTTCCAGTAGAGGTGTATTACCCCTGATCAATGGCAAAAGCTGGGAATTTGAAGTATTACTGGATGAAAATGGAGATTTTAAAAGGGCCATGAATGTCAATGTCCCACCCCATACTTTTATCGTGGATGGAAATGGGCTTATTGTATGGCAACATGTGGGTTATCTTGATGGTGATGAACAGGAATACATTGAAATCGTAGAAAAACTCATTGATGGTAAACCCATTAAATAAACATCTAATTATATCAACTCCTAATTTTCCAAAATCATGCACAATTATTACAGGATCGTTTGGATTTTAGTTTTTTTTCCAATAATGACCTATTCGCAGGGTTTGATCAATGGTGGAAAAGTAACCGGTAATGTTCAGGTAGATGCCCAGGTTTATCAGGAGGATGACAAATTGGGAATCACCGATTCCACTCTGAATTATAAAGAATTCGGGATGAATGGGTTTGCCAATATTCTTTATTCCAATGGCAATTTTAATGCAGGCGCACGCTTCGAAGGTTTTCTTAATCCCATGGTAGGATTCGACCCCCGTTATGAAGGTGTTGGCGTTCCTTATTGGTTTGCCAATTACAAAACCGGATCACTGGAGTTTACAGCAGGACATTTTTATGAACAATTCGGAAGTGGACTGATCCTTCGATCGTGGGAAGAGTGGACCCTGGGATATGACAACAATATTTATGGTTTTAATGCGAAATTTTCGCCAGTCCAGGGCGTTACCATCAAAGGGCTGGTTGGTGTTCAACGATATTTCTGGGAACCTTATGAACCCGATAGCAGGGGAATTGTGAGGGGATTCGATGGTGACTTTTATCTCAATGATATTTTCAATGGTTTGGAAGACTCAAAAACAAGGATTACGCTTGGCGGGAGTTTTGTAAGTCGTTATGAAAAATCAAACTCCATGACCTTCAATCGTAAATACCCATTTGATTCTATTATGCCTTATGGTGATACTGTTACCTGGACTAAGGTAAATACCTATGAATACCAACTACCTGTCAATGTCGGTAGTTGGGCCGGAAGATTTAACCTTGCACATGGCGGATTTAATTTTTATGCCGAATATGCTGAAAAGGATAATGATCCCAATGCTACAAACAACTTCATTTATAAAAAGGGGCAGGCTTTATATTCAACATTTTCATACTCAACCAAAGGATTTGGTTTGTTTTTAGCCACTAAATGGATTGATAACATGTATTATAAATCGAGCCGCAATGAAAGTGGAAACCCACCTATGCTCGACATCAATTATCTGCCGGCCATATCCAAAGAACATCAATATAGTTTGGCAACAATGTATCCTTATGCCACCAAACAAAACGGCGAATTTGGATTCCAGGGGCAGATTATTTACACATTTCCGAAGAAATC
This sequence comes from Bacteroidota bacterium, assembly GCA_020444515.1. Classification (GTDB taxonomy): domain Bacteria; phylum Bacteroidota; class Bacteroidia; order Bacteroidales; family JAADJA01; genus JAADJA01. Next base: position 155,896 of record JAHLKX010000005.1, on the reverse strand, counting down.
AACACTTGGTGGTAAGTATGGAACTACCCTTACCGCAAACTATTCATTTGCCAATTCGATCAAAAAAGAACAAATTTCACCGGAAATACCGATCGATTCGACCGGAACCGATGGTTATCAAACCAACTTCTTTTCAATCGGCGATTTACCATTTTACCGCGACCTGAACTTTTTGATAGAGAAGAAAATCAATTCTAAAATAAAGCTTAAAGCGGCATATTATAATCAAACCTACAATTTGAATGTAATAGAAGAGGAGCTTTTTGATGATGATGTTATGGTTTATGCCAATATTGGAGTGATTGACTTTACTTACAAGTTTGACAGGCGAAACTCACTTCGAACAGAATTACAGGGCCTTTGGACCAAAGAAGATGAGGGAGATTGGGCAGCATTGACCCTTGAATACAATGTTTCACCCACCTGGTTCTTTTCAGTAATGGACGAATATAATTATGGACATCCGGATACAGACCGCCAAATACATTATTACAATGTTTCTTTCGGATATACGGATAATACCAATCGCATCTCGGTCCGTTATGGTCGTCAGCGCGAAGGATTGCTTTGCGTTGGAGGGGTTTGCAGATATGTTCCCGCTTCGACAGGTCTAACCCTTACAATCACCAGTTCATTCTAATCTTTTATAAATCAAAATGAAAATGAAATTACATATTTTTCAACTGTTTCTTCTCTTCACTTTATTAGCATTTTCATGGTCTGCCTGTGATAAAATTGATGAACCACTTAAAGTAATTACAACACAAGAAATTCCTGATGATTTGGCCGACACGCTCTTTTATGTTGATTCAATATTCGTAGATCAGAAGCAGGTACTTTTGGAAGAATTTACCGGACACAAGTGTGTGAATTGTCCCGAGCAGTCGATCGCTGCCCATGAATTAGCAGAAGAGAATGATCACCGACTGATTATCTATTCTATTCATGCAGGATTTTATGCAGAAGTTGATGAAACAGGAGATTATACAACTGATCATCGTTGTCAGGATGGTATTAAAATATTCCAGGATTTTCAGGAACCATTCAATCCTACAGCTACTATTGATCGAGTTGCCTATAGCGGAAGCCCAGTCATATTCCCGAATCAATGGGAGACTGTATTTTATGATGAGCTCGCAAAGGATAATGTGGCAAATGTCTTATTGAAGAATTATTGGTATCCAAACCTGGAAAGCGTCTTGATAGAAGTTTCAACCACATTTACTCAATCCCTTGAAGGAACTTACTATCTGGTTGTTATGATTGCCGAAGACCATGTAACAGCAGCTCAGAAAAATAACAATCCTGCAATAGGTCCCACCCCAGACTGGTTGGATTTTGATCATCGAAATATACTTAGGGATGCTATCTCACCATTGTATGGGACTCCCTTGTCAGTGGATGGATCCATCACACCAAATATCGAATATACGAATTCATTTTTCTATGCTCCGGATGAAAATTGGGAAACGGCTAACTGTAAAATAATAGCTTATATACTTCATGAAGAAACTGGTGAGGTAGTCCAGGTAGCAGAATTGGGTATAAAAACCTCTGATTAGATTCAATATTTATTAAAATATTCTGATTCATTAATAAGTTCCTGCAATTCTGTGTGACAGGGCATTTGATCAATTGTTTGTACTTTTACAGACTAAATAAATGTTGCATTGCGTGTGATTAAAAACCTGTTTCAGTCGGCGTTTAAGAAAAACACTAAACTTCTCATAAGCGATAAGCGCATTGTACAAAAGCTCCTTACTTTTGATTCATCTATCATCAGCCTGCTCAAAACCTTGCATACAGGGTATATTTCGGTACTGGCCGATCTATCAGTTGCACCAGAGTGGATTGCGCAATGCATTAGCAGGTTGATCATAATTTCCTTAATTGAGAACATCATTCAAAAGGCAATTAAACCGGAGCATCAGAAAGTAAATTCAATTAACCCGAATATCATCCTTAAAAAAGGATTGAATATTATTAACCACGAAACATTCATTGATCATACTGTAATATAGAATAATTCCTTGAAGCTCATTTGTCATATAACTACCGTTCATCCTGCACGAGACACCAGGATTTTTTACAAGGAGTGTAAATCGCTTGCAGGTGCAGGCTATGATGTAAAACTGCTGGTAATCAATGGGGAGTCTTTTGAAGAAGAGGGAGTGAAGGTAATTGGAGTTCCCTGCCATTTTTCCGGCCGACTGAAAAGATTTCGGAAAGCTTCAAAAGCAATTTATAATGCAGCACTCCATCTTAATGCTGATTTGTACCATTTTCATGATCCGGAGGTTTTACCCTCTGCAACAAAATTGGTCAAAAAGGGAAAGAAGGTGATATACGATGTACATGAAGACGTTCCCCGTCAATTGTTGAGTAAACATTATATCCCTCGGATTTTCAGGAAATCTGTAGCGTTTGTTACAGAGAAATTTGAGAATCATTATGCCTCTAAAATGTCCGGGATCATTACGGCTACAGAATTCATCCGTGACCGTTTCAGTAAGATACATAAGCAAGTAATAGATATTAAAAATTATCCCGTTTTTAATGAACTGGATAAAGAAGCTATCAAAAAGGATAAAAAGGCAGAAATATTTTACGTGGGAAGCATAACCAGAGAAAGGGGAATCACCGAACTGGTTAAAGCATTAGAAAAAACCAATTCAAACATACGGTTGAACCTTGCCGGAAAATATGCACCGGATCAATATAGAAATGATTTGGCCGGACTGAAGGGTTGGCAGAAGGTGAATGAGATTGGATTCGCCGATCGTAAAAAAGTAGAAGAACTTAGTGATCGCTCTTTTGCTGGTATCGTAACCCTTCAGCCCATCATCAATTACCTGGATGCATTACCGGTGAAGATGTTTGAATATATGGTTGCCGGATTGCCAGTTATCGCATCAGACTTCCCACTTTGGAAAGAAATTGTAGAAGGAAATCAATGTGGTCTCTGCGTTGATCCCATGAATCCCGATGAGATCAGCCAGGCTATAGATCATTTATTCGCCAATCCGGAAGAAGCCCAAAAAATGGGTACCAATGGCCGCAATGCTGTCATAGAGAAATACAACTGGGACCTGGAGGAAAAAAAACTCATCGGGTTTTATAAAAAGCTGCTCAATGACTGAACAGAAAGAATTACCCAAAATATCAGTGATCATTCCATGCCGGAATGAGGAGAAATACATAGCCGATTGTCTTGAATCCATTCTGGTATCGGATTATCCCAGGTCACACATGGAAGTCCTGGTATTTGATGGTAAAAGTGAAGATAGGACGGCTGAAATCGTTCGTCATTATGGTGCAAAACTACCTTTTATTCAATTATTTGAAAATCCCCGTAAAACAGTTCCGCATGCTATGAATACCGGCATTGAAAAAGCCACAGGAGATTATATTATACGCCTGGATGCCCATAGCCAATACCCCACGAATTATTTTACCCAACTGATTCAATGGTCCCAAAAACTCAAGGCTGATAATGTAGGGGCTATATGGATCACAGATGTAAAAAATAAAAACATCAAATCCCTTTCTATTAAAAGTGTTTTGAGCAGTCCTTTCGGAGTGGGAAATGCATTTTTCAGAACGGGTGCAGCGGAAATCAAGGAGGTAGATACAGTACCATTCGGTTGTTACCATAAAACTGTCTTTGAAAAATATGGCAGGTATAATGAGCGACTCACCCGCAACCAGGACATTGAACTGAACAAGAGGATCAAACAAAATGGAGGGAAGATTTTTCTTATTCCCAATATTAACTGCACTTATTATGCTCGCGAAACATTCCATGAAATAGCGCATAACAATTACCGGAATGGACACTGGAACATCCTGACGGTATATATTACCCGTTCGTTGAATTCTCTCAGCCTCCGCCATTTTATCCCGCTTGCATTAGTGCTTTCGCTCATATTTCCAATAATAGCCGGTTGGTTATGGGACAATATCCTGGTTTGGCTAAGCGCGGCTTTTTTCATCATTTACCAGGGATTTATCCTGATGGCTTCAGCAAAGCTTAAGAACAGAGAAAATAGTTTTGTCTACCTTTGGTGGAGCTTTATGACCCTGCATTTTTCATATGGGGTCGGCTCAATCACCGGTATTTTCAGAATTGGTAAAATTTTCGGTAAATGAATTCAGAGGTCTATAAGCAAGCCCTTGCAGAAATCCTGAAGAACGACAACATCTTTCTTTACTGGAAAGGAAGGGTAGCCCTTTATGCCATTTTGAAAGCAATGGGTGTTGGTAGTGGTGATGAAGTCATTCTGCCGGGGTTCACTTGCGTAGTAGTGCCCAATGCTATTAAATATCTTGACGCAAAGCCAATTTATGTGGATGTTAAAAAGAAACCCATGAATCCTGATACAAGTCAATACCAGGATGCCATTACTCCTAAGACCAAAGTTATCATTACCCAAAATACGTTCGGATTATCTTACCAGGTGGATGAGATTGCAGAACTTGCGCGAAAAAAGGGCATTTATTCGGTGGAAGACTGCACCCATGGATTTGGAGGAACCTACAAAGGAAAACCTAACGGATCCTATTGTGATGCTGCTTTTTTCAGTACCCAATGGAACAAACCCTTTTCAACCGGAATTGGAGGGTTCGCTTCAGTCAATAATCAAGATCTGATACCAGGGCTTAAAACAGTAAATAAAAAGCTCATCCGACCAACGATGAAAGATAAAATGGTGCTTTCAGCTCTATTGTTCGCTCATGATCATATACTCACAGCATCTAATTACTGGAAGCTGCGGTCAATGTACCGGTTCCTTAGCAAACATAACCTTGTGATCGGGTCGAGCCAGGGAGAAGAACTTACCGGAGTGAAAATGCCAAAAAATTATTTAAAAGACATATCTGAAGTGCAGATAAAAAAAGGGACTGAGAATTTGGCTTCATTCCGGGAATTGATGATGCGCCGTCGTGAAAACGGGAAAATATATACCCAATTTCTGTCAGCGCATAATAAATATCATGTCGATCCGATATATCATCAAGACCATTGCTTTTTGAAATATCCTGTTTTGGTCCGGGATCGACAAAAATTTGAAGAATTGGCTTTTAATGCCAAAATTGAGCTGGGCGACTGGTTTTGTACCCCATTATACCCGGTTGAAAAAGATTGGAAAATTTGGGACCTGGATGAAAATCAGATCCCAAATGCACTCTATTTATCCAGGCACATTGTAAATTTACCAACTGAAACCCAAGATCCCGGAAGGGTGATTAAATTTGCTGAAAAACACTTGCATGAATTTATTTAATTATTAATTCTGAATCATTGATAAAGACCAAATTTGCATATAAGTCATACAGCTACCTGCTTATTGCCCTGGCCTTTTTGCTTCCCATCCATGATAGGCTGGTTGCACCAGTAATCGTACTCATCGGACTGGTATGGATACTTGAATTAAATTTTGCAGAAAAGTGGGAACGAATTCGCTCGTCAAAGACAAACAGTTATTTAATGGGGTTCGGCCTACTTTTTTTGGTATATGTGGCAGGATCATTCTACTCTGAGCATATCACAGGTAAAACAGGTGCCCTTTTCACCCTGCAGGTAAAACTTTCATTATTTGTTTTTCCACTACTTTTTTCGACTATCGATGTTCACCTTTTAAAAGATAACATTGCCCATCGTATAACCAAAAGTTTTGTTTGGGGTAGCTTGATTACCAGTTTCATCATCCTGAATAATGCAGTTTATCAATACTTCATAGATCAGTCAACCAATGTATTTTTTTACACGCGGCTGTCTATGAAACATCATCCAAGTTACCTGTCATTATTATTTTCATTTGCCATCATCATTCTGGTCAACTGGCTCATTACAAACAAACAGAAGACGGATCTAAAGCGAATTGCAGCCATGGTGCTGGTCATTTATTTCCAGGTGTTCATTATCTTGTTAAGTAGCAAAGCAGGAATTGTCGGATTGGTACTCGTTTATATTTCCCTTATTATCATGACGATTTTAAAAAGTCATAATAATATTAAATATGTGTCAATACTGATCACAGCATTGCTTGCTGCATTTGTGATCATCTTGATCATGACTCCTCCGGCTTATCAACGTTTTTTTGCAGCTGAACGTGCTTTGGAATCGAAACTTCAACCCGACAGCACTTCCATTGATGGTTCAGTTGCCCGCATGTTGATCTGGAAAAGTTCGCTTGAAATCATTCTTGAGCATCCAATTATTGGGGTCGGTACGGGTGATGTGAACTACACTTTGCTCAACAAATACCGGAAGCATCATATTGTTATGGCTGAAGAAAGAGAGTACAATGCTCATAATCAATACTTGCAGACCTATTTGGGAGTTGGATTACCTGGTTTCCTGATACTCATTGGTTGTCTCGGTATTGCCCTAATAGTAGCATTTAAACACAACAATCTCCTCTACCTTTCTTTCATTTTGCTTTTTGCCTTTCATATCCTTGTTGAGTCGATGCTCGAACGCCAGGCAGGTGTAGTATTTTATGCCTTCTTTAATGCCCTGCTGTTTTATTTTACACTGGAAAAGAAACCAGCAACATCAGAAAGTTAATTGTCTTCGGTACATTTGAATGGTATTCTCAAGTCCGAAGTAAATGGCATCTGAAATGAGTGCATGCCCAATAGATACTTCAAGTAAGCCTGGGATATTTTCAGCAAAATACCTCAGGTTATTCAAATCCAGATCATGACCAGCATTCAACCCCAGGCCTGATTCTCCAGCCACAATCGCTGCTTTGATAAATGGTGCAATGGCCTTTTCTTTATGGATCGGATACTGGCGGGCATAATTTTCTGTATATAATTCCACACGATCAGCACCTGTTTTTCCCGCATTGCGTATCATTTTTTCATCGGTCTCAATAAACAGTGAAACCCGAATATCATGGTTCTTGAATTCCTGAACCACCTCCTTAAGAAAAGCTTCGTTTTTTATGGTGTCCCAACCTGCATTGGAAGTGAGAACATCAGGCGGATCAGGTACGAGGGTAACCTGGTCGGGTCTGACCTCCAAAACCAAATCCATAAAACTTTTTCCGGGATATCCTTCGATATTGAATTCGGTGGTTACAATAGGTGCTATAGCCCTGACATCACTGTAGCGAATATGACGTTCATCTGGCCTGGGATGAACCGTGACACCCTGAGCACCATATCGTTCACAGTCCTTTGCAGCTTGCAATACATCCGGAACATTTCCCCCTCGGGCATTTCTGAGTGTTGCAATTTTATTGATATTAACACTTAACCGGGTCATGGCATTTTCTTTTGGTCAAAATTATTGAATTAATCCCATAAATCTTTTATTTTGATTTAACTAAAAAACAAGAAATTTTTTTGTTCATATTTAATGGGTTTAGCATATCATGGACATTTCTTCAACTTTCCTTGTAAGTAACCATTTAGCGAACAGGCAAAACAATTAATCAATAAGGCTTTTATAAACATTAAGTTGTTAAATAAATTGCAACAGTAATTCAAAATCAATCTGTATAACTATATACATTTGTATGCATACATTGACTTCATACAGTGGTTATGCGATCAACTAAAATCCAATTTACTTTTTTCACTTTTGTTTTCATGCTCTGCATGTTTTCCAGTTCGATAACCATTGTGGCTCAGTCGTCACAGGATTATAAGTGGTATTTAAATGCTCACGCAGGAGCCGCACAATTGTTTGGCGACATCCAAAATGAAGATAATATATTATCCAAAATACCTGATGAAACGGAACTGGGTTATGGTCTCCGTTTCGGACGCTATCTTTCTCCTGTTTTCGGAGTTCACCTGCATGTTACCAACGGCAATTTCAAAGGCAGCAAAGATGCCAGTGATGTTATGTTTTCCAGTACCTACACTGATTTGCACCTGGCTTTTCAGATCAATCTTTTAAATCTGTTTTTTGAAAATAAAAATCGCTTCGTCAATCCTTATGCCTTCGTGGGGGGCGGAGCTATTTTTTATCGGAGTGAGGCCTGGATAGGTGAAACCGGCGAGATCATTGGGGATGCCGGATATAACAATGATATAGAACGAACAGAATCATCCCGGGAAATGGGATTGATGGTTCCGGTTGGTTTAGGCTTTGATTTCCGATTGGCTGACAAATGGTATATGAACCTGGAAACAGGACTTAGATTGAATGACTCTGACCTGTTGGATGGGGTGGAAAATGGATCGCAAAATGATGCTTATTATTATACTTCACTGGGATTGAGCTATTATTTTGGAGCCCGCAGTCCAAAACCTGATCTGCTGGAAGAAGAAACGGCAGAAATACCGCTGAATCCCTTTGCTGGTACAAAGGTAGATTTAAGATGTTTTTTTCCGCCCAATTTGACTGCTATGGATGAGTTCATGATGAATTGTCAGATCAGTAAAGGCAAAATTGATGGTAAAGCAGAATTAACACAGGTCTTACCCATTGGTTTTAATGTTTTGGATACAGCCATTGCCAATGCTTCACGGGTTGAATTTAAAAATTATACCTTGAGTCTTTATTGGGATGAGTTGCCAACTGATTCTGTTTTCAATGTAACCTACAACGTACAGTTGGATAAAATATATGGCAGTCTTCCAATGTCAAGCATTCTTTACCTTGAGAAAATGGGCCGCGAATATAAATTCAAAAATGATGTGTCCATCAAGCGGCTTGTTGAGGCAGAACCAATCGTGATTATTGATGAAGAACCTGAGATTGAGAAAGTCGAGACCCAGGTTGCTGAAGTAGAATTTAAAGTGCAGGTACAGGCTTCCTATAAGAAACAGCTGTCAGTCCAGGGACTGGAAGAAAAGTATAATCTTCGTAACCAAATACAGGAAGAAAAAATCGGTTACTGGTATAAATACGTTACAGGATCATTCAATAATTATGATGATGCACGCGGCTACCGTAACAGCCTCATTAAAAACAATGGTGTAGCCGGAGCTTTTGTAATTGCATATTTTAATGGCTCACGACTTGATAATCTCAGGGAATTACAAACGGTTTCTCCGGATTATTATCCTTACCCATTTACGAAAAAAACGCCCATGACCAAGTATTGTTATAAAGTTCAGATCTTGGCTTTATTGAATACAAGTGAGTCAGTATTAACCCTGAAACAACGCTACGGCATCGATGAAGTCGTCAATGAAGAAGTTTATCATAGTTGGAGAAAATATACGGTGGGAGATTGTTACACCAAATCCCAGGCCCTTAAGATCACGAAAGAGCTAAAGGATAAGGGTGTTGAAGGGGCTTTCCCGGTATTGTATAAAAATGGTGAAAGGACTAGTCCCAAAAGCAATTAACATTCAGGATATCATTCATGGTAATTTAGTAAGACTTCATATAAGCAAAACCGGGATTGGAAACTACCAATCCCGGTTTATTTTTCTTTATCAGTCAGCCTATTAATTAGCTTTTACCACAACATTATCAATTCGCCAGGCAGCGGCAGTGCTACTTGTGGAATTGTATTCGAAGGCTACATGAACCTGGTTTCCGCTAAACCCGGAAAGATTTACGACACCCGATTGGGTCCAGTTAAAACTACCCTGAGACAAAGTAGCAGTCATGGTAGTCCAGGAAGTAGTGGCTGGATCACCTGTATAATTTTCAGTTACCTTGATCCGGATGGGATCTCCATCAAAGTTTTTAGCTGATTCAAAAGTTAACCTTACATTGGCAAAGCCTGTTAAATCCAAAGGTGGAGAAATTAACCAGTCATTATTGATATGATAGCCTGCTTCAAATCCATTCATCTCAGCACAGGGTGATCCATCCGGACCATTGCTATTATCCCTTGACCAGTGTTGTGTACCGGTTTTACTCAAAGCCACCCAATCACCCCAATCTGCATCAAAATTCTCACTAAGAATGGGTTCTCCTCCATTGTTGATGGTAATTTCATCCAATTGAATGGTGGTTGACTCAGTAGCACTTCCTTTATACTTAAAGCCAATGGCCACATTACCAACAAATTCACTTAAAGATATTTCGCCGGATTCAACAAAATTGTAGTTTCCACTGGAGGCATCGGCTACTGTTGCATTCAGTTTTGTCCAGGATGCCGTTTCAAAATTGGAACCATTAAAGTCGGTAGATGCAAAAACTTCCAATGGAATATTGTTATTATGCTCCCAATAAGCCATCGCACTCTGGAAGCTTAAAAATTTATCACCTTCGGCATTGATAACCGGTGGAGTAATCAACCATGCTTCGAGATTATCCAGACCAGTTCCATATCCTTGTATTTCAGCATACTGATTTCCTCCAAACTCTTCTCCTCTCCACCGCTCATTGCCTGCAACTACAAAATTCGTCCACCCGTTGAGGGATAAGTTGGTTCCTATACTTACATTGGCAAAATTCTCGTACACTTCAGGAACCGGATCTACTTCAACCCCCTGGCAACGATCCTGATCAAATACAATCTCATTGTAACTTCTAATGACCAACTGGGGTGTTACATTGCTTCCACTGGTATAAACAGTTGCAATGGCTATCAATGTACCATTTCCTTCAGGCAATACACGATTGGCAAAATTGGCATAGCCACTGGTCCTGGCAATGATGGAGGTCCCACTGCAATCTTCCAGTGCGCGGTTCACATCTATTTTATTTACAGAATCCGCAAATGTCTCACCCAATTCGGAATATAAAAACTGCACATCATTTAACTGGATCACTGTGGATTGGTAAAAATCAATATTGTTGATCAACTCCTGTACTCCAATTTCATGGGGTTTAATATAATTTTTGGTGGCCATCTTCATCACTGTTGCACCCTGATCAATGTTGTTAAGCTGGAATAAGTCGTGATAAGAATCCAGGGTAGCTCCTTTTAACAAGATACGGATGGAATCTCCGAGGTAAAGTCCGCCCGGATTTAGGAAATTAAGTTGTAATCCACCTGTTTTATCCTGAACAAAAGCACTGCGGTAAATATTACCAGAAGACTCATCCATCACAACTGTGGCAAACAATGAATAATTTTCAGTAAAGGTATAGGCCCCCGCACTATCGGTATAGATATTTTTAAGTTGTCCAATTGTAAGTACCTTTTCCGGATCAAAAGGAATAGGGGATGTATCAGGGGCATCCGGAACATCTTTTACACATCCGAATAATACAACTATACCAGCAAGTATGACAACTGATTTTAAAACCGGTTTTTTCATTATAATACGCATTTATCTTTCGTTAAAACCTGAAATTAATGTTTAAATAATATTGCCTTCCATACATATAAAAGTATTTGGGCGGGAATTTACTCATCTCAAAAGGATCATATCTGTATTGCTCAAAACCGCCAAAAGCAAAATCTTGAACATTCAACAAATTGTTGACACTAAAATTTATAGAAATATAATAGGTGTAATCAATCCGCCATGATTTACCAATATGTGCATCCAAAGTGATACCCGGATCGAGTTGTTCCTGCTCCAGGATCACATCCCGTTCAGGGTATTCCGGTCCATAATTGGCGACTGCTTCTGCTGTTCGTCTGTCGGGATTCAGATCCAGGTAAATGTCATCATAATAATTGATGTTGGCGCCTGCAAAAATATAGTTTGCCGACCGGTATTTGATCCCTGCCGACATCGCTGTTTGAGGGAACCCACCAACCCTGTAATTCTCCAAATAAACCGTCCTATTACTCAAAATGGCGGAACTATTATCTACGGAAATAGTAGCAGAAGGCCTGGAATCATAATAATACTGACCCGTAGCAACGACACCATACAAATTGAAAGATTGGCTGACTTTGGCATCAATGCCCAACTCCAGTCCAAGATGTACTTTATCTACACCTACCATCTGATAATTTACAAAGCTTCGAAGAGATTCATGATAAAAACTACGGGAATAAACCTGATCAACAAATCTTGTATAATACACCGATGCCCTGGCCTGGATATAGGGTGATCTGTAATTATAGTTCAAATCACCCGATAAAATCTTTTCATTGGTCAGGTTATCCACGGTTTGTTCACGGGTACGGACTGAAATGTAAGAATCACGAAAATAAGGCGCGCGGGTCATATACATGGCATTCCCACTAAAAATATGTCTGCCCGTTATTTTATAAGTTATGCCACCTTTCAATCCATAATTCGTAAATTGATTTTTTTCAGAATCACCATATGATTTATCAGGATATTTTCCATTGCGCATATGCCCCGTACGCCAGAATTCATCATAAGAAGCATTGAGCGAAAGATAGAAATCAAATTTTGAATAGGTAAAATCACCCTGAACAAATGCACTGTAATTGTTGATGTTGCCGGTATAATCATATCCGAATATATCCCCTTCTTTAACAACACGATTCGGATTATTCAGATCATTTTGGGCTGCAATCGGATCAATGAAATCACGTTCAGCATATTTATCGACATTGAGGTAAAAATCACCTCCCAATAAATCCAGTACAGTTTTATATTGATGGGTTTTATATTGTGACAGATCAACACCGGCTGAAAGGGTTATGTTATCATTGATCTCCTTTTTATAATTCGCATTCAATCCAAACTGGGTTCGGTCATTTCTGCGCTCCTCAATGATGTAGTTTGATAAATTACCCGTATATGTATTGCCTTCAATTCCATTGACATCCTCAACGGTAAATAAGTTTTTTCGATTAATGAAATAAAAATAATCCCAGTCGAGTTGACGGAAAGATTCGTCGTTAAGCCACAAATCCTCTCGCTGAGCAGGTGTTAATCCATTTACATCGCCATCGTAGCTGGGTAGTTTTCTATAATAGTCCGGGCGAGGATCGGGTGCATCATACCAGTCAAGGGCAGAAGATCCTCCCCGACCAAATGAAACATACCCCGATGTTGTAAGCTTGGTTTTATCATCCGGTGTCCAGTAATGAGAAAGAATAATCATGGGTTGGTGATAATTGTTTACCCGTGAATTCCTCTTCTCTCCATTCTGGTATCCCCAATAAGGGTTATAAAAATTGCTTCCGGCCAGGTCATAGGCTTCTTGTGTACTTACCCCGTTTCTTCCCCGTTTATTGGGTGCTCCAAACCCTACCAGGCCAATACTGTGTTCATCATTGATCTTTTTTTCAGCGGCTATAAAATAGCTCCAGGCATTGTAAAAAGTGCCTTCCACATACCCTTCCTGGGCCCATCTTCGTGAGCCGGAAGCGGTAAAAGCCCATCCGTTGTCCATTAGGCCTGTGGCATAAAGGAACATGGCCCTGTTGCGATAACTCCTGTTCGTGGATGAGTAAGTAAATTTAGTCTGTTTATTAAAGGATGATGCTCTGGTTTCAATGTTGGTAACTCCACCAGGTCCTCCAAAATTAAAAGAGGATGGTCCAATCCCGCTTAAAATATCCTTGTTTCGAGTAGCATCATTGAGTCCACCCCAACTCGACCAGTAGGCCCTTCCCGTTTCACGATCATTTACGGGTAATCCGTTAATTAAAATACTGGTATTCTCCGAGTTGAACCCCCTAATTTTAAATCGTGTTTGTCCAAAGGTATAACCAGCCGTTGATACAAATATATCATTTGATGACTGTAACAATCCTGAAATTTGCTGCGATTGATTATCGCTTTCCAGGTCCTCGGCCAACACAATGATCTCAGGAAGATCAATCTCAGTAGGTTTGGTCGTATCAGGCTCTATTTCCTGAGAATGCACAAAATAAGGGAGTAGCAGACAACCTAAAATGGTTAAATAGTTCCTCATATTTTTTAAATCGAAATCGTTAAAAAAGAATAACAAGCAAAAATAATTAAAAACCGTTCGAAATTAACAAAATCCATCTTTAGCTTTCCAATTTATTCTGCGTATTTATAAATATATTTCCACATTTCTTCACATACCGATTATTTCCGATATTACAGGGTTTATATTAAAAATCATATCTGCCATTTTCGTCCTGAATACATCTTGAATAGGATCACAATTCATAAAAAATACTTATTTGAAACTTCGGATGGTTGTGATATTATACTTGTAAATAATACCTTTGCACCAGATATCCTTAAATGAATTAGACATGACGAATAGATTCATCCGCTTTCAATTGTTAATTTTTGGAATTTTACTGGGTATTTCAGCCCAAAGTCAACCCAAGAAAGCTTACCATGTTGTTTGCATCGGTTTTTATAATCTTGAAAACCTATTCGATACGGTTAACAATACCGAACTATACCTGAGTGAGGAATTTACCCCTGAGAGTGAAAAGCATTGGAATTCGAAACGGTATCATGAAAAACTGAACCATATGGCGGAAGTGATTGCCCAAATAGGCACGGACATCACCCCTGACGGGCCAGCCTTATTGGGTGTATCGGAAATTGAAAATCGGGGTGTTCTGGAAGATCTTGTTAAAGAACCATCCATAAGCGACAGGAATTATCAGATTGTACATTACGATTCTCCCGATCGTCGGGGGGTTGATGTTGGCCTATTATATCAACCTAATTACTTTGAGGTTATTAATAGTGCTTCCCATCGTCTTGTGATGGAGGATACCAATTTCCGGACACGTGACCAGTTGGTGGTATCGGGATTACTAAATGGTGAAAATATCCATGTAATTGTGAACCACTGGCCCTCACGCAGTGGTGGGGAAAAAAGGAGCAGGCCAAAACGGAATGCGGCCGGTGAACTCTCACGTTTTATTGTTGATTCATTGCTTCAACTTGATCCCAATGCAAAAATCCTGGTAATGGGTGACCTGAATGATGATCCGGTAAATCCGAGTGTTGAGGATTTTCTTCGAGCTAAAGGTAAAACCGATGATCTTAAACCGGGCGACATGTTCAACCCTATGTACGAGCTCTATAAAAATGGAATCGGCTCCCTGGCTTACCGCGATACCTGGAATCTGTTTGACCAGGTGATCATTTCCCAGTCATTGCTGGGTGATGATAAATCCAGCTTCAAATTTTATAAAGCCTTTGTTTTTAACAAAAACTTTTTAAAACAAAAGGAAGGAGCTTTTGAGGGTTATCCCAACCGCACTTTTGTAGGCGATCGATACCTGGGTGGCTACAGTGATCACTTTCCCGTTTATGTGATCCTGGTGCGTGAAGTAAAATAAAAAATCCCCCTCGCGGAGGATTTTTTACAATCAAACAAAACCAACTTGAATAGGAAATCTTATGCGTTCAGGTTTAGGCTGATATATTTCAAAAATTCTTCTTTTGTTTTCTCTTCCCTGAACTTTCCATGGTATTCTGCTGTCAACGTTGTACTGCTGTCATCTTCTATTCCCCTTGATGCAACACAAAAATGCTTGGCGTCAACGATTACGGCCACATCTTCTGTTTCCAGGATTTTCTTTAATTCATTGGCTATTTGCACTGTCATGCGTTCCTGAACCTGAGGTCTTCTTGCATAATAATCAACGATTCGATTAATTTTTGATAAGCCGATTACTTTCCCAGAACTGATATAAGCTATATGAGCCTTGCCAATGATGGGTTGAAAGTGGTGCTCACAAGTTGATTGTACACGAATATTTCTTTCTACCAACATCTGGCCATATTGAAATTTATTTTCAAATAGTGAAATGGCTGGCTTGTTCTTTGGATTCAGTCCTTTGAAAATCTCTTTCACAAACATTTTGGCAACACGCCTGGGTGTTCCCTGCAAACTATCATCATTCAGATCTAACCCCATTGTATTCATAATTTCTTTAAAGTGGCGCTCAATGATTGCTAGTTTGTCGGAATCATTGATTTCAAATGCGTTTGGGTTAATCGGTGTTTCGATTCCTGAATATATATGATTATCGCCGATGATGTCAAAGTCTTCGATGTCGGTTTCCAAAGTATCAATATGATTCATCTTAAATTGTGCCTGATCTGCCATTCCATTTAATTTTCCGTTTGCTTTCATTTGTTTTGTTTTAATGATTGATACTTAAAGAACACAAAGAATCCATTTTTGTTTAACTATTTATATATTTTATTAAACAAAATAGGTCTAATCTAGAACAGATGCCTGTTTATTAAGACATTAAACAGAAATAAAATTTAATATTGATATGGAAAGGATTGAAGAATCAGCTTTTAATTTCGCCTCCGCCAAACATAACAAACCCATTTAGGATAAGTTTTTTGTTGTCATCGCCTGAAGGTCGGTTGGCTCTTTTATCGGTGAAACCACCAAAAATCGCTGTCACATTGTTTACGATGATCCAATCGGCAGGAACCCTGATGGTTGAACCGCCAAACATGTAAAAAACCTCGATAACAGCATGATCACCAGCTAATTTAGAGGTTGTAAGGTCGATGTCAGAGCCCCCAAAAATAGATGTAACTTTCCCTCCTTTGAGTGATTCGATGTTGATCTGCTTTTCTGATCCACTGAAGATATTAACCTCGTCGAATGTCTCATGTGCTTCACCTTCCTCAAGCTTAAATCCAGTTCCGGATTTAGAAGGAATTCGTGACCGGATCAAAATAAATACACCGAGCAAGATCAACAAAACCGGCCAAAAGCTGCGATTAAAATCATAGGGAACATAAAAGAGTTTTGGAATAATAAAAAAGACACCTACCACCAGCACTATATAACCAAAGGTGCGGCTTTGTGTAAAAAATAAATTATAAACACCAATTACGATGAGTAACATTTGCCAGGAAATGAGAACATCGGAAACCTGATAGCTAAAAAAGTTTAACTGATCGAGCAGAAAAACGAGGCCTGTTAGAATGATTAATATACCAAGGCCAAGGGTACGATTTTGATTGGTTGTGCTCATAATGATGAATTTTATTCAAAATTAAAAAAATAGATCGCACGCTCGAAAATATTTCTTTCCGAAATCATCAAAATCGGGACTGAACTGTCATCATTTAATGATGAATCCTAATTTGTCAGACAATCCTATTTTCTGCTAAAATCGATCTGATCGTAAGTGCCGCCATACGCCACATTCTTCACGAGGTCGGATTTCAGGAAATCATGCGGGAAGCCCAAACTGATTGCGCTCACCTTATCAAGTTTTTTCATTAGTTTTTCTGGAATAATAAAACCAATCGAACCAAGACTGTCTTTAATTTGCGCCTCTTTGGTTGCCCCAACAATGGGAATCATCTGTTGTCCGCGCTGCCGGGTCCAGTTGATGGCCACCTGAGCAGGCGTTACCCCCAGTTCTTTGGCCACATCCATCACTGCTTTTGCAATTTGGGTGTTCCTGTCATTTCGCCGGGGATGATCGGCGTCGATACGCCCTTTTTGTTTTTTCAAATATTTACCGGTAAGCACACCTCCGCCAAGCGGTGCCCAGGGTGTAACGGCCATTTCAAACGCTTTGGCCATGGGCAATAAATCTCTTTCAGGCGTTCTTTCAATCAGGCTGTACTCTATTTGTAATCCGACAAAACGACTCCAGTTTTTCAATTCCGCCATGGTATTGGCCTGTGAAACAACCCAGGCCGGTGTATCGGAAATGCCAATATAATGAACAAGGCCCATGCTGATCAGGTCATCAAGTCCACGCATCACCTCGTCTACGGGTGTGGTGCTGTCCCACATATGTACCCAAAGCAGGTCGATGTAATCAGTATCAAGCCGATCCAGACTGCCCTCTACCGAGCGGAACATATTCTTCCGGCTGTTGCCACTGAAACTGACGTCATTTTCCCGGTCGAACAAGGTATATTTAGTAGCTAATACAAAATGATCGCGGTCGGATGCGATAAATTCACCTACCATCTTTTCACTGGTGCCGGATGTGTAAATATTGGCCGTGTCAATGAAATTACCGCCCGCATTGGCATAAACATCAAATATTTTTTTGCTTGTTTTTTTATCACAACCCCAGTTCCATTCGGTTCCAAAGGACATGGCGCCAAGGCAGATTTCTGAAACCTTAAGGCCGCTTTTTCCTAATAATTTATATTTCATCTCTTTTTATTTAAACCTGTTTTTAAAATCGTTTAAAAATTTTCTCAATGGTATCGCTTTTCTGCCGGTAACCTTTTCCACATCCTTGCTCACTTCGGCAGCCTCATTGCTGGCATACCTTTTATTCAGCAAAGTCATATCATCCACCAACCATTCGGGCATGCCGGATGACAACATCGCTTTGTGTCCCTCTTCAGGAGTTTGCTGAATGTATTTAATTTCTCTTCCCAGCAACACTGATAATTCTTTGGCGATGTCATGGTATGAAACAGCCTCCGGCCCAGTTACTACATAGGTTTTACCTTCATGCCCCGGCTCGGTGAGCACAACTGCAGCAACAGCAGCAATATCCCTGGCATCCACCATCGGGATCTTACCATCACCCTGTGAACTGTAAATAGCATTTTCTTTTTCAATGGAACCCGCATCAAAAAAGAGATTTTGCATAAAGGTATGGGCATGGATAAAGGTATATGGAATACCAGATTCTCTGATCTCTTCTTCGGTGATCCCATGCCAGCGGCCGATGTTAAAATCTGCATCGGGGGCAGATCCGCGGGCAGCGATCTTTACAATGTGTTTGATCCCTTTTGTCTGGGCGGCTTTCACAACATTCCCCTGCAGTTCGGGTGATTGGGGTGAAGTTGTAGATAATAGAAACACCTTCTCCACATCGTTCATGGCGGCCAATAGTGATTCCTTATTTCCCAGGTCACCGATCACGGTCTGAATACCATTCTTATTGAGTTTTTCTGCTTTGGCATCATCCCGCACCAGGGCAACGAATTCGGTGTTTCTTTTTCTCAGTTCATCCACCAGGAAAGAACCGATGGTACCGGTGGCGCCTGAAACTAAAATTTTCTTGTTCATGAAATTCCTCTTTTGTTATTCTTAACAAAGGTAAATGGAAATAGTTTGAGGATTGGTGAATAGTGATTTGTGATCTTTGCTGGCATCTTATTGATACTTTGAGAAACTCAGCAAAAAATACGCGCAGTTCCTCGTATTTGAAACTAGAATATGAAATATTTTTTTACGCAGAGGACCGCAAAAAAGGCGCAGAGATTAAACTATTAATTAAAAATAACAATTCCCTAAAAATCCATCACTATTCACCAATCACTATTCTCTATTCACTAATCTATTGTTCCTTGTCCTACCACCATCTTCAATACATCTATCGCCCGGCTCACGGTCTGGATGTTAAAAAATGTCAGTGTCAGTTTATCATTGCCTTCCCGCATCCGGCAAAGCGAAGGGTTTTGCTGGACAAATCGCAGCACATTGGTGAACTTTTCGGATTGATAATAGAGTGATTCCTGGTTGGAGATGAAATAGCCGGTCAGCTTTTCCATTTTCATGAGGATCTTTTCGAAGCCTATTTCCCTGCCCAGCCAGCGTAGGCGGATGGCATTAATGAGCTCTTCGGTTTGTGGCGGCATCGGTCCAAAACGGTCGATCAGGCGCAGGCGGAATCGTTGCAGCTCCACTTCCTCTTCAATGTTGTCGAGTTCTTTATACAAACTGAGCCGCTCGGTGATATTGGTTACATAATCATCAGGGATGAGGAGGGCAAGGTCGGTCTCAATCTGGCAATCGCGGACAAAATCTTTCTGGATCTCTTCTTTATAAAGGTCTTTGAACTCGGTCTCTTTCAATTCCATTACTGCCTCATCAAGGATCTTGTGGTACATCTCAAAACCGATCTCCGAAATAAAACCGCTTTGTTCGGCACCCAGGATATTTCCGGCACCCCGGATGTCGAGGTCGCGCATGGCGATGTTAAATCCGCTGCCCAGCTCCGAAAACTCTTCGATGGCTTTCAGTCGTTTGCGGGCTTCCGGTGTTAGAACAGACAAAGGCGGTGAAAGCAGGTAACAGAATGCTTTCCGGTTGGAGCGTCCAACCCGGCCCCGCAACTGGTGCAGGTCACTCAGGCCGTAATTTTGTGCATCGTTGATGATGATGGTGTTAACGTTGGGGATATCCAATCCCGACTCGATGATGGTGGTAGCCAGTAAAACATCAAATTTACCATCAATAAATTCTACCATGACTTTCTCCAGTTTATGGCCATCCATTTGCCCATGGCCTATCGCAACAGATACATCCGGGCAATATTTTCGGATCATATCCGCAACTTCCTCAATGTTCTGAATCCGGTTGTGCACAAAAAACACCTGTCCTCCCCGGTCGATCTCATAATTGATGGCATCGCGGATCACCTCCTCACCAAACGGACGCAATTCGGTAAGGATAGGATACCTGTTGGGCGGCGGTGTATTGATCACCGACAGGTCGCGTGCACCCATCAACGAAAATTGCAATGTTCTTGGAATAGGCGTAGCGGTAAGAGTCAGGGTATCCACATTCACCTTCATCTGCTTTAACCGCTCTTTTGCTCCAACACCAAATTTTTGTTCTTCATCAATGATGAGTAATCCCAATTCTTTGAATTCAATGTCCTTGCTAATGAGGCGATGGGTTCCAATGAGGATATCGATCTTCCCTTCTTTCAGTTCTTTCTTGATCTGGGTTTGTTCCTTAGAGGTCTTAAACCGGTTGATATACTCAACCCGGCAGGGAAATTCCGCCAGTCGCTCCGAAAAGGTTTTGTAGTGCTGCAAAGCCAGGATGGTTGTCGGAACCAAAACGCCCACCTGTTTGCTATCGGTTACTGCTTTAAATGCCGCCCGGATGGCCACCTCTGTTTTACCAAAACCCACATCACCACAGACCAGCCGGTCCATCGGATGTTTTTCTTGCATGTCCTTTTTTACGTCGTTCGTGGCTTTCAACTGGTCGGGTGTGTCTTCATAAATAAAAGAAGCTTCCAACTCATGTTGCAGGTAAGTGTCTTTTGTAAAAGCAAATCCCTCGGCAGCTTTTCTTTCTGCATACAGTTTGATCAATTCCTTGGCGATATCCTTAACCTTTTTCTTGGTCTTTTCCTTGAGCTTATTCCAGGTATTGGTGCCAAGCCGATTCATAGTCGGCGCAGTACCTTCTTTTCCAACATATTTCGAAATGCGGTGTAAAGAATGGATGCTGATGTATAGCAGATCGCCATCCTTGTAAATCAATCGAATGGCTTCCTGCATCTTGCCGTTGGTGTCGATTTTCTCCAATCCATCAAAGCGACCAACGCCATGGTCGATATGGGTGACAAAATCACCAGGTTGTAAATTATAAAGTTCTTTGAGTGTTAAAGCTTGTGAGCCACTAAACTTTTCCTTAAGATGGAATTTATGATAGCGTTCAAAAATCTGGTGATCGGTATAACAGGCAATTTTATGATCGTGATCCACGAAACCCTGATGCAGCGAAACCGCTACTGTTTCAAATTCAAATGGGCGACGTATGCCTTTGTTGGCTACTATATCGTCGAAGATGGCGTATAACCGCTTGAGTTGATTGGGATTTTCGGATAGAATGTAATTCTGAATTCCATTTTTTGTGTTCTCCGTAAGATTTCCGATCAGGATATCAAAATTCTTATTGAAACTGGGTTGAGGCGAAGTATCAAAATTAAAAACCTCTGCCTCCGGAAAATAAGATTGCGATCCAAACTCAAAAATCATAAAATTTAGTACATCCTTTTTAAAAGTCCCGGCATCAATATATAATTCATCGGCCGTCAACTTTGTTTCAATCTCTTCTTCCAGATCTGTGGCTTCTTTTGCACGATCATACTCAAACCCGATCCGGTCGATGGTAAATCCCAGGTCATCAAACCACAGTACCGTGTTTTCGGGAATAAAGGATAAAAGCGATTCCCGCTTTTCTATGATCTTTCGATCCTGGATATTGGGAACGATGGAAATATGATCGAGTTTATCGATCGATAACTGATCATTGGGATTAAATGAACGTATGCTCTCCACCTCATCACCAAAAAACTCGATCCGGTAAGGATAGTCATTGGTATAGGAAAATACATCGATGATGCCACCACGGAGCGCAAACTGCCCGGGTTCATACACAAAATCAGTTCGTTCAAAATCACTTTCTATCAGCACATCGGCTACAAAATCGTGGGATAGTTTTTCTCCAACTTTAACCCGGATCGTATTTTTTGTCAGGTATGCTTTACGGACCACTTTTTCAGTTAAGGCCTCCGGATAGGTCACCACGATTGTTTTTCTGGTGGAAGTCCCAAGTCGTTTCAGTACTTCTGTTCGGAGCAGGATACTGGTGTTGTCCTGGCTTTCGATGTTGTATGATCGTTTATAAGAAGTCGGGAAAAAAAGGATCTTTTTTTTGTGAAAGTTTTGATCTTTTTCGCCATAAATCGATTCCAGGTCATTCAAAAAGTAAGCCGCCGATTCTTTGTCGGGTAAAACCACAATCTGATGATGATTGGTCTGCTCATATAAAGCCACATTCAAAAATGAGAGTGAAGAACCCACCAATCCCTTTAAACGAAGCCGACCCTGTGCCAGGATTTCAAGCCTGTTGAGCAAAGCAACCGTTCGTTGGTCATGGCTATAAATTCCGATGAGATCAGTAATTTCCAAAAACGATTAAGCTTGTGGATTAAAATCGGGTGAATTTTTAGCCATCAAATATTCAGCTGTATCTACCATGTGTTTTGTGCCAACAAATAACGGAGATCTTTGATGCAGCGATTTCGGTTCAACATCCAAAATCCTCCTGAACCCATCAGAAGCTTTTCCACCGGCCTGCTCAGCCAGGTAAGCAATGGGATTGCATTCGTACAACAAACGTAACTTTCCATCAGGATTCTTTTTATTGCCCGGATACATATAAATGCCGCCCCGCAACATGTTCCGATGAAAATCAGACACCAGTGAACCGATATAACGGGTGGTATAGGGGCGATTGGTTGCGGGATCATCACCCTGGCAATATTTGATGTATTGTTTTACACCTTCCGGGAAATAAATGTAATTAGCTTCATTTATTGAATATATATTACCTCCTTCCGGGATTTGAATATCCGGATGAGAGAGTAACCATAAACCCACCGATGGATCATAGGTAAAACCGTTTACGCCTTTACCGGTTGAGTACACCAACATGGTAGAGGAGCCATAG
Organism: Bacteroidota bacterium; assembly: GCA_020444515.1. Taxonomy (GTDB): domain Bacteria; phylum Bacteroidota; class Bacteroidia; order Bacteroidales; family JAADJA01; genus JAADJA01. The sequence goes on along the minus strand of JAHLKX010000005.1, from coordinate 132,939 downwards.
ATCACATAACCGGCGGCTACCATATCCCGACCCGGCTGAAGCAAATCTTCCATGGTACCGCAAGAGCCGGGTTCGGATTTTCTTCGCCAAATTCCAAATACGGTCCCGATGCTTACATTCACTTCGATGTTGGAGCTACCATCCAATGGATCCATAGCCACCACATATTTCCCGTTATTTGACATTTTGGAATCAAAAGTCACCAGGTTTTCATTCTCTTCGGAAGCAATGGCGCAACATTGTCCACCGTGACCCAGCGCTTTAATAAACTCGTTATTGGCAAATACATCCAGCTTTTTTTGGTCTTCGCCCTGCACATTGGAGGTACCTTCAAAACCCATGACGTTGGTTAACCCGGCTTTATTAACCTCCCTGTTGACAATTTTAGCAGCGATCCCGATATCATTTAACATCCTGCTGAACTCACCCGTTGCAAAAGGAAAGTCGGCCTGCTTTTCGTGGATAAACTCGATGAGTGTTTTCATTCAGTTCCTTTCATTTATTCAGTGGTTTGCAAAATTATAGGATTGAGGGGAAAGTGCCTAATTTAATTCTACAGAAGCAGCATTTATCATATTCATCTCACATATTGTACAATTCAACATTTTTATCGACTTTTGCGTTCTAATTCCACGCTTTGAATTCGGGCGTCCTAATTTCGCAAAGGTGACAGACAGTTTGGTGATCATACCCACTTATAAGGAAAAGGAAAACATCGAACGGATCATCCGTAAGGTTTTCTCCCTTGAAAAAGATTTCCATATACTCATCGTTGAAGACAATTCACCGGATGGCACAGCCAATATTGTAAAAGGACTGATGAAAGAATTCCCTGAAAAGTTATTCATCGAAGAACGAAAAGGGAAGCTAGGTTTGGGCACTGCTTATATTCATGGCTTCAAATGGGCACTTAACAAAGGTTACCAGTATATTTTTGAGATGGATGCCGATTTTTCACACAATCCTGAAGACTTACTTCGCCTTTATGATTCCTGTGCCAACCAGGGTGCGGATGTAGCCATCGGATCGCGATATATCAAAGGGGTGAATGTGGTGAACTGGCCCATGGGACGCATCCTGATGTCCTACTTTGCTTCAGTTTACGTGCGGATGGTTACCAGAATGAAGATACAGGACACCACCGCTGGTTTCAAATGTTACCGGGCTGAAGTCCTGAAAGCCATCGACCTCGACAGGATCAAATTCACCGGTTATGCTTTTCAGATCGAAATGAAATTCACAGCATGGAAGCTTGGGTTCAACCTGAAAGAGGTGGACATCATTTTCACCGATCGCACCGAAGGCGAATCTAAAATGAACAAGAGTATTTTTAAAGAAGCCATCTTTGGGGTGATGGAACTCAGATGGCGCAGTTTATTTAAAAAATACAAAAGGGTAGCCTGATTCTGATGGGAATTTCGTAATTTCGCTTTTCTCAACGCTTTGGACCACATAAACTACCTTCTGAAATGAAAACTGCTTTCCTGATTTCGAATGTTACCATTGTGAACGAAGGGGAATCTGCAACAGGAAGTGTCCTGATCAGGGATGGATTAATCGAAGAAATTTTTAACAGGGAAGATGATACTGCAAAGATTGCTGCAGATAAAGACATTGAGTTAATCGATGCACATGGTCAGTTCCTCATACCCGGTGTGATCGACGACCAGGTCCATTTCCGTGATCCCGGACTTACCCACAAAGCAGACATTTACACCGAAAGCAAGGCTGCAGTCGCTGGAGGAACCACTTCTTTTATGGAAATGCCCAATACCATTCCCAATGTGCTCACACAGGAATTGCTCGAAGAGAAATACCAGATGGCCGCCCAAAAGTCACTGGCCAATTATTCCTTTTACATGGGCGCTTCCAATGACAATATTGAAGAGATTTTAAAAACCAATCCTAAAAATGTTTGCGGTATAAAGGTTTTTATGGGAGCCTCCACAGGCAATATGCTGGTGGACAATATTGATACCCTCAATAATATCTTCTCGAAAGTAAAAATGCTGGTGGCCGTCCATTGTGAGGATGAACCCACGATCCAGGAGAACATTAAAATCTTCCGGGATAAATATGGTGAGGATGTTCCCATTGAAGCACACCCCTTGATCCGCAGTGAAAAAGCTTGTTACAAAAGTTCGAAACTGGCAGTTGGACTGGCAAAGCTCTACAATACACGCCTCCATATACTCCATTTATCTACCGAAAAGGAACTTGAGCTTTTGAACAACACCACACCCCTATCAAAAAAACGGATCACGGCAGAGGTCTGTGTTCATCACCTCTGGTTCAATAGCTCAGATTACGGCAGGTTGGGAACACGGATCAAATGGAATCCTGCCATCAAGACCAAATCAGATCAACACGCGTTGCTGAAAGGCGTTCTCGACAATAAGTTGGATGTGATCGCCACGGATCATGCCCCCCATACCCTGGAAGAAAAATCAAAACCATATTTTAAAGCACCCTCAGGGGGACCACTTGTGCAGCATTCGTTACAGGCCATGCTTGATATGGTAACTGAGGGAAAAATCTCCCTCGACAAAGTGGTGGAAAAGATGTGCCATGCACCAGCCATTTGTTTCCAGGTGGAAAAAAGGGGATTTATTCGCAAAGGATATCATGCCGACCTGGTATTGGTAGATATGAACAAACCTCAAACAATTTCGAAAAAAAATATTTTGTATAAATGCGGCTGGTCACCGTTTGAGGGACATACCTTTCAATCGACCATCACCCATACTTTCGTTAATGGAAATCTTGTGTATGAAAATGGAAAATTCAATGAAACGGCAAAAGGGAAACGTTTGCAATTCCAACGTTAACGCCCTGATCGCTGTGGTGATCATTCTTTTACTGGCTTTTTCGGGATGCATTAAAAAGACCTACGAAAAAGTTGAATCCACGTGGCCGGATGGTACGCCGCAATGGGTGCAATATTACCGCACCGAAGCGATGAAAGAGGTGATCAGGGAAGCCCGGTTTTATGAAAGTGGTGCCAAACGGATTGCCGGTCCGATTAAAGACGGTGAGCGCCATGGTAAATGGGAAGCATGGTATGAAGATGGCACCCTATGGAGTGTGGGAACTTTTGAAAACGGTGTGGAAAATGGCACTAAAACCGTTTATTACGAAAATGGCAACAAATATTACGAAGGATATATCAAAAATGATGAACGTGTAGGTACCTGGAAATTCTGGGACGAAGATGGAAATCTCGTAAAGGAGGTGAATTACGATCAATAATCATTGAAAGTCTTTACCAAGATCTTCCTTCCTATTGGAGTTATCTTTGAATTTTTTTATTTCAAATCATTTTCATTGATCGATTTTTCCCACACAACTTCTCCCTGGTTATTTTTAAGTTGAATGGACAATTCCCGGTCATTTCGGGGACCAGTAATATTAAGAAGGGCATAATTGCGCTGACCATAATAGGTACCATCAACCCTGAAAGGATTGGCTTCATTCAGACTTTTTTCTCCGGCCGGTCCGGCTGTAAGGGCTGAAACGGTCAGGTCATAAAACGGGTAAGTTCCATTGCGATCTATTTTTGATAACTCTGCAAAATGCCGGTCACCCGTCAGGAAAAAAACCCCTTTGATATCATTCTCCCGAATGGCATTAAAGAGTTTTTGACGCTCCTCATCATATTTTGCATAATTTTCACTCCAGTCCTCAACCACAGGATTCAATACCTGACCACCAACCACTACAAATTTAAAAGGTGCCTCACTGGTACAAAGCGCATCAATAAGCCATTGTAACTGCTGCTCTCCCAGTAGTTCTCTGTTATCGGTAATTAAATTATTAGGAGCCCTGAACCAGCGATTGTCAAGCAAAAAAAACTGGGCATCATTCCAAAAGAAAGTTCCGCTGATACCTCCGCCAGCACCATAGTTTGGATTGGCCCAAAAGGTCTTAAAAACTTCCAATGAGAAATCTTTCATCCAGTAACTTCGATCAGAATTATTCGGGCCATAATCATGATCATCCCAAATGGCATATTGATGCACCGAACCAAGCAGTGGCTGCAATTCCTTCAACGAACGCGTATGTGAATAACGATGGACAATGCCCGATTTTGAATTCCAATCAACTTCACGCAAATAAGTATTATCGCCCATCCATACCATAAAATCCGGATGGTCATTGAATATTTTATCAAATATGAAATACTCACCGCCATAGGGTTTTCCGGGCCTGTCAACATCAGGTTCGTTCACATAATTACAACTTCCGATCACAAAACTAAAATCGGGAGCATCGTATCGGTGTTGCCACAAAGACTGACTTTGAAAAGTCAAAGGATAATCCTTTTCAACATGCTTCCCATCGATAAAAATCTTGTAAATATATTTTTGCCCTTCAGAAACATGAGCAATCAAAAGAGCAGTATAAAATGAGTCCATAGAGGTTTTAACAGGATCTGTTTTGAGACTAATGTCAGGTTGACCGATAGCAGCATATTCCATGAATACGGTTGCAGCTCTATCGGTTTGAATCCAGACAGCCACTTCAGTCATGGTTGAATACCCCAGCATGGGACCAGCCAGAATCCGGGCCGGATTTTCGGATTGTGGATGCGATTGGTTACCAAACAAAAGCAGCAAAGCCCATAAAACTTGAGTCCGAATGATGAATGGTTTCTTCATTTTTATTCAGTTAAAGAGCTAAGATATAACAAACAAAAACGCTAAATGATAAACTATTGTAAATTTAAGGTGTTAATATTTGTGGAAATTCGAGATATGATTCAAAACACGATACTCCTTTTATTCGTCTTTTTGAATGTCAGTGGCTTTAGCCAGGGTCAAAGTCAGCAACTGTTTAAAAGTGAACATGGCTTTGTAAAATTTATTTCCGATGCACCACTCGAATTTATTACCGCAGAATCCAATGATTTACTGGGACTGGTTGATCCGCTGAAGAAGACATTTGCTTTCAGACTGGATGTAAAAACACTGAAAGGTTTTAATTCTCCCCTTCAACAGGAACACTTTTATGAAAATTACATTGAGTCCGATCAATATCCAACCGCCAGTTTTTCAGGAAAGATCATAGAGGGAATTGAATTTGAAACATCCGATTGGCAAAATATCCGGGCCAAGGGTATTTTGAATATTCATGGGGTTGACCAGGAACGGATTATCAAATGCAATATCAGGCTAATCAATGGTGTACTGGAAGTTAAATCAGCGTTTACTGTCCTGCTGGCAGATCATAATATCACCATCCCCAAATTGGTTTATCAAAAAATTGCAGAGGAAGTCAGGGTTGAAGTCCAAGCCCAGCTAACCAGGGAAGAGGGATCGCATTGATGTGTTTAAACTTGAAATCGGTGAAAAAACTTACCTTTTTAATGATCTGGATCACCCTGGCGAATAATCTTCAGGCCCAGGAACCATTCTTCAGAAGTTTTTTGGATCATACCCTTATCAGTGAAGCACAAATTAATTGCACATTTCAGGATCATCACGGTTTTATCTGGATTGGCACCTCTTCAGGCTTATATAGACATGATGGTATCAAACTCCGTTCTGAATTGGATTCCGAATCCCTATACAATTCAGGGGTAAGTGCCATCGGTGAAGACAGCCTTCATCATGTATGGATCGGCCTTGAAAATGGCCTGATATTGCAACGACAACGAAATAATCAGATAATTTTACTGGAGACGGATAGCTTTCCAAATGCTAAGATTACCGTGATCATGAAGGGAAAAAATAACCGTTTGTGGTTTGGTACATATGGTGATGGTCTTTACTATACAGACGGCATAGAATTATATCGAATCAAACAGGATGATATTGGTCTCACTGAAAATTATATTTATACCATCGAAAAAACTGCAAACGGTGACTTATGGCTGGGAACAGATAATGGGATTATAATTATCCGGGAATTACAAACTGGATTTGCAATCAAAAATCTGAGTGTTGATGATGGCCTTCCCGATTTTATTGTTCAATGTATCAAACGGGATCGGCATGAAAACATGTGGATCGGCATGCATGAACATGGTGTTTGTAAATATGACATTCAAACCGGAACGTTTATTATTCCTGAGGCACTCAGGAATTGGAATAATGGTCCTATCAATGATATTGTTTCATTGAGTGATCAGGTATGGATCGCAACGGATGGCAAAGGATTGTATTCCTATTTGTACCATGATGAAACATTGAGACATCTTAATAAAAGTGACAACACCGAATTGATGCGGGTTAAAAAAATGCTATTGGATCAGGAAGGAAATATATGGTTGACTTCGCATACCGATATCTCTTTATCATTGGGGAATAAACTGGAGTTTATCAGGTATTTTGAAGATGAGGAGATCTCCAATGTGCATGCATTGATAGCCGCATCGGATGGAGCTATTTGGTTTGCTAATGATGAGGGACTTTTTAGGTACCATCCACAATTTAAAAATGAACCGGCAACGCTTAAAGAATACCCCATTGGATTAAATCTCAACAGACAAAAAATCATGAGCCTTTATCGTGATCAATTTGGTTTTGCATGGGCAGGCACCTTCGGGCAGGGCATTATCCGTATTGATCCGGCATCGGGAGCACATGTCAGGTTCACCGAGAAAGATGGATTGGCAAATGCCAATATTTTATCCATTGAGGGCAACAACAGAGAAATATGGTTAGCAACCCTTGGAGGTTCATCCAGGATTGAGATGGGTCAAGGATTTTCAGAGCTTGATTTTGAACCGGTATTTGAAAACTATGGGAAGGATGACGGGTTAAGCAATAATTTCATTTACGATATTGATATTGATCAGCAGGGAGTGGTTTTTTTTGCAACAGATGGGAGCGGTGTTATAGCCTATAAGAATGGCAACTTTCAATCGGTGGCGGCAGATGCTGCTTTCAATCAAAAAGTTGTTTACTCTGTAGTCAGTGATCCGGACAGGAATATATGGATGAATGTTGCAAATGAAGGGTTATTTCGCTATAATGGCGAACAAATAGCCGAATACTTCAATGATCCTGAGCACAAAAGCCTTTCATTCAGCGGAATTCTTTCCAATAGAAACGACGAATTGATCATTACCTATGACAATGGCATTGATGTTCTGAATATCCGATCAGGAAATATCGTCCATTTTGAAGAAAATGCAGGCATGGGCAATATTAAGCCCGATTTAAATACGCTGTCCCTGGATGAGCAGGGAAAAGTATGGGTTGGTACCGATCCTTTTATTGTATGCTATAATCCTGCAGATACCAACTACTGGAGCCAGCCGCAAACAGTTATCAAGGATGTATCTCTTTTCCTGGAAACCATTGACACTTCCAGCCGGCATCGATTTAATTATGATGAAAATCATTTCTCGTTTGATTATGCAGGTCTTTGGTTCCAATATCCTGAAAAGGTATTTTACAATGTAAAACTTGAAGGCCATGACCTGGATTGGATGCGGACTAAAAACAATAGCATGATCTATAGCAATCTTTCACCAGGAAATTACACGTTCAGGGTGAAGTCAGGGCTGTATGACAACTTTTTAAATGCCAGCGAAGCAACTTATCACTTTAAAATCAAGCAACCATTCTGGTCTACTGTTTGGTTTTTATTCCTGGCACTGGTCGTTTTATCAGGAATAGTTGTAATGTATATTAAAATCCGAGAACGAAACATCAGAAGAAAACAAGAAATTATACGTGACCGGATTATGTTTCAGTACGAAAATCTGAAAAGTCAGATCAATCCGCATTTTCTATTTAACAGTTTCAGTACCCTCATCGCACTCATTGAAACCGAACCGGAAACGGCCATTGATTATGTATCGGAGCTATCGGTCTTATTCCGAAATGTACTTGAATACAAAGAAAAAGAAACGATTACCCTGAAGGAGGAATTGAACATTGTAGATAATTACATCCGGCTGCAAAAAAAGCGTTATGGGGATAATCTGAAAATACAAATACAGGATCTGGATACCATCAGATCGAATAAAATTCCACCCCTTACGCTTCAACTTTTGATTGAAAATGCCCTGAAACATAATGTAGTATCCAGAGATCGACCTTTAACCATCAACATATACGCTGATCTTTCAAAAGGTTATATCTTTGTAAAAAACAATCTTCAATTAAAAAAAGAAGTGATGGTATCAACCGGTATCGGCATCGAGACCATCATCAGCCGATACAGGATACTCACTCATAAATCAATCATTATTGATAAAAATGAAGAAACATTTATCCTTGGCATACCCCTGTTAACTGAAAAAGATGAAGGTATTAATCATTGAGGATGAACACGCAACGGCTCTCAGACTTCAGAAGTTACTGAAAGAGATTGATGCGGACATTGAAATAATTGATATTCTGGATAGCATAGAATCCACAGTAAACTGGTATCGTAAGAACCCACCTCCGGAACTTGTTTTTCAGGATATTCAACTGGCCGATGGTTCCAGTTTTGAGATTTTTAAAGCCATTGAAATTGATAATCCGGTTATTTTTATTACGGCTTTTGATCAGTATGCGATTGATGCTTTTAAAGTGAACAGTGTTGATTATTTGCTGAAACCCATTAATAAAAAACAACTGGCTGAAAGTCTGGAAAAGTTTAAACGTTGGTTTGCGGAGAAAAAACCGGAAATCGATTATCCTGCATTGGCAAAACTTGTCAGGAAAGAAGACTACCAAAAGCGTTTTATAGTTCGTTATGGACAAAAAATCAAATCCATTGATACCAGTCAAATTGCTTATTTTTTTACAGAAAGCAGCAATAACTTTTTCCGGACCTTCGATAACAAAACCTATCCCCTGGATTATAGCCTGGATAAACTGGAAGGGATGCTGGACCCAGACCTGTACTTTCGGATAAACCGGCAGTTTATCATTCATATCAAAGCCATTGATGAGATGTATACCTATTCCAAATCAAGGGTAAAAATCGAACTTATCCCCTCCTGTAAAATTGATACCATTGCCAGCACTGAACGTTCCGGAGATTTTAAAAAATGGCTTGGTGGAGAAAGAGATTAATGCAAACTTAATAACCTTCATTTCCTTCTTTTTTTAACCAATATTTTTATATAAAACACTTTTCATCGGATCGTTCCCGATTCAGAATTCCTGTTCGGTACCTAAAAATCCCTGTTCGGAGCATTCCATTTTTGCAGTTGTTTTCAATTGCTTTTCTTTGTATCTGAAATTTAATTTCTGCAAAATGAAAAACTGGACTAAAATATTGATCGGCCTTATCATACTCGGATCTCTTGGTGCATTCCTCGGATATAAATTTATATATAACAAACCGCACCGAAATTTTGAAGCAGCCAAACCTGACTTCGTTATAAGTGCTGAAGATTTGTTCAATGAATATCATGGCGACAAACAAAAAGCACAAATGAATTACAATGGAAAAGTAGTGGAAATATCCGGGACCCTTCATAAGGTTGAAATGGCAGATTCACTGACCATTGCCGTTTTTGTTATGGGTGAAGGAATGTTTGGCGATGAAGGGATACGTTGCACAATGTTACCGAACCACGCCCAGTCAACCATAACCAGGAAAGGACAATACGTCAGGATCAAAGGATTTGTTTCGGGGTATAATGATACTGATATTATTATTGAAAAATGTTCTATTGTTTACAACTAAAAATATGAAAATATGAAAAGGATAATTCTTACATCGACACTTATTCTTCTAGCTGTATATACTTTTTCGCAACGATACATTACAAAAAACGGACACATTAAATTTTACTCGGAAACACCCGTTGAAACCATTGAAGCCCACAATCACCAGGTGAATAGCGTTTTGGACTCAAGCACGGGAGATTTGGTATTTAAAGTGCTCATGAAATCGTTTGAATTTGAAAAAGCTTTGATGCAAGAGCATTTCAATGAAAATTATGTTGAGTCGGATAAGTTTCCCAATGCAATATTTAAGGGCAAGGTCCTGAATATTGATGAAATCGATTTTGCAACCAAAGGTGAATATAAAGCCAGGGTTGAAGGAGATCTGACCATCCATGGTGTAACCAACAAAATCAAAGAAGAGGGAACTTTAATCATTGATGGGGATCAGGTGAAAGCTAAGTCTGCGTTTATAATTAAGCCTGCGGATTATCAAATTAAAATCCCGAAAACCGTTATCAATAACATTGCAGAAGAAATTGAAGTCACCGTAGATCTGTCGCTTGAGGCAATGGCAAATTAGTGGTATGAACTTTATGCTTATCAGGTTGTTTAAGATTAGTAGACTTTAAAAAACAAGACATTATGAAAGCAAACATGGGATCAGCAGACCGCATCATCAGGTTTATTATTGGTGCTCTTATCGCAGTATTGTACTTTACAAACGTGATATCAGGAACACTGGGAATCATCCTGCTCATTGTAGCTGCAGTTTTTATCTTAACCAGTCTGGTTAGTTTTTGTCCGGCTTATGTTCCTTTTAAATTGAACACAAAGGGTAAAAAGAATTAACTTTTCTCAAAAAGGCAATTGAAAGCCATTATCTTAACGGATAATGGCTTTCTTTTTTTAAGAAAATGGAGATTATTTTAATACGCAATTTTCATTATCTTCATGTTCTCTCATCAATAATCCCTTCGATATAATAAAATCAAATCGTTGCTTCAGACAATATCTGATCCAAACTTTATAATCATTGATGGGATTGAACAAAACTAACTTTCACCAAATTTGATAGAGGAATAACTTCATAGTATGCTAAAATATTGAGATAACACCACTGTATTTTAACAGATAACAATTTTAACTGGCTAGCGTATGGGTCAGATTAAAATTAATCAAAATCAATGATTATTCCTGAAAGGTATCTGGTTTTTTGATGGTAAAAACCCGGCTGATATTAAATCCAAAATAGATATCTCCATTTTCCCATTTACCTGAGGTTTCAGTAAGATACCCCCGATCAAAAAAGGCCTGTGAATTGCTGAAATGCAATTGGAAAACATGACCTCCGGTTTCGATATCGAAACCGATAGAGAGAGGTTGTTGAAAATCATAAGATATCTGATTGGTTGGAGTATAAAAATACTCTGCATTGATCGACATGCGGTTGGTCAATTTAACCCTACCTCCAATCCCAACAGAAAAAATATCATTGGCATCTTCTGTTGTGGGCACCAGGTTTTTATGGGTATAGGTGGGCATTAGCTGTACAGAAACGCTGCTGCTGAATTTCCTTGCCAGCAATAGCATTTGGGTATACGACATCCGTGAACTGAAGTAATTATCACGATCTTCCAGACCCATGTCTTCCCACTTAAGCGAATTGATATTGGCACTACCATAATAAGATAATGTAACAGGCATTTTAAGGGCACCGGTACTTTGCCTGAGAATTTTATACTTAATAAAACCATCATAGGTCTTTTCAAATGAACTCCGCCCAATTCCAATGCTTAGCCGATCTGTAATACCATATTCCAGACCCAGACGAATGGTAGCCTGATCCAGTCCAAATAATTCATAAATGCCGGTATATAATCGCCCGAACCGATGTTGTATCAAAAAAAGCAATACCCCGGGGGCCGGCTGTTCAACCGATTGCGAATTGATAACCCGGGATGTTTTAAATGTCGCATAAGTATAATCAACGGTTTCTTTTTCAGAACCCAACAGATCCATTAAATCGTCCTGAGCACTTGCAGGGTATAAAAACCCTAATCCTATAACTATAATGAGTATTATCTTTTTCATTTCTAATCATGTTTTTTGTTAATCATTCATTGCACCATTGTCAATCCAGGTTTTAATTTTATCCAGTTCACACTGCGGTAGTTTTGGAAGATTTTGAGGCATGGGGCTATAGCCGTCTTCATGGTTGATGGCTCCCCAAAATCGTCCGTTATCGACAACTGTTTTTAGATCATCATAATTATCGGTAACAACACCTGCCTGTGGGAAATTACCGCCATGGCATGAATTACAATTTTCAGCCAGGATTGGAGCAATAGTAACCGAATAAGTAACATTTGTCAAATCACATTCTCCTGCAGATGGATACAGTTCTTCTTCATTATCGTAATAGCAGGATTGGGCTGTCAGAAATACAGCCAGTATTAACAGTAAATTGAATCGTGTTTTCATTGTTATCTTTTTTCGCATATTGTTTTGAAGTGTGGATGCTGTCAACACCCCATTTGGTATCAGAAAATTCGTATTCATTGAATGAGCCAAGTTAAAGTTTTATCTGCCTTTCCCGGGATATTTTTAACCTTTTTAATTCCAGCATAAAATTTTCATTTTAGTTATTGGGCATTCCATCATTGACCCAACTGCGGATCTGGGCTATTTTACAATCCGATAATTGTGCGCCGTTTTGCGGCATTGGAACATTTCCCGGTGCATGAGTAATTGCTCCCAGCAAACTTCCTGATGATCCGGGAGTGATGCTTCCAGCGGTTTTAATCTGTTGGTAATTGGTCAAACTGATCCCACCATTGGGATTGGACCCGCTATGACACCCCAAACAGCTGTTCTGAATTATTGGAAATACGGTTTCTGAAAAACTCACATTCAATGAATCACAATCCTCTTGTTCACAATAATTGTTCAATGCCCCCTGTGCAATCCACGTATAAATCAAGTTTTTCTGATCGGAAGTGAGCTGAGCAGCCGGTGGTGGAGGCATCCGTTTATCAGGATCTGTCTCGGTTATTACCTCATAAATCTCGCTGTTTTCGGGATCAAAGGGTTCTATATCTCCTGTCTGTATTACATAAAAATAGCTGGTAAGGATGACACCCTCCTCGGCGGTTTGCTCATCATGACAACCGGCTATTCCACAACTCGACTGCAGCAGGGGTAATACATCATTTTCAAAATAAACCGTATCCGGATCACAGGGAATTCCGCCGGAACCTCCGGGATCAAAAATTGTATCATTGATCCATTTTTGAATAATACCGATTTCACAATCGGTCAATGGTGGCCCATTTTCCGGCATCGGGGTATATCCCGGCAAATGTTTGATAGCACCTAATAATTGCCCGCTTTGTGCAATGAACGCCACATTCTCATAATTGTTGAAATCGAGACCAGCAGCTGGAACAGGCTGACTATGACAGGTTATACAGTTTTCCTGCAAGATGGGATAAACCAATCCTGGATACGTCACAAAGGAAGAATCACATGGTGTAGTATCGTTATTGACAAATGTGGTATCGTTGATCCACTTTTCGATCAGGGTAATTTCGCAATTTGTCAATTGTGGTGCATTTTGCGGCATGGGTTCATACCCTGGTAAATGTTTGATAGCACCCAAAAGGCTACCATTCTGAGCCAGAAACGAAACATCTGAATAATTCGACAGATCAATTCCCCCTTCAAAATTGGGAGGACCATGACAGCTGATACAATTAGCCTGCAGGATGGGCTGTATGGTCCAGGGCCAGGTAACATTGCTTGTATCACAATTTGTTGTATCCGGAGGTTTTACAAAAGTGGTGTCATTGATCCATTTTTCGATCAGTGAGATCTCACAATTGGACAGTTTCGGGCCATTTTGAGGCATGGGTTCATATCCCAACAGATGTTTGATCGATCCTAACAGCTGACCGCTTTCAGCAACAAAAGCAAGATCGTTGAAGTCAGTGAAATCGAGCGCTCCTGATGGTGTCGGGCCACTATGGCAACTGAGGCAGTAAGTTTCCAGAATGGGCTGGACGATACCGGGATAAGTTACATCGGAAGAATCACATGCAAGGGTATCGATGGGTGGTTCCGGGTTATTATTTCCAGGATTGACCTCTTCGGGTGCATGTTTGCAAGCATTGAAAATCCAAACCAGACCCGAAAGGATCAAAATACCCGTTATAAAGTGTTGTTTTGTCATAAATTCCTGAATTGACTAAATAAACCTGGAAGGCAAAGCAACATCAATTTCATATATTGCGGAAAATATTCATCCCGAATGGGAAAAAATAACAGCTGAACCGGAAAAAAAGAAAGGTCGGGTAATATATCCCTTTTGAAAACAAAACACACAGAATGGAGTTATATATTTACATCCAATCATCATGATCAGAGATGCTAAAATATATCCTCCTCTTGAAGAAAAACTCAATATCGCAACGCACGGATTCGGATTGTTATTGAGTATTGCAGCATTGACGCTCATGGTTATTTTTACCAGTATCAAAGGAAATGCATGGCACATTATAAGCAGTGCGATTTATGGGAGCAGTCTTGTTGTTCTTTATCTTGCCTCTACCCTTTTCCACAGTGCCAAACGGCCAAAGATCAGAAACCGGTTAAATGTTTTCGATCATGCTTCCATTTATATTCTGATTGCGGGAACTTATACGCCATTTTTATTGATCACCCTAAACGGTCCCTGGGGTTGGAGTTTATTTGGAGTGGTTTGGGGTTTGGCACTTGGTGGCGTGATCCTCAAAATATTTTTCACAGGCAGATGGCAGGTTTTATCAACCATCGGTTATATTTTATTGGGATGGGTGATCATCATAGCCATCAAACCATTGATCAACAATCTGGAACCGGCCGGACTCTGGTGGCTTTTCGGTGGCGGAATTGCCTATACGGGTGGTGCTGTTTTTTATCTTTTTAAGAAAATACCATTTAACCATGCTATTTTCCATGTGTTTGTTTTGGCTGGAAGTATCTGCCATTTTATAGCAGTGTTCTGGTATGTATTGCCCTAAGGTTGAAATTTTAGCACCCAGGCAAAATCAGTGGGCGGATTCTTTTTAAGTTCTACCGGAATTTTCACTTCCCAACCCTGATCCGATTTTTCCCACTTCAAGGGTTTTGAATATCCCAGTAAATATACCTTTTTAAATTTCAGCGGCAATTCTTTATTCAATTTGATTTCAGCTGGCATTTCTTTTTCTGATTCACCGGCAAGATAAATGGCATACGTCGTCCCATCCGGTTTGTGGGTCAAACAAATATTCTCCGATTTGTATGGTGCAATGGCCCTGGTTTCATAAATCGCTTCACTGTTTATATCCATCCACTGCCCTATTTGATCTAACATTTTATACGCTCCATCATGCCATTGTCCTTCCGGTCCGGGAGCAATGTTTAAAAGCAAGTTACCGCCTTTCGCCACAATATCGACAAGCAGATGCACTGCTTCCCGTCCGCTAAAATAGGTAGCATTCGGCACCCACGACCAACTTCCACCGGCGATGATGCAAGATTCCCATGGATAAGGCAAGGCCTCTTCAGGAACCCGGTTTTCCGGAGTGAGATAATTCTGGTTTTTACCCGGTACTGCGCGATCGACCACGATCAAGCCGGGTTGTTTTTCACGGGCTTTCTCAACCAGCTCATTCATGCGAATATCCTGGTTGATCAGTTTGGTTTTCATAAAACCGTCAGCAGAAAAATTGGACGAATCCCGGTAATATGCCTCAATATCTTCTTTCGAATTCTTTCTGACCCAACCACCATCGAGCCAAAGGATATCAATCGGCCCATAGTCCGACATCAGCTCCATGATCTGGTTTTGGGTGAATTGCACATAGCTTTCCCATTTATCAGGATAGGCTGCAGGGTCATAATTAACATTGCGGTCCATGGGCGGGAAATAGGGATCCCAGTAATCATCACATTGCCAGTCGGGTTTGGAAAAATAGGGCCCCACCCACATCCCCTCAGCACGAAAAGCATCGAAAATCTCTTTGGAGACATTTGACTTTGGATTGGTATGGAAAGGACAATCCTCATCCGTGATCTTGTAATCGGTGTATTTTGTGTCGAACATACAAAAGCCATCGTGGTGTTTGGTGGTGAAGATCATATATCTCATTCCGGCATTGGCGGCGGCTTTGGCCCATTTTGCAGGATCGAATTGAACCGGATTGAAGGTAGTTTTCAGGTTTTCATATTCCTTTACATACTCGTAATAATTGTCGGGATTATTTCCTTTTTTTCGTTCGCACCAGCCGTAATCTTCGGGGCATATCGACCAGGATTCGACGATACCCCACTGACTATAGGTTCCCCAGTGCATGAGCAGTCCGAATTTCAAATCCTGCCATTGTTCAAGTTTTTGCTGGACAAGCGGATCGGGATCTGGAATATAGGTTTGGGAATCGTGTTGGGCATTTATAACCAAAAACAATAATGAAAAGATAAATGCAAAAAGTAAAGGTTTAATCATAACAATGATTTTGAAGATGATACTATATTAATTCACAAATTCCTGTACATTGAAATTGGATTCCAATTTAATCTGAAAATTATTTTTTTCCTCAAATACAAAAAGAATTCAATAATCAAAGAAGAACGCAGCCATTGATCGATAGAAACTTTTTCTGGTTACGTCCTTCTGAAGGATCAAAAATACGAAATATTGGTACTTTAAAGATTAGATGTTATTGGGTGATAATTGCAAAGCTTTTAATGGGCAAATCTCAAGAAACTGTAATAGGATCAAATATTTAATATTGAATACCTTATTCGGAAATGATTTTACACTTCAGTATCCTCATGGGACTATCAGCGCCTTTTTTGAGCGCCAGGGTATATACATAGCCATTCATGAAATAAAAATGTCCAAGGCCGGATAACAGATCGTACCCTTCAATGGTAAATTCTGATTCACCGAGATATTTACCGTCGATGGTATAGGCCCTGAACAAATGATCCTGTCCATCATTGGAATAAATGAAAAACAAACAATTATTTGCATCATCAAGGACGATATTATAGTAATTGGGCAGATATCGGGGAAAATATCCTTCCCGCAGGATCTTGTCGGCTTCTGTGGTGTCAATCTCCAATTTATTAAGTCTTTCTTTGAAATTACGGTAATACTCCTCTTTTTCTTCCTTTGTAATGGGGATAGGATTTGTTTTTAAGGTAAATTCCGATTCTTTGTAAGTGCCATTCTTATTTGTAAATACTTGTATTTGATCCGAGTCGTTTACACCCAGCACAATCTGTCCGGAAGAGGTTACCCTGCAATATATTTTATTGGTGGAAAATGCAGGTCCTGTAGAAATAATACCATCTTTAGTATGAATCCTAACACCTCCTTTTGGATCGTCATAGTCCTGAAAAGTATAATAAATCTGGTGGTATTTTTCGGTTTCAAAATCGAGTTCAGCAATCAGGTTTTTCGATTTTGTACCATACGGTACATGTCCCTGGATGATCAGTTTACCATTGCCAACTGGAAATATCTTCAGCGGCATAAAATCGATGGTTATCATTTTGATGAAATTCCCATCCAGGTCAAAAAAATTGATCCTTCCCTGGGCATCGCTTGTAACTACATACTTGTTATTCAGGATTCCATGAAGATCAGGATTATTGATGAATTCGCCCGGATTACTTCCCTTCTTCCCAAAAGTCCTGACTACCTTGCCCTGACTATTGACTTTGGTAATATTATACGCATACCGGTTATTGATAAAGACACTTTCATCGAGAGCGATGACCACCCGTTTTTTGATGCCTACTTTGGTAGCAATATCCTTTTGCGTTGGGTCAAAAAAAATAGCTTCCCAATCGGCTTGAGGAAGAAAATTGGTTTCTGGCACCAGTCTTTGAATCCTGGCTGAATAATTTGGTGTCTGGGCAAAAACTACCCAAGAAACAGGTAAAAGAAAGCAAAAGAGAATGATTCGTTGTGTTTTCATGATTTAAAATGGTTTATTTGATTTTAATAATGATCAATGGAATTTTCCGTTCGTGCCAACATCGATTGGGGCTGATGTAACAGTCCAGGTCTTCATATTCTTGTTGGATATCTGTTATATCTACCATGACAACTTCATCCTCCTTTTTGGTATTATTCATTCCTATCATCCAAAGGGCGTAAGCCACACCAAAAAGGAGCACAACTGCCGCAGCAATGCGGAATGGAATGGAATGGAAAAGATTGAAGGTCCTTTGCCGTTTGAAATCCGGGATTTGTACCGAATCGATCGGGTTCAATTTTTCCAGTGCCAAAAGCATCGTTTCCCTGGCGGTTTTCAAATCCTTCATTTCTTCCCGAGCCTGCTGGTCAGAAGCCAGCAGTTCATCCATCGCTTTTCTTTCATTTTCGGAAAGTTCGTCATCAATGTATTTAAGAAATAGTTCTTTTCTGTCCATGTTCATATTTCTTTACAACATTTGCTAATTTTTCGATACTGCGCCATAGGGTTTTGCCAATGGAATTCAATGGAATACCAGTAGCTTCAGCCATTTCAGCATAAGATAACCCATCACTGTACATCAGCACCAGTGCATGATTTTCCGGACTTAACTGCTCTAATGATTGTTGCAGAAGTTGTTTCATCTCAAGATCTAAAAGGATGGATTCCGGATTTTTCAATTCTATATTTTCAATGGGAATATCGTTATCGATTTCTGTCCTGCGTGTACGCTTTTTTATTGAATTTAAGCAATTATTGCCAGCCACCCGGTAAAGCCAGGCCTTTGGATTGTCGATGATTTCATTGCTGTTCTTCATTCTGAGATGGAGTTTCAAAAATGTGTCTTGCGTGAGGTCACCAGCTAATTCCTGATCACCTGCAAACCTATAGCAGAACTTAAAAATCTGTACATAATACTGACGGTATAGTTGATCAAATGTCATGCTTTAGGGACGCTCTGATAATAAGAACAGTTGAAATTTGAAATCCTGACATCAGGATGGAAATTATTTTTATGGAACGGCCATATGTATTTAATATTACCGAACAACAATTTCATCCACAAACAACCAACCCCTTTCACCTCGTCCGGGATGCCAATCAGGACAATTACCGATATGGGAGGCTTCAACTTTAACATAACGGATGGCTTGTTCAGGTTGGCCAGAAATTGTGGACACTTTGATACTCAAATCTTTTAAACTGTTTTCAAATTGCTCATATTGAATTTCCTCAAAGTGTTTCCCATCTGAAGAAACAGAAATTTTTACATCATCGGGTAAAAAGATCCAGGAAATTTGATTTTGTAAAAAACGGACAGAAATATCATGCACTTTGGTTTCAGCACCAAGGTCAATGGTTGCATCCAGACCACTGTTCCGAAATCCCAGCCAATGACCATCCGACATTTCCAGAGAAGCTTGTATCCCATCAACAAGTGTAGAGGGTCCGTCACAAAAATAATTGGAATCAGGAAGATAGGTGAGCATCACTGGTTTCCGCTCAGCCAGATGATGAATGATCCCGGCACGGCCTACCCTTCCTGGCTCACGGACTTCAGTTCCCTGCGTTCCGGTGATTTTATCACCCAACTCATTTCGGGCATTTTCAGCCAGTACCAGCATTTCTTCTACAATTTCGGGATGTTGATCCAGGACATTTTCCTTTTCTCCGATATCATCTTTCAAATTAAACAAACTCAATTCGGCAACACCTTTTGAATAAGGTCCAGGATATCCATCCATTCCGGGTTCAACACCTTCATAACTCCTGAATTCATGCGGCAAAACCAGCTTCCAGTCACCTTTCCGCACACCACAAAACGCACCTTCGTAATAATAATAAAAGATTTCGTGCGGAGAATAAACTGTATCAGCAGTCAATAAAGGAAGAACACTGACGCCATCTATTTTTTTCTCAGGTAAGGTATCACCTATAATATCGAGAATAGTGGGTAAAATATCCATGGTTGTCACCAACTCGTCATTCACCCTGCCTGGTTTAATATTTTCTGGCCATTTAATGATCCCGGGAACCCGAACTCCACCCTCCCGGTCATTGCCCTTGCCCCCGCGCAATGGCAGTGCCGATCCGGCATGGTTCCCAAAGTTCAGCCAGGGGCCGTTATCACTGATATAAATGAAGATGGTGTTGTCGGTCAGACCTGCTTCTTCAATGCTCTTTTTGATCTCACCAACAGACCAGTCGACCTCCATCATCACATCACCGAACATCCCCTGCTCACTTTTCCCTTTAAATTTTTCAGATACGCCTAAAGGCACGTGTACCATCGAATGTGGGAGGTAAAGAAGGAATGGATTGTCTTTATTTCTATCGATGAAGTCAAGTGCCCTTTCCGTATAAAGTGTCGTAAGCATTGCCTGATCGTCCAGTGTTTTAATCTCTTTTATCCGGGTCGTATCCTTCATCAGGTAAAGTGGCGGATAAAGCGAAAGAAAGCCATCTTCAACCGGCTTACCATCGAAACCAACAGGCCACATATCATTGGAATAAAGCAAGCCAAAATATTCATCAAACCCGTAATTCAGGGGCGAAAACTCCGGGTGACTTCCCAGGTGCCATTTGCCAATGATGGAGGTTGCATAGCCGTGCTTTTTCAAAGCTGATGCAATGGTTGTTTCATTACGGTTCAATCCCGTTAAAGAAACTGGATTTAAGGCACCACGAATGCCGATGCGCTGGGCATAACAGCCTGTCAGTAGCGAAGCCCTTGATGCACTGCACACCGCTTCCGAAACGTAGAAACTCGTGAATCGCATGCCTTCTTCCGCCAGTTTATCGATGTTGGGTGTTTCAAATCCTTTGGCTCCATATATTCCCAGGTCTGCATAGCCCTGGTCGTCTATAAAAATAAGGACGATATTGGGAAGCTTTTCTTCAGGTTGATGGCAACCACCAAAAGGCATCGCTAAAAGAAGAAAAAAGGATAACTGCTTTTGATAGATTTTCATTTTTTTATTTCCAGGTTTAAAGGATCACTTTTAGTTTTAAACTCACATTTGAAAACTGCATCTGCTGCACCCTTCAAAGCAGCTTTTATTTCAATTATTTGATTTCCTTTTTGCACCACTAAATCATCTGAATTTACCTGAAAACTCTGCACCTTATTCCAGTTTTTATCATACAAATCGACCTCATCTTTTCCATCGTATTTCAGTTTGTATTCTGAAGGAATGGTTGTTTTTAATTGAAATCGGTAATTCTCTCCCGTTGAAATGACAAGACCTGAGATTTCAGCATTATCCGGGGTGTACAGGATAAACTGAACCGGTTGATCCGGATATGGATTTTCAAATTGAATCTTAAACGTTTGAGAATCATTTCCGACAGGCATATCAAGCCTGGCGATTTCGTATGTATACAAATTCATCTTATTTTCCGACATTCGTTCCAGGTGAAATTCCCGGTCGGTTTTTTTCAACTCAATTCGCAATGAATCCGAAAAACTTCCTGTCAAACGGGCTTCTTCCCAATGGTTTATTACACTCAAAATGGTATCGGTCAGGCCATTGACTTCAAGGGTCTCGTAATTACAAACAAATCCAAACCCGGCATTGTATCCCGCTGCCTTTGCCAGCATCCATTCAATGTCCTCAAGGCTGGTTTGGTTGGTTAGCTGGAACCAACCCAGCATCCCCGGCATCAGGTTACGTTCGAAATATGCCTGGTTTTTAAATCGATATTCGGTCTGGCTTTCACGGAAACCTGCATACCAGGGCTCCCCCCAGTTCATGCGTGAATAAATGTGCCAGAAATAGTGGGACGTCCGGCTGGCATCAGCAATATAATGCGATTTGATTGGGTCTGATAAATGATCGAACCAGGTTGTCGCCATCAGGATCTCTCCATAATTGCCCATGCCAGTTGAGCGATTTCCTTCAATGCCATCGAATGAGATTTGCCTTAACCCTGTTTGATTGAATAATTCCGCAACATTTATTGCTATTTCTTTGGTCAATTCGGCATTGCTTAAAAATACTTTGTAGCCATGGTCGGCCAGCAAGCCAATTTTACTTCCTGCATCATGCGCCGTAGATTTTGTTCCGTATGCACCCCGCTCACAACCTAATAGCGTCCAGGGTTCATTGGCTGAAATTTCCTTATATCGGACTAACTCATCATCAATCACAACCGTCTGCAGGTTGCTGGATTCTGTGTACCTGAAAGGTTCTGGTGATTCAACAGGAATTTCTTTTTGAACAGCATCAACAGACAATGAAAGCTTACTAAAACCAACCTTTGCCAATCTCTTGTCAGGAACCGGTGTAACATATGGATCATTGGGGGTAATGAAATTGGAAAGGAAATGCACCCCCATGTGAATGCCTTTCTTTTCTGCCTTTTCAACACATTCTTTTAATCCATCAATTCCGCCTGGAAATTGATCATTCAGTTTAAAATGGCCCCAGGTTGCAAAAGGATCTGAATGATACAAATACTTGAGTCCCGCTTGTTGGGCATATCCAATGGCCTTTTCAATATCCGATTCACCAAAATTGAGAATCAGGTAAGAAGCATTGGCGGCCGGTGATTGCTTTCCCCAAACTCCGTCAATCATGGGATGGGGCAATCCCTCAGCAAGCTCAATTTCACCGATCACATCCATTGTTTGCTCCACAGGACAACCAAATAAGGCAATTTTTGAACCGATGATACCTCCATCATTGTAGGCAGGCACATAATACTTTTCAAATCCCCAATTTTCAATTTCCCGGCTGTGAAAACGATTTCGGCAATAAGCCTGCAAAGTGCTTCCAAAGTCCTCCGGCTTAGCCGCCTCCACCCGGTAAAGGACATATCGTTTTCCTTTCTCACTCAAATCGGAATAATCATCATTTTCAAAAATGTCGACCTGCGGCATGCAGTCATTTTCATTCCAGGGATATCCACCGAGTGTTTTTGGATTCAGCGCCTGCAAACCTATGGCAAAATCGTCTCCTCTGACAACACCGACGGTTTCTCCAATACTTTTTCGGATGGTGGTGGGATACGGTCCCCATATTATTAAATCGACCCCTTCAATTGGATCAATTTCGACCAGCTCAAAGGAAATATGGGTTGATTTAGTTGCTACTTTTATCTTCGCTTGCGAACCATCATCAAAGATCAGGGTGAAATTATCTCCTTCCAATTTTAATGATTCAGGAAGGTGATCAACCTGGTCTCTTCTGATGGTCAGTAATGGCACTTTCCGACCTTCGGGTAGGAAATTCTTCTCAGAGCTGCGATCTGCAAGTTCAATGAGATTGCCTTCATTATCAAACCTGACAGATAGATAGTCCGTCTTCAGCGTATTTTTGTTTTGCGAACATGAAGCATGACCCAGCAAAATTGCAAAAGCAATGATCAAACGGATCATACTGAAATTAAATTTCAATGGATGTTGTAATGCGAATATCATTTGAAGCGCTTCCAATTAAGAGTTCATAATTCCCAGGTTCTAATTTATATTCCTGTAATTCCACATCCCAGTATTGTAATTGCTTCGGATCAACCGGAATGGTAATGGTTTGCGATTCCCCTTTTTTCAGGGAGATCCGTTTGAAAGCAACCATTTGTTTGATTGGCCGCCAGAATTCAGGTTTTTTCTTTCGGGCATAAAGTTGTACAACCTCATCACCTTCGAATTCACCTGTATTTTTTACTGTGATTTGAATGTCAATTTTGTCATCTTTTTGAACAGCCCTGGCATTTGAATATTCAAATCTCGAATAGCTCAATCCATAACCAAAGGGATAAAGCGGTTCACCATCAAAGTAACGGTAAGTGCGGCCGTCCATGCTGTAATTTTCAAAATCAGGCAGGTCTTTGACTGATTTATAAAATGTTACCGGCAACCGTCCCGAAGGATTCACATCACCGAAAATAATATCGGCCACAGCAAAACCGCCTGCTTCTCCCGGATACCAGGCAAATAAAACGGCATCCGCGATGGAATCCAGTTCAGGAATGGCCATGGCACTGCCCCCTGTGATCACAGCAATCAAAGGTTTATCTTTAACTTTTAACCGGATCCGCTTAACAAATTCAAGTTGGTTTTCCGGCAACCGAATATCCAACCTGTCACCACCATACGGATTCATCATGGCATCCCCTTCTTCACCTTCGAAAAGGGAATTGATACCCAGACACAACAGCACCGCATCAGCGCGTCCGGCCTGCCAAAATCCCTGGTATAGTGAATCGTTGTGAAATAAAACCCCCTGGTTGTATTCCACCACAGCTCCCGGATCTGCCCGGTTAACCATCCCTTCCAGAATAGTGGTCAGATGGCCCGAATAACCAGTATAGTTGCCCACCAGACAATTGACATCCATGGCTGTAGGTCCGGCTACTAAAATCGTTTTCGTCGTTTTTTTATCCAGGGGAAGAACATGATTTTCATTTTTCAACAGAACAATGGATTTTGCAGCCGTTTCGTAAGCCAGCTTTTGATGCGCTTCATTGTTGATCACATCGGTTGAAATATTTGCATAGGGATTCATGTCTTCAGGATCAAAGAGGCCCAGTTTAAACCGGGTTCGCATTAAAGGAATTAAAGCAGAATCCAGTGTTTTTTCAGTGATCAGGCCGCTGTCAAGTGCTTGCGGGAGGTATTGATAAAGGTAGCCGCAGTTGAGGTTGACTCCGGCCTTTGCTGCCATAGCCGCAGCCTCCACACGTGTTTCAACTAACTTATGCCGTAACCAGATGTCATCCAGTGCCCAGCAATCTGATACGATATGCCCTTTGAAACCCCACTCATTTCTTAAGATATCATTCAATAAATATTCACTCCCGCAACAGGGTTTATCATAGGTCCGGTTGTAAGCACACATCACGGCCTCCACATGACCTTCTTGCACTAGTGCTTCAAAACCCGGCAGATAGGTTTCCCTGAAATCCCGTTCGGGCGGCATGGCATTGAAGAAATGGCGGGTTTTTTCAGGACCACTGTGTACGACATAGTGTTTGGCGCAAGCTGAAGCTTTCAGAAATTTCGGGTCGTTACCCTGAAGGCCCTTTACAAATGAAATTCCCATACGGGAAGTCAGGTAAGGATCTTCTCCATAAGTCTCCTGTCCCCTGCCCCATCGCGGATCGCGGAAAATATTGATATTGGGTGTCCAGAAGGAAAGCCCCACATATTGTTCCCTGTTTCCCATCCGGACGGCTGCATGGTGCTTGGCCCGTGCTTCATCGGAAATCGCCGATGACACCCTGAAAATCAATTCATCATCAAAAGTAGCTGCCATGCCGATGGCCTGCGGAAATACCGTGGCATTTCCTGCTCTTCCCACACCATGCAGACACTCGTTCCACCAGTTGTATTCAGGAATCCCAAGCCGTTCGATGGCCGGACTATTATAAAGCATAAGGGAAGCTTTTTCTTCAACAGTCAGCCTGGAAACCAGATCATCGATTCGTTCATCAATTGATAAATCCAGGTTTTGAAATGGAAAATCGTAAGAGGTTTTTTGCTTTTGTTTTTCCTGACAGGAGAAGAGAATCAGCAACAGGAAGAATGGTAAAAATTTTTTCATCTTCATTGAATGTTAAATCGGATTTAAAGTTAGAGAATTTTCCAGGACATTAACCAAACCACAAACTCAGCGTTTCTCAAGATATAGACCTAGTTCACTGAGAGCCGGACATACCGGAGATTCCGTAATTCTTAACCTGGCTTTATTTGTAGTTTTTGGTTCACCTTTCCAAAGCCGTCTGCTTCCAATGGAGGTTCCATTGGCGATCTCTTTCCACTCATCATTTTCCCAAACATCAAAGGCCCATTTGTTGATTCGTTGACCCAGTGGCAGATTTTCCTGTAAACTAATCACATTAAATACGATAAAATCTTCAAATTCTAAAATCAACTCCGGAGTGTGGATCACATCGTCGGTTGCCCAATAGGTATTCACATTTCCATCAATCAGGTTAACAGGTAAAAATTTATCAGCATCCCCGCGAATATTGGAAGCTGTTAATATCGCTTTAGCAGCAAGATCCTTTGTAAATATTTTATCCCTCAGATTTTTGAATTGCATCAATGAAACCGAATCCTCTTTTGGAATCCTGCCTTGCTTATCCGGTGGAATATTTAATAAGAAAGAAGCCCCTCTTCCGACTGATTTAAAATAGAGATCCAACAAAACTTCTGAAGATTTCACCAGTGAATCCTGATCAGAATGGTAAAACCAACCCGGACGGATGGAAACATCGCACTCGGCAGGCATCCAGAACTTACCATTGCAGGTACCGTTTTGACCCAATTGATATTTGACATTTCCCGGTGCCGTTTGACTACCATCTTCAGATCGTGGCGTATAAGTTGCCCAGCAGGGATCACCAGCAAATCCTTCTTCATTGCCTACCCAGCGGATATCAGGTCCAACATCACTAAAAATAACAGCATTGGGTTGCAATTCACGAACAATCTGCCAGGTATTTTCCCGATCGTAATAGGTCGAACGGTCGATCTTCCTTTCTTCATCGGCGCCCCCATACCAACCTGTTCCGCCATTGGCACCATCGAACCACACCTCGAAAATGGGCCCGTAATGGGTAAGTAATTCTTTCAATTGATTCCTGTAATATTCCAGGTAAGCAACTTTACCATAATCGGCATGGTTCCGATCCCAGGGTGACAGATAAACCCCGAATTTCAATCCATACTTTGCACAAGCTGCTGAAATTTCCCTGACCACATCCCCTTTTCCATTCTTCCAGGGGCTATTTTTAACCGAATAAGCCGTATAAGCCGAAGGCCATAAACAAAAACCATCATGGTGTTTGCAGGTGAGAATTAACCCTGTCATTCCAGCTGCTTTGGCAGTAGAAACGATCTGATCTGCATCGAAATCAGTCGGGTTAAATGTTTCTGCTGACACATCCCCATAACCCCATTCCTGGTTGGTGAAAGTATTTAATCCAAAATGCAAAAACCCATAATATTCCATTTGATGCCATTGCATTTGAGGATTTGTTGGAAGCACACCATAGGGTCCTGGTGGATTAACCCTTTCATTGGTGCATGATATGATAAAAAAAATGTACACTAAAAGAAAACTTTCGGGTTTCAAAAAAGGAATTGATTGCAACTTTTTCATGGCGGTCAATATTTATGAGGATGTGTGAATCTACAAATCTAAACAACATCAGTGGAAAATCTTTATATTTTTGTGTTATGTGGACCTGCCCTGACTGCGGAAGAGAATTCAAAAATACCCATCAGGATCATAGCTGTTTGATAACTGACCTGGAATCTCATTTCATTAATAAGGAGCAAAATGTGATTGACACATTTGAAATCATCAAGAATCATGTCATGAAATTCGAGGGTGTAAAACTCAATTCGGTGAAAAATGCCATCCTGTTCACGGCAGAAAGTCATTTCCTGGCCATCAAACCTAAGAAAGCCTGGCTTGATATAGAGTTTGTTTTGGATGAACCCTTGGAAGACTTTTCGATCCACAAAACGGTTCAGGCTTCCAAAAACAAATGGGCCAATTTTGTGCGGCTTGAAAAGCCGGAAGAGGTTGATATACAATTTGCGGGATGGATTGAACGGGCTTACAAATTGTGTAGTTGACACCCCCCTGACCGCTTCGCAGTCGTCCCCTCTTGTTAGGGTGGATTGCTAAACCACCGCAATCGAGATACGCAATTTCTTATTTTATCATATGATTATCGAATCGAATTAAATGCCCCGTTTGCAGGTACCCACCGATCCCCCCTAAAAAGGGGGGGCGGGGGGGTGTCAAGTCTCTCTCGCCTCAAACTCATCAATATATCCTTCAATCACACGGATCACATTCTCCATATCATTCAACACTTCATCGTCTGTGAATCTTAATACATGTATTCCTAATTCATTAAACTTTCGTTCCTTTCGCTTGTCTTTTGCAATTGTTTCATCCAAAAGATGTGTAAAACCATCTACCTCAATCACCAATTTGAGTTTATTACAGAAAAAGTCGGCAATGTAATGATCAATGGGCTTCTGCCTGTGGAAATCATACCCCCTGATTTGGTCGCGTTTTAATTGTTGCCACAACCGGATTTCAGCTTTAGTACTGTTATTCCTCAATTGGCGGGCATACTCCTTCAATTTGGGATTGTAATGGATTTTCACGCTAATTGGTTTTAAGTAAAAATAATGAAAATAATGTATTCAGAGAATGACACCCCCCTGACGTTTCGCGGTCGTCCCCTCTTTGTCGGGGGGACTGCTCCACCATCGTAATCGGGCTGTTTAATTTCACTATTGCTCACAGGTTCATAGATTCGATTTAGGCAGCCCAATCGCAGATAACATCTATCCCCCTAAAAAAGGGGGCCCAGGAGGGTGTCAAAACACAATCTTATAACTGATATTCGGGATCACGATGGTTTGTTCATCCCGGTCAATGGAATCTTTCTGATAATTATATCTGTAACCAAAATATTCCGGAGCACCAAGGGCATTCAATATCTGAAAGCTCCAGATGCTGGCATGGTTCGTTTTGTTCTTCCGGTAATTTAGAGTAAGATGAAGGTAGAAAACGGTTGGTTTTTGTTCGGAAAAGGCACGGGTCTGATCATAAACGACTTCCTGAAACTGATAAGTTAAATCTTCATCAACTGGTGTTTGTCGATCACCACCATTGATACTGAATTTTCCATTGATACCTATGGCATTATTTTTTTGATTGCGTCCAACATTCCATTCCTTTCCACCCAATATATTGAATACAAAATTCTTATTATAATGGGAATCCCTTTCAACCTTATCACCACCTATATATGTTGAATTAAAAATAGACCCCGTCAACACAAAATAATAGCCATTGGCCATGAACCGCTCAAGGGTAAGGTCAAGTCCGAAGTTCTCACCTGTGCCATCATTGGTTAAGGTTTGATTGATGGTCCACTCATTATCCACATTGATCAATGAAAATGAAGTCCCCGGTTCGACGGGAATGCTGAATAGACACTGATAATAAGCTTCTGCCCTGAAATTCATGTTTTCACCAATCGCCCTGTCGTAACCAACAACAAAATGGTGAGCCCTGGAAAAATCGAGATGGGTATTCGGACGGATGATGCCGGATTCTGTTTGTTGCTGGCCAAGATAGACAAAAAGCATTTCAAGACGACTGTGTAAACCATATCCGAAGCTGATGGCCTGACCGGGCTTAAAATTATAACGTAAGCCAAGACGTGGTTCTATTGAATAATGCTCGGTTAAAGTAAAATACTGTAAATGAAAACCGGCATTCAGGGTCAGTTTTTCATTCAGGTCGAATCTCGACTGGGAATAAGCCTGCAACAATTCACTGTTTCCCTGGTCATCGGTAATGGTTTGCATAGGTTCTTTAAATACCATGGCCTCCCGGATTACCATATCATAATTAAGTAAATTGACCGTAAAACCCGTCCGGTTGGTATGCCTTGCGCTGAATTTATGATTCATATAAGATGAAAGACTATAATTCCAGGTAGAATTCTGAATATTCTCATTATCATATAAAACCTTATCCACATCCATCTTACTTCCTTCAGAACTTAGCATACTACCTGAAAACGCAAGTGAGGAATTGATCAGCGTTTTTGATCCGAGGATCATTTTATGGGTCATTCCCAGTGCACCCATGGAAGTTTGACCGTCCTCATTCAACCGGTCTTCTTCATACTCCCATTCGTTGGGTTCTTTTTCCACACGAGATCCCGAATGATCAGTAGATCCAATTCCCCAGAGGGAGAATATGCCTGCTTTTTTTGTGGGAAAATCAGTTTTAAATGAAAAATCCTGGTAAGTGATAAGTCCGGCATTGTCGGGCAACAAGGGTTTGATGAGCCCAAACGTTGAATATCGATAATTAAATAAGTAGGTGGCAGGTTTTCCCTTTTTGTATGGTCCTTCAGATGAAAGGTCAATCCCTGTGACCCCCGCCTGAAAGGTATGTTCCCGTTTATCCCTGTTTCCCGAACGAAGCCTCAAATCAAAAACACCCGACAAAGCATTGCCAAATTCAGCAGGGAATGCGGCTGTGTAAAAATCTGAATTATCGATCATCTGGGCACTAAGCGAACTGATACCTCCACCACCGAATGTGGTCAGGTTGGCAAAGTGGCTGGGATTGGCAATTTCCAATCCTTCAAGACGCCATAAAACTCCCTTTGGTGCATTGCCCCTGACGATGATACCATTGCTGTTCATATTTCCTGCGGCAACCCCTGCATAGGATGTAACCAACCTCGCCGGATCATCAAAAGCACCGGCAAAACGGCGGGCTTCTTCCATATTCACCTGCCTCGAACTGATAATGGCCATGGAATTAAGGGGTTGTTTTTTGTCGGTTTCTGCTGTAACAACCACCTCATTCAATTGCACCAACGTTTCTTTCAAACCAGTATTTACAACCACCTCTTTTCCCGAACCCACAACTATTTCGCTTATAATTGCCGGCTCAAATCCCATATAACTGATTTTAATATCATAACGCCCCAGTGGTACTTTTTCTATGCGGAAAAAACCTTCCGCATCGGCGCTGGCTCCCAATAGTGGATCCGTATCCAGAATAACAACCGTTGCACCGGGCAGTGGTATTTCCGTGTCAGCATCCACAATCCTGCCTTTGACGGTTTGCGTGAGTTGTTGAGAAAAAACAAAAATTGATGAAAGAACAGCAATTATGACAAGCAGGATTCGCCTAACAAAATTCGTAGTAGTCTTCATGATCAAATTGTTTGTTTGGATTTTTCAAAGAAATAAAATGATCAGGAATTTAAGACGCTTTTCAGACAGCGTAAGAGGAAGTTCAGTAATTAAAACCGACGGTTGAGAAAAAATGGCTAATTTTAATGGTCGAATTACATTTAAAAACTGGTTACTATGAATAAATTCAGCAATATCGCTTTATGCCTTATTTTGATTATTAGCACGCAATTAACTTATGGTCAATTTACCCCCATCAAATCCAATAAGATCGATGAGAAATCAAAGGATGCAGCAGCTCAACTTGCTGAGAAGTTATTGAACGGAATGAAAGAAGGATCCATCTATCTTTTATCCAATGAGGAAGCAACTGAAGCCATGGCTCAGGGGCTTACGGCAGAGACCCAGAAAAGTGTTTATGCAAGGATAAAAGAAGAAAATGGTGATTTTGTCAGTCTGAATTTTATTGAAGCACTGAAACCTGATAATGACAAAAGCCTGACCATTTACCGGTTCAGGGGTGAATTTGAAAAAATTAAAGATGGGCCCGAGATAAGGGTGGTTATGAATAAAGATCTAAAACTTGCAGGATTTTGGATTTTGCCCTGGCGGGATGAAATTCAGGGACCCTGACTAATTTATTTTGAAACAATTTCAAGTACATTTCTAACAGCATTTCCCACAAAATCGGCGCACCGGGTATGCTGGTTTTTTCTCTTAAATTCAAGTTGTCCTTCTTGTGTACCCAGGTCCACTCCTGTAAGCGCCGGACAGGATTGACTCCCAAATTCCGCTTCAAATTTCTTAAGAAAATCCTGGATTGCTTTATAATTTGCATCATGGGATTCCTCAGCACTATTGCGGCCCAGTAATAAATTAATGGCCAAAATACCCCCACTTACAGCACCACACATACCATTGGTATTTGCCATTCCACCGCAAAATCCAGTGGCTATTCGTGGGATGATATCAGATTTTATCCCCTTTGATTCTGCCACCGCCATTAAAACAGATTCGGCGCAACCATAGCCTGAATTAAAATGGCTAACGCCTTTTTTTATCGCTTCTTCCATTTGCTGGGTGTTAACATTGTTTTTTGTGAGATAAAAGTATTAAAAGAAATTTAGCTTCACAGGCTAATTAAATCTAATTCATGCGTTTTTTCATAATAAAAATAGTATAAAAAAAGCAGGTGCTCCTTAGAACACCTGCTGTCATGAAAGATAAAACCGACCATCGACCAAATTAATAAAGTGGAATTCTCCAGCCGGCAATATCTTATATTAGTTAATTAGGAAGAATCACGTTATCAATTACATGGATTACCCCATTGCTTCCCTGCACATCTGTAGCAATTACATTTGCAGTGTTATCAATTACAACACCCTGCTCAGTTACAGAGATGGAAATATTACTATCTGTATTCAGTGTTGGTACCATTCCAGAAGTAACTTCTGAAGCAAGAACATTGTCAGCAACAACATGATACGTGAGAATTGGAATCAATGCGTCTGCAGAAAGATCTTCCAAACCTTTTATGTCAAGTGCTTCGAATGCAGCTTCGAATGCAGCGTTTGTTGGCGCAAATACAGTGAAAGGTCCTTCAGCGCTCAAAGCCTCTACCAAACCAGCTTTAACGACTGCCTCAACGAGAATACTGAAATTCGCGTTTTGAATAGCTAAGTCAACCACAGTGGGAGGAAGAATAACTTCGTCTATCACATGGACAACTCCATTTGTTGCTTCAATATCTGCGTTTGTTACCATCGCTGAGTTATTGATCATGACACCATTGTTTACTTCAGCATAGATAACCATGCCTTTGCCATCTGGTGTACCAGTACTAATTGTTTCGTAGTAACCTGTGGACAGATCAGTTGACATAGCTTTTGTGGCTACAACATGATACAATAAAATAGGAGTTAATGCCTCTGCACTCAAATCCTCAATTCCATTCACATCCAATGCCTCGAACAACATTTCAAAAGCTGAATTAGTTGGGGCAAATACTGTAAAGGGACCATCACCTTGCAATGCGGTGACTAAATCTGCCTTTGCTAATGCATCAACAAGAATGCTGAAGTCGTCATTAGATGTGGCAATATCTACTATACTCTGCGCAGGAGCCGGCATTTGTGGGGTTACATTGTTATTGTCATCATCTTCACTACAAGAAGCGAGAAAAATTACCAGTGCAAACAAAATTCCAAAAGTGCCGATGTTTAATTTTAATCTTTTCATGATATTATTTTTTTAAATGTTTAATTAAATTATTTATTTGAAATTATTTTGAACAACCACCGCTACTGGTATTCATAGCAGTTTTTGTTTTGGGGACCAATACTGCATCAATTACATGAATGACGCCGTTGGATCCTTCAATATCAGCAATGATTACATTGCTATTATTCACCATTACAGAACCTTTGGTTACTTTAACATCAACAGAGGCTGTTTCATTTAAAGTAGATACCTGTCCTGATTTAATATCCTTTGACATAACTGATCCCTCAACAACGTGATAAAGGAGAATTGGCGTTAACTGATCTTTTGACAGATCATCAATACCATTTACACCAAGGGTTGTAAAGAGTGTTTCAAAAGCATCATTGGTCGGTGCAAAAACAGTATAAGGTCCATCTGCGCTCAGGGCGTCAACAAGACCTGCTTTAACTACCGCATCAACCAGAATTGAAAATCTTTCGTCAGATATGGCGATCTCAACCACATTCATGTCAGATGTTTCTTTAGGAGTATTTGCCCATGAAAAGGTAGAACCCAATGTGAAGACAAATAATAGTGTTCCGAGAATTAAATTTGAATTTTTCATATTATTACGTTTTAAAGTTTATTTTTTGTTTAAGTTATTAGATATAACATTAAACATAGCTTATTGTTTAACAAAATGAATAATAAATTAAACAAATTTTAAAGAAACGAAAACAAACATCTATTAATCAATAGCTTAAGAAATTTAAAATAAATTCAAATCCACGCAAACAGAAATGTGAAACAGGTGTATAATGCCCCATGGGGATAAATGAAGGCCAGGGATAAATAAATGAAGGAGGAAAAATAAGCGGAATCTGAAGAAAAGACTTTGATTGCTTAAACGATTGGAATCTTAAAAACCACCATAGTACCGGTAGCATCACCCATTTCATTTTTCAAATCAAAAATCTCAAGTTTGATTTTATGCTTTAGCTTTTTATTGAGGACTTTGATCCTTTCCTGGGTTATACTTGTGGCCAGCGATTTATGATCCTTGTTTTGCTTTTTTAGAATTTCCTGCGCTTTTTCGCGGCCAATGCCATCATCCTCCACTTCATAAATAAGGGCTTGTTCATATAATTTAAACCGGACCTGAATATTTCCTTTAGAATCCTTCTGTTTGATTCCGTGCTCGATGGCATTTTCAATAAAGGGCTGGGCCAGCATGGGAGGGACAAGCGTATTTTCGGGGTCAATATTATCATCCATTTCGATTGAATAATCAAACTTTGCAGGGAAGCGAACTTTTTGCAGTTCCAGGTAGTTTTCGATGGTATTAAGTTCTTCTTCCAGCGTAATCTGTTCCTCCATTGAATTATTCAAAATGCTTCTCACCAATTCAGAAAATCTGGAGAGATATATACTGGCTTTGGTATCATCCTGCTTTACGATGAAATTTTGCACACTGGCCAGGGAATTAAAAATGAAGTGGGGGTTCATTTGGGTGCGTAAGAGTTTTTGTTCAAGCTGCAATTTTTCATGCCCTGCATTGATTTTGTTCTGACGGAAGAAAAATACTCCAAAAGAGATAACCAGAAAAGAGATAACCCCTACCAATAATAAAATGAGTTGGCTGCGATGTAAACTATATTCTTTATTTTCATTGTCAATGGATAAATTGTTCACTTGCAGTTCTAAGCGCTCATTCTCATATCTTGCCTGAATTTTATGCAA
Source organism: Bacteroidota bacterium (assembly GCA_020444515.1). Taxonomy (GTDB): domain Bacteria; phylum Bacteroidota; class Bacteroidia; order Bacteroidales; family JAADJA01; genus JAADJA01. Next base: position 98,671 of record JAHLKX010000005.1, on the reverse strand, counting down.
TTCAATTTCTTTAGTAATCTGCTGGAGGGAATCGATATAGGGAAGCTTTTTTTGAATAAAGATCAATGCATTTACAGTATCATGAAAATGCAAATAATAATTGTATAGATATTGGTATGTCCTGTTCATTAACCCGTAGTAATACTGCCTGATATTTGCCTCATTGATATTAAAAAAGTATTGATAGCCGCCAAAAACAGTTGACTCAGCCGAATCTTTGGATGATCCGAAATTCGCTTTGTACATTTCTTCAGACAAACGAAGCGATTCCTGATAATAAAACAGGGCAGAATCTTTTTTCCCAAGTTGAAGATAGGCATCCCCAAGATTGGCCGTGCTATAAGTTGCATAAAAGAATTTTCCATCAGATTCATCTTCTGTGTAGGCAAGTTTTAAAAATGGGATTGCGGCCTCCGGATTTCCTGTTCTGAAAATTAAATTACCTATGTCTCGTTCATATCCTGTATGTTGGCTTTTAGGTTTATCCTTATTCCAGGGATAGAATGATCGCCCTTCATAATAATATTTCAATGCCGAATCGTACTTTTGGTCTAACTCGTAAACAGATGCGAGAGAGAGGATCATAATAGCATCAACACGGTAGGGAAAATCATATTGTTTGCTTAGGTCAATGTATTCATAAAAGTACTTGTATGCCAGATTGTAGTCTTTCTTCTCTCTTGCAGCTCCTCCGGTTAAGCCTATGATAATTCCGTATTCAAGGGGCGAGGCAATAATGAGATTGTCACTGTTTTTAGTTTTATAAAGCGCAACAATTTTATCAGAATAGGATATGGCCCTGTCGTAATCACTCATATCATAGTTCAGCTTTCCCAAATCAAAATAAAGCTCGGCCATTTTCCGGTAATCTTTTTGATCTTCGAAAATCTTTAAGGCTTGGTTTAAATAAAACAAAGCTTCCCCATATTTTGCTTCCAGTGAATAAGCATTCCCCATATGTCGGTAAGCATTTGCTTTTTGAATTTGATCAGGATATATTTCCTCCAGGTGAAGTGCTTTTTCAGCATAATATATTGCAGAGTCGTATGATGCAAACGAATGGTAAAAAGCTAGGCCATTGTAAATTGAGATTTTATCCTTATCGCTTGCAGATGATAACTTTGGGTAAAGGGAATCGGCACTTTGACTGAACATGTTGAAGTAATACTGCGCATTTACTGTTTTACCTGCAAACATATAGCAGGAAAGGATAATAAAAATCGAAAAATAATATTTGGGAGATATCTTCATTTTCCGGCTATTTCCTCAAATAATTCCATTAAGCGTTCCCTTCCGCGTGATGAAACAGGTACCTCATCCCCATTGCTCATTATCACATAACCTCCATCCTGCTTCGATAAACGCCGAATGTGTTTCAGGTTGATCAGGTGGGAACGGTGCACCCTAAAAAACCCAGAGTCGGACAACAAATCATCGTATTCTTTGATGATTTTGGAAACGATGATTTTTTCGTCATTTGTGGTTTCGAAAATGGTGTAGTTGCCATTAGAAGCACAATGGATAATTTCCTGCACATCTAGTAAGTATATATTCTCTAAGGTTTTCAGGATAATCTTTCGGTTTTTATTTTCAGGGGTTTTGAGGTTTTCCTTTAATGTGCCCAACTGTGTATTAAAATCCTGCTGCACCATTTGTTCAGCACGTTTAACTGCTTCTGCTAGCTTTTCAGGATTCACGGGTTTCAAAAGGTAATCAATGGCACTGAATCCAAAAGCTTGTATCGCATATTTTTCATAGGCCGTAATGAAGATGACTTTAAAGTCGATATTCTCAAAATGGTTGAGCAGGTCAAAACCGGTTCCGTCGTCCATTTTGATATCCAGCAACACCAGTTCCGGTATTTTTTCCCGGATTGCCCTGATGCCCGAAGCCACACTTTCAGCTTCACCAACAAGTTTTACTTGCGGGCAATATTTCTGCACAAGGTGAATTAGCGTTTCCCTAATATGCGGCTCGTCATCGATGATGAGGGTGCGGAGCATTCTTGTTTTAGATGTATTTTTAGTAAAAGTAAGCATAATGAGGAAAATTCCAGTTTCACCTATTTTAAAACAATAATCCTATTTCGTTTTAATAATTTTTTTTGTTGCTGTTTCATTCCCAACCTGTACCCGGCAGAAATATAAACCAGCAGGCAATCCTTTCGTATTCCAAACAAATTGCTGTTTTCCTTGTGATTCGTGTTGTTCAATTACCTCAACCCGAACTCCCATGTGATCGTAAATAGTTATAGAAAAATTCCCTGGAAAAGTTAGTTCGTATTCTATGGTTATTGCAGAAGTAAAGGGGTTAGGATAGCATTTTAATAGGTCAGGATTAATTACTTTTTCAATCGTACCAACGGTACCTCCATTGGTTGTTTTTAAGATAATACCATTACTTCCAACAATGTATCCGGTATCTGCGACAGGAAAGAAAACAGAAGTCAAATCATCATTTGTGTAATTTCCTATATAATCCCAATAGTTTCCACCATCAATGGTTTTTAAAATAAGTCCATTATCTCCAACAATATACCCTATATCTTGGGTTGGAAAATGAATTCCTCTAAGGCAAGAACCAGTAAGCTCGTATGACCAATTTATGCCACCATCAACGGTTTTTAAAATAATTCCAAAATATGGTATAACTCCAACTACAAATCCAGTATCAATACTGGTAAAATATATTGAATTCATGTAACCTTCACCACCAATTGCAGAGTATTGAGTTATCCAATTGTTACCACCATCTGTTGTATGGTAAATTGGTCCAAAATCAATCATAGGAATGCCATAGCCATTATCAGCATTTAGAAAAAAAACTGACTTTAGTATAGATGAATTCTGTAAATATGACCAACTATTACCGCCATCAGTGGTTTTCCAAATAACTTCCCCACCAGATATATAGCCACCAGGTATATAGCCTGTGTTAGAGTCAGGAAAGAAAACAGAACTACCACCGTGAATTGTATCAACCATCCATTCTTCACCTCCATTGATTGTTTTTAACAGCGTATTAGCCAATGTATAACCAACTGCAAATCCCTTTAATTGGTCAATAAAAAATACAGATTCTAAATGATTTGTTGTTCCTGAATTCTGACTTATCCAGTTTTCTCCCCCATCCATTGTTTTTAGGATTGTGCCATTAAAACCAACTGCATATCCGGTATTTGAGTCTGTAAAGTAAACAGAATTTAGGTAATTTGTTGTGCCTGAATTTTGTTGAATCCATTGTGCTGATAGCGAGTTTACTACCATCAAAATTGCTGCAATATGTGTAAGTTTTTTCATGATATTATTGTTTTTGTGTAAAGACCATTAGCCAATGCCCACCTGACCGGACGGGCAGGGCTTCTGTCCTTTGGTTTATTTAGTTTTTATTATTTTCTTTGTTACCACACCATCACCTTTTTGCAATAGCTATTATTTCCAGCGTTTATTTTTATAATTATTGGCTGTTTTCTGATATCCATTCTAATTGAATTCATTCCATCTGTCAATATGGTTTTACGCAGTTGTTGTCCGGTAAGTGAATAAAGCGTAGCGCTTGTTTCCAAACCTGTATTTTGTGGTAATTCAATAAAAACAGTCTTATCCCTTGACCAGACTTTTATACTTGTATTCAGTTTGTTGACAAATCCGTTACCCAGCAGTGTAGTAAGACCGATGGTATTTGAATATGCCCCGGTGTCATTTTCGTTGTATGCCCTCATGCGGTAAAAATATTCTGTATTTGAGCTGAGGTCTGATACCTGATAATTAATATCTGATCCAACATCAAGGTTTTCATATCCTTCTACAATATACGTAAATTCTTCATTCAGGGCAACGTCCAGAAAATATCCGCTTGCATCGGGTGCAAACTGCCATTGAGCAGTAAATTGTGTATCCGAAATTTCAATAGCTGAATCTGCAATAACAATCATGGCAGCATAGTCGAAAAGCTTTTTCTTAATATTTTCAGGTTGAGTTGATGAATTTGATAAATATACTATACCGGTATTATCAACAGGACAAAACTGAATTGTTGCTGCAAAAGCCAGGGTATTGTCCCCACCATTATGGCCCCAAATTTCCCGTGTAAATGTTCCGTGATAATTCCAAAGATCATTATGTGTTAACCCAAGACCTCTTAAAAAAAGGGGAGACTGAAGGGTTGTCATAGAATCAATTGTTGCAGCGCTAAGCACCTGGGTGAAATTGTAATTACCACCATTCATGAGCATGATGACAAAATGTGCAAGTTCGAAAACATTTGATCGCAATGTTGCTCCCGGATAAGCCGAAACACCATAATGGGGATGCGGGTTATAAGATCCCCCTGAAAAGTCATAACCTATAGCCAGGTTGCTAATATTCAATTCGCTGAGCAGCCATGCCGACCTTTCCATATTCAGAGGATTGAAAAGATATTCCCTTGCATAGTCATTATAGTTCATTCCCGTGAGGGGCTCAACCAGGTATCCATTTAATGCAGAGCCAGCAGTTGAGTAAGCATCGGTAGTGCCGGGTATGGCATTCAAAAAATTGTTACCATAGTAATATGCTCCGCCAGGGCTTAAATAATTCTCACAGAAATAACCCAACGTAACTGTTGGATCACCAATAGAAATGTATGCTCCAGGATTGTAATCCACGATGCTTGACGTATGGATCATCAGCATGCGCGCTGTAATGCTGTCGTTTTCAACATTCGGGTTATCTATTTGGAAAGGTAAAAAGTTGTTGATGTTTTCATCCAAATCAAGAAGTCCATCATCCCACAGTTGAAGGACACATGCAGCTGTTATGGATTTTCCTACTGAACAAACCGTAAACAAGGTTGTATCTGATACTGGCAAGCTGTCCTCAAGAATCGCATACCCGTAATTCCTTGACCATACAATTGAATCTCCTTTAATAATGCAGGCAGCAATACCTGGTTTATGGAGTTGTTCCATTTCGTTTAGGATAAATTCATCAATATTTGCCAGGCTGCTGTTTTGGCCGATGACATGAGTGCAGAAAATTAATCCTGTTAAAGAAACAATGACTGGTAACATAAAATTTTTCATAATGGTAGTTTTAGCATTAAATTGTAGATGAATTTACAACCCTCGTAAGCTCAATATGAAAAAGATGTATGAATACCCCCTTTGGATAAATAAATGCCGGGGAAAAATAAATGAACACTTCGAATTGGAAAGAGAATCTCTTAAAGACTGAGGAACTAAATGTATGAATTTTTTGAAAGCCTTGTGTTTCTGCTATCTATAGCTATACGTTGTATTTTTTGCTTTTGTATTATGCTTTTGGTCTGATTGAGAAGGGTTAATTTAATTAGTTCCTGAAAGGAATATCAAAAGCAACCTTCGTCCCGACCGGATTCCTCTTTTCATCCTTCAGATCAATAATTGATAGATTTATCTTCTGCCGGGTCTTTTTACTCAAAACCTTCAAGCGTTGCCGGGTGATCTCCGAGGACATGGAGCGATGATCCTTGTTTTGTTCCGCTACGATCTTCATGGCTTTTTCCCGGCCGATACCGTCGTCCTCCAATTCAAACCTGATCAACTTCCCGTTCTTTTTAAATTGGATTTTCAAATGTCCTTTCCCACTTTTCTGCTTGAAACCATGCTCAATGGAATTCTCAATAAAAGGCTGGGCCAGCATGGGTGGAACCTGAATGGTTTCGGGATCAATCGCTTCATCTACATCTATGCTGTAATCGAACATGTCGCGGTGACGCACTTTTTGCAGTTCCAGGTAATTTTTGATGCTTTCAATTTCATCTTCCAGCGGAACCCATTCTTCCACGGAGTTATTGAGTATCTGCCTGACCAGTTTCGAAAACCTGCTCAGATAATCACTGGCCAATGCAGGTTTTTCTTTTATGATGAAATTCTGGATGCTCGCCAATGAGTTAAATAAAAAATGCGGGTTCATCTGGGTACGCAACAAGCGTTGTTGAAGCAATAAAGTATGTTGATGGTTCCTAAGCTTATTCTGTCGGATTAAAACGACTGCAAGGAATACAATTAGTATTACAAGCATTACTAAACTTGCCACTATCCAATAGGATTGTTTTAATCGTTCTTCCTTAAACTCATTATCTTTTGATAACCTTGCCAGTTCATGCTCTTTTTTTTCTGTTTCATGACTCACATTAAGCTCAAGAATGTCTTTATTTCTTTTGTAGGTATATATTCTATCTCTGACAGCCATCCAGGATTCCTGAATTTGAACTGCTTGAATCAGATCATTTGTTTTAAGATAACCATCCCAAAGTATTTTGTAACAATTATTCATTGTTTCCCATGCATAATAACGCCTGTGGGATTTCGATAAAGGGAAGAAAATATCCTCTGACATGGCAATACAATGCTTCAATGTATCCTGAAAATAAAAACCTCCGGTACTATCAATAAATGAAGCTGCTTTCATTGCAGAATCACAATATTTCCTGCTGGTTTCGATTTCAGATATTGAAAAATTAAGATTGGCCAGGTGATAATACGCCATCATCATGTTATATGCATTGCCATTCGGCTTACTGTGTTCAAGACTCAAATAATAATATTTTCTGGCGCTGTCGGTCTGTTGAGCGATGAAGTAGAATGTACCCTGTATAAATTCCAACTGCGATTTAAGCGACATCTCTTCAAAAACGCTTTCATCGAATTGGTCAATGGATTTTTTATTGAACTCAATGGCTTTCTTTAAATCACCAAGGCGAATATAACACGCTGCCGCGACTGCATAACTTATGGCCAGATTCAAATTAGGTGTTCCTGATTCTTTTATGAGATCCCAATACTTGTTAATATATTCCAGGCCCTTCTGTGGTTGATTTATTCTAAAAAAACCACCACTTGCAATAAGGTAAATTGTCGATTCAGCTTTTTTATCTCCTGCAGCCTGGTATAGTTGAATACATGATAGTAAATATTCCAACCCTTTTTCTTTATCGCTTCCATCCTGAAAAAGCGCAATACTATATTTTTCATAAATTTTACCGAGCATATAGAAGCTTGAGGTCGAATCGATGGCGTCGATTGCACGCTGGAAATAATCAATGGCTCCGGCCGGGTCTCCTTCAAAATATTTTCTGTACCCAATATTATAAAGTGCTGCACCTCTGCCAATATGATAATCTGTTTTAATTGAACTTTCTAATGCTTCATTACTGTATAATTCAGATTTTTCAGGATTATACCATGCGTATAATTCTCCAAGTTGGTTAAAAAGGTCAATTTTTTCCTGTCCTTCCAATCCCGGTAATAGTACCTCAAGGCTATCTATTGTTTTTTTGTCGATGCTTTGAATAAACTGGGCAGAGGTATTACTATTTAGAATTACAACAAAACAGGTCAATATTACTAAAGCTCTTTTCTCCATCGTAATGATTAAGATGTCAGTTTTTCGAACAACTCAAGCAACTCCTCACGCTTGCGCGAAGCCACAGGCACTTTGGCATCCCCTTCCAGGATGACATATCCTCCTTCTGCCTTCTCAAACCGGTGAATATGTTCCAAATTGATCAGGTAGGATTTATGCACCCGGTAAAAACCAAAATCCCCCAGCATTTCATGGTAATGTTTCAGGGTGTTTGAAACGATAACATTTTCGCCCGATTCAAGATAAATCGTGGAATAACGTCCGTCCGATTCGGCATAAACAATGTCCCGTACCTTGACCAGGTGAATGTTGTCAAAAGTTTTCAGGATGATCTTCTTTTTCGACTGGTCATCGGTTTGCAGGTTATTGGCCAGGGTATTGAGTTGTGTATTTACCTCCTTCTGGGAGATTTTATCGGCTTTGTCAATGGCCTCTTTTAAGTCAATTGACTCAACAGGTTTTAACAGATAATCCAGTGCACTGAACTTAAAGGCTTTAATGGCATACTGATCAAAGGCCGTTATAAATATAATCTTAAAATCAATGTTTTCGATTTGTTCCAGCAGGTCGAATCCTGTCCCGTCTTTCATTTTAATATCGAGCAAGACCAAATTGGGGTGATGGGTTTGGATGGCTTTCAGCCCGCTTCGCACCCCTTCGGCCTGACCAACAACTTTTGCGTTGGGGCAATGGAGTTTCAACATGTCGTTCAGCGATTCACGGACATGGGCTTCATCATCGATGATAAGGGTACGTAACACTTTTTTTTGAATATCTGCCTTAAAGTTAAACATAATGATGAAATTACAAGTAGTATAGATATAAATTTAAAATCGTAATGTTTATTGACTCACCTCCTGACCCCCTCTCTATGTTTAGAGAGGGGGATGTTCGTCGCAAGACGGACGGGGTGTGAGTCAATCCAAACGTCAGTAATTACCTGACTTTTATAATTTTCTTGGTTACCATTTCATTTCCCACCTGTATCCGGCAGAAATAAATCCCTTCTTTCAAATCAATCAAATTCAATTGAACCTTATGTTGCCCGGATAAATAAACCTGATTCTTTGATTCAGTTAACAGCTCACCCATGTTATTATAAATTTGAATTGAAACCCTGGATGGTTTAGCCAGTTCAAATTCGATAAAACAATCCTCAGAAAACGGGTTTGGATAAGTTCGAACATTGTACTCGGAACTTCGAATATGTTTTTTTTCTATCCCCACTGGCATTGCCCCAAACTCATAGGCTCCCATATCAATGATTTCCGAACCATTGCCATCCCCATCCCATATTCTTTTTTGCCCGATGATATCACCGTATGGAAGATTTAATCCCGTGGTATCGGGGGTTCCTGCATCAATGCATGGTGAACCTGCTGCAAGCTGGTAGGGATATTCACTCAGGCTGTCAAATACAGGATCAGCATTTATATTTCCTTCAAGCCAGTTAATGGCGCAATTATATTGCGAATGATATATCCCGTCTATTCCCTCCTGCATATCACAATACAAAACGGAACATGTGCTGAGATCCAGGAACACCTGTATGTCAGTGTATGACCAATTTGTATAATAACCATTTCCCCAGAGAATGGAATTTATCAGGATAACTGAGGATGATTTGCACTCTAGGGCAAATTCGCTATGAAAAGTCAAAGTACTGTTATGGATTATTGCTTCAGAATTCTTTAAATATATACCGGCACCTCTATTATCTGTAATCAGGACGTTCTGCAGCAAAGGCGATGAATGATCGAAGACCAAAGCGTCCCTTCCAAGTTCCACTTTCATGGATTTGACAGGAGGTTCATTTGTCTTATAAAATACATGATTTGATATCACACTGACATTCTGAAGCCTTGGACTTGACTGATAAAAATAACCTCCAACGCCGGCATGCTGCCCCCCACATGAAAAATTTTCTTTTATGACCACATCCTCCAGAATAGGATCAATGTTCTCACAATATATTCCGGTACCTTTATCACCAGCTCCTCCATTGTGCTGTATCACAACATCCTTGATGTATACATAAGAAGTACTGGGATCCCAACATCCAATATGAATGCCGCTCCCTTTGTGATGGGCAACATTGTTTTTTATTATTAAGTTGCTCAATACGATATTGCTAGGTTGCGTCGGTGGAGTCCATTCCCAAATAAAAACTCCTCCACCGGATTCATAACCTGATGAATTCCATTCTGCTAATCCATTCTGGATGGTAAAGCCCATAACTTCAAATTCAAATCCTATTGGAAATACCTGCTCATAACTGATCACACTGCCTTCCTGACCGCCATCGATAATTGTTTGTGAAACATAAGAGGTGTCACCAGTTGTGAGAAAAAGGGAGGCAAGTGTTATATCTTTCATCACCAGGTTCTCAACATACAGGCCCGGTTGCACCAGCACGGTATCGCCATCAGAAGCAGCATTAATCCCCTGTTGAATGGTAGGATAATCGTCCGGTATGTTGATGATCTGGGCAAACATCAGGTTTGCTGTCATCAGGATTGTCGTTAAAATGGTAAGTTTTGTCATGATGTTTTTGTTTTTAGGCGAAGGGCAGAGAGCGAAGTGCTTGGAGCTAAGTTTAATATAACTCTTAGCTCTTCGCTCTTAGCTCTCCGCTCAATACTATTTCACTTTTATTATTTTCTTCGTTATGATTTCATTCCCCGCTTGAATCCGGCAGAAATAAATACCTTCATTTTTCCCGGTCATGTTAATCTGGATTTGCTGTTCTCCTGAATGATATTGTTTCGTTTTGGATTGTAAGATCTTTTTCCCTGCTGAATTAAATACTGTAATGGAAACGAATTCCGGACTTTTCAATTCAAATTCCAGTGTACAGATTTCAGATACCGGATTCGGATAACTTCGAACTTCAAACATCGAACTTTGAACTAAATGATCTCCAACTCCTAATGTTGAATATTCCATATTGATTATGGAATCCATCCAGTGAATGGCCATCATCCACGATTCAGGGTGAAATACATGGCCGCCTTCAAAATAACTGCAGTCCCAGTCAATTCCATAGTGATCAAGGCTATCTGTAAACACCTGGTAAGTTGGATGGGTTACCATGTAATCCTCCGTACCGCCTATCATGAACCAGGATAATTCATGTTCGTCAGGCAGATCTTTCACTTTTCTGCTCAGGTCGTTCTGGTACCACCGGTTGAGTACCGTATCTACCATATTTCCCGATGTATCAAAGGGGAAATCAACATAACAGGGCGGGTTTGCCAAATTGGGTGAAAGGCCTCCGCACATGGTAAGCAACAATTGTGTATTGGTCCCATTGTTTACGGTTGGCACATACGAACCATTTTCATTGTAATACAGGTCCTTCCATGCATTCATAAGGGTGTCAGGAACTGATAGAAAGCCAACGCTTGGGACACAAGCCCTGAACATATCGGGATATTTCACACTGAACCGGGCCGAACCATAACCACCCATGGACATACCGGTCAGTAGCCTGAAGTTTTTATCCGGATAAGCCCTGAAATTGCTTTCAATGAACCCGATCACATCCTGAATAAAATAATCCTCGTAGGAACCATAAAGCTCGGAATTCATCCAGCAACTTCCTAGATAAGGTTCGCAGGATCCATCGGGACAGACAAAAATTGCCGGTGGGGAACTAACGGTAGTATCCTGGGCATGCAGGTTATAATACCAGTTGGCCTCATAACTTCCAGTAGTCTGGTTACCACCCCCACCATGCAGGTAATAAATGGTGGCATACTCCTGCTCAGGATTGACATAGTAATCACCTGGCAGAAAAACATTGACTTTCCTGACTTCGTCCAGCACCTGGCTGTAAAATGATGCATCAATCCGAATAGAGTTTTGTGCATTGATATTGAAAACAAAGCCGCACAAGAGGCTGACCGAAATAATTAGTGTAAATTTTTTCATGATATCTTGTTTTTGATAAATAATAATTTCACAAGATAAACTTACAACATCTAAAAGGCAAAAATGAAGGAGATCAATGAACGCAGGGAAAAATGTAATGAACGTGGGGATTTTTGTAAGGAATGGAGGATTTATATTTAAAAAGGAGGATTTGTATGCTTCGTTTTCCTTGCTTTTAGCAGTTTAATTTTCGAATTTAAAGTAAGCCTTGTGATTTAGCCCTGTAATTCTAAAGAACTTATTTAGATTTTACCTTGTATTTCTTAAGGATATAATACAAAATACCCTTGTTTTTCTAAAATCAATTAATTATCTAATCTTCTTTATCTCCATTCCCGGTGCGCCTTCCGGCCTATCTTTGAAACCACATTTTTGATAAAACCCGGCTTTGCCTTTCACGCTGAAAAGCTGGATATCCCTGATCCGGTGTTGCCTGCATTTGTCAACGAGTTTATTCAATATGGTTTTACCAATACCTTTGCTTTGATAATCGGGATGAACGATCAGGTCGAGGATTAGCGCATGCACCACCCCATCGCAGATCATCCGGCCAAAACCAACAAGAATATTGTCATGATATGCTGATATACAATACCAGCTTTGGTTTAATGCTTCGTATAATTCGTCCGGTTCTAATTTATACTGTATATTCCATCCGGTCGTCAGGAATAAATCATAGAAAAGTTGCTTTTCCGGTAAGTCAGTGCTAAAGCGAAAATTTGTCATAACTGATGATAGATTCAATGTTCGCAACCGAACAAGAGGTGTTCAAAAAGATGAAAAAATTCCATGACCTCAAAAATAAATATCTTTTAACGATCTGAAAGTTAATTCTTTTCGCAGTGCGGTACAGAATTGGATTTTTTTAAACAAACAAATTGCAGATGCTTATCAAAAAGCCATACATCATCGGATCCCTTATCATTCTTTTGGCGCTATTACTGGGAAATTTCAGGACATACCTGGTGCTGGGGTCAAGTGATCTGCCTACTTTTTATTCGGGCGACAAGGTGATCATCAACCGATCGGCTTATGATGTCACCATTCCCTTTTCAAGCCTGAAAATATTTCCATGGCGAAGCCCCGGTCGTGGAGATATGATCCTGTGCTATTTTTCCCGAACCGGAACGAATGAATTCTGGCTTAAGCGGATCATCGGCATTCCGGGAGATACCATTGAAATCAGAAAAAACAAGATCTTAATCAATCATCAGCCCATGCGCTACCAGGTTTTGAAAAAAGAGGTATATAATCTTCCAGATAAAGACGAAAGCGATATTCTGGCCATTGAAACCGGTTTGGGGCTTTATCATACCGTTGCCATGTCGGAAACAGAAAATATTATTTCCAATTTCGGCCCCATGGTCGTATTGGATAACCACTATTTTGTGCTGGGTGATAACCGCACCAATAGTCTTGATTCCCGCTTTCTGGGATTGGTGAATCGCAATGAAATATTTGGAAAGTACCTGTTCCGGATATTCAGAAAGGAGTAGCTATGGAAATACGAAATTTAAACGGAGTTTCATTTGAGACCATTTACCAAACATTTTTGGAAGCTTTTAAAGATTATGCCGTAAATGTGAATTACATGGACGCTGTGAAACTGCAAAACAGGGCCATCAAAAATGGATATGATCCGGCCTGTTCAGCAGGAGCTTTTGAAAATGAACGCCTTGTTGGATTTACACTGGTTGGCATCGACCGGCAATATATCCAGCCATCAGCTTTTGATATTATGACCGGAATCATTGGAGAACAAAGGGGAAGAGGACTCGCAGGAAAAATGTTTAAACAGATCCGATCCGCACTTATTAAAATAGGGATAAAACAATTTTACCTGGAGGTATTACAAGAAAATATGGCGGCCGTAAAAGCATATCAGAAAGAAGGATTTAGGATCGAACGTGATTTTAATTGCTATTCATTAAAAACTTCTGATTTTAATCCGGCCTATAAATTAAAGATTCCGCTTCAGCTTAAAGTGGTAGCAAAAAAACAGGTTACTGATTTTGAAACATTTGCTGACTGGCAACCATCCTGGGAAAACAGCTTTACTTCCATTCAAAGGATACCCGATGCACTGACGATCATAGCTGCTACATACAGCATAAAAAAAGTGGGCATTATTATTTATTATCCAGCACTCAAGTGGATCATGAATTTGCTTGTAGATCCCATATACAGAAATATGGGTGTGGGATCGGCACTCATCGAAAAACTACTTCAATCCATTGGTGATGATACCATTGAAATCCGTTATTTAAATATCCCGGCAGATGATTATGCCCTCAATGAGTTCCTGAGCGAATCAGGATTTCACCTTTTTACCAAACAATATGAAATGATCCTGTCCTTAGCCTGACTTTATTTTTCGCCAAAAACAAGAAGGTCTGCTTTTCAATTTCATCAAAATCATATGGCGTAAAATAATCTGTCAAAAGGGTTTTTACCTGCTGAATATTATTGGCCTTCCCATCGCTATGGCCTGTGCCAATCTGATTTATTTATAGGTCGAATATGAACTGTATTTTGATAAATTCCACAAAAATCACAATCGCATCTACAGGATGGCTGTGGATGGCATGGCAGGGAATACACAAATATACCTGACCGGCACCCCTTCCAGGAGTATCGTATCGTGAATTTCCTGAAATGGATAAGATTACCCGCATCTATGTATGGAGTGATGTTAAAACAAAATACAATGAAAGGGTCTTCATTGAAGACCGTGATTTTTGCGTCGATTCAACATTCCTGGATGTATTCACTTTTCCGGTGACTGCCGGAAATCCAGATAATGCGTTGAAGCGTCCTTGTTCAATAGTACTTATCACTTCCATGGTAGAGTCAGGAATAAAGGAGATTGGGATCAGGAAAACTTTTGGGGTTGCAAATAATCAAATCGTTTGGTTGTTCTCTCAGGAATTTGCAAAATGGATCCTGCTGGCCAATGTGATCGCCTGGTTTAGCATGCAAAAATGGTTACAAAGTTTCGAATATCGGATAGACCCTGGAATAAGGATCTAAATTTTAGCCACTTTAATGGGACTACTTACTGCGGCCCTAAACATAGCATATTAGGCATGGGAAGCATCCTAATCCAAACCAGTAGATGCACTCTGTTATGAATAACCGAGCATACAAGTCCAATATTTCCCGACCTTTTCTTTTTCATTTCATAAAAGTTAAATACTTTTACCGCTAATCACACGAATTGCATAATCGTAACACTATTTTATTCCATAGGTAACACGATTATTATTTTAATAACACATGATACAAAAGCAGGTCCTAAAATGAGAAAGATTAAATTTATTGCAACTGGAATGATCACCATCATTCTTTTCTTCACAGCTGCAGCTCAGGAACAGGTATTGGATACAATTCAAATTGAAGAAATGGTGATTACCGGATCGCGCCAATATCAGTCTGCTGGCAATGTCACTCAAAAAATCAATGTGATCGCCGCCACAGCATTTGAACCCATGGTCCTCGGGAATAGCAACCTCACGGAAGCAATTGCCCAACAACCGGGTGCATCGGTGAGTGTACTTTCCCGGAATGATGCCAATTGGGGCACCTATTCCGGTATCGGACCCAAATACAGTACATATATGCTTAACGGACTTCCGCTGGATGCTTTCATCGATCCTATGTCGCTGGACCTGATGGCCTTTCAGCGCATAGAGATCCAGCAGGGACCCGCTTCGGTTTTGTATTCCAACTACCTTTCGCAGGATTTTGCCGGAAATCAAAGTCCGCTGGCCGGCACGATTAACCTGATATTAAAGGATAAAATTGAAAGTCAGGAAACACAATTTTCAAATGCATACGGTTCCTACAATACGCTCAACACGCAACTCTTCCACCAGGATCGCAAAGGGAACCTGAACTATTTTGCAGGGATTAATTTTGAAAATTCGGATTATACCAATTATGGAACCCCCGATTCATGGCTCAATATACAAAAGGATCCCGAATATCAAAAGGCAAAATTCTTTGCAGGTGCAACCTGGTTTTTTGGAGAAAATGAAAAACATAAAATGCAGGTCTTTATCAATAAAACCCTTCACAAAGGTGATGCAGGAAGGATCTACAGGGGTTTCCGGCATGATTACACAACCGTGAACCTGAATGAATCTTCGCAAATCAATGAGGTACTTTCCTTCAATCTTTCGGTGGGCTTGCGAATTTACAATCGGACCTGGCAGGAAAGCCATTTCAATGAGGTCGACAGTTTGCTTTCCAATAATGGTGTAGATCAGGTTATCATCCCGGTGAATGTGAATATTGCCTGGAGGCATGGAAACAATCATCTGCTGACCATCGGCACCGATTACCAGGCTGCCCGTTATCAAACCCATAGTGATCCGCTTTTGGGATACACACTTTACGGCAATAAATCACGTGCATATCAATCTGGAATTTATGCACAGGAGGAGCTCCGCTTTGGTGGTTTCATAGCCAGGGGCGGATTTCGCCTGAATTATATCGAACATTCCATCGATCTGATAAGTGGCAACAATCCAGGAGAACCAGAGATCGATTATACAAGATTGCTTTGGAATGCCGGACTTAAATACCATCTGACTTCAAATTTTTCCATTTTTGCCAATGCCGGCAATAGTTTTATTCCTCCGGGTCTTAAATCAATGGGTGGAACCATTGCTTTGGACGATAAAGTTGTACCTGGACGCAACGGGCAACTCCCCAACCCCGATTTAAAACCTGAATCGGGCCTGGGAGCAGATATCGGTGCCATTATTCATCCGCTAAAAGGAATGCAAATTTCATTGCGGACATTCTATTTACTGGTGGATGATGCCATCGTGGAAACGGTTGTCAGTGAAGATCCTTCCCAATCGCAATCGATCAATGCCGGCCAAACCAGTTCAACCGGTTTTGAATTAGCAGTGAATCAGCAGCTAAATAAATATTTTAGTTGGTATACAAACTATACCTTCATGAATACTGAAGTAACCAACGATCTGGAAGAACTTGATGGGGCAACCGTTCCATTCGCTCCTGAACATATTGCCAATGCAGGTTTCACCCTCAAAACTGGTTTTGGGCTTAATGTAACACCGGCCTTCAACTACAACAGCGGGTATTTCGATAGTACATCACCAACAGGACGCAATGAGTTTGTTCCGGGCGTATTATTGAATTTGTTTGTTTCACAACGAGTCGTCAATCAAACCGGCTTTCTGATAGATCTATTTTTAAAATCTTACAACCTCTCCGACAACCAATACGAAATGCCCTGGGGCTTTAAGAATACCGGGTTTTCGGTAATGGGCGGTTTTAAAGTAACATTAAACTAGGTACATTGCGCATCTCCAATTATATATACCTGAATTGCTTTTCCCTGTGTATTGTAGTATTGATGGTAGCATGCAAAGGAAATACAGCTCAAGAAAAGCAGTATACTGATATTCAGGTAACCGATTTTCGGGGGCAAAAACTCCAATTGGAGCAACCGGCTCAAAAAGTGGTTTGCCTGATCGAAAGTGCCCTTTCCGGCATTTATATGCTTGGACAACAAGAAAGTGTAGTAGGTGTACCTGGAGATGTGTATAGGGGTGAAAATTGGGATCGGTATGCTGATTTGGACATCAGGATAAAAAACAAATCCCTTCCCACCCCGGGCAACTGGGATTTTGTGAGCCTCGAACAGGTTGTAGGACTGGAGCCCGATCTGGTGATTATCTGGTCCTCACAAATACAGGCCATCGAAAATATCGAACGATTTGACATTCCTGTTTATGCAGTGATGCTTCACGACATTGATGATGTTTTTAAGGAGATCAGTGATCTGGGAAAACTGTTTGGCCGCGAAGAGAGGGCTTCTGAATTAATCGGATTTACCAAAGCAGAACTCGGTAAACTCAAACAAATTCAAATTACTAAAAATAGAAAGACCGCCTATTTTATGTGGGCACAGGGAATCAATGAAACATCCGGCAGCAATAGCATGGTGGAATCATTGTTTCAACTTGCAGGGGTGAAAAATGCATGTGAACTTCCAGATGAACATGTAACCATCAATATTGAAAAGCTTTATGATTGGGATCCTGACATGATCGTGATGTGGTACAATGAAAAACTAAATCCTGCCGATGTGATCAGCAATCCGCTATTAAAAGGCTTAAAAGCTGTACAAAACGAAAATGTGTACGAATTACCGTCGGCGTTTGAATGCGATTTCTGGACATTAAAGTTTTTGTATTCCTCGCAGTTGGTCCATTTTTGGGCATATGGAAATACAGATATGTCGTCTGAGCCTGCAGCCGATGCAATGCTTCAATTTCTTTACAACAATAACAAAACGGATGAATAGGAAGTTCGCAATCACAATACTGTATGTATTGCCCATACCGGTTTTAATCCTTTCACTTTTGATTGGCTCCTCAGTCAAGGTTGGCATCTATGATATTTACGACCTCTTATTCAGACCCGAATATTCAAGCGATTTAACCCGGACGATTATTTTTGATATTCGTCTACCGCGGATCCTGCTGGTATTCATCACGGGTGGGATGCTGGCCTTAACCGGTTCTGTCTTACAGGCTGTTTTTCGCAATCCACTGGTTGATCCATATGTGTTGGGTTTATCTTCCGGCGCAGCTTTCGGCGCAGCTTTGGGCATTGCATCCCATGTTATCCCGGTAAAATTATCGGCCTTTATCTTTGGCCTTGTTGCAGTAGCACTAAGCTGGTTTATGGCACGCAAGAACAAGGAGGTGTCTATCGTTTCGCTGATACTGGCCGGGATCATCACCAACGGGATTTTTACCTCCCTGCTTACCATCGTTCAGATTATGAGTGATCCTTTCAAGCTGCAGAGCATTGTTCACTGGATTATGGGTAATTTCCACAACGCCAGCTGGGATCAGCTTTCAATGATCATGCTGCCGGTAATGGCTGGTTGTATCATAATATTTGTACTCCGATGGAAACTGAATGTGCTCGCACTCGGTGACGAAGAAGCGGCATCATCCGGATTAAATCCCAACCGGTTGAAAATTTGGGTATTGCTGGCAGCAACCCTGGCAGGCTCAGCGGTAGTAGCTGTTTCGGGTATTATCGGTCTTTACGGATTAATCATTCCGCATATAACCAGAATGTTGTTCGGAGTTGACAACCGCAGGACTTTGATCTATAACCTCCTGTTGGGTGGATCCTTCCTCGTAATAATCGATAATTTTTCGAGGACCATGGCTGGCTATGAAATTCCCATCGGTGTGTTTACCATGCTCGTCGGAGCACCATTTTTTATCTGGTTACTCAAAAAATCTAACATCGGATGGCAGCAGTAAAACCGATCATAGAAATCAAAGATCTTTCCTTTGCTTATGATGGCAAAACCGTTTTAGAGGATTTGTCAATCTGCATACCGGAAAATCAATTTACTGTGATACTGGGAAGAAATGGATCCGGAAAATCAACCCTTTTGCGGCTGATGGCTGGATTGCTCCCTGTTCATCAAGGTTCAATTCTAACTAAGGGTAAAAATTTGAGGACATATACTCGCAGGCAGCGTTCCGGCCTACTTGGTTTTCTGCCTCAAAAGCACAAAGCCGTCTTTCCGTTTTCTGTGGATGAAGTGGTACTGACAGGCCGTGCAGCTCATATCAAAATGGTTCCATCCAAAGAAGATCGAATCAAAAGAGATGAAGCTATCGAGATGCTGGGAATCCGGCATTTGAGAAATCGAAAATATTCCGAACTTTCAGGAGGTGAACAACAACTGGTGATGATCGCCCGCGCACTGGCACAACAACCTAAAATGCTTCTTCTTGATGAGCCAATTAGTCACCTCGATTACAATAACCAAATCGACCTGCTTCGTTTGCTAAAATATTTGGTTTCACTGGGAATAAGCATTGTGGCAGTGCTTCATGATCCGAACCTGGCATTATTTTATGGTGATTATTTCATTCTTCTTGATCATAAAAGAGCAGAAGAAGCAGACAGGTCGAATGTTCTGAACATGCAAATAACAGATATTATTTTCTCACAAAATATTCGAAGAATCGAACATGATGGGGTGCAGCTTTTTATTCCCGAGAAATAATCTCAAATAACCCATTACAAAATCAATCCTTCAACTTGTATATTGGGAATTCCCATTCTAACGAATAAGAGCTTTTAGTTGCTTTACTTTTTTTAGTTTGCTTTACAAACTTTTTGTAAGTTTTATTGTTTAATAACCAAATTCCAGAAAATATGAATGATTTATTACCCAAAGTAAAGATCAGTGTCAGTCCGAATATTTTCATTAAAGATCCTGACACCAGCGACCTGGGGAAAAAGATCCTGTCGGGAAGCATCAATTTAATCGACAGCTTGGGTATTGAAAACTTTACATTCAAGAAACTTGGAAATGAGATCGGGGCAACTGAAACAGCCATATACCGGTATTTTGAAAGTAAACACAAACTATTGCTTTACCTGACTTCCTGGTATTGGGCATGGCTGGAATACAAGCTTGTATTTGGATTGTCGAACATCAAAAATGCAGAAGAACGATTGGATCGTGCCATTAAAATCATTACCGAAAGGGATACAATGGAATTTAAGCATCCCTACATGGATATCCCTAAATTAACTGATGTGATCATTTCAGAGTCTTCCAAAACGTATCTGACTGCCGATGTTGATCGCGAGAACACAGAAGGCGTTTTTGAGGGTTACAAACAACTTGTAAAGAGGATTTGCGACATTATTCTGGAAATCAATCCGCAATATCCCTATCCGCGGATGCTGGTTTCGACAGTTATCGAAGGCGTTCATCAGCAGCGGTTTTTTGCTGAACATCTACCTGCTCTAACTGATCAAAAACAAGATGATGACAAAATCCCGGCATTTTATATTGATCTTGTAAAGAAAACAATTAAAAATTTTGAAAACGAACAATAATAAATTAATAACTTAAACAAACTAGATTCTATGAAAACAAACACGAAAATTTCAACAGGTGTTATCGGTTCCGATCATATTACCGGAACCCTTAATAACTTAAGATACGTCAGAAAGCAATTATTACTTGCATTGATGATGTTAAGCTCGTTAATATTATTTGCCAATGGAGATCCAACGGGAGAAAAATCTACCGCTTCAACTCCGGCACCCAATGGTGGTGATGGCGAATATGTAACACAAACCAAAGAAACACAAGCCAAAACAACTCCTGAAATGGCGGTAAAAATGCTGAAGGAAGGTAATGAAAGGTTTGTCAACGACGAGATGATTAATAGAGACTTGATGGAGCAGGTTGAACAAACCAGCACCGGACAGTACCCGATCGCTGCTGTTGTAAGTTGTATTGATTCAAGGATACCGACAGAAATAGTTTTTGATCAGGGTGTGGGAGATATCTTTAATGCCCGCATAGCAGGAAATTTTGTTAATACTGACATTCTTGGAAGTCTTGAATTTGCCTGTAAGGTGGCTGGCGCAAAAGCAATTGTCGTAATGGGTCATACATCGTGCGGTGCTGTGAAAGGTGCTGTAGATTATGTTGAATTGGGTAATTTAACATCGATGTTGGATCATATAGAACCCGCTATCGATGCAGTTAAGGACATCAAAGACAATCGCAATTCAAAAAATCCAGAGTTTGTGCAGAAAGTTTCCGACAAAAATGTTGAGCTGACGATTGAGAAAATTAGATCAGATAGTGACGTACTGAGAGACATGCATGACAAAGGTGAAATTGCTATTGTTGGAGCGATGTATGATGTCGAAACAGGGAAAGTAACTTTCTTTTAATAAATTAATTGATTACTAGATTTTCCCAAAAATAGAGAATTTCATATCTGGAGGTCGTCCAAAAGCTTGTGTAGGGAAAACCGGGAAGGCAACTTATAGTAATAAAAGTAAATTTTTTGAAAAAGGGTAATTAACTTTTAACCTTCCTCTAATCCGATCAAAGCATTTTGGGCGACCTCCAGATTTTATTCACCATAAAATATTACAACAATGAAAAAACTGGTTTTAATTTTAGCAGGTGTTTTTATATACTTTAACAGCATAGCACAATTGGATGAAAGTAAGACCGGCGCATGGTACATGTATTTTTTCAATGCCCAATTTAAAGAGAGTCGTTTTGGCTTCCAGGGAGATATTCAATATCGTAACTGGAATTTGGGAGGCGACCTCGAACAATTGCTGCTTAGAGGTGGGATGACCTATACTCCAAAAAACACGAATGTCCGTTTCACCCTGGGTTATGCGAATATTACAACGGGAATAATGGGCGATAGTGATGAAACATCTGTTGAAAGCCGAATTTATCAAGAAATGTTATTGCCCCAAAAAGTTGGGGAACGTTTTTTACTGACACACAGGTATCGCTATGAGCAACGATTTGTTGAAGATCAGGATTTTAGAACACGCTATCGCTATGCCTTATTCGTGAATGTACTATTGAATCAAAAAACCTTAAGCAAAAATGCCATTTATTTGGCGCTTTATAATGAGCTTTTTATCAATGGTGAGCGAAAGATCAAAGATGATATTGAAGTTGCGATATTTGACCGTAACCGGACTTATTTTGGTTTGGGATACGGTATCAATGACAAGCTCAGGGTACAAGCAGGATGGATGAAGCAAATTACAAATAACTGGCAGAAAGGCCAATTACAATTAAGCCTTCATCACAAACTCTGGTAATACCTAAATGTAAAGAAGTGGGGTTGAAACGTTAGATTTTCAACCCTTTTCTTTTAAGCATGGCATCCGGATCGGGCTCTTTTCCACGAAATTGAATATACAGTTTCATAGGATCTTCGGTCCCACCTTTTTCAAGTATATGGGTGCGAAAGGCTTTCGCTGTTTTTTGATCAAAAAGGCTGGTCTCTTTAAATGCCTGAAAAGCATCGGCATCCAATACTTCAGCCCACTGATAACTATAATATCCCGATGAATAACCTCCTGAAAAAATATGGGCGAAATAGGTTGTTCTGTATCGAACAACGATTTCAGGTATCAGGCCAATGCGATCCATCGCTTCATTTTCAAATAAACGGGCATTTTCAATAACCGGCTTTTCAAGGGTATGCCATGCCATGTCAAGATAAGCTGCAGCGGTAAACTCAACGGTGGCAAAGCCCTGATTAAAATGCTTGCTGGCTTTCATTTTGTCTATTAATTCATCCGGTATGGGTTGACCTGTTTGATAATGTTTGGCATAAGATTTTAGCACAATGGGCTCTGCAGCCCAGTTTTCCATGATCTGTGAAGGGAGTTCTACAAAATCCCTCGAGACAGCAGTACCTGAGAGCATTTCATACGTGCAGTTGGAAAGCATCCCGTGCAATGCATGGCCGAATTCATGGAACATCGTACTTACTTCATCAAATGTTAGCAGAGAGGGTGTATCGGCTGTGGGTTTGGTAAAATTCATTACCATGGTTATGATGGGGGAAATATTTTCTCCTTCTTCCCTATATTGTTTGCGGTAACTGCTCATCCAGGCACCGGCCCGCTTGCTTTCCCGTGGAAAGAAATCCATGAAGAGAATGGCCTGATGTGAACCATCCGTATCAAATACCTCATAGGCTATGGCATCCGGATGGGGTTTTGGAAGATCAGTTCGTACCTTGAAAGTTAAACCATAAAGTTTGCCTGCAACTTCAAACATTCCATTTTTTACATTGTCCAACTCAAAATAGGGCTTCAACTGTTCATCATCCAGGTTATATTTCTCTTTTCGAAGTTTCTCGGCATAGTACCACCAATCCCAGGGTTGGAGGTCAAAACCTCCATCTTCTTCATCCACCATTTTCTGCAAATTTGCAGCTTCTTCTTTTGCAACCGGCAAAGCAGCTTTCCATACCTTGTCCATAAGATTATAAACATTCTCCGGGGTTTTGGCCATGTTGTTATCAAGCACATAGGCTGCATGAGAATCAAACCCCAGTAAATGAGCCCTTTCAACGCGCAATGCTGCAATTTTTGCTGCAATTTCTTTATTGTCCTGTTCATTGTCATTGTCGCCGCGATTGATATAACCTTTAAAGATTTTTTCCCGCAGTGATCGGTTATCAGCATACTGTAAAAAAGGGATGAGACTTGGTTTCTGCAAGGTATATACCCAGGCATTCTCCATGTCATTGGCCCTGGCTTCATCTGCCCCCATTGCAATAACAAAATCCGGTAATCCGGCAAGATCATCTTGATTTTCAATAACCAATTTAAAGTCATTGGTTTCATTGAGCAGGTTTTCACCGAATTGAACTGTCAAAACCGAAAGTTCTTTATTAATTTCCCTGAACCGGTCCTTCTTTTCACCATCTAAATTTGCGCCTCCCCTGATGAAATTTTTGTATGTTTTTTCCAATAGCATAGAATCTTCAACTGCCAGGTTGAATTCATCCCGCTTTTCATAAACCTTTTTTACTTTCCTGAACAATTCATCATTTAGTGAAATATTATCCCTGTGGGCAGCCAGCCTGGGAGCCACTTCTTTGGCAATGGCCTTGATAGCGTCATTGGTATTGGCTGACGACAGATTAAAGAAAACGCTGCTAACACGATCCAATAGTCGACCACTATGATCAAGTGCCACTATTACATTTTCAAAATCCGGGATTTCATCCCTTGACGTGATCAGGGCCACTTCCCTTTCCTGCTCCTGCATTCCAATTTCAAAAGCAGGCATGAAATGTTTGTTTTCGATATTGCTGAAATCAGGAACTTCAAATGGTGTTCCGTATGGTTTGAAAAAAGGATTTTCTTGTTTATCCATATTGTCTAGATCATTATTCACTGGCATGTATGCCATAACCAGCAACATTAAAATAAGTGATAATTTCATCTTTTTGTTTTTGCTTTATTCGTCAAAAATAGGATTCTTTATCATCCGATGGATACAAATTGAACTTTGAGAAAAAAATAATTCCATTTGTACATCAAACATCATAACCAGGTTTAAAATCTCTTAAACCTCTTTCAATCTAATCAGGATTTATAAGTTCACTGATTTCCCGAAGAATTTGTGGCATACGATTCAATTTAATACCAATACTCTCCAGCGCTTGTTTATTTAAATTCCTGCACAAAACCAGATCCTTTTCAAGAAAATCCTGTTTCTCTCGTTTGGTAAGGGATTGCAGGGCAGTGATGGGGTGCAAACCAGATTGATCAATGCGCTGTTTGAGGCTTCCCGCAGAAGGGTAATCCCATGAAATCATATTGAGGCCAGCACACTTGCCGTATTGCAATGCATCATCCGTAAAACGGGTATTGGTTACAATCCAGCCCTGATGAAACCCGGCATTCCCTGAAGGTTGCTTTTTCCATTGTTCTTCAATGTCGAGAAAACGGGAATGTATATAAAGGGAAACTTTCACATCGCTTTTACGGCCCGGATCACTATGAAATTTACATTCGATCATAAACTTGCGATCATCCTTTTCCGCAATAACATCAACCTCATGCTGAACACAACGACCCTGAACAATTTTGCCCACTTCTACCCTGTATCCCTGATGTTCAAGCAAAGCGCCTACAAACCGTTCGAAGGGATATCCGGTGGGGCCGAGGTCAAAGATGGCTTTTTTCAGCCGGTATTTACCGGCAATTCTATTGGATTTTTTCCGGAGTATTGAATAAGCAAGCTGATAAACCTTATGGGTCGACATGCCGTCAACCAAACTCCGTTGAACTTCTTCTACAACACGCTGAATATCTTGCTCACCTGCACCTGAACGTTCGAGTGAACGAATTAACTTATTGACATCGAACGGAACTACATCGCCGGAACGTTTGGTAATATTTGTATGATGGGATTGCATGATTATTTTCAATATTCAAAACCAAAATTAACTTATTTATATTTACTGCAAAGAATATAAATGCTTGGAAAATACGGGCATTTTAATATTTTTGCTTACTCAACATAAATCTTGATACTTCTTCGTTAGAGGTTAAGGCAAACAAACTTACATTCATTGAGAAAAGAAGAATATGAAATTACTTTTTCGGGACTTTATTTTCGCAGCCTTCTTCTTATTATCCTTCCCTGTGATTGCACAAAACGACACTTTGATGGGTATATTAAAGGAAGAATTATGGAGAGAATTCAACGAACTCCAAACCCAGGAATATCCACCTTATTATATGGAATTTAAGGCTGTTGAAAGCTTTCATGCGGGAGCATCCTCATCCATGGGAAGCACCTTGAATTATACTATTGATAAATCAAAATCATTTTCCCCAACCATCCGGATTGGGTCTTACAAATTTGACAATACCCATAGTTTCGATAATGAATTTTCGGATTTTTATTCGGGCTTTTCAAATTTTACACTGTTGCCCAGAGAACTCAATCCTGACCTGGTCAAGTATACCATCTGGGAAACTACCAACGATTTATACAAAGATGTTTTGGAAACTTACCAAAATAAACTGGATAAACTTGACAGTGCGGAGATGAACAACATCAATGACTTTTCACAAGAAGTGCAAACGGTTTATGATGAAGCACCTTTACCTACTTCCACTTTTGATATCAATATGGATCAATGGAAAGAAAAGCTGAATAAATATACGGAAATATTTAAGGGGATTCCTGAAATTACCATAGCAACAGCCAGTCTTGGCTATTCCATCGATCGTGTTTACTTTATCAATACTGAAAAGAGTGAGATCACCCAAAACAAGCAATTATGCTTATTGACCCTGATGGTTCTGGGTAGAACTGAGGAGGATGAATTCATGCCCTATTCTCAAGCATATTATGCCTTTACACCTGAAGGATTACCACCCGACTCAATTATAATGGCCGATATGGTAAATATCCGTGATAAAGTACTTGATCTTTGCAAAGCTCCCAAAGCAGAGCCATATACCGGTCCAGCTATCCTTTCAGCAGAGGCTGCAGGGGTTTTTTTTCATGAAATACTGGGCCATCGAATCGAAGGGCATCGTATGGAAAACTCTTTCAATAGCAAAACTTTCAAAGATAAAATTGATCGCGAAGTGATCAATAAATCCATTTCTGTATATTCCGATCCTACACAATCAACCTGGGAGGGCAAGGACCTGATCGGTTTTTACAAATATGACGATCAGGGTATTCAGGCTCAAAAAGTTATGAATATTGAAGAAGGAAAATTAAAAAATTTCCTGATGTCACGTAAACCCATTGAAGGATTTGATCATTCCAATGGTCACGGTCGTGCTAACCTGGCCATGGATCCGGTAGCCCGTCAATCCAACTTATTTGTTGAATCGAATGATCCGGAAAGTTTTACTCAGTTAAAAAAGAAATTACTGAAGGAATGCAAAAAGCAAAAGAAAGAATATGGTTATTATTTTAAAACCGTTTCAGGTGGATTTACGAATACCATGAATTACCAGCCCGATTATTTTAATATTCTACCCATTGAGGTATATCGAATTTATGTTGATGGCCGGGCGGATGAACTTGTCAAAGGAGTTAACCTGATCGGCACACCCTTGATCATGTTTTCAGAAATACTTGCTGCAGGTGATGTCCGTGAAGTATTTTCAGGGATGTGTGGTGCAGAATCTGGTTCAGTTCCCGTTTCAACCATAGCACCGGCGATGCTCGTCAGAAAAGTAGAAACGCAAAATCAGTTTTCCTATAAACCAGATTGGCCCATACTTCCAGATCCTGAAACAGAAGCCATTCAACAAAACATCCTGAATTATGAACAGAAATAAAACTTGTTTTATAACCCTTATTGTTGTTCTGTTATTGACCGGAATAGATGATCTATCGGCCCAAACCGGAAACGATACCATTCTGTTCAATGCCATGCACGATGAAATCGACCGGGGAATGGAACAACTTTCATATAAAGATTATGCAAAACCCTGTTACATTAGCTATGAGTTGAATGATAGCAAAAGCCTTAACATACAGGCATCGCTGGGAAGTATCGTCAGCAGCGACACTTCCTTTTCTAGAGGTTGGTCTTTTCGCTTGATCGTGGGATCCTTTGAGATCAATGATGAAAACTTCAGGGGGCAAAATCAGCAGGGAAGCAATGGAATGGGAGGAGCCCCACAAATTTTCCCCATAGAAAATGACTATTATGGCATTCGTCGCGGCTTCTGGTTAAACTCTAACGACATATATCTGCGCGCTGGTGCCAATCATCGTGAAAAACTAAACCTCATTGAAAAAGGGAAGATAAAAGCAGAAGCTTTGGAAATAAATGATTTTAGCAGATCCGAACCGGTGGAAATGATGCTTCCCGGAAAATTTACCAAACCTGATATAGATAAACTGGAGAAAAAGGTTGCTGCCCTTTCCGATGCTTTTTACCGTTATCCGGAACTGGACTTTTCCAGCGCCTCTTTATCGTTTCACCAAAACATTGTTTATTTCATAAATAGCGAAGGAACCCGTTTTAGGCTTCCGCTGAACCTGGCCAGGCTATCGGTAAGTGTATCCAGAGAGATTGATGTGAACAAAACCATTTACAGTTCATTTTCAATGATGGCTGCTTCTCCGGAAGAGTTCCCATCCAACGATACATTAAAATTAGAAATTGAGAAACTGGTAGCGGATATCAAGGCCAATGAATCAGCCGAGTCAATGGAAGATGATTACACGGGCCCCGTATTGTTCATTGGGCCAATAGCAGCTGAGGTTTTGATGGATAATTTATTTGACTATGATAAAAGCCTTTATGCCGAACGCAATGACCTGGTTGTAGACTATAATGGAGATGTATATTTTGCTGAAATTGAAAATGAATGGCAATCAAAAATGGATAAAAAAATCCTTCCAGATGGCATTTCCATTTCGGCAAAACCGCATCTGAAATCATGGAACGGAAAACCCATTATGGGAAGTTATCCCATCGACTCTGAAGGTATCATCCCACCGGATTCAATTCAACTGGTAAAAAACGGAGTGCTCAAAAACATGCTTTGTTCGCGAACACCCACATCTTTAACAAATCAATCTAACGGACATTATCCTTATACTTTTTCTTATGGCAACATTGGACATACCCGGGCTCCTTCGGTTATTCAAATTACCAATGAAAACGGTGCTGATGAAATCGATTTGAAAAAAGAATTAATGGACATGGCGACGGATGAGGGTCTTGATTATGCGATAATTGTACGATCCATCCCCTCAGAAATTGCAGACATGCCCTACAATTACTACAAAGTAGATCTTGAAACGGGCGAAGAGATACTCCTTGATAACATTTCTGTCGCGGCAAATATCGAGGTGAATGACATGAAGAAGATCAAACTTGGAAACAAGATTGGAGCCGTCAATTCGGGTTTAAGCAGTGCTACAGGTTCTTACAGTTCAGGAAATATTACCTCCTATATCGGCCCTATGACCCTGTTGGTGGAAGAGTTGGATGTTAATGCTGTAAAAGAACGGGATAAAATACATACTGCCGGTGATGAAATTTCAAACCCTTTAAATCTGGTAAATCGAAATCAGAAATAAGGTGAATCGACTGCAATTTTCAGAACCTGTTCATCTCGAAGTGGTTCTTCAACATTGATCCCGTTCATTAATGCTGTTCGCTCAGCATTCCACATATTGCCGGTTCGTCGACAAAAATCTGCAATTGTTTCACCCGCAATGGCTTTTTCCGATCTGAGCTTCCAGCCACTGATACTTTCTTTTTCTTCGGTGGTGAGATTACGAATGCTTTCTGCAGCAGATTGGACCATGCTTTCATATTTCATGGTTGATAATCCTATCAAGTTGAGCAAAGTCTGATTGTGTTGAATCCAGTAAGCGTATAACAGCACAGGTTGCTCCCCTGTATTGTCACGAAAAGAGACTATTCTTGCTGGGAATTCGTTGATGCGTATGCTGTCATTTCGTAACGGTTTAATCCCGTATGCTTGAGAGAAGCTTTTTATGAATGCATTGGCTGCTGAATCAGCTGTTGTAAAGTTTTTTTCCAGGGTCAGTAAAACCTGGCCCTCTCCATTTTCCTGAGTAGCTCCAACTGCAACCGGCACATTGATGGTCTTCCAGTCGTCAGGAAACCGGACAAACAAGTTTAAATCGGGATGCAAAAACTGACCCTCCCTGAAAATTCCCTGAGCAGGATTAGGACCTATGTGCATTCCTTCCAAATATCCATACAGTTCAGATTGGGTATTGGCAACCGGGACGTCAGGTTTCCATATCAGGGATGCAATCCGTTTGTCAAGATCTTCAATTCTCTTTGGGGTATAAGGATGAGAACTAAAATAACTTCGCTTCTCTGCTTCTCCGCTGATGATTTCCATTTCGCGGGATAGATTCTGCAGAATAATGCCCAACCGTGAGGGATCATAGCCAGCCTCCGAGGCTAACTCAACACCATACAGATCAGATTCTCGTTCCTGTTTCCTGCTGTAATTGGTAAGAAACAACTCTGATCCCAAAGCCAGTGGTGCATTGATAATATTTCCCAGGTCTTCATTTACCAGTCCACCTACAAGTGCACCCGGAATCATTAACAAAGAGGGTAAAATACTTTTTTTCATCTGCTTGATGGAATGTCGCTTGGTAACATGAATCATTTCATGCCCCATTACTCCCGCCAGGTCAGCCTCTTCATTGACCAATGCCAGCAATCCACGAGAAATATAAATATGACCTCCGGGCAAAGCGAAAGCATTGGGCTCAGCCATATCCACTACTTTAAACTGAAATGCGAACGGACTTTGACCAAGGGCCCCAACCAACCTTTCACCAACCGCATTAACATAAGCATTCAATACAGAATCGGGATAG
Source organism: Bacteroidota bacterium (assembly GCA_020444515.1). Taxonomy (GTDB): domain Bacteria; phylum Bacteroidota; class Bacteroidia; order Bacteroidales; family JAADJA01; genus JAADJA01. The sequence goes on along the minus strand of JAHLKX010000005.1, from coordinate 68,605 downwards.
ATGCCAACCAGCATTTCAACCTGCCGAGCGGATTCATCGCCAATTTTCTTATCATAAGCAAAATCCTGGGAAAAAGCTGTTTGCAAATACATAAAAACAACAAAAAAGATCCCATACTTTTTCATAATCGATCGTATGTTTGATTATAGCATTTTTAATTTTTTATAACATTCAAAATGCAACATTGTTAATGAATCTATCAGCGATTTGTTAAGCTTTATCAATTGCATTAGCTGACTGTTTTATGGTTCCTCCCTCATTAACCCAGCTGATCAATAATTTGTAACCAAGCGACAGGACAATAGCACCCAAAAATAATCCCATAAATCCGGAAGTAATAAATCCGCCAATGGATCCTAAAAACACAACCAGGGTTGGTACCGTCGAACCTTTGCCCATCAGTAGGGGCTTTAAAACGTTATCAGATAGCATCACAACGATGAGAACGATCGTCCATAAGATAGCAGCCCAGGTATCCATTACCGTGAAAAGGTAAATAATGACAGGAATAATGACCAGGCCTGGTCCAATTTGAATAATGGCCAATATCAGGCAAACCAGGGCCCAAAGTCCTGCATAGGGAACGCCAGCCAATACAAATACGAAACCAGCCAGAATAGATTGGATAAATGCAACACCTATAACCCCTTTCGATACATTGCGAATAGTGTTTTTTGCTGTTTCTGCGAATTCGTCACCCCTTACTCCAACCAATCTGTTGAATAGTTTATTTAAAAATCGACCACTGCTTTCTGCTGTCGCAAGAAAAATCCCTGAAATCACAATCGAAATTACAAATTGTAAAAACCCAATTCCGGTACCCATCAACGCATCCAGAAACCACTTGCCGGCGGACTTTAACTGGGGAGCATAGGTTTTGACAGAGTTTTCAGGATCCTTGTATGCCTGATCCCAACCATTGTATACGGTTTCGCCAATCAATGGCCAGTCTTTTACACGGGCATCGGGTGTAGGAATTTTGAAATCATCGGTATTCAATTCTTTGCTGTATTTTTTAATTCCGGCGACCATTGAATCGGTAAATAAAATTCCCGGAATTAATATGAAAGCCAATAGAGAAGCTGTAACCACAACTGCTGAAATCTTTTTCTTTCCGTTCAGTTTTTTAGATAATATGTTAAAAGCCGGAAAGATCGATATAGCAATGATCATAGACCAAAATACGATGGAAATGAAAGGAGAAATTATTTGAAAACACCAGGCCAGTATCAATAACAGAATGCCTACTTTAAGGGTGATATCAACAGCAGTTTTCACTCGCTTTTCATCAATATCATTTGCTTCAGAAGTTTTCATAGTTAATAAAGGTTGGGAAGATGCTGAGAAATTATTTTTTCAAAAATACCTAAAAACTTTTACTCGTTTCATGTTGAGCCCAATATTACATTCAAAAAAAACAGATTAACCTCTCCAAACATTTTTCGCATCAAAGTGTTAATTATATGTTAATAAAGCATTTCTGAAATTTAAATGTGCATCAATTTTGTAGGATAAAACGTCTACCATTCAAACAATGATTATAATTCATAAAGGGATCATCAGTATGAAAATAAAATTTACCCAATTGCTGATATTGCTGGCCTTTGCTGTTACCGGCTGGTCGCAATCATCAACACAACCACAGAATCCAACCTTGATCAGTGAAGCAGCATATATGCTGGAAGTTCCGTCTATAGCATCACAAATTGCTGACGGGACATTCCAAGAGGCAGAAAATATTGTCAAAGAATACAATCCCAAACGCAGGGATGCCAATAAGGCGGTACCCGGAAAAGGGCTCCCCAAAGGACCAGATCCTCTGTGGTTTGAACAGAACAAAAGTAATAAGATCAAAGGCAAAGAACCGATCCTGACTTTCCAGGCAGCAGCATCCAATTCTACACCAACCGATCCAACTGGTGCTGTTGGTCCCAATCACTTTGTTAATGCCTGGAATTCGTCCTTCAGGATCTGGGATAAAGAGGGTAATCCGCTTATCTCTGCCGCGTCTCTTGGAACGATTTTCCCAGGACAAACTTTGGGCGACCCCATCGTTATGTATGATCAGTTTGCAGATCGGTTTATTGTAACCGAATTTTTTTCAAACGGATTTTTATTTGCCATTACCCAGGGCCCGGATCCAGTCAATAGCGGATGGTATACTTACCAGTTCCCAACCAATTCCTTCCCGGATTATCCCAAGTTTTCACTTTGGTCGGATGGATATTACATAACCTCCAATAAAAACTCATCAACAGCAGGGTTCAGTGAAGTGGTTTTTGTATTGGAACGGGATAAAATCATAACAGGTGATCCCGGTGCGATCATGATTGGTTTTCCATTACCTACCATCACCACCAGTGGTTTTTTCAGCCCGCTTGGATTTAATGTCAATGGCAATGAATTGCCTCCTCCTGGAAATGCACCCATCGTTTACATGCAAGATGATGTATGGACTGGTGTAAGTACAGACCACCTTAAAATATGGAACATCAATGTGGATTGGGTAACACCTGCTAATTCAACCATTTCAAATCCACAGGTTATCAATACTACGCCATTTGACGGATTATTCGATGGTGGATCTTTCTCCAATTTGCCCCAACCTTCCGGGCCTGATATTGATGCACTTCAGGCCACCATCATGTACATGGCTCAATACAGAAGATTCGCAGATTATAACACCGTCGTCTTTAATTTTGTTGTTGATCTTACCGGAGCCGATAATCATGCAGGAATTCGATGGTATGAACTCCGACAACCCAATGATGGTGATCCATGGGAAATTTACCAGGAGGGAACATATTCACAACCCGATGGACACAGCGCATTTTCAGGCAATATGTGTATGGATGCACAGGGAAATATTGCACTTGCCTATACGGTTGTTAGTAGTTCGCAATACCCTTCACTAAGATATACGGGCCGGTATGCAACAGATGAACTGAATGTGATGACCATCGCTGAAGAAAGTTATGCAGAAGGAACTTCGTCTGATCCTTTTTTCCGGTATGGTGATTACTCTCAGATGACCATCGATCCTTCAGATGATAAAACATTTTGGTCCATTGGTGAATATTTCACCGGTGGCCCCCGAAAAAATCAGGTGGGTGTATTTAAAATTGCTCCAGACCTGGCAAATGATGTGGGCATCGTCAGCTTAGATGAACCAGTAAATGGTATTCTGAGCAATACCGAACAAATTACCATTACCATTCGGAATTTTGGTGTCGATGATCAAACAAATATACCGGTCTATTATCAGATCAATGACGGAACTCTTGTTAATGAAACATTTACGGGTACCATTTCCAGCAATACGGACGCGCAGTTTACATTTTCTGCATTGGCTGATTTATCGACACAGGGCGAAACTTATACCATTCATACCGGAACCAGTTTAGCCACAGATATGAACCCTGAAAATGACACCCTTTCTATGGAGGTCACGCATTTATTTGAAGATGATCTGGGGCTTACTGCCCTTATTGCGCCAACTTCAGGAATTTATCTTTCCAATGAAGAAGAGGTTATGGTCACAATAAGCAATTTCGGAGCCCTAACCCAAAATACTTTTGATGTTACCTACATTGTTGATGATGGAATACCAGTGACAGAAACAGTTACGTTTCCACTGGCCAGTGAAGAATCCATGGATTATCAGTTTTTAACAGCAGCCGATCTTTCATCCATTGGATATCACGAACTAAAATTAACGACCGACCTCTCAGGAGATCAAAACAATCTGAACGACACACTTACTGCATTTATAGTAAACACAATTTGCCAACCTGAACTTATTTGTGACCAGGGTGTTGGTATCTTTTCACTTCAATTGGGTACCATTGATAATGTAACAGGATGTGATCCCAATGGATACGGCAATTATACAAACCTTTCAACCAATCTGCAAAAAGGCATGTCTCATGACCTTACCATTTCATGCGAATATGGGAATACCTACGTCAAAGCCTGGATTGATTACAATGATAACTTCAGTTTTGAAGACGATGAAATTGTTGTATATGATTATATAATAGCCGAAGGACAGGGTTCGGGTAATTATACTGAAACCATACAATTGCCTGTTACAAATGTGGCAACTTTGGGCGAACATTTATTTCGGGTGAAGACCAATTATAATGAAGAAGTTCCGGAAGATCCCTGTGAAGAAACTACATTTGGTGAAACAGAAGATTACCTTGTGAATATTACGCTTGGAACAGGAACAGATATAGCTTCACTGGAAGACAATGAACTGAATTTAGTCAATCAGGGTAACAACAATTTTGAGGTCATTTATGAAACAAATTACCTCACCGAAACCATGATCGTTACGGTTCATAATATTCAGGGACATACAGTCATTCAAAATCGGGTACCCAATATTAATGGTACATACCGTTATGATTTCGATATGTCCTATGCGCCGAAAGGAGTATATCTTCTTCGACTGGGTACCGATCAGTTTGGTAAAGTCAAACGGTTTGTCGTTCAATAAAATAAAAAAAGCTGTCAATAATTTGACAGCTTTTTTATTCCCCGCAGGATTCAAACCGGTTATTTATGTCAGAATGATCTGCCAGCTGGGTTATAAAGCATGTTGTCCCAAATTATAAAATTCAATTTATAATTCTTCGCTATCTTTGTTATAACATATAACGATTTTGGCAAAAAATAAATCAACAAATAAATCTGCATTGAAGGTCAACAAAGGGATTGAACAACCCACCAGGTTCAACCCGGATGCAAGAGACCGTTTTAAAAAAACCCGACAGGAGGATTTGGATGCCAATACATTATTTGAAGGTATCCGGGCAGGAAAACGTGCCCTGTTGAGCAAAGCCATAACATTGGTTGAAAGTGCATTGCCCAAACATCAAAAAACAGCCCAGGAAGTAATTGAATTGTGCATTCCTTATGCTGGTAACTCCATGAGAATTGGTATAACAGGTGTACCGGGTGTCGGCAAAAGTACCTTTATTGAAGCTTTGGGTGTTTACCTCACGGAACAGGATCATAAACTGGCCGTGCTGGCAATTGATCCCAGCAGCGAGCGAACCAAAGGCAGTATCCTTGGTGACAAAACACGAATGGAACAGTTGGCCAATGATCCCAGAGCATTCATCCGGCCATCCCCTTCAGCAGGATCATTGGGTGGTGTTGCCCGCAAAACCAAAGAGATCATCATTTTATGCGAAGCCGCTGGTTTCGATATCATATTTGTCGAAACGGTTGGGGTCGGCCAGTCGGAGACAGCTGTCCACAGCATGGTTGATTTTTTTTTACTCCTCATGCTGGCCGGAGCCGGGGATGAACTTCAGGGTATCAAAAGAGGGATCATGGAAATGGCTGATGCGCTGGTGATCAACAAAGCAGATGGCGACAATAAAGAGCGTGCTGATAGAGCCAAACAAGAATATGCCAACGCCCTGCATTTATTCCCTCCCTCTCCCAGCGGGTGGGCACCGGTGGTCAAAACCTGCTCATCAATTCAAAAGTCAGGAATTAAAGAGGTTTGGCAAACCATTTCCGATTACGTTGAACTAACCCAAAAAAATGGATATTTTAATCAAAAACGACAGTCACAGGAAATGCGTATCATGCACAATGCCATACAAAATGCGCTTCGTGATCACTTTTATTCCAACCCCATTATAATGGATGCTTTGCATATTTCGGAACAGAAAGTGAAAAGCGGACAGGCCAGCGCATATCAGGAGGCAACGACGCTTCTTGACCTCTTCTATCAAAATTTAATCAAGAAGCCAGATTAACTTTTTTCTATGATCTTTCTGGGTGGGAAAAGGATGGATATGATTATACTAATAGCCAGGATCCCCAGAATGATATATAACGAATGTATCGTCTGAAACCCAATCTCCTTAAGGGGTTCATGAACCAACATCTTTACACCTATGAATGTGAGTAAAACAGATAATCCTATTTTCAAGTAATAAAATCGATTGAGAACATTGGCCAACAGAAAAAATAAGGCCCTCAACCCCAGAATGGCAAAAATATTTGAAAAGAAAATGATATACGGATCCTTCGAAACAGCAAAGATGGCCGGGATGCTATCTACCGCAAAGATCACATCTGAAAATTCAATGACGAGCAATACGAGAAATAGGGGCGTTACATATCTTTTTCCGTCAATTTTCACAAAAAATTTGTGGCCCACAAAATGCTTATGAACATTGAAATATCGTGAAGCAAAACGGACAACAGGATGTTTTGATGGATCAATGCGGTCTTTTTTATTCCGGTCGAGAAACAATTTGATCCCCGTGATAATAAGGATCCCTCCAAAAATAAAGAGGATCCAATCAAACCGACGAACAAGGGCCGCACCGGTGAAAATGAAGATAAATCGCATAAATACAGCCCCAAGTATCCCCCATAGCAATACCCGTTTATAATATTTTTCCTCAACACCAAAAGCATAAAAAATGAGGATAATAACAAAAATATTATCTACCGATAGGGATTTTTCAATCAGATAGCCGGTCAAATATTCCAGGGCCAGGTTTTTTTCATAAACGATGAGTGCTTCATTAAAATTGAGTCCGGATATGTCAATCGGATGCTTGAACTCAGCGATTCGGTACTGGATTTCATCGATGGAATCAATACCATGCACGAGGTAACCAAAATGGATAAGAAAAAAGTAGAATGCAATGGACAGGGCAATCCAAATCACTGACCATATGGAGGCTTCCGTAAATCCTACCTTATGTCCATTTTTGCTGAAAACACCGAGGTCAACCAGTAAAATGGCAAAAATAAAAATAAGAAATATCGAAAAGAATCCCAGCTCGTTTATACTAAACATTTCCATCAGCGGCAAAATTAACGAAAGAATAGGTATCCCTGTTCACTGGGCTGATTAAAAAACATTTCTAATCCATGAATAGAATCTGAAAAAATCTTAAGTTTGACCTCCTTTTTCAAAAGATAAAACAACAACGTATGAATCAATTTACTGAAATGAATCCGAACCCGTTGGTTCAGTATTTGAATAAACCATCATCAGAATTTACCAAGGCTGATATTATCAGGTATGCTGAGGATCATGATATTGCCATGATCAATTTCCGGTATTGCGGATGGGATGGGCGATTGAAGACCCTAAATTTTGTAATCAACAGCAAGCAGCATCTTGACAGTATATTATCTTATGGTGAGCGCGTTGACGGTTCGAGTTTATTTTCCTTTATCGAAGCAGGTTCAAGCGATCTATATGTAATTCCACGATATAAAACGGCTTTCAGGAATCCTTTCAGTGAAGTTCCGACCCTCGATATTTTGTGTTCATACTATAACAAGGATGGTGAACCCCTGGCCAGCTCTCCCGAATATATCCTAAAAAAAGCCCATCAAACCTTGACGGAACGAACAGGTTATACCCTTGACGCCATGGGTGAGCTGGAATATTATATCATCAGTCAGAAAGGTGAATTATTCCAGGCCACCGATCAAAGAGGTTACCATGAAGCCGAGCCCTTTTCAAAGTGGGGTAATTTTAGGAGAGAAGCAATGGTGGCTATCGCTGAAGCAGGTGGCTTGATCAAATATGGTCATTCTGAAGTTGGAAATTTTATCGTAGGTGATTTAGAATATGAACAGAATGAAATCGAGTTTGCACCCACCAATATTGAAGATGCAGCAGACCAATTGCTGATAGCCAAATGGATCCTCAGAACCCTTGCGCACAAACATGGTGTTACCGTTACTTTCGCACCCAAAATTACCACTGGTAAAGCTGGTAGTGGCATGCATGTTCATTCACGACTTATGAAAAATGGTGTAAACCTGATGACCAAAAAGAATGGAGAATTGTCCGACCTGGCAAAAAAAGTCATTGCCGGCTATCTTGATCTGGCTCCTTCGCTTACTGCCTTTGGAAACCTGAATCCCATGTCGTATTTTAGGCTGGTTCCCCACCAGGAAGCTCCTACCAATATTTGTTGGGGCGACCGCAATCGTTCGGTTTTGGTGAGGGTTCCATTGGGATGGACCGGTAAACTTAACATGGCTGACGATGCCAATCCCCAGCAAACCGGGATCAGCACACAGGATTTGAACCGACAAACTGTAGAATTAAGAAGTCCGGACGGATCTGCTGATATTTACATGCTTATGGCTGGCATTGCCGTGGCTGCTCGTCATGGTCTTGAAATGAAAAATGCCCTGAATTATGCCCAAAGAACTTATGTGGATGTGAATATCTTCAACGATGAAAATAAAAAACGGCTGAGTGAACTCAACCATCTTCCGGCTTCGTGCTGGGAATCGGGAAACGCGCTGGAAAAACAAAAAGAACATTACCTAAAATATGGCATTTTTACCGAAGGAACGCTCAAAGGCATTGTTCAGTATCATAAACAATTTAATGATCAGAATTTACGGGAAGAACTCAAGGACAAACCTGATGAATTGCTAAAACTGGTTCAAAAGTTTTTTCATTGCGGATAATCTAAAACCTGAAGTCCATGTATACTTTTAAAAACTACCCTTTTACCGAAAAAGAATTGCTTGCAAGAATTGATCAGGCTACGATGACCAGTTTGGATAAAGCATCCGAGGCAGAGGCATTAAAAATCATTTTAGGCTGCATTGATCTTACCACATTGGAAGGATCCGATACTAACCAAAAGATTACTGAAATTTGCCATAAGGCCAGAAATATCCATGAACTGGGATCAGGTTTCCCGAATGTTGCTGCTGTTTGCTTTTATCCCCCATTTGTCAGGCTGGCCAAAAAGGAATTGAGCGGGACAAACGTTCAGGTAGCATCTGTTGCCGGTGCTTTTCCAGCTGGCCAATCCCCCCTACATATCAAATTGGATGAGGTAAAATACGCAGTAAGCGAAGGAGCTGATGAAATTGATATGGTCATTTCAAGGGGTAAGTTTTTAGAGGGAGAATATAATCTGGTTTTTGATGAGATTGCTGCAATTAAAAATGCCTGCGGAGGTGCCCATTTAAAAGTAATTCTGGAAACCGGAGAATTGGCAACCATCAATCATATTCGGAAGGCATCTGAAATAGCCATTCAGGCCGGAGCTGATTTTATTAAAACTTCCACCGGCAAAATTCAACCAGCTGCCACCCTCGAAGCCATGACAATAATGGCAGACACAGTGAAGGAATATTATGAAAATACCGGAGAACAAATTGGATTAAAGCCAGCAGGGGGAATTTCTGCATGTGAGCAGGCATTAAAATATTATCAGGTAGTCAAAAGAGCTGCAGGAAACCAATGGTTGGACAATACCTTCTTTCGGATCGGAGCCAGCCGGTTGACCGATCAAATCATTACACGGTTGCAGGTATTGCTGGGGTAAACATTGCCTTTCCCGAGCAACTCCTTGAACATTCGGTCCCTTTTCCTGTTTGATTTTCAACAAAAATTCTGGGACAGACACCGTTTTTACGATGAACATTGTCAAATCTAAAAAACTGTATATGAAGAAGCTTTTAATCATCCTGTTTCTCAGTGGATCTTTTCTGGCATCAATGGCTCAAACGACATTGGATTCAGCCATCAACTTCTCTGTAAAAGATGTACATGGGAATAGCATATCGCTTTATGATCTACTGGATGAGAATAAAATCGTTGTGATTGATTTTTTCTCAACAGCTTGAGGTACCTGTCAGGCGTATGCGTCAGATTTGCAGGCGGCATACGAAGAATTTGGATGTAATGATGGAAATGTTTTTTTCCTCGGAATTGATAAGGGAAATACCAATGCTTCGGTAATTCTGTTTGATTCAATATATGGGATCCATTACCCAAGTGCCAGCGGTCAGGAAGGAAACGGTAATGCCGTGCACTGGGATTATAATATTCAGGCAACACCCTCCATTGTTGTCATTTTACCGGATCGAAGCATCCCGGTTAAACAAATTTATCCACCATCAACTGAAAATGTGGCAGATAGTGTGACCCAGGTAGGAGGTATCCAACAAGCCTGTCTGACAGGCATAAAAAATGAGCAATCTGATGTGGAGGTAATGCTCTATCCCAATCCTGTTGGAGATTATCTATCAGTGTCAGTAAATGATAAAATAAAAATTCAACCAGAATCTATTAAGATATACAGCTACACCGGCCAACAGATTGATGAAATGAGCATTTCAGGCAGAACTGTAAATAAAATCATTTTTAATACCGGATCACTATATCCGGGTCTATATTTCATAGAAATTCGCACACCCTCAAAAAAGGTAATTACTCAAAAATTCCTGAAACAATAAACCGGATTACAATTGGTACTTAAGATAATCGATCAACAAAGGGATTTCATCAGCATCAATTCCATTATTGAGTAAAAATTGTTTATCATCCTCAAAACTGGCTGTGAACGACTTTAAATTATTATCACTGCGGTTAATGGACAATTTATAATTTTTTACAGCAGCTTTTCTGTTCCCCAAACACCACTCCACATGCCCAAGGTTCATAAAATCGAACTTATTGGCCTCTTCTTCGATGATGCGTTCAAAATATTTTTTAGCTGTTTCAAACTTTCCCAGTACAAATGAGCACCAGGCAATGGGACGCAATACTTTTCGGTTTTCCTCTGCCAAAAACTCAACTTTGTAATAATAATCCAATGCTTTATCGTATTGTTTTAAATCCAGATAAGAGTGGCCAATAAAGGTTTGAACATAAAGATTATCCGGCTCGAGTTCTTCTGCTTCGAGATAGTACCGAAGGGATTCTTTGTAGTTTTTAAGATAACGATAGCAAAGGGCGATTTTTCGAAGATTCCATGCCCTGTTGGCATCAAATAACTCAGCTCTTTTGTAATAATCAAGGGCATCTTCATATTTTCTGAGTTTTTGAAAACAATAGCCCATCTTTTCAAAAATCTCCATGCTGTTGTTCCCTTTGGCATTCAATATCCGATACAGTTCCAACGCTTGCTCATGATTTTCATTTTCAAAAAAGAACTCAGCAATGTTGCGGAGAATCTCATCATCATCAATAAGGATTTTTGTTAAATGACATTTCTGTATACTGAATTGAAAGGTAAAGATATCAAGGAACTCATAGCGGAGGGGATGCAGTTTATAAAAACGGTATAGATCATGAATATATTGAGAATAAATACTTTTCAGACGGGCTGGTTTATTCAGTACCTCATCTTCTTTTTGCAATTCTTTGATTCCTTCCAATTCGGCATTAAACATTTCCAATAACATGTTTTTTTGAATTTCAGGCATTTGGGTTATATTCAGACAAAAGGAATATTTATCGGAATTGCAAATAAAAAACGATTGCTCCAGACCTTCCAGAAATGTATCCGGATCGAAAGGTTCCTGTTCATTCTTGAGTGAATCCCTGATATATTCATTCTCAGGATAAAAAGGTCTGAACCAGTTGATGATGTCATTGAAAAACTCAAAATGTTTCAGCCGGGCGAAGGTACTCATGAACACATCGGCACCCTCCATTTGCATACGGGAAATTTCCTGTAACTTATCCAAAAGATCAGGAGCATCTTCGAATACCCTTTCCCAATCCGGATTTTTATCATCCATAAAATCATTGGAAAGAATATTGTCCAGGTCAAGTTTATCACGAAGAACTGGCTGAAATTTAACCATTTCAGGGAGAATCTCATCCTGCAGTTTTTTGGTGATCTTTTCGGTTTCTTTCGACTTGACAAACTGGATCGCGATCATCTCAAAGTGTTTCCCAATATCCGGAATTTCTTTCAGCCGTTCTATTTCTTTCAGGAGGTCAGGATATAAGGAGAGCCGTTTATCAAAATAATAGAGTGTCAGGAATAAACCTACCAATGATCGTTGCTGCAGCTGTGTATCATTGTCCAGGGCAAATTCAATGAGCATACGGATCTTCCGCTGATCAAAACAGCGAAGGGCACTCACTGTCAGCGCACTGACAATTACAGCTTTTTCATGCCATGGGAATCGTTGAATCTTCCATATGGATGTTAGGATTTGTTCATCTGAGTCGTTGAATTTATCCGTTAACCACACCAGGTTAAATATCCTGAGCAGCAATTCCTGATGTTTTTTATAATCTTCCAATTCATCCTGTCCCGAATCGAGGCTTGATTTTAATACATCCGAAAGTTCTTCATCCATCACCAGGTTTTCAATACTATTCAAAGCCGCATCTTTTACCTGTTTTGATTCAAATTCAATCTTCTTCTTTAACCGATAAATATATTGTTCGCTTTCATTCATATAGGCTGATTGTAAAGCTACATCTGCCAGTTCCATTACCGATACCAATAACTTTTGATAAATGTTATCGCGCTGCGGATCTTCTACCCCCTCCATTGAATAGCGTAACATATTTTCATAGGTATCATCCAGGTTTTCGTATTGCGATATGAACTCTCCTTTTTTTGAATTTAATACAAGGTCTTTTAAAAGATCAAGTGCATCTTTCAACTTTCTATTGATCACAAAATCTTCTATTCTTCGGTAGTTTCGAACCAGGCTCTTCTTATCCATATAAGTAAAATGTTTTTGATAGGGTCATTTATTTGGTCATAACTTTCAGGGTTTCAAAATTGATTACGCGTTCAATGATGAGGCTATCGACTTTGTAATGAAAACGTTTGGCATTTCCAACAAGTTGCAATTGATCATCCTTTTTATACAGGGTGGCTGAAAATGAATTACTTGAACCGGCAAATGAAACGGAATATCCACTTAAAAGTTCACCACTAACGTTTGCACTGTAATGATTAGGAACCTGGACGGAAATCGTCAGATAATTTGTTCCTGTTTCCATAACTTCAATGGTAATATCCAGTTCTTCTTCAGTACTATTATTCACTGCATTGTAAAAGGAAGTTTTGCCGGTAAAAGAGCCAGTCCATGAATCAAGCGTACAATCAAAACAGCTGCTCCATCCATTACTATCATCCTTTTCTTTGGTACAGGCGACAATAAATAATGCGACCATTGTGAAGATGAATATGGTTTTCAATCTAATACCATTCATATATTTGTATTAATTTAGCAAAAGGCAAAATGATTTACCATTTACAAATTTAATCATTCTTGCGATCAATTGTTCATCCCTAAGAAGATTGCAGATGACAAGGGTTTATTCAAGACTTATATAAATATTATCATACAATGAAACGAATGTTATTTTGGTTGGCTGGATTCATAACCCTGATCCTTATCGGGGGTTGTACCGATGAAATGGATCCAACAGATTTAATTGATGATCGGGACGCATTTCTGGGAACCTGGAGTGTTTCGGAAAGTTGCGCTAAGGATAATTATTCCGTTACCATTGTAAAAGATCCCGGTAATAGCAGCCAGATTATCATTCAGAATTTTTGGCATATCAACAATTGTTCGAATCCTCCGTATGCGATTATTGCAGGCACAAACCTTGTTATGCCAACCCAGGATATATGTGGTGATGCGTTTGAAGTAAATGGATCCGGCAAGATTGATAAAGGGAAAATAACAATGACCTATTCCGTTAATGACGGTGCCGATCTTTTTAATTGTTCCGCCACCCTTGAACAATAATGGATTTATTCATGCTCTATTTCACTTTCCATTTTAGTTAGTCTTGTAATGGCTTCAGCAAACATTTTATCAATTACTTTAAGGTCGTTTTGGTAATATTCAAAAGAGGTTTTGTATTGCTCACGGGTAATATGATACTTCTCCATGATCGAATTATATAAAAAGTATTTCAAATCATTAACCTTTGCATTCCCCTCTCTTTGTTCCTGAACCAGGGCTGCATCCATCAACCTCAGGTCAATCATGATGTTGATCATGGTGTCATATGCAATGAGATCGGCAGGTGGTTCTGATTTCTTCTCAATCTTATCAGTGCAGGCCCACAGAAGGAATCCTCCCAAAATCACTATCAATGTATAATTAATTTTCATTTTCGGGATCATAAAGATCTTTGTATTCTTTGTTTAATCCTCTTAAAACGAATTCGGTAATGTCAAACGTATCTTTTGCAAGAAGAATGGGGCCGGCAATGGTATAATTCAGGATATAATCGAAGTTTTTTTCAATGTTGATGCGATCCAGATAATTTTTAACGGTATCGAGTAATACTTTATTCATTTCAAATTCCTGTTGGGCTAATTCATTGGAATACTTTTGCTGAAGTTCATACAATTCTTGTTGTTTAACCATCAGTTGTTCATAAATGCGCTGTGCGCTTTCTTCGGATAAACTTTGGTTTTGAACAGACTCCTGGAAATAGGCTGCTTCTTCTTCGTATTGTTTGGTTCTTTTTTGAAGATCCGTATCCCTTTTTCGCTGTTCTTTATCAAACTCACTGGCCATTTGCTTTACCAGTTCATAACGCTCAAGCAATACATCGGTATTTACAAAGGCCACATTCACTCCACCTCCTGTTGGCGACTGGATGGAATTCATTTGCTGTTTAGGGGAGGATTCACTTTTTTCTTCCTTTCCAAAATAGAGGACATATAATATAATCAGGCCAACGGAAATTAAAACATTTAAAATGAGGGCCAGGCCAATTCGGCTGGTCAACCGGTTTAATTTATCTTCAGTCATTTTTCAAATTATTAAAAATAAGGGACCTGCCATATTATATAGCAGGTCCGACATTCTATTTCAATATCATTTAATTACCCACCTCTGAAAGGAATTTTATTCGCATTAACCGAATTTCTTCTTCCGAAAATTCATCTTCACCCAACTCACTTAAGGCCTCTTCGATGCTATCCGTTTCAGCTTCATTAAAATATTCATAGATTTCTTCCTGATGGTACTCATCCACATATTCATTGATATAATAATTGATATCTACCTTTGTTCCGGATGATACAATCCTTTCAATCTCTGTCAGCAATTCCTGGACCGTCAAATCTTTGGTCATGGCAATATCTTCCAGCGCAAGTTTCCGGTCAATACTCTGAATGATATATACTTTCAAGCCCGATTTATTAACCACCGACTTAACAACCATGTCATTGGGACGCATGATGTCATTTTCTTCCACATATTGTTGTATCAGGTCAAGAAAAGGTTGTCCATACTTCTTTGCTTTTCCCTGTCCTACACCGGTTATCTGCAACAACTCCTCTTCTTTTATGGGATACTGTATGGCCATGTCTTCCAATGAAGGATCCTGGAAAATAACAAAAGGTGGTAAATTTTCTTTGCGTGAAATATCTTTCCTTAAATCTTTCAATAAGGTAAACAAGGTTTGATCGGCTCCCGCAGATTTCGAACCGTTTGCTCCAAATACTTCATCGTCCTCATCCTGACTTTCATAATCGTGGTCTTTGGCAAGCATAATGGAATAGGGCTGCTTTAAAAACTTCTCACCTTCTTTGGTGATCTTCAATAGCCCATAATTTTCTATGTCCTTCACCAACAAATTCTGAATGAGTGCCTGCCGAAGTACCGCATTCCAGAATTTTTCATCCTGATCCATTCCACGACCAAAAGCTGTCAGTTTGTTGTGCTTGAATGACTTGATTGTGGCCGTATTCTTACCCATCAAAATATTAACTATATGATTGGCTTTAAAGAGTTGTTTTACCTCAATTACCGCTTCGAGTCCGATTTTAATATAATCTTTACCCTCAAACCGTTCTTTGGGATGAAGGCAATTATCGCATGCACCACAATTATCTTTGGTATATTCCTCTCCAAAGTAGTGAAGCAACTGCTTATGACGACAAACCGAGGATTCAGCATAGGCGACCGTTTCCTGCAACAATTGTTTGGCAATTTCCTGCTCGGCAACCGGTTTCCCTTTCATGAACTTTTCAAGTTTTACAATATCCTCATAACTATAAAAAGCTATGCAGTTACCTTCACCATCATCACGACCACCACGACCTGTTTCCTGGTAGTAACCCTCAATACTTTTAGGAATATCATGATGGATCACATACCTGATATCGGGTTTATCGATTCCCATTCCAAAAGCGATGGTGGCGACAATAACGTCGGCTTCTTCCATCAGGAATTTATCCTGGTTTGTGCGACGTGTCAGAGAATCCAGTCCGGCATGATATGGCAAAGCTTTAATTCCATTCACTTTAAAGGTCTCGGCCAGTTCTTCTACCTTTTTCCGGCTCAGGCAGTAAACGATACCCGATTTATTTTGATGCTGTTTGATGTACTTGATGATATCTTTCACAACATCTTTTGTTTTGGGTCTTACTTCATAATAAAGATTGGGTCTATCGAATGATGATTTATAAACCTTGGCATCCAGGATATTCAAATTCTTTTGAATATCCTGCTGTACTTTCAAAGTAGCAGTGGCAGTGAGTGCCATCACCGGTACATTCTGCCCGATGGATTCAATGATTGGTCTGATCCGTCGATATTCGGGTCGAAAATCATGCCCCCATTCAGAAATACAATGTGCTTCATCAACCGCATAAAATGAAATCTTAATATTCTTCAGAAAGTCAACATTCTCTTCTTTTGTCAGTGATTCTGGAGCAACATACAACAACTTGGTTTTACCATTGGTCAGATCGTCTTTAACCTGTGTGATTTCTGCTTTTGAAAGTGAAGAATTTAAGAAATGTGCGATCCCCTGTTCTGCACCAAAATTCCGTATGGCATCCACCTGGTTTTTCATGAGTGCGATGAGGGGGGAAATAATGATAGAGGTACCTTCGTTGATGATGGCTGGCAATTGATAACACATCGATTTACCCCCACCCGTAGGCATGATAACAAATGTATTACTACCCGCCAGAACACTATTTATTATTGCTTCCTGATTCCCTTTGAAACTATCAAATCCGAAAATGCTTTTCAGTAGTTTATGTAGTTGATAATCATCCTTTTTTACCATCTCGTCCGTAATCAATATATATCTTCTTAAGTTGTGCTGTCAATTTACCTGAGAATGCGAATAACCTGTTGTTTATTACAAATTTATAGAAAAATAATGATGCGAAACAAAAATAATTTGCCTTTAAATTTTTAAATAATTTGCAAATCAAATCTAAAATTAAAACAAATATCCATCAAATCCAACATTTTATATTTCAATCATTACAAAAAAGTGCGTACCGGAATGTTCGTATCTTTGCGGTATTATAAAAACCCATGAAAATTGAAAGGTATTAAAAATATTAATGATATCGGGATACGGACCATCGAAAGCGAACTTTCTGCTGTTGCTCAGCTTAAAAGTCAGATAACAGATGATTTTGGTAACACTGTTGAGGCAATTTTAAAAACCGATGGCCGGGTAATATTAACCGGGATTGGTAAAAGTGCCATTATTGCATCCAAGATAGTTGCCACGATGAATAGTACGGGTACCCCATCGGTATTCATGCATGCTGCAGATGCCATCCATGGTGATCTCGGAACCATCAGAAAAGAGGATATCATCATTTGTCTGTCAAACAGTGGCACCACCCCTGAAATCAAGGTTTTGGTTCCTATTCTTCGTCAGCGAGGCAATATACTCGTAGCGATGACCGGAAATTTGTCGTCATTTCTTGCTCAACATGCAGATTATACCATCAATACGGCTGTTAGCCATGAAGCCTGCCCGAATAACCTGGCTCCAACGAGCAGCACTACTGCTCAATTGATCATGGGCGATGCCCTTGCCGTTGCGCTATTGGAATGCAGGGGTTTCACCGTCAATGATTATGCGAAGTTCCACCCTGGAGGCGCACTGGGTAAGAAACTTTATTTAAAAGTTAAAGATTTGTATATTCAAAATGAGCGTCCAAGCGTTCTTAAAGATGACTCTATCAAAAAAGTAATTGTAGAGATTTCCTCAAAACGGCTAGGGGCAACTGCCGTCATGGATGATGGAACCCTTATTGGAATTATTACGGATGGTGATATTCGTAGAATGCTTGAGAAGTATACACAAATTGAAAATATAACAGCCACAGATATCATGTCCAAAAACCCTAAAACAATTGAAGCCAATACATTGGTGGTTGATGCCCTCAGTACCATGCGCAAAAACAATATTACGCAGTTACTGGTTACAGATGGCACCAAATATGTTGGAGTAGTTCACCTTCATGACATTCTGAGGGAAGGGATAATATAACATTTAACTGATATTTAACATTTTACATATAACGCATTCAATTTTTTTACGATATCATTGTTATTGAAATACTATCCAATTATTTTAATACTATACGAAAAGGGATAAATTTCAGAAATTAAATCTTTACTTCTGGCCGGTGAAGCATTCAAGGGTAAATGATACAAAACTAAATGCACATTCGGATACATAAAATATTCTTTTTAATTGCAGGATTGGTCATTTTGACCACCTCAATCAATGCCCAGATTACAAAAATCATGGGGAAGGTGATCGATAATTCGACACAGGAACCCATTCCATTTGCCAATGTTTTTTTTAAGGGCACAACCGTTGGCGTTACCTCTGACTTTAATGGAGATTTTTCCATTGAAACAAAATATGCCACCGATACCCTGGTCGCGTCTTTTATGGGCTACGAATCTCAGATGAAGCCTGTTGAAAAATTTAAATTTCAGGAAATCATTTTTAGGTTGTGGCCTAAGAATATTAATCTTTCGGAAGTTGTTATTGTGGCTGGTGAAAATCCGGCAGAAATTCTACTTCGAAAAATCATCGCGAATAAGGATCAAAACCGGGCCAAAGAATTTGATGCCTATCAGTATGAGACATATAATAAAATAGAAATTGATGCCAATAATATAACGGATGCATTTAAGCAACGGAGGATATTGAGACCCTTTAAATTTATTTTTGATCATGTTGATACTTCAACTGTTAATGGAAAAACTTATCTCCCTATATTTCTTTCAGAATCATTGTCAGATTTCTATTTCAGAAAAGAGCCACATGCGGAAAAGGAGGTGATCAAAGCTGCCAAGGTTTCGGGAATAGAAAATGAAAGCGTACTTCAGTTTTTAGGAAGCATGTTCCAGCAATACGACATTTATGATAATTACATTACACTATTCCAAAAAAACTTTGTGAGCCCGATCGCAAATTTTGGATTGAATACCTATAAATATTATTTGGTCGACAGTGCTTTCCAAACCAATAAATGGTGTTATAAAATCATGTTTAAACCACGCCGCAAGCAGGAATTGACTTTTACAGGTCATTTCTGGGTACATGATACCACTTATGCCATAAAATCCTTTGAAATGCGCATTGCTGATGATGCCAATATCAACTATATCAATGACCTGGTGCTTTCCCAGGAATTTGATCTCATTCAGGGCCGGTATTGGATGATTGTTAAAGATGCTGGCATTGGCGACTTTAACATCCTGGAAGATAATTATACAACGCTTGGTTTTTTTGGTAGGAAAACAACCACATACCGGGATTTTATTTTTAATGATGTTAAGGATAAAAAATTCTATTCTCAACCTACCGATATCATTGTTAGTGATAAAGCTTATATTCAGGATGAGGATTACTGGCAGGAAAAGCGACATGAAAACCTCTCAAAAGATGAACAAACAATATATCACATGGTGGACACATTGCGCAACCTGCCTGCCTTTAAAACATGGGTTGATATTGTTGAAACCATTGTAACAGGGTATTATGAAAGAGATAAATTTGAATTCGGGCCCTATGCATCCCTCATTAGCTTTAATGCCATAGAAGGGGTTCGCTTTCGGTTTGGGGGCAGGACCACTGCCAGTTTTAATGAAAATTTACGGTTGAGCGGACATTTGGCTTATGGCACGCTGGATAAAAAATTTAAATACGGTGTTGGTTTTCTATTCCTCCCAAATAAAAATCCCAGAAGAGCATTTGGGGGCAACTACCGATATGAAATTGAACAGCTGGGCAACAGTCCCAATGCCTTCCGTGACGACTTTCTTTTCGCTGCGCTATTTAGAAGAAATCCTGCGGATAAACTATCGATGACGGAAGAATACAAATTTTATTATGAACATGAATGGTTTAATGGTTTTTCCAATAAGTTGAATTTTAAATACAAAGAGATTATCCCCATTGATAAGAATGCCATTCAAATTGTCAATCCTGAAGGTGAAACAATTTCTAAAGAAAAAATCATTACCAGTGAAATTGGTTTGGATTCAAGATTTGCATTCAATGAAAAATTTCTGTTGGGTGATTTTGACCGGATCAGTGTAGGCACCAAATATCCTATCCTGGGAGTAGAATATGCCTACGGTATACCAGGCGTTTTCGGAGGCGAATATGAATACCATCGTCTTCGTGTGGGGATCAAACACTGGTTTAACGTTTTTAATCTTGGATGGTCGAAATACATTGTTGAAACAGGAAAAACATGGGGTGTTTTGCCTTTTCCGCTTTTAGAACTCCATCCGGGCAATGAAACTTTTCTGTTCGATGAATATGCCTTCAATCTGATGAACTATTTTGAATTTGTCAGTGATGAATACATCAGTATCTATTATACACACCATTTCGACGGATTCTTCCTGAACCGGATCCCACTCATGCGGAAGTTGAAATGGAGGGAAGTCGGATTTTTTAAAGGGGTGATCGGCACCCTGAGTTCTGAGAATAAGGCATACAATGTATTGCCCGAGATTTCCCATACCCTAGAAAAACCATACATGGAGGCCGGAATAGGGATAGAAAATATATTTAAGGTCATCCGCATTGATGGAATTTGGCGATTGTCCCATCTCCAAAATGAAAACATCAACCATTTTGCTTTGTTTCTCTCCCTTTATTTTACTTTCTAATGATTTACGTGACAATGAGTAATTGATTAGATAATAATCTTCTGCACTGAAGAGTTATCTCAATTCAAACTTATAGCTATCTTTGGCCTACAGATAATTAGTTCATGATCCTTAAAACTGATAACTTAGTAAAGAAATACAGTAAGCGGACTGTTGTTAATCATGTTTCGGTGGAAGTTCACAATGGTGAAATTGTAGGTTTATTAGGACCCAATGGCGCTGGAAAAACGACCACCTTTTATATGATCGTTGGTTTGATCAAACCGCTTGAAGGAACCATTTATCTCGAAAAAACAGATATTACCAAGGAACCCATGTACAAACGTTCCCAAAGGGGCATTGGATATCTGCCACAGGAAGCTTCCGTTTTCAGAAAACTAAGCGTTGAGGACAATATCAAAGCTGTACTTGAATTTACCGGTTTATCGAAGGAGCAGCAGAAGGAACGACTTGAAAGTTTGATCCAGGAATTTGGATTATCCCATGTCAGAAAAAGCATGGGGATCCAATTGTCCGGTGGTGAACGAAGAAGAACAGAAATAGCCCGTGCACTGGCTGTTGACCCCAAGTTTATTTTGCTGGATGAACCATTCGCAGGAGTCGATCCCATTGCCGTTGAAGACATTCAGGCCATTGTGGCAAAACTCAAAGAAAAAAACATTGGAGTTCTAATAACCGATCATAATGTACACGAAACCCTGTCCATCACCGACCGAGCTTATTTACTTTTTGAGGGATCCATTCTCAAACAGGGAACAGCACAAGAACTGGCAGACGATGAACATGTCAGGAGAGTTTATCTTGGTAAGAACTTTGAATTAAGACGATAATATTCATCTCATTCATTAGATTTCCTAAAAATCGATCGCACCATATCACCTGCCAGTGTCGAGATAGTAGAGTAAAAATTCTCATCTTTAGCCTTGTTTAAGTCACGAAATGCGCCCCAATAATCTTTCAGTGCTCTTTTTGATTTTGCCCTAAAGAAATAGGCATCTGAGTGATTGGGATTGATAGAAAGTGTGCTGTCAAAATCCAGAATAGCCCCTTCAAAATCTGATTTTAAATATCTATTAACGCCCCGGAGATAAAAAATATCTGCGCTGTTTGGCAACATTTCTAAAAGTTTATCACATACTTTAATTGCTTCATCATGCTTATTCTCTTCTGTATATTTAATGGCAAAATCAAGATATTCACTGGTAGTTTGAGCCCATGTACTGGTCAAAGATAAAATAAGCAGATAAAAAAGCAAGGTTCTTTTCATTACCGATAACTTTAAATTGTGACGATTCTAAACCCATTTTCGTTACAATAAATTAACAATTATTGGAATAGTTGGATTGCCGTTTCTTGAATTAATTTCCAGGCTTTATTCACATGTTGGACCGAAACCTGGGTTTGTCCGATTACCATTCGCAAAGTGTATTTCCCGTTTAGTTTGGTATGCGACATGAAAACCTTTCCTGTGTTATTGAGTGTTTGAAGCAGCCTCTCATTAATTTGATTTAATTCATTTTCATCCGTAATCCTTTTTGGCTTATATCTAAAGCATACCAGGTTAAGCGTTCGTGGAGTTATGATTTCAAAATGCTGATTCTCCTTTATCTGCTTTTCTAATTCCCGGGCCATTTCAATATGGTTCCTGATTTTTTCTTGTAATCCTTTTACTCCAAAGTTGCGGATGACAAACCAAAGCTTGAGAGCCCGAAAACGCCTGCCAAGGGGGATTCCCCAATCGCGATAATCATTTACTTTACCTGCAGTGGCGGTTTTCAAATATTCAGGATTGATGCTAAATGTGCGTATCAGCGCATCTTTATCTTTCACAAAATAAGCAGAAAGATCGAAATTGGTAAACATCCATTTATGTGGATTGAATACAAAACTATCAACCTGTTCTATACCATCAATCATCCACCGGTATTCATCAAGGATCAAGGCTGTGCCTGCAAAAGCAGCATCAACATGCAGCCAGATGTCATGCCTGGCTGCTATGCCTGTAATCTCTTTAAGCGGATCAATGGCTGTTGATCCCGTTGTACCAAGACTAGCTATAATGCAAAGTGGATACATTCCATTTTTAATATCCTCTTGAATGGCATTTTGGAGGTGATGGGGATCAAGCCGAAAATTGTCATCAACATTCACTTTTACCAGGTTATTCTTTCCTAGTCCTGCAATTTTTACACCTTTTTCGATGGAAGAATGTGTCTCAGTAGAGCAATATACGCGGTATTTTTGATTGATAAATCCATCCGAATTAATGGTGTATCCTGAAGCTCTTTCACGTGCCGATAACAAAGCAGTTAGGGTTGCTGTAGAGGCTGTATCCTGAATAACTCCAACCATCGTATCCGGCAACCCCAGCATAATTTTTAACCAGTTCATTACTTTTTCTTCAAGTTCTGCAGCAACTGGTGAAGTATCCCATATCATACATTGCGCACCCAGGGTGGCCGTTAACATTTCGGCCAGAACAGAAGGATAGCTAGAATTAGCAGGGAAATAAGCAAAAAAATTAGGACTTTGCCAGTGTGTCATACCGGGAATTATCATTTTCTGAAAATCTTCGAAAACAGTGTTCATTGATTCCGGCTGATCAGGTGGAACATCCGGTAAATTCTGAAATATTTCTCCAGGATTTACCCTGGATTTTACAGGTAATTTATCAACCTGCTCAAGATAATCCGCCATCCAATCTACAAAATGATGGGCTTGCTTTCTGAATTCGTTTGAATCAATCATAGTTGAACAATTTATCAAACGAAGTTAATCATTTATCAAACAGGTGCTATAACGATAAAGCTGTATGATAAAAAAAGAAAGTCCCGCCTGTGGCGGGACTTCTAACCAAAAACCAATTTAAACCATGAAAACTACTAACGAATAATGATTCGATTAACAGTACTTCCCTGGTAGTTTTCAATTACAAGGAAGTACATACCTTTATATTCTGTACTCAGGTCAATGGACTTTTTCAGTCCGCTATTGACCGATACACCGGCTTCTAAATAAACAGTTTTACCTAAAGTGTTGAGTACTTTTATTGTTACATTATCTGAAAGAACATTTCCAAATTCGACGGTAAATATACCATTATTTGGGTTAGGATATATAGAAATTTTTTCGATATTTTTTTCACTAATATCAGTACAGATATTTACAGTAATGTAATCTTCTATTGTAACTGAATGACTATCAACACCATCCGACACTGTTAAGGTGACATCATACGTTCCTGCATTGGCATACATCACCTGGGGATTTTGATAACTTGAGGAACCTGGCATTCCACCCTCAAACGTCCATTCCCAGCTTATTGCCTCACCTACAGACATATCATAAAATTGAACGATATCGCTTTCGCAAATTTCTGTAAGATCAGAACTGAACATCGCTTGAAGTGCATTATCAAAACCAAAAAACTCGAGATATGTTTGCATTAACTCTTCTTTGGTAGCCGGAGATGATCCATCAACGAGTCCACCGAATTCATGGGAAGCAGCAATGGTTTTATAGGAGCCTTCATCATAGGCCACGCCGGTTCCATAACTTGGCGATGCATTTTGAAATATCATAAATGCTGAGCCAGAGGGTTCAATATGATCAATCCAGCTATTATCTCCGGAATAATTAAAAGTCATACCTTCAGTAAAAGTTCCGGATTGGCCGTTGATGGTACTTAGATCCGAACCACCATCTGAAGTCGCATTCACACTGAACATGCTATGAACCGCTGTTTGTGTATCATAATACCAGGTGTCACCACCTTCCATATATAAGTTGCCACCATTGTTTAGATAATCGGCTAACTGCTGTCCTTCAGCTGAAGTCAAAACATAATTATCTGAATAAATACCCAAACAGAGGAACACCGAGGTGTATAAACTCAGATCCGCAGGGATTGCAGCACTGTATTCGGCAGCTATTTCAGTAAAGGCCAAGGCATCCATCATTTCTTGAGCCGAATTGTTGTTCCCATCCAGATCAATTACAAGAACAGGAATTTGACCAATCACTTCGGTAAAGGTTGATTCAGCCGATACACTTAAATCACCAGATATCAACAGATCGAAATCAGCAATGTGTCCAGCTGGCGTAGTTGGATTTGCCGTGATGGTAAAAGGTTGCTCAACCATTTCACCGGCAGCAATATCTCCATAGGTTTGTGAAGCCAGATCAATCGATACAAAAGGATCTGCACTGGATAATTCAGCCATAATATTATAGCTATCCGATGATCCAACATTCATAATCTCAAGCACGATATTTACAGTTTCACCCGGATCAATCATACCATTATTATTACCACTTGCATCATCGATTGTATAGGATCCCATCTCCATTACAGCAGCATGCAATGTCACTGAGAGGGTGCTGATCCACAGGGATTCACTTCCATCTGAAAACTCTATTTCAAACATTGCTGTATGCATATCAGGAGCACTTTCCGCAATTTCGACTTCAAACGCACCCGTTCCGTTTACAATATTTCCAGCACCAATATCTCCGAAAGTATAAGTTCCGTCGACAATGGTGATAAATTCATCTGCGGTAGAAAGGGTTGCCTCAACTCCGGAAGCAATTTCCGTCCCCACATTCTCAGCAGAAACATTCAAAAGAACAGTTTCACCATAATCGGCCTGACCATTATTATTTCCATTTGAATCATCTACTTCCGTATTGTTGACAATGATATATGCACCGCCCGGGGGAACAACGGTTACTTCATCATATATGGTTTCCATATTAAAAGCAGTAATGACCAGTTTTGCTGTACCTGGCGTAAGAGAATGCTCAATGGTAACGGATCCCGAAGCATCAGATAGTGCTTTATAATATTCCCCTTCCTGTGACAGGCAAACCATGGCGCCTTCTACTGGTCCTTCAGGTCCTGTAATGGTTGTGGTAAATGGGGCTCCGGCGAGGATCACATTACTTGATAACGTTAAATCTCCAGGAGTAGCGGTTCGCGGCTGGAGAGAAGGATCTCCAAAAATATGCCATGTTTTTGCCGTTTCCCAATCACTGGTACTACCCGATTCGGTTGTCATCAATACCAGGCCATTAAAGGTAATGGCACCAATGGTGGTTCTTTGTTCGGTAGTTGAAATCCCATTTTGTCCGGGATGTGCAGCATAATCGTATCCTCCAATCAGAATGTCATTAAAATAATCCTGTCCCCGCATAGGAGGTTGCCAGGGCTGATTGATGGTAGCCATCATGGTCATAACAGCTCCGCCATTGGTTTTTTTAAGCCAGGCTTCTGCAAAACAATCTCCTGATTCATGAAAAGCTCCGTTGACACAGGCAACCGAGAATATAATTGGCAACATATTTCCGTTGCTCAAACTGTTAATATTGTTGTTGCTATATCCTGTTGAACCCCATGACGTTTGTGATCCATGACCACAATAATTGATAATGCTAACACCATTGCTTATGGCATTGTTGACCTGAGTAGGATTGGCCCCTGGATCATATGCAGTATAATAATCCTCATAGGTGAATGGATCCAGTTTATAATCCCAGATAATCTGGATGTGATCCTTATCAACTTCACCATCATCGCCAATACCTGATCCTTCAGCAGACCCTATTCCCAGGGCACCCTGATACCAGGTTCCGGATAGATCCGGATTTTTTTCATATTCGATGGTTTTGTTTACCTGTGTGGTGATTTGATCAGCGGTATTACCAGAGAAGCGCCCAATGGTAATATCAGGGACCTGATCCGCACCAACAACACATCCCAATTGCGGATCCATGGGGGCATATCCACTCAACATGTCAGATTTAATATCTGCCCAGTCGCCCACCAGCAATACATATAAAATTTCATTGTTATCGGCATAAGCATCCTGAATGATGGTTTTTACATTGGTTCCAGTAGCTACCGTTTGAGTATATACATCATAACCTTTTTCCAATTTCCAATCCACATAGGGAGCCATAGCAGCTTCATCCCGACTGGTACAAAGCACCAGGATATCGCCCATCTCACCAATGGTTAAATCATCGGCCATGGGATTATAATTAATAAAGAGAGACTGGTAAATACCATTCATCTCCCGTGAAATCTTGGTTGGTTGAACCGGAAGAGGATTGATAACCTGGGAATCATTTTCAACAAGTTCCACGGTCACGGATTGATATACACGAAGAGTTTGTGTAACAGCATTATACCTGAAAGGATATACATATATGGTAGCCCCTCTTAAATCCCTGATAATAAAAGGAGTCGTTTCCTGTGCAATGGTTTGGGGATACCATTCATTTCGCATTGAACTGGGACTGGTTACATAAGGAATGGATGTTGGGTCTTGATTTCTATAAATCACTCCTCTTGAAGGGATCATGGGATTTTCAAGAACATAATCTGTATAGTCACCTTCTACAACTTTTAATCCCATATTCTTATCCCCTGGCAACTGGACGGATGCACTGATATAGGGTAATTCAGCAAAACCCTCGAGTTGGGTATATACACTGCCGCCAAAATTAATTTTGGTGTAGGTGTTACCGCTTAGGGTGATATCTGAAAGATTATAAGCTCCAAGATTGAAAGTGAGCTCATAGGTATTGTTATCAGTCTGGTTAAAATTAACTTCGAATCCATTGGAGGCAAATAAGCCATATAAGCCAAATGCAAAAATCAGCGTTAAAAAAAGCTTTCTCATAGTCCTGTTTTTAAAATTATTTAAAAAGAATCTCCCGATATTACCGGGAGATTTTAATAAAGTTTCGTTTTATTTCGTTTGAATCAATCGCTTGACTATCGAATAATCACTGGTTTCAATTTTGAGGTAATAAATACCGGTATTAAATCTGCTTGCATCAATTTTCAACCTGTAATTTCCTGCCAGTTTTGCCTGATCTTCTTCAATACGGGTCAACAACTGACCATAAGAATTATAGAGATAAATTCTGACATCCGATCTTGAATTCAATGAATAATCAAGTGTAAATTGTTTTTCGAAGGGATTGGGATAGATATTTACTTTCTGTCCTTCGGAAAACTCCACCAAACCAGTATAAATAAAATAATACGGATCAGAAGGTTCAGATTCGCATCCCATAGCAGAAGTAACAATCACATAATAATTATCAGTCGCAGTTGGGGTATAAGATTGTGTGGTTGCACCGGGTATCATCCCGTTGGAATCATACCATTGATTACCTTCAGTGCTACTAGAAACCAGCATATTGCCTGATTGTGTAATTTCAGGTTTATCGGGAGATTCGTTGACCTCCACCGTAATTTCTCCGGTCACCGATGTTTCTCCGTCATCAACAACAACAAAATAAGTTGTGGTTGCCAAAGGTGTTGCAACAGGATTGGCAATGCCTGGATCGTTGAGGCTGCCCTCCGGCATCCATTCGTATGTGTAATCTCCTGATCCACCCATTGCATAAGCATTCAACTGACTGGTTTGTCCTTCACAAATCTCATCCGGACTGGCTGCCGTAATAACACCCAGGGGTGCAAGACCAGCAAATGGCGGAAATACAATAAAATCAACCCAGGCACAATCGCTGCCACTTGATACAGAAAAATCTTTGGTATACTCCCATTTGAAAGTATGATTACCTGCTGTAACATCATATACAGCTTCGGTCCATCCAATTTCTCCTGACCATTCATCTTGTAAAACACCATCCATATAAAAATTTAAATAATCATAGTTGGCTTCTGAAGAAACTTTGTAGAAGAAAGATATCTGGTCATCAGTAGAAACTTCAACATTCAGTGAAAGCGCGGATGTTTGGTTATCTGACATTGCACCTGATTTGGCTGAATAAGTGCCCTCATAAGGATCGGTTGAGGTTATCTCCCATTCTGCATTGCCTGTGAGTTCCCATTCAAACATCTCAAAGGTTCCGGTTTCAAAATCTTCGACGATCAATCCTATGGTCATGGCTAATAAAGCATCTTCAGAATATGGGTCTGATTCAACCATATAATTGACATTGACAACTTCACCCACCTGAGCCAATGGATCCACTGTTATATTAAACACAGCATTAACACTAGCCCCTGAGGCAATTGTTTCCAGTTCAAAAGTGGCATTGTTAACAGTTATCAATGGGCTTCCTGAAACCATGGTTGCTACTGAGTTCAATGCATCGCAACCTCCTTCATTGTAATTGGAGATGATCACGTTGGCCGTTTCGCCCGGATCAAGGCGACCATTGTTATTCCCGGCGCCATCATCAATGGTATAACTTCCAATGCTTAATACCGGTGCATTGAGTGTGATATTGAAAGTTGAGACCCAGGTATCAACTCCGTCTGTAATTTCTAAATCAAAACTGACTACATGCTGATCAGGGATCAGATCGGCCACGGTAAATGCAAATGCAGCTGTTTCTATGGAGGCATTTCCTGCAGGAATATCAGGCCATGAATGGGTATCTGTATCAATGGTAACATTTTCATCAGCTGTTGATAAAGTTGCCATCAGATTGCTCGCGGTTAAACTACCCAAATTTTCCAATGAAACATCCAGCATAATATATTCTCCAAAATCGACCAATCCATTGTCATTACCATTGCTGTCATCAATTTCCATTTCATCAAAAAGCACATACGCACCACTTGGACTAGCTACAGTAACTGTTCCCAAATAAGGCATAAGATTCTGACCGGTAATCACAACACCTGCTTCTCCGGGAACAACAATTGGATTAAACATAGACACTTCAGCAATTCCTGTTGCATCGGCAAGCGCACATCCATGAAGCACTCCATCTTTCGAAATTGCCACGTAGGCATAGGGTTCTGTTGTTACTGTAAAAGTAGTTGATGCCAACGGCATTAATCCTGCATAACTGGCATTTGTTTCAGGGGGTTGTGAAAAATAAATCATTACCGAAGGATCTCCCATCAAGTGATAGATTTCCCAATAATATGTTTCCATGCTGGAACCGGATTGCGTAACTGCAAGATTACCTGCACTGGGAACCTGACCTTGTGTAATGAACCAATCTTCAGTTGGCTCACCATGATCGTGAAACATTCTGTCATAAGCACCCAAATGAAGTGGATTATAGACTGGATTGGCTGAAATATTTTCAAAACCAACACCAAACCAGAAATCTTCATCCCAATATGTTGAATTGGATCCTCCTACGTAACCCAATGCCCCTTTATTTGCTGCCCTCAGAATCTCTTCACCAAAACAGGTTGTTTGGAATTCAACCGATGAGCAACAATTTCCGATGAGTAATGGATATTTATGGGCATTCGTCAATTGGGAAATATGAGAAATGTTAAAACTTGGATCAGCCCAACCACTGGGACTACAGTGTGCTGTATAGTTACCAAAGCTAACACCATCACTGATGTTATTGCGGATTTCCTGGGAATAATTGGCTCCGCCCGGTTCAGGCTGCAAATAGGTGTGGGATAATAAACCATGGGCCGCATTGAAATAATTTTGTGTTCCGTAATTGATTTGCCCATTTCCCCAGGTAAGCGAATGGGAAGCATCAGCACCGGCCACCATTACCACCTCATCCAGAAACGAAGGATCCGGGAATTCATATTTTTCATATTCCAGGGTTTTATCGATCTGAGGTTGTAATTGGATAAGGTTTGTAGCCGAAAATCGTCCATAGTAGCATTCGGGATAGATATCACCGGCACCATCATAAGTACAGTAGTAGAGGTCAGACACATGGCTTCCCGCACTACCGTTAAACGTTGGTATTTGATCAACATCACCCACGAACAAAACGAAACTTTGCGGATTGTATCCTTCCGGAGGATCATTGTAAAAATCCTGCAGAAAGTTTTTAATTGAAGATGTGGTTGTTCCTACGGATGGATCGCTTGTATAGGCTTCAACAACCTGGTAACCCTTCATGGTTTTCCATTCAACAAAAGGCTGGAGTGCATCCTGAAATGCGGGATCGGAAACAATGATATAGGTGACTGGTTCAGCTGTAATAAATTCTTTCCCTTCAAGGGGTTGATAATTGATCATTTGATCATATATGGCATTATAAAAGGGGGAATAATTTTTTTCCTTCTTCGAAAGGGTAGCCGGAATATTTCCACCTGTAAATTGTATCTGGATTTTCAATTCGTCATAAATCCTGAGCATATTGGTCACGGGATTGTAATATATGGGTGCAATTTCAAGCCTGGCCATGCTCACCCCCCTAATGATACCCAGATCAATAACCTGCACCATTTCCTGACCCAATAAAGTATTCTGTGCATAAGAATCCTGGTTGAAAATAAATTCCACATCTTCCGGATTGTCTATGTTTTTTGACAAAGGAGGCTGTGCAGGCATCACGAAATCAGCAATTCCAATTGCATTGAGATCAATATCCGTAAAACTTTCGGATAAAATCTGAATTTCATAACTGGCGTTCAAAGGTACTTCTATCAATTTTTTTATAACGGGGAGCCGGGGTTCACCCTTCACCATGCTGAAACCATAATTTTCTGCGGTCAGCAGTGTAAAATAGCCCGCCTGCGTTTTAACACGCATAAAATCCACTTCAGCCAAAACATTCGATATCTCGATCAGTTCATAGGAACTTTTTGTCAACTTAAGATCTGTTGAAGCATTATTCTTTACATGAATTTGGCCGGCAAATAGTGCCGTAGAACAAAGCCAAAAAATAATGAAAAATAATGGAAACCTGCCTTTCAGAGTAGTCATCTTCATTGCTGATAAAAATTAAATAATTGTTTGATTTTAATGCCTTTATAGAACGTGCAAATATATTCAAATTAATTCACTTTTCCTAATGGCTCAAGAAAGACAATGAAAGATCCGGTATGGTTGTCAGAAAACACCAGAATTATTGGGTTTTTGCAAACTCAGCTACCCGGCCGTGCAAATACTTTCGGGATATCTGACGAACCGGGTACCACGAGGATAAAATTCCAATAAAAATAACCGTAACAAAAACAGCCAAAAAATCGAGGATTTGCATCTTTACCGGATAATAGGGAACAATAAATGAATTGGCATCCCCAAGCCTGATCAGACCAAAGGTAATTTGAATATAACACAAGATAAAACCCAGGAACAGGCCAACGACAGCCCCCACGAATGAAATCATTATTCCCTCCATCAGGAAAATGCGTTTGATTAATTTGGGAGAAGCCCCCATGCTAAATAGGATGGCGATATCTTTTCGTTTATCAAGAATAAGCATCGAAAGAGAACCCGTTACATTGAATGCGGCTATAATAATGATAAACGTGAGAATAAAAAATATAGCCCATTTCTCAGATTTCATGATCCGGTATATCAATATTTGCTGCTGAAATCGGTTTTTTACATCAAAATCAGCCCCCACTAACTCCTCTATATCCTTTTGTAAGTCGCTGTAATCAGTACCTTCCTTTAACCTCAACTCAACAGAAGTCACCTGATCACTGGAATACTCCATTAAGTCCCTGGCCAGATCAATCGGAACGATGATATATTTTGAATCGATTTCCTGCTGGATGGCAAAAACCGCTGAGGGGATAACAATGCCAGTATTAAATGATTGGTTGAGAGTACCAAGCCGGCTGGCCGTTCGCCTGGGTACATAAATTGTAACGGGATTTCCAGGATCGAATAATTTCACCCCCAGGTTATAAGCAACAAGATATCCCATGATGCTATAATTTATATTATCGTCTTGGAGTAACATCTCACCATCATAAAGCATATTACGCATGGGATTATCTTTTAAAAACTGCTTTGAGACACCCTTCATTCGTACAATAAATTGTTCATTTTTATTTTTTAGCAGGGCATTCTCTTCAACAACTTCGGTATAGCTGATGACACCGGGAAGATTTTCTATTTCATCCTGAGGAAGCCTGGATGTTTCAAATGTCTTTCCGGTTTTAATCGAAATTTTGAAATCAGGGTCAAAAGAGCTATACAATGACTTTACAAGATCTTCAAAACCATTAAATACACTCAACACCACGATAAGGGCAAGGGTTCCTACCATGACACCCACAACGGAAATAACAGAAATGATATTGATGATGTTATGCGATTTTTTGGATCGCAAATACCGCCAGGCAATATAGTTTGGCAAATGCATCATTTCCAGGCTTTAACAATAAGACCTGTCCCGGTTTTATGCACAGTATGAACATCCATATAATTCAATAACAGAGCCAACGGAAATGTTATCAAATAATAAAAGGGGATGATGATAAAAAAAAGACGGGATGCATTCAGCATTAAAATCGGGTATTTCATCGATAAACGCCACGAGATTTTTCCGGGGGATCCATAGCTATAACGGGCTTCTGTTTTATTAAATCCTGCCGATTTTAGTTTTTCCTGTATTTCATTGATGTTGTAGCCATCGCGAACGTGCTCATCAATAAAGGATTCATGTTCATGATCATGTACATCCGACCCGCCCTGATCAGAAGGTGTTGAGATCAGGATCATTCCTCCCGGTTTTAAAGCTGCGTGAATATTTTTAAATACTTCAACATCTTCAAGGATATGTTCCATAACATCTACTGAAAGAGCCAGGTCGAAACGATTGATTTCCTCGTACTTTGTTAGGTCGGCATAGGCAAAGCTAACATTGCTTTTTCCGATCCTCTCAAAAAATTGCGAACAATCCAGTATCTGTTCATCCTTTACATCAACCCCCAATATTTTCCATTTCTTATTTTTATTTGCAAGATAATAGCTGTACTGACCAAAACCGGAGCCAGCATCAAGAATCTCCGCTTTACCAGGATATTGCATTGCCCATTGGCGAATCTCTTTCTTAACATGCCATGTGCGCAAAAGAAGCAGATCAAGCAGTTTATAAAACAATTTTCTTAAAACTGGTCGTTTATTAAATACATTGCCCAGACTGCGTTTAATTGGGTCGTACTGCATGTTTGGTAATTTTGTTAATCAAAGTCGGGTTTTACTAATCCAGCAACTTTTCTATGTTTTCAATGTAATCCAACGAATCATCTTCGTAAAACTTCAGTTCGGGAATAGCACGGACCTGTTTGCCAATTCTTCTGCCCAGTTTATAACGGATTTCATTCCCATGATGACGAATGTTTTTTAACAAGTCTTCTTTATTGTTCGTTCCAAAGAGGCTTACATAAATTGTTGCAATGGACATGTCCTTCGTAACATGAACTTTTGTGACGGTGATCATTACATTTCCAAACAAATTACCAACCTCGAACTGGAATATTTCACCCAGGTCTTTTTGGAGCAACCGTGAAACTTTCTGCTGACGTGTAGATTCCATGCTGCAAAAATAGTTTAAAGGGACAAAATAACGATGAATTGAACACAATTGTTTAAAAAACCCACCCGATCGATGGATTGTTATTTTGTATTTTTGCGTTTTTTAAGTTGTAACAATGATGGAAAAGATTTGTGTGTTTTGTGGTTCCAGCAAAGGTCAGGACTCAATTTACGAAGCGGCGGCATCTGCTCTCGGACATCAACTGGCAAAAAAAGGAATTGGTTTGGTATATGGAGGAGGTAATGTTGGTTTAATGGGAATTTTGGCGGATGAGGTGCTTTCCCATGAAGGAACCTGCATCGGAATCATTCCTCAAAGCATTGCCGACCTTGAAATAGCTCATTTGGGACTATCAGAATTGCATGTTGTTCCCGACATGCCGCAGCGCAAACAAATGATGACTGAATTATCGGATGGATTCATAGCGATGCCTGGTGGTTTTGGTACCCTGGATGAACTTTCGGAAGTTTTAACCTATAATCAATTGCGCATTTATGATAAACCTGTCGGTCTGTTGAATATCAATGGCTATTTCAATGGGTTGTTGGCCTTCCTCGATCATTGCGTTGCAGAAGGATTTGTGAGAGAAGAACACCGTAAGAACATCATGGTCTCAGAAAATGCCGGGGAACTCATCGAAATGATGCGCGCCTATGAACCTGTTCAGATCGCTAAATGGATCGATGATATAAAGGAAGAACGGAAAACCGGTGCCCTAAACAATAGAAACATTTAACATGCTTATTATTGGCATCACCGGCACATTGGGAGCAGGTAAAGGAACCATTGTCGATTTCTTGGTAAAAGAAAAAAACTTCGCACATTATTCTGTCAGAGCTTACCTCCTTGATGAAATACGAAAAAAAGGATTACCTGAGAATCGGGATAGCATGGTTATGGTTGCCAATGAACTAAGAAAAAGCAACAGCCCATCATTCATAACTGATTCCTTATTCGAAAAGGCCAGGAAAGAGAATCATAATGCTATTATTGAAAGCATCCGTACGCCCGGAGAAATAACCAGTCTGCGCAATAAATCAAATTTTTACCTGTTGGCAGTGGATGCCGATCCCAAAAAACGGTTCGACCGCATTGTTTTAAGAAATTCAGAAACCGACAAAATTGACTTCGACACATTTATTGCCAATGAACAAAGAGAAATGATAACCAACGATCCCAATAAACAAAATCTCCGTAAATGCATTGAAATGGCTGACTTTGTTATTGAAAACAATGATTCGGTAAAAGTACTTTATCGTAAGATTGCTGAAATTCTCCATCAAATTGAACAAAATAAAGATTAAAAGACGTGGGCACGCCGTTCAAAAAATCCGTTTTAAACACTGAATCGCTTCAGTGTGATGCTTATTTTTGCCTTGAAAAGAGGATTCAAAATCATCGGTGCCGAAGAGTTTGCTGAAGAAAATACAATTAAAATTATACTCGAAAACAAATGATTGAAGATGAGTGAAGAAAAATATATCCGACCTTCCTGGGATGAATACTTTATGGATTTGGCTCATTCTGTTTCAAAAAGAGCTACCTGCGATCGGGGTCGCGCCGGCTGTGTTATTGTCCGTGACAAACAAATACTGGTTACCGGATACGTGGGATCACCAAGGGGGCTACCCCATTGTGATGATGTGGGTCACCTGATGAAAAAGATGATCCATGAAGATGGCTCCATTAGTCAACATTGTGTTCGAACGGTTCATGCCGAACAAAATGCCATCACCCAGGCAGCCCGCAGAGGTATTCCCCTCGAAGGTGCTACCATTTATGTTCGGATGACGCCCTGTCGGACCTGTGCTATGCTTATTATCAATTGCGGCATTGAACGAGTGGTTTGTGAAAAAAAATATCATAAAGGTCAGGAATCGGAAGAAATGTTCCGTGAAGCAGGGATCAGGCTGGAATATTTTTCGCATGAAATTTTAAAATACAAAGATCAATAAATTTAATTGGTTTGGATCAGTGAACCCACCATGTCCTGAATATCAACCAACCCAAATACATGAGCAGCCGTAAGAAGAATCACGGCAATGATTACCCAACGGACAAAAGCAGCTCCCTGTTTAACCGCCAATCTCGAAGCGATCAAAGCACCCAAAACGTTTCCAATGGACAATATCAATCCATACAGGTAGTTTACCTGTCCGTTGATCATGAAGACAATGAGTATAACGGGTGACCAGATCAGGATAATGAAGACTTTTATGGCATTGGCTTTAACAAGATCGTAACCAGCACCCAGAACAATTCCTGCCAGCAAGGCATAGCCGACCCCCATATGAAGAAACCCACCATAAATTCCAATGGCAAAAAACAGGAGACCCTGCCAAAAACTCACTTTTCGTTTTTGCAGATCTTCTTTACCTTTAAGCCAACGTTGGGGCTTGTAAAGGATGACAATCATCATAATAAGCATCACAATGGCAATGGCCTTTTCTATGATGGATTCGTCCAGATCAACAGCAATCCATGCCCCCAAAATACTGCCAAGTGTAGCCGGGATGGCAAGCCAAAACCCTTTGCGATGATCCAGGACCTTCTGTTGTCTGAAACTTCCGACAGCGGCAATATTCTGGATAAAAATAGCTACCCGATTCGTTCCATTTGCAATATTGGCAGGTAATCCAAGAAACATCAATATAGAAAGTGAGATGATAGAACCTCCCCCTGCCAGGGTATTGATAAATCCAACCAATAGCCCTGATACAATTAATATAACAGCCTCAATCCAGGTCATGTGAATTAATTTACGGCTTCAAAAATAGAATTAATTTGCAGAAAAGTGTCAGGATTGCTGAACATTTGATTTACGACCAAAAACCCTGAGGATAAGAACAAGAATCAGGATTCCAATTGGGAATAAAATGTATGTGGGTACCCCATAAGCAGCCGGGAGTGTACCTGCAAAAACCCCTACACCACCCACTACGAGGGCATAAGGCAGTTGCGTTCTAACATGTTCGATATGATTGCAGGAGCTTGCCAATGAACTCAGAATGGTTGTATCAGATATGGGGGAACAATGATCACCCAAAACCGACCCGGCAAGGACTGTGGATACGACATTATGAAAAATAGCCATTGATTGGTCATAATCCAAACCCGACTCCTGCGCAATCAGCCAGGAAGAAGGCAAAATAAGGGGATAGAGTATGGCCATTGTGCCCCATGATGAACCTGTTGCAAAGGCCACCAGTGCGGCAAGAATAAAAGTGATGGAAGGGATCACGTAAGGTGCAATGTTGACTTCCAGTAAGATATTGGAAATAAAATCAGCGGTATGCATGTATTTTGTAATCAGGGCAATCGACCATGCCAATACCAGGATCAATACGGCAGTAATCATGGTTTTAAAGCCCGAAATCAAGCTCTCAACACTTTCGCGAAGACTTAAAATTCTTTGTCCAACTGTCAGCAACACTGCTACCAATACGCCTGCCAGGGATGACCATAATAAAGCACGATAAGAATCGGAATGCCCGATGATATTGGAGATATTTTTAACAAAACCAAATGTAGGATCCCAGCTGGTATTCTCAAGTCCTGTACTGATCAGTCCGGCAATGGTCCCCCCTACAATAACAACCACTGGAATAACTGCATTGTACCACCTTTCCTTGATCCCTTTTTTTTGCTGACCCTCTTCGTTCACCCCGGGATGATAATCAGGAACCCCATTCTGAAGCATCAATCTTTCGGCTTTTAACATGGGACCAAAATCACGCCTGGATAAAATAAGGATTAATACAAAACCCAAAGCGAGAATCGGATAAAAGGAATATTGAAGTGAGTTCAAAAACACATCATAAGCAGTTTCATTGAGACTAAGGGTTCGGATACCATCCTGAATATAACTCAATTCGGCCCCAATCCAGGTTGTCACGAAAGCGATTGAAGCAATGGGTGCTGCTGTTGAATCGACTATATAACTTAGTTTCTCTCTCGAAATACCCAATCGATCTGCAACGGGTCGCATGGTGTTTCCCACCACCAGTGTATTGGCATAATCATCAAAAAAGATGGCCATTCCCATTAACCAGGTAACAAACTGACCGGAGCGCGGTCCACGGGCAAAACGGGCCAGATAATTTACCACACCTTGCATACCTCCATTATCAGAGATCAAAGTCACCATGGCTCCAATCATCATCGAAAATACGATGATTGATAAATGAGCAGAATCGTTCAGCGATTCCAAAATATAAACATCAATGATGGAAAACAAACCGTAAAAGAGGGCACCGAAAATGGTATAGCCTTGATAATAGGTGATGATGACTGATCCCATCCAAACACCAACAAAAAGCGCGACGTAGACCTCTCTGAATATCAGGGCGATCAAGATCGCAAATAGGGGTGGCAATACCGACATCCACAAAGGAACAGGTGTGATCAGCTTTTGGAATTCAAAACCAGCGGCCGAGATTACCAACTCTTCGCTGCTATCAAAAGTTTTCGAAAAAATATACCGCCCGTCAACCAATACAATTTTCTGTATATCCTCACCCAGTTTAACAGAAAGCGTATCACTGGTGATTATTTTAGGTTCAAGAAAAACGATCTCTATCTCAACCGGAATATGCTGGATGATGGTTTTTGGAATTTCTACTTCAAAAGAAGGATATGCTTTTTCTGAAGCAAATGCACTTATGGATAGAAAAAGAAGAATGAAACAAAATAGACTGATGGTTCTTCCGAAAACTGACACGTGTTAGTTTTTCAGCAAAAGTACAGAACTTTTTATTTATTGATCAAGCCCATGATATCGTTTCCATTGGCAAATATCAGCAGGGCAAATAAAATGATCATCCCGGTAATTTGCGCATACTCCATAAATTTATCACTGGGTTTGCGTCGGGTAATGATCTCATACATGAGAAACATCACGTGTCCGCCATCGAGGGCTGGTATCGGGAGCACATTCAAAATGGCCAACATAATTGACAAAAAAGCGGTCAGGGACCAGAAACTCTGCCAATGCCATTCTGAAGGGAAAATACTACCAATGGTTATAAATCCACCCACCGATTCGTAGGCTTTCACTTCGGGTGAGAAAATGAGTTTGAGCTGCTTGAAATAATTTCCAATGCCATAATAGGTTTTACTGATTCCGGCTGGTATGGCTTCAATAAAGGAATAATTTCGTTCTCTGATCTCAAAGAAATCGGCCATGTTGCTCACAGGGTAAACCCCAATTCTTCCTTCCGATGATACTTTGATGGGAATGTTCATGGTATCTGCCGATCGAATAATTTTAACCTCAACCAACTGATCCGCCAGCTTGTCGACCCGGGCCAGGAACTCATCAAAATAGGGTGTTGATTCGCCATTGAGCCCAATAATCCGGTCATCCTTTTGCAATCCTGCTTCCCGGGCGGGTGAATCTTTCGAAAAACGATCAACTACAAATGGAAATCGGACACCAATAAACTCAGCGGAGCGATGTTTAACAAGCTTATTCAGAAATCCTTGTGGAACCTCAATATTCATAATGTTCCCATCACGCTCAACCTGAAGAGTTTTGGCTTCATCGAGGATGAGCTTTTCAGGGATTTTCCTAAAATTCTCAATTTTTTCTTTATCAACACTCAGAATCTTATCACCATTCTGAAGTCCCAATTCCGAACCCACCGAATCAACAACAATTCCATATTTTACACTTTCCGTAGGTAAATACTCTTCCCCCCAAAAGGCTAGCATTCCAATATAAATGAGCACGGCCAGAATAATGTTCATGGTAACACCACCCAACATTACGATCAGACGTTGCCATGCAGGCTTTGACCGAAATTCCCATGGCTCAGGAGGCTTTTTCAGTTGCTCTTTATCCATGGATTCATCGATCATCCCGGCAATCTTTACATAACCACCCAGGGGTAACCAACCCATTCCATATTCTGTTCCTTTGTAATTGAATTTAAAAACAGAAAACCATGGGTTGAAAAACAAATAAAATTTCTCAACTTTTGTTTTGAAAATTTTAGCTGCAATGAAATGGCCAAATTCGTGAATGATTACAAGAATTGAGAGGCTCAATAAAAATTGCAGTATTTTGATAACCACTTCCATTAAAATTCGATATCGTTAATTAAGAATTATCCAACGCCAAAAGCGTTAAATTGTTTTATCTTTTTTTCCTTCAATCATTTTTATTGCCCTTTTCCTGGTCTCATGATCCGTTTCAAAAAAGTCATCAAATGTAGGATTTGTGATATATTGCATGGATGATAGACAGGATTCAATGATTTGCGGAATTTGCAGAAAACCTACTTTTCCTTTTAAAAAAGCCTGAACAACAACCTCGTTGGCTGCGTTCAGAGCACAAGGCATATTTCCGCCCTTTTGCAGGGCTTCAAAAGCGAGTGCAAGATTACGAAATTTTTTAATATCAGGAGATTCAAATGTAAGTTGATTGGTTTCCGAAAAACTGAATCTCTGGAAATCGCTTTTTAACCGTTCTGGATAAGCCAATGCATATAATATAGGCAATCGCATATCGGGCAATCCCATTTGTGCTTTGATGGATCCATCTGTAAATTGTACCATGGAATGAATGATGGATTGGGGATGGATCACCACCTCAATTTGTTCGGGATCGAGTCCGAACAGCCATTTGGCCTCAATCACCTCGAGACCCTTATTCATCAGCGTAGCAGAATCAATTGTAATTTTGTCTCCCATGTTCCAGTTTGGGTGATTCAATGCATCCGCAATGGTAACATTTTCCAGTTCCTCCCAATCATGGTTTCTGAACGGACCTCCTGATGCCGTCAATATTACTTTTTCAATATGATCAGGATTCTCACCCGTCAAGCATTGAAAAATTGCCGAATGTTCTGAATCCACCGGAATCAGATTTATATGGTTTTGAATAACAAGTTTTGAGATATATTCTCCGGCTACTACCAGACATTCTTTATTGGCGAGGGCTATCTGCTTTCCGGATTTGATTGCAGCCACTGTCGGTTTTAACCCTGCAAAACCCACCAGTGCCATCATCACCATGTCAATTGATTCCATTTCCACGACCTGGGTTATGGCATCCTCACCAGCATACACTTTTATATCATGCGGATCGAGGGCTTCCATGATAGAATTATAGAGGCAATCGTGACCAATGACAACAGCATTGGGTCTATATTTTATGGCCTGCTCAATTAACAGTTCGGCATTATTCTGAGCTGTCAGAACCTCAACGATAAATTGTTCCGGGTGTTGATCAATTACCTCCAGGGTTTGTTTTCCAATGGAGCCTGTTGAACCGAGTATGGCAATCCGCTTTTTCAAACTGAATCTTTCTGTTTTGTTGGGATAAATTTATTTAAAAGCCACATAATCGCGAGGATTGACAGGTGTTCCATTATACCATAATTCAAAATGGAGATGGGCACCAGTAGAAAGCTCACCCGATTCACCAACAATGGCAACCGGATCACCAGCCTTGACAAAACTGCCCTGTTCTTTCAGCAGGACCGAGTTGTGTTTGTACACCGAAATAAAATTACCTTGATGCTGGATACTGATCGTATATCCTGTTTCAATGGACCAATCGGCAAAAATGACGGTACCATCAAGGGTTGCTTTAACCGCTTCATTGGGCTTGGAAACAATATCAATCCCGTAATGTTTTCCACCAAGATCAAATTCTGATGTCACGATACCCTCCAGTGGATTGAAGAAAAACATACTGCTCCGCGATTGCCTGGCAATGGTCAGCTCTTCGTTTTCATTGTAATATAGATCATAGGAAGTTTCCGTCCTATATTCTTCACGCAAGAGGCTATCCTCCATGGATCGACGGTATTGAATTTGATCTGGATCAGCAGATTCGGATGAAGCAACCTGCCCCAGACTATCAAACGGGATATCTTCACCTTCGATGATACGCCTTATGTTTTCAATATAGGCCGCTTTTTGCCTTGAAATATTTTCAAGGGAATCAGTCTTTTGCAAAAGATCATTCACCCTTCTGGATAAGGTAACGTCGGTGTAGCCGGGAATATATTCACGCAAGGGTGTAAAAGCGATCAGAAAAATGGTGACAATGATCAGCAATATGGAAGTAAATCCAACCGTAACAAACACATTCAACCGCGACAATCTGAAAGAAAATTTTTCTTCATAAGTATCATCATTCAGGACCACCAGGCGGTATTTATTCCTGAGCTTATTGTACCAGCGCTTCTGCTTTTTCTTTTTTGTATCCGGCATAAAACCTGTAAAAAAATCCGGGTGCAAAGATACTTGAAAATTACGGGAAGATTATTAATTGAAATACTTTTAAACCTGTTTAACTTACTTTAACAGACAATTTGGTAGGTTTTAGTATGAATTCCAAAACAGGCTTTTGCAAAAAATTTATTGATTTGTTTTTATCATTTTTTCGCAATCGACAAGGGTTCCGTTAATGTACAGGCACATCAAATAATTCCCTTTTTTAACCGCATAGCCGTCTTCATCCTGCCCGTTCCAGACCAGCTTGTAGTTGCCAGCAGGGAAGCTGGCATCTGCAACGGTTTTAAGCGGTTGGCCTTTTATATTGATTACTTCAAGCCTTACCTCTGCTTCCTTTTTCAGCGAAAAACTCACAAACACATTCGAAGTAAACGGATTCGGATAGACAGATAACTTCAAACTTTGAACTTCAAACTTCGAACTCCCCGTCACCGTATCCTGCCACTCATAAGCGCCCATATCGATCCTCCCACCTGAGATACGCGGGTTCCCTGCCAGGTCGTAGGCTGGCAACGTAACGGTATCTCCTTCCAGCATATAAAGCACATATTTTCCGTTTTGTTCCTTGATGTAGGGATAATCCATTCCTACTTCATACATGGGCACACCAGCATCAATGCAGGGCGATCCGGGCTGGAGGGCATAGCTGAAAGGTTCGCCGCCTTCCCACAATGGGTCTTCATCAATGTTGCCATCGAGCCAGTTGAAAATGTTATAATCATTTTTATTAAAAATACTTTCTTCTCCTTCTTCAATGTCATTATAAATAAAATTCAAAACTGCGGGAAAATTAGGATCATTTGATTGATCCAAATATAGATTTCGAGGCTCATTATAATAAAATATATTATTATAAAACGCTACTTGAGGTCCATCAATTGTATAAATTGTACCTCCGTCAAATTCTTCCATCTCATTTTCAGAGAATGTGCAATTAATTATGTTAATTCTTGCTGGATTTATTATATGTACAGCAGAACCTCCACCATCTCCCCAAAATGGATCTGGATGACAAATATTACCCTCAACTAAATTATTGATAAGCAAACCATTAAAATTTAATGTGCCAGTCTGGGTGCCAACTATTGTGATTCCACTCCCCAACCCAAAATTTGGAATAGAAGCTGGCAAAGTATTTTTAATATTTGAATTAGATATCCTAATTGATAAATCTTCATTAACATTTGAACTAATACTTAATCCTCCAATATTTTGAACAACATTAATATTGTTTAAAGTTACCCCAATTGGATTCATGTTATAATAAACACCTGTGGCACCCTCACAATAAAAGAAACTTGTAGAGTCCAGTGAGAAAAAAGTATTGTTGTTTATTTCAATACCTGCACAACCAGGGATATTGTTATTATTTCCAAATCCATTTACAAATGAGAGTTTTTTAATCGAAAGGTGTGTGATTGAAGCATTTGAATATAAATGATTTATTACATTCTGCGCATCAATAATTGTAGTAGAAGATGATTTTCCAACAATTGATAGAAAACTCCTGGGATTTAATGGCAGAAACTCTCCGTTACTATCATACGAATAAGTACCTTTTTGTAAGAAAATGGTTCTAGGATTATTAGAGGAAGTTTCAATCTTTTGCAAAGCAAATGATATTGTTTTAAGAGGATCATTGAATGATAAACCAGTGTTAGAATCATTTCCAGAGGGATCAACATAAAGATTAGAATTGACCTGTTCAAGAAAATAGTTTTCTATTTGAATATTAATATCATATTGAGGGTTGCCCCAAATATCAGGTGAGTAAACAAAATGTTCATCGGGTGATGAAACAGTAAACGTATCTACAATAATATCCACAGGCCCCACATCATACGATTTGATATAATCACTCCCTAATGCAGCGTAATTCATATAAATGTTATTTTTATCTATTGAATTGAATTCCAACTCAGAATCTGTTCCCTGAAAAATACCTCCTCCTGCCCAATAAGCCTTATTAAAACATATGGAATTGGCAATTATATAAACGCTGGAATATCTGATAAAAAGGCCACCACCTGTTCTTGCTGAATTTGATAAGATCCTATTATGATCAATATTAACTTCATTGGAGAATTGAATATTTATACCTCCCCCACTCTGGACTGCTAGATCTCCTGAGCCATTCTGAATTGTAAATCCTGACAATATTGTAATTTCAGAGCAATTCGCAATAAAAACACAACTCCCATTCATATTTCCATCAATGATGGTGGAATGGATGTAATTCTCATCCTGTGTTGTTAGGTAAAGACTGCCCACCGTAATGCTTTTACTGTTGTAATCGATGTTCTCATAGTAGGTTCCCGGCCAAACCAGCACAGTATCCCCGGTGGAAGCTGTATTGATCCCGGCCTGTATGGTGGTATGATCACCGCTGCCGTCCTGTTTGACCGTGTGAATGGTAGCGTTGGAAGTGAGAGAAATCAGAACCAGCAGAAAAGCGAAAACTTTATTGCGAGCCCATCTTGCCGGTAGACAGGCACAGCGCTGCAATTTTTCTGCGGTTATAACATGCAGATTGCCCGCCGGAAGTCGGGCAGGCTTTCGTCGGTCCTCCTCGCAATGACGTTTCATAGTTTCATTATTTGATCATCACCAGTTTATCGCTCTGCACCACTTTATTTCCAACACTAACTTTGTAGAAAAAAACCCCCGGTTCGATCCGTTTCCCGGATTCGTTATCGCCCTGCCAGGTGAAGTTGTAATAACCTTCGGGGTAATGGCC
The DNA here is from genome assembly GCA_020444515.1 of Bacteroidota bacterium. GTDB lineage: Bacteria > Bacteroidota > Bacteroidia > Bacteroidales > JAADJA01 > JAADJA01. The sequence continues at coordinate 23,658 of JAHLKX010000005.1, read as the reverse complement.
TTTGATGACGGTTTTGACAGGGTTGCCCTGCAGGTCGAAGATATCAATTTGAACACTTCCTTCCTGGTTTAAATGGAAGCTGAATTCAACTTTGTTCGCAAATGGGTTGGGTTTGCAGGTAACCGGCCCTATTTCGGGTGGTACACTATACGTTTCATTGCTTTTCAGCGATACGTGGTAAGAGTTTGCCTTTTCACCTGTATAAAGGTTCCGTTTTTCCCTCACCTTCCGGAAATGATCGATCACTACATAAGTGCCTCTTTCGGCTGCCTTGCTTTTATAACCGTTCCAGGTTTCAAATTCGAGGACAGTTCCGGCGGGCACGCCTTCCAGGTAAGCATTTACTTCAACCAGGGTATCACCTGTTTGCCTCACTGCGGCTCCCCTCACATCACCATTTGCCAAAACTGCAATTTCTGCTATGTCGGCAGTAGAATCGGTTTCTACATAGATTGGTAAATAATCGGCTTGTTCTTCAAAACTGTAATATTCGGTCGCTGGCATTTCCGAAGGCGCTTCTCCATCACCTGCCTGTTGCCACTGGAAGCCGGGATATTCTGAATCGGTTTTCAGGATCACCAGGTCGCCATAACGAAACGGGGTGATGGTTCCCTGTATGAACCAGGGTGGATTGGAAAAAGGCTTTTTGGTCATGCTCCAGTACTGGGTTTTAATCTGCACAAGCTGATCCCAAAGAGCAGCAGGGATACATTGTGCCGGGTAATAGTTTTCATCTAAATAATATCCAACCCAGTTTTCGCCGGTGGCAAGGTTGATGGTAGCATCGTAATCTTCTTTGGCTCCTACCAAACGTAATGTTGTATTTTCACTAACTGAAATCTTGTATCCCTTTGTTGATTGGACTTCAAGTAGTGGTCCACTCCAATTTGAATTTTGATAAACAATTTGATTAGTTGGTGTTAAATAAAACATTGAAATGAATTGAGGTTTAGGAAACAAATGATTTAATGTTTCTATAGAACTAAATGTCTCATCCTTGTATCGCTCTAATCTTGGAAATGAATTCCATTTTAAACCAACTGGGAAATTAAACGATTCGTCATGTGCTTTGATCTTGGAAACAGTTGCACTACCATAATTGCCCATATATATATAATTATCATTAAGGTTGATTGAAGGCCTTGCTTTAACCGGTCTTTCTTTACTTAAATAAATATCATTGTAAGCAATTAGGTTTGTATTTATCTTGTTTGAAAATTCATTGTTAAATCCGTTTAGTGCTTTGATATTGTATTCGGGATCGCCATCATCGTTAAGATAGGGATAGTTTGTATGTAAATACAACTGATCGTTGATAGCATCGTAGGTATAGCCGTCACTTCTCCTTATCAATATTTCTTCTATCACCTGATCCTTTTCGCAATCAATGATATTTAGGTAGGTATATCCATTATCATTTTCAATATTGTCACTTATAACCCAGGTTTCCCTCTGGTAAGCATTATACTCGATTGCCTTAGGGTGCCCATTGATGTTAATATCGGATTGGTGTACAAATGATGAATTGTATACTTCAATTACGGCATCATTGTATTGTGCAATGTAAATTTTATCCAAACCTTCAATATAACATATATCAACCGGGTCATCCTTTTCAAGGAGGTGGGTTTCTAGGTTACCTAAATTCGTATTCATTTCGAATGCCATACCATTACCATTTGGGCTACTATAAACAAATGTACCGTATACTAAATTATCCTCCTCATTAATATTAATTGAATTAACCTGGTTGCTTACCTGATTGCTCTGTTTATATACAGTGCCATTGCTTTGCCATATCCGATAAACATAATTTTTTGGAGTTGGGGATACAATGTTGCTGTAAAAATAAACGTAATTATTGAAGTTAATAAACCGGCCAATATTGTCAAACATTTCTTCTGATACAACCTCGTTTCCATCAACTATTTCAAGGAAACGTATGTAGCCATCACATTGTGATTGTATACTTGCCAATACCAGGTTTGATTCATTATTATAAATACAATCGATGGCCGATTCAGATAAATCAACGTCTTCATCTATTTTTGAAATAATTGCTACATCATTTGTTTCATCCCAGGTATAATAAATATTGCTGCCTCCATCTCCATTATAGAAAAAGTAAGCAGTATTTTCATCATCATGAAAGCATGATACGGAACTGCTAATTCCTGTTTCTACTATTTTTTTTATAGGTTCCGTATTACAACTGTATCCATGTCGCTGAGCTAAAACTCCATCGATTAAACAAGCTACTGTTATCCCAATTCTGTCTTCAAATGGGGATGGCAAAGAAGGATTTGCATCAAATGCAATCCGGTAACCATAATGACAATCAAGTTGACTAAGGTCACTTCCAGAAGGACAGTTTTTTAACCCGTCGTCATCAAACCCTATGATTTGGTTATTACCGACAGCAATTACTCTGGCCTCACCCGTAACGATATTTGATGAGTTATTATATTTCACATCCATTGCCCCATCCAAAGGATAAAACAAAAATGAATCATTAGGCTTATAATTTATCACCCTGAAATCAGGATTTATTTCTTTGCCGCAATACCCTGTAAAATAAACCCGGGCATTATCCCAATCATAGCAACCACTGGTAGCAAAAGTTATAATGTCCTCGTTATAGTAGGTACTCTCTGTTTCAAAATTATATATCTCGTGTTCTCCTTTTATATGGGCATAAATATGCTCAAATTTATCAACAATCAGATCATCGTATTGGTCGGTTTGCTGCAATGTAATTGGATCTAATTCCAAAACCATGTCCAATAAGGCTATTCTCAGTGGTCCTGGTGTTAATCTGGTTTGAAAGTCAATTATTTCATTGTTGGTTAATTCAAATTCATTTTCAGTATCATAAAAATAATGGTGGTTATCTTTATCCCAACTGTATTTTTTCACTTTACAAGCACCATTCCAATAGTTTAACACCCAAAAGAATGAGGTATCGCAATAATGATGAACCGATGATGAAAGCAACTGAGATTCTTCATCATCATAAAAATCCTGGAATTCTACAAACGAATCATCTTCCTCCGATTCAATTACTTTTAAGCCACCTCCCTCCCAGGCACAGATGATGAAAAATCTATCCGAATTTCCATCCAACCTATGGTTAACAACTATTTGATTGCGATAGGGGCTTACCGGCATAAATGCCATGTTATGTAAACTAACTTTGGTATCGGCCTCAAACTCACCTTTAATAGTCGAATGTGTATCTCCATCCAATATGGTTAGTTTGTTTCCTCCGGATACAATCATATTCTCATTATTGCCATTAAAATACTTTATATCATAGGGCAATAATCCCAAATCTATCGTTTCTTCTAAATTGTCCCTGTTGTTTTGATCAATGGTCAGCTCACCGGCTTCAAAAACTGCTGCTTTGACCTGGTCAATGGTTCCTTTGCATATATAGGTGGCATAATTTTCAATCGGACCTGTTATTGTTACCAAAACATAGTTTCCCTCAAGCTGGGTCAATTCATAACTACCTTCTGGTAATTGTGTGAATGCATGAAGTACTAAAATCAGCAAAATTAAAATCAAGGCTAATTTTTTCACAGTATTGAATTTTATGTGGTAACTCTCAAAGATAAAAATTAAAATTCGTAATGAAACAGAAATCTCATATTACCAATTTGATATAAATCTGAATAATGAACCTGAATAAAATCGTTGCGTAATGGAATGATTCAAAATAAATAAAATATTTTTGCAAAAAAGTAGTTAACCTGTTGAGCTATCGGGTTCAAACAAAAACATATTTTACAATTTGATCTCAGGATTCAGAAATACTAAAATCTCTTTTTTTCTTTTGTTACTGGTATTATTGACCACTTATTCATGTTCAACAAAGAAAAATACCTTTACCAGACGGGTATATCATAACCTGACAGGGCATTATAATATGTACTGGAATGGCCGTGAGAGCTATCGTGAGGGAGTCATGCAGTTGAAAAAAACGGTGAAGGACAATTACAATAAAATTTTGCCTGTTTATAATTACGGAACGGAGCAGGAGGCGCAGGCATTGAATCCCTATATGGATAAAGCCATTGAAAAAGCTTCGCTGAATGTTGAAGAACATTCCATGTTTTTCAACCGCAGGGAATATGTAAATTGGATTGATGACAGTTACTTGCTGATCGGGCAGGCCTATTTTTATAAACAGGACTATAATAAGGCCCGTAGGACCTTCGAATTTGTCGCCAACGAATACAAATACAACGACATTAAATTTACAGCTTTGCTTTGGTTGGCCAAGTCGTACAACCAACTTGGACAATACAAGCGGGCACAATCAGTTCTGGATAACCTGCAAAATGAGATCGATAAAACACCCAAAGCACCTGAAAAGGTCATCATGGAATTGCCCCTTGTCAGGGCACAAATGTTCCTACTCCAGGAAAAATACAGCCAGGCAAAAGACCCCTTACGCGATGCCCTTTTTCTTCGCCAGAAAAGGTTAATGGATGCCCGTACAAGATTCATTTTAGCACAGATCTACCAAAAGGAAGAAGAATATTATCGTGCATCGGAATACTACCGGGAAGTCATTAAACGCAACCCTCCGTATGAAATGGCTTTTAATGCCGCCATCAACCTGGCCCAGAGTTATGATTCCCGCTATGGTGAAAGCAGTAAAGACATTGTAAAGAATTTGCAAAAGATGCTCAAGGAAGACAAAAACATTGAGTATCAAGATCAAATATATTATGCCCTTGCCGACATCTCTTTCAAGGACAGCCTCGATTCACTGGCCATAAATTATCTGCGTCTTTCCGTTGCAAAATCGGTTTCAAATGATTATCAAAAAGCCAAATCAGCACTGAAACTTGGTGATATTTATTTCCAGGTTCCCGAGTATCAACTGGCTCAGGCTTACTATGATACTGCTGTTCAGGTCTTACCGGAAGACTATCCCAATAAGGAAGGCATTGAACTGCGGACTACCTACCTTACTGAACTGGTTGAAAATATTATTGTGGTGATTGAACAAGACAGCCTGCAAAAACTGGCTTCCATGAATGAAGATGAGAGGAATGCCATTATCGACAAGCTGATTGAGGATGTTATTGAGAAAGAAAAACTTCAAAAAGAAAAAGAAGAACTAATGGCCCTGCAACAACTGGCTGGCAATAATGCATCCCAATCCACTTCCTTTGCTTCCGGTCCGGGGCAGGGATCATGGTATTTTTATAATCCCGCCGCTATGAGCAATGGTTTATCGGAGTTTAAAAAGAAATGGGGCAACCGAAAGCTGGAAGATAACTGGCGTCTTTCTAACAAAAAAACCGTTTTTGACGAAACTGAAGAACAGCTTGCTTTAAATGCCGACAGCACCTATACAGATAGTACCGGTGCCGTCATAACGGTTACCTCCAATGATCCGCATACACGGGAGTACTATTTACAAAACGTCCCCCTGACGGAACCTCAATTGGAAGCTTCCAATAAGCAAATTGAACAGGCTTTATTTAATCTGGGATTTATCTATAAAGACAAACTGAACAACTATAACAAATCCATTGAATCCTTTGAATCCCTCAACACCCGGTTTCCTGATCATGAAAATCTACTCCAAAGTTATTACCAGCTATACAGAAACTTTGTCATCCTCGAAAATCAGGAACAGGCTGATTATTATAAAAACTTGATCATTGATCAATTTCCTGACAGTGATTATGCGCGTATTTTATTGGATCCTGAATATTACAAAGAACTGGAAGCACAAAAAAACCTGGCCCTCACACTCTACCGGGAAACCTATGACCATTACGAAGCTGGTCATTTTTATACAGTATACAGCAACAGTACCAGGGCCATTACCGAATTTGAAAAACCGGAAGAATTATTGGCCAGATTCGAATACCTGCGTGCCCTGTCACTTGGAAAAATCGAAGTTGTGGATTCACTTCAGGCTGCACTTGAACAATTGGTTGTTAAATACCCCAATAGTGAAGTTACCCCTTTGGCCCAGAATATACTTGACTACCTGAAAGGACCCATTGATTCTACCGGAACAGTGGCAGAACCAGAGGAGGTGATTGATGTATCAATTTACAGCTTTAATCCCCGCAGTAAACAAATATTTGCACTGGTGGCGAGCGGACCCGGGGTCAATATCAATGCCCTTAAAATCAGAATTTCAGATTTCAATAAAAAGTACTTTAGTATTGAAAACATTTCGATCACAAACCTGTTAATTGATAAAACCACACACCTTGTTATGGTGGGGAATTTTAATACCGTGGATGACGCGATGCGCTATTATGACGCGATTATGAGTAATGATTACGTGTTTGCCAATATGGAAACCGAGGAGTATGATGGTTTTGTGATCACCCAGGAAAATTACCCTATACTTTATAAGGACAAGGACTTGAAGAAATACCTTGCTTTTTTCAGACAAAACTATCTGAAAGATTAAGTAAATTGAGTACTTTTATACTTTCTAATAAAACCGATAAAATGGCGAAAAATAATATCATCGAAGCTAAACCTAATACCATTGTTTCAGGCACAACCATTAAAGGAGAAATCACAACCAATGGTGATTTCAGGATTGATGGAAAATTAATCGGCTCCATTATTTGCAAGGGTAAAATTGTTGTCGGTCAAACGGGAAGCATTGAGGGAGAAATTGAATGCCAGAATGCTGATTTTTCAGGAAATATAAGTGCACAGGTAAAGGTGGAACAGTTATTAACCTTAAAAACATCTGCGCGATTAAAAGGGGATGTTATGACCAGCAAACTGTCTATTGAACCAGGAGCGATGTTCACAGGATCCTGTAAAATGGATGGCGACAGCCTCAAACAAACAACGCTCAATGCCACACAAGGACAACAACCTCAACAACAAGAAAAAGCAACTAAATAACTATGCCCGGTATTCCAGTATTGCTTTTCAAATGCTCGTCATTATTTTGGTTGGGGTTTGGGGAGGAATTAAACTGGATGAATGGATCGGATTGAGCATTCCGCTGTTTACCGTCTTATTTTCAATCATTTCTGTTATTTTGGCCATCTATTACGTAACCAAAGACTTTCTGAAAAATAAATAACTTTTGAATATGGGATTAAATTATTACGTTTTTCTGAAAAAACTGATTGTTTATACACTGATCCTTGGAGCTTTGGGATATGGGATTGCCTATTTTTTACCGAAAGAGTTTATAACCCCCACCTTGCCATTTTTATATGTTTTCTTTTTCTCGGCTACCATGATCATTCATTACATTTTGCTCAGGGTATCACAAAAAAAAACGTCCGGTTTTATTAACTATTTTATGCTTCTGACTTTTGGCAAACTCATTTTCTTTCTTACCATCATACTTGTATATGCCCTTGTATTCAGAGATGATGCCATTCCATTTATCATATCATTTTTCATACTGTACTTCTTTTTTACCCTTTTCGAAATTATCCAAAGCCTCAAACACAATAAAAGCGGAAAGAAAACAACAGGAAACCCGGCAAACCCTTAGTCAAAATTAGTCTTTCAAGCAATCAATCATGTGCAATTCCAGATCGGATAAAAAATTTCCGATTTCCTTCAAATTATGCGTATCCAATTGATGTGCATGCAATACACCCTTGATCTTTTTAAGATTTTTTAAAATAGCGTCTATATCATGAGATGAAATCGAACCATTTAAGAGAATAAAAAAATCAGTGGTTCGCAGGGTGGGGAATAATTTACCGTCGGGATGATAATTGCTTAGAAGATACCATGAAAGGGCAGTTTGGGGATGAATATAATGATAGATGGGATATTCCAGCATTTGGTCATCAGAAGTATGATAGAAGCCAAAATCTTTGATTCGCCTTAGCTCTAACTGTAGGTTTTCATTGATCTGGAATGCCAACCAGTAATCCTTTTTATGACACGAAATAGCAATCAATACATTATCCTGGGTAAAATCTATGTCAATTTTGATTTTTTTGGCCATTCCAGATCGTTTTATACATTTCGGTTTAAATATACCAGCAAAAATACGATCGATTTTGAAATTCGCAGAAATTTAAACATTATAAAATTAAAGGGAATACCGATTATTCAGAATAAATTATATCTTATTTTCACGTTCAAGACGCTCAATAGCATGGAAGGCAGCTTGTTGTTCAGCTCCTTTTATGGAAAAATCGCGACCATTTGCATAAACTTCATGATCAACCTGTAATTCAACAATGTATTGTTTACCGTATCCATTGCCAACTTCATCCACCACTCCAAATTCAATGGGAATCTTTTCTTTCTGCGACCATTCAATCAGTTGACTTTTATAATTGGTGTCCTGGTTTTGAAGTCTATCAATATCGAAATGGACATCGATGACCCGGTTCAGTATGATCTTTCTAACAAACTTGTATCCCCTGTCCAGGTAGAGCGCTCCCACAAAGGCTTCGAATGCATCACCATGAAGGGATTTACTGTGATTATTGCAAAACTCCTCTGATTCAATCAGATTATCAAGACCCAACTTCTTGGATAGTTTATTCAATTGTGAGCGGGATACAATGCGGGCTCTCATTTCGGTGAGAAAGCCCTCTTCTTTATAAGGAAATTTTTTAAAAAGGTAATCAGCAACAATGGAACTCAATACCGCATCACCCAGGTACTCCAAACGTTCATTGCTTAACTTTAGCCCATTAACAAATTCGTGTGAAGCTGATTTATGACGAAAAGCAAGCTGATACAAAAAAATATTCCCGGGATAAAATCCGAAAATATTTTTTATGGAATTTCTTAGCTTTTTATCCGATGAAAAAATAACCGTTAAAGGTGAAATAATCCGCAAAGTATTAGACCTTAATCGTTGAATTTTTTAAAGAGCAGCGTAGCATTATGACCGCCAAAACCAAAAGTATTGCTGAGGGCATAGGTAATATCGCGTTTTACTCCTTTATTGAAAGTGTAATCCAGTACTGGGATCTCGGGATCATCGGTAAAATGATTGATGGTTGGAGGAATAAAGCTATTGCGAATTGCCAAAATTGATGCGATGGCCTCCACCGCTCCGGCAGCACCCAATAAGTGACCGGTCATTGATTTGGTGGAGTTAATGGATATGTTGGGAGCATGCTCACCAAACAAGGCCGCAATGGCCCTGGGCTCAGCAACATCACCAACGGGCGTACTGGTTCCGTGGGTATTGATATGCTCAATATCTTCAAGTTTTATTCCAGCATCTTCAACGGCATTGCGCATGGACATCATGGCTCCGTATCCATCCGGATGTGGCGCTGTCATATGATGTGCATCAGCTGTTAAACCACAGCCAACCACCTCAGCATAAATTTTAGCTCCACGCTTTTTAGCATGCTCGTATTCTTCAAATATCAAGGATCCGGCTCCTTCACCCAAAACAAATCCATCACGATCTTTATCGAATGGCCTACTGGCAGTTTTAGGATCGTCATTCCGGGTTGAAATGGCATGCATGGCATTAAATCCTCCGATTCCACTAGGAGTAACAGCGGCTTCGGAACCTCCTGCAATAAATAAATCGGCCTTGCCCAAACGAATGTAATTAAACGCATCAATAAGGGCATGAGCTGAAGAAGCACAGGCAGATACCGTCGCAAAATTAGGTCCACGGAATCCGAATTTAATAGAAATATGACCAGCAGCTATGTCGGCAATCATTTTAGGAATAAAAAAAGGATTGAACCTCGGCGTGCCATCGCCCCTGGTCCAGTCACCAATTTCTTTTTCGAAAGTTTCCAACCCGCCAATGCCTGAAGCCCAAATAACACCAGCCCGGTCAAGATCAATCTTCTCCGGGTCGATGGCCGCATCCAGTACAGCCTGATCAGCAGCGATCATGCCATACTTGGCATAGGTATCATATTTCCTTGCTTCTTTGCGGTCAAAGTAATCATTGACTTCAAAGTTCTTCAATTCACAGGCAAACTGTGTTTTGAACTTCGATGCATCGAAATGTGTAATTTCATTGGCACCACTGACACCTGCCACGAGGTTGCTCCAGAGGGATTCAACGGAATTACCGATGGGGGTTAATGTTCCTAACCCTGTTACTACGACACGCTTAAGCTCCATGTATCAATAAAGAAAATTTAATTGGTATTATCTTCAATATAACGAATAGCTTCTCCTACAGTGGAGATTTTTTCTGCCTGATCATCAGGGATGGCAATGTTGAATTCCTTTTCGAATTCCATGATCAACTCGACAGTATCAAGCGAATCAGCACCCAGATCGTTTGTAAAACTGGCTTCCGGGGTAACTTCATTTTCATCTACACCTAGTTTATCTACGATGATAGATTTTACTTTGTTTGCTATATCAGACATATCTTCAATGTTTAAAGGTTTGACGGATGCAAAGAAATGAATTTTATCAAAATTACGCAAATTTTTTAATTCACACCACTTTCAGGACATTAACCTTTTAGAAAACAATTGATTGATCTTACCAATTTTGCCTGATTCAAGCAGGGAAAATACATTCTTTCGCTTAACAGGATCAGAAAAACGGCAAATTAGCATTGGCTTTCCTTCAGGAATTGTATTTTTGAAACAGAATTACCATCCATGATAAACATCGCAATTTTTGCTTCAGGAAACGGATCAAATGCCCAACGAATTGTTGAGTATTTCCAGGATGATCATGATATTAACATCTGTAGGTTCTATTGCAACAATCCACATGCTTTCGTCATTCAACGGGCAAAAAATCTTGAAATTCCATGCACCTTATTCAATAAAGCTGATCTTATGGCACCCGGGAAAGTCATACAAACCCTTAAAGACGATAATACCGACTGGATAGTACTGGCGGGATTTTTATGGTTGATCCCCAGCTATATCATCAAACGGTTCCCAAATAGAATTGTCAATATCCATCCGGCTTTATTACCAAAGTATGGGGGCAAAGGCATGTATGGTGCAAGGGTTCATGAAGCTGTAATCCAAAATGAAGAACGTGAAAGTGGGATTTCTATTCATTATGTGAATGAGCAATACGATGAGGGGCATATCATTTTTCAGGCCAAATGCAGTGTATCTGAACATGATACAGCCGACAAACTGGCTTCACGCATTCACCAGTTAGAATATGAGCATTATCCTTTGATCATAGAAAAACTAATCAGAAGTACCCCGGCTAAGTAGTATAGGAATTATATTTTACGACCTCATCAAAAGATTTCCGGGATTTATGTCGCTGCTTGTAATCGGCTGAAGGATATCCCACGGTAACAATCACGCCAATGGTTTTATTTTCGGGGATGTGCAATAGTTTTTGAATTGGTCTTTCGTTGAACCACCCCAGCATGCAGGTACCCAGTCCTTCTTCTGCCGCCTGAAGGCAAAAGTGTTCAGCGGCAATTCCGATATCGATCAAGGGGTATTCCTTGTTTTTTATAAAAGCACCGACCCGGGTAATGACCTTGGGCTTCTCAATAACAAAAACAATCAATGCCGGAGCGTCTTGAGCAAACTTATTGAAATTGACAACTTTATCATAGGTCTGAGCAGCTACCTTGTTTTTCAATTCCGGATCATTGACAACAACAAAAGTCCAGGGTTGTGAATTACTCGCCGATGGTGCCAGCCGGGCAGCTTCAAGGCACTTATTGAGAAGGGATGGATCTATTTCCTGATTACTGTAACGTCGAACACTTTGTCGATGGTGGATCAATTCCTGAAAATGCATAGCCTAAGATTTAAAAATATATGTCAGTATAACAAAATAAAGAAAAGAAGGTTGGTCAAATAGTAGTTCAAGACCTAAAGAAGAGACTTATTTTTGATGGATTCAATCTCGTTTCCGGTCTTTCAACAACATCATAACCCCATCCCGCAAAGGCAGCAAAAGATTGGTCACCCGCTCATCCTGCTGGACAAAATCATTGAATTCAATAATTCCTAGGGTTTCCCTGTCATGGGTTGCAGCATCAAGGACTTTCCCGTCCCATAAAGTATTATCAACCAGCACTACGCCCCCCGGCCGAACTTTATCGATAACAAGCTGATAGTAATTCAAATAATTTTCCTTGTCTGCATCAATGAAAACAAGGTCGAATTCTGCATCGAGCTGAGGAATAATTTTTAAAGCTTCCCCTTGATGCTGTTGAATCTGATGATCAACATGGGCTTTTTTGAAATATCTCTGGGCAAAGGCTACAAGTTCCTCATTGACTTCAATGGTATGCAGCTTTCCCTCCGGATGAAGTCCCTTTAAAAGGCACAATGCGGAATAACCCGTATAGGTGCCAATTTCAAGAATGGTGCGTGGACGAACCATACGACTAATCATCTTCAAAAATACTCCTTGTAATGGTCCGGATAGCATGCGCGGATGCATGACTTTCAGGTGGGTTTCACGATATAATTCTCGCAGAATGGGTTCTTCTTCCGAAGTATGTGCTAAAATATATTCTTCGATTTCCTGACTGATCATTTTCAATTGTATTGATGTTATTATCTGAATGCTATTCCATCAAAGGCATATATGCGGATGAAAGCAAGTGCAGCAATTGTAAGCAGTATATAAATCCATCCCAAATGAACACCTTGTTTATGTAACATCACTTTGATGGCTTTGTTTCCGGGTGAATTAAAATTGGTCATGGTAGGGACGATCATCAGCAAAGTTGTTGAATAAAGAAGCAGCAGTTCCGGAGGATTGTAGGGATAATTCATTATTAAAAGGACACCCAACCCCATTATCCACGGAAATAATACCATGGCAAACATATAAAACAGTCGAATTTTAGCATCAACCAATGCAGGACGGTTGGTTGCAATAAGAAACTTACGGGTAAAATAAAATCCGGATACCAATAGAAGGATCACCGAAATAATTACAAAAATGATCTCTTCTACATCAAATACCTGGCTGTAAAAAAGCCATTCTGTTGCATATACGAATCCTGTTCGTGTAATGACGCCAACTATGTAAGCACCAAAAAATAAGTTCAGACTGTGAAACAACATCCACAATGCAAAAAGTTTGAAATTGATATTGTATAATCGAAGCATGATAAAAATACGATAGAAAAGGAGGCCAACCAGCATGCTGAAAATAGGTCCGGATGCAAAGATCAGGATCAATGCCGGTCGGGAATAGAGGGAAGAATAGGTATATAGGGGCCAGAAAATCCGGTAGCTATAAAGCACTGCCGGGATGTCATAGATCCGGGCTACGTAAATCATGACCAATCTTGAACTGAAATAAACAATTATAAAAGCAAGGATGAACAGAATGGTAGAATTGATGAAGGTTTTGAACAAATCGCGCCGAATCAGGGGATCTTCACGCAATGAACGGCGACCGGCAAAGCTTTCATTGAGATACATAAAAAAGAACCGGATTTTATCGCGTTGTATTTTGAGTTTATAGGAGAATCCTGAGGATATGGAGTCCGGTATATTTTGAATCGCCTTAATTCGCTGGCGCCTGATGTCTTCCCGGATATGTTTCCGCAAGATCTTTTCTTCCTCTTTCAGCTTTTTGACTTTAATGGGTTGTTTGAAAAAACCGATCCACAATTCTTTATAATGTCTCAACCGGGCTTCCCGCATCTTCTGGCGCATGGGGCGGGTTTTTTCCTTCATCTTCCTGCTCTCCTTCCGACTGTGAACTTTCTCCCTTTTGATCATTTTTGATCGGGTCCTGGCCTGGTGTTTTAATTTCTGTCGGGCCTCCAGCCTGTTCCTTCTAAAACTGCGCCGTTCTTTTCGCCAGAGTATAAATCGTTTCCACGGACCTACAGACTTGTGATGATGTGGTGTTTCGTTTGCCTGTCGGGTAAATAAATGTTTGAAACGATCCCACAGGGAAGGTGATTTGCCGTTGCGTCTGCGCTTGCGAATTTGCTTTAACTCATGCTTTTGCTGGCGCAGGGATTTCTTCTCCTCCCGCAGGTATTCTTTCCGTTTTTTTTTAAGCCGTCTTTGTCGCTCCTTCAATATGCGTTTTTCGGTTTTGTCCATGGTGGATATACAAAATGGAAAATGTTTATTCTGAAGCAAAAATAAGGGAGTAAAAATGAAAAACAAAATAAATCGTAACCTAAGAATTATATGGATAGTCATTTCCAATGGTTATAGTTTGTTTTGGATAAAAATTTGATAACTTTGAGTTTATGAATATTTCTGAACCCACCTTCCTTGTCAATGAATCCATTTGCAGAAATAATATTCGGGAAATGGTTCATAAAGCTAAAACATCGGGTTGTATTTTCCGACCGCATTTTAAAACACATCAATCCGCTGCGATAGCAGCATGGTTTAAAGAAGAAGGTGTTTCAAAAATGACGGTTTCTTCAGTCACCATGGCAGAATATTTTTCATCACATGGTTGGACAGATATTTTGATAGCATTTCCTTTCAATATTTTAGAATTGGAACGTGTTAATAAGCTTTCTCAAAATATTGAATTGCACTTATCCGTCGAATCAGCGTTCACCATAAACTATTTGGCTCAGCACCTGATTCATCCGGTTGGAATTTATATTAAAATTGATGCAGGTTATCATCGAACGGGCTTAGACTCATCCAATCAAATAACCATTGAAAAGATTCTGCAAACCTGTGATTCATCTCCAAATTTGGCTTTTAAGGGATTTCTGGCACATTTTGGCAATACCTATCATGTCAGGGGTTCTGGTCCCGTCCGGAAGATTTATAATGAATCGATAAAACAACTGAAACTTTTAAAACAAAAATATGCTGAACAATATCCTGACCTTTTAATCTCCATTGGTGATACACCATCCTGCAGCCTGGTCGATGATCTGTCGGATGCAGATGAAATACGGCCGGGAAACTTTGTATTTTATGATCTGATGCAGCTTCAGACAGGTGCCTGCCGTTTTGAGGATATCGCCGTTGCTGTGGCTTGTCCGGTTGTAGCCAAACAACCCGGTCGAAATGAGATCGTTCTGTATGGCGGAGCTGTCCATTTATCCAAAGAGTCAATTATCAATGAAACCGGTAATCATATTTTTGGGAAGGTGGTAAAACTATTGCAAAATGGGTGGAGCCAGCCCTTATCCAATACCTTTGTCTCCCGGTTATCGCAAGAACATGGTATCATTCAATGTTCAGACTATGTTTATAAGAACATTCAAATAGGAGATGTATTGGGAATAATTCCGGTACATGCATGCCTCACCGCCAATCTCCATCAATATTATATAACCACGGATGGACAAATAATTAACAATATCCACACGCAAAGGTGAATAAGGTTTGAATGAAAATTGGGTTTCGGATAAGTTAAATGCTATTTTTGCAAAAAGAATATTTACTAATTAAAAAGTGATGAAAAGGTTGGGATACCCGTTCCTGTTAATGATCATTTTAGTGGCATGCTCGCAAAAGAGTCCATCTCATTTTTTTAAAAATGGCAGCGCTCAATACCAGTTAAAAAATTATAGTGTTGCCATTGAAAATCTCGATGAGGCTATTGAACTCAATGATCATTATAAGGAAGCATACTACCTGCGTGCTTTGTGCTATGTGAAATTAGACAAAACAGACAAAGCCCTGGTTGACTTTAACAAAGCCATTGAACTTGACACAACTTACAAAGAAGCCTATTTCAACAGGGCTTTTTATATTAAAGACCAATTGGGAGATTATGCGGGTTCTATAAGAGATTATAACCATTATATCCGCTTGAACGCCGGGGGCGATAATGCTTACGCCCTGAATAACCGTGGCTTTGCAAAATATAAACAAAATGATCCGGAAGGGGCCCTGACAGATATACGGGCATCACTTGATAGCGATCCATCCAATGCTTTTGCCTATAAAAACCTGGCCCTTGTTTTCCTTGCTATGGACAGTTTGGAACAAGCCTGCCAGAATCTTCAACTGGCCCTCGACCATGACTACACCAGTAAATATGATGATGAGGTCAATCAATTGATCGAGGCAAACTGTAAACCATAAAACACTGCTGAACTTCATTTCAGAAGCCAAATTTCAGGTTGAGCTTTATGATTGATTAATAAAAACTTAAGATTAATTTTAAGCCAGACTCAAAAACGGCGGCTATTTTTGTACCATTGTCTCCCTCATTATAATCCACTGTGTTTTTTAGCCGTTGCAAGTTCTTTGTGACGGCCTTTTTTTGATTATTAATCATCAGAACTGTTTTCTGGCTTGAGTATAATCCCTTTGTTTTTTCGACCATCAATTTTTGTAATAAGGGGTTTTTCAAAACGTAGGTGCCGGATAAAATCATCTTCATAAAACGGATTGAATTGATTTAGAAAACCAATATCATAAAAACCATCTTTGATGTAAGGATTAATGGTAAAATATCCCACCCTGAAAGAGGTCAGGTTCTGGAAAAAATGAGTCCCCTGGCTGGGATCAATCCGATAGTCTTCCATACCAGATTCAACAATGACCCTGGCGGCTGAAATTTGGGGCCATTTTACAGGTATCCCCAACCATGGATCGGTGCTTCCCCATCTGCCCGGTCCGACCAGGATATAATTGCGACCTTCCTTCAGGAATTTATCATTGATCACACCAACATCCTGGGCTATTTGGGAACTCTTTGCCGGATCAAATGCCTCAGGTTTGATGTATACAACATCATATAGGTTTTCAATAATACCATTGCCCAAAGCCGAATCAGAACGGATAATGCAATTTTCATTTTCAGTGTCTTCCAGGTTAACGTCGAGGGTCTCCTTATTATCCACAATAGGACGAATCTGCAACATATTGAAAATGTGAGCCTCCCCTTTGTTTTTGCTTAAGTTCACCGCAAATTCGATCTCGACAGGTTTATTCATCTCATGCTGACCGATGTTAAGGGTAAGTTTCAGTATTTCTGCTAGTGGGAAAACATCATGCCTGAGTATATTGGCAAAAGTGATCACTTTTTTTCCTTCATAATGGGCGCCATCACGAAGGATATTACTGTTGAAATCATAGGTAGAAGCAACATGATGTAAGCTTTTATCCTTTTCAGCTTCTTTGATTTTGAGTTTTAGTAGGTTTATACCATCATCCAGGCTGGGTTTGAAGCTATCGGGGTTAAGATCAAGGGCATAATAAAGCCGTTGGGTTTCCCGCAGGGCCATATCAGGCGAGGTGAGCTGCAATATTTTTTTGGGATATTTCGGTGAAAATCGAAGCGTTTGACCACCATCCACAATGTACTTCCCCAGTCCAAGGGCTATATTGGCAATTCCGTCTTCCGGTTTTTCGGGCTCAATGGGATAAAAGTTAATCGATCGTGCTACCCCTGAAAAAGTTGGATAGAAGCGATTTGCGTACTTGTGCCCACAAACTTCCTGCAAAACAATGGCCATTTTTTCTTCATCAATAACATTGAGGGTGGCCGACATATAAGCTTTGCTATCTTTAAAAAAGGCAGAAGCGTAAACACTTTTTATAGAATCCGAGAGCATTTCGATCATTAATCGTTCATCATTTTCTACAAAAGGGATCATATAGGTAGAATAGATCCCGGCAAAAGGCTGATAATGGGAATCCTCCAGTAAGCTAGAAGAACGAACCGCAATGGGATTATGGATGACAGAAATAAAGGTATACAGGTCCTCATGTATCCTGAAAGGCAACCTGGCAGCAATAAATGCATCGAGAATTTCCTGGTCGCTGATATTATCGGACAGGGCAATGGAATACAGGTTATTTTCTTCCATAAATTCATCAAACACATCGGTGCACAAAACGACTGTTCTTGGAATGGTAACAATCACATCAGGATATTTATCCAAAATTTTATTCCGCATGATCAAGGAATCGAGAAAAGCCAGGCCACGGGCTTTTCCTCCAATAGATCCCTCTCCGATGCGGGTAAACGTAAAATATTCGTCAAAACTTTCCCGATAAAATTCAGCAATGACACCCCGTGCCTTGTTCAACCTGAAACTGGCAATGGCATCGAACATGAACTTTCGCACTTCATCCAGGTTTTTGAAATCATGAATGCGCAGATCACGGATGAGATCGGCTATTGGAAAAAGGGCCCTGGCACGGAACCATTTGGAAAAGTGATTCCGGGTAATATGGTATTCCAGCGATTCATCCGGAACACGAAATAGTATTTCCTGGAAAGATTTTAAATCGGAAGCCCGCATGACTTCCCGTCCGTCATCAGGATTAACGAAAACAAAATCACCAAATGCAAAATACTCAAATATGAAATTGCGCAGTTCATGCGACAGGGTTTTTGAATGTTTATTAATGAACCCGACTTTGACCTTGCGAGCCAGTTGCTCACTATCGGCATCTGAGGATTGCAATAACAAGGGCATAAAACGGTCATCATTTTTAATACGCTGACACAATTTAACACCCGCCAGCTTATCGGTTTTACCCTCTCGTTTATAGCTTAAATCCGTGATGACACCGAGCAGGTTATGTTTGTATTTTTCATATAAATGAATCGCTTCTTCATATGTTGTAGCCAGGAGAATTTTTGGCCTGCCCCGCATTCTGAGCATCTTCTGGTGCTCATTCAACCCCTCCGTCATGAATTTCAGTGACTGTTTAAAAATGATCTTGTATATGTTGGGCAGATAGCTGGAATAAAACCGGACCGAGTCTTCAACCAGGAGGATGGTTTGAACACCTACTTCCTGCACATCATGCTCTACATTCATTTTATCCTCAATCAATTTGATAATGGCCAATAATATATCGGCATTCCCCAACCAGCTGAAAATATAATCGATGGCACTCAAATCAGCCTGATCAACTTTCAAGGTTACTTTACGAGAAAAGGGAGTTAATACCACGATGGGTTTTTCAGGGTATTTTTGTTTGATTTGCTCCGCCAGTTCAAAGGTATCGGTTTCTTCGGCACTGAGCATGGTAATTACCAAATCGATATTCCCCTCTGCCAAACGCTTCAGTGCTACCTCTTCGCTGTCAGCAAGAATAAACTGAGGTGGATAACGGAGGTTTAACGACACATATTCATTAAAAATCTGTTCGTCAATACGACCGTCATCTTCAAGGATAAAAGCATCATATGCACTGGAAACCAGCAGAACATGATAAATCCGCTTCCTCATCAATGTACTGAACGACGTATCACTGAAATAATATTTTGGAGCTTTCAAAGGATTGGGGTGATTCATAAATATTTCAATATTCAGTTACGACAAAATTACAAATAATAAAGGTGTTATTCGGATGAACTCATAATGTTGGCCTATTGGAATTATGATCATTTTTTAGTATATTTGAACAGTTCTAACCACCCAAAGCAATGAAGACAAAAACAATTACGCCCACCGTTATTAGAGAAAATATCTTCGAAAAATACTTCAACCAGGTATTGGCCGATAAAAAACCGCCTGCTGTATCAACCGGACCCTACATTTCAATAAGCCGGGAATTTGGATGCATGGCCAATGACATTGCCCGGAAGCTATCCAAAGAATTGAACCTAAGATCCAAAAATATGGGTATCAAAAAGGAATGGCGGTGGTTAAACAAAGCCATCCTGGAAGAGTCATCCAAGGCATTGGAATTAAGCCCGACGAAGATTGAATATGTTTTCCGGTCGAAGCGGAAAACAACCATGGATGAAATTGTAGAAGCCATGGGTACAAGGTATTATAAAAGTGATAAAAAGATCAGGAATACCATAACACAAGTTATCCAAACGATATGTATGAATGGATATGTAATTATTGTGGGACGAGGCGGGGTGGCCTTCGCAAAAAACAACCCCGAATCACTTCATATAAAGCTTGTGGCTCCAATTGAATGGCGGGTTGACCGTATCTGTAAAAACTATCATAAAACCCCGGGAGAAGCTTTAAAATACGTCCTGCAAATCGACCAGGAGAGAAAATACCTAATAGATAGTTTTATGGGATACGATACCGATCATAGTATTTTCGATATGGTATTCAATCGAAAAACCGTGTCGGAACAGGAAATTATTTCCACCATCCTCAACCTTGCCGGAGCAAGGAACCTCATTCATTAGGGATGATTAGTTTACCTTGAATTTGAATTTTATTTCCGCCAAGTCCTGGTTGGCTTTAACAATTTTACCTTTCAGTTCTTCCTTAAAACGGGCAATTTTCTCAGCCATAGCATCATCTCCCGAGGCAAGGATCTGGGCTGCCAGTATACCGGCATTGCGGGCACCATTAATGGCAACGGTGGCAACGGGTATGCCTGGGGGCATCTGGACAATGGCCAACAATGAGTCGAGTCCGTCAAGGGTGGCTTTAATGGGAACACCAATAACAGGCAGTGGGGTCATGGCGGCAATTACGCCAGGCAAATGGGCAGCCATACCTGCACCGGCAATGATCACCTTAATTCCCCTGTCTTTTGCCCCCCTGGCAAACTTTTCAACTTCTTCGGGCGTTCGATGCGCTGATAGAGCATTTACTTCAAATGGGATTTCAAGCTCGTCCAGAAGTTTGGCTGCTCCTTCCATGACACCCAGATCCGATGTACTTCCCATGATTATACTGACAAGTGGTTTCATAATGATTATGTTTTTCAATTTGATACAAAAATATATAATTTAGTCCTGTTCGTAATGAACTTAGTATCTTTGCATTTTACACCACAGACAAAAAAACTATGAAGACGATAAAGGTTCATGATAAGGAATTTTCATTGTATTTGAGATCTGAAGAAATTCAGGAAACTGTAAAGAATGTTGCTGAACAAATAAAGAATGATATGGAGGGTAAAAATCCTTTATTTCTAATCGTTTTAAACGGCGCATTTATGTTTGCTGCAGATTTATTTAAATATATGAATTTCCCTTGCGATATTTCCTTTGTCAAATTATCCTCTTACATCGGGACAAAAACGACCTCTGTTGTCCGTGAATTAATTGGTTTGGATGAAGTTTTACACGATCGATCTGTTGTGATCATTGAAGACATTATCGATACCGGAATTACCATGGGTGTGACCCGAGAGAAGTTGAAAAAACTGGAAGCCGAAGAAGTTAAAATTGCTACCTTGTTGTTCAAACCGGATGCATTTAAAATGAATTATGAGATCGATTATGTTGGCATGAAAATCCCCAATGATTTTATTGTGGGATATGGTCTGGATTACGATGGACATGGCCGGAATTTTCCGGATATCTATAAAATTATTGAATCCTAACTCTGATGGGCAGCCCCAATTTTGTTGATTATGTAAAGATCAATTGCCGCTCGGGTAAAGGAGGGGCAGGTTCCGCTCATTTCCTTCGAACCCGTTCCAATCCGCGAGGCGGACCTGATGGCGGTGATGGTGGACGGGGAGGTCATATCATACTAAAGGGCAATGAACAGCTTTGGACCCTGCTGCATTTAAAGTATACCAAACACGTGAAGGCTGAAAACGGACATCCCGGTTCCGATAGCCTGAAAACAGGTGCCAGTGGAAAGGATGTGATCCTTGATGTTCCATTGGGTACCATTGCAAAAAATGCAGAAACAGAAGAGGTTCAGTGTGAAATAACAGAAAACGGTCAAACCCATATTCTTGTGCCCGGTGGAAGAGGTGGCCTGGGCAATGATCATTTCAAATCACCCACGAATCGAGCACCCAAATATGCCCAACCTGGTGAACCCGGACGAGAAGAATGGCATATCCTGGAATTAAAATTACTGGCCGATGTGGGACTTGTCGGCTTTCCCAATGCCGGTAAATCTACCCTTTTATCGGTAATATCTGCTGCAAAACCCGAGATCGCCGATTATCCGTTCACAACCTTAACACCCAACCTGGGTTTTGTTCGTTACCGGGATGATAAATCTTTTGTGGTGGCCGATATCCCGGGCATCATTGAAAATGCTCACCAGGGCAAAGGATTAGGCTTGCGGTTTTTAAGGCATATCGAGCGCAATTCTCTTTTGCTTTTCTTGGTTCCTGCTGACAGCAAGGATATCAAAGAAGAGTATTTCATATTATTAAATGAATTAAAACAATACAATCCTGAATTATTGGACAAGGATATCATCCTGGCAATCACAAAATCCGATCTGCTGGATAACGAACTCATCCATGAGATCAAACAAGATCTTCCGGAGGTTCCATCTGTTTTTATTTCATCCGTCGCACAAAAAGGGCTAACGGAACTAAAGGATCTGATCTGGAAACAACTGAATAAATCACAAACCGATTGATTGAAAAGCTAAAATACTGGGATACGGAACTTTTTCTTTTCCTGAACGGGAAGCACAATGATTTCTGGGATTTTGTCATGTACTGGATTAGTCATAAACTGGTCTGGGTACCCGTATACCTGTTTTTAGTCTATTTGATCATACGTCTTTATAAAAAAAATGCCCTGTGGGTGATACTCTGTGTTTTTGCCGTGGTAGGGATCAGTGATTTTATTTCAGTTAATTTATTTAAGAATGTTTTCGAAAGACTCAGGCCGTGTCATGAGCCTTCCCTCCTAGAAATAGTGCACCTGGTAAAAAATAAATGTGGCGGATCATTTGGTTTTTATTCTTCTCATGCCAGCAATCATTTTGCCCTATCTACGGTGTTGATTCTTTTCCTGAGGAAAAATGCTCATGTTTTCTGGCTCTTGCTATTGGGAGGATGGGCAGCGGTGGTTTCTTATTCCAGGATCTATTTGGGCGTTCACTATCCGGGCGACGTTCTGGCTGGAGCCATGGCTGGAGTTTTAATTGGATGGTCGGGCTTTAAACTGCTGAAACTGGCTAAACCAGGAATAAATCAATAGCCGTAAGCCCTCCCCTCCAGAGAATCCAATGGCACTTTAAAAACGCAAACATCCCTGATGGCCGGATCGTTATAGCTAAATTCCCGGTCACTGTATTGTTTCATAATGATATTCAATGCATCTACCTTTTTTTCGTGATCTTCAATAAAGGAAACAGATCCGGTAGCCAGTACGCTTCGATATTTCATACTGTAACTGCAGGCCACCTTTTCACTCTGCCAGCGCAATTCATGATCCGTACTGAGTGAAATAGTAACCGCTGGATTGTTCTTTAGAATTTTAATTTTTTTACCATTTGGAGAAGAGTGGAAATAAAAAATGCGATCCCTGTATCCAAAGTTCATAGGAATGGCATAAGGTTTACCATGCTGATCCACCATGGAGAGCGTGCATGCATCACATAAGGTAATGATGCGTTCGATTTCCTGTATCAGGGTAATGGGTCTGTTTTTCATTTTTTAGGATTATCAGCAACTGCATGATCAATGATGGAGGTGATCAAAGATAAAACAATGCTAAAAAGCAATGCCCACCAAAAGCCATCCACATAAAATCCATTGATCAGCGAACTCACCATCAATATGATCAGGGCGTTGATCACAAAGATAAAAAGACCCAGGGTAAAAATGGTAATGGGGATGGTAAGAACAACCAAAATGGGTCGAACCAGTGCATTAAACAGGGCCAATACCAGGGCGACGACGATGGCCATAAGAAAGCTGTCAATATGGACACCCGGCAATAAATAAGCGGTGGTGATCACTGCCAGACCGGACAATAAAAGTTTAATGAGGAATTTCATACATAGAATGGTTTATCATATAAAAAAAGCTTTACCCTGACGAAAAGCGCCAGGATAAAGCTTTTATTGTCTAATCTTTTAACTAGCGTTTAGTCTAAGACTTTTTTACGCAGGTCATAGATTTTTTTGGTTCCGTAACCAAT
>JAHLKX010000012.1 GCA_020444515.1 Bacteroidota bacterium | reverse complement strand
GCTGGATAATATGACTTCTATTGGGGGAGACCTTGATGTTTCCTACAATACTGCCCTCACCAGTTTTACGGGGCTGGATAATATGACTTCTATTGGGGGAGACCTTGATGTTTCCTACAATACTGCCTTGACCAGTTTAACGGGGCTGAATAATGTAACTTCCATCGGGGGAGACCTTTCAATTGATAACAATGACGCCCTAACCAGTTTAACGGGGCTGGATAATGTGACTTCTATTGGGGGAGATATTTGGATTTATAGCAACGATGCCCTGACCAGTTTAACAGGGTTGGATAATGTGACTTTCATCGGGGGACACCTTCAGGTTTCAGCGAATAATGCCCTGACCAGTTTAACGGGGTTGGAGAATGTGACTTCCATCGGGGGAGCCTTTTATATTCATGGTAACGCTGCCCTTACCAGTTTTACGGGGCTGGATAATATGACTTCTATTGGGGGAGACCTTGATGTTTCCTACAATACTGCCCTGACCAGTTTATCGGGGCTGGAAAATGTGACTTTCATTGGGGGATACTTTTATATCTCTAAAAATGAAGCCCTGACCAGTTTGTCTGGCCTGGAAAGCCTGACCACCATCGGGGGAAACCTTACTATTCATGAAAATGGCCTAACTAGTTTAACGGGGCTGGATAATTTGACTTTCATCAATGGATACCTTAAAGTTTACGGCAACTATTTCCTGACCAGTTTAACTGGGCTGGATAATTTGACTTTCATCAATGGAGACCTTATAGTTGTCGGCAACTATGCCCTTACCAGTTTAACGGGGCTGGAAAATATCACTTTTATTGGGGGAGGCCTTCAAATTAAGTGGAATTCCCTGCTATGCAATTGTGAAATTGAGGCGATTTGTGCCTACCTAACTGATCCGAATGGAGCCATCGTTATTTCAGATAACGCCGATGGGTGCTCAAGCATCATTGAGGTTGCCGTTGCATGTGGCACTACAATGCCTTGCTTGTACGAAGAAACCATTGGCCTGTATAGTCAATTTGATGTGGATCACTTCCCGGCAATATTTCCAGGGTGCATCGATTTAGATTGCAGTTTTTATATTGCTGGGAATGATATTGTGAACCTGGACAGTTTGGGTGCAATTACTTCTATTGGGGGAGACCTTGAGGTTAAATTCAATGCTGGCCTGACCAGTTTAACGGGGCTGGAGAATGTAACTTCCATCGGGGGAGATATTTGGATTTATAACAACGATGCCCTATCTACCTGCGATGTTCAAAGTATATGCAATTACCTGGTCAGTCCCAGCGGATACGTTTCTATCTACAATAATGCAGCCGGTTGCAATAGTGTGGAGCAGGTAGCGGAGGATTGCGAAAACAATTGCCTGGCTGAGGGTATTACTTTCACTATGCAGGAAGAAATTGACAATTTCCAGGTCAATCATCCCGGTTGTATCGAAATAGAAGGGGATGTAGTTATTAATGGAGAAGATATTGTCAATTTAAACGGTTTGGATGTTCTTACTGCTATCGGAGGAAATCTTTGGATTGAAGAGAATGAGCTCCTGATCAGTATTTTGGGACTTGATAATGTATCATCCATTGATGGAAGCCTTCATATAGCAAATAATACCGCCCTGACAAGGCTGGCTGGATTGGGAAATATTGAACCGGGATCTATTGAAGATCTGATTATTTTTAATAATGATTCTTTATCCGAATGTGATGTTTTTTCTATTTGTGAATACCTGTCAAGCCCGGGGAGTACCGTCCAGGTTTATGGTAACGCTCCCGGATGTAATGATCAGGAAGAATTAGAACAAGCATGTGAAAGCCATTGCCTTTTTAATGGTATTGTATTTTCAACACAAGAACAGGTTGACAACTTTCAAATCAATTACCCAGGCTGTAATAAAATTGAAGGAGACGTTGTGATAAAGGGAGGAAATAATATCAGCAATTTAAATGGTTTGGCCGGATTAACTTTTATTGGAGGTGATTTGTCGATAGGGAAGTGGGTAGCCGGACATGTAAATTATATTCTTAATGATATTTCAGGATTAAGTAATCTTAAATCTGTTGCAGGAAACCTGACAATCGCTCAAAATCATGTTTTGTCAGATTTAACAGGCCTCGACAGTCTGGTTTCAATTGGGGGTATGCTTCATGTCAGGGCAAACGCATCTTTGTCAAATCTAACAGGTTTGCAAAATATAAATTCAGGTTCCATCAGCAATTTAATTATTAAACAAAACACTTCTTTGTCTGAGTGCGCTATTGAAAGCATTTGCGATTACCTTGCTGCGCCCAATGGAAGTGTCACAATTAGTAATAATGCACCTGGCTGCAACAACCCTGAAGAGGTGGAAGAAGCCTGCCTTGAAACATCTGTGGACGAAATTCCATCCGGGTTTGAAATATCCATTTCACCAAATCCAGTAAGTGACCAGGCAGTTTTAAATTTGAATGGTGTATCTCCCGGGTTAATTGATATTCGAATTTTCAACACCACCGGAATCTGCCTTAAAAGCTGGCAATTTCAATATCAACAACTGGGAGAGAAGGCGTATAAACTTGATTTAAAGGATTTACCTGCGGGAATTTATTTCTGCCGGTTACAGGTAGGAAATGAAATGGTAACGAAGAAAATTATAAAAACGAAATAGCACCCAAACGTCATTGCGAGCCATAACAAAGGCTGGAGCGCAAGAGCGAAGCAATCTACTAAATCAATGGAGATTAATTATTGATAGAGATTGCTTCACGCTACCGCACAAGTCCAGCTCTTCAGTTCGCAATGACGCAAAAACAAAAACAAGAAATCATGAAAAAAGTAACTCGATTTAATTGGTTTCCTCTATGGATTGTTGGACTCATCGTCATTTTCTTTACTGGTTGTTATGAATTCGATTTCGTGAGTCAGCCTTACACCGCCGATCCCAACAGTTATTTAGAAGTTCAGATCAGCGTTGAGCAGTTGAATAACGAAAATACAACAATGTATTTTGGAATTTTATTACCGAATGGATGGATAGTTAATGATTCTATTCAATATCAAGCTGCCAATTATCCGGATACCGGATATATGGTCTTTTCAGAATCGTTCAGCCAGCAAATGGAAAGCTTGGATCCGTCTCCTCAGAATTACCACTGGTGGGTAGGAGTAAATGAAAATACTGTCGGTTCGATCGGTGAAACTTATTTGGCTACATTAAATATTTACACCGATGAACAGGAAGGCAATTTCTTCATCGACTATATGCTGGGAGATGATTGGGATGGAATGAACCATAAAAGGAGCAACGATCATTTGGTCATCATCGGTGACGCACCCGGCTGCCTGCCGGAGGTATTAACATTGACCAGCCAGGCGGCTGTCGACAGTTTCCCGGTCAATTATCCCGGTTGTTCAGTCATGGCGGGTGATGTGATCGTCTCCGGTGGGAATATCATGCATTTGGACAGCCTCTATCCCCTGACATCAATCGGCGGGAGCCTCATGTTCAAAAACAATGACAGTTTGACCAGTTTGCAAGGACTGGAGAACCTGGATTCCATCGGAGGTACCCTGCTATTCTCTGACAATCCATTACTTGAAGATGTATTTGGACTCGACAATTTGGTTTTTATCGGAAGAGATCTTAAAATCACAGGAGAAGGACCGGGTTCTTCATTTTCCGGTCTGGGCAATAGTCTTACAACCATCGGACGATCACTAACAATCGCTGACAACACTGGACTCATTGATTTTTCAGGTTTGAATAATTTGGTATCTGTTCAAAGTATCTTGCTTCTAAATGCTTCCCTGGAAGCCTTTACAGGATTGAATAATCTTTCTTCACTCCCCGGGATAATCAAAATTGAAAATAATGAGGCATTGGTTTCTTTCTCAGGCCTTGAAAACCTTCAATCAGTTGGGGGGAATATAATCATTAAAGGTAATGCAGCACTAACAGGTTTAACGGGACTGGAAAATATAAGTAGTATCGCAGGAAATTTACTAATAAGTGGTAACAACTCCTTAAATAATCTGATGGGATTCCAGAGTCTTTCTATTATCGAAAAAGACCTTTTGATAGAAGATAATGCCCTGACAAGTTTAATAGGACTGGAAAATTTATCATCTTTCTCAGGAAACATAGAAATTAAATATAATGATTCCCTGATCAGCCTCAATGGATTGGAAGGTTTGAATTCAATTGAGGGAAATCTTAGAATTTCGCGTAATGATGCCTTGATCAACCTAACAGGATTGAACAATTTAAATTTCATCGGTGAAGATCTTTATATTTTTTCAAACGATGCTCTGGCAAACATGATAGGATTTGATAATTTAACTACAATCAATGGATCACTCAGAATTCGGAATAACAATGCCCTCATAAACCTTGCAGGAATTCAAAATTTAAATAGCATAGAGGAAGGTCTTACTATTTATGACAATAATGTCCTGACAGATTTACAAGGATTGGGCAATTTAACTTCCATAGGGGGTGGGATTGAGATCCATGACAATCCTGCCCTGACAAACCTGGCAGGACTGGACAATTTATCTTTCCTTGGAGGAAGCCTTTATATTTACCAAAATTATGCCCTAATAAACCTCAATGGGCTGGGAAATTTGACCTCAATTGCATATTTAATGTTAACTCATAATCCCTCTCTGACAAGCCTGGCAGGACTGGACAATCTAACCACATTAGAAATAGGAGCCGTTGTGGATGACAACAATATACTTTCAAACCTGACCGGATTGAATAATTTAATGTCCATTGGTGAAGGAGGAATTACAATTATGAACAACGAAGCATTGATAAACCTGATGGGGCTTAATAATTTAACATCAATCGGAGGACAACTTTCTATTGCTCATAACAATGCATTGACAAGCCTTGCAGGGCTCGAAAGCTTAACAAGTACTGGTGGACTAAGGATTGTAAATACCAGTTTTCTGGAAAGTATAGAAGTCTTGAATAATTTGACCTCTATTGAAGGAGATGTTTTAATTGAAGAAAATAATGCATTGATAAACTTTGAAGGGCTGGAAAATATAAATTCTATATCAGGAGGACTTTCAATTAACACTAACAATGCATTGATAAGTCTGTCAGGACTGGATAATATAAATTCCATTGGAGGAAGTCTTCAACTTCATAATAACGATGTCCTTGCAAGCTTGATGGAGCTTGCTAATTTAACAGAGATAGGTGGAAATCTTTGGTTTTCCGATAACAATGCTCTGACCAGCCTTAAAGGGCTGGGGAGTATTGAACCTGGCACCATTGAAAATTTAACCATTTATTATAATAGTTCGTTGTCATACTGCGATGTGCAAAGCATATGTGATTACCTTGTTTCACCAAATGGAATGGTTGATATCTATTACAATGCCCCCGGCTGCAACAGCCTGGAAGAGGTGGAAGCTGCCTGTTTGGAGGTTTCAGTAGAAGAATTTGAAAGTAAGGATAAAATATCAATTTCACCAAACCCCGTTAATGACCAGGCGATTTTAAGTTTGAATTTGGCTTTTCCAGGATCAGTCGAGGTTTGCATTTACAACACCACCGGCATTTGCCTCAAAAGCTGGCAATTTCAAAATCAGCAAGCTGGCCAAAAAGAATTTATGATTGATTTGAAAAATTTACCGGCAGGTGTTTATTTCTGCCGGATAAAGGTGGGCAATGAAAGGATAACGAAGAAAATTATTAAAATCCAATAAACCAAAGGCCAAAAGCCCTGCCCGTCCGGTCAGGCGGGCAATGGCTTAAGGCCTTTATCAAAAACAAGAACATCATGAAAAAACTTATCCTCATTTCAACATTCATCATACTGGCAGGCTTCCTTTTCGGCCAGGCCATTCAAATGGATATTCCTGTTCAGGAACCGACCCAGATTTCTGATCCGGATGATTCAAAATCGGATTTCCTCAAACAACCCTACCTGATCTTTGAGGGTATCAATACACAAATGCGGGTGATCTGGCAACTGAGTGAAACTGCCACCTGCTCGATTTCCTGGGGTACCGACAGCACCTACAGTCTTGGAAATGCAACCACTACGGAATATGGAAACGACCACCAACATGGATATACCATCACCGGCCTGGTACCCGGAGCCAAATACCATTACAAAGTGGTTTACAGTGATGCTGTCCTGGAAGCCTCATTCAAAACGGCTCCACCGGACAACACAACCGACCTGAAATTTTTTATGTATGGAGATACGCGTACCCAATTTGCGGTTCATGATGAAGTTTCTGAAGCCATGATTGCTGATTATACTGCAGATACAGAATTTCAGACCATTACAATTTGCACCGGCGATCTGGTAACCTTTGGTGCAGAGGAATCACTCTGGCAGAATGAGTTTTTTTCTTCCGGAACTTCCAATATCAGGCAAAGGATGGCAGAAGTGCCTTTCGTATCCTGCCTGGGGAATCATGAACTTTACTATAATAATTATACAGGCGTAAATATGACTTCAGCATTGTTTGGGAAATATTTTCCCTATCCTTTTGTTGAAAGACGTTACTGGTCATTTGACTATGGGCCGGTACATTTTACATATATCGACCTTTACCCTTCTTATTACGATCCTTATGGTCAGGGCTTGATTGATGATGACCAGTTGGAATGGATAGAAAACGACCTCAGTTCAACCACAAAAGAATGGAAAATAGTTGTAATGCATGAACCAGGATGGTCAGCCGGGGGGTCATCTTCAGGCAGCCCGCATCCGAACAATGAAGATGTCCAAAACCTGCTTCAGCCTTTGTGCGAACAATATGGCGTACAATTGGTTTTTGGCGGGCATAACCACTATTTTGCAAAAGCCTGTAAAAACGGCATCTATCATTTAACTGCCGCTGGTGGAGGGGCGCCACTCTATTCACCCGACCCTGATCATCCGAATGTGATGAAAACCCGCCAAATTCATCATTACTGCAAAGCAGAGATTGTGGATACCACTTTATCAGTTACCGTTTTAACCCCGGACGGTGAACTTGTGGATGAGATCACTATTGAGAAGAATTTTCTTCCTGGTCATTTGTTAGGGTATTTAAACAAAGAGGACGGCTATGGAGATATAAGTGATGTTTTGATAGAAGTGGATGGAGAAATAGCCCAACCGGATTCTATTGGTTACTATGGTTTACAATTGGACGCAGGCAATTATAATGTTACTTTCTCCCTCGGGGGTTATGAATCAATTACAGAAACCATTGAAATATTTGAGGGGACAGAAACGCAACTGGATACCATGATCATGCTGGGCCAGAGTTGCCTGCCCGAAGGCATCACTTTTACCACCCAGGAACAAATTGATAATTTTCAAAATGACTTTCCCAATTGCACAGAAATTGAAGGGAACGTTCAGATAGAGGGGGATGAAATCACGAATTTAAACGGATTGAGCGTATTGACAAATATCGGGGGCAGACTCCGGTTTTATACCTGCACCGCCCTTCCGGATTTAACAGGTCTGGAAAATCTAACGACCATTGGCGGAGACTTAATCATTTATGTTTGGCCGAACAACACAACATCACTGACCACTTTATCAGGCCTTGACAACCTGATATCCGTTGGAGGAGCGCTTGAAGTTACAGGCACCGATGTCCTTATAAATTTATCGGGACTTGAGAATTTAACCAACATCGGTGAAAATTTTGAAATCGCCGGGAACGAGGTCCTGACTGATTTATCCGGACTTGACAATTTAACCTCTGTCGGAGGCGATATATGGATTGGAGAAAACGCATCCCTGACAAGTCTATCAGGCCTTGACAACCTGACCACCGTTGGAGGGTCCGTTGAAATCTATGATAATGATGCCCTGACTAGTTTGATTGGAATAAAAAATATTGAGGCGGCATCCATCAATAATTATTTATCCATCAGCTATAATTCCTCATTGTCAGCCTGTGCGGTTCAAAGTATATGCGATTATATTGCCATACCAGGAAGCAATGTTGATGTGTATGACAATGCTCCCGGTTGCAACACAATTGAAGAAGTGGAAGAAGCTTGCCTGGAAATTTCAGTAGACGAATTTGTCGGAAATAGCGAAATTTCAATTTCACCAAATCCAATCGATGACCTGGCTTTTTTAAGCTTGAACATCCAGTCAAAAAATTCAGTGGAGATTTGTATTTACAATACCACCGGAAGTTGTCTAAAAAGCTGGCAATTTCAAGATCAGCAAGCTGGCCAAAAAGAATTTGTGATTGATTTGAAGGATTTACAGGCAGGTGTTTATTTCTGCCGGGTGCAAATAAACGAACGGATCATCACCAGAAAAATAATTAAAATCAACCCATAGATTGAAACGGTTTACGGCTCATATCAATACCTATGCTGCTACCTATGAATTGATGTGCATCATGCTCGCTGCTGTGGGGATGGTATTGATGGTGATAACCTCGGGCGTGGCGAGGTTCATTATCCTGGCGGGTATTGTGGGCCTTATTTTACTTTATTGCTGCCAGTATTATGTGGCGCTTGCTGAAAACCGGCATCAATTTATCGGAAACCTCACCCTGCATCACCTGTGCATGTTATCGCTGCTGGCAGGGATGTTTTTGTCCATTGTGCGTCATGATCTGGCCATCTATTTTTTAATGGCCGGATGGTTTTTCATTATTGTCTTGTTTTTCTCCAATAATCCCTTCAAATCCGGATCCAGACAAAACATGCATTATGGTATACTGGCTCGCTTATTTCTTCTTACCCTTCTCAGTATATTGTTTTATTTCAGTTTTTGATGGACAGATCATGATTCAGATTGACTTTTTTATTAAATTTAGGCACATTTAAGCCGGATCCAATGATGTTGCGCTGGACCATAACCATCCTTTTATATGTGTTGCTGTTTGCCTGGCAGGCAAAACATGGTTATGCCGCTGATTATGAAAAGGAGGCAGATAGTCTGAAATTATTGCTTAAAACCGCTGCAGGTAATGAGCGTGCAGATGCCTTGATAAAACTGGGCACATCACTTTACCGGCTAAAAAGGGAAAAGGAAGAGATCCTGCCCCTTCTACAGGAAGCACTTGCCATTAGTGAGTCAACCAATTATTTGCAGGGTAAGGCCGGTGCTTATTCGATAATGGGGGCTGTTTATTCAACCGCTGGGGATAATGAAAAATGCATCAGCCTGTATAAAAAAGCAGCTGGATTTTATGAACTATCAGGTGACTGGGTTCATCACTATCGCCATTGGATCGGAATTTCCAGGAGATATTACAGGCTTGAAAAATACGATTCTGCTTTCCTCTACACCGATATGGTCATTAACACATTTAAAAAGCCCGATCAGTGGGTTTGTCGCATTGTGGCTCATTTATATAACTCAGATTATTATGTTAGTGCTGGAGAATTTAATAAAGAGCTGGTTGAATTAAAGATCCTATTTGATTCAACTTTGTATTATTACAAGGAAAATGAAGAAATACCTCAAAAACATGCATTGATATATGTTTCTAAGCTCAAAGCCTGGTATTCCCGGCATGGTTATTACAAAAAAGCCATTGCCTGCAATCTTCAGTTGCTTGACAGCCTGTACAAATTCAATTTTGACCCCAAAGATTTATATTATCAAAAAGGCAAATGTTACGGAAGTATGGCCATGGCCTTCAGCGACTGGGGTCGTTATGATTCGGCACTGATCTATCATAAAATTTCTGAACATTATTTTGATTCGGCCATTATGATTGCAGGTAATGGAGTTGATTATGTCATCAACAAGGCCAACCAGATAGAGGGAACTGCCATTGTGCAAACCCGACTTGGTAATTTTGAGGAGGCTGAGCAGAATTTCAGGAAATCGTTGGCCCTGAGGGAGGAAAAAAATGATAAAATGGGCGTTGCCATGTGTTACGACGGCCTGGCCGAATTGTACCAGTACCAGGGGAAATACACGCAAGCGCTTGAACTTTTTCAGAAGGCACTTGAAATTAAAAAAAATTATAAATCGGCTAAAATTCAAAATTATCCAAAGGATAATATTCAACGGATACTAACAATGGCTAATCGGAGCCTCATCACCACCTACCTGAAACTGGGAAACCTGTTCAAAGAATGGTCCAACAATGTTTTGGCCCTTGAGAATTACCAGCAGGCTTTGGCACTGGCCATTGAGGTCGGAGAAAGAAAAAGTGAAGCGGATGTTTTAATTGCTCTTGGAGATATTAGGCTGAATGACCAGGAAAATATAAACAATCCAAAAGAATACTTGCAGGCCCTCGAAATCGCTATGGCCATTGACAACCGTTCTTTACTGGGTGTTGTTAATGACCGCCTCGGCGACTATTACCTGAAGAACAGACAATACCTGATCGCCCGCAATTATTTTCAAAAAGCTGTTCAGGTGTTTACGGAACTGGGCATGCAACGCGATCTGGCAGAAACCTGGCTCAGTATGGCAAAAATCAGTTATTCCCTGAAACGATATCATGATGCCCTTGAAAAATATAAATCCTGTTTATCCATTGCTGAGTCCCTCAACTTGAAAAATGCAATGATGCAGGCAAATGAAGGGATCAGCAAAACCTATGAAGTACTCGGCCAAACTGATGAAGCCTTCAGGCATTACCGGCTTTACATTGCAGCGCGTGATTCGATCTATACTGCAGAAAGCAACAAGATGATCGAAGAAGTTAAAGCCGAATACGAGATGATCCAGAAGGACCAGGAAATAAGCTTGCTTAAAAGTCAGAATGAGCTCCAGCTATTTAAAATTGAACGATCACAGTATATTCTGTTGAGCGTGGGAGGGCTCGTCCTGTTACTGACTATTTCCGGAATCCTGTTTATCCGGCAGGAGCGATTGAGAATGGGCCAGAAAAATATTTTATTGCAGCAAAAATTGTTGCGCACCCAGATGAACCCCCATTTTATATTCAATGCCCTGACCAATATCCAGAGTTTTATGGTTACCCATCGTATCGACCAGGCAGGTAACTACCTCACCCGGTTCTCCAGGTTATTGCGCGATATTCTGACCAACTCCCGCGAGGAGCAGATCTCCCTTGACCGAGAGATCAATACCATTGAAAATTATCTAAGCCTCCAGCAACTGCGTTATTCCAACCGGTTTGATTACGTGATCGATGTTCAGCAAGCCCTGGATGTTGATGATATCATGATTCCGCCCATGCTGGCCCAGCCCTTTATTGAAAATGCCATTGAGCATGGCATTCGGCATAAAAAGGAAAAAGGAAAAATTCGTGTACAGTTAATGCAGGTTGATCATCACCTTCAGCTGGAAGTGGAGGATAATGGCGTAGGACGGGCCAAAGCCCGGGAGCTTGAAAAAGATGAGGAAAAAGATCACCTCTCCATGGCCACATCAATTACACGGGAACGCATTGATTTTCTGAGGCGGCGATACCGGAAATACATCGAGATGAAGATCGAGGATCTGTTTGATGAAAATGGAGCACCCTCCGGCACGAAGGTCCATTTTGTGATTCCCTTTTTCTGATCAACCCTTTACCTTTATAATTTTGTATAGACATATAATCCATAAAATCATTGAACAATTTAACCGGATGGGGTTTGTAATAAGTATTAAAAAATGAATGAGATGAAATTTGTAGGAGCCCATGTAAGTGCCAGCGGTGGGGTTGAAAATGCACCCATAAATGCGCATAATATCGGAGCAAAAGCCTTTGCCCTGTTTACCAAAAATCAAAAACAATGGTTTGCCAAACCGCTGACCGAGGATAATATCAATGGATTTAGAGAAAACTGTGAAAAATATGGTTATGGTCCTGAACACATCATGCCGCATGATAGCTACCTGATCAACCTCGGTAATCCCGATCCTGAAAAGCGCAAACTTTCCCGCAACAGCTTTCTGGATGAAATGCGGCGCTGTGAGCTATTGGGAATTCAATTGCTGAATTTTCATCCGGGTGCCCACCTCAAACAAATTTCAGAAGATGAGTGTCTCGATTTGATTGCCGAATCAGTGAACATTGTTTTGGATAAGACCAAAGGGGTAACCGCAGTCATTGAAAATACTGCAGGCCAGGGCAGCAATGTGGGTTATAAATTTGAACACCTGGCCCATATCATCGATAAGGTGGAAGATCAATCCCGGATCGGTGTCTGCCTCGACACCTGTCATACCTATTCAGCGGGGTATGACATCAAAACCGAAGATGGCTACAAGAAGACCTTTGAGGAATTTGAGAAAATTGTCGGTTTCAAATATCTGAAAGGGATTCACCTCAACGATACCAAAAAAGAGTTCGGCAGCAGGGTTGACCGGCATGATAGTATTGGAAAAGGATTGCTAGGTGAAGATATTTTTCGCCGGTTGATGAATGATTCCCGGTTTGATAACATGCCCATTATTTTGGAGACTCCGGATGATAGTTTGTGGGAAGCAGAAATTAAATGGTTATACAGCCTTGTTGTCGACTAAAAAGTGGTCCAATCAAAATACTTTTTATAGAAATATTTCTGCGTTCGTTAAAAAATCCCCAGCGTTCACACAATGAACCCATACGTTTATTTATCTAATTCATATTGACCTCCTGTCTGTTGTACATTTGGCGAAACCAAGTTACAAAACAACATTTAATTAAAAACGGAGGTCTTTATGAAAGCTTTTAAACATTTTAAAATTGAGCTCATTACAGTCATTATACTGTTTGCGCTTTTCCCCTCTATTGTAAACAGTCAGTACACCATTGTTGATGATCAGTTTTTCAGTGATGCATTGGGAACGGATGAACTGGTGGATATCTGGTTGCCACCCGGATACTACGATAATCCGATGTATACTTATCCGGTCATTTATTTGCTTCACAGTGCTGCCGATCATACGGGTGGTCTAAATGATCAAAATGGATATGAGGATTTTCTACCCATCCTGAACCAGATGATTGCAGATGGAGAAATTGATCCCTTTATCATCGTCAAACCCAATGGTCAGACTCCACCCTATGCGGGTAGCTGTTGGTATAATTCCGATCTGTATGGAAATTACGAGGACATGGTCAAAGTTGATCTCATCAATTACATTGAAGCAAATTACAGGGTATTAAAAGGACAGGATTTTCGGTATATCCTGGGCCATTCTTATGGCGGCCATGCAGCATGGAGTATGTCGATTCGTCATCCCGACCTGTTTGCTGCAGTGGCTGATATTGCAGGGTATAAAAACATGGCAATGACAACGAATATGTTACTTCCCAATTTTCTTGCTGAAAGTGGAGGAACTCCTCCATACAGCTACAGTCCTGTAAATGGCCAGCTATCTGTCCTGGTTTATACATTACTTGGTGCTTACAATGCCAACCTGGCCAACCCACCTTTTTATGTAAATATGTTTCTTGATGCGAACGGTGATTATATTCCGGCATATTATGATGACTGGCTAGCAGATGATATTTATGAAATGATCCCCACTGCTACACAACCTGCAAATACACAATACTGGTTTGCACACAGTCCGCAGGATATGGTCGTTCCTTATCCATCCATTGCCGAATTTAAGGACAGGCTGGATCAATACAACTGGGATTATACATTCTTTCCTTTTGATGGAGGTCACTATTTGGTAGAACCAGCCCTGGAGGAAGCTTTCAGGTTTATTGATGGGGTATGGAAGACCAAGGAAGCACCTGAAGACTATAGCATTTTGATTGAGGACATTGAATTCCAGCCCGGTGTTACAATCGACATCAATGTCAATGTGTATGTCAATGAAAATGCCACCAACTGGGCCGATCATGGGAAGATCTTTGCCATTGAAGGCATGGCCCATACAGCCAATTGCATGAAACCTTTTGCAGAAGCATTATTTACAAGCGGAAATCCGGCCAATCATTTCAACGAGTTTTATGCCATTGATATGCCCGGAAGGGGCGGAAGTGGATTGCCAGAAGGATTAAATGCACTTGGTCAACCTTTCTTGCTCGATCAAATGTATATCGAAGATTACCTGGAAGTGATACAAGGTGCCATTGCTTATTTAAATGATGAAATGGGAGTACATCCCAATACCATTATGGGTCATAGCCTGGGTGGACTAGAAGTGATATTGTTGCAGCAGAAATTGATCGATGAAGGAACAAACCTGAGGAAAGCCTATAAATTCAAAAATGCAGTACTCCTGGCTCCTGCTGTTCCGGGTCCGCTCGACTGGGCCTATATCAATGGGGGTGGCTCAGCTGGATTGTATGATTATATTGATTATTTTACTTCAGAATATGGAACCATTCTTAATATTCCATACTACATTTGGCCGATCCCATTCTTCTCCAATACCTGCTGTTATTTCCCTCCGAATACGGTACCGGGAGCACCCACACCCGAGGAAGTTTTAGCCAATGGATACAAAGGCATTGAGCCAGCTCCTTTGTTATTGCAAATTTCCGGATCTCCAATTCCTTCAGGTCTGCCTTATCCTTACAAGCCCAGACCTGAAGTAGATCCCAATATTTTTGCTGCTAAGAATGGGGTGCAGCTTACCATTATTTCTGATGAATTTGACAGGATGATGACACCAGCTGAAGAGATGGTAGTTTATGAATATCTCTCCGGCGATATGAAGCACAAGCGCTTAAAAGTTGTATTGGGAGACGAAACCTGCCATGATACCCATATTTCTGATCCACATGCCCTGGTTGAGCTCCTGGACAGCCCGGTATACTTTAAATCTGCCATCAGTGATGAAAATGTATCCATACAAACCTACTTATCTGTTTTTCCAAATCCTGTTAAGGATGAAGCCACCTTACACTATGCACTCTCTGCAGATGATCATGTAAATATTTCCATGTTTACCATCAGTGGAAGCAAATTGAGCACTGTCGTCAATGCCTATCAAACCAGAGGAACACACGAAGTGTTGTTGGAGACCCAAAACCTGAAGCCCGGAATGTATATCTTAAAGCTTAACACCGGTCAGGTTCATCAGACCGTGAAATTGCTGAGGAGATGATTCCATTCTTTGATCATTGAACCGGTAATCCAATGGGTTACCGGTTTTTTTTATCAATCAAATATTGGTTGTTTTGGTTGACTTTCAGGCCTTTTTTTCGTATCTTTAAGGTTCTATTTTAAAATCAAAACCAACAGCCATGAAACCCATGAGCCCCATCCTGATCGGCTGTGCTTTGTTATCGGTATCCGTCATCATCAAGGCACAAAATAAAATGTTACCCAATGCCGAATTGTATACCCTCGACGGACAATGTGTCAATGCACAATCCATTTCCAACGACAGTTTGCCCATGATCCTTGTATTCTGGAAAACCACCGACCTTAAATGTTGTGAAAACCTGTTCATGATGAATGAGGCCTGGAAGGAAGAACTCCAATCTTTTGGTGTCAAACTGGTGGCCATTTGTGTTGATTGTATCGGCAAAACGGATCATGTGAAACCCTATGTCAACGGACATGCCATTGAAGCCGAGGTGTACATTGACAAAAACGGAGATTTCAGACGGAAAATGGCCATCCCCGATGGTCCGTATACCATTTTGTTCGATCATGACATGAACATTCATTGTCAATCAAGGGGGTATTGTCCCGGCGCGGATGAGGAGTTGTGCGAAAAGGTAATGTATTGCCTGAATGAAATGTAAATTGATCGGTTTGAACAGGATTTCCTGTTTATTCAGACTGTATCGAACCATTTCAACATTAACGTTTATTGATCCAATCCCAGCGTTTATTCATTTATCCCCGGCGTTCATACATTTAATTCATATGGGCCTCCTGTATTCCTTATATTTGGAATTGTTCATTATTAACTAAAAAAACGGAGGTTTTATGAAAACATTCACCACAACCCTTGCGGGGTGTTTCATCACCCTATTGTTCTTCTTCTTAACGCATCTTTCTTGTCATGCACAAATTCAATTTACCGGATTGGTTTCACAAGGTGAAGGCATTGCCGGTTGGAATGCGGATGGTACCGGCCCTGAACCTGCTGCCACAGGACATTTGGTGCCGGCACCAGGATATACAAGTCAGTATTATTATGGATCATCCCGGGATTACGTAACGGGTGATCCAAATTATTCCTGTTTTCATTTATTACCAGGTATGTCTGGGTTTCCGCAGTTTGAGCAAGCGCTTACCAACCATGGCTTCACGGCTGACCAGGTGAAATGTAAATACGGACTTTGCTCTCTGGGTGATGATGAGGAAGGTATGGACTGGTTCTTTATGGATAATTGGGCTTATTCCAACTATTATGGCATCAGCTTTACTCTTGAAGTAGATGGAGAACCAATGCTCTCGGGTTATACGAATTATACTAATATGTATATCAATACAGCAGGGAGTGGAAACTGGCAGGTTGAATCTGGTTATTCTCCATTGACAAATATTGCAGACCCTGGAACACCAGCATATGAAGTAGCAGAAGCCTTTTTGAATGATCTTGATGGTAATGAGATCAGGACGTTTTATGAATCCTCATATGGAAATGTACCGATCGCTGGAAATGGCAGGTCCGGAATGTGTTACAATGTAATCAATGGTATACTTGAGGTGGGTTCGCCGGAATTACCCATTCAGGGCCTGGAAGCCAATCATCACGGTTGGGCGTACTGGGATGCCGATGGAACAGGACCGGAACCTCAGGGTGCCGGACCAGGCGGAGCAACCTGCTATTATATCGCCTCCCGGGATTATGATGATATCGATCCCGATCCCGATGCGGCCATGTGTGAAATACTGGATTTTGGAACCGGTTACATGAATTTTTACCTTCAGCTTACGTATCGCGGATTTTCACTGGATCAGGTCAGTGTCAAAGCCGGACTGGGTAGTATGGATGAAAAGGTGGAGTTTGAGGATTGGTGGTACAATGGCAATTACTTTATATTCAATGCTTATCATAACCTGTTAACCATAGAAGTGGATGGTGAGCCCTGCATCGGTTTTGTCATGGATACGATCCATTATGAAGAAACCGGCACCAACTGGAATGTTTTTTCTTCACCGGGAGTTATGTATGATGCCAGTGAAAATAGTTCGGTCGATGTGCAAATGGTGGCACAATCATTTTTCATTGATGTGGCTGACAGGCAAATGAGTCTGGCATTTGAACACCCGCTTACGCATTCCGACCTTGATCAGGGAAGCCGATATGGAAGATTGTACGAAATCACGTCCGGCACCCTGAAAAGCCATCATGCCCATTGCACCAGGGTTTATGAAGGCGATGTTTCCGGGCAATGGATGGCCAGTTGCAGCCCATATATCATTGAGGGTAATATTACCGTACCCTATGGTGAAACATTGATCATTGAGCCAGGGGTTTGGTTGAAATTCAAAGAACCCATTCAGTTTAAGGTAATGGGACAGCTATTATGCCAGGGTAATGAGTCCAATGAAGGCGAGGTGGTCTTTACAGCCGTTGATCGTGATAAGGGCTGGGGACACATCGAATTTCCGGGTACCAGTGCTACCAATGACAGTTCCAGGTTCACACATTGTATATTCGAGTATGGTTGGGGTTCGGGCCAGGATGAATATACTTCCGGTGGTGCCATGGCCATCAAGTTTTTTGATAAAATCCTGATTGATCATTGTTTATTCAGATACAATTGGGCAGATAACATTGCCAGTATATATCCTCCCAGTGGTGGAGCCATTGGATTGTGGGGAAGTTCACCATTAATAATGCATTCTGTATTCCATGGTAATTCAGCCGAACATGGTGGTGCCATTTTTTCATATCTATATTCTGATCCTACAATCATTCGTTGCCTTTTCTATGATAATACAGTTTTAGATGATGGAGGAGCCATTGATATTTATGATCACAGCATGGCCACCATCAACTTTTGTACATTTAATAATAATTCAGCCGGCACCGATGGCACCGGAGAAGGTGGAGCGGTTTCTCTTTACTCACAATCCAGCATGAACCTATATAACTCCATACTCTGGGGTAATACAGCACCGGAAGGAGCTCAAATTGGTAATTTTTCAATCAATGATACCATCATTGTAAAATACTGCGATGTGGAAGGGGGGGAAGCCGGCATTGGACCCAATCCCAATTTTTTGGGTAGTTATGATACCACCAATATGGATACCAATCCGATGTTTGCATTAATTTTAGCGGATAATTATATGTTGTCCATGACTTCACCCTGTATTGATGCCGGAAATCCTGAGATCATCGATCCCAATGGAACAGCTTGTGATATGGGTGCATTCTTTTATCCGGCTCCTGGCATTCCGGTGGCCATTGAAGCAACTGAGGTGAGTTTTGAAAGTTTTGTGGCCAACTGGGAGGAAGCTTTCGGCGCTACAAAATATTACCTGGATGTTGCAGCTGATCCTGATTTCGAAGTTATGATCTATTCAGGGATCAACGTTGGAAATGTGACCTCTTACGAGGTTGATGAAGTTCTTACAGACGAAGCATATTATCGTGTTCGTGCATACAATTCCTATGGATTAAGCGATTATTCAAACTCCATTTATGTAGATCTATTGACAGGTATGGATGAAAAAACAGAAGGTGAAATTCCTTTCGTTATTGCACCCAACCCGGTTTCGGGTACCTGCAACCTTCAGCTAAATCTTCAGGAAGCCAGCGATGTCATTATAACTGTTTACAATTTTGTGGGCCAAAAACAAGAGGAAGTTGTAACGGGTTTACTCACTGCAGGTAAACATGCACTAGCGGTTGATGTTTCGACACTGGCGCCCGGAACGTATTTCATTTGTTTATCAATTGACAGGCAATCATATACGCATAAGTTTATCAAAATCGATTGATCCCCCCGTTTCATTAGTTAATCACGGGATTGCGGGTGACCCTTTGGGGTTGCCCGTTTTTTAATTATCCCATCACCTCAATTTCAGTTTTTACTTGATTAAATTTCAGGATAATTATATGTGGGAGATTTTATGTATATTTACTCTTCCTCGAAAAAAGTGTCATGATTAAATTGATCATTATTGATGATGAGCCCATGGTTAGTGAATTAATCGCGAGAACGATAGAATCGTATTGCCCCAATGTAACAATAGCGGCCGTTGCAGAAAGTGTAAAGTCAGGTGTTTCGTCGATCAATGAGCATAATCCCGATCTTATTATTTTGGATGTAAAGATGCCGGATGGAAGTGGTTTCGACTTGCTCAAACATTTTGACAAACCTGATTTTAAAGTGATTTTTATCTCAGGATACATGGAATATGCCATCAAGGGCTATAAATTTGGAGCCATCGATTATATACTAAAGCCCATTGATGCCGAAGAACTTTCTTTAGCCATTAACCGGGCTGATGACCTGATCAGGGTAGAGGAAAAAATGCAGTTCAAGGCATTGGAGGCAAATATTAAAGCCCTGAATAAATCCGATAAAATAATCCTGAAAACAAGCGAGCATGTCCATTTAGTAAATACAACCGATATCATAAGAATTGAAGCCGATGGAAATTATTCCACTTTTTATATTGAAGATGGTCGTAAAGTTATTGTTTGTGTTGCCATCAAGGAATGGGAAGGGATGCTGATCGACAGGGGTTTTCATCGTATTCATAAATCCCATATTATCAATATAAATAAACTCAGTTATTTTGATAAGACCGATAGTGGTGATGTGATCATGTCAGATAGCTCGGTTGTTCCGGTTTCTTTTCGAAAACGTGAAATGCTGCTTAATTTATTCAATAGCCTTACCTAGGGGAATGTATCCGATTCTATAGCAACATACTATATTACCTGCAAGATTTATATTCAACGATAATCATCCATTTTGATACGTTCCTACATTCTGTTCCATCGTTTTTGTATTTTCTTAAAATTCTGAGGCTCCTCATATTAACTTTGAAAAGCCGTTAAATTATAGTATATTTATAAACTCTTTTCCAACCTGAGAAGCCATGGAACCTCAACTAAAAGGATCAGAAAAAAAACAGGCCACCATCCTATATTCAGAGCTTACGGGTATCAATGAATTATCAGAGAAAACAGAAGCAGAAGATGTAACCCGGATTTTGAACAGTTACATGAAACTGATTATTACCGCCATTGAACTCTATGGGGGAAATGTAAATGAAATGATGGGTGATTCCGTAGTATCCTCTTTTGGGATTTTTGGGGCCATTGAACATACATCGTTTCGGGCTGTAAGGGCTGCATTGGAAATTCAAAGTAAATTTTCTGGATTTAACCAAAACCAAGAAATTGCATCCCCATTGAATATAAAAATGGGCATAAAGACCGGTGTTGTGTTTACAGGGAAAATAGGGTTGAAAAAACAGGAACAATATACCTTAATGGGAGAAACGGTAACCATAGCATCCCGTATCTGCGATATTGCTGGACCAGGTCAGGTGCTAACAGGTAAAGAAACCTTTGATAAAACAAAAGAAAAAATTGACTTTCAGATACTGGAGCCTGTGCCTGTAAAGGGATTGAAAGCACCTTTGCCGGTATACCAGGTTCTGGGAAAAAAACAGGTAAAGGTTGCTGGGGCAAATCAAAGCCGGATGATCAATTCGCACATGGTAGGAAGAGTTGAAGAATTTAAACTACTTGAAAAACAAATCATGCAACTGATCAATGGGCGCGGATCGGTTGTTAATATTTCGGGAGTGGCAGGCATTGGGAAATCGCGTCTAATAGCAGAATTAAAAGAAACCCAAATCAGTAAAAAAGTGGCTTTGTTCGAGGGCAGGGCGATCTCAAACGGTAAAAATCTCAGTTTCCATCCAATCATTCAGATCATCAAATCCTGGGCTGGGATCATGGAAGAAGATTTGACAGAAACTGCCTTGGGAAAACTGGAAAGCAATATCAAAAGAATTTATCCTGAAGCTTTTGATGAAATATTCCCTTTCATCGCAACCATGATGGGATACAGGTTAGAGGGTAAATCCAAAGAACGAATAAAAGATATTGAAGGTGAAGCCCTTGAAAACCTAATATTGAAAAATATGCGTGATCTGCTTTCCAGGGCTTCTTCGATTCGACCCATTATGATTGTTATTGAAGATGCACACTGGTGCGATATGACTTCAGTGATATTCATGGAATCATTGTTTAAGCTGGTGCAGAAGCAAAGGATTCTGTTTGTAAATGTTTTCAGGCCTGGGTATAAAGAAACAGGTGATCGAATCCAAAATTTCCTAAATGAAAATCTAAAAGAATATCATCTGGAA
Organism: Bacteroidota bacterium; assembly: GCA_020444515.1. GTDB lineage: Bacteria > Bacteroidota > Bacteroidia > Bacteroidales > JAADJA01 > JAADJA01. Next base: position 91,776 of record JAHLKX010000012.1, on the reverse strand, counting down.
ATTCGCATAGATCCTTTAGCAAGTGGACAATCGGATGAATTGATCGAAAATTTATTGGATAAAGTTGAACTACCCGAAGAAATCAATAACCTGATTATCCAAAGATCTAAAGGAAATCCATTTTTCATTGAGGAAGTGATCCGGTCGTTTTTGGATGAAGGGTTGATCGAAATCAAAAACAATCATTTTGTCCTCACCGAAAATATAAAGTACGCGAACATTCCCGAATCTATTGACAATGTCATATTATCCAGGATTGACCGGCTGGATGACAAAACCAAAAATCTGCTACGAACCGCCTCCGTGATCGGCAGGAACTTTTATTATAAAGTGTTGGAAGAAGCAGCCCAAACCATCGAAGAGATGGACAACAAGCTTGAATATTTAAAGGATGTCCAGTTGATCAATGAACGAAAAACTAAGGATGAGGTGGAGTTTCTTTTTAAGCATGCCCTGGCGCAGCAGGCCACTTATGAATCTATTGTAGAAAAGACAAAAAAAGAGTTGCACCTGAAAATTGCAGGATCTATCGAAAAGGTTTTTGCCGGGCGTATTCATGAATTTTATGGTATGCTGGCACATCATTACAGCAAAGCGGGTCAAGCAGAGAAAACAGAAGAATACCTGATAAAAGCCGGTGACGAGTCGATGCGTTCCGGTGCTTCCACCGAAGCAGTAACATTTCTTAAAAAAGCACTTCATTTGTGCATTCAACAAAATGAATCTCCTGATCCCCAAAAAGTTGTTGATCTGCAGGAGAAACTGTTTTATGCAAATTTTGCATGCGGTCAATATATTGAAGCGGATAAATATTATGATCTGGTTCGGTCATATTACTTCAAACCCTATCCGGAAACAGAATTTCAAAGAAAGATCTACCTGATGTATTGCCTTTTTTTGCGCTTTTATGTGATTAACTTTTATAAGTTCATTCCAGATGCCATGCCAGGTGAATTAAATTACAAATTATTGAAAATAAACAGTTTCAATGTTAAGGCATTAACTTCAATTAATCCAGGGAAGATGTTTTATTTATCCACCTATGGCTACAGGTTTGTTGTGTTAAATAATAACGTATTTAAAGAAAACATTATAGGTTCATTTCATACTTATTTGATTTTTGGCGAAAGTGTAGTTTTTCTGTTTGCGGGGAAATTTTTTAAAATGGGACAGCGGGTTTTAGAAAAAAGTGAAAAATATATAACTGAAGAATATAATGAAGGATACCTTATCGGAAAACTTGGTCAGTCATTTTTGGCTTACTATGCAGGGAAAAAATTACAACTAAAGGATGAAGATAATGTCCTCAACTATAGTATTCGAATAGGAGAATATTGGCATCCAATGAATTATTATTTAATAAGTGGTTGTAGCCAGACTGAATGGGGTAACGAACAACTTGTTCTGCGTCTTTTGGATATGATGAAAAAGCTGTCAGAGGCATTTGAAAATAATTATACATTAGTGACCTGGCAGCGCTTAAATGGATATCAAAACATAAAATTCAGAAAATTTATTGAGCTGCAAAAAGCTTCAGAAAGGTCAATTGAACTTGCTATTAAGACTAATAATACACTTGTTCTTTTCATGACCTTTTGTTTTCGTTCAATGATGTTTTCATTAAACAACGAACTCAAAGAAGCCGAATCCAATCTTTTTGAAGCCGGAAAAATTTTGAAAGGAATAAAAGTACCTATTACTATTTCACAATACCTGATTGCAAAATCCTATTTCAAAATCGCTGAAATTTATTTGAAAGAAGATCATGAACCCGCAAAAAAGATTCTTTTAAAAACTACCAAAGACCTCATCCATCGGGTGCAAAAAGTCAGGGCACTTCTTACGGAAGCTTACCGTTTACGTGCTGTTGCCCATTGGCTGAAAGGCAATTCAAACAAGGCTGTACTAAATTTCAAAAGATCAATAAAATACGGCCAGGAATTTGGCTATCTTGAACTTTCACGAACTTATTTCGAAGCTGGCAAATTCCTTCGTGATACATCCAATAAAAAAGAAAGAATCAACGGCATGAATGGCACTGAATGCCTTATGAAAGCAAAAGCAATGTTTGAGGAAATGGATTTGCAGTGGGATTTGAAGGAGTATCATAAATACTTCGAAAACAAATAATAACAATTTCCTTTTTAACCAATAAAAGAGCTCCAAGGCGAACATCAAACATAAACTTTTTTATCCCTATACTTGATCAAGGTCAAGGTTCACTGAAAAATCCAGGGCGTTTACTGATCTGTTTCATTTCAGCCTTCTCAGCATTGTAAATTTACATTGCTATAAATAATCAATTCATCAGTTCTAAATTTAACTAAAGGGTTTAATTATAAAAGAAGTCATTATGAAAAACGTAACATTATTAACTTTAGTTATGCTGTTAATTCAGGTATTTATTCAAGCACAACCCTGCCTGCCCGAAGGAATCACTTTCACAACCCAGGAACAAATTGACAGTTTTCAGATCAATTATCCCAATTGCACAGAAATAGAAGGGGATGTAAAGATAAATGGGAATGATATTACGAATCTGAGCGGTCTCAGTGTTGTGACTTCCATCGGCAATAATTTACTCATAGGTACCGATTATTATTTAACCAATCCATCCCTGACTAATTTATCAGGTTTAGAAAATTTGAATACCATAGGGGGAGATCTCCTCATTAAACGTAATTCAGCCCTAACAAATTTATCAGGATTGGATAATGTTAATACACTTGGTGGTAATATTAAAATTTATGGAAATGAATCCCTGACCAATTTGTCAGGATTGGAGAATATAACCCATGTTCCGGGAAGTCTATCTGTTGGAACGTTTCTGGCTGGCTATAATCAAATGGGTAATCCAGCTCTTACCAGTTTGGCGGGATTAAATAATTTAATCCATGTTGATGGTGACTTTGAGATCAGGTTTAATCCTGCACTTACTAGTTTAACAGGCCTAAATAACCTGACAAGCGTTGGAGGATTGCATATTTATTTTAATAATTCTTTATGTAGTCTTGCCGGATTGGAAAACCTATCAACGGTTGAAGGCGAACTAAGTCTGAACTCGATTGATGGGATTACCAATTTAATGGAATTGAGTAACCTGGATTCAATTGGTGGAGGTCTTTCCATTTTTGCAAACGATGCTCTTACTAATTTAGCAGGTTTGGAAAATGTGAGTTCCATCGGAGGTGATTTATATTTGGCATATAATCCTTTAACCAGCCTAACAGGACTTGACAATATTAGCTTAATTAATGGAAATCTCAGAATCAATGAAAATAGTTACTTATCGAGTTTAACAGGTTTAGAGAATCTTATCTCTATCAATGGATACCTTCTTGTCCAAAACCAAAATGGCATGACAAGCTTATCAGGATTGGAAAATCTTACTGCAATTGGAGGGGATTTGCATTTAAGCGGTAACTCTAACCTGACCAGTTTATTTGGTTTACAAAATCTGAATTCAATTGGAGGAAGTGTTATAATAGGCCACTGGTTTTACGGTGGGAATTCATCTTTAACAAGTATAACAGCATTAGAAAATCTGACTTCTGTCGGGGGTAGCTTGTGGGTTTTTGACAATGAAGTTTTATCCAGTTTATCGGGCTTGAATAATATTGAAGCTTCTTCAATAAATGATATATATATTTATGAAAATTCGTCATTGTCCACTTGCGAGGTGCAAAGCATATGCGATTACCTGGCCAGTCCCAATGGTTCTGTAGAAATCTATAACAACGCCCCTGGCTGCAACAGCCCGGAAGAAGTGCAGGATGCCTGCGATGCAGTGGCATCATGTCTGCCCGAAGGGATTATATTCACAACTCAAGCACAAATTGACAGTTTTCAGATCAACTATCCGGGATGCTCTGAAATAGAAGGAGAAGTAACCATTCAAGGGGATGATATTACTAATTTGAATGGGTTAAATCCGTTAACCTCAATTTGGGGTAACTTTTCAATCGGTGATATTAATTCAGGCATTGGGAACCCAAATTTGGAAAGTCTGACAGGACTGGCCAACCTAACATCCATTGGTGGGTATTTTAAAGTTGAGCTCAGCCATCAGCTGACTAATCTAACCGGCCTTGACAATGTTACTGCCATCGGCGGTATGCTTATTATTCAGGATAATGAGGGATTGACCAGTTTAACCGGGCTCGAAAATATTGTGACATTATCATCTGGTTGTGCTATTTTTGATAATCCATCTTTAACCAGCCTCACCGGCTTGGGGAATCTGGTTTCCATCGGAGGGAGCCTCAATATATATGATAATGATGCATTAACCAACCTGAATGGACTGAATTCCCTGGTTACGGTTGGAGACAACATGATCATATTTTATAATGATGGCCTGATTGATTTTATTGGGTTGCACAACCTCACCTCTATTGGAGGGAAGTGTGATATTTGGAATAATAATGGACTAGTCAATTTTGCAGGCTTAAACAATTTAACCACCATTGGAGGTCATTTATGCATTGGTTGGTACTGGGTAGGGGGGAATAATGCATTGGCAAGTCTGGAAGGGCTGGAGAGCCTCACGGCCATTGGTGGCATCCTATCGATCCAGAACAATCCTCACTTGACCAGTTTATCCGGACTGGAAAACATAGAGGCGGGGACCGTTACTGATTTGAAAATATGGGAGAATGAATCCTTGTCTAGTTGTGCAGTACAAAGTATTTGCGATTATTTGGCAAGTCCAGCCGGTACAGTTTGGATATTCAACAACGCCTCCGGTTGTAACAGCCCGGAAGAGGTATCACTTGCATGTGAAGCCTTGTCTGCAGAAATTCCGGAATTTACAGATCAATTGATCATTCACCCAAATCCTTTAACAAATTCAGCAATCATTGAATATTATGTTGATGATCCAGGAAAGGTCTGTCTGAAAATTTGCAACCAAACCGGACAACTTGTAGAGGAGTTTTTACAGGAAGAATGTATTCCGGGAACAGGCCAACTCATCTGGCAAGCAGATGATTTACCAGCGGGTGTTTATATCTGCACTTTAAAAATTAATAATGGAATACAAACCAGAAAAATGATAAAACTATAAAAACAGTCACTGGTTTCTAGTTGCTGGTAAAATAGTTACCAACCAGCAACAAGTATCCAGCAACTCGCAACAAACACGGAGGTCATCATGAAAAAAGTAACACTTTTAATTTTAGTGCTGCTATCTCTCCAATTAGCTTCAATTTCTCAACCCTGCCTGCCTGAAGGAATCACTTTCACAACCCAGGAACAGATTGATAGTTTTCATATCAATTATCCAATTTGCACTGAAATAGAGGGAAACGTTGTAATTCAGGGTGATAATATCACCAATTTAAATGGACTGAGTGTACTTAATACTATCGGGGGGAACCTGGTTATTAAATACACTGTTTCCCTGATAAACCTGGCAGGCCTTGATAATCTAACACACATAGGAGGTGGTGTTGAGATTATTCAAAATAGCAATTTGTGCAGTTTAACAGGACTGGAGAATATCACTACTATTGGAACCCATCTTCATTTAGGTTTACAAAATGTTGGTGGAAATCCGTCCCTGACGAGCTTATCCGGAATATGCAACCTTTCATCCATCGGCGGTGACCTAAGCATTGCGGATAATGATGCGCTTAACACATTAACGGGATTAACCAGCCTGACTTCTATCGGTGGCTATTTGAGAATGTATAGTAACGATTCCCTGACCAATTTATCCGGATTGGACAGCCTCACCTTTATCGAAGAGGATTTTTCCATAGTCGAATATACCCTCAAAAGCCTTACAGGACTTGAAAACCTGAAAGTTGTTGGAGGGGATTTAAATTTTGGACATCCATATGTTGCACAAGATAATCTGACAAGCCTGGCAGGCCTGAATAATTTAGACAGTATTGGCGGAGACCTCCAGATTTTGAATATGGATGCATTGTACGATATGTCGGGATTGGAAAATCTGATTTCCATAGGTGGTGAATTCCATATTAGGGGAAATGATTCCCTGATGAGTTTTACAGGACTGGAAAACCTTACAACCATTGGGGGAAATCTGAATATAGGATATGGTTTAAATGGACTGACAGGAAATCAATCTTTGAGTAGTTTATCGGGTTTGGAAAACCTGGCTTCCATCGGTGGTGATCTGAAGATTAAGTCAAATGATGCCCTGACATGTTTGACAGGCCTTAATAACCTTGTTTTAATCGAAGGCAATCTCGAAATTTGGGACAACCAATCATTTACCAATTTAAACGGCCTCAACAATTTGACCATTTTAGAAGGGGATCTTATTATAGGCGGTTTGAATTTTGATGCTGTCAACGGTTTTTCCTGCAATGGCAATCCATCCCTGACGAGTGTTTGCGGCCTTGAAAATTTGGTTTCAATTGGTGGAAACCTTGAAATATTTTGTAACGATATGCTCACCGGTTTGACCGGATTGGAAAATCTGAGTTCAATTGGTGGAAATCTAAAAATAGGTTACTGGACAGTCTTTGGGACAATCCCCCCCAATCCTTCAATTTCCAGTTTAGCTGGATTGGAAAATGTAAGTTCCATCGGTGGTGATCTGATCATCCAGAATAATGGCATTCTAACCAGTTTAGAAGGGCTGGAAAACATAAATGCCAGTTCCGTTAATAATTTATATATTGATCATAATTCTTCATTATCGAATTGTGAAGCCGAAAGTATTTGTGCCTATTTATCGAGCCCCAATGGCAATATTGTAATCCAGGAAAACAGCCCCGGATGCAACAGCCTGGAAGAAGTCATGGAGGCTTGTGAAAATTCATGTCTGCCTGAAGGAATCACATTTACCACCCAGGCCCAGGTGGATAGTTTTCAATTCAATTATCCCAATTGCACTGAGATTGAAGGGAATGTAATAATTTCAGATTCCTATTCTGGTAGCATAGCAAATTTGAATGGTCTAAATGTTTTGACTTCCATTGGAGGTGATCTTCAGATTAAGTACAACAAAATGATGACAAGTCTAAGCGGATTGGATAATATGAATTATATCGGTGGAGATCTATGGATTGAATGTATCAATACCATAACAAATTTAACTGAACTAAGCAATTTAACTTCAATTGGAGGAGGCCTTGTACTAATAAATAATGAGCAACTCATAAACTTATCAGGATTAGATAACTTAAGCTACATGCAAGGTGATCTTTATATTGGATTTCCAAACGTTGGCGGGGGTTGTGGAAACCCTTCCCTGATTGATCTATCAGGTCTTGATAACCTGACGAATATAGGGGGAGGTATACATATTTATGATAATTATTCTTTAAAGAGCTTAACCGGAATGCAAAATCTGTTATCAATGGGTGGGGACTTGATAATTATTGGAAATGATTCGCTTACAAACATAGTTGCACTGGCAAATTTAATATCTATTCACGGAGATTTACGTGTTGGTAATAATATGGGTCTGAATAGTCTTTCAGGGCTGAATAATATTACATCTGTAGAAGGATTGGTATCAATTCGGGGAAACAATGCAATTCTACACTTGGAAGGCTTGAATAATTTGTCTTCTATTTCAGAAGATTTTTTTATTCAAAGCAACCCTGCGCTAATTGATTTTGCTGGTCTGGAAAGGTTAAAATTCATTGGTGGTGATTTTGAATTGGGTTATATTCAGCAAGGCAATGCCTCATTAAAAAGTATTATGGCATTAGATTCACTGACATCAATCGGGGGAAACTTAAGGGTCATGAGTAACGATTCACTTAGTAGTATAGCAGGATTGAATAATATAAATTCCATAGGAGGTGAACTTAATATTTGGGGCAATAAATCACTTACAAGCCTTTCAGGCTTACAAAATTTGGCATATGTTGGAGGTGATTTGAAAATAGTTGGCGTAAAAAGCTTAAACAACATGTCTGGTTTAAACAACCTAAGTGCTATAAATGGTAATTTATATATAAATCATAATGATTCTCTTGAAAGTTTATCAGGTTTAGACAATATAGATGCAGGTTCAATCTCCTGGCTTCAAATTTATTCAAACAGTAATTTATCAGAATGCGCAATTACAAGTATTTGTAATTACCTGGCAAGTTTAAATGGTACAATAGCGATTGGTGACAATGCCCCCGGTTGCAACAGCCCGGAAGAAGTCATAGAGGCTTGTGAGTATGTTTCGATTGATGAGGGAAAACTCCCTGAAAATCTGTCTATCCATCCCAATCCCTTTTCAACTGCTATAAACATCACTTATGAAATAATTAAACCTGGTATTACTGAAATTAAAATATACAATCAAATCGGCCAGGTGATAGAAGAATTTAAACAAGAAGGCAGTCACATAGGAGTGGATAAGGTCATTTGGCAGGCAGACGGTTTGCCACCAGGAATTTACTTTATCCATATGCAAATCAATGATCAGGAAGAAACACGAAAAATTATAAAACTATAAACAGCACGGAGCAAAGCGCCTGCGGCATAGATCCTATTTGTACTTTGCTCCATACCTAATACTTTATTCAAAAATTTAGGATCATGAAAAAATTCAACCTATTATTCGCAGCTCTCCTGGTCTTGGGAACGACCTCGATGATGCTAATAGAAAAAAATGACGGTCAGCAAACGACATCATTTTCACTCGGAAACAACCAACCCTTATTTTACAAGGGGATGATCACCATTAAGGTAAAAGCGGGAGTTGGGAATTTTAATAAACAAAAAGGAAAAGTCTCTTTTAATATCCCTTCGCTCGATGCAAAGGCCAATAAATACGAAGTGAATCTGATAGAAAAAAGATTCGGGTATAATCCAAATAAACTGAAAAAAGGAATGCCAGACCTTTCAAGAATTTACAGGATTGAATTTCCAGAAAATTATCCTGTGAAAAAAGTTGCCGACGAGTTTTCCAAAGACCCAAATATTGAATATGCCGAACCTATCTCTCTCAAATTTTTTTTAGATTATCCCAACGATTCACTGTATCCGCAATGCAATCATCTTGTTCAAATATTTGCACCGGAAGCATGGGACATACATCATGGTGAAGATGGAGCTAATGTTATCATTGCAATTAATGATTGCGGAGTTGATTGGAAGCATCCTGATCTTACAGATAACTTATGGCAAAATCTGGGGGAGGATGCCGATGGGGATGGCCATACAATAGAATATATAGACGGTGAGTGGATATTAGACCCTGGAGATGAGAATGATACTGATGATGATGAAAATGGCTTTGTAGACGATTTTATCGGATGGAATTTTTTCCTGAATTCCAATGACCCAATTCCAATAGCCGGTGCCAATAATAATGGTCACGGTACTCATTGTGCAGGGATAGCAGCAGGACGAACAAATAACCATCAGGGTATAGCTAGTATTAGCTGGAATCTCACCTTTATGCCATTATTGGCGAAGGAGGATAATCAATTTGGCTGGGGCCACTATGATGCGTTAATTTATGCAGCAGAAAACGGAGCAGACATTATAAGCAACAGCTGGGCATCTCCTGTATCATTACAGGCAGAAGAGGAAGTTATAGAGTATGTTACCGGACTTGGTAGTATTGTTGTAGCTGCTGCAGGAAATGATTATTCAGAAAGGCTCTATTATCCGGCCTCCTACCCTGGAGTAATAAGTGTAGCAGCAGTAAATCAAAATGATATAATAGCAATTTATTCCTCATTTGGCCCATCAGTTGATATTTGTGCCCCAGGTCAAATACTAAGTACTTTGCCAAATGGTGTATATACGACGATAATGGGTACTTCAATGGCCTGCCCGGTCATTTCCGGAACTCTGGGGCTTTTAAAGTCTTATCATCCGACGTGGACCAATGACCAGTTAATAACTAGGATTATAAGTACAGCTGACAGTATTGACTGGTTAAATCCCCAATACCAAAATAAATTAGGAAGTGGCCGGATAAATGCTTTTCGGGCACTGGACACTGCGTCTGCAAATGTACCTCAGGAATTAAAACTGATGCTTAAAAAACTTGATCCCCAGGATGAAAATAATGATGAAATACTTGCACCCGGTGAAGCGGTTACATTAAATATGACATTCCGAAATTATATTCCGTGTTTGGGTGAAGACGATGTAAACATTACCATTCAATCAGATGATCAGGAAATAATCATTATTGATGGCAATGCCACTGCTAATATTCCACCTGATGGTTATTTCTTAATTGAAGACCAATTGCATATAAAAGTAAGTGAAACAGCAAGCTCTCATTTTGCTCGGTTTTCGGTTAATATTGAAACAAATAAACCAATTGTATATTTTCCGGATACCACTTTTGACCTTCTGGTAGCTCCTTCAGGTGTACTTGTATTTGAAGGAGAAGAAAACGGTCAGGATTATAGCGGCACATTTATTAAATCATATCTTAATTCTTCAGGAATAGAAAACACATATACAAATACTTATCCTATTTCATTTAAGGGATTTGACGCAGTTTTTTTATCGCACGGAAATTTTGATATGTATCTGGACAAAGGATACTTTTTCACTGAAGAGCATTCGCTGATATGCCAGGAGTACCTGGAGAACGGAGGTAATTTATATATTGAAATGGGTGGAATGTTTACAGGGGCTTCATTTTTTGGTTATCAAAATTATCTGGAGATGAAAGAATTGTTCGGGGTAAGCAATCATGCAATTGTAGCCACACAAAATCCAATCGATTATCTGATTGGCATTTCTGGCAGCCCCTGTGAAGGAATGTCATTTACAGGATCGAACCAGCTATATAACTGGTATATTGATGAACTTGAATCAGATTCCGGAGCCATAATTCCGTTTTATGAAAACAATTATGGAAATGTTTCAATTATGTTTGACGGATCAGCAACCTTTGGACATAAAGTATTTTATTTAAGCTATGCACTGGCCGAGCTTCAAGATGCATCATTTCCAAGCACCCGTCAAGAGCTATTGAAACGTATTTGTGAATTCCTGGATATCTTCGTTCCCAATGCAAATTTTGTTGCAGATACAACACTTATCGTTGAGGGAGATTCTGTACAATTTACTGATCTGTCAGGGAATAATCCCACTAACTGGGAATGGTTTTTTGAAGGTGGAACACCTGAAACATCAACGGAACAAGATCCTGTAATTTTTTACGATATACCGGGTGAATACTACGTTAAGCTGATTGTTACAAATTCTTATGGCGCAGATACACTGGTAAAATTGGATTATATCCATGTTGATTCTCTTGCTACACACATAGGAGTTAATAGTACAACAGGAATCAGTTTGTTCCCCAATCCGGCAAAAGATAAGCTTCATATTACCAACAGCGGAAATATTCAATCGATGATTATCTTCAATAGCTCAGGTCTGATTGTTAAAAAACAGAAATTTAGCTCCAGCCATGTAACAATGGATATTACATTTCTGCAAGAGGGTATCTATTTTATCCGGTTGAAGATTGGGGATGAAGAGGTGACAAAAAAGTTTGTTATATTAAGATAAATTCAAGAACACCATAACTGGTGATGGGTTGTTTCATTTGATTTCTTGGAAATTGATTTTTGTAATCTGGAATTTTCAACTTTATGCTTACCTTTATAAAAAAAATAAAAAACCAAATGCTCCGCACCATCATCATCGATGACGAAACCCATGTGAGGGATACACTTGTCAGTATGCTGGATGATTACTGTCCACAGGTGAAAATTGTCGGGGAAGCTGACGGTGTCGTCACAGGGATGAAAGCCATACGAAATAAATTACCGGATTTGGTTTTGTTGGATATCAGGATGGATGACGGTACCGGCTTCGATCTTTTGCAAGCGTTTGATACCATCAATTTTAAGATTATTTTCATTACAGCTTATGAAAAGCATGCCATAGAGGCTTTCCGGTTCAGTGCGGTGGATTACCTGCTGAAACCTATAAATCCGGAGAAACTTACAGAAGCAGTTGAAAGGGCTGAAAGACTGGTTCAACAAACCTTTACAACACAACTGGAAGCCCTCAAAGAAAACATTGACCGGTTAAGTACCCAAAATAAAAAGATTGTCATAAAGACGGCAGATAATATCTATTTGCTGAATACACGTGACATTATTCACTGTCAATCGGATGATTGCTATACGGTGATCGAATCGGTAAATGAAAATAAAATTGTGGTATCGAAAGTACTGAAAGAATACGATGAGTTGTTATCGAATGTTGGATTTTTCAGGGTACACCGGTCCCACCTGGTCAACCTTCAGCACATTAAACGTTTTGAAAAACAGGAAGGAGGCTTGGTGGTAATGTCGAATGATCAAAAAATTCCAGTTTCTTCCCGTGCAAGGGAGAGATTACTGGAGTTGTTTGAGAGCATAGCCGGGAATTAAAAAAGAGATATGATTTAAGACATACATATCTTATAATCTCAAAAAAGTCAAAGAAGTAATTAAAATATCATCAATATGCTATCCAAATTCATAATCTGTCTTTTGATTGTATCATTGACTTCTGATTGTTTTTCGCAAAAATACAAGGACCTCAAAATATATAATACGGATAGTCTCTCAATAATCTTACCTACTCAAAAAGGGGAAGAACGTGTTCAGACATTGAATAAACTGGCACTTTCCCTTTTCTTTAAAGATTTCAAATTGGGAGAACAATATGCCCAGGAAGCCATGAGCCTGTCAAATGAAATTGATTACCAGGAGGGTATTGCATTAACATACAGGACTTTTGGTCGTTTTCATTACTACCAGGGAAATTATCCCGATGCTGTAGGTAACTTTCTCGAGTCGCTTCGCATTTATGAAAAATTGGATATGAAATATTTGGTAGCCCGGGTATATTATGAAGTTGCCGAATCCAATTATTTCGTAGGAAATTATGAAAAAGCACTGGAATATGGATACATTTCCCTGGACAAATTCCGTGAACCTATGGAAGGAGGTACTTCTGTTGGAAGTATTATGGATATCGCTCATGTTAAAGGAGGACTCGGCTTCACTTATGCCGCAATAGGCAGGTTTGATAAATCACTTGAGTATTTACTTGAATTGTTTGAAACCGGGAAGAAAAGCGACATGGACAGTACGGAAATGATCATCATAACTTTTTTAGTAGGCGCTTATAATTTTGCAACAGGTGAAAATGAAAAAGCCAAATTCTATTTTAACGAAGCATTTTCATATCCTGACATTAATCAGGATATACAAGCTCTGAAACATCGTCCATTGATTTGGATGGGGGATATTTATTTCTCCGAAGGAAAGATGGATTCGGCTATTTACTTTAAACAAAAGGGATTCGAATGGTTTAACAAAAGGGGATTTTTATATTGGACAATGGTAGCATCCAACGATCTGGGATTAGTATACTATAAAATGAACGATTTTAATACTGCCGAAAACTATTACAGACATGCTGAAAAGATCTTCAATGAGATATTGACAAGAAATTCAATATATAGGTACGATTCACTTAAAAATATAATAAGCTATGGCCATGAGTATTACGGACCCTTAAACCCGGCTTATTTAAAAGAATTGTACTGGACTCAGGGGAGAATAATGTATAATAAATTATATCAGATCAATAATGCAAAAAACAGAAAAAATGAGGCGCTTTATTATCACATTGCTTACTCAGATGCTAAGGATACTTTGAATAAGATATTGCGAGGCCGTGAAACCATGGAGTTGCAAATCAAATATGAATCGGAAAGAAAAGATCAGCAGATTGCAACCTTGTCATTGGAAAATGAATTAAAGGAATCACGTTTAAATCAAAACCGGTATTTATTGTTCGGATCAGGTGGATTACTCATAGTAGTAATTATGTTTGGCTATATTCTGATTCGCCAGAATAAGTTAAAAACGGAGCAACAGATGTTGAATTTGCAACAAAAACTTTTCCGGTCTCAAATGAATCCGCATTTTATTTTTAACTCCCTGGCCAGTATACAGAATTTTGTGGTCAGACAGGATTCAAAAAAAGCAAGTGTATATCTTTCAAGATTTTCAGAGTTGGTCAGGTCCATTCTGGACAATTCCACACAGGATTACATTCCCTTTGAAAAGGAGGTGAGTACAATAGAAAATTATCTTGAATTACAAAAAATCAGATTCCCGGATAAATTTGATTTTTCCATAGAGATAGATGAGAAGATCGATCCAGAAAACATGCTAATCCCTCCCATGCTGGCCCAGCCCTTTATCGAAAATTCCATAGAACACGGATTTAAACATAAGAAAGCCAAAGGGAATATAAAGATTCGATTTGTTTTAAATGAAAACTTGATTGTTTTTGAAATAGAAGATGACGGAATTGGGAGGCAAAAAGCGCAGGAGATTGGATACAAACTTAGAAAAGATCATAGGAGCATGGCGACCGATATTACACGGGAAAGATTGATGGTTTTAAATAAAAAATTAAAACACAAGATATCGCTTATCATCTCCGACCTGATGAATGAGCAAAATGAACCGGCCGGAACTAAGGTAGTTTTTGATATTCCTTTTAAATATAGTTAATGAAGTAACGTAAGAAGATTACATTAGAAAATCAAAAAAACTCTCTCTGTTTATAATATTAAATTTAGCATCCGGGTAATTTAAACTGAAAGCCCGGGGTACTTTGGTTATTTTATCACCCCATTTAAATTCAAAAGCATACAATTTTCCATCTTGAACTTCAATCAGGTCAATTTCCTGCCTGTCATAAGTTCTCCAAAAGTAAAAGTTCGAAAATGTTTCGTTATAGTTTTGTTTTTTTATTCTCTCAGAAATACAAAAGTTTTCCCAAAGTTTACCGGTGTCATCCCTGGCTTCAATCGAACTGAAGTTGGAGATCACTGCATTTCTTATTCCGTTATCCCAAAAATAAAAGCGGGGAGATTTTGACAATTCTTTCCTTAAATTTTGGCTATATCCATACAATCGGAAAATAATAAATGCTTTTTCTAGAATATCTAAATAACGTTGAATGGTTTTTACTGTCGTATTCAGATTTCTGGCCAGTTCGTTGAACGAAACATCATTACCTACCTGGTAGGAAAGCAACCTTAGAAGGTTCATAATAAACAGGCTGTCTTTGATATTCTCTAATTGCAATACATCTTTCAGCAGATATCCGTTTCTGATATTTTCAAGCAGATGACGTTTTTCTTTCAAATTCTCTTCCATAATCACCTGTGGATAAGACCCATAAATCAATAATTCTGGAAGTTTATTAAGGGCTTCCAAATATCCTTTGGATATTTCGCTTAAGTTGAATGGATAAAGGTTGAAAAATCTCGATCTACCTGTTAATGGTTCTCCTAACTGGCCTTTTAATTCGAAAGAGGCCGAACCTGTTGCAAAAATTGAAATATAATTTTGTGTATCTACCAAAAGCTTTAAATTTTTTCCGATCGATGGAATATTCTGGGCTTCGTCAATAAACAAATAGTCATATCCTGTCACAAGATTTCGAAGGGTTTCAACTTTTTGGGAGGATAAAACACTGGCAACATCAAAATCTTCACCATTGAGTATTAGCACTTTTTCATTTGATAATGAACTGCTGATTTCATTCATCAGTGTTGTTTTACCGGTTCTACGTGCACCATAAAGTATGGTAACATTACCTCTTTTAAGGTTGGCTTTGATGGGTGTTGACAAATATCGCTGTATCATAATTTGTATACTTTGATCAACAAATTTATATAAATTTGTTGACAGTAGTAAATATTTTAGTAAGAAATTTCTTTCATCATAAAATCAATGTTCTAACAAATGAACCTGGAGTGGGATTGGAAGAAGTATGAGAAATGCATATATAAAAAAGACTAATGATGAATAGAATATAACTTCGAACTTTAAACCGCATTTCATTCCTCCATTAAACCCATACGTTTATACATTTTCCCCTGGCGTAGGTGTATCCGTCACCTTTTCGCCTTTTCAGTATTGTATATTTGATATTGAGAATTTGTCAGTCCACTTGCATCTATAAAACGGAGGTTATCATGAAAAAATTCTTCTACGTTTTGGTCAGCTTTTTCATCATTTATCATTCCCATGCAGTCATCATCAATATTCCGGCGGATCAGCCAACGATACAGGCAGGTATTAATTTGGCGATGGACGGGGATACAATTCTTGTGCATCCAGGCACCTATTTCGAGAATATAAATTATAACGGAAAAAATTTAACTGTTGCTTCTCTTTTTCTTAAAACCCAGGATACAGCTTATATTTATCAAACAGTGATTAATGGAGGAGGAGGTGCCCTCAGTCCAGTCGTGGTTTTTGAGAATGAAGAAGATTCAACTGCTATACTATCTGGATTTACCCTTACCAACGGGTGCAACTTCCGTGGTGGAGGGATATATTGTATGGGTGCAAGCCCCAAGCTTTCCGATCTTAATATTACCAACAATTTTACGCACTATTGGAATGGGTACTCCAGGGGAGGTGGCGGAATCTATTGCGAAAATTCAAACCTTACGCTCGAAAATTCTTTCCTTCATGACAATTCAGCAATGACTGCTTCCTGCCCCGCAGTCGGGCTTGACTGTGGTGGGGGTATTTTATGCAGGCATTCGGATATATTAATGATGAATACAGTTATCCTAAATAATACGGCTGAGTCGGGTGGAGGTTTATATTGCGACAATTCAAGTCCTGTTTTGCAAAATGTAATAATTTCCAATAATACTGCAACTCCTGATTATAATCCTTTGTGGATGGTATTTTATGATTCCTTTGGTGGAGGAATGAGCTGTGTTAACGGATCCAATCCTGTTTTAAGCCATGTCACGATATTAAATAATACAGCGTTTTCCGGTTGGTCTAATCCCACTTATAACAGTTATAGTGATGCATTTGGTGGAGGAATTTATTGTAGCAATTCCAATCCTAATTTACAGCACGTTACCGTTACAAAGAATTCCATTTTTAGTATGTTTGGTCTTCCTGATCAGGGAGATTTCGGTGGAGGAATATTTTGCACCGGCTCGTTTCCCGCTTTGCTGGATGTAATCATAGCGAACAATTCTGCATACAATGGAGGTGGAATATATTGCCAGGATCAATCTGCCCCGTATCTGGTTGATGTAAGCCTGTTTTCAAATTCTGCAGTTGGTGATGGTGGGGGGGTGTATTGTGCTTCTTCCACTCCGGAATTTGATAGTATCAACCGGTGTAATCTATATCTGAATGCAGCTTTCCGGGGCAATGACCTTTTTTCCGATACATTACTTCATGTGATTGTGGATACATTTACTGTTCTATTCCCTTCCGAATATCATGCAGAACCTTTGGAAAATTTTACTTTTGATATTCTCCATGGTCAATTGGATCAGGTGGATGCAGACCTCTATGTTTCGCCGAACGGGGATAACACCAGCTCAGGTTTAACAGCTGATGATCCTTTAAAAAACATACGATTCGCCTGTTCCATCATACAGGCTGATAGTACACACCAGAACACGATTCATCTTTTGCCGGGGATATACAGTAATTCGAGCAATGAAGAAATATTTCCGTTAAATATTCCCGCTTATATCAATTTATCCGGAGTCGCGAAAGATAGCGTTTTACTTGATGCTGAAACACAATCGGATGTCTTAATAGTCAACGAAAACACGGCAAATCAAATCTCGGAATTGACAATTTCAGGTGCGAGCGAAAACGGTATTACTATTTTCAACAGTGATCCGGAAATGTTGAATGTGGTAATAACAAACTGCTATAATGGGATTTATTGTGATAATAGCAATCCTATCCTGGATAGTCTTGTTATCATGAATAATAGCGCATATGGCATTCAGTGCAATAATGGATCGAGCCCATTTTTGGCAAACATACTTATATCCGGAAATAATGGTAGTGGCCTGAAGTGTGAAAACAATTCCAATCCTGTATTGAGCAATGTTCTCATTGATGGAAATTCAGGTGGCGCGATAGCATGTTATAATTCAAGCCCGGTATTGGAAGGTGTGATCCTGTCAGGCAATTCTTCTGAAAAAGGGAGTGGTTTCTATGGCGAGCATTCAGATCCGGAGATGATTGATGTTGTCATTGCCAACAACACTGCATCATCGGAAGGTGGTGGAATATACTGTGATGGTTGTGGTATGATGCTTTCCGGTACCCGTATCTCCGGCAATTCGGCTTATGAAGGAGGTGGGATATATTGTTCAGCTTCTACCTTGTTATTTGATCAAATTAACCGGTGCAACATCTATTCGAATAATGCTTATTGGGGAAATGAACTCTGGTCTGATTCCATACTGGAAGTAGTGGTTGATACGTTCACCGTCTTATATCCTACGGGATTTCATGCCTATCCGATCGAAAACTACTCCTTTGATATTCTCCATGGTAAGGTTGAACAGGTAAATGCAGACTTATACGTTTCTCCTTTTGGAGACAATGGTAACAGTGGTTTATCGGCCGATGAGCCGTTAAAAACTATTCATTGTGCTTTTTCCGTTATTCTGGCCGACAGCCTTAATTCGCATATCATTCATTTATCGGATGGGACTTACAGCCCCTCTTCCAATGGAGAATCTTATCCGGTAAATATGTTTGATTACTTAAGTTTGAAGGGTGAATCGGAAGAAGACGCCATCCTTAATGCGGAAGGAAATGGTGCTGTTTTGATAATCGATCATGCATCAGGTATAAACATCTCGGACTTAACCGTAACAGGCGGAAGTGATAATGGAATATCTGTATCAGCTTGTGATCCGGTTTTGCAAAATATTACGATATCAAATAATAATGGTATCGGGATTTATTGCGATCAATCCAATCCTGTAATAGAAAATGTATTCATTTCCGGAAACACAGGTGGATTAATGTGTATAAATAACTCAAATCCTGACATGTTAAATACAACGATATATGGAAACGGATATGGAATTGCCTGTGAGAATGCTTCAAACCCCTATCTGTATAACGCTGAAATATCGGGAAACAACGGACGTGGTGTTTTGTGCTCAAGCAATTCCAATCCGTTTCTGGAAAATGTTTTGATTACTGGTAATAAAGGAGGAATATATTGCTCACAATCAAGCCCGACATTAATCAATGTAACAATTTCAGAAAATACGGTCAACGGATTTTGGTCTTCCGGAGGCTATGGTGGAGGAATTTACTGTGAGGATCATAGCAGCCCACTCCTTGAAAATGTAATCATTTCAGATAATTCAGTAACAAAATCATGGCAGGGAACTGGTGGCTTTGGAGGTGGGGTCTACTGCAAAGATTCCTGCGATCTGGTACTTAAAAATGTACTGTTTTCAGGCAATTCGGCTGAATATACAGGTGGTGGGATGGCTTGTTGGATTTATTGCAATCCATTATTGATTAATGTAACCATGACCAATAATACTGCGGGGAGTACCGGGGGAGCTTTTTACAGTTATATTTCTTCGAATCCTGTAATTGTCAATGCTATTTTTTGGGATGATTTACCTAATGAAGTATTTGCAACTTATATTACTATAAACTATTCTGATATTCAGGGAGGCTGGGAAGGAGAGGGGAACATCGAAGAAGATCCGTTATTTATGGGATTTGGGGATTATCCTTATGCTTTATCCGATGAATCCCCCTGTATCAATACAGGAACACCCGATACTACAGGACTTAATCTTCCTGAACTTGATCTGGCTGGAAATCCCCGTTTTTATGGTGGGCGGATTGATATGGGTGCCTATGAAAATCAAAACATGTCAACATTTGTAAATCAATTTGTGTCTGATGAGGATTTTGAATTTCATTGTCAGCCCAATCCTTTTTCAGATGAACTAACAATTACGTATGTCCTACCAGAATTGGCTCATACAAAGATTGAAATCTATAATTCTGCAGGTGGTGTGGTTAAAGTTGTATCAAATAATTTGCAACCGGAAGGTAAACATGTTTGCCATCTGAAAACAGACGATTTACCGGCTGGTGTTTACTTCTGTAAAGTAAAAACAAACGAAAGAAAACAAACTAAAAAAATTATAAAACTATAAATGGTTCAGTGTTTCGGGTTTTTTGTTCCGAGCTGAACCCAGAACTTAAGAATAAGGAGGTTATCATGAAAAAACTTTATTTCTTTCTGATCAGTTTGCTGGCGATTTACTATTGTCATGCAACCATCATCCATGTTCCGGCAGACCAGCCAACGATACAGGGAGGTATTGATGCCGCCATTAATAGCGATACTGTGCTTGTTCAACCGGGAACCTACTATGAAAATATCAACTTTAATGGTAAAAAGATAACTGTTGCTTCCCAATTATTAATTTGCCAGGATACTTCACTTATTTCACAAACAATTATAAAAGGTGTTTCTTCTAACGATCCGGTAGTAAGCATTACCTTAGGTGAGGATTCCACTGCCTTGTTGTGTGGATTTACCATTACAGGGGGAAATGCTTATGAAGGCGGTGGAATAAACATCAGCAACTCAAGCCCCAAAATACAACACTTGCATATTACTGGCAACACAGCCTGGTGGGGTGGAGGTATTTTTATGCAGAATTCCGGCACCAGAATTTCAAATGTTATTATTAATAATAATTCTGCATTCAATGATCACCTTGGAGGATCATGTAATCCGGCGGCTGGCGGGGGAGGGATTTATTGTGAGGGTTCATGTCCGGAATTTCTCGATGTTATTATTTCTGGAAATTCAGCAGGTTCGATAACAAGCGGACATTCTTATGGCGGGGGAATTTATTTATTCTCTTCAAATTCTATTTTGAAGAATGTAATCATAACTAAAAATACCACTGAACCAAGTTATCATTGTTGGGGTGGCGGAATAGCTATCGGATCATCATTTCCCACCTTCTTGTCGAACGTTACTATCACGGCTAATTCAGCGATGCAAGGCGGGGGTATGTTTATTTCAACAGATAATATTGTTTTTGACACTGTGAACAGGTGCAAAGTATATTTCAATCATGCTTATCAGGGTAACGATATTTTTAGTGGCCCCGATAGCATAAATATCGTATTGGATACTTTTACTGTTGCTGCTCCAACGGAATATTTTGCTTCCCCTATTGAAAATTTCAGTTTTGATATTACACATGGAATTTCTACGGTAATTCCAGTGGAGGCTGATCTTTATGTTTCACCTGCCGGATCCGACACCAATAGCGGACTAACTGAAAATGATCCTTTGAAAACCATTGGCCACACCTTATCAAAAATAATTACAGACAGCCTTCATCCACACACAATATACCTGGCAGAAGGATTATACAGCCAATCAAGCAATGGTGAAGTTTTTCCACACTATTTACCCTCCTATTTGGGAATATCAGGTATTCCAGGGCATAATGCCATACTGGATGCAGAAGGAAGATCAATGGTTTTGGTTGCCTATGCCAAAAAGAATGTACGTATTTCGGGGTTGACAGTTAAAGGTGGTTCGGGAGGAAGGTGCGGAGGTATTTTTAGCAAAAACGCTGAAATAAATATTGAAAACACTTTAATATCTGATAATTCAGCCAAATCATTCGGTGGTGCAATTTGTGCTGTCAATTCACTACTCAGGTTATCAAATATAGTTCTAACAGATAACCAATTATGGGGAATACATCTGTTGGGATCCATTGCAAATCTTGCCAATGTAACAATTACCCATACCATCAGTAATCCCGATCCTTTTTATTACGGTGGAGGGATTATCTGCCAGGAAACACCTTTGACAATTACAAATTCAATTTTCTGGAATGATTCGCTTCCGGAGATTCAGCAGATGGACTGGTTTTGCAATGATACAAGTACGGTATCCATTTTATATTCCGACCTCGATGGTGGCCTGGAAGGCATCGTTAACTTTGAGATGACAATAAACTGGCTTGAAGGTAACATCGACCAGAATCCGCTATTTTCAGGCACCGGTGATTTTCCATATGCCCTTTCTGATGATTCCCCTTGCATCAATGCCGGAATACCTGATACGACAGGCCTGAATCTTCCCGAATTTGACCTGGCTGGCGATCCACGAATAAGAGGCGGACGCATCGATATGGGGGCCTATGAGAACCAGAATGTGTCAACATTTGTTAATCAAAAATTTCACACTGACGATTTTAATCTCTCTTGTAGTCCCAATCCTTTTTCAGATGAATTGACAATAAGCCTCAATCTGCCCGGATCAACATTTACACATATTGAAATCTATAATTCAGCAGGTAAAAAGGTGAAAGACCTTTCAGGCAAATTGCTATTACACGGAAGGCAGACCTGCAAATTGAAAGTAAATGATTTACCATCAGGAATTTACTTTATCCATATGCAATCCAATTATCAAATAGTAATGCAAAAAATCATAAAACTTTAAACAGCATGTAACAAAGGGAATGGATCATTGAGCTACTAGACATATTGCCCTTTGTACTTTGCGTAAATTTAAGATCATGAAAAAATATTACTTATTCATCGCAGCACTCCTGGTCATGGGAATGACCTCGATGATGCTAACGGAAAAAAATGACGGTCAGCCAACGACGTCATTTCCATTGGAAAACAACCAACCCATCTTTTATAAGGGCATGATCACTATTAAAGTGAAAGAAGGAATTAAAGACCTGGGCAAACAAAAGGGAAATATTTCCTTTAACATTCCATCTTTGGATGCAAAAGCACAAAAGTATAAAGTTGATCTCCTGGATAAAAGTTTTAGGTATAATCCAAAGAAATTGAAAAAAGGAATGCCCGATCTTTCCAGGATATACCGGATTGAGTTTCCTGAAGAATATCCTGTAACCAAAGTAGTGAGGGAGTTTTCCAGCGATCCGAATATTGAATATGCTGAACCAATCCCGATCCCTCAACCGCTGGTTGTACCCAATGATCCCATGTATGGCGACTTGCATCATTTAACACAGATAAAAGCTGAAGAAGCCTGGGAAATCCACAAGGGCGAAGATGGCCCGGAGGATATTATTATTGCCATTGTGGATTCCGGAACAGAATGGGACCATGAAGACCTGGTGGACAATATCTGGCAAAACATGGGAGAAGATGTTGACGGGGATGGGCATACCATTGAGTTTAATGGCAGTGCATGGATTTTTGATCCAGATGATGATAATGGTATTGACGATGATGGAAACGGATATACAGATGATTTGATTGGCTGGAATTTTTTCCTTGATAACAATGATCCGAATCCCATCCCGGGCACATTTATGTGGGAGCACGGAACTTTAATGGGAGGATACGCAAGTGCCTCAACAAACAACAATATTGGGGTTGCAAGCATTAGCTGGAATTTGAAAATTATGCCAGTTCAGGCAGGTTGGGAAAGTCTGATAAATCAATCATATAATGCCATCATTTATGCCGCTGAAAATGGAGCTGATGTTATTTCAAATAGTTGGGGTTACTATGATTTTTTCTCCCAGGCAAATTATGAAGCCATAATCTATGCCAGAAGTTTAGGAAGCATTATTTTGGGAGGAACTGCAAATGATAATCAATATAGGCTTATGTATCCGGCAGCTTATCCCGGGGTGTTGGGAGTTGCTGCACTCAACCAATTGGATGAAAAAGCAAGTTATTCTAATTATGGCCCCCATGTGGCTATTAGTGCACCCGGAGGTGATGGAAGCGGAAGTTCTTTACTTCTTAGCACTTATGTAAACAACACATACTATGCTACTTGCGGTACTTCATGTGCCACACCCATAGTTGCTGGATTAATGGGCCTGGTTAAATCATATCATCCTGAATGGACATCGGATCAGGTGATAACCCAGGTACTGGGAACGGCTTATGGTATTGATTCCATTAATCCGGATTATGAAAATCAACTGGGAGCGGGCCGGATCCATGCGTTATGGGCTTTGGATTCAACCGAAGTGGAATTGCAACAGGAAATCGCAATTGACCTGTTTTCATTTGACTTTCAGGATTCAGATGGCAATCATATGGCTGAACAGGGAGATACCATTCAATTAAGCCTGAAGTTTATTAATTATAATTTTGGAGTGGGAGCTGAAGATGCTTTATTTACAATTTCAACGACCGATCCCGATATTATTTTGCTGAATAGCAATTACACTTGTGACATTCCTGCAGATGACTATTTCACTTTGGAGGAAGCTTTTGAGATTGTAATTGTTGACGAAACAGTAATTCATCAGGTTACATTTGAACTCATGACCTCAGCAGATAAAGAGATTACTTGGGGTTCAAACATCAGCTTTGATTTATTGGTTGAGCCTGAGGGTATTCTTGTGTTTGAAGGAGAAGGAACCGGAAATACATACAGTGGTGACTATTTCAACGATTATCTTACAGATCAGGGTTTTGATGTTTTTTACACAAATCACTTTCCTTTATCTTTACTTGGTTTTGAAGCGGCCTTTTTATCGTATGGTAATCATGGTATTCGATTTAGGGAAGGTACGCCTGTTACTATTGAAATGGAAGAAGCTATTATTGAATACTTATACCAGGGTGGTAAAATTTACGTAGAATGTGGCTCTTTTTTTGGATCCCAATATCATTTTGGATATCCTGCTTATGATGAAATTATTGAATTATTTGGAATAGCTGAAACGCTATTGCCCGCTTATAGTAATCCTATAAATCTTTTAACGGGTTTGGACAATTCAATTTGTCACGAATTGGAGTTTACGGGTAGTACTCAGAACTTTAATAATCTTATAAATATCTTTAATACCACTGAGTTCGGTGTAGCAGCATTTGAAGAGGAAAATTTTGGAACTGTAGCTGTACAGGGAGAAGGAGAATTTGGCCAGAAAACATTTTGCTTTTCCTATGCTTTGGGACATCTGGTAGATAATCCACAGGGATCTAGGGATACCCTGTTAAACAGGATTGTTGTATTTTTTGACCTTTACGATCCCATTGCCAATTTCATAGCAGATTCAACGGATATTGTGGAAGGAGATACTGTCCACTTTACTGATTTATCTCAGAATAATCCCACCGGTTGGGAATGGCATTTTGAGGGCGGTAATCCTGAAACTTCAACTGAACAAAATCCAATTGTGGTCTACAACACTGCAGGTATTTATGATGTTTCTCTAATCGTTTCCAACACCTATGGACCGGATACCTTGATGCGTGATGAATATATTATCGTATCTATTGAAACAGGTGAAGAAGTTGATTCGTATCCAACCGAGCTAATCCTTTATCCAAATCCGGCCCAAGACAATCTATTGATTTCCTCAACAACAGATATTCGATCAGTAATGTTATTGAATAATGCGGGTGAAACAGTTATCAGACAAAATGTAAATACAAAACGAATGAACCTTGATATAACAGACCTGCCAGCAGGTATTTACTATATCCGGCTGCAAACAACTAAAACCATGATCAACCGAAAAGTGATAAAAATCAATTAAAGCCTCCGTTTAAAAACAGGCAGAACTGGGTTGCTGACGATAAAGGTTGGCAACCTTTTTTATTCTCATATTTTCTGAACCCCTTATAAACCTTGAACTTCAAACTTCATAATTCTAACGGTATTTCTTTCCTCCAATAAATCCATACGTTTATACATTTATACCTGACGTAATTGTATCCGACAACTTTTCGCACTTTCAGCATTGTAACTTTGATTTTACAAAACCGAGGATCAAATTTTTTAACTTAAAAATGGAGGTTACAATGACAACAAAAACACAACTTAAAACAACAGGGTTAACCATCTTTATGATGGTATTAATCACATGCTTTACCCATGCCCAGATAGCTGTTCAGGGATTAGCTGTGGACCATGAAGGCACTGCCGTTTGGGACGCTGATGGCTCAGGCCCGGAGCCTGCCGCTACCGGCCACATTCATCCCTATGGATGGGGAACTTGCCGCTATTATGGTGCATCCCGGGATTATGATGATATTGATCCTGATCCGGGTGCCGCTTTATGTCATTTCCTGGATGATATTGAGGGATTTCCACTATTTGAGCAGGCCCTGGCGAATAATGGATTTACAGCCGGCCAGGTAAAAATGAAAGCCGGCCTGCTCAGTCTGAAAAATGATATCGAAGGTGAGGACTGGTTCACTTTCGATGATAAGCATTGTTTCAATTACTATGATGCCCATGGTTTAATCGAATTAAACGGTGAGCCTATGATCTCGTTTTATATTAATTATTACTTTGATTGGATTGCCTCAACAAGTGTTTCATGGCATTTGCAGTCAACTTTTTCAAAATCTTACGATGTTTCAGGTACCAGCTCTGCCACCGTTCAGGAAGTTGCTGCAGCTTTTCTGTCAGATTTGAACGGGCAGGAGCTAAGATTGGTCGTTGACGATTTACAATCAGTAGAGGCATTTGGCACGGTTAACGGTCGAATCAATGGAGTCTATCATGAAATTGTCTCCGGCCATCTGGAAAAAGGCTTTCCTGAACTACCTTTCACTGGCCTTGCCGCTGATCATGAAGGCATTGCCGGCTGGGATGCCGATGGCACAGGCCCAGAACCCGAAGCTACAGGTCACAGTTTCACCTATAACGGAACATTATATGAATATTCGTATTACTATGCTTCACGTGATTATGATGGTATTGATTCCGATCCCAATGCTGCTGCAGTTCATCTGACTGATATTGGAACGGGATTTCCCAACCTTGAGATACAACTAGCCTATCGTGGTTATACCATCGACCAGATAAAATCAAAACAGGATATCCATACATTTGGCAATGATGTAGAAGGTGATGATTGGGGACTGAATGGGAATATTCATTGGTGGAGAACCTATGGAAACACCACAACACTTGAGCTGGCCGGTGAGCCAATCCTGCAGTATGTTACTGATACCAACTTTTCTTCTGAGAATCTGAATCTTCCGGGATGGGAGTCCCATACAAATTACTTGAAATTATCGGATATTTCGGCCAATGCTTCAGCAGATGCGCAGCATGTGGCTATGTCTTTTTTAAAAGATCTTTCCGGCCATGAAATTCAAACTACTGTAGAAGGAAATTTTGCTGGCTATATGCCACCCAATCCCAATGGCCGGGAAGGCGTATTTCATGAAATATCAAGTGGATTAATAACAGCTAAGCTTCCGGAGGGCACTCATATATGGGGAGGAGATGTTAATGGCAATTGGACCATCGAAAACTCACCTTATGTAATTATGGATGAAATAAACGTTCCCGATGGTGAAATTCTGAATATCGATCCCGGTGTTATTGTAAAATTTAACACGACAAAAGCCTTCTCCGTTTTTGGAAGTATAATTGCCGAAGGCACTGAAGAAAGCCCAATTTTGTTTACAGCCTATGACGAATCTGTTCCCTGGGGTGGGATTGGAATTGCTAATAATGCGATCACCAATATTCCGATATCACTGAAGCACTGCATTTTTGAATATTCATATGCCTATAATCCTGATAATCTTTATGGTTATAATTGCGGAGGAGCTATTCGTGTTGATAACTACGAACAAATTGTAATTTCTCATTGCACTTTCAGATATAATGGCGCAGATAATCCACTTTCGAATAATCCATGTGGAGGTGCTGTTATGATCAGCGAATGTTCTGTTCATATTTCCCATTGTATTTTCTATGACAACTTTTCATCCTGGGGAGGGGCATTGGCCATATTGGATAATTCTCATCCTGTTATTGATAACTGTTTGTTTTATAATAATGAAGCAACATTCCAAGACGGCGGTGCTATACTATCCTGGACCGATAGTAACCCCCATTTTGTGAATTGTACGTTCGCAGATAATCATGCTGTTCTTACTGGTGGAGCCGCTGCTTTGCAACTCGGTGGACTCACAACCTTTACCAATTGTATTTTTTGGGGTAATTCTGCAGATAATGGTGCAAATCAAATTAGTATATGGGAAGAAAATCCGCCTTCACTGAATGTCTATTATTGTAATGTTGAAAGCGGTTTAAATGGAATTACACCTGGCTTTCAGGGAGACACACTGGGCAATATTGATGTAGATCCTTATTTCCAGACTTATGGAGAATATCAATATGTTCCGGATAGCTTATTATCACTGACATTAAATGTTGGTACGCAAATTCTGCAATATTTGCCTGATGATTATATATTTCCCGCTCACTGCCTGTGCGGAAATCCAAGAATAGATGGAGGTGAAATCGACATGGGTTGTTATGAATACGATGATTTAGGAACGGGAATCAGCAACGATTCTTTCAATGATAAAGTAGTATTTTCAGTATTTCCCAACCCCATCAATTCAAATCCAACCATTGAATTTTATTTAGAAAAAGAGTCTTCTGTAGTTTTATCTATAATGGATATTCCTGGAAGAATCATTTTCGAAGTTTATACCCAGGCATTACAAATCGGTAAAAATCATTTGACTTGGGATGCTGAAAAAATGGCACCCGGAGTTTATTTGTGTCATTTGAAAATAGGAAATGAGGTCTCAACAAGAAAGGTAGTAAAGATAGAATAGTCCTGATTTAATAGCCAAAGGCCATGTAGTTAAAGGGTCACGTATATTAATACTGTGGCCCTTATTTTATCCCATCACCTCAATTTGTAATGCACTCAGGTTCCTGTATATTCCGCCTTCCAGCGCCAGCAGTTCCTCATGGGTACCCGATTCTTTTACCTCTCCTTTATCGATCACGATGATTTTGTCGGCATTGTGAATGGTGGATAAGCGGTGAGCAATTACAATGGAGGTTCTCCCTTCCATAAGGATCTGTAACGCATCCTGCACCAGCCTTTCCGATTCGGAATCGAGTGAGCTCGTCGCTTCATCCAGGATCAGGATGGCCGGGTCCTTCAAAATGGCTCGAGCAATGGCAATGCGCTGACGTTGTCCCCCTGAAAGTTGGACACCTCTTTCGCCAACCAGGGTCTCCAGTCCTTCAGGAAAGTTATGAATGAATTCCAGGGCATTGGCTTTTCTCGCAGCTTCCATAATTTCATCTTCATGGGCACCGGGTTTGCCATATTCAATATTCTCGCGGATGCTACCGCCGAAAAGCAAAACTTCCTGCGGTACAATGGCCATGTTATTTCGTAACCCGGTTAGGTCGTATTCCCGGATGTTTTTTCCGTCGATCCGGATTTCACCTTCTAACGGATCATAAAACCGGAACAACAGTGAAGTGATCGTGCTTTTGCCGGCACCCGAAGGCCCAACAAGCGCAACCTGTTCGCCCTGCTTTACAGAAAAGCTGATTTTCTTCAGGACGGGTACATCCTTTCTTGTGGGATAAGTAAAAGAGACTTCATCGAGTTCAACCTGTCCGGAGCATCTTTCTGTTTCCATGGTGTTTCCCTTACCAAAGTGTTCCGTATCTTCCTCCAGGATGTCCATCAGGTTTTCGGTGGCACCGATCGCTTTTTGAATTTGGGAGTACAGGTCAGCCATGCCACTGATGGAACCGGCGATAAAAACGGTATAAAGGATAAATTTAAAAAGATCACCGGATGTCATGGAATCACCCTGGTTTACCAAATAAACGCCATACCATACCACCCCGGCAATGGACCCAAACATGGCCAGGAAAATAAAGGATACAAACAATCCCCGCCACTTGGCCCCCTTCAGTGCAATATCAATTACCTCATCGGTTTTCTTTTTATACCTGAAAATTTCGAAAGCTTCATTGGCAAAGGCTTTCACGTTGGTGATGGCCTGCAGGGTTTCATCCACGATGGTATTTGATTCGGCAACCTTGTCCTGTGTTTTTTTGGAGAGCCTGCGGATAAAAGTTCCGAAAACCCTTGCAACAATGGCTACAACAGGTACAATGGCCAGCATGAAAAGGGTTAATTTGTATGAAATGACAGCCAGTAAAGTAATGCCGCCCACAATGGTGATCACCTGCCTGATAAATTGTGCCAGGGTGGTGGTGAACGTTTCCTGTAACAAAGCAATGTCAGCAGAAATACGGCTATTGAGTTCTCCTACCCTCCTGCTCGAAAAGAAAACCATCGGCAACCGTATGAGATGGTTATAGGTTGTTTGACGGAGTAAAGCCAGTGTTTTTTGTGTTACAATAGCAAAAGTGTAAATCCGGAAATAAGAAAAGATCGCATTGGCAACGAAAATTCCAAGTAAGATGAATCCGGTGCGATTGATTTTTTCAATTGTTCCATTGTTTGCTGAATCGAGCAGATCGCCCATCAGCATAGGGAAAATCAAGGTGGTTACACTGGATAATAAAAGGAAAAATAATCCGATTGCAAAAACCGTCCTCTGTGGTTTGATAAACCGGAACAGTCTTATCATTCGTTTTAGCCCCTGTCCTGTAATTTTCTTTTTCGGGGTTTCCCGTTCTGTCGATACTTTGCCGTGTTGTGCCATAATTTGAGTTCCGCAAAGTTAGACAATCTTAAACGTGGAATGTTCAATGAATAAAGTAATTTGCTTGAAAGGAAGACTTCATTTATGAAAATGATATCTAAGGTATTGCTATCGCATTATCATTATGCATCAATAAACAAAAATTTGAGCTTGCCAATGTTGTATGACATGCTCGAATTTGAATTGTAAAATATTAATAAAGTGGATTTAACTTTAATTTTGATCTGCCTTTATGATTTGCTAATTCCCACTGATCTGGAAAGTTCCCTCCAGTACCTTGCCGGTCAGATTCTTATACAGTTCGAGGTATTTTTTGTGCATTTCTTTGGGTTGCTTTTCCCCGTTTACCACCAGTTTTTTTTCGTTCAATTCAAAATTTTTCAAACCATCCCAGCTATCAATCAAACCGTCATTGAGCAATTCTGACCGCAGACCCTCTTCAATTTTTCTTGATTCTCTTTCCATATTGCGTACTTCACGTTCCATGTCGCGGTTAGTACGTTCCATCTGCCGGGCTTCCTGCTCATAAGCGCGCTCCATTTCCCTTCTATCCCGGACTTGCTGCTGGTATTGGTATTTGTAATCCCTCATGGCTTCTTCATAAACATCCTTTGATTTAGCCATTTCTTCTTGGAATGCTTGTGCATCAAAATAACCTTCTGCTATCTCTGGTAATTCGGGCATTTCAAATTCAGGTACCTCAGGCACCTCCATTTGAAAATTCTCCATTGATAACCATTGTGCTTGTTTGGCTTGATCAAAAACCTCAGCATATACTTCCGGCCAATAATTATTCCCCACAATTTCTGCTTTCTCAATGTAAGATTGCATAATATGTTCGTATTCCTTCTGGACCTCTGCCATTTTCTGCTGCACCTGATCAAGTTGTTTTTTTAGTTCTTTCAAGTCTTTTTCTTTTTGTTGTTGCGTTACTTCGGCGTCAAATGCTTTTTTAGATTTTGCTGCAATTTTCTCATACTTTTCACGCTCTTCTCCATTTAGATCCTGACCATTTTTCGTAATCGACTGCAGGTTCATGTTTTCGTCAAATTCCATTAGCACATAACCGTCATCGGTTTTGATCTTGCTACCATATTTTATATTGGTCGTATCTGGAATGGCAACTTTATCAAGATTGTTAACTGCCACAACTTTCTGTACAGGCATTTGTTGGTCTGATTTACCGGGCTCATTTTCATGAGCAGGCATGGTGGCTGTAATTTCAGAACCCGGTGGAACAGCCGGATTGTTTTGGTAGGCGATATCAGCCATGTCATGGGTTCTTGGAACAAAGGCGGTAAAAATACTGAAAATGATTACCAATAAAGGCAGGACGATAAATCCGGCCGCGGTTTTGCGGTTTCCATGGTTTAAATGATCATTCGTTTTCATACGCTTAATACGATTTAATAGTTGAAACTTATTTTTATAAAGTGCAGCTGCAATGCGCTGCAGTTTTTGGTTATGCAATTCAATATTGAGCAGGGCTTCCTGCAATGAATTTTTATCTCCACACATAACAATGGTTATATCATCACAACACAATTCACGTTCATGCTCAAGTTGCTGTCCGATCCACCAAAAAACAGGATGGTAAAAGAAAATAGCTTCAAGCAATGATTTTAAGAGATTGACAAGGAAGTCATTGCGTTTAATATGCGCCAGTTCATGGGCCAGGATGGCCTCGAGTTGGTTGAATGGAATGGCAGTTGCCAATCCTGTCGGCAGGATGATTACGGGTTTTAGATAACCAAGTGCAATGGGAATTTTTACAGAAGCTGATTCAAGTACCTGTACATATTTTTGAAGATTAAAACGTCTTCTGAGGTTGTCGGTCAGTTCAACGACTTTTTTACTTGCTGAAGATGCTTGTTTGCTGAGTCTGGCAAGATACCAGTAGCCCCCCACAAAACGGATCGAGAAAAATAGAAACCCGAGAATCCAGAAGATGGAAATGACAGGGATGTTTCGTTGTAATAGTGCTTTTCCATGTTCAATCAAGGTTTGATCATAAGCCATTACTCCTGATCCTGTAGCAGGAAGCAAGCGACTTGCTTCATTCGAGATTATGGACAATGATGGTTCAGTGATGGTAGAATCTGCTGTTGGTTCCTGGTAAACTTTATGGAAAGTGAATCCAAAGGCCAATATAATGCTAATGATTCCTGCCAATAAAACATGGTATCGAATTTCAGCGCTTTGCCTTCTCAACAGCCATAAACTTATTTTGACAATGATACCGATGAGCGATATTTGCCACAGGGAGTGGATGAGGGTCCATCCAATTGTCCGAAGCAGATTTTCATCCATAAAATAAAAGCTGTTCATGATTCACCTCCTTTCAATTCATCGATGTATTTGCGAATCTCTTCCAGCTCTTCCGGAGAGGTATTGCGATTTCCCAGGGCTTCCATGACCAGGCGTTTGGCTGATCCTCCAAAAACACCCATTAATAATTTGTCGAGTAGCTGTTGTTGAGCGGCATCTTGCTCAAAGGCTGCCGTATAAATGTGGTTACGGCCATCCCTGGTTCGGGTCACCAATCCTTTGCCTGTCATAATCTGAAGCAATTTCAGGGTTGTGGTATATCCGATTTCCCGATTTTTATTGAGCTCATCATTGATCTCACGAACAGAGGAAGGACCCCTGGACCAAATCACCTGGAGGAT
This sequence comes from Bacteroidota bacterium, assembly GCA_020444515.1. Classification (GTDB taxonomy): domain Bacteria; phylum Bacteroidota; class Bacteroidia; order Bacteroidales; family JAADJA01; genus JAADJA01. Next base: position 58,847 of record JAHLKX010000012.1, on the reverse strand, counting down.
CTCCAGTTCAGACTCTGTTGGCTTAATTTTTTGTTTTGGCATTGCACTAAATTGAGAGATTTTAATGTTAACGCAAATATAATACGAAATATTTCGTAATTGCAAATTTATTTACGAAAAGTTTCGTAATTTTAACAAAGATTAACATTCTGGCCATCCATGACTTCAAGTCATCGGATGAATAATTAATGCCTCACATTCAATTTAAAAGAATGCATCATTCCGGCATTCTCGATTGATACAATGTAAAGTCCTTCAGGAAGGAGGGAGGTGTCGAAGTGGGCCTGCGAACTGCCGTTCACCAGTTGTTGGGTCATGACCAACTGGCCCAGCATATTCCTGATTTGAATCGTACCAGCGTCACTAATGTTTCCGATAACATGGATGGTTGTCGCATTGTCAGATGGATTGGGGTACATCGTGAAGTCAATGCCTTTATTATTTTCACTTACCGCATTTGTGGGATCATAAATCAAAATCAGAAATTCAGGATGATCGATAAAAGGGTTTCTGTTGCCTTGGTATGAATAAATTACTTCATTCCTGTTCATTTCGAAAGCATCGGGTGGATCTTGTTGATGCCATTCATAAAGTGTTGAAAATTTGCCATGTTCCGGGTTGGGATAGGTGTTAACTTCGTCAACCACTTCCAGGTCGGGTTCACCATTATCCCCTTCATATCTTACGGACATGTAAAATATCATTCTGGCTACGTCACCTTTCACTTCATCACGGGGTTCCCAGGAATCATCGTCATAATAGCAACCGGTTGCTTCAGGATGTTGTTGACCTCCATTGTCGAAATCCAAATTACCCCGTGAACTGTTTACTGAGGCATCTGTGGGTCGGATGTGATGGGCATCCGTTCCGGCAGGAGGTACTGTCCCAAAATCTCCGTGCGATTTGGCCCAAACATGCTCACGATTCCAGTCATCGGCACCACCGCCAAATGTATTTTTGTTTTGTGAGCGACCGGTATACAAGAGAATAATATTGTTAGGATTATTGGGATCTTCATCGGTATCCATCAATATAAAATCACGCAAATCATCATAGGTGTATTCTGTATGATCCTTAATGATATTGTGAAGGGCATTTTTCAATGCTTCTCCGGTAAGGCCGATGGCATTGTCATAATATCCTGCAGGTTGTGCATTGAGGAACAAAACCGGGATCAAAAAAATGAGGGTCAATAATCTTTTCATGATATTAAATTTCATTGCAAAATTACACTTTCTGAAATGGTTTTCAAATTGCCTCTCCAACTATTTATATCTTTGTGAAATACAATAGTACTGTCATGCGAAAATTCCATTACCTATTCGTTTTCATGTTGTTTTTTTCATGTGGTCCACGTGAATTTGAACCTCCTGCAGAAGTCAAAGAAGTGCTTGACCTGGCTGGGAATAACCGATCTGAACTGGAAAAAGTGATCCAGCATTTTAAGAATGAAAGTCATGTGATCAGGGAAGAAGCGGCTTATTTTCTGATCGGGAATATGAAAAATCATGGTTACCTGGAGTATAAACTGGTCGATTCAACCGGTGCTGAAGTTGACTTTAATGTATTGGATTATGAGGACTATGATGCTTTGCTGGATCGTTGGGATGATATTGAAAATAACAGGGGTAAAATCCATTTTGAAAAAGATACCTTTTACCATGATTACAATGAGATAACTGCTGACTATCTCATTAAAAATATCAACCTGGCCTACAAGGCCTGGGACGAGAATCCCTGGGCAGCGCATCTCAGTTTTGAACAATTTTGCGAATATATACTTCCTTATCGCAGCAGCAACGAACCCATCGAGGAGTGGCGCGAGTATTTCATCAATGAATTGACCTGGGTGATGGATTCGATCAAAGATCCAAGCGATCCCATTGAAGCTGCCTGTTATGTGAATGATTATATTAAATCGTGGTTTCGATTCGACCCACGATATTATGAACATCCCACTGATCAGGGGTTGCAGGAAATGCTCTCACAAAAAATGGGTCGCTGTGAAGATATGACCAACCTGGCCATTTATGCCATGCGGGCGTTGGGCATTCCGGTCATGAGTGATTTTACACCTTATTGGGCCAATACCGGAAACAACCATGCGTGGAATGCCATTTTGGATAAAAATGACAGCACCATTATTTTTATGGGAGGCGAAGCCAATCCTGGGGATTATTCACTAGGACATAAAATGGCAAAGGTTTACAGAAAAACATACGCCATTCAGCAAAATAGTTTACCCGAAAAAATGGAAAAATGGGAAAAGGCACCACCCTATCTGAACAGCAATAGTATCCGGGATGTGACCCCGGAATATGTACCTACAAAAACATTAAAAATCGAATTGGCAAGAGGCGTTCCGGATAGTACCCATTTTGCATATATCTGTGTATTTAACTCGGGTGAGTGGAAGGCCATCGCTTATACCCGCTTGTATGGAAACAGGGCATCCTATTCAAAAATGGGATTGGATGTCGCTTACCTGCCGGGATTTTACATCGATAAACAAATTGTTCCCGCAGGCTTTCCTTTCATATTAACAAAAGATGGGAATATGGACGCTAAAGATCCGGATGGTAATAATAGAATTGATGTAAAATTGTATTCCACAACCAAAAGGATCACCAAAGAAACAACAGACTTTATTGAGCATGCTGAATTCAATACCGGAAAGACGTATATTTTGTATTATTGGAATGATAAGTGGGTTGAGGCGGGTAAAAGAATCGCCGGGGATGAAGCTTTGGTGTATAAAAATGTACCTTCCAATGCCATTTACTGGCTGGTAGAAGAAGGCTCAAGGAAAGAAGAGCGGATTTTTACGATCAACGACGAAGGGGAGCAGGTTTGGTGGTAGAAATATAGTTCTAAGTTGGATGGTTGAAGTTAATCTCTGAGTTCTGGCAAAAAAAATCGCTTTAGAGACGCATCGAAATCATCTACTTTCTGCCAAAACATAATATCTTTTTGTTATGGAAATGTTAGGATGCTTTTTGGGGCAAAAATCGTAAGTAGAATGCCGCGACTGAGCATAAATAAGATCATGGCGAACCAGAGGCCATGATTTCCCAGGGGGCCATTGAGTAAATAATAAGCTGGCACAAAAATGACAAAGGTAGAGAGTAGCAAAGTATTCCGCATGGCAACCGAAGCCGTAGCGCCGATATAAATGCCATCCCAGATAAAAGCGGCGAATGTAACAACCGGCACCGTTCCGATCCAGAAAAGATAGGGCGAAGCCGCATCGATCACTTCCTGGTTATTCGTCAGCAAATACAACAGTAAATCACCACCGGCAAAATAGCTCAGAGAAAACGGTATGCTGATAATCAGTCCCCACATAAATAATAAGCGGATTGCTTTTTTGAGATTGTACAGATTTTTTGAGCCGGTAAATCGACCAACCAATGCCTCAGCGGCATATGCAAATCCATCGGTCAGGTAGGAAAAGACGAATAGATATTGCAAAAGCACAGTATTTACAGCCAGGATGGTGTCATTAATTTTGGCTGATTGTGCGGTAAAAAAGGCAAAAACAAAAATGAGACACAAGGTGCGAATGATAATATCCGTATTAACCTTGAAAAATCGTTTAAGCTTTTGAGCATCCAACAAATCGTCACCGATCCAGAAAATGAACAGATTTTTGTATTTCTTGAAAAAAAGAATGATTCCCAACGCGAACCCAAGATATTGAGCGATTAGGGTTCCCCATGCAACGCCTTCCGATTTCATGCCCATTTCATAAACAAAAAATAAATTGGCTCCGATATTAATGATGTTTATAAAAATAGCCACATACATTGGGTATCTGGCATTTTGCATCCCGGTAAACCATCCTGACAGGGCCATAATCCCCAGCGAAGCCGGTGCTGCATATATCCGAATATAAAAATATTCACGCGCCAGTGACTCTACCTCATTTGATCCATCCAACAGGAAAAAGCTGAATTGATCAATCGGATACTGGAGTAAAATAATAAGTAAACCTCCAACCATCCCAAACAGCATGGCTCTTCCCAACATTAAAATGATCTCTTTTTTATTATTCTCACCAAAGGCCTGTGCAGTAAACCCGCTGGTACCCATTCGCAAGAAACTGAAAAATGCATAAATGAAATTAAAGATCATCCCGCCAAGGGCAATGGCACCAATGTATATCTCCGATTCGAGGTGACCCATAATGGCGAGGTCAACCATGCCCAACAATGGAACTGTAATATTGCTAATGATATTGGGTATGGCCAAATGGAGAATTTGCTTGTTCATGCTTCTATTTTACCCTGCGAAAGTAAAAAATGTTAAGTAATGTCAGACTCCGTTCCAGGTTGAACAAGTTAATCGGGATGGTGTTTAATATATTCAAATGTTTAAATTAGAATCAACATGAAAAAAATATCGTTTTTTTTATCCATTTTCTTTGTTTTAAATACGATCCATATTATGCAAGCACAAGAGAAGACATTTTACGATTTCACAGTAAAAACCATTGATGGAAAAGATCTGGACCTCTCGGATTTTAAAGGTAAAAAAGTATTGGTAGTCAATACAGCTTCAAAATGTGGATTAACGCCACAGTACAAAGATCTGGAATCGCTGTATCAGCAATATGGAGGTGAAGATTTTGTGATTATCGGTTTTCCAGCCAATAATTTCATGAATCAAGAGCCCGGTACCAACGAAGAAATAAAAGAATTTTGTGAAATAAATTATGGTGTATCTTTCCCGATGATGGCAAAAATTTCAGTGAAAGGCGATGACATTCATCCACTCTACCAGTGGCTTACTTCAAAAGCTGAAAATGGTGTTATGGATTCGGAAGTCAGTTGGAATTTTCAGAAGTACATGATTGATGATAAAGGACATCTTGTGGATTATGCAAAACCCAAAGAAGACCCTCTATCAGATAAAATCATTGATTGGATCAAAAGTTAGGATAAATAGTTTTCTCATACTTTTTTAGAACCAGGGGAGTGCATACTTCTCTGGTTTTTTATAAGTGCCAGTCAATTTCGGGAATTTGGTGAGACCGCAGATAATCATTTGTTTTAGAGAAAGGTTTGCTGCCAAAGAAACCACGGTCGGCTGAAAATGGTGAAGGGTGCGCTGATTTGATGATATGGTGCTTGAAAGGATCGATCATGGCTTCTTTTGCCTGGGCAAATTTACCCCACAGAATGAAAACGAGGTGTTTTTTTTCTTCAGAAAGCTTTTGGATGGCAGCATCGGTAAATGATTCCCATCCCTGTCCCTGGTGTGAACCAGCCTGACCAGCCCTTACAGTTAATGTTGCATTCAATAGAAGAACGCCCTGTCGTGCCCATTTTTCAAGGTTGCCATTTTGTGGTATCGGTATATCAAGGTCATTTTTCAATTCCTTGAAAATATTTTGTAAAGAAGGAGGTTTACGAATACCATCATGTACCGAGAAACATAGTCCATTGGCCTGGCCGGGACCATGATATGGGTCCTGACCCAGGATGACCACTTTAACTTCATCGAATGGGGTATAGTTAAAAGCAGCGAAAATCTCCGATCCCGGAGGGTAAATTCGAAATTTCTTTTTTTCCTCCAAAAGGAAATTTTTTAAGTCTGAAAAATAAGAACTCGAAAATTCTCCATAAAGTGCAGATAACCAGCTTTTTTCAATAACAGGATTGATGTTGCTCATAATGGTATCATTTGTTAAAATACATTGTGGCAGATTAATTGCAATAAGGCCCTCAAATTTAAGTTTTATTAACAAAAGCTAAAATTCTAAAATAATTTTATCTTTGTAAACGACAAATGAAAACTATGAAAAGAGTCATCGTCCTTATCCTGGCAGTTATTACCATCGGAATTATGATGCATTCATGTAAATCGGCCGAAAGTTGCCCTGCATATGGGGAGGCCAAAAAATTCCAAATCGAGAGAAGGTACTAGCCATTTATCGTTACTTGCCAGCTTCTTCGCAAAATATATATTTATCGGATTTCGTTATCTGGTAAATATTTTTTATTTTAGAGCGGTCTGTTATCCTGTTATTACTGATTAGATTTCTGGGAATGCGAATAATTATACTGGCTTTTTTATCATTTTTCATGGTTCAACTGATGGCTCAAACAGAGCCTGTGATTGATACGTCCAAAAATATTATCCTCATGAAGGAGCGTAGTTTTGGGGTTATTTTTCACACACAGGGGTGGGGGATCAAATACAGCCAGGGATATAACAAAACAGCCTTTAAGCGAAGGATGATTGTTATTGAAATGGTTGAAATGCAATCACTCAGACAAATCCGAACCATCAACCCCTATTTCACCAATTCAAAAAGTTATATTTACGGTAAATTGAATTCTGTTTTTGTATTTCGCGGCACCTATGGTGTTCATCATCAATTGAACCGCAAACCCTATTGGGGTGGTGTTGAGCTTCGATTCTTTTACATGGGTGGTGTTTCTCTAGCCATTGGTAAACCGATTTACCTCTATATTCTAAATGCTTCCCCGGTTATCTATGAATATAATATTACGGAAGAACGGTATGATCCAGATGAACATTTTGTGGATAATATTTTCGGCCGGGCTCCCTTCACAAAGGGTTTCAATGAGCTGGATTTTTTTCCGGGCTTGCACGGAAAAGTAGGACTTGACTTTGATTATGCTTCTTACCGTAATAAACTTAAATCTCTTGAAGTTGGTGCGATGCTAGACATATTTCCCCGTCCAGTTCCATTGATGGCGCTCAATGATCCCAATTATTTCTTTCTTACCCTCTATATTAATTTTAATTTTGGAAAGCGTTACAACTAATCCATTCTAAAAAATTGCCGATGTCATCTTTGCTGTTGTCGGACAACTTTGTCTTATTCTAAAATGTAAAAGCCGGCGAATAAATGAATATCCACCGGCTTTTAAAGATACGGGTCGACTCTCTCCCGTTTACTTTTCTACAATGATTTTCTTTGAATAGGTTGATTCACCGGATTTGATTTGTAAAATATACAATCCGTTATCCAATGCTTCCATTGAAATGGTCTCTTTTGCATTGGGCTGATCGAAATTCAACTCCTGACTTAAAATTGACTGGCCCAAAAGATTGGAAACAGTCAATTCGGCCTTATTGAAATTGGAATTCAGAGATTTAATGTACAATACATTTTGAGCAGGATTTGGATAAATCTGAAGCGAATTTTGATCAAAAATATCTCCTATACCTGAAACTCCAATGGTGAAACTCCATGTATCACTCCAGTTTGTCGTATCTCCGTTTTCAAAAGCTCTTAATTTCCAAAAATAGGTTTGATCATATTCAAGGGCTCCCAGAATATCATAACTGCTTTCTTCGCCTTCAATTTCAAATAATTCCGGATCATTATCGAAATTTTCTGATACATCAAAAAGAATCTCTAATCCGGCCACACCTGTAATAGGTTCCCATTCCAGTGTGGGAAACATATCATCTACATAGGAATTATTGGCAGGGCTTGAGGGATATACGGTATTGATGGTTTCAAAACTCCAGGTAGGTGACCATTCGCTGGTATCCTGCGTATGGGATGCTTTGACTCTCCAATAATAGGTAGTCCCAAACATAACACCTTGTGGATGGGCCGTATTGGTTTCACTGATATTCGTACAGGGAATTGTGAAAGTTGGATCGGTGCAGAATTCATAAATATATTCAAAAGCACCTTCCATTTCATCCCATTCAAGTGTAACATCTATCATTTGATCAGTTGCATTATCGACAGGTGCTACTTGAGTGACGAAATCAACAGTGGTAAAAGAGAATCGTTCCGACCACATTGATTCATCCTGGCTATGCCTTGCCCTGGCTCTCCAGTAATAAGTCGTGTCAAAATCTAATTGACCTACCCATGCGTAGTAGGCTGCAGTATCTGCTGGAAACGTGCCAAATGGAACAGCGCCAGAAGCATATAATGTAGTAAAATTTGTATCCAGACTGATCTGATAATCATAATGTGTTATACCGGTAATAGAAACGGCTCCTAATTTAGCTTTCCAGATTAACCTTATACGCGGAGCAATAGCGGTTGATCCATCATTCGGTTTAGACAGATCAAACTGATCAAAGGTTATAAAACTAAAAGTATCTGACCAGTCACTGGTTCCAAGATCATCCGTTGCCCTGACTCTCCAGTAATAGGTTGTCCCAAACAGCAGATCAGCTGTTTTCAGGGAGCTCACATCCACATTGGAAACCATGGGATTTGTAAAATCCGCAGATGTATCCAATTGCAATTCATAAGAAACTTCACCTATACCACTGGCAGCATACCAATCAAGTTCCACATCAGGCACCTGGTCATCGTCACCATCAGTTGGGCTCACCAAAACAGGAGGCAATATATCTGTTTGTGCCGCAAGGAAAATGGCTAGAATCACTAAAACTTTTGTTAAAAGTAATTTTTTCATCACTTTATTTTTTTCTTTATAAACGTTCTTATTTATTTAATCACTACTAATTTACTGGTTCCAACCTTATCACCAGCAATTACTTTCATCAGGTATGTTCCTTTTTGAAGATCAGATACATTAACAGGAATGTCATGTTTACCAACTGGTGTCATACCCATTTGTTGCAACATAACCTGTTTGCCAGCAAGATCGTAAATACTGATTTGCATATCAGCTCGTTGTGCCAAATACACCTGAATTGAAATATTGTCAGAAGCCGGATTGGGGAATACCTCAAATTGAATTTTGGCCACACTGTTTTCAACAGGGTTTTCCTCAATTCCCACAGCATCCACATCATATTTGAATACACCACGACCATAGGTTGCAACAAAAATATCTTGATAGTTCTCAATTCCCGGATAGGTTTCATAAAAAGCCTGTCCTGTTCCTGGATCTGTAAATTTAATGGTAAAAGTTCCTTTCCAAAGGGTTTGCTGTTTAATGGCCATTACCGGTACCTCACCCATCTCCTCTGAAGCATAATACCATTCTCCTGATCCTATGTTATCGGATGCATAAAGTCCCATTTCTGTACCAATCAAAGCAGCATCTGTATCAGCATCAAATTCCAGTAATGAAGCATATACAGGGACAGCAGGTAAATTCCCCTGGACCGATGCGAAATCCGGAGCATCAGATGTTCCATCCGTACTATAATACACGTATTGGGTATTACCGTAATTGCCAAGGGTAACCAGCACTTTATCTGGATCTTTCGGATCAACTGAAATGGAAGTGACAATTTGCGTATTGTCTTCTCCAAGGGGTACTTCTGTAGTGGCAATAACACAATTGGAACTGTTGACATCTGCCTTATCGTAATCGTAAGCATATGCAATTCCTGAAATTCTGTAAAGTTTACCTTCGGCTGTTCCAACCCATAAATAATTGCCTTCTGCAGAATAAGCCAGGCATTGAACTATTCCCTCAACACCATTATTAAGTCTGTCGGAAATAAGAAACCATTCCGGATTAGCAGCGAAATCAATTCCCTCAAGGGTCATATATACTTCATCTTCGATACCAATGAACAACTTGGTAGTAATGATGTCCTGCACCTGCAATGTATCACCTGAAGTTAAATCTTCGCTCAAAACATGATAAAATGGTTGACTCATTACATGGCTTCTGACGACAATGGAATCTCCAGCCTGGTAATCCTGGTATGCAACCCAATCAATCATGATTTGACTGTATGTGTCGTTGTAGCTTTCCCACAAGATCATTGGAGTGATGAATCTTGTATCCGTCATATCAGAGGCAATGTCATTAGCAGAATAATCATAACCCAGGGTTTCTGATCTTCTGGTCCTTTCATTAAGGGTTCCTGTGCTGGGGAAGGGCCCAATGGAATAATAAACAGGCGGTGCTACTTCATCGCCTCCAGGAGTGATGGACCGGATATTTGAGAATGCAACGGATCCGCCATGCGTTCCTGTTGGGTATCTTGCTTCAAAGTTTGCAGGCCTCCACATATCTTCCGCACTTTTACCTGTTCCCCCTTTGCCCCTACTATGCAGTGGACCGTTATCCTGGGTTCCGCCAACATATTCATTTGGACGACTGCTGATATCCAGGGTATAAAATTGGGAAGAAACATAATTTTTGTTGATGGACTGAAAGGTTACGGCATTGGAAACAACTTTACCCAGAAACATACCACCGCTGGTTCCCGCTATAAACTGGTTTCCGGATTCAGGTCTGAATACATATGCATGATGGTTTTTATGGCAATAAAATTGATCAAAAATACCATTGGGCAGGCTGGTTGCAGTGCCTACAGATTTTCTATCCCAGGAGAAATAGCCGTTTTCATTAACCTTTCGACCGATCCATAAATCAACACCTCCTGCAAGGATCCGGTATGGATCGTTGGGGAAGACAGAAATCGTATTGGCATAGTCTCCGACATAATATGGAGTGGTGCTGGTAGCTGGGGTGGAACCCAGAATATTCAAGAGGGTTGATCCGCCGGGTGCAATTAATCTCCAGGATTCACCACCGTCTTCCGACAGATAAATGCCTTTTAAACTATTTCTTGCCGGGCTACTTCCTTTAGCAACTTGTGCATATACAACATTTTGATCAGATGGAGCAATGGCAAATTCAGTTCTGGCTCCTTCATCACTTGTTGGGTAATTCTGGAATGGATGTCCGGCATCATAATAATAATCAGTATGCCAGTCATATACTTCAACAGAAGTGGCTGTGGAGTCAAGTAAAACATTGCCTTGTTTGTCTTTTATCAGGAAATGCGTTGTCCAGGATATATTATCCAATCTAACACTTTCATCATTCTCGGGATAGATGGATTTGCAGACAAATTCATTGATATTGCCACTTGATGACACATAAATCTTTTCACCGAATGTCGTAATGACCCATCCGTTGTCGCTCACTTTTACATCATAACAATTGGTATAGTCTTCAAAAGGAACGTATTCACGATAAACTACATTTTCTGAAACCGTATCGTTTGCAGAAACATCGATTTGCCAGCCCAATGATCCGTATGCTTTCAATTCACCTTCAACAACGGCAAAACTATCACAGGTAACAACTGAGTCAATGGTCAGCGTCCGCTCATAGATGATGCTGTCAATCATGTGCTTGAATTCAGTTTGCCAGTTTGTAAGGTCATTGAGATTGGCAACCTTAAGTCCGGTATTGGTAGCTGCAAACAACCTTCCTCCATTCTCATCCAGCGCAATCTCGTTGATGTACCCCCATTCAACCACATCTTCCTGGATTATTGGTTTTGTGCTTTGAATGAGTGAGAATTTGTCGTTGTTATTTGATTTAAAAATACCTTTTCCCAGGAACCCTCCTTCGTAACCAAACTGGCCGGTTCCGGTGAATTCTTGAGAATTGAAACCTTCACCGGTTGCAACATAAATAGTTCCATCGCTAGCCTGAACCATAGAAGTAGCGTTCAGTCCGGTTACACCTGTTAGGTTTGTTTTTGACCAGTTCGCACCAAGATTGGTGGATTTAAAAATACCTCCTGTTGCACTCCCAGCATAGATGGTATTGTGATTTCCATCACGATTATCGAAGATAAGTGCGCGTGTTCTGCCACCCATGTTGTCAGGTCCAAGATTGTCCCATGCGTAGGCTTTTCCCTGGCCTGATTTCAGGGCATTCTGCTGTGCTGCCTGCTCTCTTGCTTTGATCACATCTGCTGGATTCAGGACCCCGGTGTGTTGATTGTTCCTGATAGAAGCAAGATAGTCTATTGCCCCTTCATTCTTTACACTTTCAGCTATCTGATCTTGGTCTTTATTATCCGAAGTAGCAAATGACAGAAAAAAGGCTGCCAGGCCAAAAATTAATAAAGACAAAAATCCAAAAGGTAAAATTCTTTGTTTCATATCAGTTTTATTTGATTATTTGTTTTTATGTTAGACTCCAATGTGTGCTTCAAAAAGAGTGGCACAAGTTACACCTTTTTTGTTTATTAGCAAGTATGTTTTTTCTAAAAAAATTTCAACAAAATGAACTCAAAATCATGGATAAATTTCCCGCTTAGCAAGTTTTTCAGAATTGACAATATTATTTAAAAAAATGGTACCAACTGTGCTTCATTGATATACAAAAATAAGCGATTTTTTAAATAATGCAATCATCAATCAGTTAACGGCTGTTTTTGATCAGTTTACGGTCGTGATTTAGATGGATTCTAAATATGTCGTTCAGGCACAAATATTTGAACAAAAAAACCGGTGTGATTTTCACACCGGTTTTTTTATTCAATGGTAATATTATTGTTTCAATAATTTTTCAGTGAACTGGGTCCCCTCTGATTCAATCATCAGGTAATAGACCCCATTGGTGAAGTTGGAAATATCAAAAATATAATTATTTGAAGAGCCATCTCCCGCATTGATTTCATCCTCCAGCATAATGCGACCTGTTAAGTCAACAACTTTAATGTGCGTAATACTGTTGCGCTCTTTCAAAAAATTGATATGATAAATTCCAGGGGAAGGATTCGGGTAAACCTGTAGTTGCAAATCACTCGAAACATTAGGTATATCTGTCATTTCTGTGATGGTAATGTCATCAATTGCCATATCGGAGAGCTCACCGGATCCGGTATATCCCCTGAATCTCACATTGATCTCTTTGCCGGCAAAATCAGCAAAAAAGGCAAAACCTTCCTTCCAGCCACTTCCCTGGTTGCCATGGATGGGCTCAATGACATCTTTGTGCAAGATCCCATCGCTGACCACATCAATGTGCAATGATCCCATTTCTTCGCCATACATATTGAACCAGAATATCATCCCGGGATTGGATAAGCCTGACAGATCAATACAGGGAGAATTCAGAATGGCTTTCTTTTCATTGCAATCTCCGGAAGCCTCCAGGTAAAGAAACTTTCCATCTATGGTTCCGGTAGTATGATCGCCAACAGGACCTGTATTGGGTGTGGGCGTAATACCGTTCATAATCCGCCAGTCGATATCATCATTTAATTCATTCTGCAGGTTGTACCATTCATTGTCAATATAACATGTAATGTCTTCACAGTCAGGATCCCAGCTGCAAGCATTAAATTCATCAAAACTGATGTTCTGAAATAGCGGTGCATATTGACTGGTTTTGAGTTTGCATGCTCCTTCAACCAGATCATTGGAGGCATTTTGGTCACCTGTGGTTTCAATCCAGGCAGCCATATCATAAATACCATTGCTTGGTAAACTTACTGATGAAGCAAATTCATATATCATTTTCTCACCGGGTTCCAGCGTTCCATTGTATATTTCACTAACGATTGGTTCATTTTCAAACTGGTAATACAATGTAATGTCTGACATGGGGTCCAATCCTCCATTGGTCACTTCAACCTGCACATTTAAATCACTATAATCCTGGCAGCTAAAAAGTACCCCGATGGGAGGAGATATAATATCAGAGAGTGCAAGGTCTTTAGTAAAAATACAATTCCAGACTCCCGGCGACTTCATCTCAGCAATGGCACGCCTACCTTTGGCATCGTCAGGCCCATTCGCACTAACGCTAAACCAGTATTCATTTTCGAAGTCAATGCCTTCAACCAGCAATGAATCAGTGGAAGTGGTGCCAATAACTTCCATGTATTTTTCACCAAGCATGTATACATCATAGGATTCGGCTCCGTCAACTTCTTGCCATTGCAAAAGCACTGAATTCGGACAGGCCCTGACAAATTCAATATCCTGAGGAACACCCATAATTGAGAATCCTTCGCTGCTGGTGCTGCTGGATGCTCCGTTGGTTATCCGCAACATGGCATGCCCTGTAAGCTCTGTGGGTAAAGTGAGATTATAATGACGCAGAGTCGGATTGATAGAACTGTTTGCTGTTGTCCAGTTGGTCCCATTATCAGTTGAATATTCAAGGATGAAATTTTCCTCCGTATCGTAACTATCCCAACGAACCTTTATGTTTTCACCTGGAGTGAAGGATTCTCCTCCAATTGGATAAGTTAATACCACTTCTTCCATGATGAAATCAACTAGTACATAATACTCTTGCGGTCCGAAGGGAACTACGAATCCATCAACCGTAAGCGTATAAGTGCCCGCAGCCGGATCCACAATGCTTACTTGTTCCATGTTATTTAGATCGTCAATTCCTTTGGTTGCAGGCTTGTTAAGGCTGTCAGGATCGGGATAACTGCTCAATAACCAGGGCAGATGATCATCATTTGAGGGATCGGTCATAAAGATATTCAGGTCGTTTACCAGTGCTTTACTGACACCTACATTGGCTTCTTTATCTGACCAGTAAACCATTACTTTTACTTCTTTGGTCCCGGCAGGTACATCAATGGTATGTGTATTGGTTTCTCCCTGGCTGATCTCATCAGTCTCGTAGCGTTCTTCTTCCAGGGCTTCTACCGCGCGACGGCTGTTGATCCTGCCCCAACCGGTCTTGAAATCAGGGCCGACATTCATCAGGTCATCAGCTGTATTCAGAACCAGTCCTTTCATAAGACCACCTTTGGGATCCTGGCCGCCATTCAGATCACGATATGCCTGGTATAGCTGCGCCATGTTGCCTGCAATAGCGGGGCAGGCCATAGAAGTTCCCGATTTTATTGTATAGTCATTGGGGTTGGTGGTTGAATTCACATTGGAGCCTTTGGCACTGATGTCAGGTTTAATCCTGCCATCATGCGCTGGTCCACGACTACTAGATCCGGAAAGTCCATCATTTTCATCAAGGTTGGCTGTTGCAATTACATTCTTGCCAATTTTATGTCCACCCGTGACATTTCCCCATCCCGGTCCGGCACCATAACCACAATCATCGGTTCCAGCATTTCCGGCTGAAAATACGTGCATCAATGAAGGATATCCAATAATTTGAAGATCCATAGTTCGGGCAAGGCTCGTGTAGCCAGCATTGCAGCCATTGCTGTATGACGTGGATGTAATACGGATATCATATGTATTGTAATGACTTGGAATATTGGTAAATCCAGGATACAGTGGAGCCGCTTGATAAACATATAATTGCGCTCCGGGAGCCTGTCCTGCAAGCCTTGGATCAAGATTGCCAGATCCAAAAATGATTCCGGCACAATGATCACCGTGATCACCACTGTTATTGGTTAAAAACTGATCACCGATGCGGCCTTCATAATCAATATGGGGTCCAATGATTCCATCGTCCTGTAGCATAACATTCACACCAGAGCCATCATAATGCCTGCCTGCTGCATAATCCGAATCCAACACATTGGACCGGTGCTGGGTTTTACCGGTGTAATTTTCCGGTTCTCCCGGAGGATATGCTGGTTCAATATAACTTACAAATGGTTTTTCAACAATTTCTGAAATATCATCAATATTGATCCGCATGATCTGAAATTGTGCTAAATCATCATCCTGCAACATTTCATAAGCATAATCAGAAAGCTCATTCCGAACATCATTATATGAAAGGTTCATATAATATGACACCATTACCTCAATTTGGTCATTACCTCTGAGTGCATAAGCGGGGTAGTTCTGGTCAAGTAACAATGGATCTTGTTTGTATTCGGGCAATATGTCCGACATTGCCCGGATATTTTTATTGGCAAGTAGCGTTAGATCAAATCCCTCAGGAAACGCAACGATATAGGCATAATTGGGGAGGTAATCAACGAATACCATACCCGCGGATGTCATTTCCTCTTTTTCTGAATTTGTTGGGATATCATAAAACTGTACTATATTATAATAGTAACCATTGTAAATTTGTTGTTGACTGGGCGAAAAAGAGGTCAAATACTGACTCCCGTTTTCCTGCAGATTAACATGACCGAGTTTAAGCAAAAGGTCATATTTTTCAGTTGTGGTCTGTCCAATTCCCGAAACAAGTAGTGATAAGAATAATAGGCTCAAGGAAAATCGTAAATTTCGTGTTCTCATGTTAATTGAAAGTTAGTTGTTATTTCGTTTTAAATTTGTACGTTAATTAAAAACACCAGAAAAAATCATAGTGTTCATTTTATATTAGAAAGGCAGTAAAAGAACTATGCCCATGAATTAAATATACCAATTCTAAATTTCAGGTCATAAAGGTATAAAAATTCCTTTTTTCAGGGTAGATATTCTGAAAATTGTAAATTTGACACCTTTTATTGATAATCCAATAACAATTAATAAAATCATTAAAAACGAGAACGTTATGGCAAAAAGAACCATCGTAAAGATGCCCGGAGATGGGATTGGAAAAGTTGTACTGGATGAAACCATCCGTGTGTTGGATGCCGCCGGATTTGAAGCCGATTATGTAGAAGGTGACATCGGCTGGGAATTTTGGTGCAAAGAAGGTAATCCTCTTCCAGATCGAACCATTAAATTAATCGAGGAACACAAGATCGGTTTATTTGGAGCGATTACTTCCAAGCCCAAAGATGCCGCTTTCAATGAACTGGCTCCTGAGCTTAAAGAAAAGGGACTGGTTTATTCAAGTCCGATTGTCGGTCTTCGTCAACATTTCGGCCTGGATATTTGCATGAGACCCTGCCGCACATACAAAGGCAATCCTCTTAATTTCATCCGACGCGGACCCAATAATACCATTGAAGAGCCGGAAGTGGATGTGGTTATTTTCCGTCAAAACACAGAAGGTCTTTATGGGGGTGTTGAATGGAGCAATCCCCCGGATCAGGTTTATGAAGCATTGATGACCCATCCTAAATTCAAAAAGAATTTTGAATGGTGTCCAAAAGAAGAGCTTTCTGTATCAACACGGATTTTTACCAGGAAATATACTGAGCGAATTCTCCGTGCTGCTTTTGAACACGCCAAGAAATACGGATACAAGTCGGTAACCGTTTGTGAAAAGCCCAATGTGATCCGCGAAACTTCCGGAATGATGTACAAGCTGGCACAAGAAATCCAGAAAAAGGATTATCCCGGCATTGCGCTCTGGAATACCAACATTGATGCTCAAATGATGTGGCTGACAAAAAACCCGGAGGACTATGGTGTGATCGTTGCCGGCAACATGTTTGGAGATATTGTATCCGATGGTTTTGCCGGACTCATTGGCGGTTTGGGTTTTGCCTGCAGTGCTCAATTTAACCCTGAATCAGGCATTGGCGTTTTTGAACCTACCCATGGTTCAGCTCCAAAATATGCTGATTATGAAACCTCCATCGTCAATCCCATTGCTATGGTTGAATCGGCCTGCATGATGCTCGATTTTATCAATGAAAATAAAGTAGCCGAAAAGATCAGGAAAGCGGTTGCTGAGGTTGTCGCTGAAGGTAAAGTGAGGACGTATGACATGATGAAAATGGCCGGACGGCCTGATGTTGTGGAAAAAGGAGCGGCCTCAACACAACAAATGGCAGATGCCATTATCGCAAAATTATAATAACTTGTAAAGCACGTAACATCTATCAATTCCGTGCTTTTTTTATAATTTAAAAAATTCAATAAATGAATAAAAATGTGCTGGCCCTTTGGCCCGAACTGAATTGGATAAAAAATGATGACCTTCGTGAGAAAACTGCAAAAACATGGGAGATTGCTCTTGAGCGCAGTGTCTTAACAGTTGACGACCTCAATCGAATTCCTTTTACCCTGCTTTGTGGTCCAAACCTCAAAGTGACGTTTATGGATCATAAACGTTCAGTGGTGCATATTGCCAGGGATGCTGCTCAAAAGATCAACGAGATGTATCATGGTGAACTGACTGCTGACATGGATGTGGTGATTGCAGGTGCCATTCTAGCTGATGTTGGTAAGCTGCTTGAATATGTGCTGGATGAAAATGGAAAAGCAGTTCAGGGAACGTATGGAAAATATTTGCGACATCCATTCAGTGGTGTTTCCCTTGCTGAAGAATGTGGTGTTCCAGCAGAGGTATGTCACATCATTGCGGCTCATGCCGGAGAAGGGAATATGGTAAAACGAACCACTGAGGCATACATCGTGCATCATGCCGATTTCATGACATTTCTGCCTTTTAAGGAAAGGTTGATCGTATAAAGAACCCATCAAAAATGAACCTGCTCCTCCTGGCATCAGCACCGGTCTTCATCATATTGATTTATGTTTACATGCGTGATCAGTATGAACGGGAACCCATTGGCTTATTGTTAAAAGCACTATTGGCAGGTGCATTGACCGTCATACCAGTAATGATTGTTAATTCGGGAATTGAAAGTTATAAAGCGTTTTTTACTGGATATGGCGAAGTTGCTTATGTAGTATTTGTGGTGGCTGGTTTCGTTGAGGAGTTTTTCAAATTTGTGGTGCTCTATTTGCTGATTTGGATGAGCAGGGAATTTAATGAGCGATTTGACGGTATTGTATATGCTGTATTTATATCACTGGGATTTGCGTTGGTAGAAAATATCATGTATGTATACACCTATGGGGAATCTGTGGGGTACACGAGAGCTTTTACCGCTGTTCCTGCACATGCCTTGTTTGGAATAACGATGGGATATTTTTTTGCACAAGCAAAGTTTCATCAAATAGATAAACTCCTCAATTTTTCCAAAGCCTTAATCTATCCAGTCATTCTGCACGGCATCTATGATTTTATTTTGATGTCGCAGCATCCATATCTGTTGCTTGTGTTTATACCTTTTATTTTATACCTGTGGCGTGCAGGATTTAAAAAGATGAAAATATTGTCGGATAATTCCCGATTCAAACCACTGGCGTAATATCTATTAATTTGAAATATAAAAATGAAGTTTTATGACAATCCTTGAAAAAATAATAGCAAATCACTCGAAATTCAATACTGTAAAACCGGGTGATATTGTGGATATATTCATTGATGCAAGAGCTGCACGCGACTTTGGTGGAGCCAATGTAGTGAAGCATATTGAAGATAATAACCTTAAAATTGACGATGTAAACAAAACCTATTTTACATTTGATACCAATCCTACTGGATCCGACCAGAAATACGCGATGAATCAGCACATCATTCGTCGATTTGCGCGTAAGCATGGCATCAAGGTTTTTGATATTGACAAAGGCATTGGCACTCATTCCATGATTGCTGAAGGACTGGCCTATCCCGGATCCACTGCATTGACAACCGATTCTCATGCCAATATTTTAGGTGCTGTCGGTGCTTTCGGACAGGGAATGGGTGATAAAGACATTGCCGCTGCATTCAGCAAAGGACGTGTATGGTTTAAAGTGCCGGAATCAGTTAGGATCAACCTTAATGGTAAACGCACTGAAGGAATCACAGCCAAGGATATCGTCCTTAACTTGCTGAATCGTTTTGGAGCAAACTCCTTGCTTGGAAATTCGGTGGAGATTTATGGTGAGGAAGTAGATAATTTTACCCTGGATGAGCGCATTACCATCTCTTCGATGGGAACTGAAATGGGCGCCATTATCATTCTTTTCCCTCCCAATAAGGAAGTTTTGGATTATTGTTCAACAGCTACAGGCAAAAAGTTAGCGGGTGTTTATGCTGATGCGGATGCCAGTTATAAAGAGACTTTTGATGTTGATTTGTCAGCTTTTGTTCCGATGGTTTCTTTACCCGGAAAACCACATGATGCTGTAAATATTATTGAAGCCAAAAAAGTAAAGATTGATTCGGCTTTTGTGGGTAGTTGCACCAATGGTCGTATGGAAGATTTACGGGATGTTGCTAAAGTTTTAAAAGGCCGTAAGGTGGCACCCGGCGTGGTGTTAAAGATTGTCCCCACCACCGATGAAATCTGGAATCAATGCCTTGATGAAGGGTTGATCAAGATTTTCAAGGATGCTGGAGCCCTGGTGTCCAATGCGGGATGTGCCGGATGTGCTGCCGGACAGGTGGGGCAAAACGGACCGGGTGAGATCACCATTAGCACCGGTAACCGTAATTTCCCCGGCAAACAAGGTAAAGGAAGCGTATACCTGGCTTCTCCTGCCACTGTTGCAGCTTCCGCAGTGGCTGGTTTCATCACCACTGTTGATGACATCCCGGCTGAACCTGCAACATTTGATGTTGATGAAAAACTTGACCGGATCGAAAAAGCCTTCACTGAGAAGAAAGTGGAATCAAAGCCAGCAGTCATTGAAGGTAGAGTTTGGGTGATCAAGGAAGACAATATAGATACGGATATGATTTTTCACAATCGTTACCTTACCATCACCGATATCAATGAAATGGGTCAATATACCTTTGATAACCTTGCCGGTTACGAAGACTTTGCTAAAAAAGCCCAACCCGGCGATATCGTGGTGGTGCAGAAAAATTTCGGGAGTGGAAGTTCCAGACAGCAGGCCGTCGATTGTTTTAAATCGCTGGGAGTTCAGGCTGTTCTGGCTGAGTCGTTTGGCGCCATTTATGAACGTAATGCCATCAATGCTGCATTTCCTATCCTGACATATTCTACCCTTGATGGGCTTGATATTGCTGATGGAGACCGGATTAAAGTGAATTTTGAAACAGGTGAGATTACCAACCTGAAGAATAATAAAAAGATCCGGGCCAATCCCTTTTCGGAAGTGCAGATGGAAATTTATCAGAATGGTGGACTGTTTTAGTCGAACCTGCTGAATTAAAAATTCATTGTCAATATCTTAAGGCCATCCGGTAACGGATGGCCTTTTTTATGGCTAATTTTGCAACCGGGCAATATTGGCAGAGTAAAATGCATTAGTACCTGACAATGAACAGAAGTTTTTCGGATCGGAAATATATCATTATCATTCTGATACTGGCAGTGGGATTTATTTTCATTGCCCGGCTTTTTTATCTGCAAGTGCTGGATCAAAGTTATTTGTTGAGTGCTGAAAGCAATGTATTACGGCATAATATCATATATCCTAACCGCGGCCTTATTTACGACCGAAATGGCAAGTTACTGGTTTATGATGAGGCGGCTTATGATCTGATGGTCGTACCCGGTCAGGTTGAAGAACTTGATACGATAGAGTTTTGTCAATTACTGAACATCAGCGATTCAACATTCAAAGCCCGGTTAAAAAAAGCCAAAAGTTATTCCTATTATAAACCTTCCACTTTTGTTGCGCAGATCACGAAAGAGGAATTTGGCTTTCTGGAAGAAAAACTGTACAAATATCCTGGTTTTTTTGTGCAATCGAGATCTTTGCGTAAATATCCCCTGCCCATTGCCGCCCACTTGCTGGGTTACATTGGTGAAGTTGATAACCGTGATATGGATCAGGATCCTTATTATCGGATGGGAGATTATATTGGGAAAAGTGGTTTGGAGCGTTTTTACGAAAAGGAGTTGAGGGGGAGTAAAGGTGTTCAAATCGTCATGGTAGATGTTCACAACAGGGAGCAGGGAAGTTATCGAAACGGACGATATGATACGGTTGCCATTCCGGGTGATAATCTATATCTCTCGCTTGATGCAGATCTGCAGAGTTATGGCGAAAAACTCATGCAAAACAAAATCGGCAGCATTGTTGCCATAGATCCGAGAAGCGGCGAGATTCTTGCTTTTGTGACGAGTCCTACTTACGATCCGAATTTGCTGGTTGGTCGGGTACGGGGTGATAATTTTTCCCACCTGTCAAAGGATAGTTTAAAACCACTTTTAAATCGGGCCATCATGGGGACTTATCCGCCCGGATCTACCTTTAAAATGGTCAATGCCCTTGTTGGACTGCAGGAAGGTGTATTGCATGATTACACTTCTTATTCATGTTATGGTCCTGCTTCAACTCCTATACGGTGCACGCATGATCATATTTCACCACTAGAATTGCAGGAAGCCATCGAGCAGTCCTGTAATCCTTATTTTTGGAATGTATTCAAAAGCATTATCAACAATCCTAAATATCCTTCGGTGGCCGACGCTTTCAATGCCTGGCGGGGTCATGTGACAAGCATCGGATTCGGTCATAAATTCAATACAGATATTCCCTTTGAACAAAGTGGTAATATCCCTACTGCTTCACTTTATGATAAGATATATCAGCCTGGTCATTGGAATGCCCTGACCATTCGATCTCTTGCTATCGGGCAGGGAGAAATTTTGATAACCCCTTTACAGCTGGCAAATCTCTCTGTGGTGATTGCCAATAGGGGCTTTTATTATCCACCCCACCTGGTTCGTGCTGTTGGAATGCCCGAAGCACCTATTGAAGCATATAAACAAAAATTGTTCACAACCATTGAACCACAGCATTTCGCGGTGGTGCAGGAAGCCATGCTAGATGTTTTTGAAGGGGAGCATGGGACAGCGCGCTGGGCCAAACTGGACGGCGTTGAAATTTGTGGAAAAACAGGAACCGTGCAAAATCCACACGGAAAGGACCATTCCATGTTTATTGCGTTTGCCCCCAAAGAGGATCCGAAAATTGCCATGTCGGTGATTGTTGAAAATTCAGGATATGGTTCTACCTGGGCAGCGCCCATTGCCAGTTTGCTGATTGAACAATATTTGAATGATACCATTTCCAGACCCTATATAGAAAAGCGAATCCTGGAAGGGAACTTAATATCAAAATAGTGAGACAACAAAAAAGCATCATACAAAATTTGGATTGGATCACCATCTTACTGTATTTCTTGTTGGTGTTGATTGGCTGGGTCAATATTTATGCTGCTGTTTACGATGAACAGCACCGCAGCATTCTTGATATGAGTCAGAATTATGGCCGCCAATTGATCTGGATTATTACTTCGGTGGCGCTGGCCCTTGTAATCCTGATCATTGATGCCAAGTTTTTTTCCACGTTTGCATATATCATATATTTCTTGATAATATTATTACTGGTTGGAGTACTTTTGGGTGGACGGGAAATTGCCGGCTCCAAATCCTGGTTTCAGATCGGCGCTTTCTCCCTTCAACCTGCTGAATTTGCTAAGTTTGCCACAACACTGGCGCTGGCCAAATACCTTAGTAAAATTGATCTCAATATTTCTAAATTATCGACGCGTGTTACAGCGGCTGCAATTATTTTTATTCCTGCCAGTTTGATCCTGATGCAACACGATACTGGATCTGCCCTGGTATTTGCCGCGTTGGTTTTGGTGCTTTTCCGTGAGGGACTTTCGGGAAATTTATTGGTCCTTGGTTTTCTAATTGGGCTATTGTTCATATTGGCGTTGTTATTTAACAAGTTTATTTTAATTGGATTTCTGGCTGTCAATGCCATGCTTGTTATTTGGCTCTTTAAAGAGATCCGCAGAAAATGGGGGTGGATTGCTGGTGTTCTTGTCCTGGCTTCGATATATGTGTATAGTGTTGATTACGCATTTGAAAATGTGCTCGAACCTCATCAGAAAAAAAGAATCAATGTTTTATTGGGAAAAGAAACCGATATTCATGGTGCCGGATACAATATTAATCAATCCAAAATTGCAATAGGTTCTGGAGGCTTTGCGGGTAAAGGCTTTCTGAAGGGCACCCAAACCAAGTTTAAATTTGTACCTGAACAAAGTACTGATTTTATTTTTTGCACAGTTGGCGAAGAATGGGGCTTCATAGGGAGTTTTATTGTTATCGGTTTGTTCGTCGGACTTATGATCAGGATCGTCATTATTGCAGAACGACAGCGATCGCAATTCAGCAGGATCTACGGATATGGTGTAGCTTCAATTCTCTTTTTTCACTTTGCAGTCAACATCGGAATGACCATCGGTTTATTTCCTGTAATAGGTATCCCCTTGCCTTTCGTTTCATATGGTGGCTCATCTTTGTGGGGATTTACCATTTTGCTCTTTATATTTATCAGGCAGGATTCTGTAAGGCTTGAATTATTATAATAGCTGCTTGACGGATCAAAAAAATCACTCTTTTTGAATATTCAGGAAATGGGTTGGGAGTGTTTTACTTCTTTCGTTGAATGGTAAAATCAACCAGTTTTTTCAGTGCCGTTTTTGATTCTGATTCCTGGAAAGTTTTCAAAATATCGAGGGCCTCCTGATGATACATTTCCATTTTTTTTCTGGCATAATCAATTCCTCCACTCTGGTTGACACGATCAATGACCAGTTTAACTTTTTCAGGATTGGTATTGTGATTTTTAACAATATTGACGATTTTGCGTTTCTCTGTCCAACTGGCGTTGTTCAATAAGTAAATAAGTGGTAGGGTCATTTTCTGTTCCTTGATATCAATACCATTGGGTTTACCTGTTTTGTTTGAACTTTCATAGTCAAACAGGTCATCTTTGATCTGAAAAGCAATGCCCACTTTTTCACCAAATAATTTCATTTTTTCGACCACATCTCTGGATGCTCCGGCTGATGCAGCACCTGAAGCACAGCAGGAAGCAATGAGCGATGCAGTCTTTTTTCGAATGATCTCAAAATAAATTGCTTCATCTACATCCAGCTTTCTGGCCTTTTCGATCTGTAATAGCTCTCCCTCACTCATTTCACGGGTGGCTGCCGAAACAATTTTCAATAATTCAAACTCATTGTTGTCAAGAGACAGCAAAAGGCCCCTGGAAAGAAGATAGTCACCTACCAGCACAGCCACTTTATTTTTCCAAAGTGCATTGATCGAAAAAAATCCGCGCCTTTCATTGGAGTCATCAACAACATCATCGTGCACCAGCGTAGCAGTATGAAGCAGTTCAATCAGGGAGGCGGCAGTGTATGTTGATTCTCCTATCTGGCCGGTAATGTCGGCTGACAGGAATACGAACATGGGTCGCATTTGTTTACCTTTTCGCTTCAGAATGTATCGGGTAATGATATCGAGTAAAGCAACATTGCTCTTCATCGACTCCCTGAATTTCTTTTCGAAAATATCGAGATGTGTTTGAATTGGCTTTTTTATTTCATCAAGTCTACTCATTCATTAGCCTCTTTCAGGGATCAAAATTAATTTAAAAATACCAGTCGGTGCAAAATTATCATAATCAACTATTAAAACGACTTATTTATTTTGCTGAACAAATGGTTTGTATAAGAAAACTATTTTTGCAAAAACATTGGACAATGACCATTTTATTTGATGAGATTGTATTCGGACCGGTTAAAAGCCGCCGGTTTGGTGTTTCACTGGGGATGAATTTGCTGCCACTCCATTATAAATATTGTACATTTAATTGTGTATATTGTGAATGCGGCTGGACCTTTCAGTCAACATCTAAAAAGATACAATTACCCGACCGAAAACAGGTGTTTAAAGCCCTGGAGGCCAGGCTGCGAAATATGACCGAAAAAGAAATTCAACCGGATAATATCACCTTTGCGGGAAATGGTGAGCCCACAGTTCATCCTGATTTTCATGAAATTATCAATGACACCCTAAAACTCCGTGATCAGTTTTTCCCGGGTACTGATATTACCGTGTTATCCAATGCTTCACAGATCCATAAAAAGAAGGTATTTGATGCCCTGAATAAAATTGAAAATAATGTTTTGAAACTGGACTCGGCCTTTGAGGAGACCTTTCAAAAGATCAATCAACCGGCACCTGGCCTTCAATTAAAGTCCATTGTTGAAAACCTCAAAAAGTTTGATGGAAATCAGATCATACAAACCTTGTTTATTCGTGGGACTTATCAAGGGCAAATCATAGATAACACCACGGATAAAGAAATAGAGGCATGGCTTTCGGTGCTGCAGGATATCCGACCCAAATACGTGATGATCTATCCCATTGAACGAGAGACACCCATCGACACCCTTGAAAAAATAACAAAGGCAGAGCTTGAGCACATAGCCCGAAAAGTGGAAAAGATTGGAATTTCAATAAAAGTATATGATTAACGTTGTACCTATCAGAGTAACTTAATTTTTATAATTTTACAATTCAAAAGGGATACATTTTGCAAAAAGGACAACTTACAGAATACCCTGCAAAAATACTGGTTGCATTTGGAGAGGCCATTGATGGAAACGATAAAATATTCATGTGGCTTTTAAAAAACGGTTATGCTGAACTGGCTGCATTGTCGAAGGCAATCAGGGGTAGTGAAGAGGCATTTCAATGGTTAATGAAAAATGGATATCCGCAATATGCGGCGCTGGATATGGCCATTGTAAATGACCAAAAAGCATACAAATGGTTAATCAAGCATAAATTTGAACTGTTAGCCCGGCTTTCTATGGCAGCCCGCGGCGATGTCGGTTCCATAAAATGGTTTGCCCTCCATGATCTTCAAATCTATATCAGGTTAGCCAAAAAGATCAAAAAGTTCACCGATAATCAAAAATTTGATTACCACAAATTGCATTTCTGATTTTTACTAAATTTGAGGTTCATTCGAAAACCTCATTGCATGCGGTGTCACCTTCATCTTTTGACCATCACACTTTTCCTTGAATTTTCCTGTTTCCTATGTGTATCGCTAAGCGCTCAGGAGTATAGTTACAGGCATTACAGTGTGGCAGATGGCCTGGTTCAGAATCAGGTAATCCACATGTTCCAGGACTCAAAAGGATACCTCTGGCTGGCAACCAAAGGCGGAGTCAGTCGATTTGATGGACTAAAATTTACCAATTATACGGTCAATGATGGTTTACTTTCAAACTATATCATTCGTATATTTGAAGATAATGATGGTGGAATAAATTTTAGCTCAGTCATTGGTATTTCAAGACTGATGCAAGGCCAAATCAAAACACTGTTTTGTAAAGATAGCCTGAAATTTCAGAAAGGGCTTTTTATTATTCGCAATTTCAGTTCAACTGAGTGTTGCATTCTCAATGGAAATTGCGTACCCGTGTATCTAGGACCAATCGATACAATGTTAATTCAAACAATTGCGGGTATATCCGATTTCGAGGTCAGTAAAATTATCAAACAGCATAATAGCTCAAAATACTGGATTAAAAGCCGGGAAGGTGAAATTTATTTGCTTTCAGATGAAGGATTGAAAGTATTTTCCGGAAAAGAAATTCGCAATATTGTCAGCGATAAATCAGGCCGCATTTATTGTTATGATGCCCATGCTATATATTACCCTGATACCCTCCAAAAGAAATTGCAACCGGTTGCAAAAATTCCAATTCAAAACCTAACATCATTGTATGACTTTGATTTAGATGCAAATCCATATTTTCAATTAGACCAGAATTATGTCATTGTATTTAAGAAGGGTCAATGGATAAAATATCCCAGAAAATTCAATTATATCAATAGTATATTGGTCGATAATGAAAACAACTTATTCATTGGTACCGAAACCGGATTTTATAGAAAAATTAATGATGCCTTCCAAAATTTTACACTGGAGACCGGAGCCAATGAGTATGTATGGTCCCTTGTTGAAGATGATCAAAAAAATATTTGGTTTGCATCTTACGGGAATGGCCTCAGAAAATGGGACAGAACCAAATTCGAGGTGGTGCAAGCGCACAAAAATGTGTACAATACATTAGATGGTGATTTTTTTTACACAGGAGCCATCCGTGCTACCAATCACAGCCTTTATTTTCCTGTTCGTGGGGATGGTGTGTTGCAATATGACGGGAAAAAATTCAACTTGCTGCAAGGTCTGCCAGAAGGTTCTGTACTTGATGTATCTGAAGACTCGGCCCAAAATCGCTTACTGGCTGCCTCAACAGCCGGTTTAATTGTATTGGAAAATTATAAAGATCCTGTTTTATATGAGAAGGATTTTATCCATACCAGGAAGTTTATTAAAACCATTGCACAGGATAAAAATGGCGTATACTGGTTAGGTGGTGAGTACAGTTTATCATGGTTTGACGGACAGGATTTTATTGAATTCCCAAATGAAAAATATGATTATTCGGCTGGTGCTGTAACGATCTACAAAGATGTCAAAGATAATATGTGGCTAGGAACGAGTGCAGGACTCTATTTCTTTGATTACAACCAATTTAAAAGAATTGCAAAAAATGATCTTCGTTCCCAGGTATCTTCACTGGTTGAACTGGATCCATCGAAGTTGGTGATGGGAATCAATGAAGGCCTTGCAATATTGGATCTAAATAGCTTTTATAAAGACTCATCGGAACGTGTTGAATTTATTGATCATGCCAAAGGTTTTCTCGGTTTTGATTGCATCCGGAATGGGATTTTGAAAGATTCGGATCAAAATATTTGGGTGGCTACATCAGACAGGGTGGTTAAATATATGCCTGATCATTTAATCCCTGATACGATTCCTCCCACGGTGCTGATCGGGAAAATGTTGGCTAATAAACCCGGTGGAGTTGAATTGGCTTATCATAAAGGTCAGGATGAAAAAGGCATGATCAAGTTGCCATATTATATGAAAAACATCCGTTTTCATTATCATGCCATACATTTTTATGCCGCGGATAAGATTCAATATTCCTGCATGCTTGAAGGATATGATGATCAGTGGCTTGATCTGACATCCGATCGGATATCCACTTACACGAACCTCTCACCCGGAAAATATATTTTTAAAGTCAAAGCCATGAATGTTGACGGCAGGTGGAGTCGATCATCCGCTAATTTTGAATTTGTAATTGAACCTGCTATTTGGCAAACAATTTACTTTCGGGTCGCTCTGAATCTTGCGATTATTGCCATCCTTTTCGGGAGTGGGATTGTTTGGATAAACATCAAGCGAAAACGTCAGAGAATGAAGGAGGATACGGAACGACAAATATCGGAATTACAGCTAAAAACCATTCGCAGTCAAATGGATCCCCATTTTACATTTAATGCACTGAATACCATTAGTTCTGTTATTTATAAGGAAAATAAGGAAAAGGCATACCGATACTTCACAAAATTTGCAAAACTGGTGAGAAGCTCACTGGAAGTTTCTGATAAAATTTCAAGATCACTTCATGAGGAGGTTGAATTTACACTTAATTATCTGGATCTGGAAAAAATCCGTTTTCAGAAAGATTTTAGTTATGATTTAACGATTGATCCTGCGGTTGATCAGGAAATTCTGGTTCCTAAAATGATTATTCAAAATTACGTGGAAAATGCTGTAAAACACGGATTAAAGCATAAAAATAATAACCGTCAACTGAAAATTTCCATTTTAGATCAAACCCATACCCTGAAAATCATCATTGAAGATAATGGTGTTGGCAGAAAGGTTGCATCGGAAAAAGATCAATTTAGCACCGGCAAGGGTTTAGAGATCATGCAAAATATTTATGACCTTTACTTTAGATTGTATCATAAAAAAATCCTTCAAACCATCGAAGATCTTTATTCCCCTGATGGTAAACCAGCCGGTACCCGGGTAGTACTAAAAATTCCGTATTAATGGGTTTATTTAATTGGTTGTATACAAAAACCATAAATATATTTTTGGTGTTTTTTAATTATTTTTGAATGATGGAAAAAATCACCGCTGTTATCGTTGATGATGAGCCTGAGGCAAGGGAACTGATGAAAAATCTGTTGTCCGATTTTTCGGATATTGAAGTTGTTGCTGCTGATGAAAATGTGGATAAGGCTCTGGTTTCTATCTCCAACCTGAAACCCGATCTGCTTTTCCTGGATATTGATATGCCGGGTAAAAGCGGTTTTGATCTCGTCAATGAACTAAAATCATTTCCGCTCCATCCAACCATTGTTTTTGTAACCGCCTATAACCAGTTTGCCATTCAGGCCATTAAGCATGCTGCTTTCGACTACCTGGTAAAACCCATAGATATTGATGACCTCAAAGCAACAATTGATCGGTATAAAAACGATCTTCAATCGGCTTCCAGTCTTAAACGCATTGAAAACTTGTTGCATAATCTACAGGTTGATAAACTTAGATTTTCTACCCGGGGCGGATTTATATTCATTGGTACATCAGAGATTATTTTTTGCGAGGCTGAAGGTAACTACACGGATCTTCATTTTGCCAATGGTGAAAAACAAACCATCACTGTAAATATTGGCCGACTTGAGAATCAATTGGCCAATTACAAATTCAAACGGATCAACAGATCATTGATAATCAATCAGCTCTACTTGACTGAAGTCAGAAGAAAGGATAAAATTTGTATTTTGCGTGCAAATGAACAGGTTTTTGAGTTTCCGGTTTCATCAAAATTTTTGAACAACCTTTTCAATTAATTGACACATTGGATTTTTGTTTATCCAATCAGGAAGGTTCTTCATCACAAAAAACCGGCCCTTTATACAATAAGTCATCTACTTGTAACAGATTTGGCCGAAAACCAGTACATTTGCTAATGATGAGTTTTGGGAAAGAATAAACCTAATTATTAGCCAAAAGTAATTCATTAACCCCTTAGTTTGAGGCTCCGAGTTTCTAAACCATTTAATTTCCCGGCATACAATATCACAAACTATTTTCTATCTTTGCGCCTTTAAATTTAACGGAGCACAAAACTTGAAAAATACTCGTAATTTCTGCATTATAGCCCATATTGATCATGGTAAGAGTACACTGGCTGATCGGTTACTCGACATGACCCATACCCTTGATGATCGTGAAAAGCAGGATCAGGTGCTCGATAGTATGGATCTGGAAAGAGAACGGGGGATCACCATAAAAAGTCATGCCATTCAAATGGAATATGAACAGGATGGTCAAAAATATATCCTGAACCTGATTGATACGCCGGGCCATGTTGATTTTTCATATGAGGTATCAAGATCTATTGCCGCATGCGAAGGTGCTTTGCTGATTGTTGATGCCACCCAGGGTATTCAGGCACAAACGATTTCCAATCTTTACCTGGCCATTGATCACGATTTGGAGATCATCCCGGTACTGAATAAGCTCGACCTGGAAGCGGCCATGCCAGAGGAGGTCAAAGACCAAATTGTTGAATTGATTGGTTGCAACCGTGAGGATATTGTTGAAGCAAGTGGTAAAACAGGTTATGGAGTCGATAAAATCCTGGAAGAGATCATCCGGCGGGTTCCATCACCAAAAGGGGATCCTAATGCTCCGCTTCAGGCCCTGATCTTTGACTCGGTTTATAATTCTTATCGCGGAATTGTCGCTTATTTCCGCATCCTGAATGGAACCATCCGAAAAGGTGAACTTGTAAAGTTTGTAGCTACAAACAAGGAATACAATGCCGATGAAATCGGTGTCCTTAAACTTGGCATGATCCCCAAAAAGGAACTTTCCGCTGGTGATGTAGGATACATCATTTCGGGGATTAAATCATCGAAAGAGGTTAAAGTAGGAGATACCATCACCCAGGTAGAAAACCCATGCCAGCAGGCCATCGCAGGTTTTAAAAATGTGAAGCCAATGGTATTTGCAGGTATTTACCCGGTGGATGCTGATGATTACGAAGATCTGAGGGCTTCTATTGAAAAGTTGCAGTTAAATGATGCATCCCTTTCCTTTGAACCTGAATCTTCCGCAGCCCTGGGCTTCGGTTTTCGTTGTGGGTTTCTGGGTTTGCTTCACATGGAAATAATTCAGGAACGCCTCGATCGTGAGTTTGATATGGATGTCATCACCACTGTGCCCAACGTTTCATTCAATGTCATTACCCATAGGGGTGAAATAATTGAAGTGCACAATCCCAGTGGTATGCCTGAACAGAAATATATCGATCATGTGGAAGAACCCATGATCTCGGCACAGATCATATCCAAGTCTGAATATGTTGGATCGATCATGACCCTTTGTATCGAGAAAAGGGGTACCTTAAAAAATCAGGTTTATCTAAGTTCCGATCGGGTAGAGGTTACCTTTGAAATGCCGCTGAGTGAGATCGTATTTGATTTTTATGATAAACTAAAAAGTATTTCCAAGGGATATGCATCTTTTGATTATTATCAAAAGGGTTATCAGGCAGCCAAACTCATCAAGCTGGACATTTTGTTAAATGGTGAAACAGTGGATGCCCTTTCTTCTTTGATTCATATTGATAATGCTTATTCTTTTGGCAGAAGAATCTGTGAAAAGCTGAAAGAATTAATTCCACGACAACAATTTGACGTTGCCATCCAGGCAGCGATCGGTTCTAAAATCATAGCCCGTGAAACAGTGAAGGCATTGCGGAAAGATGTTACGGCTAAATGTTATGGCGGTGATATCACACGTAAACGTAAACTGCTTGAAAAACAGAAAAAGGGTAAGAAAAGAATGCGCCAGGTAGGAAATGTAGAAGTGCCCCAGTCTGCGTTTCTGGCTGTATTAAAACTGGATTAAATTCCATTTAGCCTTTTGGTTTTTAAAAATAGGGTGAATGTTTCGTATCCATATCATGTCAATCCTTCTGAACCTTTAAAATTTTGGAACGTTTTAAACAATATCACAATCATAATATTGTTTAAATTAGCACACAATTTTCTATTTCCCTGCTCTGGAAATGTATGCGTAAGGTCGGTAAGAACATAAAAATTTCCCTGCTCTCCAGATGGATTTGGGTCGTCGGTTTATTCCTGATAATGGCCTCTCCTGCACTGGGTCAGTTTTATAATGGCTCACAAATGAGTTTTGGGAAAAACCGTGTGCAATACAAGGAATTCCAGTGGACATTCTATAAGTATGATGATTTTGATGTTTATTTTTACCTGGGCGGACAGGAGCTGGCTTATTATACCGCCAAATATATCGAAGAAAACCTTGAGAGCATAGAAGATAAGCTGGATACAAGCCTTGATGATAAAATGCAGTTTATCGTTTACAACACCCTCACGGATCTAAAACAAAGTAACATTGGACTTATTCAGGATGAACGCTATAACACCGGCGGTGTAACCCATATCGTTGGGAAAAAAGTTTTTCTCTATTTTGACGGTAGCCATGAAAACTTTGATCGTCAGATTCGTGCCGGGATCGCCCAAACGATCGTTAATCAATTGCTATATGGAAGCTCCATTGGTTCACAGATCAAAAACACTTCACTTTTCCCCTTTCCTGATTGGTATCTGAACGGACTGGTATCTTATGTTTCCGAAGACTGGGATGCCGAAATCGATAACCGGGTTAAAGATGGAATTATTAGCGGCAGGTATGATAAATTTAACCAGTTGACCGGAACCGAGGCCACCTATGCCGGTCATGCTTTCTGGCGTTACATTGCTGAAAAATATGGTGAATCATCCATTTCCAATATCATTTATATGGCCAAGGTGAGTCGCCGATTGGAAAGTGGCTTTTTATACATTTTGGGTGTATCTTTTAAAAACCTGATGAACGAAGCACTCGACTATTATAAGGAACGATACAGAGCAAGTGAAGAAAACAGGGAATTCCCGGATGGAACCCTATTGAAAAAACACAAAAAAAATGCAGTTTATTTTAACCTCCAGGTGAGTCCGGATGGTAATTATGCTACGTATGCTTACAACCGGTACGGACAATATAAGGTTTACCTGAAGAACCTGAATACAGGTAAACGTAAAAAGCTTTTAAGAGGAGGGTATCGTCTTGATGAGAAAATCGATTATTCCTATCCCCTTACTGCATGGCATCCCAGCGGGCGTATCCTGGCTATGCTCATTGAACGAAAAGGAGAGCCGGTGATCAAATACTACCTCATGGATGAAAAGAAAACGGAGGAGGTGATTTTATACCAATTTGAAAAAGTACTTGATTTTGCCTACGATACTGATGGTAGAACCCTCGTTATGTCGGCTGTTGTCCGTGGTCAAACAGATATTTTTCTATATGATATTGGTTCCAATTCGTTTGAACAGATTACCAAAGATCACTATGATGATTTGAATCCAAGGTTTATCAACAATTCCAAAGCCATTATTTTCAGTTCTAACAGAATTTCAGATACCATTCGTTTTGAAAATAAATATGCGCCTGGTAAGGTTCAGCAAAATTATGATCTCTTTCTTTATAAACTAAATAATCCGAGTAATATCCTTCGGAGGGTAACAGAGTCTCCTCTATCCAATGAAATTGCTGCCATGGAGTATGAACCAGGGTATATTTCATTTTTAAGCGACAAGAATGGTATTTATAATCGCTACTTAGGATGGTTCGACAGCGCTATCAGCTATATTGATACAACCACCCACTATCGGTATTTTACCAATAGTTTTCCCATTACCAATTACTCCCGCAATATTCTGGAACATGATATTGAGCCTCTCTCGTTCAAATATGGGCAGGTACTTTATAAAGATCAACAATATTTTATGCAGGTGAAGGATCAATTGCCGGTTGAATCGCTCACACCGGTTAACTTGACCAATACTTTATTTATGGATCAACAGATTAACTTGTATGGCGAAAGAGTTCAAAAAGTGGAGCCGGAACAAGTTCCCGATATCCTGACAGGATCACGAAAAACCCGTGGGTTCCGTACAATACGTCAGAGTGATGCGATCCGTGAAGTCATGTCAAATGATACCACCCTGACGGATCGGGAATTCGATATCAAGGATTATAAGTTTGATACGGAGAACCAGCCTGACTGGAAGTTCACAGAACTAGGCATTCCCCTGCCCGGACAAAATAAAACAGATGAAGATGAACCACCCAAAAGACTCAATTATAATGTTGAGTATTTCATCAACCAGATTGTGACCCAAATTGATTTTTCGTATCTCAATCAAAATTATCAACCCTTTTCAGGTGGTTCTAATCCGATCTATTTAAATCCTGGGTTTAATGCATTGTTCCAGATTGGGGTGACAGACTTACTGGAAGATTACCGGATATCAGGTGGAGTTCGATTAAATCTTAATCTTGCCAATAATGAGTACTTATTCTCTTATGCTAATCTCAAGAGAAGAGTGGACAAGGAAATCGTATTTCATCGCCAGGTAAATGAATACAATATTCAAAATGCAGCATTTTACCGGATATTTACCCATGAACTTCATTATATCATGAAGTATCCTTTCAGCCCTGTATTTGCTTTAAAATCGACCCTGACTTATAAATATGAACGTGGGGTTTTGCGATCAACCGATGCCACCTCTCTCAGCTTTCCAAAGCTCTATAGCAATCAGGCTGTCATAAAGGAAGAGTTAATTTATGACAATACAAAAAATTTGGGTATCAATTTATTTGATGGTACGCGGTTTAAAATTTTCGGAGAATATTATCAAAGCATTGAATATTTTGATCAGAAACTGATTGTACTGGGTGTTGATTTTCGGAATTATCAACCGATCCATCGGACCTTTATCTGGGCAAATCGATTTGCAGCCAGTACATCCCTTGGGAATAATAAACTCATTTATTATATGGGTGGTGTGGACAACTGGTTGTTTCCCAAATTCCTGACTTCCACCCCGGTGGATCTGGAACAGAATTATGCTTATCAGACCCTGGCCACCAATTTGCGGGGGTTTCATCAAAATATTAGGAATGGTAACAGCTTTGCCGTCATCAATACTGAACTTCGGTTCCCTGTATTCAGGTACTTTTCCAATACACCGATCAAATCCGACTTTTTATACAATTTTATGGTGGTCGGTTTTGGTGATTTCGGGACAGCCTGGACCGGTCTCCATCCCTATTCGGAGGAGAATTATCTCTTCACCAATAAAATTGAACAACCACCACTGAATATCACTGTCAAAGTGCAAAAAGATCCTTTTGTTGGAGGTTTTGGTTTTGGTGCCCGTACGCGCGTACTGGGATATTTCATCCGGGCTGATCTTGCCTGGGGTGTGGAGGATATGGTTGTTCAACCCTCTGTTTTTTACCTTAGTTTAAGTCTTGATTTCTAACCTCATGGTATTGGATCACAGGTCCAATATTCACGATTAATTTTATTCATAAAGAACCTGAATTCATTTTAAAATTGGATATTGTTATTGCGTTGAATAATTTTTAAAAAGAATTGCTAACCGAATCAATATTTTTTATTAATATTCACCCGCACATAGTCAGGAAATCTTTATATATCAGTATTAACAGTGGTTTGGCACAGCGTTTTTGATTGTTGCACCTGCCTTAATT
Organism: Bacteroidota bacterium; assembly: GCA_020444515.1. Taxonomy (GTDB): domain Bacteria; phylum Bacteroidota; class Bacteroidia; order Bacteroidales; family JAADJA01; genus JAADJA01. The sequence goes on along the minus strand of JAHLKX010000012.1, from coordinate 23,164 downwards.
ATTTATTAAAAAAATGTTAATAAATCGGCTCCTAACATGCTAGTAAATTTTAATTCAAGTGAATACGATTTTTTCAACAACGCAGTGTTTAAAATTGCTTTTGCAATAAGGATTTTAACTGTTGTATCTTCGCTAAACCGAAAATCAAGGTGTGTTTAGGGGTTTATAGTCTCAAATTCAAAGTTTTACAAAATAACTACGACAAATCTTTTGCGATATGGAGGAAAATCTTTTTGCCGGTGTTGACGAAAAAGTAGCAGAACAACAACAGGATAATTTTTATGAAACATTGCTGCACAAGCGACAACGGCCGGTTACACCTGATAAAGAAAAAGATTCAGTTGAAAAAGCCGGAGAAAATAAAACAGCAAAAAAGGTGGATGATCTTTCCAGGCTAAAGCCATATCCTCCCGAAGAAATTCGAAAAAAAGCAACCGAATATTTTGGTGGAGATGAATTGGCCGCCAATGTCTGGATCAATAAATATTCTTTAAAGGACAGCCAGGGGAATGTTTATGAAATGACCCCGGACGATATGCATCGTCGTTTGGCCAAAGAGATTGCACGAATTGAAAAAAAGTACCCCAATCCAATGACGGAAGAGAGGGTATATATGTTGCTCAAAGATTTTAAGTACATCATTCCGCAAGGTGGCCCCATGGCCGGAATGGGTAACGATTTTCAAATTTCTTCTCTTTCCAATTGCTTTGTCATTGGTACCAACGGCAATGCCGATTCATATGGCGGTATTTTGAAAATTGATCAGGAGCAGGTTCAGTTAATGAAACGGCGGGGTGGTGTTGGACATGATCTGAGTCACATCCGTCCGGAAGGAAGCCCCGTAAAAAACAGTGCACTGACCTCTACGGGAATCGTACCGTTTATGGAACGCTATTCCAATTCCACGAGGGAAGTTGCCCAGGACGGCCGTAGGGGTGCATTGATGCTGACCATTTCAATTAAGCATCCCGATTCCGAAAAATTTATTGACGCAAAAATGTCCAAAGGAAAAGTTACAGGAGCCAATGTTTCGGTAAAAATAGACGATGAGTTCATGCGGGCTGTTAAAGAAAATAAACCTTATATACAGCAATACCCGATTGATTCGGATGATCCATTGTATTCCAAAGAAATTGATGCACGGCAATTATGGGATAAGATCATTCACAATGCCTGGACTTCAGCTGAGCCGGGAGTTTTATTCTGGGACACTGTTTCAAGGGAAGCGGTACCAGATTGTTATTCCGATATGGGCTTTAAAACTGTTTCAACCAATCCCTGTGGCGAGATCCCATTATGTCCTTACGACAGTTGCCGCCTGCTTGCATTAAATTTGTATAGTTATGTTGAAAATCCATTCACTGAAAAGGCCAGTTTTAACTCTGAATTATTCAGTGAACATGTGCATTATGCACAACGGATCATGGATGACATCATAGACCTGGAGGTGGAAAAAATTGATGCGATCCTGGCTAAGATCGATGCAGATCCTGAGTTGGAAGAAGTAAAAATGGTTGAGAAGAATCTCTGGATCAATATCCGGGAGAAAACCTTGCAGGGTCGCCGTACCGGAATTGGAATCACTGCCGAAGGTGATATGGTTGCTGCACTGGGATCGCGTTATGGTACAAAGGAAGCCACCGATTTTTCAGTTGAAGTGCATAAATTACTGGCCATCGAGGCCTATCGCTCATCCGTGGATCTGGCGGAAGATCGTGGCTCATTTCCCATATTCGACATAGAAAAAGAAAAGGACAATCCTTTCATAAACAGGATCAAAGAAGCAGCGCCCAAGATCTATGAAAAAATGAAAAGGGTAGGCCGCCGCAATATCGCATTGCTGACCATTGCGCCTACCGGAAGTGTTTCCATTTGTACCCAAACTACTTCGGGCATTGAGCCGGTTTACATGGTTTCATACAAACGTCGCCGGAAAGTTAATCCCAATGACAAGGACGTGAATGTAACGTTTGTGGATGATGTGGGAGATGCCTGGGAAGAATATAATGTTTTTCATCCGAAATTTGAAACCTGGTTATCGGTGAATGGCTATGATGTTGGGGAAGTAAAAGGTTATTCAGAAGAAGATCTAACGCCCATCATTAAAAAATCGCCTTATTATAAAGCTACTTCCAATGATGTGGATTGGGTTGAAAAAGTGAGGATGCAGGGTGAGGTTCAAAAATGGGTCGATCATTCCATCAGTGTTACAGTAAATCTTCCAAAAGAAGTTACCAGAGAACTGGTGAGCGAAGTTTATACAACGGCATGGGAAAGCGGTTGCAAAGGGATGACCATATATCGTGACGGATCGCGCGATGGCGTTCTGATCAGCAATAGCAAGAAAAAGGAGAATGTAGTTGAATTCAAAGAAACAAAAGCACCACCCAGACCCAAAAGATTGGATGCAGAAATTGTCCGGTTTCAAAATGACTATGAAAAATGGATTGCTGTAGTTGGGCTCATGGATGGGAAACCCTATGAAATATTCACCGGTAAATCTGATGAATTTTATCTTCCACCCTGGCTCAATGAAGGTTGGGTTGTAAAGACCAAAGACCAGTATGGAAGAAGTCGTTATGATTTCGAATTCGACGATAAAGATGGTTATCGGATTTTGGTTCCCGCATTGTCCAGATCATTCAATAAAGAGTTCTGGAATTATGCTAAACTGATTTCCGGAATCCTACGTCATGGTATGCCATTGCCCTATGCCATTAACCTGGTCGAAAACCTCACCTTCGATAATGAATCCATTAATACCTGGAAAAACGGTGTGGTTCGAGCACTCAAAAAATTTATTCCCGATGGCACTGTCGATAAGAAAAGTGTTTGTCCGGAGTGTAATACCGAAGAGAGCCTCATGTATAAAGAAGGTTGCCTGGTATGTAAGGAGTGCGGTTATTCCAAATGCGGATAAGGAGCTGATTTTAATATTATTTCTTTTCATGATCCCGGCCAACGCGTCGGGATTTTTTATATCAATCCCGGAAAGTTGGGCAACACATCCTTGGTGATTTCTTTCATCTCCAGTTCACCTCGCTGGGCAGCTTCGTCGAGAGCCTTGTTAATGGTGAGCATAAGCCGGTCTTCCAGATCGCTTTTATCTGACTTTAAAACCTTCTCCGTAAGTTCAATGCTGGTAATGGTTTTATTTGCATTGGCTTTTACCATGATGCCGCCATCTTCCGATTCAACCTCAATGATGATGCTGTTGAGTTTTTTTTTGGCCTCTTCGATTTTTGCACGTGCTTCCTGTAATTTTAAAAAAAGATCTCCAAACATAAATTAAGTTTATTGCGTGAGAAATTATGATAGTAATACTCAAAAATAAAGTAATTTAATATGCTCGATACGGGATTAGAAGAAAATTGCATATTTATTTAATCCGCGAATTCAAATGCATTATACCGATGAGCTTATCGTAGGTTATGCCTTGTTCACGATTGTATAAATAAATGGTATATTCATTTTCTGTTTCCCAGTGATTCCCCTCAATAAAGGAAACCTCTCCGGTTTTTTGTTGATCATATTTCAACACATATTGATAATTATAAAAACCCTGTTTGAGTAGCATTGTTTTTGTATATCCATGTTTCTTGTAATCGTAAGTCATCTTTGATAATGGGGAATAATTCCAACCTGTTAGTTCTCCCTTGATATAAATACTCCCTTCGATAATTGGCACCGGATACGGCAGAAAAAAGTGGACTTGCACATATTCGGATGCTATATTGGTATCTTCTTGATCTTCAGTTTTGATCAAAAATCGTCCGTTGATATCATCCTCCTTTTTATACTGCTGGAAGGTTTTTCGCTCATCGGGGCGGAGTGTGATTTCATATCCATCAAAACCCTTGTATTCAATTTTTGCAATACTTTCCGTATTGTATTGCAAACTTTTAATATCTACCGTGCGAAACTCATTGCCTCCGTCAAATACATTTTCACCGGCATCGAAATTGTAATCGAGTTTGTTGCTCACCGCCATTTTGGGTTTGAGGTTGGTAATGGCATTATCCCAACGACCATTTTGCATCACAACAACCTTTAAATCTTTATAGGGGTTTAAAATTCGATAGTTTGAAGTTGTTACAGAAAAATCAACTTCCTGTTTATAGTTGCGATCGGCAATTACAGTTGGTTGCTTAATACTACCTTCAAATTTTACTTTTTGATCTACTATATAAAGTCGACGGGTAAAATAAACACTGTCAGGGTTCTCAAAATATACTTTTAATATATAATTACCAGGTAACTTTGGAATTAGATCTGTTGTAGGAAATTCAAGTTCATAATGGGTATAGGGAACAATGGTGTTGGAGGAGTATTCAAAGTCATAAATATAATCCTCATCATAACCATCAATGTATTCATAGGTTTCCAGATCAGATGGCAACCATTCGGCGTTACAGTGAATGATGGTAAACGCGTATTCTTTACCATCAGCATTCAGGTCATCGAAGGCTAATCTTAGTTTTTCATTTGTGTTAAATTTGAGGATGGGAGGAGAAAGTTCAAATCCCTGACGATACAGTTGCACAGTTTTAATGTTTTCTTTGTAAATCCTGTTGCTCACTTCCCATGGATTTATGGTGTCGGGAGATGTTTCCTGAAAGGTTTGTCGGGTTGTATCGATTTGAACCGTCTGATCCTGAACCAAGCCATGAAACGAAATCAGGTTGAAGTAAATAAAAAATATCCCACCTAAAATGACTGATGGATAATGATCTGGTATCTTTTTAATAATCATGTGTCCCTGATAATTTTTTATCAACTCCTTAAAGTTATCCGTTTAATTCGTTTACAGCAAGCCAGGACATCAGACCCATGCCGGTTTTGATGCTCTCTTCATCAACGTTAAAAGTAGCGGTATGCAGGTTGGATGTCAGACCTTTTTTTTCATTGCGTGTTCCAAGGCGATAAAAACAACCCGGAATAACTTGTGAGAAATAGGCAAAATCTTCCGCAGTGGTTCGCAATTCAAGATCAACCACATTTTCGTCACCCAGGTATGCTTTGGCTTGCTGAATAGCTCTTAATGTCAAAGGTTCGTTATTTACAACATAGGGATAACCGGAATCAATTTTCACATCACAACTTCCACCCATGCTTTTGGCTATACCCTTTGCCATGGCTTTGACTTTTTGCTTGATTTCCTCCCGCCACTGTTCATCGAAAGTTCGGATGATCCCAGCCAGTTTCACCTGGTCGGGAATGATATTGGTCTGACCCTCGGCCATAAAACGTCCGAATGAAAGGACGGTTGGCATTGCCGGGTTGGCATTGCGACTAACAATTTGCTGTAGCGCAACAACGATGTGGGAAGCAATCAATACGGGATCAACATTCTTTTGAGGGATGGCTCCATGCCCACCTTTACCTTTCACGGTTAAATAGATCTCATCAGTGGATGCCATATATTTGCCGGTTTTGAATCCAACCTTGCCTACTTCCAGTTCCGGAAAAACGTGTTGTCCAAAAATGGATGCGGGTTCTGGGTTTTCCAGAACGCCTTCATCGATCATTACTTTGGCACCACCCGGGTATTTTTCTTCGCTGGGCTGGAAAATCAGTTTTATATCACCCATGAGATCATTCCGGATGGCATTCAAAATTTTTGCTGTACCCAGTAATGAGGCTGTGTGGACATCGTGTCCGCAGGCATGCATCACACCGGGGTTTTTAGATTTATAAGGGATCTTGTTTAATTCCATGATTGGAAGAGCATCCATATCAGCACGCAGGGCCACAGTCTTTTTTATAGTATTTTTGCCTTTAATTGTTGCAACGATCCCGGTTTTAGCAATGCCTGTTTGATGCTCAATATTATTTCTTGTCAGGAAATCGGCGATCAGAGCAGCTGTCTGATGTTCTTGAAATGAAAGCTCCGGGTTGGCATGGATTTGTCTTCGGATACCAGTAATTTCGCTGCTAAAGTTTAAAGCAAGGGTTTTTATTTGCTGGATCAAATCTTTCATAAAATATGGATAGAACGCAAAGATAGGATTTTAAAATCATCGTAAAAAATTTGTCATTTGATAATTCATATTCATTTTAAATAACGGAACATATGGGAGGTTGTGTGAAATAAATAACAGATTTTCAACAATTTGTATTACTGAATTTTAGATAATTTTTTGAACGGGAAGGTGCGTCACAATAAACATTGATAAATATCAATATCTGGATATATTATATTCAATTGTATTTTATAATTTAGCGACCTAAATTTTTATATCTAAGTTGGTTTAATATAACATAACGATATAGCAAACATTATGTCAGACGTTATCAAAATCAGAAAAGGCCTCGACATCAAACTAATTGGCGCTGCCGAGAAAAAAATTAGTGAGGTGAAATCTGATCAATTCGCCCTAAAACCACCGGATTTTGTCGGTGTATTTCCCAAGCTTTTTGTCAATGAAGGTGATACCGTAAAGGCCGGGACCCCTGTTTTTTTCGACAAATATCGCGACAACATCATTTTTACTTCTCCTGTTAGTGGCAAGATTAGCGAGGTATTTCGAGGAGCTAAACGAAAAATGCTGGAGATCCGGATTGAAGCAGATGGGAAGCAGGATTATGAAAATTTTGGTGCAGCAGATCCCAAAACACTTGAACGTGAAAAGATCACAGAAAAACTACTGAAAAGTGGAGTTTGGCCCTATATCAGACAACGGCCCTATTCTGTAATTGCCAATCCAGAAGATAAACCGAAAGCTATCCACATCAGTGCTTTTGATTCGTCACCACTGGGTGTTGATTTTGATTTTATTGTCGAAGGTCGTGCAAAGATATTTCAAACAGGACTCGATGCATTGAGCAAACTTACAGATGGTAAGATCCATATCAATGTAAAAGAAGGGCAAACCAGTGCCAAAGCCTTTTTAAATGCCGGGAATGTACAGGTGAATCGGTTTTCTGGTCCTCATCCGGCCGGTAATGTTAGTGTTCAGGTTCACCATATTGATCCCATTAACAAAGGTGATATTGTATGGTATCTGGATCCCCAGGCTGTAATCATTATTGGGAATTTATTTACAGAAGGAAAGTACAATGCTGAGAAAATTATTGCATTTGCAGGATCAGAAGTTAAAGATCCTCGTTACTGCAAAGTAACTTCCGGAACAGCGCTGCTTCCGCTGGTGAAAGGGGGCGTGAATGAAGGGGATCTCAGGTATATCAGCGGCAGTGTTTTTACCGGAGAAAAAGTAGACAAACACGGATATCTTGGCTTTTATACCAATCAGCTTTTGGTAATTCCCGAAGGAAATTATCATGAATTCCTGGGATGGGCCATGCCCCGCTTCGATAAATTCAGCTATAGCAAAACTTTCTTTTCATGGCTGACACCATCTAAAAAGTATCGACTTGATACCAATCTCAATGGTGGTCACCGGGCCTTTGTTCTAACCGGTGAATACGAGCGGGTATTTCCTATGGATATTTATCCCATGCAACTGTTAAAAGCCATTATGGTGAAAGATATCGACCTGATGGAAAACCTTGGCATTTATGAAGTGGATGAGGAAGATTTTGCCTTGTGCGAGTTCATTGATGCATCCAAAACCGAAATGCAAGCCCTCGTAAGAGAGGGTCTTGACTATATTCGGAAAGAAATGGCTTAATGGTAATACAGAGAATTTAAACAATTGAATTTCGATACATGAAGGCATTAAGAAATTACTTAGATAAAATTAAACCGCAATTCGAAAAGGGTGGCAAATTTGAAAAGTTGCATTCAACGTTTGATGCTTTTGAAACTTTCCTTTTTGTGCCTGACAAGGTGACTTTCAGAGGGAGCCATATCCGCGACACACTGGATATGAAGCGCACAATGATTGTTGTGGTTATCGCCACCATACCAGCTTTGCTGTTTGGTATGTGGAATGTTGGCTATCAGCATTTCCTCTCCGTTGGCGAAAGCGTTGGTTTCTGGGACCAGTTTTTTTATGGATTCCTGAAAGTACTTCCAATTATTGTAGTTTCATATGTTGTTGGACTGGGCATTGAATTTGCCTTTGCCCAAATGCGGAACCATGAAGTGAATGAAGGATATCTGGTCTCAGGAATATTGATTCCATTGATCGTTCCACCCGATATTCCTTTATGGATGCTTGCCATCTCTGTTGCTTTTGCAGTTATTATAGGTAAGGAAGTTTTCGGTGGTACCGGTATGAATATTTTAAATCCGGCACTGACTGCAAGGGCCTTTCTTTTCTTTGCCTATCCTCAGGATATGTCGGGTGATAAAGTTTGGATTGCTGAAAAGGCAGATGCTTATTCAGGAGCTACACCGCTTGGTCACGCCCTCGTTGGGGACCTGGAGCCGGTAAGATCATCATTCAATGATATGCTCTTCGGATTCATACCCGGTTCAGTCGGTGAAACATCAACCATTGCAATTCTCCTGGGAGCACTGATTCTATTATATACCGGAATAGGCAGCTGGCGAATCATGGCTTCCGTTTTTGCCGGTGGATATGCCATGGGATTGATCTTTAACCTATTTGCCGTTAATGATTACATGGCACTTCCGGCACACTATCATTTTGTAATGGGTGGATTTGCTTTCGGTGCTATTTTTATGGCAACGGATCCAGTATCCGCTTCTCAAACAAATCGTGGAAAATATTTATATGGTTTCCTGATAGGCCTTGTTGCCGTGCTCATCAGGGTGGTGAACCCGGCATACCCGGAGGGAATGATGCTCGCCATCCTACTCATGAACGTTTTTGCCCCGTTGATCGATCATTACGTGGTAGAAGCCAATATCAAGCGGCGCTTAAAGCGTTTGAAAGTTAAAAGTGCATAATCTTATAAAAGTATAATCTCATGTTTACAAACAGATATATCTTTTTATATTCTTCGGCCATGGTGATCGTGGTGGCAGCCATTCTTTCATCTGCTGCACAGTTCCTGAAACCATTCCAGGAGCGCAATGTCCGGACTGAGAAGATCATGGAAATCCTGAAATCGGTCAAGGTTGAGGTGGAAAAAAGTGAAGCCGAAAAAACCTATGATCAGTTTATCACTGCTGAATATACCATCAATCGGGAAGGCGATGTGGTGAGCCTTTATAAGAATGGCAATTTTGAAAAAGGAGATATTAGGGCTTTTGACATTGACCTTAAAACAGAACAAAAGAAACTGGCTGACCTGAAGGCTGGTAAATCAGATGTTGAACCGGTATTCCCCATGTTTGAATGTGTTAAAGACGATCAGCATTATTACATTATACCGCTGTTAGGTAAAGGATTGTGGGGTCCGGTTTGGGGAAATATGGCTCTTAAAGATGATTTTCGAACCGTTTATGGTGTAACCTTTGGCCATAAGGGAGAGACCCCTGGTTTGGGTGCAGAAATTGCCTACGCACCTTTTCAGCAGCAGTTTATCGATAAAACCATTTTTGATAAGGACTACAATTTTACCAGTATTGAAGTTGTCAAGGGGGGCGTTTCTGCACTGCCTGAAAACAAGCAAATTCATGGTGTTGATGCCATTTCTGGCGGTACCATTACGAGTAATGGTGTTTCGGAAATGTTGCATGACTGCCTCATCAATTATGTGCCCTTTATGAAAAGTAAAGTAGAAGAATCTGGTTCACCGGAACCTGAAGTATAAACTTAAAAGCTTTGATTTAACCTAATATAAATTACAAATGAGTACAGAATCTAAACAGAAAGAACCCTTGTTCTCTGCTAAAAATAAGAAGCTCATATTCAATCCGCTCAGCAAGGACAATCCCATTACCGTCCAGGTACTGGGTATATGTAGTGCACTTGCGGTAACGGCTAAACTTGAGCCCGCGGTGGTAATGTCCATCTCTGTGTTGGCGGTTTTGTCCATTGCCAATGTGGTGATCTCGTTGCTCAGGAATACCATTCCTCCAAGGATCCGAATCATTGTTCAACTGGTGGTCATTGCAGCACTTGTTATTCTGGTGGATCAGGTATTGAAGGCTTTTGCATACGACGTGAGCAAACAGTTATCGGTTTTCGTTGGGTTGATCATAACCAACTGTATCATCATGGGACGCCTTGAAGCATTTGCCATGGGAAACAAACCCTGGCCTTCATTCCTTGATGGTTTAGGAAATTCTTTTGGTTATGCCTGGATTTTGATTGTTGTTGCCTTTTTCAGGGAACTATTTGGTTCAGGATCCATTTATGGTTACCCGGTTATGGAGTGGCTTGGCATCTATGGTGTAGGTTACAAAAACAATGGTATGATGATCCTGCCCCCGATGGCACTTATAACTGTGGGCATCATTATATGGGTGCAGCGTTCAAGGAATAGTGATTTAATTGAAGAAAATTAAAGAATAGAAATTTCAGCCTTATGCAAGATCTTGTTAACATTTTCGTCAAGTCAATTTTTATTGACAACATGGTATTTGCCTACTTCCTGGGCATGTGTTCATACCTTGCTGTTTCGAAAACAGTAAAGACATCAGTCGGTCTCGGAATCGCTGTTATTTTTGTTCTGGGTATCACCGTTCCGGTTGACTTTTTAATCAATCGTTATTTACTCAGTGCAGGGGCATTATCCTGGTTGGGACCCGATTTTGCCAATGTGGATTTGAGTTTTCTCAGTTTTATTATGTTCATAGCCGTGATTGCTTCCATGGTGCAGCTCGTTGAGATGGTCATCGAAAAGTTTTCACCGACATTGTATACATCATTGGGTATTTTCCTGCCCTTGATTGCTGTAAACTGTGCCATCCTTGGTGGATCCCTTTTTATGCAGGAAAGAGAATATGAAACCATTGCCCAGGCCACTTCCTTTGGTCTCGGCTCCGGTGTGGGCTGGTTCCTGGCCATTGTGGGGATTGCAGCGATCCGCGAAAAGATCAGGTATTCCAATGTGCCAGCGCCATTGCGTGGATTGGGAATTACCTTTATCATTACCGGATTGATGGGGATTGCATTCATGAGTTTTATGGGAATAAAACTGTAGTTCAGGTATTTTATAAACGTCTAATAGCTAAATTTTAAAATAATGGTATTACTTGATGTAGGAATCGGAACCGTAATCGGAATCAGCGTTGTGGTTTTCCTATTCGTTATTTTATTACTGGTACTTGTATTGCTTTATGCCCGTAAAAAACTTACACCACAGGGCGATGTTAAAATTACGATCAATGACGAAAAAGAGATTGTGACCAGCCCGGGATCAACATTGTTGTCGACATTGTCATCGGAGAAAATTTTTCTCCCTTCTGCATGCGGAGGTGGTGGAACCTGTGCCATGTGTAAATGTCGTGTTCTCGAAGGGGGTGGTTCTATACTGCCTACCGAAACAGGCTATTTTACACGAAAAGAGCAGATGAATGATTGGAGATTGGGTTGCCAGGTGAAAGTTCGGGAAGACATGAAAATTGAAGTTCCGCCAGAAATCTTTGGAATTAAGAAATGGGAGTGCGAAGTGATTAGCAATAAAAATGTTGCGACTTTTATCAAAGAATTTGTGGTTAAACTTCCTGAAGGTGAGACCCTTGATTTTAAATCGGGTGGATATATACAAATTGATGTTCCTCCCTGTGAAGTTGATTTCAGTAAAGATATTGAGGTTGAAGAGGAATACAGAGGCGATTGGGATAAATTTAACATGTGGAGTTTAAAAATGAAAAACCCCGAACCAATCTTCAGGGCTTATTCTATGGCAAATCACCCCGCTGAAGGGAATATCGTTATGCTCAATATACGGATTGCTACTCCACCATGGGATCGTTCCAAAAATGCCTTCATGAATGTTAATCCCGGAATATGTTCTTCATACGTATTCTCGCGCAAACCCGGTGATAAGGTGACCATATCCGGTCCTTATGGTGAATTCTTTATCAAGAACACCGATCGGGAAATGATGTTTATTGGCGGCGGTGCAGGAATGGCTCCCATGCGTTCTCATATCTTTCATCTTTTCCAAACGGAACATACAAAAAGAAAGACCACTTTTTGGTATGGTGGTCGTTCATTGCGTGAATTGTTCTATGTTGACCAGTTTGAAGAAATTGAAAAGGAAAATCAGAACTTTGAATTCCATATCGGTCTATCAGAACCGCTTCCCGAAGATAATTGGGATGGTTATGTTGGATTTATTCACCAGGTGATCTTCGACAATTATTTGAAAAACCATCCGGAACCTGAAGAGATTGAATATTATTTGTGCGGACCACCCATGATGAATGAAGCATGTTTTAAAATGCTTGACGAATTGGGAGTGCCTGATGAAATGATCGCCTTTGATGATTTCGGAGGATAAAAAAATAACCCCGGTGTTTTACCGGGGTTTTTTGTTATCTGATGATCAGTTTTTTTGTTGCTGTTTTTGTTTCCCTTGTTTCAATTTGAATGAAATAGATGCCCGGTTTCAAACCATCTGGAATCTGAATGATATTTTGTTTAACTTGATCACTCAGATCCAATACTTTCCCATCAATTGAATGGAGTTTGAGATCTGTAATAACATCCTTCGCGTCAATTCGGAATACATTCCCCTCCAGAGGATTGGGATAAATATGAATGAAGTCGGCAGAATCATCAGCAATACCTGTCATTGTGTTGTTCAGGATAATATTGTAAGTACTGGTGTTCAATCCAAATTGATCCAGGAAGTAATTATTGTAAGCAGCATTTGCCAAAGTCAGATCAAAACTGATTTCTTCCCCAGGGATTATTAGCTCCTCATCCAATTTAATCCATAATTTGCCGACCAAACCATATCCGGTCACTTGTTCGTGGTCCATTTTAGTAAACCCATAGGACATCCAGTCATCGTTTTCGGTTATATAAACCAGGTCTGTAAAAATACCTTGTTCTGCTGTCAACCACTCGCCTTCAAGGGTGTATTTGGATTGGTCTAAAAGAATGAAAGGTTCAGCAGTCTGAACATCAAAACGGAAACCATACAAATCTTCAATTGAATTTGATGCATCACCAAGATAGAGCGGAATATGCATAAAGTGGTTATCATCCAGTGTTATTTCAGCAGGATCGATCCAGAGCTCTGCCCCAATATATGCCATGGATGATTTGGACGGAATGACATGCGTATTTCCATAATTCAGACTAATAGCTAATGTATCCAGCATGTCAATTACGCCATTACCATCACCGTCAGCATGCTTATAGTTAACGCCCGATACGACTGTGTCGCTCCAGTCAGTTACATAATGCGGGTACCATCCGAGTGACTTATCAGTCCTTGCCGGACCTGTGGTTCCTGCCGTTACACCCAGAATCATCAGGTCGGCCATACTAACTTCTCCATCATAATTAACATCACCGGGCCATACATAATCAATAAACACATTATCGATATTTCCCAGTGAGTCGGATTTAAGGACAAATAAATCCTGCTCTCCAACGCTTAAATATTCATTAATTTCTCCAGCCATAACAAATCCGCCGTCACTGGTCTGTCTCATTTGTGTAATGGTTGTAGAGGAATCGGAGGCCATGATCGGATCACGTGAAAGAAGATTACCCAGGCTATCAATTCTGAGCAATGCACTTTTAAAAAAGCTGGTCCCAAATCCACTGAATCTTTTTTCAGTAATAAGAAATTCTCCGCTTTTCCATTCAATAATATCCGTGCCATTGGTATAGATGGAGTCGGCATAACTCTGGTACCACAGTAAATTCCCTTGCTCATCTGCCCGAATGGCTGCTGTTGTCGTAGCATTGGGTGCAGTAAAACCTGTTAATACATAGCCACCATCGGATAATTGTTTTACCGATTGTGCTGAGCGCATCCATACGCCATTGGCATCATATATTTTTGACCAGGATGAATCGGCATTGGCGTCAAATTTCCAGAGATAAGCACGTGAGCCTGTTCCCCCGCCCGTTGCCCCTGTAAGAATAAAGCCCCCGTCATTTGTGGATTCAATATCATTGATAACGGTGCCACTATACCATCCCAGAGGCACCAGGCTCGTCAGATCCCGTTCTTCAAGCAATTCACCATCTTCGCTGACGATGAACATATAAGGATCGAGAGCATAGGCATCTTCATGGCTTACAACAACGATCCGACCGTCCGGGAGGAGGGTCCCCCTGGCAAGTAAACCTGTGTTATTAGCTACTGAGTCGGTCCATTGTGATGTCCAAAGTGTATCCCCCAGGGGATTTATTTTTACAAGCCAGGGTTTATTGAAATTCGTCGCATTGCCAATGATGATGAAGTCTCCTTCCTGTGATTCCACAACACTGAAAGCCCGGTCAGAGTTATCATCTTTCGAGATGATTTTTTCCCATTCCAGTCCGCCCCATGTATTCAATTTAACAACATAAAAATCACTGCTGCCCCCATTGTTGGCATAGGCTGCTATAATATAACCATGATCGGTTGTTTGTTTGATATCATATGCAAATTCGGCACCCTCATTGCCAAAAAAAGCATTCCAGGGCAAAGTTTGAGAAAGTGTTTGAGTGCCTGTAATTATAATAAGCATAAGTATTGTACTGTAAAATCTGACCATATCGCCCTAAGTTTATTGTTTTTAAACAAAAGGTCTTCTATCTTTGTTTAATTTGACACGTGAAAATTGAAACAAAATAATAAAACATGAAAAGCACTTTTACACTCATAGTCTATACATTTCTATCTATTTTGTTGATTGCACAGGACAATGACAACTTTGGGACCTTGTTAAATGCAGTTGACCTGGGCAGTCAAACTCCCACTCCCGATCGAAGCATTGTCGGTATTCAATTTGCTGAAGGAAATTTATGGGTAACAGGTTTTGACCCTGATGACTACTGGCAGCATAAATTATATAAATTCAGTGCAGACGGTTCATCCTTGATCGATACATATAGCTATGGTATTGAGGCTGCAGGTTGGCATGATATGGCATGGGATGGTGAATACTTATATGTTACGGATATGGATACCATCAGACAACTAAATATTGTGGATGGACAGAAAACAGGTGTAGTTATACCGGCTCCCTTTTATTATAACCGTGGTCTGGCCTATAATCCATACAATGATCATTTTTATGTTAGTGGCGAAGGGGGATTTAATATTTATGAAATTGACCGGGATGGAAATATTATCAATGCCATCGGAGGTACATCAGGAAACTATTATGTAGGTTTGGCAGTTGATACGATTTCAGTAGGTGGACCATTTTTATGGAGTTATATAAACGAGGAAGAAGGGTATAGCCTTAATCTAAAGGCAAAGCAGATTTCACTGCAGACCAACCAATTTACAGGATTAGAGTTTGAGGGTGCTTCCATTTCCTCTATCATCAATGAAACAGCAGGGGGCGCCACCATCATTTATGATCAGGTGACTGATTCGGTACGCCTGGTTACCATCAATATCCGCAATGGTAATGCCCAGGATCAGTATGAATATGCCATGTTTTATGATATTACGAGAGATGAAATTCCTGGACCTCAGATTTCGGTAAATCCTACTGCAATCCAAAATACATTACCCCAGGGTGATTCAGCAGACATAACAATTGATGTATTCAACGATGGTGATGCACCTCTGTTTTGGTCGGCATTTGTTGAGACACCCGATCAGGATACCATTAATAACCTTGGAGAAGTTCTGGCATCATTCAATGCCTCAGTTCAAACACCGGATTATGATAGGGGGCTCAATGCCATCACATTCCTGAATGACATAATTTATGTGAATGGTAGAAATTTTTATGGTAATCAATCTGCCATTTATGAATTTGATAAAGAGGGTAATTTCATTGCACAACATCCATATAATGCAATAAATCCGGTTGGATTTTCCAGTCTTACGACCGATGGAGAATATCTGTATGCTGACGATACCTATGCTATTTTGCAAATTAACCCGGAATCGTTTTCGATAGAGGGGTACATTTTGAAACCTTCCGGAACATATCGAGGATTTACCTACGATCCGAATACAGATCATTTTTGGATTGGAAACAGCAATGGATTAGTCCGTGAAATTGACCGTGACGGAAACGAGATCAATGTTTTTATTACCTCTTATGATATTCAGGGTTTAGCCTGGGATCAATTCTCGCCAGGAGGTCCTTATATCTGGGCATGGGTTGAAACCGACGCATCCGAGGGAAGCAAATGTGAGGCCATTCGTTTAAATCCTCATACATGCACCCCATCAGGAGCAAGTTTCATCGGAACAAATTTCAGCAATGATCCATTATTTCAGGATATACCTGAGGGTGCTGTGATTACGAATCAATGGGAGGATAACAAAGTAACATTTATCGGACTTCAAAAAGCAGGAATAATTGCCGGCGCCGACACAACAGAAAATATTGGTTTCGTAGCTACCTATGATCTGGACGTAGTTCCCCCGCCGGATTGGATTGAGTTGATGTTTCCTGCATTCGGGACCACACAACAGGATAGTATTGGAAATTTCACCGTTAGGCTTAGGTCGTTAATGAACGATACCATCATGTCGGCAGTAATTAGAATTTCGAATAATGATATTGACGACCCTCAGGTTGTGATCCCTATCAATTTTGAAATGGCTGCCGCTGTGACAACCGGAATCAATGATATCTCAAACAACGGTATGGAACTCTTAGGTCAAAATTATCCCAATCCTTTTAAGCACGCCACAACGATTCCTGTTGATCTGCCAGAAAATACGGAAATTTTACTAGCTGTTTACAACGATACCGGTAAAATGGTATCCCTGATTTATAACGGGAAACTTCCGGCAGGTAAACATGAGTTTACCATTTGGTCACAGCGTTTGCCTCCGGGAGTCTACTATTACCAGCTAAAAACCAATGATAATCTGGAATATAGAAAAATGATAATTAATAATTAAAAAAACAGGGCTGAGTTATCTCAGCCTTTTTTACTTTTGAGAAAAAATAGAAATGAAGCATGCAATTTTCATTTTCTCAATATCCCTCCTGTCCGTATTATTTTTTTCCTGCAATACATTTATTCCAAAACCTGTAAAACTAGGAGGAAGTACCCAGGGAACATATTATGCCATCACCTATTATGATAAGGAAGGACGAAACTTTCAGCTAGCCATTGATTCCATTCTGAAGGATTTTGATACGGTTGCTTCGATGTGGGTGGATTCATCCATCATATCAAAGGTGAACAGAAATGAAATTACGAAAGTTAGCAATGCGGATTTTAAGAATCTCTACGAAAAATCATTCTATATCTACGAAAAATCGAATGGTTCATTTGATCCAACTGTAGGACCGCTCGTAAATGCCTGGGGATTTGGGTTCACTGACAGGATGAAAGTGGATCAACACATTGTTGATAGCCTTATGCCCGTGGTGGGTTTTAATAAAGTTAGTTTTAAGGATGGTATTCTCCATAAAGAATTAATGGGTATTCAATTTGATTTTAATGCTATTGCACAGGGCTATTCCGTTGATTTGCTCGGTAATTTTTTTGAAAGTAAAGGAATTCAGAATTATCTCATCGATGTGGGTGGTGAAGTACTTGGCAAGGGGCGCAAACCAAATGGTGATGAATGGCAGGTAGGCATCGAAAAACCAAAGGATAATGCTGAATATGGTGAATCCCTTGAGGCTATTGTAAAGCTTGAGGATAAGGCTTTGGCCACCTCTGGAAATTATCGGAAATTTTATGAGGAAGGCGGTGTTCGATACTCCCATACCATTGATCCAAAAACTGGTTACCCGGTTCAGCACTCACTGTTAAGTGTATCTGTTCTTGCCGACAATTGTGCCTTTGCTGATGGCTGGGCCACCGCTTTTATGGTCATGGGACTTGACAAGTCCATTGAAATCCTTGGTAAAGATAAGTCCCTGGATGCCTATTTTATATATTCCGGGACAAACAACGGCGAATTGAGGACCTATTTCACTGAGGGTTTTAATGAAATCTTAGTGGAAGATGAAGAGTAAGGATTAAAAATGTCAGGGATTATCAGGCATCTTTCAGCGCACCATGGTGCTTTTCGTAGTTGACACAACTTTTAGGATCACCATCACCACAAACACAACCGATCTTTTCACCCGTTCCTGTATCAACCGAACTACAGGATTTAGTGAATTGACCACCTTTCTGCACAAACATTTTAATGGCAATACCTGCGATGGCCAGACCAATCAAAACAATCGATATTAAAAGTACCTGCAACATTCCTTTTTATTTTTGTTTTAAATTACAACGCAAAATTAGACCTTTTGTTGAGTAAACCAATCGGGAAAGCTTATTTATTTTGTCTTCTGAATTCACTGCACAATATAGCTGTGGCCACAGAAGCATTGAGGGATTCGGGTCCGGGCTGATCTGATTTTGTGAATGAGGGGATGGATATTTGATGTTTTATTTGAGAAAGCAGGGGAGGAGAAATCCCATGTGACTCATTTCCAATCACCAAAACGGCAACAGGCGGAAGCTTTAATTCATAAAGGGAGGATGATCCCATGATGGCCCCATATGTTGGAATGCTCTGCGGAAGCTCGGAGAGATAGTTTTCAAGATTTGTGTAATGGACATTGACCCGTGCCAATGAACCCATGGTTGCTTGCACAACCTTTGGGTTGTAAATATCAACACATTTATCCGAACAAACCAGTTGTTGAATACCATACCAGTCGGCTGTACGAATAATGGTTCCCATATTGCCCGGATCACGTATGTCATCCAATACCAGTGTAAGGTCATGGGGAACTGGCGGTCTGGAATCAAGCCCGTCATCAATATGAAAAATCGCCACTACCTGGTTAGGCGTTTTTAGCAAACTGATCCTTTCCAGTTCTTTTTGGGAAATGGTAAAAATCTTATGATTATCCTTTAGAGTAGTTTGGAATTCATGCGTGGCAAATATGGAATGAAGCCTAAACCGACTATGGATAAATTCATTTACAATCTTAGGTCCTTCTGCAATAAATAACCCCATTTGTTTGCGGTATTTATTCAGTTTCAAAGCCTGAACCAGTTTAAGATGGCTTTTTGATATCATTAGTTAATGGATTCAATTACAAATGTAGTTATTTCTGATTTTTACCAGACAGAGGCCATGGCAGAAATCCACCAAAATAATTTTCAGTTATAATATTTCCAAAAACTGTCATTATTATTTACGCTCAATTTAGAATTTATCCAGACCAGGAGTTTATATTTAAAGACCTAGGCTTTATTTTAAAACGATTGAAGAATTGTTAAAACTTGACATTACCTTCAAGTTGTAGTATCTTAGTGATTGCTTATTTTCAGCATTTAACCAATGTTTAATTAAATCTCAACCATTATGACAGCGTTAAAATCATCCTATGACATTTCTGTAAATGAGAATGTAGAACTTTATCTTTTCTGGGTTCCAAATGGAAATGAAGTAACGGTTGCAATTTACATTCATGATATCGTAGATGGCAACTATGCGGAACTCGACAGCATTTTTGATTCACTTCCTAAAGGTGTTGATCGGAACTATGTTTATTCAATTAATGGGCCAAATAATGACGCGGATACACATACAGAATACTTTGAGTATGTAATTGAAGGGCCTCCGCAACAAATTATTGCGGATGTTACACCTACTGGAGGAAATTCAAAAGCCAATGCTGTCGCGTTGTAAATTAAATGATAAGTTTATTAATAATATTAACACTAAAAACATAAGGTTATGCCAAACAAAATTAAAGAACCCTATATCTTCTGTGAGATATTGAATCAAAAGCCGTTCGAAAGAACAATATTAGTAGTAAATTGTCATGTGCCTGCAGGCTTTACAGTAAAACTGCAGAAAAAAACTACAAAATATGGAAAGACTGAAGCGCAAAAAGAAGCTACCGACCAAATTTTTAATAAATTGACACAGGTCGAAAATCACAGAAAGAAAGAAAGACATGATGAGGAATTCGATTTGTTACCGGATCAAATTAAAAACGATCCTAACATTAAATATGAGAGTACATTTTATTTCCAGGTTATTACGTCAAATTACCCCAATAATCGATATCAGTATTTTAAATACATGTTACCAGATGAAAACCATAATGTCAAAGTAAATTTTTCTTTCTCCGAAACAATTCAAAAAGATGCTAAGTTAATTCCAAAATTGGAAAAGATTATTAAAGGCCTGGTACCTGACTATAGCAAAGATGATGATTTGGATTTATCCAGGTTATTTGACATTCCTGAATTATCAAAGAAACTTAAATAGAATTTATTGTCAGTTTTGACGAAAATAATATTTAGCAAAATAGAAAATTAATATCGGGAATTTTTAAAAAGGAATTAATATGGTAGTTCTAAGGACTATGTGTATAATATGGATTGTATCCATTTTGATCTTTTCATCAGGAAATTGCTTTGCACAATTTATCCACAATACTGATAGTCTTGAATCTGTACTGAAAGAGACAAAGTCCGATCTTAAACAGTTGGAAATCCTTCACTTGTTAATTGAAAGCACTACTTCAAGTGACCCACAAAAAGCACTTGAATATAGCAGACAATTTTTTAAACTTGCTCAAGAGCTAGGTAACAACAATAAAGCAAGATTAGCCCATACAGAAATGGCAAGGATCTATATTGATCTGAGTTTATATGATTCTGCATACAAGATCCTTACATATCTGATCCCGGAATGTGAAAAAACCGGAGACTTTGAATTATTGGGCAGAAATTACAATAATAAGGGGTACCTGTCATATTGCACCGGTACCCCTGATTCTGCATTTAATTACTTCAGCAAAAGCTTTAAGATTTATCGAAATAACGCTCAAAATGAAAAGGGTCAAGCCGATGCATTAAATGGTATGGCCTCCATGTTAATGGTTCAGGCAAAATATGATTCTGCTATTTATTATTTCCTCAAACTATTTAAAATCAGCGAAAAGAATAACTTTGAATCAATTTTAGGAAAGGGATATATTAATATTGCGACTTGTTTCCGAAATATGAATGAAACAGAAAAATCAAAAGAATATTATCTAAAAAGTATAGCGGTAAATCAGAAGTTGAACAATACAATAAATCTAAGTAAAGCATATTTGGGATTAGGTAACATTTTTTGTGATGTCAAAGATTATGAACAAGCTGAAAATTATTATCAGCAGGCTGTAAACTTATACAAACAGTCCAATTATATCGCAGGATTAGCTGATGCATATATCGGGCTTGGCGATATTGCTGACAATAAGGGAGATCTTGAAAATGCTTATGATTATTTTGAACTATCAAAATCCTATTATCTTCAATTACAAAATCAGGAAGGATTTTTAATATCTTCTAAAAATCAGGGTTCTATTCTTACAAAATGGAAGCACTACAAAAAGGCATTGAAGATATTTGATACATGTCTTCTTATAGCTAGAGAATTGAACCTGTCAAAAAGAGTGCTAGAGATATATCATGCCTATCGTAACACATATATTGCAATGGGAGATTTTGAAAAAGCCTTTAATGAATTACAAAGGTATAATGATTTAAGGGATACTATCCTGGCTATTGAAAAACAATTATACGTTGAGGAACTTGAAACCAGATATAATAATGAAAAATTATTAGCGGCCAATCTCAAGCTAGAAAACGAAAAACTTGAAAAAGATGTAGCACTTGAAAAGCGAACACGTCAGCGCAATGGATATTTATTTGGTGGATCGGGTGCAATTGTCCTTTTTATATTTTCCATTTCATTTATTCAGCAACGCAATCGCAAGAACCGGATTATTTCGGAGCAAAGAATAATCCAGTTGAAGGAAGAAAAAAAGCTGCTTGCTGCCCGCTCTATTGTTGAAGGACAGGAAGAAGAACGCAAACGCATAGCCAAAGAATTGCATGATGGATTGGGGGTTTTGTTATCTTCAGCAAAAATGCATTTTTCTTCTCTGGAGGTGAAAAATGAAAGGAATCAAACAGTTATCAGCACTGCAACCAAACTTTTAGAACAGGCTACAACCGATGTACGCAGAATTTCTCATAACATGATGCCCGGTTTATTAACCCGTTTTGGATTGTTTGAAGCAGTTGAAGATCTCCTGGAACAGGTAGACGAAATGGAAGGGATTCAGGTGGATTATCAGTTTCATGGTGAAGAGGTTAGAATGGTTGAGAATACGGAGATCATGCTTTACAGGATCATCCAGGAAATGATCAACAATACACTAAAATATGCACAAGCAGAAAATATAAAGTTAGAAATTAATCTTGTGGATCATGCATTGCATATTATTTATAAGGATGATGGAAAAGGATTTAACCTGGATGAAAAACTTGGAACAAAATCAATGGGATTGACCAGCATTCAATCACGGGTGAAATATCTGGAGGGTTCCATCTTGATAGATACGGCACCGGGAAGAGGCGTGGAATACAGCATTGATATACGACATGTTGATTTTGTTGATTCACCTGAAGCAGTTGGTGTATAAATCATTAGATTGCGATATAAATATTGAAAAACCATGATAAATGTTCTTATTGCTGATGATCATCAAATATTAATCGATGGCATCAAAACCACCCTGCAGGATGTTAAGGATATTCAAATTGTAGCAGAAGCCAAAGATGGTTACCAGGTTTTAAAGCTTCTTGAAGAAAAACCGGAAATAGATGTCATTTTAATGGATATCAACATGCCCAAACTGGATGGCCTGGATGCAACCAAGCAGGTTCATCAACGGTTTCCAGAAGTGAAAGTAATCGCTCTATCCCAGTTCAGTGAAAAAAGGTTTGTGAAGCGCATGATCAAAAACGGAGCGATGGGGTATATATTAAAAGATTCGGAAAAGGATATCCTCATCAAAGCCATTCAAACGGTTCATTCGGGTGAAAAATATTTTTGCGATCGATTGTCTTTCCGGCTGATCAATCAGGAACTGAAATTGGAAGATACGAAGTCATTGTTCCCAAAATTGACGGAAAGGGAACAGGAAGTTTTAAGATTGATTTGCCAGGAATATTCGAGCCAGGAAATTGCCGATAAATTATTTATTAGTTTTCATACGGTAGAAAGTCATCGTGCCAATCTAATCCACAAAGCCGGGGCGAAAAATACCGCAGGATTGGTGCGATGGGCTGTAGAAAATGATTTGGCCGGATAATAAAAAACCCTCCATTTGGAGGGTTTTTCGCTTAATCTGGTTTTGATTGACTTCAGGTCTTTGGTCCCTTTCCTTTTCATCAGTCTTTTTGCCCTATAGGCAGGGGTTTGATGCTGAAGAATAACCTCC
>JAHLKX010000016.1 GCA_020444515.1 Bacteroidota bacterium | reverse complement strand
TCTATATCATCAATATACCAACCAGAACTTTCGTTTGGGCTGACATAAACCTGAGAGTGAAAATAAAACCCGATTTGAATTAATGAGTCTGCATAATCTGTTAAATCAATTTGGGCATTAATCCATGATGTGCTGCTGTTACCACTGAATTTATTAGATATATCCACCCAAACGGGATTATTTTGAGTTCTGATTTGTACTTTACCAAAATCATAATTATCTCCTCCTGAAGTATTAAAATCATACCAATGCCAAAACCTAAGACGAGGATTTTCTGAGGAAGATGGTACTGTAAACCATGGACTAACTAAATAGCTATCATCTGCATAGTCCGAATAATTGCCATCCAATACAGTAGCTGCACAATTTGAACCACCATAGGCACCTCCAGGACCACTTGTGGGTACCCCCACTTCCCAGGTGCCATCTGATACCCACCAATCATTAACTCCTGTTTCCCAATCTTCAGGATTATTAAATATAATTGGACCTGTTCTTAGCTCTATATCATCAATATACCAACCAGAACTTTCGTTTGGGCTGACATAAACCTGAGAGTGAAAATAAAACCCGATTTGAATTAATGAGTCTGCATAATCTGTTAAATCAATTTGGGCATTAATCCATGATGTGCTGCTGTTACCACTGAATTTATTAGATATATCCACCCAAACGGGATTATTTTGAGTTCTGATTTGTACTTTACCAAAATCATAATTATCTCCTCCTGAAGTATTAAAATCATACCAATGCCAAAACCTAAGACGAGGATTTTCTGAGGAAGATGGTACTGTAAACCATGGACTAACTAAATAGCTATCATCTGCATAGTCCGAATAATTGCCATCCAATACAGTAGCTGCACAATTTGAACCAGTGTGTGCAATGTTTGGACCACTGGTCGGTACTCCTACCTCCCAGGTACCATCTGATACCCACCAGTCCTCAATTCCGAATTCCCAACCTTGAGACCAATCTTCTTGGTAGGGTGCAACATAAATGTAATCAGTTTTAAGTACAGTATTACTTCCATCCGCATTGGTCACTTCAAGGGTAACATCGTACTTGCCTGTTGTATCGTAATATACTGTTGGATCTTGATCAGTTGAAGTTGAGGGTGTACCACCTTCAAAAGTCCAGTTCCAGGATGTGGGCGAATTTATTGACTCATCAATGAAGTTTATATCGCCTCCATTTGCATAGAGGATAGTTTTATCTGATGAGAAATAAGCAATGGGCGGTAAATCCTGTTCGAGAGGAATAAAAAAGTCCCTGCATCCACCATTTGGATCATGGTCCTTACCTTCTTCATTCCATGAACCACTATTAAAAACAGCACAAATCTCTTCAACAACCGTTCCTTCAGGAAAACCATAAAACTCATAGGGGATAAAAGTTATGGAGTGTGTTCCATCACCATTATTTGTCAATAATGTAGACTGCCCGTTACTTCCTGTTTCATCCCAGTTAACTGCATATTGCCAGGTTGAACCCCCAATAGTAACTCCTGAATGCAAACTTATATTTGGAATACCAACCAAACTTCCACTACTTGTGCAGGAGTAATAAGTGTTAAAAGTTAAAGTTATTTCATCATAGGCTGTTGCATTTAATGGATCAATGGTAATTGCTGGCGGAGGACCAAATGAGTCTCCTGTAACTCTTATATTGTCCACTTCCCAGGTTGTTGATGTTCCGGATGTAATGCCTGTGGATTCGTAATGGAATGCAATGTATACGCTAGAACCGGAATAGGATGAAATATCAATATCCCCAGAAGGTGTCCATGTCCAACTTCCAGGAGATAATGTTGTGGCTAAAGGCGACCAGGTTGCTAAATAAGGATCTCCACTACCTGGATAATCATTTGAAATCAGAACTTCCAGTCCTTCAATGATATCCGTATAGTTTTTTGCCGTTTGAAAGGAAAGATATTCATTTGAATAAGAGTCCAGGTCAATTGCAGGTGAGATTAACCAGTCGTCACTAGGTTCATCAGCACCATATCCTGTCATATAAGCATATCTGCTTCCTGAGTATTCATGGTTTATCCAAACATAATTACTGGCTACACTTTGTTGTTTAAATAACCCCAATGTCCCTGCAGAAAAATCCTCGTAAAAAAGAACATAACTGGTTTGACTTATTGAAATTGATGATTGAAGAATTAACATAAAGATCAACAATAGAGAATAAATAGCATTCCTCATGACTTTTGTTTTAAATTTTTGCTTCAAGTGGTTTATTAATTTTGATTGAGGCCTTAAATATAGTAAATAAATTCATCCGCATTACCTCGTTTGTAACCCTTTTCATATGCCAGTCAATAATTTATAATAGATCTAAATAATGACCTGATTGAATCTTTTTACTGCTAAGGCATATATTCTCACTCAATGCTTCCCAAAATAAGCAACACACTGCCAACGGCCCCAGTATAAAAGCAGTAATGGATTAAATACCTGTCGCTTTGTCGGTTGGGCTGCATTTTGTTTGATTTCCATTAATTCCACTTTAGCCAGTATTGCTTTTGATCTTGTGTAGGCAGTAGTTTCTTTCCACTAGAATCCTTAATATTATTCTTTATAACTTTAAAAATAATAATAAATATTTTAAATGTTTAATCATTTTATTTCTGGTCTGTATTTGCTAATTTTTCAATTTAAAATTCTTGATGGCATCTTTAGATGCAGCTTCTAATGCATCATCCATGGAAACTTGAATGTCCGGAATGACACCAATTCCCTCCCAATCGGTCTTACTCACAGGACTTATTGCACGGGCATAGGGTATTCTTACTCCAAAATAATCATTGACTGAAATATGGATTATGGGATGAGCTCCCCCACCTGTAATTTCCCCCACAATAATTGCCCGTTTCATATCTTTTAAAAAGTAGGCCAATTCTTCCGCTGCTGAGAAGGTATTTGAACTTGTTAAAATATACAAGGGTATATGGGCATCAAATGGTTTGCCCGGAATTTCCGTTTGAGTCCAGAATTCAATGGTATCATTGAGGATCCGGTTGTAACGACTGCCCACAAAAGTTGGCTTATCGAAAAGATAGCAATAGATGAATTGAACGAGCGTGGGTGATCCCCCGGTGTTGTAACGTAAATCGAAAATTAAGGCATCACAGTCAGCAACAGTCTCAAACGCTTTAGCTGCAACCGCTTTCGCTTCATCAGTACCATTAAACTCATCGAATCGAATATAGCCAATGTTGTTTTCAATAATTTCACTGCTACGAAAGCCGTAATTGAAAGAACTATCTGATTCTGGAATCGATGTACTGTCTTCTTCGGAAATCCTACCATAAGTGACACTAAGATGCTTGTCGTGGCAGAGTGGCCAAAGATCTTCTGTCAATCGGAGCGATAAAACGGAACCATCGGTTATTTCATTATATCTTCCGGAGGAAAAATAATAGTTTAATGAATCAGCCATTATTTCCCCTTTTTCAGGATAGACATAATTCTCCCTTAAAATCACTGCCAAAGAATCAATGGTATTTTTAATAATAAGAGGATCAATGGTCGTGATTTTTAGTGCTTCTTCAGGAGAGGTGGGTGTGATGGTATAAACGAGAAGATGATGTGGCTCCGGGATGTCAACCTCGAAGCGGGTTTTTGCCAACTTAGCTTCCTTACTTGTTTGGGCAAAAACAATGATTTCATAATCAGATATCTCTATCAGTCTAACCGGAGTCAATATCCCGCCCATCATAAACATAAATTTGTACGATTCAATTTGTTCTGTCATCGTTCTGCTCTTTAAGTAAGACTCAGATCTGTACTTTTGAATAAATGTCTGCATTTGATCTGGGTCACCTGAATTAAAGGCTTTAAAATAATCAGAAGCGCAATGCCCACATGGAGTCCGCGGGAAACTAAGCTGTTGGGTGTCATCATCGAATTCCGGGAAAAGCAGTGACCTGGGGATGGGAGGAAACAAATAAGCAGCACCAAAAATGCATATAATTACAGCAAAGAAAAATACGATACGTCTGAATATTGAACCACTGATTAGTTTTTGTGAAACCGACAGGCACAAATAAACCTCTAAAAGAGTCCATAATCCAAAGGTGATAGTCAAAGTAATTTTGGCAAATACACTTATAAATTTCAAATGTGTTGAAACAAAGAATATAAAGTAAATTACTCCAGAAGCCGCCAGAAACAATGATATTGCCATGATTAATTTGCCTGACTTGTTCAATAGGCTTACTTTTTTATCCCACACAGAAACTCTAGCATTTTTCCTAAAGTAAACACCCCTGATGCGAACAATAAATAGAGTCAGAAATATGGCACTAAGCACCAGACATAGAGTAGTAAGGATAATTTCAATTTGGTTAAACATGATTTCCTGTTTTGTAAATTACTGCACAACTTGCTATATCCCACTCAAACTTAAGGATATTCCGCTAAAAATTACGGAATAACAGTCGCTTTTTATTGTATTTATCTTTATGGGCTTTTAACATGCCATTGCCCGGATTGGTTTGAACCGGAACCGTTCCAAATGGAAAATTTTAAGAACCGTGGGCGGAGGTAAAAAATCCGGTTGAAATACAGAAAATACAAGTCCTCGTTGCTCCTGGCTGCTTGCTTGCGAAAACACGGATAAGATGATCACAAGCCATTGTAAATACGAAGAATTTTCTTTTACCGGCATTAATTGAGTGCGATTCTGCTTTCATCAAGCCTGTTGCCGATCCAGTCAATAATGACCGGAAGTTTATTCAAACGGGAGGCTGAACTTATGGCGTCAACATCGTAATCCGTGACGATCTCATCGCCCCCGCCCGAGGTACAAACAAGCATGATGTTCGAAAAGTCATCCGCCTCATCAAGGAATTTTTTGGCCTTTGCCGGCATTTTATGAATCTGCATCGTATGGATGATGATGATGGCACTCCAGTCCTCGATGCGGATATCCTGCAGGGCTGTACAATCAATCACCGAAAAGTAAGTTTCAGGCGTTTCGAATTGATCAATGATCTTCCCGACAAGGCTTTCCTTGAATTCGCTTCCCTGGCTGGCAATCAGTATTTTGTAGTTGGCCTGTGGGCTGCCAGCCTCGAAGGGCTCGATCACACCCTGGATATTCATGATGATGTATGTCAAGAGGAGTATGCCAATCAGAGCAATCGGCGTGGCAACGATCCAGAGGACGATTTTAATCCATTTTTTCATATTGCATCCATTTAGATAGGTTCCAATATACTGATTTACCACAATGATACCATTCTGCTTAAATGACTGTTTAAGAATGGATTGAAAGGCAAGCAGCCTTTTTTAAACCTGCATGTCTGCACTTTGCCGGACAGTCAGGTGTTGCAAATTCGCACAATCCGGCGGTGGGTGGAGGTTATTGACTTTCAAGATGATACCATTTCCTGGTAAGCAGGAACTGAACTGAGGGAGAGAAATTGAATCCCTCAGGAAGAGTTGTATTCAGTGTATTAAATTTACAAATCTTTCAAGCACCTTACACTGAAACCAAACGGTTTTGAAACTGCATACGGATAAACTGAGGCTGTATTGGCTTCTAACCTACGCGACCATGCTTTATCTGAAGTGGATTCAGTTGAGGATAATAAATAAATAGAATAGCCAACGTTTGAGTAGCTTCCAAAGTGTTCATAGCCTGCTGGCAAACCCGTGAATCCTGATTGATTGGTTGCCCCTACGTTGGGTGAACTCCAGTGGGTAGTGCCAACTTCTTTCATTTTACCACCCGCATAGGCATCTCCACCCAGATAGTTGATCAAGGTTTCCCATTCAGTCTTCGTGGGAATGTGCCAACCCGGTGGGCAAATCCCTTGTGTCCCTTCAGTTGTAGTATATTGCATCATCTCATCCCATTGGTACAATCCTCCGTATTCAGTACAGTTTGAGAGATTGTCGTCATAACAAAATTTTTCAATTACTCCATTGTTTATTTGATTACCCCCTCCGTAAATCATAATACCCGCATTAAGATTTCGATCCATCCAGCACTGTGTTCCAATGATTATGCTGCTGTAAAATTCTCCATCATAGTAAGCAGTGCCGCATGATTTACCATCGGCATGATGCATCCATGTAGTTCCATCGTACCAGAACAAAGTATTCAGCGAGGTATTGTAAATGAACAGGCCTTCTACAGGATTGGGAATGCTCTCTATTTCAGTTTGACTTAAGCGGGGAAACAAAATCCCCCCTGTTGTTGAACTGACCTCCAGTGCAGCGGAAGGATCCGGGTTGCTGGTGCCAACACCCAGCTTGCCGTTGAAATATCCACTGCCATTAAACCAGGCCGTTCCGGAGTTTTCAATTTTCACCACGTCCTGGGTCAGGTGGCGGAAGGTCGCGATCCGGCTGGCATCAGAACCCACATTAAAATAAAACTGGTTGGACGAATACTGGATCTTTCCCGTATGATTGGGTGCATCTCCCGACCATGCCCCGTTTGGGAAATAAAGGTTGCCGGTATAGCTGGGATCGTTGTTATGCAGCGTATAAACCTGGAATTCATCATCTACATTGGTAAATCCAGTCATAGTCATCGTGCCAAAAACACCACCGAAGTAATCGTCTGCTTTGTTTGTAAATCTTAACAAAGTGCCCAACGGGTCTCCACCCTGCAGATTGAATATCTGACTGTTTTCCGGGTAAAATTTTTGATTTGAATTGACCCAGTCAATTCCATCATTGTCCGTTTTTATGATCCAGTCGTTCACCTGCAGGTTACCTGTCGTTATGATGTTGCCCCCCACATGCAATTTCGCTGTGGGGTTAGCTGTTCCAATACCCACGTTACCGGAGGTGTTCGATAAAAGGTTATTGCCAGCGATCAGCCAGTCCTCATCCTCTGCGATGCCTGCTCTTTCAGCATAGAGTGCGTAAGGCACACTCAGCAATTGTGTGGTGCCCATTATCTGGTAGTTGGAACCACCACTTACATCCAGCTCTACCTGCATGAAATAGGTCCCAGTACTCCAGTTGATGGTGGTAAAATCACCACTGATGATGTTGTCAGGATTGCCAATGTCCAGCGTAAATAATCCCTGATCAGTGGTGAGGGGAAAGTGCTCCTCACTGTATACCACCGGCCCGGCCGGACTGCCACTGAGCACCGAAATCCTGACCGATATGGTTTGATTGACCAGCAACTCACCACCAGTATTGCGGGCCACAGCCTGGTATTTGAACGATTGGGGTGCCTGTGAAAACAACAATAAATACGAAAAACTTAAAAAGAATAAGGCAATGAATTTTTTCATAGAACCTCCTGTATTGGCAAATAAGTGATTGTGCAGGTAAAAATAATAAAATATTTATATTTTTCGGATATGACAGCCATCAATATACAAGGTTTTTAAAGATCGTTCAATAATAAAATTCTGAAAAAGATCAGGATGGTAAAATCCACACCATGCAATCACAGCGGCCCTGCCTAAAGCATCCCTCAGCATAAGCCATAACAGATAGGGGCCTTGCCGAAGTAAAGACGCGAAAATTGGACACTAGCCAAGGTTCATGTTTCCTTATCTTTATTTCTTCATGGTGTTATCCTTTA
Source organism: Bacteroidota bacterium (assembly GCA_020444515.1). Taxonomy (GTDB): domain Bacteria; phylum Bacteroidota; class Bacteroidia; order Bacteroidales; family JAADJA01; genus JAADJA01. The sequence continues at coordinate 4,641 of JAHLKX010000016.1, read as the reverse complement.
CACATCTTGCAGAAAAACCGATGACCTGGCCGGCAGAGATATAACCAAGATCATCCGTATAATGAATGTAGGCTGACCATTCGCTATCATTATGGGTTAGCCAGAAATGGGCGACTTCATATATATGATCAAAATCCTCGAATCCCCAAAACCGGCCCCCCGGCAGGGCATTAAAACCACTTTCATTGGTTCCGTTTCCACCGAAGCCATACCAACCCGTTGTTGATTTCAATTTATTGGCGGCAACTTCACTTCCACCGAGAAAACCAATCATATCTGCAAACTCAGTTTTTGTTGCCACATGCCAGTCATCCGGACATAAGCCCTGGGTGCCTTCGCCGGTTTCGTATTGCAAAAGTTCATCCCATTGATAAAGTCCACCGTAAGTATCACAGTTGGCTTCCTGGTTATCGTAACAAAATTTTTCAACAACACCATTGTCGGTCTGTGCCCCCAACGCCGCGTTAATTCTTGTTCCCATGTTCAGGTTTTCACTCATCCAGCAATTCGTTCCAATACCCACGGCACCATAAATATTCCCTTCTGCATCCTGCACCGATCCGGGGCAATACCGGATTGTAATATAATCTTCTTTCGATTCGGTCTTGACCCCGTTGCTATTATACACTGATAAGACAACCGTATAGGTTCCAATGTTATCGTAGGTATGCACCGGGTTTACATCATAGCTGCCGGTCCCGTCGCCAAAGCTCCACTGATAACCGGTTGGATTACTGATGTTGGTGTAGGAGGTAAAATGAATTGTTTGCGGAACCCAGCCATCCGTAATATCGGCAGTAAAATTCACCTCTGCAAGATCGTTGAATACATGGATGATGACCTCATCTGTATAAACATTCCCGCCTGAAGTCACCGTTAACGTTACATTGTTGTATGATCCCGGTTCCATATAGGTGTGTGTCGGATTCTGCTCATTGCTGGATTGCCCGTCACCAAAATCCCAGGTCCAGGAGGTAATATCCGGCACATTGCAGAGCCCATAGAAATTGACCACCAGTGGGGCATAACCACTGGTGGTATCACACACCAGTTCAATGTCTTTAACATGGATAAAATCTACCATGATCAGGGTATCGGTTCCATATGCATTGCCAGCCACCAGGGTGATGGTATAATATCCTGATGTTTCGAATGTGTGTACATTATTTTGCAATGTACTCAACCATCCGTCACCAAAATTCCATTCCCAGCTGGTCGGATTTCTTTCCGACATATCAATGAATGAGGTTGTAAAAGGGAAAACGCCGCTTTCGTCCTCCACCATAAAATTAGCAATGGGAACCGGACGCATCGCAAAGGTGAAATCTTGACCTGAGGTGGGTGCATCCAGGATGATCTCATCCGGGTAGCTCTCTGCACTGGCAATCAATTGCAATTCGTCGCCGGGTTTAAAAACAAATGCATTGATTTCTAAACCCTGCTTCATGTTTAATGCCTTCGCGTTCATCTCCTCACAGTGTATCGTAAATGGAGATGCTGATGAAGACGTTTTACAAACCAGTTTCAGCGTTCGAAAAGTTTTTAAATTGCTGATCTCGGCATAATACATTCCGGCAATGGGTATGTGAAATTTAATGGCATGAGTTCCGCTTTTGAATAAAGCGCTGTAGTTACTCACCACCATTCCCTGCAGGTTGATCAGCCTGATGGTCATGATCTGAGGTTCAGCTAACTGCAGGTCCAATGTAGCTGCCCGCGAAAAGGGATTGGGATAAACTGTACTGACGAAAAATGCTTTTGCTCTTAATTCGTCAACACCATTTGTGTATTCAAGGGTAAGCTGTGGATCCGGCCCGTAAACGGTTGTGTCGCAATCCTGTGTTACATTCCGAACCATCACTTTTTCAAGGGCAACTGCTTCTGATGTTGCTGCATCCTGCCCGAAGAAATTGAAGGTTAATTCATCTTTTTGAGCACATACAGATGAAATGGTTAAAATGGTAATGAACGAAAGGGATAATAGATAACTTCTCATTTTTGATAGATTTTTGTTTTTAATATATTTACGATATGCATATATTTAAGTTCCGCTAATGTATCAATAAAAGGCCAATTTGTATTAATATAAATTCAAGATGCAAACGGGGAATAATCCATAAAATAAAAACGATCATCTTTTTTATTGTCTGATTTTAGTGTACATTGACTGGGTGAAAAATCTGAATGAAATGCCCGCACAGAGGGCTGCCTCCTTGGCCACCTCACTGGCTTTGCACAATTAGGACCGGTTTAATGCAGGCAGATATGTCCGAAGATAAGTGGAGCGGATGGTATGATGAAGGCACAAGACTCGCTGTCGGTTGTTGCGGTGGCAGGAAGACTTATGTCATTAAGTGGAAAAATAAAATCAGAAAATTTTAACTTCAGGTCGCGCAGTCCTCCACCCGCACTGCGTTTCGGTGGCCAAAGGAAGACTACGCGCAGATAGGGATGAAATGGGTGATGGTACTATGCTTAGTTTGGAGGTACAAGCTGGAAATTCTCGCCAACATGGGCAATAGGGACTAAAAGCCAGCGCTCTCTTCATTCATTAAACAGGAAATCCCAAAAGTTATCCCGTGTAATTGAATTGAAATTATTGCCATAGTGCTCAGTCCAGGTAGCCGGGGGTTTCTTTTTGGCTTTCTGAAATTTGATTTCAAAAGCAGTCAGGTTACCATCTTTTTCTTCAACATAATCAACTTCAGCACCTGTATATGTCCTCCAGAAATAAGAATTAACGAAAATTTCATGGTAGGCTAGAAACTTCAGCCTTTCGGCAATAACAAAGTTTTCCCACATTGCCCCCAGGTCGGAACGAAAACTCAGTGGTGAGAAGTTATTGAGCAATGTATTCCTGACTCCCAGGTCCCAAAAATAAATTTTATCCCGTTTGCTTATTTCCTTTCTCAGGTTCCTGCTAAAACCCTTTAACCTGAAGATAATAAATGCTTTTTCCAAAAGGCTGATATAAACATTAACTGTCTCCTGGCTTATCTTCAGGTTTTGAGCAAGTTCATTCAGCGACACTTCATTTGCAATTTGCATGGCCAGTAATTTCAATAGATCATTGATCACTGAGGAATTTCTGATCGAAGATAATTCAAGTACATCCCTGTACAGATAAGCCGAAGCCAGTTCACGCAAATACTTTTCTTTTTGCTCACCGGGTTTAAAACGAAACAGGGCAGGGTACATCCCGTAAATCATAAACTCCCCAAGACGGTTTTGCAGATCCAATACATTAAAGTGTTGTCGGAGTTCTGTTAAACTTATGGGGTACAAAGTATGGGTAATTGTTCTCCCAGTCAACGGTTCTTTTACCTTGTTCGCCAGTTCAAAAGAAGATGAACCGGTCACCAGCATTTTCATCGACGGCAAATTATCATGAAGTATCTTTAGATTGATCCCGACATCAGGAATTCGTTGTGCTTCATCAATGAACAACAGGGTATAATCACTCACTAGAAGTTGCATTTTAGTGAAATCCCGCGACGAAAGAACATCTATATATCTCGATTCATCAGCATTAATTTTCAGTATCTTTTCATCCAAACCGGATATTACATCATCGGACAGGGTTGTTTTCCCGGTTTGACGGGCTCCATATAAAACAACAATCTTATTGCTTTCCAATAATTCAGTGGTGAGTATCCTTTTCAAACTCCTATCTATTTTCATTGTGTTTTTTTACAAAATTAAAAATTAGCGTGAATTTTTCGAATATAATTTAAAAATTAGCGTGAATTTTTCGAACTACCTGTGTGAACCACGATGAATTTTTCAGGCGAGTCATGATATTAGTGGTAAAATGTTAAGTATTGTTCATTCGTAGATTAAGTATGCGAAAGTGAATGAATGCTTATGTTGAGCATCTTTCAAAATTGACGGACTGAACGTGTGCCGAACCCGTCATGGCGGCCATCCATAAAAAAATAACTTCGATGATCTTATTCATTGACTGGTTGTTTTGTAAGGTGTAAAGGTAAAAAACCTGAATGAAATACCCGCACAGCGGGTTGCCTCCTTGGCCACCTTACTGGCTTTGACCAGGCGGTGACGGGTTTGCTACCCGGTTCAGAACCATGTTTGCTTTTGTTGCCTTAAGAAATTTGAAAATTTCTACCCCATTGCACGTAGTCAGGATCTGCCTGCCCTGCCTGCCGGCAGGCAGGCGGCAGGCAGGGACTACGGGCAGGAAGGGGAATCAGAATATATTTTTTACTAAAACGATCATTGATCACCCGCGGGCAGGCCCGCCCAAACAGCGGGAAGAGTCGATGTGAATTGGACAAAACCAGCAAATCCGGCAAAGGCATCCTGACACGCAGTCGTCAGGTATGTTTGGATGACAATCCACTACTTTGCCTGGATTTGCGGTGTTGTTCAAGAGCGGGGGGACAGCATTGTTTGGGCCAATGGTTTTGGTGCTTTTGCCGTAACAAAAGCACAGATCCATTGAAAGAAATCCCACGCACGTCTTCGAGACGGCAGTCTGATGACTGCCCCTCAGACTGACCTCGCGATTTAATTTCATAATCTATTTCTATCCATCCCACAGGGTTCATCACCTTGTTTTGCTGCGAAAAGAATTTAAGGTCGATCCTGAGCGATTTCCATTTTAATGAATGATTGTTTTTT
>JAHLKX010000004.1 GCA_020444515.1 Bacteroidota bacterium | reverse complement strand
GAACTTCGATCTTGGGACTTTCGAAACTGTTCTCTTCCAGGAATACTCCTGAATCGAGAATGCCGTCACCGGCATCGGCTACCCCGATCTTGATGTGATAGGTTTCGCAGGGAACCACCTGCAAAAAGGCGACCAAAACTGTCGTGAAGGCATCATATTCGAGGGTCAGCCCTCCGGTATTGTCACTAAAATATGCACAATTTGTGCATGGGCCTGTCGGTACTACCCCTCCCGGTGCCCATCCATTGTTAACGCTGTTGATTTTAACACTGGTGCTCGTTCCGGGAATAAGGGCGATGTTTTCATCAGAATACATGCCCCCCATGGGATCAGGACCGGTTACAAAGTAACCAAAAACATCATTAAAAGAGGAATTAACATATTCATTGTACTCTTCAGACCCGAAAACATATTTAAACCTCAGGGTATCGGATTCGGGAATAAAGTCAAATTCCAAAACGGCGGCATCGTAGGTAGGGGAGGTGGTGATGGCATTGAGGGAGGGATGACCTGGCATTCCATTGGCTCCTGTTGACCCAGTGGCGACATTGGGTCCGGGAATATTGTATCCGGCGCCTGATGTTAAAAATATACCGCTGGAAATACCCAGGTTGGTGGTTTGGCCATTGGAGAAGATACCCCGTGATATATTTGCCCCCTGGAAGGTAACATTGTCATACTGGATCCCTTCTCCTACAATGTTCTCAACCATTTGTTCGGGTGTGATCCCGGGGCCTGGTTCGACATTAATTTGTCCGCTTAAAGGTAGATTGGATGAAAAAAGAATGGTAATAACCAGGAAACTAACGAGGTAAAATTGGTTGATTTGTTTCATGATGGTATTGTTTGATGCCTGATATATTTTTGAATGTATAAAAACCGCTTAGATAATGATTTTTCACTCAGAGCAGGTGGTTGGCATGTTTGACCCCTCTTCTTCCAACGACCTTTCAGCCCCTGAGCCAGGGGTTACTTGATTCAACAAATATAATCATTTTCTAGTACTTGTTCCATTGAAAATCAATTTAATATCTATATCGCCTGTAAGACAATTCATTTATTCAAACGGTTGTCCAAAAAAAGGTTGATTAATCCGGATAATGGATTGAATTATTTTTTCCGGCTTGTTGAATGCTTGCATTCAATTCAAATCCGACAAGTAAAATGATGGAATTAAAATATATCCAAACCAAAATGATCAGCAAGGTTCCGATGGACCCATACAGTGCATTGTAACTACTGAAATTAGAGACATAAAAGTTGAAACCAATGGAAGCAGCCAGTGCCAGAAAGGTAGCCAGGGAGGAGCCTGCCGAAATAAAACGGAACTTGCTTTCCCTTGCAGGCGCCAGGTAATAGATGAAGGAAATGGTAAAGAAGAACATGGCTGTTAAGATGATCCATTTGGCAAATAACAATAAATAATAGGAAAGCCGGCTTCCAAGGATTCCTTTTTCAAGTAAAAAATTAAGCATAATTGAACCTCCGGTAATAAGGCCAATACTGATGATAACGATGATGCTGATGATAAAAAACAGCAGGGCAGAAATCAGTTTTTGCTTGATCCAGCTCCGGGTCTCCATGGTGTGCCAGGTATTATTGAATGCCTCTATGACACTGTCAAATCCGTTGGTAGCAAAAAACAAAGCCAGGAAAAAGGTGAGGGATAGCAATCCTCCACGGGGACGGTTGATGATATCGACAACGGTTTGACGGATTACTGACTCGGTTTGGTCAGGTGTTACATTTTCAATAAAATTCAGAAGCAGGTTCTGGAAATTGGCAATCGGAACGAAAGGAATCAAAGTGAAAAATACAATGATCATGGGGAAAATAGCCAGAAAAAAACTGAATGAAATGGAAGAAGCGCGGCTCGTCAGGGAACCTTTGAAAATGCCTTCTATAAAAAATTTTGCTACATCAAACAAAGGAATCCCATCAAATCCCGGAAGAACAATTCTTTTGGAAAAACGGATCAGGTCCCTGATGACTTTGTATTTTAATAAATACCGGCTCATCGATTCATGCTTTCATTCGATTGATTAAATGGCTTGCAAACTCATATCCAGACTCCTTATCTGATGGGTCAGTGCGCCTACTGAGATGAAGTCAACTCCTGTTTCGGCAAATTCACGAATGGATGCTTCGGTAATTCCCCCGGAGGCTTCTGTTTCAAAACGGCCGCCAATCATGTCGACGGCCTTTTTCAGGTTTTCAGGGGTGAAGTTATCGAGCATGATGCGGTCGACCCTGCCAAAATCAAGCACTTTTTCAAGTTCATTAAAATTCCGCACCTCAATTTCAATGGGTAATGTTTTATGGTTTTTCTCAAGGTATTGATGTACAGCTACGATGGCATTTTCAATTCCACCGGCAAAATCGACATGATTGTCCTTGATCATGATCATATCGTACAATCCCATCCGGTGATTTTGCCCGCCACCCATCCTCACGGCATATTTTTCAAGTTCCCGCATTAACGGGGTGGTTTTTCGGGTATCCAACAGGATAGCCTTTGTTCCTTTGATCTTGTCCATAAGGTAGCGTGTGTTGGTGGCGATGCCACTCATTCGCTGCATAAAATTCAATGCCAGACGTTCACCCGATAAAATCGATCTGGAGGGGCCTTCGATGGTAAAAACATGGTCTCCTTTTTTTACCTCCTTTCCATCTTCTATTTTAAGATCGAATGTCAATCCGGGATCCACTTTCAGAAATACTTTTTTAGCAATGGAGGTGCCGGCCAGTATACCATCCTGTTTGATCACAAGGCGTGCTTTGCCATTTTTGTTAGCTGGTATGGTTGCCCGTGAAGTATGATCTCCATCACCCAGGTCTTCCATAAGAGCCTGTTCTATGATATCATCAATCTTCATTGATTAATCTTCTTCAAATTGCAATTGGCTGATGCGCAATTTTTCATCACTTTTTTTCATCAGCAAGTATACACGGTATTCTTTTCCGCTATTGGAGATGTAGGTACCGATCATGTATTTGCTTCCATCATTGGAGGATCCATTGTGATTAATGGTGAATGATTTGACCGGTGCTTTTTTGAAGAAATCCTGCATGATCACTTCTGCCTGACGCTTGCTATAATTGCCGTCCACCTCGCCCACTTCAAGATCAATCCGATCATGAAAATAGGTAGCCAGTTTGGAAGCATTCATATTTTTAATGGATGTTTTGATGTCGGACATGATCTGGTCCGAATTCTGGCTAATTCCGATGTTAAACAATAAAATCAATGCGCCGGTAATGAGGGTCCTGAATTTCATAGATGTCAGTGATTTAAAATGCATAGAACACAAATATCAATCCAAATTGAAGGCAATCAATATATGATCTTCACAAAATTAAACAATTGTATGTAAACGGAATGAACAAATGTGGTTACTTTTGACAACAATTTAATTACCACCATGTTATGTTATACAAAATGAGGGAAATATGAATATAGTTGTGACGGGTGCCAGCAGAGGCATCGGCTTCGAACTGGTGAAACAATTTGCAAAAGATGAATCCAACCGGGTTGTTGCAATTTCAAGAAATCAGGAACGATTGGAGAGATTGAAGGAGGAATGTATGTTGGCCAATCCGGGTGCGAATGTTATTCCCCTGGCCATTGATCTTGCTTCGGACAAAGCCGGGATTCAAATATCAGAATATTTCAAGAACCAAAAAGCCGGGGTAGATATCCTGATCAATAATGCCGGGGCTATTGTTAACAAACCTTTTGATCAGCTGACTGCAGTGGATTTTGACAACGTTTTCAATGTCAATGTCAAAGGTGTCATGCTTTTGGTCCAGTCTCTTAGACCTTATTTTAAAGCCGGGTCACATATTGTCAACATTGGTTCCATGGGCGGTTATCAGGGGAGTGTTAAATTCCCTGGTCTTTCCCTCTACAGTGCCAGCAAAGGTGCCCTGGCGATTTTGTCGGAGTGTCTGGCTGAAGAATTTAAATCGGAACAGATCTATGTCAATTGTCTGGCACTGGGGGCGGTTCAAACCGAAATGCTGTCTGAAGCCTTCCCTGACTATAAAGCCCCATTATCTTCCAGGGAGATGGCTGAGTTTATGGTCGGGTTTGCCCAAACCGGGCATCATTTTTTTAACGGAAAAATTTTGCCCGTTTCTATATCAACCCCTTAATTATTTTGGTTTCATACATTCGATGGCAGATTGAGATTGTCAGTTAAGAGTAAATGCAATAATTGTTGAAAAAATCAAATGAAAAAACTGGAAACACAGCGGGATTGTTCGTTGGATGACATCAGCCACAGCGGCTTAATTCAGAAAATTGACGATCAACAGATATATGTTTCTATTGTATCACAATCGGCTTGTGCTGCATGCCACGCTAAAGGTGTATGCAATGTTTCGGAATTGAGTGAGGAAATTGTTGAGGTCCCCAAGGAAGCGGGCATACACTATGAAGTCGGACAGAATGTTAAAGTCTCAATGCAAAAATCATTGGGTACCCATGCGGTTTTCCTGGGGTATATCCTTCCATTTCTGATTTTGCTGGCAACACTCATCATTGCTTTGGCCATAACGGGTCGGGAAGGTCTTTCCGGATTGCTCGCACTGGCTATTCTCATTCCATACTACCTCTTTTTATATACGATGCGCGACCGGTTGAAACGAACGTTTACTTTCAGAATTGATCCATTTTGATCCAATTTAAATAGATGTTCCTGAACAATTTATCGAATTAATTGTAAATAGATAAGATTTTTTTCGATCAACTTTTCCAACAGAGGCAGTTAGTTTAAAGTAAATAACAGTTAAATAAAAAAAATGAACAACAACTTTTTATCAGCAGTTTTTATTCTTGTCTTTTTCGTAACGATCAATGTTTCAGCCCAATTGCAGCATGCTCCTTCCCGTGTGGATAAAGCAGCTTTTTTTGATAAAACCCCTCCATTGAGGGATATGCCGGTTATTGCACCGGGTCAGATTGATAATAGCTGGAAAGATGGTATCATTGAAAATGAGACAGTCAACATGAATTTTGGTAACAATGATAATGTGATGACTGATCCAAAATCTGTGCAGGATTACATGGGTGGCAATCAGTCCAGGGGTCCGGTAGTGAATGCAGAAGGAACAGGAAATGTAAACGGGGTTTATCCGCCGGATACCGATGGTGATGTGGGTCCCGATCACTATTTTCAAATGATCAATTTATCTTTTGCCATTTATGATAAAAATGGGACAAAGTTATACGGACCGGTGGCTAACAGTACCCTGTGGAATGGGTTTCCCGGACCATGGGCCGGAAGCAATGATGGTGATCCTATTGTATTGTACGATGAATTGGCCGATCGCTGGGTTGCAAGTCAGTTTGCCGTGTATACGTCCAACAATAAATATTATGAATTGATCGCTGTATCAGAAACGGGTGATCCACTTGGTTCATGGTACCGCTATGCTTTTGAATTTGATGATTTTCCGGATTATCCGAAATTGGGTGTATGGCATGATGGTTATTATGCTACCTTCCATATGTTCAGTGGAAACTTCCAGGGCATGGCTGCCGTAGCCTTTGAAAGGGAAAAAATGCTCAATGGTGACCCTGATGCACAAATGATCTACTTTGGTGAATATGCAACACGTTTTGGGTATTTGCCTTCAGACATTGACGGTGATGCACCTCCTTCCAATACCCCCTGCTATTTTGCAGGTATCAATTTTGGCGGTAATCAGAACATGGAGATATGGGAAATGGTGCCGGACTGGAACAATCCATCCAATTCTACTTTCATGCTGGAGCACATCCTTGATACGGATGCATTCAATTCCAATATCAATGGTATACCACAACCCGGTACCGGCCAAAAATTGGATGATTTTAGCAGTGTTCTCAACTTCCGCCTTCCGTTCCGTACCTTTGGTTCTTATGATGTTATGTTGGCCAATCACCCGGTGCGTGTAGGAACAAAATCCGGGATTCGTTGGTATGAATTGCGGAACGATGGCTCGGGCTGGTATTTTTATCAACAGGGAACCTATGCTCCTGATGAACATTACCGGTGGTTGGGCAGTATTGCCATGTCGGCCAATGGCAATATCGGATTGGGTTACTCTGTTTCCAGCAGTACCGTTTATCCTTCCATAAGATACACCGGCCGCACACCCGACGCTCCTTTGGGCGAAATGAACATCGAAGAGGTGGAAGTCAAGACCGGCGGATCCTCCCAAACCGGAATTAACCGATGGGGCGATTATGCCTGTATGTCCGTGGATCCTACAAACGATTCAGTATTTTGGTTTACCACCGAATATATGAAATCAAGTGGATGGGGAACTTTCATTACTTCGTTTGACCTGAGTCCGGTGCAAGAGCCTACAGCCAATGCAGGAGAAGATGTTACTTTATGTGAAGACCAATTATTTGAGGCTACTGCCACGGCTACTTCACAGTCAAGTGTATTGTGGGAAACCTCCGGTGATGGTATTTTTCAGAATCCAGCTCTGCTCAATACCAAATATCTTCGCGGGAATGGTGATCTGGAAAATGGTAGTGTTACCTTAACTTTAACCGTATATGGTTATCAACCTGGTTGGGAAGACTCGGATGAACTGGTGATTACTTTTGTACTCGAACCGGAAGCAGATGCCGGTATCGATTTTGTATCCCTTCCTGGTGATGATATTCAGCTGGATGGAGTTGCATCGAACTTTTCTTCCGTTGAGTGGGAAACAGATGGTGATGGCACATTCAGTGATGCATCACTGCTCAATGCCCTTTATACACCCGGAAGTGGCGATTTAACCAATGGATCGGTAACCCTGACCTTGAATGCATTCTCAATTGAACCGTGCGATGCAGAGGATTCGGATAATGTGACCATTACTTTCGGAACAATGACCGGAATTGATAAAAATAAGGTGAAAGAAAAAACAGTAAAGGTTATTCCCAATCCCAATCAGGGCATTTTTAGGATCGAATTTATGATCGAGGAGACACAAACTGTATTGATTAAAATTAAAAATCTGACAGGTTCGGATGTATATTCGGATTCATTTACAGCTACCGGTCTGGTTCAGCAGGTTATTGACTTGTCGACGTGGCCGCAAGGCACCTACTTGTTGGAAGTCCAAACCGGTCATGAAATTCTGAAAGAAAAGATTCTGCTTAAATAATCAAGCAATCAATAAAGTTAAGCGGCTGTATGAATCAGCCGCTTTTTTTTGTCTTTTTGTTTCGTTTGTTATTCCTGATTGCAATCACTCACATCCAACCCATTGAAATTTAGAATGTTTTTAAACTAATAGCCTAAATATTTATAAATCAGTATATTTGTAATATGTTGATCGCGATACATTTAGTTGCTAAGTCGTAAGTCATTGCATATTAGTTGTTTACACTTGCCCAAAATTTAGACCAAAACATACCCAACTTTATTAAATGTTTATACATTTGCCTCCGTTATTGAGATAACAATAAAATTTTAGTATCGTGAATGATGTATTAATATATTCGATAGCCTCGTTGGGAGCCATTGGAATTGCAGCTTCTGTCATTCTGTATTTTGTGGCCCAAAAATTCAAGGTAATTGAAGATCCCCGAATCGATGAAGTAGAGCAAGCCCTTCCGGCGGCAAATTGCGGTGGATGTGGATTTGCTGGATGCCGAGCCTTTGCGGAGGCCCTTGTGAAACAGGGGGATGAGAAAGCAAACCTGGATGGTTTGAATTGCCCGGTTGGGGGTAATGAAACCATGGCGATTGCTGCCAAAATATTAAGCCTTGAAGTGGAAGAACAAGATCCCCTGATTGCCGTGGTCCGTTGTAACGGATCTCATGCGAATTCACCCAAGAAAGTAAATTATGAAGGGGCCGGTTCCTGTGCTTTTGCCCACAATCTCTTCTCAGGAGAAGGAGGATGTGCCTACGGTTGTCTGGGACTGGGTGATTGCGTTAAGTCCTGTAATTTCGATGCCATCCATATGGATCCTGAATCCGGTCTTCCGGTCGTGAATGATAAATGTGTTGCCTGTGGTGCCTGTGTAGATGCCTGTCCGAGAGATATCATTGAGCTCCGTCCCAAAGGCAAAAAAGATCGCCGGATTTATGTATGCTGTGTGAATAAGGAAAAGGGTGGTCCGGCCAAAAAGAATTGTGATGTGGCTTGCATTGGATGTGGAAAATGTGTGAAAGTTTGCCCCTTCGATGCCATTACCATGGAGAACAACCTGGCCTATATCGATCCCATTAAATGCCGCCTTTGTAGAAAATGCGTACCTGAATGCCCGACCGGTGCCATCCATGAATTGAATTTTCCAATCCCGAAGGTCAAAGATGCGGTGAAACCCAACCAGCCGGAGGTGAAGGATGTAAAAAAAATTGAGAAACCGGAAGGAGATAAAAAACTGGTTGCAGAAGAAAAGGTACATGACTCCGAAGAAAAGACAAAACCCGGCAATTCAGAAGAGAACTCAAGTAAATCATCAAATTAAAAGCATAAAAGGATGTTAAAGACATTCAAACTCGGAGGTGTTCATCCGGCTGAAAACAAACTTACGGTAGACAAATCCATCTCGGTTTTGCCCATTCCCAAGATAGCCTCCATTCCCTTTTCTCAACATCTCGGTGCTCCAGCCAAAGTACTGGTCAATAGGGGCGATGAAGTAAAGGTTGGACAATTGATCGCCAAAGGTGAGGCTTTTATTTCTGCCAATATTCATTCCTCTGTCTCCGGCAAGGTGCAGAAGATCGACAATGTGGTGGATACAAGTGGATTCAGAAGACCTGCGGTGGTTATCGCCGTAGAGGGTGATGAATGGGCAGAAGGAATCGACCGGTCTGAAACCATCAACAAAGAGATCAGCCTGAGCCAGAAGGAAATCATACAGAAGATCAATGAAATGGGCGTTGTCGGACTGGGGGGTGCTACATTTCCTTCACATGTTAAACTCATGGTCCCGGAAGGAAAAAAAGCAGAAGTACTTATCATCAATGGCGTGGAATGTGAACCCTATCTGACATCTGACCATCGGTTGATGCTGGAAAAGGGAGAGGAGATGCTGGTGGGGGTACAGATTTTGAAAATCGCATTGGGCGTTAACAAGGCCATGATCGGTATTGAAAACAATAAACCTGATGCGATCAAACATTTATCGGAACTGGCCAGTCAATTTGAAGGGATTGAAGTTTACGGGTTAAAGGTGAAATATCCGCAGGGGGCTGAAAAGCAATTGATCAAAGCTTTGATCAACCGCGAAGTCCCATCCGGTAAATTGCCCATTGAAGTTGGTGCTGTTGTTAACAATGCCGGTACGGCTTATGCTGTTTATCAAGCTATTCAGAAAAATAAACCCCTGATTGAGCGGGTGGTGACCATTACCGGAAAATCTGTAAAAGATCCGGGTAACTTTATGGTTCGGATCGGAACACCCATTTCCGAATTGATTGAGGCGGCCGGTGGATTGCCTGAAGATACCGGAAAGGTGATCGGTGGTGGTCCTATGATGGGCAAAGCACTCAATTCACTGGAAGTCCCGGTTGTGAAAGGAACATCGGGTATTCTTATCATGCCGGATGAAGAAGCCGGACGCGAAGAGGTTTTGCATTGCATCCGTTGCGGAAAATGTACCCATGTTTGTCCCATGGGCCTCGAACCCTATCTGCTCGAAAAAGTTGTAATGGCTGAAGATTGGGAACGAACCGAAAAGGAAAAAGTGATGGATTGCATCGAATGTGGTTCGTGTCATTATACCTGTCCGGCCAATCGACCCTTGCTGGATTATATCAGGCTTGGGAAAAATAAAATGGGTCAGATCATGCGCAATCGTGCAAAAAAATAAGGGAGAAAAAGTATTGTTGATCAAGAAATAAATTGGATATGAATTTACTCAGAGTTTCAGGATCACCGCATGTGCACACCGATAATTCGGTGAAAAAGATCATGTACGGGGTCGTCTATGCCATGGTACCTGCCATAATGGTGTCCGTCTACTTTTTTGGGCTGGATGCCGTCCGGGTTATCGTGTTATCGGTTGTGGCCTGTATGCTGGTGGAGTTTCTGATTCAGAAATATGTTTTAAAAACAACCATCACCATTTGGGACGGATCGGCTATGATCACTGGGATATTGCTGGCATTCAATGTACCCAGTAACCTGCCCTGGTGGATCATCATGATTGGTGCCATTGTTTCCATAGGTGTTGCCAAAATGTCCTTTGGTGGATTGGGCAAAAACATGTTCAACCCGGCTCTGGTAGGTCGGGTTTTTCTGTTGATCTCATTCCCTGTTCAAATGACCAGTTGGCCAATACCTGTACCCATTGGAGGCACTGCCCTTACGGATGCTATTACCGGACCCACACCATTGGGGATCATGAAAGAAGGATTGGCAGCAGGAAAAACCGTACAGGACATTATGCCTGATATTCCGAATTACGTTCAAAACCTCATGACCGGATTTCAGGGTGGAAGTTTGGGTGAAGTATCTGCCATCGCATTAATACTCGGTGCCATTTATATGCTGATCAGAAAAATCATCACCTGGCATACACCGGGAGCCTATATTGGCAGTGTGGTTATTTTCTCAGGCATTCTTTGGTTGGTAGACCCATCTCAATATGTTGATCCTCTGTTTCATTTGGTAACAGGTGGGATGATGCTGGGGGTATTTTATATGGCTACGGATATGGTATCGTCGCCCATGTCGGCTAAGGGACAATTGATATTTGGAGCAGGAGCCGGGATCCTCACCATTCTGATCCGTGTGTTTGGCGCTTATCCGGAAGGGGTTTCTTTTGCTATCCTGATCATGAATGGATTTGTTCCCCTGATCGACCGTGCCTTTAAGCCGGTGAGATTTGGTGAAATGGTGAAAGGATAGGGAAGTATTTGGAAATTGTAGAAATGATTTTGAAAACAGAAATATAGCAAAAATGGCAAAAAAGGAATCTTCATTTGTCAATATGGTCATTACCTTGTTTGTTGTCACGGGTGTCGCAGCCCTGGCGCTGGGAAGTGTATATAACCTTACCAAAGAACCCATTGCAATTGCCAAAAGGCAAAAAATTGAAAAAGCCATCGGGGAGGTTTTGCCTGCCTTTGACACGATCCGGGAGTTCAAGCGACTTCCGGAGGGAGGCAAGGATTCACTCACCTTTTATGAGGCCAGTAATAATGGTATGCCGGTAGGAACGGCGATCAGGACTTATACAGATAAAGGCTTCAGTGGTCGATTCTGGATCATGGTTGGGTTTACCGATGGAGATGTTATCTCAGGTACATCGGTTCTTGAGCACAAGGAAACACCTGGTTTGGGCGATAAAATGAAATCGGAATGGGCCAACCAGTTTGTTGGTAAAAATCTGAATTCATTCAAGCTGAAAGTCAAAAAGGATGGAGGTGATGTGGATGCAATTACTGCAGCCACTATCAGCTCAAGAGCCTTTTGTGAAGCAACACAACGTGCATATGATGAACTAAAAAAGGTGGAGGGTAATTAATATGAATCAATTACAGAATTTTACAAAAGGATTCATCAAGGACAACCCGGTATTTGTTTTACTGCTTGGTCTCTGTCCAACTCTGGCTGTTACCAGTACAGCCATTAACGGATTGGGAATGGGCCTGGCAACGACCTTTGTCCTGGTGATGTCGAACATCGTCGTTTCATTGGTTAAGCGTCAGATTCCTGACAAAGTGCGGATACCTTCTTTTATTGTTATCATTGCTTCTTTTGTCACCATTGTGGAACTGACCATGCAGGCCTATGTTCCGGATCTCTTTGATGCCCTTGGCATTTTTATTCCACTGATCGTGGTTAACTGTCTGGTTTTGGGGCGGGCTGAGGCTTTTGCTTCCAAAAACAACTTCGTTTCCTCCATCATTGATGGACTGGGAATGGGACTTGGATTTGCATTTGCCTTGACCTTATTGGGAGCTGTTCGTGAAATTTTCGGAAGCGGATCCTTTTTTGGAATGAAATTCATTCCAGGTGATGCGATTCTTGTGTTTATATTATCACCAGGAGCCTTTATTACCCTCGGTTATTTAATCGCGTTGTTAAATCGGCTAAAAAAAGCATAATAGAATAATACAGGTGAGAATGACCCCTTTATTGTAAACGTTGAACACTGAACATTAAAATATAAGAAATGGAATATATCATCATCATCATCGGTGCAATTTTCGTCAACAACATTGTGTTGAACCAGTTTTTAGGAATTTGTCCGTTCATGGGTGTATCGAAAAAAATCAATACCGCAGTGGGTATGAGCGGTGCTGTGTTGTTCGTCATGACCCTTGCAACCATCGTTACGTGGTTGATCCAGACATTTATCCTAACCCCGCTTGGATTGCAGTTTCTGCAAACGATTTTCTTTATCCTGGTCATTGCATCCCTGGTTCAAATGGTAGAGATCATCCTGAAAAAGGTCTCTCCGTCATTGTTTCAGGCCCTGGGTATTTTCCTGCCACTCATCACCACAAACTGCGCTGTTTTGGGTGTGGCCATTCTAACAATTCAGAAAGAGTTTACGCTGATGGAAGGGGTTGTGTATGCCATTTCCAATGCCCTTGGATTTGGGTTGGCCCTTGTCCTCTTTTCAGGGATCCGTGAACACCTCGATCTGATGGAAGTCCCCAAAGGGATGAGGGGCGTTCCCATTGCACTGGTCACAGCTGGCATTCTGGCACTGGCCTTCATGGGCTTCGCCAACCTGGTTTAATTGCAAATATGATATTTTACAAACCGGCACAACCCCTTCGCCGGTTTTTTTGTGGCATGCAACTCCCTGTTTATACCAGTGAACAATAGTAATCAAATGACGTTTTTTCCCTAAAAAATATTTTATAATGGCAGATCCAAAAATAGCAGACAGAAAACCCAGACAAATGACCCTTGAGCCAGGTATTTATTATTGGTGTGCATGTGGACAAAGTAAAAAACAACCCTTTTGTGATGGATCTCACCACGGATCAGAATTTACCCCAAAACAGGTAAAGATTGAAGAAACGCAGGAAGTTTGGTGGTGCCTGTGCAAACATACCGGTAACAAACCATTTTGTGACGGAACGCACCGAAATGTTTAGGGGTTTTGGGAATGAGATGATCGTTTTTTCATGACACCCATCAGTAAAACAAAAGCGGTGACCACGTAATACAGGGTGATGATCATCCAGACCATGCCAATAAAACTGTCTTTATTCAGCAAGAAATTGATACCCACGATCAGGGCCACTACAGCGAATAGGAAATTCAAGATCACGAAAAAGTAGTTGGACGTTTTAACCGTTACCAAAAGGTATAAAACATTGGTGAATCCAGCAGCCAGCAATAGAATACCAATGATATTGTTGTGGTTCGAAATATAGATGATCCCTGTGATTCCGAACAATAAGGTATTGATGATAATCGAAATTTTGGCGAACAGGGTCAGACCTTTCTTTTTATTTTCTTCCATAGGGGGTGTCGTTTATTGGTGGTGGCAAAATTAATCAAATTTCATTACCGGTTGTATTCAATTAACAGGAAGTTACCTGTAGATTAAAAAATTGATCTGTGTCAGAATGACACAAAAAGTCTGTTAGAATTTCCTGGATCGTAAAATAACAGTAGATGGCATATAAGTTGATTAGCAGCATCAAAATTTTGAAACATGAAAGCAAGAGAGATTCAATCGCATGACGAGTTGATGCAACTCATTCAGGATAAACCAAAAGCTTATTTACTGCTCTACAAAAAGGGAAGTGATCAGAGTGAATGTTCGCTCAGGAATTTGGAAGCCGTTGAAACGGCAGATGAAAATCTGGATATTCTGCAAGCAGATGTCAGCCAGGTGCGTGACATTCACACCAAATATAATGTAACCTCCGTTCCGACCATGCTTGAATTCGAAAAAGGAAAATTTGTCAATGTGCTCAAAGGATGTCATGAGCCCGGCTTTTATAAGTCCTTTTTTGAAAATGCGGTATATGCCGCAAAAGTGGCATCCGGTGAGGCCAAACCGCAAAAACGGGTGACTGTTTATTCAACCCCGACCTGCAGCTGGTGCAATACATTGAAAACACATTTAAAGAAGCATGGTGTACGGTATCGTGATGTCGATGTATCAAAGGATCAAAATGCGGCTCAGGAAATGCAACGAAAAAGTGGTCAAATGGGTGTACCCCAAACCGATATTGATGGCCAGATCATCGTTGGATTCGACAAAAACCGCATCAATACCCTCCTGGGAATCGGGCAGGGGTAAAACTTTTTCAATTTGAAATAACAATGTAAAACATAAATAACTGATAACAATGAAAGAATTACAACCACTCAATGAAAACGTGCTCCTCGAGATCACGGATGATCTGACCGAGAGCAAAACATCAGGCGGAATCATCATTCCTGACACAGCTAAAGAAAAGCCCCAAATGGCCAAAGTCGTAGCCATCGGCAATATCGAAAATCCGGGTATTTCTGTGGGCGACATCGTGGTTTATAAAAAGTATGCCGGGACAGAATTAAAATTTGAAGGAAGAAACTTTCTTTTTGTTCCCTATGCCGATCTGCTCGCAAAAATCGTTGAAACGGAATCGATCTAAAATTCATGGCTCACTTCATAAACCGGGATATCAAATAGGTATGCCGGTTTTTTTGTATACCTTATTTTGAAAAGCTCTGCAAATCATTCTGTATTTTGATTTAGCCGGCAGGACAAAATTGATCCCCTGTTTCCCCAGAATCAAAATAATCGTATTTGCTTCACATTGTGTGGAATTGCTGTAGATAATGTTTTATAATTTTATTTCAATAATTAAGTATTTATTTGTAAAATTGCACCCGTTTTAACCTACGGTAGATTAAATGATCTTTTCAAACAGAAGTTAAAGAGGCATGCCAAAATATATTTTATTTGTTGGAGTATTATTGCTCGCTTTCCTGAATGTTACCGGAGCTGAGGAAGAAGGCGAACCTGCCACCACGCATGAAGAAGAATATAATCCCGGAAACATGATCGTTGATCACGTGGTGGATGCGCATGAATGGCATATTGCTACCATTGGTCATACCCATATTTCCATTCCATTGCCAGTGATTTTATACCATGATGGTCAGCTTGATGTTTTCCTTTCCAGTAAATTTCATCATGGACATGATACATATAAGGGTTATAAGCTTGAGCTGGATGGAGAGAACAAGGGCAAGATCATTATTGAAGCTACCGGAGAAAAACCACTTGACTTTTCCATTACAAAAAATGTGCTGGCCATGTTTATCAGTATGATCCTGATCAGTTTCATTTTTATCAGTATCGGGAAACGTTATACCAGCCGCAGAGGTGAAGCGCCCAAAGGATTGCAATCTTTACTTGAGCCGCTGATTCTCTTTATCCGCGATGATGTGGCCAAAGCGTCCATTGGTGAAAAGAGATATGAGAAGTATTTACCCTTCCTGCTAACCCTGTTTTTCTTTATATTTTTTAATAACCTACTGGGCCTGGTTCCGATATTTCCGGGCGGTGCGAATTTAACAGGGAATATAGCAGTAACGGGTGTAATGGCTGTTTTCACATTTGTGATTACCACCTTTAGCGGAAATAAAAACTACTGGATCCACATCATCAATACCCCAGGCGTGCCCTGGTGGCTGAAGATACCCGTTCCGTTGATGCCGATTGTTGAGTTGATGGGTGTGTTTACCAAACCTTTTGTATTGATGGTCCGTCTCTTTGCAAACATAACCGCAGGGCACATCATTGTGCTTGGATTCATGAGCCTGATCTTTATTTTCGGGAACATGCATCCGGGGATTGGTTATGGTGTATCGGTTGTTTCTATTGCATTTGCAGTATTTATGCTGTTGCTCGAATTGTTGGTAGCCTTTATCCAGGCTTATGTATTTACGTTGTTGTCGGCCCTTTATTTTGGGATGGCCACTGAAGAGCATCATTAAAAGAAGATTGAAGAAGAAAATTGAATTCGTTATATTTTTTAAACAATAAACATCTAGTACTATGACATTATTAGCTATCTTATTAAATGTCGCGATTGCAAAGATGGGTGCCGGAATCGGAGCAGGAATTGCTGCCATCGGAGCCGGTATTGGCATTGGACAGATTGGTAAAGGTGCAGTTGAATCGATTGCCCGTCAACCGGAAGCGGTGGGTGATATTCGTTCCAACATGATTGTTGCAGCTGCCCTGATTGAAGGTGTTGCCTTTTTTGCAATTGTAGTTTGTCTGTTGATCCTTTTCCTGGCTTAACAGAAAGATTTTCGTGATCATCCGGGCGGTTGGCCCGGATGATCACGTTTTAAAACGAATGATTTAAAAATAAAAATATACACATGGAACTTGTACAACCCGGCTTAGGTTTGATTTTCTGGATGACGATATCCTTTGCTTTATTGATCTGGATCCTTGCTAAATTTGCCTGGAAACCGATCATGAAAGGATTGAAGGAACGTGAACAATCCATTGATGAAGCGCTGCATGCTGCTGATAAAGCACGAGAGGAAATGAAACAGCTACAGTTCAGCAACGAACAATTATTAAAAGAAGCCAAAGAGGAGCGTGACAATATTCTTCGTGATGCACGCAAGGTAAAAGAGTCGATCATTGAAGAAGCCCGTGAAAAGGCCAATGCAGAAGCCATCAGGATCATCGACAATGCCAAAGAAACCATTGAATACGAAAAACTGGCAGCGATTCATGATATGAAAAATCAAGTGGCTGATCTCTCCATTGAGATTGCTGAAAAATTAATCCGTTTAGAACTATCTAATAAAGAAAAACACAATGAACTTATTCAGCGACTGCTGAAAGAAGTTAAGGAAAACTAAAAAACTCTAAAGAGGCTTTTAAATGAAAGAAACACGCGTTGCAATAAGGTATGCCAAAGCACTTTTCGATCTGGCCATCGAAATGAAGATCCTCAATAAAGTTATGGAGGATGCCAAATTGATCAGCAGTGTTTGCCACGAAAACCGTGATTTCGTTTTAATGCTGCAAAGTCCGGTCATCAAGGAAAAAAAGAAACTTGCAGTATTCAGCGATATATTTAAAAATAAAATTCAGGATGTAACCCTTAAGTTCATGACCATCATTGCACGCAACGGTCGTGAGCAAATTATAAAAGATATTGCTGATCAGTTTCTTGTGATCTATAAAAGACACATGAATATACTGCCTGTAACATTAACATCAGCAATTAAACTAGATGCTGAAATCCGAAATAAAATCATAAGCATCATAACCGATCGGCAGGATGTAACTGTGGAACTTACGGAAGCTGTTGATGAAGATCTTATTGGTGGGTTTTTGCTCGAGTCGGATAACCTGCAATATGATGCATCATTGCAGCGACAAATCAAAGACCTTGAAAAAGAGTTTGATATCAATTTATACTTAAAAGGATTTTAAAATAATTACAACATAAATTCATTAAACATGGCAGAAATTAAACCAGCAGAAGTTTCGGCAATATTACGGCAACAATTATCAGGATTTGATGATGCAGCCAAACTTGAAGAAGTTGGTACAGTTTTGCAGATTGGTGATGGTATTGCTCGTATTTACGGGCTGAACAATGCACAATCGGGTGAGTTGGTAGAGTTTGAAAAAACCGGACTCATGGGAATAGTGCTCAATCTGGAAGAAGATAACGTAGGTGTTGTATTACTGGGTGATGGTAACGATATCCTCGAGGGCAATAAAGTTAAACGTACCGGTAGAATTGCTTCTGTTCAGGTGGGTGAAGAAATGGCAGGTAGAGTGATCGATACACTTGGTAAACCCATTGATGGCAAGGGTGAGATCAAAGGTAAAAAATACGAATTACCCCTCGAACGCAAAGCACCGGGAGTAATCTACCGACAACCGGTAAATGAGCCGCTTCAAACCGGGATCAAGGCCATTGATGCCATGATTCCTATTGGACGGGGGCAGCGTGAGTTGATCATTGGTGACCGCCAGACTGGTAAAACGGCCATTGCTATTGATACCATCATTAATCAGAAAGAATTTTATGATAAAGGAGAACCTGTTTATTGTATTTATGTTGCCATTGGGCAAAAGGGTTCTTCCATTGCCAATATTGTAAAAACCCTGGAAGATAATGGAGCCATGGCCTATACGGTCATCGTGGCTGCCACTGCTTCCGATCCTGCTGCCATGCAGTTTTATGCTCCATTTGCAGGCGCTACCATCGGAGAATATTTTAGGGATACCGGAAGACCGGCACTGGTTATTTTCGATGACCTTTCAAAACAAGCTGTGGCCTATCGTGAGGTTTCATTGCTCCTTCGCCGTCCTCCAGGACGTGAAGCTTATCCGGGGGATGTTTTTTACCTTCACTCACGGTTGCTTGAACGCGCTGCCAAAATCATTGAATCAAACGAGGTAGCAGCAAAGATGAATGACCTGCCGGATACCTTGAAACCTGTTGTAAAAGGTGGTGGATCGCTTACCGCTTTACCCATTATTGAAACACAGGCCGGTGACGTTTCGGCTTATATCCCTACCAATGTGATCTCCATTACGGATGGCCAGATATTCCTCGAAACAAACCTCTTTAATGCCGGTATCCGACCCGCAATTAACGTTGGTATTTCTGTGTCGCGTGTTGGAGGGAACGCCCAGATCAAAGCAATGAAAAAAATTGCAGGGACACTCAAACTAGATCAGGCACAATATCGCGAACTCGAAGCCTTTTCGAAATTTGGTTCCGATCTCGACGCTGCAACAATGGCCGTTATTGATAAAGGTAAACGAAATGTGGAAATCCTGAAACAGCCTCAGTATTCGCCCATGACAGTTGAAAAACAGATCGCCATTATTTTCTGCGGTACACGTGGTTTGCTCATGAAAGTTCCGGTGGATAAAATTCAGCAGTTTGAAGATGATTTCCTCGGTCAACTGGAACTCAAACATAAAGATGTTCTGGAAACTTTGCGCAAAGGTCAACTCAATGATGAATTATTGAATACCCTTGAATCACTGGCCAAAGAGCTGGCAGGCAAATATGTTAAGTAACCGAATTTAAATTTGAATAAATGGCCAATTTAAAGGAAGTAAGGACACGGATTGCCTCGGTAAAGTCAACGCAACAAATTACCAGTGCCATGAAAATGGTGGCGGCCTCCAAATTGAGGAAGGCTCAGAACGCCATCCTGCAGATGCGTCCTTATGCAGCCAAATTAAAGGAAATTTTACAAAATTTAAGTGCATCACTTGATGCGGGTGACGATAGCAGTGTTTATGCTGAACAGCGTGAACCCCGCAAAGTTCTCGTCATTGCAGTTACCTCTAACCGTGGTTTATGCGGGGCTTTCAATGCCAATGTAATCAAAGCTACCAACCTTACCATGAAAGAAACATATGCACAGCAGTTTAACGAAGGCAATGTTGCGCTGATAACGGTTGGTAAAAAGGTGAATGATTACTTCAAAAGGAGAAAGTTTCCGATACTTGAGGATTATACACCCCTGTTCGATAATCTTACATTTGAAAATGTCGGGCCCGTTGCTGAAAAAGTGATGGAGCTCTTCAGAAACAAACAATTCGATCGCATTGAAATCATTTATAACCAGTTTAAAAATGCAGCTACGCAGAAGCTTGTAAGAGAACAATTCCTGCCTGTGGAGCCGGTAAAGCAAGAAGCTGGGGCCAAAAGTGTTTCAAAAACAGATTACATTTTTGAGCCTAACAAGGAAGAGATCGTGCACGACCTGATTCCTAAATCATTGAAAATACAGTTTTACAAAGCACTGCTCGATTCTTTCGCTTCGGAACATGGAGCCCGAATGACTGCTATGCACCAGGCAACCGACAATGCCAAAGAGTTGTTGCGTGACCTTAGCCTGGCCTATAACAAGGCGCGACAGGCAGCCATTACCAATGAGATCCTCGAAATTGTCAGTGGTGCAGAAGCCCTTAATGGATAAACACACAGGCCTATAGAAAAAAACGAACCTGTTTGATTGATCAAGCAGGTTTTTTTACAACCTGGAATTTTTATTAATTTAAATCGTTTCCAAATAAACGGTTTAATGAACATTTAGAGGATTAAATAGTTTTGTTTTATAACACGCAATTGAAAATTAAACAATTAAAAAATAGATGGTTATGTTGAAAGAAAAAGTTGAAAAAGCATTGGTAAAACAAATTCAGGTAGAAGAACATTCATCCCGTATTTATATGGCGATGGCCTCATGGTGCGAACTGAAAGGATTTTCAGGTGCTGCCCAGTTTTTATATGGCCATTCCGATGAGGAAAGAATGCATATGACCAAACTGATCAAGTATGTGAACGACAAGGGTGGTCACGCCGTATTGCTCGACCTGAAAGCTCCGGATGCGAATTATAAAAGCTTATTGGATGTATTTGAAAAAATTCTTAAGCATGAAGAATTTGTAACAAGTTCGATCAATGAATTGTACGAAGTGGCCTTTAATGAAAAGGATTTTACAACCGCACAATTCCTGCAGTGGTACATCCAGGAACAAATTGAAGAAGAGAGTGTCTTTAAAAGCATCCTCGACAAATTCAGACTTGCCGGTAATGAACAGGGCGGTTTATTCCACCTTGACAAAGAGCTAGCCGGTATGACGACCACCATGCCGGCACCGGCCTCCGCTGAATAAAACATCTGAAAACACGAATGAGCCTCTGCCATCGGCAGGGGCTTTTTAATCCATATGGGAAAAAACATCACCATATTCTGGTTCAGAAGGGACCTGCGGTTGTATGATAATGCTGGGCTGTTTCATGCATTGTGCGCAGGCAGACCGGTTCTGCCCCTGTTTATTTTTGATACAGCCATACTAAAGGAACTTCCGCGGGATGATGCAAGGGTCACTTTCATTCATCAGGAATTGCAAAAAATCAATGCCCAACTTAAGAAACATGGAAGTACCCTCCTGGTCAGAAAGGGTGAACCGATTGAAATTTTTCAGGAGCTGGTAAAAAAATATCCACTGGCATCCGTTTTCACCAATCGTGATTATGAACCTTACGCCATTCAGCGTGACGAAAAGGTTTCGGCCATGCTGAAAAATGCCGATGTGGAATTTCATGATTGGAAAGACCAGGTGATCTTTGAGAAGGACGAGGTTGTCAAACAGGATGGCAATCCCTACACGGTCTATACACCTTACAGCCGCAAGTGGCTGGAACGTTTTCATAATGAGGAATTACCATCTTTTAGCATCGAAAAATATACCGATCGGTTTTATGCTTGTGATTTTGAACCCATCCCTGATATGAATGACATCGGGTTTGAGCTAAGTGAGATAAAGGTTCCGCCGGGTCGTACGTCAAAAGACCTGATTGAAAACTATAACCAAACCCGCGATATTCCTTCAAAGGAAGGCACCAGCCGGATGGGCCCGCATCTTCGTTTCGGCACTGTAAGCATTCGTGAAGTCGTTCAAAGAGCTGCAAAGTACGAACCTACCTTCTTGAAAGAGTTGATATGGCGTGAGTTTTTTATGCAGATTTTATTTCATTTCCCCAAAGTAATCGATCACAGTTTCAAACCGGCTTATGATAACATTCCCTGGATCAATGATGAGGTTCAATTTGAAAGCTGGTGCCAGGGCAAAACCGGCTATCCGATGGTTGATGCCGGCATGCGTGAACTCAATGAAACCGGCTTTATGCATAATCGTGTGCGCATGGTCACCGCCAGTTTTTTATGCAAACACCTGCTCATCGACTGGCGATGGGGTGAAGCTTATTTTGCTGAAAAACTGCTTGATTATGAGTTGTCATCCAACAATGGGAACTGGCAGTGGGCTGCCGGAACCGGCTGTGATGCATCACCTTATTTCAGGGTGTTCAACCCGGAATCGCAACAGAAGAAATTTGACCCGGACCTGACATACATTAAAAAGTGGGTGCCCGAACTGGGAACCAACCGGTATCCCAAACCCATGATCGATCATAAATTTGCCCGCGAGCGGGCCATCAAAACCTATAAGCAGGCGATCAACAGATGATCTTACCGTCGGATGACCTTGCGGGTTTCAATGCCTTTTTCGGTGATCAGTTGAACGAAATAGATGCCTGAAGGCAATCGGTCCAGTTTGACCCGAATTTTTGAAGCTGCAGCCTCAGGAATGATTTCCTTTTGCACAACACCATCCATGGATAAAAGCTTTACAGCAGTGGTTGTGATTGATGATGGATCCCAGCTAACCTGAATAAAGTCATTGGCCGGATTGGGAACGATGGTGAGACCCAGGTTTGCAGTTTTATCTTCAAATCCCAATGTATATTCAACGATGGGATGAACGCCGAGGGCAATATTCAATTCCCAGGAACCTGTTTCATTGAAAGGATGCCACGTATTGTCATTCCAAAGATCCCAGGCCGTGCCCGGATTGGTGTCGCCATCCGTATTGCCCCAAACAACTAGGGTGTCACCGGCTGCCTGTGGAAGCAGAAAACCTGCATAAAAAGCCTGGCTCACATTGATGGGGGGATCAAACGGGACATAGGTCAGTGAAAAATTCTGGATGTCATCTTTAATGGTATTCAGAGGAATGGTTTCACTACCCAGTTTCATTCCGGGTTTTCCAGTCGACATATTGTGATTCCACACTGCCATTTCGATATCAGGATTTCCGCCGGTGGCCCAGGCAAAATCATAGAGTATACCTGTGATCTTCGCTTCCTCTGTAAGGATAAATTTATTGGCTTTCCCCAAGTCTCCATAAACATTGTTGCCATTTACAAAACCACCGTTATCATTGAGCATGTAGACAATGAATTCTCCCGGAAGCGGAAAGTTCAGGGTGTCGGTCATAGAAGTTTGAGGAGGATTAACCGTTATAAAATTTTCTAATGTTTTGGTGCTGTTGTCGGTTCCTTTGGTAATGGTGAGGGATACCTCATACAAGCCGGGTTCATTGTAGGTAACCATTGGATTTTGCATGGATGAAGTAGCCGGGAAACCCCCTTCGAAGGCCCACTCCCAGGTTTCTGGATCGCCAATCGATTCATCGGTAAACTGGACACTGCCTCCCTCTGTTAGGGTAGTCGGTTCGGCCGAAAAATCAGCTGCAAACAGTTCCCCGCTCTGGACAATAGGGAAAATGGCAAGGGCCACTTTTCTTCCCCAGCTTGTCGGGTCATCAAATGTTACCCAGGAATTGTCGCTCCATTGCTCCCACGCTGTTGCCGGGTCGGTGTCGCCATCCGTATTGGTATAAACCGCCACCGTATCGCCCGGGGCTGTGGGTAATACGACACCCACATAAAAATCTCCGTTCACAATGATGGGATTATCAAAATTTACCAGGGTGGTCTGTTCGTTGGCCACATCATTGATGATGGTTTGCAATCCTATTGTTTGACTGCCAATTTTGGATCCGGGACTTTTACTTTCGCCCCATACTGCAACTTCAATATCGGTATTGCTGCCCGTCGCCCAGGCGAAATCGATCAGGATACCGGTGATCATGTAGGGTTGGGGGCCCTCAAAATAATTGGCCTTGGCTTTATCGAAATAATCATTATTCCCGGATATATATCCCCCTTCATAATCATAGAGATTATATTCTCCCTCCAGGGGAAAGTTCAGGGTGTCGGTAACAGATTCCGGGGAAGAAGCCTCATATCTTTTCTGACCATAAACATTATGGCGGCTGGTGGGATCAAGCGATGATTGTTTAAGATCCAGTTCTTCCGCAGTTAATTTGTAGGATTGACGCTGCTGGGCATTCAAGGGTAATTGAACGAAAAGAATAGCAATGATCAATACCGTTTGGAAAAGGGTAAATATTTGTTTCATGGTGTTTTAAATTAATTGAATGTAAAAATAGGGGATTTCCAGCCAAGAGTCACCATCCGGAGTTATATTTTATTCAATGAGGGGGTTTACTTCTCGATTTCTTTCACCAGCTTATTATACCAGTCTTCACCAAATTTACGGATCAGCGGTTCTTTCAGGAATCGATAAAGGTAAATACCATGGTTTTTTCCATAAGTCCGGGCTGGCTGGCAAATATACCATTGATGATAATTCACTGCATCAAATCCCTTGTGTTTGCTCACCCTGACAGGATAGAGGTGGCATGAGATCGGTTTCTGCAAAGGGATTTTCCCTGCTTCATGGGCTTTTTCGATGGCACAGCGGGCGATGTTATTTTCGTAATATACAAAAGCACAATCCCGGTCGTGGACCAGCGGCGTAACATACGATCCATCCGTATCATAATCAAACACACCATTGGCATCGATCACATCAATGCCATCTTCCGTCATGCATGTTTTGATGTCCTCAATATAATCTTCTAAAATGCTGATCTCATCCTCTTCGAGGGGGGCACCGGCGTCGCCTTCCACACAACAGGCGCCCAGGCATTTTTGCACATCGCAACAAAACCGTGCATCGCGAAACTCTTCTGAAATAAGCGTATCGTCAATTGAAATCATGGGCGCAAATATAGAGATTTGTTTGTTAGTTGATTCGTTTTTGGTTTTTAAGATGTAATTGGTG
This sequence comes from Bacteroidota bacterium, assembly GCA_020444515.1. GTDB lineage: Bacteria > Bacteroidota > Bacteroidia > Bacteroidales > JAADJA01 > JAADJA01. The sequence goes on along the minus strand of JAHLKX010000004.1, from coordinate 530,031 downwards.
TTGCGGGTTACGGGTTGCAGGTTGGAATTTTTGTGATTAACAATAGAATAATGTTTCTAAATTAGGATTGATCAGGATTTTTTATTTGATTTAAAAAGCTCAATGCTTATTTTTGGAAGTAAATAACCAGACCCGATGAACCCCCAAAATATTTCATTTTATATTGAAGCCATATGAAAAAGCTCATTTTAATTCTCTCTACAATCATTTCCTTTCAGTTTTCGGTTTATTCCCAGGGTTGTTTACCAGAAGGTATCACTTTTACTAACCAGGAACAAATTGATAATTTTCAGGTGAATTATCCAGGGTGTACGGAGATTGAAGGTGATGTGGTAATTGAAGGTGATGAAATCTCTAATCTAAATGGGTTAACAGTTTTAGATAGTATTGGAGGAGCTTTAATCATTACAAACACTTCATTGTTATCAAATCTTGATGGACTGCAAAATATTACCCGAGTTAATGGTAGTATAAAGATTCATCAAAATATTGGAATTCAATCTATAGGTTTGGATAGTATAATTTATCTCGGATCTTTTTTTTATGTAGGTTTAAATGATAGTTTAATAAATATTTCAGGATTTAACGAACTGGACTTTATTGGCGATGGAATAGAAATAAGTAATAATCCGCGGTTAAAATATTTTTCTGGTTTTAGTAGTATTGAGTCAGCTAGTAGCTTATTTATTCAAGGAAATAATCAATTGGAATCTTTTGATGGATTGAACAACCTGAAAAATATTACTAATAACGTAGAATTTTATAATAATGACTTAATTGATACTGTAAATGCCTTTACAAGTCTGCAAGTTATAGGTGGTGAGTTATTTATAATTAATAATGATTCATTAGTAAAGTTTGAGGGATTTGAGAATTTAGTTACCATCGGTGATAGATTAAGCGTGTTTAAGAATTTTTCTTTAAAAGAATTTAATCTTACAACTTTGGAAACATTGGGAGAGAGTATTTATATATACAATAACCCAAACCTTGTGAGTATTGATTTAGGTATTATTGAAACTGTGAATGGATGCCTTAGTATTGGGTCAAATTCTGCGATGGGAGGAGGAAACACATCACTCACATATTTAGGACTTGATAGCCTTTCTTCCGTTAACTCTTTCTTTAGTTTATACAGGACTGCACTGACAGATTTGGCTTGTTTACAGAGTTTACAGAGTGTAGGTGGGGAATTTAGAATTCAGAATAATGACAGTCTTTTAACCTTGTCGGGCATTGAGAAATTAAGCAATGTTTATGGAGCGTTATATATAATTGGTAACGATAAAATTGTTGATTTACAAGGTTTGGAAAATTTTGATTTGTCAAATTCAAATTTGACGTTATTCTCAGCTTCTAATAATGATGAGCTTCAAAGTTTACAGGGACTGGAAAATAATAATCATGTTGGAGGCACACTTAATATTAGTAGTAATCAATGTTTGAAAAACTTAATTCCTCTCACAAATATTTCCTCTATCAATGGATCATTAATAATTGCCGGTAATGATAGTTTAATTAGTCTGGAGGGTTTAAATAGTCTTAGTTCTATCGGAAATTCATTATTTATAGGTAGTTCATCATCAGGTGGTGGGAATTCAGTTCTTCAAGATCTTAATGGATTAACAGGATTAAATTCAATCGGAAATGATCTGAGAATCTATGGAAATACCTCTCTAATTAATTTGTCTGGTCTGGAAAATTTAACCTCAATTGGAGATGAGCTTATCATAAATTACAATCCAAAACTCAAAAACCTATTGTCATTGGATAGCATATCTGCTGCGACTATCAATAGTATTCAAATCTACGAAAACGATTCTCTATCTCATTGTGAGGCACAGAGTATATGTTATTATTTGCAAAGCCCAAATGGCTCAATTGAAATTCATGATAATAATGAAGGCTGCAATAGCCAGGCAGAAGTTGAAGACGCCTGCGAGGCATTAAATTCTTGTTTGCCTGAAGGCATCACTTTCTCAACCCAGCAACAAATTGATGATTTCCCGCTTGATTACCCCGATTGCAGTGTAATTGAAGGTGATGTATCCATCAACGGTTCCTCCATAACCAATCTGAACGGCTTGAGCACCATAAGCCAGGTGCTGGGAAATTTAACCATTGCATATACCCAGTCGTTGCAGAGCCTTTCAGGATTAGAGAACCTGAACCATGTTGGGGCTTCCCTCTGGATAATCAATAATCAGGATATGGAAACCCTGTCGGGGCTCATTAACCTTGAGTCCGTTGATGGCGATCTTTACATATCAAGCAATCCGGCTCTTTCAACCCTGGACGGTCTCATGAACTTGATCCATATTGGTGGCTCAATTTCCATTGGCTCAAATAATTTGCTCACAGACCTGTCCGGATTGAATGGCATTACCAAAGTGCTGAGTCATGCCAGTTTTAACATGAACAGCTCTCTTACCAGCCTTAATGGACTGAATAACCTGCAATCAATAGCCGGAACACTAAGTGTTGAAAATGACCCGGTATTGACTAACTTAACCGGACTCGAGAATCTATCATACATTGGTGGCGACCTGAAAATTCGGGGAAATGAAATTATCCTAAATCTTTACGGATTGACAAAACTGGACACAATTGTGGGTGAACTGTTTATTAAAGAAAATCCCGTTTTACAAAATTTGCTTGGCCTCGACAGTTTATCCGTCATTCTTGGAAACATTCAGATAGGCGATATGAACAACAATGGCAATGATGCTTTAATAGATTTAACCGGTTTGGAACATCTTAAAAAAGTGAATGGCAATTTTTATGTACAGGGAAATAATGCGCTAGATAGCTTTTTGGGGCCTGATAACCTTCTTCGTATAGGTGGTGATTTTGATATTTCACACAATGAAAACCTAGATGTTCTTGATGGAGTTAATAGCCTTAACTATGTGGGCGGGGATTTGTACATCCATGTCAATGGCGAACTCGACAGCATCACAGGTTTCAACAGCCTTGACACTGTCGCCGGTTACCTGCGGATAAGGTCGAATTGGGCTCTGAAAAGCATTGCAGGTCTATATAACTTAACAACCATTGAAACGGGCCTGTTATTTTTTTACAACACAATATTACCGGATTTGACCGGACTGGAATCGGTGCAGACCATTGGTGAACAACTTACCCTGTATGGTAATCCTTCACTGGAAAACATTGAGTCACTAACCGGTATAACGACTGTGCCAGGGCTTTTACAGATTGCGGGATGCGATAGCCTGGAGAGTCTGGCAGGCCTCGATTCGCTTACTTATATAGGTGAAGGATTGACCATTCATGATAATTATTCTCTCCTTAATTTTTCAGGATTGGGTTCGCTTTCAAAAATTGACGGATTTTTGTCGGTCTGGACCAATGCATCCCTTCAGGACTTTTCAGGATTAGAATACCTGGATACCCTCAACGGATACCTTGGCATTTCCGACCATACCAGCTTAACAACCCTCTCCGGACTGGACAACCTGCTACCCTTGTCGGTCAGTGAGATCACCATCACAAATAATCCGTTGCTTTTCACCTGTGAAGTACAGAGTATTTGTGATTTTATCGCCAGCGGAAACGGATCGGTTACCATTGCAAATAATGCCACAGGATGCAATTCAATTGCTGAAGTTCAAGAAGCTTGTAATTTTAGCTGTTTGCCAGAAGGAATATGGTTTTCAACCCAACAGCAAATTGATAGCTTTCCTATAAATTATCAGGGTTGCACACAAATTGAAGGAAATGTACAAATTGGTAATTGGAATCCAACAAATATTACAAATATGGATAGCCTGATTCAAATTACCAACATAGCAGGTGGTTTATCAATTGAATCTAATTCCCTTTTAACTTCTTTGTCAGGACTAGACAATCTTGCTACTATTGGTGGGGCGCTTGAAATAGGAAACTGGGAGCATCCAAATATCAACCTGCAGAGTCTGGATGGATTAAATAATCTGACATTAGTGAGTGGAGGTGTTTATATTGAGGGAAATCCTTTAAATAATCTGGCCGGTTTATCAAGTTTATCTTCGGTCGGGCAAAATTTTAGAATCTCTTTTAGCGAACTTTCTAATCTGCAGGGATTAGAAAGTTTGAGTTCAATCGCTGGACTACTAGAAATTTTGTATAACAATAACCTCACATCTCTTCAGGGTATTGAAAATATTGAAGCCGGTACAATTGTGGGACTGCAAATAACGTCAAATCCTTTGCTTACTGATTGTGATGCCGAAAGTATTTGCAATTACCTGGTTTCTCCAAATGGATTACTTTGGATAGAAAACAACGCCTCCGGTTGCAACAGCCCGGAAGAAGTTGAAGGAGCCTGCATGTCATGCCTGCCAAACGGCATCACCTTCACCACCCAGCAACAAATTGATGATTTTCATGCAAATTTTCCCGGATGTAATATCATTAGCGGAAACGTCGAAATATCAGGCTACTTTGATATCACTAACCTGGATGGTTTGCTGGGCCTTGAAAAGATAGAGGGTGAATTGCTGGTTGATCACAATTTTGAGTTTCACAATTTCCAGGGGCTTGATTCCCTGAAAGAGGTACAGGGCATGATCACCATTGCCAATAACATTCATTTGGTGGATTTTACCGGTATGGAATCACTTGCAACCATAGGAGATAATCTGATGGTCATTGAAAATGACGACCTGGTAAATTTAGCAGGATTGGAAAGCCTCACTGTAATTCCCGGTTCACTTGGAATTGGCGAAAACCCAAGTCTCTTAAATTTAATCGGCCTCGAAAACCTTGAGAGTGTTGGTTCACTTTTAATTATCGACCACAACGAAGATCTGCTTAGCCTGGACGGTTTGATCAATCTCTCAAACATTGGTGAGGACCTGATTATCGAAACCAACCATTCTTTGGTTAACATCACCGCACTTGCTTCCCTAAAGACCATTGGGGATTATCTTTATATCAATGAGAATATATCATTACCAAACCTTTTCGGACTGGATAGTTTAGAGGCAAACTCAATCAACGATCTGACCATTACCGGAAACAGCATCTTAACCGATTGCGATGTATTGAGCATTTGTCAATACCTGGCTGCACCCGGAGGCACGGTCGACATCCAAAATAATGCTACGGGTTGTAATACCCAGGAAGAAGTCGAAGCTGCCTGCCTGACGGGTTATTCAGAAATAGAAGGAGAAAGTCCCATCACTATTTTTCCCAATCCTGCTAATGAAACCATCACCATCGCTTCAAACAACCACCAGCAAATAGATGCTGTCTATATTTATGACTTAGCCGGGGAACTGGTTTTGACCGCAAAACAGGATGATATAATCATTGATGTTCGTTCGTTGAATCCAGGGATGTATCTTCTAGAGGTTGCCATTGAAAACCAAACCTACCGGTCGAAGCTGATTATTCAGTAATTTTAGAGCGTGAAAGGACTTTTATTTTCAATACTAATAATCGTTGTATTGCCCTTCAGTATTTACGCCCAGGGCTGTTTGCCACAAGGAATTGCCTTTACTTCACAGGCGCAAATCGACAACTTCCAAAGTGATTACCCAGGGTGCACCGAGATTGAAGGCGATGTTGAAATCAATGGAATTGATATCACCAACCTGGACAGCCTGAACGTGCTGACGACGATCAACGGTTATCTTACCATCGAAGAAAATCCACGACTGCAGTCGGTTACAGGCCTTGGGAACCTGTCCGGACTGGGATCAACCTTTACCCTGTTTAAAAATGATTCACTGCAAAACCTGTCCGGACTTGAAAACCTGACGATCATCACTGACGGACTGGATATCAGTGATAATGATCAGCTGCACAATTTGAACGGACTTCATAACCTGCAACAGATCGAGGGCGATTTCCTGCTCTTTCACAACGATAGTTTGGCTGATATAACGGCTCTGGGCAATCTGGGTTCTATCAGCGGCAATTTCGGTTTGAACCACAACCCCCTGATTCAAACCCTAACAGGATTGGAGGGGCTGACATCCGTCGGCGGGGGCCTGGGGGTGTATTACCAGTTTGGGTTGACGTCCCTGAGTGGATTGGATAACCTGGAGACCATCGGTGACTTTCTGGCCATCACTTACGATTTTGAGCTGATCACCCTGGAGGGTCTAAACAGCTTGCAGTTCATCGGGGGCAACCTGGCGATCAATTATAATGATACTTTACAAAATGTGAACGGCCTGGAGGCATTGCAAACCATTGGCGGTAAACTGCAGATTCTGGACAATCCGTTCTTGTTAAACGTTGATGGTCTGGCCCAGTTGAACAGCCTCGGTGATGAGCTGCATGTATGGTCCAATCATTCCCTGAATAGTTTGGAAGGACTCAGCCAGCTAATTGCCATCGATGGCCAGGTGTACATACGGGAAAACAATGATTTAACAAGCCTTGCGGGACTTGATAACATTGACCCGGCCACCATTACCAATGTGATACTCTTCGCCAATGGCAGCCTGTCCGATTGCGATGTACAAAGTATTTGTGCGTATCTGGTCAATCCCAACGGATTGGTACAGATCCAGGACAATGCACAGGGATGTCATAATCCGGAGCAAGTTCAGGATGCCTGCCTGACAGGGACCGATGGATCCATTCAAGAAAATCACGTTGTGGTTTACCCAAACCCGGCCACCAATAAGATCACGATTATAACACCTGATAAAAGTCCGGTTGAAGCGGTTAAAATTTATAATCTCGCGGGGAACATCCTCCTGGCTGCCATTCCCCGGGGAAGCATCCTTGACATAAGCGATCTGACCCCCGGGATGTATTTCCTGGAAATCAGCGGGAACAAATACCCGGTTCAGCTAAAACTAATGGTGCAATAATCCAATTGCTAATGCTGGTGATTAATCTTTATACCGGAAGGACACTTTGACCTTGGTCCGGTAAGCCGTAACTTTACCGTCGTCGATTTTCATATCCATTTCCGAAACTTCTGCAATGCGAAGATTCTCCAGTGTTTTTGCGGCCCTTTCAACGGCCTTTTTTGCGGCATCCTCCCAGCTTTTTTCGCTGGTGCCGATCAGTTCAATGACCTTATAAATACTGTCGTTCATAATTCTATCTCCCAGTGATTAATTAAAAAATTCAGTGATTTTGATCAAAGTCCCAATATACGAAAAATAAGGATCAATTTCAAGTTGTCAAGGAGCTATTTAAGAATGATGAACAACACCAATATGTTCACCCAACGGTAACTGTGTGCAAAATTTTCGATAAAATGACGCCTGTTTTTCTAAATTCTTCTACCTTTAGGACTTGATTTTAAAATTTATCAATCAACAAACTTTAAATCATGAATTATAGATCTTTACAAAAAACAGGAAAACAATTATTTTCAATGGGACTGGCCGTCCTTTTTCTTTTTGGCTCCACCAGCATGATGGCTCAAAAAAAGAAAAGTGAAAAAGCGGAGGAAAATGACACCATTAAATCAGGAGCGGTAAGCGGGTTGAAGTTCAGAAGCATCGGACCGGCTTTTACATCAGGACGCATTGCTGATTTTGCCGTTAATCCGAAAAATCATTCGGAGTATTATGTGGCAGCTGCCAGCGGCCATGTTTGGAAAACCGAAAACAATGGGACCACCTTTAAGCCGATCTTTGATAATCATGGAGCTTATTCCATGGGCTGCCTGGCCATGGACCCCAATAATTCCAATGTGATCTGGGTAGGAACCGGTGAGAACAATCACCAGCGTGCGCTGGGTTATGGCGATGGTGTTTACAAAAGCATCGACGGGGGAAAGTCCTTTAAGAATATGGGACTCAAGGAATCCCGCCAGATTGGAATGATCGCCATTGATCCACGCAACTCCAACGTGGTTTACGTAGCCGCTGAAGGTTCGGTTTGGGGACCCGGTGGTGACCGCGGTCTTTACAAAACCACCGATGGTGGCGAGAACTGGGAAAAGGTGCTCGACATCAGTGAAAATACCGGCGTCAACAATGTATTGTTGCACCCCTGTAATCCCGATATTCTGTTTGTTACTTCCGAACAACGAAGACGGCATGTATTTACCAAGATAGGAGGAGGTCCTGAGAGTGCTGTTTATAAATCTACCGATGCCGGTAAAACCTTTCGCAAGATCGAAAAGGGTCTGCCCGGTGTCCATAAGGGTGGCATGGGCATTGCCATTTCTCCGGTCGATCCCAATGTATGGTACATCATCATTGAAGCGGCTGAGGATAAAGGAGGTTTTTATCGTTCGACCGATATGGGTGAGTCATGGAGCAAAATGAGTGATCACAGCTCCAGTGGCCAGTACTACAATGAAATTTATTGTGATCCGGTGGATGTAGATAAGGTCTATTCCATGGAAACTGTATCCAGGGTAACGCTGGATGGTGGAAAGACATGGAAAAGTGTTGGCAACAATGATCGCCATGTGGATGATCATGCCATCTGGATCGATCCCAGTGATACGAAGCATTTTATGATCGGCGGCGACGGCGGTGTTTATGAAACCTTCGATGCCGGCGCCAACTGGCTACATAAAACCAACCTTCCGGTTACACAGTTTTATCGGGTAGCTGTTGACAATACCGAACCCTTTTACTGGGTTTATGGTGGAACACAGGACAACAGCAGCTTTGGCGGTCCTTCTCAAAATACCCATTATGATGGGGTAAGCAGCTGCGAATGGGTTACCACCCTCGGTGGTGATGGTTTTTTCCAGGCCATCGAACCCACCAACCCGGATATCGTGTATTCGGCTTATCAGTATGGCAATATTTACCGGTTTGATAAAAAGAGCGGTGAATCCATCAACATCAAACCCCAGCCCCGGAAAGATGAAGATACTTACAAATGGAACTGGAATACACCGTTTATCCTGAGTCCCCATTCACCAACACGACTCTACATGGCTGCCAATAAAGTATTCAGGTCGGATGACCGCGGCAATACCTGGCAGGTGATCAGTGATGATATTACGGCACAGATCGACCGCAATACCTGGCCGGTTATGGACCATTACTGGAGCATCGATGCTGTGGCCAAAGATGTATCCACATCCCTCTACGGGATGGGCGTTTCCCTTGAAGAGTCACCGCTTAAAGAAGGTCTCCTTTACGTGGGTGCCGATGATGGCGTGATCCAGGTGACGGAAGATGCCGGTGGCAGCTGGACCAAATACCAGAACTTTCCCGGTGTGCCCGAGTATACCTATGTCAGCGATATCCTGGCCTCGAAACATGATGAAAACGTTGTTTTCGCCTCTTTCAATAACCTGAAAAGGGATGACTTCAAACCCTATATTCTGAAGAGTACCGATAAGGGAAAATCGTGGACATCCATTGCTGCCAATCTGCCCGACAATGGTTCTGTCCATACCATTCAACAGGACCATGTCAATCCGGACCTCCTGTTTGTCGGGACCGAGTTTGCGGCCTATTTCAGTGCCGATGGCGGCAAGATCTGGACCAAATTATCTTCGGGTCTCCCCACCGTGGCCATCATGGATATGGCCATTCAGGAACGGGAGAACGACCTGGTGCTGGCCTCTTTTGGTCGCGGTTTTTATATCATGGATGATTATACGCCTTTACGCACCGCAGCTCAAGTATTAAAAGATTCTGTGCCCCATATGTTTCCCATCAAGGATGCCCTGCTTTATGCGCAAACCAGCCGGGGTGGATATGGAAGCGGTTCCAATGTTTACATTGCCAAAAATCCGGATTTTGGTGCGACCTTCACCTATTACATCAAAGAAGCCCCCAAAACATTGAAACAGATGCGGCAAAAGGAAGAGAAAAAACTCTTCAAAGACAAAAAGCCGATCCCCATGCCAACACTGGAGGAATTGCGTGCCGAAGAAAATGAGGTGAAACCCCACATGATCTTCACCATTACCGATGCTGATGGTAATATCATCCGAAAATTATCAGAAGGGGTAAAATCCGGTATCAACCGCACGACTTGGGATCTGCGTTATGCCAGTACCCGTCCGGTGAACAACCGGGATGGAAAATACGATCCCACTTCCATGGGTGGCAGTGGCCTGATGGTCATGCCGGGTCCATATTTCGTTTCGGTATCCCAGGTTGTCAGGGGAGAGGTGACCGAACTGATCACCCAGCAGCCCTTCAATGTGATACCGCTTGAAAATACAACGTTGCCAGCCAGTAATCGTGAAGAACTGGTGGCCTTTCAGAACGAAGCTGCTGAACTGGCCCGCGTGATGATGGGAACCGAAGACTTCACAGAAGATCTGCTGGAACAGGTCCGCACCATGAAGCAGGCAGCCCAGCGCAGCATGAACTCCACACCCGAGCTGATCGCACAGATCGAGGCAGTGGAAGCCCGTTTGGATGATGTACTTTGGGAATACAATGGCCAGCAGCCCAAAGCCAGTCGTGAAGAAAACTGGCCACAACCGGTTCCGCTCAACGACAGGCTCCGCACCGTCGCCTATACCCACTGGCGTTCAACCTCCGATATCACCCAGACACAGCGGGATGCCTTCGATATCCTGAAGGTCGAATTCCCGCCGGTACTGGAAGAAGTGAAATCCATTTATGAGAAAGATATCCCGGCCATTGCCGAAGAACTCAAAGCCATCAAGGCACCCTGGACACCCGGCGTTGTTCCGGAATGGAATTTTGAATAAATGGTTCAGACAACAATGAACGTCCGTTTGACTTTAAAAATACTATGTTGGATCCTGCCCGGTTGTCTAGCCGGGCAGGCTTCTGTTGATCTGACCCATTCCAATGGATCACTTGAACAGATTACAGTCGGTGCCGAACGGACCGAGCTTTACTTTCCCTTGCTTGAAAATAAACAGATCGCTATTGTGACCAATCAAACTTCAATGGTGGGGAATGTTCACCTGGTGGATACCCTGTTTATTTCCGGTTTTGATATCCGCAAGGTATTCGGTCCGGAACATGGGTTCCGCGGCCAGGCCTCCGATGGCGAAAAAGTGGCCGATGGTCGCGATCCTAAAACAGGCCTGCCAGTGGTGTCACTCTATGGGGCCAAACGAAAACCCCTGCCGGAAGATCTGAATGGTCTCGACCTGGTGATCTTTGACATCCAGGATGTGGGCACCCGCTTTTATACCTACATCTCCACTATGAGCTATGTGATGGAAGCCTGCGCTGAAAACGATGTTGCTTTCATGGTATTGGATCGCCCCAACCCGAATGGTGATTTTGTAGATGGACCGGTGCTCGATACGGCCTTTTCATCCTTTGTGGGGCTGCACCCTGTGCCGGCGGTGCACGGCATGACGGTAGGCGAATATGCTCAAATGGTGAATGGCGAAGGCTGGCTGAAGAATGGCATCCAATGTGCGCTTACAGTGATCCCTGTGGAAAACTACGATCATACGGTGATGTATCAACTCCCGGTGGCACCTTCACCCAACCTGCCCAATATGACGGCCATCTATCTCTATCCCTCCCTCTGCTTTTTTGAAGGGACCATCATCTCGGTGGGGCGGGGAACCGATTTCCCTTTCCAGGTGATCGGCCACCCCGATTATGCTTTGGGAAGCTTTGCCTTTACCCCGCGGTCCGTTCCCGGAGCTTCACTCCATCCTCCTTATGAAGGGGAAACCTGTTACGGACAATCCTTAAAAGGTTATGCCGAACATGTGGTGCTGAAAGAGCGCCACCTCCACCTCGACCTGCTGATCAGTTATTACGACTATTTTAAAGATAAAACACCCTTTTTTACAGCCTACTTTAAAAAGCTGGCCGGCACCAATCAATTACAACAACAAATAGAAGCCGGCAAAACGGAGAAGGAGATCCGTGATTCATGGCAGGATGGGTTAGCCCATTTTAAGAGGATCCGGGAAAAATACTTGCTCTATCCTGATTGTAGTCACTGATGATATAATTAAATTCCAGCATCCTTCATAAAGTTGGCAGCCTGTATGGCCATCGCTAAGACTTTCGCCATTTATTGATTAAATAAATGGCATTACAAATGCTAAAATGAAATGCGTCCTCGTTTGTAACGAGGATGAGACTTGAGCGCCAACTGGCCATATCACGTTGCCGTAGTAAAGGATCTCAACACATATCTTAACCTTAAAATCTTTTAATTCATCCCATTTTCAATTTTTTAATACCCTACCTTTGCAGCCATTAAGCCCCTCAAGGGCGTTTATATTAAAAACCAATGGACATACTCACATTGCGCATTATTGAAACAGCTGTTGTTTTAATTGTTTATGCCGCTGCCAAAATCTCCACCAGCAGGATCACCGACCGGCTGGCCCGCAAATTCCAGTACCAGAAGCCCAGGGTGAAGATCGTGAAGAAGCTCACCACCTTTATTTTGCTCATTATTTGCGGAGCCTTTCTGCTTTTTATCTGGGGTGTGAAACAATCGGAATTGCTCTTTTTTATGTCATCACTGCTGACTGTGCTGGGGATCGCCTTTTTTGCCCAGTGGTCGATCATCTCCAACATCACTTCCACCATCATCATCTTTATCAATCATCCGGTACGGATCGGCGATACCATCACGATCATGGATAAGGAATATGAAATAGAAGGCAGGATCAGTGATATCGGGATCTTCTTTATTGACATCAAGACCGCTGACGGAGATCACATTACCCTGCCCAGCAATGTGTTCATCCAGAAAATGATCAAGAAACATCGTCATGTTCCTGATCAATCAGGGAAAGCACGATAAAAGGCCCCAGGCCTGGCATATTCCCTTATCACAGGTATGTTCACAAATGGAATTGGAACACCAACCCAACTCCCGCTTTTTTTTTAGAAGGCATACTGATAGTCGGCCTTTCATATCCTCATGGATAATTTTATACTGATCCATTTTCTCCTTTCCCTGAAATAGCCTAATTTTATAACAATGATTGGAACCCGTTCTTCATTGTAATACGTTCCAGGACATCCGTATAACCCTATAAATGAGCTGTCATGAAAAAACATTGGTCTTTGATTCTGCTGGTTTTTATTACCGGTTTTATATTCGGTCAAAACATTCCCTATTGGATGAACACCCAACAGGGTACATATGAAGAATTGACCGATCCAGTATCCATCAATGAAGGGGAGGTGTGGACCCCTTACTGCAGTTATCCCGTTTATTTCAATTTTAATTTCGACATCCTGTGGCAGACCTATACGTCTCTCAATGTCAGGGCGGGTGGGCTTGAATTTTCGGGATATGGGACCAAACACCTCCAGGTGATCATGACCCCTTTTGGGGGTTATTTTTTAAGGGATCGCGGTGATACCCTGAGTGCGTCGCCCCTGGGGTATGAGATTACAGGTGAGAGCGGTGAGCAGGTACTGAAGATCCAATACAAAAATGCCGGCTTTGAACCCTGGGCCGGTTTTGATACCATTGATGACTTTATCAACTACCAGGTCTGGCTTTTTGAGGAGGATCATCGTATTGAAATTCATTTCGGACCCCAATCATCCGGGTATGGGGTCACCTTCAATGATTTTATTGATCCCAAGTTTTTTTGTGACGACCCCTTTGCATTGACCATCTTCGGCAACGCCGATAATCCTTCCTGGGACTGGATCGACTATACCAATCCTACCTATTATTTCCTGGATGGTTTGCCCTCGGAGGGCATCATTTATAGCATTTATCCGAATCCAAACTTTACAGATGTTTACAACCAAGCTGATGGTCCGGAATTGAGGGTTTACCCCAATCCCTTCCATGATCAACTGTTCGTCAAAGTGCCCAACGGACAGGAACAGTTGCTTGATCTTGAAATTACAGACCTGACTGGAAAACACTGCTATCGACAAATCCTTCAATCACCTGCTGATGATCCTATGGAGCAGAGTATCAAAATATCTGGACTGGAGCGGGGAGTCTACCTGCTGGTCATACGGGATCAACATAGATTGCCCCTGTTCAAACAATTGGTCTTCCGGCAATGAAGTCATTGGTCCGGTGCCCATAATGATTTTTTATTTTTTTTATGCCCGTGAAACATCAAAACAAAAAACATATGGCCGCAATGTTGCGCAAGATTGGTTCTTAAGAATGGTAATTATGAAATGCTTTATGGTTGTGCCAGTTTTCCCAAATGTAATTATTAAACAGATTATAACATATAATAATTAGCCGCCTGAATAAGATTACTACCCGGCCAAAGCATCGGCATAACTTTCTTGTTTACAATCAATATTGCAGTGAATACAGAAACTGTAATAATACTTATAACGAGTTGCATCCCACTCCAAATTAGTCTATCTTTGGAAGTATTAACACCTAAAACAGCTTCATGTCATGAAACCTTATTTAAAAAAATTCAATTCACTGGTCTTTGTTTTCCTTTGTATTTTTTGTTTCACCGGTTATCTTAGTGCCCAGGATTGGGAAACCCTGGCTGAAATTCCAGAAGGGCTCACCTATCCTGTCGTAACTGTTCTGGATGGTAAAATTCATGTGATGGGTGGCGGTGGTGCCAGTGGTGCCACAGGATCGCATTATGCTTACGATCCGGCAACAGATAGCTGGGAAACATTGAGTGCTGTCCCTTACCTTGCCCAGCAACCTGCAGGCTGCACAGCCGGGGGAAAGATCCACTATTTTGGCGGTGGTTATCCCAACTCAGGAACTCCCCTCGCCGATCATTACATCTATGATCCCGATTCCGACACCTGGGAAGAAGCAAGCAGCCTGACAGCCCCGCGGGCCATTCATTACGGGGCCGGCATTTGTGATACAGCCTATTCCATGGCCGGACAGGGTATGACCACCCTTTTCGAAGCCTACAATCCTGTTACCGAGCTTTGGGAAGCCCGGGCTAACCTCCCCGATGGGTTTTTTATGTACAGCGCCCGCTGTGTTGCCAATAATAAAATATACCGCTTTGGCGGAGGTGCTTATGCTGCGCCCAAAAATTTTGCCTCTGTTTATGATCCGGTGATCAACGAATGGTCATCGCTACCCAATTTCCCGATTGCCATTCATGGTATGGATGGTGCTGCTGTTGGCGACTCCATCTACCTGACCGGTGGCTTATATGATGCGTATGTTACCAATGAAGTGTGGATATACGACATCGGATCTCAGACTTATTCCGAGGGTCCGACAATGCCCATCGAACGTTATTATCATTCAGTGGTTTCGCTGGACGGTTGTATTTATCTGGTTGGTGGTTACCATCCTATTTTCCCTGACAGCGTGCGGGTTTCCCTGATGCGACTCTGTCCATATGGAACCGTAGGCGTTGATGAAACCCTTGTTTCTTCGCTCGAGCAGGTTCACTTTAAAGTAGATCCTGGTTCTTTATCGATTCGTTTTCCCAATGTATTTACAGAACATGCAGCCTCATTACAAATTTATGACTTATTGGGAAGGGAACTTTATGATTTTACTGTTCATGAACCAGCAGGCAGGACCCATACATGGCATGCCAAAGCAGAGGATCCACAGATTTATTTAATCAGGCTAATTGCCGGCAATGAGCAGATTGTGAAGAAAGTTTTTATTGCCCCCTGATCAAACATTGATATTTATGACACTGAAAAAACGCACATTCGTACTTGCTTTCATTTGCTTCCTTTTTGTTTCAGCCGGGGCACAGATCCAGGTTGGCGAAACAGCACCCGATTTCACGATAAACGATACAGAAGGTCATATGCATAACCTGTCGGAATACACTTCGGCAGGTCAGTATGTGATGCTCGATTTCTTTTTTACAACCTGTGTGCCCTGCCAGTATTATACGCCGCAGATCAGTATGGCATATGAAACGTATGGTTGTAATCAGGGTGATATTGTTGTTTTAGGAATCGATTATGGGGATACCGATCCGGAGGTGATCCAATATGAGTTAACATATGGGGGCCTTTATCCTTCAGTCAGCGGGATTGACGGTGGCGGCAATGCCGTGGTGGCCGATTATGGAATTATCGGCTTCCCATTTGTTTGTCTGATTGATCCTTCGAACATTGTTGTTGAAATCTTTGATCCACCGACCATGCAGGTGTTCAATTATTATTTCCCTTTGTATGGCATCGAGGAAATGGCGTGTGTAACCGGAATTGCTGAACCCACATCGGATATAGCATTGAATATTTATCCCAATCCTGCGAATTCATTTATTCATATTGATGCACAGCCCGGTATGATTGTTTCAATTTATAATACCATGGGTGAATGCATGGACCAATTCACACTCGAAAACAAATCCACGATTTATTATTTGTCAGAATATTCGGGTGGCATCTATTTTCTTAAGGCTATTAAAGGTGATCAATCAGCGGAATATATTTTCACTGTTTCCGAATAATATTTGATCCACCTAGAGTAAGTCTGAAGCAATGGCCAACAATAAAAGCGAGGCTTCCAGCTGGTTCATAGTGCAAGCTTAATACGTGTCTTAGTTGACTACCTATGGACGACCAATTTTAAACCCTTTCCCCATTCTGTTGTTTATAAACCTATGTTGCCTGAGAAAAAACGCTTTGTTGCTTTTAGCGCTCCAGCAAGATCTGTGATGGGGTAGCTTTTCTTTTCAAATAAACACCAACAAAAAGAATACATGGAAAAGATAAAATCATCCCGGATCGAGTCCATCGATATCCTGCGGGGGCTGGCCATGGTCATTATGGCACTGGATCATGTACGGGATTATTTTCATTACGGATCCTTTTTTGTTAACCCTACCGACCTGGAGACCACCTCTCCTTTTGTGTTCTTCACCCGTTTTATTACCCACAACTGTGCACCTGCTTTCATTTTCCTGGCAGGGACTTCAGCTTTTTTGTTCGGCTCAAAAAAAACGAGAAAAGAGTTGTCCCGTTTCCTATTGACCCGCGGGGTATGGCTTATCTTCCTGGAGGTGGCAGTCAACAATTTAATCTGGACATTCAACATTACTTACAGCTTTTTGATCTTCCAGGTGATCTGGGCAATCGGCGTCAGTATGATCGCTCTTTCAGCACTAATTTATCTACCGAAAAAAATATTGTTAATCACAGGCTTTGTGCTAGTAGCCGGCCACAACCTGCTGGATGGCATCACTGCCGAAGGAGAAAGTTTTGGCTCCATTATCTGGTATATTCTCCACCAGCGTGCACGTTTGCAGGTCACTCCGGATCAATTGATCTTCATCGGCTACCCGGTCATCCCCTGGATCGGGCTCATGGTGCTGGGCTATTGTTTTGGTACCCTTTACAAACGCGATTTTGATCCCCGACAGCGCAGAAAATGGTTACTGTGGATGGGCTTTGGTGCTATAGCATTGTTCTATATTTTACGCGGTATCAATGTTTATGGAGACCTACACCCCTGGTCGGTGCAAAAAGATTTTGTTTATACGGTCCTGTCATTTTTCAATGTAACCAAATACCCGCCATCCCTGGTCTATCTGCTGATCACCATCGGTCCTGCTTTACTTTTCCTGGCTGTCATCGAACCGGTCAAAAACAAGCTGACCAATTTTCTGCTGGTGTTCGGGCGGGTTCCGTTGTTTTATTATTTCCTGCATATGATCGTCATTCATACCTTTGCCCTGTTTGGTATGATGTTGATGGGCGATGACTGGCGATTAATGATCTTTAAGGGCAATACTTTTTTGGATGCCCCCCTGCTCGACTATGGATATCCGCTTTCGGTCGTTTATGCGATTTGGATCGGTGTGGTTCTCCTACTTTATCCCTTTTCCAAAAAATACATGATCTACAAAGCAAAGAACAGGAATAAGTGGTGGCTGAGCTATCTTTAGCGTGCTTGTAAATTGTAATGGAAGCATCAGCTGTTTTTGCAGGATTTTAATGCGCAAACGAATCCTTCAGTTTTTTGATCTTCCGATGGTCGGGATTTTTAATCCCAACTCCATAAGCAAGGATTTACAATGCATGTATGCTAAATCACAAAACCACACCCACCAAAACTGTTAATAGCCATCACATTTTTAGGAAAAGCGTAATTTAGCAAGGTCGATTTTGAATTTAACCATTTGAAATAATATGATAAAATATAGCATCCTTGCTTTCGCAATTGTATTCGCCTTACAGTTAAAGGCCCAGCTCCCTGAGGAAGTACAAATGGAGTTGAATAAAAACGGGGAGGTATGCTTTAAATTCGAGGCCGAATCATCGAAGGCGGTAGCTACCCTCACCAACATCATTTCCATTGATAAGATAGAAGGAACAACCGTTTATGCCTATGCCAATGAAAAGGAGTTTGAGAAGTTCATGGCCTACGGGATTGACTACAAGGTGCAGCCCCATCCCAATGAAAATTTTAATCCCATCATAGCTACCTTTGAGCAGATCCAGAATGCGGATGCCTGGGATTTTTATCCCACTTACGATGCTTATGTTTCGATGATGGCCCAGTTTGAGACGGATTACCCCACCTTGTGCGATATCGACACTATCGGGACCTCCGTTTTGGGACGGCTGTTGCTGGTGGCCAGGATTTCGGACAGTGTTGGAGTTGAAGAAGCCGAGCCCGAGTTTTTTTACACCTCTTCCATCCATGGCGACGAGTTAACAGGTGCCATACTCATGCTGCGACTAATCGATTCATTGCTGACAGCTTATGGAACAGATCCACGCATTACCAACCTGATGAATTCGATGGACATTTATATCAATCCCATGGCCAATCCCGACGGTACCTATAATGGTGGTAACTCAACAGTTTCAGGGGCCATCCGCTACAATGCCAATGGCGTTGACCTGAACCGCAATTACCCGGATCGCATTGGCGGTTTGCATCCCGATGGCAATCCGTGGCAACCCGAAACCATCGCCTTTATGGAATTTGCCGAACAGCGGGAGTTTGTCATGTCGGCCAATTTTCATGGAGGTGCCGAGGTGTTCAATTACCCCTGGGATGCTACTTATTCGCTTTGTGCGGATGATGCCTGGTGGCAATATGTCGGTCATGAATATGCCGATACAGCCCAGGCTTATTCGCCCTCAGGCTATATGAATGGATTCGATGACGGGATCACCAATGGCGCCGATTGGTACATTGTTTTTGGCGGCAGGCAGGATTTGATGAATTATTATCATCAATGCCGGGAGGTTACCATTGAAATATCGGATGTAAAGCTTATACCTGCTTCACAATTGAATGCCCATTGGGAATACAACCGCCGTTCACTGCTGAATTACATGGAGCAGGCAACGTGTGGATTACGTGGGATGATCACGGATGCCAGCAGCGGACTTGCAGTTGAAGATGCTGAAGTATATGTATTGAATCATGAAGAAGACAGCTCCTGGGTGTATAGTTCGGCACAGGGTAATTTCCATCGTTTTCTGGCAGCCGGAACCTATGATATCCGTTTTTCGGCACCGTGTTATGAAACACAGGTTTTTACAAATGTGGTGGTGCAGGATCACCAGGCAACAACGTTGAATGTGCAATTGCAACCCACCGGTGTCGACTTCACGGCCAGCTCAACTGCCCTGGAACCGGGAGAGAGCATTGATTTTTTTGAAACTCCCTGTGGTAGCTCAACTTCCTGGCACTGGACGTTTGAGGGTGGGTTACCTTCCACTTCGACCCAGCAAAATCCTTCCGGTATCACCTATTCCAATCCCGGAACCTACAATGTAAAACTGGTAGTCACGGATGGTTATGGCAGTGATTCGATTACCAAAGCCGATTATATTCATGTTTACCAGGAGATCCTGATCACCGACGGAACCGCTACCACCTGCAATGGATTGTTTTATGATTCGGGTGGTCCAACCGGCAGCTATGTCAATAATGAAAACCATGTTTTGACCATCTACCCATCAACGACCGGGGCAAAGGTCCAGGTTGCATTTACCAGTTTTGATGTGGAGTATCATTCGTCCTGCAGTTACGATTTTCTCCTTATTTATGATGGCCCTGATACCGGTAGCACACCCATCGGTATGTACTGCGGTAGCAATTCACCAGGTACGATCACCTCGACGCATGACGGTGGTGCCCTCACGTTTCTTTTCCATTCCGATTACAGTTTAGTGGGGACCGGTTGGGAAGCCATTCTGAGTTGCGAAACCAGTGCTTATGAGTTGAATGTTATGGCATTTCTTGAAGGTTCGTTTAACGGGGCCGATATGAACACTGATCTTTCCGGACAACCAGATTTTCCCATGGCCCAACCCTTTAATGCTGTACCCTGGAATTATTCGGGATCGGAAAGCGTGTCAACCCTGCCTCCCAGCACCGTTGACTGGGTGCTTATTGAACTCCGTGATGCGCCAGACGCAAACTCAGCAACCGCTTCGACTGTTGTTGACCGCAAGGCAGCACTCATGATGAGTTCAGGTGAAATCCGCGATGTGGATGGCCTTACGCTGCCGGTTTTTGATGTTCCGGTCAGCAATGCGTTGTTTGTCGTCATTTATCACCGGAATCACCTCGCGGTTATGTCCTCTTCAGGATTATCCATAGCTGGAGGGACTTACAGTTGGGATTTTACAGGCGGATCAGGGCAGGCTTATGGGACGGATGCCCTGGTAGATCTTGGTGGAGGTCATTTTGGACTTTTTGCAGGTGATGCCAATGCAGATGGCCAGGTAGATGCACTTGATAAATCTGATATTTGGGACAGTGAAGCGGGAGCATCAGGTTATCTGTCTTCTGATTTAAACCTGGATGGAGAAAGTAACAATACAGATAAAAATGAGCTCTGGCAAAAAAATGCAGGGACACCTAAACAGGTTCCCGATTAAGATTATTCTCCCATGTAAACCAGCTTCATGGTTTTACTGAAGCAAACCGATTGTAATTTGAGGATATAAGTGCCTTTGCTCCAGTTTTGCGGATTGAAGTTCATCTGCTGCTTTTCCGTATCCAACATGAATGATCGGTTATCAATGGGTCTTCCTGACAGGTCAAAGATCTTCACATCGACCATGATGGGGATATCTGCTTTATAATGAATGGCGAAATTTTCCCGGAAGGGATTGGGGTGAAGGCCCTCCAGCCTGACGGAATGGTTAAAGGCTATATAGATGGTATCCCGTCGCTGCCAAGCATCTTCAACAAGATAGAGGGTTTCGTCTTTGAGTTGTTGCATTTTGGGATTGACCCAGGTATTAACACGGAAACCAAGACTGTCGAGCTCATACCAGAAAAAAGGGGGTTGTCCGTTCATTTCAGCAATGGAGATCAATTGCCCGCCACAATCATAAAAATCATAATTCAGGGTCACTTCAAAGGGTTTGGTGTAAACAGATTTCAGGGAGTCGTTTTCTTCAGGAAAATCTGCCTCCTGTGCTGATGAACACACTGAAAGCAAAGTAAAACCCAGTAGAATCCAATAAATGGCCGGAGATGATATTTTTATCTGCGGAGTCAATGGGGTGGTTATTAAAATAATACAACGTTTTTAGTTTCTCAGATGTTTTATTTGTTCCCATGCCGGTTAACAAACAATTTAACCGGAAAGCGGTTTAGCGTGCAAATTTGATGATTATTCAATCATTACCTTTTGTGTGAAGGATTTGGACCGGTTTGTCAGTTTTAACAGGTATATACCGGGCTGCAGCGTTACCCCCGCACCGGCCAGATCAATCTTCATGCTTTCTGTTTTAGGGAAATCAGGTATCTCTTTTTGGATCAGAATTTTTCCTTCAATGCTTACCAGTTGAATAAGGCCTTGAGCAATTATGGTGTTGCTTGCAATCCAGATATAGTCCCCGGCCGGGTTTGGATAAATATTAAAAGCATCCGTTCCGCTTACTTCTTGCACCGCTGCCGTTCCGATGTCGAAAACATAGTTTTGATTGACTTCGACATCATAAGCTTTAAAAGTATCCCCTGCAAAGAATACATGCATGGAATCCACAGTCGCAGCATCGCCCAACCCAAAGAACTGGGGAATCTCATTTTGTCCGGCCTGACCGCCGCCCGTTTGTGAGCTGATTTCCCGGTATTGCATCACTTCTTGTCCGCTGATGGTGGCCCAGGCTATGATGATGGCCCCAATGGCATCACCATTGTTAGCGCTCAGGTTCAGCATGGGGTCCAGTGTGACCCGCAACCAGTTATTTTCGTTTCCATCGTTCAGGAAGAAGGAGTTGTTTCCGCCAAAATAATTGTTCTTGGCTGTGAAGATATCGAGGTCGCCATCAATATCCACATCTGCCCAGGCAAGTCCTTCGGTATAACTGGCATCATTGATAAAAGCGTTGTTGGACAGTTTCGTGAAAACGCCTGTACCGTCGTTTTCAAAAAGCATGTTGTTACCATCGTATCCGCCAACGGCCAGGTCGAGGTCGCCGTCCTTATCGTAATCACCCCATGCACTGCCGGAAGCCCAGTTGGCTTCATTGACCAGCGGGCTGTCGGTAACTTTTGTGAAAGTACCATTGCCATTATTGATGTAAAACCAATTGACATAGGTTCCTAACTGACCGGTTGACACAAACAGGTCGAGGTCCCCATCGTTGTCACAATCGCCCCAGCTTGCACCGGAGCAACTTGAAATGTCAGCATTAAAAGGGGCCTGGTCAACCATCGAAAAAGTTCCTCCTTCATTGTGATACAGGTGGCTTAATGTTCCTGAATTGGCAACATACAGGTCAGGGAAACCGTCATTGTCATAATCGCCCCAGGCACAGCCACTGGAGTTGGCCGATTCGGAAACCAGGACACCGCTGGTGATCTTTGTAAATTCGCCGTTTCCTGTTCCATGGTATAGAAAATTGGGCTGGTCACGGTTGACAACAAACAGGTCAAGCCAGCCGTCCTGGTCGTAATCGGCGAAAGCGCATCCCACCGACTTACCTCCATTGGAAACCACCGGCCCTGTCGTGACTTTTTCGAACGTTCCGTCACCGTTTCCCAGGTATAAAAAGTTATTCTCGTTGTGATTGGCCACGAACAGATCGGGATAAAAGTCCCAGTTGATATCGGCAGCACAGCAGGCATAGGAGCTGCCCCCGTTAGACACCACCTGCCCGTCGGTGACCCTTTCAAAGGTGCCGTCACCATTGTTGAGATAAAGAAAATTCAGTTTGCCGTTGTCGCCATCGTTATTGGCCACAAACAGGTCGGGATACCCGTCGGTGTTGAAATCGGCCCAGCACATGCCGTAATTCCAACCGCCGTCATTTACCAGATCACCTGTTGTAACTTGCGTAAAAGTGGTTTGAGCAAAAGTAAAAACGGACATCAGGATTGCCGGTATAAGGATAAAATGTTTTCTCATGATTATTTATTTATGGGTGTCAAGTGTATTTGATTCATTTTCAGGAACTGTTTTAATTCTTCTTTTCTTTCCCCGGGCAGGCCGTGCCATCGGATTCCCTGAATGGCGCCCTCGAGCGCACAAAGCATATTGAAGCAAGCTGAATCATCAAAAGCCCGGATGCGAAGCAAAGCATTTTCACTGCCAGCTTTCAATAAATCCTCAGGGGTTTGAATACCGGCTTGCATGAGTTTTTCTTCCAGAGTTTTACCAATATTGGGGAGGGAGGATAGTTTTTCCATGTTATTGAACGATTAGTTTTTTTATTGCTCGTAAGTTCCCATCGGAAATTAATCTAACCAGGAATAATCCGGATTGGAAATCGCCTTTTGAAATCCTTATCTGATCACCAGCATAAACCTGCCGATCAAGTATATTTTGACCATATATCGTTATAATTTCAATCTTTGATTGCTTACCTGTTAAATTTCCGATATGAATGAAACCATCATCAATCAGGGGAACTGGAACAATTGACAGCACATCCGAAGAATGATCTGTTTCATGCAGACCAACAGTTGAATCATAACAATAATCGAAGTTTTCATTATCAAATATCTTTTGATCACCTTCCCATACACATAATAATTCTGAACCTCCACCCGTAAGATAAAATATATAAAAGGTACTTTTTACTATTCCGGCATGACTGCCAATGCCCTCAATCCAATATTCATCCAATTCTGTATTTCCTGACATTCTGAGCTGTTTTCTGTATTCTCCCAGCGGTTCTATCAAAACAGAGTCAACATCTTCTACATAAGATATCCATGAGGTGTTTCCAAACATTAATGGATTATACACCGTCACAGTATCTCCCGGAATAAGATCAAAGTTATAAATCAAACCTTCATCGTTATTTAAGTCACGCAAAAAGTAGGTATTTCCTTCCTTGCGTATAAATCCAACCATCTCCCATTCTAAAGCAGCTGGGTCTTTTGCCTCCCATATTTTTTTATAGAGGGTATCATTGATCAGTGTATCATCCGCAATTTTATTATAGGTTGTGAAATGCGGACCGGATGGAGTCCACCAAAACTCCACCGTACTCCACATTTTACCCTCATCCAGCAGGCTGAGGTTATTTTGAGCCATTAATTCTGAATGCAATGCCGGTGAAAGGAACATCAAAATAAGGATGATTTGAATTTTCATGGACTATGGATTAAATTTATATGAATTTGATAACATTGTTGCCACAGTTTTTGCAGTTTCCCTGCTCATCCAATCCAACGATGCGGGTAGTGTATCCTGAGCGAAGGATGGCGATTGTCTTACATTGAGGACAAGTCGTATCCTGTCCGCGGTTGCTTCGCAGGTTGCCTAAAAATACATGGTCAAGCCTCCGGGAAGCTATTTCATAAAAATGGTTCAGGGTTTTTTCGGGGGTGGTAGGGTCATTGAGTTTGTAAGTGGGGTAATACCGGGATATATGCAGCACCGTTTCTTCTCCCAATTCATTAGCTATCCAGTCGACCATGGCCTCAAAATCATCAGGGTTGTCATTCTGATTGGTAATGACCAGGTTTGTGATTTCAAGATGTTTA
The DNA here is from genome assembly GCA_020444515.1 of Bacteroidota bacterium. Lineage (GTDB taxonomy): Bacteria > Bacteroidota > Bacteroidia > Bacteroidales > JAADJA01 > JAADJA01. Next base: position 505,308 of record JAHLKX010000004.1, on the reverse strand, counting down.
CCGCTTTTGCGTATTTGTTTGAGTGCATCCAGAATGGGTTGCAAACGGGAGTTGGTCAGTTGCAGGTAGAATTGTTCGGTGAAAGCTTTTAAGTCGATGCTAAAAGCATCCATGAAGGGGATCAGCTTTTGGAGTGGTTCAGGGTTGATAAACCCATTGGAGACCATCACATTTTTTAAGCCTGTATCCCCAGCCAAATTTGCTATATCCATCATATATTCATACCAAACGGCGGGCTCATTATAGGTATAGGCGATACCGATATTATCGGGTCTGTCACTGGCCATTTCGATGATCTTGTCAGGAGCGATGGTCGTCATGTATTCAAAATCGTCACAACTGCTTTGCGAAATTTCCCAGTTTTGACAGAATTGACAGTGCAGGTTGCAGCCGATACTCCCCACCGAAAAGATGATTTGGCCGGGATGAAAATGATACAGCGGTTTTTTTTCAATGGGATCAAACCCAACGGAGGAAACCCGGCTGTAGTTTTCGCTGATGAGTTTTCCGGCATCGTTCTTCCTGACCCGGCATATGCCCCGCTTGCCTGGTTTGATAACACAATGATGAGGGCATAAGGTGCAATGGACCCTGTTCTCCTTTCCAACGGAATAAAATAACGACTCTTTCACGGTTCATGCGATTGGAGTTGATGTAAAGATACAAAATCAACCCAGTTATACCATAGATTTATGCCGTAAAATAAAATTTGAATTAAGATTTTTTGAGCTGATAAATGAGCTCAACAACCCCTGATGAAAAACGTTGTTGATCGATCAGCTCAAAGGAAGCGGGTTGTTTTAGGCTATGAAAAAGGGGGATTCCACTGCCCAAAACCACGGGCATGATAAAAAGACGCAATGCATCGATCAATTGATGTTTCAGAAAAAAAGTATTCAGTTGGCTGCCCCCAACAAGCCAGATGTTTTTGCCCTTTGTTTTTTTAAGGTTGTTAATCAGATTGAGGGGGTTCTTTGAAACAAAATTTACCGGTTCTTTCGTCCCATGGTTCGGATGATGGGTAAACACATAGTTGGTTTTATCAGCATATGGGAAAGGAATGTCAAAACTGCAGATCTGGTCAAAGGTTTTCCGACCCATCAGCGTGGTGTCAATGGTATCATAAAATGCCCTGTATCCATAATCCGATTGATCGGGATTGGGTATTTGTTCCAGCCAGCTTACATCACCATCACTTTTTGCGATGTATCCATCCAGACTTTGGGCTATATACAAGATGATTTTTCGCATAGGTATTATTTAATCATGGTTTCAACATGTTGAAGCATCCGTTCATAATGGGAACCTTCCCAGTAAACCTTTCCGCAACCGGTACACTGGAAAAACTCCGAAAAGTACGTTTTGGTTTTGGGCAGAAGGAGGTGGGCGATTTTATCTTTGGAAACAGGGATGATCGTGCCATTGCAATTGATGCAGCGGCTGAGGGGTTGGAGTTTGTTGTTCAGGTCGAACCGATCAAGTATCTCTGTCAGTTGCTGATGCGCCTGCGTGGAGCGAACAAAATATCCATGGGTCACCGATTTTTGTTTCAGGATACCGATATCACGGGTCAGGATGATCCGTTTTTCTTTGCAGGCAATGTGTATGATCTCATCATCGTCGAAATCATTCCGGTAAAGTGTATCGAAGCCCATCATTCTGAGTTTGCGTGCCAGTTTACCGAGGTGCACATCCAAAATAAATTTCGTATCACGGAGCGGTTGGGGACGCAGTTTACTGATCGGCGAAATATCCAGGCTTTCAAAAACGGGATACACCGAAATTTTGTCTCCATCCAATGGTTGATGGTCAAAGGATACCGATTCGCCATTGACCAGGATGAGGTCTACTTCGGTGTGGGGTATGCCCTGCGATTCAATCACATCCTTAACAGTGGTTTTACCGTTCAATTCAACAACAAACTGTTGCTTCCTTTTCCCGGGGGGAATGAAATCATTCAGTTCTTCATAAAACCGGAGGGTGATCTTCATTTCAGTGTTGCATAGTTTTGCGTAAATATACCCATTTTATTACAAGGCAAATGCCTTCTATTCAAATAATCATGCTTATCGGATCATATTATTCTCTGTAAAATCGTTCATACTTGGGCGAAGATATTTAATTTTGATGGTGCTGATTTTTCTTTAATTTTACCGGCTTCAAACCGAATAACAATAGCTGGATGGATACCAAAGTTGCAGTCGTGATTCTTAACTGGAACGGGCGAAAATTCCTTGAAGACTTTTTGCCGGGAGTAATCCATCACAGCAGCAAAGAGGCTGAAATTATAGTGGCTGATAATGATTCATCCGATGATTCGGTTGCTTTCCTCCGAACACATTTTCCCCAGGTCAGGATCATTCAAAATGAGTTGAATGGCGGATTTGCCAAAGGGTATAATGATGCCCTCAAGCAGATCACGGCTGATTATTTTGTATTGCTAAATTCTGATATAGAGGTAACCAAAAACTGGATCAAGCCTGTGATCGAACTCATGGATTCGGATCCAAAGATCATTGCCTGTCAACCCAAATTGAGGTCCTATTACGATCGGAACAAATTTGAATATGCCGGCGCTGCAGGAGGCTTTATTGATAAATATGGGTATCCATTTTGTCGTGGAAGGTTATTTCAAACCCTTGAGGAAGACCAGGGACAATATGACGATGTTGCAGAAATTTTTTGGGCAACCGGTGCCTGTATGTTTGTGAGGGCGGTGGAGTTTATCAGGATGGGTGGTTTTGATGAACGGTTTTTTGCCCACATGGAAGAGATCGACTTTTGCTGGAGAGCAAAAAACAGAGGCTTCCGGGTAATGTATTGTCCCGCCTCTATGGTCTACCATGTGGGCGGCGGTACCCTTCCCAAAAGATCATGGCGCAAGACCTACCTCAACATCCGCAATAACAATATCATGATCTTTAAAAATCTGCCACCCCATCATTTTGGATTGAAGATATTTTATCGTTTGGTGCTGGATGGTGTTGCTGCTATCAAATTTTTATTTGATGGTGGCATCTATGATATGCTTGCAGTAGCTAAAGCTCATTGGGTTTATTTTTACAGGATATCACAATTGCGCAAAGAGCGAAAGTCTGAAAAGCATTACCGGGTCACTAAAATGTACAACCGGAATCTGGTATATGAGTATTTTCTTCGTAGGAAAAAGAAATTCACCGATCTGGATCCTTCTCGTTTCAGTTAAAACTTAATATAGCCAGGCGATAAGAATCAAGGCCAAATCCTATAATGGAGCCTTTCGCATTGGGGCCGATCAGGGAAACATGACGGTATTCCTCCCGGCTAAAAATATTGGAAATATGAACCTCAACAACCGGGGTATGGATGGCTTTAACTGCATCCCCAATGGCAACTGAAGTATGGGTGTAACCGCCGGCATTCAGGATGATCCCGTCAAATTTTCCTTCGGACGCATGTAATGTATTGATCAGTTCCCCCTCAATGTTGCTTTGAAAATAATCAATTGTAATGGTTGGAAAAGTTTTCCTAAGCTGCGTTAGGTAATCTTCGAATCCCATATGGCCATAAATATTTGTTTCCCGTTTACCGAGCAGGTTCAAATTAGGGCCATTGATGATGAGGATGTTCATTGAATGAGTTTAGTGCAAAAATAGTTTTTTTGAATGAATGCTATCTGCTAATAACTACCTTGGCTGACCATTGACCTTTTCCACTGGAGATGCTGAAAATGTAGATGCCGGTAGGCATCGTACCTATATTCAACTTAAGCTGCATATCATGAATGTCAGATTGTTGATCGATCACCCTTCGTCCAAGGATATCTGTCAGTATAATGTGACTCCTGGCGTGCAAGGTTGTTTCGGGCAGGTTAATGATCAGTTGTTTTCCCTTTATGAACCACTGCAGTTGTTTTTGTTCCTTTATCTCGGGCGTTGATCCGCAGGGTGTCAGAATAAAAAATTTTGAATCGGTCTGGATCATATAAATTTCTCCCCAGGTACCACTAACCGCCGAAGTCGAGTTAACGATAGGTTCTCCCATAAAATCTGTAATATATTCGAAATATTCTGGCCACCAGACCTCTGAATAGCCAATGCCATGATGTAAGGTGCCGGTAACGATATAAGCCCCGCACTCATATAGATCCATAAATTTAACATACGTCAAAGAGTCATCTTCCAGTTGACCGTTGGCAGAATTCAGAATTTCATAATCACCGTTTTCATCCAGAACCACCAATCCATTTCCCATTGTTACAATGTATATGGTTTCATTCCAGGCTGGAGGGGCAATGCCGGTGACATAAAAATTGTCAATGGGTATTATGCTGTTGTCGATGATTTGCCATTCACCATTTTTTAATATGGCCATTCCCTGATCGGTGCCAATATAAAGTCCGTTATCATTGTAATAACCATTGTGACCTGTTGTTACAAAAGTTATTTTATCAGAGGGCAATGGTGAATTTGAAGTATTGATAAAAGTGTAGATCAATCCGTTAAAGGCTACAAGTCCACTATCAGTGGCAATGTAGTAGGTGCCGTTGTCATGACAAATGCAGTTTACCTTTTTGTTGGGAAGCAAATCATTATTAAAATAATAAATTCCACCAACGCCCTCAGGTGTGCCAAATACCGGGCTGTTTTCTGGATAAGTAATATTTTCTGAGAAACAATTAGCCTGTTCAGCAAGCGGTAGTTCAGTGGAATCCTGAAAATTCAGTATGTTTTGTGAATTGATACCTATTTTAAAAATCCCCTGGTTGGATGCAAAATATCCATAGTTGCTGTATTGTGTTAATAGCCCAATGGCCGTGGCATTTCTAATTGGAAAAAAATCGAATGGCAAAGCGTTCCATGAGCCACCTGTTAGTTTGTAAAGTTTCCTGCCAATTCCCTGGTGAGCAATCAGCCATGGAAATCCATCGTCATCGAAAGCGAAATTTTCAATCTGTGTAAAGTTATCAGGAAGCGTAAATTCAATCCATGTGTTTCCGTCAAATTTCAGCACTTTATTGGTGTTTCCCGACGCCCATACATTCCCATTGTTATCAATGCGCAAGAGAGAAACCTCAAAATCACCGACAATGGAATTCGATGTGTCATAAACAGTAACTTCGCCGTTGTAAATGTGGATTATCTGAGAAACCGCTGCAAACCAAAGATTCCCTTCATTATCTGTATCCCAGTCCTTCAGGTAGTATTCGCCCGCACTGAACAAAGAATCGTATACCCCAGTGTGAAAGGCAAAGAATTGATTGGGACCCCCTAAAATATAGGCCAGGGTATCGCTCACTGTCTGAATTCCATCAAACCCACCATACAAATAACTGGGGTAGGGATAAAAAGACCAGGTTTCGCCATCGAATTTGATCACTTTTGGAGAGGTCCCGGAAGTTACCGCCCACAGTGTTCCGTCAGGACTGACATCGATATCATAAAAAGGAGTATAGGGCATGGTGTCAGGCCATATATTTACGTATTGCTGCAGTTCATAATTATAACGGCCAATGAAATCATTATCTTTTAAATAGACATACTTGCCGCCAGTATCGGGAACAATTCTCCTGACAGGATAATGATTCGACCAAAACTCATCTTGTTCCCATGTGATGAGATTCAGGCCTTCGACACCCTGGTGCCTGCAAGTGTATAGCATACTATCAATAATGATCATCTGCTTATTGTTGGCATCCTGATAATAATAGGTCAGGTTGTTAAAGGGTTCCAGGGGAAGCCATTGTGCGTTTACCAGGAAAACGGATTGACTTAATATGAAAAGCCAGCTAAAAAGTCTTTTCATTGCTTCGGTTTTAAATGGTTGCCAGGACTATTTGAATTGGGTGTTATTTTTATAAATGACAGTAATTATAAGATTTATGGTTGCAATTAAAAGATAAAAATATTCCACGTTGCAGTACCATGCGGAAGAAGTGTACCAATTAATGTTGTATATTTATTCTTTCTCAAAGATACAAAATTACGATGGCTATTAATTCAAAAAAGAGCGTTCAATTTTCAGAACAGTTTTTAAAAGCTGTCGACGATTATGTGCACTTCACTGGCAGGGCTTATCCTCCTAATACCATTCATAAGCTGGTTGCTGATCGTTACAAATTAACCCGACAGGAGCGATCGATGCTGTTTCGGGGCATTTTTAATGTTAAAGAATCTGATAAACGATCAAAAAAACGTGTTCAAAAAGAGGCTGTTTCTGGTAAGATTCTAACTGTTGATACTTTAAACCAGTTGCTGGCCATTGTAAGTTATCTAAACGGAAAAATGGTATATCTTGCATCAGATGGTTTTGTAAGGGATGTCGCCGAGTATCACGGAAATATTCCACATAATATTCACCTGGAGAGAGCCATTGAGAAAGTCATGCAGAGTTTACTTAAGTTGAACCCCCTGCATACAGATTTTATCATAGACCGACAAGTTCCGGAGCATAAATCGATTGCTGCGATGATTCGCTTTGATGCATTTGAGGAAAGATTTCCTTTTCAGGTCATTATCACCGACAAAACGGATCAACGGCTGAAGACAGTGACCAAAGGAATCATCGCTACTTCAGATACCCAAATCATTGATCAAACGAAAAAGTCTGTTTTCGACCTTGCCCATTATGTTTTATCAGATCATTTTCAGCCAAAGTTTCCCGATCTTTTTGCGCTGTTACAAAAAAAACGATAATTTTGTAAGGTCTATTCAAACAGGGGTGCCCTTTCATTTGTAAATGGAATTACGGGCTGAGATCACACTCTTGAACCTGATCCGGGTAATGCCGGCGGAGGGAGGAAAGTTACAGATCAATATGGCAATTCCCTTTTTTGGATGATGATGAATCATAACGAAAGATTTATTGCCATGTACAAACACAGTATATTAATTGTCATTTGGGCACTGACAGCCCTTCTACTACCTACGAAAAGCATGGGTCAATATGCGTTGTCGGGGATTGTTACCGACTCAAAAACCGGAGATCCCCTATCGGGTGCACACATCGTGGTGGATGAATCCTATTTGGCCACCACCACCAATACAGAAGGATTTTATTCATTCAAAAAAATATCTGGCGGAGAGCACATCATTCGGGTTAGTTATGTGGGCTATGTTTCAGTAAGTAAACAAATCATGATCAGGGCTAAGGAAATACTCAATGTAGAAATGTCTCCTGCGGTGCTGATAAGCGAGGAAGTGGTTGTTTCGGCGACCCGTGCCGGGGATAAGTCACCTACTACCTACGAAAATATCGATAAAGATGAAATCGATCCGTTGAATCTTGGCCAGGATCTGCCATTTTTAATCGAGACCTCACCTTCTGTGGTGGTGACCTCCGATGCCGGAACAGGCGTGGGTTATACCGGCATTCGCATTCGGGGAACCGACATTACCAGGATCAATGTAACCGTGAACGGAATCCCCCTCAATGATCCTGAGTCGCACGGGGTGTGGTTCGTCAATATGCCCGACTTTGCCTCTTCGCTCGAAAATATACAGATTCAGCGCGGAGTTGGTACCTCGGGGAATGGAGCTGCAGCTTTCGGAGCTACCATTAATATGCAAACCAGCCGGTTAAATGCAGATCCGTATGGAGAAATTTCTTCTTCGGCGGGTTCATACAACACCTTTAAAAACAGCGTTCGCTTTGGTTCAGGATTGCTAAATGGACGATGGTCGTTAGATGGCCGCTTATCAAAGATCTCCTCTGATGGTTATATTGACCGGGCTACTTCCGATCTTAAATCATTTTATGTTAGCGGAGCATACTATGGTGAAAAAAGTATGCTCAAGCTGAACGTCTTTTCAGGTAAAGAAAAAACTTACCAGGCATGGAACGGGGTTCCTAAAGTAAGGCTAAACGATGATCTCGCCGGCATGCTTCGTTACGAAGAACATTACCTGTATACCCCTCAACAAACCCAGGAAATGATCAATTCGGATAGTCGGACCTATAATATTTATACCTACGAAAACGAGACAGATAATTACCAGCAGGATCATTACCAATTGTTGTATTCATTTGAACCGGCAACCAACTGGTACCTGAATGCGGCCCTGCATTATACCAGGGGACGCGGTTATTATGAGCAATACAAACAAGACGAATCTTTTGCAGACTACCAATTGGATGAGGTGATCCTGGGGGGTGACACCATAACCGAGACAGACCTGGTTCGTCAAAAATGGCTCGACAATGATTTTTATGGTTTAACGTGGTCGGTTCAGTATAACAACCAAAGCCGCCTCAGGGCAACGATTGGGGGTTCATGGAATCAGTATGAGGGCGATCATTTTGGTAAAGTAGTTTGGTTGCAGTATGCCAGCAACGGAGATATCGGACATGAATGGTACCGCAATACAGGAACAAAATCTGACTTTAACGTTTATGGAAAAGGAACATATGAAGTGGTGCATAATCTGAGCATATATGCCGATCTGCAGTACAGGCACATCAACTATGACATTGTAGGTATACATGATGACTTGCGAGACCTTACCCAAGTCCATCAGTACAACTTTATCAACCCAAAGGCGGGTTTGCATTATGCCATTAATGATGCTTCAACGATTTATGCATCGATTGCGGTAGCCAACAGGGAACCCTCACGCAGTGGATACAGAGATGCCGATCCGGGTGAGGTTCCGAAGCCCGAAACCCTCCTTGATTATGAAGTTGGTTATGCATACCATTCGCAAATGCTTGCCCTGAATGCGAATTTGTATTATATGAATTACAAAGATCAACTGGTGCTAACCGGCGAAATCAATAATGTGGGCGACCCGATCATGAAAAATGTACCCGGCAGTTACCGCGCAGGAATTGAGTTATCGGGTAAGTGGAGGATTACGAAAGACATTCATTGGGATGCCAATGTTACCCTGAGTCAGAATAAGATCAAGGAATTTGTGACCTATGTTGATGACTGGGACAATGGTGGACAGATCCGGCAGGAAATAGGAGAAACGGATCTCTCCTTTTCACCTTCCATTATTATGGGGAGTATCCTGAATTTTAAACTCATTGAAGGTTTTGAAATCAGTTTGATAAGCAATTATGTCGGGCGTCAGTACATTGATAACACCATGGCAAAATCACGCAGCCTGGATCCTTATTTTGTAAATGATTTGCTTTTCAATTATAACTTCCATCCCGGATTTATGGAGGAGGTCAGCATTTATTTAAAAATTAACAATTTCCTGAGTGAAACGTATGAAAGCAATGCCTGGGTTTACAGGTATTATTACCTGGGTCAGTATTGGGAAATGGATGGTTATTTCCCACAGGCCCCGTTAAATTTTATGGCTGGCTTAACTTTGACATTTTAATACAAACACCGTTTGGCCAGCCACCATAAAAGGATCTGTAGATTTATCGTATTATTTTTCCCAATGGTTATTATCGGCATTCAGGTCGGGAATAAGGTCGCTCCCGAGTTTAATGGATTGTATTGATTGATCGGAAGGTAAATTCACAATGATTTCATGCTGATCCTTCCAAACTGAAGCCGGATACGTTATCCGACCTTCTTCCCCCGCCTCTGTTTCATAATTTATCTCAGCTGGAATCGGCAGATTTCCGATTTTTTCTATGATCAGTTGATTATTTTCGCTGAAATCTTTGATGCCCAGATCAGGGTATCCGGTCTCGAAAAACCATGGCCTCCAAAACCAGTCCAGGTTTTCACCGACTACCTCATTGAAGGTGTTAAAGAAATCAAAAGGTATGGGATGTTTGCCTTGCCAGCGTTGAATGTATGCATGCAGGGCCTTTTTAAAAAGTTTATCGCCAAGGGTTTGTCGAAGGATGTGGTAGGCAACGGCCGGATGATTATAAGCTGCAATACGGGCACTTGAAAAGTTATTGTGTTGATAACTGGGAACCATCAAAGGGAGGGCTGCTTCTTCACCAGCAAAATTGAGATAACCATTAATTTCTTCTGCCATGTAAGTACTTTGCGGATCCAGCTCTTTTGTAAAATCACCGGGAAGATAGGCTGCCCAGCCTTCATCCATCCATGCATATTTCCGTTCATTGGTACCCATATAAAATGGGAAATACGTATGAGAAATTTCGTGAAAAAGCAACTCCACAAAAGAATCAAAGGTTCTGGGAGCCCCATCATTGGCCATCATGGGTGTTTCCATGCCTCCTCCCTGAGAACCCGCGCAAAATGAGGTCATATGTGGATAAGGAAAAGGTACGCCAGGTAATTTGAAAGACATGTATTGAACGGATTTGCGCGAGATTTCCGCAGCTTGATCCCAGTGGCGGGTTCCATCCGGGTAAAGGACATCGGTCAGGACCCTTCGGTTGAGGGTTGAGTCAACAACAAGACTGGTACCATCCCAGTTGGATTGGGTGCTCATGGCAAAAGAAAAATCCGGGACATCCTTCGCTTTGATCTTCCAGGTATGTGTTTTGCCCGGAAGAAATATCTTTCCCTTTGCATAATCTTCTGGCGTAATGATCCGAATAACCTCATCCGAAGTTTCTGCTTTATGGTATCGTTTAAGAATTTCTTGTTGTAAAATTTCATAGAGGTTTTGAGTTTCACCAGTGGAGCGTACCAGGTAATCTCCAGGAACGGTCAGGTTAACTTCAAATTGATTGATGTCGTTGTAAAACTCTACCATCCCAAGGTATTCTACCCCGTCCCATCCATCAATGTCGTCATAAACAGCAATTTGTGGATACCAGTAGGCAATGAAGTAATGACCATCCGCATATTTACGCATGCGCAAACCCCTTTCGGTGGGGATCTTAACCTCCCAATCAATTTCTATTGGAGTAGTTGAATGGGGTACAATTCTATTTTTTAGTCGAATGGTAAAATTGGTAATCCACCAGCGTGGGAAATCTTCATCGGGATCATAATTCTCCCCTGCAATCTTCAGCCGGGTTATCTTTGTACCATCTGTGAGATCGCCATTGCTGACCGGCCATTGACGTGCATTGCCCTTCCTGAAAAAATCCTGATACAACCGAATAACCAGTCTTCTGAGGGTGTCGGGTGAGTTGTTTTCATATAGCAAGGAGGCCTTTCCGATGATTGTTTCTGTGGTTGGATCCACTACTGCATCAATTTTGTATTGGGTTCGGTTTTGCCAGTAGTTCATCCCGGGATTGCCATCATGGCTGCGGGTTTTGTTTTCGTAAGCCTTTGCTATATTCAGGGGAAGGGGTATATCTTGTGCCGACACGATAATGACACAAAAAGTAAACAGAGAAATCGCAATTTTTTTCATAATTAAAATGTCTGATGATCAGAATACCAAAATTAAAAAATTGATGGTTATTATAAATTCGATTTTGCAAATGAATGATGAAAATTTACAATTGGTATGTTATTGTGCGCAGTTTGTAAATTTCAATGGATATATTGTAATTAATTAAACTTTTTTCCAAACCTTTGTATGTCATTTTAAGGGGCATCAACATACCCCATAGATATTTATCATATTTAATATCATAAAAGATGAGAAAACGTATCAATTCATTCATGATAATGCTGGTTTTTCTGGTAGGAATCATTCCAGCAATTGCACAGGAAGATACTGATTCGGGGAAACTGACCCTCGATCGGATTTTTAACTCCGGTGAATTTCGCCAGGAATATTTTGGCCGCTATAAATGGCTGGGCAATGGCGACTATTATACCCTGCTTGAGCGATCCGATTCCGTCAAAGGGGGTATGGACGTTGTTAAGTATAATACCAAAAGTGGTAAAAAAGAAGAAGTGCTTATCGCTGCTGAGAATCTTTTTCCTGAAGGCCGGGAGAAACCTTTAAGAATATCTGGTTATGACTGGTCCGACGATCTTTCCAAATTGATGATTTTTACCAATACAAGGCGCGTTTGGAGGGCCAACACACGAGGCGATTATTGGGTATTCGATATGGATACAAAAAATTTGTTTCAATTGGGTGCCGATCTGCCTGAGTCCTCCCTGATGTTTGCCAAGTTTACCCATGATGGGACAAAGGCCGCTTATGTGAGTAAACACAATATTTATATGCAGGACCTTGAATCGGGAGAGGTTACACAGCTCACCTTTGATGGAACGGAAGATATTATTAACGGTACTTTCGACTGGGTTTATGAGGAAGAGCTTGCCTGCCGTGATGGATTTCGCTGGAGTGAAGATGGTAAATACATTGCTTTCTGGCAGCTGGATGCCTCAGATATTAAGGATTTCCTGATGATTGACAATACCGACTCTCTGTATAGTTTTACCATTCCGGTGCAATACCCTAAAGCCGGTGAATTACCTTCATCAGCAAAGGTAGGATATATTAATGTTGTTACCGGTGAAATAAAATGGATTGAAATACCGGGCGATCCCCGAAATAATTATCTTCCACGGATGCAGTGGATCGGTAACACTTACCAGCTGCTCATCCAGCAACTTAACCGGCATCAGAACGAAAACAAACTATGGTTATACGATTTGGCCACCAATAAGCTCAATAACTTTTATACCGAGCGTGATGAAGCATGGGTGGATATCGAGCATCCGGATGCTGCACAGGGGCACTGGGGTATGAGGGATGTTACCTTCCTGAGCAATAACCGTGATTTTATTTGGATCAGCGAACAGGACGGATGGCGTCATCTTTACAAAAAATCCATTGCCGGGACTGATAACGAAATGAAGCTGACCCGAGGTGATTATGATATAGCCAGTTTTTATGGGATCGATGAAAAGAAAGGATATGTATATTTTAACGCTTCACCTGATAATTCTACCCAGCGTTATCTGTATCGGGTAAACCTGGATGGAAGTGGTGACCTGACCCGCCTGACTGCGGCTGATAAATCGGGATTAAATTTATACGATCTGGCACCGGGTATGCAGTATGCAGTTGAAACCTCATCAAGTCTTCAGCATCCGAGGACCATCGACATGATAGGGTTGCCTAAATACAAGGTTGTTCGTAACCTGGTAACAAATGAAGCTTTTAAAGAAAAAATGGCCACGCTTGATCTGGGCAAGGCTGAATTTTTTAATGTCACTACTGAAGATGGAGTAGAAATGGACGGTTATATGATCAAACCCCCCGATTTCGATCCTTCAAAAAAATACCCTGTGCTTTTTGATTTATATGGTGAGCCCTGGAGCCAGACTGCTTTTGATACCTGGGGCAGTTTGTGGAACTATATGTTAGCGCAGGAGGGTTATATTGTAATGACCATGGACAATCGCGGAACGCCCTGTCTGAAAGGAAGGGAATGGAGAAAATCCATCTATAAGAAAATTGGTGTCCTTAATTCAGGAGATCAGGCGGCGGCTACAAAAGAAATTCTAAAGTGGGATTTCGTTGATCCTGATCGCATTGCCGTTTGGGGTTGGAGTGGAGGTGGAGCCATGACCCTCAACCTGATGTTCCGTCATCCTGATATTTACAAAACAGGTATGGCAGTCGCGGCTGTTTCAAATCTCAGATATTATGATAATATTTACCAGGAAAGATACACAGGTTTGCCCCAGGAAAACCCTGAAGTATATGAAGAAGGATCACCGATTAATTTTGCCAAAAACCTTGAAGGAAATCTCCTCATAGTGCACGGTACTGCCGACGACAATGTCCATTATCAGAATGCAGAAGCATTGATTGTTGAACTGATCAAAAACGGTAAACAGTTTGATGTGATGCCCTATCCCAACTGCTCACATGGAATTTATGAAATACCGGGTGCTACCAGGCATTTATTCACATTGCTTACCAACTATTTGAAAGAGCATGTAGAAGCAGGTGGAAAATAAGAGAAACAGCGTTTTTCCAAATAGGGTTGATTTTATTGAATATTCAATTGATTTCTAATCAGGAATGCAATTAATTGATATCTTTGGATAGTTGGTTATCCATTCATTTCAAATACGACTGTCCTATGAAATCTTTACTCCTTATTCCTGCATTTACATTTTACTTCCTGCAATTATCATCTCAAACGATTGTAAGTACCAATCCTGAAAACAAAAATGCCATCATCGAAGAATTTACCGGGATTGCCTGTGGCTTCTGTCCTTATGGTCATAAAGAAGTTGAGGAGTTTATTGCCTCGCATCCCAATGATGGATTTAGCATTGCTTACCATCAGGGATTTTATGCGATTCCTGATCCGGGTCAACCGGATTACCGAACGACATACGGTGACGGACTCGGCGCCTATTTTTCGGTAAATGGCTGGCCCAATGCCATGATCAATCGACATGATTTTGGAGGGGGCTATCTATATACTTTTAATCAATGGCAGCAATATGGAAACCAGGTACTGAATGAAACCGCTTATGTTAATATGGCTAGTGAAGCCACGTTGGATGTTCAAAGCAGAGAATTATCAGTGCACGTTGAAGTGTATTATACAGGGAACAGTCCGGAGCCTGAAAATAATTTAAATGTGGCGATTACCCAAAACAATGTAAAAGGAGTGCAGTTCAGCAGTTGGTTCAACCCGGATGCCATCACCCCGGATGGTGAATATCTGCACCAGCATATGTTTCGGGATTTTATAACAGGCCAATGGGGAGAGGCTTTATCGCCCACCACAACCGGAAGTTTTATCGATAAGTATTATGTTTATAATGTTCCGGAAGAAATCAATGACATACCAATCAGGTTGGGTGATATAGAGATTGTGAATTTCATTTCTGAAAGTGAGAATGCAGTGGAGACAGCAAGTGCTTCAATCCCTGTATTGACAAATTTTGCATATTCACTGGATGCGGGGATCGATTTACTGGAATTGCCTGAAACATCCTGTTCGTACATCAATTCAAAAGTGACCATAGGTAATTACGGATCGGAAAATATTACTTCCCTGGGATTTAGTATAAGCATCAATGGAGAAGCCCCTGTTGAATACAATGTTGAAATTGAACCTTTGATGCCGTTTACTTCAGCGGAGATTGAAATACCCGCAGTGTTTTTTGGCGGTATGGGTTCCAATGATTATTCCATAACCATTTTTGAAGTTAATGGCGCTACCGATGAAAATCCGTCCAACAACATAGCACAGAATAATTTTAATGATGCTGTTGAGGTTGTCCTTCCTGTAACGCTTCATTTGGAAACCGATAATTATTTTGGAACGGCATGGTATCTTTATGATGATCAGAACAATGTCATCCAGCAGGGGAGTGGGTACGATTACAATTCCACCTATAATATTGATCTGGAAGTTGATGCAGGTTGTTACCATTTTGTAATGACAGATCTCGATGGTTATTTTTTTGGATCTTATTCATTGGTTGATGGTGATAATCAAACGATTGTTTCAACCAATACGGGATTTGGCAATAAGGAAACAACTGCATTTACTTTACCCATCTATGAACCCACAGCCATGATCGATGCTTCGACTTCCATTTTATGCATTGGGGGAACAGTCCAGTTTATGGATGCTTCCTCCGGTGGCCCTTCTGAGTGGCAATGGACATTTGAAGGAGGCGACCCTGAAATGAGCAGTGAAAAAAATCCCCTGGTGAGCTATCCTGCCCCCGGAACGTATGATGTTTCGCTTTCAGTTACCAATAGCCTCGGATCAGATGATATCCTTATGGAGGATTATATAACGGTAACCTCGCTCTCATTCGGTAACCTGGCACTTGAATATGATGGTACCGACGATTATGTTGAAGTGTCGAATGAAAGTGCCTTTGACTTCATAACCGATATAACCCTTGAGGTCTGGATAAAACCCAACTCACTTACTGGTACACAGGGTGTCATTTCAAAGAATTTTGGCAATAATGCACATCCTTACCAGATCAGGTTACTCAATGATGAAGTTTTGTTTGGCTTCTATAGCAACACCATTGGATGGCAACCCATTCAAACGACCAGTGCAAATCTGTTGGTCGGAGAATGGGCTCATATTGCCTGTACTTATAACATGGAAGAGGTGAAGATATTTGTAAACGGAATCCAGAAGGCCATTGGATATAAAAACTTCCAGATTCCTCAAAATGATCAACCCCTCGAAATAGGAAGAACCAAAGATGTGGCATTTGAATATTATTCAGGTACAATTGATGAAGTTCGGGTGTGGGATATTGCGCTCACCGCCCAACAGATCGAAGAAAATATGTGTACAAATTTTTCAGGCTCTACAGATCCACATCTGATCGCTAATTTCAAATTCAATGAATGTGGCGGGACCTTGCTCACTGATAGTAAGAATGGATATGACGGTGTATTAATGGGCATGGAAGGAAATGAGTGGGTCGAATCTTATGCCTGTCCGTCATACAATATTCAGTTTTTAGTAACCGAAGATCCCGGAAATATCCCCGTTGAAGATGCTACCATTAATATGAGTGGTACCATACGATACACAAATACTTCCGGAGAAGCCGATTTTGATGGATATGAACCCGGGAATTATAATTACACCGTTTCAAAAGATGGTTATACATTAGCGTCAGGCTCATTCGCTCTGGTGGATGAAGATTTGATGATTGATGTTAGCTTGTTGATCAATAAAGCCGATGTTTCCAGAGCCGATGATATATCCATATTTCCAAATCCCAGTTCGGGTGAATTTACCATTAGGCTTAACAAATCAGCTTATTTGCAAATTTTTGATGTATCAGGTTGCGAGATAAAAAATATGGAACTGCGTCCCGGTCAGTCCCAATTCAATTTAAAGCATTATCAAGCCGGGTTGTATTATGTTAAGTTAAGAGGTGCCAACGATGTTCAGTTTTTTAAGATCATTTTGCAATAAAAATGAATTAAGCCGCTTTTTGCGATGATCGTTTATCAATCATCCTTGGTTTTCAATTTTAAATATTGAATATTTATTGCACTGTTATAATCTTAAATTTTCCTAAAGATTAAACACTTTCTTTCTTTTACCGTTACTCTTCATACAAAAATGAGTAGCGGAAATTTACAAGAACAAGCGGATTGGTTCAACCAGCGCCTTAGCGATGGTGGCCCAATTTATACAGAGACCCAGCCCGGGCACCTTATCGTGGAGCCATGGAATGCGGTTTCTTCTCTTTTGATTGTTTTACCCGCAATTTACTGGCTTTGGATGGTGAGAAAGGAATGGCGCAATTATAAATTCATGCTCTATGCCATACCCCTGATGATCCTGGGAGGAACGGGCAGTACCCTGTTTCATGCATTTCGGGCTTCCCGATTTTTTCTATTTATGGACTTTCTGCCCACTGCCATCCTCACTTTATCTTTGAGTATTTATTTCTGGATCAAAGTTTTGAAACGATGGTGGCATGTGTTTTTTATCATCATACCTACCTTTGTGTTGCGTTTCCTTTTATTCGGACGTTTGCCCTCGCACATGGCCATCAATGTATCCTATATTATGACGGGTATTATTACGGGACTTCCTCTGGTGATCCTGCTATTTAAAACAAATTTCTTCAAAGTGCAGTATGTGATCTATACCATTCTGTTATTTATTGCTGCCATTCTATTTCGCGAACTGGATGCCTACGAGATCACCTTCCTACCCATGGGTACACACTTTCTATGGCATGCCTTCAGCGGAGTAGGGGCTTATTATATACTGGCTTATTTGCATGCTTTCCGGAAACGGGAGCTGGGAAAAATTGAGGCATACCATATATCCGCTCAATAATTCTTAAGAGCAGATACCCCAGTTACAATTTATATTGAGAAGTAGTTTCAAATTCCAAATAATGTAACTATTTAGGTTAATTATAAATCTCAGTAAATAATTACTGATTTTCTTGTATACGGAAATTTATTCATATATTTGCGCATTCAAATACTTAAATATAAGAATAACATTTGAGCACCTTCATCAACATATCGGAAGCCAGCACCATTGCGATCCACAGCCTGGCCCTCATTGCTAATACAGAACGGAGTCTGAGTGCCAACAAGATCGCAGAAGTAACCCATTTTTCAAGAAATCATCTTGCCAAGGTGTTGCATATCCTGGTCAAACATAAGTACCTCGATTCATTGCGAGGCCCCAACGGTGGTTTTACTATGAAAAAAAATCCCACTTCAATTTCACTGCTTGAAATCTATGAGTTGATTGAAGGTGAACTGGTCAGCTTCGAATGTGCAATTACTTGCGGGGATTGTTATTTTGATACCTGCATTTTCGGGAATCATCCTCACAAATTTGCAGGGGATTTCAAAAATTATCTTGAAAATAAGACATTTAATGACTTTAAATTGAACAAAGTTATATAGGCTATGAAAAGAGACATTATAGTTATCGACGAAGAAAAATGCAACGGCTGTGGTGCCTGTGTGCCCGAATGCCATGAAGGCGCCCTTCAGATCGTTGATGAAAAAGCCCGTCTGGTCAGCGACTTATTTTGTGATGGGCTGGGAGCTTGCATTGGCCATTGTCCGGAAGGTGCCTTAACCATTGAGGAACGGGAAGCCGAACCCTATGATGAGATCAAAGTGATGGAAATGATGATACCGAAAGGAGAGAATACCCTATTGGCGCACCTTCGGCACTTAAAAGATCATGGTGAAACCGTTTTTCTGAATGAATCCCTTGGATACCTGGAACAGATCAATCATCCGATGGATTTGTCAGAATTTAAGAAGGAAGACATGAATGTAAAAAACCTTGTACATGATTTGTTCGGCTCGCCCAACCATTCAGGATTTGCAGGTTGTCCCGGATCGCAGGCCCGTGAGTTCAACATTGATATGGATGAAGTAGAAGCATCCGGGAAAACACAAAATATCGAAGTGAAATCGGAACTGCGACAATGGCCGGTGCAGTTGCATCTGCTGAATCCACAAGCCAGCTATTTTCAAAATGCAGATGTGGTATTAACCGCCGATTGCATCGCCTATGCCATGGGCGATTTTCACCGGAAATACCTTAAGGGAAACAGTATCGCCATCGCCTGCCCGAAACTCGATTCGAATCTGGATAGTTATGTTACCAAACTCACATCAATGATCAGTGATTCTAACATCAATACGCTGACGATTTTGCGCATGCAGGTTCCCTGTTGTGGTGGCCTGGTTCAGATGGCTCAAATGGCAACGCAGCAAGCGGATCGCAAAATACCGTTGAAAGAAATTATAGTGGGTGTTGAAGGTGAGGTTTTAAGCGAGCAATGGATATAATTAGTTTGAAGCCTGACTGGCGCCTGCCTGCATCGCTTTCGCAAAGCTTCAGCGGAGCAAAGCCGATAGGCAGGGAAGGCAGGTTCGAAGTTTGAAGTTAATAGTTCTTAAAAACGAAATAATATGGAATCAAAAGAATTCGGTCATTCGACCATCATGAAGTTTAAAGAGAAAGTAGATTATTCGGCTGAAGGCATTGTCAGTAAACGGGTATTGCAAAAAGAAAAGGGGAATGTATCCCTGTTTGCTTTCGACAAGGGACAGCAATTAAGCGAGCATTCAGCTCCGTTTGACGCGCTGGTGCAAGTTCTCGATGGTGAAGGTGAAATTATTATTCAAGGGAAATCTTATCATTTGCTTGAAGGTGAATCGATCATCATGCCGGCCAATGTACCCCATGCTGTTTTTGCCGTTGAAAAGTTCAAAATGTTACTTACCATGATCAAAAGTGAATAAAAATGAAATTTACCATTTTTCAGCATGTGCCCTACGAGTCGCCGGGGTATATCCTGGATTGGATCAAGGAATATGGCCATTCTTTTGAGGAGGTTAATTTTTATGATCATCCCGGAATACCAGATATAAGGGAAACTGAAAACCTCATCGTGATGGGTGGTCCGATGAACATTTATGATGATGAAGAATATTCCTGGTTGCCTGATGAGCGGGATTTTATCAAACAGTCCGTTCAGGAAGGGACAAAGGTACTTGGCATTTGTCTCGGTTCGCAATTTATCGCCGATGCCATGAATGCTCAGGTTTTTAAAAATGAACATGAAGAAGTGGGTTGGTTTGATGTGGATATCAACGAAAAAAACCTCCCCAAGAAATACAAAGGTATATTCCCGAAACACTTTAAGACATTCCATTGGCATGGCGATACTTTCAGTTTGCCGAAAGGGATAAACTGTTTTATTTCATCTGAGGCCACTTCTAACCAGGCATTTATTTCGGAAAATGTGGCTGCCTTCCAGTTTCATATGGAGATGAATCCGGATGGAGTGGTTGCTTTGATCGAGCAAAATGAAACCCTTTTCGGTGAGGATCTCCCATTTGTGCAAAAACCCGGTCAAATGCTTCACATGAACAAATATCATGCATCTAACCGGAAAATCCTGTTTCAATTTCTGGACACATTTTTTGAAGGATAAGTGATGATGAAACGGATCGAACGGGAGAAAAAAACGGTGAACAGCATGATTGCTCTCTATTGCAAAGCGCATCATCATCCTGTGGATGGATTGTGTGAGGATTGCAACTTGTTGATCGCATACAGCAATACCCGCCTCGACCGCTGCAAATTTGGTGAAGAAAAGCCGGTTTGTTCCAAATGTCCGGTTCATTGTTATAAAAAAGATCGGAAAGAACAAATTCGCGAGGTGATGAGGTATGCAGGCCCAAGGATGATTGTTTATCAGCCCCGGCTGGCTTTTTTGCATATGACAGATAAGTGGAAGTAAGGTTACCAGCAAAGATGTGAAGCCAAAAGATGGTGGCTTTGGAATAAATGAATAACACATAAAATAAAAGATACAAAATGAGCGAACTCATCAATAATTCAGAAAAACGCAAAGAACTGCTAAAGCACATGATTGTGCAGATCCATGAAGGTGAGGAACCTGATATGGTTCGCGAGCAATTGATACGCCTGATGTCAAAAATTCCCGGGATTTAGGAGCATCTGAAGAACAAATGAAAGAGATTTTGACAGACATACGGCATGCACAGTGGCGCTGGGATTATGCGGCTGCGGCCCATGGCGGTTCTTTCCATTCACCTGTGGAAATCGGAAGAACAGTGAGCACCGGCATTACCATTGCCCAGGAAGGCAGGATCAAGTTGGCACGGCTGCTGGCTGAATTAGGATTCAATGATGAGGTTCCATATCCTGATATTTCCACCAAAGCAAAAGCACAGGAATTCATAGGGTTGCCAATGGAAAAACTGAAAGAGGAAAAACAGGAATTCAAAGAGAACCTGGTCCCGAAATGGCTGGAGGAGGCTAAAAAGCGTGAGGAAGGATGGGGAATCAATTATAATTAGATAATTATAGATTTACATCAAATGTTTGAATGAATTATTTAAACCATCATCCACTGGGGTGATGGTTTTCTATTTCGGGTAATAATATGTTTAGAAACTTTCCGGAAAGGCTGAACAAAATAAGTCGGAGGCATGTTTTTAAGGGGTAATCATTAAAATTTTAACCAATGAAATATACGTCTACCATCCTGTTCCTTTTTTTGTCAATTACTTATGCTGGAACAATTTTTAGTCAACCTTATGAAAAGGATCTCGCCGTAACGGCCATCATCAGTCCTGAGTCGGCTGGCGGACTGGGTGATTTTGAAATTGTGGTTGCGGAGGTTTTTAATGCAGGAACCCAAACACAGGCCAATTATTCCCTGACATTGACACTGGATGGAGAACTACTCTCTGAAGAAACGATTCTCGAACCTTTACAACCCAACCAAACCTATAATTATACTTTTTTCATGCCGGTTGATTTGAGCAATCCCGGACAGACATACGAAATTGAAGTTTGTTCCTGGCTCGCCGGGGATGTATTTCCTGACAATAACTGTTTTACAAAGGACGTGACCCATTTGCTGGATGCCTATTGCATTCCTTCGGCAGATTGTGCGTTTGGAGATGGATTAGCCGATTTTGCACTGGGTGATATCCAAAACCTGGAATCTGGCTGCAGCCCTGATGGTTATGGTGATTTTACCAGTCTTTCTACCGATCTGGACGTAACCACTTCACATACAGTAATGGTGAAATCCGGTTTCGGAAGCCAGAAATTCAGCCTATTCATTGATTTAAACCAGGATTATGTGTTTCAGGATGATGAGCGGCTCATCACCGATTTTGAGATGGCTGTTGCTGAAGAAACCTACAACGTCGATTTCAATCTGCCTCCCGATGCACTGTCAGGAAACACGCGGATGCGGGCGAAGGTGACCTGGATCCAGTCGTCTGCTGATCCTTGTACCAACGCAAGTTTCGGAGAAATTGAAGATTATACAGTCAATATTCTGAGTGAACCGCTCGCTGCCAATGTGGGGGTTTTAAACTTCGAATTGCCGGCTTCAATTGCCATCGGGCCCTATGCTGCGGAAGCCACTGTTGTGAACTATGGATTTGAGAGCCAGAGTTTCCCGGTTACCCTCACCATTGGGGATTTTGTTTCCACTGTTGATGTGATAGAACTGGCGCCGGGGGAGAGTCTCGATATCAGTTTTGATCCCTGGGATGCGTCCGTGGGTGCTTATTCAGCAGAAGTTTGCACACAGTTGACCGGAGATGAAAATCCGGCCAATGATTGCAAATCGGCCTCAACAGCCGTCGTATCACCCATGACGGCTTACGGATATGTCAATTACAGCCCTTCTTCCGGGTTGCAGGAAGGGTGGGTTATCTTCGACCTGGTGGATCCCGGAACCATTAACCAGTTAAGCATTTCCAGCCTGGACCTTCCATTGATTGGAGCAACATGGGTCGACGGAATGATCTATGCTGTTGCTTACGAAGGTGAAGTTTATTCCTTTGATCCGATCTCAACCGAAACCACCCTGCTTTTTGAAGATTCCCCTTTGGTTGGGATTGCTTTTGACGGAACGAACTTTTACGGAAATTCATATGCAGAGTTATTTGAAATAAACATTGCAACAGGAGAATTAAGCCTCATTGGTAGTTTTGAGGATCCGGAATTAAATGGTATTACCAGCATTGCGTTTGATGGAAATGGCAATTTGTATGGGGTTGACCTCACGGATGATAACCTGTTTTCCATTGATAAAGCAACAGCTGATGTGAACTACATAGGGCCGCTTGGCGGCGATTTTATTATCATACAGGATATCGCGTTTGATAAAACAACCAACACACTTTATTTCGCCGGACAGAATTACAGTGGAGAATCGGGTCTTTACATTATTAATACCCAAACAGGAGAGGCTGTGATGACCGCTCCGCTTCAGAATAATGTACACATCTCGGCATTTACCATTCCCTCTGAAAATACGCTGCTACTGCCGCCGTCAAACCTGCAGGCAACGGTTAATGGTAATAATGTGGAACTGTCATGGCAGGAACCCTTTACAGGAAGCTATACCGGTTTCAATGTCTATCGTGATGGCAACCTGTTGGGATCTGTTACAACAACAACATTTTCAGACAGCGACCTTGACTTTGGAATATATCAGTACCAGGTTTCAGCCTTTTATGATGAAGGTGAATCGCAACTGACGGATCCGCTGGAAGTGGCAATCGGAAATCCTGACTTAGCTGTCAATCCGGTATCCATAGATCAGGTTGTTGAAACCGGTGAATCGGTTTTGACTGAACTTGTGATCCACAATACAGGGAACATTAACCTCAACTATAGTCTCAATACTGCTTACACCAATCAAAATAAATCACAAAATAAAGGCATATCAACGGTTACAAAAAAACAGTTTGAAAAACTTGCCGCAGAGCGATTTGGCGAAGGATGGCAGCAACTTTTATATGATCCTTCAGATCCTGAATCAATCAATGATTATTGCATTCCCACCTCCAATTGTAATTTCGGGGATGGCATCAATAGTTTTGAACTGGCTGAAATATCCAATGTCAACTCAGGATGCTCTCCCAACGGTTTTGGTGATTTTACCAATCTGTCCACCGGCCTTGCCACAGGAACCGTTTATGATGTGACGATTTCTTCCTCCTACAGCAACAACTTTGTGAATGTATGGATCGATCTGAACCAGGATGAAGAATTTACAGAAGATGAACGGGTTGTGAGTGATCTGCAATGTGAGATTCCAGGCCAAACGTATACTGCACAACTGGAAATTCCGGTATCTGCCATCAATGGCGAAACGCGAATGCGTGTGATGGGTTCCTGGTTGTATTCCAATACCGATCCCTGCCAGAATACCAATTTTGGTGAAACAGAAGATTATACCGTTATAATTGGTGCCAGTAATCCCTGGATCGCACTTGATCCTCTATCAGGGAGCATCGCTCCCGGTGACAATGCAGTTGTGCAGGTCACTTTGGATGCATCCAATTTGCCCGTTGCTGATTATACAGCCAGTATTTTAGTTAGCTCCAATGATACAATCAATTCACTTTTTGAATTACCCGTTAATCTTACTGTGATTGATCAGAGTTTGAGCAATTTCGATCCGGTATGGGAAACCCCTTTCAATCCAATGACCATTTTTGTGGTGTCGGCTCAAATTGACAGCCTGGACATGCAACTTGGCGATGAGGTGGGCGTTTTCGATATTGATCCGAATACCGGGCAGGAAATATGTGTGGGTGCAGGTTTGGTGACGCAACCGATAAATAATACGAATATTCTTGAGATCATTGTCTCAATGGATGATGGTTCGAATCCAGATGTGGCCAACGGATTTACACCCGGCAATGAATTGATCTTCAAACTCTGGACTGCTGAACTGGGCGAAATTTCAGAAGTTATTACGGAATTCCCGACACCCGGATTTGATGAAGTATTTACGCCATTGGGAACCGCTATTGTTGCGTTGAGCGCTGAAGTCATGGCCACCCAACAGATGGTATTTCAACCGGGCTGGAACCTGGTTTCATCTTCAGTGGTGCCGCTAAACACCAACATGATGAGTGTGTTTCAACCTCTGATTGAAGATGAGAACCTGCTGAAGGTGATCGACCAGGATGGTGGAAGCCTTGTTTATCTTCCACTGCCTGATCCGGAAGGGAAATGGGTGAACTCCATCGGTGAGATGAGCATTATGGAAGGTTATTATGTAAAGGTGAGCGAAACTGCAGATGTATCCATGCAGGGAATGCCGCTAGCAATGCCTGTGACCGTTCCGTTGCAATCGGGGTGGAATATTATGGGATATCCGGCTGATGATCCCCAGGATGCTTTGGAAACCGTTCAACCGCTCATTGATGGCGAAGTGCTTTATAAAGTGCTGGACGATGCAGGCGGACTCATTCAGTATATTCCTTTCCCGGAACCCAACGGACAGTGGATCAATACCATCGGCAACCTGCAAAATGGTAAAGGATATTATATCAAAGTACTCGATGAGAGCTCCTTGATGATCGGGGAGGGGCAGGGCGGCAGTAACAGCAAGTCTGTGATTGCTGTGAATGACCCGGTATATTTTGAACCTGTGTACCAAAATAATCCTTACATGCCGATGCATTTCATCCTGATGACCAATACCATGCTGAACACCGGTGATGAAGTGGGTATTTTTGATGGCGAAGTTTGCGTGGGTGCCTCTGTGTATGATGGTAACTCAAATGCCATGAGCATCACCGTAACTTCCATGGATGACCCGGCAACATCTGAAATGGATGGCTTTACCATTGGAAATGATTTCACCATTAAAGTATATAGCAACGGACAACTGTATGAATCGGTCCAAACAGAATACATCGATGGCAGTGAAACCTTTGCGGCATTGGAGACCTATGTTGGAAATATCACCGATGTGATGACCGGATCGAACGAAAATGCTGCTGGAATACAAAACTTTCTCAAGGTGGCACCCAATCCCGCTTCCGGTTCCACCAGTATTACGCTGAAGCTTACATCAGAGGCAAAAGTTGCATTTACAATGCATCAATTGACGGGTGAGGTAGTATCAGAAATTAATTTTGGGACTATACTTAAAGGCACTTTTAATACGAAACTGGATGTTTCAGATCTGAATCCCGGCGTATATGTTTTGAAAGTTCATGTTGATGGGCAAACGAAAGAGATTTTCTATCAGAAGGTCATTGTGCAATGACCAAATAAACTACCTTAACGAACAACCTGCTGTGATTCATTACAGCAGGTTTTTTTTACCGTATCAATTATTGAATTATGATTTTCTCAATATAAACTTTCGAATCTGATCTAACCTGCAAATAATATATGCCCGGACTTAAATCACTTAGGTTGAGTGAGACGTGTGTATCAGCATTTGTAAAAGTTTTTGTTTTTACCAGTTTACCCTGATTGCTGAAGCATTGGATTTGTATGGGTTGGTTTTGTTGAGTTGTCGGAAATTGAAAGTTGATTATACCGCTGGTGGGGTTGGGGTAGATTAAAACATGATTTTCATGAGATTCATAGAAATTAATTGAAGTATTTGGATTGGAGAACTTTGCAATGATTTCGCGCTTTGCATCTGAGGCTGGAATGGTGTCATTAGCAAATAGTACATTGTTTCCGGGCTGGTTTAAAGCGGTGAAAAAAGTACTCTGACTATTTAATATCAGTCTACTGTAATAACTGCCGCTGGCAATATGTACTTTACCTGAATTATTAAAGTTTTGATCAAGATTAAAAATAAAAGTTTCTAAAGGGTTAAATCCAAATACAGAATCATTTCCAATAATAACAAAATCGAAGTATCTGCCGGTAACCATTATTCCAGAACTATTGGTATAAATATTTCCGCCATCTCCAGACTGGAGGCCCTTGATTTTAATATAATTGACAAGATTACCATAAACATCCATTTCGTGAAGGCTATGCAGGGTATCGGGATCATTATCTGTTTTTCCGTAAATGACCAGATTTTCATTTTCCATAAACTGGATATCATACAATCTACCCTGGCTATAACCAGTTGAATTCCAGAGTAAATTAAATTCCTCATCAAAAGTAACTATGTGTATGGGCCCGAAAGCCAGGGAATCACCATTGTAATAAATACCATATGCGTTTGCCATCAAGACCAGATAGCCATTATCATTTAATTCAATATTGAATATATTGTTCGAAGGATAAGACCCATAATCAATTAATTTATCAAGACTGAGCAGATTTCCATCCTGATCCAACTTTGCGAAAAATGTAGCATTATAGTCAGTCGTCAGGGATTCGTCTGCTATTTGCAAAGTATTTTCAAAATTTCCTGAAAGACAAATCTCATTTTCCGAGGAGATAAGGATTTTTCTTCCCTGATTCCAATCGTATGCTATGATTGGGACCGACCATAACAATTCACCAGCTTCAGTGTATTTTTGTAACTGATTTTCCTGTTCATTTTCTCCAGATATCCAAATATAAAGATTGTTGTTTTCATCACAAGCTGAAGTGTATATCCACATATCATTTTCAAAATCTTCAAAAATTTTCAGATACTCAATTTCACCCGAGGCTGTAATTTTGATTAATGCACTGCTGATCATTTCAGGAAATGCAGAGACGTTGGGATCCTGATCTTCTATTTTTAAAGTATCTCTGAATTTACCGGAAATATATAGATTGGAATTAGTATCGATACAAGAACTTTGAATAACAAAGGGATCAAGGTCACTGCCCTGTAAAGTTTTATACCATTCTATTTTTGGACGCTCAGGAAACAGGGCAGCTCCACCACCATTGGTTGTTCTATAAAGGAAGCCATTTTCAATAGGAACCACGATGTTGCTGTCACCAGCCAGTGCAAAATCATTGGCAAAATTATTTCCAAAAAGAATATAATCCCAGTTATGGCCTCCATCTTCGGTCCTCATTAGCCGCAAATTATTGTATCTTCCGGTATGAAGGTATCCCCTGTTTTCATCGATAAAAATCATGCGGTCGATAACTTCAGGAACAGAATCTACTAAATTCCAATTCTTGCCACCGTCATTGGTTTTGAAAATTAGGCCTGTTTTACTCCCGGCGTATCCTATTTCAGCAGATATCAGCGAAATGGAAGAAAAGTCATCTTGACTTTGTGTATTGGTTTGTATCCAGGTTTCGCCTAAATCAGAGGTGTAAAAAATACCATCAGGAGAGGCTGCAAGTCCTGAAGAATCATTAATGATGTATACTTCATTGGTATAAATATCCATCTGGCTCCAGGATACACCTCCATCAGTGGTTCGTTGCTTGATAGCGATTC
The DNA here is from genome assembly GCA_020444515.1 of Bacteroidota bacterium. Lineage (GTDB taxonomy): Bacteria > Bacteroidota > Bacteroidia > Bacteroidales > JAADJA01 > JAADJA01. The sequence goes on along the minus strand of JAHLKX010000004.1, from coordinate 477,350 downwards.
CTGTGTTTTCATCAAAAAAACTGCACCTGTATACATCCCAGGTGCCCAGTAAACTACCTGCAAAAAACCAGTTGTAACCACCATCCACCGTTTTATAGAATACACCATCCTGACCGCCACCATAACCAATGCTGTCGTTCACAAAATAAAAGGTATAAGGTCCTGCATTTCCTCCCGGAACCGTAAATATCTCTGTCCAGGTTTCACCCGCATCATCTGTTCTTAAAATTAATGTAGGAGAAGAATACTGCTCCAGATCAAATGCACTCATGAATCCGGTTGTATCATTTTTAAAATAGATTCCCATAAAGTAGTATTCACTATTCTCGTAGATTGTCGTCCATTGAGCAATTGATTTATAACCTGTGAAATTGAATAGGATAAGAAAAATAGCTATCAGGTATTTCTTCATGACCTCATATTTTATAACCTTTAAAATTACGAATTTCTCCTTTTTAAGTAAAAGTTAATCATTAATTCTACCTTGTTTAGTATATTACAGCAAAATTGCTAATCGAAAAATTTATTTTATATGCGTACGTTTTATTTTGGATATCGTACGTTTTTTGTATATTTGTAAAAAGTTTGGAAAAATGATCATTTCAACGTCTGCTTTACGTCAAAACTTATACCGCCTGCTCGACCAGGTGCTGGAAACAGGGGTTCCGCTGGAAATAAAACGGAAGGGGAAGATTTTAAAGATCATTCCACCCCCTGAAAATGATAAGTTGGATAAAATGCCTGAACGAAATATCATGAATGAAGATCCGGCTGAGTATATTCATATCGATTGGTCATCCGAATGGAAAAGTTAATATTCCTCGATACACATGTGCTTATATGGCTCTATGCCGGCAAATTGAAATTGTTCAGTAATTTAGCACTTCGTGAGATCAGAAAATCCAATCTATATTTTTCACCGGTTGTAAAACTGGAACTGCAATATTTGTATGAAATTGGAAAAATTTCGGAAAAACCTGGTAAAATCGTAAATGCATTAAAGCAGGAGATTGGATTAAAAGAAGCCAATGATGACTTTGCTGAAATAGTAGAGGAAGCTTTAAACCACGATTGGACCCGTGATCCTTTTGATCGCATCATTTCGGCTCATGCAAAAATTCGGGATGTAAAATTGTTAACTAAAGATCAAACAATACTGTCAAATTGTACCTTTGCTTTTTGGGAATAAATGATCAGCCATAAAAAATGAATCTCGACAACAAAAACATCGGCTTATTTTTCGGTTCCTTCAATCCCATCCACATCGGGCACATGGTGATTGCCAACTGGTTTGTTGAATACACCGATCTGGATAAAGTTTGGTTTGTGGTGAGCCCGCAAAATCCGTTCAAGGAAAAAAAAAGTCTGTTGGCCGACCATCACCGGCTGGCATTGGTGCGGGAGGCCATTGAAGAGGATCCCCGTTTTTGGGTGACCGACATCGAATTCGGCATGCCCCAACCTTCCTACACCATCGATACGCTCACTTACCTCGAGGAAAAATACCCGGATCATAGTTTTGTATTACTGGCCGGTTCCGATCAATTACCTAGCTTCGATAAATGGAAAAATCCACAACGGATTCTCGAGTTATATAAAATGTATGTATATGCCCGACCCGGTTTCAAAGGAAGCAAATACGAAAAACATCCTTCTGTAAAGGTTTTCAGAACACCGCTGATGGAAATCTCAAGCACCTTCATCCGCAAGTCAATCGCCGAAGGGAAAGACATGCGCTACATGCTGCCTGAGAAGGTTTGGAAGTATATGCGGGAAATGCATTTTTATGAGTAACCTTAAAAAATTTATTTCTCATTTTTCTTGTTTTCAAACCGATTATTTCTTTAAATTTGTTAGTAATTCATGTTGTTGCTTTAGGAGGTTGAATATTAGTTAGTTAAGTCATCTAAACCGTTTTAGTAATTTATCTCTTTGAAAAAAGCCTCTCTTCAGGATATTGCTACCAGTCTCAAGGTATCCAAATCGCTGGTCTCGTTTGTGATCAATGGGCTTGGTGATGAAAAAGGGATCAAGTCCGAAACACAACAAAGGGTGCTGAAAAGAGCCCGCGAACTTAACTACAAACCCAATTTCATAGCCCGTGGTTTACGACTTGGAAAATCCAATACCATCGGTTTGATCGTGGCTGATATTTCCAATAATTTTTATGCAAAGATTGCTCGTCGGGTGGAGGAAGTCGCTTCTGCCCGGGGATATAATGTGATCTTTTGCAGCTCGGATGAAGATGAAAAGAAAGAGGTCGGGCTGATTGAAATGTTGCGGGAACGTCAGGTGGATGGTTTACTGATCTCCACCACCCAGAAGGGGTCATCGTTTTTTACACAACTTAAAAAGGAACAGTTCCCTTTTGTCCTTTTCGACCGGCAACTGCCTCGTTTAAATACGAATTATGTTGGGGTCGCTAATTTTGAAGCGGCTCGTGATGCGGTGGATCTGCTGATCCGTAATCGTTATCATCAAATTGGATTGCTGAAGATTTCTCCTTCGCATCTCAGTTCTGTCAGGGAGCGGGAAGCCGGCTACAGGGAGGCCCTCAAAAACAACGGACTTCGCTTTCACAGTGACCTGGTCAAAGAAATATCATATGAAAATATCTACAACGAGACCCACCAAGCATTGACACAATGGGTCCAGCGGGAGTTACCAGTAGGTGCCATATTTACCATCAACAATAACATTGCCGTCGCTTGTCTTGAAACATTGCGGACTTTGCACATGCGTATACCAGATGATGTCGCCCTGATCAGTTTTGATGATATTGACTTGTTCCGGTTGGTGCATCCATCCATTACTGCTTTGGCTCAACCCGTTGAAGATATCGGTGAAAGGGCCGTGAACATATTATTGGATTTAATCGAAGATGAAAATCAGCAAAAGATGCGGCACGAAATATTGCCTGCCAGACTTATTTCACGTGGATCGTGTGTCTGCACAAAGCCTGATTCGGATCAACCGGTAGAAGGAGAATCTGTATTGGTAAAAAATAAAAGTGAACACAATCATTATGTAAATATATGAAACAAGCTTTACTCATTTTAGTCCTCATCCCCTGTTTGACGCTTATTCTGCGAGCGCAGCAACATAGCGTATCAGGACAGGTGACTTCAGCAGATGATGGCCAGGGATTGCCCGGTGTTACCATCCTCATCAAAGGAACTACCAATGGTACCATTACCGATCTGGATGGATTTTACAATCTGACTGATGTTAAACCGTCAGATACACTGCTGTTCAGTTATCTGGGTTTTAATCCAAAGGAGGAGGTAGCTGGTGATCGCGCCACCATTGATATTAAAATGGTTCCTTCTGCTAAAGAGATCGAAGGAGTGGTGGTGACCGCGCTGGGTATCAAACGTGAAAAACGGGAAGTGGGCTATACAATGGAGACCTTCAAGGGGGAAGAACTGACGATCTCCAATACCTCCAATGTAGTTGAATCGCTCAGTGGTCGGTCGGCCGGTGTAAATGTGGCATCAGTAAATGGCATTGAAGGAGGAACAACGCGTATTACCATCAGGGGAAATAACAACATTACGGCGGACAATCAGCCATTGATTGTGGTAGATGGTGTTCCCATGGAAAATGAACCGGGACAAACCGATATTGGTCGAGGTATTGATTGGGGCTCAGCCATCAATAACATCAACCAGCAAGACATCGAAGATATGAGTATCCTGAAAGGACCCACGGCATCAGCCTTGTATGGGTCACGTGGAGCCAATGGGGTGATATTGATCACCACCAAGCGCGGATCAAAAAAGAAAGGACTGGGAGTAAATTACAATTATACTTATAAGTTGATCCATCCTTATCGATACCGCGATGTCCAGAATAAGTATGGAGCCGGCGGACCCATTTCACTTTCAGAACCAACATTTGAAACGGATAGCATGGGAACATTTCTCTATCCCTCAAGTACCCATTCCGACAATGGACCCTTTGGGATGAGCACTTCCGAACTCTTCGGATATTATGGTACTGCAGTCTCCTGGGGCCCTGAAATGCTCGGACAGAATGTTTTATGGTGGGATGGGAAAATGCGGAAATATTCCCCGCAGCCCGATAACCAGCAATTGTTTTTTGATAATGGGAATACCCAGACCCATAACCTCTCTTTTTCAGGAGCCGGTGAAATGGGATCAATCAGGGTCTCATTCACCAGGACGGATAACACCGCCATTGTTTCCAACAGTAAATATGATCAGACCACCATTAATATGGGATCCCGTATCAATGTTTCGGAAAAGGTACATGCCGATCTTGCTTTCAGTTATATCAAATACAACCGGGCAAACAGTCCCATGCTGGGTGAGGATGCCAATTCCTTCAGCAAGGGATTGCTCTATTCTTATCCGCGAAGCTGGAAGGGTATTGAACTGGAGGATTATGAACTTAAGGATGGAACCCGCAATGAATGGGGTGGGAATTATCCTTTCTGGTATATTTCGCCTTATATTGCCTGGGATCAACATCATAATACAAGAAATCTCTACCGTGATAAGCTGATCGGCGCCTTTACGCTCACTTATGATGTTACACCATGGTTGAATGTGCTGGGACGCCTGGGATTGGATTTTACGCTGAACCAGTTTGAAACCCGAAATGATCCAACCGATGCTCAGGGATTGCTCAATGGTTTTTATGAGAATGAACTGGGCAGGGATATTGTCAACAACAATGATTTCCTGGTCACCTTCCATAAAGAAAACCTTTTTAATTCCCTATTCAGCGGAAAAATATCGTTTGGTGGCACCCAGTGGAAACGCCGGCAATATGGCCTTCGGGGAAAGTCGGGAACCTGGACCAATCCCTGGTTGTTTGCCATGCTGAACTATTCCGATGCCAATCAGATCACCTATGATAACCGTGAATACCGATATGAAAAAAATATCAATTCACTTTACACCTTTGTCAATTTGAGCTACAGTAATTATATATTCCTGGAGCTGACCGGTCGGAATGACTGGTCTTCAGCATTGCCGTCTTACAGCAATTCCTATTTCTATCCATCGGTATCCCTAAGCTTCATTCCGACTGAAGCGTTTGATTTTGGCATTTCATGGTTCGATTTCTGGAAAGTGCGGGGTGCCATTGCCGGTACAGCTACCGATACGGATCCTTATCAGCTTGATTTTATATACAACCTGGGTTCCTTTGGTAACCAGCAAACAGCGACCCTGCCAGGTACCATCCCTCCGCTGGAGCTGCAACCACAATTTGCAAATTCATATGAGGTCGGAACCACGGTCGGTATTTTCGATAATCGTCTCAATGTTGACTTTACCTATTATTATATTAAATCCGATAACCAGATCCTGTCATCACCGGTGCCCCTCTCATCGGGAGCTTACCAGGTAACCATCAACAATGGTGTATTGGAGAATAAAGGGTGGGAGTTGATCCTGAGTGCAGTGCTGCTGCAAAACAACAATTTTGTTATTGAAACCGGAATGAATTTCAGCCGCAACCGGAATTATGTGGTGAGTCTGGGTGAAGGGGCAGAAAGTCTGGAGCTGGCCAATATCTGGGGTCTGAATGGTCCGGCCATGGTCGTTCGTGAGGGCGATGAATACGGAACCATTGTGGGTTATGATTATGTTTACCATGAAAACGGACAACCGATCCTGAATGATGCCGGCACCCATTATTTATTTACCGAGAACCGGGTTCCCATTGGCAATGCCTCTCCTGATTTCCTGGGTGGTTGGTGGACCCGTATCAGTTTTAAGGGATTTACATTGCGCACCCTGATCGATACCAAATGGGGTGGCGATATATACTGTGGTTCCTATGTTACCGGTTTACAAACCGGGCAAAGTCCGGAGACACTGCTTGAGCGCGATGGAGAGGGCCTGCCTTATACCGATGAAGAAGGCAATACACGAAATGTGGGTGTGGTCCTGCCGGGTGTTTATGCTGATGGAACACCCAATGATCAGGTTGTCCATTACTATTTTAAATACCTGCCCAATGCCGGTGGATGGGGTCATTTCCTTTCTACGCCCGGTATTGTTGAAAATACATGGGTAAAATTCAGGGAGATTTCACTGATCTACAGGTTTCCACAAAAACTGATCGAGAAGACCAAAGTCTTCCAGGACCTGAGCCTTTCTATTGTTGGCAGAGACCTATTTTATATTTATACGACCCTACCCGATAACATCAATCCGGAGGGGATCAATGGAGCCGGCAATGCACAGGGCCTTGAGTGGGCGTCGTTGCCTGGTGCACGTTCTGTTACATTTGGTATTACTGCTTCATTTTAATGGATTATGATCATGAGAAAAATATTCAATAGAACCATAAAATTAAAAGTTGCTGCAGGGATGACAATGTTGGTATTTTTGATATCCATATCCTGCACCAAAGATTTTGATGAACTCAATCAGAACCCTTTCCAACCCACGCAAACTGAAATAGGACCCTTATTCAATTCTGTAGTTCAGTCCTTGCAACTGGGCTGGAACGAACAATTTTATGTGCACAATGAAGTATTGTACAAGCAGTCGCAACTGGGTGCATTAACTTCGGAGGCCTGGTCGAATCTGAGCATTGGTACCGAAGAGATCTGGGCCAATTACTACCAGGCGCTGGCCCATATTCGCGATATCGAAAAACGGATAGAAGACCTGGAAAAGGAACAATCGCCCGAATCGCTGAATAACCTGAAGGGCATGGTCAAGATCATTACCGCCTATAAAACATTTCGGGTAACCGACCTGTTTGGGGATATGCCTTTTTTTAATGCGGGCCGTGGATTTGAAAGCCTTGATTACGTGAGGCCGGAGTTTGACACCCAGGAAGAAATTTATAAATACCTGCTCAATGACCTCAAGTGGGCTGCCGAAAACATGGATTATGTCAGCGATTCTATCAATGGAGAGGTCTACTATGATATTTCACAGTTTGATAACCTGTTGTATGGCGATCTTGAAATGTGGGTCAAATTTGCCAATTCTTTAAGGTTAAGACATGCTATGCGTATGGTTGAAGTAGAGCCTGATCTGGCTGCGGAAATTATTGGTGATATCATCGGAAATGAGCTCCCGGTTATAGAGGGTTATAATTTTGATTCTCCCATTCTTGAAAGTGTATGTATGTGGCCGAGGCAGCAAGCATGGCTGCGGCAGAGTGCCAGTTGGTCCTTCAGAGAACACAAAAACCTGAGAATGGGATCAGTTGTCTGGCATCAAATATCCAGTCATGATAGCCTGGATGGCAGCGGTATATTTGATCCGAGGGCATTTATATTCTTCGAATCAAACAACGAGGGTGACTGGGTCCCATATCCTCAAATCCCCGAACCTAACACCCCTCCGGCTGGTGGAATTCCTTATGGCAACCATCGTGACTTGAATTATACCATCAAGGGGGAGGACTGTATTTATTCTCCTTTTAATTATTATTTGACACGTGATGAGTATGATGTGCCTGAAGTTTTGATAACCGGTGCCGAAGTGCATTATCTTAAGGCAGAAGCATTCATGAGGGGGATCGGAGTGGGAGTCGATGAACAACAAGCCGATCTGGAATATTTTCAGGGTGCGCGTGCATCTGTTTCATTCTGGAAAAATGTTATGAATGGCTCCGAAATATGGATCAACATTGATCCAGGAATTAACAATACCAATGATTTTACAATTCCCAATTTGATTTACATGACGGAGGATAAACTATCTCTGCTTTATGCTCAACGTTGGCTGGATGCATTTCGTCAACCCTGGGAAGCATATGCACTGGCCCGGAGGACCAAAGCTACACCGCGTGAAGGAGATCCGATTGATCATTTCCGCCTGCCCTATCCTCCCAGTGAAATAGAAAATAATCCCGTCAACACCTCCACAGCCATCAGCCGGCAGGGAGGAGATGAGCCCATGGTCAAACTCTGGTGGATCCCTTAATCATCGAAATTGTATATGATAACATAAATTCAGAATATTTAAAAACCATTTAAAATTCTTCATCATGAAAAAACCCTACATTTCTTTTCGTTTGATGCTTCCGCTTTTAGTGCTGATGCAGCCCTTGTTCCTGTTTTCCCAATCCAATCAATACCTTCATTTTGATCGGGTTGATGATTTTGTTAAACTTGATAATGCTTCGCAATACATCGTTAATGCTGGTGCAATTTCAATCGCTGGCTGGTTCTATTGCGATGAACTTGCATATGGTCAGGGGATGATGGGTTTCCGTACCAGTGGAAACGGATTTTACCTGATCCAACTGAATGATGGTGCCGTAGAATGTCGACTTGAAACCGGAAATGGTTTATTTGAGTACGTGGCCCCGGCCAGTTCTACCATTCCGCAGGTTTGGCAGCATTGGGCATGGGTCTACAATGGCAGTTCGGTTACCCTTTATATCAATGGATCGCTCATGGGATCTTCTCCTGCCAGTGGTGAATTTACCAATCCCAATGTATCTTTCGCCATTGGAAAAAGTACGCTGGCCGGATTCAACTTCGTATATGGCGGCCGCATCGATGAGGTATCTGCCTGGAACATCGCCCTCACACAGGGCCAGATCCAGGATATGATGGATGATGAGTTAACCGGGAATGAACCCGGACTTCAATTATATTATAAAATGGATCAGGGTGATCCGGGCGGTAACAATACCACCATCACCCATTTGATCAGCGAGGTGGGAAGTCCGGATCGCGATGCAGAATTACTCAATTTTGCATTGACCGGAGAAACCTCCAACTTTAACGGTACGGTGAATGTAGGCTATCAGGCCATCTCTTTTGCCCAGATCCCCAATCACCTGACCACCGATCCTCCTTTTGCCCTTGAGGCCACGGCATCATCCGGACTTGACGTTTTGTTTGAAGTCTTATCGGGACCGGCCACTGTAGACGGCAATATTCTGACCCTTACCGGTGAGGCGGGTGAAGTAACCGTAGAGGCTACCCAACCCGGGAACGGCACCTATGATCCGGCTGAACCTGTTCAGAATACCTTTATGGTGATTGATCCGGACGTACATGTGGCAGATATCGACCCGCGCAATCCTTTAGCCGGTGATGTATATGTTCCTGACCTTGATTATATTCAATTGGCGGCCTATGTTACCATAGAGTACCCGGAATTATTTTCAATAGATCAGGTACAGTTCAGTGTGGGTGGAACTACCTTCCAGCCAACCAATTGGGGCGATGGTTATTATTCAGGTTGGTGGGCACCACCTGCTTATGGAAACTATACCCTGAATATTATTGCAAAAACCAATTTTGGTACCATGACCACAACCCCTGTTTCGATCAATATCACTGATCAGGTTAGCTATATGGAGGTGCTGGCAGTGGACGATGTATGGATAAGTACCGACAATCCTTCACAGGTGATTACTGCCGAATTACCGTCTTACACGGGGGCTTTCGACCAGATCACAGCAACCCTGGAGGTAACCTGTCCTCCCGGAGGTTGTGGTGAATGGGACCGTGTAGCCAGTGTGGATGCGCGTGGTCATGATGGAAAATGGGTGGAAATTATTAGATATATAACTCCGTATAGTCTTGCCTGCTCACATACCATTGACCTGACTGATTATATGTCTCTCTTGCAGGGCAAGATTGATATTAGAATCAATTGCTATACACTGGATAATGGTTATTACTATGATTTGACTTTTGATTTCAATGAAGGAACGCCCTTATATAATTACAGTTTTATTGATATTGTCTGGTGGGAAACTTACCAGTTTGGTGATTATGCAAACCTGCAGCCTGTGGAGGACTGGAATTTTACTTATCCGGAAAATGCTCTTGCTTCGACCTTGAAACTGGTTTCGACCGGTCATGGCTGGGGCGCCTTGAATACTGGCAATGCTGCTGAATTTTATAATGCAACCCATCATATTTGGGTTAATGGAGCTGAAACTTTTGAACAACACAACTGGCAAACCTGTCAGCCAAATCCCGATGGCTGTAATTTTCAGAATGGAACATGGACAGCTCCGCGCGCCGGTTGGTGCCCGGGTAGCATTGCACCCTGGTTTGATTATAATATGACACCATTTATTGAAGATGAAGACATCATATTGGGCTACGTTTTCTATGAGAATTATGTGGATTATTGCCACCCCAACCATCCCGATTGTGTAACGGGTGTCACCTGTGCCGATTGTGATGACGGGTTTAATCCGCACCTGATCGTAGCCTGTAACCTGGTGACTTTTGCCGACAGCCCGGTAGATGGCGGACAGATTGTGGCCATTGATGAGCATTATTATAATATAGGCTCATTCATCACACTTTACCCGAATCCTACCAATGATAACATGGAATTGACATTCCATGGAGAGGCTTCTTTTGGTAAAGCCGTGGTCACTGTCATGAGTTTGACAGGTGGGACCATCGATCAGTTTGAATGGTATGGTGAAACGACTGTTTTGGATTTCAACAACTATCAAAAGGGTGTCTATTTTGTGAAGATCAAAGTGGGTGATGAAGTAGATGTCAGAAAGGTTGTGGTTCAGTAAATATGGTGAATGAATATACTGAATGGGCACTGGCTTGCTTCGGCAGGTCAGTGCGTTTTTTTTCTGAATAAGGTATTTTGAGATCTATTTCTCGTGAACCTCTTCCATGGCAGTAGCTTCGATTAATTCTTCCGACTTCTCCTCGCCCAGATACCGGTGAATCAGTGCATGACCAAGGTAAATGAGCGGGGTAATGGCAATGGCGATGATCAGCTTGGCAACATAACCGGTTCCGGCTGTGTTGATGAAATCGGCAAAGGATATTTTTCCGGGCAACCAGAAAGCAATCCCTGTAACAATAAAAGTATCGATCAACTGTGATACAACTGTTGAGCCTGTTGCCCGTAGCCAGATCATTTTGTGCCCGGTCCGTTTACGGATCAGCCAAAATACTACCACATCCAGTAGCTGTGATGCCAGGAATGCTATGATGCTGCCTACGATGATCCACATGGATTGACCGAACACGCCTCTGAAAAATTCATCTGTAACCGGCGATATGCCAGATGCCGGAACCAGCATCCCGAAATAGAGCAAAATAAAAGCATAGGCAATAAGAACGGAGGTGAGGATGGTGAGCCGGCGAACACCCTGCCGGCCGAAATATTCGTTGATCAGGTCGGTGGTGAGGAAAACCACCGGCCAGGGGATGATCCCAATGCTCATGGTAAATGGACCAAGCTGAATCAGCTTGCCACCAATGAATTCACCCGCAATGGCATTGGTGATGAATATGCCGGCCAGAACCGTAAAAAGAATGTCGCGTTTGGATGATTTCATCTAATATAAGCTAACAATGAAGATTATGGTTGGTTGCAAAGGTGGTGAAAATTTATTTTGAACCCTACCAGTCATCTGCTAATTTTTAGGGTTCATGGCTTGAGGGGCATACTCCTCAATCAGCAACTTTGCCATGATGGCATCCCAGATATAATTGGGCGGACAATCCAGTACGGTGTTATCGGGACTGTAGGATTCCCAGTAATTATGATTTTTAGAGAGCTGGGTAGTCACAGCAAGGATCATTTTATCAGCCAGTTCTGAGGCTTCTTTGTTGAACCCATATTTTTTCAGACCATCGTACACCATGTAATCCCAGAGCAACCAAACCGGCCCATTCCATTTACAACAATAGTCCACATATGGACTGAACCATTCATCATCGGCCGCTAGGGTAGGAACCCCGAATTTTCTCCAGAATTTGGTGGTGTCGGTGAGGGTTTCCACAAGTTTACCTGCTCTTTCCTGATCTACTGCCTTTGCCCACATGGGGAGGAATCCGATAATCTCCTGCCGACGAAGGTCACGATCCATAAAGAAAAAGGAATGGTCTTCCTTATTCACCGAATAAAAAAAGTCGTCCTTTTCTTCCCACATCAGTTGGTCGAGCAATTTGCTTGTTTGATCTGCTTTTTGGGTCCAGTTCTTTGCTTCCTTTTCTTTGCCAAGCGCCGAAGCCATATCCGACAGGCAGCGCATTTCATTGATCACCATTGCCGTCAGGTCGAGGCATTCGAGTTCATCAGAGATGTCCTCTTTGTCCACATCCAGGTAACGCTCGGCCGATACCTGGAAAACCGCATTATACCAGTCGCGCACATTTTCAATGATGCCATAGGGACCCCATTCGAAAGTCCCGTCCTGATCGGTGTCGCGGTGTTTGATCAGCCAGTTCATGTATTTTACACCTGAATCATACGCTTCCTCCAGGAACTTTTCATCCTTACTCACCTGATAGATCTCCCAGTTGATCCAACTGTAAAATGGTGCGGAAGTGGTAGGTTCGTTTTTATGTGGATAATCCTGTTTGCCTCGCGGTCCATGCCGATAAGCGATCAGCCCGTCCTCACCTTGCTGTTCCATAAACACCCGCTGCGATTCCATGGCTGATTGGGGATCGAGGTAAACATAGGCCATCATACTCAGTGATTCGTGCAGCACCTGGTGACCATGTCCCCAGCCCCAAAGCGGATTGCGGCTGAAAACATAAAAATTGTGGGAAGTCTTTTCAGTTGGAGGTAGCATACAACCACGGACAAGATTAAATGCCCCAAGATAGACCAGTTTTTCATCTTCCGTTTTAAAATTGATTCGAGGAACCGAATTGAATAATGCCACATTCTTTTCTATATACTGTTGAAGATTTTCTTTTTTAGCCTGATCGATTTCGGTAATCAGATCTTCAAGGTCTTCAGATTGATCCTGCAGGCCTCTGTAATAACTGACGGTTTTACTTTCACCCGGTTGAAGTTTGATTTGATAATGCAATGCAATAAATCGCACCAACCCCGAATCAGCAAAATTCAGCGAATCCTGAGACCGGTTTTCCGAATAAAAATCGGTTTTGATATAGTTGTAAAAATCATCCAGGTTACCGTTGAAGCCACCATAAGAATAAGGGATTTCGCTTCCACAGAAAAAGTCGCGGCAATCAGTGGGGTAGGGGGCATTTTTGTAGAGGTTGCTGATCAGCCTTTTTTTGGTTTCGAAATGCTGTGTGATATAGCCATTGTTTTTTTTATCAAATCCAAGAATTTCAAGCGAATCTTTTTCCAAATCCAGTATGGGGAACAATTCCACCAGTTGGGGCTTATCTGAAGTATTGGTGATAAACAATCGGCTCAGAGCAATTTTAGAGCTATATACAAAAAAGCATTCCTGAACGCTGATATCTTCGAAAGGTTCGTATTCCAGTAGCGCCATGTCGGGAAAGGACGCTGTTACAACTGGTTTTTGAACATATTTCCCCACTTTGTCAATGACCAGTTTATTGATCATCCAGATATTGAAGATGCGGCCTCCCTGGTCAGTCCAATAATGCAGCGGATCGCAGTCGGAATAGTAATTCATCTTATAGGCTTTGTCGCCATAAAGTCTTGACCGGTCCATAGCAGCAGCATAGGTGGTGTAAATTGGATCGGTAGCAGATGCCTTGATTTGCAGGTAAGAATCGGAAATTTGGAGCGGTTGTGATTCTGCCATCCTGGAAAAAAATATGGCTAAAAGAACAATTCCCCAATAATAAAGCAGTATAAAAAATTTTCGATTTTGATGGATGACCATAATAATTGCAGTTTCGATTCGTATTAATTCTTAAAATTAGTACTTTTTCTTATCTTTGGAGAACAAGGATTTTTATGCGAAGGAAATTATCCATAACGGTGATCATTTTTTTCTCAGCTTTCATGTTGAATGTTTCCGCGATGGCTTTTCAGCAACGATATGACCGGCGCGAAGACGATGAAGATTATGATCCATTCGTGATTGAGATGACCGACCAGCAGGTCTTCAAATTCCTGAAGAACACCTGGTTTTTTGATGTGCCATTAAATCCGAATAAAACAAAGATCGTTCGCAACTTTTTTGTAAATGATGTTGGTTTTGGAAATCAGATTACTTTGGTAACAAAACCTTTTATGACCTGTCAACTGAAATTCCTCTTAGTTGAATACATGGGAATTTTTGAACAAAATCAGGGGGCTGTTTACCATCACAAACCCTGGTATGAAAGGACAGGTTGATCGCAGATCAACCTTTTTTATTTTCAGCCAGTGCCTCTTCCACCACCATGCCGAAGAGTTGATCCAATGTCAGTCCATGACTTTGCGCCATCTTTGGAACAATGCTGGCTTCGGTCATTCCCGGAACAGTATTCACTTCCAGGAAGTACATACCGTCATCGTTGAAAATGTAATCAAACCTGACGATTCCCCTACAACTCAGTTGACTGTATAGTTGAGCCGATGTTTCCTGGCACAGCTTAAAAACAGGCTCAGGAATTTGAGCTGGTACGATCTCGTCGGCCAGTTTGGGATCGTATTTGGCTTCGAAATCAAAAAACTCTTTTTTAGAAATGATTTCGGTCACCGGCAGGGTAATGATCTCCCCTTTATATTTTAAAACCCCACATGTAATCTCCCGTCCTTTGATAAATTCTTCCACCAGCACCTCATGGTCCTCATCGAAGGCTCTCGCAAGCGCCGGACTAAGTTCCTCAGGTTTATTCACCTTCGTCATCCCCACACTGGAACCTCCATTATTGGGTTTCACAAAAAGTGGCAGCTGGAGTTGTTGAAGGATGTTTTTGGCTTTGATGTTTCCGGCAGCTTCTAAAAATACCGATCTGGCCAGTTTGATACCAAGGCTCTGGACAGCCAGCTTGCACAAATGTTTGTTAAAGGTCAGGGCCGAAACCACATGATCGCAAGTGGTGTATGGAATACCCATCATGTCGAAATACCCCTGTAGTTTACCATCTTCGCCGGGAGTGCCGTGGATGGCAATGAATACACAATCAAAGTAAATTTTCTCAGCGATCATGGGCAGGGAGAAATCGTTCTTGTCAATCTCATAGGTATTATCATGCGGACAGGTGTATAACCAATCTTTGCCTTTTATGAGGATAGGATAAACTGCATAATTTTCACCGGCCAGGTATTTTTTTACCACTTCGGCGCTTTGCACCGATATATCGTACTCTCCGGAATCACCACCACTGACGATGGCTATGTTTTTTTTCATAAATATTTAATCTGTCGAATCGAAAGACAAATATATGCGATTTCCCGTTCCGATGGATTGGGCTCAGAATTTTATATTTAAAATCTTTCCGTTAATAATTATACATTAGCTGTCCTTCGCATTCCTTGATTTTGACCATAATATTGAGTCCTAACCCTACAGCACGAATGGCTAACAAATAAGAGCCGGGACCTGAAGATACAAATCCCAGTTTCGTATTCCCTGGATTTGTAGTAGCAATTTGAGATTTGTAAGTAAACCTAAATCTGATACTCCAGTTGAAAACGTTTCAGTAATAAGTAAATTAAGATTTAGTAGTAGGTTTGATGCAATGAGGTTAGGCAATTGCAATTAAATGGCCAATTATTTGTTAACGAAATGCAGTAAACTTTGATTGACTTTATTCTCAATAAGCATCTCATTCATGTAACAATAACCATTCTCGCGGTAATAAAAGGCCATGTCCTCGTCGAAAACGACTGCGGTAGGGCCATCAGAAATGCACATTTGCCTTTTGAAATTCCCGTTTTTATCAATGTAAACTTCAGCATCAATGCCATGACCTAAAATAAAGGGCTTAACATGTTGCACACTGCCGCTGCAATCAATGCAAATGGCAATTAATCTGACACGCTTCAATTTTATTTGCTCTTTCCATAATTCAGCAGCAAATTCGATTTCTTCAACGCTATTTGCATCAGTGGTTTTCCAAAAAACCAGGATGGTGGTCATGTTGTTATTTAAAATGGAAGTTGCATCAATTTTTGTCCCTTCAAGCGTGAATAATTCTGCTGAAGAAATCTGATTTGGCTGCGCATTTAAAATGAGTTCCATGCCCAGAAGAAATATTACTGTAAAAATTTTTATTGTTCTCATCACTGGTTTGTTTAATTGGTTCATGATCATGATTAATTTTTATGGAGAAACGGTAAAGAAAAAACACTGACATTTACGATCAATGTTTTTCTTATTTGAGGCATCTTTTTCAGGGACTTTGTTTGCAATTATTATGCAGTATTAAAATTCATCATCAACCGCTGAATCGATGCAATTCGTAAATGACAGTTCCATTGAATCAAAAATCGGAGGTCCATCATAAATGGGGGAAGTGATAAGGTATAAGTAAAGTGTTACATGTCCACTTAATTTATCATAATCACCCGGATAATAGAGTGAATTCACACTGAATGGATCACTAAATACTCCATCACCATTGGATTCCCAAATAGTTTTTCCTGTATAGGTGCTTACTCCGCTTAGTGAATAGGCACCATTCTCTTCACATACATTGATATCTTCTCCTGCATCAATGTAGGGCTGTTCTGTGAATGGATTAATGGGTGCGATGTCATTTACGTTGGGAGTTGTAGATGTAACTCTTACTGCGTCAATTGATTTATCAGTGCGAATTGATTGGCTGAACAATTGACTTTGGATTAATAATCCAATTGATAAAATTACACCAATCATAAGGCTTGAAAGTTGAAATCTGTTTTGCTTTTTCATTGTATTATGTTTTAGTTTAAAGAATTATTTCTTGTTTAATTATTTGTATTAAACTTTCTATTGGCAAAATTATAGCAAGTGGGTCCCCTTGTCTAACCGATTGGTAACAAGAATTATCATGTATGTAGTAAGTTTAAACCCGGAGGTTACACGGATTAACCGGGAGGTTACATGCAATTTTGAAAATGGAATGTAATACGTTGATAATAAATGATTAAACCTGAAAATAAGAAATTTCCTGAAATCCACTTATTTTGCAAGGGAATCAGCAGAAAATTTGAGGAGTATTAAAGATTATTTCGGATTATGAATGGGTTTACGCAAACATTCTACGGAATTTTTGCATAATCAGAAGGGGTAACTCCATATTTTTCCTTAAAGCTCTTACCAAAATTGGAGAGGCCTGAAAGACCAATTTCGTAGGTGACCTGTGTTACATTTAATTCCCCTTCTCTAAGCAATTCAGCAGCTTTTATCAGTCGAATGTCCCTGATCAGATCACTAACAGATAAATCCACAAGATTTTTGAGCTTTCGATGAAGCTGAACTCTGCTCATTGACATTTCCTGAGCAAGCATTTCAACAGAAAAATCAGGATTTGACATATGTTCACCGGTAAGGTCTTTGACTTTTTCCAGGAACTTTACATCCAGTTTACTCATTGCCCTGCCTGATGACTCTTTTATGAGGTTTGTTTGCGCTGCATCTCCAATATGCTGAGATAGTAATTTGCGTAATTTAATTCTCTGTTCTATCAGGTTTTTAACCCTTATCAGTAATTCATTGGCGTCGAAAGGCTTGGTTAAAAAATCATCGGCACCGGTCTCAAGAGCTTCCAATTTACTTTCCTCGGAAACTTTGGCCGTTAAAAGTATGATCGGGATATGGCTTGTTTTTTCATCATTTTTTAATTGGTTCGTCATTTCGTTTCCATCTACAAAGGGCATTATTATATCGCTGACGATTAAATCAGGTAAATATTGGATTGCCATTTCGGCTCCTTCCTTTCCATTTGATGCTTCTAAAACCTGGTAATGGTCTACAAGATAACTTTTAATATAGGCACGCATATCTTCATTGTCTTCCACTATCAGTAGCAATGGCATGTTTTTGCTGTTCATTACTTCCTCTTCTTGTATCGTTTTTTTAGCAATCTTTTCATGAACAAGAAATTTAACATCCTGAAGTATCTCATCTTCCATTTCTACAGTGTCATTAACCGACTTGTAAATTTCATCTTCCATAAGATGGTGGTTTCCTAAAGGAAGAAAAACCGTAAAAGTTGTCCCAATGCCGAACTCACTATCAACCATTATTTTTCCATGGTGTAGTTCAACAAGCTCTTTTGTAAGTGCTAAACCGATACCAATTCCAATATCAGGATGTACTTTTTGATTGTCCGCCTGGTAGAAACGGTCAAAAATGTGTTGTGATCTTTCTCTGCGAATACCAATTCCCGTATCGCAAAATTTGATTAACACACCCTTTAATCCTTCCTCAAAAGGGGGATTTAATTCTGCAAACTTTTCCTTGAGCGAGTTGGGGTCAATGTGCACGATTGCTAAACTGACAGATACTTTTATTTTGCCTCCGCTTTTGGTGAATTTAAGGGCATTCGAAAGTAAGTTATTGACAATCTTTTCAAATTTTAAAGTATCAACATATAGGATCTGTTCTTCTTTATGGCTTTCAAAATCAATATTAATGCCCCTATCTTCCGCAAGAGAATGAAATGAATCAACAAAGAGCCGGGTCAATTTGACAATATTTTCTGGCCGGGTCTTCAGTGTCATTTTTCCCGATTCTATCTTGGATAGGCTTAATAATTGATTGATCAGTGATTGAAGTCTTTGGGCATTGCGTCGAACAAGAAGGAGTTCTTGTTTTTGTTGTTCGCTTTTTAATGTGTTAATAATTCTGTCCAGTGGTCCCAGTATCAAAGTCAGGGGTGTTCGGAATTCATGAGATATATTAGAGAAAAACAGCTGTTTAAAAGCTTCTGATTGTTCGGCTCTCAATTGTTGTTTTTGCGCTTCACTTTTTTCTTTTTCAATTACGATATTCGTTCTTCGAATATAATTCAATCGGCTCCAGAGACCTATAGCAATAAACAAAATCAGGATTCCGATGCCCAGGATAATATTACTTTCTTTTCCTTTAACAATAATTTCGTGTTCATGCTCATGCTGTAAGATTAAATTTGCTTTTTCCCGTTTTAGACTATCTGCAATGGCCTTCTTGTCATTTTCATATCGGATTTGTCGTGTTATCATAGCTTTTTGATTTTGTTGGCTGATCAAACTATCTTTTGTTTCCAAAATGAGATCTGCCATTTCCAGGGCTTTTTTATATTGGCCGGTTTCCCTGTAGCTTATTAACAGAACCTGGGAGATATAATTGGTCCACTGTATATTCCCTATTACCTGTGAAAGGGCTAGCGCTCTCGTTCCGAATGAAAGTGCTTTGTTATAATTTCCCTGCGTTTCGTATAAACCAGCAATCGTGGCCAGGGCGATGGCAACGCCTTCTTTGTTCCCGGATTCTTTTGAGATATTTAAACTTCTGTTCAAGTATTCCAATGCCTTTTCATATTCTCCATTTTCCCGATAAATAGAACCTATATTGGTCAGTGTGCCAGCGATGGCTTGCTTAAAATCGATTTTTATATAAATCTCTAAATTCCGTGTAAAGATTTCAAGGGCTGATTGCTGGTCGCCCTGTTGTTTATAAATTGCGCCGATTATCTTCTGAGCACTTGCCTGACCCTTAAGATCTCCAATTCCCTCACAGATTTTACTGCTTTTGTAGAGATAAATCAACGCCTGATCATAATTGCCTTGTTTGTAATAAACCATCCCGATATTTCTTAAGGTAAGCACGGTTATTTCTTTGTTTTTTATTTCCTCAGTTATTGGTAGTGCTTTTAGAAAATATTCAAGTGCATTCACTAAATCTCCTTTATCTTGATATACAATTCCAATGTTATTCATGCCCGTGGCCAATAGCTTTTTATTCCCTAATTCTTCAAAAATCTTAATGCTATGTGAATAATATTCGAGCGCTTGTTCAGGGTCACCTTTCGATAGTTTGTATTGACCTAGAGTATTCAATGCACTTCCCATCCATTTTTTTTGTCCGGTAGCTTCGGACAGATCATACTGCAGTTGTGCATAATAATAAGAACTATCCGGATTTGTATCACGGTAGCCGTCCCAGGATATTTTGTGAATGGCTTGCAATCGAATGGTATCCGGCAGGGCAGGATTGTTCCAAACAACCATGAGTGAGTCAAACTCTGCTGATGTAAGCGTTTGTGCTTTAATGTTCAGGAAAAAACTGAGTAGCACTCCAATAAAAAAAAGATGCTTTGTATACATGGAGTTGGTTTTTATAATTTTTCTTTTCAGTATTTATAAAGTTATATGATGTCCAGACTAAACTAAACCATAGCAGTAATTGCCAAAGATTGTACATCTTCTATGGCACCGTCTCATAAGCTAGTTCCAGTCAAAGATTGGCTTGTACTATATCGTTGATCCCAAAAAATTAAACTGAAAACTAAATTGATGCAATCGTCGATGCACCTTCATACTGCAACTAGATTTCAAAATCACTTCTGAAATTTCACTCCGATGTGGAGACAATTCTTATAATTCTTGTAAATACCTGAAAAATATTTTGCTTATCAGCCCTGGTAATATGGTATAATACATGTGGATTTATTATGGTACTATCCCAATTTTATTCAATTGTTAAGATGTTTTGGAAAATCTGGTATTTACTGTATTTTGTAAAGGTAAGCTTTATTAATCAAAAATGAAAGTGAAGGATCTGTTTCCTGAACATTTCACGTTTAATATTTTGAGGTCGAATTGTTAAAACTACTACATAAATAAAGCTTTAATCACCTAATGAATTAGGAAGTTGTTGCTGAATTCAGGTTTTTTTATCAACGAATTTTTGGTGAGGTTGATATAAAAAATTTGTCTTGTGCTTTTTGTTATGTTCATCCTTAACCTAACCGGCAGTTGTGGATATTGAAAATGATCTTTCATCACGATCAAACAACATTTCTTCTATCTTTGCAGGGCTAAGCAATAATTAAGCACTTAAGCAGTTAATAGATATAATTTTGAGCGGTTTAATATCAGGGCATGCAAGATCCGAATAGTGAAAAATCATCTTTTTTTAAATTTCTGATCAGTAAAAAATTTTTCATTAACCTGGTCATTTCCATTTTGGTTTTGGGAGGATTGATATTCGTACTCATTCGATACCTCGATTATTATACCCGGCACGGCAAGGAAATGATTCTTCCTAATTTTTATGGAATGACTTTGCACGAGATCGATTCGGCAGGATATGCTGATATTTACGATTTTGAGGTGATCGATTCATTGTATGATGATAACAATAAAAAAGGCGCAGTGGTCATTCAGAATCCCCTGCCGGGAACCATGGTAAAACGTGGTCGAAATGTGTATTTTACCATTGTGGCCAGTACCCCTGAAATGGTGATCATGCCTGATTTAAGAGACCTGACATTGCGCCAGGCCATTAATATTTTGGAGTTGAATAAGTTGAAAACCGGGAAGTTGATCTACCAACCCAGCTTTGATAAGAATGCGGTTCTGGCTCAATTTTATAAAGAGGATACCATTTGGCCTGGTGATACGTTAGTAAAAGGAACATTAATTGACCTGGTAATCGGGACGGGTGACCGCAATTATAAGATTCCTGTCCCATTCCTGCTTGGTAAAACTCGTGAAGAAGCCATTTATGAACTGAACATTGCTTCGTTTAACCTGGGCAATGAGTTTTATATGGACAGTGTGCAGGATGAGTTACAGCGGGTATTTATGCAGGAACCTCGGTGGGATGCAGAAGTTTCATACTTCCCCGGAGATTCCATACATTTGTGGTACAGGTCAGATACGGCTGTTGATTTTGACGCTTATTTGAATACATTTTTACCGGATTCATTGCAAAATGACAGCCTGGCAGTGGATTCAAACTTTGTTTTTTAATATGAAATTATACTTCATTGGCATATTACTGATCGTTCTCCCGTTTTTCACACTGGGCCAGGAATATCTCACCGGTATCGGTGGCAATGGGGTCATAAAGAAATTTCAAAAACAACATCAGCAGAATCATATTCCACTTAAATCAAAGTTCTTAAGTATTCTTCCTCTGGACCTGCCCTTTTATGATGATTTTTCCATTATGACGGTTTATCCGGACACCAACCGCTGGATCGATAATGAGGCATTTATCAACTCAACATTTGCCTATTTCCCGATCAACTATGGTGTTGCTACACTGGATGTAATCGATGCCAATGGAAATATTTATCCCGAAGCGACGCCTTTTACCTTTTTGGCAGACAGACTTACTTCAAAACCCATCCGCCTGGATTCAGTATATGATCCTGCAGCCCAGGCAATGAAAAAACTAACACCTGCCGATTCGGTCTATTTCAGTTTTTATTATCAACCACAGGGCCTGGGGGATTATCCCCTGGATTATGATTCCCTGGTGCTTGAATTCGGATTATACAATGGAGATACGGTCTTTTCTCATTATGACTCGGTGACTGTTTTTGGATACGAATATTTTGATGATCCGGAAGAATATTACCCCCCTAAGGTATCTATTCTGCCACCGCTTTCTTGTGATCCTATTTGGTACCAGTTAAAGGATACCTTGTTTTATAATGATTCTGTGCGCATTCCCTGTGATTCGGTATTGGTATATGATACGAAATGGGATTTTATCTGGAGTGCCAAAGGTGATTCTCTGGACGTTTTTCTGGATTCAACGGATGCGTTTTTTAAATATGTGGTCATCCCCATTGAAGATACCGCCTATTTCCGAAATGATTTTCAGTTCAGGTTCAAAAATTTTGGTAGTATTTCCAATATCAATTCCTGGAAAAGCAATACCGACCAGTGGCATCTGGATATGGTCAGGCTTGATTGGAATCGCAAGAAATTGGATAAGTATCGGCGCGAAGTTAGTTTTACACTGGATGCGCCTGGTTTCATTCAAGATTTTTCATCCATGCCCTATAAGCACTATGCGGGTAACATTACCGGACTCAAAAAAGATAGCATCAGCCTGTATGTGAATAACCTGGATTCAGTCAATCATACTTACCAATACGATTATTTTGTGCAAAATGCTGCTGGTGATACCTTACCTGCCTTTGAGTATGATGGATTTACCGGGATGTTGAATTCGGTATATGCACAGGATGTTTTTGACTATCAGCCTTTCGTCAATCCGAAGGTGACTTATTTTTATACTTCACAGAGTGAAGATACGGCCGATTTCAGGATTACCCATGTTATTCGGGATTCCGACTTACCTGATAACGGGGATACCCTTGTGTATAACCAGCAATTCAGAAATTACCTGGCTTACGATGATGGCACCGCTGAATCGGGATATGGCCTTTCACCAGGTGGTGCAAAACTCGCAGTCAGATTCAGAACAGAAGATGTTGATACACTGCGGGGAGTTAAAATGTATTTCAATAAAACCCTGGGCAATGAAAATGACCGGTTGTTTCATATTACCGTGTGGAATGATAATGATGGGATACCGGGAGATACCCTGATGGTGCAACTTAATGAAAGGCCAGCTTTTACTGATGGTCTTAACCGCTACCATACTTTTATTTTCGATCGATATGTGAAACTTGGGGTTCAATCATTTTTCATAGGTTGGACCCAAACGAGTAATGACAATCTCAATATTGGTTTTGACCGGAATACCAATGCCCGATCAAAGAATTATTATAATGTTGATGGTAGCTGGGTAAATTCGAGTTTTGAGGGAGCCATCATGATCCGGCCAATCCTGGGCAAAGCATTGGGAGATGATTTGCCGGATTCAAAAAGTACACCAGTTGATGATCTTGCCATACATCCTAATCCTCCCATCGGAACAAATCAGATCTATGTTGGTCTGCCAAAAGCGTCTTCCGATCCGGCCATTCGAAATTACCTCAACCTGCGTGTTGTCGACTTGTATGGGAGGGTGGTTATTTCAGGACCATATACCGACAGGATCAATATCGATTTTTTGAAAAAAGGATTATATATTGTTAATTTACATGATGCTGCTCAAGCTTTGCATTACTCCACCAAATTACTGATTGTAAAATAATGATCCGGAATCATGGCAGATAATTCCATTGATGTGAACAACACCAATGATGATGACCTGCACGAGCACTACAGGTTTGTCGTAGATCGTGGTCAGGGATTGTTGCGCATCGATAAATTTCTGATGGATCGCATTGAAAATGCATCCCGGACTAAAATACAGACTGCCGCATCCAATGGAAATATTGTGGTCAACGAAATCCCGGTGAAATCATCCTATAAGGTGAAGCCGGGTGATGTGATCCGCATCATGATGGAAGAACCCGTCCGATCAATTGAACTCATTCCTGAAGCGATACCCCTTGATATTGAATATGAGGATGAAGATGTTATTGTTGTGAATAAAAAAGCCGGAATGGTAGTTCATCCTGCCTATGGAAATTATAGTGGGACCCTGGTTAATGCCCTGTTGTATCACCTGGATAAAAGTGATGAACGACTAGGGCTGCTATCTACCGGCCCCTATCTCGTGCATCGCATTGACAAGGATACCTCCGGATTGATGGTTGTGGCTAAAAATGAAGAAACCCAGCGAAAGTTACAAGGGCAGTTTGCAGATCATAGCATCGACAGGATCTACAATGCCCTGGTGTGGGGCGATTTGAAAGATGACGCAGGAACCATCACCGGTAATATTGCTCGCAGTAAATCCGATCGAAAAATATTTACGGTTTATCAGGATAGTTCTGTTGGCAAACATGCCATTACGCATTATAAAGTATTGGAGCGTTTCGGGTATGTGACGCTGGTGGAGTGTGAACTGGAGACCGGCCGCACCCATCAGATAAGGGTGCACATGAAATACATCGGGCATCCCTTGTTTAATGATGAAACCTATGGTGGCAACCGGATACTAAGGGGTACCACCTTCAGTAAATACCAGCAATTCGTTCAAAATTGTTTTAAATTATGTCCACGGCAGGCCTTGCATGCACGGGTACTGGGTTTTGATCATCCTACGACTGGTAAACATTTACGTTTTGAAAAACCCCTGGCAACGGATGTTGCCGATGTCATTGAAAAATGGAGGCATTATGCCATTCACAAATCCATGGATGGCATGGACAATGGTTAAAAACGAAGGGTGAGTTTTACACCACCTCCGGTGCGCAGTCCCAGCATATTCGGGGTATATAAGTCGGGTTCAACCCGAAGTGAAAGGTCATCATCTACTTCCCATGAAAAAAGATGAGCATCCACAGCCGCATCAATGATGTTAAGAACATACCAAACACCACTCAATATATAATTCAGATCACGATTTCGGCGATAATCATTTTTAGCGTTGAGCAGCGTTTGTTCGTCATATTTCTCCTCATATTCATTGACAGGATCCTCGCTTCCGTCCTCGTTGGTTAATTTGTGATAATAGGCTTCTTTGAATAATTGATATTCAGTATCATTATATTGTATCAGGAAATAGAATACCGTGAATCCACCGTAAATGATCGGGATTTTCCAGTATTTTTTATTATAAGCCTGGCCAAGACCCGGAAGGACCATTGAATAAAGTGTTGCCCTGCGTGCAGAATGTTCCTGGTAAAATGAGGTATCTACAGGAATTTTTTTCCTGACCGCAACTTCTGTTTGGGTCGAATCGATGTCAACCTGAGCCAGAGCAGTACTTTGTATCCCTGCGATTATCAATAATCCCAGAAGAACGTGATTGCTAAAAATTTTAAGGATATCCGGCAATTGAATGTGCATGATCAATTCAAAAGTAAGTTATTTTTCAAAAGCCGACATGATACGATCAAATTCATTATCGGATTTGAACGTGATAACGATGCTTCCTGCGCCTTTATTATTTCTGCGGATATCAACCCGGGTATCGAGGGTGCCCCGCAATTTGTCTCTAACATAGAGGTGCTTTTCGGGAAGGGCTGTTGATTTTTTGGGAGGCGTTGAAGCAGGTTTGGTTCCACTGTCTTTGACCAATCTTTCAACATCCCTGACCGAAAGATTTTTTGAGATGATCAATTCGAGGAAATCCTCCTGTAGTGATGTGTCTTCAATGGTAATGAGTGCCCGTGCATGACCCATGGTGATTTTTTCCTCGCGGAGTGCTATTTGAAGCGGCGGAGGAAGCTTCAGCAAACGGATATAATTGGTAATGGTTGAACGATCTTTTCCCAATCTTTCACTAAGTTTTTCCTGGGTCAATTTACACTCTTCCATCAAACGCTGGTAGCTGATACCAATCTCAATGGCATTGAGGTCTTTGCGATGAATATTTTCGATGAGTGCCAGTTCCAGCATTTGTTGATCATTGGCTACCCGAATAAAGCATGGGATATCTTTTAATCCTGCCAGCCTGGCTGCTTTGAATCGCCTTTCACCTGAAATTAGCTGGTATTTTTCATAACCCATTTTGCGCACGGTAACCGGCTGTATGATCCCTTGTTCCCGAATTGATTGTGATAACTCTTTCAGCGATTTTTCTTCAAATTGATCACGGGGTTGAAAGGGATTGGCTTCTATTTTTTCGAGTGGAATGTTGGCAATGGCGCCCACCACATAATTACCAGAAATATCTTTTGAAGTAATATCAGTTTCGGGACTCTCCAATATGGCACTGAGTCCCCTTCCCAAGGCCGATTTTTTAGTTTTCATTTACCGTATGAATTTGTTTGTCCGACTCCTGGATATTTGTCATGCTGTTTTTCTGAAGTATTTCGCGGGCCAGGTTGAGATAATTGATCGCACCGGTACTACTGGCATCATGAATGATGATGGTTTCACCAAAGCTAGGGGCCTCACCCAGTTTGGTATTGCGATGGATGATGGTGTCAAAAACCATTTGCTGAAAATGGGTTTTTACTTCTTCTACAACCTGTTTGGCAAGTCGCAATCGTTGATCGAACATGGTTAGCAGAATACCCTCAATATCCAGGTCGGGATTCAATCGTGACTGAACTATTTTTATGGTATTGAGCAATTTCCCAAGACCCTCCAGGGCAAAATATTCACATTGTACCGGAATGATCACCGAATCGGCAGCCGTGAGGGCATTAACAGTAATCAAGCCCAGGGAAGGAGAGCAATCTACCACAATAAAATCATAATTATCCTTCACTTTTGCAATGACCTTTCGCATCATCTTTTCACGGTTGGGCAGGTTGATCATCTCAATCTCGGCACCAACAAGGTCAATGTGTGCAGGGATCAGGTCAAGGTTTGGAGTATCTGTGTTATGGATAATATTGGCGGGTTCAACTTCATCAACGATGCATTCGTAAATGCTGGTTTTAACATTTTTGGGGTCAATCCCAACACCACTGGTGGCGTTGGCCTGAGGATCAGCATCGATAATCAGGGTTTTGTATTCTAAAATCGCAAAACTACCGGCCAGATTAATGGCGGTTGTTGTTTTACCAACTCCTCCTTTTTGATTTGCAATGGCAATAACTTTACCCATAACTCAATTTTTTTCGCCCATTTGAAGTTGACGATTTCTCACAAAAATACAACTTAAGGATTTGCTCGGAAAATTTAAATATTAACAATTACAGTCGATGTGTTAATATCGGGGCAAGATAGGTAAATGGATGAAAACAGGTTAACCCTCTTGAAATTCAACCTGTTTGATGTTTTCTATTGCGTGTCTTTATCCTCTTCTTCAGAGTCCTTACTCGCAGCAGTTGATTCATTATCCAGATCTTCGAAGTCAATGTCAGTATGTGGATCTGTAGCAGGTTTCACTGTCTCTTCTTCAATTTCTTCAGGTGCATTTCCCGTTTGGATAAAATCAATGGTTGTGTTCAATCCTTTGGCAAACTTTTCAAAATCTTCTTTGTAAAGGAAAAGTTTGTGTTTTTCATAGAAAAATTTTCCCTGATCATTGTTGAACCTCCTCTTACTTTCCGTAATTGTGAGATAATATTCGCCGGCACGGGTTGATTTTACATCAAAAAAATATGTTCTTTTCCCTGCCCGAACCGTCCTTGAAAATATCTCCTGCCTATCGCTCCCTGAGGTATTTGCCTCATTACTATCAGATGGATGTTGGCCTTTTCCTTTATTTTCAATCTCTTCCATGCTTAGTCGTTTTGTTTTAATAAAAAATACCCACGCAAATATAAGTAAATAATATTTCCAAATGCAAAATTTTCTAATTATGTCGATCGGCAAATTACTAATGGTATTGTGTTCTGCAGCGCATATTTTTACTTTTTGAGTAGACAACACAGTCTTACAATCATGGTGTGAATTGATTTTATTTCAACGCGAGATGTCTTCAGGTAAGCCCGAATATCGTTGCCTCCTGTTTTAGGTTTTATTCCTAATTTTGCCCAAAATAAAAACCTTGCAGGATTACATTGATAAACCGGTCTTCAGAATTATTGCTGACGCAGCCACAGAATTAAACCTCCCTGCGTATGTCGTGGGTGGTTATGTAAGAGATATGATTATGAAACGGGCCTGTGTTGATATTGATATTGTGGTTGTAGGAAGTGGTATTGAGTTTGCGTTAGAGTTTGCAAAGCGGACCGGACGTGAAAATAAGGTCAATATTTTCAAAAATTTTGGTACAGCCATGGTAAAATATAAAGGGGAGGAAAACTGGCAGATTGAGTTCGTAGGTGCCCGCAAGGAATCGTATCGAAAAGATTCACGAAAGCCCCTGGTGGAAGATGGAACCCTTGAGGATGATCAGAACCGGCGCGATTTTACCATCAATGCCATGGCAATCAGTTTGCAGAAAAGTGATTATGGTCGTTTACTCGATCCCTTTGGTGGGATGAATGATATCAAAGCCCGGATCATTCGCACACCCCTTGATCCTGATATTACATTCTCTGATGATCCTTTGCGGATGATGCGTGCCATTCGGTTTGCAACCCAACTCAATTTTAAGATCGAAGAAGAAACATTTACTGCCATTCAAAGAAATGTCGGGAGGATCAAAATTGTTTCCATGGAAAGGATCGTGGAAGAGTTGAATAAATTGATCCTGGCTCCAAAACCCTCCATTGGATTTAAAATGCTTGAGATGACAGGATTGCTCAAACTCATTTTTCCCCAAATGCAGGATTTAAAAGGCACTGAGTTTATCAATGGAAAAGGACATAAAGATAATTTTTACCATACACTGAAGGTGTTGGATAATCTGGCAGAAAAAACCGATAGTTTATGGTTGCGATGGGCTGCCATTTTACATGACATCGCCAAGCCGGCTACCAAAAAGTTTGAACCAGATACCGGATGGACCTTCCATGGTCATGAATTTATCGGTTCGAAAATGGTTCCCAAAATATTCAGTAAACTCAAATTGCCTTTGAATGAGAAGATGCGATATGTGCAAAAATTGGTTTTACTTCATTTGCGGCCCATTGCGCTTGCCGAAAGTCATGTTACTGACTCGGCCATCCGACGGCTTCTTTTTGAAGCGGGTGAAGAGATTGACGATTTGATGATGCTTTGTGAAGCGGATATCACTTCGAAAAACCCGGAAAAGGTCAAACGATTCCTGAACAATTTCAAGCTCGTAAGGCAAAAGCTCATTGATATTGAAGAGAAAGATCGTTTGCGCAACTGGCAACCACCCATCAGCGGTGAAGTGATCATGGATACTTTTGGTATTAAGCCGGGCAGGGTGGTTGGTGAGATTAAAACAGCGATCAGGGAGGCCATCCTGGAAGGTGAGATTCATAATAATTATGAAGAAGCTTATGCATATATGCTAAAACAGGGGGCTATTCATGGACTGAACCCGAACAAGGGTATATCAAATAGCCATCCTGATTAAATTTTATCCGATTCGCACGATTGAATTAAATCATATTGCTTAACTTTATGGCACTGATAAACTTTTTGGAGTATGCATATTTATAAATTCAGGATGTTATATGGTGAAGTTGATGATTTTATAAGAGATTATGAAATCAAAGCCAATCAAACTTTTAAAGATTTACATAAAGTGATCATGGAAAGTGTGGGGCTCAATGAGAATGAACTGGCCTCGTTTCATATATGTGATCAGAAATGGAATAAAAAACAGGAGATCACTTTAATTGATATGATGAATGGGGAAGAAATGGAGGAAGAGAACCAACCTTTAAAGGAAACCTATGTTATGCATCAGGCTGTTATTCGAGATTTTATCAATGAACCCCGGCAGCGCCTCCTGTTCGAGTATGATTTTCTCAACATGAAAACATTTTTTATGGAATTACTGAGTGTATTCAAACAAAAAGAGGAGGTCAATTATCCGAAGTGTTCATTTAAACGGGGAACCCTTCAGGATCTCAAAGCTGAGGTGGATATCGATGACGAAGATGATGATGAATTGAGAAAACAACTCATACAGGATTTTGAAGATATCATCGACGGATCACTGGATGATTATGTTGATAATCAGTAAAGTTCCCTTCATTAAACTACAAATTCTTTTCTTTGAAACCTACCCTTATTGTCATTACAGGACCCACTGCGGTTGGTAAAACCAGCACGGCCATTGAAATGGCCCTGGCCCTGGGCAGTGATATAATATCGGCCGATTCAAGGCAGTTCTATAAGGAATTAAAGATCGGAGTCGCATCACCAACGGAGAAAGAAATGCAGGCGGTCCCACATCATTTTGTAGGCCATCTTTCGGTTACCGATTATTATAATGTATCGAAATTTGAAAAGGATGTACTGGGATTTCTGGATGATTATTTCAAAAATAATCAGGTGGCTGTTATGGTGGGTGGATCGGGTTTATATATAGATGCAGTATGTAAGGGCATCGACGATTTTCCCGATCCTGAAGTTGGATTGCGGAGATCATTGAAGCAGAAATTACAAACCGAAGGCATTGAATCTTTAAGAGATGAATTACAAAAGGTGGATCCGGATTATTTTGCAGTCGTTGATATAGATAACCCCAATCGCATTCTTCGGGCGCTGGAAGTATTTTACACTGCGGGAAAACCTTTTTCTGAATTGAGAAGAAATACCCGCAAAAGCAGAACTTTCAATACAATCAAAATTGCCCTTAATCGCCCACGATCAGAGCTCTTTGAGCGAATACACCAGCGTGTGGATCAAATGATTGAAGAGGGGTTAATTGACGAAGTGAAGAGCCTGGAAAAATATAGAAATGAAAATTCATTAAATACGGTTGGTTATAAGGAAATATTCAAATATCTTGATGGGGAATGGGGCCTTGAACTGGCCATCGAAAAAATCAAAACCCATACAAGACGATATGCCAAACGACAATTAACCTGGTTTCAAAAAGATGATCAAATAAAATGGTTCCAACCCAGGCAAGGATCCGAAATTCTTGAATATATTCAGGATTTATTATAGTTTTTTAAAAAATCAACCAGTTTCCTGACTGCTTTTCCCCGATGGCTAATTTCATTCTTATCCTTCAGATCCATCTCAGCAAAAGAAACATTGAATCCATCGGGTTGGAAAATAGGATCATAGCCAAAACCTTTGTCACCATGCTTTTCTGTTAAGATTTTTCCTTCAACAATCCCTTCGAATGAATATTTCTTTCCATCCAGAATAAGTGCGATCACCGTTCTGAATTGTGCCTTGCGATTGATTTCTCCTCCCAGCTCAACCAAAACCTTATCCATGTTTTTTTGGTGATTGTGACCGGGACCGGCATATCGTGCTGAGAAAACACCTGGCTTGCCTCCCAGCGCTTCAATTTCCAATCCGGTATCATCAGCAAAACAATCCAGGTTGTATTTCTCGTGAATGTAATTTGCTTTGAGTTGTGCATTTCCTTCAAGGGTATTGGCAGTTTCGGGTATATCTTCCATACAACCGATTTCTGTTAAGGATTGAATCCGTATGCTGGAATCAAGGATATGTCTGATCTCATCAAGTTTATGCTCATTGTTTGTCGCAAATACCAATTTCATATAAATTATTTTCCAGGTGTTTCAGTGGTGCGAAAATAAAAAAATCTTTCCCGCACAGAGAGTATGGGAAAGATTTTCAAATAAATTAATAACCTTGATAATTAAGGTAATTCGTTAGCCGGATAATCAACAAGATTTACTTCAGGTAGTGTAGCACCGAATTGTTGATTAATGCTTTCGATGAACAAATTGGCAATCAAAGCATAACCTTTCGGTGTGAGGTGTATGCCATCCAGTGAGAATCCATTTCCTGTGACAAAAGTGGATGAAATGGTTTCACCATTGTAAACCAATCCGTCACGGAGTTCTTTTGAGATCGTATTTGCATCAACGAGCGCTAGACCATACTGGCTGGCCAACTGGCTTATGGTTGCATTGTAACCCTCGACAGCCGCATTGATACTATTGACCTCCGCAGTTGTTAATACATATTGTCTGGGTATGGGAACAGGCTGCTGCAATACCGGGTCAAATCCACCCCAATAGGCACATTTTAATGAATCCTGAGGTAATGTTAACAACAACAATTCACCCTGAACCATTTGCCGGAATCCCAACTGCGAAGTTGGATCTTCAATAATAAAATAATTGGGGCCGGCCTGGTATTGAAATCCAAATCCACCAAGGAATAAATTCAATGTGTCAGCCTGTCCCTGGGTTACCACATATCCATTTGGAGGTATTGTGGTAAAAAAAGGAGCTGAAACAATATCGGGAATATTGGCGACGGCCCCCTTGGCACCCGTAGCATTCATCGACATGAGGATGGTGTTTAATACATATGCAAAGGTATTTTGTCCGGTAATCGTATCTCCGATGCCCCCAGAAGTGGCATAGCCCAAAACGTCATTGCTGCCGATCCAGAGGGTGTAGAATGTTGGCGTTTGTGCAATTGCATCCCCAATAACTGTGGCAACTTGTGAACTGGCAAATCGAGCATAATAAGGATTGGCAGTTCCAACAGGAACACCTGCTAAATTTCCATATCCGGGTGCAACCAGATGGAACGACTTGGCTCCGGGCACACCCAGGTTGTTAACGGCGTATCCAACAGGTACCAAAGGATCGAGGTTGCCTTGAT
Organism: Bacteroidota bacterium; assembly: GCA_020444515.1. Taxonomy (GTDB): domain Bacteria; phylum Bacteroidota; class Bacteroidia; order Bacteroidales; family JAADJA01; genus JAADJA01. Next base: position 444,702 of record JAHLKX010000004.1, on the reverse strand, counting down.
CAGGGACAGGAGCCAGGCTGGTCGCACCCAGACAATCGGTAGCATATCCAAGTTTGAGTTTGCCGGGTAAAATCCCATATTCGCCATCCAAAAGAGGTTGAACGAATTCTCCGCCTCCGGCTTTTTTAAATTGTTCAGCCAGGATGGAAGGATAAGAATACATTTGACCGGAACGATACAATGCTCCGTTGGCATAACCTGCCGTAAGGGAGTTGCCAAGGGCTACATAGGTTGAGAAATCAGCACTTCCGCTGGAAACTGCATAATCTTCCAGTTCGGGTTTACACGAAAAAAGAAACCCGATAATTATAATATACAGGATATATTTAAACTTCATTTTCTTCAATTTTTTGGATTAGAAATTATAGCTGACGCCAATACCGGGAATGAATGTTCTTGCCTTATAGGTCCCGGAAAAATTATCGGGTTCATAGGAGCGGTCATCTTCCATCCCTTCAAGCTGGAGATATGACAGGTCAATACTTAAACCTTCAACAGGCATGAATGACAGTCCAAATGTAAAAGCAATGGTATTCAAGCTGACGGTTTCGGGTGAAAAGTATTTTTCATTGGTGGGTGTTGGATCGTAATATACACCTGCACGGGCAGTCAATTTATCTGAAATTCGGTATTCACCACCTAACCTCAAAATAAGACTGTTCTTATATTCTCTGGGGCTGCGCGCATCCGCAAGGCGCTCATTGTTCTCTTTAAAATCAATGATCAGGGAATCGTATGCCGACCAGAACACCAAATTCATTTCAGCTGCGAGTGTAAATTTATCGGAAAAGTCATAAGCAATTCCTGCATCCAGGTTTGCCGGAAGCGGTAAATCCGCGCTAAAATTTCCTGAAGCGGGGAAATAATCAACAAGAGACTGTGGTATTTCAGTAAAGGCGGTATTGCCATTGTCAATTTTCATCGTCATTTTGCTCCTGTAATCAACACCGATCTTTAACGGTTCAATGGGATTGAAATAAACGCCAGCATTAAAACCAAGCGCTACGGTATTTCCTTCCATATTAAAATGACCGTTTACTGGTGATGGTAAAGCTCGACTTAATTCAACACTGCCGGTGGCAATGGTTAGTCCAGCACCAATCCCAACTTTATCGTTCAGCTTGTATGAAACAGTGGGTTGGATGAAAATGGTTTGTAGGGAAATATCCTGGATCAAGTAGCGCCCCATCCAATTTGGATCCCATGAAACAGAACTGCCGAATGGGGTGTATACACCAATGCCAATGGTCATTTCATCGATCACTTTCCCGGCTCCATAGAAATAAAAAGGAGTACCTGTGGGATTGTCAGTAGTGGCCGTATAATCGGAATTGCTGGCCCGAAAGATGGCATTGGAAAAAATAGGGCTGATACCACCCGAGAAACTATAGTTGTCCTTCATGAAGGAGAGTGAACCGGGGTTGTAAAAGATGCTGGAAGCACCAAATGCAAAAGGGGTCCCGATTAACCCGATACCAGTTTGCTTCTGACCCTGTAAACGTACCTGATACCCTCCTGCCATTGATTCGTATACTACGAAAACCAATAGCAACAATAGCGAAGCTAATTTTCTCATAAACATTTGATTTGATTAGTAAACTGGCGGCGAAGATAAAAAATTAATTTGTTAGTTCGACACAATAGGGTATTGCAAAGAACTCAGGAACCTTTTTCCTGAGTTTTGGATCCGTATTTTAATATAACAAATGCATTTGTTGTCGCTTTCGCCATTCTGCTTCGTATTTGCTGTCGACGAAATAGATCAATAAATCTGCGTCGTATTTGGAATCGGTAAAGTATATTTTTTTATCAGCCTCGTATTTACTTTCGACGAAATACCACAACCCCCTATTATCGTCAGCTTCATACTTGCTTTCTACCTTATATACACACAGATCGGCTTCATATTTGCTTTCAACAACGAAGATTTTGAAATCTGCTTCATACTTGCTTTCACAAGAATATATTTTTTGAGGAAAAACTGATTCCGAAAAAAATAACAGTCCACATAACAGGACCCAATAAGGGACAGGGCAATTTATTATTTTCATGATCCGGGATTTTAATATTGGCAAAAATTATGCAATAATGATTCCATTATCTTTCAAATCCAGTGTAAAATTCTCCGGTCAGTATTTTATATGCTTCAGTGGGAATGTGCCCGGGATGGAATAGAACCAGCGATGAGGATGTCACGGAACTTGTTTTTTTATACTTGTATTCAACAAGGATTCTGTTTTTATTTTTACCCTCAACCGGAATGATATCAAGCCGACGGGCCAGGTAAAATCCATGATTTTCTGCTATGCTGTTAAATTCATCAAATACAGCGAAGGGTAGGATGACGGAAAAAATGCCCTCTTCTGAAATAACCCGGGATGCTCCTTCAATAAGTTCCTTGTATGACAGGCTTTGGTCATGGCGTGATAAATTCCTGTGGGCATGTGGTGATTTCAAACTTTTACTAAAGAACGGAGGATTGCTGACAATCATGTCAAAGGTGTGCGGAGAGGTTTTAGCAAAATGACGAAAGTCAGCATGGATGGCAAACAGTTGATCAGCCCATTGAGAGATTGCGAAATTATACCGAGCATCATGAATGGACCCTTCATCCACATCTATGGCCAGAATTTCTGATTCAAACCGCTGGGCAAGCATCAAAGTGATTATACCACAACCGGTGCCAACTTCGAGTATTTTATCCAATCCATTGACACCAGCCCAGGCCCCAAGTAACACACCATCGGTATTGACTTTCATGGCGCTATGGGTATCCCTTACGGCAAATTGTTTAAAATGGAATGGTGTTCGCATACCTGCTTTTTAAAGGTAAACGTCGATGAGCCCTTCCGGGCAATCGAGATAGATGGTTTTGGAAGATCGATCCACTTTAATGATGATGTGATCTGAAACCGGAACCAGGATTTCTTTGCCTTCATATTGAATGCTGAATAAAGCTTGTTTGCCCTGGTCCATCACCGACTCAATTATTCCTATGTTGCCCCTTTTTTTGTCGTTGGCATTAAAGCCAATAACTTCATGGTAATAAAACTGATTTCCTTCAAGTTTTGGTAAAAAAGATAAAGGAAGGTAAAGGTTGCTTCCGATGAGGGCCATTGCTTGTTCATCGGAATCGACCTCCTCCAGGGTTGCAAAGAAAGTTTGCCCCGACTTATACTGGAGATTCCTTATGGCGAAAGGGATCAATTCTCCACCGGTTTCAATGAAAACGGCCTCCAGGTCTTTATAGTTATCAATGTCATCCACATCAAAAAAAAACACCAGGCTACCTTTGTAACCTGATGTTTTAGCCACTTTACCGAGAAAGAAAAAATCCTTTTTCTCCATCACGACTGAATTTGATTATTCAGCCTTTTTCTCTTCGGTATCTTTCGCAGAAGATTTTTTCGAATCTTTTTCTTTATCTTCTTTGTCCTCTTCTTCTGCTTTTTCCTCTACCTTTTCTTCTTTCTTTTCTGCCGCAGGTGCATCCTCTTTCTCAGATTCTTCTTTCTTTGCTTTATCAGTAGCCGGTTCTTTTGCTTCCTCTTTTACTTCTGCTTCCTCTACTTTTTCTTCTTTCTTATCAGCGACAGGTGCATCCTCTTTGGCGGATTCTTCTTTTTTTACTTCTTCAGCAGCTGGCTCTTTATCTTCTTCTTTCGCTTCAGTTTTTTCCTCTACTTTTTCTTCTTTCTTTTCTGCTGCTGGTTCTTGTGCTTTTTCTTCCTTCACTTCATCAACAGGGGCTGTTTCTTTAGCTTCTGCTTCAGCTGGTTGTTCAGAGGTTGTTTCCTCTTTTCCTTCTTCGGCCACTTCTTCACCTACTTCTTCTGCTTTTTCTTTCTCCATCGCCTTCAACTCAGCAGCGCGTTTAGCCGCCAGTTCTTTGGCTCTATCCTCGTTGATTTTCCGTTCCGCTTCCAATCGCCTTTTCATCTCATCCGTCATCTCCTGCTCGGTTTGTTTCACAGCTCCCTCAATTTTCGCTTCTTTTTCTTTCAACCAGGCATCAAATTTGGCATCAGCCTGTTCCTGTGTGAGTGCTCCTTTTTTCACACCTATTTGCAGGTGATTTTTATGCATGACCCCTTTGTATGACAATATGGCCCTGACGGTATCAGAGGGTTGAGCCCCTGTTTGCAGCCAGTAAAGTGCCCTGTCAAAATCCAGGTCAATGTCAGCGGGTTTCGTCAGCGGATTGTAGCTGCCAATCTTTTCAATAAATTTTCCGTCACGTGGTGCACGACCATCCGCAATTACAATGTGGAAAAAAGGACGTCCTTTTTTTCCCTTTCTCTGCAATCTAATTTTTGTTGGCATTCTTTAAAATGTTAATTAATAAATTGTTGTATAAGTCTCCCTATAAAAAGGGGTGCAAAGGTCTTACTTTTTTTTGAAATAAAAAACCTCCTTCCAAAAAAAGTGCAAATTTAACATTTCTAAAGGTTTGAAAAACATTGCGATGTTTAGAAATTACGGCGCAAGAACTCCCAGGCATTGTCATGCATAAATCGATCGATGATTTCATCTGCACTGATCTGGTTGAATGATTTAAGATTTTTCCCCGCTGGAGACGATAAATAATTAAAGGCATGCTTCTCAAGATAACTATCGAGTAGGCCCATCTGCTCTGCTGACCAGTAGCCATTAATTGGATCGATTAAACCATCAAAATCCGATCCGATGGATTGTATGCCCCAGGCATAAAGTCCCTGACGGTCCAAAATTTCAGCTATATGCTGGATTTGATTCCATATGAATTTAGATCGGTGAAACAACATTTTCCGGCGGCTGATTCGCTTTCCGGCTTTTTTCAATTCCAATTCACTGGCCGATCTGCGTTCATCCAGCTGGATCCCGAAGATCCCTTCCGATCGGGCCACCCGCACCAGTTCATCATCGTAAAAGTTAATATCACCATCCTGAAACAGGCCATAGGTATTTTGATTATCAATGATTTTCTCTCCAGCTGAGCGATAACCGGTAACGGCACCATGACTGACGATGAGCGGGATGTTTTCACTGGCATACTTGGTTTCCAGCAATTTATAATATTCTTTTCGCGATTGAACACTCATGTGCTTGATGTCGATCAAAACTCTTCTGCCTTTGGAATCATCCAGTAATTTGTCCAATACCTTTAATCCTAATTCCGTAAAACCTGTACCGAGGCCCAGTTGCTGGTTATGCACCGATTCTGATATACCTCCGATGCTTTTGGCATGACCGCAGATATCATTATAAAAATGATGGGTCATCGTAATAAAGAACAGTCGCTTATCCCAGTTTTTGACTTTGTCGATATTGGCCATTACTTCTGCTTCATTCACCGGGATATTCATCAGTTGAAGGCCGGTGTTGAAAACATTGGTTCCTTCGATGGTAAGTACAACATATACGGTATCGGTTCCGGCATCGGGATCGTTTTCGATTTCTGCAAAACTATTCACCATCTTATATCGCGACTTTTGTCCATCGAGTTGGATCACCTTCCCATCCAATTGGCGATAATAATTATATACCATTTCAAGATCCGTAAAGTAATCCGTCATTTTTTGTAGGTGATCGATCCGTTTTTTGCCAATCCCCATGACTAAATTTTTAAGTAAATCGGCCGGAAGGTTGTTCCCCATTTTATTCAATACAAATCCTTTTTCCATGGGATATAAAGAAGCAAATACAACATGTGCTCCCCCATAACTTAAGGTTGAAAAATCAGCCTGGCTAAATTTTGTAATGGTCAGGGCGATGTTGGCAATTTTGTCGATAATGCGGGGTGGATCATAATGCCAGATGCTCTCTTTTCGACGCCGTCGGCTGGTGTTCTGACCAGGTGTTTTGTTAAACGATTTGCCAAAGGGTTTCATGGCTGGATGGCAATGAAGGTCGATAAAATTTGTTTTCATGAGCGTAAATTTTAGTTTGATAAGCTTGACATAGTGGTGACATCTTTATGCTTCAATGCATAATATTAGAACCGATCAGCTAGGAATTTGTTTACCTGTAAACCCTTAATCCAGTTTTTTGGAGGGCTTGAGAAACAGGGTAGAAGCAATTGCTACCAGAGCAGCCACAGCAAAGGTCATGACCCGAGCCGTAATTTTTTCATCCATGCCGGTCCCTATCCAAATGATTGTAAAAACCATTCCTGAAACAATGGTAATGAGGGTTGCTTTTCCATGGAACCTTTTCCAGAAAAGGGTAAAAAGAACTACAATTGAAAATGTTCCACCAATACCTGCCCATACGTAGCTCACCAGGGTAAAGATGGTATCTTCTTTGACATAATGGGCTAAAATTAAAGCAATGACAGCCAATAGGGCCGTTATGATGCGAGATTGCATCAGGCTTTTTCGGGGATTAATTTTTCGTTTGGAGGCCGGTTTAATCAGGTTTTCAGATAATTCAGTAGAGGATAATATCAACAATGAATCGGCTGTAGAGATCATAGCAGCGATTGCACCTGTTATCAGGACAGCTGCTATAGCAGGTGGGAATATTTTGAGCAATACGGCTGGCATTACATATTCCCTGTCTTCCAGTCCATCGGGGCCAAAAATAGCGATCCCGATCCATCCAATAGCCAGAGCTCCGATATAAGCAATGACCGTCCATGCTACACCAACATTGCGTGCTTTTTTTGCCTGCCGGGGATCACTGATAGCCATAAATCGCATACTCAATTGGGGTTGTCCTCCCAGGTACCCAAAAAACCAGGAGAAGCCTCCAACAATGACGACTCCGGCTCCAAATCCTGAGGCTGCCTGTATCAATGAATTATAGGCTGGTCCGGCTTTTTCCAGGGCCATGGGTATGGATTGGGCAAACAGTTCTGGATGATTTCCAAGGTAGATCAAGCCTACAATCGGACCCAATACCAGGGTCGTGATCATTACAACGGCTTGTATCACATCGGTGTATACCACACTCCTGAAGCCCCCATAAATGGTATAGGGCACGATAATCGCTGCTGTGATAATCATTCCTGTTGTTGGTGCAATACCAAACATGGTATGCAATACTTTTCCACCTCCCAGAAACTGGGCACCTACATAAAAGAAGAAGAAAAATACGATGGTGAAGCTTCCGACAATACGGATCCATTTTCCATTATCCTTATGAAACTTGGCTATATAATCAGTAAAGGTATCGGCTTCATATTTTTCGGCTTCATCTCTTAATCGCCAGGCGATAGCGGCCCAGGCAGTGATGATACCGGCTACACATCCCAGTGCGGTCCAAATTTCGGTTAGGCCTGTTGCATATGCAGCTCCGGGTAACCCCAATAAGGCCCATGAAGATTCTCCGGTAGCTCGCTCTGACAGGGCAGCGATCCATCCGGGAAGTTTGCGTCCGGCAATGGCATAATCACTGTTTGTTTTTACCTTACGTCCCTGGTATACACCCCATAGGATGAGCAGGGCCATGTAGGTGATCATTACAATAAGTAGCTGCGACTGATATTCCATACTGCGTGTTGTAAATTGAAAAAATGAACGTATCTACCTTATATTATTTACACATTTACGATCTACAATTCAAACTGGCTAATCGTCAGTTAAGCCGGCTGATGTTGATCACGCAAAAGATCATTTACGGTTTTTACCGGATTAAAGGTAATGACAGGGACTTCAACAAAAATGGTGATCCAATCGGCCATGGCACCATTCCAAAGTCCTGGTAATTCCTGGGCTTTCAGATTTTTGCCAGCTTTTGATTTTATGGAAATAAAACCGGTCTCGGGATCAATGAACTGATGCAAGTCAAAACGGTTATTTTTAAAATCAGTCAACCCACAAACCAGGTCTACCGGATTGAAGTGTGTGGCTGCATTCACAATTGATCGCTGGTTGGGTTCGCTGAGATTAATCTGTGAACTTTCTACGATTTGCAATGAGATCTCTCCTCTTGAGTTTTTTACCCAGAAAGGACCGCCTCCCGGTTCCCCTTCATTTTTAACCATTCCACATACCCGAATGGGGCGGTTGAGATTTCTATACAGGAAAGCTACTTTTTCCGAATCACCCATAGTATTATATGAATCGGGGATATTAATATTCAAATCATTTTCTGCAAAAAAGCGAATATCTTCCAGGTTCTCCGGATCAACATTTCCCAATTCCATTCTTTTGAGATAATCAAAAGCTTGCTCCCTCAGACTGGTCAGCAAGCCACCAATGGCTTTTTTATACCGTGTTGTTTCAGGTTTCAGCCTGTCAGGAACAATATTGTCAATATTTTTAATAAATACCACATCCCCTTCCAATTCGTTGAGGTTTTCAATTAATGCACCATGCCCGCCAGGTCTGAACAATAAAGATCCATCCACTTCACGAAATGGTTCATTATTCATATCCACTGCGATGGTGTCGGTTGAAGGTTTTTGAATGGAAAAGCTAACATCAAATTTAACCTGATGGGTTTTTTCATAATGATCTTTGACCTGTTCCAGTGTTTTGTGGAAATTGTCCATATGCTCCGGAGAAACCGTAAAATGAACGCGTGCATTGTTTTCTGAATCAGTTGCGTAGTGTGCGGCTTCTACCAGGTGTTCTTCCAGAGCTTTCCTGCCTTTGCCCTGATAGCTATGAAAACTGAGAAGGCCTTTGGGCAGACTACCATAATCAAGGCCCTTCGCATTTACAACGTATTCAATTATGGTGAAATAGTCTTTCTTTTCGAGGCAATCATCTATTGCAATCCCATCCCGTGCCATACTGGCTTCCAATTCGGGATAAAAAGCATAATCTTTTAAACGTTTGATAAAATTATAAACAGAATTAAAGCTGGTATCCGATTGCAGTAATTCAGACTGATCATCCTGGTTCACGGTTTCCAGAAAATGGAAGAGCTCCTTAAACATCCTGCTGGCTGCACCGGACGCCGGAACGAATTTAACAATCTGGTAACGGTGTTTATTTTTTTCAAAAAAGCGAACCAGTTCATCAATGCGCTTTTCGGTAAAAACTGTAATTCCATCATTCTTGACTGCAGGCTTCTGCAAGTCAGCAAAAGGGAATCCCTTTTTGAAGTATTCGATCTGCTTTTCAACCAGACCTAAGGTCGTCCCCTTCATCTCAATTTGTTGAATGTCTTTTTTTGTAAACATGGCCAGTGACTATAAATAGGAATAATTTAATTTTTGCATTAAATTCTGATCGAGGTGATCATTGATAAAATCAATATGCTTGCCGCGCAGGTTAAATTTCCATCGTTCTTCCAGGTAGTATTCACGGTGAAAGCTTTGGCTTTTTATGCCATGGGAGTGTGTGAGTAGGTTATTGATGTTTTTGTACAATTCAGGCTTATCAATATTGAATTTATCAGCGAACCGATTCAATTGGACTTTGAAATCTGATACCAGGTCTTCATATCTGAAAATGATATGATTGGGAACATATTCACTCAGCTTCAGGTATGATTGGTTTTTAAGATTCCACATGATGATGGGATTTCGATAGTCGCCGAATGAATATTTTAAAAAATCAGTAAAACTCAGTTTTCTGAGCGATTCATGGTTATAAGGTCGCTTATGCATAGATAAAAGCCAGGCATATGGGTTTTTGATAAGGCACGCAAAAATGGCATTTTCTTTCATCTGATCGGTTAATTCATCTGGCTGAGGAGCCAGACGATGTTTCCATCCATAAGCTGGAGAATTGATTAATTCAACTTCGAGATTCTTAGCCAGGAGCCATTCCAAATAGATATTTCCACTGTTTCTTTCTCCATATATTTTTACTGCTTTCGTCATATGTACGGGTTTTTCTTTTGCTCTGCTATGAGGGGCAAAAATAGTAATTTCTGCAAAGGGTTAGGGGTGGTAAAAAATCAAAAAATAATTTTGTGTTAATTGAAAATTATTACTTTTGCACTCCCGTTTGCCCAGGTGGCGGAAATGGTAGACGCGCATGGTTGAGGGCCATGTTCCTGTTAGGGAGTGCAAGTTCGATTCTTGTCCTGGGCACACAGATGGTTCAAAGTTGATGATCCAATGTTGAACATCAGTTTTGAATACACGGGCCCAGATGGCGGAACTGGTAGACGCGCTAGTTTCAGGGACTAGTGACCGCAAGGTCGTGCAGGTTCGATTCCTGTTCTGGGCACTGGAAAGTCCGGTAAATCCGGACTTTCTCTTTTTTTAGAACTTTCATTGATATTCCAAAACATCAACAGTAACAAAGAGTCGTTTTGGTAATAACATATTCACTGTTTTAATGTTTTTCCAAATTGCGTATCTTTGATATTTAAATTGTATGATTTTCAGATCGTTAAATTTTAAGCCCATTATTGCAACAAAATTTTTAACCACCGTATAAAGTTCTATAAGAAAACGTTTTGGGTTTTAAAGGTGTAATTCTAACTTTGTACCGTGAACTTTAATAAAAACATACTGGTTATCCGTCGGCCAAGAAAAATATATGCAGGCGAAGTAATGATTGTCATTCTTCTTGTTCTTGCCATGTTGGCAAGTTTCTCTGTGTCTGCGGCTGAATCATTTGAACTGAATGAAACAGGAACGTATAAATTTGAGTACTCGGTAGACAAATCGAAAAAATTAAGCATCAATAATTTTTTCATTAAGGAGCTTGCTAAACACAACCTGACCAGTTTAAGAAATACCAATTTTGTCTATCATTACACTATCAATAAGAGCTTTCAGAAGAAAGATCCCAATACCTATGCTGTCGAAATCGGACTCAGGGGTGAAAATTGTTCTGGGGATATATATTACAGGAATTTCAATATATCAGATATTTTACAACCCGAATTAGCAGATTTTACAGTTGTTGTGGTTGATAGAGGTAATTATTACCATGCCCATAAATTTTCTGGAATAAATTACTCAGGTTCAGAAGGATTTGTGGGTAATTTTGAGTTTGAAACCAATCATACTAACAGGAACTTCGATGTGGTTCTTGAAGATATTGAGTTTTATTCAAGCGAGGCTGATAAGGCCCTTTTCTACCAAAGAATAGGATATATTGATAGCTATTATGCAGCCATCAGTGCGATGAATACCCTGCTGGAACAAATGAAGCATCTTAACTATCGAACCAGTTCCATTACTGATAACTTTTTGAGATTAACGGAGTTTGAACGCATTTACAAAGTTATTTCCAATGCCGAATTTCTTGAACACTTAAACCTTGAAACCAATGATGTTGGCGGATACCATAAAAAACTCAGGGAATTTAGAATTGAGTTGACCAACTGCCAGGATCGACTGGATATCGTATTAAATTCAATGGAATACATTGAACTGGATAGGTTGATTCCAGATGTTGCGGAAATTTATGTGGATGAAGTTAGTAAGTTTTTGGTTTTATCACAGAACGTAACACATTCCCAACAGGCCTATTATTATAATTTGAGCCGGGTGAATTATTCAGCGGCAGTTATTGCTAACTTGCAAAGGGGGTTATTGAGGATACTAACCAAAACAAAATATTGTAACGACACCGATTTCGTTTATGATAAACTCAAAACCAAGATTTATGATGCTTATCTTAAAAAGGCAGATTTCCTGATTGAGTCAGAGCAATTTCATATTGCAAAGGGAGTTTTAATCAATGCAGAAAATTTTTATGAGGTAGCCATAGGAAAAAGAATTCCTTTGGAATTGAACATATTGCTTTCAAAGGCAAATTATGGCATTTACAATTCGTATCTTCATCTGATTGATCGTGCAATTGATATTGGAAACTATGAACTTGCTGAAAATTATATTGAAAAAGCAAGGAATTTTCAGGCTGACAACAGTTCGACGATTATTTCCAATAAATACATTCGACAAGTATCTGAAGAGCTCGTAAAATTATACATCAACAAAGGATTTTCATTGGCTCAGGAGGAAGAATTCGCTGAGTCAATTTATTGCTTCGAGCAGGCCCATCGTATTTGTCAGAACATTGGTCAGTTCAATCATGACTATATTCTGAAACATGGCTTAATTCAATCAAGAAATGGTCGGTATGCCCAGTTGATATCACTGGCAGATAAAAACATCATGGATGGAAACGAGATGATTGCCAAAGAGCAATTGGATGAAGCTTACGAGCTGGCTCTTGAATTTCCAACCCAAATTCAAATATCCCCGGACTTTAAAAGGATTCAGTCTGAATTAGACTATCAGGTGTACCTGAAAGATATTTCGGAAGGGAAGAAACTATTGGCACACGGTAATTATAGTTTGGCATACAAACGATTATTGCATGCCCTCGAATTAGAAGAGAAATCGGAATTTGATGTATACGAGCCCTTGCCTGAGATTTTTGCGAAGGCAGCAACTCCTTATCTTGTTGATCAGTGCGGACTGGCTGAGGTAAAGGTGATCAAAAATCAATTGGATGAAGCAAGAATAATTTATGACCGTTGTTTTAATTTGCAGAGTGCTTATGGTTTGAACTACGAACCAAAGCTGCAAGCCAGTTTAGCCCTGCTGAATAACAATATATTTTCGAAACAGTGTGAATTGGCCAACCTTGAATATGAACAAATCATTGACAATTTCAATAACCAGATTGAGTCGGGTGATTTTGTGCAAGCCATGGAAACGCTAAAAGGAACAGAAAATGTGACGGCGAGAAATTATTATTGTGAATTTGATAAAGCCAAAGTTGCTGTTTTGGAGGCCAAATATCAACCGGCTGCGGATTATCAAAAACTTGCCGAACAAGCTCAGAAAGCCCTCTATGAAAATGATCGTGATCGCTTTGTAGAACTTTATAAAGAAATGGAGCAATTGTCGGATTCATATGAAGTAATTCGGAAAAGGATTGAACCCATGCCCCTTCATTATTTATTCTCTGTTAAGAAAAACCTTGCTTTCCTTGAACGGAGTATAAGCGACTACCAAAGTGAAGAAGAGTTTACAACAGCATTAAAAATATTAGAAGTACTTCAAGCCAATAATTATTCAGGGAAGGACACCAAGAATCTGCAGCAAAAGCTGGCTGAAAAACTTGCTGTTGCGGATAAGGCATCAGCTCAGTATGTGGATCCAAGAGAGGAAGTTGAAAAATATACAAATGGTGACTCATGGTATAAGCACTTTAAAAAAGCTTATATTAAAAACCGGTAATTCATATCTCTTTATTATTTAAAATTTTTACATATTAGCGAAACTTCAATTTCAAAGTTTTGTAACTAAAGAATTTGTATATTAGCGACAATTCTTTAAGCATTAACTAAAAAACAGTGCAACATGAAAAAAAGGTTGTTGTTAATAAGCAATTCAACCAATTATGGTGAAGAGTATCTCGAATGGCCCCGTCCCTACATCAAAGATTTTCTTGAAAAAACAGGAGTGAAACGCGCATTATTTGTGCCCTATGCCGGGGTTGCACTTTCGGATGAAGGGATTGAGGCTTCTTTCGATGCCTATGAAGAAAGGGTGAACAATGTTTTTAACGAGATGGGTTTTGAGATCTATTCACTTCATCGGGAAAAGGATCCACAACAGGCCATAAAGGATGCCCTGGCCATCATTGTTGGAGGTGGAAACACTTTTCATTTGGTTTATATGTTGCATGAGTTGAAATTAATGAAAGTGATCAGGGAAGCCGTTGAAAACGGCCTGCCTTTTATAGGTTGGAGTGCCGGTGCCAACCTGGCCTGTCCGACCATGCGCACCACCAATGATATGCCCATTATCGAACCGGAAAGTTTAAATTGCCTTGGCTTGGTTAATTTCCAGATCAATCCTCACTATCTTGACGCACCCATTGAAGGACATGGTGGTGAAACCCGTGAGCAGCGACTGGAAGAATTTATGGTCATCAACAATAATGTTTATGTGGTTGGATTGCGTGAAGGTACGTTGTTATCCATTAATGATGACAATATTGAACTAATGGGTAAAAGACCCATGCGATTATTTAGGTATGATCAGGATCCTCGGGAGTTTCAGCCAGGCTCTTCCATTGGGTTCCTGATATAGACAGTTGATTAAAAAAATTGCCCCTCCCAAGAAACCCAATCGATAATTTCATCGAAATGAAGTTTTATTTCGTGTAAATTTCGTTGGGCTTGAACTTTCATACCCCCTGCCTTGTTTAAAGTTCTCCGGTCAAACCATAATGGTTAAGTAATATTTTTTACAATTCTCTCATCCTGATTAATAATTATAAAGTAGGCTTATTATTCGGTCAAAAAATTTGAATGGATATTCTGGAACAAAAAAATATCGAACTAAAAGAATTCCTTGAGAATTTACCATTCGGATTTGTTAGTGGACGGCTCATTAACAAAGATTCTTCATTAGGTAAGGATCTTTATATTGAAGAAGTCAATCAAAAATTTTCAGGGCTTTTTGCTAAAAATAAATCCCACTTTATCGGTAAACGCTTTTTGACCATGTTTCCTGAATTTGACTATGTTTTCAATCAAGAACATGGTGTGCCATCCTTCCCCCAAAATCCCACTAAAATTGGATTTCAGAAAGTTTTTTTACCCTCCTACAATCTAAGTCTGGAAGTTTTCCTGAGTAAATTCAAAAATGGTAAAGCAAGTTTGGTTCTCAGAAATTTGGAAAACAAAACAACACCAGATAATCATGTGGAAAAAGTTCCTGAAAATTCGGGTGTTTATAGAATAGGGAAAGATGGTCGGTTCATTTTTGCCAGCCAGGAACTGTTACAACTTTTAAAATATCCTGATTTTGAAAGCCTTGTTTTCAGGAATATTAACGATGAACGGATTACGCTGAATTTTACCAGTGATGAAATAAATCAGCAACTTGACAAAAAAGGTCAGATGATGGATCTTGAATCCAGTTGGCAAACCAACGATGGAGATGCGATCTATGTGAATGAACAGATGGTAGTGGTAAATGACACGCAAGGCCATTTTCAGTACATGGAAGGTAGGATAACCGATATTTCTGACCAAAAGATTGCAGAGTATCAACTCAAGCAATTGAATACCATTTTTCATGAATTGGATGTGAAACCTGATCAAAACATTGATTTAATTGTCAGGAAGTCTGCTGAAGTGCTGAAGGGAGACACCTCATTGTTTAATCGTTACCAGAAAAATGGTATGCTTCTCATCAATCAGTCCAGGTATAACTTAGAAAAAAATACGGAGAAACAGGAGGGCAGAGGACGGGTTTGTTTTGAAAAAACAATACAAAATCCGAAAAGTACCACGGTTATTGAAGATCTTAATGAAACCGAATTTGTAAGGACAGATCCCATAATTTCTAAACATGGTTATAAATCCTATATTGGGCATCCTGTATTGTTAGACAATGAGGTCGTTGGAACGTTGTGCGTACTCTATAAGCGACCAAGATCTTTTTCAGACATTGAATTGCGCATTATCGTAACACTGGCCAATGCTCTATCACTGGAGTTTAAGAGGATGTTACTGGAAGAAGAATTGAATGCAGCCATGAAGGCGGCAGAAACAGCTGTCAGAGCCAAAAGCCAGTTTTTATCAAATATGAGCCATGAAATACGGACTCCACTCAATGGTATCATGGGATTTTCAGAAATGCTGATCATGGAAGAGAAGGATCGCCATAAACGGCAGATGCTCAAAATGATCGAAGAATCGGGCCACCAGCTTCTGATGATCATTAATGATATTTTCGACTTCTCGGTCATCGAATCGGGAAAGATTGAGCTGAATGAACGCGAATTTAACATCATAGAAATAATAGATTCGGCTGTTTCCTTTTATCATCAACAGGCTGTGGTAAAGGGTTTGGAATTAACAACCGATTATAAACAGGTGAGCCAGGCTGAAATGGTTGGCGATAATTTGAAAGTCACTCAGATTGTTATAAATTTAATCAGCAATGCCATTAAATTTACCGATACTGGAGGGGTCAATATATCCGTTAAATCATTTGTTGAAGATGAGCGGGTTGCTCTAAAAATTATAGTTGAAGATACTGGTATTGGCATCATGGCAGAAGATCTGGATGTTATTTTTCAAGAATTTAAACAACTTGAATATTATTTAACCAAACGAATAAAAGGAACAGGAATCGGACTATTTATTACTAAAAAACTTGTTGAATATTTGGGTGGAAAGATTATTGCGGAAAGTGAACCTCAAAACGGAAGCAGATTTACTGTATCTTTGTTCATGAAAAACAAATCCAAAAAAAAGTCAAAAACATTTATGGAAGAGCATGCTAACATTGAGAATGTGGAGCCTCAGCAGGTAAGAATTCTTTTGGCAGAAGATAATGAGGCAAACCAGTTTCTGATTAAGGCCATTACCAAGAGTGAAAATTGGCAAATCACAGTAGTTGATGATGGCGAAAAAGCAGTTGAGGCTTTTAAATTGAATGAGTTTGATCTGATCCTAATGGATGTTCAAATGCCGGTATTGAATGGCTATGAAGCAACTCAAATGATCAGGGAAATTGAAAAGGAACGGGATAGTGATAATCGTACACCCATCATCGCCCTTACTGCTTATGCCATGAAATCAGATAAAGATTTGTGTATCAAAGCCGGAATGGACGATTACATTTCAAAACCATTCAAAAGACAGCAATTTCTGGACGCCATCGCCAGGATGTTGGATAATAAATAATTTCAAAATTCAGCGCAATAGCGTTTTTCATATAGTTTTATCATCCTGTTAATAAACGATTTCTCATTTATTTTATGTGAATTTCAGAATACATGCTTATTTTAGCCTGATTATTCTGAATATTGATGTGGATGAGTAAAAGCTTTCGTACATTCCTCTTTTTGGTAGTCATCAGCTTATCTTGTCAGGGTCCTGAGATGAACTACCAGGTTATTATACCTTCGCCCAATCAGGAATTGAGGTTGTATTTTGCCATCAATGAAGGGGAGGCCTATTACCTTATCCGTAAAAGTGAAATAATTATTGGGTGGTCAAGGCTTGGTTTGATTTTAAATGAAACTAAGCAGCATCCTTTGGTTTATCATCAATCAACATCAACACGGCAGGGGATCACCAATGGGGTTGGAAAAGATTTTGATCCTGTTAGGGACTTTCCCGAACCCTACAACGAAACTGAAATTGAATTGTTATCATCATCTGGTGACTTTCAGTATTACCTCCAATTTCGTGTTTCAGGTAATGGTGTGGCTTTTAGGTACAAGATTCCAGGTGCAAAACATGAAAAAGTTACCGAAATTACCAGGTTCGTATTGCATCCAAATAATGAGAATTGGCATCAGGTTATCCCCATGGATTCCACTATAACAGCGCTTGATGATCAATCTCAAATCGCATTACCGGTTGTTTTTCAGGCTGATAAACAAGTAACTGTTAAAATTAGCGAATGGCCCCCATTATCTGATCCGAATAACTTAATTGCTGTGTCTTCGGAGAAAGATACTTATCAAATTAAAAACTCACATTTCATTCCCACAGATGACTTGCTTTATTCTGCCTGGCATATTATACGGATTGGAAATGACAAAACCAGTCAGATGGAGTGAGTTAATCATTGTCAAATAACCATGAATTATTGAGTGCTAATAAATCAAAATACATGAAAAAAGTTGCAATCGGTGTTGATATTGGAGGAACCAATACGGTAATGGGAATCGTGGATGAAAAAGGTAAGATTATTTCACGTAAGTCCATGCCAACGAAAACACATCCCGATTATACCATTTATATGAATTCATTGGTCGATGCTCTCAAAAGACTCGTGGAATCCTGCCCGGATAAAATAGAAATTTTGGGCATTGGAGTTGGAGCGCCCAATGGAAATTTTTATAACGGGACCATTGAATTCGCTCCGAACCTCAAATTTAAGGGGGTTGTTCCTGTGGTGGATTATATTAAGGAAAAGTTTTCGTATCAAACCATTTTACTGACCAATGATGCCAATGCCGCAGCCATTGGTGAAATGATATATGGTGGTGCACAAAACATGAAAAACTTTATCATGATTACTTTGGGAACAGGTGTTGGAAGTGGAATTATTGTAAATGGAGAGCTGGTTTATGGACATGATGGATTTGCTGGAGAAATCGGACACGTGATCGTCGATCCCAATGGACGACAATGTGGATGTGGTAGGAAAGGATGCCTGGAAACTTATGCCTCTGCCCCAGGGATAAAACGGACTGTTTTCAACCTGCTATCTGAGATGATAGAAGATAGTATCCTGCGGACTTATAATTACCAGGACTTGTCGGCTAAACAAATTGATGAAGCTGCCCGAAAAGGAGATCCCATTGCAATAAAAGCATTTGACTTTACAGGTAAAATGCTTGGCTTAACACTTGCGAATGCCATTGCGCATACAAGTCCGGAAGCCATTTTCCTTTTTGGAGGGTTGGCACAGGCTGAAAATTTGATTTTTGATCCCGTGCGAAAATATACGGAACACTATCTTCTCAATATATACAAAGAGAAAGTTGCACTTCTGCCTTCCGAATTGCCCCCGGGGGATGCAGCAATTTTAGGCTCAGGTGCATTGGTTTGGAAAGAATATAAAACGGGTTCGGTTTAATAACCGAATTTTGTGGAGGTTAATATTTCCAGTACAGCAATATTAGAGTGGATTGACTGTGAATTTTATTTTTGAGTCAAGGAGCATCGTCAATGTTGATACAGGTATCGGTCCTTTTTTATCACCAAATAGACCAACATAAAAATGCTTCTCACTTACCAGGCCGCTAATGTCAATGCTTTCAATTGCAAAAGTTACATTGGTTGATCCCTCTGGAATTTCTCCTGTTGACCCCACGACCTTTTCATTGGCGAAATCAATCTCTGGAGAAACGGCCATATACATTGATTTTATAAAATCGAAGGTCATTTCCTCAGGATCGATAATGTTAAGACTGATTTTTTCAAATCCGGCATCTTCGATTGCTGCAGAGGTAATATTTTTTGCTTCATAAATACTGGCCATGTCAATGGTTACTTCAAAAATGTGAATGGGTATTACTTCATTTATTGCTGTACCTGATTTAAAAGCTGTTGAATCAATAATGATCGTTTGTTCAGGAAGATCAACTGCAGCGTCAAAGGAAGCAGCATTACCCAGTTCTTCTTTCACTTTTTCGCATGAGACCAAAACAAACAGGATGAAAACAAACAAAGGAATAATTTTACTTTTCATAATTTTCTATTTAGATAGAATGGTTTAGTTTCTTTTATTCAACCTTGATCGAAACTGTAAAAACCATTACAATTTTTATTCTCTATACTTTAAAATCAGGATTTTGGTTGCAAAATTTTGGGATGGCAATTTAGGATTGGCCATTAATAATTGAATTCAAGTAGTTTTTGGGTAGGACTGGAATTTCGATTAATCAATTTGAATGATGATTTTACCACGAATTTTTAATTTTATTCAATGGTGTTGCTGCCAAAAAAGCAAATCCGACCAAATCAGAGATTTGCCTGTTTTATTCATTCTGCTTTTCGCTAAAGCGAAGCCTTTCTCAAGTCAGAATAAAAAAACCCGGTCCACTTGGTGCACCGGGCTTTGCTTTCTTTGTGATCCCGACAGGATTCGAACCTGTGACCCACAGCTTAGAAGGCTGTTGCTCTATCCAGCTGAGCTACGGGACCATGTGTTTATGATGATACAAAATTAGCAATTATTCAAATAATAGCGCCGGCATTCATTTTATTTTTAAAAAACCTTTCTAAAACCCAACCTAAACTCCTGTTTTTCCGTACAATTCCCATTAAAATAGATATGGGGAATAATCCTCAAATTCATCCTTAAACACAATTATATTCTTGGACACCATTAACCTTCGAATCATCGGGATATTGTGCTTTGCTCTATTACCATTGTTGACTCTTTGCAATCAACGACAGGATAGTATCATTCAAAAACTTGAGGCTTCTGACGGTCTAGAAAGAAGTGAGCTTTTGAATCATTTGTCTGCTGAGATTTGCACTAAAAATCCGGATAAAGCTATTGAGCTGGCAACTGAGGCCCTTGAAATTGCAGTTTCCCTTAAAGATTTAAACCTTCAAGCTGATGCCTATTTCAATATTGCTCAGGGTTATAGAAGTAAAGGTGAGAATGTTCGGAGTTTGGATTATTATATCAAAGCCGAAAAAGTGTATAAAGAAATTGATCTTCCTATGGGAGTGGCCAAAAGTTCAGATAACAGTGGGAAAATATACCGTTTCATGGGAGATTATTCGACCGCTTTGGATCACCATTTGAAAGCTTTAAATATCTATGAATCTTTAAATTACGACCAGGGAATTGCTGAAGCACTTATCAACGCAGGAGTAGCTTACCGAAACTTAGGAAAATCAGATCTGGCTCTTGATTATTACAATAAAGCCATCGAAAAAGGAAAGCTATCCGGTGATCACACCGTATTGGTCAATGCCATGATTTCCAAAGGTAACGTATACTGGTACGAAGGGGAAAATAACAAGGCACTCTTTCATTATGAAGAAGCTTTACATATTATTGAATTGCACCCGGAAGAGTTGTTTGATCGGGCGGGGATCATCAATAATATTGGTAATGTTTATCGACAAAAAGGAGAATATAAAAAGGCCCTGAACCAATATGAGCATTCACTGCAATTGAGCCGGAAAGTGGGTGATAAAAATATGATTGCAGTTATTTATAAAAACATCGGGATTACGCATAAATATTCTGGACAGTATGCCCTGGCTATTCAGTATTTAGGTGAATCCAAATCAATGGCAGAGCAAATCAGGCTGGCAGCTGTTCATCTGGAAACACTTAACGAACTTTCGCAAACCTATTCAATGATGGGGGATTATAAAAGTGCGCTCGATTTTTATCAGCAATTTTCAGAATTAAAAGAATCAATGGCAAAAGAGCAGGCATCCAATAAAATGTCATTGATGCAGCTTGGATATCACTTGAAAGATGAATCACAACGCCAGACCATTCGAGAGGTTGATTTGAACCTGGAAATTTTGAGAGAGCGGAATATCAGGAATATAATTGTATTTATTACGTTGTTAGCCGTATCACTCATTTTTATCCTCTGGTCACGATATAAACTTAAAATGCGGACCAACCTGGAATTAAAGCAATTGAATACAGATTTGGAAAAACGGGTTGAAGAGCGTACCAAACGATTAAGAGAAGAAAATGAACGACGCAAAATAGCACAGGAACTTGCTGAACAGGCCAACGAAACGAAGAACAGGTTTTTAGCCAATATCAGCCATGAGGTTCGGACACCCATCAATGCCATTATCGGATTTTGTGATTTAACGATTAAATCTGGTATTGAGGAGCGTCATCTATTGAACCTTAAAAGAATTAAAGACAGTACACAGCATCTTCTGGCATTAATAAAGGATGTTTTGGATTATTCTCAGATTGATTATGGAAAAACCGAATTAAAGAGAACTTCTTTCAACCTAAAAGAGATTATGGATTCAGTAATCAATGCCTTTTTTTTAGATGCCAGGAGTAAAAAAATTGACATAAAGCTTGATATATCCAACAAGGTACCTTCCACCCTGATTGGTGATAAAGATGCCATCCGACAGATTATGTATAACCTCATCGGAAATGCCATAAAATTTACAGAGCAAGGATCAGTCAATGTTTCAATTAAACCTGCTGATGAGCATCAGTCAAAAGATCAGGTAAAGCTATTATTTTCGGTTAGAGATTCCGGAATTGGTATATCCAAAATGAAACAAAAGTTGATTTTCATGGATTTTACGCAAGAGCATACTGATGCTAGTAGAAAGTACGGTGGGGCCGGTTTAGGATTGACCATCAGCAAACATTTTGTGGAATTGATGGATGGGAATATATGGGTCGAGAGTGAAAAAGGAAAAGGGAGTAATTTCATGTTTACCATAATGCTTAAATGCGATCATTCAAAACAGGATGTGAAAAAGAATAAAGATATGATTACCGAAAAAAAATTACATGTATTGATAGCAGAAGACAACCTGCTCAATGCCCAGGTTATAACCGCATTTCTCAATCGTCTTGGACACTCATCGGCAGTTGCTGTTAATGGATTAGAGGCCATTAAGGAATTAGCCAGCAAGGATTTTGATGCTGTATTAATGGACATTGAAATGCCTGAAATGGATGGATTGGAGGCAACGCGCGTCATTCGTAAGGGAAAAGAAAAAGTAAGGAATCCCCAAATTCCCATTGTCGCCTTAACTGCCCATGCTCTCAAAGACTATGAGGACAAAAGCTATCAAGCGGGAATGAATAATTATTTGACAAAACCAATTGATATAGAACAGTTGTCCAGTGTTTTACAAACCCTTTAATCAGTTTGTAGCCAATTTTTCAAGGTGGTGATTACCAGTCGTTGTTCCTCTTCAGGAAGGTTTGATATTCTCGTTAAATGGCTTCCATGAGGCTTTATGATTTTCAACAACCCCTGGTTATATGTTAAATCAACTGATGTAGCCGTCCATGGATCTGTTTCACCATAAATAAAGATCATATTTTTTGCCTGATGGCGAATAAAACAATCAACCTGCTGCATCGGTTCCGGGTCATAATGGATATTCAAATCTTCAACAATGGTAAAATCAAAGGTCGGATTCTCCTGGAAACTGATAAAATCTTGAAATGGCGTGATATCATATCCGTAAAATCCAATTTCTGTCAAGGCCTGGTAAAAAAATGGATATATTTTATCAATTCCTTCATTGGATACCCAGTCTATACCTGCTACCTGATTTAGATGATGAACCATGTTTTCAGGAGATGTAGCAGGCATGGGAATTGAATCCACAGGTGTAATTCCCCACTGCCAGAATGCAAAAGAATACTCCAGTACTGTAAGTTCATAGCCCTGAAGCAACCCCATTGAAAAAGTTAGCCCTTTTTTAACTGCTAGTTTTTCAAATTCAGGCAGATAAAGGTTTTTATTCCTGAACATTTCCATTTGGTAATCAAAAATCCTTTTCCGGGTGGTCGAATCTCCTACATTTTCTAAAAATTGATAAATACGTTTGTCTTCGATGGAAAAATTCAATGGGCTCACATAAGCAACTGTAGCCTTCACATCATCCGGAAAGAAGTAGCGGTGATACATAGCTGTTTGACCCCCTTTGCTTATTCCTGTATTAACAATGGGCCCTGAATAGACCTCTTGGATGAATTCAATTATATTATGATGATCACTGGCAGCTTGATACACATTGAGGTATTCCCAGTTCAGCGGATCAGGCAACGACTCGCCAAAAAATCGATGTTCGACACAAACTTGATTCCCATTAAGTATCAGAGAAAGCTCATTAATATAATTAGAATAACTGGCATAACCGGCAGCGTACCCTTCTGTAATAAAAACAACCGGACTTTGAAAATCGAGATGGGACAAAAAAATCCTTTGAGTAAATGTACCACTCTGAGGATCATTGTGATTCAGTGGTTGTTCAAATGTTAATAGATATTTTTCAGAAAAGAATTTTTCGGTTTCCAGTTGCCTGAATGAGAAATTATATTTATCCTGAAGTGCTTTCAGTTTATCATCCAATTCCTTTGCCTGAGAAAAGAAGGAACTAAAACTAAAAATTAAAATCAAAAAAAGTAATAGTTTGTGTGGTCTCATGTTGTGCTCTTATCTTATTATAAAACCTGATTTTAAAGGATCAGCCGGATCAAAATAAAAATTATGTCTGCCGGTATACCATGCCCTTCCTGACACCTCGGGAATAACTGCTTTGTAATTTCCAAACTTTACGGTGTCCATTACTTTAACACGCATGGTCGTTCCAAGAATACTTTCGATCACTATGGGTTGTTCTTTTTTAATGTCCCCATTGTCGAAATGAATGGCAGCACGGGCACTGACCCCTGTACCGGTTGGAGATCTGTCAAGTTCTCCATTTGCAAAAATACAGACATTGCGACTATGATTTTTTTCATTTTGGGGAGGACTCGTAAATATAATGCCATAAAGAAAACCCAGGTCAGGCTCGATGGGATGTCGGATGACGTTTTGTCGGGTCACCAATTGTTTCATTTTTTTGCCCGCTGCAATTATCTCATTATAATGTGAGGGATCTAATTTTAGGTTCCAGTCTTTGGCATCGCAAAAAGCGTAAAAAGCACCGCCAAAAGCAATGTCATACCTTATATTACCCAAACCTTTTATGTTTAGAGATTGATCCTTCTTATAAACAAATGAAGGTACATTGTTGAAGGAAGTTTGTTTTACGACATTTCCTTCAGCAATGAATCTGGCAATTATTTGACCAGCTGGAACATCCAGTTTTAATACTCCTGGTTCTTTCAGGTTGGGGATCCAACCCGATTCGATGATGAACTTGGTAAGGGCAATTATGGCATGACCGCACATGGTGCTGTATCCATCATTGTGTAGAAAAATTACACCAATATCACTGTCATTTCTTTCCGGTTCGGTTAATATCGCCCCATACATATCGGCATGACCACGAGGTTCATAAATAATTCCCGATCGTATATAATCCAGTTTGTCTCTAACAAACCTGCGTTTTTCCAGTATCGTTTGGCCCTCAATTTTGGGAAGGCCGCCGGTCAGAATTCTCAATGGTTCGCCTTCGGTATGCATATCCACGGTTTGAATGCATACCCAATCTTTTGGAATTGATAAATCCCAATATTGTTGATGATGATTTTTTTGCGATTTCAATGTAATCCTCAATGTATTATTGCAATTTTGATCCAAAAATGTCCTTCAATTCGAGCATGTACATTAAGTTTATCTCAAATATCTGGTTCATGGATGCTCTGTAAGGAGCATCTCCGGCTGTTTCAAATAAACTATTTAAACTTTGTATCATTCTTCCTGAGATTTGAAAAGAACCAATGGCTGTTTTTTGCATAAAACCAATATCAAAGCAGAGTCCGTAATCAAAAATATTTCTGACTTTCATCCCTACAAAGGGTATTTCTTCTGAATTTGGATCTATGTCAGTTGTTTCATTTTCCGATAATAAATAAGCAAAGTTAGGCCCGAGATTGATAATAACCCGGCTTTTTCGATTGCCAATATTTATTTGGGTTAGCAGGGGTAATTGTAAATAACTGAGTCTTCGTTCATATTTACCGAGCGTATCACCGTGGGTTTTCCAACCGGCCTGTAAAAAATTTAATTCGACCTGTATTCCAAGACTCCTTTGCGAAATGTGTCTGAATACCAGTCCTCCGACATAACCTGAAAATATATCCTGTGAAACAGCAGGATCAAAGCTGACTCGTGAAATATTCATCCCCTGTTTCACACCAAGGTATGTTTCGGGGAGAAAATCACTTTGTGCAAATGAAATACAATGCAAAATAAGAAATGCAACAACTGTAATATTTCGGAAATGGTATGCTTTAGGTTTCATACTTGGTCGTCTAATTCATTTTTGTGTCCTGATCTGAACCAGGCCCGAATATCTTTCTTTTTTCCTGGTTTGGCCACTGCAATCGCCATGATGGCTCCCAATAAAACTAAAAATGCAGCCATTAAACCTCGGGTTGATAGGATTTCTGGGTCAATCCACTTCACTTCCATATAGGTTAAAATACCCATAATGATAAAAGTGATAATTGGATTCATGGTTACAATGATACTAACTTTACTCGCTTCAAGGTATTTAAATGCATATGCCAGACTACCATAGGCTATAAGTGTGTTCAAGCCAAGGTATATTAATAATAGCCAATTATTCAGTGAGAGATTAAAAAATCCAGAAGGATTTATAAAAGGGGCAAACAGTAAAACTGGCAGACCAAACAAAAAAAGGTTCAATTGCTGGGTTGGGTATTTTTTAACCAGCATCTTTTGAAAAGTAGCATAAACAACCCAGGCCATGGCCGCTACAACTACCCATATAATACCCATGTTGAAGAGTTCCTCTCTGGCTACGATCTGTGATAAACTTTCACGATAGAAAATATACATTCCGGAACCTGCAACTATAAAACCCAAACCCTGACGTTTGCTGATTTTTTCTCTAAAAAATATTAAACCTACAATGCCTAAGAAAATTGGACCCAATTGAATGATCACTTGAGCTGTGCCTGGAGTAGTTAGTTTTAATCCGTATAAAAAAGCAAGGTAATTTATTCCCAGGCCCAGTGATGCAACGATGATGTATAGTGGTGGATTTTTTAAAATGACAAGGTACTCTGGTTTTTTGATGGCGAAGATGACCAATAAGATGAGAAATGCCACAAGAAAACGAAACCACACTATGGTGAGGGGGTCCAAAACACCGGAGGCTACTTTGAGCGCAATAGCTAAAAATCCCCAGAAAAAAGCTGTCAACGATGCAAACAAAATTCCCTTTATCCTTGAATTCTCTACCGCCATTAAATCATGTATGTTATCTGATTGTAAAAAAAGGACTTTTTATAACCCATCCACTGATTAGAAAATCTTCAATCCAATGGATCGATAAAAGTAATACTTCTTTCGAATTTAACGGTGAACTAATATTTACACTTGTTAGGATGATCCATTGGATCTAAGGCAACTGAAAGACAGGCAAAAAAAAACGAGCCGCAGCATAACTACGACTCGTTTAAAAAGTAAGGTGATGAAAAGAAGAAAAGAATAAACCTAATTATTAACCAAAACCAATTTTTGAAGGATGTTCACCCTACTTTCGTATTCTTGAATATCTTGTTTGAAAAATAGAATTGCCTAAAATGTTATTACAAAGATAGTGAAATATCCTTTCCTGTCAATTTTTTTTTCAATAAATTTATAAACTGCGGTTGAAAAAAAATAAACAAAATTTCAAAAAAAAACCGGTGGTGTCATTGACACCACCGGTTTAAAAGTAAGGCTATTTAAAGAAAGGAAAAGAATAAACCTAATTATTAACCAAAACCAATTAAGGAAAGACACCTTACTTTTATTTTTTCAATATCTTTAAGAACGTAAATAGTTATTATCAAAATTCGTACCACAATTTTATAACGATATCCAGTCTTCAATTATTGGATGCTTATGCTATTTATATTGCAATATTAATGAGAACGTTTTTTTAGTACTAAAATCTTATACTGCTTGCAAATATTTTCTCTGTGGCTCAATTTTTTTCGTTTTATCTGCTTTGACTATGGTTAATTGGTCAAAAGGTACCTTAACCTTTTCGCGCATTAAATTTTCAACCTTCTTTTGCAGCACAAGTCTAGCCCTGGTTAATTGCGACTTTGAAGTATTATCCGAAATATTGAGCATCTCACCAATTTCTTTGTGCGTATATCCCTCAATTACATTGAGATTGAAAACAGTTCGATAACCATTGGGTAATTCTTGAATTAATTGAAGTAGTTCTTCTTTTGTAATTGCATCAAAAATATGATTGTGTTTTTCTGAACTGATTTCAATTCCATCAATCTCTACCATTTGGGCGTACCTTGAATTTCGCCGATAAAAATTAATTGCAGTATTGATTATCGTTCGTCTTATCCAGCCTTCCAAAGAACCTTCATTTCTGAAATTATTAATTTTTGTGAAAATTTTCACAAAAGCCTCATGTAATATATCATCGGCTTCCATCTTATTTCCAGCAAATCTCAGACAAATTCCATACATTCTCGGTGCAAAATATTTGTATAAAAGTTCACGAGATTGTGATGTATTTTTTAAAAAAACTTCGTTTTCCAACAAACCGGTAGAATTAGTCATGATGTCGTATTATCAGTTTCTCTTAGTCTTGTCATCGATATCATTGGTTTTTTTTGAAGTCTCAAGCGCATTCAATAGTTTTTTAAGTGCTGAGTTTTCTTCCTTTTTTTTCTTGATGTAGTATTGAATTTCATCATCTATATTACGTTCTGAAATTCCTTTGCGACGTTCCATAGAGTTATTATTGATTTGCGATGCAAAAGTGGGCTAAGTTATTCTTATACACAAGGATTTCTATATTACAAAATTAATACAACAAGAATTACTGCCCATAAAAACACCATACAGGTGCCAGTGGGATACCCCTACAACACCCCTACAAAATATCATAGTAGTCTTATAAAGAGGGTGTTAGAATTTAGATAAAAACTCCCCCAGGGATTGTTCTTTATTTCGAATGTTGAGTTTTTTACGAAGGCGGGTCCTTGCAGTTTCAATACTTTTGATCGATTGACCGGTAATGGCTGCAATTTCTTTGGTGGTCATATTGAGTTTTAAAAAGGCTGATAAGCGGGTTTCATTGGCGGATAAACCGGGAAACCGGGCGATTAACTGATTATAGAAATCACTGTGAATCTGGTTGAATCTCAGTTCAAATTCCTCCCAGGTATTATCCTGTATTCCTGTTTGCAATTCCACAATTATTCCGTTGATCATTTTTTGGTTTTCAGGTTTTAAATTGGTTTTAATGCCATTTAATTTCTCTATAACATTTGTGAGAAGTTCGTTCTTGTTCAATAGATAATTGATATTGTCCCCCAATAGTTTATCTTTAAATTCCAGGTCCTCCTGCAGGGTGCGATTCTCAATTTCAAGCTTTTCCTGCCGCAATAAGTGTTGTTTGACTTTTGATCGTTGACGCCAATATAAATACAATATCAGTGCAATGGCGAGTACCATGGATAGGGCTAAAAGTGTCTGACGAATTTTATTATTTTGGTGTTCCAGTTCTTCCAGCTGTTGTTCTTTCCTGAATTCATTTTGCAATGTCAGACGCATGATTTTTTGCGTATTCGACTGAAGATCAAGACTGTCATTGTACAATTTGAATTGTTTGTGATAATAATAAGCTTTTTCAAAATTACCAAGACCTGCATAGACTTGGCTTAACTTTTGGCTATTGAGATTTAAAAGTGACAATTGATCTGTTTTTTGCGCAAGCTCATAGCTTTTTAAAAGATAGGGTAAAGCATTTTGATAATCTTTATTATAAAGAAAATAATTGCCTATGAGGTTATTAGCCGAAGCAATGCCCGCGGTATCCTTCTGTTCTGTTTTTAATTTAAGCCTTTTTTGAAATAAGCCCAAACTAGTTGGATTTCCTATCATCATGTATAAACTTCCCAGGTTTCCATAGGTGTTAGCCAACCAGTTTTTATTGTCAATTTCGTTACTCATTTCAATGGATTTTAAATAGTATTCCAAGGCAAGGTCATATTCACCCATTCGCTCATAAATCATACCTATATTATTGGAGTTTCCGGCGATCCATTTTTTATCATCCTGCTTTTCGTTCAGCACGAGTGCTTTCTGATAATACTCAAGGCTTAATTCCAGATTATTCAAATAATAATAAATAATCCCTATAAGATTGTAAGATCTTGCTATTCCCTCTTTATCATTCAGGTCTTCCATGATCTCCAGGCTATGAAAGAAATAGTCTATCGCTTTTTCATAAATACCTTTCACCCGATAATAAATTCCCAGATTATTATATGCCTGGGCAATTCCTTTCTGATAGTCAATTTCTTCACTTATTTTAAGGGCACTTTCAGCATAATCAATGATTTCATCCGGATCGGTAAAAAAAACCTCCGAAGCCAATTGATTTAAAATGTTGACTCGAGCAGTGTCATTTTCCACCTGCATTAAACGATTGGTCAGGCTGTCGAGAAGGGAAGCATATTGCGCTTTTAATGACACAATCATTAACATCAACAAAATCGTATAGATCAGCCTCTTCATAAACCAGCCAGATAATTGTTTAAATTAATTTCTTTATTGTTCAGATTCATTTTTTTCCGCATTCTTGTGCGTGCAACTTCAATTGAATTAGGATTCTGGTGCATAATTGCAGCAATTTCTTTGGTGGTCATATTCAACCGAAGGAAGGCACACAATTTCTTCTCATTCTCAGTCAAGTTCGGATGTAATTCCATGAGTCGCTTATAAAAATTTTTATGTACTTCCTTAAAACGACTCTCGAATTCTTTCCAGATGTCCTTATCGATGCCCGATTGGAGTCCAACTATGATTTCCTGAATCTGCGATTTATTTTTGACATCAAAATTATTTTTGGCCCTCACCAGTTTTTGTGTAATAAAATTAATCAGTTCATTTTTATGAACCATGTACATAACCTTTGTTGTCAATTCACGGTTTTTAAAATCAATCTCTTCTTCCAGTCTTGATTTTTCAAGTTGGAGGTTTTGGGCTGCATAATGGGAGTGTTTTATCTTTATCTTTTGACGGCCGTAAATCAATACCAGAATGATCAAAATGATGAACAGAGATGCCGCAATCAGAAAATTTTTGAATTGTGTTTTTTGTTTTCTGACTTCTTTTATTTTTTGTTCACGTTCATAGATGTATTGCATTTCAATACGGGTAATTTTCTCCTGGTTCTGAACATTGGTAATGCTATCACTAAGTGTTTTATATTGAATATGAAAATTATAGGCTTGTTCAAAATTTTTCTTTTGTTCATAAATTTTGCTCATTCCCAGAGCCGCATCCCGCAGGTTAATAATATTATTTTGACGGCTGGCTACTTCATAGCCCCGGTTAAAATAGTTCAGTGCTTTAGCATACTGATTTTTTTGCAAGAATAAATTGCCCAGGCTAATGCTTGCTGATGAAATCAATTGAGGTTCGTCTATTGATTCTCCGATATTCAGGCTTAACTCAAAATAGTAACTTGCTGAATCTATATTATTCAGAGCCAGATAAATATTTCCAATATTGTTGTAATTAACCGCCAGATGATGGCGTCGATTTAAATGGATATTAATAATCTGGGCTTTTTTGTATAAATTCATTGCTGCTTCCGGTTTGCCACTCAGACGATAGATCTCACCGATATTGTTATACAATGCAGCCATTCCCCTTTCATTATTGAGTTCTGAATAGATGGAAAAGCTGTTTTGATAATATTCAAATGCTTTGTCATAATTAGCCTGGTCGTAGTACACTCCACCAATGGTATTGTATATTTCAGCGATTTCTTGCTCATCATTTAGATTGGTAAATATGTCAAGGGCATCATATAATAGAGAAAGGGCATTTTTGAATTCAAGTCGGCGTTTGTATTCCACTGCAAGTCGATGATCGATGCGTCCCATCCACTCGCTTCCGGGTTGACTGCCCAATCCTATTTTAGCCATTTTTAACAGCTGAAATGCACGATCTGAATTATTCTTTTCAAGTTCGACCCTGGCCAGATGAAATTGTGCTATGGCTTCACCATGATCATCATTAATTGATTGTGCAAGAAATAGTGCCTGATTGGCATAATTTTCAGATTGAGCCAGATCTTTTGCCGCATATTCATCTGCCAGGAGGTTTAAAATTTCAATTTTATCCGAAGGTAGAACTGTAGTATGTAAAACATGCAGAAGGCTGTCTTTGTCATACTGCCTTGAAAGGAGTGTAGCAGGGAGTGCCGTTAGCACAAATAGTATGATTAACAGTTTCTGTTGCATTGTTTAACCGACTAAAAATCAAAATTAATTATTTCTCCTCAAGTTGTCAATTAGATATCTCTGTGTCTCAGGATCAATAACGACAATATGACAAATAAACCGGCATATCCCAGGCATACGGCAACATCCTGAAAAGCGATGAATTCCTGAAAATCAAAGTTGAATTCTGCTGTTTTAACTTTAATCAATGAAGTATTGGGTGTTTGGATAATCCTGTTCATGGCATTGAGCGGTAGGTATGGAGTCAGGGAATCATTGATTTTATAGTCAATAATGGGCTCAATGATCAAATAGACAAATTGTGCTATAAATGTAATCCCTGTTTTTTTGAATAAGATTGCCAGAAACATGCAAAATATGAGGTAACTGACGATTTCAATAAAATAACCAGCTAAATATTGCATTTTGCCAAATACATGGTTTATTGATACAGATGCCGAATTTGTAAATCCGAGGTAAAGGCCCGACAGAAATATTATAAAGGTAGAAAAGATGGCCAGCAAAAGGATCATTGCCAGTTTGCCCGAGAGAAAATCACCACGGCTGAAGCCATTGATAATATTTGCCCGAACGGTCAGGAAATGAAATTCAGATGTAACCAGGATGATGACAATAATACCCAGGATGATTTTGATAAAATATCGTAAACTGGCTACAAAAGCAATATTTTGCCATATATCGGGGAAATTAAAAACAATGGCTTTGAATATCCTGAATCGGGTTGGCTCCCCTGATTTTTCAGCCACATAATCAATTAAACCCGGAATGCCAAAGATCATTATAGCAAGCAATGCGGAATAAAAGCTGATCATGAACCAGAATGCTTTGTAGCTCAATACTTTTTTGAGTTCTATTTTTAAAAGCCGGATCATGATTTTTCAGATAATAATTCAAGAAACTGTTCTTCCAGACTTTTCTTTTTCATAGTCAGATGAGATAATACAACTCCCTTACTGATCAGGTAAGTATTCAGGTCAGTTGTGGTTACTCCTTCCGCAAGCGTTATTAAAAATCGGTCTTTTTCAGGTTTTATATCGGTTATATTTTTGAATTCTTTTAGTGCCAGCTCCAGTATTTGAAGGTTGTTTGATGATAATTCGATGGTATTTGAAAGGTTCAGTACATCATTTACGGTACCTTCAAAAAGTTTCTGTCCCTTGTTCAGTACGACTACATGGGAGCAAGTTTTCTGAACCTCATCCAGCAAGTGACTGGCTAAGATGATTGTTATTCCCTGCTCTGCAATTTGAATGATCAACTCACGGATTTCAGCAATGCCCCGGGGATCCAATCCATTGGTTGGTTCGTCAAATATGAGCACTTCCGGATTACCCAGCAAGGCCGAGGCAATGGCCAGCCTTTGTTTCATTCCGTATGAATAAGTCCTGAACTTTGAATCTTTCCGCTCCCAAAGTTCCACTGTTTTTAAAACACGCTC
This sequence comes from Bacteroidota bacterium, assembly GCA_020444515.1. Taxonomy (GTDB): domain Bacteria; phylum Bacteroidota; class Bacteroidia; order Bacteroidales; family JAADJA01; genus JAADJA01. The sequence goes on along the minus strand of JAHLKX010000004.1, from coordinate 411,985 downwards.
GATATCATCATAGGATATTCCTTTTATATCTGCAACTATTTGAAGATTTCGATAGGCGGATAAATAGGGGTAGAATAAGGGTTGCTCCAAAATGGCACCAATCCTTTTCCGGTTTTGTTTTGAATTGGATTCATGAAACCATGAAAATGACCCTGCATTTGCATTTACAACACCCAATATAATTCCAAGTGTTGTTGTTTTGCCACTGCCATTTGGACCCAGAATTCCAAAAACACTTCCTTGCTCTACTTCCAGGGAAAGATTGTTCACGGCATGAATTTTACCGTACCGTTTGTCAAGACCCGATATGGTTAGTACTTTTTCCAATGGTTTAAATTGCAATTCAAATATGAATTATGGCAAATGTAATAAAAAGCGCTTTCAATATGCGAATAAAATCGCTCGAATAAAAAAAGTTAACGCATGAAAGGATTTCGCATGAAAGGATTTGAATGGTTGAACCCACTGTTCAAGGGACTCATCCCACGATATCCGGCACCATTTGAAAACTCCACCTCTCCATGAATGAAAAAATTTTCTCCGATTTTATAATCAAGTCCCATGATAATGCCCTGGTAATCAAGAGATGGACCGGGCACCCCCTGGTGGTTCATCCTGAATGGATCTACCTGTTTGAAAGCCGTTCCTGAAACCATTAAATTTTCGGTCAAAAGATAATTTCCTTTAACATAAATGAGGCTACCAAAAGCGTTACCATGATAAGGAAAAGGATAGAGAAGAGTGGAAGATGTGCCTTCATTGATGGTGCTCGTTTGAAATACTCTGAGTCCAGCAGTCAATCTAAATTTTGGAGTGAGGGCATACGACAGCTCAGGGGCAATATAGGTTCCAAAACCACTGCCATAGCCAGAAGAAGTTGAAAAGTAGGTTCCGAGTTCTACATTAACATCCAGTTTTTTTCTGAAAATATTTTCGGTCAGGATGTCAGGATCAATACCCCCATTGGCATATTTAACCTTGTCACTTTGCGCTTGCAGCAGCGTTACGATGATGGTTAACAGAAAAACAATGAATGTTTGCTTTAGAGCCATAATGCAAAAATAACAATTCCCTTTATAAATGGTTTATTGCTGGTTTTATTTTAATTTATTTTAATAAATATCTATTATTCAGCAGCAAGTTTTTGGAGGTCCATTTTGTGGGCTATGGATTTGACCAACTCTGTATCATTTTGTTGGTTCGCTTCAATGGTTAAAAAAAATCGTTCCGCAATTCCCAATGCCAGGTAACTTATTTTATCAGATTTATGGAATTGTTCCCAACCAATAATTTTTTCACTCCAATTTATTTCCTTGAAGTTGACCTGGTCATTGTCAAATGTTATACCGGCTGACCATGTGGCAACAGCAGCCTGATACATATTGCTTGCGCCGGCATAATCGAGCAATGTTATATTAATATAACCATCTGTCGAATTGGAGAACTCAATACTCGCACTGGAAAAAGTGAGTCCCTGTACCGTTGTTGTCTGACCTTCAGGAGATCCTGCTTCGTATCCCTCAATCTTTTCCGGAAGATAGGATTGTAAATGGTGATGATCCAAAACATCTGCCTGGTTATTAACTGAAAAGCCCATTAGAAAAATGAATAGAGCTTTGATTGGTGTTTTCATGATTTAGTGTTTAAAGATAGGGGTGTTTGATTAGTGAAATTAAAGGTACGCAATTTAACGCTTGATTGAGGAATTTTAACATAATTTTAAACTTTCATTCAATACAGTCGTCTAAAGCAAGAGTTAAAATTTTTTGAAGCACAGTTTTGGAATCCATTCCTGATCATAAATTACTTGAAATGTTTCGGAGCCCTGAATCCAGAAATTATGGATTCAATCTCCTGGTAAGGCAATATCAACAGCAGGTTTATTGGCTTATTCGGCGAATGGTTATTGATCACGATGATACTGACGACCTGGTGCAGGAAACTTTTATTAAAGTGTGGAATAACCTGGAAAGTTTCAGATCGGATGCCAGATTATATACCTGGATATTCCGCATTGCCACCAACGAAGCCCTTTCTTTTTTAAATAAAAAGAAACGCAAACTGATAGTGCCATTGGTGGATTATGATCGGGTGTTGTCTGGTAAGCTGTCAGAAGGACAGGGATTTACGGGTGATGAGATTCAAAAAAAACTGTTTGAGGCCATGCTTACTTTACCTGAAAAACAGCGGCTGGTTTTCCAAATGAAATATTTTGATGAATTGAAATACGATGAAATATCAAAAATATTGGGAACAAGTGTAGGAGCACTCAAGGCTTCTTTTCATATTGCTGTAAAAAAAATTGAAGAATTTATAAAACGAAGTTAAACCATTTGTAAAAGAAATGATCAAAACAGGGCATGACATCTAAAAAAGAAATATACGATCCCAATGTTGAATTCGAATTGATTCCAGATGAACTGAAAAAGATTCCGAAAGGAGAACCATTTTCAGTCCCGTCTAATTATTTTGATTCTCTTCCGGAAATTATTCAGGGTCGGGTGTCCGCAATGGAACAAAAACCTGTCCGGTTTTGGCACATCAAACGAAAAATTGCCGCATCCTTCATATCAATCGTTGCAGTGGTCATTTTAATCACTTCGTATCTTCTGTGGTTTGATAAAAATGGATCCAATGATTCGGAATTATTTTCCGAAATCACCCTCGATGAAATGTTGGTCCTTTATCCCAATTTTTTCCAGGATATCGATGAAGATGCATTGATTGAGGTTTTGGTGTCATCGGAAACTTCCAATTCAATGACTGAATCAGGTATTATTTTCGATACAACATTGACCGATGAAGATATCATTCGATACCTGGAAGAAGAAGACATTAGTACAGAACAAATAGTTAACCTTTAATATTAAAATCATGAAAGCTAATAATCATTTCAGCGCTGTTATTTTACTCATTGCTTTATTTATCACTACTGGAGTAGCCTCCCTTGCTCAGCGGGGACCGGGATATGGCAGGATGCAGGCACAGCGGGAGAAGATTGAAGCACAAAAAGTAGCTTTTATTACGGATAAAGTTGATCTCACTCCAGAAGAAGCTCAAGTATTTTGGCCTGTATATAATGCCAACAGAGATAAAATAGAAGAGGAACAGACGGCATTCAGGTCCAAATACAGATTGGCCGATATGGATCTTGATAAAATTACGGATGAAGAGGCATCTGAAAGGCTTGATGCCCAATTGCAACATGATCAAAAAATGCTCAACATGCGCAAAGATTTTAATGAGGAATTGAAAAAAATACTGCCTCCCCAAAAAATTCTTAAACTAATCAAAGCTGAGCAGCAGTTTAAATTGGAATTGATGAGAAAGGTTGCCGGACCTGGTGGGCCTCCATCTGACAGGCCTTGATTTTGGGTAGATTACAATTCCTACCGCCAATTTTTATATTCGTCCAACAAACTAAATGTTGTTTCATCGGGATCGGTAACATACGTAGTAAGGGAAAGTTCTTTCATGGATCGTGACCAGAAAACAACGGGCATAATGTCTCCACCATAATCTCCATTGCTTTTAAGATAGGTTTCACTGTCCAGGAAAGAACCCACATTGAACATGAAAGGACTTTTAGAATCATATTGAAATAAACCTACACTTGCCAGGTCATTAAAATCGATGATCACTTCACCGCAAAGTTGCCCATTTTCCTCGAAAAGTCGTTTACCTCGTACCTGAGCATTTTGAAATTCCAGTTCAATCTCATTTCCATCAATATAACTGGAAATCAGCTCATCAAAATCTTCCCTGGAAACATCAGCTGTATCCTCCGTCATCGAAAGAATGTTGATATATTTGATTGTAAGCGTTCCCGTATTGTTATCCTTTAATTCAAATGTATAGATCTTTTTTTCCACCGTAAGGCAGCTGCTAAGCATGGCTATAAAAATCAGGAGTCCGGAATAGTGAATGGCTTTTTTGATCATGGTGGTAATTTTTATACAAATTTACCAAATAATCCGAATGAAAATCAGAACTTGTATTAAATTCAGGGTATTTTTGTTGCAATATTCGGCCCTGTTAAAATGGATTTAAGATAAATTTAATAATATAGAAAGTTATGAAAATATCTGTTGAATTGAGCTATTATCCTCTGAAACCAGAATTTGTAACGCCCATTCTTGATTTTATCAAAAGACTCAATGATCATGAAAACATAAAGGCCATTACAAATGGAATGAGCACCCAGGTGTTTGGGGAGTATGTTGAGGTAATGGAAGTTTTGACCCGGGAAATTCATAAGTCATTTGAAATTCCCCATTCCGTTTTTGTGATGAAGATCATCAATGCGGATTTACAATAGCAACCGTAATATTAAATAAAATGATCCAACCAGATTTATGATTATCCTCAGCATATTTGATACTTTCTGGGCCAATTTATTGGATACATCCTGGCTTGAATTTTTAGCTGTGGTATTTGGGTTGCTGAGTGTATGGTATGCCCGCCAGGAAAACATCCTCGTTTATCCAACCGGCATCGTTAGTGTACTGATCTATGTTTACATATGCTTTGGAATTCAACTGTATGCTGATGCCGGGATCAACCTGTTCTATTTTTTAATGAGCGTATATGGCTGGATAAAGTGGACAAGAAAATCATCGGCACCACCTCTTAAAATTACAGCGTGCACCAAGCGAAACTGGTATTTTTCAATCGGACTGTTTCTGATATCTGCCATTGTAATTTTGGTACTGCTAAAAATATTCAAAGCGAATGACCTGGATTATTGGTCTACAAATATTCCCTACATTGATACTTTTACCACTGCTATTTTTATTGTTGGGATGTGGCTTATGGCCATTAAAAAAGTTGAAAATTGGATATTCTGGATTATTGGAGATGTTATTAGTGTGCCGCTTTATGCTTATAAAGGATTGGTCTTTACAAGTTTTCAATTCATGGTATTCCTGATTATTGCTGTTATGGGTTATATTTCCTGGAAGGAAAAATTGAAGCAACGGGAAGAAAAACTAACTGAATACCAGGCCTGATGACCTATCGAGTCGCCATTACCGGACCGGAAAGTACAGGGAAGTCTATACTTAGTGAACATTTGGCCCATCATTTTCAAACCATATGGGTCCCTGAATATGCACGTGAGTATTTGGTCCAGATCAATCGCCCTTATAATTTTGATGATATACTGGTGATTGCAAAAAAGCAGTTCCATCAAATGGAACAAAGAGTGAAGGAAGCCCAGAAGTATATTTTTTATGATACCGAACTGCTGGTAACAAAAATATGGTGTGATTTTAAATACGGAAAGTGTCATCCCTGGATTCAGCAAAACATGAATAAACAGAACATTGATCTTTATTTATTGACTGATATTGACTTGCCCTGGCAACCCGATCGCCTGCGCGAACATCCTGAAAAAAGAACCATTCTTTTTAATCTTTATAAAAATGAACTTGAATCAAGGAAACTTCCTTTTGAAATTGTGTCAGGAACCGGTCAACAGCGCACGGAAAATGCTATTGCGATGATTAAACAGCGGTTTCATTGATTTTTCAGACATTTGTAGCTCCTAATCCGGAATATGGAAAAAAACCTTCCCAAAATATGTTTCCTGGCTGACAGCCATAGCCTGTACGACGACCGGATTTACTGGAAAGAGGCCTGTTCGTTGGCCAGAGCCGGTTTTGAAGTATATTATGTACTGGCGGCCGAAAACAACAGCAGTGGCAAAACGGTCGAGGGAATCCATTACCAAACAGTGCAGTGCAACCTTTCGGCCAATCGATATTTAAATTATGTCTTAAAAAGAATTTCCCCAAAAGGATTGTATCGGCAATTATTCAGAAAGGCAGTCAGTACAAAAGCCGATGTTTTCCATCTCCATGATTTAAAAATCTTACGTTTGGTGGGGAAACTCAAAGCGCTACCCAATAAACCCAAAGTCATTTATGATGTGCATGAGCCCTATCCTGAAAACATACTTGATTATAACCATGGGTTCGGTCTTCCGGCCTCTTTGCGAGCACCATATGCCGGGTTGGTCAGAAAATGGGAACGGCAAAAAGCCAGTAAATGTGATCTCATCATCACTACTGAAGAGAATCTCCAAAAACGTTTTCAGGCCTATTTCCCTGACAAACCCGTGGAGGTGATATACAATTACACCGACCTGGTTCATCATTTATCAGAAAATAAAACAGAGATAAAAGAATTTGATGCTATTTACACTGGCGGAATAACACGTCTGCGCGGAGCATTTCATATTTTAAAAGCCATGATGATTGTTGTCCAGGAAATTCCTCAATTCCGGATGTTGTTTTTGGGATCCTGGTTTCCTGAAGAATTAAAAAGTGAGATGGCTGAATTTATTGCTAAACAGGGTCTGGAGGCAAATGTGAAGCTGAAAAATGCTGTTCCATATCCTGAGGTGGTTGATTACTATCAAAAAAGCAGGATGGGTTTGGGAATTTTTCTCCCCATTCCTACACACCGGATTATTTTACAAATCAAGATATTTGAGTATATGAAATTTGGGCTGCCCATCCTTGGTAGTAATTTCGGACATATCAGCAGGATCATTGACAAACACCAATGTGGAATGACTGTTAATCCGGAAAGTCCGGAGGAGATTGCAGCAGGCATGATCAAACTTTCAAAGGATGAAAAGTTTTATAAAGCTTGCTCCGATAATGGCCGAAAGGCAGCAGATAAATACTATCAATGGGATCATATGGAACAGAAGCTTATTGGTATATATGATAATTTAACTTCGTGATCATTGGAAGAGTCGGGGACAAATAACAAATATTTTATCCGCGATATGGGCTGGTACCTTGTGGGGAGCATCATTCCCATGGGTGTTGGATTTATAAAAACCCCCATATTTACACGCTATTTTACCCCTGAAGAATATGGTTATCTCGGGATTGTTACCATCACATTTACCTATATCTCGATCTTTTTGTATTCATGGTTATCAAGTTGTCTATGGCGGTATTACAATGCCTTTAAGAACAAAAATAACCTGAAAGGTCTCTACTCCAATATGACGGCCATCTATCTGGTTGCCAGTGCACTTTTGCTAATTTCCAGCGGAGTCTGGTATGTGTTAGCCGATCTTCCTTTGGTCAGGAACCTGATTATTCTTTCATTTATTCAATATTTTATTAAAGAATTTATCGGACTGTACCTGATCATCATACGGCTCGAAGGCAAGGCATTTAAATACAATGCGATTCATTCGATGAGGGCAGTGTTGAGTTTTGGTGTACTTTATTATATGACATTTGTCTTGGATTTCCGCATCGAAGCTATGATCCTCAGCACCATCATCATTGATGTACTGGCCCTTTTGTTCATCCTTTTCTTCAGTCGTGAGGGGGTATCGGTATCACTGACCCATATTTCCCGCAATACACTGAAATTGTTACTGAAATTCGGAAGCGTTGGCCTTGTTTCAAATTTTTTCTTTTTGCTCATCACTACCTCTGATCGGTACATCATTGCCTTGTATACCGATATGTCTACTGTGGGGATCTATAATCAGGTTTACAACATTTGCCAGCTAAGCGTGGTGGCCCTGGTAACGGTGTATTTTAATACAATTAATCCGAAGCTGAACAAGGAACTGGAAATTGATTTTACCAACTCTGCAAAGCTCATCCAGGATTATCTTTTTGTTTTTCTGATGTTTGGATTGCCTGTTGTTACCTATTTAAGCATGTTCCCCCGGGAAATTGCATTTATCTTGCTGGGTGAGTCCTTTCGAAGTGGATATGTAATCATGCCGTGGATATTTATCAGTTCATACATGTATGGCCTCTTTCTTTTTATTGAGATCCGTTTCAAATTTGCCGATAAACTGAGAAACATTGCCATTGGCGTTTTCCTGGCCAGCGTCCTCAACCTGGTTCTCAACTTTATTATGATCCCTTTGTATGGTTACCAATGGGCAGCCATCACAACTTTTATAGCCTATGTTTTTATCGTTCTCTATTTTTATTTGCAGGACTCAGCGGGCTTCTTTCAAAACAGATCCTATCTTAGGAAAACGTTGTTTTTTATATTGATCCTTGCCGTGGAATTGGTCATTGATTATGTGATCCGTGAAAATTATGTACTTTCACTTTGGCAAACAATTGCTGAAGGATTGTTGTTTTTTATCATATATTTGAGTCTGATCCGTGGTCAGATTCGTAAGGTAAAAATTCCGTTTTAACAATGAAAAGATCAATCATACTCATCATCCCGCTTCTATTTCTTCTAGCCTGCACTGGCAGGGAGGATAATATCGATCCAAAACCGGTAAATCCAGAACCTGAAAAGAATTATCAGAATGTTATTTTACTGATTGGTGATGGCATGGGTTTAACGCAGATTACTGGCGCCAGAACGGTCAATGGGGGACAGCTGAACATGTTAAAATGCAAGTCTATCGGCATCCAGTCAACGCATTGTGCCGATAAATATGTAACAGATTCGGGAGCTTCAGCCACGGCCATGTCGTGTGGACAAAAAACCAACTATTATTCACTGGGTGTTGATCCACAAGGTAATCCATTGGAAACGATTGTCGAAACCCTCGAAAAGGATGGTGTTGCAACAGGATTGGTTACGACGTCTCAAATTGTGCATGCTACTCCTGCCGCTTTTTATGCTCATCAAACCGATCGTTTCCAATACGAGGCCATTGCTTTAGAACTGGTTAAAAGTGGTGTTGATTTTTTTGCCGGTGGTGGGCAAAAATATTTTGATCAACGTTCGGATGGTATCAATTTAATAGACTCTCTCACCGCCCGGGGTTATCAGGTAGCCAATGCTCCGGATGAGGTGAGTGAAATAAAAAAAACGGCCCTTTTTATTGCTTCGGATAAACCGGTTTCGATCCCAGAAGGCCGAGGTCCCGTTTTAAAACAATCGACCCAAAAAGCATTGGAGAATTTAAAAACCTCGAAAAAAGGATTTTTTCTGATGGTGGAAGGAGCACAAATTGATTGGGCTGGTGAAGAAAATGATCAGGAATATCTCATGGCAGAAATGCTCGATTTTGATGCGGCAGTGGGCGTAGCACTTGATTTTGCAGAAACTGACGGAAATACCCTGGTGGTAATAACAGGAGATCATGAAACAGCTGGCTTCGCATTGACCAATGGCAATCTTGCCAATCAAACCATAACCGGCCAGTTTGTTACCTGGTTGCATACGGCTGCAATGGTTCCCGTTTTTGCTTTCGGTCCTGGTTCAGATGCTTTTACCGGTGTGTATGAAAATACCGATCTTTATTTTAAATTCAGGAATTTTTATGGTCTTTAATTAAAAACCATATTCCGTATAAAACTTCCTGACTTCGGTTGATAGATCCTCAAAAGCAACAAAGTGATTCTGACATCCCTTGCGCGAACAAATAAAGACTTTGCCCCCCACTTCAAGAATAAATGGAATCATTGGGGCATGGCAATGGGCCTCATCACAATGGTCATTGCTTTTAAGTTCTTTATTGCAGTTTGGACAATAAAAACGTGCTATTTCTCTTTCGTGTAAATCAAAATCACATACATGATCATAGCAACCGTAGATGGAACATAGCCGAATTGTTCCCCGGTCATGATCTGTTTCAATATTCAATTTAACACTGGGTCTGTCCTTGAGCAGATATTCTTGATCCATCAAGGATTTTCCACAGTGTGGACATTTTAAGTTAAGGGAAATGGTTTTTGTCATGACAGCCTCCTTGTTTTTCTATGTCAAATCCATTATTAGGATTTAAGTGCACCCATAAAATTAAACAAATTACACATTCAATCAAGTATTTCTTGAAAATTACCATTCATAAAATAATTCTCTCTTCATCAATCCTGATAGGTAAAACAACTTTACAATCGTTAAAAGTAATCGTTATTTTATGTTGTTAGTTAGTTAACAAAATATAAATTTGTAGCTTTATTTCGGTAAATGAGTGCGTGATTTAAAATCTGGATTGAAGAAAGCAAATCATCATATAGCAAAACGGCTTCATATCAAGGGTTTGGTACAAGGGGTCGGATTTCGTCCGTTCATATATCGTCTTGCACATGCGCATGGTATCTTTGGATGGGTTGAAAATCGGAACGATGGAGTTGTGGTAAAAGTTGAGGGTGCACCTGATCAACTTGAACATTTTATTGCTGACATCAGCAATAAAGCACCTCTTGCATCAAATATCCAGGATATTCGTGTTGAATTAGCGGCTGCTGAGGGTTTTGATGAGTTTGTCATTGTGAAAAGTGAAAATACATCGGAACAGATCACGGATGTGAGTCCTGACATAGCCGTATGTGAGGATTGTTTGCTAGACCTGAAGAAACAATCACATCGAATCAATTATCCGTTTATCAATTGTACCAATTGCGGTCCTCGTTTTTCCATTATCCAGGATCTTCCTTATGATCGCGATAAAACCACCATGGAACCTTTTAGGATGTGCGACACCTGTCGCAATGAATATGAAGATGTGATGGATCGTCGCTTTCATGCCCAGCCCGTAGCTTGTTCTACTTGTGGCCCCCAATATGAACTGGTAATTGAAAATGAACGGATCACAGATTTTAACATCATACTGGAAAAGGTTGTAGCATTGTTAAAATCGGGACAGATTGTTGCCATCAAAGGAATTGGCGGTTTTCAGATTGCCTGTGATGCACAAAATGAGGAGGCTGTGAATATGCTCCGTCAACGAAAATTCCGTGAAGGAAAACCATTTGCCGTGATGTTTGCCGATATTGATGCGGTAAAGGATTTTACGGTTTTGTATTCGGAGGAGAAAAAATCCTTGCTTTCATGGCGTCGTCCCATTGTCATTTTGCGTGAAAAGGAAAAACTGGCTTCGGGTGTTAGCAATGGATTTCATACCATTGGAGCCATGTTACCATACATGCCTTTTCATTATTTGTTGTTCGAAAAGCTTGGATTGCCTGCCATTGTATTGACCAGTGGAAATATTTCGGATGAACCAATTGTGATTGATAATACGGTGGCAGAAGAAATGCTGTCACAAATTGCAGATGCTGTTCTGATTTACAATCGTGAGATTTACAATCGGACCGATGATTCTGTGGCGATGGTAGTGAATAACAAAGAGCGGATTTTGCGTCGGTCAAGAGGATATTCACCTGAGCCGGTTAATCTCAACCTTGATGTGGAGGGGATTGTCGCTGCGGGAGCGGAGCTGGTCAATTGTTTCTGCATCGGAAAAGGTAAACAGGCAATTCTCAGTCAGCACATTGGTGATCTAAAAAACCTGGAAACGCTTGAGTTTTATGAAGAAGCATACCATCGTTTTCTAAAATTATTCAGGGTCAAGCCGGAGATCATCGTTCATGACTTGCATCCCGATTATCTTTCGACCCGTTTTGCCAAAGTCCAGAAATTGAAGCTGGTAGGCGTGCAGCACCATCATGCCCATGTGGCTTCATGCATGGCTGAACATAACCTGGATGAACAGGTGATTGGAGTCAGTCTTGATGGTACTGGATTTGGCACGGACAGGCACATTTGGGGTAGTGAAATATTTATCTGTGACCTGGCAGGATATGAACGATATAACCATTTCGAATATGTCCCTTTACCGGGAGGGGATCGGGTTACCAAAGAGCCATGGAGGACCGGTCTTTCATACCTCTACATGGTTTATGGACATGACTTTTGGGACCTTGATATCCCTTTTGTGAAAACGTTGGATAAAGCAAAATGCGAATATATCCTGGAGGCCATCGACAAAAAGATCAATTCGCCAATGAGTTGCAGTGCGGGAAGGTTGTTTGATGCAGTGTCGGCCATCATGAATATTTGTACAATAACCCAATTTCATGCGGAGGCACCTATGCGACTCGAAGATCTTGCTTCAGGAACAGTTGAAGCGGCTTACCCATTTGAGTTCGGTGAGGTTATTTCCTTTCAGCCAACCATCCGTGATATTGTTCAGGATTTATTGGATGGTGTTCCGCTCGAGGAAATTTCAGCACGATTCCATAATACGGTAATGAATGCTGTTTTTGCAGTGGTTAGTTTAGCCAGAACTCAAAGAGATATTAGCAAGGTGGTTTTAACCGGAGGAACTTTTCAAAATCGATTTTTATTGAGCAGACTTGAAAAGCTACTTGAAAGTGTCGGTTTTATGGTTTATACGCAAAACAAGATACCGTCAAATGATGGCGGGATCGCACTCGGCCAGTTAGCCATTGCTGCCAAACTGCGTTCAATAGGAAAAACTTATCAGAAATCACAAATCGTTAATCATTAAATCACCAATCATATGTGTTTAAGTATTCCGGCCAAAGTAGAATCAATCGAAGGCGAAATGGCCCAGGTATCTGTCGGCGGAGCAAAATATAAAGCTAGTTTGCAATTGCTGGAAGATGTTTCGGTTGGTGACTATGTGCTCATTCATACAGGATTTGCTATTCAAAAAATTAGTGAAGAGGAAGCCCATGAAACTTTAAAAGTATTTCAGGAATTTGATGAACTGAATAAAGAAATGGATCAGGAAGAAAAAGAAAGTGGTACCCGACTAATCTAAAACTCACTCATGAAATATATAGATGAATACCGCAACAGGGATATCGTTGATAAACTCGTAAAACAAATCAAGCAAGTCTCAAAAAACCCGGTCTCGTTCATGGAAGTTTGTGGAGGCCATACCATGTCGATCCAGAAGTTCGGAATCCCTTCTTTGTTGCCGGATAACATTCGTTTGATCTCAGGACCGGGCTGCCCGGTTTGTGTTTCCGATCGCAAATACATCGACCAGGCCATTGCTTACAGCCGCCTCAAAGATGTAATCATTACCACCTATGGTGATCTGATCCGTGTCCCTGGTTCTACCTCTACCCTTGATCAGGAAAAAGCTGCAGGTGCTGATATACGGATCGTATATTCTGTTTTGGATGCACTCCAAATCGCAAAAGATAATCCAACTAAAAAAGTTGTATTCCTGGGTATTGGGTTTGAAACAACAGCTCCAAGTTCTGCGGCCGGTGTGATCCGTGCACAGATGGCCGGTATCCGTAATTTTTATCTGTTCAGCTCCCACAAAGTAATGCCTCCTGCTATGGAAGCACTCATAGATGAAGGAGTAAAGCTAAGTGGATACATAGCTCCCGGGCATGTAAGTACCATTACCGGTACGGGTATCTACCAAAATATTCCTAATAAATATGGCCTGGGTGTGGTCGTATCCGGATTTGAACCCGTAGACCTGCTGCAGTCTATTCTTATGCTGGTGACACAGATGGAAAATGATGATCCAAAAGTTGAAATACAATATACCCGGGTCGTTAAGCCGGAAGGCAATGTGAAAGCGCAACAATTCCTTGATGAAGTATTTTACCTGGGAGACGATTGGTGGCGTGGATTGGGTGTATTACCCAAAAGCGGGATGAAAATTAAAGAAGAATATGCCGTTTTTGATGCTGAAAAACAGATACCTGTTGAAGTGGAACCGACCCGTGAAGATAAAGGCTGCATCTGCGGCGAGATACTTAAGGGTATAAAAAATCCCAAAGATTGTAAATTATTTGCAAAAGCATGCACGCCGCAAAATCCGGTTGGAGCTTGCATGGTTTCCCATGAAGGATCATGCCATGCATATTACAGGTATAACCGGGATTAATTTCAAATATTGAACATGATAAAAAATATCCTTTTAGGACATGGGAGTGGTGGCAAACTTAGCCACGATTTAATCACCAACCTGTTTGTGAAATATTTTCATAACGAAATCCTTGATCTACAGACTGACGCTTCTGTATTACAGCCCGATTCTGATTTGATTTCTTTCACGACGGATTCATTCGTCGTGGATCCCATTTTTTTTCCGGGCGGCAATATCGGTAAGCTTGCCATTGCCGGAACCGTAAATGACCTGGCAGTTTCAGGAGCGAAACCACTATACCTCAGTGCATCTTTCATCATCGAAGAGGGATTGCCTTTTAAGGATCTTGAAATCATTGTAAAAACCATGGCTGAAGAGGCTAATAAAGCAGGTGTTCGAATTGTAACAGGTGATACCAAAGTGGTTGACAGGGGTAAGTGTGATAAGGTGTTTATCAACACAACAGGCATTGGAGCATTGGAGGCTAAAAGGAAAAATATTGGAATGGGAACGGAAATTCAGCCCGGTGACAAATTGATCATCAATGGTACCCTGGCTGACCATGGCATGTGTATCATGTCAGTAAGGGAGGGACTGGGTTTTCAGGCAGAGATTGAATCCGATTGCGCCAGTCTGAATCATATGATCAGCCAGGTGCTGGAGGTTTCAGACCGGGTAAAATTCATGCGGGATGCAACCCGCGGTGGAATGGCAACGGTTTTGTGCGAATTGGCAGAATCCCGTAATCTGGGATTTGAGATCGATGAATCGAAACTACCCGTTAAAGAAAATGTACGGGGAATTTGTGAATTACTGGGCTTCGACCCGCTTTATGTGGCCAATGAAGGCAAAGTGCTGATGATTGTCGGGAAGGAGGATGCAGATATAGTGCTAAGCACATTGAAAAAAAATGAATTGGGTAAACAGGCTGCCATCATAGGAGAAGTAACAGATGATCATCACGGAAAAGCATGGATGACCACCGGGATAGGAGGGAGGCGGATCATTGATATGCTGGCTGGGGAACAATTGCCACGGATATGCTGAATGAAAATCCAAAACCGAAAATCCAAAATCCAATAGTTAAGATTGAAAAAACGAAATAATATAATAAAGCTTTTATAGAAATGAATACCGATAAGCCTTACGATTTGGGAGAAAGAACTTTTTTATTTGCCTTAAGTGTAGCAAAACTGGTAAATAAACTCCCCAAAATGTTATCCAGTATTGAGTATTCTAAACAAGTTATTAAATCTTCTGGTTCTGTCGGTGCAAATTATATTGAAGCAAATGAGAACTTAGGTGAAAAAGATGCCCTTTACAGATTTAAAGTTTGCCGAAAAGAAGCAAAAGAAAGTGCATTTTGGCTTCGTTTATTGAAAGCTACGAGCGACGAATCTCTGCATGACGAATTTGATGAACTAATTAAGGAAGCAAATGAATTAAAAAAAATATTCAGTTCAATTATCAATAAAAAAAACATCAAGTAAGTTATTAGTAGCAATTGGATTTTGGAATTTTAAATATTGGAATTTAATCCTATGCATGAATTATCAATAGTCATGAGCATCATTGAAATTGCGGAAGAAAATGCCAAAAAGGAGAACGCTTCTGTGATCAATGAAATTGAACTGGACATCGGCAAACAAGCCGGTGTGGTGATGGAAGCCCTGGAGTTTGCCATTGAATCGGCGAAGGTAGGAACCATGCTTGAAAAAGCTGAATGGGTGGTAAACGAAATACCGGCACTGGCGCGTTGTTCCTCCTGCGGACATGAATTCGAAACCGGGGATTTATTCACCCCCTGTCCAAAATGTAGCAACCCTTTTTCGGATATCTACCAGGGTAGAGAATTGCGGGTCAAATCTCTTAAAGTCGAATGAAAAAAATATCTTTGTAAACCAAATATACATATTTTAAAAACTGATATTATGTGCGATACTTGCGGATGCGGCCACGGTGATGGCGTTACTTTCAGAAAACCCGGTGAAGAATTAGACAAAGAGCATGTTCATAATCATGTTCATAAGCATGAACACGAACATACTCACAATGGGGAGTCCCACAGTCACCCTCATATTCATAACCATACCCACGATCACGATCATACACAACATGATCATGAACATGGCGATCACACACACACCCACGATGATGACCATCATCACCATCAAGGGAACCATCCGCATGATCATCACCATGCAGATCATAATCATTCGCATGACCACTCCCAAGGACGTGAAATAGTGGTGGAGCAGGATATCTTAGCTAAAAATAATTTACTGGCAGAACGAAACCGTGGATTTTTTGAAGCAAAACATATATTGGCCCTAAACCTTGTGAGCTCTCCCGGTTCGGGAAAAACAAGTCTACTGGAACGCACAATAAAAGAGCTTGGGAAGGAAATAAAATTTTATGTGATCGAAGGCGATCAGCAAACCATGAACGACGCTAATCGAATCGATGCTGCCGGTGCACCTGTTGTTCAGATCAATACTGGAAATGGTTGTCATCTCGATTCGGATATGATCAACAAAGCGATGAAAAGCCTCAATGTTGAAGACCATTCTGTTCTGATGATCGAAAATGTCGGGAACCTGGTATGTCCTTCACTTTTTGATCTGGGTGAAGAGGCCCGCGTAGTGATCATGAGTACGACTGAAGGCGAGGATAAACCGTTGAAATATCCGACCATGTTCCAGACCTCGAATATATGCATCATCAATAAAACCGATCTTTTACCTTATCTTGATTTTGATCTTGAAAAGGCTAAAGAATATGCCTTGCAGGTAAATCATCACCTGGAGTTCTTTGAGGTATCGGTGAAATCGGGTGAAGGGATGGATAAGTGGTATGCATGGCTAAAGAAGAAAATTAGTGATTAGTGAATGTAATCGATGATCGATAGGTTTTTTATTTCACGAAATACACATCCTCAATCTTTCATTCATGGAAATTAATTTTTCACCCATCGGAAGAATTCACTCGCCTTATAAAGAGGATGCGCCTTTTACCAACTATGAAGATGCAGAAGGGGAATTTTATGTGGAGGTGGATAAAAAATACCTCGATGGCCTGTATTTACTAGATAAGCTAACATATTGTTACCTGATTTTTTACATCCACAAATCCCACAAAAAGCCTCACCTGCGTGTTCATCCACCGAGGGGAGGCGGGAAGGAGGTCGGACTGTTTGCTACCCGCTCACCGAACCGGTACAATCCCATCGGGCTAACCATTGCAAAGATTAAAAAAATAGAAGGAAACCGGATTTACACTGCCGGACTGGATATACTGGATGGAACACCTTTACTCGATATCAAACCGTATATTCGTGATTTTGATATGAAGGATGATGCTAATTTGGGTTGGATTGAACCAGCTAGTCAGCCAAAAGATAAGCTTTCTCCGGATGCCTTTTGAACCATGCCTGAATAAATGAGCATACCGGAACGATTTTCATCTCCATTTTTTCGATCATACTCAATGTTTCACGAACCAGTTTTGAACCGACTCCCTGTCCTTTAAATGCTTCGGGAACCTGGGTGGATACCAGGTATATTTTGTCGTTTTTAATTGCATATTCTATTTTGGCAATTCTGCTTTCGATTTGAATTTCAAAACGGTTTTCCTGCTTGTTGTGAACTATTTCCATCGTATTTTTTTTGAAATTTTACCTGTTCATCGGGATTTCCATGAGCAGTATATGACTGCCAGCATTGGCTATAATATCAAGCGATCCGGTTTTCCATATACCCATTCCGTCTCTTTTACTTAAATCAATTCCGGCAATTTTTACATTTCCTTCCAAAATGAAAAAATAAACACCATTTGCATTATTTTTAAGTTGGTAATTTCCATTCCATGCTTTGGTGAATTTTCCCAGTGAAAACCAGGCATCCTGATGAATCCAAACGCCCTGTTCACCCGGATTGGGTGAAAGTATCAGGTAAAATTCATTTTCTTTTTCAATATCTTTCAAGGAGATCTGATCATACCTGGGCTTAACATTTTGTTTATTTGGGATCACCCAGATTTGCAAGAATTTAACCTCTTTGTCGCGATTTTTATTCTTTTCACTGTGGAATATACCGGTGCCGGCACTCATCACCTGAATATCACCTTCGCGAATCACCCCTTTATTACCCATACTATCCTCATGTTCCAGGTCACCTGATAGCGGAATAGAGATGATCTCCATGTTATCATGAGGATGTTTGCCAAAACCCATTCCCGGAGCCACTGTGTCGTCATTCAGTACGCGTATGACGCCGAAATTCATTCGGTCGGGATCGTAATAACTGGCAAAGCTGAAAGTATGGTATGTGTCGAGCCAGCCATGATTGGCATGACCACGTGATTCAGCTTTATGGACTATTGTCTTCATGATTGCGGTTTAAATTATAAATCATTCATATCAATAACAAAGATGAGTGAGTGAAGTTCAGAAATTTGGTCAAGACTCTTTCAAATTAACGGATCATATTGTCTTAATAACGGATGTTAATTTTCTCCAAATGGATGAATAGAAGTTCAAACTGGTAATTTCAAAATAGAAGATATAATCAGTTAAATTCTCGGATCCGCAAGCTTCCCGATGAATTGAAACAAAATGTGGTTTATTATGCCAGGGGTATCCGATTTGGTAATATGCACAGCATGTTTGGCTATTTTATGAATGCAACTTTTTATGTTTCATGAAAATCATTGTATAAAAACCACGTATCGACAATTAAATTAACCAGCACAAATGCAAAGACTGTTGTGCATAGTTGTTTCATGTTTAATAGTAGCGGTGTTCATTATTTGAATTTGTAGAAGAATGATCTACTTTTCATTATTCTTCACTTTTAGGTTTGGGGCTTCTTCTTTCGTCCAGTGCTTTTTGCATGGTCATGCAGGTTGTATGATCAATGGTATAGAAATACAGCAAAATGGCACAGGACATATACAGTAATCCCGGAAAAACTGAGATCATGAGTTTAATTCCAGATAAGGCTGTATCGGACTGTTCAACATTCGGGATAAATTCGAAAAGAGCCAGCAGCCATCCTGCCAGCGCACCTCCAACACCCCAGCCAGCTTTTTGAGCAAAGGTGGCTGCAGAGAAAACCAGGCCAGTGGCTCTTCTTCCGTTTTTCCATTCTGAATAATCTGCTGTATCTGCCAGCATGGTCCAGAGTAAGGGCACAGCAGGGGCATAGGTGAACTTGGCGAGGATATTCAAAGAATAAATCATCAACGTGCTCTTCGATCCCGGAATATAGAGTGAAATAAAGAAAATCCCCGACAAAAGGGAACTGGCTATGTATACATTCCTTTTTCCAAATCGCTCTGATAAAGGTTTTGATAACGGAATTCCCGCTATCAGGGCCACCGTTCCAATGACATTAAACAATTGCACGCTTTCTTCCTGACCTATGTAGTATTTGAAATAATAGGCAATGGACAGGTTTTGCATGGCAAACATGACAAAAGAGATGATACCCACAAAAAATAGGATGACCCAGGGGCGATTGTTAAAAAGATTAGCGAGATCTTTCTTTAAATTTTGTTTTTGTTCCGGTGGAGGTTGTACCCTTTCTTTGGTTGTTTTAAAGGTGATCATAAACAAAACAAAGCTGATCAGCCCGAAAAGCATCAGGGTATATTGATATCCTTTAGCGGTATCACCATTACCAAAATAGAGGGCCAGTGATAAGGCCGTCCCTGTTACAATAAACTGACCCAAAAAAGCAAAAACAAAACGGTAGGAATTGAGCCCGGCCCTTTCATAGGAATTAGATGTTATCACGGCGCTTAAAGAGGAATAGGGCAAATTGATGGCTGTAAAAACGGTCATTAACAAGAGGTATGTAACACCGGCGTAAATAACTTTACCGGTAGGCCCAAAATGGGGTGTTGTGAAGGTAAGCATAGCCAAAATGCTATAGGGGAGGGCCATCCACAATATATAGGGGCGGAATTTGCCCCATCGGGTGTTGGTCCGGTCTGCAATGATCCCCATAATGGGATCGCTTAACATATCCCAAATTCTGGCAATCAGCATAATGGTACCAGCTGCTGCTGCGCTGATACCGAAGGTGTCTGTGTAAAAGATAAGAATCCAAAAACCCACCATATCCCACACAAAATGAGATGCAGTATCACCAAGACCATAACCAATCTTTTCTTTTATGGTGAGTTTTGATTCCATATTAATCGATGATGCTAGTGCACTTGATGGTATATTTCCCTGACCACTTCAAAAGTCATTTTCTTATTTCTGTCAATATCCACAATGCCCCAGTATTCTTCATTGGCAGTGCCATCATAGGGGACGCCGCTGCTTTTGGGCGCCCAGCCTCCGGGCTCCTGGGTGTCATTATTACCTGCTTTCCACCATTCATCACTAAAAGCAAATAAGGTTACTCCGGAACAAATATCTGTGCGATCTAAAATGGCATTCAGGATATTTCGGTTGGCATCAGCCTGTACCTGCTCATTATTACCTTGCTCATATCCATCCACAGATATCGTCATATAACTATCAGCTCCTGCCTCTGACAGATACATGGGTTTTTCACTAACGGCCTTCCACTCGTCAAACAGGCTCCCCGGATTATCCCAGCGGTATACATTCATTCCCCAAATATCCACTTGAGGACACATGGCAAGTGCCAATGAATCGGGAAGTTCACCATGAGCCGTTGTCACCGGATGGGCAGGGTCATTTTCATGAATCATGACCGCAGCGCTATTCATGGCCTTGTACCAATTTTCAATGTTACCTTCAAACCATTCTGGATGATAGTTGTATTCATTGCCAAGCTCCCACAAAAGAATGGCAGGATGTGTTTTGTAAGTATTTACATAATCGATAAAGGAACCGGATAAAATATCATAATAACCACTCTGATTGTATCCAAAACCAATGATAATTTTTAATCCCGCCTGGTGAATTTCATCCAGAACAGCTTTTTCATTGATGGGTGAATATACCCTGATGGTGTTGATGCCTGCCTCAACCATCAATTCCAGATCCCCCGATATTGTGGAAAAATCTGCTTTGTCACTTCCCCGGGGCACAGGTTTATAGCAAATGCCCTTTATCAGGTAGGGCTCATCGTTTACCATGAGTTGACGTCCTGAAATCATTACTTGATTTAAATCATTGGAGTTTGAACAGGAAATGTCCATAAAGGCCATCAATATAACAGACGTTAGGAATATTAATTTTTTCATTTTTTGAAATTATTGGCAGGAAATACCAGCGTTTGAATCGCCCGGGCATGGATGCCCATTTTGTAGGATTGTTTATTCAAAACAAGGTTGAAATTCCTGGGTTCCTCTAACATATTAAGTAATATTATAGCAACGGATCCGTCTGGATTTTTCGCTGCTGTCATCAAAAGATTATCATCCTGTATGTCAAACCCGATGCGCACTGCTCCGGGCCGGATGAACCGGCTAAAATGCCCTAAAACATAATACAGTGGTGTAAAATATACTTCATCAGCCAGCGGATCGACGATAACCGGTGCTACACACCAGTTTTCGAACCAGTTTGGTCCACCATGTTTATCCAAAACCATGTTCCAGTCAATCCAGCCTTGCACCTGATTGTTTAAGCATCCGATGATGTCCCTGGCATAGCGGTATACCGGAACATATTTGGGATGCAAGTCTTTTTCCTCCTCGGGAGCCCAATCCCAGCCCCAATCGGTCGCTTCTTTTGACCAGTACCACTGGTCATCCCGCCAGCGGGGTACTTCCGAATCAACGCACGCTTCAGTTTGGATCAGCAGTTTGTCAGGGGCCAGGTCATGGGTGAATCGCAATGATTCTCCAAATATTGCATAAGTACTGGCATACCAATGCACTGCAAAACCATCGAAATACCTGGATGAATGTTGATCTTTATAAATTACACGGGCCCATTCTTCCAGCTCTTCTCCACGATTTTGATCATAAGCCAGAATTTTAACGTCAGCATGATTTTTTTCCAATAAGGGGCCCAGGTGATTATTTGTAAAATCGACCATTTCCTGGGGTGTGTAGTGCATACTTTCCCAGTTATTATTGTTACCAAGTGGCTCGTTTTCAACGGTAACACCCCAGATATCAATGCCTTCATTTCGATAGGCATCCAAATACTTTGAAAAATACAGCGCCCATGTGTCATAGTATTGTGGAAGCAATTTCCCGCCTCGCCAGTCATTGTTGTCCTTCATCCAGGGAGGGGCTGTCCAGGGTGAAGCAATAATTTTAAAGGGTTGTGCTGATATGCGCATTGCATCCCTGATCATGGGAATAAGGTCATCTTTATCTTCGTTAATGGAGAATGTTGAAAGACTTGTATCCACTTCCCCGGAAACATAAGCATAGTGGCCCAGGGAAAAATCGCAGGAATTGATATGGGTGCGTGTGAGTGTATATCGATTTCCTGTTTCACCAAAATATGCTTTCAAAATGGAATCCCTGTTTTTTTTACTTAATTGATTGAGCAGATAGGCAGAAGATTCAGTGAACGAGCCACCAAAGCCGATAATGGTTTGAAATTCCTTATCGGGGAATATGTTGATATCAATAGATCCTTCTGCAGCAGGAAATTCTGTTATTTTTTTGAGGTTATTGCCGTTTGCAGCAGTTTCCCACACTTCAATCGGTAGTTTCTTTTGCTGCTCAGTGCAACCCATTAAATGGACCATAAGAATGATGTATATAGAAAGCCTGATATTGGTCATGCCTTTTCAATTTAATATTATAGTTCACCCCGGCGCGCTACCAATTTTGATTTGATCTCGCGGGCTCTTTCTTCAGTAAGATCATATTTCCACATTACGAGTATGGCTAAAAATGCTGTTATGGATGGAATAACAATGTCGGCAATACGCAGTCGGGTCAAAGTTTCAGCAGCTTGTATGGTTTCATTTTGGTTAAAACCCACCAGTTTTAAAACCAATCCTCCCAGGACCAAAGCAATCGCCTGCCCTAATTTTACCATCCACCAATAGATTGCCCCAAATGTTCCTTCTTTCCGGGGCATACCGTTATTCAGTTCATCTAAATCACATACATCTGCTGTCATACTCATCATCAATGTAAAGAGTCCACCGATACCAAATGCCATCAAAGGAATTGGCAGGAAGATCAGCCAGGGTATTCCCTGACTGGTATCAATACTAAACCATGACATGTGCAAATTATCCAATACAGGATTTAAATAATCAAATAAACCTCCAACAACCTGATTGAGTGACTGACCAAATTGCGTTTTATTAAAAGCGTCATTTAGGGTCGTATCGAAACCCCACCATTTTAATGAATAGCCGATGATCGAAATTATTGTTGACAGGATGAAAGCATTTCTCTTACCCCATTTATTTGCCATCGCAGAAATGATCGGAATGACTAGAAAAGCCGTGATGATAGCTGACATCATAGAGAACCATGCAGGCCATGTGCCGGCACCGTCATAACTTCCCTGGTACATGTAAAAAACAATGATGTAAACACTGAATGCTGCTACCATTTGAAAGCCATTAAAGACCAAAAAGGTGGCACCGCAGAGCCTCACAAAAGGTTTATTTTTTGATACCAGAACAATGCCATGCAATAGATCTTTTAAATTGGAGAATAAGCTTTTGAAGGTGATCTTCTTTCTGTTTTCCATGCCGGAAGCATCAATCCCCTTGCAAAAGATGGCCGGCATTATCCCCAATACCATACATGCCAATCCAACAATTATTGAGAGCTGACGCACACCCACCGCCTGAGAAGCAAACATATCCGGGTCAGCAATGACAACCCAAAACCAGGGGACAATCATCCAGGCTATTTGACCCACTGTTTGCGAAAATGCCATCAAACGGGTTCGCTCGTTATAGTCGGAGGTCATTTCATACCCCAGGCCAATTAAGGGAGTGGAGAACATGGTATTTCCGATTAAATAGATCATCGAGAAAATGAGGAAATACCAGAAATTATACAATTGCGAATTGTTTTCATTCAACTGCCATAATACAATGAATAAAATCCCGCTTAAAATTGCACCAACAAATATATAGGGTCTCCTGCGACCGAACCTTGATTTTGTATTGTCAGAAATGAAACCCATGATGGGATCCGTGATGGCATCAAATATCCTTGGCAGTCCACCCAATAAACCGGCCAAAAACGGATCCATGCCAAAGGCTGTAAGTAAAAAGAACATGAAAAATCCCAATGCCCCGGGCAACAGGTTATTAACCAAATGGCCTGCTCCAAATGCAGCCTTTTGCAACATAGGAACTTTGTCTTTTTCAGCGGTCTTATAATGTGCCATTTAGTTAACTGTTTGATTATTCATTGTATCTTTTTCCTTTCTAATAAAAAGAGAAGCATTTATTTCTGTTCTCCCTGAAATTCCCGCATTACTTTTTTCGGTTGACGGTCAACGGTATATAGCCCCCAGTGTTTTTCAGCACCCAACATGTTGTCCGGATCCCCTTTCCAGTCTTCATCAAAAGCCTCAAACCAAAACGTCGTGATATTCATTTTCTCTGACCATGCCATGAATTCCCTGAAGTATTGCTGTTGTTTTGCTTCACTTGCCCGTTCACCAAATTCTGAAGCGATTGATGGCCATCCAACTTCGGTAATGGCAATTTTGGATTCTGGAATATTTTGAATGACCTCATTGAAATTTTCAATTGAATAGGACATCCCCTCATCAATATCTTTTTCTTCCCAAACCGGGTATATGTGGAGGGAAACAAAATCTACGACAGAAGCAAGTTCAGCACCGTGATCTGCCCACCATTTGTAATTATCAGCCACAGTAACTGGCTGTTCAATAGCTCCTTGAACATATTTGACATAACCCATAATGGTGTCTGTATCAACTTTGTGATCATTCCATTCAACCAATGCTTCATTCCCAACATTTACGGCAACCACAATATTGCTGAACTCATTGGCCAGACTTATCCCCTTTTCTATTTCAGCCAGGTTCAATTGTTTGTTTTGCAGAAGTTCTGCTTCGGGAATGGGTTCTGTCAGCCATTCACAGGTTTCATGATTACTGAGTTCAGCACGCAGCCATATGCCCAGTAATACTTTAATGTCGAAATTATGCTCACGGATGATATTCAAAACCATTTCAGAATTTTCGTTGCAATCATAAACCCGGATCAGGTTGAAATTCATTTTTTCAGTAATGATTTTCAGGTCTTCCAATACTTCATCATAAGATGGATTGACTGCACCTTCTCCCCGGTCGGGATGCTGGCCGGTACGAAAGCCCGAGTAGCAGATTGCTCTTGATACACCTGCGATTAAATCTTCTTTGGTTTGCTTAAATGGTTGTTTTTCAGAAACCGACTTGTTCATCGTATTATCACTTGAAATGTTATATTGATTGCCGGAAACCGTAAATATTGATCCGACTAAAAAAAGCAGATTAATTATTTTTAATGTATGACCTATGATTCCTGAGTTCATATCGTTTGATGCTGATTTATATATGGCTTGCGGTATTTTAGTTTTTCATCTTTATCCCAAAGTCCCCAAAATGCCCCAACATCCCCCTCATAGTTTATTTTCCATGTTTCATCAAATGAAGAGAAATAGAAGAGTTCAATGTTTTCTTCTTTTGACCATAATTGTGCATTGATAAAATATCGGAGTGCATTTTCAATGGAGGGTTCTGCCCCGTAGAATTTTTCTCCTAAGTTGGGCCAGCCTGTTTCTGATATTATCACCTTTTTGCCATCAGCCACTTTCACCGCTCTGTTATACATGTCCTTCATATAGAGCAAGGAATATTCGATATGGCAACCTTCCCAGAATGGATAACAGTTGGCCAGGATGATATCACAGGCATTTGTAATTTGGGGCCGGTTTTCGAATTCATAATAGGCATCCACATATCCAACCGGTACTTCAGGCAATTCCCTTTTGACCCTTTTGATAAAATGCAACAGCTCATCTTCAGATAAGTCTTTTCGGTACATCACTTCGTTCCCGATTGCAAGAATATCTGCTTTCCCTTTTTTGGCAAGGTTGATGGCATTTTTTATTTCTTTCTCATTGACATCTTTGTTATTGCCCAGCCATGCACCTACAAGTGTTTTTAACCCATATTCATGAGCAATCCCCGGGATCAATTCATTTCCATCCGTACATGAAAATGTCCTGATCCACTTTGTATAAGGCTTGATTATCTCAATTCTCTTCCTTATCTGTTTTTCAGAAAGCCGGGAACCGGGCTGCTGCCCTTCAAGATAGGGACTGAAACACAGACCGTGCATTCCCTTATTCAGAACTTCGTGATACAAAGCATTTAATGCGTATACAGATTCTGTTTCAAAACTTAATCCTCTTAACGATAGAATATTTTCAGTACGAATCGACATATTAATTTTTATTTGAACGATTAATTACAGACACTTCTATTCGGGCCACCTCGCCGCTGCGATTGAATATCTGACTGCTTATTTCACGCCCCATTCTGCTTCCCATGATATTATCTTTTTTGCCATCCTTATGGATCACCATGATCTGCTCTTTGTCGGCAAGCTTGTAAATTACAGGAACCTGACAAAAAGTAAAACCAATCTGATTGGCTGATAATTTAACTTGTTGCTGGTTTCCATCAACATCATAATATTTAAAAATCATTTTACCTGTTGAAAATTCCTCCTCATTGAAGAGCCGGGTGTCAAATGAAATTTCGCCATCCTGTATCCGAATACCCAGTTCACCCATCCTTGATATATAGTCTTCTTTCACCTGGCCGGTCAAGCCAGGCTGTTTAACGCCCGCATTACCGGGTGTATGTGAATAGGCATCCATTGGGAATGCCCCATATAAGGCAGGATTTTTATAAAGACCAATTCCGGCTTTGATTTCATAATAGTGTTGCTTAAGTCTACCAATCACCTCTTTCGAGGACCCTTCTTCTACCGCTTTAAAAAAGCACTCCTGTGCGGCCAGCAGCAATTTGGAAACCATATGCCAGTAGATCGATCCCAGTCCTTCATAACCATAAAATGTACCCGATCGACCCGTAAAGGATTGATGATCGAAAATCTCTTCATAAATATTCAATATATTGTTTTTTTCCTGTTCGACCAGTGCAGTAAATTCCTCATTTTGACCTAGTTTATCGAGTGCCGCAGCCAGGATCTCTGCATTCCTGAAATCACTTTGAAAATGACAGTGGCCTTTTACATCTTGTTTGATGATGCTTTCATTCTGTTGATCAACAAGCTTTTTCAGTAAAGGTGAATGCAATATTTCGTCACCGGGGATGTTATTTTTTTCAGTAAATCGAGACAATTGCCTGTCGGGATAAAGCATATAACTGTATTGATCGGCTCTGAACATTTTACTATTCTTAAGCGAATCAAGCACTTCCAGACTTTCTTCAGGGCTGAGCAAACCGGAACTCAAAATTGCGACCTGCCCCTCAAGCATTTCATACAAATGACGGACAGAAATTTCATCATCTTTGAGGGTGATGAGGTTGTAGGCATGATAGAGGCCATCTTGGCGACGATTGGCCCAGATGGATTGTTCAACATACCTGAGGCAGATATCAGTAAAAGACTTTAAGGTTTGGGATTCCAATGAAATTTTAATTCCTGAAAAACCGTTGGCATAAACCTTATTTCTATATTCACTGTGAACGGTTCCGAGGAAATCAGCAAATTTCTTTCGTTCTTTATTTGTGAAACCCGATTCGAGGAGGTAAAGATTGCCTCCCAAAAAGGCGTGAAATTCATTAAAAACACTTACCAGCTCTTCGGATATCTTAATATTTCCATTGTTTAATTGGCTGAATTTATCTACCCAAAAAACCAGAAATCGACGTAAATAATAAAGGGTTACCATGGAGGCGCCATTGCCCACCAGGGCATTGTTGGCATCATTCCATTCGGGGCGCTGGGTGTTAAGCCAAATGCCGGCTTCCGGGATAAAGTTGCTTATTTTCGATAGGAGGGTGGCCAGTATTTTTTCAGTGAGGCTTACTTTATAAATCCCCTTACTTGTCTGGTCTTTCAGCATTTTTGCATCTGCCCCCAATTCACGCACCTGGCTGGTGATCATTTGATCCAATTGATGATCAAATTCAACTGTATCCTTTGGATTTTTCAGAATGTCCTTGTATGACTCAATCCGGTAGGGTACATTGGCATAAGTAAAAATATCGGCCCTCAACATATCGTTCAGGATGCCGGGATGAAAATTTTCGGAAATCTCCAGTAGTTTTTGCAGGTAGATGATCTGATGGTCGCCCCAGTAACCGATATAAGCCCAGGGATCTTCCGGGTCGGGACGCTCCCAGTCGATTCCATCCCGCATGATACGGTAAGGGTTGTATCCATCGATGGTTGACGCATTGACAAACTTACTGATGATCCCTTCGACAAAGCCAGGAAATGACCATGAAAGCGCTTCCCAGTTTTGAAAAATATCCCGCCAGTTACCCTGGTAATTAAACTTGACGGAGCCATCATCATTTTTAGTCTCAATGGAAAAAATATTCCATGGCCGGCTGGGGTCACCATGCCTGCGGCTGAAGATCAATGGAAGGTATTCATAGGTTAGACGGAGCAGATCAGCATCACCGGCTTCAGCTGCTTTTGTTAATAAATTCGGATAGTCAATTTGTTCTCCTAATTGATCAAGCCAGTTTTGAAAATTTCTGGCAACAGATTGATTGATATGGGAAATATAATTTTTGTAATCAGTGGTCTGGATCCTGTAATTGTGTGCAAATACCCCACCCCGCATAATATTGAACAACGTATTGGTATAATGTCGGGCATAACAGATTTCAGTGTTGGTCAGTTGTAAACCATCAGCCGAGGCTACCATCATTTCAAGTTTTCTGGTGCCAAGCGAGATATCTGCACTTATCAGCGACTCCAACTCCCCGGTGGTTTGAATGAAATGATTCAGATTCGCTACATCGGAACTATCCTGATTGACTTCGGCAATGGTAGTCCATTTGGTTTCAGATTTTCGGTCAAGATCCAGTTCCGAATAAATAAAATAGGCTCCTCTGGCGGCTCTGATATCTTTCTCCTCCGAAAGGGTGTGTCCTGATCTAAATTGACTCAACTGGTTTTCCGATAACAATATTTTTGAAGTGTTTTCGAGACCGGCCGACCAGACGGTTGTTGCCCTGAGTGATTCACTTGGCTCTGCTCTGTCGATCGGAATTGAACTTAAAGTAAAAACAGCCAGTGTGCTTCCTTCTAACCTTTCATTTTTTTTGTAAGCATCCAAAAGGTTGCTGAATGAATTCTGAAAATGATAATCAATTCCCGGAGGTAATATATTTTGAATTCCATCTAAAACTTTGACAGATATATTTTTACTGTTTAAATTCAGAAGGGAGGATTTTTTAATGAAACCAAATTTTTCACTGTTGGCCCAGCCATAACGAAATCTTAATTTGAGATCATTGTTGATCTCCTCGAAAATAATTTTGTTACCAAAAATGCTTTTGTAAATATTCCGCGAAACTGAATAAAATTGATCTGACGCTTCTGTGAAAGGTTCCCATAAAAAAGTTTTATCGTTCCTGTTAACAAGGAAAAGACTTCGGCTTCCTGTCTGACCACGATAGTCGTGGATTTTGTCATCAGTATAATAGGGAAACAGGGCATTGTCGTGATTTTTCCTGCCACAGGTCAACGATCCGTTACTCGAAAGGAACATCCAGTGATCACTATCGCTAACGATGCTGATAAAAAAATCAGGCATTCGATGAAATTCACTGATCTTGTAAAACTTCTCCTGGTCAATATCAACGAATTCACCCTGTGGATCCTTATCGCTGCTATGGACACTGCTTTTTCCTACCCAAATTTTAGATTGTTCCATGTTCCTGTATCGAATTGTGACAGCACGGTTATTTATCTGTCAATGTCTTTTTTTGATAAATCCGAACATAATCAACTTCCATTGTTTGTGGAAACGCACTGGTATCGATGCCTTCCACATTGCCCCATGCACCGCCAACCGCTATATTCATGATCAGATAAAAGGGTTTGGTATAGGGCCATTTGGTTTCACCAAGGCCTTCATTTTCATATTCAAAATACAAACTATCATTAACAAATGCCCTGATAACATTGGGTGTCCATTCCAGTATATAAGAATGAAATTCATCTGCAACGGTTGGCACATGGATAATGCCTGTTTTTTGGGTATTGGTCTGCCATTGATAATCTTTTGAATGCGCGGAAGCATGAATAACGCCTAAATTGTGACCCACATGTTCCATGATGTCAATTTCACCAACATCAGGCCAATTGCCATCATTGAAGGACCAACCTCCGGGCATCATCCAAAATGCCGACCAGGTGCCATTTGCCCGGGGTAATCGTGCATTGACCTCAAACTTACCGTATAACCAATCCGTTTTAGAATACAAACGCGCTGATGTAAATGGTTTCCCATTAAATTGTTCATGGATAGCAGTGATCATTAATTTACCATCCCTGACCCTGGCATTTTCCAGACGTGCTGTCGTGTAAAATTGTGATTCTTTGTTGCCCCAGCCTGCCTCATTTCCTTCCGTATCGTAGGACCATTTCGTTGAATCGGGGAGGCCGGAATAATTAAACTCATCCTGCCAAATCAACTGATATTCATCTGTGCTGGTTTTTTCCGATTCCTCATTTAATCGGAGCTTATTATTATTGCAGGCTGCAAACAAGAGTAAAAAAAGGACAAGGGAAATATTGTACAATCTTATCATTTATTTTCAATTTTTAAATCATTGCCTGATCGGTGTTCATTCTGTATATCAACTATTGATCCTGGTATACCCTTACGTAATCCACCTGCATGGTTTGCGGGAAATCTGTGCTTGCATTGGGTGGCCCAGGCCAATTTCCTCCTACTGCCAAGTTTAGAATAATGAAAAAGTTATTGTGAAATTCACTCAGGTCAGGCGGTGTAATATCAGCAACAAAATATTCAATTTCATCAATAAACCCTTTGATACTTTGATCATCCCATTCGATTGCATATACATGGAAATCGTCAGCTAGAATACCGTTTGGCAAAGTATAGCTTTCTCCGTATACTGCATGCTCACCAGCATTGTCCCAATGAATGGTAGAATGGGTGGTATTATCACCATCGTTGTCGCCACCCACCATTTCCATGATATCAATTTCACCACATTGTGGCCACCCAACACTGCTGAAATTAGCTCCAAGCATCCAAAATGCCGGCCACATTCCCTGACCGTATGGCAATTTGATTCGTGCTTCGATCCTGCCGTACTGAACATCAAATTTACCTTGTGTTGTTATTCGTGCGGATGTATAATTTCTGCCACCCAGACTTTCTTCTCTTGCGGTTATGGTAAGGATGCCATTATCTACACTGGCATTGTTCTCACTATCAGTGTAATATTGCAGCTCCTCGTTTCCCCATCCATCGCCACCGGTTTCCATATTCCATTTCGTTGGATCGGGTAGTCCGGTATATTCAAACTCTTCGGCCCAAATGAGACCAGTGGCAATGTTTGGATCGTCCTGGGTAATAATAACCGATTCCGTTTTGCTGTATTCCTGATTATTTATCGATACTACCAGATCAATTTCGTAATCTCCTGCATATGGGAAATAGGCAACATGTTGTAATACGTCGTTCACCTCAAGGTTACGATAAATCCATTTAAATGAATCCCAGTTACCCTGGGTGGTATTGGTAAGTGTCACATAATTTGGTTCATCGGGATTGACATCGACGGTAAAACTAACCTCCAGGTCGTTGTTTTCTATTTTCACGGTTTTAGTTGTCGATTTCTGAGTTCCAAAGTTATTGGTAAGCTTCAACGATACATTAAAACTTCCTGACACCGGATAATAAATGACATAGGATTTATTTTTGTTGGTGGTAGTATCACCTTCGCCATTACCAAAGTTCCAAATCAATGAATAATAAACTCCTTCAGAATTATTGGTAAATCTGACATTGTTATCATCAATAAATTCATAACTGAAATCCGGATTAAAATCTGGCTGATCTTCTTCTTTATTACAAGCTACTATGAAAATCAATAGTCCTGTCAATAGCAAAGATGGGACTGTTTTTCCCCATCGATTTGTAAAAATTGAGCGAAGCTTCATAATATTAGTAAACGTCATTATTTATCCTTTTTGAGTTTATCTTCAATATTTTGAAAATTTAATCAGATTGAGAATTGTGACAAGTAGACGCTGTAAAAAGAAGAAATATTCTTAATTACAGCGTCTCTTTCACCAATCAATTAATCTAAACGTACTATGAAAGTTGTTTTTACTTTTGTTCAGGTTTCACATTTGTAAAGATATGATACCAGGCAAAAAGCGGTTCATTGGCCTGTACCATTCTCACTCTTAAAATACTTTCCGTTACTTCGATGATCTCATATTCACTTGATCCTGCATAAAATCCCATAAACCCACCATCCGAGAAAGTCATGGTAGTACCACGGTATCCACCATCAATGGTTGCGATTGATTCGGAGGGACTGAAAATTACATTTTTCACACCTTCAATATCAAAAGGATAACTTCCTTCCGGCCCGAAACCCAGCGCTTCTGAATAAAGACCCTGGATAAAGGCTTCACCTGTTGGGTTGATTTGTTCAAAAGTAACATTACCACCGTCTTTTGTGAATACCAATTCACAATCATAAAGCGATGATTCTGATTTTTCCCAGGGAGCAGCCTGGTACCATTGCGGAAAAGTATGTGAGCCGGGCTCATAATCAAGGTTATTGGGACCGAGCCCGAGATGACCGATTTGGTCAGCAGCCCAATACCATGATTTTGAATCTCCACCCGTTAAAAATTCAACGGCTTCTTCATCGCTGAAATCGCTGACAACTTCGACGGGAACCGCAGTGTTTGAAGTAATACCACCTGTCCCAACGGCATAAACCACAACGTTGTATTCATTCAGGCCGGGAATTGAAAACCGATTGGTTATGGTACCTCCGGGGGCCAGTTGTCTGTCTTTTCCATCATTAAAATCAAAATAGTATGTAATGGCATTGCTGGCTGTAGCTGTAAATTCAACCAGTCCGCTTCCATCACCATTGGGGTGTTCTGCATCAATACCCACTATTTGATAATTTACGGTAAGATTTGTAGGTTTTGTTAAATCACCCATGTCATATTGATCTTCCTGGCAAGATGAAAAGGTCAGAAAGATACCTGTAATGACGATCCATAAATAAGTTGTATATTTCATTTTACCAAAGTTTAATTTGTTAATGCATATTCATCAAAGTAGTATACACTATCATCTCCCGGATTATCAAAATCGAAGAAGATCACCACCCTGATGTAGTCAGCAGCCGGAGCATCACTGAAATCATAAACCAGGTCTTCCCATGCATTTGCTGTGCTATTGATAATATCCACTTCATGGGTGATACTGGCATCTGAATTTTCTAATTTTAACTTAATAATGATACCACTATTGGGCGACCATGTGCTGACTTTAATTTTACTGTAACTATCCAGATCAAGCACGCCGGGGTCTACCTCAAAATAACCTCCTGCCCAGGTTTCTGAGCCTGAGGTTTTGGTCATTTTTGCAGCATTGGCCGTCGTATTTGCTCCTGATTGATCCGGATTGGTCACCACTTCAATGTCGGCAATATTGCCAAACACAGTAAATGCAGGGGCTTCTCCTTCAAAGTCTTCAAACGTAAATGATGAGGCGCCACCTTCATTAACCAGTTCGATTTCATCAAAATAGTATTCTGAATCATCCCCAGGGTTATCAAAATCAAAGAAGATGACGATTCGGATATAATCAGCCACCGGTGCACCACTGAAATCATAAACCAGGTCTTCCCATGCATTTGCTGTGGTATTGGTGATATCCACTTCGTGGGTGATACTGGCATCTGAATTTTCCAGTTTCAACTTGATGATGATACCACTATTGGGCGACCAGGTACTTACTTTAATTTTACTGAAATTGTCAAGATCCAGCGGATTGTCAACTTCGAAATAGGCCCCGGCCCAGGTTTCGGATCCGGAGGATTTTATCATTTTGGCGGTGTTTGCCGTTGTGTTCGCACCCGATTGATCCGGGTTGGTCACAACCTCAATTTCAGCTATATTGCCAAAAACAGTGAATTCAGGTGCTTCACCCTCAAAATCTTCGATCTTCGATATGCTTGGCACATTGGCCAGAACCAGTTTTACATCGTCGAAGTAGTAAGTTGCATCGTCTCCGGGATTTCCAAAATCAAAAAAGAATACGACTTTCTGGTATTCATTTGTCAGGTCAATACCCGAGAAATCATAGGACAATTCTTCCCACTGGTTGGTCACCGTTGTAGTTGCATCCACTTCATAGGCAATTTCACCATTGTCAATGTTTTCAACTTTTAATTTTACAATGGCTCCGGCTTTGGGTGACCATACCTTTAACTTAAACAGTTTATTGGTTGTAAAATCAATAGGGTTTTCCATTATCAATAAACTTCCGGCCCAGGTTTCCGATCCGCTGGGCTTTACAAATTGGGCTACCCTGTTACTGGTATTGATTCCGGAGGCATCCGGATTATCAATAACGGTTGATACGGCACTCCCAAAATTTTCGAAGCCATAGTTTACCGTAAATGATTCAAAATCGATGGGCAAATTGACCGGATCAGAAGCCTCGGGAACAATAACTGTTTCTGTGTAAATGGTGGTGGCTTCTCCACCACTTTTGGCTTCAACTTTTATCTCATAATTTCCGGGTTCGTCATATGTGTGGGTAACTTCCTCTCCGGGAAGTGCATGGACAGGTTCCTCATTCGCTACATCACCAAAATAGATATCCATAATCGTTGCATAATCTGCAGTTGCAGAAACATTAACGATTTTTGGATTGGCAGCATCCTGTGCGATGGTAACAACCAGGTTCTCGGGTGCTTTGAATGTGACATTGAGTTCCTGTTCGTAATCAGCAGTTTTCCCTGAAATACCAATCGCCGTGATCTCAACGGTATACGTACCTTCTTCGTAAATATGGGTAATGGTTTCGTTGACAGCATATTCTTCAGGTACGGCTAAAGGATCATCACCAAACATGATGAGAAAACCGGTAACACCGTCAGCAGTTGGCATAATGGTAACCAGTCCGCTGTTATCCTGTTCAATATCAAATGTCGCACTAACATTTGAAGGACCGGGAGCATTACTAACTTTATCAAGATTATCCTTTTCTTTTTCGCAGGCTGCAAAAAAAGTAAGGAGAATCAGCAAGGTTAATATGTTTTTCAATGAATTCATATTTCAATGTTATTTTGCATTAATAATTTGGATTCTGGTTCCAGTTTCCACCAGAGTATTCGATCTCTTCTTGCGGGATAGGGAAAACTTCATGTTTGCCTTGCACAAATCCGTCGATTGCCTGAGCAGCTTTACCTGTTCTCACGAGATCGAAAAATCGATGTCCTTCACCCATTAATTCAACGCGACGTTCATGGTAGATCGCATCGGTTAATGCATCTCCCGTTAAGGTAATATTGTGATTCTCATCACCAAATGCCCTTTCTCTAACCATGTTGAGGTATTCCTGAGCTCTAAAGTCATCAATGCCTCCGCGGTTATAAGCCTCGGCAGCCATTAAGAGGACATCGCTGTAGCGAATAGCCCTGTAGTTATTCGGATTTGTCAGGTTGAGGTCGGGTTGAGCCAGGTTGCTCCGCTTGCGTGGCAGGTATTTGCGATTGAAATATCCGGTATGCTCGTTTCCTGTTGTATAGACAGCTCCTGTTGTATCAGCCCATGCTTCGATATCCAGGATAGTGACAGGTTTTCGGAGATCACCATTCTCAAACGCATCAACAGCTTCCTGAACGGGTACGTTAAAACTGAATCCTGAAGTAAATAGCGGTCCGTCATATCCACGAACACCGCTAAAACCAACTGCTACGTTTCCTTCCACGCATTGTAAGCAGTCGAAGCTGGCACCTTCTATTTCAGTATATTGAACTTCAAATACTGATTCAGGACCATTTTCACCAATTTGCTCAAACATATCGTTGAAATTAGGTGCCAATGAATAATAACCACCTTGAATTACTTCGTCCAGAACAGCTGCAGCATCAGCAAATTTTTCCTGATATAGATAAGCCTTACCGAGCAGGGATTGCGCAGCTCCTTTTGTTGCCCTGCCAACCTGAATAGGCGTTGGAGGTAATACACTGGCAGCATAAAGTAAATCAGCTTCAATTTGTGCATAAACATCAGAAACAGGAGAACGTGGAATGGTGGTTTCGTCGCCCAACTTAAATCGTTCATCAATTTTCATGGGAACAGGTCCGAACCATTTTACCAGTTCAAAATAGTAGTAGGCGCGCAAGAACCTGATTTCTCCAATCATGACGTCCTTGTCTTCAAAGTCAATCTTATCCTGGAACTCCATAAAGTAATTGGTCCGTTGCACACCCGAATACATCCAGCCCCATATATCACTTAAATTTGAATTGGTGGGCGTATGGATCATATCATCAATCTGTTGCCATCCTATTACATCCGAAGGACTTTCGCCACCACACAATGTGTTATCGGAAGCGATCTCCCCCAGAAGCGAGTTGGCAAAGGTTGTTTGCAAAAGGTCGTATGCTGCAATCAATGCATTGTAATAATCTTCCCTGGCATTGAAATAATTTTCCGAGTCAATTGAATATTCGGGGGGAACCTCAACAAATTTGTCGGTGCAGGCATTCATGAATACCAGGAATGTTAAGAGGCCTGCAATGATACTATTATTGAATACTTTTCTTTTCATTTCTCAAAAAATTTAAATGTTAAGGTTTAAGCCAAATGTATAGGTTCTGGCCGCTGGATAGAATCCTGAATCAAAACCACCTCCAATTGGCGCACCCGTTGAGGCAGCAGGATCAAATCCCATGTATTTGGTAAAAGTTATAAGATTGGTAACCGCTACAAAAAACCGAAGTTCTCTCACATGCAATTTCTCATTCACCGTTTCCGGCAGTCTGTAACCCAGCTGAACGCGCTGAACTCTCAGATATGAGCCATCTTCTACATAGTAATCAGAGAAGACCGTATTGGCCGTAGCAGCAGTCGTTACTCTCGGGACCTCATTGCTGGTACCTGGACCAGTCCAGCGTTCGAGTGTATAGGCCATTCTGTTTACATTGGGTTGCGAACGTTCGTAATTTCTTACGATTTCGTTTCCGATGCTTGTATACAGGAATGCCACAAAATCAAAGTTTTTGTATTCCAGCGAGATATTTAAACCCATGATGAAATCTGGAATGGGATTGCCAATGTTTGTTTTGTCTTTCACATCGATGACACCATCTCCGTTTAAATCCTTATAGCGGATATCTCCGGGTGATGCTTCAGCACCCAGTGATGACTGTGAGGGATGGGCATCCACCTCAGCCTGTGTTTGGAAGATTCCATCCGTTTCATATCCATAGAAATAACCGATTGGGAATCCAACTTCCATCCTTGATGGGAAAGGTTGACCAACACTGAAATTACCACCTTCATAATATCCAACACCATTATCCACTTTCAAAACTTCATTGTGGAGTTGGGTGAAATTGTAATTCAACTTATAAACAAAATCATCTTTGATCATACCCTGATAGCCAACAGCAAACTCAATCCCACTATTTCGGACTGTTCCGGCATTAATGGTCGGGCGGCCTGCTCCAGGAGCACTGGTACCCAGAATACCTGTGACCGGAATACTGGGGATAAGTAAATCTTTTGTTGTTTTATTAAAATAGTCGACCGTGAATTCTAAGCGGTTGTTGAACATGGAAAGATCAAAACCAATATCAATTTGTTCTGATTGTTCCCACTTAACAGAAGGATTGGGCAAAGGTCCAATGGCTTTTCCATAAATGAGTGAATCGCCTAAAACATAAACACCTTCACCTGTGAGCTGAGAAATATAGAGATAATTCCCAATTTTATCAGAACCCAAAATACCATAACTGGCCCTCAATTTGAGTTGGTTAATGTTTTTAACATCTTTCAGGAAGTTTTCCTTGGAAAGGATCCAACCTGCTGTCACTGATGGGAACCAGGCTACAGCATTATCCGGACCAAACTTTGTGGATGCATCCCTGCGGATCATCCCTGAAAACAGGTATTTCCCTTTAAAGTCATATTGAACCCTTCCAAAATAAGATAAGCGCCGCTGGTCAAATACATAAGAACCTGCAGACTTGGTAGTTGGTAATCCATCCGCCAGACTGATATCTGCAAATTCCCATGAATTATAGGGTATTTCATATCCGGTTGCATTCAATCCATTTCCCCATTCTTTAAATACAGTATTACCGAGTGTTGCGACTACATTATGATCTTCAGCAAAGGTGTTATCATACGTTACAAATAAATCGAAAGTATAGTCATTGAAGTTTTCTCTGTTCTGATAAACACTGCTTCTGTTATTATTAAACACCTTTCCTTCACCATAATAAACTTCTTTAGAGAATGACTTGAATTTAGCATTCGAAGTATTTACACCAATTCTGGCTGTGGCCGTAAAATGCTGTGCAAAACTGGCTTCGAGACTTGCATTCCCGGTAAGTTTACCAATATTGTAATCATTGTATGTATCGGCAATTTGTTGGAGTGGATTGATGATTTCTATACCCACATTGTCAGGTGCAAGATAAAAACTGCCGTTTGGATTAAAAGCGGGCACTGTTGCCGGTAAATTCACTGCATTAAATAAGACCGAGCCCAGGCCAAAATCATTGATCGATTTTCTATCGATGTATGAATAGGTGAGCGCAGTGTTAAATTTCAACCATTTTGAAATGTCAGCACCAAGACTCATCCTGCCTGTCGTTCTATTGTATCCTGTTTTATCGCCACCAATAATACCATCCTGGCGAAGATCAGAAGCACTGAGTGAATAAACTACTTTATCTGAACCTCCCGAAACCCTTAGGTTGTTATCAATGATGGGTGCTGTTTGGAAAAGTTCACTTTGCCAGTCTGTTCCAACACCTAAAGCTGAAATATCCTGATAAGGGATTTCCTGTCCATTGGCGGCATAGCTTTCATTGAGCAATACCGCATATTCTGTTGCATTCAGTACAGGCAACTTACGGGTTGTTTCCTGGATTCCATAAG
Source organism: Bacteroidota bacterium (assembly GCA_020444515.1). Taxonomy (GTDB): domain Bacteria; phylum Bacteroidota; class Bacteroidia; order Bacteroidales; family JAADJA01; genus JAADJA01. Next base: position 373,264 of record JAHLKX010000004.1, on the reverse strand, counting down.
AACTGTTAAAGCTAACCGAGGTCGCTGCATTCTTCTTACCTGATTTTGTGGTGATCAAAATAATACCATTGGCACCGACTGTTCCATAAATTGCAGCCTGGGCATCCTTCAAAACGGTCATCGTTTCGATGTCGTCCGGGTTAATGGTATTTAGGTCACCAACATAACCATCAATGATCACAACCGGAGAGGGATCACCATTTGTCGAAACACCTCGAATACGAATATCAAGGCCTGCACCCGGTGCACCTGATTGTGGCGTTACATTAACACCACTAACAGTTCCCTGCAAGGCTTCTTCAGCCTTTACCGGTCTGATTTGTTCAATGGATTCTGAACCTACCACCGATACTGCGCCCGTTACGTCTTCTTTCCTAACGGTACCGTAACCGATTACGACCACCTCATCGAGACCAAAGGTTTCTGTTTCTAAAACAACATTGATTTTTGTTTGGTTGTTTACAGGTATTTCCTGCGTGACCATGCCGACAAAGGAATACACCAATGTTCCGTCAGGCGGAACATTATTGATAACATAATTTCCATCGATGTCGGTCGTTGTTCCATTGGTTGTGCCCTTCAATAATACCGTTACGCCGGGCAGTGTCATCTTATCATCCGCAGAGATAATTGTACCTGATACGGAAATGCCCTGCGAATAGGCACTGACAACCCCAAGGAACAAAAACATTAAAATAAATGAGTAGACTTTCTTCATCTGAATTTAATTTTAGTGTAAGTAAGCTGTCATTTTCTGAAAAGTATAAATTTTGCTTCAAATATAGAAATGATGTAGGTCATGATCCTAATTAAATGGATCAACAAAATTTCATCAAATTAAAAATACATTACATCAAAAATACATCAAAATATTTTTAAAATTCACATTATGAGTAACATATAGCACCTTAATTTAACATTAAGGTCATTGGTGATTATAAACTTTAAAATGTCAGGATGAATTCGGTAAGATTTTCATTGCGACTTAGTTGAAGCTTTTTCCTTAAACGGTATCGGCTTATTTCAACTCCTCTTGTTGAGATATTCATTAATGCAGCGATTTCCTTGCTCGAAATATTCATTCTCAAATAGGCGCATAGTTTCAACTCACGAGGACTTAATTCAGGATAGGCTGTTTTTAATCTTTTGAGAAATGCTTCATGGACATTCTCAAAGTGGGTCTCAAAAACTTCCCATTGTTTTTCCGTGTCCAGCTCTTTGTTGATTCTTTTGGTCAATGTTTGTACCTGGTTTTTCAATTCTGCATCATGGGTGCTGGTCGTAATTTTTTTAAGGTCGCCTTTAATCTTATTAAGCAGTTTATTTTTCTGGATCATTTCCAGGGTGGCATTCGCCAATTCTTTATCTTTCATGGTCATCTGTTGCCTGAGTTTTTCATTTCTCAAGCGAATGATTTCCTTCTCGGCCTCCAGGGTTTCGCGTTGCAGTTTATCTTCCCTTTCCTTAAATTTCTCCTGTTGCAGCTTAGCTTCTTTAAGCTTGGAACGATCAATTTTTTTCTTTATTAAAAGTATTGTTAATCCCATTAAAATCAATCCGATAACAATGTAAATTAGAATCGCAAAGGTTGATCTCTGCCAGGGTGGATCAATGGAAAAGCTAAATGACACCGGCTCTGTTTCAGTGCCATAAATATTTCTTGCTTTAACATGAAAAATATAATCGCCCTCCCATAGATTGGTAAATTCCCTTGTATTTCTATTTTCAAACTCGGTCCAACCATTGTCATATCCCTCCAGGTAAGTGGCATAAACAATTCCTTTGGGATTTTCAAAATCATTGGCTGCAAAGGAAAAATAGAAACTATTATTGCGAAAATCAAGATGTGGAGTATGGGCATAAGATTCGGTATGGTGTCCTAAATAAATCAATGAATCAGGATTTATAAAGCTAACTTTATTGATGTAGACATTAAAAGATTTTTGGTAGTTTTTGGATATTCCAGGGTTGTAATGAATAAATCCATCACTGGCACCAAATAAAACATGATCATTTTCAATGGAATATACAAATTCAAACCCACCGATTAATTTCCCTTTTAATTGTCTAAAAGGCAGGTTGATGTCGGTATATGCGCCATCCTCCTGAATTCTCAAAACACCTGTTTCATTGCCTTCGAAATACCAAATGTTTCCTTCATCATCTTCTTTCAGAGAAACAAGGTTTTTCCACGATTTTACATCGTTCATGAATGCTGCTTTATCAAAGGAATCAGTGGAGCTATTGTAGAGATATAATCCATCTGGTGCTACAAAAAAGACTTTATCCTTGAGTTGGACAACATTGATATTTTTTTCATAAAAGTCTACCTTTACAATACTGTCCATGCTGGTGTTCAGAAAAATATGGTACAGTCCTTTGAAGCCATGACTCATCCAAATGCTACCGTCTTCCTCAATTTCGAAAATCCTTGATGATTCACTAAATCCATTAATCTTTTGTTTTTGAACCCACCGGCCGTTTTGTTTTTCAAACAAAACCATCCCCGAATAGGTTCCTCCAATCATCAAATTACTGTGAGTAGGATGTTGGCGATAATTCCATCCTCCTTGAATGGTTGAAATATTTCGAGCGACAGAACCATCAATTATAAAGGTTCCACTGTGGGTTCCGCATAACAATTGGTTATCAATTACCTTTAACGTCCACACCTGATCACTGACATTTTTAATAAAACGAAATTCATCATCATCAGTTGATTGAAATGAATCCCAGGATTGATAAAATACTCCCTGATTTGTACCGAGGTATAAAATTCCATTGTGCAACACTGAAGTATAACCCGCGCTGAGACCATAGGAATAAGATAAAATACTGAGGGGCGAATTGATCTCTACATAGTCAATGCCGTTATCCGTTCCTAACCATAAATTCCCCGCATTATCTTTCAGCAGGTTTAAAATGGTATTGTTTATTAACCCTGTCGTTCGATTGATTTTCTGGACAGGCCTGCCCTCTTTCGTGCAAATTAATAGTCCGTTGGATATGGTCCCAAATGCAAAATGAATGTCATCAAAAACGATGGCTGAATAAACCTGATTTTGTTTCAAATAAGCGGATGCCTGATTCGACCATTCCTGTAATTGATTTCCATCATACAGGAAGAGACCCTGATCAGCTGTGGCAAACAATAGCTTATTGGCATAGGGTAAAATTGCCCAGATTTCTTTTCCGATTAATAAATCTGTACCAATCAAGGGGTAAAAACTTCCCATGGAATATCGTAATATCCCTTTTTCAAGATCAACGACATACAATTGCCCGTTTACAAAATAGGAAAAATGAAAAATTCCGGGAGCTTTGATCACGTTGGCTTTTCCGTTTTTTATGATAATGATCTGCTTATAAGATTGAAATATGATTCCATCGGGGGTATGGTGTATCCGCCAGATTTCATCAAAATTTCGATCCTCAGGTTCTAATAAAGAATTATAGGATTGATAAGTCAAATGCCCCAGAGAATCGGGCTCAAAAAAGCCAAATTCATTATAACCACCTACGTATATTCTTCCTTCAGGGGCGGTATAAATGCTTCTGACAATAATTCTTTTTGGAAGGGGGTACAACTCCCAATTAATGCCATCAAATTCCAGTAGACCGTCATTGTTGGCAAAATATAAGCGGCCATCCGGTGCCTGATCAATCATCCAGCTTTGCTGACCGGCTTTAAAATCATTTCGGCTGTAATTTGTAATAAAAGGCGTTCCAATGTTATTGATCTGGGCAACTACCGTAAAATGAACCATGACCAGTAAAATGCCAGATAAAAGAAGCCTAAAATAGACGGGAATATTTTTTGTTTTCATCTCCGAATGCTAAAATAAGCATTTTTGTTGGTAGCCATTAAAATTAATTAATCCACACAAATTTTAAGTTTTTATTAGTTGGATAAATTGATGAGGTAACGTTTTCATGGAATAGTCATAGATTCATATCTGGAAACAATTGTTTTTTCATTCTTATTATTTAAGCTTTTCACAATAAGCTACCGCATTATTTTTTATCGAAAATTCGTCTTTGACAAAAAAGAAATTGAACATTTTCCAAACCAATAGGTTTTAAGGTATTGCTAAATTTAAAGCTTTCTGCTATGTTTTCATGATAACACAGCACTTGTTTTGCGGCATGATTAACCATTAATTGAACTAGAAATGAAAAAATTTACGCTGATAAACTTATTTACTATTCTGTTTATCCTTTTGGATACTGTTAGCGAAGCACAGGAATACACTTACGAAGATTTTGTAGGTACCTGGCATGGAACCATTAAGAGCCCTTCAACCAGCGGGGCCACAATTCCCATGACGATGACAATGGAGTCGAATGGCTTTTACACTGAATCCTCAGGTGCATTGATGCCAACACTATATCCCAATACCCAACAATGCGAGTATCAGGTTGCTTCAAACAGGATGCACTGGTGGTATCTTGGTACAGCCTGGGGAGGACAATATTTTTATGATCATTTTTTTTATGAAGTCGTATATTTTCAGAATGACACCCTTGAAATGCATTACAACTATTGGGATGACCCCGAACCCCATCCGGAAGTAGGGACTATTTTTTTGGTCAAAGAGAATTTAACTCCTCCTCCCACTGCACTGCAGACAGAGGTGGTTGACAATGATATTTTCCTCACCTGGAATGAACCTGTTTTGGGTAATGGTGGCATGGCGAATCCAACAAACTACAAAGTATATTATAAAATGGGTGAAAGCGCTTTTGAACTGCTGGAAACCACTGTTTCAAATAGTTTTACCCACCAGAACGTTACGGCAGCAGGTTCGCACAGTTATTATGTAATAGCAGTATACAATGAGGGTGAATCCGATTCTTCCAACCAGGTTGAGGTTGTACTCACTACACCTGAACCAACCAACCTTGTGAGCCAGCTTCTGGCTAATAATGTGGTTCTTAACTGGGATCAACCGGATAATAATTTGCCCATGGCCGGTCTTTTGGGATATAACATTTACCATCGACTTGATGCCGGTGAATATGAGCTATTGATGTTTACAGAGGATCCTTATTATGCGCATGAGGAAATTCCTGCCGGCATCCATTCTTATTATGTTACTGCAGTATATGATGGCGCTGAATCCGATCCATCCAATGAGGTAATGGTTGAACTGATTATTTCGAATGTTGAAAATGAAATAGCTTCAGGTACAAAACTTTATCCGAACCCGGTTTCAAATGTATTAAATATCAATTCAGAATTTTTGATAGACGGGGTTAAAATATATAGTCAGACAGGAAAAGTTTTATATCAACAAACCCTGAGCGCAAAAAATTTTAGAATAAGTGTAATTGATTTACCTGCTGGTCTTTATGTCGTTCAAATGGAAACCATCAAAGGTTCAATATCTAAAAGGATTTTGGTGCAATAATCATGATACCGGGATAAACTAAAAGTTTTAAGGCCGGCTGAATTTTCAGCCGGCCTTTTTTTGTGGTTATAAAAATTATTAAAACATTTAGATCACTATGGAAATAGTAAGTTATATTACTTTTACTTTAAAATAGAATAAATCAGGTATGCGAAAAATTGTAATTAGCTTTCTTGCATTTGGGTTAACCATTCAATTGGTTGCCCAAACCGACTTAACTAAATTTGTCAATCCATTTATCGGAACCCAGCGCATGGGTCATACTTTTCCCGGTGCCTGTGCGCCTTTTGGGATGGTGCAGTTGAGCCCGGATACCGATACAATTGGCTATTGGGATGAAGAAAATAACCGGTATAACAAAAAAGTCTATGAATATTGCGCTGGTTATCAATACAATGATCCGACCATTGTCGGATTTAGTCATACCCATTTTAGTGGTACCGGTCATTCCGACCTGGGGGATTTTTTAATTATGCCAACAACTGGAGCACTCCAATTAAATCCTGGTACACAAGTTCATCCTGAAGAGGGTTACCGTTCAACTTATAATAAGGAAACTGAAACTGCTGAGCCGGGCTATTACCGGGTAAAACTTACTGAAGACAACATCACCTGCGAACTAACAGCTACCGAACGGGTGGGCTTTCACCAGTATTCAATCCCTGAAACCGATGACGCCCACATCATCCTCGACCTGATCAATGGGATTTATAATTATGATGGCAAAGATGTATGGACTTTTGTGAGGGTGGAGAATGATACGCTTGTGACAGGCTATCGCCAAACTTCAGGTTGGGCAAGGACCCGAACGGTTTATTTTGCCATGGTGTTCAGTAAACCGATGAAAAGCTACGGTCATAAGAAGTATGATGAATCAGTCTATCGCGGATTTTACAGGAAATTTAATGAAGAGGAAAACTTCCCCGAAATGGCCGGCCGAAAAATAAGGGCGCATTTCGATTTTAAGATTGAAGAGCATGAACAACTCAAAGTAAAATTTGCTATTTCTGCAGTAAGTACAGAAGGCGCTATCAAAAATCTGCAGAATGAGATTCCTGGTTGGAATTTTGGAAAGGTGAGAGCAGAAGCCAAAGAAAAATGGAACAAGGAACTTTCTAAGATCAAGATCAAAACCATGACTCCTGATGATAAAACGGTTTTTTACACAGCCATGTACCACGCTTTCATCAGTCCGGTGATCTATGAAGATGTGGATGGGCAATATCGCGGCCTCGATCAGAATATTCATCAATCCGAAGGATTTACGAACTACACCATCTTTTCATTGTGGGATACCTATCGAGCCTTGCATCCGCTTTACAACCTTATCCAACCTCAACGGAACAACAACATGGTCCACTCGATGCTGGCCCACTTCGATCAGAGTGTGCATCCCATGCTGCCGGTTTGGTCGCATTACAGCAACGAAAACTGGTGCATGATCGGGTATCACAGCGTGCCGGTCATTTCGGATGCCATTGAAAAAAATATTTTTACCTGCGATATTAACCGGGCACTGAATGCCTGCGTGCAAACCGCCGAATACAAACCTTATGATGGATTGGAATATTATATGGAAATGGGTTATGTGCCGGAAGATAAAAACGGCAGTTCTGTAAGTAAAACACTCGAATATGCTTACGACGACTGGGCCATTGCGCAGATCGCGAAAAAAGCCGGCAACAAAGAGGTTTATGATCAGTTTATGAATCGTTCCCAAAATTATAAACATGTGTTTGATCCGGAGATCGGATTCATGCGACCCAAATTATCGGACGGAACTTTCAGGAAAGCATTTGATCCGCTGGATACCCATGGGCAGGGTTTCATTGAGGGCAATGCCTGGAATTATGGATTATACATACCACAGGATCCGGAGGCGCTGGTTGAACTATACGGCGGCAAAAAGAAATTCACGAAAATGCTGGATCAGTTGTTTACGCTGCAACTCGATGACAAACATATTGAAGCCAATGAAGATATAACGCGGGATGGAATTATTGGACTTTATGTTCATGGCAACGAGCCGGGGCATCACATTCCTTACCTATATAACTACACCGGTCATCCCGAAAAAACACAGGAACGGGTGCGCATGATATGCAACACCATGTACCGCAATGCCCCCGACGGCCTCTGCGGCAATGATGACTGCGGCCAAATGAGTGCCTGGTATATTTTCAGTGCGTTGGGATTTTACCCGATTTGTCCCGGTTCGGATACGTATGCGCTGGGGAGCCCGCTAGTTAAATCAGCAGTAATTGATTTGGGAAACGGCAAAACGTTGACTATTAAAACCGAAAATCAATCCCCCGAAAATGTGCATGTGAAATCGGTGACTTTGAATGGCCATAGGCTGGATGGCCCGTTCGTAAATTATTCGGAGTTGATTGGGGGAGGGGAGATGGTGTTTTGGATGAAATAAAATAGAACACGTCTGCCTACCGACAGGCAGGGATGACGCGGATCGGACAGATATTTATAGATGAATGATCTGCGGTCATCAGCTAAATCAGCATCATCTGTGTTCCCAATTCATTCCAAAAAATTCAATTCAAGAAGTCCGGTTACTGGCTTTTAAGGTTATTCACTTCCGACTGCAGCGCTTCAATCATTCCCTGCTGCTGCTCAATCATCGCTTGCTGCTCCTGTATGGCCTTTGTAAGGACTGGGATCAGCTTCTCATAATCCATACCCCATAGGTTTTTTGAATCATCTTCCGGTTCATAAACAGCTTCCGGTATAATTTGCTGAACTTCCTGCGCAATGAATCCAATGGTTGCTTCTTTTTGCGAACCTGCAAATGCCACAATCCCTTCTTCGTTTACATCTGAAGAATGATGATCGTAGCTTTTAGGCTGAAGTTGCATCACCTCTTTGAGGCCGTATTCGAGTTGCTTTTGATTGCTTTTGAGGCGGTCGTCGCTGTATATGGTCCATGAGTAAGCCAGGCCACGGCCCAGTAAATCAGTGGAACTGTTCTGAAGTTGAAGGGCAAACGTTGGAGAGGAGTTGTTATAGCCAACCACAACAGCACCTCCTGAAGTCACCAGTAATTTTGTAGAATAATTGATTTGTACACGAAATGCATCTTCTCCGGTTGCGGTGTTCACATTCAATTTTGTATTGGGCGCGTTGGTGCCAATCCCTGTCCATCCACTTGAGCTAACATAAACCTGGCTGGTGGCTGCAAGTCCATAATGCAAACTCAGACTTCCTCCGTCCCTTTGCAGATGCAGTGTATTTGCAACACCATTGTTCCTGGCCATGATCTCATTCTCGTCCATCACAATATTTTCACCGGTTGTGCTTCCTGTTACAAGATAACCACCGCTTGCCAGAGAAGCATCGGTGCCGCCGACCACCTGAAACTGAACTGCAGGAGTTTCAGTAGCAATACCAAGTTTCCCATTCACACTCAGAATGTCATTGTCGAATTCCCCATAAATTAAAGGATTGTATGAATTCCCAATGTGCAGTCTGTTGTCGCTGTATTCTTCAGATCCTGCTCCATGTCCAATAAAAACACATCCATCGAGATCTGGAGCACCAGATCCAGCACTTGCACCAATGATTGTATTATTATCACCAGTCTCATTACTAGCCAATGCGGCTCCTCCAATGGCTACATTTCCAGTCCCATTAATATTCGACTTCATTGAGTTTCTTCCAATTGCAGTGTTCCAAACTCCAATTGTATTTTCATACAAGGCATAGGACCCGACAGCTGTATTATAAAAACCATTGGTGTTTTTATTCATTGAGTATTCTCCTAAAGCTGAATTTGAATATCCTGAGGTATTGGTTGTTCCGCTCAAATATCCAATAAATACATTATTGTTTGCCGTAAAATCATCGTTCAATCCCGCGTCCTGTCCAATAAATACAGAATTTCCGGTGTTACTCACAGTAATATGACCTGCCACATCAAGCGTCGAGCTGGGAGACATGGTGCCAACTCCCAAATGGCCGTTAATTCCTACAATATCGTTATCAAACTCACCGTAAATCAATGGGGTGGCAGATGCTGAATTTTCAATGTAAAGTTTGTTGCTTGTAATTTCATTTTTTCCTGCCTGGTATCCCAGAAATACGCCACCGTTCATAGTTGTACCAATCAACGATTTTCCCGCTTCAAAACCAATAGCGGTATTATTACTTCCATCTATTAATTGAAGAGCAGCAGAGCCGATTGCAGTGTTGCTGGCTCCTAATTCATTCGCATATGAAGCCCGGTATCCCAAAGCTACATTTTTAGAGCCAGATGTATTGCTGTAAAGGGCATGGCGCCCTAAGGCAGTATTATAAGTTCCATCGATATTATCGTACATAGCTCCAGAACCCAGTGCCGTATTTTCAAAACCAGAAATATTATTACCGAATGTGCCTCTTCCTAAGGCAATATTCTGACTACCCGTTGTATTTGATGATCCTGCTTCATCCCCAATAAAAACATTATCATTAAGCACTAAATCATCATTTAATCCTGCACCATTGCCGATAAAAACTGAGCGCCCTGAATTAACGATGGCAATATGGCCACCCACACTCAGTTTAGCATAAGTGCTATTTATTGTTGTGCCAATGGCTACATTTCCCGTAGCATTTGAATACATATCATTCCCTGAAACAGTCCAGTCATTATCCCCGGGATTTGCTGTGTTTTCAGAATATAAGGCATAAGGTACCGAAAGCAATTGTGAAGACCCCATCAACTGGTAACTTGAACCGCCTGATGGATCCATTTCGATTTTTAAAAAATAGATGCCGGTCGACCAGTCAATTGATCCGAAACTTCCTGACACTGCTGATCCGTTTCCAATTTCCAGGTTGGCAAGACCAAAACCATTTGTGGTGGTTTGATGGGTTTCTGTATAAACGGAAGTACCCGTTGCACTTCCTTGCAGGACTGACATCCTAAATGAGACCAGTTGATTTGATAAGCTGTTCCCGGCATTGTCCCTGGCTACGGCCTGGTATTTAAAAGCTTGCGGAGATTGACTTAAGATAGGTTTAAAGGCAATAAGGGCTAGCAGGATTATAAAGGCAATTTTTTTCATAGAAGGAGATATTATTGGTTAATACAACTTTCCAAATGTAAACAATAAAATACATATGTACCTTATTATTTTATTTATGAGTAATAAATATCATAATTGCTGCCCGTGTTTGCGTTCGTTATAAAAATAAATGTCCCGAAAAATGATGTACTGATTGCCAAAACTTTTATTGCACGACTTTTTGCCTCTTTGTTTGGTCTTTTGACCTAATCCAAATTGTAAAAATTTATTTTTTCAAGCTTTTCATTGAAAGCTTCTTTTAATTATGAAAATTAAACATTAAGCAAAAAATCTATTTGTCATGTTTGGATTATTCGTACAAAAATCAAAAAAAGAAATCTCTGGAAAGGAACTACCAGGGCCTGTTCCGGGAAGCGTATCGATTATCAACCATAAATCGTAAGGCCTATGACGAAAAGTCAGCTGAAGCCAATCGTGTATTTTTCGGACTTGATCGGGGAAGGGGAGATGGTTTTTACGATGGGACGCTGATGACGCTGACATGGCAGATTGACACAGGTCGATTTATCAGCTGATATCCTTCAGTTCCTTTCCTTAGCAAGGTGTGTAATCGGTTTTATCCAATCTTCAACTTTTAACTTCTAACATAATTATTCATCCAGAATTCATTCCGTTGGATAGATCAAGGCCATCTTGTATACAAATAAAGGCTATCCTTATATTTTCTCATTCTTTAGTTCTTCGATTTCATTCTGTAGTTTTTCGATAAGAATTTTTTGCTCCTTTACGATTTTAGAAATAGACATAATCTCTTCTTGCAGATTATCATTTTTTGATCCGGAAGTTAAAGATAACCAAGAGGAACCATCATAACCTTCAAAATCGCTGCCTGTCCAACGAATGGTTCCAGCGTTGGAATTTGTTGTATTCCCCAGGAGCAAAGCTCCATCAATCTGCAGTTTTTCGACCGGTGTAACTCCAACCCCAATATTTCCAGCTGAGTTCACATATAAACCACTGCCACTACCTACCCAGAGAACCATATTATTACTTCCCAGGGAGATATGGCCTCTTGGATTGCCCGCCCGCTCAATAATGAGATGGTCATCCCAATCAACAGAAAACAAATGTAGTTTGGAAGCCGGTGCGCTATAACCAATTCCGACATTACCGGAAATACTGGCATACATATCATTTCCTGATATAATCCAGTCATTATCCTCCGGCAGGTTTGCCAATCCGGAGCCATCACCGGTAATCATACCCGTTACATCCAGGTCTCCATTGAGTTCAGAATTTCCGATGACTTTCAGGTCAAATGCTCCGGGATCCATGGTGCCAATCCCTACTTTCCCGTTAAATCCGAGGATGTCATTGTCGAATTCACCATAGATCAGTGGACAATTGCTGTTTGAATTATCTATAAATAATAAGTTATCTCCAATTATTGATGACCCGGCATCTTTACCTATAAAGACAGAATGACTTGATGAACTTTGAAATCCGGAATTACTACCTATAAATATATTATCACTTCCATCTGTATTTAGGGAGCCTGATCGATATCCAATATAAACATTATCATTTGCATTTAAGAGATGAGCTCCACTTAGAGAACCAATCATAGTATTATTATTTCCCCTACTAGTATCGGTATCCATTCTTCCAAAAGCTCGAAAGCCAACAGAAGTATTTTGACTACCTGCCATTTGATTTGCTGCAAAAGTGCCTAAACCTGAATTGCCGTTTCCGTGGGCCATATAGCCAGTCCCTGATCCAATATAAGTATTGTAGTTATCATTATCCAAATAAGATCCGGCTGCTTCTCCAACTAAGGTTGTGTAATAATTTAAAGGATTTTGAAATGAAGTGGATTGGCCAATATAAATGGTCCCATATCCAGGAACTAATTTAAGAACATCGCCATTGTTAATCTTAAATGTGTTGTTTGAATTTATGCTTCCATTTACATCCAGTTTATTTTGGGGAGAATTGGTTCCAATTCCCACATTACCTTCATTAAAAAAGATATTATCCCCATTCCTGCTCCATTCACCGCCATTTTCCGCATAAAGTGCGTAGGGTACGGATAAGAGTTGAGTGGTTCCCAGGTATTCATAGTTCACTCCGCCTGACGGATCAACATAAATCTTCAGGAAAAATTCTGCAGAACCCCAATCAATGTCACTGAAGATTCCTGATTCAATCGTACCCATGCCAATTTCAAGGTTCGCGATCCCGAACTGATTGGTTGTTACTTCATGTGTTTCAACATAAACAGAATCTCCTGAAGGGAAATCCTGTACAACGAGTATCCTGAATGAAACAGGTTGATTGGCAATGATTTCACCTGCATTGTCACGTACGACTGCCTGATACTTGAACGACTGCGGTGCTTGTGTGTTGCCTGTTAAACCAGCAAATACAAAAAACGAAAAGAGAATAATTTTTTTCATTTTATTATAATTTAGAAATAATTCAATGTATTGATAGTCTATTCACACAAAGTTCTCTTAATGAGCAGTCCGAGTATGGAAAAGAATTGATGTTTGGTTTATCCAATCCTATTAAAAGAGAGTTCTAAGTTAAGAATTTTTCAAATATATATAAAGGTTGTCTAGATATTTTATAATTTCTTTTATTATCATCCAGTTCATCAGTACATTTAACTAAACTACAATTATCTGCTCAAGTCAACAGTGCGCTTATAATACCAGTTCCAATTAATGTTTAAATATAGGCGATGAAAATATTCTCAGAAATGGCCTCCTTTTAATTATAGGCCAATCTTACGGGCTCGGTTGAAACCGTTGGTTGAATGAGTTCCTGCCATTCGGAGCTGTTCCACGTGCCCAGCTTTGTATGGGTTTTAAAATATTTTTCAGGAATAGGATGGGTTCCTAAAACTACCTTTAAACCGTACTTTTCTTCTATAAAACTTTTAAAGTCATGAATATAGGGACAGGGCGGGTAACCAACGACCAATCCTGTTGCCAGGTGGATCACCTCTGCCCCGTTTTTTTTCATTTCTTCCGGGGCGTATTCGATGTTGCCACCCGGGCATCCATTGCAGGTGGTATAACCAACCAATTCCACATCTTCCTCTTTTTTGTAAATATCAAATGCGCCTTCACGGTTTTGTAAAGCTCTGAAACATTTACCACCAGCACAGCTTCTGTATCGGTCGCAGATAATGATCCCGATTTTTGTTTTATTTTTCATCTGTTTAAAATTTTGTAATTACTGATAATGAAGCTATTCCAAAATTTCAGAACACATGGAACCGCTTCGCTTTCGCACAAACTTTTTTAATCATTCCAGTGGGTATATTATGATTAAAAAAGTTTATGCTCATTTCATGTTATAATTATTTAGTATTCAATTCCTTTTCTGGCTTCAATTCCCTGCTGATAATAATGTTTTATTTCTTTCATCTCTGTAACCAGGTCAGCCATTTCAATGATCTCAGCAGGCGCATACCTTCCGGTAATGACGAGTTCAACATGGTCAGGTTTGTTTTTTATAAGCTCAACTACATCATCTGTTTGAATCAATTTATAGTACAATGCGATATTCATTTCATCCAAAACAACCAGGGTATGTTGACCTTTTTGAACTATTTTCTTTATTTCCTCCAATCCTTTTTCGGCTGCTTTGGCATCTTCCTGAGTTGGATCATTGATAATAAAACAATCCAGTCCGTATTGTTTGACGGTTATGTTTTTCAAGCAATTGGAAATGGCTAAGTTTTCGCTATAAGGTTTACCTTTTACAAACTGACCAATAAAAACTTTCTTACCGGAACCTGCTGCCCTCATTGCCAGACCAAAAGCAGCCGTTGTTTTACCCTTCCCATTGCCGGTGTATACATGAACGTATCCTTTCATCAACTATGAATTTTATCCAGGGCCTGCTTCAGATCATCCATTAAATCTTCAACATTTTCAATACCAACGGAATATCGAACAAGGCCATCGGTGATGTGCGCTGCCAATTTATCTGCCTTTGAAACGCCTGCATGTGTCATGGAAGCGGGATGCTGAATCAGCGTTTCAACACCTCCAAGTGAAACAGCCAGTGTTGCAAGGTGAACATTATCCATGAGCGTTTTCCCGGATTCATAGCCACCTTTCAGACCAAAGCTGAGCATGCTGCCAAATCCACTCATTTGTTTTTTGGCCAATTCATGCTGTGGAAATGATGTTAAACCCGGGTATTTTATCCATTCAATTTTTGGATGACTTTCGAGAAATTCGGCAATTTTCATGGCACTTTCCTGCGCCTTATCCACTCGAAGGGATAGGGTTTTTACACCCCTGATGACCATATAAGCCTGATGCGGATCCATATTTCCACCCATATACACCATGGCTTTTCGAATGGTGTGGTATAAGTCTTCCTTTTTTGCAATCACAGCTCCGCCAACAATATCAGCGTGCCCATTGATAAATTTAGTTAATGAATGCAGGACAATATCGGCCCCCAGATCCAGGGGTCTTTGAAGGTAGGGGCTGCAGAATGTATTGTCAACACAAACCAGGATATTATTTTTATGTGCTATTTCTGAAGCTTTTTGAATGTCAGTCAATTGAATGGTCGGATTCGCGGGCGTTTCCAGGTATAACAACCGGGTATTGGGTTTGATGGTTTCCTCCAGTAACCGGAGGTCAGAGGTGTCAATGTAGGAATAGTCAACCCCAAATTTTGAAAAATGGGTTTCCATTACGCCCCGGCTTGGGCCATAAACGGCACCGGTGCTGATCATGTGGTCACCTTGTTTTAAAATTGACATATATACCGTTGAAACAGCAGCCATTCCTGAAGCCAGTGCAACACCGCCATATCCGTTTTCAAGTTCTGCCAGTTTTTTTTCAAGAACTTCTATGGTGGGATTTCCGATTCGCGTATAGATATACCCTTTTTCTTTTCCGGCAAATAAATCTGCCCCATGTTGTGCGTTTTTAAACGAAAAGGTTGAAGTTTGATAAATCGGCGTAACGGCACTTCCTAATTCATCCTGGTAATCTCCGGCATGGATCAATTTTGAATTAAATCCTAAATTTTCTGTATTCATGTTATCTTTTTTTAATTAGAAATTGTTTTCAGCTTATTGAATATCTTATCGGGAATTCGTATAGCTCTATGGGTGTTGCTATTGACGAAAGCAAGGGTGCTCTGTGCTTTATTTATGATCTCTCCACCCGGATTGTAAACAATATGATCAAACTTTAACCTTATCCCGGTTAGTTCTTTGAAAGTTGTTTCTATTTTGATCAAGTCATCATAATGGACCGGTTTTAGGTATTGAATATTCATCTCAATTACAGGCATAATGATATGTTGTTTTTCCAGGGTTTTATCACATATCCCAAGTTTTCGCAACAAGTGTGTCCTGCTAACATGAAAATACTTTGCATAGTTTCCATGGTATACATAGCCCATTTTATCCACTTCATCATACCTTATCCTGATTTTTTTCTCCGATTGTATCATTCATTTTTGATTTTATAATGGCGGTGTGCTTGTTTCGAAAAACTAATCAATGATCGCACAAATTACCATTGGTTTCCAGGGTGCCATTGAGGTATTCCATTAACAGGGCCTTTGGATCATTCAATCTTACACCCACAAATACATTAATTTTATGTTGGCTTAAAATTTCAATCGGTTTTAACCCAATACCGGCTGCAATGACATCGGTTACCCCTTTTTGAATCAGCCAATTTGGAATTGAATCGGGTAAATGAGCAGGAGCAGAAATTAATTCTTCTTTAAACAATTCCCCATTTTTTAGAAAATAGAAAATAAAGTGTGAACAAAGTCCAAAATGCGGACTCAATTCATTTTCGAGTACCGGTAATGCTAATATTTTCATGGTCTATTTAGAATTTGATAAAACAAGCCCCTTTTCAACCGAATCGACTCAATTTTTCTATCTGCTTCCAAAACATCAAGGTATTTATTGATTTCATTTTTATGCAATCCAAGAATTTTTTCCAGATCATCAAGCGTGCAGGGTCTTCTTTTTATGGTCGTTAATATTGCAGATTCAGCATCTTCGCGGTATGATTGAATGGTTCTCCTCTCAGGACCTGCAGCAATAATTTCAACATTCTTCAGCTTCCAGAAGTCAATAATTTTATTTAAATCCTCATGGGTGGCTGGTTTGATATCTGCTATTGTTCCTGGCCGATCCAGTGTATTTAATTGAATGCGATCTGGTTGAATATCCAGAATCGCTTTTTTAAGGGCATTTAAATCATTGGTGTTGTCATTGTATCCGGGTGCAATAAATATTTCCAGCCATAGCTGGCCTGAAAATTCATTTCTGAAATCGATGATTCCCTGGATATATTTTTTGATATGAAGATGAGGTGCAGGCCGGTTAATTGTTTGGAATGTTTTTTCCGTTGCAGCATCCAGTGATGGCAACACCACATCTGCCGACTTCAATTCATCACGGACATTTTTATCCGAAAGCAATGTGCCATTGGTTAGCACGGCTACAGGAAGCTCCGGTTTGTTTTGTTTGATGAAATCGATGATTTTACCTGTTTTTATATTGAGTGTCGGTTCTCCCGAGCCAGAGAAGGTTATATAATCAGGATCAGGATGATGAGCAAAATAATGATTTAATTCTTCAATGATTTGATCATAAAGGATGTATTCTTTTCTTTCCAGTGTCAGTTTTGTTGTGGCCCCTACCTCGCAATACAGGCAGTTGAGAGAGCATACTTTATGCGGGACAAGATCCACTCCCAATGATATTCCGAGTCTTCGTGATGGAACCGGTCCGAAAAGATGGGTATACATGGTTCAATTAATTGATTCTTTATTTCG
Source organism: Bacteroidota bacterium (assembly GCA_020444515.1). Taxonomy (GTDB): domain Bacteria; phylum Bacteroidota; class Bacteroidia; order Bacteroidales; family JAADJA01; genus JAADJA01. The sequence goes on along the minus strand of JAHLKX010000004.1, from coordinate 355,992 downwards.
TTTTTCTAAGTCTGACTTTATCATGGCTAAAAGAGGATCATATTGTTGATGAATTATAAATAGGAATGCAATTTTTTATATTTATCGATTGTTGACGATTCAAATGAAGGATTATAAAGAAGTGCGGCTGGATGGGGTAAAGGGAATATCTTTTGCCGATCTGAAATCACTAAATGGCCATTCATTTTAGAAAAACTCAATCCTGCTGCACCGGATTCAGTATGAAATTTTGTTAAAATTGCTTGTGTTGCATATAAACCTAAAGGGACAATAACTTCTGGACGAATGATTGAAATTTCCCGATCCAGAAATTGACTGCATGCTTTAATTTCATCCTTTTCTGGTTTCCGGTTCTGTGGTAACATACATTTTACCAGGTTTGTCATAAACACCAATTTCCTGTCAATGCCGGAAGCCATTAACAACTTATTAAAAATTTGCCCGGATGGGCCAATGAACATACGATTTTGTGCATCTTCTTTTATTCCCGGAGCAAGTGCAATGAACATGATGCGTGCATCGATATTCCCTTCCCCTGATAGTGCATGCTTTCTGGTTATATGTAGTTTACAACCTCTACAAGTCCTGATCTGACCATTCAGAATATCAATGGCGTCCTGCTTTTCGATGCGCTCAAATAAGTCATATTGTTTCACTATTTGTATTTTTTTGGCATTTTTAAAACCGCTTATTTTTAATATGATTTAAGGGATGATAATCTATCAGTTTATCAGAATCATTGTTAATCCCTGAATTTAAAGAAACCATTCTGGATCTATAAACCTGCTTATTTTTTCACCATAGGTTTCTATATGTTTATCTTCATTTACTTTAAATGTTATTTTTTCCCCATATCTCCTCGAAATAATGATATGGCATTCATTACAGTTTTCATCTATTCTGATATATTTTGCCAGTGCGTCTTTCGAAGGTATATTTAAACTTTCATGGCAAATGGGGCAGAATAAATCTACAACTTCACCTTTTGTTATGGATAATGAGGCACTTATTTTACTGGTATAATTGCCGATTTCTTCATGCAATAATATGAGGCCCACTTTATTCATATCGGTTTTGGCGGATAATATGATATTGTTCCCGGCATTAATTGCACCGCGGCAGTGTGGACAGAGGTATGTGACATTCATAATTATATATTTTTATATAGCAAATCATCAGTTCATATTCTTTTTATTCAAATTTCAGGAAAACGCTATCGTGATAATATTGCATGTTCGAATCTTTCTTTTATACAGCGCAATAATTGAACATTGATATTTTCAGCGTAGATCCTTATTATATCTTTAGCCCTTGAATTGATAATCATGGCGCCCATGGCAGCATCGAAAAGTTTGCAGTCGGCATTGTTTCTGATATGGACTAAAATTTCTGAAAATTCTTGTTCAGAAATTTGCTTTGGAATGGTTATGTATCCTTTATTGTGTTCTTTTTGGTCGATAAATATCTCTTTTTCTACCTCTTCCAATACGAAGCATTTGTTTACCCTGACCATGGCAAAATCAGAGATGCGGACCTTTTTAGCAAACTCAACTCCTTCTTTAATGCAACAGCTCTGCAGCAAATGAATGTGTTCATAATCAGGGAAATATTTTACGCGGATAGCGGAATATTTGTGATGAATGAAGTCCAGATATGCTGCTGCAACATTGACTTTTTCCATATAGCACGAATCAATATTTTGCGCAAATCGCAAAATTTCTTCTAAAGAATAGTAATGACTTGTAAATAGAAATAATGAGTTCGGTTTCGGTTGGTCAGAAACCGCTCCATAATAACCTGCATAGGGTCGGTTTGCTTCCGCTACGCAAGTGTTTTTAAGGATGTTATGGGATAAAGGGATCAATGATTCCTTTTTCGTTATGGAGCCACAAACTTTAATCAAATTATTTGTTTCCATGGTTTTATTATTTATATGTCATCTTAATATTATCAATGAATGGCTAATTTGATGAATGTTGAAGTTTTGTAATAATCCCTTCTGCAGCCTTGATTAGTACATACTTTGTCGGAGCTGACGTTAATAATGGGTGGGTTCCTATTTGATAAGAGATTAATTCGTAAACGGTGACCTTTTTTTGTATGGCCAAACCAATCAGATTGATGATCTCTCCTGCTGATTTTCCACCCCAGACTTCTCCTCCCAGGACCGAGCCATCAGATGGAGAAGCATACAATTTTACCGTTAAGGATGAGGTATCGCTAAAGCTTGTGGGGTGCCTGTCAAAATCACTAAACTCTGCTGATACGACATCAATATTAAATTCTCGTGCATTATTTTCATTTACCCCTGTTGCAGCCATTGACAGACCATTAATCTCGGTTGAAAAAATTGCAATTGTGCCCGAACAACAACGATTTATTTTGATGCCGAATAAATTGTAACCCAATACCCTCGCCTCTGCAGTAGCAGTTGACGCCAGCATGATATGGTCCAATTTCCCTGTGATAAATCCCAGTGTTTGAGAACAGTCACCTATGGCACACACATCTTTGACGGAAGTCCTTTCAAAATTGTCAACCTTAATGGCACCTTCAATGTTTAATTCCAGTCCTGCTTTTTTTGCAATTTCGGTATTGGGAACATATCCAATGGACATGATAACCAGATCAGCTTTAATAAATTTATCGTTGCTGAGCAATACACCGGTAACTTTTCCATTTTCTCCTACCACCTCATTCACTGTCGTTGAAGTAAAGACATTGATCCTGGTTTCCCTTAATTTTTGGGTAGCAATTTTGCTGAGTTCCTCCGAAAAAGCTTTGTTAAAACAGAATGGCTTGCTTTCAACGATCGTAATTGATTTTTCGGGATGCAATGCTAGCTGCTCAGCAACTTCTGCTCCAATAAATCCACCGCCAACAATGACAATATTTTTGGCTTTATCTGTTTTTCTTTTGAGCTCATTGATATAACTGTAACTTTTTTTAACATATTCAACCCCTTTCAGGTCATAGCCTTTTATAAAAGTTGGAATAACAGGCGTGGATCCGGTAGCGAATATCAGCTTATCGTAATTGTATTTTGTTCCCGACTTCACCGTTACTTCTTTTTGAGAAAGGTTTACGTCAATAACAGGATCAATCAGGATCTCACCACCCAAATCCGCAAACGGTTTTGGTCCCATCACATTTTTATCCACACCATCCAGTTTATGAAAAATATATGGTATGCCACAAGGAACCAGGCCTTTCTGTTCTTCCATGATCATTAACATCGATTTATCAGGATTTTGTTTTTTTGCCGTTGCTCCGACCACAATTCCTGATGGCCCTGCTCCAATAATAATTACATCGTAAATTTTCATTTTGTATATTGATTTTTTAAACAAAGCAAAATTAATTGTAAGCAACTAAATATGGATATGGTTTAGATGTGTTTGTCTTTCCAAAATCATTGAGATTATTCAATAATTTGATTGATATAAATTCTATTTTTGTTCGATAGAAGATTGGTAGCTGTTGAACCCAAAGCTTGTAAGAAATTCCTTATGCTTGATATTTCCGAATCGGTTAGTTGTCGCGAATGCACAAAGAGTGCAAGATGTTTTAAAACATTGATCCCTTCAGAACTTGATTTTATCAATCAAAACAAAACGCAGATCTTATATCGGAAAGGGGAAAATATTTGCAAACAGGGAGCATTTGCATCGTATGTTTTATACATTTCTGATGGCCTGGTAAAATTATACCTGGATACACCACACAATAAAAACATCAATTTAAAAATTTTAAAAACTTCGGAATTTATAGGACTGTCATCAATATATGGGGATAACATTTATAATTATTCCACGGTGGCCCTTAAAGATTCTTATATGTGCCTGCTTGAAAAAGACAGTTTCAGGAAGTTGCTGATTAAAAATGGAAGTTTTGCTTCGGAGATCATTAAATGGTACTGCGAGAATGAAAAACAACTGTTCAAAAAAATTCAAAGTCTTGGCAATAAACAAATGCCAGGGCGGCTAGCCGATACCTTGATCTACTTATATGAACAAAGCCTTCTGGAAGATACTTTATTTATGCATTTATCCAGGAAAGATATTGCCGATTTTGCCGGCCTTTCAACCGAAAGCACGGTCAGGTTGCTGAAGGAACTAAAAGATGACAAGATCATTGATCTCAATGGGAAGCAAATTAAAATTTTAGACAAAGAAAAATTAAAAGAAATAAGCCGCCGGGGTTAAAAAGCAAATCCGGTTTTTAATAGCCACAAAAGCACGGCAATATTATATTTCAGTTATTATTCCTGACTCTACATAGGATTAAGACAGCACCTAATCTATCCTACAATTCACCTTTTTTGTATTTGTCATAGGCTTCTTGAGCCGTCATATCGGTCGCTCCAACAATGATTTTGATCCCGGTTTTTTCCAATACTGCAGCTGCATTACCACCAGGTCCATTTCCAGTAATTAAAACCTCTGGGTTGAGCTCAAATAATTTTTGAGCTGTTTTAGGTCCTGCGCCGTGCGCATCTTTGGCTGTATCACGGTTATCATAATGCGTTAATTCATCTTTTTCTTCATCGTACATCAAAAGAAACTCCGTTCTTCCAAATCGGGGATCCATTGCTGAATTCCATGTGGTACCCTGGGTTGTAAATGCTATTTTCATTTCGATTAATTATTGGTTACCAATTGTTTTATTTTATTCCAGCTTTTATCTATCATTTCCTTTAAATGGCCATTGGAGTATTCTACAATGGTTTGTCCATTGGTCATGGCTTTCGTAAAATCTTCGTCATAGGGTAAATTTGCTATATGTTCGATATTTTCAATTCGAAGGAATGTTTCTATCTCTTCGGTTAACTTTGGATTAATGTCCGATTTATTGATTAGGCAACCGGCCTTAATTTTAAATTTCTGAATCAGTTCATACACTCTTTTTAAATCATGTAAACCCGAGACCGAAGGCTCTGTCACGATCACAACAAAACTGGCTCCTGAAAGGGAAGAAACTACCGGGCATCCAATTCCGGGAGAACCATCAACAATGACATAATCTTTAAATTCATCTTCAGCAATCTCCTTTGCCTCGGCCTTTACTTTGGCCACCAATTTCCCCGAATTATCAGCTCCGATACCCAACTTTGCATGAACCATGATACTGCCGGTTTTTATATTGGAAATGTACCATGTGCCGGCTATGGGCTTTCTGTTGATGATTGCGTTTGTAGGGCAAATTCGGGCACAATAACCACAACCCTCGCAGCTTAGCGAATCAACTGTAAAAACATTATGAATCGTTAAAATGGCATCATAACGACAAACCTTTGCACACTTTCCGCAGCGAATGCATTGATCCTGTTTTATGTAGGCCAGTTCCCCGCTGTAAAAATCTTCCTTTTCCTCAAAATCGGGTTCAAGCAACAGGTGCATATCAGCTGCATCCACATCACAATCGGCAACGATAACATCCTCTCCTCCGAGGTAAGCAAATGATGCTGTCAGAGATGTTTTACCAGTCCCCCCTTTTCCTGATATCACAACGATTTCCTTCATTATTGTTTGAGGTCTTTTAAGGTTTTGATGTAGGCGATGATCCCGTCAAGTTCATGCCGAAAAGCCGGGACTTCTTTGTAAATGAGTTGCCCTTTTGAATAGAACTCAGCAATGATCCGGTCGTTGGGTATTTTAGCGAGCAAAGGGATCTTTTCAGCTTCGCTATAATCCATTACATCGTTGTTGCCTATTCCGTCGCGATTGATCACCACACCAAATGATTTATCCAGCTTCCTCATGGTTTCCACTGCAAGTTTCAGGTCATGGAATCCGAACGGAGTGGGTTCGGTGATCAGGATGACAAAATCTGCATCTTTGGTTACTTCGATGACAGGGCATGAAGTGCCGGGAGGCGCATCGTAGATCTTAATGACCTCATCAGGAAATGTTTTATCGATATAATTCCTGGTTTGCCTGATCAGTGGCACTGCCTGTTCTTCACCAATATCCAGTCTGCTTTCAATAAAATGCAAATTATCGCTTCTGAATTCAATCAGTTTTCCCATTTTTTTGGGAATCATGGGTAGTGCTGACTCAGGGCATAATTCGGAACAGGCATAACAACCATGGCAAAGTTCAGGTAAAACCATGATCATCGTTCCCAGTTGGATCACTGCATGGAAGTTACATACTTTTTGACAAATCCCGCACAAAGTGCACTTATCTTCAACCCATTGAGGCACCATCTTGAATTTATCTTCTTCGTGCTTAAGATCTGCCTGGATAAATAATCCGGAATTCGGTTCCTCAACATCCATATCTGTTAAAACGACTTCTCTATGTTCAGCCAAATAACTAGCCAGATTGCTGGATAATGTAGTTTTCCCGGTTCCCCCTTTACCGCTTGCAATGGCAATTTTCATACAATAAATGACTAATGATCGCAGAGGTTTTCTCGACTTTCAAGCTGACCATTTAAATATTGTATTACAAGATCCTCAGGATTTTCAGAATCAATTCCCGTAAAAACTTCGATATTGTTCTGGGCAAATATTTCCTGGGCTTTGATACCCATTCCTCCCGAAATGATGGTACTGACCCCTTTATCAGCTAAAAACCTGGGATAGGTGCCAGGTTGATGAACCGGCGGGGTATGGTATTCAACGTTTACAATTTTCTGATGGTCTGTTTCAATCAGGGCAAATGCTTCGCAGTGGCCAAAGTGGGCGCAAAGCTGCTTCCCAATCGTGGGAACGGCAAATAATTTTTTCATATCTTCTAATGTCTTTGATTTATTTTTTCTTTAGTAACTCTTCCCGTATCATGACATGGTTGCATTTCGGGCATTTTAGTGTGGTGCATTTTACACCTTTTTGATGAGGGACTTTTTCGCCACATTTCGTGCAAATGCAAAAGCCTCCCGGTCCAAATGCCCCGCCCTTATTGCGACCCTTTCCGCCATCATTGCCGGAACTGCTTCCATAGCCCCTGCCTGATCCTTTTCCAGTTGTATTCATTATTGTTATTTTTTTGTTTTAAAAAAGAACAAGCAGGCTCAATAAAGTGAAGCCTGCTTGATTTTAGTCAGTCTTTTTTTTTAAGTTCAGAGAGTTGTTTTTCGACTGACGCTAACTGATCTCTCAGAATCCTTGCTTCGTTTTCAAGCAATGTTTCTGTAGAAACCTGAGGATGCGTTTCACCCCTGAAACGACCAAAACCGAAACCAGATCCTCTTCCCCATCTCCTTCCGCGATTTGTGCCCAATCTTCTTCCAAAACCTGGTGGAGAATACTGAAATCCAGCCATGTCATTTCCAGTGCAAAATCCTAATCCTCTTCCTGTTTTTGGTCCCTTTCCCATTGGCCCTGTTCCATTACCTTTTGGCATTTTCACCTCCTTTCTTTTTTAATGTTATCTGTATCTGTTTGAACAGCATTTACCATGTCCGAACCCACCGGCAAGATTGAGCAAGTTGGTTGAATGACATACCGGACAATCGGTAATTGATGAATCTATTTTTGTATCGAACATATGTTCACAACTTAGGCATCGAATAATATTCTTCCGGAAATGAACATTACCGCCCTCAATGAATAACAGGTTCCCGTTGACGATTAAGGCTGCTATCTTTTTTCTCGCTGCTTCAATCAGGCGGGTAAAAGTCGATCTTGAGATTTCCATTTCTTCAGCAGCTTCAGCATGGGATAAGCCCATGTTATCAGCCAGACGAAAGGCTTCATACTCATCCAGTGACAATAAAATCTGATTGAGCATTCTGGCGGATACGCCAACCGGTTTGAACTGACTGAAAAGAGGCGGGCTTTGAACTTTTCGCTCGTTTTTTGGACGCGGCATCTTTTACATTTATAAATATTATTCTGCAAAAATAATGAACATATGTGCAAAAAGCAAAATTTTTATATGTTTTTAAAATTTAAAAAGGAATTTATTTTTAGCGATCATATCCAGCATTCTTTAACATAACAGCAACACTTTTTATTAAGGGTTTATTGATTTGGTAAACAGATCGGTCTGGCCTTAAATAAAGTTTTTTCAAAAAAATTCATTGTTATATTTCTCATATCTTCTGGCTCAGGTAGGTTATTTCATTTGTCTTAGAAAAAAGAATTTAGTTTTTTCAAACCTTTCATGAAATAAATTGTTTAACTATAGACATTAAATATTAAACAAAATAAAATTAAAGAATCATGTTTGGATTATTTGGAAAAAACTCGAAAAAGAAAACTCTTCAAAAGAAATACCAGCGTTTGCTGGAGGAAGCATATCGATTATCAGCCGTCAATCGGAAGGCCAGTGACGAAAAGTCAGCTGAAGCCGATCGTGTTTTAAAAGAGATTGAAGCATTAGAAACAGCCGCTTAGTCATGGGATTTTATCAATTTAAACAAGAACTAAAAGTCAATGCTTCCATAGAGGAAGTATGGGATTTTATTTCATCGCCAGCCAATCTCAAAAAAATAACACCGGAATACATGGGATTTGATATTACCTCAAAAGGACTACCTGAAAAGATGTACCCGGGGATGATCATCAGTTACATTGTCAAACCGGTATTTGGGATTAAAACTACATGGGTAACTGAAATTACCCATGTGAAAGACCGGCAGTATTTTGTGGATGAGCAACGTGTCGGACCCTATGCTATGTGGCATCATGAGCATTTTATCGAGCCCATTGAAAATGGGGTTTTGATGAAAGATATTGTAAGTTATAAACCGCCTTTCGGATTTCTGGGAAGCATAGCCAATGCTTTACTCATTAAAAACAAACTCAAAGAAATTTTTTCGTTCCGCTCAAAGGCCATCAAGCAAAGATTTGGTGATTACCGTTCCGTTTCAAAGCCGTCCGAAGTAAAAATGCAAGCAATTTAGTATGAAAACATTCATTATTATCTTAATTACTACACTCATGGTCAGCGCAGATCACATTGTATTTGACTTTCAATCTGAAGAATCGTCGGGTAAATGGTACATCGTTAACGATGACGTGATGGGCGGACGCTCAGATAGTCAAATGGTATTTAATGATGATGGCACCATTACATTTAGTGGAACATTATCCCCTGATAACAACGGTGGTTTTGCATCCATCAGATCGGTCATCCAAATTGATGATGACACGCAGTTTGAAGGAGTTTCAGTTCGTGTGAAGGGTGATGGAAACATTTATAGCATTCGATTCAGGACCAATCGCAACTTTGATGGCTATGCCTATCAGGCAAAAATTCAAACTGGAAAAAATGTTTGGAAGGAATATAAAATTCCCTTCACAGAATTCGAACCTACTTTCAGGGGCAGAACCCTAAGTGGTATGCCGGAACTGAACTCAAAGGATATCGCTCAATTTGGTATGTTGATAGCAGATTATCAATTTGGTGAGTTTACCGTGGATATCGATTGGGTTAAACTTTATAAATAAATCAATCAATGGAACCCAGGCCTCAAGTATAGTTTCTTCATCTTTATCTCTTTTCTACCTAGGAAATGATAGCCTTTTGGATCACTATGACATTTCTTATCTTTGTCATATAAAATCTTCAATATCCTAAAATACTATCATGAAAAAGGCCTATACTACTTTATTTGTCTCGATCTTGCTCTCCTTTTCGGTTTTCGGTCAAACTGGCTTTCTTCCCAATTTTTTCGGTGATTTTTACAAACGGGATCTGACAAATCCATCCAATGCAATACTTATCGGCACAACACAAAACCAGATAGGAGCTTCTGATTTTAGCAGTGATGGTGTACTTTATGCCATTAGTGGTGCCGATAATGGTTTGTATATACTGGATACCACCGATGCTACTGCAACATTTATTACTTCCATAACGCCATCGGGTTCGGAGTTCTGGACCGGAATGGCAAATGATCCGACTGACGGGACGATGTATGTATGCAGTACTGACGGAAATTCAAGTACATTTTATACCCTTGATCTCGAAACAGGCGCAACCACTATCATTGGTTCCGGGATGATTGAGGATGGGGTAACAGGTATTGCTTTTGATGATACCGGCCAGATGTTTGCCATTTTCCTGGTAAGAAAGTTCTATTCCATTGATAAAACCAACGGACAAGCAACGTACATCGGTGATTTTAATATGGCTGTCTCAGGTTTACCACACCATGGACTTGACTTTGATCCTGAAACACAAACAATGTTTATGGTTTCTTATAATGTGTTTGAGTTAGATAATGAACTGTGGACCGTGGATTTAACAACCGGAGCCAATACACTCGTTGGTTCTGTTGATATATGGACCGGAACCATTGCTGTTCGACCCCCGGTTATGCTTACAGCAGGCTTTACAGCAAATGCAACAGAAATTTGCGAAGACGAAATCATCAACTTTACAGATGAGTCAATGGGAAATCCTGATTCATGGTTATGGACTTTCGAGGGAGGTGATCCGGCTACATCTACCGATCAAAATCCCGTGGTCGCCTACACCAATGAAGGTCAATATGATGTGACCCTTGAAGTATCCAATGGATCAGGTTCAAATACCGTTACCATGACCGACTACATTAGTGTTTTCGGGAAACCAACCCCTGAAGTTCAGGGTCCTGAAACGGTTTGTGCAGGTCATGCGGAAACCTATTCAACGCTTTATAACGAAGGTAATACCTATGACTGGGAGGTTAGTGGCGGTGAAATTATCAGTGGAGCCGGAACATCTGAAATCGTTGTTGAATGGGGTGCTGCAGGTGAAGGAACAGTTGTGGTAACGGAGAGTTCACCTGAGTGTGAGGGTACGTCCGCCATATTTGAAGTATTGATTGATCCATGTACGGGTATAGAGACAAATTTCGATTGGCAACAACGGTTGTATCCGAATCCGGCACAGAAAGAGATCATTCTTGATGTGACTGATATGAGAGCAAACCGTTTAACGATTTTGGATAGCAAAGGTCAATCAATCTTTTATCAAACATTGTCAAAGACTGACGTTCAAATTCGAATCGATATTTCTTCTTTCACTCAAGGGTTGTATTTCCTCTGTATTTCAGCTAATGATGGAAATGACATTCTTTTGAAGTTTGTGAAAAGCGAGTAAGATCAGAAAAAGAATTGATGAATTGGAATTATTAAACTATCCTTAAATCAATTAAACTCGCATCATCCTTGTTCCTATATTAAAATAATCATTCATACCTCAGCGATTCAGAAGGATTTACCAGGGCCGTTTTAATGGTTCTGTAGCTGGTTGTGGCCAGTGCAATAATCAGGGCAATGATGAATCCGGTCAGAAAGTCAATTACCCTCAAATGTATTCGGTAATGATAGTTTTGGAGCCAGTTATCCGCTACCCAGTAAATGAGTGGCCATGCAATAGCAGTTGAGATCAGCACCAGGATCATGATCTCTTTGGAAACCAGGAACCATAAATTGTTTAAGGAAGCGCCAAAGGTTTTTCGTACGCCAATCTCTTTTGTTCTTTGCTGAACGGTAAAGGAAGTAAGACCATATAATCCCAATGATGCAATAAAAATGGCAAGTATCGAAAAAACTATTGCCAGTTGTCCGTTCTGTTGCTCTTCTTTATACAAACGATCAAAATCCTTATCCATAAAAAAGTATTGCATGGGATCATTATTTGCAAAAGATTCCCATGTGCGTTCAATAGCTTCTATAGTTTCAGAGCCGGCATTTGGAGAAAGTTTGATGCTGATATACCCCCAGTTGTTATCTTCATTTTTAAATCGCATAATGTGCGGCGCAATGTCGCTTTTTAATGACTCAAAATGAAAGTCGTGAACAACGCCAATGATTGGCATATATTTCATTTCTTCATTTTCGTCATCCGGTGGATTCAGGAAACGAACTGAAAACGGATCGTCAAAAGAATAATGATGAACGGCGTTTTCGTTGACCACACAAGCTTCCTTGTCAGTAGCAAATTTCTTATCAAAAAAGCGACCGGAAGCCAATTCCAAACCATAGGTTTCCAGGTAGTCATAATCAACCCAATTGGTCTGTAGCAAAAAGGAATCTTCGGGCCTGCCTTTTACCATGTAGCCATTGTTGTTATTATTATGTCCCGGAACAGCAGTGGAAGCAGCCACACTCAATACCCCTGGTATTTGATTTATTTCATCTTTAAAACTATTGACTTTTTTACCCAGCGTACTGGCTTCGCGCAAAACAAGAACATGCTCTTTATCAAAACCAAGATCCTTATTCAGCATAAAATTAATTTGCCTGAACATGATCAGCGTGCCAACGATCAGAATAATGGAAATAGAAAATTGTAAGACGACCAAAACACTTCTCAGTTTAAAACCTTTACGGTTACCAACCCGCATGCCCTTTAACACCATGTAGGGATTGAATGCCGAAAGATAAAAGGCAGGATAACTTCCGGCAATCAGTCCAATGATAGTGGCCCCGATGATCAGGGCAGGGATAGTAAACCAGTTACTGAAATAACCCATGCTTAAGTGAATCCCAAGGAGCTTGTTAAAATAGGGAAGTGACATTTGGGTTATAAAAATGGTAAGCAAGAGGGCAAGCAGGGATAAAATAATGGTTTCAATCAGAAACTGCGCTATCAAAAGACCCCTTGTGGATCCACTTACTTTTTTGATGCCGACTTCTTTGGCCCTTTTACCTGCCTGTGCAGTCGACAGGTTCATAAAGTTAATGGAAGCAATGATGATGATCAGAACGGCAATACTACCAAATATCCATAGATATTTCGGATCATTGGCTGGTTTGAAATCCTGTTCGATGCTGGGATCAAGATGGATGTCGGTGAGCTTCTGCAGAAAGTAGTTGTATTTGTTACCTTGCGCTAAAAACTCCTGGATGCTGATACCAATGAACCTGACAATTTCGGGACCAACATGTTTTTCGATCAGGGAAGCAAACCGGTCATCGACAGTGCCGGGATCAGTATTTGGATATAATAGCACATAGGTGCTAAAACTATTCGCGAGCCACTGATTATCATTAGCCCGTCGGTTTGTCATGAATGATCCGATCGCATTTGCTTTGAAATGGGAGGTTTCAGGAATATCGGCATAAATACCGGTTATTTTATAATAGGTAGTATCATTCCCAATGCTAAGCAGTTGATTCACGGGGTTTACCTCGCCAAAGATCTTATTCGCCGTACTTTCCGATAATACCGCTGTATGTGGTTCATTGAGTACTGTTTTTATATTTCCTTGTAGCAGGGGAATTGAGAAAAATTCGAAAAACGATGAATCGGCTTCCATAAAAAAATCTTCGATAAACCGGTCATCATTATGCCGGATGATGGTCTCTCCCCAGCTGTTCATCCTGAGAAAATTCTCAACTTCCGGAAATTCATCATGCATGGCGGGCCCGATAGGTGAAGCTGTTGAGGTTACAGTAACTTCCTGTCCTCCTATTTTACCATTCAGAATTACCCTGTACAACCTGTCTTTATTTACATTGAATTGATCAAAGCTAAGCTCGTAGTTTATAAATAATATGATAATGAGACTACAGGCAAGGCCAATGGCCAGGCCCAGAATATTGATGAGGACATAGGTCTTTTGTTTTTTCAATGCTCGGATGCTGTAGTTAAATAGCTTGGTCAGCATAGTATGATGGTTTAAAATGATTCGATTCGTTAAAAGAATGGTGCAGTCACCTATCATTCTTCAGATAATGTGACGATTGGAAACATGCCAGGTTACAATGAACAGGTTTAAATCTGAAAAATGATCTGCTGAAAATGGTTCTCTGCCCCTGGAATGCTAGAGGATTGCTGCTATTTAGAATTTATATTGATAGGGAAAAACTGTTTTATATCATACCCAATTATTTGACAAATTAACATATCTAGATTTATATTTACGAATCAATTAATCCAAAATAATATGCCACCGCAACTCAAAACGCTGATACCTTTATTTGCTATTTTTATTTTTCTTTTCCTGCTCGGACGGTACTTGCTGGTCCCTGAATCATTTGGTGAGCAGGGTCATTACCGTTTCAATTCGGTAGCGGAAAATAAGGATTTGTCCCTGCAATATGCCGGACGGGATGCATGTGCTGAGTGCCATGACGACAAGGCCCTGGAAATGGAATCAGATATGCATGCTGGCTTATCGTGCGAAATTTGTCATGGCCCGGGAATGGTACACTATGATAATCCTAAGGCTGGACAGCTCATTATTCCCGATCAAAGGGAACATTGTGGGCTTTGCCACGCCACTAATTTAACCCGAGTGGACAAGATCGCCCAAGTTGACCTGGCCGATCATAATCCTGATCAAAAATGTATTGAATGTCATAATCCACATTTACCATGGGAAATTGCAGAGTAAAACAATCGAGAAGAAAATTCATCAAAGCTGCTGCTGCCGCCGGGGGGCTGTTGGCTACCGGAATTGTTAATCCTTTCAATGCTGTCATTTTTGCCACCGAAAGGCCTGAAGATCCGACCAAACCATGGTGGGGATATGGTATTGATATTGAAAAATGCATTGGTTGCGGCCGATGCGCCAATGCCTGTAAACTGGAAAATGATGTCCCCAAAGAGCCTTTTTATTTTCGTACATGGGTTGAGCAATACACCATCAAAAATGACGGATCAGTTAAGGTTGAATCACCCAATGGCGGCATTAACGGATTCAAGCAAACGGTTCCTGAAGCGGATATTTTTAAAGCTTTTTTTGTGCCCAAAATGTGCAACCATTGCCACAAATCACCATGTGTTCAGGCCTGCCCTGTAGGTGCAACTTACGATAGTCCTGATGGGGTGGTCCTGGTAGATGAATCCTATTGCATAGGTTGCCGTTACTGCGTTCAGGCCTGTCCTTATGGATGTCGTTATATTCACCCGGAGAAAAATGTGGTTGATAAATGTACCCTATGTTATCATCGCATATCCAAAGGTAAAACTACAGCATGTGTTGAAGTTTGCCCCACCCATGCCAGGATACTGGGTGATTTGAATGATCAGGAAGGTGAACTTTATTCGTTTATGAAAAATCATAATTGCCTGGTCCTGAAGCCACATTTAAATACAGGAAGTAAATTATATTATAATGCACTAAGCGCGGAGGTTAGATAATATGGAACAACATTACCAATATCTATATGAAATGTTATCCCAGGTTCAGGGATTTATCTATCCCAATGAACTGGATTTGCAATGGGGTTTGCTCATCGTTTTGTATCCGTATATTACAGGGCTGGTTGCTGGTGCTTTTATCCTGGCTTCCCTCGAAAGGGTTTTTAATGTAAAGGTGTTAAAACCTACCTATGAACTGGCTTTGCTCACCGCACTGGCATTTTTGCTGGTAGCAACCATGCCGCTGGTCAGTCATTTAGGCCATCCGCTTCGAGCATATGAAATATTGAGCACACCTCATTCTACTTCAGCCATGGCGATCTTTGGATTTGTTTATCTGTGGTATTTAATGGTCGTGCTATTACTGGAAATCTGGTTTGATTATCGGCGCGATATGGTAATTTGGGCAAGACAGGAGAAAGGGTTTAAAGCCCGGATATATAAGATTCTTACACTGGGCGTGAATGATATCAGTCCGAAAACGGTGAAATGGGATGATAAAATTGGATATTTCATCACCGTGGTGGGGATCCCCTCTGCTTTTCTACTGCATGGATATGTAGGTTTTATATTCGGATCGATCAAAGCCAATCCCTGGTGGTCGACCGTTATGATGCCTGTCATTTTTCTCTTCTCTGCCATGGTCTCGGGCATTGCCCTGGTACTTTTCATTTATATGGCAGTTTCATATATCAGGAAACAAAAAATTGATATGAAAGCCCTGGATACCATTGCCAAATATTTGTTTTACATCCTGATCCTCGATTTTACCCTGGAAGGATTGGATCAGATCCACCGGATCTATGAGGCTGAAGAGTCCTTCGAAATATTGTCCTTGTTGGTTCACGGTCCCCTGTTTCTTACATTTTTTATTTTCCAAATATTTTTAGGAACCATCATTCCACTGATAGTACTGGGGATATTGCAGTTTTATAAACCCAGGGAGTTTACACGGCGTGTAATATATCTTGTCAGCAGCCTCCTGGTATTGCTCGGGATTTTCTTTATGCGCTGGAATGTGGTTATCGGAGGGCAATTATTTTCAAAGAGTTTTTATGGTTTCACCGATTATAAAATCAGAATTGCAGGTTCTGAAGGACTTTTATGGTCGATGGCCTGGATCATTATCCCCTTTATTATTCTGGCTTTTCTGCTGTGGCTCTTACCCCCCTGGAAAAAAGTACCTGCAGAGCCGGCATGATTTCCTTTGATCACCAGGCCCTGGTATAAAGAATGATATTTCGACTTGTGATAACTAAAATATAACCATTATGGCTCAGCTACAGGACAATGACCGCTTTCAAGAACTTTTAAAGAGATTAACGCTTTTGGAGAATCGTGTTGCCCAACTGGAATCATCTCCCGAAAGATCAGATGCGCAATTGGATAATCCGGAGGAGCCGGACAACGGATTAAGGTTTAATTTTGGTGGAAAAGCTGATGCCGGACTGGAATCGCATTTTGGTGAATTCGGGCTGGCCTGGCTCGGCAATGTCGTTTTGTTTTTCGGCATTACATTTTTCGTGCAATATTTGCAGTTGCAAGGATTCAAACTCATTGCACCTGTTTTTGGCATTGTGGCCGTTTCTGGCATATTTTTTCTGGCCCGTTATCTAAAGGAATCCAATCCTTATATGGCAAAGATCTTTCAATTAAATGGCTATGTTCTGGCTTTTTATGTGATCCTGAAGTTACACTTTTTTACCCCCGAACCGGTTATCCCCCACAGTAATTTGGCGCTTTTTATTCTTCTACTGGTCCCTGTAATTGTTATGATTGAAGCGATCCGAATCAAGCATGTGACCCTGGCCGGTTTATCCTTCATATTGATTACCGTGTGCTCCATTCTCAGTGATAAAACACATGTTGAGTTGACGCTGGCATCGATCATCGCGCTTGGAAGTGTTTTCTTATTGTATCGATATGGTTGGATCCGATTGATTTATCTGGCGGTTTTTTTGGTCTATCTGATTAATGTATTATGGATGTTCAACAATCCTTTTATGGGACACGAATTGGTGATCATAAAGGAACATTACTCTGGTTTTATATACATATTTATCAGTGCAGCCATTCTTTCATTCATAGCACTGATACCAGAGAGGGAAACCCAATATACCGACAACGGCATTATCGGTACCATCCTGTTTAATGGAATTGGTTTTGCCTTTGTGGTGGCCCTTTTTATCCTGGCGTTTTTCAAGGATACCTATGTCGCCCTTACAGGTTCAGTAGCCCTGTATTGTCTTGTTTATTCCATCATTCTCCAGGTAAGGACACACCGGAAAATGATTGCTGCGCTCTATGCTTTATTCGGTTTCGTGACATTGAGCGTTACGATCTATGGTTTTTATGGATTTCCACGGGCCTACTTCCTGCTGGCCATACAGAGCTTATTGGTTGTCTCGATGGCCATCTGGTTCCGGAGCAGGTTCATCGTCATGATGAACAGTCTCTTATTCGTTGTTTTATTGATGGTTTACCTGTCCACTTCACCGCTTATGACAAGCATGAATGTTTCATTTTCGATTGTAGCACTGGCAACTGCCAGAATTTTGAACTGGAAAAAAGAAAGATTGACCATTCGTACCGATTACATTCGAAATTTTTATTTGATCCTGGCTTTTTTTATGGTCCTCTTTACCCTTTATCATGCAGTAGCCGATCAATACATTACCGTTTCATGGGCCGGTGCTGCAATGCTATATTTTGTTTTTAGCCTGTTATTGCACAATGTTAAATATCGTTACATGGCACTGGCAACCATGTTCTCAGCTGCCATCTACCTTTTTATTGTTGACCTGGCGCGCATCGAATTGGCATTCAGGGTGATTGCTCTGTTAGTCCTGGCGGTCGTTTCCATTGGTCTTTCGTTTTATTATGCGAAAAAGCAAAAACAGAAGCAGAATGATGTGGAACCAACTTCCTGACAGCGGGAAAAAATACCTTTCATTTTTGAAACATACCTCAATTCCAATCCGGAATGGGGGGTGGAAATATTTGACCTCTGTTTAGGGCCATTTATGGGCACGGTAAATGGTTCGGGATGAAGATAATAACATTTTTGAACCCGCTTATTGATAAGCAGTTTGGTGGTGTATCCATTTTCTTTAGGATACAAAATAAAAAAGCCCCACCGCAAATGATGGGGCACAGTTAAATACAAACCCTAAATTGTATTTAATTTTTCATCATTTGAATGTTCAGAGCCAACTTGATAGCTTCTCCTACCACAAGCCCTCCGGCTTCAGTGACGGCATTCCATTTTAATCCGAAATCATGACGATTTATTTTGCCGGTGATTTCAAATCCTGCTTTCGTATTTCCCCAGGGATCTACCATTGTTCCACCATATTCCACATTCAAAACAACCTCCCGGGTGATATCTCTCATGGTAAGGTTTCCGGTCATTTCATATTGATTTTCACTCCTCTTGGTGAACTTTGTTGACTCAAATTTGATATGAGGATACTTCTCCGCATCAAAAAAATCAGCTGATTTCAAGTGGGTGTCACGATCAGGTACACCGGTAGAAATGCTGTTAACTTCGGCTTTGAACCAGGCCATAGCATTTTCCAGATCGTCATCTTCCGATTCCAAACCTGCATCAAATTCATTGAAACGCCCCGTCACAGTGGAGATAACCAGATGCTTTGCTTTAAATTCTACTTCTGAGTGCGCTATATCCGCTTTCCATTTAGTTAGTGTTGTTGTTTCCATAGTTTTTAATTTTATATATTGTTTAACGTTTGCTTGTATATATTAAACAAAACACTGAGTCAAATGTTCACGAACAATTGTAAAGAATATTCAAATTAGAAAATGTGACTGTAAATCAGTCCATTACATTGCCAGTCGCATGCCTGAAAATGCCGATTTAAATGAAAGTCTCTTTTTTGTAGAATAAGGATTGGGTTTTGGTCATTATTGTTTCTCGTGTAAGGCCGTACAATTTCATCAACTCATCCGGTTTACCTGATTCACCAAATGAATCATTTATCCCTACAAAATCCATGGGTACCGGATGGTTCTTTACAATAACTTCGGCCACAGCGCTCCCAAATCCACCCATGATCTGATGCTCTTCTACTGTAATAATGGCTTTCGTTTCATGGGCGGCTTGAAGGATGATCTCTTCATCAATGGGTTTGATTGTATGGATATTGATCACCCTGGCATGGATACCTTCCTGCTGCAGTTGATAGGCGGCCTGCAGAGCTTCCCAAACCATGTGTCCGGTTGCCAGGATGGAGATGTCATTTCCATCTTTAAGCTGCTGCCCCTTGCCAATTTGAAATTCCTGATGCTCATGTGTAAATTCAGGTACGGGTTCCCTGCCAAAACGAATATACACAGGTCCTTTCATATTACCAATGGCTCGCTGGACTGCAATAATGGTCTGCGTTGCATCACAGGGGGAGAGAACCGTCATATTGGGTAGAACCCGCATAATGGCAATATCTTCCAGTGCCTGGTGTGTAGCTCCGTCGGGGCCGACGGAAATACCTGCATGGGCTCCACCTATAACAACATGCACATTGTTATAGCATACCGAGATCCTGATCTGATCCGTTGTGCGGAGTGCTGCAAATACACCATATGTTGAGAAAACCGGAACTTTTCCGGAGAGGGCAAGACCGGTAGCAACACCCATGCAATTTTGTTCGGCTATTCCGAGAGAGAAAAAACGCTCAGGAAATGCTTTTGCAAAAAGATCCATGCTCACTGATCCGGTAATATCAGCTCCGATGCCAACAACACGGGAATCTCTGCGGGCTGCCTCCAATACCCCTTCTCCGAATCCGAGTCGGGTAGCTTTGTTTCCTCTGTTTTCAAAATGCATCATGATGCTTTTAAGATCTCTTGAATAAAATTATCAGCTTCCTCCTTTGAAGGTGCTTTACCATGCCAGTGATAATCTCCTTCAATTTGTCGAACCCCTTTACCCATGATGGTCCGGGCAATGATAACAGTTGGTTTGGATTGGGTAGCCTGTGCCTGGGTGAAAGCTTGCTGAATCTCCTCAAAATCATGGCCGTTACAATTCAGTACCCGCCATCCGAAAGATTCCCATTTATCCTGCAGGGGATCCATGTCCATTACATCTTTTGTTTTCCCATCGATCTGAACGCCATTTCTGTCAATAATGGCGATGAGATTATCCAGTTTGTAATGAGCAGCGCTCATGGCTGCCTCCCAGATCGATCCTTCCTGCATTTCTCCATCACCGTGAATGGAATAAACCCGCCAGTTCTTTTTATCCATTTTGGCGGTCAGGGCCATTCCAACGGCCACAGAGAGTCCCTGACCCAGGGAGCCAGCGGACA
The DNA here is from genome assembly GCA_020444515.1 of Bacteroidota bacterium. Taxonomy (GTDB): domain Bacteria; phylum Bacteroidota; class Bacteroidia; order Bacteroidales; family JAADJA01; genus JAADJA01. The sequence continues at coordinate 335,633 of JAHLKX010000004.1, read as the reverse complement.
ATTCAATTCCGGGAAGTCCGTGATCGCGACCAGGATGACCTTGCAGGCGAGAACCCAGTTTCCTGAGGGTTTGAAGCTCCTGAACCGGGAAATAGCCGGCATGCGCCAGTGTGGCATACAATACCGGAGCAACATGGCCTATGGAAAGGATCAATCGGTCCCGATCATCCCATTGCGGCTCTGAGGGTTTATGATGAAGAATTTTAAAATACAGGGCTGTGAAAATATCTGTCAGGCCCAGTGAGCCACCAGTATGACCTGATCCGGCTTCAGCAATGCTTTTGATGATGTCGATCCGGATGTTCCTGGCAATTTGTTTGAGTTCATTCATGTACACAGTCAAGAAACGGGATTACATGACAAAAATAAAAAAAGCGACCTGATTTCAGGTCGCTCTCCGAAAAAGTTTACCCTTTACTAAAATTTGTAGGCAATTCCCAACAGGATGCCCATTGCATTTGTTTTAATATCTTCGAGTGCAGATTCCGGCATGTCAATGGTTTTTTCTTTAAACTCTCCAATGTTGGACAACCCCAAACTATACCGGAAGTTGAAAATAGCTGACCAGGGTTGTGTGCGACCTCCAAAAGGCAACTGATACATCAGTCCAGCTCCTGCAGCTACACCAAAATCATAACCTGAATATTCTTCCCTGAATTTACGGGGGTCGGTTTGTTTATCGTTGTCATCATCCCGCGATTTTTTACCATCGATGGTTACTCCAAATAAGGCACCCACAAAAGGACCTGCCTCTGCAAAAACAGATAAATCACTTTTTCTGCCTGTTGGAAAGGTGAATTTAGCGAGAACAGGAACTTCTACATAGGTAAAGTTTTGTGGTACATTTTCAACAGTAAGGATGGTTGATGTAGGGTCTTCAGGCACAATAAAAAAGTAATCTGCTTGTGTTCCTTTGGTCTGAACACTTAATTCGGCCTGGATGCTAAATATCTCACCAAAATCAGAAGATATGTAATCTTCCATACTGAGATTAACAAAACCACCTACATTGTATCCGATTAGCATACTGTTATTTTGGACAGAACTACCGCTTAAATTTGCGAGGTTGACACCTAACTTACCTCCGGCAGAAAGCTGTGCAAAAGAAAATGTGACGGTACCAAACAAAAATACCGCCAGGACGATGAATTTGAAATTCTTTTGTCGGATCATGATTTATCTTCGTTGTTGAATTTGTAAATAAATGTATGTCATGTTTTTAAATAATGCAGCCCAGCGCGACATTATGTCAATTTATACCCTTAAGAAGGTATTAAGTTTCGCTGCATTCTTTAAAATGCACTTAAAAATACAATTTTTATACATTCACGAAGCGGAGCTCATTGTCTTTCAGTGTAATGAGGATATCAGAATCTTTTGTGATGGTACCTGCCAGGATCATTTTTGATAATTCATTCATGATGTTTTTCTGAATCATCCTTTTCACCGGTCGGGCCCCAAATTGCGGATCGAATCCGGCATCTGCAATGTAATTGATGGCCGCATCATCCGCTTCGATTCGAATCTGATTTTTGGACAGCATTCGTTGTAGCAATCCAATTTGCAGCTTCACTATGTCCTTGATCTCCTCTTTGCTGAGAGGCTTGAACATGATTATTTCATCGATCCGGTTTAGAAATTCAGGTCGGATCATGGTTTTCAACATTGTAAATACTTCCCGCCTTGTTTTTTCAAACAATTCTTCTTGTGATTCCAGGTCCACATTTTCAAGGTTTTTTTGAATGATTTGTGATCCGGCATTGGATGTCATGATGATGATGGTATTTTTAAAGTCGACCAGTCGACCTTTATTGTCGGTCAGTCGGCCATCATCCAGAACCTGCAGCAGGATATTGAAAACATCCGGATGTGCTTTTTCTATTTCATCGAGTAAAACGACAGCATAGGGTTTGCGTCGAACGGCTTCGGACAGCTGCCCGCTTTCGTCGTATCCGACATACCCCGGGGGTGCACCGATGAGCCGCGATACTGAGTGACGCTCCTGGTATTCCGACATATCAATACGGATCATGGAGTTTTCATCATTGAACAGGAATTCAGCCAGTGCCCTTGCCAGTTCTGTTTTTCCCACCCCGGTGGTACCCAAAAAAATGAAGGATCCGACCGGTCTTTTACTATCTTGCAGGCCCGCCCTGCTTCGGCGGATGGCATCTGCTACGGCACCAATGGCTTCATCCTGACCAACAACCCGTTTGTGCAGATCATCTTCGAGGTGCAATAGTTTTTCCCGTTCACTCTGAAGCATTTTACTAACTGGAATCCCGGTCCAGCGTGCAACGATTTCGGCAATTTCTTCCGACCCGATCTCCTCATTGATCATGGGACTATCGGACTGAATATCGGTCAGCTTATTTCGCAAGTTTTCAATGGTATCTTCCAGTGATTTGATCTTGCCATAACGGATTTCTGCTACTTTGCCGTAATTGCCTTCCCGCTCGGCTTGTTCTGCTTCATATTTCTGATCTTCGATCTCTTTTTTAGCATGCTGAATTTGTTCAGCCAGTTCCTTTTCGGCTTTCCATTTACCATAAAGATGATTCCGTTCCTCCGTCAGATTGGCCAGTTCGCTGTTCAGGCTTTTAAGTTTAGACTCATCTTTTTCTCTTTTAATGGCCTCGCGCTCGATTTCAAGTTGTTTGATCCTTCGTTCCAGGATCTCCAGGTTTTCAGGCAGAGAGTTGATCTCCAGCCTCAATTTGGAAGCTGCTTCATCGATCAGGTCAATGGCTTTGTCGGGAAGGAAACGGTCGCTGATATACCTTTGCGAAAGTTCTACCGCTGCGATGATCGCTTCATCTTTGATTCTGACATGATGGTGATTTTCGTATCGTTCTTTCAGTCCCCGCAATATAGAAATGGCCGAAAGGGTATCGGGTTCATTGACCAGTACGATCTGGAATCTTCGCTCCAGGGCTTTATCCTTCTCAAAATATTTCTGGTATTCTTTAAGAGTGGTTGCACCAATGGCTCTCAGTTCACCACGGGCAAGTGCAGGCTTGAGAATATTGGCGGCATCCATGGCTCCTTCACTGGCTCCCGCACCGACCAGTGTGTGGATCTCATCAATAAAGAGTACGATTTCACCTTCCGAGTTGACCACTTCCTTAACAACACTCTTCAATCGTTCCTCAAATTCACCCTTGTATTTGGCACCGGCAATGAGGGCAGCCATATCCAGTGAGAAAATTAACTTTGATTTGAGGTTTTCAGGTACATCGCCATTGATAATGCGGTGAGCCAGACCTTCGGCGATGGCTGTTTTTCCAACGCCGGGTTCACCGATGAGGATGGGATTGTTTTTTGTCCGACGCGACAGGATTTGCAGTATCCGACGGATCTCTTCATCACGCCCAATGACAGGATCAAGTGATCCTGAACGTGCCATTTCATTCAGGTTTTTTGCATACCGGTTGAGTGCATTAAAGGTATCTTCGGCAGATTGTGTATTGACCGTTGATCCCTTGCGCAGTTGCCGGATCCCATTGATTAAATCTTTTTCTGTGATGCCATTATCTTTCAATAATTTGGCCGCCGTATCATTCCCCGAAAATATTCCCAACAACAGGTGTTCCACCGATACATACTGGTCATTAAAATCCTTTAGATATCGTGTTGCTTTTTGCAGTGCCGCATTTGCTTCGCGGCTTAAATATTGTTCACCTCCGGCAACCTTTGGTAAACCTTCAATGACCTTGTCAATCGCCTGGTTCAGGACCACTGTATTTACATCCAATTTTTTTAGCAATAGCGGAATGACATTTTCATCTACTGTCATCAGTGCTTTGAGGATATGGATATTCTCAATGACCTGGTGCTGATTACCGGCCGCCATTTCCTGGGCCTTCTGAATCGCCTCCTGTGATTTTATCGTGAAATTATTTAAATTCATATGATTTTCCTTTTATAAGTCGGAATCAACTGATCAAATTATCTGCCAGCAAACCATACGTATCAAAACCGGATAAATTGACACTATTCAATGATGATGACTGACTTTATGTCTTGAAAACGAGATTGTTAACCAAAGATTTCTGAAAGAATGGCCGGTTCTGTTCATAATATAATCCCGGACAAAATCGGAGATTTTAAAATTTTAGCCATCTTTGTGCGTTAATTGATCAGTTTTTGCCAGATTCACACGGAAGATATCGGTTAAACAATGCTTAAAATTTCATTCAGGAAGTATCTACAGGGGTTATTATTTTTATGCTTGAGCGTATTATCTTTCAGTACGTTGGCTCAAAACACCCTGTTCCCCGATACCATTCGCACCTGTCAGGTGGATAGTTTGATGCTTGATGCTGGAAGCGGGTATGAAGTGTATGAATGGAGCAACGGTTATACTTCTCAAACAGCCTGGTTCAGTTTTCCCGGTCTGTATTCGGTTTCGGTATATCAGGCCGACACCCTTGTTTTTACCGATGAGTTTACCATTCTTTTTGTGATGGCCAAAATCATCCAGAGCGATACCCTGATCACCTGTGGTGATACCCTGATGTTGCAGGGGAGTGATCCTTTTTATCATTATCTGTGGACGGATGCGATGGAAGAAGCGGATTCCATTATTCTTTGGCCCCGTGAATCTCAAACATGGTACGCCGAAATATCTGATCCCGATGATCCGGTTTATTTTTGCACCGATAGCGTATTTGTGGAAGTTGAACCCATCATTTTATTGGATTCGGTAATTCAAACCAGCATTGGTTGTCCGGGTGAAGATAAAGCCAAGATCAAACTGGAGGTGAGTGGGGGATATCCACCCTATGATTATGAATGGCCGGCCGAGGCCATACCCCTTTTTGAGGATCCATCCTTTGCCATAGGACTGACCGATGGGGATAAAAAAATTACCATCACCGATACGATTGGCTGCTTCCTGAAAGATACCTTCAATGTGAAAGCCCATCCTCTGCCTGATCTGATCCTCAGTGCCAATCCAACCGATACGGTTTATCTTCAAAAACCGTATATCAATTTCTCGTACGAAAATCCCCTCTACGATAGCCTGGGCGTTGACACGTTTTACCTGAACTGGTGGGAATGGAATTTTGGCGATAGCACCCGATCGGTTTTACTTTCACCTACGCATACTTATCAGAATACCGGATCATTTACGGTTGTATTGAAATTCAGAACCTTTTATGAATGCGAAGGTACCGATACCATTATGGTAGAGGTGAAGCCGGTCAAGCTTAAAATATCCTCCGTATTTACACCCAATGGCGATTTACAAAATGAATATTTTGAGATTTGGGAAGATACTGGGACAGATTCTGGGGATGAGACCAAAAGTGTATACAATGGTAAGGAAGATGACTTTGATCTGAGTGAATATTATATCAGTACCAGGCTGATCATTTTTAACCGATGGGGGGAAAAGGTATTTGAAGTTGATGATTATCAGAATGACTGGAATGGTGAAGGATTAGCGGATGGTATTTATTACTATATCTTGCAATGTGAAGGCGAGTTTTCCAACGACGTTTACAAAGGTTCGGTGACCATCCTTACCGGGGAAACCTTCTGATGCGGGCTTTTATTTCTTTTTTTTGTTTCCAATTTATTGTTAATTTTGCCGACCGCAGGCTTTCAAATAGCCTCCGACCAAAAAACAATCACTAATTATTAAGGGGTGTACAGCAGTTTTTTAGAGTGAACAAAATCTCTTTGAAGGAGTTTTTAAGAAGTATTGTTTAAATCCTAATCGACCGAAAAATATGCAAAAATTCATACTAACGTTTATTACCGCAGTCTTGATAATGGCTTTCAACCAGGAGGTGAAGTCGCAGACCCTGCAGATCCTGCCCCTTGGAAATTCCATTACCCAGGCCAGCAATGTTTATCAAAGCTATCGCTATCCTTTATGGAAAAAGCTTTTGGATGACGGTTTGGATTTTGATTTCGTCGGTTCTCATACCGATCATTATCTCTGTGGTACACCAACTTTTCCTGATTATCTCGGCCAGTCCTTTGATATGGACCATGAAGGTCACTGGGGCTGGCGCTGTGATGAAGTGCTCCAAGGGGATGGCAGCAGTGCGGGTTGCCGCGGTTCAGGAAGTTTATCGGATTGGTTGATGAGTTATACCCCCGATATCGCCCTGGTCCATCTCGGAACCAATGATATGTTTCAAAGTACCGGAGGCACTGGTGCCATTAATATTACCATTGGCGAACTGAAAGCGATCGTTGATACCCTCCGGGCTGATAATCCCAATATGATCATATTGCTTGCCCTGCTGATTCCAACCTCTGACCCGGATCATTCCTGGAAGATACCGCTTATCAATGCACAGATCCCTCAAATTGCCATTGACAAATATGATCCCAATTCGCCGATTATCATTGTTGATCAGTTTTCGGGTTATGATCCTGTTGCTGATAACCAAAGTGATGGCGTTCACCCCAATGCATCCGGTGAAGAAAAAATGGCTCAAAAATGGCGGGATGCCATCATGGATGCATTAATCGGGATCAATGTGGATGTGGATATCATGCTGGAAGGACCTTTTAACGGAACGAACATGAATGCCCTGATCAACGCTGATCTTCCGCTTGCTCAGCCTTTTAATTCGGCACCCTGGAATTATGCCGGTCTCGAATCGTTTACCTCCATGCCAGTTGACATTGTTGACTGGGTGTTACTGGAATTAAGAGATGCAACGGATGCGGCCACTGCTTATGAAAGCACCATCATTGCTCAGAAAGCTTGCTTTGTGAATGCGGATGGCAAGATTGTAAACCTGGATGGTTCTGAAGAGGTCCGGTTTCCGGTGGAGATCGCTGAAAATCTTTTTGTTGTGGTTCATCAGCGGAATCATTTATCCATCCTATCAGCATCGGCCCTTACCGAGACAGGAGGTGTTTACAGTTGGGACTTCACCACAGATGTTAACCAGGCTTTTGGTGGATCACTGGCCTTGAAAGCTGGTGGGGGAGGAGTGGCTCTGATGGTTGCCGGGGATGTCAATGCCGATGGGGTGATCAATACAGCAGATTATTCAACAGCATGGACACCAGAGGCAGGTCTGCAGGGATACAATGCAGGCGATCTAAACCTGGATGTTCAAGTGGATAATGTGGATAAAAACGAGTATTGGAAAATCAATGAAGGAGCTTCAAGCCAGGTTCCAATTGCAAAATAGCTTATCCATAATTTCTTTCTCCAAAAATAAGGCTGCCCACTCTAATGATGGTGCTGCCTTCTTCAATGGCAATGGGATAATCATTGGACATACCTGCTGAGATTTCCCGGAAATATTCATGCGATGGAAAGTAAGATTTTTTGAGCTTATCAAAAATTTGTTTCAGGTTTTTGAATTCCCGGCGGATTTTTATTTCATCCTCGGTAAAGGTGGCCATGCCCATCACACCGCAGACTCTGACGTTCTGAAAGGTTTTGAAATCTTCTGATTCCAGAATTTCTTCTGCTTCATGGTAGTCGAGGCCAAACTTGGTTTCTTCGGAGGCGATATGAAATTGAAGAAGACAGTCGATGACCCGATCAGCTTTGGCAGCTTCTTTATTGATCTCACGGAGTAGCCGGTAACTATCAACACCATGGATCAGCTTAACAAAAGGAACCAGGTATTTTACTTTGTTGCGCTGGAGGTGACCAATAAAATGCCACTGGATATCATCGGGCAGTGAAGGTTGTTTTTGGATCAGTTCCTGGGCTTTATTTTCTCCGAAGATCTTATGACCCTCCCGATAAACTGCCAAAATATCTTCTGCCGGTTTGGTTTTGGAAACAGCCACCAGCTTAACATGGCCGGGAATGGCGTTGAGGATTTCGTTCAACTTATCATGAATACACATAGCCCAATGTTTGAAGCAAAATTATAAATTTCTGACGGAGCATATAAATTTTGCGATTAAAATCCTTGACAGAAAGATTAATTTTATATTTTTGCACTCCCTTAAACGAGGGGGAGCAGGTGAAAATCTGTTGAGTGGTTGACTGAACCTGAAGAGTTGGAAAAGTGGCTGATCCGCCAGTTGGCGGATGCTAAACTGTCGAAAAAGTTCTTATAAATTTTGAATTAAAGCGATCGTTCATTTGAAACGAATTGGAAGCTAAACACAGAATTCAATAGTAATTGGAGAGGTGGGTGAGTGGCTGAAACCAACAGTTTGCTAAACTGTCGTACCTGTAAAGGGTACCGGGGGTTCGAATCCCCCTCTCTCCGCTCTTAAACTCCGAAGCTTCAGCGAAGGAGTTTAGTTTTTGTTATTTGTTTATTGAAATAGACAATATTGAATGTGTAGCCCGATATAAGATCGGGATAAACTCCATCCGGTCATCGCGTCCCGACTTTGTCATTCGGGAAGGACGCAGGATCGGAAAACTGAGTTAAGGTATTTTGGAATTCGTTATTTGATTTTTGGATTTAAAATAAACGGGGTGTAGTCCGCCGATTGGCGGATAAACTCTATCCGGTTAGCGCGCCCCGACAATGAGTTGGGAAGGTCGCAGGTTCCGGGAAAGTATTTGGTTCTTTTATTTACTTTATAATTTAATTAATACACGGGGTGTAGCGTAGTCCGGTTAGCGCGCCTGCTTTGGGAGCAGGAGGTCGCAGGTTCGAATCCTGCCACCCCGACAGTTGAAAATGAAAGAGTTATGACGCAATGTTGTAACTCTTTTTTTGTTTGGTTTACATTTTAGTATACATCCTTTCCTTAATTATCAATCAATCTTTCATTGGTGGCTAATAGCCATTTCTTTAGTATTATCATAAAAGGATGAAGTATACCAACTCCTAACCATAATAAACTCTTCGAAAAGCTTACATTAGGAAGTAAGGCTTTTTTATTTGTGTTGGTTAAAACAGGGTTGAAACAATTTATTTATCGTAGTCAGTAACAAACATTTTTATATCTCCTGGTTTGGGAAGTCTTATTGGAATTAAATCAAAAGAAAAAGGTAAGTTTAAATCGATGTGATCATCTGCGGGAATTTCAAGTAGATTATTTTCTTTACAATATTTGATAGCAAGCTTAACATACCTTCGTAATACTATGACTGTTGGATTAATGCTTTTTTTATTCATCCATTCAAGCATATCCATAGCCCCTTTTGAACTGTTGCAATGTTTACAAGCAGGAATTAGATTCTCACCATCGTTTGGCCCTCCTTTTTTTACTGGAATCATATGATCAGTTTCCAATATAGTTTGATTGGTTTCCCCACAATAATAGCAAACATATGGTAGTTTAATCTTTAATTTTTCATCCTCTAAGAAATCTTTGCTTGCTTTTGTTCTTTTCTCTTTAATATCATTAAGTAAACCCTCATAAATGCATGTTCGAACATTGTAGACATCATTGTATTTTAATTTCTTTTCTTTTAATGCTTGTTCTGCCATTTTTATATTTGCTAAAGACCAAAATAGCTTTTCTCCTATAGTTTGAGGATATTTATTTCTTTGAGAGTTGCCTTTTTTTTGATCCAATTCAAATATTAATTTATTCATTGAACAATGATTTGATCAGTAAATGTACGCAATAAGTATTTATATCAAATTTAGGAGCTTTACAAATCTCTTCAACTAATTATTACCTAAAAAGAATTTTATTAAATCGAAATCCAGGTTCCATATTCATTTATTTTACATTGCTTAAACTTTTCTTATATTTGCTTACCCTCTTTAACTGATTGATCAAACTTAACCAACCTATGAAAAGAATAGCCATTTTCTTAGTTTTTAGTCTCCCAATTTTTCTGTTCTCCCAAACCATTATAAATGGCGGCAATGTAAGCGGAGTTTGGAATAAGTGTAATAGTCCATATTTGATTGAAGAGACAACAACTATTGAAGATGGAGATACCTTAATTATTCAGGCTGGTGTAACAGTTGTATTTACACAGGATGTTTATATTGAAATCATTGGTCACATACTTGCAAATGGAAATGAACAAGATAGTGTGTATTTTTATTTGGATACCAATTATATCTATAAGGAACCATATTTGGGCAATTTATTTTTTCATTCCTTGGATACTAATCTATTAACATTTTCTTATTGTAGTTTTGATGGGGTAAATTTTGAATCGAGTTATTGCGATGCAATATTAAATCTTAATAAAAGCAGAATTTCCAATAGTCAGATGTATTTTGAACTATGTGAAGGAATAAATTTTGAATATAGTTTATTTCAGAAAACAGTAATTTCAATTTATGGTGCACATATTAACGTAAATCATACAACGTTTGATGAGTCAGAAATATATGCTAATGAATTTGATCAGTTCCAATTAGTTTTTAATGATTTTGTTTTCAAAAATGCACCTAACGGAGCATTGCAGACTGAATTCGCCGTTACAAAACTTACAAATGGATCATTTATTAATAATGGTGGAGCTGTGGTATCCATATCTGATTTGGGAAGCAATGGACACCTAATATTGAATAATGTTAATATTGAAAATAACAATTCAGGTGTTAGTGCTATTGGTTGCGTATTAAATATAGATAATTGCTTAATAAAAAACAACAATAATGGTGGTGTTTATGCAAGTGATTGTTACGTAAGTATTAGGAACTGCGAAATTAGTTACAATAATAGTGAAAATGGTGGCGGTGTCTATATTTATCACTCGTATATGGATTCATCAGGGTCTATAGAAAATTCAATTATTAAAAATAATTCAGCTTCAGAATTTGGAGGCGGAATTTATTTTGCCGATTTAAATGGTCCTTGTTCACCTTTCCTGATAAATAATACACAAATAATTAATAATGAGTCTTCAAATGGTGGTGGAATTGGGATGAATTTCATTGATAATACTTTGGCAATGAAGAATTGTATCATTTCTAACAATCATGTTAGTAATAACGGAGGAGGAATTTATATTGAAGAATATGTAGGTGAATTGCAATTCAGTAACCTTTCTATTACCCAAAATTATGCAGAAATTGAGGGGGGTGGAATATATATTGAGGATCATACCATCAATCCGCCTGTAGTGACTTATCCGAACAACATTATTTGGGGAAATTCACCGGATCAAATTGGAGGTTATAACTTTGATATTTATAACTTCGAATACTCCAATATCCAAAACGGCTGGCCAGGCAATGGCAACATCGATGCTGACCCATTATTTACCGATCCCGCCAATGGAGATTATTCACTTTCCTGGGCAAACTTCCCAACCAATGATGCTACCAAATCTCCTTGTATAGATACCGGTGATCCTTTATCCGATCCTGACCCTGATGGTACAACAACAGATATGGGTGCACATTTCTTCAACCAGTCAGAACCTTATGAACCAACAATCCTTTCAATAAGCGATGTTCCAGCCGATCAGGGCCTTACAGTTGATATTAACTGGAAGGCAAGTGTGACTGATGATCCAACATACAATGAAATAACCCATTATACCATCTGGAGAAAGGTATCAGCCACTAAATCATCATGGGCTTATATGGGAGCAAAAACAGCAGACTATTCAACCAGCTATAGTTATATCGCACCCACACTTGCTGATTCTTCAGAAGCAGGGATTCCATGGTTTACCTTTAAGATCATAGCGGAAACAAGTGATCCGGTAATTTATTATGAATGTCAACCTGATTCGGGTTACTCGGTTGACAACCTGCCTCCATTGGCACCAACCGGTTTAACAGGGAGTTTTAATAACAACATAGTAACACTCAACTGGGATGTGAGCCCGGATAGCGACTTTGATCATTTTAATATTTATAAAAGAGATCTTTCATCTTCAGATCCTTTTCTTTACCTAAATTCAACCATCTTTAATACTTTTTCAGACACATGGTTTGACTATGCTAATAACGAATACAAGGTGACAACCATTGATATCAATGGCAATGAAAGTGATCCTGGGGCAACCTGGCAAACAACAGTGGAGCCGGGTTTCTTCGCTGATATCAAGGTCATGCTTGAAGGACCTTTCACTGGTTCAATGATGAGCACTACTTTGAATGAACAGGATGTGATACCCCTGTCACAACCATATAACACATCACCTTGGAACTACAATGGAACAGAATCAGTTACTACAATTCCTTCACCAGATATTGTTGACTGGATTTTACTGGAACTAAGACAGGCACCTTATGTTGACTATGCTACAAGTTCAGCTGTAGAAACAAGAAAAGCAGCTTTCCTGAAATCCAATGGTGATATAGTAGCAATGGACGGTATGACTTTGCCCCGTTTTGATATAGTTCCTTCTGATGATTATTACCTGGTAATCTGGCATAGAAACCATCTCGGGGTTTTAAGTGCACAACCAATAACCATGGAAGAAGATCAAATGACATATGATTTCACTACCGGTCCTGATAAATATTATCATGGGATACAAGGTACTAAAGATCTTTCCGCAGGAACATGGGGAATGATAGCAGCAGACTTAAACGGAGATGGAATTGTAGATGAAACGGATAAAAGTACCGGTTGGAATGTTGAAGCAGGTAAATCTGGATATCTTTTCTCCGATGCAAATCTGGATGCCCATACCAATAACAATGATAAAAACCAGCTTCTTTATTCAAATACCTCATTAGAATCCCAGGTACCAGAGAACTACCAATTCAATTGTGGCGACCCCCTATATGATTACCGGGATGGGAAATACTACACAACAGTGCAAATTGGTAATCAGTGTTGGATGGCTGAAAATATAAATATTGGTGAAATGATATGTGGTATTGAAGATCAATTGGACAATGGAATCATAGAAAAATACTGCTATGGCAATCTTTCTGAGTATTGTGATACCATGGGTGGAATGTACCAGTGGGATGAAATGATGGCATACAGCTCCATTTCAGGGACTCAGGGAATTTGCCCAATTGGTTGGCATATCCCCACAGATGATGAATGGTGTGAGTTAGAAGATTTTGTGGATACAGGGAATATCGATTGTGAAGAACTTGGATGGAAAGGAACAGATGCCGGATACAGGTTAAAATCAAGCAATGGTTGGCTCAATAATGGCAATGGTGGTGATGATTTTGGATTTACGGCTCTACCTGCGGGATATCGTTCTTCTGCTGATGGGAACTTTTATCGCTTAACAAAAGGAAGCTATTTATGGTCATCTGATGAAAATGATTCTGGCACAGCATGGCGGACAGGAATGGAATACAATTTTAGTTCTGTGAGTAAGGCATTCCAGCTTAAAAGTGATGGCAGGTCAGTGAGGTGTGTTAAAGATTAGTTTTAAAAATGTAGATAATGTAGGTTGTCAAAAGAAGTTGTACAACGAAAAGTTATAACATAAGATTTGATTTTGCTAATAAAACCCACAATATCATAGGCAATGCAATAAAAAGGAGCCAAAGCTCCTATAAATCTATAATACCGACCTCTAGACATAAGAGGTCGAAACAGGGAATGGGATGGGATAGAAGGAATCTTATTAACGCCTTGCTCAAACGAATGGTAAAGGGATAATTCCGCTTTTCTATTTCTTAATTATTTTGTTAACCATGGTTTTACCACCATATTCCAATCGCACAAAATACATTCCCGGTGTTTGATCCTTCAGGCTGATACTTTCAGTAACATCAGCATTATGAACCCCAAGGTGATCTTCGTAAACCTTAGCCATTGATGCATTAAAAACTTCAATAAAAACCCGGCTGTTTTCAAGTCCTTTTAAATTTATATTGATCCTATCGGAAGTTGGATTGGGGAAAATACTCACAACCTTATTATGACCTGGTACATCATGGGTTCCGGTAAAATCAACGATGCCAAATTCATAAATGGCAAACCTGCCAAACTCGGGTTCGAAATTCTCAACGGTGACACCATTGCTGTTTTTAAGCCTGAAATAGCCGGATCCATATTGTGGTGTATGCCAGTAATATAAGCCGTTATCGCCGCTGTCGTCAATCCTGAGTTTGTAACAGCCCAACTCGAGGGTTACTTCATTGGAATAAATGGTATTGTTTTCCAGATTATCCATTTGCAATATTACATTCCCATTCAAATCGGTTAAAGAATAGGATGTCTGGTTTCCCTGGTTGTTGGTTTTGCATTCGATTGTGAAGGTTTCAGAAACATCATAGAGGTCAACTTCTTCAAATTCGATACGGTAAGTATTGTTGTAAATATATTCATCATCCTGCCCATTGGGATTGCTGATGTTTACAATAAATTGGTTATCCGTTCCTATCCAAAAATTATAATCGGGAATGGTTAATTCTATTGTTGTTGTATCCAAAAACTCAAGGGATCCATTCCAGGTAGTGTTCATCGATCCGCCTCCTTCAACAGCATATTCAATATCCAGCGAAGTCAGTGTGGTTGATCCTGTATTTTGGATAACGACAATGGGATAGCTGCAGGCAGGATTGAAGCGCTCAAAGGCGGCAATTTCACCATTGGGTTGATGAATGTTGATAATGGCAGCATCCAGGTTGAAATTTGGCGCTCCATAGGTGACCAGCTGATTGCTAATCTGATAGTTTGAAGTCCCGGAAGCGTAGGTAATTCCATAATCGATGGTATGCGTTTCACCCGGCGCAACATATTCCGTGATATCATATTCATAGAGGTCACTGGGATCGCCCGGGCACCAGCCTGCACGATCATACAGCCAGGTACCGCCTTGCGGATAAATGGGTATGGTTGAACACTCCGTCCAGACTTTCCACTGATATTCAACATCGTCTCCATCGATGTTAAGGGTGTGCCAGCGACCGATAAACTCACCTTCCTGTCCGTGTCCTGTAATGACCGATCTGATCTTAAAGCTTTCGCCATTCGGGTTCATCGTAATTGCCCTCGGTTCATAAGCCCTGTCGTTCATAATGGATGTGTATGATTGGCTGGCTGGTCGCCAGATTTGCTGAATATCAATAACATCGCGAGGAGGTGTTCCTATGATATATAAAAATTGAATATCCAAATCTTCCTGTCGTTGCCCGCCAAGCTCTACCGAGAGTCTTTTCCATCCTTTCAGAAAGGGTGCATAGTCGGTCACATCAAAATACCAGGTTTTTCCTTCCATGCCCAGGTCAAGATAAATGCCATAGGGTGTCACAAACGACATGATCTCAAATTTGGCGGGATATCTTTTATAATAGGTCAATTCTGTTATTTCAAATGATCCTGTTGGCAATACTTCTGTTGAGTCAATCAATACACCGTCCGGATCATAGGTATATTCATAACCTGCCTGCCAGTAGAGATCATTGATCACTTCGCTTATGCTGTCGTGAAGCATGGTTCCGTAATTTGGAATGATTTCATATCCCTGAACAATGTTTCCAATATTTTCAACTGACGCGGTAACCAATTGATCAGTAATAGTCAGGTCATAGTTTCCCTGTAAAAAAGTTAAATTTGGTCTTTCTGTGGTTATATTGAACGCTCTTGAAAGTTTATCTCCTCTTTCTTCCGACCAGATCACATAATCATGAATTGTAGCGGTTTCAGCGTTGGGAGAAGAATCGGCGGTTGTTGCTCCCAATCCTTCATCAAATTTATAATAAGCTACCAGGTTGTTGTAATTTGGATGTGAATTATCAAGCTCCTTGTTCATCCAATCCTGAATGGTGGCCTGATCGAGTTCTTTATCCCAGATTCTGAATTCATCTATTTTCCCGAAAAAATGTCTTGGACCCCCGTGAATGTTCCCAATGATTAAATCCTGTATGTCGATCAATTTGGTTTTGCCGGTTCCCGAGTGCCAGAGATCACCATCCAGGAAAATTTTCATTTCACCGCTTACCGCATTTTTGGTAAAGGCCCATTGATGCCATTGTCCCTTTATTTCTTCCGGTGTGGCTGCTTTATCAATTCTATCATACCCGCCATTTTCAAAACCACAATCAAAATAAATGCTTGAATTACTCCATGGGAGATGAATATTAAGTTGCCTGTTATTATCATCATCCACACCGCTTACAATACTGGTGGGGGCGGGTAGGAAGTCAGGGCTGCCAAAACACCACAATGAAACCGTAATCTCTTCAGAAATGGTTGAAAAAGGTCCGGTGGGCACTTCAGTATAGCCCATATCATTGATGATGTGGGTACCATTCATGGCAAACAATCCCAGGTTTTCGCCGGTTTCTTCACCTTCAATGAGCAATGCGTTTGCAGGTGATTCGTTCGTAAAGGAGAGTTCGACTATAATGTTGGAAGTCCCATCCCATTCAAAAGGTGTAAAAAACTGGATCCTGTTTTCCCCTGCCGTAAATGAAAAATCTGCAAAATATACTTCCGTGAAATCCTCCAGTTCGGGTGAGGCATTGTCCAAAAATGTCGCGTTCGTATGTTTCATCTTGACCCTGAAATATGAAACCTCACTGTCGCTGAGTGCATTTAAAATGATGCCATCTATGTCGCCCTGCATAACGCCGGCCCCGGTCAATTCAGCCTCAGTGACCACAAACTGTGATTTACCGGAATAGCCATCCGCAGGAAGGACATGGGCCAGTGGCAGAGATCCTGATCCAACAGCAGCCTGATTTTCCGAGATTATATTGTTTATTTCAACAAGCTTTTGCAGGTGCTGGTAATGGGTAAAGGTTGGTGCTTCCACATAATTGAAGGTGTCCCCTGAAAAATGGGTAATGACATAGGACGGTTGGAAACTCAGAATTGAATCAACCCTGGATGAATCAGTAATATAGGTATTGCATTTATAATCCCATTCGCCACACCCAAGGTTCGTATTCGTCCCATTTGAAACCAGCCCATCCTTGCAACGCATGTTATAGGACAATATGATCTTTTCATAGGTTTGACCGGCATTATCCGGGAATAAAATCATTGTATCCCTTCCGTTTGGACTCTGCGTTTGTGTATAATTGATTGTTGGAATGATGATGGTATCACCAACAGATTGAGAAATGGAGATCAAGGGTAAGGCCATGGCCAGGAGTAGAGTCAGGATTTTCATGATGATTGTCATTGTTTAAATAGCAAAGATAAAATATAAATACAATAAGCATTCATTGTGTTATTGTTGGAGAGCGTTTTTAAATCATTTGGAGGCCGCTATATAGGTATCAATGCAGTGGATCTGCCGTTCCGACAATTGTTCAATTTTCTGCTGTCGCCTTTCATGAAAATGAAGGCTTAAATTTCATATCAGATATTTTTTATGTTTATCACATCCAAGTCTTATAAATTTTAACAGAATTTCTATTTTTTTTCAATTCCAAAATACGCCATGACATTTCGTATAAGAATCGGGCCGATTGTGTGTCTCTTCCCTGTCAGGTTACATGAAAGTTGAAGCGGGCTAAAACCAACCCATGACTTTACTTCTGTTTCAGCTATTATTTTCATGGATTGTCAGGTAGCTTTGATTTTAATTGACTTTACCAGGGTAAGTTCAGGTCTTTAACTTCATCATGGTAAAATTTCTCCAACTTTTTGACAAGTTCGATAGACATGGGATGGTCAGCACTTGCTACATTCATCCTTAATTGGTCTGCATTTACATTCCCGGGGATAACCGTAGTGATGGCATCATATGCCAGACAAAACGAAATTGCTTTTTGAGCGAGATTATGTTTTGATTGAACAATATCCTTCACCCTTTTTACCAGATACGCTCTGGTTTTAATATCATGACTGGACCAGCGACTTCTGATATCATCAAAGGTACTTTCACTATTGTATTTTCCTGATAACCATCCTGAATCGAGCGGAATTTTAGCAATGATATCAACCCCTTTTTCTTTTGCCATATCAAATGCCCTTAGGGCATCCTGATGCAGGATATTGAAAAATGCTTCAATCACTTTAGCATTTGTTGTATCCATAAGTAACTTCATATCCTCATATGTATCCAGGGAGGCACCATAGGCTTTTATTTTCCCCTCATCAATGAGTTGTTCAAGAATCTCGTAATGGTCATTATTATTGCCATCCAAATACCCGGAAGGGGGATTATGAATAATCAAGGAATCAAGATAATCAACCTGTAATCTCCTAAGACTGCCCTCCAGGGATTCTCTGATGTAATTTGAACTGAAATTTAAAGTTCCCGTGTGGGTATGACCAAATTTAGTGTTAATTACAATTTTACTGCGATCTTCACCTTTCAGCGCTTTGCCCAATCGTTCCTCACCTGAACCATGTCCATAATTGGGTGCTGTGTCAAAAAAATTAATACCATAATCCAAAGATTTTTCAACGAGTTTTACAGCTTCATCCTCAGTCATATTGCTCCATCCGGAGTTATGGCCTAACTGCCATCCACCAAGTCCAATTTCAGAGACCATTGGTGAGTCTTTTATGTATTTTTTATAATTCATTGAATAAAAATTTTGTCTTTAAAAAAGAATTTGAGCATTGATTGGTAGAAAGCATTTTTATTTTTTTGGTAAATAATTTTTTAATTGCATTGTGTATAAGTAGGTTTGGCAATGCTTGTTACGACTGTTTTGGGGGCTTTATTGCACAGTTGTTGTTGAAGGGTGTTTCCTTTCTCTTTTCAGATATGCGAATAGTTCCAGAATGCTTATCCCGATCAATATCATGTCCAAAACCCATAAAATAATTTTACCGTGGATGGGGGTATTTATATTTCCAAACACAAGCCAGGCAAATAGCACAATTCCACCCATCATATTAATACTTATTGCTCCACCGAGTCCCAAACCAATAAAATCTCCTTTCCCTCTGTATTCAATGTACAAAGCTATCCCAATTCCAAAAAGAATGGCCCCCAGTATGTTTGGATAAAAATATTGTTCGGTCACAGGCAAACCAAATAGTTTAATGATGGGTTCTGAATAAGCGAGTAATACCATTCCAAGAAACAGATTTATGATGGAATCGATTATGATTAATATTTTACCTTTTTTCATTTTATTGATTTTTATTGCCCATAACTTTGTGCTTTGTGCACCTTAGCCGCTTCATTTCATGATCCGCCGAGGCAGCAACCCTGGCATCCTGCGTTCTTATCCACATTGAAACGAGCAGCTCTGAGGCATGCCAGCCTGTTAGCTACCGTCTTTTATATAGTTTAAAATCAATTGTAAATCCAAATTTATTAATGGTTTTTTCAATTGTTCTTTTTCATTGAGGGATAATGTGAACCATCACCCTAAGGCAAAATCTACTTTTTTACCGCCAGCACATGGTTGTTCAGCCCAAACCATGATCCCAAACAAACAAAGTTGTTTTTGATTGCCCTGTGTGCCAGAAAATCCCTGGGTTTTTTGTGATTGAACCTTGAAATGTAATATTGTCTACTTAGCCAGATTCGATATCCATCATTGGAGATTAACAAAGAATTCTCCTCTCCTGAATTAAGTCCGATACTATCGGCCCATTCTTCGATGTTCGTGCTGAAAGACATGATATCTTTCCAGTCTGCCAGTCTATATTGGTCCCCGAACTCCTTTCTGATCATCTGATCCAGGTCTTCCCTTTCGTTATACTTTCCGGATGTGATCTTGAAATCGCTGGCATGTATGTTCCGCTCGGAGACAATATCTTCTCGTTTTCGGATATATCTGTGCCAATTCCTCATTGAGTCTGTTTGTCCTATGATTTGTGAAGGAGAAAACCAACCTCGTAGCTCCGGACGCGAATTTGTGTAACCTGCCATCCAACGGCTATCCCCCCATCCTGGATAGTCTGACCTTTGACCCATTCGTAGCCCAAAATGAATATGCGAAAACATGGTTCCACCCTCCTCACCCTCAGCAAGGTAGGCAATCAGTTCCCCTTTCTTTACATTGCCAGAAGTCTTTTTCCATCTGCTGGTGCTAAGGTGACCATAAAGCGAATAGACATTCTCCACTGGATGGTCGATAATGATCAACCATCCATACCCTTTCGCACTCCCGGAATAACTAATTATCCCATCACCTATGGCATACACCGGTGTTCCAGCTGGCGCAAAACTGTCTTCAGCGGCATGATGCAACTCTCCTTTGGGTGGATCTGTTTCAATTACCGGTGTTTCTGGGAAATAGTTATCAAGCGGATACCGGAACGAATTTGTCTTTTTTAATTTTTCCGCATGTTCTCTCATGATGGCGCTGTCAATATCATGGTTGCCGCAGCTGCATAATATGACAAGAACGATGACAACAAGTCCATGTGATTTTCTGATAAAAAGGTGCATAACCTCCTGATTTTTTGATTGTCTTAATGTTTAAGCTTTAAATCCTTCTGCATTCATCAATTGATATTAAGTAAATATGATATTGATGAGAAGTATTCGCATTACGCATATTTATTGTTGTGTTTGGTTTTTTCATCTAATAACTTCTTTATCCTCTTTGCTTTATCAGCCATATAAGAATCGGTCAACCATATACCAAGTTTCGTTTCTTTAAAGTGGATAATTATGTTAGCTTTTTTATAAGATTTTGCATCTGGAAAATATGGAACTCCATTTAATATCCATGTAACAACTCTTAACCATTTGGCCAGTCTGGGAAACCAAACACTATTTAAATCAATCGATTGTATATCATTATAAGAGTAAAAGCCAGAATTTTGTTCTGTTTGTCCATCAATTAATTCG
The DNA here is from genome assembly GCA_020444515.1 of Bacteroidota bacterium. Lineage (GTDB taxonomy): Bacteria > Bacteroidota > Bacteroidia > Bacteroidales > JAADJA01 > JAADJA01. The sequence goes on along the minus strand of JAHLKX010000004.1, from coordinate 315,118 downwards.
AATCCTGTGTCAAGAATTTGGAATTCAATTTTTGGATTTTTCTTTAGAATAATATTTTCACTCATTATAATTTTATTTCTGGCTATTTTAAAATCGGGGTAGCTGGAGCAGTTCATTCGAGTAGTTCAAATTTAAGAATATTTTGGTGAGAAGAAAATTACAGGATGGTTATTTTAAAATCCTTCTGCAGTTTGTGGCGGTCTTTGTCAATGGAATCTGAAAGGAGATTGATAAGATCTTCCTGGGAATGGTCTTTTTGAAGCTGGGCAATGAGCCATTTCTTGAGCTTTAATCGTTCTTCCAGTGTATTGATGTTGATGGCGGTGTGAACGTCCTCCACAAAGAGGAATTTACGTTTCATGGAAATGTTATGATGGGTGTTGATTTCAACAAAATACCTGGCCACCAATGGATCTTTCTCTTCCCTGGATGTAAATGTTCCTGCTCTTTTGCCGATGGTGGGCTTCATGATTAAAATTTAATCAAAGTTGAGGTTACAATTTAGGCAATTATTGGAGATAAGCAAATAAAAAACCGATAATGGAATTTCACCTCTTTCAGTTAAAAAGCATAGCGATAAAAAAGAAAAGAATAAATCCAATGATGAACGAAAACCAATTTTTAAACGATGTTCACAATACTTCTGTAAAATCTTATTGGTTTGATATTGATTTTGGGTTAAAGAAAAAAATATGGTGAAAATCAAATTGAAGGGGTGATTTTGATAGCGTATTGATCATCTTTGCCAGGTGATAAATCTTGTTGGGGTGTGATCTTTTTAGCCCTCTCGTAACCAAATTCAGATACATATTCTTTTTGAATATTTTAGTATCTTCAATAAATCAAATATTGACCGTGTGAAATGATTAAAAAAGATTGATGAAATAACGGTATAAGGAAAAGGACTTATGACTTTATGGATGAAAGTTTAAAAACGGATTCCAAAAGCACCACCAATAAAACCATGATTATAGTTGATTTCTATTTCAGGTATACCTTCATTATATCTATCAATAAACGGTCCGACACTTTCATTACCAATATACCTGTATTGACCATTTAGCTCAAAATAGAATTGGGATTTGTTTGGTACTTGTATTCTAATTTCAGCAATGAATCCAATTTTTTGAAAATTATGCGTTATTTCATCACCAATTCCGCGAGATTGTTCCCATGTTTTTACATTAAACAAAGCGGGACCCATACCGATTTTAAAAAAATTATGGTCGTTGTATGAAAAAATTGTTGTGTAAGTTGCTGCCGTATTTGCAATCCTTATAAAGCTTAATAATGCATCAGATTTATGTCCACTTATTTCTCCGAGATGAGATTTCCCGCCAAGAACTGCGATTGAAAATGGAATTCCTAAATTATAGTTTAAGCCAATAAGCCAGGAAGGAGTGGAGCGATCTGTCCGGGGATAATCCTTACCTGAAGAACTAAACCACCCTCCTGTGGAGTAATCATCATAACCATAGTAAGTCAGTTTATCTGATAAATCAGTGCAAGGTCCACCTACTGTCCATCCTATGTATCCTGAGATTGACCATCTTTTTATTGTTATGTTATCTGAATGATCAAATTCCTGGGCATGGGTATGAATGATCAATGAAATTCCGATCAGTAGGATTGGTATTTGTTTATTCATGGCATTAATTTTTTGTCACATAAACAATCCTTTATTTTGAGTAGTTAAAGGTAAGAAATACAGAAGATTAATCAAGTATTTGTAAAGATGTTTTCAAATAAAGATCTTTTCAGCTTGTAGCGGACAGATTTAGAGAACGTTTGTCATGGCAATGATCTAATTTTGCCAATATTTGCTATCACAACAACACGTGTTTGGTCACTCCCGCAGTTACTCCTGCCAATCCAATAAAAAAAGCCTTCCCGAATAGTGGAAAGGCTTCTTAAATTATTTAGCATTCAACTATTATTCCTCGCACAATGGACCGCCCTCCTTGCTGGTGCCGGCCGTGATCTTATAGGTGTCTTCATAGATCATGCCCACATAAATGGGTTGCGAACAGCTGGTATGGATCTCTGTATAATTGCTGTTATCATCATTGATGGTGAGCCTGATTTTCGCTCCCAGCTTATGATCCTTACCCGTACCGATGAAGGATATGATATCCCCCATGTTCACATCTGTGAATTCAGCCAGCAATTTATCCGGCTCTACTTTATCCTTATACACTTTGATGTTTGCATCGATGACATAGCCCAGGTACTCCAGGCTGAGGCCGGTCACGCCGCCATCACATTCACCACAATCTCCTGATGGGATGGTCCCTTCCTCGCACAATGGACCGCCCTCCTTGCTGGTACCCGCCGTGATCTTGTAGGTGTCTTCATAGATCATACCCACATAAATGGGTTGTGAACAGCTGGTATGGATCTCGGTATAATTGCTGTTATCATCATTGATGGTAAGCCTGATTTTCGACCCCAGCTTATGATCCTTGCCCGTACCGATGAAGGATATGATATCCCCCATGTTCACATCTGTGAATTCAGCCAGCAATTTATCCGGCTCTACTTTATCCTTATACACTTTGATGTTTGCATCGATGACATAGCCCAGGTACTCCAGGCTGAGGCCGGTCACGCCGCCATCACATTCACCACAATCTCCCGGTGGGATGGCCCCTTCCTCGCACAATGGACCGCCCTCCTTGCTGGTACCGGCCGTGATCTTGTAGGTGTCTTCATAGATCATACCCACATAAATGGGTTGCGAACAACTGGTATGGATCTCGGTATAATTGCTGTTATCATCATTGATGGTGAGCCTGATTTTCGCTCCCAGCTTATGATCCTTACCCGTACCGATGAAGGATATGATATCCCCCATGTTCACATCTGTGAATTCAGCCAGCAATTTATCCGGCTCTACTTTATCCTTATACACTTTGATGTTTGCATCGATGACATAGCCCAGGTACTCCAGGCTGAGGCCGGTCACGCCGCCATCACATTCACCACAATCTCCCGGTGGGATGGCCCCTTCCTCGCACAATGGACCGCCCTCCTTGCTGGTACCGGCCGTGATCTTGTAGGTGTCTTCATAGATCATGCCCACAGCAATGGGTTGTGAACAGCTGGTATGGATCTCGATGTAATTGCTGTTGTCATCATTGATGGTAAGCCTGATCTTCGACCCCAGCTTATGATCCTTACCCGTTCCGATGAAGGATATGATATCCCCCATGTTCACATCGGTGAATTCAGCCAGTAGTTTATTCGGCTCGACTTTATCCTTATAAACTTTGATATTCGCATTAACCATATTGCCCAGGTACTCCAGGCTGAGTGATGTCATCCCTTTCTCACAGGGCCCGCACGGAATATTGCCCAGGTCGCATAAATTGCCCCCATCCTTGCTGGTTCCGGCGACAATCAAAAACAGATCATTGTAGGTCATGCCTGCCCAGATGGGTTGCGAACAGCTGGTATGGATCTCGGTATAATTGCTGTTATCGCCATTGATGGTGATCCTGATTTTAGCCCCCAGCTTATTATCAGGGCCTGTGCCGGTGAAAGAAATGAGGTCGCCCTGGTTTACATTGGTAAATCCGGCAATGAGTTTATTCGGTTCCACTTTATCTTTATAAACCTTGATGATGGCATTGGGTTCGTTGCCCAGGTATTCCAGGTCCAGCGATGTCATTCCTCCTTCACAGGGCTCACATTCTTCGGGAGGTTCACACGCCTGTATACAATAATCAAAATAAAATCCCAGGCTCTTGGCGTTGCTTTTTCCCCATACGATATGTGTACTGCCCGTAGCCGTGTTTTCGGCATTGGAATAGGCCACTACTATAAAACATTCATCCAGTTCGTCCTGGTTAAAACTGAAAGTATAGGCCTGTGTCCCCCCGGAATGCCAGATGCGATAGGGGAACAACCATTGCGAAAAATTACCGCTGTCGGATGGATAGAGTGTGCCCGGCACATTCTCGGCAGGACCGATATAGAGATAGGTGCTGTAGAGCAACCAATCATCTCCCGCTTGAAAAGTCACATACACGGAATCTTCATCATTTCCCACAATGACCTCACCAGCCTCTACAGTTTGCTCAAAATCAGTTAATGTGGCTGTATACGGATCACCACAATACGTTGTGGTACTCTTTAATAATCCGTTATCCATCATATTCTCAGATACTTCAAGTAAGTCTTTTTTCTGACAGCTGATAATTACCAGTGACATGATAAAGACCATTGTTCCCAGGTGTTTGATCGTTTTTTTCATTGTTGTAATATTTGTTACAGAAAGGTTAGTTGATTGGATAACAATACCATAGCAACTATCATACTACAATCCATCTGGATTGTTAAGTGAAGATTATCAGGGACTTAATCCTGAAAGCGGTCAATGGTGTGTCCTGATATGGGAAATAATTCCCAGCGATTGGGATCGACCGGGTTGCTTCTTTTATCATTGCCATAGGACTGATGATATGGATCGCTGTTGAAATATTGGTCATGGGATATCAACATGAACCACCCCTTCAACTGATTTACGGATTGGTTGGTGTCCTTATGTTAATTACTACATTATTGCCGATAGTTGGAAGACATTTCGGGGTTAAGTGATTTACTGCATTTCTTGAGTTAGCTATTCACAACTAACTTGACTGGTAGCTGTTCCTGCCGAAGGCATGTCTGAACCCAAAAACCCTTAGACTCCGGATTTAGTGCTCCTTTTCCTGTTAAAATCTCGAAGCGCTTTCATCAAGAGCTGAATAGAATCTATAAGTAGATAGAATATATCCTGATTGATATAGAAATATAATGATTCGATGCAAAAAGTTGAAAACAGACTTCAGATCATGTTCTATAGTGATGGATAAAATGCAGAAAATAAAGACGATAACAATCATAGTCAAAATCATGGCAGGCTGTGTAAGTGTGGATCAACGAAAAATATTCAGCCAGATCAGCAACTTAATGAAGTTTATACAGTAAACATGCAGTCTGTTTTTTCACCTTGTAAAGACTATTTAAACACTTGGCATCCTTCCTTATTGATTTAATCCTCTTCAGACAGGTCATTGTTCAAATTCCGGTACACCCCGGAGACTGCCTTTATTCGCCATTAATTGTTCGTTATTTATAATCTAAAATTTTACATCGTATGAATTGCCAGGAATTTAATCTGTCAGAAAGAGTTTTAAGAACATTCAATTATTGCCATTATTTAAGGAAAAAAGGATTTTTACTCCTGTTTTTCGTCGTATTGCTATTCAATGTGCAAGCACAAATTCAAATACAGTTTGAGGAAGTAATGCCGGTTAATGCACCGCTTGTTCAGGCAAGTGCAAGTTCGGTAGCTTTTGCTGATATAGATGGTGATAATGACCAGGATGTTTTGATCTCAGGAAATTACTTTGATGGGACACTTCAAATCGTTTCAAATTTATATACCAATGATGGCGCAGGTAACTTTACCCTGTTATCCGGTGCACCTTTTACAGGGGTTAGGTTAAGTTCAGTAGCCTTCGCAGATATTGACGGTGATAACGATCAGGACCTTTTGATAACAGGAGATAAGGGCTCATTTGTAGGATGTTCAGAATTATATGTCAATGATGGAGTTGGTAATTATACGCTTGTTGCAGCTACACCTTTTGATGCTGTCATATATAGTTCCGTAGCCTTTGCAGATATAGATGGTGACAACGACCAGGATGTTTTAATTACCGGATACAATGGATCTGCAAGAATTTCAAAATTATATACCAATGATGGAACAGGTATTTTCAGCCTTGTCAGCGGCACGCCATTTCAAGGCGTGAACTCGGGGTCTGTAGCTTTTGCAGATATTGACAATGATGATGACCAGGATGTATTAATTACCGGGTATAATGGTTCAACTGGTACTTCAAATTTATACATCAATGATGGATTGGGGAATTATAGCCTTGATACTTCAACCCCTTTTGATACTTCTCGGGAAGGCTTTTGCGCTTTTGCCGATATAGACGGTGATAATGACCAGGATGTTTTAATTACCGGATTTAATGGTACCTCTGAATTTTCAAAATTATACCGCAATGATGGAACAGGTCAGTTCAGCCTTGCAACTGGCACTCCGTTAATTGGGGTTTATCACAGTGACGTCGCTTTTGCAGACATTGATGGAGATGATGACCAGGATGTTTTGATTTCAGGTTGGAATGGAACCATCATCAGTTCAAATTTATATATCAATGATGGAACAGGGGTTTATACCCTTGAAGGTAATGTAGGTTTTGAAAATGTTTATGAAGGTTCTTTGGCTTTTGCTGATATTGATGGCGATGATGACCAGGATCTGTTGATTACCGGAAACAATGGTGCCGGTGCGATCTCAAAATTGTATCGCAATAATACATGCAGTGCTACAACAGGTACTGATGTGATTACCGCCTGTGATTCGATTACCTGGATCGATGGGATTACTTATACCGCATCGAACAACACAGCGACCTATACGCTCACCAATGCGGCCGGATGTGATTCGGTGGTTACCCTCGATTTAACCGTTCATTATTCCAATACCGGTGTGGATATCATTACCGCCTGCGATTCGATTACCTGGATCGATGGGATTACTTATACCGCATCGAACAACACAGCGACCTATACGCTAACCAATGCGGCCGGATGTGATTCGGTGGTTACGCTCGATTTAACCGTTCATTATTCCAATGCGGGCATAGATATCATTACCGCCTGTGATTCCTATACCTGGATCGATGGGATTACCTATACCGCATCGAACAACACGGCGACCTATACACTCACCAATGTGGCTGGATGTGATTCGGTGGTTACGCTCGATTTAACTGTAAATTATTCCAATACCGGTGTGGATATCATTACCGCCTGTGATTCGTATACCTGGATCGATGGAATTACCTATACCGCATCAAACAACACAGCGACCTATAGCTTAACCAATGTGGCGGGATGTGATTCGGTGGTTATGCTTGATTTAACCATTGATACGGTAGATGTATCGGTAACGGTAACAGATCCTACCATCACGGCCAATGCAACCAACGCATCCTACCAATGGCTGGATTGCACGGCTGGTTATGCGATCATTCCCGGCGAAACGGCACAAAGCTTCACCGCCACGACCAATGGTGATTATGCCGTAGAAGTAACAGCAAACAATTGCATTGATACCTCTGTATGTGTAACCATAACAACGGTGGGTCTGTCGGAGACTTCCGGGTTCAATACCGTATTCATCTATCCCAACCCGATTCAGGAGATGGTTCATATTCAATTGGGGACCTTAACCGACGTATCGATAAAAATATTGAATGTGCAGGGTAAGTTGATCTATGCCCAAGAACACATCCATACACCCGATTACCATATTGAATTCAATGAAGAACCCGGTATCTATTTCGTTGAATTGAGCGCCAATGAACAGGTTCGACGATACAAACTGATTAAACAATAAAAACTGCTCAACCCGGTGGAGTCAAATACGCAGCGAAGTCCATACCTGCCTGCAGGTTCTGACTATGCTGTATACAATAATGATTTTCAGGTTAGTCTTAGCACTTAAGTGAAAAAAGTCTTATTGTTGATCAATCACTGCTTATTGAAGTTCTTCCAAAAAGGTTATTCGGTTTACTCATACCTCAGCGTCTCCACCGGGTTCCTTCTCGCCACTTTAAAACTTTGCCAGCTTATCCATCCGTACCAATGACTCAACTTTAAACCAAGAAGGAATTAACTTCTCTTAAACTTTTTTAACAAGAAGTCTCAAGAATATTAATATTCTTTTTTGAACAATGAAATACAAAATTGTGTTTCAGTCCTTTAATGCACAGCAATTGTGATTTTTATACATTTTTTAATACAACTAACAGTCATGAAAAATATCTTCCAAATTCCTTATCAAAAAGAAAAATCTGCAAGGGTGCTTGCTTTAAATGCGCCAGACCTAAATACCAATAGCATCATTTCATTTACAATCACTTTTTGCATGTTGTTGCTTATGGCTTTCCATGCCAAGGGTCAAACGCTCACCCTGCTTTCACCCAATGGTGGTGAAGAATGGATGACCAATACAACGCAAACTGCAACATGGGATTGGGACGGTGACGAAACAGACCTCTATTTGGAATATTCGCCCGACAACGGTTTGAATTGGTATTTTCTGGGTGATGCTACTGTCAGTGCTGGCTCTTTTAATTTTATTGCTGCTTTTTATGTGAGCGAAACAACAAAAATCAGGTTGACTTCTTACGAGAATGCAAGCCTTACCGATGAAAGCGATGACTTCTTTACCATCGTTGAGAATCCGGTTTATTTTTATACGCCCATGCCCGGCGATGTGTTTTATCCTTCACAAACAGCAGAATTGGCCTGGGACAGCTTTAGCTTTTTCAATTGCAATGTATCTTTTAGCTCCGACGGTGGTGAAAACTGGACACAACTTGAAACCGATTGGCCATTGAATTTTTATGACTGGACAGTGCCCAATATTTATTCCGACGAATGTGTGCTTAAAATCAGCGATGTCAATGATCCCTCCGTCTATGGTCTCAGTATCAACTTTCCCATCGTCGAGCAACCAACGGCCACTTTCACCAGCCCGGTAGGTGGCGAAACATGGAATTATGGAGAGGATGTAAACATCAGCTGGACAGGGAACAATATTCCGAACTATGTTTATTTTGATTATTCGGTCAATGGTGGACAAACCTGGGAATATTTGGGTTATTCGGTGAGCGAACCAGACGGTGGAAATTTTGATGTTGGTGTTCCGAAGGAGAACACGAGCAATGCTAAATTAAGAATGGTGAATTCCGATTATAATTTGGTAATTGGAGAGACTGAAGAACCTTTTACGATTTACACTCCTCCCATCATCATATATTTTCTGTATGGTGGCGAGGAGTTTTACGTCGGAAGTATGGTTCCATTTTATTGGATAGTGGATGGAGTTGATTTAGTCAATATTGAACTATCACGAGATAATGGCGAAAGTTGGGAAATGATTGCAGCCAACGTGGATGGAGATAGCTATGCATACACCTGGACAGTGAGTGGCAGCCCTTCCGATGCATGCAGAATAAAAATATCAGATGCCTCCGATCCAGCTACATTCGACATAAGTAGTCAGTTCAGTATCCTTGAAGCTCCTGTTATTTCTCTTATCGAGCCCAACGGAAATGTGGTGTGGAAATCAAATAAATTTTATACCATCTCATGGGTCTATGATAATCCGGAATTCACCTTAGTAAGTGCTGAGTATAGTGTTGACGGTGGCGTAAGCTGGGATTATATAGCATATGGTTTACCCGCCCAGGGAAGTTTCGATTGGGAAACACCGGATATTCAATCGGAAGAATGTTTGATACGTGTATTTGATTCAAATCTTGGTTTTGTGGCTGATACCAGCGATCTTTTCGCCATCCGTGATTTCCCAGATACACCCATTTGTATCGTAACAGTGGACAGCGCTACCAACCAAAATGTAATTATTTGGGAAAAACCCGATTCTGACATCATCAGCGATTTTATTCTCTACAAAGAATCTAACCAGGCGAATGTTTTCGAACCAATAGCCACTGTTCCTTATGATGGGACACCCACATTTACCGATCCCAATTCAAATCCGACCATTAAATCGTACCGGTATAAACTGGGGTTCAGTGATGGAGAAGGCTATGTATATCCCATGGGAGAATTGCACCAAACCATTCACCTGACCATCAGCCAGGGTATCGGCAATGCATGGAACCTGAATTGGGGTGCCTACATCGGATTCGATTTTGCTTCGTATAATATTTACAGAAGCGATAATGGAGTTGATTATGAGAATATAGAAACCATTTCTGCGAGTTTCTTTTCCTACACTGATATTGATGCACCAGCTGGTGAAGTCTATTATTATATCGAAGTCGTAAACGAAAATGGTTGCAGCATAGCCACAAAGGAACTTGATATCAACAGTGCGATTTCCAATATCGTCATCAACTTTTTAACTGATGTGGAAACCCGTGATGCGCCTTTAATCAGTAACATCTATCCGAATCCCTCCAACCAATGGATAAATGTCATAACGGGTTCTGAGACTGGAGATTTAAGCTTGCAGTTATTCGATTTGGCCGGCAGAATTCTACTGGCAGAGGATTATAATCAGGTGACCAGAAATTTTCAGGTTCAACTCAATGTTACCGAAGTCAAGAACGGAATTTATTTTCTGCATGTAAATTCAGGAAATTCCTCTGAAATACGGAAAGTCATTATCAGACACTAAGCACTCATTTGAGACATATTTAATAAGGCCTCTTTATTCAGATAAGGAGGCTTATTTATTTTTCAATTTTTATGGAATAATTTCCATGCTTATGCAGCCCCAATGGTGCGAGTCTGAAGCAAAGCCACATTGCTGCGACTCGTGCCTCAAAAACTTATTCATACCTTAACGCCTCCACCGGATTCCTCCTCGCTACTTTAAAGGTTTGCCAGCTAACGGTAATCATTACAATGAAGAGTGCAATGAGCCCGGCAAGAATAAAAATCCACCAGCTTATCGGAGTTCTATAAGCAAAGTTTTGCAACCATTGTTGTGCTGCATAATAAACTATTGGCGTGGCAATAATAAAGGCCAGTCCAACCCATTTCATAAATACGGTGTTAAGCAGTTGCACGATTTCAGAAACGGATGATCCGTTTACTTTGCGAATGCCGATTTCTTTGGACCGTTTCTCTGTCATATAGATGGATAATCCCATTAATCCCATGCTCGCAATAAGAATAGCCAATATGGAAAAAGCATTGATAAGCCTCATCAATAATTGTTCAGAGGCGTATTGCCTGTTGAGTTGTTCATCCAGGAAAGAATAATTCACGGGTTGACCCGGATAGATCTCGGACAACTTATGCTCCATGGCTGTAATCACCTGGCTGCTTTTGTTTTGATGAATCCTGGCCAGTACGAATCTAATAACCCGTGATTCAGGACCGGGAATAAAAAAGGCAAAGTTCTCAATTTCGGAATGCAGCGAAGCATAATGAAAATCGTTGATAACACCCAGTATTTTAAAATCGATTAAATTATCCCCGGCCTCTGTATTTTCATCGGAGGGGAAGTTCCCTGTTGCAATTTGTTCATCAGTATAAATGCTTTTCAAATTGTCGTAAAAGGTCTCGTTGATCATCCAGCCATCAGTGGCCTCCTTTTCTGCTTCCGTAAAATACCGCAGCGTTTTTATACCGAGTGTTTGGATGGCATTCTGGTCGATGTGGCCGAATATAAAGGGAAAAGCATGATCTCCGCTGCTAAAGTTCATATCCTGAAAGTGATACCCCGGATAATGCCCTGCGGTACCTGCATTTATGACGCCGGGAATTTTCAACAATTCGTTTCTGAAAATATCAACCTTTGCATTTTGCTGTGGTATTTTTATTACGATAACATTCTCACTCGCATAGCCCAAATCCTTGTTCTCAATAAAATTCATTTGCTTATTCAGCAATAAGGCGAAACCAATCAATGCAATGACCATGACAAATTGAAAAATGACCAGGGGAACGGCTGCCTTCATCCCTTTTTGTTGATTCGCTTCTTTCTGGATGGTCAGATCCTGCAGAAGATTCAGGGAGCTGAGCAGCGTAATGATCACGGTTACGATCACCAACAAACTGAAAAAAAGAATCCAAAACCAAAGGTTGTTAAATGAGATGCTCCAATCGGTCATGAACAGTTCAGCAAGAAAGAGGTTGAATGTTGAAAGTAAAAACAATGACAACAAAAAACTGATCATCACGGAAATAAATACATCGATAAAGTTTTGAAGAAAAAGGTTCATTTTTGTTCCACCATGAAACCGGATGATAAGGTTGGCTGTTCGGTTAAAGGTGGTTCTTGTAATATGCATAATCACGGAATTCAAAATAGCGATTACAAATATCAGCAGGCCCACCATCAACAAAATATTGAGTGATGAACGGCGCACGGTGGGTTGCTTTTCCTGGTTCAGGCCGGGGCTTGTATGGATATCGTAAACGGGCTGTAGCTTATGATTAAAAACTTCGAGAGGAGGTCCGTGCTTTCCCCCCAAAACAGCTTCAACTTTAGTCTTCAGACTTTCTTCAAGGGCCTTGATATTGGCCGATGGATAAAGCTTGACATAGATCAATCCGCCAAAAACTTTTCGCGTTTTAACGGCTTTTACTGTTGGGGTGAAGTGTCCCGATTGCGACAGCAGCATTTCATATTGAATATGCGAATTTTCAGGCAATGCTTCAACAATGCCCGTTATGGTATAGCTTATTAAACTGTCCTGGTTATGTGTGAAAGACCTTAACAAAACCGTTTGTCCGATGGCATCCTTTTCCGGAAAAAGCTTTTTTGCCATACCGGGTGTCACCATCATCGTGTTTGGCTCATTGATGGTGCCTTTATTTCCCCTGATCATATTCACACCAAAAAAATCAAAAAAGGAGTCGTTAACAAACAGGGCGTCTTTGACCTTTATCTTGTTTTCGCCGATAAATACATCTTCAATATTATGATTGTCGTAACAGAAAGTGTGCGCCTTTACTTCAGGGTAATCGGCCAACACATCATCGAAACAGGCAAATGTATTGGTGCTGAAAGTACCGTCGCCATATTGCGTAATGAGGCGATAGCTGTTTTCACCATCGGGGATGTATTTGTCGAAACTGTAATGAAAGCTTGTATATAACAGAATGGCCAGACCCACCGAAATAGCAATGGCCATTCCGGCAATGTTTATCAATGAAAATGCCTTTAGGGTAACCAAACGGCGAATGGCAATTTTTATACTTTTTTGAATCATGTTTATCTAAACTTAGCAAATGTATTATTCAAAACATGGATTTTTACATTTTTTCTAATCACTCATACCTTAATGCCTCTACCGGATTCCTGCGCGCAGCCCTGTATGTAAGCCAGCTTACGGTAAGCAACACAATGGCCATGGTTAATACTCCGGATAGTAAAAATATCCACCAACTGAGTGAAGTTTGATAGGCAAAATTGGCCAGCCATTTTTCCATACCATACCAGGCAATTGGAGTTGCTATTACGAAGGCGACAGCAATCCATTTTACAAAGCTCAGGTTCAGCATTTGAATGATTTCAGTAATGGTGGCTCCGTTCACTTTGCGAATGCCTATTTCTTTTGTCCGCCTTGCCAGAATAAAGGTGGCCATGCCCATTAACCCGATACAGGCCAGCAATATGGCCAGTACGGCAAAATAACCCATCAATTGAAATGTTTTGGTGTCTTTTTCATATTGCGACTGAAGTATCGTATCAAGGAATGAAAATTCAATCACCTGGTCGGGATAATATTCCTGGCAGATCCCGGTAACGGATTTCATGGATCCAATAACATCAGAAGGATTTACCTTGACGATCATATCTGAGACATCAGGGTAATGTATCACGAAAACTGCTGGCTTAACTTTATTATAAAGCGATTCAAAGTTAAGATCATCAATAACTCCAATAATTTTCCGGGTAGATTTCGGCCAGGAAATGCGGATCGTCTGTCCTATTGGGTTTCCTTGTATTCCAAGCATTTTAACAGCCGCTTCGTTTAGAATTATTGATTCAGCCGCATCCGTTTTAAATTGCTCAGAAAATAGTCGTCCTTGAACGGGTTTAATACCCAGGGTTTTAAAATAACCGAAGGTAACATGAACAAAAGGAATTCTGCTTACCTCCGTTTGCCCTTCTGGCGATATACCGCCCCAATTACTCAACGGCCCTGAAGGGATGCGGCTTGCAGCAGAAACACTGGAAACATAACTTTGATTAAGTAGTGTATGTTTAAGGCTATTGAATTTTGCTTCATCGCCATAATCAAAAACAGTTGTAATTACTGCCTCCTTCTCAAAACCCAACTCTTTGGTTTTTATAAAATTAATCTGACGGAACATAATGGATGCGCAAGCAATCAGAATAATCACAATGGTAAATTGTGCACCCACAAGAATTTTTCTGAATTGAAATTTGGAGTTTGCAAAAGTTTTTGATGACTTTAGCGCTTTTACCGGACTCAAGGAAGAAAGAACCAGGGCCGGATACCATCCTGCCAGCAGACCCACAATCACTATCATGCCCAGAATCCCCAAAATGATGTTCATATTTGCAAGGAATGAAAACGTCAGGTTCTTGTTCGAAAGTTCGTTGAATAGAGGCAGGACAAGCTGAACAATCATCAGCGCAAGGGCCAATGAAACAATAAGCACCACGAATGATTCGGAAACATACTGCAAAGCCAGTTGCGTTCGTGAGGCCCCGTATGCCTTTCTAACACCAATTTCAGTTCCCCTGGTGGTTGCATTTGCGGTGAGCAGGTTTATATAGTTAAAACTGGCAATGAGTAAAATAAGGAGGCCAATGGCTGAAAAGACCAACACATAGGTAATGCTGTTTTGGGGTTGAATATCACGCGGAATATGAGAAGAATAGAGATGAATATCTTTTAGCGGTTGAAGGATAAATATGGGCAGTGGATCGTCAGGACTGTCATTTTCCACCGTAGCCATTACCTCACTGATTTTTCTTTCGAGATCCGGTTTTGAAAACGCATTTTGCAGCTCGAAATAAACATGAAAATTTTCCCATCCCCAATGGTCCATCCAATCGCTACCAAACAATTCATCCCCATCTTCCAGGGTCATAAAAATGTCAAAGATGAAATGTGAGTTTTCAGGGATATCTTCAATAACCCCGGTTATGGTGTAGTCATGTTCATTGTCTAACTTCAATATTTTCCCGATGGGATTATCGTTACCAAAGTATTTGCGGGCAGTTTTTTCATTGATTACAGCTGTCCAGGGTTGCTGTAAGGAATTTTCGGGGCTCCCTTGTTTAAATTTGAATGAAAAGATTTTAAAAAGCTCAGCATCCACCCAGGCCACATAATCTTCTTTGAATCGCTTATCTTCAAACTGGAAAAGTTTATTGCCCCTGGGTAAAATCCGGGTATAGTTTTTTATTTCCGGTAGGTTATCGGCTAATAGTCCGGCTGTTGCAGGGGCCTGAAAAGGGTGATCCTCCTGGCACAATCGATAAATATTGTCTGCTTTTTCGTGATACCGGTCAAAACTTAATTCGTGCGTAACATACAACAATAGCAAAATACATACAGCCAGCCCGATGGTCAGGCTTGAAATGCTGATGATCGAATATGCTTTATTCTTCGTAAGATTGGCAATTGCGATTTTGAAATAATTTTTGATCATGGTTATTAGATTTTCTAAAATGTAATTATACTGGCTGCTGAGCCAATTATTCATATCTAAGGGCTTCTATCGGATTCCTTCGTGCTGCCCTGTATGTAAGCCAGCTTACGGTAAGCAACACAATGGCCATGGTTAATACTCCGGATAGTAAAAATATCCACCAACTGAGAGCAGTTTGATAAGCAAAATTGGAAAGCCATTTTTCCATTCCATAAAAAGCAATGGGTGTGGCAATGACAAAGGCCACCGCAATCCACTTTACAAAGCTCAGGTTTAGCATTTGTATGATTTCGGAAATGGTAGCTCCATTCACCTTTCGAATACCAATTTCTTTGGTTCGTCTTGATAATATGAACGTTGCCATACCCATCAATCCGATGCAGGCCAGCAATATGGCCAATATGGCAAAATAGCCCATCAATTGAAATGTTTTGGTGTCTTTTTCATAGCGCGACTGAAGTATCGTATCAAGGAATGTAAATTCAATGACTTGATCGGGATAAATCTCCTGGCAGATTTCGGTAACGGATTTCATTGATCCAATAACATCAGAAGGCTTTACCTTGACGATCATGTGGTAGACCTCGGAGTAATCTATTAAGAATACAGCGGGTTTAATTTTATTGTATAGCGATTCAAAGTAAACATCCTCGATAACGCCAACAATACGCCGTGTCGATACTGGCCACCGGCATTCAATTGATTGCCCGATGGGATTTCCCTCTATTTTCAAATACTTTACAGCTTCTTTGTTGAGGATTACAGATTCTGTTGCATCTGTTTTCAGTTCTTCAGAAAACAAACGTCCTTGTGCTGCATCAATATTCAGGGTTTTAAAATAATCGTAAGTGACATGTACATAGGGAATCAGGGAAAATTCTGTTTGTCCTTCCGCTAAAGCATAACTTTGATTACTGAGAGAGCCCGAAGGAATGCGGCTGGCCACGGAAACGCTGGAAACATAACTTTGTCCGAGTAGCGCCTGCTTGAGGGTATTGTACTGTGTTTCATCGCCATAATCAAAAACAGTTGTAATTACTGCTTCCTTATCAAAACCCAACGCTTTGTTTTCAATAAAATTAATTTGACGAAACATAATAAATGCGCAAGCAATCAGAATGATCACTATGGTAAATTGAGCACCCACCAGTATTTTTCTGAATTGAAATTTTGAGCTTGCATTATTTTTTGATGACTTCAGCGCTTTGACCGGACTAAACGAAGAAAGAATAAGTGCCGGATACCAGCCTGCCAGCAGGCCAACAATTGCTACCATTCCTAAAATGCCGAGTATGATATTCACATTAGCCAGGATTGAAAATGCCAGGTTTTTGCCCGCAAGTTGATTGAATAGGGGCAAGCCCAGCTGAACAATGACCAGCGCAAGGACCAATGAAATAATAAGCACCACAAATGATTCTGAAACATATTGCATAACCAGTTGAGTCCGCGAAGCACCATATGCTTTTCTAACGCCTATTTCGGTTCCACGAGTGGTTGCATTTGCGGTAAGCAGATTAATATAATTAAAACAGGCAATGAGTAAAATAAGAAGCCCAATACCTGAAAATATCAACACATAGGTAATGCTATTTTGAGGCTGAATATCCCCCAAAAAGTGAGATGAATAGAGATGAATGTCTTTTAGGTTTTGGATTGTCATTTTTGGTAATGGTGGATCAGGATCGTTTGGATCCACTGGCATTAATTTACTAATCTTGGCTTCCAGGTCGGGTTTTGAAAAATTATTTTGCATCTCGAAATAAACCAGGAAATTGCACCAGCCCCAATTCTCCATCCAATTTTCACTAAACATTTTATCTCCATCTTCAAGGGTCATAAAAATATCGAAGGTGAAATGGGAATTTTGAGGTATATCTTCAATAACCCCGGTTATGGTGTAGTCATATTCATTCCCTACTTTCAATAATTTTCCAATGGGATCTTCATTGCCAAAATATTTGCGGGCAGTTTTTTCATTGATTACAGCCGTTCCGGGTTGCTGTAAGGAATTCTCAGGACTCCCTTGTATAAATTTAAAAGAGAAAATTTCAAAAAGCTCAGCATCTACCCAGGCAACATAATCTTCTTTATATCGATCGTCTTCATATTGAACAAGTATGTTATCCCTGGGTAAGATCCTCGCGTAATTTTTAATTTCCGGTAAATTATCCGCCAACAACCTGGCTGCTCCGGGAGCCTGATAAGGGTGTTCTTCCTGGCATAATCGATAAATGTTATCTGCTTTTTCGTGATAACGGTCAAAACTTAATTCGTGCGAAACATACAATAAAAGCAAAATACAAACAGCCAGTCCTAAGGTCAAACTTGAAATGCTGATGATCGAATAAAGTTTATTCTTTGTAAGATTGGCGATGGCGATTTTGATATAATTTTTGATCATGATGCCCTGGATTTTGAAATTATTAATTGAAACCTTAATTGATTTAATTTGCTTTCTCCATAATTACCTGGCCATCGAACAAATTAATTACCCTGTGCGCATAACCCGCATCGCGGTCGCTGTGTGTTACCATGATGATGGTGGCACCTTCCTGGTTAAGTTCAGTTAACAGGTTCATCACCTCAATCCCATTTTTTGAATCCAGGTTTCCGGTGGGTTCATCGGCAAGGATAAGGCCCGGATTGGCAATTACAGCGCGAGCGATAGCTACACGTTGCTGTTGTCCGCCCGAAAGTTGCTGCGGAAAGTGCTTCGCCCTGTGGCCAATTTTCATCCGTTTCAGCACGTCGTCAACCATTTTGCGACGCTCGGCAGATTTCAGTTTTAGGTATATTAATGGGAGTTCTACATTGTCATATACATTTAGTTCATCAATCAGATTGAAGCTCTGAAAGATAAACCCAATGTTCCCTTTGCGAAATTGTGTACGATCCTTTTCTTTCAAATGGGTAATATCCGTTCCATTAAAAGCATAGGTTCCTTCAGTAGGATTGTCCAATAAACCTACAATATTGAGCAAGGTTGATTTTCCGCAACCCGAAGGACCCATAATACCCACAAATTCACCTTTTTTTACATGGATATCCACTTTGCTTAATGCCAGCGTTTCGACATCCTCAGTGGAAAATACTTTTGATAATTTTTCTGTTTTTATCATGATATCTTGTTTTATGCTTTATCAACTTTCAAGTTCAGTGCCGCAAACCATAAGCGATTGATTAGACAGTTAATGCGCACATGGTTGAACAAAATTTTGAAAATAAGTGTAAACAAATTTTACAGTATGTGTTCAATTCATTTACAATTGGTTACCTTCGTAGGATGCTTAACTATATTTTTATCGAATGAAGGGAAACGTTCTTATTCTGGACGATAACAAAAGTGTTCTCACTGCATTGGAGATGCTCCTCCAAACGGAATTTGAAAAAGTTTACACCTTGCGAAATCCAGCTTGCCTGGTATCCACAATTCAAAAACACCAGATAGATGTCGTGTTGCTGGATATGAATTTTAAGGCCGGAATAAATACCGGCAATGAGGGGATATATTGGTTGCATGAAATACAAAAACTTGATCCTACCATCAGTGTTGTGATGATCACGGCCTATGGGGATGTGGAACTGGCCGTAAAGGCTGTAAAAGAAGGAGCCTTTGATTTTATATTAAAACCCTGGGACAACAATAAATTGATCAGCACTTTGCATGCTTCCCTGAAACTTAGAAAAAGTGAGATTGAAAATACATCCCTGCTAAAAGCCACAAACAACTTAAAAAAAGAACTTCAACCGGCTTCACAGCCTATTATTGGGCAATCGGAACCCATGAAAAAGGTGATGGAGCTGGTAAGAAAAGTGGCTAAAACCGATGCCAATATTTTTATCGCAGGTGAAAATGGGACCGGAAAGGAACTTATTGCCCGCGAAATTCACAGGCATTCCAAAAGGAGAAATGAAATAATGATTGGTGTGGACATGGGCGCTATTAGCGAATCACTTTTTGAAAGCGAACTTTTTGGCCATACAAAAGGATCATTTACCGATGCAATAGAAGATCGTGTCGGTAAATTTGAAACTGCCAATAAGGGTACCCTTTTTCTTGATGAAATCGGGAATCTCCCATTGCCCCTGCAGGCTAAATTACTCACATCCTTACAAAACAGAACCATCGTAAAGGTAGGCAGCAATATCCCTGTTCCCATCGATATCAGGTTGATTTCAGCAACCAATAAAGATTTAAAGAATATGATTGAGGAGGGTCTGTTTCGCGAAGATCTGCTTTATCGAATCAATACCATAACCATTGAATTGCCTCCGTTGAGGGAGCGCGGAAATGACATCCTTTTGCTGGCTGAATTTTTCCTTCATAAATACATGATAAAATACAATAAGCCCGATCTGAAAATAAATCAGAAAGCACAAAACGTACTCCTGAAATACAATTGGCCCGGCAATGTAAGGGAACTGCAGCACAGCATCGAAAAGGCTGTGATTTTAGCGGATAAACCAATACTTGATGAAGATAGTTTTACTTTAAGTGACAAAAGCGCAAATCAGAAATTTGATCTCCAGGATAAAACCATCGAGGAAATGGAAAAGGAGATGATCCTGGCCAGCATCGACAAAGAAAAGGGAAATATGAGTGCAGTGGCAAAAAAGCTTGGAATTACACGTCCAACACTTTATAAGAAACTGAAAAAAATTGAAGATTAGAACCTGATCGGATGGTGGATCAAAAAAAACAATCCAATGTTATACAAACATTTTTATAGCGCAATCATACTGCGATTGGCAATCATCATTTTGCTTTCTGTGGCCGCAACATATTTATTTTTTGAAAAGCAGGATATTGTATTAAGCATTTTGTTTATTGTTTTGCTGATAGGTGCTGTATTGAATATCATCCGGTATTTTAATGGTCTGAACCAATGGATCGCTTCTTTTCTATTGGGTATCGAAAATGACGACACCACGCTAAAAACTCCAAAGAATACGGGAAACAAGGCCATCAACGAAGTATATTCCGGAATAGAAAGGCTGAATGATCTTTTTAAGAAAACTAAACTGGATATCAGCACACAGGAACAGTACTTTCGTTCGGTAATTGATCAGTCGGCCACAGGACTATTTTCGGTAAACGATGCGGGTCGCGTTTTAAATATCAACCCTGCTGCCATAAAACTCACCGGTTTAAAAGAGTATTACCATATTCATGCTTTAAAATCCATCGATAAAAAATTGCCTGATTTCATGCTGGGGACTTCCGGAAAAATTAACCGGGAATCTGCTATTTTTGAAAATCCGGCCGGGCAAAAACTGTTGTTTAAACTTTCCCCGATACATACACATACCGAAACCATCAAACTTGTGGCCGTTAGTGACATTACCAAAGAGCTGGATAACCGTGAAATTGATTCGTGGATCAAACTGGCACGGACTTTATCCCACGAAATCATGAATAACATTACCCCCATCACCACCTTGTCAAAGGTTATTTCTGGCTATTTTGTTACCCATGATAAAACAATGAATACCAGGGAT
The DNA here is from genome assembly GCA_020444515.1 of Bacteroidota bacterium. Lineage (GTDB taxonomy): Bacteria > Bacteroidota > Bacteroidia > Bacteroidales > JAADJA01 > JAADJA01. The sequence goes on along the minus strand of JAHLKX010000004.1, from coordinate 294,373 downwards.
ATTGATTCGAAAACCATTGCCAATACTGTCAAAGGTTTGGGGGTGATTGAAGAACGTGGACTGGGTTTGATCAATTTTGTGGAAAATTACAGGAAATTCACAAAACTTCCTGAACCACATTATAAAGAGGTAAACTTATCCGCTTTAATAGAAAGTAATTTGATCACGGCAAGCGCATATCCTGAATTTAACACCATTAAAATCGAAAAATCAGTACCAAAGGATATTTTATTTTCTACAGATGAAAAACTCCTTTCACAAGTCATTCTAAACCTGCTAAAAAATGCTTTGGAAGTGCTGACCATAGAAAAAACGGTAAACCCGCAAATCGGCATCAAGCTCATAAAAAATGGCAGTTCTGTTAAGATTGACATTTCGAACAACGGGCCGCAAATTCCTCCGGAAATAAAAGAGCAGATTTTTGTCCCCTTTTTCACTACCAAAGAAAATGGTTCGGGCATTGGCCTGAGCCTGAGTAAACAAATTGTATTGCAAATGGGCGGGGATATAATATTAACCGCAGGAAAAGACCAGCGAACTACTTTCAGTATTGTATTGAACTCCGAGCTGCTACCCCAGTAAAATTAGTCAGGCGTCAACGCTGTAGATCCTGCCCAAAGATGTGTAATTAAATCGTACAGACAGTGTAAACTTCATTTACACATTTTTCCAGTCTGCACATTCTTTGATTCCGGATATATCATGTTTCCAGACACATAAGGTTTTAGGCACAGCACTTGAATGCTAAAGCTTTAACAATCTTCGAATTGAGTGAAAACAAGTCTAAATTGTCATAATCTGCACCTATTCCTGCCCCACTTTGCATGCATAGAAATGCCATTTCCCTGCTTATTTTGTAGGATATTAAAATTCGAAATAAAATGACATTAAGTAATCATTAACAATTTACCATGGCAAAAAAAACAATCTTATTACAGGTTCTCTTCATGTCTCTAATAATAAGCTGTTTCGGGCAGATTGATACAAGCCTGTCGTATGAAGAATTAGAAACCTCGGCAATAAGTGCCTTCCGAAGCAACAATACCGATTCTTCAATAATTATTATGGAATATGCTTATAAAAACTTTCCGGAAGAATTTGCCAGAACAACAGAAATACTTGGCTATATCTATACAAGAACCAATACTTTATCAAAAGCAATTGAAATTTGGAGAACAGGCATGAATAAGGGATATGTGTATGATTTGAATAACCCCTACTATCAAGAATATTTTAAAGATAATGCTGATTTTGAAGCACTGGCTCAAATTGAAAAAAGCATGTTAGATACCCTGCATTTAAAACATGAAATAATATTACCAACAGGATTTGACATTCAAAAGACTTACCCAGTACTTTTTGTTTTTCATGGCAATAACAGAAATATTGAAAAATCAAAAATATCGTGGAACGCACCAATAATGAATCGGGAATTCATAACTGTATTCCTGCAATCATACATCCCAAGTTCTCCAACAGATTTTAAATGGGTATCAAAGGATGATAAAATTAAAAAGGAATTCACAGACATTTATGATCAGGTATTAAAGAATTATCCTGTTGATGAGGCTAAAATCATTTTTGCCGGCATGTCTGCCGGTGGGAAAAAAGCAATGGATTTCACTTTGAATAATTATTTTCCAGTTTCTGGACTGGTATTAAATTGCCCGGTCCCTCCTCAGGAAATTACAGATGACATGATCACACATTTTGTTGAATCAAACAAAAAAATCGGAATTATTACCGGTGAAAATGATTTCGCACTGGAAAATCAAAAAAACTTTGTTAGCAGGGTTGACAGTCTGGGCGGACAAACCAGGATAACAGTAACAGAAGGCCTGGGCCATTCATTTGCTGAAAATTTTACCCAATTACTGGATGACTATTTAAGGTGGGTGATTGAATAAAAAAAGAGAAACATCATGCAAAAAAATGTAATGTTAATTGTTTTGATCCTATTCGTTTCCTCTAAAATATCATTGGGACAGCAAGAACCAAAAAGCGAATTTTTAGATCCTGCAGAACTTATTGAGGACTATGATTATATGCTTAAAACACTGGAAGAGACCCACCCCAATCTGTATGCATATGTTCCAAAGGAGGAATTCATTAGTAAAACAGATGCTTTCCGGAATTCAATAAACAGGCCAATCTCTTTACAAGCGTTTTATAAAATCCTTTACAAAACAATAGCCCTGATAAGACAAGGCCATACCATGGTTTTTGGAGATGCCGGCTTTGGCAAATATAAAAATGAAGGGGGCTTAAGCTTTCCCTTTAAAATAAACTATTTTTCTGATCATGTTTATATTGATCAAAATTATTCTTTGAATGAAGAATTCATCAAAGGAACAGAGCTAATCGCCATCAACAAAATTCCTGTTGGCCGAATCATTGAGGATTTTAACCCCTACCTGGTAGTCCGTCCCAACGGTTACATTGCCAAAACGCTGGCTTATCACTGGCCGAAATTATTATGGCTGGAATATGGCTTGAGCGATGAGTTTACCATTAGCTATATCCTGCCCGATACCGATAGCATCAAAACAACGACTGTAGCCGGTGTAAAAAAAGAATTGATTACGGACAAAGGTACGCCGCGTCATACAAAGGATTTTGAATACCGTATTGAGCAGGAAAGAGACCTGGCTGTGATTACGATCAATACATTTGAGTTTCAGTTTGATCGCTACGACAGTCTATTGAAAAGTGCTTTTCAGGACATAAAACAAAATGATATCAAAAACCTGATCATCGACGTGCGAGCGAATCACGGTGGTAATGGAAACATCATACCAACATTGGTCGATTACCTGACCAGCAAAGCATATATTACCGGAGGGAAATCTGAAGTAAAGACAAGTGTGGCAACTAAAGAATGCTACACCACGCATCCCGTTTTTGTGAATGCCATTGAGCAGGCACGAAAAGCGGAGGGCAATTCATCCGATTTTATCAAACTGGTTGATTGTTTCCTGGAAAAACCTGCAGGTACAATCACCACATTTCCTGAAGAAATTATAACACCTGCCGAAAATGAAAACAGGTTTCTTGGAAATTTATTTGTGCTTACCGGTGAAGATACTTTTTCTGCGGGAACGCTTTTCTCAGCCATCATTAAAGACAATGATATCGGATCCATTGTTGGCGCCGAAACATCGGATAATCCTACCATGTATGCATGCATTATGTTATTTGAATTGCCCAACACGAAGATTAACATCCAGAATTCGGCTGAATATTCAGTGCGCCCTGCCGGGTATGATGATGGTCGGGGCGTTCTTCCGGATTTTAAAGTGGTGCCTACTTACCGGGATTTGGTCAACGGTTACGACAGAGTGATGAATTATACCTACTGGCTGATTGATGAAAACATTATAAACTGAGCTTTATGAAAAGAACTTTTTTGCCAATACTTTTTGTTATCGTGTTGCTGGTTTCATTTTGGTGGTTAAAAACGAACCAAGCAGAAAAGAATGATATCAACTACCTGGAGGAGGTGTTGCATAACCTCGATCAAATAAATTCTGCCACGTATTATGCAACCATAACTCCTTTTGCTCCGGGCGATACTGTACCCGTCTTTACTTCGATAAGATATTATAAGGAGTTTATCAATACAGCCGATACATTCCAGGGGGCGAAGTTTGTGTGGTTCGAAAATGGAGATACAACGATACCTAATTTTTGCTATGATGGGTATATGAAGGCGTCAACTGTTCCGGGCGAAAAAACCATTGTTATTGATAGTTTAAAGACCGGGAAGTCATCATTAAGATATATAAATGGACCATTCTTCACAAAAATCAAAACATTGATTAAATATGCTTTTCAAACAAGTGACAGCCTCCTGATTGAATCAAAAGATATGGGGGATTCAATTCTATATAGTTTTTCTGTTTACGATACCATTGCTGAAGTTATTGGCAGTCGAATTGTTTATTTTCCTAACATCTACGGCTCAAGTAAGGGAGAAATTTCCAACTATCAGATATGGATTGATAAATCCAATGGCCTTCCTTACCGTTTCAAACGAGAAATGCCCCACGATTTAAGCGTTGTTGCAATCAAGGATGTTAAATTAAATCATATCAATATTGGGGATTTTAATGCTTCAGACTATTTCCCATCTGACTTTTCAATTCAGTACAGTACAGAATATAAAGAAGCAATAACAATTGATCTTGTAGGAAAAACGGCTCCTGATTGGGTTTTGCACGATAAGAATAACAATATAGTTTCATTAGAAAGCATGGATAGCAGAGTGATCCTGATTCAGTTCACCGGGGTGAGCTGCGGCGCCTGTATGGCTTCTATTCCTTTTTTGAATCAATTAAACACGGAATATGATCAAAAGGATTTTAAGTTAGTCAGCATTGAATGCTGGAGTAAATCCCGGGATGCACTTTCAAGATATCAGGAAAGAAACAACATCAATTATACATTTATCAGATCAAGTAAAGAAGTAAGCAGCAGTTATCAAATACAAGCGGTACCAAGGTTTTTCATTCTTGATGAAGACAGAGTAATTCGAGAAGTCATCAAGGGATATGGAAAAGGCAGTACAGATAAAAAGATCAGAGATGCCATAAACGAATTGATTTAAATATTACTGAAAAATAAACCATTATGAAAATTAAGGTAAACTATCTGATCATTTACTTCCTCATTGCCTCAACCGGCCTTTGTTATGCTCATGATGCAGAAAAAGGGCCTTACGATGTGGGATTTAATGTTTACAAAACCTATGATGTTTCCAGAGCATACATTGTGAATGACGATACCATGGACAGGCCATTGTTAATCCATTTTTGGTATCCTGCCGACGAAAATGCAAACGGGGAAACTTATTATTTCAAACATTATATCGACTTAATTGCCATTCGTGAAGATTTCGACAAACCTGCCGCAGAAATTGATGAACACAGTTTTAATTTCGTCAACGCCTATGCCGGATTTGCCAAACAAAGGTTTGGTCTGGATACAAACATGACCACCAAACAAATATTGGATTGCACTGTCCTTGCGCAACTTGGAATTCCCATGGCAAAAACAGAAAAGAAATTTCCGTTGATTATCTACGCTCCGTCCAATAGTAAATCATCCGTTCAAAACCATGTAATTTGTGAGTATCTGGCGAGTCATGGCTATCTGGTTATATCTGTGGGTTCGGCCGGTGAAAATTCACTCAAAAGGGAAAATCATGAACAAAGCATACTGGCCCAGGTAGAGGATATGGAGTATATACTTACCTATTTTGAGGATAGTCTGAAGATCGAATATGCGGGATTGGGATTGATGGACTTCAGCAGTGGCGGTCCGGCGAATGCCATTTTCCAGATGAAGCATAAAAAGGTGAAAGCCGTGTTCAGTATGGATGGAAGCCAGGAATATGGATACTACAGTAAGCTTTTTAAGATGGCTGATTTTAATCTTGAAAAAACGAATGTTCCCCATTGCCTGGTCATAAATAATTTTGAGAACTTCTCGATTTATCCGTATTACAGTTCCATCATTTCAGCGGATAAATATCTGATTCGTATGCCATACCTGGATCACAATGGTTTTGTCTCTTTTTGGAATTTCTTTAACACGTGTTCTGCTCACCATTCTATCAATCATTTCTGCGACAGTTATGATTCCATTTGCAGGATTGCGTTGCTTTTTTTCGATGAATATTTACAATCCGGTGCTTCATCAAACACGAAATTAACTTTCCCAACAAACGAATACGTGCAACCGAAATCGATTGATAACGCAATGGTTATGCAACTTTGTAATTCAATACTGGCAAACGGTATCGATACGGCCATGATTTTCTTAAACCAAAACCATGATATTTTTAAAAGCAGGGAAAACGAGATCAATATTTTGAGCAAGATGTTCACGGATAACGATATAAACACTTCAATTCAACTGTTAACATTCAATACGACGAATCATCCCGATTCATGGCGAGCCCATTATGAATTGGGTTTTGCTTATAAAGAAAAAGGAGAGTTTGTTTTATCGAAACAGGCTTTATTAAACGCGCAACAATTAAATCCTGAGAATAGAGAAATTACAAAAATGCTGGATGAGATTGATGCACATTAAAGTGGTGGGAATTCAATTTTTAGTTTTACAAACTGTCGCTCCCAACCTTCTTTGCTTTTATTGAAAACATATGGGGAATCTTCTCTCCGTATTTTTCAGATACCCACTTTCCGCTTTCGACTTCCTTCAAATTGGGAAAACAATTGTAAACCTGGTAAGGAAATTCATTCAGAAACTCAATTGTCAGTCCGTTAGCGATTAAACTATTTACAACTTCACTCAAGCTGTGATGCCATTCAAGGTGTTTCAGGTTCCTTTTTGAAACCCTGGATTTGTCGGTATACGAATGCTCAACAACTGACTCAAGTGGCTTTGACTTGAAATAACTATCCGCTATTTCAGCCTTATTGTTTAATGTGTAAATAAACGGATGAAATTCCACCATATAAAAAATGCCGCCTGGTTTCAGATAGCCATTGATAATCTTTGCCCACGCATCAAGGTCATTCAACCAGTTCATGGCTCCGTATGATGTGTAAACAATGTCAAAAGTATCATCCAAAACATTTTCAATATCATACACATTTGACCGAATAAATTTTGCCGGTATTTTTAACTCCCCGGCCAGTTCAGTGGCTTTTTGTATGGAAGTATCTGAAATGTCAACACCCACAACCTTTGCTCCCTGTCGTGCCAACGATAAAGTGTCCAATCCAAAATGACACTGCAGGTGAAGAAGGCTCTTTCCCCCAATTTCGCCTAATTCCTGAATTTCAATATGCTTTAGTGAGGATTTCCCTTGCCTGAAACCGGCAACATTATAAAAATCAGAATCTATATGTAAAGTTGTTAATTCGTTCCAACTCTGCCTGTTATTTTCAAAACTGTCCATTTGCTATTTATTATTTTGCATTCGTTTATCATATTTTAAAAACCAGTCATACAGCTCCTGTTCGGGGTACACCGACCAATATAATCCATGACCTGCATCGGGTGCTGCCGTGAATTTTAAATCTTTATTTTTTCCTTTTAGTTTATTAACCATCCATTCGGTATCCTCAAATTCTACTACTTTGTCTAATTTTCCATGAAAGGCCCAGATGGGAACATCAACTAATTTATCCGTATTGTTCATGATGAAATCCATATGCCGGGTAAAACCACTCATGGGGGCAATGGCTGCGAATTTTCCGGCATATTTTATGGCGAGATACCAGGTTCCTGAACCTCCTAAACTGACTCCTGTCAGATAAACCTTATTTGTATCTATGCTGTATTTGGTTGTTATTTCTTCATAAAAATTCCCAAACCAATTGTCAGTTGACCATCTTTGATTAACAGGGCATTGTGGTGCCACAATAACAAAGGGGAATTCACGTCCTCGCCAGATTTGGTCAGGGACACCACAGCAATAAAGCTTCATTGTGTCTGTGCCTCTGCCTGAACCTCCGTGCAGATAAATGATCAACGGCCACTTTTTTAATGTGTCGTCATCATACGCTTCCGGCGTGTAAGATATGTAATGGTAATTTGTGTCTTTTTGATTTTGATTTAGCCCCCTGTCAAAAACCAGTTTATTCTGGATTGATCCATCCTCGTTCCACCAGGTACATGCCCCCTGTTTTTGTCCGTTTGAATAATTTTGGATGGATTCCTTTTGACCATTTGCATACCAATATTCGTGCAGTCCATGCCGTAATCCATCTGCGTAATTTGCTTTGCTCTTGATTTGGCCGTTTTTATACCATGTTTTGAATTCTCCTTCTTTGGTATTTGTGCGATAGTTGCACCAAAGGCTCTTTTCTTTTATATGCTTATCAAATGAACTGTAGGTCCCTTCCATTTGAATCTGATCATTTGGATAGTAATCCCTGACATGATAGATAGCAACTGTTTTATCGAATTCAATAATTCGTTTGTAGATGATGGTATCCTGATAAGAGATGGGGTAATGCAAATAAAATGTATCAACCTGCTGGGCTTTTAACGCCCCGGAAAAAATAAAAATTAATATGATCAATACGCTTTCCTTCATCACGTTCTATGCTATTGTTTATGAGCTGTACCTTTGTTATAGACGACAGGCATCTGTCCCTTCCATTGCTGCCACAATTCATCATTCGTGATAAGATCAGCCATAAAACGGGCCACTTTGATCCGGCTGATTTGACCGTCATTTACGATGCTTCTCGTTGGAGAGGAATACACTTCAATTTCAGAAGCTTTATCTTCATCAATTAATGATGAAGGCCGAACGGCCACCCATTCTATGGTTCTATCATTTTGACCAATGACGGTTCTCAGGTATTCTGCTGCCTGCTCATTATCAGCATGTGGTGGAAGAAAAAGCCGTAGCATGCCGATCATGATTTTTTGGGCAAAAGGAATGGGCTCATTGAGATCGCGATTGCGGTTGGCAACCGTATTCATCAAAACGTATTTAGTGGAAATTGCCTGATCATTTGCTTTGATCGCCAAACATAAGCGTCGGGTTGCTTCCGTTACCAGGCGGCGGGGCTTGCCATAAAGTCCCTTAAAGGTCAGGTTGTGACCCAGACAGGAGGCCACCGCATGGCAGCCAGCAACATGCTGTTCCAGTTCCTTATCGCTTAACTCCAAAACACTTGCCTGTATCAAATCCAAAGCTGTATGATCCCTCAGATTGTCGGGCAGTCTGTCTGGTGATCGTACAATGGCCTTTACATGATGACCGCGATTGAGTAGCTCCTCAACCAATCGTATTCCCGTTGCACCACTGGCACCTACTATCAGTATTGTCATTTTCTTAGATTTTATCATTTTCTTGGGCATACTTATTTTTTATCATATAATCCATCCACAATTTTTCCAGCTGTACTTCCGACATTCCATAAATTTTTTCCACACTTTCAGGCGTAATGATGAATTGCCTCAGTTTATCAAATCCATAAGTTTGAACCAGGAACTCAATCATTGATGCCGAAATTTCGTATCCACCCATTTCACCAAATTGGCTTGTGTTAGCTTCTCTTATTTCATCCCACCCGGGAATCGTCTTCTGCGATATGCCGGACTGAACTGACCGCCTTTGGGCAGTAGTAAGTTGATCTGCTTCGTAATAGGCGTAACCTTCGTTTAGCCAGTTGGGCAGGCCTGCTGCACCATGTTCGCGGATGTTTAAAACAACGGTGTGCGTAAATTCATGCACGATAGCCTGCATCAGAGATTCGTATGAGTGGGCGCTGCCCGGATTCAGGGGCGAAACCATTTTTAGCTCATTCTTACCCGCTGCTCCCACCACCCAGTCCGGTGCCTCCGGATAGTTCACCGCCTTATGAAATGCCGACAGATCGGGATAGATATAAACCCTGATTTTCTCTTTAAATTCGGTACGCATATGCCCGGTGATTTCAGCATAATTCTTTTCCAATTCTTTTGCTAAATCCTCTAGAACTCCGCTGTCCTTCTCTTCGGAGTAGAATTCAAAATGGGCAGTTGCCAAGCCTAAACTGAGGGATGAATTATTTTTATGTTTTAGCTTTGCATAATCAACATTTTCAGTTAAAGGCTTCAGGAGCAGCGGATAAGTGTTTTCACCCTCTTGCCAGTTTCCCACAAGCGCAGAACCATTGCTGTCGAGAACGCCGGTAAACCCGGCTTGTGCGGCTTCAATTGCTAAAGTAACTGTGCGCCCTTCTATAGTTACACTGCTTAAAGGGAGTTCTTTAACTCCTTTAGCAGGAACACTCAGGTTTCCGGCAGGTACTCCTGTACTGTCTGCAAAAAGATTGAAAACCAAATCAGGATTTTCATCACCCATTTTAATGGCTCCAATCCATGAGCCAGGAATTAATTTTTCATTCGGGATCATCGTGCTGCCGGAGGCATTATTCCCAATCGTTCCTTTAATATAGTCGTTAAAAGCCAATTGAATACTCGAAATCACCAATTTCGGATCGTCAACCTGAACAATGTGTCCGGAAGATGAACTATAAAAGAACTTTCCATAATTCAGCGGATCCAGCAATGCGATCCAGCGTTTCATTTTTAGGTTGTTGTTAATTCGAAATAGTTTCTTTTTATCAAAAAATGTTTCTCCTCTGTCGTCATTTTCAGGATACCCACCCGCCATGATAAAATGCACGGGTACGTCGGGTAAGGGATTGCGCACACATTCTTCAAAGCCTGTTGCATTGAGTGCCCTCGAAATCTTGACCTCCTCAACATAAAACCCGGGCATCTCTTCATAAAGCTGCTCAATAAATTTATCATACGTTTCCCCAAACAATGAATCAATCTGATGCTGCGTTAATCCTATTTCCAGATAAGGCAGGTCGCCAAACCCTTTTTCCTTTGTGAAATCAATTGGATCAACAAAAACAAGACCTGCAATTTCTTCCGGATACATGGAGGCAAAGCTTCTGATATAGGCTCCGCCAAAAGAATGAGATACCAATAAGTAAGGTGGTTTCAATCCTGTTTGCAAAAGCATTTTCCTTAAATTGCTAACAATGTGTTCAGTTGTTGGTGGGAGGGAGTCGTTTTCTGATTCTCCTATTCTTGGGCGGTTGTATCGAAACACAGCATTGGTTTTGGAAATTTCTGCCGCTACCGTTTCCCAGCTCCCAAAACCACTTGCCATGCCATTTTCAAATACAACAGCAGGCTTACCAGCTTGATTGTTTTCCATTCCTGAGGTTAAGACTTCCACCTTGAATCCATTGATAGTTATGAAGTCTATATTGGAATAGGCTATGTCTTTATTTGCTTTAACCAACTCAATAATGGATTGCCATCTCTTATCACCATGAAGCGATTTCAAATCAGGATCGCCCTTTATATGTCCGTAATCCGTGTAATTCATTTTAGTGGCAACATAATTCAAAAAATAAAAGGCGCTGTCAGGAACGTTTGCCAAAGCCCAGGAACAAGCAGCATTATAACGATGGTTCATTGTAATTTCAGCATCAGGTACATTAAAAGCATCAGAAAACGCGAGCGCAGAGTTCAGATAGTCTTTTACCTGATAAAGTGAGTCTGCTTTTTGAACAAGCTCAGAATAATTTTGAGAATTACGCTGTCCAAACAGGAATGATGAAGAAATTATGAAAATTAGAAATGTTGTTTTTGATTTCATATGGTTCAATTTGTATTGTGATTTTGAAACAACTTGTTACTAACGCATGTTATGTGCCAAATTTATTCTGGTTTCATTTCTATTTTTTTAAATCCCCTTATTGATTTATCTGCTGTGTTAAACTCAATATGCTCATCAATTGCAAGATTAAATTTAATATCATAATATGCTTGGTCAATAAATGTCTTTTGTTGTGGATTTTCAGTAGAATAGAATTCACTTTTCATTCTAATTGGGTAGTTTATCTCTTTATCTATAAAATAGCGGATTTCCGAAATGCTACCTTCATTATCTTCAGGCTCAATTGAGAATCCAGGCATTGAAATCTTGTCATCTAATCGAATTAGAATTTGATAGCAGTTCTTACTATCAATAAGTGTATCATTTAACCGATCTATTGAGTATGAATCTGTATGGTTTAACATATACTTAAATTCATACTGCATTCCGTAAAGTGTATTGTGACTCCAAAAATGCTCCTTTTTAAAATCTGGATATTTCAACAAATCATAAATCCTTGCGACACTGTCTCGGTTGTTTTTACGTATCAGCCGATTACCATCATAAATGTCCTCAAAAGTGACATTTTCTTTATCGTTAAAATACATATACCAATGTCCTTTAACTCCAACAATTGAGTCAGAAACCAGGCGTTTGAAATACATTTCTCTGTAGCTAAAAATGGTATCATTTTCTTTCCTCGGGTTGCTTCTGGACATATCCTGTTTATAATAAATAGTTTCGATGGTATCTATCGATTTTATCGTAGCGTACAATATCTCCACAGCTGTTTCATGCTTATTACATGAACTAAGGATAATCAAGAAAGCTATCAATTTGGTGACACCAATATTTTTCATTTTGTTTATTTCTTACTCTATTTTTAAATGTACGAAGTTCAGGGAAGCTTACAGATGATCAACAATAAAATAAAAGTGTATTTCTTCATTAAAATGTTTATGTGTTTTGTCAATTATTAGTCAGCCTCTTTCAATGGTGCCGGGTATGAAAAACAAATTTGCTTAAATAGCCATTTATTATAACTCTTTATTAATGATCCGGTCATTCGTATCTCATAAGTTTTCCCATTTCTCCATGGACCAGATTCTCCCACAACCTCAAACCATGCTACATTATTATCTATTCGAATATTTGCTTTCTCAGAGGGTATTTTTAAATCAAACCAATTTTTCCAATCCCAGATGGTCAATTTCCGGACACTTTCTTTCCCTCTAAAAAACTCATATGAGGCAATACCTATGTAAGCAATGTCATCTGAAAACATGGTAAGAAATTCGTCAATTACTAAAGTATCTCTTTTGGTATATCCATCCTGAAATTGCTGTAAAACTTTGATGGCTTCTTTTTTATCTGCCTGTTCAATTTTATTTGTTTGCGAAAATGATTTTGTATTAAATATGAGCAATGTAAATAGAGCAAGAATTATATTAATCGTTTTCATATTACTACAATTTGTCTTTTCTGTAATTTTCAATGATCTCACTACTCACCCAATAAATATCACTTCTTCCCATTCCCGGATGTTTGTATGAATTTATAAAATCATCAGTAACTTTTTGATAAGTCAGTTTCTCGTCTGATCCAGTATTTGATATAATATGGCTTGATGTAAAGAAAAAATACTTTCCGTCCGGATCAACCATCGGGCAAAGTTCACCACCGGTTTTATTAATTTCTTTCCCCATATTTTGAGGGATACTCCACTCGCCGTCGCTATTGAATGTGATATACAAGCCATTGCCGGTAGGCCTGCCATAGGTTCTGAAGATCATATAATCCTCATCCGGTGAAATGTAAATATCTCCTTCCCAGTATTTGTTAATCGTTTCATTTAATTTTACGCATGGTTCAAAACCACCTCCATTGCTTTTGGCGTAATAAATGTCCCGGTTATTTCCTCCTCCTCTTCCCGATGAAAAGTATAAAGTTCCTTCTCTTGTCAGGCAAGGATAAATATCATCCTTGTCGGAATTAATGTCCGTGTCTAAGTGTTCCGGGTTTGTCCATTCCCCATTGATGTTTTCTACGCGCCAGATATCCCAATCTGGTTTGGGTGTTTGCTCGCTGTGTACAGGGCGTTTCGACACAAAGTACAACCATTTTCCATCGGCCGTAATAAAAGGATCCGCTTCGGAATATTCACCCGAAAAGCCGGCAACTTCCGGTGCCGTCCACTGCTGCCCGTTATATTTCATGGACATAATCACGAAATTATTGCCGGGCATAATTACAGAGAATAAAAACTCTGTATAGTCCGGAGAGAAACAGGCATTTATTTCTGACATTCCGGTTGACACAATATTGGGAGCAAATATTTCGGGAGTAAGCCCCGGTTCTTTTTGCCCTAAATATTTTCCGCTTAAAACGGGGAAACTACTCTTGTCATTTTCTGATTGCTTGAGATTACAACCAAAAATTGCAGTTAGCAATAATATAAAAACATACTTCTTCATGATGATGATTAATAGTTATCAAATTTTTTCTAGAGCTATTCCAGTTATCGTATTTTTACCTCAACTTGAATTACCGGTTATCCATTTAAAAATTGTTTACATCATTTTCCATTAAAAACTCAAGCGAGGTTTTGACAGCGGTGCAAATATCCAACCTCACAACATTGTCCTCTTGCCAACAATCGAAAATTTTAAAGAATCCACCTTCTTTTAGGGAGGATTCTTTAATCTATGATTTGCAACTTTTTACTAATTATTCCTTCGTCTGATATCAATTGATAATAATATACTCCGGCAGACAATTCTCCTTTATTAAAACTGATTTGATGCTTGCCCTTTATCCGGACTTTATGGGTTTGCGTAAAAAGTATATTACCAAACTGATCATAAATGCGAACTTTGGCATGTTGGGATTTTTTCAAATAAAATTCAATAACTGTATTTTCTGAGAATGGATTGGGATAATTCTGCATCAATCGATTCTCAAATTCACTATTGCTCAAATCATTTATTCCAACAATAATTTCCGGGTCTTGCATTAAAATCCATTCGTTGGGATCGATCTCAAGATCATCTTCAATGATCATAGAAATAAGTCCATATCCATTTTCCATCTCCACTGTATGTGCTTCACCATTAATGGTAATGGGAACATTTAAATCCAATGGGACATTCTGCTCCGTTAACCATTCAAAACTTGTTTGCCCAATTTGTCTGTTTACTTTCAGTTGGGGGAAGCTGGCTTCTCTATAAAAAACAGACCAGAATGGATCTAATTCAACACCTGTAACCTCCTCTGCCTGGATTTTTAAATCTTCCGTATTGACCAATCTGCACTGTCTTCCATCTTCGTTTCCTAAATCATCAGGATCAGGATATGCCCATCTTTTTAATAATTCGAAGAACAGATCATCGCCTAAATGATATCTTAAAGTATGCATCACACTGGCTCCTCTATAGTATGGATCATTGAAATCAAATGCATCTGAAGCAGTCATTTCTTCATATGGAGCCAATGGAGAAATACCCATGAAAGGCTGATGATCTTTCATAAAATCGAAATAGGATTCCATGCCTGATAAATGCTCCACGTATAAAGCCTCTGTATAAGTTGCGATTCCTTCGTGTATCCAAACGTCTGCCCAGTTCTTTGCAGTCAATAAATTGCCCCACCATTCATGGGCTAATTCATGCAAATGAATATAGTCGTAACCCCATTCATTGGTTGTAAAATCATGTCCATATGCAATGATAGACTGATGTTCCATCCCCCAATAAGGGGCATGTGCCCAACCGTGTTTATCAGTACCAAATGGGAAAGGTCCGCAAATTTCTTCGAGAAAATCAAATTCTTGATGGAAGACATCCATATAATCTACCGCTGTTTCATAATCCTCTGGTAGTACCCAAAATCTAAAAGGAATATCATTACCAATGGTACTTTGATAATCATCCTCAATCAATAAAAAATCTGCTGCATAGAAAGTCACATTATAATTATTAATTGGAACTGAAACAAACCAGTTATAGGTCGATGTATTGTCGCCATTGTCCACAAATCCCAGATATTGACCATTTGAAACGCAAACCAAAGGATTGGGAACCGTCAAACTGATGTGCATGGAATCTGGTTCATCCGATGGATGATCTTTACAGGGCCACCAAATATCTCCTCCCTCAAATTGGCAAGCCACACCTAACCAGGGTTGGCCTCCTGATGTAGTTTCCCAAACAAAACCTGCATCCCAGGGCGGACCCTGGGAAATTTTGGGTTCACCATTATAGTATATTTTACAGCTAATGATGTCATCAGTATTTACATCCTCAGGAATATCTATTAAAAGAAACTCGTTTTGAAGACTATGAGTAGTCTGCTGAAAAGCTGAATTATTAATACTCATTTCAACATTGGATACCGAAAAAACATCATCAAGGTCCAATAAAAGAGTATCGATGGGGTTGATGATGGTTACTTGACACAATAAGGAACCATCTATGGTCTGGGTCTCTGGATCAATACTCAAATCCAAATAATAGTAGGTCACATCGTATGCAGCTTGTTCTGGTTTTAATGGGCCACCGGAATCTGCAAAAGAAATAGCTAAAAATGCTAAAAATATGAATGTGATGAGGGAAAATCGGAGGTGTAAAGCTTTCATAGGTTTATTATTTTAAATGGTTTAAAACTGGTATTGAGTATTAGTTGAATGATTTTCAGTTAATTATTAATTTTCCTCTGTATTTGCTACTTTTTTTTGATCATTCATCATCACTAATAATGAAATCAACAGAAGTGTCTAAATAGTGGGGCCAGTTTTCCGGGAAGCCATGCCCTTCCTCGGGGAAGACCACAAACCGATTCCGTATGCCATATGTATCCAATAAATATCCAAGTTTCTTTTGTTGTCGAATGGCCCAGTCGTTCTCGCCGCAGAGCATGGCAACCTTTAAACCCCGCCGGGCAGATTGAATAAATAAGGTGCTGTCGCTGTCCCTGGGGTAAACCGGAAACGACAAAAGCAGACCGGAGGCCGGGATGGTATTGTTTATCCCGAGAACCAGTGAACGGTATCCTCCAGCTGAAGGGCCACCAACAATAACCCGGCTGGTATCCACCGCATATTTTGTGATGATTTCCTCATAGCCCTGTTTGATTTTTGGCTGCCATCCTTCCATTTCAAAACTTCTTAATCCACTCGCCCTGACTATGCTTCCCTGGAAATAGGCCACGATAAATTCACTTTTTAGTTTTTCTGAAATGTAGCTGTATTGAATATCGGGTATGCTTCCCCATCCCCCATGCATGATCAGCATGAGCGGATATTTGTTTTTTTTGGAATAATTGTCGGGCAGTTGAGCCATAAACTCAGCTTTTGAGGTTTTGCCTGCTTCATCTAATAATGCCTGGTTCTTTTCAAGAAAGGCCTCGTATCCATCCAGTTTTTCCAATTCCGGCGTATAGGCCGGATATGGCCGATCCCCACTTCTGATATAATAAAACATACCCTCCTGCTGACCCTGTTTCAGGATTTCAAAACATTGGTCGTATTGTTTTAGGTTTGCATAATGAACGGATAATTCCCAAACCATTAAATCGAACCGGATGTAGGTGTCTTCAAAATTATCCAGTGCCAGCAGGCTTAATTCAATGGATTTTTGATCATCTGTCGAATTTATTTCTTTGAGCGTTTTTTTGAGTTCAATAAATTCTGAATCCAAAGCTTTGAAGTTTAATTCCTTTATTTCCTGACCATATGATGCCGCGATATTCAAAGCGATTATGGCAAATAGTAAAATCGTTTTTAATTGTTTCATGGGGGTATAATTTCGTTAAAAATTGTTCAGCGTTTTTTGAATAAAACAAAATGCTTCAAAAGCCTTTATATTACTCAAATTAATCATATATCCATTCTTCGATGTTCCAATATTTTATTGTTTTATCCTGGGAACCACTTATCAAATATTTTTGATCAGGAGTAAATATTACAGCTGTTAATTCTTTTTCATTGTTTTCTGAAAAGCTTACAATTAATTTCCCGGTTTGAATATTCCATAAATTAACCAGGTTGTCTTCTCCCGCACTCGCCATATACTGATCGTTATTGCTAAATGCAATTGATCGAATAACATTTGAGTGCCTGTTAAGTGTAAATAATAATTCCTGCGTTTGAACATCCCAGATGTCAATTTCATTCCGCTTGATTCTGTCTCCGCTAATGCTTACTATATGTTTGGAATCTGATGAAAAGTAGGCTCCAATTACTGATCTTTTGGGATTATCAAAATTCGCAATTACTTCATTTGTTCCTAATTTCAACAGATAGAAACTGGTATCAGCCATTGTTCTTTTTCTCTCACAACATACCACATAATTCCAATCAGGGCTTAAACTTAATAACTCATGTTCGGTATCCTTAAAGTTATATAAACTTCTATTGAAATCATTCCGGATATCCCAAATGAATAAATCTCCTCCTCGCGTTATTGCTGCAACTTTACTACCCTCAGTGTTGATAAAAATTTTATAAATTCCATTCGCCGAAGACCTGTCTAATTCTGGAATCATGGCCAACGTATTGTATCTATCAGGTTCAACAGAAAGACTCTTAATTAATCTGAGCGATTTCAAATCCAAAATATTCAAACAGTTGTAAGAACTACCAATTGCATTATTATTATTGTCCCATGATCCACTTGCCACATATTTATTATCAGGAGAAATTTTTACATTCCATACACCTGATTTATGTCCTTGAAATGTGCTCAGTTGATTCCCTGAATAATGGTCCCATAATATTACTTTTGTATCGTATGACCCGGAAACAAGGTACTTCCCGGTTTTATCTATATCAAGACATAAAACGGTGTATTCATGCCCATTTAGTGTCTTGTCCTGATGGGTAACCTGACTGTTTGCAGTTAGACAAAATATTGTCAGATATAATATGAGGGAAATTGATTTTATAAAAAATGAGCAAAACTTCCGAACTATAATGCATTTTAATGCCTTACACTTTTTTATTGGGTACAGCATGTTATTTATCTATAATAAAATCACTTAATTTCCAAACCAATATGTCACTTTCAGGGGTTCCTGCGATCAGATATTTAGCATTCGGGCTAAAATGTGCACTGTGAATTTCTAAGGATTCATGTTCGTATGTCCAAATAACTTTCTGTGTTTTTACATTTCTTAAAATGATAAAAGAGTCCTCATTACAACTAACCATATATTTTTTATCAGGACTCAAACTAAAATTTCCCTTAAAATCTGGAAAAGTGTCATTTCTTATTAATTCACCATTTGATAAATTATAATAGTTCATACTATTATTACCTGTATAAATTCCAAGTTCATTATGTTCTGTAAATAGTATATCCCCTGACATAACAATTCTTCTCACTTGTTTATATGTTTCGGTTTCCCAGATAACTTTTACCCCAGTTGTACCCACAGCACTGCCCGATACACTAATTATATATTTTCCATCAGGACTGTATTTAGCTGACATCCAGTTCGTAAAATGTTGGCCATCTAATGAGTGAGTCAAAACGGATTTTTCCATATCCCATATTCGAACTAATTTATCTGCAGAAGCGATGGCTAATTGTTTTCCGTTTGGACTAAATTTTACCTTGTATATTGAGTTTTGTATTTCCCCATCCCATTCAGGGATCATTCCCTTTTCAATAACATTGTATGGACTTATTTGAACTTGATGCATTTTTTCTCCGGTTTCCACATCCCAAATAATAAAAGTCCTATCCATTGAACCGCTGGCAATAAATTTATTATCACTGCTTATGGTTGCACTCCATACCTGGTCTGTATGCCCGGTAAAAGTTCTTATTTCTGAAAAAGTCTTGGCATCCCATAATTTAATCGTATTATCCCAACCATGACTTATTATGTATTTTCCGTCTGAACTAAAAAAAGCATTTTGAACTTTGTGGTTATGACCTTTTAAAACTTTATATGGCTTAGTGTTGGCCTCTTGACCAAAGCAAGTAAAAACATTTATTAAAAATATCATCAAGATTATTTCCTGAATTTGTTTATTGTTCATACTCAGAAATTTCAATTTTATCCTCTCGTATCAATTTTAAAGCGTATTCCAAAGTGTATTCCCTGTCGTTTAGTAAGTCATCCAGTGTTGGTGCAACATTAAAATCCGGTAACACTCCGTTTATCTGATCATTATTATTGCATGGCATATAAACTTTTGACAGGGCCGTTACACAAACCATTTTGGTTTCTGGTAAACTAAATTGATTCCGATCACCATTGCTCACTAGTGGCTGTCCTGATTCTTCTCCAACGATAATGGCATTCTGAAAGCACTTGGCGGCGGCTGAGAAACAGGTCCCCGTAGAATATGACAGTGGCCCTGTTAAAATATAGGTTAACCCTGAAAAACGATTTTTACTATTAGCATTATGCTCAGGATATTCTTGAATAAAATAGCCGTCCTGAATAGTCCCTTCCGTTTTTTTGTTCTCTATAAATTTCTCTGTTAAGGGACTTATTTTTGTCATCTTCTTTTCAATCATACAATATGGCTCAGACGTAAAATACGACATCAAAGAATCTGCAAGGTCAGATAAGCCGCTACCACCAAGATTATCAATAATCACATAATTTATTTGTTTCCCGGAGATTACGGTAAATGCAGAATCCATAAAATGCATAAAATCTTTCGGGGGCATATACATTCTTTTATTGATGTAGGCGATATCATCATCATAAAAACGCAGCTCAAACTTCGGTTTTGATGCCTCTTGAAAGTCGTCCCATTTTGCCCCTTTTAACTGAAATTCAGATTCATTTAAAGTAATTTCAAAATCAGAAAAAGAACCATAAACCAGTGCCATATAAATATGAAAATCCTTTTCAAGTCTTTTTGTTTTATAAGAATCTTTTTCGCCTGAAATATACCTGATTAGGTTTCTAATGATGTCGCCTGACGAAACACCATTTATTTTTTCAATAATCGAACCTTTAACAAGTGTTTCATTTGTCGAGAGGTTTTCTTTGATGTAAAGCTCGTTATTGAAAATAATTACCTTAAAAGGAAACAGAGGCTTTTCTTCATTATCACATAATGGCCCATTATATAAAAGGGATGTATGGCCATCAACAGCAACTATAGGTTGCATAATCCTGTAGAAATCCAGTGAAGACATTGATTTGCTGATACTTTCCTTTATGCTGTCTATCCTGCCTTGTAAATTATTGGCTTCGTAATGATTTAGGAATGTAGGATGAACATCCTTTAATTTATAAATCAGTGTATCAGTATCAGCCTTTATTTGCTTTGGTTCAAAATGCTCTACACTTTCAATTTGTGCAATTAACAGAACGGGAAAAATTAGAAGCCAAAGTATAATTGATTTTCTCTTGTTTTTTCTCATTGTCAGTGAACTGTATTTATAACTAAATTTTTAGTTGATTATTATGACATAGAAAATATCATTTGATAATTATCGTATTCAAGCCATGTGCCATGAATGCTATATCGTTGAATGAGTGAGTTATAAAAGCGTATACAGAAAGAATGCATACAATATGTGTAAATAAACTTTACAATCCCTGTAATTATACTTTACAACATCAGCTATTTTTTAATCATATTAATTTGCATTAATGCAGTGTCAGAAAATTAAATCTATAATCAGCATAATGTATTGTTATCCCGCTCTATTTAATTAGTTATTTCCTAAATCCAGTTCACTAATAATTAGTTTGTTTATTATTTCCTTACACAAATCCGCAGTAACACCGAAGTCACATGAATTGGTGGCCACAATAAACGCTCTGTTCAAGTCAGGTGTGATTACAACAGAACAATACCAAATCCCGTTACTGCCGGAATGAGAAAGCATTTTGCCTTTGGCCCAGGTTTGTTCGGCAACGCCCCATCCTCCAGCATAGAAGTGGTCGCCAACAGGTTCAATTAACTTTTTCAAATATTTTTGTTCCAAAACGGGGTTATCCCCGGTTAAATAAAGGGATAAAAATTTGGCCCAATCTTCAATGCTGCAGTGAACGCGACCTTCGGGGCCAAGTGCTTCCGGATTATCAGATTGATCTGGCTTCCATTTGTTTCCAAACCATGATTTTGAGTGACCCCAGGGCTGATCTATTTGATTGTGCGTATTGGGAGCCCCAAAACCAGCGGACGACATATCCAATGGATCGAATAACCGGTTTTTCATCAAAATCTCCCAACTTAAGCCTGTTACTTGTTCGGCCATACAAGCAGCAATCATATAACCAAAATTTGAGTAGTGGAATTCGTCACGTTTATAGTTAGCTGGGTTTTGAAGGTTATCTTTTAAAATATCCAATCGCCTTTCTTTAATTTCTTTTTGCTTGTGTGCACCCCAATCCCTGGGGTTTTTATTAAGACCAGCCCGGTGAGTGAGAAGCTGCCAAAGCGTGATTTTATGATAATCCGTATGAATGCTTTCTTTTAGTTCCGGAATAGCATCAATCAGTTTTGTATCCCAATTAAGCTCTCCTTCTGCTACCAAAGTTGCAATCAAAGTGCTCGTCATGGCTTTGGTGCAGGAACCAAGATGCACCATATCATGAGTAGTAAACGCAATACCAGAACCCGCTTTACGCTCCTCGGCAGAAGCTATGGCAATGACCCCTTCGCTTGAGATGATGGCGGCAATCATTCCGGGTGCTTTCTCCTCATTGATAACTTGAGTAAGGAGGTACTGAATGGAATCAGATTTCTGCGATTCTGGTTTTGTTTGCGAATATATCGGTGGATTTTCAGACGGACTATCTTTTGTTTCAGCTTTTAAACAACTTGTTAGGAATACAAGCAAAAGCACATTCAATAAATCTATTTTCATATTTTTCATGATTTCAGTGTTTCCGGTATGATTAAGAGCGAATTCCATCTTTAATTTTGCTGTATAACAAAGCATTAGTTAAGAATAATACTATAAAACCACTTAAGCCTGTTACCCCAATAATTAAATCACTTCCTCCAACTGTAAAAGCTATAACAATGCCTGCTAGAGCATTAATAGTTCCATGCATTATAGATGTTGCAATTACTGAATCTGTTTTTATTCTTATATATGCCAATAATGGTGCAAGTAACATCGTAAAGAGGATCATCATTCCTATTCCTAAAAAAGGATGTTCAGGATAATTATATCCTTGTATAATCAATGGAAGATGCCAAATACCCCAAATAATTCCGATAGCATAAGATGATTTCCAAAAACCAATTTGAGAAAGTTCTTTTTGCAAAAAACCTCTCCATCCTAATTCTTCACCAAAAGCAAATAATGCGTTAATAGATGCTCCAGCAAATAGTGCATAGATTATCGTTCCTATTATTGGAGGCAAATTCAAAAAAGAAAATTTATCTATTTGACTATTGATTCTCTCAGTTGAGACTCCATAATTTACAAGCCCCTCCATCGTTGGTGAAAATTCTATATGGGGGAAACTTAGTCCAATTGCTAAGGTTGTCAATACAAATAAAACCGGAAATAACCATGCAAATAGAAACCATTTGTTTAATTTGATCGATAGTCCATATTTATCAAGTTTTTCCTGATATATAAAACTAGTAATCAATGTGGCAATAAATGGAGTAAACATGTAAAGAGGTGCTAAAAAAGTGATTTTTACACCAATAAAATGAGCTAAAAGAAATACTATTAAACTCAAAAAGAAAAGAATGAGTAAAAATACTTGTATTTTATTTTTTTTCATCATATTTCATCTTACTGGTAAGATTTATAAAAACAATCGAAAACATTAGCCATGCTAAAATATTTACAATAATTATTGTTGTTATGTTTGCCGGAAAAGATGATATTGATCCCAAAATAGCTCCGAAGATAATTCCAAATAAGTACACTTTGATTGGGTTTTTATGCTTCGTTTTTTTATAAACCAGACCAAAGAATAGTCCTATTATGGAACATATAAGGACAATAACACAAGGTGTAATTAATAAGCTTATCAGGTATAAAGTATCTGCACCATAAGGTATTGCAATACCTGAGTCTTCTATTGTTGCAGAAAGTTCTTTAAGCATGGATTTTTTCGAGAGCATTGTTGTGATGAAAGCAAAAATTCCCAGAACTATTCCTGCAATAATTCCTGATAAGAATCCTGAATTGGCAAAATCATTTGATTTTCTTTTTGCTAAAATGTTTTTTAAACTAAACTTCATATTTTTTCCTCTTTATTTATAAATTTTGATCCATTTTCGCTATCTCGTTGGTCATTTCAACGCAAACACGATCAGTAACTCCAAAATCACACGAATTGGTAACTACAACATAAGCTCTATCTAAATTAGGTGCAACCATAACTGCAGCATACCATATCTCATTACTTCCTCCATGTACTAGCACTATTCCTTTTGCCCATGGTTGTTCAGATTGTTGGAAGACGACCCACCCGCCTGCATAAACACCATTAGGTTCTATCAATTTATTTAGAATTTTTCTATCAAGAAAAGTGTTTTCCCCAGGTAATTGAAGTGAAATGAATTTAGCCCAGTCCTCTACACTGCAATGCACCCGACCGGCAGGACTTAAAACTTCCCCATAATAATCTCTACTGGGTTTCCATTTGTTTCCAAACCATGATTTTTTATGCCCCCATGGTTGGTCTATTGACTTATTTTTAACAGGATCACCAAATCCGGCAGTTGTCATACCAAGCGGTTCAAATAAACGCTCTCTCATTAAAATTTCCCAGCTTAAGCCTGATATTTGCTCAGCCATACAAGCTGCGACTACGTAACCGTAATTAGAATAATGGAATTCTCCATCAGTGTATGTTGGAGCAAGTTTTAAATTATCCTTCAATATTGAAAATCGTCTTTCTTTGATATCCATATCAGCATATGCGTACCAGTCAATTGGATCATTTTGGATACCGGCACGATGAGTTAGTAATTGCCAAAGTGTAGTATTCTTAAGATCAGGATGAATATTATTTTTTAGATCAGGAATAGCTTTAGTCAATTTCATATCCCAACTCATCTTTCCTTCTGCTACTAATGTGGCAAGCATGGTGGCTGTCATTGCTTTTCCACATGAACCAAGATGCACCATATCATTAGTGGTAAACGCAATACCTGAACCTGCTTTACGCTCTCCTGCAGAAGCAATTTCGAGAACACCTTCACTTGAAATAATAGCTGCAATTATTCCCGGTGCTTTACCTTCATTTACAGCTTTAGTAAGGATGTGCTGAATGAAATCTGATTTATTTGAGTCCAGCTTTGTTTGCGAATAGAATGCCCGATCATCAACCTGAACATCTTTTTTTTCAGCCGTCGAACAACTTGTCAGGAATACAAGAAGAAGCAAGCTCAAGAAACCAATTTTTATACTTTTCATCTTTAATCGACTACTTTTTTACATATAACATCATCTCCTCCATCCGGATGCATCGTCATACTTTCTGCTTCTGCAGCTTCATTTGTATTAAATGAAAATTCATATGCCGAGCCTTTTATAAAAAAAGCATTTTGGGATTTGGGTAGCAATGGAATATCCCCCTGGTTAGGAATTTGTAATATCAACTGATTATCTTTTTTAATTACGGTAAGAGTCATACCGGGCGATAATTCATATTGAGCGACATAAGTTTCCAGAATAGCATCGGCAACAGTCACATCTTTGTACAATTCCTCCTTTGTCGGTTCAGGTACCGCATTTAATAACAATCGTCCTGCCATTGCATAGGAGGGCGGTTCTGTGGCATCTTTGGTTACCGGAAAACCGGTTATTCCTGCTTCCGATTTCTGGCCTGCTTCGGCAACAAATCCAATGTTTCCATATTTATCAGGGTAAAATCTAAATAAATGACTGGCTCCAAAATAGCTTGAGTAAAGGAGTTTGCTGTTTTTAATATCAATGACCGAAACGAATGATTTTTTGAGACCAAGAAATGAGGAGTTAAATGCCGTTTCACAAACCGGATATGCTGAATATAAAGCATTTTCAGTAAGTGGTAAATCAGCAGAATTTGTTAATCCTCCAATAACAATCGTATCTTTATTAATAAAATTTGCTGACCACACACGATCTTCGTCACTTCCTCCAAACAGGGTAGCGTATTCTAAGGTCATCGTTTCAGCATTAAATGCACATACAAAGCAATCGAGCTTACCTTTCCCTTTTTTACCGATGGCATTTTCAGTTACCGGGAAATCTTCTTCCGTAGTGCTGCCACAAATAATCAGTCTGTTGGGCTTGGCCCAGTTAATATATGACATCGAATATGCATCGGTTGCGAAATAACTTAAATAGGAAATTTTGTGATCCCTGGCCTTTATTTTGGCTATAAAATGGTCCATTAAATATCCGGATTCAGGTATCATGATCTCTTTTCGGAAAGCATTATCCGTTACAGGTAAGCCTGCTGTATGGGTAGCACCTACCAAATAAATATTGTCTTTGTCGTCAATAGTAATTCTTGGTATCCCTTCTCTTGCGCTATTTCCAAAGAAAGTAGAAAACAGCAACTTTTGACCATTGGGGCTCAATTTAGAAATAAAACCATGCAGGTTTTCATTGTTATCGATCACACCTTGTGTTAAAGGAAAGTCATGAGAGGAGGTAACTCCTGTAATAATAATATTGCCTTTCGAATCAACCTTAATACTTCCTGATCCTACTGTTTCTTGAACCTCGCCTCCAATAAATGTAGAAAAAATAATTTCAGTTCCGGATGGATTTAATTTGGTAACGAAAACATCGCCACCCCATGACCTTGCTCCGTTAAAACTGGTGTCATAGGCTCCCTCAGTTGTAGGAAAATCCGAAGATTCTGTTCCTCCGGCAACATATACATAACCCGCATCATCAACTGTAATGCCTGAATGATGCTCTCTTTTTGAACCACCAAGCAGTGTGGCAAATACGAGTTCACCTTTGGGTGAATATTTGGCTACAAAGACATCGGCCAAACCATCGCCTTTTAATTTCGTTTGATACGCTCCTTCAGTGGCAGGAAAATTTTTATCCCTGGTATTTCCTGAAATATACATATACCCTTCGCCATCGGTATAAATATCTACACCTGATGCGTATTTATCGATTTGTGAAAGATACGTAGAGAAGCCAAGCGTATAAACCGTGGTATCGGTCAGTTGATTTGTCTGTGATTTTAGAATTCCCTGGCAAAAAAGGATTGCCAGTAAAATGAATGTGATTTTTTTTGTCATGATAAGTTCGTTTTAAATTCATGGTTTGTTTTTATAGTTCTTGGTTTAACTATTTTACAAAACAAGCAAAAACGAGTCATCCCGGCACATGCAGATTGGGGCAGGATTGGTGGCAGTGTTGGACAATCCTAATTTTTCAATCTTCACCGCGATCCGGGCCTTCATTCAACTGACTGACTTCAGGATCGCTGAGCGCAACCCATCGCTAAGATTTTCAAAAAGCATGCTACGCCAAATTTCCAAAGGCCATCCCAGGCCTCAGTCATTGGAAAAAGGAGAAAAGGAAAAACAAAAAATACATGAATGGTTTCGAACTGTTTACCCTTTTGTGAAATGTTAGCAATTGCTTGCGTTAGGGATTGGAACGGCATCCTTTTTTCCGCTTTTCAGGAAAAAAGATACAGTGGAAAGCCCGGCCCCTTGCTTTTTCGCAAGGGGAAACGCCCGCAAAAACATTCAATTCATAGCTTGATGGTGATACTATATGTACATAGAAGGTGAAACGCCATGGAATTGTTTAAATGCCTGGCTGAAACGGTTGGTATCTTCATAACCTACCATCAGGGCGACTTCGTTTACCCGGTATTTTTTGTCCTTCAAAAGTTCAGCGGCCCTCGTCATTCTGTTGTGACGGATTAAATCGATGGGTGATTTTCCGGTTAAGGCATTGAATTTACGCAACAGGGTTCGCCGGTGTACGTTCATTTTCTCCGCCAGCAATTCAACGGTGAACTGGCTATTGTCCAAATTGTCTTTGACGATGGACAAACAATCTTTCAGGAATTTCCTGTCAAATTCCGAATATTTGGTAGTGCTTCGTTCGATGTCTGTAAAGGTGAATTGTTTGCGGGCATTTTCGCCGGTGGCAATCATGTTTTTCACTTTTTTTACCAGAATATCCGTATCGAAAGGCTTTACGATATAATCATCCGCACCACAGTCGTAACCATCCACAATGCTTTCGGGCGATCCTTTGGCAGTAAAAAGAATAATGGTGATGTGGCTCGTGTTGATGTCGTTTTTCAGGATTTTACACAGCTCATTTCCTTTCATGCCGGGCATCATAATGTCGCTGATGATCAAGTCCGGGATGTGCTTCAAAGCCATCTCCTTTCCTTCCAGTCCGTCTTTGGCAGAAAAAACCTGATAGGATGGGGAAAACAAATCACATAAAAACTTTCGCAATTCAAAATTATCTTCGATGATTAAAATTGCGGGATGGCCATCGGCATGATCAGATAGTTTTTTTTCTAGGTTATCAAAGAGTTGTTCTTTGGGTTTTATTTCTGTTGCATAAGGTGTTTCATCCAGGATCTCTGCTTTTTCCAGGGGCAGGATGATGGTTACTGTTGTTCCCTGATTTACGGTACTCGTAATTTCAAGATCCCCCTTCATCAATTCTACCAGTTCTTTCACATAAGCCAGGCCGATGCCGGTTCCTTCAATTGAAGCATTTGGTTTTTCAACCCGGTAATAGCGCTCCCCAAGTTTTGTAAGATGCTCATCAGAAATGCCTATCCCGTTATCCTCAATTTTAAGTCTGAGCTGGGTTGTATTTATCCAAAGCTTAAAGTGAACAAAACCACCTTCTTTATTATATTTAAAAGCATTTGATAAGAGGTTGCTGATGATGGATTGCAGCCTCACCTGGTCAAATTGAATATTTGCTGCACCCACATTCGACTCAAAATTAAACATGCAGTTGCTTTGGTAGCAATAGCCCTTGAATGATGTAAC
Source organism: Bacteroidota bacterium (assembly GCA_020444515.1). Lineage (GTDB taxonomy): Bacteria > Bacteroidota > Bacteroidia > Bacteroidales > JAADJA01 > JAADJA01. The sequence continues at coordinate 266,288 of JAHLKX010000004.1, read as the reverse complement.
AATTTCGCGGCAAAAAGCGATGATTTCGAAATGGGTTAAATTCAGTCCCAACATCTGCTCGTCCAGCTTTTGCAAATCGAGGATTTGGTTGAGCAGTTCTTTTAATTTGTTGGTGTTCTTAAGCGCCGTTTGAAGCTGCCCTGCTGTCTCAGGATTCCTTTCGTCCGCTTTGAGGATGCTTTCCAGTGGTGATTGAATAAGGGTGAGTGGGGTGCGGATTTCATGCGAGATATTGGTAAAAAAATCAAGTTTGCGTTTGCTGGATTCTTGTAATTTTCCTGATATCTCCTGGATTTCTATTTTTTGCCGGGCCAATAGTATATTGTCGTTCCTTTTTCTGCGGTAGGCCCGCAACAGCATTATCCCAACGATGATAACAACAATCGCTCCTGCTACTGATGTATTGCGAATGAGCTTTTGTTTGGTGATTTCACTTTCAAACAGCCGGGCTTCCATCTTCCGCTCTTCTTCTCTTTTTTCGATTTCAAACCTCATTTCAAGTTTAGCGACCTCGTTGTATTTTTCAATTGCGGCCAAACTATCATTCATTTGATTCGCGATGCTTAAATAATCGGAAGAAGCTTGAAATTCACCGCCTGAATAATAGATTTCACTGAGTGACTCAGCGGTCGTTTTTATTTGTTTGATCAATCCCAATTCCCCGGCAAGCTCATAGGCATCCTTTAAAAAGTAGATGGCACTGTCTTGTTTCTGTATACTCAGATAATACTTTGCCAGGGCTTCTGATGATATGACCATTTCCATGCCTGATTGCGATTCTTCAGCAATTCTTCGGGCCCTGTTGAAATATTCAAAGGACTGAGGAGCATCTTCAATCATGAGATAAATTTGGCCTGCTTCAATCAATGATTTGTGAACCTGGATTTCAGGGCAGACCAAACACATTCCGTCAATGCTTTTTTGCAGATACACCAGGGCAGAGTCGTAATTGTTTCTTTTTTTGTAGGTTATTCCTATCCTGTAATTGGTCTGGGATTGTGCTGAATGATTGCCTGAATCGAGCTCCAGGCTCACTTCTTTGTAGATGCGCAATGCCAATGAATCATTTCCTGTTTTCAGGTACCAGTCCCCAACGCTGAGCCTTGCCCAGTTCAGGTATTGCCAATCATTTAATTCTATGAAAAGGCCCTGCGCCTTCTGCATGTATTCAAGCGCAATGTCTTTATTTACATGGTTATTCAGGAATAATTGTCCGGCGGTAAAGTATAATTTGGCCAATGCCGGTTTGCTCCCTGTTTCTTCGGCATACTCAATGCCTTCCCGCAAATAGGTGTAGGCTTCCCGGTAGTTTTGCAATTTGGCATACAAGGCACTAATTCCCTGATAGCTGGTGAAAATGATTTCAAGGTTGAGGTTATCTCCATTTGGATTTTTCTTTTTAATAAACCCAAAGGTTTTGCTGGAAGTACCAACCTCTTTGAAAGCTTCTCTGTTGGCAATATTCAGTTTATAATAAACAAGCGTGCTATCATATTTTCCAAGGTTCTCAAATCCTATGGCAATCTTATTATTAGAAATCGCCACATATTCCGGATTTTCTTGTTCATCAAACAAAATGCTGGCCTTTTTATGGTAAAGGATGGATTGAGGGAAATTCGACTTCCAGCTTTCTATGTTGCCTAAATAATGAAAAGAGTAAGCCAGGATTTCCCTTTCGTCGGTTTTTTCTGCTACAGCAATTGAGTGTAAAAATGATTTTTCCGCTGAAAGAAATTCAGCCATATTGTAAAATGACAGGGCTTTTTCGTATAAAATTCGTGATTCCTCTTTATTGTTTTTTACCAGTTGAGGCCCCGGGTTTAATGTATCAGCTTCAATATTTGAAAATAATCCATTCAACACGAATAAAAAGATGAGCCATGTTATTATTTTCAACCTATTGATTTTTAAATTTAAGCGTCGATGATTTCGTTCATTAAATTGTAATTTTTTGCATGAAATGTCAGGGCTCTTGAGCAGGATACTCTACCAGTTGATGCCTTGTTACACCATCACCATTTACCAGAGGTTAAAGATAAGAATATTTGCCAGAACACCACATTGTTCCGCTTTAAAACCTTCCCATTTTTCGACACATGAAAAAATTGAGAAATCCGGCTTTTTTACCTTCACCCAAAATTGCGATCATTTTGCATGGATGATTGGATCTTTTGACACTGAATTTTTCATTTCACATTCAAAGGATCTGGTTTTCGCCATTTCGAGCGCTTTGTGTATCATATTTTTGCCATTCAGAATCAACCTAAACTTACCATCATAATCAAACTGCTTTTTGCCTATGGCCGTCCCATCATTCGCGAAGGATTCACTTTTGTCATCTCTGTCGACCCGGATATCGGGGTGATGGCTGTGGTGACCCATGATGCGGGTTGCCGGTTTCAACATGCTTTTTTCAAGGGTATATTTGAAGCCTTTTTTCAACCAGTCATTTTTTTCTTTTGCCCATTTTCACTATTTTTATAAGCCAGTTTAAACATCAAAAAAACCAACCATGAAAATGATGATACTTTCCATCCTGCTTTTATGTGCAGGATTCGGTTTTTCACAACCACAAACCTGTACCCCGAAAAATGATCGAAAATTAATGTTCCTGGGTAAATCCGCACCCCTGAACCAAAAAACACCGCTGATCGAAAAACATCCGTTCGAAGAAGGGTTCATTAAACTGAATCCGGCCATATATCAACCGCCGCAACAGTTGCCTTCGCAAGCGGCCCTGCAAAAAAAGATGGGGGAAAATGCACCCATCGTGGTGGATCAGGATTTTGAGGGTTTGCCCAGTGACGGCTCCCCCAATCCCGATACCGAAGGCGACGTGGGTCCCGATCACTACTTCCAGATGGTGAAAAGCCAGTTTGCGATCTGGGATAAAACCGGGAATATGCTCTATGGTCCGGCTGACTGCAAAACCCTGTGGAATGATTTCCCGGGTCCGTGGCTGGACATGGGCTGGACCGATCCGGTGGTACTCTATGATCACCTGGCCGATCGCTGGCTGGCATCGTGTATGGTGTATGAACTCAATGTTGAATATTATGAGATGGTCGCCGTATCGGCCACCCCCGATCCCCTGGGTGAATGGTATTGTTATGACATCTGGTTTGATGTCATGCCCGATTATCCGAAGTTCGGACTGTGGCCCGATGCCTATTACCTCTCCATCAATGAATGGGAGATCAACGGTTCATACGGTACGTTCACAGGGGCCAGTGTCATGGCCCTGAACAGGGAGCAGATGCTTGCCGGTGAACCTGATCCCGACATGGTCTATTTCCATTTCGACGCACCCAATCATTCCACCACAGCCGATGTGGGCAGTTTCCTACCATCCGACCTGGACGGACCACCCCCGCCGGAAGGGACTCCCAACATTTTCGTTTGTGTAAAAGATGATACCTGGGGATATCCCGAAGACCGCCTGTGGTTGTGGTCCTTTTCCATCGATTGGGACGATATGAGCAACTGCAGTTTCACAGAGCTGGCCATCCTGCCCACCGCCCCCTTCGATTCGCACAATTGGGATCAGGACTTTATCCATCAGCCCAATTCCACCATTAAGCTGCACTCCCTGTCGCATTTCCTGATGTACCGGCTGCAATACCGGTACCATGACGATCATCAGACACTGGTGTGCAACCATACGGTCGAAACCGACGGGGCAGAGCACGGAGCGGTGCGCTGGTATGCACTCCGCAATGATGGGGCGGACTGGTTGATTGATCAGCAGAGCACTTATGTGCCCAATGAAGAGTCGCGGTGGATGGGCTCCGTGGCCATGGACCGGGATGGGAACCTGGCCGTGGGCTATTCCGTTTCGGGCGATGCCACCTATCCTTCCATCCGGGCCGCCGGCCGACGATACAATGATCCGCCGGGACAACTCACCATACCCGAGACCGAAATCAAAACCGGCAGTGCCTCCCAGACCAATCATGGCAGGTGGGGCGATTACAGCACCCTGTCGGTCGACCCGACCGATGACCTCACATTCTGGTATACCCAGGAATACATGGAAACAAGCGGCCCGGTCAACTGGCAGACGAGGATCGTTTCCTTCAGGCTGCACAAAAATCCGGACTTTTCTGCCGACAGCCTCATCTTCCAGACCGCGATCCAGTGTGCGGAGGGCCTGCCCCTGGTGCTGACCAATCCCACCGGCTACGATATGGAGATCACCGACATCAAAAACGAAGGTTTGGTGGGGACGGTCCCCTGGTTTCTGGAACCCACTGTTTCGCTGCCCCTTACCCTTTCTCCGGGTGCCTCCCTCGATCTGCTGGTAAAGGTGGACCTGGCCACCGGCGACCTGCCGGCCGGATTCGTTTATGATACCCTGGCCATCACCACCTATTATAAACATTATGCGATCACCATTGGATTGAATGAAGACCTGATCTCGGCAAGCCAGCCGGCCACGATGAATAACGATCCCGTCACGATCGTTCCCAATCCCTTTTTTGATCAAACCACCTTCGCCATCACGGTGAATGAAAAAAGCCCCGTTCAGGTGTGGATCTTCAACAGCCAGTTTACCTGCATGCGTACCCTCGGTTCTGATGAACCGGTAGATGCCGGGGTGGTGCGGTTGACCTGGGACGGAAAAAGTGAAACCGGCCGGACGGTGTCAGCGGGCATCTATTATGTGATCATCCGCATCGGCGGGCAGGCTTATTTGCAGAAAATAATCAAAACCCGGTAAACATAACCTTGATCCAATAAAGTCTGACTAGCTGCCAGTAAATTTACCCGGACAGAAGGTAAGGTAATTTTAATCCCCGGGGAAAGCCTGTATGTTAACAGCAAATAAGGGAAAAGGATATTCGAAGGAATCCGATAATGCTGATCTGAGATCAGAACACCAGTGCCCGGAGTCTGAAGACTGCGGGCAGGGGGGCTTCATTTGCACTGTCGTTTTCACAACCTGTGCATAACGTTCCCAGGATAAGTGCAGTACCGGATTGGTTACCTGTCTCTCTGTTGGCTGGGTACGATGTTTTATAATTTCATTTAATTCCACGTTTGCCGGTATTGCATTTATCCTGTGTTAGCACACGTTTTATTTTATTTCATTTATTACTTTCAACACCCCAATCTTAATTCCTTCATAAAATTCACCTTTCCTAAATTCCGGTATTATAAATTCATCAATTATTTTTTTGGCTTCGGGATCTTTTAATTTATCCTCAAGCCCATAGCCTACCTGAATTTGAATTTGTCTGATAGTTTTACCAAATATTAGTAAAACTCCATTGTCTCTGTCTTTTTTCCCAATTCCCCATGAATTGGCCAGGTCAAGTGAATAGTCAAAAAGTGATGAATATGGACTAATACTATCTATTGTTACAACGGCAATTTCATTCGAAGTCTCTTTTTCATGTTTTGCAATAATACTGTCAAGTTCTACAATTTGTTGGTCGGTGAAGATTCCTTCAAAATCATTAACATAGCCTGCATAGTCTGGGAATTTGAAGTTTTTTGGTTTCTCCAGCTGTCCGAATGAGATTTGAACAGTGAAGATTAATATTAAGAAAGTCAATGAATTTTTCATGTCTTGTTCTTTAAAATGTGTGCTAACTCGTTATATCCCATACAAACTTAAATATATCCCGCTAAAAATTATGGGATAACAGTAATTTTTTATTTTGTTTATGGTCTTTTGCTCGTGCAAACAATCTTTCTTAAAAACCAAACTGCAAGCATAATCATTAATTTTTGGATCCTTGTAGCAAGAACTTGCTACAAATACGATTTTTTTTCAATATTTTTGCACTTTTTCAACAACCAAAACTTAAAATCATGATCAAACTACTTTTTGCCGATAGCCGTCCCATTATCCGCGAGGGAATAAAGTTTGTCTTTTCCGGCGACCTGGATATCCGGGTGATGGCCGCGGTAGACACCGGTGCCGCGGTGCTGCAAAAGCTCCGGCTCGCCCAGCCCGATGTGGTGATGCTGGATCCCGACCTGCCCGGGATGGATGGGTTCCGGTGTGCCCGCATCATCCGCAAGGAATACCCGGCGGTGAAGGTGATGGTGTTCACGGAGTACAATGATCTGGCCACACTGCGCAGGGCCAATTATGCGGGGGTGCGGGGTTACCTGCTGAAACAAACCTCCATCAAAGCGCTGAAGGCGGCCATCAAACAGGTGTACCAGGGAGAGCGGGTGTTCGATCAAAACATGGATCCCAAAACGCTGGCAGCCGTGAAAAAACCCGTGAAAAAGAAAGTGCCCCCGGCCAGGCCGGGCATCTTCTCACCCCGCGAGCTGCAGGTGGTGGAATTGCTCAGTGAGGGACTCACCAACCAGGCCATCAGCCTTAAGCTGGGCATCACCCAGAGTACGGTGGAGACCTTCCGCGCCCGGATCATGGCCAAGTCGAAAAAGAAAAATGTGGCGGAACTGATCAGGTGGGCAGTGGCCGCCGGTGTTATCCGGTAATCCATTGCCAGGGGCCGGTTCGATATTTGAATGGTCAGCAGACATCGGCCATGCAGTTGATAGCAGACGGTTCAACTTCGGGAGCCTTCTTTCTCTTTTGGATCAAATAATTTGTATTTCCGCAAAGAAATCCTATTTTTGGACAAATTTAAATCCTGGCCATATGAGAAAACATTCCATTTATTCCTTGACCCTCTTTTTACTGGTATTCATATTCACCGGTGTATCATGTACCGAGAAAGAAGACGATGATCCGTGCGATGATACGGTCAAACCGGAGATCAGTGTCAGCATCAAAGCTACGATTCATGTACTGACCAAAGACAATGAGCCCATTCCCAATCAGCAGGTCAACCTGTGGATCTATAAAGTTCCATGTGGTGCGCCGGCCAAAGGCACTTTTGATTTTAGCGGACCCACCCTGGAAAATGGAACCCGAAGTACAAGTGTTTGTTATTATAACCTCAGGAATGCCGATGATGAGGTCTGGGTGGATGCGCACGCGGTCAACCTGGGCAATGGCTCGGTTACGGCCGATTCGGAGTATGCCACGTTTAAGTACAGCGACTTCGGCATCACCACCAAGGAGGTGCATGTATATATTTACCGCAATTTCTGATCGGGGGTTTTTGGGGTGCCTGTCGAAGATGCCTTCTTGTTAAATTTACAATTTTTTTATAAAATTGAGAAAATGATCCGCAGGAGTCATGCTCCGGGTGGAACCCTCTTTTCTGTCGGCCGGTTTCATAAGCGCCTGCTATGATCCGCTCCTGTCCGGACTTTCAAAAGATAAGGATTTCTTAACATGCAGTATATCCGTCCTTTAAACATTTTCAAATAGATTTGCGGCCCGTTTTTTGCGGGACAGGGAGTCTCTGACTTAGAAACCCCCATGCTGATGAATGATAGGAAGAGGATACCGGCTTTTTGATATCGGTTAGGTTAAGCAAGCGATCATGATGAATTTGAGGATATTTTTTTTACTGTTTTTCTTTCTTATAACCCGTTTCGTCCTTGCACAAGATGTGATGGTGAATGCCCGTGTTTTTTTGGAGGGCCCTTACTTCAATGATCACATGCGCATCGACCTTGCGGAGAACGGACTTTTGCCCGTCGGGCAACCCTATGATACCCAGCCCTGGAATTACAATGGCGATGAGACGCTGGTGATCTGGCCGGTGAATGATATCGTCGACTGGGTGCTGGTTGATCTGCTGATCCCTTCGCAGGAGATCTCCCCGGCAGGCTTTACACTGTTGGCACGCAGGGCGGGCCTGTTGCTGTCCAACGGATCGATCATCGGTACCGGTGGCAGCCTGGTTTTTTCATCCCTGCCGGAAATTTACCCCGTGATGCACCTGCAGATCCATCACCGGAACCACCTGTCGGTTACGGCTGCTTTTCCGCTGACCGTGACATCACCCGGTTTCTACAGCTATGACTTTACAACCGGTCCCGGTCAATCAGTGGGAGGGACAAGTGCACAAAAACAGCTGACCTCCGGTGTATGGGGCATGATAGCCGCCGATGGCGATGCCAGTAACCAGGTGGACAACCGCGATAAAAATGATGCCTGGCTCGCTGAGCAGGGTGCTACCGGCTATAACAACAGTGACTATAACATGGACGGGCAGGTGGACCTGTCGGATATACAGGACCGGTGGGCTTTGAATGCCGGTTCAGGAAGCAGGCGGATGCTGGGTCTGCTCGAAGTTTGTTCTGAAAATGGCCGGTACTTTTGCAGTGGCGGTCAACCCGTGTGGTTAACGGGCAGTCATACCTGGGATAATTTGCAGGACATCGGACCCACGCCCTTTTATTTTTCGGAATACCTGGATTGGATGGTGGGCCTGGGCCATAATTTTATGCGGATGTGGGCCTGGGAAACACCACAGGGAACCGACTGGGCCAAAGACCCGTCGCTGACCATCAATCCTTTACCCTATGCCAAATCCGGATCCCAGTATGACCTGTCGCAACTGAACCAGGATTATTTTGAGCGGCTGCGGCAGCGGATACAGGCGGCAGATGAAAAGGGGATCTATGTATCCATCATGTTGTTTCAGGGATTCAGTGCCGAACATGCGCCGGTGGCATGGCAGTACCATCCCTTTAACGCAGGCAATAATATCAATGGCATTGCAGCGGGCCAGTTCGAGGTGCATACGAATATCCATCCCGAAGTGGTGGAGGCCCAGCGCCTTTATGTACGGGAGGTGATCGACATCGTCAACTATTACAACCTCACCAATGTGCTGTATGAGATCGGCAATGAAATTCCGCACAGTGATGAATCGGATCAATGGCATTTTGATATGATCGATTACATCCATCAGTACGAAATGGAAACCTATGGTGTGCAAAGACCGGTGGGGATGGTTTTTCAATACAGCAATGGCAGCAATCAAACCCTGCTCGACAGTCCGGCCGACTGGATCTCACCCGGTCCGGATGATGGTTTCGACTGTGTAGACCCCGATGATGCGCCCATATCTACAGGTGAAAAGGTGATCATCAGTGATACCGATCATTTTTATTATTTGCAGTTCAGCAATTTCGGTCATCCCCATGATGTGGTGTGGAAAAGTTTTACCGGCGGGATCCAGGTGATCCACATGGACAACTGGGGTGGGGGTAGCAATGAACCCGGCCGACTGCATGGCGGGACCGGAGCGTCCACCTACAATGTGATCCGCAACAATATGGGCTATGCCCGTCAGCTGGCCAGTGAGCTGAATCTGCTCAAACTCACCCCCCAGCCGGCACTGAGTTCTACCGGTTATTGCCTGGCCTCGGATGAAGAACTGGTGGTCTATTTCCCGGAGTTGATGGCGACAGGAACCCTCAACCTTTTTTCCTTCCAGGGCCAATTTTCGGTCGACTGGCTGGATACGGAAACGGGTGTATGGCAGTCGGGCAATGCAATTTCCGGCGGTAACACCGTCAACCTGTCTTCTCCTTTTGGTGAATATGCGGTGTTGGTTCTCAAAAAGATCAATTGATCCAACAGCCGGCTATTGATGATACCATTAAAAAACGTCACACCTTTACTAAGGCATGACGTTTTTCTGTTTGGATGAGGTCGGGATTATGGGACGCTTTCACGATGATGGTCCCCACCGGATAGGCGCCATTCACCCGGTCCTGGTCATTTTTGAAATATACATGGCGTGTTGCCGTTGAGTCATTGCCTGCGTGCGCTGCTCCCGGGGCCGGATCAGGGCCCTGTTGTTCGGCCACCAGTTCCCAGGATTGAAAACCTGCAAAGGAATCATTTGTGGCAATGAACGCCTGGGGTTTGGGATCGAGGTCTGAAGTGTCGTCATCATTGTTGCAGGCTGAAAGGAACAGGGTGACTGCTAAGATCATACATCCAAATCGTCTGAGTGATTGTGTTAGGGTGTTACGTTTAAGTTTTGTCGGGTGTGTAGACGGACCCTGTTTGGATTCCTTACAAAAAAAAGCCCCCGGTCAACCGGAGGCCTTGCATCATGCGCATCAGAAACTTTATCAATCGCAGGCGGTATCTTGTCGTGTCTCATCCCAGCAGTGCCATAGCTCATCTTCGAATACGCGGGCATCGGTAATCTGCCCGTAGATATTGGCATGGCTCCAGTGGATCTTTACAAAATGGATGGTGGAGCTGCTGTATATCGTATACGAGGCATCCATCAGTTCCGATCTTTTTTCATACAGGATATAGGATCCGCTTTGCGGATTTCCACTGGAGATATTGGTGTACTTAATGGTATAATTGCCATTGATCGCATTGCGGGTCCAGTTGACCAGCAAGAAGGTACCGGGATCCTCGGGACCGGTATTCAGGACCCAGTTGCCCTTTGTATTGTCTTTATCGGAAAAGCCTGAATACCAAAGATAGTCGGTAAATAAGCCCTCCAGGCTGACGTACATCTCCCATTGAATGCCATCGGGAACGATGATCCCCCTGAGATCCGCCCCGTATTTTTTTCCGTCGCTGGTGAATTCGAACTCCCAGGCCCAGGCATTGAATTCATTATCAAAATGGGGCTTGCTCTTGAAGGCTCGCATGAAGGAGGTTGTCGGAACGGTCAGCACATCGTCAAGCGAATTCTTCCATTCAAAAACATAAGAAGCGGCAGCATCCCAGTTCTGAAAATTCAGAGATGAGCTGTGGCCGGTGGTATCCACATTGCTGAAGTCGGAAAAGTTCATGAGCATGGAAAATTCCGGTGGCAGGTCCGGTGCCGGATCGGGATCGGGCATATCGGCTTTTTCGCAACCCGAAAATAAGAACATAGCGACCATTATTGCCGGGAGTAATTTTTTTGCAGCCATCGTGCAGTTGATTTTTTGAGTTTTCATATTGCGTACAATTTTTTGAGTTTTGCCGTAATGAAATTGAACGCACCAGTAGTTTGCAATAATTGCACTCATTGATACGAAAAAACCACCTGTTAAGTTCTGAAAAACAGCCGCTATTTATGGCAAACATGCGTAAAATATTGCGCATGATGCAGCCCATTGGAAGGATTCGGCCCCACAGACCCGATTTCCTGCAGAAAGATCGTTAAAATCTTCAATTTCCCTGCATTTTCAGAATTCGAAGGCGCTATTTTTATGAAATAGTTTTTATACCTTAGCTACATCTTTTCAGGACTATTTGATTTAATCAATTAATACACAATCCTATGAAAAAAATTCAATATGTTATCATGATGTTCCTTGCAGGGTTTTGGCTGTCATCGTGCACCGGTCCTGTCAGTGAAACGACCAAAACGGAGGATGCTCCGGTGATTGGTAAACCCGACCTGGTTTTAAATGGCGACAGAATGACGCCCGAAGCATTATGGGCCTTTGGCCGTGTGAGTGGTCATGAGGTTTCACCGGATGGTAAAACCATTTTATATGGCGTTTCCTATTATTCCATTGAGCAAAACAAGGGGAACCGTGAATTGTATGTGGTGGATGTTGATGGTGGAACCGGAACGCGGATCACCAATTCAGCCAAAAGCGAATTCAATGAATTGTGGCGACCCGATGGTAAGAAGATTGGTTTCCTCTCTTCTGAGAGCGGATCGGTGCAGCTCTGGGAAATGAATCCCGATGGTTCAGACCGTACCATGATCACCGACATTGAGGGTGGAATCACCGGCTTTAAATATGCGCCGGATCAATCCAAAATCCTCTATACCAAAGAAATTCCCATCCCCAATAAATTTGAAAGATTGTATGAAGGTTTGCCCAAAGCTTCCGGTAAGCTGATGGATGACCTGATGTACCGTCACTGGGATCACTGGGTGGAAAACTACAGCCATGTTTTTTATGCTGATTATGATGGCAATAAAATCTCCAATGAAAAAGACATCATGGAAGGAGAGCCTTATGATTCACCGTTGTCACCATTTGGTGGTATGGAGCAGATCAACTGGAGTCCGGATAGCAAAACCATTGCCTATACGTCTAAAAAACTGACCGGTAAAGCTGCTACACTTTCCACTAATTCTGATATCTACCTCTATAACCTGGAAAATGGAGAGACCACCAATATTTCTGAAGGCATGATGGGCTTTGATGTTGCGCCGGTTTTTTCGCCCGATGGGACTTATATCGCATGGGAAAGTATGGAAAGGGATGGTTATGAATCGGATAAAAACCGGTTGATGGTTATGAATTTGATTACCGGAATGAAAACCTATGTCACAAAAAACCTGGATCAGAATGCAGGAAATCTTTGTTGGGTGGATGATAGCCAATCCATTTTATTCACCAGTGACTGGCACAGCCGCACCCATATCTATCAATATTTCATTGAGGATGGAAACATTCTTCAAATCACAGAGGGGATGTATGACTATAAATCGGTTGCGCAGGCTGGTGACAGACTTGTTGCCATCAGGAATTCAATAGCAGAACCGGCTGAAATATATGCTGTTGAACTGGGTAATGGGGATGTAAAACAACTGACTTACACAAATCAGGAGCTCGTGGATCAACTTACCATGGGCAAAGTGGAAGAGCGATGGATGAAAACCTTTGATGGTGAAGACATGCTAACCCTTATTATTTATCCACCCCATTTTGATCCGGCAAAGAAATATCCGGCATTGCTGTATTGCAAAGGCGGTCCGCAGGGACCCCTCAGTCAGAACTTCCATTACCGCTGGAATTACGAGTTGATGGCGGCCAATGACTATATCATTGTAGCTCCCAATCGCCGGGGTGTTTCGGGATTCGGACAGGCCTGGCAGGAACAGATCAGTGGTGATTACCATGGCAAGAGCATGCAGGATTATTTAACGGCCATTGATGAAATGGCGAAAGAACCCTACATTGATGAAAACAGGCTGGGTGCCGTGGGCGCCAGTGCCGGTGGGTATGCCGTATATTACCTGGCTGGCATTCATGAAGGACGGTTCAAAGCGTTCATCGCCCATGACGGTATTTTCAATGAAGAAGCACAATACCTCGAGACAGAGGAGATGTGGTTCGAAAACTGGGATAAAGGCGGTCCTTTCTGGGAGAAAGACAATAAAGTGGCCCAGGAGGCCTATGCCCATTCTCCACATAAACTGGTGCAGAATTGGGATACGCCCATCCTTATTATTCATGGCGGACTCGATTATCGCGTTGTATTTACACAGGGTATGACTGCTTTTAATGCAGCGGTTTTAAGGGATGTTCCGGCTGAGTTTCTGTTTTTTCCCGATGAAAATCACTGGGTATTGCAACCGCAAAATGCCATCCTGTGGCAACGGACGTTCTTCAACTGGTTAGACAGGTGGCTAAAGTAAAGTACCGGATTCTGCTTTCCGTGTTTCGTGGTCCCGGTCGGGCGCACCTTCAATCCTGAACGCAGAACAACCAACACTGAAATGCACATGGGAATAAAAGATAAAAAACACCTTATCAAATGGCTGGCCCGCATCATTGGCGGGCTGGCTATTCTTTTTTTCGGAACAATTATAATTGGTGAAGGTGTGCCTGAATTTAAAGAGGGTATTCCGGCTGAGCTGCGTTCTGTAATCATTTTGCTTGGCTTTGCTACCCTGGGATATATTTTCGCGTGGTTTCGTGAAAAGGAAGGCGGTCTCACCATGAGCATTGCCGGTGTGATCCTGGGCCTGAATATGTTTTACATGGGCGGGACCAAAGATACATGGGCGGTGTTGATCTTCAGTTTGCCATTTTTGGTTCCGGGCTTGATGTTTTGGTGGGTAGGATTGGAAAAGGAGAAAGGGTAGGGTAAAGGGTAAAGGGGAATTGGTGAATGGGTGAATGGGTGAATGGGGGAATAAGGGAATAGGAGAAAGGGTTAATAGGGAAGAAGGTGAATGGGGGAATAGGGGAATAGGTTATCCCCTGGACTTTCGGGAGGTGAATTAGTGATCAGGATTAGAATTATTTACAGACAGCGATAGGAAAGGCCCCTTTAGGGGTAGGGGGTGCGATGGTGGAAGGTAAATGGGTGAATAGGAGAATGGGGGAATAGGGGAATAGGAGAAAGAGTTAATAGGTAAGAAGGTGAATAGGGGAATAGGTTATCCCCTGGACTATTGGGAGGTGAATTAGTGATCAGGATTCGAATTATTTACAGACATTTATAGGAAAGGCCCCTTTAGGGTTAGGGGGTGCGGTGGTGGAGGGTAAATGGTGAATAGGTAAATAGGTAAATAGGGGAATGGGGGAATAGGGGAATAGGGGAATAGGGGATCCTCTGGACTTTCGGAAGGTGAATTAGTGATCAGGATTAGAATTATTTACAAACATTGATAGGAAAGGCCCCTTTAGGGGTAGGGGGTGCGGTGGTGGAGGGTGAATAGGTGAATGAGTGAATAGGGGAATAGGGGAAAAGGGGAAAAGGGGAAAAGGGGAAAAGGGGAAAAGGTTAATAGGTGAATGGGGGAATAAGGGAATAAGGGAATAGGAGAAAGGGTTAATAGGGAAGAAGGGGAATAGGGGAATAGGGGATCCTCTGGACTTTCGGGAGGTGAATTAGTGATCAGGATTAGAATTATATACAGACAGTGATAGGAAAGGCCCCTTTAGGGTTACGGGGTGCGGTGGTGGAGGGTGAATGGTGAATAGGTGAATAGGGGAATGGGGAATGTGGGAATAGGGGAAAGAGCTAATAGGTAAGAAGGTGAATGGGGGAATAAGGGAATAAGGGAATAGGGGAATAGGGGAATAGGTGATCCCCTGGGCTATCGGGAGGTGAATTAGTGATCAGGATTAGAATTATTTACAGACAGTGATAGGAAAGGCCCCTTTAGGGGTAGGGGGTGTGGTGGTGGAGGGTGAGTAGGTGAATGGGGGAATGGGTGAAAGTGAGAGAAGGAGAGAAGGAGAGAAGGAGAAGAGGAGAAGAGGAGAAGAGGAGAAGAGGAGAAGAGGAGAAGAGGTGAGTGGGGTTTTAGGATCAACCGATTTCTTAAAATAAACTTCATATAGAATTAAGGTTGTTCAGCAAAGATGTTTTTACTTTTGCACCAGAAAACAGATATGAATTGTTCATCTTTGCGGAAATAAAAGCGGCAATGGCCAAGTAAAGCGCAGATTGTCGCGAACGGGGAAAACGAAGAGTCGACCCCACAGATGCTGGAGAAGTCCGGCTTTTTTTATGCCCCTATGTTCCAATCGTTATTTCATTTCCACAATGATTACAAAAATATTTCGGCCTGAATTTCCCCAAAGGCATGGCCGCCATGATCGCCACAAAAATGTAAAATATTTTTCGTGGTTTTCTTTTCCCAAAACCGAGCAATATATCTTTTGATCCGCAATTTGGACATGCGTGCATTTCTGAAACCGGTTCCAGATTATCTTTTATCAATTCCCTCGCTTTATTCAAATCCTCCTCCTTCACCATAATTTGAATACCTGCATTCAGGTACTGGTTGTGATGGGGTGCGAGGGTTGTCATGTTTTCATTGGTGAGAAAACAGTCGATGCCGGCATTCAATAACTTTCCTTTGATCAGGTGGGCCTCGGTGGCATTATGGCAAGCGGTGAGGAGGATGGTTTTCATATGAATAATATTGCACATGCATAATTGATCCATTCAGCATCCACCTGTCCAATACTGGATTTATCAAATCCATCTTTTTTACTTGGGATTGACATAACCAATAATAGAAAAAAGGTTCCGTTGAAATGCTTCATCGTGCGTTATGAAAATTTAAAGACCCCACACAATCTGAGTTGCGGTAAATATATGCTCACCGGGTACCAGGTCCTCTTCAGGCTTAAATTCGGTAGGAATTTCGAGACCCATATCCGGTTCGGTTTGCACATAATAAAAATAGATCTGGTCGGGGCTGGGCGTCAGGATTTTACAAATTCCCTGGAATTTAGCAGGTAGGGGGGCGGATTGATCCAGGATGAATTCCCAGTATTGTTTTTCTTCATTCCAGGATTGTGTATAATTGCCTTCTAAATAGATATTGTTATCACCAAAATATTCCATGTAAAATTCATGCTCCTCCTTAAACATGACCTGTACCTGTGTAAAGCCATCTTCTGCAAATAACGGGTCAAGGTCACCTTCAAAATCGAAGGCTGCCCACCGGCCAAAAAGACCCGGATCGATAATTTGAATCTCCTGATCTAATTGATTGCTATAACCGGCTTTATCCTTGATTTTAAACGACCAGCTTTCAGTGGCTGGTGTTTCTGAAACATAAAAGGTCTTCCTAACAAAAGATTCTAAATCCTGGAGGACCGTATCCAGCAATATCTCCTCCGCATTTCCTATGGTTCTTGAAATGATCAATTGGCTGACAGGGGCTTGTGAATTCTGGTTGGCCCCCACGATAATCTGAAATTCTATCAATTCTCCAATCCGGACTGTACTGATGTCGGTTTTGGATCCTGTGATGGGATCGCCACTATTGACCATTGCCATTAAAGATATGGATGGTTCATGATTAACTTTCAAAAGAGGTGTTTCATCTTTGGTTGAACAGCTGGTAAACATTACAGCAATTGCAATGAACAGGTAATATCTTTTCATGATCAGTTATTTTTTGGGGTATTTTTTATCCTTCAAATCAATATCGTGAGATTTGATCTTTATAATGAAATGCAAGATAGTAAAAATATGGTTCATTTCCTATCATAAGGGTAATTTGAAATAATTATAAATTATGATTGTAAAAGGCTTTCCACACCACGTTGTTAAAATCTCCGTTGGTTTTGGCAAGGATTCATTCAGAATCAGTTTAGTTTTGCCTGTGAAATGGAGATCATGAAGAGAATTATTGTTTTTATCCCCGCCGTTTTATTTGGACTTTCATTGTTGTCAAATCCATCTGCTCCTCCCGATTCAAGCCATATGCAGGAACTGTCGGATACAACTTCCTACTGGAAACTGGCAGCCACCGGGATGCTCAACCTCAACCAGGTGGCTTATGCCAACTGGACCGAAGGAGGGGAGAGCAACATTGCCGGAAATACCATTGCTATGGCCAAAGCCAATTATCTGAAAGCGGGTTTTAAAGCCGACAATTTTGTTTCTATGGCTTATGGAATGACCTGGAACAATGAGCAGGGGATGCGCAAAACGGACGACAAACTCGATATCGGGACCACCATCGGATATGAGGCTTTCGAGAACTGGTTTTATTCGATGATGGTAAATTTAAAAACACAATTTGGACCCGGCTATAAATATCCCGACGATTCTACACTGGTTTCTGATTTTATGTCGCCCGGGCGACTTTATCTCTCCATGGGCATGGAGTACAAGCCTGATGAAAAAACCTCTGTGTTTATTTCACCGGCCAGCGGTAAGTTCATTTTTGTTTTGAACCAGATCCTGGCCGATCAGGGTGCCTATGGGGTGAGACCGGCTGAAGTGGATACTGCAGGCCATATCCTTGTGCACGGACTAAATTACCAGCCCCGGTTTGGATTAAACCTGGTGGTAAGCCTCAATCGTGAGATCATGAAAAATGTGATTATGGATACCAAACTCAACCCTCATAACAATTATATGGATGAGACGCTGGAAAACCGGTGGAACTTTGATGTGGACTGGGAAACAGCGCTTAATTTCAAGATCAACAGTTTTTTGTCTTCGATGGTTTATTTGCACCTCATGTACGATAATGATCTCAATCTTCCCACCTATGAATTTATTGAAGGTCAGCGTGTGGAAACAGGACAGGGGCCCAAATTGCAGGTCAAAGAGAATTTCGGTATCGGGGTGATGATCAAGGTGTAAGTTGAATTGTTTAATAAGTAAACATCTGAATCATTGAATCAGGAGATGCCAACCATGATAAAAATTAGCCAACCAATTTATAATGTTTATCCATATTTGCTCAATTGTTCCAGTTTCTCCCTATCCTCAATAATAAACCTTCCATTTTGCTCGGAAGCAACCTTGTTCTGTTCCAGGTCCTTGATCACTCTGACGGCGCTCATCATGCTCATGCCAGCCAGTTCAGCCAGCTCTTTCCGGGAAAGCTGCATCGGGAATTCCAGGTTATGATAAACATCATCAGATAGGTGGAGAAGCGCATCAGCCATTCGGCCGTTCAATTGTTTTTGAGAAGCCGTGATCAATCTTTTATAGTGATATAGTGTGCAATTGTTGATGCTTTCCACGATGCGCTGGGCAAACTCTCCATTGGTTTTTACCAGGTCTTCGATCACCTTTTTATCAATGGCACAGATCACAGCGTCTTCGATGGCGGCAACGGAATATTGCAGGGGCGCATTGGAGAAAAGATTGGGCAAACCGATCATATTCCCGCCGCTCACAATGTTCAGGATCATATCGTTTTCACCTTCCATTTCCATGTATACCTTCACCAGCCCTTTCTGTAAATATAGAATATGGGTGACAAAAGACCCCATCTTCGCGATATTTTCACCTTTCCGGTAATTCAATTCCACCCGGCGAACATCTGCTACTTCAAGTTCCAGAGGACTGAGTATTTTAAAACATCCCGACTTTGCATCGCATACCGGGCAACTTTTTTTATGATCGAACATGATTCCTTTCAAGATTGAGTGCAAAATTAATCTTATTTCTCAAAAATTAATAGGGTAATTCGGATCTCACTTTTAGTCCAAAAACTCTCCGTCAACTTTTTTATTGCGCTGTGTCTATTTTTAGTTCGATCTGATTTTAATCAAATGTATATACATACATATGTCTATTCTGCGATTTAATTGATCACAGACATTAGTTTTGTCGCGATTTAATATTCATAGCATGAATTTAAAAAATGTTATACAAATCTTTATTTTGTCCTACCTCACCTGGCTGGCCCTTAACTGGTCGGTAAATGCAGATGTGCTGATTACAGGTGCTATCATTTCTGTATTGATAGCTGTTTTGCTTTGCAGCCATTGCGAAGTGCTGCAGGAAGTGAGACTATCACCCAAAAGCTTTGCTTATGCCTTCGCTTTTGTTGGGGTATTTTGGATAGAATTGATCAAATCGAATTTTGATGTTGCCCTCCGTGTGCTGACCCCTTCATTGCCCATCAATCCGGGCATCGTAGAGGTGAAAACAACGCTCCATTCCAACATAGGTAAAATGCTGCTGGCCAATGCCATCACCCTTACCCCGGGAACCCTGACGGTTGATATCCTCGACGACCGCATGTTTATCCATTGGATTGATGTTACGAGCACCGACATCAATGAGGCAACACGAGCCATTGTTTCGAAATTTGAAAAATATTTGGAGGTAATGTATGGTTGAGATCATCTTATATATCGCCGGCGGGTTGATCTTGCTGGGAATGCTGACAGCGCTCTGGCGTTTTGTTGAAGGACCGAGCTCTGCCGACCGCATCATGGCGTTCGATGCTATGACCGTGACGTCTATCGCGCTCATTGCCCTGATCGCCTTTTTCAATAACCGGATTATTTATCTCGACGTCGCGCTGGTGTATGGCTTGCTGAGCTTTACCGGGGTGATCGTCATCGCCCGTTTTCTGGAGAAAGGACTATAGTTATGGAAATACGCATGTTAATTGGCAGCATTGTTACTCTTATTGGAGCGATCTTCATCTTCCTGGGAGCCCTGGGGATTGTGCGCATGCCCGATCTATACAATCGGCTGCAATCCGGAACCAAAGCCAGTACATTGGGTACGATCCTGTCCATCGCAGGCATCGGCATCATCAATCCCGCCTGGGCTGGTAAAGCCTTTATCATCATCTCTTTTGTAATGATGACGAACCCGGTTTCATCCCATACACTGGCGCGGGGTGCCCACCACCTGGGGATTCCACTTTCGAAAAAAACGGTGATTGATAAATTAAAGGAGGCGGAAGCCAACGAAAAAAAGGAGGAGCAATAATATGGTAGTAATCATTTTAACCATTGTTTTGGGTTTGGTCATGATCAGCATGGCCGTTACAGCGCTTACCGCACAAAGGGTGCGAGCTGCTGTTCTGGCATCGGGCATTGTGAGCCTCATCGCTTCGATCATCTATCTTTTGCTGGCTGCGCCCGATGTGGCTATGACCGAGGCAGCCATCGGAAGTGGGCTCACCACCATCATCTTTTTTTATGTATTGAATAAAATCAGGAGGTCCGATGTATAAAAATATGTTCATCATTGTTCTGCTGGCCGGATTGGGTATATTGCTGGGAAGTTTTCTACTAACACATCATGCAAATAAGGCACTTCCTGAACTGCCGGCTTATTATGCCGATAAAACCGCTTCGGAGGTGGGAGCAGCCAATGTTGTGACGGCCGTCATTGTGACCTATCGTGGTTTCGACACCCTTGGCGAGGTTACCATCCTGTTTGTGGCTGCATCGCTCATAGCCATGTTCCTGAAGACCAGCAAAGCGCCAAAAGATCGTCATCCAAGACCTTCATCAGTGATTTTGTCCACAGCACAAAAGTTGTTGTTTCCATTGATCGTGCTGTTTGGTGTGTATGTGTTTACCAACGGACACTTAACACCGGGCGGAGGATTTCAGGGGGGAGCCGTCATCGCCACGGGTTTCCTGTTGTTATTGATGGCGAATCCGCAGGCTGAGTTCAAACATGGATTGCTCAATTTTATTGAGAGTATTTCCGGAACCAGCTATGTGATCATCGGTATTCTGGGAGCCATCCTCGGACTTGGTTTCCTTGATAACCGTTTCATGTCGCTGGGCGAACTGGGAACCTTGTTCAGTGCGGGTGCCATCCCTGTCATATACAGTTTAATAGGATTGAAGGTTGGTGCCGAGCTGTCGAACATCCTTCATCATCTTAACGAAGTTCAAAACGAAGCATAATGGAATATTTAACCCTTCAGAATATTGGTCTTGTTACAGGGTTCCTGTTGATACTCATTGGCCTTTACGGTGCACTGACACAGAAAAATATCCTGCGCATCATTGTGGCATTCACCATTTTTGATGCGGGCCTTAACCTGGTGATCGTGGCACTTTCATATATCAAAGGACGGGTGGCGCCGATCATTGATCAGACCACAGGAATAACCAACCTGTCGGAAAAATTTGTCGATCCCGTTCCGCAAGCCCTTGTACTGACCTCAATCGTTATCGGCGTTGGGGTCACCGGCGTGATGCTCACATTTGCTTTGCGGATGTTCAAGACCCGTCAATCACTGGATATTAACGATTTTAAAGAAACAAAATGGTAAGTCCTGTTCATATCGTCTCAATCGGATTGATTACGGCCTTTCTCCTCGGATTGGGGAAAAAGAGCCAGCAAAGCATCCTTGTTCTTGTGCTGCTGATCGCAACAGCTGCCATGACCATGATTTCAGGCTCCTGGCTGATCGGGATCATGACCGGATCAGTACAACCAACCGATGTTTTTACCGCCGGATTTAAACCCCCCTTTGCTATCAACTTGAGGATGACCATGGATGAGGCTGTATTGACCACCATGGTGAACCTGTTCGGATTTTTAACGGTCATCTATTTGTTTGATGTGCTGAAAAACGCCGGGAAGCACCTGCTCTCTATCATTGTAGTTTTTCTGATCGGCCTCAATGTTATTGTGATGACCCGCGACCTGTTCAACCTTTTTGTTTTCCTGGAAATCACATCCATTGCAACAGCAGGTTTGATGATCATGATCCAGGATTCGAAAAGCATATCAGCAGGGTTTAAATTCCTGATCGCTTCATCGGTGATCTCAGGTATTTTGCTGATCGGGATCATTTTTGCCTATTCATATATTGGAAACCTCAACATCGATTTCATGAGCAACCTATCTTTAATAAAAGGTGGCTCGGTAGCGGTGTTCCTGGTGTTGTCGGCCATCATTCTTGAAAGCAAACAATTTCCGGCGAACGGTTGGGCCCTGGATATGTACGAATCGGCACACCCGGCCATTGGAAGCGCACTCTCGGCGGTTTCGGCACCGGCAGTGCTGTTTGTAATTTATAAATTAATGCCCATCGTCCCTGAAAGCTGGCACAGCCTCATTGGCTTGTTCGGACTTATTACCTTTACCTTTTCAAATTTCCTGGCAACCAGGCAGGGCAATATCAGGCGGATGCTGGGATATTCATCCATTGCACAGGGCGGATTGATGTTGACGGTGGTTTCCATGTCGACGTTTTTCGGAAACAGCTTCTGGTTTATCATACTCGGATTTCTGCTCACCAACTTTTTTGCAAAAGCCGGTTTGTTCTGGTTGAATGGTATGGTCAACAGCGATGATCAAAACAAATGGGGCGTGCTCCGCAAACGACCGGTTCTTTTCTTTCTGTTTGGGGCTTTTGTGGTAGCCATAGCCGGACTGCCGCCCTTCCCGACATTCTTTGCCAAATGGGAAATGATCATGCAACTGGCCAATGGAAATGGCTGGGGCTGGATTGTTCTGATACTTCTGGGAAGCATTTTTGAGATTAGCTTCCTGTTCAAATGGTTCGGACGGGTGTTCCATGCAGAAGAAGAAAAAATCAACGACATTCGTACGCCCTGGTTTAAACAGGTGCCCGTTTTACTATTTGGTGCAGCCCTGCTGGCTACATCGTATTATTTTGTTGAATACCTCAATTTCGATGTGCTTTTTGTCATGTTGCCGCTGTTGATCGTCACTGTGTTTTTTGCCATTGATTTCCTGCCGGCTTTTGTCAAGAATTTATTGCTCATAGCTTCATTAACGATTTACGGATATTTGATCTACCCTGAAATTGATGGCAATGTGATGCAACTTGTTTTTATGGGTGTTTTTCTTGTGGGAGGTATTCTGACACTGATCCCAGGATTTACACAGAAAGGTACCCGTGCCGGATTTTATCCCTTCGCCGCCATGACCATTTTCGGGTTGATCATGCTGGTGAATCCGGCTGATAACCTCACCTTTTTTATGGGATGGGAACAGATGGCCCTTGGAAGTTATATTTTGATCCTTCGCGGTAAAAAAGCCGAACGACCGGCTCAGCAATACATGCTCTTCTCGGCCGGCGGCGCTTACCTGATGCTTGCTGCATTCGGCCTGCTGCTCCACTTTGCCGGTGACACATTCTTCGGACATTTAAATGGAATGCTCCCCGGCGGTGGCGTTGTATTTGTGCTGTTTGCCCTTGCTTTCATGCTTAAAGCGGCTGCCATTGGATTGCACATCTGGTTGCCTGGTGCCTACAGTGAGGCCGAAGACGATGCCACGCCACTGGTATCCGGCGTATTGATCAATTCCGGGGTGCTGGGATTGTTTTGGATTGCAACCGCATTCGGGCCGCAACAATTATTCGGATACGATATTTACCAGATCATGGGCTGGGTTGGTGCCATCACCGCCATTGGTGGTAACATGCTTGCCATCTACGAAGAAGATATGAAGCGGCTTATCGCTTATTCGAGTGTGGGTGCCATGGGGTATATCATTTTCGCTCTTTCGATGAATTCGAAGCTGGGCCTGCTGATCGCCCTCTATTACATGGTGTTGCACTTTATATACAAAACCATGCTGTTCATGTCGGCTGCGGGGGTGATCTACCGCACCAAAACACGGAATATGTATGAAATGGGCGGCCTGATCAAAAGCATGCCCTGGTCGTTCATCGTGGTGCTGATCGGTATCATCACGTTGGCTGGAATGCCCCCCCTGGCAGGATTTGCAGGAAAATGGATGTTCTACAACGCTGTGGTGATGAAAGGATGGTATTTACAGGGAACCATGGTATTCTTTTCGGGTATCGTGGCTTTCCTGTATCTCTATAAACTCATCGCATCGGTATTTCTAGGTCAGTTAAAAGACAATCACCGCAAGCTTAAAGAAGCACCTTTTGTGTATCTGCTTCCCCAGTTCATTTTTGTGATTGCCATCATGGTGTTGTCGGTTTTCCCTCAGGTGTTGCTTGAGCCACTTGCCACAATCATCCCTGATCGCATTCCGGGTGAAGCCCTTCATTGGGATGGTAAACTGGCCATGACCTCATTCGGTTACTGGAATGCCTTTTCAGTGATGAGTGTCGTGATTGTGATGTTTGCAGTGATCTTTGGATGGCTGGTCTATCATAGTCGCAAAGCCCAGAAAGTAAAACAATTCAACATTGTGTTTGCGGCTGAAAGACCATTCAGGCCTGAAACCACACATGTTTCCTACAATATGTTTGCAGGCTACAAAAAAGCCCTTGGCTGGCTGATGACGCCCCTTGCCACGCGCTTTTGGACAGGTGTTTCGGACTGGTCAATGGCCATAGCCGATAAAATGCGCTCATGGTACACCGGCAACGGTCAAACTTATGCCATGCACCTGCTCCTTTATGCATTTGTATTGTATCTCTTAATCAGCGGAGGAAAAATATTATGAGTATCGACTGGATAAAACTGTTGTTTACCCTGCTGGGATTGTTCATCGTGCTGAATTACGGATTGCTGCAGTATGGAATGATCCGCCGCATCACGGCACGCATTGGCAAACGGATCGGCATGCCTGTTTACCAGCCGTATATCGATCTGATCAAAAACTATTCGATGCGCAGCCAGATCACACATGGGGTGATGTTCTATCTCGGACCTGTTTTCAGGTTGGCTGGGGGTGTTGGAATTTTCATGTTCATGCCGCTGATCTACGGAAGTTATTATTGGAGCAACTACTCTTTTTCGGGAGATGTGATCCTGATCATGTACTTTATGTTTTTCGGGATGCTGGGTATGGCGCTCGGAGCCAGTGAAGGCGGCCATCCTTATTCCTTTATCGGGATCAGCCGCGGATTGTCGCAGTTCACCACGGTAGAAGTGCCTTTCACCCTTGCTGTAATTGCCGTTGCTGTTCAGCATCATTCGTTTTCGCTCACGGAAATCGTGGCCGGGCAACAGGGTGGTATCATGCACTGGAACATCATGACCAACCCGTTTGCCGGTATTGCAGCCATGCTGGCTTTTCTCGGGATGATGATGGCCTCACCCTTCAATGTGGTGCAGGCTCCGCAGGAAATCCCCATTGGACCCCCTACTGAATATCACGGAACTTATCTGGGACTTTTGCAAACCAACCGGGCGATCCTGTATGTGAGCGAATCAATTTTGATGGTCAACCTCTTTTTCGGAGGTGCCACCAATTGGATAGAATTGATTGTAAAATCGTTCCTGGTATTCTTCTGGCCGGTGTTCGTCGGACTGGTGTTCCCGCGTTTCCGCATCGACCAGAGTATCCCCTGGTTTCTTAAGCTGCCGCTTATCCTGGGTATTATCGGAATATTCATGGTTTAATTGAATTTGACATGGAAGACAAAAAAATATTTACAGACCCCGATTTAACCAAACGTACCGTTATCGGCCCCAACGGCGAAGACATCACCGTCGATCCCATTCAGGATTATTTCTGTGATGCACTGCCCAAAAAGCACGAGCCGAAACGGGCGAAGATATTTGAGAGTTTTTTCAATTGGGCACGTGCAGAGAGTATTTGGGTGCTTGGTTTTGGAACGGGCTGTGGAAGCATTGAGCTTTATCCATTGCTCACACCCCGTTTTGATGCTTACCGTTTTGGCGTGCAAATGCGCCCGACACCACGTCAGGCAAACCTGATGATCATTTCGGGTTACCTGAGTGTGAAAACGTTGAAACGGGCCATCCGCAGTTATGAGCAGATGCAGAATCCCAAATTTGTAATGGCACTCGGAAGCTGCACCATCAATGGCGGGATGTATTTCGATAGCTACAACACCATCAACCGATTGGATAAATACATGCCGGTGGATGTGTATGTGGCCGGTTGTATGCCTCGCCCGGAAGCGATCCTGGCCGGATTTGAAGCCCTGAAAAAACGGATCAAAGCCGGGAAAGCCGAAGGAGCCAATCTCTATGCCGAGAACTTTGAAACGTATAAAAAAAATCAGAAAAAGATCATTCGGGACTGGAATATGCCCGATTATAACTGGTAGTTGCTATGGAAAAGATCATTCAGCACCTGCAGGGGACTTTTGATGTGAAGGTTGTGAAAAAGCAGCGCGATGACCTCTATTTTGTGACAGTCGGAAAAGAGCAGGCCATCCCCGCCGTGACCTACCTCCGCGATGCCGAAGGGTTTACGCACCTGGTGATGATCACGGTGGCCGACTGGATGGAGAAAGGCGTTTTTGAACTCAATTATATTGTTCACAATTATGAACTGCACGCCGATATCTCTATCTGCACGAACATCAATCGTGAAGAGGCTACCATGCATTCGGCGCATCACCTATGGGAACAAGCCTGGACTTATCAGCGCGAACTGAAAGAGATGTATGGCATCGATTTTCCGGGCAGTCCAAGGGTGGATGAAAGTTTCAACCTCGAAGGCTGGGACAATATTCCGCCCATGCGCCGTGAATTCGATACGCTGAAATATGCCAATGAAACCTATTTCCCGAGACCGGGCCGAGAAACCCATGATCCGGCGGCTTATATGAAACAAAAATTGTATCCCGATGAGTAACAGCAATAACCACAAGCTATTGATCCAGCCCGACCGGAGTTCTTATCCACAGCCGGACGAGAACGGGAAGATGCAACTGGATCTTGATTCAGGGAAGTATGTAAAGGTATGGCATGGACCGAACCATCCCGGTGTGACCGGTAATATGTCGCTTGAACTGACCCTTTGCGGGGATGAGGTGGTGGAAGCCAAAACCCATGTGGGTTACCTGCACCGCGGATTTGAGAAGATCTTTGAGCGTCGTACCTGGATGCAATGTTTCCCAACGGTTGTAAGGATGTGCGTTCCCGAGCCCGACAGCAATGAATACAACCTGGCGGCTGCGATGGAAGAGCTTTCCGATATTGAAGTCCCGGAGTATGCCCAATGGATGCGGACACTCATCCTTGAAATGGCCAGGATCACCAACTTGCTCCGTTTATTGCCAGCTAATGGCGGTACCATGGGACTCGGACTGGGTGTGCAGTGGGGCGTTTATCTCCGCGACCTGATCCTCGACCGGTTTGAAGAGCTCACCGGCGCACGGATCTATCATATGTATATCATTCCGGGCGGTGTGCGCGGTAAAATGCCGGAAGGATTCAAAGAGCGGCTCATCAACAATTTAAACGCCATTGACGATTTCCTGGTCCGTTTCAAACGGCTGGTGATTGACAATGCAGTGTATAAAAAGCGAGCCATCGGAACCGGTTACATTGATCCTTCGTGGGTTGATAAATTTGGGATCGTCGGACCGAATGCCCGCGCTGCCGGCTATAACCGCGATGTACGCAAGGACAATCCCTACCTGGTTTATGATCAATTAGATTTTGAACCGTATATAGATAAAGAGGCTGCCAGCGATATATACAGCCGTACCTGGGTGCGATTTATGGACCTGAAATATGGTGTGGAAATGATCCGCCAGATCCTGGATAAAATGCCAAAAGACGGTGAGATCCTCGGGAAAATTCCCAATGCCTTGAACTGGAAGATCCCAACAGGTCAGACTTATGTAAGAAGTGAGTCATCACGCGGAGAATACGGATTTTTTGCTGTTGCCGATGGAAGCGAATATCCACGTCGTATTAACCTGCGCGGACCGAGTTATACGCACGCCATTGCTTTGCTGGAAAAATTACTTGTAAATGCCAACATCTCAGATGTCAGCGCCATCATGGTTTCCCTGGCTACCTGTCCACCTGAGATCGAACGATAATTTTGAAGAAATGAGTATGAAGATCAAAGATATAATCACCCCGTTCAGTGCCTGGAGTAACATCGTTAAGAAGCCCGTCACGGTGAAGGATCCTTTTTCCGAAAGGCCGGGAGCCGACCGATACCGGGGGTTTCATAAAAATGATGTGGAAGCCTGTATCGGCTGCGGCAGTTGTGAAGCTGTGTGCGAGAACCAGGCCATTGATCTGGTTCCCGTGGACGGGATCGAGACCAAAAAAGGCGATAGCGGACTTCGCCCCCTGGTCGATTACGGAAGGTGCTGTTGGTGCGCCCTCTGTGTGGATATCTGTACCACCGGATCATTAACCATGTCGAATGAATATACGTGGATTTCGGATGACCCGGAAGATTTTCGGTTTATCCCCGGTGTGGATAAAAAACCATGGGATAACAGTGAAAAAGGCTGGACCAACCCGGGATACTCACTCTATAATCCTGATCGTGTTGAAATGGAAGAGATCGAACCTGATGCGCGGATCACCAGTTTCATAGAGATCGTTAAGGGTTATTCAAAGGAACAAGCGGAGAAAGAAGCTGACCGTTGTGTATCATGTGGGATTTGTGTGGCTTCGTGTCCTGCACATATGGATATCCCGGGTTATATCAAAGCCATTCGGGATGGCGATCTGGAAAAAGGATTACAGCTTCTGTATGATACCAATCCGTTACCGGAAATTTGCGGTCGTGTATGCACGCACCGTTGTGAGGAGGTCTGTTCGGTAGGAGTGAAGGGCGATGCGCTGGCCATTCGCTGGCTGAAGCGATATATTGCCGACAATGTACCTTTCGAAGACTATAAACGGATACTGGGATTGGACTCGTTGCCTGAAGCTAAAAAACACATTGCGATTATTGGTGCCGGTCCATCCGGGATCAGCGCTGCCTATTACCTGAGAACCATGGGTTACCGTGTGACGATTTTTGAGGCCAAAGAACATCCCGGCGGTGCGACCATGTATGGAATTCCCAAATACCGCCTGCCAATGGATATGCTGGAGAAGGAGATCGGATTGTTGGAGGAGATGGGTGTTCAGTTTCAATTCAATACCATGATCGGTCGCGAAGTGAAGTTCGATGAGCTTTATGCTGCATACGATGCCGTGTTTATGGGCATCGGCTTTGAAAAACCCTATTTAATCGCCATCGAAGGGGAAGAAGGCCCCGGTTCCATTCAGGCCATCGATTTCCTTCGGGAGGTGAATGAAGGTAAAAAGCCAGAACTTGGCCATCATGTGGCTGTGATCGGTGGTGGAAATGTGGCCATGGATGCTGCCCGCGTGAGTCGCCGTCTGGGTGCTGAAGTTACGGTACTTTATCGGCGTCGGATCGTGGATATGCCCTCCGACCCGGAGGAAATCGAAGGTTGTGAACAGGAAGGCATTCATATTGAACCGCAGACGATCCCTACCCGCATTATTAAAGATAAAACAGGAAAAGTGACAGGAATTGAATACCTGATGGCAGAAATGGTGGATGATCCCAAAGGACGCCGACCGAAACCGGTTCCCATCGAAGGGAGCGAGAACGTTCTTGAAGTGAGCACGGTTATCGGTGCCATCGGACAGGAAGGTTATTACGATTTCCTTGGAACTGATTGGCTCGAAAAACTGAAGATCGAACGGGGTCGGGTAGTTACCAACGAACACAGACAAACTTCCATCGAACGGTTGTTCGCCGGTGGTGACTCTGTGAATAAAACAGCCGATGCCATCAGCGCAATTGCAGACGGACATACTGCTGCCAGAGGAATTGATGCCTTATTAAATAAAAACAATTAAACAGAAAAATTGAGAAACCATGAACCAGGAATTCAAAACATCCGATGAGATATTACAATTTGCCATCGGCCGTGAACAGGAAAGCGTGGATCTTTATACCGGTCTTTCCGAAACTGCCCGCAACCCGGAAATGAAAAAAGTCTTCGCGCAATTTGCCAACGAAGAACGGGGCCATAAAAAGAGGTTACAAAACATCCAAAGCAGCGGGCAGTTTAAATTTACACCAAAAGAAGTGCAGGACATAAAGGTAGGTGATTACCTTGTCGATGTGGAACCCCACCCGGGCATGAGCTATCAGGAAGCACTCATCGTAGCGATGAAAAAGGAAAAAACAGCCTTTAAGCTTTATTCCAACCTGGCAGCAAAAGTTTCCAACCAGTTGTTGCGCTCCCTGTTCGACAGTCTGGCACAGGAAGAATCACGGCATAAACTGCGGTTTGAGCTGGAATATGATGAAGTGGTGCTAAAGGATAATTAGTGCACGATTTTATAAAATTTTACAATTATAAGTATCCCGGATATTTGCATCTGAGTTTGAAATCTTTTTGTATTTTATAAAAATAAAGAGCGGTATCATTTTATATTAAAAATGCCACAGCGTTTATCCTTTTAATTGTATATTTACTTTTTTAACCGGGATTTAATAGTTTGAATTAAAGATATATTACCATGAAAAATTTTAGTTTATTTATCATTGCCGGGCTATTGGCTGTTTCATGTAATCAACCTGTAGAAACGCAAAAGACCAAAGATGCATCACAAATTCAGGAAGTCCAATCCGAGCAGGTTAAAGATGGTGTTTTTATCCATATCACTGAAGGTTATAATGACCCACACCGGGTATTGATGCCGATGCAAATGGCGGTTTTAATGGCAGAGGACAAAGATGTTTTGGTCTACATGGATATTCATGCAGTGGAATTGCTTGTAAAAGATGCAGAAGATCTAAGCTTCGATGGATTCGATTCATTTCGAACCTATTTGCAACAATTACTCGGCAAGAATGTAGGTGTTTATGCCTGTCCAACCTGTTTGAAAGTTGCAGGCTTCAACCCTGAAGACCTTATTGAAGGGATACAAACAGCCAATAAAGAGGTATTCTTTAATTTCACAAAAGGACGGATCATAACCCTGGATTATTAATTTTAATCCCGACAGCTTAAGTCCTATTGATGAGAATTAGAAGTGCAAATAATTGCTAAAATTGACAAGGATTTACACTTCCTTCATCAGTGTCCCCATTTCAATAGCAGCCATGGCTGCATCAAAGCCTTTGTTGCCTGATTTTGTTCCGGCTCTTTCAATGGCTTGCTCAATATTATCGGTCGTCAATACCCCGAAAATGACAGGTACTTCGGTTTCGAGCGAAACCTGCGCAATTCCTTTTGCAACCTCATTGGCCACAAAGTCAAAATGGGGGGTAGCTCCACGAATAACAGCGCCCAGGCAGATCACCGCATCATATTTACCTGATTTGGCCATTTTTTTGGCGAGTAATGGGATCTCATAGGAACCCGGTGCCCAGACCATTTCAATGTCTTCCTCATTTGCATCATGACGACGGAGTGCATCCATGGCGCCGCCCAGCAATTTACTGCTGATAAATTCATTAAATCTTCCGACTACCAGGCCGAATTTCAGCCCTTTGGCATTGAGTTTTCCTTCAATAACTTTCATATTGTTTAATTTTCAAAATTTAACATGTGACCCATTTTTAACTTTTTGGTATTAAGATAGAAATGGTTGTTTTTATTATGATCGGTTTCAATGGGGATGCGCTCAACGATCTTTAGTCCGAATCCGAATATTCCACTGATCTTTTTTGGATTATTGGTCATTAACCTGAGTTTACGGGCGCCCAGGTCTGCAATGATCTCAGCTCCGATCCCATAATCCCTTAGATCGGCCGGGAATCCGAGTGCTTCATTGGCTTCTACGGTATCCATTCCATGATCCTGCAAATGATATGCTTTAAGCTTGTTCAGCAAGCCAATACCCCTTCCTTCCTGGCGCATGTATAACAAGATACCTTTCCCCTCCTGACTGATCCGCAGCAGTGCCTCTTGCAACTGATCACCGCAATCGCATCGTTCAGATCCGAAAACATCCCCCGTTAAACATTCCGAATGAACCCTGGTAAGGATCGGTTCTTCAGCAGTGATTTCACCCATGACCAAAGCGATGTGTTCTTCCTGTGTGATTTTATCCCTGTATCCGATGGCTGTGAAGGAACCGTAGCGCGTTGGAAGCTTGACTTCTGAAACCCGCTCCACCAGTTTTTCATGACGCCGCCGGTAATCAATCAGATCGGCAATGGTGATCAGTTTCAAGTTGTGTTTTTTGACATATTTCTTTAATTCCGGAACCCGTGCCATGCTGCCATCTTCATTCATGATCTCGCAAATAACTCCGGCCGGATACATGCTGGCCAGTTGGGCCAGGTCAACGGCTGCTTCGGTATGGCCTGCCCTTACAAGCACGCCACCCTTTTTATATTCCAAAGGGAATACATGCCCTGGTTTATTAAAATCAGCAGGGGAGGAGGTAGGATTGATGATCTTTTGGATGGTATGTGCTCTTTCATGGGCGGATATCCCTGTTTTGGTGTCACTGGCATCCACCGAAACGGTGAAGGCTGTTTTATGGGTATCTGTATTTTCTGCTACCATCATCCCGATGCTCAGTTCTCTTAAGCGCTCTTTGACAATGGGCATACAGATGAGGCCACCTCCGTATTTGGCCATGAAATTGATGGCTTTTGGTGTCACTTTTTCTGCTGCCATCACCAGGTCGCCTTCATTTTCCCGACGCTTATCATCCACCACCACCACCATTTTTCCCTGTCGGATATCTTCCAGTGCCTCTTCAATTGTATTAAAACCAGTTTCTTCCATTTTTTTAGTCTGTAAAGCCGTGTTCTCGTAAAAAGTCATAGTCGATTTTATTTTTCGAAGGTTCCTGCTTTATCAGGAATTTTTCAACGTATTTGCCAATGATATCGCATTCAATATTCACTTCATCGCCCACCTTTTTCCTCAGCAGGGTTGTTTCTCCTGATGTGTGGGGGATGATGGATACGTCAAAAGTCTCAGCTGCAATTTTTGCCACCGTCAGACTGATCCCGTCGATGGCCACACTGCCCTTGAAAACAATGTAATGCATGATCTCATGATGGGCATGGATGGTTACCCAGGTAGCGATGTCTTCCCTGCGATAGGAGGTAATGATCCCGGTTCCATCAATGTGTCCACTCACCATATGGCCGCCCAGCCTGCTGTTGACCTGCAGTGCACGCTCCAGGTTCACTTCCGAGCCAGGTTGCAACAGCCGAAGATTGGTTCGCTTCATGGTTTCGGTCATCACATCCACTTCCATTGATTGTTGATCAAAACGGGTCACTGTCAAACAGGTCCCATTGGTGTTGATGCTATCGCCCACCTTCAAATCTTCCAGTACTTTTCGGGCACGAATTTGAAGCCTGGCAGAGGATTCTCCCCGGCTGATCTTTTGAATAACACCTGTTTCTTCAATGATTCCTGTGAACATCTTTTATTTTCATTAAGTAAGCTTCAATCATGATGTCTTCGTCGAA
Source organism: Bacteroidota bacterium (assembly GCA_020444515.1). GTDB lineage: Bacteria > Bacteroidota > Bacteroidia > Bacteroidales > JAADJA01 > JAADJA01. The sequence goes on along the minus strand of JAHLKX010000004.1, from coordinate 233,395 downwards.
GCGGTGAATGCTATCCACATTGAGCGTAATGGCCTGTTCCATTTTTTCAAATCCCTGTCCACCCACGGGTGTAAATGCTTCCCGGCCACCCAACAACTTGGGCGATATGAATGCAAAAATCTTTTGGACGATGCCTGCCTCAAGGGCAGAAAAATTAAGTGTGCTTCCTCCTTCCAGCAAAATACTGTCGATATTCATTTTCCCCAATTCCCTGCTCAGGTAATCCAGGTCGACCTTTTGGTCTTTTTCGGGACAAACCATGACAGATGCCCCCCGATCTTTGATCTTTTCCATAAAATCTGCGGAGGCCTTTTGGGTTACCGCTATTAAGGTTGGTGCTCTTTTCGTGTTCAGTACTTCTGCATTCATGGGCGTTCTTCCGCTGGAATCCACAATGACCCGCAGTGGATGATTGCTCACTGCATGCTTCGACCGGTCGGTAAGCGCCGGATTATCCTTGATAATGGTATTGACCCCAACCATGATAGCGGAGTAATAATGCCTTAGTTCATGAACCATGGCCCTTGATTTTTCATTGGTGATCCATTTGGAATACCCGCTATAAGTTGCAATTTTACCATCCAGGGTCATGGCTGATTTCAAGGCTGTAAAGGGGAGACCGGTCTGGATGTAATGGTTGTAGATCTCATTCATCTTCATGATATCACGTTGCAATTCACCTTCTATTATGTCAACAATTATTCCTGCTTCCCGCAACTGAGCGATACCATTTTCGAAAACCTTGATATTGGGATCTTTTGTTCCTATTACCACCCGCTTGATCTTTTCTTCAATGATGCGGTCGGTGCAGGGAGGTGTCTTTCCATAGTGATTGCAGGGCTCCATGGTAACATACAGTGTAGCCTCAGAAACGTCGCCAGTTGCATGATTCAATGCGTTGATTTCGGCGTGAGGACCTCCATAATGCTGATGATAGCCTTCTGCGATGACCTGGTTGTTTTTGGTTAAAACGGCACCAACCTTGGGATTGGGATTGACAAATCCCGCTCCTAGAGCAGCCAGTTCCATGGCCCGTTTCATAAATGATATGTCGCTGTCGTTGATCATAAAAAAACCCCTCAGAGGATACTTCGGGGCAACTACAATTCAACCATACAGCAGTATTGGTCGATACTCCTTCTCCTATCCAGACTTTACTGTCGGCACCGGAATTTCACCGGTTCAGTCCGTCATCTGACGGAGTCGCGGACTTTTACCGCCGGTCGGGAATTTGCCTCAAATCGGCATCACCCTGCCCCGAAGAAATATCAATGGCACAAAGATAATCGATAAATTGATCTGAAAAATTAAAATGGATAATTTAGAATAAACTCAAATTATGATTTGGGCAAAGAGAAACAGAACTGGCTACCTGCGCCTTCCTGGCTTTCAACCCATATCTCCCCTTCATTTTTCTCGATGAACTCTTTACACAAAATCAGTCCCAAACCCGTTCCTTTTTCTTTTTCGGTTCCTTCGGTATAAAACTTTTCATCCGGTTTAAACAGCTTGGGGATGTTTTTATCAGAAATACCTACGCCTGAATCGTTGATTTCTACTTCGATGTGGTTGTTTTTTTCACAGGCCAAAACTTCAATCGTACCTTTCTGCGGCGTAAATTTCACGGCATTGGAAACCAGATTCAGGAAGACCGTGGCGATCATGTTCCTGTCGGCAAAAGCGGTCAGGTGAGTTGGGACATCGGAACTGATCGTGATCTTTTTACCCCTGGCAACCGGTTGAAGCACTTTAATGGCCTCCTCGGACAGGCGCGACAGGTTGATCTTTTCCTTAATAATTTCAGATTTACCCGATTGTGTTCTGGCCCAATCCAGAAGGTTTTCGAGGAGCGAATAGGTATTCTCAGCCGACGAATTGATCTGACTGATAAATTGTTTCCGTTCTTCATTGGTAAATGAGTCGTAATCATCGAGTAAGAGTCTTGATAACATCAGTAACGAATTGAAAGGATTTTTAAGATCGTGGGCCACAATGGAAAAGAATTTATCTTTCGTATTGTTGGCATCTTTCAATTCGGCATTGAGTGATACCATGTTTTTTCGTTGTTCTTCCACCTGTTTGTTTTTCAATGATAGCTGGATGTTCAGCTTTTGGTTTTGCTGATACCTGCCATGGAGGATCAGCGACAGGACAAAAGAGCCCAACAAAATGAACAACACAAACCCGATCATCAATTGTTGATTTTTAACACGCGCACCAATGAGCTGCTGACTATGTCGCAGTCTTTCGTTTTCCTTTTCTTTCCTTTCCAATTGATACTTTGCCTGCAGTTCGGCAATGGTTTGTTTGCTCTCTTCGGTGAAGATCCTATCCCGGCCTTCAATATATTGTTTGTAGTTTTCGAGTGCAAGTTTTTCGTTCCCAATCTTTTCGTAAACTTCTGATAGTGATTTGTGGGACTTATTGATCTGGTAAATGAAATTGAGTTCTTCTGCCATGCGCAACCCTTTATATAAATAGTCCAGAGATTTGTCGTATTCTTCCACATTGCTATAAATCAATCCCATTTCGGTATAAGTAATGGCCAGCCGCATTTTATCTCCAATCTCCTCTTTCAAAGTGAGTGACCTTTGCTGATAATCCAGTGCTTTTAAATAATCCCCTTTGAGGTTATACGCTTCACCAATGTTGCTCAGTGCGATGGCTTTGAGTTTTTTATTATTGATTTCACGGCCTATTTCATCGGCTTTGAAATAATATTCCAGTGCCTTGTCAAATAATTTTTTCTGAAGATAGATGTCGCCAATATGCAGGGTGAGATTTACGATGTCATAGGTTTGCCCAAGATCTTCATAAATTTCAAGGCTTTTCCGGTAATGATCAAAAGCATTTTCATGATTTCCCAGCTCTTCATAGATCATGCCCATTCCGGTGTAGGCCTCTGCTATGCCCACATCATCCCCAATTTCTTCATAAAACTTGAGGGCTTCCTGGTGTTTGCTCAATGCTTCATCATATTCTCCCCAATGTCCCAGTATTCTGGCTATTTCACCCAGGGTTTGCGCAATCCCTTCAAAATACTGGTGTTTTTTGAAAATATCCAATGCACGGTTGTAATAATTTTTGGCTTCAATAAATTTACTCAGGCCATAGTAGCTCGAAGCAACCTGCTTCAAAGCTTTGCCGGCCTCAAGTTCTTCATTGTTGGTATTGTGGATATTATACAACCGGGTGGCATATTCAATGGATTTATCGTAATTATCCAGTTTGAAGTAGGCTTTGGTGAGCAAATTGAGTGACTCAGTGATGTATTCGCTATCACCCATTTCCTCGGCCAGGATCATTGAACGTGCGGCAAATTCAACGGTTTTTTCGTAATTGATGTGGGTGTAATGGTCTGCAAGGGCAATACAAATGTCCGTTTTTTCTGTGGAGGATAAATTGTAAATTAATGAGTTGAATAAGATATTTTCAAGACTATCGATTTTTGACTTGATCAAAACGGGATTGATTTGGGAATCAGCCCACGAAAATACCGCCAGGTGAAGTGTTATATATAGTGTGAAAAGACGATGCACAACCTAATATCGTTACCAATTTGAAGTTTGAAGTGCTATTTAAACGAAAATTCGGGCGAATGGTTATGATTTATTTCTTCTTTTATTCGGTTAAAAAAATCCCCATAAGATTTTACTTACAGGGATTTATCCGACAGCAACCTGCGTTTATACGAGGGTTACTTTATATGAAGTTTTTCACGAATATTTTTGGGAATGGCATCTTTGTGAACCATGATATCAATGGTTTTAAGTTCCACAAAAGGTTTGGATGCAAAAAAGAAACCGTTGTAAATATGATTTTTTTCACCCCATGAGTTTTTCACTTTATAATAGAGGTTGCCTTCCTGGTCTTTTGCCGTGCCGGTAATTTCCATGCCATGATCATCGGTAGACTGATAGTTGTCGAAAGCTTCCTGCCGCATTTCCTGCGTGATGGTTTTTTCTTTTACAGGCCCGTCAAAGCTGTACAGGGCCTCTTTTTTCTCTTTATCGGTCAGTTTTTCCCAGCGTTCTTTTTCAGTTCCACTGAGGTCATTCAGATCTTCATCAGGAACAATGGCCACACCATTTTTCCAGCTAAATCCTTTTTCACTGACATCGCTACCCCATGCAACGGAGTAGTCATTGTCAATGGCATTATCAATAACCGCCATCATTTCATCCATGGGCAGGTTATAAACTTCATCCAACATCCAGTTATCCGGAACTTCCAGTATAAATTTTTCATAAAACGGATGATGGGTGTACGACCCGATTTCAACGTAATCATCCATGTTCAGACCCAGCTCCTGAGCGAAAGATTGCGGGGTATATTCGGTGCCCTCATAGATAAAAGTTTCGGGCAGTTCTCCTAAATAGGCATCTAAAATGCCTTCAAATCCATCGTGCCATACCGGGGTCAGCTTTTTGTTGCGGTTTTTAATAACTGCTTCAACATAGGCTTTTGTAACCGCATCCATCTCTCCATGAATGTGATTTTCCTCGCCGATTACTTTTCCGCTATAAACTTCTTCGGGAACAATTCCATAGGTTGTATATACATGCGTAACGTCGTGAAAGGCACCGCCACCGCTAAAATTAAAATTACCCTGGAATCGGACATATTTTGTGGCTTTTTCGCCATATGCATGCCGAACGACAAACATTTCGCTCAAGTCGTATTCACCTTTCCCCATTCTTAATAATTCCGATTCAAGAAACGATGTTCCAGAAAAACTCCAGCATGTGCCGGAACGATACTGATTTTTTACCGGTGTCACCGGAAGGTCCTTGATCATGGTGAAGGTAAAACCCTCTTTTTCACTTTTTCCTTCATCCTGTGCAAAAGCATTGATCCCAATGGATAAAACCAATGCCAGAAGACAATTGATAATTACTGCTTGTTTCATGTGTTTAAATTTTTTACCGGAATCGATTCCGGACATTTATTTATTGAATTTTATAACTTAAAATATGCAGTTTTATGACAACATAAGTTATTCAAAGGATGCAAATGTAAAAATATTGAAACAAGTTGGATGTTTGAACGGAAGGAAATTCAATATTTATTTCCTTTTGTATCGATCATGGGAACAAATCTGACAGGAAGCACATTTTGCCTGATCAATTTTCCTTCTTTTTTCTCCAGAAGGATCAGTTCCTGATTGTAGAAGTTACCCACCGGAATGATCATCCTGGCCCCCTCTTTGAGCTCTTTCTTCAGGGGCTCAGGGATGTGGGTGGGAGCACATGTTACGATAATGGCATCAAAAGGGGCTTTTTCTGCCCACCCCAGATAACCATCACCAACCTTCACTTGTATATTGTGATATTCCATGGATGAAAACAATCGCTTTGCCTTTTCACCCAGAGATTCAAACACTTCAATGGTGAATACACTATCGCACAGTTCAGCCAGGATGGCGGCCTGGTATCCCGATCCGGTCCCTATCTCGAGAACCCGCATGGTGCTGTCAGGTTTGAGCACTTCTGTCATAAAAGCCACAATGTATGGTTGGGAAATGGTTTGGCCCTCACCGATACCAATGGGGTGATCCTCGTAAGCTTCATTCCGGTCTTCTTCATCAACGAATAGATGTCGGGGAACCGTCATCATGGCCCTGATCACATTCGGGTCGCTGATTCCCCGTCTGATGATCTGTTCTTTGACCATTTGTGTCCTTTGCCGGGTATAGGTTTCTGAAGTTTCACCCCCGGATTGCTGGGCCCCTGAATTATTCCAAATCATAGCCAGGGTTATTAACGTAAAAAACGATGAGTATTTAAACATGCTGTTTCATAACGGAAAGTGACAATATAAGAAAAATTTCACTTCGTTCTGATCATTCAAAGCTGAATTTTAACTGTTCATACAATCTGAAACTTTTGCGATGCCACTGGCAAACACCATGCTCGGATAAGGCCAATCGGTGTTCCCTGGTAGGATATCCTTTATTCGCCTGCCAGTTATAAACAGGGTACTGGTTGTGAATTTTCTGCATGTATTCGTCGCGGTGAGTTTTGGCTAAAATCGAAGCGGCTGCAATGGCTTTGTATTTACCGTCTCCTTTGATGATACAGGCGTGTGGTATATCCTGGAAGGGTTTAAATCTGTTTCCATCAATGATCAGGTATGCAGGACGGATGGTTAATTTTTCAATGGCTTTGTGCATAGCCAGAATAGCGGCATTGAGGATGTTGATCTCATCGATCATAGCATTGTCTACAAATGCAACAGCCCAGGCAAGGGCTGCTTTTTCAATCTCAAGGCGCAATTGATTTCGTTGCTTTTCTCCCACCTGTTTTGAATCGTTGAGCAATGGATGATGAAAGTCGTCAGGAAGAATAACTGCCGCTGCAGTTACCGGTCCCGCAAGGCATCCTCTTCCTGCTTCATCACAACCGGCTTCCGGTTTTATCTTTGAGAAATTTCCGTCAAGCATAGTAATCCTAAGATATCAGCATCGTATAATTATTGATCAGGGATAACAACAACATCAAACCAAGGATGATCTCCATCCAGAACACCCTTTTGATTTGGGACAGGCTAATGCTGGCTATCAATGCCAGGCCCGTCATAACAAATAACTGCGTGTAAGCAGCCGAACTCCCGGAAATAAAAGTAATGATCAAGGTCGTAAGGGAGAACCACAACATACCTGATATTTGCTTTCTGATTACCAATATATTTTCACTGTAACTGGAAGCAATCTTTAAAAGTGACCACAAACCCAATATTACCAAACCGGCTGTTAAAATCAGGCTCAGTAAGCTGAAATTAGCAGGCAGACGCATCAACCGGATATCTGCAAAAAACTGAGCATAATGGTTGAAGACATCTCCCAATCGGTCCTGCCAGAAAAAAAATACGCATAAAAACATATACATGGTTATAAAACCGATGGGGGCGATGATCCATTCTCGCCAATGGTAAATGCGGAATACCATATAGCAGAAGTAAACAAAAAGTAGAAAAAAGAGTGTCTCGAAAGAAAAGAAAGAAGCGAGGGCTATCAAAGCTCCAGCATTGAATACTTGTTTGTATGCCTCTTCAATATTGTATATTTCCATGATATTGGAAAGGGCTAAAAGGATAAGAAAGGCAGGGATCATGGCCGGGTGAAGCCACAGGAACTCAGGTCGAAAGCTTGTAAAAAGAACATAAATAACCGCTGGAAGCAAAGAGTTCCGCGGTGTCAGGTCATGTCGTTCGAGGATAAAGTTAAACAACAGTGCAGTGCCCAGCAAAATGGTAAAGCCAAGGATGGTTCCACCCAGTGAATGAATGGGGACTAGGCTATTCAAAAGGTCGTACCCTGGAGCAATCATACCATTGATCAACACTGGGTGGTTATCTGCAGCCAGGAAGGCAGGAAACCACAATGCCAGTGAAATCATCAGCAGCACAAAGTACTGCAGGGGATAGCTCGTTTTAAAAAAGCGTATAATCATATTTATACATTCACTTTTACCATGCCGACTGATGTTTTTTAGGATCAGGCGTTCAGGTCGAAACCGAGGTCTTTTCGATAATAGATGTCTTTAAAGTGGATTTTTTCCGCATTTTTATAGGCGGTCTTAAGTGCTTCTTCCATGTTTTCACCATATGAACACACCGCAAGTACCCGTCCACCGTTGGTCTTAACCTCTCCATTGGGTTCTTCTGATTTGGTGCCGGCATGAAACAGAATGCAGTCATCCACCTGATCCAATCCGTTGATGACATAACCTTTCTCGTAGGCTTCCGGATAACCACCCGAAACCAGAAATACGGCTGCGGTATGACGAGGATCGATGTCAATGGTTTTTTGTGCCAGGGTTCCTTCTGCTATGCCAGTGAACAGATCCATGATGTCCGACTTGATTCTGGGGATCACCGACTCTGCTTCCGGATCTCCCATGCGGACATTGTATTCAATCACATAAGGTTCATCCTTTACCTTGATCAGCCCAAAGAAAATGAAACCTTTGTATTCAATTTTTTCTTTACGTAAGCCTTCAATGGTTGGTTTAATGATTTTCCTTTCAATTTTTTGCATGAAAGATTTATCGGCAAATGCAACCGGAGAAATGGATCCCATTCCACCTGTATTCAAGCCGGTATCTCCTTCTCCAATCCTTTTATAATCTTTTGCTTCAGGCAGTATTACATAGGATTTTCCATCGGTCAATACAAAAACCGAAAGTTCAATTCCATCCAGGAAATCTTCAATGATTACCTTACGGGAAGCGGATCCGAACTTGGCCTCTTCCAGCATTGCCTTGAGCTCCGATTGAGCCTCTTCAAGTTCATTCAATATCAATACACCTTTTCCGGCAGCGAGGCCATCTGCCTTGAGCACATAAGGTGGATTTTTGCTGGCCAGGTATAACAGGCCATCTGATAGGGTATCTTTGGTGAAAGTTTTGTAATCTGCGGTGGGTATCCCATATTTTTTCATAAAGGCATTGGCAAAATCTTTACTGCCTTCCAGCATGGCACCCTGTTTACATGGTCCGATGACCGGAATGAGTTTAAGGTCATCATCGGCAAGAAAGCGATCATGAATACCATCTACCAGGGGGGCTTCCGGACCTACGATCACCATATCGATCTTATGCAGTAGCACGAATGTTTTTACAGCCCTCATATCATTAAAATCGATGGTGACATTGATGCCGATTTTACCTGTACCCGCATTTCCGGGTGCAATATACAGTTGTCCGATTTTACTGCTTTGAACCATTTTCCAGGTGAGGGCATGTTCACGGCCGCCACCGCCAATCAATAAAACATTTACCATATAAATATGCGGTTTACGTAATTAACAAATACTTCTTCCGGAAATAGAAATCCGGTTTGTAAAGATACAGGTATTGGTTTTTTTCAGGGATTAAGCGTCCGGAATAAATTATAAACAATTGTTGAAAACCAATTTATTAGATGGGGATAACTCCTTAAATCCTTCGGATATCGGCACCCAGTTGTCGAAGCCGTTTGTCAATATTTTGGTAACCCCGGTCAATTTGATCAATGTTATCGATGATGCTGGTCCCTTCTGCCGACAGGGCAGCTATTAACAAGGCAACCCCTGCCCGGATATCGGGTGATGACATGCGAATGCCACGGAGCGGGTAGGCCCTGTTGAGGCCTATAACCGTTGCCCTGTGTGGATCACAAAGAATGATCTGGGCACCCATATCAATGAGCTTATCAACGAAAAATAACCGGCTTTCAAACATTTTTTGATGGATGAGTACGCTGCCTTTTGCCTGGGTGGCAGTCACCAGGGCTATACTGATCAGGTCGGGAGTGAAGCCGGGCCAGGGTGCATCTGCAATGGTCATGATGCTGCCATCCATAAAAGTTTCTACTTCGTAACTCTTTTGCTCCGGGATATGGAGATCATCTCCTTTGCGTTCAATGGCGATACCCAGTCGGCGGAAGACTTCCGGTATAATACCCAGTGCCTGGTAGTTCACATTTTTAATGGTGATGGATGAATTGGTCATGGCTGCCATTCCGATAAAACTCCCGATCTCGATCATATCCGGCAAGAGCTGGTGTTTAGTGCCCCCCAGTTTGTCTACCCCTTCAATGGTCAACAGGTTGGACCCCACGCCGTTTATTTTTGCCCCCATGCGGTTGAGCATCTCACAAAGCTGTACCAGGTATGGTTCGCAGGCTGCGTTAAAAATGGTCGTGGTTCCTTTGGCCATCACAGCTGCCATCACAATATTGGCGGTACCGGTTACCGAAGCTTCATCCAGCAACATGTAGCTCCCTGAAAGTTTGCTGGCCTCAATATTAAATCGTTTATCCTTGCGATGATAATTCAATTCCGCTCCCAGTTTCTGAAATCCCATAAAGTGTGTATCGAGCCGGCGCCGTCCGATTTTATCCCCGCCAGGCTGCGGCATATACGCTTTTTTAAACCGTGCAAGCAAAGGCCCAATGATCATGATGCTTCCGCGCAGGCTGCTTCCCTTTTTAATGAATTCATCAGTTTTGAGGTAGTCAAGGTTGATATTATCAGCCTTGAATGTATACGTTTCTTTGCTTTTTTTAGTGATTGTTACACCAAGTTCGCTGAGTAATTCCATGAGCTTATTCACATCGCGAATGTCGGGGATATTGCTAATGGTTACTTCTTCACTGGTTAGCAAAGTTGCACACAATATCTGCAGGGCTTCATTTTTAGCACCCTGTGGAATAATTTCTCCGGATAATTTTTTACCTCCTGTAATTTCAAATGATGCCATATTTTTTATCTTTAAATAATGTGATCAATTACGAAAATAGAAGATATTCTGATGGAGATGCAGATATAATAAGATAAGATACCCACAATTTGGGGTTAATAGTCCATCATATGTTTTTAAAAAAAAGCAGTTGATCTCTTAAGATTAACTGCTTTAATAATTTTGAATTGAATTCCTATTGTCTTTTGCGCTTCTTTTTTTGCATTCCCTGACCTTTTCCTGGAGGTTTGTTGATTTTTTTCTTCTTATTTCTCGCCAGGATTTCATTGGTCGAATTTAAACGAAGGTCTTCTTTCAACTCCAGTTTCCCATGAGATAAAACCTTCAGGTGTTCAAATATTTGTTCATCATCAACCGACTCACGGTTCCAATTGAGATAAGATTTTTTAAGGTGATTGGCAATGGCATGCACCAGGGCATCTTTTTCATAACCATCTTCCAGTTCCACGGCCTTATCTATAATTTTGGCAACATTGGATCCATACATTCTGTATTTAATATGATTATCACCATAGCTAATTTTTTCAGGTCGTGCTTGTAATGCTTCCCTGGAGGGTGGGTCGTAGGGTGCATCTACATCCAGTTTAAAGTCGGAAATGATGTGTAAATGATCCCATAATTTATGTTTGTAGTCTCCTGAATCACGAACAGCCGGGTTGAGTTGCCCCATGATCTGGACAATCACTTTGGCAAATTTAGATCGTTTTTCACGATCTTCGATCTTCATGGCTTCCCTTACCAGTTTTTGAACATTTCTGCCGTATTCACTGATGATCAGCTTGTCGCGTGTGGTGTTATATTCCATCATAATATTGAAAATTAAAAAACAACTTAATAACCTCTCTTGCTTTCACTTGTCTTTTTACTTTGCTGTTTCCCTCTTATGTCGGGCTGTAGGGTAGTCAATTAGCTGAAAGGTAAACTGTGCTTATCTGTAACGTCGATAACGTTAAATGCTGGTGCAAAAGTATAAATATTTTGGGATTAAAAATGAATTTCATTCAGAATTGTTGAGTTTTCATTAAGATTTGACCCCATCTCTGTCGAACTTTCTTTTGTGAAAATAAAGTTGGGTCTTTGCTTTGCACGGATATGGAAAAATTATATGTTTGCTCAGTTTTTTAGATCAACATAACTTCTGTAACAGCGCTTTTTATCGCAAAAAGATTATAAAATGAACAAGACGATTGGCATCCGGCACGAAGATAAATATTTGATGGAACGACGTGTTGCCATCATCCCATCCCACATCAAAAAATTAATTGCAGCTCATGGTCTGGAATTTCTGGTTGAAAAGTCACCCAAGCGGATCTTTACTCATCAGGAATTTGAAAAGGCAGGTGCTCAGCTGGTCACCGATCTATCTCCTGCCCCGGTTATTTTTGGTGTAAAGGAAATGCCGCTCGGCTTTTTCGAGGAAGGAAAGACATATATTTTCTTTTCGCATGTCATCAAAGGCCAACCTTATAACATGCCCATGCTGAAAAAAATGATGGAGAAAAAGGTGAACCTTATCGACTATGAGAAGATTGCAGATGAAATGGGCCGGCGACTCATATTTTTTGGAAGGTTTGCCGGTTTGGCCGGAATGATCAATTCCTTATGGTCGCTCGGTCAGCGTTATAAAACAATGGGAATAGAAACACCATTTTTAAAAATTAGGCAATCGCATACCTATGAGTCGCTGGAGGATGTCCGCCAGGTGATCTCACAGGTTGGATATGAAATTGCTGAAAAAGGTCTTCCCGAAGCGATCACCCCGCTCACCATTGGGTTTACCGGATATGGGAATGTATCCAATGGAGCCCAGGAAATTGCTGGGCTTTTGCCCGTTAAGGAGATTTCACCGGATGAACTATTGCAACTTCAACAGCGGAAAAATGTTCCCAACAATATATTATTTAAAGTAGTTTTCAAAGAATCAGATTTATCTGAGCCTGTGGAAACAGGTGAAGAATTTGAGCTGGAGACCTATTATAAGCAACCTGAGCGCTTCAGGAGTAAGTTTGAGCAGTATATACCGCATTTGACAGTGCTCATGAATTGCATGTACTGGGATGAACGTTATCCTCGCATTGTCACCAAAGATTATCTTGAACAATTGTTTGGGCAGGGCACGCCCAAACTCACGGTAATTGGTGATGTGACCTGTGATCCGGATGGTTCAATCGAGTGTACCCACAAAGGCACTGAGATCGAGGATCCGGTCTTTGTTTACGATCCCTTTACACGCCAACCTTCAATGGGATTTGAAGGAAAGGGTATACTGGTCATGGCGGTAGATATTTTGCCCAGCGAACTGCCCCGTGAATCTTCCCAGGCCTTCAGCCAGGCCCTCTATAATTATATAACTGACATTGCTGGTGCAGACTATTCGGTAGATTTTGATAAGCTGGAACTGCCTTTACCCATAAAACGGGCGCTGATCCTGCACAAGGGATCATTAACCCCTGATTTTGAATACATACAAGAATATTTATAAAAACAAGAGATGAAAAAGATCCTGGTTTTGGGTGCCGGCCTGTCAACGCCAAGCCTTATCAATTATTTACTCGATCATGCCAAAGAGCAGAAATGGCATGTGCGGGTTGGTGATGTTTCTGAGGAAACAGCTTTGAAGAGAGTGAATGGCCATCCGCATAGTGAAGGGTTCAAATTTGATGTATTTGACGATGATCAGCGAGCCAAAGAGATCCGCAATGCATCAATCGTTATATCGATGTTGCCTGCTCGCATGCATTTTCTAGTGGCGAAAACCTGTATTCGTTTTAAACGGGATATGGTTACAGCTTCTTATGTTGCAAAAGAGATCCGGGAATTCAACGAGGAAGCCCGCCAAAATGGTATTTTGCTGCTCAATGAATTAGGACTTGATCCCGGTATCGATCATATGTCAGCCATGCAAATCATCGACCGCATCAAAAGTGAAGGTGGCAAGCTGATCGCCTTTAAGTCTTCCACCGGTGGTCTGGTAGCTCCCAAATTCGACAATAATCCGTGGAACTATAAATTCACGTGGAATCCACGTAATGTGGTGCTTGCAGGACAGGGGGGTGCCCAGTTTATCAAACGGGGCATGTACAAGTATATCCCCTATCACAAATTATTTACCAGGGTTCAGCGTATCAATATTGATGGTTATGGTGAGTTTGAAGTATATCCAAACCGCGATTCATTGAAATACCGGAATGCTTACGGTATTGATGATATTCCATCGATGTTCAGGGGAACCATTCGGAAACCGGGTTACAGCCGTACCTGGAATTACCTTGTTCAACTGGGTCTCACCGACGACTCTTTTGTGATTGAAAACTCTGAAAACCTCACTTACCGGGATTTTACCAACAGTTTTATGAAATACAATAAAGTAAAAACTGTGGAGGAAAAATTTGCTGAATACCTGGACATCGATCCGGAATCCTTTGATATGTATAAGCTGAGGTGGCTTGGACTTTTTGAAAATAAACAGGTAAAAATAAAACAGGCTACTCCTGCTCAAATCCTTCAGAAAATGCTGGAGGAAAAGTGGACCCTTGATCCCGAGGACAAGGATATGATCGTGATGCAACATAATTTTGAATTCGAACAGGATGGGAAAACTTACAAGATCATTTCCTCAATGGTTGTGGAAGGGAAAAACAATACCGATACGGCCATGGCCATAACCGTCGGCCTTCCACTGGCAATTGGTTGTAAACTTATTCTGAACGGGAAGATTGCTACCACGGGGGTCCAAATTCCTACAGTTCCTGCCATTTATAACCCGATCCTCGAAGAACTGGCCAGGTATGGCATTCGGTTCAAAGAGGAGGTTATGGAGATAACGGAACCAAATGGGGACTAAGATTCAAGCCCAGCCTCAATTGTTAAGAATAATTAAACGCGCCCGATTTGAACAATCAGCGCGTTTATTTTTTTAATTTTGAACAATCATTTAACGAATTCTATTATGGCAAAATATGGAAAATGGGTAGGTCTTGGTTTGGGATGGGCACTGGGAGGCCCCATCGGTGGCTTGTTGGGGCTGGTGTTTGGCAGTATGTACGATGGCATGCAAAGTGGTATTTATGAATATAAAGGACCCAACCCTTATGGAAGCCAGGGGGGTACGACCACAAGACCCGGTGATTTTGCAGCCAGCCTCATCGTATTATCTGCAGCTGTGATGAAAGCCGATGATAAAGTTTTGAAATCAGAACTGGATTATGTAAAACGATTTTTTCGGCAACAATTCGGTGAGAAACTTGCTGTCGATAATATGCTTGTCCTTCGTGAGCTCCTGAAGCATGATATCAATGTTGTAGAGGTTTCACAACAGATTAAAATGTACATGGACCATCCTTCACGACTACAATTGTTGCATTATCTTTTTGGTATTTCAATGGCAGATGGACATGTACATGCCAAAGAGGTCGCAACGATCTCCCAAATAAGCCAATATCTGGGTATTAGCATGGCTGATTTCAACTCAATAAAGGCTATGTTTTATAAAGATATCAATGCTGCTTACCAGGTTCTGGAGATCACCCCCGATGCCAATGCTGAGGAAGTAAAAAAAGCCTATCGTCGCATGGCAGTAAAATATCATCCCGATAAGGTTCAGCATCTTGGTGAAGAGTTTCAAAAGGCTGCCAAAGAGAAATTTCAGAAAGTTCAGGCTGCTTATGAGCAAATCAAAAAGGAGCGGGGAATCAATTAGCGAAACAATGCACTGAACCAACATTTAATTTTATATCTGATTCTGATATTTATCCTGTTTTCGCACCGAACAAATAGCTGATCATCATTTAGCTGATTTCCTTCATCAACCAATTTCAATCCTTATTTATGGATACCTCTGAAACAAATTTGTGCTTCCACAGAAAACAAATTATTCCGGTTTATCACGGATGCAGTGTCAAACGATATTCTATCTAAAGAAAGATTCCTTTAAGACAGTATAAGCTCCACGTCTCTTTTTTGTGAGAACTATCCTGTTGTATGCCATCATGGAATGCCCTCCTTAATCTCTTTGAGAGACTTGCTTTTTCTAATTCATTGATCGATTGAAAATAATGAGCTCAGAGTTGGTGATGATTGTTTTTAGCCTCGAAGGCAGCAATGATCAATAAAAGAAATCTGATGGTATTTATGATAGCAATGACTATTTGTAATCATGATGGAGAATGTTATGATTTCTGCGGGATTGTAAGGGCATGGTTTGATACAAGAATGAAAATTAACCACTTTATATATGGAATTGAAGCTTTAGGTAACCCTAAAATGAATGCCACGTAGAAATGTACATTTAATCAAAGCGGAAACTCCGCAAAAATCGATTCTTTTAATTTTTTAATCAAATTCATTAATGATGAAAGCTTTAATTAAAATTGTGCCTGTGATAATCGCATTGTTTCTGATTACAGGAACTGCGTTTGCACAAGTAACTGCTTCGGCAACGGCTTCAGCGACAATTCTTGAGCCGATTTCGATTACGAAGACGGTTGACATGAATTTCGGTAATCTTGCTGTGAATGCCACGCCCGGAACAATCATTTTGACTCCGGAGAGTGGTCGTACTGCAACGGGAGGTGTTACATTCCTGCCATCCAATACTGGAACGATTACCGCAGCTTCATTCACCGTTACTGGTCTTGCAGATGCAACGTATTCAATTACATTGCCTGCAACGCCAACTGTGATATCAAATGGGGGTAATGATATGACGGTGGATACATGGACAAGTACTCCGACCCCTACCGGAACACTAACTGGTGGTACTGAAACCCTTAACGTAGGAGCCACTTTAAATGTTCCTGCAAGTTCGCCTTCAGGTATCTATACTTCGGCGACACCATTTAATGTAACCGTCAATTATAATTAACGGTATCATTTGAAAAAAAATAAACGAAAAGAGGAAGCTTCCTCTTTTCGTTTATTTTCTGCTATGTGTTCAACAAAATGGGACCATCAGGAATTGTTTCCAGATTAATATAAGGTGCTATTTGGAATTGTAAATTTGATTTAAATGTTAGAGCGGAGATAAAGTGATCAGGCATGATATTTAATTCAAGACATACTTAAAAAATAATTATTTTTGCATTATTGGTAAACATTTATAACTAAGAGAAAATAATGAAAAAACAAACTCTGTGTATCATAATTGTTTTATTACCAGTGTTTTTTTTAATAAGTAGCGTAAAGGGGCAAACGGCCATTCAATCCAGCACAACGGCTCATGTTTTTGCAAGGGTATATTCAGCCATAACATCCGTTAAAACATCCCAGGAGAGTTTTGGTCACTTTTTCCCTTTATCTTATGACGGACAGTTAATAAATGGACCGGACGGGATTCTCTCTGTTAAGGGCAATGCTGAGCAGGGAGGGGATATTCAATATTCAACAAGTTTTGATGTTTCAGGGAATGGCAATACTGCTTTTGCAATCTCTGTGCCCAGATCACCCATAACCCTTACCAATCAATTAGATTCTAAAACAATGACGCTCAAAGATTGGAAGTATGTGTCATTGGATACAGCAGAAGAAGGCGAAATTCCTTTTGGATACAAGACTGTTAATTTAAATGCAACCCTTAAGTTGGGGTCACAAAAAGACAACCCGGTTGGTTTTTATACAGGTTTTTATACAGTAACATTTGGCTTTAATTAGCTATTAATTTAATAAAACTCTAACTATGTCAGCAAAGGGGTTATTTCTTTCCATTAGTTTAATTCACATTTCGAAAAGAATTTTTCGGATCTGGTCTATTTGCATCTTAATTATTTTTATGCACCTACTTCCCTTCGATGCAATTGGACAGGGGAATTTACTCGTTACCCCACGAAGGGTTGTGTTCGAAGGCAATAAGAAATCGGTTGATCTTAACCTTGCGAATATTGGCCAGGATACAGCTACCTATGCCATATCGATGGTCCAGATTAGAATGAATGAGGACGGCAGTTTTGAAACCATTACAGAGCCCGACCCAGGTCAACATTTTGCGGATAAGAATATTCGTTTTTACCCCCGTTCAGTAACCCTTCCTCCCAATGAAGCACAAGTGGTTAAGGTCCAATTGCTAAGAGCAAAAGAACTTAAGCCAGGGGAATACCGGTCGCATTTCTATTTCAGGTCCATACCAAAAGTGGTAGCCCTGGGAGAAGAAGAAGCAGCAGAAATTGATACCACATCCATTTCGGTAAGACTTGTACCCATTTTTGGAATTACTATCCCCGCAATTATAAGGGTGGGCCCATCAAATACGGAAGTTACTTTATCTGATCTGTCTCTTGAAAAGCATGAAGATGCTGGTCCCACACTAAGTTTGAAATTTAACCGTATAGGTAATTTTTCAGTTTATGGCGATCTTGCTGTGGATTATGTTTCACCCAATGGAACGGTAACCCGGGTTGGCATAGCCAACGGAATAGCGGTGTATACTCCCAACGCCATCCGGTATTTTCAATTTGACTTGAAAAACGCTGCTGGCGTTGACTATGGATCAGGCAAATTGATTGTAAGTTTTTCATCTTCTTCAGATGTTGAACCAGAAAAATTTGCAGAAGCAGAATTAATGCTTGAATAGCACCTGCCGTAATTTTCACCTTTTTTTGATTGGGTGATTGATCATTCTGCGACTGGACTTTTTGCGTATTTTGACTTACCTGGAAATCCTACTTCAATCCTTCGATTTAATTGTTCTAACTTCTTTCGGTTCAGTATCCTTGAATTTTCTGAGCAGATACAGAACTTTAAAAAAATGACAAACATTTTCTTGCATTTTGATTAAAAATACCCGTGTGGTGTTGACCTGGAATGCAGTCCATTGGTTTGCCTGGTTCCCCATTCTAAAACCAAAAAAGATCGTTTGGAAGGAGGTTAAATTGGCTTTGAAACCTAACCGATCAATGCGTTCTTCGGGCTCATTTTTGCTCGTTGTAGGAATCTTTGAAAGTATTAACATAAAGTACTGTATTTTAATGAAACAAAGGAGTTTAAACATCGTAGTAAGACTAGCAAACTGAAAGCTGAAAATTATTTCATGAATATTGGATCAAAGCAAACCATCGTTACAGCGATTGTTATTCTACTTTTAAATTTATTTTTATTAAGTACAATATCAGCACAAACCATTTCCACCGGTGCAATTTCGGGATCTCCATTTTGTTCGGGTTCCTCTGTTTCCGTTCCATATTCTAAAACAGGACCCTTTGTATCAGGAAATGTATTTACCGCTCAGTTATCCGATGCAAGTGGCAGTTTTACTTCACCGGTATCCATTGGATCAGTGGTGTCAAACACGGGCGGAACCATTCCGGCAACAATTCCTATATCCACAGTTTCAGGTACGGGTTATCGCATACGTGTTGTGAGTAGCAATCCCCCCGTAACGGGATCGGACAATGGAACTGATCTAGTCATAGAAACAACACCTTCCATAACCGATATGACGGATACGGTATTAACCAATGTTGGCTTTTCAGTTACACCCATTAATGGTATTGACGGAATCGTGCCAACCGGGACTACCTATAGCTGGCCAGCACCTATTGTAACCGGAGGAATGACCGGAGGTGCAGCAAGTAGTGGATCTCCTACCAGCATTTCAGGAACGTTAACCAACCTGACATCAACCCCTCAAACAGCTACTTATACGGTTACACCGACATCCGGAAGTTGCACCGGCAATACTTTTACGCTCATCATTACAGTAAACCCGATTACCAATTTATACAGTTACCAAACAGGTAATTGGGACGACCCCACAACCTGGACATCTGATCCAAGTGGTAACCTTCAGATTGGTACCGCGATTCCAGTCGATTATAACAAGGTTATTATTCTTTCGGGTCGTACAGTGTATTTGCAAGGTGATGTTAATGCGCAGAGTCTTCAAATTATTATCAATGCAGGTAGTTTTCTTGATCAAGGCGTTCACAGTTTTCTAAATCCCTTGGTTTCATTAAGTGGACAGGGAACTTTGAAACTTGCTTCGGTAAACTTTCCTGATGTTATAACCAACACATTTGTCAATGCCAGTGGTGGAACAACCGAATATAATAATGCTTCCAGTTTCACATTGCCAGCAACACAAACCACTTATAATAATTTAACCATCAATACTTCCGGAACTGTTGCAACACAATTGAGCAACATCACCCTGAATGGAAATTTATTTGTAAAAAGCGGGACATTTCAAATCAATAACAATGTATCGACTGTAAAACTAACATTGACCATCAATGGTAATGTAAATGTGGATAGCGGAGCCTCGATAGCTGTTGGCAATGGTGTTACCAATACCTCCCTTGGCGGTTCAGGTGGGATTGCTCCTTTTCTCAATTATTATCTCAATTTCCATTTGGTCATTATCAGAGGTGATTTTACAAATAATGGGAATGTTAAATTTACGAACCTGCCATATCCTCTTTATAATGCTTTCCCTCCTGCAGTAGCTGGACCAACCTCAGGAGCTGCTTCGGTATATTTTCAAGGGGAAAGTAACAATACCTTAACCTGTAATGGAATTACAACTTTTTATAATCTGATTGTTGACAAAGGCATTGACCGTACCTATAAATTAACCATCAATTCAACCAGTTATGAAAACTTCAGACTCTTTGGTGCAAATATTTTAGCCAATGACTTGTCTTTAGGAACAACGCCGAATGTTCGAAAAGCTTTTTGGATTCATGCTGGTACGGTTATATTAAAAGGTTCACTGGTCATTCCTTCTCTTACTGAGGGTACAGCTGGGAATGCCGAATTCTATGTGCCTTTTAATGGTGCTCTGGTGGTTGACGGTGTTGATGTTGTTGTATTGTCAACGGCGGATGATTACCGGGAAGTAAATGTTGCTTATAATGTTTCAGCTCCAAATAATGGTGCCATTGGTATTACCAAAGGTGGCAGAAGTGCCGTCACCATACAGGGACAACTGCAAATCAACAAAGGATATTTTTCAACACGTGAATCAGGGGGTATCATCACGTCGAATGGATCAGGAAAATTAATTCTTAATGGCGGAATTTTAGATAGCAAACAGTTGCTTTCAGCAACGGGTTCGGCTTCTTACAGCCAATCGGGAGGTTTATTCATTCTCCGGGGCCGTTTCCAGCGCACACCAACATCCTATACAACAGTTGCCAATTTAACGGATGTTTCAATGGCCACATTGAATACAACAAGGGCAATAAATGGTATTAATGCCGACTATGGTTCTTTTAATCTTGAGCAGGCCAACAATATTTTTACGCAGTCAGGGGGAACGATTCGAATATATGATGTATGCGGAATATCCATCAGTCAGCGGGAAGCATTTGATGTGAAATCTTCAGCATCCAATATAAATGTTACAGGAGGTACACTGGAGATCAGGCCGATAGCTGGGTCCAATCTGGCCAATTCCTTTAGTTTTTTAATCAACACAAGTGCTCCATTGACCAATGTTCTTATTGATCGCGTCAGCAGTACTTCGGTTGTTCAATTAAATGGTTCGCCTTTAATCGTTCAAAAGGATTTAAATATTGCTTCAGGTGATTTTTCAGCAAATAACCTGGATGTTACTATTGGCGGAGATTTTTTTATTGGCGCAGGTACTTCTTACACTTCCGGAAGCAATACCACCCTGTTGAACGGAACCGGTGATCAAAATTTAACTGTAAATCTTGCAGCGCCACTTTCATTTAATAAATTAACGATTGATAAGCCTGTTGGACAAAGTGTTGAATTGGCCGGATCGCAAAACACGATCAATGTCAATGATGATTTCAGGCTTGTTTTAGGAACGCTGAATGACAATGGAAAGACCATCAATGTATCCCAGGATTTATATAATTCAGGTTTACAAACTGGTACGGGCAAAATTGTACTCAATGGAACTATCCTGCAAAATATTGATGGTAACGGTGTTTTTCAAAATGTAGAACTTGACAATACGAATCCTGCAGCAGCACCTATATCGTTGCTTGCTGGCATGACCATCAATGGAAGCCTGGTATTTTCACAGGATAGGTTATTCAATATCGGAATTTATAATTTGCGACTAAATTCATCAGCAACCATTATAAATGCAGGGCCGACAAGATACATTCAAACATCCGGTAATGCCGGTGATGGTGGTGTAACAAAGGTTTATGGATCAGTGGGTTCATTTACATTTCCCATAGGAGCCCCAACCATTTCCCCCTCCCAACCCGTAAAATATACACCTGCAACCATCGGATTCAGTGTTGCACCTGCTACCTTTGGATCGGTAACTGTGATTCCGGTAGGTTATGAACACCCCAGTACAACGATTGATGGGCAAAGTCTGACTTATTTTTGGCGGGTAAATTCCTCTGGATTTACCGGAATTGTGCCAAATTCAGTAGTTCATTCATTTACTTATAATCAGAATGATGTTGTTGGAACTGAAGCCAATTATATTCCCGCGCTCTATACCAACTACGATTTTACTTGGAGGTATGGAACCAATACCAATCCACCGATTGATATAACAAATAATATAATAACAGATTGGACAACACCTTCAAATAGCACGGATTTTTTAGATGGTGATTATACAGCAGGAGATGCTGCATTTGGTATTCCTCAGGTTTATTATAGCCGTCAAACCGGTCTGTGGGGTGATTTGGCAACGTGGTCTTTAACGGGCCATACAGTTACGAATCCACCTGCAGTTCCTCCGGGACTTAATGATGTAGTGATCATTGGCGGTCAGGATTCAGTTTATCTGGCAACCAATAATACCATTGCCAATACTGATGTAAGAAGTTGCGCCAGTTTACAGATTGAAGCTGGTTCTGCTCTTGATATTGGATATAATTTTAATTCCAATTTTGGTATTGTCCAAAATCATCCAAATGGCAATGGAAATTTGAGGTTGACAACATCATGGACATCAGGCAGCACGTTCACTTTTCCCCAGGGTGATTATTCGGATTTTAATTTGAACCTGGGTACCACTGAATTATACTCGACTAACCCTACAGCTGGAACAACCTACTGGTTGCCCAACGGCATATTATCCTATGGTAACCTGATTTTAAGTCCTCTTGGTGGATCAAATATTATTTTTGCGAATAATGATCTGACTATTTATGGCGATCTTGTAACCCGTGGCCAAAATGCCGATTCCTGGTTCCTGCCGACATGGAATGTAAATTATCCTACCCCACCTACCGTGAGGATTCCAAAAACAATAACAATTCTGGGTGATATGCATATCCAGGGAGGAGCTTTGATGTGGTATGGAAACGGGAATATTGCACAAGACTTTGTGATAAACGGAGATGTAATTGTTGAAACATTATCAGCCTTGTATGTCTGGAGCGGGGCAACCAATCAAAGCATGGCCATTGGAGGAAGTTTGATCAACAACACCGATGGTCTCACACATGGATTAACTACCCGATCAAAGGTTGATTGCTCACAGATACCACTTACCTTTTTTGGGTCATCCAATGCCAGCATTACCAATACAACGGGGAACCCGCTTACAACTTTTAGTACAGTAACCATTGATAAAGGATCATCACAATCAACTACCCTTACCTGTGATATCGAAGGTACCTTGAATACTCCCGATGATAACTGGCTGACATTGCTAAATGGAACCTTTCGTTTTATGCGAACCAATCCGGGTACGGATTTTACCATATCTACCACCACAGCATTTGCCATTCCATCGACTGCTGGCTTGTATATTGATTATACCAACGCTAACAACAGAGAAATACTGATTGGAGATGCCAATAATAACAACAATGATTTGCTATTAAGTGGCAAGTTGACAGTGATCAATGGGGATGTCTATGTCGGACCCATGGGTGCTCCTGCAAATAACAATGATATTGAATATTCCGGGAGTGGTGCTTCGGCTATTGAAATTCAGGGAGGAAGTCTTTTTGTCAATGGACAGATTCGCCGAAATACCCAAACCACCAATGGAAATCTTAAATACATCCAGTCTGGGGGAAGTGTCAGAATTAACGGTAATAATGCCAATAACGACTATGCAAAACTGGAAGTATTAAATGAAGGAAGCAGTTTTTACATGTCGGGTGGGACCCTGACCATTGTAAGGGGAGGAGGAATTTCATATGGAGATTTATATATAAGACCAGCAAGTTCATCCGTGACAGGTGGTACCATTATTTTTACCAACGTAATTCCCAATTCAATTCAAAACTACGCACTGGATGCCAATATCCCCTTAAACAACCTTACTGTTACAGGTGCATCAGGAGCAGGGGTAAACGCGAACCTCAATCTTTTTATCAGTCCGCTTGAATTGAACGGGTCCCTGACACTTACAAATGCAAGAAGTATTTTTAATTCGAATGATATCAATGTTTCTATTAAAGGAAACCTGAATAATAGCGGTACCTACAATTATGGAAGTAATACAACAACTTTCAATGGGGGGGTGCAGGCCATTTCAGGTAGCTCCATAACCAATTTTCATAATTTGTACCTTTCCCCAACAAATTCCCTTACGGTAAACAATGATTTTACAGTGAACCAGGATTTGAGTATTATGAGCGGAAACCTGATATTGGGCAATAAGAAGATAACACTCTATGGCAATTTAACAAACTTTGGTTCTTACAATGATGACAACACCATTGGTGGAATTGGTTTAGCCGGTACAATAGAGCAACAGATATCAGGGACAGGTTCATATGGAAGGTTAGAGATCAATAATATTTATGGTGTTAAACTTAACAGTGATATATTAATTCAAAACGATCTTTTACTTACCCAGGGTATCTTTGATATTAATTCCAATTTGCTTACTTTAAGCCAAAATAGCAATATTATTGGGACTCCTGATTTAACCAAAATGATCATGACAGAAGGGGTGATTAGCAGTCCCGGTATCAGAAAGTTTTTTACAGCTTCCCCGCAATCATTTACTTTTCCTGTAGGGGTCTTGGGGAAATACACTCCGGCACAATTTACCATTTCCGCAAATGGAACGGTTGGTTATATAAAGGTTTCTCCGATTAATGAATTTCATCCTTCAGTCAGCGATTCAACGATTGTTCTTAATTACTACTGGAAAATTGAGAGTGCCGGAATTTCAGGATTGGATGGAGATGTGCTTTTACAGTATATTGATTCCGACGTAGCTGGTGTAGAAAGTGATTATGTTGCTGCAAAACTTGAATTGCCTGGTAATATCTGGTCAAAGGCACCTGCAGGTAGTGGCACAGACAATGTTGATGAAGTTAATCATCGCATCTCTTTTTATTATGCTGGTATTAGCAATTTAAATGGTGACTATACGGCAGGTGAAAGCAGTGCATTCCCAACTGAAGTTTCAACTTATAAATCAAATAGTGATGGCGATTGGACGGATCAGTCAATTTGGACACCTGTGGGGTCTTCTCCTCCGTGTCCGGTCGGAGGACCCATTGGAGCCATTGTAATTATTGACCATATCGTAACCATTGATATAAATGATGTGTCTGTTATTAGTACCACCATCAATGAAACATTAAGGATCCTAGCACCAACTTTTGGACACAGTCTAGGGGAGGTAGATGGAAGCGGGACTATGTATGTGGAAAGCGGTAATATTCCCAGTGGAGATTATGGCGCATTTTTCGACTGTTCAAGCGGTGGGACACTCGAATATGGCGGAACTGGAATATATACGATTATTGCCAATCAATATAACAGCCTTCCAAACTTGTTTTTTACCGGGACAGGAACAAGGATCCTCCCCAATAAAGATATTACGGTCTGTAATCGACTCGTTATTGACGGACCCACACTCGATAATAGTGTGAATAATTATTCACTAACCATTTTAGGTTCCATGGAGCGATACAATACCGGTGCTTTCAAAAGTGGTTCCGGTTCAGCTCCTGCTGCAACCGTTTCATTTGCAGGGACTGCTTTACAAAGTCTGGGCGGACCAACGGGTGACTTTACCGGAGTTAATGGTTTCAATAATCTTAAGATCAATAATGAATCCGGATTGGAAATAGGATTGAATGGTTCGGTTGAAGTCAGTAATCAACTGCTTCTTACAAATGGAATCATTCATACCACCAGCACCAATAAGCTGATTATAACCAATACCAGCTCTGACGCGGTATTGCCTGCAGGGGGAAGCACCTCTTCTTATGTCGATGGTCCGTTGATTAAAAGGATTATCAATGGAGATGAATTTTTGTACCCACTGGGAAAAGGATTCACCAAAGGACATTACCTTACCCTAACTTCAACCGCAGGGGCAACGCTATTGTGGACGGCTGAGTATTTTAACCCAAATCCAACGGCAACTTCTCTGATCCCGCCGTTACAAGCTGCCAATACGAAGGAATTTTGGAGAGTAAGTACAAGTACATCGGCTTCAGCCACCATTAAACTGGCATGGGACCGGAAGAGCAACCTGACACCTTTGATGACACCCAACGGTCTGGCCGATATCCGGGTTGCTGAATTTAATTCCGGTTCATGGAGTGAGCTTCCTTCTTTTGCTGCTGGAAATGATTATAATGGTGATGTGGTGACCACCAATAATATTCCCATTTCCACAATTCCAAAGAATTATACCATTGCGAGCATTGCAGAAATAACACCACGGGCTTCCTTGCTTTCTGATGAGCCGGTCTGTGGAGAATCAGGGATTCCTGTTGGGTTTGCCTATTACGAGCCAATTAGTCTGAATTACAGCCTCGATTATACCATAGATGGAATTCCTCAGCCTACCATTGCGGTGACATCACTTCCTTATACGCTGCCCACGCCATTTACAGGCGTTTATCAATTGACAAACTTCACCTTTAACAATGGAGCCAATACCGGAGTGGTGGATACAACAACGGTCAGTGTTTATGATCCGCCAATGAATGCAGATGCAGGAGAGGATCAGTCACTTTGTGGTGTTTCCGGAACTGTGCTGGAAGGGAATGATCCTGGTCCCTATTCGGGTTTGTGGACCATTATCAGTGGTTCGGGTGGGGTTTTAATTGACAATTCATTCAATTCGACTGTCTTTACCGGTTCTCTAGGCGAAACCTATACCCTTCGATGGACGATCAGCAATGTAACTTGTACCTCATCCGATGAGGTAATCATATCTTTCCCGGTTATTGCCGGACAGCCTTTGAATTTTACCTCAGCACCAACGCCTGTGTGTCAGGGCTCAACGGATAATGTTTATACTGTTCCCAGCGCTGTTGGTGTAACATACAATTGGTCCTATAGCGGAACAGGTGCCACTATTAACGGAACAGGAAATTCCATTACCATTGATTTTGACTTATCGGCCACCAGCGGTACATTGAGTGTTACAGCTTCTAATGCTTGTGGCACAAGTCCGGCCAGAACGGTTGATATAACAGTTACACCTTTACCTGTTGCAACATTCAGTTATACAGGTACTCCTTATTTTTATACCGATCCTAACCCGTTCCCGACGTTTAGCGGAGGCGGAACTGCCGGAACATTTACATCCACAGCGGGACTGGTATTTGTAAGCAGTGCAACCGGTGAGGTAGATTTGGCCGGAAGTACACCTGGGACCTACATTGTCACAAATACCATTGACCCGATTGGTGGTTGTGGAACTGTTAGTGAAACAAGTCCCATTACGATATATGACAAGATCACCTGGACCGGTGATGTGAGCACAGATTGGAATGTTGCTAGCAATTGGTCATATGATCTGCTCCCCGAACTCACCAAAGATGCATTGATCCCGGATGTTCCGAATAAACCGGTGCTTAGCTCAGGAATTAATGGAACAGTAAAAAATATTACAATTGAATCCGGTTCATCGTTAACGATAACAGCTAATACATTGGAGATAGCCGGATCAATAACCAATGGTGGAACTTTCGATGCTACCTCGGGAACCATAGAATTGAAAGGATCCTCAGCACAAACCATCAGCGCTGGCCAGTTTACAGGTAACACCATTGATGGTTTAATTGTGAACAATGTTGCGGGAGTTACCCTGCTGGGACCTCTGAATGTGACGGGAATTGTTGCTGCAACTTCAGGAAATCTTACCTCCGATGGAAATTTAACCCTCATTTCAACAGCGATTCAAACAGCCCTTATTGATGGCGCAGGAACCGGTGAAGTAACAGGCGATGTGACCATGCAACGGTATCTGCCTTCAGGATTTGGTTATAAGTATTTTAGTTCCCCATTTCAAGCAGCCACTGTCGGTGAGTTTGATGATGATATGGACCTTGCTGCCAGCTTTCCTACATTTTATGAATATGATGAAAACGTGGTGACATCCGGATGGGACTCTTATGTCAATGTTGTAAATCCCTTGATTCCATTGTCGGGATATGCCATTAACTTTGGGCCCAATGCTGCTGCTAAAACTGTGGATGTTGCAGGTGTGGTAAACAATGGCCCTCTATCAAGAATCATTTATAATCATAACCATCCCTATACGCAGGGTTTTAACTTGTTTGGAAATCCATATCCTTCACCCATTGATTGGGATGCAGCATCCGGATGGACAAAATCAAACATCGACAATGCCCTGTATTATTTTAAAGCAGGCGGCGCTGATCAGTATTCGGGTACCTATAGCACTTACATAAATGGAATTTCAAGTGATGGACTGGCTACCAATATCATTCCTTCTATGCAGGGATTTTTTATCCATGTTACGGATGGTGTTTACCCTGTTGCCGGTACACTGGGCATGAACAATTCGGTGAGGGTAAATGATCTTAGTCATCCTTTTCTTAAGACAACTGAAAATTCTAATAAGATTTTACTTAGATTTACAACATCTTATTCAGATAATCCATCATCATCTGATCCAATGGTTATTTATTTTGATGAAAATGCCACACCTGATTTTGACAGTAACTTTGATGCATTAAAGTTAATGAATACAGATGAAAAGGTTACCAATTTTTATGCAATCCTTCCTGATGGAACAAAACTCTCAATTGATGCGCTACCGGAAATTATTGATCCCATTACAACCATTCCTTTAGGCTTAATAAATTATCAAAGTGGACAGGTAAGTTTCAGGATCAGGGATTACGAGAATTTGATACCGGGAATGAAAATATATTTGCATGATGCAGCTACCGGAGTGAATCAGGATTTATTGGAGGAGCCAGAATATAAAATCAATCTTGATGCGGGTGAATATCTTAATCGTTTTTCCATAAAAGTTCTGGATGGCACGACCAACTTGCCAGACATTGATCAATCCGACTTTTTTAATATTTATTTTTCCAATGGTAAATTGAATGTAAATAGCGGTTATTTGGGAAACAATGATGGAGTTTTATCCCTCTATGACATGGCTGGACGCAAACTATTCAGCCAGAGAATTATGGAAAAAGGCATGTATCATTTTGATCCCCATCTCAGCAATGGAATTTATGTAGCCACCTTATTGTCCGGAAATGAAGTAAAGACCAAAAAGATTTTAATTGAAAAGAAATGAACTTACTAAAAAACAATAGATTTCGCAGAGTTTTTTTAAAATATGTTTTATCATGGATCTTCATGTTTTTCATGATCACGAGCATGGTTTATGGACAGGAGAAACCACCCCGGCCCATATCGGTCACCGTAAATTTATCCCAAAACCTAAGCTTTGGCGCCTTTTATCATGGGGATATCGGTGGTTCCGTGATCATTTATAGCGACGGATCTCGTTCCTCTACGGGGGACATCGTTTTATTAACCATGGGTTACTCCTTTTCGACCGGACTTTACGATATTGTTGCTAACCCTGGTACGCTGATTTCTGTGCTGAACGGACCTGATGCCATTCTTACAGGAAGCAATGGCGGATCCATGATTCTTCAATTAGGAGACACTTATCCATCCAGCCCATTTGTTGTTACAACACCACCACCTGCATCTACTCAGTTAAGTATTGGAGGTACACTCATCGTCGGGAATTCACTCATGAATCCTCCCGGAAATTATGGGGGTACATTTGATGTAACCTTAGTGCAGGAATGACGTTTCTGATACAATGTTAAAGCAATAACTGACCAGCAAAGAAATTTGACGACCCATTCTAATAACTAAAGCGAATGCCTGTCAATCCAAAACTATGCTATATCATTTTGATTGGTTTCTTTTCAATTCTGTCATATAACAGCAGTTTTGGACAGGTCGATGATGGGTATGATGAAATTGCTCTTTTTCTTGATGTGCCCAAAATCGGCGGTAGGGATATGGATGTTTTAATCAAGGGTAATGAAGTATATCTCCCCATAACCGACCTTTTTGATTTCCTGATGATAAGGAATGTTCCCTCACCCGGGCTGGATAGCATCACCGGTTTTTTCATAAATCAAGATGCCACTTATTTAATTGACAGGCTCAATCAACAAATTCTATATAATGGTGAACTATTTGAGCTTAATCCCGGTGACCTGATCCGGACGGAAACAAACCTTTATTTAAGGGGGCTGTATTTCGGTCAAATTTTTGGTCTTGAATGTAAATTTAATTTCAGGACCATGTCCGTTCGTGTCAATACACGACTTGAATTACCGGCCATACGTGAAATGCGTTTGCAGGCAATGCGAAAAAATATAAAGCGGCTGGCTGGTGAAGAGGAAGCAGATACCAATATTGGAAGGCGTTATCCCATGTTTCGTTTTGGAATGGCTGATTGGTCAGTTAATGTGTCAGAACAACTGGATGGACAGGTTGATTCAAGACTTGGTCTGGCACTCGGATCAATGATTGCCGGTGGTGAAGCGACGGTGGCCTTGAATTACAATAGCTATGCACCATTCACCGAAAAACAACAACACTATTTATGGCGGTACGTCAACAATGATAATAAGGCTGTTCGACAGGTAATGGCAGGTAAATATGCAACGGGTGCAACATCGTCAATTTATGATCCCGTTGTTGGGGCAAAAATTACCAATGCATCAACGCAATTCCGACGATCATTTGGCAGCTATACCCTCAGCGACCATACTGAACCTAATTGGATCGTTGAACTCTATGTCAATAATGTACTCGTTGATTATACCACTGCTGATGCATCTGGTTTTTTCACGTTTGAAGTACCCCTGGTTTATGGGAATACCAATGTCATGCTGAAGTTTTATGGTCCTTATGGTGAAGAGCGTACACGGGAACAAAATATTACCATCCCATTTAATTTTATCCCCAAAAAAACACTGGAGTATTCTGTAAGTGCAGGTATGGTTGAAGATAATGAAAACAGTATCTTTTCCAGAAGTCATGTATATTATGGTTTAACCCGATCAATTACAATCGGCAGTGGTGTTGAGTATCTTTCTTCAGTTTCCTCCGGACCGTTTATGCCATTTGTCAATGGGTCATTTCGACTCGCTTCAAATCTATTGCTTTCGGGGGAATTTTCTCCTGAGGTCAGGTCAAAGGGTACCCTAACCTACAGACTCCCTTCAAGCCTTCAATTCGATATAAATTATATTTACTATAATAAGGATCAAAAGGCAATCAATAATATATTTCGTGAGGAACGAAAAATTTCGGTGTCCATGCCCATTCGATTAAAGAACTTTTCGGTATATAACCGTTTTTCAGTTAATCAATTGGTCTTACCATCAACAAACTACACAACTTCCGAATGGTTGATTTCCGGGGCCCTCTTTGGTATAAGTACAAACATTACTACCTATGGGGTATTTGTGGGTAATACAGAGCCTTATTTTTATACCGATTTTTCCATGTCTTTCCGTCTTCCCAAAGATATAACGCTTCAACCCCGGGCACAATATAGTTACACGAATGCTGAATTTTTATCTGCTAAACTCCTTGCTGAAAAAAGGGTATTTAAAAAGGGATACTTCACTGCTTCGTATGAGCAAAATTTCAGGAGTAATATGCATTTGCTGGAATTTGGACTTCGTTACGATTTTAACTTTGCACAAACCAGTGTCAACCTGAGACAAACCGACAGGTCAACTAAATTTATCCATTTTGCCAGGGGTAGCATCGTCAATGATGGCAAAAATGATTATGTGTATACGGATTATCGAAGCAATGTGGGCAGAGGTGCAATAAGCATCATTCCATTCCTCGATAAAAATGGTAACGGAACCAGAGATCCGGGTGAACCCAAAGTCTATGGATTGAATCTCAGAGCCAACGGCGGTAGAATTGAAAAAAGAGAAGCTGATACCACCATCAGGATCTTTGGATTGGAGCCTTATACTGATTGTTTTATTGAATTTGATCAGAGCAGTTTGGACAATATTGCCTGGAGATTGAAACACCGCTCCATGAATATTGCAGTTGATCCCAATATCGTCAAGCTTATTGAAATTCCAATAGAAGTTGTTGGTGAAGCCGCAGGTATGGTTTGGATCGATCATAATGGCACACTCCGCGGACTGGGTCGCATCATTGTGAATATTTATGACAAAAATCAGAAAATAGTAGGAAGAACCCTGTCGGAAGCAGACGGTTATTTCACTTATTTCGGTCTTAAACCCGGAACCTATGATGCAAGAATAGACTCGTCGCAATTACGGAAACTGCAAATGACATCTTCGCCCGGATTTGTTGATTTTACGATTGCTGCAAATATTGATGGTGATTATGTAGACGGTCTTGATTTCATCATCAAGGTTGACACAACGAAACCCATTGAAGGTCCAAAAACAATCGATATGATTGTTCATGAGGAAATTGCTGAAGACTGGATCAATAGCAGGGATAGTTATTCCATTGAGATTACCTTTGATAATGAAACTGAAGCAGATTCCCTGCGGGATCAAATCACAACCCATTTGAATAAAGAAGCAGTCCTGATTCCTGAGAATGATCTTTACAAGTTAAGGATATCAGGTTTTGAGACAAAAGGTGAAGTTGAGGAATCCTACCCGATTTTGCAGCGTAAGGGGATAAATGAGATCGGATTGATCATCAACACCGCCATGTTGCAAACAAGATTGCTTACCATAATACCAGGTGTCGAATCGGATACCGTCATATCGCTTGTGGCTAATGATACGGTGCTGCTGGTTGTTCATAAAATAGACTATGAGGATACGACATCATTTGCTGATCATTTTACACTTGAAATTGGAACCTTTGATAATGAGGTTGAAGCCAGTGCTATTCGGAACCAGATAAGCACAATGGTTAGCAATGAAGTGATCCTGGTTCCTGATAATGATTTATACAAAGTCCGTATTGCTGGCCTGGCAACAAGCGCTGAAGTTGAGGATGCATATCTGACACTGCAAAGCAAAGGCATCAGCGAGATTGGCTTGATAACCCACAAAGGACTGTTAGACACAAGAATACTGGCCATAGTACCAGGTACAGAAACCGATACCGTCATTTCGCTTGTCAACAATGATACCTCTGTAATGGTTGTACACAAGCAAGTGGAAGAGGTCACCACTGCACCAATGGACAGTTATGACATTGAAATTGAAGCCTTTGAAACTGCAGCAGAAGCAGAAGCAATGCGCGATCAATTGAGTACCATGCTGGGTAGAGAGGTGAGTATCATTCCCGAAGAAGGACTTTATAAACTCCGCATTGCTGGATTAATGACCATTGCCGCAGTTGTAGAATCTTATCCTGTATTGCAAAGCAAAGGGATCAGCGAGATTAATCTCGTTACACATAAAGGATCCATAGAACTAAGATTGCTATCCATCCTGCCAGGTGCCGAAACCGATACGGTTATTTCCCTTGTTGATAATGACACAACCTTATTGGTTGTGCACAAGCAAGTGGAAAAGGTCACCACTGCTCCAATGGATAGTTATGACATTGAAATTGAAGCCTATGAAACTGTAGCAGAAGCAGAAGCAATGCGCGATCAATTGAGCACCATGCTGGGTAAAGAGGTGGACCTTATTCCTGAAGATGGACAATATACACTTCGCATCACTCATATAATGACAAATGCTGCCCTTGTAGAATCTTATTTGTTACTACAAACTAAAGGAATTAGTGAGATTGATCTGATTATCAATCAGGGAATGATAGATTCTGATCTCACAACCCATGTGCCTGCTATTGAAACAGATCCTGCCAAAGAGTTGGCCGAAGAAGATTCAGGTGTCGTAGTTATTCATAATATAGTTGAAGAAGACAGTACTTCATTTACCGATAGTTATGCCATTCAGCTTGGCGCTTTTAAATACAAAGACAATGCCTACAGGTTGAGGAAAAAGCTGATGGATATGCTCGATAAAGAAGTGATTATAACGGTAGAAGATGATTATTATAAAGTACGCTTGGTTGGTTTCAACTCGAATTATGAGGTTGAGAGATATATTCCGGTCCTTGTGAAACAGGGTGTTCGTGAGATTTGGGTCATTACATTAATCGGAACAAGAAAACCTGATCTTGTAGCCGGTGAGCCTGATATCCACAGGGATGTTCTAAATACATTCACGGAACGGGATACCACTTATTATGTCATTCACGACGTGTTTGAAGAAGTATTAACCACAGGACCTGATAGTTACACCATTCAGCTTGGTGCATTCAACCGTAAAATTAATGCCGATGCACTCAGAGCCAAATTGGCTACTATACTGGGTAAGGAGGTAGAAATATTTGTTGAAGATGAACTTTACAAAGTGCGCATCATTGGATTCGAAACACTTTATGAAGCTGAAAAATATGTTCCTGAGCTACAGAAAGAAGATGTAAGTGAAATCAATATCCTTCCGCTGAAAGGAAGACAAAATTACCGAACAGCCATCAGTATCCTTGACACCATTACAGGAGCCAAAGAGAAAGTGACTCAGACGGATGATCGTCCTCCTGCAACAAAGGAAACAACCTCTATAAAGATTCAGGAAACCAATGCAGATACGGTTATCATCAGTAAACCTGCACATCAAACTGTAAAGAAAGAGGAACCTGCTACCATTATTCCTCCAATAGAAAGAGCAACGGAGAAAACAGAAGTTGAAGAAAAAACAGCCAGGGTGGAAGATGTAGAATCGAAACCTGATGTCGAGCGAAGAAAAACACTGGAAGAAAGACTGCTGGAAGCCGAATACAGGTCAGGACTTTATGAGTCACGGTGGCCGGGTGTGGAATTTACCATACAGGTAGCCGCTTCCAAAACAATCGGTGATCCTGAAGTAATAAAAAGGAAATTTGATCTCAGTGGTGAGGTTGAGGTTGAAAAGGTTGATGAATGGTATCGATTCACTACAGGCCATTTCATCAAATACTGGAAAGCCAGGGAGTACAGAAATATTTTGAATACAAGAA
This sequence comes from Bacteroidota bacterium, assembly GCA_020444515.1. Classification (GTDB taxonomy): domain Bacteria; phylum Bacteroidota; class Bacteroidia; order Bacteroidales; family JAADJA01; genus JAADJA01. Next base: position 198,956 of record JAHLKX010000004.1, on the reverse strand, counting down.
ATGAATTGAAGGATGCCTTTATCGTAGCCTACAAAGATGGTAAAAAAGTCATGCTGTATGATCTGCTGGCCATGGTGGAACCGGTAACTAGTGATGATACTGGTACAAATGTCAGAGCGGCATTGCCCAAAGGCTTCAGTGTTCAGATACTGGCTACTAAAGATGGAAGTATTACAGATTCTGAGATCAGGAAAAAGTATGACATTGATGAAGATATCTTTAAAGAATATAGTGAGAGCGACGGATTGTACAGATATACCATTGGAAACTTCAATACCTATATAGCTGCTGTAAAAGTGCGTAATAAGATACGAGCCAAAGGGTTCAGAGATGCTTTTGTGGTTGGTTATAAAGATGGTAAACGGGTGAAAGATCTCAATTCGATTTTTTAACGAATGCGATCATCCGCTTTTCAAAGCCATCTTGCTTTCAAATCCCCAAAGAAAAAATGTAGCCGGCTAATTGGGTGTATTGCGACCATTGCCATTTCATAAAAGCCGTATTATTCCTATTTCATAAATTTGCGACTTTTGTCCATTAAAATTGTTATGAAGATTATGCAATACAATTTCGACGAAATCATTGATCGCAAAGGCACTTCTTGTGTTAAATGGGATATCAGGGATATTTATTTCGGTGATGACAGTGTCCTCCCCATGTGGGTAGCGGACATGGATTTTAAAACCCCAGACTTTATTGTTAATGCCATAAAGGATCGGGCAGACCATCCTGTTTTCGGTTATACTGTCAGGCCTGATTCCTACTATCAATCCATGATTGACTGGATCCACAACCTGCACCAATGGAAGATCAATAAGGACTGGATCGTTTTTAGCCCCGGAATTGTCCCGGCTGTAAACATGGCAGTGATGGCGTATACAAGACCTGGCGATAAGATCATTGTTCAGCCACCGGTTTATTTTCCCTTTTTTTCAGCCGTGAAGGACAATGGTCGTCAATTGGTATACAATCAACTGTTGTTAAAAAATGGGCGTTATGAAATGGATTTTGAAGATCTGGAAAAGCAAATCGATCATCGTACGCGCATGATCATTATTTCCAATCCACATAATCCGGGTGGCAGTGCCTGGACAAAGGATGAGCTCGAACAACTCGGAAACATATGCATTAAGCACAACCTGGTATTGATCTCTGATGAAATTCACAGCGACCTTGCCATTCCACCTTTTAAACATACAGTGGCAGCCAACATATCGGAGGCGATCGCCAAAGTAACTGTAACCATGATGGCTCCCAGTAAAACCTTTAATCTTGCAGGCATGGCTTCCTCTTCGGTGATCATTTCCGATCCCGGTTTAAGAAACGATTTCGAGATCATGCTCGGACGTGTTCATGTAGGGATGGGAAACCTTTTCGGGATGGTAGCTTCGGAGGCAGCATATACGCATGGGAAAATTTGGCTTAAGGAAATGTTACATTATGTAAAGGAGAATTTAGATTATATGGAGTCGTATATCCAAGAAAGGATTCCGAAAGTAAAAATGATCAGACCCGAAGCCACCTATCTGGTTTGGCTCGATTTCCGTAGTTTAAACCTGGATCCAGCGGCCCTTAAAAAGTTTGTGATTGAAAAAGCAGGATTGGGCCTGAATGACGGTCCCGTTTTCGGACCCGGAGGTGAAGGTTTTCAAAGAATGAATGTGGCCTGCCCGCGCTCCTACGTTCAAGAAGCCATGCAGCGCCTTGAAGAAGCAGTGAACAATCTTGCATGATTCAAAAGGAGGAAGAATACCTGGTGATGCAACTTTTCAGGAAAAAACTGGAAAGTTTCCCTAAAGGAAAGCTGGTACCCCATGAATCGCCCGATTTTCTGCTGAAGGTCAATTCCCGTAAAACCATTGGCATAGAACTTACCCGCTTGATATATTCTGAAAAAACCCTCTATGATAACATCTTGCGAACCATCCATAAAAAAAACGAAAAGCTGGGCCTTTATTCCAATATGAAGATTGCCGAACACTTGCTTCTCATCTACAGTGATGATGTCAGCATTATGAAGTCGGGTCACCTTGCCAACAATTTAGCGAAATGGATTTTTGAGAGTGGATTTAGAAAGGTATATTTGTTTGATCTTTTTGAAGGAAAAATATTTGAAATAAAATAATTGAATCCTTGCCGGCAGCCACTAAACCTTCTTATTTATTCCTGGATCTATCTTATGATTTTACCGAAAAAGAGGCCAGTATTTTAGTTGAATTGATTAATTTTAGCTGATCAATATTTACCTGAACATATAAGTTGTTACCTGTAAAACCTGTCCATAGTCGTGATCGGATTATTTCGATCGATATCCTGCGCGGATTTGCACTTTTTGGCATCATCCTGGTAAATGTTCTGGGTTTCAATGCTTCTTTTTTCGATTTTGGCGGTTTTTACAGTCGCTTACCCGATGACTATCAACAACATTTTTACAACATATACATCAGTTTAACCGCTGATAAGTTCATCTTCCTGTTCAGCTTTTTATTTGGATATGGAATTTATATGCAGTATCAACGGTTCCGGGAGCGGCAACAGTCCTTTGTGCGATTTTTTACCAGACGGATGATCATCCTGGCTATTTTTGGAATGGGTCATATAGTGTTCCTCTGGGCAGGTGATATTTTATTCTTGTATGCCATTGCCGGATTTGTTGTTTTGGGTTTGCGGAGGTTGTCCACTTTCATGCAGATTGTTCTGGCCATCTTTTTCTACTTTTTTATCGGACTCTGGTTGACGCTTGATGTTTGGATAGCCCTGCCGGATGCGATGTCGTCCACCTGTACCGAATGCCTTGAGAGCGCCAAAGTGATCTATGCCCGGGGCACCTACCTGGAATGCCTCCAACTTCGTTTACATGAATATGCCGCCTTTCGAAATATCAATGCGTTTTATTACATGCCCAAGATCATTGGCGTTATCCTTTTTGGATTCATTGCATCCAAATACAGCCTTCATGACAGCATTGTTCAAAATCGTGGAAAATGGTCATTCATGCTATTGATAGTTGGTTCCGTGGGGATGCTTATTTACTTCGGACTTGATAAAATCATTGACTTCAATAGTTCCTTTGCCAATGCGGTTTATATGACCGGTTACGAATTTATGAATGTTTGTATTGCTTCTGGTTATCTGTTGATCATACTACTGGTCGCATCATTCAAACCTGTAGCCAAATTGTTACAACCAATCGCTTTTATGGGACGAGCATCTCTCTCCAATTATCTCATGCAATCCCTTATTTTATCGGTTATTTTTTATGGTTGGGGGTTCGGCTTCTTTGGGCAAATGCAGGTAACCCGTTTAGTTTTTATTGCTTTCTGGGTATATGTATTGCAGGTGGTCATCAATGTGATCTGGTTCCGGTTTTATAACCAGGGCCCCCTTGAAAAACTATGGCGCAGTTGGTCATACAGGTTTTAGTGCAGCCTCGTTTTTCCTTTAAAACGCCTTTTCGGCAGGGTTCCCATCCAACATTTCAGGATACAAAAGATGAAATTTTTTCTTGCTTTTCCTTGCATATTTCCGTATATTTCGAACCCTTATCTAACCCCAATGTGAAATTATTATGCAATTTAATCCGGCTTGCTTAATAAACATATTTCTGGCATTTTTTGCATTGTTTCTTTATATTATTGGGAGTTATCGTTTTTATAAAAACAAATCCGCCTACGTTTTATTTCTTGGCTTGGCCATCGCCATTGATATTCTTACGGCAATTCTTGCCTCACTAAAAATAACACCGACTTCTCAATATTTTGAATCAGCAGCGGTTCCCTGGTATAGCTTATTGTTTAAAGTTCATGTTACACTTTCAATGATTGGGTTTGTCGGCTTTATTGCCTTATTCATATATTTGATACTTAGCAAAAAGAAATCCTACAGGGAAGGAGTTCGTATCTGGCAATTCAGGTTTTTATTGCCAATCTGGATAATTGGTGAGAGTATTGCACTGATTAATGCCATTTCCAAAATGTTTTTCCAGGTGAGGATTTTTGACATGATTTAACATTATTTTATTATTCCCGGAATAGACTTTTATTGCACCAAGTTTAAAGGCTGATTTAATATTTCCAGATACGATGTGAATATTTCCAAAGATGAGATTTATTTTCAATAATATTTTTGGCAGTTTGTGTATCCCTGTCATCCTGTTTTTAACGCGTATTTTCTATTTCCTTTCTTGTATTGTATTTTCATAACACGCTATTATCCGACTGGTAACATGATCCGGGGTAAAGTTATCCATTGCGTATGCATATCCCTGTTCGATCATTGTTTTTCTGAGTGCTGAATCAGAGAGAACTTGCGTGATGGCCTCAGCGAGTTCTTCTGAACTATTGGGATTTACATAAAACGACTTTGGGCCACCTGCCTCCGGTAAAGACGAAACATTGGAGGTGATAACCGGTGTTTTGCTCAATAAGGCCTCTGCAACCGGTAAGCCAAATCCTTCATAAAACGAGGGGTAAACCAGAGCCATGGCCCGTTGATAAAGGGCTTGTAAGGAGTAATTGTCTTTCAGATCTGAAATCCAAAATACCTTTTTTTCAAGTTTTTGAGCGGCTATGATATTCTGAATTTCCTTTTCCTGTCCTTTGCTTTTCCCAATCACAATCAAAGGAATGCTGAACTCAGGTTTTAAATGCTGGTAAGATTCTAAAATCAACTTTAAGTTTTTCCTTTTTTCAACGCTGCCAACAAACAATAAGAACTCCGTGGGTATGTCATAATTTTGAAGTAAGTGGGCATTTTCCGTGATAGCTGGTGTTTGATAAAACAATGGATGGCAACTTTGGTAAATGACCTCAATTTTATCCGGATCAACACCATAAAACTTAATGATATCGGACCTGGTGCTGTTGCTTATGGCAATAATTCGATCAGCATTTAAACAGCTTTTACGAAATTTGATATCATATATCTGGCGATCGATGAAAGGATAGGTGTCCGGTAGTACTTTAAATATCAGATCATGAATCGTGACAATACTTTTGATATGGGTTTTTATCAGATTTCCGGGAATTTCATTGCTCAGGCCATGATACAATTCAATCCCATCTTTCTTCAACTGATCCACGATAGAAAAACTTCTCCAATAAGCTTTTAATGGCGTTTTCGCTACAATTGTCTTGAAAGCAGGATTGTCAGTAAAATATGCTGTTTCAGGTGTGTGGATCAGTTTGGGTGTGTATAATACATATTCATGCTCAGGATGGTATTGGTGCAGATTTCTAACCAGCGATCGGCTATAATTACCCAAACCGGTGAAATTGCTGTAAAGCCGTTTTGAATCAAAACCTATCCTCATACTTTTATCCAATGATTCAACCTTATCGCCGCTGTTGCCGAGATCCTGGATTTATAAAACCAAAACTGCTTTTTTCAGGACCATCATCCCATAAGTTTAAAGTTGTATTGCGATTACAAGGTTAATACAATTTTTTTTAATGCCGGTTCTTTTCTTAAAATTGATCGAAAATCCGTGGTTAGAAATCGTCATCGTTAAATGAATATTCGGGTGGATTGCCGAATAAATATGTTTTTATCCTATTCATGTATTTTTATCCAATCTATCGTATTATCTTCTGAAAATTTTAACACAAGTGTTTTGGTATGCAGCGGCCAATATCCCAGGCGCTTTTGTTTAACCATGTAATACAGATAACCATCCTCTCTCCGGTCGGGCTCTCCAAGCAGCTCTAAAATTTCTTCTTGCGTAAGCATCCTTATCGTATCATTATAAACGATATCGTTCAGCATCGGATCTCTGTAGGGGTAATCCCTGCCTTCCCTGGTGCTCCACTTTGTTTTGTCAAATGATATTTCAGCTTCAGACACACGATCATTTGAGTTTGATTGATTTTCCTGTTGCCTGTTGCAAGCAATAGTGCTTATGAGTATTAGTAGGGACAGAATTTTAGTTCGCATAGTTTTGGTTTGAAATTAATTCTTGCTGTGCTTTCTGGTCTGTTCACTTTTAATATTATCATGCAGTGCAACAACTTTTTTTTTGTTCGGAACGGATTGTGCTACATGCATGTATATCCATTTCTGCACTGTTACGTCAGTTTTATAAACTTGACTTTCCATTGTGTTCAGCATCCTTGCCGATTTCATGGTCATCCATCAGACTGCTAATAAATATACAGACATATGCCCTCTTTCGGTAAAAATCATTATCAAATCTTTAATCCTTATTTCTAACAAGAATTTATGCAGAATACAGAAGCAATTGTACCGGTTCAAATCAATTCGGACAATTTTATGATAAAAACTAAAGTGTAGTTTTACTTTTCAAATTTACCTCTAAAAGGTCATTCCTTTAAGAATATTACCAATCTTTTCCCTAAATAATTTTTTCTTCTGGTTATAATTTAAACCATCATGAGTCGTAATGCAACCAGTGCATTATTTGATATCCTTTTGTCTCCAGATTTATTGTGTAAAATTCCATTTCTTTACAGGAAATACAGAAACATGAATACAGCCATTCGTTTCTTCCATTAACAAACGAATGATTTTTAGTAATAAAATTCGAGAAGGGGCAGCTTTTTCTTCAATACTTTGATAATGGTCTTTATTGTCGAATGCTTGATAGATTGTTGCATGGGTATACCGAAACAGAGCTTTTTTTACTTGATGTAAATTATTTCTTAATGCCAAAAACTAAAGATGTTTGTAAAGAGAATCCTGTCAAAGAATGCAGCTAAAAGTGCACCAGTAGCAACATAATGTAATCCCAGGGATCAAAAACGATGGCAAGGGCATAAATGCCAAAGTATTGCAGAGATTCAGAAATGACGCAAAGGATAAAAACTGAACCTGCTTTATCATACCACTTTTTAAATGGTTTGTATTTGTCTTCCAAAAGGACAAGGAGTAAATAATACCCAAAGGGTATAGCAATATCAGCAAAATAGTTGTGAAAAAATCGATTTGCAATATCACCCATCCAATCCGCTCCAATTATAAAGATGCTTGCCATTGCAAGCATTATTATTGTTATAACTGTTTTTTTAGTTTTTCATAGATCCGATCGGTAATACACGCCAGGTTAAAAATAATAAATTCGAAGCAAATAATCCACAATATCAGATATTTTTTTACAATAACCGATTAGAAAAACCAATGATCACGAGCTCATCAATGGACAAGTCTCTGCCCGTTAGTTAGCTATGTTCATATACGAACAGAATCTGTCCCCAACTGTACAATTTCTGTCTTTCAAATATCAGGTCATGTGGTCAAATATCACTGTTTCCTTACCATTCAGTGAAATTTTTCAGCCTTGGAATAATTTGTGATTATAGTTTTTTAGGTTATCAAGATTCGATGCATTTTTTAAAAACAGTATTCAGAAATTTCAGTCACAATAGCTTATATACCGCTATAAACATATTGGGTTTGGCCATCGGTTTATCTTGTTTTATTTTTATTTTTCTATTTATCAAAGATGAACTGTCGTACGACAAAAACTTTAAAAACTACAAACGGATATACAGGTTAGAATCCGATATCACCATATCCGATAACAATCAAAAAGTCGCCAAATCCTCCTTTGCCCTTGCTCCAGCCATGAAGAAAGAGTTTCCTGAAATTGAAGCAATTGCCAGGTTCAGGTCGGTTGATAACGGATTTCTACAATATCAGGATAAATTGTTTTTTGAGGACCAACTGTATTTTGCTGATTCTACCGTATTTGATGTATTTGATCATCCTTTTATATACGGTGGACCCGAAAACGCATTGACCAAACCCAATTCCATTGTACTGGATAAAACCACTGCTGAAAAATATTTCGGTGATAAAAACCCTTTAGGTGAAGTTGTTAAATTGAACAATAAGATCAATTGCAGCGTAACCGGCGTGATAGCGGATCTGCCTGCCAATGTGCATTTGAGGTTTCACGGGTTGGTTTCGATTGAAACATACAGCCAGATCATAGGTGATCGGATGTACCGGGATCTGAACAATGTTCATTTCTGGGCCATCAGGCTGTTCAGCTATATTTTGATCCATAAAAATTCCTCCATAGATGAAATCCATCAAAAGTTTCAACCGTTTCACAACAAGTATATCGAACCTGTAAGTAAACGGTTGAACGGGAAATTTAATTTAATGACGACCCGGCTCGACAAAATTCATCTTTATTCCGGATTGGACTGGGATCTCCCGCGGGGTGATTTCAATACCATCCTGATTTTTTCTATCATTGCTACTTTTATATTATTAATTGCCGGGATCAATTATATGAATCTGGCAACGGCGAGATCTTCGCACAGAGCAAAAGAAGTTGGTATTAAAAAGGTGTTGGGGGCACACAAAGGGATTTTGCGTAGGGGATTCCTGGGTGAGTCGGTTATCATTGCAATGGCCGCTTTTATTGTTGCAGTGGTGATAATTGAAATCTTCTTGCCGGCATTTAATCATTTTACCGGGAAAAACATTTCATTTCAGCTGCCGAAAGATGCTGTGATTTATTTAATCCTGTTGATCATTACAGCTGGAATTGGACTGATTGCAGGAAGTTATCCGGCTTTGTATCTGAGTGCTTTCAAACCGGTGGTTGTATTAAAGGGCATGATCAATCCGGGAAGGAAGAGCGGCCATCTGAGGAAACTACTGATCATATTCCAGTTTACCGTGGCCACCATTATGATTGCCTGTACCATCGCCGTAACCCGTCAACTCAATTATGTTAAAAACCAGGATTTGGGATTCAATAAGGATAATGTCATAATCATTAGAGCGACTGATACAACTTTTAAAAAGAAGTTGCCGGATTTTAAAAATGAGATCCTTAAAGATCCAAATATATTTAATATCGCCACTTCCAATACATTGCCCGGCGAAGGAGGCTTACTTGATGTTTTTCTGGTGGAAGGTGATGAAAAATTTGAAGAACATCTCATGAACCTCATATTTGTTGATTATAATTTTATCGACCTGATGGGGATGGAACTCATCAATGGTCGAAACTTTAACAAAAACTATGGGACCGATAAGGAGCAGGGGGTAATAATCAATTGGGAAGCAGCGAAAATGCTTGGTTGGAATGAAAATGCCCTTGGGAAAGAGATTCGACGGCGAACCACAGAAAGAACTTATAATCACGAAGTGATCGGTGTCGTTAAAAACTTTAATTTCAATTCCCTTTATGATGAGATCAGTCCGATCGTTTTTTTTCTGGAAGATAAGCCATCGGATCTTATCACCCTGCGGATCAATCCTAATAACATGGAAAAGACACTGGCCGGTATCGAAAAAGTTTGGACGAGACTCAATCCCGGAGAACCTTTTAAGTATGATTATCTAAGTGAACTGTTAAACCTGAACTACGATGCGGATAACAAGCTGCAAAAGATCATCGGCTTTTTTGCCTTGATTTCGGTGTTTATTTCACTGTTGGGCTTATTTGGTCTTTCGTCATTCATCGCTGAACAATTTTCCAAGAACATTGGGATCAGAAAATTGCTTGGAGCTACAGTGGGCTCGCTGGTTTATATGCTTTCGAAAGATTTTATCCGGCTTATCCTGATCGCATTTATCATCGCGGTCCCCATCGCATGGTATTTCCTTGAACAATGGCTCGATCATTTTGCATACAGGATTTCCATCAACATCAACTGGTTCATTATAACCGGGGTTATTATTCTTATGTTGGCTCAGATCACAGTGATCATTCAAACCATCAATGCAGCATTGACCAATCCGGTAGATGCGATCAAATATGAATAACTGATGTCATAAATGGCGTGGAGGTGTTCAGTAGCCATGAACAATTATGTTTTATTGGATACTATCTTTTTTCTATTTCAATTTTTTCTTGCTGCATAAAATCCATGGCTGTAATGACAATACATATCAGTTTATCCTAATCCTGGCGTAAAAATTTGAGGAATAGTTCCCGGTGGTTTCTGTCCAAGATAGGGCCCGGTGAGTTTCGAATTTTTGTTCTGCTGAGCATTAATGGAAATTGTTGTACCTGTCAGCAAATGTTATAAACGACAGCTTTTATTTTCCATTGATGGAAGATGTAATTCAATACAATATTCGTAATTGTTTGTATGGCTATTAGTGTTTGTTATGCACTTTTTCTTTTAAGATTTTTACACCGTTCTTATTCCATTAAATACCCTATTTAATTGAATCAAAAAATACTACAGGCACTTCCCAGGTTACAGGATCACCAACAATACCATGAGTATAACTTAATACTTCCATCCATTCGGGCGAAACTTTAATTAAAAGATAATCTTCTGTTTTATTTGGATAAAAAGCCTCCCATTCATCTTTCCATCGCTTATCTTTCTCCTTTTGATCATCCACCAATTGAGCCATTCCATGAATCACAACGTATCCTGAAGCGTCACTATCTAAATAATATAAAGTTACATTGGGATTCTTTTTAATTTGATTTACTTTTCTGCTTTTAGAATTCGTGCCAAACCAAACCGTAAAATCACTTTCGGGAAGGAAAGGATCCATTACCCTGACCATGGGAAGATCTTTTTCGTCCAGGGTGATCAAAGCACAGGTTCCGGCAGCAGTCATGATTTCCATTGCGGCATTAATTAATTTATTATCTGTCGTATCTTTTTGTTCTGTATTTTGACTGAAACTCTTGAAAGTTAGTACAAAAAGAATTGAGAGTATTATCAAGATGGGTTTTCTTAACTGTTTCATTTCTCTATTTTGGTTAGTGTTGATTTATGATTTATTTGTTACTTTAATTTTATGTCGTCATGTATATCGACCCTGGCTAAGTCAGATACGGGTCTTAAAGATACTTCATTTTCTGTTTACCAATTTGTTTGTTTATGTTATTCAATCTCCATTTAGCATTTCATCCTGTATTATATGAAATCAATGTTTGCTGTGGCTTTTATTTTACGGTTCAAATTTTTCACTCTTGTTTTTCTAAATTCCGTCATTATCAGTTACAAGCCAGATAGTGCCAATAATATCGTGGTTAATGGCGATGAACAAAATACTTGCTTATTCATTTCATTTTTCATAGTTCGACAGCGTTAATTCCTTGTCCTTTGCAGGAAACCAAGAAATTTGAAATGCAGACTGTCAGAATTACATTGGCCAGTTTTAATGTCATTTCACAGTATTTGAGCTGTTATGTTGCCTTTTGGCAAAGGCCAAGGATCAACATAGTGCTGGATTCGGAATGATTTATTTTCCTAATAACATGAAAGTTATTTGCGCCTCAAAACTCAATTTAAGCAACTCAACCCGCATTACGTTTATACAATCCTGCATGCTGCCCTTGTCTTTTTTAATTATGATTTAGTGTAGGTTTATTCATAAGATAATTTAGAATAAGCGCTATTAATCCATTAAATTGATCATTCAGCAGAAGTAATCGCACCTGTTTCATCAAAAATCAATTTTGTATTTTTTTTATATTCTTTTCCATTAATTTTTTGATCATTAGCTAATTTACATTCTTTTAAGTTTCCATTTTCAAATAGTTTAATTCCTGCATACGGACTGCTTTTACACCATATATTATTTATTTCAATATTCTTACATGGGTAAAAGGATTTTAATTTCCCATTTAAATATAAGGTTGTTGAAATACCCATGGTATACCATTTTCCATAATTTCCTTTACAACAATATCCCTGAATAATAGTGTTCCTGCCAAAAAAACAATGAATTTTATCTTTATAAAACCTCACTTCAGTGTCTTTTGGAAATTGTGCCCCGAACATAAAATGATTTTCTGATAATAAAAACTGTTGTAGTTTCCAATCCTTCTCAAATACTACATTTTTATAACAAGGATAGCCGTTAATGGTGGTTTTTTGTGATAAATATCCTTCAATGTAGGTTGTGTCTTTTTCTTTAATAATGAATCGTATTTTATCAAATTTAATGTTGTTATACTCAACATCCTTTTCCCAATTTGTATACTGTCCCTGTATGGATACAGAGATGAAAAATATAATTCCACAAATAGAGAAACGAGAAATCATATTTTTTTTCATAAAGAATTTTTTATTGCTTTGCCAATATGTGTTGCATGATGCTCCTGCCTGCCAGCATGCATGTTTACAATTTCATGTTTTGATGACCGCAACAGTCTCCGGGTATGAAATTGTAAGGTGTTTTGCTGCATTCACTTGTCTCTCGCTAAAACCTAAAGATAACAAAATCTGTCAAAAAATCACAAAAACCCGTATGCTTTATGATCCGTTTTTAAAGGCTGATTTTTTTGTTAATTAGTTTATTATCAATATAATTCAGGTATCTCTCAGAAGAATAGCATATCTTTGTAGCAGGTTTATGCCATTTTTGATTTCAATCAGTCATTACTCCCTTTTGCTGTTTCAATAATATAATCCCTCACTCCAGCAATTGATTTCTCATTGAATTACGGAAAGTCGGACCGACATTAATTTGTTTTAAACAAAATTAAGAAAGAGAACTCATGAAAAAACGAATCATAGGAGTTATCGGAACTTCAAGAAAAGAGGATGAAAAACGTGTGCCAATTCATCCGGATCACCTATCACGTTTATCAGGTGATATCAGGAAACAATTAATTTTTGAAAAGGGATATGGTGCACCTTTTGGTTTAGATGATGATTTTTTTGTTTCTCAAACTGGAGGAGTTGCTACTCGTCATGAATTATTGGCTGAATTGGGTTCAGTTATCATTGCGAAACCCGTATTAGCTGATTTACAAGAAATACGTGAAGGAGGATTCATTTGGGGTTATCCGCATTGCGCACAGCAGGGGGATATTACACAAACTGCAATAGATCGAAAATTAACACTAATTGCTTTTGAGGATATGTTTGTTTGGTCTCCAAGTGGTCAAATTGGTCGACATACATTTTATAAGAATAATGAAATGGCAGGCTATTGCGCAGTAATTCACGCATTACAATTGAGAGGTATTGACGGTCATTATGGTAACCAGCGTAAAGTCATTATTTTTAGTTTCGGAGCAGTTAGTCGGGGAGCTATTTATGCACTTAAATCTCATGGTTTCAGAGATATTACAATTTGTATTCAAAGACCTGATCATGAAGTTCGCGAAGAGATTTTAGATGTTCATTATGTTCGCATTCGTGAAGGTAATAATGGCGAAGCCAGAATGGTAACCATAGAGCATGATGGCACAGTTCGACCTTTATCCAATTTAATTAGTGAATCTGAAATTATTATCAATGGGACCTATCAGGATACAGACAATCCTGTCAATTTTGTTACAGAAGATGAAAAAGGTACTTTAAAATCAGGAAGTTTAATCATTGATGTTAGTTGCGACGAAGGGATGGGATTCTATTTTGCTAAACCTACAACCTTTAAGAATCCAATGCTGAGTATTGAGAACATCGACTATTATGCAGTTGATCATACGCCAAGTTATCTTTGGGAAAGTGCTTCAAGGTCGATATCTGCTGCACTAATTGTTTATTTACCAACAATTTTAGAAGGTCATGAAGGTTGGATGAAAAATCCTACAATTCAAAAGGCTATTAATATCCATGATGGTGTGATTAAAAAAGAGTCTGTTTTAACTTTTCAGAATCGTATGTCAAATTATCCACACGATTTTATTAAAAGTTAAAAGTCAGAACTTATTTATTTGAGAAGCTCTATCACTAAAATGGTCAATTTGTAAGCTTTCCCGACACTGGCTGTGAAATGAAAATCGCAGGAATTCCGGATGGTGAATGAACTACCCCGCCGCAGCGCAGCGGGGTATCAATGGTAAAATGTTTTTATAATCGCCTCAAGAAGCGGGGAGTAATACTCTTGTGATCCCTCGGCTTGCGCTCGGGATCAGTTCGGCTAAATGATTTTGTAAACAAAATCATAGTCTCACTGATATAAATGAACCTGTATCGAATCGGTCAGAAAAGCTTTGGTGGATAATTCCCGGGAACCCCTCATTTAGCTCAGTCAGAGACTATACCGAGGCTGGGATGCGTGGGCCGATCAAAAAAAGGAATTAGGATCGCTTTAATTTACAAATCCTGTCAGCGGCTAATTTGCCTGTAAGTATTGACATAGGCACACCTGCAGGACTGTAAGCCCACTGTCCGGCCTGAAAAATGGTGGGTATGGGTGTCAATATAGCCTTATCCGCCTTTTGAATTTTGTTTAATACCGGTACAGGCTTTTCAAAAGTCCAACCCACAATGGCCCCTTCAGAACTGCCTGTCCTATTCTTTATGCTTATGGGTGTAAAAGAAAACCGGTTCAGGATTTTATCTTTTATTTCAGGGTATGCAGAGTTGGAAAGAATATTGATAATGGTAGTTTCAATTTTCTTTATAAACTCATCGTACCAGCCATCTTCCAGAATGTTTTCAAACAATGCATAGTCGGCCAGAAAACTGACTATTACACCTGTTTTGTTTTCAGGAACCAAATCCGGATCTTTTAATCCAGGAATTGAAATTTCATAGGTATTGAGTTTTAAAAAACGATCAAGCCAATTGAATACATCTGTTTTATCTGTGTTCTTCCAATTTTTGAGCATGGCACTTAATTCACTTCTGTGGATTTTACCAAGTCCAATTTTTGAAGGAGTGTAGAAGAAATGACCATGTGCAATGTTCTTAAAATATTCAAGCGGTTGGCCAACTTCTAAATAAAGCGTAAAAACAGATTCACCCCCATAGCTTTCCAACATTTTTACCCTGGTACGTTCAAACTCAGACTTTATTTTTTCTGCAAGGTCTTCAGTATGCAAAATATTGTAAAATGTTTTAAGATCTGCTGCCCAAATGAGATTGTCGTATTGATATTTAATATTTTTATCGTCAACAATATATTGATTTTGTGCATAAATCTCCTTTATCGTTGTACTTGATTTTAGCTCCCCATTGAACTCCAGGATTTTATCTCTTATTACTTCTGCGAGCTTTCCAACTCCGCCAACAGGATAGAAATAATCGAGGTACAATGAAAAATAGCTTAAAGCAAAAAAAGTAGGTGTGCCTTTAAAAAAGTGCTGCGAAATAATGTCTCTTAGCGATGGATTTTTAATAATTTTTTCTAAATAGTCTTCAATGGGCATATTTAGGCGGTTAATTTTGCCAACAGTAAAAATAAACTTAGGAAGCCATGGTAATAATTTTTTAAAAATATAGCCTTTATCTTTTTTTAAGTCTTTAAATACAGGGTTTTCTATGCCATATAAAACATCCAAATGTTTCATTATTTTTCGCATAGTTTTAATAAAATTATTAATTTCCTCTTCACTCTCAGGATAAAGCCTTAGCAAAAGGTTCCTGTATTCTGAAATACTATTAATATCTTCAATACTTAAAATCTCATTTTCAATACCTACAGAAACTTTACTTCGAACGATATCAAGCTCAATACCCAAATCTTCAAGCATCGGTAAGATAATTCCTGCACTTTCCAAAGCCCTAACGCCGGCTTCAAAATGAAAACCATCGCGTTTAAATGTGTTAACAAGACCCCCGAACTCTTTATTTTTTTCAATAAGCAAAATCTTTTGTCCGGCACGTGCAAGATATACTGCTGACGTAAGTCCTGCAATTCCCCCACCAACGATTATTGTATCGTATTTTACTGTTCCCATATTATTTCAATTTACCCATGGTTATGCTAAGTTCCCATAAACGCTTTGCTGTATCCATATCCAATGCTGGAGGTGCGGGTTCTTCAAGGGTTGTAAGATTGAAAAATTTTCCGCTGATGTTTTCGACCTCTTTTGAAACGCCAAGGTAATAAATAGCTTCAGCAGAGATGGAAGCCGGCTTTAATGTTTTATCCAGGATATTTTTCTTATACCATTTATAAATACGACCATTTTCCTGCCCGGTTTCTGTTTTAACGGCACCGGGGTGCATTGCATTTATGGTAACACCCGAACCCTTGAAAAAATCAGCAAAAATCAGCATGGATAATAGTTGTGACAGCTTCGCTGAACCATAACTTTTCAGTCCAGCATATCGTCTTTTTGACCAATCCAAATCGTCCAATCTCAATCCCCATGCCGCAAAACGATGTCCTTCAGAATTAACGAGAATAATTCTGGATTTTTCCTGGGATTTTAGTTTATCTCTTAGCTTAAAGTTAATTATGAACGACGATAAATATTGAACCATAAAAACTTTCTCAATCCCATCTGAAGTTAATTCGCGTTTGGTAAGGTAAACACCTGCATTGTGTATGAACACGTCAATGGGTTTATTAATCTTCAATAGTTTTTCCGCAACTTCATGTGTGTCACTTATGATACTTAAATCAGCTAAAAAATAGTCACATGTAATCTTATACTCATTTTCTATTTCACGCTTCAATGCTTCAGATTTATCTTTATTTCGATTGATACAAATCAGTTGTGCACCTTTTGAGGCATATTTTTTTGCAACAAAATAACCAATACCTGAAGTCGCACCCGTGATGACAACCAGCTTATCGTTAAAGTCAGAATCGCATATCTTGGGGTGTTTGCGGTTGTTTTTAATCATCGCATACACATTGGACCATTGATATTCTTTAAAATATTTCCAAAATTTTATTCCATTTTGTCCCATTTCTCTCAACCAAATTTTCGTTTCATAAACTTTCTATAGGCTTTACCAAATCTGGGGATATTATCAAAGATGTCGCCCCACAAATCGTAGTAATCCCTTTGCTCAATGATTTTCCCTTCATCGTTTATGGTTAGTCGGCTGGTTCCATACATTATTGAACTTGGATATTTCTTATAACTAATGGTCATTTCCCATTCAATAAATATATCTTCATCCTGCTGAATTGCTCTGACAAGCTTCATCTTAAGGTCTTTTGAACGTTTGGTTAAGCGCTCTGTCATAGCCTTAAATTCTGTCATACCGTTTATTTCCTGAATGGTATCCCGAAAATGAATCTCATCATCGTAATAGGGCAGGATATGTGACCAATCAGGTTTTCCATCGGTATTATATGTTTTTGTCCATAATTCCTTAACAATTTCTAACGTAAGTCTGTATTCGTTAGCTGGTTTGTTATCAATTGCCTGTTCTATTTCCATTTACAAAAGTTAAAATTAAATTTAGCATGCAGCTCATGATATAATGGTATCGTTCAAAATTTCAAATATTTTTTATTTAAATTTTTCCCTGACTTGAAAATAATAAGTCGACCGATGTTAATAATCATTCCCTGTATAACATTTTGATCATAACAGCCTATTTTTGATTCTGTCTTATTTTATAAAACAATCCCAATTGCATGTAAGTATTGTACATTTTGACGATTCCCTGTCCATTATCTTGTAGTTTGTTCAGATTATATAGCGTAAAAAAACTTCGGGAGACCTTCATTTCAAGACCTAGATTTTTATAAATGGGGACCTTTGATCCTAACATAAAACCGTGTTCCATGCTTCGCAATGCTGGATAGTTGTTAAAGTCCTCATTATAATCTTCGAAAAATCCTCCTGCCCCTATCACAACGCGCACATTTCCAGCGTCCCTACCTGCCAATAAAATCGAAAAATAAGGGCCTAGCATAATTTGAAATTTCCAGATGCGATATCCTATCAAAAGCGGAATGTCAATATAATGCAAACGCATTTTACCGTTAACATAAGCGGTGTAAAACGAAGGGACCTGTCCGCTTGTCCCATTGATTTCGACTGTATACAATGTGTCACGGGTAAAACTCTGGCTGTAATCCAGACCACGAAATGAATAATATATGCCGGGTATAAACGAAAAAGATTCGTTTATCGGGAGTGATAAGGACAAACCAACGGTTGTTCCCATCAATGGTTTGCCTGAAGTGCTATCAACAACCTCCACAGGTATTGGACCACCATAGTTTATGCCAACCCCAATATCGATCTCTTGAGCAAAACCATTTTCCAGATTCAAAAGGAAAACAATAATAAATAGTGCCAAATGTTTTTTCAATGAACCACAACAAATTTAGCCGATGAAACAAGGCTGTTATCAATATAAGCCTGTAAAATATACTTACCTTGTTGCCAGGTGGAAACATCAAGCTGATGTTTTTTCTCTGAAGGAGAAAACGATTGCATGAAGCGCCCGTCGATGGCATAAACATTACACATTAGTTTCTTCGGATGTTTCGTGTTAAACTCAAATGAGACAAGATCAGTAGCTGGTGAAGGAAATGCACTAATGGTAAACTCCTGTGATAGGCTTTCCATTATGCCTGAGGGATATTCCAATGAAATTTCATCAATTATTAATGTACTGCCAACTTCTCCTAGGAAATTTCCACCATCGCCACTAGATGTGAACACGATGATGATGGTATCCGGATTTATTCCGGGAATGATGTAATTAAAATCAATTTCAAACTGAGTGTATGTTTCAGCGCTGTTTGTAATGGCTCTGACTGCTGTAGCCACAGTATCCTTTTGGCCAGTGTTTGTATTATATCTGGTAAGCAGGGCCCCTACACCTGCCGAATCGCCGTTAACGGGTGAATATTTGTACCAACCTTTAAACTTAGAAGGACTTTCGGTAAATGGTCTGCCATTTTCAATATAAGGTTCGGTCATTATAAAATTGCCCGATGCCAATAGACCTGAAATAAGAAAATCGCCCCAAAGCACCGTTTCCAGCTTTGCGGCAAATTCTCCTGAATGCGCATCGGTAGTTTGGTAAACGGTTACCGGTGCCCCTAGTAATGCCAGTGAATTTAGTGTGGTCCACCAGTCTCCTGCAGGTTCGTAATATATGTTGGTTGAATTGGGTGTCCAGTTGTCAAATCCACCCTCAGGGATTTGTGTCTGCGCCATGGCAGAACCAATCAGCAATGACAGGAACAGGGTATGCAATGTCTTCATAAAAGTAAAATTTTATACAAAAAAGGAAATGTTATTCAATGATTTCTAAAATGTTTAAAACTACTAAAAATTACAAAACCCATGTCTGAAAACTCTAACTTGATTTGATATTGACTATTTTTCTATGTCTAAAGCAATGGTATTTAATTTAATTGAAATTTCCCGTATCACCATCAATGAAATCACAAATTTCATCTACAACCTCATTGCTTTCAGGTATTGGAAAAATAGCCCAGTCGTGTTGCATTTTCTGGTATTCCCTGAAAATAAATTTTTGCCTGTTGGCATCTGTCAAGGGTTTCAATCTTAAGCAATCAGCATAGAACAGTTCTTCTGTTCCATAGAAAACTATGGTTTCAGGTAATTTTGCAAATTCTCCATTAATGGGAGATAATAAATATTGATCCTGCTTGTCACCATCTGAATATTTCAACCCTGCATACTTCAGCATTTTTATCGTCAGGATATGATCTGATTTTTCCAGTTTTTTAATAGCTGGATTAGACATGGTTAAATCTAACCATGGAGATAACAAAACAATCCTTGCAGGAAGCTTTTTATGTTTTTCTTTTATCAGTTTTTGAGCAAAAGCGAGTGCCAGTCCTCCACCTGCCGAATCGCCCATGAATATAAAATTGTCTGCAGGATATTGCTTGATCAGCAATTCGTATGCACCGCTTACCATACTGAATGTTTCCTTGTAATGATGTACGGGAGCCAACGGATAATCGATGTGTGTCATCCTGCAGAAGCTCCTCTTAATTATGTTTTCGGATAGCCTCCAGTGACCATATGTGGTTTTAAAAATATAAGCTCCCCCATGAAAGAATATGATATGGTTATCTGTTACATTTTTTTTGCTTTCTAATGTTGCGATACCCTTGCCTTGAAATGTTTGAAGATTGACCAGATACGATCGCTTTATCCTCCTTCGAAGAAATTCGTTTTTAGACGTCTTCATTTTTCTGAGTACTCTTTTTTCAATCCTTTTCTTGAAGTTGAGCACTTTTAATATCCGGAAAAATACCCTTGATTTGAAGCTCGGGATCATACTTTTGTTATTTTTAGTATCAGATGTGTAAATGAGATGTTTGACATTTGCAAATGTGTATAATGTACAATGGTTTCTCTGTCTGCACTGAAAGTTTTAGTGGCCAGGTAAAAACTGATTTATTCCTGTACCAACTCTCAACCAATGATACGATACTTTCGACCTGTTTTTTCAAATTTCATTCACATTGTTTATGTATAATTCGGTATTTAAGCCTTGCTTGCAAAGGGTTGCAGAAAAAATCGTTGCATATTTAAATGTGTTTGAGTATCCAGCCGCTTAGCTGTTTATTATTCCTGCCCGTCCAATAGGGCAGGTGTTATGTTGTTCAAACCTGCCAGCCTGCAGCCTGATTTAGCAGGTTCTGAGCAATGTTTTCTACCGCATGTTAACATCTGTGTTCAACTTAACAGCGGTTTGACCATAGAGGGTGAAAGACCTAAAGTCATCCTTCTTTAAAAATGAAACTTTGACACCGGTATTTGGGTGGATGAAATCAAGTTCTTCCCCAGTAACAGGCACAAGCTTATATTCGTCTCCATTCGGGAAATAGAGTGAAACTTGATTTTTGCTTTCATCAAATGTGATTGAAAGATCTATTTGATTGTTCCACTTGTATTTACCTGGTAGCTCCTTTAAAACTTCAGGCGCTACTTGTTTCCGCTGAACATTCGCTTGCTTAAAATGATGCCAGTTATATACCTGTGAGGCTGACAATAGCAATTCATTCCCCAGGGCCTCCCCATTATCTGAATTGATCAAATAGACCAATCCGTTTCCGCTCTTAAGGCTTATGGTCATACCCGTGCGGTATCCGGCATTGCCTCCATAGTGCGTGATTGAAATATCATCACCGGACCGGTCCAATAGGAATCCATAAACACTTCCATCTCTTTCATCTCTTATTATCGATTTAATATCAGACTTTGAAAATATCGAGCTATCGCCGTGATACGCCTTATAAATTTCAATTAAAAACTTAGCCAGATCAACAGCATTGCTCCAAAGTCCTGCCGCCGCTTGCTCCGGATAGTTCCTCCAGCCACCTTCTACGACCGCTCCTGATTGCGTGTGACCTTTGGCTGCCAACATAGAATCCGCAACGGGCAATGGTTGTGTGAACTCGGAGTGATTCATTCCGGCAGGTTCAAGAATCCATTTTTGCATGATGTTCGGGAAATCATCATTGAATATGTCTTCAAGAGCCAGTTCAGCCAATGTGTAGCCTCCACCGGAATAGGCCAGTGTTTCATTGGGCGGTTCTAAAACTTCAACAGCCGGGGAATTGACCCCGGCACTGCCCATTAAAATATCCAGATCAGAGGGCATTGGGAGATTTCTGGCGTATCCCTGATATCCACCGGGCGTGATCCCAGATGTATGGGAAAAGATATTACGGAACGTAACCGGATTTTCAGCCGTTTGTTTGCCCCTGGGTAATACATAATCCCCCAGGTATTCCTGGATATTTTTATCCAGGTCGATTTTACCGGCAGCATGCATACGCAATGCCCCAAGAAAGGTCACTGGTTTTGACAAGGATGCTGCCTGGAAAATACTGGAACAGTTCAGGTGCTGTGCTTCAGGGAAATTCACATTTCGATAAATGTCTGCCCACTCAATTTTACCTTGATTTATTACTGCAAGAGATAAGGAAGGGATATGATATTCTGACATTTTATTTGTAATGGAGCTTAACGCTTCCGACTCTCCCAAAAACTTCACTTGCTCACGAATTCCTTCCTCTAGTTGAGTTTTTCTTTCAAGTGATTTTTCTCTGCCAATGCAATCTCCCTTATTGCCTTGCATGCTTCGTTCCTTGTTTTGAAATGTGCAAGAACTCATAAAAACCAAAGCAAAAAAATGAAGAATTAATTTATTCATACGTGACCCTATATGTTTAATCAGGATTTATTTACATTGATGCCAACGTTCAGTATATAAAATGTTGCCGATCTCGAAACGCCTCATTTCTAAGTGATGATAATGTTCAACCGGACTTTAATATTTTATTTTGCGACTATTACAGCAATTTTTTGTATACATCCTTGTTGTATGATGTATTTAATTTCATTCATTGCTTAGCGACAAAATACATTTCGATCTTGCCTTTTCCTTTTACCTCGATCATACCACGACGCTCGAAAGCGAAATTGGCATCTTCTTTCAGCAATTCATAAGTAGTTTCACTTATGTTCACCTTCCCAACTTCTCCTGAAGATTCCATGCGACTGGCGGTATTAACAGTATCGCCCCAGATGTCATATTGAAATTTTTTTACACCCACAATACCAGCTACCACCGGGCCGGTGTGAATGCCCACCCGCATTTCAAAGGCCGGTTCGCCTTTGGCATCTCTTTCTGCTTTTCGGCGGGTAATGAAATCCTGCATTTCCAAGGTGGCCAACACGGTATTTTTTAATGAATCACTGGTTTGCACCGGCAAGCCACCAGCTGCCATATAGGCATCTCCAATGGTTTTAATTTTTTCGATGTTATACTTTTCCACAATGCCATCAAAAGCTTCATAACATTGGTTAAGTTCATTTACCAATTCGGCTGCGCTGAGTTGGGTACTTTGCTCGGTGAAACCTTTAAAATCAGTAAAAAGTATGCTCACACTATCAAAATGCCTGGCTTCGGCCTTACCTTTTTCTTTGAGTTCCCGGGCGACTTCTTCGGGCAGGATGTTGAGCAGGAGATTATCAGATCGGTCTTTCTCTTCTTGTAATTTAGCTTTTGATTTTTTCACATATCGCCAGCGACTGTAAAACCCTCCGGCAAGCAAAATGAAAAAGGAACCGATACCCATTGAGATATTTCTGTTTTTCTCCTCGTTGCGCATTTCCTCCTTATGGGCTTCTTCCACCAGGCGGGCTTCTTCAGCTTTGGCAATGCTGTCGGCCAGCATTGTTCGCTCAAAATCCATGCGTTGAAGGATTTTTGCTGTCTCCTTTTCTCCAAGCGAATCATCAAGTCGGTTCAATTCTTCCAGGTAAGCCAATGCCTGCGCTTTATTGTCAGTCGCTTTATAATTCGAGTAGATGCAATCACAGGCATCTTTTTGAAGTTCCATTGCACCCATCTCTTTTGAAAGTTTGTAGGATTCCTGACAATACGCAAGTGCCTGGCTGTATTTTTCAAGATCATAATAGGTTCTACCGATATCGGTAAGGCTTAAGACGGCTCCACGCGGATAGTCAATTTCCCGACTCATTTTGAGACTCTCTTGAAAATAAGTCAATGCCTGGATGGTGTCTTTCTGCTGGTAGTAAGCTCTCCCAAACATATGAAGGGTTTGAATAATCCCAAGTTTGTCGTCAATTTCTTCATAATCGTTCAGGCTTCGTTGGTAAAAATCAAAGGCCAGTGAATAATTCCCCAGGTTGGTATAACAAGTCCCGATATTCGCTAATGCACCAGCAACATATCTCTTCATATCAAGGCCCTCTAAGATTGTAAGGCTACGCTCAAAATTATCCAATGCTTTAACACTATTTCCCTGTGCTTCTAATATCTCACCAATGTTATTTAAACTGAAGGCAACTCCACGCTTATCATTGATTTCTTCCGATAGCATAAGGCTTCTTTGATGATAGTGCAACGCTTTTGAATAAACCCCCTGTTTTTCAAAAATTAGCCCAAACATATTGAGGTTGGAGGCTGTCATTTTTTTTGCATCAATGCTTTCAGAAAGTTCGATGCTTTTGGTATTGAATTCAAGAGCCCTGGCATAATCTCCACGTAGATACATGACAGCAGATCTGGTATAATCAGCAACTGCTTGTGCCCTGGGATAATTTTGTTTTTCGGCATATTCCTGAAGTTCATTGGCCAGGCCAAGCGCACTATCGGGTTTTGAGAAAATATAACCGTTCCAGATGTATTCCTGAAAGGCGTTTACCCTGGTTGAGTCTTGTTGGGTCTGGTCTTGCCAAATAGTGTAGAGTGAGTCGGGATTCTGTGCCCTGGTCAATCCGGTAAAGAGACACATTAGAATGAGTAAGATAAATTGTCTTAGCATGTAGTTTGTTTAATATGGATTACAACCTTCCCGCAATATGGCCAGTTGGTTTTTTTTACAGGGTACTTTATGATTCGTATGTTATTAATATTTCCACTTCTTTTTCTTGATTACCCTAATGCACCAATTGGCTATGATTGTGTGTAGGCAGTAGTTTCTTTCCACTAGAATCCTTAATATTATTCTTTATAACTTTAAAAATAATAATAAATATTTTAAATGTTTAATCATTTTATTTCTGGTCTGTATTTGCTAATTTTTCAATTTAAAATTCTTGATGGCATCTTTAGATGCAGCTTCTAATGCATCATCCATGGAAACTTGAATGTCCGGAATGACACCAATTCCCTCCCAATCGGTCTTACTCACAGGACTTATTGCACGGGCATAGGGTATTCTTACTCCAAAATAATCATTGACTGAAATATGGATTATGGGATGAGCTCCCCCACCTGTAATTTCCCCCACAATAATTGCCCGTTTCATATCTTTTAAAAAGTAGGCCAATTCTTCCGCTGCTGAGAAGGTATTTGAACTTGTTAAAATATACAAGGGTATATGGGCATCAAATGGTTTGCCCGGAATTTCCGTTTGAGTCCAGAATTCAATGGTATCATTGAGGATCCGGTTGTAACGACTGCCCACAAAAGTTGGCTTATCGAAAAGATAGCAATAGATGAATTGAACGAGCGTGGGTGATCCCCCGGTGTTGTAACGTAAATCGAAAATTAAGGCATCACAGTCAGCAACAGTCTCAAACGCTTTAGCTGCAACCGCTTTCGCTTCATCAGTACCATTAAACTCATCGAATCGAATATAGCCAATGTTGTTTTCAATAATTTCACTGCTACGAAAGCCGTAATTGAAAGAACTATCTGATTCTGGAATCGATGTACTGTCTTCTTCGGAAATCCTACCATAAGTGACACTAAGATGCTTGTCGTGGCAGAGTGGCCAAAGATCTTCTGTCAATCGGAGCGATAAAACGGAACCATCGGTTATTTCATTATATCTTCCGGAGGAAAAATAATAGTTTAATGAATCAGCCATTATTTCCCCTTTTTCAGGATAGACATAATTCTCCCTTAAAATCACTGCCAAAGAATCAATGGTATTTTTAATAATAAGAGGATCAATGGTCGTGATTTTTAGTGCTTCTTCAGGAGAGGTGGGTGTGATGGTATAAACGAGAAGATGATGTGGCTCCGGGATGTCAACCTCGAAGCGGGTTTTTGCCAACTTAGCTTCCTTACTTGTTTGGGCAAAAACAATGATTTCATAATCAGATATCTCTATCAGTCTAACCGGAGTCAATATCCCGCCCATCATAAACATAAATTTGTACGATTCAATTTGTTCTGTCATCGTTCTGCTCTTTAAGTAAGACTCAGATCTGTACTTTTGAATAAATGTCTGCATTTGATCTGGGTCACCTGAATTAAAGGCTTTAAAATAATCAGAAGCGCAATGCCCACATGGAGTCCGCGGGAAACTAAGCTGTTGGGTGTCATCATCGAATTCCGGGAAAAGCAGTGACCTGGGGATGGGAGGAAACAAATAAGCAGCACCAAAAATGCATATAATTACAGCAAAGAAAAATACGATACGTCTGAATATTGAACCACTGATTAGTTTTTGTGAAACCGACAGGCACAAATAAACCTCTAAAAGAGTCCATAATCCAAAGGTGATAGTCAAAGTAATTTTGGCAAATACACTTATAAATTTCAAATGTGTTGAAACAAAGAATATAAAGTAAATTACTCCAGAAGCCGCCAGAAACAATGATATTGCCATGATTAATTTGCCTGACTTGTTCAATAGGCTTACTTTTTTATCCCACACAGAAACTCTAGCATTTTTCCTAAAGTAAACACCCCTGATGCGAACAATAAATAGAGTCAGAAATATGGCACTAAGCACCAGACATAGAGTAGTAAGGATAATTTCAATTTGGTTAAACATGATTTCCTGTTTTTGTAGTTGCTATCAAAGGTTTGCGATATATTTAGTGCCGCTTCTCTTGTCTTTGGTTATTTAAGTTGGAGTTTATTTTCAAAACCTTTTTTTTAGGTGCAGAATCTGCGGCATTAAATATGTCCTTATGTTAGAGTGCGTTTCTTTTCCTTCCTATTATTACCAGAGAATCAGATTCTTCAAATTCTTTATATTGTTCGATAGATAGTATCTCAAAGTAATCTTCAAACATTTTTTTAAGGGTTTTCTCAGTCTGATAATTAACATACATGCCCTTAAAGTCTTCAGTCCCTTCTCCTTTCCAAAATGAATGGCAAACAATCCCTCCAGGCCTCAATAGATTATATTGCCTGATTATAGAATCAACCAATTCACTGTCTTTTAGATGATGTAATACTTTGTTTGAATATATGCCCTCAAACTTAATATTTGTATCAAGAGTAATTGCATCCAATTCAATGAATTTACCGCCAGGATTATTTGTTCTGAGATGATCTACAAATAATGACGAGTTGTCTGATCCAATAACTCGATATGTTGTACTAAGAATCTTCCAATCTGAACCTGGTCCAGAACCAATTTCAAGTACCTTCGAATTATGAGGTAAGATTTGTTTAAACTTCTCTATAAGTCCTCTACTATCTACATCTCTTGCCAGTTCAATATATTCTTCCACAGATTCCTTTGTATGATAGTACTTGTCTTTCATTTTGTAGATTCTAAATGCACTCTAACGTTCCGCGGCTATAGCACGTGGCCGCTTGCGGATCTATTTTATGTTAGTTTCCCTCATTTCAATTTTAACAAATTTTGGTTTTGGGTAAGGTAAATAGGCCATTTGCTATAGGTGCTTTTACCACCTGGCACTTCTATTTCATTTTTAAATAAGTTTCAGCTGTCATTACCGGTATTATAGATGATTTAAAATCTTTTAAATTCCGGGTGATTATAATTTCAAGATTATTTTCAACAGCAGTGAAATATTGGATAGCATCTTCAAAATCTCTAAAGTCTGAATTCAGGGATAAATCAATTATTTTTTCATTGAGTGGTAAAACATGTACTAACAATTTAAATTTTCTTAAAATCTCTTTTACCTTGTCCGGTTTAAGCTCTTTTGAAAGAATATAATATGTGTTGGCAAAAGTTAGTGATGTAATTGATAAATTCACTTTATTATGGTCTGATAATGTAAATAATCTACTTGCCGCAATATAGAATTCTTCACGTTTTGATAAAAGATCAATAATTATATTTGTGTCAACCAGAATTTTATCCATTATTTGTATTTGTTTGTCAGGAAATTGGAATAGTCTTTTTTCAGGTCTTCAGAGGATGCTTTAATTACACCTGTCAAGCTTTCAACCAAAGGTGAAATTTCATTTTCATCATCTTTTTTGTTTGTTAATGCTTGCAGATAGTTTTCAATCATTTTAGAAAGGCTGATATTCTGTTCATTCGCATATTGTTTTGCCCGTTCTATA
Organism: Bacteroidota bacterium; assembly: GCA_020444515.1. GTDB lineage: Bacteria > Bacteroidota > Bacteroidia > Bacteroidales > JAADJA01 > JAADJA01. The sequence goes on along the minus strand of JAHLKX010000004.1, from coordinate 171,606 downwards.
ATTGATTTGTTCAGCTTTAAAGTCAGTTTAGTGTCCATTTTAAGAAATATTTTATGTACGTGCAAATATATGTATTTAATACGTATTCGTCAAAATTTTATTGTGCTTGTTGGTAACGGTTTGGCTATGCGTAATGCGGGATAAGAAAGCAATTCACTGCCCGCCTGCTAATGTGTTTGTTAGTATTCATTTGTTTTCAACTTAGCACTAAAACCCGCATTAAGTATAGCCTTTGTTGCGCGTTCCTACTTATTTTTCGATAAATCCTTTCAATATATCATTCACTTCCTTTGGTTTTTCCATCATAAGAAAATGATTCACATTATCCATCTCTATGTATGTCAAATTAGGGAACTGTCTCCTTAAAATGTTTTCATTGTCGGGTGGTAAATCAGCAGTTCTTGCATAAATCGCAATCGTCTGGTTATTGAATACTTCCTTATCCCAATATTTTTGGTCTATTAAACTTTTCATTGACTGATAGCCGATTTTCTGAGGTGTTTCAGTCATTGTTGAGAGAATATAATTTCTTACGTCTTCTGGGGTTGTTTCTGTGATAAAGCCATTACAGAACTGCTCTACATTCTGCTTGTAATTTTCACCATTGAACATATTGGCAAATTCGGTCAAGCCTTCTTTGTATTGAATATTTTCAATGCTGTCTGCCGGGAAATCAAAATATACTCCATCAATATTGCACAGCATTGCATTTTCAGAATTCAATTGTTTCATGACTTCTTTCGCAACAGGTAGTCCCATACTATGAGCAACCAATACAGGATTCTTTATTTCAAAATCACTAATTATCTCTAAAACAGATTGAGCGAATAAATCTATGTTGTAGTCTTTTTCTACTTTGTCACTTTGTCCATAACCTGGCAAATCAATTAGCACTAAGTGATATTTATCTTTGAAGTAGTCAAACTGATACTTCCAAATGTTCAGGTCGCACCCCCAGCCATGAACGAAAATCAAAGTTTTTTCGCCTTGTCCGTATTCTTTGTAATGAATTTTAGAATCATTGAGTGTAATGTAATTGGAAGAAAGATTGTCAAGTGTCTGGTCACCTGAATCACAAGAAGTGATGAATATGAAAAGGATTATAGTCAATATTTTGAAAATGTTATTTTTCACTTTATTGTCTGTTTTTTATGAATCCCAACGGATTGCGGCATGAAACGTTGCGCATTTCGAAGCACAAATTTATCAGCCCACTAAGCCGTTGATTAAATGTTATTTCGTTCAATCCCGAAAGCTTTCGGGATACCACTATCCGCGCAATGATTTATGAACGCTTGTTGTGTTTTAGTGCTTTATTCAGCATATTTTATTCCTGTCAATTTTTCTGTTTTTATCCAAATCTTTTCCGACAAATCTAAATCATTGGCTAATTTATCTGTATCTTTTTGTTTTGTCTTGTAGAAGTATTTACCTGTTACATTATCCAATTCTTCAAAGCTTGCAAGATAAATCGATGGTTTAGCTCCCTCTGTAGGTTTAGAAATCAATATATTCATAAACTTTGCAAACCATTTTGGGTACTCCCTAAAAACATCAGTTCCAATAACTCCTGGATGAACGCAATTTACACTAATATTTTTTGATTCTAATCGTTTTGAAAGTTCCTTTGTAAAATAAACAACAAGAAGTTTTGAGTTTGCATAAGCTTTATTTCCATTAAACTTTTCAATTCCAAAATCATTCTCCAAATTCACCTTGCCACGCTTGTATAATTCCGAAGTTAGATTTATTATCCTCGCTTTTTTACTGTTTTTCAATAAAGGAATCATTAATATAGAAAGGGCATAAGTTGCAAAGTAATTTACGGCTAATGTCATTTCAAAAGAATCAACCGATGTCTCAGGACTTCTTTTAAACAATCCTGCATTATTAATAAGAATATCAATTCTATCATACTGTGATTTAATTTCTTCCGATATTTTCTTAATAGAATCAAGTGATGCAAGGTCAACATATTTTAGTATTACTTTTCCGCCGGAAGCACTTTTTATTTCCTCAAATGCTATTCTTGACTTTTCACTATCACGCACTAACATAATAATTTCACAGCCTTTTTTAGCAAGTTCTATTGCAGTAACTTTTCCAATACCCGAGTTGCAACCAGTTATTAAACATATCTTATTGTTCATAGTTATTTCCTTTTGTCTTTTGGGGTTGAATGATAATCGTTTAGTTCTCTAAGAAATGATATTACATGACTTTTTTCTTTAAATGACATTTCTGCTGTCATTTTGGAATAAACTTTCTTCATATTTGGTGTTAACCGCTCAGTTTCAAGTCTACCTTTCTCAGTTATTCTAACACGTTTTGCCCTTTTATCATCGGGGTCATCAAATTCCTCAATAAAGTCCTTTTTTAACAGTCTTTTAATAACCTCAATTCCAGATGGGGCTTCTAAGAGGTGAATATGAATTAATTCCATTTTTCTAAAACTGTCAACTAAGCTTAAATGATATAAAAAGCTATATTCATCAGGAGAATTTATTTCAGTTTCAACTAATGCTTCTTTACAATATGTTTTGTAATGTTTGTTTTGCATTATCAGAAGAAAAGTTAACTCCATATCAATATCATTTTTTTCATGACCCGACTCCGAAGAAGTATGATGCTCAAAAACAACTTGATTTAACCAAACGGTAAATTCTTTAAGGTCTTTTGGTTCTTGCCCCTTTTCGCTTTCAAACCTTTTAAGTTGTTCAACCAACTCAGTTACAATATTTAATGAATTATTCATATTCCAAAAATACAATTTATATCAAAAACATACAAAATAAATGCGCTATAACTATGTATTTGAATCTAAATACATATATTTGTATCGAAAACATAGTAATATATTTTTAATAACTTAAAATTTGAATAAAATGGATACAAAACCGTATTTAGTAACAGAGAACTATTTTCCAAAAGATGAACATTTTGATGAAGTATTAAACATGTTAAAAGAAACTTCTGAAATGATAAAAGAACAGGATGGAGCATTAATGAGCATGTCATTGAAGCCCGAACAAAAGAACGGTCCTATTACAGGTATCTCTTTATGGACAAGTCGTGAAAAATTTACAAACTTCATGAAAAGCGAACACGCTGAAAAAATCATGAAATCAGGTTTGTCTGCTAAGGTTAAAAGTTGGACAACAGACATCAAGGCTAATCTTCACACTGTAGAACAGGCCTGGCACGTCGAATCTCACGATTAAATTTTCAGAACAGCTGAATGGTGTTTTAAAATCATCTTTCAGCTTATTCTTTTATTAGTAGCACGATGTCTCTTAGCATTAAACACAACGGCAGTTCGTCTAAAAACTACCTAAATTGATTAATAACCGATCAAATTTAAGCCAATTTAAGGGACTTTCAAATAAAGATTTGATCATTGATCGGCAAAATTTGAGTGCTCTAAATTTAACTAATTTCAACAATATTTTCTGTTTTAACCCGGATATGGAAAAAGCTACCCTTTCCAGGTAGTTTTTGAATCCATTTTTCCCTAAAATACTGATTAACCGACGAATGTTGTAAGCCACAAACATCAGTCCTACATCGGAACTTGCCCTTTTCATGTATTTTTTGGTGGTGATGTAGCTGAACCCCCACTGCCGTTTGATGGTACCGTAGGGGTGCTCCACTATGGCCTGCCGTCGTTTGTAAGTGGCCAGGTTGTTTTCCATCCTGATCCTGTTGTCTTCGATGTTCTTAGCATACTTACGTCGCTGGATGATTTTTCCATTAAGCGCTGACTTGGTGCACTTTGGCCGGACGGGGCAGCTCTTACACTGCGGGGTTCGGTATTGCTGGAACATGCTGCCGCTTTTGGACTGGTGCCAGGTTCCGTTGGTGGTCATGGTATGTCCCTGGGGACAGGTGTAGGTGTCGGATTGTTCGTTATAAAAAAAGTGTTCAACGTCGTATTCAGGATCAGGGGCATGGGATGTAGTTGGCCTGGCCGGAATGGCCACCATCACTTCAATGCCCAGTTTCTCGGCGATATCAAATTCGCTTCCGGTGTGGTAGCCTTTGTCGTAGAGAGCTGTAAAGCTATTTGTTCCAAGAATGGTTTTAGCTCGCTGTAGCATGTTGCCCATGGCTTTTGAGTCGTTTGCATTGGTCACCTTGTAATCAACGGGAAGGTTGTGTTTTGCATCTACGGTAGTTTGCACGTTGTATGCCACCTCGGTAATGTTATTGCGGATTATCATCTGCCGGCTATCGGGATCGGAGGTGGATACCTGGACCTGGCCGGTCTCTTTCAACTGCTTCTCGAGCTTTAGGTATTTGTCTTTACGACGGTTTTGTTTGTCAATGTCATTGTTAATTTGCTGCTGTTCTTCCCCGTCGGCTTCGGCCAGCTTCTTATTGTATTCATCCACCTTGTTATCGATGTACCCGATGTGCCGTCCGATCTTCTTTTGATTGAAGTTGTTCTTCTTGCTGTTTTGCGCTCTGAACTTGCTGCTGTCGCCTGCCAGCAGCCGGGCCCCGATCAGGTTAAAGTGTTTGGCCATTTGCACAGTGGCTCGGAATACCTTTTTAATGGCCGTGGGATTGTCCCTTCGAAAGTTGGAAATGGTGTTGTGGTCGGGCTTTAAGCTTTTTAATAACCACATCACTTCGATGTTTCGTTTGCACTCCTTTTCCAGATCGCGCGATGAACGCACCTTGTTCATATAACCGTAAATGTAGAGCTTCAGAATATCAGAAGGGTGATAAGCCGGGCGTCCGTTCTCAGGAAAATCAGCCCGGAATCCGAAGTCTTTCAGTTGAAGGCTATCCACAAACAAGTCGATGATCCGGACTTCATTGTCGGGATCAATCGTGGCATCCAATGAAACGGGGAAAAGGGTGGCTTGTGTTCGATCTTGACCTTGAATAAATCTCATAATTTAAAGGTCGGAAATTAGGGCTTTTGGATGAAAATTATCTGTATTTGTTTTTAACAGCTGATTGTGGGTTTTTAGACAGTCTGACGGTTTTGGCTATGAGCAGTACTGGATTTAAAAGTACATCTTTCGTAGCTTACTTTTATGTTTTTGTTTTCCATTAATTCCACTTCTGCCAGTATTGCTTATGAGCCTTTGTTAGGCAACGTAATTATTTATATTCTTTGAAAATTAATGCATCAGGTTGTCCCCAAGCAATAATATCTTCTTTATCTTTCAATGATTTAGCTAAACCATCTAAGTCTGGGAAAAGTGTCCGATAGGTAATTCCCAGATTATTTAAATTTCTTCGAAAAGTCTTTTTTAGTTCTTTTGGAATTATGTATCTCATTAAAAATTTGCTATCTGTAATTATTTCGGTAATACTATAGCCCTTTTGAGGATTGGGATGAATTGTAAAACAACTTTGTTGAACACTAATTCGTGGATGTAATAATGGAGGAAGAAAAGCCATAGGTGCTTTTGGAGTTTCAGATAATCCAAATTCTTCTTTTAATTTTTCAGGATTGCTATGGAAAATTTCATGCGAAAGAAACTGAAGCGTTTTGTTTTTACTGTTTGAAGGAAGTCCATAAAAACCATGTTGTTCATTTAATTTCCAAGGTAAGAAGGTCCATAATTCAGCATCTTTATCCAAATCTGATTCGACAGCAAAAAATGTTGCTACTAAAATATTTTCAGTCCAATCCAATAATCTTGTTGGTACTCCGTGATGTTGCATTAGGAATAGCCATTCAATGTGATTGTCTATTTCAGGTAAATTTGTTGAAATAGAGGGTGCTTTTCTTTTAAAATCTTCAGCATATTGAAATTCGATATCAGATCTAAATTCTTGATATATTTTGTTTGAATATGGTTTTCGATATATTCCAGGCGTCAACTCCTCAATTATACTTGAATGACCTCTATACCAGTTTTCTTTTAATGTTGTACCAATCTTGATTATGTTATCAAATTTTTCAATGACTGAGGTTCGTATCATTCTGTGTTTTATTATGTTGCCTAACGTTCCCAGGATAAGTGCAGTACCGGATTGGTTACCTGTCTCTCTGTTGTCTGGGTACGATATTTATTAATTTCATTTAATTCCACGTTTGCCGGTATTGCATTTATCCTGTGTTGGCGATAGTATGTTTTATTCTTTTATCATTTTTTTTATTTTTCTATCATATTCTCCTATTTCAAATTGACCTAATTTAAAATGTAAGTCGGCATAATTACTTGAGTCAATAATTTGTTTTGGCTCAGTAAGCCAATATTTACAAATCCTTTTATTTTCACATTTGAATTCAATTAAGTAATCAGATTCAGTTGAAGTCTGTCCATATACTTCTGAACTGTCTCCCACATAGGTGATTCTCTTATTGAAAGGCCGTAATAATCCATTTTCAAAAACGATTGTATCTTTTTTATATTCGATTACATACATTGCAAAGATTGATTGCTCCCAACAATACGTCGTTCCACCAAAGCTCCACTTTATCCACTTGCCCACTTTTTCACCATTATGAAGTTCACCAAAATACATTCTGTCAATTTGAATATCATAATCATATTGGATACTATCAAAAGGGATTAGAGGTCTTATTGCTTTTCTTTTATAAATCAATTTTCTGTATTGTTTAATATATCCTGTTGCAGAGTCATTTTCAATATAATTACCATTTATCGTATCTGAGTCTAAGGTATAGAAATAAATTAGTGTATCAAGTTCAAACTTATGGCTTTCAAATTGGCCATAACAACAAATTGAAATTAAAAACAATATTATCGCTACTATCCTTTTCATATTATCGCCAACTCGTTATATCACATACAAACTTACGGATATCCCGTCAATAATTGCGGGATAACAGTAGTTTATTATTGTCTTTATCCGCTTCCGCTAACTCTTTTAAGGCCGTATCCAATGGACTGCTTATCTTCAACAGATCTTTTCTGCTGACATGCGTATATATCATCGTCGTTTCAGGCCGGCTATGCCCAAGCAAAACCTGTATATACCTCAAATCAACACCGCTCTCAAGCAAATGGGTCGCAAAGGAATGACGCAACGTATGCGGGGTTACATGCTTTTTTATCTGCGCCCGCCGGCACGAAACTTTTAAAAACGATCGGATACTCTCTGCACTGTATTTTTTCCCCGGTGCACCTTCAATAAAATATTCCTTAGGTTGATAGGTCGTATAATAATTCTGAAGCAACGGAAGAAAGCTTTCTGCCAGGATAACCATCCGGTCCTTGCGACCTTTCGCCTGCCTTATAAATACCTGACAGCGGTCAATGTCGATATCGCTTATTTTTAAATTCAGTACTTCACTGATCCGCAATCCCGCTGAATAAATCAGCGCCAGCGTGGCCCGGTGTTTTAAATTGCGCGTATTCCTCAACAGATCAATTACCTCCTCTTTTGAAAGTACAATGGGGCGGTACAACGATTTACCCGGAGTTTCCAGTTCGATATCAACGATCTTACTCCCGGGCTCAAACTTGATAAGGTGTTTAATTGCACTGATGAATTGCCGCTGTGTGCTGATGGAATAATGCATAGGTACGAGCACATCCTCACAATACAATTCAACATCCCGGTTGGTGATCTCCGCGGGTTCCTTGCTGTTTAGGAAGGCAAAAAAATCCTCCAACAAACCCGAATAAGTCCGCACTGAACTCTCACTGTATCGCTTCCCTTTCAGGTATTTCCGAAATGAATGGATAAACGCTTTCGTAGGTTCATTGATGGTCCCGATTTTTCGGTAAGGGATCTTTTCACCAGGCATTGCTTCATTGATGATCACCTTCGCTTTTCCATCCAGGATATTGGCAATTTCTTTAAAAGGATTTGCTGCATAAGGTATATACCAGAATTTTTTACTTTGACTCCACTGCCGGCCTTTTAGCTGTTTAATAAGATGAATCAGTTCTACGTTGTATCGAAATTGAATAGCAACAACCAGTTGATCTTTATGCTTTGCGTATTTAACGAATACTTCCGGTAATGACATGGTTCTAATCAAATCAGGAGCTATAAAGATAATAACAGATTAATTCATTCACAAGCTTATTGATTAAAATTTGTTTATCAAAAGCCGCTAATAAATCACCTTCCTCTAATTATGCTGAAAAGCAGTTAAGTCAATTCCACTTTACGACCGGCCTTCGGTTACTTTGTGTCCCTGTCCGCCACTCGGCGGGAAGACAAAGGAACAGGCACAAAAAAAAGCCGCTCCTAAAAGCGGCTTCATTAAAATATTTTGAAACATAACTATTTCGCCAGTTCAGAAAAGTACTTATAAAAATAAGGAATCGTTTCAATCCCATTGAAAAACTGTTCCAGCGGATAATTTTCATTGGGCGAGTGAATGGCATCGGACTCCAGCCCGAATCCCATCAGCACCGACTTGATGCCCAGTACCTCTTCAAAGGTCGAAATGATCGGAATGCTTCCTCCACTGCGCACCGGCACCGGCTTTTTATTAAATACCTTTTCAAATGCCTTTTCAGCAGCTTTATAAGCCGGCAGATCAATGGGGCAAACATAACCCTGTCCGCCATGTAAGGGAGTGGCCGTTGCTTTCACCGAAGCCGGAGCTACCGAAGCAAAATATTCGGTGAACTTCTGTGCGATCTTCTGGTGATCCTGGTTGGGTACCAGCCGGGTCGAGATCTTGGCATACGCCTTTGATGGGAGCACCGTTTTGGCCCCTTCGCCGGTATAACCACCCCAGATACCACATACATCAAACGACGGACGGATACCGGTCCGCTCCATGGTAGAGTAACCCTCTTCGCCTGCCAGCTCCTTTACATTGATGGCCTTCTTGTATTCTTCCACATCAAAGGGTGCTTTGGCCAGTAAATCACGCTCTTGCTGCGATACGTTCATCACGTCATCGTAAAATCCCGGAATGGTGATCCTCCCTTTTTCATCAATCATACCGGCAATCATCTTGCTCAACACATTGATGGGGTTGGCCACAGCACCGCCAAACAATCCGGAGTGCAGGTCGCGATTCGGACCCACCACTTCTACCTGCCAGTAAGCCAGTCCGCGCAGGCCGGTGGTAATGGATGGAATATCGGGTGCGATCATGCCGGTGTCGGAAACCAGGATGATATCGGCGGTCAGCAGGTCCTTGTTCTCAGCACACCATTTACCCAGGCTGGGCGATCCCACCTCCTCTTCACCCTCGATCATGAATTTTACATTGCAGGGCAGATTCCCTGTCTTTACCATGTATTCAAACGCTTTGGCATGCATGAAACCCTGGCCCTTGTCATCATCGGCACCACGGGCATAGATCTTTCCATCCCTGATCTCGGGCTCAAACGGTTGGCTGTCCCACAGGTCAAGCGGATCAACCGGCATCACATCATAGTGAGCATACACCAGAACGGTCGGTTTGGCCGGATCAATGATCTTTTCTCCATAAACAACCGGATTGCCGGCTGTTGGCTTGATCTCGGCTTTATCAGCACCGGCCTTCAGCAAGGTCTCTTTCCAGTATTCCGCTGCTTTCAGCATGTCATCCTTATGCTCCGATTGCGAGCTGATGGATGGGATCCGGATCAACCCAAATAATTCCTCCAGAAAACGGTCTTTGTTCTCTGCGATATAGCTTTTTAAATTTTCCATTGAATAAAATTTTGTAAAAAAAATGATTCGTATTCGATTAATCCTCAAAAATAGTAATTCTGCATGAGGTGGATGAACGTAGCTTGTTAAATAATTATAATTTTGTACGGATGATGAGGGAAGAGACTGAGATGAATGAGGGTGATGAGTTTGGGTATAGGGGTTGGTAGGCATTGATATATAGTTGTAGGGTTTTTGGATGATGAGCGAGCTACATGAGTACAATAGAAGGGATCAGAATGATGAGTTGGTTATGAGTGAATAGGGAAAACCAGTGAAAAATTGAAATTATCATAAATCTTCAAACGCTATTTAAAATTAATAAACATAGGTAATGGTTGCAGAAAATGAGTTTGTTTTTGAAGATCCTAAAGCTGCTTATAATCGGGAGAAAGATTTTACCTCCTTGATTTGCTGGCAGGATGCCCAAAAAGTAAAGCTGTTCTTATATAAAGAAATATTACCAAAACTTCCATCTGAGGAAAAATTCAATCTCGATAACCAAATCAGAAAATCGACCTGCAGTTCGACGGCAAATATTGCGGAGGGGTATGGAAGATATCATTTTCAGGATGCAACGCGTTTTTACAGAATTTCCAGGGGTTCAACTTACGAATCAAAAGATCATTTAATTACATGTATGGAATTGCAATATATTGATGAGGAGATTTTTAAAAATGGAATCGAACTTATAGAAAAAGCAAAAATTTCGATTAATGGTTACATTCGGTATATAAAATCGAAAAACTCAAACTTGAAATAATATAATTGAAACAATCATGGATTTTAGAGGATTAATTTTGGAGTTACTGGGTGGGAAATATTTTTGTGAGTATCTATATACTTTATTATCGGGCCAGATTGAAATGCTCTTTTATCAAATCACCTCCGATCATCACCATCACCGGAAATCTCTATTCCCCCAAAACCCCTATACCCTATACCCCTATACCCCTATACCTTATCCCCTACACCCTACACCCCTACACCCTACACCCTATACCCTATACCCTATACCCCTACACCCAAAAACCTAATCCCCCAACCCCCAAACCCCTAATCAAATGAACAATACACCTAATAAAATAAAAATCGCCATCAACGGTTTCGGACGCATCGGAAGGATGTTCCTGCGGGTAGCCCACAACCGTCCCAACTTTGATATTGTCGCCATCAATGACGTGATGGAGCCCGCCACCATGGCCCACCTGCTGAAATATGATTCGGTGCATAAACGGTTCAACGGGCAGGTCGCATTCAATAACGATCACATCGAAGTGAACGGCAAAAAGATAAAGGTGTATACCGAAAAGAACCCGGAAAACCTCCCCTGGAGTGCTCTAGGCATCGATGTGGTGATTGAGTCGACCGGCCTGTTTACCACCAAAGAAGATGCTTTGAAGCATGTGAAAAATGCAGGAGCCCGCAAGGTGATCATCTCCGCACCGGCCAAAGGTGAGCCCGATGGGGTGCAGTTCATTGTCCTGGGTGTGAATGATCACCTGATCAATAAAGAAGACCTGGTGATCTCCAACTCTTCCTGTACCACCAACAATGTGGCTCCATTGATCATGATCCTCGATCGCTTCTGGGGCATCGAAAAAGCATTTATCACCACAGTCCATTCCTATACGCGCGACCAGAACATCCTCGACGGTCCCCACCAGGATCTGCGGCGGGGAAGAACGGCGGCTTATTCCATTGTCCCCACCACCACCGGTGCCGCCAAGGCCGTGACCAGGATATTCCCGCACATCGCCAAAAACATAGGGGGCGCAGGTATCCGTGTTCCGGTGCCCGATGGCTCGCTGACGGATGTCACCTGTACCATCTCCCGACCGGCCAGTATTGAGGAGATCAATGCAAAATTCCGAGAAGCAGCAGACACCTATCTGAAGGGATTGCTGGAATATACCGAAGACCCCATCGTGTCGATGGATGTAATCGGGAACCCCCATTCTGCGGTATTTGATTCAAAATTAACAGCAGTACTGGGCGACCGCAACAAACTGGTAAAAGTTGTTGCCTGGTACGACAATGAGGTGGGCTATTCGCATCGCCTGGCCGAACTGATAGAAAAATTTGTTTGATCCGCCAGGACATCATATTATAATTGATTTAGAGTAGTTAATATTTTGTTAAAGCAGTCCTGATGTTGTCAATCGTCTGTTATAAAGGTTGTATTTTTGCGTAAATACTGAAATCATGGAATCAGAAAAAAGCCTGATTGATCTCACATTTCTCAGAAGCTTTACCCATCAAAACGAGGAAAAGGTAAAGTATTACATTGATGTGTATTTGAAGACAGCGACCCAATTATTTGGTGATCTTGAAAGAACGATCGATACCATTTCCAAACAGGATCTCTATACACGGGTTCATACTTTAAAACCACAAACCAAATATGTGGGTATTGTCGGACTTTACGATTTACTGGATGAGATTGAAATTGCCATTAAAAAGAATGAAGATGAAAGCCTTCTCAGAAAGCGTGTGATGGATGCCATTCAATTAAATCATCGCGGGATGGCGGAATTGAAATCCCTGCTTTAAACGGCCCGAATTTCCAAAAAAAAATACTGCTGTCAGCGTGTTGCAATCCGTAGCTTTTCCGTGGAAAGAATTTGCAGTCTTGTCCCGATAGCTATCGGGATTGCTTCTTTTTTAGCCCCGCCTGCCGGAGGCAGGAAGACAATATAACAATTCAATTTAATTAATATTTTACTTGTGCTTTTGTTATGGCAAAAGCACCAAAACCATAAGCCCAAACAAAGCTATCCCCCCGCTCTTGAACAACACCGCAAATCCAGGCAAAGTAGTGGATTGTCATCCAAACATTCCCGACGTTGCCCGTCGGGATGCCTTTGCCGGATTTGCTGGTTTTGTCCAATTCACGGCTTCACTTCCCGCTCGTTTGGGCGGGCCAACCCGCGGATGATCAAAGGTCACTTTAATAAATGAAAAACAGTTTTTCATAAAATTGAAAATCGCTCAGGATTGACCTCAAATTCTTCGCGCTGCAAAACAATGTGATGAACCGTGTGGGTTGGAATGTGGAGCGATCCCGAAGTCAGGCAAAAGAAAAAACAAATAAAAAATATCCGGATTTAATCATCTGTGCTTTTGTTTCGGCAAAAGCACCAAAACCAATAGCCCAAACAAAGCTATCACCCCGCTCTTGAACAACACCGCAAATCCAGGCAAAGTAGTGGATTGTCATCCAAACATTCCCGACGATTCCCGTCGGGATGCCTTTGCCGGATTTGCTGGTTTTGTCCAATTCACAGCTTCTCTTCCCGCTCGTTTGGGCGGGCCAACCCGCGGATGATCAAAGGTCACTTTATTAAATTAAAATCAATATTTCGTCAATTGATTGCTTAACTCGACCTCAAATTCTTTTCGCTGCAAAACAAGGTGATGAACCGTGTGCGATGGATTGTGGAGCGATCCCGAAGTCCGCCAGCGGGCGGACGGCTAGGATCGCGCAAGGGGTTTATTGCCGTAGCTTTTGCGTGGAAAGAATTTGCAGTCTTGACCTTTTGTTTCTTTTGCGTCCCTGCCTGCCGGAGGTAGGAAGGCAAAAGAAAAACAAATAAAAAATATCCTGTTATAATAATCTGTGCTTTTCTTTCGGCTAAAGCCCCAAAACCATAGATCCAAGCAAAGCAATCTCCCGCTCTAAATTAATACAGAAGGATCAGCATAAAACAATCCATGGCCGCACTTAGAGACGGGAATGACCAGCGTAGAATCCCCGCCCGATATTCCCCCTCAGTGTGTCCATTCGCATTTTGAATTTTGAAAAAGAAAGGGTCAGTCTGAGGGGCAGTCATCAGACTACCGTATCGAGGACGTGCGTGAGAATGAATCTTCAAACATGACGTGCCACTGCTAAAGCCTTAATACACGCGGTCCCGATCTTTCATAGCTCGGTCGCGAAAATGGTATATTCCAAACCATGAGGGTATGAGATACTGAACAGAACGGGGTGGGAAATCAGAAAATATCCCGCAGGATTTTGTCGATATTTTTAAAAGCATCATCATCCTTGATGACATAGTGCCTGGCACCCTTCGAAATGGTTTGCGCCGCCACAGCATATCGCTCCTGACTCGACAACATGATCACTTTGGGATCATATTTTTGATTTTTCATGGCTTGCAAAATCTCAAGTCCATTGGCAGCATCTTTATAAACATCGTTCAGGTAATAATCAAGTATGATCAGGTCCGGATCATGGAATAGATTTTTCAGGCACGCTTCGCCGGTGTCGAAGGTCATGACTTTATAAGCCGGATTTCTGCTGAGATGATCGGATAACATGTCGGCAAACATAACATTGTCATCAACTACAAATATTAACTTCTGATTCATATACGCTTTATAAAATTCGAAATCAAAGATAGAAAAATTATGAAACGAACACTTGCAACATTCCCGTGTTTCTGTCTTTCAAGATAATTCATCAGGCCGGTACCAGTATTTTTTTAATGGTTTGTAACAGTTCCTTCGGTTCAAATGGTTTGGCAATGTAACCGTTCATGCCGGCATCAAAACAACGATCCACTTCTGCTTTCATCACATTGGCCGTCATGGCAATGATCGGTATCTCCCCTTTTTCCCCTGCCATCTTACGAATGAGTTTCGTGGCATCATAACCATCCATTTCAGGCATCTGGATGTCCATCAGAATCAGGTCGTATTGGTTTTGTTCAACTTTTGATACCGCAGTCGCGCCATTGCCGGCAACATCCACATTAATATCCGACATAGAGCTCTCCAATACATCACGGGCGACCATGACATTGAACTCATTGTCTTCGGCAAGCAGTATCTTCAACCCATGCAGTGTATCGTCCATCACCGTTTCTCCTTCTTCTTCAACAAGGGGAGCCAGGGTAAAGGGCAGTTCAACAATAAAAGTGCTTCCTTTATGAAGCTCACTTTGAACGTAAATTTCTCCCCGGTGCAAATCCACCAGTCGCTTACAAATGGAAAGTCCCAGACCCGTACCACCGTATTTTCGGGTAGTGTCGGTATCGGCTTGCGTAAAGGTATCAAATACATGGTCTATTTTGTCGGCTGCGATCCCGATTCCCGTATCGATGACATGAAAGACCATTACCACATGATTATCATCGCTGGATTTCAGCATAGCTTTTAGCGTCACCCCACCTTTTTCGGTAAATTTTATGGCATTGCTGGCCAGGTTCAATAAAATCTGGCTCAGATGGGTCGGATCACCACATAGGGATTGCGGGAGGTCATCAGGCAAATCCAGAGTGAGGGATAATCCTTTTTCCTCTGCCTTAAACCGCAGAATATCTTTGATATTGGTAATCACATTGCGGGGTTCAAAGGGGATGTTCTCAGGTTCGATCTTCCCGGCTTCAAGTTTGCTTAAGTCGAGGATTTCATTGAGGATGACCAGCAGGTTTTCCGAACTCTGCTTGATGGCACCCAGATATTTCTCCTGGGATGGCAGATGCTCATTCCGGATCAGGATATCAGTGATCCCTTTGATGGCATTCATGGGGGTCCGTATTTCATGGCTCATATTGGCCAGGAACTGCTCTTTAATCCGTTCACTTTTCGTCGCCCTGATCTTTTCCGTCTCGGCGATCATCCGCTGCCGGTCGGCTTCTTCTTTTCGTTGCAGCAGTTCACTGCCGGCACGGCGTATAAACCGAAGCCGGCTCCACAATCCCAGGGAGACCATCAGGAACATGATCACACCGGCAAAGTAAAGTTGTTTTTGTGTTCTTTGGTTATCCAGCGTGGCCTCTGTCAACTCATCTTTTTTCTCCTGCAACAATTTATTCTCCAGCTGTTGCTTCTGATAGTTGTATTCCATATCCATTTGCATGGTGGCTTTCAGGTTGGCCCGGTTGTATACCGAATCTTTATAAAGGATGGAGAGTTGCTGATAAGTATATGCGCGTTGGTAATCACCGATATGCTGATATGTCTTCGCAAGATGATCATTGAGGGCATGTAAAGACTTGTAATTTTTCTGTTCGGCTGCAATTTTCAGGGCTTTTTGGAAGTCATTGATGGCTTTGGTGTACTTCCCTTGTTTAAACCACAGCTCACCGCGATTCGAATAAATTTTGATGAGTCCCATGGAGTTCATGATGCCGATGGCCAGCTTTTCAGCTTTATCCGTAAAGGCCAGGGCGCTGTCGAGCATATTTTTTCGCTCATAAACCTGTGATATCTGGATAAATGTATGCATTATGCCATCTAAGTTACCGTTGCTCCTGAAGGCATCTTCTGACAGTTGAAGATGATGAAGCGCTTTCTCATAATTGCCCTTTTCGAGGTATATGTTGCCAATGTAACTATTTGAAGCCCCGATTCCGTCATAGTTCAGGATCGCATTTCTCATGGCAGCCGCTTGCTCATGACTTTGAAGCGCCCTGAGCGTGTCTCCCAGCACCAGGTAGGTGCTGCCCAGATCATTATAAACCGTTGCTATACCTGCGGTATCTCCGATTTCTTCAAACAAAAGCCTGGCTTCATTGAGTTTCTCAAAGGCTGCATTCCGGTCTTTGAGGGTGTTTAAGATGGCTGCAATGGTAATGTAGGCATTGCCAATGCCTTTCTTATTGTCCAGTTTCTCCTGGATCTCCAGATCCTGAAGATGGTATTTCAGGGCTTCCGAATAATTGCCCATGTAGCGGTTATTCAATCCCATAAAATAGTAACAGAGGGCCTGTGCTTCCAGATCCCCGTTCTTCACCGCCTGCTCGCGGGCCAGGGCGTAATATTCATTGGCCATGGCGTATTGGGTGGTGAGGTCGCAAACCCGCCCCATCCTGAAATGCAATTGATAAATGAGCTCCCCGTCGCCGAATGACTCATAGATATCCAGGGCATCATGATAGCACTCAAGGGCTCTTTCAGGGTGACCGGATGATCCATAGGCCGACACCAGGAAGCTGAGGGCTTCCGCTTTCTGGTATTTCATTCTCCTGACTTCAGAGGTTTGGATCTGATCCTCCATCTCCCTGATCTTTTCATCCAGCATTTCCACGGAACAATTTCCGTATTTGCAGGCACTGTCGGTCTCACTGGTCTTCAGGTATTGCTCTGCCAGCCCGTTCCAGGTGGTGATCAAACTGTCAATGTTTTGCTGCGCCACGGCATGACCCAAAACAGAAAATGAAATGATGAAAAAAATACCCCGCAAGGTCTGTTGTAAATAATCCATTTTAGTTTTGTCTGGTTGAAACCCAATGATATAAACAGCAGAGTCGGGGTTTTGTTCTGCTATTCTGATTTATAATGAACTGAGAATTAAAGCTTGCTCATTTTTTTCCGGATCAAACCATGATCTGTTTTGAGCTCAATGAAGTAGGTGCCGGAAGGCAAATCGTGCACGTCTATCCTGATTCGATTGCCTGTTACTGGATGGTTTTGTATACTGTTTCCCCAAATTCCGATGATTTCAACTTGAGAAATATGAATGCCCATGGTTCCTTCAATTTGCAATTCCGTTCTCACAGGATTGGGAAATACTTTTACATTACAGGCTTTGGTAAATTTTTCGTCAACGGAAACCGGTATGCCGTTTTCATTAAAAACAGCCACTCCTTCATTGGTACCCAGCCATTTGGATCCATTCTCATCGATGGCTATTGCATGAATATGATGATTGGGCAATCCGGAATTGTTACTATTGAAGATGGTAAATGTCGATCCGTCAAATGCAATCAATCCACTGTCTTCTGTTCCAATCCATTTGGTGCCATTCACATCAATGGCAATCGAAGTAACAAAATTGGAGGGCATTTCAGAATTATAGGTGTTGTAGGTGATCCAGTTGGTGCCGTCGAATTGGGTCAAACCACCACCTTGCGTGCCAATCCAGAGGTATTCATTTTCAAAGGCTATGCTTTTTATATAGTTATTGGGCAAACCCGTATTGTAATTCGTCCAGTTGGTGCCGGTAAATTTGGTTAACCCGTTGCAATTTAGCCACTTGTTTCCATCAGCATCAATGGCAATGTAGGTTACCATATCATCCGGTATTCCGGAATTAAAGGTATAATAGTAGCTCCAGGTGGATCCGTTGGTGGTGTAATTCAATCCGCAACCATCCTCCATCAAGGTGACAGACCCTACCCAGGCTGTCCCGTTTCCTTCTACGGCAAGAGCTTCAAGGACAGGGCAGGGGCCTCCGATTCCGCCCTCGCAGGTCGTCCAGGTAGTGCCATCAAAATGAATCAGA
Organism: Bacteroidota bacterium; assembly: GCA_020444515.1. Taxonomy (GTDB): domain Bacteria; phylum Bacteroidota; class Bacteroidia; order Bacteroidales; family JAADJA01; genus JAADJA01. The sequence continues at coordinate 153,779 of JAHLKX010000004.1, read as the reverse complement.
TCGTAATCCGTACGAACCCAGACCATTCCAAAATCATCTTTTGCTATTTGGTGTACCCGGTTCATTCCGTTCCAGCCCGGTGTGTTTGAATCATAGTTGATCCAATTGATGCCATCAAATACCGATAATCCATCGAAGTAGGTACCCATCCATTTTGTGTTGTATTCATCAATGAGTATGGATAAAACGATATCGCCGGCAAGACCTGAATTTGAGGTGTTATAAATGATCCATTGCGGGTTTTGTGAAAAAATCGGGCTGGTAAAAACATATAATAAACCGATGATTACAATTGACTTGTTCATGGGCTTGTGATTAAAGGGTGATTTACATGAATGCAATTCTATTGTTTCAAAGATAAGCAAAATTTAGATGTGCCTTACCTGCCATTTCCTGTTCCTTTGGACAATCTCACACCAACGGATATCCGCCCTCAGCTCTCCGCACTAAGCTCTCCGCTCTCCGCTACTTATGCACGTTCTTCACAAACTCTTCCACCTCCGGAACACCACCCTGGTAAACGAGGTAACCATTGTAGGGCTCTCTTTCGGTGATCTCATCATTGATGGGGGTGAGCATGATCTTTTTCACCGCTTCCGGATCATCGGTCTGTCCCAGTGCCCAGCTTAATTTTACCCAGGCCACTTCGGGCAGCATATTACCAGCCGGAATGATCCCTTTGGCCATCATATCGCGGCCGGTATCATACACAAACATGTGCACATACCCCCAGATGGTTTGCAGGGTCATATACATGTGAACCCCCTTTGCATGGGCCCGTTCGATGGCAGGATAAAGTTCTTTGTTGACATGTCCGAGGCCTGTCCCGACGATGATCACCCCTTTGTAGCCGGCTTCCACCAGGTTGTCGAGGGTGTCGGGGCGCATTCCCGGATAATAATACAGCATGGTCACCTGATCGCTGAAGTAGGGGAGGATCTTTACATTCCGGTCTTTGCGCCGGTGGTTATAATGTTTTTTAATGGGAATGATGTCATCCCGGCTTACACGGGCCAGTGGTGTGTCACCAATGGTACGGAAGGTAGAGCGGTAACTGGAGTGCATTTTCCGTACGCGGGTTCCCTTGTGTAATAAGCCGTATTCATCGGATGTCGGTCCAAACATACACACCATCACTTCGGCAATGTCGGAATGGCCGGCTGTTTTCATGGCATGCATCAGATTGAGGGCGGCATCGGAGCTGGGCCTGTCCGACGACCTTTGTGATCCTACCAGAACAATGGGGACTGGTGAGTTTTGGACCATGAATGTCAAAGCAGCACCGGTGTGATGGAGGGTATCGGTACCATGACCGATCACGATCCCATCAATCCCATTTTCAATTTCTTTCCCAATGGCTTTGGCGAGGGCCATGTATTGTTTGGGTCCCATATTTTCACTGAAAACAGCAAACACCTTTTCGGTGGTGAGGTTGCAAATGTCGGCCAGCTCAGGAACAGCACCATACAATTCCCCCGGTGAGAAAGCAGGGATGACGGCCCCGGTGCGATAGTCGAGCCGGGAAGCAATGGTGCCTCCGGTCCCGAATAGTTTCACTTTGGGCAGACCCGGCGTGATGGGAAATTCCTTTTCGGGAATTTTATAATTGGCTTTTTTATAGCCGGTTTCTTTCATATCCGTAACAGTGCTGATATCGATGCCAATGTTATAACCGGTTTGAATTTTAACCACGATGTGCTGGTCGTCATCATTCTCCGACCGGGGCAATATCGTTCCGCTGAATGGACCGCGGGTGGTCTCTATCTCGGCCTGCCCCCATACCCTGACATTGTATTTTTTTAAAACCTCCAATGAGTCGCCTTTGTATCCCTGAAAAAAATCCTGTGACATGTTGCTTGTTTTATGAATTAAGTGTTGCGGCTAATTTACGAAGGGCTATATTCCCGACAGCCTTTTTGCGGAGTTCGCCCATGATCCAGTTCTTTTCGTTTTCCGGTGTATGCTGACGGGCTGTTTCGGCAAACTTATTTTTAAAGAAAGGGATCATTGACAGGATGTCGGCTTCGCTGATCTTTTTGAAAGATATGCTGTCGAGCACCGAATCGAAATCCATCTTTGGGTGCTCATAAATATGCGGAAGCATGTATTCCGCCACTTCCATGGCAATGCCTTTATCCAGCAGGTATTTGAACATCCCAAAGATCATGTTGGTGTTGAACTCAGCTGCACGGGTGTAATGTCCCTCGATAAATTTAAAGGTGTGCCCGATGAATGTTCCGGCAAAGACTGGATCGATGCCCAATTCTTCAATGAGGCGCCGGACCAGAGGGAACAGGTTGCGACTGAAAATGTAGGTATAGGTATCTTCCGGGATGTTCCATTTCTGAAGTTGATGATAACGGTCGATCACCTCAGTGGGGAGTTCTTCCTTCAGTTTTTCAATGTAATCATTGGCCAGTGGTAAGGGAGCTGTGTCGGTATCCGGATACATCCGGTCGGCACCGGGCAACACCCTTTCAAAGATGGTCGTCCCATCTGCAAATGATTTCCGAGTTTCATTGGGAATTCCCTCAATGGCCATGCGGCAGCGCTCGTCGATGGTCTCCAGTGCAGTGGCGATATCTTCTTCCGGTCCCCAAAATAATAGTTGAGCATCCTGGTCGCCCCCTTTGAGCTGTTTGGAAATGGATGCCCATTGATCGGCATGGAGTGATGGCTCCAGCTCTTCGGAATGCATCATGAATGGCGGTATGAGGCAGGCGATCACCATGAGGCGGTCTTTGATCTCATCGGCAAAGATCTTACCCGGCTGGGTGAAATGACTCATTAATCCGCCAAATCCGGGCAGATTAACAGCCATGAGCTTTTGATCTTTGAGGTGGCTGTTTTGGAACCGCTCATGATCCGGTATGTTTTTACCTTTCAGTTCCAGGTGCGACATTTTCCATTTGCCGGTATCTTTTATTCTCTTTTTCAGTTCATCCCGAATAGCCAGTAAAGCCCATTGACGGAATGATTCATTGTGCGTTAGGTCGGGTATCCATTTGGTATGGGCAACCCCTTTGATCTCCACACGTGATCCGCCCCGGCAACTCACATTCACATCCTGCCGTCCTGCTCCCATGCCGGTTCTGACCAATCCGGTACTGCGGTTGAGGAATCGGATATAATCACAGGCTTCTCGCACTTCATCCGGATTAAGGCAATCGGGATAGGTTACCGTTTCAATGAGCGGCATCCCCAGCCGGTCGGTGCGATAAACACGGGTGTGACCAATGTCGGATACTTCCCTGCAGGAGTCTTCTTCAAGGCTCAATTGAATGAGCCGGATTTTTTTATGCTTCAAATAGATTTCACCCTCCACGCCAATGATACCCGTCCGCTGAAAACCAGTGGGGATACTGCCGTCGAGGTATTGCTTGCGGGTAATATGGACTTCACCAACAATGTTGAGTTTGGACAGCAACGAAATTTTAATGGCGATTTCCAGCGCTTCGCGGTCGATATGAAAAGGTGGTGTGTCATCTACTTCATAGGTGCACGCCGTTTCATTGGCCAGGTGATAGACAATCTTTTTGCGGGTTTTGAACTCCATCAGGGCTGTGCCATCGTATTCGCCCAGTTCACTGAGCGTTGGCCGCATGTGACGGATCACTTCCGCATCGTATTCCTCTGGTTTCTGATAGATGCCGGCCGGACATTTGCAAAATAGTTTGTGTTTTGTTTTCAGTTGCTGATGAACTTCCAGACCCGACATGAACCCGATGCGATCGTAATCCTGCTGGGTGGCTTTTTGCCGGGTCACATACCCGATGGCTTCCATGGTGTGCTGGTAATTGTCGGAAGCATTGAATGTTTTCTGCATATCGATTATAACGCTGTGTTTTTCTATGAACGGTCAAAAGTATAGATTTAAAAATCATTTCCAAACCTCTTTTTTATAAAATTATCCATACCTTTAAACGCATAATCTAAAATTATCTAAGTCCGATTTTACCGTGTTAAACATCAAAGCTCAATTCATCATTTTAATGTATCTGATATCTTTTTCCTGTTTTGGTCAGGATCAATCTTACCGGCTCATGTTCTACAATGTCGAAAACCTCTTTGATACCAAAGATGATACCCTGAAAAATGATGATGAATTTTTACCGGATGGTGAACGGCACTGGGATACCCATAAGTTTTATAAAAAGCTGAACAACACAGCCAGGGTGATCATTGGGGTGGGTGCATGGAATGCACCGGCAGTGGTAGGTTTATGCGAGATCGAAAACCGCTTTGTGCTGAATCAGCTGGTGTATGAAACGCCACTGAAAAACTTTGGCTATTCCATAATTCATCATGAATCGCCCGACTGGAGAGGAATTGATGTAGCCATGCTGTACAGGAAGGATTTTTTCACACCGGATACGTTTTTCACTATTCCGGTTCTTTTCCCATTTGATCTCAATTCCCACACCCGGGATATTTTATATGTTAAAGGCAGGTTGGGAGGAAAGGATACCCTTCATATTTTTATCAATCACTGGCCTTCACGATATGGCGGCTATTTGGAAACCCAGCCCAAAAGAGAATTTGCAGCCGGATTGTTAAAACACCGGGTTGATTCTTTGTTCAGGGTAAATCCTGAAAATGGAATTCTCATCATGGGTGATTTCAATGATGGCCCTTCTGATGAAAGTGTATCAAAAATTTTAAAAGCCCTGCCTGAACCCATCGATTCCTGTTGTTACCTTGTCAATCTCATGGCATACTATGATGCAGATAAATTCATGGGGACACTCAAATACCGTGAAAACTGGGATGTTTTCGACCAGGTGATCGTATCATCAGGATTGCTGGACGGATCCATCGGGATAGTTGTGAAAGCAGGCAAGGCCATGATTTATCAACCAGACTTCCTGCTCGAAAAAGATGAACGCTACATGGGGAATAAACCATTCCGTACTTTTTATGGATTCGAATACCTGGGTGGATTCAGTGATCATTTGCCGGTTTACGTGGATCTGGAAATCCCAACCAAATAAAGCGAATGATGAGCCATGGTCACTGGAACTGCGCTTTTCCCTGAATGTTAATTGAACCTGATGGCCTTCACAGGACTGATCTTCGTAACGATGTAGGATGGAATGATGAGCATGATGGTGCACGCCGCCAAGGTGCCGATATTGACCAGTAAATAATGAGAAAATTGCAGATTGACCGGCACTTCCGAAACATAATACGATTCCTGGTTGAGTTTAAAGAGCCCGAATTTTAATTGGATCAGGGAGAGTGCCAGTGCGATGGCATTGCCCCAGATCATTCCCCGCCCGATGATATATATGGCATTGTAGATAAAAACTTTCCGGATGCTGCTGTTTTTGGTTCCCAGTGCCTTCAAGGTCCCGATCATATTGGTCTTTTCAAGGATCAGGATCAGCAGGGTGGAGATCATGGTAATACCAGCCACCATGACCATCAGGGCGATGATGATGGCTACATTCATGTCGTGCAGTGAAAGCCATTCGAAAATCTGGGGATACAGCTGACGAATGGTTTGTGCCTTTAAATCCACACCTACCAGGGTATTGATCTGATGGCCCATCTGGTCCATTGTATTGTAATCGTCCAGGTAAACTTCAAATCCTCCGACTTCATCGGGTTTCCAGTTATTGAGACTTTGTACATGGCGGATATCTCCCATGATATACAGTTTATCAAATTCTTCCAGTCCCGTTTCATAAATTCCGGAAATGTTAAATTTTCTTCCCCGGGGTTGAATCTCATCACGATTGATAAAATACATGCGCAACGCATCACCGGTATGGAGATCGAGCAGATTGGCCAGGTTCCGGGAAATGATCACCGCATTACTGCGCACAGAATCATTCAATGAAAAAATCTTACCATCCGTTATTTTATTTTCGAACCACGACCAGTCATAATCGGTGCTTACCCCTTTCAGAACAACACCCTCAATTTGATCCGCTGTTTTGATGATCCCTGCTTTGCTGGCAAAAACCTGGATATGCCTGACTCCATCCATGGCATCGAGTCCAGGATAAAAAGGCTGATCCATGCTAACCGGATTGGCTTCATAGGAGGTGGTTACATCATAGGCTGTGATCTGTATGTGTCCGCCAAAACCGATCACTTTATTCCGCACCTGCTGCTGGAATCCGGTCACAATGGCAATGGAAACGATCATTACCGAAAGCCCCAAAGCAATGCTGAAAATGCTGAGCCTGACTATTGGCCCTGAGAAATTGGCTTTTCCTTTTGAAACGATCCGGCCTGCTATGAATAGTTCGAAATTCAAGAGTTTTTGCTTTCTGCAAAAGTATTTAAAAATGGTCAATCCAAAACTTTATGAGGTTGTTCGCAACCAACTGCCTGAAAATAGCATCCTCAATTTATTTAAGTGGCAGAATTAGAAAAAATTTCTAACTTTGCCGCCTCTAATTCGGAGATTGATTTAATATGATCAAAGAAGTAAAAGGTAGCGAGGATTTTGATTCTACCAATTTCATCATATTTCTCTATCAGTATCGTAAGCCGCTGCTGATCGTGACGATAGCTGCATTGATTGCATCGGTGATCTTTTCTTCTCCTTTTTTCATCACCCCAAAATTTAAATCCTCCGTCATCCTTTACCCTGTCTCCACCAGTAGCATTGCCAAGGCCTTGCTTTCAGAAAACTCCAGTGAAAAGCAAGATGTGATGCAATTCGGGGAGGAGGAACAAACCGAACAAATGTTGCAGATCCTGAGCTCCAACAAAATCAGGGACAGGATCATTGAAAAATACGATCTTTCGGATCATTATGAAATTGATCCAAATTCCAGTTACAGGAAAACAAAGCTTTTTAAAACATACGAAAATAATGTTTCTTTCAGGCGTACAGAATACATGGCCGTTAAAATAACGGTGCTGGATAAAGACCCGGTGGTTGCCGCCAACATGGCCAACGACATTGCCGAATTGCTCGATTCAACCAAAAATGCCATGCAAAAAGAACGGGCCATTAAGGCCTATAAGATCGTGGAGACGGAGTATCTGCAGCAGGTTGCTTTTATCCAGGCTATGGAAGATTCGCTTACCCGGCTGAGGGAACTGGGTGTTCATGATTATGAGTCGCAGGCCGAGATGATCAATCAGCAACTGGCCATAGAACTGGCCCAGGGGAATAAGCGAGGTGTTAAGGCTTTGGAAGATAAATTAGAGATCCTTGCAAAATATGGGGGGCCTTATGTCTCCATTAGGGATCAACTGGAATACGAGAAAAAACAACTCAGCGAGATAAAAGCCAAATATGAAGAAGCGAAAGTAGATGCGGAAGAAGTTTTACCGCAGAAATTCGTGGTGGACAATGCCTATCCGGCGGAACGAAAGTCATATCCCATCCGATGGATCATTGTTCTGGTTTCTACCTTGTCAGCCTTCATATTGGGGATTTTGGTTCTGGCCATACTGGATAGCCTGACACGCTACACTAAAAAAAAAAGCCTGATCCGGAAATCGACCTGAGTTTTTTAGACCTGGAGTCTTTTTTGATCGGTCTGAGAAATAAATTTTTTCCTCAGGAAAAGGGTCCGGAGGAAGCGGTAAAAGAAAAACAATTTAAAAAACAACACAGTGGTGATTTAATTAAAGATACTGGCACAAACCGGTTCAATTTATTCAAAATTAAGATCAATATGGAGAGTCAATTTTATCACATTAACCTGCTACAATTGCTGCTAAAATGGAAGGTGCACCTGGCAGTTATCGTAATCATTGCATTGGCCCTGTCCGCCATTTTTTCCGGTCCTGCCTTTATCAAACCCAAATATAAATCATTTGCGATTGTTTATCCATCGAATATTGCACCTTATTCTGATGAAAATGAAACAGAGCAAATGCTTCAGATACTGCAATCGAAAGACATCAGTGATAGCATTATCCAAAAGTTTAACCTGATTGAGCACTATGGCATTGATATCAATGATCCTGAACATTATTCATTGCTCATGTGGGAATATTCGCAAAATGTTAAAATCAGTAAAACACCTTACGAAGGGGTGAATATTGAGGTATTGGATACGGATCCTCAGGTAGCCAGCGATATGGTCTCCTCCATCCTTGAATTTTACAATAATAAAGTCAGGCGGATGCATGAGGAAAAATTTGGAGAAGTGGTTCAAATGTACAAACGGGCCATTCAGAAGAAAGAAGCTTATATTGATAGCTTGAAACTGCAACTTACAGAGCTGAGTAAACAATACGGCTTGATGGATTATCGAGCACAGTCGGAGCAAATTACCAAGGGCTATCTAAAAACCATTGATGGATCAGGTGCTTCTCATGTGAAGGATAAGGAGGTGAAAGAGATGAAGCAGAACATTGAGGAAAAGGGTGGTGATATGATACTTCTGCAAAATCTGATCAATTATGAAGCAGGTAAATATGCCGATCTGAAATATGATTATGAACGGGCATATATGGATTACGACCGGCGGTTTACCTATTCCAATTCAATTACCAAGCCATTCCCGGCTGATAAAAAAGCTTATCCGGTGCGTTGGTTAATTGTTGTTATCAGCACCCTGGCTGCATTCTTTGTAAGTTTCATCGTTATTTTAATTCTGGAGAATTATAAAACGATGAGCAGCAAGAAAAAATAATTTTGAAAAATCAACAGTCCTTGACCGAACGAAGCAAACTCATATGGGTTTATCTGATCAGTGGTTTGTATATTGCTTTTAATGCCTACCTACTGATCAATCACTTGATGTGGGGCGCCATTGTGCCGGTTCTGCTGATCATTTTATTGCTCTATTTCGTGGCCATAGATAAGGTGATCCTGATGATCACCCTGCTTACCCCGTTGGCGATCAATATCCGCGATATGGATCTGGGGGTGGCGGTGTCGCTGCCTACGGAGCCCCTTATGCTCGGGGTACTTGTTTTTTTCCTGATCAAGGTGCTTTATGAAGGTAAATATGATACCAGGATATTGCGTCATCCACTGACCATATTTATTTTTATTAATCTGCTCTGGCTCTTGTTTACAAGCATTACCAGCGAAATGCCCATAGTTTCTTTTAAGTTTATTTTGTCCAGACTCTGGTTTTTGGTGCCATTTTATTTTTTCATCATTTTGATGTTTAAGAAAATATCAACCATGAAAACCTTTCTATGGCTATACATCATAGCTTTGATCGGAGTTGTAATTTATACCCTCATTCATCATACCATTCGGGGGTTGGATGAAGATTCGGGACACTGGGTAATGCGGCCTTTTTACAATGATCATACGGCCTATGGGGCCATCCTGGCCATGTACATTCCCGTGATTTTTGGATTTACCCTCGACCGAAAATACAGCACCAGCACACGGATTATCAGTTTTTCGGTATTGATATTGTTTCTCATCGCACTGGTTTTTTCATACAGTCGGGCTGCATGGTTGAGCCTTGCCGCTTCACTGGTAGTTTTGGTGATCATTTTGCTGCGCATCAAATTCCGCTGGGTTTTGCTTACAACAGGTGTTTTGCTGGGACTGTTTTTTATTTTCCAGCAACAGATCTTCGATAAGTTGGAGCGCAATAAGCAGGACTCCTCGGCTAATTTTGTGGAGCACATTCAGTCCATTACCAATATTTCATCGGATGCGTCAAACCTTGAACGGATCAACCGGTGGCAGTCGGCCCTGCGGATGTTTAATGAGCGGCCATTCTGGGGTTGGGGGCCGGGTACCTACCAGTTTGTTTATGCCCCCTTTCAGCGAGCCAAAGAAAAGACGATTATCAGTACCAATGCAGGCGACATGGGCAATGCACACAGCGAATATATCGGCCCCATGGCCGAAAGTGGTGTGCTGGGAATGTTAACCATGCTTTCGATTTTTATTGTCTCGGTGTTAACCGGTATCAGGGTATATAAATATGCACGAACACGGGAGGTTCGGATTCTCAGTATCTCGGTTCTCATTGGTTTGATATCTTATTATATCCATGGTTTTTTAAATAACTTTTTGGATACGGATAAGGCATCTGTACCTGTTTGGGGGTTTATGGCAATTTTGGTGGCGCTGGATATATACCATCAATCAAATCCTCATGATGATGTGCCTAATCAGGTCATTACACCCGATCAAAAAATATCATAAAATCGTTTGTTTATCAAATATTTTATATATTTGCACCGTTCTTAGTCCCGTAAGTTTATACACTACAAGTTTCTATAAACGTTTTTAATTTTTAATTATACGATATCGGTAGCAGTTGTTGAAGCAGTCGGATGTTGAATTTCCCAAGAAGTATTTTAATCATAAGCATATCAGTGAACAACTTCAACCATTTGAATTTTAACCTTATTAAATTTTATTTTCATGTACGATATTATTGAGCTCAATAACAAGCTTGTTGCAGAATTGAAGGAGATAGCCAAGGAACTGAATATTGAGAAATATGAAGGCCTGAAAAAGCAGGATCTGATCTACAAGATCCTTGATCAGCAGGCATTAGCCCCAGCAAAGGACGAATCCGGATCCAATTCCGGTCCCAACCGTGAAGGCCGTGACAAGAAACCCCGTGGTCGTCGTCGTCGCGTGCCCAAAGATGCCATAGAAAAAGTGGCTACCTCCCAACCCAAAACAGAAACTACGCCTCAGGAGTCAAAACCAGAACCAAAGAAAGAAGAACCGGTTAAGAAATTTGAACGTCGGAATGAAGAGGTGAAAACACCAGTTTCTAAAGGAAGACAGGGCGATCAGTCCCTGGGAAGCCTGGAAGGAGAAGTCATTTCAGGACGCCCTGAAAATAAACCAGAAAGAGTTGAAGAAAAACCCCGCTTCGAAAAAAGAGAGGAGCCACGGAAAGAAAGAGAAAACAGAGAAACAGAAGATGAAAATACGGGTCGCCAGGGTGATCGGAAGAAGGAGGAATTTCCTTTTGAGCATGAAGGTTTTGTCAGCAGTGAAGGTGTTCTGGAAATTATGCAGGATGGATATGGCTTCCTGAGATCATCCGATTATTATTATCTGAATTCACCGGATGATATTTATGTTTCACAGTCTCAAATCAAACTTTTTGGACTCAAAACAGGAGATACGGTCAGGGGAAGCATCCGGCCGCCTAAAAATGGTGAGAAGTATTTTCCACTGATCAAAGTTGAAATGATCAATGGCCGCACTCCGGAAGAAGTGCGCGATCGGATCCCATTTGACTTCCTGACGCCCTTATTTCCGGAAAAGAAATTTTCACTCACCGGCCATCGCGACAGCACCATGTCAACCCGCATTATCGATATGTTTTGTCCGATCGGAAAAGGCCAGCGTGGTTTGATTGTGGCACAACCCAAAACAGGGAAAACCGTATTGCTGAAAGAAGTGGCCAATGCAATTGCTGCCAATCATCCCGAAGCATACTTGATCGTTCTTCTCATTGATGAACGCCCTGAAGAGGTGACCGACATGGAACGCAGTGTAAAAGCCGAGGTTATTGCATCCACATTTGATGAGCCAGCCGAGAGACACGTAAAAATCTCCAATCTTGTACTGGAAAAAGCAAAACGGATGACAGAATGCGGACATGATGTAGTTATCCTGCTTGACTCCATTACCCGTCTGGCCAGGGCCTATAATACCGTTGCTCCGGCATCAGGTAAAGTGCTGTCAGGTGGTGTGGAGGCCAACGCCCTTCAAAAACCAAAACGCTTTTTTGGTGCCGCTCGTCAAATTGAAAATGGCGGCTCGCTCACCATCATTGCTACGGCATTGATTGAAACCGGATCAAAAATGGATGAAGTCATCTTTGAAGAATTCAAGGGAACCGGTAATATGGAGCTTCAGCTGGATCGCAGGCTGTCGAATAAACGAATTTATCCTGCCATCGATATTGTTGCCTCCAGTACCCGTCGCGAAGATCTATTGATCGACAAAGAGCAACTGCAGCGGATATGGATTCTCAGGAATCACCTGGCAGATATGAATCCTTTGGAAGCCATGGAGTTCTTGAAAGATAAAATGCGTTTTACCGATACCAATGAGGAGTTCCTGATCTCGATGAATGGTTAAATACACCGGATGAAAAAAGAAAGGCCTTCAATGCATTGAAGGCCTTTCTTTTTTGGAGTGGTCACTTCACCACCACTCCATTCTCAGGTTGTGGTATTGATTTCTTTTTGGGGATAAATGATTGAAGCCAGCGAATACAATTTGCTTTATTTTGATGAACCACAACGGGGTAAGAAGTGATCAGCTGGCTTATAAATTGTGCAACGTCTGTGTTCATCCCCTCTTGTGTTAATAGTGCCAGGGCTTTTACATTGGCCATATCTTTAAACTTTAGCATGCCTTTAAAGCTAAATGAATGCGGTGTCCGGTGATCTACAAGAATGAGATTTCCATTTTCTTTCATAAGGTTGAATATTGCCTGAAGTTCTTCTGCATCCGATTCTTCTATTTCACAGTCCGGTTTCAATTTTACTTCCAGGATCTGGTCGCTGCGCTGAAGGACACTGCCTTTGCAGCATTGCACAGTTTGAATGTAGTGCATACTAATTGCTTTAAATCTAACTCGATTAGGTTCAGGCAATTAAACGAATGTCAGCCGGAATGGTTTCAGGGCCAGTCTCCGGGAATTTGAGGATTGGCAATTTGGTTGGTCAATACCCTTCTCTTTTGATTTTTAGCCGTTTACAATTGGTTGTTGTTTTTTCGAATTGCACTTTTGATTTAATTTCAAATCAGGTTATGTCTGAAGGATCATAAACCATGAATTCAGAAGGAAGAAACAACATTTATTTGAGTTCTTATTGTATCAAAATGATGCACATAGGCAAAAAGACAATGCCCTGTTGATTTTATCAAATTTTTCGGAGTGTTGTTTAGAATTTATTTCAGGATGATTTAATTTGTTTTATTTGCAACATGATCTTTTCAGCAAGATCCCTTGCTTTAACCGGTGAATCGCTTTCAGCATAGATTCTGATAATGGGCTCTGTATTTGATTTACGCAGATGCACCCATTCCTTACCGAATTCGATTTTGACTCCATCGATGGTATGAATCGGTTGTCCTTTATATTGCTCCGCCATTATTTCCAGTATACGATCCACATCCAATTCAGGGCTTAACTCGATCTTGTTTTTTGAGATATAATAATTGGGATAGGTCTGTCTCAGTTCGGAGCATGTTTTTTCCGACTTTGCGAGATGGGATAGAAAAAGTGCAATCCCCACCAGTGCATCGCGCCCGTAATGAAGTTCGGGATAAATTACACCACCGTTTCCTTCTCCACCTATCACGGCTTCAACCTCCTTCATTGTGTTTACGACATTGACTTCACCCACCGCTGCTGCGAAATAGTTTCCCCCGTGCTGTTCCGTTATATCACGCAGAGCCCGTGAGGAGGAAAGATTGGATACTGTGTTACCCTTCAGATGGGTTAGAACATAATCGGCTACTGCCACCAGTGTGTATTCTTCTCCAAACATATCACCTTTTTCGGTGACAATGGCGAGTCGATCGACGTCGGGATCAACGACAAAACCTACATCAGCGCCAATTTTCAACACCCTTTTCGATATCTCAGTAAGGTTTTCCGGTAAAGGTTCGGGATTATGGGGGAAATTGCCGTTGGGTTCACAATACATCTCATCCACCTGTTCAACACCCAGCGCACTCAATAATTTTGGGAGGGCGAGGCCGCCAGTCGAATTGACACAATCAATCACGACTTTGAAGTGACGTTTCCGGATCGCTTCGACCCGGACAAGTGGTAGTTCCAAAATATGACGGATGTGATCATCAATAAACGTTTCATTCTGTGAATAACGGCCAAGCTGGTGGACATCGGCAAATTGGAAAGCATTCTCTTCGGCCAGTGCAAGTACTTCGGCCCCATCTTCCGCAGATATAAACTCGCCTTTATGGTTGAGCAATTTGAGGGCATTCCATTGGGCTGGATTATGACTTGCCGTTAAAATAATACCTCCATCCGCTTTTTGATCAGTAACAGCCATTTCAACTGTTGGCGTCGTGGATAAGCCACCATCAATGATGTCGATCCCCATGCCCATGAGGGTTCCTGAAACCAGTGAATTCACCATTTCCCCGGATATCCGGCCATCCCTGCCCAGTACCAGGCGGATCCTTTCGTGCTGGCTTTGCCGGCGAATGAATGTGGCAAAAGCTGCCGTGAATTTTACAATGTCAACCGGACTGAGTCCTTCACCGGGTGCTCCACCTATGGTTCCCCTGATTCCCGAGATCGATTTGATTAATGTCATATCTGATGTTTATAATTCGGTGATAAAATTATGATTTTTAAAATTTTTTTGAACCATTTACTTTGTTAGTTTTGTAAAAAATTACTGGGAACCGAATGGATTTCTTTAATGAACATGAAGAAGAGGAGCAATTGAACACTTTGATCACCCGTTTTGACAGGATGTTGCAAACCGGTGATTATTACTTTTTTGATGTGGATGAGTTTGAGCAGGTGATAGACCATTATTTGATCAACAATCAACTGGATAAATCCGACATTGCCATTCGGTATGCCCTGGAGCAGCATCCACGCAGCACATCCTTTATGCTTCGAAAGGCACAGCTTATGATTTCCACCAATAATATCAGTAAAGCCCTTGATCTGTTGGCGGAAGTGGAGGAAATGGAACCGGAAAATACCGATGTGTTCCTGACCAAAGCCGGGATTTACAGTCAGCTGAAACGATATGAAAAGGCCATTGAGGAATATAACAAAGCCTTGCGGGAAGCAGAGGACCTGGAGGATGTATACACCAATATTGCGTTTGAGTACGAAAACCTTGGGAAATATGACAAAGCCATTGAATACCTCTCCAAAGTCCTTGATCTGAATGCTGAGAATGAAGCGGTCATTTATGAATTGTCCTTCTGTTTCGAAATTTCAGGAAAGACCAAGGAAAGCATTCGATTTTTTACAGCGTTTCTGGATGAAAATCCCTATTCAAAGGCAGCCTGGTTTAATCTGGGAATCGCCTATAACAATGCAGAACAATATACAAAAGCAATTGATGCTTATGATTATGCCATTGCCATAGACGAGTCGTTTTCATCGGCTTATTTCAACAAGGCCAACTCATACGCCAATCTTGAAATGTATGCAGAAGCCATTGCGCATTATGAGGAAACCTTCATGTATGAAGATCCTGAAGCAATGACCTATTTCTACATTGGAGAATGTTACGAGAAGCTAAAAAAATTCAATAAATCATTACACAATTATCGCAAAGCGATTGAGGTTGATCCGCTCCTGGCCGATGCCTGGCTTAGTATCGGTATGATCTATGTTGAGCAGGGAAAACACCGGGTGGCTGTAAATCATATTCGCAAAGCCATCGATCTGGAGCCGTTGAACTCCGAATTTTGGTATATGTTGGGAGATGTTTTGATTGAGACACCGGAAATCGAAGATGCCATTGAAGCTTATGGAAAAGCAGCTGAATTGGATCCCCTCAATCCGGATGTCTGGCTGGATTTTGCACATGGTTATTACATGGATGGAAATCTACAGGGAGCCATTGAAACCCTGGAAAAAGGCATGCATGAACAAATCGGGAATGCCTCCCTGTTGTATCGGAAATTTGTTTACCTGCTTCGGGTGAAAAAATTCAAGGAAGCCTACCTGGTACTGGAAGAAGCACTGATGATGGATTATGAGCCCCATGTGGAAATATTTGAATATGATCCCGATTTGGAAAACGATGATAATTTACTTCGCATCATTGAATTATATAAATCCCGGGATTATTAAGGTCCCGGAATTCCTTAACCTATGATATATTTCTGTTAACATTTCATTCCCAACCAATAATGAACTATTTATTTCTTGTACTGAAAGGTGTTGCGATGGGTGCGGCCAATGTCATCCCTGGCGTTTCGGGGGGCACCATGGCATTGATCACCGGCATTTTTGAAAGACTCATCAATGCTATCAAATCCTTTAATGTGAAGGCAGTTAAATTGTTGTTTTCATTTCAATTCAAAGCATTTGCCGGGCATATTGACCTGTATTTCTTAATGGCGGTTTTTGGAGGGATTTTTATAGCCATTGTTTCATTGGCCAAACTATTTGATTATTTGTTTACCAATTATCCGGTATACATTTGGTCGTATTTTTTTGGTTTGGTGTTGGCTTCTGTTTATTTTGTTGGTAAAACCGTCACAAAATGGACGCCCGTGGTCATCATAACCTTTATCATTGGAGCGGGTGCTGCCATTGTTATTTCAGTTTTAAATCCGGCCAAAGAAAATAGTGGGTACCTCTACCTCTTGCTGTGCGGTGTGGTTGCTATTTGCAGCATGATCCTGCCGGGGCTCTCGGGTTCATTTGTCCTTATTCTGATGGGGAATTACCAGTTGGTCATGATCGATGCAGTCAATACCTGGAATTTTGAAATTCTAGTCCCTGTTGGTATAGGTGCCATCGCCGGATTGCTGGCATTTTCGCATTTGCTTTCATGGGTGTTCAGCCGGTATCGTGATCAGACCATTTCATTGCTGACCGGTTTTATCCTGGGTTCCGTCAGTATATTGTGGCCCTGGCAGGAAATGATCTACTTGAAAAATGAATCGGGCGAAATGATTTTGAAGAATGGGGAACCCATCGTGATGCAATACCAGCGTTATTTACCCGACTCACTCAGCACAGAGGTTATTTTCGCGATCCTGATTGCTGCTGCAGGTGTTGTTTCTATTTGGATCATTGAGAAAGTAGCTGCGGAAAAGACAGAATCTTAAAATTATCTGATTGTGAAAATTTATGGTTTAATCGGTAATCCCTTAAAGCATTCCTATTCCAGGGCATATTTCGAAGAAAAATTTGCAGCTGCCGGATTATCCGATCATCACTATGAATTGTTTCCGCTGCAACTGGCCAAAGATATCAAGTCATTGCTGGCAACAAACCCCAACATTGCAGGCTTGAATGTGACCATCCCTTTTAAGAGATCCATCATGAAATATATCGATATCCTGAGTGTTGAAGCAGAACAGATAGGTGCGGTCAACTGTATCCGTATCGACCGCCATGGTAATGATGCTTTGCTCAAAGGATACAATACCGATGCCTGGGGTTTTGAACAAACGCTAAAGCCTTTGCTAAAGGCACACCACACGCGGGCATTGATCCTGGGAACAGGGGGCAGTGCCCATGCTGTAGGCTGGGTACTTAAGAAACTGGGTATCGGTTATCTTTTTATTTCCCGGAAACCATATGATTGCAACCAGGTTGGTTATTCTTTCATTACACCAGAGGTAATCGGCGATTATCCATTGATTATCAATGCTACACCCCTGGGTATGTTCCCGGATGTTGATTTAGCGCCTGCCATTCCGTATTCTTCCCTCACTGAAAAACATCTCCTTTTTGATCTCATTTATAACCCCGATGAAACCTTGTTTTTGAAGCGGGGAAAAGAAAAAGGAGCGACCATTTGCAATGGATTGAAAATGCTTCATTCGCAGGCTGATAAGGCCTGGGATATCTGGAATGCCTAATTTAGTTTGAGTACAAATACTGTGAATTTGTTAACATACAGTTCCAACCATTTGCATTATTTCCTAATTTTACCTTGTTTTCAATTGATTGTGAATTTTAAAATTACTTAAAATGGCAGGCTTTAAAACAACCCGAAAATCCATTGATTCCTTTTTTGAACAGAAACATATCGCGGTTGCGGGAGTTTCGAGAAACAAAAAAAAATTTGGGAGTATCATTTATAAAACCCTTGAAGAAAAAGGCTTCACCCTATACCCGGTCAATCCCAATATGGAAACTTATGAAGGCAGGACCTGTTATGCCACGCTTGATGACCTACCAAACGAGGTAACGGCGCTGGTGATCAATACAAAACCCGATGTGACTAAAGACCTGGTTTCAAAAGCCCAGGCCCGGGGGATTGCGCACATATGGCTGCAACAAGGCAGTGCCGATAAAGCAACCTTAAATGAACTGGATGGTACCAACGTCATTGGAAAGGAATGTTTGCTGATGTTTGCTGAACCTGTAAAGGGCATTCACGGATTTCACCGTTGGCTTAAAAAATCTTTTGGAAGTTTACCCCAATAGGCATCAAATGGTAACTGTAAATATTGATCAAATAAACCTCATTGCAGGGATCTTAAAGACAGTTCAATTCCGTCAGGATTTTTTAAAACGTGAATTTCTTTCGTTCGATGGGGATCGTGAAACCAAATTGCGTTTGTATTTTCTTTCAGCAGCAATCTGCCACCAGACGCGCACATTGGTTCATCCCGATAAAAATCTGTGGGGCTGGGAATACATGGAGTATGGATTTCTGCAATTACTGAAACAGCGAAATCCATTGTTAAATCCCGGATATCTGAGTATTTGCTCCAACCAGGATGTGGCTGAAATGTTGAGACAAACATTTTCACCGGATGGCGATCCAAAAAATTGTACCCTCGACCGGATCGAAGAAAGAACCTTCATGCTGCTTGAAATCTGTCGGATTGTAAAGGCCCATTATAAATCCCGTATATCCAATCTGATCGATGAGACAGAGGGAAGACTGATCCATGGAGGCAAAGGTTTATATGAAAGCCTGGCAAGATTCACAGCCTTCTCCGATCCACAAAAGAAGAAGATCACTTTTTTTCTGAAACTGGCCAGGGATGCCGGTGTAATTAATATCAAAGACCCTCAGAACCTGATACCCATTATGGACTATCATATGCAACGGGTGTTATTGAGGACGGGATGTGTTGAGGTTGAAGATCAAAAGCTGAAAAATGTACTCGCCAGCAAATCAAAACTTAGCTCTGATGAGCCCATCAGGGGTAAATGTATTGAAGCTTTTCGAGTGTTGTCCAAACAATCGGGATTGGATATTTTGGTTTTAAATGATATTTTTTGGCCACTGGGTAGGAGCTGTTGCAACGACACAACCCTCTGCACGGGTCAGCAGTGTTCAAAAAAGCCATGCACACTAACCCAAATGATTGAATTGGAGGAGCATAACCGCTGCATTTTTCAAGAAGTCTGTCAAGGCGTAAAGGATGAATCTTATCGATCTTTGTTCGAACCCATGGTGGATACGCACTATTATTAATCGTCCTGATCTTAAAAATAAATTAAGATTGTTTACATAGTTTGTTATTTCGTTTGTGAGCCCTTATCTTTGTCTTGAATTAAATCAGCAAATTAATGATTGTAGTAACGGGAGCAGCAGGTTTTATCGGAAGTTGTTTGGTTAATAAATTGAACAATAAAGGAATCAAGGATATTGTAGTCGTGGATGACTTTCTGAATCTTCAAAAAAATAAAAACCTGGAGCACAAGGCTTTTTATGAAAAGATCCACCGTGATTTGTTGTTTAATTGGCTTGAAGATAATTACCGTGATGTGGATTTTATGCTCCACATTGGCGCACGAACTGATACTGCTGAATTTAATACAGAGATCTTTGATCAACTGAATCTCAATTATTCTAAATCTGTATGGAACTATTGCATCTCATATGATATTCCCCTTATTTATGCTTCTTCAGCTGCTACCTATGGCTTGGGGGAACATGGATATAAAGATGATCTCAGATTGATCAAAAAGTTGCAACCGCTCAACCCTTATGGTGAGTCGAAAAATGATTTTGACAAATGGGTTGTTGAAAATGAGGAAAAACCCAAATACTGGGCAGGGTTAAAATTTTTTAATGTGTATGGCCCCAATGAATATCACAAGGGCCGTATGGCATCAGTGGTTTATCATGCTTACAATCAAATTCTCGAAACCGGTAGGATGCAGTTATTTCGTTCTCATCATCCCGAATTTGAAGATGGAAAGCAACTCCGCGATTTTATTTACGTGAAAGATGTGGTTGATGTGATCTATCATTTGATGGATAAGCAACCCAAGTCATCTATTTACAATGTGGGAACAGGGCATGCCCGAACTTTCCTGGATCTGGTAAATGCAACTTTCCGCTCCCTTGATAAGGAACCCGTTATTGAGTTCATTGATACCCCGGAAGATATACGTGAAAAATACCAGTATTTTACAGAAGCCTCTATGACGAAGCTATTGAATGCCGGCTATCACCGGTCTTTCTATGAATTGGAAGAGGGTATTGAAGAATATATAAAAGAGTTTTTGATTCCGGGCAGGTACTTTTAATCCCGTTTAGTCCAGGGAGTTTCCCAGGTCGACCAACGTTTTACGGATCTTTTTCAGATTGTTGACGATCTCTGCGTTGATGACTGCTTCATCCTTGTTTTTTCTCAATTTTTGTTTGGCCCCCTGCAATGTATATCCCCGCTCTTTAACAAGGTTAAATATAATATGGAAATTGTCAATATCCTGTTGCGTAAAAAGCCGGTTTCCTTTTTTATTTTTCTTGGGTTTAATGATATCGAATTCATTTTCCCAGAACCGGATCAGGGATGTGTTGACATTGAACATTTTGGCGACCTCTCCAATGGAGTAATACAGTTTGGCTGATTTGAACGGATCGGTCGTCATAAAATGACTGATTTAATCAAGGGATTGGGTCGGCCTGGTTGACAGCTCAAGAACCATATCATATTGCTCAGGAGACAGATCATTAAAGAAGTAATAGATGGGATTTACCTTTTTTCCATCTTTCCTGATCTCATAATGCAAATGCGGTGCTGTGGATTTTCCAGTATTTCCAACCGTAGCAATCAATTGTCCACGGTTAACTTTTTCACCCTTACGAACCTTGAATTCATGGATGTGGGCATACATGGTTTCATATCCATAGCCGTGATCGATGATGATACGATTACCATAACCCCTTCTGGAGCGGGTGATTGCTTTTACAACACCATCACCGGTTGCATAGATTTCTGTTCCTGTGGGGGCTGAAAAATCAATGCCAGGGTGGAACTTTTTAACTTTATAGATGGGATCGGTACGATAACCGTAATACGATGATAATCTTTTCAAGTCTTTATTGTTGACCGGTTGAATGGCCGGGATGCATGAAAGCATTTCATTTTTATTTTTGGCCATGTGATATACCTCATCAAACGATTCGGATTGCACAACCAGCTGGCTCTGAATTTTATCAAGCCTCCGGGTAGTTTCAATAATCAGGTTAGAGTTTTTATAACCTTCAAGTCTTGCATAGCGATCGGTACCCCCAAATCCAGCTTTCCTTACGGAGGAGGGTACCGGTTCAGCTTCAAAGATGACCCGATAAATATTGTCATCACGATCTGCCAGGTCCGTTAAAACCGCGTCGTATTTATTCAATCGTTCATTGATCCGCTCAAATTGAAGCTCATACTGGGCAATTTCTCGCTTCAGCATCTTTTCCTTGGGAGAATCCAAAAAGGTATATGCTAAAAAAATCACCACAGCTGCAAATACCATTCCGGTAGCCACAACTGACAATGCTTTGAGCAAGCGTGCTTTAAGGGTGACCTTAACTTCCTCAAATTGCAGTGACTTCTTATTAAACTTGTAGTTCACTTTTGCCATATTTTATTATATGGTTAATATGCAAATGAAGTTTCGCAAATAACCAATAAAATCGCTGCAAAGTTATGCAAATAAATTAATTTTGCAATCTTTTGGTATGACGGTATTCAACCGCAATGTGTTAATAATTATTAAATAACAATGGATTCAAAGCAGGTACGGCAGGCATTTTTTGAGTTTTTTAAAGAGAAACAACATAAGATTGTTCCATCGGCACCAATGGTTGTCAAGAATGATCCAACACTGATGTTCACCAATGCAGGAATGAACCAGTTCAAAGATATTTTTCTGGGTAATTCAACAGCTGATGCCAACCGGGTGGCCAATACCCAGAAGTGTTTGCGCGTATCCGGTAAACACAATGATTTGGATGAAGTTGGACATGATACCTATCATCATACCATGTTTGAGATGCTGGGCAACTGGTCTTTTGGTGACTATTTCAAAAAAGAAGCCATTGCCTGGGCATGGGAACTGTTAACAAAAGTTTATAAAATTGATCCTGATCAACTGTATGTGACCGTTTTCGGAGGCGATCCAGAAGATAACCTTGAACCCGATCAGGAAGCCTTTGATTATTGGAAAAAGATGGTTCATGAGGATCGGATTCTGTATGGTTCAAAAAAGGATAATTTTTGGGAAATGGGTGATACCGGACCATGCGGACCCTGTTCTGAAATACATGTTGACCTGAGGGATGCATCCGATAAGAAAAAAACACCCGGCAAAGACCTGGTGAATCAGGATCATCCTGAAGTAATTGAGATTTGGAATCTGGTATTTATAGAATTTAATCGTAAATCGGATGGGAAACTGGTGCCATTGCCTTCAAAACATGTAGATACCGGAATGGGATTCGAACGTTTGTGTATGGTTTTACAGGGAAGGAAATCGAATTATGATACGGATATTTTCCAGGCGCTGATCCATAAGATTGGCGAAATTACCGGTTTCAAGTATAGAAGCGATGAAAAGCAGGATATTGCCATGCGTGTTGTTGCCGACCACCTTCGCGCAGTTGTGTTTTCTATTGCCGATGGTCAATTGCCATCCAATGTGAAAGCAGGTTATGTTATTCGTAGGATCCTTCGTCGTGCCATTCGTTATGGTTTTACTTTCCTTTCGATGCAGGAGCCATTTATCCACTTGCTGGTGCCTGTTTTGGTTGAAAAGATGGGGGAGGAGTTTCCGGAAATCAAATCCCAGCAAGATCTCATTATGAAAGTGATACACGAAGAGGAGCAAACATTTTTAAGAACGCTTTCGCAAGGGATAAAAAAATTCGAAATCTATATGGAAACCCATCCCGGCAATCAGGATATTGAAGGTTCATTTGCTTTTGAATTGTTCGACACCTATGGTTTCCCGGTTGACCTTACACAGATCATGGCCCGCGAAATGGATCGAAAAGTGGATATGGAAGGGTTTAATAAGGGATTGGAAGCACAAAAAAATCGGTCCCGAAAGGCCGCTGAAAAAAGTACGGAAGATTGGGTCGTTTTACAGGATAGTGCTGAAAAAACAAAATTTCTGGGCTATGAAACCACGGAGGCACCGGCTAAGATTCTTCGTTACCGTAAGATCAATGAGGCTAAAAAGAATTTTTATCAGATTGTGCTGGATCAAACGCCCTTTTATGCAGAATCGGGAGGTCAGGTAGGTGATCAGGGATATTTGATCAGCAATTCAGAAAAGATTATCATCACCGATACGCAAAAAGAAAATGAGTTGATCGTTCATATTTCACCCGATATCCCTGCTGATCCTAATATGGCATTTACCGCCAGGGTGGATGAGCATAAACGATTGCTTACGGCCAATAATCATAGTGCCACGCATTTGATGCATGCTGCGTTGAGAAAGGTTCTGGGCGATCATGTTGAACAAAAAGGTTCGTTGGTAGATCCGGAGCGATTGCGATTTGACTTTTCTCACTTCGCTAAACTTACCAAAGAGGAGATCAGCGAGATTGAAAAGCTGGTCAATGAAAAGATCCGTGAAAATATCTCCATCAACGAAAAAAGAGATGTCCCAATGAATGATGCGCTTCAAATGGGTGCTATGGCCTTATTTGGTGAAAAATATGGTGAAAAGGTTCGTGTCATTACCTTCGACCAGGATTATTCGGTTGAATTGTGTGGCGGAACGCATGTTCCGGCCACCGGACAAATCGGATTGTTCAAAATTGTTTCGGAAGGCGCCATTGCTGCGGGAATTCGAAGGATAGAAGCTGTTACCGGTGCCCTGGCCGAAAAATATGTGGATGGTTTTATTGATACCGTTGATGCTTTAAAAGAGTTGCTTAAGAACCAGAAAGACCTGGTCAGGGGCGTTCAGAACCTCATGGATCATAACAACGAACTGAAAAAGCAAATCGATCAATTGAATGCCCAAAAAGCTGGCATGCTCAAGCAGGAATTGATAGACCAAGCTGAAAAAATCAACGATATTAATTTTATTGCCCGGAAAGTAGACCTTGATATGGGTGCTGTAAAAAATCTGGCATTCGAAATCAACCGGGAAGTGGATCACCTGTTCTTACTGTTGGGTACTGAAAATGAGGGTAAAGCCAATCTTACCCTGATGATATCCGAAAGCCTCATTCAGAAAAAAGGTTTCAATGCCGGTAAAATGATCCGGGATATGGCCAGACACATCCAGGGGGGAGGCGGCGGTCAACCTCATTTTGCAACCGCTGGCGGTAAAAATCCGGCCGGATTAGCTGATGCTTTCCAAAAAGCAAAAGAAATGATCAGCGATTAAGTTTAGGAATGAAATTCTATTTAATAATCTTATCCAGTACTGGCCTTGCCGCGTCTTTATGAACCATGGCTGCCAGGATCTTGAGTTTTACATAATCTTCCCTTATAAAACGGTAACCCTTATTGGGTCCATCAAATCCACTTGAGCTGGAGTCCTTGATCATCAGCCATGTCATACCCCTGAATTCATATATACCCACAATGTGGATGCAATGATCATCGGTGGTTGTATTGTTTGAAATCCTGTACTCGCGAGCATTCTCATCAATGTAATCAGCCGGTATGTCAAAGGTAGGAATAATCCCAACTTCTTTGTACCGGTCATAACCAGGCTCACTGACATCGCCGCAAATAGCTATTGTGAAGCCATTTTGAAGTGCATCTTTCAACAGGTCATTAAAATCATTTAAGTGGATATTATAGTAGTCATCATTGTGCCACCAGTTATCCGGTTCTTCCAGTTCTCCTTTTTGATTGTAGGTTTTTGATTTGGTCGACATAAAGCAGAAATAGTCATCAGGTTTAACTTTCAGGTAATCCTGCATAAATGAGACCGGCGTATAGTTCTCACCTTTGTAAATGAATTGGTCGGGAGGGGCTTGCATGTAATGGTTTAATATGTCCTTAACGGTCGAAACAACTGCCTCGGGATCCCAGGCATTGTTTGCCTTAACCTGTCCCAGGTAGTTTTTTATCTCCTCAAATAATTTGCTGTGATCATGAAACCGCTGGTTTTGAAGCATACCCGAATAAACATTTGCCGGAACGAGACCCCTTTCTTTGATGATGCGGGTAACGGCATTGGTTTCTGAGCCTTCTCCCAGGTACATTTTGCCCCTGGTCTCTACAAAATATTCGGCTCTTGCGACGTATTCCCAATAGACAATATACATTTCGGATAATTTGACCTTGATATTGTGAAGCCGGTTGATCTCAGATTCGAGGAACGAAACGGTTGAAAAGCACCAGCAAGTGCCGGTTGCTCCCTGCGAAAGTGGTGCATTGTGCCAGAATGTTTTGTATAACGTTGGATCAGTGGGAAATTCTTGATCCTCAAAATCCATCGTTAAATAGGATTTTGGTTTATCAGGCACTGAATTGAACGCGTCGATGGCGGGTAAAATGGAATCCTGATAGAATCCGTTTTGTTTGATTTTATAAATGGCCTCATCTTTTGGATTCTCCTTTTGTGCTATGAGAAGCATTGGAGTCAGCAGAAGTATAATGAGATTGAACTTGCTGAACAAATTGATGGTAAGAATTGATTTCATTTTTTGCGTGTTATTTTTTTGAACGGGTAAAGTTAAAATTAAAAAACTGATCATCCAATTTTTGTGCGCAAATGGACAAAATCTGTTAGCTATCGTACAACATTTCATTTTGAAAATCACGAGAAATTAGTTGTAAGGTTCTGAAAAATAATTTATTATGGATTTTGGCATAAAAATAGAACCCTTCTTTATACCAATTTAAACATGCTAACGAAATAATTTAAACCATGAAAACGCTAAAACTTATTTTACTACTAACAGGTTTGGCCCTCTATGGCCAGGCTTTCTCTTTTTCGCTGTTTAATTTGCCGGTCGATCAGGTAATTTCCAATCCGGTAGATAATCTCCTCACTGTCATGGCTGACCCTATATTGATTAAACCGGTCGCGGATAACACCAATACACAACGTGAGAATTTTATTGATACCATTGTCATTGATCTGGCCGAAGTGGTGGTTGAATGGGGCTTTCCGGGTTCAGCACGGGAATGTATCTCGGAGCAGGTGCCCTATCCGGATTTTGCACAAAAATTAGGGATCGAAGGTGCTGTCGCTATAAAGTTCTCTTTTGATGATTACGGCAATGTGCATGTGGATGAAGCCATGTCAAACGATCCCCGATTGGAAAATTATGTGAAGACGCAAGTCGAGAACCTGCATTTGCGAGATTGTGTCGTTGATGTCCATAAAGCTTATTACATGCGATTTTTATTCAAGTTATATTAATATAGCACTATCTGCCCTTATATATTCCTCTTCATGATCATTTTTCCCCCGGTAGCTTATCGGGGGTTTTTTTATGTAAATTCGTCAAAACTTTTCAGATGAGTTTTACTGTTTATAAGTCATCGGCCGGCTCAGGAAAGACCTTTACACTTGTGAAGGAATATCTTCAGATGGTATTAAAGGCCCCCCGGACTTATCGGTCAATCCTTGCTATTACCTTTACCAATAAGGCTGCCAATGAAATGAAGGAGCGCATATTGCAAGCACTTTTTCAAATTGGAAACCAGCCTGAAAAAGAGCTCAATGGCACTGTAAAAGTGATGTTTGATCAAATAATGGAAAATTTGGCAAAGCCAGAACAGGAACTCATTGAAAATGCAAGGATCGTAACGAAATTGATCCTTCACCATTATACTGATTTTGCCATCAGTACCATCGACAGCTTTGTCCATCGGATCATTCGAAGCTTTGCCTTCGATCTTCGGATACCCATGAGTTTTGAGGTGGAACTGGATACGGAAGATATCCTAAGGAGAATGATTGATTTGCTGATCAATCGTGCCGGAAGTGATAACAGGATCACCGAATTGTTGGTCAGGTTCACCCAGTTAAAAGCTGAAGATGAAAAAAACTGGAATATTGAAGATGATATCTATCATGTGGCAAAACTATTGATGGTTGAAGATAGCCAGCTGCAGGTAAAGGAATTGAGGGAATACACCATCGAAGAGTTTCTGAAAATCCACTCCGGGCTCAGCAAATCCATCCATGAATTTGAATCTTCTCTTTATAAAATGGGTTCAGAAGCCATGCAATTGATCGGGCAGGAGGGCATACAGCCATCTTCATTTTATTACGGAAACAGGGGAATATATGCCTATTTTGATCGGTTGATAAGTAAAAATTTTTCATCGCTTTCACCAAATTCCTACGTAAGGACGACAGTCGAAGAGGATAAGTGGTGCAGTGGTAAAGCTTCTGAGGATGATAAAGCTGCCATTGATATCATCAAAACCAGGCTTTCCGATATTTTTCTTGAAATAGACCGGTTCCTGGGTCAATATTATGCACGCTACATTTTGTGGCAGGAGGTGAGGAAAAATCTATATCCCCTGGCCATCCTTCACGAAATTGAAAAAATGCTCAATGATTATAAGTCGGAAAACAATATTTTATTGATTTCAGAATTCAATCAGAAAATAGCTTCTGTGGCTTTGAATGAGCCCGTACCATTTATCTATGAAAGGGTGGGAGAAAAATATCAACATTTTCTGGTGGACGAATTTCAGGATACATCTGTGCTTCAATGGCAGAACCTATTGCCCCTTATTGATAATTCACTGGCCAGTCAGCACTTCAATATGGTCCTTGGTGATGCCAAACAGGCCATCTACCGATGGCGAAGCGGTGAAGTTGAACAATTCATCAATCTCCCGCAAGTGTATAAGAACCCGGATACCTTTTTTGCACTGGAGCGGCAGCATTCACTCGTCAGGAATTTTAAAGAAATGAAGCTAAACCACAATTTCCGGTCAGGGCGCCGGTTGGTGGAATTCAATAATGCCTTTTTCAAATCAATGGCTGCTTCTCTTCCTGAAAATTATAAAAAAATCTATGAGAATGCAGCCCAGATTGCCGGCGGAAAGCAGGAGGGGGGATATGTCAGCATCGAGTTTTACGATAGTGAAAATAACGATCTGGAAAAAGACTTGTTTTATCTGGAGAGGACACTTCAAATCATTTACAATGTATCTGAATTTCATTATGAAAAAAGGGATATTGCCATCCTTTGCAGAAATAACCGAAACGCCAGTGATATGGCGTCATTCTTATTACAACACAACATCCCGGTGGTGTCCAATGAGTCTTTGCTATTGTCTGTTTCTCCCAATGTTCGGGTGATCCTTTCCATTGCCCGATTGCTGCTCAATCCTGAAAATGATATTGCAAAGGTCGAAATTGTTCATTGGATATACGCCCAGGGATTGTTAGACGGAACATTGTCTGAAGCGATACAACATTTTATTCGTCAGGATTCAAACTCAGACCGAAGCGGATCTTTCTTCCAAAAATTGAATACATCAGGAATCCATTTGCAAGTCGGATATCTGCAAAAACTTACAGTCTATGAATTTTGTGAGGAATTGATCCGTCTATTGGGACTGAATAAGAAGACGGATCCTTATTTACCTTTTTTCCTGGATGCAATTCTTGAACAAAGTAAGGATGCTTCTTTTGATTTGTCTGCTATGCTGGAATGGTGGGAGAAAAAGAAAGAAACCCTTTCCATTGTTGTCCCTGAAGAGGTGGATGCTGTTCACGTGATGACCATTCATAAGTCCAAAGGATTGGAGTTCCCGGTGGTGATTTATCCATTTGCCACTGAATCTTTAAGGATGACCAAGGAAAAGTTATGGATCCATCCCGGCGATCAGTTGCCTGAATTAAAAACCGCGCTGGTGGATGCTTCATCCCGACTGGAAGAAACTGATTTCGCAGATGAACTGCACCAGGAATCCAATAAGTCTTTGCTTGATTTGATCAATTTGTTATACGTTGTTATGACCCGTGCAGCAGACCGTCTGTATATCTTGTCGACCAAACCCCCGGTAAAATCAGATGGGAAACCCTCTGTTCCAAGATTATTAAAGCAATTTCTTGAGGAGGTTTCGGAATGGCAGGAAGGTAAACTGACTTATGATTTCGGTGATCCCAAAACCCGGAATACAGTCAGGCTGTTAGAACGGGAAGAAGAGACCAGGGGTTTTTCAGCATTTCATTCGGTTGATTGGCGAAAACAAATCAGCTTAAGTCTGCAGGCCCCTGAATATTGGGACACTGATCACCCAGGAGGTGAGCAGGAATGGGGGACTTTAATGCATAAAATCCTGGCGGAAATCCATCATCCAGATGAACTGAAAAAAATAACCAGTGAATATGTAATCCAGGGTATTTTGGATCCTTATCAGGCTGAAGAAATTAATAAAAATTTGACGAATTTTATCAACCATCCAAAAGTGAAAGCCTATTTCAATCCAAACCTAAAAAGCAAAGAAGAGGTTGATATTTTGTTGCCCGATGGAACGGTCCACCGGCCTGATAAGTTGATTATGGATGGAGATAAAGTGATTGTAGTGGATTACAAAACCGGCAGAAAAAGCCAAAAACACATCAGGCAGGTAGAATCGTATTTAAAAACTCTGCGTGAAATGGGTTATGATCAAACAGAGGGTGTTTTATTATATATTCATGAGCCAGAACCGGTGGTCACAGTATAACAATATGGCCATCAGTTTATTAAAATTGCCAAAATAAAAAAATCGCTGACATCAGTGCCAGCGATTTTTTTTGGATAGTTAAACTTACCGTAAGGTGATTTTTTGACGCTTTACCGTTTCAGCCTGCCTGAGCACAATAAGATAAGTGCCACTTCTATATTCACTTGCATTCAAGTTGACCCGGTATTGCTGTCCAGCTTTCATCAGGTCGCTAAACAGGGTTTCTATTTTTTGACCCATGAGGTCATATACTTCAACTGTTGTGAATTCATTCGTATGGGAGTTGAATTCGATGTTTGCGTACGTCTGAACAGGGTTTGGGTAAACAATCAAACTATTTTCAATCAATCCGGGATTACTGAGTTGATATTCTTGAAACATTTTCCAGTCAAAGTCCTGAATTTCTTTTTCTGAATTAAATTCGGGTACTTCACCCAGTAGTGGAATGGATTTGTAATTATTGCATGAACCCAACTGATCTCCGAAATAGAGTAACCAGGGCACCAGAAATTGATGAACACAGATGGTATACTGAAAGTTGGGAAACCAAAATGAACTATGACACATTAATACTTTATGTCCACCCCAACCACATTTAACATTGATGACATCCACGAATGTTTCAGCACTTACCGAGCAGTCGTTGGCATCGGTTACAGTGACACCATAAACTGAAGGTTCATCCGGACAAACTTCAATACTTTGGTTCGTTTCACCATTACTCCATGCATAGCTATAAGGAGGAGTGCCCCCTGTAACCTCTGCAGTAAGGGTAGCACATGCATAGGGATTATAACCATAATATACCAGTTGATCCTCGCCCAGATCGACCTCCGGGCAGCTTATAAACGGAACCGTTGAAAGTACCCAGGCAGGTTCGGTAGATGTGCTGGAGGGGAATATTACACCACCCAACTGACCATTCAAACCATTGGGCCCATGATCAAATGCAGTTGTTCCAGTGCCCGCATCAAATTTGTAATAAACAATCAGGTCATCTTCAGAAGCAGGATCTGGCAATGACCTGTAAATATTGGCATTAATTTCAGCTTCAGTTCTTACATCTTTCCATATTCTGACTTCATCAATTATACCATCGTATGATCTACGCAGGCAATTCCAGCGGTTTCCAATGTTCATTTCCAAACCATCATCATAGAGTTGACCACCTGCTGCAGCTGATCCGTCAGCCACTCCGTCGATGTATATCGTAATGATTGACCCATCCCAGGTGGCAGCAATATGATGCCATTCATTTAATCCAATAGCATTATTGGAAAGTGCTACATTAAAATTGGTTCCATTGCCCAGTCCTAGCCCGACCTTTCCGATTTCATCAACAAAAAAGTAAAAGGCAATAAATTTAGCTACGCAATTGGTGCCGTTTTCTTTAAACAAAACAGGACTTCCGATCCTGTATGAATTGAGATTTACCCAGGCCTCAACCGATAACGTAGAATTGCCGTTTACGTCAATACCACTGGTGGTAACGGTGTTCTTGAAAAGACCAGCCGAATTTTCGGAAAACTGCAACGCATAATTCTGACCGTAAAGGGTTGCGGATAATCCGATAACAATCATAATTATGAAGAAAGAATAGATTTTTTTCATGATGCATTGATTTGATTGAAGAGTTATTGAAAATGGTTTTTGCTGAGATAATAAAAAATTCATGCCATAGGTGAATATGCTCCATATGAGTTGAAAAACCAATACTTTCAGCAATTGGTATTAAATTTCCAAAATCTAAAATTGGGAACTTTTAGTTTTTATTGGGAGCCATTAATTTTGATTCTGCATACCAAAAAAGGGCTATTGAGCCCTTTTTGAAACCTATAAAACAAAACTGTTCATGAACTTGAACACTGAATTACGAATCAATACATTAAAATACATTATTCAGGAAATGTGAAATCAGTCTGGGTTCCAGGGCGATGGTGAAAACGATACCAAAAATGGCACCCCAGAAATGAGCACTGTGACCGATGTTGTCTGACCCGCGCCTGGCCATGTATGCAGAATATACCAGGTAGAGCAGACCAAATATCGGCGCGGGTATGCCCAGGGGAATAAAAAATAGGAATATTTTACCTTGCGGATATAAGATGATAGAGGAAAAGACAATGGCTGAAACAGCTCCCGAGGCCCCAACAGCATTGTAAAATACATTGTCTTTATATTTGCCGAAATCCCATAATGTACTAAAGGCTATCCCTCCCAGGTATAAAAGAAAATAGAAAGCAATTCCTTTTATTCCAAATAATTCCCGGAATAGTGTTTCAACAATATCGCCAAAAGAATATAGCACAAACATATTGATCAGTAAGTGCATCCAGTCGGCGTGGATCAGTCCGTAACTTAAAAACCGGTACCATTCCTTCTCCTTTTGGATATAGAATGCATTAAATTTTAATTTATCAAAGATATCCTGCCGGTTGAAGGCGGCAATTGAAATAATTGCGGTAATGCCAATGATAAGATAAGTCATTCAAATTATTTTCCGGTATTGATATCTCCTGTTGAATAATCAAGTTCTGAACCGAACATGCTATGCGGTATCAAATAGACCAGCAATAAAATAATTGAAGCGGCAATGGCCCAGCCCCTATTGTTCTCATTTTTTCTGAGTCTGAAATAGGCAATGAGCCATGCAATAAAGGCTACAAGGGTTTTATTATCGGTTAAGTCATGGCCGAAAGGCCATCCGGTCCAGTAGGCATCAAAAGCATATTTTTGAACGATCGGACCCAGGATCATTCCGCCCAGGAAAAAGAACACGGTCGTATACAGGGCCAGTGAGCGGGTATGCTTGCGTTTGAAAATGGCTTCGATTCCGGTTCGGGTCGAAAACAACATGGCCAAAAACATAAAGAAGATATGCGGGATGAGCACATAATCAGGAACAGGGCCCGTAAAGCGGATCACCACCGGTTCTGTATTCAATGCATATTGAACTCCATCATAGGTCAGTTCTGCAAAATACTCCAGTTTCCCGGCAGGCGGTTGCTCAGGTAACCACGCCGAAAGCTTATCTCCATTCAATGAAAAAGCAACTTCTGTCCACTCCTCATCAACATTAAGACGCTTGTACCTGATGGATCCTTCTGTCCCTTTTGGGGCATTTTTAATGATGACTTCAGCAGGTTCAATGCTTTCCTCCGAACGAATCAACCTGTATTTTACCTTTTGCCCTGCTATTTCAAGACTTCCTCTTACCGGGTAAGTGGGTCCGGTCAACCTTTGATAAACAGCCAGGCTGAGGGTAAAAAGAATTGAAAATATCCAGATAAGTGCAGTTTTTCCTTTTGTGTTCATTCTAACTAAGGGTATAAATGAATGTATCTAAATGTATTAATTTAATCCAATAAAAGCCTTCAAAAATAATAATTATGGTCAATAAACTTTATCAAAAGAAAAAGATTGCACAGAGAAATGTTTATTTGTGCAGAAATATTTTGTATTTCTCAAGTTAGTCTATATATTTGTTTTGCCCTAACTCTGCGATAATGAAAATCTTTTTATCAATTGGTCAATTCCTGATGTGTCTGGTATTTTTCCAATTAAATTTTTCCCCATCAGCAGCAGCTCAAAAACAACAGTCTGGTTTTTGGAAAGATTGGTCCATCAATGCAGGAGGAGGACCCAATCTTTTTTATGGCGACACTGATAATTATCGATTTTACCGGGTTTTCAGAAATAACAGCGAATGGCGTTTTGGTTACAGCTTGATGGCTCAGAAAAAAATTAGTCCATTGTTCATTGTGCGGGGGCAATTCATGCAGGGACAACTCTCAGGTACCAAACGAAAAGATGCCATTTGGTTTGAAGGGAATGTAATTGAAACCAGTCTCAGTGTGCGATTGGAGCTTCTCAATCTGTTGTGGGGGAATGAAGAACGCAAAATTAGCGTTTATGCCATGGGTGGTATTGGGTTTTCGCATTGGAAGGCAGAACTGAAAAATCGATTTACCAATGAGGTGATACAGGGAAATGGACATAAAACAGGGTCAGGTTTATTCGGCAGAACACTGGAACCGGTATTGCCTTTCGGAATGGGCGTTGATTATCGGTTCAATAAGCATTGGTCAGTTAATTTTGAAGGAACCTTAAGACCTGTTAATTCAGATAAGCTGGATGCCAATGAAGGAGGATTTAAATTCGATTTCTACAGTTATAATTTCGTGGGAGTAACTTACTATTTTATCAAACGCGAGAAGAAAAAGCCAATGATTCCTCCACGAGAAATTGTTTACGAAAAACCTGATGATTTTCCGGAACCGAATTTTAAACCGGCCAAAAAAGTAGTTCCTGTAAAACCAAACCTTACACTTGAAGACCAACTTCTGGCAGCTGAATTGGAGTCAGGTCTTTACGATTCTCCCTGGCCTGGCGTAGAATTCAGGGTTCAGGTTTCAGCCTCCAGAACAGAAAGTGATCCTGACAAGATTAAAGCGAAATTGAAATTACCCGGTGAATTAAAAATGAATGAAGGCAATGGCTGGTATCGTTATTCTACCGGTGAGTTTATTAAATATTGGAAGGCCAAAGAATACCGCAATATTTTGGTATCTCGTTATAATGTAAAGGATGCTTTTGTAGTAGCCTACCGGGATGGTGAAAGGATAAACCTCTCAGAGTTGATAAACAGTTTGGCCGTTGCATCGGAAGGAGAATTGATCGTTGAAAATAAACGACCCGTAATTGACAGAGCTTTCAGTGTCCAACTTCTGGCTTCGGCAGATGGAAATATTTCAACCAGGGTCATCCGGGAAATGTTTGAAATCGAAGAGGAGGTATACAAAGAGTATAAAAACGGTCTTTATCTTTATACAGTCGGTAATTTCGATTCATATGACGATGCCCTCAGTATTCGTGATAAAATGATAAACCGTGGCGTGACCGGGGCTTTTGTGGTTGGATACAAGGATGGCATTCGGATAAAAGATATCCAGGAAATACTGGATTAATCATGAAAAGGTAATGGCGTTTCAAGGATGCCTATCTCATCTGATGGTTGTTGAAATTTACCTGATTTTTCTATGGCATTGTAAATCACCTGCATGATCTCTGTGCGCGTATTGTTTTGGATGAGTTTGATATTGGCTGCGGTAGGATTCACACGGTTTGAAAGGAATACATACACCAGATTGTATTTTGGATCAGCCCATGCATAGGTGCCGGTAAAACCGGAATGTCCAAAACTTTCAAGGGAAGCACTGGAACAGGTGGGTCCTTTGTCGCGGTTTTCAGGTTCAGGCTTGTCAAATCCAATTCCCCGTCGGTTTTCATTCAATGGGAATTGTTGTTTGGTAAACTGACGGACTGTACTTTCCCTGAAATACTCACGGCCTCCATATTTACCCCTTTGCAAAAGCATTTGCATGATCACTGCCAGTTCATTGGCATTTGAAAATAGCCCGGCATGTCCAGAAACACCACCCAGCATAGCTGCCCCCGGATCGTGCACATATCCATGGATCAACTGGTTCCTGAAATAGTCATCCTGTTCTGTTGGGACAATGCAAACAGGCCTATGCCTGTTGAGTGGATTAAAGCAAGTGTACTGCAATCCAAGTGGTTTGTAAAACTGTTCATCGGTATACTGATCAAGCGGTTTATTTGTGAGGTTTTCAATGGCTTGTTTTAGCAGTATAAAGCCCAGATCACTGTATTTGTATTCTTTTCTTTTTCTTAGTTCTGACTGAACAATGGTATCATACAATATAAAATGATAATTCCGGTCCAGGTAAAGTTTATCTGCTACCTTGAAAGTGTGTTGATCATCAGGATGATCGGAGTAAAGCTTTTTATCAGGTTTTCCATTTTGGATCGTATTGAGATAGAAAGGTATCCATGGTTTTAGCCTTGCCTGATGGGCCATTAATTCTCGGATATTGATATTTTCCTTGTTGGTTCCAGTAAGATACAGGAGGTAATTTGCCAGTTTTTGATCAATATCCATCCGGCCAATATCATAGAGTTTCATCACACCCAGGGTGGTTGCAGCAACTTTGGTAATACTGGCCAGGTCATACAAATCAGTTGTTTTAACAAAATCCCCTTTTTTATAAGTGTGGTATCCAAAAGCTTTATGGTAAATGACTTTTCCATCAACGGCCACCAGTACCTGACATCCGGGGATGGCTTCATCACGAATGTTATTAAAAACAATGGTGTCAATCAGGAAAAGATCTTCCCGCTTAATATTTACTTCTTCAGGAATGGTATATTTAAGCCTGTTAATGGGATTGGTGTGGAGGCCAAAACCAGCCGGATATGCTTCTGCTGCGGTAACAGGCAACTTTCCGTTGGCATCGATACTACCCATGATGATTTGTGCAGCAATCTCATTGGCAACGCGCAAATCCTGGTGCCCGAGTAAAATGGCTTCAAACTTTTCAAGGGAGTCGATCAATGCAAGACTGTAAGGACTGGCAAATAAGGACAGAATGGTTTTTTTTGATGAAGCAATGGAAGAGGCCAGTTTTAAGGTTTGATCCGAAATTCCAAAATTACGGGTTGGATATATATTCGTTCCATGAATACCCAGGATGACCAGGTTAAAAGGTTCAAGCTTGCTGATCAAAAGCTCCTGTTGTTCTGGCGTAGAAGATCCAAGAATGTTAAAAGGAGTGATATGGGTATAATTTCCAAGCATTTCCTGAAATCCGGTAATTTCAGGTGCGCCCGCTGATACAACAGCAATTTTTAAAGTATCAAGGTTTCGAAGCGGTATCAGTGAGTTGTGGTTTTTTAACAGCGTTATGGCTTCTTCAAAAATTTCCCGCTCCAGCAGATCATGCATGGGATTGAGAATGGTCCTGGATATGGAATCGGATGATACCGGCTGAAGAGCATTTAAACCAACTTTCCATTTATAAGTGATGACTTTGCGGCAGCGATCGGTTATATCTTTTTCGCTGATGGTTCCGTTATCGACTGCACTTTTGATAGCTGTTATGGCTGCTCCTACATCTTGTGGCAGCAGTAAAATGTCATTGCCCGCCATGAAAGCCAGTCTTTCAATTTCTCCGGGTTCATATCCTTGTGTAACCCCCTTCATATCAAGTGCATCGGTAATAACCAATCCTTTGAATCCCATCTCCTCCTTGAGCAAGCCATTCACTACATTTTTGGATAAGGTTGTTGGGATATTTTCACTGCTATCAAGTGCGGGAATAAAAAGATGGGCAACCATTATGGCATCCAGCCCGTTTTCAATCAATTTACCAAAGGGAAAAAACTCAATTGAGTCCAGCCTTTCGCGGGAATGATTGATGACCGGCAGGGTGTAGTGTGAATCGGAGTCGGTATCGCCATGACCGGGAAAATGTTTGGCCGTTGCAATGATGCCACCATCCTGCAAGCCTTTCATGTAAGCGATCCCCTTTTCAGCGACCCGTTCGCGATTGGCACCAAACGAGCGGCTATTGATCACCGGATTGAGTGGATTATTATTGATATCTACAACAGGAGCAAAGTTAATATGTGTGCCAATGGATCTGAGTTGTAACGCAATTTGTTGTCCCATTTGGTATATCAGGGTGTCATCGTCTATGGATCCCAGGGTCATTTGGAAAGGATAAGAAAAGGTGCTATCGAGTCGCATACCCAAACCCCATTCTGCGTCAAGGGCAATCAATAGGGGTGTTTTTGCAGCCTGCTGATACCTGTTTGTGAGCATCGCCTGTCGCTGGGGGCCACCCTGAAAAAAGCAAAGCCCACCGATATTATATTTTTTAATGAGGGATTCTGCCTGAGAATAGTAAAGTTCGTCTTTGTTGGAATAGGTCCGGATCATCATTAACTGGGCAATCTTTTCTTCAAGTGACAGGGATTTCATAACCGAATCGATCCATGATGCCCCTTCAGGTTCTCTAACCTGGAGGGAATCCACCTTCTCTGCTTTAATGCTTTGAAAAGCAATAATCAAAACCGTAATTGTAATAATGGAATGTATGATTCTCTTCATGAGTATGTACAAAACAACCTGCTAAATTAGAAGAACTTCATTGCCTCTATTGATCTCATCCGGTTTTTTCCTAACATCCTTGTGTTTAAATATTTTTCCAATAAAAATTGCCCTTCACTTCAAAACCCCTAAATTTGACATCAACTTTGATCATATTATCAGATTGTGAACGTTAAATACAATCATTTGTTTCAACATAAAACACAAGCTTTTGAAAATTAAACTTGCGCTTTCAGGACTGGTTATTCTTTTAATGTGCACATCAGTATCTGCACAAATTCAGGGTGAAGAACAAAAGCCTCCTCCACTCACCCGTATTTTATTCGTGCTGGATGCTTCACAAAGTATGTATGGCCGCTGGCAAAGTGATATGAAGATAAGCATCGCCAGAAAGCTGCTCTCTAACCTTTTGGATAGCCTTAAAACAGTTGAAAACATTGACCTGGCACTTCGGGTTTATGGACATCAATACCGTTTTCCACCACAAGTCTGTAATGATACCAAACTCATCGTGCCCTTTGGAGGGGATGATAACATCACAAATATTAAACATAAGCTCAGGACACTTACCCCCAAAGGAACCACCCCCATTGCCTATGCCCTTGAACAGTCAGGAAGTGACTTTCCGGATTGTGACAATTGTAGAAATATCATTGTACTGATAACCGATGGATTGGAGGAATGTGATGGAGACCCTTGTGCTGTATCTCAGGCCCTGCAAAAAAAAGGTATTGTATTGAAACCATTTATTATTGGGATAGGACGGAATTTCCAGGAGGCATTCGATTGTGTCGGAACCTATTTTGATGCCTCCAGTGAGGAAGACTTTAGCAAAGCCCTGAATGTTGTGATATCGCAGGCTCTCAACAGCACCACTGCCCAGGTGAATCTGCTGGATGAGTATGATCGGCCCACTGAAACCAATGTAGCCATGACATTCTATGATGACTTTTCAGGACTGATCCATTATAATTTTGTCCATACATTGAATAACAAAGGTGTACCTGATACCCTGGTGATTGATCCATTGCTCACTTACAATATTGTAGTGCACACCATTCCTCCACGTCGTGCCGATAAAATCACATTGACGGCGGGAAAGCACACAACCATTGGGATAAAGGCCCCTCAGGGTACTTTGGATCTGAAATTGGAAAGCAGGGATAAAACGGTTCGTGATTTGAAATGCATCGTGAGGCAAAACGATAAAATGGAAACCCTGAATGTCCAGAATTTTGGACAGACCGAAAGGTATATTACCGGAATATATGATCTTGAAGTATTGACCCTGCCCCGCATCTATATTGATGATGTTGAAATCAAACAAAGTCATACCACCACCATTGAGATCCCCATGCCGGGAATCGCTGTTATAGAGAAAAAAGCAGCAGGTTATGGTGGCGTATATCTGGAATCTGATAATCAACTGGAACTTGTTTATAATTTCAGGGACAATTCCATGGAGCGTGAAACCATTGTTCTGCAGCCGGGAAAATATCGGGTGATCTATCGCACCAAATATGCCAATAAGGCGGTTTACACTGTCGAGGAACGCTTTGAAATTGAGTCGGGAAAATCGGTTAATGTCAGGTTGTACCGGTAAGTCGGTAAGTCTTCCAGGTCTTAATTTGTGAATCTCCAGAATATATAGAACAGGGTGAACCCACTCAGGAAAACAATTCCAATCCAGGCATAAATCCTCAACCACAATCTGGGCCGCCCCTCAGCAGGCATCAGTTTATTTGTTACCACTTTATAATTAAGAATGGCGAGCAAGGGCGCAGTAATAAACGATAAGGTCGTTGCAATATCCACCATGGTTTGCATGGTCTTTCCTAACAATCCCATAACGATCAATGCACCCCCGGCTGTGATAGCAAGCCAGATCCATGACTCCCAATCGATAATTCTTTCACGAACTTTATTTGCCGGCATCAGGGAAAGACGAAGGGGTTTCATAACCCGCGGGTAAGCATCCAGGCAGGTCATCGTTGTGGAGAACATGGTAGTGATGGCGGCTATAGCAATCAGTGCATGGGCCCAGGAACCGATGCTTTCAGTGTACAGGCTGATCAACTGGCCGGCAAATACTACACCTTTCGGTGATAATGCTTCTCCGGAACCATAAAAAATGAAAGCACCCAATGATAAAAAGCAGGCAGCCAAAAATGCAGTTCCAATATAACCGAATTTAAAGTCGATCAGGATATCTTTTAATTGAGGTTTTTTTGTGCCATTCTTATGCTTGGCAATGGTCCATAACGATTGCCAAACCGTTACGTCGATGGGGGCCGGCATCCAGCCAATAAATGCAATCAAAAAAAAGATATCCATATTATTGGTCCAGGAAAAATGATTCAGGTGAGCAGGATTCGGATGAAATCCTTTTAATGCAGCCAGTAAAACAGCTGAAAAGGTAGAAACAGCCAGTAAAACGATCACTAGCTTTATCAGTTTGTCGAGCAATGAGTACCGCCCAATCATCAGAACGATCATGGTAAAAAGGAGAATGATGGCACTAATCTGAACCGGATTGATGGCAAGATTCAACACATTGCCAACCAATGCTGCAGTGACAATGGTTACGGCAGCCTGTATGGTAAACATGGTTCCGATTGTAAGGATGGCAAACAATATCACCGCCCATTTCCCAATTTGCCGGTATCCATCAATGAGACTGCGGCCTGTAATCGCTGCATAACGCGGCCCAAACTCAAAGAAGGGATATTTAATGGCATTGGCAAAGATCAGGATCCATAACAATTCGAATCCATAATCGGCACCGGCCCTGGTTGATTGAACCAGGTGTGAAACTCCAACGGCTGCCCCGGCATAGAGCAGGCCCGGACCCAATATGCGCAGAAAGCTTCTGAATGTCATCAGTTCACAAACTTAGAACAGCCAAATGTAAAAAAAAACCGGCAACGCTTGTTGCCGGTTAACCTAAAAATAAATGCTACAATTATTGCGCTTCTTTCTTTTTCTCTGCCAGTTTTTTCAGGACATCTTCCTGGACAGCTTTTGGCAGGGGCGTATACTGGTGGAACTCCATAGAATAGTTGGCCCTCCCACTTGAAATATTTCTGAGAGCGGTTGCATATCCAAACATCTCCATTAAGGGTACAAAACCATTCAGTTTTTGAGCACCTTTTCGGAAACGTCGCATGGATTCAACCTTGCCCCTGCGTTTATTGAGATCCCCAACAACATTGCCAATATAATCATCTGGTGTGTTGATTTCAATCTTCATCATAGGTTCTAACAGAACAGGTTGGCCTTTCATAAACCCGTTCTTAAAACCAATGGATGCACAGGTTTGGAAAGCCATATCCGAAGAGTCTACTGGGTGGAAACCGCCATCGTGCAGCACAACTTTAACATCCACTATTGGAAAGCCAGCCAAAACACCTTTTTCCATGGTCTTTTTAATACCCTTATTTACAGAACCAATAAACTCAGCTGGAATAGCACCACCTTTGATCATGTCGATAAACTCATAGCCATTGCCTTCATTGGGTTCAATCCGGAAAACGGTATGAGCAAACTGTCCCTTACCGCCTGTTTGTTTACTGTGTTTATAGTTGGATTCAATCTCCATTGTAATGGTTTCGCGGAAGGCCACAGCTGGCTCACCCACTATTACTTCAACACCAAATTCTTCTTTGATCCTGTCCATGATGATCTCCAGGTGAAGTTCACCCATTCCTGAAACAATGGTTTCTTCGGTTTCATCATCAAATCTCACATTGAAGGAGGGGTCTTCATTGGCTAATTTACTGAGGGCTTCGCCCAATTTACCTTGTTCTTTCCTTGATTTAGGAGTGATTTTCAATTCAATTACCGTAGGCGGAATATGAATCGATTCAAGAAAAAGTCTGTTCTCAGGGTCACAAAGTGTATCACCGGTTTTGGTGAGTTTCATACCAATTAAAGCAACAATGTCGCCAGGGCCTGCCTCACTCACTTCCTCGCGATCTTTGGCGTGAATCTTCATGATCCTGCCGATGCGTTCCATTTTACCTTTGGTAGCATTATAGATTTGCATCCCACTTTTTAGCGTTCCGGAGAATACCCGGATAAAAGTTTGCTGTCCGACATAGGGATCATGAATCAATTTAAAAGCAAGTGCTGCAAATGGATCATGTGTGCTTGGACCTCGGGTATGCGATTTTTCGGGATCATCAATGTCGGTGCCAACGATGGCTCCCACATCCACAGGAGAGGGAAGGTAATCCACAATTGCATCCAGCAGAAGCTGAACTCCTTTGTTTTTATAGGCTGCACCCACAAAGACCGGTGTAATATAAAGTTTGTGAGTAGCTCTGCGGGCGATCCTTTTAATAAGTTCAACGGGTACCTCCTGTTCATCAAGGAATAATTCCATCAACTCATCATCATATTCGGAAAGCTTTTCCAACAGGTTATTCCGGGTTTCTAAAACTTTTGATTTATAAGCTTCCGGAATTTCTATTTCTTTACGATCATAGTCATCAAAACTATAGGCTTTGTTTTCAATGATATCAATGATACCGGTAAAATCATCTTCCGCACCAATGGGCAATTGAAAGGGTACCGCATTGGCATCAAGGTATTCGTTCATTTGTTTGACAACATCATCAAAATCAGCACCGGTACGATCCATTTTATTGACAAATGCGATCCGTGGTACCCGGTATCGGTCAGCCTGGTTCCAAACTGTTTCTGATTGTGGCTCAACACCACT
Organism: Bacteroidota bacterium; assembly: GCA_020444515.1. Classification (GTDB taxonomy): domain Bacteria; phylum Bacteroidota; class Bacteroidia; order Bacteroidales; family JAADJA01; genus JAADJA01. The sequence goes on along the minus strand of JAHLKX010000004.1, from coordinate 111,611 downwards.
GACAGCGCAAAACAAAGCCACCATGCCATCGATCACACGCAACGACCGTTCAACTTCAATGGTGAAATCAACGTGACCCGGGGTATCTATGATATTGATCGCTGTATCCTTCCATTTGGTGGAAATGGCTGCAGATGCAATTGTAATACCGCGCTCCTGCTCTTGTTTCATGAAGTCCATAGTAGCCTGCCCATCGTGAACTTCTCCCATTTTGCGGGTTACACCTGTGAAAAATAGAAGGCGCTCCGTCACGGTGGTTTTTCCGGCATCGATGTGAGCAGCGATCCCGATATTTCTAAGTTTTGTGAGTGTCATTTAATGTAAAACTTTGATATTCTTAATTTTAACTGAAATTTTTATGCAAAAATGGGTGCAAAGATAGGCTATTTAGAAATGATATACTTAATTTAACCTTAAATTTATTTTATTCGAATTATAAAATAGGAGAGACGGAATTGATCACCCAAGGTTTACCACTTCCTGAATACCCTTTTGGTAGGAGGTAGGTTTAAAATCATAAGCCTTCTCAAATTTGCTGCTGTCAAATACATAATCCCGGTCATATTGATAGAGCATTTCAACAAATTCTTTCATGAGAGGATTGAAAAGTCCCATGATCTGGATGATAAATTTCCCGGCTACCTGTACACGTGGTTTTACTTTTAACTCTTCGGCAAAGGCCTGAACCCATTGCCGGCCGGTAAGCGGGTTGCTGGCAGTCGGTAAATGCCAGACCTGACCATATGCATGAAGGTCATTACCAAGAATGGCTGTAGCTTTTGCGGCATCAGGCGTGTAAGTGAATGAATGAACTTTATTGAGGTTACAAAACCAGTTCGCTTTTTTACCATCCTTGAGCGGTTTATAAACTGTTTCAATCAGCACACTGTTGTTGATCCCCGGTCCATAAAAGTCAGCTGCTCTTGCAATGAGTGCTTTTAAATTATGCTGTTCAACTTCATCCATCAGCATTTTAGCAATATGGGCCCTCACTTTACCTTTGCTACTGGTTGGGTTCACAATTGAATTTTCCGTTGCATGTGCAATATCTTTCGGATCATACATGTAAAGGTTATCAAAGAAAACCAGCCTGGTAGCATGTTCTTTACAAGCATCGAGAACATTTCGCATAAGATTCGGCCATTCTGCCTGCCACACTTTTGTTTTGTAGGGCAATCCAATTGTTAAATAAGCAACCTCAGAACCTTCAATGGCCTTAAAAACTTCTTCTCTTACCGTTAGATCTGCTGGAAATAAAATATCACCGTCGTTTATTTTTTTCGGATTACGACTTACTATCTTTATTTCATCGGTAAATTTTGTAAGTTCTTTGGCGAGTTCAGCACCTATTGCACCGCCCGCTCCGAGTATTGCTTGCATTGTATGCGCGTTTTTCAAATATGTGGATAAATGATCTTTTACAATTCATTAAAGATTTTGCATGACATCGTCATAATCCGGTTCTGTTGTGATTTCGGGAACTTGCTGCGTGTAAGTGACTTTGCCATTCTCATCTACAATAATAACAACCCTGGATAGCAAACCTTTCATAGGGCCGGTTGAAATTAACAAACCGTAATCTTTACCGAAGGAACCCTCAGCAAAATCTGACAGGGTTATAACATTATTTAATCCTTCAGCACCGCAAAAACGGGCCTGGGCAAAAGGCAAATCCCTTGAAATGCATAAAACTTTTGTGTTTTTCATTTCAGATGCCAATTTGTTGAATTGACGAACAGATGCTGCACATATACCGGTATCAAGACTTGGGAATATGTTCAGAACCAGTTTCGATCCTTTATAATCCTGCAACGAGGCTGTGGTGAGATCGTTTTTTACAAGGGTAAAATCTTTTGCTTGATCGCCCTTTTGGGGCAGGTCTCCGATGGTTTGGATCGGATTTCCTTTTAATGTAATTGATGCCATAATAGAATGTTTTCCAATTCAACCAAGAATCAGGGCTATTGTTTAACTCATTGTGTTAAAAAATTGAAATTTTCTATGGCATGCCTACCTAACTTTAATGAAGATCAAATGTTTTTGTCAGATCCCGGTTGGGGCTGGAAGTATGACAACTTACACAAGCATCACCTTTTTTACTGGTGCTGTAAAACACACTTCCATCCGGATTAAATTCAGCCCATTGCCACCCACTGGCAGCATCGGTTCCGGATGGATTTTTCTTCATGACCACCAGGAGGTTGAGTGCATTATTTTTATAAACTTCTTTTACAAGAATGGATCCTGTTGGAAACGTACTACCTGCCGGGAGTTCATGGATGCTATCCAGTACATTTTGAGCTGTGGTATTAAAACGAAGCCTGAATGATCCGTGTGGACTTGGACTGACACCGGATAAAGTGTCCCCATCCTGGTAGAACAAATATCCGGTACTGCTTTTTATTTCATCATAAAGTTGATTGTCAAGTTCGGTTTCCGATTCATCTTTTTTGCATGATTGAATTACAAAAATTAGTGACATTAAGAATACGACAAGCGCGGAGAATTTTCTCATAATTAGGATTTGAAATAAAGTGAATGATAATTTTTAGTTATGAATGATAACGAAAAATAAGTTAGGAAATTGAGTTGTAAGAATTAAGACATGTAAAAAAATATTTTTCTTCATATGATTCGCAAAATATTACTATTTTTACTAATTCTAAATTGAATTCATTTATCTCATTTAATATCAAGCTTATGATCAAACAATTACCGCTTATTTTAAGGACTTTTAAAGTCTTAACTTTCGTTTTATTATTTTCACTATCAGGGATAAGTCAGGAAGAAACCGACAACCCAAATCTCGATCAGATTCCGAAATGGTATCTTGATCAAACACAATCACAACAGGTGAAAGCAGCCCAGGTGATCACAATTGATGATTATGATAACTTTTTTCTGGGTGTTGACTTTGCTGAAAGTCACATCACATCCAATCCTACTGATCCTACTCAGTTTTATGCTGCTTTTAACATTGATGCCAGGCATGGCTCACTGGATGGATATAATTGGTATGATAGTCCACCAGTAAGTTGGGGAGCCACTATCCGTGGTGATGTTGTTTTGGCTTATGATAGTCAGGGAAGACTCTATTATGAAAATATGTATGGTTCATCCTCCATCCTTGGATGCAAGGTGGTTGTTTCTGATGATAACGGCCAAACATGGGGCTCTGTGGTTACCGCCATCAGTGGAGTTGATAAAAACTGGATAGCAGCCGACCAAACGGATGGACCCTATTCCAACTATGTATACACAGTTATGACCAGTGGTGGTGGTGGAAATTTTGCACGAAGTACCAACTTGGGTGCCTCCTTTTCAAATACGTATACATTTGGAACCCAATCACTACCAGGCATGATGGTGTGTGTGGGTCCAAATGATGATGTTCAGGGAGGTACTGTTTATGTGGTAACAAATGGCGGAAATACCTTCGGATCAACCTATTCATTCTACCGATCACACGATGGAGGTTCTACTTTCCAGTTTATGTCCAGTCAGAACTTCCCTAATTATGTGGGATCCAATGTAAATGGAAGACACTCAGTTGAAAATATGCGGACCCGTCCCTATCCATTTATCACAGCTGACAACAGCGATGGTCCATATCGTGGTCGTTTCTATTGTGTTTATGCCTCAAATCAACCTGTTGGTAATGGAAACAAGCCGGATGTCTGGCTTCGTTATTCCGACAATGAAGGGTCAACATGGTCGTCACCCATTCAGGTAAATGATGATCCGAACACCACCCAGAATCACCAATTTGCACCGGCACCCTGGTGCGATCTTGAAACCGGTAGGTTATATATCCAATGGATGGATACCCGTGATTGTCCAACCAGTGATAGTGCCATGATTTATGGAACTTATTCCGATATGGGCGGTGAAGAGTTTATGCCAAACGTTGCCATTTCTAATGAAAAGATGAAGATCAACTGTACGTCATGTGGAGCTTCGGGATCACCACGTTACCAGGGCGACTACAATGGAATTACCTCCAATTCCAAAACTTCTATGTCGGTTTGGACTGACTTTCGTTATGGCTCATTTGCAAGTTTTGTGGGTTACATGCCTGATTTTGCCATGCGTGTGTTTCCTGAAGAAAAGGAGATTACCTATCAGGATACCATTTGGGCGGTAGTCCCTGATGTGAAATTGTATGATGATACATGTATTTTCTCAGCTACAATTGCTGATCCTCCTTCAGGTTCATTCAGTATTGATTTTCCGATGGGAACAACCCTTACAGCCTTCCCGGATTCATTGCCAGTAGTGATTACAGCTGATAATGTCCCACTGGGAGATTATTATTTGGAGGTAAAGGGAGAGGGTCCCAACGGAACTCCGGTTCACTATAGAGAAGCAACCCTTATTCTTGATGAACTTCCATTACCGATTGTTGAATTTACTGCAGAGCAAACTGAGGTTTGTACTGGTCATGAAGTGCATTTCATGGATGAAACGCAGTTTTTCCCAACACAATGGTTTTGGTCTTTTGAGGGGGGTAGCCCGGCAACTTCCGAAGATCAAAATCCTGTTGTTACATATTCGGAACCCGGAACTTATGATGTTACACTTTTTGCTGTGAACGGAACAGGCTTTAACGAATTGACCAAAACAGATTACATGACAGTGAGTGTAGCACCCGAAATGCCGGAAGGCGATGATGTATTTGCCTGCCTGCCGGGATTGATTCCACCCCTTGAGGTCACCGGTGATGAGGTTACCTGGTATGATGATGAGGCACTGACCAATATTGTTAATACAGGTAATGTTTATGAAACCGGACTTACTGAACCGGGTACCTATCTCTTTTACGTTACACAATTCGCTGGTGGATGCGAAAGTCTTCCTCTGGAAATTTCACTGCATATTAATCTCCAACCTGAAGCAACGCTCGACCCATTGAATGATGTTTGTGATACAGAACCTGCTTTTAATCTTACTGGCGGGCTTCCTGGTGGCGGATACTATATCGGCCCGGGTGTAACTGATAATATGTTCGATCCGGCGGTGGCTGGTGCCGGTATACATTCCATTGGTTATGTATACATGGATGAAAACCAGTGCTCCGATACTGCCTACCAGGATATGACTGTCAATGCTTCCCCGGTTTTTGAGTTGGGAGCTGATACGGCCATATGTGCTAACTTAACGTATACCCTGGATGCAACAGCTGAAGGTGCTGAAACATATCTTTGGAGCCCGGGTGGTGAAACCACACCTTCAATTGAAGTGGATAGTGCCGGTACGGGACTTGCCTCCCAGGAATACATGGTTGTGGTTACCGGAACCAATGGTTGTGCCCGCACAGACGCTGTTACGATTACTTTCCAGGACTGTGCAGGCGTAGGAGAGATCAACGGTTTACAATCGGTGGTGGTATTCCCCAATCCCAATGATGGCGTATTTTCTTTAAAGCTCAATTCCACAAAACGAATTCAATTGGATGCACAACTGATCAGTGCTGCCGGTAAGGAGGAGTTTTCCAAAAAAGGTCTGGTGGTTAATGGCTCATTCGAGCAATCATTTGAACTGACAGGTCTGCAAGCAGGTGTTTATTACCTGACTTTGACCAGTAAAGATGGAAAAATGATCAAAAAAGTATTGATCAAATAAACAAATTCATAGTATGAAAAAAGAAGCCCGGTGTTTATCGGGCTTCTTTTTTTTTGAAAACTACCATACCGAGTATCTGAATAGATTACCCCTCATCGAAAAATGCGATCAGTGAATCGAAATAGCTGTCATCCCAACCCTCAACAAAATCATCAAAATCTTGCTCCGGAATATTGGTATGAATGAGTTCAACCGAGGTGCCCTTTTTGTGTGGATGCAACTTGATGGTGACAATGGAAGGTTTCTCCTGTTTGCCAAAGAACCATTCCTGTACAATTTTCTGATTGGGTACAAATTCCAGATTTTTACCTGAAATATCTCCATTCCAAAGTGAAAATTCAGTATCCGGTTCGGTTGACATCACGGCTGGTTCACCGGTCCATAATTCCAGGGTAAGCGGATTGGTAAGTGCAATATAAATCTCTTCGGGTGGTGCCGGGACGATATAATATTTTTTAAAATCTTTCATTGGTTTAATTTTAGCTGCAAAGTTAATCAACTTTTGTGCGGTTCCATATTAGGAATTTCTAATTGAATAATACAACGTATACAATTTTATTAATAGAATATTAATCATTGATTGTTGATAGAGTTGTTATTGATCCTGGTAAAAAAAATAGCAAATGTGATGATCCATATTTGTGCAACGAGTTGTCATATGGTCTTTAAAATTGAAGGGAACAGTTTTTTCAGACAACCATACATATCCACGGCATCCCGATGCCATGTTTTTCAGAATTTATTATTATATCATCAAGATGAAAGGTATGCAATACACCGGTAGGTTTGTTGAAAATAATGGGTATTCTTGCCCATTTCATATCATAAATTCCAGGTAAACCTTTTCCAAGTTTCATACTTTTGCAGAGATTAATATCGTTGTCATTCATCCGGTTGAAAACCTGAAATTACCGGTTATTTATTAAAAGTATGAAAAAGATCTTCTTTCTAATTTTAATCTATACGTCATTGAGCCTGTTGAGCGTCAATGCCCAGACCCGCATTCCCGGGACTTTCACTTATGCACCTGACTTTATCATTTCCAGCAGCGATACCATCCATTGCCAAATCGATCCTGAAAGTCTGAATACTGCAAAAATAAAGTATGTTCTTCCAGCGGAGCCAGAAAAGATCAGGAGCATGAAAACCGCAAAAATTGATAAACTGAAATGCCGATTCATTTATAGCAATGTTGAAGTGAATGGGAAACTGGAACTATTAAAAGTATTGACTGAAGACCAAATAAGTCTCTACTCCAGAGAAAAGAAAGGAAAAACACAAATCTCGGATAAGGAACCCAACAGCGTGAATCCGGCACAACAAGTGCCTTCTCGGTCGACCTTTTATATTGGTGAAAAAAATGGCACCATCACTGAACTTTCCCAATCCAATTACAAAGCAGTTTTGAATTCCATTTTTGAGGGAGACGATGCCCTCCTGAGTCGAGTCAATGATCTCAAGTTTGAAGACCTGGAATTCACCCTCTTAAATATGGTGATCCGCTATAACTTCAGGTTAAATAATCAGAATGACTGACTAGAAATTCCTATTTCCCAGGTTTATTTTTTACCTGGCGTGTCAGCTTTCTTTTAGTTGAAATGCTGTTGTGTAAATGCATGACAGGTTTCCTATCGGTTTTTGATGAAAAACCGGTCTTTGATGATTTTTTTTATCTTTGGTTTTCAATCACCAAAAATTACAACTTTGAAAAAGAAAATTATCACCACCGTATTTTTTGCATTTTTATGCATGATCATTTCCACAAGTTTAATTGCACAACAACAAGTTGAAAATCCCGGATTTGAGTTATGGGAAGAAATTGGGTTCGGGCCTGATACCCTTGAACCGGTTGATTGGAGCTCGCTCAAGTCTTCTGATGGCGGATCTGTTATCAATGAGGCGATCCCTGTGGTATGGGAACAAAGTACGGATGCTCATTCAGGAATGTATTCCATAAAGTTAATCAATATGGAGATCCTAACACTGGTGGCTCCCGGAACCCTTACCAATGGTAGAGTGCATGCAGCAGTGCCTCCTACCGATGCCTATGTTTACACCATAAAGGAAGATCCACAATGGCATACACCTTTCACTGACTCGCCTGATAGCTTGCGATTATGGGCCAAATATTTTCCTCAAAGTGGGGATATTGCCCATGTAATTGCTATCCTCCATAAAGATACTGCGAAAATAGCGGATCCTGACATGTTTAACTGGATTGCAGCAGCCAATCTGGATTTCCCGACTGAAGTTAATGAATGGACTGAGTTTTCGGTGCCTTTTGTTTATCTGAGCAACGAAACACCGGAATACATTTTATTTGCAATATATGCAGGTGATGCACAGGCTTCACAGTTAGGCAGCATCTTATATCTCGATGACATTGAAATGGTATACCACACGACTGGTCATCCCGAAATAATCCAACAAAAGCCCGAAGTGTATTTTGCTGGCGATGAACTTGTCATCAAAAGTTCGGATGCAAACATCACCCCTTTACGGATAGAATTGTATGATCTCACAGGGAAGATGATTTTCAATGAAAGATTGATGAATGCTGGTCATTTCAGACTGAATACCAATCTCCCTGCCGGATTATATCAGTGCCGAATCCTTGGCCCTAAACAAAACCATTCCTTCAAACTAATCAAACACTAAAACTACTATGGACAAACTATTTTTATCCCTTTTCGCCTTCCTGATTTCTTTTGCTGGGTTTTCCCAATTGCAACCCGAAAATGCCGGTTTTGAGAACTGGGAGGATGTTGGACTTGATACTGACGAACCAATTGGCTGGAGTTCTATCAAAACCTCTGACAATTCATTTCTCAACGGACTGGCCCCTTATGTTTGGGATCAAAGTTCAGATGCCCACTCTGGCACCTATTCAGTGAAACTTTTTAATGCATCGATCCTCACAACCGTTGCCGCCGGAACGATTACCAACGGCCAGGTTCATGCTGATTTTAATCCTGATAATGCCTACGTGTTCACGAATGCGGATAACCCTGATTGGAATACGCCTTATACACTGAAACCTGACAGCATTGTAGTTTGGGCAAAATATTTCCCGGTAGGAGGGGATGTTGCACAACTAAAAGCGGTTTTGCACACGGGTTATGCAAAAATTCCCGATGTTGCCCAATCCAATTGGCTGGCAGTGGCACAAATTGATATATCAGATGAAACTTCAGTTTGGACCAGATTTTCAGCACCCTTTAATTATCTGAGTAATACAGAACCGGAATACATCCTGTTTGTGATTAATTCTGGTGGAACAAGCGCAACTGCCAACAGTGCGGCTTATATTGATGATGTTGAAATAATATACAATCCAGTAATTTTGGATCTGACAGCTTTTCTAGAAGGCCCCTATAAGGAAAATAAGGTTATGTCAGCCCATCTCATACCTGACATCCTTCCAAATAATCAACCGTTTAATGTGGCACCATGGAATTATAATGGTGATGAAAATTTTACATCCCTGCCTTCCAATAATATCGTTGATTGGGTTCTGATTGAGATCAGGGACGCAGCTGATGCAAACAGCGCAACGGCTGCAACAACTGTTGGGATGCAAGCTGGTTTTATTCTGAAAAATGGTTCCATCGTAGGCATGGATGGTATCAGCAGGATTTTCTTTCCTGTTTACATTTACCAGAACCTTTTTGCCATCATTCACCACAGAAATCATTTACCGGTCATGTCGAATTTCCCATTGACAAAGGTCAATGGAGAGTATGTATATAATTTTTCAACGTCTTCGTCGCAAAATTATGGCAATACCAATGCCGTTGTTGAGCTTGATAATCTGGAGCCTCCTGTTTGGGGAATGATAGGCGGAGATGCCAATGCTGATGGTTTGATCAATACAAATGATGGTATCCAGGTCTGGTATCTGCAGGTTGGTGGAAGTGGTTATTTAAGCAGTGACGTAAATCTTGATGGCCAGGCTGGTAACCGGGATAAAAATGATGTTTGGTTCCATAATATAGGTCGGTCAAGCCAGGTACCCGATTAATCAAATATTAATAAACATAAACCGACTGATTGTTGCGCTTTATCACTTCACCCACTATGGTTGAAACGGGATATCCGGATTCTATTAACGCATTTATAGCGTCATCTGCTTTATCAGGCTTCACAGCCATCAACAGGCCGCCTGAGGTTTGCGCATCCAATACCAACATTTTATAGTTATAATCAATGTTTTGTTCAAAATGACAGTGTCCTTCTGTAAATTCTTTATTCCTGAATGCAGCTCCCGGAATACATCCCAGTTCAATCAATTCCATAACGGAAGGAAGCGTGGGAACTTTTTGTGAATCAATCCGAATGGAAACCTTACTGCCATCAGCCATCTTCATGGCATGACCCAGCAGACCAAATCCGGTGATATCGGTGGCAGACTTAATACCGTATTGATTTAATACGCTGGCTCCTTTGTCATTGAGATGTTTCATGTTATCCAATGCTGCTTCATAGGCATTCACTGAAACCAGATCATTCTTCCTGGCTGAAATAATAATTCCGGTACCGATGGGTTTCGTCAGGATCAACAAATCTCCCGGTTCAGCCTGGTCATTGGTTGTCACCTGGTCAGGGTGTACCCAACCCGTAACGCTCAGACCATAAATGGGGATGTCGTTGGCAATGGTATGCCCCCCAAGAATAAAACCACCGGCTTCCTGCACTTTGTCCTGACCGCCCCGCATTATTTCCTTTAAAATGGTGAGGGGGAGATGGGCAGGAAACAACACAATATTCAGAGCTGTTAGTACCTGACCGCCCATGGCATAGACATCGCTGAGGGCATTCGCCGCAGCAATTTGTCCGTAATCATAAGCATCGGAACAGACGGGTGGAAAAAAATCCGTGGTCTGAATGAGGGCGTAATCATTGCGAATCTTATATACACCAGCATCATCATGGGTCTCGATATCTACAAGGATATTGTCGTGGGTGATTTTGGGCAGTTCAGCCAATGCTTCATTCAGTTCCGCTGCAGAAAGTTTAGCAGAGCATCCCCCTTGTTCGACCAGACTCAATAGATCCATTTCCATTTTAAATATTTATTACTTTTCCTACAGTTAGCATACTTTCCATGATATCGGCCATATTTGAAATTCGGCCTATCTCCAAATCATCCATTTTACCATAATAATCCAGACAGGTCCCACATGTAATGATGGTTACCCCCATCGTTTCAAGTTCTTTCAACAGGGGAAGGAAAAGGGATCCTTTCGTTACCAGGTTAATCCCTGAATTCATAAAAATGATTTTTTCAGGAAGGACTTCCATTGCTTTGATGGTATTGAGCATGGATCCCACCAGGGCGTGGCCCAGCTCATGTTCACCTTCTCCAAGGTAATCTTTGGCGAGCATCACCACGAAACTTTTATCCTTTTCTGCAGGAACCTCACAGTAAGCTTCTGCATTGCATGTTTCGTAGCTTTCATCACCTGTTTTATTGACGATCAGTTCAAAAATTTTACCATCCTGTTTCTTCTCCACTGGCAGGTTGTTATCTTCTAAATAATGGGTCACATTCTTTACCGAAGTTTCATTATCAATAATGATCCGGAGCGACTCTTCTTTTCCGATCTCTTTGAGCGCCTTTTTAGTCTCTATAAGTGGCATCGGGCATTTCATCCCTTTTACGTCTATCGTTTTCATATAAATTTCTGTTATTTTTTCAATTAATTATTCTTTAACCATTGCTTTCCTTTATCCGTGATCAGGATGTAAAAAGTCGGTTTGCTAACGGTACCTTCTTCTATAAATATACCAAGCAGCATTTGCACCAGCTTTTTAGTACCATTGATCATCTCCCTGAATTCCTTTTCGTTGATGCCGTCCTCTTTGTTGGCTATCTTTTCCAATAATTGTTTGCGGCATTGATCCACAATTGCACGATGAATATAATCGCCGTCGTGAAAAACCAGTTTGCCTTGCTTCCCCAGGTATTTGATCATCATTTTCAGTCGCTCCTTGTTGATCCGTTCTGAGTGTGCCATTTCCTCTATATCTGATGGCATGGGTTTTTCCATTCCCACTGCTCTGATCATTTTTTCAATCCATTCAAGTTGTGACTGGGTCTTGGAATCGATCTTAACCTGATGGTTCATCAATGCCCACGAGTTCTCAACTTTTTTGATCATACCCTCTTGCCGGATCCGCTCCATCAGTAACTCGAGGTATAACTTTCCGGCTTCATTGTTGCCAAATCCGAATTTTCCATAGAAATCAATGGTTTCCAGCCCATTATCCAGGATGGGGTTTTTCAGATGATACTGACCGATTTCTTCCAGTACCTGATCATGATAATACCGGTCCCTTTCAGATCGCAATAAGATCACTTTTTCTTTGCTTCTGAAAACACTGACATCCTTGTTTTTATTTTCTTCACATTCAAAGATGATCTCTTCCAGTGATTTATGTATCATTTCAGCGATAACGCTGGCATAAACCGGTACATTTGATTTGCTTAATTCTATTTTGATGAGGTTGATCAGTTTGTCGCTGTTCAATGTAGCATCGACCAACTCGGTCAATTCGGTAATCACCTTTTCCGTTCGTCTTTTATGATGAAGCGGTTTTGAATCGATGATGGTTCCTCCTCCATAGGTCAGATCATTGGATGTATTGCGGATAATAAACCGGTCTTTATTAACCAACACGGCTGGCCTGGAGAGATGGATTTGTACGATGGCGGTTTCACCCGTTATCAGTTCATCTTTGTTGAGTAAGTGCATGCGAGCCGAACATTCAAAAGTACCCGTATAAAAAATCACATTGGACCAGATCTTTAAAACAGTGGTCTCATCAAATAGGGTACAGGTGGCATCAACCATTTCTGTTTCCTCAAGTGGTTTATTGCACAATACCATACCCCTTGAATAGTCCTCGAATTTGAGACCTGCAAGGTTCAATGCAGCACGGTCACCCACAAAAACTTTGTCGGTTGTTTCTCCATGTCGTTCAATATTTCTGATCTTAATTTTTTTGGCCTTTCCCGGGAGGAGGTAAAGCTCACCGCCCTGACTGATCTGTCCTTCAAGTACTGATCCGGTCACCACAAATCCGATCCCCTTGACATTGAAGATCCGATCGATATACATTCTGAAGCGATCTGTTGGTTCTTTTTCATGGATATCAGGAATGAGCTTTTCGATTTCATTTACCAGTTTTTCAATACCTGAACCTGTGTGTGAAGAAACAGGTATTATGGGTGCATTCTTCAGGCTGGTATCTTCCAGGAATTCAACAACTTCAAGTTCGGCCAGTTCAAGCATTTCCTCATCCACGAGGTCGGCTTTGTTGAGTACAACGATGCCCTTTTGTACTCCAAGCATTTCGATAATTTGAAGGTGCTCCCGGGTTTGTGGCATAATACCGCTGTCGGCTGCCACAACCAGTAAAACGATATCGATCCCATAAGCCCCGGCTACCATGGTCTTGATAAAGTCTTTATGTCCGGGGACATCTACAATGCCTACCGATTCTCCAGAAGGAAGATCGAGATGGGTAAATCCGAGATTGATGGTTATTCCTCTTTCTTTCTCTTCTTTATGGGTATCGCAATCAAAATTGGTCAGCGCTTTTATAAGGGCTGTTTTTCCATGGTCAACATGACCTGCCGTGCCAATGATCAGGTGCTTCATGCAAGGGTCTGTTTTGTTTTGTTAATGATTTCAGCAACGATACCAACAGATGTGTCATTGAGGGTAAGCACATCAAAGTAAAGTTCTCCTTTTTTCAGGATGCCAATCACCGGTTTGGGCTGTTGCATCAGCGCAAAATACATTTTTTCCATCCAGTTTGCCCGTTCTTTATTGGAATGAAAATTACCCGTTAATTTTACAGCCATGCTTGGCACCGCCTCATCAGGAAGGGCACCCCCCCCGCAATAGCCATCGCTTTCAACTATTTCTGAGGAAATATCTGATAATTTCAAAGCTTGCTGCAGTGCTTTTGCTCTGCTTTGTATTATTTGCTTCGATTGTTGCAAGGTACTGAAAATGGTATTGTGCTGCTCCAGCAGCCTGTCATCAAGATAATGGCTGAGGGCTGCTTCCATATATGCCAGCGTTGTTTTACCAACCCGTAAAGCCCTCACCATGGGTTCTTTTTTTAATATGGAAATGTATTTTGCCTTTCCGGCGATGATACCTGCCTGCGGACCGCCGATCAACTTATCTCCACTGAAAGTGACAAGATCCATCCCAAATGCCAGGGTCTCACGAACATCGGGTTCCCCTTTCAAAACGGTAACATTTGTTTTTCTCAACAAACCCGATCCCATATCGTAGACCACCGGCAATTTATACTTTTTACCCAGCTCTACCAGGCTGGAAAGTGGCACTTCTTCGGTGAATCCACGGATCACGTAATTGGATTTATGAGCCTTGAATAACATGGCTGTATTTTTGGAAACAGACTTTTCATAATCCTTAAGATGAGTTTTATTGGTCGCACCCACTTCCACCATTTTGCAATCTGAAGCTTCCATGATCTCCGGCAAACGGAAAGAACCCCCAATTTCAATGAGTTCACCACGGGAGACCACCACCTCCCGGTTTCTAGCAAATGTCCTCAATACAAGCATGACAGCTGCAGCATTATTGTTCACCACCAGTACATCTTCGGCACCGGTAAGATATTTTAGCTTTGATGTTAAATGGATATGACGTGATCCGCGTTCACCCCTTTCAAGATCAAATTCCAGGTTGTTATATCCCTGCAAGGTTTCCATTGATTCATCCAGCACCTTTTGGCTGAAAGGAGCCCTTCCCAGGTTGGTGTGAACAATAATTCCGGTTGCATTGTATACCGGTTTCAGGTTTTTACCGGTTAATCCCCGAACGAAGTCGCTGATTTTGCAAAGAATCAAATCTTCTGAAGGGGGATTTTTATAATTTTTAATATTCATTCGAATACCTTTCAGGGTTTCTCGAATGGCAAACTTCACCAGATCAGAATTATATTGTTTAATTAAATTCTTGATCTTTTGCGTATTCAGGAGCTTGTCAACGCCCGGGATGTGTTTAAATGTTTCCTGATTTTTTGTCATCAGTTGTCATTGTTATTTCATACATAAAAAAAGCAGAGAGGGCAGGAATCGAACCTGCCACAGCCGGTTTTATCCGTCTGTTACTGGTTTTGAAGACCAGTTGGGACACCAGTCCCGTCCTCTCTAACTTACATAAAAACCCGGATAAAATATGCGTCTCACAATGTATCCGGGCTCCTTTTTAATTTATGAATTGAACCATTTATTTCATATTTAATGCACTACCACCATTTTCTTTGTGAGTATCTGATTGCCGGAGACTATTTTACACAGATACCAACCATTGTCGACCTTGTTTCCTGATAAATCGGTTGCATCCCAGATCACATTGTATTCCCCGGGTTTATAATTGCGATGGACCAGGTTTTTAATCAATTGCCCATTCATTGTATAAACTGCAATTTTAACTTTTTTAGCCTGGCCTATTGTAAAGTTGATGGTTGTTTCGTTGGCAAATGGATTTGGAAAACTATACCCCTCCAACCTTTCAAAAATATTCTCCTGCAAGGCTGTTACCGGGTTGTATCCCATAAAGTAGTTCACAAACTCACTGAAAAGATAGGGTTTTAAACTAAGTGAGTCATCATTTGCAATGGCGGCTATGACCACCGAGGAAGATATTACTTTATAATTGCTTTGTTCATTCACAAACATCCGTCCTTTACCATCTTCACTGTTCAGCAAAAGTGCAGCACCGTTGGAACCAAGTTTATCACAACTGTAATGGGGACTGATATCGCCCAAATAGTCGAACTTCAGCGATTCCGTGCAATTGTAACAACCTCCTTTAAGGGTCATTACCTCATATTCATCACCATCATCGAGGAATTCTATTCCCAAATAATCAAAGAACGTTGTATTTTCATAATCAAGCCCGATATTGACACTTTCGATATACAGGTTACCTCCATTTTCGAGGTAGTTGATCAGTTTGTCCTGGTCCGTTGCATTTACGTAACCAGGAGGAGTCATGCCTCAATCGACACAGAAGCACCCCATGGTGCTAAAAACAATATCGTAGGTATCGAGGTTATCGGGTATATATGTATAAAAATCATAGTCAATTCCAGCATCATCCAACACCCTTTTCATTCCTTTGGAGGGTGTGATCAGGTCTCCCTTTTCAGGATCCTGAACCGTTTGAATTCCATTGTCGTGATCCCAAACCAGGATATTCATTTCCACATCCGGATGGATCCTTACAAAAGAAGATTTTGACTTATTATTGCCTGAAAATTGATCATCCGGTGAGTCAATCCAGGCTTTGAACGAAGTATTGAAAGCAGCATTGGATGACCATTCAAAATCATAGAACCGGGTTTCACCTGGCTCAATGGTTTCTGTTTCAGTGATGGTTCCAATCAGGTTGTTGGACTTGTTTTCAAAAATGCTGACGGTATATCCGTTCGCCGGATCCGAACCCATATTTTTCACATCAACAGTCCAGATGCCTGTTTCAAGCACATTCAGGGCAACAGGTCCACTTAAATTTACAGCAGCCAGATCGGATGTATAATTGGCCATCAGGTTGATTTCAAAAATATCCCATTCGTTCCAGTTAAAGGTGGTCAAGCCAAAAGTGCGAAATTGTATTTGAACATCCATACCGGCGTATTCCTGAATTGGTAAAATCAGATCGGAACCGCTAAATGATCCCCAGTTGCCATTAATCAGCGGATAATCCCATAAAACGAACTCTTCATCGGACGCAACCAAAATTATCTGAGCCGATTCATCATTTGTTCCTGAAAATATATCAAGGTATTGCGTAATGACCAGTTCTGTAACATGCTCGTCTAATGAAACCGGTGAGGAAGTGGCACGCAAATCAAAATTATTGGCCTCAGGCGACCAGTAAAATTGTAGTTTCTCTCCGGTCACAGTCCAGTTATCTTCCAGGTTCCAACCTTCTCCGGTTTTAAAATTCTCCGACCAAAAAGTAGTTTGTGCAAAAGCCGTTATCTGGAGAAATAACACAACAATACCGAAAAAAAAATTTTTCATCATGAATGAATTTCCTGTTTTGAAGGTTGTAAAAATAGTCATAAATATGAACATGAGACAATATGAAAATATGGAAGGTTGTTTCGGAAGTGATAAATTATAAGAATTAGGTAAAGGATTGCATGAATCATTAGCTGCTAGACAAAATCCAAACCGTTGCTTAAATTTGGTATTTTTGAATCACAAAATGATGTGGAAAAATTTATGGAAAAAATTACAAATCCCCGGATATATTGTCTGTTTTTATTGGGTCTTCTTTTTGCTGCTTGCAGCCATGGCCCTGATTATGAAGTGAAAGAGTTTACTCCCCTGGTTGGTTTTGATCATTCACATGGAGATACCGTTGAAATGGAAACAGCTATGCAAAATGACATCTTTAAGGGTATTTTGGTGCCGGAAAACGGTTACTTTAAGATGAATTTTAAAGTTAAAAACAATGGTAGCAAGGATCGGCGATTTTTCTATAAAATTTTCTACCAAAATGAATCATACAAGTTTATTGAATATACAGGAGGAGTGGATTCTGTTTCTTATAACCCTTTGGCTTCTGAAAACTTTTATGGAAGTTGGGAAGATCCTGGTGATTCTATACATATAACACCCCTCATACCTGCTGATGGAGCCTTTCATACCATTGTTGATTCCTTTCGGATTGTTGGAAATCCAAGGAACGAACCTTTATATTTTGGTAAGAGCCCCGAAAATATGCGGCCAACCTCTGACAAAATTGAGAATGTGGTTAAAGCCATAAAAAATGAAAAGGCATGGTATGAATCGATCATTGAAAAAGCGACCAGCAAGAAGCGATCCGTGGAAGAGCAATTGTACCTGGATGCTTTGTGGATCCTTTCTCATGAAAGGGATAAAGGCAATTATAACTGCCGGTGGAAACGCAACCCCCGGGCCGGTATCTATAGTTTTGCCCTGGTGGTTGTTACTCCTGATAAAACAGAAACTTTACCCCGGGAGGTAATAAACCATGAGATCAAACAAGGTGATTCGATTTTTATCAACCCTTATTACAGTCTGCTTTATGATCCCCATAGAGATACAACAGGATATTTTTTTGAACGATCTGAACAGGTTTTAAAGACACGGTTTAATTTTGATTTGAGTTCGGGTATCTACATAGATCCCCTAAAATATACCAATCCACCCATTGATTCAACTGATTTTGATGCCCTTTGTAATTTTTCCGATCAAAACTATCGCAAAGCCCAGGTGGAACAGTTTTTTCATAATATTGATAAAAACTGGGTGATGAACAACGTTCCATTGGTAGAAGATTATGCTAAATTTACATATGAAGACTACAAACAACTTGAGAAAAACTTTCCTGAAAACAAACTTCGTCATGATTATATCAGCATTACCGATAGCCCCTGCGAAACTGTAGCCTATAGTTCCGAGGATGAGGCTATTGTGCTTACCAATCCTCCCTCTCAAAATGATAACATGCGAAAAGAAAATGTAGGTATTCAATCAAGAATAGGATTTTCTTATGGAAAAATTACTGCCAAAATAAAATTCCCTGAAATGCTCAATGATTACAATGTGTGGAACGGTGTTACCAATGCTTTTTGGCTAATTTATGATGAGGAAGGGGATTGGAATCAACGTCGACCCTGCGAAACGGAAGGCTACATTCCCAAAAGTGAAGTGGGCGAAACCGATGTCAGGGTTCGACAAACCTTTTATACTGAAATTGACATTGAAATTGTTAAGGCCTCCAGGCATTGGCCACCCTCTTCCTATTATAATGAAATTCCCTTTCCAGAAAATGAGCCTGATAATCCCCGGGATATTATTGTTACCTGTACCAACTGGGATCTGGCCTGTCTTGATCCTGAAAATTTTAATGTTGGTGTTTTTGGGGTTGATCAAAATGGCAGAACCTGGTTGCCACATCGCTGGGATCATTGGTATAAGGCCCTAACCATGAAATATGCCGTCAACCACGACAGTGTTTTTAAGCGTGATTTTTATTATTACCAGATCGATTGGCAACCCGAAAGGATCATATGGCGAATTGGAAAGGATAAAGAGCATATGGTGGAAGTGGGATACCTTGACACTTCGGTTTCCAGTATACCCAACAACCAAATGAACTTCATTGTTACCCAGGAATACCATCATTCAGCCTGGTGGCCTACCACCGAATTCAAACAGGAATTTATACCTTATCCAGCAAAACCCATTGTGGGTAAAGTATATTCCATAGAAATTGAATAGTTTAAGGACGTTTTATTTTCCCGGTTCCAAAGAGGGTTTTCAACAATTCCTGTTTGATAGCTTCGTTAAAGATGTGTTTCATTGTATTTTGATTCAGCTTAGTTTTGTTACACATCTGTATTATGAAAGTAAATTATTCAGGGAAAAAGAGCTTATGGACATGGCTGATGCTTGTTGTTGGATTTCAGGCGACCCTATTTAGCGGTTATGCACAATCTGACAAAGGTTTTTACATTGAAGTCGAAATCAAAGATATTCCGGATTCTGTACTTTACCTGGCAAATTATTATGGAGATAAAACCTATCTCACCGATACTGCTTATAGGGATAACAAGGGGAACTTTACTTTTGAAGCAGATACTTTGCTGCCAGGAGGCATTTATATATTAGCAGGTCAAACCAACAATAAGTACTTCGAACTTATTATTGATCAGGGTCAGCGGTTTAAAGTTCAATCCAATTTATCCGGTTTGTTTTCTGATATTAAATTTAAAAATTCAATTGAGAATGAACTGTTTTACAGGTATATAAACTTCAATGTAAACCTGCAGAAAGAGATACAGCAGCAAAGTGCGGACAAGAAAAGATTGGATCCCGGTAATGATTCCATAGAACTAATCGATAAGACCATTGCTGATATGCGTATCCGATTGGATTCTGTGAAACAACAGATCATCGTTAAAGGAGATGGTTCATTTGTGTCGGTATTGCTCAGGGCGATGGATGATCCTGATCCTGCAGATTTTCCCTTGACTTCCAATCAAAGAGAGGATTCTGTGTTCATGTATCAATATTATAAAAATCATTACTGGGATCAATTTAATCCGGCCGATGCCCGTTTGTTGCGAACACCTTTATACCATCGCAAACTTGAAACATTTTTTACTAAAGTTGTTTTTCAGCACCCCGATTCTATCATCCTGGAGATTGATAAATTTGTGGCAAAACTTGACTCCAATCCAGAAACTTTTAAATATACTGTCTGGTATCTTACTTACAAGTTTGAGACTTCCAACATTATGGGTTTTGATGAGATATTTGTACACATGGTTGATCGTTACTATCTCACTGGAAAGGCTTTTTGGACGAGTGAATCCACCATTAAAACCTTAAAGCAAAGAGCCGATGCGCTTCGAAATATATTAATTGGAACCCCCGCACCCAACATGATTCTTTTGGATACCAGCGGAGGTTTTAAATCTCTATACCAGCAAAATGCCCTGTACCTCATCGTTTTTTTTTATGAATCGGATTGCAGCCATTGTCGGAAGGAAATAAAGGCCCTAAAAAAATGGGACGAAACTGATACCCTAAACGTCAAGGTATTTGCTGTTTGCACCGATACCAATCTGGTCAAATGGAAAAAATATATTAGGGATCAGGACCTGAATTGGGTCCATGTAAATGGGACCCGGAGTGTAACACCTGATTATCATGGACTTTACGATATCAATGTTACACCGACAATATTTCTCCTCGATGAAAACAAAAAAATATTGGCTAAACGCCTGAAGGTAGAGCAGTTAATCCCTTTTATTGAGCATCATGCGGCCATCAGGTTAAGGCGAGATTAAAAAGGGGATAAAATAGTGTGACAATTACAAAACATTATTGAAAAACAGCACGTATACGGGATGAATTACTTTTTATAACGTTATAAGAATGAGGACTATGTCAAGCTTAAAATATACAGGGCTGGGTTTTTTTGTTATGTTTCTGTTGCTGTTGGGTACAACCAGACAAGGGCAGGGACAGGTTACGGTTGGTTTTACCTACGAGCAATATTGTGATTCATTGGTTTTTACTGATGCTTCGATCGTTAGTGGTGAAACGGAAATTACTGACTGGGAATGGAACTTCGGTGATGGTAATTCGGATAACGGACAAAATGTATTCCATGTATACTCGGGACAGGGCCCTTACACTGTTCATTTAACTGTAACATTTACCAACCCGGCCGGTCAGGATGACTATTCTGAGGTTATCGAGATATGGAAAGTCAACAGTGCCGATATTACAGCTGATCCGGCTGTATGCAATGGTTTGGAAATTAATTTTGAGGGATCGGCAAACACCAATTCAGGAGCGGTAATCCCGCCAGATAGTTTAAAATGGGACTTCGAAAGTGATGATATTTTCGATGCTTTTGGTTCACCTGTTTCCAATATTTATCCTGCACCCGGAACATATTCGGTCCGCTTCATAGCCATCAATAATAAAAACTGCTCAGATGAAGCGACCCATGTGGTTGAAGTACTTGAAGGGCCTGAAGCTGCATTTGATGCAGAACCTGTTTGTCTGGGTGACCCAACGAATTTTATCAATGAATCGGTTGCACCGGCAGGCGCTATGATCAATGAATATTACTGGGATTTTGATCTGGATGGAACCTGGGATGAATTTGTTGAATCACCAAGTTTCACCTTTGCTTCAGCAGGAACTTTTGATGTAAAACTAAAAATTATTACCGATCAGGGTTGTGCGGATTCGATTATCAATTCCGTTACGATCAATGATCTGCCGATAGCAGATTTTACCTTCGATTCCCAGTGCCCGGAAATCGCCATACAATTTACCGATCAGTCTGTAGCCAATGCCAGCGGTGAAATGACCTATTTTTGGGATTTTGGTGATTTTACTTCAACTGATCAGAATCCCCAGCACACATTTCTTGGAAACGGATTGTTTAATGTTTCCCTCCAGGTTACCAACAGCAATGGTTGTGTACATGATACCGTCAAAGAAATCCTGATTGAAAAACCAGTTGCCAATTTCGATTTTGATGATGTGTGTTTTGGTGAGACGACATATTTTACGGATCAATCGACTTACACAGCATCGCCTATCAGCATCTATAGTTGGGATTTTGGAGATGGAGTTGGAACTTCAACGCTGCAAAACCCGGATTATACCTTTACGAATCACGGATTGTATAATGTAACACTTCAGATAGAGAATGAGTTGGGTTGTATTGATGATAGTATTATTCCTGTTTTGGTGGATACATTACCAGTGGCTAACTTCAGCTTTGGACCCAGTTGCTCAGGTATGGAAACCTGCTTTACAGATGAATCCACGCCCAATGCAGACACGTTGATTAGCTGGACCTGGAATTTTGGGGACGGGAATATTAGTACCCTCAAAAATCCCTGTCATATATTTAGTGATACGGGTTACTATACCATCTCTCTGGTTGTTGTGAATATTGATGGATGTGTGTCAGAAGTTTATGAAGAAGAAATTTATGTAGCCGGTCAACCACAAGCAAATTTTGAGGCAGTTGTTTCTTGCCTCGGCGATACAACACATTTTATTAATTTAACAGATAGTGTTGGAACAGAAATTACAAGTTGGTTATGGGATTTTGATGATCCCGCATCCATGGGAAATAATACATCGGTTTTATTTGAGCCAAGCCACTTTTTTCCCAGTCCTGGAATGTATGATGTTTCCCTTTCTGTGGAAAATAATTTTGGATGCCAGGATATGCAGGTCCAAACGATTACCATTGATTCACTCCCTGAGGCCTTATTCACAAAACCCGATACCATAGCTTATGATGTTGAGTTTATGATCAACGAAAATTCCATTGGACATGGATCTCCTGTGGTAACGCGTAGCTGGGATTTTGGAGACGGAACAACCGCCACCAATATCAATCCGGTTATGCATACCTATGCTTCTCCCGGAAAATATGAAATTTGCCTTACTGTTGAAGATTACAATGGATGTACCGATCAATTTTGCGATACCATTGTGGTCAGTGAACACCCGGAGGCAGGATTTACTTATGCTTCAGATGTCACGCTTGAAACTTTCTTCTTTGATGAGTCACAACCATCCAGCACCATTGTGGATTGGTATTGGGATTTTGGTGACCCTACAACCAGCCTGGATACAGCCGCTGGTGTTGCTCAGCCTATGTGGACTTATGCGACAGAGGGGTGGTACAATGTTTACTTGAAAGTTTGGGACCGCTACGGCGGTACCGATGAAATTACCCAAATGGTCTATGCAGGAAACGCAGTAATCGCTGATTTTGAACACCGGTATGTGTGCCTTGGCGATACTACCATTTTTGTTGATAATTCGTATAGTCCGATTTCAGCAGGGTTTGAGACCTGGTACTGGGATTTTGGGGATGGACATGACAGTACCTATAATGAACCTCAGGATACTCTTTATCACAGGTTTATGTTTCCGGGAGTTTATGAAGTGAAATTTGGCGTTTCAGCTACGGTTTACGGATACTTTATGACAGATACCATGTTCCAGACAGTGGAGGTTTTTGAGCATCCTTTTGCCCGGATTGATACTGCTGGTATTGGTGTTTGCTTTGGTGAAGAAATACAGTTCAATGATGCATCCATTTACGTCGCCAATGATCCGGGTGCTCAGTGGAACTGGGACTTTAGAGATGGTTGGTTGGATACCCTTCAAAATCCACTGCATACTTATCAGGACACAGGTGAGTTTTACGTGATTCTTGAAATCATGACCGAACATGGTTGTGTTGGTACCGACTCAAGCATAGCTTATGTTAGTTTTGCCCCGGATTTCGATTTCCTTATTAAAAATCCCTGTTTGAACAATCCTGCTACCTTTATCCCTGATTATGACAGTACAAAACTTGAAATAACAGATTGGAACTGGAACTTTGGAGATAATTTAAGCAACGATAATACATCAACGATATCGCATCCTCAACATACGTATACACGAATTGATAATTATACCATTACCATGAAGGTGTCGTCACATGGATGTGAGAATGAGTCTCAAAAAGATGTTCTTGTCTATCCGGTCCCTTACAGTAATTTCAATCTTACACCCGATTATGGAGGAGTACAGGGCCGTGTTAAATTTCAGAATAACTCAATCTTTGCGAGCCATTATCTTTGGGATTTTGGAAATGGTAATACTTCAACAGTGCCTGATCCGGTGGAGGTATATGAATATGATAGTACCTACACTGTTACACTGATCTCCTATAATGATTATCCCCCCAATACAACAGATGATTTCAAATGCTCTGATACGACCATCCATGAATTGAAAATATTTTTTAAAGGGTTGTATTTCCCAACAGCATTCTCTCCCAATAATCCCAACACGGAAATCAGCCGGTTTACACCCAAGGGGGTAAATCTGGAGGAGTTTGAAGTGAAAGTGTTTGATATGCGTGGTAACCTGATGTGGGAAACAGATAAACTGGATGAGTATGGTACACCAATCGAAAGTTGGGATGGTTATGCCAATGGTGTGTTGATGCCCCAGGGAATGTATATATGGAAAGCAAGTGCTACATTTAAGGATGGAACTACCTGGCAGGGACAGGCATTTGATGAAAATGTACAACCTCAAACCAACGGTGTAGTTACGCTTATCAAGTAGCAGCAATATATCTTTTCAATGATATTGATCGGAGTTGGGATCCTTCCCAACTCCTTTTTTATTGCCATAATCCAGCATACAAAGCATAAAGCATATTCGTTAACCAGGTTTTTATAAGTGGGTTATCAAAGGTCATGATGCTATTTTTCCCCTCTAGCAATGCGTTGATCGGAATCATGCATACAAGAGTTTGCCATAGATTGGTTATCAGAAGAATATTTATTAGCCTGGTTTTTGTGCTCCCAAATTAACTGAACAGCATAAATAAGATGCTTACAAACCATGGATAAAAGGATGGTAGGAAAGACAGGAAATACACTCTAATTTGACATCAGGTCAAAATCAATTCTGTAATTCAATATCAAAAAGAAATGAATACTTAAGTTTAGAAGATAACGGGATCGTAAATGATGGGGTATTCGTTGGCAAAAGCATCCTGGCTTTTTACGAGATGGATCTGATCAAATTCGAATCGCAGGCTGATTTCATGTGAACCACCTGTTCCGGGCATATTGGCAATATTGATATCATAGCTGTACATGAGTTTGATTCGGGAATATTTGTTGACCATTGGGATATTCATTCCAACCAGGAGGGTTAGCGATTGATAGTTGTAAATTTGTGAGTCCTTATTCCGATACCACATTCCGGCATAAAGAACAGACTTGGAAACATTGGTCCCGAGGGTAAAGGTGTTGAATCCTGCCTGGTTTTCAAATAGTATGCCCGGATTAAAACGGAAACCTTTTCTGGCATTGCTTACCTGGAAGATTACAAAATCGGCATGCAAAACGTACTTTCTGGGTACCCGCATTTCGAGGTCATAAAATGATTCATTGGGCTTGAACAGATGATGGATTGCCCCACCATAATTCATGCTCATGTATTCCTTTTCGTAATGTAAAACACCACCTATACTAACATCGGTATAGGAAACATTGGAATTGCTGAATCCGGCAAAGGAGGAATTGGGATACAATAATCCGTGACGATTATCCAACTGATCGCTCCAAATAAAATCATTGTTATCAATTTGTTTTTGGACATACGAAGCCATAAATCCAAATTGACTGACCATGTTCCGGCTCATTCTGATGCGGACCGAACCCAGACCTCCAACCATATTCTTGCGGATAAGGCCATCTCCCTCTTTATTGGTATTAAAGATTATTCCAAGGCCACCTGCTCCCGGCATGTATCTTTCAGCGACATCCATTGAGAAATTGTACGTCTTCAAGTCATCGTTGTATTGTGGCCACTGGTTGCGGTAATTGATCCTTACTTTTAAGCCCTCATTCAATCCAACCATACCAGGGTTATAATAGAGAGGAGTATTAAAATACTGGCTAAAATAGGGTTCCTGTGCGCTGGATACCAGCGAATGTAGTAGTAAAATGAAAACAGCGCTCTTGATAATATACCGTATGTTCATTGATCGTCTCAAATTATGTCCTGCTTTTATTCTGAGCAAATGTTAATATAGAGATTTATACCAGTTAATCAGTTGTTTGTTTCATAAAAGATCGCATATTTATATCCATGCAGTATGATGCATTTTCAATGCTTAAGTTTAATATACAGCATTTTAGCAATCCGTAAAATAATAAAAATGATCACCAGGCAAAAGATGATGGCTGCTCCGGAGGGAATATTCCACCAATAAGAACCCAACAAGCCTGTCAGTGCTCCTGTAAATCCTATTAATACCGACCAAAAAGCAATGCTGCTGAAGTTTTTAACAAAAAGGTTGGCCGCCGCCTGAGGAATTGTGAGCAATGAAAGTATTAAAATGATGCCTGCCACTTTTATACTCAGGACAATTGTCAGGGCAATCAATGCCATCAGTAAATAATTAAAGAAAACGACTGGAATATTTCGGGTTAGCGAGAATTCTTCGTCAAAGGCAATAAAAAGAATGATTTTATAAAAAAGTAAAAAAAATACTAAAATTATCAGGGATAATGTGGCGATTAAAATAATTTCAGTATCTGAAACGGTAAGGATGCTACCAAAAAGGTAACTCATCAGGTTGGGCGCATATCCTGGTGTCAGGTAAACAAATATGACTCCAATGGCCATACCAAATGACCACATAATCGCAATGGCTGAATCTTCACGCACATCTGTTTTTTTGGACAAAAATTCTATCCCGAAAGCAGATAATAAACTGAATATGGCTGCCCCGATCAAAGGATTGATGCCCGCGAAATAGCCCAATCCGACACCACCAAATGAGGTATGGGTTATCCCTCCACTGATAAATACAATCCTTTTTGAAACGATATAGGTGCCTATGATACCGCAAGATAGACTGGTAAATATTGCCGCCAGCAATGCATTGCTAAAAAAGTCGTATTGAATCAGATTTATCATTTACTCGTGATTGTGTATTCCCAATACGGTGTGAGGTATTTCTCCATGGGTAATTAATTTGATCGGACAATTATAAGCCTGTAATTGTTCTTCGCTGATGATATTTGATTCGTGATAATGCAATTCGGTATTAACACATGCAATGGTTTTTACATAACTTGAAATCATTCCAATATCATGCGAAACGACGATAATGGCCATTTTCTGATTGAGGATCTTCAGCTTTTCGTAAAGTTCATTTTCAAAATGATTGTCGACATAGGTATTGGGCTCATCGAGTATGAGCAACGAAGGAGATGAAATCACCGAACGACAGAGGAATACCCTTTGAAGTTGCCCTCCGGAAAGCTCCCCGATTGGTTTTTTGGCCAGCTGTTCTATGCCCATATCATGCATCATTTGCGCAGCGAGCTGTATTTCATCTCGGGTGAACCGGTTTACGATCCGTTGTTTCCGGATTAATCCCGAAAGGATAACATCTTTAACTGAAATGGGAAATTTTCTGTCGATTTGATTAATCTGAGGAAGGTAACCTATTCCCCTTCCATCCTTTTCATCCAGTATCGATTTTACCAGTCCCTTCCAGGGTTTTAAAAGACCCAACATCACTTTGACAAGCGTTGTTTTCCCTCCTCCATTAGGCCCGATAACACCAATAAAATCATGTGCATAAACCGGTAAGGTTACATCTTTCAGTACCGCTAAACCGTTGTATCCGGCTGTGACATTTTTTAGTTCTAGAATGGGTTGCCTGGTGTTCATAGTTTATTTTTAAAGATTTTCAGAAAGTTGGGTGGCAATGTGAATCATTTCCCTGGTCCAATCATAAGCCAGGGGATCAATGGGGATGATCTTCCCGCTAATCTCTTTTTCAAGTGTAATGGCTTCGTCCTGATTAAATTGCGCCTGGACAAGAATAACGCGGGTATTGTTAGCCTTTGCCAAATCAATCACGTGTTGGATATATTTGACTGAAGGTTCTTTCCCTTCGAATTCCAGGGGTATCTGTACCAAATTATAATCCCTTGCGAAATAAGTCAAAGCTGGATGATAAATGATAAAACTCCGGTTTTCAATTTTCTGAAGGAGCTCCTGGATCACCCTATCCGCAGAGTCGATTTCCAGTAAGAATTTTTCGAGATTTTTTTGGTAAAGTTCCTGTTGGCTTGGGTCCTTTTTGGATAGAGCACTGGCCATATTACTGGCAATGATTCTGACATTTTTCGGGGAGGTCCAAATGTGGGGTTCTACAGGCCCATGATCATGTCCATGGCCATCTTCATTGTTGTTCTCCATTAACACTACCCCTTTTGAAGTGTCGATGAACTGTACCTCCGGATGTTCTGCCTGAAGCTTATTGATCCAGTTGATTTCAAAAGCGATATAACCGATTTCCAAATACAGATCTGATGCATTCAGGTTGATGATCTGATTAGGCGTTGGTTCATAGCTAGCAGGGCTGGCTCCGGGTGGAATCATAACTTCCACTGCAAACTGATCACCTGCGATTTTTTCAACAAAGAATTTTTGTGGCAGTATACTGACCGTGATGAGTGGCTTTTCGGATGTCTGTTCGTTATTTTTGCAACTCCCGACAATGAACAACAGCAAAGTGAACAGCAATGTCCTTTTTAACGCTTTTTTAAATTTTATACTTGTAAACATTGTTCAATTGCAGTTTTTGCAGGTTCCGATGACTAAAAAATTACTTTCTGTACGGGTAAAACCATCCGGTAACTCGATTTTATCAATGATAATTTGTGGAAGACACATGATATGTCCACACACTTGACATTTAAAATGAACGTGATCCTCCGGGGCTTTTTTTATGACATATTTAAGGGGTCCGTCATTGTTTATGATGGAATGCGCAATTCCTGATTTCACAAAAGTGTTCAGTGTTCGATAAATGGTCGCCCTGTCGCATTTTATTGAAAGCTCATCCTTGATCTCTTTTTCTGAAAGGGCCACGTTTTTGTTTAACAGAAGCTCAAGAATTTCCATCCGGCTCTCTGTTCTGGAAAGCTGATGATGTTCAAGAATCGATATTGCCTTCATAATATTTGCGACTGTGTTGCAAATATACTGAAAATAAAATGGGATTTAACAATAAAATTAATCAGGAAATTTTATTTTTTAAAAATTGTGCGGTATAAGACCTATTGTGACGAACAAGTTCCTCAGGCGTCCCTTCGAAAACTATTTGACCGCCTTTATCTCCGCCTTCCGGTCCCAGGTCGATCACCCAATCAGCATATTTGATGACATCGGTGTTATGCTCTATGACCAAAATGGAATGACCTTTTTCGATGAGTGCATCAAAGGCGGTCAACAGATTTGAGATATCATGAAAATGCAAGCCGGTTGTAGGTTCATCAAAAATGAATAGAGTAGGGGCCTCGCTGGCTCCCTTGCTCAAGAATAAGGCCAGTTTCACGCGTTGCGCTTCACCACCGGACAATGTGCTCGACGATTGACCCAGGCCAAGATAACCTAAGCCCACATCCTGCAGCGGTTTCAGTTTTTCAATGATCTTATTTTCTCCTGATGTTTCCTTTTTATTGGATCCAAAAAAATCAATGGCCTGGTTAATGGTCATATTGAGTACATCATGAATGTCTTTTTCCCGAAATTTTATATCAAGCACTTCATCTTTAAACCTTTTTCCATCACAGGTTTCACATTTAAGGTAAATATCTGCCATGAACTGCATCTCAATCTTTACTACACCTTCACCTTCACATTCCTCACAACGTCCTCCTTCTACATTGAAAGAGAAGAATCCGGGTTTATACCCCCTAACTTTAGCCAGTTGTTGGTTTGCAAATAAAGCCCGAATATCATCATAGGCTTTCACATAAGTGGCCGGATTAGAGCGGGAGGATCGGCCAATGGGATTTTGATCCACCAGTTCTATATGTGCAATTTTGTCAAAATCGCCTTCAAGTTTCCCGTATTTACCGGTTTTCTCACCATATCCACCTTTCATTTTGCGGATTACGGGATACAGAATATGTTTTATCAGGGATGTTTTACCCGAACCACTCACACCGGTAATACAGGTGAATGTGTTGAGGGGAAATTTAACATCAATTCCCTTCAGGTTATTTTCACGTGCCCCGAGAATTCCAATATAATTTTTCCAGCTTCGCCTTCTATCAGGTATTTGGATTTGGAGATCCCCGGTCAAGTATTTTGCCGTAAGACTGATATCAGCGCTTTTCAAATCCTCAAAACTACCCTGGAACATCAATTCACCACCATTTACGCCGGCTTTTGGTCCGATATCGATGATCTCATCAGCAGCACGAATGATCTCTTCATCATGCTCAACCACAATGACCGTGTTGCCGGCATCCCGAAGCTGCTTCAGTACCTTGATCAGCAAATGTGTGTCCCGGGGATGCAACCCAATACTGGGCTCATCCAGGATATAGAGGGATCCCACAAGGCTACTTCCAAGTGAAGTGGCCAGGTTGATGCGCTGTGATTCACCACCTGATAGAGAATTTGAGAGCCGGTTTAGCGTGAGGTAACCCAACCCCACATCGATGAGTACCTGCAGTCGGTTCCTGATTTCGGCTAGAAGCCGGCGGGCGACTTTGGTTTCATATTCTGATATGGTGAGATTTTTAAAAAACGCAGCGACCTCCCAAACGGGCATCAATACCATTTCATTGATCGATTTCCCATTGATCTTTACATATCCGGCATCCTTCCTGAGTCGTGTACCATGACATTCCGGGCACGTTGTTTTTCCCCTGTAACGTGATAGCATGACACGGTACTGAATTTTATAGGTTTGTTCCTCAACATATTTAAAAAAGTCATTCAATCCATAAAAATGGGAGTTCCCCGTCCAGAGGAGCGAGTATTGTTGTGGGGTTAATTCGTATATGGGTTTATGAATAGGGAAATCGAATTTATAAGCATTTTTTACAAGCACATCTTTCCACTCACTCATCTTTTCACCTTTCCAACATGCAATGGCATCCTCGTAAACGGAAAGGGATTTATTGGGGATAACCAGATCTGGATCTATCCCAATGACACTGCCGAAACCCTCACATTTTTTACAGGCACCATAGGGATTGTTAAAACTGAAAAGGTTTTCCGAAGGTTCCTCAAATTCAATTCCATCGGCTTCGAATTTATTGGAAAAGCTATGGTTTGTCTTACCCTTATCGTTCTCGGCTTCGATTAAACAAGTACCATGACCTTCGAAGAAGGCGGTTTGAATTGAATCACTGAGGCGGGATATCAGATCTTCATCGCCCTTCCTGACGATGATTCGATCGATCACTAAAAATAACTCCTCTTTGCCTTTTGGATTTTGATCCAGCAGTTCGTCAATCCTCATTATAACTCCCTGATGGATGATCCTGCTAAATCCTTGTTGCAACAATACCGATAGTTGATCTTTTAGTGTTCTTTTATGACCATTCATGGCAAGGGGCACATAAACCAACACTTTTGTTTGTTCTGGGAGCGATAAGATAAAGTCGGTCACCATGGTCACTGTATGACGCTCAATCTTTCTGCCTGAAACAGGAGAATAGGTTTTTCCTATCCGGGCATACAATAGCTTGAGGTATTCATAAATTTCGGTGGAGGTGCCCACTGTAGACCGTGGGTTCCTGATGTTGACCTTTTGTTCTATTGCAATGGCAGGGGCAATTCCTTTGATATAATCTACATCGGGTTTACTCATTCGTCCCAGGAATTGGCGGGCATAGGCGCTAAGGCTTTCAACGTAACGGCGCTGTCCATCCGCAAACAATGTATCAAATGCCAGGGAAGATTTACCTGAACCTGAAAGTCCGGTAATAACAACCAGCTTATTTTTGGGGATGGCCAGGTCAATATTTTTAAGATTGTGCATTCTGGCTCCCTTGATCAAAATAAACTTTCTTGGATCGTATGTAGATATGTCCCTTTTTAACATTTTTTAAATTGAAGGCGCCAAAAGTATTAATTATATTTGCACAAGTAAATATTTCGTGTTACTTTTGCATAATTGTTGTAAGTAAATCTAAGAACTTTCGTCTAGTACTTAAAAAAGGAGGAACGCCTATAGACAGTTAAATATCTACCCTAAAATCCGAACATACTAAATAAGGAGGTGCATATGAAAGCTCAATTGATCAGTGATAAAGAGCTAATAGGTAGATATTTAAAAGGCGACCACAACAGCCTTGAGAAGTTAATCCATCGTCATCAGAACCGAATTTACGCTTATATTCTAATGATCGTAAAAGACAAGGATCTGGCTGATGATTTGTTCCAGGATACATTTATCAAAGTTATCAATACGATCCGTGCCGGCTCATACAATGAGGAAGGCAAGTTTTTACAGTGGGCTATGCGAATAGCTCATAATTTGATCATTGATTATTTCAGAAAATCGAACCGCATGCCGGTTATCGATAACAGTAAAAATGAGGACTTCAATATATTTGATACCATCAATATTACCGATAAATCCATTGAAGAAGAAATGATTACAGACCAGATTCACAAGGATGTTCGGAAACTTATTGAACTCCTTCCACCTGAGCAAAAAGAGGTGTTATATATGAGGCATTATGCCGAAATGAGTTTCAAAGACATTGCTGATGTGACCGATGTGAGCATTAACACTGCTCTGGGAAGAATGCGATATGCACTTATTAATTTGAGAAAATTAATTGCAGAAAAAAACATTATGCTAACCCAGTAGTGCAATTCTCTGTAATTATCGATCATTGTAAAAACTTTTCTCCGGTTATAAAATATTCCTTTTAAAATCACCGTTAGGTAAAGTGAAATTTTATACAAAATGAATCATATTTGCCTATGAAAAGTTCTTTTACCTTTGATGATTTATTTCTCTTTGCTTACAACGAAACACTTGAAACGGAGGATCACATGGTACACCGTGAACAGGAAGACCAGGAATTGAAAAATGAGTTGAAAGAAATGATGGGAAACGATTTAACAAGTGACGATGAAAGTGTTTCACCAGATAAGAGAATAATCTGTAACATCATGAGTTATTCCCGGGCTTTAAGCGTGATCCGGACAAAACAAGCAGGCAATATCAATCTGCTGTTGAATTAAAAATGATGCAAAACAAACAAAACCTTCCTTAGGGAAGGTTTTTTTTTTGCTTTTTATTTCCTTTGAATTTATATTGCCCAAAACATTATTGGGATGTCTGGTTTCTTTAAATTTGTCGAATAATTGACTTACATGAAAGGATTGTCTAAAAAGAAAAGATACGAAAAAGTGCTTGCCTGGTTTGAGCAAAATAACCCATTGGCTGAAACTGAATTGGAATATAAAAATCCTTATGAGCTAATTGTTGCTGTCATTTTATCAGCACAATGTACCGATGTAAGGGTGAACATGATTACACCTGCTTTTTATAAGGCTTTTCCGAATGAAAAAGAACTGGCAAACGCAACTCAAGAAGAAGTTTTTGAATTGATCAAGAGTTGTTCCTATCCCAATAATAAGGCTAAAAATCTTATCGGGATGGCCAAAACCCTCATTTCAGAATTTGGTGGTGTTGTACCCGATGATGTGGATGATTTGCAAAAATTGCCGGGCGTTGGTCGAAAAACAGCCAATGTTGTTGCTTCTGTCATTTATAAGAAACCTGCCATGGCAGTTGATACGCATGTCTTCAGAGTTTCTGCAAGAATTGGTTTGACCACCAATGCCAAAACACCTTTGGCAACAGAAAAGCAACTTGTGAAATTTATTCCTGAGCATAAAATTCATAGGGCCCATCATTGGCTGATACTTCACGGAAGATATATCTGTAAAGCCCGTCGACCATTGTGCGATGAATGTGGAATCAGCCCTTATTGTAAATATTTTGCAAAGGATTTTGCCCGAATCGGAGACACCACAAAACCTATGAATGTTGAAAAGTAATTGTCATTTTAAAAGAGGTCAAAATTTGAAAATTGTATTTTTGTTAGGAATCAAAATTAAAGCATATGAGTTTATTGAAAGTTGGTGACAAAGCACCCGATATTGTTGCGAAAGATCAAAATGGAAATAGTTTAAAACTAAGTGATTATAGGGGAAACAAGGTCATATTGTTTTTCTATCCCAAAGCCAATACCCCGGGTTGTACGGCAGAGGCTTGTAATCTGCGGGATCATTATGCAGAATTATCGGAAAAAGGATTTAAAATAATCGGAGTGAGTGCCGATAGTGAAACCAGTCAGAAGAACTTTGCCACTAAATTTGAATTTCCCTATCCGCTGATTCCTGATACCAACAAGAAAGTGATTCAGGATTATGGTGTATGGGGCAAAAAGAAAATGTATGGAAGAGAATATGAAGGGATCAACAGAACGACATACGTCATTTCCGAAGATGGAAAAATTGAAAAAGTTTTTGATAAAGTAAAAACCAAAACTCACGCTGAACAAATTTTTGAAGCCTATCAATAAATAAGAATAAACCATGTCAAAAGAAAACAAAGAAATTAACAAAGAAAAACAAAAAGCTTTGCAACTGACCCTTGACAAGATCGAGCGGTCATATGGCAAAGGCACCATCATGAAACTGGGTGATGATGCCGTGGTAAGCATTCCGGCCATTTCAACAGGATCCATTGGTTTGGATGCGGCTTTGGGTATCGGAGGATTACCCAAGGGACGGGTCGTGGAAATATACGGTCCGGAGGCTTCCGGGAAAACAACCCTGGCAATACATGCCATTGCAGAAGCGCAAAAAGCGGGTGGTATTGCTGCATTCATCGATGCAGAGCATGCATTTGATCGTTTTTATGCTCAAAAACTAGGAGTTGATATTGAAAACCTGCTGGTCTCACAACCCGATAATGGAGAGCAAGCACTCGAAATTACAGAAAACCTCATCCGGTCTGGAGCCATCGACATCATCGTCATTGATTCCGTTGCGGCATTGACCCCCAAGAGTGAAATTGAAGGCGAAATGGGTGATTCAAAAATGGGTTTGCAGGCAAGACTGATGTCACAGGCGTTGCGTAAATTAACTTCAACCATCAGTAAAACAGGTGCATGTTGCATTTTTATCAATCAGTTGCGGGAAAAAATCGGGGTGATGTTTGGGAATCCCGAAACCACTACTGGGGGTAATGCTTTGAAGTTTTATGCCAGCATCAGGCTTGACATTAGGCGGATCAGTCAAATTAAAGATGGTGATCGGGTTACGGGTAACAGGGTTCGGGTAAAAGTGGTGAAGAATAAGGTTGCTCCTCCCTTCCGCCAGGCCGAATTTGACATTGTATATGGTGAAGGATTTTCCAAAACCGGCGAAATTATCGACATTGGTGTTGAAAACGGAATTATTAAGAAAAGTGGTTCTTGGTATAGTTATGGCGATACCAAACTCGGGCAGGGACGTGATGCTGTAAAAAGTCTTTTGATGGATAATCCTGAGCTCTCGGAGGAACTCGAAAAACTTGTTCGCGAAAGTCTTCTCGGGAATTAATGAGTGAAGATATGAATACGAAGAAATAAACGTTCATTTAATGAACGTTTTTCTTTTTTATAGAATTTTTATGACCCATCGATTAATTTTAACAGTTTTGGTTTTAGCTGCTCTGATTGGAGCATCATCCTGTAAACAGGATCAGGAAAATAAAAAAAAGGAATCAGAGCAAACGGTAGCGGATCCCATTGTCGCTCGCTTGGATGAACTGAATAAAAGTATCCGGAATGATTCCCTGAACCCTGATCTGTATCATGAACGGGCCTTGTTCTACCTGGAAAATGAAGAATTCAATGAAGCCTTTAAGGACATCACATCGGCCCTTGAAATTGATTCGACCTCCAGCGGTTATTATGTCACCTTGTCTGACATATACCTAAGTATGGGCAAACTTCAAAAAAGTATCGAATCTCTTGAGCGGTCCATTGAGCTTAAAAAGGAAAATCCTGAAGCATATTTGAGGATGGCGGAGATCAATATTGTGATCCTGGATTACCCGGAAGCACTCGCCTATATTGACAGGGCCTTGCAGGCAGATGAATTGGCTTCCAGGGGGTATTTGCTTCGCGGGGTTGTTATGCTTGAAACCGGCGATACCATACGTGCCATCCGGAACTTCCAAAAAGCCATCGATGTAAACCAGGATTATTTTGATGCTCATATGCAACTGGCACAGTTGTATGCCATGAAAGGGAATGATCTGGCGGTGGATTATTTCAATAACGCATTGAATATTCAGCCTGATAATTATGAAGTGATGTATTATCTGGCCATGTATTTCCAGGAAACGGGCAAATACGACAAAGCCATCAGGCAGTATAATCTTCTGCTGGAAAGAAATCCTGATTTTTATTTTGCCTTGTATAACATTGGATACATTAACCTTGTTTACCTGGAAGACTATCAGGCGGCCATCGACTATTTTACAAGAACCATTGAATTGCGTGAAGATTATACAGAAGCCTATTATAACCGTGGTTTTGCATATGAGCTCATGAAAGATGTTGATCATTCATGGGCAGATTATAAAAAAACCCTTGAGCTACATCCTAATTACGAGAAGGCTATTGAAGGACTGAATCGCATCGAAGCGTTTCGCAAAAATTCCAACGAGTAAATATTCTTTCTTAACCAAAAAGAAGGTTACCCCCCTGGTAGGCTATAAATGCGACAATCCAGGCAATAGCGGTTGTGTAAGTGACCATAAATATCGCCCACTTCCATTTGCCCGACTCTTTTTTTACTGCTGCAACAACCGCGACACATGGAAAATATAACAAAATGAACATCAGGAATGCAAAAGCAGAAATAGGATTAAATATAGGTTGCCCTTTGAGATCACCAGAAGTATATCTGGCATTGCGAATTTTTGTGACGAGGGTTTCTGAAACATCATCTGTATCTCCATTCGCCATATACAATACACCCATTGTGCTTACAACAACTTCTTTGGCTGCAATTCCAGCCAGTACACTGACACTCATTTTCCAGTCGAATCCTAAAGGAGCCATTATCGGCTGGATAAAATGCCCGATTTTCCCTATGTAAGAATGTTGTTGTAGCTCACTATTCATTTCAAATTTTAATTGCTGAATGGCTTCAGCTTTTTTCTCTTTTACTTCACTGTATTTTATAGTTTCATCCTGAATGCCGGCCAGTTCTTGATCAAAGTTTTTTTCAATGGCAGATATTCTTTTTTTATAATCTTCCCTAATGTCATGATTGACGGGGAAATATCCCAGAGCCCATATAATGATGGATGCTATCAGGATGACTCCACCCATTTTTCTCAGGTATTGCGAAGCTTTAATCCACATGTGCCTGATGGTTGTGCGCAGGGTCGGCAATCTGTAAGGGGGCAATTCCATTACAAAAGGAGCTTCCGAGGATTTAAAAATGGTTTTTTTGAATAACAATGCAAAAAGTATGGCAAATAAAATACCAATACCATATACAGAAAACAACATAGAGACTTCCTTTCCGGGGAAAAAAGCCGCAATGATCAATATATAAACCGGTAACCGTGCACTGCACGACATGAAAGGATTGATCAACATGGTCAACAGCCGTTGATTGCGACTCTGTAACGTTCGTGTGGCCATTATGGCGGGCACATTGCAGCCAAATCCCATGATAAGCGGAATGAAGGATTTTCCATGCAGTCCGATCTTATGCATGAGCTTATCCATAATAAAAGCAGCTCGTGCCATGTATCCGGTATCCTCCATAAACGAGATAAAGAAGAACAATATCATGATATTGGGTAAAAACACAATGACACCCCCTACACCATTGATGATCCCATTTACGACGAGATCCTTTAAAATAGTATCAGGAAAAATAGAATAGATATAATTTCCGGTAATATCAACCAGGCTTTCAATCCATTGTTGTGGGTATTGTCCTACCTTAAAGGTAGCCTGGAACATAATCCAAAGGAAGAAGATAAATATTGGAAAACCGAAAATTTTGTGTGTGATGAAAGTATCGATGATCTCGGTTTCTGTTTTCAGTTTCCTTTTGAATTTATTGGGTAGAAAAGTTTCCTTAAGTGCACCTGCAATGAATCCATATTTTGAATCGGTTATAAGGGTTTCACTGTCTTCTTTGAAAGCGTATTCAAGTTCATTGATTTGCTTTTTGGTTGTGGATTTGATAGCCTCAAAGTTTGGGGTACGTGAAAGGGAAAAAGCTGCGCCTTCATCTTTTTCAAGTAGTTTGATGGCATAAAACCTGGATGATACTTTATCATCCAGCCCTTTGTTCTTTTTTATTTCATTTTGAATGGTCTCAATGGCATATTCAACGCTTCTTCCGTAATTAATATGAATATGACGCACAGAAGGTTCACGATCTTCATAAACCTCAATCACTTTTTTGAATAATTCGATGATGCCTTTTCCTTTTGATCCGATGGTGGGGACGAAAGGAATCCCAACCATTTTACCCAGTTTGTTATAATCGAATTTATCTCCTTTTTGGTTGAGTTCATCAAACATATTTAAGGCAACCACTACTTTCAGGTCCATATCGATCAACTGGGTTGTCAGATAAAGATTCCTTTCCAGGTTTGACGAATCAATGACATTGATGATGACATCAGGCAGGTGGCCAAGAATATATTTTCTTACATAGAGTTCTTCAGGAGAGTAAGCTGTTAATGAGTATGTCCCGGGCAGATCAATGATGTTGAAGGTGTAACCATCTAACTTGAATTTAGCTTGTTTGGAATCAACGGTAACACCACTGTAATTTCCGACATGTTCGCGGGATCCGGAAGCAAAGTTGAATATGGTCGTCTTACCAGAGTTTGGGTTACCTACCAGAGCGATATCAATGACTTTCCCCTTTTCTCGAATCCCGGTTTTAATTGTTTTTTCATCAATGGTCCCTTCAAATCCATTTTTATCCGAATCCTTCAGTGTAAGGGCATCAGCTGCAGAAATCACCTCTACCAATTTGGCCTCACTGTGACGAAGGGAAACCTCGTAGCCCATGATGTTGTATTCAACAGGATCACGAAGTGGTGCCTTCTTAACCACGGTAACAACCTTTCCTTTTATGAATCCCATTTCGGTGATTCTTTTCCGGAAGGCACCATGCCCCCTCACCTTAGTAATGATGCCCTTTTCTCCCTGATCCAGTTCGTGCAGTGTCATCAATTATTTAGAATCGTTTTAGATTGGCAAATATATCAAAAAAAGATATCAACAAATTCTTATTCTCAATTTATAATAAATTTAGAACCACAATTCTTAAATGTTGATTTTATTGGCAAGGAATAAGAGGTTTCCATCGCCTGAAAGATTGAATATTCCTTTTATTTTCGATTATTTTTGAAATTCTATATTTTGGATTTTTTTCCAAAATGGAGAAATGTGTTCATC
The DNA here is from genome assembly GCA_020444515.1 of Bacteroidota bacterium. Lineage (GTDB taxonomy): Bacteria > Bacteroidota > Bacteroidia > Bacteroidales > JAADJA01 > JAADJA01. The sequence continues at coordinate 72,554 of JAHLKX010000004.1, read as the reverse complement.
TGATCACTTTGACCAAAATTCTTTCATTCGAAAGTTTTAAAATACCTGTTGTATATTGAAATTGAGACATGAAGCAACATTGTTGATATTAATTTTCGGGTAGGGTTTTTCTTGGAATTAAATTTGCCAATGCACTCAAGTGCAGGATAAATTTTCGATTTTTAAACCATCAATTATATTAAAGACCTTTATCAGTTGCATTGGATTTTTGAATGGAAAAGGTTTATGTGTTTGAAATTGGAGAGGAATATCAGTGTGGCAATTAAAGTCATGGCTGAATAGGCACAACGAAAAAAATGGCAGTTAATCAGGACTCGATTATCAATGAACTCAAGTTGCGGATTCGTTTGCTTGAAAAGCAAAATGAGCAACTGGCAGGCCGGATGGAAGAAAAACTTCTGATGTGGCTTGTTTCCGATACCATCAATGAATCGGATAATCCTGAAGAACTACTGAAAACAGTACTCGAACGAATAGCTGTATTGCTTGATATTCCATTCAGCAGTTGCTACCGTGTCCATGGCGATCAATTGGAACTGATCTCAGGTTTCTCCCTGTCCGATACCATCAATTCTGATTTGTTTAAGATAAAATCTGTCGGGACGCTTTTAGAAAGCCTTGAAGAAAACCCATTGTTTCTTTCGGTTGACCTGATAAGAGAACATGGCGTCGAGTTGAATAATTCCCTGGCTGCTCAAATACAGAACGTGTCGTTTTTCCCGTTTGAGAGCATGTATATTCCTTATGGTATTTTTATCTTTTTCGAGACCAATCCAGGCAAAGGAAGTTTAAAACCGATAAGTTTAGTACTGCAATCTCTGATCCATGCAGCGGTAGAAAAATTTGAAAAACTCAATTTGCTTCAGGAGTTAAAAGAGCTGAATTATTCATTTGAAACAAGGGTTAAAGAGCGAGCGGAAGAACTAGAAGCTGAATATAAAAAAGATCACGATCCATCTGCCCCTGAGATCAAATCTCAACGTGAACCGGAAACCGAACCTGAACCTGAACCTCCTCAAAAAGAATCTCAAAAATTACTTAATACTGCTATTCAATCCGAGGATCTTAATGCACTATTTTTAAGAAATATTGGAATTGAAGTCCGGACTCCTATCAACGGTATACAGGGATTTGCTGAATTGGTGCGTAATCCGGATATTGACGAGTCACAGAAGAACAACTATATCGACATCATCAAGTCCTGCGGTAAATCTTTGCTGAAGATCATTGATGATGCGGTAAATTATGCCTATCTGAAATCTGAAAAAATTCAATTAAACCGGACGGAATTTGCAATAACTCCTTTTCTGACGGAGCTTTATGATCATTTTAAAGTAGATGAACTATTCAAGCAGCGTAAAAACCTGGAACTAAAACTCAATGTAAATGTGAATGGCAGCACCCGGATTTTTGCGGATCGGGATCGTCTGTGGCAAGTCATGACCAACCTGGCTGGCAACGCCATTAAGTTTACAAAAGAAGGTACCATTGAAATCGGGTGCTACTTTCATGAAGAAATAGATTCTGATGAAACTTCGCATGAATTGCATTTTTTTGTAAAAGACACTGGTGTTGGTATTCCGGAAGAAGTTGGTGAAAAAGTGTTTGATGAGTTTTATAAAATAGAATACGAGATATCAAAGCTATATGGTGGTATTGGACTGGGCTTAACCATTGCCAGAAAACTGGCCCGTTTAATGGGTGGGGATATTTGGTTTAATTCTGTGAAAGGAAATGGAACCGAATTTTATTTTAGTATCCCGGATGCCATTATGGATCCTCAGAAAAAAGGAGATTTGGTAATGGATCCATTTCAATCAGGAGAATTTGACTGGAAAGATAAAAACATAATGATTGTGGAAGATGATGAAATGAGTTTTATTTTTCTCCGTGAAATCCTAAAAAACACGCAAGCTAACATACTATATGCCAAAGATGGCAGTCAAGCCATTGATATGGTGAAACAGGACCCGGTCATTGATCTCATTTTGATGGATATTAAACTACCGGGAATGAGTGGATATGAAGCAACAGGTATTATAAAGAGTATCATAGATGTTCCGGTCATCATTCAAACAGCTTATGCAATGGCAGATGACCAAAAGAGGATCCTGGAAACGGGATGCGATGATTACATTACAAAACCGATCAACAGGCGGAAGCTATTGCATTCCATTAGACGGATATTTAGCAGATCCGAAATGGAAACGGATGGATGATTGTCTTGTTTAGCTAAAGGATTTGAGGATTTTTCATACCTTTATCCTTTATCAAACTAAATGAAATATCATGGCAGTAGCATTCTCCTGTTTGTCCTGGAATGTTGAAAATTTCGGTACCAATTCCAGGGATAACAAAGGAAATCTTAAACCTCAATTCAGGGATAAAGTTGAACGCGTTGCGCTTGAAATTAAGAAACACAATCCCGATGTATTCGCATTATTCGAAGTGCGCAGCAAGGATGTATTTAGTGAGTTCATGGATCATTTTTCAGGATATGCATTTCATATTACTGAGGGAGAGCAGGCACAGGAAACCCTGCTGGGGATCCGCGGTAATTTTAGTTCCTTTGTCACACAGCGGCTTGAATTCAAGTCTGGTAATGCCATGCTGCGCCCGGGTGTTTTATTGACCATCGTTTTGGATGGGATTAAATATGTGATGCTTTTCCTTCACCTTAAGAGTATGAATAGCCCGGTAGGATGGGGGCTTCGGGATGATATGTTTGGAAAAATCCGGAACTTGAAAAAGGCAATCAATAGAGCAGCTGGTGGGCCGGAGCATGCTCATTTTATTGTTTCGGGTGATTATAATACCATGGGCATGAACTATAGCTATGGAAATTTGGATATCGATCCGGAAGAGGAGATCAGTCGATTGAAAAAACTCATGTCTGCCGGAACCTATCAAATGAAATTGCTTTCCAAAAATTCTGCTTACACCTATTTTAATGGCAGCTATTCAGGACTTAAAGGAAATCTTGACCATGTGCTGGCATCCAGTCACCTGAAATTTACCCAATTCGATGGGTGTGATTTAAACATAGTTGGACTCACAGACCATCCACATCCTTCGGCTGAACAGGATCAATGGATCCATGATTATTCGGATCATGGAATTGTATATTTTGAAGTGTTGAAAGTTTGACTATAATAAGGGATCCTCTATGGGTTCATCGGCTTCAGATACATACTCCATGGCCAGGTAGTGAAGGGTTTTGTGGGCATCAACAAGCCGATATCCCCAGTGCTGAGTAAAAGTTGAATAAACATCCTCAACGGCATTCTCCTTGGCATCTATGGAGTTCTTCTGGTATAATTCGAGGAAGTCCTTAAGCGATTGAAAAATATCTGTTAAATGTTCAGCCAGACTTCCTTTGATCATATCATTTGTTTTATCCTTTTGATCTACAATCCAAAAAACATCGTTTTTCTTAAATATGTTTCTGATGTTATTGAATAATGCTTCCCATTCTTCTTCTGTAAAAAACTTTTCGTTAAATTCCGGATTCCGTGCATTGACCAGAGGTAGTAACGAAGCTTTGAGATAAATTAGTGGAAGTACTTTTAATAAATAATCCAGTAATTTTTGCTGACTCAGTTTATCGGAGTTGGAAAGGGTAATGCAATAATCGTTGGCAACGGTTAGAAATTCAAGAACACTTCTGGAATAGACCGGATGATCTGGAATTTGGTTCATGACTGTTGAATATTAATTGTCGCTGATAAACATTGATTTGGCCGCTGCACAAATAGGACAAATCCAATCTTCGGGCAGATCTTCAAATGGAGTACCGGGAGGAATCCCCTGTGCTTCATCACCCACCTCGGGATCGTAAACATAAGCACAAATGGAACAAATAAACCGGCCGCCCAAATCTTTTCCATCTTCCTCCTGGTTGCTTTTTTCTTCCTTGTGGATAGCATCTTCCCGGTCTTTTGCCAGTTTGTTCTTATCAACATACGTAGGCGCCCGCTCCGGCGCCATCAGTTTCATTTCATCTCTGAAAAATGCATACGTCAGCGGATCCTTATCCCGCTCTAAAAGCTCACCATCTGTAACTTCACCGATAAAGAGATAATGGGTACCCACATCAAATTTATCAACTACCTTACACTCAAAATAGGCAACCGAATGACTCAAAATAACAGGTGCTCCGTTGTTTCCTGTTTTGTGTTGTACCCTGTGGAACTTTTCATCTTCATGGCCACTTTGATAGCCAAACAAGCCGATCAAACCTGCATCGGTATCTTTTGCCAGAACAGACAGGTTAAAAACACCACTCTCATCAATCACCCGTGCTGTAGTATTATTTTTATGGCAACTGATGGCCAGTTTGGGGGGCTCCGCTGTTACCTGAAAGGCTGTGTTAGCAATATAACCACTCATTTCTTTGCCGCTCTTGGAGCTGATCAGGTAGATGCCGTAAGACATTTTTAAGAAAGCTTCTAAATTCATTGAACGAGTCCTCAATTTTTAAAAGAAAAACCTCAAAATTACTTTTCCCATTTCAATATTAAAACTTTTTTTTGGTTCAATCCTGAATTCTATGCTAAATTAGGTATTTTTGAAATATGAATTAAAACCACATATTATGCACGAAAAGAGTATTGATTTATTGAATAAAGCAATTGGAGATGAACTGGCCGCTGTACATCAATATATGTATTTTCATTTTCACTGCGACGATCAGGGCTATGATTTATTGGCTGGGTTATTTAAACGAACTGCCATTGACGAAATGCTTCATGTTGAAAAACTGGCAGAGCGAATTTTATTCCTTCGGGGAGAGGTGCAAATGGAAGTGGCTGAGCCTGTCGATAAAATCCATGATATTAAAGGAATGCTTGAGAAGGCAAGGGATATGGAAGAAGGTAGTGCCAAGGATTATAACCTGTGGGCCAATGAATGTGCGGCTAATGCCGATTCGGTTTCCAAAAAATTATTTGAAGAACTGGTTATGGACGAGGAACGCCACTATGATCAGTATGACATCGAACTCGATAACATCGCCAAATTTGGCGATGGATACCTGGCCCTGCAGTCCATTGAAAGAAGCAAAAACCGCTCTTCAGGAATGGCTGCTAATTAGGAGGGGACTGGATAGATTCACTTGTTAGTGCCCTGCTTTCATTTTGACATGAAATCAGAAACATTTCATTTTAGGTAAAAATGACCACCATTCATTCTTTTGACCAGACACATTAAATTATCTGATCAGGATTTTATAAACTTCAGATTGATTGATGCGGCAGAAATAGAGGCCTGATTCAAGGCCGTGTTTGATTTGTATTTTGTTTGAATTAAATTCACGTTCTAACAATTTCTTTCCTGTTACCGAGAAAATTTCAATGATCACCGCGTGATTTATCAAGCGGTTCACATCAATGTTTAAAATTTCTCCTGTTGGGTTTGGGTAAAATCTGGCCAGCTGCGATGGAGGCTCATTATTTACAGACGAAACCAAACAACTTCCCCAGTTATCAATAAGTATTTGCAGTGAGTCAATGGGATCAATTCCAACAGGGGTCGATGGCACATTTAAGTCGAGGTATAGATCATTGGCCGGATCATCAGGTTTAGCCACCCGTAAAAATGAAGAGAGGCTTGATACGCCATCATCAAGGCAACGGGTATCTGCCCCGATCACTCTGGCACCCTGCAGGGCAGCCATCAATTTGCACGCTAGCTCACCTTCGGTGGCCAGAAATCGTGCTTCCATTGAATCGAGGATTTGTTGACCAAGCAGTATATTGCCCTGGATGGTGTAGTTGGGACCGATAATATGGTTTTTATAGTCGTCACAATTAATACCTGTATAGGCTGCTGTCCGAGGAACACCGGTATAAAAATCGACAATTCCATATTGTCTGATGGTGGGATTGTTACCGATATCATGGGCTACCAGTGAGTCAACCATTTGAGCCGGTGGAATGCCCTCTATCATGAGCGCATGTGCATAATTTTGATTTCCCGCCGTATAATAGGCTTGAGTATGAATGACACCTACACCAGGAATGACGTCGCTCAGAATGTAGCACCCCTGTGGAATTTGTGGCGCCCCGATGCATGAAGCACCTGCACTACCCACTTCCCCGGTTAGCGTGTCGATGGCACAAATGGAAAATGTATCCTGAGCATTAACAAGATTGACCAGGCAGAAGGAAAAGATGAGAATTGATAATTTTTTCATAGAAGTCCTTTTATTTAAAATACAAATATACAGATATCTTCAATTGTCTTTTTGATGATAATGAGTGGGCTAAAATAATAAATCAAATCCTGCGTTAATGTGGAGTTATTAACAAGTTAATGTTATAATTTCCGGATATCGCAGCGATCTCTACCTGACATCATTACTAATTTTGCTTAATATCCCGTAATGGCTGAATTACGTAATCAATTTGTAGTGTAGATATGGCTTTACTTCGCAGAACGATATTTTTATTTACCTTGATGCTCATCTTAGTGGGTAGTCTTCGATCCCAGCAAACAGCGATATACAATGATCCTGAACTGGCTTACCGAACCGGAAGAGATCTGTTTGACAAAGAAAAATTCGGTGCCGCACAAAAACAATTCGAATCGGTTATCGAGGCTGTTAAAAATCCCTTTGCTCCCTTACGGATCAATGCCGAGTACTATGAAGCCCTCTGCGCACTGGAGTTGTACAATAGCGATGCAGAGTATATGCTGGCTGAATTTGTGCAGAATCATCCTACCAGCTCTTACCGAAACCTTGTGAATTTTCAATTGGGAAAACTGTCGCATGGAAACCGGAAATATCGCAGTGCCATCACATATTTTGAACAGGTAGATATTACAGAACTTTCCAATGAGGACAGGGCTGAATTTCAATTCAAGTTGGGATACTGCTATTTCAGACAGGATGAGTTTCAGAAGGCAGGAGATGCTTTTAGAAAGGTAGTACATTCCAATTCCAAATACAGTTCCCCTTCAGCCTATTACCTGGCTCATCTCGATTATACCGAAGGTAATTATGACCAAGCACTTCTTGAATTCAAACAGCTTCAAGATGATCCCAATTTTAAAGCCATTGCACCTTATTACATTGTGCAGATCTATTTTATGCAGGGAAAATACAATGAGGTTGTGGATATGGCACCCCCTCTGTTGATCAATGCCACTGACAAGCGGGCCGCAGAACTCACCAGGGTGCTGGGTCAATCGTATTATTACCTTGGTCGATATGAACAAGCACTTCCGTACCTCGAACAATATTATTTAAGTTCACGTTTCCAGATGACACCGGGTGATTTTTATATCTTGGGTCATACCTTTTATCAAATGGGTAACTACGAAGAAGCTGCCCGTAACCTGCAACAGGCAACCAATGCCAATGACACCCTGGCACAATATGCCTATTACTATCTCGGAGCAGCGTACCTCAAAACAGATCAAAAACAATTTGCTGCCAATGCCTTCAATTCCTCTTACAAGATTCCTTTTGATCAGGATATACGTGAGGATGCTCTTTTTAAACAGGCACAGCTGGCTTTTGAACTCTCTTATGATCCTTACAGTGAAGCTGTCAGGTCATTAAGGGCTTACCTCAAAGCCTATCCCGATTCCAGGCGGGCTGATGAGGCGTATAATTTCCTTTTCAAAATTTCCATGGCCACAAGGAATTTTAAGGATGCGCAGGATGCGCTGGAAAATATTCAGGTAAAAGGTGCGGATTATAAAGGAAATTTCCAGAAGATCACTTTCTATCATGCCATAGATCTATTCAACCAATACAATTACGAGGAAGCCATTAAGATGTTTACCAAGGCTACCGAATTCAATGAGGATAAACTGATCACGGCTGAAAGTGTTTTTTGGATTGCAGAGTCATTTTACCGGCAGGAAAACTATTGGGGAGCCAAAAAGTATTATCTGGATTTTCTGGGAACGCCCAAAGCTAAAAAATTACCTGTTTATAACATAGCCAATTACAATTTAGGTTATGTTTATTTCAAACGGCAAGAATACAAGGGCTGCATCTATTATTTCAAAGAGTTTATTTCAAACCTGAAAGATGAAGACCCGGTCATGGTTGCGGATGCTTTTCTTCGTTTGGGTGATGCATGGTTTACAAATAAGGGTTATGACAATGCCATTGCCTATTACGATAAAGCCATAGCAATGAATGCCATTGATGTAGATTATGCCATGGTTCAAAAATCCAAGGCACTGGGCGTTTTACAGCGGTATCCGGAGCAAATTGGAACCCTCAGGCAAATGATCAGCAGTTATCCCAATTCTTCCTATTTGAGTGAGGCTTATTATGAGCTGGCCGATGCTTATCTGGTGAATAAAGACAATGAAAACGCATTGCTTAATTTCAAAAAAGTGGCCACCGATTATCCCGATGGTAATTATGCGGTAAAGTCAAGGCTAAAATCTGGATTGATCTATTACAATAGCAACCTGAATGAACTGGCCTTGAAAACATTTAAAGGGGTCGTAGAGGATTATCCGGCAACCACCGAATCAAAAGAGGCCCTGGAAAGTATTCGCAACATTTATGTGGACATGGGCAAAGTAGATGATTTTTTTGCTTATGCTAAAGATCTTTCTTTTGCCAATATCTCAGCTTCAGAGCAGGATTCTATTACTTATACTTCTGCTGAAAATCAATATCTAAGCGGAGATCAGGGAGCCAATGTTTCATTGCAACGATATCTCGATCAATTTCCAAATGGCGCATTTACCATCAGTGCCAGTTATTATTTGGCCGATGAGCGCATGAAAGAAGACAAGAAAGCCGAAGCCCTTGAGCTATACGAATATGTGATAAGCAAGCCAGGCTCGGAGTTTACGGAGAGTGCTTTGTTAAAAGCTGCTGACCTGGCGTTTGAACTGGAAGATCATCAAAAATCACTGAACTATTTCAAACAACTTGAAAAAATTGCCCAAAATAAAGAGAACATATTGGAGTCGTGGTATGGGTTGATGAAAAATAACTATTTACTGAATCAATATGAAGAGGCGATCGAACCGGCAGATAAATTGCTGGCAGAGCCCAAAATCAGTGACGAGATGAAACTCGAAGCCATGGTCATCAGGGCCAATTCCCTTTTTCAGACTGATGAAGTGTTGCTGGCGAAAGCGCAATATAAGGAAATCGCATCCTTTTCACAAGGCGTGGCTGGTGCAGAAGCCCAATACCGGATCGCTGAAATTGAGTACAACCTGAATGATGTAGAAAATGCTGAAAAGGATGTTTTTCAGCTCATTAATAATTATGCCCCTTATGACTATTGGGTAGCGAACGGTTTTATCCTACTGGCCGATATTTATGTTGCTAAAGGCAATACATTTCAGGCCAAGCAAACCCTTCAGAGCATCATCGACAATTACGAAGGGATTGAACTGAAAAACATTGCACTTAAAAAATTGAATGACATACTCGATGTGGAAGAACTTGAAAAAAGTGCCGGGAGTTTGGAAAATGATGGAGAAACCATTCATTTAGAAGACGAGAAAGTACAACTGGAGAAATTTTAATGAAGGAGTGGAAGATGAAAAAAAAGAATAATATATTTTCGTTTGGCATTATTTCACTGGCGGGCTTCATCGCCATTTACGGATCAGTTCTGGGTCAGAATGTTTCTGAAAACGAGGAGATCACGGTTGTAGCACCTTATCAACCCGAGGTATCGGATGCTTTTAAAATAAATGTTTCACCCCGGATACCGGAAGAGAAGCTGGTTAAACCCGAGTTTTCATATGAGATGCTGACGAAATCGTTGCATACACAAGCCCAACTCGATCCCATCGTCCCTGCTCGCATTGAAGGAGAGAGTGTTTCGAAATTGTATAAAAATTATATAAAAGCAGGTATTGGGAACTATTCCACGCCCTATATTGAGTTTTTTGCCAATAAACTCAGGTCCAGAAAAAATGCTTTTGGAGTGCATTTAAAACATATTTCTTCCTCTGGTAAAATAAAAGATTATGCCTATCCGGGTAACAGTCACAGCGAGTTGGACTTTTATGGCAAAAAGTTTTTTAATAAGCATACTTTTTCAGCAGATGTTTTTTTAAAAAGGGACGGCTACCACTTTTATGGCTATCGACCTGATGATTTTCCTGAACTCGACCTGGATAAAAGTGATATCAAACAGCATTATACCCTCATCGGCCTTTCTACTTCGCTGGAAAGCAATTATACCAATAAGCGATCTATCAATCAAAAAATTGACCTGGGATATTATTTCCTCTTTGATAAGTTAGAGTCGACTGAGCACAATATCGATTTTTCATTAGGGATTGATCGCAAAATGGAATTTTTTAGCTTTTCGGATATGGAAAAGCTTGGAATAAATGCGGGTGTTGATTATTATATTAACGGGGATGGTTTGCTCCCAACTCATAATAGTGGTATCATTAAGATTCATCCGTATTACAGTTTAAAATTTGATCAGTACCATTTTTACGCGGGGGTCAATACTTCCATTCAATCTGATTCGGTCTCGTCGGTTCATGTTTATCCTGAATTACAAATAGAAGTAAAGGTTGTAGAAGACTACCTGATCACCTATGCCGGTATCAAGGGATACATGGAAAAAAACAGTCTTCGGTCGCTTAGTGATGAAAATCCGTTTATTATTTCATACCTGCCAAAAAAGTTCACCAACCACAAAAGCATTCAATACGGCGGCTTGAAAGGGCGGGTGACAAAATACCTCGATTACAATGTCAGTTTCATGAACTTTACAACGTCGGATATGCCATTATTCGTCAATGATACGGTATCCATATTGGGTGAAGGATTGAATAATCAGTTTACCGTTGTTTATGATCGTGTAAAACATACAAGGTTGCTGGCTGAGTTTGGATTTCATTACAAGGATAAATTCAATGCCAAGCTGAGTGGACAATACCATAACTATTTTCTTGATAATGAAGACAAGGCCTGGCATAAACCCGGACTGGAAATCAAACTGAGTGCCGATTACACCATGCAGGAAAAAATCATGCTTCGGGTCGAGCTTTTCAACAGGAGTAGTATGTATGCGCGTCTCTTTGAAGAAGATGTCAATGGAAATACCATTGTAAAGGCAGAAAAAATAAAGGGAATGACCGACCTGAATTTAGGTGTGGAATATCGTTATTCCAATGCCCTGTCGGGTTTTGTTAATTTTAACAATATCCTTGGCCAGCGTTATTATGAGTGGTATCAATACCCGTCTTACCGTTTTAACTTACTGATGGGAGTTACCTACAGCTTCTAATTAGATAGCAAAAAAATGCGGGATGAAGGTGAACCGTCCATCCCGCTGAATACCTTTATGTTTGACTAAGCAGTCCTATTCAGTTTTTGCCATCTGAATTTAAGTCCCCACCAAAATAGAGCTGAAATAACAAAGACAATGAGGCCAAAAAGCGTCGTTGTAAAGGTCGACATAAAACCAATCAAGACAATGGGGGGAGAGATGTCCTGGGCTTTCATGATTTCAGTTAGTGCCTGCCAGATACCAGTAATTTGACCAATGAAGCCCGCGCATAAAGTTATGATTCCCCAAAACAGGATGTTGTTGAGTGCATGCTTTGTGGATGAATTGCGGATTATGTATTGGTAAAAACCATTTAAAATAAAACCGGCAACTGTAATGGCCAGGAGGATCATGACCCATTTCCAGGGTCCCATGAACATAAAAAACTGTTGAAGTGAAGTTGTTGTTTCCATGATTGTGGGTATTACAAAGTTAGTAAATCATAATTTAAATTGATTTTTGATAAAATTAATATGCTTTCCCGCAGATTTTTTTGAAATTATACCATGGGTACCTCCAATAAGACAGGTTACAGGAATGATCCTATTAAATTCAATGAACCGTGATGGGCTGCTGCTCAAAGTAAAAAACAGGTTATTGGTCGAATCAATCTGGCAATGGTGGCTCAATTCATTAAATTCACGTATTTTTATAACAGTTTTAAGCATCGTGGAGCCCCAAATGCATACCATTTTCATCAAGCGTTTCAGAATTGCCTGGCATGCGATTTTCTGGATCATCGTCCTCCTTTTCTATACTTTATATTTTGGAAATGAGAGCAAAGAATATATGAGAATCCTGATTTTTGTAGTCCCTCTTTTGGTGATTACCCTTTCGACGACATATTTTACAGGTTATTATTTGTTCCCAAAATTTCTGGTAAGCGGACAGTACCGCAAACTCATATTTTACCTGGCCCTGACTTTTATCATTGCGTTGTGGCTTGAATCGGTCACAGTGATGGGAATGCTGGCGCTTTCACTAAACTTGTGGGGTGAAGTTTTTGATCACACAGCCCTCAACTTTGTTTTTCTGGTCGTCGGGATGTTCTTTGTCATTGTTATTGCTTTGGCGGTAAAACTGCTGAAAATGTGGTTTGAAAAACAACAGGCTGCCCAGGTTCTGGCAAGTGAAAAACTGGAGGCTGAATTGAAGCTATTAAAATCTCAGATCCATCCCCATTTTCTATTCAATACCCTGAATAACATTTATTCACTAGCCTTAAAAAAAGCGGATTCAACCCCCGATATGATACTGAAATTATCGGATATCCTTGATTATTTACTTTATGAATGCGATGTTCCTTATGTTATCCTGGGAAAAGAAATAGACTTAATTCATAATTATACTGACCTTGAAAAGATCCGCTACGGAAGCAGACTTCAATTAGCAATGGATGTTCAGGTTCCAACCGATGAAATCAAAATAGCTCCCCTAATCTTGCTGCCATTTATTGAAAATGCATTCAAACATGGCGCGGCAGGCAAAAGAGATCAGGTCCACATTTCAGTATATTTGAAAGTGGAAAACAACCGGTTAATTTTCAAGGTTGAAAATGATAAGGCCGAAAAGGAATCAAAAGCTCTCAGTCATGGAGTGGGATTGAAAAATGTAAGAAAAAGATTGGAGTTGGTTTATGGTGAGCACTATGATCTTAAAATACAGGATGGTGAAAATCATTATCAGGTCATTCTCCAAATTGAATTATTATGAAAACAAAATGTCTCATCGTTGATGATGAACCCCTGGCCATTGATGCCCTTTCGATGTTGATCCAAAAGTTTGAAGATTTGGAAATAGCAGGTGTTTGTTCTGATGCTTTCCAGGCACATGAATTTCTGCGGACCCATCAAATTGACCTGATGTTTTTGGATATTCAGATGCCTGAAATATCAGGGATCAACTTTTTGGAAAGCCTGCCTTCACCGCCCCATGTGATTTTTACCACTGCCCATCGGGAATATGCACTGGATGCATTTGAGCTGAATGTCGTCGATTACTTGTTGAAACCCATCTCTCAACAAAGGTTGATGAAGGCCATCAATAAATATTATCAACTTGCAATTGGCAGGGGGCATATGAATGTGGATAAAACTATGACAGAGGAAACGATTGATAAATTTTTATATGTCAAAGCCGATCGAAAAACCGTGAAGATTCCCATCCACGATATTCTCTTCATTGAGGGCTTGAAGGATTATGTCCGGATCATAACAACCGACCAAAATGTCATCACGCATAAGTCGCTTGCTGACCTGGAGCAAACTTTACCAGAATCGGCCTTTTCAAGGGTTCATCGTTCTTATATTGTGGCACTTGATAAAATTACTTCATTCACAGCAGAGGATGTTGAAATTGGAAAAGAAGAAATCCCAATCGGAAGAACTTATAAAAATGCAGTGTTGAAGAAGCTGGGAACAAATCCTGATCAATAAGATTACTGTTGTTTAGAAAGGTACCAGTCATTGTATTCCCTGATGATCTTTTCCTGGTTTCCGAATGTATAGCCTTCCTCTTCCCTGGCAATTTTTTGGGTTAGTTCAGGATAATCAGACACCAGTTTGGCCATATTTTTTTTAAAGTTAGTGAGGTATTTCAATGCTGATAGGTTTTCAAGGTCCCCGTCCAGTTTTCTAAAATATGTAGTAGCTGTCAGATCAGATTCAGAAAAACTCAGATCAATTTGAGAATTCAGAATATCTTCATCATCAAGAACGACCCTTTCTTCGGTTCGTCTTTCGGGTTCTCTGTACCATTCATAAACGGTTATCGGACCCCTGATTTGGCGCAGAAAAAAATGATATCCTTTGGTTTCACCCATCACATGAAATTTGATGGATTCATAAAACCGTGGGCCAACTTTGTAGGCCTTAATGTCTTTTGGCCGATATTTTTCCGTCCACTTTTTGTCATCTTTATTTTTGAAATAAAGGGCTTTCTCCTGGTTGTCCACCAGGTTATTAAGTCGGATGTATCCTTTTATGGTATCATCTTCCCAGGTGATGATATAACCGGGATAATTCGTCCACAATTTTACTTTGCTGGAATCGGTTTGGGATTGGGCGGGCGAAGAAAATAAAAGCATCATAATGCTAAAGAAAGGGATCATTTTGTTCATGGTGGTTAATATTGGATATATGTGAAATTTTTGCATATAAAATTAAGTAATCATACTTGTATTGTCAAGGTTTTTCTTTTAATAAAATTCTTCAAAAACCTATGGATGTTGGATAACATAATAAAAGGATCACACCATTTTACCGTTCAGAATCACGGTTTCTACTTTGTTACTGCCATAATAATAGGGCATGTATTCAATGGAGGGGATTTCCCGTGTTAGAAATACATTGGCTATTTTCCCGGGTGTTATGGTACCCAGTTCTTCGCTCAGTCCCATGGCATAGGCACCATTGATGGTGCAGGCATTGATGGCTTCTTCAGGAGTCAGCCTGTAGAGTATACTGGCCATGCTTAGGATCAACTGCATATTGCCGGAAGGGGAGGAGCCAGGATTAAAGTCGCTGGCCATGGCAAGGGGAAGTCCTGCATCGATCATTTTGCGTGCCGGAGCATAGGGCATGTTCAGGAAAAATGCTGCACCGGGGAGGATGGTCGGCATGGTTTCAGAATTCAGCAATGCTTCGATTTCTGCTTCACCGGTATACTCCAGGTGATCGACGGATAAAGCATTGTATTTCACTCCCACTTGTATGCCGCCTGAGAAGTCCAGTTCATTGGCATGAATTTTCGGAATGAGCCCATATTTTAATCCTGCCATCAGGATTCTGTCGGTATCTTCTACCGTAAAAAATCCTTTATCACAAAAAACATCAATGTATTCAGCCAATCCTTCACTGGCAACCACCGGGATCATTTCATTGATCACCTTGTTGACATATTCTTCCTGCTTCCCACGGTATTCAGCCGGTATGCTATGTGCGCCCAGAAAGGTCGCTTTGATGGTTAGTGGAGAAAGCTCCTTTAGCTTGCGGATGGCATAAAGCATTTTCAGCTCTTCATCCGTGTCGAGGCCATAGCCACTTTTGATTTCAACTGCCCCGGTACCATGGTTTTTGATCTCTTCGAGACGTTCCAGGGCGCTGTCGACAAGCTCTGCAATAATGGTTTCTTTCATCTTTTTAGCAGAATTGAGAATGCCACCACCCCGTTTGGCAATCTCCTCATAGGAAAGACCTTTGATCTTGTCAACGTATTCAATCTCCCGGCTGGCTGGATAAACAAGATGGGTATGTGAGTCACAAAAAGCCGGAAAGACCATTTTGCCCGTAGCATCAAGAACGAGCTCACTTTTTAGGTTTTCCGGATTCGCCTGCGACATGAAACCGAAATTATCAATTTTTCCATCCCTGATATAGAGGTAGGCATTATCAATGCAGGGTAGTTCCGACATCGCCCTGCCGGCTTTGATGATGTCAGGTTTTTCTTCGGCAAGGACCAGCTTTTTGATATTTTCGATGAGAATGGTTGACATGATGTTTTGTATTTTGTTACGAAATTAGGAATAATTGATGGAACTCTTTTTATGATTGACTTCGATTTTGGCAATGAGAATTTCAAAAGGGCACTTGCTTTAGAAACAATACAATCGTGAAGATTTGTTAGAAAAAGCGTAATATTGTCTTTCACTCCAGTATTTTAGTTTATGAAAAACAACATTGCAATACTTTTTCTGATTTTGCACATGGGACTCATATATGGATTGGGACAGGAACCCATTCGGGTTGTTGTACTTTCGCCTGATTCACCCTTGACGGAAGTTCAGCTTTATCAGAAATTTGAATTGGGAATTGTACTTCCCCCGGAAATAGTTCAACAAGTCGATGCATACCTTCAAGGGCATGATCCATATCCTGCAGCTTATGAAGGGCTTAATCCCTTTGATCCGGAGGATATTTCCCTGGAGGCAACCTTTTCCCCCCCTGGTTATCCGGGTGCGGCGGAACAAAGGGTATATGGGTTTTATTTTAAGGACTATGAACCCATTAAAACTTCATATGGATTTGATTACTGGAAAGAATTACCAACGGAATTTAACTGGCGGATTCGGTTTGCCCCGGATTATCCCGGAGATTGGCAGGCTGTTATAGAACTAAAAGTTCACCAGCAAATGTTGTATTCAGCCAGATTGAGTTTCACCTGCATATCAGGAGATGATCCTGGCCGGTTGGTAGTAGATACATCAAATAATCGGTACCTGAAATTCGGCTCAACGGATTCTTCTTTTTTCGGTCGCGGGATGAATGTTTGCTGGCCCTGGCATTGCGATATCTGCAGGGTGCCCGAACCGGACCAATTTGAGCAGCATCGGAAAATGCTGGATCAATTGGCTCAGGGTGGCGGAAATCTTGTTCGCATCATGTTCCGAATGAGAAGTTATGCGCTTGAATGGGAGGAATTGAATAATTATGATCATCCTTTTGCTTTCAAGGGCAGATTGCCTGAACCCAATCAGCGTGTAGGCCGGCTGGCCCTGGCAAGAGAACTGGATAAAACCATCGAAACCCTTGAAGAAAAAAACCTTTTTGGTTTATTGACTTTTGAAAACCAATTTGCGTATATGTATTTCAATGGCTATTTCCCCAATGATGAATTTTTATGGCCCAACAATCCTTACCGAAAAATAGAAGGTGTCGATAGCTTAACGGATTTTTTTCAATCGGGTATAGCCCGACGCCATTTTCAGAATAAGCTCCGGTATTTCTTTGCCCGATGGGGATATTCAACCCATTTTGCCGGGTTTGAGCTGGCCAATGAGCTTGAATTTCGCGGTCAATCCATGCAGGATGGAAAACGATATTCTCCCTACCATGAAGAAAAGACATTTAGAAAGCAATTAATAAATTGGCACGCTGGTATGAACAGGTTTTTACGAGACTCATTGAAGGTTAAGCAATTGTTGTCAACCGGTTATGGGAATTTACCACTTCCTGATGATACCATATATCATTCGCTTGACTACCTGACACCCCACACTTACGCTTATGCGCAAAACAGAAATATCAAAGATCGGCCGTCAAGGATGCAATCGGTATTGGAGCGATGGGATAAACCTTTCATTTTTGGGGAGATCGGTTTGGGAGATCGAAAAAAGGATATTTATAAATGTCTCGATATTGCTTTTCATAACGATACCTGGGCCACTACTTTAATGGGAGGTTTTGCGACAGGCCTGGGATGGTGGTGGAGCATTCATCTTTCAGAGAAGCAGACAGCTGTGTATCCCAGAATTGAGGAGTTTATTGAAAATACAAGAGACGATAACAATCCTTACCTCTATTCCCATATTGAATTGGTGGGTGATGATCAACCTGTTGAGTGCTTTTTACTGGTAAATAAAAATAGAGATGGAGCCATCGGTTGGATTCATAATTCTTATGTATACTGGAAGAATCTTTATCAAAAAAATGCTTCGTGCATCGATTCAACGGGCCTTACCGGTGAATTTGACCAGGATGTTACAATACCTGCTAAAATATACCCCAATAAGATCACAATAACAGGTTTAAACGATGCAGGCAAAAAATATCGCGTCTACTGGTACAATACACGCACTGGTGAATGGAAAAAGGGCAGAAAACTCCAGAAAAAATGTGGGGAAAATATTTTCCTGATGAAAGTTCCTGCACTTTGTTCCGATATGGATAATCTTCAAAACCCCCCTGATTATGCATTCAGAATCATAGTTGAGGATCGTTAGACGAGCGATATTGAATCAAACCAGGATCAAACTCTTGCTACTTTTAATTCCATTCTGGGATGCCAACTTCCGCTCCCTTTTTGTAAGATTCGTAAGTGGGAGGGGCAGAATTGCAGCCACCAAATACATAAATCCTGCCTTCTAAAACACAAGCTGCATGCGTTGCCTGCACGCTGGGCATCGGAGTTAATTCTGTCCAGGTGTCAGTTGTCGGATCATATACTTCACAACTTTTCAGTTCCGGCCTGCTTAATACTTCAATCCCCGCATAACGTAAATTTTATTATTAACAGCAGTCGCTGAATGTCCATTTCGTCCCATTCTCAGATCACTCTTACCGGTGTCCCACATATCGGTTGCCGGTATCATTTATTGGTTATATGCTTGAGGGAAAATTTAATAAATTCGAAGGGACATGTCAAGTTTGAAATTATAAAAACAGGAATATTACTTGTGTTTATGTAAGCAGCAAAAACGGATGCGAATATTCTTACACGATTTTCAATCAAGCATTTTGTGGGTAAGCTGTGCCTTTACCCTTTGCTTTTGTTTGATATGCTGATAAAGTGTTTCAGCGCAATATACGGACCGGTGCTGACCTCCAGTACAGCCAAAGCTCACAGAAAGATGATCAAATCCTCTCTCCTGGTATTTTTCAACAGCCTGGTCAATGATTAAAAAAACATTTTCAAGAAACTTGCCCACTGCTTTTTCCTTTTGGAGGAATTCAATTACAGGTTTGTCTTTGCCTGTAAGTGTTTTATATTCAGGGTATCGACCCGGATTGGGCAAAGCCCTGCAATCAAAAACAAATCCGCCGCCATGCCCACTGGTGTCTTTGGGTATTCCTGATTTTTTATAAGAAAAGCTATTGATCTCCACTGTTAAGCCTTCAGCTTGTTTTGGCTCTTCTTTGTTGATCATTTGCCAGAAGCAAAGTGACAGTTCGGGCAGGTTAACCGGTAATTCGATGTTATTGATAAACCATTCCAGGTTTTTCAGAGCATAGGAGGTACTTTCAATGAAATGGGGTTTTTGCTCAAAAAAGCCCCGGTATCCATAAGCCCCGAGAACTTGCAATAAACGCAGCAAGACAAATCCGTAGTAATGCGGAATAAATTCTTCACGATCAAGATCAACGACGGTAGTAACTTCATCCAGGTAAAACGCCAACATTTCATGGCGAAATCCGTCCGGAAGAGCTGCCCGAGCCTGGAAAAGGAGTGAAGCCAGGTCGTATTGCAAAGGTCCTTTTCTGCCTCCCTGATAATCGATGAACCAGGGATCATCATCCCTGATCATGATGTTCCGCGATTGAAAATCACGGTACATAAAGTATACTGCGGGTGCTTCCATCAGGAAATCCATTAATAATTTGAAGTCCGTTTCAAGACGTTGCTCATGAAAGGACACACCGGTAAGTTTCAGGTAGTAATATTTAAAATAATTCAAATCCCATTGCATCGACTGCCGGTCGAATTCCTGCCGGGGATAACACTTTGTAAAATCCAGGCCCCGGACACCGCTGACCTGGAAGCGAATCAGGTGCTGAAGCACCTTTTGATAAAGATGCTTCATGTGGTCAGGCACACCCTTTGTCATATCAGCCGCCAGAACGATATCGAATAAAGAAATATGGCCCAGGTCTTCCTGAAGGTAAACAGCACCATCCTCACTTTTTTCATATATTTCAGGTACATGCAGGCCAACCTTCTTAAAATGTTCTGAGAGATAAATGAATGCCTGTGATTCCAGTGGATCTTCCCCTATGGTGCCGATATAGTTTTTGTGTCTGCCGGTTAACCGGTAATAAGCCCTGTTGGATCCTGCGGTTTTAATTTTATCAACGCGCGTTGGTTTTGAACCTGTCAATTGTTGAAATAATTGCGCCAGTTGATCTGTTGAATGTTCTTGCAAAGCCAGTGTTTTTATCAATAGCAAATTTAGGGAAATGCCAGCCCCATCGATCCTTTACTATTTAGAATTATTCACAATTATGTTCACAGGTGAATTTGTTTTAGATTACCGGAAATTGAAGCCCGGAATTTTTTAAATTTGCGAAGAATAACAGAAATTTAAACGACTAAAGATTTTCATTATGTCAAAATCACCGACCGATATTTTAAAAGAAGCGATATTACTCGAAAAAAGAGGCAAAGCATTTTATTCCAATGTAGCCGAGCAGTCGAGAAGCCAGGCGGCCAAAAAGATATTTTTAATGATGGCTGAAGAGGAAGATGAGCACATCAAATTCCTGGCAAAGCAGTTCAAAGCCTATAACAAAGATCATAAGTTTGTTAAGCCCGATCAATATGAAGAAGATCCAAACGAAGAAACAGTCTTAAAGATCCTTTCGGATGATATTAAAAAGGAGATCACGGCAGCCAGTTTCGAAGCAGCAGCTATTTCAGCGGCTATGGATTTTGAAACCCGGGCTGTAAAAATTTATTCCGACCGCGCCAAAGAGGCCACTGACCCCATGGAAAAAGAAACCTATGAAATGCTGGCCGAGTGGGAAAGCGGGCACCATAAATTGCTCCACCGTTTGAATGAAGATCTTAAAGAGCAGGTATGGAACGACAATAGTTTTTGGCCATTTTAATGGATTAAAATTCAAAGCCGCTTTTGCGGCTTTTTTTATCTAAAGACTTCAAAAAATGGATTCGGTGAATGTGTATGAATGTATTGATGTAACTCCTGCCAATGCAGCTAAAGAAGGGCTTTTCTGCATTAAAAATGCCCATTACCCCGGGTTTAAACTTAAATTGGAATGGCTTAAAAACAGGCAGCAGGAAGGTCTGCAATTGAAGTTGCTAAAAGTCAATGGCGAAACGGTTGGGTTTATTGAATATGTACCCGGCGAATATGCCTGGCGGCCTGTCGAGGCCGGTGGCTACCTTTTTATCCATTGCATGTGGGTTTTTCCGAATAAAAACTTAGGAAAAGGATATGGTTCCATTTTGCTGTCTGAATGTGAAAAGGATGCAAAAGCAGGGGGAAAAAGAGGAGTGGCTGTGGTTGCCAGCAAGGGCTCCTGGATGAGCAGCCCGGAAATCTATGAGAAAAATGGCTTTGAAAGCGTTGAGGAGAAAGATCGTTTTATTCTGATGACAAAAGTATTTGGTAACTTTCAGCGACCCTCCTTCTTAAATTGGGAAGAAAACCTAAATCACTACCAGGGCCTGAACCTGGTGTATGCCAACCAATGTCCTTTATTTATCAAATCGGTGGACGAGATGAAAGAGACAGCCAGGGCATTGGGTCATGAATTAAAAGTGAAGGTAATGGAATCACCTGAAGAGATCAGGAAGGCAGCATCGGGATATGGTGTTTACAGTCTGGTCTATAACGGAAAATTACTGGCCGATCATTACATCAGCAATACGCGGTTTAAAAACATTTTAACCAAAGAAGTCCAAAAATGACCCTTGCGGATCAGATCAATCATTACAATGAAAGCCTTGAGCTAGAGATACCGCTTGAATTGGGTGTGGAGGTGATGAATCCGTTTACCGATGAGCAAGTCAGAAAACTTGCCCGGCAATTTTACGATAAATATTATTCTGACAACAATACACGTCAGGTTTTACTGGGTATCAATCCTGGTCGATTCGGTGCAGGTGTTACCGGTATTCCTTTTACCGATCCTGTAAAATTACAGGATAACTGCGGCATTGATAATCCCTTCAAAAAGTCGCGGGAAGCCTCTTCTGATTTTATTTTTGATATGATCAATGCCTATGGTGGCCCTAAGGCTTTTTATTCAAAATATTTTGTCCATGCTGTTTGTCCTCTCGGTTTTTTGAGGGAAGGACTTAATTATAATTATTACGACGATCCGAAACTCCAAAAGCAGGTAACCCCATTCATCATCGAATCCATCAAAACCATCCTTGGTTTCGGAATGGATACTTCGGTTTGTTATTGCATCGGCAATGGAAAAAATTTCAAATTTCTGAACAAGCTGAATGCAGAACAACAGTTTTTCGGAGCAGTGATCCCGTTGCCACATCCCCGCTGGGTGGTCCAATACCGAAGGAAACGATATGATGAGTATATCGGACTTTATTTGAAAACATTAATTTAAAAGCATGTGCTCTTTTCCATCTCTGCGTCCCTCTGCGCATCCTCTGCGCAACTTTGCGTAAAAAAATGAAATTCTGGATTTTAACATGAATACACTGAGGTTCGCAAAGACTCGCAGGGTTTCGCAGTGGTTAATATTAACAGTTTTTGTTTATTGACCATATAACAAAAATTGATTGATCGTATTTTTCCCAATATTTCTCAATCCAATTCAAAACCTATTTATATTTTTGCCGGAAATCGAATTAAACAAACAACTGAAAAAATGCAGCAATTAGTAGAGTGTGTCCCCAATATCAGCGAAGGAAGGGATGAACATATCATCAAACAGGTAACCGATGTAGTAGAAACCGTTGAAGGCGTTCGCCTCATAGACGTGGACCCCGGCAAAGCCACCAACCGCACCGTGATCACCTTTGTTGGTACCCCCGATGAAGTGTGTGAAGCTGCTTTCAGGGTGGTAAAAAAAGCTTCCGAGTTGATCGATATGAAAAAACATCACGGCGAGCATCCCCGCTTTGGTGCCACTGATGTTTGCCCGCTGGTTCCGGTCTCCAACATCACCATGGAAGAAACCGTGGAATATGCCCGCAAGCTAGCCGAACGGATCGGAACGGAACTCAACATCCCGGTGTATTGTTATGAATTTGCAGCTTATAAGCCTGAACGCAGAAACCTGGCCACCTGCCGCAAAGGCGAATATGAAGGGCTGAAGGAAAAACTGGTCAACCCCGACTGGAAACCCGATTTTGGTCCGGCCGAATTTAACGAGCATGTAAAAAAGAGCGGCGTAACTGCCGTCGGAGCGCGGAATTTTTTGGTAGCTTATAATGTGAACCTCAACACCACTTCTACCCGCCGTGCCAATGCCATTGCATTTGATGTGCGTGAACGGGGCCGTGTAAAACGGGAAGGCAATCCGTTGACAGGAAAAATTGTAAAAGATGAAAAGGGCAATCCGGTTTATGAACCCGGCATGCTCAAAAGTGTGAAAGCCATTGGCTGGTTTATTGAAGAGTACGGCATTGCCCAGATATCCATGAACCTCACAGATATCACCGTTACCGCCGTTCATGAGGCTTTTGATGCCGTGGTGAAAAGCGCTACCAGCCGCGGAATCCGCGTAACCGGATCGGAACTGGTGGGAGTGATGCCTTTGAAAGCGATGCTCGATGCCGGAAAACATTATCTCAAAATGCAAAACCGTTCCATCGGTATTCCCGATCGGGAGATCATCAAAATTGCAGTAAAATCATTGGGGCTCGATGAGCTCGGTCCTTTCGATCCCGATAAAAAGATCATCGAATACATCCTGGAAGATAAATCGAAGCAAAAGCTGGTGGACATGACCGTGAAAGATTTCACCTTCGAAACGGCCTCCGAATCACCGGCGCCAGGTGGCGGCTCTATTTCAGCTGTGATGGGCGCCATGGGCGCAGCCCTCGGAACGATGGTGGCCAACCTCTCGTCACACAAACGGGGCTGGGACGAGCGCTGGGAAGAGTTCAGTGACTGGGCCGAAAAAGGCAAATATTACCAGGAAGCATTGCTGAAAACCGTTGATGAAGATACCGATGCCTTCAATCAGATCATGGATGCATTTGGTTTACCCAAAAAGACCGAAGAAGATAAGCAGGCCAGGCATGAAGCCATTCAGTCAGCCACCAAAAATGCCATAGAAGTACCCTTTAAGGTTATGACCTTGTGTTATCAATCGATGGAAGTGATGAAAGCGATGGCGGAGATCGGCAACCCCAATTCTGTCTCCGATGCGGGGGTGGGTGCTATTGCCGCACTTGCAGGTGTTAAAGGCGCATTCCTAAATGTGAAGATCAATGCCGGTGGTTTGGATGATAATGCATGGGCGCATGAGATGATCGAAAAGGGCAAAGCAATTCAGGAAAAAGCAGCTAAACTTCAAAAAGAAATTCTCAATATTGTGGAAGAAAAACTTTGAAGCGGTTTTTAAACCCGGATTATGCAATAGGAAGTGAGGCACGAGCTGAACTATTGGATTAGCAAGGGTAACCCCGACTTAGCGTTTCACCATTTTGGATCTTGCCAAAATGGATGAAAGTCTTTGTCGATTTGCAATAGAAATCATTTTCAATTTCTATTGCATATTTTGGGATAAATATCCACATGAGGAACCTGTCCGTTGGGCAGGTTTTTTTATTTTTGGATAAATGGAAATGCAGCAAATAATATCAAATCTCAACCTCAAAGAAAAATACTTCGATCATCCCAGCCAAATTCATGGCATCAATCATACGTACCGGGTGATGGTGCATGCTTACATCCTGGGTTCACAGATTTTGGATGAGGCCGGACAAAAATCGGCGCTGGCGGCTGCCTTTATCCACGATATGGCCCGCAAACATGATGGCTATTGCACCGAGCACGGGGGTTGGGCTGCTGAAAACAAACTGCCGGTTTTTAAGGAAATGTTTGAGAAGCTGGGCATCAACCAATGGAATATCATTTCCGATGCAGTAACCAACCACAGTTTATATGAAGAGTTTCCGGAGGATCATCCTTCATGGCAAATAACATCCATCCTCAAAGATGCCGATGCACTCGACCGGTTTCGCATTGGTGAAAAAAACCTCAATGTCAGTTTTCTTCGTCATCCGTTTACCCATGAAATGATCGGTTTTGCCAGGGAACTTTGGTCGTCAACTGTAAATTTAAATTTTCGTAATTTTACCGATGTTTTACAACATGCAAAAAACATTAGCCAACAAAACAAACAACCATGGTCAAACATATTGTAATGCTTAAGCTGAAGGATTACGAGAACAAAACACAAAAGCTTGAAAATGCACTGGCCCTTAAAAAAGCCATCGAAGACCTCAAAATTTACATCGATGAGATCAAAAGCATGGAGGTCGGTTTGAATTTCAATGAAAAACAAAATGCTTACGACCTGGTTCTGACTTCCGTTTTTGAATCGGAGGACGACCTGGAAATCTACCGCATGCACCCGGAACATAAAAAGGTGCTGGTCTTCCTTAAGTCGGTTACCGAAGATGTGGTGGTGGTGGATTATGAAATTTAATCATGGGGCATCGATCAGTATCAAGTTTTAACACTTTTTAACAGCCTTATCCACGCTGCGTGCCTGTTGGGGCGCGGCCATTAACAAATTTTATCACAAATAACTTTTTTTTCTGGAAAACTAAAGAGAATTTTGTACGCTCACTAACCATAAAATATTATGCTTGGATTAATTTTCCTCTTGCCGGTTTCTTTTACGATTATTGCACTTTTTGCCTGGCCCGTTTTCGAAAAAGCCGGCATTCCAGGATGGAAAACAGCCATACCTTTTTATAATTTATACGTCTGGTTGCAAATCATCAATAAACCATTGTGGTGGTATATTTTCCTCATCATACCCTTTATCAATGTTTTTATGATCATGCTGATGATCGTTGAACTGGTCAAGTGTTTTGAAAAACATGCTTTGTGGGAACAGGGACTGGCGGTGATCTTTCCCTTTATTTATCTTCCTTATCTCGGACTCTCCTCCAGCGAAACATATGTGCCGGTTGACAAACGCAAGAAGATTAAAAAATCATGGGCTCGTGAATGGGTTGATGCCATCATCTTTGCTGTCATTGCCGCCACGATTATCCGAACCTTCCTGGTGGAGGCCTATACCATTCCTACCTCCTCCATGGAGAAAACCCTGTTGCGGGGAGATTTTTTGTTTGTGAGCAAGATTGCATACGGGCCCAAGGTTCCCAATACACCGCTCTCCTTTCCTTTTGTGCATCATACCATGCCCTTGTCTAAGGATCGAAAGTCCTTTGTTGAATGGATCAAGCTGGATTATTACCGCTTTCCCGGTTTCTCCACCATAAAAAACAATGACGTGGTAGTCTTCAACTACCCGGAAGGCGATACCGTTTCAACCACCTATCAGAGCAACAAGAGTTATTATCGTCTTGTGAAGGAATACGGGCGAAAGAATGTCTGGACCAATAAACGGGAGTTTGGAAACATTATATACAGGCCGGTTGACAAGCGAGAGAATTATATCAAACGGTGCATTGGTATACCGGGCGATTCACTACAGATCATCAACCAGGCGGTTTATATCAATGGCAAACTACTGGATTTCCCGCCTGATGGGCAATTTCGTTACCAGGTGGTGGCCCCAAAGGGTATCAATCCCCGGTTCAGGGAAGAGATGGATATTTCGAATGAAGATTATGATATCTGGCGACAATACCCAAGAGCCGGTATCCCTATGACAGCCAGTGTGGCCGAACAACTCCGTGAACGTCCTGCAGTCAGCAGTGTAGAATTGATGGTGGAACCGTCTGAAAAGTGGAACCAGGACCTATTCCCATTCAGTGAGCATTACCAGTGGAACATCGATAATTACGGCCCCATTTACATTCCCAAAAAGGGTGTGACGGTCGATCTGAACATGCAAACCCTTCCTCTATACAAACGTTTGATCACAGTATATGAAGGACATGACCTGGAGATCAAGGACAGAAAAATTTATATTGATGGAGATGAAGCCAGCACTTATACCTTCGGCATGGATTATTACTGGATGATGGGCGATAATCGTCACAATTCAGCCGACTCCCGTTTCTGGGGATTTGTCCCGGAAGACCATGTTGTCGGTAAGGCTTCTTTTGTCTGGCTCTCATTGGATCCCGAAAGATCGTTGTTCGGAGGTAAGATCCGTTGGAATAAGTTGCTGCGCGTTATCCATTAATCACTATTTTTATTTATTCAAATAAATCTTTTAAATCAAAATGAAAAAAGCGGAAATTCATACCGATAAGGGGATCATGCATGTTGAATTTTATGACAAAGATGCCCCGAAAACAGTTGAGAATTTTGTGAAATTATCCAAAGAGGGATTTTATGATGGCCTCACCTTTCATCGGGTGATCCCTGATTTTGTCATACAGGGCGGTTGTCCGAAAGGAGATGGTACCGGTGGCCCGGGTTATAGCATCCCGTGTGAACTGGATGGCGATAATCAATATCACGACCGGGGTGTGCTTTCGATGGCACATGCGGGAAGGGATACCGGCGGATCTCAATTTTTTATTTGTCACAATCGTCACAATACCCAGCACCTCGACCGACAACATACCGTATTCGGTAAAGTAGTAGAAGGCCTTGATGTGATTGATGAAATCAAAAGAGGTGATAAAATTTTAAAAATTAATATTATTGAATCTTAAAACTAATAGAATGAGAAAACAATTTATGACAATGATCATTGCACTGGTTGGTTTATTAGCCGGTTTGCAAGTCTACGCAGGTGACAAGGAGTTTACCGGAACCATCGTTTATAACATTACTTATCCTGATAGTAAACTGGATGCACAAACCATGGCAATGATGCCAACCACCATGAAAGCCACAGTTAAAGGCGATTGGTCGAAGATGGACATCAGTATGAGCATGGGAAGTACGGTCACCATTTTTAATGCGGCTACCAATTCGGGTACTGTTCTGATGGATATGATGGGACAGAAGTTGGCCGTTGCCGTTACCCCTGAAAGCATTGAAGAAGAAGTTGCTGAAATGGGCGAAATCAATGTAGAGGAAACGGATGAAACCAAAGAGATTGCCGGATACCAGTGCCATAAGGTGAACGTTTCATACACCAGTAAGGGAAAATCATATACCCAGGTGGCATGGTTAACTGAAGAACTGGGTGATGGTGCCATGAATGCTTCCAATCCGATTTTCAAAGATGTGAAGGGTGTCTTACTTGAATTTTCCATGGATGAGTCGGGCATGAAAATGCAAATGGAAGCCATCAGTGTTGATAAAAAGAAGGTATCAGACAAAGAATTTGAAATACCTGAAGATTATAAGAAGGTAACCCAACAGGAACTGGAAAACATGTTCGGAGGCGGGTACTAAAATTGGGTGTTTCTCGTTTGATTTATTAAAATCCTCTTGTTGATAGAGGATTTTTTTATTTGCTCTTTCGAACGCAGGTTTTATTACTTTTGCACCAAATTGAGCGATACATGGCGAAGAAGGCGAACAGTCTGAAAAATAGCAACAAATCATCTGGATCATCCGGTAAAAAAAAGAACAGGAAACATGTCTTTCGTTCATTCCGGGCTTTTCTGAAAAGTGAAAAATTCAGAAAAGTAACCGGTTTGTTTTTTATCATGTTTTCGGTGGTGTTGTTCTTTGCCTTTGTTTCCTACTTTTTTACCTGGCAGGCCGATCATGCCGTCAAGCCCGGCGCAGGTGCCAAAAACTGGATTGGATCAGTCGGAAGGGCGATTTCCATGCTTTTCATCGAGCGTTGGTTTGGGATCGGCTCTTTTGCCTTTGTGCTGCTGTTTTTTCTGTTTGGGATCAAATGGCTCATGAAGATTACCTTGCTTCCGCTTTGGAAAACAACCCGCCTCTCGTTGCTGATCATGATCTGGCTTTCGCTGTCTCTGGGATTTCTTTTTGGCCACCATGATACATTGACCATCCTGGGTGGTGAGTTTGGAAGGGTATATGCGGGTTTGCTTTCTTTATACCTGGGCCGTATCGGTGCCGGTATGCTTTTATTATTCATCGCTTTAAGCTACCTAATTTTTAACCACGATTTTTCTTTTGGATTCCTGAAAGGATTGTTTTCGTTTAAAAAAAAACAGGCTGACCCCCGTAAAGCAAACAAACCAGGAAAGGAAGATAAATACAATACTGCTGAATTTGCAGTGGACGATGAGGATTCAAGTGATAATACAGATGATGGGTATGTAAAGCCGCAGCCCATTGAGGAGGATGACGATGAGCGACCTGAAGAACTCATTGTTCTTGATCCGGGTATTTCGCAAGCCACCACCAATGAACCTGCAGGTGACGATATTGAAATGACCATCGAAACACCCAAAGGCAATGGCGATGCAATGGTTGAAGATGAAGATGAGGAGGTTGAACACCACACCATTGATGAGCCTTATGATCCCTGGCTCGATCTTCCGGGTTATAAATTCCCGGATCTGAATCTGCTCGAAGAATATGGTTCGGATGAAATAACTGTTCAAAAAGAGGAGTTGGAGCGAAATAAAAATCGCATTGTCGAAACGCTGAATAATTATTCCATCCAGATCAAAAAAATCAAAGCGACAATTGGTCCGACAGTTACCCTTTACGAGATCATCCCGGCACCGGGTATCCGCATCTCCAAGATTAAAAATCTCGAAGACGATATTGCCTTAAGCCTGGCAGCTCTGGGTATCCGTATCATTGCGCCCATTCCCGGGAAAGGGACCATCGGTATCGAAGTGCCCAATAGCAACCCTGATATCGTTTCGATGAAGTCGGTGCTGGCTACTGAAAAATTCCAAAATACCAAATACGAATTACCTTTCGGGATGGGTAAGACCATTGCCAATGAAAGTTTTATAGCCGACCTCACCAGGATGCCTCATATACTGATGGCCGGTGCAACGGGCCAGGGGAAGTCGGTGGGACTGAATGCCATCATTTCATCCCTGTTGTATAAAAAGCACCCTTCAGAACTGAAGTTTGTAATGGTAGATCCGAAAAAGGTGGAACTAACCCTTTATTCCAAGATTGAACGCCATTTTTTGGCTAAGCTGCCTGATTCGGAAGAGGCAATTATTACAGATACCCGCAAGGTGGTAAGAACCCTTAACTCCCTTAGCATTGAAATGGATAACCGCTATGAATTGCTAAAGGACGCCCAGGTGCGCAATGTGAAAGAATACAATGTGAAATTCAGGCAAAGAAAACTGAGTCCTTTACATGGCCATCGGTTTTTGCCTTACATTGTGCTGGTGATCGATGAATTTGCCGACCTGATCATGACAGCAGGAAAAGAGATCGAAGTCCCCATTACACGTCTGGCCCAGTTGGCCAGGGCGGTGGGTATCCATCTGATCATTGCCACCCAACGACCTTCGGTAAATATCATAACAGGATCTATCAAAGCCAATTTCCCGGCACGGGTTGCTTTCAGGGTGATCTCCAAGATCGATTCCCGCACCATCCTGGATACAGGTGGAGCCGACCAACTCATTGGAAGGGGAGATATGCTTTTATCCACCGGAAGCGATTTACTCCGGTTACAATGTGCCTTTATCGATACGCCCGAAATTGATAAATTGACCGATTTCATCGGCTCCCAAAGGGCTTACCCCGATGCATTGCATTTACCCGACTACCAGGATGAAGAGAGTGAAGGCATTGGTGAGTTTGATCCGACAGAAAGGGATGAGTTGTTCGAAGAAGCGGCCAGGATCATTGTTCAGACACAGCAGGGTTCTACTTCTTTATTGCAACGTAAATTGAAACTTGGATATAACCGGGCCGGCCGTATCATCGATCAACTTGAGGCTGCCGGAATCGTGGGGCCATTTGAAGGAAGCAAAGCCAGGGATGTCAAGGTGGCCAATGAAATGGCTCTGGAACAGTTTTTGAAGGATTTAGGTCAAAATTAGCAGAATAAATATGAAAAGGATATTGTATACAACGCTCAGTATATTGATGGGCATGCAATTAACAGCACAGGATGCAAACACAGGTGATAGAAAGTCCAACGAGATCCTCGAACGATTGACAGCCCGGACAGAATCCTACAAAACCATTGAAGTGGAATTTGTTTACAAAATGGAAAATACAGATGCAGGGATTGATGAACAAACCGAGGGAAAGCTGATGGTAATGGGCGATAAATATCGCCTCAACATTGCCGGCCAAACAGTGATCTCTGATGGAGCAACCCTCTGGACCTATATCGAAGATGCCGAAGAGGTTCAGATCAATTCACTCGAAGATGCTGAAGAATCGATTTCTCCCAATAAATTGCTGTCCTCTTACAGTGAGGATTATCGTTCGAAATACATCGGTGAAGAATTTTTGTATGGAACAACCGCCTACGTTATTGATCTTACACCCATCGAAGGAAAATCCTATTATAAAGTGCGGCTGATCATCGACAAGGAAAAGGACCAGTTGCTGGATGCCACTATATTCGATAAAAATGGAAGTACTTATTCCTATGTAATTCGCAAGTTCACACCCAACGTAGATGTACCGGAATCAACCTTCACCTTCGATAAATCCGAATTCCCGGATGCGGATGTGATTGATATGAGATAAGGTTTCTTCCCAACAAAACTCATTTTATTTGTAATATTTCATTCAATTTTAGGTTTAACAGATTGTGTTCTGATTGGAGCAATGACAACTCCGAAGTTGTGAACAGATATTAACATTTTTATTTGATAACTTTTCCTGAAAGCCTCTACTGGCAAAGGTTTGTTTAATTAATTTTGCCCAAAATCGGGATAGGAATGGCTGAAAATTATACAGAAGATAACATACGTTCGCTGGAATGGCGTGAGCACATTCGTTTACGGCCAGGTATGTACATTGGTAAGCTGGGAGACGGTGCTTCACAGGATGACGGTATTTATGTATTGATCAAGGAGATCATTGACAATGCCATCGATGAATTTGTGATGGGTAATGGACGCACCATTGAAGTGACCATTGATGAGCGAAAGGTAAGCATCCGTGATTATGGGCGGGGCATCCCCCTGGGTAAGGTGCTCGACTGTGTTTCCAAGATCAATACCGGTGCCAAGTACGACTCCAAAGTATTTAAGAAGGCTGTTGGTTTGAATGGTGTTGGCTCCAAGGCTGTCAATGCGTTGTCTTCCTATTTTATGACCCAGTCTTTCCGTGACGATAAAACAAAGATCGTAGAATTTACACAGGGTAAGCTCCTAAGGGATGTTGAAGAAAAGGCGGTTGGCGAAAAAACAGGAACCCTGGTGGTTTTTGAACCTGATAAGGAGGTTTTCGGCAATTATCACTATATCAGCGAATATGTTGAAAAGCTTTTGTGGAATTATGTTTTCCTGAATAAAGGATTGTCTATCAAATACAATGGTGAACGGTTTTATGCTAAAAACGGTTTGCTTGATTTGCTGGATCGCAACATCAATGGCAATGGTCCTGTTTTATACCCCATAATCCATATCGAAGAGGGTGACCTTGAGTTTGCCTTTACCCACTCTACCAAACAATACGGTGAAGAGTACTACTCTTTTGTTAATGGTCAGCATACCACCCAGGGCGGAACGCACCAGGCAGCCTTCAAGGAGGCGATTGTTAAGACTATCCGTGAGTTTTACAACAAAGACTTCGATACCGGTGATGTGCGGCAATCCATTGTAGCAGCCATTAGCATTAAGGTAACGGAGCCAGTATTTGAATCACAAACAAAAACCAAGCTTGGTAGCCAATACCTGGAACCCGATGGGCAGACCATTCGCAATTATGTATCGGATATTGTGAAACGTAACCTGGATAACTACCTGCATCGTAACCAGGAAACTGCCGAGACCATGTATCGCAAGATCATGCAGTCGGAAAAAGAACGCAAGGAACTGGATGGCATTAAAAAGCTGGCGCGCGAGAGTGTAAAGAAAGCCAGTTTGCACAATAAAAAGCTTCGTGATTGTAAGGTGCACTATAGCGGCAACCATGAAAAAAGGCTCGATACGACCATTTTTATAACTGAGGGTGATTCCGCCAGTGGTTCCATCACCAAGTCGCGCGATGTGAGTACACAGGCTGTCTTTAGCCTGAAAGGAAAACCGTTGAACTGCTTTGGGCTGAGTAAGAAGATCGTATACCAAAATGAAGAGTTCAACCTGTTGCAATCGGCTTTGAATATTGATGAAGGACTGGACAATCTGCGTTACAACAATATTGTGATCGCGACCGATGCAGATGTGGATGGCATGCACATCCGATTGTTATTGATCACTTTTTTCCTCCAATTTTATCCTGACCTGGTAAAGGCTGGACATCTTTATATTTTGCAGACGCCCCTTTTCAGGGTGCGCGATAAAAACGAAACCATCTATTGCTACAACGATGATGAGCGTAAAGAGGCCATTCAAAAATTACGTGGTAAACCAGAGATTACTCGTTTTAAGGGGCTCGGCGAAATTTCACCATCCGAATTCAAGCATTTTATCGGACCCAATATCCGGCTTGACCCGGTGCTTTTGCAGCGCGACTCATCGCTCAAAGAAATCATGAGCTTTTACATGGGTAAGAATACACCCGAACGACAGACATTCATCATCGATAACCTGCGCATCGAGGAAGATGTCGTAGAAGATTTGAAAGTAGCTTAATCATCTGGTATTTAAAAGGATCCACTGGTGTTCTGATGGGTCAGCCGTTGAAATGCTTTCCCAAGATAGTGTGTTATATTGTTGGCTGTGAGGGATTCATAACCCCACTTTTCAGCTGCAATATCACCAGCCAAACCATGTAAAAATACACCCAGGATACACGCTATTTTGGGGTGGTAGCCCTGTGCTAATAATCCAAGCAATATACCGGTGAGGACATCGCCGCTGCCACCTGTAGCCATTCCGGGATTTACGGTGGAATTGAAATAACAGTTTCCATCGGGACAGGCAATGGCTGTGTGGGCTCCTTTCAGGATTACAAATACCTCATATTTCTGTGCAAATTCCAGTTGCCGTGCATGGCGTTCAAAATCATTGGATGTTTTTCCAGCCAATCGCTCAAATTCTTTGGGGTGAGGAGTGAATATGCTGCTTTTCGGGATAAATGGGATCCAGGTTTTGTTTTCGCCCAGGATATTGATGGCATCAGCATCAAAGATCAAGGGTAGTCCCGTATTTTGAATGAGTATTTTAAGAGCATTTTGTGTTTCTTTTTTTGTGCCGATACCCGGTCCGATTGCGATGGCATCATAAGGAGAGAGATCAGGATGATGGGTAAAAGAATGGTCATTTTCATCCATGCTTACCATGGCCATTGGAACCGACGTTTGCATGATGGTATTGCCCGATTTGGGGATATGGGCCGTGATCAATCCTGCACCGGCTTTTAGTCCTGCTTTTGCCCCTAAAACAGCGGCGCCCATTTTCCCATAACCGCCTGCAATGAGCAGTCCATGACCGTAAGTCCCCTTATGTGCAAATTTATTGCGCTTTTTGAGTAACGGTTTGCAATCACTGGCCAGCAGGTAGTGGTTGCGGACTTCCACCTTTTCGATATATTCAGGGTGCAGTCCAATGAATAAGACCTCCCAATGCCCGACATATTGATCATTTTCAGGAAACAAAAATCCGAATTTTGGAAATTGAAAGGTCAATGTATAGTCGGCTTTGATGATTGCACCATCATTGTTTTGGTTGGTATCATCGCAAAAGAATCCCGAAGGAGCATCAATCGCAATGATGATGTTTTCACTATCATTGATCTGTTGCACCACCTGTCCGATGAATCCTTTTACAGGACGGGTCAGGCCTGAACCAAAAATAGCATCGATAATGATGGTTTCGGGTTTGATGACTGGTAGTTTATTGTCCGGTTTGATCTCTACCAGTCTGATTTTCTTGATTTTTTTCAGACGATCATAATTGGTCTTGCAGCTTGGCGACATCTTATCTGAAAACTTCACCAGCCTCATTTCAACCGCATAACCGGCCTCTGATAGCATCCGGCCGAGAGCAAAACCATCCCCGCCATTGTTGCCCATACCGCAATAAATAATGACCGGTTTATCATTCAGAATATTGGCACTGATCCACTCAAACAATTCCCGGGATGCCCGTTCCATCAGATCAATGTCGGGGATGGGTTCGTGTTTAATGGTATAGGCGTCTGCTTCCCGGATTTTATCAATGGGTAGTATTTTCATGATGGATCTAATTTTTTAATCTTTTGGATAACCTTTTGAAGGATCAACGCATTGTGCTGCTCCTTGTTTTCATGATACGTTTTTATATTCTCCAGGTTAATTTGATAGTCGGGGATGATGCCCCTTGTATGTTTGGTTTGGTCCAGTGATTTGACCAACATTGATGATAAATATAAACTTAGACCTGTAACCGGCAGGTAATAATGAAGCGGATGATCGTAGCGGCTGGCCTTGTCGCCTGTTTCCTGTCCGAAAGTAGCTGTTGCCAATCGGTTATATGTCATGATATCGGCAAAAGTAACGGCTGATGATCTGGTGCCATAACCCATGACGAGATAAATATCACCATTAAAACGGCAGTCGTCGGCGATCTTTGAAACCTTGCCTTTTACATAATCCTTATTGCGGAGGTGTTTGACGGTATACTTGTTCAGATCGACGGGTTCTTTCTGATAACCGTACAAACTGATCTCTCCCTCATGGAAATAATTGAGCAATGTCAACCAGAAATAATCATACGATAAGGTGCAATTGGCAATATCGATGATCAGTGTTTGACTGTTTTTCTCCTTAATGGTGGAAAAAATAGCGTTTATTGTATCAATATTGATCTCAAAAGGGGTGTGACCATTTACTTTTAAAATGGCCATATCTTCCTCAAAACGCAATTCGAGGGACTTGTTCTTTCTATCGGGATATATAAATGCTTTGCTGAGGCTGGTATCAATGGGTTTATATAATTTGATTTCCTGTTTTTCAGGCAGACTTTTTCCATGCGGGATGTATGTTACTGTTATGGTTTCTCGAAAGCCGTATTTCACATAAATGTATATGTAACGCAAATAAAACGGGAACGCGCCAAATCCATTGTTATTCAGATAATGCCAGTTATCTTGATATACATCTTTAAAGGTATTTTTGATGATTTCGGTAGCAGGAATACCATCGATGGATACCAATTGGGCATGATCCGGTAATAATTTGCTATTGAGGATGTATGCCGTATCGTTCATCACGACCGAATAGATGGGTATCCTGATGGCATCCTTCATTTGTCGTAATCGATTCTCTTTCTTCAGTTGATCTCCAACCATCGAATAAACCGCCCGATCATCCTGAAGTTCCTGGATTAGCCTGGAGGTCAGGAGATAAAAATCTTTTAGGGTCATCTCCTTTTCATGCTCAATTACCTGTGAAATACTGTCATATAAAAAATTAAATCGCTTCTTGCCAATAAAATAAAATCCGGAGGCATTGTATTTTTTAAATTCAACCTTTTGTCGGATAAAATGCAGGTCCGACTTTAGTTGAAAAGCAGGGAATGTAGTTTGCAGATAATTGTCAAGCGAATCCTGTGCCTCACCAGAAACATGGAGGATTAGCAGAATGATCAAATAGAAGAGATATTTCATAATCCTGGATAAGGATAACAGGAAAAGTTCAATTTGTTATTCTTTGATCACATAACAGTTTGCTAAAATATCATGCAATGCCTGCTTTTTGGCAGTAAAGCCTGCCATGATGTACCCAATCAGGAAAATCAGACTGCTCAGGTATTTCCCAAAATGCCGACCAGTGGCACGGGCAAATGAAATGCGGTTTCCATCATAGTCAGTAACTTTGATCCGAAGCGCCATCTTGCCTACCGTACCCTGCATTTTGGAGGATTCCAAAACCGAAAAATAAAGCCATTGGATTACAATAGAAATGCCCACAATGAAAATATAGACCAATATCATGGATCCGAGGACAGCCGGATTGTCATCCAGGTCCATACCCGATTCAGACATTGAATAAAGACTTAGTCCAAAAACGGCAAACAATGGAATATAAATGATCCATGTAACGGTTCCGAGAATTACCCCATCGATGAGGTAGGCTAAAAATCTCCACCAAAAGCCTGCATACTTGACGGCTGAAGGAGTTTCAGGATTGGTAATCGTTGAATTTTCCATTTTAATATTGTGTTAAAAGGTTATTGTCAGTCAATCATCTCCCAGGGGAAAAGTGCAAAATTCAGTCCCAAAAATAACAGTCCAATAATGAGGATAAACATGAAAATAGCAGCCAAAACCAGTCCGATAATCGAAATGGTCCGACCGGTTTTCAGATTATTATAAGAATTAGGCGTATAGTGATCGGGATTGGATTGGTACAGGGTCAAATCACGGTTGGCAAGGATCAGGGCGACGATGGCCATGATCAATCCGAAGATTCCCTGGCACCAGCAGAGGACGATGGAAGTGATACCCAAAACCAGCACTGCATTGGCATTGGGCAGGGAAACTTGCTGAATAGAAAGATCGGAATTTTTCTGATTGTTTTGTGTTTCCATGAATTCTAAGGCTTTCAGTAGGCCAGGAGTTTAAGGATATAACTCACGACCATAATTGATAGTGTAAATATAAACGAAATTTTTAATACCCGTGCGCCATTCCTGAATTTTATTATCAAATGAAGCACCAGGTAAATGAGCATAAAAAGAATGGGAAGGAGGGCCGGATAAACCTTCAAACTTTCTATGATCTCTCCTTTGAGGAGAAGGATAAAAGCGGTTTGCATACCACATCCCAGGCATTCGATCCCCAAAAACTTCTTGTAATAACAGGGAAGCTGATGCGCTTCAAGCCATTCGATTAATTGTTGCATCGTGATAAAAATAAATAAAATCTAAAGAGGAATCAAGTTTTGACTGAGCAAGGGGAAAGGTTTGGGTGGCGTATAGAACCTGGTGCAGAAAGCGGGAAGCTTGGTTGGGGCTGAATTTACTTCCCCGAACTCCGAATAATCTTACTTTTGCAAAAATTCAAAATGAATGTCGAGAAAAAAAATAAAAAGATCACCCTTGAGAAGGTAGAGATCATTGATGCCGGTTCAGAGGGTAAGGCTGTTGGAAGAGCTAACGACAGGGTGGTATTTGTTCCTTTTGTGGTTCCCGGCGATGTTGTAGATGTGAAAGTCACAAAGAAACGAGCCTCCTATTATGAAGGAGTAGCCCAGGACATACACCACTATTCCGACAAACGGACGGAGCCAAGATGCGAGCATTTCGGGATTTGTGGGGGATGCAAGTGGCAAAATATGCATTATGACCATCAGCTTTTTTATAAACAAAAGCAGGTGGAAGATAACCTCAGGCGGATCGGTAAATTGGATTTACCGGAGATAAACCCTATCCTGGCTTCCGACTCTGTTTTTTATTACCGAAACAAACTCGAATACACTTTTTCAAATAAAAGATGGATCACCGAGTTTAGCCGTGAACTTGATTTTGACGACCTCAACATGAACGGTCTGGGTTTTCACATTCCCGGTATGTACGACCGGGTGCTTGATATCGATAACTGTTACCTGCAGACCGATCCGTCCAATGATATTCGACTGGCTGTAAAAAATTATGCAGATGAAAAGGGTTTGGAATATTACGATGTCAAAAACTGGACGGGATTCCTGCGGAACCTTATCATTCGCACTACTTCCATTGGAGAGCTCATGGTTATTTTGATTGTGAGATTCGAAGACTCAGAGGCCATCAAAGGGATGTTAGATATGCTGGCTGAAAAGTTTCCCGCCATCACCTCCTTGATGTATGTGATCAACGATAAAAAGAATGATGTGATCAATGACCTCAAGGTGAACCTCTATAAGGGTAATCCTTTTATTATGGAGGAAATGGAAGGGCTGAAATTCAAGATTGGCCCGGTGTCCTTTTATCAGACTAATTCATCACAAGCCTATGCCTTGTATAAAGTTGCCCGCGAATTTGCTGGTTTGGAAGGACATGAATTGGTGTATGATCTTTACACCGGAACGGGCACCATTGCCAATTTTGTGGCTGCCCGGGCCTCAAAAGTTGTGGGCGTTGAATATGTACCTGCTGCTATCGAAGATGCATATGAAAACTCAAAGATCAATAACATTACCAATACGGTATTTTATGCCGGGGATCTGGCTAAAGTACTCGATGAAGCCTTTGTAAAACAAAACGGTCGGCCGGATGTGGTTATAACTGATCCACCCAGGGCCGGCATGCATGAGAAG
The DNA here is from genome assembly GCA_020444515.1 of Bacteroidota bacterium. GTDB lineage: Bacteria > Bacteroidota > Bacteroidia > Bacteroidales > JAADJA01 > JAADJA01. The sequence goes on along the minus strand of JAHLKX010000004.1, from coordinate 33,709 downwards.
GTAGTACGCCACATCCTGGAGATGGCACCTGACAAAATTGTTTATGTGAGTTGCAATCCTGCTACACAAGCCCGTGATGTGGCTATTCTGGCTGAACAATACACCATTGAAGCAGTGCAACCGGTGGATATGTTCCCCCACACCCAACATGTGGAAAATGTAATGAAGCTGGTCAGAAAGCATATGCAAACCTGATGCCGGGAAGGAAAGGAAGCTGGTAGACTGCTTCATTGGTGGCACGGTCGATGTAATAAACGTTTTTCTGATTGTAAACATTCACAACATTGGCTTCCAATTCGATGGTGGAAGTCTCACGAAGGGTAAATGTCTTCTTCAGGCTTATATCCAGCCGGTGATACGAAGGTAAACGGGCTGAGTTATAGGGCCCGTAAAAGAATTCCAACGTGCCATTCTGGGTGAGATAATTGATGAGCTCATTATCATCGAAGGTATTGGATTCATAAAAACCCTGGGTTGGTGTAAAAGGAAAACCTGTTCCAAAGTTCCATCGTAAGTTAAACATCCAAGAATGATTCCTGTCAAGATCAATCGATCCTACCAGGTTCAGGTTATGCCGGCGATCATAATGCGGTGCATATTGTATTATTTCACCATTGCTGTCCTCATAACTGCGGGTGGTTTCACTCAATGAATAGATCAAACTGATTGAAAGGGGTGCTTTGCGATATTCACCTGTAAATTCAATGCCTTTTGATTCCCCGGTTTCAAGAATGAAATCTTTTGTGAGCATGTCCGGGTTGTCAGGATAATCAAACTCATTGAAGACTTTATTCCGGTTATAGTTGATCAACTGGGGGTAATCTTTGAAATATGCTTCAATGTTAAAAAACAATGCATTGCCGATTTCAAATTCACAACCACCAATGAGGTGAATCGATTCCTGAAGCAGATAGTCCTGGTTTTTTATTTCCCTTGTAGATGCAATATTTACCGGTGCAGATAAGTACCCCCTGAAATAATTAATGATATCCCGATCGGATACGGCTCCTATCAAATTTTGGGTATATAATCCGGCGGCCAGTTTTATCCTGAAGTTGTTCATTACCAAATATTTCAGAGAGATGCGTGGTTCGGGCGAAATTTTATTGAGGGAGCTGTATAAAACTACCCGCAATCCGGGTTGAATGAGGAGCTTATTATAGTCACCAAAAAACAACAGGAAGGCTGATAATTCGGAGGTATTGTTAGCCTGACTGGTTGCATTGAAATCGGTCGTATAATAGAGGTAATCTGTTTTTAATGTTAACAATTCGATACCGTATTTAAAGTAATGTTTCCCCAGGTAGTTGTCGATCCTGATACCCAGGTTCACAGAATTTACGCTACTCTCACGGGGGGAATAGTTTTGTTCTTCGAGTTCACTGTTAAAGGATGACACGGCAAAATAGCCGTTCAACAACAACGAAGACTGGGCAGGTGACATGGTGAGGTTACCCCCAAAACCCTGATTATCCCAGTTATAATTAACAACCGAACCACTATAACCGGTGTGATCCTGGAATGAAAATCCAAAGAGGTCTCCCTTAAAAACATCACCCGTAAAAATGGTGAGTTTGCCGTACAGGTCATGAAAGTTGAAAGGGAGATTTTGATCCACATACTGGTAATAACGTTCAGAAGCCTTATCGAACCAGGAGGTTTTATAATAGGCAATAAAGGAGGCATTGCTTTCGGAACCTTCTTTGGGACGAAATACCGGTCCTTCAAGGAGCAACTTTCCACCGATGGTCGAAACATCCATTCCACCATGGTAGGTGTTGATGTCGCCTGATCGGGTAGCGATGTCCATCACCGAAGAAATACTGCCTCCGTATTCGGCACCAAAACCGCCGGTGAAAACCTCTGCTTTCCGGATCACATCAATATCAAAAACGGAGTGCAGTCCCGAGCTGTGAAATGGATTATAGATTACCGCTCCATCCATGATCACTTTGTTCTGGATAGGGGAGCCTCCGCGAATGTATAACTGGCTACCTGCATCTCCGGTGGTGATAACACCGGGTAGGGTTTGTATCTGCTGGGTGATGTCGGGCATGCTGCCAACCGAGGGCAACCGGGTGATGTGGGCGGGAAGCAGTTCAATTTCTGAAATCCGGATCTGTCGCTTTAATTTGGTCCGTTCTGCTGATACAGCCACCTCATCCAGATCATAGGCTACTTGTTCAAGGCTGAAGCGAATCACTTTTGTCTCTCCATCTTTCAGGGTGATCGTTTCCGATTGATTTTCATAGCCAATGCTGCTAACCATGAGTACATAGTTGCCGGCCTCAATGCTTACCAGGAAAAAATATCCCTGATCATCAGTCGTGGCGCCCATGGGTGTTCCCTCTAATTGCACACTGGCAAATTCAATGGGTGCACCGGTTTTTGCATTGACAACTACCCCTTTTATCATGCCTCGCTGTGCCATTAAACTGGTTGCTAACAGCCCCAAAAGCACAATCAAACAAATTCGTATGTTTCTCAGCCAGGTCATTTCGAAGTGGTTTTATCACCAAATGTGTCGATGAAGTTCAAACCTTTTGTAAAACGGCCATAAACCAGTGTGTCGATGGTTTGCGGTTTTAACATCATGGCAAAAAAGGTGTAGTAATAACGACTGGCAAAAATTCCAGTTCCATTGTCAAAATTGGTATAGTCTGGATCAAAATGCAAGGATCCCTGCTCTGACGAGAGATCGATGAAAAGTTGCAATTCTTCATCGTTGAGGATCAAGATCTTATCGACACCTACCGCTTTTCTTGTTACATTCGGTTTTACAGGGATTTGGGATGCAATGTATACAAGATAATCATCGGTTAGTTGTTGGGTGGAATCATCTGATGTGCTTTTTGTGATCCACGGTCTCCAATCCAGTATTTTCATGAGCGTATCGGTTCCGGTGTATTCATAATAGAGCAGGCGCTGGATCATCCTGTCGAATTGTGTAGGTAACAACGATCCCCAATAATCCAGCCTTTCAGGTTTGTACTGAGGGACGGTTGTGTACCGGTTGTCTTTGAAAGATTGTTCGAGTGTTCTTAATCCAAGAGGTCTGGAACCAGCTGACATGATAAAGCCGGTTTTTTTATGTTTTACAAATAAACGGTAGGTATGACCAACTTGAAGCCATTCCGTTGTTTTAAAAGTCTGATAATGACCTGTCGAAAATAGTCCTTCCTCCTTAGAATAATCATTGGAAGGTGAAAATACAATGGGAGGACCGGCAGGATTGCCATCCAATAGATCCTCCATCCAAACCTCAAAATCTGAAGCCATGATATTTACAGAATCGGGATTGTTCAAATAAGTGTTGGGGTCATCTTCAATCCTGAAAACCCGGTTGATGCGGATGTACTGTGCGGTATCCTTCAGGTTCAGAGTGCCATACACAGCATATTTCTCTTCCCATGGAGCCAGGGTATTCCAGTCTTTATCGCATGCCATGAGTCCAGCCACCAGGACGAATAAACTTATGAACCACTTGATTTTTGACAAAATTCAACCAAATTGATGGATGAGTTAAAAGTATCAAAAATTTTGTTCGGAATTTATATAAATAGACGAACAGCAGCTATTGCCCTACGATTGCAGGTGAGGAATGGACCAATTACAATTTGCAGGTTGAAGGTTACTGGTCCTTCTAAAGTTCAGCACAACGGGGAAAAACGGTATCCTTGGCGTTTGCACTGCCAATATTAAAAAAGAATTCAAGATTTTTAATCGCCAATGATCTTGATCAATGCCCGCTTGCGGCGTTTGCCGTCAAACTCCCCATAAAAAATCTGCTCCCAGGGTCCGAAGTCCAGTTTGCCTTTTGTTACCGCAACTACTACTTCCCGACCCATCACCGTTCGCTTTAAGTGCGCATCGGCATTGTCCTCGTAAGAATTGTGTTTGTATTGTGAATAAGGTTTTTCCGGCGCTAATTTTTCAAGCCAGACTTCATAATCGTGATGCAGCCCGCTTTCATCATCATTTATAAATACACTGCTTGTGATGTGCATCGCATTGACCAATATCAATCCTTCCTGTATGCCACTTTCTTCAAGGCATGCTTCCACATCCGGTGTGATATTAATCAATTGGCGTCGGGTCGGGGTGTTGAACCAAAGTTCTTTGCGAAATGATTTCATAGATCAATTATTTTTGTTTGCGTTGTTTCATGCTTTTATGATTTGCCGCACCCGTGTTGGCGGGTTTTTTACTTTTTAATGGCATCAATAAAATCCCTTGAAGCACTCATTCATTGTTGTTTTTATACTTAACGATTTCATCAACCAGCTTGTTCACATCCAGGTTTTCGCCTTTTATGATAATGGAGGCCTGCCTGTAAAAAAGATCCCGTTCGCTTAGTTTTTCCTCGATGAATGTCAGCCATTCACTGGGTGGACGTTGCCGGACCAGAGGTCGGACTTTTTTGGAATGGATGATGCGATTGTAAAGTGATTTGGGATGAAGTTTAAGATAGATGGTCAGACCCTGATTGTTCATCCATGTCATGTTATCAAAAAAACAGGGAGTGCCGCCACCGGTGGCTATGACAGTGTTATTAAATCCGGCTGTTTTATGCAAAACGTCCTGTTCAAGACGGCGAAATGCAGATTCATCATATTTTTCAAAAATGAGCGGAATGGAGGTTTTATAATTGCGTTCGATATGCTCATCAAGATCTTCAAAGACATAATTAAGCTTCCCGGCCACCTGACGCCCTACCGTTGTTTTACCACTTCCCATAAATCCGATCAGGTATATGCGCATATATTAAGGATTGATGATTTCCGTAGAGATCAATTCGTCGTTTTCATATGTCAGTATCCGCGATACGGTTCCGTCGGCATTGTACCAGATTTCCCTGCCGTTTTTTTGATTATCAGTATAATTCACCTCCCTTTTCAACGTGCCGTTGCGATACCAGGCGCGCTGTTTGCCGGTCCCTTTATCAAACTCACCAATACCAATGATATAACCGTCGTCTTCATAATAGATCCATCGACCATCAAATAGTCCCATATCATATTGTCCTTCAATTTTTGGTTGACCGGAGGTGTAATATTCTATCGAGGGTCCGTTCAATGTGCCGTGATAATAGGTTTGTAAGGATAGTCTTTTACCATTCATATCATAAGTCTCCACGGTGCCATGCAGCTGATTATCCATAAAGTTTTCCACTGAATGGATCTTTCCATTGTTGTACCATCGGGTTGATTTTCCCTGCAAGGTGTCGTTCACATAATTTACCTCGTGCTGTTTCAATCCATTGGAATAGTACCAGGTAGCCAGCCCATTGTAATGGCCATTTTTTTTATGGATTTCCGATTTCAATGTCCCATTGGGATGATAAGTGCGTTCGGTCCTGGAGCATGCAGAAAGGAGCAGGATGGCTGCTGCTAGAATATAGAAAGGGATTGATGGATTTGTATGTTTTTTTATGAATTTCATTTTGAAATAAAACCGATTAAATGCCTTCATATTGTGCGATGCATTCACAACTAGATCCGTTGCTTTACTGCCTCAAATAAAACGATACCGGTTGCGACCGATACATTGAGCGACTGGGTTTCACCCATCATGGGTATTTTTACCATTTCATCGCATAATTCCAGGTAGGCTTCCGACACCCCTTTCTCCTCAGAGCCCATAATCACTGCGACCGGTTTCTTTAAATCGACTTGATAAACATTTTTCTTTGCTTTTTCTGTTGCCGCAATCATTGCAATGCCGCTGTTTTTAAGAAACTGTATGGTTTCTTTCAGGTTCGGCACCCTGCACACGTCCAGGTTGTTGAGTGCCCCTGCCGATGTTTTCAGCGCATCGGCATTGATCAGTGCCGATCCACGGGACGGTAATATGATGGCATGCACCCCGGCACATTCCGCAGTTCGGGCAATAGATCCCAGGTTACGTACATCAGTGATTTTGTCGAGGATCAGTAAGAAAGGTGTTTTCCCGGATTCATAGAGACCCGGGATCAGGTCTTCAACACGGGCATAAGTGATGGGCGAAACAAATGCTACCACCCCCTGGTGATTTTGCCGGGTAAGCCTGTTCAGTTTTTCTTTGGGTACAAACTGAAAAGGGATCTTCAACATGGTGGCTGCCTTTTTCAGATCTGCCAGCTTGGCCGGATGGAGATTGTTGAGCAGAAATATTTTCTCAATTTCACGGCCCGCATTCATGGCTTCCATTACTGGCTGGAATCCATATAATATTGTATTTTTGTCCACAACAAGGAATTTTTTTACAAAGATAGGATTACAGCTGAAAACAGGACTTTTAATTTACTTGAATTTCAGCCTTTTTCCAAAGAAATCATCGCTTTTTAGAAAGAGATTATTTTTCTTTGGTTTTATTTGGAAATGTCAATTAATAGATAGACTTTTGCCGCTCATTTAAATGAATTGTTAATTGATTAACAATAGTAAGTAGTTAACATATAAATATTTAAAGCTATGAATCTTGAGAAGTTAATGAATGACCTCGAAAAGAAGCACCCGGGTGAAGTAGAATACCTTCAGGCCGTTCGTGAAGTGCTTGAATCCATTGAAGAGGTAGTAAATGAAAATCCCCATTTTGAAACCGCCGGGATCGTTGAACGCATCATCGAGCCGGATCGTGTTCTTTCCTTCAAAGTGCCGTGGATGGATGACCAGGGTAAAGTGCATGTGAACCTTGGTTACCGTGTTCAGTTCAACAATGCACTCGGCCCATACAAAGGGGGATTGCGTTTTCACCCCAGTGTAAACTTGAGTATCCTTAAATTCCTTGGTTTTGAACAGATTTTTAAAAACAGCCTGACAACCCTGCCCATCGGTGGTGGCAAGGGAGGCTCCGATTTCAATCCCAAAGGGAAAAGTGATACCGAGATCATGCGTTTCTGTCAGAGTTTCATGCTTGAATTGTGGAAGATCATCGGACCAGAAATGGATGTACCTGCCGGAGATATTGGAGTAGGTGGTAAAGAAATTGGATACCTGTATGGCATGTATAAGAAACTAACCCATGAGCATCATGGTGTACTGACAGGTAAAGGTCTAAACTGGGGTGGCTCATTGATCCGTCCGGAAGCCACCGGTTTTGGTGCTGTTTATTTTGCCAAAGAAATGCTGGCTACCAAAGGTGAAACATTTGTTGGAAAGACTGTTTGCCTTTCAGGTTTTGGTAATGTTGCTTGGGGCGCTGCTATGAAAGTGAATGAACTGGGTGGTAAAGTAGTTACACTATCGGGACCGGATGGCTTCATTCATGATCCTGAAGGAATTTCTGGTGATAAGATAGAATACATGCTTGAACTGAGGGCCAGCAATCAGGATATTGTTGCTCCTTACGCCATGGAATTCTCTGAAGCACGTTTCCATGCCGGGAAACATCCATGGGAAATCAAATGTGATGTCGCCATCCCCTGCGCTACACAAAATGAGCTCAATGAAGCGGATGCTAAAAATCTTGTAGCCAATGGTGTTTTGTGCGTCGCTGAAGGTGCCAACATGCCCTCAACGCCAGAAGCCATTGAAGTATTTCATGAAAACAAAGTGCTTTTTGGACCGGGTAAAGCTGTTAATGCCGGTGGTGTTGCAACATCCGGACTTGAAATGTCGCAGAATGCCATGAAACTTAACTGGCGCCGTGAAGAAGTGGATGAGCGTCTGCAACACATTATGATCAGCATCCATGATACCTGTGTTAAGCACGGCACTGAACCCGACGGGCATATCAATTATGTGAAAGGGGCCAATGTGGCAGGCTTCCTGAAGGTGGCCAACGCAATGCTCGATCAGGGTGTGATTTAATGCTGTTTACGAAGTAGCTATTTGAAATAACTGAAAAATTTAGGTTAATCCTAATCATGGCCTCTCCGCAAGGAGAGGCCTTTTTTTACGCTGATGAAATGGATGCAATATCCACTGTGTGACTGAATTTTTCTGACTACACCAACCCCTGTCCCCAATTCCCTTTTTTCCCATCTCAAAATATTGCCCTTCCCAAACCGTTAATCCTTTTATCGTACTTTTGCACGAAATCAATCAAAGGGTTTTTTCATGGAATTTGTAAATCCGGGATTTTTGTATGGTTTGCTGGCGGTGTCCATTCCGGTCATCATTCACCTCTTTAATTTTCGACGTTTCAAGAAAGTCTATTTTACCAATGTAGCCTTCATCCGCGAATTGAAGCAGGAAACCCAAAAACAATCGAGACTGAAGCACCTGCTGATTTTGCTCATGCGGATGCTGGCCATCGCTGCGCTGGTACTGGCTTTTGCACGGCCTTTTATCCCGGCAGAAAATGCCATGATCAATCCTGACAGTCAAAATATCATCAGCATTTATATTGATAATTCATTCAGTATGCAAGCTGAATCGGACCAGGGAATGCTGCTGGATGCTGCCAGGACCAGGGCTGTTGAGATTGCCTCTGTGTATGGTAGTGCCGATCGATTCCAGTTGCTTACCAATGAATTCAAGGGTAGTGGACAACGTTTTCTGTCCCGGGATGAATTCCTGGAAGCCCTGGATGAAGTGAAGATCAATCCTGCCACCCGTACCCTACCTGAAGTGATCCGCAGACAGGACCAGATCCTTGGCACTGAAAGCCGGGGTAATAAAACAGCCTATATCCTTTCCGATTTTCAGGAAAATATGATGCAGCCATCCCTGCCCGAAGTCGATACTTTATCCCGATTTTTTATGGTGCCCTTCCAGGCGGTGAATGCCGATAACCTTTACATTGACAGTTGTTGGTTTGAAGCTCCCGTGCAGCAGCGAAATCAGTCATCCGATTTGCATGTCCGCTTTCGCAATAGTTCATCAGGAGATTATGAGAGGGTACCTGTTAAATTAATGATCAATGACCAGCAAAAAGCGCTGGCCAGTCTCGATATTGCAGCCGGGAAAGAAGAGGAGGTGGTGCTCACATTTACTTCCAGTCAGCCTGGTATTCATTACGGAGAGATCAGCATAACCGACTATCCCATCACCTTTGATGACCGGTTATATTTTACCTTTCCTGTTTCTGAAAAAGTCAGCATCCTTTGTATCAATGGCGACGGACCAAATGGTTATCTCAATGCCCTTTTTAGCAGTGATACCGGATTTTATTATCGCACCATGCCTGAGCAGGGCCTGAATTATTCTGAATTGCCGGAGTTTAATATGATCATTCTCAGTGAACTTCAATCTGTTTCTTCCGGTATGCGACAGGAGTTGACCCGTTTTGTCGAAAATGGCGGAAGCCTGGTTGTTCTGCCGGGCACAGGCATTGACCTTGCAGCTTATAATGAATTACTAGCTGCTCTGTCTGCCGGGCGATATGGGAGCCTGGATACCATGGATGTCAATATCAACAGGATCAACCTGGACCATGCTCTTTACAAGGGTGTGTTTGAAGAGATCCCAGAAAATATCAACCTGCCCCGTGTATTGGAGCATTATCCCATCCGGGTGGGCTCACAGCAGATCCATGACAAGCTACTGGAGCTCGAAAACGGCGATATTTTTCTCAATGTTCAACCTTACGGACAGGGGCGAGTGTATGTATTTGCGGTACCCATCGCAACCAGTTTCAGTAATTTTCCGCGTCATGCGTTGTTTGTTCCGACACTTTACAATATGGCCATTTCGAGCGTAACGGATCCGCCTTTATACAATACCATCGGTCGCGATGAAATGATCCGGGTAAACCGGTTCCGGTTGCCTGGAGACGAAGTAGTAACGGTGCGAGCGCGCCAGGGAGCATTTGATTTTATTCCCGAGCAAAAAAAGATCAACGCCGGTTTGGAGATCTATCCAAGGGGCCAGATAACAGAAGCGGGGTTTTATGAACTGGTATTTGATGAGTCGATTATCAGCGGACTGGCTTTCAATTATGACCGTCTTGAATCTGAAATGCGATTTGCAGAAACGGAATCCTTGCAGAAATATGCTGAAGATTCGGGCATCAGGGGATTGCAGGTTCTTGATACCGAGAATCAACCCTTTGTGCAAGCCCTCACCGATCTGAGCAGGGGGAAACAGCTCTGGCGCTGGTTTGTTTTTGCCACCCTGTTTTTTTTGCTGATGGAAACCGTTCTGCTCAGATGGTGGAAATAGCATATTATTCTATCAACTTTCCGAAAAAAATTCAAAGAAGACAAATCCTGTCATCATAAATCCCGATAGGCTATTTGGGTTTAGCCTGGAAAACAAATTTTAACCGGGCCGGTGCTTCTTCGGGGATTAACTGCTGATTGCGAATGTAGGTGAGGTTATAGACATTGGAGATCGATTCCGAGAATTTCTCAAAAATGAGTTCCAGTTCATTGATGGTTGTTGGAAACCGGGCCACACCGCCATTGGCGGCCAAATCTTCCAGGACTGGTTTGTCAATACCGCCATTTCCTTCCAGTCCAACCGTAAAGCTGTTGATCAGGATGCTGCTGGAATCACCGGTTAGTTTCTGATAAAGGTATTCAGGTGTATATTGGGGATCGGAATTGTTATCCGTACCATCGGTAAACGTAAGGATGGCCTTACCATCTGCCTGGTTTTGCTGCAATACATCAATTCCTGTGTTCATGGCTTCGTACAAGGTTGTGAAAGGCCCCTGTTCAATTCCTGAAATATAACCAATGAGGGCATTTTCATTGTTTGAAAGTGGGTAGGAATGAATAACATCCGAGAAATCTACAATGCCGATCTTGGCCGAAGGGCTTTCTTCAAAGATTCGGGTGACGAAATTGGACGCAAATTCTTTGATCTTCAAAAAATCATCATCCAGTGAAGCGCTGGCATCCAGCACCAGCATGACATTCAAATCACCGATGGGCTCGTATTCCATTACAAATTCCACATCGATCTTCCAGTCATTGATATCATTCCTGAATTCATATGCAGTGATGCCATCAATTTGATAATTGATAAAGTTGGCATCAATGATCCTTACATTGTCGATCAACACTTTAGTGAGATTGGGGGGCTCAGCCACACCGGCAAAGGTTTGATCAAAATCGATGCGGATCTCCGGTGAGGAATTTTCTGCATCGAAGCTGATTTGTGGATTGTTGCCATCAGGATTCCAAAAGTCTATATAAAGGACATATTCCCTCTCGGTTTTAAGTTTTGGGGTGGTATTGTTATCATCATCTTTTCCGCAGCCTGCAATCATTACAAGAATGAACAGAACCATCATCAGTCTTTTTAGTTTCATCATCGTTGAGGTTGTTTAATTGTTAAACGTTCATAGAAACTGCAAAAAAAGAAATTTATTATGATGCATTCATAAATCCTTCCGAAAGTCATTAACATGGAATTGTGAATGAATTTGGCCATTTTAACCATCAGTTTGAAATGGACTTTTAAAAGATAAAGTCAACATGCATGGATTGCTGAACAATAGCTTAACGACCAGGGTGAACCTTTTTGATGACAAAGGAAGATCATGTTTGCAGGTGTGAATGTATAGGGTCTGTAATTTGGATTAAAAAAGAAAAGCACGGAAAAATTCCGTGCCTTTCAACACTACATTCAGAAATTTAGGCAGGGAAATCCTTCCCTTTGATATTACAATGATGCATCATCCGCACACATTTTCTTTTCCATATTGCCCAGTTCTTCAGCGATGGCAGCCCCGAGGATACACATCTTTTGAAGGTATTCATAATCAATTTTTTCAGGATCGTCGGTCGGACGATGCAGATCGACAGTTCCGCCATTAAAAAAGTCCACTACCGGAATACCCACATTGATAAAACTTTCCTGGTCGCTGGTTCCCCATCGCGGCGACATCTCCTTCTCAATCCTGAAATTCACTGTTTCGGCATTGATCCGATCCACAAGGGGAAGCATTTCGGGACAAACCTTTACAGCATCAAGCATATAGGTCTGAAATCGCTCTTCGGCATTCTTACCATTCCGGCCCACACAATCGAAATTCATGGCTGCAACAATTTGCTCATGGCCACCGGGGAAAGTTTCTACAAAATTCCGGGAGCCATAACAACCTCCTTCCTCAGCAGACCAGGCAGCAAAAAGTATTGTTCTTTTCAAAGGATGTTTGACAAAATACCGGGCCAGTTCAATGACTGTTGTCACTCCGCTGGCATTGTCATCGGCACCATTATTTACAATGCCATTGAAATTGGGTTCATGATCCAGGTGACCACCAATCAGCAGGTACTCATTTTTTAATATGGAATCCGTACCTTCGATCATGCCAACTACATTGCGGGCCAGCACTTCTTTTTCTTCCACCCTTACAGGCAGATTGACAGATAATCCGGGAATCAGGCCTGGCGCATACCGTTCAAGGTTACCTTTTTCGATGTCCTCTATTCTGTTTGGTGTTGAACCAAACAATGCATCCGCAACATAGGGTTTAATCAGGTAAAGCCTGTAAAAATTGTCAAGCATGGCCATCCTGTAGTCCGATCCGTTGTATTCATTGCTAAATACCTGGGTTTGACTTTCACGGCGATCATAGTAATCTTGCAAATCATCATTGATTACGAGCATGATGGCTGCAGGTTTTTTTTCCATCAGGTGTCTGAGTTTGATGCTGAGACCTGGTTTACTGTTGTATTTTTCATGCAACTCCGTGTTCAGAATGGGTTCTCCATTGTTGAATGGTGCCCCAAAGAGGATCACCGCATTTTTACCGCTGACCTCCAGATCTTCATAGTCGTTCCAATCTGCATCGGGCTCCTCAATGCCATATCCCACAAAAACCGTTTCAAGATCTGCTTCCACCATGCCCCCGGTTATGGTCCGGATGAGTTTAAAATCTTTATCCAGTTCAAAGGTTTTATCTCCTGACTTTGTTTTTAGAATCATTGGAGCATCACAATGATAATCGTTACGGTTGAGATTAAATTGATGAAAATATTGGTCATCAGGATTATCTGACGCAATAAAGGGTTTTAATCCGGCTGCCATAAACTGGGTCTTGACATATTCAGCTGCCAGGGTATATCCGGGCTCATCGGTAACCCTGCCTCCCAGGTAATCGGATGCCAGGAAATAGATCTGTCCTTTCAATTCATCAATGGGAAATTCTGTTTCATCCGGTCGCGGGCCATTCCCGGCACTCACTGCTGGTATCAATATCACCATGGAGAGCAGGGCCAGCCACACCCGAATCATTGTTCTTGTTTTTTTCATAGTACTTGTTTTTGATTATAAATATTAGCCGCTTAGATTTCAAAGAGTGTACCACATACTTACAAGCCTGATTACGTGAGGGTTGACTTTTTTATTGGACGCCCGGATCAAAGCAAGTTGTATTGTGTGAGAACAGTTTGTGCGGTTGCGGACAGGATGAGGAATTGTGAATTTGCTAAATTATTGTTTTAAAAAGTAGCGCAGAACCAGTATGTGTTATCGTTGAAAATTTTTGATGATTTCTCGATTAATTTTGCATCAATTATGTGTTCTTAAATTTAAGACGATGTCCTTCTGATCCAGCAACCGTTCCCCGAATTTTTCTATCTTTATCCTTCTAAAACATGGTTATAAACCCCTATAAAACACCACTATGAATAAGGCCAGAAGAGATTTTCTAAAAACTGCCGGTTTTTCATCCCTGTCATTGATGCTGCCAGGATTGAGTTTATCAGGAGCGCCGGAGCCCACATTCCCGTTTAACGGACAGCCTAAATTTTCTCAAATCAATTTTGTGTATGACGGTTTGAACTATTCTCCGGAGGAATACCTGGATATCCTGATGCAGTTGAACCAGGAATCCCCTATTGAACCGGATTTCTATGGGCATGGAGGAGTCACCAGCGAACTGGAGCGACAATTTGCCCTTGTCACCGGTAAGGAGAAGGCCGTATTCTTGCCCACTGGCACAATGGCCAATGAAGTGGTTATCAAATTGCTGGCCGGTGATAAGACCAAAATTGTGGTACCTGAAAACAGCCATATTTATCGCGATGAGGCAGATGCTTCGGCTAGAGTGCATCGTAAAAGGCTTATACCTGCCGGCAAGGGGAAACCATATTTTGATGTGGAGGAACTCGATCGAACCATTGCTTATTATAAGCAGGGTGAGGTGTTCCGCAGTGACGTGGGAGCGGTATCCATCGAAAGCCCGGTAAGACGAGCGGATAATGCTGTGGTTCCCATTGAGGTGATCCGCGATATATCAGCCTATTGTAAAGAACAGGGCTATGGGCTGCACCTTGACGGTGCCCGTCTCCATTTGGCTTCTAACTGGACAGGGATTTCCATTGAAACATACGCCTCCTATTTCGATTCGGTATACATTTCCCAGTATAAGCTCCTCAATGCCGCCTATGGCGCCATCCTCTGTGGCAGTGGTGAACTGATCGATCGCTTGCCGCATCAAAACAAAATCCTCGGGGGCATGATGTTGCACAACTGGATGGCAACTGCTATGTCACTGTATCATTCGAGGACCATTGATGAAGACCTGAAAAAGACCAGGGAAACAGCCCAAAAACTGATCTCCCTGCTCAATGGTCTCAACGAACTTACTTTTACACCCGTTGAATTTGGAACCAATATTTATCATCTGCAAATTGCCGGATCGGTGGATCGGCAAAAACTGTCCTCTGCACTATTGGAGGATCATAACATTTGGATCCGCTTACCCTCTGAAGGGGATGTGATCAAATTCAAGGTGAATCCCAGTATTCTGAGGAGACCGGTGGATGAAATTCTGGAAGCCTGGAAAACCTCTCTGGATATTGCCAGACAATAATTCAGGATTGTAAAAAGGAAAAAGAATAGGGAATGGCCTGACCCTAAGTTCCTTTTATGAAAAAAGTAGTAACTTAGAGCAGGAAAAATTCCCATTAACCTGAAATAATATGACAACCCAAATTTTTCAATCCATGAAAGATTTCACCTTCATCCTGTTATTATTCATGGTCTTTACTGCTTCCGGTTGGCTCAATGCCCAGCCTGTCGAAAAAAATTATGATGGCACCTATACCCTGGATGACGATGGAGTAACCCTATCTCTTGTACTGAAACAGGCAGAAGACAGGCAGGTTACGGGAACCCTATCCAGCACGACGGGGATTCATTATCAGCTTGAAGGTGAGTATCTTGGTGAAGCGGTGAGTGGAATTTGTTCTGATCAGCATGGAGCTGTTTTTTTTGAAATGTATTTTTTTGAAGGAGAACTCATATTGTCACTGATCGAACCAGATCAAAACAATATGCCCGATTATAACACTGCCACTTACCTCAACTTTACACGGTCAGCGGTTAATGAAACGCAAGATCCTGCTGCAGATATTGGCGCGGACCAGTCAAATGCTGAACCAGAAAATTCAAACAGTCATATGAATGCAAATGCAAATAATCAGCAGGACCTTACCGGCAATGAGATCGGTGATCCTGCATGGGGATTTGTGTTCATGCCACCAGCCGGATGGATTCATCAGCAGGATGGAAGTGGCATGATCCTCGGTCATAACACCATTGCCGGTTTGATTTTGGTGCTGCCGCACATGCTGCAAAATCTGCAGGAGGTGCAACAGGAGATGCTTAAAGGAATCCAGGAGGAAGGCCAATATCTGCAATTGTCGGGCACCATTGCTAATGCAGGGAATAATATGCTGGCAGCCGATTACCAGGGTATCATGGATGGTCAACAAGTAAAAGCAAAGGGGTTCGGAACCCTTTCACCTTATGGAGGTGGTGCTTTTATCATAGCCATCACAACACCCGACCAACTGGGTGAAGACATTATCCGGGATGCCAAGGCCATCGCTACCAATCTTCGATATTCCAAACCCAATACATCAGAACTGATGCAGCATTTTGCCGCGAAATGGGCAAACTTCACCACCAATACCTCCACCTGGATCCAGTTTAATCCGGATGGGACTTATGACGAACAATACGAATCATCCTATTCGGGTGATTTGAGTGGTGGTGGTAATTGGGGTGCCTATGGTGACCAGCAGTCCAAAGGCCGTTGGACCGTCCAGGGAAATCGCGATGCAGGCCGGATCATTGTCCGAATGAGTGATGGAAATGAAATTATCTATGATTACCGGGTGCATGAAGAGCGCGGTGAAAAATATTATTCTGAATACTGGTTCAATGGTAAGTTGTATGCGAAATCAAGGGAATAGGTCAAATTTTGAGTTTATTCAATGACAATGCGCCTAACCCAAATATCGCTTTCACCGGTTACTTTAACAAAATAAATACCGGTATTCAAGTCCCTGATATCAAGTTCTATCAGTTTCGCATTTTGTTCATGATGCTTCATGATCTTTCCGTCGATGGTCAGTATGGAAATTTTGACTTTTTCTTGCTTTTTAAGTTTGATCGTCAGGAAATCTCTTGCAGGATTCGGGTAGACAATGAGGGATTCTTTCCTAATTTCCGATACCGATAAATTCGGACAGGGTAAAAAATAAGCACTTCCGGGTGATCCCCCCGGACAACCCGTAAACCAGTTGGACGGATCATTCAAATCTTCGGCAGGGTTTGTTAATTCGAGCGTGTATCCAAGCCCTTCAGGCAAAATGGGCCATGCACCATCCTCTTTATAATTTATTTCACATACCAGCAATCCATCGGTATCATAAATACGTATCCGGTCATTTTGACCTAATTTCCAGTTGAACGAACCAACAACATTTCCAACATAAGGGAATATGGACGAAAATTTCTGAAGGTCGCTGCAGATGACGAGGTGGTGACCGGGATTTAACATGCTTCCCGGTGGGAGGGTAAACGTGTTCAGGTTATTCTCATCTTTGATTATCCAACCCGAAAGGTCAATGGTGGATGAGCTGTTGTTGAAGAGTTCAAACCAGTCGCCCGGTTCGTATTCATCGGCAACCTGGTATTTGATCTCCGATACCACCACTTCCTGGTTGTAAATTGATTGACAATCTCCTGAAATCCCTGTCAGATTATTGTCGATCCAGCTCAGCCTGGCATCGATGAATCCCTTCAAATAATCAATTTCATCCTGATAGGTATTACCCACATAATAGTTGGGCCACACGTAGGTTCCGAGAATATTCCAGCGATCGAAATTACGTTCAATGGCCGGCCCGAGATAGGTGATGAGTGAATCGATGATGCCATCCATATGATCTTCTGATAAAGTGGAAGTCCGCAGTTCATCCCAGCGGCAGCGTGTCAGGTTTCTGAAGGAGGGATCCTGCCTCAGTCGCTTCAAATGAAAGGGGATAATTTCGACAACAAAGGGATTGCTGAGAGCCCAGCCAAAGGTTTGCCAGGCATTGCCAAAATCACAATTCCCAAAACCCAGGTTAAAATCCCAAATGGGCCCTTCAAATAGTTTACCTCCCTTTGAGTCCCTCACTTTGGTGAGGAAATTGCTTAAGCGGTAGGCATCCACATTATTGGCAATTTCATTCAAAATGAAATAATCTGCAAACGAATGGACATCAATGTATTTGCGGTAGCCTTCCTGTATATTCATAAAATTGCCACCAATCAGGGCCTCTTCGAACGAAGACACAAAATTCTCGATATACATAGCCTGCGGCCCTGTAATTTCATCCCTGTCAGGGTATTCATACTGATAATTCAGATTCAGATAATCCCCATTAAAATAATGTACCGGAGATTGCCAATCATAGGTATTCCCGTTATCGGGCCAGTCGATTTTAACAATATACCCGCCTGTCAATGAATCGCCGGCATTGTCATTGCCATCAAGATCGTTGATGTCTACTCTGTTGTTGTCTCTTTTGATTTTCTCCATCAGGACATAAATGCCCCTGTAATCACCATTCAACAGCACTTCGCACAATACCGTTCGCGAGGCATACCAGCCCATTTCCCTTGCCAGTTGCATGATGAGCACATTTCTAAGAAGGGATTTATCCGAATAAGGCCCATATAGGATCCAGTCATTTTCTGAAGGAAGTCCCAATAGCTCAACATTGTTGTTTTCACCACTGGCAAGTTGGGTTTCGAATGAATAGGATTTCTTGTCGAACATTTGTGAGCTGGCTCCCCTTGTTTCAATGCTGATGATGCCATCATAGCCAGTGGGTTCATCCAAAATCGAGTTCATTTGCCCGTTGGGATTGTTATACACTTTCAAATTGGCAATTATTCGCGGATCATCAGGGATTTGTTGTCCATAGGCATCGATCGCCATGATGGGCAGATGGGTAGAAAATTCGAAGTCATTTTCGTCAAACCAATCTGGTAAGGAGCCTCCGGTGTTTGTCGTATCGGTGGTGCCTGCAAAAAAATAGGGGATAGCAGACAGGTCACTTGATGTGGCATTGCAGTTATGGATTTGAATGGCCAGTACATTGTTGCCTGCTGTCAACAGGGTATCAAGATTCATCGCATTGAGGCCGAAATGTTCCGGCTCTCCTCCCTGGTAAAGCTGGGCTTCATGTGTATCATTATCTGCATAAGCATTGAAGGGAGGGATCCAGCCCGGTAAGCCGATATTTCCCCTGGCGATCTCAATCCCATTCAGGTAAGCAACGAATCCATCATCATAGTCAATGTACAAGAGTGCACCCACTATTTCAGCCGGATCATCCACTGTAAATAACTGTCGCATATACAATGAGCCAACCGGATCAATAATGGTGGCATCATCGCCATCACCATAACCAATCCCACCGGGGCCCTGGCTCCATTCAGTATCATCGAACAGGAGGTCTCTCCAGTCGGCTGGAGGCTCTTCCGTACCTGGAAAATAATTCCAAAGATTACCGGCCTCCACGAGCATTTCCCAGTGATCGATCCCACCTGGCTGTGCCTTTCCTGAGAATATAAAAACAGGAAGAAGGATTATGAAAATTAAAAAATACCGCATTCAACACTTGATTATCTCCGGCAAAATTACGCAATCCGGCAGGATCTACCAAAACCAATGGTTCATGGGGTTGACTGGCAGTATTTTAAAGATTGGTTCTGTTGGAATGGGTGTTTAACCGGTCATCCCCAAAAACATTCCGCTGATATAGGGAATGAGCCAGATGCACCATACCACCAGGCTGTACCGATGAAACCTTTTTCGCAGCCGGAGGTCGTCTTTTCGAATCACACGGGTCGCCCAGGTGGCATGGGCCAACATGAGCCACAAAGCGATCTGGCCGGTTAGGGTATGCGGGTCACTCAGATCAAAAGGATTGTCGGATATGAAATGCATGGCTACTGTGCCTGTAACATCGAAGATAAATCCCAGCCAGAACGTGACCACATGCCAGGTTTTGAGAAACTTTGAAAATCGTTCTGCCCATGCGCCTACCGAATAAAACAGGAGTGCCAGAGTGATGGTGACCGCCGAAAATATTAAAATGCCCGACATGGGTTTTGCCTTTTGTCTGCACCGATAAAATACATGGCGACTAAAATAAACAATCAAATTGAAAAAGAAGGCTTAAACCCGGAGCTTTCCATCGTAATGATAAATTTAATGCTGTGAGACAAATTGGAAGGATGCCATCCGGATTGTATCATAATCAAACATCAACTGTATCAAAGCGGACACATTTGGAGAGCTGTGTTGGGGCCATGTGCTGTAATTCGTTGGCATTGAGACATGAAAGGTCCTGTGGCATATGTTTTGCCCGAGCGAAGGTCAATAAACAAGAGCAATGAAAACATCCTGCACCATTACCTTAATTTTAGTGTTCTTGCATAAACCTTATCTGATATCGGTGTGCACTCATTTTAGAACCTTTAATCATCATTGATATGTTTTTAAATTACCTTGTCATCGCATTCAGAAACATCATTAAGCACAAATCATTTTCTTTGATCAATGTCATCGGGTTGAGCGTTGCCATGGCCATATGTGTGGTATCGCTATTGTATATCAGCAATGAATTTATGTTCGACCGGTTCCATGCTAATAAGGATCGCATTTACCGGGTCATTTTAAAAAGTGAATCCAACAATGAAGGAACCTCAACTTCCGCCATTGCAACGGCAGGGATTGGCCCGACCTTATACCAGGAAATACCGGAGATAGAATCAATGGTGCGGATCTCCCATCCAAGGGGGAGCTTTTTCAGTTACAATGGGAAGAACTATCCGGCCCAAAACCTCATGTATGCCGATTCGACTTTCTTCGAGATTCTTTCCTTTGATTTGATCATTGGCAATGAACACAACATCCTCAATCAACCTTATACAGGTGTACTGACCCGGTCCATGGCCCGGACCATGTTCGATGATGAAAGTGATGCCATCGGAGAGATCCTGGAGCTGAACAACAGGGATAAAATACTCATTACCGGCATTGTTGCGGATCCTCCCCCGCATTCTCATCTCCAGTTTGATGTATTGGTCTCATTTATGAGTCTTTACAAGGATCCGCATGTATATCTTGATTGGAATGGTGGCCATAGCTATTGCAACTATGTATTGCTTAAGAAAAATACCAGTATCAGGCAATTTGAAACACAATTGCCGTCCATTCTGGACAAACAGATCAATGACATGCTCAAGCCCTATGGCGTGGAATGGTCATTGATTTTTCAGCCCCTAACAGAAGTCCACCTTTTTTCAGATTTTGATTCCGATATTGAAACCAAAGGCAATTTGACCTTTATCATCATTCTTTTTAGCATAACGATCATCATTCTGTTCATTGCCTGTTTTAACTTCATCAATCTGTCTGCTGCAGCTTCCTTCAGCAGGATGAAAGAAGTCGGTGTGCGAAAAGTGATGGGAGCAGAGCGAAGGCAGATTGTTCTGCAATTTTTGATCGAGACTTTCATCCTGACGGTGGTGGCTCTCTTTCTTTCCTTTTTGATCATCGAAGTGGTGGAAGCCTTTCTTCCCTCCTTGATCAATGATCCCTTCCTTCTGGAACAATTAGATGTTTACAATTTTTCCTTATTGCAAATTGTTGCTATCATGCTTTTTATTCTCTTAGTCACCGGTGTGGTGGCCGGCACTTATCCGGCATTGAATATTTCAAAATTTCAGCCGGTAAGAATATTGAAGGGTCATACCATGGGAGCAGGCGGAAAACCGGTCTTTCGGAGTACGCTGGTTATCCTTCAGTATACCGTATCTTCCGCACTCATCCTTTGTACCCTCATCATCGTTACACAAATCAATCTTTTGCTGAAAAAGGATCTGGGTTATGAACCGGAAAACAAACTGGTGATCTCACTTGATAGTGAAGCATCAACAGGAGCCTGTGATGCGCTTAAAAGAGCTTTTTTGACAGTTGCCGGTATAGCGCATGCCGGTGCTTCTTCTGATATTCCGGGATTGGACTTTACACGAAACGGATATATCCCGGAAGGAATGTCAGAGCCGATCATGATCCATGTTTTGGATGTGGACAACGATTACTTAACCACCATGAACCTCAGGATCGTTGACGGCCGAAATTTTTCGGCTGAATATGGAACAGATGCAACGGCTTATATCATCAACCAAACACTGGTCAAACAAATGGGATGGACAGATCCGGTCGGGAAGACCATCAGCAGGGGCGGTGACCATCCTGTAATTGGTGTCGTTGAGGATTTTCATTATTCAAGCCTTCAAAAACAAATCGAACCATTGATCATCACCCGCTCTCCCTTTCAGGGGTATAATTTCATTACTGTGAGCTATACTGGTATGAATAAAAAAGATCTGATTACGCAACTGGAAAGTAAATGGAAACGCATCGTTCCGAACGAAGACTTCAATTATATGTTCCTAACCAATCATGTGAAGCAAGGATATGCGGAAGAATTTGGTTTTGCCTGGATTCTGGCAGCATGTGCCGGGCTGGCCCTGTTCATTGCCGGCCTTGGGTTATTTGGGTTAGCTGCATACATCGTGCGACGGCGAAGTCGTGAAATGGCCATTCGGAAAATATTTGGTGCCAGCCTCAAACAGGTATTTGTGATCATGTCCACCCGGTTTATGCGATGGGTATTCATTGCCAATCTGCTGGCCATTCCGATCGCCTGGTTTATAATGGATCAATGGTTGCAACGCTATGTCTATCATGCAGGCATTCAGTTGTGGATATTTGTGGTAACCCTGCTGTTTTGTTTAATCCTTGCTTTATTGATCATCTCTTTCCAAATTATCAGGATCGGATACCTGAACCCGGTTCATTTTATTCGATATGAGTAGCTGGGACTGTAAGTGAGATTTACTGTATTCAAATTACATTCCAACCTAATCACCTGTGGATCCCTGCTCTTTTTGTTGAAAATATTCATGATGATTCTGGAAATAATCAGGAAAGAAGCAATTTAGCAAACAATTTATTATTCAATCTTCAGTAAAAAACGATTGGGGTCACAGGCCTGTTAATCCGGCACCATGGAAGTTTTACCCAGGTTATTCAGCCAGCGTTCATTTTTATCCCGGTTATCAGATTGCCGGTCGAGGTTCAGGTCGAACAATAAATAACCCGAATAACCGGCATCGGCATTCCAACCTGTTTGATCGGCATCATTGATCATCCCATCGGCATTGCCATCCCCGGCGGTCATACCCCAGCGGTTGCCGGGTAATATGCTATATCCTTCTGCTCCACCAAAAGCAGCACCAGCATCCTGGGTAAAATTATATTGAAATATACCCCCTGAATTGAAAAGTGGGCTGGCAGATAAAACCGGCAGATGATTTCGGTGCCATATGACCACAAAAAGTTCTTTATTGATGGACTCAGGAAAACCAGGCAGGCTGACACCATCAGTGGAAACGATATCCCCGTTTTCCTTGAGCAGTGCGGCTGTACGGAATATCCTTGAGTTCATTCCGGCAGCGAGGGAATCTGGGGCATCCCGCAATTCTACCAAAACCCAATCGACTACATCAGGGGGGAAGTCAGATACGTTTTCGGTTCCATTGTAATTCCAGGGAGGCATGTCATAGGGCTGATCATTGGGAATGGATGTTCCCAGGTCTGTAACCATATTGTCTACGAAGAAAGGGCCCTCAAGAAATACCTTTACATCCAGTTGATGATCTCCTGTGGAAAACGACCAGCGCGGTCCGGTAAGGGTCCCCAGCCCATCACTCACCTCCACAAACCACTCATAAGTGGTGTTTGGATCAAGGTTGGTCCAGGGTATTTCAACGATCGATTCTGAAACCACATTCCCCACAGATCCGATGGAATCCAATGCCGCATCGTTCATATTGTATGGCAGATCGAATTCACTGTCGGCATCCTGTTCCCACTGATCGAGCCAGGGCGAATATGTTTGAACAGATATTGAATTGTTAGCCGGTGAAAACTGCATCAGTCGCAACCAGCCGTTCCCGCCATTGGTTCTTGCCTGGTAATCGGCCAGCAGGGTATGCATGGTGTCCCCGTTGAAATGATCTGTCCGCCGTCCCTCGCCGGGATAGTGGGCCCCCAGCATGAGAAAGACATTGGGATTGTCTTTGACCTGGTTGTAAATGGCCTGACCCTGTGCACCAAAGTTGCCGGGGTTGCCAGGCCCGATGAGATAATGACTGACAATAATGGCCCGTCGATCAGCATGGGCGATCAGCAAGCTGTCGGCCCAGTTCAGCACCGCTGCATTGGCACCCGGATCGTATTCAATGGTGATGACCAAAAAATCCATTCCACCGGCATGAAAAAGCTGGAAGCTGTTATCATTGTTGGTTCCATAGTGTCCACCATAGTATTCACGCCCTGCAAACCGCGCCGCACCAAAATAAGCATTGAACAGATCAGTGGTGCCATTGGGATTCCCCAAAGGAGTCTGGTCATGGTTACCCACAGCAACCGCATAAGGGATGCCATCTGCCAGGAGGGTGGTCAAAGGATCTTCTATCTTTTTCATGGCTGTATCGGCTCGTTTCCATTCAGCCTCAACCAGGTCACCATTTTCAGCACAGTCGCCCGCCTGCACCACATAAACAATGTTTTTTTCTTCCCTGTTTTCAACGATCCATTGGGTTTGACTGTAGAAAATGTCGGCACTTCCACCGTTTAGTTCACCGGTATAATACTGGGTATCGGGGAGGCCTACAAGGGTGAAATCATCGGTGGAATCCGGTTTTTTTCTTCCATAAAAAGTAACCGATAGCAGGTCTGCATCGGGATCGGAGACGATAACGGACAGGGTAATTCCTGTAGGATTCCCGGTTGATTGATCAGCAGGTGCGACAAGTACAGGTTGACCCGGCGGATCATCACCCTGTGCCGGCAATTGTACAACCTGTTGAAGGATCATCAAAAACAATATAAGGAACCGCAAATGCATGGAATCAGAGATCATGGTCAAAAGCTTGATGATACTATAAACAAAATTACCCCTGTGGTTGTTTGAAAAAATTATGGGAGGCTTTAACTAAAAGCAAGGTGCGTATTTGAAAAAGCGTGGCATTTTTGTGACACAACCAACGGAGGGATCCTAACTTCGATTTATGCCATTCTGGATCTGTGGTGCACTTTTCCCGCCAGTTTTTATAGCGCTTTCATTGCTTCTTCTTAGTGTAGGTAAGGTTACGATATGAATACTCACTCCGATAGCCACCATGATCAGCACGATCCTGACGTATATGTTCTCAACGAAAAAGATCGTTGTTGCCAGGATGGTGAGCCAAAGTAATAGAATAGTCGATACTTTGGAAATAACCGGCATCCCTTTTCCCTGCAGGTAAGCGGTGATGTATCGTCCAAACAACCGGTTGTTGAGCAGCCAATGGTAGAACCGTGGGGAGCTGCGCGCATAAGCCCAGGCGGCCAGTAGCAGGAAAGCGGTTGTGGGCAGCAAAGGCAGAAAGATGCCCAGAAAGCCAAGACCCACAGCAACCGTACCCAGCGTGATATAAAGCCATTTAAGGGGTTGATTTTGGGTCACCCTCAGCCGGCCGGTTTGTTCCTCTTGTTTGTCCCTGTTTGTTTCAACCATCAATTATTGTAGGTTATTTGTATATCATTGCAAAGAAACGTAAAATAAAACACAATCCCGCTGAACGGGATCAGTAATACAACCGGCAAAAGTATAAATTGTTTAAGCTTCATTCTCGGGAATCCTGAACCCGATCAAAAAAAATGAAAATTTGATCCGGTTTTAAACCTTTCCCCATTTTTTATATCTAATTTTCCTGAAAACACTAAATGCAAATTTCCGGCTCATGAAGCACATTAAATCCCTTCTTATTATCCTGCCCTTTTTATTTTGTTATTCCGGATTCTCCCAGAATTTTTATGATATCAATACCATCAATACCATTGAAATCGAGTTTGCTGAATCAAACTGGAATGATCTGCTCGACAGCCTTTACATAGTGGGAGAGGATCGGCTAACCGGAACAGCCACCATCAATGGTCTTGTTTTCGACAGCGTGGGTGTCCGGTATAAGGGCAATAGCTCCTATCAGCCTGGACTGATCAAAAAGCCCCTGAATATCAAACTCGATCATGTTATAGCTGATCAGAAAATAGATGGATACGGAACGTTAAAACTTTCCAATGGATTTAAAGATCCCAGCATGATTCGGGAAACCATGAGTTATGAGATAGCCCGTATGTTCATGCCTGCGAGCCTTGCCAATTATGCAAAAGTTTCGATCAACGGAACCTATCTGGGGCTTTATACCAGTGTGCAGGATGTTGACGGATATTTTATGCAAACACATTTACATTGCGACGACAACACCCGAATCAAGGGTGAAATGAACGGTCCTGCCAATGGAGTCTGGATCTGGCAGGGTGCTGATTCGACGGTATATTTTAACCAGTATCAGCTGGAGTCGGAAAACGGATGGATGAATCTGATACATTTCCTGGATACCCTCAACAATTACAACAATCAACTGGGATCGGTGCTCAATATCGACCGGCTGATCTGGATGCTTGCTTTTGATAACCTGCTGGTCAGCCTGGATGCTCCCATCAATATGCCGCAGAACTACTATCTTTTTGAAGATAGGGACGGACGTTTGAATCCCATTGTCTGGGATCTGAATGAAACGTTCGGCGGATTTGTCAATGCGGGTAGTGGCCCCCTCAATCCTTACCAGTTGCAACATTTTGATCCATTTTACCGGCTCAACGATACTGATTATCCCATTGTGAGTAAAGTGCTCAACAGCGACCTCCGCCAGCGGATCTACATCGCCCATATGAAAACCATGATGGAAACCCTGTTTGAAAACGGATGGTACGAAGAACGTGCCCTGGAAATCCAGCAACTCATTGATGAAGAGGTGCAGAATGATCCCCATAAATTTTACACCTATGAGGAGTTTCTTGAAAATGTATACAATGGTGTTGGTGGTGGACCTCCCCCTCAGGGGATGCCCATAATAGGCCTTGTGGAATTGATGGAAACGCGATTGGATTACCTGTCAGTACTTACACAATTTCAACAGGAAGCGCCGCCGATCATCAATGTGAATCATGATCCCGAAACAGCTTTTGCAGGGGAAGTGGTTTGGATAACAACATCAATATCGGGAGCAGTAACAGTAGAACTTGGATTCCGTGATCAACCTGCCGGTAAGTTCAACCGGATCGATATGTTCGATGATGGCATGCACAATGATGGGACGGCTGGTGATGGCACCTGGGGTGTTTCCCTCATAGCAGGAACAACTGACATGGACTATTACATCTTTGCTGATAATGGAGGGGCGGTTGCTTTTTCACCGGCAAAAGCCGAATATGCATTTTATTCGGTGCCCGTCACAGGTGAAGTGGTGATCAATGAATTTATGGCCGACAATGAAACCACCATGGCCGACCAGGATGGTGAGTTCGATGACTGGATAGAATTGTATAACAATAGCACTGAACCCATCGATCTGACTGGTTGGTATTTGTCAGACAATGCCGCCAACCCGGATAAATGGACGTTTCCCGATACCCTGATCGAAGGCGGTGACTACCTGGTGGTCTGGGCCGATGAAGATGGAAGCCAGGAAGGCCTCCACACCAATTTTAAAATTTCAGCCGAAGGAGAAGTGATCCTGCTCTCCGATGCTGCTATTAACCTGATTGACGAGGTGAGTTTCGGGGAACAAAAGTCCGATACCACAACCGGTCGTTTTCCCAATGGCACTGGTAATTTTATGGAAATGTTGCCCACCTTCGGTGCTGAGAATATGGATGTTTTGAATACCCTGAATCCCCCATTCGCTCAACGTGAAAATAGAATGACCCTTTTTCAAAATTATCCCAATCCTTTCAGTGATCAAACCACCTTCTCCGTTTGGTTATCCGAACCGGAGATCGTCTCCCTTGAAATATATGATCTTTCGGGCCGGAAAAGGGAGACCCTTTATCACGGTAAACTCTCTTCAGGCGATCATGAATTCCTGTTTGAAGCCGGGAGCTATGAAGCTGGTATCTACCTTACCCGATTGACTGCCAATGGTTCGACCCAAATCATCAAAATTGTTGTGGGAAAGTGAAAGGCTGAAAGGCTTATTGGCAATTTGAATAAATGTTATTGATATTGGAAATTTACACGTTCAATTTCAGGATATACAGGTGGTTTTTTTCGGATTGTTCTGAAAAATAATGGAAGACTGAACTTAGAATTGGCATAAAGCATATTTCTTTACATTTTATCATCAACAATCGGATATACCAGTTTTCAACAAAGAATTTTCTAAGACTAAAAGAAAGATCCAAAACAATACCGTCCATAGGTTTTGGTTTGCAGCTTAAATGGTTTCTCTTCCTGGATATTGCTTCGTTCCAAAATTCAACTATGCACAAATTTATTGTGTCTTTAAGCAGTAACTATCGTCTTTATAACTAAGTATAAAGGTAGATTCCGGCTATTGGTTTAGGTTTATGAAGCCTGAATCACAAGAGTTAAGCAATAGATTTAATTTCCTAATTTTTTATCAGTAATGAAAACAAGAGTAAAAATGCGCGCATTCGTTGTCATGGCGATGTCGTGTACGCTCCTGCTGATAAGCAGTTGCAGCAAAGATGAAGAGACTGTATCCCCTTCCATCAGTGATGAAAATTTTTATAAAATGGTGGGAAATGCACTGATCAATTGTTATGTTGATATCTACAACCAGAATCTTGCTGGGGTAACAACCGGGGAGCACAACATAACCACAACAGGTCCATTGGGCGGAAGCGTATTGATTACTGGAACCACCAGTTATGACAACACCCATCATATCACCGGAACCGATCTTGTTTTTTCTATGACGGGTGTGAAATATACCTATTCATTTACCGATAACAATGGTAAAAGCTGGACTACCCAAATAACCCTTTCGGGAAATACTACTTATTCCGGTACTTTTTCGAATACTTACACCAGTGTAAATCATCAATCTGATCTTTTATTGATTACCGGAACGGTCAGCCATGAAGGGATTACGCGCAGCATGGATGATTCGGGGGTCGTAAGCATCAATCGATCCTCCATCATTGTTGCCAACATTTTTGGGCACACGGTGTCCTGGTAACCTGTTCATGCTTTTTCGTTCTGCTTCAATTTTGTTATAATGCCGGAATAGGGATAACCATTGACAGAATCTTCTTGATAAATTAGAAGTCTCCTTTTCAAAAAAATCCTACTTTTATGCCCGTCAGCAGTGTCATATGCTGGCAGGGTGCGAGAAATTATCAAGTCATGATTCGAACAGCAAGAGGTTTTGAGTACGACTGGTGGCCATGGCGACAGGGGATATTGTTTTTCCTTTTTATTGTTGCCGCATCTGTATGTTATAGTCAGGAACCCCTTGATCTTTCCATAAAATCGGTCCGTACCGATTCCCTTTTGCAGACTCCGGTTATTGATGGCATACCCGACCAGGATATCTGGGCAAACCTGCCCCTGGCCACGGGTTTTATTCAGTACCAGCCGTATAATGCGGAACGCCCGTCTTATGAAACGGAGATCCGATTTGGGTACAATGAAACTGGGTTGTATGTGGCAGCCTACATGCACGATACCCATCCCGACAGCATCCTCACCGAGCTGGGCAAGCGCGACCAGGCCGATGAGCTTAATACCGACTACCTTTCGGTAGATATTCTCCCTTACAATGATGGACTGACCATGTTCGAGTTCAAGATCACCCCCACAGGATTGCAAAGTGACAGTAAATATTCGGCAGCGGGGAAAGAGTCTTCATGGGATGCCGTTTGGTATTCGGCTGCCACCATAACCGATTCGGGATGGATGGCAGAGGTATTCATTCCTTATAGCGCCCTTCGTTTTCCGAAGACAGACATTCAGACCTGGGGCATCAACTTGTGGCGGCGGCTGGCACGGCGCAATGAAATGTCGACCTGGTCATGGGTACCCAACGACAGCCAGGAGATCTTTCGCTACTATGGCACCCTGATAGGCATGGAAGGGATCAAACCACCCCTGCGGCTCTCATTGACGCCTTATGTGGGTGGCTACCTGGAAAAGCGCCCGGGAGAAGCGGCCTGGGACCCATTCATCCGGGGTGGTATGGACCTTAAATATGGCATCAGCCAGGCGTTTACCCTCGACATGGAACTGGTGCCCGATTTCGGGCAGGTGCAATCGGATGATATCATTTTGAATCTTACCCCTTTTGAGATCCGCTATGATGAGCAGCGGCAGTTCTTCACCGAAGGTACGGAGATGTTTGATAAATGTGATATCTTCTATTCCCGCCGTGTAGGTGCCCTGCCCAGAGGTTATGAGGATGCCTATGACAGCCTGCGGGCCCATGAGAAGATCATTAAAAACCCCGATCTCACCCAGGTAATCAATGCCACCAAAGTCAGTGGCCGCAACCGCCATGGACTGGGCATTGGGGTGTTCAACGGGATGACCACCCATACCTGGGCAAAGGCACAGGATACCCTCACCGGCAGCACCCGCAGGATCGCCACCCAGCCCTTTACCAATTACAATGTGCTGGTATTCGACCAGAACCTGAAAAACCAGTCCTATGTCACCCTCATCAATACCAACTACTGGACCCCCAATTGGGATTACATAGCCAATGTCACCGGAACGGAAACCAAACTGCTCAATAAGGCCAATTCATTTGCCTTTAAAGGGCTCATCAATGTGAGTCAGATCTATGAAAACATGGGTGCTGCTGACCTGGGGTATACCTCCCTGCTGAATATCTATAAGCCGGGTGGTACCTGGCGATACAGCCTTTCAACCGAGATCATCGATGATAACTATGATCCCAACGACATGGGTTACCTCGACCGCAACAATGAGGTTCGAAATAATGGATCCCTATCTTATAACATAAATCAGCCGGTATGGAGGATCCTTCAATCAAGAACTGCTTTTGAAGCCAAACATTATGCCCAATACAAGCCTTTCGAAATGATGTTTATTGATCTGGAATTGAACAATTCCAACACCTTCAGGAATTTCTGGCGATTTTATACGGAAATCGCATTTCGTCCGACGGGGACCTATGATTTTTATGAGCCACGTCAGGATGGCTGGTATCTTTATTTACCCCCTTCCTGGGATGGTGAACTGGGAGTTTCATCCGATTCAAGAAAACGGTTTGCCGCCGAGGGTGAGTTTGGTTTTTATTACCATCCCGAAAACCAGCGGGGTTTGTACTGGTTTTCCTTCGAACCCCGCTACCGGTTCTCCGATCGCTTAACCCTGGCCTTTGCCTCGGAATATGATATCAGGAGCAAGGATTATGGCTGGGTGGACACCCAGTATGACCTCATGCAAAATCCTACCATCTATTTTGGTCAGCGCGATGTCCTTTCCATAAACAATGTGCTGGAAATGCGCTATATTTTTACCACCGATCTGTCTCTCAACCTTCGGGCCAGGCATTACTGGTCAAGGGTTGATTATCTCGACTTCTATACCCTTCAGGAAAACGGGGATCTGATACCTTCAGCCTATAATGAAAACCATAACATCGACTTCAATGCCATGAACATCGACCTGCAATTCCTGTGGTTCTTTGCTCCCGGCAGTCAAATGAGCCTGGTATGGAAAAACAATATCCTCACCGAAGGTGATTCTCCTTCCGATAATTATTTTCAGGCACTGGACAGAACCCTTGATGCACCCCAGACCAATTCATTGTCGCTGAGGATCCTTTATTACCTTGATTATGCCTATATCAAAAAAGCATTTAAGAAAAAGTGATGGCGGTTTTGGATCAGTCTTTAGATAATATGCCTGGTAGCTAATTCGGAAATGAAAACGTATGATGGTAAAGGTTGAGTGTTTTTTAACTCAAACATCCGAACAAGATCTTTCGACACTTTTAATTGTATCTTTTCATTAACTGGTTAAGGATTTCTATCAACGCCTCGGTTGGGTCAACCGTATTTGGGTTATCTAAAGGTTGATACCTGAAATCCCGCCATCCACCTGCAAGATCTGACCGGTTATCCAGCCCGATTTGTCCGATAACAGAAAAAGGGCAGCCTCTGCCTGATCATCAGGTGTGCCAATTCTTTTAAGCGGATGCCTGTTGGCATTGGATTCTTTTTTGTCGTCCGAACTCAATAATCTGGCAGCGAGGGGGGTGTCGGTCAATGAGGGAGCAATGGCATTCACCCGGATCGTGGGTGCCCATTCAGCAGCCAGCGATCGCGTAAGCCCTTCAATGGCCCCTTTGCTTACAGCCACCTGCGAATGAAAATTAAACCCTTTTTGCACAGCAACGGTCGAAAACAAAACGACAGATGCCTGGTCGGCAGCTTTCATCCGGGGTAAGATCTGTTGCAGGATGTTGATGGCGCCCATCACCTGGAGCTGAAAATCAGCTATAAAACTTTCGGGTTTAATACGATGAAAGGGTCGTAGCATAATGCTTCCCGGGCAGTAGACCATACCATCCAACCGATCGGGTAAAAAGTCCATGTTATTGTTGTCATCCAATACATTCAATGGCCGGGCAACCAGGTTGTCTTTTTCATCCATTGCATGATCGTTATAGGTTGTAAATACCTTGTGGCCCTGATTAAGGAGACCCCGGACAATGGCATTTCCTATACCCGAAGAACCGCCCACTATAAAATAGTTTTTCATTTTTGTTTAATATTAAATTTGCATACCTAAACAAATCATACAGGCAAAAAGTTTATCGTCTATTCAACATTTACCGGTTATAAAACATATTCAAAACAATGGCGCTCGGTCATGCTTAGGAGTCGATGAAAAGAGACGACTTGAAATAGGATGGAGAGGTTAAATAGCCAAATCGGAGATTTGGATCGCAAAACGTGCAGGTAGAAGCGTCCTTACAATGAAGGAGGAAGTTTGTTTGATGGATGAATGAAATTTGAAAATTTCTGCGCCGGTGCGCGCATTCGGGAGACTAGACTGAGTAAGGGATTTTGCGAAAGGGACATTTCTGCTGCAGCCGAAGAAGTAAATATTGATGAATCAACGGCACGAGATAATCCATCATACAGTCTCTGACTTAAACCCTCGTGCTAACTGTATGTTTGGATATGTTTGCGAAGATGTACTTGAATTTTGAATACCAGTTCAATTTTAATATTAAATAATTTTTATTATCCCTTCTTGTTTGTTGAAACTGAAAAGTTTAAATCATTCAAAACCCAGCTAATTTTTAATCTGGTATCATGGTTCCTTTTCCGCTGTTAGGTTTCCACATGATAAGATTATCAGTAGAATTAACCTGACTATTCATATCAAAGTCACCAGAATAGTATCCCAATGAATTATTTTCATAGTACCAAATGTCATTTTTATCCAGGTTATCAATTTCTCCATCTCCATTTCCATCGCCAGCCATCATTGCCCAAGTACCTGCAGTCACTTCGATCTGACTAAATACACCGCCATAGGCTTTTGCAGCATCATCAGTAAAGTCATATGAGAAAGTACCGTTATTATAAGATAAAGGCGATGCAGAAATAATTCCTACATGGTTTCTATGGCGGACAACTAAAAATAAATTTTCAAAAATGGGTATATCGTATCTAAGATTGTTGACACCATCAATGTCAACAATTTGACCATTTTTAAGAATAAATGCAGCACTTTTAGCAATTATCTCACTACTAGTTGCTGTAATAACATCTCCATCCGTTTCTCTTAGCTCTATCAAAACCCAATCTACGATATCTGCATTAGGAATGACCGTTACCTGCTCTGTTCCAGAATAATTCCAGGGTGAGACATTATATGGTTGACTCAAAGGTAAAACTCCGGACCCATTCAACCAGGGGAACATTTGCGAACTAAAAAAGGGTCCCTGCAACAAAACTTTAAGGTCTAATTCGCAGGGTTTTATGCTTACGGTAACAGTCCACTCTTGAGTTGTAACCATATCTTCTGCTGTAATTAAATAACTAACCGGATTTGTGAAATCATTTGGCGTGCTACCACTTAACTGTGGAACTCCTGATACCGTTGCATTTGCCCCTCCTGAAAGTTCGAAGGTAGCAACCAGTCCGGTAATATCTGTATTGTAGTCTACTTCAATATAAACGCTATGGTTTGTGGCATCAATAACCGCAGGTCCTGTTTGTTCTGTAAATGAAAAGTTTACAATATTTGTTTCTGTGCTGTAAGGTAATGCATTTGCTGTAACTCTATCCGTTCTGAAGCATCCATTGGCATCTGTAACCTTTAAAGTATATACAGTAGTATCTGGACAATTTACATAAGGATTGAGAACATACGGGTCTGACAACCACTCATAAGGAATCCATTCGTAAGAATAAGGAGGTGAACCTCCCGAAGCTGAAGCACTGAATTGAGTAGGAGCAGAAATACTACAAACTACATCAGGACCAGCATCAATCAATAAACCTGAGTCATCAATAAGTTCTATATCATCAATATACCAACCAGAACTTTCGTTTGGGCTGACATAAACCTGAG
>JAHLKX010000003.1 GCA_020444515.1 Bacteroidota bacterium | reverse complement strand
ATTGGTTACGGAACCAAAAAAATCTATGACCTGCGTAAAAAAGTCTTAGACTAAAAAGAAAACGAATTCATATAAATAATTTTTTCATTGAAACCACCGTTTTTAAAACGGTGGTTTTTCATATACCCAATATCCCCTCGATCTTTAAAAGCTCTTCCTTGCTGAATTTTTTGTGATCCAGTGCCGCCACAATCTCTTCAATCTGCTGAACTTTGCTTGCTCCGATTAATGCCGATGTCACAGCATCCTGTCGCAAAACCCATGCAACAGCCATCTGTGCGAGGCTTTGACCACGGCTTTTAGCAATCTTATTCAGTTCCCGAGCCTTTGCAATTTTCTCAGTTGTTACATGGTCGGGTTGGAGATAACCTGTACCTTTTCCTGCACGGCTATCTTTCGGAATGCCATCGAGGTATTTCTTTGTCAATAAACCTTGAGACAATGGAGAGAACACAATACAGCCAATCCCTTCTTCCGTGAGCACATCCAGCAGGCCATCCTCCACCCATCGGTTGAACATGCTGTAAACAGGTTGATGAATGAGGCAGGGAGTTCCCAACTCATGCAAAATACCGGCTGCTTTTTTGGTTTGTTCCGGATTGTATTGGGAAATACCTATATAAAGTGCCCGTCCGCTGCGAACAATATGATCCAAGGCCATCATGGTCTCTTCCAGCGGTGTTTCAGGGTCAGGACGATGGTGATAGAAAATATCAACATAATCGAGACCCATTCTTTTCAGGCTTTGATCAAGGCTTGCAATAAGGTATTTCCGTGAACCGAAATTTCCATAGGGTCCCGGCCACATATCCCATCCTGCTTTGCTGGAAATGATCAACTCGTCGCGGTGAGATTTGAAATCCATGGCGAACATTTTTCCGAAATTTTTTTCTGCTGAACCATAAGGTGGTCCATAGTTATTGGCCAGATCGAAATGGTTGATGCCCAGATCAAAAGCCCGACGAAGCATCGCCCGGCCGTTTTCAAAATCATCCCCATCGCCCCAGTTGTGCCACAAACCAAGTGAAATTTCGGGAAGTTTGATCCCACTTCTACCGCAACGTTTATAGGGCATTTTGTCGTATCTTGTTGGATTAGGAATATATGTCATTTATTGATTGATTTTTTAGATTTAATTCAAAGTTAAGGAATAATCGCAACCTATCAAGAAACTATGGTCCTTACTTATCGACTTCCAATTAATTCCTTTCATTAGATAAATGAAATTGGTAATTTTGAAAAAAACAAAATTATGAAAGAACTGGATATATCATTTGTGAGAAGTCAATTTCCTGGCCTTTCGGGTGAATGGGCTTTTTTTGACAATGCTGGAGGAACACAACCTGCCAAACAGGTTGGCGATCGGATACAGGATTATCTCTACAATACCAATGTTCAACTAGGGGCTTCTTACGAAATTTCCCAGCTTTCTACCCAAAGGGTTGCTGAAGCGCAGCAAACCTGGGCAAGAGTGATCAATGCTGCTGATCCTGTCGAAGTGGTATTTGGTTCTTCAACCACCATGCTTCTTCAAAGCCTTTCACGATCCATGGTGCAAACTTTACAACCCGGTGATGAGGTGATTGTCACCAATTGCGACCATGAAGCAAATATTGGTCCATGGCTGATGATGCAAAAGCATGGAATTGAAGTTAAATCATGGAAAGTTAACCCAGATACGCTGCATTTGGAGCTGGATGAACTCGAACGCATTATGACGGAAAAAACCCGACTTGTAGCTTTTACGCACACTTCCAATATCCTTGGAACGATCAATCCTGTAAAAACCATCACTGAATTTGTTCATGACCGGGGTGCTATGGTATGCGTTGATGCTGTGGCCTATGCTCCCCATCGGATGGTGGATGTTCAGACGCTGGATGTAGATTTTTATGTATTCAGTCTCTACAAAGTTTACGGACCGCACTATTCTGTGCTCTACGGCAAAAAGAAACACCTCGATAAACTGCCCGGGATCAATCATTTTTTTATTGGAAATGAAGAAATTCCTTACAAACTGCAACCCGGTAATGTAAATTATGAACTGAGCTATGGTTTGTTGGGGATTACTGATTATTTTGACAGACTTTATGCTCATCACTATGGCAATGGCCATGAGAAGTTATTGAACCGGTTGCATGGCGTTTATGAACTAATTGAGTCACATGAGGAACACCTGTCCCATCTTTTTGTTGATTTTTTGAAAAGTAAAAAGAATGTTCGGATCATTGGCGAACCGATGGCAGAAGGATCCCTCCGGGTGCCCACTTTTTCATTTATTGTGAAGGAACGAAAAAGCAGCGAAATCCCCTTACTCGTTGATCCATATAAAATCGGGATTCGATGGGGTGATTTCTACGCACGCCGGTTGATCGATGATCTGGGATTATCAGATCAAAATGGTGTGGTGCGGGTGAGCATGGTTCATTACAATTCAGCAGATGAGGTAAACCGATTGATTTCCATTTTGGACACGATTATTTAAAACATTAACAGCTGTTTTACGTATATTTAGCGTCAATTTTACGAGCAATGAAAAATATTTATCGAGTTGTCCTTTTTTTTCTATCGTTAGCCTTTTGTATATCTACAATTACGGCACAAACGCCACTCGAACTGATTTCTCCTGACGGTCGTATTGCCATTCACATCCGCGCGGAAGATTTTGTTGAGTTTGAAGTATTGCGCGATTCCACTGCTATCCTTGAATATTCCCGCATCAGTATGAATGTGGACGATGATGTGGTGCTCGGACTAAAACCAAAGATCAAAAAACGGATTCCGAGTTATGTAAACGATACAGTGATTCCCGCAGTTGCGGAAAAATTTAAATATATCAAGGAAGCATATACCGAATTGTTGCTGGTTTGCAAAGGGGATTATAACATACGATTCAGGGCGTTTAACAATGGCGTAGCCTGGCGTTTTGAAACCGATTTTAAGGATGACATTACCGTTAATCGTGAAAATGTTGTTTTGAATTTTCCTTCGGGAAGCAATATCTGGTTCCCCGAAGAAGAATCTTTCTTTTCGCATAATGAACGATATTACCTTTATGAGACTATCAACCTGATATCTGCCGACCGTTTTTGCAGTTTGCCTGCCCTGGTTGAAACATCCAGTAAACATCGTGTACTGATTACTGAATCGGGACTGGATGACTATCCCGGAATATGGCTCAAAGGAACCGGTAGTAATGCTCTAAGGGGTTTATTTCCTGGTGTTGCACTTGAGGAAGAGCAGGTCCGTGATCGCAACGTAAAAGTAACCCGATATGCTGATTACATTGCTCTTACTGAGGGAAAACGCCATTTTCCCTGGCGTATTCTGGGCATTTCAGAAGATGATGCAGGCCTGATCACCAATCAAATTCCTTATTTGCTGGCCGATACCTGTGCCATTGCTGATCCTTCCTGGATCAAACCGGGTAAGGTAGCCTGGGACTGGTGGAATGCCAACAATGTTTATGATGTGGATTTTAAAGCAGGGATCAATACAGATACCTACAAATACTATATTGATTTTGCGGCCAAACAAGGTATCGAATATATCATCATGGATGAAGGCTGGTATGAACTTGGAAATTTATTAAAGGTGGTTCCGGCTATTGACATGGATGAGGTCGTTACTTATGCCAATTCAAAAAATGTTGGTGTGATTCTCTGGGTTGTGTGGAAAACATTGGAAAATCAATGGGAACGTGCATTTGATCAATTTGAAGAATGGGGGATCAAAGGCATCAAAGTCGATTTTATGCAGCGCGATGACCAGTGGATGGTAAACTATTATCATCGCGTTGCTGAAGAAGCTGCCAATCGTAAATTACTGGTTGATTTTCATGGATCATACAAACCTGCAGGATTGCGGCGACAATATCCCAATGTTATTACACGTGAAGGATTGCGTGGGCTGGAACAATCCAAATGGAGTGATAAAAATACACCGGAGCATAATGTCACCATCCCGTTTATTCGAATGGTTGCTGGTCCGATGGATTATACACCTGGTGCTATGGTGAACGCCAATAAGGAAAATTTCAGGGCCATCAATAACCGACCCATGAGCATGGGTACCCGTTGTCATCAACTGGCTATGTACGTGGTTTATGAAAGCCCCCTGCAAATGTTATGCGATAATCCCAGCAATTATATGCGTGAGCCCGAGTGTATGGAGTTTCTTTCCGCTGTTCCTACAGTTTGGGATTCCACCGTTGTATTATCGGGTAAAATAGCTGATCACATTGCCCTAGCGCGAAAAACAGGTAACGAATGGTATGTTGGTGCTATGACCAATTGGGATTCTCGTCATCTTGAACTGGATCTCTCTTTTCTGGGAAGTGGAAAATATACAGTATCTATTTGGCAGGATGGTATCAATGCCGATCGATATGCCAGTGATTATGAAAAGGCCACCATCTCTGCTACTTCGGCCGACAAACTGCTGATCCGGCTGGCTCCCGGTGGAGGTTGGGTAGCACGGATCACCCCAAAATAAATTCCAGATTGAATAACTCCGGGATGATTTTTGCAATAAAAAATTGTCAATACTGCAATTATGCAACCTACACATTTTACAAGTCAATTTATATCCCTCAACTTTCTGTTCATTCTGTTATGGTTCGTTTCATGTACTGAAAAGGAAACCATTCACAATACTTCAAATTGCAACCATACTGATATAATTGACTCTATCTATCGGGAGGATACGCAGCGGCTTCTGTTTATGGAAATCTATGCCGATTCGATGCACGAAGACCGCAATCAACCCTTTTTTGATGAAGGAAAAGTGAATTTGATACTCAATGCTTTTCAAGCTGTTTACTATTTGGATATTCCGGAACGCGATAGCATAGTGGAGAAATATAATATTCATGTTTTTCCATGGCTGGGTATGCAGTCCATATCCTTACAGGTAGATACTGCGGCTCTTGAGGTTATGAAGCTCATTCAGGAAAAACCTACCGGAAATGCCAAACTGGATATCATTATCCATGAATATAACTTCACTGATGTGCAACCTTCCTTGTATTACCCTGAATTCAATTGGATTACCATCACAGCCGAACAGCCTTTAAACCTGTTGCCCATAATGGAGGAATTGGCATCTTTACCTGTCTTTTATCAGGTTGGATTGGGTGGAGGTGCAGTAGGCGATGGTAATACCATTGAACTATCCCAAGATGGCCTGGTTTTGAAACTCGATTTCAGCATTGGATGGGGAGATTGTCCTTCGGGATGTCTTTACAGAAAGCATTGGATTTTTGTGGTGGATGATCAATGCAATGCAACATTCCTCCATACTTATTGATTGGTTATATCCGGTTTATCTCCAGGAAATCGGGATTTTTGTATTGTTGGATCAAAATTTTTAATGAAAATATCCTGTTGCGGAAAGGGAATTTGAATACCTTGATCCTGCAATGCGTCGTGAATCATCATGGCCACTTCACTTTGAACCGATAAACCTCGGTCAAAATCAACCCAAAATAAAATCCGGAATTTAAGAGAATTGTCTCCGAATCCATCAAACAAAGGCCAGGGTTTTGGGAAAGGAAGCACTTCAGGGTGTTTGGCTGTGGTTTCTTCAAGCAGTTTCATGACTGCTCTCGGATTGGATCCATAGGATACCCCCACCGGAACCACCCTTCTCCTTTTGCGATCGGAAAGGGTCCAGTTGGTCACTTCATTGCTAATCAAATTTCCATTTGGAACAATAACCTCAGAACCATCATAGGTTCGGATGGTGCTGGAACGAACGCCAATATTGATCACATCTCCCATGAGGGTGCCCACTTCTATGGTATCTCCTTTCTGAATAGGCCTTTCAAAAGCCAGGATCAATCCGGCAATGAAGTTGTACACGACCCCTTGCAACCCAAAACCAATACCAACGCCCAGTGCCCCTGCGATGAGACCAAAGCGATCCAGATCAATGCCGGCTGCTGAAATGGCAATGTATATTCCAAAAGCAACAATACTGTACCTTATTATCATCGAGATGGCTCCCGGAACCCCTCTTGCCAATTTGATCCTCGGGAAGATTTCTTCCTCCATCAGATATCTCAAAAGCCTTACAATGAACCATGTGATAAAAATGACAAGGAAAAATCCGATGATACCACCCAAACTGATATCGATATTTTTTACTTCCCATTTAACATCCATTAAACCCGCAAACCAGCTGCTTACTTGTTTTAAAAGTCCCAATGAATTAAAGACTCCACGAAACCATAGAAAAACAGCAAGGTATTTAATCACGACATCGGCTTTTTGTCGAATTGTCGCAGCATGATTCGAAACGATATATGAAAGCTTCAACAAAGGTGTTTCTAGCAATGCTCTGATAAGTACAGAAATAACAACATACATCAGGTAGAGTAATACAGCAATCATAATGGAGTTGATGATCGCTTTGATAAGAAGAGCGGATAAGTCAACATACCCAGCTATATTGCCCAGGATTGCAACTGTTAAAAACAGAAAGTAAATCGGTAGGAGAATCCGAATTGCTATTTTTAAGTTCTTTCCTGCAAGGGCGTAAAAGGCATTGTTTTTATTTCCGAACTGGTTAACAAGCCAGAACGTTACCAGGTTGGTAATCATTAGTAAAATGCGTGAATATAAAGATTTAGGGATAAAGAAAATCATGAGCAGGTCAAATACAAAAACAATGACAAGGGTAATTAGTAGTGGCCTATACTTTGGATTTATCATACCTGGAATTAACCATAGGGCCGGGATGACCAACAGGATCTTGATCAATTCGGTCAAAGCGGTTGGCAAAGCCCTGTAAATCAACAATGAAGATACCAGTGTGAGAAACAAAGCCGATGGGAAATAATTGGATAATATATAATGATCCTGATCGGATGAATCATTCTTATCTAATCTGGACTTTTGATGCCATTTGTTTAGAAAATAAAAAATTAACAGGTATATGATAAATAGAATGATATGCTTGATCAACTTTCCTGAATTGTTTTCAATAAAAGTTTGAATCTGACGGGTGTTTTCACCGGTAGACCTGCGAATCTGATAAGCCAATCCTGATTTGTTAATAGTGCTATCAGACAGGTTCCATAATGCCGGACTATCTTTAGCAAAAATCGCGGACTGGATTGTTTTACGGATTTCCATCAATTGTCCACTCACCTTATTCACTTCAATCTGAAAATCAGTAATTTTACTTTGGATTAGTAATACTGCATCCTTTCGATTTTTCACCTCTTTTTTAGCACTGGCCACATTGGCTATTACTTCTGAAATCCTTTTGATGCTGGTAGGTGGTGCCTGTTGCTTCTGTGCTTCTTCTTTGGTAAGTTTCCAGGTATTATCAATAATATCAAGATTAAATAACATGGTTTCAAGTTCCTGAAGACGACTGGTAACTATTGTCTGCCAGGAAAATAGTGTTTTATCATATTCCGACCATTGTCTTGTGATGTCATCAAGTGACCTCATTGATAATTCCTGTTCACTTTGATTGATCCGTTCTTTTTCTGCATCGAGTAACTCCTGAGCAAGCTTTAGGGTGGTATCAATGCGTATTATTGCTTCCGTGGGTTCGGCATCACGGTTTATTTTTGTAAGTTCTACCGACAATTCTTCAATCTTAGCATTGATGTCAACAATCGGAATCGATTTTAGGATAACCGTATCACCTTCAGAAGATACGATAAACGGCGCGGTGCCCTGAGCAGTGACACAGTCCGAAATTGAAACCATCAAATATAACAGGATAAAGAGCCGGTTCATTTTTTTCATATGTGGTATATTGCATGCCAAATATACAAATTGTTGGATTATAAAAGTAAATAGGGCAGCGCAAAGCGCTGCCCTATCCTATGAATTGGTTGTCCACTTGATTACTTTTTGAAATGCTTGCAAAAAAAGCACTGTTTTGCAGTGCCATTTTAATTACAAACCAGAATTACTTTATAAATTTTCGCGTGACAATCCCATCTTTTCCCGATATCCTCATGAAATAGATTCCTGGAGGTATGGATGAAACGGGAATCCTAATGCTTTCATTGAATGGTTGATTTTCAATATTTTTTGTGTACACGGTTCTGCCAGAAGCATCGATTATCGATACCTGGAGTTGGGATCCATCCTGTAAATGATGATCAATTTTTGCAAAATTATGCACAGGGTTGGGATAAACATGATCAAAACTTAAATCAAAGTCATTTTCATGTACCGATGCATAGCCAATGGTTCCGGTAACAGTATTTTCATTGATGGCAAATTCAATTTTGGTAACAGAAGTATTGGTTCCATTCAATTCAACATACAGAGGTACTGTATATTTACCTGTGACCTCGGCAAACAAATAATAGATATTCATATCCAGGTCTTCCAGTTCAAACTGACCGTTTTCATTGGAATGGCAAATATCTATAGCATTGTTGTCACTGTCGTATAAAATAATACTGATGTTTTCCGCAGGTGAAATAATTTCGTCACCGCCTGATACATAATTAATATTTCCTGCGAGCAGTCCTGGTCCGGCCATGCTTTTTTCATTCGGCATCAGGTTGATATCATATTCAAAAGAAGTGGATTGATGATGAATGGTATCGGCTTCAGTCCAATGCAGTTTATTGCCATAATAAGTACACATGAAGACATTAAAAAATTCGGAAGAGGGATCCAAATCAGCTTTGACAAGATAATCTCCTTCAATAAGCTGATAGAATAAATAGAAGCCGAGTGAATCATTAAAGATGGCGGTATCAATTAAAATCAATTCATTGTTCTCGATTTTGTATAAATAGGCGTGGCCAATATCAATGGGGAAATATCCGGTAAAAACATGTCCTCCCATATGAAAATAATTAGTAAAAGTAACATTGATCACTTTAACGAGGTTTGAAATATAAGGCTTGCTTGTAGGGGAGGATTGTATTTCAACCTTAAGCGAAACGCGGTTTAAACCCGGACTGGCAAAAATATGGGTTGGATTTTGCTCATGAGAAATTGTTCCATCGCCGAAATCCCATTCATATGAAATGATATCCTGTGAATTGGTAATGTCAATAAATTTATACTCTTGTTCATTGTTACCATTCGGATTGCGCACATAGTAAAAATTGGCCTGGTAAATGACCGGTATTGGTGCAGTAGGTAAAGCAAAATTGGCAAAAATAATATTATCTTCACTCCAGTTAAACCTGTAGAATATCGTTGTATCATAAGTAATATTCTGGTAATCATTCGTGCTGACGATAAGTGATCCTTTCAGGTTATAAGTCTGAATGGTATCATAGTAATAGCCCTCATCATCTGTATATACGACCTTATAATAATTGAAACTTGGTTCATGGGTTGAATCGGCTTCAATGATAAGCTTATGTCCTTTAATAGGGGCCCCATTGAGCTCATTTACAACCTGTCCGATCAGAAATACTTTATTCTTGCCCATATAACCCTGGCTGGATACACATTTTGGAAATTGGATGAGAATTCCAATCATGACCAATGAGATTGGGAGTAGCAATCTTAAATTTTTAAATGATTTATATGTAAAGTCCAAATTCATGTGATCCTGTCAAAATTAAAAGTTAAACAACAACCCGGTTCTCAAACCCAGTGAGTAGGGATGCCTGGTTGTATATTTGCCCGGCTCATAATCCGAATTGATATAATAACGTATCAGGGGTTCGACCGATAAGCTGATCTTGTTGCCCAGTTTGTAGTTTGCGCCTGCAGATAATACAAATTGCCAGTTGGCATTGATCCTTGCAGGGAGGGAGTTTTCTACATTCAATATTTTATATTGATCTTCTCTCATGGACATCTCCGGGATATTTTCATGTACCATTAATGCCAGTGCCGGACCAGCTTTTACAAACCACCCAAATCGCCGATAATCTTTTCCATATCCAAACATGATGGGAATTTGCAAATAAGTGTATCTCCGCTCCGATGGTGTAATCCTGACATAATTAATACTATCATAAACATCAACGGTTTGTGTGTGATAAACCGGGGTTACTTCATTGCCAATGGTATCAAAAGTTACATCATATACATCTTCATAAGAACCCATGTATTTGTTATAATCGATCTTGTAATTTCCAGCATCGGTAACCTGTGAAAAACCAAGACCGGTCTGAAGGAAGTATTCATTTTTCTTATACAAAACATGCAAATCAATACCCCTGGCGTAATTGGTGATCTGGTCATCGGATGGATAACGAATCATTTCAGGTCTGAAATAAAGACCCACCGACCACTGTCCTTTTGTTACATAATCGTCCCTGGGGGGTGCTGGCACAGTGCTGATGAAAGAGGATGGTTTATGATTCAATCTGACATCAGATTGATTGGTCTGGCCCAAGCCATTGTATTCGAAGTTAATGTACTTGAGGCTACTGAGTTTATTTTCATTTGGGCTGGGTGGCGCCTGCTGATTGGTTTGTTTGATCCTTTCAGTTCTGGATAGGGCCATCAGTGTTGATTTTCCAACACGCTCTTCAGGTATTGACTTTTTGGGCAACATAGATGATTCCATATTTTCCTGTACAGAATATTCTGACTCCTGTTCTTTTTGAAGCCTGTTTTCCGATTCTTCAATTTCTGCTGTCACCTTTATATCCTGTGCAATGACCGGATTGGTGTCAATCTGTGTATCATCCATGAAGCTTTCCTGCGCTGTTGGTGAAGTTTCGGATCCTTTTTCAGGAAGGTTGATGGTAAACGAATTGCTTAGTAAATAAACGAGAATGGTACCAATGATGATCAATAAAGCGGTGAAACCTGCAAGACCTCCTCCATTAAAACCATGGCCTCCGGGTCCTTTTGGATTTTGGATACCGGTCTTAATATTATCCCAGACATATTCAGGGGGATCCTGTTCGAAGTTTTCGAACTTGTCCCTGAAAAGGTCATCGATATTTTTATAAGGTTCGCTCATTTCTTTCTTTCAGTGCGCTGAATTTCTTCAATTTTTCGTTGCAAGGTTTGCCGTGCTCTTGATAGTTGTGACTTAGAAGTGTTTTCGGAAATTTCCAGTAGTTGGCTGATTTCTTTGTGTGTGTATCCTTCAATAATATTCAGGTTAAAAACCATCCGGTAACC
Source organism: Bacteroidota bacterium (assembly GCA_020444515.1). Classification (GTDB taxonomy): domain Bacteria; phylum Bacteroidota; class Bacteroidia; order Bacteroidales; family JAADJA01; genus JAADJA01. The sequence continues at coordinate 567,703 of JAHLKX010000003.1, read as the reverse complement.
TAATGGCAACTCCGAAATTAGTTTAAGTAATTCTTCAACAACTAAATTATCATATGCCCCGGTTTCGCTGTTTTGAACTGCTTCGGCCTGATCAATCTCTATGTCTTTCTGATACTTTACATTTTTCTTGTAAAGGTTAATGGCAGTATTGACAATAGTTCGCCTGATCCAACCTTCCAGTGAACCTTCATTCCTGAAGGATTTAAGATTCAAAAAGACTTTGATAAATCCTTCCTGCATGATGTCATCGGCTTCCATCTGGTTTTTAGAAAAACGCAGACAAACGCCGTACATCCTGGGTGCAAAGCGCCTGTAAAAAAGCTCTTGTGCTTTTGCATCCTGTTCAATGCATTTACGGATAAGTTCGTCTTCAGAATACATGAATCAACCAAACAACCTTTACGAGTTTTAATGAACCCGGATTTTGTAATAAGCTAACAATGAAAGCATTATTACATGGTGCGTAAAAATACAAAATTAATTCGTTTTGGCCAATTTTATTGTATTCCCGAATAAGTGGACAGGCTTTCCAAAGAACGTAAATACCGGATATTCCCGGAAAAAGTTTTATGACACTAAGACAAGAACTTAAACCATTAGGTTGCATTAATATCATATAGAAATTGGATTGAAATATCGGTGCTAAAATATTTGAATTTAGTCCCTTTGGAAATGCATTTCACGGTTGATGATTGATAGAATTGTCTAATTTTGTGCGAGAACAGAAATGTAAAAAATTAATAAATCATGTTAAAAAGAATGAATCCCGCAGTAATCATTATGGTTATGTTATTTTTAATAACATCATGCCAGGGTGGCGGACCCAAAACAAATGAAAACAAGGAAGATCAAACTTCCAATGATCCAATGAAGGAATTGGTTGATAAATATGTTTCAGTGAAACTGACTGCTGACATATCTCATCTCAGCGACAATGAAAAGGAGATGCTTGGGTTACTGTTTGAGGCTGCAAGTTTGATGGATGATATTTTCTGGATGGAAAATGTTGGTGACAAGCAAGCATTCCTTAATCGTATTGAAAATCCATGGGCTCGCGAGTTTGCAAAAATTAATTATGGCCCATGGGATGAACTGAATAACCTCAAGCCATTCATTGAGGGATATGGTGAAAAGCCCCCGGGTGCCGAATTCTATCCACATGATATGACGAAAGAGGAGTTTGAAGCCTTTGATGATCCCAATAAAACCAGCCTCTATACATTAATCCGGCGTGACGAAAATGGAGCGCTTCAATCGGTTTGGTACCACGAGGCTTTTAATCAGCAGGTAACCAAAGCTGCAGAGCTCTTAAAAAAAGCATCAGATCTTGCAGGAGATCCTGAATTTGCAAACTATTTATCTTTGCGCGCAGAGGCATTGCTTACCGATCAGTATCAGGAGAGTGATTTTGCATGGCTTGATGTGAAGAACAACAATGTTGATCTGGTTATTGGTCCAATCGAAAATTATACCGATCAGTTATTTGGTTACAAAGCGGCCCATGAATCCTTTATTCTGATTAAAGACAAACAATGGAGTGATAAACTTAGCCGCTATGCTGCTTTTTTGCCAGAGTTGCAAAAACAATTACCCGTTGACCCGGATTACAAGCAAGAAACCCCTGGTTCGGACGCAGACCTGAATGCTTATGATGTGGTCTATTATGCTGGAGATTGCAATATGGCAGGTAAAACCATCGCTATCAACCTCCCCAATGATGAAAAAGTTCAGTTGGAAAAGGGTACCCGGAAACTGCAACTCAAAAATGCCATGAAAGCTAAATTTGATCATATCCTGGTACCCATTTCCGAGAAACTGATAGCAGCTGATCAGCAGCAATATATAACCTTTGATGCTTTTTTTTCCAACACCATGTTTCATGAGGTTGCCCATGGAATGGGTATCAAAAATACCATCAATGATAAGGGTACTGTCAGGCATGCACTGAAGGAACAATATTCGGCACTGGAAGAGGGGAAGGCAGATATTCTGGGGTTGTACCTCGTTACCAAACTTCATGAAATGGGGGAATTCACCGAAACCAATCTCATGGACAATTATGTTACGTTCATGGCAGGAATTTTCCGGTCCGTAAGATTTGGAGCATCCAGTGCTCATGGGAAAGCCAATATGATGCGCTTTAATTTTTTCCGTGAGCGGGATGCCTTTAAAAAGAATGATGATGGAACCTATAGCATCGACCTGGAAAAGATGAAAGAAGCTTCCAAAGAATTGACACAGGTGATCCTGAAAATCCAGGGAGATGGAGATTATGATGCAGCCAAAACAATACTGGAAGAAAAAGGTGTGATTCCGGCTGATCTCCAGACCGATCTGGATGCGCTGAGTGAGGCGGGTATACCGGTGGATATTGTTTTTGAACAGGGTCCTGAAATGCTTGGACTTTAAGATTTTGTTCATCTCCGTACAACCATGTTTTGCAAGCGAACAATTGACGTTGAATGGTCCATAACCATATGTTTTTAGCCGATTAATTGCCAGTAGATTAAGTTTATTGGCATGGTTTTCGACCTAGGGCGATTTTTAAAAATTAAATAATAAATTACAATTCAGTCAACAATGAAAAAAACATTATTAATGATTTTAGGAGTATGCTTGCTTTGGACAAGCACCTGGGCAGTTACTCCACCGGATGAAGGCATGTGGCTTCCCATTTTTGTCGAGCGACTCAATTACACCGACATGCAGGAAATGGGTCTGAAGCTTTCTGCAGATGAGATTTACAGCATTAACAACTCCAGTATTAAAGATGCTATTGTGGGTTTGTCGTCCAGTGCTTCGCCCAGTGGTTATTTTTGCACTGGAGAGATCGTTTCGAATCAGGGTCTTCTTTTTACCAACCATCATTGTGGTTATGATATTATTCAACAGCACAGCTCTGTTGAATATGATTATCTGAAAGATGGTTTCTGGGCCCGAAGCCTGGAAGAAGAGCTTCCCAATGAAGCGCTAACTGCCTCCTTCCTGATCAGAATGGACGATGTAACAGACAGCATCATCCCTTTATTGTCCGATACCATGAGTGAAGGAGCACGGAGTTCAAAAGTAAGAGAACTTAGAAGTAATCTCGAAGAATCGGCCAGCGAAGATGGTAAATACAATGTCGTTGTTAAAAGCTTCTTCGAAGGAAATGAATATTACCGTTTTGTTTACCAGGTTTATACTGATGTCAGATTGGTTGGAGCTCCTCCATCGGATATTGGTAAATATGGTGGAGATACGGATAACTGGATGTGGCCCCGCCATACCGGTGACTTTTCTATTTTTAGGGTCTATTGTGCACCCGATGGATCTCCTGCCGATTATTCCGAAGAAAACGTTCCGTTAACCCCCAAATATCATCTGCCGGTTTCCATCAAGGGTGTTGAAAAAGATGATTTTGCAATGATCTGGGGTTATCCGGGCAGCACCCAGCGTTATATGACCTCTTATGGTGTAAAGTTTTCACTGAATCACTTTAATCCAAGCATCATCGATCTATTGGGAAAGACACTCGAAATTATGAAGGAAGATATGGATGCTGATCGTGAAGTTGACATTATGTATGCATCTGAATATGCAAGCCTTGCCAATAGCTGGAAATATCTGATTGGGCAGTCAAGGGGTGTGAAGAGATTGGATGTCGTTGATAAAAAGAAAAAAATCGAAGATGAATTTACACAATGGATGAACCAAAATGAGGAACGGAAAGAAAAGTATGGTGAAGCCCTGAATTTGATTAAAAAAGGCTATGAGCAAAATGAAGGAACCATAAAACTCATGTTATATTATAATCTTGGTTTAATGGGACCAGGTATCATTTCATATCCCCAGGAGTTTTCCCAGTTGGAAAAACAACTGGAGGATATCAAGGAAAATCCGGAAGCACCGGAACGTACCATTGCCCTGCTGAAAGAAGGTATGGTCGATCATTTTAAAGACTATAATCCCCCTACTGATCAGAAACTTTTAGCCGGTTTGTATGCAATGTTTGCCCGGGATATCCCAGTTGAGCAACAACCTGAGTTTTTTAAAGAGATTACAAATAAATACAAAGGTGATTACAATAAATTTGCTGCTGAAGTATTTGATAAAAGCATTTTTGCGAACGAGGACCGTTTAAATGAATTCCTGGAAAATCCTAAAGCCAAAAAACTTCAGAAGGATCCGGCTTATATCCTATCAGGAAAAGTAATGGAAGGACTCCTTGCCTCAATGGGCGGATATCGGGGATCACAAGGTGATCTAAACCAGGGTAATCGATTGTTTGTTGCAGGATTAATGGAGATGAACCCGGATAAGGTTTTTTATCCCGATGCCAATTCAACCATGCGTTTGTCTTATGGTTCGGTTGAGGATTATTTTCCTGCTGATGCCGTCCATTACGATTATGTGACGCACCTCTATGGAGTAATGGAAAAAGAAGATCCAACCAATCCTGAATTTATCGTACCTGAAAAGTTAAAGCAACTTTATGAAACCAGGGACTACGGACGTTATGGTAAAGATGGCAAACTGGTAACTTGTTTTTTAACCACCAACGATATCACAGGAGGTAACTCTGGAAGTCCGGTTATCAATGGAAACGGTGAACTGATCGGACTTGCATTCGATGGGAACTGGGAAGCAATGAGTGGTGATATTGCATTTGAACCGGAATTGCAAAGGACAATTTGTGTGGACACACGCTATGTGTTATTTATCATTGATAAATTCGCTGGTGCTACCAATCTTATTGATGAATTGACCATCATAGAATAATTTGAATAAAAAGATCGACCACCATATCAAATGCCATCCATATCGGATGGCATTTTTTGTTATCATAAGTTAGGATAACTCATGTAACCCTAAAGAAATCAGTGCGTATGAAATATTTGATTCTGTTCTCAACGCGAACTTATGAAAACTATCCGCAAACCAATCATGGTTTTGCTTCTATTTGCTCTCTGGCAATCGATGCAAGGCCAGCAAAGTGTGCTTATTCATTATTCTCTGGATGATGGCTTACCTCAATCTTCCATTCTTTCCATCTATCAGGATTATGTGGGAAATATCTGGCTCGGAACTCAGGGTGGAGTATCCAAATACAATGGCAATTCTTTTGTCAACCTTGATACCCGTCATGGCCTTGGTGATAACCACATTACAGCAATTATGCAAGATACACGAGGCAGATACTGGTTTGGTCACCGATACAAAGGATTGACGGTGATGATCGGCGATAGTTTAAAGCATTTTAATATCAGTAATGACCGCGTCAATGCCATTTGCGAAGATCATTCTGGAAATATTTGGATTGGTACATTTAAAAATGGTTTGATGTTATTACCTTATGATAAGCCAATGACTGCTGAAAATTTCAGTAGGCCAGAGGTCGTAATGAATTTTCCTTCAAAAGATATTACGGATATTCGACTTACCCAATCTAACCAATTGTTGATCGGATCACTGGGTGGCCTCACCATGCTTCAGACCGATAATCATGCCCGGTATTTTTCATGTCGCAACTTTGATGCAAAAAATAGCGAACTTCCTTTTGATGCTGTTTTATCCATTGCTCACGAAAAGGATGATACTTACTGGTTGATGAGCTATAATGGACTGGCAAAAGTAAAGGTGACCGAGAATAAAGAACTGAGTTTGATGGGATATTTCCCTTTTGAAAAAGAAATTTCAGTAAGTTTCGTTCAGAATATCATTGTTGATGGTTCAGGTTTTGTTTGGGGGACACATGATCTTGGCGTCTTCAGACTGATAGATGGACGCTATGAATATAACTTTCAAGGAACGGGATTTGCCCAAAATGAAACCAATTCAATATTCCGGGATCGCGAGGAGAATGTGTGGATTGGAACCATGAATCTGGGGGTTTTTAAATACCCGGGTGATAAATTCATGTTGTTTGATGATGAAACAGGACTGCCAGGCAATGTGGTTACATCATTAATTGAGGATAATGAAGGAAAATTGTGGGTAGGAACTGAACAAGGAATCGGAATCTTCGATGGTCATGGGTTTGATTATATGACACGGAAGAATGGTTTACCTGACAATTCCGTTGATGCCTTGTTTCAGGATTCTAAAGGCTTTGTTTGGATAGGATACTTTTCAGAAGGCCCGCTCATTCGGTACAATCCTCTTACAAAAAAGATCAGGTCTTATGGTCCTGAAGATGGTATGATCAGCCAATCAGTGTTGACCATTAACGAAGACAAGGAAGGAAACGTTTGGTTTGCTACCCTGGGTTATGGCGTCTCCCGTTTTGTTTATAATGATGATGGAACCTCCGGATTTTTTGAATCCTATACAAAAGATGATGGTTTGTGCAGCAATAAAATCTGGGTTATACATCGGGATGAAATGGGTGATCTATGGTTTGGTAGTGATGATGCGGGTTTGACAAAATATGATGGGCATCAATTCGTGAATTATAATGAAGCCCAGGGGCTCACGAATTTGAGTGCAGGGGCCATCACTCATGATAGTCATAACGATCTGTGGATCGCCACCATAGGTGGTGGTGTTTTTCGTTTTGATGGTACAGATTTTACGAATCTATCTATAGAGGATGGACTAAGTTCTGACAGCCCCTTCAGCATTATTTGTGATGAAAAAGATTATATCTGGATTGGTACCAATTTGGGTATCGACCGACTTGATCCGGTAACAGAAACATTTAAGCATTATGGAAAGGAAGAAGGATTTCTAGGCATAGAAAACAATCAAAATGCCATTTGCTGTAGCCGTGATGGTGTTATTTGGTTCGGCACTATGAATGGTGTGATTAAATTCAATACCTGGAAAGATCGAATCAATGCAATTCCGCCAATCACTGTCATTGAAGATCTTAAACTTTTCTTTTCAGATTTTGATTTTTCGAAATATGCAACAGAAAGTGATCGGAGAACAGGATTACCCATTGGTCTTGAATTGCCATATGACATGAATCACCTTACTTTTGATTATGTAGGGATCAGTCATATTGCCCCCGGAAAGATCAGGTATCGGGTTAAACTGGAAGGTTTTGATGCCGATTGGAATCCCATTACAAAGGCAACAACAGCCACCTATACCAATATTCCACCCGGTGAATACACATTTAAAGTAAAATCATCCAATAACGATGGAATTTGGAATATTGAGCCTACTACCTTGTCTTTTGATATCTTGCCTCCTTTCTGGCAAACAGCCTGGTTTCGTTTTATGATTGTAATTGCACTGGGAGGTGGAACCTACCTTGTTTTCCTTTGGAGACTAAAAAGTATCAATGATCAAAAAAGAAGGCTTGAATACCTGGTTGATGAGAAAACGATAGCATTGCAGCAGGAAGCAAATGAACGGCGCAAGGCTCAAATAAGTGCTGAACAGGCCGACAACCTGAAAACCGCCTTTTTGGCCAATATGTCGCACGAGATCAGGACCCCGGTCAATAGCATTATTGGCTTTGCTGATTTGATGAAGGATCCGGATCTTGATCCGGCTGAACAAAAGACTTATCTGGAATATATTACCAATGGTGGTAACACCCTGTTAAAGCTTATCAATGATATCATTGATATATCAAAGATTGAAGCAGGGCAAATTCAGATAGCGAAAGAAGAATGTGACCTGAATCCCATGTTTACGGAATTGTTCATCACTTTCAATGAGCATATAAAAAAGAAAAACAAACGCCATGTTGAATTGAGGATATCAGATGATTGCCGTAAGAAAAAAACGCAATTGTACACGGATCCAACCCGGTTGAAACAGATTTTATCAAATCTTATTGGCAATGCCATTAAGTTTACAGAGAAAGGGCAGGTGGAATTTGGATATCGCATCGATTTCCCGGATAAGATTCTGTTTTATGTCAAAGACAGTGGGATCGGTATTCCTGCTGATAAATTGATCATTATTTTCCAAAGGTTTAGACAGGTTGAGGAATCTTATACCCGGAGTTTTGATGGGACGGGCATGGGGCTCGCCATATCAAAAAAACTGACCCAACTGCTTGGTGGCGAAATGTGGGTTGAAAGTGAGGAGGGAAAAGGGTCAACCTTCTTTTTTACTATTCCGTATGATACATCGCTGATTGGGGAGGAAACTCCGGAAACATTGGAAGCTGATCTGGATCCCTCGGTCCTTGAGGGAAGACGAATTCTCGTTGTGGAAGATGAATCTTCCAACTTTATGCTGATCGAAAGTATTTTTCGCAATATCAAAGTTGATATTGAACATGTGAAAGATGGCAATTCGGCCATAAAAGCAGTAGAAAGACACAATGGTTCACTCGATCTAATTTTAATGGATATTAAGGTACAGGGAATGGAAGGATACGAAGCTACCCGTGAAATACGTCAAATAAATCCTGATATTCCGATCATTGCACAAACCGCCAATGCCATGTCGAATGAACAGCAGAAATGCCTTGATGCTGGTTGTTCCGATTATATCGCCAAGCCTTATACCAAAGTCCAATTGTTAAAGGTAATCCTGAAAAATCTCATGGTTTTAAAAACAGTAGATAAAAATTAGATCGATTTAATCAATGATTCTACAATCACTTTAAACCATCAATTATTTCAATATTTTACTGATAATCCTGCCCATTTCTTGAATATTCGCTGAAATACCTGCAATTTGGTTTTTGAATGTCCCAATAGCAGGATTCACCTTTCTATCAAGATTTTTTATGTTCAAGCAAAATGTGTTACAAAAAAACCGACAGGGAAAAAATTCCCTACCGGCTTTTTGTGTAAGGTGCATCAATGGAAAGAAATATTAAATTAATTCGATTTAAAAATTTAAGTGCACCCTACCTTGATTTATATTAAGGGTCTGAAGCAAATATAAAGGATTATCTTCGAAATAAAAATTTTTAACACATTATTTGCATGTTTTTTCAATATTTCGCAAGTAGAATGATACTCATAAAATTCCTCGTCATTGGATATACCGGTCTTTAGTTTAAATTTGTATATTTGTAAAACAGAACCATTGCTTTCGAGTGTGTTTATAATCAAGAGGGATCTTTATTATTCAGAAATTTTTTCTTCTGTCGGTTCTTTTTAAACCTTTGAATGGCCATGCTGGAAAAATTCAAATATGAATATGACGCATCTACCGGGATCCTCTTTAAATTTTACTACGGTATTATAACCATCAGTGATATAGAAACTTCCTGGATTTATGCTTTCGAAAATCATATCATTCCGGATGATGTTACAGGCTTTGTGCTGGACTACAGGAATGCTACTTTCGAGATCTCAAGATCAGAATACATTGCCATTCCTGAATTTTATAGAAAGCACCTGACAGTATTTGGTAACAAAAAGATCGCAATCATCACTGAAAATCCCAGGGACATTGTGATACCCCTTCTTGTTGAGAGAGAGGATGAGGGTTACATGTCGAAACCTTTTTCAACACGTGAGGCTGCTATTCATTGGGTTTTACGCTAGTAAAACCGATACTGAGCTGTGCTTAAAATATTCTATTCCACAATGATCTTTTTCACCTCATGATACGTTTCGCCGAAGACATGTAAAAAATATAATCCTCGTTTTTCACTAGCCAGGTCCATCGTGAAATTGTTTTTATTTAGTTTTCCTGATCGGATAGCTTTTCCCATGACGTTATACAAGGTGAATGTTGAATTTTGATATGATTGTGGAATATTCAAATAAACCATTCCTTTCGAGGGATTGGGATAAATGTGAATTTGCTCATTTTTGGGTGACATGTGAAGCGCGATATCCTCCGGAATGTATAACCCAATATTATCCAAAAACAAGTTATTTCCTGTCAAACGAACGGATTCAAACATAATCCTGACATCTTCATTGCCGGCCCATGAAGATATGTCGATTGTTTGACACTGGGCCCATTCACCGGGGCCGCACCAATCTTCCTGAACTTGTGGTATGAAATTAAAGGTGTAGGGCTCATGGGTGGCGAAATTACCGGAACCATCCTCAGCCATTTCAGCAATGCGGGTCCATGTCTGACCACAATCATCTGATATTTTTACGATCAGTGAGTCTGAATAGGTCAGATTGCCAGCCTGGGCATAAGCATGATCGAAAACGAGTATAACTGCTCCCTGATTGGATAGGTCGAAAGGTGGGCTGATGAGTTGATCCCGTTTAAAAATACTGAAATATTCAAACAGATTGATCCAGGCAGAAAAGTTCCCGCCCTGGCTTGAATTATCCGTAATTTCCCAGGTGATGCCATCATCGGGGTTGTTTACCGTCCAACCTGCAGACTCAAAAGAACCCGATTCAAAGTCTTCTGTATAGTCAACCAGGTTTCCTCCTGCCTTAATATAGTTTGACTTTTCCAGCATCGATTGGCCATTGACATTGCTTGCGGTTAAAGCAATGGTATATTCGATGGGCTCGTTGAATATAATTTCCGGATTTTGAGAATCAGCTCCGGTTCCGTTTACAAACTCAAAAGAAGAAGGACTCACCTGCCAGTTCCATCCCAGTGGACATACTTCAGAATAATCAGTGAACTGTACAACCTGTCCTGTGCAGACGATAGAATCTGAAGCGTAAAAAACAACATTGGGTAATGCTTCGTCACTCACCTCAATGTATCCGGTTTTGGTTTCCATATCGGAGCCCCAGCTATTGGTCACGGTGAGGCTTACTGTATAGGTGCCAGGATTGTTCCAAATAATACCCTGGGGATTTTGTTCATTGGAGGTTGCAGGAGTGGCATTCTCAAAGGTCCACTCCCAGCTATCCACGGCACACAATGATTCATCTGTAAAATCAACAGGACAGCCGATGGAAACCAGGGTCTCAGAGGATGAATATTCGGCTACGGGTTCCTTCTCAAAATATACATCAAAAGAAATGGTCTCTCCGGTATATCCGACATTAGAAATGATCAAGCCCCCGGGAGAACCGTTTTGGAGAAAAGGGGCAGGGTTTGTGTTGTCATTGATCTCCGTTCGCCCATAATCAGCAGCAAAATGGGCCTGATCAAGACTACCATTAGCATAAATGTTCCCATCAGGGCGGTATACGTAAACTTCATCGGGTGGTCCCTGCGCATTGCCATTGCCGTTTTGATTATTGTCAATTCGGTATACAAGCAATCCGCTTCCGGGAATCACCCCCTCAAAAGTTCCTTCTTTTACCCTGTATTCTAGCACGTAATATTCTGAAGCACTGTTTGGCGAGGCGATTTTAAAACAATTATTCTCACTTTCCGACAAGGGATTTAGTTCATAGGAGCCGCATTCTGTAATTTCCGGGATTTGATCAATCCAGCCACCATAGCGGTATTTCATGTAAGCTCCCATGGATTGGGGAGGATTACCGGCAGCATCCATCAGGTCCCAGGGCCCGACTGATGAGAAGGGTGCTGAATTATAGTGATAGAGATCCGGTGCACTGAGGCTGTGAAACATTTCATGGCAAAGAACGCCAGCACCCTGTCCATTGAGATGATCCTCAACCTGGAGGTTATAATCCCAAACGCGCTTACCATGAATGTAAACATTTTCGTTATAAAGCGCCCACCTGTGTGGCCAAAGTAAAGTTCCCCACGCTGTTGTTGCACCCCTGATGATAAAAACCATATTGTCGACATATCCATCATTGTCTTTATCAATGTTGAGTGTGACAGGAACTTCATCTTCAATATAGTTACAGGCTCTTTCCAGCAATGCATGCTCCCTTTCGCCGCTTTGACCGGATTGATATCCCTGTGGATTGGTCACCGGATCATAAGGCATGAAATAGCCCCTGGGATATATGTCCTGATATGAAATTACGGTTTCAACTTCAGATATCGGGTAAAACCATGAAGGAATGGAAATTTTATCATATGATACCGTTTCAAAATAATTCAGCATGGAGTTATAGTCCGAATTGTTATTGTTGAACATGTTATGGTAAAAAACGGTATCGGCCGAATATTCCGATTGATCGCTGAATCGGATGTAAACGACCAGGTTATTCAACACGCCTTCATTTTGTACATTCTCAGGTGCATTAAAACCTGGAATAGCCTTTTTCTCAGGCATTTTATTTTTTAGAAAATCTGTACGAATCGCCATCATCTTTTCTGCCGAAATATTCGTCCAGGGTGAAAGGCCAGCGTCAGCAGGATCAATCGAATCAACCCGATAGGATGAGGGAAGAAGCTGGTCACTCATAAGTATGGCATAGTAATAATACCCATCGTCATGATTTTGAATGATGGTGAATCCATTCTCATCGTGCAGCCAGTTCCAAAATTCATCACCTGTGGCAAAACAGGAAATAACGGAACCGTCAGGTTGAACAACGGTTTGGGGGATTTTATCGATCCAGGCAGCAAATAGGCTCGATGAAAAAATCAAAAAAATGAAAACGAAAGAAGTAAAAAATCTAAGACATATCTTCATATTGATAAAATTAAAATGGTGACCAAAGTTATAAACATCATTGATTCATTGAATATTTTATTCTTTAATGAATTTACCATTGTAAATGTTGTTGTTATTGATGATGATTATAAAGTAAATGCCATTGTCTAATTTTGATACATCAATGGCTTCATTACCTGCAACATAGTTTTCAAATTGCTCACGACCTACCTGGTCATAAATCCGGATCAGTGATGATTGATTGAACTCAATTTCAGGAATTCGAATCTGATTCCGGGCAGGATTGGGTGATATTTGCACCTGTTGGATGGCATAATGATCGCCTACGCCATTGGCCCATGATTGGAAAAGCCACAGATAAGCATCTCTGAAATCCGCAGCCCAGGAGGCCTCATTATGCTCTCCACCCGTAATAATGGTTGTCAAAAGTTCCTCTTCTCCGAATCCGAGTTCTGTTAACTGGTCATGCATGGTCCAGGTATCCGTAACCATGCCACTTCCTTCGAGGCTACCGGTCATTTGGTAGAGACGCATGGTTTGCTGGTGGCCCATTTGCTCCGTGAAAGTCCATACAGAATCGGAGAACCAGTAAGAAGGAGAATAAATACCTGCTTTGCTAAATACATCCTGATGCTTCATGGCACCGTAATGAGAAATGAGTCCCCCCAGGGAGCTGCCCCAAAGAGCTGTATTTTCGCGATCAGGGAGGGTTCTGTAGTTTTCATCGATAAAAGGCTTTAATGTCCCGACAATGAACTGGATATAAAGGTCTCCATCACCCCCTCCATATTGACTGTTGGGCCAGGGAGTGTATTCATCAATCCGATCCACACCGCCATTATCAATGCCAACCACAATGGGCACGGCATAGCTATCATCATAAAGCTCGTTCAGGGTCTCATCCACTTCCCATTCGCCTGCAAATGCAGTGTAGGTGTCGAAAAGGTTTTGCCCGTCATGCATATAAATAACCGGATAATGATGGCTGGTGGTTTCGTAATCCGGGGGTAGATAAATCCATATCCTGCGATGTTTGTCGAGTTGTGGTATATAAAATTCTTCATCGATAATGTGTACATTTTCGGCTGCGGTGCTATTGCCACCGCCACCTGCATCGGCCCAGTTATAAATGATGATCCCCACTGTGTCACCATTCCCGTATGTAAATTCACGGTTTGGGATTTCCTCTCCATAAACACCCTTTTCAACAGTGCCCCAGTCCCCGCGGGTGAACTTAAATTCTATCTGTGTGCCGGCGGCCATGGAATCAAGCTGGATGTACCACTGATCTTGCGCGTTTTTTTGAAGGGCATATGCTGGGTCGCCCGGATTCCATCCCTGAAAATCACCGGCGATATAAAGTATATCATCAGGAGGTGTATAATCAGGTAGAGAATCGATCATAAATGTGACTTGCGCCGACACTGAAAAGATGATAGAAATTATCATCAAATTGAATGCAATGATTTTTTTCATGGTCATATCATTTAGGTATCAAAGATAGATATTACCGTGATTTTTTGCAAAAGATATAGATTTCAGAACCTGTAGGTGACGACCATCTACATTTTAATGAACTTATATCTTTCAATGGTATGCTGGTTTTTGATTTCCAGGACATACATGCCTGGATGCAGTTTTTCTGTGCAAAGGCTCCATCTCCCGTGGCCTTTAAAAAAGGGCAACAAATGTATTTGTCCCGACAAATCATAAACCTGAAAAGAAGATCCATTTAAATGATCATGTAGCTGTGTACTGATCATTAAAATGCCATCCACCGGATTGGGGGAGATTTGAAAAAAAGGGTTTAAAGGATCAGCCACCGTGGTGTATAGATCGGGTTTATTAACAGCATAATCATAAACAATGAGTTCGGTTCCTGCATCTTCTGGTAATTCAATCCTAATCCATCCCAATATGGTTTCATTTGGTTTGATAATTTTCAGGCCGACACAGGCAGGCCCAATTCCTTTCCAGTATAAATTATAGGCATTCCATCCGAAGGGATCAAGCGTGAAATTCGAAAGGTATGTGTAATCATGAGTATAAAAACCGGTTGCCTCAATAGTATCTCCAACTAAAAAGGGTTTAGCAATGGGGAAATAACCAACAGTATCTGAATTTAACGTAAAGGCTCCGGAATCAGCAAAGCATATTTGTGCTTCATCATATTTGCCCAGCAAAAAATACTTTTCCCACCAACCCAAATGTGTGTTCTCCACAACCCAAATATCAAAGTCAAAAACGCCATCGCTATCCAGGTCTAACCCGAACAAACCCCCAGCAAGACTATTGCTGGTTTCAAGATGAATAACGGAATCCGGCTCAATATCACAATATGAAATTTCTTCATTGATCAGCCCTGCAATAAATGGATTTTGTTGCGCAAACAGCCAATTTGTATAAGGGTTAACACCAAGAGCAATGCAAAGAAACACTGATGCAATTTTAGTGGCTCGTTTCATTTGTTGTTGGGTTGATTGCTGTTGTAAAGATACTGTTTTTTTGCGGACAAAAAAAAGACCATCCCATGAGGACGGCCTTTCTGTATATGAGAAAAGAAATACTAATTTACGTAGTCGTAGCCCATGATCTGCTCATCATTGAAAGTGGTGAGGCCTTCGTCTACCATCATGTCGTAAATCATACCATTTGTTCCAAACAATAATGACTTAGCATCATAACCCAACAAACGAAGATAGGCTGTTAAGAATGCACTGGTTTGACCAGTATAACAATACACAACAATGGTTTTATCTGTTGGTAAAGTTTTCAGGTCGGCTGTTGTTTTAATCGACTCTTTGGGAGTGTATTGCATTGCACCTGGAATGTGACCAGGGGTTTCATAGTGCGATGCAGGCCAGTAATTTACAATGTAATAGTTATTCAGGTTACCAAATACTGTTGAGTTTGAAATTTTGGCCGGGTCAAATCCTTCAGCAATAACAGCATCAACCCGGGCTTCCAGGATGGATAAGCCATCCGTTTTTCCAGTAGAAAGGGTGGGCATATCTCCACTGGGTCCTTTATCTGTAGGATCGGAAGTGAATTGTGTAGCATAAGCATTTCCATTAGCCACAGCATTACTCCAGCTACCTGCAAAATCTTCATGCCATGAACACATTCCCCATTTCATCGAAAATACTTTATCGTAACCCATAAGCCTCAGAATGCTGGCTGCATATCCTGCTGTTTGTCCACTGTAGCATACAATGGCCACTTTGGTGTAATCGTCCATATTGATTCCCGCAACATGGGTAATCAGGTCACCAAATGCAACATTGTGTGCATTTTCAATATGGCCCAAAGTATTGAAATCATCTGCTGAACGGATATCAATGATATAAACCTGTCCGGTAGCATTGAGTGTTTTCACTTCACTGGCCGGCATAATGGTTGGCATGTCTGTATTGACAAAATCTTTCATCAATGGTGACGATGTAGATTCGAGGAATGTAGCAAGTACCTCGGATTCATTAATCTGCGGCGTAGGTGTTGGCTCGTCTTCATCTTTATTACAAGCCGTGAGGAAAAGGAAAGCAAACAAAATGCTTAACCAATACAATTTTGTGTTTTTCATAGAATAAAATTTAAAGTTGTTTAATTATTATATTTCACTTGTTTTTGTCTTATTTTTCTTCAAACCAGGATGCTGGCAGTGCATCATCTACCACAATGCTTTCATTGGCACTAACTTCCCAATCTTCCAGGTCTTCCAGGAAAAGGTACAATTCTTTGTTGATCAATATTCCACCTTCATTGCGGATATGACAATTGGAAAAACATGCCTTGTCGCCGGTTTCAGTTCTGGTTGTCCAGCGGAGGATGTTGTGAGCAGAGGTATAATTATAGGTAGGAAATACATCAAAATTTGAATAATCAACACCATATACATCCCAATTATCAGGAGCACCAGGCGCCCGTCGAACAGTGGCATATTCAATATCGGGTTTCAGATCAGTGAGTGGGTTCAGCGCAATCTTGTAATCGAGGTAGGCAGGGATCCGTGCTCCGTCACCATGAATATGGCAACTGCCGCAGTTATTGTAATCTTGCGAGTGACAAACCTGGCAGTTGAAATCGTTGATGTGCATACTGTGGTAATTATTGCTTTTTGCAGCGTCTTCATGACAATCAATACATTTAGGTAATTTTGAGTAAGCGTAACGTTGCTCAACAGGCTGACCATCGCCATGGATTTCCTCACTGTCGTGACAATCAATACATTGAAAGTTCAACGAAGTGAGATGAACATCCGGTTCGGTTCCGGCAGCTACGCCCAGATAGGCATGTCCTCCACGTGATACGTGGCACGTAACACAAACATTTACCATGTCCGGTGTTTTGGTGAAAGCGTGTCCTGCCGCCAGTCCACCACCACCCGATAAAGGACGAACAATATGACACTCTCCACAACTGGCATGGCAGGTAGCACAGTTGGCGTTGTACCCTTCAATTTGATGAGCAGGAAGCTGATCGAATTCTTGTGGTCCGGCCAGCCCGCTCCTCATCGTAACCTTCCGTTTTTGGCCCGTGCCATGGTGGAGATTTGTCTCAAAATCATCAACGATTGATTGATGACAGGACGCACATTTTTCTTCTGCAAACATGGATGGATGCCGAATGAAATCTCCGGAATGTGCTGTTGCTTTATCCTCTGTATTATCCACACCATTGTGACATCCCACACAACCGATATCGTAGTGTCCCGATTGTTTATAATCTTCATACCCCGCTCCACCCATGTAAACCCTGTCATAAGGCTCATAGTGTGGGGCTTCTCCGCCACAACCACCAGAAGGTGCTGAAGTGTCGGGTGTATATACCTGTTGCAAATGGGCATAATCGGTGTGACAACCCTCACAGGATGCATAATTTTTTACGGTCGGTGTTGGATCCGGATCATCGTTGTTATCGGAACACCCATTACCGATAAAGATAGCAAGCACCGAAAAAATAAGGATCATCGCAGCTAGAAAGTTCTTTTTTGTATTCATTATCAGTGTGTATTTCAATTGTTTAATTACTGTTAATTACTTCACAACAAAGATTGTCTATTTGGATGATATCAACAAAAAAATTGAGCTGTCATGCATTCTGTATCAAGCTGTTCTGAACTCTATAATTTACTGATCCAGGTCATGTTTTTAAGTGATATTTTTTACTAAATTTGCAAAATCAATTCTAAGTCAATATGCCGAACAGGATACAGATTTCCGCATGTACAATCAGCTCAAGACAATGTCGGTGTTTTGAGAAGCTCACCAGTGAGGAGATGAAAATCCTGAATGAGAATTCCGTGGTAATCACATACAAGAAGAAGGAGATCATCTGCAAACAGGGAAGTTTTGTTTCTCATGTGATGTATGTTGAAAAAGGACTGGTGAAGGTATTCCTGGACAATGGATCCAATTCACTGGTACTTAAAATGATCCCTGAAGGTAATTTGCTGGGTTTATCCTCACTTTCTGAAGATCACAACACCTACCAGTATTCGGCCATGGCTTATATTGATACAGAAATCCGTCAAATTAACATTAGTACTTTTCGACAGCTACTTAAACAGAATGCCGATTTCTCCAAAGAAGTGATCGATATCTTCAGTGCCAACAGTGTGCAGGTTTACGGTCGGTTTTTTTGCCTGACCCATAAACAGGCCTACGGAAGATTGGCAGATATTCTCCTTTGCCTGTCGGAAAGGATTTTCAAACAATCTGAATTTCATTTGCCTTTGTCACGGAAAGATCTGGCAGAGTTATCGGGTATGAGTTCCGAAACCGTGATCAGGATGTTAAAAAAATTCAATGATGACGGCCTCATCCGTATGGAAGGTAAAAACCTTCATATCCTTGATTTCGAGCGGTTGCAAAGGATTAGCGACACGGGGTAAGGGTCAGTTTTTCTTCCAGGTTAATTCAATACCCACTCATGAACACCACTGCTATATTCCTTTTGCAGGGTGATTTCCATTTTCACGGCGTCCGTTCTGGCCGGATTGAAATCAACCACATCGAAGGCATCCTTTGTGACGGGATAAGGTAAATCATGCTCAACCTCTATCCATTGATTTCCTTTTCGGTACAAAAGTTTCCAGGCCGCAGGGATCCGGCAACCCCCATGCGGGCCGTCATCAAACCAGTAAACCCGGGTTGATGATACTGTACCAGGTTTTTCAAAATCGTATTCCATGGTCACGATGGTATCTTTAATAGGCCACCAGTGGATATATCCCATGCTATGATCATTGGAATTGACCGGATTATATTGATCAGAAAGCAATTCAGGATTACCCTTTGCACCCGGGCAAATCTTATGGCTTTTAAAGGCAATGGTAAGAGCGGGCGCTGGTGTTGCATTTTCTTTTCGGTAAGGGACCCAGACCAGCATCTGGCCCGGTTCTCGGTTCGCCCAAAACGCATATGGAATGGCCGTAAGTTGCACAGGCCCACCCTCTGATTGTACAGATCCGTCGATCTGTCTCTGCAATAACCGGCCTTCAAA
Source organism: Bacteroidota bacterium (assembly GCA_020444515.1). Classification (GTDB taxonomy): domain Bacteria; phylum Bacteroidota; class Bacteroidia; order Bacteroidales; family JAADJA01; genus JAADJA01. The sequence goes on along the minus strand of JAHLKX010000003.1, from coordinate 548,829 downwards.
ACCGATGGTGGTGATACCGCCCCACAGGTCCCTGGATGTTCTATCCGTGAATTTTCCGTCGATATCGGCAACAATATGCCGGACCCCGGATTGTTGTTGATCGACATCTTCGATACAGTATACCAGCGGGCCCCGCTCAATGGTAAACCGCCCGCGATCGGCCTTAACAGAATCAAGGGCAAGCGTTTTCCGCACCGGCATTTCAAATTCGACTTCCAACTGGTCGTTTACCTTCCAGGTCCGAGTAATGATCAGGTATCCTTTTTCAGTTTCATAGTCTGTTTCCTTACCATTGACTTTCATAACTGGTTTTGACTCTATCATGCGGTGATAGTGGTAAAGATTTCCGGGTATGGGTTTATTTTGAGACCAACCAGGGATTCGGATATGGATCGTTTGAGCCATATCTGTTTCAGGATTTACCACAACCCGGATATTCCCTTTCCATGGGTAACCACTGTGTTGGCTGAGGTTGAAATTTCCTTTATCTGTTTTAAGATCGACATCGGAATTAATAAACAGGTTGATATAAATGTGATCTTCCTTTTTTGCATATATATAGCCCGGAACCGATGGAAGAAAACGGCTGATATTGGAAGGACAGCAGGCGCAACCGAACCATTCCTGCCGGCGATCGTTACCATTGGATTCAAGCCTGTTGGGGTAAAAGAAAAGATTTCCCTCGATGGAGACTCCCGACAGAAGGGCATTGTAAAGTGTCCGTTCCAGCACATCGATGTATCTGGAATCACCACTTAGTAAAAACATGCGCTGATTCCAGAATACATTGGCAATGGAAGCGCAGGTCTCACAATAAGCTGACATGTTGGGCAACTCGTAATCCGGTCCAAAACCTTCGTTTCCGCCGCTTTGCCCGACACCTCCGGTCACATAGACCTTTTTATTTACCAGGTTTCTCCAAAGGGATTCGATGGCATTCAGATAGGCAGTATCTCCGGTCAACGCTGCGATGTCTGCCATGGCCGAATACATGTACAATGCCCTTACAGCATGGCCTACCGGTTCCCGCTGATCAACCGATTTTTGATGGGCCTGGTTGTATTCCCAGCCTTCGGGGCCGCGTACATCAAGGAAAAATTTGGCCAGTTCAAGGTACCGTTTATCTCCTGTAACCCGATAGAGTTTCACCAGTCCGATCTCTATCTCCTGGTGACCGGGATACTTTTCGATCTTTCCCCACCCGAATTCCCGGTCGATCAGATTGGCATTTTTTATGGCAATATCCAAAAAAGTTCGTTTGCCGGTGGCCTGGTAATAAGCCACTGCTGCTTCATACATGTGCCCAGCATTGTATAGCTCATGGCTGTGCTCGCTTACTTTCGACCAACGTTCGGGCCCGGCCATTTCATAGGCGCTATCACCAAGGATGGTGCGGTTGGTGTATAGGTATCCATCGGGTTCCTGGGCGGCTGCTATTTTGGTGATCAGCGAGTCGAGGTAGGCTTCCAGGTGGGGATCGGGTTTGATCATCAAGGAATAAGATGCTCCTTCAATGATCTTGAACACATCAGAATCGTCGAAAGCGTATTTGGTACAGAAGGTTCCTTCGGTTAGACCACCTGCCACCTCGAAATTTTTGATCCGACCTGTCTCTTCACTCTGGCCGAAAGCAATGGGAATGGTCACTTCAGTGTTTTTCAGGATGCGGGGTAGCCAGAAATCATCCTGCAAATGAACATCGGTGAATGGAACAGGTGTAATGGGATAATCGTTTTTGGATGCTTTAGATTTGGATTGAAAGTCGCATGAAACAAATGTGATGGTAACAAGCAATATTACAGAGGGAACTATAAAGGATTGACGCATTGGGTAAATAATTTATTTGACAGGTGAAGATAGTAAGAAAATTTGATCGTTAGGAGAAAACAAGAAGGTGTTTTTGATTTCATCCGGGGCATATTGTGTTGTTAACTTTGTCATCATCAGTCCAACGCTTGGAATGGTAGCCAGAGAGGCTAAAAATTATTCATTTACTTCCTTATTGAATATTTCAGGCTCTGAGACTAAAAATGATGTTTTTGATTTTCTTGTTGTACCAACGGGTGCAGAACGGGATGTATTGTCAAAGATGTCATAGCGATAATTTAGCTGAACTGTGAAGCCTGCTGTACGGTTTCATTGTCGTTCTTTTGGATTGCGAGGCTTATGAACGGTAATTTGGGGTCGGGGTTTCAATGTAGCTGGCCCAATGGCATTATCATGATGACCTGCAAATTATAATAATAAAAAAATCATAATTTTAGCGGCATTAATAGATTGCCAATTTGCTGGGAATTTGGCATGCATTATACAAGTTGTTCCATTAAAAAGAGTTTACGAAAATCATTACCTTTATCACACATCAAAATTAAACAACCCATTTATGAATATCTTAAGATTCGACTTGAATAAAATCTATAAATCGGTCATCATTATTTCTTTTGTCATTGCTTTGCTTTATTTCGGAAGACCTATACTCGCACCGCTTGTATTTGCACTTTTTTTATCCTTACTCCTTTTACCGATATGCGAGTTTTTTGAACATTGGTCGAGTCGTTTGACGTCCATTATCATAACTTTTCTTCTGGTTAGCCTGGTGATTGCCGGTATTATGTTTTTCTTCGGAACCCAGTTTTATTACCTGTTCGAGAGTCTCAGGAATTTTAGTGAAAACCTTGAAAAAGTATTTGATGAGTTTATCTTGCTTGTGGATAACTGGCTGACCAAGAGTGGTCTTAAGCTGGAACAGATCATCAATGAAAGACAACAAGGAGGAATCATCAAACCAGCCGATCTTTTGCAACAAACCATTGCATCCACATCCAGTTTTATTGTTTCTATAACCCTGGTATTTGTTTACACTTTTCTCTTTCTTTTATACCGGGCTTCTTTCAAAAATTTCATTCTGATCAGTGTGCCGGAAGAAAAAAGGGATTACATGAGTGGCATTCTGACGGATATCCGTAAAGTCGTGAAAGATTATTTTGTTGGACTCATCATTATCATTCTCATCCTTGGTACACTCAATGGATTTGGTTTATGGATTATTGGACTCGATTTCCCATTTCTGTTTGGATTTTTTGCAGCCATTCTGGCCATCATTCCATACATCGGGACTTTTATTGGTGGATTGTTACCTTTTGTTTATGCCCTGGTCAATGCCGATTCACTTTGGACACCTCTATTAGTTGTTCTTTGGTACGGTCTTGTACAGTCTATTGAAGGTAATTTTCTGACGCCCAAAATCGTCGGTTCTCGTGTCAGTATCAATCCACTATTTGCTTTGATCGCTTTGTTAATTGGTGGTTTTATATGGGGCATTCCAGGAATGATCCTGTTTATTCCCTTATTAGCCATTGTCAAGGTTATCCTTGATACCATCGAGCCCATGAAACCATTAGGTGTGATTCTGAGTAGTCATTTCGGAAAAGAAAAACCGGATAATTTCGACCTGCTACGTAATAAATTTTTGAAGGCCATTAAAAAGTTGAAAAATTGAGGCAGTGTTACTGAAGGAATATTTTTGACGGTGATTACTTAACCACAAACAGACCAGGATAAATCCATGTCAATTTAAAACATTTTTAAGATTGATTAACTTGAAGGAGACTATCTGTGCAATTTCCTTGCTATAAAATCCTCAACAGAATCTATTTTAGATTTTTTTGAAAACCCTTAAGAATATGATTATTTCTCTTCCATTGGGTGTTGCATCAATTGATTTCCCTTAGATTTTTGGGCCACATTTCGCTCAGTTTTTCTCCGCCTTTGATACCGAAATCAAGCGTGCGAATGGGGAAAGGAATGGTAATATCGTTTTCATCGTAGGCTTTTTTTATGGCTTTCACACCCTCGCTGAGGCCTTTGAGGTAATCTCTTCTTTTGCCCATATTTACCCAGTATCTCACGATGAAATTAATGGAACTATTGCCAAATTCATTGTAGAACAAGTCGACCGGTTTATCTTTTTTTATAAAATCGAGGCTGTTGATGGCCGCAAGGGTCACCTTTTCAACCTTCTCAAGGTCATCTCCATAGGAAACACCCACTTCCAGATCGATCCGCTGCTCGCCATTGATGGTGTAATGGGTGTAGGAATCTTCAAAAATAAGCCGGTTCGGTACGACGATATCCTGTCCCTGAAAAGAAAGGATAGTCGTAGCCCTAAGGCCAATTTTTTTAACCGTCCCGAATTTGTCATTTACTTCAATGAGGTCGCCGACATTGATCGGACTTCGGATGGCCAGGTATATCCCAGAAATAAAATTGGACGCAGCATCCTGAAATGCAAAACCAAGCGCAAGTCCAATGATACCTACACCGGCCAACAGCGACGTCACTGTTTTGTCGAGGTTCATGATGCCGAGGGCAACAAATAAACCTACAATGAGGAAGATGATTTTAATCAGTGATTCAATTAGCCGGTTAACAGCAATGTTACCGGATACTTTGTCTAAGGCTTTTCGTAAAACCTTGCGCAGCAGCTTACCCATGAGCATGATTAGCAACAGGGCTCCTATTGCAATAACAAAATTGGGCAACATAGAAATTGCTGTGTTTAGCCAACTGTCAAGTTTGTCAATCAGCAAATTGTAAGCATTGCTAATATTGTTTATCATAATATTTCGGATGGGTTCCTATTACATTTTGTTGATCTCTTCGATCAATGCTTCCCTGCGCTTTCCTGTTTTTTCTTCAAGTCTTGCCAATAGCTGATCCTCTTGGCCTTTAACGTAACTTAAATCCTCATAGGAGAGCTGATTGTATTTCTCTTTCAGTTTATCGCGAATCCCATGCCAGTTATTTTGAATTTTTAAAGTATTCATAAGACTATTTTTTATGAGCAAATATTCAAAATCCAAACCATTTGTTTTGAATTGAGGAATTGGTGAAATTAACTTACCGCTTTAATACTGAAGATCAGATAAAACAGCATGTTAACAGGTGATGTTATCGTAAAATCTGTTCTGGCGCTCATTGTGGATTTCTCAATATAAATGTGTAGAAATTACCCCAGTAACTCGTATGTTTATCTTTTTTCCTCATCTTTGTAACGGGGTGAATACAAAAAACAAGTGATCATGGAAATCAAAGTACTCGGGCCCGGATGTCCCAAATGTAAAAAGATGGAGGAGTCCGTCAGAATAGCGGTAAAGATGCTTGGTATTGACGCAGCTATTACCAAAGTGGATATCATCAATGATATTTTACATTATGGTGTGATGTCAACACCAGCACTGGTAATTGATGAAAAGGTCGTTCATTCGGGCAGGATTGCCGGGAAAAAAGAGATCATGAAATTAATCACCCCATTTATTGACAATAAAAACCAGAAAATATGAAAAAAATATTAACCCTTTTTCTAATAATACTTGCGGGTATTGTTATGCATCCTCTTCAATCTTTTGCTCAAAATACAGTTGAAAATCCTTTAATGGTCTATTATTTCCACAACACGCATCGTTGCGCCACTTGTAACGCCATTGAGACGAAAACCAGAGAAACGCTGGAAACCAATTTCAAAGAGATGATGGATAGCGGAGAAATTAAACTCTTATTGCTGAATGCAGAAGATGATGAAAATAAATCCATCGTTGAAAAATACGAAATTTGGGGATCAACTCTGATGCTTGTTAAGGTAGTTGAAGGTAAAGAGCAAGTTGAAAACTTTACGGACTTTGCTTTTTCAAATGCACGAACCCATCCCGACAAGTTTATGGAAGGATTGAAAAGCAATATTGAGAAAATGCTGAATTAGGTGGACGTACTGCAGCAGATCATCGATTCATCCCCAACACCTTTTATCACTGCTTTCGTTTTAGGCCTGATGACCGCGATCAGTCCCTGCCCGCTGGCTGCCAATATTACGGCAACGGCTTATATCAGTAAAGATATTGCTGCCAAAAGGAAGATATTCTATAACGGGTTGATCTATACCCTCGGACGTGGGATCAGTTATACCACCCTGGGGTTGATCTTATATTTCGGGGCAAGCAAATTTCAGATAGCACGTTTTTTTCAGACATATGGTGAAAGGATCCTTGGTCCACTTCTGATCATTGCGGGAATCCTTTCGCTGGACATCATTTCGATCAATTTTCCATCATTCGGAAATTTGAGTCAGAAGATATCAGGGAAATTTAAGGCTGGTTCATTTCTTGCCGCTCTCCTGCTTGGAATCATATTTGCTTTGGCTTTTTGTCCTTACAGCGGCGTACTCTATTTTGGCATGCTCATTCCCATCACCATTGCCAGTCCGGATGGATTACTACTACCCATGATCTTTGCCCTGGCTACCGGTCTGCCAGTGATCATTATTGCATGGCTACTGGCCTTTTCAGTGAGCGGGGTTGGTAATTTTTATAATAATTTAGTCGCATTTGAAAAGTGGTTTCGAAGGGTGGTTGCAATTATTTTTATTGGTGTTGGGATCTATTTCATAACCATATTCTTTCTTTCATAAATTGATCATTTTATTGACAATTTATTAAAATTAACGTAAAAATACGTCGATTTAATTTTTTTGACGTAGTTTTACGCCGGATTAAAAATTTAACAGGATGCCAACAGCGAAAACCGAACTCTTTGAAACGGATCTTCAGGATAGTGCAGTTTTATTTAAAGCCCTGGGACACCCGGCCCGGCTGGCCATTCTCAACTTCCTGGCAGAGACCAATAGTTGTTTTACCGGAGATATTTCTCAGGAGATCCCGCTGGGAAGGACTACGGTGAACCAGCATCTCAACGAACTCAAGAAATCCGGTCTGATCCAGGGACATATTTCAGGGATCAAAACCAATTATTGTCTGAATCCCGAAATATTGTTAAAATTGAAAACCTCCATGGAAAAGCTAATTCATACCATGGATTGTTGCGGACCCTTAAATTGCGAATAAGATGAAGATTCTCATTATATGCACCGGCAATACCTGTCGCAGCCAGATGGCTGAAGGATTTCTGAAGTCCTTCGATCCAAAGCTTGAAGTCTTCTCTGCCGGAACGGCTGCAGAAGATAAAGTAAATCCTTATGCAGTCAACGTTATGAAAGAAGTGGGTGTTGATATTTCCAGGCAGGTACCCGAATCTGTTGAGAAGTATCTAGCTGAAAGTTTTGATTTTGTGATCACAGTATGCGATGGGGCCAGAGAAGTTTGCCCCGTTTTCACCGGGATTGTAAAAAACAGACTGCATATTGGTTTCGAAGATCCTGCAAAAGCCAGGGGATCGGAAAAGGAAATCCTTCCCGTTTATCGGAAAGTGCGGGATCAGATTAACAAAGCTTTTAAGGAATTTTATTTTAGAATCAAATAGAACACCGATGAAACAATTCGGGTGGATAATTGCCAATCAATCAGCGAAAATCTGTTTAATCAGCGTCATCTGTGTTCCAAAATATTAGCGCAATGAATGAAAGACTAAAAGACGTAGTAAGAAGCAAATACAACGAAATTGCTTTACAGTCGAAAGAACAAAACCAATCTTCCTGTTGTGGCAGCACCTGCGGATGCGGCGATATGGATTATACCATCATGAGCGATGATTACACCGAAGTGAAAGGTTACAGTAAGGATGCCGATCTGGGCCTTGGATGCGGCCTGCCCACCGAGCATGCCGAAATTTCGGAAGGTGATACTGTTATCGATCTTGGTTCCGGAGCTGGAAATGATGCTTTTGTGGCCCGTTCCATTGTGGGCGAATCAGGCCGGGTGATCGGTCTTGATTTTGCGGGAGCCATGCTTACCAAAGCCAAAAACAATGTGGCTAAACTTGGATTCACCAATGTGGAATTTGTGAAAGGCGACATCGAAGAGATGCCATTTGAAAATGACCTTGCTGATGTGATTATCAGCAATTGTGTTTTAAACCTTGTGCCCGATAAGGAAAAGGCTTTCTCCCGCATGCACAGCGTAATTAAACCAGGTGGTCATTTTTGTGTGAGTGATATTGTGTTGTCGGGTGATCTTCCGGATGCATTAATTAAGGATGCTGAGATGTATGCCGGCTGCGTTTCAGGTTCCTTACAAAAAGAGGAGTATCTTGGTATCATTGAAAAATCGGGGTTCAAAAACATTCAAATCCGAAAAGAGAAGGAGATCATTTTACCGGATGAAATACTTTCGAAATATCTTTCCAAAGAGGAACTTGCTGAATTTAAAGCGGGTGATACCGGGATTTATAGTATTACTGTATTCGCTGTTAAATAGAACGCACATGACGCGGATTATACAGATCAGCGACGATTGAAATCAGCGGAAATCTGCATGATCTGTGTCATCCGCGTTCCAAAAATAAGGTTATGACGAAACTTACGAAACGCCTGTCCTTCCTGGATCGTTATTTAACGGTTTGGATCTTTTCGGCGATGTTAGTCGGAGTTTTCTCGGGTTATTTTTTTCCATCCATTGCTGGATTTTGGGATAAAATGAGTGTGGGTACCACCAACATCCCTATTGCTATTGGACTGATCCTGATGATGTATCCGCCGCTGGCCAAAGTGAAGTATGAAGAATTGCCCCTGGTTTTTAAAAATGTCAAAATTCTTGGTCTGAGCCTGGTTCAAAACTGGATCATTGGGCCAGTGTTGATGTTCGCACTTGCCATCCTTTTCCTGCATAATTATCCGCATTACATGTACGGCCTTATTCTGATCGGGCTGGCGCGATGCATTGCCATGGTCATTGTGTGGAATGAACTTGCTAAGGGAAACACTGAATATGCAGCCGGACTGGTCGCTTTCAACTCCATTTTCCAGGTGCTGTTTTTTGCGGTCTATGCCTGGGTATTCATTGCTATTCTTCCTGGCTGGTTTGGAATTGAAACCACTGATGTCGTAAAAAGCATTACCATGGGTCAGATTGCTGAAAGTGTGTTTATATATCTTGGAATTCCTTTTATTGCCGGATTTTTGACAAGATTTATTTTGATCAGGATAAAAAATAAGGAATGGTATCACACTAAATTTGTCCCGAAGATCAGTCCCATTACATTGATTGCTCTGCTGTTTACCATTCTGGTTATGTTTTCTCTAAAAGGTGAATATATCGTTCAACTACCTTTGGATGTGGTGCGGATTGCTATACCCTTGATCATTTATTTCATCATCATGTTCCTGGTGAGCTTCTTCATGGGCAAAAAAATTGGAGCAGATTACAGCAAATCAGCAACCATCGCTTTTACCGCTGCCAGTAACAATTTTGAACTGGCCATCGCCGTGGCAGTGGCTGTTTTCGGGATCAACTCAGGAGAGGCCTTTGCTGCCGTGATTGGCCCGCTGGTGGAGGTGCCTGTATTGATCTCGCTGGTTAATGTAGCTTTACGGTTTAAAAAGCGGTATTTTGATCCCGCCTGAAGTTTATTTTATTAAATTAAATTTCTAAAAGCTCGGAATATGAGATTCGGAATTATTATTGAAACAAAAGCATATGAAAAAGCCTGGAATGCTTTCAGGTTTGCCAATACCTCCAAAAAGTCAGGTCATGAAGTAAAGGTATTCCTGATGGGTGAAGCCGTTGAATGCGAAGGTTTGGTTCATGAAACATACAATGTGGATGAGCAACTCAGAAAGTTTGCCGAAGCTGGTGGTGAAATACTTGCCTGCGGAACCTGCCTGAAATCAAGGCAATTGGAAGGATCCGAAAGCTGTCCTGTCGCCAATATGATGGATTGCGTGAACATGGTGGAATGGGCCGATAAAGTGATCACCTTTTAAATTTGTTTTTATGATTCCTGTAGCAACGAAATCGGTCATCACTTGTCCTGAATGTGGTTTCAAAAAGGCAGAAATCATGCCCACCGATACCTGTCTGTTTTTTTATGAATGTTCAAATTGTCATGTTTTATTGAAACCCAAAAAAGGTGATTGTTGTGTGTTCTGTTCCTATGGATCGGTAAAATGCCCGCCGGAGCAGACCGGCTGTTGCACCTTATAATTTTGCTATTGTTGTTTCATCTGATAACTGTCAATGATAGGATAAGTGCAAGATAGCACTTGCCATATTGACAATTTTAACATTTTGGTTCTTTTTTTGTTAGTGATATTTAAACGCTAAATTTATAACATAAAAAATAATCAACATGAGAACAATTCAAATCTTTACAATCGTGATGTTGGTGGCAACAGCATCGGTATTTGGGCAGACTGAAAAAGCGCCCAAACACAACAATGACAAAATATACTTTTCAAAGCAAGTAAACGGGACCATGGAAGAGGTTTATCAAAAAGTGGTGGATGCTTTGAAGACAGAAAAATTCGGGGTGATAACGGAAGTGGATATGGCCAAAACGTTGAAGGAGAAGATAGATGTCGACATCATGCCTTACAGGATACTGGGTGTTTGTAATCCGGGTTCTGCCTATGAAGCACTTAAAGCTGAGCCTAACATTGGTGTGTTCCTGCCCTGCAAAGTGATCCTGAAGCAGATGGATGAAAATACCATCGAGGTAGTTGCTGCCAATCCAGAGATGATGATGAAAATGCTCGACAACAAAAATCTGGATAAAACAGCCAGAGAGGTATCAACCAAATTGGCAAAAGTTATTCATGGACTATAGATAGATGTTATCCCGCCTGGCTTTTTGGCTGAGCGGGATTTTTTAATTCTTTTCCTCAGCCAGGATAATTTTCCTGTAATTCATCTCATTCCACAGATCAAGCATGCTTTTAAAATCGGGATAAAATTCCTGAGATATTTCTGATTGCCGGATCATCAACATTCTTTTTACTACGATTTTATTTCCTTTTTGAGCGGTAGATAATACCAATTCACCGAATGGTGTTTTCATTTCTTTTAGCTCAATGGGATTGACCAGTCTGGTATTTTCGGGAATCGTAATTTCATAGCTGTATTGCTCATTCACCCCAAATGGAATCTCTAAAGGAGTTGACCTTTCGGAATGCAGATAGTTGACATGCCATGCAGAAGTACCTTTTTTGTTCTCTGGTAGTTCGAAAAAATAATATCCATTTTGCTGATGAGCCGGTTTTTTAGATTGTACCTTTAGATTGACCAGTGACCGAAATTGCGCATTGTTAATGATGGAAGATGCAATAATCTCTTTACCACTGAACCCTGAGATGAATGATTTTATGGAATTGCTGTCCAACTCCAGGTCATAATATGGATTGACGCCCTCAGTGAGCAGAATCTCAAAACTTCCAGAACATTTTAAGGAATCATCGAAAATGAGGGTGCCATTGGTTATCACCTTATTTTCGAACGGACCTGAAATCTCTTCTGACCAGGGATTTTCAGGATTTAGTCCGATCATGGTCTGACCATCCAATTGAAAAACTTTGTTTTGATTCGAAACATGGGTAGCCGAAAGGTACATTTGTTCCAGTTCACGAGGGTTCACCTGTACCAGAAAATCCTGAATCAGAGGGAGGCATCCGATGTTCGGATCGTATAATTCAGAAGGAATAGCCAGTGCAGGATAGGCATTGATGCCACCTTCTCTTAAAAGGGCCGTAAACATGAGACTTTTTTCAATGGGATTACCACCGTTGCTTTCCCAGGTTTCAATGGGGATACGGGCCTTATATCCCGCATAATTCCAGGGAATCTGCCAGTTATTTATGTTTTCAGCAACCTCTTTATTCAGCTTTAATATAAAAGGAAGATCGTATTTGTTATCTGCCCTGATTTCCGAAACGAGTTCCTGCATTTTTTTATCGGTCTTGTAATTCCATATGGGTTGCTGATAAACAAATTGCAATGCTTCTTCCCAGGTAAGGGTGCTGAATATGATCCTCGGCAGGTGAGCCTGGTTTATAGGTTGATAACTTTCATGACTGTTTTCTTTAATACCCGAAAAAGTAAAACGATATACCTTAAAATTGCCTTCAGATGTTATCTCTGGAGCAGTCCTGAGATTAAAAACTTTATAATTCAATTCCTCATTTTCTGGTATTCGAATGACGATTTCTTCTTTTTGTACCGGTGACGATTCGGTTAAAATCTCATCGTTCATCAGCCCGGGATAATATCCGGCTGCGGTAAACAATGTATAGTCCAACTCAAGGATAGCGCCAACCTCAGTCCCGGGATGCGTGACCACCATTTCACGCAAATGATTATAAAAAGGGGCATCGGATGCAAACCGGGGCAAAACCTCATTCAGCGCATTGAAAGGGGCTTCTGTTACTTTTCCATCCTGGTGGGTGGTTTGACAATTGTTGATGGTAAGTTTCTGAACCTCCGGATTATAAATTATAAAGGTCTCGCCATAAAGACGGTTGAAGGAATAATGGGTGTTTAACTTCAATTTTTTATAATAGTGAAATTCCTGTGATCCATCCTTGTTAAGGGTATATTCCTTTATTATCTTCTCATACACAGCATCGGTTTGTGTTTGCTGTGCTTTCAGTCCAATGCTGAAGATTAGTAAAAATGAGCCTATAATATATTTCATTGTCTTTGTCATTTTAGGGTGATGTTTTATAAATCGGTGATTTTCAAAATGACCGGTTCTTCGGCTATTTTATTTTGCGAAATAACGGCACTTTTAAAAGAGCCCCAATCTTCTGGATCATAGATTCTTTTTTTGAATTTCATATTTTCGGTCACAGTAAGTTGGTTTCCCTCCACATAAAAAGCACCTTTAAAGGAAGCCCCAGATCCGCTCATTAATTCGGTTGCCGGCAGGTACGCAATTTCAACATTGAAAGGTAAAGTCACGGTTTCACTTAATTGAACACTTCTGCTACACCGATCACGAAATTGATACTTTCGCTCTTTGACATCTGTATTGACATATAAATGCGACATCGCCCTTTTAAAGATGTTAGAGACGACTACAGGCGTTACAATGATTTCCTTATCCGTTACAAATGCATAGTCTGGAATTTTGTAATCAACTGTAATTTTAAGGTTAGAATTTTGATAATCCATCGGGTCTCCATAATCTGCATGGATGATTTGAGCACGGGGATGAACTGAGATCAATTCCCTTTCCAGGTTTTGCTCCCAGGTTGTTCTGTAACTACCGGTGAAAATCCTACGAATGGCTGCATCTGACTGCCCTTCGGCCTCAAGGGTGAATTGTCCTGTTAAAGCACCGGTTTCATCCAATACTGAAGTGCCATTTATCTTGAGGTAATGATTTTCCGGTGGGGAGATGGGCGTGATCATCAGGTCGGCGCCCTCCGGAACCCCCATCAGGTAATTTTGCTGCTGTTCGAGGCTCGACCACAATTCTCTGACGAAAGGCACCCAGGTAGGATCCAGTAAATGGTATTTACCATCTGAAAGTTTTAAAATGGTTACACTGTGATTGAATTGATCTGCAGGAATACGATCAATCCGCGAACCCGCCATGGTCATTGCAGCATAGGACTCAAATCCTGCGGCCCGCAACATCGTTATCAGCATCCCGGCTTTATCTTTACAAACACCACATCGATCGCTGAAAGTCATCTCTCCTTTATGTAAGGTATATCCCTCACCCTCACCCATTGAAATTCCTGAATACCGGATATTGTCGGCAACCCAATGGGTTAGGAGGGAAACGGAATCCATTTCATCAGTGGCATCCTGGAGTATTTCCGCTACCTTGCGGTCTATTTCCGGTGTTGATTCGAAACTGCCAAAATCTTCATTTACACCATAAAACCATAAGGATTTGGCATACCAGTCCGGGCTGGTTGAGATCAATAATTTGGTAAATTCATCAGATTTGGCCACCATGGATGGTTCACTTTTGGGCTCCGAAAAATCTGATTTTGTGAAGGTATAAATAAAATCATCCCCATCGGGCACAGCCGAAACCATTACTTCTCCGTTGTATACTTTATACTGGACCAGTTTATCATTTGGAATTTTTACCTGATAAACCTTCTCCATCACTGGTTGGCTGCTCCAAAATTCAACGATATCATAAAAATGACCCCGCATCGGTGGAATGTATTTTTCATCATCCACAATGCCGTCCAGGAGCAGAGCATAGGTAAAACCTTTACGGAAAAACTCGATTTCAATAACATCTCCCACTTCGAGGTGTCCCACTCCTATCATCTTCTCACTGGCACCCCAGTATATAGCGCGTGCAGGGGCTGGATAATCTTGTACCTTTTCCATATCGAGCGTCACCAGTTCCCCGGTATTCCGGTAAATCTTTACACTTTGAATCTCAACATATGCTGACAGGGGATCGTATCCTATCTTTACAATGGCATTCTCTTTTGCACCACGTTCATTGAGGATTTTAATCAGTTTGTGCATGTTTACATAACTCAAGCCGGTTTCCTGAACGTCGACCCGGGTGCTATCAAAAATGATCAGTTCCGATTTTCCCGGATGGTCTTTTTGATCACCTGATTTTCTTATCAAGTCCCAGATATCGGTATTCGAAAATGATTGAAAATACAAAATGAATAACCATAAAATAAGAATTATCTTTTTCATTGCAACAGTATTAAATTTTAAGGAGGGTAAAACTAATAAATTAAAGCGATGATATCTGCTTAAATTTGTTCTAAATTGGATTAAAAATCATGCTGGGAATTAATGTTTGCAACAGTTTTTGTAAGAAATAGGAGCTCCATCATCATCATTTATTAATGAAATCTCCTTTTGGTAGTTCAATGTCTGTATGGTAACCGATATTAAAATTTAAAAAGTTTTTAACAGAATCTTGCTAAGATACCACTAAAAGTACTATTTTCGCAACATATTTAGTTGAATTTAAAATTACCAAAATTAACGATCATGAAATCACAAAGAGGTCTTTTATTATTTACTCTTGTTCTGTCCATCCTGTTTTTATCAGGATGTATGTCAACAAAACTGCCTGAATCATATAATGTAGAACCGGAAGTACTTGAAGCTAAAGGTGGTGACGTTGATTTCACAGTAACAGGAACAGTCCCTGAAAAATCTTTTCATAAAAAAGCCAAAGTAGAGTTTACTCCTTATTTAAAGTACGGGGATCAAACCAAGGAATTAAAGAAATTTACCCTTCGTGGTGAAAAAACCGAAGGCGAAGGCACTGTTATTAATTCAAAAACTGGTGGAAGTTTTACCTACTCTGAAAATTTTGAATACAATGATGCCATGCATGCCTCCGAACTTTTTGTTGATGCCAAGGTTATGAAAGGTAGCAAGGTTCAGGAATTTAAAGATATCAAACTAGCTGATGGGATCATCGCAACCTATGAAAATATCTCACACACCGAACATGCCATTTTGGCCCCTTCAGGGTATGAGCGTGAAACCATCATATCCGAGATGGGTACCATTTATTTTCTGCAAAATAGATACAATATCAACTGGAACATTGATCTCAATAAAGCCGATGAAGCCAAAGCAGGTATTGCTGGTTTGGATGAGTTTCTGAAAAAAGGCTGGGAAATCAAAGATATTTCAATCGATGCCTGGGCCTCACCCGAGGGTGAAATCGATTTCAACGATAACCTTGCTGAGGATCGCGCGGAAGTGACCCATAAATATATGGAAAAGAAAGTTGCCAAACTCACCGATGCCGAGGATGTAAAATACATGGCCAAAGGACATGGTGAAGATTGGGATGGTTTTATGGAGTCTGTCAGGAATTCAAATCTGGAAGATAAAAATACCATTATCAATGTTGTGAATTCGCAAACTGATGCAGCCAAGCGCGAGCAGGAAATCCGTAATATGACTGTCATTTATAAAGAAGTTGAAGAAAACATTCTTCCTGCTTTGCGTAGAGCAGAGATTAAAGTAAACTGCTATGAACCCAAGCGCACAGATGAAGAAATTGCACAATTGGCGGTTACCAGTCCCGATTCATTGAATTATGTTGAACTATTGCATGCAGCCACCCTTACCGAAGATCATCAGGCCAAATACAATATTTACAGGGCTTCTTTCTCAAATCCAAACAGGGATTGGAGAGCATACAACAATGCATCGGTTGAAGCTATTGAAATGGATATGATCAGTGAGGCTTCCAATTTATTGGGTCAGGCTGAAAAAATCTCAAAGAACAATGGTGTCATCGAAAATAACATGGGTGTTGTTGCATCTCATATGGAAGATTATGCCAAAGCAGAACAACATTTTCTGAATGCCCAGAAATATGGAGAAGATGTATCCTATAACCTGGGTGTTATGGCTATTCAAAAAGGCGAATATCAAAAAGCCCTTACTTATTTCAAAAACACCAAATGCGATCACAATGTGGCACTTGCACAACTATTGGCCGGTAACATGAACGATGCAATGACCAATCTCAAATGTGCTCCTGCCAGTGCTAATAGCTATTATATGTTGGCTGTTTACGGTGCACGTTCCGATAATGGAGACATGGTGTATGAATATCTTGGCAAAGCCATTGCAAAAGATCCTGCTATGAAAGAGAAAGCCAAAGAAGATCGGGAATTCCTGAAGTATTTTGATCAGGAAGGATTCAAAAATGTGGTAAATTAGATTTATTCTCAGCTAAATAATAGGGCCCCGGGGTATGACTCCGGGGCCTTTTATTTATACATTAAATAAAATGTGGTATTTTTAGGGTAATCTTTAAATGTATTGCTATGCCCTTGCTATATAATAAAATACCTTCACTTGATCTTACTCAATTTACCTCGGGATCAGAAAAACAAAAATCAGACTTTGTTGAGAAACTGGGAAAGGCATGGACAAATATTGGTTTTGTAGCTCTGAAAAATCATGGATTAAGTGAAGATGATCGTCAGCACTTATATAACGCTGTTGAACAATTTTTTGCTTTGCCTGATGAAATAAAAATGAAATATGAAGATCCCGATGTTCAGGGTCAGCGCGGTTATATCGGCAAGATGAAAGAACATGCCAAAGGGTTTGATTCGCCTGATCTGAAGGAATTTTACCACATCGGGCAGGTTCTGGACCCCAAGGATCCTGATACCGCCGCTTATCCGCCCAATATATTCCCCGAAGAAGTAACCGAATTGAGTGTTTATGGAATGAAAGCATTCCACACCCTCGAAAAGGCAGGAGTAAAATTATTGAGAGCTGCGGCATTGTTTCTGGGGCTGGAAGAAAGTTATTTTGATAATAAGGTTAAAAATGGCAACAGTATTCTTCGGCCAATCCACTATTTCCCGGTAAAAGATCCGGCAAGTGTTCCGAAAGATGCTGTCCGGGCAGCCGAACACACCGATATCAACCTCATTACCTTATTAATGGGCGCCAGTGCAGATGGATTACAGGTTTTACGCAGAGACGGTGTTTGGATCCCGATTACCGCCCTACCTGAGCAAGTCGTTGTCAATGTAGGTGATATGCTTTCACGATTGACCAATAACAAACTCAAATCGACGGTGCATCGGGTTATCAATCCTCCTCCAGACCAGATGCATATCCCAAGGTATTCGATCCCTTTTTTTATGCATCCAAAATCAAACATGGATTTATCCTGCCTGCCTGAATGCATTGATGAAATCCATCCCAAACAGTTTGAAAATATCACGGCAGGTGAATACTTGATCCAGCGATTGAAGGAAATCGGTTTTTAGCTGGTTTACTTCACCAGGGTCGTGATGCATTTCACAGGGCTCATTCTTAACTTCACAGTTTTTTGGTTTCAAAACACCCCCTCGCGGATGTACTTTTGAATTAAACTTTTTGATGTTTAACTTTAAATAATTTGAACCATGAAAACTTTAATTCTAACAACAGCCCTGGTAGTTCTCGCTACCCTTTCATTTTCTCAAGATGAAATGAAATCAACTTCCAATGAATTTGTTTTGAACAGCGATAAAGTTGCTGTAGCAATGTATCCTAATGACTCAGATGCCATCACCATGATCATTTCCAAATCACCTGAAGCGGTAATAAAGTTGAGGGTTAAATCGGAATCAGATCGCGTGCTGTACCAAAAAAAGTTTAAAAAAGTAGACAATGCTCGGGTAAAGTATGATATTTCAGAATTTCCTTCAGGTGATTATACTTTTGAAGTTGTAGAGGGAAGAAACGTTCTTTACTCACAGAAATTCTCCAAAAAGGCAGGTATTCTTGCCATAGCTGATTAAGTTCAATAACAGTAATCAATCTATGACTTAAGTTCTTTGACATCTTTTGTAATAAACATATAACGGAATTTGTAAATTTGAGCAATAATGAAATCCGTTAGCAGAAAAACCGAATGGAAGGCTATTTGAAGAATCGTTGGATCCGATGGGGAATTTATCTCCTGCTAGGTTTGTTATTCAGGTTTACCCTGGATGTGATTTATAGCCTCATGTACAGGAATTATACTCTTTTCCAGTCGATGCAGCTTTATCTCTTGACCTTATTGATAACATTCATTGCCTTAGAGGGTATTTACCAGGTGAAGAGGTGGCTCGATCGAAAAAGACCATGGGACAAAAACGCCTATAAAAGGTTTTACCTGCAATGGATTTACAGCATATTGATCGGCCTGTTTATGGCGATGATTATACGCTGGGCTTACATTCTGTTGAGAGACATAAATACGTTCATTGCCGTTGTTGATGAACTGATCATCATTGCCCTTGTGGTACTGGTCGTAACGGTATTAACTGTTGTTGAATTAAGTGTTTATTTATTGGAAAAATGGCGTTTTTCATTAGCTGAATTGGAACGTTTTAAAAAGGAAAATGCGGAATTTCAGTTTGAATCTTTGCGATCTCAGGTGAATCCGCATTTTCTGTTCAACAGCCTCAATACCCTGTCTTCTCTGATCTATGATGATCGCGATAAGGCCGAACTATTTATCCGTGAACTTTCAGATGTTTACCGATATATCCTGGATAACAGGGGTAGGGAGTTGGTCCCGTTAAGCAGCGAATTGCAGGTAGCAAGATCCTATTTATTTTTATTGGGATTAAGGTTCGAAAAGAACCTGGAAGTTGAGTGGGAGATCAAATCGGCAGCCGAAACAAAAATGGTGGCTCCGTTGACGCTGCAATTGCTGATTGAAAATGCTGTGAAACACAACATTGTTTCAAAAAAGAAACCGCTGTTGATCCGGATCTCAGCTTCAGACTCTACCTTAATGGTTAGGAATAATTTGCAGCGAAAAGAGGTCAAGGAGTATAGTAGCCATCTCGGTCTGAAGAACATCCAGAGCCGCTATGCCTTTTTTACTTCCAGGACAGTAGATATATATGAAACCGATGGTGAATTTGTCGTTAAAATACCGCTAATAGAATCTTAATGAAAGTATTGATTGTTGAAGATGAACCTTATGCACAAAATGAGTTGAAGCGTTTGCTGGCCCGCACCGGTAAACCCATCGAAATTTTGGATTGCATCGACAGCATTGAAGAAGCAATAGAATGGTTTCATGCAAATGATGAACCTGACCTGATCTTCCTTGATATTCAGCTTTCCGATGGAATAAGTTTTGATATCTTCAATCATATCAGGGTTAAGGCTCCGGTGATTTTTACTACAGCCTATGATGAATATGCTGTCCAGGCATTCAAGTTAAACAGCATCGATTATTTACTGAAACCGGTTAAATATGATGATCTGGCTGCTGCGCTGGAAAAGCTTACCGGACTGGCTGAGCAATTCGGGAAGCAGGAGATGACGGGCCTGACTGTTGAGCAGATCGAGCAATTACTGAATATTCATAAACCTAAATACAAAACCCGTTTTATTACAAAAGTCGGTGACCAGATTAAGTATATCGACGTGAATGAGGTGGCCTATTTCAGGGCTGAAGATAATGAGGTTATGCTGGTCACACAATCCAATCATCAATATGTGATTGATTACTCTTTGGAGCAATTGGGCCGCATGGTTAATCCCAATGAGTTTTTCAGGGCTAACCGTAGCTATATGATAACCATTGGTTCGATAAAGAAAATTAGTAAATATTTTAATAGTCGTTTGCATTTGGAACTGAATCCTCCTACAGAAGATACAATCCTGATAAGCAGGATAAAGGTTCCGGAGTTTATGAACTGGATGGATCAATGATAAAAACAAGAGGACATAGGATTCTAGTGCTGGCAGCCTTTGCTATTTTGTTGGCTTCCTGTCAGAGTGTGGTGGTAAGAGTGGATACCATTCCTTCTAATACACCCAAGAATCAGCCTTTGTATATTACCGGTAATTTTAATAACTGGGATCCCGGTGACGAGCGGTTCCAGATGCAACTCAACCCGGATAGCTCCTATACAATTACTTTGCCCGCCGGTTTTGGAACAGTGGAATATAAATTTACCCGTGGCGATTGGACCACAGTCGAAAAAGATATTTGCGGTTACGAAATTGATAATCATCGTTTGACACTGGGTGAACAGGATACTGTATCGAATCAAATAGAAAGCTGGAATGATCTTGATCCTGTAAATTGCCCCCGTTTGACCATTATCATCGATAGTCTGCCAAAAGATACGCCTCCAGAAGAAACCATTGCCATAGCAGGTAATTTCAATGCCTGGAACCCCGATCAAAATGCTATTTTGAAAAAAGACAGCTCCAGTGGTAAATATGCACTCACGATCGACCGTGTTCCGGGGATCAAGGAACTGGAGTTTAAAGTCACCCGGGGAAATCTTGAAACCAGTGAATCAGACGAGTTTGGCAACATTATTCCAAACAGAAAAGTTCAATTTGGTGTAAAAGATACGGTGAGACTTTCAGTAGGTGGTTGGGTGGATAAACCAACTGAGAAAAAATCGAACCGGGTGATATTCATAATAAAAGAATTGCCCCGATCTACCCCGGTGGGTGATGACTTTTACCTTGTCAGTAATTTGAATGACTGGACTCCGGGTGATCGAAATTTTATTTTTCAGAAAGATAGAAACGGTCGTTATTTTTTCCCATTTCCACGCAAAAAAAAGATCCTGGAATATAAAATAACCCGTGGAAGTTGGTCAACTGTAGAAGTTGATAAGTATGGTTTTGAAATACCAAACCGGGTTGTTAACCTGCAGGAAAAAGATACCGTCATGATTTCAATCGGAGGATGGAAGGATAGGAATTACCCTTCGGATCGTGAGCTTACCATAGTGCTTGGTGATCTGCCATCATCAACACCTCTTGATGCGGATTTTTATCTTGCAGGAGATATCAGTGGATGGAATGCCGGCAGGAACAAATTTCGTTTTGAAAAAGATTCGCATGGTAGCTATTTTTTGAATATTCCCCGTGGGGGCCATATGTTGACTTTTAAAATTACCCGTGGCGAATGGTCAAATGTTGAAGTGGATGCTGATGGTTCCGATATTGAAAACCGATTATTATTTTATAAAGATACTGATACTGCCGTGATCCGTGTTCAAAACTGGAAGGACCGCCCACCCCTGGAAATTGACTATGTGACACTCGTAATCGATGAACTACCATCCATTACCCCTTCCAATGCTGAAATTTTCCTTGCCCCGGATTTTAATGGCTGGGATCCCGAAGACCGAAAATTGATCTTTAATAAACTACCGGATGGTCGCCCCTATATAACTGTAACAGGTCGAAATAAAGGATTTGAGTATAAGATTACCCGTGGGGGCTGGGAAACGGTTGAAGTGGATGAAAATGGAAACACCATTCCCAATCGCAGCATTACGTATGGTTTTTCAGATACCGTTTTTATAAAAGTGCAAAAATGGCGTGACTTTGGGGGCAGGTATTAACCCGTTCTCATAATTATTTCCTGATGACTTTTACCGTAACTTCAATATCATCCTTCAGGTGCCGTTTAACGGCGCATAGACTGGCCGAATTGATGACGGCATTTTCGTATTTTTCAGGAAAATCTCCCGGTACGAGAATTTGGATTTCAATTTGATCAATCAACTTTTTAACCGGGTTGTAATTCTGTGCTTGTCGCAATTGAATATATTCTGTTGGAATTCCACGTTGGTCACAAAAGCTCTTCACATAGATTCCCGCGCATGTGCCCAGCGAGGCTAAAAAAAGGGTAAACGGTTCAGGGTATTCTCCATCACCACCTGATCTTAAAGCCTGGTCGGTCATGATGGTATGACCGTTTACATTGGCAAAGACTTGTTTTTTATTTTTAAAATAGATTTCCATATTGAGTAGTTTACGGGATTATTCAAAAAAGAAAATGATTGATTTATTTATCGTTTATTTTTAAAATAACTTTTCATAAGCTTTTGGCATTCATCTTCCAAAATGCCCTTGGTAACTTTTGTCTTAGGGTGAAGCAAAGTTTCCGAAATGGTGGAATACCCTTTTTTTTCATCTGCTGTGCCATAGAAAAGATGACCAATTCGTGTCCAATAAAGTGCACCTGCACACATGGGACAGGGCTCAACGGTAACATACAATGCACATTCATCCAGAAATTTTGCACCTAAATGGTTTGCTGCTGCTGTAATGGCTTGCATTTCGGCATGGGCTGTTGCATCGATTAATTGCTCGGTGAGGTTATGGGCTCTGGCAATGATCCTGTTATCACAAACAATGACCGCTCCAATGGGAACTTCATCGTGTACAAAAGCCTTTTCTGCCTCTTTGAAGGCTTCCTTCATGAAGTGCTCATGTGAAAATACAGAAAGGGAAGAATCAGTCATATTAGCCGCAAAATTACAATATATTTGTAAAGTAATACATGCCATTCCTATCGCAAATTATTTATAGTCAACCATGAAAACAGAACCTACCTATCCCGATTTTTTTGCCCGTTTTTATGACACAATTTATCAACAAGTGCGCAATGATGCAGATCACGCTTATTATTTAGAAAAGATTGAAGCAGCCATGGGCCCAATTTTGGAGGTGGGTACCGGTACAGGTCGTTTTTTTATGGATGCCATACAAAGGGGTGCCGATATTTATGGCATAGATTTTAGCCCGGCCATGATTGAAGTTTTAAAGCATAAATTATCCCGGAAGCATCATCACAGGGTGAAAGTTCAGGATATCCGTACCATGAATCCTGACATGAAATTTAAACTGATCATCGCTCCCTTTCGTGTTTTTATGCATTTAATTTCCATAGAGGATCAACTCAAGGCCCTTAACCGGGTATACCAATTCTTGGATGATGGAGGATCTTTCATCTTCGATCTTTTTATACCCGATCTGAAATTGTTGCAACAAGGACTTGATAACATGATGGATTATAATAGTGAATATGAACCGGGCATGAAATTGAAACGATATGTGAGTATGAAAGCTGATCCGGTTCATCAGATCAGTAAAATTTCTTTCAGACTTGAGTGGCAGGAGGGAGGTACCATACAATCCAAAACCTGGAATACAGAATTGCGCTTCTTTTTCAAGTATGAACTGGAGTTGCTTCTTCGGTCTTCATTATTTGCAGACTTCAACATATATGGAGATTTTAATGAAAATCCAATTATGGAATCTTCAAAGGAGTATATCATTGTTTGCAGAAAATAAGATCTGGTCGTGTTATCTTTATATTGCCCATTTCAATCCTTAATGGTAAATTCTTGTGTATCGTTATTCCTAATTTAGAATGGATTAGTAAAATATTGTGTAAAACCGAGATGTTGAAGTTGTAGGTCTTTGTGTTGGTTCTCAGATACTTATTTGTTAATTTCCTGTTAAATATATTCTCTATCCGGATTGGAAGCGGTACATTTGCACAAACGATTCTAAATAATGGAATTAACCAACCCCCTTTCTTTTATTTAATAGATTATCATCATTTACCCATTCGAATGAGATGGAACGTTGGTTATGTTTCTATGTATTTAAGTTATCACATAACTATCATTAAACTTTATTACTGAATTTTTAACTAAAACAACAAAAAATGAAAAATTTACTTAAAACGCTTATCCTTTTTATCCTGATGGGATCTATTGCATATGCGCAGGAAACAGAAACAGAAAAAGATTATAAAATGTATGAGATCACCTATCTCACACCGAGAACAGATAAACTGGTTGAACTGGGTGAAGCTCTTAAAAACCACAATCGGATGTACCACAAGGATGCTCCATATAAAGCCCATGTGTGGATGGCTAATACGGGACCGCATACCGGAGATATCGTATGGGTGATGGGCCCCTGCACTTTTACGGATCTTGATAATCGGCCTGAATCCGAAGAACATACAACGGATTGGATCACGAATGTAATGCCCAACGTCAAACAAGTAAGCGATGGTGAATACTGGAAAATGGATGATAAAGTTTCTTATGAACCGGAAGGATCCTTTTCAGGAAAGGAAATATGGACCGTTTATGACATTAAACCCTTCGAAGGATATCGTTTTACAGCGCTCCTTGAAAAAGTAGTGGAGGTTTACAAGGAAAAAGCGTATCCCAATTATTTCCAGGTATTCAGGAGTCAGTTTGATGGTGGAAACGGGCGTGACATCGCTATTGGTTTTGGTTTCCCGAATTATTCCTTTTTTGATGAGGATGATAAATTCTGGGCTGATTACGAAGATGTTCATGGTGAAGGTGCCAGGTGGAAATTCTTTGAGGAATACAGAGAAATTGTCGTTTCTTCCTCGGATGAATTATCAGAATATGTACCCGAAATGAGCAGTGAATAATTGATCGGATTTGAACTATAATAAAGGCCGGTAATTTTACCGGCCTTTTTTCGTTTGCAATAATTAACAAATCCATGTTAACTTTAATGGCGTATAAAATCTATTGTTAAAATGCAATAGTTTAACTTTGTTAATCTGCAATTCAGTTCAAAAACAATGTCAAATACCTGGAAAACAATCCTGATCATTTTTCTTGTTTGTATCGTTGCCGGGGCTGGCTTCTTCGGTTACAGGCTTTATTTTAAGACCAAGGTAGCTGATGTATCCCCCATTTCGGCCATCACCCCTTCTGTAGTTGCTTATCTCGAGATTCCAGATCCCGCAGGCGTTTATTCTACCTTGAACGCGACGGAAATATGGGAATATCTATCGGGAATAGAGGCTTTTCAAAATTTTCATCATCAGGTTGCATTTATGGATTCGGCATTGGCTTCCAATCCCTCATTTAGTCAATCCCTGAAATCTTCCAGGTTAATTATTTCCCTTCATCCTGACGAAAATAATGTACTGCTTCCCTTATTTTTGATTCCCATGCCGAAATCGTTGATGACTAATTCGGTTGATGACATTGTAAAAGACATCAACGGAAAACAAAGCATCATCATGGAAAAGCCATACCAGAAGGCAAAAATTAAGGTGGTGAATCTCCCAGCACAAAACACTTTTTTTTATTTTACTGTGTATCGGGGCATTTTTGCCGGATCATTCAATGAAGCCTTGTTAAAGGAATCCATTGCCCATATGACTTCCGGTTCTCCATTATCGAAAGAAGCATCTTTTCAGCAAGTCAGTGGTACAGCGGGTCATAAAGTGGATGCCAATCTTTATGTTTATGGACCCAATTTTGGCCCATGGTCAGCATCACTGGGAAATAAAGATTTCGCACCCCTGTTTCATAATCTGGGTCGCTCCTGGGATTGGAGTGAAGCTGATATGGTGATCAATAATGATGAGGTATTATTAAATGGATATTCCATAACCAAAGGAACCGAACCCCAATTGCTGGACTGCTTCGCACAGACCCCCCAGGCTATTACCATCCCTGAAATCTTGCCTTATAATGTGGCCTATATGGCCCATTTTGGTGTGGAAAAATTTGAAAATTTCTATGCAGCCTACCTGGAGCAGCGATCGGATTCAATGGAGGTACTGGCGCAATTGAAGTCTTATAAAGATAAATTCAGCATATCACCGTATGATGAATTCATATCATGGATTGGTAATGAATTTGCGGTGGCTGGGATTAATCATGACCAGGAATATGATGCAGAATTGCTTGTTCTTATTAAAACCACCGACATCCTTAAGGCCCGTCTTTCACTTCAAGAAGCTTCAGATAAAATAAACCGTCGTCAGTTAATCAAACCCTATGAAGTAAAATATGGTGATTATCAAATTCGAAAGATCAATTCTAAAAACCTGACGGAGGTTCTGTTTGGTCCTCTGTTCAGAGGAATGACCGATAATTATTACATCCTGATCAAAGACTATATCGTATTTGCCAATTCAATCGAAATTTTGAAGTACGTTATTGATAATTTTTATAAGGGTAAAACCTTACAGTCAAATATAAATTATCAGTCTTTCTCCAATAATATTTCTGATAAATCCAATATTTTTCTCTATTGCAATATTCGCAAGTCTGCCAGCCTGTCGGGAGCAATGCTTGATGGCCCTTTGAATAACTGGATTCAGGATAATGCAGGGACGTTGGGTAACATAGAAGGATTTGCTTTGCAACTGAGTTACATAAACCAAATGTTTTACACCAATGTGTATTTGAAATACAACCCTGATTATCAGGAAATCAATCCTTCCACCTGGTCTTTCAAAACGGAAGCTGATGTCTCAGGGCAACCATGGTTTATTCGGAATCACAGGAATAACAAACTGAATACTGTAGTTTTTGATGTTGATAACAATATGTATCTGGCCGATCATATTGGCAAGGTCAAGTGGAAATTGCCCCTTATCGAACCGCCACTTGGAGAAATGACCCAGATCGATTACTATGGAAACGGTAAGTTTCAATACCTGTTCAACACGAAGAACTACATCTATCTTATAGACTTGAATGGAGATTATGTGGCAGACTATCCAATAAAATTGCTACAAACATCGACCAATCCAGTTGCCTGTTTTGATTATGACAATGATCATGATTATCGTTTTGTGATGGCCCTTAATGATAACCGCGTATATAATTTTGACAAGTCAATGCAAAGGGTAGATGGGTGGACCAATATCCAGGCAAAATCAGAAGTTCAGCAACCGGTCCAGCATTTGATTGCAGATGGTAAAGATTTTTTCTTTGTGACGGACAAAAACGGACATGTGATCATAACCGATCGTCGCGGAGATCAAAGGATTCGACTGAAAAAGAAGATTGAAAAAGCTGAAAATTCAATATTTTATATCAATAAAACCAATTCGAACGGACTTTTCCTCACAACCAATTCAAAAGGTCAACTTGTTTACATTGATGAAAGTGGTCAGTTGAATTATACTTCATTTGGTGATTTTTCTTCCGGACATTATTTTTTCTATGAAGATTTTGACAGGGATGGCGCTATGGATTTTATTTTTGTTGATGGACCAGTCGTCGTCGTTTACAATCGGTTTAAAAAAGAAATTTTAAATTATACGCTATCATCACCTGTTGGCCATAAACCAGCGATCATTGACTATGGAAACGACCAGGTTTTAATGGGACTTTTATTATCGGGGAGCGGAGAAGTGATTTTGCTTGATGCTGGAGGAAGAAAGTTTGATGGTATCCGCATTGCAGGAACAACTGGATTTACTGCAGGGAGCATCAACAATGATGATATTACAAATCTGATCATTGCCAATGGCCGGGAAGTTAAAAATTATTTGTTGGAATAAGATGCTGTCAAAATGCTCCGAACTTCAGCGCCAGGCTGAATGACAGGTCAGAAAGATCATTGCTATCCATTCGTTGAAGGGTCGTACCGGAAATAAAACGATAGGTTGCCCCAAGGTTCAACCTGAAAAATTTGGTCATATTCATTTCGAGACTGATTCCGGGTTCAACAATGAAAAATGCAGAACTTTCCACATAATCATAAGTAGTCCATTCTACCGGATCCAACTGGTTGGGATCTTGATTGATCTGTGAACCGATAGAAGCGCCGCCAGCGCCAATGATCAACGGAAAGGAAAGGTGTATTGCTTTTTTTGGGAAAGCAATATATTCCAGTAAAACACCCCCATATCCCATGTCAAGCCTAAGGTTCCTTGTAGAGTCGATCAGGCTGCCATTGGCATTGTATAATTTTTCAGTATAATCAAATGTATTGCTTGTGGTGAGGCCATATCCGGCGCCTCCCAATACAAAACGGTGACCAATGATCCAGCCACCCCGTCCTCCCAAAAGTAAACTCATATTATGATTTACATTTCCGAGTTTAAGTTCGGGGGCTCCATAGCCTCCAGATGAATAGTCTGAACCAAAAATTGTTTTGAATTCCTCTTCCTGTGCCATAACCATCAGCCCAGGTAAAATTAACAGGATGAATATCAACCTCCTCATGAAACGTGCTTTTTAATTAGTTTACAAATATAAAATCCTGAACTTGGATCACATCGTAGTTTTGGATGAACTTTAATATTTAACGACTGAAATGTCATGATAAGCGTCTCAAAATCATGTTAACTGTTTTTTCTGCTGATCACTTCATAAACCTTTATCTTATCACGCTTTCCTTTCACATTTACCGCTTCCCATTCCCTGGCTTCAATCAGGTTTTTCGTTTTGTCAAACACCCGATCGCGGATCAGTATCAAGTTTGGAAACTCTTTGGTCAGCATTTCAATCCGTTTACCCGTATTGACGGTATCACCGGTTATGGCAAACTCAATCCGGTCTTCTGAACCAACATTCCCCATGACCACTTCGCCATAGTTGATACCGATGCCTACCTGGATTTCATGTTTGAGTTTTCCTTCATATTTCTGATTCAGTTCGACCAATGCCTCAATCATCTCGATGGCAGAAAAAACAGCCAGTTCTTCATTGTTTTCCTGAACCATGGGAGCCCCGAATGTGGCAAATATTTCATCACCTACAAATTGGGTAACGGTTCCATTGTGCCGTTTGATAATGCGTGTCATTAATCCATAATAGTCATTCAGGAAATTAACAACTTCGGGTGGTGTCAATTCTTCACTCATGGGTGTAAAACCCCTGATGTCGCAAAACAGAACTGCTACTTCGCGAGAATCCCCTTCGAATATAGATCCTTCTTTCTGGCTAAGCGATTTTTGTACCACCTGTTCAGGGACATATTTCATAAATAATTTTAATGTCTTTTCTTGTTCCTCAACTTTCTGTTGGAGTTGTGAAACAAGTGATTTGTTCCGTGATTGCAGGTTATAAATTTGCCTGGCATTCTCAATGGTCATCCTCAATTCCCGTTCATCCCATGGTTTGGTGATATACCGGAATACCCGTCCTGTATTGATCGCTTCGATGATCGCCTCAACATCACTGAAACCTGTCAGAATCATGCGAATGGGATCGGGATAAACCGGTAGTATCTTTTCCAGAAACTGTATGCCGGTCATTTCAGGCATCCGCTGATCAGTAATGATCAGATGAATATCATTGTTGTGCATGATCTCCATTCCCTCTTTACCGCTAATGGCTGTATAAACATTGTATTCTCGACGAAAGGTAGCTTTGAAAGAGAAGAGGTTTTGTTCTTCGTCATCAACATAGAGTATATTAAAGTCTTTCTTTTCCATTTTTTATCTATTATAGATTAATTAACGTTCCAACCAGTTGAGAAAATCAGCTACTTTGGTACGGCTGATGAGCACATCATCCTCAACTTCGGGCTTCAGCCCGATCTTCAGCCTGCTGTTGAAATATTTGTCAATGGATTCAATGGCATTGATATGAGCGATATACTTCCTGTTTAGCCTGTAAAAATCGGCTGGATTCATAAATTTTTCAATCTGCTCAAGGGTATAATTAATGATATATTTTTTGCTTTCATTGGTAATCAGGAAGGATACTTTATCTTCAGAGAAAAAAAAGGCGATGTCTTTGGCTTCAATATGTCTGATCTTATCACCAAGTTTTACAACCAGTCTGGATTTATAAGCCGGACGATACAAACCCAGCACTTCTTCCAGTTGTTGCTTACTAAAATATCCATCACCATCGGTATGACTTTTCTGAAATTTTTCAATGGCACGCTCCAGCTCTTCTTCTTCAATGGGTTTGAGGAGGTAATCGATGCTATTCACCTTAAATGCCCTGATGGCATAATCATCAAATGCCGTAGTGAAGATCACCGGTGTTGAAACGGTTGTTTGTTCAAAAATTTCGAAACTCAGTCCATCAGACAACTGAATATCCATAAAAATCAAATCAGGCTTTTCACTGTTGATCAGCCATTTAACACTCTCTTCTACCGAATCAAGGCATGCCATTACATGGATTTCACGATTGATGCGTTTCAGCAATCGGATCAATTCCTGTTGTGCAAAAGGTTCGTCTTCAATAATCAGTACATTCATGGTTTAAGATTTTAATCCAATAATGGAATTTTTACCGTAAAATATTCATGGTCGTTGATAATTTCAATTTTTTTTCCGGAAAGATAGTCATAACGTTTCCGGATATTGGTGAGTCCGATCTGCGATGAGCGTTCGGTACTTGACTTAAGCTGAAGGTTATTGCGAACGGTAAGGTAACCCTCATGCTCATGGGTAGATAAGGTCACCTTGAGGGGTTTGCCCCTGGAAATGACATTGTGTTTGATAGCATTCTCAACCAGCAACTGTATAACCATGGGTGCCACTTTATAATGTTGCATTTTTTGTGGAATATCCATTTCTACCTGAAGGTTTTGATCAAAACGGGTTTTCAGTAAATATATATAGGATTCAATGAACGGTAGTTCTTCTTCCAGAGAAATGGTATCCAGATCTTTGTGATCCAAAACATAACGATATACCTTTGATAATTGCCGGACAAACCTGGCTGCTTTTTCCTGGTCGATGAAAATAAGCGATGATAAAACATTCAGGCTGTTAAACAAAAAATGCGGGTTTACCTGGGATTTCAGTGTTTCGAACTGGGAAATGATATTTTCTTCCTGCAATCCGAAAAGTTGACGTGCATTTTCAATGGTCATGCGCATTTCCCGCTCATCCCAGGGTTTGGCAATGTATCGGTAAACTCCACCCTTATTGATTGAGCCAATGACTGCATCAATATCACTGAAACCTGTAATGATCATCCGTATGGTTTCGGGAAACTGATGATTCACAATCTCCAGAAATTCTACTCCCGTCATGCCTGGCATGCGCTGATCAGAGAGGACCAGATGCACTTCATTATCCGTCAGTACCTGTAATCCTTCCGGTCCGTCCTGAGCCGTGAGCACTTTATATTCACGCCGGAAGGTAGCCCTGAACGAGATTAAGTTGTTAACCTCATCGTCGACATACAATATGGTGAATTCTTTCTTTTCCACGGTTTAGTATGATTATATATTTTGAACTACCGGTAAAGTTATAATAAATTCAGCTCCTTTATTTGGTTGGCTGATGACCTCGATATTCCCATTATGTTTTTCAATGATACCATAAGAAATGGATAACCCGAGTCCGGTTCCTTTACCGATGGCTTTTGTTGTAAAAAAGGGTTCAAATATCCTTCTCCGAACACTTTCCTTCATCCCCGGCCCATTGTCGCGAATGGATATGGCAATTGAATTTTTTTTCGGATGATTACGTGTGGTGATCCATAAAGTTCCCTTATCAGGAATGGCCTCAGCAGCATTGTTCAGTATGTTCATGAAAACCTGGTTGATCTTTCCGGGAATGCATTCAATTTCCGGAAGTTCGCCATAGTCTTTGATTAATTCTATCCGGTTCTTTAATTTATTTTTAAGCAACATCAGCGTTGATTCAAGTCCTTCATGTAAATCAGCTTTCTTAAATTCATCTTCATCAACCCTTGAAAAACTTCTCAAACCCAAAACAATTTGTTTGGTCCTGCCGGCACCTTCTTCGATACCACTGATGAGGGTTTCAATTTCCTGATAGAGGTATTCGGGATCGATCTTTGAACTGTATCCCTCAATTTTTTTCAATTCTTCAGACGGATCTTTTGCATTGTGTAGATTTTTATATTGTTTACACAATTCCTTTAATTCGATCAGGTCGGTTTTTAGTGGGCTGATATTGGATGAAACAAAGTTGATCGGATTGTTGATCTCGTGGGCTATTCCGGCTGTTAACTGTCCAAGACTGGCCATTTTTTCCGAATTGATCATCTGCTCCTGCATGGTTTTCATTTTGTTGATCAAGTCATTGAGGTAGTTATTTTTTTGTACCAGTTTTCGCTCCAAATCATCACCCACATTGCGGAAGAAGAAGGCAATAAGAAATGCAACGATCATGATAATCATTACACTATAATAGGGTGCCAAAATAGTATCCTTGTGTACTGCATGAATTAATGGTTCGTAATTTTGATGATAGTACATAACAAAAAGGAAAAGTAAAAAATTTGCGAATAAATAGGCCAGAACGTTTTTATTATTCCGAAAGATCAGCACCGGAAAAAGAGAGGTAGTAACAAATTGCACCATCGGTAGATTTGAGCTATTGAAAGCAAGGTTTACAAAAGTGACCATGGTCAGGCCAAACAACATAAAATAGTTTTTACTGAAGGCAAGGTTTCTGAAAGAGTTGACTACTAAAACACTACCAAACAGTAATACATTGGCCAGTGAAACTGCAAAACCATACCGGTCGAAATGAAAAAGGCCTGCAATAACGACGAGGAAAAACCAAAAAACCATTGCAAAACTCACCTGGTTGATAAGCTTAATGGCTTTTTCATCAAAAACCGACATCTGGTCATGAATTCCAATATGGGTTATAAATTTCCACAAATCTCTAAGCATATCACATTGTATTTAATTCAGGTTATCCGGTATCAACATAATAAATTCAGTGCCCTTTCCGGGTTCGGAATTGACCTCAATTCTACCCTTGTGCTTTTCGATGATCCCAAAACTAATGGATAAACCCAGCCCGGTTCCTTTACCTACTTCCTTGGTGGTAAAGAAAGGCTCAAATATTTTCTTTTTGATCTTTTCCGGCATTCCTTTTCCCGTATCTTTAATGGATACTTTGATATATCCTTTTTCCTGCCATGTACGAATGATGAGTTTTCCTTCTCCTTCTATGGCTTCCAGTGCATTGTTGATCACGTTCATAAATACCTGGTTAAGCTGTCCCGGATAGCACATGATATCTGGCAAATTCCCGAAATCTTTGATGACCTCAATCCGCTGCTTTAATTTATTATGCAGGATCAATAGTGTTGATTCGATGCCCTGATTGATACTGGCTGATTTCAGTTCGTGTTCATCCATCCGGCTAAAATTCCGCAATCCTTTTACAATTTCTGTTGTTCGCTGGGCTCCTTCACCTATCCCATCCAGCAAATGACTGATTTCACTCAATACAAAATCAAAATCAATCTCTTGTTTAAGTTGATCGATTTTTTCAAATTTATCCTCCAAATGGAGGGCTTCTATAATCCTGTCGTATTGATGAAGGACATCCAGTACGTCCTGTATATCGCGGCGCAGGGGTTGAACGTTTCCACTCACAAAATTGATGGGGTTATTGATTTCGTGGGCCACACCTGCTGTTAATTGACCCAGTGAAGCCATTTTCTCCGAATCGATGAGCTGAGCCTGTGTTTTGCGCAGATCGTCCAGTGCTGAGTTGAGTGCCTTATTTTTGGAACGCAATTCTTTTTCAGCATTTTTCAGATCGGTAATATCCGTCAAAACAGCCACGCTTCCGGTATATCCCTCCTGCGGATCAATGATGGGTTTGGGAGAAACCACGGTTTCAAAGATGCTTCCGTCTTTTCGTTGCCATTTTAACTCGTAAGATGCGACGGTTCCATTTTGAATACCAATATCTCGATTTTCTGCAAACTTTTTTAAGTTTTGAGGATCAGTCCTGTCCACAAAATCAGTGGGATAACGCCCGATGATTTCACTGGCTTTATATCCAAACATCTCACATAGTCGTGGATTAACATAGTTGATTTTTCCATCTTTATCCTGTACTGAAAATCCCTCATTCATTGTATCAATCAATTGCCGGAATCGTGCTTCACTTTTTTTCAGTGCCTCTTCTACCTTTAAACGCTCCTTGATTTCACCCTGGAGGTTTTTGTTGGATTCTCTTAGTTCAAAAGTTCTTTTTTGAACCTGTTCCTCTAGTCGATCACGGATTACTTTAAGCCGGCGGGTTCGAAGGTGCATGACCCACCAGATCATCAATGCCAATCCACCAATGAGAATAATATAGAACCAAATCGTTTGGGAAAAAGGTGGTTTGATGATGATGTCGATAGCCGTTCCTTTGTTATTCCATTTTCCATCATTATTGGCTGCTTTTACACGAAACCGGTATTTACCGGGAGGCAAATACAGGTATTGTGCTTCGCGTTGTCCCCTGGCATAGTTCCAGTCATTTTCCAGGTTCTCCATCATGAATGCATACATATTCTTTTCCGGCTCAATGAAATTGAGAGCAGCAAATTCAAATTTCAAAACATTTTGATTGTGTTTGAGCTCAATCTTTTCAGTTTCGGAAATACTGGACGACAAAACTGTGCTTCCATCGTTCGAGATGGAGACTGGTTTAAAAAATAATTCGAAGCCGGTAATCTGAACGGGAGGAGCATAATCATTACCCTTAACATTTTCTGGCAGGAAAAAGGTAAGCCCATCAAAACTCCCAAAATAGAGCATTCCATCCTTGCCTTCATGGTAGGCTCCTATATTGAAATCATCGGTATGCAGCCAGTTTGAAGCATTATATGTATGGAATGTCACCTTGTCAGAACCCATTTGTTTCATCAACTTAAAAATGCCCTTGTTGGAACTCATCCAAAGGTTTCCTTCCTGATCCTCCAGTATGCCATAAATCACATTGTCAGGGAGTCCGTTCTCTCTTTTGTAAATTTTGATCTGGTCATTATTTTCAGGCTCAAAGCGGATCAAACCTGCATTGTCGGTTCCCAACCAAAAAATTCCTGCTGAATCCTGCAGGATGGTATAAATCGTGGAATTGGATAATGATTCGATAGCGTCAAACCGAAGGAATATACTGTCGGATTTTTCAAAACGACAGAGACCCTGATAGGTTCCAATCCAAATTTCATGATTTTGATCTTCATACAGGGAATATACTTCATCATCGGGTATAGTGTTTTGGTCATCCGGTTTGTATTCATAACCGGCAATAATTTTTTCATTTTTAATTAGGTTGATACCCTTGTTAGTTCCTACCCACAATGTGCTGTCTGATGATTCCAAAAGACAAAATATCTCGTTCCCAATAAGTGAATGATGACCGGTGGTTACTTTATATTCCGTATCAACTTTATAGGGTTTAGTGCCCCCGTCAATCGGAACCATTTTGTTTAAGCCCTTACCGGCAGTTCCGACCCAAATATTTCCTAGATGGTCTTCTTCAATGCTATAAACGGTTGATCCACTAATGCTTTTGTTCTGACTTGATGATGCGTTGTAATGATAATAGCGACCGGTACTTTGATCGCGAATGCTCAGCCCTTTTTCAGTGCCTAAGAAAAGGTATTTTTCATTGGTGTGTATGGCATATACTTCATTTCCTAATGGTGTATTTTCGTTCCCGGATTCATGATGGATGGATTCAAAACGGATGCGAACCTGATCGATCTTACTTATTCCTCCTCCGTAGGTACCAATCCATATGATCCCTGCATCATCAAAATAAAGGGCATTGATATAATCGCTCGAAATGCTTTCCGGATTATCTGCATTCGACAGGAAAAACTCTGATCTGTCTGTTCCTGGTTTTGTCTTTAAAAGTCCACCTCCAAAAGAACCTATCCAAATATATCCCCTGTTGTCTTCAACTATTGCCTGGATTTCGCTTTTTTCGCGATTTTCTGTTACCTCGGGGTTATAAAAATAGCGGGTAAAAGTTTGCAGTGAATCATTGAACACATTGAGACCCTCATTGGTAGCGATCACCAGGGTTCCATCACTCAGCCTCAGCACCTGATTGATGGTATTGTTGCTGAGTGATCGCTTATTTTTGGGTTGATGCTCAAAATGACTGACAATTGAACCTTTTGCATCGCTATGCAATAATCCCTTATCGGTACCAATCCAAAGGGTTCCATCCATATCTAAATAAAGGGTGTATACGGAAACCCCTGTGAAGTCTGCATTTCGTGTTTTTAGTTCAATTTGTTCAAAGGTGTTATTTTCAGGATTCAATCGATCCACACCCCGATCCGTGCCCACGAGAAGAGACCCATTTTGATCAAATAGGAGTGCGCGAACGGTATTATCGGATAAGGAAGCATCATTATCAGGATTATTCACGAATCTCGTAAAATTATCTGTTTTACGATTGTAACGATTTAGGCCATTTCCTTCAGTCCCAATCCAAAGGTTACCCTCTGAATCTTCTGCCATGGAAAGGATAAAATTACCTGATGGTGAATATGACAGGGTATCGTTGTAAAAATATTTTTTAAAGTTATAACCATCATATCGATTTAGTCCCTGCTGTGTACCAAACCACATAAAACCCCTGCTATCTTTCATGATGCAGGTAACCACACTCGAAGAAAGTCCGTCGTTTACTGATAATTGTCCGAATGTTTCGGAAGATAACTGAGCGGATGCTCCATTTATCGTTAAGAATAGAATTAATATGTAGCTGAGTCGTTTGATCATAAATTTAAATTTCATAACCCAGTTTGAGCAATTCTGGAGATATTTTCAGGTTTTGATCTGCCATTTTTGACATATTTACTTCAAATTTCAAAACCATGTTCTCTGTTATTAAAAAGTTGATGGTTGCCCCCTTGGTCGCAAGGCCTTCCCGCTCTGCTACCAGCAATACCGGACTGGTTCCTACCTTTTCTGTCAAATCACGTATTTGTCTGCTTTTGGAGGATGGTATATATATGATATGATAATCTGTTAAATCATCCTCTTCAGTAATCTCCGTAACACGTATGCTTAAATCGTTTGCTCCTTTTTTTAATGATGCCATTAATTGTAGTTCCTCCAAAATGGGCGAATTTCCATACACACCGATCTTGAACTCTCCCTGGAGGGTTTCTTCAGGCCAGAATACATATTTTGAGAATTTGTAAATATAAAGTGATTGTGCCCTGTAGTCTACATCCTGCGCCATAACAGCATTGCAGCAGAACCAGGCCATGATCCATAACAAGATCACCTTTTTCACAAACAAATTATATTGACTGGCAGTGTAAAACATTCCCTATAGGCACCTCCTTGCTAATTATTTCTTTTCTTGTTTTTAAACGGGAGCTTATATTCAATAATGAACTTGAATTCCCGCGAAGCACCCGGTAGGGGAGGTTGTACCCCAAAATAGGGTTGCATATAACTGGTGCCTTTATTGAACACATCATTTACTCCCAGTCCGGCAGCCAGTCCTTTGGTAAATAAATTTTGGTAACGGAAATAAAAATTCACCAGGTAGGTAAATCGATTTTTTATCAACTTACCATCTACATCCCATGGGCCCGGTCCAATAATGGAAATATCATAACCATAAGTAGAACCAATAAAACTGGAGTTCAGGTTGACCGAGAAATCTTCAGTAATATAATACAGCCAATTAAGGTTTAACCTGTGCTGTGGAAATGCAAGTAAAACATCATCGTCAACCAGTTCACGTTCTCGCGGATCACGGTTGAATGTACTAACGGTATAGGCACTGATCTTGGGTTTGCTACTTACTGAATAATAAGAATAATTTGCATTGAGGAAGCCCCATTTATCCTGGAACCGAAAGTCGAGTTCAAACCCGCGGGTCCCACTTTTATTAAAATTCTGATATACGTATAATCCTGAATTATAGCCATAAATATCACGGATAGTTTCATCCTGAAAAAAAGTATACACAATCGGATCACGAATGGTCATATCGAATATGTTCAGGGTAAGGAATGTTTTTTCACTGAACTGGTACCCGGCCTCTGCCTCCAGTACTAATGTTTTTTCGGGATTGAGACCCCTGCCAACATTGTAAACATAAGAAGAGTCAGGTGCTACATCGTAAGTGCCATCAAACGAATAATAGATATTCCCAAGGGTTGGAAGCCGGTAGGCATCTGTTACCAGGAATTTGAGATGAAATTTATTAAATTTCTTTGTAATACCGATACGGGGTGAAAAAGCTGAATTATAAGCAGCATTGGTTTCAAAACGAGCTCCTGCAAACAAGTGAAAAACGGGTAGTTTAAAAATCATCTCTCCATAAAATGCAGTACTGGAATATTGATCGGGGGGCTCACCCGAATAGAACTGGGAAATGGTGTCCGCATTGAGGGCAAAATCATTGTAGAAATCAAATCCACCCAACATATTAATCCGGTGGTTGAGGTTATAATTTATATCCACACGAGCTCTGAAACGGGTAGTAGCAATGGCCAGTGAATCGGCAAACTCAGGGTGGTTGATAAGTGCCTCTGCATAAGGCGTGTTTTCTTCCACTGGTGTTTGGATGTTAAAATTTATTTTAGGAGTAATGGTCAACTTGGGTGTTATCCTGAACCGTTGTTTAATTTCATTGTAACTACTGAAATATCCACGTTTGACCGGTCTTCTCTTGCGCGAATCCAGAACAGTTACGTCCGTTACCCCATAATAATCAAGCAAAGAAGATACTGAAAACCCACCTGAATTAAATTCAAAATTCGACATAAAGTTATCAATATCAGACTCGCCAGCCAATGAAGCATATGCACCTACTCCAATTGAATCCTGGCAAATAATGGAGTCAATACTACAATCATAAAATCCATAATGCTGTCGATTGCTTCGTTGTGAGTTTCCTGCGGCAAACCAAAAATTCAGATCCGACCTTTCCCATTTTTTACCCACGTAAAAATTAAATTTACCCCTGCCTACACCTTCACCCATTTGTCCCTGATTCAGAACGAATTCGAGTCCATTCAGATCATTCGGTTTTTTCGTCACGATATTGATCACTCCAAATTCTGCCAGGCCACCATAAATGGCCGATCCCGGTCCGCGAACGATTTCAATCCGCTTGATCATATCCACTGGAAAATGGTTCCCGAAGTAGGTATGGGCGGTGTAGTGCTCATTGATCTCTTTTCCGTTGATCATGATCAATACTTTTCCTTCAGCAGCCCAGTTTCCTCTGATCCCCAGTCCTACATTACCTTTATTATCCTGAGCAAAATGAAAACCGGGTACCAGTTGCAATACTTCAATCAGGTCCCGGGCCCCCATACTTTTAATCTCTTCTTCGGTGACGAGGGTGACAATATTGGGAGAATAGCGGCTGGGCAATGATTTTTGAGTGGAAACACTGATGAGTGAATTGATGTATTTCTCCAATTCACTGGAAACACCCGTGGCCTTCAGGTCCTCCAGTTCTTCCAATGACATATCATAAAAATCAGCCAGTGACAGAGTATCACTTATCTCTTTAGGTTCCCGATCTTTTTTCTTCTTTTTCTGATTGAATAGATATTGAAAATCTTCGCCCTGTCGGGTGGTATCTTCCTGTGAAATACCAGTGGATAAAGAAAAAGTGAAAACGATGAGAATCAGCACTTTTGTTGTCGATCGCATGCTTTCAAATTTAATTTTCAAATATACATAATCTGACGGACGGTTGGCGAAAAAGGAAAAAGAAGCCCAAAGACTTCTTTTTCTGCAAACCAATAATTAGTATGAAACTAAAAATTATCATTGATATATGGTTGATGAATACGTTGTTGAATAGGTAGCAAAGAAACCATGAGCATTTTCAATATTTGTGGAAACATTGGCCGGCGGGCCGCTGAACAATGGATTCCGATATTGAAAGGTTTGATCCTGCAACTGGATGATGAAATTGTAATAATCTTTGGTTATGCTGCTCATTTTGAGGGTTATGATATCACCAGGTTCAGGATTTTCCCTCGGATTCTCCGGGTCAAGAATGCCCACCAATGCACCCATTGTATAGTTTCCATTAAAATACCGGTCATCTGAAATCCAGACTTTGTTAATGCTATCTGTCAATAACTCCCCATTCTTTAAAACTTCAAACATGTAAAAGTCGTTTGTTGGTGATTCCAGTGCAAATATTTGTACTTCGTAAATCTCCCAGTCAGGATTGTACTCAACGCGTATCGAATCAATCGTACCAATATTCATGATCTTACTTGAGGCGCTGTAGCTCTTATGCTCACCAATGGTTTCTTCCAATTCAATATCAAGGCTATAGGTTATTCCTGTTTCACCATAGAAATCCTCATTTGTTTCGTAATAACCCGGTTTATTTGAATTTTCTGGAAGAGTCCATGTATTGAAACCATCACTCAGCTTAACACTTGCATTACTGACCGGATCCGGATCTTTACCGGTGTAGTAATCAGAAGATTTGGTAAGTCTTACATACTGGATACCTGTGTCTGTGGTAATTTGGCTTTCTACGATTAATCGCTCATACGTCGAATCAAGTTCAATATCAATTCTTTCAGTACATGCTCCTAATACAAGTGCGATTCCAATAATTGCAGATATATATTTCATTGTTTTCATAGTCTGTGCCTTTAAAAATGAAAGTTAAATGTTATTGCCGGAATAATGCTGAATAGATAAGTCATTTCTGCATAAGTTTTATTTGGATCGTTATCATCCTGAACAAAGTTGATTACCCATGGATTCTTTCTTGCATATGCATTATAAATCGACAGGTTCCATTCATGATAAAACTTCCGTCCTGGTTTATCTTTGCTACGCAGTGTCGCTGAGACGTCCAGCCTTTGGTAATCAGGCATCCTGTAACCATTACGATCACTAAAAAGAGGTGTATAAACATTACCATATTCAAATTTACCGGTTGGGAAAGTCACCGCCTGTCCGGTGCTGTAAACCCAGTTAGCACCGATCGATATACGTTTGGAAGCTTCATAGTTAAGTACTACAGAGATGTCGTGCGGGCGATCATAGCCAGCCCGAAACCGATCTTTTTCGAAGGGTTTACCCTCATGAATTCCAACGATCTCTCTTTCGGTACGAGAAAGTGTGTACCCGACCCACCCGGAAAATTTGTTGAGGTTATATCTTACCAGAAACTCAAGACCATAGGCTTGTGCCTCACCAAAACGCAGCTCCCCTTCATATTCTTTGTTCAGCAACAAATCCGCATGGTCTTTAAAATCGATTGCATTTTGCGTGAATTTGTAATACGCCTCTACAGAAGTTTCAATCATGTTATCATTAAAATTCCTGAAATATCCAATTGCAACCTGATCTGCTATTTGCGGTTTAACATTCGGGCTTGAAGGAAACCATACATCGAGTGGTGTTCCTGCTGTAGAGTTTTGTGCCAAATGAATATACTGTCTTGTCCGCGAGTAGCTTGCTTTTACTGATGAAACTTCATTTAATACATAAAGTGCTCCAACCCGGGGTTCAAAACCATAATAAGGACTGTAAAATTCCCTCGAAGCATAGGTAGCCGAATCAATCTTATCAAAGTAATCATCATAGTTGTAAACCGTTGCGGAACCCACATTCTGGAAGTGTGAAAACCGTATGCCGTATTTGAGCGTTAACCTTGCTCCAACTTTCTGCTCATTACTTACATAAAGTCCTGATTCCAGTGCATTGCTGTGATCTACTTCGTATTCCGTAAAGAAAGCATCTTCACCCAGCCCGGCTGCCCGGCCCGGATTGAAACGGTGATACGTTGTTGAAACGCCAAACCGGAGGGTATTGTTGGGATTAATATAGTAAACGAGATCAGCTTTTAGGCCATAATCCAACATCCTTGAAGTCCATTCAAATGAATTAACAGATCCTTCAGGAACACCCAATTCATAATTAAATTCACTATGAATTGCCGTGATGTTGCTGAATATTTTTTTGGAGAATAAATGATTCCATCTAAAGGTAAAGGTTTGGTTTCCCCAACCCATTTTAAAATCATCGTTCTTGAAAATATCATTGCCATGGTAGGTGGAAAAATAGAAACGATTGTTCTCATCCAGTTCCCAGTTTACTTTACCATTCAAATCGTAGAAATAAAGAATGTTGTCCCGGATATCTTCATTGCTTGACAACCTTAGAAACAGGTCGGCATAAGTTCTTCGCCCTGAAATCAGGTATGTTACTTTGTCTTTAACAATGGGCCCTTCCAGTGTAAGGCGGCTCGAGATGGTTCCTATTCCGCCTGTTGCACTAAACTTTTTTGAGTTCCCATCTTTCATTCGCACATCCAGTAAGGATGATAACCTGCCCCCTGAGGATGCAGGAATATCTCCTTTATATAATTTTACATCTTTAATGGCATCGTTGTTGAACACTGAAAAAAATCCCAACAGGTGTGAAGCGTTATAAACGGGAGCTTCATCCAGTTGGATGAGGTTTTGATCCATGCTTCCTCCACGCACACTAAATCCCGAACTTCCTTCCGAAATGGTTTGAACACCGGGGAGCAATTGAATGGTTTTAATCACATCAACTTCACCCATAAAAGCAGGGATCTTTTTAATTGTTTTGGCATCAATGTCAATGGAACTCATTTCTGTTCGGGTAACATTTTCATTAATGGCTGTGCTGGTTACCACAACTTCTTCAAGTTCCTGGTTGGCAGGGGCAAGCTCAATATTCCGGGAAATGTTTTCTTTCAGATCGATGGTATATTGTTGTTGCTCATATCCGATGTAAGAAAAGACAATGGTGTAATTCCCCGGTACCAGGCTGATTGAGTAAAACCCGTATAAATTGGAACTACCTCCGGTTTTTAACTCTTGCACGAATACAGTAGCACCGATCAAATCTTCACCTGTTAAGGCATCCCGAATATGGCCACTGATGGTAAACCGTATCCTTGTGTCATCCTCCCCATCGGCAAGAACAGGTTTCGCCCCTATTACCAGTGCACAACATAAAACAATATATATCAAATGAATTTTCATTACATTTTTACATTTTTATCATTAATTTCTTTTTCCACCAAACCCTCCAAAAACAAATGTTAAATTGAAGACCGGTTGATTGAAATCACTACTTTCAAAATAATTTTGATATTCACCATTGGAATCTACATATGTACTATTAATTCCCGTTACAATCTGGTAGCCTGCAGCAGCATTGATTTTAAACCATCTCAATAAATTCATTTCCACTTCAATTTGGGGAGTCAGAACAAAAACATTGTCACTGGCTACCGAATAATAATCATAGGTGTCGTAATTGTTGTCGTAATAATCATTGGTCAGGTTGATTCCACCCCATCCGATTTTTGTACTTGCACCAAAATGCACAGGTTTGTGTGATTCATGAATATAGCCGATCCATAGTCCGCCATGACCAAAATTTGTGACCAGGTCGGTATAAGAAATCTCATTGTTAACCGGATCCATCATGGTCAGGTTTTTTCGATAATGCCGTGTGGATAATCCGGTTCCATATAAACCAAAATATACAGTCTGGTTCAATAAGACGGCTCCACCCCCGCCATTATAAACAGCCAGGTTACCATCCACCTGAGAAAATCCAATGGTGTAGGCTCCAAATCCTGAAACGTTTACTTTTCCATTATTCCCACCCAGTAAATATCTGAATTCCGGATTGTCCTGTCCCTGCATATGAAGGATTCCGGAAAAAACCAGGATGATTGCTAAAATGATGTGTTTGATTTTCATGATTTAACGTTTTTGGTAAAATTTTAACTGATTCCCTGTTTAATTGTTTGAATTGTGATTGAATTCATTGCAAAAAAAGCACAATCTGCTTGTTAAAACTTATTAATTCTTACCAAGTGTAATTTATTGTTGCTGAAATGCCATTTTTATTCCCTGAATTTATTTATCCAAAAAAATTGTAATTTTAGGTATGCAAATTTGGCATCAATTCCCGTTTGTCCGAATTTTAGTGCCTTTTTTAACCGGAATCCTGAT
Source organism: Bacteroidota bacterium (assembly GCA_020444515.1). Classification (GTDB taxonomy): domain Bacteria; phylum Bacteroidota; class Bacteroidia; order Bacteroidales; family JAADJA01; genus JAADJA01. The sequence goes on along the minus strand of JAHLKX010000003.1, from coordinate 505,352 downwards.
AGCAATGAACATACCCATTGAGATTGCTATGTTGCCGCTAATTTCAGGCATACTGGTTTTGCTATACCTGATGGTTACACTGTTTTTTGCTGGTAAGATCATTTACCGGTTTCGTTGGGTCCAGGGATTTTTTATCAATTGCATTCTTTTGACTTTGGGCTACCAGTTAACGTTGGAAAATACGCCCATGTTTAACCCACATAATATCATTCATCAGGATTCATTGAGTGCGGTACTTGTTCAGGTCGCAGAACCGGTGATTGAAAAGGAAAAATCATATAAAATTATTGTAAATGCTCTTGGTGGGGAAAAAGAAAACAGGTTTGTTAAAGCAGATGGAAAACTCATGCTCTATTTTGAAAAAGATGGCAAGGTCAAAGATTTGCATTATGGAGACCGGTTGATGATCAATGCTACATTACAAGCAGTTAAACCTCCAACCAACCCCGGAGAATTCAATTATAAACGTTACCTGGCCAACAGGGGTATATACATGCAGGCATTTGTAAGGTCTGGATATTGGACCCGGATCGATCAAAATAAAGGGAATGTTTTCAAAAGGACTGGAATAAAACTCAGGGAACAGTTTCTTCGGATACTGAGAAAAAATGATATGACGGGTAAGGAGTATGCTGTAGCTTCTGCGATATTACTCGGCTATGATGAACACCTTGACGCGGATCAGAAACGGCAGTTTTCAGGAGCAGGAGCCATGCATATTTTATGTGTGTCTGGATTGCATGTGGGTATCGTTTACGTGATCCTTAATAGCCTGCTTGGCTTTTTGAACCGGAAGAAAATTTGGCGATTTGTGAAGGTTATCCTGCTTCTTTTATCTATTTGGTTCTATGCGCTCATAACAGGTTTTTCCCCATCGGTTATGCGGGCGGCAACCATGTTTTCATTTATAATCATTGGAAGTTCCCTGCACCGAAAATCCAATATATATAATTCACTGGCGGCTTCTGCTTTCCTTTTAATGGTCATTGATCCTTATATCATTACCGCGGTGGGTTTTCAGCTTTCCTATATGGCTGTGCTTGGAATCGTGACACTTTTTAGACCCGTTTACAATTTGTACATTCCGGGAAACTGGCTGATGGATCAGATATGGTCCCTTACAGTTGTAAGTTTAACCGCAACAATAGCAACCTTTCCGTTGAGTATTTTTTATTTTCATCAATTTCCGAATTTGTTTTTACTCACCAATCTTATTGCCATTCCAGCTTCAATGCTGATCCTCTATTCCGGAATGCTGGTTTTGATTACCAGTTTTATTCCAGCAGTATCCGGAATAATTGCACAATTTTTAATTTGGATCATCCGGTTTTTGAACTTTTCGGTGGGATGGATTGATAGTTTGCCCATGGCCGTATCCAAAAATCTTTATATAACTTTTCCCGAATTGATCCTGTTCATTGGATTTATTGTCTGTCTGGTTATTTTTTGGATTGTCAGAAAGAAGACTTTTGCTATCTCCGGTCTGGCTATCCTTTTTGCAATGATGATCGTTTTTACCACAAGAAAATATCATCAATTAAACCAGGAAAATATCATTGTTTTTAATGTCCGGAATCACACAGCAATTGGATTTTTATCCGGTCGCAATGAGCTATTGCTGGCTGACTCCTCGCTGCTGGCCGATGATCGCAAAGTGAATTTCCATATTCAATCACAATGGATTGAAGCTGGTATTTCAAATCCGGGATTTCATGATTTGCATGAGGATTGTGTCCGCGTTCCCTGGATCATTAAAAAAGGTGATTTCATGCAATTTAAAAATTTGAAAATACTATTGTTTGATTCGGAAACGATTATTTACCCGGTTAGAGATAAAATTCAAACCGATGTGGTTATTTTGTCTGAGAACCCTGATATCTATATGGATGATCTTACTGAACTTATTCAGTTTAAAACGCTGATCATCGATTCTTCCAATGCACCATGGAATGTAAAGCGATGGACTGAGGCGTGTTTAAAATTGGGAATCAAGTATCATGATGTTTCCACAATGGGAGCCTGGATGGCCATCAAATAAAAAAAAGGCAGAATCCTTCTGGAATTCTGCCCCCAATGTAATTCAAATGAAAAAGTTATTTTTTTGTGATCACCATTTTTTTAACGCAAGGAATGCCATTAAATTTTATGACGATAAAATAAATACCCTCCGAAAGTTCCGATGTAAAACCAACTGAATGATGTCCAGCTGTCATATTTTGTGATTCAATGGTCTGCACATTTTTGCCCATTGCATCCAATATGTTCATTTCAATATCTGTTTCCTTTTCCAGGGTAAAGTCAATGTTAGCCGAGCCTTTCATGGGATTGGGATATATCATTACTTTGTCATCTATCCTGTTGTCATCCATACCGGTTGTTCCGATGTTTTCCACATTCAGCATCAAATCGTCAATGTACATGCCATCTTCTGTAACATAGACATCACTATAAAACCTGAAACGGATAAATACATGGGGCTCTTCAAGATAGTCATTCAGGGAATACGTCTTTTCCGACCATGAATTTTGCACCCCGTTGAATTCGTCTAATTCTGTCCAGCTATTGCCATCCGTGGATATTTCAAGCCAGGTATAGTCATAGTTTGTTTCAAGATTGTATTTGGTCATAAAATGCAACTCCGCACTGATGGCATTTTCAAGGCTAAAACTGTATAATCCGGCACTGATCTCCAGGTTATTTTGGTAATTTCCGTTGGGGCTTTCTGTTATGGCATGTGAAGAGGAGTATGACTGGCTTGTAGTTAATCCCCAGGTTCCTTCAAAATTCCAGTATAAAGCTCCTGTTTCAAAGTCATCCTGAAAGGGAAAAGCCATGGGCGGCAGTGGGGTAATCGTGGCCATATTTGATGGATCTGTTTCCTCTCCACCATCAGGATAAACTCCTGTTACGTAATAGGTATAAGTTTCAAAATTAACCACATCCTCGTCTAAATACGTTGGTTCCGTCGTAGCTGCAATTGCCGTTGGTTCATTGTTTTTATAAACATTGTAATGATCAATGTCTTCCAGTGGTTCCCAAACCAATTCCACGGACTCGTTTCCAGCAAAGGCAACCAGGTTTGCAGGGGGTGCCAGATAATTGGCCATGGTGGCAACATTGGCTACCATTGCCTGCGTGAACATCATAGCCATTTCCAGGGAATTCACACTGGTTCCGATCACATCATTGGAAGTATGAATATAGGGGCTGTAATTCTGGCTGTCTTCAAATGGGAAAATACCCATATAACCTGCGTTGTTAAAAGAAGTGTGGTCACTATCACCACCTGTAAGGTTACCTGCATCAATAATAAAATCGGGCAGGTATAAAGCACACACCTCTGTGTAAAATTGAACCAGTGGTTGTGCAGAAGAAGGGGCAATCATATCGGTATGGATGGGATCACCCGGATTTCGGTAACCACACATATCAATATTGAAATATCCCAAAATGTTCATATCCTGGCTGGCAGCCCAATCAGCATAAGCCTCACTGCCATACAAACCATATTCTTCACCTGACCATGCACAGAATAATACGGTACGATCGGTTTCAAAATCGGCCATTACACGCGCCACTTCCAAAACGCCACAAACACCGGATGCATCATCATCAGCGCCAGGTGCCTGTCCTGAATAGCTATAGGAATCATAATGGCCGCCTATTATCACATATTCATCAGGATATTTGGTTCCGGTTTTGGTCGCGATCACATTGTCACTGGCTTGACCGTTTGGCATCGAAAAGTCGAATAGCTCCACTGCATACCCGTAACTTTCGAATTGGTCTTTTAACCAGTTCTGAGCTTCAATGGCCTCAGGACTGTATGCATTTCGGGTACCATAATCCTGAAGATGCTGTAGGTTGGTCAGGTAAATATTCGTATCAACTTCTTCTATTATGGCTTCGATATCCGGATCAAACTTCACGATCCCTTCCCCTGATTTCAGGAATGATCCTGCCTGGCTTATTTCCTTATTAACGATCCTGGTAAGTCGACCATTGATGGGAGGATGTAATTTTGCATTTGCTTTTGGAGATATAATCAGAAAATCCTCGGTTTGCAAATAAATGTCCGCTACCTGACTGATCTGATTTAAGTATTCTGATTCAATACCCTTGTGGAACCACGACAAATAATAGGTGTCGTTTTTGTTCCAGCTATCCTGTTGTATTAGTTTATGGCTGCCCGGATAATCATCATCTACAGTTGCAATAATGAAATTATCCGAAACATAATGAATTCTAACGTCATTATTAGAAAAATAATTCTTGAGTGTTTTCGCGTCCTGATAATGGATCATTACCAGTTTGTCGGCAAAAACAGTTTGAAAAATAACAATCGAAAGTAAAGCGAGTATAAATCTCTTCATGCTTCTCTATTTTTATTTTCTTTGTGTTTGTTGATTTAGACAGGGCATTCAAGAAAATTGTTGCAATCACCCTCAATTTGTATCCTTTATAAATAGAGGATTAAAACTTTGATAAAATTATTTGCGATTTCAAAAAAATGATTTACTTTTGCACACCGTTTCACACAAAACGTTCTTCAATACAAATTTGGTCCGGTAGTTCAGTTGGTTAGAATGCCTGCCTGTCACGCAGGAGGTCGCGAGTTCGAGTCTCGTCCGGACCGCCAAGAAATCATGAAACCCCCTATAGGTAATAACTGTAGGGGTTTTTTGTTTTTACATATGAAGGAAATGCTTTTCGTTTTTGGGCACAACAAACTTGCAAGATAGAAATGGTGACTTCTTTGTTTGATCAAGTCAGAAGTATGATGAATTTATATCAGGATGTTGAACCGGCCTCCATCACTGTCTTTTTCGACAAGTCCTGCCTCTTTTAATTCCAGTATATGCTTTAGAACCGTGTATTTGGGTCGGTTTAAATTCATGACAATGTCGCCGTAAAAAGCACCATCCTCTTCTCTGTCAAGGTATTCTAAAATCTCTTTTTTTATGGGGTGCATTAATAACTCTTTTGTTTTTTGTATCATATTGAATCCTCATTTTTCTGAAAGTACCAAAGCCAGTCTCATTCATTTAATTTTTAATTCGCATTGATACAATCATTACAATCATATTTGTAAATATACTTTACAAATATAGTAAAAATATTTTACAGCCCCAAATCGTTTACGCAATTATTCAGCATAGTTATCAATAAAAACACTATATTTGTAAAAATATTTTACGTTCATGAGTCATTTTGCTCAAAATTTAAAATTTCTCCGGTTAGAGAAGAAGTTAAGTCAGGATGCCCTGGCACAAAAAATCGGAATGAATCGGGGGAATATAGCATCCTATGAAAAAGGGACTGCTGAACCCAGTTTAAAGAACCTGTTAAAAATTACCCAATATTTTAATGTCAATTTGAATGCTTTTTTGGAGGGTAATTTTGAGAACCAACATGAATTCCTTCATCATGTTTCACAGGAGGATCAAATCCGGATAAACGGGGATGCAGTATCGGAAACTTTATGGGCGGACACTTTTCGCGAAAAGATGATGATCAATAAACACAGCCTGGAGGAATTCCGCAAACGGTCTGATGAAATGTCGATGATCCTGGAGGGATTCCGGCAATTTCATAAATTTAAGATGGAATCCGGAAAGCCCATTTCAGACGATGTGAGAAAAATGGCCATGGACTATGAAAAATTATTGGAGGTTCTGGAAGATGTGCTCAAAACCAATAAAAATATCATCCATATTTTGGAACAAAATGAATAAAAAAAGCCTGTTGAGATCAACAGGCTTTGAGCAGATAATATATATTTATTAATCCGGAACCTGGCTTTGATAGCCCACACCGTTTGCTTTAGCGGGTGTTTGACCACCGGCACCAAGGTTTACTTTCCAGTAATTGGTTTCATCGGTATTTTGAGTTAAACCATTCATGTTAAAATCACCACCGGAATAACCAGAACTACCAAGATCCACTTTCCATACAGCCGTTTCATCCGTATTTTGGATCAATCCATTTCCATTACCATCAGAGGATATCATTCCCCATACACCCGGTTCAACTTGTTTATGCCCATTGGCACCACCAAATGCCTGGAATTCACCCGACGAGAAGTCGTAGGAATAAATTCCTGCACTTTGGGTGAGGCCGGTATTGGAGATAATCCCCAGGTGATTCCTGTGGAAAACAACAGCATACAGATTTTGTGAAAAATTCACATTGAACGACAATGTACTGGCGCCATCCAGGGCAACCACGGTTCCATCATCCAGAACAAATGCCGCCTGCGTGCCGATAACCGTTGCTGAGGTTGCATTAGCCGGGGTATTGGAATCTCTCAATTGAACCACAACCCAATCAACTACCCCTGGCGGAATTGAAGGGACATTTTCGGAGCCAGCATACTGCCATACAGGGCTGGCATTGTCATAATAGGGTAGGGCCGGATTATAGGGTTGTCCCAGTGGAATGTAACCACCAGTATTGAGTTCAGTACTCATCAATCCACCCCCTGTATAGGGTCCTTCCAGGAAAACGGTCAGATCAATTCTGAGCTGCACTTCGACAGCCATGGGTGACTCAAGGTCTCCCACTGCGAAAGCTGTCCAGAGTTCGGTAATTCCGCTCCTGGAAATGAAATAAGGATTGGAGCCTGAGGCAACAACTTCTTCCATAGGATCCCATGCCCCACCGAAATAATGTCCGATACCTGCATGCGTTCTGTCAAAATTGGGTCCTTCCAGTCCGGCGTTCCAATAGGTTGTCAATGTTAAATTTGATCCTCCTGAGACATTTTCAGCAACCTGCCAGGACATATTGACACAATCATTTATTTCCGGGATTGTACCACCCGAAAGACCTCCGGTCAGCACATCAGCAAATAAATTGACGCCCAAATCATCAAGGGTCCCAATGTTATTTAATACAACTGGTGCATATGCCGAATTGGTTCCAACAGGGAACTGAACATTCGCGGGTCCAACTTCTCTGATCAAAAAACCTGAACCATTGGCAACCACATAAGCAGAAGGGCCTGCACCGGTGATTGATGCACCACCCAAAAGCCAAAAATGAAAAGAACCTAAGGTCAACTTGGCGGATGATAGGGCCAAATTTGAAGTTGCATAAGTGTTTTGATTCAGGACAACATCATTATTAATATTGATGTTGGAGAAATTGGTAGAGGCGGAGCCTCCAATGGTTTGTGAAGACGTGCCATTAAAAGTCACGGCTCCGGATGTCCCGTCAAGGAACGCTGGCTGATTATTGATCCAATCGCCGGAGATAATTACATTACCGCTATTATCCATGGTCCCGCCAGCTTCATTCCTTAAATCTCCATTGATCTTCAGGTATGTTCCACTGGCAATTTTTATAGCGGCGCCCGCATTCACCAGGTTTGCCGCCTGGGTGAGGAAGCCCCAAAAGAGGCCGGTTATCAGTAGAAATATTATTTTTTTCATATTCTGAATATTTTTTAATTCAATTAACTAAAACAGTTACCAGGAATGACCGCTATTGCGGAGGTTTATTTCCTGTGGATGGATCATTGCTTTTTGGCAGCTGCCGATAATTTGTAACCGCATCCGGCTTTTCCCCTTCCGGTTGATCCGGACTTCCTTTTATCTCACGGTAATTTATTACCTTTTCAGCAGCCTGTCCTTCATCCTGTTGCGGATTGGTTTCCAATTGCCGGTAGTTGATTACATTTTCTGAAACTTCCCCGGCCGGTTGCGTATTTTCCTTCGCAGGAGTGGTTTGAACCATTGGCTGGGGAGGGAGAACGACTTCCCTGTCTTCAACTGGTTGAGCATCAACAGGTGCGAGTTCTATCTTCATTTCTGTGACACCCAATTCTTTTAGCTGCCGCTCATCTTGCTCCATTACCGGTCTGGCTGGAGTGCTTGAGCCTTTCAATATTTGAAGTTGTTCCTCCAGGGTCAGTTTAGGGTCGAGTTCAGGCCTGTCGCTGACCTGCTTTTGCTGGGCATAACCGGCAAATGCAAATGTCAGGATGAAACCTAAAACGTAAATATATTTTTGTGTTTTCATATTATCTAGTTTTTCTGTTATGATTAATCTCCATTTGCTGCAGCGCCAGAAACAGGAGCTTTAGCTGTTGCACCGGGACCAATCTTCACAGCACCGACCGTGCGTCGCAGAACAACACCATTGGTGGCACCACTATAGCTCACAGATTGGGCATAAACGCCGCCTGATCCCTGGTTTGATCCTGCAATCAGAATCAATTCCAAAGCCGAAACTCCGGGTCCATGACCAGCATTGGCCTGATTCAGGGCATTTTGAATAGAGAAGTGTGGGAATAATGACGATCCTGTAGTGGAACTTAAATGATGATCTATATCAACGTATTCCACTTGCGATTGCCAGAAAACATCCATCGCACTTTCGGTATCATCTGCTTCGAAACTGGTACCATGATTTCCAGAACTGGGTGGAGCGCACCCGGCATGGGTATGGATGCCCACCGAATGGAAATTGACACCGGTTACACCAGAAGCTAAAATAGCACTTCCTGAATTACCTCCTTCAGTATCTACCACATATTCCCAGTCAATATCGGTTGGTGAAGTGATATTTTCACCAAGGCTGGGACCACTTTGGTACTGCAATGTTTGGCTGTCAGCATTTCTGAAACCTGTGGTACCCGGAGGTGTTTCATCAGTTCCATAACCGCGTACAAACATGCTTGGTGGCGCTAAACTCCGGCTCAAATGGTAATAAGCCCTTTCCGCTTCGGCTGGAGTCAGACCGGTATTGCTGTTGGCACCGCAATTGTAAATACCCCAGTCATCACCGATTCCGGCATTTTGTCCGGTTGAACTGGAAGAAATAACCGGGTACTGATCATTCACTGCAGCAGGCTGGGTGGTTCCATCAGGCAATGAGGATGGAACATTAAATTCCATGATGGTGGATGACGTAAACAAAACTTCACAGTGACCAGCAGTAAGATAAAATCCAGCGGCCGTAGTCCATCCCGTACAACCAAATGACATGAGTCTTCCGTCAACGTAAGGGTATGTGCTCGATAACCGGTCATCTGCACCGCATAAACTCAAGGGGATGGGTTGTCCACCCACAAAGTCACCAACAATCAGTTGGGGTACCTGAACGGTAATGTTTTCATCACCGGGCGCTACAAACAGTTCAAGCATTATCGATTTACCTTTGAAATAGGCGGAGTAAAAACTCCATTCAGCAATGGTACTGGCATTAAAAAACTGCTGGTCCTGGTCTTCATCCGAAGTAATGACAATATAGCTGTTTTCACCCAGGTTTACATTGCCAAAGACCAATCGCACCCATGGTGCATGATCAGCGGCACTTATATTTTCCTGGATAACGGTATAGGATGATGGCGGAAAGGCAATAGTTTGCGCAGGGGTGTAAATTTCAGGAGCAATCCTGGCCCCGCTGGCACTGAGTTGCGCGATCGACATTCCATTGTGATAACCCAGATCTTTATTCACATCTTCCAGGTGGGAAGGTGCCTCGGCCGGCTGGCCGATAACAGCTTGCCAACCTATGGCAAGGAGGAATATAAGAACCGGATATCTGATTCTGATATGTTTCATTGTTCCCTCCTTGTATTATTGGTTTTCAATTTCTGTTTTCAATTGCTGATTTTCAGCTTCCAGGGTTTTTACCCGGTTGTTTAATTCAATGATATAGAGGCTGAGTTCTTCTACCTTTTCCAGGGTCTTCTTCTGGATCTCACCCAGGTGGTATCCACCTTCTTCTTCAATCTGGTTTGCCGAAGGCATGCCAGGCAGGTGATTGTTTTCTTTAATGGATTGTTCAAATTCATCAATGGAGAGTAGATTGTAATCTTCAGCGAATACATAATCGGGCCAGAATGAATTATCATCGATCAGCACCTCTTCACAGGCGATCTTGCCGTTTACGGATAAGGCATAGCCGGTGGCTCCGGTTGTTCCACCCACTCTCATTTCCGTTGCATAAGCTGTACCTTGGAAATATCCTGCCCAATTGGCTGTAGTACCTCCGAAGGCATAACCATACACACCTATTCTTGTGCCGGCAGTTCCTGAAGCATAACCATATACACCATAAGAAGTTCCGGTGTATGCATCATAAACTGTTCGACCCTCAACACCTCTATAGCCACCTTCGCCATAAATACCAATTCCATATCCATCCCTGGAATGGGAATAACCATGTACAGCTTTGGTGTCATTAAAACTTCCATTTAGGTTGACTCTGGCATACAACACCGTTTGTGCTGAATCGGCAGCATTATCATCAGCACTGTTACCTTGAACTTCGACCCGTCCTTTAAAGTAACCGGCATAGTTTGAAGAAGTACCATTATCAGCATCGGCATAAATACCATAATTGGTTGTTCCTGCTCCATCAGCGGCAAAAATACCACCATAATTCATCGAATTACCATCATTGTTCCAACCGTATACGGCCGCTCCATTCGCACCTGCATTTGGTTTTATACCCAGTACACCTATATTAACGACACTAACAGGTATTCCCAGGCTTGATGGAGAAAGCACACCAAGCATACCATCTGCGTAAATTTCTGCACCACTTTGGTCGGTACCCCGCACAGCAGCTTTTCCAAAGGTATAATTCTGAACATACAATCCGTTATCGTCAGGATCCGATACGCTACCTAAGGCTACATCGCCACTTCGGTATAATTCACCGGTTAGTCCTGATCCTGAGAACCAGGCCCAGTCATTGTCATCGAGTGATCCGGAAATAACTTTTACCCAGGCCGAACCATTATAATAATAATAGCCAGGATTGCTGTCTGTTTGATAAATTAACAGACCGGTAGCCGGCGCTGCAGGCCTTTGGGCCAGTGTCATACGCGGAGCGAGAAATCCAAGCCCCGTAGCTTTTACATCCAGCATGGCTGAAGCATCCGGATTGGAGTTGTCATTGTTAATGGCTACCTGTGCATCCACAGTTGCCGTCATGAAAAAGAATGAAATGAGCATGAAAAGTCCTGCGAAAAGGCTTTTCAAGTTCAAATGTGTAGAATTTGATTTCATAGTACTTGAATTTAGATTTTTACTTAAAGGTCGTTTTGGAATTGTACAAATATATAAATCTATTTATATAGATTCTAAATTATTTTGTTAATGGAATGTTAACAGGCCTCAATATCAACACTATTTATAGCTTTTGGGTGGCTTAAAAATAAAAAAGCCTGAAGCGTGAACTCCAGGCTTAAACATCCATGGGATGGGTTTATTTTTTAGGTGCATGTTTAAGGGTGGCGACCAGGAAATCCCAGAATTTTTGCACCGTTTCAATATTGACTTTTTCGTCAGGTGAATGCGGAAAGCGAATGGTAGGCCCAAAAGATATCATATCCCAATTGGGATAGATCGCTCCCAGGATACCACATTCCAGTCCGGCATGGATCACCTTTACCTCAGGCACCTTGCCAAAATGATCGTTGTAAACATTTTTCATGGCGGCTAAAATGGGTGAATTAACATCGGGCTTCCAGCCGGGATAGGCTCCATGATGAGCTGTTTCAGCACCTTTGGATGCAAAAACATCTGCAATTGCAGTGGCGGCCTTATCCCGCTCATTATCTGCTGCACTGCGGGTCAATATGGCAATATTTATCACCCTGTCCTCTGATTTAATAATGGCCAGGTTTGATGAAGTTTCAACGACATCAGGCATATTTTTATCGAATGCGATTACCCCATTGGGACAATCTGCTACTGCTTGATAAAATTTCTTTTCCGTATCAGCATCGATTACAAAGGCCGGCATATTCGATTTGGAAGCCGTAATTTTCAGATCGGGATCAATGTCTTTGAAGGCCTCAGCGGTCTTTTGATGCATTTCATGGATAAAGTCAAGCAATTCGTCTTCTGCCGCGGCAGGTATTACAATGCTGGCAAATGCTTCCCTGGGAATGGCATTGCGCAGACTCCCTGCATTAATAGCAGAAAGTCGGGCATCTAATTTTTCGTTTATCTCCTTTAAGGTTTGATTTAAAATCAGACAGGCATTGCCTTTACCCAGGTGGATATCCAATCCGGAATGCCCTCCTTTAAGCCCTGTAACACTTATCTTATAAGCAATTGTTCCTGTTGGAACGGGTTCTTCCTGATAATGAAATTTTACTTCTGTATCAACTCCACCAGCGCATCCGATGTATAATTCGCCTTCGTCTTCCGAATCCATGTTCAGCAAAATATCGCCATCAAGTATACCAGGCTGAAGATTTTCTGCACCGGTCATTCCTGTTTCTTCATCAATGGTAAACAAGGCTTCAACCGGACCATGGGCCAGGTCATTGGCCTCCAATACAGCCATGGCTGCCGCCACACCCATTCCATTATCCGAACCAAGGGTCGTCCCTTTGGCTGTAACCCAGTCGCCATCAACATAAGCATCAATGGGATCTTTTTCAAAATCATGGGCCGTATCGCTGTTTTTTTGAGGAACCATATCCAGGTGACCCTGAAGGATGATCCCTTTCCGGTTTTCCATGCCGGCCGTTGCCGGTTTTTTGATGATCACATTTCCCACCGCATCGACCAGGGTTTCCAGTCCGAGTTTTTCGCCAAATTCTTTAACAAATTCGATGATTTGGCCTTCTTTTTTAGATGGACGTGGTATTTGGGTTAAACTATAAAAATGTTTCCAGATAACTTTGGGTTCCAGATTCAAGATCTCTTGACTCATAATGGTTTATTTTTTTATTTTCAAATTAAGATTGTTCTTTAATTTCCTCAGCTTTCTCAGCGATATTTGGTAATTCAAGTCCATACCCTTTTTTGCGGTCTTCGGCTTTCAGCAGAAAGGCAAATAACAGCGACACAATCCCAAGCGATGTAAACAACACCAGATCGTAGAAATAGTCGTAACGCAAATTGAGTTTTTTACCTTCGATCAAGGGAAAAACAGCTTTAACGGTTGTTTTTTTCACGGTTTCTTTAAATGCATCTTCATCGCCTACGGTTGTAATTCCAACCAGTCCCTTTGCCGTTACCTCAGATATATTTTTCTTAAGATCTTCCCGATTTAAATCTGCATTTGAAACCGGTTCATAGTTAGTAACCTGAACAATTGAGTCAATGGTCATGCTACTTGCTCTTTCAGCCATCCTGGCGATATCTTTTTCAGAAAACTGATAAGTGTTATTTGAGAATTTTGCCATATAAGCATCGGTGATGGCATCCCTAACAAGGGTTTTGTTGGGTGAGACCTGTGGATTGGTTGAATCAAGGATAATTCCCAGGAGCAATGGAATGGCCCAAAGGCCTATATTCTGAATCCAAAAGATCACAGCGTAAGCCGTACCAAGTTGTTTTTCAGGAATTATTTTTGGAACGGATGGCCACATAGCAGCAGGTACCAGTGAGAAGCCGATTCCAAGAACAATAACCATCACGGTTGCGACCCACCATGATGTGAGGAAAGGAATGGTTAATATTCCATGGACAACAATAAGGATCAGTGAACCGATAATCATAATGGTTGCACCTTTGCCCTTTCGATCATAAATGGTACCGAAAAGGGGTGTAAGGAAAATGGTTCCAAAGGGTAACAAGGCCGGGATCGCACCTGCCAGGTTTGGATTAACCTGGTATTTATTAATCATCAGGTCGGTGGCATAAAACAGGAATGGGAAGACTGCTGAATAAAATAAAACACAAAGAATGGCAATGTACCAAAATCCTTTGTTTTTGATAATGAAAAGAATATCTTTTAGTTCGAACTTATCTTCCTCGGTGCCCACATCAATGGTAGTAGCAATAGAGGTATCCAGCTTTCTATCCATAAAGGTATAGATGATAAAAGCGCCGAGTGCGATCAACATAAAAACAAAAGCAAGTAAGACAGGAGAAGTGAAGTTGTATGATTTTGCAACCGGTAAAGCAATACCAAGTGCAAGCGCTGTACCCAGCCTGGCGATAGACATCTGAAGCCCCATAGCCAAAGCCATTTCTTTTCCTTTAAACCATTTCACTACTGCCTTTGACACGGTAATACCCCCTGCTTCGGTTCCTACACCAAAAATTCCAAAACCGATGGCTGAAATAACAACCTGGGTTTTGATTCCGAAGATGGTTGCTCCATCAGGAAATACATGTATCAATGCCCAATAATTTAAACCGGTTCCAATAGCCATCATAGAGGTAGCAGCTAATCCGGTAAAGCGAATTCCCATTTTATCGAGGATGATACCACTGAAAATTAACATGAAAAGGAAAACGTTGAACCAGGTGTAAGAAGAGGTGTAAATTCCAAAGTCGGAACTCGTCCAACCCAAAATGCTTTCCAGCATTGGTTTAACCGGGGAAAGTGCATAATTGAAAAAGTATGCGCCAAACATCGAAAGTGAAACAACGACCAATGCAGTCCACCTGGCTTTCTTTGAATCCCGCAGAGAATTTTTAATTGCTTCTGTCATGTTCAATAAATTTTAAATATTAAGCCGACGAAGATAATAAAAAACAGTTTGTCGCAATGAATTAATCATCGGATTTACCGCTTGTAGTTCCTGATTTTTGAAAATTATAAAGGATTATCAATATATATGGACCGCCAGTTTTGATTCGAAAAATGGCTCCTCAAAATAATCATTGAGCCTGTACAGAGTAAACTTTCCGTTGATTGATGAAAGCTCTTTTTCCATGTCACCACCTTTCAAATACAATATACCATTGGGGATCAGGTTGTTTTGTTGCTTTCGGATCAAATGTTTAACCCAATCATAAAATTCAGGTAATGCAGTTACAGCGCGGCTTACAATAAAGTCATGGCTTCCTTTCAGTGTCTCAGCCCTGGCTTGCTCCGTTGTTGTATTTTTTAATCCAATTTCATTCACAATGGCATTGACGACTTTAATTTTTTTACCTATTGAATCTATGAGGTGAAACTTGACATCGGGGAACATGATGGCCAGCGGTATACCCGGAAATCCGCCACCTGTGCCCACATCCAAAACCCGTGTTCCTTTTTTAAATGAAATGATTTTAGCTATGCCCAGAGAATGCAAGACATGACGTTCATACAAATGATCAATGTCTTTGCGGGATATAACATTGATACGGGCATTCCATTCTGCATACAAAGGTGCCAGTTTTTCAAATTGAAGTTGTTGGGATTTTGTGAGTTCTGGGAAATACGGAAAAATTGGATTCATGCCTTTGCAATTGCTCAGACAAAGATAATTGATTTCAATAGCAGGCTAGGCCTTTTATTTCCATTTAGGCAGGGTAAACCGGAACGTGCTGCCCTTATTTTCTTCGCTTTCTACCCAGATTTCACCTCCGTTCTTTTCCACAAAATCGCGGCAGAGGATCAACCCAAGCCCGGTTCCTCCTTCCATAGAGGTTCCGTTGGTGGAATAAACAACATCGGAACGGAATATTTTTTCAATCCCTTCGGATGGAATACCCACGCCATTATCCCTGACAACAACTTCATGAAAATGTTCGAATTCTTTTGTAGAAATCTCAATATGGCCGCCGCACTCTGTGAACTTGATGGCATTGTATAAAAGATTGCGGATAATGGTGTGAAGCATGTATTCATCAGCATAGGTGAAAGCTTCTTCGTCGATTTCGTATGATAGGGCTATGTCCTTTGCTGCTGCAACACTTTTAAGCAACAGGATGTTTTCGCGGATCACCAAATCCAAATCCACTTTTGACGGATTAAAGTAAACATCTTGTTTGATCATTCGGCTCCAGAAAAGGAAATCCTCGAGTAGCTCATGAACGCTTTCAGCCGACTCTCTGACCCGGAATAGCAGGTCTTTTGATGAATCCTGGTCCAAAAGTTCGGGTTCATTGGTTAAGAATTCAAGCATTACTTTGATGTTGCCAACCGGTCCTTTGAGGTCATGAGCAAGAATGCTATAGAGACGATCACGGGTGATCCTGTAATCAGCAGGTTTGTTTTCAGGGTTATCAAAGGATTCATTTTCCAGGTCCTTTTCCTCAATTTTGTTTTCCATTTCGGTGGTCATCATGATCATCCGCGTTATTTCGATGAGACGATCACGAGCATTTAAAAATTCATTCAATTCTTTTTTGTCAAAACCATCAATGGGAATACTATTTTTTTGACCGGGACGAATGAGATTCTCTTTGAATGTGATATGACACATATTATTTTTTAACTGGTTCTGAACGTAATCCACAAAAACACTATAAGATCCGTTGACTTGTACATTGTTATCAATGACGACCAGAATGGTCTCTTTATTTTTTTCAACCAGTACCCTGGCTTCATGCAAATTTCCTGCATGCAGTACATTTATGCTGCGGGAATTGAGTGAAAAGTGTTCAAGTGTGCGGCTCAAAGTGGCATGGATGTGTTCATTTTGACTGACAATAATGATGTGATATACTTCAGGGTGAAAATCATCTGAAAATTCTGACTGAATACCCTCTGAAATATTATAACCTCTTAATGCACCTTGATTGTAACTCACGTTTTGTAATTTTCTCGATTACTAAAAATAGGACGCCATCACTTTTGCAAAGACTGTACCTTTTTGTATAATGTATTGTAAATTAAGGGTTAATTGCAGTTCTGTGCGACCTTTGCTAACCCATTTCTTCGATAGCGGATAAAGAAACCGGAATGTTCAGTTCAAATTCGTAGAATAATGCTGAGATAGGGGGGAAAATAAATTTAATTTCTTATTTAAAAATTGTTAGTCCTGACTTTTGTTCAGGAAATCATTCAGTGGCTTTAAAACTTTAAAAGCAGATAAAATTGTTGATTCAGAATGGTTTCCTAATAATGTTTGTTCATCCAAATGATGCATGACTGTGTATCCCTTAAATTTCAGCAGTTCAATATCCGGAAAATCGGCTGGAAAATCTTTGGGTGGACGTTTTAACCTTTCATCCACAAATTGACCGAATGTTTTTTTGAATTCAGGATTTTCAATGATGCTTTTGAATTCTTTTGCGTTGTACATAATCTCCTGCCTGATTTTTTTCAGGTTTTCAGGCTGGGGCATATGCATTCCCCCGGCTGCAAATGATTGTGCTGCATCAATATGAAGATAATAGCCGGCAAAAGTGCTTTTGCGCCCACCTTTGGCCATGTAAGCACCAAAATGTGTTTTATAAGGAGTTTTATCCTTCGAAAAACGAATGTCTCTGAAAATCCGGAAAACACAATCCTTTGCGGTGATGGTTCCGATTGAGGGATCAAGTTTGTAAATCTCAGGTATCAAGCGGTTTACCAATGCTTCAAATTCCTTTTTTGCTTTTTCGTATTGTGGCTTATGGGCATGAAACCATTCCCTTTCATTATGGGCTTTGAGATCTTTCAGGTAGTCAAGAATTATTTTCATGGAGATCGTTTTTTGAAAAGACAATAAAATTATGCAAATGTTCAACATGAATTTTTATTATATTTGACAGGCCATGCCAAAGCACCTGATTATTAACATAGGATTACCTTTGTTCATTGTGCTTTTCCCCATTTTTTCCCAGGCGGGATCAGGCGTTCAGATTCCATCAGGGGGGCGGGGTAACGCCTTGGGCGATGCTTCCGTTGCCTTGCATGACTTTTGGTCTTTGCACAACAACCAGGCAGGTCTTGCAGCATATAATTCTCCGGCAGCTTCATTCTATTTCCAGAATCGTTTTTTGGTGAGTGAACTGGGTCTTAAATCCGGGGGTATTGTCCTTCCTGTTGGCTCTGGCGTTTTTGGTTTGAGTTATGGGTATTTTGGATACAATCAATACAATGAAAGCAAGGTTGGACTCGCCTATTCAAAAACTTTGGGGAAAGGATTTTCAGCAGGTGTTCAACTTGATTATATAACTCACAAGTTAACCGGAGATTATGGGAAGGCCAGCCTCTTTACCTTTGAAATTGGAATGCAAAAAAAAATTTCTGAAAAAGTTGTCATCGGTGCCCATGCCTTCAATCCTATCCGGGCTAAAATCATGGATGAGCCGGAGGAGCGTATTTCAGCGATTTACCGGTTGGGAATTTCCTACAACATATCAAATGTTTTGGTATTAGTTGTGGAAACAGAGAAGGATCTCAATTATAAACCATTACTCAGAACAGGCCTTGAATACCAGGTTGCACAAAGGGCATTCGCCAGGGTGGGATATGCTTCGGTACCGGCCTTGAGCGGTGCTGAAAACCTGAGTGTGTCATCACTGTATACGTTTGGATTTGGCTTGGAAATGGGTCCATTGGCCATCGATTTTTCAGCAGCAATCCACCAGGCACTGGGATGGTCACCTTCCGTTTCAATGATTTATCGACTCCATAAATCCACATGATATGTTCCGGTTATCCAGTCATATTGGTATCCTGTTCTTGATTTTATGGGTGATCATTTGTGTGGGAAAAACAATTGCTCAGCAACCTGACACCCTGTCTTCCCGTTTATCCGAAACAGATATCACAGACCGGATAGAGCAAATAGCCGAAAAAACTGATGCGGATCTGGACTATTCTGAATTGATTGAAAGTTTGCGATATTATCGCGATCATCCACTCAATTTGAATTATGCTACCCGGGATGAGCTGACCGACCTGGTTTTTTTAAACGAAATGCAAATATTTCACCTCATGGCTTACCGTGAGAATTATGGTTTGCTGATTTCTGTTTATGAATTGCAAGGGATAGAAGGTTTTGATGCCATTACAATTAACAAGATCATACCCTATGTGATGGTATCTGAAAGGCCGCCTCCTGCCAAAATACCGCTCCGCAATGCGTTAAAATATGGCCGGCATCAGATCATCCTCCGATACCAGAAAGTGCTTCAGGAAAGAACCGGATACAACGATATCTCCGACAGTGCCTGGATTGAAAAGCCCAATTCACACTACCTGGGTTCTGATGAAAAATGGTTTTTCAAATACGGTTTTAGGTATGGTAATAAAATTCGCTGGGGTATCACAACAGAAAAAGATCCGGGTGAAACAATCTTTATCAATAAAATTCCCGATTCAATACAACAACTGGCGGGTCATAATTTGCGAAATGGTTTTGACTTTTATTCGGGACATGTGAGCCTGAATGATATCGGTCATTTAAAGTCCCTAACCATAGGCGATTATCAGTTACGATTCGGACAGGGGCTTACCATGTGGGGTGGGCTGGCCTTCGGAAAGTCTTCGGATGCAGCCAATGTTAAACGCTTTGGGACAGGTATAACCCCTTATACTTCTGCTGATGAAAACCGGTTTTTCAGAGGAGCTGCCACAACGGTCAGGCTGGGTGATTTTGAAGTTTCGGCATTTTATTCCAATAACAAAATTGATGCCGCTCTCGATGCCTCCGATACCCTCGACACGGATGAAGGTTTTATAACTTCCTTGCAGGAGACGGGTAATCACCGCACAGTGAATGAGATACAAAAAAAAGATGCCATCCATATGGAGGTGATGGGGGGGCATATTCATTATCAGGAAAACAGACTGAGCATGGGTGTGACCGGAGCAATTACACGTATGGACCTGCCGCTGGGAGCAGCAGAGCGGCTTTATGATCGGTATACGTTTGAAGGTGACCAAAACATCAATGCCGGTATGGATTATGCTTATCTCCTCAATAAGATCAGTTTATTCGGGGAAGTATCCATGAGTAGAAACGGTGCCCTGGCCCAGCTTCATGGCTTGTCGGCAGCGCTTCATCCTATACTTACCATTTCTCTTTTATATCGAAATTATGAACCCGAATATCAAAATCTGTTTGCCAATGCATTTTCTGAAAGCAACAGCTACAATGAGCGGGGCTTTTATTCGGGATTGCGTTTGTTGCTGGCCCCTAAATGGTCGCTGACTGCTTACATGGATATCTTCAATTATCCCTGGTTGCGATACCGAGTCGACGGACCATCCTCCGGAAATGAGGGATTGGTGCAGGTGGAGCATGTGACATCGGGCAATGTGGGTCTAAACTTTCGGTTCAAGCAACAAACCAAACAAATTAACGGCCTGAACGAACTGGTCGGACTTGATCCATTGACCACTTTTCGTAAATCGTCTATTCGATTTCATATTAATTATAAAGTTTCTCCAGTTGTTCGCATGGCTAACCGTGCTGAATATTTAATTTATCATGATGATGCCGGTTATCGTGGAACAGGTTACCTTGTTTATCATGATGTTCATTGGCGGCCGGCCAATGATAATTTGACACTTTTTTTCCGCTATGCCATCTTCGATACCGATTCCTACGATGAGCGTATCTATGCCTACGAAAATGATGTATTGTATGCCTTTTCGGTGCCGGCTTATTATTACAAAGGTTCAAAAACGGCCCTCATGCTGAAATACACCTTGTTCGGAAAAATCAATATCTGGGCCCGGATCTCGCATCTTTGGTTTGCCAATCAAAATACCATTGGAACAGGTCTGGATGAAATTGATGGCGATCAGAAAACGGAAGTGAAGGTGCAAGTGCAGATAAAATTGTGAAATTAAATTTGAAATAGGTAAATAATAATTTACCTTTGTAAAGGTTTTATTAAATGAAATGTTCTGAGTTGCTTCGGATTTTGAAAAAAGATGGATGGTATTCTGCTTCACAAAAAGGATCACATTTAAAACTAAAGCATGATAAGAAAGACGGAATTATCATATTCCCAAATCACGGAAGTCAGGAAATTGGGAAAGGTTTGGAAAGGAAAATTCTAAAAGATGCTGGAATTAATTTATAAAAAGGCGTTATGAAAACTTTGGAGCAAAAATTAAAAATATTGGTCGAAAAAACAGATACTGGTTTTTCAGCTTTTTCGGAGGAATTGCCCATTTATACCACAGGAAAAACTGTTCCTGAATTAACTAACAATGCACTGGAAGCAGCACAGCTTTATTTTGAGGATGAGTATGAGGTCGGTCATGGAGATTTGAGTTTTGAAATAGATTTTGCACAGTTTTTCCAGTATTACAAAGTGCTGAATGCAAAGTTCCTGGCGGAAAAAATTGGTATGAATCCCACCTTACTTTCACAATATGTGCAAGGCAGAAAAAAACCCTCCCGGAAACAAGCTGAGAAAATACTTACCGGTATTCACCAGATAGGGCAGGAGTTGGCAGAGGTGAATTTGATATTTGGATGATTAAGTTTACGATATACATAAAACGCATTTCAAGTGCAAAAGATAGATAAGGTCCTCGTTGCAAACGAGGACCAGTTCAGTTCAATTAAACGTTACAATCCTCTATAGTAATGAATATTTTTAAAAGTGATAAATTTAGTAGGGAAATGATTATTATTAATAATAATCATTGTTATAATCCTTAGTATAGCAATCTGGAAGTTTTATAAATCCTATTCACATAGTATAGAAATTAGAAAAGTTATTGAGCACAAATACACGGAGTTAACATTAAATGATGAATTGAATAATGAAGTAAAATATATGTATTCCCCGTCTCCTGAAAAATTAAGAGGATGGCAGACAATTAGATTCGTTGAATTGGATGATAAGCGTAGCTTTACTATTAGGACACAAAGTTTCAAATTGGCAGCTAAAGATGTCATATTCGGAAACATCGTAAAAAAGGAAGTTATTTTGAAAAGAAATAGAAATTCCGATACTCTAACTGTGGTTGATGATGGAAAAGAATACAAATATTTGTTGAATGCAAAATGATATGCTTGGTTATGACGGTGAGGAATATTGTGAAAAATAAAATTGGTTAATGCAACTTTACTGTAATGGAAAATAGTTATCATTCCGCATTACAAATGCTAAAGATAGATATGGGGCCAGTTCGTGATACCATTGGACCAGGTCTGGATGAAATTGATGGCGATCAGAAAACGGAAGTGAAGGTGCAAGTGCAGATAAAATTGTGATATAAATATGTAAACCTATGATATTTGCTTTGGTTTTTATAACCTTACTTATACTTTTTCTACTTTTTGCTACGATTAAAAATATGTTGCAATTCAAATTATTGAAAATATTAGAACCGCAAGTATTAAAGAACATAAATTCAGTTTTTAATCCGCTTTTTTCAATATATTTATTTGGAATGGAATCATCAAATATGGTTTGGTACATCGCACCAATATATTTTAAACATAAGGATCTGGATTATGAAAACAATGACTTCATAATACAAATTCACAAGCGGTTAATGAAAAATAACAAAAGGATATTTATTGCTTTGTTATCAATAATTACATGGTGGTTAGGTGGTTATTTATTTTATGCGATAAATTGGTAAACCATTAATCGTAAATTGAGAAAAATTGATGCAAAAACCGGCCTTTTAATTCTTCGGCTTAAACGGCAATGTTATCCCCAACCAGGGAATGGCCACAAATTCGCCTATACCGGAACCAAGCGGAAGCACTACACCCCAGTCGATACCAACGCCACCACGAGTAATTCCCCGGCCGCCAAGCGACAATAAAATCATGTAATCATCTGCCGTTGAGATGTAATAGTTTTCTGAGATAAAATAACCCCGCGGACCGGTTCGTAACATGGTACTTACAGTAATGGTCGGGGTTTTGGCAAGCCCCCCGCCGGCATATCCGTAACCCAGGCCGATATTCAGGTTATTGTTGCGGTCGCCAAAAGTAGAAACCCCGTAAAGTATCCCGAAGCCTGCCTCCTCCTCTCCGAGGATTGTCCCGATGAGGGCCCCGCCTCCCACATTAAATTTATCTTTTACAACCGGAAGTGAGAATTTTGGAGCGATCCAGGCCGGAGAACTGGTGCCTGCAAAAAGAAAGAGTGGTACAATGCCTGCACCAAGTGAAGTATTATCCGTAATGGAAAAAGAAACCTGGTTAAAAAGTACCCAAACATTCTGGTAGTAACCTTCTCCTTTTTTCATACCAAAGCCGTTGGGTGAAAAAAAGTAACGTGTTGATTGAGGATTGTCGGCCCAGAATTCTCCTTCCTTTAATTGATTTGGAGCAAGAGGCGTGATCTTTTTTACCAAATTCTTTGGGATGTGAATGGTACCTATAGTAATGGTTTTAAAATGGATCGTATCCGATTCCGTCAATACGATGGTCCCGATGAAACGATTACCATCTTTGATTTCAATTTCGCAAAGTGTGGAGTCGTTTTCAGATTGGCCAAGCGTGCTGTTTGGGAGTAGCAGCAAAATTCCAAAAACGGCCGAAAGAAGTGCCAGATTTCTCATAACCCCGGTGTTCTTGTGGGATTAAATGTACAAAAAAATCCCGGTCAATTTGACCGGGACCCCAAAATTATTCGGTTTCTCTCTCCAGAAACTTTATTTTCTCGGTAATAACTTTGATCTCTTCTTTAACCTTATCAATCTTATTTTCAAACTCCTGTTTCAAAAGATCGGCTTTTTTTGAAGAGGCTAAAAATCCAATATTGTTTTCCCACAGCTTCACATCGTCTTCCAACTGCTTGCGCTTGCCATGCAGGAAGTTTAATTCGTTATTGATAATGCGGTTGGCATTGGGCTTATCTTTCACTCCTTCGAACCGCTGTTTGAAATTCATGGTTTGCATCTCAGCCCGGTTGATCTTCAGTTTATCAAACTGTTTGTTGATGGCATCCCTGAAAGCATTCTGAACCCGGTCCTTTTCTTTAAAAGGCACATGACCGATCTCCATCCATTCGCGCTGAAATTCCTTGATGGTCTCCAGGTTGGCATCTTTATCTTTCCCGAATTCATGACCGGCTACTTTCTGAATAAGTTCTTCTTTTAATTTAAGGTTATCCGCTTCGTGTTGTTTGATATTTGAAAAATATTCCGATTTCCGGTTGAAAAATTCATCGCAGGCGGCCCGGAAACGTTTCCAAACTTTATCAGAATGTTTGCGGGGTACCGGTCCGATCTGTTTCCATTCCTTTTGCAGGTTGATCAGCTCGTTGGTGGCCTGTTTCCAGTCACTGCTGTCCTTGATGGATTCAGCCTGGGCACATAAGTCGAGTTTCAGATTGTAATTGTTGAGTTGCTCTTCTTTAATGTTCTTGAAGAACTCTTTTTTCCCGGCAAAGAAGGTATCGAGTGAGGTTTTAAAACGTTCCCATATTTCATCATTTTGAGCCCGGGGGGCCGGACCAACCGTTTTCCAAACCTTTAATAAATCACTGATCTTCTGGGTGTTTTCCTGCCAGTCCTTAACGGTTTCGTTCTCAACGGCCAGAACCTCTTCAGCTTTTTCACAGAGGACAGTCTTTGCGGCCAGGTTTTTGGTTTGTTCTTCTTTCAGCTCATTATAATGATCCCTTCGCCGCTGGTTGATCTGATCGGTAGCGTTTTTGAAACGATCCCACAACTCATCTTTCTTATCGTCCGGCACGGGACCAATGTCTTTCCATTGGTGATGTAACAATTGCAGTTGCTTGAATGATTTGATCACCGAATTTTCCAGGATCAGCTCTTCGGCTTTTTCACACAATTCAATTTTACTCTCCAGGTTTTTCTTCATGTCGAGATCACGCAGTTCCTTGTTGATCTTGACCTTGTCGAAAAACCGCTCAACAAAAAAGTGATAATTTTGCCAAAGGTTATTGGCTTCATTTTTGGGAACCATCCCAACAGCTTTCCACTTGTCCTGCAGGTTGCGAAATTCGTCGTAGGTCTTTTTTAAAGATTCTTCTGACTCAATGAGGGCCTTGAGTTCTTCCAGGATCAACTTTTTCTTGTCAAGATTTTCCTGTTTGATCTCTTCCTGCCTGGCCAGCCATGCTGCTCGTTTTTCTTTGTAAATATCGAAAGCTGCATTAAAACGAATCTCAACTTCATCTTTAGCGAGTTCAACATCGTCTTTATCATCATCTTCGCTTAATTGCTCTTCCAGACGCTTTTCCTGCTCCTCTTTATTTAATTTTAAAAAGGCAACCTTAATGAGGGCAACTTTTTTCTTGATCGTGTTGACTTCACTAGTATTAACAATTTCTTCCAGTAAATCAACCAGTTCTTCCCGGCTGAGGGTATCATAATCAATAACCTCTTCCTCATGTTCCTCTTCATGATCATCTTCCTCCTCATCCTCCTCATCCTCATGGTCATCTCCGGGGGCATCCATCGATTCTTCAGATGTTGTTTCGGCTAAGGTCTTAACCTCTTCCTTTACAGGTTCCACTTTGGATTCCTCTTCCACCTCTAATGATTTCTCAGGTTCAACCTCTGCAGTTGTCGTTTTATCTTTTTCCACAGGTTTTTCCTCTGATTTGACTTGTTTGGAAGAGATTTCTTCCTCAGGCTTGTCTTTCTTTTCTTCTGTTTCCTGCTCGGCTCCCTCCAAACCCGGCTTATCTGATGATTCGGCCATCTCGTTTTTCTTTGCGGGTTCTTTTGTTTTAGGACTGGGCTTTTTTTTCGGTTTTTCTTTGACCGGTTTAGGGCTGGTCTCCATGGCTTCTTTTTCTTCCGTGGAATTCTCGTCCGGGGCATTCATGGGTTCATCCGGAGTCTGATGGTGTTGATCCTTTGTTTCCATATAATTAATTCAATCCTGAATTAGTGATCAGTCTATTGACTGTAAATGTGTTATCCGTATTTTTTAAAGGAATGCAAAAATAGGAATTATTTGATACGAGCAGGTAGATTACTGAAATTAATCCAATTGCTTTGTTTATTTAAAACGGATCAATGGAAGGGCCTTTTATTAAAAAGGTAGTAACCGATGTTGATGTTAAAAACATAGGGTTCGTCAGCGGCATCATAATAATTCAGACTGGTACTAATGGGACCGAAGGGGGCATGATAAACCAGTCGCCCAGAAAAAGTAAAATAACGATTTGAAAATGCCGGTCCCAGTTCTGCCTTATTGTCTTCTGTTTTAAGAATTTCTCTGAAAGGTTGAAATATATACCCTTCGGCTCTGAAATCCATATTTTTGATGACGGGCAGGATGAATTTTACACCACCCCCGGCAAAATTATTGGCCCTGAACTGGGGAAGAAATATGGTTTGGCTTTCAGGAATGGGCTCAAATGCAGGTGCCCCAAGAACAGTCGACGTATAATTATTAAATAATTCTTTGTTACTGAGTGATGCTTCGCCATAAATTCCAAACTTAATGGAACCAAAGGGATCAAAGTATTTGTTGATGGCAAATCTGAGCTGCAACCAGTTGTGGTAATTGCTGTATTCATTTCGATTTACAGAAGTTGAGCCGGGGATATTTTTTTCGAGCCCGCTGATAAATCGGCCACATAGCCGTATGGCCATTCCTTGTGATGCAAATTGTTTTCGGTTGAGGGTATTGAGTTCGAAGATGGCTGATGGGCTATAAAAATCAAAGAATGTTACGTCTGTGGTGTCGAGCCTGCTGAACTGGTTGGTTTGGTAATATTCATCCTTTTTTCGACCGGCTTGAATTTGTAATGTAAACTTTGCT
This sequence comes from Bacteroidota bacterium, assembly GCA_020444515.1. Classification (GTDB taxonomy): domain Bacteria; phylum Bacteroidota; class Bacteroidia; order Bacteroidales; family JAADJA01; genus JAADJA01. The sequence goes on along the minus strand of JAHLKX010000003.1, from coordinate 479,053 downwards.
GAAAGAATGAGGGGTGTACTGATTTCAAAAGACCAGAAGTTGTCTTGCTGGATCAGAAAACTGGGTTTGTCATCTTCAAAAAAATACGTTCCGGTTCTAAAATAATTCCATCCATTCAAAGTATACGAGAGTTCAAAAGCAAGTGGCATTGAAATAGGTACATCCAGTCGTGCTCCAACATGTCCGGAATTGTGAAACCGCCCGAGATAAGCATTGCCGATCAGGTTCAGGGCTGTTTTGCCCCACCGGTTATAATTCATCTGAAAGAAAATTTCATTGATCGCTCGTGATGAAACAAGTCCGCCTACTTGCATTTCAAGCATGTTGCTTTTGTCAATGTTATAAATCATATCATAGGCGTCTTTATCTGCAAGATATATCATCTCTGGATAAACATTCTCCACCTGATTCTCTGCCAGGATCTGGTAAAAACTACGTTTTAATAAATCAAGTTTGTCATTATCAGTCAAGCTAAAACCATCCAGTTTTTTAACCAGTTTTCGCTTCCTGACCAGTCTTTGAAGGTATTGTTTTTGTCGGTCATTAACACCTTTAACGATGATATCATTAATTTTAATGGCCGGTATTTTTGACCTGAATGCTTCTCTTTTTGCCTTGATCTCTTCTTGCGTGATCGTTCGATTGATGAATTTTTTTATTTCTGGTATCTTACGGATGGTACTTACATATCCACTATCAATAAATTGCTGCGTGTTCGAAAAATCGGTAACATTAACCGACCAAAGTTGCGGCTCAATCAATATGCCAGATGCCGTATCAACAGTATACCGGGTATTGGCCATTAACATTGATTGTATCAAACTGATGATATTGTCATCGGCGGGTGGACCAAAATTGGAAGCAGCTTTGCTTCCGATGATCACCTCCGGATTGAATTCAGCTATGAGCACATCCACTGGAAAATTATTGTACATACCTCCATCGAACATCAATCGGTTGTTGACCTTAATGGGTTTGAAATAAAATGGAAATGTCATGGAAGCCCTGACAGCTTTTTCAAGCTGCCCTGTTTTAAAAGTTACTTCATGGCTTTCGACGATATCACTGGCTACACAACGAAATGGGATCAACAGATTATCAAAATTATATCCCGCTGCAGCGCTGGCTCCTGAAAATATACGCAAAAACCCAAAATCCATCTCCCTCGGAGAAACCAGGTTTGTAGGCAATTTGGCCCTCAAAACCGTATCATAGGTTATTTTGAACATTTGCCAGCTGGCATTGGGCGGGGTTTCCTTAAACAGAAAATGATCCTGGTTATTGATCGATCCGCTGATCCACGAGCGCATTTCATCAGAAGTGATCATTTGAAGAATTTCGTCCGGGGAATACCCGCTGGCATATAAACCCCCTACAATGGCGCCCATCGAAGTGCCAACAATGTAATCAATGGGAATTTCGTTTTCCTCCAGTGCTTTAAGAACACCCACATGGGCAACACCCCGAGGCCCACCACCACTTAAAACAACACCAACCTTTTGCGCATTTAGTGATTGCACAAAAATAGCCAGCACGAATATCAATGATAATATTTGAGGGTATTTTTTCAAAATGGGTAATTCTTTTTTTGGTTGTCAGCAAAGATATAACGACAAACTTATATTTACCAAATCAGATTGTTAAACTTTGTCAAACGCCAAAAGAATAACTGCAAATAGTGTATGGTATTATTTCATCATTGAAGAATATCAGACCTTTTGCAAAGCCTGATCAAGGTCTGCAATGATGTCTTCAGCTTCTTCAATACCCACGGATAATCGCACCAAACCATCACTGATGCCGGCTTTATCCTTGGCTTCCCGGGTTAATTTTGAATGCGTCATGGAAGCCGGATGCTGGATCAAAGTCTCTATGCCCCCGAGGGAAACAGCCAGCAATGCGAGCTTAACATTATCCATTAATTTTTTACCGGCTTCAAATCCACCTTTCAGTCCAAAACTAATCATAGCTCCCGATCCCCGCATCTGAGTTTTGGCCAGATCATATTGCGGATGCGATTTTAGACCGGGATATTTAACCCAATCTACCTTTGGATGCTGTTCCAGAAATGTTGCAACCTCCATCGAATTGGCCTGCGCTTTATCAATCCGGATGGCCAGTGTTTTTAATCCACGACGGGTTAAAAAAGCCTGGTGGGGATCCATATTACAACCAACATTCATCATAACACCCCGCAGTGACTTATACATTTTCTCTGTTTTTGTAATGATTATGCCAGCGACAATATCCGCATGTCCATTGATAAACTTGGTCATAGAGTGCAAAACAATATCGGCTCCCAAATCAAGAGGGTTTTGCAAGTAGGGACTGCAAAACGTATTGTCCACACATACCAGAATGTTGTGTTCATGTGCTATTTTGCTGACTGCAGCTATATCAGTGATCCCAATTGTAGGATTAGCAGGTGTTTCAAGGAAAATAAGCCTGGTATTGGGTCGGATGGCTGATTTTACATTTTTAATATCAGTGGCATCAACAAAAGTGGATTCAACATTGAACTTCGGATAAAGAGATTCCATTATGGCGCGACTTGGTCCATACAGAGCCTCATGTCCGATCATGTGGCTTCCTGCATCAAGCACTCCGAGGTAAACGGTGTTTACAGCTGCCATCCCTGATGAGGTGGCAATTCCTCCAAATCCATTTTCCAGTTCGGCAACGGTTTTTTCCAGGTCGATAATTGTAGGATTACCCAGCCTTGTATAAATAAAACCATCACTTTCCCCTGAAAAGCACTGTGCACCATGATCTGCATTTTTAAAGGCAAATGTCGAAGTTTGATAAATGGGTGTTACGGCGCTTAATAAATTATCATGAAATCCACCACCGTGAACCAGTTTAGAGTTGAATCCTTTGTCTTTTGTTTCCATGTGTTTTATCTTAATAAATTATAACTTCTGTTTTGATATTATCCATTGCATCAATTGCCGTATTGGCCCAATTCAGGATTGATTGTGCAACAAATGTAGACAGATATTTCTTATCTCAAAAAGAAAAGGGATTCTAAATTTAGTAAAAACAAGGGGAAAATAACCTCTTGTTAGTCAGGGAAAATAGTTTTCAAACAAATCTCACAACGGTCTGTTGTATGAATGTTCCCGCAATTTTCATTAATTTTGATCCCAAATCGGAAATCACCTATGGCAAGAGCGAAATCACATTCGAAAGCATATATTGAGGAAGTATTGAATGATTACCGGATAGCCAATGAAAGTCGGCAGGTTAGTTTACTCGGCCGAAGGGAGGTGTTAACTGGAAAGGCTAAATTTGGCATTTTTGGAGATGGAAAAGAAGTGCCTCAACTGGCCATGGCTAAGGTATTTAAACCGGGCGACTGGCGAGCAGGATATTATCGGGATCAAACCTTCATGTTTGCTGCAGGATTAATGACCCTTGAAGAGTTTTTTGCACAGCTTTATGGCGATACCGATGCGAAATTCAATCCCCAAACTGCTGGTCGTTTAATGAATAACCATTTCTCATCCAGAACGCTGGATGAACATGGCGAATGGCTCAATTTGACAGAACGAAAAAATATTTCAGCTGATATTTCTCCTACTGCGGGTCATATGCCACGATTATTGGGCCTGGCTCTTGCCTCGAAATTTTTCAGACAAAATAAAGAACTGACAAAAAAATTCAACCGTCAAAATAAATTCTCAATCAATGGTCAGGAGGTGGCTTTTGGTACCATTGGCGATGCCTCCACTTCCGAGGGCTATTTTTTCGAAGCGCTCAATGCCGCAGGTGTCATGAAGGTGCCACTGGCCATGTCGGTATGGGATGATGGTTATGGCATTTCTGTATCGAAAGAATTTCAAACCATTAAAAGCAGTATTTCAGAAGCACTGAAGGGATTCGAAAAAAACAGCAAGTCTGATGGTTTCATCATCAAGCAGGCCCGGGGATGGAATTACGAAGAATTGTGTAAGGTGTATGAAGAAGGTATAAAGATCTGCCGGGAAGCGCATCTACCAGTATTGTTTCATATAACGGAATTAACCCAGCCTCAGGGGCATTCCACATCAGGATCACATGAACGATATAAAAGCAAACAACGCCTTGAATGGGAAGCAGAATATGATGGTTTGCGTAAGATGCGGGAATGGATACTTGAAGCCAAGATAGCAGATAACAAAGTGTTGGATCATATTGAGGAGTCAGCAGTTATGAGGGCGAAGGAAGCCCGGAAAAAGGCCTGGGAAAACTATATGGGACCCCTCAAACGGAAACAAAAAGAATTTATCAACATGGTGGATATTACCACCTGTAATTGTGCTAAAACAGAAAAGATTGATGCCATCAAGAAAGAGTTAAAAATGGTGGCTGATCCTATTCGTAAAGATATTTCGGCTTCAGCCCGTAAGATTCTGCGCCTCATATGTGACCAGTGCAGCAATCCAAAAAATTCATTGAAAAAAAATGTTACCAATTGGTTGGATGCTGAATTAAAAGAGGGCCATATTCGTTACAGTTCACACTTGTATACCGAAGCAGGAAAACCTGCCTTAAAGGTGGATGCCATACAGCCTGTTATTACCAAAGATTCTCCCTGGGTGCCGGGCCGCATGATATTGCGCGACAACTTTGATCACCTGTTCCGTAAATATCCACAATTAATGGCATTTGGTGAGGATGTTGGGAAAATTGGCGGTGTAAATCAAACTTACGAAGGACTGCAGCAAAAATATGGAGAAAACAGAATTTTTGATACCGGGATTCGGGAAGCCACCATTATAGGACAGGGAATTGGACTTGCTATGCGTGGATTCAGGCCCATTGCCGAGATACAATATTTCGATTACCTGTTGTATGCATTGCAGGTGATGAGCGACGATCTGGCTACACTCAGATACAGGACCCGGGGTGCACAAAAGGCTCCCCTGATCATCAGTACCCGCGGACATCGCCTGGAAGGTATTTGGCATGCAGGCTCACCCCTCAGTATGGTCATTAATTCAATTCGGGGTATGTATGTTTGTGTGCCACGCAATATGACACAGGCTGCAGGTTTTTACAATACCTTCCTCGAAGCTGATGATCCTGCATTGATCATTGAACCCCTGAACGGATACAGGCTTAAAGAAAAAATGCCCGATAACATTGGTGAGTACCGAATTCCTGTTGGACAATGCGAAGTTTTGCACACAGGTTTTGATTTAACCATTGTGACTTATGGGTCTTGCGTTAGGATTGCTGAAGATGCCGTTAAACAACTTACTGAATACTCAATTTCGTGTGAATTGATCGATGTTCAGACTTTGTTACCCTTTGACCTGGATCAAACCATCCTTAAATCATTAAAAAAAACCAATAAAATTGTATTCTTTGATGAAGATGTGCCGGGTGGAGCAACCAGTTATATGATGCAAAAAGTACTTGAAGAACAAAAGGGTTATTACCATCTTGACTCGGAACCACGAACCATTACTGCCAGAGAACACAGAGCTGCATACAGCACCGACGGTGATTATTTTTCAAATCCCAACGCGGAAGATGTTTTCGATGCTGTTTATAATTTGATGCATGAGTATAATCCCGGGAAGTATCCTAAGATTTTCTAAGTTAAGATTTTAATGGACGTAAGTGGGTGTTGTGTTTATTGTTTAGTGTCGTAATTTAAATAGGTTTTATAGCGTTACCATCCTTGAAAAAATACCTGACAACCGATCGAATTCTCCTTATTTTTATACTGGCTGCGGCTTCATTTCTCAGGTTTTATAATATTCAAAACCTGTATGTCCATTTTGATGAATTCAGTGCACTTTTTCGTACAGGATATGACAATTTCCATGAATTGATCCGCAAAGGCGTCGTCGAAACAGATACCCATCCTGCTGGTGTGCAGGTTTTCCTGAACTATTGGGTGGAGTTTTTTGGTCGGAGTATGATACGCTTTAAGCTTCCATTTATCCTCATGGGATTGGGGGCTGTATATATGTCATATAAAGTGGGACGTTTATGGTTTAACCCAACCGTGGGATTGATAACGGCGCTTTTTTTATGTTTCACGCAGTATGCACTGACCTATACCCTTTTTGCACGACCCTATGCCACCGGATTGCTTTTTAGTTTGCTTTTAGTTTGGTTTTGGAGTAAGGCTTTCCTTTTTCAAAAAGGAAATCAGAAAATAAACCTAACAGGATACATCCTTTCGGGGGCAATGTGTGCATATGATCACTATTTTGCACTCTTTTTTTTGATTCTGGTTGGCATCTCCGGACTGTTTGTGATCAAAAAAAATCAAATCCTTTACTATGTGTTGTCCAATCTGGCCATCTTTATTCTTTTCATTCCTCATTTAAATATTTTCTTTATCCAGTTTGGAAAAGGTGGAGTTGAAAGCTGGCTGGCTAAACCGACTCCTGCTTTTTTTATCGAATATATTCAATATATACTTCATTTCAGTTTTAAAATGTATATGGTTGCTGCCGGGCTCTTGATTTTAAGTATTTTTCATTTTCACACTTCATCCCATAGCAGAAAACGGCAAATCCTATTGTTCAGCTGGTTGATCATTACATATCTGACTGCTTATTTTTATTCAATTTATTGCTCAGCCGTATTGCAATACTCTGTACTGATATTTACATTTCCTTTTCTGATCATGCTGGTTTATTCATTCATAAAGGATCTTAAACCACTATTGAAGATAGTTACCGCAACTGTTTTCATTTTGATTGCCTTTTACACCTTAATCGATAACCGTCAATATTTTCAGATTATGTACCACTCCGGTTACAAAGAGCTTTTATCGGAATCCTTTGACCTCAGGGCAAAATTTGGTGGTGACCTAGTAACAGTTTTATTGAATGAGCCTCATCATATTCAGAATTATTATCTGGATGAATTGGATTTGCAATCTGATTATTTCAAGGATCTGAACGATTTTAAAGATTACAAACAATTTGAGGAGTATCTCAATAACCTTAAGACATCTTATTTTATAATAGGGGGTGTAGGGTTTAATAAACCCGCGTATATTCCAATGGCCGAATCTTATTTTCCCTTTATGATCCTCGAAAAAAATTGGTTTTTGTGTGACTTGTATGTGTTTTCCAAGGATGAGCCAGGATCGTTTAAAGGTCCGGCCGACCAGATTTTATTTGAATTTAATAAGGAATTCACTCGGAGTGATGCTGGACCAAAAAAAATAGGTGGTGATATGGAATATATCAACTTGTTTACCATGCCCATAGATTCCTTGATATCACACTGGAATAACAGGATTGAGCTAAAATTGAATTTTACTTCAAACCAAATTGTTGAGGAAGCGGAATTGGTCTGCGAAATCAGCAACCGGGATAAACCTGTAGCCTGGCAGACTTCCCGGTTCAATGAATTCTATGGTTCTAATCATAATACAACTTCCCTCTATCAGGTGATTCAACTGAGTAATATTCCACAAATAAATGAGGCAACTGATTGTAAGGTTTATATCTGGAACCGGGGCTTAGAAGAATTTGAGCTACAGCAATTTAAAATTCAAATTCGCGATGGCAATCCGATTTTGTATGGATTATTTGAGCAAATACCACCATAATTTTTTAATTTAGATTTTAAAATATTGACGACCTGTTTGAGTTATCATTTATTGAAATCTTGTATGAAATATGCACGAAATCGAACCACATTATAACTGGAGACATCTCTATATAGCCTCTGAAGATGAGCGTTCGCCTTTTTTTGGAAAAGACTATAGCGAATTTGAATTTTCAAATGCTGTTTATGATTATTTTATTCATCCGCAATGGGATCAAATGGGGTCAGCCACATTGTATATGAAAATTCTATATGTCAATTATATTCAGGGTTTTTGTGTGATTGAACTCATTGGTGAATGGAATGATTGTTTATACAATGACATCATGTATTTAAAACGAAATATAGCCGATCATCTGATAGAAAATGGTATCAATAAATTTATATTGATTGGCGAAAATGTTTTGAATTTCCATGCTTCCGATAATGACTATTATCAGGAGTGGTTTGAGGATATTGATGATGGCTGGATCGCATTTTTAAATTTTCGGGATCATGTTATTTCAGAGATTGAACACGCCCATATTGATTACTATGTGGCCATTGGTGGTTCATTGAATACCTTTAACTGGCGGGCATTGTCACCTGTTAACCTTTTTGAGATGGTTAATCATCTGATGATGAAAAGACTACCAGCTTGATTTTGTGGTTTCAGATTATTTTTATTATTTTGCAGCAAAATCAGGTCATCCCCTTTATACATGAAAAAACATTACAAAATCAGGGTCAGAGGCAAAGTGCAGGGCGTAGGTTTTAGATTTTCCTGCATGGAAGCGGCCTACAAATATAACATCAAAGGTTTTGTAAGGAATCGGTCCGACCGAAGTGTATACATAGAAGCTGAAGGGGAAGAAGAAAACCTGAATGCTTTTCGGGAGTGGTGCGCCAAGGGGCCGGTATGGGCCAGGGTTGTCGAAGTTGAGCAAGAGGAAGGGGAGGTTCAGGATTTTAATTCTTTTGAAATAGCCCACTAATTTTTTATATCTTATTTAATTGCCCTTAACATTTCCCGTTTTCCTTTCGGACCCTGTAATCGTTCTACAGTGAAACCAGCTGATTGTAAAGATCTTCTTACTGCACCCACTGCAGAATAAGTCACCAGAATAGCTTGTGGGTGCATGACATGATAAATCTGAGAAAACACTGCAAGCGTCCAAAGTTCAGGTTGAACCGAAGGCGCAAAAGCATCAAAATAAACCAGATGGTATTGATCGAATGGCGCTTCAAATTCCTGTACTTTCTTTTGGTGTTTTTCTAAGAAAAACCCTGTATCAATTTCAAATGATTGATTCCAGGGGCAACTGTGCAATAATTGAAATATCCTGTTCAGTTCGGGTTTTCCCAATACAGTTGGATAATTCAAATGACGGATGATCTCATTCGGCAGGGGCTCAGGCTCAAGAGCTGTGTAGCGGATTCTATCACATACCTTGTGCTGAAGGGTTAATAAGGCATTTAAACCTGTACCAAATCCAATTTCCAGGATAGATAAATTTTTGGTTGGTTTTATATACTTCAAACCGGCATTGATGAATACATGGAGGGACTCCTGGATGGCCCCGTGCCTGGAATGATATATTTCATTCAGTTTTTCGTTATAAACCGAATTTGAGCCATCGTCCGTGTGAATTATTTTGAGTTGCACGCTTTTATCCGTTTTCGTAAAAAAACATTGATGGAATATCCATTATCCGGAATCAATCCGGAGATGAAACATAATGCTGAATACAAAAATAATCATTTGTATTTCAATTGAATAGTCTGGTTATTCGCCCATCAATTCTTCCGGTGATTCACCGTTATCAAAGGGTAATTTTACGATATTAAGGGAGTTTTCCTGCTTTTTGAAGGAAAAGATACCATGATTATGTTTGGGTAATTGTATAAGTGTCAATATATCAACAAACTATGCCATTTGGCATAAACATTGAAAAGGAGGCCCTGCAAATCAAGGTAAGTTAATTTAATAATCAAAATTTAAATTCATGACAAAAAAGGAAAAAATTGGTTTAGAACTAATTTATAGTCATGCAGGAAAGCGTAGGGTGTACGAAACCTATTTAAAATCTAATCCTGAAATGGCTCAGAAATATCTCGAGTTCATTTCGAAGAACAATGCCGCCCAGTATATTAAATGGGATGGCATCAAGAAAAAGTTTAAAGCGTAAAACCTGCTTTAAAAATCCTACATTTTTTTTGTAAACTGTAAGTGTAAATCCAAAATGGTATCAGAAAACGGCAACGTTTTCTGATTTACCATTTGGGGCCAGGATAATACCTGGATGGAATTACCTGCGATGATATAGACATTTTTGTTTATATCATCAAAGGATATTCTTTTTATGTTTTCCTGATTATATATGCCTGTCCATATTCCAGCTTCTATCAGGTACAGGAAGATTCCCTCCGGAGTGGCAACCATCAGTTGATTTTTATCAACCTGTGCTGAACACAATATAGGCGCTGTGATCTCTTTCAATAGTGTGAGTGCATTGCTATTTATCTGATAGTTATATATGCATCCATTTAATCCCGAATTGGCAGTAATAATTACATCATCGTCTTCATAATCAAAAAAATCTATCACCTTAAAAGAAGTCCAGGTTCGCTGTTTTTCCAACCCGGTCAATGCAAATAAAGTTTTAATGTATGGTTGACCGCCGTTTTTCCGTTGAAAATCGATCAGCAAATGATTGTCCTTGCACCAGATCCTGCCGGGAGCTTCACTTTCATCAGTGGTTGCATTGAAAACAATAGATCCATTATTGTTGTATCCGTAAACATAGTCAGAGTAGTAGGTAGCATAAAGAAAATCATCAAAATAGAGACAATTGTCCGAATGCATAGGGAGAGATGGTACCTGTTCCAATTCCCATTCAATGATCTTATCAGCAAGGTTAAAGGCCAGCAGATTCAACTGGTTTTTCCCGGCAATAAATAATTGTCTGCCTGCATGATCAATAGCAGCAGCAGCAAAGTCTCCATCAAACAAAGAAATTGGTTCTGCAATCCCTGATATGTCAATCTCAAACAATTCAATCTTCCCAGAAACGGGTTCGGTCAACACCAAAACCCGCTCAAGTTCACGGGGAGCTGCAACGATATTTACAGGTTGATAAGCATTTTTAAAATTCTTTCCATCTTCTGCCCTGACTTGCAAATAATAACTTCCACCTTCCATGATGTTTTGATCTATCGTGTAGTTTAAGATAAGATCGTATTGTGGAGCTTCAGGAAAGAAGTAAACGGGCTGCTGGACAGGTATAAATTTTTCGTCTGTCAGCACGACCTTGACCGAGGTGATGTTTTTATCATCCTCAATTACAGCTTCAACTGCTATGGAGTCCAAAGTGCTGAAGACCTGGTTGGGAAAGGGAGATTGAATGATTATTGTAGGAATTTGGTTATTTTCTTCTTTTTTGCAACCACTTAGACCAATTATGGCCAGAAGGATCACAACGATAAAGCTTGTATGTTGGCGGTAGATATTCACAATATTTTGATAACCTGGATTTACCAGGAAGTCAATAAAAATAGCAAAATAAGAACGAATGACCACCGATGATTTGTATCTTTATCCCATAAAAACCTTATTGCGATGCTTTACCAACTGAAATTTGAAAAGATTTTATTTCTCGACATTGAAACCGTTCCCATGGTGGAAAATTATGAACTGTTACCCGAAAAATTCAGAAAGTTATGGGATAAAAAATCTGAGTTTATCAAACGAAATGCAGAGGATACGCCAGATATTCTTTTCAGGCGGGCCGGCATTTATGCTGAATTTGGAAAGATTGTTTGTATTTCGGTAGGTTACCAGTATAATCAGGATTTCAGGATGAAATCATTTTATGGCGAGGATGAAATGATCCTTTTAAAGGAATTTGCCGATCTCCTCAATCATTATTTTAATAACCGTGATAACCTGCTTTGTGCCCATAACGGTAAGGAATTTGACTATCCATATATTGCAAGACGCATGTTGATCAATGGGATTTCACTGCCGGCAATCATCAATATGGCAGGTAAAAAACCATGGGAAATTCCCCATCTTGACACAATGGAGCTATGGAAATTCGGCGATTATAAAAATTATACATCCCTTGATTTGCTTACCACCATTTTTGGGATTCCGACACCCAAAGAAGATATTGATGGTAGTATGGTTGCTGATGTGTATTATGTTGAAAAAAACCTTGAACGGATTGCTGCCTATTGTCAACGCGATACCCTTGCTGTTGCCCAATTGCTGAAATGTTACCTGGGTGCTCCGATGATCAAAGAACAGGATGTTGTTGTAGTATAATTAGTGATGAAACTGGGAATAGTCAGTGATATTCATGAGGATGCAGTGAGCCTTGAGATAGCGCTTGTCAAGATAGAAAATCATAATTGCGATCGGGTGATATGCCTGGGAGATACAGTAGGATTCAGTTATCCAAACTTTGGTTTTTTTGATACGCGCAATGCCAGTCGATGTATAGAATTAATAAATACCCATTGTTCCCATATTGTTGCAGGGAATCATGATCTTTATCCCATTCGCCGCATTCCTCAACATAATGCCGGATTTAATTACCCACCCTATTGGTATCAACTGGATTATCAGGAACGAAAGAAACTGGCAGGTGATGATGTTTGGCTGAATGAAGAAAATGAATTTGATCCTTTGTTGGAATCAACTGACCGTGAATTCTTGAGTCAACTTCCTGAGTTTGTCATTGTTGATGCAGGCCGCATTAAATTATTATTTTCGCATTATTTATTTCCTGACCTGACTGGCTCACACAGGAAATATTATCGGGATTTCGGTCCGGTTAAACCCCATCTCGATTTTATGGATGAGAAAGGATGTCAAATTGGAATTTCCGGACATCAGCACGTCGAAGGAGCGCGGATTTTTTATGCAGATAAAATAGTTGACCTCGGATTTGGAAGTCTTCAACTGCAGGATGAGTTGCAATGGATTGTCGGACCCTGCATTGCCAATGGGAAAAGAGATAATGGGTTTATGATCCTGGACACTGAAAGTTTTGAACTGGAAGTCATCCCCCTTCATTCTCCCAAACGAATCATGCAGGTCGTATATATCTGAAATGAAAAAAAATGGCATATACCGAGGAGATTTGCTAAAATCCATGATCATGATTGGACTTTTATTTGCGGGTATGGTTATCCTTCAGGGATGTGCTACGAAACCTTGTGTTTGTCCTGATCTTTATGCCCCGGTTTGTGGCTCCAATGGTAAAACCTACGCCAATCCGTGCGAAGCCAAATGTGATGATAAGGATTTTATTGATGGTCAGTGTCCGGTTTTTGGTATTGGCACCGTTGTTTTTACAGGTGACACAACCAATGATTGCGGTTATTTGATCAGGATCATTGACACGCGCTACAAGCCGGATACACTCCCGGAGGATCTCAAAAAAAATGATCTACTGGTCAGCCTCAGGTACAGAAAGTTGAATCAGTATCATCAATGCGATAATCCATATGGTAATTACCAGGTTATTGAAATCATCGAGATTGATTCATATTGATCAATAAATTACAGGCTTTGTATATTTGCCATTTCAATCCGAACAGGAAAACCATGGGGAAAATTAACAACTATATACTGATAGCTACTGCTGGCATTTTATTTTTTATTCCGTTTTTGGGAGGCGTTCATCTTTTCGATTGGGATGAAATCAACTTTGCTGAAATTGCCCGTGAGATGATTGTGACAGATCAATACCTTCGTCCACAGATTAATTTTCAACCTTTTTGGGAAAAACCACCTTTATTTTTTTGGCTACAAGCTCTGTCCATGAAGCTGTTTGGTGTCAATGAATTTGCGGCCCGCTTTCCCAATGCCATTGCAGGAGTGTTTACCCTACTCATTTTGTATTCAATTGGAAAAAGACTGGTTAACGAGCGATTCGGTTTTTTATGGGCGCTGGCATATTTTGGAAGTGTATTACCCCATTTGTATTTTAAATCCGGGATCATCGATCCCGTTTTCAACCTGTTCATTTTTTTGGGCATTTATTTCTTTGTTTTGATGTACTGGCGTTTAAAAGGGATACGTCAGCTCAAATATAAATCGGGATTTTATTTAATTATGTCCGGTATCTTTACCGGGTTGGCCATTCTTACAAAAGGACCTGTGGGTTACCTGATACCCTTGCTCACCTGGGGTGTATACTGGATCATCAAAAAATTCAGGTTTTATGTCAGTATACCCCGTTTTATTGGTTTAACCCTGATTGCCCTTGCAATTACCATGACCTGGTTTGGAATAGACATTATAAGAAACGGCACCTGGTTTGTCGAAACCTTCACAACTTATCAGGTTCGATTGTTCAGTACACAGGACGCAGGACATGGGGGATTTCCCGGATATCATTTTATAATCAACCTTTTGGGCTGTTTCCCAGCTTCCATTTTTGCGATTCGTGCCTTTTTTAAAATGAAACCCGATAATGCCGATTATGCTGATTTCAGGCGATGGATGTTGATCCTTTTCTGGGTTGTGATCCTGCTTTTTACAATTGTGCAGTCAAAAATTGTTCACTATTCCTCGATGGTTTATTTCCCACTGACTTTTCTGGCTGCTATGACGCTTGATCGGATCATTGATAAAAAGATCTATTTTAATCGATGGCTCAAAACAGGCATCATTGTTATTGGTGGTTTGTATGCTGTTTTAACCATTGCAATGCCATTTCTTGCCAGACGACTCGACTTGATAAAGCCCCTGTTTGAAAAAGATCCCTTTGCCATGGCAAATCTTGAAGCCAATGTGCACTGGTCAGGATGGGAGTCACTGGCTGGATTTTTCCTGCTGTCAAGTATTGTCGTGAGTTTCATATATATGAATCGGGGACAACTCAAAAAGGGAGTGGTGATTTTATTTACAGGCACAGCCCTTTTCGTTCAGTTGACCTTATTCTTTTTCATTGGCAGAATAGAAGGATATTCCCAGAATGCAGCCGTTGAATTTTGTGAGTCATTGCAGGGGAAGGATTGTTATATTGCCACATCAGGATATAAAAGTTATGTGCACTATTTTTACCCCCGTATTCAGCCGCACGAAACCAATAATTACACTGACAAGCAGTGGCTGCTGAACGGGAATATCGATAAGGATGTTTATTTTCTCACAAAGATTCACCGCGCAGATGATTTGCGCAAATATTCTGACTTAGAAGAGCTCTATGCCAAAAATGGTTTTGTTTTCTTTATCCGAAGAGCGCGTAACTGATGAAGATCGTTTCACAAAGAGTTGAACCTTCTACTGATTGCAAAAACGTTTCAATACCTCATAGGCAGTTGTGATGCCTCCTTCGCCTGCCTGGCTCATATCGCGGCATCCAACCGTTTTCAGGTTCAGGTAAATAAGGATCAACCCCTTATTGAAACTGGCTTCCGGGAATTCGGGGTTCAATTCAAGTGCCTTTGAAAAATCACTTACGGCTCCCCAGTAGTCTCCTTTGAGGCTTTTGACAATTGCCCGGTTATACCAGGCGATATAAAATTCCGGATCGAGGCCAATAACCTGATCGAGATCGTCCAGAACCTGCTCGTAGGAATGTTCCTTAAGCTGACCTTCATCACTTTCATAAACACTGGAATAATCATCCACCGGGTTCAGCAAGTATTGTTGATCATAATCAGAGTGGAGCAAATTGATCAGTTTAAGCCGGGTATTTGCTCTGCCAAACCACGCCATGATCCTGCGTGGATCCTCTGCAATGGCTTTATCATAGTAGTTCATCGCACTGTTAAAATCATGAAGATCGGCAAGCAGGTTGGCTTTCTTCAGATAAAAAGCTGTGGATTCATTAGGGGATATTAAACTGTCTTTCAATGTTTGAACTTCTATGCTAACCCGGTCTGAATTGATCAGCTCCTCTCTGTTTGCCAGTGTAATCACATTGTTATGATATTCCTTTTTTGAAACTGTTTCATAAAATATGATTTTTTCAACATTGGATGCAAACAAAACCTGCCAATAAGCGGGCAGTAAATTGATCCCACTCATAGAACGGTTTTCAATATCGTTGCGTTTTTCCGAAAATTCACCACTGAATGCAATCAACCTTTTAAGTGACATTTGACGCTCAAGGGATAAGCTATCACCCGTTCCGAAATTCAATTCATCAACCAGGTAGGCAAATTTGAGGTCTTTTTCAGCACCTCTAAAATCACCGATCCTTTCCTTAACTTTTGATCGCTCATAATAGGCATCTGCAAAATCAGGATAGATTTCGATGGCCCTTGTAAAATCCTGTATGGCCCCTTTGAAATTGTTAAGTGAGGCCTTTAATTTACCTCTGAAAAGATATACAATAATGTTGTCGGGATTGAGTGCAATTACATCATCGAGATCGCTTAGTGCGTTTTGAAAATCATCCTTTCCCAGATGAAGGATGGCTCGGTTATAATAAGCATAAGAATTGTATGGTGATATTTCGATTACTTTATTAAGGTCATCGAAAGCACCTGTCGTATCAGATGTTTCCATTCGGGCCAGGGCCCGGTTAAAAATGGCGTAGGAGTCATCCGGATTAATGGCAATGGCTTTGTTGAAATCGGAAATGGCTGAATCAGGTTCGTTTAATTCCATCCATACGGCTCCGCGTTGAATAATGCTGTTTGTCTTTTCCGGGTTTTTTTTGATCGCCAGCGTAAGATCAGCAAGTGCTTTATCATATTGCTCCAATCCAGCCAATGCTGTACCTCGTAACAGATATACATCCTCTTTTTTGTATTTCAATTGGATGGCCCTGTTACAATCGGCAATGCAGGAATCCCAGGATTCAAGGAAGAGATGAGAGCGTGCCCTGTTCAGAAAAAATAATGGGTTTTTGGGATTCAGTTCAATAGCCCGATTGTAGTCGGCCATAGCTCCTCCAAAATTATATTGGCGGCTGCGGACAATGGCTCTCATGTGATAGATTTCTGAGTTAAAAGGATCAAACTTCATAGATTCCGTAAAATCCTGTTCGGCCCCGTAAAAATCATCGAGATAATATTTGGCTACCCCTCGTAAAAACCACCCCTCAAAAGATGCTGGCCGATGACGGATTGCACTGTTGAGATAGTTGATCGCCTTATTGAACTGACCTTTTTGCAATTCATTTCGCCCAAATTGCATGTAATCGCCAAATTTGTATTTCTGAGCAGCGGCCGAAGCGATGATCAGCAATAAAAAACTCAAGGATAACCAGACTCTTATTGGGGTATTTTTATGTTGTGTTGCAGTTTTCAAACGATATGTAAAATAACAAGCTTCTTTTAATATTATTGTTTTCTATCATAAACAACAATAGACTAAAGGGTTTTGATTAATTCTTCAAAAATAATGATCATATCTTTTTCAGCAATCGCCGCTGTTTCCAGGATGTCTTTAATGTCAATGGGTTGCAGGTTGTCTGGATCACATTCATCTGTTAATACAGAAATTGCAGCACAGGGAATACCGGCATGATTGGCAACAATCACTTCAGGTACGGTTGACATGCCCACAACATCGGCTCCAATGCCTCTCAGGTAACGGTATTCAGCCCGTGTTTCCAGATTGGGTCCGGGAACGGCTGCATACACGCCTTTATGAAGGGGGATGTTATTTTCTTTTGCAATGCGTTCCATTGTTTGGTTGAGTTCGGCATTGTAGGGAGCGCTCATATCTGGAAACCGAGGGCCCAGGTCATCATGGTTTTTCCCGATCAAAGGACTTCCTCCCAGCAGATTGATGTGATCATCCAGCAGCATGAGTGATCCTTTCCGAAACTCGGGATTTAAAGCCCCACCTGCATTGGAAATCAGTAAGAAAGCAATGCCCAGGTTTTTCATTATCCGAATGGGAAAGGAGATTTCCTGCAAGGTATACCCTTCATAATAATGAAACCGGCCCTGCATAGCCAGCACCGTTGTTCCATTCAACCGTCCATATATCAGTTTGCCTTTATGAAATTCCACAGTCGAGACCGGGAAATTCGGAATTTCAGCATATTCAATCTCCTGCTCAATTTGAATGCTATCGATCAGCTTTCCCAATCCGGTCCCCAAAATAATTCCTACATGCGGTTCTTTGATACCCTTTTGGGACAGAAATTGGCTTGTTTGATCTATTTTATCACGCATCATGCAACTTTTTAATAATATGCAAGTATTTTAAATGATTAATTTTGGCGCAAAAGTACAGATATTTATCTTTGCCGGCTGCTATAACCAAATGATGCTATGAACCTCATGCTAAGGAAAGTACTACGGAAAGCAAACAGTATCCGAAGAAATAATTTGGGTGGTTACCTGCTTAATAACAGGATTAAGCTCCTGAAGCACAATGATATTCAGATATTGCTCGATGTAGGTGGCAATACCGGCCAATTTGCGTATTACACAAGAAAGGCAGGTTATAAAAACCAAATCATATCTTTTGAACCTTTATCCGCCGCTTATTCGCTGTTGGTGGCTTTTGCAAAAAATGATTCCAGATGGGATACGGTCAATGCAGCGATTGGTGATAGGGATGGTGAAATTGAAATCAATGTATCCGCTAATTTGCAAAGTAGCTCCATTCTGGACATGATGCCCGATCATGTTAAAAGTGCTCCTGAGTCAGCTTACACGGGTAAAGAAAAAGTGAAGATACACAAGCTGGATACCATCATTGATCAATACTCCCGGAATTTGGACAAAACCTTTTTGAAAATCGATACCCAGGGTTTCGAAAAAAATGTACTGGAAGGTGCTGAACAATGTTTGCAAAAGATCAAAGGCCTCCAGCTTGAATTGAGTATGGTCGAATTATATAAGGGGGAAACTCTTTTCAATGAAATGCTCAATTATATTATTAAGAAGGGTTTTACGGTGTATTCGCTTGAGCCGGGTTTTTATGATAAAAATACCGGACAATTGCTCCAGGTTGATGCCATTTTTTATCGTAGGTAATGATCTAATATCCTGAAAGTTTTATTTGATTTTTCTCTTATTTTGATCGGATTGTCCTAATTTTATCGATCAAAATTTAATGTTATGAGAAAGATTATCCATTTGTTTTTTTTGATCTTGATTCCTTTTTCCGGATTTTGTTATACCGGTGAAGTGATAACAAGTTTTGAAATTCCCGGATCTTATCCAACAGGACTTACTTATGATGGAACTCACCTTTGGTTGGCAGATTACCAAACCGATTTATTGTATTGCATTGATCCTGCCACAGGAGATGTTATACGCTCCATTCCTGCACCGGCATACTGGCCAGAAGGTCTTGCCTGGGACGGTGCTTTTTTATGGAATGCTGATGTGAAAGGCGGGCTTCCATTATCAGAGAATTATGCAGGAAAGATTTACCAGGTAGATCCTAAAGACGGAAAAATATTGCACACCATTCAGGCACCGGGAAGCACTCCCAGAGGGCTCACCTGGGACGGAAATTATTTGTGGTGTGTAGACAATGCTTCGGATGAAATCATCCAATTCAGTCCGGAGGATGGAACCACGATCCGTTCCTTTCGCTCCCCTGCTTCTGATCCACGGGGGATTACTTTTGATGGCAAATACCTCTGGATATCCGATCGAATAAAAGATGAAATATACATGGTTGATCCCGAAACCGGAAGTGTGATCATTATTGCAGATGCACCTGGTGCTTTTACCAGAGGGTTGGCTTTTGATGGTGATAACCTCTGGGCTGTGGATTACCAGGAGGATAAGATATACAAACTTAAGGTGCGTGATGGAATTAAATACCGGGCGTACAATGCGCATAAAGCAAAAATCACTTATACCCATGAGGTGACCAATTTTGGCCCGGGTGCGGTGAAAGAAGTCAGCATCCACCTTGCCATTCCCCATGATCGTCCTTCGCAAGCCATATTGGTACCTCCGGTTTATAAACCGGATTATACTGAAAAGGTGACGGATAAATGGGGACAGGAAACTGCAAAATATACATTTAAAAATTTAAAACCCGGTGAAAAAGTCCGCGGTGAAATGACTACTGTTGCTAAAATCAGCGAAGTCCGATATTTTATCTATCCCGAAGATGTGGGCACCCTTGCTGATATTCCAACCGCTATCAGTGAAAAGTATCTTGAAAACAATGAAAAATATCAATTCGACCATCCGGTAATACAACAGGGTTTAAAAGAAGCAGTTGGCGATGAAACCAATCCATACTGGATTTTTAGGGGGATCTTTAATTATTTGATCGATCACATGTATTACGAAATGGTCGGTGGTTGGAATACAGCACCTACCGTTTTGGAAAGGGGAAATGGATCATGTTCGGAATATTCTTTTGTTTACATTTCAATGTGCCGTGCTGCAGGATTACCAGCTCGTTATGTTGGTTCTGTTGTTGTTCGTGGTGATTATGCCAGCCAGGATGATGTTTTTCACAGATGGGTGGAAGTGTATCTGCCAAATATTGGATGGGTCCCAATCGATCCGTCCGGTGGTGATAAGGACTGGCCCCGTGACCAGGCAAATTATATTGGCCACCTATCGCATCGTTATCTCATCACTACTGAAAGTGGCGGAGGCTCGAAAACCATGGGATGGACTTATAATTCCAATGAATCATGGGTCTCAGATCCAAAGTCATTCGTCGTTTCAGATCACTTTGCTGAATGGGAACCCGTGGAGTAAACCTTCTATTTATTCTCTAAACATAAACTTCTATGAGAATAGGTCATTTAATCCTATTTCTATTTTCTTGCATAATTTTATTTTTTGGTTGTAAGAAAAAAGAAGAAAACAATTCTAAAACCCCATCTCCTCCAGCGGCAGATACTATATTCTTCAAAGGAGTGGATCTTTCATTTCAGCCTGAATTAACAGACTGGCAAACAACCTTCTATGATGAGAATGGCAATCCTGTGGATGTCATTCCTTATTATGCCGGAAAGGGTGCCAATCTTGTCAGATTGAGGTTATGGCATTCACCTTCATCAGGTTATTGTGACCTGGAGCACACGCTCAATATGGCTCAAAAAGTCAAACAGCAAGGAATGGATTTATTATTATCTATCCAGTTTTCAGATAGTTGGTCTGATCCAGGTCACCAACAGAAACCTTTAGCCTGGGAAGGATTGAGTTTAAATGTGCTAAAAGATAGTGTAGGGGATTACACCAAAAGGGTCGTCTCAGCTTTCCGGGATAAAAATATTCTGCCAGCCATTATTCAAATAGGAAATGAAACCAATGCCGGATTCTTATGGAATGAGGGACGAGTAGGTGGATCTTATGATAGTAACTGGCCACAATATGTGGAATTGGTTGAACGAGCTGCATCCGCTATTCGTGAGGTTGATACCGAACAAATGGTTAAAATTATGATGCACTTTGCTGGCTACCAGGGTGCAGACTGGTATTATAATAACCTTAAACAAAATGGAGTTGACTATGATATTATGGGTATTTCTTTTTACTCCATCTGGCATGGCAAGAACCTGGATAATTTGAAGAGCAATCTGATTTCTCTGGGGACCAGCTATAACAAATATGTTCTACTGACGGAAACTTCTTATCCGTGGACCCTGGCATGGAATGATTGGACCAATAATCCATGGGGTGAAGAAGGACAGTTAATCCCGGGATATCCTGCTACACCGGAAGGACAACTTTCATATCTTTTGAAAATTAAAGAAATGATGAAAGATCTCGGTGGACATGGTATAGGGTTTTGTTACTGGGCGCCCGACTGGGTGGCGTTTAAAGGCCCCGAAGCAACCACAGGCAGTACATGGGAAAATGCGACTCTGTTTGATTTTGATAACAAAGCATTACCGGCCAATAACGCTTTCGAGGACTGATGCACCGGTTTTATTTTGTCTCCTCTTTCATTCCAAGTCTAAATCCATCCCAAAGACTTTCGAGGATGGCATAAACAACAATATCTGGCTGAACAGTATTTACAATTTCAGGATCCAGTTTGTATTTCCAGGCATCGAAAATATAAACCGAAGTATCAAAATGATCTTTGAGATAGGGAGATAGGGTAAGTCCAAAAGAGTCCCTGATCAATAAGAGATCAGGCAGGGAATCGTTATGCGCACTGTAGGTTAATTCATATGTTTTTTCAAACTCAAAATAGCGTGGAGCCTTAAATCCAAACTTTGGTATGGGCAGAGCCTTCTCCTTTCTGACGGATTCCAACTCAATATGTTGCTCTTGAAATTCCGTTTGCATACTTACCATCTGGGCCAGGTTCAGCCCGTTCGTTTCATGATATCTGATCCGAAAATTTGACAGGTCTGCAGGAGGCGGTATGACAGGGTAATCCTTACGAATGCGTTTAATAATTCCCTTATACCCATAATAAGCACCCAGTTTGTTCCAGTGATTATCAGTGGCGAAATAAAGTGTACCTTGCTCTTTTTTATCAATTAAATATTTCCTGAGGTCAATGACCCTAATGCTATTTGTATCCAGGGATTTTAAAATTTGGTCCGTTCGAGTGTCGGAATGCACGCGGTCAATATAGAAAGGAAGATATTCAGGGTAAACTGTGTACTTGGTTGGGAGAATGGCCAGGTACATGGTAATACCTCTTTCATTGAAATATTGATTTCTATATACAAATTCAGAAACAATGGTGTCAATCTGGCCATCCGTAAAAAGATTTGATCCCCGGTAGGTCTCAAGTTCATCTTTAACTATAAAGAGCCAGTTGTTTTTACCAAAAATAACCTTGTCAGGATGAGGTGATTGGTTAAAAACAATAGCTGAGAGATAGGATTTATAACGGATAAGTCGGTTTCGCAAACTGAAATGATCGTTATAGTAACTTTCATAGCGTTTTGGGAAGGGGTCCAAATAGGAAAAATTCAATGTTGGCTTTGAAGCTGGTTCCCGCTTTTCTGTAGATTCTAATGTTGGTATGATTTTGAAATAGCTTTGTAAGGTTGGGAATAATAAAACAATAACAAACATCAGGCTCAGGCTGATATTCCTGATCCTTTTTATGGTATGTATGTTAACTTTATTATTCATCAGAATCTGAAGTAGATAAAGGGGTTATAAGTTTCAGCAATTAAATACATAGCACACAGGACAAGTAATCCGACAAAATATAGATTGGTTAGTAACGCCTTCCCAGCTTCAATATAAATAACAAGGCGGTCTGATATTTTATTTAAGTTCAATTTGATAAATTTTGCAAACAATCCAAATCCATTCACAGAAGCGATGACTGCGATTACAGTTATTAAGTATAATTCAGGATTGAGGTACTGACTGATCTCATAAAGTCCATATTGAGGAACTGTTTGCCCAAACAGGGCTCCATAGTATTGCCAGGCGTGATCAAAGTTATCGGCCCTGAAAAGAACCCAGGCCATGATCACGATAAACAAGGTATAAATATGCTGAAGTGGTTTCCATGTTTTGTGCAAGAACTTCTCCCAGCCCAAGCGTTCAATTACCATAAAAAGACCGTGAATGAGACCCCAAACAATAAAATTCCAGCTGGCGCCATGCCATAAACCGGTGAGAAAAAATACAATCAATAGGTTGAAATAGGTTCTTTTAACGGAGATCCTGTTTCCTCCCATCGGAACATAAAGATAATCCCGAAACCACGTTGATAGAGAGATGTGCCATCTGCGCCAAAATTCCCTGATCGAACGTGATGCATAAGGATAGTTAAAGTTTTCAGGAATTCTGAATCCAAAGATAGCTCCCAGTCCGATGGCCATATCCGAATATCCGGAAAAATCAAAATAGATCTGAAAGGTATAGGCGATGATCCCCATCCAGGCCATGGTCATCGATAATTCGGTTGGATTGAATGCAAAGTATTGATCTGCTATAACCGCAAAACTATTGGCGATCAATACTTTTTTTGCTAAACCGGTCAGGAAACGCTGAACCCCATAACTGAATTTTTCAAAACTGGTTATGCGTTGCTGAAGTTGTGAAGCAATATCATGATATCTAACGATGGGCCCCGCAATCAGCTGTGGGAAAAGTGATATGTATAAACCCAATCGCAGAATGTTCCGTTGGACATCTGTTTCTTTACGATACAGGTCCACCAGGTATGAAAGCGACTGAAACGTATAAAATGAGATACCAATGGGCAACAGGATTTTAGGATTGGGCATGGGGGGGATCCCGGCCACTTCAAAGAGTTGATTGATGTTTTCAGCAATAAAACCTGCATATTTAAAAATCCCGAGCATCATTAAGTTCAGAACAATACCAATGATGAGATAAATTCTTGCCCTGTGATTGTTTTTATTTTTATTGATCAGTAAACCGAAAATGTAGTTGGTTATGATGGACAAGATCAGAAGCAATGAATAGCTTACACCACCCCAGGCGAAAAATACCAAACTGGAAATCAACAGGAAAACATTCCGCCAGGTTCCACGAAGCAAGTAGTATCCAATAATCACTATCGGAAGAAATGAAAATAAAAATATGGCTGAACTAAATAACATTGTTGTGAATAAACCCGGCAAAAATACTAGAATCCCATGTAAAAACAGAATTTGAAAGTCGTTGTGTGAAAAACGTGTAATTTTAGCCCGGACTTTTTGTATGAATTTAATCCTGGCCATATTAATTATCATCTTTGTGGTGCTGATAGGACTGATTCCCTTTTTCCTGTTGTACCCTATATCCGATTTTGTAAGTTTTTTATTGTTACATGTATTTCGTTACCGCAGGGATGTAGTGGAGGATAATATTAAAAAGTCCTTTCCAGAAATGGATCAGAAGGAAGTCCGAAAAATTGTCCATCATTTTTATAGAAATCTGAGCGATATTTTGTTGGAAGGAATAAAGGCTTTTACCATGACCCGGAAGCAAATTGTAAAACGGCACAAAGTTGTAAATCCTGAGGTATTGCATCCCTATTTTGAAAAAGGAATGAGTATAATTTCGTTGCCCAGTCATTATACGAATTGGGAGTGGGGTAGCATGTCGGGTAGCCTGCAATTGGAGCATAAAAATATTGCACTTTACAAACCCCTTAATAATAAGTGGGTTGATCGGTTTACGCGTTGGAGCCGAAGTAAGTATGGAACAGAGCTGGCTTCCATTTATAAAACCATTGAAACATTTGAACGGAATAAAAGCGAACAGGTGATTTATATTTTGGCTTCTGACCAGAGTCCTTCACAAGGGAACCGGGCTAAATGGGTCCGTTTTCTGGGCAGGGATACTGCCTTTTTATTCGGACCTGAAAAGTATGCCAGGCGCTACCAATATCCTGTATTTTTTGTGGATATTCATAGAATCAAACGAGGTTATTATGAACTCACCCTCTCATTAATATCTGATGATCCGCAGCAGTTGCCAGAAGGTGAAATTATCCGGCGATATGCTGCTTCACTGGAAAGAGCCATTCAAAAAAAACCGGAAAACTGGCTTTGGTCTCATCGCCGTTGGAAACTTTCCCGCTAGTACATCTTTTCAATCAGTTCTTTATATTGCTGTGCGATGATCCGTCTTTTTAGTTTTAGGGTACTGGTCATGGCTTCATTTTCAACTGAAAAAGGCTCATGCAATAAGGAGAACCTAACTACTTTTTCAAAAGGTGCCAGTGATTCCTGGAGTAAATCCAATCTTTCCTGAATAATTTCGATGACTTTGTTGTGTGCGATTAATTCTTTCGGATTGGTAGCAGCTATTCCATTTTTAACAAGTTCCCATTTTATCGATTCAAATGATGGCACGATCAAAGCTGTGATGTATTTGAGGTTATCACCAAAAATGATAATTTGCTCAATGTATTTGTCCTGTCCAATTAATAATTCTATTTTCTGGGGTGAAACATATTTACCAACGGATGTTTTAAATAGATCCCGCAGCCGGTCGGTCATGACAAGGTTTCCCTTTTCTGAAATATGGCCTTCATCGCCAGTGGCATACCAGCCGTCGGATAATACATCTTTGGTTTCAACCGGTTTTTTGTAATAACCTGAGAAAACCGTCCGGCCTTTGACCAGTATTTCATTTTGATCGCTGATTTTTACCTGGAGGTCAGGCATGGTGGTTCCACAGGAGTCAAATTCATAAACATCGGTCCTGAAGCATGAAACCGTTGCCGTTGTCTCGGTCGCACCGTAACCATAGTTTATAAATAAACCGGTTGCATGAAAAAAGCGGAGTAATTCCGGTCGGATAGCTGCACCAGAGCAGGGCATGGTTCGCATGGACTGACCAAAGATATTTCTAAGTTTTTTCAATACCAGTTTATCTGCAATACTGCTGAGCAAGCCCAGATCCCATGGAAGGTTTTGGTTACGACTTTTATAATCCGATCGTTTATGACCAGTTTTTATGGACCAGTCAAATATTCGTCTTTTAAAAACCGGCCATTTGTGGTATTCCGCCATGATTCCCTCATGCGTTTTTTCAAAAAATCTTGGAACGGTGCACATCAGCGTGGGATTGGCCTTGGGTAGCTGGTTGATAACTTCCTTCGGATTTTCCAGGAAAACATTAGTGGTCCCGCAATGCATCATGTAATACGACCAGGTGCGTTCAAAGATATGGCTTAATGGCAAAAAACACATACTGACATCCTGATCGGTAACATCAAGGCGTTTGTCATGCATTTCAAAACAGAACATGAAATTATCATGCGTTAACATCACACCCTTTGGTTCACCGGTTGTGCCTGATGTATAAATAATAGTGGCAATATCCGTTGGTTCAGCAGATTCGAATATCTCTTCAACGGCAGATGCTTGCTCGCCTTTCTCATCAAGTTTTAGAAATTCCTTGAAACTCATGCATCGATTGTCATCACTAGCTATACTTTCATCGAAATAAACTATTTTTTCAAGCGATCCTGGTTGGTCAAGCAACCAACGTGCTTTTTCATATTGCTCTCCATTCCCAACGAACATGATGTTCATATCAGTTTCGTCGGCGATATATTTCACCTGATCCCGCGTAGCGGTTCCAAAAAAGGGAACACATACTCCACGAATACCAAAAATGCCATAATCCGTGAAGGCCCATTCCGGACAGTTATTGCTAAAAATCCCTATGTTTGACTTTTGACGAAAACCCAGTTCAAAGAGTGCGTGGGATACATGATCGGACTGCTGTTTAACCTCGCTCCAGCTTATGTCTTTATAAGTATGATCTTGTTTATCAAGGTAGCGATAACATGTTTGGGAACCATATTGATTAACCCTGGTATTTAGTAAATGAGCAATGTGTTGTTTCAATAGTGTGAAGTTTTTCTGAATATTAGTGATGACCCCATGCGCTAAGATTTAACTACAATCTCCCGTTATTGTAATAGGGGTGTCGGTGAGAGGATAAATCTAACGAAATAGATCAATGGAATAAATTCCTGATTTTGCTGCTAAAGGTACAATAAAAATTGCATTCACAATGAATCCTTAATGGATAAAAGGATAGCCAAAAACCTTAAGCCAGGTTGATTTCAATCAAGTCAATATTTTCAAGCTGATGATTTCCCAATCCTAGTTTTTCTGAGAGGGGCAAATGGATTGCTGATTCAATGGGTTCCAGTTCTTCCTCCAATCGTTTTTGATTAATGATTGACAGTAGAACAGTATCCATGGCTACCGGATCAGTACCAGCAATGATCCCTCCAAATGGCCATATCATTTCCTGGTTCCATCGGGGGCCGCCCTCATACACGCCCAATAGGGCATCGGCAATGATCAGTTTTTGCTTGTTTCTGATCACCGGGATGGCATTGATTTCAGGAATACCCGGGTTGGTGGCATTATTTTGATGAAACTCCCGCGGATTGTTTATTGAACCATAGTGATTTTTAAGGCTTCCGGTTATACCCGCAATCCGATGGGTCTTTAGAACCGGAATGTTGATAAATGAATGACATTGTTCTGTGATAAACTGGTGGACACGTGTACTTAGTGAACCAACCGGGTAAGAGTGCTGATCGAATCCTTCGGGTTCACCTCGGCGTTGTTTTCGTGTTCCCATAATTCTAAGGGTTCCTTCCTGCCGGGAAATGGAATAACCGGCATTGGTAATTTCTTCATCACTCCGGTCCCAAATAAACAGATCCCGGTCCTCAATAGAAAGCGTCTGTAATCCCTTGATGATGGCCGTGCTGACACTATTGAAATGTTGGATGTAGCTAGTTCCCATCAGGTTGTCAAGGCCAAGTGTGTTTATTTTTAAACTGATTTTTTCATCCTTGCTAAAATATTGACCCCAGGCATCTATGACTGTTTTTTGATCACTCAAGGTCAGAATTGCCCTGTTGATCATTTCGTTCACAAGTGTTTGCTGAACCAGGCCTTCATTATCAATGACTTTTGGATGTTTAACCAGAACGATCCTGCTTTTATTCTGTAAAGTAAATTCGGATGCATTGGTCTTTAACCCGGGGATTGTTGACATCACTGGTATGGCTGCCGTTCCGCTGGCAAGGGTTTTTATGAAATTTCTTCGGGAGTAATGGTTTTTTTTCATATGCGGGCGTATTGTCGTTTGATGTGACGAATTTACGGAATTCCTTGAAATGATTGGGAGCCTCAGAAAAAAGAAGGGCCGGCTGGTTTTACCAGCCGGCCCGCAGAATCAATTAATCATTATGTTGCTCGTTTTAGCAGGTCCTTTCAAATCCTTATCAATCCTCCTTGATGGGATCAAATAATTTGATGATATCCCGAACCCCTTTAATTTTTGGTTTAAAAACTTTAACCGGATCATACCACACAGCTATATCGATCAGTCCCTTGGTTTCCAATGATAGTGCATCCAGGTTTAATTGTGAACTTTCAAGGATCTGTCTGTAAGTATGCACTAAATCACCATTTCCCTTTACATTTTCCAGCAAAACCTCAAGATCATCAATCGTTGATTCTTCCAATGCTTTACTATAAACAATGGCATCAACCAGCGTCAAATTTGCAAAACTAGTAAACTCATCAAATTCATTTTGGATCAATGGATTTTGAAATTCATCGTGGCTCAAGGTTCCAATGGGATTCTCCAGGTCATATTTATCAATTTTGACTGATAATAAATTCATGTGTTGCGCTTTGGCCACGCTCAGATCTGCAAAAACAGTATTCTCATACATGGTGCTGATGGATTCATAAACATTACGCATCATTTTTTCTTTTTCAGCAAGATAGAGTAATCCTTCTTTTTCAGCAGGACTCAATGTTTTTGAATACCCATCTGAATCAGGCAGGGTCATGGGTGTGTCGATGTCATCATCTTTGGAGCAACTCATCATGATCAGTGCCATTAAAAATACACTCATGATGGTCATAACTGATTTGTTGAATGTTAGTGTTTTCATAGTTTAAAATTTTAAGTTATTGGTTCGATGTTCATAATTTAAATTGGTGTTTTATCGTACAGAATTGTTGGTTGTCAATTGTCTGTATCTGTATGAAGTAATGGCAAAATTGATACCCTATGGCATAAGTTATTGTATGTTAGGTTCTTATGTGTGCCCCGAGGGCTTTTACCGGACAATAAAGTGTTCAGCTACTGACCATATTGTTCAATTGCGGACAATTTATATCTCATAAAAATTAAGAATGATCCTTCGAAAACTTTATTCAAATCCGATTAAAAGCTTGATCAACAGCTAGTAAGGGGCTTTTAGCCATTTTGTAGGTCGTTTTTTCTATCCTAAATTCATTGGTTTTTATAAACCCTGTTTTTTGAACAGTTCATCCATTTTCATGTTTGACTTTATGAATGACACATATGAGTTAACGGAATCACATTTTTGAACCTGTTTTTTTGGCACACCGGTTAAAAGAAATATTAAGTTCGCAGGAATATTTTTGTTAAATATTTTCAGGAAAGGAATATTCATAAATTCGCATGGTAAATGAACCTTAAATAAATTATGAGAAAAATCACGATTTTAACAAGCTTGATGCTGATGTTTGCCTTGATATCAGCTCATCCGGTCCTGTCACAGGGCATATTGAAAAAGCTGAAAAATAAAACCGAAGATAAGGTTATCGATAATCTTTTCGGTGATGATAATCAAAGTAAGGAGACCGGAAAAACGGGCTCTCGAGAAGGCAATTCGTCTTCAAGTAGCACTAACAATACAAGAGGAGGCGGACTCAATTCATCTGTCCCGGACGTTAAGGCAAACATCGAAGATGCTACAAACGCTTTTGAGGGAAAAAATTACAGCAATGCCCGATATGCCGTTCGGCAGGCCATTTTGGGTATTGAGCTTGAGATCGGGAGTAATATCCTCAATGATTTACCGGAAACCATTCATGGCTTACCTGCTGTGAAAGAGGAAGATAATGTGACCAGTTCAGGAATCGGATTTATAGGAATGGTTATATCACGGGTTTACCGCAAAGGTGATACGGAGTTCAGGGTAAATATTGGAAATGATGCCGCTATGTTATCTGCTGCCAGTGCCTATCTTGCTTCAGGTGCTTATGGCTCATCTTCATCTGACCAGAATTATAAAACTGTGAAGTTTCAGGACCAACGCGCGGTAATTGAATATGATGAATATTTGGGTTATTCACTCAGTGTGCCCTTCGGTCAGTCATCTGTGCTGGTAACCGAAGGTGTAAATTTCAGCACTGAGGATGATTTTATGAGTGCATCCAATGAAATTGAATTGTCAAACATTAAAAATCAATTGGGAGAAAAATGAAAACAACTGTATTATTATCTTTTGTATTGGCTGTAATCTTGATCAGCAATATTGTGCTCTCGCAGAATAATGTTCCCCAATTGCTGGATGATGCCAGTGCATCATACGAACAGGGCAGTCTTGAAAATGCACGATTTACACTCCAGGAAGCCCTGAATGGAATCAATCAGGCTATTGGGAAGGGTATTCTAGAAAAATTGCCTGAAAGTATCGGAGGCATGGAAAAAGTTGCTGAATCGGACAATGTAACTGGAACCAATATGGGATTTGCCGGTCTCTATGTAAACCGTGATTATCAAAGTGAAACAGGAGACCTTAATTTTCAAATTATCAGTGACTCTCCCATGCTTTCAGCCATTAGCTCCATGCTTAGCATGTCGGTTTTTATGGCAGCAGATCCCAATCAGAAAAGAATCAAATTGGATGGCTATAAAGCCCTTTTGACAAAAAGCGAAGATGAAACCGGTGATGTTTCATTTGATGTGCAACTGCCTTTCGGTAATTCTTTGATGACTTTTGCCATTCATGGCAAAAACACGACTGATGAGGTAGAAGAATTGCTGGAGGCAATACCCATATCTGAAATTATTGAAATAGCGCAATAGTAATTATCCCTTGAGCCTATTATAACTCTCTGATAAAAGTATCTTCCATATCCTAATAGTATTTCGAAGATTTCAAAAGTTAAATGATTAATATAATTTTAAGGATTGCATTGTGATTTCTTAATTACTTTTGAAATGATATTTTAAATTTTTTTATATGAAAAGATGCTTAATCGTGACCGGTGGAGGAGATTGTCCTGGGCTCAATGCCGTGATCAGAGCCATTGTGAAGCGGGCTTCTCATGAAAAAGACTGGGAGATTGTTGGCAGCATTGAAGCATTTAATGGAATTTTGCGTGAGCCAACCGAAATTGTTGTTCTGGATGAACACAAAGTTGCAGGAATTCATTACCTGGGTGGTACGATCATTCAAACAACAAACAAGGGAGGTCCGTTTGCCTGGCCTGTAAAAAATAAGGATGGGACCTGGTCGGCTGTGGATCGCAGTGATGAGATGTTGCGTAAAATGCAATACCTTGGAATTGATGCAGTCATTAACATTGGTGGGGATGGGTCGCAGCGAATTTCTCAAAAACTTTTTGAAAAGGGATGCAATGTAATTGGTGTTCCTAAAACAATCGATAATGATTTATCAGCTACGGATTCTACCTTTGGATACCAGACTGCTGTTCAAATAGCCACAGAAGCTGTTGATAAGCTGGTAACAACTGCTGCCAGCCACAACCGTGTTTTAATCCTTGAGGTGATGGGACGCTATGCAGGTTGGATCGCCCTCAACGCTGCCGTAGCTGGTGGTGCTGAAATTTGTCTTCTGCCAGAATTTCCTTACGATGTGGATAAAGTACTGGAGCGAGTCAATAAGCGTTTTGCCCGTGATCGTGGCTTTGTGAACATTGTTATTTCCGAAGGGGCACATGCTCGTGGTAAAGATTATTCCACATTGAGCCAGCAGGAAATTGGATATGAGAACCGCCGTTTGGGAGGCGTTGCAAATGTTTTAATGAATGAACTGAAAGATGCGGGCTGCGAACACAGCATTCGAACAACCGTACTCGGTCATTTACAAAGGGGCGGTATCCCAATTGCTTATGATCGTGTGCTGGCCACCCAATTTGGGGTAAAAGCCTTCGAAATGGTTCTAAACAATGAATTTGGGAAAATGGTTTCATACAGGCATCCGAACATTACATCGGTCTCGCTTGAAGAAGCCATCCAAACACCCAATCTCGTAGGGGCAGATACTTCTCTTATGAAGACTGCCAGAGGAATTGGGATCAGTTTTGGTGATTAATTTCCCGAAAAGACATCATTCTTAAGGTTGCGATGGTTGACGTCAATTACCTGTCCAATTTAGGATTTATTGTTTTTTCGTAGTTTTGGAATGGCATTAATTAAAACAAACACACTATGTTTTTCATTGACCGGTGGGAAGAAATTTTTAGTACCATCAGGAAGAATAAACTTCGAACTTTCTTAACAGGCTTTAGCGTAGCGTGGGGAATTTTCATGCTTATTATTTTATTGGGTTCTGGACAGGGTCTTGAAAATGGCGTCA
Source organism: Bacteroidota bacterium (assembly GCA_020444515.1). GTDB lineage: Bacteria > Bacteroidota > Bacteroidia > Bacteroidales > JAADJA01 > JAADJA01. Next base: position 446,757 of record JAHLKX010000003.1, on the reverse strand, counting down.
AATCGCAATTTGGATCATCGGCAGTGAATACACTATGGGTATGGGGAGGAGAGACTTCCATGGCGCACAAAGGTCTTAAACCCGGTCGTGATATCAATTTTGAGAATGCAGACTACACCGACATTAAAAACCATATTTCTGGTATTGAATACATGGCAGGGAGGTCGCATATCTGGGGTGATAATACCATTTCTTATAAAAATGAATATGGAAATTTCGATATCCGGAGTGTCCATCCTGATTATGGCGTTATCGAAAAAGTAAAAATCCTGGAGGGTCGATTTATCAATCCTTATGATGTTGAGCAAACCCAAAAGGTTGCCACCATCGGAATTGCCGTTCAGGATGCCTTATTTAAAGGGAAGCCTGCATTGGGCGAGTACATTAATGTCAAAGGTGTTCCCTTTAAGGTGGTTGGTGTTTTTGAGGATGACGATGGCAGACAGGATAATCAGCGCGTTGTTTATATGCCCATTACCACCGCTCAAAAAGTTTTTATCGGTAGAGAAAGGGTTCAAACAATGGCCATTACTATAGCTTCAAGGGATGTTGAGGATAGCAAGCGAATGGAAGATGAGGTGCGCACCAAGCTGGCACAACGTCACAATTTTGCAAAGGAGGATGAAAGGGCCATGTTCATTTGGAATGGAGTTCAGGAATTTAAACAGTTTATGGACCTTTTTGCGGTCATTGAATTGTTTATTTGGGTTATTGGAATCATGACAATTGTGGCGGGTATTGTTGGGGTGAGCAACATCATGATGATCGCTGTAAAAGAGCGGACCAAAGAAATTGGTATTCGTAAGTCGATGGGGGCTACACCGATGTCCATCATCCTTTTGATAATGCAGGAGTCGGTTTTTATTACCGGGATTGCCGGATATATGGGACTGGTATTGGGGGTTGCAGTATTGGAGCTGGTCAATCCTTATATACAAACTGAATTTTTCAGGAATCCGGAAGTAAATATCAGCACGGCAATTTATGCAACCCTGGTTTTGATTATAGCTGGATTACTAGCGGGTTTTTTCCCGGCTCGAAAAGCAGCATCCATAAAACCGGTTGTTGCTTTGCGGGATGAATGATTCTGTGGATTTTTTATAGGAATTTAAATAAGACTAGCTCAAATATATGTTCGATCGGGATCGCTGGCAGGAAATATTTCATACGCTTAAAAAGAACAAATTACGGACGTTCATGACCGCCTTTGGTGTGTTTTGGGGAATTTTCATGCTGATCATCATGCTTGGCTCGGGAGCCGGATTGGAAAATGGTGTGTCCTCAGGGATGGGAAATTTTGCGACCAACAGCGTATTTGTATGGACACAGCGTACAACCATGCCATATAAAGGATTTCCGCGTGGAAGAAGTTTTTTCTTTAGGAATGATGATATTGAAGCATTGAGAAATAACATTCCTGAAATTAAATACCTGGCACCCAAAATACAGGGTTGGTCCTCGGGTGATGGGACGAACAACACCATGCGAAAAGATAAAACCGGGGCTTTTTCTATCATGGGTGAATATCCTGACTGGAATAAAATCGATCCCATGAATATTGTTGAAGGTCGGTTTTTAAATGAACTCGACATTGAACAAAAACGCAAGGTAGCAGTCATTGGAACACGAGTAAGAGATGTTTTATTTGAGCCTGATGAGAACCCCGTAGGGGAATATATTAAAATTCAAGGTATTTATTTTCAGGTAGTTGGTGTGTTTGTTCCCCTAAATACCAACATCAGCTTTGGAGGTGAAAAAGAGCAAAGTATCTATATTCCGTTAACAACGCTGCAGCGAACCTATAATTACGGTGATATTGTTGGATGGTTTTCTATTACCTCCAGAGACGATGTTCCAGCATCAGTTGTTGAAGAAAAAGTATTGAGTTTCATGGCTGCCCGTCATACGGTTCACCCCGATGATAAAGAAGCCTTCGGCCATTTTAATTTGGAAGAAGAATTTAATCAGATGAAAGGTTTATTCAATGGAATTGCGGGACTCATATGGATAGTAGGTATTGGTACACTCATTGCTGGAGTTATCGGAATCAGTAACATCATGCTTGTAATTGTGAAAGAGCGCACCAAGGAGATCGGAATTCAAAGAGCCCTGGGAGCTTCGCCTTTGCAAATCATGTCACAAATCATTACTGAGTCTGTTTTTTTGACATCCATTGCAGGATATTTTGGTTTAGTAGCAGGTGTTGGTTTCGTAGAGCTGATTAATTATCTCCTGATCAAATTTGGTACAGACAATGAAATGTTCCAGCGGCCTGAAGTTGATTTCCAGGTGGCTATTCTTTCCCTTTTAATTCTGATTTTATCGGGTGCTGTTGCTGGTTTGATACCAGCCCGCAGAGCTATTCGTATCAAACCTATTGATGCACTCCGTGATGAATAAATCCTGATTTATTCACGAGCCCGGTTTATAATGCCGAGAATAACATGTTTGATCATTTCCTGACCGTAACTTCTTAATGTATCTCTGATTGAATCAAAAAATGAAATCTTCAGGTTGCTCATGCTTGATTTCAGGTGTTGCTCACTGATCAAAACGTCATATCTCAAACGTTCCTTAAGTCGCATGACATCATTGATGCTTCTCAGTTTTTTAAGTTCAGATAGGTCTTTCATCTGTTACAGTTTATCATCCTCATCATCAGAAAATAGAATATTGGCCATATTTTTAATGATATTGTTTGTGAATAGCTGCTTTCTGAAGGCATATAAAAATATGGCCAATACCAAATAAAAACCAGCTGAAATCAGAAACCCCTCGGACAATGTACCATAATTACTTCCATACCAGAAGGTGAAAGCAAACGTAAGGCTAATTAGAATAAAAGCCATGGCAATAATCAGGGTAAAGGCCGAAAAGAAATACGTTCCTATCCGGATCAATTTCTCAAGCATTCGTACTTTGAAAAGATCGATGTGTGCCTGGATGTATTTCTTTGTCGCAGCATTCAATTCCCCGAAGGTGTCCACAATTGATTGATTAGCCATAAAGTTGTGTTGAGGTAAGTGATTGGATTAACCTTTATTTCTTTGAAGCACTGGTGGCAGCCTTGGTTTTTTCTGCTACTTTTTCGGCTTCTTTATTGATTTTATCCTTTACGTCGCTTTCTACTTTCGACATTCTATTTTTGATGTCATCCGCAACGTTGGATACATAGTCCTTCATGTCATCCACTGTTTTATCAATGTTTGATTTCAGGTCACTGGTGATGTCTTTTGTTTGTTTTTTGATCTTTTTCCTTGTTTTTGATCCTTTGTCAGGTGCAAAAAGAATTCCAACAGCAGCGCCGGTTGCAGCTCCTGCGATAAATCCAATAATTGCATTTGTTGTTTTATTTGCCATAGTATTTAAAGTTTATTAGTTAAAGATTTATTTTTGTTTACCTCACGTCAATATCTATACCAACAATAAAATAGACTCTTTTAGTACAAATTGTGTGGATATTTTACCCATAAAAATAGGTAGTGTAGAAAATCTTCTATACCTATTTGTTAGCAATCACAGGCCATAACCTGTTCAATCGATTGGTTTTAATATAATCGTTCAGGATGGATTCCACTTTAACTTTTTTTTCTAATCGTTCCGGTTCTGAATGTAAAGTAGCGCTGAATTAAATAACTATAAGCAACCACAAAGATGGTGGTGAAGATTTTGGCAATGGTCGGCCATATATGGACAACCTCAACAAAGAATTTAAGGAAGACATAATTCAACAAAATTGCTCCCAGTACCGATAATCCATATCGAAATAATTGGATCCTGCCACGGATCTGTGAACTCGTAAATGTTATATATCGAGCAAGCAGAAATCCTGAAGTAAAGGTTATGGGAAATACAAAAAGAAAGGATGCAATGTGCGGACTGATAGCAACAAATCCCAAATCAACAATTTGCTGCTGGAGGATGTAATGGTAAAAACAAAAATAAAGGAAAATATCAAATGCTGTATTCAATCCACCGGTAGCTGCATATCTGAAGGTTTCAGGCGGGATCATGGCCTGGAAAGGGATGTACATCCATTCAATCAACCGTCTTAATGTTGCCCTGACTCCAGTTTCTTTTTGAATCATTATTTAAGATCTAATTCGAAGCAAAAATAGTTCAAATAGGCAATAAGCCCAGCCTTTGATAAATATAGAAATAAATCATATATATAATATATCTAAATGTCATATTCAAACGTTTTATTATCAGTGGTTTTAGGATCATTAATCTTTTTTAAAGATAGATTATTTCAATAATATTTAAAACGCAATGCCATGAGAACCTTACCAACATCCAAAGCTGATCTGGAACACAAGCGGACTATATTTTTTGAGATCGGGCTGATCATTGCCCTCGGTGCTATTTTATTCTCTTTTGAGGTTAAAAGCTTTAAAAGTTCGGAAATTGACCTGAATCTGCTAATGATGGCACAAGAACAGGAAGAATTGGGTGAAGTTACGATCCAGAAGCCTCCTGAACTGCCCCCTCCAAAAACGGACCAACAAACAACTCTCATCGAGATTGTAGAAAATGAGATGGAAGTTGAAGATGAGCTGGAAATCAATGTGGAAGCTGATCAGGAAACCAGGATTGAAACGTATGTGCCTTTTAACCCGGTGGATATGCAGGATGAGGAAGAAGAAGCAGAGGAGCCTGTTTTTGTAGTGGTTGAATCGATGCCGGAGTTTCCGGGTGGGGAAAGGGAAAGACTCAAGTATCTTTCCGAAAATCTTGAGTATCCTGTCATAGCACGTGAGGCAGGAATAGAAGGGATTGTTTATGTAACATTTGTCGTGGAAAAAAATGGAGAGATTACAAATGTCGAAATTTTACGTGGAATTGGAGGAGGCTGTGATGAGGAGGCCCTTAGAGTGGTAGAAAACATGCCTAAATGGATTCCTGGCAAACAAAGGAATATTCCGGTACGGGTTCAGTTTAATATGCCCATCAGATTTATTTTGCTATAGACCAAAAAATGCTTGTTATGAGAAGCATTTAAGCCATAGTAATAAACATATCAGAAAAAAGACTCCTGACACAACGCAATTATTGTGCTGAGAGGGTACTGAATTTAATCTTTTGAGTGGGAGAAATGGGTTCTTCAATGACGGAGTCTTCTGAAACAGGAAGGGTGAAATAAAACCAGCTTCCACTGCCCTCAATACTTTCGGCCCATATTCGACCATTGTTCTTTTCAATAAACTCTTTGCAAAGGATCAATCCCAAACCGGTCCCTTTTTCATTTTCGGTTCCAGTACTTTGTACCTTCGAATCAATTTTAAAAAGTTGTTCCAGATTTTTAGGAGATATACCAACACCCGAGTCGGCAACCATGACCTCTACATGATTTGTTTTATTGAAGCATTGCACTTCAACCGTTCCGTCTTGGGGTGTAAATTTAATGGCATTGGTGACAAGATTCAGCAGAATGGTTGATACCATATTTTTATCAGCATAAGCCCATGTATTGGGAGGAATATTCATTTCGAGGGTAATATTCTTTTTATCTGCCAGGGATTGTATCAAGGTGACCGACTCCCTTGCTGTTTTCGATAAGTCAATCTTTTCTTTGACAACCTCAGTTTTCCCAAGTTGGTTACTGCCCCACATGAGGAGATTTTGCAGCAAGGCATAAATTTTATCAGAGGATGCTTTGATTTGGTGTAAAAATTCCAGCTGCTCTTTCTCTTTAAATGACTGAAATTCCTCAATTAAGAGGTCGACAAGTCCCATTAATGAATTGAAGGGATTTTTTAAGTCGTGGGCAATAATCGAGAAAAACCGATCTTTGGCTGCATTGGCTTCCTGCAAGTCAGCATTAAGGTGTTCAACTTTTTTTCGGTGATTCTCAATCTCATTATTTTTGAGGGATAATTGCACATTTAGCCGTCGGTTTTGCTTATAGCGACGACGAAAAATTGTAGCCAATACGATCAGAAGTATAAGTGCAAACGCCACAAAACCCATCAATAACCATTGGTTTTTTATTTGTGCCCTGTGAAGTTGTTCATTGTGTCTGAGTCGTTCATTTTCTTTTTCTTTGACTGAAAGCTGATATTTGGCCTGCAATTCTGCAGTTTTTTGTTTGGCTTCCTCGGATGAGATTTGATCGCGACCGGAAATGTATAATTTATAGTATCGGTATGCGTCTTCATAATTCCCCAATATAGCATAAACTTCTGATAGATACTGGTAATAGATATTGTTTTGAAATTTATAATTAATTTCAAGGCTTATATCAAGACCTTTTTTAAAGTAATACAAAGCCCTGTCGTAGTGTGTGAAATTGAAATAAACAAGTCCCAACTCAGCATAATTTTCTGCAAGCGCCTTCTTATCCCCGAGTTCCTCATTTAACTTAAGTGCCGCCCTTTGATAATCAATCGCTTTATAATGGTCACCTTTTAAATTGTAAGCCTTGCCAATATTGAAAGCAGCCTCAGCCTTAAGTTTAATGCTGTTTGCCTGCTTCCCAATAAGTTCAGCTTTTTGATAATATTCAAGCGCTTCATCATATTGCTTTTCCTCCAGGTAAATATCACCTATGTGTGAAGTGGTTTTTACCAGTTCAAAAGTACTGTTCAATTCCTGGTAAAGATTCAGACTCTTGTGAAAACATTCCTTGGCCCTGTCCAAATCACCCAGTTCCTGGTATATGGTTCCTATACTAAAATTAACGTTGGCGATTTGCAGAATATCTCCTATTTCCTTCCAAAAGTTAAGGGCTTCAAAGTTATGGTTCAATGCTTCATCATATTCGCCCCAATGACTGAGGATCAGTGCGATCCGTTGCAGAGATTCGGCAATTCCTGTAAAATACTGATTTTTCTTGAAGGTACTTAAAGCACGTTCATAATAATCCTTTGCCTTGATATATTTGTTTTGATTATAATAATTATGGCCAATTTTCATCAGCGCTTTGGCTGTATTGACTTCATCATTGCGAATGCTATAAAGGTTAAATATTTTATAATTGAGTTCTATTGCTTCTTCGTTGTTGTCAAGTTTATATTGGGCATCAGCAAGAATTTGTAAAATATTGATGGTTAAATCTGGGTCATTGATCCGATCAGTGATCATTTGAAGACGGGTGGCATATTCAATTTGTTTTTTATCAGGTAGCTGTCGATATAGTAGCGCAAGTTTGTTGCAGCTGACAATCAAGTCAGTCTTTGTTTCATTGTTGATCGGAGTTGTATACACAAATACTTCAAGACTATCAATGGCCTGTACAACTTTTTGTTTTTCCTCTTCCGGGTTGGAAAAAGCAAAAAAATGCAATAAAGCGGTCAGAAAAAACAATAATTGAATATGTTTCATATTCAGCTCTAGATAATAGTTCTAACCCTTTAACGGTAATTTCTGAATTGAGTTTTATAATTTATTGATTTTATTTTAGATACGGAAAAGTATGTCCTCTCCCATTCATGAAAAAAATACGATGCATATTAAATGTTCATCTATTTGTTGGTAAGTAATGTGCTCATTTAGTATACATTGGGTATATAATTCCAAATATTAACCCTAGATGATAAACATTAATAAGGATACTCAGGAAGCAAATAATTTTGTACTAATAGTTAAAAATATTTCCAGTTCTTATTTTTAATTTGCCAACAAGTTGAAAGGAAGAGTGGATATCCATCTCTACGGATATGATCAGGATCCTGTTTCTTTTTTTCAAGATTTACTGTATCTTTGCACCCCTGAAAATAACGGAATTAAGGCAGTTATAAATAAATTGAATTCGATTGATTGTTGTTTTCAGTAATCGATAATTTTTTTTCTATCTGAAATATTTATTCTTATGGTTTTTGATCTAGATATGATAAAGGAAGTTTACGCCAGGATGGCGAAACGAATTGATACAGCAAGAAAGGTTACCAATAAACCCCTTTCGTTATCTGAAAAAATATTATATGCTCATCTTGATGAGGGTGAAGCAAATCAGGCTTACCAACGAGGCAAATCATATGTCGATTTTCGTCCTGATCGGGTGGCCATGCAAGATGCCACAGCTCAAATGGCCCTTTTGCAATTTATGCAAGCCGGTAAAGAAAAGGTTGCAGTTCCTTCCACGGTGCATTGTGATCATCTTATTCAGGCTAAGGTGGGTGCGGAACAGGATTTGAAAACAGCACTCGTTAACAACAATGAGGTTTTTAACTTTCTGGCTTCGGTTTCCAATAAATATGGTCTTGGATTCTGGAAACCTGGCGCCGGGATTATCCATCAGGTGGTACTGGAGAACTATGCATTCCCGGGTGGTATGATGATCGGAACCGATTCTCATACAGTCAATGCCGGAGGACTTGGAATGATTGCCATTGGAGTGGGTGGAGCTGATGCTGTGGATGTGATGGCTGGCATGCCATGGGAACTGAAATTCCCAAAACTCATCGGTGTGAAATTAACTGGTAAATTGAGTGGATGGGCTTCAGCCAAAGATGTCATCCTGAAAGTAGCTGGTATTCTTACTGTTAAAGGTGGTACCGGAGCAATTGTTGAATACTTCGGGGAAGGTGCAAAAAATATCAGTTGTACGGGAAAAGGAACCATTTGTAATATGGGTGCCGAAATTGGTGCTACAACTTCAGTTTTTGGTTATGATGAGAAGATGGCAGCATATCTGCGCGGAACAAAAAGGGCTGAAGTTGCAGCAGAAGCAGATAAAGTTCGGGAACACCTGACCGGAGATCCGGAAGTTTATGCAAATCCGGAGAAGTATTTTGACAGGGTGATCGAAATCAATCTGTCAGAACTGGAACCACATATCAACGGGCCTTTTACACCTGATCTGGCGCATCCTGTTTCAGAATTTGCAGCAGCCGTCAGGAAAAACGGCTGGCCCCAGGAGCTGGAAGTTGGATTAATCGGTTCCTGTACCAATAGCTCATATGAAGATATCACCCGGGCAGCTTCAATTGCCCAACAAGCGCTCGATAAAAAATTGAAAGTTAAATCCGAATATACTGTTACCCCTGGTTCGGAACAAGTTCGATTCACTGTCGACAGGGATGGTTATTTGAAAATTTTTGAAAAAATTGGAGGGGTGGTTTTGGCCAATGCCTGTGGCCCTTGTATTGGCCAATGGGCGCGTCACAATGCGGATAAAGAGCGTAAAAATTCCATCATGACTTCCTTTAACAGAAATTTTGCAAAGCGGAATGATGGAAATCCCAATACCCATGGATTTGTTGCTTCACCAGAGATCACAACGGCCTTTGCCATTGCGGGTGATCTAACCTTTAATCCAATGACGGATTACCTCACCAATGAAAATGGTGAAAAGGTGAAGCTGGATGAACCGAAAGGGATCGATTTTCCTCCAAAAGGGTTTGATGTTAAAGATAATGGATACCAGGCTCCAGCTAAAGATGGAAGTGATGTGGATGTCATTGTTAAACCGGATTCTGACCGGTTACAATTGCTCACTCCTTTCGAACCCTGGAATGGAAAAAACTACGAGGGCTTAAGGGTGCTGATCAAAGCAAAAGGTAAATGTACTACCGATCATATTTCCATGGCCGGTCCCTGGCTTCGCTACCGGGGTCATCTCGACAATATTTCCAACAATATGCTCATTGGTGCAGTCAATTATTATAATAATGAAACCAATGCCGTAAAGAATCAGCTTTCAGGAAACTATGAGGCGGTTCCCGATACTGCCCGCGCTTACAAAGCTAAGGGAATTGGAACCATTGTTGTAGGCGACGAAAATTATGGAGAAGGTTCCTCACGTGAACACGCTGCCATGGAACCCCGTCACATGGGGGTGAAAGTGGTCCTTGTGAAATCTTTTGCTCGGATTCATGAAACCAACTTGAAAAAGCAGGGGATGTTGGCCATCACCTTTGATAATCCTGACGATTATGATAAGGTCAGAGAGGATGACATTGTTGATGTGATGGGTTTAACTGAATTTTCAGAAGGAAAACAACTTTCGGTTGTACTGCATCATAAGGATGGAACTACCGATGAGTTCAATGTGAATCATACCTATAATTCTAACCAGATTGACTGGTTCAAGGCAGGAAGTGCTTTGAATTTAATTAAGAAGCAGAATCTTTAAATTCTTCAATGTCTGATATTCCGGTCAGACGGGAATGAAAAAGGATCAGGTTTTCTGTTTTTTCTTTTTCGCAGCCGGGAACAACACATTGTTTAGGATGAGCCTGTATCCGGGTGAATTTGGATGCAGGTTCAGATCGGTAGGAGGATCTCCCACGAAATGCTGATAATCTTCAGGATCGTGGCCAGCCAAAAAGGTCCACATACCCTTTCCGTATTCTCCGTGAATGTATCGAACCTCATTCAAACCCTTATTTTCTCCCATTACCAGTACATTGGGTTTGACATATTGTTTTCTGAATGCAGTTGTCTGACCCATAAATCCCTTTATCACTTGTGTATGATTTTGACATAGCATGGTCGGTACAGGATCCCATTTGGCTGAAAATTCAAAAAGCGAAAAATAATCATTTTTTGTATTTGCCCTGCGCTGTGCAGGATTGATATCAATGGATGAAATTTCATATTCAAATGGATTGGTACTGATGGTAAAACCGGTAAAAGCAAAGCATTTTGAATAATCGAGTTTGGATTGTGCATCGGGGTCAGGGGGATCACCATCAAACATATAGTCGCAAATATCTACCCCCTCAGCGGCCAGGGCAACATCATAGCTATCCGGCGCTGAGCACATTGAAAACAGGTAACCACCTCCGGCAGTGAAATCCCTGATCTTTTGTGCAACAGCCAATTTACATTGTGATACTTTGCTAAAGCCTAATTTATGGGCTATTTCTTCATTTGCCTTAACATCTTCTTTGTACCATTCGGCATCACGATAACGGGCCCAAAATTTTCCATACTGACCGGTGAAATCCTCATGATGTAAATGAAGCCAGTCGTAAAGGGGTAGTTTCATATCCATCACTTCCTCATCATACACCACGTCGTATGGGATCTCTGCATAGGTAAGCACCAGCGTGACTGCATCATCCCAGGGTTGTTTATTTTTGGGAGAATAAACTGCCACTTTCGGAGCTTTATGAAGTTTTACTGCATCCATATTTACCTGGGGGTCTGAAATTTCAAGCAAAATCGCCGTTGATTGAGCATCAGCAATGATCTGATAGCTTACCCCCCGAATAACGCATTCCTGTTCAATGGCATCATGGTATTTGCACATAAAACTACCACCCCGATAATTGAGTAACCAGTCAATTTCAACTTCCTGTTCCAAAATCCAATACGCAATTCCATAAGCTTTCAGATGATTCTGTTGCGTTTCATCCATGGGAATGAGAAGATAGGCTGCCTTGAGATTGAGGAAAAGTAAGAAAGCAAATATGAATAACAGTGTCTTTTTCATTCTTGAACCTTTCAGCTTAAAACGAATGATATGGTAGCATATTACAAAAATGTCCAATTTCTAAACGTCAAAAATAAGATTCTGTTTAAAATGGATTTTCATCTTCAGGAATATCATTCATCCTTGAGGGGACCGTATAGGAATTTTCTCCGGGATAATCATAATCGGCCGGAATATCGCCCTGGTATTCGAATCCACCGGGACCATCATAATCTACGAATTTGGCAAATTTATCAATGAAGGTCATTTTGACATCTGCCAGGGCACCATTTCTGTGTTTGGCGATGATCAGTTCTGCCATACCCTGTGTTGAGTTTCCTTCTTCATCCTGGTCGATTTTGTAATACTCAGGACGGTAAATAAATAATACGAGGTCGGCATCCTGCTCAATGGCTCCTGATTCCCGGAGGTCGGAAAGGATGGGACGTTTTGAACCACCCCTTGTTTCCACTGATCGATTCAACTGTGAGAGGGTAATCACCGGAACATTTAATTCTTTGGCCAGCGCTTTCAATGATCGCGAGATGGTACTGATCTCCTGCTCCCGGTTTCCTTTGTTATCACCACCGGTCGACATCAATTGGATATAGTCAACAACGATCATCTGGATGTCGTGTTGAGCTTTCAATCGACGACATTTTGCCCGCAATTCGAAGATTGATAAAGCAGGGGTATCGTCAATAAAAAGAGGAGCGTCAACCAGTTTACCAATCTTGGCGTTCAACTGTTCCCATTCATAATTTTCCAGATTTCCTTTCTTCAACTTATCGGCCGATAGCTGCGTTTCGCTTGAAATCAAACGAGTGACCAATTGAATGGAGGACATTTCAAGAGAAAAAACAGCCAGGGGTATATTAAAATCAACAGCGATGTTTCGCGCCATTGAAAGAACGAAAGCTGTTTTACCCATACCCGGTCGAGCAGCCAGAATGACGAGGTCTGATTTTTGCCATCCCCCGGTAATTCTGTCGACATCAGTAAATCCTGAGGGAATGCCCCTGAGGTTGCCCTCATGGTCACGGGCCGATTCTATGTCTTTGATGGCTTCTCTCACCAGCGATTGCATGCTGTCATAATCACGGCGAAAATTGGTTTCACTTACAGCAAATAAATTCTTTTCTGCTTTATCCAACAAATCAAAAACATCAGTCGTATCCTCAAACGCATCTTTGATGATTTCAGAGGAGATTTTGATCAGTTCTCTTTGAATATATTTTTGGGTGATAATTCTTGCGTGGTATTCTATGTTGGCGGTAGATGCAACCCGGTTGGTGAGCTGCGTAATATAATAAGCCCCTCCAATCAATTCCAGTTCTCCACTTGATTTGAGCTCATTGGTCACGGTAAGGATATCAATGGGTTCTGATTTGGCAAACAAGCGGTGGATGGCCGCATAAATAACCTGGTGCGATTCTTTGTAAAAGACTTCCGGTTTGAGGATATCAACGACCGCAGTCAGTGCATTTTGTTCGAGCATCAGGGCTCCCAATACTGCCTCTTCCAAATCAATGGCTTGGGGAGGTACACGACCGTGCTCCGAAAATGCCAATTGAAGCGCATTTTTCTGAATCCTGTTTTTTACTTTTCCCTGGATATCAGTACTTTTGATTGGTTTTTTTTCTTGATCCTGCATGTTTCAAAAGTAGGCACATAAGTTCGACCCATCAACATTTAAAACGAATTTAGTTATCAACATCAATTTGCAATTATTAAGAAATTTTTAACAACCTGTTGTTCGTAAAATTATACCCCCTGAAAATCCTGATTAATCGATACATTTGCAGGATAAGTTGGACAAAAAATTCATTTAATCATGAAAATCATTTGCATTGGCAGAAATTATGTTGCGCATGCAAGGGAATTAAATAATCCCCTGCCTGAAAGCCCTGTTTTTTTTATGAAGCCGGATACATCACTGGTGATCCGCAACAGGCCTTTTTTCTATCCTGAATTCAGTAAGGATATCCATTATGAAACTGAATTGGTGGTGAAGATCAAAAAAAACGGGAAGCATATAGCGGAAAAATTTGCCCACACGTACTATGATGAAATTGGATTGGGAATCGATTTTACTGCCCGGGATGTTCAGGCAAATTGCAAGGCAAAAGGACTCCCCTGGGAAATTGCCAAGGCATTTGATCATTCGGCACCAATCAGTAAATTTATACCGCTGGAATCATTGAATGATAAAAATGACATCCGCTTCCATCTGGAGTTAAATGGTGAAAAGGTGCAAGACGGAAGTTCCACATTGATGATCTTTTCAATTGATCATATTATTTCTTATTTATCGAAGTTTATTACCCTTAAAATGGGAGATTTAATATTTACTGGCACACCAGCAGGTGTAGGGCCGGTTAAAATAAATGATCACCTTGTGGGGTATATTGAGGATAAAAAAATGCTGGATTTCAGGGTGAAATAACTAAGCCACTTTTTTGACCAGAACAACACAATAAGCAGCAATTCCTTCTTTACGACCTGTAAATCCCAGTTTTTCCGTAGTTGTCGCTTTAATGGAAATGTCATCTTCGGTGAGGCAGGAGGCCTTGGCCAGCTCTTTTTTCATTTGCGGGATGAATGCGGCTAATTTGGGTTCTTCGAGACTGATGGTAGCATCAATATTGTTGACTGTATAACCCAGCTCTTCTACTTTATTACAAACTTCCTGTAACAATTTTAGGCTGCTGATACCTTTGTATTTTGGATCGGTATTCGGGAAGTGGGTCCCGATATCACGCATATTGATTGCTCCGAGGAGTGCATCACAAATTGCATGGATCAGTACATCCGCATCTGAATGACCAATGGCGCCTTTTGCTGAAGGAACTTTTATGCCACCAATCCAGAGGTCGGCCCCATCCTTTAATTGGTGTACATCGAATCCAAATCCAACTTTTATCGTCATCGGTTTATTTTTTGTATATCCATATTTTTACGATTTAAATCGAATATCGTTCGACAAATTTCAAAAAAAAGGCCAATATCTGCAGATATTGGCCAGAATATCTTTTTTCACTTTCGTTATTGATTTTGAAATCCGTCAAAGTCAAAAGTCAGGGTGAAGCGCAGGGTATTTTGCAGAGGATTTTGTTGTTCCGTTGGGATCAGGTATGAGAAGTCCAATCCAAACACATTGTACCTCAGTCCGGCTCCAAGTGTGAAAAATTTGCGGTTTCCTTTCATTTCACTCTCATGAAAATAGCCTGCTCTGACGGCAAATTGTTTGTCGTACCAGTATTCTGCACCAACCACCCAAATAAATTCTTTCATTTCTTCACTGAAACCACCGGGTGCATCATAAAAACTCTGGATGATCCCCTGTACCGGTGCAACATTGGGATCTTTCCCTTTATAAATAACAGGTTCTCCGTTTTCAATTATGGGTTGACCTGAAGTATCCACAGCATAAATCGGGGGTGTGGGAACCAATAATTTATTGATGTCAAGTGATAGCCGGATACTGTTGTATTCATCGATTTCCATCAACCATGAAGGTCCAAACCTGAGGTTGGTAGGGATAAAATCACGATCGGCATCATCGTTGGAATAGGAAACTTTCGAACCGATGTTGGTAATGGCTGCACCAAAATTGATCCTGGATCCTTCAAGCCAGTTTATATCCAACTCATTGGTATAAAAAATGGCAATATCTGCTGCTACAGAAGTTCCGGGTTTGGTAGACTGGCCCTGAACCGTTTGTCCTTGGGTCAGGTTGGAATATATGAAACGACCTGAAACGGCACCCGATAATTTATCGGAGAATTTTCTGGAATATCCAGCATCTACCGAAAATTCACTGGGCCTGAAATTTCCGATCACTGTTCCATCCTCTTCAGTAAAGGTGATGTCACCCAATGAGAAGAACTTTAATGAGGCTGAAATAGCAGAACGGTCGTCCAGTTTTTTATAACCCGACAGGTAAGCCAGGTTAATATCGTTCACCAGTTTCCGTAGCCATGGACTGTAGGAAACCGAAAATCCCATATCTTTTTCAATGAACGCATATTTTGCCGGATTCCAGTGTTGCGACATAGCGTCTGGTTCGGTGGCAACGCCTAACTCACCCATACCGCCACTGCGGGCATCAGGTCCGATGTTTAAAAATGGAACAGCAGTGGTAATGGTATTTTGTGTTGCTTGTTGTCCATTCCATTCGTTTGGATTTTGTGCCAGTGTCCAATTAAAAAAGAGGAGAGTGCCGGATAAGATTACGAATAGTCTCTTCATGAATGTGTTAAATAAAAATTAGATATTGAAAATTTGTGCAAAAGTAACGATTTTATATTTTCTATATTGCTTGAATTTTTTCCGTAATTTGTGAGTCTTCAAAGGGTGTCGCGTTAATGAATCAGGATTGATGAATTTGCTATTAGTCAGTCAATTGTTGCTTTAACAAAAGTTATAAACTTTGAAATATAATAATTATTGTGTTTAACAATTAAATTCATAAAATGTTAAAAATAATATTCCTGATGGCCGGAGGAGCCCTGGGTTCGCTTTTCAGATATGGGGTATCCGGTCTAACCCATAAATATATCAGCGGATTTTTTCCCTGGGGGACACTGATGGTAAACGCTACCGGTGCGCTTTTCATTGGTTTCCTTTGGGGATTATTTGAACAAAAGGGACTTTCACCAAATATCCGAATGTTCCTTTTTGTCGGGGTTCTGGGGGGCTATACCACCTTTTCAACCTATGCCCTTGAAAGCATGAACCTGTTTCGGTCAGGTGATTTCAAAATGGCCATCATGAACCTGCTGGCCAACAACTTCCTCTCCATTCTTTTTGTTTTCGGTGGATACTTTCTCATTCGTTTGTTAATTATTAATTTAAAATAATGCCTCATGAAATTTCCAATCAAAGGACAGGTCCTTCGGATATTTATCGGTGCTGATGATACCTTGAAAGGTAAACCTCTTTACGAAGAAATCGTTAAAAAGGCCCGTGAAATAAACCTTGCCGGTGCAACAGTGTTCAGAGGAATAATGGGTTTTGGTGCTGCCAGCAGAATCCATACTGCTAAAGTTTTGCGTCTTTCAGAGGATTTACCCATCGTGGTAGAAATCGTGGATGAACCGGAACGCATTGATCTGATCATACCTTTTTTGGATGAGACCGTAAAGGAAGGCTTAATAACCAGAGAAAATATTACAGTTATCCAATATCGTCACAATAAATAACCGGCCTTCTTTTTACCATTTTATTACTTTATTATAGCTTCCTTACAAAAGTTCCCCGATGGTCTATCAACTTTTTTTATATTAGCCGATCTTTTAACATAATAGTTTGCGCATGGGTATCCTTGATAAGATTGATTCGCTTATTGTTTGGTACAACGATTATATTGGCGGTTTTGCAGTACTGTTAATGTTGATCCCGACCGGACTCTATTTTATTTTCAAACTAAAATTTCTGAACATCACCCAATTGCGGCACAGTATACGAATTGTTGCTGGCAAATACGACAAGGAGGAAGATCAGGGCGATGTTAACCATTTTAAAGCGCTTACCACAGCTCTATCAGCAACGGTTGGTACAGGAAACATTGTGGGTGTGGCACTGGCGATTGGCTGGGGAGGTCCGGGTGCCATTTTCTGGATGTGGGTCACCGGTTTTCTAGGGATGATCCTGAAATATACCGAATGTACTTTATCACATAAATATCGCCGCTTCAATTCAGATGGTTCAGTTTCCGGTGGACCGATGTATTATATGGAGCATGGTTTAAAGAGCAAGCTTGGTGGATTTGCCAAGGTACTGGCCTTTATATTTGCCATCGCAGCCATCCTTTGCTCATTGGGTACCGGCAACATGGCACAATCAAATTCCATGTCCGAAGCATTATTAGGGACTTATCATATCAATAAATTTTTATCAGGTGGTTTCATTGCTTTGTTGGCCCTTTTGGTAATCGTTGGAGGAATAAAACGGATTGCCGAGGTTACTTCTCGCCTGGTACCTTTTATGGCCATTGTTTATTTTCTTAGTGCAGTCATGATCATTGCTTTGGAATATGACCGGATCCCCTATGCTTTTATGGTCATTTTCCGCGATGCCTTTACCGGTCAGGCAGCCGTCGGTGGATTTTTCGGATCGGCTTTCCTGATGACCCTGCTCATGGGCGTGAGACGTGGTTTATTTTCCAATGAAGCTGGCCAGGGATCGGCACCAATAGCACATGCTGCTGCTAAAACGGAATGGCCTGCTCGTGAAGGATTGGTCGCCTCCCTCGAACCCCTTGTTGATACCATCATTATTTGTACTCTGACAGCACTGATGATCATCCTGACGGGTGCATGGGAACTTGATAAAGAAGGCGTTCGCATGACGACCAGGGCCATGGAAATCGGACTGAACCGCATCGGTATCGTGGGAGTAGGTCAGCACATTGTCTCAGGTGGATTGATGTTGTTTGCTTTTTCCACCATCATTAGCTGGTCGTATTATGGCAGCCGAGCAGTGAACTATCTTTTCGGGGAAAAATTTATCAAACCCTATGGCTATCTTTATGGAGCCTTTGTTTTTCTGGGATCGATCTGGGGCCTGGACCTGGTTTGGCACTTTGTGGACATGGTGATTACCTTTATGACCATTCCCAACTTGATCGCCCTGCTATTGCTTTCACCGGTAGTGGTCAGTGAAACAAAAAAATATTTTGCCGCCATGGACAAAATGAAGTAACATTTTACCATGAAGATCAACCTGCATCATATCTTTATTTCGATTTTTTTCATTCTCCTCCTGGCAGACAATGTATATGCCAGGGAAGCTGACCAGGATACTGCTATCATTGATACGGAATTAACTTTAAGTCAGCGCATCGATCGTACGTTTACCCCTTTTGTAAATGTACTTTCAAAAATTTTGTTCTGGGATCCTTTTTCTGCTGCCGGGGTGTATGATAAACAGGTTTACGATGATCATGGTCAACCCCTAAAAACAGAAGATGGGGATCCAGTAGAAGCCCCTTTAAAACTCATTGTGCTCTGGCTGATCTTTGGAGGTACCTTTTTTACCATTTTTATGCGGTTTATCAATGTTCGCGGTTTCAAACATTCCATCCAGTTGATCCGAGGCAAATATGATAAGCCCGGAAGTGGGGGGGAAGTGTCCCATTTTCAAGCTTTGACGACAGCTCTTTCAGCAACTGTTGGATTGGGTAATATTGCCGGGGTGGCCATCGGTATTACCATTGGTGGACCGGGTGCCACTGTCTGGATGGTCCTGGCTGGTTTGCTGGGTATGTCTTCTAAATTTGTGGAATGTACCCTGGGTGTAAAATACAGAAAGATTAGTAAAAAAGGAGTTGTTTCAGGTGGTGCCATGTATTATTTGAAATATGGGCTTGAGAAAAAAGGACTGAAATACCTGGGGATTGTTCTGGCTTTCCTGTTTGCTATATTGGTGATTGGGGGTTCTGTAGGAGGAGGAAATATGTTACAGGCCAATCAGGCTTTTAAGCAGTTTGAGTCCTTTTTCCCGGCCATGCATCATCATGGTGCCTGGTATGGAATAGGCCTGGCACTCCTGGTGGGTCTTGTCATCATAGGGGGTATACGAAGTATTGCCAGGGTCACTTCCCGAATCGTGCCTTTTATGGCTTTATTATATGTGGGTGCGGCTCTTGTAATCATTGGAATGAATATTTCCTACACAGGCGAAGCGTTCAGACTTATTTTCGAGGGCGCTTTTTCTCCTGAGGCCATGAAAGGTGGTTTTATTGGTGTATTGATCTATGGTTTTCAAAGGGGCGCCTTTTCGAACGAGGCTGGTGTTGGTAGTGCCTCCATTGCACATTCAGCGGCTAAGACGAATGAACCGGTCAGTGAAGGTATCGTTGCTTTGTTGGAGCCTTTTGTAGATACGGTGGTGGTTTGTACCATGACAGCCCTCGTGATCATTTTTACGGGTTTCCATGACACTGAGGGACTTGAAGGTGTTCAGCTGACATCCGCTGCCTTTGAATCTGTATTTTCATGGTTTCCCATTCTCCTGTTGATTGCCGTAACATTGTTTGCCTTTAGTACACTTATTTCATGGTCCTACTATGGGTTAAAGGGGTTTGACTATTTATTCGGTGGATGGAGCGAGAAATTTTTCGGTACACGAAAAGTAACCGACACAATTTACCAGTTGTTTTTTCTTTTTTGTATTGTCATTGGTGCATCCAGCAACATCATGGCGGTGATGGATTTTTCGGATATGATGATCCTGGCCATGGCATTTCCCAATATTGTTGGTTTACTTATTCTTGCTCCTGAAGTGAAAAGGGATTTAAAGTCTTACCTCAAACGATTGAAGTCGGGGGAAATAACCTCTATTTAATTTTCTATTTTTGTATGCTGCAAATCTAAATGCATGGAACATACTATTTTTTACATCATTGTTGCGATCATCGTGTTTGATTATGTGCTTGAGCGCCTTCTCGACTACCTCAATGCAACACGCCGATCAACCGAGCTTCCCAAAGAATTGGAGGGGATTTATGACGTGGAGAAATACCGCAAATCGCAGGAATACGATAAAGTTAAAAGCCGGTTTTCATTGTTGACCAGTACACTCAGCCTGGCAGCAATGCTTTTGTTGTTGTTCCTGGGAGGATTTGCCTGGCTTGATGATTTTGTGCGGGGATATACCACCAATCCGATTTTAATGGCCCTGATGTTTTTTGGTATTTTAGGTTTTGCCGCTGATATATTATCCACACCACTATCCATTTACAGCACCTTCGATATTGAGGAGAAATTCGGATTTAATAAAACTACACCCAGGACTTTTGTACTAGATAAACTGAAGGGTTGGTTGCTGGGTGCGATCATCGGTGGAGGTTTACTGGCTCTGGTAGTGTGGATCTATACCGCCACCGGTGAGTGGTTTTGGGTGATCGCCTGGGCTGTGATCGGCGGATTTACGATTTTTATGACCATGTTCTATTCAAATCTGATCGTGCCGCTGTTCAACAAACAAACACCCCTGGAAGAAGGTGATCTCAGAAAAAAGATCGAAGCTTTCGCAGAAAAAGTGGGCTTTCAATTGAAAAACATTTATGTAATGGATGGCTCCAAACGATCCACCAAGGCCAATGCATATTTCACAGGGCTTGGGAAAAAGAAAAGAATCGTATTGTTCGACACCCTGATCAAAGACCATACGGATGAAGAGCTGGTGAGTGTCCTTGCCCATGAGATTGGTCATTACAAGAAAAAGCATACCCTGACCGGGACCATTTTGTCACTGGCTCAAACAGGACTAACATTATTCATATTATCACTATTTCTGAGTAACCCGGCTTTATCAAGTGCATTAGGCGCCAGTGATCCGAGTTTCCACATGTCGATCCTTGCTTTTGGATTGCTATATGGCCCGATTTCTCTTGCACTCGGTTTGATCATGAACATCATCTCCAGGAAAAATGAATTTGCTGCCGACCGGTACGCCGGTGAAAATTATGCTGCTGCACCCTTACAGGATGCATTGAAAAAATTGTCTGTGAATCACCTCAGTAATCTCCGTCCCCATCCTGCCTATGTGTTCTTTTACTATTCGCATCCGCCGCTACTGGCACGGCTGAAGGCCCTGGAATCTGTTAAATAATTTTTTAATTTCATTTTCTCTGCGCGCCTCTGAGGTTCTCTGTGGCTCCCCGTGAAATAACCCTTCGTTACACAGAGGTTCACAGAGAAGGCACAGAGAGCCACAGAGATTGTATAAATTTACGCTGGTACCACCTCCAAACTCCTCACACTTGCTTCGATCTCTTCCTGCGAGATGGAGAAATCTTCCAGTCCACCGGCAAAATACTGATCATATGCTGCCATATCCACCAGTCCGTGACCGGAAAGGTTGAAAAGGATTGTTTTTGATTTGCCCTCTCGTTTGGCCTGTTCGGCCTCCCGGATCACCTGTGCGATGGCGTGCGTCGTTTCAGGTGCGGGAATAATCCCTTCGGAGCGGGCGAATTTTACACCGGCTTCAAAACACTCCTTCTGCGGCACAGCCGAAGCTTCGATCAACTTGTCCTTCAGCAACTGGCTCACAATAGGTCCGGCACCATGATACCGCAATCCGCCGGCATGGATCTTCGGTGGCATAAAATTGTGCCCTAGCGTGAACATTGGAATGAGAGGTGTCATACCTACCGTATCTCCAAAGTCGTAAGTAAATTTTCCACGGGTAAGTTTAGGGCATGACTTAGGTTCAACTGCAACAATGCGAGCGGATTTCCCGTTTGTCAGGTTTTCCCTGACAAAAGGAAACGATATCCCCGCAAAATTAGATCCACCACCAAAGCAACCAATTACGACGTCGGGATAATCCTCTGCAATTTCAAATTGTTTCAGTGCTTCCTGCCCGATGATGGTCTGATGCAGCAGTACATGGTTCAATACAGATCCAAGGCTGTATTTGGTGCCCGGATCGCTGACGGCTGCTTCAATGGCTTCCGAAATGGCAATACCGAGGCTGCCCGGTGAATCAGGATGTTCGGACAGAATTTTCTTTCCAGCCTGTGTTAGGTTGCTGGGTGAGGCTACTACATTGGCATTCCAGGTATTCATCATCGATTTGCGATAAGGTTTCTGATCGAAGCTCACCTTCACCATAAATACCTGCAATTCAATGCCGAAAAAGCCACAGGCAAAGGCAAGGGCACTGCCCCATTGTCCGGCGCCTGTTTCGGTGGTGAGCTTTTTCACTCCTTCTTTATAATTGTAATAAGCCTGCGGAACGGCTGTATTGGGTTTATGCGATCCGGCCGGACTCACACTTTCATTTTTATAGTATATTTTGACAGGCGCATCCAATGCTTTCTCAAAATTGATGGCGCGGATCAGCGGGCTGGGACGCCAGATTTTATAGATGTCCTGAACCTCTTCAGGAATGTCGATGTATCTTTCCTGTGAAACCTCCTGCATGATCAACTCCATGGGAAACAAAGGTGCCAGGTCATCAGGTCCGACCGGTTGCCGGGTGACCGGATGCAATGGTGGCTGCATGGGGTTAGGCATATCAGCCTGAATGTTATACCATTGTGTTGGCATCTCTTTCTCGCTCAAAATCACTTTTCTCATTTTTCTCATAATCTGAAATATTAAATTGGTTAAACAAAAAAAGGCGTGCCATTTCCGGCACGCCTCTGATAATTATCTTATTTATCTTATTCTGCAAATACTCCGGTCACGACACAAGGAAGATTGTGTTGCGCCACCACCAGGTATTTGAAGAAATTAGTGTCATATTTTTTCTTGAATTAGAAAGCAAAAATACTCAATTCTATTTTTGGATATGTTAAGAATTTGTTAATGATATAAACTTTAAATAATCCTATTTTTAATATGGGAAAATGGTTAATGTATAAATATGGCATTTTTATGATATTTTATATATTTTTGGTTTAAATTATTTGTTTTATGACGGCCAAAAAAACTTTCCTTTTAAAAAAGGGGATATTGTGCTTCGGTCTGCCTACTGCACTAGTTACTTTCTTGTTGCTTGAAGTTTACAATAACGTGGATTTATCGCTAAATACGTTTCTCAGGTTAATCCTTTATATTGCACTGATCGGTTTTGGTGGAGGATTAATTTGGGGAAACATAATGTGGAACCTTTTTAAAGCAAACAAGGATATTTAGAAATTGAATAAGAACGTATCAAAGTCTTTTATCCTTTCTTTTGTCTACCTTATTGCGTCAACATTCAATTGATTTCATTTCTCCTATTCCTATTTTCAACAAGCTATTATCAGGCTATTAATTATGGTTATTTTCAAAATTTATTCACTATAATTTATTGGACTTTGTTTTATATTTGTTATTTAAGGCAAAAACTAATAATGAAAAGCACAAAATCCAAAAGGCGGTGGTGTATAATCTTTTTAGTGCTGGTCATTTTTGTCATCCGGAACTTTTATTCATTACCACCACAAGGCTGTATTTGTCGTATGATCACGTTTAACCCTGAAATTTTCTCAAGATGATGAAGTTGAATAAAACGATATTCTCGAAAGTTATATGAAAAAAGGACTATTTATCTTACTGCTCTTATGCCCGGCCTTGATTTATTCGCAGGTCAATGATACAGTTCAATCCAAACAAATATATAAACTGGAACAGGATGTAGACTCACTGAAAAGAACGATAAATCGCATGGATGATGAACTGAATGAAATCAAACAAAGCAGGCTGGAAGAGCAATCTAATGTTGATGAATTGATGGCCATATTTGGAGATCAGGATGTGGAATCTTCCAGTTTTAACGCCCGATCGCGCCGTAAAAGGGTGGATGCACTTCTACAGGCCATGACTCAGCAACCTGGAAGACTTTTATTTAATGGCAGTGTTACTTCGATCATGCAATTTACCAAACAGAAAGATACTCTTAATTCATTTGCCTCAGGTTCGTTTGACATTTTTGCAACAACTTCTTTCGGAAAAGGGACTTTACTTTTTGTTGATATGGAGGCCATTGGCGGTGATGGTCCCGACCAAAAATATCCTTCATTTTCAGGATTAAATGATGATGCTGGTTCCTATCAATCACCGGATGGTATTGACAGAATTAATATCCTTGAAGCATGGGGAGAATTCAATATGTGTAAAGAAACCTTCACCATAACTGTTGGGAAAATTGATCTAACCAACTATTTCGATAACAATGCTTCTGCAAATGATGAAACCATGCAATTTATCAGTGGTTCGTTTGTTAACAATTCTTCTTTCGCTGTTCCTTTTAATGCACCTGGTCTCCGCCTCAGAACTACCTTCTTAAAACGATTTCATGTACAATTCGGTATGTCAAGCCAGGAAAACAAAGGAGCTGATATTTTTGATGAGCTATATAAAATTGCGAGTCTCGGCTGGACTTTTGCCCCGGAATCTGATTTTGAGGCCAATATTCGTTTTTATGGATATCAGGTTCCCCAGGCCAATTATTCATATGGGTGGGGAATTAGCTTCGACGAATTGCTTTTTGGTAAATACAATATTTTTGGTCGATATGGTCAAAACCTGGATAGTATTGCCAGTTACTGGCCAATTAAATCATCATGGAGTGCGGGGTTCAGGTTTTATACAAAACTAGGCATGGCAGCCCTGGCCATCGGAACAGCCTATGGCGAAAACACTCCATATGATTCTAATCTGAGCATAGAAAGTCTCTTCGAAGTTTATATAAGATACCAGCTCAATGACTGGGTTCATCTCTCTCCCAATTTTCAATATGTCTGGAATACTGGCGGTTCTGATCAAAATTTAACAGTCTTTGGTTTGCGAACCCATTTTAACTTTTAAATCTTTGGAACCATGCCTTTTTCTCTTTTAGTTTCTTATTCCGTCGTGATATTGAATCCGCTGTTTGAAGATTGTTACTCTTGTCCCTATTTCCCAAATTCCTGGATTATTTATAATTAATTATTATCTCGTTTTGAAGATTCGAACCACTGAAAAAAAACACGGATATACTCGTTTTGGACAGGGATCTGCATAAGATAATTATTTAACCCTGTTTAAATAGATGTTATGATTGTATATTTGCTTTCCAACATAGCAAGAATGAAATTAGCAAAATACAAAAAGCGTTGGGGTGTCATCTTGATATTGCTTTCCGCCTTTGCTATCCTGACCTTTTATCCATTGCCGCCGCAAGACCCTATACAATACTTTGAGAGGGAAAGTGGACAGATAAAGACGGAAAAAGTGGCCGGAGAAAATTGGTTGGTTTGGCTCTATAATAATCCTGTTGGAGAAGCGACCTTGTGGGCATTGGTTAAAAGAAAAGTGGTTTCGTCAATGTATGGCAACATGATGGATCGTCCTTCATCAGTCAAAAGAATACAACCTTTTGTTGAAGAATATGATATTGATTTAAGCATTGCAAAAAGACAGGAATTCACCTCATTCAATGATTTTTTTACCAGGAAACTTAAAACTGGTGCCCGACCTGTAAATGATGATTCAACAATTGCCGTGTCGCCCGCAGATGGTAAAATATTGGCGTATCAAAATATTGCCAACAGCGATTTTATCATCAAGGGATACCGTTTTGATGTTGCCTCATTTTTGCAGAATACCGATCTTGCAAAAAACTATGCAGCGGGTTCAATGGTCATTGTCAGGGTGGCCCCTCCTGATTACCACCGTTTTCATTTCCCCGTTGGTGGCAGGGTATCTCCTGTCACCCGAATCGATGGATGGTATTATTCGGTTAACCCCATCGCATTGCGCGATATGGTTGAGATCTTCATAATCAACAAAAGAGCATACACGATGATATCGAACCCTCTTTTTGGTGATGTGATCATGGCCGAGGTAGGTGCCACCATGGTGGGAAGTATCGAACAGACCTATACAGGGGATTTTGTAAAAAAGGGGGAGGAGAAGGGGTATTTTAAATTTGGAGGTTCCACGGTGGTGCTGTTATTCGAAAAAAATCAAATTCAGCTGGATGACGATTTGCTGAGGAATACACAAAACGGTTACGAAACGTCAGTGAAAGTAGGAGAAAGAATCGGTATTTCGAAATAGTGCCTGAAATGTCCGATTAATTCTGTTCCCATTAGTATAAGTTAAATTGTGCACTGCAAAATTTTGCAGGGTGCATTCCATGCCCCGACTTCCCTTTGTTTAATTACTAAACTGAACCAGTTTCCAGCTTTTGTTAAATCATTCCATAAGGATCTAAAATAAACCTGTTCTTAATAATAAAGGCGGTCCGACTTGAACCGCCTTTAAAAGCCATATAAATAGATTCATTAATCAAGATCAAAGCGATCTGCCATCATCACCTTGTTCCATGCTGCCACAAAATCCTGTACGAATTTCTCTTTGGCATCTTCACTAGCGTAAACTTCTGCCAGGGCGCGAAGCTCCGAATTATGACCAAAAATGAGATCTGCCCGGGTACCGGTCCATTTTTTTGCTCCGGTATTCCGATCTCTGCCCTCAAACAATTCCTCGTCTTTTGAAACAGCTCTCCATGTCGTATTCATGTCAAGCAGATTAACAAAGAAATCGTTGGTTAGCGAACCTGCCCGATCAGTAAACACGCCATGATCCGAACCATCATAATTGGTTCCCAGAACACGCATTCCACCAATAAGAACCGTCATTTCTGGAGCGGTAAGGGTTAGCAATTGTGCCTTATCAATAAGCATTTCTTCTGTCGAAGCCAGGTATTTCATTCTTACATAGTTGCGGAAACCGTCGGCCATGGGTTCAAGAACAGCAAATGCTTCAACATCCGTTAGTTCTTGGGTTGTATCGGTACGACCCGGGGTGAAGGGGACTGTGATATCAAAGCCGGCATTGTTAGCGGCTTTCTCAATACCAGCACATCCTGCCAATACGATCAGGTCGGCCATCGAAACCATTTTGCCGCCCATTTGTTGACCATTGAATTCTTTTTGAATACCTTCAAGGTTCTCCAACACTTTTGCCAGTTGTTTGGGATTATTCACCTCCCAGTTTTTCTGAGGTTCGAGACGAATGCGAGCACCGTTTGCACCACCTCTTTTATCTGAACCACGAAATGTGGATGCTGCTGCCCAGGCAGTGGATACCAGTTCAGAAACAGACAATCCTGTATTCAATATCTTTTCCTTCAGATCAGAAATGTCTTTTTTATCGATCAGCTTATGTGTAACCGGTGGAACCGGATCCTGCCATAGCAAATCTTCTTCAGGAACTTCCGGTCCGAGATAACGGGCTTTTGGTCCCATGTCGCGATGTGTAAGTTTGAACCAGGCACGTGCGAAAGCATCTGCAAATTCATCCGGATTCTCATAGAAGCGTCTTGAAATTTTTTCATAAGCGGGATCAAATCTCAATGAGAGGTCGGTTGTCAGCATCGTCGGCTTGTGTTTTTTCGAGTCATCATGTGCATCAGGGATCACATCGTCGGCAT
Organism: Bacteroidota bacterium; assembly: GCA_020444515.1. GTDB lineage: Bacteria > Bacteroidota > Bacteroidia > Bacteroidales > JAADJA01 > JAADJA01. The sequence goes on along the minus strand of JAHLKX010000003.1, from coordinate 419,477 downwards.
CTTTAGCGATCCATTGATAAGCCCCAGCCGGACTTTTGGTCAACTCATATTCATGTTCAAATAGGTTTTCAAAGAAGTTATTGCTCCATTTTGTTGGTGTTTTTGTCCAGGTCACTTCTTCACCGTCGGTGATGGTATCTCCACCCTTTCCTGAACCAAAGCTACTTTTCCAGCCCAGACCCTGCTCTTCAATACCGGCAGCTTCAGGTTCGGGACCTTTGTGTGATGCGGGTCCGGCACCATGGGTTTTGCCGAAAGAGTGTCCACCGGCAATCAAGGCTACTGTTTCTTCATCATTCATCGCCATTCTGCGGAATGTTTCCCGAATATCATGAGCGGCTAAAACCGGATCCGGGTTACCATTGGGCCCTTGCGGATTAACGTAGATCAGCCCCATCTGAACAGCAGCCAGTGGATTTTCCAGATCACGATCGCCTGAATAACGTTTATCATCCAGCCATTCCTTTTCTGAGCCCCAGTAGATATCTTCCAGGGGTTCCCAAATGTCTTCGCGACCGCCAGCAAAACCAAAGGTTTTAAATCCCATCGATTCGAGGGCTACATTTCCGGCCAGGATCAGCAAGTCAGCCCATGAAATTTTCTTGCCATATTTTTGTTTGATGGGCCAAATCAATCGACGAGCTTTGTCGAGATTGGTGTTATCCGGCCAGCTGTTAAGTGGCGCATAACGCTGAGAACCGGTCCCTCCGCCACCTCGTCCATCATGGATGCGATAAGTACCGGCACTGTGCCAGGCCATGCGGATGAAGAGTGGTCCATAATGCCCAAAATCTGCGGGCCACCAATCTTTTGAATCAGTCATTACTTTCAAGAGATCCTTCTTAACGGCCTCCAAGTCTAATTTTTTAAACTCCTCAGCATAATTGAATTCCCTGCCCATTGGATTCGACAGGTCGGAATGCTGCCGGAGGATTTTAATTTTCAGCTGGTTTGGCCACCAGTCACGGTTGGAGGTTCCCCCTCCGGCACCACGTTTTTCAGCCCCGTGTACGACCGGGCAACCATTAGCATTATTGTCTTTGCTATTTTGAGCACCACTTGGGGTGCTCGCTTGATTACTGTTTCCCATAATTGATTTGTTTTAGTTTAATATTTTGGTCAAATTAACTATAATTGTTATTATTAAAAATTGTATAGTTATAAGAATTACTTATAGTTCACTGGTTTAAATGGTCCTAAATTGTAGCATTTGGTTTTTAATAAAAAATTACTTTAAGGGTTTTGAAAAATTAAAACTATTAATTCTCAAACATGACATTAGATCATATGTTTAATCTGAATTGTTAAAGTTACTAAAGAAATCGTTTAGTTGTCAAGAATCAACAATAAATAGCAATGAGTAAATAGATGAAAGTTGATGAAATTCCCTTGAATGATACCTTCTTAAAATAATCAATTGAGAGCAGAAAAAAGAATTTGGGGTAAATGCATGTCTCAATGACAGCATGGCTCATCCATGCGCATATCCATTTTTACTCCATGATTCAATTCCAGTTTTTCTGCTGGTGGGCTGATATAAGGAATACCCAAACTTAGTCCTCGTAAAATGAATATGATTCCAAGAATAACAATAAATACAGGCACTACTTTACTTACTTTTCTTCTCAGTCCGGCACTAACAACATTGCCGGCCAGTGATAAAACCAACAGCGCCGGTGTAGTGCCTAATCCAAACATCACCATAAAGGCAACGCCCAGCATTACATCATTGGTGTTAATGGCGCCGGCAAGGGCCATGTAAACGAGTCCGCAAGGCAAAAGTCCATTCATTAGCCCGATGAAAAGCAGGGATTGCATCGAATGGTTTTTAAAAAGATTACGGAATCGTCCGATCAACCGGCTGGCATAGCCTGAAAATAATTTGTCAAGATTGATCTTTTCGCGAAATACCACTGGAAACAAGACCGAAACGATCATGATAATTCCCAGTCCGATGGAAGCCCATTGTTGCAACCCTGCCAGTTTGATACCCTGACCTAATAAGCCAAAGATACCGCCCATGATCCCGTAGGTAATGGTTCTTCCAATGTTATAAAGAAGCCCGCCAGCAATTTTCAGGGGCCAGTTGTGTTTTTGCAAGGGTATGGCCACAGCTATGGGACCACACATCCCAAGACAGTGTAAACTACCGATCAATCCTATGGTGAATGCTGTAATTAGTTCCATATCTTTTGCTAATACATGTTAATATAAACGGGACCTTCCTGGTAATAGGCCTTTCCATTTACCTGATAATCGATTTGTAAAATGTACTTACCGGTGTTCAGAAGGTTTTCTGCTATTTTCTGCTGACCACTGCTGTCTGCTTCAATTTCAAAACGAATATCAGATTTTTTGTCAGATGGCCTGTAAAAAGTGATTTGGCCGGAAATATCCTTTGGTTGAAAGAAAGACTGAAAAGTCAAAATGATTTGTCCTCCAATGTTTTCAATTTGAATTTGTTGTGCCAGTGTTCGTGCATTCCCCTCCTTATCAATCTGTTGCTGGTATTCAAGTGCTTTGGGATAATAGTCCTTTTCAACCAGATCGAAGTCCTGTTTCACAGCGATGTATACCAATCCAATTATGAATAACATAAAGAGAATAATCCCTATCAATATGCCTGTACCCCAGTTCCAGATAATCTTCATGTCATTGTTATTTTAAATTATCACTATTGTTGTCCTGACTTTTATCAAGTTTATTGGGTCCGATAAAGGTTACCATATATTCTTCGATCATTTCCCCATCGGAATAGATCCCGAATTTTAATTTGGTATTTGACGATCTGAGTTGATTTTTTTTGAGTACTGCAAGAAAACTTCCCGATTTAGCCTCGCCTTTATCCACAACTAAGTCATCGCCCATGGTAATAACTTCTCCTTGAGGTTCAAGTAGTTTCACTTCCACCTGGTGTGATTTGCGGGTCTTGTTCACGATCTCTACCTGATAAATATTGCTATAGCTGTCTTCACCGTATTCCTGGAAAAGGGTTCCGCGTTGCCGTAGAATGGTCGTTTCAAAATCCGTGCGAAAGGCAAATAATGTACCTACCAATACCAGCAAAATGGTGAGAAAAGTTGAATAAGCAATGGCACGGGGGGTAAAGATTGTGCGGGTTCCCTCCAAGATTCCTTTTTCGGAATCGTAGCGTATTAGCCCCCTGGGTTTTTTAATGCGGTCCATCACAGCATCACAAGCATCGATGCAAGCGGTGCAATTGATACACTCAAGTTGCGTACCATTGCGGATGTCGATGTTGGTCGGACAAACCACTACACAGCTTTGGCAATCAATACAATCACCTTTTCCTGATACTTCCCGATCTTCCAGCGGATTGTATTTGCCTTTGGGCTCGCCCCTTTTGTGATCATAGGCTACCACGATGGATTTTTCATCCAGCAAAACCCCTTGTAAACGGCCATAGGGACAGGCAATGGTGCATACCTGTTCCCTGAAAAACGCAAAAATGAAATAAAATACACCTGAAAAAATGACAATGGCCAGGAAGCTGAATGTATGCTGAAAGGGACCATCAGTGATCAATAATTTAAGTCGATCGATGCCCACAAGGTATGCCAGAAAAGTGTTGGCTACAGCAAAGGCAAAGACATAAAATATGGCGTGTTTCAGGGTTTTCTTCCATATTTTTTCAAAATTCCAATCCTGACGGGCCAGTTTTTTCTGTTTATGAAAATCACCTTCGATCAGGTATTCAATGCGCCGAAAGACAAACTCCATAAAAATAGTTTGGGGACAAACCCAACCGCAAAAGATGCGTCCGAAAATAACCGTAAATAAAATAATGAAAACCAGCAGAGAAATAATGCTCAGTACAATGAGGTGAAAATCCTGTGGCCAGAAGATGATCCCGAAAATAATGAACTTGCGTTCGATCACATTTAACAGTAAAATCGGATCGCCTTTGTATTTAATAAAAGGAGCAATAAAAAAGAATAAGAGTAATACACCTGCAACAATTTGACGGTAATTGTACAATCGACCTTTTGGTTTTTTTGGATAAACCCAAACCCTTTTCCCTTCGGTATTTACCGTGGTAAGTTTATCCCGAAAACTTCCCTGATTGTTTTTATTTTTTTCTGACATATTGAACGCATCTAATTCTAATCCATATATACCATTTGTTCAAAAAATTTGGCTATAGGATCCTATAGCCAAATTTTTTAAAATAATCTATTACTAATAGGGCCACTCCATTTCTTCTCCCTGGGGTGCTTTCGGATTGGCCGGTGTTGTTCCATGTAATTTAACAATGATATAGCTCAGCACTTCAAGACGCTGGGTGGGCGACAATTGATCCTTGTAGGGGATCATCCCTTTTTCAATGACCCCATTGGCAACAATTTGGAACATATCCTCCATGGTGTTGCCATGGATCCAGTAATTGTCTGTCATATTGGGTCCAACAAGTCCACCACCATCGGCAAGGTGACATGCCTGACAGATCTTGTCATAGGTCTCTTTACCCCTGGCAAGTGAAGCTTCGTCAGTGAGTACTTTGATCTCAAATTCAGCTGCTTGCTGAGGTGAAGCGGTTTTCGCTTCTGACATAGCCGCCTGGTATTCACGTTCCTGATAAAGATCGTCTGCATCCAATACCCACATTCTGACAAGGTAAATAATGCCGAAGGCAATGGTAATATAAAATAACCATTTCCACCAGCCCGGGAGATCATTATCGAGCTCCTTGATACCGTCATATTCATGATCTTTGATCAAACGATCATTGGTCAGCGTATCCAGTTCATATTGCTCCTGATTTTTATTTTTTGATGTATCTTCTGTTGTCATGATGCTTGATGTTTTATTATGTTAACATTCATCAGGTTCTTCGTCGGTGAGCGGCATATTTTTAAATTCTTCAACCTGCTCTTTTTTCCAACTTAGCACCCTAACTATGATTACAATGAATATCATAAAGAAAAACAAGGTAAGGAAGCCTGACAGGTTTTGAAGCCAGGCCACATCTTCCAGTAATTTTCCAACCATTTTCGACATATTCAATATTATTTATTAGCCATTCCTGATCCTTCGGTGATATCGGTGCCTAATCGTTGCATATAAGCAATCAAAGCAATGATTTCCTTTTGATCTTCAACTTCAATTCCAGCTTGTCGCAATCCTCCGGCAATTTTAGCTGCCTGTTGTTTCAGATCGGCAATGGCTTGTTCATCATACCCTTCAGGATAAGGAACACCAAGCATTTGCATGGCCCTGATCTTTTTTGGAATACTTTCCAAATCCATGTCGTCATCAGCCAGCCAGGGATAGGGTGGCATAATCGACTGGATATTGGTTTTTTGTGGATTCACAAAATGCTCGTAGTGCCATGAATCGGGTTTGTATATCTTTCCACTTTTAACACCCTCCCGTGCAAGATCGGGACCGGTTCTGCGGGAACCCCACTGGAAAGGATGGTCATACACATTTTCGCCTGCTTTGGAATATTCTCCATATCGTTCTACCTCTGATCGGAAAGGCCGGATCATTTGCGAATGACAATTGTAACAACCTTCACGAATATAGATATCCCTGCCTTCCAATTCGAGTGGTGTATAGGGTTTAACACTGGAAATGGTTGGGATATTGGATTTGATAAGGAACATGGGGAGGAACTCTACCACGCCCCCGATCAATATGGCAATAAGTGCCCAAATGGTCAATATGACTGGTTTACGCTCCAATTTACGGTGCCAGGTTTCTTTATGGTGGTCTTTGATTTCGCGGGCAGTGGCCTGATCTTCTTCAAATCGTTGGAATTTACCAGCCTGTGCTGTCTTAATAAGATTGATCACCATTAATACAGCACCTGTCAGATACATAATCCCACCCAGTGCGCGCAACATGTGCATGGGACGGATCTGTGTGTAAGTTTCAAGGAAGTTGGTATATTTCAGGTATCCCTCTGCGGTAAATTGTTTCCACATAAGGGCCTGTGTAAATCCTGCAAAATAAAGCGGGATAGCAAAAAATAACATTCCCAGTGTAGCCAGCCAGAAATGAGCATTGGCCATGGAAGTGGAATATAACTTCACTTTATAAAACCGTGGAAATAACCAGTAAAGCATACCAAAGGTCATCATCCCATTCCAGCCGAGTGTGCCAATGTGCACATGGGCGATGGTCCAGTCGGTGAAGTGGCTAATGGCATTCACACTTTTCAGCGAGAGCATGGGACCTTCGAAGGTCGACATACCATAGGCTGTAATACCGACGACAAACATTTTTAATACCGGATCCTGCCTGACTTTATCCCAGGCACCCCTCAATGTCAGCAATCCGTTGATCATACCACCCCATGAAGGTGCAATGAGCGCTATTGAGAATACAACACCCAGTGCCTGCGCCCAGTCAGGTATACTTGAATATAATAGGTGGTGAGGACCGGCCCAGATATAAATAAAAATGAGGGCCCAGAAATGGATAATGGAAAGTTTGTAGGAATAAACCGGTCTGTTGGCTGCTTTGGGCACAAAATAATACATCAGACCAAGAATCGGGGTCGTCAGGAAAAATGCTACCGCATTATGTCCGTACCACCATTGTACCAGTGCATCCTGCACGCCAGCATAGATTGGATAACTTTTTATCAGTGAAATGGGCAATTCAAATGAATTGACGACGTGCAATACGGTAACTGTTACAAAGGTGGCCAGGTAAAACCAAATGGCCACATAAATGTGTTCCGTTCTTCGCCTCAGTATGGTACCGATCATGTTCCATCCAAAAACAACCCAGATTCCTGCAATGAGGATATCAATGGGCCACTCCAGTTCTGCATATTCCTTCCCGGTGGTAATGCCAGCCAGCAGGGTTATTGCTGCCAGGACTATGATCAATTGCCATCCCCAGAAATGGATCCATCCCAATGTTTTGCTGAACAGCTTGGTTTTGAGCAGCCGGGGTAATGAATAGTAAACGCCCGTAAAAATTGCATTTCCAACAAATGCAAAAATAGCCGCGTTTGTGTGAAGCGGACGCAACCTGCCAAATGTCAGGTAGGGCAGTTCCAAACTGACCCCGGGCCATAAAATGGCAAAGGCAGCGATCAGTCCCACCAGGAACCCAACCACACCCCATAAAATGGTCACAACAGCGAAAGATTTCGCCAGCTTGTTGTCGTAAGTAAACTTTTCAAGTGCCATAAACTCAAGATTTGTTATTATTGGATTTTTTGCTTTGTGCTTCGCTTTTTTCGTTTTTATCTTCTTCAGTTTTTGATTCCTCAGTTGATTGACCGTTTGTATCGGATTTGTAGTTATCAAAAAGAATTCGAACAGAGGGGGTGTAATCGTCATCGTATTGACCTGATTTTACCGACCAGATAAAAGCAACTAAAAATCCCCCCGCAACGAGAATACCAATAGCAATCAGAAAGAAGATAACCTGCATGAAAAATGAATTTAGGTATTTCGATACAAAAATATTGCTTTAGATTATTTTAACAAAATTTTAACAGATGAATTATTAACATTGCCCAATTGCTTTAATTACTGTTGGTTAACATATTCAACTTGTTAAAAAAGTATATAAAAATAGTACAAAATGCCTTTTGTTAAGTGGATAAATTGAACAATTTTGAATCATCGTTGTAGCATGACCCTTCTAATTTCTGAATACTTTATTGGCCCGATGGGAAACGGCAAAAGTTACAAAGGCCACAACTGAAACTGAACTGATGGGCATCAGGATGGCTGCAATTACAGGTGTAAGCATTCCCTGCACTGCAAAAAATAAACCACCGATATTATACAGAAAGGATATGACAAAACTGATTTTAACAATGGTCATGCTGGTGCGGGTAAACCGGATGTATCGGTTGAGGCTCCTGAATTTCGAGGATTCCAGAATGGCATCACAGGCGGGAGAGAAGTGATAAATGTCATCGGCAATGGTAATTCCCACATCGCTTTCATTGAGTGCCCCGGCATCGTTCAGGCCATCGCCGACCATCAGTACCGTCTTTCCTTTGGCTTTGAGGGCTTTAACATAATCCAGTTTATCCGTAGGCGTTTGATTGAATTTCAAACGGGTCTCATCCCTGAATAATGGAATCAAATTCGGTTTCTCGGCTTCATTGTCGCCCGTGAGCAGGTGCAGATCATATTGATGACCCAGGTCTTCAATTACTTCTTTCAATCCGCTACGATACTGGTTCTCCAGCTGGAAATGTCCCATGATCTTATTCCCAATGAATACATAAACGGTGCTTTTTAATCCTTGTACATCATCGGTTTTGCCGGTCACAAATTTTCGGGAACCCACATTGAGGCGGGTTCCGTTGATCATCCCGGTTATACCCAGACCAGGTAGTTCTTTAAAGTTCTCCACTTCCTCAAATTCCTCACCCGGCAGGTTAGCAAAAAGTGCTGCACTTAATGGATGGGTGGAGTGACGGACCAGGGACTTTATCATTCTTATTTGGTCATCACTCAGTGCATCTCCAATGAATTCCGTTTTTAATGCTTTGTTCTGGGTGATGGTTCCCGTTTTGTCAAATACGATGGACGTCACCTTGTGCAATTGTTCGATCACTTCCGTTTTTTTGAGGTAAAAACCCTGCCTTCCAAACTGGCGCAAAGTACTTCCAAAGGTAAAAGGAACCGTAAGTGCAAGTGCGCAGGGACAGGCCACGATAAGAACCGAGGTGAAAACAAAAATAGCTGTAGCCTGGTCAATGAAAAGCCAATAAATGCCCGCCCCGAAAGCAATGCTAAGAATGATCACCGTAAAATACTGACTGACATTGTTGATCAAAATATTTAACCGACTTTCGTATTTGTCGGCTGACTTTTCCTGGTTCCAAAGCTGGGTAAGGTAACTCTGTTCTACATCCCTGGTTACTTCTAACTCAACAGCACTGCCTACCTGGCGGCCACCGGCAAATACAGGATCCCCGGTTTGTTTTGCAACAGGAATCGATTCACCCGTCACAAAACTGTAATCGATATTGCCTTCTCCTTTAAAGATACGTGAATCTGCCGGGATCAATTCCTGGTTGCGTACAAGTATATGATCTCCTTCCTTCAGGTTTTCAAGGGGCATAACGGTTTCGGCGCCGTTATGTATTTTGGTGACAGCTACCGGGAAATACGATTTATAATCCCTCTCAAATGAAAGGGCCTGGTAGGTTTTGCTCTGATACCATTTTCCGATCAGCAGGAAAAAAACCAACCCGGATAGCGAATCGAGGTATCCAATACCTGAACCTGTAATGATATCATAAGCACTTTGTAAAAATAAGGTAATGATGCCCAGGGCAATGGGAAGGTCGATGCTGATGATCTTATGCTTCAGGCTTTTGATGGCAGTCAGGTAATAGTCGTTGCTGCAATAAACCACCACCGGGATCGATAGAAAAAGACTCAGCCAACCAAACAGTTTTTTAAAATCATCTTCCAGTAATTCCCCACCTGGAAGATATTCAGGAAAATTGTACATCATCACATTCATCAATACGAATCCTGTGATCCCTATTTTCAATAACAGCGTGGTACTGCTTTTTTTCGATTTTTGTTGCCCTACCCGTTCCAGGGTAATTTCGGGAATATAATGGATGGATGCCAGCAATTCAACAACTTTGCGTAAACTGATTTCATCATCTTTAAATGTGATGTACACTTCTTTTTTGGGAAAATTGACTGTTGAATTGATGATGCCGGGATGCAGCGTATTCATGTTCTCCAGCAACCAAATGCATGAAGCACAATGGATGGCGGGAATAAACAGGGTAACTTTGCTCACACCCCCATCCGAAAAGTCAAGGAGCTTTTCTTTGATCTCTTCCAGGTCGAGATAGGCGTATTTATCGCCCACTTCTTCCGTTTCAACCCTGATGCCCGGCATTTGCTCGATCTCATAATACTGTTTGAGTTCTTTCTCATTCAGAATTTGGTAAACGGTTTTACACCCATGACAACAAAAGGGTTTTTCCTCCCACATAACGGGATGTTTCCCACAGTCTTCGCCACAATGCACACAAGGTTGACCCATTCGGAAAATTTGTGATAAAATTAAGAAAGATTTAGAATGTTTGGAGAAATCATTTTCATATTAAGAGCAGAATTGCCGGAAGCCAGAATACCATTTCGGCAAAATATCGATACTGGTCGTGAGATTTAAACAGGTCAGGCATCGAAACAAGGAGTAGCAGAACAAATAGCATTATCAAATAAATTTTGGCGGCTGCCCTGTCGATAAAAAATGGTGATTCAACAATTATAAAAATGCTTCCAATGGTTGCCATGGCGGTTGCACAGAAAAAAAGGACCATGATGGTTTTTTGCCCCACATGAGAAAAAAGGGTAGGGTGGTTATCGAGCCGATCTGTCGAAAATTCATATACCGTAAAAATGAGTACATCTGCAATGGCCAGCAAGAAAAAAATAAAAAACAAGATAAGTGAGTACCTTTCTACGGGAAAATCCGATAATGCCCAGGGGCCGCCCCAAACGCCCGATACATAAATGATTGCCACGAAAAACTCCTTTTGCAAATAAAACTTTTTCCGACCGCCAAGAAAATGAACGGTGAATAAATATAACAGTGTAAAACCCCCAACCACGAATCCGAAAATAACGATCCGGTGATCCAGGAAAAAGATGGCGAGTAGCACATTGATCACAGACAGACTGATCACCATCAAACCCAGGATTTTAAAATGATGATGATGAAAAAGATGTCGCGGTGTGTGTGCCTTTGACTTCAGTCGGTATGCATCCACCAGGTGATCGGCGGTATATACTACCCACACCGAAACCGGAAGGATAATCCAAAAGGCAATACCGGGCGCAGCTTCAAATATTTTTGATGCAAAATGTGCACCCAGAAAGGCCCCCACAACCACGTCGAGGCTCAGGATATTGATTGTCTGGAAAATCTTACTGAGCATGAACTGTTGATACAATGCTTTTAATAAAGCGGGTATTTATTTACCTTTGCTAAGGTAACAAAGAATCTGAATGTTATGAACAACATTATCTCCCCGATCCTTTTACTCATCCTGTCATTTTATTTATTTTCCTGCACCCAACAGGGAGGACAGGGATCCGGAACCCGGCAGCAATCAGAATGGCGGTATTTTGGAGAAAATCCCCCGGGTGATACCGCCCGATTGTTTTCCCCTTCGGTGATATCCACTCCCCGTAATGAGCGGGATTTAGCCTTATCACCCGATGGAACTGAAATCTTCTATTCAATGGTTTTGCCTGGCAATAATCTCAGTGTTATCCTGTATCTGCAGCACGATGGTGCTTTTTGGTCAGGAACACAAATTGCCCCTTTTTCCGGTCGTTACAGTGATATAGAACCGGCTTTTACACCGGATGGGCAAAAGCTTTTTTTTGTCAGTAAAAGACCCATTGATACGCTCAGTAAAAAATCGGAATGGAATATATGGTTCACTGAAAAATCCAAATCCGGCTGGACCAGACCGCAAGCCCTGAAATTTCCTGTCAACGTGGAGGGCGACGAATACTATCCTTCCATCAGTTCCAATGGTAACCTCTATTTTACAGCACAAAGAGAAGATTCCTTTGGCGGAGAAGATATTTATATGTCCAGAATGATTGCGGGTGAATATCAGCAGCCTGTGAACCTGGGTGAGGGCGTGAACTCAGCATCCTATGAATTCAATGCTTATGTCGCACCCGATGAACAATATCTTATATTTTCATCTTTCGGCAGGGAGGATGGCCTGGGAGGAGGTGACCTGTATATCTCGTATCGGGTGAATGATACGATGTGGACCCCGGCCAGGAATCTCGGCCCGGAAATCAATTCGAATAAACTGGATTATTGCCCACTGGTTTCACCTGATGGAAAGTACCTGTTCTTTACCAGCCAGCGGGTTGATCCTGATATGGTGAACCATCAGACTAAAAATATTGAAGATATATACAGGTTATCGGATGGCATTCGGAATGGCCTTGGAAATATCTACTGGGTGGCATTTGACCCTGGAAAATGGAAGTGTTTTTTTCTGTAAAATCCTCCATCATCATTTTATTGAATTAATTTAGTAAAATAAATCTAATAATTTGACCTGATGAGAAAACAAGCGTTATCATTTTTAAAGTGGAATTTTATTCTGCTATTGGTGTTTAATTTAATCAGTACTTCTTGTTTTAAAGATGACGAAATTGATCTGCCAGCCGATAATTCGAATTTTGTGGTATCCATTGAGCGAAATGATTTGCAGGGATGGATCATTATTGGCTCATCGGATGGACAGGAAACTTTAGAATACAAATCATTTTCAGGGCCATCAACACTTGAGTTTGATACAAAACCTGAAAATATTACTTTGACAATGGTCATTCAATTTGACGATCTGTTTGGTGATGATACCATTACGTATTATACCATTAATACATACCAATCCGTCAATCTTCAAAACTGGTTTTTTAAACCACTCGAAACCGGAGGATTTGAACCCACCGAAATCAATGTTACCATGACCTATCCTGAGGATATTTATACACGGTATCTGGTATCAACCCACAATGGCACTTATGATTACCATAATGCTCCACCTCCGGGAAATGTTGAGGTGGACATGCTCATTAGCCGGCTTCAAAAAAATGGCAAAGCTTCCTTATATGGTGCTGTTTTTACTGAAAATGGAGGATTTGGATCACTTCTTCCTGATCAGGAATTTGCCAGTGATCAAGTAAATACCTATTCGCTGGATCTTCAACAACCCCTGACGTCTAAATTATTGATGTCAGCAGTGCCTTTTAAGTCCATTTATATAGATGGCATTTGGGCAAATAGATCCAATCAGATCAGGTTGTGGGATGAAAGTTTTTCCAATTCGAAATGGGGTCATAACCAGTCTGAATATTTGATAAAATATCTTGAGAACAATACTTTTGAAGAGTTTGGACTTTCATGTTACTATAATGATGAAATGATCTCCTATACATTTGATAAGTATTATGATGCCAGTGAGGGAATTCCTGATAACATAGCGGATTTTAATCTGTCGGTTACCGCTAATCCGGCCATGGACGGATTGATCAGCGATATCAATGTATCGGGGGAAGCCGATTTTATACATGCCTCCGGAGGCTATATGGAGAATTTTCCAAAAATCCGTGAATATTCGTGGTCAAACTTTGTTGATGGAAATGCCTCTGAAATAGCACTGGTTGAATTGCCCCTGGAAATAAAACAAGAAATAGGAATTGATTACGAAAAAATAGAACCCTATTACGTTGCAGTTGCTGAATATGGGGGCATCGATAACCTTTCTGATTATTTGGCTGTAATGCGATCTGAAAGCAAAAGTTTATTTGATGGATTTGACTACAGAAAAAGCTATAAAAGATATTTTTATGATTATAACACATCTCAAAAAAATACCGTTTTAACAAGAGATGAATTAAAAACAATCTGGTAAGCATAATATATAGCAAAGATGATTACAGCCAGGCAGGCAATATTGATACTGTTCGTTTTTATCGTGTTAATCCCGTCCGGACTGGCTCAGGATATAAAATATATTGAATTAAAAGATACGGTATATTTTTATCAAGATGCTGAAACTGAGCTGATGATGGCCGCTGCCGAAGGTGATACCACGCTTATCAAAGCATTTCTGGAAATTGGAACCAATGTCAATGCAACTACCTGGGAAGGTGTGACGCCATTGATGTATGCTGCACAGGAAGGACATTTGAGGGCAGTTGAAATCCTGATCGAAGCTGGTGCGGATGTCAATGAAAAACCCATTAACCAAATTGATGCCTTGTTGGGTGCATCCATTGCGGATCATGTTTATGTAGCCGATACCCTGATCCTAAACGGGGCGAATGTCAATACGCGCAACCTGGATGGAGTGCGTCCACTGATGTATGCTGCAGCTTTTAATTATGAGTTATTAGCCGATGTCCTGATCTTTTATGGTGCCGATGTCAATGCTGCAGATAATTTTGGAAATGAAGCAATTCATTTCAGCGTATTTTATGGAAACCTGAATATCACAGCCCTACTCATCGAGAATGGAGCGCTGGTCAATGCAGCAGATCTGAAAGGTTTTACACCATTGATGATAGCAGCCCAAAACGGGTATCCCGATCTGGTTGAGTATTTGCTTGGACAGGGAGCTGATATCAATGCCGTCAATCAGTATAATTACAGTGCCCTATCACTGGCCATTATCAACCGGCAATTTGGCATTGTTGAACAACTCATAGATGCTGGTGCAAATGTAAACCATTCAATTTCTGAAAACCTCAACCAATATGACCTTGCAGAGACTTATGGTAATCATTTGGTTCGGGAAATGCTCAGCGAAAAAGGAGCTTTTCCCACCCGAAAATTCCGTGCTGATCATTTTATTCTCGATTTTGATTTAAATTTTAATAACAAAGATTTAATGCTGGGCGGTCAAATCGGAATCCTCGAGTCCAAAAACAATTTTCAACTGGCATTGGGATACAAAACAAGACCAACCGTTCGGAGTGTATTGTATGAATCTGCTCCGGATGTTTATTACCAGTATTGGGAAAGCAGGTCCTGCTTTCACATTGGCGCTGACAAGTTTTTTAACTTCAAGAATATCAGGTTTGAGCAAGGAGCAGGGTTTTTCGCCGGGTTGAATGGAGCTTATACCTATGGAAACTTCAGAGGATCGAATCAAAAACCTGATGACCAGTTTTTGTTGGTTCCCAGGGCCGGTTTTTATTTCGACTACCATATTTTAAGGCTAAAGATCAATTATGAGTATATGAATTTGAAAAACTCAAAGTCCTCGCCGCACCGAATTAACATAGGAATTGGGATCAATGTTAATACCAATCCTCAGCGTGCACGATTGAAGGATGAACCACGCATGTAATGTGTATTTATCATGAGCTAATAAACAGACAGAATTAAATGCATGAAAACAGACGTCTTAAATAGGTTGACCTTTTGGTTGCTCATCCCGGTTATGTTGAGCATGGTTTCATGTGAACGATATGAACCTGCCAGTGCGGGTGTTGATTGCCTGGAATGTTACCAGCAAAAACCCGAATGGGTTCAGCTCAATGCAAAGGTTACCATTAACAGTGAAAATCCGTTTGTGCCACTTACGATCTATAAAGGCGATTTTGAAAATGGTGTAGTCGACTGGATAGATACCACCTGGAAGGAAGATTACTGGGTGGATGTAAAACCCGATGAATATTATTCGGTAAAGGCAAAATATAAAGATGGTACCAAAACCATCTATGCCATTGATGGTGACAATGTAAAGCTAAAACTCAGCCGCAATGATTGCGATGTTGAATGTTATTATCAGAAGGGCGGTTATGTGGATGTCAGGCTGCGAAACTAGCGTTTATCCCGGTCGCTGAAATACCGCATGAACTGTACCCTTTCGAAAACCGAAGGATTACCGATCTCCTGCTGGCTCATTTTCCCGCGGAAGTCATCAATGGTTTTATAGTTTTTACTGATCATCCATTTCTTGATGTCTTTGAGCATATTCTGGATCTTCTCGGGACCATTGTTGTAAATGGTCGAAACAACCTGTACGGCACGGGCACCGGCAAGCAGCTGTTTAACAACGGCATCGCCGTCGTGGATACCAGTGGACGCTGCCAGGTCGCAACCGACGCGGTTGGCCATGATGGCAACCCATCGAAGCGATATGGCCAGCTCATCAGGATGACTTAATACATTGGTAGACGTCACTTCCATTTTATTGATATCGAAGTCAGGACTGTAAAACCGGTTAAATAACACCAGACCGGCAATTCCTGATTCCGATAAGTTTTTGATCATCAGGGCAAGGTTCGAAAAATAATAGCTGATCTTAAGTGAAATGGGGATTTTGATCCTTTCCTTCAATCGTTCGATGATCTCAAAATAGAGTTTTTCATTTTCCTCCGGGGTTGATTTAAGGTTTGAAGGCAATAAAAATAAATTCACCTCCAGGGCATCGGCACCCGCATCCTCCAGTTCTTTGGCAAAATTGGTCCACTCATGTTTCGATGAACAGTTAACACTTGCAATGATCGGGATATCCACAGCCTTTTTGGCATCTGCAATTAATTGGACATATTTGCTGATATTCTGCTCTTTTATTCTATAATCCAGGTAATCCAGAAATTCATCCTTGTATCGTTTGGGTGCTTCGTCAGCAATGATCTTTTCATATTCAAGGGTAATTTCCTCCTCGAAAATAGATTTCAGCACCACTGCACCGGCTCCGTTGTCTTCCAGTTTTTTGATTTTTTCTGCTGAATCTGTCAGTCCTGAGCTACCGACAATAACAGGGTTGCGGAGTGATAATCCGAGGTAATTTGTTTTCAGGTCTACCATGCGTTATGTTTTTGTTGGAAATGATGGATACAAAAATATAAATAAAAGGCAATGGATCAACCCTATTCCTGTTTCAAAAGTTCATTGATCAGGTCTTCTACCTTCACACCTTCGGCCTCTGCTTTATAATTGCGAACGATCCGGTGGCGAAGAACAGTGGTTGCAACGGCCTGCACATCTGCGATGTCGGGCGCGTATTTACCATGGATGGCAGCATGGCATTTGGCTCCGATGATCAGGTATTGAGAGGCCCGTGGTCCGGCTCCCCAGGTAAGATAATCATTGGCCCATGGATGGCATCCGTTGGTTCCGGGTCGGGTTTGAGATACCAATTTCACCGCGTACTCAAGTACATTATCTGTAACCGGAATCCTTCGAATAAGGTTTTGAAAATAAATGATCTCATCGGCATGGAGCACTACATTGACATCGGTAACCGTTTCTTTGGTAGTGGCTTTTACCACATTGATCTCTTCTTCAAAGGATGGATAATCGAGCCAGATATTGAACATGAAACGGTCGAGCTGAGCCTCGGGAAGGGGATAGGTTCCCTCCTGTTCAATGGGGTTTTGTGTTGCCAACACAAAAAAAGGTTCCTGCAATGTATAACGCTGACCGGCAACTGTAACTGCTTTTTCCTGCATAGCTTCCAGCAGGGCTGATTGTGTTTTGGGAGGAGTCCGGTTGATCTCATCGGCAAGAATGATATTCGCAAATACGGGTCCTTTGATAAACCTGAAATGACGCGTTTCATCAAGGATCTCCGTGCCAATAATATCCGATGGCATCAGGTCGGGGGTAAACTGGATTCGGCTATAGGTGAGTCCCAGTGCTTTGGAAATGGTATTGACAAGGAGTGTCTTGGCAAGCCCCGGCACCCCTACCAGCAATCCATGACCTTTGCTGAAAATAGCGATCAGCACATCCTGAACAACACGGTCCTGTCCAACTATCACTTTGGCAATCTCTGCCCTGAGTATATTGTATTTTTCTACAAAAGCATCTACAGCTTCTACATCCGATTTATACATAGTTCTTGATTCATTCATGTTTATGATAACGCATGGTTTTATGCGTGGTTCAATCAGGCCTGTTAAAGCGACCAGTTATTGGTAAAGGTGCAATCCTTAAATGTGTCATTCACTTTCAGGTATGTATTCTTGACCTTTTCTTCCACCCATTTCTGGAGTTCTTCCTGTTTTTTTTGTTCCAGCGCCCATTCCTGGATTTTATCATAGTCCTGTTTCAGATTTGCCTGATGCGGTTCGGTACGTTCTTTTACATACAAAATCCGATAGGCATCTTTTCCTTCCTGTGTCTGAAACTGGACCGGTGCTGAAATTTCACCTACCTCCAGTTTGTCGATCACGAAAAATACCTTGGGATCCAGCTGATCAGCCTCAAACAATGATGTATTGGTCATTGGATTGATCACCAGACCCCCGTTGTTTTTACTGGGATCCTCCGAAAACGCTACCACTGCATCCTCAAATGTGTATACGCCCGTATCAATGAGGTTGGCAATGCTATCAAGTTCCACCTTGGCTTTTGCCAAATCGAGTGGAGACACCTTGGGACGCAGGAGAATGTGACGCACGTTCACATATTCACCGCGCCGTTCGATCAACTGAAGAATGTGATACCCCGCATCGGTCTTTACAATATCGGATATTTCATTTTTATCCTTCAGTGAAAAGGCAGCCGCCTCAAATTCAGGATACATTTCACCGCGGCCAAACAATCCTAATTCACCCCCTTGTTTAGAACTGCCGGGATCTTCTGAATAAAGAATGGCCAGGGTGGCAAAATTTTCTCCATTGATCACCCGGTAGCGTATCTCCTGTAATTTGTTCTTGACCCTTTCCACTTCTTCGGCGTTGACCGGCGGTAATTTGACGATCTGTGCCAGTCGCACCTCCGAATTGATAAAGGGAAGGCTGTCCTGTGGAATATCTTTATAAAATTGCCGGATCTCCGTCGGAGTGATCTTGACATCAGCTGTGAGCGATTGTTGCACACTTTCCACCATCATCAATTCGCGCACCTGTTCCCGCAATTCTTCCTTGAATTCCACAACCGATTTTTGATAAAACTCTTCAAATTTTTCCTTTGATCCCAGCAATGATATATAGTAGCGTAATCTTCTGTCAAGTTCTGATTCTACCTGCCCGTCTGAAATTTCCACGCTGTCGAGTTCTGCCTGGTTGAGCAATAATTTTTGATAGATCATATTTTCCAGCAGATCACATTTCATCTTGGTCTCATCAGAGGGGGCGCCTTCCTGCATGGTATATTGAACATACTGTGCTTCCAGTTCCGATTGCAGTACCACATTTCCGCCTACTACCGCAATCACCTGGTCGATGACGATGCCTTCAGGAGCTTCTTCCTGGCCACTAACCGGCAAAGAAAGAAGAATGCCGGCCATAATCAGGCAATGAAACCACACCAGCGACGCCCTTGAAATCATTGTATTAAATGTCATATTCTGAATCATATCCTATAAACATCCTGATCTGTAAAATAGTATCAGACCGGTTAATAAATTTCGAATTCGTTGTTTTCGAGTGCCGATTGGAAAACCTCTTCCCGCATGTCATTCACCAACTTGAGTTTTCGTTGATTCAAGAGGATCTGCCGGATGTTTTCCTTTTCAAAACTCAGTGGGGAAACTCCATCTTTGATCATAAAATCGGTGATGTGAACAAAATAAACAAACGGTTCTTCTGTAATCTCAACCCGGCGATGATTTTGTAAATAAGCCTCCTGATTGTAGGTGTTAATGGGAACGTGCCGCAGCACATCATCAAACTGTATCCATACCTCATCGTTCAGGAAATAAAGATCGGCATATTCCTCAATGTAACGGTCCAGTGAATCCCGGTCCTCTGTATCATTTGAATAAAAGAAACGCCGGATGGTACCTAATTTTTCCATCTCTTGATCAAACCTGG
Organism: Bacteroidota bacterium; assembly: GCA_020444515.1. Lineage (GTDB taxonomy): Bacteria > Bacteroidota > Bacteroidia > Bacteroidales > JAADJA01 > JAADJA01. The sequence continues at coordinate 400,191 of JAHLKX010000003.1, read as the reverse complement.
CATAATAAGCTTTTACGATGTCATTTTTGAGCTGGAAATTCCCGATGTTATGATTGTAATAATCTTCGATCTGCTGATCTGTGACCGTGGTGTCCAATTCCTGTAAAATCAGGTTTGATTCATATTTATAAATGATGAGGGAATTGCGGTAATCCTCCAGTTGCTTTTCAAACTTTAAATCGTCTTCCGGAAGATTTTTTTCGGCTTTTTCCAAAACAAGTTTTTCCTGTACCCAATTGTTGATGAAGTTCTGGGCCAGCATGATACTGTCCTTTACGCTGGTTCCGGGTCGAATCACACCCTGCAGATCCGATTCATACAGGTATTCATTGTAAACCCTGGCCAGTACATTTTCCGAACTCCTGTCGTTGTTCCAACAGGAGCTTAGCGGGATGAGTAATAACCAGAGATATTTTTTCAATGGTGCAGGTTTTTATTCTATGATGGATTCCAGCACTTCCTCATGAACAACGACCGGATATTTCGCACGGAGTTCTTCGATCCACTCTTTTTCGAGGTATTCCTGATAACCTGCAGTGATCAGCCCACGGGCTTCATCAAAGGTCTTGGGTTGCGGCGCTACTTTTTCATGTACAATAACAAACAGGGTGCGACCTTTATCTTTCATATTTTCGGTTATCCCTTTTTTCCACTTGATCCCGTCGATGATCTTGTTTTCTTCTTTCTGGAACTTTTTATGTTCGATGCGAACCACATCCAGTGAATCGCCGTTGATCTCAGTCAGGATCTCGTCATCTGATTTACCGGCCTCGGCCAGTGCGCGGATCTTATCCAGATAAGCGGTATCCATTACGGTCACAATTGAAGCGTCCAGACGGGTATCCCACATAAAATCCTTCTTGTGCTCATTGTAGTAGTTTTGCAATCCAACGGTATCCTTTCCGGCATAGGACCAGATCTTTTCATTGGTCAATTCAAACAATAAGATACCATCACGATATTCTTTAACGATGGCCTTGAATTCAGGATATTTATCTTCAAGCCTGCTGTCTTCATATTCCTTGCATTTAAGATCGCTGAACTCTTTGAATTTTTTATTGATGAATTCCTTGATGTTTTCCTGTTGTGAAATATTTTGCTTTGAGGCAATGAAATCAGCAAACATCTGCTGAGAATATTCGGCATCGCCAAGGGTGATCACCGGTTTCGACAGATCAGCATCTTCCGGTACACTCCACTTTCCTTCATAGATGGTGGAATCAACCATATCATAAATGATTCCCAGGTTTTTGGGGATCTCTTTATAGTTATATTCATTTTTAATATCCCGAATGATCACCTCGGTGCTTTTCTGAGCCCGACGATCTTTCTCAAGTCGTTTTTCCATATCGTCCTTCACTTCATCAAATGGCTGTAAGCCTGTTTTTCCAAGCAGTTTTACAATGTGCCATCCGTAACTGGTGAGCACCGGTTCGGAAATATCACCGGAGTCGCTCATTTGACTAATCACCTGGATGAACTCCGGTACCATGCGATTGACATTGAATTTGGGCAATACTCCACCGCGATTTGCTGAACCTTTATCGTCAGAATATTCTTTTACCAGATCTTCAAAGTTTTCACCTTCCTGGATGCGTTTGTAAAGGTTCCAGGCTTCTTCTTTGATGGCTGTTGAATCAGCGGCAGTGGCTTCTTCGGGCATCTGAAGGAAGAGGTGGGCTGCTTCAATGGAGCCCTGGGCGGGAATGCGATCGGTGACTTTGATGATATGATAACCAAAATCGGACCGGATGGGCATGGATAATTCCCCGATTTCGAGGTTGTAGGCGCCGGTTTCAAAAGGATAAACCATATCAAAAACGCTGAAATAACCCAGGTCGCCACCATTGCCCGGAATCACACGACCACCGCGTTGTGCTTCCCGGTCACGGGCTGAAGGGTCTTCAGAAACCTCTTTGGCAACGGTTGAAAAGTCTTCACCGTCCATGATCCGCTTTCGGGCTTCCATGGCTTTATTCCAGGCTGCCAGTGTGTCTTCGGGCATGGCATTCGGTCCGACCCTGAACAGGATATGACTGGCACGAATATCTGTTTTTTTCCGCTCGTAGGCCTCTTCGAGCATCTCTTCCATGATCTCGTCATTTACGAAATAGGGTTCTGCCAGTTGCTTTCGGTAACCAGCCAGTTCATCAATAAAGGATTGAACGGTATCCAGTCCCTGGTTCTCGGCTTCTTTTACCTTGAGTTTGAAATTGATATACAGGTCCAGGTATTCTTCAATCGACTTTTTATCCATGGCGTTTTCCTGGGTATTGTTCTTTTTGTAGACATACATGAAATCGTCTACAGACACATCCTCTCCGTCGATGGTGATGAGTGCACGGTTATCCTGCGCATAGACGCCCCCTCCGATCAGCAGGGCCATTGTCAAAACCAAAAATCTTAAGCTGTTCATTTTTTATTCAAATTCAGTTTATTGTTTGCTGTTTACGAGGCGCAAAGATAGGTTTTTAATCAGAACAAAATCAGCCTCCTTATTGTGATTTTTTCGTTTTTAGATTTTTTAACAAAAGGGAGCATGCCTCAGGGGAGGGGGAAATTGGGTAGCAGGGAATAGGGGAATAGGGGAATAGGGGAATAGAGGAATAGGGGAATAGGGGAATAGAGGAATAGAGGAATAGGGGAATAGAGGAATAGAGGTGGGGTTATAGTTGTGGGTAAGGAAGAACATTTTTTTGGTTTACTTTAAAAGATTAGTATTAAAGCTTGCTTTGTTGCTTTTGGTAATCATGCCCAACAAGTCTGGTGGGAGTGTTCAATCATCCGATGACTTGCAGTCATCGGATGATTCATTGGCGCTCCATAAAACTTATACATCGTCCGTCAAAGCTTTTAAACTACGAAACTTCAATATAGAAGTTAGCGAAGGCGGACGACTAATCTCTTCACTCAATATTATTATTGGACAACGAACTTACACTTCCCCACAGCTTTACCCCCCGAATACACCACCCCGAAATACATCCCCTTCTGCCAGCTACTGATGTTCACTTCAGTTTTCTCCTGGTAGCGGTAAATCCGTTCTGTGTGAATTAACTGACCAAAGATATTATAAACCGACAGGTGCGGCCCTTTCCCCCCATTTGGGGGGACCAAGGGGGGTGCTGAGGGCAAATGCTCCGTATTCTCAAACTCAAAAGTAACCGAACTCTCTGTGGCCGGATTGGGAAACACTTTGATAGGGATGGTTTGGATGAAACTGTAATACTCCCCCGGTGAGGGTGCCTCGCTCACATCCGTCCACACAAAACAGCTTGTGAGATCGATGGTGCCGGACTGGATGCCGCCGGGGCAGAGACTGTCGTAGGTGTGGGGTGTGGGATCGAAGGGCACATCATTGAGGTTTTCGTCGATTTTGTAGACGTAGATGTCGTCATCGCCCTTGGATTCTTCTATATTTGTGGCAATTACATAGTTGTTGTCAAATGTTTTTATTAAATATGCCCAACCCGATGTATTTGGTCGTATTGAATAACTGTATAAATTACAAGCCGTATCTATAATAAATTCCGAATGTGGATTGCCTAATTCTTCTGAACCCAGATATGCAGTGGTCATATACAATGAATCGTTGATTTGTTGAATATCGGAAAACAGATTAAAAGTGATGTTGTTACCTATTTGAGAATTCATTATTTCGTGATAGCCCAATTCGTCTCCATCAATAGAATAAAACATGAGTAGTGAATGTGCCGTATCATTATTTATCATTCTTATGCCTGTACCCATTATTATTGAATCATTCAATTGAATTGAGCTGAAAGCATCACCAAAGACCGAATCCAATGGGGCAAACGGCAATATCCATTTTTCATCAAAGAGGCTATCTATTCCAATAAAAAGCGGACGGAGGAACCAATGTGTCGTGTCGTCCGGATAGGGCCAGTAACAAAAGCCAGATATGTAATAATCATCATTAATCTCCTTTATACTACGCCCCTGAGGCTGTCTTATCCATGAGTAATCATTTCTTGAAGCATAGGGCTTTTTCCACAGTACTTCTCCTTCATCACTCAAACCTATTAAATGCGTCATATTTATTTGATCCGCCGGTTGTTCGTCATCTATCAATGTTGCTAGTATCACAACTTCATTATTTCCAGGTAAAATAATATCTATTCCTGATCCGTAATTGAATTCATCCTCATAAATCAATACTTTACACCACTGTTTATTTCCACAAGAATCTATTTTGACTACAAAAGGCCATTGATCAGGATAATTCATAAACCCTGTGATGTAAATGTTCCCATGATTATCAGATACCGAACTGAATGGTGCAAAAGTGCTTAATGAGTTTTCAAGAACTTTTTCATAAATAATTTCCAGGTTAACATCTGTTTTAATATTCCAACCATTCCAATTGTTATTTTCTTCCTCGAATCCACCTATTATATAGTAACCCTTATCATACATCTCAATAATGTCGGCACATCCTTCATCCCTGTTAGCTTCCCCAAAATAAGCCTCCAATTTCTGCTGTCCCGCCACAAACTGCCAGCTCATAACAGTCAGGAAAAATACGATGATCGATTTCTGTAAACGCATGGCTTATGGGGTGTTTTTGTCTTTGTGATAAAAATGATAAAGTTTTACAGTCTGCTGTGTTGCTTTTGCAATTTCTACAGACAGGTCATCTTCAAGGTATCCGAGTATTTCAAGGGTATTGGCAGAAAGGATGTTTTTACCGGGATAATCCCAGATGGTCAACAGGCAAACGGCCTTTAGGTAATTGTATTTGTCCTTGTTGGAGGCGGCATTGTAGTTCCATTCTTCGATGTAGGCGGATAGCTGGTTCAGCATATCCTGGTAATCGTCGATGCAGCCAGTTCCGAAAACGCCGTTGATCTCCATGACCTTTTCGCTGTAGTGAACCGGGTGCAGGTTGATAAATGGATTGCATTCATCCAGGGAATAGGAATAGATGATCCGCTCTTCGCCAAATTCGATGTTGGCAACGGGGGTGATCCAGAATTCGTTTGGTTGCTGGGAGAAAGCCAGCATTGGAATAAACAGGATGATCAGCAAACTTTTCATAGATTTTATTTTTTCAGACTTTAGAAATGAACGACCTACTTAACCGATGGAAATGTTCAAGTGTTTACCCAGGCCGATCTCAATCAGCCTTTGATAGGTCGAAATCTGGATATCGCTTTTGCCGCGTTCGATCCTTGAAATATAACTCTTTTTTGTTCCGGTTTTTTCCGCCAGCTCTTCCTGGGTAATATTGGCCAGTATCCTGGCTTCTTTTAACATCACCCCCAACCGGAAGGCAAGCGATTCCGATTCGTACCTGTCCCTGGCCGGTGTTCCCTTTTCACCATATTTTTCTTTTAGTATGTCTTCGAAGTCTGTTATGTTTTTCATTTCTAAATTCCTCCGTATTTTTCCTGTAAATATTCTTTTTTCAGTCTTTCAGCCGATTTGATCTCCTTAGCAGGTGTCTTTTGAGATTTTTTCAAAAAACAATTGGTTAAAACCACCAGTCGGTCTTCATCAAAAAAGCAAAGTATCCGAATACTTTTAAACGTTGTGATCACCCTGATTTCATAGATACCATCGGATGATTCCAGGTATTTAAAGAACTTTGCCGGTACCTGTTTTTCATACCGAACCAGGTCAAGCACATATTCAATTTTCACTTGTGTCTTACTGTCCTGTTTCTTGTAAAAATTGGTAAAATTTTCCTTGTATGCGACAATTCTTCTGATCACCTTGCAAAGTTAACTAATTAGTTAATCAAGTCAAATAATATTTCTCAGAATTTTTCCCTTCGACCCGTTATTTAGCACCAGCAAAAGCCGCGGCAAATCTAACAGGTCAGTTTGTTACTGCACCACAAACTTACACTCCCCCGCCGGCAAGCCCTCACTATACACCACCGCCAAATACATCCCCTGCGGCCAGCGGCTGACATCCGTGGCTGCTTCTTTTTGGCCGGTTAGAATTGCGGTTTCAAACACCTGCTTTCCAAGAAGGTTAAAACATCTTAAAGTGATGTGTTTATGATACTGTGTGTTTTCTATCCCAAACGTAACTTTATCCTTAGCAGGATTAGGAAAAGCAGTGATGGGGATAACCCTTAAACCTGCATAATACGCCTCCGGCGAGGGAATATCTACCCCGGTGATGATATCGCAATCATCCAGGAAGATAAAACCGCTTTGGGGAAGACCGGGGGTAGTGCAGAGGCTGTCGTAAGTGTAGTTGCCCGGATCAAGGGTGTCGTACTCCAGGTTGAGGTTGAGCTTAGAGAGGGCGATGTCCCAGTTGCCGGATTCTTTGAAGGTGGATGAACTCATCAATTTGTTATTCATTGTTGAGATCAAATCATGAGGTCCCTGTTCTTCCAACAAAATAATACTATCATGTAATTGCATGGGCAAGGAAAATATACTGGTATCAATACTGGCTTCGAATATTCCAAATATATCACCTGGTTCAAATTCTGAAAGACCGGAAAGGTAATACTTTTCTTCTTTGTTAATTATTCGGGTAAAAGCTCCTTCAAATATTTCTGTACAAAAGTTTTTAGGATCTTCACTGTGAGAATCCAATTCATTACCAATTTGATCGAATTTCATAAAAAATGGTTTAACCTGGCTGTTACCCCAATCCGAACCGGTGGCAACAAATATGCCGTTTCCTTTTGGCTCAATGGCCATTTTAGCAGTACCATGTATTGTATCACTCAAGCCAAAGGGAAGTACCCATTGTTCTATTCCATTGCTATCTACCATTACCAACATAGGCCTTATAGGTTTTGGGCCTCCGGGATTCCAGGGATCTTCCCAATAAACATCGCCGGAAATTAAATAATTATTATCTGAAGTAATAAATAACTTGTTTCCTAAGGGTAAGGTTCCTTCTGGATGAAAATATCCACTACAAAATGCCTTCTTCCATAACAGATCGCCATTTGTGTTTAATCTAAACAAATGCATAGTTTCTTCTGGATAATCGCCAAAAGTATTTATCAGGACAATGTAGTCGCCATTATTTGTTTCCTTAATATCTTGTGCCCAAGGCAAAACCAACGGCTCTGAAGTGTAAAATCCTTTGCACCATTCCTTTTGACCACAAGCATTAATCTTTATAATGTAGGGCATTTGATCAGACTTATTATATTGAATTGCCCCACAAGCGATAACTCCACCATCCATTGTTTGATTAATAGCTAAAAGATAATTAAAACCTCCACACTCCAATATTTTTTCCCACAATGTGTCACCATTAGCATCTATTTTAATTAACCATGACCAGGTACTCTCATCATTAAAATACCCTCCACACATGATATAACCATGGTCATAAGTTTCAATAATGCCATAGCTGTAGTCTTTTCTATTAGGTTCTCCGTAATATTTTGGCCAAACCACAGAATCAGAAGGAGCCATATCTCTCAAAGCATTAGGACTTACAATCCTTTCACATGAAAACATAGCAGGAAACAAACCGGAAGAAGCGGATTCATGAATATAGTTGATGTTTGCTCTCTTTTCCTTTAATGTTTCTTCAACCCGCTGATAAAGCTTTGCGACCAGCTTTGCCCGGTTGGCCATTTCCTGATCAGGATTGATTGCTAATTGATGAACCTTTTCAAAAAGACTTTCGGATGGCAATTCATAACGACCCAAAGCCAAAACGGTTTGCAGGGCAAAGGCCTTCAGGTAGCGCAGTTGATCGGTTTTGTCGTTGGTTGGGTGGTTGGGATCGAGGAGGTATTGATGAAACAAGTCCATCTCCTCCATGATCGCTTTGCAGCCCATGTTGGTGGGATTGCTTTCTGGTACAGGAATGATCAGATCGGGAATAAGAAATTGAGGTTCCAATGCGCAAATCGGATTATTCCCCATATACCGGTAAACTACCTTGTCTTTCTCAAACTCTATCGTGGCAAAAGGGGTGAGCCAGTTGTCGTGGGATTGCGCCTGAAGGATGAAAGGCCAGAGTATCAGAAAAAGTAAAAGGATTCTCATGTTAGCAAAGTTAGTATTTTCTAAAAGCTGTTTTGCAAAACGAGGATTTCGCTCAGAGCGAAGCCCTCGTTGAAAATTCAAGTTTTGTATCCAGTTCACCATCAAAAAAGTGAGGGTTAATTCCTGATAATTTTTGCACTCCCCACAACTTCTCCGTCCATTAAATATTGAAGGTAGTACAACCCGGAAGTCCATCCTGAAGCTTCAATAGAAATAGTTGCATTCCCTGCCGGAACTTCTATTTCGTATACATTTATTCCATGCGTATCATAAACCCGGATGATTTTATTGTCCCCAACACTGAACTCAGAACTCAGAACACTAAACTGTCCACTGGTTGGATTCGGCCAGACCATGAGACCCTGCGTATTGGTAGCAGGCGCATCAAATATATTGGTTCCCAAAGCACAGCCCGGCGTATCACAACCCATACTATCCAGCTTGAGCACCCACATCTGTTCCGTTCCGAATTCAACATTGGCCTTGCCTACGGTTATGTAACCGTTATCCGATGTTTGGCTGACATCATAAATATGGTTTTCGTCATATGATCCGTTAAAATGATAATAATCCCGGTACCAAAGGCTATCGCCATTCTGGTCAAGTTTTAAAATCCATCCCGGATAGTAATTTGGGAAAGAAGAATCAATTAACTTGGACCACCCATTGGCAATGTATTCGTTTTCACCCGTAATTCTGAAATTCTTCATATAATAACCATCACGGGTTACACCTACTTTCTTATCCCAAATTATACCTCCGGAATTATCAATTTTAAGAATGTATATCCTGCCTGACCGTGTATATGGCGTATTTATGATTTCCCCATAAACCGTAGCCACAAGATAATTCCCGTCATCAGCCATGGCAACCAGGGCCATGTCATCATCAATATTGGGATTACCGTAGTACTTAGTCCATTCTTCGTTGCCCATACTGTCCGATTTTACCACCATCGCATTTAATGAATGGGTGTAGCCGGGTTTCCAGAAAAAACCACCAATCAGGTAACCACCATCAGGGGTTTGGATTACATCGGTTCCATGTTCTGCCCAATTTCCCCCATAATTTTGATGCCACTCTTCATTACCCTCGCTATCGGTTTTAATAAGCAAAAAGTCGTAATAAGAGCTTGCATCAGGTTGTGCATTCCCTACCAATATATATCCAGAGTCAGACGTCTGTTTACACTTGACTATCATCGTCCAGTAATTTTCTGTATTATAATCCTTTTTCCAAATGGTATCAAGATCATAATCGGCCTTGATCATTGAAGAATAAACCGTTGAAGAATTTTGAACCTGAAATGCAAATGCCAGATTTCCATCTAATGTTTTAATTAGTGTTCCCCCGACAGTACTTGCATAAAAATCCAATCCGGGCGAACCAAAGACGTTTAAATCATCTGTGGTCCCGGTTTTGGATATTTTTAGCATACCGATGGAATACCAGGTGTTACTGTTATCTTTTGTTCCAAACAAACATATATATCCATTGTCATTTTCAATAACTCCTCGCCCCATAGCAAAATTACTTTGAGGGTTATAGAGGTTATTAAAATAAACCTGCTCCTGTGCAAACAGTAGATGAGGAATCATTAGACCGATTATTAGAATGTATCTCATTTTTAACAAAGGTAAAACATGCCACTCTTCTTTCAAAAAGTTTATTTGATTAACGGATGATACTTAGTTTTTTAGTTCCGAGGGTTTTACCGTTTTTTTCCAGTTTTACAAGGTAAATACCGGTTTCAAGTCTACCGGTACCCATGATGAATTGTTGTTCCCATGCCGGTATTACCACCGTTTTTACAGGGCGCCCCTGATTATCATATAACGATACACGAATACCGTTCGAATTGACCGTTTTCATGTCGATGATCACAACATTATCCGCAGGGTTGGGATAGATACTAAAATTATCCGCAGAAGTTTTGCCGACCGTTAAGTCGTTGTTCACCAGCGCTTCGGCAGCCTTCAGTCCTTCTTCAGGCAGGATGATGGGCTCCTGGTATGGGTACCCGGCATATTCCATCAGCAGGTTACGTGCATAGGCAGCAGGCCTTGTCATTAAATAATCAGCCAGCGCTTGCAATACCGATAGTTGCACTTCTGTCAAACTGTCGATCTGTAAACTATCAGGCAATCCGGAATATATGTCGAAGAAATCATTCATATCATCATAATATGCCAGTTGCTGGGCATTCATGGTATACGCTCCCGGTAGGACTTCCAGCACATTCGAAGCGTTTTGAACATTACCGTTAGCAAAATAAGTAAGGGTTAGGCGGTACTTATCGGAAAGCCTCTTTTCACGGGTCAGGATTGCCTGCAAGCTGTCGTTAGCCCAGGCATGGATGGTATCATTCCTGTACGACCTGAGCAAGCGGTTCAGGGTCATGGCCCGCTGGTGCCTGTACCAGCTTACCTGCGACTCCAGCTTTTCTTTGGCAGCTACCATATATTTCCCCAGCAGTATCTCGGCGATCATTTCTTCGGTAAGTGGATTGGTTTTTTCATCTACCTTATCCATCACCTGCCCCGATTTGGCAGATTGGGGATTGGCTATAAGGATCTCTTTGATCATGGCATTGTTCAGGACATTTTCTTTTTCGATGGCAGCCAGCAGAACCGAATCGCTCAGGTAAGGTGATTTGCCCATCAGGTTCATGTAAAGGTCGTATGACTGAGGCGGCATACTCTGGTAAACCTGCTGTTCGAGAACCGAGGTATTGCCCCCGTCGACCAGCGCGGTAAGGATTGCCTGCACACTGTCGGCTTCATTTTCATTAACGACCATGCTACTTCGCATTTCCTCTTCTCCCTGTCCTCCGCCACCTGTGGTATCAATATGCGATGCACAACTATTTAATTTTGAATATGGGTTGCCTTCGTTACTTAAGCTTATGTATTTATTAGTGTAATAAATGGGAACAACATTGTCTGAGGGGGTAGAGTCGGGATCATGATGGTAGTAAGTAAAAAAACCATCTTTAATGTTATAAAAATCACTGGTACTGATCCCATTATTATTGTGGCTGAATGTATTACCGGCCTGCATTTGCGTGGCTCCCGGTGCACCTTGCGCCTTGGAAATCCCCGGGTAAACAGTGGCCGTATCATAAGATACTACGATATCATGATCGTTATTCCAATAATCGTTGCATTTGATTTTTAATCCATAATCTGGGTCAGCGTCTCTATTACATCCTTGTGTCAGGGTTGCATAATTGGTATTTTCAAATTGATTGTTGTAAATTTCATTAAAATCTGAACCTGAATTATTGATGACCAAACCAACGCCTTCCTGGACCTGTTCGTCGTTGTGGAAATAGTTTTCCTCGATCATATAACCTGTGCAATTATCAAGATAAAGGCCATAATCTTCAATGAATGGATTGGTATTATCCCAGGTTTTAAAATCGCATCTAATAACTTCTGCCAGGTCGATTGCACTGGCATACAGGCCTCTTACATTATTCTCAAATTCTGCAGTATCCACTGTAAAAGTTCTCACAGAACCACTATTGAGGGCTTTAATGCCATAGTACAGATTCTCGAAATGGTTGGGTTGCTGTGAGGAAGAGGGGCAGGGATCTATTTGAGAGGTGCAATACGGAACAACATTAAATCCGGAGTTATAACTGTATATACCCATGCCCCTTTCATCAGCTTCAACAGCGGTAGATTCGCGACTGTTGATAAACGTACAACCCTTAAAATCTACACCAAATACATCGTTCAGGTAAATATGTGTATAGGGTAAACCGCTTGTGTTAGAAAGCTCGGCAGTTGTTTCAAACACCGCATCTTTGATTACACTAATATGATCATATTCATATGGATAAAAGCAAACCCCATACTCACAATTCCGGATCCTGGAATTGCTTTCCATAACTATCTGTCCTCCGGAATAGTGATAGTCCAGTTGTTCACCTTCTGTTTGATCGCTTTCGGCTTTAATGGTACGGATTGCGTATTTGGCATTTTCAATGATTGCAGCATTCTTTAGTATGACTTGCCCATGAGCACTATAATTGGATGGCGGTTCCAAGTTGGTGCCCCAAACCTGGATGCCCTACCAGAGGCAATGACCGATGATGGCTCCACCATCAATTTCCAGCCGGCCGCCTCTTTCGACAATGATCTTTGATTGGGGTTTAACATACACCGTGTCATGAATGATCAATGTTGCATTGCTATCGATAATTACAGTATGGGCATTCATAAAAAAAGAGCTGTCCCAGGTAAGGGTTTGACCGGTTGAAATGAAAATGACATCCTCCTGTACCAATGGTGCCGGCAGGGTATCCGCCGGCAGGGGGGATAGTTGCAATTGTTGTGTTGTTCCCTGAGGATCATCCTCGGATTGGGAAATACAATCATCAGCGATATCACTATGAAGTATCAGCCATTGTATATTCCTGTTGTGTGCTTTATTCAAGTTGGTACTATATGAAGCATAAACTGAAGGGATATATAAGGGTATAACCATCAATATGATATATCCAAGTGCAAATTTTAAGAAGTTTTTCCTTTTGTAATACGGATCATAACAGGCCATTACTCATGAATTATATTAAGTTTTAACCTAATCACCGATGAAAGTAGTATTTTATTTTCTAAAATTAATGAGAAAAGAAAGTTCAGAAGTAGCAAGAACTTGCTACAAACACGATTTTTTATTAACAATTGGCCATTTAGAAGCTATTTAAATAGGACGAATGATAGGGTGCAAAATTCAAAGAATACCTGGAAAAGCTGAAAGTAATAGCACTGAATTGTCCGTTTGAGTGCGTGCAGAATTGTATTTTTGAATGGGATTTCAAATTACCGGTAACTTGTATTTGCCTTGTTTCTGCTTCCTGGTAAAGTCAATCTGGGACCATTACGCTATCTGCTATAATTCGGTGCTTCCCTGGTGATGGTGATATCATGGGGATGGCTTTCAACCACACCGGCAGCGGTGATCTTGATGAATTTTGCTTTTTGGAGTTCGGCAATATTGCGTGATCCGGTGTAACCCATGCCTGCCCGCAGTCCGCCTACCATCTGGTGGATCACTTCCGAAAGACCGCCTTTGAATGGCACTCGCCCTACAATACCTTCCGGCACCAGTTTTTTAATATCGTCTTCTACATCCTGGAAATAGCGGTCTTTGGAACCTTTTTGCATGGCTTCGATGGAGCCCATACCCCGGTAAGTTTTATATTTCCGTCCTTCAAGGATAATGGTCTCTCCCGGTGATTCATCCACCCCTGCAAACAGCGATCCTGCCATGATGGTAAAAGCTCCTGCAGCAATGGCCTTTACGATGTCGCCCGTATAACGGATCCCACCATCCGCAATGATGGGAATGCCGGTGCCTTCAAGTGCCCGGGCCACTTCATAGATGGCCGTAAGTTGCGGAATACCTACACCGGCAATGATACGGGTCGTACAAATGGAGCCGGGACCAATGCCCACTTTTACGGCATCTACGCCAATTTTGGCAAGGTCCCTGGCGGCCTCGGCCGTGCCAATATTCCCTACTATCAATTGGAGATCAGGAAATGTTTTTTTCACTTCTTTGGCCATGTTAAGCACCCCTTCAGAATGGCCATGGGCTGTGTCGATCACAATGGCATCCACCTGGGCATCCACCAGGGCTGCTACCCGGTCAAGGGTGTCGCGGGCAATGCCGACCGCAGCTGCTACCCGCAGTCGTCCGCGTTCGTCTTTGCAGGCATTGGGCCGCTCTTTGATCTTTATGATGTCTTTATACGTAATCAGTCCAACGAGTTTGTTCTCCTTATCAACGACCGGAAGTTTTTCAATTTTATTCTCCTGAAGAATGTCGGCAGCCTTTTCAAAATCGGTGAACTCGGTGGTGGTGATCAGGTTTTCTTTGGTCATTACATCTTCAATTCTTTTTTCCGGTTTGCGTTCAAAGCGCAGATCACGATTGGTGACGATTCCGACCAGGGTATTTTGTTTGTCCACGACAGGGATCCCGCCAATACCAAATTCTTTCATGAGGTCGAGGGCATCCTGTACCAGCGCATTTCTGTCGATGGTAACCGGGTCGATGATCATCCCGTTTTCAGCCCGTTTCACTTTGCGAACTTCATTGGCCTGTTCTTCAATCCGCATATTCTTATGGATCACACCGATGCCTCCTTCCTGGGCAATGGCTATGGCCATGGTATGTTCGGTAACCGTATCCATAGCGGCCGAAACCACAGGGATGTTGAGGGTGATGTTTTTGGTGAATTTGGTAGAGGTATCTACTTCGCGGGGCAGTACTTGCGAAAAAGCCGGCAGCAGGAGTACGTCATCGTAAGTAAGCCCTTCGCCGGCGAATTTATTATTGTCGTGAAACATGATGCAACGTTTTAAAAAATTGGCGCAAAGATAGGAAAATATAATGATTGCCATGGACCATTATTTAATCCGAATAGAGGATCAATGCTGCCAGAACAACCAGATTGATCCGGCTGTTTTTATTAAATCATTGAATCCTGAAACGTAGATGAAAAAACCAACATTATTTCCTACTTTTGCCCAAAATCATTTGTTATGATTAAATCCATGACAGGCTTCGGAAAGTCGGAGTGTGTATTTAATAATCGTAAACTGATCATCGAGATCAAATCGCTCAACAGCAAGTTTCTCGATATCAATGCCCGCATTCCCAATGGATACAGAGAAAGGGAATTTGACTTCCGGAGTCTGATAGCAGCCAAACTACAACGTGGAAAGATCGATTTTGTGATCACCCTTGAGGCCAATGGTGAGGGTACCGGCTATGCCATCAATCGCGACCTGGTGAAGAAATATTATCATGAGTTGAAGGGAATATCCGGCGAGATAAACCTTGGCGATACCGACAATCTCCTCCAGGTGATCATGCGCCTGCCCGACGTAATGGTCCCTTCCCGCGAAGAGATCAGCGAAGCAGAATGGAAAGCCCTGGTGGAGGCTATCCACAATGCCATGGAGAAGGTGGATGAATTCAGGGTGCAGGAGGGTGCCAGCCTCAAAAAAGACCTGGTTTACCGCAATGAAAAGATCATGGAATTGCTGGAGCAGGTACCCCGGTTCGAAAACGACCGGTTGCAAAACCTCAGGGCAAAAATCAAAAAGGATGTATATGAAGTGGTCGACCAGGAGGATGTGGATAAAAACCGATTTGAGCAGGAATTGATCTATTATCTCGACAGGTTGGATATCACAGAGGAAAAAGTGCGGTTGAAAAAACATTGTAAATACTTTATCGATACACTGGAAGAACCCGATTCCCAGGGCAAAAAACTGGGTTTTATTTCACAGGAGATGGGGCGTGAGATCAATACCCTCGGATCCAAAGCCACCGATGCAAACATCCAGAAACTGGTCGTTCAGATGAAGGATGAACTCGAAAAGATCAAAGAACAATTGTACAATATTCTTTAATGCATTTGGAAAATCAGCAAGGCAAGCTCATCATTTTTTCGGCACCTTCCGGGGCGGGCAAAACCACGCTGGTGAAGTATTTGCTGGATACGGATCTGAACCTCTCCTTTTCTGTTTCTGCCGCCAGCCGCCCCATACGATCCGGTGAAGTTGATGGAAAGGATTATTATTTCATGACTGTAGAGGAGTTCAGAAAAAAAATCGAGGCCGGTGATTTTTTGGAATGGGAAGAGGTGTACAAAGATCAGTATTATGGAACGTTAAAGCCTGAAGTTGATCAATTGCGCCACAAAGGACAAAATGTGATTTTTGATGTGGACGTCGTTGGAGGATTGAATATCAAAAACATATATGGCGAAAATGCACTGGCTGTATTTGTGATGCCGCCGAATGTTCAAAAATTGGAAGAACGGCTTCGGGGTCGTTCAACTGAAGATGAAGAATCCCTGCAGAAAAGACTGAATAAGGCGCTGTATGAACTCACATTTGCCCAAAAGTTTGATATGATCATTGTCAATGATGATCTGGAAAGAGCCAGGGAAGAAGCCTATCAAAAAGTAAAATCATTTATTACAAACTCCAAATCATAATACCATGAAGACAATTGGATTGGTTGGAGGAATTACCTGGCAATCCACCCTGGATTATTACCGCATCATCAACCAGGAAACCATCCGTTTGCTTGGGGGAAGTCATTCAGCCAGGATTCTTTTGTACTCTTTCGACTGGGAAGAGATCAATGGACTGAGAAATTCCGGGAATTTTGAAAAGGTAGGACCACGCCTGGCCGAAGAGGCCCTGCGGCTGGAATCACTTGGTGCCGGTGTCATCCTTTTGTGTGCCAATACGGCGCATAAATTTGCCGGTGAAGTTCGGCAAAGATTATCCGTTCCGCTGATACATATTGCTGATGCCACTGGTAAGGAAATCATGTCGAAAGGCTTGAAAAAAGTCTTGCTCCTGGGCACACAATATACCATGCAGGAAAGGTTTATTTCAGAAAAACTTGAAAAAGAATACAGGGTTGATGTGGTCGTTCCCGGCGATAATGACATCCGGGAGATCAGCCGGATCATCTTTGAGGAGCTGGTCAATGCAAAATTCCTGCACTCTTCAAAAAAGTACCTGATGGAGTTGATCCATTCCACTCCAGATATTGATGGCGTTATCCTGGGTTGTACCGAATTACCCCTGGTTATCAAACCGGAAGATACAACCCTCACCTTAATTGATACGACTTATCTGCATGCGAAAGCCGCTGTTGCATTTGCCAATAGAATGAATTGATCATGAATATAACAAAGACCAGGGCCGTCATTTTACCCCAATACAATGATAACCTGATCCGGGCCTTACTCGGACTTAAAATTGAAGAAATTGATATACCTGAACTTCGATCGGATGATGTGCTGATCCGTCTGGAAGCTGCTCCCTGTAATCCATCCGATATCGCCTTTTTGCGGGGAGGATATAACATTGTTAAGCCGTTGCCTGCTGTTCCGGGTTTTGAAGGAACAGGTGAAGTGGTGGATACCGGTGAAAATGCAAGAAATCTTCTGGGTAAAAAGGTGAGTTGTTTCTCCCAGGATGATGCCGATGGCACCTGGGCGGAGTATTTCCGGGTCAAAGCTTCGGATTGTATCGTTTTGAAAAAAGGGATGGAAATGGAACAGGCTGCCTGTTTATCCATCAATCCCCTGACCGCAATTGGTTTATTTGCTATGGTTGAGCAAGCCGGAAATCCATCCTTTATTGTCAATGCGGCAGGTGGTCAGGTTCCCGATTTTATGCGCATGATGGCTGCTGAAAAAGGAATTGAAGTTATCAATATCGTGCGCAGGCCGGAGCAGGTCGCCCATTTAAAAAGTGAGGGACAGCAGTGGGTTCTCAACAACACGGATGATTATTTTACGGAGCAGTTCAAGGAAGCTTGCAATAACCTCAAGCCTGCTTTTGCCTTTGATGCTGTTGCGGGTGATATGGCCGGTCAGTTGCTGAACTGCATGCCTGGCGGAGCCACGCTGGTTGTATATGGTGGACTCTCGGGGCAGGCTGTTTCGGGGCTCGATCCAATGGGATTGATCTTTCGCCATAAAAAAGTTATGGGATTCAACCTGAATGATTGGATCGCAGGAATGGATCGGGAAACATTCCAGCAGTACACCGATTTTGTTCAGGATCAGTTTATCCGGGGAAAGTTCAAAACCACCATACAGGGGCATTATAAACTGGAGGAGGTTGTTACCGGCATCAGAACTTATATAAAATCGATGTCGTCAGGAAAAATATTGTTGATCAGGTCGGAATAATGAATCAAAAGTGAAACAAAAGAGTGGCCCCTTCCAGCCAAACCCTTAAAACATGTCTTTTCTCATTAACTAGCGGCAGTATTCCTTCTTTACCTTTGCTGCCTGTTCGAATCCAAGGTAGGCCGCCAGGCTCCAGTCGCTGCAGGCTTCCACAAACTGTTTCAGGTAATAATGGGCATTCCCGCGGTTGTAAATGGCTTCTGCATATTCCGGTTCCAATTCAACAGCTTTATTGAAATCATCAAGGGCACCCTTGAAATCCTGCATGCTTCCTTTAATAATACCGCGGTTGTTATAGGCCATGGTGTATTCAGGATTGAGTTCAATGGCTCTGGAAAAATCCTGCAAGGCACCCTGCATATCATTGGCTTTATCGCGGATATTGCCCCGGAAAAAATACCCGATGGAAACATCCACATCCGAGCGGTCCTTTTCAATCACATCGGTGATCATGGTTTCAGCATCTTTCCATACTTTGACTCGCTGGTAGGTTGTCCCGGCCAGGAAAATGATATAAACAAATATGGCTGTATTAATAAATATTTTGTACTTATGGATGCGCTCACTTTCAGATTCAACATATTTGATGTAAAGACGTGCGAACATGAAAAAAATACCCAGGTAGGGGATATAGGTATACCGGTCGGCCAGCATCAGCATCCGCGACCACACCAGCGGCAGAACCAGTGAAATGGTGATGAGAAAAAACAACATGCCAAACATGACCGTTTTGCGCGAACGTCCCAAAATAATGACATTCAGCACGATCACCGCAAAAATAAACACCCCAAAATAATAAACACCCGGCAGGAACATCCCTGCCTTATCGGGATAGGCATACACCGCCGATAAATTGGCCGGAGCAATGGCTTTGACCAGGTAAAAGACCACTGAATACATAAGCATTACTGCGCGATCCAGAATGTTGTAATCCACAGAAAGGTTTTTGATATGATCAAATTCAGACGCTGCATTGATAGTGATCACGCCAAAGATGATCGATATGACAAAAAAAGGTACTTTCTCGAGGTAGACCTTTAACTTGAACTCCCTTTCATAGAAATAATCAAATAAAAGCAATAAAACGGGCAGGGTTACCGCCATTGATTTTGAAAAGCAGGACAAGATAAAAAAGAGCATGGTTAGCAAAAGAAATTTGATCGATCGTTTTTCAAGATAGATCACATAGGTCAGCAAAGCTGCCAGGTAAAAAGCGGAATAAAGGCTGTTGCTGCGTGTGGCAATCCAGGCAACAGCTTCGACGTGCATGGGGTGAATGGCAAATAAAAGGGCAACAAATGAGGCAATGTCCAGGCGCCCGGCTATTCTGTGAAACAGAAAAAATACCAGGATCACATTGATCAAATGAAGCAACAGGTTCGTGGTATGATAAGGTACGGGATTGTCCTTTGCTGTTTGATAATTCAATGATAAAGATAAAACGGCCAGTGGCTGATACATCCCCAGGTAAAAATCCGAAAAGAAATTTTTAACCTCCATATTCCGGATGCTTTTATCATTGATGTACTCGCCATCATCCCAGCCATACAATATATCATGATTGAGTGAACCTGAAAACAATATGACAGTAAAGGCCAGTATAGCTCCTAAAGTAAACCACTTCACATTATTCTTCTCTTTTTCCGTATGAGTCGCCATAGATCGATTAAAGGTTCAGTGCCCAAAGATAATCAATAGTTCGAATCGTTGATAAACATGCTGAAATTATCAATATATGAATGCTTTACGATGATTCACCGACCTTATTAACAGCCTATGTTTAGTAACCTTTCCGAAGCCTTTGCCGGGTCCGCTGATTTTACCCTTAATTTCGAATCGTAAATTAGCAAAGCAGATGGCACTCAATTATATATGGATCTTTTTCTTCGTGGTGGCTTTTGTGGTTGGATTGGTCCGTTTGATCTTTTTGGGTGACGTGGAGGTCTTTTCGGATATGGTGAACAGTACTTTCGACAATGCCAAAACCGGCTTTGAAATATCTTTATACCTCACGGGTGTGTTAACCCTCTGGCTGGGTTTGATGAAAGTGGGAGAGAAGGGCGGTGTTGTCAAGGTTTTTTCCCGTGCTGTCGGACCTTTTTTTGCCAAACTTTTTCCAGGCTTAAAAAAGGATCATCCTGCCTATGGACCCATGATGTTAAACTTCTCAGCGAATATGCTGGGGCTCGACAATGCTGCGACGCCGCTTGGTTTGAAAGCCATGGAGGAGTTGCAGGAAACCAATGAAGACAAAAAGACGGCCAGCAATGCCATGATCATGTTCCTGGTGTTGAATACATCGGGGTTGACGATACTGCCCATCAGTGTGATGGTTTACCGTGCCCAACTGGGAGCTGCCAATCCTTCGGATATTTTTATCCCCATCCTCCTGGCTACTTTTTTCAGTACGGTTGTAGGATTGATTACCGTGGCACTTTACCAAAAAATCAATCTCTTTGATAAAGTCATTATGGCTTATATTGGTGGGATTTCGGTGGTGGTTTTCGGATTGATTATCTGGTTCTCCTACCTGCCCCAGGAGCAGATCACCAAAATATCGACCATTGCAAGCAATTTCATTCTTTTTTCGGTTATTATGGCTTTTATCCTGCTGGGTGTCCGGAAGAAGATCAATATATATGAAACGTTCATCGAGGGAGCCAAAGAAGGTTTCCAGGTGGCTGTTAAGATCATTCCGTTTTTGGTGGCTATCCTGGTAGCGATCGGGGTCTTTAGAGCCTCGGGTGCCATGGATATCTTCATTGACGGTATTCGGTGGTTGCTTACTGCTTTGCATGTTGATACCGCATTTGTTGAGGCTTTGCCCACTGCGCTAATGAAACCCCTCAGCGGAAGCGGGGCCCGCGGCATGATGGTGGATGCCATGAATACATACGGAGCCGATTCTTTTGTCGGTCGTGTGGCATCCACCGTCCAGGGGGCCACTGATACTACCTTTTATATCATTGCCCTTTATTTCGGTTCGGTTGGCATTCGCAATACCCGATATGCTGTTACGGCCGGTCTCATCGCTGATTTTGCAGGTATTATCGCCGCCATTCTTATGGCTTATCTTTTTTTCGGGAATTGATAATTTGAGCGAGGTAATCAGTAAATTGAACTTATTAAATAAATTATTTAAGATCAAGTGGGCTGATTACGTGTTTTCAGTTTGGCTATCGATTCCCGGATCAGTTTTTCCAATACATCCATGTCAATATCAGAAAGGCGTTTTACATACAAACAACCCTTGCCGTGTTTGAATTTGCCAAGGTCGGCCAGGATGTTTTCATGTTTCTCCACATAATCCATAATGTATAAGGTAATTGCTTGTTTTCGCGGTGAAAAACCGGTGAGGAACCAGTCGCCTTCGCGACCGCTGGCGTATGTGTAATGATAATCACCGAAACCAATCATGGAAGGACCCCACATTTTGGGATCAGCGCCGGTGATCTTTTTCATGAGTTCGAGGATGGTGAAGCAGTCTTTTCTTTTCTGCTCGTCTTCAACAGCATTTAAGAAAGATTCCACACTTGCTTCATTCTTTTTTGTTTTTAATTCAGCCATGTTTGATTGGGATAGGTGATGTATTTAAAACCCCTGAAAAGTTACTTTTGTTTAACGGTCCCCCAAAATTTCAGGAAAACTCTATCCGGATCATATCCTTATAATCGAGGCCCAATAAGCCTGCGGCATTGCCCTGGTTCATGGCGATCTCGAGCATACCTGCCGAATCAAATAATGCGAGGATTTCACCCGGTGCAACATCCGTATATGACTGGCTGAGTTTGCCAATGGAATAGGTACGGAAGATGATGGAAAATTTTCTGTTTTTCCCAATCTCACGAAACAAGGAACTGGAAATATTGGTGATGATATTTTCGTAGCGATCAATGTAAATGACATGACCTTTGATCATATTGTCATCCACAACCGGCCGGAGTAATATCTTTTCGATCAGCTTATCACGAAGTGATCCCAGCGCTTCAATTTTTTGGCCTTGAGCCAAATGAATGGCTGCTTTAACAAAACGATCATGGGTTGAAAAAGTAAAGGAATTGGAATCCTGGGTAATGGTCAGTTCAATGATCTTCTCCGGCTTCTGATCGAATAAAAGGGAAAATATACCATTGTCAGTCCCGATAAAATAATGACCGTCTTTTTCAATAACCGTATGCCCGAATTTATCCGATTCTTCTGTATTAACACCAATAATGTGAATGGTGCCTTTGGGAAAATCGGGCCAGGCATTTTTTAACACAAAAGCAGCTTGCTCAATCTCAAAGGGAGGGATCTCATGTGAAATATCAACGATGGTAACATCCGGCATCCTGGATAGTATGGCTCCTTTCACAGCTCCTGCATAGTGGTCTTTCTGTCCCCAGTCACTCGTTAATGTGATGATTGGCATAAAATATTGCTCCGGTGTTGAATTGTCTGCCTAATTCAATTAATTTTGCAGTATTCAAAATTAGTAATTCTGCTTGATTCACCACATTTTAAGTGAATCTTTTTCAAAAAATTGCGGACCGAACAGATTTAATCAAATTTATGAACGAACGGATCATCAGCATTTCTTCCTATAATCCAGTTGAAATTTACGGTGTAAATGATAAAAACCTTGACCTGATCAAATCTTTTTTCCCCAAACTTAAGATCATTGCCCGGGGCGACATGATCAAAGTAATCGGAACAGCATCTGACCTGGATACCTTCGAAGAAAAATTTGATCTCTTACTGGCCCATTATGAGCGATTTGGCAAGTTGGGAACCCTTGAAATCGAACAGATATTAAAGGATGAAGAGCCATCCATTGCTCATATCGAGCATGAAAATGAGCAGGGCATCCTGGTACATGGCACCCATGGCCGGCTCATCAAAGCCCTGACTAAAAATCAGTTCAGGATGGTAGAGCGCAGCGATGTCAGTGATTTGATTTTTGCCATTGGCCCGGCCGGTACCGGAAAGACCTACACAGCTGTTGCACTCGCTGTGAGAGCATTAAAACGCAAAGAGGTTCGACGGATCATTCTGACCCGCCCTGCCGTTGAAGCCGGTGAGAGTCTTGGTTTCCTGCCCGGTGACCTGCGTGAAAAGCTGGATCCTTATCTGCAGCCCCTCTATGATGCTTTACGTGATATGATCCCGACTCAAAAATTATTAAAATACCTTGAAGACGGAACCATTGAAGTTGCGCCCCTGGCTTTTATGCGAGGCCGAACCCTCGATCATGCCTTTGCAATTCTGGATGAAGCACAAAATGCCACTGAACTTCAATTGAAAATGTTTGTTACCAGAATGGGTCGATCTGCAAAGTTTATCGTAACAGGGGACATCACCCAGATTGATCTGCCGAAAAATCAGGCAAGCGGATTGTTACAGGCAGATAAGATATTAAAGGATATAAAAGGGATCGATTTTATTTATCTGGATCAAAAAGATGTGATAAGACATAGCCTGGTGACCAAAATTATTAAAGCATACGAGAAAAACAGTGATCAACCAAAAAGTAAATAAATATGAGCAATGCAGTTGTAAAAACCGACTTTAATTTCCCCAAACAGAAAAGTGTATATAAAGGCAAAGTGAGAGACGTATACAATATTGACGATAAATACATGGTGATGGTTGTTACCGATCGCATTTCAGCATTTGATGTAGTGCTACCAAAAGGAATCTCATATAAGGGCCAGATGCTGAACCAGATTGCCTCTAAATTTCTGGACAGTACTGCCGATATCTGCCCCAACTGGAAAATTGCAACGCCTGATCCGAATGTAACCGTCGGACATTTTTGCGATCCTTTCCCTGTAGAAATGATCATTCGTGGTTACCTGACCGGAAGTTCATGGAGAACCTATAAAAAAGGTGCCCGTGAGATATGTGGCGTCCCCATACCGGATGGCATGCGCGAACATGAGCGTTTTGAAGAACCCATTGTTACCCCGACTACCAAAGCCCATGAGGGACATGATGAAGATATTTCGAAAGAAGAGATCCTGAAGCAAGGGCTGGTGAGTGCCGAAGATTACGAATTGCTCGAGAAATATACCATTGAGCTGTTTAAAAGAGGGAGTGAAATAGCCGATGAAAAGGGACTGATACTCGTAGATACCAAGTATGAATTCGGTAAAAAGGATGGGAAGATCTATTTGATCGATGAGATCCATACTCCCGATTCATCCCGCTACTTTTATAAAGATGGTTATGAAGAGCGCTTTGCTAAAGGAGAACAGCAAAAACAGCTTTCCAAGGAGTTTGTCCGTGAGTGGTTGATGGACCATGGATTTCAGGGGCAGTCAGGTCAGGAAGTTCCTTTTATGAGCGACGATTTTGTAAACAGTGTGTCGGAAAGGTATATAGAACTATTTGAAAGTATAACCGGTGAAAATTTCGAAAAAGCCGATACAGGCAACATTCTTAAACGGATGGAAAACAACGTGATGGCCTTCCTTGACGCTAACCTGTAACTCCAAAAAACAGAACTCTGAACCCTGAATTATCAGTATGAAACCAATCCCTTTTTCCCCACCCCGCATGGATCAAAAGATCATCGATGAGGTGATTGATACCTTAAAATCGGGATGGATCACCACGGGTCCGAAGGTGAAAAAGTTCGAAGAAAAGCTGACCGAATATGGGGGTCATATGGCTACCCTTTGTGTAAGCTCTGGTTCAGCTGGATTGGAACTCATGCTGCGGTGGTTCGGCGTGCAGGAGGGGGATGAAGTAATTGTTCCGGCTTATACTTATGCCGCTACCGCCAATGTTGTAGTTCATTGTGGGGCCACAGTCGTTTTTGTGGATGTAAAGGATGATTTCAATATCGACGTTGATGCTGTTGAAAAAGCCATTACGGATAAAACAAAAGTGATCATTCCGGTTGATTTGGCTGGTTTTCCATGTGATTACCTGGAATTAAATGAATTGGTCCAAAACCCTAAAATCAAATCAAAATTTTCGTCTCGAACTGAAAACCAAAAAATGCTGGGCCGGATTTTAATATTGTCGGATGCAGCCCATTCGGTGGGTGCTGTTTATAACGAGAAGAAAACCGGCAGCCTCACCGACATCACGGTATATTCGTTTCATGCTGTGAAAAACCTCACCACGGCTGAAGGGGGAGCAGTGTGTCTCAACCTGCCTGAACCATTCGATAATGAAGAAATTTACAAATATCTGAGGGTGAAGTCGCTGCACGGGCAATCCAAAGATGCTTTTACCAAAACGCAAGCTGGTGCCTGGCGCTACGATGTGGTGGAGCCGGGGTATAAATTCAATATGACGGATATTGCAGCGGCCATGGGGCTGGTGGAACTGGAACGTTATGATGAAGATATGCTGGTCAGGCGTAAGCACATTTTTGATACCTATGCAGCCGCATTTTCAAAATATTCATGGGCCCAGCTCCCTGAATATGAAACAAAGGAAAAGATTTCATCCTACCATGTTTTTTTGCTGCGCATCAATGGCATTGATGAAGGACAAAGGGATGTGATTATCCAGCGTATCTCGGAAAATGGAGTGGCTGTCAATGTGCATTTTATTCCCTTGCCCTTGATGACTTACTATAAAGGTATGGGATATAATATCAAACAATACCCTGAAACCTTTTGCAATTATTCAAGGGTGATCAGCCTGCCGGTTTATTATGACCTGACGGATGAGATGGTAGAAAGAGTGATCAGGACGGTGGTGGAAGCTGTGGAGGTGAATAGCTAGCGCTACCGGATTAAAACTTTTCCTTTAGCTAAAATCTGGAAATCCTTTATGGCTGTGTAAAAGTAGATACCGCTTTTCAGTCCTTCAATCCGGATGACAGGGTCTGCCGCAATAATATTGTTCACTTTCTGAACCACTTCACCCAGGCTGTTTCTCAATTCAAAATCAAAATGTTCTATTTGGGACTTTCCGGTTTTAATGTGTAGAATTTCTGATGCAGGATTGGGATAAATTTCAAATGTTTCTTCCTGCACATTGTTTTCTTCAATTGAAACCGCCAATAGGACAGAATCAGGCGTGATGATGCCAACGGTATCACCGTCTTTAACATAACCTTCAAGATAATTTTCAATGTAGGTCTCCCAAAATTCTTCACTGTAAGAATAGGTCAGCCCCAGGCCATTCATAAAAGTAAAACCCTGATAACCGTCCACCAATTCTGAATCTTCAATTTTATATAGTGTATCTGTATTCTCCTCCAAAGCAAAGTACAGATATTGAATGTCATTGTCTTCTTCAGGATCTCCAAATGCTTTAACGATCATTCCATTTTCATCAGGATTAATCCGGCAATAGGTAAACAACTCCATAGTTCCAATCCAAACGTAGGTGTCCTCTATGATGTCAAGCTGATGATTGAATTTATTTTCACGGTTCACAGGATCATTTTTTATTATAAGATCCTCATAATAATTTGCATAATAATGATGGGTGGTATTATTGGCCCAATATTCTCGTTTATGTCGTAAAACATGAAATTCATATTGGGTTGAGTCTTCAAATTGCTGTTTGTTGATTACCGTTTTTTTATACCTAAAATCATAACTCGAACCACTATTAACGGTAGAATAATCGTAGAAACTTTGATAAACATCTCCAATTTCAAAATCATAAATATCCAATATGCCGGGCACTGATTCGCCATATGCGGTTCCCTGTATTCCAGTAATTTCAAAGTAACCAACATTTTCAAAGTCGGGAAATTTTAAGATCCCGAAGTTTTTGGAAAGCTTGATTTCATTGCCATCCGAAAGTGATATTACTTTCACCGAATCCGTCACACCAAAAATATTTTCGGTCGTTAACGAGGTCACTTCGGCTGAAATTCCTGATATACCACTGAAACTCCAGCTATCTCCTAAATCCCCAGAGGCATAAATTGTAAAATTATAGGGTTGTCCGATCAGGTAAAACCCGAACTGTTGCTTGACCAGGAACTCACCCAGAAACTGTGGTTGATTTCTTAACACAATTTCAGGATTTCCGGGCACATCTATTACGATTTTGTTTGTGAAGAATACCGAATCATTGCCTTCAACAAGTGATGAATCCACCCAAATCGTATGACTGATATAAGATGAATCGGAATGCTGGTAATTCATTTTCTGGTTTACCCGGATGGGGCTCCAGTTTTGGGCAAACGTTAAAACCGAAAATAAAATCAAGATGGTAGTAAAAATTAGGTTTTTCATGTAAAATGGGGCTTATTGCCTGTAAAGTTAAAAAATCTACCTTTAAAATCCTGATTAATTCTATTTTTGTTAAGGACAACCTTTTAACAAACTTGCAATTGAAAAGTAGCCGGCTTTATTTCATCATCCTTATCATTTTGAGCACAGCTTTTATCGCTATTTTTTATGGTAAGGTGCTGGTATCACCCAATAGCTTCATGTTCAGCACATCGGGTGATGGCATGAAAAACTATTTCACCTATGCCTGGCATATCAAATACGATTCTTCTGCCATTGAATTTCAAGGCATGAATTACCCATATGGCGAGCATTTTATGTACACCGATTGTCATCCCATTTTTACACTGGCTTTTCGGGCGTTGAAACCAATCTTTCCCGGTATCGTTGATTATTCGGTTGGGTTTCTGAATTTTTTCATGATCTTTTCCTTTGTGCTGACCGCCCTATTTCTCTGGCTTATCTTCAAAGATCTGAAGGTCGATCCGTTTTTTTCAATTTTAGGTTCCCTGGGGATCATGATGCTGGCACCACAGGTTTTCAGGTTAACCGGACATCTTGCGCTTTCGTATAGCTTTTTTATCCCTCTTACACTTTACCTGGCGCTAAAGCATTATGGCAATACAGAAAAAAAGCGATGGCTTTGGTTTCAAATGTTGAATATCTTCTTCTGGTTTTTTATCCATGCCTATCTGGGGATGATGGCAGCAGGCTTTCTGCTGGCATTTTGGGTGATCCACTTTATCAAAAACTTCAAAACACTTAAATCTCAAATTGCTGCATGGTTACCATTGTTCTTGTGGGTCATTCTTCCGGTATTATGCTTTGTGCTATTCGTGAATTTGACCGATACCCATACCGGCCGTACACCCAATCCATCCGGCTTCTTCCTGCACAATGCCGAACCGGATGATCTGTTGGTCCCCATATATCCACCCTTAAGGCCCCTGATCGATCAATTCGCAGCGGTGAATCAGAAATGGGAAGCCTGGGCTTACCTTGGTCTGACGACGATCATCATGATTATCACATTGCTGGTCCCCCTGGTAAAGAACCTTGCCAGAGGCAAAGGATTCCGGATTGATTCCGATATGCTTCCTGCAGGTAATTTCAGGATCGCGATTTGGTCTTCAGTCATCCTTTTAATTTTTGCTTTTGGTTTTCCATTTAAAGCGATACCCGGATTAATCGATTATTTCCCGGTCATTAAACAATTCAGGGCTACGGGTCGCTTCGACTGGGTTTTTTTCTTTGTTGCGACCATCATGGCCGTGGTGATGCTTGATCACTGGTTGAGGCGAAGCATAAAATATAATTTGCTCAGAAAAGTTTTGGTCATTGCCGCACTTCTTTTTATAATGGTTGAAGGCATCCCATATCATTGGGATATGCGATCAAAAATTACACAATCCAAGAACTTATTTGAGCCATCGAATCTGGATCAGGACCTTAAGCTAGTTCTTGATAAAATAGATCCTGCAGATTACCAGGCTATTCTGCCTTTACCATTTTATTATATCGGTTCAGAGAACTTTTCGGTGGCACCCCAGGATGTTTCCGTTCGAAATTCGATCGTCGCATCATTTTATACAGGCCTGCCCATTACGGGGGCATATCTCACCAGGACCGGAATTGAGGAAAGCAAGCGCATCGTGGAACTTGTTTCACCTGCCTATTACCGCAAACCCATACAACAGGATATTCCATCTTTGAAGCCATTCCTGGTTGTCGTCTCACCCGGAAATATGTCAGAAAATCAGGTGGAATTAAAGAATAAAGGCGTCGAAATTGCCAGAAGTCAATCGATCGGATTATATTCACTTTCGTTGGATACCCTTTTTGCAAATACAGCATCAATTGAAATTGAAAAGTTTGAGGCACTCAGGGAATCACTTCATGAAAAAGATGGATTTCTGACAGCCGATACCGACGCATTTCTTTACTTTGATTCCTTTGATACAGAAAGTGCTGATACCAGTTTCAGTGAGCCCGGTGCTTTTACGGGTGTGAAAAAAGGCATACATACCCTGGCCGGATTTTATGGCGGCACTTTTGAGGCTGGTAAAACTTATACAGCCAGTGTCTGGATGTACAATGCACACCTGGATGCTTTGAATTTCTGGTTCCGGTTAATGGCTGAAGAGTATGATGAGCCCAACAATCGTTACATAGAACATTGGGTACTGCCTGAACAAAGTGAAGTGATCAATGGTAACTGGTCGCTGGTCGAAATTGAATTTACGGTTGAAAATCCGCAAAATTATTTTGCTTTAAAACTTCGGGGTAAGGACATCGACCATGCGTGGTTTATAGCAGATGATTTGTTGATCCGTGAAAAAGGTATTGATGTTTACAGGGTGGAAAAGACTGACAATGGAAAGGTGACATTATTATTTAAAAATAATGATCGTATCAAACGGGATTGACCTTTTTAAGGTCAGTGATGATGGATCTTGCTGTTTGCATTACGCCCGCCACATCAATGCCACACTCTTTATGCAATTCTTCCAATGACCCCTGCTCAATAAACCGGTCGGGTATACCCAGTCGTTTAACCATTGAAGTGTAATGATGATCATTTTTGAATTCCACGACAGCACTGCCCAGGCCTCCATTCACAGTCCCATCTTCAAGTGTAATAATGTGATTAAATTTTTTGAAAACAGTGTGCAGAAGTTCCTCATCAATGGGTTTGAGAAAACGCATATCAAATACGGCAACCGACACTTCTTCTCCATGCAGTATTTCAGCGGCATGCAGTGCAACATTTCCGATGTGTCCGATAGAAATGATGGCGAGATCGGAACCTTCCCTTACCTGCCGTCCTTTCCCGATATCCAGTTTAGTGAATGGTTGGGCCCAGTCGGACATAACTCCCCGGCCCCTTGGATAGCGGATTGAGAAAGTGCCACTCCCATCCAGTTGGGCGGTATACATCATGTTTCTCAATTCCACTTCATTCATGGGTGAACTGATGATGATGTTGGGGATGGCCCTGAAGTAAGCAAGGTCATAAGCTCCATGGTGCGTGGCTCCATCTTCACCCACAAGTCCACCGCGGTCGAGACAAAAAACCACCTGCAAGTTTTGGAGGGCCACATCATGGATCACCTGGTCATAGGCCCGTTGCATAAATGATGAATAGATGTTACAAAACGGGATCATTCCCTGGGCAGCAAGACCGGCTGCAAAAGTAACGGCATGTTGCTCAGCAATGCCCACATCAAAAGCCCTTTCCGGCATTACACTCATCATCATGTTCAGCGAAGAACCGGTTGGCATGGCCGGGGTGATCCCAACGATCCGGTCATTTTGTTCGGCCAGTTCTATAATGGTTTTCCCAAAGACATTTTGGTATTTGGGGGACAACTTTTCCGGGCAATCCGATTTTCGGATCCGTCCGGTTTTTGAGTCGAATAATCCGGGCGAATGATAGGTGGTAGGTTCTTTCTCAGCACTGTCCAGTCCTTTTCCTTTTTTGGTACTGACATGCAATAATTTTGGTCCCTCAATCCGTTTGAGATCGCGCAATAATTTCACCAGGTGGACCACGTCATGACCATCGGTTGGCCCAAAATAACGGAAACGGAAAGCTTCAAATAAATTGCTCTTTCTTGAAATGGTAGATTTCACTGCATTCCCGAACTGTTTGACAATGGCCCTTGAATTGGCGCCATAACGGGTATCTCCACCCATCAATTTCCAAACAAAATTCCGGAAGCGATTGTAACTCCTGGAAGTGGTAATATCCACCAGGTAATCTTTCATGGCTCCTACATTGCTGTCGATGGCAATCTGGTTATCATTCAGGATTACCAGCAGGTTGGCGTTAGTCACACCCGCATTGTTGAGGGCTTCCATCGCCATCCCCCCGGTCATGGATCCATCTCCGATAACTGCAATGTGCTGGCGGCCGTTGTTATCTTTCAGGGCGGAGGCTACAGCCATACCCAGTGCTGCCGAAATGGAGGTAGAGGAATGACCGGTACCAAAAGCATCGTATTCGCTTTCTTTCATCCTGGGGAAGCCACTGATGCCTTTGTATTTGCGATTGGTATGAAACTGGGCTTTTCTGCCGGTCAGTATTTTATGGGCATAAGCCTGGTGACCCACATCCCAGATGAGTTTGTCATAGGGTGTATCAAAAACATAATGAATGGCAACAGCAAGCTCCACTGCACCTAAACTGGCACCAAGGTGTCCGGGATTGGCTGAGATCACTTCAATGATATAATCCCTGATCTCCTGGCAAAGTTGAGGCAGCTCTTCCTCGCTGAATTTTTTTAAATCAGCCGGGAAATTTATTTTCGATAATATAGGGCCTGCGTCCGGAGCCATTTTTAATTTTCCACAAATTTAAAATATTTGCTTTTATAGGTCTTCTGGGGAAAACCCTATAACATTCCCAATTCAAGTTTGGCCTCTTCCGACATCATATCCATGTTCCACGGCGGTTCAAAGGTAAGCTCGATGATGGCTTCAGAAATACCATCGATATTGCCTACCTTCTCTTTTACCTCCTCAGGAAGCGACTCGGCAACAGGGCAATTGGGGGTTGTTAGTGTCATCAACACCCGGGCCCTGAAATCATCATCCAAAGTGATTTCATAAATAAGCCCCAATTCATAAATGTTGACAGGGATCTCCGGATCATAAATGGTTTTTAACGTTTCTATGATCGCATCCCCAAGAATCTTTTTTTGCATATTTTCCACTACTTTGCTCATATTTTTATCTCGAAGTTCCGAATTTTGGATTCAGTGTTTCGTTTAACACTGGCCAATCATGGGACCGTAACATGCATGCTCTCTCTCCCAGTTTTCAGCTCTCAGCCTAAGCACCTTGATCTTTCAACTTTGTTTTAAAAACAACAGCGTACAATTTCATTTGTTTGATCATGGAAACAAGACCATTTGATCGGGTTGGAGAGAGGTGTTCTTTCAATCCGATTTCATCTATAAAGCTCAGATCAGCATCAATGATATCTTCGGGTGGCTGGTTGGAGAATACCCGGATTAAAAGGTTGACGATCCCCTTGGTGATCACGGCATCACTATCGGCCTTAAAAACCACTTTCCCATCCACCAACTCGGCAGATACCCAGACCCTCGACTGGCAACCTGATATCAGGTACTGGTCGGTCTTATATTTTTCATCAATCAATGGGAGTGATTTGCCCATCTCGATCAGGTAATTGTATTTATCCATCCAGTCGTCGAACAAACTGAACTCTTTGACAATCTGAGCTGCTGAATCTTCTACATTCATGGTTAAATTTTTTTTACGAAACTACACATTATGCAAACATCTCCCGGACTTTTAATATTGCCTCTACCAGACGGTCAATTTCTTCCCTGGTATTGTAAAAAGCCATCGAAGCCCGAATGGATCCGGGTACTTCAAGCAGGTCCATAACCGGCTGGGCACAATGATTTCCGGTCCTGACCGCGATTCCAAATTTATCGATGATGGTGCCCGCATCGTATGGGTGAATATCCTTAAGGAGGAAAGAAATAACACCGGCTTTGGGGGCTCCTTCTGCCAGAATTCTCAAGCCGTCGATTGCTTTCAGTTTTTGGATGCCATATTCCAGCAGGTCATCTTCATAGGTTTTGATGTGCGCTATGCCTATGTCTTCAATATATTTAATGGCTGATTCAAACCCGATTACATCTGCTACATTGGGTGTGCCGGTTTCAAATTTAAAGGGAAGGTCATTATAGGTTGTTTTTTCGAAAGTCACCGATTTGATCATTTCTCCTCCGGTTTGGTATGGGGGCATGGCCGAAAGCCAGTAGGTTTTACCATACAAAACACCCACTCCCATCGGGCCATAAAACTTATGACTTGAAAAACAGTAAAAATCGCAGTCAAGCGCCTGAACATCCACTTTTTCATGAACGATACCCTGGGCCCCATCCACCATCACCGGTATGTCAAAGTCATGCGCCATTTCAATGATCTCCCTGATCGGATTTACCACACCAAGGGCATTGGAAATATGTCCTACCGCCACGATCTTTGTTTTTTTATTCAACATTTTTTGAAAAGCCTGCAGATCAAGGGTGCTGCTTTCAGTTAGTGGAATCACTTTCAATTGGGCGCCGGTTTTTTCACAGATCACCTGCCAGGGGACAATGTTGGCGTGATGTTCAAGGGATGATATAATCACTTCGTCGCCCTGCTTCAGATATTTCTGACCAAAGGAACTGGCCACCAGGTTGATGGAGTCGGTGGCCCCTTTTGTAATGACCACTTCACGGGCATGTTGGGCATTGATATACTGTTGAATGTGGTTCCGGGAGCTTTCAAAAGCATCGGTAGCCTGCTGGCTCAGATGATGCACGCCGCGGTGCACATTGCTGTTGATGGTTCTGTAATATTCTGAAATGCGGTCGATGACAACCTGGGGCTTTTGAGAGGTGGCCGCATTATCAAAGTATACAAGGGGCCTTCCATAGATTTCCTGGTGAAGCGCAGGGAAATCTTTTCTGATTTGTTGAACATCAAAATTCAAAATCGTCTTTTTTAGAGTTTACTCATATCGATTTTAAATTCGTAGGCTTTTTCCTGGTTTTTGCAATGCAAAACACACTGGTCACACACGGCCAGTTCGCCCCGCAAGCGCTTTTTAACCAGGTCATCAATGCGGTCTTTTAAAGGGGCAATGGAAATTTCATTGATCACTTCAGCCGCAAAAGCATACATCAGTAATAACCGGGCATTGTACTCTGAGATGCCTCTCGATTTAATATAAAACAGGGCATCCTCGTCGATTTGTCCTACCGTTGCCCCATGACTGCATTTCACATCATCAGCATAGATCTCGAGGAACGGTTTAGTATTAATGGTAGCTTTATCGTTTAATAAGATATTTCGATTGGTTTGATAAGCATTGGTTTTTTGAGCATCTTTTCGCACCAGGATGTGACCATTGAAAACAGCTGTGGCATGGTCATCAAGGATGCCTTTGAACAGCTCATTGGACGTGCAGTTTGGCACAGCATGGTCAACATGCACCTGGTTGTCAACATGTTGTTCTTTGTCCATCAGATAAAGCCCCATGATGTCGGCATGACTTTGTTGACCGTTCAACCGAACGTGAATGTCATTGCGGATCATGCCACCGTTGAGTGAAATGGCAAATGTTGCCAGGTTGCTATCTTTTTCCTGATGGAAAAATGCAGAATTGATCAAAGATGTTTCGTTGTTGAGATTTTGAAGTTTATAATGTTTCAGGTTGGCACCTTCATCCATGTAAACTTCGGTAACCGTATTGGTCAGACTTGATTTAAAATTGTGTGAATCGTCGCAATGTACCAGCGTCATTTTACTGTTTTTGCCCATGATCACCAGATTCCTGTTTTGCACCAGTAGGTTATCCTCTTTATTGAGGATATTCACCATCTGAATGGTTTTATAGGCTTCCACACCATCCGGAACATATATGAAAACACCATCCTGTGCGTACGCTGTATTGAGGGCATTGAGTCCATTCAAGTCGGATTTGGCATATTGGTTAAAATGCTTCAGGATCAGATCAGGATACTCTTTCATTGCCTGGGCAAAACTTCCGATGATGGTCCCATTGGGAAGGGTAGTAAGGGATTTATCACGGTAAATGTACCAGCCGTTATAAAGCGATATGATCTCCGTATCGAAATCAGGCACTTCACAATGGAAAATCTTATCGAGATCAAGAGTGCCGTTTTCAGGATCAAACAAAATTTGGTAATCCCGCTGCAATATCTTTCGGATATCAGTATTTTTCCATGCTTCCAACCTCGGCGTCGGGAAGTCGAGATTTATAAAATCAGTAAATGATTTTTCCCTTATTTCTGCTAATCCGGGTGGATCATTTAATGTTATTTTTTCACGATTCGCCTTGTAAAGGTCGATGATCTTATCTTTTAATAATGTTGTATCTGTCATCATAATTCAAAATGAGTTTTAAACGGCTTCTGCTTTGAGCCACTCATATCCTTTCTCTTCCAGTTCAATGGCCAGTTCTTTACCCCCGGATTTTACGATTTTCCCATCAAACAACACGTGCACGAAGTCAGGGATAATATATTCCAACAGGCGCTGATAATGTGTGATAACGATGGTTGCATTATCCTTTGATTTTAGCATGTTTACACCATGGGCTACAACTTTCAGGGCATCAATATCCAGGCCGCTGTCTGTTTCATCCAGGATGGCGAGTGTTGGCTCAAGCATGGCCATTTGAAAAATCTCGTTCCGCTTTTTCTCACCGCCCGAAAACCCTTCGTTGACTGATCGGTTGGTAAGCTTATCATGAATATCGACCAGCTTTTTTGCCTTCTCCATCCTTTCCAGAAATTCGCCGGGGGGAATTGGATCAAGACCCCTGTATTTCCTTTGCTCATTGAGGGCTGTCCGCATAAAGTTGGTCATACTCACACCTGGTATTTCTACCGGATATTGAAAACCAAGAAATATGCCTTCGAGTGCCCTCTCTTCAGTTGCCATTTCAAGCAGGTCTTTGTGATGATAAAGAACTTCACCCTGCGTTACATCATATCCTTCTTTTCCGGCTACCACAGCTGCCAATGTGCTTTTCCCGGTTCCATTCGGTCCCATGATGGCATGCACTTCGCCGGCTTTAACTTCCAGGTTCAATCCCCTGATGATCTCTTTACCTTCAATCGCAACGTGGAGATTTTTTATATTTAACATGTTATGATATTATTTTAAATTTTAATAATTTTTATCTCAAATCTTTCAACTTCAACCCATCAATTTTGAACACAAGATTAGCCCACACTTCCTTCCAAACTTACGGCCAGCAATTTCTGTGCTTCAACGGCAAATTCCATGGGCAATTGTTTCAGCACTTCTTTTGCATAACCATTTACAATTAACCCGATGGCCTTTTCTGTGTCGATGCCTCTTTGCAAACAATAAAACAACTGGTCATCTGATATTTTGGAAGTGGTGGCCTCATGCTCAACGATGGAAGAACTATTTCCTGTGTCGATATAAGGGAACGTGTGCGCACCGCATTTGTCACCCAGTAACAATGAATCGCACTGGCTGAAGTTTCTTGAATTCTCAGCACGCCGGGCAATTTTTACAAGCCCACGGTAACTGTTGTTACTAAATCCTGCCGAAATACCTTTTGAGATGATGGTGCTTTTCGTGTTTTTTCCAATATGCGTCATCTTTGATCCTGTGTCAGCCTGTTGGTGATTATTTGTGACAGCCACCGAATAAAACTCACCAATGGAATTATCACCCAGCAAAACACAACTTGGGTATTTCCATGTGATGGCTGAACCAGTCTCTACCTGCGTCCATGAGATTTTGGATTGATTTCCTTTGCACATTCCTCGCTTGGTTACGAAATTATATACACCCCCTTTTCCATTTTTATCACCCGGATACCAGTTTTGCACTGTGGAGTATTTAACTTCTGCATCTTTCAGGGCAACGATTTCAACCACGGCTGCATGCAATTGGTTCTCATCCCGCATAGGTGCGGTGCATCCTTCAAGATAACTTACATAGGCGCCTTCATCAGCCACGATCAGTGTTCGTTCAAACTGGCCGGTTCCTGCTGAGTTGATCCTGAAATAGGTAGATAATTCAACCGGACAACGGACACCGGGAGGAATATAACAGAATGATCCATCAGAAAATACAGCAGAATTCAACGCAGCAAAATAATTATCCCCTGCCGGCACCACTGATCCCATATATTTTTTAACCAAATCAGGATGGTTTTGTACCGCTTCACTGAAAGAGCAGAATACGATCCCATGCTTTTTCAATGTGTCCTGAAAAGTGGTTTTAACCGAAACACTATCAAAAACCGCATCTACAGCGACACCCGTAAGCCGTTTTTGTTCATCCAGCGAAATCCCCAGTTTATTAAAAGTCTCCAGCAATTCCGGATCAACATCATCCAGGCTGTCGAGCTGGGGTTTCTTTTTAGGCGCAGCGTAATAAATAATATTTTGATAATCAATGGGAGGAATGTTCAGGTGTGCCCAGTTGGGCTCCTTCATGGTTTTCCATCGCTCAAAAGCCTTTAACCGGAAATCAAGCATCCATTCAGGTTCTTTTTTCTTTTCAGAAATGAAACGGATAGTGCCCTCATCGAGGCCTTTGGGGGCCGTTTCCATCTCAATATCGGTAAAAAAACCATATTTGTACTCACCTTGCGTTACTTCGTCAAGTATGTTGTTTTTATCGTCACTCATTGTAATCTCCTCGCTCTTATTTGGAAGAATTTTAAACAGGCCTGCAAAAGTAATTAATAACAAATAAATAGACCTGCTTAATATGTTTAAAATATAACAATAAGCAATTGTTTTTGTTGCCTTGGAAAGGGGATAAAAATCGGCAAATTTCTGAAAAAACCTGTCTGTTCTAAATTAGTACTTTTGCATATTCAAAATTGAATTTATGAGCATACTGGAAGAGAATATAAAACGTACCGAGTTATCAGAGATCGGAGAATTTGGATTGATCGATGTATTGACAAAAGGAATCAAATTACAAAACAAGAGTTCTGTAAGGGGCATTGGCGATGATTGTGCCGTGTTAAATTACGAAAATCAGAAGGTTTTGGTGACAAAAGATTTACTCATCGAAAGTGTTCATTTCGATTTAACCTACATGCCTTTGAAACATTTGGGATATAAGGCTGCTGTTGTCAATATTTCGGATATCATTGCCATGAATGGTTCACCCAAACAGATGATCATTGGTATTGGTGCATCAAATCGCTTCAGTGTGGAAGCGCTTGAGGAGGTTTATAGTGGCATTTTCCTGGCATGTAAGAATTATGGTGTGGATCTGGTGGGAGGTGATACGGTTTCCAGTCAATCAGGTCTTGTCATTTCTGTCACCTGTATCGGTGAGGCTGAAGAATCTGATATTGTGTATAGAGATACCGCCAAAAAGGGAGACCTTGTTTTTGTGAGCGGAAACCTTGGTGCGGCCTATATGGGACTCATGATACTGGAAAGAGAAAAACAAGCTTTTAAAGCCGATCCGAATATGCAGCCCGATCTGGCCGGCCATGATTATATCCTTGAACGACAATTGAAACCTGAAGCAAGGATGGATATTTTGCAATTGCTCAAAGACACAGGCGTAAAACCAACCGCTATGATCGACATTTCTGATGGTCTGGCCTCCGAGATCCTGCACATCTGCCATCAGTCTAAGCTGGGAGCAACCCTTTACGAGGAAAAACTTCCCATCGATGTCACAACGGATCTGGTAGCCAAGGAATTCAGTATTGATCCTACGACCTGCGCACTGAATGGTGGTGAGGATTATGAACTGCTATTTACCATTAGTCAGGAAGATTATGAAAAGGTAAAAGATATCAAAGAGATTGCCGCTATCGGACATATGACAGAAGAATCATCAGGGGTGGTCCTGGTAAGTCGTTCAGGAACACAGGTTGACATTACGGCACAGGGCTGGGATGCCTTTCTGAAAAAAGACAGGCAATAATCATCCCGGATCTCACATCGGTGGCAGGATCTGTTGACATGTACCAGAAAAATCAGCATGAGTGACATCAATAAATATTTCGATCAACTGGAACCGGTAATCCGCACATTGCCTGGGAAACCCGGAATATACCAGTATTTCGATAAGGATGGCAGGATATTGTATGTTGGAAAAGCCAAAGATCTAAAAAAGCGGGTGTCATCGTATTTTAATAAGGACAATCAATTGAGTGGCAAATTGCGGGTATTGGTGCGCAAGATTGCAGAAATCCGACATATGGTTGTAGATACGGAACTCGATGCCCTTCTCCTCGAAAACAACCTGATTAAAAAATATCAGCCCCGCTACAATGTGATGCTGAAGGATGATAAAACCTTTCCATGGATCTGCATCAAAAAGGAACCTTTTCCGCGCATTTTCCCCACACGAAATGTAATCGAGGATGGGTCTGATTATTTCGGTCCCTATGCTTCGGTCAGGATGATGAATACCTTGCTGGACCTTATTCGTCAGCTTTATCCCCTGCGCACATGCAAACTGAACCTTTCCCCGGAGAATATTAGAAAAGGAAAATTTAAGATATGTCTGGAATATCACCTCGGCAATTGTTTGGGGCCATGCGAAGGGCTTCAATCGGCTGAAGATTATGATGCTACCATCAAAGCCATTCGCGAAATCATTAAAGGCAATATCAATTCTGTCATCGGGCAATTAAAATCTCTGATGAAAGAGTATGCCAGTAAGCTTGAATTTGAAAAGGCGCAGGTTGTTAAAGAAAGGCTTGAATTGCTTGAAAAATATCAGAGTAAATCAACGGTAGTCAATCCCAAGATTGAAAACGTTGACGTATTTTCGATTATTACCGATCGGGAAGCAGGGTATGTAAATTATATCAAAGTTGTCAATGGTGCCATTGTTCAATCCCACACCGTAGAGATGAAAAAGAAGCTTGATGAAACGGATGAAGAACTTTTATTCCATGCCATTTTTGATTTGCGTTCCCGTTTCGAAAGCAATGCTTCTGAAGTCATTATTCCTATTGAACTTCAGGAATCCCTACCCGGTGTGCAATATGTCATTCCACAGCGCGGAGATAAAAAACAACTGCTTGAGCTTTCACAACGCAACTGCAAATATTACAAACTTGAAAAGGAGAAACAGCAGGAGTTGGTTGAT
This sequence comes from Bacteroidota bacterium, assembly GCA_020444515.1. GTDB lineage: Bacteria > Bacteroidota > Bacteroidia > Bacteroidales > JAADJA01 > JAADJA01. Next base: position 360,589 of record JAHLKX010000003.1, on the reverse strand, counting down.
CCCGACCGGCATACCAATCGTATCATGGCCAGGATGAAGTCGGATCTACGTTTGCAAGAAGAACCACGTCATATCGAATGTTTTGACAACTCCAACACCCAGGGTGATTATCCCGTAGCAGCCATGGTATGCTTCAAGGATGGAAAACCCGATAAAAAGGAGTATCGCCATTTTAATATTAAGACTGTGGAAGGGCCCAATGATTTTGCTTCAATGGAAGAGATCATTTTCCGGCGTTATAAAAGGCTTTTGGATGAGAATAAGGATTTGCCCCAGCTGATTGTTGTCGATGGTGGTAAAGGACAACTCAGTTCGGCACTGAAAAGTCTTGAGAAACTCAATTTACGCGGAAAGATCGGAATCATTGGTATTGCAAAACGGCTGGAAGAGATTTATTACCCCGGCGATTCTCTTCCGCTATACCTGGATAAAAAATCAGAAACGCTTAAAATACTCCAGTATTTGCGGGATGAGGCCCATCGTTTTGGTATTACCCATCACCGCAAGCGACTTGAAAAAGGAACGGTTAAATCCATATTGACTGAGATTGAAGGTATTGGTTATACCAATGCCCAAAAGTTATTGTGGAAATTTAAATCGGTAAAAAAAATTGAAAAGGCATCCCTCAAGCAATTACAGGATACCATCGGCAAAGTAAAGGGACAGATTGTTTTTGATTTCTTTCACCTTCCGGATTCCGAATCAGAACATTCCTGAAAGGAATTTGTTTTTTATCTTTACATGCTCAAAAAGGTCATTTATGCAAACTAAATTTTACTTCCTGTTCATCTTTTTTATTTCCTTTACAACAATATTTGCACAGGATTTCCGGGGCGGCGTACTGGGGGGGCTTGCAGCCTCTGAAATTTCGGGCGATCGCTTGCAGGGGCCCAATAAAGCAGGTCTTTATCTTGGTGCTTTTGTCAATCGCTATATTACTCCAAGATCCTCTTTCCAGATGGAACTGGATTTCATCCAAAAGGGGAGCCGTGAAAACCCTGACTCTGTCAATAATTATGAATCGTATCTGCTGCGGTTGAATTACATTGAGCTACCTGTCCATTATCGATACGATTTTCATGAAAGAGGGACCCTGGAAGCAGGTCTATCACTGGGGGTTCTGATCCACAGTTATGAGGAGGCAAATGGTTATGAGTGGGTGAGCGGACCGGAGTTTCAGCGGACCGATCTGAGTTTCAATATCGGGGCTTTTTACACGATTATGGAAAGGCTACGGATCAATGTGCGGTACAGCAATTCAATCCTTGCTGTGCGGCCCCATTCACAAGGACAAACTTATCGATGGAATAAGGGACAGTACAATGAAGTGCTGAGTTTCGTTCTGTTTTATGAACTATAACCTAGATTTCGTTCATTTTCACCCGAATCAATCCTCTGAAATCCCCTGCTTCATATCCGGTTGCTTTGTCTGCCGGGTATAATTCTGAAAGTATACTTTGAACACTTGGTGGTACCGTTTCTTTTGTGCCATGACATAACAGGCAAAGGGCCTCCATTTTCATGGGTTTGTAATAGTAATAACTGGTATCACCATTCAATACTACTTTTTGTGTGTAATGCGCAGGAATGGGCGATCCACTGGCAATCATCTTTTCAAAGTGGTTCAATGCTGCTGTTTCAAACTCGTCCGGTTCATTTACAGGATTTCTGAACTTAAAAGAAGTCCTTTTGATGGAAATATTTTTACCTGAAATGTTTTCAATTTCACTGGTAAGGGGTATGGCTTTATCGTTGCATACAGAGATAGCTGCAACCACTCCATTGGAATCGATGGCTTGTTTGACTTCGCCTTTTAAAGTTTTAATCAGGCTCATGGCTATGGCTTCTCCTTTTGGAATGATGCGTTCATTTTCAGCCTCCGAGGGTTGATAAACAGGACCTTGTTTATTTATGCAAGCGGAAAAGATAAATACCAGTACAGCTGATATCAATAAGTACTTATAATCTTTCATTAATTAATGATTTAGGGATTTATTCAAAGGTAATAAAAAAGATGGAAAGATATGATGTCTTTACCGGCTATGAAAATTTCACGCAGGAAATACAGCTGGTGGGAATGAAATACCTGCCCGGGTCAGTCGAACGACGCCTAAAAATTCATTGAAAGATTTATAAAATCGATGTATTCAGCCGAATCGTCTCCGAATAACTCCATGGTTTCACCGATAATTTTATAGGTGCTTTTTTCTCCGGCACGTCGTGAAAACAGGATTTCAAATTCCATGTTATTGTCATCTAACATAATAATTCTGGCCAGTTTACCATGAACTTCGGAAGTGAGTTCTGCATGACAAATGGGGCAGAAAAATTCCAATTCTTCACCGGGTTCTATTGCAAATCCGGGACTCTTTGAAACACTGTAATTACCCAGTTCGGAATGCAGTGTAATGAGTCCAACTTTAAAATCTGTTGATCTTACCGAGAATATGATCCGGTCATCCAACGAAATATATCCTTTGCAATGCGGGCATAAATAGTTGATAGCCATAGTTTTGTGGTTTAAGGTATGCGATGCATAATGAACGTTTAAATATAGTCATTTATTGGTTGAAAGTCAATTGCTTTGTTAATTTATAACCAATAAAAAAAAGCCTTTGGTATTTATACTCCAAAGGCTTATAAATTGTTGCACCTGTGAGATTTATACAGCCTGAATTTCTTCTACGATCTCCAGTCCACGCGTGATGGCTTTTTCGTTATCAGGGATCATGTGATGATAACGTTCCGGCAGTGATTTTTTCAAACCCTTGATCACATTTTCCAGTTCCACAATGGGTTTCACTTTGAGGAATCCACCCAGTACGATCATATTAAAGATTTTGCGCAGACCCAAATTTGCTGCTTCCTTATTGGCTTCAATCTTATAAATTCGGATGTCTTTTCGTTCGGGATGACGGGTGATGCCATTTGGATCATACAGTAGCAAACCGCCCGGTTTTACCATGGGTTCGAATTTATCCATCGATTGCTGGTTCAGGATAATAGCCGTATCGTATTCAGTAAGGATGGGTGAACTGATCCTGTCATCGCTGATGATCACCGTAACATTGGCTGTTCCTCCCCGCATTTCAGGGCCGTAGGAGGGCATCCAGCTCACTTCCTGATCTTGCATGATACCTGAGTAGGCCAGGATTTTACCCATAGAAAGTACACCCTGTCCACCAAATCCTGCTATGATAATTTCTTCGGTCATGATTTCAAATTTTTAATTGTTTTTGAGGATTTCTCCATCGACTTTAATGTCGCCGAGCGGGTAAAATGGAAACATATTTTCAACCATCCACTGATTCGCTTGAACCGGTGTCATTTTCCAACCGGAATTACAATTGGAAACGACTTCAATGAAGGTCATGCCAACTTTTTGTTGTTGCAATTCAAAAGCTTTCCTGATGGCTTTTTTTGTTTTACGCACATTGGCCGGTGTATGAACGGCCTGGCGGGTTACAAAATGGGTTCCGGGTAGCTGGGCCACCAGCTCGGTGATCTTTAACGGGTGTCCCATCATATCAAGGTCTCTCCCATAAGGTGATGTGGATGATTTCATCCCGGGCAGGGTAGTCGGTGCCATCTGGCCACCGGTCATTCCATAAATGCCATTGTTGATAAAAATAATGGTGATGTTTTCACCGCGGTTGGCGGCATGAATGGTTTCAGCAGTTCCAATGGCTGCCAGGTCGCCATCCCCCTGGTAGGTAAAAACTGTTTTATGGGGCATCAATCGTTTAACAGCAGTGGCTAATGCCGGAGCTCGTCCGTGAGCAGCCTGCTGCATATCAACATTCATGAATTCATAAGCCAGAACGGAACAACCTACCGGTGCAATACCAATAGTGTCTTCCATCAGTCCCATTTCTTCTATTACTTCCATAACAATGCGATGGGTCGTTCCGTGACCACAGCCCGGACAGTAGCTGAGAACCTTATCGGTCATCAGGTCCGTTTTTTTGTAAACCAGGTTTTCTGGTTTAATAATGTCCGATTTTATCGTTGTTTCTGTCATAAAATTACCCTTTCATAAATTTTTGTTCCAGTGCGGTTACAACTTCGGCTGGCGAAGGAATGATGCCTCCCATCCGGCCATAATGTTCCACCCTGGTTTTCCCTTTAACGGCCAGGAGAATATCTTCCACCATTTGTCCGGCACTCATTTCAACGGATAAAATTCCTTTCACCTGTTCAGCCATTTCTTCAACTTGCGCATATGGGAAGGGGAAAAGGGTGATCGGGCGTAAAATACCCACCTTAATTCCTTTTTTGCGCGCCAGTTGCATTGATTTCTGACAGATTCTGGCACTGGTTCCATAAGCTACAAAGATGTATTCGGCGTCATCACAATTGATCTTTTCGAACCGAACTTCATTTTTCTCAATCTCGCTGTATTTTCTTTGCAGTGCTTCATTGTGACGCTCCTGCCTGGCCGGATCAAGATCAAGTGAAGTGATGATATTTCTTTCCCGTCCTTTATATCTACCCAACGTTGCCCATGGATATTTATCTCTGATTTCCTCTTCAGTATGTCGGGGAACCTGCTTGTCAATTTCAACTTTTTCCATCATCTGACCGATGGCTCCATCCGAGAGAACCAACACAGGGTTCCGATATTTAAAGGCCAGATCGAAACCCAATTTCACCGAATCATACATTTCCTGCACGGATGAAGGTGCGATGGTGATGAGCCGGTAATCACCGTGCCCGCCACCTTTTGTCGATTGAAAATAATCAGATTGGGAAGGCTGGATCGTTCCAAGACCTGGTCCACCGCGCACTACATTCAGAATCACGCAGGGCAATTCGGCGCCCGCCATATAGGAGATCCCTTCTTGCATCAGGCTGATACCCGGACTGGAGGAGGAGGTCATTACTTTTTTACCACAGGAAGCACCACCATACAACATGTTGATGGAAGCTACTTCACTTTCTGCCTGCAGAACAACCATTCCCGTGCGTTCATGTGGTTTCTCCGCCATCAGGTATTCCATTACCTCTGACTGGGGAGTGATCGGGTATCCAAAATAACCATCGGTGCCCGCTCTGATAGCAGCCTCACCAAAGGCTTCATTCCCCTTCATTAATCTGAGCTCTTTTTCCATATCTTGTTTTCTGTTTTCTGAAGTTAAACTTTAACCCTGTAGACTGTGATAACCCCGTCAGGACAAACTATTGCACAATTGGTGCAGCCTGTACAGGCATCATTAACATTTTGCATATAGTGATACCCTTTGCCATTCACAGCATCCACCATGGCGATGGTTTGTGTGGGGCAGGTGTCGATGCAAACTTCACAGCCCTTGCAGCGTTCAATATCAACTACGATATCGCCTTTTACTTTTGCCATATGCTTTAAAATAATTTCTGTTGTTTATTAAATAACAATTGCCGAAATTAAGGAAATTAATAGAATTAAATCAAAACCAATCGAATTATTTAGATGTTTTGAATATAATTTAAACTGGGTTTAAATTACTTATAAATTAAAAAAATAAGTAATTCCCTTCTGTTAGAAATAGAAACAATCATTACGGCCAAACATTATTAAAAACATTAGACCGGATGATCTTCATGAAACTTCTTCAATCGGTATTCCAGATCGGGGAATTGCTCTCTCTTAATAAGGCTTACACATGCCCTAATTCCTTCAAGACGCTCACTGCCGGTAATGGCGAGCGAAATAGCACTGATTCCATAGTACATCAGTTCGTGTAACAACTCATCGCCTGTAAATCCGGGATAGGAAAACGTGAAGTAAAATCCATCTGCAATGGGATTGTCTTCATCTTTATCATACACAATATTGAATCCGTTATCCGTAAAGATCTTTTTCATGATCTTTGCTTTTGCCCCGTACTCTCTTACCACTTCCACAAAGTTGTACCGGCCTTCATTAACAGCTTTTAAAACAGCAGCCAGGGCATATTGCGGAGTATGGGCTGTGCCGGAACTGATGGAATAAACTGTTCCAAAAATCATGGCCTGACCAACTTTGTCGAATTTATAGTAGCGGAGAAGATCAGGTGCTTGGGTATTGAATAATTTATCAGATATCACCATCATTCCAACGCGCTGTCCGGCATAACTGAAAACTTTCGAACTGGAAATGAGCAATAGGTAATTATCAGTGTATTTGGCCACTGTGGGTTGATATGGAGGCTGACCGGGTTGGGAATAATCTTTTCGGAAATCCATTCCAAAGTAAGCCAGATCTTCAATGACCACAACATTATATTTGTTGGCCAGTTCACCAATGATGCGCAGTTCTTTATCGGTAAAACATATCCAGGAAGGATTGTTGGGATTAGAATAAAGGATCGAAGATATCTTTCCTGTTGAGAGATAAGATTCCAGTTTATCCCTTAGTTTATCACCACGGTAATCATACACATCAAATGAATAATATTTTTGCCCCAAAATTCTGACTTGCTGTTTTTGGACCGGGAATCCAGGATCAATGAACAAAGTTCCTTCCCGATCGGCATACATCCTATTGATGGTCAGAAATGAAGCAAAGGCTCCCATCATCGAGCCTACGGTAGGGATACAACCCTCGGTGTTGACTTCAATGTCGAGGAATAATTTTACAAACCGGGAAATTTCTGTTTTCAATTCCTGAATTCCGTATATGTCAGGATAAATGGCTGCAATACCCCTGTGTAAGGCATCAATTTCAGCTTCAATGGCAATTTGTGCAGGCGGCAGGCCGGGGATTCCCATTTCCATCCGAATGAATTTTTCACCGGTAGCTTTTTCAATCTGGTCAATCAGCTTTTTTATTTCACGAATGGTGGCTCCGCCTATGCTGGTTAAACCACTTTCCTTTATTTTATCGGTAACAACCTGGTAATTGATGGGCGTATCTTTCATCGATCGTCTTATTATAATTGGTAATTCATATTGAAGGATCAAAAATATGAATTTTGCTTACAATTTGTATGATTCGAACATTTTCTTTGCTTGTTTATAACGGGTTTAAACTAAACCTTTTTTGGGTATTTTGCCAAAGTTCAAATACATTTGTATCGCAAAGAAAAAACCCTATGGTTCGGTTATCAATTCTGGGATTGTTATGCTTACCTATGATGCTGTTCGGTCAAAACAGTTCCCAGGTTATCGAGAAGCAAAATGATTCATATGCATTCGGACAAATATTCACGAGCTTCTATTATACTTTGAATGACCATTTTCAACCCAGAACAGCCTTCACGTTCAATCAGGGGATCATCGGTTATCGACATCAACTGGCACCCAATCTGAGTGGTATCATTCTTTATGATGTGACACGTACAACCCACCTTTATGAAATCACTGACTCATTGGGCCATTCCATGTCTTATGATTATTTTGAGGGGAGTAAATACACGGCTTTTCTGAAGATGGCTGAGATCAAGTGGAATATCAATGATTTGTTTACCTTCAGGGTGGGTCAGTTGCTCAATACCCAGTATCTCACTTTCCAGGACCGGTTCTGGGGGTACCGATATATAGATGTCACCTACCAGGAAAAATTTCATATGGGAATGCCCGCTGATTTCGGCGTACAATTTGACTTTAAATGGAAAGATAAACTGGTGAATCAGTTTTCGGTGGTGAACGGGGAGGGGCCTTTCCGACACCAGGATATCAAAGGAAAGTTTATTTATGCCAATAACATTCAGTATTATCCAACCGAAAAGATCAAATTGAAATTGTATGCTGATTACGGCCCCGCCTCCGATACCGGTGATGCTTACAGCTCGAAATCGGTGCTTTCAGGATTTGCAGGATATAAGATGAATCGATTCAGAGTGGGAGGCGAGTACACGTATGTTTTCAATTTCAATTATGTGGATGGAACTGATTATTATGGTTTGTCACTCTATACTGGAGTGGAACTGAATGATCATTTTCAGGTACTTGGCCGTTGGGATCATCTTAATTTGAAAACACCGGATGCAACAACTGGTACCGATTATTATATTTTGGGTGGTCAGTATGAACCGGTACAATATTTTACCACCGCCCTCACTTTCCGGTATTTTTCACAAGGAGATATTCCGATGATCTATGCCAGCTTTGGATTGAAATTTTAAATGTCGAACCAATCAAACCTGTTTCTTTCTGTCATTATTTGCCTATTTTTAGCCATTCGAATTCAGACTAAATCTAAAACTTTTAAAATATGAAAAAAGCGTCATTCATCCTGTTCATGATCAGTTTGTTTTTGCTGAATATTCCGGTATTCGCTTGTACCATCATCGTAGCTGGTAAAAAGGCCACTGTAGATGGATCGGTCATCATTTCCCATAGCGATGCCGGTCCGGACTGTCGTGTGCATGTCATTCCCGGTCAAAAATTTGCCGATGGGGCACAGGTCCCTGTTTATTGGGGAATGACTGAGCTGGGGCGTCCTTTGGGTGATTATGGTGACACGCTGGGATTTTTACCCCAGGTAGAAGAAACCTTCAGCTATTTTCAATCGGCTTATCCACAAATGAACGAATTTCAGTTAACCATCGCTGAAAGTACCACCAGCATGCGTGAAGAATTAAAGTTGGATGAAACCATCTGTAAGCAGATCATGACAGTGGAACAGGCGCAGGCTTTAGCGCTTCAGCGTTGTAAAACTGCCCGTCAGGCATTAAAACTGATCACTGCCCTGATGGAAAAGTACGGTTTCCGACCCTCTTGTGTGGGTGAATCAGAAACACTGGTGCTGGCCGATACCGATGAAGCATGGGTGCTTGAAATTTTTGCAGTGGGTAATCATTGGGATCCCGAATGTGATAATCCGGGGGCCATTTGGGCTGCGCAGCGTATACCGGATGATCATGCCCTGGTTATTCCCAACTGGAGCATCATTAAAAATATCAACCTGCAGGATACAGCTAATTTCAGGGCATCAGTCAATTATCAACAGGAAGCCATTGACCGGGGTTGGTATGATCCGAGCAGCGGGCAGGATTTTGTTTGGCAGGAGGTGTATGCTCCCATTGCCCGTGAATGGGCTACCAGTCGCTTTTGGTTGTTTTATGCTACCATGGCACCTGATTTAAAAGAATGGCCGGATCGTTTTACAACTGATCCTTTCAAGGGTGATGATCAGTATACCCAGTTTGTGGAGCCACTCTCTCTATACCCATTCAGTGTAAAGCCTGACAAAAAAATATCCGTACAGGATGTAATGGACTTTCAAAGATCTACATTCACGGGAACCATTTACGACAAAGAAAATGCACCGGCCTGGTATTATCCGGGACCTGATGGCAAAATGGTAAAAAGTGATTATGCAACCCCCTTTCCAACTGAGGAAACCCGGAAACTTTTAAAGATCAATCGCAGGAGAAATGTTGCCCGCGCAAGGGGTGAATATGGCATGATCGCACAGTTGCGAGGCTGGTTGCCGGATGCCGTCGGTGGTATTTACTGGTTCTATGTTGACAATGCTTATACGAGTCCATATGTACCCATGTATGCAGGAGTTTCAGATGTAGCCGAATGTTATAAAACATATGATAAAGAAGTTTTCAGTGATAATTCCATTCGCTGGGTGGTAGATTTTGTGGATAATTTGTTATATCTGCGCTGGCAGGAAGCGGTGAAGGATCTCCATGCGGCTCGCGATCCCATGGAAAAGCGATTTTTCGATGAGCAACCAGCGGTGGATAAAAAATTTCAGGAACTTCACAAAAAGAACCCGAAAAAAGCCAAAGAGTTTATTACGAACCTGACGATTGACAGGCAAAATGAAGCTTTGAAAATCTATCAGGAGCTGAGGATTAAGCTGATCACGAAATATACCAATAATAAGCAGGGTATTTGATCCTTTTTACAGCCTTTATGGGACTATTGTATTCCCTTTTGTAATAGCACTCACCAAAGGATTCACCACCAACGACACCCCCATCCCAATCGTACCGGCTTGCGGGGATGGCATGCCCGAAAAATATAGGATTAAACAGGTGAGCAGTCCGGCTATGGAGGAATACAATGCCCCGTGCTTATTGGCTCTCTTCCAAAACAACCCCCAGATAAACGCTCCCAGGAAAGCAGCTCCGATGGCACCCCATGAAATTCCCAATATGGCCACAATGGTATCGGGTTTTAACATGGCAATGATCATTGACAACAAAATAAATATTGCACTGGTCCACCGCATTAACTTTGTGAGGTTTTGATCGGAGGTGTTTTTTTGGATGATCCCTGCATAAAAATCTTTGATCACCGATGAACTGGAAATGAGCACCAGGGCTGCCAGTGTGGACATGGATGCACTGAGGATCAGCAATAATATGATGACAGATAATGATTCGGGGATGACTTTGGTGAGCATTTCCGGCATTAAGGCATCCACATTTGGATTTCCATTGGCAAGGAATGCGGCCGGAGTATCAATTGGATTTAAAAATACCTGCGTTGTTGATCCCATGAAATAGGCAATCACGCCGATCAGCAAAGCAAAAAAGGTTGATGCAACCATTCCGATCCTTACCGATTTCCGGTCGCGGATGGCATAAAATTTCTGGATCAATTGCGGCATGGCAAAGGGAGCCACACTGGTGAGAATGATCAGCGAAAACAGCGGCCACCAGCCTGGAGGACCAATCGCGGCCGTAAGCCTGGGCTGAATGTTATGAAGTGTTTCCGATATATTCGTTAGCCCATCGCCGGCGTGAATGGTATAGATCAACAAAACAATTACCCCGGCCGTCATGATCATTCCAAAAATCGTATCGATCAGTGCCATCGATTTGTAGCCGCCCATCACCAGGTAAATCGTCGTAAAAATACCCATAAACAATACGGCATGCCAGTATTCTATCCCCGGAAAGGAGGAGGTAAATAGATAAGAAAGTCCGATAAATACAGCGGCAGAGTAGGGGAGCATAAAAACGAAAATGATGATGGGCGTCAGCACTTTTAAGGCAGCACTATCATACCGTTTCTCAAAAAACTCACTCATGGTGGAGATGCCATATTCCACCGATATTTTTTTAATTCTCCATCCGAGCAAAGCCCATACACCCAGCACGCCAATGAAGGCATTGAAGACCCCGATCCACATTCCCGAGAATCCAAATCCCCATCCTACTTTCCCTGCAAATCCAATAAAAACAACAGCTGAAAAGTAGGCGGTTCCGTAGGAAAAAGCCGACATCCAAGGTCCGATATTTCCACCCCCAAGGAAAAAATCAGAAAATGATTTGGTTTTTTTCATCCCCAGGTAGCCCACGATTATGATCATGAGTGCATACAGGGAGATCACAATGATTTTTGTAATCATATCATTTTATCAGTAACGTTAATTTTTTGGAAATTTCAAGTTTTGATTATTTCCTGTAAAGTCCATCAGGGTCCACCTCTTCGCGAAGAATCTTGAGTTCTTTATCTGTTGGAGGATCATTCTGGATGATCTCTTCGGCCATCAATAATTCAAAACCTGTATTTTCGATTACATCGTCCACCGTAACACCGGGGTTCAGACTCAACAGCGTCATCCGTTTGGTTTCATCGTCATAACCCAGTGTGCAGAGGTTTGTAACCACCCGATATGGACCGGTATTTCGAGGTAGTCCTGCTTCCTCGCGAGCTCCAGGTCCGGAAAGAAATCCTGGAGTTGTCACAAAATCAATCTTTTCCATGAACCTCCGTTTATCATGGATCATGATAGCAATGGTTCTCCAACAGGCTGATCCCACATCATTGCCGCCGCCACTTCCCGGTAATCTGACTTTAGGATGAGCATGATCCCCAATGACGGTTGAATTCAGATTGCCGTATTTATCTATTTGAGCACCGCCCAAAAACCCGAATTCAATGAACCCCCTTTGTGAAGTTTCCATGATGTCGCAGATTCCGGAAGCAGCAATCCCTTTATTATAGGTACGCATGTCGCCCACAGCCAGGGGCAGTTTTTCGAGGATGGCCCCAGTGCCACCAAATTCGAACACAGGAACAAGGTTGGGTGCATGCATGGCCTGTGCCAGGCTGGCAGCCAGCATGGGTATCCCTGTGCCGATAAATGCAGTCGTGCCGTCTTCCATTACGCGGGAAGCCAGACAAATCAGTAATTCTGAAGGTGAATATTGTTGTGTCATGATTAATCCTCCTTAAGTGTTAATTCCTGAAATCGCTTTTTCCCAACTTTGTCCAGCAAAGCCTTATGGTCGGGCAGATCATAAACCCATTCCTTCATATAGGCATCCATTCCTTCCTGGGTTTTTTGCTTTTCGACATACATTTTGTAATGGGGTTCATCACGTTCATGTTTGCCACTCATTTCTCCCGGCCAGGAAGCATAAGGCGCATGAACCACGGCATCAACCAGGTAATAGGGGATGATGGTTTTATCAGGGTGTTTTCTGATCTCGCTGGTGTCGACAATCTCTTCAGCGCTGATAACGAGGTTTTTGCATGCTCTTGACATCTCAAAGGCAAAACCACTGATGCCGTCAATCTGGCAATTGCCGTGCTTATCAGCGCGATGAACATGAATGAATCCGGTATCGACAATCAGGGCCGGCAGCAAGGCCACTTTTTCACCAGTGAAAGGGCATTCAATGGCAATGGCTGAAGACTTATGAAAAGTATCTGTTCCCAGCATGCTCCGGGTTGGAATAAACGGAATGCCCATGCTGGCTGCCTTAAACCGCCAGGTAAGGGCTGCATTTGACCATTCCACGATGCGCTTTACCGAACCATCTTCTACTCTGCGGCGCATGTTGCCGGAAATGCCATAAACTTCCAGACCAATGTAGGTGAAGTCTATCTCCCTTACCATATCTGCAGCAAAAAGCAGATCAAGTTCGTGAACTCCCTGTCCTACAATCCTGAAATCCTTTTTACCTGATCTAACCAATGCTCTTGTCAAACTCATGGGGCATCGGACGGTGCCGTATAGTTCAAATCCAATATAATCGCCATCCTTTACAAACTTCTCGATGGCTTCTTCATCGGTCATGACTTTATCAATCAGGGCCTTGGACTTTTGTCGATTGTGATCGCGGAAAGCATCCAGATCAACAGGCTGGATCAGGGGTGCTTCGCCTTCGGCCACCACCGGGATCCATTTTTTATTTTGTGACATACAGTATGTTTTTGATGAATGAATTCAATGCAATAACGGGTGCCCGGAAATATCCAAAGATAACTGAGATGATGATAGCAAGCTAGTAGATGAGGTCTGATATTTCCTGAATCAAAACTAAGAAATTCCCTTGATCAATTCATCTTTCAAAGGATTATTTTGCTTATTTATATCGAATTTAAGGAAGGTGGGGAGACTGAGAGAATAGGAGTTTTAGTGATGAAGTTCGTTCATACGGCAATATAAAGATATTCCATGTGTAAAAAACCATTGCAAAACATGATGATGGCTAACCTGGCGGGAAAACCAAAATGATTAAAACTCAATGCAGAGATCAGAATCCAGTACTATTTGGTTTCCTGGTAACACTTCACCCAATCCACTTCCATGCTGGCCGGTAATCCGGAGTCGGTTGGTTTTCCGGTGATGCCACAACTGAAAGTAATGTATAGCGGCTCTTGCGGAACGCCCCTGGTCTGCTCATTAACCACCACATCGTTGATTTTCCAGGTGAGCTTCTCTTTGGTCCAATCCAGGGTATAGATGAAAAAGTCCTGGGCAACATCCAGCCCTTTGAATTCTGCCCGGGCCCTTTCAGGAGCTTTTTCGGGGGTAGCCTCTCCAAAATGGTGGGCTACTTCTACCTTTGATTTTTTATGACTTAATTTCAGGATGTCGATGTGGGGTAACATTTTATCAGAGGCCATCCAGAAATTATAATTCACCGGTTTGGCAAAGTTGATCTTGATTTTGGCCTCTATCCTTCCATATAATTGCCGATGTGATTTGGCCGTATTGATAAGTCCGGTTGTAAAGTCAAAATCCTGGGGAATAAATCCAAAGGGCATTTTCCACACTTTACCATCTACTTTTTCCCGTCTGGTGATGATTTTAATGGTTTTGCCCGTTTCAATGTTTTTCCCATCGGTGGGGAACGCTTTATCATGTTCCAGGGCATAGGCATCCTTTATCATTTGATCGCCCCAATAATAGCGGGTCAACCATTTTTCACGATCCAATTCTCCATTGAAATCATCTTCAAAAACAACCTTCCACTTTTTCAATTCATCGAATTTAGTGGTTCCTGTTAGGCTGGTAAACCATTTATATTCCTTGCTGTTTTTAAATTCTTCGTATTTTTTCTTTTTATCGTTTTCCTGGTTCATCTGGCTCTCAATCGTTTTTAAAAGATCGGCATGTTCCGATGAGCGCAAGTAGTCGGCCAAAACCAGGTAATCGGCCAATATTTTTGATTTTTCAAAGGCCAGGTATGCTTTGTATTTTGGTGATTGTTCGAATTTAATAAACTTTTTAACAGCCGAGGACCTGGCCAACTGGCGGTATTCTTTTTCCAGGTTGATAGATTCCTGAAGTTGTTGATCGATTGCTGCTTTTTCTGCCTTGAAATCTTCCGACTCTATTTTGTTTTTTAAATCATTGTATTTTTTAACATCCGTATTTCCGGCTAATTCTTCATTGCCGGGATCCTTTTTGAACTTCTTAACAGCTCCTGCTTTAGCCAATACTTCCAGTTCTTTTGTTTGGGCTTCAAATCTTTTTTGCTGCTCCGAACGCGTTGTTTTTTGTTTGAGGAATTCATTGCTGGTAACCTGATCCTTCAACTCATTGTACCTTTTCCATTCCTTCGATTGTGCAAAATTTAAGTGTTCACTGAGTCTGGCTGAGGCTTTGAATTTGAAATGGTTTTTAAACTTTTTGGATTTTTTTTGTGCTTCATACAGTTTGATCCGTTCTTCCTCTGCTTTTTTCTGGTCTTTCAGTTTGTTCATTAAGTGGATATGTTCCTTGGATTCAAGGTATTGTTCCAGTTCACGAAAATCCTGCAATGCTTGAGATTCATTGAAAGCATTGTAATCGTCATATTCTTTCCTGAGGTCAGCCCGGTCTTTTTCTATTTTGGAGGTTTTGGGGATGGAACTGAATTTTGAAAAAATGAAGTACTTGCTTCCAAATGCGATATTAGCCATTTCAATTTAATTTACTTTACTTGAAAATTAACAGACAATAATACAAAAGTAATGGTTTCAGGCAAATAAAAGTTTTTCTAATTTATGAGCACAAACATCTCGTGTACGCCAAAGGCTGGCTACGGTTTCATATAAAAAGCTTGCTTTGGAATCAACTTGACTTCTCAACACGGATCCTTGCATCAACGGCCATCACCTTATCTTTTGTGGCGAGCAATGGATTCAAGTCCATTTCAGCGATCATTCCAGCTTCGGATACCAGTTGTGAAACGCGCACGATGATCTCAGCAAACTTTCTTTTATCAATTCCATCCTGACCACGTGTGCCGTCCAGAATTTTTTTCCCTTTCAGATGATCTATCATTTCACGGGCTTCTTCCATACTAATGGGAACCAATCCCGATCTGACATCTTTCAGTACTTCAATATAAATCCCGCCCAATCCGCACAGGATCATGTGACCGAAATTCGGTTCATATTTGGATCCCACAAATAATTCTGTTCCACTCAGCATGGGCTGCATGAGAATGCCGGTTGTGTCTTTTATTTTGATCATTCTTTCGAATTCTGCGATCATGGATGCCTCATCTTCAATGTTCAGCACCACACCACCAACATCTGATTTATGCACTGGCCCGACCACTTTCATGACCATTGGGAACCCAATTTCTTCTGCAGCAAGCAAAGCTTCTTCCCGGGTACCAGCAACGGCTTCTTTTGCTCTAGGGATCCCCGCGGCGTCGAGTAATCCCTGGATTTCTGCAGGTGAAATATAACCCGCACTTGCATGGTCCATGATGCTTCTGATACGATCAGCATCAATTTTAAATTCCATACTTTTCCGAAGTGATGGTGGGGGATTGGTATATACTTTGGCGAGGGCTTTGCCCAGGATGACCTCATCCGGGAAGTTAATGCGTCCCTTGTTCAGGAAAGCCTCAACCTCCTCATGGGCAGTAAGGGTGGAGGGGAGTACCGGGAAAATTGGTTTTTTTGAAGTTTTCATTTTTTCATCCAGGATGTTATAAACATCATGGATCTTGAAGAGTCCAGGAGTTCCAAAGATAACGACCATGGCATCAATGTGACTGAAATCATTGTTCACTGCATCGATAATGATGCCCAGTTGCTTTGCTGTTCCGGTTGCCAGAAAATCGATGGGATTGCCCACTGAACTCCCCGGGTGCAGTTTTTCAAGTATGGCTTCAGCTTTGGGTCCGGTGATGGCTGGAACTTTGAGTCCGCCATTCGAGAGGGCATCGGTCAGCATAACGGCCGGCCCGCCGGCATGGGTAATGATGGCAATGTTTTTACCGTTCAGTTGTGGATGCATAAATACCGATGCAACGGCAATAAGCTCTTCCCGGTGATCGCAACGGATGATCCCGGCCTTGCGAAAAAGGGCATTGACCGCTTCATCGGAGCTGGCCAGGGCGCCGGTATGAGAGGATGCGGCACGACTGCCTGCTTCAGAGCTTCCTGCTTTGATGGCAGCGATCTTGCATCCCTTCCGGATCAATGAAGCTGCATGCTTCATGAGCATGCGTGGCTTCTTGATATTTTCAATGTAGAGTAATTTTATTTTGGATTTTTTTTCATCAAACGTCTCGTCCATGAATTTCACCATCTCTTCCACACCCATTTGTGCTGAATTACCGAGAGAAATAACCCTGGCGAAGGAAAGTCCTTTTTGAAGTCCTGACTCCATGATATAACAGGCAGTGGCTCCGGAAGCTGATATCAGATCGCAACCTTCTGCATGCAGCTTAGGAATGGGTTCGGTGAAAACACCATGGTATTGGGGCGTACAAACACCAATACAATTGGGTCCGATCAAAGCAGCACTGTATTTATTGATCTGGTTGAGGATCTGTTTTTCGATCTGCCGGCCCTCTTCACTCACTTCGCTAAATCCGGCCGACAGGATCAGGAAAGCCCGTGTGTTTTTCTTTTCAGTCAGGATTTTAATAGCATCCAAAGTAAAACGTGCGGCAATGGCAATAATCGCCAGCTCAACTTCTGGCAGGTCATTGATGTCCTGGTAACTTTTGATACCCTGGACCTGCGTTTCTTTGAGATTGGTTACATAAAGTTTACCCGCATAATTTCCGTCGAGGAGATTTTTTAACACCTTTCCACCGGGTTTGGAAATATCATTTGAACCACCCACGACAACAATGCTCTGCGGGTCTGTTAGCTGCCTGTTTATCATAGTGCTGAATCTTTATTGGCTTCAATCGTTTGCCGGAGCTAAAGTATAAAAACCAAACAATATGGAAAAGATCAGCAATTCTTTTTTGTGAATTAATTAACAGCCAGAAGGGGTAACACTGCAACTAATGTTATTATCACTTTGAAAAAAAGGAAATTTTATGATTCAAATTTTCCATCCAAAGATCTTAAGACCGATCATTTTAGCGATACCTCGATATTTACCTATTGAAATCCTTTTCAAGTTTTGCTATACGCTCTTCCAGATCATCTATTTGTTTTTGCTGTGAATCGATGATTTCCTGTTGCTCCTGGATTGCCTTTATTGCAATGATGCTAAATTCAGAATATTTAATGCCTTTGATACCATCCTTTTCAACAACTTGCTCTGGGAAAAGGTTTTCTACTTCCTGAGCAATGAAACCTGTTGAAAGAGATGAACCGGGAGGATTATTTACAAATTGATAGGTTGATGGTTTTAATTGAAGCACATTGGCTAAAACGGGTCCAATTCGTTGAATGTTTTGCTTTAAATTCCCGTCAGAGGTATTTATATAACTACCATCAGTATCTAAAATATACGCCTTGAGTACGTTATTATAATAAAGATTGTAGTCGCTCGCATAGTCGACCCCTGTCTCCCAATGACCATAACCCTGCAGATTTAATAAGACACCATTTCCAACTCCTGAATTTGGTTGTTCGATATCCAACATCGATTGTGGATTGCTGTGATTTATGCCAACTCTTCCATTTTTCATTACCGTAAAGGCATTGGAGCGATTATTTGTATCAATGCTGTTTCCGACTTCAAATATGGGATCAGTATTTATCCAGGAGTCTGAGCTGCCTCCACCGACATTGCCAGCGCCTACAGCCATTGAAACAAAAGCATCGGCACGGGTATAGTATCCTGCTGAAACAGCCGAATTTCCTTTGGTTCGTGATAAATGCCCCAATGCGACCGATCCGAAATTTATTGCATTAGCCCGTATGCCAAGAGCAACCGATCCGGCTCCTGACGCCCTTGTATTATTCCCGATTGCAATGGATGCCCAGCCAACATTTGATGGATCCCAAAAATTATAGCCGGTTCCAGTGGTCAGGGATCCATCCGCATTGAGCTGTCCAACGCGAAAAGCTCCACCTTTTGCGGGTAAAAACATCAATTTTGGATCTGGATAAAAATTTGTTTTCCCTAAAGTGTCAGCACCAAATAGTACGGTATTTCCTTCTCCAACATGAAAAGGGGCTTTTGGTATTTCAACCCCAATCCCAACCTGTCCTCCACCATTCGCAAGTGATATGTTGGTGGAGGTCTGAAAATTAATCTTAAGATCATTGTTCACGCTTTCAATTTGGTCTCTATCGAAAGCCATTCCAGTAGTCATATTTTCACCAATATAAATAGCAGCCTGAGTTACATCAAGACTGCTTCCTGCACTCATGTTGCCGTTTTGTGGTACCTGGAAGCGAGCTAAAGGTGTAGTAAATCCTGCTTTTGTCAAACCAAGATTCCCATTTGAAAGTAGTGTCATCCATTTATCAGACACACCTGGCACAATTTGAAAGCGCCCATCATCCCAGTTGCCAATATTTTGACCTACATACCATTCCATGGAGGGTTGTGCAAAAAGTATCCCAAAGCCAACATTATCTGATGGCGATTCAATTTGAAAACGATCAAAATCTCCTGAGCCAGGCAGGACCATGTGTAAAAGGGCATGTGGAGCAATAAACGGGGTCCCAATTCCTACCGCCCCTTCATCGTAAAATACATTGTTGAATTCTTTACCCCAATAGGAATTGCCGGAATTTTGTGAAAAAAGAGCATAGGGAACCGATACCATTTGTGATGTCCCCATATCAATATAGGTTGAACCACCATTCGGGTCAATTTCAATTTGAAGAAAATAGGCATCTATACCCCATTCGATATTTTCAAAAATCCCTGTTATGATTGCCGATGGATTTCCAATCTCCAGAGAAAAAAGCCCAAACTCATTGGTGGCAACATTGTGAACTTCACGATAGACCAGGGACCCTCCCGGAGTACCTTGAAGGATTGAAATTCTGACCGAAATCAATTGATTGATGATCAGATCGCCAGTGTTGTTTCTGGCGACTGCCTGGTATTTAAAGGCTTGTGGTGACTGGGAAAATGAAAACATGATGACTACCAGGACGAAACCAAAAATTAAGCTCATTTTTTTCATGACTAATAATTTTAATTTGATCAGAAGAAAGGTAATTGCGGTTTAGTTTATGGTATCAAATATACACAATAAAAAATGCATAACCTATTTGAATAGCAAATAATTAAATGATATTTGTCATGCGAATGGCAATGAAAGTGAATATTGATGAACCCGGATAGCCCTCTCCCTGTTTTAGGTCTTTAAATTACTCTTGTATTTTAATAAAAAGATAAAGAGAATGTAAAAATTGGCAAATGAACCATTGAGGTGAATTTGAAAGATTTCCTTGAAGAAAAGAATATAAAAATTATTCTAGCAACAGAGCCAGTCCCACAACACCTGGTCCCACATGGGCACCCAATACCGGTGAGGCCGCATTGATGAATTTGGGTTTTTGTCCGGTAATGGATTCCATCTCTGTGGCATACCATTCCGCACCTTTTATGTTATTGGCGTGGGCAATGGCATATCCCCATAATTTATTGCCTTCCATCGCTCTGATGGCTTCATCTATCACCATCTTCATCGCCTGTTTTGTAGACCGGGGTTTCCCAAATACTTCCGTTTTACCTTCCGGGTTGACCTTGACGAGGGGTTGAATTTTCAGAAGTTTTCCGACGAATCCTTTAACGGCACTTACCCTTCCTCCACGGATCATGTATTTAAGTGTTGGTGCATTTACCATCATATGGGCTTTGGGAACCCAGTTTGAAATTTCCCTGTTGAGATCCTCATAACCCATCCCATTTTCAATGGCCTCTGCGGCGCGTAAAACCATCAATCCAAGCGCTGCTGTGAGCTTGTTTGAGCTATGGACAGTAATTTCGGATTGTTGCCTTTCCTGCACGGCATGTGCAGCTTTTTTACTGTTGGAAAAAGTACCACTCATCTTTTCACTCAGGTGCAAACCTATGATCTTGTCATAGTGACTCGAGAGATAATTATAACGGTTGGTAAAGTCTTTATAAGTAGGCTGTGCTGTTGTAGGATTATAATCAGCCTCTTCCATCAATTTATAAAACTCATCGGAGGTGATGGTTAGCGAGTCGAGGTAAAAATCACTTTTAAAGTGAACAGTCAGGGGCACCACCTGGATCTGGTATTTCTCGATGACCTCCTGTGGTAAATCGCATGTGGAATCGGTTAAAAGAGCGATATTCCATTTGCGATGGTGGACAATGTCGTTTTGCATCACCATATCATCGACTTTTTTAAAGGAGATATTGCCAATATCTTTAATGGCTGAAAACATGGCAGCAGGTTCGTCGGTATGAATATGTAACCTGAGCTTTTTGGGAGAGCCTGCTACTACCAGCGAATCACCAAATTCTTCAATGGCCTTCTTCAGGATATGTTTATTATCCGGGTTCTCATTATCGAAGGATATCAATGCTTCGGTACAATAACGGTATGTGATGGTGGATTCATCATGAAAGATTTCTTCAAATTCTTTGATCTTGCTTACGTTACGGGTTTGAGCAATTTGCTTGAGCTGACCATGTTTAAAAAAGTCAATCATCCCTTCCAGGAATAAAACAAATCCTTTGGCACCGGCATCCACTACATGGGCTTTGGCAAGGATCTCCAGTTTTTTAGGGGTATCTGCCAGAGATTCTTTGGCCTTGGTATAGGAATCAGCAATGAGGGTATTAAAATCCTGGAATTTATCCTTGATGAGGTAAACATATTCAGCCCATTCACGCATGACGGATATCATCGTTCCTTCCACCGGGTTAGCAATGGCTTCATAGGCATATCTGACAGCTTTTTTGATGATCTCAGCAAAATCGGCGATGGAAAGGTTGTTATTGTTGGGGATCTCATTGCTGAATCCATAAAGGAACTGGGCGAAAATGATGCCTGAGTTACCACGGGCACCAACAAGCGCAGCATCGGCGAGGGCTACGGCTGTTACTTTGATATTATCGGTAGGAATGGCCGTATCAATGATAGATCGCATGGTTGATGCAAGATTGGTTCCGGTATCTCCGTCGGCTACCGGAAAAACATTGATCTTGTTAATACCCTGATAATGCTCAAAAATTTTCTGAGCGCCGGCAAGGAAACTATAGTAAAACCTTTTCCCGTCCAGTTCTCGTGTTGTTATAGCTGCTTCCCCCATATGCTTTACTTAATATAACAATTGTAACTGCAAAAATACACTATTTCTAATTAATGACTTTTTTTTACCGAATCATGGTTTTTCATAGTGAAAGTGATTATACCAGGCTATTGCTGTTCAATTATTCTTGGTCCCGGAAATTTCAAATTGCTCTCGAATTGCCTTTTCTGCGCGGGTTGAAAAGGTTCGGTCGAGCAAGTAAACAGTAACTTTGTAGGCCATTCCTTCAGCTCCTGTCTTTTGGAGGGAGACCTGGATGGGCTTACTGATGCTGATCCACGGGAGTGAGAGGGCATGGGATTGCAAAGCCTGTTCAAAAGCAGCTGGATCCATGTCCGGGTCTGTTATCATCTCGAAACTATACCCGGAAGCTTTTTCAGCGCCTTCCGACTTGATGTTAACGGCACCCCCAGTCAGTTGGCTATACGGGAGAAATATCAGCCGTCCATCGGAGGATTCCAGCTCCACGACATCAGATCTGAATCGCAGTATTTTGCCCGAATAATCACCGGTCTGCAGAGTGTCTCCCTTTTTGTATCGGCCCGTCGTCTTGAAGATGATCCCGGCTATGATCTCTCGTAAATAAAATTTTGAAAACCAGAACAACAAAATAAACAGGATCGCTGCTACCACCAGGGCATATACCTCCAGTTTTTGGGCAAACCTGAAAACGAACCATGAAAGATAGAGAAACCAAAAGACAATTTCAATGACCGGCAATTGTCGTTTCAGGAATCCAAGTTTTTTTGGATTCCGCAGAAGCCAGGGTAAACTGAAACGCAGTACCCTGAATAACATCAGCAGAATGATCCCAATCAACACGAAGTTGATAAAGATCATTTGCCAGTTATTCTCAGTTATGTTCATGGTTAACTCCTGTTTTAAACTTCATTCAATATATCTTCTTCCAGCATTTTCCGCACCTGATCATACACAAAAGGTGTAATTTCATAAATAGGGCCTGCCTGTTCTATGATCAAACCTGATCGCTGCAGAACCTGTATATGATTGATCACGGTGACCCGGTCGTCTTGTGTTACCCGTTCTATTTTACCCAGGTCCATTCGCTTGTGCAAAGCAAATTGCATGAGGTAAAGTTTCAACTTGTTGTCAAGGGCATCAAGGGGACGCGCATCAACCCCAACGGGTGTGTGTATAAAAATGGTGTTGTTTTTAAAGTCATGGATGGATGATATCCATAGCAGAAGGGCACTCCCCACATTTCCAGCAGAAAATCTGAAGATCCTTGAGAACAAACGGGCCTGACGGGTTAAAGTAAGGGTTGCCGGGATAGCAGTATCAACCTGCAAAGCAAAACCGCTGGTCCGATGACGCAACAAGATGATATCCTGCAATTCTTTGGAATTAAATGGTTTTAATTCGATGTGTTGAATGGAAAGTGCTTGCAGGGAAACCTGTCTCGATATCACAGAATAAGCTTTTCGGTCGCAGGTAATGATAAACAGCACCCGCTGGCAGTATTGCTTCATGATATCTATAAGGAATTCCAGCCCGGCGGTTCCTCCCGGTGATTTTTCCCAATACAATTCAAGATCGTCAAAGATGAGGGTTGAGTTTTCAGGCAGAGCATGCATGATCTCATGGATATTGCCCGTGTATCCGGTGGCTTCCCGGATAACTCCCACAATTTGCTCCGGATCGGTTGTGCCGCCGGCAGGTGGACGGATGGTATAAACCTTTCGGTTGAGCAGTGCATGACCTGCCAGGTATGCTACGCAGAAGGACTTCCCTGATCTTCTTCGACCTGTGATGGATATGATGCCTTTCTGCCCGGCTTTGAATCGCTGTAACCCTCGTCTTGCCTGATCCAGTATCTCTTTCCGTCCGATCCAAAGTTCCGGTTGGAAATTGAATTTTCCGGTAAACAGTTGCTGATAATAAAAGGGTAGTTTGTTTCTGACCCGGTCAGTAGGTGATAACCTTTCTTTTAATAGCAACGATTGGGTGACGGTGTTTCCGGAACCTTCCGTTCCATTGGAGAATTGCATGGCCAACAGCCTGGCTTCACTTTGTGAATGCCAAAGATTAGCCCTTTGTTCCTGTAAATAATCTTTGGCCTTATTCCATCTACCTTTCAATTTCTGCATTCTAACAGCGGCCTTTTTCTGTGGGCGAAACTGGGTGATGGTTTCAATGGATCGGATCAGTCTGTAAACAGGGAACTCATCCAGTGTTTCTTTCAGGTGATTGTGGATGGTCCTGAAGTAATCCTCCATGGTTTTTTCAATGTGTTCATGTTGCTCCCTGATCTTTGATTGCTGTTCGTGGATAAAGCTCTGCATATCATCCACGAATTCATAATCTTCTCCCGGAATGTCCGTCTGTGTTTCATGCGCACTCAGGGAAATTAACCGGACTGAATCTTCAACCCGGGTTACCGATTCATGCAACGATTGTATCAGTTCAGCAGTATTGTTGTGCAAAGGTTCCATCAATAAGTTCTGAATGTGATAATCAATGATCCTTGATACGGGTAAATCTATTGTTTCCTGATCTGATTGATTGCTTTGCGTAAGCTCATTGACGGTTTCTTCGGTGAAAAGTGTGACACTTTCCGGTATGATTCGCTGAATGGTGCGCGTATTTCTGTAAATCTTTTCAATGATCCGGTTGATCTTGTGCCGCATGGCCTGCTCATCATAGTTAAACTGATCCAATACCTGCCCGGCTTTTCCCTTTATGACAGTTTCCCTGGCTTTGGACAATTCCAGTAATGTTTGATCCAGCGCTCCTACCTGTTTGAGCACATCCGCATGGACCTCCTTCCCGATCTCTATAAAACTTTCCTCCATCATCCTTGACAAGCGAAATTCTACTTGCAGGATTTTAAGCTCAAGCCACAATGTGTTGAGCAGAATTTCCTGTTGTTTGGCCCATTCCTGGGGCATTGAAAGAAGCTGGTTTTTATTTTCTTTTTCTGTTTTGCTATCCGGAGCATGCAAATAATGGTTTGCAGGGATTTTTTGAAGGCTGTTTCCAAGTGATTCCACAGACTGGATCAGGGTGGATTGAAATGTTTGGTTGAGCTCTTTTTCGATGTTGTCCGTTAAGTTTTCGAGTTGCTCAATGTGATCTTCGATGGTTTGTTTTGCCTGCTGAATTTGATTTGCCACATCCATCTCGTTTTGGGTATTGGTTTCCAGGAAAGCAAACGTATCGAGAATGGCATAGGACAATTTCCTGTACTCAAAAACCAGTTTAACCTGAAACTGGTCGAATTTTTTCATCCCATTCTGAAGTGCGTGGATGGAGGCAATGGAAAGAAAGCTTCGCGAAGCTTTTTGATATCTGACCGTGTAAGGAATGCCATTATCTTTCAGCTTTTGACCGGCTACCAGTCTTTTGCGCCATTTAAAAAATCGTGTATTGAAAGTATCGGTCGGTTGTTTCGCAAGGTTTTCCTGATTCAATTGAAAGGTTAGTTTTTCAGGAAGTTCATCAATCATCTTTTGGACCTGTTGAATCATTTTGGGCATTCCTGTTTCCAGAAATTCTTCCTGTTCTTTACGGATGAGTTTGATTTGCTCTGCAATGATGTTACTTAATCGGGTAATGAGGCTGGTCTTCAATTGCACCAGAAATTGTTTTTGTTGATCCGATTTTATTCCTGGAAGCCGCTCGTCAATGGTATGCAACGATTTAGAAACAATCTGCCGTGTTGCCCGCACTTTATCAGAGCGATATTGAAGCAGGGGTAAAAAGGTATTTTCCATCTGTGTTTTCAGATGTTCTTGCAGATCACTCCAGAGTTTTTTGAGGGCATCTGCAAGTATCAGGTTCCCTGGATAGTGGACTTTTTGTTGTACGGCCTCCCTGGTTGGGGCGATAACTTTTTCGGGATATTTAATATCTTCATTTTCGAGACCAAACCTGAGTTTTTTAAAGGAGGATGACCCGCTGATCATTACCACAGTCCCTATCCTTTCAAGGAGCAGATTGGTTTTTTCAATGAACTCCGCAGCATTCCCCTCTTTAAAATCCGGTATTTCGAAAAAAACCAGATCAGTTGTTTTGGATTCTTCCTCAACGATGGTATAAAAGGGTTTTTGTTCAACCTGGTTGTTGATGACTTTAACCCGGCCATTTACGCGCATTTGATCTAGGATAGCCTCTGCTTTTCGGGCTACGATTTCACTTTTTTCGTTTCTGTGGTTCACAATCAGTACGCGGGCTTTGGCATTCTGCCAGTTTTCAGAGATCAACAATAACTTGGTGAGTGTCAGTGCCAGATTACCATTGTTGCTGCGATCTTTGAACCATATATCAATGGTTTTATATTTACCGTACCCATATCGTTTATCATAACCCAGCAGGATTACATTCAGATCGAGATCATAAAAAGTATTCAATAGATTGGCAAATTGCTCCGGATTGCGGGTTTGCCTGGCCCATCCCAGCATGACGGTATTGGGTTCCAGACCTGAAAATCCATAGGTTCGTGCAATCATGTCAATTCCAGCATAAATATCCCGGACGGCTTGCTGCCTCGTGAATACTCCCTTTTCGGATTGTTTACCTGGCAGGGATTGTTGGTTTTTCGGAAATAAGACCTTGGCATCTTTTTGTTCAATCAGGTCGAAATTGGATAAAACACCATGCGTTCCAACAAAAGATTTGCCCAGTTCCAGTAAGTGCGGCCTTTTTTTCGTTCCGCCACTGAAAAGCATGATATTGGGTTGCCAGTTCCTTTCATGGGTTTCCGTATTATCCATTTTTTGGAGAGCTGTGCGCATAAACGTTGTCCAGACACTTTGCCATACATCCCCATATTCAAGTTTTAACTGTCTTCGCTTAAGATAGAAGTAAATGCCCCCAACGATGACTAGTGCAGCGATCATAGCCAGGAAATCAAGCTGGAACATTACTCCAAAAGCTGCAATAAATCCAATCAGACCAGTGTATTTATTGACCCGGAAAGAAGGTCGAAAATCGGTGCTTGCCCAGCTCTCAAGATAGAAGGCCAGATTGATAAATCCATAGGATGTCAGGTAAAACATGGACACGATTCCGGCAATGATATTGAGTTCGCCGATCAGGATCCCTGCTTCGGCAATGAGGAATATAAATATGAGGGCATTTCGTGGTTCATTATTAATGCCAAATCCTTTGGCAAAAATCCCTGGTCCAATACGATCGGAAGCAATGGCTTGCAGGATCCTTGGACCACCTAAAATTCCTCCAAGGGCAGAAGAAAGTGTTGCACCCCATATGCCGGCAATAACCAGGGGGGCAATCCAAGCCACCTGGAGAAGGAAATTTGTATCGTTGATGAGCAGGTTGCGGTTGACAAAAATGGCAAATGCAATGGCTAATCCTGCATAAACAATGAAACCAACAATGATGGCAGCCATGGTACCAAAGGGTATATCTTTTTTGGGGTCTTTGAGGTCACCTGACATGGCAATACCCGCGGTAAATCCTGTTACGGCTGGGAAAAAGACAGCAAACAAAAGTGGCATGGAAATGCCACCGGTAGCTGGTTTGCTAAGCATCGTTTCGGGGTGAAAGTCTGTATTGGTGAACAGGCCGACACCAATGGATACCAAGGACAAAACAATGGCTCCGAGGATATAAAACTGGGTCTTAATCGCCAGGGATGTGCTGATAAAAGCAATGATCACAAGGACCAATATGGCACCCGTCCCGATGATCCGAAATCCATTTACATCCTGCTGCAAACCTAAAAATTCCCGGATCGGTTCGATGGATAAAAAACTTTCGGCAAAACCGACAAGGTAAAGCGAAATGCTCAGGGCCGTCCCGACAAATAATGTTATGCCGATCGCACCACCCATAGGCAGGCCCAGACTCCTACTCAGAACATAATAAATGCCACCTGCTTTGATCTTTTTATCCGTGGCGATGGAGGAAACACTTAATCCGGTTGAAAGGCTGATCACATGGGCCAGGAAGATAATGATGATGGTGTTGATCAGGCCAGCATTTCCTACTACCCATCCCAGCCTCATATACATGATTACCCCGAGAATGGTAAGAATAGATGGTGTAAATACCCCTGCAAATGCTCCAAATTTTTTTGCTTTTACTGCCATCGTGTGCTTCTAAATATTAGCTAAAAATAGGAATTTTAATTCAAACCGACCTATTCGGGTTTAATCATGTGTACATCCCTTTGCGGGAAAGGAATCCGAATGCCATTCTCCCGAAACTTATCATCGATCTTAAAGCGGAGTGTGCTTTTGGTATTTTCAACCCGGAAGGAATCTTCGGTGAAAAAGAACAATTTAAAATCAAGGGATGAATTTCCAAAATTATCAAATCTTACGAATGGGGGTGGCATTTGGGTAACATTACCGGTTTCATTGGCACATTCCAGCAGGATTTTTTCTACCAACCTGATATCCGATCCGTATGCCACGCCAACCTCTACATGAAAACGGGTTAGTTTCCGGTTATGACTCCAGTTTACCACCATATCGTTGACCAGTTTATGATTGGGCACGACGATCACATAATCATCCCTGGTTTCAACTCTGGATGTTCGCAATCCGATGTGTTTTACTTCACCAACAACATCCTCCAGTTCGATCACGTCATTCACCCGCATAACACCTTCCACCAGGATGATAATGCCGGCAATGTAATCCATGAAAACTTGCTGTAGCCCGAGGCCAAGTCCTACCAGCAAGGCAGCCGAGCTGGCAATCAGGATGTTAAAATTAATTCCGATGGCTTCCAGGGCAATGCCGATGGCCAGGATCCAGATGATATATTTGACGATCTGGTAAACTGCCAGTGTATTGCTGGCACTGATATTTCCCTTTTTTATTTTCCGGTTGATGAACCGTTTAATGACCTTCATGATCAACCAGGTGATGATGAGGATCACAATGAATACCACTAACTGGTAAACAGTGAGCGAAAGTTTTTCGGTCTGCAGTATTTTATAGTTAATAATTTCCGCAATTGACATAGGAAGGACAATTCTTATAAACAACTAAAGTACAATAAATTTAAAGAAGGACAAATAAAAACATCCGGCACTTTATGGTACCGGATGTTTTTGGTGAGATCAATTTTTATTCTGTTTTGATCGGGTATTCCGGAACCTGAGGATAGTCTTCCGGCCAATCTTCCAGTTCTTTCAGAATAACTTCAATGGCTTTGTTCAGCTGGTCATCAATCCCTTCATATTCCCTGGCGGGATCATTTTGAACCTCAATATCCGGAGTTACACCTCTTCCTTCAATTACAAATTCCTTTCCTTCGCGATCGTAAGTGGCAAATTCAGGTTTGCGCAGATCACCGCCATCAATAAAGGGCAATGATCCTCTGATCCCAACGACTCCACCCCAGGTGCGTTCACCGATCAATTTCCCCATCTCCAGTGTTTTAAACTGATAGGGAAAAAGGTCACCATCGGAAGCTGAATATTTGTCGATGAGCATTACTTTAGGTCCCCAGTGCAATCCGGCCGGATTGGTATAGGGGGTTCCGTTTCTGCTGATTCGCATCAACACCAGTTCCCGGCGCAACCGTTCGATGATCATGGGGGATACATTACCGCCGCCATTACCACGGTCATCGATAATGAGTGCGCGTTTTTTCAACTGAGGGTAATAATATTTCACAAATTCATTGAGGCCCTGGGCACTCATATCCGGGATATGAATGTATCCCACCTGGCCGTCGGTGGCTTCACTCACTTTTTTAATGTTTTCCTGAACCCAATTGTAATAATAAAGTTGAGCCTCATCGTCAGTGGGAATTACCAGTACTTTTCGGGCACCCGATTCAGTAGCCGAACCATTGACTGTCAACTCTACTTCACTGCCAGCCTTGCCTACCAATGCATGATAAATATCCATCATGTCTGCGGTTGATTTACCATTTACAGCCAGGATAAAATCCCCTTCCTGAACATCAACACCCACTTCGGTAAGGGGTGACCGGGTGGATTTATCCCAATTCTGTCCCTTGAGGATCCGATCGATTTTGTAATATCCTGAAGCATCGCGACTGAGTTTAGCGCCGAGTAAACCGGTCTTGATTCTTTCAGGTTTGGCTTTGTCGCCTCCATTGACATAAGCATGGCCGATATTAAGTTCGCCGATCATTTCACCAATTACATAATTGAGGTCATTGCGATCGTTGACATAAGGAATCAGGGGTTGGTACTTGGTATGTATGGCTTGCCAGTCGACGCCATGCATATTCGGATCATAAAAGAAGTCCCGCATCTGTCGCCATGCTTCATCAAATATCTGATCCCATTCAGCTTTCAAATCAACCCACACTTTCATTTCAGAAAGGTCGACATACTCATCTGGTTTGACCGTGCCGCGCGGGAGGTCCACAATGGCATATTTGCCCCGGTTATTGATCACCATCTTACTGTGATCGGCTGAGATCAGGTAGCTGCCAAAATCTCCCAGTTCTGTATCTTTTTGTTTTTTGAGGTCATAAAGCATCAATTTTGCTCCCCTTTGAGAGCTGTTTCCTGTGCAATAATAAACCGTTTGTCCAATGCCATTGATGTTATAATAGTATCCCGCATCTCCCGGAATCTCAATGATCCTGTCAATGATGCCATCAAAATCGATGGCGATGTTATTATGGTCTTCAGTTGATTCTTCTTTTTCCTTATCACTCTCTTTTTTATCTGATTTTTTGCTCTCTTTCTTTGTTTCCCCGGTATCCGATGTTTCTCCTTTGACGGTTACTTCATCATTGACCGGCTTGAAAGGATTTTCAACATCCTTCCGTAGAGTCACGAAATAGAGTTTTGACATATCGCGATAAGCATGGTTCCATTCCGTCCATGAATAGATTGGATTGAAGTCCCTGGCTGAAGTGAAAAATAAGTAATCACCGTCGCTGCTAAATGCGGGACTTGATGAACTGTACCAGCCATCTGTTACAGGTTGTTTTTCTTTGGATTCAAGATTATAGACCCAAATTCGATTCATTTCATCTTTGGTAGGTAGTGAATAGGCAATCCATCGACTGTCAGGAGCCCAGGTATAATCCCGCAACTCTCCATCCGGTGAATCTTCAACGAGGGTGATGTCTTTGGTATCGATATCCACATAATGCAGTTGCTGATTTCGGTCGGACCACAAAAGCTTTTTTGAGTCGGGTGACCATATGGGATTATACTTATAGTTACTGCTATTAAAAGTAATCTGGATTGCTTCTTCGGTGCCGTCTTGCTGTTGTATATAGATTTCATCCTCGCCGGTTCGGTCAGAGATATAAGAAATGTAGCGACCATTGGGTGACCATTCGACATTCCGGTCATGAACGCCACTGGATTCTGTCAGGTTCCGGGTAATTCCCTTTTCAGCCGGTACCGTCCATACATCTCCACGTGCACCAAAAGTAAGGCGTTTGCCGTCGGGAGAAATTGCCCAACTATCAATGAATTTAGAGGCGTCCTTGAATTCACTCCTGCTGTTTAGTAGATCATTGGCAATGATAATCCTAATTTTTTCAGCACGCTGCGTCGCCAGGTCAAAATTATAAATGTATCCTCCGTTTTCATAAATGATAGAACCCGTTCCAAGTGAAGGGAATTTAACATCATATTCGGTATAGTTGGTCACTTTGCGTGTTTCGCCCGATTCAAGATTATAAGCAAAAAGGTTCATGATCCTATCGCGATCGGAGAGAAAATAAATATCCTGTCCATACCACATCGGGAATATGTCTTGCGCAGCATTATTGGTAATGTTGGTTGTTTCTTTGGTATTGAAATCATAAATCCAGATGTCATCAGCCATTCCACCGCGATAGTATTTCCAGGTTCTGAATTCACGAAAAACTTTATTAAATGCCAGTTTTTCACCATTGGGGGAGTAAGAACAAAAACCGCCGGCAGGAAGGGGTATTTCTTCAGACAATCCGCCATCGGTATGGGCTAAAAATAACTGCCCTTTGAAGGAATTAAAAGATTGTTTCCGCGACCGGTAAACAATTTGCTCATTGTTTTTCCAGGTCATCACAATATTGTTGGGGCCCATCCGATCAGAAATATCATCCCTGCCCAGCGTGGCCGTATAGGTTAGGCGTTGGGGTACACCTCCACCAGCTGGCATCATATACACCTCGGTATTGCCATCGTACTGTCCGGTAAAAGCAATGTGTTGGCCATCAGGTGAAAACCGGGCAAACAGCTCATAGCCATCATCGGTAGTAAGTTTACGGGCCATTCCACCAGCTTTATCAACTGTATAAAGATCGCCTGCGTAGCTAAAAACGATCTGGTCGCCATGTATGGCCGGAAATCGCAATAAACGGGCTTCATCCTGTCCCAAAGTGGCATTCACTATTAATGCCAGAAATAAAAAAGAAAAAAAATGTTTCATGGTTTTAAATTTAGTGTTGATTAAACATATATGAATTTATTAAATAAAAAATCCCGCTCGTTAAAGCAGGATCATTTTGTTTTGTCTGTATTATTTGAAGATATTCAGCGCTTTCATTTCCATCTTTACCAACATTTTAATTACAAGCTCCCTCATAATCTTTCATCCTTTCGTTTATTGCTGAAGATATCCCGTCATCCATATCATTGGTGAGGTTGGCATTATTCTGTACCTTTTCATAGGTTAGCCAGGCACCGCACTGGTCATTATTATCCAAAGCTTCCTGTGCTGCAACAAGGGCATGAATGGTGGCGATGGTTTGACTGGAAGGATTTTTAGTGACGGCCATTTCAAGCACAGGAAGTGCTTTATCAGGATCTCCACCTTCATCCATGAGGGTGAGATAACCATAACAGAATAACTCATCCGCGGTCAGTTTTTCCAGGTTAAGCGTCTGGAAATTTTCGCCATATTTTCTGGCCAGGAACTGCTTCATGGTCATGGCGTTGTTTTTAATCTTGTTATTGACCGTAAAGGCATTGATCACCGCCGCTTTTTGATCGATGGGGGTATTTTCATCCATAAGGAATGGCATGACCCTCCCATCCAGTACACCGTTGTTCTCAACATAAGTGACCTGTTCCAGGTAGTTGTAGTTATCATAGAACTGTATATTCGCAATGGGTTTCGAAGCCATCGTCAGGGTAATGGAAAAGACAAGCGATATTGCAGTTGTCAGCATTGCTTTTTTCATAGTGATAATGTTTAAGCCACAAAGATAATTAATAATTACTCAACAGACAACGGTTACTATGGTCAAGGTTGCAAAGAGGCTTAAAAATGAACTTCAATAAAACTATATCCATTTTACCAGCGGAAAATCCTGACGGTGTGGAAGTTTTTCATTTTTTGGATAAATTCTGAAGGCAAAATCATAAACCCCTGATTCAATCAGGTCCATGTCACAAACATAGCGTGAATGACCCTCCTCGGTATCTTTTAACTTAAGGTCTACCAGGCGGTGAATATGATCCACCTTGTCCATCACTTTTTGTCCGATCACCATTTCAATGCCGATTTGATCCGGTTCAATCCCATTGGTGTCGATTTCCAGTTCCACCTCAAAGGTTTCCCCAAGGGTTAGGGGTCGCAAGCTGGAGTTGGGTAACCTTACCGATAAAATTTTGATATGATTCCAGTTTTCCCGGATGTGCGTTTTCCAGGACTCCAATTCATAAGCCAATTTGAAATCGTCCTTTCGCATCTGCTTATTCCGGTCAAATAGTTTATTATAAAATAAGTTATAATAATCATCCAGCATGCGTTTCATGGTAAAATGGGGAGCGATTTCTGAGAAGTTATTTTTAATATATCCTACCCATTTGTGAGAAACCCCTTGTTTATCGCGATCGAAATAAACCGGTAAAATTTCATCTTCGATGAGCTGGTAAATAATTTCAGCATCCAGTTCATCCTGGAAAGCCTGGTTGGCATAAGTCTTGGCTTCCTGAATGGCCCAGCCTGCATTGGGTTTATAACCTTCCGCCCACCAACCATCTAAAACACTCAAGTTTAACACGCCATTCATCACCGCTTTCTCACCGCTGGTGCCACTGGCTTCCAGGGGACGGGTTGGTGTATTGAGCCATATATCTACGCCTGAAACCAGGTGACGACCCACATGCATATCATAATTTTCAAGGAAGATAATCTTGCCAATGAATTGCGGCATCTTGGATATTTCGATGATCCGTTTGATCAGGTCCTGTCCTGGTTTGTCGTTGGGGTGTGCCTTTCCGGCAAATACAAAACGAAGTGGTTTATCTGGAACGGAAAGGAGTTTTTCGAGGCGATCAATATTTGTAAAAAGTAGATGGGCCCTTTTATAGGTAGCAAAACGACGGGCAAACCCTATATAAAGGGCATCATCAATGATGCCATCAATGGTTTGATAAATCACCTGCGGTGATTCCTGGCGGCTTTGCAAGTCATCCTGCATTTTTGTTCTCAGGAAATCCAGGAATTCTTTTCGTGCTTTAAGTCGCTGTTTCCATATAGTGGCATCGGAAATAGTATGGATCTTTTTCCAAATTCCAGGGTTCGACTGATCATTTTTGAGTTCTTTTCCTAATTTGGAATCATGAAACTGCTGCCAGTTGGAAGCAGCCCATGAGGCATAATGCACCCCATTGGTCACATAGCCAATGTGCAGTTCGTCGGCAAAATATCCTGGATATAAACCGGCAAACATATCCCTTGAAACCCTTCCATGAATTTTACTAACACCGTTCATTTCCTGGGATAGATTGGCAGCAAGAACACTCATCGAAAATTTTTCATCCGGTTTGTTTTTATGATAGCGCCCCAGGTTCATAAAGTCGTCCCAGGAAATATTCAGCCGGTCGGCATAATGGGGTATATATGTCCTTAGTATATCTTCCGAAAAGGTATCATGTCCTGCCGGAACGGGCGTGTGGGTCGTAAACAAACTACTGGATCGAATGACCTCACGGGCTGCTGCGAAACTCATACCACGGTCTTCCACCAGGTGACGCAGACGTTCCAGTCCGGCAAAGGCTGCATGTCCTTCATTCAGATGGTAAACATCCGGTTTGATATTGAGGGCATACAATAACCTTACACCTCCCACTCCCAATAGAAGTTCCTGCTTGAATCGGTTGTTCCAGTCACCACCATAAAGATGATGCGTAATGGCCCGATCCTCCATGGTGTTTTCCTCAATATCAGTGTCGAGCAAATAGAGATCGATACGACCAATTTGCAATTTCCAGACTTTGGCGTAAAGGGTACGGCCGGGCAGGGCTATTCCGATGCGAACCCATTCATCATTTTCATTACGGACCGGCTGTAACGGCAGATCAGTATATTTCTGTGGTTTGCTTTCGGCAATCTGATCGCCAAATATGGAAATACTTTGTGCAAAATATCCATAGCGATACATTAATCCAATGCCGGTCATTCTTTTATTTGAATCAGATGCTTCTTTCAGGTAATCACCTGCCAGTATTCCAAGTCCACCGGAATAAATCTTAACGGATTCATGTAACCCAAACTCCATACTAAAATATCCAACATGACCTTCCGGAGCATTTTCCTTATCTGCCATATAGGTTGTATAGGTTTTATAAACATTTCGCATTTTTTCCATGAATGCCTCATCTGATTTCAGATCCTGTAAATGTTCATACGATAATTTATTGAGCAGGCTAACGGGGTTGCGCTCGGTTGATACCCATAGTTCCGGTTCAATGGATTCAAATAATTCAATTGCTTCATAATTCCAGCACCACCACATATTTAGCGACATTTCTTTCAGTGGCTCCAACTCATCTGGAATTTGGGTTTTTACAAACATTTTCTTCCAATCGGGTTGATCCTGGATGCCACTTCCTTTCAATAAATACTCGGTGGCAGCTCTGCGGTGAAGTTTCTCCGGCCGATTTGAGGATTTTTCGATGGCGAGCTTATAAGCTTCGGAATATTGTTCGGCCAGATTGGTCCATTGCAACTTCGCGGCAATTTCAAGGGATTCTGATTTTGATTTCTGATAATCATCCTGCGCACAGTTGGCAAAATGCGTGATTTGATCAGAAATTTTACTGACGAAAATGTCATAATTCCCTTCTGTTCTCTCAATAACTGAAACAGATTGCTGGGGGGTTTTATAAGCTCCTTTGACCCAGGATCCGAAACCGGCCAATGTTGTTGTGATGGTGGGGATGCCAAAAGCAATACTTTCGAGGGGGGTGTAACCCCAGGGTTCATAAAAACTGGGGAAAGCAGTCAGGTCGCAACCAGCCAGGAAGTCATAATATTCCAGCTCGAATATTCCATCATGCCCATCAAGGTATACGGGCACAAATAACATTTTAACCTGGCTTTCAGAACCATTGTTAAGGTTGTTTTCCAGGATGCGGTTGATAACCGGATCATGGTACCTGTCGTATAGATTGTGGGTGAGGTATTCATTGGACAAAGGGTGTGAAAAATCAGGTGATTTGATCCTTTCTATCACTTCTTTGCGCGGGCCCGAATGATTTCCAGGAACAGCAATGATGGCCAGTACTTTCCGGTTCAGATTTTTCTCTTCATTCAATTTACCCAGGGCATCAATAAACGCATCCAGACCTTTATTGATAAACTCATACCGCCCGCTGGTCATGAGGATGAGGGTGTCATCATCAAGCTTTTGATTATAAACGGCAGATGCCACTTCTAAAATTTTATCTCGGCTGGTTGATTTTCTTTTTATGTACTCTTCCGCATTGGTGTCGAAGGATGAAAACCCATTGGGTGTTATGACATCTACCTCCCTGTCGAAAAAATGAAAACATTCCCTGGCCGTGATTTCTGAAACAGTGGTAAAACTATCAGCATGAACCGAGGCATTTTTCTCCAGTGAAAACTTAGCAACAATGCCTGTTTTTTTGGCCATTTCTTCCGGATTGAACTCCCCCAGCTGGCTGTAAAGGGGTAGATTATTACCTGCCATACTGCGGCCCAGAATGGTTGCATGGGTAGTAAAAACCGTGGCAATGTGCGGGGCATATTCTTTGAGATATAGAATCCCTGCTCCGGTCATCCATTCATGAAAATGAGCAATGGCTTTTTCCCCGGCGGGCAGATAAAAATTACAGAAGCTTTCAATCACTTTACCAGTAGCATATCCAAATAAAGAAGGCTCAATATAATCCCATCCTCCGGTGAGTGAGTCGAGGTGGTATGTTTCCCAAAATTTAGCAAAGATCTTATCTTTAAAAGAGAAGAAGGTGGTGAAGTCGACCAGGATGGCTACCGGTTTACCCGGAATGTTCCATCGACCGATCCGAACTCTAAGATCTTCTTTTTCAGCTTGTCCTACCCATTCATGATACAAAGATCGGTCCTCGATGAAATCAGGGTTCTCGCGTGTTTCCTTCCAAACGTCGGGTCCGATAAAAATATATCGATTGCCCATTTGTCCTTTTACAGAAGGATACTTGGAGGAGAGCACCGTATAAATGCCTCCCACCTTATTACATACTTCCCAACTTGTTTCAAATAAAAATTCAGGTTTTATATTATTTTGTGACATTTTATTCATTTTAATTACAGCAATTCAATACGTAAATTCAAATTAACGCGCAAATATATTCGAAAGGCTTCTTGCACAAAAATATTTATGTTAACATTCTATTAAATATAATGAACTGCATAAAAATGATGGTGACCAGTCATGCCCTTTTTTTTGTTAATTACCCCTTAGGGAGTGCAATTTATCAGAACGTTACGCAACCATTTTTATTTCCCTCGCATCTTTAACACATATCCCAAATCAAAGGGCCTATCTGAATATATACCATAAACACGAATCCTAAAATCTTGTATAATGAACAAACAATTCATGCATTTTGCAGGAATTATCATTTGGTTTTTCCTGCCGTTTATGGGTATATCCCAAAATTCTGTTCTCTCTGATGGAACCTGGTATAAACTCTCCGTTTCTGAAACGGGTGTTTATAAAATTACTTACGATGATTTGTTGAATTGGGGCATTGACCCTGGTTTGTTAAATCCTGAAAGTATCGCGATCTATGGAAATGGCAATGGTATGTTGCCCGAATCACCTGATGAATTCAGGTATGATGATCTTCAGGAGATTGCTATTAAAGTAGTGGGCGAGGAGGACCAATCATTTGACATGGATGATTTTATCCTCTTTTATGGTGAGGGTCCAACGGAGTGGAATGTAAATGAATCCACAGGCAAATTGATACACGAAACCAACCTTTATTCAGATGAAGTTTTTTATTTCCTTAATCTGGATATGCCCGATGCTTTGCGCCTACAAACCCAATATTCAACGGTGATACCACCGACAAATTTCTCCGATAGTTATTCCTGGAATATGGTTTATGAACCGGAGCTGGAGAACTTGATCCATTCAGGTAAAATATGGTTTGCCGAAAGGTTTGATGATCAGCTTACCCATGATTTCCCGATCTCAATTCCCAATTTAAAGATTGATCAACCGGTAATGCTGGGCTATCGTGTTGCAGCCCGAAGCAGTGTTGCAAGTTTCTTTAGCATTTATGCTGATGGGGTTTTGCTGGATTCTAAACAAATTGTTTCAGTCAATTTTGGTAATTCGCTTTCTAATTATGCAAGAATTAATTCAGGAGAAGTTGAATTTTTCCCCAATGATGAAGATTTTAACCTGACATTTGAATATGAACAACCCAATGATTCGGCCACAGGCTGGCTCGATTATTTTACATTATCAGCAAAAAGGAATTTAATTTTTGAAGGCCCGCAAATGTTCTTTTCTGATCAGGATGCCTATGGGCCAGGAATGTTAACCCAATTTGATTTAGATAATGCTTCCAGTGCCATGCAAATATGGAATGTTACTGATCCTTTGTTGCCGGCTGATATCGATTTTGATTTAACCGGATCTGTTGCAGAATACACGCTTGAAACCGAATCGATGCTGCAGTTTCTTGCCTTCACTGATTCAGATCTTACACCTGAATTTATCGGAGCTGTTGAAAATCAAAACCTGCATGGCATGACGATCCCTGAAATGGTGATCATTACGGCACCGGAATTTGAATCGGCCGCCAGCACCCTGGGTGGTTTCCGCGAATCAAATAATAATCTTTCTGTAGCCATCACTTCTCCTCAAATCATTTACAATGAGTTTTCGTCAGGAGCGCAGGATGTAACTGCCATAAGGGATTTTGTAAAATATCTTTATGAAAAATCGAATGGTGAAAATCCAAAGTATCTTTTGCTGATGGGAGATGCATCGGTAGATTACAAGGATCGGCTGGAAAACAATACCAATTTTGTTCCGACATGGGAATCTGAAGAATCACTGAGCCCGGTTGGTTCTTATTGCTCGGATGATTATTTTGTGCGTTTTTCGGAAGGTTTCATTTTGTCGTTGGCGTTGGGCCGGATTCCGGCAGAAACAGTTACCGAAGCTGACATTTTTGTTCAGAATTTGATGCAATATGCATCTCAGGGAAATACCGGAAACTGGCATAATCAATTGGCCCTGATCGCAGATGATGAGGATGGAAATTTGCATTTCGCCGATGCAGAAGAAATTGCGGATAGTGTGAATCAATTAGCTCCGTATATGAATGTTTCCAAAATTTACCTGGATGCATTCCCGCAAATTACCCTTCCTAACGGAGAACAGCGCTATCCGGAGGTTAATGAAGCCATCAACCAGCAAATAAATGATGGAGTGCTTGTTATAAATTACCAGGGCCATGGTGGTTATAACTACCTGGCACATGAACAGGTGATGACTCCCGAGGATATTCAATCGTGGAACAACGTGAATAAATTGCCTGTATTTATGACTTTTACCTGTGCATTCGGTCAAATGGATGATCCTGAGGTCAATCCCATGTTTATGGAATTATTAAGCAAAGAATACAAGGGGATGGTGGCGGTACTTTCACCAACCCGTCCAACTTATGCAAGCGCCAATATGAGTATATGCAAAAAAGTTTATTCCAATTGGCTCAACGATCCTGATCGTGCATTTGGTAGAGATATTCAGTTGGCAAAAAACAGTAGTAATAGCATTGAGAATGCATCCAAATTTATATTCTTTGGTGATCCGGCGATGCGGATTGCAGTTCCACTTTTACAGGTTAAAACCGAATCCATCAAAGGCATCCCTGTTGAAGAATTCACAGATACCCTGCATCCCGGGTCATTTATTACCCTTGATGGGTATATCCTTTCCGAAGAAGGTAATCTCGTGTCTGGTTTTAACGGAGAATTGACTATTCAGGTATTCGATAGATCTGAAACGAGGACAACACTTGGGAATGATACCTCCATTTATATCACCGATTTTGAAGTCCAGGATAGTGTGGTAAAGGTAGTTTCCACCAGTGTTACAAATGGTCATTGGGAAACGGAATTTTTCCTTCCAAATGATATGGATTCGGTTTATGGAAACATCAAATTGAGTTATTATGCATGGACAGAAACAGAGGATGCAGCCGGATATTTCAAAGATATCCTGGTGGGTGGATTACAAGCCTCGGTATGGGATCGCCGTGAGGATGCGTTGGCCATTCAAGTCTATCCCACCATGACAGATGATCGGATGTTTATTCAGATAGACAAAGATTGCAAAAATGTTAGCTGTGAGCTGATCAACCTATCAGGGGAGCATTTTGAATTGCTGAGAATGATAAATTATAAAAAAGGGATGAAGGGGGAATTGAATGTATCTGAATTCCCGGCTGGTTTTTATATCCTGACCATCACAGCTGATGCTTTCATTCAATCGCGAAAAATCATTATCAAATAAAACTTACTTCTGTTTTATAGCTTTTTGTGAAATATTACCGGGATAAATCGTCCCGGTATTTTTTTGTTAATATTTAATCGTTTAGCATATTATTTTTTATCTTCGTAGGATATAACCAATCTGATCAGCCATGAACATTGATTACATTGCTCCTTTCTCCAATGCCTGGAATCGTATGAAAAAGGCATTATTTCAACCTTTTGATCTAGGAAAATGGTTTGTTGTGGGATTCACTGCTTTTTTAGCCGGCCTCCTGGATGGCGGCGGCGGTGGTGGCGGAAATGGTTCATCTTACAGGAACCAGGTTCATTCCGATGATCTGTATAATTTTTTCCATTTCCCAAACATTGCGCGGGAGTGGCTGATTGATCACCCAGTCATCGCCACCCTCATAGTTTTTGGAATCGTTTTTCTATTTGTCATCGGGATTGTCCTTACCTGGTTGAGTTCACGTGGTAAATTCATGTTTTTACACAATGTTGTTTATGATAAAGCGGAAGTTTCGGCCCCCTGGAAACAGTTTAGCCGGGAGGGAAATTCGTTGTTTTTATGGCGACTGGTATTCGGACTTTTAACGTTCGGGTTATTTGTTGTTTCCATTATATATGCTTACCTGTATTTCCAGGAGATGTATATCAATGATGTGCCATTTGCCTCGCAATGGGGAAATATCATTGGCATGATCTTTTACTTTCTGGCTTTGATGATATTGGTGGGTTATATTTCTCTTTTTCTGAGTGATTTTATTGTGCCGATTATGTTCAAGCACCGGATTAAAACCAATGCAGCCTGGCGTAAATTCATGGAAATTTTGTGGCCTAAATTCGGATATTTCCTGCTTTATGGATTGTTTATCTTCATCCTGGGAATTGCTGTGGTCATTGCCGTCATCATTTTTGGTTTTGTAACTTGTTGTATTGGTTTTTTATTGTTGATCATACCCTATATTGGGTCAGTTGTTTTTTTGCCGGTGTCTTATACGTTCAGAGCTTATAGTGTTGAGTTCCTGGAACAATTTGGGAGTGATTATAAAATTTTTCCGGAACAAAATGATGAGCTGGTTGAAGCATAAAAAAACCCGGGTTTTCCCGGGTTAATATAAAGTTTCAGACCAATGATTATTTCCAGAGATTTTTAAGCTCTTTTTCAATTTTTTCCCTGAATTTTTTCAGATCCTGTTTTTTCAGTTTCTGATATTCTTTCTCAAGATGCTCATACTCCGTCTTCATTTTTTTTGTCATGTTGGGAATTACTTTGTTCCGCACGTCATCGGAAGCATCTTTTAAGGCGTGCAACAGTGCTTCAGTATCCACTTTATTGATCACTTCTTTCACTTTTGCATTCGACATGTTTACAATATCCTCCAGGGAATAATCTTTTACATCATCCCAGCCTTCTTTGGCTTTGGATTTAGCTTTATCACTGGTGGTCTTTGCTTTTTTTCTGGCAGAATCCATTAGTTTACTGGCTGTATCTTTCATTTTGTTGATGTTAAGGCTACCACAATTCTCTTCCACTCTTGAGAGAAAGTCGGAGAGTACGTTCATATAATTGATGAAAGCCTCGTAAGGCGAAGGATACGGATTAAAATACCGATGAACATCACCATCGGAAAACCATTTGGTGCACATGTAATAAAAGTGGTCGCTGGCCTGCAGGTAGTTCCAGTCACTCAGAATTGCCTCATCCTTACAGTTCCGTATCAGGGGTTCGATGTTATAAAGTTTTTCAAAGGCTTCATCCTGCATTTCAT
Source organism: Bacteroidota bacterium (assembly GCA_020444515.1). Lineage (GTDB taxonomy): Bacteria > Bacteroidota > Bacteroidia > Bacteroidales > JAADJA01 > JAADJA01. The sequence goes on along the minus strand of JAHLKX010000003.1, from coordinate 318,549 downwards.
TACCCAGCCATGCAGTCAGATCGCGTTCTGCATCAGCCCACGAAATGGGGTAGGGGACCTGGATTTCTGATTTGGGTTCCAGGGTTCGTGCAATATCTTTTGGTTTTGAAAAAATGAAATCTGTGTTTTTCAAAACCTGAGCCGGCATGGCTTCCATAAACTCAAAGATACCGGTATCGGCCCACTGATGTTCCCCGAAAGTTTCATAATCGATAAAAAGATTCACAATTTCCTGATCCTTTTGAATCTCTTTGATCCATTTGGCAAACTTTTCTGCAGTGAGAGGCCATTCGCCCCAGCCCTTATTAGAAAAACGGAAGGCGATGTCATCACTCAAACGGAAGTTTTTAAGCAATAATTTCAGACCTGGCTTACCGGAGGACTGATAAAGAAAGTTGGGACTTTTCCAACCCAAAACATGTTTTGCACCTTCGGTCAGCATGGTAGAATAACCCATGCCTGCGACCATTTCACCAATTTCATCGGAATAAATGAGCTCTGTATTCCGGAAGGTAACAGGTTTCTGACCGAACAATTCTTCAATCTTCCTGGCATGCAGGTTGACCTGCCGCTCAAATTCTTCCTTACTGCCTAAGCTTGCGAGTGAATGACCATAGGTTTCTGCCAGAAATTCGACATTGCCGGTTGCGGCCAGTTCACGAAATCCATCCAATACCTCAGGTGCATATTTTTCAAATTGCTCAATGGCCAAACCTGATATGGAAAACGCAATGTTGAAATCTTTCCCATGTTTCTTGATCAATTTGAGCATCAGTTTATTGGCTGGTAAATAGCTTTTTTTGGCGATGCGTTGCATCAATGACCGGTTTTGAAAGTCATCATAATAATAGTGATCCACACCCATGTCAAAAAACCGGTATGTTCTGAGCCGGTATGGTTGGTGGACCTGGAAATAAAAACAAATAGACCTCATATTGTATAGAATTCGGTTTTCGTTATAGTTGGTTATTTTCTTCTTGTATGGTTAACGGCATCGCGATAGACATCCATGATCTTTACAGCAGCGTGCTCCCATTTAAGGCTATCTACTTCATCTTTACCGTATTTAATAAATGTATCGGTGAGTCCTTTGTAATGCAATAAACCCCAAATGGCATCAGCGGTTCCATGGACATCCCAAAAATCGACCTTGATGGCATGTTTTAAAACTTCAGCTACTCCTGATTGTTTTGAAACAATTACCGGTACGTTGGTTCGCATGGCTTCCAGAGGAACCAGCCCGAATGGTTCTGAAACAGATGGCATCACAAAAACATCACTCAGGGCAAACATCCGGTCCACATCTTCTCCTTTCAGGAATCCTGTAAAATGAAAACGATCGGCAATTTTTAATTGGGCAACCCTTCGGATCATTTTATTAAGCATATCGCCGGAACCTGCCATAATGAATCGCACATTGCGATCACGCTGCAATATGCGATGAGCCGTTTCAATAAAATATTCCGGACCTTTTTGAAAGGTAATACGACCCAAAAAAGTCACCACTTTTTCTTTGACTGCCTTTTTGGTGTTTAAAACACTCTCGGGTTTTTCAACCGGTTCAATGGCATTGTGCACGGTAAAGACTTTATCGGCAGTGATACCATATTTTTCAATGACCACTTTTCGGGTGAGATTGCTAACTGCAATCACGCGATCGGCAGCCATCATACCGGTCCGTTCAATATCGTAGATGATGCTGTTTACATTTTCGCCTGTTCGATCAAACTCCGTTGCGTGGATATGGGCCACGAGTGGTTTTCCACTGACTTTTTGGGCAGCGATACCGGCATAATACGTGAGCCAGTCATGAGCGTGAATTACATCAAATTCATATTGAGATGCAATGGCACCAGCTACAAGGGCATAACGGGTGATTTCCTCCATCAGGCTTTGGCCATATTTACCAGAGAACTCGTATTTTCGTGAGAAAACTGACTTTTGGCGCATCGCTCGCTCTGTTTGACTTTCCGAAGATAGTTTTTTAAACTCTTCAGGATCGAGATAAGGAACCAGGTTGGATCCTATTTCCATGTACGTCAGGTTTTTTGTAAATTCCATGAATTCAGCATCATGGACATCTATCGCTACATCGCTGGCATTGACCAGTCTAACTGCACGTTGATCTTCATCACCATAGGCTTTGGGAACCACAAAAAAGACTTCCGCGCCTTGTTTTAGCAAGCCTTTGGTCATGCCATAACAAGCAGTTCCTAATCCTCCGGTTATGTGTGGAGGGAATTCCCATCCAAACATTAGTACTTTCATTTGTTCTGGTCGGTATTATTTTGATATTTATTCAACAAATCATTTATTCTCAGTATTTCGGCAACGCTCCAGGCCTGTGAAATGGCACCTTTTCCTCTGTGGGGTGGCGTTCCGTAATAAAGTTCTGAAATAGTCCCGATGCCGCCTTCTGTCATTTCAGCTTCCATTCCATCGATTAATCTGCGGATGAATCCATAACCGGATTGACCATGCAATCGAAGGTATCCTTCAGCAAAATGACCCAAAAGCCAGGGAAATACAGATCCCTGGTGATAACTGCGATCACGCTGGTCGATGTTACCACCATAAACGCCCTGGTAATCGGGGTTTTTGGGTGATAAGGTGCGCAGCCCTCTGGGTGTGAGCAATTCCTTTTCTATTTTGTGTAAAATAAGATATTTTAAATCGTCAGAAATGGGCGAAAAGGGAAGTGATGTAGCAAAGACCTGGTTGGGTCGAACGGCCTTGTCCCTGTAATCACCTCTGACAACATCAGCCAGATACCCTTCTTTTTCATCCCAGAAGGTATCTGTAAAACTGAATTCAATTTTTTCAACAATCTTTAACCAATCTTTCGTTGATTTGGTCACGCCGTTTTTTTCAAGTAATTCAGCATAAAACAGGATGGCGTTGTACCACAATGCATTGACCTCCACTGCCAAGCCATTTCGATCGACAACGGGTTTGTCATCAATGCGTGCATTCATCCATGTCAGGGCGTCATTTTCGTAACCCGCATAAAGCAGACCATTGTCCAGCATGTGGATATTGTATGCCGTTCCATTTTTGAAGCCTTCCAGAATCTTTTGTAGTACCTTGTTGTATTTATTCCATATCGTTTTATAATCACCAGTATATAAAACATATTGCTGCAACGACCAGAAAAGCCACAAAGGTGTATCAACAGAGTTATAAATGAGTTCACTTTCAATACGGTTAACCGGAAAGAATACATCTTTCATCATGCCGACCATGGAGTCAATTATCCCAAGGAAAAGATCATTTTCTTTTTCGGGTAGGGTCAGTCCGGGCAGGGCAACAAATGTGTCTCTGCCATGAATGTTGAACCAGTGGTAACCTGCAACAAGTTCCCATTTACCCTTTTGCTCCATGATGAATTGCTGGGCCGAATTGCGCAGGCAATTGATGAAGTTATCTCTGGGAATGCGCGCATTCACTTCATTATCAAATAAGGGATTAAGTCGGCGATTGCCTGCATCTTCAAATCCCGCAGAAAAAATAATGCTATCTCCTTTTTTAATGGGAATCTCAAAATAACCTGGATTGAACAGGTCTTCTTTGTAATCATAACCCCGGGTTTTTTCTTTCGTATATTCAATGCCGTAATACCATTGGGGTTGATGGGTATAAGTGACTTTATGGGAGAACTGCATGTAAACCGGTTTGTAGGGTTTGTACATACTGATCTTGATACCGTTTTTCACTTCAATGGCTTTTGTATTGGCGGTTTCGTTGTACTTACTCAAGTTATGAACACTTCTGAAAGCCAGCAAAGGCCTGAATCGAAGCCTGGTTGGTGAATGGGCATCCAAAAGGGTATATCGCAATAGTATTCTGTCTTCATCATCCGCAAAAACCATTTCTACGGATAAAACAACACCACCCACTCGGTATGTAATTTTCGGAATGGGATCGGCTACGAATTCGCGTGCATATTTATGCCCACCTGGATCGTATAGGTTATCCTGGTATTTGTGAATGCCAAGATTAAATTCTGCATTCCGCTGGATTATGGTTGCATCCAGGTTTGATAAAAATACATGATGAAGATGATCAATGTGTGGTTGCCGGGTCACCAATAACCCATGATACTTTCTGGTGTTGCAACCAATGATAGTGGTGCTGGCATAGGATCCGGCACTGTTGGTCCGGAGCAATTCCCTGCTAAGCGAATATTCAAGATTGATCAGCTGATGCTTATTGAATGCAATATAACCCATAAAAATGAAATTCTTTTGAAAAATGGAGTGCAAAATTACACATTTAATCAATTCATTTTTACAGGTTTAAAATACTTTAGGAAAAATTAAGATTTGATGAGGATTAGCATGCCAAAAACTGAATGGTACAAACAGGGAAAGGCTTTACAAAATATGTAAAGCCTTCTCATAACTCTCTTAAATATGCTGTGCAATTATTTTTCTTTGTTCATCGTGATTACTTTCCGGGAACCATAAACCATTGCCAGGGTCATGGTGATGATGAATCCACTTCCAATCGGGCTACCCCCGACCGGTGTTCCACCTCCCGTGCCCGGATCACCACCAGGATCAGGCGGTGCATCAGCCAACCCTATGGTTGCAAATGTTAAAATCATAAGGGCCGTTATTAAGTACCTGCGTATCGATTTAACCATAATAATTATTTGTAAAAGCTTCTAAATTGCGAATAATCTCCTTTTTATACTTCCATTTCATGAGAAGGATACATAAAAAGTATTTATTTTTGTATGCACAAAAACTAGATATTTTCAAAAGCAGGAGGGAACATGAAAAGGGTACTCATACTCAGTTTTTTAATATTTATCATCTCACAATCCCATGGACAATCGACCGGTGAAATAGGTGGGCAAATCATCAATGATCACTCCGGTTTACCGGTTGAAAATGTTACAGTGCAGATTGTTGGGAGCGCTATCGGAACCAGTTCTGATACCGCAGGATATTTTATCCTCACCAATGTGCCGGAAGGTAGGCATCGCATTACCTTTTCGCATATTGGTTTTTTGCAGATTGAAAAAACAGTTGAGGTTCAATCCGATAAACTATCGCGCCTCGACATCTTTATCAATCCCGATGTAAAGTTATTGCATGAATTTGTTGTGAAAGAAACCAGTCCGGATAGGTTGATCATTAGCAAGATGCCCTATGTGGAAACGGACTTCTATAAATTTCAGCTTCAAAATGAAGCGGTGCGGGATGTGGGCGATTATTTGCGTTCATCAAAAAATATCAATGGTATACGGAAAGGGGGTACTCAAATTGATCCGGTAGTGCGTGGTTTTAAATTCAGTCAATTGAATGTTACCCTCAATGGCGGGCAAAAGATCGAGGGTGGATGTCCCAATCGAATGGATCCGGCATCTGCACATGTTGAGATAGAAGACATTGAATCAATCAAGGTCATCAAAGGGCCTTATGCCTTGCGTTACGGTCCGTCTTTTGGTGCCATGATCAACCTGCAGACCGAACAAAAGGAAACAGCTGAAAAACCCTATGTCGATGTTCGGATGATGCAAGCTTTTGAAAGCAATTGGAATGGAGATAAGCAGCAAATATCTGTAACAGGTGGGAATAAACTCGGGTTCATTACTTTATCGGGTGGAAGAAAAAACTATGGCAATTATAAAGATGGCAATGGACAGGAGGTCCAGTCATCCTTTTCCAAGTATAATTACAAGGGGATGTTGGGTGTCAAACCATTTAAAAATCATCTGTTGTTATTAACTTATGAAGAATCCAAAGGCCGGGATATCCGATTCCCAACTTTACCCATGGACGAGCGAAAAGATGATACCCAATTGATGTCAGCAGATTATCAGGTAAAACACATGGGTGATTTATTAAATTTCATCAATTTGAAGGTATATCAATCGGATGTCAGGCACGAAATGGATAACAAATACCGACCATTTTCAGATACCGTAGTGGCTGTCAGTATCATCAATGCTGTAACTGCCGGTGGTCGTGCGGAAGCAGGTATGAAGATAGGTGCCGGTGAATTGATCCTGGGTGGCGATCTGGAGCGTATCGAAAAAGATGGGAGGCGAGATAAAAATATGATTATGCAGCCCAATTTACCGGTAAAAGTTGAAAAGCTTTGGAACAATGCTCATATAAACAATACCGGTGCATTTGCTCTATATACGGGTAATAGAAGGAAGTGGGAATGGATCGCTTCTGCGAGAATTGATTTCAACCAGGCTTCATCGGAGGCGATTACCATTAAACATCCCATGTTGGGCGAAATTTATCACTATGGTGAGGACTCTATCAAAACGGATTATACAAATCTGAGTTTCAGTGCAGGTGCCACCTATGCGATCAATGATAAGTTTTCGGTATCCCTGGCGGCCGGTCGTGGAATTCGGAGTCCGGATATGACAGAACGGTTTATCATTCTTCTGCCCATTGGCTATGATAAGTTTGATTATCTCGGTAATCCTCAGCTTGAACCGGAAGCCAATAATGAAATTGATCTGACCCTGAAATTCAGGGATGGTAAAAAGGGTTATCTCCAAATCAACGGATTTTATTCTTTCTTGGATAATTACATCACAGGCCGCCGTTTACCTCCAGCTCTGCAAAAACCGCTTTCGGCAGATGTATTGGGTGTTAAACAATTTTACAATGCCGGGAATGCCAGGCTTCGTGGATTTGAGTTTTCGTATTCATCACCCGAAAAATATAAACTGGGTGCCACGCTATTTGCCGCTTTTACTTATGGTACCCTGGATGAGTCGGTAAAATATGTGCTGAATGAACAAGGGGAGGTTGTGGATGATGAGATTGTTTATGATGATGCTTTGACCGAAATTCCTCCACTGGAATCAACTTTTAATATACATTACCGGTTTTTGAAAGGTCGTTTTGTTCCGGCCATGAATGTCAGGATGGTGGCTTCCCAAAACCATGTTTCTGAAGCTTCTTATGAGCCTTCAACTCCCGGATTTGCGGTAGCCGGCTTTTCGTTTAATTTTGTATTCAACAGTCATTTTACCATCACAGGAGGGATCAATAACATATTTGACCAGGCCTACTATGAGCACCTGAATCGAAATATTATCGGTAGCACCAGGAATTTGTATGAACCTGGCCGTTCGTTTTACATCAATTTGTTCATTAATTTTTAGGTCATGAAGAAAATAATATACCTGTCTTTCGTTTTACTATTGTTTGTCGCTTGCGATAAAGAAGATGAAACTATTTTGGTAAAGTACCGCGTGAGTGATGCATTTGCTTCAACGACCGTTACCTATCGCAATGCAGACAATGAATTGATTTCGGAAACCGTTGATTTTGAAAGCGCAGAGGATTTATGGCAATTCGGAATGGAAAAGAAACGGGGCGATATAGTTTATCTTTCTGCGGTTTACCAGGATTCAACATCATCGGTCAGACTGGAAATACTGGTCGATGGAAAAATTTATAAATCAGGATCAAGTGTTCAGGAACCTTTTAAATACCTTACCATATCAGGAACAGTGCCATACTAGTGTATTGGACAGGTTGATCCTGTTTATGTCTGTTATGATCATATTAAGTCTGTCGGGGTGTGATGGTGAGGAACCGATTGATGAGCCGGATAATCAATCCGCAAAAATTCGTATTTCCTTTTCTCACCTGATCGATGATCAGCCCATTGACTTTGATACACTCAAATATGTCAATGAAGCAGGCAATCCCTATATGGTCAACGAAATTCAATATTTTATTTCGGATGTGACGTTGTTCCGGAATGATGGTTTTGCCAGGATCATTGATGACTGGAAAGATATTCATTACGTTGATACAGATCTTCCGGCTACGCAAACCTGGGAGGTTTATGATAAAATTGAGCCCGGGACCTATGATAGCATTGCATTTACTTTTGGTATTGTGCCTGAAAAAAATATTTCATTTATGTTTGTAAATCCTCCTGAAAAAGATATGTTCTGGCCGGAGTATCTGGGCGGAGGATATCATTACATGAAGTTGAATGGTAAATGGCTACCTGAAGGTCAGACGGTTCAAACCATACCGTTTGATTTTCATTTGGGCAGGGGACAGGTCTATTTCAGCTATCCTGATTCAATTACAGGATTCATCGATAACCAATTTAATGTATCTTTACCAGCTTCGGGATTCCATCTGAATTCCGGTGAAACAAAAGAAATAGAAATGATTATGCACGTTGAAAAATGGTTCAAAGATCCACATGTTTATGATCACGATGTATTTGGAGGTTATATCATGCAAAACCAGGAGGCCATGCTAATGGTGAAAGAAAACGGACATAACGTTTTTACTGTAAAAATCAAGGACTAGAATAAAATGGAGCGATATCGCATTTTAACATACTTTTTAGGCATTGGGATTGCGGCTTTCATCTTGGCTTTGTCTTCCTGCCAGGAAACGGATGAAGTACCCCCTATCATTACACTGAATGGAGCAGATACGGTAACCAACTTCTTGAATTCACCCTACGTAGATCCGGGAGCGACAGCTATTGATGAAACCGATGGAAACCTGAATGATAATTTATTCATTGAGAACAACGTGAATGAAAATTTGGTGGGTGAATACTCCGTTGTTTATAAAGCAGTTGATGAAGCTGGCAATGTCGCCGAACCGGTTTCCAGAATTGTATATGTAATCAATTCAGCGGAAGACTGGGTGGATTATTATAATGCAACTGAAACGCAGGATTTTGGTCAGGGTGTATGTTCTTATACTACTTTTATTGGGATTGATTCCACGGTCAATCAACGGGTTGTATTGTATGGATTTGCCTGTCAACCATCCTATACCTTTTTTATGGATATTGCGGATACCATTGTTGACATGCCACTCCAGTTATACCAGGACAGCCTGGTATCGTTTTCAGTTCAGGGTAGTGGCTGGATCAATGATTCCACCATTATGCTGGATTACACCCGAAAGGAAGGTTCTGAAAAATTCTTTTGGAATGCAATTTTTAAACGATAATAGAAACATCCTGTATTCTTTTGGGATTATCATTTTTCTCATTGCTCTTGCTGCCTGCACGCGGAATGATGAGCCTGAACTAACTCCTGTGCATCAGGCTACACCCTATACCTTCGAAATACCTCCCGGATTCCCAACAATGCTCAATATTCCCGAAGATAATCCACTAACCCTTGAAGGCATCGAACTGGGGCGTTATCTGTTTTATGATACACGATTGGCAGGACGGGCTGATGAAGGAAAATTCATGACCTGTGCTTCCTGCCACATTCAGGAAAATGGTTTCGTGATCGGTATGCCCCGGCCACACCCCTATGGTCTTGATGGTGATAGTACCCACCACGCCATGTTACCCCTGATCAACCTGGTATGGAATCCCGGGACCTATGGATGGAATGGCAGTGTTCCTTCTATTGAGGAAGATGTGCGCGCTGTGATTACCGATCCAACTGAATTTAACAGTTCCCCTGAGGCGGTTGTCGAGGCCATTCAAAATATATCGGGTTATCCTGAGCTGTTCGAGAAAGCCTTTGGCAGCAGAGAAGTCACCCTGGATCGAATCGCCAGGGCCATTGCCCAGTTTGTCCGAACGTTGATTTCTTCCAACTCTAAATTTGACCGTTATTTAAGGGGTGAAATACAACTCACCCAATCTGAATTAAAAGGATTTGTTCTTTTTACGACCGAGGAAGGCGCCGATTGTTTTCATTGTCATGGTGGTGCCGGTAATCCATTGTTTACCACGCATAAGTTTTATAACAATGGCAAGGATACCCTCTTTACGGATCCTGCCGACCGCTATTCCATAACCGGCGATCCAATGGATCGGGGTGCTTATAAGGCGAGTACTTTGCGGAATATTGAATTTACCGCTCCATATATGAACGATGGCAGGTTCAATACCCTGGATGAAGTGATCGAATTTTACAGCCATCATTTACTTTGGTCACCTTATATTGATCCTCTGATGCACCACATAGCCAACGGAGGTACCCAATTAACGCCATCGGAAAAAACTGATTTGAAAGCATTTTTATTGACACTGAGTGATACGACTTTTATCAACAATCCGAAATTTGGGAAACCTGAAAAATTCCCTGATGAACCTTAATCCATAATTATGGCCAAACCAGACATTACCAAAGACATTGAAATCGAAGACCTGGTAAGGAATTATCCATTTACAGTAAAATATCTATCCGAAAAAGGGATCAAATGCATCGCGTGTGGTGAACCCATATGGGGAACACTGGAGGAAGCAGCCAAAGAGAAAGGTTTTGATGATACTGCCATTGTGCAGATCATCAACGAAATGGCATCATTGGCTGACTGATCCCAAAAGCAAGGATATCAAACAATTCACAAATCGCAGGCGCAACCTGACCCCCGGTGGGTTAACTTGACTTGACCAAGCTTTTTTTGTATCTTTAGGATTCTTAAATTAGGTTGATCTTTTTATTAACCCCAACACTGCCATGAATAATGTAATCTGCCTGATTTTAATCTTTCTATATTCTATACCGGGCTTTTTGCCATTTCATGCCAGTCTCTTTGTTGAACAGTATTCTTTGTCAAAGTTGACAATCAATCAGTGTGCTCTCGAGATTATATTTTTTTCACTTCAGCAAACCATTAACCCCTAAAAATAAAAGTCATGAAATCAAATCAGTTTTTTACCAAGGTTCTTTATTTCCTGGTAATTCCATGCCTGTTGTTTGTTGCATGCCATGAGCCCCGCGATGTGAACGAACAAATAAAATTTGCCAATCAATCTTTTATGGATGCTTTTAACAATGGTGATGCCGCAAGCGTAGTAACCAATTATACCGAAAGTGCCCAGCTATTTCCCCCGAATAGAGATATCATTGCAGGTCGGGAAAATATCCAAAAATTTTGGCAGAGCGTGATGGACATGGGTGTCAAAAAAGTTGAGTTAGAAACTATAGCAGCGCAAGCTTGTGGAGGAAATGCTACTGAGAGAGGTAAATACAGACTTTATTCAGAAGATGGATCTCAGATTGATCAGGGCAAATACATCGTTGTCTGGAACAAAGTTTCAGGTGTGTGGAAACTGCAATATGATATCTGGAATAGCAGTAATCCGCCTGCACCCACCAGAGCCATTGAAAATTAGAGCATATGGTTATATTGAAATAAAAGTGATGAGCCCGGTAATTTGAATTTTTTGAGGTTCTTATTTTAGATTCCTCCTGCAGACATTGCCAGGATATCTTCCCGGGCTATCACGAAATAAAAAATATGCTTTCAAACTGTTGGACCCAATGTCAATTAAACATCCACCATTTTTGATTCAATGGATTCCTTATTATCCCGGATGGATGTCAAATGATTCTGCCATGGACCGTAAAATTTGCGAAACTTAAAACTCCGAAAATTTTGTTAACTTAGCAGTCAATAACTTGGGTTACTCTTAAATGCCAGACCTTTCCCATACACAAATCGTTTTGTTTGAAGAAATAAAAACAAAACTTCCAGAAAATGAATCATTCGTGCACGTCATTGCTGAGCTGCTTGGTTTGAGCTATGATAGTGCCTACCGGCGTATTCGGGGTGAAAAAACCATCAGTCTGGAGGAATTATACACCTTATGCACACATTTTGGTATTTCAGTGGATTCATTATTTGACATCCGCAGCGGTAAGATTGTTTTTAACAGCATGGCCATTGAACCGGGTAAGGTGAGTACCAAAGAATGGCTCCAGAATATTTTATTAAATATTCAACAGATCCAGCAGGCCCGAGAGAAATCCATTATTTATGCAGCCAAAGATGCGCCCTTTTTTCACTATTTTCATATTCCTGAACTCGCCTCTTTTAAAATGTTTTTTTGGGAAAAAACACTGTTTCAATTTCCGGGTTACCAGGGTAAAAAATTTTCATTGAAAGAAAGCCATGATGAATTACAGGATATTGGTCGGAAGATTTTAATGACCTATTCTAAATTACCAGTAACAGAGATTTGGAACGAGGATACCTTTTACATCATGTTGCGGCAAATTGAATATTACTGGATTTCAGGTTTGTTTGAAAACAAGGATGACATTATGATCTTATTTGATCGCCTGAAGGATTGGATAGAACATTTGCAAATGCAGGCAGAATTGGGGTTCCAGTTTTTATATGGCACAGAGCCCCAGGGGGTGGAAGAAAATTTTAAATTGTATGAAAACGAAGTCGTGCTCAATGACAATACGGTATTGGTATCAACCAGTCATTCCACCATGAGTTTTCTTACCTACAATGTGATCAATCTGTTATCAACTACCGATCCGGTTTTCTGCGAAAAGATAAATTTTTTCCTGCAGGGTCTGATCAAAAAGTCCACCCTCATCAGTTCATCGGCTGCGAAGGTTCGAAGACGTTTTTTTAATCAACTGCTAAAACAGCTTCTGCGGTTCCGAGAAAAAATTGAATTTAACCAGGAATGATCAGCAATGAGGATTTTTTGTAAACACAACCCTAAGATTTAGACCTACATCATCATTTCATCATAAGGTTAATCTCCTGCCGGATTGCTTCACCAAAAGAAATAATTGCAGTTTACAACATATCAAAAAATTCAATCAAGAAGATTGAATGGTCATTTATTTGCCTGGTTTTCTGCCAAAAGGAAAGGTCAGACCCAGCCAGGGGATAGCGAAAAATTGTCGGTAACCCCACTGCAAATTGGTTGAATAAAACCCATAAATTCATAACCGTCTATCATTTCAATCTGTTAAAGCGATGTATCGGGTTCAATTTGTGAACATGCAAAGTTAGGTGCATGGGCAATAATTACCAGAACGGTGTATAAGATGACTGTTTTTTTCATGGTACAATAATTTGGGTAATAGGCTCATTGATGGAATTTGTTTTGATCTGATATGTTATCAGAAAAAGACATCGGTAAATACCGATGCCCTTTTCAGTTTTTTAATCTTTAATGCACCTGACTGAGATTGCAACAGCATTATCTCCTGTGTTTCTTTTGATCTTTACCTGGTCCCAATCCAGATTCCGGTAATATTGACCGGGAAATGTTGAGCTCCAGAGATAATTTTTATATTCATAACCCCAGAATCCACCCTGAACATAATAACCGGCCGGAACTGCATTGAAGCTGAAAGCATCAGTCGCGCCACTATTCGGGGGTGTCCAAAAGGAAGTCCCTGATTGTTTCAGGTTCCCCCCTGCATCGGAGCCGCGCCAGGCAGTATTTTCCCATTCACTGGATCCAATGAGGAATTCACTGTCTGTGGCGCCTTCCAGAATCTGCCATTCAAGATCATCAGGAATGTGCCAGCCATCCGGGCAAATCCCCTGACCACCCGTCTCTTGCGAATAGTTCATCATTTCATTCCAGGTATACAGCCCACCAGCGATTTCGCAAAAGTTGCTGCTATTGATCATGCAATATTTTTCAATGATGTTGTTGTTGGAAGGTGTTTGACCTGAGGTGATCATGGTGCCAACGTTCAGGTTTTCTTTCATCCAGCACTGTCCGAAAATCTGAATGGTATGATACCACTGGTTTTCATAATATAATGAATCCAACCCCAAACAGGGTTGATTGGTCGCAAATTGAATGGTATACAAAGTGTCTCCATCAGGAGTATCTACAATGCCCGATTCACCCAGATAAGAATACCCTGCCAGTAACAATTTGTCGCCAGGCGACCAGCTAAGATTTGAAACGATGATATCCGACTTGTAATTCATTGTGGTTGATACCAGGCCTTCATACCGCACCTGGAGAACATTTGAATTGGTTCCCTCATGAATGAGTTTGTGTGATTTTGTAATGCCCTGGTATGAGACCGTAAAAAAAGATAATTGATCGCTGCCCCCGGATAACTCAAACCGGTGTGTTCCGGCCTGCAGACCAAAGCTTGATTCATAGATCAGCTGTCCCAAAACATTGTAAACGCCCAGGCAAACAGGGTGCTCTGTTGGTATCATCACATCAAAGTTTGTCCGGAATGTATAAGGATTCGGACCCCTTTGATGGATCGTAAAGTTTGATCTACCTGAAGGTACAGGTTCTGATATCCCTGTTATAAAGAAGGTTGAATCATAAACCATCAGTTCATAACCCTGTGTGAGGTTTTTAATCAATACACTATCCAGAGCTACATATTGTCCATGGTTATCCCCCGTAAATGATAGGGTTAATCCATCAGGTTGCGAAAAGGTGGAATGGGTGTAAATTACCATACCAGTTGCCAGTAAAAGATGAAGTAATTTTTTCATGACTTGTTAAGTTAGTTAATGATACATAATATTATATTTCAATGAATTAATTGTTGACCCTTGATAACTTTCGCATCCAGCGCCAGTGGGTCCAGAAGAGGATAATACAGATAACAATCAGCAGACCATTAACCATAATATCTCTCAGGGCGCGATGTTTGACACCCTGTAATTTATCATCCTTTGCCGATTCATACATGGCTCTCAGGGTTTCATCATCCGGTACAAAAGAGAGTTCCTTTTCGGAGGATGTCAATAGATCCATTTTATAATTTTCGAAGGATGCCAGGCTGGGTGATTTCGAAAAATCCCTTTCAGCATGCAGCGGGTCGCCCAGGTCAATGACAGCATTGACCAATCCTGCTACACAAATGATAAAAGTGATAACTGTGACCAGACATACGGCATAACCATAGATCATCGGTGCTTTGCTTTGTTTTTCCACGATATTAAGTTTTAAATGGTGAATAAATGTTTATGAAAAATGGAGTGTTTTACATTTTCCGGGGATATAGTGCGGATACCTGATTCTATTTCTTTTACCGATCGGATGAGCCAATTGTTCATGGGTGTTTTCAATTGATAAATTTGTGCTTGTTGTGCAATGTATCCGTTCAGATAATCGATTTCTGTTTTCCGGCCGGTTTGAAGCGATTGAAGACTGGATGATTTGAGCTTCCGGTATTTTAATCCAACCAGATAAATGATCAAATGCTTTTTCAGATTATGGTACCAATCATTTTTTTCAGCAAATTCATAAAAATCAATTTTACCCGCATATTTTTCAATGAAAATCCCCCTGGCCTTTCCAACTTGTAAGGCCTCTGAAATGGTATCGATAAATATCTTACGGTATTCATACTTGCTGAGCATTTTGCCAAGCGTTAATCCACTGATGGCACCCATGGTTGTTATACACGAATTGATGATCAATTTGGAGTAAAGGACACCATATATGTTTTGGGTGGTCTTAACCGGCGCAGCCGTGCTTAACAGGTCCCTTACGATATCAAAATTATGAGCCGGTTTTTTTGATAAACTTCCGATTGTAAATGCTCCGGTAGACGTTTTTTCAATATGCCCCGGTTCATGCACGGTAGCGCCCCAACCAACTGCGCAACCAATCATCCTTTCTTTGCCAAAACAGCCGGTTAGGTATTCTACACCCATGCCATTTTGAAGTGTAACTATTACGGAATTCTTTTTCAATAAAGGGGGTATATTTTTGGTTAAATATGGCAGTGCATTGACTTTGGTAGCGATCAGAACAATATCTTTCTTTCCGTGCACGTCTTTGATGTTTTCAAATGCACGTATCTTCTGAATAAATGATCCGTGTGCATCCACAGCCTTAATCCCAATGGTGTTGATGCGGTGAGCTAATCCCGGAAGGCAGTCAACGACCTCTATGGAATAACCTGCTCTGGCTATATGTGCGGCTGTATACCCTCCGATGCCCCCGGCACCGATTACGAGTATTTTATATTCTCCAGTTTTCATTTTGATCTGTTTTGAGTTGAATGATGATTCAAAATTAATATGGAAAAGAGCCGTATCAAAAAGGCTAATTGAGAAGCAGTCCGGCCATTTGTAAAAAATGCAATGAAATTTCTCAAATAATCGAAAAAGTCCTGTGCAGTGTTGCAAATTTTGAGAATGGATTGTGAAAAAAATAAATATTGCATAAAATTGATCATGAGTTCACCGTCTAATTTCCAGACTTGACTTACCCCCTTATTTTTCATATCTTTAGGAAATTATTATCCAATATTCAACGCCATGAAAAAAGTTATAGCAATACTTTTCGTATTTCTTTTCTTATTCCTGTTACCTCCATTGGTATGTTCCCAGTGGCATTGGCAAAATCCCTATCCCCAGGGGAATCACCTCTACGGAGTACATATGGTCGATCAGTATGAAGGATGGGCAGTTGGGCATTTCGGTAGCATTATCCATACCAATGATGGAGGTGCCACCTGGGATGAGCAGCAATCTGGAGTAACCAATCGATTGAGAGCAGTGTTTTTCGTCGATTTGCAAACGGGCTGGGCAGTCGGACTGGAAAGCACCATTTTGAAAACTGTTGATGGCGGAGAAACCTGGTTTCAGCAACCTACGTCTGCAGTAAGCCGGTTCAGAGGGATTGCCTTTACGGATCAAATGACCGGTTGTATTGTAGGATCTTATGGAAATATTATCCGCACAACAAATGGTGGCAATGACTGGACGCTCATTGAGGTCGATTCGAATTTCCATCTTAATGCACTTTGGTTTACTGATTCGCTAAACGGCTGGGCTGCAGGTGGCGGTGGTTGGGGTACCAACCCTGCAAGTACGATTTTGCATACCGAAGATGGTGGATTAACATGGAATCCTCAGAATACAGGTATTGAGGAATCTTTGTGGGGAATTAATTTTATCAATCAAAGTGATGGCTGGGCATGTGGTATTGGTGGACGGATTATTCATACTACTGATGGTGGTCAGAACTGGCAATCCCAGGAAAGTGGATATTCTGAAACGTTGAATGGTATTCAATTTATAGACGAGAATCTGGGTTGGGCTGTCGGTCAGATGGGAATCATCCTGAATACTGCTGATGGTGGACAAAATTGGGTTTTACAGGATAGCACTGGTTCACGGTTCATGGATTTGTGTGCTCCTGACCTCGATCATATCATTGCTGTGGGTGACTGGGGCCAGTTGCGCTATTCTTCTAATGGGGGTGCCACCTGGGAATTCCAGATGTGGGGAACACGACATCCCTTTTTGGATGTTTTTTTTATCGATGAACAGGAAGGCTGGACGGTGGGTTTGGAAGGCCTTATATGGCATACCGATGATGGCGGAGAATCGTGGTGGGAACAATCCATGTTCATGACCGAGTGGCTGGAAAGTATCCACTTTACTGATCCTGAGAATGGCTGGTCGGTGGGTTATCCGGGAACGATCCTGCATACTTTTGATGGGGGCGAAAACTGGGATTATCAAACCTCACCCTATGGGGGATGGCTTGAAGCCGTATATTTTGTCAATGATATGCACGGTTGGGTCGTTGGTGATGAAGGGACCATTTTATCAACGAATGATGGTGGTTCAACCTGGTCATTTCAGGATTCTTATACACCCCACATGCTGCGCGATGTTCAATTTCTGGACGAGAACCAGGGTTTCGTTGTTGGATATCATGGAACCATTTTGCATACTACCAATGCCGGAGGAACCTGGCTGGCCCAGATGAGTGGCACAGCGGATTCTTTGGAAAGTGTCTGTTTTGTTGATGATGATCATGGCTGGATCACCGGGCAAAATGGAACCATACTCAAAACGACCAATGGGGGTGTTGTGTGGGATACTTTAAACAGTGGCACGACATCGTGGTTAAGGGGAATTCATTTCACGGATATGGATCATGGATGGGTGGTCGGATACCAGGGAAGACTTTTATATACATCAGATGGAGGAGAAACCTGGATAGACCAGGCCATTACTTCTATCGATCTCCTGGATGTATATTTTGCCAATGAGAATCTGGGCTGGGCCGTAGGAGAGGGGGGTACAATTCTTCATACGGATAATGGTGGAATGGTTGAAATGGAAGAGTTCGGAGTTCGCGGTTCGAAGTTCGAAGTTCGGTGTTTCCCAAATCCATTTTCAACTCAAACGACCATTGAATTTTCTTTAGCAAAAAATGAAGAAATTACGGTTGCAATTTATAATATCACCGGAAAATTGATAAAGAATCTTTCTTCTCAAAAATTTCCCTCCGGCGAAAATCAAATCAAGTGGGATTCAGCCAGCCTGGAAAAGGGCATTTATTTCTGTAACTTAAAAACCAATCAAGGAATACAAACTACAAAAATGATAAAACTATAATTGTTTGAAGTTCGATGTTTGGTATTCGAAGTCAAAGAACATCTAAACTAATATCGAACTTTGAACTTCACACTTTAAACTAGAAAGTGAGCCCGTCATGAAAAACCTAACAATCTTAATTTTAGCATCGCTGCTTATCCAATTAACAGCCTTTTCCCAGTCCTGCCTTCCGGAAGGCATTGATTTTGAAACTCAAAATGACATTGATAACTTTCAGGCAAATTATCCGGGGTGCACCGAAATTGAAGGCAATGTGACCATTGGAAAATTCATGACCCCTTCAAATATCACTAATCTGAATGGCTTGAATGTGCTTATCAGTGTATGGGGATTCCTGGATATCAGGTTGAATGATAACCTCGCCAGTTTATCCGGTTTGGATAATTTAATTTCTGTTGGTGGATTGTTTTCCATCTATAATAATCAAGCATTAACCAATTGCACAGGATTAGAGGCTTTAACGCAAGTCGGAGGTCTTATTTACATTGCTTACAATGATGGCCTGGTTGATCTTACTGGTCTGGAGAACCTGAATACTGTTGGTGGAAATTTTGTTCTCCGCCAGAATGAGGCGTTAACGAGTCTGATGGGTATTGAGAATTTGACGACCATCGGGGGAGGGCTTGAAATCAGGGGTAATGACCTTTTGACCAATATTTTGGATCTCGATGGGTTAACCACGATTGGTGATCATTTATGGATTGCGGGCAATGATGAACTGGGCAGCCTTCAAGGATTAGAAGGTGTAACTACGCTGCCCGGATATCTTGATGTTGGCTATGCCAATGCATTGGAGGATTTAACAGGTCTGGGGAACATCACCGCAGTGAACGGTTATCTGGATATACATGACAATGAGATGCTATCGAGCCTTGCCGGCCTTGAAAATATAGCTGAAGTGGGCGATAATCTGAGTATACATGCAAACTCATCACTTACCAGCTTAATAGCATTGAGCAGTTTGACATCCATTAATGGTCAATTGATTGTTTCGGAGAATCCATTGATAGTCAGCCTGGCCGGTCTGGATAACATTGAAGCAAGCACCATTACCAACCTATGGGTACATGATAATATATCCCTATCAACCTGTGATATCGAAAGTGTTTGCAATTACCTGGCAGCACCCGCTGGTGCCATATACATTGTGAACAATGCGAGCGGATGTGCTAATGCCGACGAAGTAGAAGAGGCTTGTTTTACCAGCATACAGGATGTAGGTCTTTCTGCAGGTTTTTCTATTTCACCCAATCCTGTCAGTGATTTCATAAAGTTTCATTATCAAGCGAAGGGTGCAGGAGCGGTGATTTTTTTAATCGTAAATATTACCGGCACTGAAATCAAAGAAATGCAATTTGCAACAAGAAAACCCGGGAATTATGAATTTAAAGTTGATGTCAGCGAAATCTCTGCAGGTATTTATTTCTGTGTATTAAAAACCAATGAGGGAATGCAAACGAGAAAAATAGTTAGATTGTAAATAATGTTATATAAAATGAACTATAATTTGAGAGCTTGCAAGCATTGAGCATCAAAGTCGTAACTAATGGTTTTATAGGTAAAGTCTGGGTAATTCTCCAAGAATACTTTTGAAGCGTTACCCTTTTTCTGTTTACATCTAAACTTTACTTCATAAG
This sequence comes from Bacteroidota bacterium, assembly GCA_020444515.1. Taxonomy (GTDB): domain Bacteria; phylum Bacteroidota; class Bacteroidia; order Bacteroidales; family JAADJA01; genus JAADJA01. The sequence goes on along the minus strand of JAHLKX010000003.1, from coordinate 298,811 downwards.
CAAACTTACCTTTACCGGAATCTATAATAAAATCAATCTCTTTATTATCTGTTGTCCGCCAAAAACGGATATCTTCTGCTGTATATTTTTCCATCAAACGCCTGAAAACAAAATTTTCAAGAATCTGTCCCTTGTCTTCTCTATGGTCAAATTCGAAAAATCGATTTAGCAAACTATTGCGCATACCAGAATCCGAATAATAAATCATGGGCATTTTGGTCAACTCTTTTCTCAAATTCTGTGAAAATGGCTTGATTAAATCAATAATAAAACATTTCTGAAAATAGATAATTTTACGATATTTTTGGAGGCTGACTCCAAAAAAACCTGATATTATTGGACAATAATTCCACAAAAGTTAGAAAACCGAAGTTAATCGTAAAATTGAATGGATTACAATTAGAATACTCTCAGGAATATATTTCTGCACATTAAAAACAAATTCGCCAGCTGGTGGACAAACGAGTAAGCTGATAAAAGTTGAATAGATTCTCCTCTTCATGATCAAATAAAGCCCGACTTGTTTGGGCTTTATTTTTAATAATCCTGTCAATAATCAATTGCCTTTATGAGCAAAGCGCTTCTTTTTCACTTTTAAATGTAATCCAGATTTATTACCTTTATGGCTCAATGATTATCACGCCTTGACCGTGAAACTGAAATATATAATTTGGCTTTTCTTTTTTTTACCAATTTTCCAGGTAAACGGCCAGATCGCCAGGGAAATGGAAAGAATCAATGCCGACAGACTGTTTCAGGAACTGCCCGAATTGAAAGGTATCGAAAAAATTGATACCCTGAATAAAATTGCCTTTAAAATTTGCTACAAATTTCCTGATAGTACTATTTCAATAGCTAATCAGACCATTGAATTATCCAAATCTTATAATTACAAAAAGGGTGAGGCAACAGGGTATCTTAATCTTGGTAGCGGTTACCTTTTTAAAGATTCATTAAAATTATCTGTAGTCAACTACCTTAATGCGCTCAGGATTTTTGAAAGTATAGATGTTTGTCTGGAAATGGGCTATACCTATCAAATTCTGTCTTATCTCAACTGGCGGGCAGGCAGGCTGGATAAATCAATACAGTACACGAAGAATGAGATTAAAATTGGTCAGATGCTATCGGACCATATCACCAAAGGCGATGCACTTTTGGATGCAGCTGTTTACTTCACAGAAAGTTCTGATTTTGATTCTGCCAACTTTTATTTTGATAAAACCATAGCCTTTGCGGAATCATATTCCGACACCATGCTGCTCTCAGAAGTGTATTTTTATAAAGGACATCATGCCATCACAAGATATGAGTCTACACATAAAGAGGAAGATACAATATTTCTCCGGGAGTGCATCTTTTATAATCTAAAGTGTCTTGAACTCGGCAGGGCATGGTTTGGAACCCATCCATCGGTGTACAATAATCTGGCTGATGCATACTTTTGGCTGGGATCTGAAGAAGATCTGGAACGCTGCAGGAAATATACCGATACAGCAAGATTAATTGCTGATGCATTGTCTGATAAGTATTTCACAAATTTGATAATTTACCGTCGTTTAGGTTTACTAAAGGCAATATCAGGGGACTACATGTACGCTATTGATTTGTATCTGGAGGGTATTAAGAAATCGAATAAAACCAGGAGCAGGTATTCCATAAAAAGTTATGATAATATTGATCCCTTTAATGCGCACGTGTACGAAGAATATTACTATCAACTCTATCTGGGATGGGTGTATCAAAATATATATCAGGCATACAGGAGCCTGGGTGATTTTGAGAATGCGCATAAGTATTACATATTATGGGAAGAATCAAAAAACAGGATCTTCCTGGAAGACAATAAAAACCTGATTTCGATACTTGAGGCAGAATCAGAGAATGAGAAAACGCAGAGTCATATATCATTACTTGCCAGGGAAAACGAAGTAAAAGACCTGCAGATCAATCGCTCAAGAATATTCATTTACGGACTTGGTGGTTTAATGTTGATATTGTTATTTATCGGGATACTGTTTTACAGACAAAAAAGGATCAGGACAGCACTTAAAGAGCAAAAGCTACAGCATGACCTCGAATTGAAAAGGGTAGAATCGGATAAACTGAAAGAGTTGGATAAAATGAAATCCCGCTTCTTTGCTAATATCTCCCACGAATTCCGCACACCGCTGACATTGATACTTGGACCACTTGAAAAATTCAGATCGAAGTGTAATGACCAAGAATCACAAACCGATCTGAATATCATGCAACGCAATGCTCTTCGTCTTCAAAATTTGATCAACCAATTGTTGAGCCTTTCAAAACTTGAATCGGGGAAATTGAAACTCAGGGTAAAGGAAGAAGACATTTTATCACTTACAAAAGGCTATACCCAGTCATTTGAATCACTGGCAAAGCAAAAGAACATCAAGCTGGAATTTAAGTCTGATGAAGATAGCATTCCGGTATATCTGGATAAGGACAAGTATGAAAAGATACTTTATAACCTGATCTCGAATGCGTTTAAGTTTACTGAGGAAGGTGATACTATCTCCATAAAAGCTTCACTTTTTAAAAATAACAGAGAACCTGTACCAGCAACAAGTAACCAGCAACCAGCAACTGATTTTGTAGAAATTACCGTATCGGATACGGGAAAAGGTATTTCAAAGAAAAACCTCCCTCACATCTTCGACCGCTTTTACCAGGCAGATGAAACTTACAAAGCTGACAGTGAAGGTACCGGGATCGGCCTGGCACTGACGAAGGAACTGGTTGAACTGCATCACGGCACAATCACCGTAGATTCGGATCCCGATAGTCCCGATAGCTATCGGGATCGGGAGCAAAAAGAAACCACATTTACTGTATTACTTCCCCTGGGAAAAAGTCATTTTAAAGATGAAGAGCTGGTGGATACAAATGAATTGCAGGAAGAGAAAAAAGAGCAGCTTGCAATACTTAATGAAGAAAGGTACAAAGATACTGATCCTGATTTGGATGACGAGGAAGAGGTTACAGATGAAGAAGCAATGGATGCGGAAGGGGCAAAACCGTTGTTATTGATCGTGGAAGACAATGAAGACATGCGCCATTATATCCGTTCCAATATATCCGGTGATTTCCGGTTCACGGAAGCTGAAGATGGCGAACAGGGCTATGAAAAAGCCATCGAAAAAGTGCCCGACCTGATCATCAGCGATGTGATGATGCCTAAAATGGACGGTATGGAATTCTGCCGCAAACTAAAAACGGATGAGCGAACCAGCCATATCCCGGTGATCCTGCTTACCGCAAAGGCATCCATGGAGGACAGGCTTGAAGGCCTTGAAACAGGGGCGGATGATTTCCTTACCAAGCCGTTTGATGTGCAGGAATTGCTTGTAAGAGTAAAAAATCTCATTTTCCAGAGAAGGAAATTGCGTTACCGGTTTATACAAAATGCAAAAAAGCTGGGATTGTCCCAGGTTTTAAACCTGCCAGAAAGTGAGCTGAATTCTGCCGATCAAACTTTCATTTTAAAAGCCATAGAAACCGTTAATAATCATTTGCATGACGAAAACTTCAATGCTGTTTCTTTGCGCAAGGAACTTGTTATGAGTAATACCCAGCTTTACAGGAAACTCAATTCCCTTGTTGGGTTGCCGGCAAGTGGATTTATTCGTTTGATCAGGTTAACTCGTGCTGCCGAATTAATAAAATTGAAAAAAGGAAATATAACTGAAATCGCTTTCGAAGTGGGATTTAATAACCTGTCCTATTTCTCAAAATGTTTCCAGGAACAATTCGGGGTGCTGCCTTCGGAGTATTAAACCGGATCAGGATCATTACGCAGTTATCTTTTAGCTTTCAGAAGAATATTGATGGTATAATTCCATTTTGGAACATAACTGTTAAAGAATGGAATATACGTGTTAGCATTTCACCTCCACTGAAACATAACTTTGTAAGTATTAATCAATATTGTTTCAGAAAATAAACAGGAGGTCATCATGAAAAAAATAACAACATTAATCCTTATCACCCTTCACGTGTCACTTTTTACGCTTCAAGGTGTTGCCCAAAACTCCCAATGGCTTAACTACAATAAGGCAAATGAAATCCGAGCACTAGCGATCGAAGGCAACCATCTTTGGATGAGCACTGATGGTGGACTTGTTAAGCAGGACATCCTCACAGGGGCTCGGGAATCTTATAACAAAGCTAATTCCGGATTACCTGTCAATGAGGTAACTGCAATAGCTATTGGTGAAGATGGAAGTAGGTGGTTCGGATCCTTTTCCCTTAATTCAACCAATGAAGAAGGTGCTCTGGTAGTCTTTGATGGAAGTACATGGACAGTTTATGACACATCCAACTCAGGATTGCCCGCTAACAATTATATTCACTCCATTGCAGTAGATAAAAATGGCACAAAGTGGATCGGTACCGGTGGAGGCTACCTGGTAGCCTTTGATGATAGTAACTGGATAGTTTATGACACATCTGATTCAGGATTACCTTCTAATATTTATATTCAATCAATAACGGTAGATGTGGATGGGAAAAAGTGGATGGGAACCAGTGGAGGTGGCCTGGTAGCCTTTGACGGCAATACCTGGGAAATTTACGACACTTCAAATTCCAACTTGCCTCATAATAAGGTCACTTCAATAGCCATTGATGATAATGGGACAAAGTGGATGGGGACCGGTGGAGGAGGCCTGGCAGCTTTTGACAACAATACCTGGGAAGTTTACGACACTTTAAATTCCGACTTGCCTGATAATGATGTCACTTCAATAGCCATTGATGAAAACGGGACAAAGTGGATGGGAACCGGTGAAGGTGGCCTGGCAGCCCTTAACGGCAATTCCTGGGAAGTTTATAACACTTCAAATTCCGGCTTGCCTTATAATAAGGTCATTTCAATAGCCATAGATGCGAACGGCACAAAGTGGATGGGAACGAGGACATTTAACGGTTTCTGGTGGCCCTGGTCTAACTTAGATTTCCTGGCAGCCTTTGACGGAAATACCTGGGAAGTTAATAACATCTCTAATTCCGGGTTACCTGATAATACGGTTACTTCTGTAACCATTGATGTGGACGGGACAAAGTGGATGGGAGTATTTAGTCACCCAATGTTTGGAATTCCAGATGTTGGGCGAGGGTTGATAGCATTTGATGGCAGCACCTGGATTGTTTACGATACCACCAATTCCGGTTTGCCTCAAAATCAAATCACTACGATTGCTATAGATGGTGATGGGACAAAGTGGGTTGGAACCCGCGACCGCGATTGGACTCAATGGAATGGAAGTGGGTTGGCAGCGTTCGATGGCAGCAGTTGGGAGGTTTATACAACCGACAATTCCGAATTGCCTGATAATTATGTCAATGCAATAGCCATTGACGATTATGGGACAAAGTGGATAGGAACTGAAGGAGGCCTGGCAGCCTTTGACGGCAATACCTGGGAAATTTACAACACTTCAAATTCCAGCTTGCCTTATGATGATGTCCATTCAATAGCCATTGATGGAAATGGCACAAAGTGGATGGGAATCTACGAGGACTATTATTACGGTGGTGTAGGAAGAGGTTTGGCAGCTTTCGACGGCACAGACTGGGAAATTTATAACATGTCTAATTCCGGCTTACCTTGTGATGTGGTCACTTCAATAGCCATTGACGAGAACGAGACCAAGTGGATAGGTACTATGAGTGGTGGCCTGGCAGCCTTTGATGGCACAGACTGGACGGTGTTTGATACCTCTAATTCAGAGTTACCAGTTAATAATGTCAGATCGATAGCAATAGAAGAGAATGGGACGAAGTGGATAGGTACTATGGGTGATGGCCTGGCAGCTTTTGACGGGACAGACTGGGAAATTTATAATTACACCAATTCCGGCTTACCTGATAATAATGTCAATTCAATAGCCATCGATGATAACGGGACAAAGTGGATAGGAACAGACTGGGGTGGATTAGCTGCTTTTAATGATAATGGAATACCTGTTGGAATTGAAGAGTTGGAAATTGTCAGTCCTCAGTCGTTAATCGTCCTTTATCCCAACCCTGCTACCAACGCAGTTTCATTGGTTTCACAAAGCGGAACTGAGCTAATTTCATTAGAGATCCTGGATATCCAGGGGAAGGTGGTAATGCATCAAAATGTAACGAATAATAAACGGTCATATAACATAAGTCATCTCCCGAAAGGCTTGTATTTTTTTAGAATCAATACCAGCATCGGCATAGAAATTAATAAGTTGGTTAAACAATAAACTTTTTAAATATCAACACTTTGTGATTTGATTGTTGGAATTTGTCCCGAAGGGACTCCTTCGGAGGTATTTTAAATAGGAGGTCATCATGAAAAAAATAATTTTACTTTTCATTGTTTTAACAGGATTTACTTTTTCTTTGGTTGCACAGGAACCCCAATGGATAAATTATACCAATGGGGATCAAATCAGTGCATTAGCTTTTGACGGCAACAACTGGATGGTTTACGACACATCCAATTCTGGTTTACCTGAACTTGACGATATCTCGTCAATAGTTATTGAAGACAATGTAACAAAGTGGATCGGAGGTTTTGTTTTTCAAGGAGGAGGTGGGCCAACATATAAAATATCACTGGTATCCTTCGATGGTAACAGCTGGTCAGTGTATGACACCTCAAATTGTGATCTGCCAAATCACTTGATTAATGCAATAGCTATTGATGATGTTGGTACAAAGTGGATTGGTACAGGAACACCACAGTTGAATGAAGGTGGCCTGGCAGTATTTGATAACAACAACTGGACGATTTACAACACCTCCAATTCTGGTTTACCATATAATTGTCTTACCTCTGTAGCCATTGATATAAATGGAACAAAGTGGATCGGAACTGGTTTCTTAGTTGGATCAATCTCGGGAGGAGAAGGGCTGGCTACCTTTGATGGCAGTGAATGGGTACATTACAATACCTCCAATTCCCAATTACCTTCTGATATTGTATACGAAATAGCCATTGACGGGATTGATACAAAATGGATTGGAACTACTGATGGTTTGGCAACCTACGATGGGAACGACTGGTTGGTTTTCAATACTTCTAATTCCGGATTGCCATATAATTGGGTCACTTCAATAGCCATTGATGGAAATGATACAAAATGGATTGGAACATACTATTATAACATGTGCACGGGAGAAGATGGGATAAGTCTGACATCTTTTGATGGCAACAACTGGGTGCAATATGATACATCCAATTCCGAGTTACCTAATAACTGGATTACTACTATAGCAGTAGAAAACAATGAAATGATTTGGATTGGAACTGAAGGTGGAGGTCTGGCTTCTTTTGATGGTTTCAACTGGACTATTTACAATAAAAATAATTCGGCATTAACATCAAATTGGATAGGTTCTGTAGCAATAGATAATAACGGCACGAAATGGATTGGTTCTGGTGGTGATTTGGTTGCTTTTAATGAGAATGGAATACCTGTTGGAGTTGAAGACTTGACAGCTGACAATGGGCAGTCATCAGTCCTCATTTATCCCAATCCCGCTAGCAATAATATCTCACTTGTTTCACAACCCAGAACTGAAATAATCTCATTAGAGATCCTGGATATCCAGGGGAAAATAATATTGCATAAAGATGTGATGGACAATAGCTTCTCAGTTAAGGTGAGTAATTATCCCAGAGGACTTTATTTCGTGAGGATTCTTACCAGTGAAGGTATGGAAGTTGAAAAGCTGATAATACAATAAACTTTTTATACATAAACACTTTTGAATTTGATTTTTGGAAATCGGTATTTAATAAATAGGAGGAAATCATGAAAAAGATCATCACAATAATCATCACTGTTCACTGCTCCCTATTCACTGTTCACTCCAGCGCCCAGGACCCACAATGGATTAACTACACCAACGGAGATTACATCAAGACCCTGGCGGTTGATGGCAACATGATCTGGGTGGGAACAAACGGGGGTCTTGTTGCACATAACAAAATAACAGGTGTCCAGGAATTTTACAATAGAGCAAACTCTGGATTACCAACAAATAATATTACAGCAATAGCTATTGAAGAAAATGGAACAACTTGGATTGGAACCGATGATTGCGGCCTGGCAGTCTTTGATGGTGATAGCTGGACAGTTTATAACACTTCTAATTCCGGCTTGTCCGATAACAATGTCCGGTCTATAGCCATAGATGATAACGGGACAAAGTGGATTGGAACCTACGGTGGAGGCCTGGCAGCTTTTAATGGTACTAACTGGACGGTTTATAACACTTCCAACTCCGGCTTACCTGATGATTGGATCACTTCAATAGCCATAGACGATAACGGAACAAAGTGGATGGGAACACAGATATACGGCATAGTAGCCTTTGATGATAATAACTGGGATGTTTATAACACCTCTAATTCCGGGCTGCTTGATGATTATGTCAATGCAATAGCTATTGATGAGAATGAGACATTGTGGATTGGAACAGGTGGATGTCTTGGGGCAGGAGGCCTGGCATCTTTTGATGGCAGCAACTGGATAGTATACAACACTTCCAATTCCGGGTTGTTTTATAACGATATTTGTTCAATTGCGATAGACGAAAGCGGAACTAAGTGGATCGGAACATTTGAAGTTAACATACTGGCGATTGGTGGTATTTTTGGACATGGCCTGACCTCCTTTGATGGGATAAACTGGACAACGTATGATGCTTCCAATTCTGGCTTACCTGAGAATTTTGTTAGCTCTGTTACCCCGGATGAAAACGGGATATTGTGGGTCGGAACCAGGGATGGCCTGGCTACTTTTGATGGTAACAACTGGACACTGATCAATTCATCCAATTCCGGACTGCCTGATAACAGGGTCTCCTGCATTGCCATTGAAGCGAACGAGACAAAGTGGATCGGAACTTATAGTACTAACATGTGGCCATGGTACCGCTTTTCATTCACAAGCTTTGATGGAAGCTACTGGACAGTTTATGACCCTGATAATTCTGAATTGCCATATGATATAGTTAATTCAATTGCGATAGACCAAAACGGAACGAAGTGGATTGGAACAGGAGGAGGGTATCTTTGCGAGGGCGGCGGCCTGGCATCCTTTGACGGCAACAATTGGAATTCGTACGATACTTCCAATTCTCCGTTGCCTTCTAATTATATCTCATCAATAGCAGTTGGCATAAATGGGACGAAGTGGGTTGGAACCGATATTGGCGGTCTGGCAGCCTATGATGGTACCAACTGGACAGTGTATAACACTTCCAATTCAGGATTGCCAGATAATTCTATAACATCACTAGCTGTCGAGGAAAATGGGATAATATGGATTGGCACCGCTACTTATAATGGAGCTTGTCTCACAACCTTCGATGGTACCAATTGGACGGTTTTAGATACCGTGTCTGGAGTTCATATTACAACAATGGTATTTGACGGGAACGGGAAATTGTGGATAGGAACCCATGGAGATGGCCTGTTAACCTTTGAAAACGGTAACCTGGTGGTTTATAATACATCCAATTCCGGTTTGCCTGATAATGGGATCACATCATTAGCCATTGAAGATAACGAAGTAGTTTGGATAGGTACCGATTCAGGCTTGTCAGCTTTTGATGGTATCAATTGGAATACTTACAATACTTCCAATTCAGGATTAGCTCATAACCATATCAATTCAATTGTTACTGACCAAAATGGATCCAAATGGATCGGAACATATAATGGATTAGCTGTTTTTAATGAAAATGGGATACCTTTTGGGATTGATGAGCCCTCAGTCGGCATTTGGCAGTCGGCAGTCAGCATTTATCCAAATCCTGCCAGCAATATTGTTTCACTTGTTTCACAACCTGGAATTGAAGTGATCTCATTAGAGATCCTGGATATCCAGGGGAAGGTAGTAATGCATCAACTGATAATGAAAAATGAACAATCATATAACATAAGTCATCTCCCGAAGGGGCTTTATTTTATTAGAATACATACAAGCAAAGGGATAGAAGTTAAAAAGCTGGTCATTCAATAACACTGTATTATGAAGCTAATTTAGAATTTGTCACTAAGGGACTCCTTCGGAGGTATTTAATAAAAAGGAGGTCATCATGAAAAAACTAACACTTATACTGCTAACCATTCACATTTCATTATTCACAATTCACTTATTCTCCCAAAATCCCCAATGGGTGCAATATCTCAATGGAGATAATATTTTATGCATGGATGAGTCAGATGATCATATTTGGATAGGTGCCAGGGAAGGTGGTTTAATACAAATTAACAAAACCACAGGAACTTCTGCTTTTTTCAATGAGGTAAACTCCGGGCTACCCAGCAATAGCGTTTATGCGGTGTGTGCAGATGCAAACGGTTTGGTTTGGGTAGGAACCCGGAATAGTGGCGTTGCATCCTTCGATGGCAACAACTGGACAATCTATAATGAATCAAACTCCGGCTTATCCTGTAATTGGATTGCTTCACTTGCTGCTGAAGAAAATGGAACTATTTGGGTTGGAACAGGAAATATGGAATGTTGGGGTGTTCCGTGGGGACATGGGGTATCTGTATTCGATGGCACGAACTGGTCATCTTATCTGGATACATGCAACTACTTGTATGTAAGTTCAATAGCAATTGACAATGAAAATAAAAAATGGATAGGAACCTGGAGTGATGCTTTTGGTTGTGGTGGCCTTTATACCTTTGATGGAATGAACTGGGAAATATATAATGAATCGAATTCCGGCTTGCCGGATGACAACATTAATACAATCGCTATTGAAGAAAATGGAACGAAGTGGATTGGAACCGAAGATTGCGGCCTGGTAATCTTTGATGGAACTAATTGGGAAACATATGATGAATCGAATTCCGGTTTGCCGAATAACATGATTTATGCAATCGCTATTGAAGAAGATGGAACAAAGTGGATTGGTACATGGAATGGCCTCGCCTCATTTGATGGAACAATTTGGGAGGTATATAATGAATCAAACTCAGATCTCCCTTATGATTTTGTTCGTTCTTTACTAATTTCATTTGATGGAACAAAATGGATTGGAACTTTAAAAGGCCTGGCTACTTTTGACGGGATTACTTGGGAAAATCAAAACACTTCAAATTCCGGATTGCCGGATAACTATGTTAATGCAATTGCCTTTGAAGGGGAAGGAGCCATGTGGATAGGTACATGGGGTGGTGGACTGGCTTCATTTGATGGAACGGATTGGGAGTTATTCAATACATCAAATTCCGGATTGCCTGATAACAATGTTCAGGCGATCGCTTTTGAAGGAGATGGAACCATGTGGATAGGTACTTGGAATGGTCTTGCCTCCTTTGATGGAACTAACTGGGAAACATATGATGAATCGAATTCCGGTTTGCCTTCTGACATTGTTAAAGCAATTGCTATTGAAGAAGATGGAACAAAATGGATAGGCACTTTCCACGGACTGGCTTCCTATGATGGAACATATTGGAACTCATATTGGTATTCCTGGAATATTACATTAATAGAAATTGAAGAGAATGGAACAAAGTGGATAGGTATGAATTACGGATTGGTTTCCTTTGATGGAACGGATTGGGATATATTCAATACATCAAATTCCGGATTGCCTGATAACTATGTTCATGCGATCGCTTTTGAAGGAGATGGAACCATGTGGATAGGTACTTGGAATGGTCTTGCCTCCTTTGATGGAATGAATTGGGAGACATTCAATACGTCAAATTCCGGATTGCCTGATAACCATGTTAATGCAATTGCGATTGATGAGGAAGGGACGAAGTGGATAGGTACCAGCGGTGGCCTGACAGCTTTTGATGGCACTGAATGGATTGTGTATAATGAGTCACTACCACTACGTTGTATTGAAATAGATATCAATAACACAAAATGGATAGGAGCATGGGTGGAAGATCAGGGGAGTCCACCTGCCCATGGCCTTATCGGATTTAATGAGAATGGAATTCCTGTTGGCATGGAGCAGTTGGCTGTTGGTAGCGAGAATCCGTCAGTCAAGATTTATCCCAACCCTGTCAATAATAATATCTCACTTGTTTCACAAAGCGGAACTGAGCTAATTTCATTAGAGATCCTGGATATCCAGGGGAAGGTAATATTTAATCAAGATGTGATGGACAATTACTTTACAGTTAGCGTGAGTGACTATCCTGGAGGGCTTTATTTCGTCAGGATTAAAACCAGTGAAGGTATGGAAGTTAAAAAGCTGGTTGTACAATAACTGCTTATAAGCAAACACTTTGGATTTTGGTCTTTATATATTGGAATTTAATAAAAGGAGGTCATCATGAAAAAATTAACAATTTTAATTATCGCAGCGCTGCTATTACAAATAACAGCCAATTCACAAACTTCCTGCCTCCCTGAGGGCATCACTTTCACCACACAGGCACAGATTGATAGCTTTCAGATCAATTATCCGGGGTGTACAGAAATTGAGGGGGATGTTATGATTGACGAATATTTTGGATCTGATATTGTAAATCTTAGTGGATTAAGTGTACTGACTTCCATTGGGGGGGGGCTTTCTTTAATTTACAATGATTCTCTGACCAGCATAACTGGGCTGGAAAACGTGACTGTAATCGGAGGTCGCCTTTGTATTTGTGCAAATAATTTATTGACCAGCCTGGATGGATTGGAAAACTTGATGAGTATCGGTGGTGACCTTAATATTGGGTCAGAAGATTCATATGGAAATCCCTCGTTGTTAGACATAACTGGGCTGGACAACGTGACTTCTATCGGAGGAAGCATTTATATTTGGGGTAACAATTCCCTGATCAGTTTGACGGGGTTGGAAAACGTGACTTCTATTGCAGGTAGTCTTGAGATTTCTGGCAATGATGCTTTAACCAGCCTCACGGGATTAAATAATGTGACTTTAATCGAGGGTCATCTTTTGATTCAGGGCAATGATGATTTAACCAACCTGACGGGATTAAATAGCGTGACTTCCATAGGGGGGCTAGTTATTAATTGGAATGATAATTTCACCAGCCTGATAGGATTGGACAACGTGACTGCCATCGAGGGTGTAATTTGGATTGAAGGCAATAATGCTTTAACCAGCCTGACAGGGCTGGACAACGTGACTGCCATCGAGGGTGAACTTTACATTATGTGGAATGGTGCAATAACCAGCCTGACAGGACTGGACAATGTTGATGCCGGTTCCATCACAGATTTATACCTTTACGACAATCCTAACTTATCAACTTGTCATGTCCAAAGTATTTGTGATTACACTGTTGCACCCAATGGAACAATAGAAATCCACGATAATGCCCCCGGTTGCAACAGCGTTGAGGAGGTGGAGGAAGCCTGTGATTCGATAAACTCTCTGCCTGAATTCACATTGGATCCTACGTTCACAATTATCCCAAATCCCTTAGAATCAACCACCATTGTAAAATATGATTTAAACCATAATTCTACAGTAGTATTAAAAATTTTTGACATAAGCGGGCGGGAAATACAAACACTGGTGAATGAAGTGCAAAACCAGGGAGAACAAAGCGTGGTATTTAACACTATTGGATTAAAACCAGGAATTTATTTCTGCACCTTAAAAACCAATGAAGGGGTGCAAACCAAAAAAATAATTAAGCTCAACTGATCAGCGGCTTAAGACCAAAACCATGAAAAAGGTCATCAAGCAGTTTTGGTGGCCTTTTATTTTTTACTCCGGGCTGTTTTGAATATGATGAGATATCGTTTAAATTTTAGTATCTTTACTTTTCTCAAAAGCTATTTCCCAAACCATGATAACCGGAATTAAAATCCGATTTTATCTGTTAACTGCAATTTTCCTGTGTGTTTCCAGCTTTGTTTACCCCCAGATTAAATGGTTTAAATATCCAGGCAATCCTGTTATTGAACCGAAAACAATCAATGAATGGGATTACACCATCATTCCAAAAGTTGTGCTATTTGAAAATGATCAGTACCAGATGTGGTACAAAGGTTGGAATGCTCAGAATGTTGCTTTTGGTTATGCCACTTCACCTGATGGTATCAATTGGATAAAAGATGAAAACAACCCATTGGAATTTTCATGTGAAGGTGATTGCTGGGATACTTGGATGGGTTCTATTGATATCATTAAAAAAGATTCCGTATATTACATGTGGTACGCTGCAGGGTCAAAAGAGAATAACACCGGTTGGATCGGCTATGCATATTCGGCTGATGGGCTTAACTGGATAAAACACACTGAACCGGTTTTGAAGCCAACAAAGAATGTTAAGTGGGAAGCATGGGGTTTAGGTGGCCCTCGGGTAGTTTTTGATGGAACCCGATACCATATGTGGTATAATGGGAATGCAGGTGGGATCCCCGTTATTGGCAGAGTAGGATATGCCACTTCTGATGATGGAATTGTTTGGAAAAAGCATCCAACAAATCCTGTACTCAATGTTGGAAAACCGGGAACCTGGGAAGATCATGCGGCAATGGTGGAAGCCGTAATATATAATGGTTCATACTTTGAGATGTGGTATCATGGCTGGAACCTGGTTCAACACGAGCTTGGTTATGCCACATCCTTTGATGGGATTAACTGGAAGAAGTTCCCTGGAAATCCTGTGATTAGAGCAGGAGAGGTTGGTGAATGGGATGCATGGCTTGCCACCTATCCCGCAATAATAAGACAGGATTCTGTTTACAGGATGTGGTATTATGGCCATGACAATGCCAGAGGCAGAGTGGGGTATGCCACAACATTAATGTGTGAAGTAAAAGCCTGGGACACAATTAAGATTAATAAACCACAGCGAACGATAAAGGTACAGGTATTTAACCTTACTGAATTCATTAAAGTGGACAGTCTTGCAGATAAACTCCTTGAATTAAACAGTTTAGAACTGATTGATGCCTATAACAAGCTTGCACTCGCATATGCGCTTAATGACAGTAAAAAATGTTTGAATTATGCAGAAAGAGCCCTTAAACTGGCAAATCAGGAAGGTTATCCTCAGGGAAAAGCGATGGCGCTATATACCATAGGAACCAGTCAATATGTTATGGATAACTATACAGATGCACTGGTGAAGCAGTTGGAAGCACTATGGTTATTCGACTCCCTCAACATGATCTTTGAAAAGGCAAATCTACTTTCCCAGATTGCCGGCATTCATTCTTATACCGGTTCATATGACCTGGCCTGCAAGTATTACAGGCAAGCCCTCAAACTTTTTGAATTGCAAAAGGATACAGGATGCATTCTACACTCGTTGATTTATCTCGGCTATTCGTACCTGATGAATGGTGATACAACTAGAGGAATCAAAACATTCAACAGAAGACTTAAACTGGCTATTGAAAACAAAAATGCCTGGAAACAGGTAGATACTTACGAGGCACTGGGATTGTGCTATTCAGGACGCAAACTTGATTCAGCGCTGTATTATTTCAGGGAAGCTGAGACAATCTGGGATACATTGCATCAGGGATACCTTGCATATAATTATATGATCACGGCGGAAGCATACTGTGCTGCAGGAACTGATTACTACAATTTGGCAGAAGACTATTTTTTAAAATCCTATGAAAGAGCTGGAAATGGAAGACAAATGCAAGTTAGGCTGCTATACGATTTTGCGGACTTGTATTTTAAAACAGGCAGGTATGACAAATGCAGGGAATACCTGCAGGTTGCCCTGCACATGTGCCGGAATTACCTGGCAAAGCAAAACCATCAGATGTTTACCTTCCTGAATGAAAAAATGGACTATGAAATGATGCTTAAGCCATTGATGGAGAAAATCTACTGGCTATTTTACAGGCTTGATTCAACCCTTAATAACGAGAAGTCTGCATTCAAATATTATAAACTTGCGACTCAATGGAAAGACAGTATATACAATTTGGATAATAAGAGACAGTGGGCCATGATGCAGGGTGAATACGAAACCGAAAAAGCCCAAAATCAGATTTCATTACTGGAGAAAGACAATAAGGTAAAGAGCCTGACAATAAAAAGATCAAGGATCATTCTGATTGGTTTTGCTGCTTTGGTCCTGCTCATTGTCCTTGTGACAATTATTTTCATTCGAAACAAGAAAATTAAGACACAACATGCGCTTGAACTTGAACAGGTAAAAATAGAAAAACTCCAGGAACTCGATCGTTTGAAATCAAGGTTTTTCGCCAATATTTCCCACGAATTCCGAACCCCACTCACATTAATAATGAGGCCACTCGAAAAACTACTGTCAAAAACCCAGGATGAGATAGATAAAAAAGAATTAACCATTGCCAGGAAATATGCCCAAAGTCTTCAGAAACTGATCAATAATTTACTTGCCCTGTCAAGACTGGAGTCAGGTAAAATGCAGTTGCATGCAACAGAAATCAACATTGTAAAATTGGTCAATGGATATTTCCAGGCTTTTGAGTCACTGGCAAAGCAAAAAAATATCAAGTTACACTTTAATGCAAAAAACGAGAAAATCAACGTCTTCATCGATCAGGAAAAATTTGAACAGATCCTGAATAATTTATTGTCGAATGCATTTAAGTTTACGGGGGATGGGGGGAAGATTGAAATAGCAGTTAGCCTTTGGCCTTTAGCTTTTGGCAAAGCAGACGAAAAGCTAAAGGCCAATAGCCAACTGCCAACAGCCAGCAATAGCCATTGGGCTGAAATAAAAATCTCCGACACGGGCTGCGGAATTCCACCTGAAAATATCGATCATATCTTCAACCGATTTTACCAGATGGAGCAAAAAAACAACAGCTATTATGAAGGGACAGGAATTGGCCTTGCATTGACCAAAGAACTGGTTGAACTGCATCATGGAATAATTAAAGTGGATAGTGAGCAGGGAATAGGTTCAACCTTTACTATTTTATTGCCTCTGGGGAATGAGCATTTGGGATCTGAAGAAATCATACTGGAAAAATCTGAAAAAACAACATCACCAGCTATAGCACCTGTTCAATCCGATGATCAGAATGAATTGGCCTCCATGCCCAACAGCGACCAAGATAACAACGATGCTCATCCGATCCTCCTCATTGTAGAAGATAATGCTGATATGCTTTCATACATCAGGGAGTATTTTGAACATGAATATAAGATCATCGAAGCTGTCGACGGGAGGGATGGTTATGAAAAAGCTATCGATAAAATCCCAGATGTCATCATCAGTGACGTTATGATGCCCAACATGGATGGAAATGAGTTATGTGCGAAAGTTAAAACGGATGAACGTACCTGCCACATTCCTGTTATTCTGCTTACAGCACTCACATCCAAAGAAAACCGGATAGAGGGACTTGAAACCGGAGCAGATGATTTTATAGCCAAACCCTTTGATGGTGACGAACTACAAGTGAGGGTGAAAAACCTCATCAATCAACGAAAACGAACAACAATTCTGGAAAGGAATATTCAGAAAAGCCATGCTGAAATAAAATTGGATTTTGAAGGCAGTGAAATTACCTCAATGGACAAAAAATTTATACAAAAGACAGTTTTAATTGTAAAGCAGCGTTTGTCCGATTCTGATTTTAGTGTTGAAGAACTGAGCATTAAAGCAGGTATGAGCCGTTCACAATTGCACCGCAAATTAAAAGCACTCGTTGGTCAGTCCGCAAGTGAATTTATCCGAACAATGAGGCTGAATGCAGCTTCTGAACTATTAGCCAGTAAAGCCGGCAATGTTGCTGAAATAGCATTTGAAGTTGGATTTAATAATCTGTCCTGGTTTTCAAAATGTTTTCAGCAACAATTTGGGATACTGCCATCTGAGTATTTTAATCAAACCAAAAAACCTTAATACAGCAGGTACTAAGAAATTTTTTCCATCCTGATACCGCACAATACATTTCATCCGATTTCGAACTTCCATGCAACATGACTATTATCAATAGGGACATGACTGTTAGACAAACCCTTTTCCATGTTGTAAATTTATACTTTGATAATACTTAAAAATTGACCAAAGTTTAATAATTAAATACAGGGAAGCGCAAATTATGAAAAACTCAAACCAATTGCAGGGAAATTTAACCTACCTAAACTTTAAATTTTACACACCAAATATCCTTCTTACCATGATATTGATTTAAACTTTACAGATGGCCAGAATAATATGATTTATATATAAACTTTTAATACACTTGTCATGAAAATCAAAAACTACATCAATTGTTTAACCATACTTCTAATTTTAGTATGGATTTCAGATCTACCTGCCCAAAATGGTTGGGAAAGTATGGCTGATATGCTTCAAGCAACCGGCTATTATGGTTCATGTATTGATCCTATTGGTGAAAAAGCTTACATTTTTGGAGGTAACGGCCCAAGCGCAACGCTTCTATTATTGGCAACTACTCAGATTTACGATTTCAATACCGACACATGGTCGTTGGGAGCCGACATGCCAAATGCAGCCAGCGCACATAGTGCGGAGATGGTAAACGGTAAAATTTATATCATTGGAGAGCATGTGAGTCCTCAAACATTAACAAATGTACAGGAATACGATCCTGTTGAAAATGCATGGGAAATAAAAGGGCCAGTACCGGAAATATTCTATGCGCATGGATCGTGTGTTTATGATGGTTTAATTTACTCATTTGGAGGAAGGGATGTTGATTTCAATCTTATCAATACAGTCCGCACTTATGATCCTGTAAATGACGAGTGGAATGAGATCACAGCTATGCCATACCCGAGAGATAAATCAGCGGTATGCGTTTATGAAAATGAAATCTATTTGTTCGGGGATAATCCTTCATTGAAGTACACACCATTAACCGATGAATGGTATGAGATAGATGCCGGAGAATGTGAAATTGTTGCTTATGCGGTACCTATAGTTGATGGTGATCGTATTTTGCTTTTTGGTGGATATAAGTCAGGAGGTAGTTATCCAAACCCATGTAATGAAATATGGGCCTACTATCCTGCACAGGATACATTAGTGAAACTTGACCATGAAATGCCATTTAACCGCTTTACCAGAGGACATAAATTTGATAATGATGTTTATTTATTTGGCGGACATTATAATAACACCATAGGCAGTGTTACCAACGAACTATGGCGATATAGTAATCCAGATGCAATAAATGAAAATGAATCTCAGAATTCGGAATTTGCTTTAGTTTGTTTCCCCAACCCCTTCACCACCTCAACAACCATCGAATACGAACTCACAAAACCCTCAACCGTTCAAATCACAATTTACAATCACCTTGGAAAGCAGGTTGAATTAATTGAGCAACACCAACCTCAGGGTAAACAACAAATTACCTGGAATGCTGAAGGATTGCCTGGCGGGGTGTATTTCTGTGTAATCAAAACAAACAAAAGAACTTTTACTACCAAAATGATAAAACTTTAACTAAAACCAAACAACATGAAAACAAAAATCTTCACTACACTAACTGCGCTTTTATTACTATTTAGTGCTTCGGGTCAACAAGCTGATATAGAGCTAGCTATGACAGCCCTTGACAATGAGGCCCACATCGCACTTGACAGCATCAAGGTGATGAACCGGACCCAGGGAGGTGATACCCTATTGGTCTGGCCCGACACATTACTGTATCTTATTCATATGGACGTCTCCGAATTGGAAAATATAGATAATCTATTCAGGGTTCTCCCAAACTATCCCAATCCGGTAGTTGGCGAAACTAAAATTTCTGTGTATGTTCCGGATAAAGACAATGTGGTCCTGACGATAACCGATGTATCTGGCCGTTTGGTGCTTAAATCTGACAGGGTTCTTTCTAAAGGTCTTCATACCTTCAGGTTTCAACCCGCTGATGCATATTTATATTTTTTCACCACTCAATGGAGGGGAAATACCCAGAGTATAAAGATCCTTCAGGGGGATACCCACAATAATGGCGCTTGTGTTCTTGATTACATGGGAAGCGAATCTTCTTCATTGCAGCTTAAACACACCAATGGTATCCAGGCTTTCAAGTTCAACCAAGGGGATGAATTACTTCTAATTGGATACACAACCGATCTCCAAAGTGGTATGCTGGAAAAACCATATACAAGTGATACCTGCACCTTCCAATTCGCCACTAATATTCCCTGCCCCGGCACACCAACTGTGGACTATGAGGGTCAGATCTATAATACCATACAAGTATTCGGTCAGTGCTGGCTAAAGGAGAATCTCAACGTTGGAACGATGATACAAGGATCCCAGTCTATGACTGATAACCTTATCATCGAGAAATACTGTTATAACAATGATCCAGAGAATTGCATTACTTACGGCGGACAATATCAGTGGAATGAAATGATGCAATATTCCACAGAGGAAGGTATCCAGGGCATCTGCCCGTTGGGTTGGCACATACCCGGGGTTGAAGAATGGCGTGTGCTTTTTGGGGCCGTGGACAGCCAATACGGGATTGGAGCAACAGAATGGTACCTTCCGTCGACAGGATTTCAGGGTTTCGATGCCGGAACGAACCTTAAAACCATCAGTGGCTGGATTGAAAATGGTAACGGTACCGACCTGTTTGGCTTTTCGGGTCTGCCGGGTGGCTACCGGCACACCAACGGTTCCTTCAATAGTGTTGGCGAAGCAGGCAACTTATACACGTCGCATGAGATCAACTTCTACGATGTGGCTCACTTATTCCTCTCTTACGAACTATCAGGACTAGGCTTGAGCGACTTCATGCCAAAGACATACGGTCTCAGTGTGCGTTGTCTCAGGGATGAATAAGTTAAAAATTACCTGTACTGGTCCTTTATTTAGCTGAGGGTTTATCCGTATTTGCGGACCATTAGAAGGCGGGAGGTTAACGGCAGGAGTTGATTACTGCTTATTTAAAACCAATGATGGATTGCAAACGAGGAAAATAATTAAACTCAATTAATATGAAAGGGACTTAAAACCCTGCCTGCCCTCCTTCGGCGGGTGAACCGGCAGGCAGGCAAAGCCATTAAAAGGTCATCAAGCAATTTTGGTGGCCTTATAATTTTAGAGTTTTATCGCGGTCTATACTTCGATACTTCGACAAGCTCAGCACATAGGATAAGCATGTCTTTTGGCTATTCAAACCATGCCCTCACTTCCTCAATCTTCAATGCCGGAATATCCAGTTTCAACTTTTTCCTCAATCCACCCAAATCATTAAATAGTTTATTGGGATTGGCAGCTTTGAATTCTTCAATGGTTTTAAATCCGGCTTTGCGGATCACCGGTACCCAGGCTTCAGGGATTCCAAATTCCATGAATTCGGCATCGGTGGCGCCGGCTGCCTTCTTTTCCGGTCGCATTTGGGGGAAAAAGATCACATCCTGAATGGAGGGTGAATTGGTCATCATCATGGCCAGGCGGTCGATCCCGATTCCCAAACCTGCGGTAGGGGGCATCCCGTATTCCAGTGCCCTCAAAAAGTCCTCATCCAGCACCATCGATTCATCATCACCCCGCTTACCCAGTTCCAGTTGCTCTTCAAATCGCTTCCGCTGATCGATCGGATCATTGAGTTCTGAAAATGCATTGCACAGCTCTTTGCCATTGGCAATGGCTTCAAAACGCTCAACCAGTCCGGGTTTGCTGCGATGTTTTTTTGCCAGCGGCGACATCTCCACCGGATAATCGGTAATAAATGTGGGTTGTATAAGGTTAGGTTCCACCGTTTCGCCAAATATTTCATCAATCAGTTTTCCTTTTCCCATGGAAGCATCCACTTCTACACCGACCTTTTTAGCTACTTCTGTGAGTTGCTTTTCATTCATTTCTGAAATATCAATGGTTGTATGCTCTTGAATGGCATCATACATGGTGATCCGCTTCCAGGGCCTTTTGAAATCAATTTCTTTATCGCCAACTTTGACTTTGGTGGTGCCATGCATGTCCATTGCTATTTTTTCAACCATTTCCTCTACGAGGTCCATCATCCAGTTATAGTCTTTATATGCCACATAGAGTTCTATTTGGGTGAACTCCGGATTATGGAACCTATCCATCCCTTCATTGCGGAAATCCTTTGAAAACTCATAAACGCCATCGTAACCACCCACGATCAGACGCTTGAGGTAAAGCTCGTTGGCAATCCGCAGATAAAGGGTCATATCCAAAGAGTTATGATGCGTTTTGAATGGCCGTGCAGCAGCACCGCCATAAAGTGGCTGTAATATCGGCGTTTCAACTTCCAGATATCCTTTTTCATTCAGATACTCCCGCATGGTATTCATGATCTGTGTCCGTTTAAAAAAGGTATCCTTTACTTTCGGATTGACGATCAAATCAAGGTAGCGCTGACGGTAACGCTGCTCCGGATCGGTGAAAGCATCCCAAACCTTATCTTCTTTCTCCTTCACATTGGGTAGTACTTTCAGTGATTTGCTCAGCAGCTTAAATTCCTTCACATGGATGGTCGTTTCTCCCATCTGTGTGGTAAAAACAAATCCTTTTACCCCAATGATATCTCCAATATCGAGCAAGCGTTTGAATACGATATTGTACATGGTTTTATCTTCACCCGGACAAATTTCATCACGCTTAAAATAAAGCTGGATCTTACCCGTAGCATCCTGAATTTCGGTAAAAGCAGCAGCGCCCATGATCCGGCGCTGCATGATCCTTCCGGCGATGCTCACATCCTGGAAAAGACCATTGTCTTTTGGGAATTGATCATGGATTTCTTTTGCTGTTACATTAACCTTAAATAATTCAGCAGGGTAGGGGTCAATACCCAGATCCCTTAATTCTTTCAGCGAATTTCTCCGCAATATTTCCTGTTCGCTT
The DNA here is from genome assembly GCA_020444515.1 of Bacteroidota bacterium. GTDB lineage: Bacteria > Bacteroidota > Bacteroidia > Bacteroidales > JAADJA01 > JAADJA01. The sequence continues at coordinate 276,037 of JAHLKX010000003.1, read as the reverse complement.
AATTCCGACATGTTATTAACTCAGTTATAAATATATATGAATGATGCGCTGTCAAATTCGGGTGCAAAGATAGAAAAGAAGATTCAACCGGATGAGTTTCCGTGTTTTAAAAACCTCTCAGGATAGAAATATTTTTTGTTATTTTTTGATGATGGGCTCTATGATCCTGTTTTCTCCCGTGGAAATTGAAATAAAATAGATACCCGGAATGAAGTTTTCAGTGGAAATCTTCTTTGTTGTTAACCATGCCGTTTGAGGATTTAAGCTTGATATAATTTTCCCATACATATCGATGATGGAGATTTCTGCGATCCGGGTGGGTGTTTTGAACGAAATATACAGATTACCTCCGGTGGGATTGGGATACAGGCTGAATTCCTTTGATCTGTTGGATTGAATTCCACTGATATAGACCTCCGTGGAGGTTTTTACGCCGATCCCGTTGCCAATGAATACGGCTGCAACGGAATAGGTGTGATTCCCTTTGGGAACGTCCTCATCCAAAAAATCTGTCGAAGTTATGATGGTGGGTGTGATCAGGCTATCGTTTCTGAATATGGTATATCCAAGCAATTCAAGTGAACTTTGTGATATGGGTTCCTCCCATGTCAGGAGCACTTGATGGTTATTGATTTCTGCTGATAGATTTTCGGGACCATACAATTCTATAATCCCCGAAATATCAGGTTTGATGCCAATGATCGCATCATGTTGGTAATTATAGTGGTAGCCTGCAGGGTTGAGGGTGTCGAGATAATAATAACCATTATACTGGCCTCCCCAACCCCAGTTCACATGGAAGAAATCACCCTGGTAGCCATCAAAAATAAAAGTATGGCCGGCCAGGTTGGATTGATCCACACCCCCATAGATTACAGGTCGTTGGGCATCCAGCTCTGCCTTTAGAAGCTGTATCCAATCACCCTGGTAACTATTTTTCCAGAGGAATTGCATTTGCTCATCATAATCGAAATAGTCGACCAGCGCATCCCTGGCGTCAAAATCAAAAGCGCCTGTACCGTTTGAAAAAAACTGAGAGCTCACGGAGATGGCAGCATGCGCCATCAGTTCGGCTATTGCATCGTTTTCTTCCAGCAAATTAACTGGCATGGTCAGCCAATCGTATTCCGCATTTTCAAAGTCGGCTTCCAGCCAGCCATAATTCGACTGATAGCCAAAGGACCCCAGTCCGTTTTTCGGATAGTTGTAATATTTCATTACCTGTGCCATGGCTGTGGCCACACAGCCCGTATAGAGATGTCCGCATGGTGCCAGTGTGTCTTCAGGAAGCGCGGAATTATAAAAGCATCCCTGGTTCCAGGTTGTGGTCAGGAAGGGTGATGCGATTTCATTGGTGGATTTGATAATCTGTGTTTCCTGGCTGTAATGCTCCCATACCAGCGCGATCGGTTGGGAGGGTGTGGATTGATTTTCGCGGTAAAAATCCATTTTTGTCTGAAAGGAACCCAGCCATGCAGAGACAGGACGGGGGATTTTTTGAATATCAAAAGATGACTCCTCCGACCAGGCGACAACAGGATACATGCGTTTATCGCATGCGATCATGATAAAGGAATGGGGACCCTGGAAAAGATGAAAATACTGGGTGTCGTTTTTTGATAACAAAGTATGGTGAAACTCCTCCGTTACAAAATTGGAAAAGTTTTCAAGGGCAAAATTATCAGCAATTTGTTGTGCCATTTTTTTATCAATGGTGCATTCATCGTCGGCATATGTGCTAAAATTTAGAATAAGGAAGCTCAGAAGTAAAAAAAGTCGGATCATAGATTGTATTTTTGCACGTATCAAAAATAGGTAAATCCTGAAACTGATGTCGAAGCTTGGAACAGACTTTTATAGAAGAACTGATGTGCTGGCCATTTCCAAAGAGCTGTTGGGAAAAGTGATATATGCCCAAAAAAATGGCGTACTGACGGCCGGAATGATCACCGAAACAGAGGCTTATGCCGGGATTGAGGACAGGGCTTCTCATGCATATGGGAACAGGCGAACCGATCGCACGGAAGTGATGTATCGGAAAGGTGGGGTGGCTTATGTTTATCTTTGTTATGGCGTACATCACCTGTTTAATTTTGTGACCCACCAGGAAAATCATCCTCATGCGGTCCTGCTTCGTGGTATTCATCCGGTTGAAGGCATTGAGATTATGGAACAACGAAGGAGTATGCGAATGAAAAAGAAAGGGTTTACAGATGGACCTGGTAAAGTAACACAAGCCATGGGGATCACGGTATTGGATAATGGGCTGGATTTGTTGGGTGAGCGCATCTGGATTGAAGATGCCGGAATAAAAATTGCTTCGGGGGATGTGTTGATGGGTCCGAGGGTTGGTGTAGACTATGCCGGAGAAGATGCAATCCTGCCTTACCGGTTTTTACTTCGAGACCCCGAACGATATGAAAACAATAAAAAACCCTGACAATCTTGCCAGGGTTTTTTTGTTTTTTAAGGCAATCTTTATTTTACAGAACCTGAAAGTTCGCTACCAGCTTTGAATTTAACTACTTTTTTGGAAGCAATTTTGATTTCTTTACCAGTTTGCGGATTCCTACCTGTTCTGGCAGCACGTTTGGCTACGGAAAATGATCCGAATCCAACCAATGCTACTCTATCACCTTTTTTCAGAGCTTTTGAAGTGGAGCTGATAAAAGCATCCAGAGCCCTTTTAGCGTCAGCTTTCGTCAAGTTAGCGTCAGCTGCAATTGCGTCAATTAATTCTGCTTTGTTCATGTTAAAAAAATTTAATGGTTAATACCGTGCAAATATAAGCTATTATTAGGGAAAAGCAAGGGCATAGCGCTAAAACCCTTGATTTTGTTAATAATTCAGCGTTTTTGTTAATAACTCCGGCCTTGTATCCCTTTAATAACGTAGGTTTTAAAGATATATAGGTAGTTTATATGTTTTGAGAAGGCCTGTTTTTGCTTAATTGAGGGCCTTGATGTGGGTGGTGTCAAAACCACGCAGGAAGTCCTCGATGGACATTTTGCGCTTTCCCTGTAATTGTATTTCTTTCAAACTGATCATGCCATCGGTAGCCTGGATATGAAAAAAGGTCTTATTGTCGGTGGTAAAAGATCCGCTGTCACTGGTTATCATTTTTGCATGCTTTTCCACCTTGAAAACCTTGAGCATATGTTTGGTTCCATCTGTAAATTCCAACATTGTGTGCGCACATGGTGCGGGACTCAGTCCCCGAATGAAATTATAGACATTATCCACATTGTCCTTCCAGTTGATCTGACAATCTTCTTTGAAAATTTTAGGGGCTTTTTTAAGGGGACTTTTCTCTTCTTCCAATTCCTCTTGTCGGGTGGCCTTGAGATGGCCTTTTTGGAGTTCTTTAAGGGTTTTTAATACCAAATGGGCTCCCATGGTCATCAGGCGATCGTGCAGCTCTCCAGCCGTCTCATGCGGACCTATGGATGTTGATTCTCGCAACAATATATGTCCGGTATCTATTTCTTTATCGATGATAAAGGTCGTGACCCCGGTGCGGTGCTCGCCATTCATGATAACATGATTGATGGGTGCTGCTCCCCGGTATTGTGGCAATAATGAAGCATGCAGGTTAATGGTGCCCAGGGGAGGCAAAGCCCAGACCGACTCAGGTAACATCCTGAAGGCAACCACGACCTGCAGATCGGGCTGCAAATTTTTTAATCCTGCCAGAAATTCAGGATCTTTGAGATTTACAGGTTGTAAAACGGTTAGACCATGCCTGAGAGCGGCAATTTTCACCGGTGATTGACTGATCTTGCGTCCCCTTCCCGCTGGTTTATCCGGGGCGGTTATGACCCCTTGAATCACATAACCTTCCTGGACCAGGATTTCCAGCGTTGGAACAGCGAAACCGGCTGTTCCCATAAATACTATTTTCGGTTTTCCTGTCATGGGTTTTAGACAAAAAAACCTGTCCGGTTCGAACAGGTTTAAACTTTACATCAAATAATATTAAATGTCGCCAAGTTCTGCTTTGGCACGTGCAATATATTTATCAATCTCTCTTGCTTCCCTTGACCTGGGATAATCCTGCTTGATCTTCTCATAAACGTTCAGGGCATCCTTGTATTCTTTATTAATCTCATATGCCCATCCGGCTTTCATCAGGAATGTAGGGGTAACCATTTCATTCTCGTTATTTTCGGCTGCTCTGATGTAATAGGACGTTGCTTTATCAATCTCTCCAAGTTCCATATAAGCATCCCCAATGGCGCCGAGTGCCATCCCAGAAACGATCATATCCGAACTACTGAAATCTTTTAAATAGTCGATGGCTGTTTCAAATTCACCTTTTTCAAGATAACAAATGCCGGCATAGTATCGGGCGAGATTTCCGGCATCGGTTGAACCGTAATCTTCTATGATATCAAGAAATCCATAACTCTCACCATCACCCATGAGGGCCAGGTCCAGGGAGTCACTTTCGAAATAATTTTCTGCCTTGTACATCGCTTCCTGGGCTGCCTTTTCCTTTGGAAGATGAACAAATTTTCGGTATCCGAAATATAGCAATACGATCACAATGAGTCCACCAATTACATAGGTAATGATTTTCTGATTGCTTTCGATAAACTGTTCGGTTTTGCTTAATGCCGATTCTACTGCTTCAATCCGTCCTTCCGTGGTATCTTTCTTTTTTGCCATGGTCGTTTTTAAATTTGGCCGCAAAGATAAATTTTTTTATGACAAAGTAAACATTTAAATCAAGTTAGCCATGAATTAATTTAGTATAATTTGCATGATCAGGTTAATCAAATCCATTGCAAAGCTATTTTCATTTAATTTTGCCCTAAAATTATAATCATGATCGATCGATTGATTGCAGGCAAAACCATGGAGGTTGTTGAACAATTGTATGGACAAAAACCGGATGAACGGATGGTTCAGGTCGAGAAAACCAACCGGGAGTATGAGGGAGATTATACGATTGTCGTTTTTCCGTTGTTGAGAATATCCCGAAAATCACCTCAGGAAACAGCTGAAGAACTGGGCAATGTGTTGCTTGAAACAATGCAGGTGATTGAATCTTTTGATATTATCAAAGGATTCTTGAACCTGCGTCTGAAAGATGAATTTTGGCTGGATTTCTTTAAAAAAACGATACGGGAAGATAAATATGGTTTTTCAGAACCTGTCGAAGACCGACCAGTTGTTATTGAATATTCATCTCCGAATACGAATAAACCCCTCCACCTCGGACACATTCGCAACAATCTGTTGGGATATTCCCTGGCTAAGATTTTAAAAGCCAATGGACATGAGGTGTTCAAGGTAAACCTGGTAAACGATCGTGGGATCCATATCTGCAAATCCATGCTTGCATGGGTGAAATGGGGTAAAGGTGAAACACCTGAATCGGCAGGTATGAAGGGCGATCATTTTGTTGGAAAATATTATGTTTTGTTTGATAAAAAGCACAAAGAAGAAATAGCGCAGCTGGTTCATCGGGGTTATACCGAAGACGATGCTTTCTCACAGGCCCCTTTGATGAAGGAAGCGAAAAAAATGCTGCGCAACTGGGAGAACGCCGATGAGGAGGTGTTGGCCATATGGCGGAAAATGAATCAATGGGCGTATAATGGCTTTGATGCTACCTATGCGCGATTGGGGGTTGATTTCGATTTGATCAATTATGAGTCGAAAATATACCTGGAGGGAAAAGAAATTGTGATGAATGGATTGCAGAAGGGTGCTTTTTATCAACATTCTGATGGATCTGTTTGGGTTGACCTGACTGACGAAGGTCTGGATGAAAAACTGCTGTTGCGCAGTGATGGCACGTCCCTTTATATCACCCAGGACCTGGGTACCGCACAAAGGAGGTATGAGCAATACCTGCCGGGCAAATTAATTTATGTGGTAGGAAACGAGCAAATCTATCATTTCGAGGTATTAAAAAAAGTATTGAAAAAGCTGGATAAATCCTGGTACGATAGTATTTACCATCTTTCATATGGCATGGTAGAATTGCCACATGGCCGAATGAAGTCACGCGAAGGGACTGTAGTGGATGCCGATGATCTGATGGATGAAATGTTTGAAACGGCTCGTAAAACAACGGAAGAACTTGGGAAAACCGATGAGTTTACTGAATCGGAAAGGAAGGATCTTTATGACACACTTAGCCTGGGTGCTCTGAAATATTTTATGTTAAAAGTGGATCCCAAAAAGAACATGTTGTTCAATCCTGAAGAGTCCATCGATTTTAATGGGAACACCGGGCCATTCATCCAATATACGTATGCCCGGATACGCAGTATGTTCAGGAAAGCGGATACAAGCCCTGATGAGATTATTGATCAGGTTGATTATTCTAAAATCCAGATGCTGCCCATCGAAAAAGAATTGATCCGGATTTTGTATGAATTCCCGGCAGTGATTAAACTGGCCGGTCAATACTATAGCCCTGCGCAGGTTGCCAATTATGTTTTTGAGTTGGTCAAATCCTTTAACCATTATTACCAGGATACACCAATCCTGAAAAGGGTTGATGAAGAAACAAGCCGATTCAGGATGGCCCTGAGTTATTTCACCGGCACGGTGATCGAGACTGCCATGGATTTGCTGGGAATCAGGGTTCCGGAAAAGATGTAATTCTGAAATAGATTAGTGATCTTCTGATACCAGGTCCTTTTTATCACAGCGGTCAAATTCGGGCTGAAGGGTTACATGATGAACATTGTATTCGCGGCTAAGAATTTCACGAATTTGACCCAGTAATTCGTCAATCCGGCTCAGTGGAATGTCAACATTAAAATCAATGTGAGCTTCGAAATGAATTTGATTGTCATTCAAATGCCAGGCATGAACATGATGGATATTGGCGACTTCTTTAAATTTACTGATCCTGCTTCTGATTTCATCCAACTCAATTCCGGAGGGTGTAAACAGCATCAGCATCTTCAGGCTGTCGATCAATGTTTGCCATATGCTGAAGATGATATATCCTGCAATCAGCAGGGTTAATAACCCATCGATCCAATATAACTTGTAAAAACTGATCAGGATACCTCCAACCAAAACTGCCACTGATGTGAACAGATCTGTTAGCAGGTGGATATAAGCAGACTTGATATTCATGCTATGTTTTGAATCAGAATGAAGGATCCAAGCACTGATTCCGTTTAGGATAATACTCAGCGCGGCAAGCCAGATAACCCAGGAGGATTCTATTTCCTGCGGTTCACGGAAACGCTGTAAGGCTTCAAAGATCAAATAAACAGCAATGACAATCAGGGTAGACGCATTGATAAAGGCTGCCATCAACCCAGCACGTTTGAATCCAAACGTTTTGCCGGGGGTATTTTTTTTGAGGGATAATTTTCCAGCCAGGTAGGATAGTACCAGTGCCATGACATCACTGAAATTGTGGAGCGCGTCACTCAGCAGAGCTATGCTGCCTGAAATCAGTCCTCCAATAACCTGACTGAGGGTGATCAGGATGTTTAAAATAATGGCAATGCCGAGCTTTCGCCCCTGTATTTTATGATTTACCTGATGCACAATTTTTTTATTAAGATATCCCTGTTCAAAATTGTTTTATAAGTAATGAACACCTCTCAGTCAAATCTGTTTATTTGTTGAGTATATTTGTACCGGATTTAATGATTATAATAACGCAAAATCTTAAATTTACGATAGTTTTAAAATTACAGGCATATTGCTGCTATTAGGTTACAGAGAAAGTTGCAAAATTCTGTAACTTTTTATAAAAAATTGGATACAATATAAGTTTAATTATAAGGTAGTCTATTGTCTAAAAAAATCAATTATGAATTAAAGTTTTATACCATGAAAAAGTATTTATTAACCTCATTTCTGTTATTTGCCCTCTTTGCAGGAATCAACCAATTGCAATCTCAGACCCTGGTAATCCCGGGAGGAACTCTCAACATTGGCGTTATACTTACTGGTGAAGAATCACCAGACGGTGTGCACTCATTTACTGTAACCGGTAGTGGTTTTAATGCTAATGAACCGATTTATGCTGACTCACCCAGTGCCCCTTTCACCTTATCTCTGACAGGCGGAAGCGGAACTTATCTGTCCAGTGTGATTTTTTCAGCGGACGGATCCGGTAATGTCAATCAAACAATTTACGTAAAATATGCACCCGTTATAGGTGGTCCTGTAACAATTCAGGTGCAGGTTTACGAATTTCAGACTTTTACTTTTTATTATAAATCCGTGACCGGTATTGGTAAGGCACCCGAAATGTTGCTGGAAGGCCGCGAAACTGGTGCTGATCCCTGGGAAGAGGTGCTGGATGGATCAACTACACCGACGCTGAGTAATGGTACTGATTTCGGAAGTGCATTGTTCAATATTGAGTCGGTAGACCGTACCTTCCAAATCACCAATAACCTGCCCCTGGGTGGATTGAATGGCAATTTGGTTCTCACCGAATACGACATTGCCAAATATGTTGAAATCACAGGCACTCATGCTGATCAGTTTTCGGTAACTGCCGAGCCAGGCACTCCAATCACAACACCATTCGGTACGACAACTTTTACCGTTCGGTTTGAACCGACTTCATACGGTGTTAAAACAGCAACCATCAGCATTGCCAATAACGATCCTGATGAAGATCCCTACAACTTTACCATTAAAGGGAAAGGCATTGTTGAAGCACCTGGTGCCCCAACAGCCAACGCTGCTACACAAATTGACAACAATAGTTTTTATGCAAACTGGACGGTTGGTGGTGGAGGCATCACCGATGGATATCTGTTGGATGTAGCGACGGATAACTTATTCATCGATTTTGTTCCGGGTTTTGAGGCGAAATATGTTGGCAATGTAACCACCCGGATTGTTACCGGATTGGATGCCAGCACCATGTATTATTACAGGGTTAGAGCCATCAACATTGGAGATACTTCAGATTATTCAAATATAATTTCACTGACGACTGCGCCACAGGTTCCTACAGCATTGGCTCCATCCAATGTTGATATTGATGCTTTTTATGCAAACTGGAGTTTTGTTACTGGAGCGACCAGTTATCGGTTAGATGTAAACACGTCCCCGGATTTTGCAGGTACAGCCATTTACAGTGATTATACCGTAACAAACACCTATCTCTACATTACAGGACTGACCAGTGCAACAACTTATTATTACAGGGTGCGGTCTTTCAATGGCAATGCCAGTGAAAACTCAGCGATCATTGCTGTTGTTACAAGACCTGGTACACCAGTTGCAACACCCGCAACCAATATTGACTTTGATGGATTTACAGCCAATTGGAATCCGCCAACCGGAGGTACGCCTGACTTTTATAAATTGGATGTTTCAACGACCAATCTCTTTACGACGTATGTTCTGGGATATGAAAATCTTACAGTGAATGGTACATCAAAAGTTGTTACTGGCCTCAGCGAGAATACAACCTATTATTATCGTGTCCGTGCAGTCAATGTTAGCGGTGTGAGTAATAATTCAAACATCATTATGGTGACGACCTATACCAGCAATCTTACTTCTACCTGGACCGGAGCCACCTCCACTGTATGGAATGATGCCGGTAACTGGGATAATGGCATCCCGTCAAGCATGACGGATGTTACCATACCAAATGTTACCAATCAGCCGGTAGTTGGTTTGAGCTCAGTTTGTAACGACATCACAATGGATCCATTAACTCAGCTTACGGTGAATAATGGTGTTATTCTTACCATCAATGGTGACCTCATGCTTTTGGCCAGTGCTTCCGGTGAAGCATCCATTGTTGAGTATGGTGGCGTAAATGTATTGGGGAATACCAGCGTTGAGCAATATATTGAAGGCAGTCGCTGGAACTTTGTTTCCTATCCACTTGATATGCCCAACACCAGTGTATACGAAGGTCTTTTCCTACGTTATTGGGTTGAAGCAACTTCTGACTGGCAATACATCATTGACCCAGACTCAGCACTGACTGTGGGTCAGGGTTATTCAACCTATACAACAACTGCCGCTGGTGATGTTACGATTACTTATGATGCTGGTGACCTAAATACAGGAGCCATCAACCTTCCGGTTGAATACAGTGGTTCGAGCGATGGCTGGAACGTGGTTGGTAATCCCTATCCATCAGCTGTTGACTGGGATGATGCAAGTTGGGTCAAAACCAACATCGATGCAGCCATATACGTTTGGGATGGAACACAATACCTTGTTTGGAATGGATTGTTTGGAGACCTTACGGATGGTGTCATTCCTGCATATCAGTCATTTTACACCAAAGCTTCTGCAGCCAGTCCTGTCCTTCAGGTCAACAACGCATCACGTGTTCATGGTCCTTCGCCATACAAGAGTAGCGAGGTCAGCAACCTGATTGACGTTCGGGTCGTTGGAAATGGATATGATGATATCACTTACATTAATTTCAACGAAGGTGCAACTGCAGTATACGATTCACAATTCGATGCCATTAAGATGTTTGGTATTGAAGAGGCTCCGCAACTTTATTCCATCACTGAGAATGAAATCCTGTCCATTAATACCCTACCGGAATATTATCCGGGAATGGTCATTCCTCTTGGACTGAAAGTGGGCGCTGATGCTGAATATTCCATCAAGGTTTCTAACCTGTCAAGTTTCGAATTTCCTGTGAATGTATTCATTGAGGATCTGTTGACTGGTGAAATGGTTAATATAAGCTCTGAAGAGTTTTATACCTTCAATGCCTCCACCGAGGATAATGCAGAACGGTTCTTGCTCCATTTCATGGCTGTTACTGATGTTAACGAAACTTCATTGAGCCCTGTTGAAATCTATAGCTATGACAACAGTGTATATGTGAAGAACATAGAAACTGAAAATGCAACCATTTCAGTGGTCAATATTGCAGGTCAGATTGTTTATAGTGGTGACCTGGAAAATACACCGCTTAATCGCATTGATCTGAATCTTGAAACTGGTTATTATGTCGTCAAGGTTCTGACAAGCGAAAACCTTTCTACTGAAAAGGTATTTCTCAAGTAAAATAATGGTTCATTCATTATAACAATATAAATGCCTCCGTAAATCGGGGGCATTTTTTTTATTCCTTCATTTGGAAAAATTTATATATTAGTGCACAATTACTACCATTATCTGACACTATGCAAATGATGACTGACCCTGTTGATCTGGTCATACTGAGGACACTGGCTTACTACGATATTTTCAAATATCCGCTTACCGAGGAAGATATCACTGAAGGATGTTCGATGTTCGATAAATCACCGGAAATTTGTAAAAAGGCATTGCAACGATTGACCGAACGTGGGATCATATTTAAATTGGGGAACTTTTATGCGTTGACCAATAATCATCAACATGTGAAAGAGCGAATTGCTGGTAATCGTCGGGCAGAAAAATGGATGAAAAAGGCGCATCGGTTCAGCAGGCTGATTGCAGGTTTCCCATATGTCAGAGGAATAGCACTTTCTGGCTCCCTTTCCAAAGGATTTATCGGTGAAGATCCCGATATCGATTATTTTATTATCACCGAACCAAACCGTTTATGGCTGGCCCGAACGCTTCTGGTGATATTTAAAAAAATTTTTCTGCTGAACTCGTATAAATATTTTTGCATCAATTATTTCATTGACACAGAAAACCTGGAGATCGAAGAAAAAAATCTTTTTACTGCTACGGAATTAATCACCCTTAAACCAGTATACGGTGATGAAATTACACGGAAATTTTTCAAGAACAATCACTGGATCGAAAATTATTTCCCCAATTTTCGACACAATGGGATGGATGCAAATGAACCTGATCAAACACGCACCTTTAAAAGAATCCTTGAGTATCTTTTAAATGGTAAACACGGTGATTGGTTGGATACCCGCTTTATGCAAATTACAATAAAGCATTGGGCAAGGAAATTCAAGCACCGATATACGGAGGAGGAATTCAACCTGGTATTTAAGTCGGATAAAAAAATATCGAAACATCACCCACAGAATTTTCAAAAAAAAGTATTGCGCGAGTACAGGAAACGACTGAAGGTATTGAAGGAGAAGTTCGATATCGAGATTGATACTGAACCAGCCATGACCAAATTCAATTAAGGGAGACGGACAATGAAAAAAGTTTTATTTACACATTCATATTTTTACCGTTTTGATAAAAAACAATGGGATAATAAACAATATTATCCTCCGTTGGGGACCATCACGGCTGCTGCCTATATCAGGGAGCAGGGTTATGATGTGAGTTTATTTGATACCAACCTGGCATATGCACCGAAGGATATTATACCCCAATTAGAAAAGGAGCAACCGGATTTTCTGGTCATTTATGACGACGGTTTTAACTACCTCACCAAAATGTGTTTGACACTGATGCGCGAAGCGGCTTTTGAACTGATCCGGATCGGCAAAAAATACAATTGTACCATCATTGTTTCAAGTTCAGATTCAACGGATCATGCCGACGATTATTTGGCTAAAGGTGCTGATGTTATTTTGCTGGGGGAAGGAGAGAAGTCACTGCTTGATGTGCTCAATAGTGATGAGCAAAAAAAGGATCTTTCTACCATCAGGGGTATTGTTTTTTCACGTGATGGAGAAATGATCCACACAGGTAGGCGCGAAGTGATTGAAAACCTGGATGCATTGCCCATGGCTGCCTGGGATCTGGTGGAAATGGAGCGGTACCGGGATATCTGGCTGAGGAACCATGGTTATTTTTCACTGAACCTGGCGACAACGAGGGGCTGTCCATATTCCTGCAACTGGTGCGCGAAACCCATTTATGGCCGTAAGTACAATGTCCGGTCTCCTCAAAATGTAGTGGCGGAGATCTCATTTTTAATGAAAACTTATGGGGCATCTTATTTTTGGATCTGTGATGATATTTTCGGGCTGAAATCGGGATGGGTGCAGCAGTTCCGTGATGAAGTCAAAAAGAACAATCTCGACTTTCAATACATGATGCAGTCCCGGGTTGATGTGATGCTGAAGGATGATTCAATCAAAGCAATGGCTGAGTCCGGTCTGGATATCGTGTGGGTCGGTGCTGAATCGGGTTCTCAAAAGGTTTTGGATGCCATGGATAAAGGGATTAAAATCGAGCAGATCTATGAAGCACGAAAAAAGCTCAAAGAGCATGGTGTGCGGGTGGCTTTTTTCCTTCAGTTTGGTTATCCGGGTGAAACAAAACAGGATATCCTGTTAACAGAAAAAATGCTGTTTGACCTCATGCCTGATGATATGGGTATTTCCGTTTCGTATCCCCTGCCGGGTACCAAATTTCATGAAATGGTCAAAGAAGACTTGAAACAAAAAGCCAATTGGACCGATTCGGATGAACTGGCACTCATGTTTAAAAATACCTACCCGGCAGAATTTTATAAACGCCTGCATCGCTATCTTCATAAAAAATTCAGAAAAAGACAGGGCTTACAAAGGATCCGTAATTTTATCCATCATCCGGTTCGTCATTCCCATGGCATTGTCCGGACCATTGTTGCCACGGTTTATTATATTCCGATGACCATGTATTACAAATACCTCATGTCGAAAGCGGAAACGCATAAGCCATAACTATGTTTGACAGGGCAGCGGAAACATATGATACCAACTTTACCCATTCCAACATTGGCCGGTTGCAGCGTGGATTGGTTATGCATTATATGAATAAATTGTTAACGCAGGTTCCCAATCTAAGGATTCTTGAATTGAATGCCGGTACCGGTGAAGATGCCATAACCATGGCTAAAATGGGTCATTCTGTTCTGGCTTTGGATATTTCAGCAAAGATGGTAAATGTGGCACAACAGAAAATTCAAAAAACGAATGTCTCCGGACAGATTGAGTTCATGTGTGGTGACATTCGGCATATTGATAACCTGGGTTTGAATATGGAGTTCGATATTGTTTTTTCGGATTTCGGGGGCTTAAACTGTCTTCAACCTGCAGAATTGAAAAAGCTATCTCAGGATCTGCTTGCGGTCCTTAAACCGGGGGGGCGTTTTATTGCGGTTTTAATGTCGCAATGTTGTTTGTGGGAGAGTTTCTATTTTTTGATCAAATTGCAGTTGGATAAAGTTTTCAGACGTGCTACGAATGATAAACTATCGGTATTGGTCAATGGCATGGCAGTTGACACCTGGTATTACAGTCCCCGACGCTATCATGACCTCATGCGCGAACAATTTCGAAAGATTGCATTGCGTCCCATAGGATTTTTTATTCCTCCATCATACATGGAGCCTGCATTTATAAGCAGGGCTAAATTGCTTAATTTATTTGGAAAGGCAGATAGAAATTTATTTAAAATACCCTGGCTGGCCAATGCATCAGATCATTATATTATGGATCTGGAACGAATCAATTGATATGCGGATACTATTGACACACGGTTTTTTCCTCGCTGAGGATCCCCTCGAAGGGCAGGTGATGAAGCCTTATCCTCCCCTTGGGTTGTTATATATATCTGCCTACCTGGATCAGCAAAATCTGGATCACGATGTTTTCGACACGACCTTTCGTTCATCCGATGATCTGAAGGCCAAACTTCTTGATACAAAACCCGATTGTATCGGTTTCTATGCCAATTTCCTGACCCGGATCAATATCCTTCGGATCATAGAATTTATCCGGCAGCATCAAGATTTGAATCACATCAAGGTAATCCTGGGTGGGCCTGATGTTCGTTATCATGCTGAAAATTACCTTGAAAACGGTGCTGATTTTATCGTGGTTGGAGAAGGGGAAGTAACATTTTACGAATTGATCCGGGCATTGGAATCCAGAGGCGACCTGAAAAAAATAGAAGGATTGATCTACCGGCTTAAAAATGGGGAGATCATCCGCAACAAGGATCGTGCACACCTGAACGATCTGGACATACTGCCTTTCCCCAATCGACAAAAAATTGATTTGAGTCAATACCTGAATACCTGGAAACATCGGCATGGATACAGTTCCATTACAGTCAGCACCCAACGGGGTTGTCCTTTTACCTGTAATTGGTGTAGCCATGCGGTTTTTGGTGATACCTATCGCAGACGCTCTCCTGTCTCCGTGGTCAGCGAACTTAAATCACTGGTTGAGACCTACAACCCTGATGCCTTTTGGTTTGTGGATGATGTGTTTACCATGAGTGAGCGATGGATCGACCAATTTGGAGAAGAACTGAAAAAACAACAACTCAACATACGTTATGAGTGTATTACGCGGGCTGATAAACTTAGCGAAACATTGATCCTTAAATTGAAAAATACAGGGTGTCGCACGCTTTGGATCGGAGCGGAAAGTGGTTCCCAACATGTCATTGATTTAATGGACAGACGGGTAGAGGTGACCCAGGTGAGGGATATGATCCAGGTAGCTAAAAAACATGATATCGAAGCCGGTACATTCATCATGCTGGGATACCCTGGTGAAAAAATTGAAGATATCAGGGAAACCATCCGGCATCTGAAGATCAGTGATCCGGATACGTTTACCATTAATCTGGCATACCCGATCAAAGGTACACGGCTGTATGAAACAGTCCGTTCAGACTTACAACAGGATTATGCATGGACAAAGACACCCGACAGGGAGATCGATTTCCGGCGCACCTACCGCAGGATTTTTTATGATTTTGCTATCAGAAAGGTTTATAATGAAGTTTATGCTTACCAGAGCCTGAAACGAAAAAAATATCTTGATTTTATGCAACACCGTTTGAAGTCAATGGTGGCTGGATTGCTAATGCAACTAACACGATGACCGGTTCATCCTCAAATATAATACCCGATCAAAACTTTCCCGAAGTACTTCCAATTGAATATGGGGTTTTTATGGGAATGAAAAATCCACTTTCGTCTTCTTTCGAATCGGATTACCTGAAAGTGAGAGCTGCTGAGCAAAGACTATATTCGGATGAATATGTGGTGGCGTTACCCGAACTGAAAAATCATGTTCACCAGCATGAGTGGAAAATGAGAAACCGGTCTGCAAACAGAGTGCTCAGCTATTTCCAAAATACCCATTCCGGACGATTGCTTGATCTGGGATGCGGAAATGGTTGGTTCAGCCAGGCACTGGCTAAAAAATCCCGGTTGCAGGTAATCGGCATGGATGTAAATCTCACTGAGTTAAAACAGGCAGCTCGACTTTTTCAACGATCCAATCTGCAATTTGTGTATGCTGATATTTTTAATGCGGATATTCCACCGGGTTTTTTTGATGTGATTACCCTCAATGCATCGGTGCAATATTTCCCGGATCTTTCATTGCTTTTGAAAAAGCTATTCCTCATACTTAAACCAAAAGGTGAAATTCATATCATCGATACCCCTTTTTATCATGTAACAGAATTGGAGGAGGCCCGCAAGCGCACCCGGGATTATTATGCCGGGATTGGATATCCGGAGATGGCCACCCATTATTTTCACCATTCCTATGATGCGTTAAAACATTTCAAGTATGATTTTTTATATAAACCTGAAACCAGATCACGGATCCTACGATATTTCGGAAAGGCTGAAATTCCCTTTCCCTGGATAAAAATTGCAGGCACAGTTTGATTAGATCTATGAAAGACATAAAAAAAAGAAAAAAGGCACAGTTACTGCATCAGCCCTCTTCCTGGGTCAACCTTTTTTATGCTGTCTTTTTTGTTGTGGTCATTCCGCTGATCTATTCGAAGGCTACCATTGATCCCGTGCTTTATCCCCGTTTCCTGGCATGGGCTGCGGGATTGATCATCCTCATGATCTATTTCATGTTTCATATGTCAAGATCCAGGTTGCCCAAAAACCTGCTTCGAAACAATATTTTGATTTGGCTCTCTATATTTATACTGATATCGGGCATTTCCCTTTTTGTTGCCATTAATCCGGTGGAAGGAATATCAGACCTGTTAAAATGGATCCTGGTTTTTTTATGGATTTTTTTAACCACGATTTTTTTATATCACCAACCGACTGTGATTGTTTTGCAGAGCAAGGCAGCCATTGTGAATGCTATTCTGGCTGGCCTGATTGGGTTTTATCAATATTTTAACTTTGCTTTTCAAAACGAAGATCCCAATGCATTGTATGAAGTGAGTGGCCTGATGGCTCATAAAAATCAGTTCAGTATAGCGTTGTTTCTCCTGTTACCCTTCATTGGTTATGGTGTCTTTAAATTCAGGTCTTACTGGAAAAGAGCTGCCTGGCTGGCATTGGGATTTAATATGCTATTCATTGCCATATTGCAAACAAGGGCAGTGTGGATAGCCATGGCTATTTCAATTTTTATTTTTGGCGTAGGTTGGTTATGGATGGCCCGCAGGAATAATCAATTGGTCAAAATGAAAAGGATTTCAGGTCGTTTGATCCTAATTTTAGCAAGTATCATCCTGCTGGCTGGCATTTCAAGTTATATTTTTAGTGGTGAAAGTCCGGCCAAAAGGATCGCCTCCGTATTTGATGCCCGGAATACCAGCAATGAATGGCGCATTGAAATGTGGCAGGCAACCCTCGACCTGGTTCGGGGTCATCCTGTGACCGGGGTGGGAGCAGGCAACTGGAAAATTGCCATTTATCCTTATTATGGAAAATATCAGCCTTCTGTTTACCGGCACTGGAGAAATCCTCACAATGATTATTTACAGGTGGCTGCAGAGAAAGGACTTCCCGGACTGGTGATCTTTCTTTTGTTCCTTTTTTCGATTGTGTATACCGGCTTTCGGATTATGCAGCGGCAACAGGAATGGGAGAACCGAATGCTGATCCTGATGATCTCAGCCATTTTTTCCGGATTTTTAGTGATCTCTTTCTTTTCCTTTCCTTTCGAAAGAATCAATCATCTCTTGTTCCTCGGATTGATGGTGGGTGTTTTGATTGCCTTCAAGAATCAACCTGTTTCAATTGAACAAGATAGCCCTGGAATTAAACCCGGAATTATTGTAATTCCTTCTATCGCATTTTTATTGTTTTCGCTCTATTTTGGTTATACAACTGTACAAAGTGAAATGGATATCGCAAAAGCCCAGGAACTGAAAGATCGCAACCGTCCGAAAGAATTTGCCAAATATGCAGCTCGAGGTTATCATCCATGGGTTCCCTTTGAGCCGCGGTACTCATTTCCGGTCGTGAATTATAAAGGGCTGGCAGTATACATGGAAAAAAAGAATTATCAAACTGCCCTTGAACTATTCAAACAGGCTTATCGGCAATATCCTACCAATTTTGCGGTTATCAACAATGTGGGTTCGGTATATGGACAAATGGGTCAATACGATTCATCTATCCTATATTATCAGAAAACCCTTGATATCTTTACCCATTATGAACAGGGGCTTTTAAACATGGCCAAAGCCTGGTACATGAAGAAAAACTACCGCAAAGCATATTATTATGTCCTGTGCTGTGATCCCAAAAGTAAAAATGAAGAGATTGTCCGTTTGAGGGCCGAACTCGAGAAACAACTGAATTAGTGTTGCTCAAGGCATTCGATGAACCTGCTTTTATTCTCTTTTTCAATAACCAAAATGCCACCCGATTCTGTGCTGACCTTTAATGCAGAAACCATGGGCTTGCAATCCATTCCCGAAAGATTGAAAATGTTTTTTGAAAATACCCAGTTGAAACGGGCCTGTTCGATGGCCACAATCACATTGTTCTCAGGTGTAGTTTCAGAATTGATGTGAAATACGTGCACGGCATTGATGTCTTGTAACTGTAAGGCATGAACCAGCTCCCTGCTTTCATTTTCTGTAAGGGAGTTGTCCACATTCAGGATGATTCCATAACCACTTTCCCGGATCCCTGATTTTAAGATGATCTGATGAAGGGTGGTGTCGGGTTTAGTGGCATAATCAACACCCAGGACCCGGTGTTGCGGATTGAAGTCAGCTGATTTTAAATAGAGCGTGGCATCATCTGGCATACAGGATGCGAAAATGAGGGCGATAGTGGCAAGGTAGAGTGTCTGTTTTATGGATATGTTCATGATGCTTTTTAAATCTGTTTCTATTGAATATCCGGGTTTTTAAATCCATAGCACTGCGGGATTAGCACAGCATTGTTTTTCTCTTCAAGATACGTGTTAACCCCATTGATTGTTTCCAGTTCGGGTAAACTGAAAGAATCTGATATGGTTTTCCTTTTGTGGAAAATGATCTGATGGTCCGGTATCCGGCTAACCGAGTGTATCATGTTATTTGTTTCTGTCAGGATAATCGGGATGAAGCATAAACAATGAATCCTGTAAATCCTCATCTCCCGTTTGCCTTTTTTTTAATTCATAGCGCAGCCCTTTCAACTGAACCCTCCACCAATGTGTGAGCGATTTTGCTTTTACATAGTGCATGTTCAGGATATTGTAATGGAGCATGGTTCCCCGGCACATTTCACAGGGTTCAAAAGTGGTGTATAGAACCAGTTTCTCCCGGTTGAGTCGACTGAATGCATCCAGCCCCATTTTTTTTATGGCATCATTGATGGCATTGATCTCTGCATGCCCCGAAACATTATTTTCCAACCGGACAGTATTAAAACCACGCCCAATAATTTCATGCTCGTAAACCAGGAGGGCACCTACCGGTACATCCAGTGACCGGAGTGATTCTGATGCTAATCCGGCCATTTCTTTTCTGAATGCTTCGGGTAATTCTTCATCACTTTTAAAGCGATGAAGTTTTGACTGGAATACCACCAGCATAAAAAAAAGAAGCAGAAAGAAAAAAATGATCAGACCGATCCGGGATTTGACCACGATATTTTATTTTTTAAGTTTTATTCGTTGACCGGGAAACAATTCCGCATCTTTGTCAAGGGTATTATATCGACACAGCTTTTTAAGCTTGATTGCATACTGCTGAGAAATGGAATACAGGTCTTCACCGGGATTCACGACATGAACTTCCTGTTCGGCCTGTCTGTTTTTCCGTTCCAAATAGAGGATCTGCCCTTCATCAATCGGATCCTTTTTTTTCAAGTCGTTGTAGCGATAAACCTGCCAGGTGTAGATGTTAAAGTCCCGGGCTATTTTATAAAAGTTATCCCCCCGTCGGGCATAAATAAACTTTACACCATTGTTTTCATATACCTGCCTGTTCGAGGCCCCAATCGTAACCGGCTGAAAGTCCTCTTTTCTTGAGGAACCCGCATATGAAGCAGTTGTTCGGGAAGTCTTTTTGTTTTCGGCCAGGAAAGGTTCCTGATAGTAACGGTCGTACTCATAAAGTTTATATTCTTCGATGATGCCGATCAGGAGTTGCGGGTATTTGGGATTCGTTGCATATCCAGCTTGTTTTAAACCTTTTGCCCAACCCTTGTAATCGTTGATGGCCAGATCAAATAGAAAAGCATACCGATCTCTTGTTGTGAGGAAAATAGAATGGTCTTTAAAAGATTCATGCGGGTGATTGTATCGTCTGAAGCATTCATCACGGGCATCATCATCCATGTGATAGGTTTTGCCGTTCCAACCTTTATGACATTTGATGCCAAAGTGGTTATTTGCTTTTTTAGCCAGGGTGCTGTTGCCATATGCTGATTCAAGGATACCCTGTGCCAGGGTGATGCTGGCAGGAATGTGGTACATGTTCATTTCCTCAATGGCAATATCCTTGTACATTCCAATGTACTCTTCCTTGGTGATCTTACGGCTGGGCAACTGTGCCTGTGCGAAAGAAATAAGGAATAAAAACAATCCTGTGATGATCCCGGGTCTTCTTAGCATAAAAGTTGAATTCCAACGTCATGCAAAGTTCAATTATTGTCAGGAATCTTCCGGAGTGTCCCGATTTTTTTATTCACACGAAAATGTTAATTGGGAAGTGCTTTTGGTCAGAACATTTCATTATAATCGATGAATTTATCTTTGAATTCAGTTGCTGGATGGAAAGGTGAAGTTCGTTTTCCAAACCAACGGTATCGATTTTGGGCAATGATCTTATAAACCCAATCACGCAAAGGTTTTGGAAAACCCTTTAACACAGCAAAAAGGCTGTGCAAACCCGGCAATAAGGATAGGATCCTGATGGCTGCATCCGATTGTGTGAGAACCCGGTCGCCTTCCATGTAAATAATGGTATTTTTTTGTTGTGACCAGCTCAACGCTTTCTTGATTTGTTTACCCGGTCCTGAAAACAATGATCCATAGAGGAACAGGCCTTTACGATCATGTTTAAGGAGGTATTGCACAACTCCAGAACAAAGATTGCATAGCGGATCGAATAATATCAGCCTGTCCGGTTTTTCTGTCATATTCATTAAACGTTTGATCAGCCTGTATGTTTTGAAAGAGATTCTGCTTAATGAATCAACTTTCGGTGAGCTACCTGCTTAAATTCCGCTATTTTTGCCAAAAATTATTTTATGAAAAAATTTTTGATTTTCGGTTTGATGATGTTCGCGCTTGGAGCTTGCAAAAAAGACAAAGAATCACAAGCAGAAAAAGATGATAAGATCATACAGCAATATTTAAAGGATAATGACAAGGAAGCTACCAAACATAGCTCCGGATTATATTACAACATCACCAAAGAGGGAACAGGGTACCATCCCAATCTGTCTTATACGATTCGGGTGATTTATAAGGGTTGGTTGACCAATGGTACGGTATTCGATGAAGTAACCTCACCCATCGATTTGAATCTTTCAACTGTAATTACGGGATGGAAAATCGGTGTTCCCATGCTCAAACCGGGCGGTAGAGGCACTTTTTACATTCCCAGCGGTCTGGCTTATGGTGAAAGAAGTCTGGGTGATATACCCTCAAATTCTGTATTGATCTTTGATATTGAACTGGTGGATTTTTATTGATGCATCAGCGCTTCAATCTCACTCACTTCCCTGGGTATTTCGGTCATCAGATCTATCGGAACCTCATCCACCACAATATTATTTTCAATCCGTATCCCGATGTTTTCATCTTTGATATAAATGCCGGGCTCAAGGGTTAATACCATTCCCCTTTTTAGTTTCTGGTATTTGCTTCCCACATCATGAACATCCAATCCGATAAAATGTGCTACGCCATGCATGAGGTAATTAAAAAAGAGCGGTTTTTCAGGATCCTGACTTTTTACCTCTTTCGCAGTAAACAAACCCAGGCCGATCATCTCTTCTTCCATCATCTTCCAAACCGTTTTGTTGATCTCATCGATGGTTTTGCCGGGAACAAACAACTTTGTTGCCGATTTTTGGACCCGCAAGACCGCTTCATAACATGCTTTTTGCCGGGGAGTAAATTTACCATTTACCGGAATGGTGCGGCTGCAATCGGCAGCATAATTTCCATATTCGGCACCAAAATCCATCAGGAGTAATTCCCCATTCTTACACGTGCCGCTATTTTCGGTATAGTGTAATACCAGCGCATTTTCACCACTGCCCACGATGGGTTGATAGGCATGACCCCGGGCACCTTTACGGATAAACTCATGGATCATTTCGGCCTCTACTTCGTATTCTGTAACTCCCGGCTTTACAAATTTCAGTACCCTCTGAAAAGCGGTCCCGGTGATTTTGCAGGCTTCCTGCATGTGCTCGATTTCTATGGGTTGTTTGATCAGCCGCTGGATTGTTATTAACGGTGCCAAACGGTGAAACCGATGTGCCGGATAGGATTGTTTCAACTCATGTGCCAGGCGTTCGGCCTGGTAGGAAACCGGATTCTGGTATTTGGTATATTCGTTCAGGTTAAGATAAATATTTTCAGCATTGAGAATAAGATCGCGCAAAACCATGTCAGCATCATTGATCCATTTCACTGTTTTGATTCCGGAAGTTGCCCAGATCTCTTCCGTTGTCAGTTTATATCCGGTCCATGTTTCAAGGATGGGATCAGGCTTGATGGCGAATATGATCTCACGCATTTTTGGATCGGGATGTTCGGGGCAAAGCACCAACATGGTTTTTTCCTGCTCAATTCCGGTAAAATAAAAAAGGTCGGAACTTTGACGAAAAGGGAAATTCTGGTCGCCATTGCGGTTGAGCTCATCATTGCCTGTAATGATCGCTATTGAAGATGGCTGGAGTGATTTGGCAAGTATAGTCCGGTTGTTTCTATGAAAATCCGGGTTGTATAATATTTTTTTCATCGAAGAAGCTTAATTTAAATCTTGTAAAAATTACGACAAATATCAGAATTAAGATGCTTCCATACGAATAAAAAATTATTTTTGCTTGTGTTACTTCGTTAACACAAAAATGATCTTATTTAGGATAAGTTAAAGACACAAAAAGACACATCATGGGTAATTCGTTAACACAATCATCATTGACCAAGAAATATGTGATGGCATTTGCCGGTTTGTTCCTGATAACGTTCCTGTTTGTTCACATGAGTATCAACATGTTGGTGCTTTTACCTGCAACGGATACGTTTAATATTGCCGCCCATTTCATGGGAACCAACATCCTTATCAAGGTATTCGAAGTGGTTCTCTTTGGCGGTTTTTTAATTCATATTATTTATGGATTGATCCTGCAGATCCAGAACTGGATGGCCCGGCCTAACCGATATAAAATTGAAGGATGGTCGCACACTTCGCCATTTTCCAAATTCATGATCCATACGGCTGTCATCATTTTTATTTTTCTGGTCATTCACCTGGGCGATTTTTATATCAAGGCCAAATTCCTTGGACAGGTGGAAGATGTTATGATTGGCGGTGAAGCATATCATAATCTGGGGGCCCTTGTTATCGCCAAGTTCCAAATGGGAATTTATGTAATTGGCTATATCGTGGCCATCCTCATCCTGGCTTTCCATCTGCATCATGGATTTCAGTCGGGATTTCAATCACTGGGATTGAACCATACAAAATACACCCCCCTTATTAAGAGTCTTAGCACGCTTGTTTCCATTGTGCTGGCCATCGGTTATATTACGATTCCGCTGGTTATTTATTTCGGTAATTATTAATCTGAAGAAAACAAATTGATATATGGCTACTTTAAAATCAAAAATACCTGAAGGAACGCTGGCTGAGAAATGGACGAATTATAAAGCACATCAAAACCTGGTGAACCCGGCCAATAAGCGTAAACTTGAAGTGATCGTTGTTGGGACCGGACTTGCCGGTGCTGCAGCGGCGGCCAGCCTGGGTGAACTTGGCTTCAAGGTCAAGAACTTCTGTATTCAGGATAGCCCGCGCAGGGCCCATAGCATTGCAGCCCAGGGTGGGATCAATGCCGCCAAGAATTATCCCAATGACGGCGACAGCATTTATCGCTTGTTTTATGATACGATTAAAGGCGGTGATTACCGCTCCCGTGAAGCCAATGTGTATCGCCTGGCTGAAGTCAGCAACAATATAATTGATCAATGTGTTGCTCAGGGCGTACCTTTTGCCAGGGAATATGGTGGCTTGCTCGACAATCGTTCATTTGGCGGCGCACTGGTCAGCCGGACATTTTATGCACGCGGACAAACCGGACAACAATTACTTTTAGGTGCCTACAGTGCATTGAGCAAGGAAGTTTCAAGGGGATCGGTTGAAATGTATGTCCGTCGTGAAATGCTTGACCTGGTTATTATTGATGGCAGAGCACGGGGCATTATTACCCGCAATACCGTTACGGGCGAAATAGAGCGCTTTGCAGCACACGCTGTGGTGCTTGCCACAGGTGGTTATGGTAATGTATTCTTCCTGTCGACCAATGCCATGAATTCAAATGGCAGTGCAGCCTGGCAATGTTATAAACGGGGTGCCGTATTTGGAAATCCCTGTATGGTGCAGATCCATCCGACCTGTATTCCGGTACACGGTGATTACCAGAGTAAACTGACGCTCATGAGCGAAAGTTTGCGGAATGATGGCCGCATCTGGGTCCCGAAGAACAAAGAAGATGCCGAGAAAATCCAGAAGGGGCAGTTGAAGCCCACTGAAATAAAAGAAGAAGACCGGGATTATTATCTAGAGCGGAGATACCCGGCATTTGGAAACCTGGTTCCCAGAGATGTGGCTTCCAGGGCTGCGAAAGAAAGATGTGATGCCGGTTATGGAGTTGGTAATACAGGACTTGCCGTGTACCTCGATTTCAAACATGCCATTGAACGACTGGGCAAAGAGGTTATCGAAGCCAGGTATGGGAACCTCTTCCAGATGTATGAAAAGATCGTGGATGAAAATCCCTATGAAACACCCATGATGATCTATCCGGCCATCCACTATACCATGGGCGGCATTTGGGTAGATTATGAATTGCAGACCACCATCCCCGGATTATTTGCTGCCGGTGAAGCCAATTTCTCCGATCATGGCGCCAATCGTCTGGGTGCTTCTGCACTGATGCAGGGTCTCGCCGATGGATATTTTGTAATTCCCTATACCGTTCAGAATTATCTTGCTGATCAAATCAATGTGCCATTCTTCAAGACCGATTTACCGGAGTTTGAACAAGCGGAAAAAGAGGTCAGGGATAAACTTGAAAAGTTGTTGAATAACAATGGGTCCACAACTGTGGATACCTTTCATAAAAAGCTTGGTTTACTCATGTGGGATCATGTGGGTATGGCCAGAAATAAAGAAGGACTTGAAGAGGCGATCAAAGAGATCAGGGCATTGCGGGATGCATTCTGGAAAGATGTTAAAGTGCCGGGAAGCCTCAAAGGTGTGAATGTAGAACTTGAAAAAGCTACCCGCGTAGCCGATTTCCTGGAACTGGGAGAGTTGATGGCCATGGATGCCCTGAATCGGGAAGAATCGTGCGGAGGACACTTCCGTGAGGAATACCAGACCGAAGAGGGGGAGGCTGTTAGGAATGATAAGGACTACATGTTTGTGTCGGCATGGGAATACAAAGGTTCGGATCAGGAACCGGTCTTAAATAAAGAGTCCCTGAAATACGAATATATTGAAGTAAAAACAAGAAATTATAAGGAAGCAAAAAGCTAAAACAGTTTGAAGTTTGATGTTCGAAGTATACTTTTTTACCACAACCTGATAACTTCAAACTTCAAACTTCGAACTAATAAAATTTATTTATATGAATCTCACACTCAAAATATGGCGTCAACCCGGACCGGATGAAAAAGGAAAATTTGTGAACTATCCCATTTCCGATGTTTCTCCGGAAAGTTCTTTCCTGGAAATGATGGATGTGCTGAATGAACAGCTCATTGCCAAAGGTGAAGAACCGGTTGCATTCGATCATGATTGTCGTGAAGGCATCTGTGGTATGTGTTCCATGTATATCAATGGCAGGCCCCATGGACCGGATGATGCCATCACCACCTGCCAGTTGCACATGCGCAAGTTCAAAGATGGCGATACCATTACCATTGAACCCTGGCGGGCCAAACCTTTCCCGGTGATCAAAGACCTCATTGTCGATCGTTCCTCCTTTGACGAGATCATCCAGGCCGGAGGATTTATTTCAGTGGATACCGGGGGCATACCTGATGCCAATGCCATACCCATTCCAAAATTAAATGCGGATCTGGCCATGGATGCAGCATCTTGTATCGGCTGTGGTGCCTGTGTGGCAGCTTGTAAAAATGCATCGGCCATGTTGTTTGTTTCGGCGAAAGTATCCCAGTTTGCATTGTTACCCCAGGGCAAAATTGAAGCTAAACGAAGGGTTCAGAAGATGGTGGCAAAAATGGATGAATTGGGATTTGGAAACTGCACCAATACCTATGCTTGTGAAGCCGAATGCCCGAAGGAGATCAAAGTGACCAATATTGCGCGCATGAACCGTGAATTTTTCGCGGCCAAAGTGCGTGCAGAAAAATAACATAAAGCTTGCTTTAAAAAAGAAAAGCAATCCTCTTTTGGATTGCTTTTCTTTTTGTTGAAATGAAAATTGATTGCCCAATCGGATTATTCCTTCATAACTTTGAAAACAGTTATCCTGCTATCGGACTGAATAACTTCCAGAAAATACAATCCCTGCCCCCCTTTTAACTCAAGTGTTGCATTGGAAGTATTCAGTATTTCATGTGAGGAAACGATGGCACCCGTGCTATTGCGCAGGATGAGTTTTATTTCAGATACCATTTCCCCAAAATCAACATGCAGAAGTCCCGATGTTGGGTTGGGGAAAACAGAGATCACATCCCTGAGAGGTACGTGCATTCCAACTGTCAAAATCTGAAAACAAGAAGATGTATCGGTACACTCATTCTGAGTGACTTCCACCGCATACCATCCATTTTCCGTTGCCGTATAGCTCTGCTCGGTAGCCCCTTCAATTGGCTCCATGGAAGGACATAGTAGCCACTGATAGTTTGCCCCTTCTGCATTGGCTGTAAGTACAGGATCGGTAACGGTGACCGATGTATCCACTTCAACTACGGTCAGGTTGATGGTCAGGATGCTGTCGCAACCTGCCAGGGTTGTAATTGTATCGTTATATGTTCCACTTACTTCCCATATATAAATCCCGCTGGGTGAAATATATGGTTCGCAGGTGGAGGCATCTATTTCAGCGAAAGCAGTGTAATGGATCGTCAGGTTAATGTTGATTACACTGTCGCAGCCGGCTGCATTGGGAATCGTATCGGAATAAACCCCGGAAACATCCCAGGTGTAATTTCCGCTAGGGGATGTATAGCTGTCGCAAACCTCTTCCGCAATAGTTGAATAGGTCGATTCAAGAATTGTCAGGTTCACGGTAATAATGCTGTCACAACCAATTGTGTTTGTGATCGTGTCATAATAAGTACCGCTTTCTGTCCATGTATACAGACCACTTGGAGAAACATAGCTGTCGCAGGCTTCTGCATCGAAGGATGCATAGCTTGTTCCACTTTCAACCATAAACGGCATGGTGAGCGTGCTGTCGCTCCACAAGGTCGTATCAGTCACTGTAAGGCTGATGATATAGTTCCCCGGACTGAAGAAGGTATGTGAAGGCTCTTGCTCTTCACTGGTGGTTCCGTCGCCGAAATCCCACAGGTAAACATCCCCGTCGATGCTGTTATCTATGGTTGAAATCGTGGTTGAATCGCAATAAGTTATCGCGCTTATTTCGAAACTGGCGATGGGCAGTGATATTTTGTCAACATTACTGGTGGTAACAACACTCCAAAGTCCCACTGTATCCATAACCTGGAAGTTCAGTATGTGTGAACCTTTCGGTATTTGTGTCATATCAAGGTCATTCAGAATATTCACTTGCTTAACCGGGGTTTCAAAGGTAAAGAGCACCGCATTGGCAAAATCATCATCAAACCAGTATTGATAGGCTGTGATCTTATTGTTCCCCACCTGATTAGGGTTCTTTTTATAGAACACCTTGCTCATTGTGCTGCTGAACACATTGTTTTCATCCTTATACCGGATACTGAATACATTCACGCCTTCCGGCAAAACCGAAACATCCAAGTCGGTAATCAGCTGATGCTGTGTGGAAGGCGTTATCGGTACAACCTGTTTATTCTGATAATCGTTGTTGAACCACCACTCAAATCCCACCAGGTTTTTATCCGATAAGGTAACTTCAGTGTTTTTATAGAATACCCTGCTCAGTGTGCTGCTGAAAACATAGTTTTCATCTCTATAGCGGATATTGAATACATTCACGCCATCTGATAAATCCGATGCATCAATTTCAGCATTCAATTGATGGTTCGGCGCAGGCGTAATTGGAACAACCTGCTTATTTCCGTAATCATTGTTGAACCAATACTCATATTCGACCAGGTTTTTATCAGATACGGTAACTTCTGTGTTTTTATAAAACACCTTGCTCAGCGTGCTGCTGAACACATGGTTTTCATCTCTATAGCGGATATTGAATACATTCACGCCATCTGATAAATCCGATGCATCAATTTCAGCATTCAATTGATGGTTCGGCGCAGGCGTAATTGGAACAACCTGCTTATTTCCGTAATCATTGTTGAACCAATACTCATATTCGACCAGGTTTTTATCAGATACGGTAACTTCTGTGTTTTTATAAAACACCTTGCTCAGCGTGCTGCTGAACGTATTGTTTTCATCTTTATACCTGATATTGAAAATATTCACCCCGTCAGGCAAATCTGATGCATCAATATCAGCATTCAATTGATGCTGTGCTGCCGGAGCAATAGGAACAACCTTTTTATTCGCATAATCATTGTTGAACCAATATTCATAGCTTATCAGATTGGTTTGAGCAAATATCCAGGAGTTGCAAAAGATGAAAATAAATATCAAATTAATCTTTTTCATGATTAATTGTCTTGAGCTGCAGCACTAACCTGGATGTTTAGTAAACCACTGGTATTTGTGGTTGGCGCAATATTTTGATTTTGAAAATGCGGGTTGGAAGGAACAGCACCTTCCTTATAACCCAGTGTTCCTCCATATAGTCCTATTTCGGTATTATCAACGCCGAGATAAGTTCCAGGATCCTGCAGGTGGTAATTATGGGTATAATCAAAAATGTATCCTGACTGGGATATAAAAATGCTGGACTGGGCTACAGGGTAATAGTTGCCTGATGCAATTGGTGTAGTGCCCATAGAGGGGGTAGTAACAAACAGGTTGTTATATATCTGATTGGAAACGCCGCTAAAGGATTTGTTGCCTGCATTGAGAAAGATATTGTTGTTGCACACATTGTTATCGCCATTAAGGGTGTAATAGCCTGACACTCCAGTATAAGTCCACATTAAAATATTATTTTCAAATAAATTACCATAGGAATTTAAAATCCGGCCCTGAATGATAGAATTGAAAATGCCGGCATTTTGAGCATTCGAAAGGTAAAAATATCCACTCGCAAACACACTGTTGATAATGGTCAGATTATATGAGGGATTGGATAAGTTCCCCGCGACATTCAGATCATTAGAAATATTGCAATATTTAATGATCACATTGTTTACTGCCTCATTGTTGTCAAAACTAATACTGCCATTTATATCCACCCCTTCCAAACGAAAGCCATCTGCATTGTCTGAAAGTATTATATTCCCATTGATAAATGTTTTGGCGGTTGCAACGGTTGAATCAGGATAATGACCTGCACCAATCACAAATAATGATTTATCAATAGTAGACGGTGACGTAAAGCCTCCACCCGGAAGATAGATGGTATCGCCGTTTGTCGATGCATTATAAGCTTCTACAAATGCATTGGATCCGTTAAAATGCTGTATTCCCGATGAGGAATGCAATGCTACTTTTTGAGCACTTAAGCTTATTGCAATAGCAATAATACCTAAAAGTAATGTTGTTTTTTTCATTGTCCTGTTTTTGTTATTATTTAAATTTCATCAAAAGGATTTCAGAATCATGTGGGATGGGTACTTTACGAACTCACCACACCTGCTTTCTAATCAGCAATAACTGACTGATAGTTGTAATCCGTTGTTTTTGTTTTTTTATGTTTAATTAAATTGAAACTAGATCCGGAACGCTGCTTAGGATGGTATCTGACTTATCGTCCTTTATATCGTAAGCTGGAATTATACGCCAGCTTTTGCTTGCAGGTTGCACAATACAGGTGATGATTGTATTTTTTTAGCCTGCCTGGTTCAATCTTTAATCCATTTTCTCCCGGTTTTGCCTTGCCGTCTTTTATAAAAGCTATAAATTTGTTTGTATGGAACATGAAAAAGAAAAGATGATCCTGTCGCTCATTGCTGCGATGGGCACCAACCGCGTTATCGGTCATGGCCCCAAAATGCCCTGGCATTTGCCCGATGAACTCGCCTATTTTATGAATAAAACCAAAGATCATTGGGTATTGATGGGCAGAGTGACATTTGAGGCCTATAAAAAGGTGATGCAAAACCATAAGGTGATTGTTGTGACTTCTCAAAAAGATTACGATGCAGACTATGCCCTGGTGGTGAATAGCATTGATGAGGGAATAGAACTGGCCCGCCATGAAGGTGAATCTGAACTATTTATTTCGGGTGGTGGTGAGATTTTTAAGGCTTCCATCAACATTGCCGATCGTATCTATTTAACAGTCATCCAGAACGATTTCAGCGGAGATGTTGTATTTCCAGAGTTTGATGATACAAAGTTTGATTTGGTTTCTAAAGTCCATCATGATAGAGACGAAAATCATCAGTACCCGTTCTTGTTTATGATTTATAATCGAAAATAAGAACCAATTTGTAGGTGATTATTATAAATTCCCATAGAATAATCCAATCTGCTCCTTAACACGATCCATCAATTTAATAAGTTCTAAACTTATGGCGTGTGGTAATTTTTTACTTTCGGTATAACCGTTATACAAGCACCTGTTCACTTCTTCAATTTCATGGACATACCCATTACCTGTATAAGGAATTTTAATTACTTCGGTATGCTGACCGTCCTTGAAAAGAGAGATCTTCTGTGAGTGATGAAAACGGCTGTGCAACTGAATGTGACCCATTTTGCCGTAAATATAAGCTTCAATAGGCGTATCGGCTTCCACAGTGGATTCCAGTATGGCTCTTGCTGAATTTTCATAACCAAACAACATGGCACAGTAGCTGTCCACGCCGGTTTCGGTCATGCGGGCCATGGCATTGATCTCTTTGGGAATTCCCAGGGTGAGCAAACTTAAATATATGGGATAGATACCAATATCCAGCAAAGAACCACCACCTAGTTGTTTATTATAGATCCGGCTTGCAGGATTTCCATCTCCTTTGAATCCAAAATCAGCACGGATGAATAACACTTCCCCGATGGCATCCTCGTCAATGAGTTCAAGGAGTTTTTCGGTAGCCGGGATAAAACGGGTCCACATCCCTTCCATCAAAAACAGTTGCTTCGATTTTGCTTTGTCTATCATCATTTTCACTTCCCGTGCATCCATGCCCATGGGCTTTTCGCACAAAACGGCTTTGCCGTGTTCCAGGCATAAGAGGGTATTCTCAACATGAAAAGGGTGGGGCGTGGCAACGTAGATCACATCAATATCGGGGTCCATGGCCAATTCCTTGTAGGAGCCATAGTATTTGATCGACTGGTGATGCTTACTGAAAGCCTTTGCTTTTGTCAGGTCTCTGGAAGCCGCACCATAAAGTACCGCATCGTCTGACAATTGCAGGTCAGCTGCAAAAGTACGGGCGATCTTACCCAAACCCATGATGCCCCAATTTATTTTTTTATGCTCCATGCTGGTTCCTCCCGATCAATAAATTTAAATGAAATGTTTTCCTGCACTAAAATACCAAATGTAAAACTTATATTTGGAGATTCATTTACCAGGTTGATGATATCAACTCTAAAACAAAAATAAAAAATGAGGTATTTAGTATTAGCTTTTTTAATGGTATCGGGGTATTTGACCACCCTTGCCCAAACGGATCCGGTCGTTGAAAAAATTATTCAGATCGGGAAAACCGATAACCAGACCATGGATCATTTGGATGTCCTCTGCAATCGTTTTGGTGGTCGTCCCATCGGATCGGATGCCTTTGAAAATGCAGCAGAGTGGGCCGCTTCCAAATTCAGGGAGTGGGGCATGGAGGTCGAAATGGATGAAGTCGGCGAATTGCCGGTGGGCTTTAACCGGGGACCCTGGTTCGGACGACTTTTGGGAGCGGAAGGAATGCACCTCCATTTTGCGACACCCTCGTATACCTCGGGTACCAAAGGTGTTCAGCGGGGTCATGTGCTCATCGAACCCAAGACGCAGGAAGAATTCGACCGGATGAAAGGCCGGCTTAAGGGGGCCTGGGTGCTCATAGGTGGTGAAAACAATGGTTTTCCCATCGACATTTCAGCCGAAGCAGATCAAAAACGCGATTCAATCATTCAGGTGAATGCCAGTATAGAAGAACAAAACCGTGAGATCAGGCGGGAGAATTGGAAAAACCATGGATCAGGTGAAGAAAAAGAGTTTCTCCCCCTGGTGGAAGAACCGGCCCTGTTTTACAGGCAGATGAAAGAAGCCGGTATCCTGGGGATTATTCAATCTTCATCTGTTCCCATCCGGGTGATGTACGATCGCAAGAACATCATGGACATGACCTTCGATAACCTGCCCACGGTCCCTGATATCAAACTGGATGAGCATCAGTATGAAGTGATCAAACAAATGGCTAAGGAACGCCGGTATTTTCAAATCGAATTCGATATCCGCAATCATTTCAAGATGGGTCCTGTCAAATATCACAATGTAATCGGTATCATTCGCGGGACGGAATTCCCGGATGAGTACGTGATTGTGGGTGGGCACCTCGATTCTTATGATGTGGCCACCGGTGGTGTGGACGATGGCTCCGGGGCCACCCCGTCAATGGAAGCCGCACGATTGATCATGGAAGCCGGTGGCAAGCCCAAAAGGACCATTCTGGTGACCCTGTGGGCAGGAGAGGAGTTTGGTTTGCTGGGCAGTACCAGCTGGATCGAAAGGAATGAAGACAAACTGGATAAGATCTCCAATATGTTCAATCGCGATGGCGGACCCACTGTTCCAATGTCGATGCGCGTTTCCAAAGCCATGTGGGACGACATGGAAAAAATATGCGCACCCATCAGTACCATCAATCCCGACTTCCCGTTTACCCTCGAAGAAAGGGAACCCCGGGAGCGTCCGAAAAGAGCCTGGGGAACCGATAGCGGACCCTTTGCGGTGAAGGGCGTACCGACCCTCGGATTCGACAATGAAGATCCGAAGGGCTATAATTTCAGCTACCGCGAGATCTGGCATACCGAACGGGACCTCTACAACAAAAGCATCGCCGAATACCAGGAACATGCAGCCATTGCCACTGCCATTGCAGTTTATGGGGTGGCCAACCTCGATCACCTCTTGTCGCGGGAAGGATATTACATCGAGCCGGATAATGAATAAACGGCTTTTAGTATACCTGTAAAACAGTGTTTGCGGATTTTGCCTGTGAATTCCCGATGCCTTGATTTCAATGGCATAAAGGGCTTTTGGGACTGCTTAATGTTGAGGGAGCCTGTCAAAAAATGCCACCTTCAAGTGTCCAACCCTTTGTGGATAGAGGGTGCCTGAAAGAAATATGTAAAAAAATACTTATATTTACCCGTCAAATTACCAAATTCCGTCACAATGAAAACAAGAGCAGTTCTTATGGCAATCTTTGCTTTTGCCATTCAGGTGTCCTCAATTGCCCAGGCTCCACAATCCTTCAAATACCAAACCGTTGTCAGAGATGCCACTGGTGAACCGGTAGCCAATCAACCCGTTAATTTCAGATTGAGCATCCTGATGGGCAGTACGACCGGATCAACTGAATACGTTGAAACCAATGCTGTTACAACCAACGCACACGGACTGGCTACACTTACAATTGGTACCGGAACGATTGTATCGGGCATTTTCAGTGAAATCGATTGGGGTGCCGATAGTTATTTCCTGCAGGTGGAGACGGACATCACCGGTGGATCCTCTTTTCAGCTGATGGGTGTAACACAGTTGATGAGTGTTCCCTATGCCCTCTATTCGGAAAAGACCGGAGATAATACCCGATGGCTTAAGAATGGTGATAACCTCTATTATGACAATGGTAAAATCGGGATAGGCACCGATGCACCAGCCTCTCTGCTCGACATTGTAACACCTTCTTTGAGGGCCCAGGCTGCCAGTGCCAATTATGCATTGTATGGCGAACACAGTCTGAGTGGATCATATGGATACCTGGGTGGATCCAATATAGGTGGATTCGGAAATGGTAGCATCTATGGTCTGCAGGGATCCACCGTCAACGGATATGCCTTGTATGGAAGTGCCTCAGGAACCGGTTATGGCGGATATTTCGAAGGAAAAGGTTACTTCAGCGGGAAGGTCGGAATTGGGACCTCCACCTTAAATAACTGGCTGAACATCAAGGTGCCCGATAGTGATGATGCGTTTATTTCCGTTGAAAGATTTACCGGGAAGCATGGCGGGATCAGTTGGCTGGAGACCGGCACCACCGAAGCCCAATGGATTTTTCCCTATTTCAGAGGATGGCAGAGCGATAACCTGATCGTCCGCGAGGAGGTGGCCAATCTGGATGTGATGACCTTTGAGTTCGGTACGGGTGACATCGGAATCGGTACCAACACCCCCGAAGTGCCGCTTCACATTGATGGTGGATCGGATGCCAGCCTGTCTTCAGGGGGTTATCTGCAGATCAATGGCTCCAATACGTACAACATGGTTATGGATGACAATGAGATCCTGGCCAGGAACAATGGCGCTGCTTCTACTTTACATTTAAATACCAATGGCGGCAAAGTGAGCATTGGAACCACTTCACCCACAAGCACCCTGCATGTCGAAGGATCCTTTCATGCCCAAGGCAACATAACCACCGGTTCAAAAGTGGGTTATCTCTCCATACCGGCAGCGGCTTTTACTCCCTGGAACAACAACATGGTTTATACAAATTACGGGAACTACCTGATCAACCAGGCTGCTTATACGGATGTTTTTATGTGCCCGGTTTATTTACCCGACAGCGTTGAAGTGACCTTTATATACATGTATTTTGTTGATAACTCCACAACCGATGATATCCATATTTATTTCCGATACACCGATCTTGCTTCAGGGACAGCAACCAATATCAAAAACATTCAGTCGGGATCAGTGACCTCGCCTAATTATCAGTCATACAATGATTACCTGTCGCATGTTGTCAGCAATGCTACAAAATCCTACATGATTACGGTTCACCTTCCTCCAAATTCAGGGAATGATGTGCAGTTTTATGGAATTAGACTGGTATATAGCTACGATAAGATTAAAATGTAGTCCATCAATCCTCTCGCCAGTGCGATAAGGACATCACCGTGCGAGAATCCGCAGCAACACGATCACCAACCCGATCACAAAGATCGTGGTAAAAATCTCTTTGTTGTACCGCGCCAGCCAGTTGGGTAAAAAAATATCAAAATTGTCTTTGTCCGAATCTGAGTATTGGCGGGCCATGAGGGTGAGCGGACAGAACTTTTTAAAAATGAGCAACACCAATCCTTCTCCAAAGATCATGGCAATGGCTATCCATGTAAAGGAATTGATGCGGTTGGTGATCCCCGAATACAGAATATAAAAGATCGCGTACACAAAAAAGATCCAAATGAGGGTGTGAACCCATTTGATCACCTGTAACTTCCCGTTTTTATCCATGGCCATTTGTAAAAGATTTGCTGCGAAATTAATGCGGGATAAAAATAATGGTTTTTGATTTTTGATATGAATTAATGACAACAATACCGATAATCATACAGGAGAGATGTGGAACTGTGCCTCTTTGTTCAGCAGCTAAGATCTCGTGTGTTCGATCTTTTTTTTCTGGTCCCGGATAAATTTCCCCATGGCACTCAGATCATAAACCCCGATGGGGGTGGCGATAAACCAGTTTCGGGTGGTGAAATAAAAGGGCTTCGGATCATTTTTAAACGTAACCGAATAGAGGGGTGGTGCCACCAGCCAGTACTTTTTGATGGTCTCCACTTCTGCCCAGGTTTTGGTGATAAACTTCCCCTTATAATCCATTTGCAATTTCTGCGGACCCATCCGCATGGCCACCACCCTGCGCCCGACGATACCATAAAATATAAGGGCCAGCCCACCAAAACTCAATGGCAGCAGACCGTCTGTCCATAAGGCATGTCGTTTTACCCCGTTCACCGTAATTTCCAGGGTCGGGTCCGTCATGATCCACAAGGCCATGAACAAAAAAAGCAACCCGATCCCCAACGGAACGTATTTGATGCTGATGTAACTATAAGTGCTGCTTTGATATATACATGGAGGGATTAGGGATGGCCAATGCTGATGGTGATATTTCCCCTTTTCTGGCCGCTCTCAACATACCTGTGCGCTTCCACGATATTTTCCAGTGGAAAGCTTTTATCAACAATGGGTTTTAACTTTTCTGCTTCGATCAGTGTTCTCAGAAAGTCCAGGTATTCCTTTTTCTCGGATTCCGATCCCCCTCCGAATACTACTTTTTTCCCGCTGCCCATCGACGTACGGATCATCTGCAGCATATCTTTCAATCCTCCTGCTACGGCAAGGTAATACCCTTTTGGGGTCAATGCATGTTTACACCTGGTAAATGAAGTTTTACCCACCACGATGTCCATGATGATGTCCCCTTTTTCATTACGCCGGGTAAAATCCTCTTTGGTGTAATCGATGACCCGGTCGGCACCCAGTGATTGGACAAATTCCACATTGGCCGTGCTACACACACCTGTGACTTCTGCTCCAAAATATTTGGCCAGTTGCACCGCGTATACACCCACGCCGCCGGAAGCCCCATGAATGAGCACCTTTTGTCCGCTTTGAATGGCCGCCTTTTCTCGAAGGAAATAGAGGGCCGTAAGGGCACCATAAGGAACAGCGGCAGCCTCTTCAAAGGTGGTATTGTCCGGTTTCAATGTGAGGGCCCCCTTTTCGGGCCGGCAGGCATAGGCTGCATAGGCTCCCATTTCAGGACCGATCCAAAATACCTGGTCGCCCGGCTTGAAAGTGTTGACCGCCTCACCCACCGCCTCAACTTCTCCGGCCAGGACCGATCCCGGGATGTTTATTTTGGGTTTGCTGAACCCCAGCATGACCCTGGCCAGCCATCCCAATCCGGGTGGAACATAGGTCAGTCCCCTTACATTGCAGTCGGCGGCATTGGCCGTTGACGCTTTTATCTTTATCAGGACCTCATGGGCTTTGGGAACCGGTTTGAGTGCCGTTGTGATCTTCAATACCTCAGGGGGTCCGTATTGTTCGCAGGTTACCGCTTTCATGCTGTTGAATTTTTCCCGGCCGGTTGATAAATCCGGGTGTTCATGCTGGTCGTTTATTCTCTTTTATCACATCCCCATAGCATCGACTTTCGCATGGTAACACCCTTCATATCCGGCAGGGCTTATCCTGCAAATATAGTGAATCGTACCCGGATGGGATGTTTGATTGAAAATCATGGGTCCGTGCCTACAGCGATCTGCTTCAGAAACGCGACAACGGGAAGATCGATTTCATAAGGAAAGACAGGAAAGGCATCATTTATCTTTTGGGGTTGCCTTAAAATAGAGCAATGCGCCGTTTTCATCCGGGAGGGCATCGAAGTGGAAACGATGATCCTCAAATCGTTTTTTTAGCGCATCCAGGGGATACAGGGTACCATGAATGGTTGCTTTGGATGTTTTCCTTTCGGGCAGTGGTAAACTGCCATAAAACTGACCATTGGTTTTGAGCACCCTGCGAAGCTCGGCGATAAATTGATCCGGATCGGGAAAAAAATTCATTGACAGATTGCAAATGGCCGCATCAAACAGGTGATCCTGAAAAGGTGTTGTACAGGCATCGGCGGCATAAAGTTCAAATCTGTTAAAGCCATGCCGCTCGAATTTCTTCCGGGCCAGACGAAGCAGGCCCGGGCTGATGTCAACCCCCGCATAGGTGTTGTCCGGGTTTAAGAACCGAATGGCATCTCCGCTGCCTGTGGCAAACTCTATGATCGTTTGACCGGTAACCGGTTTCAATAGCTTGCCCAGGATGGTATAATGCACTGCCATGGATGCATTGAATTTTTTAGGGAAAACCGATCTTTCCATGATCCGGTCATAGAGGAATGAAAACATATCTCCCAACCAGGGTTTATGCTTTACCCTTCGCTGGCGTTCATCCAGCACATAATGGATCCCTCTTTGACGGGTAACCCTGATAGAATCTTTAATTTTCATGGTATCTGCGTCTATCCCTACCGGCCCGCCTCTGATGCATGGCGTTTCGCATGGAGGCGCATGCCATCACAGGGAGTATCCTGCAAATATAGTGAATCATAATTGGACGGACAAGATGACCGGGGGGCACGGTTCGCCCCATACAGTGCATCGTTTCAGATATGTGTCATAGCGGGATGGCTGCTGGAGTTGTTCTGAAGATCAAAACACCAGGCAACATAGTCATCAGCTTGTACTGAAGTCCCGGCTGACAGGGGAGACTGTGTTGAGAAGGGATGAGAAACAAAAAACAGGTAAATTGTATCCTGCATTAAATCCGCTGTTCTACTTCGATCTGCTTTAATTTTTCAGATACCAGCCAGGTCCTCTCACAAACCTGCCCGGTTCTGCTCCTGTATGTTCGCTATTCAAAATTACCGGAACACCATTTACCAGCACATGCAGTACCCCAGTGGCATACTGTTTCGGGTTGTCGAAGGTGGCATGATCCTGTATTTTCCGGGGATCAAAGATGGTGATGTCGGCAAAATATCCGGTTTGTATTGTTCCCCGTTTTTTGATTTTTAATTGGGTAGCTGGTAACAAGGAGAGTTTATAAATGGCTTCCTCCAGCGAGATGATCTTCTCTTCACGGACATATTTGCCGAGTAACCTGGCAAAATTACCAAAGGCCCTGGGATGCGGATGATAAGTTTCAAATGGTTTTCCAGTTGAAATACATTCAGCATCCGAGCAAAAGCTCATATAATGAAGGGCTATCTGCTTCCGAATATTTTCTTCCGACATGAGAAAATAAACCACCTTTACCCGGCTGTAATCCTGTATAACCAGGTCCATGGCTGTTTCTTCGGGAGAGGTGCCCCGCATTTTTGCAACTTCGGCAAGCGATTTACCGGTGAGGTATTTCAATGAATCATTCCGAAATCCAATCAGCAGGATATTGTCCGGTGTCCCGGCAGCAAAATAGAAATTTTCCCACTCCATGCTTTTTTGTTTCATTTCTTCGGCGACCTTTCTGCGTACTTGCGGATCCTTCAATCGTTTTGTCCATTCATGGATTCCACCTTTCTGGACCCAGCTCGGCATGGCGGCATCCAAACCGGTTGCAGCAGCAGTGTAAGTGTACATATTGGTCGAAACATGCAGGCCTGCAGCCCTTGCCGAATCGAGTTTGGCAGTTACCGAATCGTATTTATTCCAGTTGTGTTCTCCGGCAAGTTTTAAATGATGGATCTGACCATCAATACCTGCTTCATCGCAAATTTGAAGGAATTCATCAACTGAATTCAGTATATTATCTCCTTCGCTGCGGAGATGGGTGATGTACATGCCATCATATTCAGCAACAGCCTGACTCAGGGCGATGAGCTCATCTGTCTGAGCCCACAGGCCCGGCGTGTAAATCAGTGCCGTACTCAATCCGACTGCACCTTCTTCCATTGCCTCCCGGGCAAGGTCCTGCATTCTTTTTAATTCATCCGGATACGGAGCCCTGGTTTCCCGGCCCAATTCATGAACACGGAGGGTGGCAGCACCAACAAAAGAGGCGATGTTGACTGATACACCCTTTTTTTCCATGTATTCCATGTACTCACCCAGGGTATTCCATTTGATCTTGTATTTAAAGTCTTTTTGATAGGCCCGTTCCCCCTTTTTGATACCCTCATTCCATGGGCCCATCGACCAGCCCTCACCCAATACCTCCAGGGTCACGCCCTGCCGGACATCACTTTGTGCATGCGGGTCCATCATCAAACTTTCATGTGCCTGGCTTAGCATGTTGATAAAGCCGGGAGCCACGACCAGTCTGCTGGCATCAATGTTTTCCGATGCCGTCTGTGCCGAAAGTTCACCGATGGCTGCAATGGTGTCACCTATGATCCCAATATCGGCCTGATATCCCTTTTTGCCCGTACCGTCAATGATGGTCCCATTGTGTATAATAATATCATAGGTGTTACGGGAGGTACATCCACTGACCAGTAACAGAACCCCCAAAAGGTAGTGTATACATTTCATGTTTTTGACTTTTTCATCTAAACAATAACGTGAATTTAATCCATTAGTTTGAACAGGTCAAAGTAATCGGAAGAATAAATCAGTTCACTCCCTTCAGGAACTTTGGGTTCGGTAAACGGACTGACACCTCCGGGATAATCCTTGTTTCGGCCTTTCTTCTGCTTGATGATTAAAATGGTATCGTATTTTTCCATAAGCGCTTCATCCACCTCGACCAGGTAGGCAATTGCTATTTTTGTTTTCAATTGCCAGGCAATCCACCAATCCAAACCATGGCGGGTTATAATAAGGGTATTGCTTTTATCTTCAATCACTTCGTCTATCCTTTTTAAATCACGATACGCTTCATGATTGATGGCAATCGGCTTGGGATATAGCACATGAAAAAAAACCGAACCGGTAAACATCAGGATGGCAAAATAAGATAAAAATGCAGAAAATTTGGGTTTCAGATAGGGGTAAATGAATAGCAGCAACAAAGATTGTGGAATGAAGTGCATGAGTCCCAATCGTCGCCCGAACTCAAATCTCAGGAACGGGTACGACATCAGGAGGAGAATGGCCACCAGCATGATCAGTATTTTTTTATGGAAGTCGTTGATGCACGATTTTTGACGGTAGAGGGTGATCCCCGTGAGGACTATGATCGACAGGGTAATGGTATAAGTGATAATGCCATGCGGATACAGCCATATCCTCGGGCTGATCTGGAACGTTTTATCCCTCCACCAGAAAAAAAGCAACCGTTCGGCCCGGCTGATGTCCATGAAGGCAATGAGGGCCAAACTTAAGGTCAGTATGATGACCATCGGGAGGAGGGCTTTTTGACGATCAAAAATCAGGAAGCCAATGCTGAGAATGGCCAGGCACAACGAAAACACACCAAAATGGGTCAACCCCATCAGAAATAGCAATAGGAGGGCCCTGGCCATTGATGATTTGTTTCGATCACGTAAAAAAATCAGGAAGTAATAAAAAAATAAAAGCAACAATGGGAGCGTAAACGCATTTTTTTGGAAGTCGGAGCTGAGCAGCAGGGGTGAATAGGAAAGGGTCAAAAATCCAATGATGCCTGTTTCATAGATCCATGGTAGCCTGCCTGCTACAAAATCACGGCTGATCAGGTAAGCAGGAAACAAAATCATGGGCAGCGCCACGCTGTCGATGATCTTCGAGACATGAAGGATCAGCTCTTCGGAATCAATACCGGGTGCTATCAGGGTGATGATCTTTGTTAAAAGTGCCTGGACATGAAAAAGCAGTGGCATGTCAGGAAATGCCAGGATCCCATCGTTAAGCAGGGCCCGGATCTGTACCGGATAATAGCCGCCATTGAGTCCGGGAATGAGTTCTGCATGATAATTGAGAAAAAATCGTATCAGAACCGCCATCAGACCAACCAACAGGTAAAGATGTTTCTTATTCACAGATTGGATCCTAATTAGAATTTCATGGTACGGAAGGGCCCATATTTGGTTTCGGGGTAGGGCGCATTTTGGTACCACCAGTCCGGGCCCCCCCCCATACTTAGTCTCCCCCTGCCTTTGTATCATCTCTATCGATCCGGATGATGCACAATGGCCTTCAAACCTATGATTTGCCTGTGAATTATTGGGCCCCTGGGTTGATCTGAAGATCAAAACACCAGGCAGCGTAGTCGTCAGCCTGTTCTGAACTACAGGCTGACAGGGGAGACTGCGATGAGGCCGGGATTACCGTTTTGACTATAGTACTGGTTTAAATTTAACTACCAATTATAGCAACCAGCAGCAAAATACTGGCAACCCATCCTATGGCTGCATCTCCAACTGATTTGCTTCTCGCCTTTTTTTTGTAACAAGCCAAATAAGCAGGATCATTAAAAAGTTCCTTGTTCTCAGATAACATATAAGTATCAGCTCCATTTTGAGGTCCCGGACTTGATACTGCACATCCAATTACCCCAATAATGCCAAAGAAAAAGCCAAGAGCAAAGTTCCCAAATTCTTTTCCATGAAAGGCTTTAACATCCATTTGTGCTTTCATGCACTTTTCAGGATCTGTTAATTCATCACCATTGGCATATCCCATTAATTCCC
Source organism: Bacteroidota bacterium (assembly GCA_020444515.1). Taxonomy (GTDB): domain Bacteria; phylum Bacteroidota; class Bacteroidia; order Bacteroidales; family JAADJA01; genus JAADJA01. The sequence continues at coordinate 233,408 of JAHLKX010000003.1, read as the reverse complement.
GGTATACCGGGTTGGGTTCCTTATCAAAGTATATCCCAAATATATCACTTGAAGGAATGGTATACTCAAGGTCCTCTACAAGGAACTTAACTTTGTTCTTTTTGATTTTTAATACTTCTCCCTTAAACTGCATGTCATTTTTTAATACTAAGATATCCTCTGCAAAAAGGGAAGAAAATAATAGAAAAGAAACCAGGATCAGGATTGTTTTTTTTTCGATTTTAATTTTAGTTAAATGAAATTAAAGTTGTTTTATTTTTTTAAGATCTGTTTCTTTCTCTGTTTTATTGCATCACGAGAATCCGGCAGTGTGGGCAGCTTTGTTAGGTCAACAGGTAAAATTAATAACTTCTTTCGTTCAATCAAGGGAGCGGTCTAATTTATTTCCGGTCTAAGTTATTCAATTCACCAGCAAGCATGCGCATAAAAAAAGAATTGTGTGTGGCAAGAAGTTGCTACAAAAAGGATTTTTTATCAACAATGGGGTGTTATTTTACAGGTCGGGGGGGCGGCGTTGTTCCTTTTTTTGGGCCTGTTTTTTCTTTTCTTCCAGTCGTTTGGCGCGGGCTGCCGGGGAGGGTTTTGTCCGCTTCCGCTTTTTGGCAGGGGTGAGGGCTCTGCGGAGCAGGGCCAGGCATTTTTCTATGGCCTGTTCCTTGTTATCGGCCTGGGAGCGGGTAGCCTGCGAGGTAACAATGAGCTCGCCATCTGTGGTAAGCTTCGGGGCCAGTTTATGCAGCAGGGTCGCTTTTTGTTCGGGGGATAAAATGTCGGAGGAGGGGATGTTGAACCGCACCTCCACTTTGGTGCTCACCTTATTGGCATGCTGTCCGCCGGGTCCGCCGCTGCGGGTGGCAGCAAAGGTCAGTTCAAAGTCATGGATCTGTTCCAGCAGCTTATTTATTGCGGCGGTGTCCATGGCTTTTGGATCCTTTCTTTTTGCGGTGGTAAGGCCGGCCACCCCGGTGAAACGACCGCTCCTGCCACTCGGGACCGGCACCCAGCTCCATGGGTACCTTCAGCTTGTGGATCTCCATCTCAATGAGTTCCTCGATCCGTTTGAAGCGCTGCATGTCTTTTTCATTAACCAGTGTCAGGGCAATGCCGGTGGTATTGGCACGGGCGGTGCGGCCCACACGGTGGACATAATCCTCAGCGTCGCCGGGCACATCGTAGTTGATCACCAGGTTGATGTCCTTGATGTCGATGCCGCGGCTGAGCACATCGGTGGCCACCAGTACCCGGGTCTTTTTGGCTTTGAAGCGCCCCAGCACCTCGTTGCGTTCTTTCTGGTCCAGGTCGGAGGAGATGCCCTCCACGGGATAACCTTTGCCCCGCATCATCCGCACAATGTCATTCACCTTGCTTTTGGTGGAGGTGAACACGAGGATGCTGTTGTAATCGGGCTTATTGGCAATGAGGCTGTTGATGAGCGGTGTTTTCTGGTTGTCGTAGGTGAGGTAGGCGGCCTGCAGCACCCCTTCCGCCGGCTTCGACATGGCAATGCTGATCTCGAAAGGATCGATGAGGATCTCTTTGGCCAGGGTGCGGATCTTGGGTGGCATGGTGGCACTGAACATGAGCGTTTGCCGTTTGGCCGGGATGTGTTTGATGATCTTCTGGATGTCATCCATGAAGCCCATGTCGAGCATCTTATCAGCCTCATCGAGGATGAGGTACTCCACCGAGTCGAGGTTGACATACCCCATGTTGAGGTGGGCGATCATCTTACCGGGTGTGGCTACGATGATGCCGGTATCACTGGTGAGGGCCTTGCGCTCGGCATCCCAGTCGGAGCCATCGCCACCGCCATAAACGGCTTTGGAGGTGATGGGCACAAAATAGGCAAGCCCCTGTATCTGCTGGTCGAGCTGGATGGCCAGCTCACGGGTCGGAACGATGATCATGGTCTTCACCCCTTTAAACTCTTTGCCGGCCAGTTTATCGAGGATGGGGATCACAAAAGCGGCGGTCTTGCCGGTGCCGGTCTGGGCGCAGGCGATCAGGTCACGGTTGTTCATGATCTCGGGGATGGCCTGGTCCTGTATGGGGGTGGCATCTTCAAAGCCCATCCAGTTGATGGCTTCCAGTATCTCGGGGCGTATATTGAATTCGGAGAATTTCATTGTGAAGTTATAATCGTCAACATTGACTTTGCAAAAGTACATAATAAAGTCCAAGACTGGCGCACATACTTTGAGACGTACCGGCTTCGGCGGCACTCCTCAGCACGACCCCGGCGCTGAGTTTGGTTTACGAATAATGGGAATGTACTTCCCCATAAGGGGGCCGAGATGCGCGAAGATTTTATAAACAAGAAAGTTAGGTCACACTGAGCCTGTCGAAGTGCAACCAGTTAATCTTCCCTTTCAGGCGACCGAGGGGTAGACAGGCTTTAAAACGCTGTGATCTCATCCACAAAAAACCAGGAGGGCTCCCCTTCACTGGCATGCCAGCGAGGCAGGGGACCGGCACCCTTGATCTCAAAGCGGATATAACGGATGGATGCGCCTGAACAGGCAAAGGCAAACTTGCGGGTGGTGGCTTCCGTTTGCTGATCACCCCTTACTTTTTGGGTACCGATGTTCCTGAAATGGTCCCCATCTTCCGAGACCAGGCAGGTGACCGTGGCAGGATGGAGGATCCAGCTTTTTCCATCCCATAACGTTCCGATGTTGATGGTTGTCGGGGTGGCGACTTCTTCCAGGTCGACCGTGATTTGGGCATCTTCTCCCCACCAGCCCAGCCAGTGGACATTGAAATCATGGGCGCCCTGCACGCCATTGGTCAGCACCATGGGATCGCCACCACTGTATTTGGCAGCAGGAGCCGGGGTGACGGTGACCGGTTTGCGGAAAGCGAGATTGCCCTCCACCTTCACATCGATGAACCGTTTGGTGCTTTCGTAATAGATCTCGGGCGTCAGACTTCGCTCATTCAGGGTGACGAGCTTATTCTTTTTGCAAACACGATAAAAATCTTCCAGGGTGTTTGCCATATCCTTCCGCAGGATAAACCTGCCATCCTGTTCAAGATACCAGCCCCGCGGCCCGAACATATCATTCTTCCCGATCTCCATCATGGCATATTGCAGGGGCAGCCGGGCGATTTGAACCCGGTTCAGGAGGACGGCATCCGATGATTCGGCCCTTTCGGCTTCATCGAAGAACCGGTTATAGGAAGCCACATTTTCCGTCGATAAATACCCATCGGCATGGTTGTTCGGTGGCTCGTAGATATAGAGGATCTTCCCGGAGCTGATCAACTCCTTTTCCATCAATTCCAGGTAGGCGGCAATGGCAGGGGATGCTTTTCCATAAAAATGCTCCAGGAAATCAGTCTTCACCGAATCCAGGTTGATGTATGGGTCCCACATGAGCGCCGACAGAAGTCTGGCCCTTAGTTCCACCATTTCGAGTCCTTCGAGGAGATTGGACTGCGGAAATTGTTTCCGGATCTGATTCTCATAGAAAAACTGCAGGTTGGGCTGGAACACATGGAAATTGGGGAAGGGCGAAATGGAATGGTTGAAATTGATGGTATAATCCCAGAGATAAATGTTTTGACAGATCTGCCCCCACTCCTCAATGTCCTTCACAAATGACTGGCTCAGGCTATCGTTTTCGATGGGCCGGCTGCGGTTGAGTTCGATGGTACAGAGCATTACCATCACATTGTCGGCAGGTCTGGTGACTTTGGGCGCCGGCCGTGAAAACTGGTAAGCCAGGGTGGAGATGGTCTTGTCGGGGTAGGTGGCTGCCACTGCATTGACCAGCCGGATGAGAGGCCCGGCCGGACTTTCATCCTCATCGATGATCGTCATGCAAATATCGCAGTGGCAGTAAGTGAAGTTGTCGTTTTGTGAAACCGACCAGGTATCAAAGTCGGGGTATTTTTTCATTTCTTCCCCCAGCCGCTCAATGATCAAATCCCGCACTTCCGGGTTGGATGGGCACAATTGATCAAAGCTGTATTTATGGCCCAGCCAGGCATAATATTCGGGATGGTCTTCAAAATAATCGGCCCGCGGCACCAGCCGTTCAAAGGTATGAACATAATAGCCCGGCGGGCTCATTTCGGCAATGGTGCTGATGCGCAACCAGTCGACAAAGGCAGGATCGGACGTCATGCGCCCATTGATGATCCGCAGGGAGTTGGCCGGTTCATCCCAGAAATCTATTGGTTGGATGGTGAGTTTTTCCATCTGCGGAATAAAGCTTTCAGCAGGACTGAATGTCCGGTAACCCCAGGTCTCAAGCAGGTCGATCACACCGTAGATGGAGCCTTTTCCGGTGCCACCCGTGATCATGATGTGGTAGTCAGCAGTTTTGATATGAAAGCCATCGGGATGGTCTGGTACAGCTTCCGGTGCTGTACGGTTGGTGGTCCCGATGCAGATCTCTTTTTCTGTTTTCGGTTGACTGTCGGTGACAATGGGAAGCAATGTGCCTGTCATCTCCATGATGGCGGTGGCCAGGTACCGGGCGGCAGTGGAATCAGTGGCCGATGCCCGGGCAGGAATGACAATGGAGTAGGGGGATCCGTTTTGATCGACGATTTGGAGGCTCCGGTCACAGGCCGAAAACAAAACCAGACTTAAAAGGAAGGGGGTGGTATGCTTTTTCATAGGGATGATGATTGTCTGCTGGTAAAAATACCGAATTCCTTTTATTTTCATCATGGATGGATTGGGTTTTCTATTCATGCCTGAACACCTTCTCGAGGCATCAGTCTGCCGGCTGTTTCTCAGACTGACCCCATGTTTTAATTTCATAATCTTTTTCTATCCATCCCAGATGGTTCATCACCTTATTTTGCAGTGCAAAGAATTTAAGGTCGGATTAAGAAATCAAAAAGCATTTGTTTTGTAATTACTCCCAAATTGAATGATCAAACTGAGGAGGGAATAAAGTGCGGTTATCCAGCGCCGGGCATTTCCGTCTCGAAATGCGACCATGGATTTTATTCAATTCATTCCTGCAGGTGTCTTCAAAATACAAGCCTGATCCATTACCCGGATGAATTTAACAAAAAAAAGCCGGTACTTGCAATAAGTCCCGGCTGTAAGTCAGAATCGTCATTTTTAAATTTCAGGCTGCCCTTTGAGATATTTATCCAGAAATTCCTTCACCTTCCCATACCCTTCAATCTCATTTTCTTTTTTGATAAACCCATGGCCTTCATCATCGAACAATACGTATTCAACGGGTACACCGCTGTTGCGAACAGCTTCCACGATCTCATCCGATTCCACCTGCAATACACGGGGATCATTGGCGCCCTGCAATACCATCAATGGTTTGGTCACATTCTGGGCAAAAAAGAGGGGTGATTTTTGATACAATGCAATGGAGTCTTCGGTATTGGGATCGCCCATTTCATCATACAATGCTTTTTTGAATGATTCCCAGTAGGGTGGGATGGAGCGGGTGGTCCGCAACCAGTTGGTGACCCCAAACAGGTTAACGCCCGCATCGAATGCCTCGGGTGCAAAGGTAAGGGCTGCCATGGTCATATAACCACCATAGGATCCACCGATGATGCCGATTTTATTGGTGTCGATCACGCCGGTTGATGCCAGGAAGTCTTTCCCATAAATGCAATCTTTCAGGTCGACATCCCCATGTTTTTTGTCATCCATTTTATAAAAGCTCTTTCCGTACCCGCTGCTGCCTCTGTTATTCACCGCCAGGATGGCATAATCATGATTCACCAGGTACTGGATGAGGGTAAAATAACTCACCCTCGATTGTCCGCCGGGTCCGCCATGAACCCATACCAGGGCAGGAACTTTATGATCTGGTGAAGCACTTTTGGGCTGATAATAGATGGCCGGGATCTCCAAACCATCGAATGATTGATACCGCACTACCTTTCCTGCTACAAGGTCATCGGGATTGATATCGGGATTGAGGGTATTGGTGAGCTGTGTCAATTCACGGGTCTCAAAATTATACACATACTTGTTACTGGGCGAGGTCGATTTTGCTACGTTGAGCAACATCAGGTTCTCACTTTTCGAAATGTTCACCCCTGAGATACTGCCGTCATCGAAAGCAGGCAAATCGACTTCATCACCGGTTTCCATATTAAATACATGCACCACCGTTTTGGCATCTTCATTCACGCCGATCACACGGTATTTGGCATTGTAAGAGTGATAGATATACCATACATCCCAGTTGGTACCCCAGATCTTTTTCTTTTGCCCGTTTTCGAGGTTATACGACTCCACATATTGGAATTCACTGTTCTCGTTGGTTTTATAATACAGATGTTTATTCTGAATATCAAAGAATTGGGGGTTGTATTCGGCATCACCCTGGTGTTCCGAAATATGTTTAAGATCTCCCGTTTCCCTGTCGTAAAGATACATGTCATTGTTGGCTGTGGTGATGCTTTTGGTTAAGGCCAGCCAGCGTTTATCTTTGGAGATGGCTCCCACGTCGAGGCCTTCCTCATTTTTATATATCATCACCGGTGTGTAGGTATCAATGTCCATCTCATACAAGTCGAAGAACTTGGGATCACGCTTATTGGAAACAAAGAAAAAGCTCTGCTCATCCCTGGCCCATCCGTAAAAATTGGATTTGGCTTCCTCCCAGGGGGTCAGATCCTTGTTGGTTCCATCCAGCTCGATCAAATAAATGTGGTCGATCTCATTGCCCCCCTTATCGGCTGAATAGAGGATGCGATCATCTTCGGGGAAATAGGAAATGGCAAAGTAGGATTCTTCGGTTGAATTGGTGATCTGTGTGCCAGGCGAACCATCCACCGGAAGGGCATACAGGTTAAAGATCCCGGTTTCATTGCTGGTGACCAGCAGCTTGGATTCATCATAACTGAAACTACCACCATACACGGCCTTATTCTGATAGAACTGCTCGATGGTATATTTCTGAACGGTTTGAGTTTTTTCTTTTTGGCCGGATTGCGGCCCGCATGCGAACATGGCAATAGCCATGAAAAGGAAAAGAATTTTTTTCATGTTTTAAATGTTTTTTAGTTAGGCAAACAAATATACGCAATTTTACTACATTCGCAATCCACTAATACACTGCTATGTCACTTTTTCATGATATCCGATCTTTTCCACGTACCTTCTGGGTAGCCAATACCATGGAATTATTCGAGCGCTGGGCTTATTATGGGATGTTTGCCGTGCTTTCGGTTTACCTGACCGATCCGGTTTCGAAAGGGGGTCTTGGTTTTTCTCAGGAGCAACGCGGCATCATGCAGGGGATCGTGACCGGTGTATTGTACCTGTTGCCCATCCTGGGGGGCGCACTGGCCGACCGCTTCGGGTTCCGCAAAGTGCTTTTGGCCGCCTTCGTTACCCTCGCTTCAGGGTATTTTGCCATGGGCCAGTTTCATGCCTATGCCCCGGTATTCATTGCCTTTTTGGTGGTTGCGATGGGAGGAGCACTGTTTAAACCCATCATTGTGGGTACGGTTTCCAAAACGGCTGCTAAAGGCACCGAAACACTGGGATTTGGTATCTTTTATATGATCGTCAATGTGGGTGGGTTTATTGGTCCCTGGGCCGCTTCCAAAATGCGGGACATCGACTGGCAATATGTATTTATCATGTGTGCGGCTGTTATCGTGGTGAATCTTATACTGCTGGCCTTTTACCGTGAGCCGGGAAGGGAAAAACAAGTAAAGGAGCCCTTTTTGAAATCCATGGAAAAAATATTGACCAATACGGTAATTGTTCTGCGGGATGGGAAATTTGTCTTGTTTCTATTGATCATGGTTGGTTTCTGGGTTACTTACATGCAGTTGTTTTTTACCGTGCCGGTTTACATCACCCAGTGGGTTGATACCACGGTGATCTATGAAAAGCTGGGTTTCCTGAGACCGGTATTTGGATCTGTTGATGAAGGAACAGGATTGATCCGGCCCGAGATGATGATCAATATTCCGGCCTTTACCATCATCCTGTTTCAGGTCATGATGTCCAACGCGCTCAAACACGTAAAACCGGTCAGGTCGATCGTGGGTGGGACCTTTGTGGTTGTGCTGGGCATGGGGCAGTTCTTTTTTCATGTGAATGGCTGGTACTTTGCCCTCAGCCTGATCATCTTTGCTTTCGGAGAAATGGCCAGTTCGCCCCGTATACAGGAGTACATCAGCAGCATTGCCCCACGGGATAAGGTCGGACTGTATATGGGTTATAGTTTTTTACCGGTTGCCGGCGGAAATGTCCTCGGCGGCTTATTGTCTGGCGGACTTTATGGATCGATGTCGGACAAGTTTAGCTTCCTGCGTCAATACCTGGTTGACAGGGGATTGGGCAATATGCCCAGCCTGTTGAAAACGGATGATGCTGTTTTATTTTTAGAAGCCCAGACAAAGCTGGGCCTGTCATCAAGTGAACTCACCCACATGTTATATACGACTTATCATCCCGGAAATATCTGGCTGGTGTTTTCAGCGATCGGACTGGGAACAGCCATCCTATTGTTTATCTATGATAAATATATCCTGAAAGGCAATTAAACCGGGCGATTACCAGATAAAAATCTCCTGCTGGTTCATGGGCCGGCGGTCTTCCAGCCATTTGAAATTTTTCAGGCGCCGTTTTTCTACGGGCAATTCTGTGGGCGGATAGGTGTGTGCATCGGGTTGTTTGATATAGGTAATGGTGATCACATCACTGTCTTTCAGTTTGATCTCCATATCGGAAGAATAGGCCACATTGATCCCCAGCAAACCTCCATCCTCTTCCCGGATATAATAAACGGTTTCGGCATTCCCTATGACCATGATCTTTGAAAGCTGATTGTTTCTGAAATACCCCGTCATCACCTTTCCTTTGATCTGGTTGAAGGTATTCCTGGAAAGGGTGTCGTCCATCGAAATGATGAAGGAATTACCCAGGAGTGCAAGGGTGTCGACCTTGTTATTGGCCATGGCAATGCGGATGGAATCGGCGGTAAGCTGGTTTTCATCCGACCAGAGCACCGGCTCTTTATAAAGAAAGATGGTGCTGTCGGTAAAACTATAGATCATCGAATCGCACATGCCCTGCATGTCTTTGCGGTAGAACTTGGTTTTGAAATATCCTTTCATGTATTCGATCTGCTCTGTCGAATCAAAATGGATGTATAAGGTATCGGCATGCAGAAAAAGGGAATCCTGTTTATCCACCATCACCGCCACTGCACTATCAGTCACAAAGGCATAACCTGCTTTTCGTCGGAACTCTCCATAATCCCCCAGTACCAGCATGTCCTGTACCGTGTCGTTGAGCATCACATTGTTATAGGCTTTACCAAAATCGAGTTTGCGGTCGTAGTACAAACTGTCACCCATCAACTTTTGCTCTTTTGTGATCATGTAGGCATTTCGACTGAATCGGGATTTGTCATTGCGGGTGTCATACCAGCCATTTTCGCAATAGATGAGGTTTTCATCACTGGTGATGGTCGTCGGACCAAAGAAAAAAGAGACTTCTGTTTCGGTATGGTAGAGCATGGTATCGGTAAGCATCACATAATCCGGATTGACCAGTTTGACACTGTCCTTGAAATAGGCTTCTTTGAGATCGGTATAATAATATCCTTTCCGGCTGGTCAGGACATTGCTGCTATCTACAATTTTTCCGCCGGTGGTATAATAGGCGATTTTGGTCTTACGGTCGTACCAGAGATGGTCGGTATACAGGGTAGCCCGCCGGTCGATGAGCCGCACATTGTGATGCAGTTCGGCCACCCTGGAATTGCCTTTGTAGTTGAGCAGATCACTATAAATGTTAAGGGTGTCACTGGCTTTGATGCGGACGGATCCAAATCCATCAAAACTGTTGGTGGCTTCATACAGATAGGCACTGTCGCAATACAGGTAGGTGCTGTCGTGTTTGAGAATGACATTCCCGATCAGCCGCTGGATATCTTCTCCCAATCGCTTGTCATAGCGTGCAAAATCGGCTTTGATCAGCTTGACCCTGGTCGGTTTCTGAGCCATCATGAAAAGCGGCAGAAGAATCAATCCGGCCAGTAAAAGCAATGTGCACTTGTATTTTTGAAAGTAATTCAAATTATTTTTTAATGGATTTCAAAAATAAACATTTCGGGTTACCGGTGAATCCTTTAATTTAGCAAGAATGGAAAATAAACGTTTATCAGGCGAATCTATTTTTGTCGGTAAATCATAATTATGCCCCACAAACAGTCAACAGCAAATTATTACAGGGAAAAGATCAATAAGGTGTTGCACCATATTCATACGCACCTGGATGAGAACATCGACCTTGAACAGCTAGCCCTGATGTCGGCTATCAGTCCGTTTCATTTTCACCGGATCATGCGCGCGTACCTCAATGAATCATTGATGTCGTATATTATCCGGGTCAGATTGGAAGCTGCAGCCAACTTATTGTTACATTCCCCGCTGTCGATCAGTGAAATTGCATATACCACCGGGTATGATGTGCCCTCTTCGTTCAATAAGGCCTTTAAGAAACGATTTGGACAATCACCGGGTGATTTCAGGGAAAATTATGATGGACATTCAGTTATTGACGATTTAAACAACGACAAAAAAATGAAAACAACATTGGATTTAAAACCCGTCATCAAAACCATCGAGCCCCGATCTGTTATTTATGTTAGTTCCATTGGTCCTTATGAAGGAAAAGGAACGGAGCTTGCCTGGAAAAAGGTATGCAGCTTTGCAGGCAGGAAGCGGCTATATGCTAAGGGTACAGAATTTATCGGCGTTAGCCATGATGATCCGAAAATTACCGATCCCGGCAAATTGCGATACGATGCCTGTATAACCATTAACAAGGAAGTAAAGCCTGAAGCAGAGGTGGGTGTCAGGCAAATCCCGGGAGGCCGTTATGCCGTATTTATGCACGAAGGACCCTATGAACAATTTGTGAATTCGTACGACTGTATTTATGGTGAATGGCTTCCGGATAGCGGCGAGGAATTGCGTGATGATCCCTGTTTTGAATTGTACCTGAACAGTCCGGATGAAACCAATCCGGAGGATCTCCGAACCGAAATTTATGTGCCGATCAAATAATAAAAAAGGTCACATCATCGATGTGACCTTTTCAAGTTTCTATGCATCCATTATGCCTCCGCTGTAGGACCTCCAAGGTTCAGGGGCATCCCATCCGATTCGGGAACATCAATCTCACCATGCAATCGCTCATATTTGGCGATGTTTTCATGCAGGGCTTTATAGAGCCGCTTTGCATGCTGAGGAGTAAGAATGATGCGGGATTTTACCTTGGCCTTGGCCAGGCCGGGCAGTATCTTGATAAAGTCGACCACAAATTCTGAATGCGAATGGGTGATAATGGCTAAGTTGGAATAGGTTCCTTCCGCCATTTCATCACTCAATTCAATGTTGATCTGCTTTTTCTTTTGTTCGGACATAATGTTATCTATCTAAGGGATTTATTATTCAACTTCTTCCTTGCTGGCCATCAATGCTTCATATTCCTCAAGGGAACCAACGATCAGGTGTTCATAGTCACGCAATCCGGTACCTGCCGGGATAAGGTGACCGACGATCACGTTTTCTTTCAGACCGGCCAGGTCATCTGTCTTAGCGTTGATCGATGCCTGTGTAAGCACCTTGGTGGTTTCCTGGAATGAGGCGGCTGAAATCCAGCTGTTCGTTTGCAGTGATGCCCTGGTGATACCTTGCAGTACCTGACGGGCTGTTGAAGGTTTGGCTTCACGGGATTCGATCAGTTTTTTGTCCTTCCGTTTCAGGAGGGAGTTTTCTTCACGAAGTTTCCTTGCACTAACGATCATACCGGCTTTATAAATCTGTGAATCTCCTGCATCGATGATCACCTTCTTTGAGAAGATCTCATCGTTCTCATCCTGGAATTCGGTTTTATTCACCAATTCACCTTCGAGGAACTTTGTATCGCCCGGATCATCTACCTCAACCTTACGCATCATCTGACGGACAATGGCCTCAAAGTGTTTATCATTGATCTTTACACCCTGCAGACGATAAACCTCCTGGATCTCGTTAACGATGTATTCTTGTACCTTCATCGGTCCTTTAATGGCAAGGATGTCGGCTGGAGTCATTGCGCCTTCAGAGAGTGGAGTACCTGCTTTTACGTAGTCATTTTCCTGAGCGAGGATCTGTTTCGATGTGGGGATGAGATAACGTTTTTCTTCCCCCGTCTTCGAAGTGATGATCACTTCGCGGTTACCCCGTTTCAGTTTTTTACCAAAGGAAACAATACCATCGATTTCGGCCACTTTTGCCGGATCGGAAGGATTCCGTGCTTCGAATAACTCTGTTACCCGTGGAAGACCACCGGTGATGTCACCCGATTTTCCAATGGCACGCGGGATCTTAACAAGGGTATCACCACCTTTAATGGCTTTCCCTTCTTCCACCATAATGTGCGCACCTACCGGGATATCATAAGCCCTCAGTTCGGTACCCTTGTTATCGGTCACAATGATCCGCGGGTTGGAGGTTTTCCTCCTGGATTCAATGATCACTTTCTCATGATAACCGGTTTGCTCATCCGATTCCACTTTATAGGTTTCATTTTCAACGATGTCATCGAATTTTACCTTACCGCCGAATTCTGAAACGATCAGTGCATTGTATGGATCCCATTCTGCTATGATTTCACCTTTCTTGACATCAGATCCATCCTTATAATACAATCTCGCACCATAAGGAATGTTGCTCGACATGAGGATAATTCCAGTATTCTTATCGATGATACGCATTTCTGCCGATCGTCCGATTACAATGTCAAATTTCTTTCCTTCAGCATCTTTAAAATCGACAAACCGTAACTCATCGATTTCTATTTTACCATCATATTTGGCTTCGATCTTGCTTAAGATTGCAATGTTCGAAGCCGTACCACCAACGTGGAATGTACGCAGTGTGAGCTGGGTTCCTGGCTCCCCGATTGATTGGGCAGCGATCACACCAACAGCTTCACCTTTTTGCACCATCCGGCCGGTGGCGAGGTTACGTCCGTAACAACGGGAGCAAACTCCTTTTTTCGACTCGCAGGTTAATACCGAACGAATTTCCACTTCTTCGATGGGTGAATCTTCTATTTTTTGACAGATGGGTTCTGTCATCTCTTCACCTGCAGTCGCAATTAATTCACCGGTTTGGGGGTGATAAATATCATGGAGGGATACCCTGCCAAGGATACGGTCGTAAAGCGTTTCTACCACTTCCTCGTTTTTCTTGAGGGCAGTAGTCCGCAAGCCCCTGAGGGTTCCACAGTCTCTTTCTGTAATAACAACATCCTGTGCAACATCCACCAAACGACGGGTCAAATAACCTGCATCAGCAGTTTTTAGAGCGGTATCGGCCAAACCTTTACGGGCACCGTGGGTGGAGATGAAATACTCGAGAACCGAAAGTCCTTCCTTAAAATTCGAGAGGATGGGGTTTTCGATGATCTCACCACCAGTGGCTCCTGATTTCTGGGGTTTGGCCATCAAACCACGCATGCCTGATAGCTGCCGGATCTGTTCTTTCGAACCCCGGGCACCGGAATCAAGCATCATATAAATGGCATTGAATCCCTGCTTGTCAGTAGACAATTGCTGCATCAGGGTAGTGGTTAGCTTGGAATTGGTATGGGTCCAGATATCGATGATCTGGTTATACCGTTCGTTGTTGGTGATGAATCCCATGTTATAGTTGTTCATCACTTCTTCAACCTCAGCATTGGCCTGATTGATCAGCACCTCTTTTACCTCCGGAATGACAACATCACCGAGATTGAAAGAGAGCCCCCCTTCGTAAGCCATGGTAAATCCAAGGTTCTTGATATTATCAAGAAAGTCGGCTGTTTCAGCAGTACCGGTTATTTTCAATACATTGCTGATGATATCACGAAGTGCCTTTTTGGTTAACAATTGATTGATAAATCCAATTCCTTCCGGCACGACTTCGTTAAAAAGTACACGACCCGCCGTGGTTTCAATCACTTTATCAACCAGTTGATCATTCTCTATTACCTTTACTTTGCAGTTGATAACAGCATGTAGATCGACCCTCTTTTCATTGTAGGCAATGATCACTTCTTCAGCACCATAAAAGGTTTTTCCTTCTCCTTTGATCTCCTTTTCCGGACTGTTTTTCCGGGCTTTGGTCATATAATAGAGTCCCAATACCATGTCCTGTGATGGTACGGTGATCGGTGCTCCATTGGCCGGGTTTAAAATATTGTGTGATGCAAGCATCAACATCTGGGCTTCCAAAATGGCTGCATTGCCAAGCGGCACGTGAACCGCCATCTGGTCACCATCAAAGTCGGCATTGAAAGCCGTACATACAAGGGGGTGCAATTGAATCGCTTTCCCCTCAATGAGTTTAGGCTGGAATGCTTGTATCCCTAACCGGTGAAGGGTAGGGGCCCGGTTCAGCATAACGGGATGACCTTTCAGTATATTTTCCAAAATATCCCAAACGACAGGATCTTTGCGATCCACAATCTTTTTAGCTGACTTAACCGTTTTAACGATGCCCCTTTCTAACATCTTACGGATGATAAAGGGTTTGAACAATTCAGAAGCCATTTCTTTCGGCAAACCACATTCGTTCAGTTTGAGTTCGGGTCCGACAACAATGACCGACCTTCCCGAATAATCCACACGCTTACCAAGCAGGTTCTGACGGAACCGTCCCTGTTTCCCTTTGAGGCTATCGCTGAGTGATTTTAAAGCACGATTGGATTCGGTTTTAACAGCATTCGATTTTCTTGAATTGTCAAATAATGAATCAACGGCTTCCTGGAGCATCCGTTTTTCATTTCGCATGATCACATCCGGTGCTTTGATTTCGATCAACCGTTTCAATCTATTGTTCCTGATGATTACACGGCGGTAAAGGTCATTGAGATCGGATGTGGCAAAACGTCCACCATCCAGCGGCACCAGTGGCCTTAATTCAGGCGGTATAACGGGTACTACTTTTACGATCATCCATTCCGGCCGGTTCTCGATGCGGTTCATGCCATCCCTGAAGGCTTCAAATACCTGTAATCTTTTGAGGGCTTCCTGTTTCCGTTGTTGACTGGTTTCCGTATTGGCTTTATGACGCAGTTCATATGAGACTTTATCAAGATCAAGACGGGCAAGCAGATCATGAATGGCTTCTGCTCCCATCTTGGCGATGAATTTATTCGGATCGCTGTCGTCGAGGTATTGATTATCGGGAGGAAGGGTCTCCAATATATCAAAGTACTCCTCTTCGGTCAGGAAGTCGAGGTAATTGATGCCATCGACCTCTTTCACACCCGGATTGATCACGACATAACGCTCATAATAGATGATGGAGTCGAGTTTTTTAGTTGGCAATCCCAACAGGGCTCCGATCTTGTTGGGGAGTGAACGGAAGAACCAGATATGAACAACGGGAACGACCAGATGAATGTGTCCCATCCTTTCCCGGCGTACTTTCTTTTCGGTAACTTCCACACCACAGCGGTCGCAAACAATCCCTTTGTAACGGATCCGTTTGTATTTTCCGCAATGGCACTCCCAGTCTTTTACCGGCCCAAAGATACGCTCACAGAATAAACCGTCGCGTTCGGGTTTATAGGTCCGGTAATTGATCGTTTCAGGCTTGGTAACTTCTCCGTATGACCTTTCAAGGATCATTTCAGGTGAAGCAAGACTGATGGTGATTTTTGAGAAATCACCTGGGATTTTTTCTTCTTTTCTGAATGCCATATTATAATTTGTATTAAATCAATTGTAAAGAAATAATTTAATGATCAGGTTCGATCCTTACTTATCAAATGTGATGTTCAGTCCCAGTCCCCTGAGTTCGTGAACAAGTACATTGAATGATTCGGGAACATTTGGCTTCGGCATATTTTCACCTTTGACAATGGATTTGTATGCTTCGGCACGACCTACGACATCATCCGATTTAACGGTAAGGATTTCCTGAAGGATATTAGCGGCACCAAATGCTTCGAGTGCCCACACCTCCATTTCACCGAAACGCTGACCCCCAAACTGGGCTTTACCGCCCAAAGGTTGTTGGGTAATCAGGGAGTATGGTCCGATTGAACGGGCGTGCATCTTATCATCCACCATGTGGTGCAGTTTCAGCATATAAATGTATCCGACGGTAGCAGGTTGGTGGAAACGTTCGCCGGTAGCCCCATCATACAAGTAAACCATCCCGTTTTCGGGGAGATCGGCTTTCTGCATGTAGTCATTGATCTGATCAAGGCTGGCACCATCGAAAATCGGCGTGGCGAATTTCATACCCAGCTTCTTGCCCGCCCATCCCAGGATGGTTTCATAGATCTGTCCCAGGTTCATCCGGGAAGGCACACCCAGTGGGTTCAACACAATGTCAACCGGTGTCCCATCTTCGAGGAAGGGCATATCTTCTTCACGTACAATTTTTGCAACAATACCTTTATTACCGTGACGTCCTGCCATTTTATCACCAACGGTCAGTTTACGCTTTTTAGCTACAAATACCTTGGCCATCTGAACAATGCCATTGGGCAGGTCATCACCTACGCTGGCCACGAACTTTTTACGATTGTATATTCCAAGGATCTCTTTGTACTTGATCGAATAGTTATTGATCAGGGTTTTGATAAGATCATTTTTCTCCTTGTCTGTTGTCCATTTCGAAGGATTCACATTGAAATAATCAATGCCCTGTAGCGTTTTCTGCGTAAACTTGGTTTTCTTGGGAACAATTTCCTCTTTGAATTTATTGTAAACTCCTTGTGAAGTTTTACCATTCACGAGAACATTGAGCTTCTCAACAAGTTTGCTTTTTAGTTCAGCCGCGTCGTTCAGATATTCATCATCCAATTGTTTGATGATTTCTTTTTCCTTCGTTTTGGCTTTCCGATCTTTAATGGCACGGGAGAACAACTTCTTATCGATAACAACCCCTTTCATGGAAGGAGGTGCTTTCAATGAAGCATCTTTCACATCACCTGCTTTGTCGCCAAAGATAGCCCGCAGGAGTTTTTCCTCGGGGGTCGGATCGGATTCACCTTTCGGGGTAATTTTCCCGATGAGGATATCGCCTTCACGAACTTCGGCACCAATGCGGATGATCCCATGATCATCAAGATCTTTGGTTGCTTCGGAGCTGATATTTGGAATATCGGCAGTTAGTTCTTCAATTCCACGTTTGGTATCGCGAACCTCCAGGGTAAATTCCTCGATATGAACCGAGGTAAAAACATCTTCTTTTACGACCCTTTCGCTGATCACGATGGCATCCTCAAAATTATAACCTTTCCAGGGCATGAATGCCACCATCAGGTTACGACCAATGGCCAGTTCTCCATCTTCTGTGGCATAACCTTCACATAATACCTGTCCTTTTTGCACTTTATCTCCCTTGCGAACAATGGGCCTCAGGTTAACACAGGTATTTTGATTGGTTCGTTTGAACTTGGTCAGATAGTAGGTTTTTAAATCCTCTTCAAAACTGACCAGTTTCTCATTTTCGTCGCGGTTATATCGAATGCGGATCTCATTGGCATCCACAAATTCAACAACACCTTCCCCTTCCGCATTGATCAACACGCGACTATCACGTGCAACATTGGCTTCAATCCCGGTTCCAACGAGTGGAGATTCAGGATTGAGCAGTGGCACTGCCTGGCGCATCATATTTGATCCCATCAAAGCACGGTTCGCATCATCGTGCTCAAGGAAAGGAATCAGCGATGCTGCAATGGATGCAATCTGGTTGGGTGCAATATCGATCAGGTCAACATTTTCTTTTTCCTCAATGGGATAATCGGCCAGGTAACGAACCTTGATCTTATCATTAACAAACGTTCCATCAGCTTTGATCTGTGTGCTGGCCTGTGCAATGATCTTATCCTCTTCTTCCTCTGCACTCAGATAAATCGGATCTTTTTTCAAAGAAACCTGTCCATTATCAACCTGTTTATAAGGTGTTTCAATGAATCCAAGTTTGTTGATCTTGGCATAAACACATAAAGATGAGATCAGCCCGATATTGGGTCCTTCCGGTGTTTCAATGGTACACAAGCGTCCATAGTGGGTGTAGTGCACGTCACGAACCTCGAACCCGGCTCTTTCTCTTGATAAACCTCCTGGTCCCAGTGCCGAAATCCTACGTTTATGCGTAACCTCTGACAATGGGTTGGTTTGGTCCATGAACTGCGATAACTGGTTGGTTCCAAAGAATGAGTTAATCACCGATGACAAAGTCTTAGCATTGATGAGGTCGGTAGGAGTGAAAACTTCATTATCACGTACATTCATTCTTTCACGAATGGTCCGAGCCATCCGGGCCAGGCCCACACCAAACTGGGCATACAATTGTTCCCCTACGGTTCTTACACGCCTGTTGCTCAGGTGATCAATGTCATCAACATCGGTTTTTGAATTGACCAGTTCGATCAAATATTTGATGATGTCGATGATATCATCTTTGGTCAATACTTTGATATCGGAATCGACATTCAGGCCAAGTTTTTTATTGATTCGGTATCGTCCGACATCACCCAGGTCATAACGTTTGTCAGAAAAGAACAACTTGTCAATGATTCCCCTGGCTGTTTCTTCATCCGGTGGTTCGGCATTTCTCAACTGGCGATAGATAAACTCAACAGCTTCTTTTTCAGAGTTGGCTGTATCCTTCTGGAGTGTGTTGAAAATAATGGAATAATCCACAGCAGTAGATTCATCACGGTGCAGAAGAATGGTTTTGACGCCTGATTCAATTATGTCGTCGACATGACTGCTTTCGAGAATGGTTTCCCGGTCGATGATAACCTCTGTTCTTTCAATGGAAACAACTTCACCGGTATCCTCATCCACAAAATCTTCGAGCCAGCTGCGAACAACGCGTGCCGCCAGTCTCCGGCCGAGAACTTTTTTCAGTCCGCTTTTGCTCACTTTTATCTCTTCGGCCAGGTTGAATATCTCCAGGATATCTTTGTCGCTTTCGTAACCGATGGCCCTGAGAAGGGTGGTTACAGGTAATTTCTTTTTCCGGTCAATGTAAGCGTACATCACATTGTTGATGTCCGTGGTAAATTCCATCCAAGATCCTTTGAATGGAATGATCCTGGCCGAATAAAGGGTGGTACCGTTGGCGTGCATGTGTTGGCCGAAGAAAACGCCGGGTGAACGGTGCAGCTGTGAAACGACAACCCGCTCCGCACCATTGACAATGAATGTTCCCTTGGGTGTCATGTAGGGGATCATACCCAGATAAACATCCTGGATGATGGTTTCAAAATCTTCATGTTCAGGGTCGGTACAGTACAATTTCAGTTTGGCTTTTAAGGGCACACTGTAGGTCAATCCCCTTTCAATACACTCTTCGATGGAGTAACGCGGTGGATCAATAAAATAATCCAGGAACTCCAGAACGAAATTGTTTCTGGCATCGGTAATGGGGAAATTTTCACTGAAAACTTTGTACAGTCCTTCTTCAGCCCTGTTTTCAGGATTCGTTTCAAGTTGAAAGAACTCCTGGAAGGATTTCAGTTGGATGTCAAGAAAATCAGGGTAATCAATGTTGATTTGGGTTGTCCCAAAATTGATTCTTTTATTGTTATTGGAAGTAGCCAAAGTTTTATTATTTAAAGGGTTAGAAATAATGTCGGAACCAGATTATATAAATACGGAAATAGACCGCCCAGCATATATGTAATGCTGCGGCAGCCTAATTCCTGCTAAAAGGTCTACTATCCTTATTTAATTTCAACCTCTGCTCCAGCTTCTTCGAGTTGTGATTTTAACGCTTCAGCTTCGTCTTTAGCAACCCCTTCTTTGATTGCTTTCGGAGCAGAATCAACCAGTTCCTTAGCTTCTTTCAGACCTAAGCTGGTTAATTCTTTAACCAGTTTAACAACAGCCAGTTTGGATTGACCGGCAGCTTTCAGGACCACATCAAATGCGGTTTGCTCTTCAGCAGCACCACCTTCTCCGCCTCCTGCAGCAGGTCCTGCAACTGCAACAGCAGCAGCAGCTGGTTCAATTCCATACTCGTCTTTTAAGATCTGCGCAAGTTCGTTTACTTCTTTAACAGTTAAGTTTACTAATTGTTCTGCAAATTGCTTTAAATCAGCCATTTTTAATATTATTTAATCGTTATTATTATGCTAAATGTGTTCAATTAATTATCTTTTTCAGATAATGTTTTAAGAATTCCTGTAAGGTTTTGTCCACCGGATTGTAATGCAGAGATAACATTCTTCGCAGGTGATTGCAGCAGAGCAATAAGGTCTCCGATCAATTCATCCCGTGATTTAATGTTAACCAGCAAATCCAGTTGGTCATCACCCAGGTAGGTCATTTCCTCTACATATGCACCCTTCAGAACAGGCTTACTGGATGTTTTCCTAAACTCTTTTATAAGTTTTGCCGGGGCATTACCCACTTCAGAAAACATCAGTGATGAAGGTCCCTTAAGTACACTGTAAAGCTCATTGAGGTTCTTTTCAGATTTTTCCATTGCCCTTTTGAGCAATGTATTTTTAACCATCGTCAACTTGATGTCCTGTTTGAAACACAGACGCCTCAGGTTGCTGGTATCTTCAGCATTTAATTCCGAGGTATCGGCCACATAAATAATGGGCGCATTATTTATTTTTTCAACCAGTGATTCAACAAGTTGGTTTTTATCCTCTTTTCTCATCGTGTTACTAATTTTTACCTTATAACCTGTTTAATTAAAGGGTCGAAACTGATTTAGGTTCAATCTGAACACCAGGACTCATCGTTGATGACATATATATACTTCTGATGTAAGTTCCTTTCGAGGCCGGTGGTTTCATCTTGACAATGGTTTGGATTAACTCCTTTGCATTTTCAAGAATCATTTGTGGTTCAAAAGATACTTTGGCTACAGCGGCATGAACGATTCCAGTTTTATCAACTTTGAAATCAATCTTACCGGCTTTCACCTCTTTGACAGCCTTTTCGATTTCCATAGTTACCGTACCACTTTTGGGGTTTGGCATCAGGCCCCGAGGACCTAAAATCCGACCCAGTGCACCCACTTTGGGCATCACACTTGGCATGGTGATCACTACATCAACATCAGTCCAGCCGCCTTTGATTTTGTCTACATATTCATCCAGTCCAACGTAATCAGCTCCGGCAGCTTTAGCTTCGTCTTCTTTATCAGGTGTACATAATACCAGTACTCTAATATCTTTACCTGTACCATGCGGCAATGCCACTGTTCCGCGCACCATCTGGTTGGCTTTCCGTGGGTCTACACCCAGGCGGATATCCAAATCGACGGATGCATCAAACTTGGTAAAAGAGATATTTTTGATGATATTGACTGCTTCTGATAAAGGGTACGATTTATCCTTTTCGAATTTTTCTAAAGCTTCCTTCTTTTTTCGTGTTAGTTT
This sequence comes from Bacteroidota bacterium, assembly GCA_020444515.1. GTDB lineage: Bacteria > Bacteroidota > Bacteroidia > Bacteroidales > JAADJA01 > JAADJA01. The sequence goes on along the minus strand of JAHLKX010000003.1, from coordinate 212,038 downwards.
GGCCATTTTAACCTAAATTATTTTTTAACTCCAATTAATGTTTAAAAAACTTAATTTGTACCAAAAGGAGGCTGTCCTTTGATTTTCATACCCATACTTCTGGCTGTGCCAGCAACCATTCTCATGGCAGATTCAACTGTAAAGGCATTCAAATCAGGCATCTTAGCTTCAGCAATGGTTTGAACCTGTTCCCAGGAAACCGTTGCAACTTTGACCCTGTTGGGCTCAGCAGATCCCTTTTGAATCTTGGCAGCTTGCAATAACTGCACGGCTACCGGTGGAGTTTTTACTATAAAATCAAAGGATTTATCCTTGTACACGGTGATAATGACTGGCAGAACCTGCCCGGCTCTATCTTGTGTACGAGCATTGAATTGCTTGCAAAACTCCATGATGTTCACACCCTTGGCACCCAATGCAGGTCCTACAGGTGGAGATGGATTTGCCGCACCTCCTTTGATTTGCAACTTTATTAATCCACTAACTTCTTTAGCCATTTTTAATTTTCATTTTAAGTAATTGCATCTATGCTAGCGTAACAGCTCAATACAGAATTATTCTTTTTCAACTTGCATGAAACTGAGTTCTAATGGGGTTTTTCGACCGAAGATCTTCACCATCACTTTAAGCTTTTTCTTTTCTTCATTGATCTCTTCAATCACCCCACTGAAGCTGTTGAAAGGTCCGTCAATCACCGTCACGGTTTCTCCTACAATAAACGGAACATTCACCTCTTCACCCTTTTCAGCAAGTTCATCAACTTTACCGAGAATGCGGTTAACTTCCGACGGTCGCATGGGACTTGGTTCACCTTTGGTGCCCAGGAACCCAATTACACCGGGGATGTTTTTAATAATGTGCGGTATTTCAGCAACAAGATTGGCTTCAATGAGAATGTAACCGGGATAAAGGTTCCGCTCTTTGCTGATCTTTTTACCATTTCGAACCTGGTAGACTTTTTCGATGGGAATTAATACCCTGGAAATATAGTCCTGAAGATTCAATCGGCTGATTTCGCTTTCGAGATATTGTCTAACCTTTTTCTCGCTCCCACTGATCGATCTTACTACGTACCACTTTTTAGTTTTATCACTCATTCTCTACAATGTAAAATTGAATAGCAATGTTTGTTATCTATCCGGATTTCCAATCTAGAAATTATTATAAAACAATTGCATCAGATTTTGAAACGAAAAATCCATGAGATAAACCACCAATGCGATGATGAGGGAAGCAATTGACACAACGATCGCACTGTTTTGAAGTTCGCTCCATGTTGGCCAGGAAACTTTGTGAACCAATTCATCATAACTTTCCCGAACGTAAGATTGTAACTTAAATTTTGCCATTGAACATCTGTATTTTGCACGGGTGGTAGGACTCGAACCCACGACTCCTGGTTTTGGAGACCAGAGCTCTACCAACTGAGCTACACCCGTTTACATTCTTTTTAAAGAACTTTTTATTATCAGCAGCGAAAGGTATCCCGTTAAAACAGGATACCTTGCTGCACAAATATTGTATAACAGGTGTATTACTCCAGAATCTCAGTTACCTGACCTGCACCAACGGTACGTCCACCTTCACGGATAGCAAACCGGAGGTTTTTGTTCATTGCAATTTCAGAGATCAGTTTCACTTCGATGGTCAGGTTGTCACCTGGCATTACCATTTCAACGCCATCCGGAAGGATGATTTCACCAGTAACATCGGTTGTTCTGAAATAGAACTGAGGCCGGTAATTATTGTGAAATGGTGTATGACGTCCACCTTCTTCTTTCTTCAGGATATACACTTCTGCATTGAAACGGGTATGAGGCGTAATTGATCCGGGTTGGGCAATAACCATACCCCGTGCAATTTCTTTCTTATCAATACCCCTGAGCAATAAACCTGCATTATCACCAGCTTCACCTCTGTCGAGAATCTTGCGAAACATCTCAACACCTGTACAAACTGATTTCAGTTTTTCAGCACCCAGTCCAATTAGATCAACAGGATCACCTACTTTAATAACACCTGATTCAATTCTACCGGTAGCAACAGTTCCGCGACCGGTGATTGAGAACACATCTTCAACAGGCATCAGGAAGGGTTTGTCAACATCACGTTCCGGTAGTGGAATCCAGGTGTCGCAAGCTTCCATCAGTTCAAATATTTTGGGTACCCATTTCTCTTCTTTATTCAATGCTCCGAGTGCAGAACCCTGGATAACTGGTGTATTGTCTCCATCAAATTCGTAGAAGCTTAGCAACTCACGAATTTCCATTTCAACCAGTTCGAGGAGTTCTTCATCATCAACCATATCCACTTTATTCATGAATACCACCAGCTTGGGAACACCAACCTGGCGAGCAAGCAGAATGTGCTCACGGGTTTGTGGCATTGGACCGTCGGTTGCCGCAACAACGAGAATAGCACCATCCATTTGCGCTGCACCTGTAACCATGTTCTTCACGTAGTCAGCGTGACCCGGACAGTCGACGTGGGCGTAGTGCCTGTTGTCAGTTTGGTATTCAACGTGTGCAGTATTAATGGTAATACCTCTTTCTTTTTCTTCAGGTGCATTATCAATTTCATCGAAAGATTTGAACGTAGCCAAACCTTTGTCCTGAAGATTGATGGTAATAGCAGCGGTTAATGTGGTTTTACCGTGGTCAACGTGACCAATGGTCCCAATATTAACGTGCGGTTTCGAACGATCAAAAGTTTCTTTTGCCATGTTAATTATTATTTATTAGAATTTACAAATTTAAATTTCAAGTGGTTAATCATTCTTAGAGCCATTGATGAGAATTGAACTCATGACCTCTTCCTTACCAAGGAAGTGCTCTACCCCTGAGCTACAATGGCTTTTGTTTGAGCGGGAGACCGGGCTCGAACCGGCCACCTATAGCTTGGAAGGCTATCGCTCTACCAAATGAGCTACTCCCGCAATTTCTGAGTCAAAATATACAGTTAAGAGCACCCGGCTATTTATACTATATTATATAAGGTATAAAAAACCAAGTGGGGAGAGGAGGATTCGAACCTCCGAAGGCTTCGCCAACAGATTTACAGTCTGCCCCATTTGACCGCTCTGGAATCTCCCCATGTATTATTTTATTTGTGTCAGGATTTTAAAGAACTGAGCCAATGGAGGGATTCGAACCCCCGACCGGCTGATTACAAATCAGCTGCTCTGGCCAGCTGAGCTACATTGGCAATTCAATCAATTCAGTATATAAAAAAACAGTCCTTGAAAAAAGGACTGCAAAAGTATAAAACATATTTCTAATAATCAAAGAATTTATTTAATAAAATTCTACCTTGGTTTAATTTTGTTTTTATACTTGGAAATTTGCCTTTTTAAGGCATCCACAGCGGTATCTGTAGCTTCTTCGAAAGTTTTGCACTGTTTCTTGGCATAAAGGTCGTTGCCACGAATAAATATTCTGATTTCAGCGATCTTATTTTCAGGAGTTTCGGTGTTCTCAAGTTTAAGGGTAACATCACTCCCTAAAACACCTTCATACATCGATGATAGTTTTTCTACCTTATCATTAATGAAATCTGTCAATTTACGATCAGCTTTAAAGTGAACTGAATTGATGTTAATTTGCATAAGCGTCTCCTTTCTTTTAAGCCCGTGGATGGGCCTGTTTATAAACCTTTTTTAGATTCTCAATCGTATTGTGTGTGTAAACTTGTGTGGCCGCCAGATTGGCATGCCCAAGGATTTCTTTTATTGCATTTAAATCAGCTCCGTTGTTGAGCATATGTGTAGCGAAAGTGTGTCTTAACACGTGCGGACTCTTTTTCTTTAATGTAGAAACTTGACTAAGATACGAATTTACGATTCGGTAGACAAGTTTTTTGTAAATTTTTTTTCCGTTATCGGTGAGCAAGAGATAACTGCATTCTGTCGTTGATCCAAATTCCTTTTTCCGCTCTCTCATATAGGTTTCCAGCATTTCTTTTAATGTTTTATTAAACGGAATGAGACGCTCTTTATTTCTTTTACCAACTACTTTTAATTCATGTTTAGGAAAGTTGATATCAGCATGTTGTATATTGGTCAATTCCGACAGACGCATACCAGTATTATACAAGAGCTCAATGATAAGACGGTTCCTCGTTCCTTTAAAATCTTCTTCAAAAACATTCTCATCCAAAAGCAAATCCATCTTATCTTCATTAACAAACTCAGGTAATCTTTTGTTTGTTTTCGGAGGATTTATCTTAAGCAAGGGCGATGTTTTTACCAGATCTTGTTTACGCAAAAAACGATAGAATGTTTTTAGGGTGGAGAGTTTCCGATTGATCGTCCGGGATGAAATGGAATGATCCATCAGATAGCTGATCCAGGAGCGAATCATATGCTGAGATACAATGGCCGGATCATTAGTTTCATAATGGATCTCAATGAATTCGAAAAATTGAAGAAGATCGTTATGGTAGGCGGTTACCGTGTGTGGGGAGTATCGTTTTTCGGACCTCAGATATTCAAGAAAAGATTTTATGTGCATAAAAAAATAAGGAAGAAATATTTGATCAAAAATAGTCAAAAACCATTGTTAAATCAAATATTTCTTCCTTTTACCTGTCAGGAAGCGGGTTTGTTTTTAACCTTCTTCCTGCTGCCTGAGCTGTTGAACGTATATTGCTTTGAGTTTTTCCTGGCGTTTGGTAATGGATGGTTTCGTGTACTTCTGACGTTCACGCAGTTCCTTTACCACACCTGTTTTCTCAAATTTACGCTTATACTTTTTTAAAGCTCTGTCGATGCTTTCACCTTCTTTTACAGGTATAATTATCATTTTGTACTCCTTTTATTATGTATTGTATCCGCTTAAATTGGGGTGCAAAGATATAAAAATTTAGAAAACAAAAAAATTATTCCATTTCATCCCCTGCAAGATGCTTTAAGATAAAATCAGTGAGGCGAGAATAAAGGTGCAAAGTAGTATTTCGACCGGTATATATCCCGTGGTTACTGTTGGGATAAAGTTGCATTTCGAATTGCTTATTGCTGCGCACCAATGCCGAAACCAGATCGATGGTATTTTGAACATGAACATTGTCATCGGCTGTTCCATGAATAACCAGGAAGTTACCTTTCAATTGATCCACATGATTGATGGGAGAATTGTTATCGTAGCCTTCCGGATTTTCCTGGGGTGTGCGCATAAATCTTTCGGTGTATATGTTATCATAGTATCGCCAATTCGTGACGGGAGCGACAGCGATGCCGGTTGAAAAGTAATCCGATCCTTTGGTAATGCAAGAAGCGGCCATAAATCCTCCATAACTCCAGCCCCAAATACCTATTCGATTCGGATCAATGTAGTCCAAACCGGCAAGATATTTCGCAGCTTCTATCTGGTCGATGGTTTCATATTTACCCAATTCCAGATAAGTCATTTTTTTAAAAGCCTCTCCCCGCGCTCCTGTTCCGCGATTATCAACAGAAACCACTATTATTCCATGAGCGGCCAGCATTTGATACCATGCATTGCCTCCGCCCCAACTATTTCTTACAGTTTGTGATCCGGGTCCACCGTATACATACATTAATACGGGGTATTTTCTGTTCGGATCAAAATCCGGAGGCTTGATCATCCATCCATTCAGTGAAATCTGATCATCCGTTTCAAATGTAAAAAATTCTCGCGGTGAAAAATGATAATCCTCAATAGTCTGAACAAGGGATTCATTGTTTTCAATATCCCTGATTTTTTCACCAGTATATTTATACAGTGATATAATGGGAGGAGTAATCGCATCCGAATAAGTATTCATGAAATATTTGAATTTTTTACCAAACTGAATCCGGTTATTCCCTTCCTTTTCTGATAGCCTGGTTTTATTGGACCCGTCTAAATTAATTGCATAGAGCTCTCTGTTTAACGGAGAAGTCTCACTGGAAGTAAAATAAACTTTCTCATTTTCTTCATCAATGCCTATAAATTGATCAACATCCCATTCGCCGGAAGTAATTTGATTTTCCAGATTCCCGAGAAGGTCAAACATATAGAGGTGATTGAATCCGTCTTGCTCACTGGAAATGATAAATCGTTCGCTGTTTTTCAGAAAAGTCAGGTCATCCGTGATATCAATATAGTACTTGTTGGTTTCAGCATAGATGGTTTCTGTTTTACCTGAGTTCGCGTCGGCCAGTAATATTTCAAGATGATTCTGAAGTCGGTTCATTCGCTGGATGGAGAGCACCGTGGGATCATTGGTCCATTTAATTCGGGGAATGTAAATATTGGTTTCTGTTCCAATATCCATTTTTGTTATGCTACCCGAAGGAAGATCATAAACTTGTATTTCTATTAAAGCATTGGCTTCTCCTGCTTTGGGATATTTATATTGATATGGTTCCGGATACAAATCACCCCAGAGCATCATGGTAAATTCTTTAACCTCAGATTCATCGAATCTGTAGAATGCAATTTTCTTGCTATCAGGCGACCAGAAAAAAGCTTTTGAAAAGCCAAACTCTTCTTCGTAAACCCAATCTGTTGCACCATTAATTATGTTGTTGAATTCACCATCATTGGTGATTTGTTTTTCCGTTGAATGTAGTAGGTCGCTGATATATAGGTTGTTGTCCCGAACAAAAGCAACAAACCTACCATTGGGTGAAAAAGTCGCATGTTGTTGCTTTCCCGAGGATGAAAGCGGAAGTGTTTGTTTTTTATCCAGGTCGCAAACATAATAATCAGATTTCGATGAACGCCGATATATTCTTTCTGTGTTCACCGGAATCAGAATTTTGGATTCATCCAATGAAATTGAATATCTTCGAAGAGAAACTGGCAGACTATCACCTTCTGGAATGAGAACCTCAGGGGTTACAAAAGTCCCTGTTTTTTTCCCATTTTTATAGGCATAAATGCTAAGCGCATCATTTTCATTTACCAAATAGTGTTCTCCATCTTGCATGGATGTATATCCCCCGACAGAATTTGATCGAAATTTTCCATCCTTGAATATACTTTCCAGGTTGATGGTTGGATGGTCTTCCTGCGCCGACAGATCCAATGAAATCAGTCCGGCCACTATGATTAAAATTGAAAGAATAGATTTCATAAATGTAAAATTTCTATGGTTGTCAAAAATATAAAACATAAGTGACTTGAAAATTAAAAGGATTTTTTAATTTTGCATTCTCAAACATGGGACGTTAGCTCAGTTGGTTTAGAGCGCTTGCTTGACAGGCAAGAGGTCACTGGTTCGAATCCAGTACGCCCCACATTTAAACCACTTTGATGAAAGTGGTTTTTCTTTTCAATGCAAACATGAAGTAGAATCTTTTGAATTGAATGGGATGGTAAAATAGAATAAGGAGCCTTCACCCGGCTTGGTTTTCACATTTAGTTCTCCGCCCAATAAATGTATCAGGTCATTCGCAATGGACAATCCTATTCCAAGCCCAAAGTTTGTTTTACTGGGATGATTATCACCCCGATAAAACTTTTTAAATATATTTTTTAGATTTCTACCCTCAATGCCTACTCCCGTATCTTTAACAAACATTTCAATTCCTTTGCTATTCATTGTATAGCCAAAGGTCACAGTTCCGTTATTTGTATATTTAATGGCATTTTCAATAAGGCAAATCAGCGCTTGTTTTAGTTTGTCAGGATCCGTGACAAATGTACTTTTTTTGGAATGTGTGTCATTTTGTTCCAATTTCAGGCTTATTTGATTTATTCTGTGCTTATGCATGGAATATGTAAAATAGGAGAATAGACTTTCGAAAAGTTGATTGACCCTACATTCAGTATGATGTATATCGATGCTTTTTGTTTGAATTTCAGACGTTATGATCAATTGATCGATGATTCTCAGCAATTCGAGGCTATTTTTATTGATCTCTTCGATAAAAAACTTTTTTTGATCATCATTGTAGGAAGAATCAGAAAGCAAATTAGAGAATCCTACAATAATATTCATGGGTGTGCGAATTTCATGTGAAATGTTGGCCAGGAAGGTCTCTTTTAGCTGCCAGTCCTTGTTTTTTTTAGCATCGAGTATATTTGAAAAAGATTGCACCGTTTTTAAATTTGATTAAAGCCAATTCCAAAGTACATCTTGAATCGCAAATTTGCTGAAATGCATTTTGTTAATTCCTTTCAAAGTCAAAAGGTTACCCAAAAAATTAGAGTAAAATTATTTTTTTGGAATGCTCAATTCGGATCAAATTTACTATTTGGAATAATTATAAATTACACTTTTTTTATCGAGAAACAGGAATTAATTTGATAAATCGTTCCCAAAATGAAAATTTTATTTATTTTTGACATGAAATTTTACTTTTTGTAAATTTAATTAGAGAGTTATGAAGAAGAGAAGTCTTGCTACCATTTTGGTGGTTACTTTTGCATTGTTTATTTCTTCATCTGTTATCTCTCAATTCTCATCAGTCAATGTTGATCAGCAAAATACTGAGGCAACAGGAAATGGCGGTGGTTTGCTTGGTAATAGTACGGGAGATGTAAATGGTGTTTATGTTCCGGAATAGCTTTAAATTTCGAAGCATAACTTTTTGTTTAGAACCCTTTTAAGGATTTTTTTCAAAAAAAGTAACCTAGCTAATGGACTTTTAGGTTAAAGGAAAGGTCCTGATCTTATATCAGGAACTTTCCTTTTTTTTATTGAAAATAATTAGTTTTAGATATAACTATTTTGGAATAAAAGGGTATAAATCTACGGATTTACATATGCAACAAAAAGGTAACAGGATATTATATTTGGCAATAAAAGCAATATTTATTGCAATAATCTTTCTAATATACGCGGAGGGTAATGGACAATCTTCTATTTTTCCAAAATCTAATCCAGCTTTTGAAGAAGTTAGGTCGTTAATTAGCCAAATGTATCTAGATTCTGCTTTTACTATTTTAGATGGATCCAAAAATTCATCTTCAACGAATTATTTTCATTTATTGTCAATAGCTTATCAAGCGAAAGGCATTACTGATTCGGTTAAAAAATATAATTTACTTGGATGGGAATTTGCATCAGATTCATTAAAAATAAATTTAGAATATTTAGGTGAATATTATTATATAAAAGGCTGGGTTTGTTATAAGGGAAAGCAAATTGATAGTGCTAGATTTTATAACCAACTGGCACTGGCGAGATGTGATGAAGCTGGTTTTGATAGTCTTAAAGTATTGGTGTTGAAAAATCTGGGAAACATTAGTTTAATGGAACCCAATTTTAGCGAAGCCTCTAATTTTTATGATCAGGCATTAAGTCTTGAGAAGAAAAAGAGAGAACCATCCCTTTTATCTATTGCTGTACTCTACCAAAATAAGGCTATCATTTTTGCTTCAACCGGTAATCTGGATAGTGCCAAACTGTATTTTGCAAATTCACTTGATTTAAAGGAAAGGATATTGAGTCCCAATGATATATCACTTGCAAATGGCTATATTAATTTCAGCAACTTCTTAAGGAGTACGGGAGACCCCAATGAAGCTTTGAAATATATCAATAAGGCAGAGCAACTGTTTTTGGCAAATTACGGAAAGGATTATCCCGGATTGGCACCTGTATATCAAAATAAGGGTAGTATCCTCATCATTCTAAATGACTATGAAGATGCATTGATTTACAACGAATTGGCTTACAATGCTTACCAAAACTATTTAAGTCCAGATGATAAGACGTTTATATCACTGAATTATAATATAGGAACCATCCATGAATCATTGGGTAATTATGCTGAAGCCATTCGATATCACCTGGAAGGACTGAACAACGATCTCGATCCTGAACAAAGGGTGAAAATACTTCGTTCCCTCGGATCATGTTACTCCAATATGAATGATGATGAAAAAGCCAACCATTACTATCGGCTTGCTATAAAAGAGGCTGAAAGTAAATTGGGTGTCATTCATGATCAAACGGCACTATGCTATTTAAAGTACGGTTATTTCTGCGATAATTTGGGTGAATTGGATAAGGGATTAGATTATTTAACCAAGGCATATAATGTATATCTTGAAATTTATGGCGCAACAAACAGGGACGTATCGAATGTACTTACAGCTATGGGTACACATTATCAAACCCTTGGAAAATATGAGTATTCACTTGAATATTTTCAAAATGCGCTGAATGCTTTTCTCGAGAGTTATCATAACACGGATTATTACGACAACCCGGATTTATCTGCAGTTGAACTTGATTTGAATATATTTAACACCCTTTATGGGAAATCATTTTCTTTTTATGGTCTATATGAATTTGTTTCAAAGGATTTAAGAGATCTCAAGGTCTGTCTCAATACAATTGATATTGCCATCAATTACTATGAAAATTTTAAGACTACTTTGAATACAGATAAAGTAAAACTATTGGTCGCTACACGGGTAAATAACATATATAACCTTGCTGTACAGGCAGCCAGTGAATTGTATTTTCAATCTGGAAAGGAAGAATATCTGAACCTCGCTTTCAGTTATTCTGAAAAAAGCAAGTCGCAGGTATTATTGTCGTCGATTCGGGAATCTGAAGCCATTGAAGGAGGAATGATCCCACCGGACCTGAAACAAAACGAACAATCTATAAAAAAGGAGATCGCCCTGCTTGATAATATGATTTTTGAGGAAAAACAACAGGTGAACTCAGACTCCCTCAAAATATCAATTCTTCAAAAGGACCTGTATAATGAAAAACTATTGTATGATAGCTTAATTGCCAGTTTGGAAACAAATTACCCTGTCTATTTCAACTTGAAATATAATTTTGATGTTATCCCGATTGAGCGTGTTAAGAAACAAATTGACAAGGATCAAATTCTCATTGAATTTAAACAAACCGATTCCATCTTGTTTGCATTCATCATTGACCGTGATACGGCGATTTTACAGAAAACAAAAATCGATAGTACTTTCTCGGAAAAGGTTGAGCGATTTATTGGGATGATGAATACACTGCCTCTTGAGAATGATCCAAAGGAAAGTAGCATTGAATTTTCTAAACTTGGATTGTACTTATACCGTATCCTGTTCAAGGAAGATTTTGATGAAAATCATCACTTGATTATCATTCCGGATGATGTTTTGGGTTATTTAAGTTTTGATGCCCTGGTAACCAACCCTCCGGATATGGATAAAATAAATTTCAGGAACCTGTCTTATCTCATCGAAAAGCATACCATATGTTATGACTATTCTGCTACCTTGTTTTTTAAAGATATTAAAAGGGGTAATTCAAGCAGTAGGTTACTGGCCATGGCACCAACCTATAAAGACAACCATTACAGAATAGCCTCTAATGAGCCTGGATTTAGAGATATTGACCAATTTTTAACACCTCTCTATCATACCCAGGAAGAAGTTAATCGCATTCATGAAACTTTCACCGGGAAAATTATGGCAGGTAAAGAGGCGACTGAGCATAATTTCAAGGAAAATGCATCCAAATACAGCATTTTGCATTTTGCAATGCATACGCTGATCAATGATGAAAACCCTTTTGCTTCAAAACTGGTTTTTTCCTCGGAGGAGGATACCATAGATGATGGATTTTTAAATATTTATGAAATATATAATCTAAATCTGAATGCTGAAATGGCCGTATTAAGTGCCTGTAAAACTGGGGTGGGAAAATTGAGCAGGGGTGAGGGTATTATGAGCCTGGCTCGGGGATTCTTATATGCTGGAGTTCCCGGTATAGTGATGACCTTGTGGGCCATTGAAGATGTCTCGAGTATGGAAATCGTTACCCAATTTTACAAAAATCTTAAAAAAGGAATGAAAAAGGATGAGGCTTTGAGAGAGGCAAAGATTAATTATCTCAATAATGCTGATCAGCTTCGTTCTCATCCCTACTTCTGGGCGGCATATGTTCAGATTGGTGATAATTCCCCACTGTCTTTAAATAATAATCTGAAATCTTATTCAATTGCAGGTGGAATAATATTGGTAATCATTATAAGTATCGTGGCAGTCCTCTGGAGAAGAAAACAGAGAACACCATAGATATTGTTTCCTTTATTTAATTCTATTAAATATCTCTGATAACATCACCTACCGGCCTTTTCACACTTAAAGTATAAGAAGCGTAGAGTGAAGTATTAAAACCTTCTATCTATTGATAATATCATCTAATCCTTATTGGAATAGCAGTGCAAAAAAAAGAGGCTGAACCGATCAACGGCCAGCCTCAATATTAATTTTTATTTGTAAATTAATTCAGGTATTTGAGGATTTCCTTTGCCTGGACTTCGTAAAAGCTATCACTTTTAGCAATTTTATTGAATTGGTCTATTGCCTGTGATTTTTGATTGTTCATGAGGTATATTAAACCCAGATACCATTCAGCTTGTTCCACAAATAGATTGTCTTTATCATTTATTACAAATTCAAACGATTTAACAGCATTATCAAATTGTTCGAGTTCAATATAGCAAATTCCAGAATAAAACTTGGCGGTTATCTGGTTTTCAAGGGAGTTGAAATATTTCAGTGCAATTGTATAATCATTTTGTTGATAGAAATTAAATGCTTCTTTTAAAGCATCATCCGAATTAAGTTCAAGAGATCTGTATTGAAGGATAGATTGCGCAGGTTTATAGTATTTACTTACAAGACGTTCGGTTGAAAAAGGTTTATTGGATAGTATAAACCACAGACCACCTACAACCAGGATCAATATAAAAGAAGCTGCTGCCAGGTGCCAGGTTCTTAATACATCCCGTTGTAAATTGAATAGTGCAGATGCTGATGATTGATGATGGGTTTGATCAAGTATTAAATCTCTGAATTCCATTAAGTTTTTATCCCTGATGGCCTTGTTTATTTCTGAGCGTAATATCAATTCGAATGCAAGATCCGAGTTGGTCTCAAGCTCATTTTTAAGGCGCATAGATTCCTCCTGGCTAAGGTTCCCGTCTATGAACTCCTCAATTCTAAAATATCTATCCATTATATTGACTGTTATAAATAGAATGCTTGGTTAATTCCTGGTATTCAGGGTCATTTTTAATGCTATTCACTAATTTTTCTTTACATTGATGCTTTCTCTTTTTAGCGTAAGATTCACTTTTAAAACCCAGTATCCTGGCAATTTCTTTTAAAGGAATTCTGGCTAAAAAAAGCTCTAAAACCTTTTGGCAGCTAAAACTTAAGCGTTTAAAATGTGTTTGATACAGTTTGTAACGTTCATTCAATTCAAATATCGTTACAATGCTATCATCCAGGTTGACATAATTTTCAGCATCTTCGGTAAATTGTTTCCACAATTTACGTCTTTCAAGTTGTTTAAGCCAAAGCAGCCTGCTGACTGAATACAAATACGTATTAAAAGAACAAGTTAATTTCAGGTTATTTTGCTGAAGCTTTTGGTAAATAACGAGCATTGCATCCTGATATATATCTTTTGCATCCTCTTTCGAACCCTGATTCTGAATTATAAAAATTTTTATCTGGTGATAATAATTAGTATAAATAAAATCCAGAACTTGAGTATCTCGCTCTTTTATACCGTTTAATATGGCTTCAACCGTATACTCCTGCACTATTCGATTTATTAATTCTTTAATTACTTAAAAGGTTACCCTAATTATTTAATATTTTTTATAATTAATTAGCAAATATCATTAAATCATACCGCAATGCTGCATATATTCTTCATTACAGCATGCACATAAAAGGAAAACTTCAATTGATTTATAGTTCTCAATTGACAAATTCTTTTTTAATGATAAAGTTTTCACTTACTAGCGTAATTATAGTTAAAAAGTGTTACGATGAAAACCATATTTTGTTTTGGTTTTTTTGGAAAAAGTATCATTATTAATTTAGTTAGATGAGTTGTGGAAATATCTATAAAATCTCTTAATAATGAAACAATGTAATAATTAAGGCAAAATGTTCCGTTCTTTACCCATGGGGAAAACCTGTTACCGCTGCATTACAGTACAATTCAGCAATAAATATTCTTGTTTGAAAATAAATCGAAGCATTTTTAGAATATGACTTTTCAGCCATAATTCAGCTGATTAAAAATAAACAACATCAATTTGTTGAATGACTTTAATCATGAAAACTACAAAATTGCTTATGAAATTTTGGCTTGTGTTGATTTGAATAGAACCAGGAGGCCGGCAATGAAATTAAGTATGCCAATTAAAAGACAAACCTTAATTATTCCCAATAATGGTATAAATAATCCCACGACCAATAGGGCCCCAATTGCACTTCCCAGAAGATCAGATCCATAGGCAGTGGCTGCTGTATTGGTTATGGTTTCTATCCTTAACCTGGTTCCAATGGCGAATTGAATTCCCGTTAGGATTCCGGTAATCAGAATAAAAATAATAAAAATGGAATGAATAATAAAATTGCCCGGTTGATTCATTTTAAGGGTATTAAGTATAATGGGTACGATAATGGCAATGATCCCAACAGCATACTGGAACAGACTATAGTTTTTGTATGTAATCTGTATTTTCTTTACAATGATCAATGAGCCTGTTACAAGACCTATCATAAACACGGTGATGAATATTCCCAACATAAAATATACATACCCATAAAAAATCTGAAATGCGATGAGTAAAATGATTTCCAGTGAAGAAGCTGAAAATCCTGTTGTGAAAAGTCCTACGTTAACAATATGAAGCCTGGGTATAATGATCACCAGCAATACAAACAATAAAATTCCAATAACAATGGCAATGATTTTAAAATTACGTAACCAAAGTTTCAGTTGCAAAAGATAAGGTAAGGGAAGAAAGTCATAGTTGATCAAAACTTTGCCAGCAATGGCTTTTTCGATTTGCTGTCTCCTCTCCTGGATAAGTTCATCATCGATGTAGTTAGGATTTACATAAGTGTTGGAAATCTTTTTAATTCTGGTAAGCCTTGATATTTCAGAAGATAAGATTCCATCAGAAGCAATGAAGTAATTCCGGGTTCCCGGAATCACGATAACATTATCGAAAATTAATTTTAGAGTAGAAAAAAGTGCTGTATGGGCCTCCTGTGATTCTTCATTTAAATAGTTTGCTGAAGAGGTCAGACTAATTGAAATAGCTGCAGATGGACTCAGCTTTTGCTTAAGTTCCTCAAAAAATTCCAATGTATAATAACGGTTTATCTGCACATTAACAGGATCAGGAAGATTAATGATAACAACATCATAAACCTTTTTGTAATTTCTCAAGAACACACGCGCATCCTGATTAATTACTTGAATTTTCTTATTGTTGGATGCATTTTGACTGTATTTATTTCCCAGTTTGAGTATGGAAGGATTTATTTCAAGATAGTCCAGGCTTTTGATATTGTATTTGAGGACTTCATTGATTGCCCCTCCATAACCCCCTGAAATCAATAATACGTTGTCAGGATTCGGATGCTGCAACATCACGTAATGGACATTCTCCTCACTGGTAATGGTATTGTCCGTAGAAAATACTGGAATGGTATTTTCGAAAATATAATATTGTTCTGCCATTTCTGTTACGACAATTTTCCCATACGGAGTTTCCGTTTGCTTTATTATATTTTGGTTCTTGTAAACGTAATTTAATGCAATTCCATTGACATCAAAAATCAGGATTGCTCCAGCAAATCCGATTGCGATTAATCCAGCAATCCTTGGGAAAATGCTATTTCTAATTTTATAAGACAAATAAAGGGCAACCCCAAAGTTTATGATCATCAATACCTTCAGGCTGAAGAAAGCATTGAAAATGAAAATAAGTAAAAAATTAAATATTAATCCTCCAACGATGCTGCCGATTGCATCAATTGCATAAACACGACTAATTTGATTGGAGTAGCCCAGGGCAGATAGTTGGGCACTGAAAAAAGTAAACATTACACCTGACAAAAGACAGAAAGGCATCAATAGAAGAAGGGAAGTCAGAAAAACATCCATTAAGCTGGCAAATGATCCAGGGGGAAACAAGGATGAACGCAAATAATAAGTAAAAAAAGCGGTTATAAGCGGCAATATTCCCAGTAAAATATGGGTGACAAATACAAACAGCGGCTTATTGTCAATAATTAAGATCTTTCGCCCGCCCCAGGCTCCCAGGCCCGTAAGCAACATCCAATTAGCCAGAATAATCCCAATAATCAATTCATTGCCTCGAAATATGGAAAGAAATTCTCTTAGCAAAATGATTTGGGTTATCATCGTGGTAAATCCGATAATGAAAACGGAAAACTTTATGTTGTTTTCATTGCTGAGCTGCATTTACTTTTTTATAAAGTGTAAATAACCTGGGGATTCTGTCACGAATTTAAAGATAAAGGGCTCTCTTTTTCCTGTGATGAATTATTTTTTTTAATATAGTTATTCACGATATATTGATTCGAAAAATTGTAAAACGAATCGAATTCAATCATTGATAAAAAGCGGGAAATCTATTATTTTTGAATATGAGAAGTTTTTTATTAAGGTTGATTCTTTCTGGACATATTAAAGCCACGAAATAATCTCGCTATGACCAAAAGGAACCAATAACTTAAAATCTCCAGGTATAATCAGATAGTGGAGAGTATTTTGTGTATGAAAAAATTAAAAGAATGGGTGGTCTGCAATTTATTTTATCTTTTCAAGGACCCGTGTTAATCGCTCACTGGCTTCATGTGCCAGTACTTCAAGATCTGGATTTCCGATCTGTCGCATCATGGTAACGGCATCCATTATGGCGACTTCAATATTCCCACCACCTTGATCAATAACGATTACATTGCAGGGTAAAAGTGTACCTATTTTATCTTCCGCCTGGAAGGCACGCAATGCCAAATTTGGATTACATGCGCCTAATATAACGTAGTTCTTATAGTCAACATCCAGTTTTTTCTTCAGGGTTTTTTTTACATCAATCTCTGTTAAAACTCCGAAACCTTCATCTTGCAGCAGCGCTGTTATTCGATCAATGGTTTCACTGAATTTTCCCTGTATGATTTTACTATTATAATACTTCATTGACCCGGTGATTTATAATTCTTCTATTCTTTTTGTTAATGTATTTTCTTTTTCTTTTAAAATGGTCAGCTCTTTTTCGAGGTTGATTGTCTTTTTACTTACTTTGATCTTTGATTCAATTTCAATGATCTTCATTGAGATTTCAAAACGCTGACGTTTTAGTTTATCTATTTTCTTCACCTCGCAAAATTAATGATTTATCTTGTATTTTTTAGAATTTTAAGCGGTAGCTTTTTAATAAGATTGATGGATATCGGGGTTACCTCAAATTGATAGACAATAACTTCTACCCCCCGAGATAACGCCTGTTCGAAAACAGCAGCATAATTTGGATCAATCTTAAATGCTGGTGAAAAATATTCTACATCGGTTCGCTGAACAACATACAACATAACCGCTCTATAACCTTCTTCTTTTGCTTTAATGAGGGCTTCCAGGTGCTTTTTACCCCGTGTGGATACCGAGTCTGGAAACAATGAATATTCATTTTCTTTCAAGGTAACATTCTTGACTTCAATGAAACATCTTTCCAGCTGGTTTTCTGCATAGATATCAAGTCGACTATCGTTATATTTGACCTCCCTCTGAATATGAGGATATCCAATAAGTTCGGTAATAAAACCTTGCTTTATTGCACTGAAAGCAATTTGATTGGGTATCATGGTATTGACCCCGATCCAGCCATTATTGATGAATATCATTTCCCAGGTATAGCGGGTTCGCCGTCCAGCCCGGTCACTGAATGATACATATACCGGGGCATCCTCCTCAATGCAGGATTTCATGCTGCCCGAATTGGTACAATGAGCTGTAACAATATTACCCGTGTCCAGCTCAATATCTGCCAGGAAGCGTTTATATCGCCTGATTAATCGACCGGCAATTAAGGGTTGATCAAACTGGTATTTATATTTCTTTTTTAGCAATGGATCGTGATATTTCAGGTATTTGCATCAATGCGGCTGAACCATACCAGGGATGTAATTCCATTTTAAGCCGGCCGGCTTGAATGGCTGGATCAGTTGCAGTGAGTGCATGCGCTTCTTCAACCGTCCTGACATCGAATATGTAGATACCTCTAATGTCTCCCGAATCAAGGAAAGGTCCTGCTAGAATCAGTGTGCCTTCTTTTGCCATGCGGGTGATATTATCAAGGTGTGCCCGTTGAAGTTTTACAGCCGTTGCTGAATCTTGATTGCGATTGGGACCTTTTTTCAAGAAAGCCATGATATATTGCCTCATGCCATATTCATCAGCTCCCAGTTTTTTTGCCAGTATTGAGTCGTAAACCGATTCACGGGCTGTAGGGTCATCAGTGATATTATTTGGTCTGTTGTAGCAACTGTTTAGAATTGCTAATGCTACGATGCCTATCATAAAGAGCTTTTTCATACACAATGTTTTAATTATCGTCCAAAAATATATCAAAATCATTGATCATTTTTTATTCGGCATCTCACAATTGAGAATATTTCTTTATTTTTACAATGGCTTTTAGACAATTCCGGAAACTACAATAATAATATGACACTCATTCTTGCACTTGTATGTATCTATACAGGCCAAATTCTATTTAGGATTGTTGCCACAAAAATCAAGCGAAAAACTCTCAAGGTTGGAGATATATGCAGAATTTATATTGGAGAGCAAAAGATTCAGGGCCTGGTCATCAAAATTAATCATGAAATCGATGTGTGGGTTTCAGATAAAGTAATCCGAACAAACCGCAAAGAAATTTACCTTTAGCATTGGCCCCCCAAATTTGGCACAATGTGAAATATTACGCATTATTATAATTACAGGGCTACTGCATCAAAAATTATCAAATTAAATTAAGGGGTATAACAAGAAAAAAGACTGGGTAAATATTGGGTAACCTGATGGACTTAATTTAAATTTGGATCGGCCGGGAAATTGGTCCAATACGCATAATCACCACCCAGTTTTTTAATGGATGTTTTCCACAATTTTTCAGTATTGGCCTGCATGACCTGATTTGGTTTGATATTGGCAACCAGCCAGGAATTACGTTCCAATTCTTCTTCCAGTTGATTCGAAATCCATCCCGAATATCCGACAAAAAACTTAATTTGTTCAGGTTGAAGTTTTCCAATGAGGATTAATTCTTTAACGTGCTCAATATCTCCTCCCCAATAGAGGCCATTTAAAATCTCCATACTGTTTTCTATGAGATTTCCTTGTGTATGGATAAAATAAAGATTATCCGTCTTCACCGGGCCACCAAGATAAACAGGGGCATTGAACTCAGGGAAGTCTTTGATCATATCGTGTAAATACATCTCAACAGGCTTGTTGACGATAAGCCCAAATGTGCCTTCATCATTGTGTTCGGCAAGGAGTACTACCGATCGTTTGAAATAATAATCGATTAAAAAAGGTTCTGAAATAAGGATCTTTCCCTTTGATGGTTTGAGGTTGTTGGTCCTTATTTTTAATATATTATTGAGGTCAGTCATTTTCGCTTTATTTTTGTTCTTTTGTTTCGCGTAGTAAATGAAGTTATGATTTGAAAATCAAAAATGATACCAGAGTAACTAGTGAATAAAAATAATCAAAATAAATATAATACACTCCGCCAAACCTATTCAAAATTTGTATTTGAAGGTTATCATATTACAGACATCGATGATATCCTGACCGTTGCCTTTGATTTCAATATTGATGATAAACACTTTTTTAAACCCACGCTTACGATTCCTAAAAAAGCACTGTTAAAGACTCACCACGATCCAAAATTGCTCGAAAGCCTGATTTTTCATATTGGAATGATCGAATTGATCAGTTACTGGAAGGTGGCCTGTCCGCAAAAAGTAATAATCAAACCCTATTTTCTTGATTCGAATCAAATAAAATTTTGGAAAAAGCTATATTTCAAAGGTCTTGGAGAGTTTTTCTATGTCAATGGAATAAATGAAGATCAGGAGACCTATATGCAAATTGAGACCCCATCATCCAGAAAACTGTTTCGTTTCAAGGTCAATACAGATCCTCAAAAAGTAATCGTTCCCATTGGTGGTGGGAAAGACTCTGCCGTTACATTGGAGTTACTGCGGAGTAAAATGAAAGTCATCCCATTTAGTGTGAATCCTCGTAAGGCTGTTTTAGACACGACACACATAGGAGGTTTTAAAAGAGCTCAAATATTTGAAGTGAACCGAAATATCGACCCTCATTTACTGGAGATGAACAAACAGGGATTTTTAAACGGGCATACTCCCTTCTCTGCTTTGCTGGGCTTTATAACCCTGATGGCTGCCACACTTTCTCATGCCAAATACATTGCCCTATCAAATGAATCCAGCGCCAATGAACCAACGATCAAGGATGGACCCAATCATCAATATTCCAAATCCATTGAATTTGAAAATGATTTTCGACAGTATGTAGCGCAATTTATATCCCGGGATATTGAATATTTTAGCTTCTTGCGTCCTCTGAACGAATATGGAATTGCCCGTCTCTTTTCTGGTATGAAGGATTATCATAGTGCTTTTCGGAGTTGCAATGCAGGAAGTAAAAATGACAGATGGTGTGGGAAATGTTCTAAATGTTTATTTACCTATATCATTCTTTCTCCTTTTCTTAAACCATCGGATATGCAGTCCATGTTTGGCAGGAATCTCTTTGATGATGTGGAACTGATTCCTTTTCTCAATGAGCTTAGCGGTATTGCTGAGGAGAAACCTTTTGAATGTGTAGGAACCACCGATGAAGTCAATTTTGCATTGCAACGGACCATTCCCCAATTCCCCAAACCTTTGCCACCCCTGCTAAAATATTATCAGGAGAATAATTCGACAAAGTTCAGTGAAGAAACAAAAGGAATAATTGAAAATGCCTTTGATAACCATCATTTTTTGGACGATCCTTTTTTAACTATCCTTAAATCAGCGTTGAATGATTGATCATCTAGCTGAAATAGTTTCGGGTAAAAAAATCCTGATCCTGGGATTTGGACAAGAAGGGAAATCAACGTTTTCTGTTCTAAAAAAAATTGTGCCCTCAGCGCTTCTTTTTCTGGCTGATCAAAATGAAAATGCCTTTTCTGATATGGACCAATCAGAATTCAATACCTTAGCAGGTGAAGCGTATCTTGATCAGCTGGCTGATTTTGATCTGATCATTAAATCCCCCGGGATTGCCCGTTCAAAACTGCTATCCAAAGTCGAACCTCAAAAAATTACATCGCAAACCGATCTTTTTTTATCGGCATTTGCCAGACAAACAATAGGCATAACAGGAACAAAAGGCAAAAGCACCACATCGAGTTTGATACATCATATCATATCGACCCATACATCCAATGTAATTTTAGTAGGGAATATCGGGGTGCCACCTTTTGATTTCATCCATAAAATTGATGTTGATACCCATGTCATTTTTGAATTATCTTCGCATCAGCTTGATGATATAAGCGTTTCTCCTCATATTGCAGTGATCCTGAATATTTTTGAAGAGCACCTTGATCATTACCAAACTTTTGAAAAATACCGGAACGCTAAATTCAAAATCAGTGCTTTTCAGCGCGAGGATGATTATTTGATCCTGAACCGGGACGATAAAATTCTGTATGATTTTTATAACGATCAAATACGTGCGGGAATGATTTGGTACTCAGATGTAAAGCGGGAAAATTCGGGGGCCTATTCTCAGGATGATCAAAAAGTAATTTACACTTACGAGGGCAGTCATGAAGTTTATGATTTTTGTCATCGAAATGCACTTCCGGGCGCTCATAATCTTCGAAACATCATGGCCGCTATATGTGCCGCCAGGATATCAGGAATTCCTGCCGAGGTTGTTCAATCTGCCGTATTGGATTTCAAAGGTCTCGAACATCGCCTGGAGTATGTTGGGAACATCGGTGGTATTGATTTTTATAATGATTCCATTTCAACGATCCCTGAATCGACCATTGCTGCAATAAAAACCTTAATAAACGTTGATACCCTGATCCTGGGAGGGAAAGATCGTGGTATTGATTATTCGGGTCTGGTTGATTTTTTGCCCAAGACACAAATTCATCAATTCATCTTTATGGGTGAGGCTGGAAAACGAATACTCAGTATGTTATCAGGGAAATTGGCCAAAGGGCAAAATACATATTTTATTGAAAAGTTGGATGAAATTGAAATGATCATTAGGGGACATACCAAACGAGGGTCCATCTGTTTATTGTCGCCCGCTGCTTCGAGTTATGATATGTTTAGGAATTTTGAAGAACGTGGCAGGTTATTTAAAAAAATAGCAGGAAACCTGAAGTTTCCTGCCGATTCAATTTAGTCATCAAAAACTAAACAACCTGATTTATTTTTCCTTTCCCTCTTCCTTGTCTGCTTTATCCTTTTTCTTTCCTGCAGTCTTTGCAGCAGTTTTAGGTTTGGCAGCAGACGATTCCTTTTTTGTTTCTTTTTTAACTGCCTTTTTGTCTTCTTCTTTTGCAGCCGGTTTTTCGGCCACTTTATCACTGGTAGTTTTTGTTTCAGGTTTTGTTTTAGGAGTTTCCTCTAGGGGAGGGGTATCCGTTTTATTTTCGACCTCTTTCTTTTTAGTTTCTTTTTTTGCAGTTGGTGCCTTCTTTTTAACCGGTTTGCTTTTTTTGATTTCTTTTTTGCGGTCTTCGGGACTAAAACTATCCGATTTTTTCTTCCGGGGGCGCAATCTTCCGTAACTGCCCATAATTATTTTGCCGCGTTTCGTTTTTTTGTCGCCTTTTCCCATAAGTTAAAATATTTGATGATTAATACTCGAAATTCCGGTAAAGTTATGAATTTTTCAGGAATTTCTGTTCAAGTAATTCAGCACGTTTAATTGTATTTTTTACCCAATCCAGTTTTATATCGGTTATTTCAGTTTGATTGAGTTGCCATGCAATGTCTGATTTTCTGAGCTTTTCAGTAAGGTAATGAAGGATTATTGCAGCTGAAACGGATATATTAAAACTCTCTGTAAATCCATACATTGGAATTTTTACCCAGGCATCAGCATTATCAATGGCCCAATTTGTTAAACCCCGCATCTCTGTACCAAAAACCAAGGCGGTTTTTTGATCGAGTGATAATTCTTCAAGAAGAATGTCATTTTTATGCGGTGTTGTGGCAACAATTCGGTATCCCTGTTTTTTCAAAGTTTGATAAGCCATGATGGTATTTTGCTTTTCTGTATTGTATTTCATCAGCTTGAGCCATTTGGAAGAACCCAGTGCTACATCGGGATTTACTTCGTATTTATTCTGGTTTTCGATGATATGAATATCCTGCACCCCAAAACAGTCACAGGTTCGTAAAACAGCGCTAGCATTGTGTGGCTGGAAAATATCTTCAAGCACTACGGTAATATATTTTGTTCTGAATCGGATCTTTTCTTCAAATAGAGCTTGTTTGTGTTCACTTACATAGGTCAACAGATATTCGAGTAATTTTTGTTTTTTATCAGAAAGAGGTTTGTTTTTTTTTGCCGTCATTAGGTCTCGGATATTTTGTTAACCTACAAAAATAACAACATCTTGATAATAGGAATTGAAAATAAAATTGCCGGGATTATCCTTTGAGGTAAGGGTCAATTCATTTTTATCATCCCTATTTTTTAATAAATCATCCATAATTTCTTGGCTGAAAAGTTTAATCACATAACTTTGTGCGAAAATTTTGCAGTTTTAGCAAAAGATCTTTTTGTTTAATAAATTTTAAAAAGGTAATAATTATGAAGAAAAATGTAATTATTATCGGTGCTGCAGGAAGGGACTTCCACAATTTCAATACTTATTATCGTGGAAATTCTCAATACAATGTAGTGGCTTTTACAGCTGCCCAAATTCCTGATATCGACGGAAGGAAATACCCGGCCGAACTGGCGGGTGAACTGTACCCGGACGGTATCCCGATCTATGCAGAGGAAGATCTACCAAAGCTTATTAAAGAATTAAAGGCAGATGATTGTGTATTTGCCTACAGTGATGTTCCCTATCACAGGGTAATGTCGGTCAGCGCTATTGTTAATGCTGCCGGTGCAAATTTTGTATTACTCGGACCCCATGACACCATGGTGAAGAGTACAAAGCCATTGATTGCTGTAGGTGCTGTTCGTACAGGTTGTGGCAAAAGTCAGACCTCCCGTAAAGTGATCGAATATTTGATGGCAAAGGGATTAAAGGTGGTGGCCATCCGTCACCCGATGCCTTATGGCGATCTTGTTGCACAAAAGGTTCAGCGTTTTGCTACGGTTGAAGATCTTCACAAACACAAATGTACCATCGAAGAGATGGAAGAGTATGAACCCCACGTTGTTCGTGGTAATGTGATTTATGCCGGCGTGGATTATGAGGCCATCCTCAGGGCTGCTGAAAATGACCCGGATGGTTGTGATGTTGTTTTGTGGGATGGTGGTAATAACGACTTTCCTTTCTACAAACCCGATCTGAACATGACGGTTGTGGATCCGCACAGACCCGGACATGAACTGTCCTATTATCCTGGAGAAGTGACCCTGCGGTTAGCAGATGTTGCCATCATTAACAAGATGGACAGTGCCTCTCCTGAGGGCATTCAAACCGTGCGTGAAAGTATTGCCAAAGTGGCTCCGCATGCTATTGTTGTGGATGGCGCTTCTCCCATCAAGGTGGATGATCCATCGGTGATCAAAGGCAAGAAGGTGCTGGTAGTTGAAGATGGACCAACCCTTACACATGGTGAAATGAAACTGGGTGCCGGTACAGTAGCTGCGCAGAAATTTGGTGCTGCCGAGTTGGTAGATCCAAGACCTTATACAGTGGGTAAACTTTCGGAAACTTTCGAAATTTATCCCAATATTGGTATTCTGTTACCAGCTATGGGGTATAGTGATCAGCAATTGAAAGATCTCGAAACCACGATCAATAACACCGAGTGTGATGCTGTGGTAATTGGAACACCCATTGATCTCAACAGGGTTGTTAAAATCAATAAACCCAATACACGGGTTTACTATGACCTCCAGGAAATTGGTTATCCAAACCTGGAAGGGATCATTGATGATTTTGTGAAAAAACACAACCTGGTTAAATAATTTTAAAAGCGGCTGAGAGGCCGCTTTTTTTATCTGTTCAATAAAGCTACTGGTATTTTTGTTTTTATTAACATTTAATCAACATGCCCTTTTTGACCTGTTTTATATGATAATTTTACAGCCCGGTAACTGAAAAATATTCCACCTCCAAATATGAAAAACAAAAGCTTAATTTCCATTCACGACATTACCAAGGTTGACTACGATAGAGTACTCGATCTGGCCGAAAAGTTTGAGAAAAATCCCAAACAGGATATTCTTAATAATTGGGTTGTGGCCACCCTGTTTTTTGAGCCTTCTACCCGTACACGGCTCAGTTTCGAAAGTGCAGCTTCTCAACTGGGAGCCCGGGTCATTGGCTTTTCCGATGCTTCTACATCCAGCGTAAAAAAAGGTGAAACCCTCAAGGATACCATTCTGACGGTAAGCAATTACTCTGATATCATTGTGATGCGTCATCCCAGAGAAGGGAGTGCGCGCTATGCCAGCGAAGTATCACCGGTACCCATTATCAATGCCGGAGATGGCGCCAATCAGCATCCCACACAATGTTTGCTTGACCTGTATTCAATTCGCAAAACACAAAAGAAACTAGATGACCTGCACATTGCTTTTGTCGGAGATTTAAAATACGGCCGCACCGTGCATTCACTGGTGCAGGCGCTCACCAATTACAAAACAACCTTTCACCTGATCTCTCCTGTGGAATTGAAGTTGCCCAGTTCGGTCAAACAGTTTATCAAAGACAAAAACCTGGAATATTACCAGTATACCGAAATGGATCAGGTAATTCCCAAGGTAGATATCCTGTATATGACGCGAATTCAGCAGGAGCGCTTTGCTGATCCCCTGGAGTATGAGCGGGTCAAGGGAGCCTATATCCTCAGGGAAAACATGCTGAGTGATGCCAAAAAAAATCTGCGGGTAATGCATCCGCTACCGCGTGTGAATGAAATTACCGAAGATGTGGATGATAACCCAAAGGCCTATTATTTTCAACAGGCACAAAATGGGGTGTATGTCAGGCAGGCTTTGCTGACCATTATTCTTGGAGAAGAAAAAAAGGTTAAATCCTAAAACAGAACGGATCATGGCTAAACAAGAAAAAAGAACAGAATTAAAGGTTTCCGCTATTGAGAACGGAACCGTAATTGATCATATTCCTCCCCAATCGGTTTTCCAGGTTATCAATATTCTTGGATTAAACAAAGTCAGCAACCAGATTATGGTTGGAACCAACCTTGATAGCCATAAGCACGGCAAAAAGGGGATCATCAAGGTGAGCAAGAAATATTTTGAAAGTGAAGAGATCAACAAGATTGCCCTGGTGGCTCCGACAGCTACCCTGATTGTTATAAAAGATTATACAGTGGTATATAAAGCAAAGGTGGAGATACCCGAACGGATACGAAAAATCGTTAAGTGTATCAATCCGAATTGCATCACCAATGCAGAAAACATTCCCACCAATTTTACCGTGGTTGAAAAAGAGGACGAATTGCGACTACATTGCAATTATTGCGAAAAATACACCAAAAAGGAGAACATTCGGTTTATCTGATCAAACTGCTCCATTGATTAATGCTATTGCTATCAAAATCGGCATTCCCGTTTACTGGTGTGAAAATAATTGGTCATGCTTTAGCTGCCCCATGTAGCGAACATCCATTATAAGCATGGAGTCGATTCCAATTCCCCTGTCCAACGCTTTCTCCCGGATCAAATCCATCCATTCATTGGTGCGGCGTATGTGTTGGAGATAATAACTTTCCAGGTAATGAAGGCGATTTTTCTGTTTGAGATTTATAACCGAATCGATTTCCTGAAATAATCCAAAACCAATCTGTGTGAGATTTGGCTCAGCACTTAGAATGATGAGGTAGTCAGCCCTGGCAATTTTGTCGGGCAGTAAAAGGTCTTTGACTGGAAATGGCTCTTTTAAATATGGTGAAAAGACGGTTTGATTATAATACCAGAATTCAATGGAGTGAAAGCAATTAAGAAAAAAAGGTTTATACAAATTCCAGAAAAAGCTGTCCCCAACTACAATGATTGTCGGGCGATTTGCGGAATCGTTCACCATACTTGACACCGTGTCAAAATAGGCATAGTTGAATTGAACTGTCCTGAAAAGCAAATTCATCCAGTCACTTAAATCTTCATCACTTCCGTGGGAATGCGTTGACCGGTGTACAGGTCCCATTTTTATGGTTGCAAACGGACGATCCATATCGCACATAATGCGCTTTAAAAGGGAATCGGCAAAAACAACGGCGCCATATTCGCTCCAGTGTGTTCCTTTAGGAGTAAACAGGGGATATTCGGAATGCTTTTTTAAATCACAGAACCAATCGTTTACGTCAAGCAACGGAATACCTTGTTTTGTCAATTCTTTTTTTAATTCCGAATAGTTGGATGAATCGGCAGGAGATTTATACTGTGCTGGCAGATGATCCTGGTCAAGAAATGCTTTATTGGGAGCAAATATCATCAGCAGCTTTGTTTGATGGTTTTTCAGGAAATTACGGGTTGTCAATATCTGTTGCATCTGAAGATTGATCTCGGTTGAGCCGATAAAATCATCCCCATTGAAACTTTCTAAATAGGGCTTTTCGAACAGCGTTCCGTTACTGCCGATGATCACTTTTTTTACAGTAGATACTTTGAATAGACCATAGTTTAGCTGATTGTTGATCCTGATGAGGGTATTCCTGAAGCCAATATTTTCTTCAATGTATGTATTGTATTGGTCCTGGAAAGTGCCATTCATCCAGTCGATTGTTTGAAACGAAGGGCGTGGTGTTGTATGAAATGCTCCCCGAAGCGGAGGTTCATGAAAGGGCTGCCATTGCTGTTGGATTGCAAACATGCCGAATATTAGGCAGATGATTGAAAAAAGTAATTTCTCAAAAGTATTGGCCTCCATCTCACGAAAATAATATAATTTAATTTGCTAGTGCAGGATATTATAAAACTCTCGTTCAGTTTTCCTGGGTTTGAAGTCGGAGGGAATCATGAATGTGTTTTAGCTTGATCCCTGCCAAATAGCGGGCATCCAAAAGTATCATCGAATCGAGAGGTAGATTTCGCCGAATGGCTTTCATCCGGATAGTCTCCAACTCCTTTGTATTGTCCAGAATAAGAGCATGAAAAACATGTGTGAGGGAATCCAATAGTATATCCTGTTCGTTCCTGGCAATTGGAAATACCTCTTCTATAAACCCGAATCCCATTTTATTAAGACCTGCTGTGGAAGTCATCAATACAATCAGATCTGTTTTCTCAATTCTGTCGGCTAAATCAATATCTGAAACAAATGTTTTTTTTCTGAAACTTTGGGGGAAGATGCTGCTGTAGTAATACCAGTATTCAATATCCCTGAATGAATGGTCGAGCATCCCATCATAAAGATTCCAGAAGAAGCTGTCGGAAATAACAATTACGGATGGCTTTTCAGTACTATCGTTTACGATGGTGTCCCTTTTAAATTGAGCATAGGGTACTTCCATTCGATTGATGGTGGTAAATATATTCATGAGCTGTGCCAGGTCATCATCACTGCTTCGGAGTTTGGTTGTCCATTCGGCACCGGTAATGGTGATGGTATTGATGGGACGGTTTAATACCTTTGCCGTTAATCGTAACAAAGAATCTGCAACCAGTTTGGCTCCGAATTCACTCCAGTGAGTACCTGTCTGGGTAAACAATGGTTCTTTTCTTTCATTTTTCAATTGCATAAACCATCCGTTTGCGTCAAAAGTTGGAATGGTGGAGGTGTCCAGTGCCGATCTGTAAACGCTGTAATTTGAGGGAGTCTTTAATTTTTTATAACCATCAGGAATATACTCCGGATAATAATAAGCTTTCCCCGGGGCCAGTATAACCAGGAGTTCTGTATTGTGTCGATGTAAATAGTTTTGTATCAGTTCAAGTTTTTCCACATTTTTTCGGATACTATCCTTTCCGATAAAATAATCTCCCAGGTAATCCCTGATATACCAATCCTCATAAAGATAGTTGTCTTTGCCGATAACGACCCCATGTCCATGGGGAATATTAAAAAGGCTGTATTGCAATTGATTGAATAATCGAATAAAAAAGGGTCGAAATCCAAAATTCTGGTCAATATATTTCATGAGGCCCATCTGGAATTCAAAATTGTAATAGCTTGCAAAACTCAAAGCAGGAACCGCTTCTTCAATGGTCACTCCTTGTAAAGGCTTTTCAGGGAAAAGCCGGGATGTGTATTGAAGTGCCGGCAGGCTCAGGAGAGAGATTAAAAATATGACCAGTATTTTATAGTATTTTTCCATTGTTTATTAAAACCTGAAATAGATAAATGGACTGAAACCGGAACCAGACAAAGATGCGATGATCAGTATCAGAACGCAAATAGAAATGCAGAAGTATATCAGATGCTTTTTCGCGCTGAGCTGTGTCTCATAGATGATCGTTTCCAGTTTAATTCCAATTTTGAATGCAGTGATAAATGACAGCACGGTGGCCACGATCATCATGGTATTGAAGTAGGTATCCGTCGGAAAGGTTCGGTTGGAGAAATCAAAAGCGAATAAACGGTCGAGGTAGATCATGGCATTGTCTAATCCTTCCACCCTGAAAAATACCCTGGCCACAACGATTACCATGAATGTAAACAGAATGCTTGGCCATTTCCCTATTTTATCAAGAACCCTGATCAGGAACAATCTTTCCATCACCAGGAAGGTGCCATGAAAAGCTCCATATATAACAAAATTCCAGGAAGCCCCGTGCCATAATCCGGAGACAAGGAAGACAAACCACAGGTTGAAGTAAAGCCTTCGTTTGGTATCGACCCGACTACCCCCAATGGGATAATAAAGGTAATTCCGCATAAAGGTACTGAAGGTGATGTGCCATCGCCGCCAGAATTCAGTTACACTGCGTGCGATGTAGGGATTGTTGAAGTTTTCGGGGAATTTAAATCCAATCATTCGGCCAATTCCAATGGCCATGTCGGAATATCCCGAAAAATCGAAATAGATCTGAAATGTAAATCCGACGATCCCGATCCAGGCCGTAGCTGAGTCCATCCCTGCATAATCAAGTGCCATGATCTTATCGACCTGGAATCCCAATACATCGGCAATCAGCACTTTTTTAGCCAAACCGATAACAAACCGGTAAAATCCAAGGAGCCGGTCTTCATTCGTTTCCCGGCGACCCGTAATTTGATCAGCTATGGTCTGGAACCGGACTATTGGTCCAGCGATCATTTGCGGAAACATGATGATGTACAACAGGAAATTGAAGGGATTTTTTAATGGAGGATGCACATTTCGGTAAACATCAACGGTGTAGGTAAGAGATTGAAAGGTAAAAAAGGAGATGCCAATGGGTAGCACAATATTGGTCCAGTAAACTTCTTTTGCTCCCATTACATTCAGGATGAAATTGAAATTTTCAACAAAGAAGTTCGCATATTTAAAATAGATCAGCAATCCAAGATTGATGGCCACCGATAATCCCGCCAGTAATTTGCGATTGATACGGGATTTCGCATAATACATCTCCTTAACGATATAGAAATTAGAAAATACCGAGCCAATCAAAAAGAATACGAACTCCGGTGCTCCCCAGGCATAAAAAACAAGGCTGAAGACCAGAAGTACATAATTCCTGATCATTCTTGGGCTCAGGTAATATGTTATCAGGAAAAGCGGGAAAAAAAATAATATGAATACGATGCTACTAAATACCACGCTTTAGCTTATTTAGGCGCGCAAAAATAGTGAAATTAAAAACAGATTCGGCTTTTCGATATTATATTATCCATAATATAAAAAGCTCCGGTACCATTGTACCGGAGCTCCTAATTGAAAAGTTAAATTATTTAAAATCCAATCTTACCTGGGTAAATCAAAGTATCTTTTTGAATTACCGCCCCATGAGGAAGGAACTTCACTTGCATCAATATTAAATCCGGGATCAACCCGATCGTGCAAAACGTATTGCCATCGATAATTGGACAATTCACCCGAAACATCTGAGTGCAATAACATGAAATCATTGGTCACCAGATCCTTGGTATAAAATACAAACCGCTTATTTCGTTGTCCGTTTTCCAACACGTAATAGTGCCAGATTTCATAGGGATAGGTTGCAGGTTCATTATAACTCTCACTGATGGCATTGGGGGGGCCGTATTTCAGGTAAATTCGTCCGCGATCGGTTTCGTAGCCCCGCTGGATCATGGTAGAATAAGCCAGGTTAACCTTATTTACTTCATTCAGGTAACTCAACCAGGCATGCTCAGGATCCAGGGGATCGCGCTCGCTCCAAAAACGGTAGAAATATTTTTGAAGGGTTTCAATGTCAGCATTTATCATATGAACAGCAGCAAAGTTCTTTTCCTGTTCATCCGAAATGGGTTCGAGGCATCTGATATATTCCTTGAGTGTATCAGCATCTTGTATCTTTGACGCGAAGGTATTCCCTGTATTGATTCCTGCAAGATCCTCCGGTTTTAATTGGATTCTGGGATTGCTGCGCTGAATGAAGGTCCGGTTTTTTGCCACGAGGGTATTTTCCCTGTCCCTTGATTCAATAACCAGAAAATAATTACCTGATTTTAAATCTGAAATGTCAAATTCATTGAATACAATATTGACCGGTGCTGTTGTTGCTTTTTTGTAGGTTACAAACTGACTTAAGGGGACATCCCGGTTTGCTTCGGTAATATAAGAGGTGATCAGGAATTTTTCATTTTCACCCAATTGGCTTTCAGCATTATAAACTTCGGCATAAAAAATAATTTTATTGGCATTTTCCGGATAGAAGTTATCCGGATAGGGAATCAACTCGTATCCACTTTTAGTCAGAATAGAATTTTCACTATTGGGTTTGTAGGAGTCAATCAACTGGATACCCGACACGGACATTTTCTCCCTGGGATAATCAAGCACCAATGGCTGCATTCGCACGAAAGGGGTGGTTTCATTGTTTTTATCCCAAATTTGAATTTCAAAATCATAGGCACCATTTGGTAAGGAATATCTTTGCTGATCGAGAAAATTAAAACGAAGGTCCAGGGTGTCATCCAGTTCAGGGCTGAACAATTCATATTTATCATAATTTGCGATCTCATCATTTTTCTTAAAAAGGACCAAAACCTGAATGGATGCCTGGTACTTATTATTCTCATTCAAAGTAAAATCAAGAGATGATCCATCAACAGCTATATAGGTTTCAACATATGGTCCGGCTTCCTGGGTATAAAATGTGGTATAAGATAAATATGCATTCAGACGTTTCGCATAGGTCATCGACGGAAGTAAAAGGAAAATGATCAGAACTCCAACTGAGATGAAGGTAATCGATCGGTAGATATGGTTTCGTAGCATTATCAATGGTATTATGTTGTTGTTGTTTAACATGTGCATATTCAGATTCATAAGTAAACAAAGTTAATCCAATTTTTCAATGGTGTCAAGGTACAATCAGTATCCGGTCGGTATAATTAAGTTAACGGTTTCATGTTATTATTGTTGCTGATATTTTTGATATTTTCGTGGTATATTACTCCTCTTTGACGAAGGCCATTTAATAAGAAGTCGACGCACTTTTGATCCCGCCCGATCATTTCCGGAGCAGAGACACCTTTAACGGTATACAATCCTTCTGCAACCATCCTCAATGCCATTGTTGCCGTATATCCCGTAGTTCTTGCCATAGAATGAATGCCGGTATGTTGATCATAGTGATCCAGCAAATCGTATTCATATCGTTTAATACCACTTCCTTTTCTACCTTCAATAATAACTTTCATGATCGTGATGTCTTCATCTCCCTCTTCCAACTGCCATTTTGGAAACAATAATTGAGACGTAAAGTCAAGGGGGCTGATAGCCTTGCCATCGATCTCAATTTTTTTTGTATCAAAAAAACCGGTTTCTCTTAGTATTCTCATTAACTCAATGTGACCAGGATAACGCAGGGTTTTCTCGATCATATATTTCCCTTTAATGGTTTTTGCCAAACTTCGTAAACCATCACTATTAAAAGCCTCAAGCGTACCGATGCCTTCAAAATTCATCAACTCCGGTTCCGATAGGGCCGGCATTACTACCTCTTTTCCATCTTTAATATAGCGGGCTGGCCGGGTGTATTCTTCAATGACATCTGCTGGTGAAAAAACAGCTTTGTATTCATAGGGCCATTGTCTGATTTTTGGCAATCCCCCTACATAAATGATGGCTTTGTCGGTTTCATCCAGTTGATGATCAGCATATCCAATCAAAACATTGCTCATACCGGGAGCTACTCCCATATCGGATATAGCAATTACCCCATTTTCTTTTGCCAGGGCATCAAGGGTAAAGAGATCTTCAGGGAAAAAAGCAATATCGATCACATTCTTACCAGTTTCAATCACGGTTTTCAATGTTTTATAACCCATAAATCCAGGCACAGCGCTCAATACCATATCAAAATCGCTTATGAGTTTTTGAAGGGTTTGATGATCGTTCAAATCTGCTTCGACAGTCTGAATGCCTGAAGCCAATTTGAATTTGGAAAGCACTTTTAGGTTCCTGTCGGCCACCGTCACATTTTTATCGGGATCTTTGGCAAGGTCAAGGGCCATGGGGCCGCCAACGAGCCCACCTCCTAAAACAATGATTTTCATAGGATCGTTATTTTAATTTTTTTAATGATCTGTATCTTCCTAATTGGGCAAAAAACAATCCGGCCACTACGATGATGATGCCAAATATCTTTTGTTTTCCCAGTCGCTCATCAATTACAAAATAAGAGAAAATTCCTGTAAATACCGGAATGAGATTTGTAAAGACATTGGCCTTGGCCACACCGATCTCACGCATGGCGATGGTGAAAAATACAAATGCCAGCGATGAACACAAAATGGCAAGGGCAAAAAAGGATGATATCACCTCTATGGTGGGTGCGATGGATATGAAATGCTGAAATTCGAATATTAAAAACAACGGTAAGAAGTAAATCATTCCCAGTAAATTTTGAACCGCAATGATAAAAAAGGGTGCATAACGATCACTCAGTTTTTTGAGCATAATGGAATAAATAACGGCACTGAATACAGCAAACATCAATGCTGCTGAACCGAGTGGGCTGGATTCAAAATGCAGGTCTCGATTCAACAGCATGATCAATATCCCTGCAAATGAAATGACAAAGCCAATGATGTTTAACCTACTCAGCCGTTCCTTTAAAACAATCCATGCAGCAATGGGTGCAAATAGTGGAATGGTTGCTATCAAAACTGCACTGATCGTAGGAGTAGTAAGTTTAACACCGTAGTTTTCTCCCAAAAAATAAAAAAAGGGATTGAATAGCGCTGATAGCAAAAAAAGCCTATAATCCCTGGGCTTAATTTGTTGGAAACTCCCTGTTA
Organism: Bacteroidota bacterium; assembly: GCA_020444515.1. Taxonomy (GTDB): domain Bacteria; phylum Bacteroidota; class Bacteroidia; order Bacteroidales; family JAADJA01; genus JAADJA01. The sequence continues at coordinate 177,615 of JAHLKX010000003.1, read as the reverse complement.
TTTTCAGAATGATAAACATAAACAAGGTAGAAATGCTCAGCCGGAGAAAAATAATGGTGACAGGTGCATAGTATTCAAGTAATACCGCGGTCCAGACAAATGACATGCCCCACAACAGCATCGATAAAACGGCGGCTAGATATGGATAGAGGGGATGTGATTTCAAGGAGGCTTATTTTTAATTTATGATCGACCTGATTCACTCAACAGTTTTGTGTGATGTTTCAGAGTTCTTAGGATCAATGTGATAATGAGGGCGGCAAGCAATGCATAGGAACTAATGCGGTAGGGGTCAAATTCATGGGTGTGAAAAAAATAACGCAGGTGATCCACAAAGGCAAAACTAAAAACGGTTGCCAGGACACCTGAATATTCTCTCCTGAGCACCGTAATGATGGAAAAAGGTATTTTACCTTTGATATGATTTTTAGTAGAGGGAATAAATGCCGGTACTTTTAATGACCAGTCCATGTAATCCTGGCCAAACTTGCGTTCGAGAAATCGTTCTTCGGCAAACATGATTCTTTCATAATACAGCCAGAATGCCAGGGATACAATAATGACGAAATAAATATTAAAAGTGAATACAACGATACCGATCCACATCAGGTAATTGCCAAGGTAGAGCGGATGCCTTATCATGGAATAAATACCGGTTTGGTTCAATACCTCCGCCACCTGTTCTTCGGTATTTCTGCCAGACGTACCTTTGGGTGTTGTTCCGATTGCGATGGAGCGGATGATGAATCCAGTCAGGCTGATCGCAATTGACAACAGCACCAGGGTATTATAAGCATTTTGGTTCATCCAGGATGTATCCGTAAAATAGAGTACCGGAACAACCAATATGAATAGGAAGACCGGTATTTGACCGCGGTATTTGAATAGGGTATTACCGCTTTTTTCAAATGAGTGAAGAAGTGCCATCTGGATGAATTCAAATTAAATCTGAAACAAAAATAGAAATTAAAGATAAAACGAATGAAAATTAATAAATTTCACATAATAATTAAGATAGATATTTTTGTTAATTTGTAAGCAAGAATATTCGGAAATAATCATGGAGAAAGAACGACTGAGGATACTCAATATACTGGTTGATAATATAACCAAACAAGAATTGCTGGAACAATTTACCGAGGGCGTGTTGATCACACCCAACGTTGATCACCTGATGAAACTTCAGCGAGATAAAGAGTTTTATCAAATCTATCAGAAGGCTGACTATGTAACGGTTGATAGCCAGATTGTTAAGATGGCAATGAAATTTCTGGGAACACCAGTGAAAGAAGTTATAACCGGATCGGGATTTCTGCCATCATTTTACACTTATCATAAGGATAATCCGGATATGCGCATATTCCTTTTGGGTGCTGCTCCGGGGGTTGCTGATATAGCCATGCAAAAAATCAACGAAAAGGTAGGAAGGGATATAGTTGTTGGCGCCTATTCGCCGAGTTTTGGATTTGAAAAGAATGAGGAGGAGTGCCAAAAGATCATTAATATGCTCAATAATTCCCCTGCCAATGTGTTGGTGGTAGGGGTCGGTGCACCCAAACAGGAGAAATGGATTTATAAATACAAACAAAAACTGGAAAATATTAAGATATACCTGGCCATTGGGGCTACCATTGATTTTGAAGCTGAAAAGGTAAAACGGGCTCCTGTGATTATGCAAAAACTGGCTATCGAATGGCTTTATCGTTTGGTTAAAGAGCCCCGTCGATTATGGCGCAGGTATATTGTTGAGGATATGCCCTTTTTTGCACTCATATTAAAACAAAAAAGGGGGAAGTATGTCAATCCCTTCAATGTTTCATAAATTTAATTCAACCCATCCGAAAGCTTTTTTTCCTGCCTGTTTTTCAGCTTTTATAGATCACAAATTTTTCCGAATGCTGAAGTTTATTTCTTATAAACATCTAAATGCAATTGCCTAAGCTTTTAATAATGAATCATTTTCGGGTAATTATTATTTAAAATAATTCTGAATTGAAAAGAAAAAGTTTTACTTTTGTATATGAATAGGCTCCGTGCATATCACCTATTGTTGTTATGCTGGCCAGTTTATCCGTTAATTATCATTAATTTTTAAATTTTTTTCTATGAACATTTTTGTTGCAAAGTTAAGTCCATCTACCTCAGGGGATGACTTACACACATTATTTAGTGATTACGGTGAAGTAATTTCCGCTAAAGTAATCATGGACCGGGAAACCGGTGAATCCAAACGCTATGGCTTCGTTGAAATGAAAAACGACGAGGAAGGATACAAAGCAATCAGTGAACTTAATGATTGTGAGTTTGAGAACAGTCGCATTGTTGTTAAAAAATCACAACCAAAAGGTGATGATAAAAGAAAATCCAGTTTTGGAGGTAGACGAAATCAACAATATTAATAGAAGCATACAAAAATCCAATAAAAAAGCTGGTCCATCAGACCAGCTTTTTTGTTTCTGCTAATTTAAATCTGCCTTCCAGGATAGACCTTTAAAGCCTCATCAAGGCATTGCATGGCTCGTTTCAAATCTTCCACATTCAGCACATAACTGATCCTTACCTCGTTCAATCCTTTGCCTTTGGTAGCATAAAAACCGGTTGCAGGAGCCAGCATGACCGTTTCTTTTTCGAAATTAAAATCTTCCAGTAACCATTGACAAAATTTATCCGAATCATCAATGGGTAATTTAGCAACGACGTAAAAGGCGCCAGAAGGATTGGGACAGTATGCCCCATCCATTTGATTGATGGATTCCACTACCACATTCCTTCGCGTAAGGTATTCTTTCATTACCTTGTCGAAATAGGAATCCGGGGTGTCAATGGCAGCTTCGGCAGCAACCTGTCCAAAACTTGGTGGGCTTAACCTGGCCTGTGCAAATTTGATGGCAGTGGCCATCAGCTCTTTATTTTTTGAGATCATTGCACCGATGCGGACTCCACATGCACTGTATCGTTTCGATACGGAATCGATGAGGACTACATGCTGATCCAATCCGCTCAGATGCATCACCGAGTGGTGTTTTTTACCATCATAGCAGAATTCACGGTATACTTCATCTGCGAAGAGAAAAAGATCATATTTCAAAACAATTTCCCGAAGAACTTCTAATTCCTCTTTTGAATAAAGATATCCTGTTGGATTGTTGGGATTGCAAATTATGATCGCTTTGGTTTTCGGGGTAATCGCTTTTTCAAACTCATGGATGGGAGGCAATGCAAAACCGGTTTCAATACTGGACGGAATGGGAACAACTTTTACACCGGAATTAATGGCAAACCCGTTATAATTGGCATAAAATGGTTCGGGTATGATCACTTCATCACCGGGATCCATACACGAGTTCATGGCAAATAAAATGGCCTCTGAAGCACCGGCTCCGATGATGATGTCGTCGGGTGTGATATGGATATCATATTTTTTATAATAGTCAACCAGTTTTTTACGGTAGGTCAAAATCCCAGCCGAATGGCTGTATGCTACTACTTTTTGATCAAAATTACGGATTGCATTCAATGCGACTTCCGGTGTTTCAATATCGGGTTGACCAATGTTGAGGTGATAGACCTTCATTCCGCGACCTTTTGCTGCTTCGGCATAAGGTACCAGTTTTCGGATAGGTGATGCCGGCATCATCCGGCCTTTTTCTGATATTGATGGCATCTTCTTTATGTTTTGTTATAAGATTAACAGATTGTGGCAAATTTATATAAATCTTTAGTATTTCCTTGCCCTATTGATTAAATAAAAAATCCCGGCTGAGTTTCAGTCGGGATTTTTTACTTTTATATTAAGTCCTTTATTTGTTCGTTGGAGATCCGTCAGTATCCATATTTTTTTCGGGTAGTTTTGATTCTCCCTCTGCCAGTACTTTACCCTTGATCTTTAAGGTTACCGGTGATGTTTTGGCATTGGAATATACATGAATGCTTTTGTTGATGATGCCAATCCTTTTGGTGTCATACTTCACCTTTATGGTTTCCGACTCACCCGGGAGAATGGGCTGACGCGGCCATTGTGGTACCGTGCAGCCGCAAGATGAACGAACATTACTTAGGATCAGGGGCTCTTTTCCATTGTTGGTAAATTTGAATTCACATTTTCCATCGCCGTTTTGTTCAATTTCACCATAATTATGAACCAGCTTATCAAAATTAATTTCAGGTGCATTGGGATCAGGATTGCCACTTTGTTGTCTTTCCTGGTCCATCTTGATTTTTTCTGCTGGTGTCGGTTTACGTTCCTGTTGACTTTTTTCAGATGAAACCTGTGCACTCAATGAAAATACAGCAAATAAGGCAATTACTATGGTAAACAAGGATTTTTTCATATCTAAGAAATTTAAGTGTTTCAATTTGTTGAGTGAACAAATGTATCAATTATGATAGCCGGATTAATGCCTTTAACATTTTTTTACAATTGTAAATGGAACGTAAATCAGCAATCGAACACCCATTTCCAAAAGTCTATTTAAATGTATAAATTTACCGCCGATTCAAATTTGAATAATATGCAAAAAATAAAGATTTTATTTACCGGGATATTCCTTGCATTTATGATGATAAATTGTTCCGGTACTAAGAAATCTAACCAATCGGAAGGATCACAAATGATGGGCTCAAATTCAATTGGCCAACCTGGCCCACCCCTTATCATCTATCGAACAAATGGTGACTATTTTTTTAATGTTCCTGTAATATTGAATGAAGATCATACGGCAGTGGTGAGTTATCCCGATCCCAGAGACCTGGTAATTGGTGGGAATTATACCTATCCCACCCACCTAAGCAATGACTTTTTACTTGACAACAGGGGAATAAATGAAAATGTGGCTTTCCTGAAGCTGACCTATGATGAGTACAGTAAATTGTCGTCGGCACCCAACAGTGCTGAACTGATGGAAATGGTGGTGGAGGCAGAACCTTTAACGGAAATGTATCAATGTGGTAACCGCAGCAATGTGGATGATCCACAGTCCTATCTCAATGCCAAAATCGAAAACAATGAATGGGACGATTTCAAAAAATTGAAATAATTATTCTTATCTGGCTCAAGCTTCTAAAATGATGTTAAACGATCAATTATCATTTATGGGAAAAACGGTGAAATATTTTTCCATCCTGCTGTTTTTTACTTTTTTATCAGCTTGCCATCATAAGGAACCTACATTAAAAATTCAGTATGTTGATGCAGCGATCCCTGAAGATATCAGGTCAATTGATGATACCCTGGTAGATGCAATTGTTTATACACAACCTGTACCTTTGGGTGTTCTGGATATTGAACAGCGCAAAGAAACTTTTGTAAACATGGTCTTACCCTCCATCCTGATTGTTCGTTACAATTTGATGCAAACACTGGAAAAGGTTGAGTTGATTGCGCTGAAAGACAGCTCTGAATTGAAAAACCGTGAACGGGTTCTCATTGATAGTCTTTTTATTCAATATCAGACCGATAATTTGAAAGAACTCCAGGAAAAATTGTTTCCACATCCAACAAGTATTGTTCTGGCTCAAGCAGCTGTTGAAAGTGCGTGGGGCACTTCACGATTTTATACTGAAGCTTGTAATTTGTTCGGGGTCTGGTCTTTTGATAAGGAAGAACCAAGATTAGCAGCCAATGGTTTGCGTGATGGTACCCCTGTATACCTTAGGAAATATGATAATATTTTTGAATCCATTGAGGGTTATTTTAAGATAATCGCCACGGGGCCGTATACTGAATTCAGAAAGTATCGGATGAATACAGCCAATGTATTTAAACTGATCCCACTTTTGGATCGATATTCTGAAATGAGCGGAGAATATACCCATCAACTTGCTGAAATCATTCGGGTTAATAATTTGACCAGGTATGATCAATATCACATTGATCCTGACGATATTCAATACAGATAGAATGAAATTAACAGAATTATATTTACTGCTAAATATGATAATTTAGAAATTTTGGACCAATTATTTTTTGAAATATTCAATGATCTACCAAGGCAGGGACCCGGTAGCCATGCATCTACCAGCAAAGCTGTTTCCATGGTAACAAATTTACCGGATGTTCCTCACATACTTGATTTGGGATGTGGGACTGGTTCTCAAACGATTGCCCTTGCAAAACTATTGGGAGGCCATATTATTGCCCTGGATAAGCATCAACCCTATCTTGATGTTTTGAGTCAGCAGGCACAGAAAGAGCATCTATCAAATGTTATCAAGCCGGTTCGTGGTGATTTATTATTTTTGGATTTTCCGGATCAGTCTTTTGATCTGATTTGGTCAGAAGGGGCCATTTATATTGCCGGATTTAAAAAAGGGATCATGAGCTGTAAGCCGTTACTTAAAAAGAATGGTTATCTGGTTGTGAGCGAAATATCCTGGACAGACAGCGTGAATCGGCCTTCGGAATTGAAGGAATTTTGGAATAAGGAATACCCCGGCATGAAAAGCATTCAGGAAAGTTTAAAAATAATACGGGAATCAGGCTTTGAATTGGTACATTATTTTCCTTTGCCAGAAGAAGATTGGTGGACACATTTATACCACCCGCTCAATGCTCGTTTGAAGAAGTTACGAGAAAAATATAGTGGCAACACTGAAGCTCTGGAAATGATTGAATATGTGCAGAAAGAGATCCATTTCAGGGAAATATACGCCGATCATTATGGCTATTTTTTTTACATCATGAAAAAATCTGAATTATGACCTTTATAGGAAACCTAATATGGCTTGTATTTGGAGGTATTTTTATTGCCCTCGAATATTTCATCAGCAGTTTGTTATTAATGATCACCATCATTGGTATACCCTTCGGACTCCAGACTCTGAAGCTTGGATCGCTTGCCCTGTGGCCATTTGGGAGATCAACGGTTTATATGGATCATGCCAGTGGTACCCTTGCAACGATCATGAATGTTTTATGGTTGTTGCTGGGTGGAATATGGATCGCGCTTTCTCATGCGCTGATCGGCTTTATCTTTTTTCTAACCATCATTGGTATTCCTTTTGGTAAACAGCATTTCAAGCTGGCGTCAGTAGCCCTGACTCCATTTGGACGGAGAATATCCCCAATCGCTTAATGGCATCAATTTCCGGATTCTTCAACAAAAACCGAATCATCAAGCGACTGATTGATGATGTAATTTGAAAAACGGATGTATACTTTGCCTTCCTGTTCTTCACCCATTTTTGTCTTGTCAATCTCCATTCCGGCAGTTTTACCAATAAATTTCAGGGGAATTGAAAGTTTCTCAATTTTGAAACTGACAACCATGGAAGCAGGGAGCAGCAGGTCAGAATCTTCATAATTAAAATCGATGGTAAAGGTTCCTTCATCCCTGGTATTGCTTTCAGATCGACTGATGAGAAAATTATCCGCGTTGATCCACCATGTAGCCAATATAATATCGGGTTTTTTCCCCATGGGGATTATTTTAATGACATAATTATCCTGTCCGTTTATTTTTTCTGATCCGGAATATATGGCCGTGTAGGGTTCATTAAGGAGCTTTCGTAACTGATTATCAAAACCTTTTTTGGGTAACATGATGAATTCGTCCGACTTAAATTTAATCTTGTCGGGTTGTTTGTAAAATATCTTTGCATGTTTAATGGGCATGTTGATAAAATCGACATCAACTTCAATTTCAATATCGGCAGCATAATCCTGGATGGAATAAATTCTCGATTTCAAAGAGTCGATGAGGGCATAGGGATCGGGTTCCTGGGCCATAACTCCCATGAAATATAAAACACCGATGATTGTTGTTAAATAAATTTTCATGCTAAGTCAAAATATCTTTTCGGTTAAAATAGACCAGTGTTACCAGGTAGAATATAACAATGTGCAACACCAGTATAACAGCATCTGTTATGATTTGCCGGATATCGACGTCAAAACTGAATACCAATTGCCAGGAATCGAGATAACTTGTTAAAAGGAATGGCTGTATAGCTGAGAAAATAGACAGGTTGAATGATGAAATCATTGTGAACAGGATAATGATGGCCATTGTTGTCAGTATCGGTCCCAATGAATTATTGGCCATGGCTGAGAACAACATGGACAGGGCCGCCACAGCAGTCATTCCAAAAAATCCATAAATGTAGGCCACAATAAAACGCCACAGGAGGTGGCTCTCAGGCAGTATACTCACTGAATTAAATATCACCATCAGATCGCCTTTGCCAAACCACCATAAACCCAATCCAAGACTTACTACCGCAAAAAAGATCATGAGCACCAGGGTATAGAATATTCCGGCAATGAACTTGGCAGTGACCAGTTGGGATCGACTGACTGGCCTTGAAAGTAACAACCGGAAGGTGCCTCCCTGCGCTTCTCCACTGAAAAGATCACCGGTAACGATCACGACCAGCAAAGGAACATGAACCCATAAAAAGTTCAAAACCAGGAATGAAACGAGATAACCGTTTACCAAATTACCTTGCATATAAAAGGCTTCACTTAGGTTTTTGGTAATAAACTCATGCATGGTCTGACCTTCCCAAAGCATTGCGCCCTGAGCTACCAGAATAATCACCAATATAGCTGCCAGCCCGATATAACTTCTCATACGGGTAAAGATCTTAAATAGCTCTATATTGATCAATGTTAACATTAGGTTAGGGTTAAAAAATAATCTTCCAGATTTTGTTCTACTTTGATTCCATCCACTTGAAGGCCGTGATCAACCATCAGCTTGTTTATAGCAGGTATTTCACTGCGCTGACAAAAAATACGGATAGATTGTCCTTCAATATCGGCTTCTTCAAATGGGATTGTTGATTTTTTCAGCAGCTCAAGACCGTTGCGAGCATCGTTTAGGTGAATAGAGGTGTAATATTTATGCTCCAATAATAGCGATTTGACTTCACCCTCGACCATTTTTTTGCCGTTGTTGATAATGATCATTCGATTGGCGATATGTTCTATTTCCTGGAGATTATGTGACGACAGAATAATCGTAATATTTTGATCTTCATTCAGAAATCGAATTAATTGTCTGATATCCCGCATTCCGGAGGGGTCAAGTCCGCTGGCCGGTTCATCCAAAACCAGTAAACGGGGTTTGTGAAGCAATGCCTGAGCAATCCCAAGTCGCTGCTTCATGCCTTTGGAAAAGGTTTTAACCTTACTTTCGGATCGTTTCAGGAGACCTACCAATTCCAGTACTTCCATAATCCTTTGAGCGCTGTTGGTATAACCGGAATAACGGGCCAGAATTTCGAGGTTTTTGCGGGCACTCAGGTATTCATAAAAATCTGCCTTTTCCACAAAGGCCCCAATCTGCCGCAAGATCTCCATTCGATTGTTGCGGAGGTTTAATCCGAAAACCTGAATATCGCCCCTATCCGGTCTTATCAGCGACAAAAGCATCCTGATTGACGTGCTTTTTCCGGATCCATTAGGCCCCAGGAATCCATATACATCATTCTCAAAAACAGTCAGGGATAAATTATCTACGGCCTGAATGTCTTTGAAAGATTTGGAAAGACCAGTTATTTGTGTGATGGGTTTACCCATTTTCGATCAATGTCGGGATCATGTTATTTCTGTCAAACAACAACTGAGAAGGTTTAAGGTTTAGTTTCGAGCGGTAAGTAGGACAAAAAAAAGTCGTTTTCCAAAAATATTTTGTGATCAGAAATTGCGGATGAGTAAAAACGAAATCGGGAAAAAGATGATACCAGCGGTATCCTGAAGTCCGGAAATAGTCAGAACATAAATGTTGATAACCGGTGCTTTTGGCGGCGAGTATGGCCGCATCACGTTGACATCGACTTTTTAGGACAGGATTTAATATTCGCGTATCATATCCATACTGAATAAACTGATCACGCAATTGTTTGTAGTTTTGATAACGTGATCGTGCATCCAATTGGGCAAACACCGGAAGAGAGGCAATAAAGAAAAGGCCATAAAGTCTGAAACCTGCCTGTAACAAGTTGTCAACCTGAAACTCATATATCCACATAAAGATAAAATACCCTGCAAATAATTCAATCAGGGTTATGATATGCAGGAGCTTACCCGCCTTCATATATGATAATTGTGGTTTGTTATACTGGGTTATCAAATCAAATTAGTTTGATTGACAAAAATAAGCATAAAAATATTTTTGATCTCAACGATAAAAAAAACCGCAGATGGCTCACAGCTATTGATTTTTATTATCTTTACCGCCATTGAAAATTAAACCTTAAACTATGGTATCCATCAGAACAATTCTCTTTTCAGCTATGTTTATTGGATTGGTAAGTCAGGTTCATGCACAGAATGAAAGCTTTCTGGGTTTAACGCTTGGAGGGGCTCTTCCTCAGGGTTCCTTTGCCGAAAAGGATTATGCGAATGAGGAATCCGGCTATGCCAATACAGGGTTTTTATTTACGTTTGATGGTGCACTCTTTCCGGATGACTATCTGGGGTTTGGAGCCACCGTAACCTATGCCAGCAACAACCCGGATAAGGAACAATATAAAGTGGATCTGATTGATGATATCCTGACCCGCTATCCCGATTTGGTTGAATATAAGGATGATATTTACTTTGATTATGGTGTGTGGCGCTACCTGAATTTTCATGTTGGACCCAATGTGACATTCAATGCCGGTCCCTTCAATTTTGATTTGAGGGCCCTGGCCGGATTAAGCCTGGCCTGGCCTCCGGGTCATCTGCTTCAAATTAAAGTGAATGAGGAAGAAACCTTCTCGCGGAAAATTACCTCCAAAGCAACACCAACACTGGGATACACTGTTGGCGGTGGTATCCGTTATGCCCTGAAAAGTGGTTATGTGATTCGCTTTATTGCTGAATATTCAAATTGCAAACCAACCTTTGATGTCATTGAATCGGTCGACCTGGATGCTTCCGGAAATATACAGGAAGAAACTACCGAAATCAGCATGCCTTTTAAAAATATTCAATTGGGTATAGGGATTGCCTATAATTTCGAGATCTAATCCTCTGACCAACTTATCCCAATTATCCTATTTCAAAATAGCAAAATAGGTGTATTTTTACTTTCAATTTAAGTATGATTCCTTAATTGTTATTTATGAGAACTTTACCCTTAATCCTCCTAATGAGCAGTGTTTATTTAGGACTGGCTAACCTCCAACTTTTTGCCCAGGCTGAGTTTCCTGTTGAATTGGAGGATCCTGCCATGTTTAATCAGAATAAGCTGGAGCCTCATAGCTATTTTATCCCATTCGGCAACCCTGAGCAAGCGGTAACCCTGAGAGATGAGGATTCACCATATTTTCAATCATTGAATGGAACCTGGAAGTTCAAATTTGTCGAAAATCCTGCACATCGGCCCACTGATTTTATGGATTCCGGATTTGATGCTACGGGATGGGATGATATTCCGGTACCAGCCAACTGGGAACTACTGGGATATGGTTATCCTATTTATGTAAACCAGCCTTATGAGTGGACAACCGATCCGCAACCACCAACCGTGCCGCATGATTACAATCCTGTCGGATCTTATCTTAAAACATTTACAGTCCCTGAAACCTGGAAGAACAGACAGGTGATCATCCATTTTGGAGCAGTTAAATCAGCCTGTTATTTATGGATCAATGGCAATTTTGTTGGATTCAGCCAGGGAAGTAAAACACCCGCAGAATGGGATATCACAGAATTTATTAGGGAAGGAGAAAATACCCTGGCCATGCAGGTTTTTCGCTGGTCGGATGGTTCCTACCTCGAATGCCAGGATTTCTGGCGGATCAGTGGCATCGAAAGGGATGTGTTTTTATATTCCGTGCCACGAACACATATTAAAGATTCTTTCGCCAGGGCTTTACTTGATGAAAATTATTTGGATGGCATTTTTAACCTGGATTTGTCCGTTTGGCAATCAAATGAAGTTTCAGGCATTCATTATGTAGATGTAAATGTTTTGGATGAAGAAAAAGAAACGGTGCTTTCCATTGAAAATTTAAGGGTATCAAAAGCTGAGTGGGATACCACGATTATAGCCCCTGTTGTAAATCCTTTAAAGTGGACTGCCGAAACACCCAACCTTTATACACTGATAATCACCATTAGAAATGGAGAAACACCCATTGAATCAGTTACCCATAAAATTGGATTTAGAGCTTCAGAAATTAAAAATGGTCAGCTGTTGATAAATGGGAAGGCGATTTTACTGAAAGGGGTAAACCGTCATGAGCATGACCCCCTTTCAGGACATGTTGTTTCTCGTGAGTCGATGTTGCAGGATATACAATTGATGAAAGAGAACAACATCAATACAGTTAGAACCTGTCACTATCCTGACGATCCATACTGGTACCGACTTTGCGATGAATATGGCTTATACGTTATTGATGAAGCCAATATCGAATCCCATGGAATGGGCTATGGAGCCAGAAGTCTTGCCAAAGATCCTGCCTGGGAGGCTGCACACGTTGATCGGGTGAGAAGGATGATTGAACGGGATAAAAACCATCCGTCCATTATCGTCTGGTCCATGGGAAATGAAGCTGGTGATGGAGTGAACTTTACTGCTTGTTATGATTGGATAAAGAGCCGTGATCTCTCCCGACCTGTTCATTACGAAAGGGCAGGCCTGGGACCCAACACGGATATTTTCTGTCCCATGTATGCATCCGTAGGTTATATCGAAAGGTATGGCCAAAAAATCCAGGAGAAACCGTTGATCTTATGCGAATATTCTCATGCGATGGGCAACAGCAACGGCAACTTTCAGGATTATTGGGATGTGATCGAAAAGTATGATCAACTCCAGGGAGGGTCCATCTGGGATTGGGTCGACCAGGGATTAATGAAAACCGATTCGAACGGGATAGACTATTTTGCCTATGGAGGTGATTTTGGTCCGGAGGATGTTCCCTCCGACGGGAATTTTTGTGCCAATGGTCTTGTTTCCTCAGATCGTACTCCTCACCCAGCTTTGACGGAAGTTAAAAAGGTATATCAAAACATTAAAGTCTTACCCCTGGAGCCGGAAAAAGGAAAAATCACACTGGTCAATGGTCATTTTTTCAGGTCGCTGGATCATGTAGATATGCACTGGCAATTGATAGGTGATGGACAGATTGAAATGGAAGCGCGTATCAGTTCGCCGGGCATTCCGCCTCAACAAAAACTGAATATGACCTTACCCTTCACCACTGTAAAACCTGAAAACGGGAAAGAATTGTTTTTAAATTTTCAGTTTATCCTGAACAAGGATATGGGCCTGTTAAAAAAAGGGCATATTGTTGCCGAAGAGCAAATTGCCATCCCTTCAAAACGCCAAACTGAACCTTTCCTGACAGATAATTTTTCAGTACTTGCGCTAGAGGAAAGCGAAGAATATATGGAGGTTTCCGCTCCCAATTTTCGTATCCGTTTTGATAGGGAGTCGGGAAGGATGGTATTGTATGAATTTTATAGTGAAGAAATTCTGCAGCAAGGACCTGCACCCTCATTCTGGCGTGCACCAACCGATAATGATTTTGGAAACGGCATGGATACAAGATGCAAGGTATGGAAAGAAATAGAAGCTGAAAATTCCTTTGATCAAATCCATGCGGAGCAGATCAGCAAGGGTGAAGTTGTAATTACGGCGACTAAAAAATTACAAGGAGTACGAGCAACGCTTGTCAATGAATATCGCATCTTTGGTAATGGGGATATCAAGGTTAGCGAGCAACTCCTTCCTGATCCTCCAAAAGAACGAAAACGGGATTATTTCAGGGAATTTGAAGGAAGTACCGGGATCTATTTCACGAATGATGAACCAACCTATCTTGAAATTCCTCCAATTCAACTGAAGCCACTGGAGGGATTTACCCTGCAGGTCCAATTGCAGGCAGATGAATTGACCGGGAAAAATGCTGTTTGGGAATTGGATAACTGGCGGCCCGGTGCACTGCATCTGGAATTCAGAAACGGGACACTCTGTTTTTTCCTGTACGGTTCCGACTATGTTTATTTTGATTACCCTTTCGAAGAGGGCAAAACCTATTTCCTCACCGTTGTTTATAATGCACCCATGAAAAACGTAAAACTTTATGTTGATGGTAGTTTGGAGGAGGATAAAGTGCTTGCCGAAGCAGTGCCCCTTGCACTTGATGGGGTTAGCTTTATTGGGGGGTATGAAAGTGAAGACCGGTTTTTTATCGGGAAAATGGATAATTTCATGCTATGGAATCGGCCTTTAAAAGATTCCGAACTGGATGGATCTGAACCTATGGGTCCGGGACTGATCGTTTCTATGAACTTTGAAAATGCGACCAACCAAAAAGTTTTGAACAAAGCCGGAGGAATGGATGCCACGCTTGTAGAAAAGGAAAAGCCTTTGCCGGAACTTCCACGATTTGGAATGCGCATGCAAATACCCGGAAAATTTAATGATCTAACCTGGTATGGCAGGGGCCCACAAGAAAATTATTGGGATCGCAAAACGGCAGCATTTGTTGGAGTTTATAAAAGCTCCGTAGCAGATCAATATTTTCCCTATATCCGACCGCAGGAAAATGGGTATAAAACCGATACCCGATGGCTGGCTTTACAGGATAGTGCGGGCAGGGGGATGATGATCATCGGTGAACCACTGGTTTCTTTCTCAGCATTAAATTTTACGACGGAAGATCTTGACCAGGGAACCAAGAAAAATTATAAACATACCAATGACCTATCACCACGTGACTTTATAGCACTTCATGTCGATTACAAACAAACCGGCGTCGGTGGAGATGATAGTTGGGGTGCCCGTCCTCATCCAAAATATACATTGGATTATGGATACCATGAATATTCATATATCATTCGCCCTTTGCGGCGAGGTACAGACCTGATGGATCTGAGCAAATTCCGGTTTAAATAATGCAGATTCTTACCGTGACATTGACGGTACATATATCTTGTTCATTTGCTGATATGAGCTAATCTTTGACCTGCGGCACCTTCTCAATCTTTGATACATCATAGCCCCTTTCCTGGGCCTTCGAAACAAACATGTCATAAATATCCTGATCCATTTGTGGCGTGCGGCTTAGTATCCATAAATAGTCTTTTCCAGGGCTACCAACCAACACATATTGATAATTTTCCTGATCGAGCTCGAGGATCAGGTAATCACCACCAAAAGGCCAGAAAAAATAAACTTTTAAACGACCGGGTTGCGATTTGTCCGGAACCCTGGCAAAACCTTTGGCCTTCTTTAGCTTGCCATCCAGGCTGTTTTTATAACCCTGGTTCAAAACGCCTATTTTACCGTTATCTCTGAGGGTGTAGGTAGCTGTTACACCAACCAGACCTTTTTCAAATGAATTGGGGAATCGGGCAATTTCATACCAGGTTCCCGCATAACGCTCGAGGTCAACATTTTTAACGAGGTTCATTTCTTTTAATTCTTGATCGCTCACCCCACAGGATACCAAAATGATACTCAACATGAGGACGAGTCCTGTTTTTTTCAACATTTTCATTTTCTAAAGTTAATAAGCTTTTTCAAATTGAGGACTTTAATTGTGCTAATTTTGTGCGTCATACAACCGATAACAGATGAAGAAAACATACATTTTATTGATCTTATTGGCGCAGGTTCTTATTTCCTGTAATCCAAAGCCCAAAGAAAAAGGAATTGTTGAAATTATTCCTCAACCCACTACTTGCAAAATAATCCCTGGATTCTTCGAACTCAATGCGGAGACCAAAATTGTATTACCACCCAATGTAAATTCCTTAAATGAGGCTGGAATCCTTCAGGATGTTTTGGCGAAAGTCACTGGTTTTACATGTGATATAACAACTGATGATGGAATTGAAAATGCAATTTTGTTCAAGTCTGTAGGAGGGGATGTTATGGGGACTGAAGGTTATGAACTGGAGGTAAATGATGATCAAGTCATTATTCGATCCGCTGCAGATGCAGGATTTTTTTATGGTATTCAAACTTTATTACAAATATTGCCTTCAGAAGTATTTGGTGATACCATTGTTGACCGCAATTGGAAAATTCCTCAATGTCAGATCGAAGACCATCCCCGTTTTTCGTGGAGAGGCATGCACCTGGATGTATCCCGTCATTTCTTTCCGGTTTCGTTTGTAAAAAAGTACATTGATTTGATCGCCATGCATAAAATGAATAAATTTCACTGGCACCTTACCGATGACAATGGCTGGCGGATCGAGATTAAAAAATATCCTAAACTTACCGATGTAGCGGCCTGGCGGGTCGATCGCACCAGTGAACCCTGGCGAGAGGTAACTCCTCCCAAACCGGGTGAAAAAGCGACTTATGGTGGTTATTATACACAGGATGAAATTAGAGAGGTGGTAGCTTATGCCGCTAAGCGACATGTGGAAATAATCCCTGAAATTGAAATGCCCGGTCACACAAGCGAAGTATTTGCTGCGTATCCCGAACTCTCCTGTGCTGGTGAAGAATTATATGTGCAACCCGGGTCCTACTGGCCCAATGTAGATATCTTCTGCGCGGGAAAAGAAGAAACTTTTACCTTTATTGAAAATGTACTGACCGAAGTGATGGAATTATTTCCATCGGAGTATGTTCATATTGGAGGTGATGAGGCCACTAAAGACCGATGGGAAGCCTGTCCGCTTTGTCAAAAACGGATGAAAGAAGAAGGGCTGTCCAATGAGCATGAATTGCAAAGTTGGTTTATCAAAAGGGTTGAAAAATTCCTCAATGCGCATGGTAAAAAACTCATTGGCTGGGATGAGATACTGGAGGGTGGATTGGCTCCGGAAGCTACAGTGATGTCCTGGCGAGGCTTTCATGGCGGGATAGATGCGGCTCGTCAAGGTCATGATGTGGTGATGTGTCCGACTGCCTATTGTTATTTCGATTATTATCAGGCCGATCCCGATTTTGAACCGGAAGCCATTGGTGGGTTGACCACGCTCAAAAAAGTATATGCTTTCGAGCCGATTCCTGCCGATTTAAATGTTGAACAATCCAAACACATTCTTGGTGCGCAAGGCAATTTATGGACGGAGTTTATCCAAACACCCGAGCATGCTGAATACATGGCTTTGCCCAGGATGACAGCCCTGGCCGAGGTGGTTTGGAGTCCTGTTGCAAATAGGGATTGGTCTGACTTTCTCTTGCGGTTGCAAGAGCAGTTCAATCGTTTTGACCAAATGGATGTAAATTATTCCCGGGGCTCCTGGAAGGTAACCATTGAACCTACATGGGAAAAAGGAGCATATCAGATTGCCCTTGAAACAGAACAAATCAATCCTTTGGTTCATTTTACATTGGATGGAAGTGATCCATCACTGGCTTCTCCAATATACAAACAACCTTTTTCCATAGATTCGTCGGTCATCATCAAAGCGGGAATATTTAAGGATGATCAGTTAAAGGAAGCCATCTCAAAGAAGGAAATCATTTTTCATAAAGCCTTCGGTTTAAGGGGAATACTGCGGATGGAACCCAACCAGAATTATATGGCCAAGGGATCCTTGTCACTTACGGATGGATTAAAAGGTTCTGACAATTTCAGGGATGGATACTGGCTGGGTTTTCAGGGTGATGATCTGGATTTCACAGTGGATTTGGAAAAACCTGTTAATATACAGCAAGTTTCAATATCATTTTTGCAAAATGAAGGTGCCTGGATAATCATGCCCAAAGAAGTGAAAATTGAAATACTGGACTCTGAAATGCAGGTGATGGCAAAAGTTGTAATCCAACCCGAATATCAACCCGAAGTTGTGGGCACATGGATAGAAGATGTTGCCATTGATTTTGATAACATCCAGGGAAATATAATCCATATTCTTGCAAAAAACTATGGTCGACTACCCGATTGGCACGCCTATGCCGGTAATGAAGCATGGATCTTCGTTGATGAGGTTGTGGTTAATTGAACAACGCTTTAAAAAATATTTGAACAAGCCTAAGGTGGGTGAAGTTGTTTTTATTAAATAATCAGATGATATGTCAAAGATAGAAGTCAGGAATTTGAAGATCACCGATTACATGGAATTGAAAAAATCGATGATCGAAGCTTATAAAAACTGGGAAAACTCCCATTGGAAAGAACACCATATACAAGCCTTGCTTGAAAAATTTCCGGAGGGGCAGATTTGCGTATTGGTAGATGATAAAATTGTGGGAAGTGCATTGTCATTAATCATAAATTATGATGATTTTGGGGATGATCATACTTACCGGCAGGTAACAGGCAATTTTACTTTTGAAACCCACGATGCAGATGGAGATGTGCTCTATGGGATTGATGTATTTATTCATCCTGAGTACCGTGGATTGCGCCTTGGCCGAAGGCTTTATGAAGCCCGTAAGGAATTGTGCGAGCAATTGAACTTGCGTTCAATCATGGCGGGTGGGCGTTTACCCAACTATAATGAATATGCGGATACACTCAAACCACGAGAGTATATCGAAAAAGTAAGAATGAAAGAGATCCATGATCCTGTACTTTCTTTTCAGCTCGCCAATGATTTTCATGTTCGAAAAGTACTCAAAGGATACATGCCGGGCGACGAGGAATCAATGGCTTTTGCATCACTGCTTGAGTGGAATAATATTTATTATTCGAAATCTCAAAAGCTGATCAATACTGTTAAATCAATCGTACGTTTGGGCCTTGTTCAATGGCAAATGCGTCCATTTGCAAATATGGATCAGTTGTGTGAGCAAATCGAATTTTTTGTGGATGCCGTATCGGGTTATAAAAGTGATTTTGTTCTTTTTCCTGAACTATTTAATGCACCCCTGATGGCTGAGTTCAATCACCTTACTGAAGCTGAGGCCATGCGTAAATTGGCACAGTATACCATTCCGCTGAGGGATAAGTTCATGGAATTTGCTGTATCCTATAACATCAATATCATCACAGGAAGTATGCCTCATGTGATGGATGGCAAGCTCTATAATTCGGGATTTCTTTGCAGACGGGACGGAAGTTTCGAACAATTTGATAAAATTCATATTACTCCCAATGAGGTTTTTTATTGGGGAATGTCGGGTGGAGACAACATTCGCACTTATAAAACCGATGCAGGGAGAATCGGAATCATGGTATGTTATGATATTGAATTCCCGGAGTTGTCGCGTTTATTAGCCGATCAGGGCGTTCAGATCCTTTTTGTCCCTTTCCTGACCGATACCCAGAACGGATACTCCAGGGTGCGTAACTGTGCTCAGGCCCGTGGCATCGAAAATGAATGTTATGTTGCCATTGCCGGCTCTGTGGGGAATTTGCCTAAGGTTAACAATATGGATATTCAATTTGCCCAGTCTGCTGTATTTACTCCTTCGGACTTTGCATTCCCGACCAATGGTATCAAAGCTGAGGCTACTCCCAATACCGAAATGACACTGATTGTTGATGTTGACCTGGACCTACTTAAGGAATTACACAATTACGGTAGTGTTCGAAATAAAAAGGACCGGCGCAAGGATCTGTATGAGCTTAAGCAATTAAATCGCTCAAAGTAATATTACAAAACCCACCTGGTAAGGACAGGTGGGTTTTGAATTATTAACTAAAAACCATGAAAAATTTATCATTCATTTAATCAACGATACCGGTTTTAGTGATATTTTACAGCCCCATCAATTTTATAAAAAATATCTTAATCTGTTAAAGCCGGCTCCTGGATCAGATTAAATCCCAGAGAAAATTGCAAGACACTGTTTTGATAAGCAGGCGGATTGGCAGAGAGCTCAGGATCATCCAATTGAAAATCAAAAGGAAAACCCAGGTTATACCGCAGCCCAATGTTCAGCTTGTCCGAAAAGTGGTATCGTGCCCCGATATCCATTCCCATATCAAAGGATTGATACTGCTCTTCACCGGAAATCATATATCCTAGTTCCAAACCTGCTTCCAGGTCGAGATGGTGACTGGTAGTGTAAACGAGTAAAACAGGCCAGTTGAGGTAATTCAGACTTACTTCAGTGGTGACTCCATCATGATCGATTTGGACCCCTTTATTGGAAAATAACATTTCAATCCGCCATCCAAAATGATCCGAAAAAGTATTCTGAACATAACTACCGGCATGGAAAGAAAGTCGGGTTTTAAATTCTTCTTCGGTAAATCTTCCATGTTTATTGGTGATAATAAGGTCATTGATATTCATGCCTCCCTTTAATCCTCCGGTCATCTGGGCTCGAGATTGCGAAACCGCAAAAATCATCAGAAAAATAAAAAATAGTTTTTTCATACACTCTGATTCTTCCATGCAAATCTAAGGATTTGTACTCTTGGATTTATAAAATTTAATATCAGTGCATTAAAAAAACCACCATCTTTTCATCCGCAAAGAGGTGGTTTGATTTTTTATGGCACTATTGCTTATTCTTATTTATCCCGCAAAGCAATATAACTTACCATACCAAAGATGCCAAACATAATAAATGTGTTGGCAGCCCAGAAAAACCAGGTAAAATTTCTTACATTCAGGAATTCATCGGTAAAATAACCGATGATGCCGGCCAGTAGAAAAAGGCCTCCAATAATACCGGAGATGAGCCCTACATATTTGCTTAACATACTCAGATTCATAGTTGGTAATTTTTTAATTTAGGATCAAATATAAGCAATTTAAATTATTCTTCATCAGGGGATGTTCCTTTGATCGAATATTTAACTTCAAATTTCGGCTCGCTTCCCAAGTTCTTTGGCGATTTTGGATCGGGTATGAACACCTTAATCTCGGTGGAATCACCCACCCTGTCCAGGTAGTTTTCGATAGAGTTGCGTCGGAATTGTCTGAATTGAGCACTGAGGGAGTCAACTATTGAGGCAGGAATGATCTCCAGAGCGGCATCACCTATATCAATCGAGTCTGTTTCGGTTTTGAGTTTTAGGAATTCAATGAAATCCGGCTCGTCAGAACGGTAATCCTTACCTGTCTCTGCTGAAAACATCTTTCCGGCCTCATACACTGCTATTTGACGCTTTTCTTTATCCACATCATTAAAATATACCAACTCAATTTCAAGATCTTGTTTTTTTTGCTCCAGTTCAAGCAGTAAGTCAACCTGCCGCTTTCGCTGTTCGGTAAAAGCTGTATCAAGGTAGGCGTATTCAATGGACTTAATATCTTTGGGATCCACACTGATAACACTGGCCAGGAAATCAAAAGGTGCAGCAGCCACTTTTATGATCAGATTTTTAAAGGTCTGCCATACAATTTTACCGATGCTTACCTTTGGGTCATTCAGGTCGCCCCTAACGGGAATATCCAGGTCGATCACGCCATCTCGATCCTTGAGAAGAAAAAGCGCAAACTTGAGTGGTAAATTGTAAAGTCCGCCTCGCTTATCTCCAATTTCTGCATTGGTTATAACCAGTTTGTTATCGCTGGTAAGCTGACCTTTAAGGATCTGGGTATTCGATTTGTAATACATATCACCATAAAGGATTGGGAAACCCATATAATGGCGGGAATATATATTTAAGTCACTCAGCAGGAAATCAGTAATGACATAATTTAAACTCAGATCCATAGGGTCCTCAGGGAAAAACCCTATTTCAGATGCTAATTTCCCACGTTTATTGAGCAACATATCTGCATAGAGTGTCACCCAGTCAGCATTGCTGAATATGCTATCGGCATTCAACTCTATATTGCTCAGGTTATATTGGAATGGATCCGGTGTTGTTTTGTCGACCAGGTCCATCGTTCCGTTATTAATCTCCAAATGGTCAAATCCATAGTAAAGAACGGAAGTTGTTGAATCAACAGAACCAGCCAAGGTATTATCAGAGCCTTCGATTTCATCATCATCTTCTTCAGGAGGGAAATAGGCATAATAATCAGTGGCCTCGTAAACATTGATGGTTGAATCATAAATTTCTACATAAAAATGGGGATCGTAAAGTGCAAGTGTATCAAAGGCATAATACTCATGAGCATAGTCTATTTTTTTAAGACGACCATGAATGCGGGGTACTGAAATAAAAGGCAATTGTCGCTGGTCGGTGGTTTTAAAATTGTATAAATCAAAAGGACCACTCACCAAAATTTCTTCCGGATAATCGATGTTTCCGGTCAAAACCAGATTTGTATTCAAAGAACCTTCCAGTGAACCTAAATTTGCATAATCAAGGGTGTATTCATAAAATGGTTGTAGTTCAAGTCGGTTAATATTGATTTGTGCATTGAAGTTTTTGGATTTTGGATCCACCTCAATCTTCGATTGGAAAAATCCACCGTTTTCAAAATAAAATTTCAAGCCTGCCTCACTTGAATGTTGCTGATCCCAGCTGATGAATGGAACTTCAAGATTCAGGTTTTTGGTGGACAGGGTTTTCTCGAGCGGAATATCCTGATATGTGAATATTGCCTCTCTGATGGCTATATTCGAAAATTCAAATTTAAAATCTGAAACGGTTGAATCAACTTCTGTTTCATGATTAGTTGTATCTCCAGCAGCCTCGAAAAAAGTGACGAGATCATCAAAGTTGAAAATGGAATCATTCTGAATGATCCGGGCTTGCAGGCCTTTCAAATAGAATTCTTCGACTACAAGTTCATCTTTGAAAAGGTGCAATGGTTCCGCATTAATGCGCAATGTGTCGAAGGATACGAACACCTCTTTTTCATTGGCTTCAAACATTTTAAAATCAATCAACCGGATGGTGGCTGTGAAGTAATTGATTTTTATCTTTCCCAGATCAATTTGCCTGCCTACTAATTCCTGGCTATGATTGATGATATATCGTTTGGCGATTCTCGGGGCCAGCAACATCGCCAGTAATAGAATGACGAGTATTGAAACAATACCGATCAATAAAGTTTTCTTCAGCATGTAAATTTGCTTTGGTGATTTCCGCCGACAAAATTACACTTTTCTAATACGTCATGTATTGAATATTTTGATCCTTAACGATGGATGATTTACTGGTTTTCAATAACATTTAAAATATTTCGACCAGCCTCATTCTCCGGATACAAATCATTTAAAAGGCTGGCATACTGAAGTGCTTTTTCCCGTTTTCCTTGTTTCATGTAAAGATCAGCAATCGCAAATAAAAGGTCAAAATTTTCCGGACTGACTTGAAGGCCTTGAAGCAGAACCTTTTCAGCCTTTTGAGGTTCATTCAGATACTGGTAGATCAAACCTAAGTTATACCGGATCCGGATGCGTTCAGGCATTTTTTTGATCGCCTCTTCCAGCATGTTTGCAGCTTCTGCGAATTTTTGTTGTTCTGCCAGCAACAACCCAAGCGAATAATAGATCTCCCCATTATCTGGTTGTTCACTGATTACCTCCCTGAATAATTGTTCAGCTTTGTCGTTTTGGCCTTGTTGGTTATAGATCATTGCCAGGTTTACCTTGGCTGGGTAAAACAGGTTATCGATGTTGATGGCGGCCTTATAGTTTTCCACCGCTTTTGTTGGATTGTTTCTGCTTCGATAATAATTTCCGAGATTGTGTCGACTGGCGGCAAAATCAGCGGAATATTCCATAGCCTCCTTGTATTCATCAAGCGCCTCCTCCAGTGAATGTTTGCTTTTTGCCGGGAATTGGTCGGCTGGAATGATCGAAAGCCTGATGGCGGCTTCATAACGGACAGCCCTGACAGGATCATTCAAAAGGGGTATAACGGCATCCAGGCCTTCAAGGCTGGTGATTTGAAAATGATGAACAGCTGTGTATCGGATCAATGATTCCACATCCTTCATATTGTTTTTTAAAATGGACGCACTGCTATCAGGGTAGTTTTCGCCGAGGATAGACAGTGCCGTAGCTCTTACGATTATGGGATAGAGATCGTCATTGATGAGCCTTCTCAGTTTTTCAAATGCATCGAGCTCCATTCTTGCACCTGCCGCCAGTGCGAGACCATAATGGGGCCGGATGCTTTCCCCATACCATTTTTTCATAAAACCCGCTGCCCATTGATTGGATTTATTGGCATGGCATTGTGTGCAAGCATTTGGAGTTCCCAGTTTATCCGAAAGGTCGGGTCGGGGTACACGGAAGCTGTGATCGCGGCGGTAATCCACACCCATGTAATACCGGCCTGGCATATGACAATTGATGCATTGAGCACCGGACCCAACTGGTTGCTTTACACCAAATTCATCTACAACGTCAAGGTTGCTTTTCCCGGAATATTGGTGAAAGTGATGTTCATAAGTATCGTACACATCCGATCGATGGCATTGCACACAGAGGATATTTCCTTCCTGATGGCGCTTACCGCTGTGCACATCATGGCAATCATTGCATTGCACACCTTCCATGTACATGCGGCTTTGAGTGAAAGAGCCGAAAACATAATCCTCTTCCAAAATTTGTCCGTCCGGGAAATAGAGTGGTTCGCGCACCAGTTCAGGGATCATTTGATCAAGCAGGTCGCTCCAGTCAAAATCGTAATCGCGCAATGCACTGCGCCGGGTGTGACAGCGGGCACATAAATCGACATACCGGCGATTATCAATATTGCTTGTTTGAACGATCAAACCGGTATTGGTGTTTTGTGGACGGGCCATCTCAGGCAGGTTGGCCCATTTGATATGTTCCGATGCAGGCCCATGGCAGGCTTCACAGCTCACATCAATTTCCGACCAGGTTGTGCTGTACGTATTGGTATTGAGGTCGAAGTTTTTCTGCAAATTGGTGGAGTGGCAGTCGGCGCACATACCATTCCAGTTTTGTGCCTGGTTGGTCCAGTGTAGCCAGTTCATAGCATTCACATCTTCATCAGCGTATACGGAATCGGCCATATGATACCATGTTTTTGTTATGGTATCCCAGGTTAGGGGTAGGGTTTGAAGTCGGCCACCCGGAAATTCAACCAGGTATTGTTGTAAGGGATGGTAACCGAAGGTGTATTTGATTTCAAACTCCTGCATGGTGCCATCAGCTCCGTCGGTATATACATAAAACTTATCGTCCTTTTTATAGAATTTGTGAAGTTTGCCCTGTGCAGTTAATTCGACATTTTTAAAATTTCCAAGCACGCTGGAATCCGTGGCATAGTCCATGGCGAGGTCATGGTCGGAGCCCTCCCAGAGTTCATACTGAACCTTATGACAGTCAATACAGATTTTTTTGCCAACATAGGTGGGCCCATTATTTAGGTTTATGTTTTCTGGATTACTTAGGTTTTTTTTCAGAAGATACAGTGGCATCGACAATACGATAAAAATCGTTGCGATTATTCCGGTTTTGATCCATGTATCTTTTTGTTTCATATTATGCGTAAGTTACCTGCGAAGATTCGAATTGTTTCCGTCGAACCGATTTTGTAATATCCACCATTACTTTACCTTCCCCTATGATGACTGGATAGGTATCCAGTGCCCGTGGAGCCGGGGGACTGATAACCTGACCAACCTGATCAAAGGACGAGGCATGGCATGGACATACAAATGTTTTCTTCTCATCATTCCATATCACCGAACAGCCCAGGTGGGTGCATTTTAGGGAAACAGCCATAAAACCACCATCGCTCAATCGCACCAGGAAAAATTTCCCGCTTCGAAAAGGGAAAACAGAATTCATTTGAAAATCACTAACCTTTCCTGCTTCAACTAATTTTTGAGAATCGGATGTCAATGGCTTTCTTTTGGCACTGAAAAAACCCGAGAAAGCAATCAGCAATTCGGCCCCTGCAATGATCCCAAGGGCTGCCCATAATCTTTTTACAAAGTTGCGTCTACCTATATTTGCCATGGCCAAAACAATTTCATACTTTCACCGCGGAACCATATTCCGATGATGGTCAATACAATATATGAAACCACAAACACTGTGAACAGGGCAATGATCAGTTCGGTGATTGTGGGTTTATATCTTTTTTTCAAAATTCCTAAATAAATCCCAAATGATGTCAGCAGCAGCGCCATTGGGACCAATCCCTCGCTGACGAACTTTGGTATGGAAGGCAGCCAGACTTCAAAGTGAAGGACATATTCTTCAAGTAATACGATCAGGGGTGTTATCAGAAGGGAAAGCCATGCTGCCTGAATGGCCAGCTTTTTTCCTTTTTCAGAGTGGAACCAGGTACCCTGATTCCCTTCTTTGATGGCATACGGCATCCAGATCAATCCGGTAAAAAAGATCAGCGGCAATACGATAAAAGCAAAAAATGGATGAATGTGCAAGAGCAGTTCCTGTATCCCCATAAAATACCAGGGTGCTTTGGCCGGGTTTGGACTGAATGCCGGATTGGCCCTTTCCTGCAAAGGAGCATTGAATAGGGCTGATATTATAAAAATAAGGGCAAGCAGCATCAGCCCAATGGTGAGCTCTTTGAGTAAAAGATGGGGATTGGTTGAAACCCGCTCCTCTTCCTCATTCAAAGCAATTGCCACACCTTTGGCCTTCCGAACTTTCCAAAAATGCCAAACCATCAGCAAAACCATTGCAATGGGTAATATGCCTGTATGGAAATTGTAAAAATTAAGCAATGTTGCCGAACCCACATCATCCCCACCACGGATCACCGATAACATCCATTCACCAGCCAGTGGAATATACGTGAGCATATTGGTAGCCACAGTCACCGCCCAATAAGATAGCTGATCCCAGGGGAGGAGGTAGCCTGTGAAATTGGATAGGATTGCCAGGATCAACAATCCCATTCCGATGATCCAGTTTATTCTGCGCGGAACAAAGATCGCCTGCGAATAAAATACCCGGATGAAATGCAGAAAAGTAACGATTACAAAAAATATTCCGCTCCAATAGTGGATGTTCCGGATAAATCCCCCAAATAATATTTCCTGGTCGATGAAAAGTATGGAATCATAAGCCTCAGCAGGGGTGGGAACATATGCAAAGCGCAATAATAGACCGGTGATCAGTTGTAAAGTGAAAAGCAACAATGCCATTCCGCCCATGCCAAAAGTACGGTTGAATTTTATTGATGCAGCCGCCACCTTCGGTGGGTGAAGGTGGAATATAAATCCACGGTATGAGGAGGAGACCCGATCTTTTTTCATTAAAAAACCTCAAAGGTACAGTTTTATAGATGTGCCTTTGAGGTGCTAAAATAATAAAGTTTATCAGACTTATTGCGGATAAATCCGATTCCAATCGTTTTTCATATCCACAATAATCCATCCCTTTTCCTGAGCTTCATCCAGTCCTTTGTCTAAATGACCGATGTGTGAATCACGATCATAAGCCCATTCGCGCTCAGCGTCCGTGTGATGAATGTAAACCATCAGCCGTTTACCTTCTCCGGAAGCTGTCCATTGCAACATTTGCAGATCGCCATCGGAGTTGCCAAAGGCTGCCACCGGTTTTCTGCCGATGAATTTTTGAATACCGATTGGTTTTCCTTCTTTGTCGTCGATGAAATCAATTTCAGGAAGTTTAACAATCTCAGGATTATGGTTGCTCATCCTGAATTCGTATTTTCCTGAACTTCCTATGACCTGCTCTGGTGGAATGCCATACACCTCTTCAGTCCATGGCCGCATAAAATCGATACCTCCTCCGGAGACGATGAAAGTTTTATATCCATTGGCTCGAAGGTATTCCAATACTTCAAGCATGGGCTGATAAACCATCTCTTTATATAATTTTCCGGTTTTTGGGTGTTTGGCTGTGTTGATCCAATCATTGACTATCTGTTTGAATTCATCGGTTGTCATACCGGAATGCGAAGCCATGGTTAGTGTTAAAAGACCCGGCACACCTGATTTTTTAACTGTTTCCAAATCATCCTCAAGCACAGCTTTAAATGGTTGTTTTTCTCTCCATTCAGGATGTTCGGGTGCCATTTTTTTAATTCTGTCGATCACAAATAAGAACTGAAAATACAAGGGCTGTTCGCTCCACAAAGTTCCGTCGTTGTCGAAAACTACAATTCTTTTGTTTTCAGGTATAAAAGATTTGCTGTTGGGATCTGTTGTACTGACAACAAAATCGATGATTGCATTTTTTGTCACTCCCTCATTCCAGGAGGGGAGGGGGTCTTGCTGAGGAGTATTTACTTGCTGATCAGGTTCAGGAGAAGAACAAGAAATAGTGGCGTAAAAAAACAACAATCCGATGATTTTCACCGGATTGTTGAATATGCTATTATTAATAAATAATTTCATGATCCCTATGTTGCTCAGTTTCAATCATTGGTATCTCAGCGGCCAGCTCATAATCAATCATTGTCGCAATTTTGTTCTCAGCCTGGAAATATTTTGCTGCTTTTGAAGCAGGTAGAATCTTTTTGAACTTTTTATAATACTGTTTGGTCAGGTTCAATGATTCCTGTTTAAAGTTCAGCGCAGCAGTCCATAATTCATCCGCTTTTTCATCTGTCATATTGCTGTAATTGGCAGCATAGTCTTTGATGATTTTAACACGTTTGCTCTGAATGGTGTACATCTTTTCGTTGAATTCATTGTACAATGGCCAGAAAACTTCAGCTTCCTGATCATTGAATGCCATCACTTCTGCAATGGCAGCTTTTTTCTCGGTTTTCAAGACACTCCTCATGATCTCGAGATAGTCATCAGTGGTTTGCGACATCACCATGGTGCCGGCAAAAAGCAGTAGCACTGCAATAATTGATTTTTTCATATTATTATTTTGTTTTGTATTGGTTCGAATTATTAAATAGTTAATACCAGTGTAAATTAACGAGCTCCACTCGTTTGAAGCTTTTCCATTACTTTGTCAAGACTGAAACTGGCGGCTTCCATCCTGGGAGGATAATCCTGGAATGTCATTAAAAACTGTCCTACAATATCCTGGGCGGGAACCAAAAGAAAAGCATGGTCTAAGACCCAATCGTAATAAGTATTCGATGTAATATTGGCAAATTCATAAGGATCTCTTTTCAGATTGAAAATTAGTGGTATACGCAGTGGTATAAAAGGTTCGGACCAAACTTGCAGGGTGCCTGTTGCGCGTTGCTCCATAAAGATCAGTTTCCAATCGTCATATCTAAGTGCTGTCAGGTCGCCATCATCTGAAAAGTAAAAGATTTCGCGACGCGGACTTTCTTTAGTTTCACCTTTAAGCATGGGTAGTATATTATAACCGTCTAAATGAACTTTAAAGGTTTTACCATTTACCGTGTAACCATCCAGCAATTTTTCTTTAATATTATCATCGCCTGCTGCTGCCAGGAAAGTTGGCATCCAGTCCATGCCCGAAACAATTTCATTACAAATCGTACCGGCTTCTATATGATTTGGCCAGCGCACCATAGCGGGTGTTCTCCATCCTCCTTCCCAGTTGGTGTTTTTTTCTCCCCTGAAAGGGCTCACCGCTGCATCAGGCCATGAGTTCTTATGGGGTCCATTATCGGTTCCATATTGAACAAATGTATTATCCGCAATCCCGAGTTCATCCAAAAGATCCAATAGCTGCCCAACATGCATATCATGTTCTACCATACCATCCGCATATTCATCCTGCCCGGAAATTCCCCTTAACTCTTCTTTTACGTGTGTCCGAAAATGCATACGGGTTCCGTTCCACCAAACGAAAAAAGGCTCACCTGAATCAACGGCTTCGCGAATAAACTTTTTGGCTGCTTCTATGGATTCATCATCGATGGTTTCCATTCTCTTTTTGGTTAATGGTCCGGTGTCTTCAATTCTGCCATCCGAATAAGAATGAATCACACCTCGGGGTCCATACTTCTCCCGGAAATTGGGATACTCTTCAGGGTCCGGGTAATCAAGTAGTTCGGGTTCTTCTTCAGCATTCAAATGGTAAAGATTACCATAAAATTCATCAAAACCATGGTTTGTTGGCAGGTGCTCATCGCGATCACCCAAATGATTTTTTCCGAATTGGCCGGTCCGATAACCAAGGGGTTTTAAAAGTTCCGCAATGGTAGGATCTTCTTCTGAAATGCCCTCTTTGGCACCCGGTAATCCTACTTTGCTTAGGCCGGTCCGAAATACACTTTGACCAAGAATAAAAGAGGATCTGCCGGCTGTACAACTCTGTTCCGAATAATAATCGGTAAAGATCATTCCTTCGTCGGCAATGCGATCAATGTTGGGTGTGTGGTATCCTACCAGGCCCATCGTATAGGCACTGATGTTGGATTGTCCAATATCATCACCCCAGATGACAAGGATGTTGGGCTTGTCTGCCAATGAGGTAGGTTTCTCTTGTGCTGAAATATTCCCTGACAATAATCCAAGGAAAAAAATCACCACAATCGCTGTAAAAATGTTCTTAAAATTTCTCATGTAATTTTGAATATTAATTTATTAAAAAATATTACCATTCCCAACCAAATCCGGTATGCAATACATAGTCGGTTTCTGAGCCGCCTTTGGTAGGTTGGTTATCGTAGTTTACTGTGATTCCAAGTTTAATATAAAAGTCATCATCAAAAGGCATTTCATATCGGGTATCAAAATTAAAGTCGGAACGCCATCTGCCTGCTTCAGTAAAGCTGGGATAAGCCGTTAATTTAGTGAGCAAACTCAAATCCCCGATATCGAACATATTTAATTCGGTACTCAGGAATCCTTCCCAACTTTGTCGATCTGGTGTTGGAGGAATTGTATCATTGGTTGGAAAATATCGTTCATAGTTGTAGTTGGCTCCCAAAGAAAAACCCCAATAAGTATAGTTTGTATGAATCACATATTTTCCAAAACCTGCCTTTCCTGTCGTTCGTAGATCAAGTTTTTGTTCGGTATTCGAAAGAAAGTCAACAGAGGCTAAAGGATACCAGTCTCCTGGAAGGAAATAATTGAACCCCACACCACCATCTGTCCTGTTGATATCAGGTACTTCATCCTGTTTTGAAAACAAAGTATTATAGTAACCATTGAGCTTCCATCGTTTAGCAAGGTATCCAAGTGTAGCACGGGTCGACAACTGCCTGAAGTTATTTGCTTTGGTTACATCAAGACCAACATCAATGGAGGCATACAATTGACTCCAGAAACCTTTATCTACATCATCTAACCAAACAATTTCATCATGAAGTGCTTCTATTTGTTTACCATCATCTGTAATGATCATGATTGTGCCTGGTTTTATTGTATTGACATGGCCGTTGTACCGACCCCCATCTGAAGTGGTAATTAAAAAATAAGTGACTGTGTATATTTCCTTAATCTTCTCCCATTCAATTTTAAAATCGGAATCACTGTAATCGGTTTCCATCGTTAATGTCCCCCTGGTCATGTTTTTAACCTCACCCACAACGTAATTACCATTGTAAAATACCAGGGAGTCTGTTTGCGTTTTTGCTGAATAGGTGATGAAGAATATGATAATTGCTAATAAAAAATATGTTTTCATGTGACTTGATAATTTAATATCTGAGTGAAATTAGGTTCAGCGGTTAAATGCTTATTACTAAATATTTTAATATATAAAACAACTATAATATTCATCTATACCAACAACTAATTCTGGTAAAAGTTTTCCCGATTGTTAAAAATGTTAAAATTTTGATAGCGTTTAATTTATCATTCTGATATTTAGATGAAATCAAATTTCTATTTGATTTTACACTAATAATTTTAAATATATATAGTTATATATCATATTTTTGTCCCTGACTATAATTAAACTGTTTTATGAAGAAAATAAAAAATATGCTCTTTTCGATGGAACTAACAGGCATCCTCCTGATGATGTTTGCCATCGCCATCGGCTTTGCTACATTTATTGAAAATGATTTTGGAACCATTACCGCCAAAGCAAAAGTATACAATGCTACCTGGTTTGAGGTTATGCTGACCCTGCTGGCAGTTAATATGACAGGCAGTATTTTCAAAAACAAGATGTATCTCAAACACAAATGGCCTGTGTTCTTGTTTCATGTTGCCTTCCTCGTTATTTTTGTTGGTGCGGCACTTACCCGGTTTGTGGGATACGAAGGAATGATGAGCATCCGGGAAGGGAAGGCGTCAAGCGAATTTATTTCCGATGAAACCTACATCCGCATTTGGGCTGATGATGGTACCATGCAATCCTATGTGGAAGATGAAGTGTTGGCTTCACCGGTATCTGCCAAAGGGGTGAAAAACTCCCTTCATGTTGGAGGAGAGAAGGTAAGCGTAAAAATTATTGATTATTATACCAATGCAGCTGAGACTTTTGAGGAAGGACCCGGCGGGGAACCTTTGATATGGCTGGTAATTTCATCCGGGAATTCCGGACGGCAAAATATGTATTTGCGCCCCGGTCAAGTCAAACAGATGGGTGGTGTGAGTTTTCAATATGGCGATGACTTTACGGGACAGGGGATGCGTTTTGTTGAGCAGGATGGAGCCCTTTATTTCCAATATTCTGATACTGTATCTCATGTAAACATGATGGCTGGAACCACGCAAACCCTTTCTGCTGATAGTACCTACCCATTTCAACCCATGAATTTGTATAAGGTTGAAGATCTGAGTATTGTCATGAAAGCCTATTATGAAAGTGCAAGGCGCCAGTTGGTGAGTACCGATGGAAAAAACGGGATGAGTGCCATGGATGCTTTACTGGCAAGAATCACCGTGAACGGTGAAACCCAGGAAATGCCTGTTTTCGGTGGAAAAGGTTATACCGGAGATTTGGCTGAAACCGAAGTGGGAGGTATAAAAATCGCCATGAGATATGGATCGAAAACGATACAATTGCCCTTTTCTATTAAGTTGATCGACTTTGAACTGGAGCGGTATCCCGGTTCAAACAGTCCATCTTCCTATGCCAGTGATGTGGTGGTTTATGACCAGGAGCGCGGCGTGGAAATGCCTTATCGTATTTATATGAATCACATTCTCAATTATCGCGGATACCGTTTTTTTCAGTCATCTTATGACCGGGATGAGGGCGGTACCATTTTATCGGTCAATCATGATGCGGCTGGTACCATCGTAACCTATATCGGTTATTTACTGATGACCCTGGGGATGATTGCCGCCATTTTTGTACCTGGTAGCAGGTTTAAATCCCTGATCAAGCTATCTTCCAAATTAAGGGAAAGCAGAAAGACAACTGTTTCAGCATTTTTAGTAATCGGAATTTTAATTGCCAGTTCACTTTCAAATGGTGCACAGGCTCAGTATTCTCCGGAACAGATTCCGGTGATTGATAAAAAACATGCGGCCGAATTTGGCAGATTGCTGGTTCAGGATCAGGACGGACGCATCAAACCAGTAAATACACTTGCATCGGAAGTGTTGCGAAAACTGGCACGCAAGACCTCTTTCCATGGACAAAATCCGGAACAGGTTTTTCTGGGAATCATGGTCTATCCGGAATACTGGGAGAATGTTCCAATCATTAAAATTGGTCATCCGGAAGTTGCAGAACTGCTGGGTGTTGATGGGAAACTGGCCACCTTCCGACAAATTGTAGATGTTCACAGTGGGGGAGGGTATAAGATCGGTGAATACGTGGAACGGGCATATGCTAAAAAACCAGCCATGCAGAGCAAGTTCGATAAAGAAATTATGAAAGTTGACGAACGGGTTAACATATTTTACCTGGTTTATACCGGAACTTTTCTGCGTGCTTTCCCGCTTCCCAATGACCCCAATCACAAATGGGTTACTTCAGCGGAGTCGGAAAAATTTTCAAATGCCGATGAAGCCCTTTTCGTAAAGGGAATTCTGGGTATGTATTTCAACGAAATTGCCAATGCTGTTCAAAGTGGTAACTGGCAGGGAGCCAATGAACATTTTAACTATATACGGGATTTCCAGGAAAAATATGGTTCGGAAGTCATGCCCTCGGAAGCGAAGATCAACGTAGAGATTTTTTATAATGAGGTGAATATTTTTAAGCGACTGGCACACTATTATCTTTATGTGGGCTTTGTTTTATTGATCCTGCATTTTATCAATATTCTGAAACCAAAGATCAACCTGAGGCTTGTCATCAGAATAGCCTCTGTTATTGTTGTATTGCTATTTTTGATGCACACAGCCGGCCTTATTCTGCGTTGGAACATATCAGGTCATGCGCCCTGGAGTAATGGTTATGAATCGTTGATCTACATTGCATGGGCTACCAGTTTGGCCGGAATCATTTTTGTCCGCCGATCAGAAGTTACCCTCTCGGTAACAGCCATGCTTTCGTCCCTGATTCTGACAGTGGCCGGCATGAGTTGGATGGACCCGGAGATCACTACCCTGGTTCCCGTTCTGAAATCGTACTGGCTGATCATACACGTTGCCATCATCACAGCAAGTTATGGATTTTTGGCCCTGGCTTCACTTCTGGGTCTATTCAACCTGTTGCTGATGATCATGAAAACTCGTAGCAATGTTAAACGATTGGATGCGACCATCACCGAACTTTCTTATATTCTGGAGATGACCATGATCATAGGGTTATTTATGCTGACGATCGGGACATTCCTGGGCGGTGTTTGGGCCAATGAGTCGTGGGGCCGATATTGGGGCTGGGACCCGAAAGAAACCTGGGCACTCGTAACTGTGCTTGTTTATTCATTCATCGTTCACATGCGGTTTATTCCTGGTTTCAGAGGTAATTTCGCATTGAGTTTTGCTGGACTCATAGCCTACAGTTCCGTTTTGATGACATATTTTGGTGTGAATTATTACCTGTCGGGACTCCATAGCTATGCTGCCGGTGATCCTGTCCCGGTTCCGACTTTTGTATACTATTCATTGGTCATTGTAGCTATCTTAAGCAGTTTGGCTTACTTTATTG
Source organism: Bacteroidota bacterium (assembly GCA_020444515.1). Taxonomy (GTDB): domain Bacteria; phylum Bacteroidota; class Bacteroidia; order Bacteroidales; family JAADJA01; genus JAADJA01. The sequence continues at coordinate 143,041 of JAHLKX010000003.1, read as the reverse complement.
ATCGGAAGCACCGCAGTTTACAATCCAAATAATTTTGAAACAAGATTTAAAGGCACAGCTTCCTGGCTGTGCCTTTTCTTTTTCGAACCATTATTTCATACCTGAAAAGTATTTTAGCCTTTCAGTCAATTATACCTTTTTGTAATTCACTTGATTCTTTGCCGTACCTTTGCGCCCATTTTTGAAACGACTTTTATGACTGAAATACGAAATATTGCCATCATCGCCCACGTCGATCATGGAAAAACAACACTGGTCGACCGTATCCTGCACCAGGTAAGCCTGTTCAGGGATAACCAGGACATGGGCGACCTGATACTCGACAGCAATGATCTTGAAAGAGAACGCGGGATTACCATACTTTCAAAAAATGTTTCTGTTCGATATAAGGATTCCAAGATCAATATCATTGATACTCCCGGGCACGCAGATTTTGGTGGGGAAGTGGAGCGGGTATTGAACATGGCTGATGGCGTGTTATTGGTCGTTGATGCTTTTGAGGGGCCCATGCCTCAGACCCGGTTTGTACTTCAAAAAGCCGTTGAGCTTGATCTAAAACCCATTGTGGTAATCAACAAAGTGGATAAGCCCAACTGCGACCCAATATGGGCACAGGATGCCGTTATGGAACTGATGTTTAACCTGGATGCCAGTGAAGATCAGCTCGATTTTCCCACGGTTTTTGGTTCGGCCAAGGCCGGCTGGATGGGACCTGACTGGTCGGAACCTGCCCATGATGTGAGTTATTTGCTGGATATGATCCTGGAACATATCCCACCGGTTAAAAAGCGAGAAGGAACACTTCAGTTGCAAATATCTTCCATTGATTATTCATCTTATGTGGGTAGGATTGCTGTTGGCAGAATCCATCGGGGATCCATCACCTGGGGCCAAAATGTATCCATGGTAAAAAAAGATGGTAAGATTGTAAAGTCAAAAGTCAAAGAATTATATGTATTCGAAGGGTTGGGCAAAGAGAAGAAAAAAACACCGGTAACAAGTGGTGAAATCGTTGCTGTACTGGGAATTGACGGTTTTGATATCGGTGATACCATTGCTGATTTCGAGAACCCTGAAGGACTCAAAAGCATAGCCATTGATGAACCAACCATGAGCATGATGTTCACCATCAACAACTCTCCTTTTTTTGGTAAGGAGGGACAATTTGTGACATCGCGACATTTAAAAGAAAGGCTCTTACGAGAAACAGAAAAAAATCTGGCCATGCGTGTTGAAGAAACTGATTCTGCCGAAGCTTTTACTGTTTATGGAAGGGGTATTCTTCATCTTTCAATTTTGATTGAAACCATGCGACGCGAAGGATATGAGCTTCAGTTGGGACAACCCCGGGTGATCGTGAAGGAAATTGATGGGAAAAAACATGAACCGGTGGAATTGCTCACGGTGAATGTTCCTGAGCACCTGAGTGGTAAAGTAATTGAACTTGTGACTGCCAGGAAAGGAGAATTTTTAAACGTGGAAACCAAATCCGATCGGGTTAACCTGGAATTCCATATCCCGGCAAGGGGCCTGATTGGTTTGAGAAATAAAGTCCTCACAGCGACCGAGGGTGAGGCCATTATGGCGCACCGATTCAAAGCATATATGCCCTGGAAAGGAGAATTGCCAACCCGTAAAAATGGATCATTGATCAGTATGGAATCCGGCATGGCAGTAGCTTATGCCCTTGATAAACTGCAGGACCGGGGCCGATTTTTTGTTGCACCTGGTGAGGATGTTTATACCGGTATGGTGGTAGGAGAAAATAACAAAGAGGATGATTTGACGGTGAAAGTGACAAAAACCAAAAAACTCACCAATATGCGGGCCAGCGGTGCTGATGAGAAGGTGAGAATTGCACCACCCATTCGTTTCAGCCTGGAAGAGGCACTTGAATACATCAAGGAGGATGAATACCTTGAGGTGACACCCAAAGCGTATCGGATGCGCAAAATTCTGTTGGATGAAAATGACCGAAAAAGGGCCAGTAAAAGTTAAGTCGAATCAATGATAATACGGGAAAAGAAGATTTTATCTGCGTTTCTTTTTCCCTTTTTTCTTTTCCTTTAATCTCTCCCGTTTTCCTTCGGCCCTTCCTTGTTTGGTATCAGGTTTTGATATTTCAACAGAAACGGGGATGCCTTCAAAAGTGGCTTTCTTGAATCCCCTCAAAACATCTTTTTCAAATTGTTGATCTACCTCAAAGAATGAAAAATTCTTCATGATATCGATCTTTCCGATGGCCAGGTCGCGACGCTTGGTGTAATCGTTGATCAATCCGATGACCTTTGGAGGGGTGATTTTGTTTTTTGATCCGAGGTTAATAAAAAACCTGGAAAAGGAACGGGCTTGTTTTATTTCTACATCCGGTCGTTTTCTTCGTTCCTTCTCTTCTCTAACATTCAGATCGGAGGCATTTTTGTAATAATCCAGAAAACGGTTAAACTCGACGGAAACAAACCGTTTGATCAGATCTTCCCGACTCAGCCATTCCAACTTTTTATAGATTACATCCATGTACTCGCCAATTTGGGCTTCATCCACTTCAGTTTTTTCCATTCGATCAACCAGGTTGAAAAGTTGCTTCTCACAAATTTCTCGACCTGTTGGCACCAGTTTTTTCTCAAATTTCTTTCCTGTGATCTTTTCCAAATTGCGGATCTTGTTTGATTCACGGGTATGGATTATTGAAATTGAAATCCCGCTTTTACCAGCCCTCCCCGTTCTTCCACTGCGGTGAATGTAAATTTCCAGTTCATCCGGAAGGTTGTAATTAATGATATGCGTCAGATCATTTACATCAAGACCACGGGCGGCGACATCGGTAGCAACAAGCATCTGAAGGTGTTTACTGCGGAAGCCTTTCATCACATACTCACGCTGTGCCTGCGATAGATCACCATGCAAGGCATCTGCATTGTAGCCATCATTTTTTAATTTATCGGCAACATCTTTCGTTTCCTGTCGTGTACGGCAAAAAACAATGCCATATATGGAAGGATTGATATCGGCGATCCTTTTCAATGCTTCATACCGGTCACGGGCGTGTACCATATAAAACTGGTGGCGAACATTCTCAGCTCCAACATTGCGCTGGCCTGACGTAATTTCGCGCGGTTCATGCATGTATTTCTTAGCAATTTTTAAAACCGCATCAGGCATTGTGGCGGAGAAAAGTAGTGTTCTTTTTTCTTTGGGTGTGGTTTCCAGAATGCTGTCCAGTTCGTCTTTGAAACCCATGTTGAGCATTTCATCCGCTTCATCCAGCACCAGCCATTTAATATTTCCAACTTTTAAAACTTTCCTCCCGATCAAATCAAGGACCCGTCCGGGAGTGCCTACCACTATTTGCGGTTTGTTCTTTAGCGCTTTGATCTGTTTTACTATGTCTGAGCCACCGTAAATGGCTGTTTGCTTCAGATCGGGCAGATATTTGGAATAGGATTCAAGATCTTTATGGATTTGGATACAAAGTTCGCGGGTAGGACTGAGGATCAGGGCCTGAACTTCGGATAATAAAATGTCGAGTTGTTCCTGAATAGGTAAACCAAAGGCGGCTGTTTTCCCGGTACCGGTTTGTGCCAGCGCAATCAGATCATCATTGGTCGCTAGAACAGCAGGTATGGTTTCTTCCTGGATGGGCGTGGGCTTTTCAAACCCGAGATCAGTGACTGCCCGAATAAGTTCTGGACCCAATCCCAATGCTTCAAATGGATTCATGTTATTGTTGTGTTTATTGCTTCGGGAAAAGGGGTACTATCCGGAAGTAAATTATTGAGGCGGCAAAGGTAAGTTTATTTTTGATTCAGTATTTTTAATTTGATAAATAACTGATAATAAATAATTAAACTGTTAAAAAATAATAATGGGAATCGACTCATTTTGGCCTTTTGAATTTCTATTGGCATTGTGTTCCATGAACGAATATCAAAATTCATCTGAGTAAGAATGATATCCGTTGTTGAAGGATCATCCTCCCGCTGGTATAAAGAAGGCTTTTGCCAGGGTATTTAAATACCCCTGCCAGCCCCAATCAACATCCCACCACCAGTATTTATACATGAATGAGAATTGAAGATTGATATAAATAAGCAGCATCCAAATTCCCATCACCACAAACTGCAATGGTTTAGCTGATTTTAAAATAGCATGGACGATGAATGCCAGCGGCAATGCCATAAATGGATAAATATCGATGAACCCCCTATGTCCATATGATCCGGCCAGGGTAGGATGCCACCAGCTACCATAGAGGTATAAGGTGGTCAATAAAATGATCAGGATCGCCCATGGGGAGCCTCTGGAACTAAACAGTTGCATTATGAGGCCAGTTAATGCAAAAAGCATAATGGGTGTGATGATGAGCCAACCTCCGACAGGTCCGAATAGAACCAGTCCTATCCTGGGTTTATTCCAGTTGAAAAAGCCTTCATTTGCTATGCTGTAATCATAGGGATTCACGAAATAATGACCAGTAAGGGCATGCCAGTAAAGTGATTGCGGAATATAGAGTGCAACCAGGAATAAGGGTATGAGCAAAAGCGGTTGCCAGTAATTGCGAAGAAAATGGATGTTTTTTCTCAAATCTTTCCATGTCGTTACCCTGATCAGCACCAAATAAACTATAACAATGAGGTGAGGTAGCCTGATCAGCCCTATTAATCCAACTGAACCAGCGATCAAAAGTCCTGATTGAATTCCAGGATCATCATAATATCGGTGTACACCGTAAATAAACAAAGCCATTAGAAAAAAGGCATATGCATGCGACATTCCGGGGTCACGGTAAGCATAAAAAACCAGATTTGTTCCCAGAAAAACAAGAACCACAGTAATCCAGGTTGTTTTTAGGTCATATTTCCTTCGCAAAAGTTTAAATAGCAATAGCAATCCCAAATAGGTGTAAAAGATCCCGGCAATGATCACGCTGATCACATAAGCCGTTAAGTTTCCGGATACAGGTAGGTCAAATACCACGGTAACCAGGTGAGCAACAAGGAAAAATGGGAGCTGAAGCAAAGCAACTCCATAATTGTATTTATTGAACATTTTGCCGTCTTCCAGAAGATAACTATAGGGTTGATTAAATATATCCTGATGAATAAAAAGGGCTGTCAGGTATTGATGATAGCCCTCCGCATCGGATGAAACTACGACCGAAAGGCCCTGGTTATAACGGTGATATTTTACATACGTAAAAAATGAAACAACAATAATGAAGAGGATGCCGGAAACAATGGCCTGTCTGATGGTGATTTTTTTCAATTTTACTTTATACCTTGATTACTGGTCAAAATTACGAAAATCTCCGGATCATTGAACCTCCAGAATTTTACGGGCGATTTGGTCAGCCAGGGAATTGTATCCCAACTGATTGAAATGGCAACATTTATCACTGTAAACAGTTCTGGTTTCATTTTTGAAAAGAAGGGACAGGTCTGTAAAGTTTATTCCGGATTCTTGTAATTTTTGTCCTTCGGTTCTCAACATGGGGTAACCTTGCCTGGCCGCATCCTTATAACTGAATGGACCCTGTTCATATGCAACTTCCAATTCTTCTGGGGTTAGGGGTTTGGATCCCTCGTCGTATTGATTGGGCTGAAGAAAATGAAAATATTGAAAGTTTCCTGTTTGAGATAATGCAGCAATTTGTTGGGATGATTGTGCCCAAAATAGAGCTTGCTGCTTAAAAAAGTTGGAGGTATCCCTAACGGTAAATTCCGGACCCGTGCTCTGGTAATCTGTTCCCTGCTTTTCTATGATTTCTCTAAGTTTCGCCTCTGAAACCAACACCTGATTATGTTTATTCATATCGGATATTTTCCAAAGCAGCAGTATGAAATTGCTGTGTCTTAAAAAGGATCCGGCGAGTCGCTGCCTGGCATGCTCCTGCCGGTCTTTCAGTTCAGCCTGCTTGCCCAGTTGTAGAATTACCTTTTGATCCATTCTTTTGCGGGAATAAATATTCCAATGTCTGGGATAGGATGGAAATACCCCAAAAGGGAGGTTGTCGCTATACGGCAATACAATCTCATTAAAACCATCCAGGTTGATGACTATATCATATTGGGCACCGAGGGTCATGAAATAATTGACGGATAACAATTGCTGTGGCTGTTTAAATCCACCCAGGGCAAGCAAAACAATGTGGATCTTTTTATTTTTAAAGGCCGGATGGTTCTGCAGATTGGTTTTAATCCGGTCTTTTGTAAACTGGTAAAGTTGTTTGGCAACAGATCCTCCTGTTATGCATATATTTAATGTTTGATCATCTTTCTGGGTGATGGGATCCGGACCCGGAAAGCCATACTGATTGTAGCCAGCTCTTGGAATACTAACAAACCCAAGATAGGGATGGAGCAGGTGTTCACCCAGGTAGCCGCCATCATCCGTTCCCAGTTTTACGGTAGAATCTTCAACCGCATCTGTTTGATTTAAAAGCGCTTTCTGAATTTCTGATCGCGAAAACCCTTCTCCCAGGAAATACCTGCCCATAAGAAAGGGAGATAGTTCAAGGATTACAAGAATGATAAGCAAAACGATGAATATGCTGCTTATTTGTTTTTTGAATTGACCCATTGATCGAATATTTTCAAAATAAAAGTAAAGGTTTATTTGAAGTCAGAAAATAAATTCAGGTAAAAGTTTTATAAATCGGTTTCAAATAGGTTCCTTAAAGTATTTGAAAAATGTATCTTTGATTCACTATTAAACCTGCCATGAAATATGTGATACATAAGTTCAAACCTGCTGATAGAGACGATATCCTGAATGTTCTGATGCATTATTCCCGATATAGTATGGCTTCCTATGCAGCTGCTGAAGAGGGAAATGAGCATTTTGAGAAACTATTTGAAAATCCCGGACGGTATCCATTCTACGTGGTCAGGGTCGGTGATCGTTTTGCTGGGTTTGGACTGTTACGTCCATATAGTATACTTCCAACATTTGACGAGACAGCAGAAATAACATATTTCATACTTCCCGACTTCATTCAAAAAGGGATTGGAAAAGAGTTGCTGGATATCCTTGAATCCGAAGGAAAGAAAATTGGGATTAAACATATCCTCGCCAATATTTCATCATTGAATCTGGCCAGCTTAAATTTTCATTTAAAATTTGGATTTAATGAAGTCGGCCGATTTAGACAAATTGGTAAAAAATTCGGTAAAAACTTTGATGTCGTCTGGATGCAAAAAAGCCTTTCATCAGTTTAAACTGTGAAAGGCATTTATCCATTTTATAAGTTTTGATCAGTAAGCCAACATCTCTTCAGCAGCTTGTTTGATTTTGTCACTATTGGGTAGAATGGCTTCCTCCAGTATTCTGTTAAATCCTACCGGCGTAAAGGTTGACCCAACCCTTCTAACTGGGGCATCAAGGAATTCAAAACCTTCTTCCATGATCATGGCTGCGACTTCACCTCCGAATCCACCAAATACTTTGTCCTCATGAACCACCAATGCGCGGCTGGTTTTCTGAACCGATTTCAGGACTGTTTCTTTGTCCAGTGGAATAAGTGACCGCAGATCGATCACTTCAATGTTTACATCCGATTCTTTTTCCAGCTTATCGGCCACTTCCAAACACATGGGGGTTGTATTTCCATAGGTAATGATGGTCATATCCGATCCTTCCCGGCGGATACGAGCTTTTCCAAAGGGAACCTCAAAATCATCCGGTACAACTGCCATTGCTTTGGGATCGTTGTACAGTGCTTTTGGTTCCAGGAAAAGGGTTGGCCCTTCAGAGCGTATGCTGGTGCGGAGCAATCCGGCTGCATCATCTGCAAAGGAAGGATAAACCACACGGATCCCCGGGAAAGTTGTTAATGCACCCTCGGTGGTCTGACTATGGTATAATCCTCCTCCAATATATCCCCCGGATGCAAGGCGAATGGTCACATTGGGTGCGAATTTTCCATTGGTTCGCCAGTATTCATGGGTCATTTCTACAAATTGTTCCATGGCAGGCCAGAAATAATCAGCAAATTCAGCACCTTCAACCACGATGCGGATGTCCTTATTAAATCGGCTCATGCCATTGGCTGTCCCCACTATGAAATCTTCTGCAATGGGTGCATTGAAAACCCGTTCAATGCCAAATTCCTGCTGCATCCCTTTGGTCACATTGAAGATGCCTCCTTTTTCTTTATAGGCAACATCCTGCCCCCAGATATATGTGTCCTGATTGCGTCTGAATTCTGCTTTCAACGTTTCATTGAGGGCGGTAATTAATTTTATTTTTTCACCTTCTTCCTGATGTGTGCCATCCGGATATTTTTCAGCTTTATAGGGTTCAGGCAGCACAAAATCAAAAATGGATTCCGGTGTTGGATTAGGTGCTTTAAGCCCTACTTTATGGGCTGCAGAAACTTCTTTTTTGGCTTCTTCATCAAGTGAATCCAATTCCTTTTCAGTAAACCTTTTGGCGGCTACCAATATTTTTCGATAACGCAGCAAGGGATCTGCTGCATTGACACAATGCCGTTCATTTTCATCACGATAAAGGGCGTGATCATCCGAATTAGAGTGCGAACGCATCCTAACAACACTGGCATGGACAATAACAGGTATTTGATGTTCTTCTGCATATTTTTTAGCCTCTGCCATTGTATTCATGGATTGGAATACATCCTTTCCATCGCACCGCATGATCTTGAGGTTCTTAAATCCACGGAAGTTATCTGCAGCCCGAAGGTTGGCTGTCTGATCCTTTTTGGGTACCGAAATACCATAGCGGTTATCCTGAAAAACAAAAATAACGGGTAGTTTTTCATTGCTTGCGCCGTTGATTGCCTCGTAAACATAACCCTCTGAAGTGGAGGACTCACCCTGTGAACTGATGGCTACCCCTTTGGCCTTATATTTCTTGATACCCCTTGCAGCTCCAACAGCATGAAGGGTATGATTCCCGGTACATGAGGAAACATTGTGAATGTTCCATTCAGGTTTGGCAAAGTGATTCGACATATGACGTCCACCACTGGCAACATCGTCGGCCTTTGAAATCCCATTGAGTATGATCTCTTCTGCTGTTAATCCGGCGGATATATTCGTGAGCATATCCCTGTAATAAGGAAAAAGATGATCGGTTTTTCGATCGAATACCTGTCCGATGGCTAATTGGATCGCATCATGACCCGCATAGGGTGCATGGTATGACCAGCCCAATGCCTGTTTTAAATAATTGGGTGCTTTATCGTCGAGCATACGCCCCATGGACATCAGATGATACCATTTTTTAAGCGTTGCTTTGGGTGTCTTTTCAATGGTGTACTTTTTATTTACTGACATGATGATTGCTTATAATTTCCACACTCTAAAATTCGCTGCAAAATTAACACTTTTTTAACTATCTAAACGCTTTCTAAATAAGAAATTGTCCATTGATGTGCTGTTGGCATACAACACGGCCTAAGTCAAAATGTTTAGGAAATTTATTCCGGGAGGTCAATTGACTGGTTCATAAAATGGTATTGATCTGGTCGTCGATCATTTAGGGCATGATTGCGGGGGGTGATCATTTTTTGTCTGGCAAGGTTTAAGTTGAGGTCAAGGATTTGCACATCATCCCTGTTTTCCGGTGCAGAGCACAATGTTTGCCCCAAAGGATCACTCATAAAAGATCGACCACTAAAAGTTACCTTTCTTTCTGTTCCATATCGATTTGCTGTAATGGCAAAAATCCGGTTGACCATACAATGAACCGGAACAGCCTGCTGGGCATAGGGAAGGACGAGGTTTGAGGGATGACAGATCAGATCAGCTCCTTTCATGGCCATGATCCGCCATGCCTCCGGGAAAATCCAGTCGAAGCAGATTAACATACCCAGTTTAAAGCCATTGATTTCAAAAACCGGGAAACCCATGTTCCCCTTTTCAAAAAAGTCAAATTCATTGAGAAAGAGATGCACTTTTCGATATTTACCCAGAATGCCCTCCGGGCCAATTAAAACCGATGTATTGAAAAGCTTGCCTCCATCGCGCTCGTTTATGCCAGTAACAATAAACTGGTTATTTATTCCTGCCATTTCTTTAAGCGTTTCAATAAATGGACTTTCCGAAATATTCTCAGATAAAGCATAAGCTTGTGCTTTGTCTTTAAAATTGTATCCCGAGTTTGCCAATTCAGGCAAAACAATAACATCAGCTTCCGAAGCTCTGGAGAGCAATTCAATTGATTTTTTTCGATTTGTCTCAGGCTCACCCAATATGGGAGCAAACTGAATAAAACCGGCTTTCAAAGAAGAGGACATGATGATGTGTATTAATCGCGAATAACTTCAAATTCACCATTGGATTTTAAACGGATGATGGTAGAGGGTTTGGTCTCTTTAAGTAAATTACGACCTGTAATGGTCACATAATCCACCATTTCCAGCAAGTCTTTCGAAATATCCTTGAACATCAGGGGTGATGGTTCTCCGGAGAAATTTGCAGACGAAGAGACAATAGGTTTACCAAATGCTTTGATGAGTTCATGACAAAATCCCGACTTGATGATGCGAATGGCAATGCTTCCGTCCGAGGCAATCACATTTTTAGCCAGGTTTTTCGCCTTGGGATAAATGACCGTGGTTGGGAAATCTATGCTATCCAGCAAGTCCCATAGAATATCAGGTACTTTTGAAACGTAATTGGGGATTTTTTTTTCCGTTTCGAGCAGTACAATAAAACTCAAATTAGACCTCCTGTTTTTGATCTCATGAATTTTTTGGGTGGCCTTAAAATTACTTGCATCGCAGCCTATACCCCAAATTGTATCGCTGGGATAAATAATCGTACCTCCTGATTTCAATACTTCAACCGCTTTATTTATATCTTCCTCCATTGAATAGTATTTGCATTAGCATTTCATGATGATCATATCTCAATATAATTATAAAGACAATTTTCCCTGGCCATGATTCCGTGCTGGTCGAAAAAGCGGAAATTAAATTGTGCAGGGTTCACAATGATCACCCATAACTTCATGATCTCACTACAAAGATCATAATCTTTTTTGTAATCTGAAAAAGAAAATCGGGTTCCTGGATCAATTTTTTAACAAAATCGAAGCCGTTTTTATTCGGATATTAAATTGCAAACCATCTGTATTCCGCGTGAATGGTTTTGCCAATCAACGTGATTTATCAACATTAAATCCGTGTTGATCATCAGTTTGTAAGAAAGGATTGAACATTTACAGCCTCTGAGATTCCTGTTAATAATTCTACTGAGTGGCTTAAGTTTCTCAGGCATCGACATTGTAATCCCTCAGGGCGTCATTCAATGACGTCTTAAGGTCGGTTGAGGGTTTCCGCTTCCCAATGATCAGGGCGCATGAAACATTAAATTTGCCGGCAGGAAAATTTTTGGAATAGGACCCTGGTATTACAACACTGCGTGCCGGGATCTTTCCTTTGATTTCCACCGGATCTTTTCCGGTTACATCAATGATCCGGGTTGATTTTGTAATCACGACATTGGCCCCCAATACTGCTTCTTTCTCGATATGGGCACCTTCGACAACAATGCATCGAGAACCGATGAAGCACCCATCTTCAATAATGACCGGAGAAGCCTGCACAGGCTCCAGTACGCCGCCAATTCCAACGCCCCCGCTGAGATGGACATTTTTTCCGATTTGGGCACAGGAACCAACAGTTGCCCAGGTGTCTACCATGGTTCCGCTATCCACATAGGCTCCGATGTTCACATAGGATGGCATCATGATGACCCCTTTTGCCACATATGCGCCATACCGGGCAATGGCATGAGGGACGACACGGATACCCAATTTGTTGTAATTTTTTTTCAGGTCGATTTTATCATGAAATTCAAGGGGCCCGGCTGACGTTTTTACCATCGGTTGGATGGGGAAATAGAGGATAACGGCTTTTTTAATCCATTCATTCAATTTCCATCCTGTTTTTAACGGTTCCGAAACCCGAATAGTCCCCTTATCCAACATTGATATGGTTTCGCGAATGGCATCTTTATAATCCTTCTTTTCCAGCAGCTTTCTGTCAATCCAGGCCTGTTCGATTTTTGCTTTCAGTTCTTCGTGCATACATCTTGTTTAATTATTCAAAGTTAGATATTTTTTCACTGTAAACATCTTCTTATTAATTTTGTGCACTGCTTTGAATCATTTCACAGCATCAATTGTTTTATATGAGCAGAATCATGGCCATCGATTATGGGAGAAAACGGGTAGGCCTGGCAGTTACAGATGATAATCAGATCATTGCTACTGCCCTTGGTACAGTGCATGTAAAGGATGTCCTTGATTACATCAGGAATTATGTCAGGTCCGAAACTGTTCATTGTATTGTTGTGGGAGAGCCCCGACAAATGAACAATCAGGCCTCGGAATCAGTTAAATACATCGATCCGTTTGTAAAACGATTAAAAAAAGAATTTCCTGATATCCTGATCGACCGTTTTGATGAGCGGTTTACTTCGAAGATTGCAATGCAAACGATGATTGAGTCAGGGGTCAGGAAAAAAGAAAGAAGAAACAAGGAAAACATTGATAAGATCAGTGCTGTGCTGATCCTTCAATCGTATATGGCATCAAAAAGAAGAAATAGTTAAAAACATGATTTTACCGATTACAGCTTACGGGCACCCAGTATTGCGCAAAGTGGCCCGGGAAATTGATAAAGATTATCCGGGTTTGAAAGAACTTATTGAAAATATGTTTGAAACCATGTACTCCTCCGGAGGAGTTGGTCTGGCTGCACCACAGGTGAATTTATCCATTCGATTGATTGTCATTGATGCAACGCCCTATGCCGAAGAAACTCCAGAGGCAAAAGATTTCAAACGGGTGTTTATCAATCCCCAGATCATTGAAGAGTCGGGTGACGAGTGGGCATTTAATGAAGGCTGTTTAAGCATCCCTGATATTCGTGAAGATGTGGAGCGCAAACCCAAACTCCGAATCCAATATTATGATGAGAACTGGGAGTTTCATGATGAAACCTATGAATCGGTGATGGCTCGTATCATACAGCATGAGTATGATCACCTGGAAGGAATTTTATTTGTGGATAAAGTGAGCAGTATCCGAAAAATGTTGCTCAAGAGGCGTCTTCAGGATATTTCGAAAGGGAATATTGATGTTGATTATAAGATGATATTCCCCAATAAAAAAAAGGGTCGGAAATAAATTTTTATATAGTTTTAACCCATGAAATCAATTCGATCATTTTTAACAATCGCAACAGGAATTCTAATCTTTGTCGCCTGCACCTCTCCCCAGGAAAAAAGCAAAGCTGATATTAAATCAATGGAGGACAGCTTATTTTCTGACGAAACCAAGATGGTAGATCGTGTAAAAGCAAAAGAACTGATCACCATGTATGTTACCTATGCGGATAATTATCCGACTGATCCAGAAACACCGGCTACTTTGTTCAAAGCCGGAGATATGGCCATGAATCTGAACCAGGCTCGCCAGGCCATTCAGATCTTCGATCGGATCATGGATCAGTATCCTGATTATGAAAAAACACCCCAGTGTTTGTTTCTCAAAGGATATATTTATGAGAATGACCTGAATGATCTAAATACGGCCAAAAAGATATACGAAGAATTCCTGGAAAAATATCCGGATGATGAATTTGCAGATGATGCTAAAATATCCATTCAAAACCTTGGTAAATCACCTGAAGAACTGATCCGTGAGTTTGAGGAAAAGACCAAGTCAGAAGGTGAGATTTAAAAAGCAATCTGCAAATAAAAATATTTCATGAAAAAGATTAATCCTGTGCAATATCACAGAAAATACGGTCGTTTCTTAAACAGGATAAATTGGTAATTTTTTTCATCCAAAAAGCGTCGTACTTCACTGAACGGCGCTTTTTGGTTTATTCACCCAGCAGGTTTTTCTTGAGGTCGGCTTTCTCAAACAAATTTATATCACCCCGCGAGTCAATGCATTCCATGATCTTCTTTTTGAATTTCCAACATGTCATTTGACGCAGGTCTAATTCGTTCGATATTCGTGACGTCGGAATGTTAGGATTATGACAAACCAGATAAGTAATCTTAAAAGCTTCGGTTAGCGGGAATTTGCACTTATGAAAAATGGTGTGTGCAGTAGCCGATTCTTCTGTTTTACATCGGGTACAGCGACGAGCATAAGGTTTTTTTCCACGACAAAAATTAGTATGACCGCATTTTCGGCAGATAAATCCTGCCTTCCATTTTTCCTCTGCCAGGTATTCCAGGCATTTCTCTTCCGTGTCGAAATGCTTGTTAAACTCAAGGATACCGATGTTTTTTAAAATTGATTCCATTTTTTGAAACTGTCATTCAACTGACAAGCTGTCAATTGGAACAGTATTTGACGACAAAGTTATTAAAAAGTGATATTTAAGCGATATAATTTTAAAATTTTTTTTATTTTTGCACCGTTTTAAAAGATCAAGACATTTAATAATATCAATATGAAAAAACTCATTGCAACTATATCCCTGGCTTTGCTGTTCTCATCGCAGTTCATTATAGCACAGGATGAAGAAAAAGTAAAACCCGAACACCTGACTGTTGAAACGTTCAAAGAAAAGGTATTTGATTATGAGACCAACTCTGATCAGTGGGTATTTGAAGGCGACAAACCTTGTATTGTCGATTTTTATGCCGATTGGTGTAAACCTTGTAAACTCATTGCTCCCATCATGGAGGAACTGGCCGAAGAATATAAAGGGCAGGTCAATATTTATAAGGTGAATACAGAGGAGCAACGCGAACTTTCGAGGGTCTTTGGTATTCGGAGCATTCCTTCTGTGCTATTCATTCCTATGGAGGGTAAACCACAAATGACGCAAGGCGCGCTCCCAAAAGAAACCTTCAAACAAGTGATCGATGAGTTTTTACTGGGTAAAAAAGTAGACGAATAATGACAATATCAATGAAAAAAATATTTCAAATAATGGCGTTGGGGCTGCTTACATTCATGGTAGCTTGCAACCAATCAGGAGAAAACAACACGATGGAATCATCCATTGAGCAGGACCAAAACAAGCATGAACAATCTGTGGCGGGCGATATCAAGCCGATTTACCTGACCACTGATGAATTTAAAGAACTGGTTTGGGATTATGAAGCCAATCCCGAGCAGTGGGTTTTTAAAGGGGATATCCCTTGTGTAGTAGATTTTTATGCTGATTGGTGCAAGCCCTGTAAAATGGTAGCACCCATCATGGATGACCTGGCCGACTATTATGATGGTCGTGTTCAAATCTATAAGGTGAATACCGATAATGAACGTGAACTGGCCACCGTATTCCAGGTACGGAGTATTCCTTCTATATTATTTGCACCCCAGGATGGTAAACCCGCTATGCAGGCAGGTGCGATGACAAAGGAGGATTATATCCGCATAATTGACGAATATGTATTGAAATTAAACGTAAGTGATAACGATAAATCTGAATCATAAACAATGGAACATTTAACAAAACAAACCTTTTTTGATAAGGTATTCAATTACGAAAAAAACAAAGAGTGGAAATTTGAAGGCGACAAGCCTTGCATCATCGATTTTTATGCTGATTGGTGTCAACCCTGTAAAATGGTAGCCCCGATTCTGGAAGAATTATCCGAAGAATACGACGGTCAGATCAATATTTATAAAGTAGATACAGAAGCAGAGCAGGAGCTGGCAGCGGCTTTTGGAATCCGCAGTATTCCCTCACTGTTATTCTGTCCGAAGGATGCGCAGCCACAGATGGCGATGGGTGCCCTTCCAAAAGAGACCTTCAAGCAGGTGATCAATGATGTATTACTGAACGCTCCCAAAGAAGCAAATTAATATTATCAGGTTTTCATGAAAAGGGGAGGATCCTTATGGGATTCTGCCCTTTTTTTATTGCTATTTTTGTGATCTATGGACACTGCTGATGCCATCCTCTTTTCATGCGCATACCTGGGACCAGCCAGCTATTTTGCCTGTTTGGCCAGAGCCGAGCATGTGTTAATCGAATCGAAAGAACATTATATCAAACAAACATATCGGAACCGTTGCCGGATCATGACAGCCAATGGGGTGTTAAATCTGACGATCCCGGTTATTAAGGTCAATGGGAATCATACCAGTATCCGAAATATTGAGATATCCTATCACGAAAAATGGCAACAACTTCACTGGAGAGCTATCACTGCAGCTTATCAGCATTCACCCTATTTTATGTTTTATGAGGACGCATTGAAACCGTTTTATACAAATCATTTTAAAAGTTTGTTGGCATTTAACCTGGAACTTACCAAAACAATTTTGGATCTGATCGGGATCGAAAAAGAGATTAAACTAACCAATGATTATTATAAAAATGTTCCGGATGGGATAAAAGATTTGCGAGATGCCTTTTCTCCCAAAGTTCCATTGCAAAAAGAATTACCACCCTACATCCAGGTTTTTGCCGAGCGCCATGAATTTCAGCAGGACCTGAGCATCCTGGATGTGTTGCTTAACCTGGGGCCCGAAACTTCCAGTTACCTTTATGGATTAAGTAATTCATAGATATTCGTCTACTTTTTTACTACTTTTGCGCCTTGATTTTAATGCATTGAATCTCTATAAATGATGGATATTCCGAGTAAATACAATCCCACAGAAGCTGAAGAAAAATGGTATTCATTCTGGATGGAACAGGGCCTTTTTAGAAGTGTTCCTGATGATCGTGAACCCTA
The DNA here is from genome assembly GCA_020444515.1 of Bacteroidota bacterium. Taxonomy (GTDB): domain Bacteria; phylum Bacteroidota; class Bacteroidia; order Bacteroidales; family JAADJA01; genus JAADJA01. The sequence goes on along the minus strand of JAHLKX010000003.1, from coordinate 126,356 downwards.
TTGCATTGTGATCCCTCCGCCCAATGTGACAGGTGTGCTTCACATGGGGCACATGCTTAACAATACCATCCAGGATGTTTTGGTCAGAAGGGCCAGGATGCAGGGTAAAAATGCTCTCTGGTTGCCCGGGACAGACCATGCCTCCATTGCAACCGAAGCTAAGGTTGTGGCTAAGTTAAAAGAGGAGGGAATTAAGAAATCAGACATTGGTAGGGAAGAATTCATGAAACATGCCTGGGAATGGAAAGAAAAACATGGTGGCATCATCCTGGAACAACTGAAAAAACTGGGCGCTTCCTGTGATTGGGACAGGACCAGATTCACCATGGAAGATGCTTTGTATGATTCTGTAATAAAGGTGTTTGTTGATCTTTATAACAAAGGCCTTATTTACCGTGGTGTGCGCATGGTAAACTGGGATCCAAAAGCGTTAACGGCACTTTCTGATGAGGAGGTGATCTATAAAGAGGTTCAGTCAAAGCTTTATTATGTAAGATATAAAGTAGATGGAGCTGAAGATGAATGGGTAACCATTGCTACCACCCGACCCGAAACAATTCTTGGAGATACCGCTGTTTGCATAAATCCGGTCGATGAACGTTTTAAAGACCTCCGTGGAAAACGGGTGCTGGTGCCGCTGGTGAACAGATCCGTACCCATCATTGAAGATGATTATGTCGATATGGAATTTGGAACAGGTTGCCTGAAGATAACGCCTGCACACGATATCAATGACTATGAGATCGGGATCAGACATAACCTGGAATCAATTGATATTTTTAATGATAATGGTACACTTAGCGAGAAAGCAGAATTATACATCGGGGTCGATCGTTTTGAAGCTCGGGATAAGGTGGTCAAAGATCTGGAAGCCTACAGTAATCTTGTTAAGATTGAAGATTATGTCAATAAAGTAGGTTATTCGCAGCGAACCGATGAGGTGATCGAGCCAAAGCTCTCCATGCAATGGTTCATGAAAATGAAAGAAATGGCCAAGCCTGCACTTGATGCCGTGATGAACGACACCGTTAAGTTCCATCCGGCTAAGTTCAAGAATACCTATCAGCATTGGATGGAGAATGTGCGTGACTGGTGTATATCCCGTCAGCTTTGGTGGGGACAAAGGATTCCGGCATGGTATCTGCCCAACGGAGAACATGTGGTTGCCGAAACAGAAGAAGCTGCATTGGAATTGGCCCGAAAAAAGTTCGATCTTCCGGATCTTAAAATTGAAGATATGAAACAGGATGAAGACGTGCTTGATACCTGGTTCTCTTCATGGCTTTGGCCAATCTCTGTATTCGACGGAATCCGTTATTCTGATAATGATGACATTAAATATTATTATCCGACCAATGACTTGATCACGGCACCTGATATCCTGTTTTTTTGGGTAGCCCGCATGATCATGGCAGGATTGGAGTACAGGAATGATATTCCCTTTAAGAATGTGTACCTCACCGGGATGGTTCGTGATAAGCTGGGTCGTAAAATGTCAAAGTCACTGGGTAATTCACCTGATCCCATCGAATTGATTGAAAAGTACGGGGCTGATGGTGTGCGGGTTGGTATGTTGCTGACTTCACCGGCCGGTAACGACCTGCCATTTGATGAGGTACTTTGTGAACAGGGTAGAAACTTTAGCAATAAAATTTGGAATGCATTACGGCTCGTAAAAGGCTGGGAAGTGGATGATGAGATTGAGCAACCTTCCTATGCAGTTATTTCAGTAAAGTGGTTCGAATCGCAAATGAATGCCTCCATAGAAGTTATCAATGATCAATATGATAAATACCGGATCTCGGATGCGCTGATGGCGGTATATAAACTTGTTTGGGATGACTTTTGCTCATGGTACCTCGAAATGATCAAACCGGCCTATAAAAAACCCATTGACCGGAAGACGTTTGAAACCACCATTGGATTGTTCGAAAACCTGATGAAACTGGTGCATCCTTTCATTCCTTTCATTTCTGAAGAGATATGGCATCATTTGAATGTACGCGGCGAAAAGGAATCCATCATGGTAGCTGATTTGCCGCAACCAAAATCTTATAATGCATCACTTTTAGAACGATTTGCTAAGGAAGAAGAGGTTGTAGTTGCCATACGTAAACTGAGAGCTGATAAAAATATTCCCAATAAGCAGGCCATCGACTTGTTTATCCGAAAAAACAATGATGAAAAGCCGGATCGTACCTTCGACAGTGTGATTATGAAACTGTGCAATGTTTGTGAGATCAGCTATGTGAAAGAAAAGGTTCCCAATGCGGCATCCTTCATTGTAAGGTCCACCGAGTTTTATGTCCCACTGGGCGAATCGTTGGATATTGAAGTGGAAGTAGCCAAACTGGAGGAAGAGTTGAAATATACGAAAGGATTTCTTGCTTCCGTAGGTAAAAAACTTTCTAATGAGCGCTTTGTAAACAATGCGCCAGAGGCTGTGGTAGAAAAGGAACGCAAGAAAAAGTCGGATGCCGAATCCCGGATTAAGGTGATTGAAGAGCAATTGGCAGCACTGAAAAGCTAATAATAAATCACAGGGGATTTTCAATCCCCTTCTCAAATCCATTTCTAAGCTATTCGCTGTTGCCGATGATCAGTGGAATTGCTTCTTCGCCAGCTGTCGGATTGCCATGACGTCGCCGTGGTCTTTAGTTGTTATTATTTATTATTGCCGTATACCGAACTATTTTAGCTCTTCCTTCAAATACTGCCCTGTATAACTTTTCTTCACCTTCGCAACTTCTTCTGGTGTGCCTGTGCAGAGAATGGTTCCACCCGCTTCGCCTCCTTCGGGACCAAGGTCGATGATGTGGTCGGCGACTTTGATCACTTCCATGTTATGCTCAATAATAAGCACGGAGTTGCCGCGGTCAACCAGTTTTTGAAGCACCTGCAAGAGCACATTCACATCCTCAAAGTGGAGGCCGGTTGTGGGTTCGTCGAGGATGTAGAGGGTTTGTCCGGTGTCTTTTTTACTAAGCTCTGAAGCGAGTTTCACTCGTTGGGCTTCGCCACCTGATAAAGTTGTTGATTGCTGTCCCAGGGTAATATATCCCAGCCCTACGTCTTTTAATGTTCTAATCTTTTGTGTGATGGAGGGGATATTCTCAAAAAATTCCACCGCCTGGTTGATCGACATCTCCAGCACATCATTGATGGATTTGCCTTTGTAACGTACTTCCAGCGTTTCGCGGTTATAGCGTTTGCCATTGCAGTCTTCACAATGCACATGCACATCTGGAAGGAAATTCATTTCAATTACCCGGATACCGGCACCTTTGCAGGTTTCGCATCGCCCTCCCTTAACATTAAAGGAAAACCGTCCTGGTTTATATCCCCGTACTTTCGACTCGGGCAATGAGGCATATAGCTTTCTGATTTCATCAAAAACACCTGTATAAGTGGCCGGATTGGAACGCGGTGTGCGTCCTATCGGCGACTGATCAATGTCGATCACTTTGTCGAGTTGTTTCAGCCCATCAATTGATCCATAAGGCAGGGGCTTTTTTTCTGAACGGTAAAAATGTTTGTTGAGGATGGGGAACAGTGTATCATTGATGAGGCTGGACTTACCACTGCCGGATACCCCGGTGATGCAAACCAGCACCCCCAAAGGGATCTTTACATCCACATTTTTCAAATTGTTACCGGCAGCTCCTTTCAGTTCAATAAAACTTCCATTACTCTTCCGTCGTTTTTCCGGAATTTTAATGGCTTTTTTCCCACGAAGGTATTCACAGGTAATGGTTTTACATTCCACCATTTCCGTCGGTGAGCCCTGGGCTACGATTTCACCACCATGTCTTCCTGCTCCCGGGCCAATATCTATGACATAATCAGCCGAAAGGATGGTCTCTTTGTCGTGCTCAACAACGATCACTGAATTACCAATATCACGCAGGTCTTTTAATGATTGAATTAACCGCAAATTATCACGTTGATGTAGACCGATGCTTGGTTCGTCGAGGATATAGAGTACGCTCGTGAGTTGAGAGCCGATTTGAGTCGCCAGCCTGATCCGCTGCGATTCACCGCCTGACAGGCTTCTGGCAGGCCTGTTCAGTGCCAGGTATTCCAGGCCAACATCCAGCAAGAATTTAATCCGGGTTTTGATTTCCCGAATGATCTCATGAGCGATCAGTTTCTTTTTGTCGCTGAGCTTAGCTTCCAGGCCATCCACCCAATCATTTAGTCGGATCAAATCGTAATTGGCCAGTTCAGAAATATTCTTTTCATCAATCTTAAACCATAAGGATTCTTTCCTTAGCCTTTGCCCTTTGCATTCCAGGCAGGTCACTGAGTTCATAAAATTATATGCCCACTTGCGGATGCTTCCCGAGCCGGAATCATTGAACTGGTTGTTGATAAAATTAACAACTCCTTCAAAATTGAGGGTATAGGTAGAGGTGACTCCCATATACTCCTTTTTGATCTTATAATTTTCATCCGAACCATAAAGGATCGTAGAAATGGCCTCATCGGGAATATCCTTTACAGGGGTATCTAAAGAAAAATCGTATTTATCACCGATGGCCTCCATCTGGTGGAAAATCCAGTTGTGTTTGTATTCACCAAGTGGAGCAATTCCGCCTTTGCGAATACTTTTCTTTTCGTCGGGAAAAATCTTTTTAAGATCGATTTCGGTTACCGTTCCAAGCCCGTTGCATTTAGGGCAGGCACCGTAAGGCGAATTGAATGAAAAAGTGTTGGGCTCCGGTTCGTTATATGAAATACCAGTAACGGGGCACATCAGTGCTTTGCTGAAATGCTTCACTTCGTCGGTTTCGTGATCAAGGATCATTACCGATCCCTTGCCATATTTCATGGCCAGTTGAACCGATTGGATCAAACGGCGGTCCGATTCTTCATCCACCCTGATCTTATCCACCACCAGCTCAATGTCATGCACTTTATAACGATCGAGTTGCAGTCCGAAAACGATTTCATGAATCTCGCCATCGGTTCTTACGCTGAGAAAACCCTGCTTACGGAATTGTTCGAATACCTCCCGGTAATGCCCCTTACGCCCTTTGATGATCGGAGCGAGGATTATCACTTTGCGACCACCATAGGTTGTTCTGATCAAATCCAGAATTTGTTGCTCACTATAGCGGATCATCAATTCACCGGATTCATAACTGTAGGCATCTGCAACACGGGCATAAAGCAATCGCAGGAAATCGTAAACTTCAGTCGTTGTCCCAACGGTAGAACGGGGGTTTTTGTTGACCGATTTTTGCTCGATGGAAATAACAGGACTCAATCCGGTGATCTTATCCACATCAGGGCGTTCCAGGTTACCAATGAATTGGCGGGCATAGGCCGAAAAGGTTTCCATATACCGCCGTTGTCCTTCGGCATAAATGGTATCAAAGGCAATGGAGGATTTTCCACTTCCGCTCAATCCGGTGATCACCACCAGTTGGTTGCGTGGTATGCGCAGGTCGACGTCTTTGAGGTTGTGTACACGGGCACCATATACTTCAAGGTATTCGTCTTCCCTTATCCTGGTTTCCTGCTCGATGTCAATGTTTTCCTGTTTCAACTGCAAGTCTCTTCTTCCATAAATTTATTTCGTATGATCAAATCATCAGTCCAAAGGTAAACTGATGTAGTATTGTTTGCTAGTGCTATTGGGTAGTTTATCCGATCGCAACCAGGGGTTGTATTCTTTTAAAAGTTTATACGTGATATGATGTTCAAGGGCATAATCAACAAGGCTTGGGATGGATTGCTCTACCAGCTCCTTTTTAAGATTAGCGGCTGGATAAAGGTCTTTTGGATCAAGCATAAACCCATAGGCAGCAGGGTTTTCGCATATGATCTTTATGGCCATGATCCTGTATATATACCGTGATGTTTCATCATTCAGGTATAGATCATAATAGTTATCTGCCTTTTGTTGTTCAAGTGACTCGGTGATCCTTCGTTTACCGGCATTGTAGGCAGCCCCAACAAGGGTCCAGTTTTGGTATTCCTCAAAAGAATCAAGAAAATACCTGCATGCAGCTTCTGTTGATTTTTCAACATTATACCGCTCGTCTACATAATCATTGATCTCCAGTCCGTATTCTTTGGCCGTTTTTTCGAGAAACTGCCAGAAGCCGGTGGCACCTTTTGGTGATACAACATTTAAAAAACCACTCTCGGTCAGGGCCAAATATTTAAAGTCATCTGGTATGTTATATTCTTTCAGGATCGGTTCAATGACCGGGAACCATCGGTTTGCCCGTTTGAGCATTAAAATGGTTGAACTGTGCCAGTATGTATTTACCAGCAATTCCCGGTCGAGGCTCTCCCTCACGTAAAAGAGATCCATTTGGGCATTTTCTCCAGCAAATGTTATGTTGGTTGGTATATCCGGAGGATAAACAGAAAAATTGGATACGGGTGGTTGATTGGTCTTCAAGGAATTCTCTTCCTGGGTATCTCCTGCGAAAGAGAAAATCATTACAAGTCCTGCCGAAAAGACCAGGATCAGGCTCAATAATAATATTTTACGTAAAGAATGTGCTTGCATAGTTTGCTAGAAAGGGCTGTTAAGCTGGTTCAACAAAGGTGCTTTTTGATCTTTATCCGAGATGTTAGGATTTTTAACATTCCATTGTATATTTAAATCGGGATCGTTCCACAGGATGCTTCCTTCGGATTCCTGATTGTAATAATTGGTGCATTTATACTGAAAAATGGTCTCATTCCTGAGGGTAAGAAATCCATGCGCGAATCCAACAGGTATCCATAGCATGGTTTTATTTTCCTCAGTTAATTCATGGGAAAACCATTGCCCAAAGGTGGCTGATTTTTGCCGGATGTCAACAGCCACATCCAAAACCGCACCTTTCACCACCCGCACCAGTTTGCCCTGAGCATAAGGTGGTTTTTGAAAATGGAGTCCACGCAATACATTTTTCTCCGATTTGCTTTCATTATCCTGAACAAATGGTTCATTAATCCCAAATTCTCTCAATCGATCCTGACGGAAGGATTCAAAAAAATAACCCCGATCATCAATGAGAACCCTGGGTTCAATGATGAGCAAACCTTCAATTTTTGTTCGGATAAGTTTCATGCAAATACAATAAACCCGACAGCATCCGAGGACCTGTCGGGGTCTGATTTTTTTTGATTTCTATAAATGGATCACTTCGTCGTAGGCTGCTGCCACAGCTTCCATTACCGCTTCCGACATGGTCGGGTGCGGGTGGATCGATTTAAGGATTTCATGACCGGTGGTTTCCAGTTTCCTGGCAGCAACGGCTTCAGCAATCATCTCGGTTACATTGTCACCAATAAAATGAGCGCCCAGCCACTCTCCATACTTCGCATCAAAGATCACCTTAACGAAACCATCTTTATTGCCGGCAGCACTGGCCTTACCAGAAGCTGAATACGGGAATTTACCTACCTTGAGCTCATAGCCGGCCTCTTTGGCTTGTTTTTCTGTCATTCCAACCGAAGCAATCTCAGGATTGGTGTAGGTACAGCCCGGAACATTGCCATAATCAATCGGTTCAGGATCAAGTCCGGCAATTTTTTCCACACAACAAATTCCTTCGGCAGAGGCCACATGGGCTAATGCTGGTCCGGGAACACAATCCCCAATGGCATAATACCCTTCAACACCTGTTCGATAAAATTCATCGACAACAATCTTATCTTTTTCAACCTTTATCCCCAGATCTTCAAGCCCGATGTCTTCGATGTTTGATTTGATGCCGACAGCAGAAAGTACGATATCTGCTTCAATAATTTCTTCTCCTTTTTTGGTTTTAATTTTAACCTTACAGGTTTTGCCTTTGGTATCAACTGATTCGACGGAGGAATTAGTCATTACTTTCATTTTGGCTTTTTTGAAACTGCGCTCAAGCTGTTTGGCAACTTCTTCATCTTCCAGCGGAACAAGAGTCGGCATAAACTCCACCAGGGTAACATCTGTGCCAATGGAGTGATAGAAAAAGGCAAACTCCGAACCGATCGCTCCTGAACCAACGATTACCATCGATTTAGGTTGTTTGTCGAGGTTCATAGCTTCACGGTATCCGATGATCTTTTTACCGTCCTGTTTGAGATTTGGAAGTTCTTTGGAGCGGGCGCCCGTCGCAATGATAATATGTTTGGCTGTATATTCGGTTTTTTTGCCTTTATCATCAGTAACTTCTACCTTTTTACCTGGTTTTACTTTTCCACTCCCGATGATCTGTTCAATTTTATTTTTTTTGAAAAGAAATTGAATTCCTTTGCTCATCCCATCGGCAACGCCACGGCTGCGCTTGACCATTCCACCAAAATCGGGTTTGGCTTCTCCGTCGATCGTAATCCCATAATCTGAAGCATGGTTGATATAATTGAAGACCTGTGCACTTTTCAGCAAGGCTTTGGTAGGAATGCATCCCCAATTGAGGCAAACACCCCCGATCTCTGCTTTTTCGACAACAGCTGTTTTGAGTCCCAACTGGGATGCCCGGATGGCAGCTACATAGCCACCAGGACCGCTCCCTATAACGATAACATCATAATTCATAAGTCTTGATTTATCTGTTTACAAATAAAGGTGCAAAATTATTAAAATTTAAGCTACGAAGTGACGTTTGTTTATTTTTGTCGCACTGATTAACTAAACAAAATGATCGTCTATAAGTTTGGTGGCGCCTCTGTGAAAAATGCCGATGCAGTGAAAAACTTAGCACAAATCATTGTTCGGGCAAAACGGCCATTAATTGTGGTGATTTCAGCCATGGGGAAAACAACCAATGGGCTGGAAGCAATTCTGGATGAAAGTCGCAAACCCAATGGGAATTCCGATTTTTTACTGGAGCAACTTTTCGTTCAACACAGGTCGATCCTGGATGCGCTTTTCGACAAACCTGATCATCCTGTTTATGCCTTTGTAAAAAGGCTTTTTGATGAAGCCGCTACCACCATAAAGGAGTATGCTGATCGGGATTATAATTTTCTGTATGACCGGGTGATTTCGATTGGTGAGTTGGTTTCTACACAGATCGTCAGTGCCTGGCTGGCAAAAGAAGGAATTGATAATCAATGGACTGATATTCGCGACTTGTTGAAGACCGATTCAAATTACCGGGAAGCCATAGTTGATTCTGAGGTTTCTGGTGAAAACTGTCGTCATTATTTTCAAAAGAACGCCACTGGTTGTTATATAACACAAGGATTTATTGGTTCCGACCAGGCGGGTCATACTACAACCCTGGGTCGTGAGGGATCGGATTATACCGCAGCTTTACTTGCTTATTTTCTGGATGCTGAAGAGGTGATCCTGTGGAAGGATGTAGAAGGGATTTATAATGCAGATCCAGCATTTTTCAAGGAGGTCCAGAAAGTCGAAAAATTAGACTACCAGGAAGTGATAGAGCTGACCTATTATGGGGCGAAAGTGATCCATCCGAAAACAATCAAACCGCTTTATGATAAGCAAATTCCGCTGTATGTAAAAAGTTTTCATGCACCCGAAAAATCCGGGACAACAGTTGGTAGCCAGGGATTGCAAACTGAGCGCCTGCCATTTATTATCGTTCTGGAAAATCAGGTGTTGATTTCCATTTCCAATAAAGACCTTTCTTTTATATCGGAATTCAATTTGATACGATTGTTTGATCTGCTGCACAGTTTCCGTGTAAAGGCCAACCTGATGCAACATTCAGCCATCAGCTTCTCATTTTGTGTAGACACACCACGAGGGCAGGCTGTGGAAGAGCTCATTCGTCAACTTCAAAAGGACTTTCGTGTGCTTTATAATAAGGGATTAAGATTGGTTACCATTCGGAACTACACGCAGGAGCTGATCAATGATTGGTCCGAGAATGGACAGGTACTGGTTGAGCAACGCAGTCGATATACCGCTCAGTTGGTTTTAACTTAAAAAAATCTGCCGGCGAGGTATTCAGCAATTTGAACAGCGTTGGTGGCTGCTCCCTTGCGAAGGTTATCCGATACGATCCAAAGGTTTAATCCGTTTTTCTGTGAAAAATCACGCCGGATTCTTCCAATAAAAACTTCATCTTTTCCTTTGGCATTCAACGGCATTGGATATTCGCCCTTTATGGGATTATCCTGGATAATAATGCCGGATGTGGTCGCCAGCAATTCACGGACTTCATCAATTTTGAACTCCTTTTGAAACTGAATATTCACACTTTCTGAATGACCCCCATCAACTGGGACACGAACACAGGTAGCGGTGATCTTTATCCCCGGAGCTCGGAGGATCTTGCGGGTTTCGTTGATCAGTTTCCATTCTTCTTTGGTATAACCCAGATCGGCAAAAACATCACATTGCGGAATGCAATTTTTATCAATGGCATGCTGATAAAACTTCTCTGAATCCAAACCCTGCCTTTCATTTTCCATTTGCCTGACTGCCCGAATACCGGAGCCGGAAACAGACTGGTAGGTGGAGATCACCAATCTCTGTATCTCATATTTTTGATGCAAAGGGGCAAGGGCCATTACCAATTGAATGGTGGAACAGTTGGGATTGGCAATGATTTTGTCATCCGCTGTTAATAAATTGGCATTGATCTCAGGGACCACCAGTTTTTTATCCGGATCCATGCGCCATGCGGAAGAATTGTCGATCACAAAGCAACCGGCGTTTGCGAATTCAGTTGCCCATTCCATTGAAGTAGTCCCCCCCGCTGAAAAAAGGGCGATATCTGGCTTCCTTTTGACAGCCGTTTGCATATTAACGACTTCATATTCCTGATTGTCAAAGTCAATTTTTTTACCAACTGATTTTTCGGAAGCAGCCGGGATGAGGGCAGATACATTGAATTTCCTCTCTTTCAGTACTTCCAGCATAACCCGGCCAACCAAACCGGTAGCTCCGACAACTGCGACTTTCATAACATCATATTTTTATATAAGATTCGATTGGACGATAAAATTATACAAATATAACATCACCCCCCATCACCAGATTGTTTTGTTCGCTTGTCTTTGTTGAAAACTTTTCGTGAAACGGCAGTAAAATTGTAGTTCAAAACCAGTGCCAGTAGTTTGATTTATTATTCGAATACTGTAGCTTTGTGGGGTACATGATAATTTTATAATTAAATCAGTCTAAAGAATTACAACCTTATGAAGCCAACCGGTAAAACTTTTTATGAAGAAGCAGCCCAGCGTTCCTTGGCCTGGCACACTGAAAATATCCGTAATATTAAGTCTAAAAGATTTGATACCATTGCTGTTCACGGGATTTATAGCATGCAGGAGGCGCTGGACTTTAACCAGGGATCCATCATTGAGCCGATCTATATGTCAAGTTCCCAGGCGTATCGCGATGCGGATGAAATGGAGGCTGCATTAGGCTATACCATTCCAACCTGGTGTTATTCCCGAATTGCGAACCCTTCGGTTTATTATCTTGAAGGTGTACTGGCTTTACTGGAAGGATATGGGGCTGATATTGAAACCTCATGTTGTGCTACTTCTTCCGGCATGGGGGCGATACAGAGTGCTGTCGATCCCTTTCTGGTTACCGATCGGGGCAATCCAGGTCAAAAAATCAATTTTGTAGCTACGAGCCAGGTTTATGGTGGCACATTTCAGCAATTTGCCGTAAGAAAGCATCAGGAAAAAAACATTGAATGGCGCAAGGTGATCCACTCCAACAATATTGAAGAGTGGGCTTCACTCATCGATGATAATACCCGGTTTCTTTATGGAGAGTTACCCAGCAATCCCGGACAGGCATTTTTCGATCTTCAAGCAGTGATTGAATTAGCCCATGCACATGGAATACCCATGATCGTAGATGCTACGGTTGCTACGCCTGCACTCATGCGTCCGTTAGCATTGGGAGCCGATATTGTGGTGCAGTCCATTACCAAAACCATTACATCCAGTGGATTCGGCATCGGTGGGGCCGTAATTGCGAGGAAAAACATTGTATCAAACGTGGATAATGATGAAATGAAGGCAGATTTTGCTGCGTATATTAAATTGTTGCCCAATCGGGATAATGGACCCAATATTTCTCCATTCAATGCGATTCTTGCTCTGAACGATGTCAGGAACCTGCGGACCAAAATGGATCGATTCAGCCGCAATACCATGATCGTTGCTGAATATCTCGCTCAACATAAACACATTGAGCAGGTTGATTACCTCGGATTGGAAGACCATCCCTTACACACCATAGCAAAAAAATACCTGAAGCTGGTTGATTCTGAGCATGATCCTTTATACAATAAAGCAGTAAATCGTTATGGACACTTGATGTCGTTTCGGGTAAAAGGCGGAGCGCAAGCAGCCCGTGATGTGTTTGATGCTTTTAGTATGATCTGGCGGGCCACCGATCTTGGCCGGATCAAGTCGGTAGCTACCATCCCTGCTATATCTACTCATTCACAACAAGGAGAAGAAGGACGTAAGCTGGCCGATATACCACCCAACCTGATCCGACTTTGTGTTGGAGGTGAGCATCCAGATGATATCATTGCTGATCTTGATCGGGGTTTGTCGGTTCTGGATGGAAAAAAATTTCAAATGACTTTTCCTGAATATTCTGCAGGCGGTGCTTCTTCGGCGATATTAAAGAAATAAAACAATATGAAAATGAAACACAGAATTGGCATTCTTGGATTTGGCACGGTAGGTCAGGGTTTGACCGAAATCCTCCTGAAAAAAAAGGAATTCCTGAGTAAAAAATATGGATTTACATACAGCATTGTTGCAGTTGCTGATTTCAAATTTGGCAACGTATACAATCCTAAGGGGCTGGATATGGAGCGTCTGCTGAAAGAAGCCAGGGCCGGTAAAAAATTCAGCAAAGACATTGTGGATTGGGACAATGAAAAAATGATCAAAAAGACGGACACCAGCGTTTGGTGCGAATTAACTTATACTGATCTTCAAACAGGCGGCCCGGCAATCAATCATGTTCGAACAGCCCTAAAATCAGATAAACATGTTGTGACAAGTAACAAAGGACCAGCAGCATTATTTTATCCCGAGATGAAAAAACTGGCAGATAAACATAATGTCCGATTTATGATTGAGGGAACAGTGGTTGCCGGAACACCTATCATCAATCTGGCAGATGGCCCCCTGGCCGGTTGCACCATTACAAAGATCCGTGGAATTCTGAATGGAACAACAAACTACATGCTCAGTGAAATGGAAAAAGGCATGGGTTATAATGAGGTGCTAAAGATTGCACAGGAAAAAGGTTATGCTGAGGCTGATCCTACTGGTGATGTGGAGGGCTATGATGCCCGGGGAAAGGTTACCATTCTGGCCAATATTGTCATGGGAGCTGGAATAAAAATCAATGAGGTCCCCTGCGAGGGTATTACGAAAATAACTTCATCAGACATTGAAAAGGCAAAGAAAAATGGTAAGCGCTGGAAACTTATTGGCTCAGTTGAAATGACCGATCATGGAGTGAAGGCATCCGTAAAGCCTGAAATGATTGAAATGAACCACCCCCTGGCAGGTGTTATGGGTGCTACCAATGCCCTTACTTTTTCCACTGATTTGCTGGGCGATGTGACCATTGTTGGACCGGGTGCCGGAAAGATTGAAACCGGATTCTCGATCCTCACCGATTTGATCAAAATTCACCGGGAATCTTGTTGAGTTGAAAAATTGGCAATTAGTTGGCCTTTTCAAGAAGACTGTTTCCAAACTTTCTGATAATCTTGCCATTGGTCGTAAATGAAATACCCTGGTTCATCTGGGTCGTGATCATAATGGCTTCAATAATCGGGCTGCTGACTTCAAGGTTCGAATCCCATTCGACGATAAAATTAGCACCTGTCCCTCCCGATTGATCTTTTTCAGCAATCACAAAATTTTTTGTTTCCAGGGGATTCAAAATGAGGGGCTGATCAATGTACTTTTTTATCAATTGTCCTCGAAGATTATGATAATAGACTTTCCGGATGGTAATTGAATTGTCGGGATCTGTATTATGAATGCTCAGTGTGGCAGCAAGATCTATGGTTTTCTTTTCATCCTGATGGAATATTTGAGAATAGATAGGAACGTATATGAGTTCTCCATAAAATACAGCGGTGTCGTTATTGATGATGTATTCCTGACGGTCTGTTTGAGCTTCTGAAGAAAACTCCCTGATGGATTTATCATGGGGTGTTTTTGAGGTGCAACCAGATAAGATGAAGAGCACCAATGAAATCAGAAGGATATGCTTTGTATTCATGTTTTTTTGCTGGTTTCCGTAATAAGCATTTTAACAAATATACGGAAAAATGATTCCCGAATTAATCAAGCTTAAACTCTTCTTTCCAGTTGGAATCATTCAACAATTCCTTTTGCTCTTTTTTGTCAAAGAGGTAGTCACCCATAACAAGATAATCCATTTCCGTCCGCATAAAACATCTGAAACCATCATCGGGGGTGCAAACAATCGGCTCTCCACGCACATTGAATGAAGTATTGACAATCACGCCATACCCCGTCAGTTGTTTAAATGCCTGAATCACTTTCCAGTATCTTGGATTGGTATCCCGATGAACGCTTTGTATCCGGGCAGAATAATCGATATGCGTGATAGCTGGGACATCGGATCGCAAATGATAGAGCCGCTTGTATAATTCCATTTTATCATAATTAGCCGGCTCGGGAGTCCTGCGTTCTTCTTTAACAGGGATCACCAACAACATATACGGAGAAGGATTATCAATTTCAAAAAAATGAGGTATATCCTCTTCAAGAACGGTGGGTGCAAATGGTCTGAATCCTTCCCGGTACTTAATTTTTAAATTCATTTTCTTCTGCATCCCGGCATTTCTTGCATCACCAAGAATACTTCTGTTCCCAAGCGCCCTTGGGCCAAATTCCATTCTTCCCTGGAACCATCCCACTACATTTCCTTCATCGAGGAGTTTGGCGACTTTTTGAATTAATTCTTCAAAATCATTGTAAAAAGTGTATCGCGCATCATATTTTCGAGCAATATTTTTGATGTGACTGTTACTGAATTCCGGACCAAGATAGGCCCCTTTCATTGCATCAGGATAAGAAGGTGTAATTCTTTCTTTTCCTTTCCAGATATGCCATGCTGTAAGCGCCGCACCCAGTGAACCACCGGCATCCCCTGCGGCAGGTTGTATCCAGATGTCATCAAATATTTTTTCAGCAACAATTTTGCCATTGGCAACACTATTGAGTGCAACGCCTCCTGCCATCACCAGGTAGTTGCTGCCGGTCAGGTCTTTGGCAGTGCGGGCCAGTTTAATAACAATCTCTTCCGTTATGTCCTGGATGGCCAGTGCCATATTCATATAGCTCTGGGTGATGGGTGATTCCGGCTTGCGCGGCGGGATGCCGAATAGCTTTTCCCATTTTTTATCATCGGTCATACGAAGCCCGGTTGCAAAGGTAAAATATTGCATATTGAGTACGATGGATCCGTCCTTTCGAATGTCAACCAGTTCGTTGCGAATGATCTCGCGAAAACGCTTCGTTTCTTCTGCATTCGAAATTCCATATGGTGCCAGCCCCATTAGCTTATACTCGCCACTGTTGACTTTAAATCCGGTATAATAAGTGAAGGCAGAATATAATAGCCCAACCGAATGGGGAAAATCAAGTTCCTGTATGATGGTAATATCTTTGCCTTTGCCATGGCATATCGTGGAGGTTGCCCATTCCCCGACACCATCTATGGTCAAAATAGCTGCTTCTTCAAAAGGAGAGGGATAATATGCACTGGCAGCATGACTCAAATGATGTTCGGGAAAAAGTAAGGGAACTTTGCCGGATCCAAGTTTTGAGAGCTCTTCGCGCAACATTTTTTTCATAAAGAGCTTTTCTTTTATCCAAACCGGAATGGCTGAAAGAAAGCTTTTTAATCCTTTTGGAACAAATGCATGATAGGTTTCGAGGAGTCTTTCAAATTTGATGTAAGGCTTATCGTAAAAGGCAACTGCTGTGAGTTCCCCAAATTCAATTCCTGCTTCATTAAGTACATATCTTGCAGCATTTACCGGAAAGGAGGCATCGTGTTTGATCCGGGTAAATCGCTCTTCATGTGCGGCTGCAATGATCTCACCATCCAGAATAAGTGTTGCTGCACTGTCGTGGTAATATGCCGAAATTCCCAGTATCGCTTCAGCCATCGTTGTGGATTAAAATAATGTATAAATAAATGGTGCAATAGCTGAACCACTGGTCAGCACAATCAGGATCCCGAAGATCAGCAATACAATTATAAGGGGCAGGAGCCAAAATTTTTTCCTTACCTTCAGAAAACCCCATATGTCTTTTAGAAAATCCATGTTTTATCAATAAGGTTTATCTATGTCGGAAGCGCTGTAAGTATGATTGCGAATGGTCATAACTGTAGCATCATCCTTTTTCCATAATTTAAGTTTGAGACTGTCTTTGCCTGTTAATTTTCTGAAAATTCCCACCGGAACGACCAATAAAAAAAATACCGTAGTTAAAATAATTTTAGAAACAATCGTTCCAGCCAGGTGTGCAAAACCAAACCATATGTATGCCAGTGGTTTGAATAGAATTGGTGCAACCATTGTTGCCACCAAAATTATGGTTGCAATTTTGGTATAGAGTGCATTTTCGAAAATCAACGCCAGCAACAAAAACACCAGTGCAGCAGCCAGGCCTGTGTCCCTTGCTTTCGACTTGTTAATATCCAAATGGGCAAATGTAAATTTGCTTTTTTCTAATTCTGCCATTCGCAGTAATTTTTTGCAAAGAAACTAATTATTCAAAAAACGGAAAATAAAATAGAAGGGTAATGGTCAAAATCGGTTAGTCGAGTTGTTGGATTTCCAGGGAAAATTTCTGTCCAAAAGCAGGCCATGAATTTTCCTCAAGGAAAAGGTCAAGTTTTGATTGATCTTTTAGATCCGGTTGCTGACTTACTTCTTCGATTATTTTTATGGCATCTTCAAAGCTTTTAAAGGTATGGATTATATTTTCATTTGATAAATCAGTAAAGGCTCCTACATCAGGACCAATGATGTTGGCCCCAAAACCCAGTGAATCCATTAATACACCGGAGCTCAGGATACTGGCTTTTGAATAAGTAAAAAGTACACTCTTTGATTCACTGATCATCCGGGCAAGTTCATCGTTATTGATGAATTCATTTCTAATCTCGATAACTTTGTTCTGAAATTTTTTCAACTTTTCAAAATAGTTTTCATCAGAAGCTTTACCTACGATTAAAATACGGAACTTTTCCTGAAGGTTTTCATCAACCAGAAATTGTAGAAATTGATCAATGCCCTTATAGGGTGAAATGGTTCCCCAAATCAATACATCATACTTGACCTCAGTTTTATTTTTTAATCTACGGTCCTTTATCGGGTGGGGAAGGTAAATAATTTTGTCTTTCACCCCGGGCAGTAATTCTTCACCATAGTATATGCCAGCAGTTGAATGGGTCAGGATCAGGTTGGCATTTTTTAGCATAAGCTGAAACAATGCCATGGTTTTTTTATCATCCTGCCCTGAATGGGATAGCTTGTTATGCATGGTCCAGATTATTTTAATTCCCATCATCTTGAATACCGGAATCAACATAAACAGCAATATGGTTTGGAGAGAACCCAATTTATTCCCGGGCAATTTTTCAATCCAGTTGAAATGGATATAATTCAATTTGGGCAGATATTTAACAATGTCTAAGATCCCCTTTCGTGAGGGTTTGTTAAGATTGATAAAATGGAACTTTTCAGAAAGCGACTTGATCAAATCATCAATGTAGGGATTAAAAAGGCCTAACTTTTCATCTCTGGAAGATAAAGGGTAGATATAAATATTCTTCTTCAAAATAGTCTGTTTTAGTTTTCCCTAAAATTAATCCACCTGTTTTTGGTGTTTGATAAAACGCACGGAAGGATTTCGTTTTTTTAGGATGGTATGTAAATAATGGAGATAATACAAGATCATTGCTTTTGTTTTGGACAAACCGATGATTTCCCTCCGGATTTGCAGATCTTCTTTGAGTGCCCTGATGCGCTGCTGCTCATTGGTTCCTCCCATTTCAAATTTACAAACTGGAAAATTAATTTTCAGGATTTCACCATCATCAAGTTTTTTAAGTATTTCACTGATAAATGCGTAATCGCCTGTGATGGGGAAACGCAACTGATATCTGATGTCGCCAATTGCATTTCTGTTAAAAAACATAGCCTGGTGCTGGGTGATCATGCCTCTCCAGTTGAGGGTAAAGTCTTTTGCTGTGCGGTAGTGTTCAACTTTATTTTCATCTACATCCAGTGAGTCACCATAAATAAAGCCGGGCATGTTGTTGTCCATTGCTGCATCATAAACCTTGTCGAGGACTTCTTCCCCAACGAATTGATCACCGCTGTTCATAAAAATGAGGTATTTCCCGTTAGCCCTTTCAAGGCCTTTGTTCATAGCATCGAAAATACCTTGATCGGATTCTGAACGCCACTTTGCCAATCGGTTATGATGGAGCCAGTTTTTCGTTCCATCTGTTGAATTACCATCTACCACAATCCATTCAAAGTCGCGAAAAGTTTGATTTTTTATGCTAAAGAAAGTAGTTTTGAGTTCCTCAAGATTATTCCTGCAAATGGTAATCACCGAAAAGAACGGGGTATGGGGTCGTTTTTTGTTTTGGTTGTCCACTATACGTATCAGTTATGAGGTAGAAAGGACTATTTGAATAGACCTGCAATTTTTTGTTTCAGATAAACACGCTGCTTTTGTCTTAGGAATTTTCTCATATCTTTTTCAAATAATCTATTTTCCCTGCGGATAGCAGCATAAATATATCCAGCAAAAATACTAATTCCACCGATAATTAAGGGTTTTTCTTTAAGCCAGAAAATAGATTTAAGTAAGGTGTAGAATGGCCCATAACCGTATCGGTAATGAAATCTTCCCCACAGGAACCTTCCTTTGCTAAATCCGGTCCGTCTGAGGCCGGTTCCCCTGAAGTGATAGATTTTATATTCATCAAAGCAACGGGTTTCCCATCCCTTCATCTGGGCTCCCAGGAGGTCTGCCAAATCCCAGCCCGGAATGGGTTTCCATCCACCAATCTGATCGAAACAAGCTTTTCGGTAAATTTTTGATGCTCCCCAGGGATGATCGGGTTGAGAGTTTTCCTTTATTTCTGATTTTCCATTTTTTAAATATATGGCACCACTGGCAATTCCCAATTTGGGATTTGCTTCGAAACGGCCCAGTATTTCTTCAAAGTAAGTTGGTTCTATCGAAATATCTGCATCCAGTTTCACAACAAAATCCCAATCATTAACACTTAATTTGGAAAATCCTTCCTGAACCACTTTTACAACTCCGGTTCCAGGAAAATAATAACCCCTGTCCTGGATTGAATGTAATTTGATCCAGGGATATTTACTGGTATATTCTTGAATGATGTTTTCAGTATTGTCAGTTGATCCATCGTTTACGATCATCCATTCGGCAGGTTTGAGTGTTTGATTGATAACACTTTCCAGTGTTGCACGAACATGTTCCTCTTCATTTCGGACCGGTGATATGATTACGTATCTTAACATTGAGTGTTTGACTTAGTATACTTTAGGTATGTTATTGATTGTTTCATTATACTACGACCTATTCAAAAGGTTTTAATCCTTTTGCAAATTTCCGAATTAAATTGATTCATCAAAACAATCAATTTTTTTCCCGCAGATATAAATTTTTCCCAATAAGGGAAATGGATATAAGATTATTTATTTGATAATCAGTATGGTTATCTTAATTGGTTCCAAGGTACGATTTTTGACTTTGCACTGCTGGAAACAAATTAATCAAATATTTGTTTGATTAGAACAAAACCTCAGCTAACATGATTAAAGAAAGGGAACAACAAATCAACAATATCATCGGTGTGTTCGACGTGTTTTTATCCGTGCTCTCATTCACCGTTGCATATTTTATCCGGGACTGGTTTTTTGAACCACCCATTGTTGCAACTCACGAATACCTGACTGTAGGAATCCTCATTGTTCCAACCTGGTTTGTACTCATTAAATCTGCTCATATGGCAGAAATGCATCGTACAAAGACTTACGCTATGATCCTGGCATCATATCTCCGTGTTGTGGTTGTTGGTTTAGGTGTGATTTTCCTATTTATGTTTGTTTTTAAGTTGACCAATATCAGTCGTTTAATGATTCTGTTTTTCGGCGGCATTAATTTGATTTTATTATTTTCTGTCAGGGTAGCTGTTTACAGGATGTTAAAGTATTTTCGTGTTAAAGGTTTTAATTCCAGGAATGTTGTCGTCATTGCAGATGAAACCTCTGAAGAATTTATTGAAAGAATATTAAGTAACAAAGAGTGGGGATATATTCTTAAATATATTGTAACCAATTCGAGCTACATTTATAAAAAATATAAGGATGTTGTAAGTGTGCATCCGGAAAGGGTTAATCTCAATAATCTCATTGATATCGATGTGATTGATGAGGTAATCTATTGCAAAAATGAAATCAATCAGGCCAAACTTACATCACTGGTCAATGATTGTCAGGAGGTAGGGGTTGTATTCAGAATGCAGTCGATGCTGTTTAGTAAATCCGCAACTAAAACCAACCTTAATCATTTCGATGAAACTCCGTTCCTTACCTTTGATAATACGCCTTCGGATCACTTTGCTTATCGGGTAAAAAATACCTTCTCGGTTACTGCAGCATTTCTGATACTGTTAATTTGGTCTCCTGTGATGTTAATGATCGCTTTGGGTATCAAATTAACTTCTAAGGGCCCGGTGTTTTTTAAACAAAAGCGGGTAGGTTTGCGCGGCAGGACCTTTTATATGTATAAATTCAGAACGATGATTATCAATGCTGAGGAACTTAAGGAAAGTTTGATGCAATACAATGAGGCAGATGGTCCTGTATTTAAAATTAAAAATGATCCAAGAATTACGAAAATTGGTAAATTTTTACGCAAAACAGGTTTGGATGAATTACCTCAATTTATCAACGTATTAAAGGGCGACATGAGCCTTGTTGGCCCACGTCCACCTGTGCCTGATGAAGTGAAGCAATATGAACGCTGGCAATTACGTCGCTTGTCTATGAAACCCGGTATCACCTGTACATGGCAAATTAAGCCAAACAGAAATGACATATCTTTCGAAGACTGGATGAAAATGGATCTTCAGTACATTGACAACTGGTCAAATAAACTTGATCTCGTCTTGTTCTTCAAAACCATCAAAACCGTTTTAAAAGGTAGTGGATCCTAATGATAACGATGGGAAAGCATTATTTTTTGTATTCTTACTTTTTAAGTTAAATTTGTACCTGTATACAGGTACTTTTTTTATAACTTAAATTTGATTTTGTGTTGAAAAGAAAAAGCCTTTTTATTTTAGTCGTCATATCCCTGCTGGTATCTTCCTGCATCCCCAAGCGGAAATTGATTTATTTGCATGATCAAAAAGAAAAGGAAGAGCGGAATGAATATGTAAATGTTCGACCCGAGAAAACAATCCAACCTTTTGACAACATATACATCAAGGTATCAAGTATTGATGAAAAAGTGAATAGCGTATTTTCTGAGTCTGGCAGATCCTCATCGGAATCCAATATTAACTTATTGAGCTATACGGTGAGTCAATCAGGTTATATTGATTTTCCATTTGTTGGAGAAATATACGTTAAAGATCAAACCTTGCAGCAAGCGCAACAAAAAATTGAAGATAAAGTAGGAGAATTTCTAAACAATATATCAATTACCGTAAAATTTGTGAATAATACCGTTTCTGTATTAGGTGAAGTGAAGAGACCCGGAGAATATCCGTTTTATCGTGATCAGATCACGATATTACAGGCCATAAGTTATGGCGGTGGTTTCACCGATTATGGGGATAAAGAACGTGTTTTACTTATCAGAGAGGCTGAAAATAAAATTAATTATTATTACTTAGACCTGACCAGGAAGGACATTGTTGCTTCGGAGCATTACTATATTATTCCCAATGATGTGCTGGTAGTTCGGCCCATCAATCAAAAGTTCAGAAACCTGAGTCTGGTAAACTGGCCTTTGTTCCTTACAACAGTTACGACGGGTGCTACGTTATATTTACTTTTTAGAAATAATTAATCATTCATTGAGTGGATCCTTCAGAAGAAATATTTCAACAAAAGACTGATTTCAAAGAAATCCTTTTTAAGGTATTTAGATACAAACATTATTTTCTCATTACCATTGTATTTGCTATATTGCTGGCCTACTTGTTTAACAAATACAGTGAAAGAAAATATTATAACCGAACCTCCTTATTGATTAAAGAAGAAGGCCGGTCATCCTTTATGGGTAGTGGCGATATGATGCAGGGATTTGATTTATTCGGGGGTGTGACCAATGTTGAAAATGAATTATCCATATTAAAGTCGTTTTCAGTGGTGAATGAGGCCGTAGATGCTTTGAGTTTGGAGATTTCTTATTATACCGAAGAACCACTTTTTCCCTTTGATTTTCTTCCATTTAATTCGATCCATGAGCTTTATCAAAATTCACCTTTCCAGGTTATCATGGATCAAACCCACCCACAGGCGGTGGGTATCAACTATTACATTGATGTAATTAATGACAGCACCTTCCGGATATTTGCTGAAGGTATGGATGTTACTATTTATAATTACATCACCAACAATATAGTTGATTACAGGGATACTATTAGGTTACAGGGGATATATCAGTTCGGAGAAACCGTTTTTAACCAAGACTATAGTTTCAGTGTGCATCTCAAAGAAAACTTCAGACAGGGGATGTTTAAAGGTAAAAAATTATTTTTTGTTTTCAATAATCTGAACCAGTTAACTGCCATGTACCAGGCAAGAGTGGGTGTCTCAACTACTTCAACAACATCCTCGGTTGTAAATGTGAGCCTTTCGGGTAGCCATCCTAAAAAAATTACAGATTTTTTGAATGCCCTCACAACGGTTTATCTTGAGCAAAATCTTGAAAAGAAAAATAAAATCGCTTACAATACTGTAAAATTCATTGATTCCAGAATATCCGATATTGCCGATTCATTGATGTTTGCCGAGAGTAAACTTCAAAATTTCAGATCATCCAACCAGGTCATGAACATCAGTTTTCAGGGGCAAAAGCTTTATGAAAAAATGGCATCACTTGAGAATGATAGGGCTTTGATTGTTACCCGGCAAAAGTATTATGATTATATCCAGGAATACTTTGAGAAGAATAAAGAAATAACGGATTTGGTAGCTCCTTCCTCCATGGAAGTTCAGGATCCGGTCTTAAATGAGTTGATCAGCAACTTGCTGGAGCTTAATAATCAGCGCATGAATTATCTTCAGCAGGGTAACGAAAAAAACCTGTTTCTCCGTGATCTGGAGATTCAGATCAATAATCTGAAAAATACAATCGTTGAAAATATCCAATATAATTCCAACAAAACGGAAATTGCGCTTAAGGATATTGATAGCCGGGTTGATAAATTGAATTCTCAAATTTCCAGATTACCTCGCACTGAGCGTGAACTTATTGGAATGGAACGTCAATTTAAACTCAACGATGCCATTTACACATATCTGCTTCAGAAAAGAGCCGAAGCCCAAATTGCACAAGCCTCTAATTCAGCAGATTATGAGGTCATTGATACGGCCCAGTACTTCAAGTCAAGTATGGTTTCTCCGAAATCAAAACTCAATTACATTATTGCCATCTTTTTAGCGATATTTTTCCCTTTTGCTTTTATTATTATCCGTGATTTTCTGAATAATAAGATTACTGAGATCAAAGATGTAGAGATGATTACACAACTTCCGATCGTGGGTCAGGTGTTGCATAATAAATTCAAATCAAAGGCCATTATTCGTGATTATCCGAAATCTCCACTTGCTGACTCTTTCAGGGCTATCCGGACCAACCTGCGGTTTTTCTCAAAGGGAAGCGATAAAATGGTGATCCTTATCACTTCATCCGTAAGTGGTGAAGGTAAATCATTTTGCAGTGTCAACATTGCATCGGTGTATGCCTTATTGGGTAAGAAAACCTGCCTGATTGGATTTGACCTCAGGAGACCGGCGTTGTATAAAGATTTTAATTTGAAAAATGAAAAAGGTGTATCAAGCTATCTGATCAATAGTGCAAAGTTGGATGATATTATTCAACCAACCCAAATAAAAAACCTTGATTTGATCTCTGCCGGTCCTATACCGCCCAATCCGGTCGAATTGATTGCTTCTGATCGCACGACAGACCTTTTTGAAGAATTGCGCGAAAAATACGATTACATTATCATCGATAGTTCTCCCATCGGAGCAGTAACCGATTCATTTTTGCTGTTTGGACATGCTGATATTAACTTATTTACCATCCGACATAATGTAAGCCAGAAAGATGCTGTTAAATCCAATCTGAAAAACATTGAATTGAAGAAAATTTCGAATCTTTCAGTGATTATCAATGATGTGAAACTGAAGAAGAATGCTTATGGATACGCCTATCAATCCAACTACTATTCCAATGAAACCAAGAATGGCTTTTTTAGGCGATTAATCCCAGGTAAAAAAACAGGATAGAGAATTTGATTTAATGTTTGTCAACTCCAATTCTGACTTATGAGGAAAATTGAACTTTTTGTTTTACCTGTAATTTACATAGTCATTTCAATAATCATCATATGGTTAGTGCCACATAATGATTCCATTGCCTATCTTGTGTTGTTTTCAGGAGCTGTTATTTTAGGAATGCTCCTGCAATTAACGCGATTAATTTCAGAAAAGATTAACCGTCAAAGAATCGAAAGTCATCGAGAATTATCAACTGTATATCGCCAGATAGAATCCTTGTTGGCCCTTAATAAAATTACTGAATTTAGAAGCATAATGCCACCCTTCAGGGGTTGGGCTATATCTCCTGATTTTGGAGTTTTGATCATGAAAAGCATCCTTGATCAAAAACCGGTATATATCCTTGAATGTGGTTGTGGTGTTTCCAGTCTTTTAGCAGGTTATGCGCTGCAGCAAAACAAGAAAGGTAAAATGTGGTCATTGGAACATCAAACGGTTTATGCTATTAAAACCAGGGAGGAGCTAAAAGCCCATGGAATAAACAAATTTGTCGAAGTTGTTGACGCTGAATTGGTAACCGTGGATATTAAAGGAGAGGATTGGCAATGGTATGATTTAAAGCATGTACCGGAAGATTTGAAATTTGACCTGGTCATTGTCGATGGACCCCCAGCTTTTATTCATGAAAAATCTCGTTTTCCAACTTTATTTTTACTGGACCATATGATTAAACCTGGAGGAATTGTTCTAATCGATGATTGCAAACGAGCACCAGATAATCTTGTTGTAAATGACTGGATAAAGGAATTTGAAAACTATTCGGGGGAGTGGATCGAAACTGAAAAAGGTACTTACCTTTTGAAGAAAATGGAATAAAATCTTAAATTCATTCATAATTGATATCTAATTAACCGGTAAAATCTCCATGATAAAAAAGTTATTGATCATAATATTCGGTATCAGCATTATACTCAATGTTTACTTTGTGGGTCAAAAGGTTTATTTTCGAATTCAGAAAAATACCAAAACTGTTCTTTCAACAAAAACCATGGCCGGTCTTTTTACCGACATATATGCTTATTGCCCGAACGATACCAATGAAATTGTATTCCTGGGTAACAGCATTACATCAGGATTCATGGTAGAAGAGTTTTTCCCTGATCAGCGGGTTAAAAACAGAGGTGTTTGGGGTGATCAAACAATAGATATGTTGAACCGACTGGATGAAGTGATCGAATCAAAACCTGTCAAGGTTTTTATTCTTGCGGGTATAAATGATATCGTACGAGAAATCCCGCTGGATGAAACCATTCAAAATATGGAAAAGATGATTCTTCGGATTCAAAGTGATTCTCCCGAAACAAAAATCTATATACAGAGTATATTGCCTTTGACTCGTCATGCATCCCAATATTATTTTAAAGATTCAGAGGCTGCATACCATAAAATTAAAATAGCAAATAAGAGGTTACAACAGTTATGTGCAGTTCGAAATGTAAAATATATCAACCTGAGCGAAGCCTTTATGAAGGATAATGAATTAAATGCTATTTATTCATGGGATGGCATCCATATCAATGGGAGAGGTTTTTTGGTTTGGTATAAACAAATTACTGATTTTGTAGTTTATTAATATTTATGTGACACCTTATTAACCTGCAATGCTTTTTAATTCCCTCGAATTCATCGTTTTTTTTCCGATTGTGGTGGCGGCATATTTTGCTATGCCTGCTCGCTTCAGATGGATTCTGCTGCTGATAGCCAGTTATTATTTTTACATGTGCTGGAATTATAAGTACATTGTATTGATTGTCTTTTCTACTCTTGTTGACTATTTTGCTGCCATTCAAATGTCGAAGACTCAGGTAAAAGCCCGTAGGAGACTTCTGCTTTTTATTAGTTTGTTCTCCAACTTGGGACTGCTTTTCTTTTTTAAGTACTTCAATTTTTTCAGTGATAATGTAAATGCTGTTTTTGAACAATTCAACATATTCAGTGCTGTTCCGGCTTATGATTTTTTGCTTCCCGTAGGAATTTCTTTTTATACTTTTCAAACCTTAAGTTATACCATTGATGTTTACTGGGGTAAAAAAGAAGCTGAAAAACACCTGGGGATTTTTGCCCTTTATGTTTCCTTTTTCCCTCAGCTTGTGGCAGGCCCGATCGAACGATCGACCCGACTATTACCACAATTTTATAAAACGTATACCTTTGATTATAAGCGTATCCGAACAGGAGTCGTTTTAATGATTTGGGGATTCTTTAAGAAGGTTGTCATTGCCGACAGGCTTGCTGAGTATGTTAACATGGTTTATAATAATCCACATGATTATGGCGGATTTCAGGATTTGATCGCAACCTTTTTCTTCGGATCACAGATTTATTGTGACTTTTCAGGTTATTCAGATATTGCCATCGGATCGGCCATGATCCTGGGTTATGATCTCATGACCAACTTTAAACGCCCCTATTTGTCGCAGAATATCAGGGAATTTTGGCAGCGTTGGCACATATCGCTCAGTACCTGGTTTCGGGATTATTTATATATACCCCTGGGTGGAAATCGGGTGGTGAAATGGCGCTGGTATTATAATTTATTCATTACTTTTTTAATCAGTGGTTTGTGGCACGGAGCCAACTGGACATTCGTGATCTGGGGCGCATTGCACGGTGGGTATCTTGTGCTGGCCATTCTTACGCAATCTTATCGGGATAAACTGGCCAAACAGTCGGGTCTTTATAAAATTCCATATTTAAACAATGTAATTAATCTCATTTGGACCTTTGTTTTGGTCTATTTTGCGTGGATCTTTTTCAGGGCCAATTCATTAAGTGATGCAACTTTGATTATTGGAAATATCCTGAATCCTCAGACCTATGGTGGTGCTATACAGCTTTTTCACTTTAGTGCTGATTTTTATCTCTCATTTATTTTGATCGGAGTCCTGATAATTATTGAGGTTTTATGGGAGAAATTTGATTTAATTCAACGGTTAGAGAGTCAATCAAGGGTCATAAAATGGACTTTGATGATCATTGTTGTATTGTCGATATTTGTTTTGGGTAAGTGGGATCAAAATGACTTTTTATATTTTCAGTTTTAAGCAAATGTTTTAGATGAACGAGCGACTTTTAAAATATCTGATCTATATTGCCGGAATCATTTGTTTTTATGCTTTCCTGTCGGTTCGCATACTTCCCATGTTTAATGCCGTACTGGTTGAAAATCGTTCTCCAGAGTACTTTGAGTTTACCAAATATGGAGAGCAATATTATTCCAATTACATAAAGCATTTCAGAGAAATATTGCCATATCCACAAGATAAATACCGTTTATCTGATCGAAACCCTGAACTGGAAGATGCTGATTTGATAGCTTTTGGTGATAGTTTTTTTGATTTCTCCAGGCAAAAAACCGTGGCAGAGCGCTTACACGATTCACTGGGTATAGCAGTGCATGCTGTAAGAGCCTGGTATCCGCTCGATTATTTACACCAGATGAATTATCCTAGAGGGGATAAGAAAATCATTATTTTTCAGGTTATTGAGCGAAATCTTCACGATCGGTTTATAGAACCCCATGATTTAAATTGGGAGGGAAATGACTATATGGACCTCAACCAGCTGAGTTTGCCAAGTCGTATCAAACATTGGATTTTTGATGTTAAGTCTGAAGAGCTTTACAGTATTCTTTTAAGTGAAAGTTATTTAACCCGGGGGCTTTATAGCATGATCGCAACTGCCAAATTTGATTTGTTCAGTTATATGGCACCGCGAACTCCGGTTTACAGTTTGGAAAACCGCTTTGATGTTCCGATGTTGTTTTATGATATAACAGTGAATGAAATGCCGACCAGTTTCTATTTTGATCATAATGATGAGCTTATCAAAACCTATTGTGATAATCTGGAAGATCTGAGCAAACAATTACTGGATCGTTATAATCTGGAAATGATATTTCTGCCGGTTCCCAATAAATATACCCTATACTATGATGTGGTAAAACCAGGAGATAGTTACAATAACTTTTTGCCAAGGTTTTATCATGAAATGGACCAGAGAAAAATAAATTATGTGAATATATATGATAGATTTAAGAACGCAGATACCTTGCTTTATTATGGGACAGATTCGCACTGGAATAGAAAAGCAGTGGATATTACTGTGGAAGAACTATTAAAAAAAATCAGAAAATAATGTCAGATATTTGGTCAAAATTGTGAATTCTTTAATTTTGGCCGCTGGCTCATAAAATGAGAAAAAACCTAATTACCGAAATTGATAATTTATAAAGTTAAAACGAAGTGAAAACAGTTATTCTCGCAGGTGGGTTTGGAACCCGCATTTCAGAAGAAACAGGTGTTAGACCAAAACCCATGGTGGAAATTGGTGAAATGCCAATTTTATGGCACATTATGAAATTATATTCTGCACAGGGATTTAATGATTTTATCATATGCTGTGGATATAAGGGATATATGATCAAGGAGTATTTCATGAATTATTTTCTTAGAAGATCAAATGTTACCATTGATTTGAAGTCTAATTCCATGGATGTGATAAATAACAACATGGAGCCCTGGAAGATCACCCTGATTGACACAGGTGAAAGTACGATGACAGGTGGCAGGATTAAAAGGATACAGGAATATGTTGGGAATGAAAGGTTTTTCCTGACATATGGCGACGGATTGAGCGATGTGAACATGAAAGACCTTTTGAAATTTCATGAAAAAGAAAATGTTCATCTGACCCTTACTGCCATCCAACCTCCGGGTAGATTTGGGGCTTTCAGTCTCGATTCCGGATCCAATCTGGTGGATAGTTTCAGGGAAAAGCCCAAAGGGGATGGACATGATACAGCCTGGATCAATGGTGGATTTTTTGTAGCTGAGCCAGAGGTTTTCGATTTCATCGATGGTGACAATACCATTTGGGAACGTGAACCTATGGAGCATATGGCATCAACTGGAAATCTTTCAGCCTATCGGCATACCGGTTTCTGGCAACCGATGGATACCCTTCGGGATAAACAAATGCTGGAACAATTATGGGACTCAGGGAAAGCACCCTGGGAAATTTGGTAAAAACTTAAACATACAATATGAATATCTTAATTATCGGAAATATGGGCTATGTGGGGCCCGGCGTTGTCAGTCAATTGCGTGATACCTATCCCACAGCCAACCTGGTTGGTTTTGATATTGGCTACTTTGCCAATTACCTGACACATGCATCTTTTCAACCAGAGGTGAAATTATCCAAGCAGATCATGGGTGATGTAAGGCAATTTCCTTATGAAATATTGAAAGGATTTGATGCGGTGGTTTACCTGGCTGCAATTTCTAACGATCCAATGGGTGCCAAATACGAAGATATTACCCTGGAGGTGAACTATAAATCTTGTATTCGGGTTGCTCAAAAAGCCAGAGAGGCTGGTGTTAAGTCGTTCGTGTTTGCCTCAAGTTGCAGTATGTATGGTGCAGCCGACGATCATGCCAAAACGGAAAAAGATCAGTTAAATCCATTAACAGCTTATGCTCGTTCGAAAGTATTTACCGAAAGAGACCTGGAGCCGCTTGCTACCCCTGATTTTACCATTACCTGTCTGCGATTTGCAACGGCTTGTGGAATCAGTAACCGATTGCGTCTCGACCTGGTTTTAAATGATTTTGTGGCTGGCGCAGTAGCATCCAGGGAAATAAATATCCTGAGTAACGGAACTCCCTGGCGTCCTTTGATCAACGTGCTGGATATGGCAAGGGCAATTGAATGGGCAATCCAGAGAAAGGATTCCAACGGAGGTGAATTTCTTGCTGTAAATACCGGAAGCAATAGCTGGAATTATCAGGTCAAGGATCTTGCTCAAGCTGTCGGTAGGATCGTACCAGGATGCAAAGTTACCATAAACGAAAATGCTCCACCGGATAAACGTTCCTATAAGGTGAATTTTGACTTGTATGCAAAACTGGCACCCAACCATCAGCCCGCCTTTGACCTGGAGGGTACCATAAAAAATCTTTATGAGGCCCTGTCAGCAATGGGATTTAACGATCCTAATTTCCGGGAATCCCGTTTAATGCGATTAAAGGTGCTGGCAGGGTTGCAGGCAGAAGGCTTTTTGAATGAAAATTTATCATGGACCTGGAAATAATTGAACAATGATTTTTACAGAAACAAAAATAAAGGGAGCTTATATCATTGAGATAAAAAAACTCGGTGATGAGCGTGGATTTTTTGGTCGCTCATGGTGCAAAAATGAGATGGAAGATCATGGACTAAACGGAAATGTCGTTCAGGCCAACACCTCATTCAGTGCCTTCAAGGGTACTTTACGCGGAATGCATTATCAAAAACATCCGTTTGAAGAAACCAAACTGATTCGTTGCACCAAAGGTTCTATTTACGATGTGATCATCGACCTCCGTCCTGATTCACCAACCTTCAAACAATGGTTTGGAATAGAACTTACAGCCGACAACTACAAAATGTTGTATGTCCCTGAGAAATTTGCCCATGGTTTTATTACCCTGGAACCCAATTGCGAAGTAACTTATCTGGTCACCCAGTTTTATGCACCCGAAGCAGAAGCAGGCATTCGCTTTAACGATCCTCAGTTTGGGATTAAATGGCCCACCGATGTTACGGTTATTTCAGATAAGGATCAAAACCATCCTGATTTTAATTCATCAATGTTACCTTAATTAAATTTTTATGATAATAGTAGATACCGCGTTGCGCAAAAGGCAGTCAGCAAATAATCCCATCCGTGTAGGGATGATTGGAGCAGGTTTCATGGGAAGAGGTATTGCTCTTCAAATATGCAATTTTGTACCTGGTATGGACCTGGTTGCTATTTCAAACAGAACACCTGAAAAGGCACGTAAGGTTTATGGTGAAGCAGGGGTTAAATCCATTGAATCTGTATCCTCGCGTTCGGCACTTGAGCATAATATAAAGAGTGGAAAATATAGCATAACCGATGATCCTATGTTACTTTGTGAAGCTGATGGTATAGATGCCATTATCGAAGTAACGGGAGCCATAGAGTTTACTGCTCATTTGGTTCTGCGGGCATTTGAACATGGAAAGCATGTGATCCTTATGAATGCAGAGGTAGACGGAACCATCGGACCGATCCTTAAAAAATATGCCGATCGGGCCGGTGTGGTTTTAACCAGTGCCGATGGTGATCAGCCCGGTGTGGAAATGAACCTCTATCGATTTGTTAAATCCATTGGAGTTAAACCTGTACTGTGCGGCAATATCAAAGGATTGCATGATCCCTATCGAAATCCCACCACACAGGAAGGATTTGCTAAGAAATGGGGCCAGAATCCATCCATGGTCACTTCTTTCGCCGATGGTACTAAAATATCTTTTGAACAAGCCATTGTAGCCAATGGAACTGGTATGCGGGTTGGGAAAAGAGGAATGTATGGGCCGACGGTGGAGTCAGGATTGCCATTGCACGATGTTGTTCATGACCTGTATCCACTTGAAAAATTAATGGAAGGACCCGGCATTGTGGATTATGTTGTCGGGGCTCAACCGGGCCCTGGTGTATTTGTGCTGGGAACCCATGATCATCCCATTCAACAACACTATTTAAACCTTTATAAACTTGGTGAAGGACCTTTGTATTTATTTTATACACCCTATCACCTTTGTCATTTTGAAGTCCCCATGACAGTTGCACGAGCAGTTTTATTTAATGATGCGGCCCTAACTCCCCTTGATGCGCCTATGGTGGAGGTGGTTGCCACTGCTAAAATTGATCTGTCTGCCAATTCGAAGTTGGATGGTTTGGGTCACTATATGACCTATGGCTTATGTGAAAATTATGACATTTCACAGAAGCAAAATTTGCTTCCCATTGGAGTAGCGGAGGGTTGCATATTAAAAC
This sequence comes from Bacteroidota bacterium, assembly GCA_020444515.1. GTDB lineage: Bacteria > Bacteroidota > Bacteroidia > Bacteroidales > JAADJA01 > JAADJA01. The sequence continues at coordinate 93,932 of JAHLKX010000003.1, read as the reverse complement.
ACGATATAAAAAAGGATACGGTTTTAACATACGATGATGTTATCCTGCCCGAAGGTCGACTTTGTGACAGGTTAAGAAATGAGCAGACAGCTATGTTTCCTGTGATCTAGGTCAGGAATCATGAAATGTACAAGGCAACCATTCATTGGTTTTTTGAATCTTCAAATAAAGATACTTGCAATATAAACCTGAATTTATAGGACTTATTCCAATGGCAGGTAAGGCCAACCGAATGCCTGGTCTCCCTTTTAGCAAGGAATTAATGCCTTTTAACCTGGTTAAAGATCATTTGCAAAAAAACACCAGGTTAGAAGTGATTTCAGATGGTTTAATCAAAAAGATTAAACGGGCAGGAGTGGAAAAGTTTTATGTGGTTGTGAGGACTGGTAAATGGGATATTCCTGATTATTTTAAAGGGGGGTCAGGGCATCAGATTGCGGTCAGTTACCATGTGGTTGATAATGAGAGTGCTGTCCCATATACGATTGATCAGGTTTTTCCTTTCATTCGAGATAAAAATATTTTATTCGGTTTCCCTGATATTTATTTTCAGCCCGAAGATGCCTTTGTTCAGTTAAAGGATCGGCTCCAAAAAGAAAAAGAGACCGACATGGTGTTGGGTTTGATCCCTGTTGACCAACCCCAAAAATGGGATGTTGTCGCGCTTAATGATAACAATGAAATCGAATCAATTGCCATTAAGGAAATCTTGAACCATAAAAATAATAAAAACAATTTTGCCTGGTGTTTGGCTGCCTGGAAACCTTCATTTACCGGTTTTTTACATAAATACTTATTGAAATCAGGTAATTCATCAGTAATTGATAAAGAGATTCAATTGAGTGAAATAATTATGGATTTTATCCGAAAGGGTTTCAGGGTGAAGGGCGTGTTGTTTTCTGATGGAGTATGCATTGATACAGGCACTTATGAAGATCTTAAGGAAGCATTAAATAAATACTCAGGATTTGATTTGGCACGGTAACTTTTATTATTATTGCAAGTATCAGTTTTTACAACTTTATTGAATCATAAATATTGACAAAAGAGCAGTCACATACAACAAAAGAAGAATTGCCCGAAGAAAAAACCAATGAGAGAATACCCTTGGTCGCAATTGGTGTTCCGGTATATAATGGGGGGAAATATCTGGAAGAATGCCTGACCAGTATTTTAAATCAGACATATTTTAACTGGGAATGTGTGATCGTGGATAATTTCAGTAATGATGATACCAATCAGATTGCCAGGCGTTTTGTAGAAAAGGATAAGCGTTTCAAATTGTTCCGCAACGAAAAATTACTGCCGGTAATGGAAAACTGGAATATGACTTTTGGTTATGTTTCCAGGGATGCGAAATATTTTAAGATTGTACCAGCAGATGATTGGGTTTTTGAAACTTTTCTGGAGGAGTTCGTTGAGTTGATGGAGAATTATCCGTCCGTTGGTGTATGTTCTTCTTATCGAATAGATGGAATAAGGATCAGGGGAAATGGTTTGGATTATTACGAAGGAAATGTCTTCAATGGCAGGACCATTATCAAAAATGAACTCTTTCTAAACCTGGATGTATCCGGATCGGGTAATGCTGTTTTATATAGAGTTGATGAACTAAAGAAACTGGAAAAATATCCTGCAATTTTCAGCCTGGAAAGCTTGCACGGGGATACCGACCTAACATACAATATCCTCTTTCATTCCGATTTGGGGTTTATTTTTAAAGTATTAAGTTATACCCGACGACATCAATCCAGCATCACCAGTGAAGTAGCCAGTAAGCTGTATACGTCAATATGTTTTCGGGATAATCAAATGGTAAAATACAAGGGCATCATTGATGATTTCCAAAGCAAGTATCGATACCACCGGATGAGTTATGCGCTGCTCTATTTTAAAAATCTTATAAGGTTTAACCGTAAAGCAATTAACTGGCACAATCAAAACTTACACAATAGAATTAAGAACAGGGAAATACTTAGGGCATTGTTTCTGAATTATACTGTTTATAAATTCAAAGGTCAAAAACGGAATTAGTTTTAAAAGTTTTATTTCGAATAAACTTAATTTGAAGGAGAAGCGTGAGTTTCAAAAAATCTCTGTTAAAAAATTTATTAACCCTTGGCGGTTATAATTATAGCTCGCAAATAGCCAATTTTTTGGCTTCGATTGTGCTTTCGCGCTTGCTCCTCCCGGAAGAATATGGTTATGTAGCTTTGATCACTGTATTTACTGGTTTTGTGGTTATGTTTGCCGATGCCGGTTTGTCGTTGGCCATTATCCGGAGTGACTATGGGTGGACTTTTCACCGGGCCGTTACCAATCTGTCGCTTTATATAGGCGTGATTTTATTTTTACTCATGTGCATACTGGCATATCCCATCGCCTACTTTTACGGTGATTTAACCCTGGTTTTCCCAACCCTCGTTATGTCTCTAACCTTTATCATTGGGGCGTTTAAGATCGTACCCATGGCGGTCTATTCTAAAAAACTCAACTTTAATTATGTCGGAAAAGTGCGGCTCATCGCAAACCTCGTAAGCATTGCTCTTATGATCCTTTTTGCTTTTATGGGACTTTCTTATTGGTCATTGATCCTGCCTCAGCTCTTTTTGCACCTGGTGCAGTACATCATGTTTGATTATAAATTGAAGCTTGGATTTCACCTTTATCCGATTCGTTATACCATCATTGCATTTCGTAAAACCAAAAGCCTGATCACCAACCTCAGTGGGTTTAACTTGATTAACTACTGGTCACGAAATGCGGATAACCTTATCATCGGTAAATACTATAGCAGTTATGACCTGGGTATATACAACCGTGCTTATAAAATGCTGCAACTGTCCTTGAGTCTGATTACCGGACTTTTTGGAGTCGTTTTATATCCCAGCTTAAAAAAGTTTAGGGATGAAGGTGGAGAAATAAAATCGGAGTATGCCAGTATTTTGGGGATCATCAGTTTTCTTAATTTTCCTATTGGTGCCGTCTTGATCCTTATTCCGGTGCCCTTTGTCCAATTGTTATGGGGAGAAAACTGGATCCAGGTTGCCGAATTGTTGCCCTATTTCGGATTATTAATATTTTTTCAAACATTGATCAGTACGACCGGCCATATCTATATACTTATGGAGAAAGAACGTACCTTTATGATCGTGGGAGTCATTTCCGCAATCCTGATGGTGGCAGCCATTGTGCTGGGAGCGTTTTTCTCCATGGAGATGGTAGTAATATCTTATACAACGTGCTACATGGCTTTAATTGTTCCGTTCCATTTGTACATTGGATTTATTAAAACCTTTGGTTTTGATTGGACGTATATATTTAAATTTTGGTTGCCAAAACTTGTTGTGGGTTTAGGCTTGATGGTGGCTATTTATCTGAAAGAGAATTACTGGCAAATGGGATTGATAATATTTTTCCTTATTCACCTCATTTACTATCAAAGAAGTGAAATAGATAAATTGCGAACCCTGATCGTGAGCCGATTTAAATCGACCAATGGAAAAGTATAAATGAGATTGGCAATCTTGAACATCTATAAGTACTGAAATGAAAAAAGCTTATCATCCTGCAGTTGTCGTCGCAGCCTTTAACCGGGTCGATTCATTGAAAAGGGTACTCAAATCCCTTTCCTTGGCGCATTATCCCGAAAAGGTTAAGCTGATCATCAGCATTGATAATAATGGTACGAACCAGGATGTTTTTGAGCTTGCTAACAGTTTTCAATGGGATTTTGGTGTGAAGGAAGTGATCTATCATAAAGAGCGACTCGGTTTGCGGAGACACATCCTGAAATGCGGAGACCTGAGTTTAAAGTATGGGTCCATCATTATGTTGGAAGATGATTTGTATGTCAGTCCATATTTTTATAAATATACCCTTGAAGCATTGGACTTTTATGGATCTCATCCTAAAATTGCGGGAATTTCAATTTATAAAATTTCTTATGCAGAAGCCAATAAATTGCCTTTCAATCCAATTGAAGATCATTCTGATGTGTTTTTTATGCAGCTGGCAGCATCTCTAGGGCAATGCTGGACAGCAGCTCATTGGGAAGGTTTTAAAAAGTGGTACGATACCAGTCCTGACTTAAAAGCGATCAATGGATTACCTGAAAAAATTAAAAACTGGTCAGATGGTTCCTGGAAAAAATTTTATATCGGATACCTGATTGTGCATGATAAATATTTTGTTTTCCCAAGATTGTCCTATACTACAAACTTTAATGATGTTGGGGAAAATATGATCATGCGGAGTTTGTATGTTCAAGTTCCCATTCAATTATTTGACCGCAAGCCCAATTTTGTCACTTTCGAAGAATCTAAAATTATATATGATGCTTATTCTGAAATTACAGCCGGTAGTTTGAATCAACTGTCCGATGTGTTGACTGAATATGATTTTGAGGTCGATTTATACGGTAAAAAGGACTATTATAGCAAGCCTTATATCTTAACAACCCGACCTGTAAAAAAATCGATTCGGAGTTTTGAACGCTCAATGAAACCCCATGAAATGAACGTTATAATGAAAGTTGAAGGGTCAGAGATTTTTCTGGCCAAAAAGGAAGATGTGATTGTCAGAGAGCCTACAATTCCCGAATTTTCAAAGGAGTTTGCCTATTTTTATACACCAATTTTCAGAACCAGTAAGCTTTTAGAAATTATAAAATACAGGCTGAAAGATAAGTATGTATCCCGGTTTGTTAGAAAGTAGTAATTTTGAAATCATTACTGGCAAGTCTTTTACTTTGATTTACCTGAGATGTTAAGAAATATAATTGTCATCTATATCTTTTTATCTTCTGCTACTTTCTTCAGGTTTACTTACCTTCCGAAAAACTTAGTATTACTGGCATCATTTGGAGCTATTGTTTTAATGGTTCTGGGCATCATCATTGATTTGGTTTATTACAGGGGTAAACGATTCCCTCAAAAATTCGGTGGAGAAGTCGGTCTTATTTTTTTGGCCATAGCGTTTTCAATTTATGGAGCTAAGTGGGGCCATGACCAGTCGTTTATTCTCAGTATTTGGGTTCTTACCCCTATGTATTCTTACTTTTTTTATTATTTCCTGCATTCCATCCGAATGAAACCTGAAGACCTGGAAAAATTAATGATATACATGGGTTTTGCATTTATAGGTCTCTTTTTCATCCAGTATATGCTATATCCTACCATGCTTTTTGGGGTAAGAGCGCAAGAGGCGAGAGGAACCATCCGAATTTTTATCCCGGGTGGTGCTTTTGCTGTTTTTGTATATTTTTTATTTCTTCAAAAATCCTTTACCACCGGGAATAAAGTTTATTTATTGTTTTGTTTGTTTTACCTGTCAGTGCCGGTTTTACAAGGAACCCGGTCATCCATTGTATCATTGCTGCTGGGAACCGTTATCTTCATATTATTCAGTAAGAAAGTTAAATCAAAGTTTCTGGTCACCATATTGATGGCAATGGCCGGAATGCTTGTTTTCTTTCTGTTCCAGGATATTTTTATGGCCCTCATCCAGGTTTCGGAGGAACAGGCCAGCCAGAATGAAGAAGATATACGCGTGCGAGCTGCAAAGTTTTTTCTGACAGAATTCTATCCTACCAACCTAAATTATTTTCTTGGCAATGGGCAATCGCATATGATGTCGGCCTATGGCATGAAAGTTTTTTATTATAAAGTCACATATGGTTATTACAAAAACGATATTGGGATCATCGGTGAATTTGTCAAATATGGGGTTGTTTTTGTGTTGGCGGTTATTTTAATTTTTCGAAAGTTTTTTACCCTCAAGATTGAATCAAAGTATGGCTTTATTAAGTTTTGGGCGTTTTTATTGATCATCAGTGAAATTTCAGGGGGTATGTTTCAACGACCAACAGCCATTATTGTCATTACCTCGATCATGTACATCTATGATATTTCTAATTTTAAATTAAAAAATAAGGCTCCACCAACTGAAGTTATAAAATCGGATTGAGCCAATAGCAAATTGAATCAGTATGACAATCATTTCAATCATATTTCCCATTTTTAATGGATTATCATATACCAAAAAGTGTTTGCCTGCTCTGTATAAAAGTTTTGATGATCTGAAAAATGAACCTTTTCAATTCAGGGTGATCATTGTTGATGATGGTTCGACAGATGGAAGCGCCGCCTGGATAAATCAGCATTTTCCTGAAGTGGAACTGCTAAGCGGCAATGGTAACCTTTGGTGGAGCGGAGGAATTAACAAAGCAGTGAAAGCTGGATTGGAAAACTCTCAAACAGATTACTTTATATGGTGGAATAATGATGTTATTCATGAGACTGATTATTTCAAAAATTTAATCTCATTGTTGAAAAATCACGATACGGATACAATAATTGGATCAAAGATATACCTTGACAAAAACCTGGAGACCATTTGGTCCATGGGAGGATTGTTTAATCCTGTAAATGGACAAAAACATATGATTGGTACAGCATGTCAGGATGCTGATCAATATCAGGTGCCCCAGGATTGCGACTGGTTAACAGGAATGGGGACCATTACCCACCGGACCGTATATGACAAAATTGGTTTACTGGATTCGGAGCGTTTTCCGCAATATCATGGTGATTCGGATTTTACCTTCCGTGCAAAAAAAGCAGGATTTAAAATTATCGCTGTTCCTGATCTAAAGATATATAATGATACGCGGAACTCTGGTTTGCGGCATGATGAAAGTTTCAGGCTGCTTATCAGATCACTCAGTTCGATAAAATCAAATTTTAATGTTAAAAAGGATTTTCTTTTTTATAAAAAGCATGCATCAACTCCAGTGGCTTATATTGTTCCGATTACGAAATATGTAAAATATATCGGAGGTTATTTTAAATGGAAATTATTGGGACTGGCAGGAATGAAGCGGGGAAACTGATTTGAAGGGCGGTGAGTTCTTCATGTTGTAAATATTTTTTAGAACAATAAATAGACATAATTTTATTTTAAACCAATTCCGTTGCTAGTTAAAAATTATATTAAAAAATTATTGTTGCCAAGAAACAAATTGATTGTTCTTACGATGCACCAATCATCTGATCAATTCGATCCACAGCGCAATGGAAAGTGGATTTGGTCGGATACAGGTTTTTTTGAAGAACAGTTGAAATTTTTGAAAAGCAAATTTAAATTAATTCGATTGAGCGAAGGAATTGAACAAATTAAAAAGGGAAAATTGAAAGGAACACAGGTCTCCATTTCATTTGATGATGGCGATATAAGCATTGAAGATTTTCTTGTTCCGCTTTTGAAAAAACATAAAATACCGGCCACATTCTTTATCAATACCGCTTATCTCAATGGTGATTTGCGTGGATATTGGTATAATATTTATAATTACCTGTTACATGGGAATGAAAAGCAGCAGCAAGTTGTACAGAGCATGACCCCTTTTTACGATGTGTTAAGGAATACCAGTAACATGGAGCAGTATAATGAATACCGGTTGAAAGTAGAACAATGTGGAGAATGGATCGAAAAAAATGTCCGCTTTTATGTGGATTTTTCATTTTTGAAAAAATTGGACCCTAATTTATTTGAAATTGGTCTGCATGGCCATGAACATCAGCGATTTTCGATGATGTCAGGTGAATGGCAAAAAAATAATCTGTTACAAAATATAAATCATTTGAAGCAATTTGAACAATTTCGGCCAATTTTTGCTATTCCTTTTGGTAAACCTATGGACTGGAATGAGGAAACCATTAAAATTGCGCGGAAATTAAAGCTGGACATTGTTTTATCAAACGGTGGAATTAATAGAAACTTTGATCAGGTTATTAAAAGAATACCTGCTGATGGGATTGAGGTCCCGAGGATATTTGACAATTTATATTACTACGCTAAATGAATATTGAATCTCGCATGAAAAAATTAATATTCTTTTCGTTGTCGTATCCATTTTCAAATGATTATTCCTGGAAAAGGAATGAGCTGGAAAAACTTGTTGACCATTTTGACATAACACTTGTCCCGTTTCTTTTTAACAAGGCTAAACTGACAAGTGTTCCAAATGGTATTGAAATATTAAGTCCGTTTTTGCAGCAGATTGACGTTATCAAACCATCTTATTTTTTTAAAGTTCTTTTTAAAAAACATGCTGCCTTTTACTTCAGGGAGTTGATCAGAAAGCGAACCTTTCGGAATAAGATCTGGTTTCTGGAATGGCTGGCAGCTGTTGACAGGATTTCAAAGATGCTAAAAGATCCTTTTGTGAGGGATTTGATGCGATTTCGGAAAGAGAATGAAAATACCATTTTGTATTTTTACTGGGGTGTGGGATCAACCCTGCTGATTCCATTTCTTGCCCGTTATAATTATCATAAAATCGTGGTACGGTTTCACGGTTTTGACCTATATGAAGAACGGAAAACTGGTTACATCCCGTTCCGAACGGATTTGTTAAAGTCACTGGATCATGCCATATACATATCTGAAGATGGACTGAAGTATGCACGGAGTAAATATGGTCATGTAAATTTCCAGAGTCATGTTTTTAAATTGGGGAGCAAAAGTGCGAACCCTCCGAAGCCTGATCATCATCAATCGTTTAGAATTGTATCCTGTTCAAATGTAATTCCCTTGAAGCGGGTAGAACTGATAGCACAGGCTCTTAAATTGATTCCTTTTAAAGTAGAATGGCTGCATATGGGTGATGGTGAAACATTTGAAGATCTTAAAAAGATTTGTCAGGAACTTCCTGCTCATATCATGGTTCAATTACCAGGGCGTTTTACACCGGAAAAGGTGCTTGAGGTTTATTCTGAAAAATCATTCGATTTATTTATCAATGTTAGTACGTCTGAGGGATTGCCCGTTTCTATCATGGAGGCCCTATCAGCCGGAATTCCGGTATTAGCAACGCAGGTGGGAGGAACTGCTGAGATCGTCAATGAATTTAACGGTAAATTGGTTGATCCGGATTTGAACCCTGCTAAACTCGCGGAAATTATTTCAGAATTCAGAGCATTAGATGCTGGTCAATTAGCGGCCTATCGCAAAGCAGCAAGAGAAACCTATGAGGATAAATGTGATTTCGATAAGCTTACCCAGAACTTTATCAGATTTTTAGAGTCCTAAAAATCAATTTGTATTGTACAACCTTAGATCTACTATTGAATCACAAACTATGTTTGTGAATACTTCTGCATCTTTCTTATAGAGGTGATGGGTATCAACGGTTTGAAATTGTCCCGATAATTCAAGAAAATCAAGATATCGGACACCATTTTTGGAGGCAATGGTCTGAATTCGTTCACTGAATTCCGGAAATCGAATGTTTTCCAGTTTATACATCGGGACTGAAACCGGCATCCTCACAACAACCACCGTTCCCTTATTTTTAAGAAACTGAATAATCTGCTCAAGATAAAACATGCGGGTATCGGAAATGATTACCTTTTTTTCAGCATATTCCGCTGTACTTTCTTTGATCCTTTGATTTATGGCCTCCTGATTCAAAACAACATTCACCTCAAGCCATCCATCTTCATGCAAAATGATCTGATTTTTATAGTTGATCCAGTCTTTGAATAAATTTGCAAAAACTGAAAAGCGATTGGACCAGTAATTCTTCAAATAATCAAAGTTGGGATTTAAGCTACTTGATTTTAAATTTCCGACAAATAGCTTTTGTCGAACCTCAAAAAAATTTGCTGTATCGTCCTCAATATTGTTAATTTCAGTTGTTAGGCTCCAGGGATCTGCAGAAATGATAAACAAGCCGTTTTCTGTTTTTGGGTCAATTTTGTGTTTTATCTCCCGCAGGTAATTGGGCCCAAAGCTACTGGGTCCTATGGCAAAAGAATGATTGATCATAGGATTTTTTCCTGTGGTGATCCGCGAATTTAATACCGAAGGTTTTATGCCCTGGGCCGAGCGAGAGGTTCCCAGGATCATTGATTTCCCTTTGGGTGTAGTAAATCTTCTGTAGAAATTGTCGACCAGTTCAGGCCGCAGATAAATCAATAAAAGAAACAGTGCTGCCAGTAAGGATAAAAGCACTGTATATATTCCGATTTTAACGATAAATTTTTTCATACTTAAAACTGAAAGTAGATAAATGCGTGGGGGCTTTTATCAAAAGATAATAGCACAACAAAACCAATCACCAGGTAAGTTGCCCAGCGAAAAGTAACCGGCCAGTTAGATATCTCAAGCGCATGCTGTTTATCCCTGCTGATCCATTCAATGATGATAAAAATGATAACCAGTGGCATAATCTTCAAATAATTCATTGAAGGAATGGTGAACATTGATAATGAAAACATTTCACCCAGGTATGCAAATGCCTGGGATACGTTTTCAGCTCTGAAAAAGATCCATGCGATCAATGTAATGAAAAACGTAATCAACATTTGGAAGGTTTCTCTAATGGTTGGGAAAATCCTCCCCTCTGCTGTTACACCCATATTTTTCCGATTGGCTTTAATGAGCATGAGGGGCAGAAAATACAATCCATTTAATAATCCCCAAACAATAAATGTCCAGTTAGCCCCATGCCAGAACCCGCTGACCACAAAAATGATCAGTATATTCCTGACCTGCTGCATGGTGCCTCCTCGACTTCCTCCAAGCGGTATATAGACATAATCCCGGAACCAGGTACTGAGCGATATGTGCCATCTGCGCCAGAATTCAGCAATATCACGTGAAAAATATGGAAAGGCAAAGTTGCGCATCAGCGAAAAACCAAACAACCGTGCAGTTCCGATGGCAATATCTGAATAACCTGAAAAGTCACCGTATATTTGAAAAGCAAAGAAAAATGCCCCCAGGAGCAACACGCTTCCAGGTTGAGTAGTGTAAGACCCGAAAATTTCGTCAACGAGAATGGCGCAATTATCAGCGATGATTATTTTCTTGAACAACCCCCATAGGATTTGCTTGACCCCATCACGGGCTTGATCCAGATCAAATGATCTTTTCGTGTAAAACTGTGGTAGCAGATTTATGGCTCGCTCAATAGGCCCAGCTACCAGCTGGGGGAAAAAGGCCACAAATGTAAAAAATGCAATGATATCCCGGGTTGGTTCCAGTTTTTTCCTGTAAACATCGATGGTATAGCTCAGCGTTTGAAATGTATAAAAGCTTATACCAACAGGCAGGATCACATTTAACGTTCTGGCATGCAATTGTACCCCGAAAGATGCAAATGCTTCAACAAAGGAGTCAACAAAAAAGTTAAAATACTTAAAAAATCCAAGCAGACCTATGTTAACCAAAACGCTGATGGTCAATAATATTCTTCGTTTTACAATGTCACTGCTTTTATTTATTTGCAAAGCCACTGTGTAATCTACAAATGAGCTGAAAATAATCAAGGATAAAAATCGCCAATCCCACCAGCCATAAAAAACATAGCTTGCCAGTAAAATAAAAAAGTTTTGAATTTTAAGATTCCGGTTCAATACAAACCAGTAAATTATAAATACAATTGGCAGAAAAATAATAAACTCAATGGAATTAAAGAGCATATGATATTCTTAAGTTGTGTGTAAGTGTATTTTTATTAATAGTAACAGCCGTTTTCTACGCAAGTCTTGCGTAATAGTTTGCCTTAATTTGAGAACAAATGTAATAAATTGAATATTTCAAATAGTTATTGCTGAAACAGGAATAATCGAAGCCATTTTGGTAACCAAAAATATTGAACTTTTCACCATTTAGATCCCCTCTTTTTTCAATGAAATGTTTGGTATTGTCCTTGCTTATTTATAATCAATTAGAATAGGAGATTGCCACCATGAAAACACTTCTATAGACAACAGGTTTCATCAAAACGTGCACGCCTCTTATCCCTCGACTACGTGAAATAAAACATTACCAAACAAAAGCACGTTGCCAAAGTTCATTTGAACGCTGGCTAAATCATCAAATTGTTTTGCAATTTGCGAAAAATCATGTCAAATTGCAAAAGATTATTTCTCGATAGCTGGAATGTACCAAATTTTCATCTCCTCTTTTATTTCTGCAGGTTATCGACCAATTTCCAGTCTTAATTAAGTATTGCATTACGAAAACAATTCTGACCTTACGCTTTCGGATAGCGGGTTTTCAGATTTTAAGGATGTAAGTATTTGAAATACAGTTCATAAAAAACTTTATTTTGAGTTGGCATGATTTTTATAAGTGGTAAGCACAGGTCCTATTTTATTGAGTTTTTTCGTTCTTTTCAACCTTCCAAATCCATTTTTTGAGAATCAAATCAAGGTTAAATCTTAATAACTATTTATTATGAACTACAATGCATACACAGGTAATCGCAAAAGCTTATTATTTAGTTTAAAATTTTGGGCACTAACGTTGCTATTGGTTTTGTTTTACACAACATTGCTTTTTGCCCAAAATATTGTCTACATTGATCCTACCAATTCTGGTGATCCTGCCGAAGATGGAACACAAGAACATCCTTTTGACTCCTGGGGAGACTTTACCCTGGCTGAGAACACAACTTATTTGCAAAAAGCAGGTACCGAATTTCAACTTTCAGGGACTATAAATATTGATAATATCAGCAATGTAACCATCAGCTCTTATGGAGAGGGAGAGCGCCCCATTTTAAATTCCAATCCTGGATCAAATGCCGCAATAATTAGGGTTGCCCGGGCTTCAAACACCGTGGTTGATGGAATGGCTTTAATCGGGAACCTCAGCAATTCACCGGAAGGGGGTGTTTTTGTTAGTGGTCACTGGTCGGCTGGAGGTGATCCCACACTTAACACGGTAGTCAATAACTGCGAAATAGCATATTGCTACAATGGTGTAAGGGGGGTGCCTGCTTCAACGCCCATTGAAACCATTACTGTTACCAATTGTGATATCCATCATATCAATGAGGATGGTGTTTTTATTAAACACTGTGAAAACATTACCATTGAAAATTGCCACATGTGGCATATCAATCTTGACTGGCACATCCAGGGTCACCTCGAGTCACAGTCGCCAGGCGATTGTATTCACATATTAGGCGATTGTGATAATTATCTTATCAAAGATAATATCCTTGATAGAAGGTACACAGGTAATAAATTCTGTTTTATATATGGAAACACCAGCTATACACCAAGTGTAAGCGGTCGGGTTATTGGAAACACGATGTATCCTCCAAAAGATACCATAACATCAAATGGTGGAGCAGCTATGTATTTTTCAGAATCAGGTTATGTTGAAGTGGCTTATAATAAGATCATAGGCCGTGATTATGAATGGGGGGGCACGCCTGTTGCAATAGCACACATGGAGGTGGACTCCATTGACTTCTATTATAATTTAATGGATTCTGTTACAGGATGTAATTTCGTTATGAAAAACGATTATGCAAATGTTTATAATAATACCCTAATTGCCAATAAAGACGCTGGTTGGGGGATTCTTTTCAGTGGAACAGAATCTGGTTATGTACGCAATAATATTGTTGCCCTAAAGTCAGGTTATCCGATTTATTTTAACAATACCGGACTGGTAAACGAAAATAATTTGATGATCGAAGGAAATGTTAGTACCTGGAACCAGGAAATCGGAATTGCAAGCTGGGAAAATGGAAACTTTATGCTCACTTCGGGCTCAAACTGTGTTAACTCAGGATATAACTACAGTTCATATCCCATTGATCTCAATAATACGCCTGTTCCACAAGGTGGATGCCGTGATCTTGGATCATATGAGTTTATTGAAGGGGGTGCAGTCAACAATCCACCTGTTATCAATAATCAAACTTTTAGTATAGATGAAAATTCAGCATCCGGCGAATCTGTTGGTGTGGTAGTTGCTTCTGATCCCGATCCGGATCAAACCATAACATTTAGCATTCAAAGCGGGAATGCCAGTAATGCTTTCAGTATTGATGAAGTTTCAGGTGAACTTACAGTGAATAATCAGGCTGCATTGAATTATGAGAATACACCTGCTTTTAACATGGTTATTATGGTGACCGATAATGGGACTTCTCCGATGTCCAGTTCAGCCAGTGTTACTGTCAATTTGAATGATTTAAATGAGAACCCTGTCATTGATGATCAGGATTTTGAAATTGAAGAAAACACCTCAAACGGACAAACAGTGGGATCGGTTATTGCTACAGATCCGGATAACGGACAATCCCTGACTTATAACATTGTATCGGGAAATTCTTCCAATGCTTTTCAAATCAATGAATCTACAGGTGAAATTACTGTTGCCAATTCAACTGCGCTAGACTTTGAATCAGTAACAGTATTTACCTTAACGGTAGAAGTTGAGGACAATGGCCTGGGAAACTTATCAGATCAGGCTTTGGTCACCATTGATATTCTGGATGTCAATGAAATTCCTGAAATTGCAAATCAAAGTTATACAGTGGCTGAAAATAGCAGCAATGGATTTTTAGTAGGAACTGTTGTTGCAACTGACCCTGATCAAGGGCAAACGCTTACCTATTCCATTTCTTCCGGTAATGTTTCAGGTGCCTTTCAAATTGATCCGGTTAGTGGAGAGCTTACAATTGCCAATAGCTCTGTTATTAATTTTGAAGAAAATCCGGTTTTTGAGCTTTCAGTTAATGTTGAAGATAATGGTCAGGGTAATCTAAGTGCAGAAGCAGATATTACCATTAATCTTACCGACGTAAATGAACCCCCGGTTATTATTACAGAGTCATTAACTGTAAATGTGAATGGTGCATTAATTCAACACGAAATAAGTAATATCAAAATTAATGTAGGATTTATTGAGGCAGAAGATCCTGATGCAGGCCAGTCTGTTTCCTATGCGATCATCACAGGAAATGAGCGGTCTATGTGGAGTCTCAATCCACAAACCGGAAAACTGTCTCTGATCAATCCTTACGAACTCAATCCAGTTGAAATTCACAATTATCCACTTGAAATTGAGGTTGAAGATAATTCAGCCGGTTCTTTGACCGGATCAAGCACAATAAACGTTTATGTAAACATATATTTCCCCAATCCCAATGGGAATGAAAATACATTAACAGATGTCGAAAGCTCAAATATTGATGATTTCGCCTATAATCTGTATCCAAATCCTGTCAATGATCATTTGAATCTGGATTTTTCAAAAGTTATTGCTGATGATCAAGAGTTTGAAGTTTCCATACTCAACATGAGTGGTGAGCTATTACAAAAGCAAACCCTGTATGCGATGAATTCTGAGTTTTCCGAAAGGCTAAATGTAAGTAGGCTAAGCAAGGGTATGTATATCGTAGTCATTAATCATGGTAAGGTGTCCAGGTATGGAAAATTCATTAAACGATGAAAATCAGTAAAAAAGAATCCCGGGTTTCCGGGATTTTTTTTTACGAAAAAACCCGGTGATCAAAATCACCGGGTTTTTAATATTTGTATTTTTTTAACCTGTATAGTATTCATAAACCATCCTGATCCCTTCATCCAGCTCAATTTTATGTTTCCATCCAAGGGCATGAAGTTTACCAGGATCTGTTAGTTTTCTGGGCGTTCCATCTGGTTTTGACGGATCAAATTTGATTTCACCATTAAATCCTACTTTCTCTTTTACCAGAAAAGCCAGGTCTTTAATCGAAATTTCTTTTCCTGATCCAATGTTCAAATGGGTATTCCTTATTTCGCCATTTTTAATATCACTCACTCTTACCATATCTTCAAAATCAGCAGTTTCCATCAGGAATACACATGCATCCGCCATGTCTTCAGCCCATAAAAATTCACGATAAGGCGTGCCGCTTCCCCATACATGCAGTTCAACTTTATCACCGTTTTGTTTAATTCCAAAACGTTCCAGGTAATGAATGATTTCAGTCTCTGAAGCGGTTGTGTCAATTGAAGAAGGATATTTCTGAAGATCAGCACGTATTGCCTGAAAGTCTTTGTTCTCTATACATTTACAAAGATGATTTTTTCGGATCAGTGCAGGAAGAACGTGTGAATTTTCCAGATTGAAATTATCATTATAACCATAGAGGTTGGTAGGCATAACAGAAATGAAATTGGTGCCATATTGCAAGTTGTAGGATTCACACATTTTTATCCCTGCTATTTTTGCAATGGCGTAGGGTTCATTGGTGTATTCCAGCGTATTGGTCAGCAATTCATTTTCCTTCATTGGTTGATTGGCCATTTTTGGATAAATACAAGTACTGCCCAGGAAAAGAAGTTTTGCAACACCACTAAGATAACTTGAATGGATCACATTATTCTGGATCATGATATTTTCATAGATGAACTGCGCCCGATAGGTATTGTTAGCATGAATGCCACCCACTTTTGCCGCCGCAAGGAAAACATAATCAGGTTTTTCACGCTTAAAGAATGCAAGTGTTTCTTCCTGATTTGTCAGGTCCAGTTCATTGAGATCTCTGAAAAGTAAGTTTTGGTATCCTTTTCCTTTTAGTATTTTGACAATACTGCTGCCCACCAGACCATTGTGACCGGCGACATAAATCTTACTGTTTTTTTCCATTGTTCAACTATGATTGCTAAGGGATTATTCAAAATAGTTCATGATCTGGTATCCGCCATCCTTCAGGTATTTGTCCTTCTCCACTAATTTAACATCGGATGTCATCATATCTTTAACCAATCCCTGAAGATCGTATTTGGGTGACCATCCCAGATCATTTTTTGCTTTTGCCGGATCACCTATTAAAAGTTCCACTTCTGTGGGTCTGAAATAACGTGGATCGACATTGACAATTTCTTTGCCCTTCTCCAATTGAAACTTAGGATTTGAACAATCAACTACGAAGCCTTTTTCATTAACACCTTCTCCCTGGAAATCGACCGTTATGCCCAGTTCAGCAAACGCCATTCTGACAAATTCCCGAACCTCTGTAGTGACACCAGTAGCAATTACAAAATCGTCCGGCTTGTCATGTTGCAGAATCAAATGCATGGCTTTCACATAATCTTTGGCATGACCCCAGTCACGTTTTGCGGATAGATTTCCAAGATATAGTTTGTCTTGGAGTCCAAGGGCAATTTTTGAGACAGCCATGGTAATCTTCCGCGTTACGAATGTCTCGCCGCGAATAGGGGATTCATGGTTAAAGAGGATGCCATTGCTGGCAAAAATATTATATGCTTCCCGGTAGTTTACAGTGATCCAGTAACCATATAGTTTTGCAACTGCATACGGACTTCTCGGATAGAATGGTGTTTTTTCGGTTTGAGGAACCTCCTGTACAAGACCATAAAGCTCACTGGTGGAGGCCTGGTAAAATCGGGTGCGATTTGCCAAACCCAGGAACCGAATGGCTTCCAGCATCCTCAGGGTACCAATTCCGTCAGCATTGGCAGTGTACTCAGGTGTGTCAAAACTTACCTGCACATGCGACATGGCTGCCAGGTTATAGATTTCATCTGGTTTGACATCGCTGATAATTCTGATCAGGTTGGTTGAATCCGTTAAGTCACTGTAATGCAAATAAAAATTTTGATTATTGACATGGGGATCCTGGTATAAATGATCTATTCTATCTGTATTGAACAATGATGCTCTACGTTTAAGACCATGAACGATATATCCTTTCTTTAACAGGTATTCGGCCAAATAGGCCCCGTCTTGTCCTGTAATACCGGTAATAAGTGCTACTTTCGACATGAATTGGTTATTTAAAATTGTTCTTAATAAAACGGCAAATTTATAAAAGGGTTTTAATAAAAAAAACTATTTGCCTCTTACGCTCATTTCAAAAGAGGGTTTCTGCATCTGCAATTCACGATATAGCATCCTTTACTTTCCGATACAAAACTTAGAAAATATGGTACCTAAAATTTCATCATTGGTAATTTCACCCGTAATCTCTCCAAGATGATGGAGCGCCTGACGAATATCAATGGCAACCAAATCAGAGGGTATGTTTTCTAACAATCCCTTTTCTATATTGTAAATAGCCTCAAGTGATTTGCTCAATGCCTCGTAGTGTCGCACATTGGATATGATGGTATGGTCCGACACAGATTCACTTTCAATATACCTCGACAGTTCATCCAGGATAAGATTGATATTTTCTTTTCTTTTAGCCGAAATAAAAATGCAATCCATTTCAACCAGGTGCTTGAAATCATGCGGCGACTCAACAAGTTCATCCGTTTTGTTCGCAACCAGAATAAATTTTTTATCCTGCGTAATCCCATTTGGCAATGATTCGATGTGTTCTTTAAATTCTCCCAGTGTTTCCTCTACCTCGCTGCACTTCATTTCATTCACATCAAATACATAGAGAATGATTTTTGCCTGGTCGATCTTTTCATAGGTTCTTTCTATACCGATACTTTCAATCTTATCTTCTGAAATGCGCAATCCGGCAGTATCTATAAACCTGAAGGTGACTCCTTTCAGTGAGATCACATCTTCAATGGTATCTCGGGTGGTCCCGGGTATTTCAGAGACGATAGCACGATCTTCATTGAGGATGGCATTCAGAAGGGTCGATTTTCCAACATTGGGTTTTCCAACAATGGCCACGGGTATGCCTTTTTTAATGACCTGACCATAAGAAAAAGAATCAATAAGTTTTTTAAGTTCCGATTTAAGTGATGCCAATAGCTTATTCAATGCTGTCCGGTCTGCAAATTCAACATCCTCTTCACTAAAATCCAATTCCAGTTCGATAAGCGAAGCAAAGTTGACAAGTTTGTTGCGCAGGTCTTTGATATGATTCGAAAAGGTCCCCCGCATCTGGTTTAAAGCAAGATCGTGTGATGCTTTGGAGTGGGAAACTATGAGATCTGCAACAGCCTCAGCCTGTGAGAGATCAAATTTACCATTCATAAAGGCCCTGAGTGTAAACTCTCCCGGATCAGCAATTCGTATTCCTTTGCGGATCAGCAATTCTATAATCTGCTGTTGGATATAGGGACTGCCATGACATGATATTTCAACAGCATCTTCACCTGTATACGACTTGGGGTTTTTGAAAATACTGATCAAGACTTCGTCAATGGTATTTTCGTGATCCTTGATTTCTCCAAAATGAAGGGTATGAGATGATTCATTTTTACAACTGAAATCAGTTTTTTGTGATTTAAATATGGAGTCGCAGATGGTGAAGGTTTCGGGACCGGATATCCTGATGATGGCGATAGCAGATGTTCCCGGAGGTGTAGCAAGCGCGCAGATCGTGTCGGTAAGGGTAGAATGCGGTTTCATAGTCCTGATGTTTTTGTTGGTCATAACAAATATACAAGAAATTAAAAGAGCCTTATTAAAATCATTTATCTTTGCACCTCCAAAGCGAAAAGGTTAATTAGCATGAGTGTTTTAGTAAATAAAGATTCGAAAATTGTTGTTCAGGGATTTACCGGTAAAGAAGGAACTTTCCATGCAACACAGATGATTGAATACGGAACAAATGTAATAGGTGGTGTAACCCCGGGTAAAGGTGGTCAATCTCATCTGGGTAAGCCGGTTTTTAATACGGTCAAGGATGCTGTTGATCAGGCTGGTGCCAATGTATCCCTGATTTTTGTTCCTCCGGCATTTTCTGCAGATGCCATCATGGAGGCTGCTGACGCGGGAATACCCGTAATCGTATGCATTACAGAAGGAATTCCTGTCCAGGATATGGTCAAGGTAAAAGCCTATCTTAAAGATAAGCCGAGCAGGCTGGTTGGACCCAACTGCCCGGGTGTAATCACACCGGGGGAAGCAAAAGTAGGTATCATGCCTGCATTTATTCATAAACCAGGAACTATTGGAATTGTAAGTCGTTCCGGAACCCTCACCTACGAGGCTGTTGATCAACTGACCAAATTGGGTCTCGGGCAATCAACCGCCATTGGCATAGGCGGAGATCCAATCATTGGGACTACCACCAAAGAGGCCGTTGAACTTTTGATGAATGACCCTGATACTGAGGGAATCGTAATGATTGGAGAAATTGGAGGAAGCATGGAAGCAGAAGCTGCATATTACGTGAAAGAGAACGGCACAAAGCCAGTGGTAAGTTTCATTGCTGGTGCTACTGCTCCTAAGGGCCGGACAATGGGCCACGCCGGTGCAATTATTGGCGGAAAAGATGATACAGCCCAGGCTAAAAAGGCTATTCTCAAAGAATGTGGGGTCCATGTAGTAGAATCCCCGGCCGATATTGGACGGACGATGGCTGAAGTCTTGGGACACAAAATGGCTTAAAAAGCCAGAATCCAGGCATCTTTATATTTTTCAGGTAATTCTTTTTTAGCGCTGTTGGCTAATTCTATGGATGAATAATCAGAAAGAGAAATTCTGTATTTATTATCTTTTGAAACGATCTTTGCTTTTTTGAATCCTTCGGCTCTGTAAACTTTAAGTTGTGATTGGGCATCTTTTAAATCACTAAAACTACCATGAATTAGATAAAAGCGGCCGGATGTTCCACTCACCATTTCGGGTTCCTCAACATTTATGATGGGTTTGCTGGCGATTACTTTATTAGAACCACAGATCATTGTGTTTTTTTCTACATCCAATTCCTCACCAAACCACGCAATAGCAAATCCCTTATAAATTCCTACACCCAGTGCATTCCAGCTGTACCTTTCCCACTCTTTAAAATTGGTCATTACGGATCGGGCTGCCAGGGTTTCCCGCCATTGATCAAAGGCTCGCTCCGCGGTAGCTTCTTTGTTTTCCCAATAAACCACTTCATGAGCCTCACCGGGATATTGCGTTATTTCTCGGGGTTTGTTGATCATACATGATTTATCTTTAACCTCTTTTTCAAAACAGCATGCAACCCAGTTTCCCTTATCAGACCAACTATGGAAATTACAGGTCATGGTGTCCGGTCGGTTGGTTACAAGATCAATGGCATGTTGCTTTGCAACATAGGAAAGAGATTTTGATAAAGGTATTTCAGAAAGGTTCATGGCTTTCCTGTAATCATTGATCAGGTTGTATAGTTTATATTCATCTTCAGAAATGCAAAATTTTTCAGGAATACTATCCTGGGCCATTGATTGCATCCCTGTGAACAGAAACATCCAGAAAGATAACCATACTAATTTTCCAAACTTCATAGGATCGGTCTGCTATTTTATTCTTGATTCAAAATTAGTAAAATAATCCTTTGTTGATATTAATTTATTGAGATATCAATAATTATTGGCTTCGGATGCATCACAATGATCCATATATTTGTCTGAACTATATGTTTTCGATTTAGGTTCAATACAAAAATAATTTTCAAATGAAAAAACTATCAATTTTATCAGGATTTCTTTTAATTGTCATATTGGCCTTTCCACAACTCCCGTCAACTTTCGATTTGCGGGATTATAATGGAAATAATTATGTAACGTCGGTTAAAAACCAGCAAGGAGGCACTTGCTGGACGCATGGCACCATGGCTTCCATGGAAGGTAATTTATATATGACTGGTAACTGGTCGGCTGCCGGAGAAACCGGTGAGCCCGCATTGGCAGAGTATCATCTCGATTGGTGGAATGGTTATAACGATTATTTCAATGCTGATTTGGATCCACCTCTGAATAATGGCCAGGGACTGGAAGTGCATCAGGGTGGCGACTACAGGGTTTCCACCGCCTATATTTCTCGCGGAGATGGAGCTGTAAGAGATATTGACGGACAATTGTATAATTCTCCCCCTTCATTTTACGAGCCATCCTATCATAAATATTATCCAATGCACGTGGAATGGTACACCTTGGGTGAGAATTTTGAAAATATGGACCTCATCAAAACAAAAGTAATGGAAGAGGGCGTATTGGCAACCTGCATGTGCTATAACAGTTCATTTATAAACGGTGAATACGAGCACTATCAACCGGTTTCTTCGAATCTGGATCCCAATCACTCTGTTTCGATTATTGGATGGGATGATGATCGTGTTGTTCAGGGCGCTCCTGGTAATGGAGCCTGGCTGGTTAAAAATAGTTGGGGATCAAGTTGGGGAAATGGGGGATACTTTTGGATTTCCTATTATGATAAACATGCCTGTCAAAATCCTGAAATGGGTGCTGTGTCATTCCAGGAAGTGGTTGCCATGCCTTATGATAAAGTATATTATCATGATTATCATGGATGGCGAGATACCCTAACAACAGCCGATTATGCTTTCAATAAATTTATCGCTGACGCAAATGGTTCGATATCGGCCATCAGTTTTTTTACAGCCGGTGAAAATGTTGATTATACCTTTACCTTATTTGATGATTTTGATGGAAATGAACTCAGTAATGAACTTTATTCATCTTCTGGTACAATTGAATTTAGTGGATTGCATACGCTTCCTTTAACTACTCCCGTTGAACTTTCTGCCGGTGAAGACTTTTATGTGGCCCTGCAGCTATCTTATGGCGGCATCCCCTATGACCGTACATCTGATGTTCCGGTTCTGTTAGGTGGTGGTTCTAAAACAATCGTGACTTCCACATCAAATCCTGATGAAAGCTATTATTGGTCTGATACCAAAGGATGGGAGGATTTTTATTATTACAATGATCCTTCCGGTTTTCAAAATAGTGGAAATTTCTGCATCAAAGCCCTTACACAAACAGTTTATGCAATGGATATGGGTGGTATAGAAATTCAGGATCCGACCGGAAACAATAATGGTCAGGCTGATCCTGGTGAAACATTGAATGTTATTGTTACAGTTGTAAACAATGGCTTGTTTGATGTAACGGATGTGCAAGGCATTTATAGTTCCAATGATCCATATTTAACGATTAATTCAGCTTCCCTTGATTTTGGAACCCTGGCCCCCGGTGAGTCAGGAGATGCTGCTTTTAATGTCACTGTCAGTGGGGCGACACCCATCGGTCATAATGTTGAAGGCAATATTACAATTGATTGTATGTCGAATGGCAATCCTTTTACATATCAATTTGATCTAAATTTTAAGGTGGGTTTGATCATTGAGGATTTCGAAAGCGGCGATTTTTCAGCTTTTGATTGGAATTTTAATGGAGATGCTGACTGGACCATAACATCACAAAATCCTTATGAGGGAACTTTTTCAGCAAAGTCGGGTGCCATAGGTGATCAGGAATTTTCGGAATTAAATATCGAGTTGGAAGTTACCTCTGATGATGTTATTGGTTTTTATTACAAAGTATCCTCAGAAGCAAATTACGATTATTTAAGGTTTTACATTGATAATCAGCAAATGGATGAATGGGAAGGTGAGGTTTCCTGGTCCATGGCAGAATTTGATATTTCTGAAGGGACCCATACCCTGTCATGGTCCTATGAGAAAGATTATAGTGTTTCAGGGGGAGAGGACTGTGCCTGGATTGATTTTGTAATTTTCCCAGCGACCGAACAAAGCTTGCCGGCTACCTTTGATTTAAGGGATTATAACGGAAATAATTATGTCACCTCAGTTAAAAGTCAGCAAGGTGGAACCTGCTGGACCCATGGTACCATGGCTGCTATTGAAGGAAATCTCTTAATGAATGGTGTTTGGACTGATCAAGGAGAAGTAGGAGAACCTGCCCTGGCCGAATATCATCTTGACTGGTGGAATGGATTTAATGAATACTACAATGCAGATCTTGAACCTCCTTTTAATAATGGGCAGGGACTCGAAGTCCATCAGGGTGGTGACTACCGCGTAGCTACAGCTTATATATCACGAGGTGATGGGGCCATGCGGGACATTGACGGGCAATCTTTCAATTCTCCCCCTGATTATCATAATACAACTTTCCATTGTTATTATCCGATGGATGTGGAATGGTTTGTACTGGGCGAAAACTTTGAAAATATGGATCTGATCAAATCGCAGATCATGGTGAATGGTGTCTTGGCAACCTGTATGTGTTATTCAAGCAACTTTATGAACACCCAATTTGAGCATTATCAACCTGTATCTTCACCACTTGATCCCAACCATTCAGTGGCTATTGTTGGATGGGATGATAATAGAGTAATTGCTGGAGCTCCGGGAGATGGTGCATGGCTGGTTAAAAACAGTTGGGGAGAAGATTGGGGCTACGATGGTTATTTCTGGATTTCTTATTATGATAAACATGCTGGCCAGCATCCCGAAATGGGTGCTATCACTTTCAGGAATACCATTCGCTATGATTTTAATCATGTATTTTACCACGATTATCATGGCTGGAGAGATACAAAAACCGACATTTCCGAAGCTTTCAACGCATTTACGATGGATGCCACTGGTGAACTCAAAGCAGTGAGTTTCTTTACTGCTGTTCACAATGTTGATTATACAATAAAAATTTACGATGATTTTGATGGATATGACCTGTCAAATCAACTGCTGACACAATCAGGAAATATGGCTTATTCTGGTTTACATACACTGCTATTGGATGATATTATTACCCTGCCTGAAGGTGATGATTTCTTCGTCTATCTTGATTTATCAGAGGGCGGTCATCCCTACGACCGCACTTCAGAGGTACCTGTATTGTTGTGTGGACCTGAAACAAAAACAGTTGTACCTTCAAAAGCCAACCCTGAAGAAAGTTACTATTACGATGGAGATAATTGGGTTGATTTTTATTATTATGATGATCCTTCTGGTTTTGATAATACCGGTAACTTCTGTATTAAGGTTTTGGGTGATCTGGATACCGGTGTGGGTATCAATCCTAAAAAACCTTTTAATGTAGGTTCATTGGAGGTTTTTCCCAATCCGTTTAGCAATGAAGTCACCATTCGTTATAATCTCAAGAATCAGGCAGATGCGCAATTGAGCATTTCAAATATTATGGGTGTTGAAGTGTATCGGATGGACAAAACCAACCAATTGCCCGGTGATTATACCATTCAATGGAACGCCGGTACAAACACAGTTAATGATCTCAAGCCTGGTGTTTACTTCTGTCGTTTAATCGTCAATGATGAGGTAATGTCTACGAAGAAATTACTCAAAGTCAAATAAATCTTTTTATAAGACAATAAGCAGGGAGAGCCATCCATAATGGGTGGCTCTTTTTTAGGTTAAATTAACCTTGGATTGTTATCTTAATCATAATTTTGCAAGGTTAAATTTGAGGTGCATCATGCTAAAAAAGAATTTATTAAAACATTGGAATAAACTTTATCCGGATCACGATCTGAAATCGTTGGATCAGTTTATGGAGGAGATTGATAACACAAAAAAGCAGTTATCCTTTAAGCCCCATCAAGCAGAATGGTTTAAAGATGCCATTGTTTATTCGTTATACGTTGACCTGTTCAACCAGGATTTTATCGGTTTGAAAAGCAAACTCGATTATTTACAGGATTTGGGGGTGAATTGTCTTTGGCTATTGCCCATTCTTGATTCTCCAATGAAAGATGCCGGATTTGATATACGTCATTACGATCGTATCCGCGCTGATTTAATGGGTTTGCCCGATGATGCTTCATTGGAGGATCAGCGAAAATTGTTCAGAGAATTCCTGAAGGAGGCGCATGATCGGGGGATAAAGGTGATTTTTGATATTGCCATCAATCATACATCTGACGAACATCCCTGGTTTCAGGAGTCGCGTAAATCAGAACACAATCCTTATCGTGATTATTATATTTGGTCAAAAGATACAAATCTTTATAAGGAAGCCCGCATTATCTTTGAAGGTCTGGAGGAAAGCAATTGGAAAAAAGATGGAGACAGCTATTATTTTCATCGCTTTTTTGAATTCCAACCCGACCTGAACTATCGTAATCCTGAAGTATTGCTTGCGATGACACGACATTTTCTTTTTTGGCTTACCCAGGGTGTGGACGGTTTTCGTGCAGATGCCATCCCTTACCTTTGGAAGGAAGATGGCACCACTTGCGAAAATCATCCCATGCTGCACCACGTCGTTAAGTTTATGAGGAGCGTTGTAGATTATGTGCGCCCTCACACCCTTTTACTTGCAGAAGCTTGTCAACGTCCCAATGAAGTGGTTAAATATTTTGGTGATGGTGATGAATGCAATGCAGGTTATCATTTCCCACTCATGCCACAAATTTTTAAATCCCTGGCTGCAAGTGACAAGGAACCGGTTCAAACTATTTTAAGTACAAAAGTAACACCTGTTATTCCGGAAGCTGCACAATGGTTCACATTCCTTCGCTGTCATGATGAATTGAGCCTGGAGCTTGTTTATGTTTCTGAAGCAGACAGAAAATATATTCATGATAATTATTGCAAAAAACCCGAATGGGACTTCAGACTTGGACAGGGGGTGGCAGCAAGACTTTCAGAACTACTGGACCGCAATCCTCAAAAGATCGGTTTGGCTTTTTCAATCATGCTCAGCCTGCCCGGAACACCGATTGTTTATTATGGTGATGAGTTTGGTAAATTGAATGATCATGACTACTACAGTAAGATGATCAAATTGAGTGGTAAAGACGATACCAGGTTTTTGGTTAGGGGCAGGATAAACTGGCATGAAGTGGAAGAGAAACTCGCCAATACGTCAAGCTTTCAGGGAAGGGTTTATTACAATGTGAAGACCCTATTGAATGCACGCAAAAATTACCAATGTTTTGGCCGGGGAGATATAACGTGGATTGAAGTGGCTGATGCTAATGACCAGCCGGCTACCGCGATAATGGCCTATGTCCGAAGTTATCAGAATGAAAAAGTACTGGTCGTTCAAAATTTAAGTGAACAGGAATTCTGGGTCAAATCACCTATTTTTAAAAATATGAGTTTCAATGACCTGCTTGGGAAAGCAATCGTCAGGGGTAAAGAACCGGGGTATTTGATGCTGAAACCTCTGGAATATCTTTGGATACGTTTATCAAATTAAAATTCCATTATGATGTCGAATTATAAATTCAACGCCGTCATTTTTGATCTTGATGGGGTGATTACTCAAACTGCTCTTGTCCATAGTGCAGCATGGAAAAAAATGTTCGATGAATATTTGCATGAACATGCAAATAAAACCGGTGAAAAATTTACAGAGTTCAGTCATGAAAAAGATTATCTGCCCTATGTTGATGGTAAACCGCGCTACAAAGGGGTAGAGTCATTCTTGCAATCCCGTAATATCAGTCTGCCATTTGGTGATCCTTCAGATGATCCTGGCAAAGAAACTATTTGCGGACTTGGCAACAGAAAGAATCAAGCATTCAATGAAGTGCTCGAGCGGGATGGCGTTGAGGTGTATGAATCGACTGTTGAACTTATTAAAAGATTAAAGGAAGAAGGAATCCATGTAGGGGTTGCCTCTTCCAGTAAAAACTGTAAAGGTGTATTGGAAGCAGCCGGACTGCTCGATCTTTTTGAAACACGTGTGGATGGGATTGTTTCGGCTGAGATTGGATTGCACGGCAAGCCGGAGCCTGATATTTTTACAACGGCTGCTGATAATATGGGAGTTCCTTATGACAAAGCAGTTGTGGTAGAAGATGCAGTTTCGGGAGTGCAGGCCGGATCAAAGGGAAACTTTGGTTTGGTCCTGGGCATTGCCCGCGAGGATAACGAAAAGGAATTAAAAACCAATGGTGCCGATATCGTCGTTACTGATATTTCAGAAATTGGATTTGATGGCATCGTAGATTGGTTCGAGTCTGGACTTGATAAAGATAACTGGAGTATTTCTTATTCCGACTATGTCCCAGGAAAGGAAAAAACGAGAGAAACATTGCTGACAATTGGTAACGGATACATTGGCGTTCGAGGGGCCATGGAAGAGATCGATGCCGGTGATACAAATTATCCCGGTACTTATATGGCCGGACTTTATAATCGTCTGACCAGCAAGGTAGCTGATCGAGAGGTTGAGAATGAAGATTTTGTCAACTGTCCGAACTGGTTATCGATTAAAGTCTGGATAGGAGCGGAAGAACTGGATCCGAATAAATCAGAGATCATTAAAATTGCCCGCAACCTCGATTTTAAAACCGGGGTGTTACATCGGGAAATGATCCTGAGAGATAGCAGAGGCCGACAAACCCGTATTGAGTCTCACCGCATGGCTTCTATGGCTGATCCGCATAAAACGGCCCTTTCTTATAAAATTACACCACTGGATCACAGTGAGAACATTAAGGTGCAATCGATGATCAATGGAGCGATCATCAATGATGGTGTAGTGCGTTACCGCGATCTGAATCAGCAACACTTAAAACCAGTTGAACAAGGAGCTCATGAAAACCGCTTTTGGGTGAAAGTACAAACCACGCAATCTGCCATCGATGTGGTTGTAGCTGCTCGATTGCATATGCAGCCTGATCTTTCTATCAGGCATGCGACTGAGGCCGGTAAGGCCATTGCAAGCTTTGAATACGATGGTATAAAAGGGGAGACTTTTGGTTTTGAAAAAATGGTGTCGATTTATTCATCCCAAAAGTGGGATAGTCAAGATCCCCTGGAGGATGCCAAAAAAGTTTTAAGTACGAATGATTCCTTTGAATCACTTGTGGCAGATAGCGCCAATGCCTGGAAAAGAATTTGGGATAAAGTGGATGTGAAAATTGAAGGTGACCGACTGGCTCAGAAATTGCTCAGAATGCACCTTTATCACCTTTTTGCTTCCTTGTCTCCACATAGTATAAAATATGATGCAAGCATCACAGCCAGAGGACTTCATGGTGAAGCCTATCGCGGACATATTTTCTGGGATGAACTTTTCATCCTGCCTTTGTACAATCTTCATTTTCCTGAAGTGACAAAATCGACGCTGATGTATCGCTACCGGCGTTTGGAAGCAGCCCGGGCATATGCCAGGGAGCATGGCTTCGAAGGTGCGATGTTTCCATGGCAAAGTGGCAGCGATGGCCGGGAAGAAACACAGGTGGTTCATTTGAATCCTCTCACCGGTAAATGGGGACCCGACTACAGCTCTTTTCAGCGACATGTTTCTTTGGCAGTAGCCTATAATACCTGGCAATATGTTCATGCTACCAACGATTTGGATTTTCTGGCAAATTATGGTGCTGAAATGTTCCTCGACATTTGTCGTTTTTGGGCCAGTAAAGCCATCAAGGATGAAAATACCGGCCGGTATTCTATCAAATATGTAATGGGGCCTGATGAGTTTCACGAGAAGTATCCCGGCTCCAGTGAGGGAGGGTTGAAAGACAATACCTATACCAATATCATGGTGGTTTGGGCCATGGACAAGGCATTTGAAATACTTGATAAACTGAGCCTTGAGCAAAAAGCAAAAGTACTTTCAAAAATCTCTTTATCAATCGAAGAATTGGAGAAATGGAAGCAGATTTCCTCCAGTCTGAATATTGTGATCAAAGACGATGTCCTTGCTCAATATGATGGTTATTTTGAACTACTGGAACTGGATTGGGATTATTACCGGCAAAAATACGGCAATATATACCGGATGGATCGCTTGCTGAAAGCCGAGGGAAAATCTGCTGATGACTATAAGGTCGCCAAACAGGCCGATACATTGCAACTGTTTTACAACCTGAATGAAGATACCGTGACCGGTATTTTGAAAGAGCTGGGTTATGCTTTATCTGAAGATTACCTTGCAAAGAATCTTGCCTATTACCTTGCCCGCACTTCACATGGCTCAACGCTCAGCCGTGTGGTGCATGCACAGTTAGCCAATATGATTGATGATGATCAGTTAAGTTGGGAATTATACAGTGATGCGCTCACCAGTGACTTTGCGGATGTTCAGGGAGGAACCACCGGTGAAGGCATTCACGCAGGTGTGATGGCGGGTACTGTGCTTATTGCATTGCAATCTTTTGCCGGGGTTGATTTAAGGGGTGATCTTGTGAGAATCAATCCAAATATGCCAAAACACTGGCGTTCAATCTCATTTAGCTTTACTTTTAAAGGTATTGAATATCATTTAATCATCGATCAAACTGAAATTTCACTCCATTTCGATGCAAAAGATAAAGAATTTTCGGAGGTTGAAATCCAGGGAGAGAAAATATCCATTGAGAATGGTCGTCTTTATAAAATGAAAAGATAGGTTCGACACCAAATTTTGTAATGTCAAAAATGAAAGAAGACGTATTATTTATCAATAAGCATCATGAGTCGACAGCGCAGACCATTTTTGAAAAGGTGGTGGAAGAGCGCACAGACAAATATATTATCGCGGTTTCGGGTGAATCAGAATCCGGGAAGTCGGAAATTTCACATGTGCTGGGTCGATTGCTGCGTAAAAAGGGAATCCGCAGTAAAATTATTAACATGGATAGCTTTTACAAAATTCCTCCATTGGAGCGAAGGGCGTGGCGACAAAAACATGGGGTAAAAAGCATAGGCTACAATGAGTATGACTGGAAAACCATTGAACGGGTAATCCGCAATTTTAAAGCTGGATCAGTTTCTGAAATGCCCTATGGGGATGTGATCTCCAATCAGATCGACCGATTGACCACTGATTTTAGTGAAATTGAATTGCTCATTATAAACGGACTTTACAGCATCAAAGTAAAAGAAGCGGACCTTAGAATATTTATTGAAGTGAGCTATAAACAAACAACAGATCTTCAAATAAGGAAAGATATGGAGGAAATGGATGAGTGGCGATTAAAGGTTCTCCAGCGAGAACATGAGGTGATCAAATCAATCAAGGATGAAGCCAATTATTATGTAGATTTGGATACCTCCCTAAATATGTATCATTTATAAACACAAATATTATGTTAGGAGACGTATTACTCATCCAGGATAAGCATAAGCGGGCCGGTGAGGCAATTATTGAAAGGATTCTTGAGCAGAAGAAAGATAAAATGATGATTGCCATCTCCGGGGAATCAGGATCAGGAAAATCTGAACTGGCGCATGTAATTGCCAAAGGACTGCGTAAACACGGCATTTTTGCCAAGCCCTTGCACATCGATAATTTTTACAATACCGATCCATTGAAACGCCGTCAGTGGCGTATGGAACAGGGAATTGAAAATGTAGTGGGTTACAATGAATACTTGTGGGATGACATTTACCGGGTGATCGACGATTTTAAAAATGGCCGTAAATCTGAGATGCCCTGCGTGGATCTGGTCACCGAACAAATCGACCGGCTGATCACCGATTTCAGCACGGTGGATATGTTGATCGTAGATGGTTTATATGCCATCAAAACAGAAGGCGTTGACCTGGCCGTATTCATCGATTTAACCTATCTCGAAACAAAGGAAAAACACACCAAAGATGCCCGCGGAAAAGAGGTGATGGATGAAGTCCGTTGGGCTACACTGGGCCAGGAACATAAAATGGTGAGCGCCCTGAAACCTCGAGCCGACCTGATCGTGACAAAGGATTATGCGGTGGTAAAGGCATAGTTTCCTTATATTGATTGATGATAGTTGTAAAATTCATATTTGTATATTATATTTGCGAATGATAAATATAATTTGAAAACATGACTACATTCACAAGCACCTTACCGGATGACATCATTGAGCAACTCAATGAAATGTCGGGAAAACTGGCGATGCCAAAAAATAAAATCATCGAAAAGGCATTAAAGATTTATCTTGATCAACTTATTCGTGCGGAATATATCAAATCATACAGTCAGGCTGCGCATGATCAAGATATTATAACCCTGGCAGAAGAAGGAATGTCAGACTACCTGAAACAACTCGAAGATGAAACAGTGTGAAATCTGGTTGGCAGATTTGAATCCAGTGAAAGGAAGCGAACAGAAAGGGTTTCGCCCTGTTGTCATCATTAGTGGGAATATGCTTAATAAATATCTTCCAATTGTAATTGCCTGTCCTTTAACCAGCAAAATAAAAGCCTACAAAGGAAACGTAATTCTTGAACCAAATGAAATGAATGGATTGTCTGAAAAATCAGAGGTGCTGATTTTTCAGATCAGGTCCATATCGAAGGAGCGCTTGTCGAAGAAAATTGGTAAAATAGCAGAAGCAGAACTTGTGCAGATAAAGCGGACTCTAAATGATATTTTAAAATATTAAAATTATCAATAAGAAACCATTCTTATAACCATGCAGCGAAAAATAAAAACCCCCGCCTGGGTGGCAGGCAACACCATATACGAAGTCAATCTCCGGCAATTTTCAAAAGAAGGTACGATCAAGGCATTTGAGGAACATCTTCCAAGATTGAAGGAGTTGGGGGTTGGAATTTTATGGTTCATGCCTATCCAACCCATTGGGGAAAAAAACCGGAAAGGAACACTGGGCAGTTATTATTCGATCAGTAATTACACAGCTATCAATCCCGAATTTGGAACGCTAGAAGATTTTAAGTCACTCGTGAAAAAAATTCATGATCTGGATATAAGAGTGATCATCGACTGGGTGGCCAATCATACTGCATGGGATCATCACTGGACTTTGGATCATCCAGATTTTTATGACAGGGATGATAATGGGAATTTCAAAGCGCCTGTAGAGGATTGGGAAGATGTGATCCACCTGGATTATGGCAATCCTGATCTATGGGATGCCATGATTGACGACATGAAGTTTTGGCTCACGGAATCTGATATTGATGGTTTTAGGTGTGATATGGCTCATCTTGTTCCAACCTTGTTTTGGAACCGGGCCCGCCGGGATTTGGATGCGATCAAGTCCGTTTATTTGTTGGCTGAATCGGAAAATTTTGATTTACTGGAATATGCATTTGATACCATTTATAACTGGAAACTGATGCATGCGATGAATGATTTGGCAGCTGGTAAATCTTCTGCGAAAGATCTGGGAAAAGTAATTGAAAACGAATTAAAATACCTACCGGGAGATGCTTCTTTTTTGAATTTTACCAGTAACCACGACGAAAATTCGTGGCAGGGTTCGGCCATCGAACGTATTCATTATTTTTTGGAACCGTTAACAGTACTCTCGTTCCTGATACCGGGAATACCCCTGATCTATTCCGGGCAGGAAGCCGGGAATTACCATCGCTTGAAATTTTTCGACAAGGATGAGATCGAATGGAAGGACGACAAAATGTTCGTGCTTTATCAAAAGATGGCCAAACTGAAAAGTACCCTACCCAATTTTTCTGATGCGGTTGAAGTGCGTGTTATCAAATCCGATGTCCCGGAGAAAATACTTGCCATAGCTTTGTTTGAAGGAGAAGCAAAATGTTTGTTATTATTGAATCTTTCAGATAAAGAGGTTGATTTTTATGTAAAATGCCAGCAACTTGAAGGACCCTTCTGGAACGCACTGCAGCAAGAAGATGAAACGGATTATAGCTGCCATAATCAATTTAAGCTATCAGCTCACGGCTATATTGTTTTGGTAAAATAGATCGTGAAGTTTGTTAAACAATTAAAGTATCTAATTCTCCATGATTTTAAACTCTGTCCGCCGGTTTAGTTGCCGGCCGGCCGCTGTATTATTATCTGCTACCGGTTCTGATGATCCATAACCCTTGTAGACCATTCTATCCTGAGCAATTCCTTTTCTGATCAAATAGTCCACCACTGCTTTGGCCCTGTTCTCAGATAGCTTTTGATTGGTGGATTCGGAACCTGTGTTGTCAGTGTGACCAGAAATTTCAACTTTGAGGCGGGGCAGTTCATTCAGTAATTTGTATAGCCTTTCAAGTTCGGGAGTTGATTCAGACCGTAAAGTAAATTTGCCCACATCGAAAAATACGTTTCGCAAAACGATCTTACAACCGATGCATACATTTTGAAGGTAAATATCCTTTTTCACAAGTTGATAATCACTCATTTCCGGTAGGTCAAAATTTTCGGAATAGAAAAGGTAATCTGTGGCGATAACAGCAATCCCGTAGTTGATTCCGGATGGCAACGACACCAGGAACTTCCCGGTTTCACTGTTGGAATGAACAGTCATGATAACTTCGTTCTTTTCGTTATCCACGATTTCGATATCGGCACTTATTGGCTCTTTGGTGAATTCATCCAGGATTCGTCCTTTGAGGACAGTCAGATTTTTGGCATCGATCTGTACAGGTGCCTCAAGCGTGGATTCATGGATGGTTGTGGCGCGACTGGCCAGCAGCTGGTCTTCAGTATCGATGAACATTGGTTTTTCAGGTCCAAGAAAGGTCACGCGGTAAATATCGTAGCCACCTTCACCGCTGCCTTTTCGATTGGAAGTAATATAAGCATGTTTCCCGCTGGCAGAAACAGAAATGTATTTTTCATCATATACTGTATTCACAGGGTAACCCAGGTTGACAGGTGTTGACCATCGCCCCGCTTCACGAACACTTTTAAACACGTCGTAACCACCCATTGAATTATGACCCTGCGAGGTAAAATAGATGGTTTTTCCGTCGGGATGGAAAAAGATACAGGCCTCGTTGTATGGAGTATTCAATTCCGATCCGGCGGTAAAAGCCTTGCCCCATTCTTCCTTAAATCGGGTATTGACGCGCCCGCTAAAGAACATGTCCATGCCACCTTTGTTGGCGTATGGATTATTGGTGACAAAATAAATCTTGATATCATCGTGCGAAAAGCTGGCATAGGACTCATCATATTCTGTATTGATGCTGCCGTTCCGGGCGAGTTCTTTGAGCGGTCCCCAAATGCTTCCTTTCAGTTCACTCAGGTAAATATCCTTGTTACCGCCGTTGTCACGGACAAGAAACAACCGTTGTGCGTCTGCTGCCAGGGCAACGCATTCATCATCCGCAGGTGTGTTGAGGTTGTCGGCCATGATCTCCGGTCTACTCCATTGCCCATCCTGGTATTCCGAAATATAGATGTCCGAATAATACTGATCGTTTTGATTTTTGGAACCACCCGTATTTTCCGGCCTGCGGGAATTGAAAATAATGACCGATTCGTCTGCAGAGACTGAAGCCGCATAATCATCATATGGTGAATTGAGTGCATCAATATTTTCCACCCAAACCCGGGCCGGATTGGCGATGAGTTCCTGCGCCGATTTACATTCCTGTAATTCCTTTTTAATTTTTGGTGTGAAGATTTCTTCTTCCTTACCCTTCAGCTTTCCCCTGCAAAACTTAAAGTTCTTTTCGGCATTATCAAAATCTTCATTGTATTTAAAGGCCAGTCCCAAATAATAATAGACTTCGGCATTCAGTTCCGGATCAAGTTTGATGGCTTTTTCAAGATAAGGAATGGCTTCAATTTCATTTGCAGAAAGAACCATACAACGCCCGATCTTAAAATTCAGTTCCGCATTGTCCGGGTTAAATTGTTGGGCTTCATTGTAAAGTGTCAATGCTTGCAGAAAAGAGTAACTGTGTTCTTCGTTTTCTGTTAGCCATTGAAAACCAGCCTCCACCAGCGCATCTGCTTTTTCAATTTTTTCGATAACACGCTTTAATTCGTCTTTCTTATCCTTGAAATTGGACGTTTTAAAGTCAACATTTTGAGCGGATAACAGAAGTGGGAAAAACAAAATAAGGGTAATGAATACCGTCAAAATCTTGCTTGAATTATTGGGATTGTTTGTGAATAACATTGACTTACATTTAAAAATTATTGCGCACATTCAACATCCAGGAATTTCCTGGCCGTCTCAACACCAAGCTCCACAGCCATTTGCCAGTCGCTGCAACAGCCTTCGCGATCTCGCTGACTCTCTTTCAGAATCCCCCGGTTGAGATAAGCTGTTGCATAATTGGGGTCAAGGGAAATCGCTTTATCAAAATCAGCCAATGACTTGTCGTATTCCTTTTGCTTAAAATAAGCAATGGCTCGGTTGTTATAAGCGATCGGGTAGGAGGGGTTGATGTCAATGGCTTTGGAAAAATCTTTGATTGCATTGGGATAGCTCTCCTGCTCCAGGTATATGCTACCCCGATTGTTGTAAGCCAGGAAATAATCCGGGCTCATTTGAATCGCATTGCTGTATGCCTGCATAGCCTTATCATTTTCACCCATTTTTTTATAAATGCTGCCCAGGTTGTTCACCATGAATGCTTTTCCGGGATCTAAAGAAATTCCTTCTTGCTGAGCCTTCAGAGCGGTTTCATAGTTTTCGAGCTTGCGATAACTGCTTGCAATGTCGTTGTATGCATTGCTGTAACCTTGCTTTATTTCCAGTGATAGATTGAAAAATTCAATGGCTTTGTTGTAATCTCCTTTCAGAAAATAAGCTTCACCAAGCAGGTAGGGCGGTTTGTTATTTAGGGGCTCAAGTTCCATCAAACGGTTGTAATCGGCAATGGCATTATCCCAGGATTCGCTGAGGATAAAGGCTTCAGCCCGGTTGTAAAAGGCGTCAGTATGATTGGGATCGGATTCGATGACCCTGCTGAAGTTGGCGATGGCTGATTCCAACTTATTGATTTTCAGAGCGACCATGCCCTTGTTGAAATATGCTTCCGTAAAATCGGGTTTCAGTTCAATGGCCTTAGTAAAAAACTGCCATGCGGATTCAAAATTCTTCTGGCCGAACTCCGCGATACCATTATTATAAGCTTCCTGTGCCTCTTTCAGAATTTTTGTTTCCTTATTGATCCGGGCAATGGAGTCGCTAAACATGACTTCATCAAGGGTGAGGGTACTATCAATGCTCCCAATGGAATCAGGCAAAATGGACTCAATACCGATTGAGTCTTGTTGTGAATACAATAATATAGAAAGCAATAAAGAACCGAAAAAAAGCATACCTTTTTTCATTGAATCATATTTTGTTTAGTTTTAAAGAATCAAGACTTAACTGGTTCATCAACATCTTTTACAAAGAGTGTCAGGAATCCGGCAATGATCATCGATGAACCGCCCAGTACCAGGGCCAGGATAGGCTGCTCACCGGCAATATGTTTCACAAAAAATCCAAGTATGGTTGCAGCCAGAATTTGCGGGATAACAATAAAGAAATTGAAAATCCCCATATAGGTTCCCATTTTATGTTGCGGTAATGAACCTGTTAAAATCGCATAAGGCATGGCCAGGATACTTGCCCATGCCAGTCCAATACCCAGCTCTGAGATCATGAGCATATTCGGATTATTGATGAAATAGAATGAAATCAAACTGATACCACCAATTACAAGGCTAATAAAGTGGACCGTCTTACGATTGGTGAGCCGTGCCAGGATGATCAGCACAAAAGCCATGATGGCTGCAAACCCATTATAAACTGCCATTAGCACGCCAACCCAGTCAGCTCCAGTATTGTATTCTTTCTGGATGTACTCGAACCGTTTAATCAAACCGGGTGATATCCCCATTTCAATTCTGCGCGTTGTATCATTAAAAAACTTGATTACTTTCACTGAAGTAATTACCTGCGTTTCGCCTTCATCAATTTTATTTTTGTATTTCCCAATTTCTTCTTGTATCCCTTCGAATTCCCTGTAATTGCCTTTTAAATGGGTTGTGTCGAAAGCATTGGTTCTTTCCAATAGTTCTGCGACATGTTCAGGAAATAGCTTCATATCGTATTTGGAACTGGTTACACCTGCAGTGGTGTAAATCCACATGGCAAAAAGGGCAAACCATGAAAAAAACTGTACAAAAGCAAGTTGCTTCATGGTTAAAGGCATTTTAAACAAGTCGTTGATCACCTCAACCATACCATTTTCTGTATTACCCGATTTGGTCATTACTCCAACAATTAACTGGATTATACCGAAAACAAGTAAACCACCACCGAGAATATAGAGTTCCTTCTCCAGTTTGAACCAGTAAATCACAAATGAAATGATAACTCCGGCCAGTACCCAAAAAGTACTGCTTTTAAAGAACCTGCTATGTTTGATATATTCATTCTGAATTTCATTTTTAGGATGCTGTTCTCCCCCTTTTTCTGCGGCATCAAATTCATCCAGCTCTTCGGGTGAGTATTCTTTGGTCCGAGCCACCGTCCATAAAACTGCCAGAAAAAATACTGCACCGCCGATATAGAATGAATAGCGCACAGAAGGAGGTATCTGACCTTCAGGTGCAACATTTGAAATCCCAATCCAGTTGGTCATGATGTAGGGTAGGGCTGAGGCGACTATCGCCCCAATTCCGATAAAGAAACTTTGCATGGCAAAACCCATTGTTCGTTGTCGTGAAGGAAGCATATCACCAACAAAAGCCCTGAAAGGTTCCATGGAGATATTGATAGAAGCATCCATGATCCATAGCATACCGGCAGCTACCCATAAAGTCGGTGAATTGGGCATGATCAATAAAGCCAATGAAGCCAATATAGCTCCAACCAGGAAGTAAGGTCTTCTTCTGCCAAACCGGTTCCAGGTATTATCACTCATATGACCAATGATGGGTTGAATAATCAATCCGGTTACAGGAGCAGCAATCCATAAAATTGGAATATCATCCACATTGGCCCCCAGGGTTTCAAATATCCGGCTGACATTTGCATTCTGCAGTGCAAAACCAAACTGAATTCCTAAAAACCCGAAACTCATGTTCCAGATTTGCCAGAAAGATAAACGGGGTTTTTGTTTCATCGCTGTACTTTTAAATGAATGGTCGAAGATAATAATATTTTAATCTAACTCGGGTCCAAACAGGCATGCTTATGTGAATTCATTTTAAATTAAGCCTGATTTGGCGAGTTCCCTGCAGATTTTTGTTTCTGTCTGTTTTTTTCTTTTACTTTTAACCTCATCGATGATTTCCGGATAAAAGAGGACCACACAATATTAATAATTTAAAACTCTCTAATGATTAATTTTAAAAAACAAGAAATGAAAAAGTTTTATTTATTTGCTTTTATAATACTGACTGTTTTGGTATCATGTAACAAGGATGAAGATGAAAATGAGGAGCCTCAGGTGACCAAAGCTGACTTAACGCAACTGAATAACGGTGTCACTACAGGCCAATTTGCACCTTACACCACCGGATCTACTTTCGATTATAAGTATGAGACATTCAGCGGTACAAGTACGTCTACATGGACTGTTCTAGAGGGGAAAGAGATCAATGGTAAATATTATGTTGAAATTCAGGGATTTCTCGGCGCTGCCGATAATGGTT
Source organism: Bacteroidota bacterium (assembly GCA_020444515.1). Classification (GTDB taxonomy): domain Bacteria; phylum Bacteroidota; class Bacteroidia; order Bacteroidales; family JAADJA01; genus JAADJA01. Next base: position 55,185 of record JAHLKX010000003.1, on the reverse strand, counting down.
ATTTCAATTGCGAAGGTGGTGATTATTCATGTTACTTGCCTGCTGGTGCAATGACACCAGAACTCAATATGATTTATATGAAAGAAAATGTTGCTGAGGGTAATCAATGGGAGCATGTTATTACCATGAGCGCAAATGGTAATGAAGTTCAGAATAAGTATGTATTTACCTATGAAGGTATGATCGACACAAAGACTGTTGAGGGGATTGAATACACCGAGATCATTCATATAAGCCTGGACCTGTATACAGTGATGATGGGACAGGAAATCCTTGCCTCTACGGATGATTATTTTTGGGCTAAGGGTATTGGCCTGATTGAAAAAAGTGGCATGTCGGGTAATATCTTTCTGCTTTCCTATAACATTGCGAAATAGATTAACCTCCGCTCAGTCAAAAAGATACGATTGAGTTAATAATCATGCATGCATCAACTCATGGTGTTTATTATAGTCCTGTAATATTTTATGGGCTTTATCAATTATTTCTTTGTTACCTTTTACGATCAAAATTACTTTGCCTTCATCCAGGTGCTCCTTGAGTTTGATCTGATAATTTTCTCTAATCCCGAGGGTAGCCAATAGGCTGATGATACCTCCACCTACCAGACCAAAGTCCAAACCTGCGAGCGCTCCGACCAATGCCCCTGCCCCATAGAGAAAGCCCAGACCTGGAATGGCAAATATACCCACACCAGTGAGTACACCTAATACTGGGCCTGCTATAGCGCCTATGGCTACCGGTGCCTCCTTGAGGTTAGCGTGTTCTGTCAATCCTTCTTTTGTTGGATGAATAGAAGTTTTTCCCATCAATGAAAGACTTTCATCGGGGATATCATCTCCTTTAAGCAATCTAACTGCATTAATTGCTTCTTCATGTGTGTGATAAATACCAATTACTGAATTCATATTTATAATTTTTTCATTTTAGGTCAAAAATGATGCAGACTATGATTTTTTTTACTTGAATTTTTAATGATGAAAATTCCTCTGAAACCAGCCATTAATAATTTATTTAATTTAAGTATCTTAGATCATCCCGATACTTTTAAAAGATTGCATCATGTTTAAAATGAGCATGTTTTAAATCCAGGGGTATGATTTTATGTTCTGTGGATTTACCACACATTGTGTGTATTTTATAACCAGCTATAATCCCTATTGATATTTCTTCACATATCAAATAAATGTTATTATATTCTGCAATATGGTTTGGATGGGTGATTGAATTGTATTACAGAAACCCAAATTGTGTATGGCATGATTTTTCCAATACTGCCATCTTAAAAAATAATATGGAACTCAAAGAAATGCATTGTAAACCCTGTGAAGGTGGGGAAGATCCCTTGGATCATAAAGATATCATTCGTCTTCAGGAGGAGCTGAGCCAGGGATGGAGCGTTAAAGATGATCAATCAATACACAAATCTTTCCTCTTTGAAAATTTTAATAGAGGAATGGCATTTGCCAATCAAATTGCGCTCCTTGCCGAAAAAGAAAATCATCATCCTAATCTTTGCATTCAATACAAAAAAGTAGACGTTTCGTTAAGTACCCATGCAATCGGAGGTCTATCGAAAAATGATTTTATCCTGGCGGCTAAGATCGATGAGATCTAATTGATTTTTTTAATTGGCCTTTTATAATCTACAATCTTAACTCGATTGAATTTTGATAAAATGAAAAAAATAGTTTAGCATGCGACAAGCTGAATGAAAAGGTAATGTATATAAAACCAGTTTGCTTCAAAATGCAAAGTTGAAAACAAATTATAATCTTAGAACAAAAAAGGCGCTGTAAGCGCCATTTTTTTACCCGGAAGCGGACTTGAACCAGCCTGCTGGCAGGCAGACCCGCACTTTAGATTGAATAATGAAATTCTTTTCCGAAGCCTGAATTTAGATACTTCTCCCTTTTTCGTGCATCTGGTCTGGAATCAAAACCTTTGAGTAGAACTAATTTGGAGGGATTGTTAGGCTTTGTAATTTTCATAACCTTGTTGATTTTGGTTAAGCTTGCGTTTGGGATTATCAGTAATTCCAATGTAAATATATTTACGTTGAATCCTTTTAATAGCATAAACAAAATACATTCGCCTTGATTTAATAAAAAAAGGGTATTTAAAAAATACCCTTTCAGTACCCGGGGCGGGACTTGAACCCGCACGGCCGCAATGGCCATTGGATTTTAAGTCCAACGTGTCTACCAATTCCACCACCCGGGCATGATTTCAAAAAAATATCTCTCAAGCCTGAGAGATACCTTCACTTTTTTTGAGCGAAAGACGGGATTCGAACCCGCGACCCCGACCTTGGCAAGGTCGTGCTCTACCAGCTGAGCTACTTTCGCATTTCCGAAATGGAGTGCAAATGTATATAAAAATATTTTTCTGCCAATAAAAATTTGAGTTTTTTGATGAGGGTATGTTGTTTTTTTTACCCAATGTAATTTAGCATTAAAATTATATATATTTTTAATCGACTAAAATGTGCAATAGCACAATATTTAAACTAAAATTTCTTCACTTCTATTTTTATTTAAGTACCAACTAAAACATTCATCATGAACGGAATTATAAAAAAAACCGGTGCAGAATTTTTTGGCACTTTCTGGCTGGTATTGGGTGGCTGTGGTAGCGCTGTGCTGGCAGCCGCCTATCCTGAACTTGGAATTGGTTTTGCCGGCGTTGCTTTGGCCTTTGGATTGACAGTGTTGACGATGGCTTTTGCCGTTGGGCATATTTCGGGAGCCCATTTTAATCCTGCAGTTACCGTTGGATTATGGGCCGGAAAACGGTTTCCGGGAAACGAAGTGCTACCCTATATAATTTCACAGGTAATTGGCGCTATTGCTGCAGGTGGTGTTTTGTATCTCATTGTAAGTGGTAAAGATGATTTTGTTTCAGCAGGAGGATTTGCTTCCAATGGGTATGGCGAACATTCCCCGGGAGGATTTTCCATGATTTCAGTGATCATTACTGAGATCGTAATGACCGCTATGTTCCTTGTGATCATTATGGGTTCAACTGAACCAAGAGCACCCAAAGGATTCGCTCCAATTGCCATTGGGCTGGGGCTTACCCTCATACACCTGATCAGTATTCCGGTATCCAATACATCGGTTAATCCTGCCAGAAGTACTGGCGTTGCCCTTTATGCTGATGCCTGGGCCTTCAGTCAGTTATGGTTGTTTTGGTTAGCACCCATCATCGGTGGAATTTTGGGAGGTTGGCTCTATGTCTGGTTAGGGAAGGATAAATAATTTTATTTACCCAATAGTTTTTTTATCTCATTGAGTTTCATCAGAGCTTCTACCGGGGTCAGTGTATTGATATCGGTATTCAGTATATCTTCTTTAATCTGCTGCAATAGTGGATCATCCAACTGAATAAAACTCAATTGGAAATTGTTTTTGGTGGATTGAACATTGGCGGCCTTTTTCTTTAGTTCCTCGCTGCTGTGTGATTTTTCAAAGACTTTAAGCAGCTGGTTGGCCCGTTCAATAATGATTTGGGGCATTCCTGCCATCTTAGCTACATGGATGCCAAAGCTATGTTCACTCCCGCCGGGCATGATCTTTCTTAGAAAGATAATCTGATTATTGATTTCTTTGATTGATACATGATAATTCTTGACCCTTTGAAAGTTAGCTGCCATCTCGTTAAGCTCATGATAATGGGTTGCAAATAGAACCTTTGCTTTGAACAATGGGTGTTCATGCAGGAATTCGGTAATGGACCACGCAATGGAAATGCCGTCGTAGGTGCTGGTACCGCGCCCGATCTCATCCAATAAAATTAGACTTCGTTCTGAGAGATTATTTAAAATACTGGATGTCTCGATCATTTCTACCATGAAAGTTGATTCTCCCAGCGAAAGGTTGTCAGAAGCACCTATCCGGGTAAAAACCTTATCAACGATTCCAATCTTCGCTTTTTCCGCAGGAACAAAACATCCCATTTGAGCCATGAGGGCAATCAATGCTGTCTGACGCAGAAGTGCAGATTTACCCGACATATTCGGTCCTGTTATGATGAGTATTTGCTGTTTCGTGTTATCAAGATAAATGTCATTGGGAATGTATTTTTCCCCAACAGGCATTTGTGTTTCAATAACAGGATGGCGCCCACCCTTGATATCAATGGTATAAGAGTCGTTGATTTCGGGTCGCGAATAATGATTTGTTCGTGATACAAAGGAAAAAGATAGTAGGGTATCCAGCTGGGCTATAACCTGGGCATTGGTCTGGATCGGTTGAATATAATCTGAAATACTGAGAACAAGGTCATTGAAGAGCCGGATTTCGAGAGACAAAATTTTATCTTCGGCACCCAGGATTTTTGATTCATACTCTTTTAATTCTTCTGTAATGTACCGCTCGGAGTTGGTGAGTGTTTGCTTGCGATGCCAGCTTTCAGGCACTTTTTCCCGATGGGTATGCGTTACTTCAAGGTAATATCCGAAAACATTGTTATAGCCAATTTTTAGTGAACTGATGCCGGTCTTTTCTATTTCTCGCTGCTGAATTTTGATCAGGTAGTCCTTCCCCGAATGCACAATATCACGCAATTCATCAAGATCTTTTGAGACACCGCCGGCAATCACATGTCCTTTGGCGACCACTGCCGGGGGATCTTCATGCAATGTGTTTTCAATTTGTTCGATAACAGAGGGAAGATGATTGATCCTATCCAGCAAACTTTGCAACGCTGGATTACCGGATTTGCTGTAATCTGTTTTTATCTTTCCTGCAATGATGAGGGCTTCCTTTATTTTGAGGATCTCGCGGGGAGATACTTTACCGATGGCTACTTTGGAAATCAATCTTTCAAGGTCACCGAATGACTTCAATTCCTGTCTGAGCGTCTCCATTTCATCGGGATGTCCTGAAAAATAATCAACCATGTCCAGCCTTCGTTCAATGGGTTTTTTATCTTTCAATGGGAGTACCATCCATCGGCGAAGCATTCTGGATCCCATAGGGGTGGCACTTTGATCAAGTGTCTGAAGAAGGGTTACAGCTTGTTCATTGGGTGAATGGACTAGTTCCAGGTTCTTGATCGAGAACTTATCAAGCCACACATAGTGCTCCTCTTCGATCCGGGCCATTTTTGAAATATGATCCGATTGCTCATGGTGGGTCTCTTTTAAATAGTGAAGAATAACCCCAGCGGCAATGTTACCCAATCTGAGATCCTCCACCCCGAATCCCTTCAGGCTTTTGGTCCCAAAATGGTTGAGCAGCAGGTCGTGGGTAAATTCTGTTGAGAATATCCATTCTTCAAAAGTGTTAACATAAAACTGGTTCCCAAAAGCCATTTTAAAATCACTAACCTTTTCACGTTGGACGATTACTTCACTGGGTTTGAAACTCTGTATGAGTTTATCAATGTATTCATTGCTTCCCTGGGCCACCAGGAATTCTCCCGTTGATACATCCAAAAATGAGACACCGGATTTGGTTTCATTGAAATGAATGGCAGCCAGGAAATTATTCCGGTTGTTTTCTAAAACATTATCATTGTATGTAACACCAGGTGTTACCAATTCCGTTACTCCTCGCTTAACAATTTTCTTTGCGAGCTTTGGATCTTCAAGCTGATCGCAGATCGCAACACGATGACCTGCACGAACCAGTTTCGGCAAGTAGGTGTCCAGTGAGTGATGTGGGAATCCGGCAAGATCAACATAAGAGGCAGCCCCATTTGCTCTTTTGGTCAGCACGATACCCAGTACTTTCGATGCTCTCACTGCATCCTCTCCAAAGGTTTCATAAAAATCACCCACCCTGAAAAGCAAGAGCGCATCTGGATATTTTGCTTTGATGGCATTGTATTGCTTCATCAAAGGAGTTTCGGCTATTTTCTTTGTCTCGGCCATATTTCAAAAAACAAAAATATAACGATAAATGGTATAAATCCTGAAATTATATTCACATTTTAGATGCCATTGTTAATTTTGCAAAAAAAGCACATGCGAAAACTTAGAAATGAAGAATTAAACCGGTTATCAGTCAAAGATTTTCATGAAGCGGAAAAAGTCCCGATCATCATTATTTTGGATAACATCAGGAGTTTGAATAATATAGGATCAGTTTTTCGTACTGCAGATTCTTTTTTGATAGAAGCTATCTATTTGTGCGGTATTACGGCAAAACCTCCACACCGTGAAATCCACAAAACGGCCCTTGGTGCCACTGAATCTGTTCAATGGAGTTATTTCGAAAGCGCGCTGGACGCAGTAAAAAAATGCAAAAACAAAGGATTCCGAATTGCACTCATTGAGCAGGTTGAAAATAGCCTGCTACTTGATGATTTTAATGTTGAAAAGGATATGAAGTATGCACTGGTTTTTGGGAATGAAATAAAGGGTGTTTCAGAAGCTATTCTGGATTATGCTGACCTCTTTATAGAGATTCCTCAATTCGGTACCAAACATTCACTGAATGTAAGTGTTAGCGCAGGAATTGTATTGTGGCATTTTTATTACAAACGACAAAATAAAAAGGCTGCCCGGTGAGGAGCAGCCTTTTTCAATTATCAGAATTGTATTATTTTACGATATTCATGAAGTCGGGATTGGAATAGTATTTCATGAATTCCTTATCATCTTTGGCTGTATCTTTATACATGATATTTTCTCCAATTGCCTTCTTGAGATTTTCAAAAACCATGGCATCATTGTTTGTTCTTGCGCCAATGATTGCTTGCAGATAATATACATCACCCGTTTTTTCAGCGCAATTCAATGTGGAAGTCGCTGCATTGTAATTTCCACTGAGCGTATGTGCAAGGGCAAGGTTATAGTCGCACTTGGTACCGCCAAATGAATTGATGGCGCCATTGTAATTCCCTTCTGCAATTTTAACAATACCCATGTTGTAGTTTACATCAACACCTTTCTTTTGAGCAGCCATGTATAACTCACGTGCTTTGTCATAATCTTTGGCCTTAGCAGCCATTGCACCAGAGTTGTTTAACACAATACCATCCTCAGCTGCGAGTGACCGGGCTTTTGAAAAATAGGATACCGCATTATCATAATCATTCAATTCCATGCTGGCATAACCTGCATTGTTGTATCCTCTCCAGTCATCCGGATAAAGTTCGATGACTGATTTGTAGATATTGAGTTGTGAATTCGGATCATCCGTCAGGGTACCTGCATATAGGAGTTCACTAATTTTCAGTGAATCGGGAGAGGTTGTGGCATATTGTGCAATTTGATTATCGGTAAGTGAAGGTTCATAACAATTAACATGAATTTCAGCCCTTCTCAAAGGAGGCAGGATCATTTCTTCAATTTCCTTATAAATAACAGTCATGTTCCTGATTTCCTGCTCCCGCTTGGTTGGATCGGATTGTGAATTAACCACATTGGCAATGATGTTTTTATCTTTGATATCTGAATTTTGCAATGCTCGCATAAATCCATCCCAATCTTCACCATTGGCTGCCAATTCGAAATTCAGCTCTTGTGAAAGTTCTTCTTTAGAAACACCCAGCTCTTTGGCCTTTTTGGCAATATACTGATCATATTCTTTTTGAACATATTGTTTAGCACTTTCAGATCTGCGTTCCGACAACCCCTGGTTAAACGATTCCTCACCTTCGGGAGACGCCCATGCATCGATTTCAATATTTTTTATCTCCCAACCTTTTTCTATAAAGTTAACCATTTCTGAAAGGGCTGATTTTGCTATATCTGTTTTATTGAGTTTATAGCTGAAATTAATGTTATGTCTATTGACGATGTAATAAATTGTTCCGGTTTCAGTAACCACGATATCCCGTTGATAACCATGATCGGCCAGCAAGATTTTTTCTGTGTTATTCATCCGTTTTGAAGTCATGATGAGACCATCCGCAATTTTACGGTCTCCCATTGATCCAGGTGTCCGACCTTTAACACTAGACATAGGCTCAACATAAAGTTCACACACATCCATTCCTGGTTCATACTTTACATAAGTTGTATAGGTAAATGAACCACCGGCATCCGGCATTACTATAGCACCCGGCTTTTGATATTCCTCAGCAACATCTTCTCCCTGGAAATAGAGGGTTTCTAATTGCTTACTTTGGTCACCATATTTAAGAACCGGTGTAAAATCAACAACTGCCCTTTTATTATAGGAATCCGGGAAACTACCTCTGATGGTAACAGGAATAGAGTCACCATGTAAGGCGAGCATAGCCGGTTCGGTCTCAATTTGCATTTTGGCGCCCGTGCTGGGCCTCCAGAAACTGTATCCAACACCAAGAGAAGTGAAGAAGTAAGCATCATTCTTTTCTCCACTAACATATCCGTCCAGTTTGTCCGAATCGAACCAACGAATGGTTGTCTCCAAATTAATATCCCACCGGTTGTTCAGCCTGAAATCAACACCGGCTCCTGTTGGGATCATTGTTTCGGTGGTACCCGGATATCCTTCTCCTACTTGTTCAGGAGGATCTGTGTCCTGGCGATAAGCATAGGCATCAAAATCAACAAGGCCGATACCTGTGGTTCCGTAAATATTGATCAACCTGGGTTTGTATCCGAAAAAAAGATTGGAAAAACTAACAGTTGTTCCCAGGATAAAATCAGAGAGATCGGTTTCAAAATACATGTTTTTTGTATCTTTTCCACTGATACCCGTCAAAGGGGAGTTGATATAGGATCCATAAATGCCAAAAACAGGGCTGATATGTTTTCCAAGCCTGATTCCATAACCAAACTCGATATCATCATTTGAAAGCATGTCACCATGCCAGCTACCAGATAAAATATCTCCATAGGCTTGTGAAATACCTCCGTTAACATTAATGTACCACTGATAGTATAATTTGTCGCTTCCGTCTTCCCGGTTTGCATTTTGCGCTAATAATGACATTGGCAAAATAAATATAATTGCCATTATTAGGGCCTTTGATACAATCTGATAATTTTTTTTCATAATGTACAAATTTTACTTTGTTTATGTGTGTGTTAATTTTTATTCGAATGTCTGCAATGTTGGTCTAGTCTAGTAATTTTCATCAAAAGTAAAAAAATAATCAATTACTTACATTTATCAAATTCTATTTTTTTAAATCACCACAGACATCTTATTTACTGCTTTAATTGTTAATTTACTGAAAAGTAAAAGGTTAGTCGTTGGAGAGTCGTTTTTATCAACAGTTTTATATTGATAACTCAAACTAACCGCATACCTTTCTTCTGACATAGCCAATCATTGTGCCATGACTTTAGTTGATTAGAAATTAATCATTTAGATTGCTTGTTTTGGATTTTAGTTTGTAATTTTGATCAACTTTTTCCCAAAATGAAAAAATTTCTAAAACAAAGATAACTGATTCAAATTAGAAAAACAAAAAATAATTATAACTGTTTGATGGCGGGCTATAGAAATGTGATCCGATGGACACCAGTAGGATATTCTTTTTTGATTATGCTCAATATTTTAGCATAATCCTTTGGATTTGATACAAAATCAATAGACTGGGTGTCTATAATTAGTACCCTTGTGAGCTTATTCAATTTAAAATAGTTGAAATAACCTTCCTGAATTTTTTCGAGGTAATCAGATTGAATGCTTTTTTCATATAATCGACCCCTTAATCGGATGTTGTCCTGTAAACGATCGATTGAATTATACAGAAACACAATCAATTCAGGTTTAGGCAGGGTTGAGTTAATGATATCAAATAGTTTCGAATACAGATTAAATTCATCAGCCTGAAGATTGTTTCGGGCAAATATCAGGGATTTATCAATAAAATAATCAGCAATGGTGAAGCTTTTAAATAAATCTCCTTTTGCCAGTTCTTCTCTGAGTTGCTGGTAACGATCTGCAAGGAAACTCATCTCAAGTGGAAAAGCATATTTATCAGGGTCTTTATAGAATTTGGGCAGAAATGAATTGTCCTCGAATCGTTCCAGAATAATCCGTGCATTGAATTCTTCAGCAATTAATTTTGCAAGGGAGGTTTTCCCGGACCCGATGTTTCCTTCTATGGCAATGTAATTATACCTCATGGTTTGCCATTGCCATTGTTTTTGGGGAACTAAAAACATGTACCTTCAGATCATCCTGGCATTGCTTAAGCAGCTCATCAATATTAAGGTTCAATTCAGGATGCACTTCCAGTCCGGCGATTTCAGCAAGTGGCACCAATGTGAATTTTCGAAGATGCATGCGGGGATGGGGGATATTCAGGTCACTGTCATGAATGATCAAATCTTGAAACAAAAGAATATCAAGATCAATGGTGCGGTTGGTGTATTCCTTGCTTTTTTTTCTGATTCTGCCAAGGCTGGTTTCTATTTTTTTTAACTGATAAAGCAGGTCATGAGGGGATAAGGATGTATTTATTTTGATAACCTGGTTCAGAAACTTCTCACCGGATTCAAAACCCCATGAATCAGTTTCATAAATGGTAGATAATGTGAGGATTGGTCCGGCTGAGTGTTCTATCTTATCAATTGCCTCAGCAAGCAATTGTTCTCGATTTCCGACATTGCCACCCAATAATATGTATGCTACATTTTTTGCCATAGCAGTTTTAAGCTTGCAAAAGTACAAACTCCTGAATTTTTTCATTATTCTTTATTAATTTTCTCATCCCCGTTACAATTTTTCCTTGTTTTTTAGTATTATTGCACTAAGCTCAAGCGTCGTGATGTACCATCCTTCGTTATTTTTAAAATAGAAAAATAGGCTTCGATTTAACATTTACTTAATACCTAATTAAGATGAAAGATTTTTTCAAATTCATGTTTGCTTCCATGCTTGGATTTTTCCTGACCATAGTGATTTTGTTTTTTCTCTTTATGGCATTTATCATGGCTGCATTATCATTTACACAGCCTGAAGAAGTTGTAGTAGAAAATCCCTCTATTCTCAAGATGTCGCTCAGTTATGACATCAATGATCGAACGGAAAGTCTTCCCATACAGTTTATGTGGGACCTGAGTTCCCTAAACCCAAAGCCCGGACTAAAGCAGATACTTGAAAATATTGAGAAAGCCGAAAGGGATGATCGGATTAAAGGAATTTACCTGGATTTAACTGATGTTCCCTCCGGATTGGCAACCGTAACTGAGATACGAAACGCCCTTCAAGAATTTAAAAATTCCGGGAAATTTGTTTATGCTTATGGCAATATTTACACGCAAAAAGCCTATTTCCTGGCCTCAGTTGCAGACAAAGTGTTTCTGAATCCTGAAGGTTTTATTGAAATGCGGGGCTTCCAGGGGCAGGTCGCCTTTATTAAAGGAATGCTCGATAAACTGGGTATAGAAGCGCAGGTTATGCGTCATGGCAAGTTCAAAGCCGCAGTTGAACCTTTGTTGTATGATGAGATGAGTGATGAAAACCGGGAGCAAACATTGGCATTCGTTTCATCAATGTGGGAAGATGCCTGTTCAAAAATGGCAGCTGATCGTGGAATGGACATTGCTGAAATTAACCGTATTGCCGATATGTTGTTGGCTCAGCAGCCAAAAGAAGCACATCAACTGGGAGTGGTGGATTCATTGTTATACATGGACCAATTCCTGGAATTGCTTGCCACTGAAATTGGCGTGGAGGTTATAAAAACCAACAACTTCATTAGCCTGAATAAATATGATAACGTCTATGTCAAAAAGAATGATGGTTCAAGAAGTAAAAACAAAATTGCCGTAGTCTTTGCAGAGGGTGACATAATGCAGGGAAATGGTCCTGAAAATATCATCAGTTCCGATAAATTGTCGAGGACCCTCCGCAATGTTCGAATGGATGAATCCATTAAAGCTATGGTTTTGCGCGTTAACAGCCCTGGTGGCGATGGATTGGCTTCTGACATTATTCTCCGTGAGATGAAGCTTGCCGGTGAAACCATGCCCGTGGTTGTTTCGATGGGCAATTATGCAGCTTCCGGTGGATATTACATTGCTTGCTCAGCCGATAAAATTGTTGCGCAACCCACCACCATTACGGGTTCTATTGGCGTATTTGGCGTTATTCCTAATTTTAAGAAATTTTTTAATGATAAACTGGGCATTACATTCGATGGTGTTGGGACCAATCAAAATTCCGATTACATTAGTGTTACTCAGCCACTTTCACCTTATCAGCGTGAAGTTATTCAAAATGAAATAGAACGTTTTTACACCACCTTTATCAACCATGTTGCAGTAGGCCGAAATATGACTCCAGAGCAAGTTGATGAAATTGGTCAGGGGCGCGTATGGAGCGGTAAGGATGCTCTTGAAAGGGGATTGGTGGATCAGCTTGGAGGACTTAATGATGCCATCAAACTGGCAGCTGATCTGGCAGGATTGGAGGATTACCGGACCATTGATCTACCCGAACAAAAGGAGCCAATCGAGCAGCTGATGGAAAGCCTTATGGGTGAAACGACCCGGACCAGTTTATTAAAAGCCGAATTGGGTGCGTATTATCCACTTTACTACTATATCGCTAATTTAAAGAACAGCACTGGCATACAGACGCGTTTGCCATTTTATATTTCAGTGGAATAATGTGATCAAATGAAAACTACTTCCTTGATATAGTCCTGTCCGATACTTTTATTGAGGGCGGCCATTAATTTCGATTTGGCAAAAGAGAGTTCGTGCTTGAGAGCCGGTGACTTGATCTTTAGATAGAGGATGCCGTTTTTGATATAGATTTTATCCGTTTGTCCGGCAATATATTTTCCTGCAATCTTCTCCCATGAACCAATCAATTTGGCCCGGGTGATTCCATCCTGTAATTTGTAATTGTCGAGCAACTGTTGAATTAATTCTTTCAGGGTTTGCTCATTGGAACTTCCATACATGGTTATGCTATTTTATGATTGAAGTCGGCAATTTCAATTGCATTTCCTGAAACAACCTCAAAAATTTTATGATCTATCCTGACCTGCCTAAAAATATTTTCAATGCGTTCGCGCTGTGTATCGGTGATAAAAACCTGACCGAAGCTGTTGTCTCCAACAAGGTGAATGATCTGTTTTACACGGCCTTCATCCAATTTGTCAAAGATATCATCGAGAAGTAGCAGAGGATGAAACCCCTTTTTGTTTTTCGTGAAATCAAACTGTGCAAGTTTAATGGCAATTACAAATGATTTTTGCTGCCCCTGTGATCCAAATTTTTTGATGGGATGTCCATCGATTTTCATCTGCAAGTCATCCTTATGAATTCCAGTGGTGGTATATTTGAACATCCGGTCCTTTTCAATATTAACAGCTAAAAGTTCATCGAGCGATCGGTCTTTCAATTGTGAATCATATTCGATACAAACTTTTTCATTGCCCATGGCAATATAATCAAAATAATGCTGGAAGAGTGGGGCAAAAGCTTCAATGAACTCCTTGCGCTTTTGATGGATCCGTTCGCCGAGTTTTACGAGTTGAGCATCCCAAATTTCGATAGAAACCTGATCGAAATAATTACGTTCAGCAAAATTTTTAAGGAGGTTATTTCGATGCTGTAGCGCTTTGTTATAAGCAATCAAATCATCCAGGTAAAACTTGTCAAACTGTGAGATTACTGAATCGATATATTTTCTCCGGGTATCACTGCCTTCGTTGATGAGGTCACGATCATAAGGGGAGATCATGACCAGCGGAATCAATCCGATGTGATCAGCAAGTCTATCATATTCTTTATCATTCAGGATAAACTGCTTTTTTTGACTGCGTTTCTGAATACAAGAGACCAAATCTTCCGGATTTCCATTTTTGTTGTAGGTTCCATGAATGGCAAAAAATGGAGCTTCATGCAGGATGTTCTGCGAATCGACCAGGTTAAAATAACTTTTACAAAATGAAAGATAATAAATGGCATCCAGAACATTGGTTTTCCCAGCCCCATTATTACCAATAAAACAATTGATCTTATTGGAGAAAACAAGATCAGCTTCTGCGTAATTTTTGAAATTAGCCAGTTTTAATTGTCTCAGGTGCATTGTAATTCCTTGATTTTTGATGCAACTTCTTCCATCAGCCAGGGTGGGGTAGAAGTAGCCCCGCTAATGCCTATACTCAGTGCTCCCCGCATCCATTTTGTTTGAAATTCATCAGGTGATGAAATTTGATAACTATAGGGATTCGTTTTTTTGCAGACTTCAAACAGTGCCTTTCCGTTGGAGCTATTTTTCCCGCTGACAAATACGATCACATCATATTTTTTACAAAACAATTTAAGTTGTGGAACACGATGAGCTACCTGCCTGCAAATGGTTCGGTGTACCCTTAACTCTGCCTCTGTGCCAGCATAATCCAACCGTCGGTTTATCACATTAACAATTTCATCAAACAGATCTCCTGAAAGGGTTGTTTGTGCAAATAATTCGATGGATTTTGTAAAATCGATCTTTTCAATATCATCGGGAGATTCAATAATAATCGCAGAACCGTTTGTCTGCCCTGCCAGGCTGATCACTTCCGGATGTTTCTTTTTGCCAGCAATGACCACCTGTCCCTTCTTTTTTATGGTGTGTTGGGTAAGTTGAATTCTTTGCTGAAGCTTTAGAACAACAGGGCAGGTTGCTTCAATTAAACGAATATTATTTTCCTTTGCATGGATGTATGTTTGCGGCGGCTCCCCATGAGCCCTGATCAGAACTGTCACGTTATGTAAGTGTTGATATTGTTTGTGATCAATGACTTTCAATCCCAGATTTTTTAAGCGGCCGGTTTCAAGCTCATTGTGTACAATTTCGCCCAGGCAATAGAGTTCCTGCTCCTTTTGGAGGGAGATCTCAGCCATTTGAATAGCTTTTTCTACACCAAAACAAAATCCTGCATCGGGATCAATAACAACATCCATAATTTATTTTATCCGGGTATCAGAATGGTGCAAAGATAGGCTTAATTCTGTTTCACGAAAAAGTCGGAAAGGGAGGTACGGATAGCAATATAATTGGGAGAACCATTGAGATGGTAAGTCGATCGCGCATAGTTAATATGGAATTTCGAAATACGAAGACCCACCCCCCATGAGAATCCAACCGTGGCCGTTTTGGATTCTATTTTGAGTTCCTGTCGGCGCTTGTAATTGTATCCAGCCTGTACACTCAGGTTTTTTCCGATTAGCAACTCTCCTCCCAGAACGATATGACGCATGAAGTTATCAGCAAAAGTTTCCAGGTTTGAATCTTCGATCACTTCCCCGGAGATGGGATCGACTTGCTGTGCAGAAGGATCATCATATCGAAGATCCCATCGGTCTAGATGGTTGATCAAAAGTGAGTATCTGAATGGAAGATGTTTCAATTTTTTTGACAATCCTATCTGTAATTCGAAAGGAAGGGGCTCAATGTTGCTTCCTTCATAGGCTGTTAATTGTCTTCCAATATTTTTAGCAATCAGAGAAGCTGTAAAGCTTCCGTCACGACTGTTGTAGCTTCCCGCTATATCTACAGCCAATCCAAATGAATTATAGCTTTCGAGTGAAGAATAAATAAACTTCAAATTGGCCCCAATGGAAAACAATGAATCCAGTTGTCTGCCCCAGCCCACGTTATAAGCTGATTCGCCGGCATAAAATTTTCCAGTTCTTTCACCGGTTATATCAGCACCTTCAAAGGTACCATAATTAATATATTGAACCGAAGCAACAAAGTTTCCAATGTTTTTGATACTTCTCGAATAGGCCGCAAACCCATAATTGACATCACTGTAAAAATCCACAAAACTAACAGCCAAATGATTGTGCATCCTTTCGGTGATAAGGGATGGATTGGAAACAGAGAGCAGGATATCATTGTCATTAATGGTCAGAAAATCACCACCCATTCCCGCGATTCTCGGGGAGCTTGTCAAATTAATGAATTCATAGGTGTTATCACCTCCAATTTGACCTTGTACCAATGGGAAGCTAAAAAAAACGAGAAGAAATAGTAAGAGATGATTTTTCACACGGTGTTGCTTTAACTTTATCAATTCTTCAATGGTAAAAGTCAAAAACGGAAAATTACCATATTTATTTTTGCAACGTAAAAGTAAAAAAAAATCCGCCCGACGGCGGATAATTTTATTTGATCGCATCCACAATGGCTTTGAAAGCCTCGGGGTTATTCATGGCCAAATCGGCCAGTGACTTGCGACTGATATCAATGTTCTTTTTGTGCAGGGCACCCATGAATTCAGAATAAGACATTCCGTGTTCACGGGCTGCTGCATTGATCCTCTGAATCCAGAGGCTTCTAAAGTTACGTTTTTTGGTTCGTCTGTCACGGTATGCATATTGTTGGCCTTTTTCATATGCATTTTTGGCCACCGTCCAAACATTTTTACGACGCCCAAATTGACCCTTCACTTTTTTCAGGATCTTTTTTCTTTTGGCGCGCGATGCTACTGCATTTACTGATCGTGGCATTGTTTTTAAATTTTCGCTTTAGCGCCTCCCAACGGGAGATCTTTTTGAGCTAAAAGCAAGTTAAACATTCATTAAATTTAATTTTACTTAGCAAGCATGTCTTTGATATTGCCGGCGTCGGCTTTGTCAACAATGGCAAAGTAACCCAGGTTACGTTTACGCTTTTTCGACTTTTTAGTCAAAATGTGACTTTTGTAAGCATGCTTCCTTTTCAACTTACCGGAGCCGGTAAATGTAAACCGTTTTTTTGCTCCGGATTTCGACTTCATTTTTGGCATTACTTCTATATATTAATTAAAGATTATTTCTTTGGTGTTAAGATCATGATCATCCGTTTCCCCTCAAGCAGTGGCATTTTTTCCACTTTGCCAAATTCCTCCAATTCCTGTGCAAACCTCAACAGCATGATTTTACCATCATCCTTGTAAACAATGGTACGACCCTTAAAAAATACGTCCACTTTTACTTTTGCTCCTTCTTTAAGGAATTTTTCGGCATGCCTCAATTTAAAATTAAAATCATGATCATCTGTATGAGGTCCTAACCTAATTTCTTTAACGACAACCTTTTGGGTTTTCGCTTTGATCTCCTTTTGTTTTTTCTTCCTGTCGTATATGAACTTTTTATAGTCAATGATCTTACAAACAGGTGGGTTTGCAGTCGGTGAAATTTCTACCAGATCAAGTTCCTGTTCTTCGGCCATTTTAATGGCTTCACGAACCTGGTATATACCATTCTCCACATTTTCGCCAACAAGTCTGACCATAGGGGCCGTAATACGGTTATTGACCCTGAATGGCTCTTCTTTTACCGGTCTTCCCCTGAATCCTTTGCGGAATCTGTTAAATTGTTTAGCTATTGTAAATCCTCCTTTAAATTTAGTTATTATTTTCGGTTGCTTTTTCCACTTCCTTATGAATCAGGTCAGCAAATGCCTGCAATTCAAATGTTCCCAGATCACCTGTTCCCTGTTGTCGCACGGAAACGGTATTGCTTTCCTCTTCTTTCTCCCCTACGATCAACATAAACGGGATCCGCTTTAATTCGGCATCCCGTATCTTCCGACCGGTCTTCTCACTACGGTCATCAATTTGGGCGCGAATTTCGGAATTATTCAGGAATTTTAAAACTTTTTCGGCATATTTTTGATATTTTTCACTGATTGGCAATATGATAGCCTGTTCAGGAGTAAGCCACAACGGGAATTTTCCAGATGTGTGTTCAATCAAAACAGCCACAAATCTTTCCATGGATCCAAAAGGAGCCCGATGAATCATCACAGGTCGGTGCTTTTCATTATCGCTGCCTGTGTATTCCAGTTCAAATCGTTCAGGAAGATTATAATCAACCTGAATGGTGCCCAATTGCCATTTCCTGCCCAGGGCATCTTTTACCATAAAGTCCATCTTAGGTCCGTAAAAAGCTGCTTCTCCATACTCAACAATGGTATCCAGTCCGCTTTCCTCAGCAACTTCCATGATCGCTTGCTCAGCTTTATCCCAGTTTTCATCTGAACCGATATACTTGGTTTTATCTTCTTTATCCCGCAGTGAAATCTGAACAATAAAATCTTTAAAATCAAGTGCTTTGAAAATCTTCATCACGATAGCCATCACACCCTTGAATTCATCTTTTACCTGGTCTGGTGTACAAAAGATGTGTGCATCATCCTGTGTGAATCCCCGAACCCGTGTGAGCCCATGCAATTCGCCACTTTGTTCGTAACGATAAACTGTTCCAAACTCAGCAAGGCGCAGTGGTAGATCCTTATACGAAACCGGCCTGCTTTTATAAATCTCACAATGATGCGGACAATTCATGGGTTTCAGAAAGAATTCTTCTCCTTCGATGGGTGTTTTAATGGGCTGAAAAGAGTCACTGCCATATTTATCATAATGCCCTGAGGTTTTATACAGGTTCACATTTCCAATATGGGGTGAAATCACCGGCAAGTATCCCGCATCTTTCTGCACCTTTTTCAGGAACTGTTCCAGCCGCTCACGGATGATGGCACCATTGGGTAACCATAACGGGAGCCCCTGGCCAACATTTTGAGAAAATGTAAAAAGTTCTAATTCTTTGCCTATTTTCCGGTGATCCCTTTTTTTGGCTTCTTCCAGCCTGACAAGGTACTCGTCGAGCTCCTTTTTCTTTGGAAATGTAATGCCATATAAGCGGGTGAGTTGTTTGCGATTTTCATTTCCTCTCCAGTAAGCCCCAGCCAGGCTGAGTACTTTTACAGCTTTGATCGGGCTGGTATCAGGGAGATGCGGTCCACGACAGAGATCTACAAAGTCCCCTGATTTATAGAAAGTAATTTCTCCATCTTCCAATTCATTGATCAATTCGAGTTTGTACTCATCCCCTTTTTCGTTGAAATACTTCAGGGCATCTTTTTTGGATACTTCCTCCCTTTGAAATGTCTGTTTTTCACGGGCAAATTCGAGCATCTTATCTTCGATCTTCTTGAAATCACTATCGGAGATCGTGTATTCGCCAAAGTCAATATCATAATAAAATCCATTCTCAATATCCGGTCCGATCCCGAATTTGACGCCCGGGTAAAGATTTTCAACTGCCTCAGCCATAAGGTGGGCCGAAGAGTGCCACATGGTGGCTTTACCTTCCTGATCATTCCAGGTCAGTAACTGAACTTTCGCATTTTCATTAATGGGTCGGGTTGCGTCAATGACCTGATCGTTAACTTTGGCAGACAATACATTACGCGCCAATCCTTCGCTAATGCTTTGGGCGATTTCAAGGGCTGTTACCCCTCTTTCATACTTTCGTACCGAGCCATCCGGCAATGTAATATCAATCATTATAATGCTAACCTATTGAGAAAATTGGGTGCAAAGGTAAGTATTTGCCATGAAGTAACAACTATAAAATTAGAATTGTTTTTGGATAAACCTCTGAAAAAGATCCCAATCAACTCACTGATTTAATTGGGAGAAAACTTTACAACTTCATGATGGATGGGTTCGAGGGTTTTTAAATAGGCATACATAGCTTCCAGATCTTCTTTTTTAAGTTTTGAATAATATTCCCAGGGCATATAGGTATTAAATTCACCTTGATTGACTGTATGGGGTGTATAAGATGAGTCAGCATACATTAAAAACCGGTTCACAAACATTTCTTCAGACCAGTTACCAAGCCCGGTTTCTTTGTCGGGTGTCAGGTTGGCTGATCTGACAATTCCTCCTGTAATCATGGGAAACTCCGATCCACCAGCAAATGCCATCTCAGGTATAAATTGCCCTCTTTCGTCCATTTTGGTGTGGCAATCATAACAGGCAGCTGCTGTTATCAGGTATTCTCCATATTTTGCCGGATCCGATTTATCGGCTTTAAGGTGATGGGTTCCTTCTTTTGGCATGGTATTGACAATCAGATTCAAAGGGAAATCAAGTTTCCGCTTCGGATAATCCTGAACCGTTGGTTTAAGGGTCCTGATATAAGCAATCACAGCATATATATCTTCTTTGGGTAATTTACCATATTGGTGATAAGGCATGATGGGAAAGAGGGCATTTCCATCTTTGTCAATACCTGCTGTGATAGCCCTGAAAACTTCACCATCAGTCCAATCCTTAAGATAAGTGGGTGTTATATTGGGTGCATACAAAGTACCCGGAAAGCCCATGGCATGATCCCATCTTTCACCACCTGATCCTTTTGTCTCTTCAAGAATGGGTCCTGCAAATTTTGTATAATCACGGGTGGCGTGGCATCCAACGCAGCCCATGACCTCGTTGGCCAGATACCGTCCCCGTTCTATCCTTTCAGCTGTTGCCTCTACTTGCAGGTCTTTCGATGCTTCAATATTTGGCAGTAAAATGCCTACATAAATTAACAAACCTCCAATGGCCACCAAAATGATCAGTAGCAGAATCAGAACAACTTTGACGAGCTTTTTCATATTAATGCAGGAGTTGGTTATATCAAAAGTAGGAGATTGAATGGTTCTGGAAAGGATATTAAAATGACTTTAACAAAAGTTTAACACTTCATTTGGGAGTTGAAATAGAATCAAATTCAGGAATAATGAAATAGCCAGAACTGATATTATTTTGAGTGAGAATAAAATTCGAAATGGGTAATTAAAATGGATGGCTAAATCAAAAAAAAATTACCACGGCCATGAATGCGGATATACGTATACGACTACCAATCCTACCACCAAAAGCAATATACCCATCAACAGGAACATAACACCGACCATTTGTTTCTTCTTGACCAAAGCATAGATTCCGAAGCCCATGGCTAAAATTGCAAAAACAAATAATTGAACAATCATTGGTAAAAATTTTGCTAAGATGATGGTACCATTTATTTTTCAAATATCTGGCCCATGAAATAAATTTTGGTCTTATTAATCCCTTCAACAAATATTACAAGGTCACGAATGACATTGATTTCATTGACTTTTTCATAGGTGATTGCTTCTGATTCGCAATTTTGAAAAATCTTGACAAAGCGGTTCTCATCTAAATAAGCTACTGTATTCCAATCAATGATATAAGGTTGTGGAATATACCGTTCGATGATATATATTTCGCCATTGCACACGGTTTTTAAAAAACCTTGTTCTTCGAATACAAGTACATTATCAACGACATCATAAAACTGTGGCTCATAGTTTGAAACCTCCTTTACGATACCTTTACTGAAATATTTCAATCGACCTAAATTACTGACATAAGCCAATATTTCATCACCAACTTGAAAAGATTTGGGTTTAAATGTCTCCAAACTGATAACTTCACCTTTGTAGAAAACATTGAAGGATTGATCGGGTGAATCAATAAAAGCTACAATATCTCTTCCTGCTTCATAGCTTATATCCTCAACGAAATCATCCAAAATAATCATTTCACCCTGGTAAAAAAGTTTGAGTTGTTGGGTAGAGGATTGTACATACACAATGGTATTGTCACCCATCTTATAGCTATCCAAAGGATTATAAATGAGGCCATCTTCAATGGTATAAATACCACCCTCATAGTAAACCTGTATGGTTTGATCAATTCTGTTGTGCCATCCGATTAAACTATCCCTAACTTCATATGCATCACATTGTGTGCTTAAAACAATGGATTGTCCATTGTCATAAACATTGAGCTGTTCATAAAGCGAATAGCCTAATAAATAATCAGTTGTGGTATATTTTATGGGTGATCCCGTCAGCAAAGTTTTAACTTCTCCATTGCGGTACAATTTTAACCTGCTGCCGTTGTCAATGTATGCGACCAGGTAGCCACCCACCTGGTAATCCTGTATTTCAAGATATTCCAATTGTTGAAAGGTCCCGCCATCAAAAACCCAGAATTTTTGCAGATTATCATTGAAAGCGGCAAGTTGCTGCCCAAATCCATGTATGACAAGTGAAGAAAGTAGGAAAAGTATTATCCCAAGTTTTTTCATACAATAATTTATTCATGGGTATAAAACCCATTTGTGATTGAAGAGTTTACTAAAATAGTAAATTATTTAACAGCAATGGTTTCAATTTCAATCATTACCCCCAATGGTAGTTGCACGACACCATAGGCTGCCCGGGCTGGTGGATTAACGGAGTAATATTGCCCATAAACTTCATTCATGGCAGCGAAATTATTCATGTCACTCAGCAAACAGGTCGACTTTACGACATCATCAAAAGTATAACCGGCCGACGTAAGTATTGCTCCAATATTTTCCATCACTTGTTGGGTTTGCTCTTTGATTCCGCCGGGAATGACTTTCCCGGTTTCGGGATTGAGGGGTACCTGCCCTGAAATAAATAACATGCCATTTATCTCGGTAGCCTGGCTGTAAGGGCCGATGGCACCCGGCGCTTTGTTCGTTTGAATGATTTTTTTCATATCGGTTGTATTTATTGATTAAAAATCTCTGAAGTCTTTCTTCTTATCCAGTTTGAGATCCTGCAGCAGGCTTGATTTGATATTGATGGAGAAATTCCAGCTTTGTCTGAATCCATAGGGAATCCAGTTAAACCGCATTTCCCAGCAGTGCAGGTCGCGATAGATGTCAATGGATGTATAAGTCAGCTCTTTGGTTTCAAAATTGTATCCCGATCTAAAGCCGAATTTCCACTTGGGTGTAATATTCACATCTCCTGAAAAGCTCAGTGTCTGAATCAGCTGTTTATCCTTTGTAACATCGTAATTCCAATACCCATTTTCATATTTATACCGCAATGAATAATTAAAATCGTATGATAAATTTAAGGACCAGGGAACATTCCAATCAACATATCCTTCCAGGTTTTGGTTCAGATCCTGCAATTCTTGAGGTGTTCCGGCATCAGATTCTCTTTTTTCAGCAACCTCCTGTTTTTTATTTTTATTTTTTCCTAATGTTTCTGAACTCAATCGCCAACTAATACCCAATCGCCAACTATGATTTTCCGGTCGATAAAGACGTTTGTTTTCGGTCCATTCAAATTTATTGAGCCTGCGTCCGTTGGAATCCAAAACATATGGATCAAATGAGCTTGAGTAGTTAACCTGCAATTGTTTGAAGAGGGTTGTTCTTCCTGAGATGGTCAATTTGTTGAGATTTAATGAATCGCGCGCAATATCATAACCGGTTGAGAGGGATAAGTCTTCGATCAAAACAACTTTTTTAGTGCCATTTACAGTATCTTTTCTTGATCTGACTTTCATTTCAAGGTTATTGCTCAATCTGAAACTCAATGCGCCGGATCGACCTTCGGGGGCTGTACCATAGATAAACCCGTCGTATAATGAATATTTCTCACGCTCACCATTTTCATTGATGAAATAACGATAATAGCCCCATCCGGGAGTACTGAAATCCGGACGTATGGAAAATCCAATGGATGGTCTGATTACATGGCGGATAGCTCTGACCGGACCCTTCTTATAAGCGAACATGCCGTACAGTGTTGTACCCAGGTTGGTGTTAAAACTAAAATCACGCACCGCATTAAACCCATATATGGTGTCCGTTCCAACATAACCCTCAATGGGTCCTTCATCGAGGTAGAGGGTGTCGTTTCTCCAACTCTGCACATGCTGTTGCGAATACCACCTCTCTGTATATTTCATGCTATTGCTCCAAACAATGTGTTTTAATAACTTAATGGATCCGCTGGAAACCGAAATATCATGTTTCATGCCATTGCGCATTTGGCCAACCAGATCCTTTTCAAATAAGAGGGTGTCATAAGTATCAATGCGATTATCTGCAGCCATGCTATAGTTCACACTAATGTTTTCATACCACTTAAGCTTTCCGGCTATTTCTTTCGCTCTGAATGGATAAAAACGGTTCACATTAAAGCTTACAGTCGGCAGTGATAAACTCAATTCCCGGGTGATGGTATTCTGAGAGTGATTAAGGGAGAGGTTTAGAAAGTATTTGTTGGCAAAATTGGTAGAATAACTCACACTCGATTGGAAGGTATTGGATAAATAAGCATTTGAGCTGACCGGGTTGAATTTATTGTATTGAGAACTAACCAGGTTTACATTGGCTGAAAATTTACTTCTGGGTCTTGCCTTGGGATCCTGGTTGTGTATCCATCGAATGGAAAAGTCTTTGTTCCTGCTATAATCCGGAGTGCCTTGTTCTCCCAAAATGTTGATGGCATAGTTGGCATTCAGGTATCCGTTATATTTGTATCTCTTGCGATAGTTCATGCTGGGTTTAACAGCCCAACTTCCAAGTGTATAGATATCGCCTACCAATTTAAAATCGAGGTAATCATTGATGGCGAGGTAATACCCTCCATTTTCAAAATAAAATCCCCTTTGGGTAGATTCTCCCCATGTTGGTATGATAATTCCGGATCGCTGGCCTTTTTTATTGGGGAAAAGTCCGAAGGGAATAAAAAGTGGGGTCGGAACATCTTCAATGACCATATAGGCTGGACCCGTTACAATTTTATTTTCCGGGATAACTTTTGCCTTATTGAATTCAAATGCGAAATGTGGATGCTCAAGTTCGCAGGTGGTATAGGAGCCATGGTAGACATTGGTGACATCGTTGGGCATCTTTTTTACCGTTTCTCCATGCAGATATCCCTCAGCATCTTCGGTTATGACCTTTTCTACCAATCCTTTTTTTGTTTCGTAATTATAACGCATGGCCTCCGATTCAAAACTGTTATCGGCCATGGTAAATACCGGTCTGCCAACAAGGTTGCCAAGTGAATCTTCGCTTCCGGTAGCATACACCTCACTATTGGTAAATTCAATTTCTACATAATCCGCTTTTAGGTTGATATCCTGGTATTTTATTTCATTATTTTTATACATGTACACCTTTTTGGTAGTCATGTCAATACGGATGGAGTCATCTGCCTTGTAATCAACCGTTGATTCGATGGCATTGGGAGAGAGCCTGAAAGCTGTATCTACATTCAATGAATCATTTTGAACAATCAGGCTGTCCGGACGGTTTTTCAGTAAGGTTGAATCGGTTTGTGAAATGGCAATGCCGTTTGTTAACAGAGCAGTTACAGCGAGTAATGATAATCTGAACAATAATTGTGTTAATAATTTAGTTGACAATTTGTGTATCAATTCTCGTTTGTAAAATGTTAAATTTGCAAGAGTTGTAATTGTAGTCGAAAAACGATTTCAAAACTAATCAAAAAATATTCCAATATTGTGAAACGATTGGTTTTAATTTTTGGTATCTTAATGCTGTTGTTAGGTCTCTTGAACGAGACCTATGCTCAGGTACCCAATCATATCAATAAGGTAATCATTGATGCAGGCCATGGTGGAAAAGACCCTGGTGCTCTTGGAAGATATTCCAAGGAGAAAGATATTGTATTGGCAGTAGCGCTCAAAACCGGCAAGTATATAGAGGAAAATATGAAGGGAGTGGAAGTTGTCTACACGCGTAAAACAGATGTTTTTGTTGAACTTCATAAAAGAGCTAAAATTGCCAATGAAAGTGGAGCTGATGTATTTATTTCCATCCATTGCAATTCAAATAAATCTTCCAGGCCTTATGGTGCTGAAACCTATGTAATGGGCTTGCACAAAAGTATTGAGAATCTGGAAGTGGCAAAGACCGAAAATGCAGCCATCTATTTTGAGGAAGATTATAAAACCCAATATGAGGGATTTAACCCGGAATCTGATGAAGATTACATAGTCCTGAATATGTTCCAGAATGCCAATATAGATCAAAGTATTGAATTGAGTTCTCATATACAGGATCAATTTCGGGAAAGGGTTGGTCGAAAAGATCGGGGTGTAAAACAAGCCGGGTTTTGGGTGCTTTACAAAACAACGATGCCCGGGATCCTCATTGAATTGGGATTTTTAAGTCATCCGGAAGAAGAAAAATTCCTCATGACTGAAGAAGGCCAGGTCTATATGGCTTCAGCCATATACAGAGCTTTCAGGGATTATAAGAATGATTATGAAGCCCGAGCCAATGAATTAAAACCTATTGTTCCCAAACCAGTAGAAGAGGTAGTGCCTGTTTATTATCGGGTCCAGTTTGCTTCCTATAACCGTGAAAAAGAACTGGATTTTAGAAAATTCAGAGGTCTCAAAAATGTTAAAATGTACGAGCATGATGGACAATATAAATATACGGTCGGTAATGAATTGACGTTCGAAGGAGCAAAAAAGATAAAGCAAGAAATGATCGAAATGGGATTTAAGGATGTGTTTGTGGTGGCTTTTATGAATGAAAATCGAATTTCCATTGATGAAGCAAGGGTAATTGCAGATCAACAAAAGATAACCCCCTGATGCAAATAAAAGGGAACAGGAAATTATTCTTTATTTCCGCAGCCATTTTATTGCTTCTTGCTGTGGCTGTGGCCGTTATTCTTTTAAAGAGCCAACGGGATGCCCTGTACATCAAAGTTGAGCAAATTACAGTCGATATCAGTGGTAGTCGTGTTTTGATAGACGGGGTGAAGGTTGGAGAATTAAGGTTAGAAGAAAAACTACCCGATCAAAATTTTCTCTATCGAATGGATTTTGAGCAGAAAGTAAATATTCCCAAACGTTCAGCTTTTAAATTGACTACTGATAATCAATCCAGGGTAGTTGTCAAGGTAGATTTGAATGCATCGAATGACTATTTTCACAGGGGTGACACCATTCATGTTGTTAAATTGGATCCGGATCTGCCCAGCGGTTTGTTTTTCGTTTCGAGTGATAACGAGGAAGTTGTTGAGCCCTCTCCAATAAAGCCTGAGGTGGCAGAACCGCCAATTGAATTCAGGGTGCAAATCCTGGCCTCCCGAGAGGAATTAAATTCAAATTCTAATAAGTTCATGGGTAAGCATGATATTAAACATTTTGAAGAAGAAGGTTGGTATAAATATTACGTGGGTCCTTACAGCGAATTTGAAGAAGCGAAGAGATCAAGGACGGAATTGAAAGAAGCGGGATTGAAGGATGCTTTCATTACAGCATACCGAGGCACAAAGAGAATTTCGGTTGAAGATGCTCTGAAATAATAAAATTAGTTATACTTTTGTTAAAAATCAGCACATTTTGAAATTATCCAAAGAATTTAAAATCGGATTGATTGTAACCCTTGCTATGGCATTGCTTTATTGGGGATTTAATTTTCTGAAAGGGGAAGATATCTTTTCCAATGATCGAATTTTTTATGCAGTTTATAAAGATGTTGCCGGATTGGAAAAAACAAACCCGGTTAAAATTAATGGACTGAGCGTTGGACGGGTGAGGAATATGTTTTTTAAAAATGACAATAGCTCCAGGGTAGTAATTGAATTCATTTTGAGCAATGATATTCCCATTCCTGCTAACTCAACTGCTAAAATCAGTAGTTCCGACCTGCTGGGATCAAAAGAAGTGGAAATCAAGCTGGGTAATTCAGAATTACTGGCTGAATCGGGTGATACCCTTTTGGCGGAAGTTGAGATATCGATCAAAGAGGAGGTGAACAGACAAATTGCACCGATAAAAAACAAAGCTGAGGATCTCATGTCATCCATCGATACTGTGCTATCCATGCTACAGGGTATCTTCAGCACCACCAATGCCGATAACTTTTCGAAAAGTGTGATGCATATTGCTAATTCATTCGAAAATCTTGAAAACACTACCAGTTCGCTGGATACACTGGTGTCTGGTCAACGCAACCGGATAGAACATATACTTGGCAACATTGAATCGATTACTGCGAATCTTAAAGATAATGAAGAACAATTCAATGCGATTATTTCAAACTTTGGGGCCATTAGTGATAGCCTGGCGCAAATAAGATTTGCGCAAACCATGTACAATGTTGATAAAACGATGAAAAGCCTGGCAGATATTTCAGGTAAGATTGATGAGGGACAAGGCAGTTTGGGAATGCTTGTGAATAACGATACCCTTTATATTGAACTTGAAAACACATCCCGGGAATTAAAATTGCTTTTGGAAGATATCCGGACCAATCCCAAAAAATATGTTAAGTTTTCAATATTCTAATTGGACGCGAGAAAAAGATAAGAAATAAAAAAGGCCGTGTTAACGGCCTTCTTTGTTTAAGAAATTTTAATCATTTTGCTGTTCTTCATTTTCGACTCTTCCATCTTGGGAAGTTCAATCATCAATACACCATTTTTATGGGATGCTTTAATTTTATCCTGATCAACAAATTCAGGAATTGAAAATGATCTACTAAAAGACCTGAATCCGAATTCCCTGCGCATGAAATGGCCTTCTTCTTTTTGCTCTTCACTGGATTCTTTCTCCGATGAAATGGTCAGAAGGTCATTTTCTATTTTGATGGTAAAGTCCTCTTTATTCAATCCTGGAGCTGCTACTTCAATTTCGAATTTCTTTTCGGACTCCCTGATGTTCACCGCTGGTACAGTGTAATCTGCGCCATCACTGAAAATTGAAGTTAAAAAATCTTTACCGAGAAAATCATTCAAATAGCTCGGGCTGTAAACTCTTTTTCTAACAATTGGTAACATAACTTTGTCCTCCTAATATTTATTAATTTTATTTATTGAATTTTCAATTGATCATTCATCGTCTAACAATTCGCATTCCAGAGCAAATTTGCTTGTCTTTTGCAGTGTAATTTTAAGAAATCAGGACAAAGTGGCGCAATTATTAAATTTTTAGGCAAGAAATAGTGCCATATTGGCATTTATATTTGATTAAGACTTTGAAGGATCAATTCTATGGTTTCATCAATTTGATCATCGGTTATGGTTAATGGTGGTGCTATTCGGAAGGCTTGTGGACGGAAAAGAAATCGGTCGGTAATCAAGCCGTTTTGCAGAAAACATGAAACCAATCTGGATGTTTTTTCTGGACTTTCTGTATCCATCCCGATCATTAAGCCTGAGTGCCTGATTGCCTTTATTTCAGGGTGGTTTTCCAATGCTTTTGTAAAGCGTTGCCCCTTCATCATGGCTAATTCAGTAAGCTTGTTTTCCAGTATTACATTAAGGCTTGCTATTGCGGCAGCGCAGCTAACAGGGTGTCCTCCAAAAGTGGTTATATGACCCAGTTCAGGATTAAAGGTGAGGTGCTTCATGGTTTCATGGGATGAGATAAAAGCACCGATGGGCATTCCACCTCCCATTGCTTTTGCGAGAGTTAATATATCGGGAGTGATACCAAATTTCTCGAAGCTGAATAGTTTCCCTGTTCTGCCAAACCCCATTTGAATATCATCGATGATCAGCAAGGTGCCGGTTTGATTACAGCGGTCCCTCAGTGCGGTCAGGAATTCTGCTTCTGGCAAAATAATGCCGGCCTCTGCCTGTATTGTTTCTGCTACGATGCATGCTGTTTTTTTAGTAATTTTTTGCAGGTCTTCAAACCGATTAAATTCCAGCATGGTGATTCCCGGCAATAAGGGGCGAAATGCATTTTTAAGTCGTTCATCCCCTAATATGCTCAATGCTCCATGGGTTCCTCCATGATAGGCTTTTTTAAAGGCAATAATTTCACTGCGACCTGTGTATCGTTTTGCTAATTTAAGAGCACCTTCAATAGCCTCACTTCCAGAATTAACATAATATACACAATCAAGAGAGTTCGGTAACAATTTAGACAACAATGCTGTGAGCTCGGTTTGTGGAGTTTGGATCATTTCACCATACACCATGAGGTGCATATATTTTTCGAGTTGATCTGTTACACTTTTTACAACGGCAGGGTGGAGATGACCAATATTACTTACAGCAACACCTGATACCAGATCGGTATAGCGTTTACCCTTCCGGTCAAATAAATAAATGTCTTTTGCACGATCTACTTCTATTCCCAATGGCTCGGCCGCGGGCAATCCCATATGCCTGAAAAAGATCTCTCGGTTCGATAACATGCTTTACTTTTTTTCAAAGTTACCCATTTATCCCAAAACAGTTTATAAATTCTTAATTTTGCAAACTTATATTTATAGTGTATGAAAGGAAAGGTGGTAGTTATCACAGGTGCCTCATCAGGGATTGGTAAACAGTTGGCCATTCAATTTGGTAAAAAAGGAGCAAATGTAGTTTTGGCAGCCAGAAGTCTTGATAAACTGGAGGAGGTTAAAAAACAATTTGAAGCCGATAAAGTTCTTTCGGTCAAGACAGATGTTAGTAAAGAATCGGATTGCAGAATGCTCATCCAGCAAACAATTGATACTTTTGGTACAATTGATATTCTAATTAATAATGCTGGCATATCCATGCGGGCACTATTTGAAGAGATGGATATTAAAGTCCTGAAACAACTCATGGACGTCAACTTTTATGGTTCAGTATATTGTACAAAGTTTGCCTTACCCTATTTGCTCCAAAGTCGTGGAAGTGTGGTTGGTGTTTCTTCTATTGCTGGCTATAAAGGCCTACCCGGACGTACAGGATATTCAGCATCTAAATTTGCCCTTCAGGGATTTTTAGAAGTTTTGCGGATCGAAAATATGAAAAAGGGATTACATGTGCTGATCGCCTGTCCTGGTTTTACAGCTTCTAACATCAGGAATACATCATTAACCGCAGATGGGACCCAGCAAGGTGAATCGCCCAGGGATGAAGCAAAAATGATGTCAGCGGAAGAGGTTGCTGCGCGGATTATTAGCGCTGTTGAAAAGAGGAAACACCGACTAACCCTGACGACACAAGGAAAATTGACGGTTATGCTCAATAAGTTTTTCCCCAGGTTTATGGATAAAATGGTTTATAATCATATGGCCAAAGAACCCAATTCCCCATTCAAATAGATTTTTTCTTTTTTAGGTTGATAGGTGATCGTGGATGATGTTCCAGGATTATTGTTCGCAAAAAATCTTTGTCGAGATGGGTATAGATTTCAGTAGTGGTAATGGATTCATGCCCCAGCATTTCCTGAACAGCCCTGAGATCGGCACCCCCTTCAATGAGGTGGGTGGCAAAGGAATGCCTAAAAGTATGGGGACTTATGTTTTTGCGGAGACCCGCCTTATCTACCAGATCTTTGATAATTAAAAAAATCATAACGCGCGATAATTGGCTGCCCCGGTTATTAAGAAAAACAATATCTGTAGAATCTTTTTTAACATTTATGTGAATTCGCACTGTTTCCAAGTACAGATTGATCCATTTAATGGCAGATTGCCCAATGGGCGCCAGCCGCTCTTTGTCGCCCTTGCCGATGATCTTGATAAATCCCTCACGAAAATACAGATTTGATATTTTCAAATTAATCAACTCCGAAACTCGCAAACCACATCCGTAGAGTGTTTCGAGCATTGCTTTGTTTCTCGTCCCCTCCGTTTTGCTCATATCAATGGTGTTGATCAGCAACTCAACTTCATCGGGGGAGAGGGTGTCCGGAAGTTTACGACCCAGCTTTGGACTTTCAAGAAGTTCGGTGGGATCGGATTGGATGGTATCTTCAATTAAAAGGTATTTGTAAAATGCTTTTATTCCTGAGATCATTCTTGCTTGTGAGGAGGCCGAGATTCCCAAATCGTTGAGGGTCGAAATAAATTTTTGAAGGTGTTGAAGTTTGATCTGTTCAGGGGTTAAGCCAGGAAAATTTGAAAGAACATAGTTTTCCAGGTTTTTTACATCCCTGATATAGGCAAAAACTGAGTTTTCTGAAAGCGACTTTTCAAGCTTCAGGTAATTTCTGAATCCTTTTATATAACTTTGCCAAACCATTTGGTCAAAGGTATGACATTATTCTGATTGAATTCCATCAGGAGTGAGTAATTGGATCTTGATTTATTTTACCAAAGGCAAGAAGTGATGATAATTAATTTGGATTTTAATTAGGAAAATAATACTTTTGCACCCCGAATTTTAAAGAAGTAAATCGTAATGGCAAAAAAGAGTAAAGACGCAAGGGTTCAGGTAATTCTGGAATGCACGGAGCACAAGGAAAGCGGTATGCCCGGGACATCCCGATACATTACCACTAAAAATAAAAAGAACAGCCCTGAAAGGCTTGAGCTTAAGAAATTCAACCCAATCCTGAAAAGGATGACAGTTCATAAAGAAATTAAATAATTTGAGTCATGGCAAAGAAAGTAGTTGCATCACTGCAGACAGGTAGTAAAAATTATGCAAAGGTGATTAAAATGGTAAAATCACCTAAATCAGGTGCCTATTCCTTTAAAGAAAACGTAATGCACGTGGAACAGGTTAAGGATTACCTGGCAAAAAAATAACATATACCTTAAATATATGAATGGCACTAAAAGCTTTTTCCGGGAAAGGAAGAAGCTTTTTTAATAATTGATAAAATGGGCATATTCGATATTTTTTCCCGCGATAAAAAAGAAAAGCTTGACGAGGGTTTATCAAAAACAAAAGAAAGTGTATTCAGTAAACTTTCTCGTGCTGTTGCTGGAAAATCAAAGGTAGATGATGAAGTACTTGATAACCTGGAAGAGATTCTGGTAACTTCTGATGTAGGTGTTGAAACGACACTAAAAATCATTGAGCGTATTGAAGGGCGGGTTGCCCGGGATAAATACCTGGGGACAGCAGAGTTGAATACAATATTAAAGGAAGAAATCGCGGCACTCTTGCAGGAAAATAATTCGGCTGATGATAGTGGTTTCACCATTCCGGAGGACAAGAAACCTTATATCATTCTTGTGGTTGGAGTAAATGGTGTTGGCAAAACGACCACCATCGGTAAACTGGCCTTTCATTTTAAAAAGGCCGGGAAAAATGTTCTGTTGGGTGCCGCAGACACTTTTAGAGCAGCTGCAGTTGATCAACTCATGATTTGGTCGCAGCGGGTGGATGTGCCTATTATCAATCAGGGAATGGGTGCAGACCCGGCTTCAGTAGCATATGATACCGTTAAATCAGCTTTATCACAGGATGTAGATGTTGTGATTATTGATACCGCTGGACGACTTCATAATAAAATCAACCTGATGAATGAACTTACCAAAATAAAACGGGTGATGCAAAAACTGATTCCCGATGCTCCGCATGAAATATTGCTCATATTGGATGCTTCAACAGGTCAAAATGCCATTGAACAGGCCAAACAATTTACAGCTGCAACTGAAGTGAATGCACTTGCCCTGACCAAACTTGATGGAACCGCAAAAGGTGGTGTTGTAATCGGCATCTCCGATCAATTTAAAATTCCTGTCAAGTATATTGGTATTGGTGAAAAAATGGAAGATCTGCAGGCATTTAATCGCAATGAATTTGTCGATAGCCTCTTTAACTAATCATCCTATTTAAATCATAACATATTGCAAACAAAACCTGCTAAAAAGAAAAAAATAAACCTCATATCCCTGGGATGTTCCAAAAACCTTGTTGATTCGGAAGCGCTTATGGGACAGCTGCAGCTCAATAATTTCGATATTTCTTTTGAAGGACAATCCGAAGGAAGTGATGCAGTTGTCATTAATACTTGCGGCTTTATCAATGATGCCAAGCAAGAATCCATTGATACCATTCTGAATCACATCGAGGCTAAACAAAGAGGTGAAATAGGGCAGGTTTACGTTATGGGTTGTCTGTCGGAGCGATACATTCGGGAATTGCAAACCGAAATCCCGGATGTTGATCAATATTTCGGAGTAAATGATATACAGAAAATTGTTGAAGAACTGGGAGGAGATTACCGTTATGAATTAATTGGGGAGAGAAAAATTACCACTCCCTCGCACTACGCCTATTTGAAAATATCTGAAGGATGCGACAGAAGATGCACCTTTTGTGCAATTCCTGGTATCCGGGGTAAACATAAATCCAAACCAAAAGATGAGGTGCTCGCAGAGGCACGAAGGCTTGTTGCCCGGGGCGTGAAGGAGATTATGCTCATTGCGCAAGACCTTACCTATTATGGTATTGATCTTTACAAAAAAAATATGTTTGCTGATCTTCTGCAATCACTGTCTGAGATTCAGGGTTTAAAGTGGATCCGATTGCATTATGCTTACCCTGCTGGTTTCCCAATGGAAATATTGCCCATTATCAGCGAAAACCCTAAGGTTTGTAATTACATTGATATGCCTATTCAGCATATCAATAACAGGATATTATCCCTCATGCAAAGGGGGCACAGCCGCGAAGGTACCCTAAAGTTATTGCATGATATCCGTTTGGCTATTCCCAATGTTACGTTGCGGACAACGCTGATTGTTGGTTTTCCTGGCGAAACAGACGAAGAGTTCCGTGAACTGCTCCAGTTTGTTAAAGATTTCAAATTCGACCGGGTTGGAGTTTTCAGTTACTCGCACGAGGAAGGGACTACCGCTTTTCGATTGCAAGATAATGTTCCGGAATCCATTAAACAGCAGCGCCTTGAAGAAATCATGGAGGCTCAGCAGGAAATCTCTTTGAAATTGAATCAGTCCAGGGTAGGTGAGGTATACAATGTGATTATCGATCGCCGCGAAAATGATTACTATATTGGGCGAACTGAAGCTGATTCTCCGGAAGTGGATAATGAAGTGTTAATCGATTCTCCGGCATCGGATATTCAAATCGGAGGGTTTTACCCTGTGCACATCTATAAGGCTGACTACTTTGATCTTTATGGGCATATTTCCCAATTGTAGAATCTTGTCTCTTTAAAATATTACCAACTCATCTATGCAAATGCTCCGGAAACGGATAAGCGCCTCCTTGGTTTGGATTTGTTAATTCGCTGAAAATCAGCAACTTTTACTAATAGGGCTGAAGAAGATTATCTGCTGAATTCAAATTCCTGAAATTATGCTATTGTAATGATTACAAAATCAGAGTTTTATGTTTTTTGGCACGTCCTTTGAAAAAGGCATTGAAGTTCTTTGATACATAACATCAAACTAGTTAATGTAATCTGATAATTTTTCATGGTGGTTAATTTTTATTTGTAAAATTTGGTTTTGGTTGGTTAATTAGGTCAGAAAACTTATATTATTTAATGTTTTCTGGCCTTTTTTCTTTTATAGCTGGTCGGTGTTTGTAATTTTACAGACTAAATTCACGTTACAACCTTATTTATTATTGAAAGTATAAAATCAGGTAATGATTTTATAATTGCCGGTAGTATGTTTCCGGTGCGAGAGTGATTAATGAAAAAGATACTTTCCATACATATATTTCTTTTGTTATTTATTACCGTTCAAGGTCAGGAAATGCTGGGAATGATCGGAAGTAATTATTCCGGTGTGTATGGTATTGGTATCAATCCCTCCTCCATGCAAGGATCCAAATTGTACATGGACTATAACCTCTTAACTTTTCAATCATTTTTTGAAAACAACTATGTCTACTGGGAAAAGGAAGATTTTATGCAATTCCTTTCAAGCAGGGAATTACCCATTTATTATACGGACGAAAATGAAGAAAGAAACTTTACCATCTACAGGGATAATATACCAAAAAACGGATACCAGAGTGTTGAAATAATGGGACCGTCAGGTATGCTGGTGTATGGTAAACATGCTTTTGGTTTGACGACTGCCATCCGGTCCATCAATTCTTTTGATGGATTACCTCCAGATATGGCCGTGTTTTTATATGAGGCTATTGACTATGAGTTCCAGCATAAAATCAATTACACCCACTTCGATCGCATCGCCACGGCTTCAATTTCATGGGCCGAGTTGGGATTAAGTTATGCCTATAATTTTCATCGCTATAGATGGAATTCCTGGACAGCAGGGATCACCATAAAGCCAATCATGGGATTAACAGCTGCATTTGCTTCTATTGATAATCTTGATTATACCGTCCATTACGATGATTCGGCAACGGTTTATGACGCGAGTTTTCAATACGGTTATGCGCTCCCGCTGGAATATGAAAGCAATACTTACAATCCATCTCCGACTTTTAAAGGATTTGGTTTGAGCACTGATATTGGAATCACTTTTGCAAAAACAACAAAAGGACACTCAAATATGTACTTTTCCAGGTTGTGTGAACAGTCTTATGAGGATTATAATTACCGTATTGGATTTTCTATTTTGGATTTAGGGTATATCCGTTACAGCAAAAATGCCCAGTTGATTTCTTATGAAGGGGCCAATACAGAATGGTATAAACCTTATGATACCATTAATCCCAATTCGATAGAAGAAATTAATACCAAGATTTCACAATTCTTTGAGGACTCTATGACGGAAGCTGATGTAACCGACTATTTCACAGTTTATCTACCCACTGTCGCCAGTTTGCAAGCTGATTTTCATTTAAATAAAACCTGGTACATCAACGGAACTTTAATTCATCCGCTGAATCTTTCTTCCAGAAGTATTTTCAGACCTTCGGTTGTATCCGTTGCACCTCGTTATGAAACTGCTCGTTTGGAGGTGAGCATGCCGATCTCTCTATATGACTATGATTTTGCAAAAGTAAGATTGGGTATTATGTTTCGTTATGGTAATTTCTTTTTAGGAACAGATAAACTGAATATTTTAGTTACTTCAGCCAATGTAACTGGAATTGATTTTTATGCTGGAATTCGTTTGAATTTGACAAATAACTTCAGAATGAACTACATTAAGGGA
Source organism: Bacteroidota bacterium (assembly GCA_020444515.1). Classification (GTDB taxonomy): domain Bacteria; phylum Bacteroidota; class Bacteroidia; order Bacteroidales; family JAADJA01; genus JAADJA01. Next base: position 18,902 of record JAHLKX010000003.1, on the reverse strand, counting down.
TATTGCGATCATAAAAAGTTGAGGAATATTGAGACATTTGATTTTAGAAATTTCTAATTTCGCCCAATTAATTTCCAAATCACTAAACAATGAACAATCTCCAACCAGTTGGTTCCTATTTCTTCCGTTTTTTTTTACTCATATTTGTAGCCATTATGTTTGCTGCATGCAGTGAATCCAACATTGATAAATCTTCTCTGGAGGAAATCAATGATACTTCCTATTTCGAAGGTAAGCCCTATTCCGGAGCAGCTTATGACCAAAATGATAATGGGCAAATTATTGAACAAAGTCAATATCAAAATGGGTTATTGGATGGGCCCTATATTGAATATTATCCGCAGGGTGGCATCAAGGCACAAGGCAATTATATTCTGGGAATGCGATCCGGTTCCTGGGCCCGCTATTATGAAAATGGAATCAAGTCACTCGTTGGTGAATTTGTTGATGGGAAAAAAACAGGAGAATGGAAATACTGGCATGATAATGATACCCTGCAATACCAGGGTCATTGGAAGGATGACTTACAGGATGGTACCTGGAAAAGTTTTTTCAGGAATGGAACTTTGCAATCAGAGGTGGAATGGAAAGCGGGTCTACAACATGGTTGGGAGAAAAAATATTATCAAAACGGTCAGTTGAGGAGCGAGGGTCAGTTCAATGATGGAAATCAAACCGGTGAGTGGAGATGGTATTATGATAATGGCCAACTTGAATCTGTTGAAAATTGGAAAGATGGGATGGCAGATGGATCCATTGTTCAATATTATGCCTCTGGTGAAAAAAAGATGGAAGGAAACTGGACAGATGGTAAAAAGGACGGAACATTTAGTAACTGGAATGAAAAAGGTAAATTGATTTCCCGGGAGGAATTTAAGAACGGTAAAAAGGCAAAATAAAAAAAGAGCGGTCAATTTGACCGCTCTTTTATGTTTTTAATTGAGCTTAAATAAGATAGGCATGTTAAACTGAACCCTAACCGGTTTTCCACGCTGCTTGCCAGGGTTCCATTTGGGCATATTTTTGATAACGCGCACGGCTTCCTCATCACAACCACCGCCAATTCCACGCAATACCCTTACATCTGTAACACTGCCATCTTTCTCCACAACGAAGGTTACAAATACCCTTCCCTGAATTCCACTCTCACGAGCCATCTGGGGATAATTGATGTTTTCATTTAAGTATTTTATACGGGCTTCATCTCCACCAGGGAAGCCAGGCATGGATTCAACCACTGTAAAAATTTGTGCTTCTTCGGCTTCTTCCTCTTCCTCTTCAACGGGTATATACTCTTGAACTACGGTTTCCTGGTCGGCCTCCACATCAATTTCGATTTCATCTTCAATTTCCATATCATCTTCAACAATTTCGATAATGGTGGTTTGCTGTTGCGGAGGAGGTGGCGGAGGAGGTTGATTTTGCTGGGTGATTTCTACCATCTCCTCAGGCGTATCATCTACGACCAACGCTCCCAGATTAATTTCCTGTTTTTCATAGCTCTTCCATTCGAATGCCAGTAAAACAGCAGCAAGAGCTATGACCAGGCCGATCTCAATAAAAATGATCTTTTTGCTTTCGAGGTCGGCTTTTTTTGATTTCTTTTGATCTCTCATGATTGTGATGGATATTTCTGAGTTTTAATTTTCAGCGTGCTAAAATAATAAATATTTCAATGTTATAGAAATGCAGTTATTAAGTTAACGTATGCCGGTAGCTTATTATTATGATCCAGGTTTCCTGAAGTTATCAGGATTCAATTAAATCTTTATACCCTGCAGCATCATACAATTCATCTGCTTCAGCAGGATCATTCATTTTAATTTTAACGATCCAGCCATCACCATAAGGATCGGAATTGATGGTTTCCGGCTCGGATTCGAGAGCCTCATTAAATTCCAGGACTTGACCGCCAACGGGCATAAAAAGATCGGAAACTGTCTTAACAGCCTCAATCGTTCCAAATGTTTCTTCCTTATCCAAACTTTCGTCAACGGTATCTACTTCAACAAAAACAATGTCGCCCAGTTCTTTTTGCGCGAAATCCGTAATCCCGATATAGGCTTCATCACCATTAATTTTTAACCATTCATGGTCTTTCGTGTACTTTAATTTCTCTGGAATGTTCATTTGCAGTGTTTTTAATTTTTCCGGTCAAAAGTAATAAATTAAAAAGTCAAAAAGCAAACTGCCAATCAATTTTTATCCATCATTTTGTTAAGAAATTTCCAATGATTCAGACTACTGGGCCAGTGAAAAGCGAAGACTAAATCCACCTTCTGTGTTTGAATTCCGGTATTGTGAAGGTAAATAAGGATTGTTAATGGTCTTTCTGAAAAAGAACTGTAGGGTGAGTGACTGAGAGAAGGCATAATCGACAGAAGTATTAATGGAAAGGATCTTCTGTCCTGAAGAAATCTGGTTGAGGTCTGTATCGATGCTTCTTAGAACAGTTTTGGAGTTTTTAATCGAAAAATCTGCCTTGATATTGAGGTCACTTTTAAAGGTTCGTGCACCGCCGCCACCCAAACTTCCAAAAGTAAGTGGCACATCTTTAAAACGGTATCCACTGCCAATGATAAATTCTTCGGTACTTACCTCCGTGAGCTGGTTATTGGCAAAGCTAAGGGTCAACGTCCTGGATTTTTTCATTTCCAACTTGGCCAACAAGCTATTTTGCAAGGTCATATCGAAGTTAATCAACGGACTAAATTGTTCATTCACAGATACCATTCCGAATTCGTAGACGGGATAAAAATCCCCGTTCGAATTAAGATTGAGGTCCGTCATAGCAGGGTAAACCTCTCCATTGATGGTGTCTCCAATAAATTTGACATTGGAGGTATAAGAACCGATGCTGTAGCTTGAACGGTAAACATGGTTGACCGTCACATTTTTAAAAATACCCTGGAGGAATGGTATCTTTGATAATCCGGAGTAAGAGATACGCCAATTGGGCAATGGGATTTTTGGGAATGGACTCATATTCACCTTATCGGGACTTTTGCCTGAATAGGCTGCGATGAATGAGGGCAGGAGCACATATTGCGAAGTTGGACCATACCCTGAGGGGTATCCTGTGGTATCATTCACTGGATTATCTCTGGGATCCTCTGCGGCTACCCTTTGGGCAATTTCAAGACGATAACTTTTCAGGTTTTCAAAATACTGAGATTTCTCATTTTCAAGTGATCCACCGAAAGCTGTACCCCAGGTAATATAGGACATCGAAAAACTACCCATTTGCATCCGGCTGTTTTCCACAAAGCGATTTTCCAGTGTGTCATAGACATAATAAGATTGCGCATTATTGGCGTAGGCGCGATCGGCTGTTAATTCAATTTTAAATTCTTTAAATGGCTCCATGGTGACCCTGAAATTCAGGTTCTCATTGTACATTTGTGTAAACGCAGTATTCAAACTCTGGCTGGTTGATAGCCAGCCATCCCGGTTAAAATAAGACGGGTCATTGGGTTGATAACCCAGGATGAATTGCATGCCTGGTGCATTTAATCCCCAATTATTACCCATGGCATCAGGTTCGGGCATGAAGCCTGGCATCGTGGTTCCATTATTCACCGAATACTGAATCGATACTTTTTTGATACTCATAAGCAGTTTAAGAACTGATTCATAAGCGATTTTACCATAATTAATTTTGGGTTTTGTCTGGGTTGAGTCTTCGGGATTCTGTGGCTCTTTTTGTGCTGTGCTTCCTCTATTGGGCGGTCGCTTGCGCGAAGGTTGATTAATTTTCTTCAGGAAGCCAATCTTGTTATAAAGTTTATTAAGATCGGCATTTCCATTGATATTCCAGTTCTGGTTATTGGCAACGGTATTTCCCAATTCATTCTGAATCGAAACAGGAGAGGCGGTCCATGAATAGGCAACATTAAAACCAGCAGTGGCCGTGACCCAATCAAGAAGTGGGAATTTATTGATCGGGATATTATAATTAAGGGCTACAGTTTGATTATAGCGGCTTTTGGTCCCTCCCCTCAAAATTTCACTTCTTACCCGTTCTTTTTTGTCTTCCGGGTAGAAGGTTGTATCAGCACCGTCAATTCTTCCTTCCCATTTCTTTGAATTGGAACCAGGTAATTCATTGATAAAACTGGTTGCATTGGCATTAAAGCTCAGCGTTAGGGATGTGGCCAGGTCAAATTTAAGATCGTACAAACGATTCCAGTTCCATGTTTTATTATACCGAGGATATGTAATGATATCATATCCAAAATTTTTGTTCCTCAGTTTCTTCTCACTGTACATGCGATCCATGGTAGTCCTGAAGGAGAACATTTTTGGTAGAAAATAGAAGTTAAAGTCTTTGATAAACTGAAGGGCCTTGGATTTAGAAATGAACCCAATTTTTTCAAAAGGTTTTACATTTTTGGGATTGGCATTATAATTATAGCCCAGTCCTCCCATGTAAGTCTTCTCCATGCTTGACTCAATATCGATGTTTCGATGATAAATTTCAGAATATGAATAGGAAACATCGAAATTTTCAATGTCATAAATACGCGATTTGGATTGTGCCCCCACTTTATCTTTTCGCACATTCATAAAGTTGAGGTTTTTACGCTGGGTATAGTCAATGGTCAATGCCTTGATACTATCTTCCTGGATATTATTGTTATAGGAATCCAGTACATCCTGCAGCTCAAGATCAGGATCAAGGGGGTTGTATTTTGGTTTGATCCGGGTTTCACCATAATCAAAGTGCATGGGTATTCGAATTCCCGTTTTCTCCGGGAAGAATTTCCCCAATTCCAGGTTGGTTGCAATATCGAATGAAGAATGTCCTTCCAGTGGGATCTCAGTTATTTTTTTATCAATGGATGAAAACCAGGGAGAATTATAAGTTCCACTGATGGCAAGGTTTCCCAGGTCGGCCAGGTTCATTGAAATGCGACCTGTTGTAGCCCATCCGCTCTGTTTATTGAATTCTGTGAGTCGGAGCTCATTGATCCAGATTTCTGCACATTTGGGCTCACCATCATCATCGGGAGTGGCCTCCGTTTTTTTAGGATTCCTGATACCGATCAGGATAGCCTTAACATCACTGATGCTGGGGGATCCTATTATGGTCACTTTGTTTTTTCCATCATAAGCTACATATGGAAAATTTAAATTAACGCCTGAACCTTCCTCTCGAAGGGCTTCATTCCTTTTAAGTTTAAAATCTGTCAGTCGTTCAAGGTCTATATCCAATTCGTTGCTAACCGGCCATATGGCATCCGGATTATTGGTGAACCAGTTGGTAAATGTTAACGGAACTTCATATTCATAATAATTCTGGGTAAAATCGGAACCAATGCGGATAAAAATTGAAAGATCCCCGTATTTAAGTACGTCCGACTCCCTGGACTTCTCTGCATGCACAAACATGCGTAGTTTTTTAAATTGCCGGAAATCAAAATCTGCCGTTTTATAAGCAGCCGACACGTCACCATCAACCAGGTCGCAGACGCGCATGACCATCGATTGTTCATTTAAACGCGTCAGGTTGGTGGTTCCGATATTTACTTCACGTTCAATGCCCGGTGGAATTACATAAGGAATGGGGGTTCTTCGACCATTTTCCTCAATATTGACAGCGGAAATATCAAAGGTTGTAATGTTGGATGAACTGGATGGGATGTATTCACCCGGAGCCAGCAAGTCCTCGCTGGTGGGATACCTTCTCCATTCTCCACGCACCAGGTCGAGGGTAGCAAAGCGGAGAACAATGGGTTCCTGAAAGTTCCGCATGAACATTCGCATAAACCGTATGGATTTGAAATCGGCGATGCTCCCCACTACCTTATCCGGAGTCCGGACTGGAACCTTGAACTGGTACCACTTTACCGTACCTTTTTCACCATTTGCAAGTGGAATGCCCGCGGCTTCATAAACATCTGTGATATAGTTTTCTCCCACCTCCATTTTATTCGGCTGGAGCTGGATGCGATATTGATAATACCGTTCGCCTTCGCTCAGGGTATTGTCATCGTTGAGGTCTTCTACGTTGGGTTGGCGGGTATTGCCATCATAAACACCTCCTTCGGTATTTTCTGGGGAGTTACCATCAGGTCCGTTGTATTTTTTATAGCGGTTTAAAACACTGTTGTATGTGGGATCGTTGTCATAGTCATCACCCCTGTAATTGTGATAATTATCACCGGATGGGTCTTCAACAGCATTGGCATAAGCTTCAGAATTGGTTGATAAAAAGGTGGCCAACTTTCCAAAATAATCATACACTTTGTCAGCTTCCAGTTCCGTATTGGCATTGGAAAAATAATATTGTTCGTCCACATCCCTCAAACCATCATATCCCACATCCTGGAAAGCACGTGCACCTGCTTCATTGGAGAATGACTGGACCAGGTCAAGTTTGTTGGGCGTTCTTCCCCATGGGGTTGAAACCACATCTGTTTCAGGATAGGTCTCAGATATGGGCAATCCATGCTCGTAACTTTTTCGGCCATCGTTCAAAATGTCTTCCGAGACGTCTCCCAGGTTAATATAAAGATCACCACCCGAACCAGAATTAGGAGAGTCATCGGTGAACGGGTCCATCATCCAGAATTCGATGTATTCTATATTGGCGGCTTCAAAATCTGGGGTTTCAATTTTGCGCATCATCCCTCCCCATCGTGTTTCAGGCGATTTCAGGGAGCCATCAGGGTTTAAGCCTTGTGAAATCCCATTGTTCCCTTCTACGTCAAAATTGTAAGGACCCCGTTCCGAAGGATAAAAAGCAACGTTCAATACGCCGATATTGGTTGGGGTTCCATTCGGGATGTCTTTGTTGGGAAAAACCTCAGTTTCCAGAACCTGACGAACATAATGGTTCGATAATTCATCATTGGTAATATTGGGAGGCCGAATGTTACTGGAGCGATCATAAAAAACCGAAGGATCAATGACATACCAGGCAAGTCGGGCACGGTTAAAACCATTGGTGACATCATTATAGTACTCACCTTCCGGAAAGATGTCCATCTGAAACTGGGGCGTACTGGCAATATACCAGGTGGTAAAATTGCGAAGGTCAATGGTTGATTTGGTGCCTTCAAAGTCATCAATGTAAGATACTCCTTCTTTTCCGACAGCCCTTGAGTGGCCTGGGATGAAATGGGCAAATTCTCCATCTACTGCCACATTGGATACTGCTGAAGTGCTGATGAAAGGAAGTTTATCAACCAATTTGGTAATGAACCTGGATTCGGTTTGATAACTACCATCCAATCCCCAAATGGTGTTGGAAATAGGGTCGTCGCCATAATTGACTTTTTGGGTGAGCGGCCGTTCATGGAGATTCAATATGGTACCTCCGAGGTGAAAATTACGGTTCACATCATAATCAACATGAGCTCCCATCAGCCTTTTTGTTTGGATGCTGAATAAAGAGTTGCTTTCCATTTTTATGTTGATTGGTGTTCCTGAATTAAGGATCCCTTCATTGATGATCCTCACCCTCCCAAGGGTGTAATCTACTGTGTAATCGACGTTTTCAGTCAGGGGAACCCCACCTGCAGTAACGGTTACCGAACCCTGAGGAACATTAAGTGCATTCAATGAAATCTCTGATCCGGATTGTGATTTATAATATCCGCTGATCAAAAATTTGTTCTTTTCTGCATACTGCTCTGCACCGGTTTTGGTGAGGGTATACAATGAATCATAGCAGATCTGGTCAGCCAGTTCGGCATAATCCGGGCCCAGTTGTTCACGCAAATAGGAACCAAATGGCTCCAGTACAGGGAAAAAGACCCGGCCATTGGAGGAATTAATGGTTCCTCCCTGGGTGGCGGCATTATCGATAAAGTCAAAAACACCATCATAAGGTGGATTGAGCTGCTGATCAAGGTTGTCGAGGTTAAACACCTGTATCAGGGGATCTCCCTCAAAAGGGCCTTCTTCGAGGTATCCGGTCGGGACACCCGATTCATTTCCGGAGAAAAGGATATCCAGTGTAAAATCTTCGCGATTGACCTGGTAAGCATTGAGGGAGTAAACGTTTTTCATCATCAGATCCCACAGCGGATTCCGTATATTAATATAGGTGCTTTTGAGAAGTTTTACCACCAGGGCATCCTGACCGGTAATCCCTTCATCAGAGAATTCTCCAACCTGGTAAACCGTCGAATCATTGGAGGCGCCTCCGATTACCTGGTACTGGAAAGCAACCGCCAGGGTTTGATCCGAATTTAAGGTGCTGTTCAGTGAAATAAATCCAAGCTTGCTATTAAAAGTGAATTCGGTAGACTGTAATTTCCTGGCCAGTTCGATTTTATCAAAATCCTCTCCCGGCACAAATCCCTGGCCCAGCAAATAATCATTCACATTATTGATGTTCCTTATTTGGCTGGTATCGACCATGTTTTTGTTGAGTAGGTTATTGGCAGTATTATTTGGTAAAGGTGACAGGGTGGTGGGTTGGATCATGTTATTGTTGATGCGGTCAGTTTCACCTAAATCAGTAAATGCCACAATGTTCCTGTTTTGCGTAACTGCTGCTCCTATATTGGTCACCCAAACTTCTATTTTAGTAATATTTACCTGCGAATTGATGATGGGCAGATCTTCCAGCCCACGTTCATAATTATCCCTGAAATAGTGCGCCAGGAAAAAGTGCTTGTTTTCTTCATATTCATTGGCCTTCAACAAAAAGTCATTCGTTTGGGCTCCACCTTGCACGGTGATGGTCGAGGTTTCACTTTCCTGTTCAGAAAAAATGGCCGTTACGGTAGTCTTTCCAAACCGCAGTTTCGATTTAATCCCGAACAAACTTTGACTGCCTGTGATCAGTGTACTGTTCAAGGGCAGATTTACATCCCCGGCCTCAAGAAGTTGAAGGATTTCATCTTCATCCCCCTCATAGCGGAGATTAAGCTTGTTTTCAAATTCAAAAGTGGCCTCGGTATTGTAATTGGTTTTAAATTCAATCTTATCACCAATCTTGGCCACCACATTCATTTGTATTCGTTCCTGGAAATCGAAATTTACCTGCCGTCTTTGTTTAACATCAAGGGTAGGATCATCCCGGCTATTTCCCAGAACCTGGAATATCAATTCCACGTTTCCAGAGGGTCGGATATCGATGGTATGTCCTCCGAAAATCTTATCAAACGCCTTTCCTCCAATATATACCGATGGGATTATTCCATTGCGGGAGCCCGATCCTGAAGCAGCTGCTCTTTCATCCCAATAACCATTTACAGCATTCTGTAACTCATATTCCCGATATTCTTCCAGTGTCATATAGGTGGGTGGGCGGTAATCCATGTCACCCATTTTGTGTCGGAGGATATAGAGACCTGTTTCCGGATCATATTCGACTTCGGATTTTACACTCTCGGGAACTTTTAAGAAAAGCGGATTTGTGTTTTCCTGGCCGGTGTAGGGGAATTTCTCCTCTTCAAAAGGATAGGGGGTCTTGAGGTATTTAGAGGTGTCGCCTGTTTCGGTTGAATCGGGTGGAAACAGGAACTTATTCACTACATGATGATTATCCGCATTACTGGTATGTTTCCACGAATTCCCTGATGCCGCAGAAGCAACCAATAACAGAATAAACGCCAAATAACTTTTGTATCTTACAAACCGCTCCAAATAAAAAGTCGTTTCTATAACCAAAAAACTTTGAATTTCTTAGGTGTTTAGAACCTGCAAGAAAATCAAAGTAAATTAACCCCCATGATGAATTGTTATAATATTTTTAATGCTTCCTTGATCAATTCTTCAACAGCCGCATCGGGTCCTGTCTTTTGAATTATTTTATCCAATGCTTTTTCTGAACCTGATTTATTGAACCCCAGAACTGTCAGACCTGATAACGCTTCATCTCTATTTGTATTGTATGAGGTGCTGACAAATTCTGATGAAATCTTACCCTTGTCCAGTTTATCTTTCAGATCGATGATGATGCGCTGGGCCGATTTGGCTCCAATACCTTTGACTGATTGCAGCAAGCCTACATTGTTTTCCCTGATGGCATTGAATAATGTATCGGGAGGCAAAGAAGAAAGCATCAAAATGGCCGTGCTGTAACCAATCCCACTGACAGAAATCAGCTGTCGGAATAGGGCGCGCTCATTGACATCTGCAAATCCATACAATACAAAACCAGTGGGAGTGGTGGCTTCATTTTTTATGGCCAAATGCATAAACAGTTTACATTGTTGCTGATTTTTAATCTGACTGAACGTATTCAGGGATATGTTGATGTCATAACCGATACCGTGGCAGTCAATTACAACATAAGCTGGATTTAGTTCCTGAATCGCTCCCTCAATATAGGAATACATTGTATTTTTAAGTGTTAATCAAATTCGTTATTAATAATTTTTAAAGAAGCGCTAAAATAGAAATTTATATTTAGCAAGTAATTGAGAACAAAATTATTTGTAAACATTATATATTTACAAATAACCATGAAAAAATTAAACAAACTGGATGCAATTTTCTTAGATTTGCGCTTTTGTTAAATAATTCACAATAAATCGATTGATTCCATGGATAACCTATTTAGAAAAGATGCATTTAATTATCATGCACAAGGGAGACCGGGTAAGCTGGAGGTCATACCCACAAAGCCTTACTCGACTCAACGCGATCTATCGCTGGCTTATACACCGGGTGTTGCTGAACCCTGTCTTGCCATCAAAGATAATTTAGATGATGTATACAAGTACACCGCCAAAGGTAACCTGGTCGCGGTTATTTCAAACGGTACTGCTGTGCTGGGTTTAGGCGATATTGGCCCTGAAGCGGGAAAACCGGTTATGGAAGGGAAAGGTTTGCTTTTTAAAGTATTCGCTGACATCGATGTTTTTGATATTGAGATCAACGAAAAGAATGTTGATAAGCTGGTAGAAACCATTATTGCCATCGCACCCACTTTTGGAGGAATCAACCTTGAAGATATCAAGGCCCCAGAATGTTTTGAAGTAGAGGAACGGGTGAAAGCGGCGCTGGATATTCCGGTAATGCACGATGACCAGCATGGAACGGCTATTATTACCTCAGCCGGATTATTGAATGCGCTTGAGATCAATGGTAAAAAAATAGATGAAATTAAAATCGTTGTGAATGGAGCCGGTGCTTCTGCCGTTTCCTGCACCAAGCTCTACATTAAACTTGGGGTTAAACCCGAAAACATTGTGATGCTCGACAGCCGCGGTGTGATCCATAAAGACCGGACCGATCTGAATGAGACCAAAAAGCAATTCATCACAGATCGATCTGTGAGAACACTTGAGGAAGCATTGGATGGAGCGGATATGTTTCTGGGTCTTTCCGTTGCCGGGGCCCTCAAAAAAGAGTGGCTCGTGAAAATGGCGCCACATCCTATTGTCTTCGCCCTGGCCAATCCGGTTCCTGAGATCCTTCCGGAGGAAGCTTTATCCATGCGAGATGATATCATTATGGCTACCGGTCGATCGGATTATCCGAACCAGATAAACAATGTCCTGGGATTTCCCTTTATTTTCAGAGGGGCCATGGATGTAAAAGCAACCGCCATCAATGATGAAATGAAACTTGCTGCATCAGTGGCACTGGCAGACCTGGCTAAATTGCCGGTTCCTGAAGAGGTGAACATTGCATTCCAGACCACCAACTTAAAATTTGGTCGCGATTATATTATTCCCAAACCAACCGATCCCCGATTGATTGAGCATGTCGCTCCCGCCGTTGCAAAAGCAGCAATGGAATCAGGGGTAGCCCGCAAACCGATTGATAATTGGGCCCGTTATCAGGAAGAATTGAGAAAACGTCTGGGTATCAGCAATCCGTTGATCCGACAAATAAAAATGGCTGCCAAGCGCGATCCCAAGCGGGTTGTATTTGCAGAAGCTGAAAATTATAAAATGCTGAAAGCTGCTGAGATCGTCTATAATGAAAACCTGGCCAAGCCGATCTTACTTGGAAATAAAAAGAATATCCTGGAGATCATTGAAGTCAATGACCTCGAACTAAATGGTGTTGAAATTATTGATCCAAGATCAGATGAAGAAAATGAAAGGCGGGATCAGTTTGCCAAAATCCTCTGGGATATGCGGCATCGAAAAGGGGTTACTTTTAATTCCGCACAGGATTTGATGGTGCACCGAAATTATTTCAGTCCTATGTTGGTTGAGACAGGATATGCCGATGCCATGATCTCAGGCCTTACCCGCCACTATGCCGACACCTTGAGGCCTGCACTGGAGGTTATTGGTAAAAAGAATGGAACCAGGATCGTCTCCGGGATGTATATCATTAACACCAAGGAGGGACCTCACTTTCTGGCCGACTGTACGGTGAATAAAAACCCAACGGTAGAGCAGATGGTCGAAATAACCCTGCAGACTGCCTTTGCGATAGAGCAGCTCAGGATTAAACCTCGAATTGCGTTCGTATCCTATTCTAACTTTGGTTCCAATGATGGCAATATTCCACAAAAACAAAGAGAGGCCGTGAGCATTCTGCATCGCGACTATCCCGATTTGATTGTGGATGGAGAAATGCAGGTGAATGTTGCCCTTACAGAAGAAATTATCTCTGATACTTTCCCTTTCAGCAAATTGGCTGGTGGACGGGCTAATACCCTTATTTTCCCCTATCTTACAGCTGGAAATATTGCTTACAAATTACTCCAGACCATGGGTAAATTTGAGGTCATTGGTCCGGTAATCAATGGACTCAGTAAATCGGTTCATGTGCTTCCCATTGGGGCTTCCGTTTCTGAAATCGTTAATATGGTAATGATTGCTGTAATGGATGCACAATGTGTTGAGAAAAGAGCAAAAGGGGAAGGTTGTGTATAAAAATTGCCTTTATCCAAAAAAGCGGATCCTTTGTTATCAAGTGATCCGTTTTTTTTTGGTTGTAAAATAGACTTTAGATCGATCTCTATTAGTCATTCAATTTTAGTCACTTATCAGGCATTGATCAGGGATATAGAAGACCCGAATCAATATTTTTTTTCAATAAAATTTATGATTCATTCTGTTGGGTAAATTATAATTGCTATATTTAGCCATTCAAAAATTTACGTTGCTCTTTGGTTTAATAATCTGACTTTGATGCTGTTTGAAGATACTTACAAAACAATTAAAGGTAAAAGTGAAGGAACATTTAAAGATCGGGGAAGTAAATTTATCGCATTGGCTGTTCCTGTAAGTAGTGAAGATGACGTTAAAAAAGAACTGGCTGAAATAAAGACCGCTTATCATGATGCACGCCATCATTGTTTTGCTTATTTATTAGGGCAGGATAAGTCAACCTATCGGATGAACGATGACGGAGAACCCTCTGGTACGGCAGGGAGACCGATCCTGGGTCAGATAAACTCCAATGATTTAACGAATATTTTGGTTGTTGTGGTTCGTTATTTCGGAGGTGCCAAATTAGGTGTAAGAGGATTGATCGATGCCTATAAATCAGCAACCGCTAATGCCCTCGAAAGCGCTGATAAAATAACTAAGACCATCAATGAGATTTATACGGTGGATTTTGAATACCCGTTAATGAATAGCGTCATGAGCCTTGTTAAGGATGAAAACTTAAATATCCGAAAACAAAACTTTGATTTGGCTTGTCAAATTGAATTTGACGTTCGAAAATCAGATGCCAATCGGGTGTATGAAAAGTTCAATAAAATCAATGGTCTAAAAATAAACTATTTACGAACCATATGAATTTATATGTTTATGATTTACATCTGTTTTTATACGGATAAATTTCTAGAAAATCAAGGGGGATATTGTTTTTTTTTAAACTTTTTTTATTAGAATTTTGTTCGAAATTTCCTGACAAGAACTGACTGTTCCAAAGGTTGTAAATCATTGAAAATAGTAATAGAAAATTAACACATTAAATTTAATTGCTTAAAACAATTAAATAAGAATGAAGAAAAATTGTAAAGCAGTCTGGGATAATTGTCTTAAAGTAATTAAAGACAACATCAGCCATCAAAGTTTTAAAACCTGGTTTGAGCCTATCAAGCCGGTTAAACTTGAGGATAATATACTGACCATCATGGTTCCCAGCCAGTTTTTTTACGAATGGTTGGAGGAGCATTATATCACCCTTCTCAAAAAGACCATTAAAAAAGAACTGGGATCAGAGGGTCGGTTAGAGTATAGTATCATCATGGATAACAATTATAGTGGGAATAATTCCCCCTATACCATTAAATTTCCTACCAGTAATAAGAAAGCAACTTCCAATCCGGCTGTAAATATGCCCATTGATTTAAATAAAGGATCATCCAAGGAAATCCCAAATCCTTTTATCATTCCCGGACTTAAAAAAATCAAAGTTAACAGTCAGCTAAATGAAAATTATTCTTTCGAAAACTTCATAGAAGGGGATTGCAACCGGTTAGCGCGATCAGCTGGGTTTGCCGTAGCCAGCAACCCGGGTAAAACAGCCTTTAACCCATTGTTGATTTATAGCAATGTCGGACTGGGAAAAACCCACTTGGCCCATGCCATTGGACTTGAAGTTAAAGTCAATTTTCCTGAGAAAACGGTATTGTATGTAACTTCAGAGCAATTTACCAATCAATATATTGATGCTGTAAAAAATAACAATCAAAATGATTTTGTCCATTTTTACCAAATGATCGATGTGCTGATCATTGATGATATTCAGTTTTTGGTAAAAAAGGAAAAAACCCAAGAAATCTATTTCCATATATTCAACCATCTTCATCAAAACAATAAACAACTCATCATTACCTCAGATAAGCCACCAGTTGAGATGGAAGGGATGAATGCCCGGTTGCTATCGAGGTTTAAGTGGGGGTTATCTGCCGATCTGCAGGTCCCTGATTTGGAAACCCGGATTGCCATCATTGAGAAAAAACTGTACAAGGATGGTTTGGAAATGCCCAAGGATGTGATTGAGTATTTAGCTTACAGTATAACGACCAATGTGCGTGAGCTGGAAGGTGCATTGATTTCAATTCTGGCCCAGTCATCTCTCAATAAAAAGGCGATCAATTTGGATCTTGCCAAAAAAATGATTGATAAGTTTGTGAAAAATACATCTCGTGAAATATCAATCGATTACATACAAAAGGTGGTCAGCGATTATTTTGGGTTGCCGCTGGAGGCCATTCACTCCAAAACAAGAAAACGTGAAATTGTTCAGGCAAGGCAACTGGCCATGTATTTTTCAAAAAAACTTACCAAAGCCTCCCTGGCTACCATTGGATTGCATTGCGGGAATAAAGATCATGCCACTGTTCTTCATGCCTGTCGCACTGTAAATAACCTCATTGAAACAGATAAGCAGTTTCGTAATTATGTAGAAGAACTGGATAAAAAAATCACCCTGTAAAACTTCTACGATAATTTGTTTATCTCATTTTTTTTTTGTAATTTTCCACAATCATGTAGGTACACAATAATATCTATCTGACGCAGTTGGATAAGTAGGTTAATTAATTCAGGATATTATGAGAATTTTGTTTTTATGCAATGCGAACATGTGTCGCTCACCACTGGCTGAAGGACTACTCAAGTTGATCTTTAAAAACAGAAACATTGATGCCTTTGTTGATTCTGCAGGTTTTGAAGCCTATTATATCAATGAATCACCCGAGGATCATGTAATCAGAAAAGCGATGGATAAGGGTGTGGATATTTCAACGAAACGGGTTAGGTTATTTACACAATCGGATTTTGACAAATTTGATAAAATTTATGTCATGGATACGTTGGCCTATCGCAATGCCATTGAATTTGCACGGGATGATCTGGACCGGACCAAAGTCGATTTTTTGATGAATGTTATCAATCCCGGTAAAAATGAGCCCATTCCCAATCCTCATGCGCAGAATAATGATGCCTATGATCAAACCTTTGAATTGCTGCATAAGGCCTGTGAAAGGATTGCCGATACCCTCAAAGAAGAACAATTGAATTAATAGTGCAGTCAGTGGAGTTTCAGACATTGCCCAACCGGCAGGATATTGTTACGGTTTCTCATAATATTAGGCCTTTTATTCATAGAACCCCTATTCTCACTTCCGAAAATTTAAATACCGTTACAGACGCTTTTCTTTATTTTAAATGCGAAAACTTTCAAAAAGCGGGTGCTTTTAAATCGCGGGGCGCAACCAATGCGGTTTTTTCTCTTAAGAAGCAAGAGTTGATTAAAGGGGTTTGCACACATTCTTCCGGAAATCATGCGGCTGCCTTAAGCAGGGCGGCAGGTCTGCGGAATGCAAAGGCTTATATTGTTATGCCTGAAAATTCTTCCAGGGTTAAAATTGCCGCAGTGAAACATTATGGGGGTAAAATTACTTTTTGTAAACCCAATCTCAAGTCGAGGGAGGATACCTTGAAAGAGGTAATAGAAAAAACAGGAGCTATCGAAATCCATCCCTACAACGATTATCGGATCATCGCTGGTCAGGCAACGGCTGCACAAGAACTCATTGAGGACATTAAGGATCTGGATATAATCCTGGCTCCTGTTGGGGGAGGAGGCCTGTTGAGTGGTACTGCACTCGCTGCTAAATATTTTGCTCCAAATATACAGGTTATGGCCGCAGAACCAGCCGGAGCCGATGATGCATACCGGTCCTTTTATGAAGGTAGGTTTATCCCCTCCAACAACCCTAATACCATTGCTGATGGACTGCTTACCTCCATGGGAACCTTGACTTACCCCATTATTCAGCAATATGTATCAGATATCCTGCGGGTGTCAGAAAACTCCATAGTTACCGCCATGAAGCTTATTTGGGAGCGGATGAAAATTATTGTTGAACCCTCTTCGGCAGTACCTTTTGCTGCCATATTAGAGAATCATGATATCTTTGCAGGCAAACGCACTGGAATCATTATTTCAGGTGGAAATGTCGATTTACAAAAATTGCCCTGGAATTGAATAGATCAACCCTATGCAAAAAACAACAGGCCGGTTAATACTGATCCCCTCTTTTATTAGTCCAACCAATAATGTCGATTCTATATCTGCCGAAAATCTTTCATACATGAAAGATATCCGGTATTTTATTGTGGAGCAGGTGAGGACAGCCCGCCGGTTTTTACGAAAAGTAGGATTTGATGCACCATTCAATGAAGTGATTTTTTATGAATTGAACAAACATACCGATCCTGCTCAAATAGCAAATTATTTGAAGCCGGCAATTTCAGGAAATGATATGGGTTTGATCTCTGAAGCAGGCATGCCCTGTATTGCTGATCCGGGATCTGGAGTTGTTAAGCTGGCCCATGAGCAATCCATTCGGGTAATCCCACTGGCAGGTGCCTCCTCCATCCTGATGGCATTGATTGCATCGGGTTTGAATGGGCAGCAATTTGTCTTTCACGGTTATCTTCCCATACATACCAGGGAACGTGAAAATAAATTGAGGGAGATCGAGAGGCAGTCCAATGCAATTCAGCAAACCCAGATATTCATGGAAACACCTTTTCGCAATAATCAACTGGTCCGGTCGATAATAAAGGTTTGTCATCCCTCAACGTTGTTGACGATCGCTGCCGATATCAGTGATCCGGAAAAAGAATTTATTCGCACAAAATCTCTGGCAGAGTGGTCGAGCAACATTCCTGACTTGCATAAAAGACCTGCAGTTTTTCTGATGTATACAAACAAATAGGGGATGAACGATTTGAATGATGGCTTGTTTAAAAAAGTAAAGGTGGTAAAATCCTGGATTTTACCACCTCGCTTCGCTGTTCTGTGTTAAAGAAACACATATAAGTAACTGTTAATTGAATTAATTTATTGTATGTATTATCGAATTTGAATTAAGCTTATGTTTATTTTAATCTCACCTTCTAAAACCCTTGATTTTGGCGGTACTGCAAAAACCGATTTCTACACACTTCCTGATTTTTTGGCTGAAAGCGAGACCCTGGTAGGGGAACTGAAAAGGAAATCCGTTAAAAGTCTGGCCTCCATGATGAACATTAATCCTAAACTTACCCAGCTGAATTATGAACGTTATCAGGAATGGTATGTCCCGTTTGGTTCAGCCAATGCGCAGGAAGCTGTATTAACTTTCAAAGGCGAGGTTTACAATGGCCTCAAGGCAGAATCCTTATCAGAAAAGGATCTTCATTTTGCACAGAAAAAACTTCGCATTTTATCGGGATTATATGGATTGCTGAAACCAATGGACCTGATCCAACCCTACCGGCTTGAAATGGGGATTAAATGGAAAACCCGAAAATGGAAAAACCTCTATGAATTCTGGGGAGATCAATTGACCGATGCATTGAATAAGCAGATGCAGGATCAACATGATAAGGTTCTTGTTAACCTCTCATCCAATGAATATTTTGAGGCCATTGATGCTGAAAAACTTTCATGCAGGATCATTACCCCTGTTTTTAAGGATTTTCATAATGGAGTTTATAAATTTATGACGGCCTATGGTAAAAAGGCAAGGGGTATGATGGCCCGCTATATTATCCAACAGCAAATCGATGAACCGGATGCGCTAAAACTCTTTGATGATGAAGGATATTATTTTAATGATACCCTGAGTAAAGGAGATAACTGGGTTTTTACCCGTGGATAAACAATACCTTGGTCTTTATCCAGATTTCTATTTCACTCATGATCCCCAAAATGGTGATGTCCAACATAAAAAGCACGCCCTTTTCAGGGCTGAGTCTTTTTTGTTTTGATCCCTCTTACAAATGCAAGGCATTTGATTCGGTCCAACTGGAAAAGTTTGATGCAAATTTAAATTCAAAAGTAGGGATTATTCATTTCATTCAAGATCCCTAAACGGGTGATGTCCAACATAAAAAGCACGCCCTTTCAGGGCTGAGTCTTTTTTGTTTTGATCCCTCATGCAAATGCAGAGCATTTGATTCGGTCTAACTGGAAAAGTTTGATGCAAATTTAAATTCAAAAGTAGGGATTATTCATTTCAT
>JAHLKX010000011.1 GCA_020444515.1 Bacteroidota bacterium | reverse complement strand
AAAGGCATCCCGACGGTCAACGTCGGGAATGTTTGGATGATAATCCACTACTTTGCCAGGATTTGCGGTGTTGTTCAAGAGCGGGGGGACAGCTTTGTTTGGGCATATGGTTTTGGTGCTTTTGCCGTAACAAAAGCACAGATTACTAAAACAGAATATTTTTTATTTGTTTTTTCTTTTGCCTGACTTCGGGATCGCTCCATATTCCAACCCACATGGTTCATCACCTTGTTTTGCAGCGAAAAGAATTTAAGGTCGGGATAAGAAATCAATTAACGGAATCAGAATTTATTTTTTACTAAAACGATCATTGATCATCCGCGGGTTGGCCCGCCCAAACGAGCGGGAAGAGTCGCTGTGAATTGGACAATACCAGCAAATCCGGCAAAGGCATCCCGACGGTCAACGTCGGGAATGTTTGGATGACAATCCACTACTTTGCCAGGATTTGCGGTGTTGTTCAAGAGCGGGGTGATAGCTTTGTTTGGGCTTGTAGTTTTGTTGCTTTTGCCTTAACAAAAGCACAGATCCATTGAATGAAATCCTGCGCATACACAGCGGGGCTTCTCACCTCAGCGTGACCCGGCACTTTGTACTCCTTTCATGTTCTCACCTTCCCCCAGAATAAAAAACCCGACATTCCAAAGGAATACCGGGTTTAAGCAATGGGTAAAAATACGTTAGTCGATGATTAGTTTTGCCGTTGACTTTCCCTGTGAGGTGAGCGTTGTTGCGATGTATAAACCGGATGGCAGTTCCAGTCTTAGCTTAAGATGGTGTTTTCCGCTTTTCAGATATCCAAAATCTTCAAGATGGACCTGTTTCCCGGATATATCATGGATCAGTATCGAAACTTTAGATGCTTCCGGTAAACGGATTTGAACGTAGGTTTCATGGGTAAAGGGATTGGGATAAACCTCGAGGTCCTGCGCAGCGGAGGTCATTGCCGGTTCATCACCGATACCGGTCAGGATAGCTGTTGGATGCGACATAAAGGAAATATTATTCAAGTCTGCTGCTGCCTGCTGCGCTGCCCAGACAAAGATGCCAGGCTCGTTATCGTCCTGAAAGATAAAACTGATTTTATTGTCGACCACTGTCGCTGCCATAGCAGGATATACACACTCCGAAAAGATATACACCAATTCATCATTAAAATCATGGATTCCATTCCAGGTTTCACCACCATCATTGGATGAATTTCCATAGATGTGGCGGAAGTTCCAGGTCCCATTGTCGAATCCGGGTGCAGCGCCTGCATAGATCACGAACATACGGTCGTTCTGGTCAATGGTAATTTGAGGATGGGATGTGAGCGAAGTATAATAGGCAGGGAAGTCAATAAGGCCCGAGGTTCCCGGATCAACCACCCATCCGATCAGGTTTCCATTGGCTTCCAGAAAATCAAGGGTATAGGTGCTGATAATGGTTGTGTCCAAAGGTTCCATGGACTCATTCCAGTAAATCAATCCCTCGGTCAGGGGGTAAAACAAACCTGCACCGGTATCATCATACACATGCCGCATTCTGCCGTAAACGATGTGCACATTTCCTTCCGAATCGATGGCGCAGGCTTGGGTTCCATCACCGGCTCCGAAAGGTGGGGTTGCAGCTCCGGGAGCAGGATAAAACGGGCAGTGATAAACCTCTGTAAATTCCCACGTATCTCCTCCATCCAATGATTTCATAAAACAGGCATGGCCAATATCGAAACCAACGGTAAAGGCCAGGGTATTGCCTTTGGGTTGTGCCCATGCAAATCCATCTGCATCAATGGCGGTGAAATAATCAGGGCCCAGTTCATCAAAAAAGAGATTTTGGATATCCCAGGTGGCGCCTCCGTCTGATGATCGGGAATAAAGGAGGGCACCTGTCTGACCCATATAATCATTGCCATAGGACCGGGCGAGGATGTGAATGATGTTATGATCGGGACCACCGGTAACCATAGAGGGCCAAACAATCCCGACGCCGGTTTCAGGTCCTGCCAGTGTAAACTCTTCCCAGTCGCCTTCACCTTTTGTATCCCTTTTGTTAAAAAGCAATACCCAGTCGCCATCAGGATCGGGAAGGGCATGTGAAACGATGATCTCTCCATTTTCTCCCAAAGGAGCATAAACAGGCCAGCCGGTTCGGATCGATTCCACGCGCTCCGTGGGATAGTCTCCCCAATCGCTTCCATCAAAATAATTATAACCGGCTCCCCGATCACCCCAATCGGGAACTTCGAGTGCCATCATCCAGGTGGCTCCGATGGTGCCATCCGGATAAGCGTATATACGTTGAGGCATGGCTCCGTATGTTTGCAGATCGTACCAGGTCTCGCCAATGATCGCGCTCGATAACTTCTGGCCAATGACCACGTCCTGTTCAATCCCTCCGGCAGGATCCAGTTGAGTTAAGGGTCGCTGATCGGTTGTATTGGGCCCGATGGTGCGATTGACCTGTTGGGAATAGCCTGTGGCGAATATTGCCGCTAAAATGAATGAGATAAAAAAGTAATGTTTTTTCATAGTTGAAGGAATTAGGAATTATTCTTCAAATATAAGAATTTAGATTATTCAATTCAACAGATTTTTTCCGGTTAACCAATATTTTAATGCTGGTTTTCTGGTCTTAAAATCGACCATTATCCGGTGCGCTGGATATCAGGAGATGGATGAAATGCCTATTTGTTTTTGGTGAGCCGAAAGATGGCAAATATCATGATAAATGCGGCCACCCATTGAACGGGATTGAGTATCTTTCCATTGAAGATATAATCAAAAACGATGGCAGACAACGGAAAAAATAATTCGCACATGGTGGCGACCACCGCCCGAATGCGGATCAATCCATAATAATACAGGAATATGGCTCCCGAACCGGTGGTGAAGGCAATGATCAAAAAGAAGATCCAGTTGGAGACGGTGATCTCACCAAATTGACTCAGCCGTCCGGAGATCAATACCACCAATAACAGGATGATGCTGGTGAAGCCGTAGCGATAAAATGTTCCGGTACTGAAGGCATATTTTCGCAGGATTTTTTTGCTCAATACGGTGGAACTTCCGAATGCAAAGGCAGCCAACAAAGCAAAAAACGCTGCTTCAGCTGTGGCATGGCTGGTATCAATGAGGGGTATCTTAAAACCAAATACCAGGAAATAGCTGGCCACAATGGCAATCCCTGCCCATAAAGCGAAGCGTTTCCTGATCTTTTCGCGCAGGATGATCGCTGCCAGGATGATGGAAAATACCGGTTGTAATTTCTGCAACAGCACCACCACGGTAAGACTTTTGAAATTAACCAGGAAAAGGGCCTTCACGATGGAAACCGTACCCAGTATTCCACCAAACATCGCAATGAGAAACAGGACAAATACATCCTGGTAACTGAATACCTTCAGATGCCGGTATTCTTTGCCCAGGAAAAGGTTCATGATCAGAAAGGGGATCAGATGGAGCATGAATACCACGAAGATCACATCGAGGTTATATAGCCGCGGGGTAAGCACAATACCATCGAAGCCCCACATGATGGAGGCGATAATAACGGCCAGGGCACCTATAACAGTCTCTTTGTTTTTCATTCGTCGGATAATTCAATGGAAAGGGTATGGTTGACATAGTCCTCTCCATCAGCGGCAAAAGTAAGGGCAATTGTATAAATATGCTGCTCATGTGCCATGATTTTTCCACCGGTCACCCGCAATGGTTCCTGATCCCTGATAAATACCTCAACTTTCCCATCGGAACCAGCCGGCCCTTCCAGGTCGATGGTATAGCGGTTGTTCATGAGGCGATCGCTGATGATCCGGATCCCATCAGAGGAATCTCCGGGTTGCGGGTGCTGGACAATGGGAATGATTTCTATTCCACCTGCCAGTCGGTAGTGGAGGGTGATGTCCTCGTCGATATAGAACTCCGCAGGCACCAGGGGCGAAAGCCGCACATCTTCAAAATTACCGTTGGAGGTCACCGATTTGATTTGGGTTCCTTTCTCAAACAGGGGATTGAATATCATGCGCAGACTGGAAGGCCCAGTGTGGTGGATAGACCAGGTAACCTGATCCTCATCCCGGTTCATTTTTACATGAAGGAGATGCTCACCCATCCGGATGTTGTCCACCCTCAGAGAGTCCCAATGGGCGGGCAGGCGCGGTGCCAGTTCCAGGAAGTGATCCACTGCATCAGCCCTGAACCCGAGCAGCCCTTCCACAGCGGGTTGTAATACCATGGTCTCCGACCAGCACTGGTGATGACAAACCCCGGAAGGTTTGTAAACCTCGCCATTGAGCACCTCTTCCACAAAACCCAGGCCCCAGTGCCGGTAAACCAACAGGTTGTTCATGATGTGGGTGTATCCCTGAACCGGGCGTCCATTGTTATATTCTGCCAGGGCTGCCCATCCGGTGAACAGGGGCCAGACACTCCCGGTGTGGTAGCCACGGGGATTGAACAGGTTACTTTTTTTACTGACAATGCGGCAACCCCAGTCGGAGCTGTAGTTGTTGGAGGCGAAAACCGGCAGCATAGCAGATGCTTTTGCCTTATCGAGCTGATTGAAATAGAGGGGGATGGCCGGCATGATGGTTTGTTCGGTATGAAAAGTGCCGTCCTTGAACTTCCCCTGATAAAGGAACTGGGTCGTTTCATTCCAGAAATCGTGATGGATGATCTTCTTCACACGGGCTAATTCTTGCATCCATAAATCGGCTTGCTGTTCATTGCCCAGGGCTTTTGCCATATAGGCTGCTTCATCGAGGGCTTGCGCCCAGCAGGATGAAAGATACAGAGAGGAATGTGAACCAAACAGTCCTCCGCCTTCGACCCATCCGTGGCCCACATTGGTGTTTTCGATGAGATGATCTCCATCGGTATCCGTTGAAAAGCAAAACTCAAGCGCTTTGATGATGTGGAACCAGCTCTGCCGGATAAAGTCCACATCTCCTGAGTGCTTCAGGTAGCGGCCCGCCAGAATGATGTAGAGGGGTGTGGCATCTGAGGCATCAAAATGGACAATGCCGGAAGTGCTGACTTCATGAAAAATCTTGCCATTAAGGTCCTGGAATTTCTGGTACATCTGTAAAACCTCCTTTACTGCCTCAAAATCTCCATAATCCAGCAGCGCCATTCCGCTCCACTGTCCGTCGCGACCGAAATACCAGGCATAGCCCGGCCGGCCATTTACTGTGTGGCCACCATCCCATCCTGATTGGGTGGTACCATAACCGGCTACCAGCGAGGTGCCCAGTCCGGGAGTGTGCACCATAAACCGGTCGGTAGCCCGCAATGCCCAGGCATAACCTTCGTTGAAAGTGGCATCCGGGCTGATGATACGCAGATATTCATGGGCCGGATCCGATGTGGTAAGCCAGGCATCAATGCCGGAAGTATTGGAAGCTGCTTTTCTGTATACTTCTTCACAGGCTTGCTGATCCTGGTAATCGGCAGCGATGATGATGTCAGTCTCACCCCGATCCTTCAGTTTGAACCGGTAGGCTGCCGCCACAAGGAATGAATCAGTCGGCAAAGGTTTCAGCGTGTATCCATGATCGACTGCTGTGGTCTCAAACCCCTTGTAGTGACCTATGGTGGCCTGAGCCGGTTTCTGATTGCTCCCGATCAATACATTGAATTCCTTGTTTTCAGCATGGATCAAAAATGCATTGAGACTGGAGTCATAAGCATAAAACAGTGATTTCAATACCTTTTCAGAATAGGGCCACATAAAGCGGAGGTGGCTGTTGAATGTCACCCAGAGTTCAGCCTCTCCGGGGCCAGTAAACGTATAGTGCAAAATGGCCAGCGGGTCTTTTTGATCCGCCACAATCACCTCTTTGAGTGTATAAGATCCCAGGTGATATATGCGGGTAAAACTGGTGGGTCGAACTTCAATGGCTGGAACCTGCTGACTGAGGTCAATAATGGAATCTCCCAGCACCAGTCTTACCTGGTAATGCTGCAGTGCCATGAACGGGTGGGCCCATATTTCATCCAATCCCGCATTTTCTTTGCCCATGACCAGCATCCTTTCACCTGCAACATCCCAGTACTGGTTTTCAGAGACTCGTCTGAGCACATCATGATCCCCGGCTTCTTGCCAGGGAGAAGGCCTGAGGGTGATGGGGTCGGAGGGGGGAGGGTCGGTGCGCATTACCTTTTGCGGCCCATAGGACCAGAAACGGGCCGGGATGTCAGATTCGCTTCCTGCTAAATAGTTGAGGCAATTATGCAGGAACAAACGCAAATGCTGCCAGTTGATATTGGGTTGCGACAAACAGGCATAAGCACCTATGGCAAGTATTTTCCCCTCTCCATAGTTGTATTCCAGCATAAGTTTGGAAGATTCCCGTAGAAAAATATAATCCCAATCCACAGCGATCACTTTCCCATTCACCGGCGC
Source organism: Bacteroidota bacterium (assembly GCA_020444515.1). GTDB lineage: Bacteria > Bacteroidota > Bacteroidia > Bacteroidales > JAADJA01 > JAADJA01. The sequence continues at coordinate 141,572 of JAHLKX010000011.1, read as the reverse complement.
CTGTTCGTCAAAAAACCCGATGATGCGCACGGTGGTGTCATGATGCGGTTTAAAGATATAGGAACCGCCGTTGAGGCCTTCAAAAACAGGATGGCTGCGGAAGGCGTGCAACCCCAGTTTACGGCCGTAACCACTGTCTTCGGCTTGCTTTTTTCTGACTTCGGCCAATGCGGGTTCCAAATCAAGGTCATTGATCGCCCTGAATCCTTCGAGGGTAAGGAACAGCTTACCACCAGTCTCGGTAAATTCCTGAAGGGCTTTCACCGCTTTTCGCGGAAGTTTTGCCAAAGTTGAATCCCCATGATGAAACCATACCATCTGGCGATCCTTTAATTGTGAAACATCTTTTAACTCATCTGTTGTCAATATAGATATTTCATAATGTTCGATGCTGTTGAGAAACATCAGAGCGGCCATGCTTTCCGCGTCCGGTTTATTTTCATAAGGTGGTTGCAGAATGACCAGTTTCTGGGCATTCAGGTGGAAACTGAATAAAAGAGAAATCAAACCAATCAGATACCACGGTGTTCTTTGAATCATGAGTACTGGAATTTCGCACCAAAATAATCAAAATCTGGTTCGCTTCTGTTGCTAAACGTTGGAAAATAGCATCATTAAAACTTGACTTTTGATCTTAAATTTCTTAACTTCAGGGCTTTAAACCATAAAACAACATCGTACCATGAAAACCTATTTGAAAGGGATTGCTGCCGTCTCTGTAATTAGCCTGCTGCTTATCTTTGAGTCGCAGGGGCAACTCGAACCGCCGCAGCTCAGCAAAGACAAAAACTTCAATCGACCGGTGGGGGTATACAATGCTTCCAGTGCCGGTAATGCCTCCAATGCCTCGGCCGGATTGAACACCACCAGTGAAGATCTGGGCGAGGAATGTCAGATGTATCTTCAACGCGATTGGGAACCCGGAACCATCAAAATAAGAGGTGGAGCCATGTATGAAGAAGTCCCCATGCGTTACAATATATACTATCAGCAGATCGAATTTGTGCTGGAAGGGGATACGGCTGCCATTGGCGATCCGACAACCATCGATGCCATTCAGATTGATGACCGCACCTTTGTTTTCGACACCTTTATTTGCCATGATGTCGTAAAATCAGGTTACCTTGAGGTGCTATCAGAGGGCAGGTTGCGCCTGTTGGTTTATCGATGCATCCGTTATGTTTCGAAGGAAAGGAAACAAGGTCCTGCATTGGAAGCGGATAAAACCTATCATCTTGAAAAAACTTATTTATACGCCTATCCGGGTGAAAACGCTATAAAATTACCTGAAAAGAGGAAGGAGATTTTAGAACTTTTTTCGGAGAACGCGCCTGCCATAAAATCATACTTAAAAGAGAGCAATAACAAATTAAAGATAGAATCAGAACTGGTGGATGCTTTCGCTTATTACAATAACGGATTTTAGAGTATGATTTGTCAAAAGCCGGTAAACTGCTTGTGCATTTGAGCAATAATTTAGGCTATTATTGGATTTAAACTCCCACCGGCTTTTGACTTTTTTTAATCGATCCCATTCATTTGCTCTGTTCGCAGGATGATTTCCTCCTGCAGGGCATCGGTCAGATCAACAAAATAATCGCTATAGCCGGCTACCCGTACAATCAGATCGCGGTATTTTTCCGGTTCCTGTTGAGCTTTCCGCAGGGTATCGGCCTTCACCACATTGAACTGGATGTGATGGCCATCAAGGCGAAAGTAGCTTCGGATCAGGTGCAATACCGCTGTAATTCCTTTTTCATCCTGCATGAATGAAGGGGTAAATTTTTGGTTGAGCAATGTGCCGCCCGTTCGTATATGGTCGATCTTCGCTGCCGATTTGATCACGGCAGTCGGCCCTTTTCGGTCGGCTCCCTGCACTGGTGAAATGCCTTCGGATAAGGGTGTCCAGGCCTTCCTTCCGTCGGGCATGGCCCCCGTGACACTGCCAAAATAAACATGGCAGGTGGTGGGTAGCAGGTTCACCCGGTGAACACCACCGCGGGCGGTAGGTTTTCCATCAATGGCCCTGAAATAGATCTCAAAAACAGCGCGGGTGAGATCATCTGCATAGTCATTGTCATTGCCATACTTGGGTGTATCATTGATCAGGATTTTATGAAACTCTTCAAAATCCTTGAAATCGTTTTGCAATGCATGGAGCAGACCCTCCATGGAGATGGTCTTTTTATCGAAGATATGGTATTTCAATGCAGCCAGTTCATCGGAGATGCTTCCCATTCCGACGCCCTGTATATAGCTGGTGTTGTAGCGAGCGCCACCATCATGGTAGTCTTTGCCATTTTGAATGCAATCACTGATCAGAACCGACAGGAAGGGCACTGGCATCATCCTGGCATAAATGCAATCGATGATGTTGTTCCCATTGATCTTGATGTCGATAAAATGGTTCATTTGTTTTTCAAAGGCCTGCATCAGTTCATTGAAATGTTTATAGTGAACGGGATCGCCGGTGCGCAGTCCGATCTCTTTACCCGTTTTCGGGTCGATCCCATTGTTCAGGGTGATTTCCAGCACCTTGGGAATGTTAAAATAGCCGGTCAGGATATAGGCTTCCTTCCCAAAAGCTCCCGTTTCAACACAACCGCTCGCCCCACCGTCGCGGGCATCAGCAAGGGATTTACCAACCCGCAGCATCTCCTGTATGATGGCATCGGTATTAAATACTGAAGGCTGACCATAGCCTGTTTTGGTGATCTCTAAAAACCGACGGATGTACTGGTCAGGATTTTTTTTGCTCACCTGGACCATGGAGCTGGGCTGTAACAGGCGCATCTCTTCAATTACATCCAGCAATAAATAGGTCATTTCGTTAACAGCATCCGATCCATCGGATCTTACACCCCCCAGGTTGATCAGGGCAAAATCGGTATAGGTATTGCTTTCTTTGGCCGTTACCCCAATCTTTGGAGGGGCAGGATGATTGTTGAATTTGATCCAGAAACTTTGCAGGATCTCTTTGGCCCGCTCACGGGTGAGGGTTCCTTCGGCCAGCCCTTTTTCATAAAAAGGCATCAGGTGCTGGTCGAGCCGCCCCGGATTGAAGGAGTCCCAGGGGTTGACTTCCGTGATGACACCCACATGAACAAACCAGTAATATTGAAGGGCTTCCCAGAAGGTGTCGGGTTTATGGGCCGGTACTTTGCGACAAATCCGGGCCATTTTTTCCAGTTCCATTTTGCGTGCGACATCCTTTTCAAAATTAGCAAGTGTTTCCAGCTTTTCCGCATGGTGTGTAGCATAATTGATGATGGCCTCAGCCGCAATTTTCATCCCTTTCAGTTCCTCAACTTTTGCTGTTGCTCCCGATTGCTCAAAAGATTTCATCGCGGTTTCGATCTCCCGGATAAAATCGAGCATACCCTTATGATAGATCTTGTCGTCGAGGACGGTGTGACCGGGTGGTCGCTGTTCCATGAATTCAGTAAAAACGCCCGCTTCATAGGCATCTTTCCATTCCTGTGGCAACTGACGGAACATCTCATCCCTTACCGACTTCCCTTCCCAAAACGGAATGATCTTCTCGGCATAGATGGATTGGGTTTCCTCATCGGAATCGAAGGGTATTTTTTCCCTGTTTTTCAGGATCTCCAGATCTTGCAGGGAATGGAGACAAATTTCAGGATAGGTGGGGCAGGCCTGAGGTTCAGGACCCCGTTCTCCAACGATCAGTTCTCCCGGATTGATGCAAATATTTTTATGCGCCAGGATGTGCCTGAAGGTCATGGCCCGTTTTACCGGTATGCTCACTTTTTGCATGGCAGGATCGCTGTAGATTTCTGTTACAAGTAAGGCTCTTTCGGCAGAGATTGTTGGTTTTTTTTCAGTGCTTTGCTGGCGGAGTTTGGCGACGCGTGTTAACATAGTCTGTTCATTGATTGTTGTGAAAGAAAATGATTAGCCCCCTATTTTTGCCGGAATACCCGCTTTCTCAAAAGCAGATATTTGCAATACGAGATCTTCCTGTTTTGGTTCCTTTTTATGGTTCAATTTATATCGAATATTGTACCGGTTGTATTTGCCTTCACCGATGCGATGGAAAGGAAGCAGGTTCACTTCAGGTACAGGATCAAATTGTTTAAGATAGGTGGCGATTTGATTTAAATTTTCAGCAGTAAAGGTTATTTCAGGAATGACCGGCACCCGGACAATGACCCTGGCCTTTTTGGATAGCAGGTATTGCAGGTTGTCGATGATCTCAACATTGGAGACATCGGTATACCGCAGATGTTTAACCGGATCCATGATCTTCAGGTCAAACAGGAACAGGTCGGTGAAGGGCAACACCTGTCTCAGACTGGCCTTGCTCACGTATCCGGAGGTGTCAATGGCCGTATGGATTCCATGTTTCCGGCAGCGTACAAGCATCTCTTTCAGAAATGCAGGTTGCGCCAGGGGTTCTCCCCCCGAGAAGGTGACGCCACCCCCGGATTCATCATAAAAAATCCTGTCTTTTAGGATCTCTTCCAACAGTTCATCAGCATCCACAGTCCGGCCAATGGTCTTGCCATTCATCACTTCGATCTCTGAACCCCTCCCCTCAGGATTGTGACACCACCAGCAGGCCAGTGGACAACCTTTGAAAAATACAGTCGTGCGGATGCCTGGCCCGTCATGAACCGAAAAATGCTGGATGTTGAAGATGTTGCCTTTAGATTGCATAAGGTGAAGTATTTGGTTCGATGTTCGAAGTTCAAAGTTTGAAGTTGAGTTCGCCATAGGGATTAAATCATACCAACCAGAACAATGAAATCATCGAAGGTGAAATTTTAAAATCAAAGAAAGGAAGTCGGGAAACAAATCTACCAAATCCAGCATTCAAAGAGCTTTCGGCCGGTGTGGTCATACATTTTCAAATCAATGAAATGAAGGGTCATGATGTAGATATTAATCAAACAAAGATATGAAATATTACAAATATCTATATCAGCTGATGAACTTATTTTTTGATCAATTTATGGAACATCGAATGATTGGAAATGTCAATCCTGACGATATAAATGCCCGAATTCAATGACCGGATATCCATTTGGCAGGTTTGATGGGATAAATACACCGAAACGAGGGAATGTTCCCTACCCGATATATCGAAGATTTTTAACTGTTCTATCGGAGATCCGGAAGTGATATGTACCTGATCAAAAGCCGGATTGGGGAAAATTTGGATGTTCTGATCAATAAAATGCGCTACTCTGTTTAAGTTGGTGTTTTTATAAACATAAACACCATGATTCGTAGTTATATAAATTTTATCATAGGATGAACCCTCATAAACGTCCATTGAATGGGCGAAATAGTCATGTGTTATATCATTGTAGAAAACCGAATTCCAGGAAGTTCCAAAATTCGTGCTGATGCTGCAAAAAAGCCGGTCTGATGCACTATCATCATAATAACCTGAAGCGTAAACTATATCGGGATTTTGAGGACTTACATCCATATCTGTTATTAAATCCCCAATCACTTCACAGGGTTCCCATGACCCACCATTGTCGCTGCTGGCAAATATTCCACCACCGCCGCCAGCCAGCAATTGATCCGGATTTTCAGTATGTTTTAACAAACAGGCGATGGTTGAATTGGGAACCGGGTCCATGATCTCATATTGATCCCCGTAATTGGTAAATTTTATAATCTTGTTTTCAAAATATACTGTTTGTCCGCCCACCCAAATCTCTCCCGAATTGTAGTCAACCAAAAAGATATGGAACATGGCTGCCATACCCCAATCGGAGTATATGAGCTCCCAGCTTAACCCTTTGTCTGCTGACCTGGCAACAGCAGCGCCTGAAACGCCAAATAAAATGTTTGGTTGTATGGGGTCATGTTTTATTTCATTACACCTTGGATAAGCTCCCCCAAATCCATTTTGATAGGGAAGCCAGTTAAGCCCGCCGTCGTAAGTGAGGTATAGAGAAATTGAATCTTCTGGATAAACAAATAATTCGGTGGCTACCAAAAGTGTATCCTGGCTGAAAATGATAAAATCATTGACCGGACGGTCCTGCAATCCAATGGATGTCCACAGGGTGTCATTTGATTGAACCGGTTTCGTGAACATCCCCTGATCGGTTCCAAGGTAAATTGTATTTTCAAATACCGCTACCTCGTTGCATTGGATATTGCTCAATCCCAGGAAATCCCACTGGGAAAAGGCCTGGATCGAAAGACCGGGCAAAGCGAAGATCAATAAGAGTAAGGTTTTATTCATGACTACAAAATATCGGACTTACATTTATTCCGAACCGGCATCCATTGCACACCGGAACCCCACCGTGGCATTCCTTTCGAAACCCGGAGAAACACGCAGTAACATCTGGGTTTTATTCAGCGGTTGGGGCCCGCCTTTCACATACCACCAGCTTGATGTTGGATTATAAAAACTGCCTCCACGGATGATAATGAAATAGTTACTGCCGTTGTCGTACAGATCATTGGTAAGCTGCCAAACGTTACCAATAAGATCCATGACACCAAAGGGACTGGCACCACCCGGATACTGGTTGACCGGGGTGATGCTTCCGGTAGCAGCATTGCATTTGGTGGAGTCCATCTCGTTGCCCCAGGGGTAAAGTCTTCCATCATTTCCCTGCGCCACATATTGCCACTCGGCCTCGGTGGGAAGACGCTTACCGGCCCATTGGGCATAAGCCTGTGCATCCTCGTAACTGATAAACACCACGGGATAATTTTTCATACCCCGCGGGTACTTCCCGTCTTTCCAGTGTTTTAGGTAGTTAACGGTGTCTTTGGGTTGATAGCCGGTCGACTCGATGAAATCATAAAACTGGTTATTGGTCACCGGGTATTTATCAATATAGAACTTCTGTATGGCATACTGGATGGTGGTATCATATTCCGGATAGGGGATGAAGTTCTCACTGATCTCCTTTTGCATGGTAAAACGTGTTGCGGGGATCTCGATCATATCGCCGGGAACATCATCTTTGGTATTGGTTCGCTCAATCATACTGATCAAGCGTGGCGTGCCGGGCTTCAAATTAAGGATTGTTTCATCCATCAACTCTTCTTTATCCAATAGTTGTACCACCAGTTTGCCTTCAACCACACCAAATTGCTCATAGATGTTAACAACCTGCTCTTTAATTCCAAAAGATTTATAACTGTTTTGATAAGATGGATTACCTTTCCAGATGCGGATTTCATCACCTTTTTCAGCTGAAAGAGTGAGTTGGTTGTTTTCCTTTTTTAGCTTCAGCAGTCTGGGGAATTCTGCAATACAATCGATATTGCTTTCTTTTCGGGTTTCCAGCCATGCATTGTTAAATCCATCGGTCGTCACCGGGATATACTGCTTTCCATCCACTGTAAGGGGACTCAGTTCTTCATGGTGCCAGAGGCTCACAAAATGGCTGTTTTTCTTTGGTGGTGCAATAAATAATGGACCATCAAATCCTTCTGTTTTGAGACTGTATATGGTATAAACGGTTTTGTTTTTTCCCGGAAAGCGATTTACCCAGATATGGTCTTCGAGGGTTGGAATGAGCGGGGTCCAGTCGAAACTGTTAAAGACCGAGGTATTTTCGCGGAGGATCATGACCGCCCTGCCCAGATAGGTCATTTCCGTCTCAATCCAATCGGGACGTCCGGGAGCAAAGGTATTCAGCTCCACCCCATAACCATTAAAAAGTGATATATTGACTTCTCGTTTGATCTCTCCCTGGCTTAGCTGGCATACCCTGAATATAGCAAAATCAGGACGGATCAGTTTGTTCAGATTGAGGGGAGGCGGCATAAAAATGGCATCGTGTACCCGCCCTGAAATAATTCCGGGCATATCTTTGGTAATGGCCATCCCTTCGGAATACATGATCACACCGGGTTTGACACTATCGGCAGCATGTTGAAGTTCCCAGGAGGATTTTCCACGGGTATCGAGAACTACTCCGTCCGCATCAATGGCTTTGATGAGCTTTGCCATACCTGTGTAATGGTTTTCCTTGCGTGTGCTCTGATCCCAGGGATTGTATGAGATAAAAAAAGCAGTACCCCGTTCTTTGGCATTTTGTGAAAGCTCATTCAACTTTGGAAGTCCACCGGGCAGGTCTTCATACAGATCCCACTGGTTGCGCTGATCCAGGCCAAGGGTAGGCCAGGTGGGCCAGAGACCATAAATATCAAGCTTTCCGCAAAGGTCTTCACATTTGTCCAGGAACTGATCAAACCGATAACCTCCATTTTGTTGATCATAAAATTCGTGATCCCAGGCTGTTTGCAATACCATAAAATACCGGTGGCGGATCCATTCCAGATCCTCCCTTTTGTATAATGAGTCATTAAATTCTTCCAGGTCATAGAGATAATTTTGCTGGAACATCCGCTTCAATCCATTTTGCCATTCTCCGGTATAATCGTCAAAATAAAGATTATACTTAACCCAACCTCCCGGATTCACGTGGGTTTTATACCGATTTTTAAGGGCATTGTCAACATCCGTCCGCCTGGCAATGGCACACAGTGAAACATTTTCCTCCGTTCTGAACGCTCCATAACCCATTTCCCATGCATTGTCAGGAAGGATCACCCCCAACGGCTCTTTTCCGGGTCTGAACAGGTAAGCGCGGGCCAGCGACCAGGAACCTTTCCCTGTAATATAAATGTGACCCGGTTTTTGTCCGAACGGGACCACGTTTTCAAAGATTACCGTATCGTTTGAAATATTCCGTATCTGGAGGTTCATTTTGGAGCCCTGCAGGGAGGCCGTATCCCGCTTCAGGTTAAATCGTAAAATTCCCTTAAAATTCCAGGTCCCGGTGGAATCCTCAAATTGCATGTCAGGGGAATCTGAGTAATAAACTCTGTCATTCATCATAAAAGAAAAAATGGGAAGTTTATCAAGCAGAATGACATCATCCATACGGTCTGTCCATGCTTTGAGGCGCAGTGCCTTATCCTGCATTGTTATGGTTTGCGCATGCATTAAGCTTATCCATCCGGCAAGCAGGAGTAACAAGATAAATCGGGTTTTTATGATCACTTTTTAATTATTTAGTCGGGTTAAAATTTCTGTTTTGATCTGCCAAAACAAATTTAAGTATTTTTGAAGGACAATTCAAAATTTATGTCATTGGATACGATCATAGAACTGGAGAATATAGCGATATTTCAGCGGGAGATACTGGTGTTGTCGGATGTCAATATACGGGTGGAAAAAGGTGAGTTTGTTTACCTCATCGGGAAAACCGGCAGTGGAAAGAGCAGTTTGCTGCAAACCATTTATGCCGATTTACCCCTGAAACAGGGTACCGGAAATGTAGCTGGTTTTTCGCTTCAATCCATCAAAAACAAAGAAATTCCTTTTCTTCGCCGGAAGCTGGGCATTGTTTTTCAGGATTTCCAGTTGCTGACAGATCGCTCGGTGGCCGAAAACCTGCACTTCGTAATGAAATCTACGGGTTGGAAGGACAAAAAGAAAATGGAACAACGAACCCAGGATGTGCTTGAAAAGGTGGGGCTGGGAACCAAAGGATTCAAACTGACCCATCAACTTTCCGGAGGAGAACAACAGCGCGTGGCCATAGCCCGCGCCCTGGTCAATGATCCCGAGATCATTCTGGCCGATGAGCCCACCGGAAATCTTGATCCTGAAACTTCACGGGGCATTATGAAACTGCTTTTTGATATCAGCCAGACAGGACGTGCCGTATTAATGGCCACCCACAATTATTCTTTGTTCAATGAATTCCCTGCCCGAACCCTGAAATGTGAGAATGGGAAAGTGATCACCCAGTGATCACCCTTCCTTTTTCTTTACTTTTTAATCTATTGGCCCGGATTATTCCGGCCAGCAGGGAGATAATAATTAGTGCGATAGCTCCTGCCGCGGCAAACCATGGCGGATTGGCAGGGGAATTATGCCTCACCATCAATGTCGCCAATAGAGTAGGTATGCAGGCGGATAAACCGATAATCCCGATATAAATAAGAATCCAGAATTTATCGTCTTTGAAAAGGCGGATGAGTAGCAAACTCATGCCAAGCGAGGTAGCCAGCCAGCCTCCTCCGGATACGCGCATCAATGCCAGTATCAATGTTTGGAATCCAGGTTCAACCTCTTCCCAGTTCAATCCTACTGCAACAGCATGATAGGGCATGAATTCCGAACGTGAAAGGTAAAGGTAGGTAAAAACAAAACCCAGCAGAGTCACAAGGCCATATCCGGCCAATGTAATAATTTTTAATGTTTTCATAGCATGCAGTATTGCTTGTCGTTCGAGTTAATTGGAATCTGAAAAATAGTGATTTTATGGATTAAAAACAAGGTGGATGAGTCTTTCAGCATTCTTATTGTTGGCGTAACGTTTTGACAGGACGCTTTCACGAAGGCTTATCTGGGATGTTTCAAAAGTTTTTTCAAATAAAATATTCAGTTTCTGGCGGAGTGTATCCGGATCATTTCCGATTTCACACAAACTTTCCAGCCCGGTGCCATTGAGCATGGGCTCATTGACAAGGCAGAACCGGCCCCGGTAAAGGGTGTTCAGCAGTTTTAATTTCAATCCCGTTGCCTGAAATGTAACCAGGATATTGACATGTGCATTTTTTATCAGGCTAAACATCTCCTCATCACCTGGGTTGGCAATGAGCCGGATGTTTTTATGATCGATGGCCAACTTGCGGATGTGCTCCGGAGGATTCATGCCAGCAACGACCAATTGATGCGGGCTGTTATCGAATACTTCCTGTATCAGATATTCCACAGCATGTGCATTTTCGGGTACCTCGATATTGCCATTGTACAAGGCATAAGTCCCACTGCCTGGTTGGCTGGTGATCTCTTCGTTGGCATGAAAACTGGGAAGGTACTCCACAGGGATCTTCGTAAAGTGTCGCTGCAGATATTGGGTGTCTTCTTCCGATACCACGAGCATCAGCGAAGCATGTTTGAGCATGCGCTGATAAAGACGCAATTTGAAACTGGCCAGGATAAAATAGAGTTTATTAAAAGGACTTTTATCAACCCTGAACAGGTTAAAATAGTACCGGTGCTCGATATTGCTTTCCCGATAAATTTTCACCCGCTTCCTGAGTTTGGGATGGCTGATATAATAACAACTGTGCAACCCCTCAAAAAGGATGGGATGATCATCTTTTAGTAGGTTGGATAGTAACTGTTCCGATCTGCGACTGGCTACGATATATGGTTTAAGTGATAACGCCGATCTCAAGCCCATTAACCGGGGATAATAATGGACTTTGGTGCAGTATTTTTTTAATTCGTCTGCCCGATCGCGACCCGGATATTCAAAACAATGTAAGATGATTCCAATCCCTTTTTTGTGGAGCGCTTTGAGTTTGTAGTACACATCGATCACGCCTCCATAATTGGGTGGATACGGAATATCAAAAGCAACAATATGGAGGTATTGATCAGGCATATTTCCGATAAACTTCTTTGATTATTTTTTCTTCATGTTCCCAGCAAAGCTCCTGTGCTGCAAACTTAGTATTTTCCTTCCATTGATTTATCTGTTCTGCATCAGATAATGCTTCCCTGATCCGATCAGCAATATGTTTAGGTGCGTGATCTCCGATGATAGTGCCAACCTGATAATGTTCAATGATCTTTTTGATCTCCACCAAAGAGGAGGCCAGTATCGGAATGCCGGCATGGATATAATCAAAAAGCTTATTGGGAAGACTGTAACGGTAGTTCAGATTGGTATCCTTATCAATGGTAACTCCAAGATCAGCATTCATGGTGTATTGATAGAGTTCCTCTACCGGAATACGCGGAATGAACCTAACCTTTTCATCAAGTTGAAGCCGATCAGCCATTTTTTTCAGCTGATCGATCACATCTCCGCCCCCTATAATCAGTAAAAGATATCCATCAAGGTATTGCATGGATTCTATCAACTCCTCGGCACCACGCTCTATGTTGATACCAGCGCCCTGAAGGATCAATATTTTCCGATTCTCAGGAAGGTCAAGATCCTCTCTTGATCGGGCTATTTTGAAATTTCGAAGGGGTGGGACATTCCTTACTACCTTGACATCAACCTTGTATTTTTTTCTGAAAATTTCAGCAATCCCTTCACTCACTGTCATCACCTCTTTTAATTGGGGGAGTATCCATTTTTCAATACGTTCCCAAACTCCTTTCACAAATTTACGATGGATTACTTCCGGGGTCTCCGTGAATAGTTCATGGCTATCATAAACCAATGGAATGTGTTTGATTTTATGAATCAGGAAATTGGGCAGAAGGGTATCTAGGTCATTAGAGACTAGTAAATCGGCCTTGCGGAATAGTAAAAGCAGAAAAAGCCGGATGTTATATACCGCATAGAATAGGGGACCCTTTTCGAAAAGGAGGTGCATGCGAATCATTTTATAGGGACGCCCGTTTAGTGGCGGACTGTTGTGTTTGATACGTCCGATGAGGGTCACTTCGAATCCCATGTCCAGGAGGGTTCGGCATACTTTATCCACCCGTTGGTCGGTGACGAGGTCGTTAATAACCGATACAATTACTTTTTTCAAATTCCTCCCGCATTAGCCCGCGAAAATAGTAAATTCGCATGTTCAACAAGGAACAGCGTTAACATTGAACTGATGGAAATATTTACGAATTATCCGCTCAAATCCCTGAATACCTTCGGTATAAATGTAGATGGAAAATATTTTGCTCAGGTTGCTTCATTGGAAGAAATCAGGGAGGGACTGGCATTTGCGCAACAAAAAAAAGTTCCGGTCATGCTCCTGGGTGGTGGAAGCAACATTTTGTTTACAAAGGATTATAACGGTCTGATCCTGAAAATTGGAGATCGGAATATGGAGCAAATTGCTGAAACAAGCGAGCATGTTTTGGTAAAAGTTGGCGCCGGCATGAACTGGGATGATTTTGTTGCGATTTGCGTAGAAAAGGGGTGGGGAGGATTGGAAAACCTCTCATTGATCCCCGGAAATGTGGGTGCCAGTCCCATACAGAATATTGGAGCCTACGGGGTGGAGATAAAGGATCACTTTGAGTCGCTTGAATATTATCATTTCGAACAGAATTTGATACAATCTTTTTTTGCGAAGGACTGCTCCTTTGGCTATCGCGACAGTATTTTTAAACGAAAATTAAAAGGGAAGGGTGTTATTTTAAGCGTTACATACAAACTGGATAAAAAGCCGGTATTTAATACATCTTATGGCACCATCAAGGAGGCGTTGGAAAAAATGAGTGTTGGGGAACTTTCACTGCAAGCTATGCGACAGGCGGTCATCAATATTCGGAGAAGTAAATTACCCGATCCGAATGAGATCGGCAATGCAGGTAGTTTTTTCAAGAACCCGGAGGTTCCCAAATCCTTTCATGACCATTTAAAAAATCAATTCCCAAACCTCGTTGCTTTTAAGCTGGATAATGGCAATTACAAGTTGGCTGCAGGTTGGTTGATCGATCAGTGCGAATGGAAAGGTTACCGGGAAGGAGATGCCGGCATTCATGCCAAACAGGCGCTTGTCCTGGTGAATTATGCGCATGCATCCGGACAGGATATTCTGGCCCTCTCCGAAAAAGTCATGAAATCGGTTAAAGCTAAATTTGGGGTTGAAATGGAGCGGGAGGTGAATGTGGTTTAGGATGAAATTCGGAATTTGAGATCTATGACTTTCAGAACAGTGTTGTGAACCTCCCGGATCAACGAATTATGACCAAACAAATTTCCCAGCTCCCCCATTCCTACTGCCCCTATTCCTCATCCATCTTTTGCTCAAAACCCAACCTTCTGGCTGCTGTGTTTTGGTCAAACAGATTCCGTCGAAAGGTATGTGCTTCGGTGGTGAAAATATAATCATCAAAATTGAATTCACCGTTTCCGCCGAAAAGTAAATAAAAATATTTCAGGGTTTCCGCAAAGAAATAGGTCGCCATATAATCCCGTTTTTCTTTGGTTTCCACGTTTTCAATGGCATTGAAAGCCACATCGTTTTTGCAATACGATAGAATATCGTTCCAATAGCCGGTTCCCATGTTAAAGTAAGCTGAATCACCGGTAAAATGAAACAGGTAATAAGCCGATTCGATGATCTCCGGATTGAGATCATAAACGGGATAGGTTGGCTGATGCTTCACATAATCATAAGCCATGGGTTCCAATCCATATTGATTCCAGAGCCAGTCCCAGGTGTGTTGAAGTTTTCGGGCCTGCTCCACATTTCCGCTGATGGCCAGCAAGGCCGGGAAAAATGCATCATAAAGGGTGACCACACTGCTGACATGTTCGCCTGTTTCCATGTTTACCCGACCATACCATAATAGTGAATCATGCATTTCAGGGATATATTTTTGAATGGCTGCCAGGCTTTTTCCCCAGGCCTCTTTCAGATCCGGATCGCCAAAAAGGAGCCACGCTTTGTACAAATACTCATAATAGGAATCGATACCGGCGCAAATGTGGCTGTTTTTATTGGTCCACTCACCGGTCTGGACGTCCATCCGCTCCCCGATCAAACCGATTTCTGAACGGCGATTGTAAGCAGCCATGGTTGCCTTTTTTGCTTTCTGATAAAACACAGGATCTCCGGTGAAATAACTTAAGATACCCATTTCGAGGAGGTAGGTGCCGGCTTCGGCCATGTTGATGGTGTCGCCTCGGATGGATCCGGTTTTCAGGTTTACCCAGTAAGCTGGCATGCCGGTTCCGGTTTTAAAGGCCGGCAATAAACGCCTGCCAAAATCTTCTGCTTTGGCCAGGATCTTTTCATTTTGGGTATATTGATACATCGACAATAATCCGCCTAAAACGCGTATGTTTACTTCAAACACCTTCACCTCGATATCTTTATTGAAGTGGAGGCTGTCGATCACGTATTGCTCAATTTCTCTGGCTTCTTCTTCCAGGCCCATGACACGCATTGTACTGTAAGCATCTATAGGCGAGATATAGAGTGGTTCTTCATACCAGTTTTTGCTCCCTTTACTGAGGGGTAATAGAACATCACTGCCCCAGGCATGCTTTTTATAAGCATTCCAGCTTCGAAGAGTTTCTTGTTTTACCTGATCTGCAAGCGGGCTGCTATGTTGCTTGTCCGATTGATTGTTCGTATTACAAGACATAAATATGAGTGCGACAACAATAATTGATATCAATTTTTTCATACCTGTCGATTAATAAATAACATCTGCCAAAAGTAAAGAAATTGTCAGTTGCAGATTAACGAAGTGTAACTTCGACATTAAGATTGCGTCACATGATCGAAGATCATTTTGTAATTTTGGACAACGATAGAATCAACCATACCAAAAAATAAAACAATGAAAAAATTATGGCTCACATCTTTGTTATCCCTTTTTATCCTGCTCCAGGTTCAGGCGCAGGAAAAGTATTCATTTCGTCAAACCTATCAAATATCCAGTCCGGCCGGTCTGAACCTGGAGACAGAGGATGGTTATATCAAGGTAGAAGGTTCTGAAACGGAGATTATCACCATTGATTTTTTGGTTTACAAAGGTGATCGGCTCCTGGATATCTCCCTCGCGGAATTGGAGGAACACGTCGAACTGACGATAACCAAAAACAGTAATGAGCTGAGCATTAAGGTCGAACAACCCCATGCCCGCGGATGGGTTCAATGGGATAATCGCTACCGGGTGTCATTCAGGGTGAATGTGCCTGAGGCTACTTCCTGCCGCCTGGCCAGTTCTGATGGTGATATTTCCGTACGCAATCTGACGGGTTTTCAAAAATGTGCCACCAGTGATGGTGATGTTATGGCCATGAATATCCACGGTGACCTGACGGTTGCCACTTCCGATGGAGATATTGTTGCAGAAGGAATCGACGGCATATCGGATATGGTAACCAGTGATGGGGACATTTATGTGAATGATTTACATAATAGAACCCGCATGGTGACGAGTGATGGCGATATCAAGGCTGTTGCTGTAGAAGGAGATGCTACCTTAGTCACCAGCGATGGTTCCATTCAATTGGAGAGGGTAACAGGAGTTTCCACTGCAACGACTTCCGATGGGTCTGTCTTTTTTACGGATCTGGCAGGCTCTCTTATGGCCCGTACTTCCGATGGAGATATCGAAGGTAGTTTTATGAAACTGACTGCCAAAACGATTCTTGAAACCAGTGATGGCGATATCCGGCTTGCTATACCGATGGGAACAGGGTTGAATTTGCGGGCCGAAGGAGAGGATGTGTATATTCCGATGCAAGATTTCTCAGGAACGGCAGAAGAAGATTATGCAAAGGGAACGTATCACAATGGCGGGGTAGAAGTGAAAATCTCCTCTTCTGATGGCGATGTGAGATTGGAATTTAGATAAACGCTGCAACAACCATTATCCCCCGGCAATATCCAAAATATCTACGGCGACCAGTAAATCTGCAACGATAAATATGAGCAATCTGCGGGTATCGGTTGCAGATAATAATGTTACATCTGGCACCCTGAACCTGATGAAAAAATAGCTTAATAAACAGGCTGCCAGCACGACCAGTGATACGCGAATCATAACATCAAAACCATTGAACTGATTTAGGTAAAATAAAACTGCCAGGGTGCTGATGCAGAGGGCAATGTACAACAACTTTCTGATAAACAGTGCATAGGCTGATGGCGGGTTTCCCAGACCTGACTTCCCGAAAGCCATAAAATAATACATTATGGAAATAAAGGCCAGGGTGAGTGTAAACAGGGTTTCCAGGTGAATGGTTTGCGAATGTGTTAAGATGATCGAGATGACCACGATAATTGAAAGTGGAACCTCGTATTTGAAACCGTTTTTAAATAAATAGTCACCCGGGTGAAAACTCCTGTTAAAAAAATATTCTATGGATTTCAGAATTTTCATTGGGTAAGGCTTAAAAAAAGATCCAGCTAAAAAGGATATAAGCAAGGAAAATTGATACGAGCAATATGATCACATCTCTGAATTGTTCCCTTCTTCTGCCTTGCTGTAGTTTTATTTTCAGATCGGTTAGATTGACTTTATTTTCATTTATTTCAATCCTGCCTCTGCGGTTTTCATATTTACCAGAAGTTTTGTTGAAATACCGCTTTTTGGAAAGCATGGACATGTTGCTTTTGTATCGGGCAATCATATCGGCAATATGTCCGGCACCCCCTCCCAGCATACTCAATCTTTATAAAACAAAATGGAGACATAATCGACCACTTCATTCGAAGGCATGATTTCCCCGGAGTGACCTTTGCGCAGGATCCTGGTCTGGGGCTTGTGAGCCACCATGCCGGCATACTCCATCAGCGCCATAATCGGCCCGAATCCACATACGGAAAGGTTCCCGTCTCTCACCTCGTGGTAAACCCCTTCCGGATTCATATTCAGGATTTCCTCAATGACCGGTCGATCCAGTTTTTTGCCTTCCTCGGGTTCAACAAAGTGGGAAAAATCGGAAGAAGCGATCACGCAGATCTTTTTCTTTAAGAGGGCATTGGCTTTATGGATGGCTTTTGCTATGATTCTTGCATTTTCTGGGTTTTGGTGGGATAAAGTGATGGGGACGATCCGGAAGGCATAGTCCAGTGAATTTTGGAGCATGGGCACCATCACCTCACCGGAATGTTCAAATTTATGTGCGGCTTCCGATTCTGCAAAATCGAGCAGGTCATAGAAATCGTAATCGATCTCCACCTTTCCCAGCGGGGTTTCCCATACATCGTTTTCATCCAGGCTGATCTCCTCCCCATAACCGGTATGGTTGGGATTAATGATAAAGAAAGTATCGAATTGCTGTTTTGATTTTTTTAGAATCTCAAAAAAATGGATGGCCTGGTAACCCGAGAACATATAACCTGCATGGGGGACGACGGCGCCAATGATCTCCTTTTCGGCCAGGGCCATCTCAATCAATGGACGCTCCCTGTCAAGGATATCGGACAGTTGATGCCGGATCTCCATGGCATTGCCTGGATAAAACCGGCCCGCTACGGCTGGACGACGGGTCTTCATGATCGGTTTTTTCCCAAATTTACAAATTCTGTCTGATAGTAGGAAAGAATTTAATAATTTAGCGATCCTTCTTAATAGAAATAATCATTAAAAAATAAAATATGTTTGATGCAAGTGTTTATACCGATCGTCGCAACCGGCTTCGGAACGAACTGAAATCAGGGATCGTATTGCTTCCCGGTAATCCGGAAGCCGCTTATAACTATCCGGCCAATACCTACCATTTCAGGCAGGATAGTAATTTTCTATATTTTTTCGGATTGGATCATCCCGATCTGAATGGGATAATGGATATCGACAATGATAAGGATTACATTTTCGGCAATGATGTCGACCTGGATGATATCATCTGGATGGGACCTCAACCACTGATGTCGGAGCGGGCTGCTAAAGTGGGTGTTCAGCATACAGCTCCTGCAAAAGACCTGTTTGAATTTGTGAAGGAAGCCAAAGCCAAAGGTCGTAAAATCCATTTTGTACCACCCTATCGTGGCGAAACTTATATGTTGCTGGAAGAGTTGCTGGGTATCCCCTTTGCTGATGTCCGAAATCATGTTTCGGTAGAACTGATCAAAGCGATCGTGAAATTGAGGTGCGTAAAGGATCAATTTGAGATCGCAGAAATTGAAAAGGCTGTTGATATTGCATATGAGATGCATACCACGGCCATGCGCATGGCCATGCCCGGACGAATTGAACGGGAAATATCGGGCACCATGGAAGGGATCTCCCTGTCAAGGGGCAATCCGGTTTCCTTTCCCATTATTCTTAGCATCCATGGCGAAACATTGCACAATCACTTTCATGGCAATACCCTCGTTGAAGGGCGGATGATGGTGGCCGATGCCGGTGCGGAAACAACCATGCACTATGCTTCCGATATTACACGGACGGTGCCTGTGGGTGGAAAGTTCAATCAACGTCAGAAAGATATTTATGAGATTGTGCTGGAGGCCAACATGAAAACCATTGAAGCGACCAAACCCGGCATTCCAAACAGGGATCTTCACCTGTTAGCTGCCAGCGTGATTGCCACCGGACTCAAAAACCTCGGACTTATGAAAGGTAATGTGGATGATGCTGTGAAAGAAGGCGCACATGCCATGTTCTTCCCGCACGGTCTGGGCCATATGATGGGACTGGATGTACATGATCTGGAAGGTCTGGGCGAAAACTATGTAGGTTATGATGAAGAGATCCAGCGAAGTAAACAATTTGGCACCGCTTTTCTCAGGCTGGGCCGGCGTCATCAACCTGGTTTCGTCTTTACCATTGAACCGGGAATCTACTTCATTCCGGCGCTGATCGATCAGTGGAGAAACGAGAAAAAATTCATGGACTTTATCAATTATGATAAAGTGGAAGCCTTCAAGGATTTTGGTGGTGTGAGGATCGAGGATGATATCCTCGTTACCGACACCGGCTATCGTGTTCTGGGTAAACCCATTCCAAAAACTGTGGCCGAAGTGGAAGCGGTCATGGCTAACCCGCTTTAAAAATGACAAAATTTTTAGGTGACACACATTCAGATGCTGAGTGTGTGTTTTTTTATTTCTTCTGAATTTGTGAAATGAGATCCTTGATCTCCTGTTCAACCTGCCGGCGGGAACGGATCTCCTTTTTCAACGATTCCATGGCTTCTGATTTTTTGCCTTTTTCCTGGTTGAGTTCTTTTTTTAACAAATCATTTTCCTCTGCCAGCTTGTTAACCTGGTCAGAAAGCATTTTTAGTTCATCCTGTTGCAGATGATTGTATTTCGGATCTTCCTTCATGGTCCACAACCGTTCCAGCTCCAGTTTGGCGGATCTGAACCTTGATTGCCGATCGATGAACAGGATGAATAACACAATTAAAAGTATGACAATGCCACCGATGATAATCAACAGGGTATTGGTAAGGTTTCGTCGTTCCACCATCAACATTTCCTGCATCTCGGCCTCTTTATTTAGCAGTGCAATCTCAAGATTCATTTTTTCAGTACTATCGATTAATTCACGGTTGCGACTCAGCTCCCGTTGCAAGTATTGATTGAGAATAACATTGTCGGTTTCTATGAGATCATTGGCTTTTTGCCCGAGTTCCACAAGCCGGAGCCAGGTTCTTTCATTCATGCTGAGCTTGTATTGGTTGTATTCATTGTATTGCGAATTCCTTTCCTGCAAAAGGGAGTCAAGGCGGTTCTCTGCTTTTATCGCCTGACTTTGCCAAAGCACAACCAATATAAGGATGGTGAGTTTGAATAGATTCATCATATCCGCAGTCAGTTAATCACTGCGAAAATACGCAATAAATTTATATAGGGAAACGGTTCGTTTTCAAAAGGTTAATTATTTGAACTCCGGGTATGAAGCGTGCAGGAAATGGGATAATGATCGGATAGATTGATTTTATGACGAATAAATCCAGAAGCTGTGAACATCGGATCATATAATATATAATCAATCCGGAAGGCGGGGAAATTTTCACCGGCATAGGTGGTTCCGATGCCTTTTCCGCTCACAACAAACGCATCTATCAGCTTGCGGGTAAGCCTGTGGTAGCTATAGGAGTGAGGGGTGTCGTTGAAGTCACCGCAGATAATGGTTGGATAAGGTGATAATTCCAGTTCCTTTTCAATGATCTTTGACTGCAATGCCCGTTTTTCAAAGGCCACCCTCATTTTAGCAATGATCTGCAAGGTGCCGGTCTTTATTTCCTCCTGTTCCTGCTGGGGCGAAAACCCGGTGATGAATTCATAATCCTCTTTGCGGAAATGGATGGAGGCCAGGTGCAGGTTGTACAACCTCACTGTATCATGGTTTATAACAAGATCCGCATAAATGCCAATGGATTTATCGTCATATTCAAGGTGTCCTGTATTGAGGATCGGGAAACGGGTAAAAATGGCAATGGCATCCAGTTTATCACGGGAAGTCTTGTAATAGTTTTCATGGTAATTATTGGGGCAACCGATATGGTTCCCCAATTGAGCAGCAAACTGATCATAGTTGTCACGGTCATAAAGCATTTCCTGAAGGCAAACAATATCGGCATTTTGTTGGGTCAGCCAGTCGGTGATGCGGTCCTGGTTTTCAAAATCGCTCAGATACTTGGTGGTAGAGGTGTTGTATTTAATAAAATTCTGGATGTTATAGGAGACGACCTTGATGCCCGCTTCATCCCCGGTGGCTTTTCCGTTTAACTGGAATAAACGGCCAATATGGTTCCATCCCAACAAAATAAAAAGAAGGGGAATGAGGGCAAATTTGATTCTCTTTACAATCCAAAAAAGAACAAACAACAGGTTGGCCAGTAAGATATAGGGGTAGGCAAGACCAGCAAACGGGAGATATGGAATGGTAGCAGGAGGAATATGATAGGCTGCATAAGCCAGTAGCAAAAGCAAAATAAAAAAACCATTGATCAGTAGCAGCACGCCTGTCAAGAATGAGATTTTCTTTTTGATTGATTTTTGGTTCACAGGATTATGAAGTTATTTTTTATTGCTCGACCGAAACAGCAATTCTTTTTCTTCTTTCGACAGGCTTTCATATCCCGATTTGGAGATTTTATCCAGGATCTTATCGATCTTTTCCTGCGATTTTTTCTTTTGCAGATTGTAATCTTCATCGGTCATGGGCCGTTCATTGGTATAAACATTCCTGAATTTTGTTTTTCGCGTGCTGCTTTTGACTCCACTGAATTTAAAGCGGGGCAGTTTTTGTAGGAGCGTACTGAAATCGGTTTCTTTTTTAAGCATGTAGATGTAATAGAATCCCCATAAAGCTCCCCCCAGGTGGGCCAGGTGTCCGCCTGAGTTATCGGAGTCGATCATCAGTATGTCGAGTAATATGGAACCCAGGGCGATGTATAAAATGCGGACAGGACCGAGTAAAAGCAAATGGATCCGGTAGTTGGGTACATAAACGGAAATGGCAACCACAATGGCCATCACTGAGGCTGAGGCGCCCAGGGCGATGGCTTCAAGATAGGCTTGCTGGAATTTCGGAAAAACATTGAATGAAATGATGTACAATGCAGCGCCTGCCAGTCCTCCAATCAGGTAAGTGGAAAGAAGCTGCCGCTGGTTGAGGTATTCCATGAAGATCTTCCCAAACCAGTAAAGCCATAACATGTTGAACAGGATGTGCCAGAAATCCTCGTGGAGAAACATATAGGTAAAAAGGGTCCAGGGACGGGTGATCAGTTTATCCAAATGGGCAGGAACGGCCAGCCATTTCAGAAGATCGAGGGTAACATCCTGGTTAAATAGTCCGAAAAAAGCAATTATGATCCTGATCAGCAACCAGACGGCGACATTGATGATGATCAGCTTCATCAGCATGTTATTGTTGAACAGCTTTTTAAATTCTTCCCAGGGATGTTGCGCAAAGGAACTGTTCCCGAAATTCGAGCCGCCGAATCCGGGTCTTCCATAATTATTTCCTCCGAAGTTATTCATTCCAGTGTTTTTTATCGTCGTTTCCAGTAGATCAGTAAAAAATAACCGAACAACATCCCACCGAGGTGGGCGAAGTGGGCTACATTGCTACCGGTATCATATATTCCGCTGAAGAGTTCAATGGCGCCATACATAATAACGAAATATTTGGCTTTAATAGGGATGGCAAAATAAAGATAAATAACGGCATTGGGGAACATCATCCCAAAGGCCAGCAATATCCCGAATACAGCTCCTGAAGCACCTACCACCACCGGCGCATTCAGGAATGCTTCCCGGTAATTGGTCATAAAGTCGATGCTGAGCTGCAGTGCTTTTGTGGGATCGGAATTCACCAGGTTATTGTAATCCTGCGTGAAAATACCCACCATGTCGCGTATCTCGGCAGAGGCGATCACCAGGTTGTCGGAATTGAAGAATCGCGTTACCGCTTCATTTGATGGGTTATTCAGAAAGCCATCGATCGCATGCAAAACGGGGGAGATTTGGAAATAAAACACTACGTAATGGACGATGGCGGCCCCGATACCGGTGACAAAATAATAGATCAGGAATCGTTTGGGACCCCAGATATTCTCCAGTGCATTGCCAAACATCCACAAAGCGAACATATTAAAAAAGATATGCATGAGTCCGCCATGCATGAACATATATGTAATGAACTGGTAAGGTTCAAACTTTTCGGCAGCGAAGTAGTGTAATCCCAGTACTTCGATGAGATTGATACCAAAACTCGAGTCGAGGGCAATGGTAGCTAAAAAAAATAACCCGTTGATGATGAGCAGGTTCTTCACCACGGGGGGTAAAATTCGAAAACCACCAGGTCTGAATTGATCCATTTACGTTCGCTTTTAAAATTTATCTTCTATTTCATTGAGGCCAATGATCCTAACAACAGCCTTGCCATCCGGAGAAATTTCCGGAGCCTTTGTCGCAAAAAGCCTGTCGATGAGGGCGTTAACTTCTTCTGGTTCCATTCTGTACGCATGACGACCTGCCATGTTGACGGCCATGGTCTTTGCCAGATTTACTGTTTTTTGAACAGCTGCTCCCGCCGATTGCTGTTTATAGTTCTCAATAATGTTATCCAGAACATCTTTCATATCGTTGTTGTTCAACCCGCTGGGTGTGCCATTCAGAATAAAACTGTTCTCCCCGAAATCTTCCATATCGAAACCAAGGTATCGAAGATCGGTTTGCAGCTCTTTGATAATAGCCGTTTCCTGCGGAGTGAATTGCAAAGTAACCGGAAACAATGTTTGTTGGGAGATACCCTTACCCGATTTCAGGGAAGCTAAAAACTCTTCAAATAAAATTCTTTCCATGGCTCGCTGCATGTGGATCACCATCAATCCTGACTTGACTTTCGTGACAATGAAGTTTTTTCCAAGGGTAAATCCTATATCCGACTGATCATCCGATGGATCTTCTGATTGATCCATGGTTCTCTGCTGGTTTGATTCCGGAGGACGAGGACCTGACAGAGGATCGGTTTGGTACAATGGTTCCCAGCTTTTATCACTTTCTGACCTGGTTTTGAAATTTAATTGTTCTTTTTGAAATCGGTCTGAAGATTCGAAGGGATTATAACCGGGATTGACTTTTATTTCGGGCTTGATCACCGGTTGGTCCTTACTGAATACAGGTATTTCATGCGATTGTTCTGCATCAAAATCAAGAGTAGGGGTGATGTTAAACTTTCCAAGGGTTTGTTTGATGGCTGAGCTGAGCATGGCATAAACCACCTGGTTATTCTGGAAGTTGATCTCTGTTTTCGTGGGATGAATGTTGATGTCAATTTCATCGGGATTGATACTGAAATAAATGAAATAGGTTGGGAAAGCATCATTGGGGATCAACTCCTTGAAGGCAGCATCCACGGCATGGTTCAGGTAGGCATGACGGATATAGCGGCCATTGGCAAAGAAAAATTGCTCACCCCGGGTTTTGCGGGCAAATTCGGGTTTGCCGATAAATCCCGATATATTCACAATATCCGATTGCAATTCCAGTGGGATCAATCGGTTGTTATAGGTCGAACCGAACAGGGAGACGATGCGTTGTTTCAGGTTACTGACAGGAAGATCGTAAAGCGGACGGGTATCATTGAAAAATGAAAAGCGAATCTCCGGCCTTACCAGTGCAACACGCTGAAATTCATCGATGATATGGCGCAATTCGGTGGTGTCAGATTTCAAGAATTTTCTGCGTGCCGGAATATTGTAAAACAAGTTTTTAATGGCAATGGACGTTCCGGCGGTGCAGGCGCAGACTTCCTGGTTGGTCACTTTTGTGGATTCCACCTGTATGCAGGTTCCGGTTTCATCTTCTATTCGCCTTGTTTTCAATTCCACCTGGGCGATGGCAGCAATGGAGGCGAGGGCTTCTCCCCGAAAACCGAGGGTATGGATAGCAAACAGATCGGCAGCATCTTTGATCTTAGAGGTGGCATGGCGTTCGAAGCTCATGCGGGCATCTGTTTCGGACATGCCACAGCCATTATCGATCACCTGAATCAGGGTTTTACCGGCATTTTTAATTACCAGCTTGATGTCGTCGGCACCGGCATCTACGGCATTTTCGAGTAATTCCTTCACCGCCGAAGCTGGCCGCTGGATTACTTCGCCCGCGGCAATCTGGTTGGCAACAGAATCGGGTAACAGGTGAATAATATCTGGCATAATCTCTTCTTCAACTTTCAATGTGACCATTCCTAATCATGGATGGTTCAAATACACATTTTCAATACGAAATGCTCGGGTTAAACTTTTCAAAATCGGCACAACAGCAAGCATAATACATTGATTGCTCTGATCTTCCCGGGAGGGCATCATGTGAAAAAAATGAAATAGATCAGTATGGCGACAATGAACAGGTATACCAAAACACTCATCTCCGCTTTTTTCTTCCTTGACCGGTCCGATTTCCGAACACGCCTCCAGTTATTGGAGATCATGCTCCGAAAATCAGTATTGCCTTCCCCGCTCAGTCCCAGCTCTTTTTTCCGCATTTCCCAATGCTCTTTTTCCTCATCATAATAACGCGGTGGATAGCTGAATTGACGGGGTTTGGGTGTTCTGAAAAAAACTATTTTCATGATGAACAAAGTTTTTGCAAAGGTACTGAAATATTGAAAGCTTTTGTGGGTGCTTATTACTTTAATAACGCGAAAGGGTGAACAATGATTGTGGTAGATTGGAGTAAATCCCTCGGAGAATAATTGTTTATAATTATAAAATTAGTCTCAAGAATCGATGACGCCGCACAAGGAATATATTACACTTGAAATTCTAAATGGCCTACTACTTAATAAATCCCTCTTTCTCGTGGCTCTGCAGTTAGCACTGGAAGAAATCACGTTTTAAATCTGCATGTGGAATCCCAATAGTTTTCGGGTGTGATAAAAACTCCTGCTCAGAACAGAAAACAGGATGATGTGCTTTTTTTTGATCGCTGTTGTGATAAGTTTTCGTATATCAAAATGAGGCTGAACCTTATCATGTTACCAGGGTATCAGGAATCATGCAATGCATAAAGCTGCCTCTGGCTATTGGTCCTCACTTTATGACCGTTGGTCATTCTGATTCAGGAAGGCTTATTAAAAGTAGGAGAAACATTGAAGATTGTCTATGACACCTCTTTTAATCCCATTACAACATAGCCCTTTTCAACGCCAAACTGGCCTCCATCAAGCACATAGACAACTTCTCTTGAACAATGTCTAGAAGTAAAAGAGCCTGTCTCCTGGTTCCATTCCTCCAGTTGGAGGATGTCTCCTATTTTGAAATCCCTGTCATTTTTGCGCACTTCAAAGGTTTTCGTTCCATTCAAAATGTCAGTAAAATATTCGGACCAGGTTTTTAAAGTATGTACTTTCATGATCATTTTTTCAATACACAAATTCCCCGAACTCCGAGCGGATGGTCACCCGCTTTTGATCTGAAGGTTTGCAATGTCCGACAATCCGTCCTTCAATATTGAATGATTCAGCGATGCGAATGATATCTTGTGCAATGGTTTCGGGTACATAAAATTCCATTCGATGGCCCATGTTGAAAACGGTATACATTTCCCGCCAGTCGGTGCCCGATTCTTCCTGTATCAGCTTAAAAAGGGGTGGAACAGGGAACAGGTTATCTTTTACCACCTCAAGGTTGTCGATGAAATGGAGCACTTTGGTTTGAGCTCCACCGCTGCAGTGAACCATACCATGGATCTGATCATGGTGGGTTTCCAGTACTTTTTTTACAACGGGTGCATAAGTCCGGGTGGGGGAGAGCACCAGTTTACCAATATCGACCCCTTTCACTGCTGAGGGATCGGTTGGTTGTTTACTGCCTGAATAGACCAGTTCTTCAGGAATTTCAGGATCAAAACTCTCGGGATATTTTTTGGCCAGCATTTTTGCAAACACATCATGTCGTGCCGAAGTAAGGCCATTGCTTCCCATCCCACCGTTGTATTCTTTTTCGTAGCTGGCCTGTCCGAAGGAGGCCAAACCCACGATAACGTCACCAGGTTGTATGTTGTTTTCGATGATCTCTGACCTTTTAGTCCGCGCTGTCACGGTAGAATCCACAATGATGGTCCTGACCAGGTCGCCCACGTCGGCAGTTTCACCTCCCGTGGAGTAGATGCCTATTCCCAGACCGCGAAGGTGCTCCAGTATCTCTTCTGTGCCATTAATGATGGCTGCGATCACTTC
Source organism: Bacteroidota bacterium (assembly GCA_020444515.1). GTDB lineage: Bacteria > Bacteroidota > Bacteroidia > Bacteroidales > JAADJA01 > JAADJA01. The sequence continues at coordinate 114,466 of JAHLKX010000011.1, read as the reverse complement.
GCCGGGAATCAGGTTCTTGTTGCGACCGATGGTAGAGGAGAGTAGGATATTGTCATAAACACCCACACACAGCAAATCGTCAAGATTCATAACAATGGCATCCTGGGCGATGCCTTTCCAAACTACCAGGTCACCGGTTTCTTTCCAGTAGATATATGCCAGGGATGATTTGGTGCCCGCACCATCTGCATGCATGATATTACAATATTGCGGATCGCCACCCAGTATATCGGGTATGATCTTACAAAAAGCATGGGGGTACAAACCTTTGTCGATGTTCCGGATGGCGGCATGGACATCATCTTTGGAAGCCGACACACCGCGCAGATTATATTTAATCTGATCGGGCATCAATTTTACTCGAAGATCATTTTCATGTTTTCTTCGTCGATGCGATATTTACCGATGAGTGAGAAGGTAGCTTCATCTACATAAAATCCCCGTTCGACTTTATGATTCACGGTAACTTCAATCATCGTGATGTAATTTTTTTCCACCTTCACTTCTTCCACGAGGAATACTGCACCATCCTGGATGGTTGAGTTAGCAAGTATCTCTTCAGGATCGCCGGCGAAGTCATTTTTGCTGATGGCACCATCGCGTAAGAGGTTCAATGCATTTTCAAGGGATATCACGGGTTCTCTGAGCCGGTTATCAATATACATATTGAGCGGATATCCATTGATCTCGCACTTGACTCCAAAACGGCCTTCGGCATCTTTGAGCAGGGGTACGGATTGTTCTTCAGCTTCCGGATTGACTACAATGTCAATTTTCGCGGCTACCGGTGTTACAACGGTATCAAGTTTAACTTTAGGAACAAAATCGTTGCGCAACACTGAAAATTCGGTACGTCGGTTGAGTTGATGGGCCAGTTCTTTAATGTCATTGGATTCGAGCTTGGCAATAAAATCTTCGCTCATGACCTGCCCGGAATCAAGCACCAGTTTGCCATTGAGGTAATAGTCCTTGGTTAATTCACGGGGAACTCTTTCCCCATATCCTTTGGCCACCAGTCGGTCGGGATCAATACCACGGAGGATCAGATAATCCACAACAGATTGTGCCCGTTTTTGAGACAGGATATCATTGCGTTCGTCGGTATCGCGGGCATCGGTATGGGATGCCAGTTCAACGACCATTCTCGGGTTATCATCCAGCGTTGTGATCAGTCCCTGCAGGGAATCCTGGTACTGTGGTTTGAGATCCCACTTGGCCAGATCATACAGAATCTCGGGTAGCACAATGGGCTTTTTCGGGATCGGTTTCAAAACAAAATCCAACACAAAATCTTTACTTTTTTCAACGCCTACCGTGGTTTCCGAACCTGTAGTGCTAAAATAATTCTCTTTGGAAATGGTTAACTCATAAGTAGTCCGCGGCTGAAACTGCTCTTTGGTGAACTCATAACGACCGATGGAATTTGTTTGGGTAACGATGGATGAACCATCAGAGCCGACCATTCTCACTTCGGCATCTTCAAGGAACTGCAGGGTACGATCGTCCTTAACCACACCGGAAAGGGTAAACTCAAGTGGCGGTATCACAAAATGGTAGATGTCATCGCCACCCCGGGCTCTTTCCACACCCAGCATTTTTCTGCCCGATGTAAAAAATCCTTCTTCCTCTTCATTTTTATTAAAGATTATTCCATAATCATCCGCATTGGAATTGATGGGATACTGCAGATTTTCAGGAACACCCCAGGTGCCGTTTGAATAGGTGGAAACAAAAATGTCGAGTAAACCCATACCTATATGGCCATTGGAAGCAAAGTACAATACACTGTCGGAACGCAGAAAAGGGAACAGCTCATCACCGGTAGTATTGATAACTGGACCCAGGTTTTTGGGTAATCCGAACTCTTCTGATTTGGATTTACGGGTGGCATACCACAGATCTTTGCTCCCATATCCATTGGGGAAGTCAGATGCGAAAATGATCATTTTTTCGTCTTCTGTCAGAGTGGGGTGTCCGATGGCACTGGTGCTATCGCCACCCAGGGGTACGATCTCAGGTTCACCGTAATTGCGTCCTGTTTTTTTGGACATATAAATGTGGCAACCTGAGTTTGAATTTTTTTCGTTGCCACAACGGGTAAAATACAAGGTGGTAAAGCTACTGTTCATGGTGGCAATACCTTCATTGGTCGGTGTGTTGATCTTCCCTTCCGTTTCAAGGAGATCGGGTGTGCTCCATTCCCCTTTCCGGTCCTTTCGCGAATAAAAAAGATCGGTAAAATTTTTGCCGGTCCATTCATCCGCATCTTTACCAGTGGAGCCCTCTCTATTGGATGTTATGATCAGGTCATTATAGTTATCCGAGGCATAACACGGCGCAAAATCATCTTCCCGTGAATTGAGGTCCCGTATATTGGTCAAAATATGGCCAGTTGGATTTTCATACCAGTCTTTCTGCAGTTTGCAGGATTTTAAACCATCGGGTCCCCTTGGATCATTGGGTCGGAGTTTGATATATTGCTCATAAATGGGCATGGCCTCATCGTAACTCTGGTTCGATTTCAACATTTCTGCATAATTCAAGAGAACGATGGGTTCTTTTTTAAAATAATCGGTTCGGTAAAGGCTTTTGTAATAAACTTCAGCCCGCCGGGTTTCATTCATCAACCGATAACACTCGGCCATTTGAAATCGAATCCGGTTTTTTTCATCCCTGTCCTTGGTTTTTGAATAAGCTTTTTTGTATTTGTCAATAGCAATTGAATATTTTTGATCTTCAAAATCTCTGTCTGCATCGGATGTGAAATCACGCTGCGCAACAGCCAGTGACGAGATAAATACTGTCAAAAAGATCAGTAAGAAATTTCTAAGATACATAATGCTACTCCTAACTTAATTTCGACCGCAAATATAATGAATCCAATCTTTAACGAGACAAGATTAATTTTATTTCAGTGGATGGTGGCAGTCTGAGCCAGATAATTGATGATGAACTTCACAATTTCGCAGCAACTTCCAATGACATCCCCATGTTTTTTTCATAGACCTTCGCGAAGAAGAAAAAGATGCATCTCGGGTTATGTTTTTGAAGTTTGTTTTTTCCTGAATAGGATCATCAGAATCAGGGTCAGGATGATCAGGCTCGAAATCCACAATGCAATCCGGTAGATCTTCATCTTATCATTAACCTGATCGGAGTGTGTTAATTTATTGTCGAGGGATGCCAGTTCCTCACCAATGGTCAGGGAGTCGCTCAATGCGGCATAAAGGGTGATGTAATTGGAGGCGCTGTCGTGTTGGTTACGCTTTGCATAAACCATAGATAGTAATTCATAGTTGCGCATGATCTCCTTCCGTGCTCCGATCGTGGAGGAGATTTCAAGACTTTGATTGAAATAATCCAGCGCTTCATTGGTATTTCCTTTGCTCATCACGTTTTCCCCGATGAGGGTCAGAATCTCGGCAATGCTTCTCTTATCCTCAACTTCTTCACTCAGCTTGAGGGCCTTAAAAAAATAATCAATGGCCCGATCAAATTGTCTCTTTTTTTGGTACACCTTGCCAAGATGTTTAAGCGTTGAAGATATACCTACTTTATCCTTTAACTGATCTCTGAGGATGAGGGCCTGGTTCAAATATCGCGATGCCGTATAGAACTGATTCATATGATAATAATTTGAGCCCAGGTTATTGAGACCTATTGCTTCATCATAATGGTTTTCATATTTTCGGCTCAGCAGGATGGCCCTTTTATTAAGTTCGATGGCTTTTTCATATTGTTCCTGCAATTCATAGATCACGGCAATGTTGATCATCAGGGTAGAAATTTCCGCTTCATTTTCAAGGGAATCATATATGTCAATGCTTTTATAATAATACTCCAGACTCTTATCATATTGACCCATATAGTAATTGACGTTGGCCATATTATTGTAACAAGAGGCGATCCCTTCCTTGTTGTTCTTGGCTTGTTCCAGCTGAAGTGATTTTATAAAATATTCCAGTGACCGGTTGTAATCCCCTTTATTTTCATAGATCAAACCCAGGTTATTGTAACAATAAGCAATTCCTGCATCAAAACCGATGGGCTCAAATGTTTGAATGGCACGTTTATAATAAGTTGCAGCTGTATCGTATTGGCCTTCGATCAGGTTGACGTTGCCCAGAAAATTAAGTGCAATGCCCTTGCCTTTGATGTAGCCACTGGAAATAGACAGGGCCAGCGACTTCATCCCAATCTTACGGGCTTCCTGGATATCAGATAACAATATTTCTGCACCCCGGTTATTCAAACTGTCAACCCGCTCCTGTGCTTTGGTGTCGAATGCAACAACCTGACCCCGAACCTCTGCCGAAATAACCAGGATAATGAAGATCATTCCTGTCAAAACCATTTTATGTTGAATATATTCTCTCATATCAGGTATCCGATTCACTCAACGTTAAATAAGGTGCAATTTTTAAAAACAATTCTTTATAAATGAGCCGCGCATTCAATAGTTCGTCAAGGTTTTTGTAGGTCCCAATACTTTCGCGGTAAGTGATGATGGACTTGGCCAGGTAGAATTCAATGTAGGGATGGTTGATCAGATCTTTAATCGATGCCTTATTGATATTGATCTTTCTAATCGGTAAAGGATCAACGGTAAGATTCTCAGCAATGGCGGCATAGCGGAGACTGTCCATGCCATATACCTCCAGAAGTTGTTCTTTATCATGGTAACCTCCCAATAGTTCACGATATTTGATAATGCGGCTGGCAAAGGCCGGACCAATACCGGGTAATTGTTGTAAGTCGAGGGTGTCGGCCGTATTGATCTCTATAACGACCATCGGTTTCTCAAAAGGATCCTGACCAGGGATCATTTTCTGGTCGATATGTATGTATGGTTTCAGGGTTTGAAAGTCTTCGGGGGAGAGGGTATACATTTTTCCAAAATCATCTGCATCATCAAATTTACCCCCTTTGTTTCGGTAGCTAATGATGGCATTGATCAGACTTTCATTCAGTCCCATGGCTATAAAATCTTGCCGGGTAGCAGTATTGGGATCAAATGGGATCGGTGTCAATATCGGTTCTGACTTCTTTTCAGGGCCTACATTTTCAATCTTGATATAGGGTTCTAATTTAGCAAATTCAACATCGCTGATGGAGTAAATTTTTGCCAGGTCATTTTTTGTTTTAAACTGTCCTCCTTTGGATTCATAATTTTTTATCACATCAATTTGAGGATCGGTCAAACCCAATTGCTGCCATTTATCCCGGGGGAGGTTATTGGGATCGAAGGGGAAAGGTTGAATGTGGTCACCCTCGGATGACTGGGAGGTTTGGGTGAAGGATTTGGCTGGTGCGCTGAGCTTTAAGAGGGAATCCTTTGCGGCTGCCTGTTGTTGTTCAAATTTTGCAATCTCCGATTCAAAATCCGTAAAATCAATCGTTTCAGGCTTGAACAGATAAGGCATCATCAGGTTTAAACCAATGATCAGTAGCAACAAGATAAACAATACACTGAGTCCTCGTTGTTCAGTTCGGTTAAAGTTGAAATAATCTTTAAATTGCTTCAACGGATTTGGCATGATTGATCTTTAGGTTTTCAAAGATAAAAATTTATACTGTTTTCTACTCCATTTTCAGCAGCCATTCAAAACAATTCATAATTTTGGAGTATCATTCTTAGCTTTTTCTAACATGAAAACTTATCTCAAAAAGTCATACTCCCTTATGTATGCCATTGTATCGCTCTTTGGTTTAATTTTGTTTTCGGGGTGTGATAATCAATCAATTACAGCAAAACGAATCATTTTAATCGGGATTGATGGGATGGGTGTCACTGGATTTCAGCAGGCCCGTACACCGAATCTTGATCAATTGGTAAGAAGAGGAGCCCTCTCATTAAAAACCCGTGGCGTAATGCCTACGGTAAGTGCTCCCAACTGGGGTTCGCATTTATTGGGAGCAGGTCCGGAACAGCATGGAATTACCTATAACGGGTGGACCACCGATAATCATACAGTAAAGCCAACAGATGCCGATGAAGCAGGTTATTTTCCTTCGGTATTTAGTGTTTTATTTGAACAAAGGCCTGAGACTATGACCGGTTTTTTTTATGACTGGGATGCATTGGCTGATTTCTTTAACCTCTCAAAAATTGATAAGGTTGAATATTCAAATACCTTTGCTCAAACTTTTGAAAAAGCCACACTCTGGATAACCTCCAATGATCCGGAATTTACGTTTATTTATATAGGTTATCCTGATGAGATTGGCCATGAGCATGAATGGGGTTCTCCTGAATATATTTCAGCATTGGAAGAAGTGGATGCTGCCCTGGGTGAATTTTTTAATGCGCTCAAAAAAGCTTCCATGTATGAGGATACCCATATAATGGTGGTTACGGATCATGGTGGAGTAGGACATGGACATGGTGGCCTGAGCATGGAGGAGATCGAAGTGCCCTGGATCATTTGCGGACCCGGTGTTATTCAAAACCGGATGATCCGTCAGCCCAATGATGTTTTCAATACCGCCTCTACCATATCCTGGTTGTTGGGTGTTGAGCAACCCGAATCCTGGATTGGCCGGCCGACCCTGGGAGCGTTTGCTTCATCTCCATTGTCGGAGACGAATACGCAGTTGTATGTTCCGCAGCCTGTTGCATCCTTACATAGCGGATTATACACCGAATCACAGGCTGTTGCTTTGTCGGTGAGCGATCCTAAGGTGACCCTTCGATTAACCTTGAATGGTGAAGATCCTGATGAGCAATCTCCGGTTTATAAAGACCAGGTGTTATTGATGAAAACAACCCAATTAAAAGCTGCAGCATTCCTCGATGGGCAGCGAAGCCGGATCACCAACTTAGATTTTGTAAAGGTGAAAGCCATTACAAATGCTCAGCTCAGCATTCAACCGGCTGAGAAATATACTGCAGCAGGTGTTTCAACCCTGACAGATTTGCAACGGGGAAGCAATGATTTCAAAGATGGCAATTGGCTGGGATTTGAGGGTGATGACCTGTTAATGGAGATTGCCATGGATGACCTTACTGCGATCAGTAATGTCAGGCTTGGTTTTCTAAATCTACCTGGTTCATGGATCTTTCCTCCACAGCGGATAGAAATTATGGCTTCAGTGGATGGGACCCGTTATTTCGAGATCGGTTCAATGACCAACGAACAGATTAATGGTGATGTAATTGCCGGTAGGAATGAACTTTCCATTAAAATCAAACCCTCCAAAGTGAATTACCTGAAGGTTCATGCACAAAATACAGGAATATGTCCGGAGGGTCATCCCGGTGAAGGAAAACCTGCATGGCTTTTTGTGGATGAAGTAATCGTTGAATAACTCATACAGAAACAGGAATCCCAAATGAAAAAAAATGTCACATTTTTCTTCCTTCTATCCGTATTTCTGATCACCTTATTAATCCAATGTTCAACTGTGGAAGAAGATCCAAAACCACCCAATATCATCCTCATTATGGCTGATGACCTGGGCTATCATGAATTGGGTTGTTATGGACAGGAGATTATCAAAACACCCCGGATCGATCAACTTGCTCAGGAAGGTATGCGCTTCACTCAGTTTTATGCCGGCAGTCCTGTATGTGCACCTTCCCGTTGTGTTTTGCTTACTGGCAAACATACCGGTCATTCTTACGTCCGCGATAATTATGAACTGGGCGGTTATACCGATGAAACAGAAGGTGGACAGTTGCCGCTGCCACCTGGAACGCAAACCATTGCCACCTTGCTGAAGGGAAAAGGGTATGTTACAGCAGTGATTGGTAAGTGGGGCCTTGGTGGGCCGGGGTCAACGGGTGTGCCCAACAAACAGGGCTTCGATTATTTTTATGGATACTTATGTCAAAAACAAGCTCATAACTATTATCCAACCCATCTTTGGGAGAATGAGCAATGGGATACACTCAACAATGTTTTTTTTATGGCCCACCAGCGACTGCAAGGTGATCCCGACGATCCGGAATCATACAAACAATTTGTGGGTAGTGAATATTCACTGGATATGATGCGGGATAAAGCACTGAAGTTTATCCAGGATAATAAGGATACCTCCTTTTTCCTTTATTTGCCGGTTACTGTTCCGCATTTGGCAATCCAGGTACCGGAGGATGAACCATCACTGGCCGAATACAGAAAGATGATCCCCGACACACCCTATGTTGGTAACCGGGGTTATCTTCCTTATCCATACCCCCGTGCAGGTTATGCCGCAATGATTACCCGGATGGACCGGGAGATTGGAAAGATCATTGATCTAATAAAAGAACTGGATCTGGATGATAATACCATCGTTCTGTTTACCAGCGATAACGGACCAACATATGGCGGAATCGGCGGATCGGATACGAAGTATTTTGAAAGTAATAAACCTTTCTCCGGCCTCAAAGGGAGTGTTTATGAAGGGGGGATCCGGGTGCCGTTCATTGTCCGGTGGCCGGGAAAAATCCATCCGGGAGCTGTTTCAAACCATATGGCTGCCTTTCAGGATATGATGCCCTCGCTGGTCGATATAGCGGATGGATCTTCAGTTGAAAATATCGATGGGATCAGTTTTTTACCTGAATTGTTAAGTGAAGAGCAACCTCAGCACGAATACCTCTATTGGGAGTTCCCGGCATATGGTGGGCAGCAGGCTGTCAGGATGGGTATCTGGAAAGCTGTGCGGGAAAATTTAAAAAAAGATCCAAACGCACCGATTGAATTATTTAACCTGCGGGAAGATACAGCTGAAATTAACAATGTGGCTGCTCAAAATCCGATAGTCGTAAAACAGATCGCTGAAATAATGCGGACTGCACGCACGCCATCGGATACTTTTGCTTTTCCTGCCCTGGATAGTTTAACTTTTTGGAAGAGACCATGAAGTATATTGTATTTTTTGCTATTCTTACCTTCCTTGTGGGTTGTCAAAAAGAACCAAAGCAACCCCCCAATATCATCCTGATCGTGGTGGATGATTTGGGAGCCCATGATGTAGGTTATATGGGAAGTACTTATTATGAAACTCCGGGTGTCGACCGTCTGGCCAGTGGTGGCATGGTTTTTACCAGGGCCTATGCGGCGGCAGCAGTATGTTCACCGACCCGTGCTGCCATCATGACCGGGAAATATCCGGCCAGGCTGGGCATTACCGATTGGATCAGGCCGGCAATCTGGCGTACGGAAAATGATTCGGCGAAGAAATATGAAGCTATTCCAGGCAGAAATCTCCTTTGTCCGGTCAACGAAAATCAGCTGGATACCTCAGAAGTCACCATAGCTGAGCTTTTAAAGTCAGCGGGTTATACAACAAAACACATAGGTAAATGGCATTTAGGAGGGAAGGGCTATTTGCCGTCAAACCAGGGTTTTGATAAGAACTTTGGTGGCTGCGATTTTGGTCAGCCGCCCGCCTATTTTGCACCCTACCAAAGCAATTGGGCACCGGAGGGTATCCCAGGTGTTATTCCGAATGGACCCAATGAATATCTTACAGACCGGGAAGTTGAGGAGGCCGTCCGGTTTATAAATTCTACGAATCAACCTTTTTTCCTAAACCTGGACCATTATGCGGTGCACACCCCCATTCAGCCCAAACCTGATTTAAAATCCCATTTTGAATCTAAAATATCAGATGGCAAACAGAACAATGCTGCATATGCTGCCATGATCAAAAGTGTGGATGATGGCCTTGGTCAAATTCTCAACACTTTATTAGATAAGGAAATCCTGGAAAACACAATGATCGTGTTTTATTCTGATAATGGCGGACACAATGCTTACACCTCCAATGCACCCTTGCGATCCGGCAAAGGTAACCCATGGGAAGGAGGAATCCGGGTGCCCCTGGCGGTTTACTGGGAGGGTATGATTGAAAACAGCCAGTGCGATATTCCCGTTTCAAGTATAGACCTTTTGCCAACATTGGCTGGAATTGCCGGGGTGATGATACCCGATTCGATCACCATTGATGGCATTGATCTTTCTTCCTGTCTCTTAAAAAATGAATTACCCATCCCACGGGAGCTTTTCTGGCATTTTCCTCACTATCGGAGTTATGAAGATGTCAGGCCTTATAGCATTGTTAGGAGCGGCCCATGGAAACTGATCCGGTTCTGGGAGGGAGAGGTGGAATTATATCAGCTTGAAAAGGATCCTTCCGAAGAACAAAACCTGGCTGATGAAAACCCCGAAATCGTAGTTCGGTTAAATAATAAAATTGATCAATGGCTGCAGAAGACCGGGGCACGATTGCCGCTCAAAAATCCTGAATTTATAGAGGATATGGGAAATTAACTCAATGTTTAATCAGTTTTTGAACGATCACTCTTTTTGCTGATTCAATCCGGAGATAATATATCCCCTGATGCAAAGCTGAAACATCTATCTGATGCATGTATTTTGAGGAAGGAGGAAGGTTCATTTTTTTGTAAATATTATATTGGCTATCCATTAAAGTTATATTGATAGGTGTCGACGGCATATCTCCGGATCTGATCCAAACAAATTCTTTTGTGGGATTTGGGAAAATCCATATTTGATCATGTTGGGTTGTTTGTTCGGTTGTCAATGCCGTATCCGGAATGGTGATTTCAAAAACACAGTTTAAGATATCGTAAAACAGGGAATGCAATTCAAGTGTTCCGGTAAAGGGCAATTCAGGTGATTTAATAATTTCAAGCACATGCAACTGTGGAAAAGGGCCGATCCCGAAATAGTTGACAGTCTCTTTGGCAATGGTGTCATTTGATGCATCCAGGATCACAAACCCGGGGTATGAAAAAAGCACGGATGATTGGTTTTCTGCCGTTAGCGTGATCGTATTTTCCGTGAGGTCAAAATTGCAACAATCGATATAAACCGAATCACAGGCAGGAATATTTTGGCCTGAGAGGGTAAATGGAAGCATCATCATTAAAAGCAGGTATCGAAACATAGCCGGTTATAATCAGGGAAACAGCCGCGCCGGATGAAAAGTTCACCGGATCAAGGATTATCCCACGGATTTGTGGAGGGGGTCATGATTTTTCTGGCTTCATGGGAATGAAAGCACTGGTTTGTTTTTGATAGGATACTAAACCGGGTTTTTCTTTTAATGATCTTTCTAGCATGGCAACCCCGGATACCTTCAATAAGATGAAAGTCATGAGTAGGACGCTGACCAGCGGCCACCAGAAACCCGATGCAATGGAGAAAAGCCCGAAAGAAAACCAAACGGTAGTATTACCGAAATAGTTGGGATGACGGGTATATTTGCAGAGGCCCTTTGTCATTAATTTCCCTTTGTAGTAGGAATCGACTTTAAATTCTGCCTTATGGTTATCCCTACCTGATTAAATCGGGTTAAAGCCAGGAATCAGATCTCCTCAAATTTCAGCTCATCGACCCAGGCTTCTTTTGTATTGACCATAATACGGATCTTGACCGGTTCGGTACCTTCCAGAGAATTGAAATAAAAACTTTCGTTTTTCCAGTTAGGACTGTCCCCAAATGGTTTTGAAAGCAACTCCTCTTCGCCTTGAATTACATACAATCCCAATGCATATGGAAATGCACAAACCGTATCACCCTGTCCATAAGGTGTTCGTTTGCCGTTGACGGTCAGTCCATAATTGGTATTTACTTTCAAGGCTACGCTGGTTTTAAGTTCCATCACGCAGCATCCGCTATACACCAGCAATGAACCAGCACCATCTACTTTATCATTGGGATCAATGGTTACGATGGCTTCGTTGGGTGTGGTGATATTCCATGCATCTAAAGCTGAAGCATCATCGAAAGCATAAGTGATGTTCACCGGTTTAACTTCCGGCTCATCTTCAGAGTCATTTTTATTACAGGATAACAATGCAAGTAAAATAAACAGGGAGAGGATTTTTTTCATTTTTTTAAATTTTATACCGCAAATGTAATAAAAGGAAGGTTAATTCAGCTATCCTTTTTACTATAGCCCGGTAATTATGCTGAACCGAATTCTCTGAAATTGATAAACTTCCCAAAAATTGGAGGATTTTATGAAGGAAACAATTTAATTGTATTTTTACTCAATCTAAATTCATCCAATGGTTAAGAAGAGAAAGGTTGAAAAATTGAAAGGTTTTGGCACAGCACCCGTATTTTTTACGGCTATTTCTACAATACTGGGGGCCATTCTTTTTTTACGTTTTGGATTTGCCACGGGGGTATTGGGTTTTTGGGGCGTGATACTTATTATTCTACTCGGTCATCTGGTTACCATTCCAACGGCGCTGGCCATCTCTGAGCTGGCTACCAATAAACGGGTAGAAGGAGGGGGTGAGTATTTTATCATTTCCCGTTCCTTTGGCTTGAATGTAGGCGGAACCATTGGTATAGCGCTTTTCCTTTCTCAAGCTATCAGTGTAGCGTTTTATGTCATTGCTTTCACCGAGTCGTTTTCTTTCTTTTTCGACTGGGTTAAAAATAGCTATGATGTAATCCTTCCCCGCCAGGTGATCAGCATCCCGGTTATGCTGGTATTATCAGCTCTGATTCTGCGTAAGGGAGCCAATTTAGGGGTCAAAGCCCTGTATTTAGTTGTTGCTGTACTTTTCATTTCGCTGGCCATGTTTTTCATGGGAAGTACCGATCATGCTGAAGGTTCTGAATTCAGTCTGCTTTCAGCCCAGTTCCGAAACATCGATCAGTTCTTTTTTGTTTTTGCCATTGTGTTTCCGGCTTTTACAGGAATGACAGCAGGTGTGGGGTTATCGGGTGATCTGCGAAAACCTTCCAAATCCATTCCCCTGGGGACCCTGGGTGGGACCCTGTTAGGATTGGTGGTATACTTTTTTATTGTTTATAAACTTGCATTATCTGCCAGTCCGGCAGACCTTACAGAAGATCAAATGATCATGGCACGCATTGCCCTGGGTGGAGCCTTTATTATTCCCCTTGGACTTGCAGCTTCTACCATATCCTCAGCATTGGGTTCCGTGATGGTTGCACCACGTACCTTGCAGGCTCTGGCCAATGACCGGTCTTTTCCGATAAGGATCATGAATAGGTGGCTCTCAATGGGCCGGGTAAAAGATAATGAACCGGTTAATGCCTCCCTGATTACCTGCCTGATTGCCCTGGTCTTTGTGGCTTTCGGAAATGTGAATGCAGTCGCCGGTATCATCTCCATGTTTTTTATGGTCACCTATGGTAGTCTTTGCCTTATTTCATTTTTGAACCATTTTGGATCATCACCATCCTACAGGCCATCCTTTCACTCGCGCTGGTATATTTCCTTACTTGGATTCCTGGTTGCTTTGTGGGTAATGTTCAAGATCAATACGCCATATGCACTGCTGGCCATCGTACTCATGGTAGTCCTTTATCTATATATCAGTTCCTACCACCGCGGTCGGACCGGGATGCAGGCGATTCTTGCCAATGCGCTGTTTCAGGTCAACCGCAATATCCAGGTGTTTTTGCAGAAAGCAGCAGCCCGCCGGCCTGAAAAAGAGTGGCGGCCGAGTGCTATTTGTATTTCCCGTGATTCATTCAGGCGAACTACTGCCTTTGATTTCCTGAACTGGATCTCCTATAAATATGGTTTTGGAACCTATCTTCACCTCATTGAAGGATATTTTTCCAGATCAACGCGCCGAGAATCAGAGGTGATCTTAAATGACCTCCTCAAAAAATTTGATAAGGTGGAGAATCACGTCTATGTTGATACCCTCATAAGTCCGTCATATACCTCTGCCATTGCACAGGCTATCCAGATTCCAGGAATTGCCGGCATGGAAAATAACATGGTGATATTTGAGTATGATAAAGGAAATCCTGAAAACCTATTGGATATTGTCGATAATTTTGCCCTGGTGAATGCTGGTAATTTTGATGTATGTATTGTAGGTAGCGCCAACAGGCCCATCAAACCAAAAGAGGATATCCACATCTGGATCCGAATCAGCGATACTGAAAATGCCAACCTGATGATCATGCTCGGATTCATCATCCAGTATCATCCGTTATGGCAAAAATCGAATATACGAATTTTTGATGTTTGCAAACCGGAAAACAGGGAGCAGGTAAAAGCCAACCTCGAAGAATTATTGATGAGTGGGCGCCTGCCCATTACTATTAAAAATGTTGAAATTATATCTGAAACGAATGGCCTAACGATCAAGCAATTGATAAATCAGAAGTCGGCCCAGGCAGGGCTCACCATTATCGGATTCCGTGATGAATCTCTCAAACATTATGGAATTGAACTCTTTAAGGGATATGATGACATTGGAACAACCCTGTTTGTGAATTCTTTTGGGCAAAAGTTGATCGAGTAAGACTTAATCGGATAGGTCCTCCGGCCTGATAATAAATTCACAATAATTATCCACAACGCTACCTCGTTTATTTGATTTACGGGTATAATTCCAGTTGTTTTGGTCTTTGAAATCCCGGAGAAGTTGTTTGCCGCTTTCGGAGCTAAAATGTATTGAATCAATACCTTCACTGCATTTGATATCGCTGTTGGTGCCTCCCAGTTTGGTCCACATCGTGAAAATAACTTCGGCCTGTGGTAATAAATAAACACTATCGGCAATGAGTCCGGGATAATTGCTGTAAATCCTGAAGAATAGGGTATCGCTTGAATGATTCACAATTTTTTTGGTGTAGGTGGTTTCTCCTTCGCAGGATGCCATAATAATCATTATGATAGGTAGGATGGAGATCAGCTGTGCCCTTAGTTTCATGTGACAAAGTTTTAATGTTCACGACAAAATTAATCATAAAGGGTTGCCGGAAGGAATATCCTTTTTATAAAATATTATCTTTGCCGCTTAACCTCATAGCACATTTATGGCTGAATTTACCATCAACAATCGAAGGCATGATTACCTAATCCCGATAACCATTATTGGTGCCCTCTTTTTTATATTTGGATTTGTCACCTGGCTCAATGCTACGCTGATCCCATATTTGAGAATAGCCTGTGAGTTGACTTCCTTTGAGTCGTACCTGGTAGCTTTTGCCTTTTATATCTCTTATTTTGTGATGGCCCTTCCTTCTTCTGCAGTCTTGAAGAAGACCGGTTTTAAGAATGGGATGTCTGTTGGGTTGATTACCATGGCCATGGGTGCGCTGATATTTATTCCGGCAGCTTTAACCCGAACCTATGGTTTGTTTTTAACCGGATTATTCATCCAGGGAACAGGACTTACGATTCTGCAAACAGCCTCCAATCCTTATGTGACAATACTTGGTCCCATTGAAAGTGCAGCCAAACGGATCAGCATCATGGGGGTGGCCAATAAGTTTGCCGGCATCCTCAGCCCAATCATTTTGGGTACTGTGGTGCTAACAGGTATTGATGATCTGGTGGTTGAGTTGGAACAGATGGAGCCCATTGCCAAAGCGGCCGAACTGGATCTGCTCGCTCAAAAAGTAATCATGCCTTACCTGATTATGGCTGGTGTATTGTTTTTACTGGCAGCCCTGGTCCGTTTTTCATCTCTTCCTGATATTGAACAGGAAGAAGATGAATCTGATTCAAAAACTCCGGCTCGCCGGAACAGTATCTGGCAATTTCCTTACTTGCTGTTGGGTGTAATTACCATTTTTGTTTATGTCGGGGTAGAAGTAATTGCTGTGGATACCTTGATCAGTTACGGAAATTTTTTAGGTTTTGAGTTTTCAGAAGCCAAGTTTTTTGCTTCCTTTACCCTGGGAGCAATGATCGTGGGTTATTTCTTTGGAATCATCGCCATCCCGAAATTCATTACCCAGGCAAAGGCCCTGGCCTATTTCGCCATCCTTGGGGTGATATTTACAGTGGTAGCTATATTTTCATCAGGCTATACTTCTATATTGATGATCGCTGCATTGGGGTTCGCCAATAGTATTATGTGGCCGGCCATATGGCCGTTGGCCATCGACGGATTGGGTAAATTTATCAAACTTGGATCGGCCATGCTGATCATGGGTATTGCCGGTGGTGCCTTATTGCCCCTGGCTTACGGTGCACTGGCGGATATAGCGTCAGTAGGCGCGCGTCAAGCCTACTGGATCATGGTTCCATGTTATCTGTTCATATTGTTCTTCGCCACCAGGGGTCATAAAATGGGGAAATAATCAACAATTTTTAAATCGAAAAAATAAAATACTGAATGAAACCGACACTTTTGATACTAGCTGCAGGAATGGGAAGCCGCTACGGCGGATTGAAACAAGTTGATCCGGTTGGACCCCATGGTGAAGCCATCATCGATTATTCCATTTATGATGCCATCAGGGCAGGTTATGGGAAAGTAGTTTTTGTAATCCGTGAAAGTTTTGCGGATGCTTTTCGTGAAAGTTTTGAAATGAAATTAAAGGATCGAATCCAAACCGCCTATGTCTATCAAGAACTCCGCAGTTTTGTTCCCGACGACATACCCCTTCATCCTGATCGGCAAAAACCCTGGGGGACGGGTCATGCTGTGCTGGTGGCCAAAGATGCGATCAATGAGCCATTCACGGTTATCAATGCTGACGACTTTTATGGCCCCGGTTCTTACCAGTTGACACACGATTACCTATTACAAGATCGACCCGATGCAAAGAACAACTATTGTATGGTCGGTTATCATCTTTCCAATACCCTTTCGGAACACGGGTATGTATCGCGTGGTGTTTGTGAAACCGATGCAAATGGTTATCTCAAAACAGTTGTAGAAAGAACCCGTATTGAAAAAACCAACGGTTCCATCATCACACAGATTGATGATCACCACAGTATGGAATTGTCAGGCAATGAAGTGGTCTCCATGAACATTTGGGGTTTCATGCCCTCTTATTTTGAATATCTCAAATCTTATTTTACCAGGTTTATCCGTGAAAATGCCAACAATCCCAAAGGGGAATTTTACATTCCTTTTGTGGTCAACGATTTGATCAAACAGACCCGGATTCGCCTGAAAGTGCTTGAATCGCGGGATCATTGGTTTGGTGTAACCTATAAGGAAGATAAAGCTTCTGCCGTGGAACAGATCAGCCGATTGATCCAAAAAGGTGTTTATCCCGAAAAACTCTGGCTATAAATAATATGGCTCCTGATTTAATCACTATTGCCGAAAGGTTCCGGCTAAATGGTACCATACGAAATGTTTTTCCTTACGGAAGTGGCCATATCAATGATACCTTTAAGGTGCTTACCTCCGAAAAAAACTACCTGTTGCAGCGTGTAAACCAGGAAGTTTTTAAAGATGTCCGCGGATTGACTTCGAATCTGGTCAGGGTTACTGACTTTTTATCCGATAAAATAGCGGAAGCACAATCCAGCATGGAAGTGATGATGCCTATCCGAACCGTGAACGGAACCTATTTTTACATGGATGATGAATCCGAATTTTGGCGGGTTTTTACATTCATCGAGGGGAGTAAAACTTACGACAGGGCTTTGAATGTAAAAATTGCTGAGGCCGGTGGCCATGCTTTTGGCTGGTTCCTGAAGATGCTCAGCGATTTTCCGGTCGATACCTTAATGGAAACGATCCCAAATTTTCACGATGCCGTATTCCGGTTGAATAATTTAAAAAGGGCCATTGAAAATGATAAGGCCGGTAGGGTGAAAGCTGCTCAAAATGACATTGCATTTGCCCTGGATAGGGAAGCAGAAATGATGGCAATCTATCAAGCAGGTCAGGAAGGATCGATCCCCGTCAGGGTTACCCACAACGATACCAAGATCAACAATGTTTTGTTTGACGAAAATGACAAGGCCCGCTGTGTCATCGACCTGGATACAGTGATGCCCGGGTATGTCCTGTATGATTTTGGAGATGCCATCCGGACCTATGCCAATACCGGCGATGAAGATGATCCGGATCCTGATCATATATCCATGAACCCGGATTTATTCAGGGCCTTTGCTGAAGGGTATCTGGGCGAAACCAAAGAGGTACTGACCCAATCGGAGATCGACCTGATGGCGTTTTCTGCGCGATACATAACCTGGGAACAAACCATTCGCTTTCTGACCGATTACCTGAATGGTGATATTTATTATAAAATCAAACATCCGGATCATAATCTTATTCGAACAAGAGCGCAGGCCCAACTGCTAAAAAGTATGGAGCAACAATCCGGTGGCATGGAAACCATCATCAGGGAAATCATGAAGGGGTAGTTCGGGCTGGAAGTCATTGATTCGATGAATTATTCCTGACAATCGAGTAAATACTGTAATCCTTGTTTTTAAACATTAGATTAAACTGAGGGTGATCGAAAGGTTTTTCCCGAAAAGTAACCAGATAATCAGCCGGTGAATTCAGCATACGGACCGGGTCTTTGGTGGAGAAAGCATTTCGTCCGGTCATTAACCGAAGTGTTCGTGGGTACCAGTAGACGAACAGGTCATCCTTTCTGGTATTGGTTTGAATGTATTCATAGGCTTCTGTTGATTCAGGTGCAAGGATATTGGCCGAATTATCTTGAAAGAAATCCCGATAACTATAAAAGATACCCTGAACAAAAATCATGAACAATAAAATAAATGGAATCGCACGGAGATGCCATTTCGGGAACCTTCTGTGGAGATCTAACAGGCCCTTCAGCAGAAAATAAAAATAAAAAGGAATTACAGGAAAAATAAAACGGACACCTTCGCGCTCGGGCCAAATGGCATATATACCCAGAATCCCGAAAATAAAAATGAGGTATAACAAATCTTTTCGCCAGTTCATCAGGATGTGAGCAAATACAATCGGGGTGGATAAAATCAATACTATTATTGATAAATCAGGATAATAGAGAATGAGAAACTTCTTGATCTCGGATAGATAAAATAGCAGGTTTGAAAAGATCAGTGGCAGGGTTGCCGCTTGCAACAGGTCGATATGATTTTGTTCCCCATGAATATACAAAATCTGCATAAGAACGAATCCAATAACAAAAAGGACATAGGGAATCATGCGGTACCAGGTTGAATATAAGTAACGTATTTTTTTTCTGACAATCATCCCCCAATCATCATGAAGATGAATAAGGATTAAAGTAATAAAAAGTATAATGCCTGTGGTTCTTATCAGGAAGGCAATGAACATAACTACACCCATCATAGCCTGAAGCCATGGATTGGAGGTTTTTCGGTATCGTTCCAAAAGATAAACAGAGAGCAGCGTGAAAAATAGAAATGGAATATCGGAAAGCACAAAATCGAGATAGGCGATAAAGTAATAGTTGAACAAAAGGTAAAAAACAATGAGCAATGCCCATAATTTGTAAGGAAATCTATCACGAAAAAGAATAAATGTCACACCCCCGGTAAACAGAAAAAACAATAATAAAAGCAGTTTATAAACAACAAAATTCATCCCAAAATACCGGGTGACGGGTGCCAGCAAAAGAGGAAAACCAACCGGATAAAGATAAGGTCCGATGTGCCGGTCAGAATGATCCATGGCAAATCGGTTTACTTCAAACAAATCTTCCGTTTCTCCTGATATGATGGCCTTTGATTGTTCAATATAAACTGCAAAGTCTCCTCCGGGAGCATGCCCATTATCCAGGGTAAAAAAAATGAGTATGCCACTGGATATTAATATCAAAGTAAGGATCAGGCTGGCATGACTTTCTGTGTATTGAATGAGTATATCAAGGAATGATTTCTTCAAGGTCAAAGGGTTTAGAATGATCTTTCAAATATAGGAAAAGAAGTTTTGTGGTTCCTAAAAAAATAAAGCCCGGTCCGATAAACGCGACCAGGCTTTGTTTTTCACTCAAATCTTTTTCTGAATCAGTCGAAAGATTTGATTGATTTTTCGATCAGTCGGATGGCTTCCCTGAGTTCATCTTCAGAAATGACAAGGGGTGGGGCAAAACGAATGATATGCCCGTGTGTGGGTTTGGCAAGGACCCCATTTTTTGCCATCTCCAGGCATACATCCCAAGCCTCTTTCCCGTTTTTAGGTTTAATAACCACCGCATTCAGTAAGCCTTTTCCTCTGACCAGTTCAATCATGGGAGAATCGATTTTGCGCATTTCATCCCTGAATATTTTTCCCAGTTCTTCAGCCCGCTCGGCCAGTTTTTCATCACGGATAACTTCAAGGGCTGCAACAGCAACTTCTGATGCTACAGGATTACCACCAAAGGTTGATCCATGCTCTCCGGGTTTGATGCACAGCATGATATCATCATCGGCCAGCACGGCTGATACCGGATAAACGCCTCCGGAGAGGGCTTTCCCAAGGATCAGAATATCGGGTCGAACCCCCTCATGATCGCAGGCCAGTAATTTCCCGGTACGGGCGATACCAGTTTGAACTTCGTCGGCAATGAAAAGGACATTGTGATCACGGCACATCTGATAGGCCATTTTCAGGTAGCCATCATCGGGAACAAAAACCCCGGCTTCACCTTGTATCGGCTCCACAAGAAATCCGGCAACATTGGGATCATTCAATGCATCCGATAATGCATTGAGGTCGTTATAGGGAATGGTGATAAATCCGGGTGTATAGGGGCCGAATCCATTCCTGGCATCCGGGTCGGTAGACATGGAAATCACTGTGATGGTCCTTCCATGAAAGTTGTTCTCACAAACAATGATCTTGGCCTGGTTTTCCGGAACTCCTTTTTTCTCATATGCCCATTTGCGGCATAATTTAAGAGCGGTTTCATCGCCTTCGGCACCGGTATTCATGGGTAAGATCTTATCATATCCGAAGTATTCCGTAACGAATTTTTCATATGGGCCCAGTGCGTCATTGTAAAAGGCCCTGGATGTTAGTGTCAGGGTATTGGCCTGGTCGGTCAGAGCCTTTATGATTTTGGGGTGGCAGTGACCTTGATTAACGGCTGAATAGGCCGATAAAAAGTCAAAATATTTATTTCCTTCAACATCCCACATGAAGGGACCTTCACCACGGGCCAAAACCACTGGTAACGGGTGATAATTATGGGCACCGTATTTTTCTTCTAACTGCATTAAATCTTTTGATGTCATTGTTTCTCGCTTTAAACTATTTTTTAACAGATTCATTTGCAACAAATTTATAATATATAATACTCATGCGAAAATAAACGGCAGAAAAAATTTTTGGTTTTGATTGAAAAAAGTTGCTATGAGGAGCTTCGCTAATTTAGAATGCAACTATATAGTGTATGTAAATACTTCTATTTGTGAAGGGTAATTTACCAGTTGAAAAATCTTTTTATTTAAAATGTGTTTGGAATTAAATATTTTTACATTTGCAATGTTTATAAACATTAAAATATTTTATTATGGCTTACGTAATAACAGATGATTGTACTGCATGTGGTACCTGTATTGATGAATGTCCGGTAGAGGCAATTTCCGAAGGTGACATCTATGTAATTGATCCCGATATCTGTACAGACTGTGGTTCATGCGCTGATGTTTGCCCTGTTGAGGCCATTCATCCTGAAGAATAATAAGCAATCATTTAAACTGATACAAAAAAAGTCCCGGCCGGGACTTTTTTTTATTTAAACTCCTTTTTTAACTGGGTTACCCACTTTTTAACCCTTTCCGCTGTTTTTTCTGATTGGTAATCTTCATCAATGACCAATCCTACAAATTTTCCGTCTTTTTCAGCAGAAGAATAATAATATTTATAGCCGCTTGTCGGGAAAAAGCCAACGATCTGATCTTTGTCGGGCATGCGGCAATATAATGTTCCGAGAGCATCCGCAAAACTGCCTGGATATTCTTTTTGGTCGCCAAGGCCGTATAAGGCAATGATTTTTCCCTTCAGGTCAAGTTCTACCATATCATCAATGAATACCTCCCAATCATCCTGCATATCAACAATACCCCAGGCAGAGGTGCCAAAAATGAGGTTGTCATATTTAAGGATATCTTCTGGTTTAATCTGCTTGATATCAAACAGATCCACAGTTTTCTCGCCAAATTCTTTTTTGATCTGTTCGGCTACTCTCTTTGTTTTTCCTGATGTTGTTCCGTAAAACAAACCTATTTTTTTCATTTCAGCTTAATCTTTTATAGAATGAACATTTTTCTTTTATTTGCGTTTGCAAAGATACATTATTCAGATCAGATATAAATAACACAAATCAAACAGGCTGTGAACCGATTCAGAAAAAAATATAAAGTGATTCTATTTGCTTTTTTTCTGACCCTTATGCACGCTTTTATACCCCATGTTCACAGTCATCCCAATACAGCGGTTGCATTTGATACCCATGAATTGGATACTGACATCTTCAAGGTTTTAACGAGATCTCTTTCATTTAATTTAGGAAATCACCACCTTGAGAATTTTAAGGATGCTGGAAATCAGGATATTGTTTATTTTGATCATGCAAGCCTGCAATTTATTGAATTTGATTCTGTTGCCCACATCAGCCAGGAGAAATACCCCCGGCCTGATCATGAATTTCCGCCCCCTTATCTTTTTATTTTATCGCGGCATGTAAACCGTGGCCCACCGCTTTTAGTTTAGAACGACATTCCTGTTTTGGGTAGTTGTGTCTGCCTCTTATTTATTTCGTACTTTTATATCGTTTTAAACTATATGTGTTATGATTGAAAAGATCATCGATTTTTCGGTAAAAAACCGATTGATCATCGGATTACTTACCCTGGCCCTGGTTGCCTGGGGAGTGTATAATTTTACCATTCTCCCGATTGATGCGGTTCCTGATATTACCAATAACCAGGTTCAAATAATTACGGTTTCACCTTCACTGGCGCCACAGGAAGTTGAGCAATTCATTACATTTCCTATTGAAATGACCATGGCCAATATTCAGGATGTGACAGAGATCCGGTCGATTTCCCGCTCAGGATTATCGGTGGTTACAGTTGTTTTTAAGGATAAGGTAAGTCCTTATCTTGCCCGGCAACTGGTAAGTGAGCAAATAAAAATTGCAGAGAACGACATTCCTGATGGTTATGGAAAACCTGAAATGATGCCTATAACAACGGGCCTTGGAGAGATTTACCAATATGTGATTGAACCGGAACCGGGTTATGAGAATGTATATGATCCAATGACCATACGCACCATTCAGGACTGGATCATTAAACGCTACCTTTCGGGAATTCCCGGAATTGTAGAGATCAGCAGTTTTGGCGGATTTCTCAAGCAATATGAGGTTTCAATCAATCCAAGAACACTGGTGGCCATGGATATCACCATCCTGGAAGTTTTTGATGCCCTGGAAGCAAACAATCAGAATTCGGGTGGCAGCTATATCGAAAAAGGTCCGGGTGCATATTACATCAGGGCTGAAGGAATGATCAAAGACAACCATGATATTGAAAATATTGTCGTTAAAAATATCAATGGAATACCCATCCTCATTAGTGATGTAGCCGAAGTCAAAATATCCTCCCCACCGCGCTATGGTGCTATGACCAAGGACGGTAAAGGGGAAGCTGTTGGTGGCATCACCCTCATGCTGAAAGGGGCCAATACCGCCCAGGTTATCAAAGAAGTAAAGTCACGGATGGATGAATTGCGTAAAATCCTTCCTGAAGGATTAAAGGTTCATGCTTACCTGGATCGTGCCAGGCTGATCAAAAAGACCATCAATACCGTTTCCAAAAATCTGATCGAAGGCGGGCTTATCGTTATCTTCGTCCTGGTTTTGCTACTGGGTAATTACCGGGCTGGTTTGATTGTAGCTTCCGTGATTCCGCTCTCCATGTTGTTTGCTTTTTCAATGATGAACCTGTTTGGTGTTTCTGCAAATCTAATGAGCCTGGGCGCCATCGACTTTGGATTAATTGTGGATGGATCGGTCATTGTTGTTGAGGGGATCATCCATCAATTACACCGTAATACAGGTCTTAAGCGGCTTACTCAGCAACAGTTGGATTCTCAAATACTGATTGCGGGGAAAAAAGTCAGTCGGTCGGCCGTTTTTGGGGTATTGATCATCCTCATTGTATACATCCCTATCCTGGCTTTTACCGGAATTGAAGGCAAGACCTTTAAGCCCATGGCTCAGACAGTTAGTTTTGCCTTATTGGGAGCACTGATCTTATCATTAACCTATGTCCCAATGATGGCCTCCTTGGCACTGAGCAAAAAGGTGGTGAATAAAACTACATTTTCCGATCGCATTGTTGCATTTCTACAGCGTTCTCATTCGCCCGTTTTAAACTTTGCCTTAAAGTACCGGATCATGATGATCAGTTTGACCTTGCTGATCTTAGTGATCAGCTTTTTAGCATTTGCAAGGATGGGGGGTGAATTTATTCCAACCCTGGAAGAAGGTGACCTCGCTGCCCAGATGACCCTCGCACCAGGTTCTTCATTGACCGAAAGCATTGCCTCTTCCACCAAAGCAGAAAAGATCCTGTTGGATAATTTTCCGGAGGTGGTTGAAGTCGTATCCAAGATCGGTACGGCGGAGGTGCCTACCGATCCTATGGCCATTGAGGATGCCGATATCATGATCATCCTGAAAGAAAAGGAAGAATGGACCTCGGCAAAAACACGTGAGGAACTCGTGGAAAAAATGAAGGAAAAACTTTCAGTACTGCCCGGACTCTCTTTTGAATTTCAGCAGCCTATCCAATTGCGATTCAATGAGCTGATGACTGGAGTAAAGGCGGATGTAGCCGTAAAGATTTATGGTGAGGATCTGGATCAATTGTACAGTAAAGCCAATGAAGCAGCTGCTATTATTCAGGAAGTTGAAGGTGCTGGTGATGTCAAGGTAGAGCAGATTGTTGGATTGCCGCAGCTGGTGATCAATTACAAGCGTGATAAACTGGCACAATACGGTCTCAATATCAACGATATCAATCGAATTATTAAAATGGCTTATGCTGGTGAGTCGGCTGGGGTCATATTTGAAGGAGAAAAGCGTTTCGACTTGGTGGTGCGCTTGTGTGAAACCTGCCGCAATGAGTTCAAGAGTGTACAAAACCTGCGCATCAATCCTCCCACCGGTGAATTGATCACCCTGAGTCAGGTGGCTGACATTTCGATCCAGCAGGGCCCCATGCAAATCTCCAGGGATAATACCAAACGTCGGATTACCATTGGTATCAATGTTCGTAACCGGGATGTAGAATCCTTTGTGAATGAAGTGAATGAAAAACTGACTGCCCAACTGATCATTCCTCCCGGATATTACATTACCTATGGGGGGCAGTTTGAAAACCTGCAGGATGCCCGTCGTACCTCCAGCATTGCAGTGCCAATTGCACTCGCTACCATCCTCGTGTTGCTCTATTTTGCTTTTTATTCTTTACGGCAATCCATCATGATCTTTACGGCCATTCCTCTGGCTGCTGTAGGAGGGATTTGGGCTTTATACCTTCGCGGAATGCCCTTTAGTATTTCAGCAGGGGTTGGATTTATTGCACTTTTCGGGGTGGCCGTGCTCAATGGAATCGTGTTAATATCCTATTATAATCAATTGAGAGATGAGGGTGTCGATGATATCATGGAACGGGTGAAGAAAGGAACACGACTCCGGTTGCGACCAGTCATAATGACGGCTTCCGTTGCTGCTCTGGGCTTTTTCCCCATGGCCCTGTCATCCGCTCCCGGTGCCGAAGTCCAGAAGCCATTGGCAACGGTTGTGATTGGTGGATTGGTAACCTCTACTTTTCTGACCCTGGTGATTTTGCCCGTGATTTATGTCATGTTCAATAAAGGACTCCATATGCGAAAATCTAAAAAACTACCGGTTACAGTAATTGCGCTGTTTATGCTGTTTTCAGGTTATTCACTGCAGGCTCAGGATCAAACAAGGATATTGTCGCTGGATGAAGCGATTGCCATCGCTCAGGAAAACAATGTGAATATTCAAAATGCAACACTTGAAATTGAAGCTGCGCAAAAACTAAAAAAGAGCGGTTTTAATCTGCCTCCTGCTGAACTGGAATACCAGGACGGCCAGATCAATTCAGATTTGCGGGACCATTACTGGTCGGTGAGACAACCCTTTAGTTTTCCAACGGTTTATACTTCTCAGGTTAAGTACTACCGTGAATTGGAAAGGTTAAAGGAAAATCAGTTCCATATGGTGCAGCAAAACCTGCTTAAAGAAGTAAAAAGTACCTATTCGCGATGGACAATGCGGTATCAAAAGTATTTGATTTTCCTGGAGATGGATAGCATTTATGATCGATTCAGGGCTGCCACGGATTTGCAATACGAAACGGGGGATATCAATCAACTCGCCTCGGTGCTATCAGGATCAGAATCGTTAAAAATAAAGACGCAACTCATGGAAGCTGATGCGGAACTGGTATCGGAACAACAGAATTTATTGCAACTATTGGGTATTGAAGAAAAAATTGTACCTGTCGAAGGAGCGCTAAAGTTCACAGCACCACTGATTTTGAAAGATTCTATCAATGACACCAGCAATGTGGTAACCCAGTATATATGGCAATTGGCGGAATTGCAACGGCGCAGCTTTAACAGACAGAAAATGATGCACCTGCCTGATTTCTTTGTGGGTTATTTTAACCAGTCGATTGACAGGACAAATGGTTTTGAAGGATTTCAGGTTGGAGCTACGCTTCCATTGTGGTTTTGGTCAAATTCAGGAAAAGTACAGGCTACAAAAATTGATATGCAAATGGCTGAAAACTCTTTTGAATATGAAAAACAGAGTCTTCGGAATAAGCTTGAGAAACAATTTACAGCCCTCGATAGCTATCGTGCATCACTGGCATATTATGAAGAAGGTGCCCTGGAGAAAGCCAATACTTTGATTGAGAACCTGGTGGTGAGTTACCAGTCAGGAGATATCAACTACCTTGACTATGCGAGGTACACTGCTATTGCTTTTGATATTAAACTGCGATACCTGGATATCCTTGAAAGATACAATACAGCCATCATTGAAATTGAATATTTAATAGCACAGTAAATTTACCAGATATGAAAATGACAATCTTAAAAACCTCTATAATTGTTGCCCTTGCATGGGGATTTATATCCTGCCAGCAACAACCTGAAGTGGTTAACGATGAAACAGCTGTCGAACAAACCAAAGGGGGAATTACACTGACCCAGGACAAAATCGAGCGGGCCGGGATTTATTTCGGGAAAATTACACCCCAGTTATTATCATACGATGTCAGTGCTCGTGGACAGGTAATTATTCCGCCCCAGAACAAAGCTTCGGTTTCGGTGATGATCGGAGGGGTTATTCGCACCATCAATGTGGTACCGGGTGAGCCCGTAAGAAAAGGACAGGTTTTGGCTACCTATAGCCATCCTGATTTTATCAGCATTCAGCAAAACTACCTGGACACAAAAAGCCATTTTGCTTTGATGAAAAAAGAATATGAACGGCAACAAAAACTAATTGGTCAGAATATCAAATCCGAAAAAGAATTTGAAGCCATGGAAGCCGAATACAATCGCTCAGTTTCAGCACTTCAGGCAGCGGAAGCTGAACTGGAGCTATTGAATGTGAATATTGAAAAGCTTGAAAATGGAGAAATTGTATCTTATATCAATATCATCAGTCCCATTTCAGGTGTCGTGGATAAAATATATGCCAACATTGGCATGTTTGCTGATATGCAGCATCCCTTGTTCGAATTGGTAAACCTGTCTGATCTTATGCTCCAGGTCAAAGTTTTTGAAAAAGATATTCCGCTGGTTAAAAAGGGCCAGCGTGTTACCTTTAGTATTTCCGGAGATGATTCGGAAGAAAATGAAGCATTTATTGACAATGTAGGATCCACTGTTGACTCAGAAGGAAGGGTGATCAATGTTTTGGCAACGGTAAAAACCAGGGGACTGGATTTAATTCCCGGGATGTTTGTTTCTTCAAAGATCCACACCAGTGAGCAAATGCTGGAAGCATTGCCCGAAACAGCCATCATCATCGATAATGATGATGATACCTATGGCTTTTACACAACTGATGATGTGAATGGACCTTCCGTGACTTTTCAAAAATTTAATGTAAAAACAGGGTTTACTGAAGATGGATTTGTCCATGTAGTTCCGGATCAAACATTGCCCGAAAATGCTATGATTGCTATGGATGGCGTGTACTATTTAAAATCAGAGCTACTCAAAAATCTGGATGAATAGGTTATTCGGGGAAACGCCAACTCAAACCCATTGAAACAAATCCCATGGAGACCGTGTCCTTGGGTCCGAAACCCCCTGAAATATCTACTTGAATATTTTGACTGATCAGGTAGGTGAATCCTGCATCAAACCGGTGTCGCGGAATGGCTCCGGGATCAAAGTTCCCATAACTTTCCACAAAAGCACCGATCCTTTCTGATACGCTGATCCCCAGGACTAGCGAATAGAGGAAATAACCCTTTGGGTCTTCACCGTTATAGGCATAACCAAGGTTGTAACCCAGCCCAAACCGGTCACTGAGGGTATGTGAGGCTGCCAACTGGATGGTGGAATAATTGTAGGTTGGCCGAAAATCGAGTGCTGTCAACTGGTTCAGCGTAAAATCGGCCAAAAGAGAAAGTTCCGGCCAAATTCCTTTTTCCTGAACGATGTATACTTTTATTCCAACCGAGATGGGGGCTATTCCCTGTTGGGTAGTGTCGGCTGTGCCGGAGGCAGGTTTTAAAGTGTTGATCTGGTAACTTGATCCAAGCCGCAATTCAAAGTTTTCCAGAACACCATATCGCAACAGGGTCGTTCCCAATGCCATATTTTCAAGCACATACTGATCCTCTGCATAATGCTCGTAAATAAATCCGGTTTCAATTTGCAAACTTTTTCGTGGAACGGTAACAGATGATTCGGTTTGGTCGGGACGATCGGTTACCAGTGGTTCTACAGCCCAACTCGGGGCAACATTTACGAAAGATTGGTTCTGGGTAAATCCTGAAAAAGCAAATAAACTTAATAGAAACAATAATATTTGTTTTTTTCTGTGCATTGACTGATTATTTATTAACTCTCCATGAGAGTCCTGCACTAATAAAGGATCGGTCAACATCATTGGAAAAGCCGGTTCCACCGGATATATCCAGTTGAAAAGTGGGACTGATCAAATATGTTAACCCCAAGTCAGCCCTGTGATTGGGAAAATTGCCATTGTCAAAATTTCCATATCCTTCGATGAATGACCAAAGTTTTGATGTGATGTAATAACCCATGTAAACCGAATAGATGAAAAATCCATCTGCATCTTCTCCGCTATATGAAAACCCGATGTTGTAACCCAATGATGCCCGGTTACTCAGCGTATGTGTTGCAGCCAGTTTGCCAAGCGGATAAGAGAATGTTGGCGCAAAATTTTCATTTCCGAGATGTCTGAGGGCAATGATTCCAACGATTGCAAGAGCCGGTCGTATTCCTTTTTCTTTACAAACAAAAGTTTTGAAACCGGCCGAAACGCCACCTAAACCTGATAGCGTAGAGTCGTTCCCTTTTTCTTTGGGATTGATCGTCATTGATTCGAAACTGCCCATCACATTCACCTCGAAGTTTTCAAATACGCCATAACGCAAATTGCTGTTACCAATGCTCATCATTTGCCTTTCATCAAAGTCGTCGGTCCGTCGGGTGTAAATCACACCTGTCTCGATTTGGAAGGCCCCCTTGGGGATAAAATAGGGTGAAGTGGTTTGTGTTGGTCGGTCGGTGCTGATGGTGGGTATCGTATCCGTTTGAGCAATGCTGGGGATTATCAAAATAACCAGAAAGAAAAGGATTGTGATAATTCGTTTCATTCGATCAGTTTTAGATAAACAAAAGTAAACTAATTGCCATAACCACCATGCCAGCCATCAATCCATAAATAGAAAGATGATGTTCTCCATACTCCCGGGCTGATGGCAACAGTTCATCCAGTGAAATAAAAACCATAATACCAGCCACACCGGCAAATAATACGCCGAACACCACCGGACTCATAAAAGGGAGCAGGATCAGGTATCCAATCAATGCACCTACCGGCTCTGCCAGTCCCGAGAGAAATGATAAAGTAAATGCTTTTTTCTTGTTTCCGGTCGCATAGTAAACAGGTACAGACACTGCAATACCTTCAGGAATGTTGTGGATGGCAATGGCTACTGCAATGGCAATCCCCAGGCTGGGTTCTGTGAGCGCAGCCGTAAATGTAGCCAAACCCTCAGGGAAATTGTGAATGGCGATGGCCAGAGCTGTGAAGGTACCCATTCGCATAAGTTTGCGATTTTTTTTCGCAGGGTCGTTATCCATTTCTTCCACCATCCTGATTTCATGAGGATTTTCTGCAGAGGGCACCAACTTGTCAATGATGGCGATAAACAGAATACCACCGAAGAAAGCGGCAACGGTGGTCCAATGACCTCCTCGGACTCCCAACTCTGTGATCAGTTCGTCGCGGGCTTTAACGATAATTTCAACAAATGAAACATAGATCATTACCCCGGCACTGAAACCCAAAGACATCGCCAGGAACTTGGTATTGGTTTGTTTGGCAAAAAATGCGATCGCGCTACCAATGCCTGTCGATAAACCAGCAAAGAGGGTCAGAGCAAATGCAACGATCAGGGCTGATAAATCATAATCTATCATATCAGGTAATGTTATTAAGGTAAATATTTTGGGTAATTGTTCTGGTTAAAACAAAGGGCTTACTACCGATGCGGAGCGCCATTGTTTCGCCTTTATTGAACACCTGTTCAATTAAAATCTTTTGTCCGAGGGTGATGTTATTGCTCGTGAAAAATTCAACCATATCCTGATCCGAATAGTGGATGCGTGCAATCTCGAAGGTTTTTCCCGGAGGGGCATCCGTGAGGAGGATGTGATTGTTTGGTGGCATTTTACCTTCCCTGTCAGGAATGGGATCACCATGAGGATCAAATTCAGGTCTGCCCAAATATTCATCCAGTTTTTCGGCCAGTAAGTCACTGGTTTGGTGTTCCAACAATTCTGCTTCATTGTGGATTTCTGACAAAGGAAAGTTGAGCACCTTTGAAAGAAACAATTCCCACAATCGGTGGTGGCGTATCACTTGAAGGGCTAGCTTTTCTCCTTCAGGAGTTAAGATAAATTCCTTATACTTTTGGTAAAGGATCAATCCTTTTCCTGATAATTTACGGGCCATGTCGGTAACAGCAGCATGGGAGATATTCAAACGAGCAGCAAGATTAGAGCTGTTGGCCTTTTGATGAAGGTCCACCTTCAATTGATAAATTCCTTTCAGAAAATCCTCTGTTGAAACTGACATACCTAAACGTAATGATCGTAGTTATTTTGTTCTGTTTCGATTTGAGCTTTTCGCCTGGCTACATTTTCCAATATTTTTTGTTTTTGCTCATCTGTCATAAAAAGCCAACCGGTGATCTCCTCCATAGATCGGTAACATCCCTGGCAAATGCCGTTTTTATCATACTTGCAAACCTGGATACAAGGGCTTTTTATATTCTTGCTCATGGTAGTTTAAGTTTGGGTAAATAAAAATTTAAGTCTGCTTAAAAGCACAAAAGTAGAAATATTTGTCAAAATGGAAAATCTTAGTGCAAGATAATCAATTTTCTAATTTGATGGGATATTCTCTTTTGCGAGAATATTTAATGCAAATGGCTGAAATTTAGTATTTTCTGAATATTTAGCCTGCTGTATTTGCGTTATTTTCATAAGTAAACGTTAAAATTCTATATACAATTAAAACAATCATTAATTTTGTTAATGAAATTGAGATGAGAGATTAGGAGTGTTATTGATGTGATAAACTCTGATCTTAATCCTAACCTATTACCAACCAATATCATTGATCACATGAAAAACCAAACTACAATTTTGCCTGCAAGTGGCGTGAGAAGGCTTGTATGGAGTAAAATTAATCTGTCCTTGTTAGTTTTTTTTGCGTTTTTTACAGGATTTACCCCTTCATTATTTACCAATCCATTATCCAATAAGGTTGTTCCAGATTCGACATTGAATTTATCAGAATCACCACCATCATCAGAACCGGAGGGTTCATATGCAATTAATTTGGATGGATTGCGGATTCTTTTCATCGGAAACAGCTTTACTGCGGATGCTCCGACAATTGTCGATTTTTTCGCAAATGATGCTGGATGGCCTGATCCGGACATTGGTGCGCGGGTCGAAGGAGGACGTGAACTTAGCTATTACCGTCAGGACCAGGCTTGCCTGGATTTGGTAGATGCTGGCAACTGGGATTATGTAGTTATGCAGGAATACAGCATAAAACCAACAGAGATCGGTGATCCTCTTGAATTTAAGGAAGATGTGACCTGGTTTTATGACAGGATCAAAGCAACCAGTCCCGGTGCCCATATTGTTCTTTTTGAAACCTGGGCTTTCCAGGAAGACCATGGTTACTATAGCCCATATGCCTTTGAAGATCCCGAGGATTTTTTATCGCAGTTGCACTACCACTACTTTGACTGTGCAGAAAATTATGTACCGAACCATGCGACGTATGTCCCCTCCAATGATATATCGGTAGCACCCATCGGAGATATTTGGCAATATCACCAGACAGAAGAAAATCCCTTATATCTGTATTCTGTCGATAACAAACATCAAAACTATACGGGCCGTTACCTGAATGCCCTGGTGTTGTATTCTTATATATTCAACAAACCGACCCTTGGCCTCAATAATTTATGGTTGACATCGCCTGAAGA
The DNA here is from genome assembly GCA_020444515.1 of Bacteroidota bacterium. Taxonomy (GTDB): domain Bacteria; phylum Bacteroidota; class Bacteroidia; order Bacteroidales; family JAADJA01; genus JAADJA01. Next base: position 81,964 of record JAHLKX010000011.1, on the reverse strand, counting down.
TGCAAAACGATTACAACAAACAGTCGATTGTTGGTTTGGTCACCGATGCGACAATACCGGAAATGTGATCATTGCTGGATTTCAAAGTTGGGATGATCCGGTTGGACAAAGCCCGGGGGAATTCATCGAGCTGTTCAATCCTACTGACGAATCCATTGCCATTGATAACCTTCAAATTATTGTGCGTACAGATGCCAATCAGGATGGGATGACAGAAATTTACTGGCAACTTGAAGAAAATTCGCCCGGAATGGTGATTGAACCCCATCGCTTTTTCTTGATTGCCGAATCAGGCGTTAAAGCTTATAATGGTAATTATTATGATCTGGAAACTACACTGGATTTTCCAACCAATGAAGGGGGCGTTTTAGAACAAGCCATATCCGTTGAATTGCGGATCAATGGTGTTCACATGGATTACTTGTTGTATGGTCGTCATGATGGCACTGTACCTTCTGGTGAAATCCTGACTGGTGATTCTTTTTTTGATGGTGCGCCATGGCCCCGACAGGAGGTGATCAGAAATACTCTTGGCACCAACGATTTTAGAGAGGGGATTATCAGAAGGGAATCAGCCAGCGCATTATATGCTCCTTTTTCTGCACCCGGTTATTATACCGATGAAGAGGATCTGGGACTGGGATATAGCAAAGGTATTTGGTCCAGCCCTCATGATTGTTTTAATGGCAATTATGTGGCCCGAAATTCATATTCTCCTGCCGTTTTGTATTCCGATTGGGTGGCTTTTAATGACCTTTCTCCAGGCCTTTTATCTAACAATGCACCCTTTGTGACTGAAGTTGGTTATGATGGCTCTGCGCAGGGTTTGATAGATTATCAGCTTGGAAATATGCCGGGTGTTCTGTTTTCGGGGAATCAAACCCCAACATCTTTCTCATGGATTGAAAATTCAGGTGGACAAACCAATCCGGGAACGGATGCAGCAATGGTTTTTGGTGCAAGTGGAGAAATAATTGTGGATCTCAGCCATTCGATACCATTGGACAATCCGACAGATGAATTGATACTTCAATTTGATAACCTTGATCCTCACGCCTTCTATACTTTGACATTGACCGCAAATCATGACGATCCCCTCCTCGATGAAAGTTGCTTTACCCGGGTGAGACTTGATAATGCCCTCTCCTACAAAAATATAAGCAGTAAGGGTGTGGTGGTTTATGGTGAAAACGAAGTTTCATTCAGTACCGGATACAACACGGTGAATGGTTATGTAGCAAAATGGACAAATATACAGCCTGGTGAAGATGGAATGATTAGCATAGCAGTACGATGGGACAATAATTTTCCCGGTGAAATGGGATTCGCCATGGGAGGCTTCAAATTGGAAAAGACTGCTTCAAACCGGTGGTTGGGTAATGTATCCAATGACTGGAATGAACGTGAGAACTGGGAAATTGGTTTCCTGCCTACAATCGTTTCGGATGTTGTTATTCCAGCCAATCTTTCAGACCCTTTTTTCCCTGAAGCGAATAGTGGTGAAAAAGCTGTTTGCAATAATCTTCGAATAGAATCCGGTGCCCATTTGGTTATCCCTTCCAACAATGATCTCACTGTTTTTGGAGAATTAATGAATGAAGCAGGAACATCCGGTTTGTTGATTGAAAGTTCACCAGAAGGGTCCGGATCCCTCATTCACCATTCGGATAATGTGCCAGCCAGTGTAAATTTATATATTTCAAATGATAAGTGGCATTATGTCGCCAGCCCGATACAGGATGCCCATGCAATAGTTTTCGAAGATTTGTATCTCAGAACATATAATGAGTCAGCTGATGCCTGGAGTCCCTATATTACCTCGATTTCCGAACCCATCCTTCCCATGAAAGGGTATGCGGCCTGGGCTTCTGCCGGCCATACCCTCATTAACTTTTCAGGGATATTGAATAACGGGAACATGGCGCTTCCGGTAACCAGGCAATCTGGGGAAATCAACCAGGGATGGAATCTGGTAGGAAATCCTTATCCATCATCTATTGACTGGAATGCGGTTGGCTGGAATAAGTCATCCATCGATAATACCCTTTATTTTTGGGAAGGTGTTGGAGATGGTGGTGGTGGAAATTATCACTATTATGTCGGCACAGATGGCACTGAACCCGGCATTGGAGTGAACAACGGTAAAAGTGTTATTCAACCCATGCAGGGATTTTTTGTACATGCCCATCAAAATGGTGTGCTGGAAATGGATAACAATGTGAGGGACCACAACCATTTCCCATTTTATAAAAACACCTCTTCGTCTGCTCAGATCATTCGTTTATCCGTTCTTACGGAAGGAATTCAGGATGAAACGGTCATCCGGTTTAAGCAGGGAGCCGGCTTGCAATACGATGGACATCTGGATGCATTGAAGTTGTTCTCGAAAGAGGTTCCGCAACTTTATTCCATAACAGATGATTGAACACCAATGGCATTGAACTCATTGCCTGAAGCTGCTATTGCATCTCCGGTGAACCTGGGGGTCAGGATCCATGCCTCGGGATCTTATGCATTGCAGCTCAAACAATTCAGCGGATTTGATTATGGAACTGATCTCTTTATAGAGGATATTCAGAAAGATATCATTGTAAAACTCTCAGAAGATACTGTTTACCAGTTTTATTCTGATGAGGCTGATGGATTGCGATTCAGGTTAACCCTCTTTGAGCCCGAACAACATTCTGTTGAAACAGATGAAACCATACATGTGTTTGCTAACCAGGGCAGTATTCAAATAATTTCGTATGGCACTGCCATTCAATCAGCGGAAATATTCGATTATTCTGGGCGATTGATCCATAAAAGTTCCAATCTGAAAAGTACCAACCAAACAATAGCCCTACCAAATGTAAATGGCTTTGTTATTGTAAAGTTGAGGACTAAAGCGGATGTAATTTCGAAGAAAGTATTTATTCACTAAGTTATTTATTTAACAAAATTGGATCCTCAAAAGCAGTCGTGCCAACCAGTGCCATTATAAACCCTCAATTTATGGGTTGTTTCATCATAATAGATCATGCCTTCCTGGGGTGATGCTGGCGCAGCGGTGCGCGGTTCGAGCATCATGAGGTCGTTGATATGCAGGGTTGCTTGAGGATCAGAAGTATTGATGCCTACATGCCCATTTGATAATATTTTCATCCTTGTAGTTCCATCTGTTTGGAAATAAATATGATCTCCATCTGCCATTAATTTAGGAGTAACGGTAGTTGTTGGGTCTTTTAACTCAATTCCGGAGTATTGATCGGTTGATTCTATTAATAATGGCTGATCGTATTCACTTACCAGGTGTAATGGTTTAGCCGGCGTATCCGTGCCGATTCCCAGGTTATTACTGAAGTAACCTTTCCCCTCAAAATAAGCGGCAAAACCTGATGTTGATGATCCATAAACAGCATTATCAAATCCTGCCAGGTATCCAATATTCCCTGATACACTTTGGCCATAAACACCATGAAACCATCCGCCCAAATAACCTGAGTTTCCTATATCATGGATGCCATATACTCCATAACCCATCATATCATGTTGGGTGTCTCCGAGATATCCACTGACGTAGTCACCATTTATCCCAGCCACAGCAATATTATAACTTGCAATATAACCAGATGTTCCAGGCCCTTCCGGGTTGTTTCCATAAACTCCAAAAGCACCTGTTCCTAAAATTCCATAGATATTATATCCATAACCTAAATGATAATAATCACCTCTTACGGCAGCAGCGTTGCTTCCCAAGTGCCCGCGGTGGATTCCATCCGCATCCTGCCCATATACTGCATATTGACTGCCTCCCAGGTATCCAAACCTTCCATTGGATGTATACCTGCCCATAACTCCATATCCTGATTCGGTTTGCCCGAAAACACCAAAAGGATCGGGAGCGTCAAAATGAGAAGCACCCAATTCTCCAAAAGTTCCTTCAAAGTTAATTTTACCCCGAACAACAGCCTGACATGAAGTGCCTACGATTTCAAAGACTGCAGATTCCGGAGCAGAGGCGGTATCTGTCAATGGTAGAATTAGTTGGCCGGCCGAAGTCTGAAGACTCCCGTCCGGGAATTTGTAACCCATGCTGGTTCTAATAAACCCATCTACATCCAGTTTCTCCATGGGTGATTCGTAGCCGATCCCAAGGTCTCCGCTAACATAAGTGTTCCCTTCAAAATAGCCGGCATGACCCGAAGCGCCATAACCATAAACACCATGGTATTGTCCACCCAAATATCCATAGTTGCCGATGCCATGCTCGCCATAAATACCATAGTCATTGCTACCCAGGTAGCCGAAGTTTCCATTTGAGTGGTTGCCCCTGACGCCATAAGAATAGGTTGCAAGTGAACCCGAGGTTCCTTCTTCTGCATTGAACCCGCTTACACCAACCCCCGGGTCGGCAATTAAACCGTATGTGCCGGATCCGACAGGACCTGTATATGCTCCATAAAGAGCGCTGGTAGAACTACCGATATGTCCATAATACCCGTTAGGGTGCTGACCGAAAACACCATGATTGGGCGTGCCCAGGTACCCGATGGTTTCATGATTGCTGTTTTGGCCTTCAATGGCAATTCCATCAGCATCATTGATGATGGTAAAGGCAGAATTGATGGTTGAGGTTTGCTGATAAAAGGGTAACACCATTTCATTTGCTGTATGGGCATGCAAAGCATAAGGAACTGAAAGGAGCTTGCTTACTCCCATCAACTGATAATTGGTTCCTCCGGTTTCATCCAACGCGATTTGAATAAAAAAGTCATCAGATTCCCATTCAATATCGTGAAATATACCCAATACAACCGTACCGTTTCCGATTTTAATATCAATGACGCCTGCTGAAGTGGTAATCAAACTGTGGGTTTCACAATATACCGCAGGACCAGATGGTCCACCTTGCAAAATGCTTGCTTGTATTCCAACATTTTGATCTGCCAGTATATGCCCCTCAGAATTCCTGAGAACGGCCTGGAAATTGAAAGATTGTGGTTGCGCCATGCCAGACAGAGAGATGCAAAGCATCCCGATCAAAAATAGTGTTATTGCCCTGGCGAAGCAAAACACCCAATGGCGATTGATTTGATTTTTCATGATTTTGGAGTTTTGAGAAATTATTGATTATCTGAAGCTCCTAAATATACGAAATAAAAAGCTCAAAATCAACTAAAAACGAAGTTTTAACATTGTGAAAAGAGGTAATGGGCATTTGATTTTTTACCGGGATAATTTGGCCATCTGCAATAAGAAAAGATCTTTTTTGCCGCGGGATATGGGTACCTGTGATCCGTCCACCAGTTCGATGGCTCCACCTTCATGACGGATATACTTTTTCACATGCTCCAGATTGATCAGGTGGGAATTGTGGGTACGGAAAAAATTGCGGTCGGATAAAAGCTCCTGGTATTCTTTCAAATTTCTGGAAACCAATAATTTTCTTCGATCCATCAAATAAAACCAGGAATAACTGCGATCGGCTTCAATGCGAATGATCTCTTTGGTATTGAGGTATTCCATCCCTTCGGAAGTCGGAATGGCCAGTTTACCCGGAAGTGTTGATCGTACATTTTCCAGGAGGGTGGTAAAATCGGTATGGCGATGTTGATTGGAGTTTTTTTTATCAAGTACCTTATCCACGGCGCTGATAAACTCATTGATGTTGATCGGTTTGAGGATATAATCCACCGCGCTGAACTTGATGGCTTTGATAGCATAGTGATTAAAGGCTGTTATAAAGATCACATCGAAGGCCTTGCCAGGAAAATTAGCCAGCAGATCGAATCCACTCCCCTGTGGCATTTCAACATCCAGAAAAACCAAATCCGGATTTTTATCGATGATCAGCTTTGATCCTTCTTTGGCTGAATGTGCCGTACCCACAACCTCCAGTTTCGGGCAATATTCATTCACAATGGAATGAATAAAATTCACTGCATCTTTTTCGTCGTCAACGATAATGGTTTTTAATGGATCCATATAAATTCATTTAATCAAATCAGGTCATGACTGGTATCTGAATGACAACACGGGTTCCGCTTGCCTCTCCTGCATCATTCTTCAAATCGGTGTATTCGATCTTCATATTTTTACCATACAATGAATTGACAAGATTCAGCCTCGACTCGGTTATTTTTGTTCCCAGCGAGTTATGGTTTTTGTTTTTGGTCTCTTTAATTTCCATGGCTGCTTCTCTTCCGACACCATTGTCTTCGATGGTACAGGCGATAAAACCTTCTTTCAATTTTAGTCCAACATGCAGAAACCCTTTATCTTCTTTATTCATAAGTCCGTGACAAATGGCATTTTCCACATAAGGCTGGATTAGCATGGTGGGGATTTTATGAATCAAAACATCAATATCTTCATCTACCTCAATCTTGTAGTCGAATTTTTCTTTAAAACGCAGAGATTCAAGTTCAAGATAGAGTTCCAGGGCATCCAGTTCATCTTTGATGGGAATGGCTGTGTGCTGCGAGTTTTCAAGCGTTTTGCGCATCAGCATCGAAAATTTTGTGAGGTAATTGTTTGTAGAGATTTTATCGTGCTGATACATGTAATATTGAATCGAATTCAGTGTATTAAAAATAAAATGCGGATTCATTTGCTGTCGAAGATTTTTTTGAGTGATCTCCGATATTTTGTGATTCATCTCAGTAATCTTACGCTTACTGTTGACCCGAATCTGCCTGAAGACAAGGAATCCGATTACAACGGCAATGATGATCAAGCCAGCAAATCCATAAGTGTAAAATTTATGCTGATTAAGTTTAAGGGTGAGCAGTTCGAGTTGCTGCTTAGCCGCCTCCGTTTCATATTTTGTTCTGGCTTGCGTCAGCTGGGCATTGTATTTTCTCATTTCAAGCGAATCACTGAACTTCTTGTGGAGGATATGATTCTCATAGGCTGCTTTGTATTTGCCCATATTGGCAAACATTTTGGCCATATCTTCATGGAGCCACGAAAGATTGTACCAGTCATGTGCTTTATGGGAGTATTCGATGCTTTTCTTGTAGTAATCAATGGCTTTTGAATATGCTTTTTTATCCCGGTAAATGGTACCAATATTACCATAGGCATTGGTGATCGCTGTAAGCCGGTTGATTGGCAGGCTGTATTCAAGCGAATACAGGAAGCTGTTCAGGGCGGAATCGAGGTCCCCGTTGAGGTATTGATTCCAGCCAATTCTGAGAATTAAAAAGGCGGTCATGGCAGAATCCTGAAGTTGCTTGTAAATTTTTAAACTTCTTTTATATTGTTGAATGGCATACACGAAATTACTGTCGTATTCCATTCCAATGTCTCCCAGCCGGAACCATGCATCTGCTTCCATCCAGTCATTGTCAGTCTTGCTGGCAGCATCTGCCATGAATACGAGCGTTTTGCGCATCTCCTCTATATTGCCAATGTTGCGATAAACATGTGACAGGCCGCTATAAGCCGAAGGAAGCAGATCATCCAGTTTGTGTTTTTTAATAAAGGCAATGTTTTGCTCATAAACTTCAATGCTTTCTTTGAAGCGACCCCAATAAAGGAAAATCATGGCTTTGTAATTCCGGGCTTTGGCCAGTTGGTGCTTGTGGTCAGCCGCTTCAAGTTGACTGATGGTTATTTCGATTTCCTCGAGGGCCTTTTCCAATTCCTTTTTTTCAAAATACAGGTTAAACCTTGCCCAGTGCAATGTATAAGGGGTACTTAAATTTTTATTTTGAATGATTTTTTCCGCAACTTCAATCAACGAATCTGCTTTTTCGACCTGCTTGGTTTTAAGCATAAGGTTCGATAAACGACTTAAGGTTCCGATACGGGCTGTATCGTCAAGTGTGGAATTCAATCGCTGATATAAACTATCAATATCCTGTTTGACCTGTGCCTGAACACAGTCAATAGCGATAAAAAGGATAATTACAGAGATAAAGCGAAAAGATCGCATTTTTGTTGTTTTACAGTGTTTGCTTGTTCTTATGCAAATATACTAAAGATGCTTCCGGTTTTAACAGGTACCTTTCAAATTGTTAATTTCAGCTTACCATTGGCATGTTTTAAATTGTTAATGGTTTAACACCAAAAATAAATGCATCCGTCATTCAATCAATTTCTCGTTTTTTCAATTAATATTTGGTTTTAACTTTTCGGGATCTGAGTATTTTTCCGTATTTTAGATTGCCATAAGATTATTAACCATGACAGAAGATTTTTTACACTTTCTGTGGAAGTTTGGGCTGATCGAACAACCCCTCCTGCTCACAACCGGTGAATCGTGTGTTATAGTTAAGCCGGGATTGCACAATACCCATTCAGGTCCGGATTTCCTGGATGCGCGTATTCGCATTGATGGGACACTCTGGGCCGGGAACGTTGAGGTCCATATCCATGCCAGCGACTGGTATCGGCATGATCATCATCATGATGAAGTTTATGACAACATTATTTTGCATGTGGTATTTCTGGAAGACAAAACTGTCAGGCGCAAATCAGGTGAGTCCATACCGACTGTTGAATTGTCAGGGAAATTTGAGGAAAGGTTGTTGCAAAATTATCAACTGCTAATGAGAAACAAATCCTGGATCCCATGTGCTCCACTGATCGGTACAGTCGATCGGTTTACCCGTAACAACTGGATCGACAGGGTTTTAGTGGAGCGATTGGAGCACCGTACCCATGAAATCAACGAACGGTTGGAATTCAATAGCAGGAACTGGTCTGAGACGTTCTACCAGATGCTGGCACGCAATTTCGGGTTTCGGGTCAATGCCCTGCCTTTTGAACTCCTGGCCCGTTCGTTACCCATGAATATACTGGCTAAACACAAGGACCATCCGGATCAGATTGAGGCATTGCTATTCGGTCAGGCCGGAATGTTATCAGTTAAAAGTAAAGATGAGTATTATCTTAAATTGAAAAGAGAATATGAATTTTTGGCGACTAAATACAATTTGAAACCCCTGGATGGCCATATTTGGCGTTTTATGCGTTTGCGCCCCTCCAACTTTCCCACGATCCGTCTTTCGCAATTTTCAGCTTTGATCCATCAATCCTCCCACTTATGGTCACGGATACTGGAAGCGGAAACCATCAGGGAGCTGACTTTATTGTTTCAATGCAATGCTTCTGCATACTGGACTGATCATTATACTTTTGGAAAACTGAATAGAGGAAAGGCCAAGAAACTCGGTAAAGCGGGAATCAACTTGATCCTGATCAATACTGTTATCCCATTTTTATTTGCCTATGGGAAACTCAGAGGGCTGCCTGACTATGTTGATCGAGCGCTCAAGTTTCTCGACCAGGTACCCGGAGAATCCAATTCCATGATCCGTCAATGGAAAGAATTGGGAATGAATATCCGGTCGGCATTTCTTACACAAGCCCTGATTGAACTCAAACAAGCTTATTGCGATTCCAAACGATGTTTACATTGTGCCATTGGAGCCCGTTTGATCAACGGGGGCACGGAATAAAAATTTCCGAAAGGGATTGGATCCATTTTTTTATCTTTGCTTAAAATCAGTTTAATGGAAAGGCTTAGTAGTCGCACAAAAATCCTCATCGGTTTGTTAATGTTACTGACCATCCTGGTTATTGGTATCACAGGTTATATGGTCATCGAAGGGGACTCCTTGCTGGATGCGCTTTACATGACAGTTATCACCATATCAACTGTTGGTTTTGGCGAGATTCATAAACTGAGCCAGGGGGGGAAGATATTCACCATATTTCTTATTATTTCAAGTTTTACAACGTATGCTTATGCCCTGACAACCATATCCACCCACTTTTTCGAAGGGCAATTGAATTTTATCATCAGGGGTTATGGTTCCAAAACTTTCAAAAAAATGCAAAATCATGTTATTATTTGCGGTTATGGCCGAAATGGTCAGCAAGTGGCTAAGGAACTGAAGGCTCACCATCATTCTTTTGTGGTCATTGATCAGAGCCATGATGTCGTCATTAAGATTGAAGATAGATCAATTGGGATTATTGAGGGTGACTCAACACAGGATGAGGTTCTGTTGAAAGCCAATATCAAAACCGCCCGCGCCCTCATCACCACTTTGCCCATTGATGCCGATAACCTGTATGTTGTTTTAACGGCAAGGGCTTTAAATCCAAATCTGGAGATCATTAGCCGGGCTTCTAATGAAAACTCTGAAATTAAGCTCCGGATGGCAGGGGTTGATAATGTTGTAATGCCCGAAAGGGTGGGAGGGGCTCACATGGCAAGCCTGGTTACCCGGCCGGATGTCATTGAATTCATGGATCACTTATCGGTTCATGGACAGGATCCCACAGCACTGGAGGAGTTTGAATGTTCAGCCCTTTCAGATGATGAAGGGGTCAAGACCATTGGGGAATATGCCATCAGGCGAAGAACGGGAGCCAATATCATAGGATTTAAAACACCGGATGGTAGATATATTCTGAACCCCACCCCGGATATGAAGGTTTTCCCGGGATCCAAATTATTTGTGCTGGGCACACCTGATCAAATCAGCAGCATGCGTACGATACTTTCCAGTAAAAAACCCTGACCATGGTCAGGGTTTTAGATCAAGGTTTCATTTTATTAAGCAAAGGTTCCAGTTGATCATATCCTTTGCTATTTACATAAGGAGGTGATGAATATTCCGGACTGCCACAAATGAACGTAAGTTCATTGTTGTTTCTGAATTTGCCCGAAAGGGGGATCAATATTTTAGATACGATCAAATCACCCCCTTGCATTAGATTGATATTGATGGGTTCATCATAAATCAATTCCAGGTAATCGGCTTGCTTCAGGTCATCAATGAATGAAGGCATTACAATTTGTTCGTACAGGTCGTCACACGATTCGAGCGTTTCACGAATGACAGAATCAACCTGGTGATAAAGACCAGGATCCACCTGGATGACCGCTCCGTTTAAAAGAAGGGTGTATCCGGGTGAATCCATGTCCTGCTGATTACTTTGCATTTGATTACAACTTCCGTAGAGAAGGAACAAAACAACGAAATTCAGCAATACGCTTTTCATCTTGATTAATAAATGGTAATATCATCAAGAAGAATGGCTGTGTCATAAATACTGTCGCCCACATCTCCCGATGAAAGAACCAGTGTAATGCCGGTTCCGGCATAAAGTGATATATCCAGTTCAAGGTATTGCCAGTCAGTATAATATACATCTCCCTGGTCAAATACGATATCTGGAGAAACCAGGGTTAGAGGGAATTCATTATAAATGTCATCGATTGATTTATAATACAATACATCCTCAAATCCAAATTCATCTATCACAGATATTTGGAAATAGTCCTGGTACCCTGATCCTACCCATTCGAGAAACTCTTCCGACAGGTAATTCCAGTTTAAGGTTAAGGTTGTAACTCCTTCCGGGACACAGAAATTTTGACTGATTGAACCTGTTTCGGTAGTATAGCCAAGACCCGTGGATATAATACCCATGAAATTTCCTCCGTATGGTGCAATGAAGCCCAGCTGGGTAATTACCCGTCCATCGCCAAAGGTATTCCATCCGGTGAGATCGCCTTCTTCAAAATCGCCATTGGCAAAATCGGAAGCAAAATGCGCTTCATCATTTCCAATCATGACGAAATATGCTGCAGGATCATTGTTGTCGTGCTGACCCGGGACGAAAGCTTCCCCTGTAGATTTATTGTTGGTGATCAGCTCGGGGAACAGTTGGTTGGCCATATCCCGGTCGAACCACGATTTTACCGTTTCTGAGAATCCAAAATAGGTGGATGCACCTTTGTTGATAAATGCATCGGACATGGTGGTGTTGTGCGCACTCTCGCAAGATCCATTATAAACAATGGAATTTGGGAAATAATCATTATAAGCAGCAATGTAAGAGGGTTTGGCGGCCCATAATGATTTGCCCTGATGTGGTATCGGCATGATGCGATCGAGCAACCAGTCAAGGATGTCAAGGCTTACATATTCAACTTCATCGCCGGTGAGGAATATCACATTATTATTTTTATCGAGCCCACCATGGGTATGAATAACGATCAATCCATAATCATAAAATGATCGGATGGCTTCCAGATTGGCATCCTCATTTTTCATATAATCAATATCGAAATTGGGACACTCGGAGGCATCGATGATATTGTTCACATTATCAAGGAATTCTGTACCCCAACTATTGAATTGAACCCAGTTTGGAGCAAACAACATGACATCTTTATCCAGCACAGCATTTTCATCACTTTGTGCCGATTTAAAACCGTAGGTAGCATTTACACCCCGGCTTTGCTGGCTAATCGGAACGGTTGCTGTGGTAGCCCTTTTTTTGTCACTGCTACCACCTTCATTGCCTTCTTCAGTGGTAAGGATCATCCCCGGCAAACCATATTCAAATTCAATCCAGATATCTCCTGAAGCTGTCTGTCCTGCTCCGGTAACATTGGATTGACCTTCAAGGTAATCAAGGGTTTGTGCAATGGCTTCATCAAAACCTGATGAGGCCATTGTTGACTGGAATAATTGATCAGCATCCAACTGTACATCCAGAATTTCTTCCACTTCCGTTTGTAATATTTCATTGACGACCGACAAAGATTTTATTTCTGAATATACATTCTTATCGATCCCCGCATCATTAATGGTTACTTTTACCCGGAGGTATTTTATTTGCGGTACAGTTTCGAAGAAATACTGAATGTTGCTGAATACCCCGTCACTCTGAATATCATCACCATGGCTAAGGTCTCCGTCATCAAATAATTCGCATACTTCGTTGATCTCAATTCCTTCATCATTTACCTGAATCAATTTAACGCCGTTTTCCACTACATTCTCCGTATTGATCAGTGCTGATTTGATCTGTACCTGGGCATCGGTATTAACGAAGAAAGCATCCGGTGTGATCACCGGTGGACCTGTAAACAGGAATACCTCATTATAGGTAACCAGCAATTTGGCGGTGTCGGTATTGTTGGCATCGTCATAAGCAATGAAGGTGAATAGGTTATCACCAGCAGTCAGCGAAGCATTTGATAGTTCCCAACTGGTTGTCCCTGTCGCCGTACCTGATTGTCCCTGGTTGTTTTCCCATTTTACTTTATTCACATTTTTATCATCACTGGCTACCCCTTTGATGGTAATGTTACTTTCTGTGGTAAGAAATGCAAAGTCTGATGTAGGACTGGTTACCGAAATTTGGGGTGGGACTTTGTCATCCGTCACAGGAGGATTGTTATTGTCGTCATTTGAATCGTCCTTTTTTTTGCAGGATCCGATAAGGATACTTCCGGCAAGCAGAAGTAAAAAGAAAAAATAAAATTTACTTTTCATAACTTAAACTTTAAATTGATAAATATGAATGACTATTATTGGTTGTTTTATTTTGCTTTCAAAACAAACGATTAATATACTAATTAGCGAAGAGGTTTGATTGATGTTGAAATCAGCCGTTAAATGTATTATAGTTTTTTGAATTTAACAAATTTATATATGGCGCATTGGTAGTTTTGAATTAAAGGCCTTTAGATACGTAAACTATTAATGGAGGTTTCATCCAGAAAAAAATAAATCAGGATTGATTTGAGAGATGAGAGTTTCGTTTGTTATTCAGTCGAATTTTCCGACTTTTTTTTACTGGCAGTTGATTCGGGATTTTGAGATCCCTTTTCATTTTTAACGTGGGGATCGGGATTTTTAGATATATCTTCTTCAGTTCGATCTCCCGGTTCGGAATAGGCAGTATTTGCTTGATCTGAGGCGCTTTTGGGGGTATTTTTTTGTTCCCTTTTCCTGCGTTTGGTTATTTCTTCCAGTGGATCGTCAATATCAAGGTTGATATCCTTTTTTATTTTATTGGCTTCCCGGCTGATTTCACTTCGAATGTCATCAGTCGCACGTCTGAGCTCATTGATGCCTTTTCCAAGCATGCGGGCCAGTTCGGGAATCTTTTTAGGCCCGAATACAAGATAGACCACGATAACGATCAGAAGTATCTCGCCCCCACTTATATTAAAGAAAAGTAGAAAGTTGCTCATTATACACAAATAACAGGCAAATATAAAAAAAAGTCTCCCGAAGGAGACTTTTATATTTTCAGAAATTATTTTTTCGGTTTTTTAGCCATCGCTTCCTGACCCTTGAATTTTGATCGGATCAGATCAAAAGCGATCGGGCTGGCATTGAATACCGAAGAATAGGTACCTATGAGTACCCCCATCATCAAGGCGAAGGTAAACCCGCGGATGATCTCACCTCCAAAAATGAAGATGGTCAACAATACCAGAAAGGTAGTTCCTGATGTATTGATGGTACGTGCCAGTGTGCTGTTCAGGGCCCCATTGATATTTTCAGTCAGCTCACGTTTGTGATATAGACCCATGAACTCACGAATACGGTCGAAAATGATCACCGTATCATTAATTGAATATCCAATGATGGTAAGAATGGCTGCAATAAATGCCTGATCAATCTCCATATTAAAGGGTAAAAGGTTGTAGAACAGAGAGAACAAACCAAGGGTTATGATGGTATCGTGAAACAGGGCAATGACACCAGCCAGTCCGAATTGCCATCTTCTGAATCGAATGGCAATATATATAAAGATAACGATCAATGCGATCAGAACGGCCATAATCGCTCTGTTTCTGATGTCGTCGGCAATGGTTGGGCCTACCTTTTGTGAACTCAGAATACCCAGTAGCTTATCTTCTGTTTCTGTATCGGTACTGAATTTTTTATAGGTAATATTCTGGTCTGAATAAAATGGCAACAATCCCTCATAGATTTTGGCCTGGATGATAGAGTCTACCTCAGGGGCATCATTCTGAATCATGAATTTGGTGGTTACTTTTACCTGTTTATCAGGACCAAATGTTTTAACTTCAGGCGTTACCGATTGACCGTTTTCATCAATGAATACGCCTTCGAGGGCTTTCCGGATTTCATCCGTTTGAACTGATTGATCAAAACGGATCACATAGGTACGTCCACCAGAAAAGTCAACACCATAATTCAATCCCCTGAAAGCCAAAGATAAAATACTCACGGTAATCAACAATCCGGAAATGACATACCCCACTTTGCGCATACTTAGCCAGTTAATGTTGACATTGGCCATCGCATTCAGCGTCATTTTATTGGCGAAATCAAGTTTTCGGTTTTTCTTAAGCGCCCATGTGAATATAATCCTGGAAATGAAGATGGCTGAGAACAATGATGAAAGGATACCAATGATCAGGGTAGTGGCAAAACCCTGTACAGGTCCTGAACCAAAAACATACAAAACGATCCCTGTTAATAAGGTGGTTACGTTCCCATCAATGATGGCCGAATAGGCATTCTTGTATCCATCTGAAATTGCCAGACTGAGGCCTTTTCCGGCTCTGACTTCCTCTTTGATACGCTCATAAATAATCACGTTGGCATCCACAGCCATACCCAGGGTTAATACAATACCGGCAATACCCGGAAGGGTTAATACTGCACCAAAGGAAGCCAGTACACCAAACAGGAAGAATATATTGGTAAGCAAGGCAAGGTCAGCAATGAAGCCTGCCCGGTTATAATAAAATATCATATAAACCAAAACCAAAACAAAGGCGATCACAAACGACCATAAACCTGCACTGATGGCTTCTTTACCGAGTGACGGTCCAACTACGGCCTCTTCAACAATTCTTGCAGGCGCTGGTAATTTACCGGCCTTCAGAATATTGGCAAGGTCCTGTGCTTCTTCAACAGTAAAGTTCCCTGAAATGGAGGACTGACCATTCGGGATAGGACTATTGACTGTGGGGGCTGAATACACATAATCATCCAGCACAATGGCGATTTGACGGTTGTTATCCGCGGCTGCTTCCTCGGTCAATAATTTCCAGGTTTTTGTCCCTTCGGCATTCATCGACATGGAAACTTCTACTTTTCCATTCTGGTCATAATCCTGGCGAGCTGTGGTTATCACTTCACCGCCCAGGGCTGGTTCCATATCCCGTGGATTGGAATATTTTAGCGCGATCAGTTCAAGGAAATTATCCCCTTCCTGACGGGGTTTGTTCATCCATGCCAGTTTTAAATCGCGCGGAAATACATTCTTTGTTTGACGCAACATGCGATTCACCATGGCTGTATCCTTGATAGCTGCATAGCCAACCGTGGCCGACTGACCAGGATAGTATTGTCCCTGTTGTTGAACCAGCGCGGGATTCAATACAGCAAACAAAGGGTTCTCCTTTTTATATTGTTCAAACTGGGCATCATCCGATGAAGGAATGGATGTGGTATCCGACTCCAGTTGTTCCAGCAAAGAAACTTCAGTGGTGTCGGAAGTAGTTTCTTCCGATTGTGTTAATTCCTGTGTTGATTCTTCAACATCCTCTGAACCAGGTTCTGATGTGGTTTCAGTATCTTCTTTTTCTGCCTGCCGGATTTCAACAAGGCGCTTATTGGCTTCACTAAAATACTGGTCGAGTTCACTAAAGCGGTATGTATCCCAGAATTCAAGTTTTGCACTTCCTTGCAAAAGCTTACGCACCCGCTCCGGATCTTTAATACCGGGAAGTTCTACCAAAACACGGTTCGAAGAGGCAATCTTCTGAACATTGGGCTGGGTCACACCAAAACGGTCGATACGGGTCCGGAGAATGTTGAATGTCCTATCGAATGCACCGCTGGTTTCGCGCCTGATAACTCGCAGCACTTCATCATTGGTAGAATTGGCTGTGATACCTTTATCGCGGAATTCATAGAGGAAAATCGAAGCAAGACTGAAATTGGGGTCAATTTCATTGATCGATTCACCGAACAGGGTCACGAAATCCTGGGTGCTATTCTTCTGCTTTTCACTGGCCAGTTCCATGGCCTGTAAAAAGGTAGGATTCTGGCTGTTGCCTGACAATCCGCGAACAATGCTTCCAATGGATACTTCAAGGGTAACGTTCATACCACCTTTCAGGTCAAGTCCGAGGTTGATCTCCCGTTCCTTGCAATCCATGAAGGTATATTTCTTGAGTCCGATATTATAGACCACTTCGGAGGCCATTGAGTCGAGGTAATAGTTTTCACGAGCTCTTTCAATGGAGTCTCTGAGGTACCCTTCCAGTACTTCATCTCCATTTGCCATTTCTTTGGCCATCCTGAAGGTAACATCACGCTCTGCATAATCCCTGGCTTTCGATTCTACGCGTGAAGTGACATATGTAAAGGAAAGCTGAAATAAACAGACCAGTGCAAATAAAATTGCGAAAAATTTAATAGCTCCTCTGCTTTGCATTTCTTTCTGATTTTGTTATATCTACCTAAATTTTTTGAGGGTGCAAATATAGAACAACATTATTAAATAAACAATTATCTATAATGCTTTATTTGCTATTTATTAACATCCGATTTTTGGATTATAATTATTTTATTTTCAATTTGTTAACTTCAATTCATGATCCATTTTGGGCATATCCGGAAGGAATTTGTTACAGGATTATCCTTATGATAGCTTAATTTTTATACCGGATCCATTTCCATAACTCCTTATAATTGATCTTTTTACCATACATGAGTATCCCTGTCCTGTAAATCTTGGCGGCCAGCCAGGTGGTGAAAAGGAATCCGATTACCAGTAAAGCCATCGACAAAACTACATCCCAGTAAGGAACTTCAAATGGCAAGCGTACCATCATGATCACCGGTGAAGTAAAGGGAAAGATGGAAAGCCAGAAAGCAAGCGGCCCATCCGGATTGAACATGATAAACTGAGCCACAATGATCGAGAGTATGAGCGGAACTGTGACGGGCAACATGAATTGCTGCGTATCTGTTTCATTGTCAACTGCCGATCCGATAGCAGCAAATAAGGCGCCGTATAAAAGATATCCCCCAATGAAATAGAACAAAAACAAGGGTATGATCACCTGAAACGGGATGGAGTTGATCCGGTCGAAAATAGCGATCACAGCTTCATTGATCTCCCCCTGATTCTGGTTTGCATCTGGTTGATCCACCGAACTCCCATCCGGTTCATAAAGCATGATCGGGTCTTTATTAACCTGCAATTGTGAGGATTGATATGATTGGATGTCACCCGAAAATATGGATAGAACCGAAGTTACAATGACCAACGTAAGGATTACCCACAGAACAAATTGGGTTAAACCAACAAGGGCCACGCCAATGATCTTGCCCATCATCAATTGAAAAGGTTTGACGGAGGATACGATCACTTCAATGATGCGACTGGTTTTTTCTTCAATGACTCCTCGCATCACCTGCGCGCCATACATAAAAATGAAAATATAAATCAAAATGCCACCTATATAACCCACTGCCATTGCCAGTTCTGTAGAACTGTTTTCTTCTTTGCCGCCTTCGTTCACCCGGATGGTCAGCAGGTTCACCGAGGATTTGATGCTGCGGAGCACCTCGGGATCAATCCCCGAAGCACTTAACTTGAGGGCTTCAATTTCTTTGCGCATGGTTTCCCGCACATATCCGGTAACTATGATATTGGGCTGACCATTGGAATAGAGTTTGGCTGTATTGGGAACGGTTAACTCGGTAAGGGGGATATGAAGCAGGGCATACAGATTTCGTTCATCCAACTGCAACTTCAAGCTATCCACATTTTCATCAAGGCTGATAAAATTCAGGTTTTCAGAATTCTTAAAGGAAGGGGCGAACAAGCCGGTTTCATCCACTATGGCGATGGTTTTGGTATCTCCCTCAAGTTGTGCAAGGAAAACAGGAACTACAAAAAGGGCAGCCATCAGAAGCGGTCCGAGAATGGTCATGATAATGAATGACTTTTTCCGTACCCGTGTCAGGTACTCCCGCAATATGATCAGTTTCACCTTTTCCATGCGCTATTTGTTTTCATTCTGATTGACCTGGTTGATAAATATGTCATTCATGGTGGGTAAAATTTCCCGGAAGGACTTGATGTTGATATCAGGAAGCAACTTACCGATCAGTTGATTGGAATCAGTTCCCTTCTCAAGGTGTATCCGGGCCATTTTGAATTCACCCTGATCTTTTTCTTCCAGCACGCTAAACTGAGTGCCCAGAATTTCCTGCAATTTTAGCCTGCCATTGGTGTAAATAATCTCAATATTATCTGGTTTGAATTGTTGCTTCAAATTTTCGACACTTCCTTCCAGTATCGTTCTGGAACGATGGATCAATGCAATGTTATCGCACAATTCTTCCACCGAAGACATGTTATGGGTTGAAAAAATAATGGTTGCCCCTTTCCGCTTGAGTTCCAGTATGTGATCTTTCAGCAGATTGACATTGATGGGATCAAATCCGCTGAAAGGTTCATCAAAAATGAGCAGTTCGGGTTCATGAACCACCGTAACGACAAACTGAACTTTTTGCTGCATCCCTTTTGAAAGCTCTTCCACTTTCCGATTCCACCATGCCATGATGTCAAATTTTTCGAACCAGCCGGTAAGACGTTGTTTGGCATCTTTGGCCGTTAATCCTTTAAGTTGGGCAAGGTACATGGCCTGTTCACCTACTTTCATTTTTTTGTACAGGCCTCGTTCTTCGGGAAGGTAGCCAATGCGGGCAATGTGTGATGAATTCAAAGGCTTTCCATTGAAGTGTATTGTTCCACTGTCGGGAGCAGTAATCTGGTTGATGATCCGGATCAGGGTGGTCTTACCGGCTCCATTGGGCCCCAGCAAACCAAAAATTTTTTGCCCGGGTACTGATAGACTGACTTCATCAAGGGCCCGATGGTTGGCAAAGTCTTTAATAATATTATGGGCTTCAAGTACCGGCTGCATTCGCAATGAATTTCGATTAATGGGTAAAGTATTCCTTCATCCTGGAAAAAAATGAACGATCACGGGATGTAGGGCTGGGAATAAAATTAGGGGATTTTCCCAATTTTTCAAGAATTTCTTTTTCTTCTTTAGAGAGGTTTTTGGGTGTCCACACATTGAGGTTGATCAACAGGTCGCCGGTTCCATATGAATTTACGGAAGGAAGACCTTTTCCTTTAAGCCTTAAAACTTTACCGGCCTGGGTTCCGGGAGCAATTTTAATCCGTGCTTTTCCATCAATGGTGGGTACATCCAGGCTGGTGCCCAGGGCTGCATCGGTAAAGCTGATAAAAGCATCGTGCAACAGGTTAAAACCATCTCTTTCGAATTGTTCATGTTCAATTTCTTCGATGAGGATGATCAGGTCACCCGGAACACCACCACGTGCACCGGCATTTCCTTTTCCACTCATGGAAAGCTGCATGCCTTCTTCAACACCAGCCGGGATTTTAATGGAAATGATCTCTTCACCTTTGACAATTCCATCCCCTGTACAAGCCGGGCATTTGTGTTCGATGATTTGCCCTTCCCCGCCACAGGTGGGACAGGTAGAAGATGTTTGCATTTGGCCTAGGAATGTATTGGCTACGCGTGTTACCTGGCCTGTCCCATGACAGGTGGAACAAGTGGAGTAGGAGGATCCCCCTTTGGCCCCTGTGCCATTACAAGTGTTGCAATGAACATATTTATTCACCTTGATCTTTTTTTCAACACCTTTGGCTATCTCTTCAAGCGTAAGTTTAACCTTGACCCTCAGGTTCGACCCCCGGTTAACCCTTCTTCTGCGGCCACCCCTCGATCCGCTAAAACCACCAAATCCTCCGAAAGCACCTCCAAAGGCATCGCCAAAAATATCTCCAAACTGACTGAAAATGTCATCCATTGACATGCTGAAACCACTCGTGCCGGCAGCACCTCCAATCCCGGCATGACCATACTGGTCATAACGGCTACGTTTATTCGGGTCACGGAGCACTTCATAGGCTTCGGCGGCTTCCTTGAATTTTTCTTCTGCTTCCTTATCGCCCGGGTTTTTATCCGGGTGATATTTCAATGCCATTTGACGGTAGGCCTTTTTGATTTCCGTGTCACTCGCACTTTTATTAACGCCCAGTATTTCGTAATAATCTCTTTTCGACATGTTTAGAATAATCTGATTTTTACCTGCCTTTTTGGAATTTTATTATTGACCAATGACGACTTTGGCATAGCGGATCACTTTTTCATTCAAGAGGTACCCTTTTTCAATTTCATCAACGATTTTACCTTTTTGATCTTCAGATGACGCCGGAATATAAGTTATGGCTTCATGGAAGTCTGTATCAAAATCCTGCCCGATGGCTTCAATGGGTTTTAATCCTTTTTTGGTCAGGGTAGCAGAAAATTTATTAAAGATGAGTTTCATGCCTTCCTTCACAGGATCACATTCTTTTACTTCTTCCGTTGATTTAATGGCACGTTCAAAATCGTCTAAAATGGGCAGCAATTCTACAATTACCTCTTCAGAAGCAAATTTAGCCATGTCAAGACGCTCCTTAATCGTACGCTTGCGATAGTTGTCAAATTCAGAATATAAGCGCAGGTATTTATCGTTGATTTCATCATGCTTCGCCTGCCAGTCTGTGGTCACTTCCTGATCTGCTTCAACTGCTTTCGTTTTTTTCTCTTCCACTTTTTTTTCCTTTTCTTTATGCACCGCTTCCTTTTCCGCGTGTTGTTGGTCTGCGGTTTTCGGTTGTGTAGCTTTTTTCTTTTTCACGGTACTGCTTTTTCTTTTCATTCCAGTAACTTATTTAAATTGCCAGATTTCCGTCGGGCATGAATTACAAATAATTTGCCATTAAATGAATCAGGACATTGTGTCAGTAATTGTTCCGCCAACTTGAAGATCGGTTCTTAAATGACAGCTATATGACATAAAAAAACTCCGTGCAGACACGGAGTTTTTAATATTTAATTAAAATTTTTAGCTGTTTATTCTCATTTTATAAAATGACCTGTAAACAAAGTAAAGTGCGATCAGTAGGAATGCGAATCCAATATAATGTGCGACAGCCCTGAAATCGGGAGCTAATGCAATTTCCATTGCGAGGAGCCCGAACAGGGTTGTAAACTTGATGATGGGGTTCAGGGCAACGGAAGAAGTATCTTTAAACGGATCTCCAACGGTATCCCCCACAACTGATGCAGCATGAAGTTCGGTTCCTTTCTCCTGCATATCCACTTCAATAACTTTTTTGGCATTGTCCCATGCCCCACCGGCATTGGCCATAAAAATAGCCTGGAACAAACCAAAGAACGCAATACTCAAAAGGTAGCTCACAAAGAGTGATACCGGTGCATTGCTTGTAGCGGGCGAAGCGAGGAAGGCAAAAGCGAGTGCAAAGGAGAAAATGGCAATAAAAATATTCCACATCCCTTTCTGGGCATAAACAGTACATATTTGTACTACCTGCTTTGATTTTTCAACATCTGCTTTTTTAGGCGCATTGGGATCGAGGTTGATATTTTTCTTGATAAAGTCTACAGCCCTTCCTGCACCTGTCGTAACGGCCTGGATGGAGGCGCCTGTGAACCAGTAGATCACCGCTCCACCAGCAATGAAGCCAAAGATACTGTATGGGTTGAGCAAATTCAAAATCTCTTCAGGTTGCACCCCGAGCACATTTTTAATAACGAGGATCAATGAAAAGATCATGGTTGTGGCACCAACTACTGCAGTACCAATCAACACCGGTTTAGCCGTTGCTTTAAATGTATTTCCGGCACCATCATTCGCCTCGAGGTAATATTTTGATTTTTCGAAATCGGGTTTGAATCCGAAATCACGTTCAATTTCCTCAGAAATACCTTCGGTTTCTTCAATGAGTGATAATTCATAAATGGATTGAGCATTGTCGGTAACCGGACCATAACTGTCGACCGCAATCGTTACCGGGCCCATGCCCAGCATACCGAAAGCCACCAGACCAAAGGCAAAAATAGAAGGATAGATCATCAGATCGCTCAGGCTGTATGTGCTGGCAAAATAGGCGATGAACATCAACAAAATAAACACCATGCCTTTCCAGAATGCACTGAAATTACCTGCTACTAAACCTGACAAAATATTGAGGGATGCCCCTCCCTTTTTAGAAGCTTCAACCACTTCGTTCACATGGATTGATTTTGGGGAGGTAAAAAGCTTGGTAAACTCAGGTATCAAAGCAGCTCCCAGTGTTCCAGCACTGATAATAACGGATAAAGTAATCCAGAGGTTATGTGGCAGATCACCAACAACAAAATAACTGACCACGAAGGTCACTATGATGGAGAGAATGGATGTTATCCAAACAAGAGATGTAAGTGGTTTTTCAAAATCCAGATCATCCGCTTTGCCATACCTGGATTGACTCAATGCTCCGTTCACCCAGTAGGATACAATGGAGGTAATGATCATCAGAATACGCATTAGGAATATCCAAGCCAGAAGTTGAACCTGGTATTCTATGCTGGGAACAGCAAGAAGAATAAAAGAGATCAAAGCAACACCTGTTACACCGTAGGTTTCAAATCCGTCGGCGGTTGGTCCCACACTGTCGCCTGCATTATCACCAACGCAGTCGGCAATGGTTCCGGGATTTCTCGGATCGTCCTCACCGATCTTAAAAATCACCTTCATGAGGTCGGACCCGATGTCGGCAATTTTGGTAAAGATACCACCGGCAATCCTTAATACAGAGGCACCAAGTGATTCACCAATGGCGAATCCAATGAAGCTGGCACCGGCATATTCACCCGGAACAAACATGAGGATGATCAACATCATGATCAATTCCAGCGAGATCAGCACAACACCAATACTCATCCCAGCCCTTAGCGGTATGTTCAGCAATTTTATGGGTTTCCGCTCCAGTGAAGCAAACGCCATTCGTGAGTTGGCCAGGGTGTTCATGCGAATGCCAAACCAGGCGACACTGTATGAACCCAAAATACCAATGACGGTCCAGCCCAGAATCATCAAAACACCTCCAATTCCAAAATGAGCGTCCGATAAATAGCCAAAATAAAAAGCTACGGCAGCTCCGATAAAAAGGAACAGAATGGCCAGGAACTTCCCTTGTTGGATCAGGTAGGTTTTTCCTGTTTCATAAATTACATGGGCTACATCCAGCATCGATTTGTGTGACCTGAATTTTTTCACCCCAACAAACTGTAGCAATCCAAATGCAAAACCTGCAATGGTGATGAGAAATCCCCAATACAAAATCGTTTCCGATTTAATGCCGTCGGGGATGACCAGGTCGGCTTCACTTGCCAATGATAAAACCGGCAGGGACAAAATTGAAAGTAAGGACAGTAACTTTTTCATACATAATGTTGTTTGGTTTCTAAAATAAGGCGCTAAAATATAAAGTATTTCTATACTTTGAAAAGTTAATTTATGAAGAATTTTTAAATATACCTTTGTTGAAGTATTTTTATACATACCTATTTTATCAGCATTTTAAGAGGGTTTCTCCTGGATTGGTTTGTTATTTTACGTTGAAAAAAATTTGAGTGTAACGAATAAATAGTACTTTTATCTTCCAATTTAAAAGGCGAGCATTTTGTGATGGATAAAATTAAACTGGAAATAATCGGTATGTCTTACAGTCAATCCCAAAGCGGTGCCTATGCATTGATCCTGGGCGAGAAAAATGGTAAACGACGGCTACCCATCATCATTGGAGGATTCGAGGCGCAAGCCATAGCCATCGAATTGGAGAAAATGAAACCTTCACGACCACTGACTCATGACCTGTTTAAGCGATTTGCCGACACATTTAATATTACTTTACAGGAAGTAGTGATCAATAAATTTATTGAAGGCGTATTTCATGCAGAGCTGGTATGCCTGGATGGTAACCGTGAACATCGGATTGATGCCCGAACATCAGATGCGGTAGCGCTGGCGCTCAGATTTCATTGCCCGGTTTATACCAATGAAAAGATTATGTCGGCTGCCGGGATTATTGTTGAAGATAAAAAGTCATCGACCATCCGCGAGGAAATAAAAAAAGAAGCTGAAGAGGCCAGCCCTTTTGAATCCCTCTCCATGACAGAGCTGAAATCCATGTTGAGTAAAGCTGTGGAGAAAGAGGAGTATGAGGAAGCCAGCCGCATCAGGGATGAGATCAATAAACGAAAAAAAAAGAAGTAATCAGGAGATATAATTTGATTCAGGGAAATGCAAACATATGTATTTCCCCTTATTTTTAATTCCGGTTTTATGGCGAAAAAGATAATTTTATTGATACTCCTGGTGGGTATCGTCATTTCAGGCATCTTATTTTCAGGCCGGGCACAGGAGCAGGATACCCTTTCTAAAGTTTCCGACTCCATCGCCAGAATTGATTCTCGTCCGGTTGAGGAAAGCCTCCCGGCAACAGAAATTGATAGTCAAAATGCAGCTGGAAATGATCGTTCAAATCTTCTGATTGACCGCGATAAGTCGCGCAGTGGGTTTTCATTGGTAACGATTTTGCGAGGTTTGCTGGGTATGTTGGCCTTAATCGGAATTGCCTTTATATTTAGTTCAAACCGCAGGGCTGTTTCCTGGAAAGTTGTTTTTACCGGCCTATCGGTGCAAATTCTCTTAGCCCTTGGGGTGCTGTACATTCCATTCGTCCAGGCTTTTTTTGAGATTGCTGGAAAATTATTTGTCAAGGTGCTGGATTTCACGCAGGCCGGTGTGGAGTTTTTATTTGAATCGATGGTGACAGGTCAAATTGAAGTGGCCATGATCACGTTTGCCGTGAAAATACTCCCTACGATCATTTTCTTTTCAGCATTGACCAGCCTGCTGTTTTATATGGGTATCATCCAAAAGATCGTATATGGAATGGCCTGGGTAATGACCAAGCTGATGAAGCTTTCGGGTGCAGAAAGTTTATCAGTAGCCGGCAATATTTTTCTTGGACAGACCGAATCACCATTGATGATCAAAGAGTACCTTCCCAAAATGAATAAATCGGAGATCCTGTTGGTAATGATGGGTGGAATGGCAACATTGGCAGGGGGTGTCCTGGCGGTCTACATTGATTTCCTGGGGGGTGATGATCCCTTGCAAAAATTATTGTTTGCCAAACACCTGCTCACAGCCTCAGTAATGGCCGCACCGGGTGCCATAGTGATTTCTAAGATCCTTGTTCCACAAACCGAAGACATCGATAAAACCATTGAAGTGACCAAAGAAAATGTGGGGAGCAATGTGCTGGATGCCATTTCCAATGGTACCACACAGGGATTGAAGCTGGCTGTGAATGTGGCCGCCATGTTGTTGGTGTTCATTGCATTTATTGCCATGTTCAATTACATTACCATGAAAATAGGGGCATGGACCAACCTGAATGCCGTTATTACAGATGCCACCAACGGCCGTTACAACGAGCTCTCTCTTCAGTTTATCCTGGGTTATACCTTCGCTCCGATCATGTGGCTGATCGGTATACCGCTGAGCGATATTACCATGGTGGGCCGATTGCTGGGTGAAAAAATCATCATGACCGAGTTTATTGGTTATGTTAGCCTTTCGGAATTGAAAGCCGCCGGTATGCTCGATCCCAAGTCGATCATCATGGCAACTTACATGTTGTGTGGTTTTGCCAATTTTGCTTCCATCGGTATACAGATCGGGGGCATTGGATCACTGGCTCCCAACCAGCGGGTTTTGCTGAGTCGCTATGGGATGCGTGCCCTATTGGGTGGTACCCTGGCCTCGCTGTTATCGGCTACCATCGTGGGGATGATATTGGGGTAGTTTGATGTTCGAAGTTTAGAGTTTTGGATGAATTTAATTCGCATGTTTGTTTCTGTCATGGATGAAATTTCAGTCATTCGCTTCCCTTGTTAATAATTAATTAACTAAATCCTTATGATTCGAACCACTGGTTTGGATGGCAAGGGCTAAATTTGCAAAGTTTTTAAATTGATTTACCTGGTATGAAACAATATCTTGACCTGTTGCAACATGTGTTGGATCGCGGCATTGAAAAAAGCGACCGCACCGGTACCGGAACAATCAGTGTTTTTGGATATCAGATGCGATTCGACCTGCAAGCTGGTTTTCCGGTGCTCACCACCAAAAAGCTTCACCTACGGTCCATTATTCATGAATTGCTTTGGTTTCTGAAAGGGGATACCAATATTCAATATCTAAAAGATAACAAAGTGACAATTTGGGATGAATGGGCTGATGAGAAGGGAGATCTGGGGCCGATCTATGGGGCGCAATGGAGAAACTGGAATGGTGATGGTATCGACCAGATCGCGGAGGTGATCCATCTTATAAAAACCAATCCCGATAGTCGTCGAATGCTCGTTGTCGCCTGGAATCCCAGTGTGCTTCCGCTTCCGGGAAAGTCCTTTTCAGAAAATGTCGCTGCAGGTCGTGCTGCACTGCCACCCTGTCACGCGTTTTTCCAGTTTTATGTGGCCGATGGTAAACTCTCCTGCCAGATGTACCAGCGGAGTTGTGATATTTTCCTGGGAGTTCCCTTCAATATCGCCTCCTATGCTTTATTGACCATGATGATGGCACAGGTAACCGATCTTGAACCCGGTGAATTTATACATACCCTCGGCGATGCCCACATCTACCTGAATCACATTGATCAGTGTAAATTGCAACTTACCCGTGAACCATATCCTTTACCGATCATGAAGATCAACCCGGAAGTGAAAGATATATTCGGGTTTAACTTTGAGGATTTTGAACTGGTAGGATATCAGTCACATCCGCATATAAAAGGAGCAATAAGTGTTTAATCTTAAAATTCTTCAAATACTATTTAGCCTATGCAGCCGAATAAAAAAATCTCGATAATAGTTGCTGTAGCCAATAACAACGCTATCGGTAAAGATAATAAACTCCTCTGGCACTTGTCGGAAGATTTGAAACGGTTCAAACAAAGGACCTCCGGGCACTATATTATTATGGGAAAGAATACCTATTATTCCCTTCCGAAACGGCCATTGCCCGACCGCACTCACATCATCCTGACCGACGTTCCGGGCGAGCAGATCGACGACTGCATCATGGCTTATTCCATTGATGATGCCATTTCGAAAATGAACCCCAGGGAGGAAAACTTTATCATTGGCGGGGCATCCATCTACCGGCAGTTTCTGCCGCATGCCGATAAACTCTACATTACCTGGGTGCACGAAAAGTTTGAGGCGGATACCTTTTTCCCTGAACTGAATGAAAAGGAATGGAAAAAAATTGATGAGGAAAAGTTCCCCTATACTGATGAAAAAAATCCCTTTCCACACACTTATGCAACGTATGAGCGAATTCCATGATCCCGCTCACATTGATATAAATTATTACATATGATTTGGTTGTATCATCATTGAGATGACAAGTCTATTAGGCCACAATTGTTTGTAA
Organism: Bacteroidota bacterium; assembly: GCA_020444515.1. Taxonomy (GTDB): domain Bacteria; phylum Bacteroidota; class Bacteroidia; order Bacteroidales; family JAADJA01; genus JAADJA01. The sequence goes on along the minus strand of JAHLKX010000011.1, from coordinate 53,777 downwards.
TAACAATCTATTGCTTTGCAAAGCCTCATTTTTTTAACGATTTGATTTTTGTCATGAAACGTTAAACAATCCTAAAAAAAAGGCAAAACTTCCTTTGCGGAATATTTTTTGAAACCCATAGCGCAAAATTGAAGCTATGCAATCAAAAAGCAGAATTTCAATTGACGAACTCTTCCGCCAATTAAATGTATCTCATGATGGGCTCAGTGATTCCGAAGCCCAGTCTCGACTCAAAAAATACGGACCTAACGAAATAGCTGAAAAGAAGGAAAGTTTATTTATCAAATTCCTTAAATATTTCTGGGGACCTATTCCCTGGATGATAGAGGCAGCAGTGATCCTGTCTGCCGTTGTGGCCGACTGGACCGATTTCGGTATCATCCTGTTATTGCTCCTTACCAATGCGGTAGTGGGTTTCATTGAAGAATACCAGGCCGACAATGCGGTGGCCGCGCTTAAAAAATCGTTGGCAGTAAAAGCAAGGGCGCTCCGCAATGGTAACTGGTCAACCATGGATGCCAGCGGGTTGGTTCCCGGTGACATCATCCGGCTGCGACTGGGCGACATCGTCCCGGCCGATGCCGTTTTGATGGATGAAGTGAAAATGCAGGCTGATCAGTCGGCCCTGACGGGCGAATCCCTCCCTGTGGATAAATTCCAGGGAGACCTACTATACTCCGGGTCTGTGATCCGACAAGGGGAGGCCTCTGCGGTGGTAAAAGCTACCGGGGCTTCCACTTTCTTTGGTAAGACAACTTCCCTGGTTGAAGAGGCTGGTTCTACCAGTCACTTCCAAAAGGCTGTGCTCAAAATTGGTAATTACCTGATCATAATCGCCCTGATTCTGGTGGCTGCCATCCTGGCCGTGAGCCTTTACAGAGGTGATGAATTCCTGACCATCCTGCGATTTTGTCTTGTGCTGACCATTGCTGCCATTCCGGTAGCCATGCCCACCGTATTATCGGTAACCATGGTGGTAGGAGCAAAGATATTGTCAAAGAAAAAAGCTGTTGTCAGGAAATTGTCCTCCATCGAAGAACTGGCTGGCATTGATGTGCTCTGCTCGGATAAAACGGGAACACTTACAAAAAATAAACTCGAAGTTGGTGAAGTGATCACTTTCAATGGCTATTCCGGTGATGAGGTCCTGGAGTACGCGCAGCTTGCTTCACGCAAGGAAAATGATGATCCCATTGATTCGGCTGTATTCAAGGCTGGAGGCGGCCAATCGGATGATACCCGTTTTAAAATGGTTCACTTTAAACCTTTTGATCCCGTGATCAAACGTACCGAAGCTGAAGTGAAGGATGCAGATGGGAACAAGCTGCTTGTATCAAAAGGAGCCCCGCAGGTGATCTTGAACCTTTGCCATCCAGAACAGCAACAAGCCGAAAAGATCAAGACAGAAATTGATGATCTGGCAGGCAGGGGATATCGATCACTGGGAGTAGCCATATCAAAAAAGGAGAATGATTGGGAATACCTCGGGCTTTTGCCGTTGCTGGATCCGCCCCGTAATGATAGCAAAGCGGTGATTGCAAATGCACGGGAAATGGGGATCGATGTTAAAATGGTAACCGGCGACCAGGAGGCCATCGCCAGGGAAACGTCAGCGCAATTGGGAATCGGTCGGAATATTTTAAATGCCAGTCTTTTTGAAGATACCAAACACCATGAAAGTGGCCAGATGGAAGACCGGATCGAGGAAGCCAATGGATTTGCTGAAGTTTATCCCGAGCACAAATATCATATCGTTGATGTACTGCAGAAAAAGAAACACATTGTGGGGATGACCGGTGATGGTGTGAATGATGCCCCAGCCCTTAAAAAAGCCGATGCCGGGATCGCGGTTTCCGGGGCTACCGATGCGGCCAGGGCTGCATCAGCCATCGTGCTGCTGACACCCGGACTTTCCGTGATCATTGATGCCATTAAAGAGAGTCGTAAGATCTTTCAGCGGATGAACAGCTATACCATTTACCGGATCACAGAAACCATACGTGTACTGTTGTTCATGACCCTGTCGATCCTCACCTTTAATTTTTACCCGGTCACAGCGGTGATGATCGTTTTGCTGGCATTGCTCAACGACGGCGCCATCATCTCCATTGCCTACGACCGGACCCTTGGATCGAAACATCCCGAAGCCTGGGATATGCCACTGGTATTTACCCTTGCTACGGTGCTGGGAGTGATAGGTGTGGTGGAATCCTTCGGGTTACTCTACGTGGGAAAACAATACCTTGGATTGTCAAGGGAACTCCTCCAAACACTGATCTATTTGAAATTGTCTGTGGCCGGCCACCTCACCATATTTGTTACCCGGACGCGAAAAAACTTCTGGACCGAACGGCCTTCGATGACTTTGTTGCTGGCCGTTATTGTCACCCAGCTCATCGCCACCCTCATTTCGGTATATGGTGTATTCATGACACCCATTGGCTGGAAAATGGCCGGCATTGTTTGGCTCTATTGTTTGGTTTGGTTCCTCATCGAAGATGGTGCTAAAGAGATGATTTATAAAATGCTTAAAAATGAAACATTACCCGGGAAGAAATTACAATCCGTAAATCAATAAATGCATTGTACAATATTAAAAACTTATATAAAATGAAAGCAACAGTTGATAATAAAATCGGAATAGATGTCAGAAACCTGACACCCGATGTAAGGAAACAAGTCCCTGACCTGATGAACGACAAGACCATGAAGCGTAAAAATGCTCGTCATTTCCTAGAGGAAAAGGGGGAGAGGGTACTGGAGGATATTTACCTCCTGCTTAAATCGGGTAACCATCAGTTGCGCTGGGAGGCTGCTAAAGCACTGGAAGATATTGCGTCTGAAAAGTCGATCCCGGTGCTGATCAAACTCATGAACGATAAAGAATCGGAGTTCAGGTGGTTGGCCGCAGAGGGATTACGTAAGATCGGACGTAAAAGCATAGTGCCGCTGTTACAACTGGTTATTGAAAAAGGACAATCGCCCCGGATACGCACCGGTGCCCATTATGTATTGAATGAGGTGCTGACCGATGTTGAGAAGCTGGAGATGGAAAACCTGATGGAAGCACTGGGCAATTATTATGAAACCGGTGAAACTGCTCCTGTGTGGGCCTCCGAGGCCATCAACTATTTTTCAAAGGGGCTGGCCTGATCACAAAATGCAGAGGACATTCAGAATAAAATTACAATGGCTGGGGCACTCTGAACCATTGAGAAGGGGAGCTTTTTTGCTTTTCATCTATCAATTAAATACCGATCCAAACAATTGCTTTTCTAAATTAACCTTATATTAAAAACGACCCGTGAAGGAGGCCACAAAAAATAATTTCCAATTAAAAATTCCAAAACGTTTAACTATGCTTAAGCGGTTACATATAATTAAATCCTGATAAATGCTTGTCATTTTGAGTTTAGGACAAGGAAAAGAAAATAGATCTGAGACCCAGAGTTTTTGTAATAAATGAGTTATGTTGCATGTATATATTGAGCAATTTTGAAATATAAATATATATTTACAATCAATAAGTTCAAGATTAGTAACTGAAATTTGAGGAACTAAAAAATGTCTTTTGAAAAAATATTTCATGAATATAAAATCATTCTGACAGAGGGAGCGATTGTTGAAAGACTTAAAACAGAATATCATGCAGAAATGGATGTTGCCATAAATCATGCTGGTTTGATCTACAATGAACCTCACATCTTAGAATTGCTTTACAGGCAATATATTGAAATCGGTGAAAAGCACAACATTCCTATAATGATTATGACTCCGACAAGGAGAGTGAATTCCGAATCAATAAAAGATTCAAATTTTAGAGATAAAAATATAATTCGAAACAGTTGTGCATTTCTAAATAAAATAAAGGATGGATACGATGGTTATGCGAAAAATATATTAATAGGAGGATTATTAGGATGTAGAGGAGATGCCTATTGTGGCAGGGAAATATTGAATATTAGGGAGTCATATTCTTTTCATAAGCATCAAACAATTCAATTTCAAAAAGAAAAAGTTGACTTTTTATTTGCCGGAATAATGCCTGAAATAAATGAAGCAATTGGAATGGCTAAAGCGATGGCCGAAACAAATATTCCTTACATCATTAGTTTTATGATTCGAAACGAAGGCTGTTTACTGGATGGGACCTCGATATCGGAGGCGATTAAAAGAATTGACGAACATGTAATTCCAAAACCAATTTGTTTTATGTGTAATTGCGTCCACCCTACAAATTTAATTATAGCCTTGTCTCATGAAAAAAATAGCGGAAGGTCTGAATTAAAAAGAATGATGGGAATACAAGCCAATGCATCCATTTTAAGTCCTGATGAATTAAATAACTGCCATGGTCTTCAGCAAGACGATTTTAGTAACTTAGTCGACGAAATGCATTTCTTACAGCAGCAATTCCATTTCAAAATATTTGGAGGTTGCTGTGGTACCAACGATGTTTTTATCAATCGCTTATGTGATAAAATAAAAATTACAAATAAGAACATCAATTAAATTATTTTATCATATGAAGAATGAAAAGCTGGAAAACAAAAAACGGATACGAAATATTCAGGGTTTTGTCAGGTCGAAGTAATTCATACTTTATCACTACTGACAGAATTAATTTTTTATTCGATACAGGAAAAGTTACAGCTTTCCGAAAACTTCAATCTAATTTAGATAAGCTTCATTCTCAGAACAAAAATATTGACTTTTTAATACTGACACATACCCATTTTGACCATTGTCAGAATGCAGCTCAGATCCAAGGACAAGGTAACTGTAAAATATTGATGAGTGATAAGGAGCAAAGTTATGTTCAAAAGGGATATACTCCTGTACCTCGGGGAACAATGTTGTTTTCGAAAGTTATCTATAAACTAGGGATTCGAATGGGTTTAAAAAGATTTAGTTATGCTCCCTTCAAACCTGATCTATTAATTCGTGATAACTTTCAAATTAAAGAAGTTAAATTGGATTTAAGAATATTAGAAACTCCAGGGCATTCAACCGGTTCATTAAGCGTAATGGTTGATAATGAAATTGCGATTGTTGGTGATGCGCTTTTTGGTATTTTTCCAAATTCGGTATTTCCTCCTTATGCTGATAATTTGAATGAATTAATCGAAAGCTGGAACAAACTTTTAAAAACCAATTGTGATGTGTTTTTACCAGGACATGGCAGAGAAATCAAACGAGCGCTTTTGCAAAAAGAATATCATAAACTGTCGCAAAAGTACAGTATTGGTGCGGATTCCTTTTAATAATTTATACAAAGTCTGATGGCCATATGAACGAATATAAAATTCAAAAATTTCCACACTCCAGAATTGCAACCATTGATGTTTACGAGATTGGAAAACGAAAACATCATGTTAGTGCATTGATAGAACTTGATGTAACAAATAGTCGCGAAAAAATTAAACATTACAATAATGGTAGAAACAATAAGATTTCGTTTACTGCATGGTTGATAAGCGCAATTAGCCAAACTATTAAAAACTATGAAACCGCATCCTCTTACTTAATCGAGAAGCACAAACTAATGATATTTCAAGATATTAATGTCTACATCCTCGTTGAAAAAAAATTGAATGGTGAGAAAGTGCCTATTCCCTTAGTAATTAAAAAAGCCCATGAAACTAGTATTGATTCAATAACTAGGCAGAAAGTTAATGTGAGAAACGAACAATTTACAGATCAAGATATTATACTCAATAAAAAAGCCGGGCAATTAGAAAAGATCTATTATTTCTTTCCAGGGGTTATTAGAAGATATATTTGGAAATTTCTCATGAAGCACCCCAAATTCGCTTATAAGAAAATGGGATATGTTGCGATTACTTCTGTTGGTATGATAGGAAAAGTAAATGGCTGGTTTATTCCATCCTCTGTTCATCCAATCTGCTTCGGAGTTAGTTCAATTACGAAAAAGCCATTGGTAATGGATAACAAAATAGAGATACGAGAAATGCTTAACATGACTATTCTTTTGGATCATGATGTAATTGATGGAGCAAATATGGCGCGCTTTATAAAGGATTTGGTAAAAAATATAGAAATGGTTTGAGTTTGTAAATGCAATAATAAACCTTTTAATAATCATATTACAAGTTTATGGAAATAAGACAAAAAAATATTGAAATCGTTTTACAGCTATATGATGCATTTTCTAAAAAAGAAATTAATAAAATCATAGAAATGCTCTGTGATGATGTTGAATGGGGTGAACCTGATAATCCTTTTAACCCTGCCGCTGGAACCAGAAAAGGACATGCAGGTTTCTTGGAGTGGGTGAATATTGGAAAAGATGCAGAAGATACTTTAATATTAGAGCCGAAAAAGTTTTTAACTGATAATGATTCTGTAGCAGTAATTGGCTATATGAAATGTTTGGCAAAACCAACCGGGAAAACTTATGAATCTGATTATGTGCATTTTTTTAAAATAAAGGATAATAAAGTCAGTAAATTTCAAGAATTCTTTGATACATATATTGCTGGTGAGGCATTTCGGTAGGCATTCAAACCTTGAAACAACTGTTTATTGGGTGGAATTAAATAGAATATCCTTAAAAAAAATCGTAACAAAATATATGGAGTAAGAAAAGTTATAATCATGATTCGCAATGTGCAATACTATATTGTTTAGATTAATAATATTGATTTGTTTTTTATGGCTTCCAATATCACTTTCAGCTACTCAGGATATTGGTTCAAAATCAGATACAAGCACCATAAAAAAACGGACCATTTACAAGGCTGTTGCTTATACAGGTGCTTATTATGTAGGTTCAATTTTTGTTTTGAACAATACTTGGTACAAGGACAAAAAGAGAGTTCCATTTCATTTCTACAATGACAACGGAGCGTATTTACAAGTTGATAAGTTTGGACATATGTTTGGCTCTTATTTTTACAGTTATATCGGATATCACTTTTTATTGCATAAAGGAGCAACTAGAAAGGAAGCATTATTATTTGGATCAACCCTTGGCTTTGTTCTTCAATTACCAATTGAAATAATGGATGGATTCCATGAAGGTTATGGATTTTCATGGGGAGATGTTGCAGCAAACGCAATGGGGTCAGCTCTTGTTTTTGGACAGGAATTACTATTTAATGAACAAGTAGTTAAGTATAAATTCAGTTACTGGGAATCTGAATATTCAAAAAATTCCAACGGATACTTCGGTAAGACTGCTTTGGATCGAATGCTTAATGACTATAATGGCCATACCTATTGGTTTTCGATGCCCGTTAAAATAATTATTAAAAATAATCATATACCATCGTGGCTTAATTTTGCAGTAGGATATGGAGCCAATGGCATGTATGGCGAATTTGAGAATATATCAATTTATGAAGGTACATCTATTCCTGCAACTGATCGTTATCGGCAATTTCTTTTTTCGATGGATATTGATTGGCCTAAAATCAAAACAAATTCCAAGTTTTTAAAAGTATTATTTAAAGGGATGACATTTATAAAATTGCCTTTCCCTGCATTAGAATACAATTCAAAAGGACAATTCAAAGGATATTGGATTTATTACTAATAAAATTCAAAAGATATATGCTATTATTCAGCTTAAATTAAATTACTGACTAATAATTCTAATTGACTAAATTTACAATTTGTATATCAAAATGAGAATAAAAATTAACAAAGCACGACAGCACAACATTTTGTATAAGTAATGGCAGGCAACCTGGTAAATGTAAATATCAAGGTTTGTAGCCCGCTCAAACTGCTCAGTGGTTTACTTGCTTCGCTTCGTGAGACTCCCTTCAGTAGGTTGAAAGGAAAGCACCACGCAATGTGCCACTGCCAATAAAATTTACCGTTGTGGCTAGTTTAAACTATCTATTATCATAAAATAATATGGCGAAGAAAAAATTAAAATGGATAATTAGAATTTTATTGCTTTTTGGAACAATTGTCTCTTTATACTTTGTTCCCTGGCCTATTGTAAAAGCCTGGACAACACCAATACCTAAAACCGTTCAGGAACAAGTAAATAAAGCGACGGATTATGGCTTTGATGGTATCATCGTATATGTAGATCAAAAGGGTGAAAAACCTGAATTTTATGCTTCAGGATATAAAAATAGAGAAAACAAAATTCCAGCGGATCCTCATTCATTATTTAAAATAGCCAGTGTAGGTAAATTGTATCATGCTGTGGCTGTCGCTAAACTGGTTCGGAGTGGAAAATTATCATTAGACAAAACACTATCTGATTATTTGCCCGAATTGAAAAACAGAATAGAATATGCTGATGAAATCACTTTGCGTATGTTGGTTCAACATAGAAGTGGTATTCCAAATTACACCGATACATATATGTACTGGGTGACTCCGAAAGAAACGGCAGATGAGAATCTTGCTTTGGTTTTGGATATGCCTGCCAATTTTAAACCCGGCGAAGATTATGAATATTCCAACACAAACTACTTATTAATCGATAGAATATTGAACCGAGTTCTTGGATATGGTACATTCCAATACATCCAAGAAGAGATTTTAATCCCACTGAACCTAAACCACACTTTTGGTTCTATTCATGATGTAAATATGGATGATTTAATGAGTGGATACTATGTGGGCTATGATATGGATTTAAAAACTGATGATGTGGGTTCAATGTTGGCAACCGCCGAAGATTTAGGTAAATTCATAAGGGCATTGAATGATGGCGCTGTGTTTACAGATAAACAAGAACAAGAAATATACTCCTCAATATATAAATACGAGCACACGGGATTAATTCCTGGCTATCAAACCATTGCCAAATACTTCAAAGACATCGATGCTGTAGTCATTCAATTTACAAATACAGTCGACTTTGAAGGTTACAATTGGAGTTTATCAGAAATAATGTACAATCGGATAGTAAAAATTTTGAGAAAGAAAAACTAACAACAACATTGTGTATATTTAATAGCAATTTAAGAGTAAAACGAATGTTTGAAAATAAAATATAGGTAAGTGCTAAACTGAAAAGTTATGAAGTAGAAATCCGCTATTACTCAATTTTAGATCGTAATAAATCCATTAAGCAGTGAAAACAAAACCTCATCATCGAAGATGAATACCTTCAAATGGCCAATCAGATATTTGATGAAAAAATCGGATAAAAAATATAAGACAATCAAAATAATCAATTAAAATGATGAATCAGCAAGGTAAAAAGGAATATTATGAATTGATGCATAAAAATCCCAACAACTGGAAGGGTGTATTATATGTCAATCCGAGGGAACCCAGGATCATCGTTCCTAAATTAAATCCATTACTCGGATGGACGTTCAATTTCGGCAATGTCTATGCATATATCGGAATCGTTGTTATTATTCTGATCATTGTTGCGGCTAAAGTTTTTCTTTGAAACAGGAATTTAACTTCTCCAGGCCTCAATCGATATACTGTGTAATGCACGAGCACAATTGAATTAATCAATTCCCAAATCTTCTTCAAGCCCCGGCTTCAGTTGTCTGAAGCGAATTGGATGGATGCAGAAAGCAAACTTTTGTTTTAAAATGTGCCGGCTAATGCTCAAAATTATTAGGATTCCTGCGCCTGGATGGCCGTGATCAAAACGGTATTCACAATATCTTTCACCAAACAACCCCGGCTCAGGTCGTTCACCGGCTTATTCAATCCCTGCGATACCGGTCCGACGGCAATGGCACCCGAAGAACGTTGCACCGCTTTGTAAGTGTTATTCCCGGTATTGAGATCAGGGAAAATGAATACGGTAGCTTTACCGGCTACTTTGCTATCCGGCATTTTTGTTTGGGCCACCGAAGGATCGATGGCCGCATCATACTGGATCGGACCTTCCAGTAACAGGTCAGGACGCCGTTTCCGGGCAATTTCAGTCGCTTCCCTGACTTTTTCAACATCGGCACCTTTGCCCGAACTTCCGGTAGAGTAGGAGAGCATGGCAATGCGGGGTTCTATACCGAACATCTGCGCTGTATCGGCTGAACTGATGGCAATGTCAGCCAGCTCTTCCGAATTGGGATTGGGGTTAAAAGCACAATCACCGTAAACCAGCACACGATCTTCGAAGCACATAAGAAAAGAACTTGAGACAATGGAGAAACCGGGTTTGGTTTTGATAAATTCGAAGGCCGGCCGGATGGTATGTTGTGTTGTATGGGCAGCGCCGGATACCATGCCATCGGCATGTCCTTTGTAAACCATCATGGTGCCCAAATAACTCACATCGAACATGAGGTCGTGGGCATTTTCCTTGGTAACGCCTTTTTCTTTCCGCAGGCGGTAATAGGTGGCAGCATAATCATTGATCAGGTCATTGTCGTAGGGGTCGATGATATTGACACCATTCAGTTTCAAATGGAGGGAGTCAGCTTTTTTGAAAATTTCTTCTTCATTTCCCAACAAGGTAAGGTCTACAGCATCACGGCGCAGGAGGATCTCTGATGCGCGCAGGATGCGGTCGTCAAGCCCTTCGGGCAGGACAATGTGTTTTCGTATGCTTTTGGCCCGCTCATAAAGCTGGTATTCGAACATGATGGGTGTAACCACACCGGAGGGTGTGAGGGAGACCTTATCAATGAGTTTTTTACCTTCAACGTGGGTTTCGAAATGCCCCAGGGCTATGGCCATCCTCCTTTCATTGTCGGGAGAGAGCAAAGGCTTGATGTTGCTCACATTCATGGCTGTGGTGAACGTATCGGTTTCCACTTTCAATACCGCCACCGGCAATTGTTTGATGCCATTGATCAATTGCATCATTTCGGGATGGGGCTTCTGCCCGCCTGAGAGGATGATGCCCGCGATCTTCGGGAAGTTTTCCGACAGCAACGACATAAAAAGACCGATCAAAACATCGGATCGGTCGCCCGGAGTAATAACCAGGGTGCCGGTGTCGAGGTAACCCAGGATGTGTTCGATGCCCATGGCACCGATCTTAAAATCATTGACATCGTAGTCAAATACATCGTCATCGCCATAGATCCGTTCCGCATTCAAGGCACTACTGATTTGGCGGATGGTTAGTTTTTGCAGGTGTTCGAGCTCGGGAATGATAAAATCAATCTCATCATTGGTTTGATATTTTATCAGGACCTCCCATATGGCATCTACATCCCTTGCATTTGCACGATTGACAAACATGCCGATATAATTACATTTTTCGCGGACCAGTACAGATTTGATCATCTGGGCTACATCGGCTACATCCGTCACACTTTTCTGATGTCCGTTCACGACGGCCAGCACGGGAGCAGCCAGTGTGTTGGCCAATCGCGTATTAAAGTCAAACTCAAAAGGACGCAGGGTGCCGGTGAAGTCTGTTCCTTCCACCACGATAAAGTCGCACTTGCTTTCCAGTTTTTTGTATTTATCGAGGATGGCAGTCAGCAGTTCATCCGATTTGTCTTCCTGTAAAAAATCCAACGCCTCTGAATTGGACAATCCATACATTTCATCGTGATGAAATGGCAGCTTCAAACGCTTTGATATCAGGTCGATATCATGATCGTGGTGCCCGTCGAGCTTGACAATGGGACGGAAAAACCCCAGTCTTTTCACATGTCTTGATAAAATACTCATGATCCCCACGGTGATCAGGGACTTTCCTGATTCTGCTTCTGCCGCTGCAATGTATAAATTACTGGACATCCTTTAACATTAATTTTTTTAGGGTTTTAATAAAGGTGCAAATATAGAAATCCAATATGGATTATGCCACAAAGTATTGTTAATTTAATAACAATTTTTCACTTTTCAGGCGGTATCTCCGGATTGGCAATATGGATTTATTCCGGGCTGAATGTGTAATGGTTATCTTCGGGATAGGCATCTATGGGAACATCAAATTCCAGGTCAATATTCTGGACACCATCTGCACTGATCCGGGCATGGTATACATCACTGTCTTTATCCCATTCCGAAGGATTGATCCGTACTTTCCGTATTTCACCTTTCACATCGGTGGCCGCGAGAATAATGGTTGATGGAAGGATTCCTTTCCTGTGGATAGTTATGTTCAACTGGTCATCCTGTTGTTGCACATTTTCAATGGCATAATCTACGTAACCAAATTTAAAAAACCAGGGTTGGATCAGCCCGTTGAATTTTTGACTTGTAAAATTGGATAATGCATACAAAAAATCATAACCTGTGGGATGCTTGCCTTTCCATGTTTCTGAAAACATTTGAAGAAAAGCAGTAAACTGTTCCCTTCCCATTTCCTGGTCGAGGGTTAAATAAAACAGGACAGCTTTTGAATACGAATTGTGGTAATAGTGAGGCGGACGGATCAGCTCCGATGGCGCGATCAGGGGCAGATCCCGTTCATGCCCGAATTCGGTTTTATAGGAGTCGTACTTGTATATGCTGAGATAGTTTTCATCCACGATTTCACGCATCATCACGAGTTCAAAAAAGCTGGTAATGCCTTCATCCATCCAGGCATATTTCCGTTCATTATTGCCGGTACTGAAGGGAAAATAATTATGAAAAATCTCATGGGCCGTGAGGCTGAAGGTTCCCTTGATGTCTTCCAGTGAAATGTCATTCACCATCATCGGATATTCCATCATATCCAGTCCATTGAAAACGGTAACCTGGGGATACGGAAAGGGGATTTTCGGAAAGTCAAACGACATGTATTCAACAGCTTTTTTTGCGATTGGGTTGACCTTGAAAAAATCAGCCGAATTCTGATCGTAAGCAGTTTGGATAAGGGTGGTTTGTTCAGTATTCTTATCAACAACGACGCTGGTTGCATCCCATAAATAGTGATCGCTAAGGGCAAAAGCAAAATCCGTCACATGGTCAGCTTTGAAATTCCAGATCACTTCGGGATCGGGGGGTGTGAAATCCCTGTAAAGAAGATCCTGCTGATCGATGATCCGGATCATGACATTGGTATCGAGCGCCATTAAATAGCGATTGAGGTATTTCATGGTCAGGCATTGGGCCGGATTTTGCAACTGACCCGTAGCCCACACAACATATCCTGCCGGCAATTCAATGGAAACATCAAAATTTCCGAAGTCATTGTAAAACTCGGTTGTGCCCCGGTAATAATAATCATTCCAACCGTCGATATCGTCATAAACCCCAATCCTTGGGAAAAAATAGGCGATGAAATAACTGGCTGAATCGATCTGGCCCGTGCGCATATGGGAAGAAGCATTCACTGTGTATTCCCATGAAACGGCCATGTTTACAGTCGTATCGGGTAATATATAATCCAGGGGTGATTTCAGTGAAAGGCGGGCCAGGGTTTGATCATAAACCATCATTTCACTGGTCGAAGAAATATCCACTATTTTACCTCCAATGGTTAGGGACGTGATTTGCATTCCCTGGCTGGCATCTGCGGGATCAATTTCAAAATCACGATTCATGCCGGTTTTGTATACATTGGGAAAAAGGTGCAGGATCATCTCCTTGAGTGTATCGGGACTGTTGTTGAAATAGGTGATCAGGGCATTTCCTTTCAGTTCCCTGGTCAGGGGATTGAATTGAATGTCCATCTTATAATTGGCCTGGTTTTGCCAGTATAGAGGGCCCGGCTTCCCGTTTCTGGATCGGGTTTCTTTATCGTAAGCATGATGGATGTTGACCGGTTCATAAAAAAGGGTTTCCTGGGCCTTTATGGACTGTAAACCAATGAATAGTAGGAAACCAAACAGCATGGATTTGATTGATATAATCATGTAAGGCGTATTGTTCATTTTATCCGGCAAAGATACATACAATCCCTCAAAATTTTATGCATCCAAAAGCAAGATTCGACAGTTCATCCTCAACGCAAAAAATCCGGTGCCATGTTAATTTCCTGCTGTTTTTGCAGAAATTCCCATTATCTTTGGTGCAGGATAATCGTCCGGAAGATAATTTATAAAATTTAACGAAACAAACTAGCCATCGGTCAATTTGAACATTTACGGTGTCATCTGTTTAATAAGCATTAAAAAAATTAAAAATGATGAAAATTACCAACCTTCTGATTGCAGGAATGATGATCCTGCTTTTTTCATTTACAGTTTATTCGCAAGAGGCGGAAAAGGATTCGACAGACAAAGACGTTTGGTCATCCTCCACTTTTTCAGGATTAAAATTCAGGAACATCGGGCCGGCACTTATGTCTGGCAGGATTGCCGATATTGCCATTCATCCTGACGATGAAAATGTTTGGTATGTCGCTGTTGGCTCGGGTGGGGTATGGAAGACTGAAAATGCCGGAGTAACCTGGGATCCTGTTTTCGATGGTGAGAAATCTTATTCCATCGGATGTGTGACCGTTGATCCCCTTAATCCTCATACAGTTTGGGTGGGAACCGGAGAAAATATAGGCGGACGCCATGTTGGATATGGGGACGGTATTTACCGAAGCCAGGATGGCGGTAAGAGTTGGAAGAACATGGGTTTGAAAGAATCGCATCATATTTCCAGGATCATCATTCATCCCGAAAATTCGAATGTATTGTGGGTGGCTGCCCAGGGGCCTCTATGGAATAAAGGGGGTGATCGTGGTTTATATAAAACAACCGATGGTGGAAAAACATGGACCAGGACACTGGGTGACGATGAATGGACGGGTGTTACAGAAGTCGTAATGGATCCGCGTAATCCCGACCGGTTGTATGCCGCTACCTGGCAACGTCACCGAAATGTGGCAGCTTATATGGGAGGTGGACCGGGCTCAGGGATTCATCGTTCCACGGATGGTGGAGAAACATGGGAGAAACTTAAATCAGGATTGCCATCGTCCAATATGGGTAAAATAGGATTGGCCATTTCTCCTCAAAAACCAGATATTTTATATGCAGCCATTGAACTCGACCGACGGACAGGTGGTGTTTATAAATCTGAAGATCGCGGGTCATCCTGGAAAAAAATGTCCAATACGGTTTCGGGCGCTACCGGCCCCCACTATTACCAGGAGTTGTATGCCTCACCGCACCAGTTTGACCGGATATACTTAATGGACGTGAGAATCCAATGGTCAGAAGATGGCGGAAAAACCTTCAAACGTTTAAGTGAGCAATATAAACACTCAGACAATCATGCCATCGCATTCCGAAAAAGCGATCCCGATTATTTACTCATTGGAACCGATGGGGGCTTGTATGAAAGCTACGACCTGGCAGAAAACTGGCGATTCGTAGCCAATTTACCGGTCACCCAATTTTATAAACTGGCCCTGGATGATGCCGAACCTTTTTATCATATTTATGGTGGAACACAGGACAACAGTACGCAGGGAGGACCCAGTCGGACCGACAACCGCAGCGGTATTCGCAATGCAGACTGGTCTATTGTTTTGGGTGGTGACGGACATCAGCCGGCTACCGAACCGGGAAATCCCAATATTGTTTATGCGCAGTCGCAGGAAGGTGAGTTGCATCGCATCGATATGATCACCGGTGAACAGGTGTATATTAAACCACAGCCCGAGGCCGGTGAAGTTTACGAACGAAACAACTGGGATTCTCCCATACTGGTCAGCCCCCATACACCTAAGAGAATCTATTTTGCTTCTCAACGGGTCTGGCGCTCTGATGACCGGGGTGACAGCTGGACTTCCATTTCGGGTGACCTGACCCGGAACCAGGAAAGACTTGAACTGCCCATCATGGACCAGACCTGGAGCTGGGACTCTCCCTGGGATTTTGAAGCCATGTCGAATTATAATTCTATTACATCCCTGGCCGAGTCTCCAATGCAAGAAGGATTGATTTATGCCGGAACAGATGATGGTTTGATCCAGGTGACAGAAGATGGTGGAGAAAACTGGCGCAGAATTGAAGTAAGTGCAATGTCCGGAGTCCCGGCAACCGCTTTCGTCAATGATATCAAAGCCGATCTTTACGATGCCAATACGGTGTATGTGGTGCTGGACAATCACAAATTCGGCGATTTGGAACCCTATCTTTTTAAAAGTACTGATCGGGGTCAATCATGGAGGTCCATCAAGGGGAACCTGCCGGGTCGAACATTGCTTTGGCGCATTGTTCAGGATCATGTCAAACCTGAAATGTTTTTCCTGGCAACCGAATTTGGTATCTACTTTACCTTGAATGGCGGAGAAAAATGGATACAATTGAAAGCTGGCATTCCCACCATTTCATTCCGGGATCTGGCCATTCAAAAGCGAGAAAATGATCTTGTCGGAGCTTCATTCGGGCGGGGCTTTTTCGTCCTGGATGATTACAGCCCTTTGCGCGAAATAAGTCAGGAACTGCTGGATGGGGAAGCCTTCCTTTTTCAACCCCGGGATGCCGAATGGTATGTTGAGCGGATGAAAGTCGGATGGGGCGAGAAAGGGTCACAGGGAGCTGCATATTATACTGCCCCAAATCCCCCTTTTGGTGCTACATTCACTTATTATCTGAAAGAATCTCTAAAATCAATGAAGACAGAAAGAAAGGAAGAGGAAAAGAAATTGACCAAAGAAGATAAACCGCTACAGTTTCCGGGTTGGGATGCACTGGAAGAAGAGCGCATGCAGGATAAACCCCTGGTTAAACTTGTAATCCGTGATGAAAATGGCAATCTGATACGGGAGGTGAAAGCTTCAACCAGCAAAGGAATTCATCGTACAACCTGGGATTTAAGGTATTCTTCTGTCAATGCCATTCGACTTGAAGATGCTAATTCATCCTATGAGCCAAAAGGATTTATGGTTGTGCCCGGTACTTATTATGCTACACTGGTCAAAAGCATCGACGGGCAATCTGAAGATCTGGCCGGACCTGTTCCGGTAGTGGTTAAGCCATTGTATGAAAATGGAGCACTCGCCCGAGCATCCTACGAGGATATAAAGGCTTACCGGGAATCGGTAGATCAATTAAATGCATCCTATTCTGCTACAGCTATTGCATTGAAAAATTCTATGGATCGCTTGAAGGCAATGGAAAAAGCATTATCAAGAGCCCCTGAAGCAACACTCGCGTTGGATAGTATGATTTACAAAACAAAAAGAGATCTCTTTGAACTGGATATAACCCTAAATGGAAACCGATCCAAAAGGGAAGTGGGTGAAAAAATCAATCCAACCATCAGACATTGGCTGAGGGTGGCGCAGTCAGGATTATCGGGAACATATGGTCCAACCCCATTACACCGGCAGAACCTGCAGATAGCCCAATCGGAAATGGATGCTTTTAAACCCCAACTGGAAGAGATCCGGACGCAGCGGATCCCGGAACTTGAAGCTTTGTTGTCAGAAAGTGGAGCTCCCTGGATTGAGGGTCAACCGCTGCCTGAAAATTAGATAGAAGAAGATTTAGGACGGCCTGAATTTGACCCCGTATTAGGAGTTCTAAACCAAAAAGTTTACCTTTGCAGGCCGATGGATCCGATCTTTGTTTGAGCTTTGTCATAAGGTACGGCCCGTGCCTCCTTCATGGTTTTTTCAGCTATCGTTTCTGGAAAAAATTAAACTCCGGATGCAACTGACCTTGTCATCAGTGCTCTTCCGGATTTTTATTCATTTAAAAAAAAGACTTTATCATGACACAAGTAAAAAAAGGCGACACCGTTAAGGTACATTACACCGGAAAATTAACAGACGGAACTGTATTTGACTCTTCGGAAGGAAAGGAACCCCTTGAGTTCAAAGTAGGGGATGGTAAACTTATCCGTGGATTTGATGAAGGTGTTGTTGGAATGCAGGTTGATGAAAATAAAACCATAAATATCAATGCCGGAGAAGCTTATGGCGATGTTCGTGAAGATCTGATCATTGATGTTCCTAAATCACAATTGCCCCCCGATCTGAAACCTGAAGTTGGAATGGAGCTGGTTTCACAACAGCCGGATGGACAACAGATTGTGGTAACCGTGAAAGAATTAAAGCCAGAAGCCATAGTCATTGATGCCAATCATAAATTGGCCGGCAAGGATCTCGTATTTGATGTTAAGCTGGTTGAGATCAGCTGATCAGTCATTTTAAATTCTTAAATTTCCTGCTTATAGAGCCAATGTGCTGTTTTGATCTGAAAGGATCGAACATGTTCATTTGCAACTCCTATATCGGTTGGATCAATGGATGGTCCGTAAAGCTATTCGTGCATAAAACCGGGTTTCAAAATCCTCATCATTCAAAAGTTTCTCCAGGTGAGTCGAAGCATCCGACGGTTTATCCTTTAGCAAAATAAGTACAGCTTCCCGCCGAACCCTGGGATGTTCATCAGTCAGGGATTGATAAACGTAGGGGTAACTTTCCTTGGGTTCGATCTTATGGATCGCTGATAAAGCGGCTACTCGGGTATACCAGTTTGTTTCTCCCAGACCTTCGATCAAATAAGGCAGGGCATCTGAATGACCGATATTTGCAAGGGCATTAAAAATATGGCCTTTGAAACCCCGGAATTTTGGATCTGTGAGTCGTTCAATAAGTGGATCGAAACACTCCCGGTGACCTATTTCTCCTAATGCAATAATGGCTCCTGTTACCACGCGCGATTGGTCATCTTTCAATAATTCAGTTAGGTATGGAATAGATTTGACCGATTTTATATGTCCCAGACTTTGTGCTGAAAACTCTCTTATCGCTGGTTCAGGATTATGGATAAGATCAATGAGCACGTTTTCGGATTGCTTTCCTGCCAGATCGAGGTAGTCAAATAATTTTGCAATGTCTCTTCTTTTTATTCCTGGTCGCTGGATTTCATTAACTATGGAGTCAATATTGATGGCTTCTGTGTTTCCATCTGGCAATTTTTCCAAAGGTGTTCTTTCAAAACCGATCCAAATGGCAGAAACGGTTATTAGAAAGATTGTATAAAATCCGGTAAACGATAAAATTTCAAGTTTGCTTTGGGGAAAGGACTTGCGGTGGAGTAGTCGGAATGGTGCAAGAATGATTGATTTTATCAACTTTGGTAGGGGGAACAGAAAAGGCGTTTCGGAACGGTATCGATCATATGCATCCCCATATTGCTGACTCATTTTGCGTTCCTCGAGTAAGCATATGGCGATGATGATCATGGTCATCAATAGCCATGGCAGACTGGAGCCCACACCCCAACTCTTTTTCATATCATTCAGGTTAGAGGCATAAAGCATAAGACCATAGCTCCATAATATCCATCCGAGGTATTGTGGATGACGACTGATTTTATATATCCGGTTTGTTGCAATACCGCCACCCTGAAAGCGGGCTTTGAACCATACCAACACACCCCATGTAAATAGAAATGAACCTGCTGCCATGAGGGCCCAGGCTATGAAAAAATGTGCATTCCAACCGGCCAGAAAACCGATTTGCATGATTATATCATAAGGTAAATATATGACCCTTCCCAGGTTTAGCGTGTCCCATGAAATGTCCATAAAGGGAAACCATCCTGCACGTAAAATGCCCAAACCGGAAAGAAAAAACATACTCAGGGCGAATTGTCCGAAAACGGGCAAAAAGAGGGTGAAAGCACCAGCCCATGCCCAACCTGTTTTTCTGGTCATGAATCCCAGTATAATGAACACGATGACCAATCCAAGGCATGTATATCCGATCCAGCGAAGATACAGTGCATCGATATACACATCAGTCATATAAGCTGAATTGGCATCGGCACCATGGTCAAATCCCGGAAACCCGACTTTTTGCTCAAGCAGGGAATTTAATAATGCAGGTATCTCAATAAAGGCAAACATCAGCGCTATGGAAAATACGATGGCCAATAACGTCAGCAGGAAAGACCGGATGTTTTTTTTGTGCATGATTTTGAGGTTTCATGCAAATATAGGAGTTTTCCAGATGTTTTTGAGGTTGCTATTACCATTGACTCGGTGGGATTAACCATTGGTCAGTTAGGATTTACGAATTGTTAATTATCACTGGCAAAAAGTTGATTAATGCATATTTTTACTAAATATTATCTTTTGATGAAGATTGCATAATTTAGCGAATCTTTAATAAGTAAATAAAATACAGAACCATGCAGACAGATTATAATTTACACCTTTATGAGAAGATATTTCTTTTGGCCCTGAAGGATAAAGAAGGAACTTTTTTTGCTACAGTTAATTATCGCCATGCACTTGCAGGCGCGATGTTAGCAGAATTGCTCTTAAAACAATATGTGTCGGTTGAAAATGTACGTAAACGAAAATACCTTAAGCTTGAGACATCAAAATCTTCGGGTGACGTGTTGCTAGATGCCTGTCTGAAAAAAATTGCCCAGGCCAAAAGACGGGCGCAACTGCAAACCTGGGTCCAACGATTTTCCGGACTAAAAAGTTTAAAACAGCGAACAGCCAAGCAGCTCTGCAGAAAGGGGATCTTAAAGGAAAAAGAAGAAAAGGTATTGTTCTTTTTTAAACACCGGGTGTATCCGGAAGTGAATCCAAAACCTGAGAAAGCCATTATTGACAGCCTTGAAAAAACCATATTTGGTTCATCCACTTCTCCCGATCCCGAAACAGTGATCCTGATCTCCATTTGCCAGGCTGTTCACCTTTTGCCCAAACTATTTGACCGCAAAAGATTGAAGGAGAAGAAACAACGGATCAAACAATTGACCGAAGGTGAATTGATGGGCAAAGCCACCCAGGAGGCCATCGAGGCCATGCAGGCCGCTATTATGATAACCACCATCATGCCGGCTGTCGCTGCCACTTCTACATAATCTTTATTTGAATCCGAGAATTCCTTTTTTCTTCAGGCTGATTTTGTAAGGAGAATCACTTCTTTTTGTCTATGACAATAAATAACTCCTTCATGAAAGCAGGAATTTTTACTTTATATCTTATGATGTCCGCAGCCCGAACGGATTCACTACCTGCCGGTTCCGGCTACCTATATTATTGATTCTTCAGGAATTATAGAAAAAACATGGTTTGACCGGGATTACAGGAAAAGGCCCAGTATCCATTCCATTTTAGAGCACCTGAATTAAACCACGTGTCGTGGACAATTTCACTATATTTCTGTTATTAAAACGTTAATTAATTGATTTTACGGCTGTATTGGATTAACTTTGTTAGAACCTTAACAAACAACCATATCCTGGTACGCTATGAAATCTAAAAGACTGATCAATGTCAATTCCATCGGTTGGGTCGTTATTTTCCTGGCCATCGTTTTGCTCTATGTTTCCTACTTCTTTATTTATGTACCACAGCAGGAGGAAGCCTTAAACCGGCGAGCTTTCAGAATTCTTAAAGAATATGGTAACAGCATCCACGAAAAGTATGATTACTACAGAAAGCATGTCGAAAATTACGACATATTTTACACTTTCAAATTTGTCCTTGAATCCGACTGGCAGGATTATGAGATGAATGACTTGAAAGATGCGCTCAATGAAATCGATTTAATCAAAGATGTCATTGGCGGACTTGAAAGAAGTGTGGTTACCGATACCCTTCCTGCATCTGCTATTCGTCCCTCCGATAAAAATTATAGGGGTAAATTGGAGAATGGTTATTTGAGTTTTATATCCCATAATTTCTATACGGATATTATTTTCAACAAAGACGGGGACCAAGAATTGGTGCATAAGGTTCCCATTGAGAAACTGATGGAAGGCCTTAAATTCGATCGCCTTTTTGATAATATGGTCATGTTTGACAGTTCGAAGGTGCTGTATAATTATAACCAGGATTTTGTTCAGGATATCACCAATCCCAAAGCCATCAGCGACAGTACCCGCAAGCTGCAGGGAGGTATCATTGAGAGCATCAGGGTGCGAGGAGAGAAAAAGCATGTAATGGTCGTCCCTTTCCGGTTTTTAGGCAAAAATTATTTTCTGGCTGGTTTTGTGTCGGGTAAAGCCTATCAGAAAAAGACGCGATCCATTGATAGTCAGTTGCTCATTGTGATTGCAGGTGTCCTGCTCCTGATCCTTGCCGGGATGCCGGTTTTAAAATTGATTTTTATCAATCGAAAAGAGCGATTGCATGCTCGGGATGCATCCTGGACCACACTTTCCCTGATTTTGGGAGTGGGTTTATTTGTATTGATCCTGCTCAGCATCATGAAACATTATGTCGTTGACCAGGAGATGCTTCGAAATCGGATCGAGAACATTTCAGGTCGATTGTATCATAATTTTCAGGATGATGTGGATGAAATATTGGATTTGCATTCCGCCATCATTGCAAAACCGGGATATGAGCCGACAGATCTTTCGTTGTATACCAACATGATTTTTATGTTTGATTCGAAGATTGCACAACTTCCTCAATCTTTGTTGAAAAACAAGATCCCCATTAATGAGATTCTGCTGATCAGTAAGGATGGCAAAGTTTCAGAGGCCGCTACACGAACCCCTTTCATGGATAGTGTTTCCTTTGAAAAGGAAGGATTGAATGATATTTATGTGCCCATAGATTTGAGCGAACGACTCTACTTTAAAAATGCCATAAACAAGGATTCAAGCTGGTATGAACGGGACCGAGAAATTAATTTTTACATCGAATCCATTAAATCATACAATACAGGCTATCAGGAGACAGCCATTTCATTCCCCCTCGACTCAACCTGGTCCCACTTATTTGGAGAGCCCGTGATGGCCATCACTTCTGCACTGCCATCCATGTATCACCAGACCCTTCCGAAAGACATTCATTATGTGGTCATCAATAGGCAGGGAAATGTGATGTTCCATTCTATCAAGTCGAAAAATCTTCATGAAAACTTCCTGGATGAATGCGGCAGGGATGTAAAGTTAATGGGAGCTATGAAACACCGGGGCAGCACCATCATCCCCATTACCTATAATGAAAAAAAATGGCTGGCACGGATTGTGCCGATCCCTGATACACCCTTATCACACATTACCCTTCTGGACCTGGAAAAAAATCAAAATCAAAATGCCCGGATCTTTCTGATTACATTTTACCTCATGCTGGCCACTTTCATTTGTATTGGCATTGGCATGTTGGTCATCCAATTATCGAATCCCCACCATGTATTTATTAAGCGAGGAGGGTGGTCACTTTCGTGGTTATGGTTTCAATCCAAATGGGAATACCGATACAAAAAATTACTCATTGTTCAGGTTGTCCTCATTGTTGCGCAGGGACTTGGTATGTTTTTTATAGGTGAACCCATCAGCCTTTTTATTTATCAGATGATATTTATCGCTTTCTCGGGTTTGGCGGTCCTTGCTTTAGCCGGAGGAAGATCAGAACCATTAAGGAATGTATTAAAACCCTCACACCTTGCCAGTACACTCATCATGCTGATCATCCTGATTCTATTCGGACTTTTTTGGTATTTGAATCCAGGAATAGGCTTTTTGGTTTCAACTGGGCTAATTGTCGTTCTCTATATTTATATACATTATCATTCAAAGAAAGTTGATCGGGACGACGCAGGTTCGGAAATGCAATTATCCACAACTGATCCAAATGAAAAACAAGAACCAAATTCAGCGCAGAACAATGCATCCGTAATGCAAACGAAAAGGATATACCTTGTTTATATGTTTGTTTGGTTATTGAGTCTTACCGCAGTTCCGGTGGTTGAATACTACCGTGCTGTAAAATTGCAGGAAGACAACTTATGGCATTACGATAAGGTCAAAGATATGGCTGAGCAGAATCTAATGCTGAATAAACAAATGGGGAACCAAAGCCAGTTGAGGTGGTTCAGACAAATTCAGGGAAATGGTCTGGATGGACTGACATTTAAAATTCAGGATTCGATAGAACTATCCGATCTATCACCCACACTCTCCTCGGCTGGGAAGGTTTATGCTTTTATGCCTGATCCATTAACCCAAAAGGATGATCTGGCCGAATTATTGAAAAATAAGAGTGATGCCAATGAATGGGAGATAAACGATTCACTGTTCACCTATTCAAAAGGTGGGATGGAAGGATTTGTGACCGTAAAGTCCCGGGAAGAAGAACCCATCAGCTTGATCAACTGGGTTTTATACCTTTTATTACCCATCCTGCTGGCCATTGTATTTGTTTGGCGACTGTTTATTTTCCTTTCCGATAGTATCCTCAATACAGCCATCGTTAAATGGATTGATCCGCCAACCAATAACTGGGCTGAAATTCTAACGGATGAAACCAAACCTCATATATTACTCATTACCCTCCAGGAAAAAAAATATAGAGAAAAGGCGCAGCACATATTTGCATCAGGCAGTTTGAGATCGAAAGAAGGTGCCCGATCAAATCCAAGCTATAAAATTGAGCCACTTTATGCCGGAGATTTGTCGAATAAGGATCATGAGATTGATAAGACCAGTCTTAATAAGGACAAGTTGATATGGGTTTACGGAACAGAGGATATCATTTACCAGCCAGATCTTCATCCTTTCTTTTTGAAAAATTTGAGGGTATTGATGGAGAAGTCAAAGGGAAAGCTGGTGATCAGCATGCCTTTTGAATTTGATTACATTGATGAAGTGCTGGAAGCAAATGAAGGCGACAAGGAAACTTTCTATGTCAGGCAAAACTGGGTTAACTTGATTCGTGATTTTTTCAAATTTACCGGAGCTGTTGACTTTCATGAGGAGTTGGGCCGAGCAACGACGGCAAAATCTTCTCCACACGAAGAAGGCTTAGCAAGCCAGAAAGAATGTGTTGAAGAATCCGAAGAAAAATTAAAGCAATTCATCGGGACCCAGGGGCGCATGGAACCGCACTATTTTTATATATGGAATAACCTCAATAGCATGGAAAAAATGATTTTATTTGACCTGGCCGATGATGGCATGCTCAACCTGAAAAATAAAATCCGGATCAATAAGTTAATTGCCCGGGGGTTGATCGTGCGTAAACCGTTTCCCCAGCTTTTTGATGAAACCTTCCGGCTGTTTATTAAATATTCCGTCAATCCTGATGAAACCAAAATGCTTGAACATAAACTCAGCCGGCAGGGTAAGTGGCGCAGCATGCGTTACCTGATCCTGTTGATTTTAATTCCCATCGCCGGTTTCATTTTTATTGCTCAAGGTACTTCCATTGAAAAGGTAATCGGAATATTTACCGGTGTATTGGCGCTGTTTTCCGGCTTGATGCGTTTACTGGATAGCCGTTCCATGCAGCAAACCAATTAGCAATGCAATGAATAAGCTGGTTGATCTATTCATAACGCAGCGCATCAACCGGATTTCTTCTGGCGGCCATCCATGAACGGTAGCTGATGGTGATCAAAGCGATCAGGAGTGCTGCCATACCAGCCGTGATGAATGTCCATACACTGAGTTGTACTCGGTAGGAGAAGCTGCTGAGCCATTCATTCATGAAATACCAGGCGACGGGCCAGGCAATGATATTCGCGAGGATCACCCAGCGGGTAAAGGTTTTGGATAACATCAACACAATGCTTGTTTCAGTGGCACCCAATGCTTTGCGCACCCCGATCTCCTTTATCTTCTGCCGTGCAATGTAAATGGCCAGACCAAACAATCCAAGGGAGGCAATAAAAATAGCAAGGATCGTAAAAATGAGCAGGATGGTCTGCAGTTTTGCTTCTGCTTTATAAAAGGTACGCAGGTAGTCGTTAATGAACTCATAGTGGTATTGAACATCCGGGAAATGGTCCTTCCAGGTTTGTTCAACAAAGGCAATGGCCTCTTTCTCCTTTCCCTCCGCATAACGAATGGAAATCCTGTTGATCCAGTTATCGTATATGAACAGGGTCAGTGGTTCAATTTTATTTTTCAATGATTGAAAATGAAAATCCTTCACCACACCGATAACCTTCCCCACGCTTGTGGAATCAATCCGTTCGCTAACCCATTCGGATGTCCACTTGCCACCAATTGCATCTTCAGGAGAAGCGTATCCCAGCTTTTTAGCAGCTGTTTCATTGATGATGACCTTGAATTGTTTATCGGTAGAAAGTTTTTCATCAAACGGGCGCCCGGCTGCCATTTCCAGTTCATAAGTCTCAATAAACCCAAAATCCACTGCAAAAAAGCGCGACAGAAACATATCACTTTTCAGATCGGTTTCCCAGCCGGAATCGGAGTATTCACGCTCGGCAGGTACCTTTTGAGAACCGGCAACATTGATGATCAGGGGATTTTTAAGCAGATCAGCTTTGAAAGAATCAAAATGGGTAATGACATCGTTACTTTCAACCGGTAAAACCATCATGTTCTCCTTATTGTATCCCATGGGTTTGTTCTGCATATAGTTCATTTGCCTTAAAGCTGTGAAGGTGCCAATGATCAAAGCAATGGAAATCGAAAACTGAATGACCACCAAAACCTGCCGGAATGAAAATTTGCTTCCTGCCTCTTGCAAACGGCCTTTTAGAACCTTAATGGGTTTTACTGCCGACATATAAAAAGCAGGATAGATTCCGGACAGAAAACCGGTCCCGATAACAATCAGCAAGAGGACCAGTAGCTTTCCAGGATCGAGGAAAACGCTCATGGATAAGCTTTTGCCCGTCAGGTCGTTAAAGTAAGGAAGGAAGATGTTGATCAATCCCAATGCAATGATAAAAGCCAGGAGGGCGGTCAGTATCGATTCTCCTATAAACTGCCCGATCAGCAATTGTTTGGATGATCCTACCGTTTTGCGAATCCCGACTTCGAGCGCCCTTGATCCGGATTGTGCTGTTGACAAACTCATGAAATTGAAGGCTGCAATCAGCAAAATAAGCAAGGCTACAATTGAAAATATAAACACAGTTTTGATATCACCCTGTACTTCAATGTCCCACATCAGCCCCGATTTAAGATGGATGCTGGTGAGCGGCCGTAAAAAAAGGTGCATGCTGTTTTCGGTATCTTCTTTCGTTTGTGAATAGGCAGCATAAGCTGGTAAAATCTTTTCTTCGACCAATCCATCCAGTTTGGTCTCAACACTTTTTTTATCTGCACCCGGATTGAGTTTTACATAAGTGTATAAATAATTGCTTAACCAGGTGGTGAGTCGCTCTTCAGAGAATATGTCCTCTAAAGTGGAGAAGGATGCCAATATCTCAAAATCAAAGTGTTTGTTTGCGGGGAGTTTTTCCAGAACGCCGGTCACCTTATACGGAACCATTTCACCATCCATATCGATGCGCAGGGTCCTGTTCAACGGATCTTCATCCCCGAAGAAACGACGGGCGGCTACTTCGGATAATACCAGCGACCGGGGTTCTGACAGTGCTGTCGTGGGATCACCTGCCTTTAGAGGAAAGGTAAAAATCTGAAAAAAGCTGGTATCCACGTACATCAGCATTTCATTGAATCGGGTCTTGTCGGGTCCTTCAACGGAGAGCGACATGGGATCGATCCGTACCATGTTGACAACATCAGGGTAATCCTTCAAAATGGTTGGTCCATATATAGCACCTGTGACCGGCACTAAAAAAGTTTGACCTTCATAAGTAATATCTCTTTCTACGCGGTAAATATGGTCAGCATTTTCGTGAAACCGATCATAACTCAGTTCGTCGAAGACCCACATGGCAATCATGATAAATGCAGCAAGCCCGATGGATAGCCCGATGATGTTAATAAATGAAAATGCTTTATGCCTTATGAGGTTGCGGATGGCGGTTTTGAAAAAATTTCGTAACATATCGCTGTTTTAAATTGATGTCCTGATTTTGTTTTTAACGAATAATTCATAAAATAATATGAATTGCAGATCCCCCATTGAATCATTCATCTCTGTGCACAGTTTCGGGGGAAAATGCGGGTAAACAAACAGCAATGTATTCGGCTCCTTCCTTTTCGGGAGTGCTGTATTGTATCCATTCACCTGCCTTTGCATGGATGGCCTGCCCTGCCATGACCTTAATTACTTCCGTCCTGGTTTTCACTTGTAGCATGCCTTTTAATACCACGGTATATTCATCAAATTCGGGTCTTTGTCCCGGTTCTGTCCACCCTGGGGGACTTTTCATTTTGGCAATGCTTAATTGAGATGTGTCACTGTTGACCCTTCCGATGAATTCTTTGATCTCTTTGGGCTTGTTTCCTGCCGCCGTTATAATCGTCGGTTGTTTTATCAGTTTTGTCATATTGGTTTCCCATTAATCAAAAACTATGCATTGAAATGAAATCCGTTAATGATGAATGAAAAATTTGAGGATCCGGTGACCTGATAATTGAAGACCATTCATTCAAAAGCCTTTATTTTAAAAGGTTTCTGGAAGAAATTCATCCATCTTGAAAAATCCCATTTTTGATTTTTTAAAAATTATAAAATCTGGTGAGCTAATCGGTAATCGAATTTGTGGTCGGGTTCGATTGTTCGTTTCTTAAGATATTATGTTCACGTGCGAACAGGTTTGGTTATGAAGATAATTGTCTATAACAAACAAATTTTTGAATCATTTGTTACTTTTACAATCCAATGGTAATCTAAAGACAGTGTTACGAAAATACAATCAACCGGTTTTGTTTCTAAAAAGCCTTTTCCTGGCTTTTTTGATTGCATTTCCACCTGTTTTTCAGTCTATTCATGGCGCTTTTTCACATCATCATCTCACCAGTTGTTGCGACCATAAAGAAGGTGATTTGCATCAACAGGAAGACCTCTGTGAGATCGTTAATTTTGTGTTTTATTCCCAGGTATTGCCTGATGCTTTGTATGCAGACAATTCACCACTCTATTTTCAACGGATCCGTAACGAGATGTTACCGATGTCATTACCCGTTATTCCTGCTCTTGACCTCAACTCGCGGGCCCCGCCAACTTCATGTTAGTCAGATCGAAACTTAATTTTAGCCGAGACTGAAGGTCAGATTTGGGTCCCGGTTGTATCATTGATTTAATTATTTTTTAAAAGATTACATGCATGAAGCAGGTTTTTTTAGTCTTGTCGTTATTATTGAGCGGACAGATGATATTTGCTCAATACAATATTTCCGGAATGATAACCGATGTTGAAACCGGAGAAACACTGATCGGTGCTACCATTTTTATTCCTGAAATCAGCAAAGGAACAGTTACTGATGAAAAAGGTGAATACCATCTCGATCACCTCCCTTCAGGTTTGCTGACGTTGGAATTTGCCTACCTTGGTTTTTCGACGGTCATTAAAAAGGTATATCTGAAAGATCAAGATGAAATTTTGAATGTATCACTTGTACCTACCATCATTCATACCCAGGAGGTGGTGATTTCATCGAGTAGCTATACAACGCAGCATGAAAATGCTGTGAAGATCGAAACCATTGGTATGGATGAGATCACAAGCACGGGCTCACCAAATGTTATTGAATCGATTTCAAATATACCCGGCGTGGACATGATTTCCAAAGGCAATGGGGTGGCCAAACCGGTTATACGCGGGCTTTCCAATTCCAATGTGGTGGTGTTGAACAATGGCGTGAAGCTGGAGAATTACCAGTTTTCGGAGGATCATCCTTTCTCAATCAATGAATTTGGGCTGGATAAGGTTGAAGTGATAAAAGGCCCCGCATCCTTGCTATACGGATCGGATGCCGTGGGTGGCATTATCAATGTGATTCCCGAAAAGCCGGCTCCTTCACGCAAGATTATCGGTGATTTGAATACACAATATTTTAGCAACACTGAAGGAATATCAGCCAACCTCGGTGTTCGGGGTTCCGGTACTCATTTTAACTGGAGTCTTCGTGGCGGAATGAAAAACCACAAGGACTATCAGGATGGCAATGGCAATACAGTTTTTAACAGTCGGTTCAACGAAGAGGTGATCAAGCTAAATGCAGGCTATAATGAACACTTTGGCTCTTTTCAATTGTATTATGATTATAACCGCATGAAGCTGGGGATGGTAACTCCTGATGCGCTTGTTTTGGTTAACACCAATGAACGACAAAATGAATTCTGGTACCAGGACCTGACCAACCATTTGCTGACGGCCCGCAACAAGATATTCTTCGGACGATATAAGATCGGTGTTGATATGGCCTGGCAAAATAACACCCGAATATTAAATACCGATGAGAAAAATGAAGTGAACATGAATATGAATGTTCTTTCATATGATGTAAAAACATGGTTACCTTCCGGTGAGAATACCGAATACATAATTGGAACACAGGGTGCATTCAAGGAAAATCAGAATCAGGGAGGACATATCCGGGTATTGCCCGATTTCAACCAATCCGATTATTCTTTAATGGGTTGGTTGAAACACACCCATCAAAACCGCATCAGTGTGCAGGCCGGTGTAAGGTGGGAGTACAGGATATTGCATATTCCAGAGCAGGAGAAAGCCAGCCACTCACATGAGGAGCCTGGCCATGAGGATGAGCCGGAGATCATGGCCGCTCTTGAACGGAATTATCAGAACATGACTTTCTCACTGGGTGGCACCTGGGAGATCAACCCGGAATTCCTGATCAGGATAAATGGAGCCTCGGCTTATCGCAATCCCAACGTGGCAGAATTAACCCAGGATGGTGTGCATGGATCAAGATATGAGCAGGGCAACCGCGATTTGAATTCCCAGCGGAGCTATGAAGCAGATCTGAGTGGTCACTATCATTCAAAGATCATGGAGCTGGATCTGGCTGGTTTTTATAACCATATCAATGACTACATTTACCTCGCCCCGACGGATGAATATGATGATGACCTGAGAATATACCGATACACTCAAAACAATGCGCGACTGTATGGTCTGGAGGCTTCTTATGGGATATATCCTATGCACTGGCTAAACCTGAATGCCACGTACACTTTTTTAAGAGGTGAGCGGACGGATGGATCCAATTTGCCTTTTATTCCGCAGGACAAGATAAAATTCGATGTGAAACTGGAAAAGGATGAAATTGGTTTTATCCATTCATCCTGGTTCAGTACGGGTATAACCCATGCTTTTGATCAGGATCGGCCGGCACAGTTTGAAACTGAAACGGCAAACTATCTGCTATTGCGGGCGGGCATAGGATTTAAGATCAAAGTCCAAAAGCAATTCCTGGATTTTTCCATCGTGGCCACCAATATCCTGAATGAAGTTTATTATGATCATTTGTCGACCCTCAAGGATATGAACATATACAATATGGGTCGAAACCTTACTTTTAATGTGAGGATACCATTTGGGGTTAAAGATTAAAAAATCAGGTAGGCGAACTATTTCTTGTCAGTCAGTTTCTCACGCAGGGCAAAAATCTCATCCCTGAAACGGGCAGCTTCAATGAAATCCAGTTCTTTCACGGCGGCTTTCATTTGTCGTTCAATTTTGGCGATGGTTTTTTCGATCTGTTCCTTATTCATGTATTGGATCAACGGATCAGCAGCAATGTCGATACCGTCTTTTTCAATATAAGCTTTGGGCTCACCTTTGGAGTCCGCCACAGCCGTCTGTCCAATGATGGAGGTCATTGATTTAATGATCTGGGTAGGCGTGATATTATGATCTTCATTGTATTTTAGTTGTTTCTCTCGTCGCCGTTCTGTTTCTTCCATGGTTTTTTTCATGGAGTCGGTCATGGTATCGGCATAAAAGATCACCCTTGCATTGAGGTTACGGGCGGCACGGCCCGCTGTTTGGGTCAATGATTTTTCCGATCGAAGAAAACCTTCTTTATCGGCATCGAGGATGGCAACAAGCGATACTTCGGGCAGGTCGAGTCCTTCGCGGAGGAGGTTCACACCCACCAACACATCAAAATCGCCCAGCCGCAATCCCCGCATGATCTCCACCCGGTCCAGGGTATCCACTTCCGAGTGAATATAACGGCATTTGATATCAAGGTTCAGCAGGTATTTGGTGAGTTCTTCCGCCATGCGTTTGGTCAACGTTGTCACGAGTGTTCTTTCACTTTTCTGAATTCTTTGGTCGATCTCATCCAGCAGATCATCGATCTGGTTCAGGCTGGGGCGCACTTCTATGATGGGATCCAGCAGACCGGTTGGTCTGATCAATTGCTCAACTACGACCCCTTCAGATTTTTGCAATTCATATTCCGATGGTGTAGCACTCACATAGATCACCTGGTTTTGCAAAGCCTCGAATTCGGGGAATTTTAAAGGCCTGTTATCCATGGCAGCCGGAAGTCTGAATCCATATTCTACCAGGTTTTGCTTGCGAGAACGGTCACCTCCATACATGGCCCTGATCTGGGGCACTGTAACATGACTTTCATCAATTACCATTAAATAATCATCTGCAAAATAATCGATGAGACAGAATGGTCGGGTACCCGGTGCGCGGCCGTCGAAATAGCGCGAGTAGTTCTCAATCCCTGAACAATAGCCCAGTTCGCGCATCATCTCAACATCATAAGTTACCCGGTCAGAAAGGCGTTTGGCTTCCAGGTGTTTCCCGATCTCCTTGAAATAATCCACCTGTTTGAAAAGATCCTGCTGAATTTCATGGACCGCACTCTTCATTTTTTCATGGGAGGTGATGAAAATATTGGCCGGGTAAATATTCAGGTTATCCAGTTTTTCAATGATGTGCCCATTGACCGGATCAAAGGTTTCAATGGATTCAATTTCATCTCCCCAAAAAATGATGCGAAAAGCAATATCTGCATAGGCCGGAAAAATATCAACAGTATCACCTTTAACCCTGAAATTTCCTCTCGTGAATTCAATCTCATTGCGCGAATAGAGGCTGGCGACCAGTGTTTGCAAAAACTTGTTCCTGCTGATTACATCTCCGAGTTTGATCCGGATCACATTGTCGGTAAAATCGTCCGGATTGCCGATGCCGTAAATACAGGATACCGAGGAAACCACGATCACATCCCTTCTGCCGGATAGCAGGGCAGAAGTAGCACTCAGTCGCAATTTTTCAATTTCATCATTAATCGAAAGATCCTTCTCAATATAGGTATTCGTGGTGGGGAGGTACGCTTCGGGCTGATAATAATCGTAATAGGAAACAAAATACTCCACACGGTTATCGGGGAAAAATTGTTTGAATTCACCATAAAGCTGGGCTGCCAGAGTTTTATTATGACTCAACACGAGTGTGGGCCGGTTGATTTTCTGCACCACATTGGCGATGGTAAATGTTTTTCCTGATCCGGTGACCCCGAGTAAAACCTGGTGGTCATCTCCACGCTGGAGACCTTCCACAAGTTGTCGAATGGCTTCCGGTTGATCACCGGTCGGTTTAAATTCGGAGGTTAGTCTGAAATTCAAATTAAAAATGTTTCAAGTTTCCGGTTGCATGTTTCAAGTTGGTATCGGAACCTGAAACCTTAAACTTGAAACCTGCTTGTTGTTTTATTTTTTCGGTGGTTTATATCCCCGCTGCTTGGCAGCCTCTTCAAGCCTGGCTTGCCATTTCGATTTTTTCTTTGGTTTTTTCTTATTCATCTCGATTTGTTTCCTGATCTTTCCTTCATCAATATTCCTGCGGATGAGATACATCTGCCCAAAAGTGATGATATTGGCCAGGAAATAATAGTAGCTCAGTCCGGCTGCATAATTGTTAAAAATTCCGAGAAACATCACAGGCATGATGTACATCATGGTTTTCATGCCCGGCAGTTGCTGTTGCGAAGATCCCATCATGTCCTGATTCATCTTGGTATAGATGAGTGTAGAAACGGTCATCAGCAGGGTGAATAAGCTCACATGATCGCCATAGAAAGGAATGTTGAAAGGCAAATTGAATATGCTATCATAGCTCGACAGGTCATCTGCCCAGAGGAAGCTTTGCTGTCTCAGCTCAATGGCTGATGGGAAAAATCGGAACATGGCAATGAGGATGGGAAACTGCAACAGCATCGGAATACAACCGGCCATCGGGTTGACCCCCGCCTGTTTATAAAGGCTCATGGTCGCCTGCTGCTTCTTCATGGCATCCTCTTTCTTCGGGAATTTTTTATTGATCTCCTCAATCTCCGGCTTCAGTACCCGCATTTTGGCAGAAGAACTGTAGGACTTATAAGCGATTGGGAAAAGGACAAGCTTCAGCAGGATGGTAAGCACCAGGATAATGATACCGTAATTCCATCCAAACCCTTCCAGGAAATTAAATACCGGCAGCACCGCATACCGATTGATCCATGCCATCAGGAAAAAGCTCCACCCCAGGGGGATTTGGCGTTCCAGGTCAAGCCGGTACTTGCGAAGTGTTTTAAACTTATTGGGTCCGAAGTAATATTGCATGGGAATGTTCACCATGGGCGACATAGCAAAAGGCAACCCAATCTGTGTCTCCATCGACCGAAGGTAATGCGGATGCTGGTTTTCGAGCGTGAAGGTCTTGATCTGGGCATTGAGAAAACTCTCCTTGGCAATGAGTGTCGAACTAAAGAAACGTTGTTTGAAAGAGACCCATTTTAATCTATTGATCAGGTCATCCTCATCATCTTTGGTTTCCGAGAGGTAATCCACCTCATCTTCATAGAATTTATAATAAATGGTGGGACCATTGAACCGGTCGACGCTTTTTTCCAGTTGAAGCATCTCGGTACTCCAACTGAGATCGATGTAGCTTGTTCCGGGATCAATATAAGGATCCATGCCCACGAAATTGATATCGAAATCAAGCATGTATTCATTCCCGGTCAGGGTATAGGTGTATTCGATAAAACTATCCTTATTGAAAGTGGTGTCTGTGGCATCGGTATAAAGTCGCATGGACAGGCTCCTGGTCTTATCGCCCTCTACAAAAATACTTCCCGAATATTGTTCCGGGTGGAAATAAAGATCATTGGTATTGATGATGCGGTTGTTGGCGAAAAAGGTCAACCCGAAATTGGTTTTTTCTGGATCAAAAGGTATGAGTGGCAGAGAATCATAGGTTTCAAAATCTTTGAGTTGAACCTGGTAGACTTTCCCCCCTTTGGCAGAGATGGTGAGCTTTAATACTTCATTCTCAATCGTGTAAAGATCATTGGGGCCATTTGCAGAATTGGCAAAAACACCCAGTTTATCCCGATTGATATTCGCCACTGGAGTTGCAGTTTCAGATGTGGCTGCTGCAGGTTGTGATTCGGATTGTGCTTTCGCTATGGAGTCCTGACGGGCAATTTCTTTGGCTTTTTTGGCCTGGCCGATGGCCATGATTGAATCCTGGGTCCGTTGAACGGCAGCAATGCTATCTCTTTTTCGCGCGAGGGCTTCTTTTTCCTCCTGTGAGGGCGTCATCCAAATGCTGTATCCAATCAGGATCGCAAAAATGAGGATCAGGCCATATATCGTATTTCTGTCCATGAATGATCGATTTCTTTGCTTTTTTGAAACAGGGGGCAAAGATAAGGATTGTTGCTTTAGCAATTCAAATAAATGGGTATTAAATCAACATTTAAGCTCAATCGTGA
Organism: Bacteroidota bacterium; assembly: GCA_020444515.1. Classification (GTDB taxonomy): domain Bacteria; phylum Bacteroidota; class Bacteroidia; order Bacteroidales; family JAADJA01; genus JAADJA01. The sequence continues at coordinate 18,642 of JAHLKX010000011.1, read as the reverse complement.
GAAGTAAAAATAATGACATTGGTAATTGAATTAAATTTGTCAGGCTAAATCATGATTCAAAGTCTTAAAATATATGTGGCTCTGCCTGTGCTGGATGAATATGAAAATCTGCAGAGGTTCATATCATGTTATCAAAATCAAACCTGGTCCAATAAAAAGCTGGTAGTATGTGTTAATCAGCCCGATCAATGGGGGGAGAAGGAAACAAAAAAAAGGATCTGTGAGAATAACCAGGAAAGCATCAAATATTTGAATGGCCTCCATGATATTGACATTGAAGTCATCGACCGGAGTTCAAAAGGGCAGGGGTGGACCACTAAAAAATATGGTGTAGGCTGGGCCCGCAAAGTGGTGATGGATCGTGTTTCGGAACTAGCAGGACCCAATGATATCTTAATTAGCCTCGATGCCGATACTACATTTAATCCCGGCTATTTCGAATCTGTTTTTCAAACATTAAATTCAAATCCTGATGCAGTGGCACTTGCCGTACCTTACCATCACAAGCATACAGAAGACGAAGAAAAAGACCGGGCCATTCTCCATTATGAGATTTACATGCGGTATTATGCCATCAATCTTTGGCGCATCAGCAATCCCTATGCTTTTACGGCTGTTGGTTCGGCGATTGCTTTACCAGTTAGAGCTTACCGGGCCATTGGCGGGATCACACCCCACAATTCGGGTGAGGATTTTTATTTTATGCAGAAACTCAGGAAATACGGAAAAATTCTCACTTATAATCCGGAAAAAGTTTACCCGGCAGCGCGTTATTCCGACCGGGTTGGATTTGGCACCGGTCCGGCCATGATCAAAGGAAGCAAAGGCGATTGGCGAAGCTACCCGATTTATCCTTATCAATTATTTGATGAGATCAAAGCAACCACTGATCTGTTCCCCAATTTATTCAAACAGGATATTTCCACTCCCATGGATGCTTTTAATCAAAAAAAGTTTGGTGAGAACAATATCTGGCAGGCCTTGCGCACCAATTTTAAAACAGAAGAAAAGTTTATAAAAGCCTGTTATCACAAGATTGATGCATTGCGAATTTTGCAATACCTCAAATGGCGAAACCAGGATCCTGTCAAAACGGATGAAGAAAACCTGAGTACTTTTATGAAACAATATTATCCAAAAAAATGGCAAGCCCTGGGGATGGATAATGTTCCCCTGGATTTTGAAAAAAGTAAAATATTAACTTTGGACCTGATTAGAAACCTACTGGCTGAAATCGAAGCACAATATCAACAAGCTCATGATTCCAAAAAAACATAAGAAACCTAAACTGATCATTGTTACCGGGCCCACGGCCATAGGCAAAACTAATTTTGCCGCACAGCTGGCATATCGTCTAAACGGTGAGGTCATCAGTGCCGATTCAAGGCAGGTATACCGGGGCATGGATCTGGCAACCGGCAAGGATTTCTCTGATTACATAGTAGATGGTCAAACCATACCTCATCACCTTGTTGATATTGTCGATCCAGGCTATGAATACAATGTGTTTGAATTTCAGCAGGATTTCATCAGGGTTTTTAAAGAGATCATTGCAAATGATAAAATCCCGGTATTGTGCGGCGGGACCGGTATGTACATAGAAGCGGTGCTTAAGGGCTATCAGCTGCTCCATGTGCCCCCAAATGTTGCATTGCGTAAAGAACTTGATCGTTTATCCGATGAGCGACTAACTGAACAATTGAAATCATTTAAAAAACCCCATAATGTTACCGATACGAAGGACCGAAAACGACTGATCCGCGCTATCGAGATCCAGATATTTTATGAAGAACATGAAGCCGAGAGGCAGAACTTTCCAATATTTGATCCTGTTATTTTTGGAATTCGCTTCGAGCGATCGGTTATCCGTGAAAGAATTACAAGTCGACTAAAAGCCAGACTTGATGCTGGAATGGAAGATGAAGTTAAGGTGTTACTTGAAAAGGGATTGACACCCGATCAACTTAAATTTTACGGATTGGAATACCGATACCTTACCCAATATATTACAGGCGAAATTGCATTTGATGAGATGTTCCGGCTACTCAATACAGCCATCCACCAGTTTGCCAAAAGGCAGATGACCTGGTTTCGGCGGATGGAGAAGCAAGGAATCACAATCAATTGGATAGATGGGAATTTAAATGACCAGGAAAAACTGAAAAAGGCTCTTAACATCCTGCAGTTGGATTAGAAAAAACTACATAAAAAATTATTTTTCGTAGACCTCAAACTTATATTTTTGCAAAAAACCAATCAATGAGAAATTTACTTTATATCCTCTTGTTGAGCATCATTCTTTTTACCGGATGCAATCAGCAAGAAAAAAAGCAGACCCTTCCTTACGTTGTGATGCTTTCCATGGACGGATTCCGCTGGGATTATACCGATATGGTTGAAACGCCTAATTTTGACAAAATAGCATCCAAAGGGGTTAAAGCCAGGACACTTAAGCCCTCGTTCCCAACCAAGACTTTTCCCAATCATTACAGCATTGCTACAGGACTTTATCCTGATCATCATGGGATTGTGTTGAACTCATTTTATGATCCTGAAACCAATCGGCATTACGCGATCTCTGACAGGGAGGCTGTAGAGGATGGCTCTTTTTATGGTGGTGAGCCCATTTGGGTTACTGCTGAAAAGCAGGGGGTGCTCTCCGGTTCTTATTTTTGGGTGGGATCGGAGGCAGAGATTGCTGGCTACCGGCCGACTTACTGGAAAAAATATGACAATGGTTTTTCATACAGTCAGCGAATCGATTCAGTTATTGCCTGGCTGCAAAAACCGGAAACAATCCGGCCACATCTAATCCTCTGGTATTTTGATGAGCCCGATCATTCTGGCCATAAATATGGCCCGGGAAGTATGGAGATCATGCGAAAAGTCGAACAACTTGATTCGTTGCTGGGTGTTTTTTTGAACAAGCTTGAAAAATTACCGGTCGCCAACGAAGTGAATGTGATCGTGACTTCAGACCATGGGATGGGTCCGGTCAGTAACGATCGGAAAGTAGTCTTATCGGATCATATTCCTACTGAGTGGACGGAAGAGGTGCAGGGCTATAATCCCAACTTCTGTATCAAAGCCAAAGATGGCTTCGAAGATTATATTTACGAAGCACTGGTCTATACCGAAGGAGTCACAGCCTGGAAGTCGGAGGAGGTTCCTGAAAGACTTCACTATGGGACGAATCCACGTACCCTTGACATTGTTGTGGTGGCGGATAGTGCATGGAGTGTGGTACTTGATCCGGATCAGCGTGTTGGCAAGGGAGCACATGGATTTGATAATGACAATATCGATATGCATACCATCTTCTTCGCCTACGGCCCTGCATTTAAGGTCGATTATGTCTCTCCGACTTTTGAGAACGTGGATATCTATCCCCTGATTTGCGAAATTCTGAATCTGGATCCTGCTCCTGTAGACGGAACACTGGAGCATGTAAAAGGTTTGTTAAAAGAATAATCGCTATCACTAACCTGCCTGAAGGATGAAAGATTGAATTGTTGCAAATCGTAACCGGACAAATTTTATGCAGACGTCAATCTGGTAAATGGATACTCGGCTTTTGCCAATTTTTTAATTTCTAAACAACAATATGCCCTTTTTTTCAATTCCTAACGCTCCATTACCTTAATGTTCCTCAAATATTTTCTCACCTGCCTTAATGGCAATGGGAAGTCGGTTTTCTTCAGGCGGGATCACACAGGAATAGCGGGGATTATAAGCACAGTATGGATTGTAGGCTTTGTTGAAATCAAGGATCATTTGATGGCCATCTCCTGGAATGATACAATCCACATATCGGCCCCCTCCATAAGTTTCTTTTCCTGATGTGGCATCCCTGAATGGGATGAAAAGTGTCCTATCACCGGGTTTCACATCCAACAACTTTTTACTTTGGTAAACTTTTAATTCGTATTCGGTTCCTCCCAGGATAAATTTGACAATCCCGTATTCAATATACTCAGGTGCACGTTCGGTGGAGGTTCGCATGATCACGGTATCAGGTAGATCGGCTTTTACCAATGCTGCTTTTACCTGGTAGGTAATGTCGGGATCAAAGTATTTCAGGCCTTTGAAGTTTTTATGTTGCTCAGGGGTGAGGGGTGTCGATTCGGAATACATCAATTTGATGTTTTTCCCTTTGCGGTAATCCCTGATGGTGTCCTGATAGATTTTCAGGCTGTCTTCACTGATTTGTCCGGTAGTGGTTGTTACCAGAAAGATGAACAATAGTATGGTCGTTGATTGTATGATCGTTTTCATTCAATGATAATTATGATGGACTACAAAATTAGAAGAAAAAATGAACTCCAACTGTGCAAAACCAGAGTGAAGTCTTTGACTTCAAATCATCCATCTTTAGTCAGCATAAACAAAACTTCGAAGATTGAACATTCCACATCCAACTATTTTTGTATAATTGCACCGCTGAAAAACAATGACTAACATTAGCTAACACACTTATGGCAATGCTGAACAATGCTCCGCGTGACAGTTTTGGATCGAAGATCGGTGTAATCGCTGCTGCAGCTGGATCCGCCGTGGGACTGGGAAATATATGGCGTTTTCCTTATGTAGCAGGTGAAAACGGAGGAGGTGCTTTCCTGCTGATCTACCTGGGTTTCATCCTTGCTATCGGATTCCCGGTCATGCTTGCCGAGCTCACCATTGGCCGCCGGGCCCAGCTCAATGCACTGGGTTCTTTTAAGAAATTGGCACCTGGAAAACCCTGGTATCTTGTTGGACTCATGGGTATCGTCGCTGCCTTTCTGATCCTTGCTTTTTACAGTACCATCGCCGGCTGGACGTTAGAGTATCTTGTTCAGGCCATTGGGAACGGTTTTAGTGGAAAATCCTCCGATGCCCTCAAAGAATCCTTCGAGACTTTTCAGTCGGGATCATTCCGGCCCCTGCTTTGGCAGGTGATTTTCATGTTCATGACCGGTTATATCGTTTATTCAGGTGTTAAAAAAGGAATTGAAAAATATGCCAAGATTCTCATGCCCATCTTGTTGTTATTGATCATTGTCATGACCATTCGCTCGGTGACCCTTCCGGGAGCTGAAGGGGGACTGAATTTTCTTTTTAAACCTGATTTCTCAAAAATTACCTGGCCGGTTATACTGGATGCCCTGGGGCAGGCAGCTTTTTCACTCAGCATCGGTATGGGTACCCTGATTACCTATGGAAGCTATATTCAAAAGGATAATCCCCTTCCAAACATTGCTCTTCAGGTTACGGCTGCCGACACGCTGATGGCAATCCTTGCAGGTGTCATGATCTTCCCGGCAGTATTTGCTTTTAATATTGATCCCGCTGAAGGATTCGGACTGGTATTCATTGTACTGCCAAATATTTTCGTTCAAATGGCGGGCGGCTATTTCTTTGCCATTCTATTTTTTACTTTGCTGGCCATTGCAGCCCTTACTTCCACCGTTTCGGTCCTGGAAGTTGTGGTGGCCTACTTTTCTGAAGAACTTAATATGAGCCGCAATAAAGCAACGATCATCGGCTCGGTGGGCATCACCATTGTCGGGGTATTTGCCACCCTCTCATTTGGCCCGCTGAGTGATTTTATCATCTTTGGGAAAACACTTTTTGGTTGGTTTGATTATCTCTCTGCCAATGTGTTGCTCCCTATCGGAGCGTTGATGATCGTCCTGTTCGTTGGATGGTTCATGGGGAAAGCCCATGTGAAAGCCGAAATCACCAATGAGGGCTCGCTGAAGGTGAAAATGTTCCCGGTTTTTTTATGGATCGTCCGGTTGCTGGCACCCATTGCCATTGCAGTGGTATTCCTTTATGGTATCAATGTTTTGAAGTTTTAGGGATGAGGTTTGAGAGTTGCAGGTTGAACGTTCCGGATTGAAAAAGCAAGCATCATTCTTGATAAAACGCATTTTTTTGTAAACGCCCGCCCATGAAATGTTAAAAACCTGTGAAATTACCGGGATGCATTTCCCTTTTGGGTACCTTTATCCTCTAAACACGCTAAAACTAATCCAATGAAAAAAACTCGTTTAACATTGATTCCCCTCGTTATTGTATTGGCCATTTTTACACTGCCAGCTTATACCCAATCAAAAGAATCTGAGAAACTGAAATCTCAGATCGAAAAGATGAATGACAAGATGGTGAAAGCCATAAAAGCCGATGACCACGAAATCCTCTCCAATATGTATGTAGAGGATGTATACAGTTTGCCCAGTTATTCCCCCATGACGAACACCAAACAGGCGATGATCGATCATGAAATGAAAAACCAAGAAGCCGGTTACAAGATGGTTTCCATGAAATTTGATGTCGTTGAGGTGATCCCTGCGGGTGATTATGCCATTGAGATCGGAAAGTATAATGTTTCTATGCAAGTTCCAATGATGGAAGAGCCCATGAATGATAAAGGGAAGTACATCACTGTCTGGGAAAAACAAAAGGATGGTTCTCTGAAAATCAAGGCTGAGACCTGGAATACCGATGCAAACCCATGGATGGATGGAATGGGTCATGATAATGATGGTGGCCACATGGATGGCCGCGAAAAATAATTAGCCTCAATATGAAAAAAGCGGTTGCCTTTGAATGATAAGCCGCAAACCAGCTTATGCACAACCGATTGAGCTGCCGGCTCACTGGTTGGCTATTTTCAAAGGCAACCGCGTATTTTAAGTGTTACACTTCTTTCAACTTCCACCTCCCTTTTCGGAAGAACCACACAGCCGTCAGGGTCATGAGCGATTCTGAGATGATAATGGCGTAATAAACCCCCTGCTCCCCAATGCCCATCCAGAGGGCCAGTAAATATGCCAGGGGTATCTCAAGCATCCAGAACGTGAAAAAGTTGATCCAGGTCGGCGTAATGGTATCACCCGCGCCATTGAAGGCCTGAACCACTACCATACCCAGTCCGTACAGGATGAATCCAAAGCTGATGATGCGCAGGCTGGAAACACCGCTGCTAACCACATCTGCCTCAGTTGTAAAGAGGGTGATGAGGGAGGACGGCAGGGCAACCAGGATCACGCTCACCAGTCCCATATAAAACATATTGATCCTGCCGACGGCCCAAACTGAACGCTCCGCTCTCCCGGGCTTTCGTGCACCAAGGTTTTGACCTACCAGTGTTGATGCCGCATTGCTGATGCCCCAGGCGGGCAGAAGTGCAAATACGACCACCCGAATGGCGATGGTATAACCTGCCAGGGCTTCACTGCCAAATTCCGACATGATACGGAAAAGACCAATCCAGCTTGATGTTGCAATCAGATGTTGGCCAATTCCCCCTGCTGAAAGCTTCAGTACCTTTCGAATTGTGTCGAGGCGGATGGCGATGTTGCGGGCTTTTAATTGTACCCTGCCATGGCCGAAAAACAAGAGGTATAGCTGGTACAAAACAGCCAGACCACGACCGGTATTGGTAGCGATGGCTGCACCGGTGATCCCCAGTTCGGGGAACGGACCAATACCAAAGATCAGCAACGGGTCTAGTACAATGTTCAGTCCATTAGCGATCAGTAACACACGGAATGAGATGGCCGCATCACCGGCGCTTCGGAATACCGCATTGATAATGAACAAAAGCATGATCACAGCATTTCCACCCAACATGATGGCTGTATAACTGCTCATTTCCTGCCATATCGTTTCTGATGCACCCATAAGGATCAGCAGGTCTTTGGCGAAGATCATCCCTGGAACAGCAATGATCAGTGAAACGACCAGACCGGTTATGATTGACTGGAAGGCCGCCCTTGCCGCCTTATCGGGGTCTTTTTGCCCGATGCGCCTGGAAACCAGGGCCGTAGTGGCCATGCTCAGCCCTACTCCGATGGCATAAACAATGGTGATGAGTGATTCTGTAAGCCCAACGGTGGCTACCGCATCAGCGCCTAACCGCGATACGAACCAGATATCGGCGATGGCAAATACTGATTCCATCAGCATTTCAAGGACCATGGGAACGGCCAGCAAAAAGATAGCGCGTCGCATGCTCCCCGAGGTGAAATCCTGCTCGGTGCCTGCAATGGCTTCCTTGATGTCGGTCCAGAATTGTTGGTAGCGGCGCTGGCTCATCGATATTAAATCTTCAAGTATAACAACAGTTTTATTAAGTTTATTCATTTTGCCTTCGTTTTTTGTGATGATTTAATAATTCAGGTTTGATTAAGAGGTTGTCGATTGTCGGTATGACAAAGGGGGTGCTAATTCGCACAGCATTGGTTAAAATTGTAAATGTGTTCATCATGTAAAAATTTAAGGATTAATAAAAATGAATTAAACAAATGCGAAGGTGAATCGCATAGGTGTTATGGGATGTTATGTAATCCGGGGATTTATCGGGAAATAGCAATAAAGCAATGGACAATTCCCGGGATCAGGTTTCCCGTAAGCACATCCACACACGGTGTTGCCGGGGTGGTCACCTTCTGTAGTTGAATATGCTTTGAATTGTTCATCTTACTTTTTAATTGTTATTTAATAACGATATTGCGTTTGCAAATATATGGATAAATATTCGATGTGTTGCTATATTTTAACACTTCTTTATTCACTTTTTTTCAACTTTTATTTTCTAGTGGAAATTGTTTATTGAAAATGGTAGTCTTATTCCCCCTATGGTGCTGGTTATTGCTTTCATCACGAGGCAGTCTGTGACCAAGATGCTGAGTCAAAATTTTATGATTTTCAGTGATACCGGTCTTTTCCAAACGCCGGATTTTGCGGGGCTTAAAAATAAATGACCAAATATTTTTCATATCTAGATTTTTGTATTTTTGGCGCACCAAAATAATTCAGCTCAATTTGCTACGATTTATAAACTCGTATATCTCGATCATGGTAATACTAAATCGAAATTTTGAAATCCATTCATTCCTTTTTTTCCTGCTCACGTTTCGGGTATATAAAAAAACCTCTTTCAGCCAATTGATCCCTTTTGATAAAAATTTCACCACCTGCATATTTTTGAATACCCAGACTAAAATGACGATATGAAAAAGTTTCTTTCTAAGCTCAGCATTCCGCATGTATTTATTTTCCTGTTTGGTATCATTTTGTTTTGTAGTATCTTAACCTACATCGTGCCTTCGGGTTCCTATGAGCGCACTACTAAAATTTACAATCAAATCGAACAAACCGTCATTGTGCCGGGAAGTTATCATGAAATCCCCAAACATTATTCTTTACAGGGTCTTATTCTGGGAGCCCAGGTTGAAGGGAAAGCCAGTCCGACAAGTTTGCTCGGTTTATTTTCATCCATACCAAAAGGGATGAACCAGGCTGCAGCTCTTATTTTCTTTGTCTTTATCATTGGGGCTGTTTTTAATGTGATCCAACATACCGGAACCGTCAATGTGTTTGTTTTCAAACTCTTGAAAAAGTTCAGAACGTCTCCGGTCCTTTTGACATTTATTCTTTTTTCAGCTTTTGCACTGGCCGCAACTTTTTTAGGGATGGGTGCTGAGTTTATCCCCTTGATTCCCATACTTCTTATCCTTTCGAAAGAGATGGGTTACGATCGGTTGTTTGGTGTATCCATTTTGCTCATCCCCCAGGGTATTGGGTGGTCAACTGCCATTACCAATCCCTTTACTGTGCAAATTGCGCAGCAAATCGCGGAATTGCCCATTGGTAGTGGAATGGGTTTAAGGATCATCATGTTTCTTGTCTGTTTTGTCACGGGTTTTGCTTTTCTAATGTTGTATGGGAAAAAGGTAAAAAAAGACCGATCCAAATCAAAGATGCCCGATGATGCCTTCATTCTGGATGCTGATGTGGAACTGGTTGATACGCCCTTTACAAAACGTCATTTCTGGATCGCCCTTACTTCCCTGGTGCTTTTCGGTCTCATATTGTATGCCGTGCAAACAATGGGATGGGGGCTTATTGAGATGACCGGTGGATTTTTTACTGTTGGTTTTCTAACCATACTAATCAGTGGTATGTCGGGTGATGAATCAATGAAAGCCTTTATCAAAGGATTACAAATTATGATTGTGCCGGCTTTGATCGTTGGATTTGCAAGGGGTATTCAGGTTGTCCTGCAGGAAGGCCAGGTCATCGATACCATATTGTTTCATGCCGCATCTGTACTCCAGCAAATGCCAAAACTGGTGGCTGCCGAAGGGATGTATTTTTTCCAGACCATTTTAAATTTCTTTATTCCGTCCGCTTCGGGTCAGGCCATGGTTTCCATGCCTTTAATGGTTCCACTGGCCGATTTATTGGGAATAACGCGACAAACGGCTGTGCTGGCATTTACTTCGGGCGATGGATTTTCAAATATGATCATTCCTACAAATGGTGTATTGATGGCGATTCTTGGTATTGCATTGGTGCCTTTTGAAAAATGGTTTAAATTCATTTTACCGCTTTTCATTATTCTTACAATTATTGCGGCTGTATTTTTGACTGTGGCGGTTGTCACTGATTATTGATAAAATCAGAAAACCTGACCTTATTAAGCTTATCCTTAAATGCTTGGGGAGTGCGCTGGTAATTCGCACCAATGATGTTTTCAGCATCAAAATTTTTAAATTTTGCTCCCGCTTTCTTGAAGTTGCACTCCCCGCGCATTGGTGAGTATCAGTGGATGCCTTACGGGTACAAATACCAGGGTTGTGGAATTTATCCCGTGATGGGAAAATCAGATTTACACTTAAAGTTTGTTTATAATTGTCGTTATCATGTTTATAAGAAACGAAAGTAGCCCATCACGGGTCAGGATACACGAAAACAATTTGACGGCTGAAACCATTGACGAATAATATTTACATTTCATTTACAATTGTAAATATATCTTAAGATATTTGGTTTGATAGCACATAGTCAATACATTTGCTTACTTTCAAGTATTCATTAAATTAAATTAGTATGAATAAGACAATTTTAATGATTCTCTTATTTTGTTTTGCGATATTTTCTGCCAGTGCCCAGGTAGAAAGTAAAAAAGCAACGACTGATTCACCAAAGAGTGCGGTTGAGCAAAGCAAAATAGCCAAAGAGCAAATGGCGAGAGAAAAGGCAGAAAAGGCAACACAAAGCAATCCACAGGCAGATAACCCCAATGCGCCGGTTATCACTTTTGATAAAATGGTTCATGATTATGGTACCATTGCTCAAAATGCCGATGGAAATTGCGAGTTTAAATTTACCAATGATGGGAAAGAGCCGTTGATTCTTTCCAATGTGAGGTCCAGCTGAGGTTGCACCATTCCAGCATGGCCAAGGCAGCCTGTATTACCTGGTGAATCTGAAGTTATAGTGGTCAGATACAACACCAAAAAGGTAGGAACAATCAGCAAGACTATAAGTGTTTATTCCAATGCAAACAAATCTCCGGTGGTCTTAAGGATTAAAGGAAAAGTGGTAGCAGCTTCTGAAATGGCTTTACCTGAAAAGAAAGTTGATCAAAGTGGGGCACCGATAAATAAATAAGCATTTACAATTAAAAAATTTATGAACAAGGCTGGGATTGACTTTGATCTCAGCTTTTTCTTTTTGCCGCCAGGTTTAAATCAAAATAAGCCATCTTTTTAGTCCAAAAATGGCAAACGCATTGAAGACATCATTTAAATCAAATGTTTCCAATGGGTGATGAACAGTGCTTCAACAATGTTATTTTTCCCTTCTTTTAACCCGTTCAGGCGTTCTGACAAATATAAATGAGAGCCTTCCAATCATTCTTTTGATCTCTCCTGCCATTCATTCTAATATGATGGCAGAAAGCCATTATTGCCAAAAGAAACCTCAATCCAATCTATAGGGTGCCGCATTATTTTTGAACCATTTGTGAAACTTGTAATTTCAACGCATCAATCTGGTCCTGTTGTTCTTTAATGGCATTGATCAATACTGGGATTAGTTCATTGTATCGGATCCCCCAACTATCATCATCTTTCCCAGGTGCCAGTGTCACTTCCGGGATAACCGAAGCCAGCTGTTCCGGATCCAGTCCGAAATTCAAACCCCCTTCTGTTTTCTGGTTATTGTACTCGATAGGATCCAGTTTCAATAAGTCTTTCAACCCGTATTTCAGCCCTTTTTTCGAGGCGAGGTCCTGGGCGGATGATTCTGTTAAAAACAGGTGCGAATGGACGGAGAACCAATATCTGCCAGTACTTCCGCACCAATACTCCGATGCGATCGAAGGGGAGATGTTACCATGGGGTACGAGGATGTATTCATCATAGCCAGTGTTTTTATACATTTCAAGCACCACCTGGTTGGCACCGTTTTTTTGGTCTCTGAACTCTAAGTTATTGTCTTCATCTATATTAGCATCATCAGAAACATCGGTCCGGATCGACCAGAGCGCCGATCCATTCTCAGCAAGGTAGATCACGGCATCCTGTTCAGTTTCTGCATCCACAGATATGGCCGAATGGCCACTTTCTGTTCTTCTGAAGTGGGCAGTGACTTCGCCATACCCGGGTGCACCTCCGTTGCTTGATCCTGCACCCCTGACATCCAGGAGGTTCTGAGCTGCATTACCAATAGCCACATTTCCTCCTTCCTGGTTCAATACCAGTGGCGAAGGGCTGCCGTTGTTGCGGGCCATGATCTCATTGTCGTCGATCACAATGTTATAGGATGAGGTATTCCCGGCAATCAGATATCCTCCGGTTAAGAGCGATATGTCACTGCCTCCAAGAATGTGAATAGGCGCTGATGGGTTGGTGGTATTGATCCCAACGCAACCGGTGTTGGGTTCAAAAACCATGATGCTTCTATTGCCCACTTCATCAAGGATGGTAAGGGTGGAGTTGACCCAGGGACGGTAAAGAAAAGTCCAGCGATGCTCATTGTTTTCCCGCATGCGGAATGACATTCCACTACCACTGGCAACGTTCATGTTAATATTGCCATGAACATCCAGGATGCAATCACCGGGAGCATTGGTCCCGATCCCGACTTTCCCGGTGCTGTTAACATAAACACCTTCATTTCCGCCATCACCGGATAACCAGTGGTTGTTCAATCGGATATTTTGAGTGGAGGAGTGGTTCCCCAGGTTATCGCCCGTCAGGTTGGTCAAAGCGGATCCATCACCGGCAAAGGCGGTAGCAGTGACGGTCCCGTCTACTTCCAGTTTGGAGGTGGGATTGGAAACACCAATGCCCAGGTTCCCGCTGATGTAGCCTTTTCCTTCAAAATAGCCTGCGTAGCCCGATCCCAGGGAGGCTCCATAGATAGCAAATCCGTCGGGGGAGGTAGCTTGAACAGCGTATCCGTTGGGACTGTATCCGGCAACGCCGAGGTTTGATGCGCCGATTGACCCGTAGCTGCCACTGATGTAGTGGACACCATAGATCGCCTGTGAAGAGTTAAGCAACTGTGCATTCAGTGCCGCTGATTCAACATCCAGCTCTGCTGTTGGGGTGGTATTGTTGATACCAACCTGTCCCGCGCTGTTAATGTAAATACCTTCGCTGTTGCCATCGCCTGAGATCCAGTGTCCGTCGAGCGCTATATTCTGTGTAGCAATATGGTCACCCATCTGATCACCCGTGCCGCTCAATCCCGATCCGTCGCCCTGGTATGCAGTTGCTGTAATGGTTCCTGCGACTTCCAGTTTGGAAGTGGGATTGCTGGTGCCGATACCTATATTCCCGAGCGCCAGGTCGCCGTATAAGGCATTTCCGATATTCAGGTGATCAGAAGATGTCGGGGAAGGAGTGGAGGCATTCTCACCAATCAGTATGTTGTTCGATCCGCTGAGGAGTCCATAACCTGCACGGTAACCCAGCAGGACATTGAAATCGGATCCGTTGAGCATATCGTAACCCGCCTCGGAGCCAACGATCACATTGCCGTTTATATTGATGGATGGGGTCCCCGGTCCATAACCTGCCAGGTAACCGATGGCTACATTGTCGTTGCCATAATAATTGGAATAGAGCGCCCGGCTGCCGTTTGCTACATTCCGGTTCCCGGTCACATTGGTTCGGGCTGCTTCCCAACCTAAAGCTGTGTTGTATGCACCTGTTGTATTGGTAAAAAGGGCCCCGGTACCGACCCCGGTATTGTAACTACCTTCCGTATTGCAGGTCAGGGCGCTCCTGCCATATGCTGCATTGCTGTTCCCGATGGTGTTATCATACATGGAAAGGAATCCCATGCTCGTGTTACTTTTTCCTGTTGTATTTTTAAGCATCGCTTTGCTTCCGATGGCCACATTTTCATAGCCGGTTTCATTGTTTTTAAGAACAGCCTTGCCGATACCTACATTATCGCTGGAATGATTGACCATTCCATCGGTATACATAGAGAAGTTTCCGGCATTTTCCCCTATGAAGATATTGTTGTGGTTGGATCCACTAGGAGCAAAATCATGAATAAAACGCAAATCGTCTTTTCGAATGAGACCGGTCAGGCTGTCGGTGGAGGTGTGTAACTTAATGTTGCCGGTCAGCTCCAGCATTTCGTCGGGGCTACTGGTTCCAATACCTACCTTCCCAAGGAAGAAAACACTTCCCTCGTTCTGGGTCCAGTTGGCATTTCTGGCTTTCTCGGCATAGAGGGCATAAGGGACTGAAAGGAGCTGCACCGTGCCCATTTCGGTATAACTGCTACCGCCACTTTCATCCAGTTCAATTTTGAGGAACCAGTCGGTTAACCCCCAGTCAATCATCGAAAATGTTGAGGTAACGGGGGTGCCACTACCAATTTCCAGGATGGCGATTCCCTGGGCTGTGGTGTTTAAATTGTGTGTTTCGGCATACACGGTCATCCCTCCGGGGTTATCCATAATGATGCTGATCCGAAGGGATACATTTTGGTTGGCAAGTAGTTCTCCGTCTGCATTTCTAACAACGGCCTGGTACTTGAAGGCATGGGGTGGCTGAGCCATCGCAAGAACAGTAAGGGTGAACATGGCCACTAAAAGCGTGATTTTTTTCATGGCTGTAATATTTAAGTTGCAGTTGTGTGGTTTATTAAGGGAGTATAAATATAAGCATTTTTTAAAAAATAGGTTTTATATTGAAGGTGTTTTGATCCTTATATTAATTTAGTAATTGATTGGTACTTTAAACTCACACAGTCCTGTCGTCAATGAATGGTTATCGAAGTGAATCAAGTTGCTGGAGAGCGTCTTTAAACCCCTATCGCAATTTACAGTCTCACTTAACTTTATGTCTTTTGCAGAGAATGCGATTTTACCGATTACCAGATCTTCCGGGGAATTGATGAATCCATAACCACCAATCGGCCCATCACCATTGGTACTCTATTTCAGGATTCCTGAAGTCAATATCCGGGTTTGTGGCTTTGTAAGAGTATAATTCCCTGAAACCCCTGTGGATGCTTCATAATCAAAGCCTGAGTTACCTGCATCAACCATCGGCAATACAAGCCGGGATGATAAGTGCATTTTCAGGAAGACTGATCGGTCATCACAAAAACAAGTTCGAATGATTCAGGGGGGTAGTTCGGAAGCTCCAGCTTAGCAGAATGAATGGGTTTTCATTAAATGGTGTTTTTTCAAATTTACAGATGAACAGATAAATTACCCATGCGCATAAATGGTTATATATTAAATGAACAAACTCCATATCATTATTGTATTATGAACGAATAATTTTTGCAGGAGCATGCAATTGTAATTGACTTAGTAACTTTTTAAAATTAACATGGATTTAGTAACACAAACCGTATTGGGAGCAGCCGTTGGTGAAGTAGTTCTAGGCAAAAAAGCCGGAAACAAAGCCATTATGTGGGGTGCCGTTGGTGGGTTGATCCCCGATCTGGATGTGTTGATTGTTCCTTTTTTCAATGAAGTTGATGGGTTGTTTGTTCACAGGGGCTTCAGCCACTCCCTTGTTTTTGCTTTTCTCCTGGCACCCCTGCTGGGATGGCTTGTCCATGGGATCCATCGAAAAAAAATGCACATCACCCGGTTTGAATGGACAAAACTGATTTTCTGGTCGGCTTTTACCCACCCCATACTGGACTATTTTACCACTTATGGAACAGGCGCATTGTTGCCCTTTTCGGATTACAGGGTCGAATTCGGCACCATCGGCATTGTAGACGTGTTTTATACCCTGCCGCTTTTGTTGGTCCTTTTGGTTATCATGTTTATCAATCGGACCTCAGTTTTCAGACGAAAAGCCATTGTTGGTGTGGTTATGATCACTTCGCTATACCTTGCAGGTACCGTAGTTAATAAGCTGCATATGAATACGGTGTTCAAAAATGCTTTTGCTGAACAGGCGATTGAATACGAACGACTTAAAACAACCCCATTGCCCCTGACCAATTTTTTATGGATGGGTATAGCAGAAACGGAAGCGGGATACCACATGGCACTGTATTCCAATTTTGATGCTGCAAAACCTGACGAATTTATCTATATCCCGCGAAATGAAGCAAAATTGGAAGCCCTTGCGAATGACGATAATTTGAAAAAACTGATCCGGTTCACCAAGGGATTTTACCATGTAAATGAAGATGAGAATGGACTTTACCTGGCGGATCTCAGGTTTGGGAAGGCCGGTATAGCAGCGGATGCCGATTACATCTTTAAATTTTACCTCAGGGATATGAACGGTGAGTTGGCCATTGCACAATCCGACGAATCAAGAAAGATCGAGGGCAGCGCATTTTCCGCCTTTCTCGACCGGATTCGGGGTACTTAAGCAATTAAACATCCGCAGTTTTAACCATAGCTGCGAAGTTATATTTTTTAAAAAATTTGCCAATACAATTGTTACTATGACTTATATGAGAAACTTTCTTTGAAAACATTCAATTTATTAAAGTCGTATACGCTATGATCAATGCCACCGCGAGCCACCTGCGCATAATACTGGACTTCAGAATCAAGCCAGTCTGAGAAAAAATTTCCAATTCTTTCTGACCTCATGAAGCACATGGAGGACTGCTTCCTAATAATGTACATAGTGCTAAAATAAACATCTATATTCAACGTCAACCTGGTTCTAAAAATAAGAAAAAGTCGACAACATTTATGGATTTACCAATAGTTGTCGACTTTTCAGTAGCATTTGTAAAACTAAGCTACAAACATTGTAATTGTCCGTTGCTTAAGTATTACTGTTTAATAACTATTTGCGAATAAGCAATGGTTTTGTTATAACTCCATATTTTGTGTGAATAACACATACCATATAGTTATCATCGTAAACATTGTTTACAGTCCACGGTACAGATACTAATTCATCTGCATTCACATAACCATCGAATAGTTCAGCAAATTTCTCACCCCGCAGTGTGTAAACCTCTATTCTAACGTTGGAACTGTGTGAAAGCTTCAATCTGATCTCCGTATCGGTTTTAAAAGGATTGGGTACAATATTTACATCAATGTTAAAGACATTATCCTGATTGTCCGTTCCTGATAACAATTCAGATTTCTCACCGCATTCGTATTCTCCTTCAAATCCCATGAAAACTTTGCATCCATCAAAAGCTTCGTTGATTGAAGTGACAGCTAGTGTTAAATCCCCATATAGTTTAGGATTAGCTTGAGCAATTTCACCATTACCTAAAAAGTCATTAGCCAAATCAAAGAGGTTTTCTACTGTTGGATCAGTTGAATAATTGCAGAGTAACTCTAGCACTGATATTGGTATTACTTTATATGTTAATTCGGTAAATGGGATCGGTTGAGTCCCGCAATTAATAGCATCTGCAGAAACCAGAATTGATCCTTCTAATTCTAATTCGCCCAGGCTGAATCCACCATTTGACTGTCCATCATTCCATCCCATATTAAAGTACAGTGCCATGGTCTGTGCCAAAAGGTTATTATAAATGGCTCCTTTTTTATTAATCTTGATACAATCCCATGTCTCATTCTCTGGCCAGTAGTAAGCATCACACTCCAACGCATAAGATTTACCACCGCCTGGTAGCATTGTGAAGATATGTTCATTATAAATATCACTCCAATTTAATGTGAAACTATGATCGGGTAATCCAAAGGTTTTTGAACCATCTTCACCAATTACACTAAGCATAATTTCTTTTGCTGTAGATAAATTGCATGATAGTCCGCCAATGTTGCCATAGAACCCTTTTGTATAGGTACAGTAATGATTTTCTATACATGAATTAACATCAATTTCACAATTGCTCACACAGTTATTTTCATCTGTAACAGTCAGGTAGAAAGTAGCATCTGATGAACCAGCTGAAAAGTAAACAATCTGATCATCTTCACTACCATCTACTATTTCCCAACCAAATCCAACAACTGTCCATGCATATGTATACATTCCGGTGCCTCCTGTCACTGTAGCATTTAAGTAATTATTCTCATTTGCTCCACACAGTGGATTGTCGTATGGGAATGGATCAATTGAGCATAGTAAGATGTCAGGCTGTGTCAATGTTATACTAGCAATATCCTCACATCCATTGTCATCTGTAACTGTAACAGTATATGTTCCAGCTATCAGGCCGCTGAGATCCTGATCATCTTCCTGTCCTGGTGGAATTTCTCCGTCGGAAGTTGTCCATGCATAAGTGTATGGTGGCGTCCCGCCCGTTACGGTTAAGTCTATCGCACCTGTGGCATCTCCAAAGCACAACACGTCCGTTTGGATATAACTCGCAGCTAATGCGTAATCAGGCTCGGTGATGGTGACTGTTACATCAACTTCACAC
>JAHLKX010000010.1 GCA_020444515.1 Bacteroidota bacterium | reverse complement strand
CTATCGGGACAAGACTGCAAATTCTTTCCACGCAAAAGCTACGGCAATAAACCCCTTGCGCGATCCAAGCCGTCCGCCAGCTGGCGGACTTCGGGATCGCTCCACAATCCAACCCACATGGTTCATCACCTTGTTTTGCAGCGCAAAGAATTTGAGGTCGAGTAAGAAATCAATTGACGGAATCAGAATTTATTTTTTACTAAAACGATCATTGATCGTCCGCGGGCAGGCCCGCCCAAACTGCGGGAAGTGAAGCAGTGAATTGGACAATACCAGCAAATCCGGCAAAGGCATCCCGACGGGCAACGTCGGGAATGTTTGGATGATAATCCACTACTTTGCCTGGATTTGCGGTGTTGTTCAAGAGCGGGGTGATAGCTTTGTTTGGGCTAATGGTTTTGGTGCTTTTGCCATAACAAAAGCACAGATTTTTAAAACAGGATATTTTTTTTGTTTTTTCTTTTGCCTTCCTACCTCCGGCAGGCAGGGACGCAAAAGAATCAATCCCGATAGCTATCGGGACAAGACTGCAAATTCTTTCCACGCAAAAGCTACGGCAATAAACCCCATGCGCGATCCAAGCCGTCCGCTTGCTGGCGGACTTCGGGATCGCTCCACAATCCATCACACACGGTTCATCGCCTTGTTTTGCAGCGCAAAGAATTTGAGGTCGATCCTGAGCGATTTTCAATTTAATGAATGAGTGAATATGAATTCATTAAGTGCCCATTGATCATCCGCGGGCAGGCGCTTTTGGTCCTATAGCTGGAACATAAGTGCAAGAAAATCATGCATATCCTTCATAAATGAAGAATATGTTTCTAAAGTTGAGCTTGATTATGGTTTTAGAAAAGGCAGATATGCCATCATTCAATGAATAGCCCGGTATGGAATCTGATTAAAACTGTTGTAGCTTTTGCTGGATTATTTTGCCTTTCCGGCATTTGCTTTGAGATCTTTGAGATCCTCATACATTTCGGGCAACCTCCTGATCAGGGCCAGTTCTTTCCATTTGGCACGAGCTTCCATAGCGGGCGCTCCAAAATAAACCTTGTTCCCCTCAATGGATTTGTCGATTGCTGAGGTGCCCAGTAATACCGCTCCTTTACCTACAACCAGGTCCTTGTTGATGGCCACCTGCCCCCATAAAATAACATCATCTTCAATTCGCGTTACACCTGCAACCAGCACAGCAGAGGCAAAAAGGCAGCGTTTGCCGATATACGTATCGTGCCCTATTTGAATATGATTATCGAATTTGGTATATTCATCAATGATGGTGTCGCCTGATACCCCTTTATCGATGGTACAGCAGGCTCCGATTTCCACATTATCTTTGATGATGACCCGGCCACAAGATTCAAACTTAACTGTATTTTCTTTTCGCTTCTGGAAATAAAAGGCATCGGCCCCAATCACTGTTCCTGAATGAATGATCACATTGTCACCAATGATGGAATGGTCGTAGATACTCACGTTGGCATGGATCAAACAGTTCTTTCCGATCCTGACATGATGGCCAATAAAAGCTCCGGGTTGAATAACGGTTCCCTCCCCGATATCTGCCAGTTCGCTGACCATCTTAGATGCAGGCTGAAAGGGCCTGAAATGTCGTACCAGTTTCATATAATCATCAAAGGGCTGATCTGAAAAAATCAGGCATTTCCCTTCCGGCGCATCGACTTTTTTATTGATCAGTATGGTGGTTGCCTTCGACTGGAGCGCTTTGTCGTAATATTTGGGATGGTCGACAAAGGTGAGATCGCCCGGTTCTACCATGTGGATCTCATTGATCCCGGTGATTTCAAAAGCAGGTGGTCCGGCAAAATCGGCCCGGATCATTCCGGCAATCTCAGCCAGGGTATGGGGTTTATTGAGTTTCATTGGACAGGATAAATTGGGGATAGAATGGCTCAGTCTTTAACACGTTCCGAATAATCCCCGGTCCGGGTGTCAACTTTGATCTTTTCACCCTCATTTATAAAAAGCGGGACTTTAACGGTGGCACCAGTCTCCAGGGTCGCCTCTTTAAGGGCATTGGTGGCGGTATTTCCTTTTTCACCAGGTTCGGTATAGGTGATCTCCAGTACCACATAAGCAGGCATATCGCATGATAGGGGTGTTTCCGTATCGGCATGGAATAAAATTTCAACTTCCTGACCCTCTTTTAAAAACGCAGGGGCACTGATGATTTCCTCAGGAATGGGTACCTGCTCGAAGGTTTCCGTATTCATAAAATAGTATCCCATTTCATCTTTGTAGAGGTATTGATAGGGCCGGCGCTCCACGCGGGCCACGTCTACCTTAACACCGGCATTGAAGGTATGGGGAATCACTTTTCCGGTTTTTAAACTTTTAAGTTTGGTGCGGACAAAGGCCGGACCCTTACCCGGTTTTACATGTTGAAATTCTACGATGGTCATCAGATCATTGTTCATTTCAATTGTCAATCCGTTTCTGAAATCGGAGGTCGTTGCCATATTCTTGGTATTAAATCGTTTAGTTGCAAATGAGGGGCAAAATTATGATTTTATTTGAAAGATCAGACGGGGAATGATGAAAAAGCAGATAAAAGTTTATCTGGCTGATCGTTGAAGCAGCGCACAATATACCTTGCCCGGTTATGAATTGATAATAGGATCGGGAAAATGGGATGATGTTTTACTTAGACAAAACTTTGTGAGTTCCCAGGAAGTTTAGAATATCCTTTCATGACGCCCCTGGTCGATTGATTGATAAAGGATAGAATTTCATCCCGCTCCGGTGTGCTGGGCATATTGGCTTCGATATACCGAACGGCCTGGGTAACATTGTAGCCTTTGGTCACATAAAGGATCCTGTAAATATCCTGTATTTCATTGATCTTGTCGTTGGAGTAGCCCCGGCGTCTCAGGCCGATGGAGTTGATGCCGGCATAGGAGAGAGGTTCCCTGGCTGCTTTCGTATAGGGAGGAACATCTTTTCGGACCAGTGAACCACCACCAATGTATACATGGCCACCAATCTTAACGAATTGGTGAACAGCGCAGATCCCTCCGAGGATGGCCCACTCGTCAATGTGAATGTGGCCGGCCAGGTTGGTGGCATTTCCCAGGATCACATTGTTTCCAATGTAACAATCATGGGCGATGTGCACATAAGCCATTAACAGGCAACTTTCACCGATCACGGTTTTCCAGCTTTCACTGGTTCCCCGGTTGATGGTTACAAATTCACGGATCGTAGTGTTATCACCGATTTCAACGGTGGTGTCTTCTCCGGCATATTTCAGGTCCTGTGGAATGGCTCCGATCACGGCGCCGGGAAATATTTTACAATTTTTCCCAATCTTAACCCCTTCCATAATGGTTACATTGGAACCGATCCAGGTTCCTTCACCCACTTCAACATTGCGCTCAATGTTAACAAAAGGTTCAATTACAGCATTTTTCGCGATTCGGGCTTGTGGATGTACGTAGGCCAGTGGTTGATTCATTGTCGTATGTAGGTTTATGGGTTGTTCTTTTTAGAGATCTGGGCCAGCATTTCGGCTTCTATGACTGGTTTATTGGCGACATATCCTATGCCTTTCATATGGCAGAGGCCTCTGCGGATGGGTGAGAGCAATCTCAGGCTGAATACCAGCGTGTCGCCGGGAACAACTTTATTTCTGAATTTTACATGTTCGATTTTAAGAAAAAAAGTTAGATAATTTTCAGGTTCATCAACGGTGTTCAGTGCTAAAATGCCACCGGTCTGTGCCATGGCTTCGATCTGAAGAACACCGGGCATCACCGGTTCACCGGGGAAATGCCCTACGAAAAATCCTTCGTTCATGGTTACATTTTTCATCCCGATGACGTGAGATTCATCCATATCGAGAATTTTATCAACGAGCAGGAAAGGGGGTCGGTGGGGCAGTAACTCCTGGATTTTATTGATATCAAAGAGGGGTGTTTTGTTAAGATCAAACGGTGGTTCGAACCTGTTTTTTTCCTTTTCCACTTTATATTTTTTTATAATTTTTGCAAATTCAACATTGGCACCATGTCCTGGTCGTTTGGCGATGATGTGGGCCTTTAATCCAACTCCGGCCAAACGTAGATCTCCAACAACATCGAGTAATTTATGACGGGCTGGTTCATTTTCGAAATACAAATCGACGTTATTCAGGATGCCCTTGCGCAACACCTTCACCGATGGTTTGTTGAACAGCCTGGCCAAACGGTCGAGTTCTTCCTGGGTGATCACCCGGTTTACGAAAACAATGGCATTGTTCAGGTCGCCTCCTTTGATCCGGTCATTGGAAAGTAAAAATTCCAGTTCATGCAGAAATACAAATGTCCGGCAACTGGATATTTCTTTGTTGAAATCGGTGATGGATTCGAGTGTGGCATTTTGCGTACTCAAAACCTCGGTTTCAAAATCAATCATCACCGAAATTTTAAGCTCATCAGCCGGAATGGCAATGATTTCGACCTTATGCTCGGCATCATAATAGGTAAGGACTTTATCCAATTCGAAAAATTCCTTTTCAGCCGATTGTTCAACGGTCCCGACTTTCTCCAGGGCTTCTGTGAAAAAACGTGCAGATCCATCCTTGATGGGCGTTTCATAATTATCAATCTCCACCATGATGTTATCGATCTGCATGCCGGTAATAGCAGCCATCACATGCTCAATGGTGGCAACCTGAGCCCCGTTTGATCCAATGGTGGTTCCCCGGTTGGTATCCAGTACATGATCGCAATCAGCCTGTATGACTGGCTGTTCATCAAGATCGACCCGTTTGAATTGTATGCCTGAATTTTCAGGCGCAGGTTTAAAGGTCAGTGTGACATCAACGCCGGTATGCAATCCTTTACCTGAAACTGAAACGGGTGCAGCTATTGTTCTTTGTTTATCCGTCATAATAATTAGCGGGCAAATATAAATATAATTGCCTAATTCAACCGGAAGATGATTGGATTTCTATTAACCAAATAATTAACGACTTAGAGAGCCCTTACTGCAAAAGGTGTGCGTTTATTTTTCGTCCAGCTTTTTATCCATTTCATCCAGTTTGTTCTTGATGTTTTCAAGGTTGCGGAAATGAATGTATGCCCGCCGGTATTTACTGATATCAAATGCGGGTGAACCCTGGACGATCTCACCCTTTTTCAGGAGGCTTTTCCCAATACCCGATTGTGCTGCAATTTTAACTTCATCGGCTATGGTAATGTGATTGATGATGCCTACCTGGCCGCCGATCATGCAGAACTTTCCGATTTTTGTTGAACCTGAAATACCGGTTTGTGCACTGATCACCGTATGTTCGCCGATCTCCACATTGTGGGCGATCTGGATCAGATTGTCCAGTTTAACCCCTTTTCGGATAATGGTGGATCCCAAAGTGGCCCGGTCAATGGTGGTATTGGCACCAATTTCAACTTTATCCTCGATGATCACATTGCCTATCTGGGCTACCTTCGTATAATCACTTTCGGTTTGTGGCGCAAACCCAAAGCCATCGCTTCCCACTACCACACCGGCATGAATGATACAATCACTCCCCACCCGGTTATCGGAATATATCTTCACACCGGGATAGAGCGTGGTATTGTCACCCACTACCACATTGTCACCAATATAAACCTGGGGGTAAATTTTGGTATTGTGTCCGATCTTTACATTGTCGCCAATAAAGGCAAATTCGCCAATGTAACAATCCTTTCCAATGCTGGCTGAATCTGCTATATAGGCTTGTTTTGATATGCCGGATTTATCGAGTTTGATCTTATTGTAATAGTCCAGCAGTTTAGCAAAAGCGAGATAGGCATCATCAACACGGATCAGGGTGGCGGCAATGGCCTTTTCCGCTGAGAAATCACGATTTACGATGACGATACTCGCTGCTGTTTCATAGATGTACTGGGTATATTTCGGATTGGCCAGGAACGTAATGGTGCCTGCCTTGCCCTCTTCGATCTTCGATACATAGTTGACCTTGACATCGGGATTGCCTTCCACCGTTCCATTGATGACCGATGCAATCTGGTTAGCTGTAAATTCCATGCAGTGATAAATTGAGATTGCCACAAAATTAATGAAAAAAGCGAAGTGAGGAGCCAGGTTGATTAATTAATCACCTCCTTGGGATAACAGATAAAATGTTTGGTGGTTAATTTCGACAGGATGCCTGTGTCGAATTGATCGGATGCATCCAGCATGTCAACAATTTTACCCGATTTCAACAGGATCTCGATCTCGTCCGTACCCTGCTGATAGGCATAATTGGAAGTGGTATCGCTCACCAGGAAATAGTGCAGCTCCTCTTCTTTGACATCATAATAAGAAGAGATTTTCTCCTTCAGCTGCTCAAGATAGAAATATTCGAAGGGTTCAGGTTGAATTTCACATTTGAATAATTTGCGATTGATCAACGACTGGCAAAGCAATGAAAGAATGGGATCGTTGTGGTCAGTCCAAACTTTAACAGCGGAAAGGATATCAAAATCGTCAAGGTGGGTAAAATGGTAGAGTACCCTTTCGTCTTTCTCAAGCATGATCCTGTCGACTTCATGATGAAGGAAAAAGTGTAAGGCCGGTGTGGCAAACAGATCATGACCCGCTTTTGCCAGGTAACTGGCCCGGGCCAATATTTTGATCAGCATGTTCTCGGCCGCAAGTACGGTTTTATGAAGATAAACCTGCCAGTACATGATGCGGCGGGCAATGATGAATTTTTCAATGCTATGAATTCCTTTCTCTTCAGCCACGAGGTTCCCATCCGATACATTCAGCATTTTGATGATCCTTTGCGTTCCGATCACTCCTTCTGAAACACCGGTGAAAAAACTGTCGCGGGTCAGGTAATCCAGGCGGTCCATGTCCAATTGACTCGACACCAAATGAGAAAGAAACTGTTTATGATGTTGATGATTGAAAATATGGATCCCGTTTTCCAACGCACCTTTAAATTGCTGGTTAAGGGTATTCATCATCACCTCAGAAATGGTCTCATGGTGAACGCCTTTTATGATCGAATGCTCCAGCGCATGCGAAAAAGGGCCATGGCCGATATCATGCAGGAGGATGGCAATCAAGGCACTTTCAAATTCCATTTGGGTGATGGTGTGCCCTTTGCTTTTAAGCACGTGGAGGGCTTCCTGCATCAGGTGCATGGCTCCCAGGCTATGGTGAAACCGGGTATGTAAGGCACCCGGATAAACAAGGTGGGTCAATCCAAGCTGCTTGATGCGACGCAATCGTTGAAAGTATGGGTGTTCTATCAGATCAAAAAGCAGATCGCTCTGGATATTGATAAACCCATAAACTGGATCATTGATGATTTTTCGTTTGTTGATCACCCATTATATTTTGTGAAACAAAAATACGATTTTAATAGGTTGACGTGATATATGATTTTAACGTAGTCCGAGAAATAAGCGACGCAATATCGCACTGCGCAATATAATCAGCTCAAAAAGGATGGGTAAGCCCAGGCCGAAAATGAGTCCGACTATAAACAACAAACCCATATTTTCAAATCCCAGTAATTTCGCAAATATGCGGCTGCCAGCGGTGCCGAATACATGGAACAGGTAAATGCCATAGGCGTAATACCCCAGTTCGGCCAGCCATTTGAAGGGACGGCGAATATAAAAGATCAGCCAGATGCCTGAAATCCCAACAAAAACGCTGATGGTGCTGAATCGATGACTTCGGGTTTGAATCACATCAAACCATTCCAGTTGTTGGATGGTCACTGTAATGATCAGCGTTAATACCAGTAAAAGGAGGACCGGTTTTTTAAATAACTGGTCCTTAAACCGGTTCAATCCCAATCCAAGCAAAAAGAAAGGCAACAAATAAAGATATCTGCTAAAACTGAAATAGTTGATCGAGAAGTTTTGGTTGATGATCAGTAACAATGCAGTGGAGATGCCCAGGCTTATGGCCCAGGTCTTCAGGTTTGATAAAATCTTATAATATTCCAGTGCCGACAGGGTAATAAACACCAGGAACAAAGCTTGCAGAAACCAAAACTGACCATATGAAAAAATATAGATGCGCCAGATGCCTTCCAATGGAACGGGATTATTTACATATGGGACCAGGGCATTCATGAGGTACTGGACAGTAGCCACGGTGAAAAAAGGCAGCAAAATTCTCCTGGATTTACCTTTGAGGAAACGGCCGATATGATCACTTTGTAAGGGCTTGAGGGCATATACAAATCCTGAAATGGCGGTGAAAAGAGGCATGCGTAGATATTCGAAAGTGTAATAAAAATATCGCCACGCCGATTCGTCGCGAACCTGCAGACCTGTTGTAGAATTGTCGCCAATAACATGGCCAGCCACCATCAGTATGATGGCAATCCCCCGCAATGTTTCAATGGATTGCTCTTTCCGCTTTACTGCCATTTTTCAGGATGAATTGCTAATTTGAATATTGTCATAAACTTATCGAGCTCTCTTCTACCAAGTTCAGTGTAATTGGTTACAACCTGCCTGGTGCAAAAATTTCCATGTTTCAGTAACAAATGAAACCTGAATTTGATCAATTCATTTCTGGATTCTGCTTGAGCTGTTGGCAAATTTACAAAGGGGATGTTGATTAAATATTTTTTTGCGAACAATAATATTCTTATTTCTGCATTTATTATGGTATACACATTCAAATTCCAAATCACCTTCTTTTTGTGTAACTTTATGAAGTAATTTTACCCCGATTTTATAAATGTTTTGTGTTGAAAGATCAGGCAATTAGCCGCTAAAACTATTGTTGTATGGAGAATATTAAAATTTTATGGGTGGATGATGAAATAGACGTACTGAAGCCCCATATTATGTTCCTCGAGCAAAAAGGATATGCCGTGGATGTTACGAATAATGGCTCGGAGGCACTGGATATGGTGAGAGACAATATATATGATATCATTTTTCTGGATGAACAAATGCCAGGATTGTCGGGTATTGAAACCCTGGAAAAACTCAAAGCTGACTTTCCGAATCTTCCGGTGGTAATGATTACCAAAAGTGAAGAAGAGTTGATCATGGAAGAAGCCATTGGATCCAATATTGCCGATTATCTGATCAAACCGGTCAATCCGAAACAGATCCTGTTGAGTCTGAAAAAAAACCTGGAAAATAAAAAGCTAAGAAGTGAAAAATCAACCACGCAATATCAGCAAACCTTCAATCAACTGGGGATGCAAATATCCGGACGGCTTGATCATGATGAGTGGGTAGATGTTTATAAACAACTCGTGCGCTGGGAACTGGAATTGGATAATTCTACCGACAGTGGAATACTGGAAATTTTGAACATGCAAAAGCATGAAGCTAACCAGGTGTTTGCCAAATTTATCGAAAGAAATTACTACGATTGGATCAATGGTCATTCTGATAACCGGCCCGTTTTATCACATACCCTGCTGAAAGAAAAATTATTTCCGATGATCACAGGAAACCGGCCATTGTTTTTCATCCTGATCGACAATCTGCGCTATGATCAGTGGAAGACCATTCAGCCAGTGATCGAGGATAAATTCAGGGTGAAAAGTGACGATATCTATTACAGTATACTTCCTACGGTAACACAGTATGCCCGCAATGCTCTTTTTTCGGGACTCATGCCGGCTGAGATCCAGCGTAAATACCCCAATTTCTGGATCGGCGAAGATGATGAAGGAACAAAAAATCAATATGAGGAGCAACTCTTAGGGGAATACCTGAAACGGTATGGTAAAAACATTAAATCCAGTTATACCAAGGTGCTTAATTTAAATGTGGGTCGTAAGCTGGTGGAGAGTTTGCCCAACCTCATCAACAATGACCTGAATGTGATCGTGTATAATTTTGTGGATATGCTTTCGCATGCAAGGACTGAAATGGAGATCATCCGCGAACTGGCAGATGATGAATCGGCTTACCGTTCCATCAGCCTTTCCTGGTTTGAGCATTCCCCTTTAAAGGAGATATTTGATTACCTGGCCGACAAAAAAGCGGATGTGATTGTTACCACCGACCATGGATCGGTTCGGGTGAATGATCCGGTGAAGGTCCTGGGTGATCGGAATACCAATACAAACCTTCGCTATAAAGTGGGTAAAGCCTTGCAGTATAACAGCAAAGAAGTGTATGAGGTCCGAAATCCGGATGATATCTATCTGCCACGGTTAAATGTTAGTTCATCCTTCATTTTCTGCAAAAAAAATGATTTTTTCGCCTACCCGAATAATTACAACTATTACGTCAATTATTATAAGAACACCTTCCAGCATGGAGGAATTTCCCTGGAGGAGATGTTGATCCCTTACATTGTACTTTCTGCTAAATAAAATTGGTTGAATCATGAAGTCTGATAAGCAGCACAGGACCATGGTTTGTATCGATCCGGCAGCATTGGATGAGGTAGCGGAAGCCATTCTTAAGGCACATCCTGACCAGCGGGTATTTGCGATGTATGGAGAGATGGGTGCCGGAAAAACAACCCTGATCAAAAAATTGTGTCAAAACCTCGGGGTAAAAGATACCGTTAGCAGTCCTACGTTTGCATTGGTCAATGTTTATAACAACCAATCCGGCGAGATCTATCATTATGATGTCTATCGAATGAAAACCATTGAAGAACTGTTCGATATTGGGTATGAAGATTATTTCTTCAGCGGTAACTTTTGTTTTATCGAATGGGCGGAGAAGATTGAACCATTTTTGCCGGAGGAAACGGTGTATATTTCAATTGATGTGAATGCTGAAGATGGATCCCGGTTAATTTCATTCTGATTTGTATCCCTGATTGCAAATTTGCATTTGCAATTTCATGGATTCTTTATTACTTTTAGCCACAATTCTCATCCTTACAATATGAATGCTGAACACAATGGTTTTCTGAAATTTTCAGATGGAGAAAAACTACTGCCCCAGGAGGAAACCCTTGATGTAAATACTCATCAAAAGAGCATCACCATTGGCGTACCTACCGAATCCTCGTTCCAGGAATGTCGGCTTCCACTGGTGCCACAAGCAGTTGGATTGCTCGTAGCCAATGGGCATAAGGTGATCATTGAAAACAATGCCGGGAGATCAGCCCATTTTAAAAATGAAGATTTCAGTGAAGTCGGAGCTCGGATCGTTTATTCCAAGGATGAAGTATTCAAAGCGGACATCATCCTTAAAGTAGCGCCGCTTTCATTTGAAGAGATCGAGATGTTAAATGCCCGTCAAACCATTCTCTCATCCCTTCACATTACAGGTCAAAAACGAGAATATTTCGAGAAGTTGATGTCCAAAAGAATGACCGCACTGGCATTTGAACTCATCAAAGATAAAACAGCTTCATTTCCTGTTATCCGGTCCATGAGCGAGTTGGTCGGAACCGCTTCCATTTTTATTGCCAATGCATATCTCAGTGATCAGAAATACGGGAAAGGAATTATCCTGGGTGGATTTCCGGGTATTACGCCCACAGAGGTTGTGATCCTGGGTGCCGGAACCGTTGCTGAATATGCTGCACGAGCTGCTCTGGGTGTTGGGGCCATCGTTAAAGTTTTCGATAACTCCATCTATAAGTTAAGACGATTGCAGGATACGCTCAATAACAGGATCTTCACCTCTATTATCCAACCCAGGGTTTTGCTGAAAGCCCTTCAGACAGCAGATGTTGCTATTGGAGCAGTGCACTCAAGAGAAGGCATGACACCTTGCATCGTAACGGAGGATATGGTGGAGAACATGAAAGAAGGAGCCGTTATCATCGATGTCAGTATTGATCAGGGAGGATGTTTTGAAACCTCTAAAATTACCAATCACAATGAGCCGGTTTTTAAGAAGATGGGCGTAACCCATTATTGTGTTCCGAACATTGCCTCCAGCATACCGCATACGGC
Organism: Bacteroidota bacterium; assembly: GCA_020444515.1. Taxonomy (GTDB): domain Bacteria; phylum Bacteroidota; class Bacteroidia; order Bacteroidales; family JAADJA01; genus JAADJA01. The sequence continues at coordinate 146,862 of JAHLKX010000010.1, read as the reverse complement.
TTCTTATGCTTTTAGCAATTTCTTTACACCCATATTATTGCGCATTGGTGAGGTGGGCGGTATTGAGAATATGCTTAAACTGGACTATGGTTTGCGGCAGGGGGCTTACCTGTTTAACGGAACCCTGACCAAATCTTACATTGGAGACTATTTTACATTACCTTACCAGGATATTGAATTGCTGATCGCAGCTTATCGTTAAAAAACTCAAAGTTCCCACGCTTCCACCACATCCCAGTTTGCCCTCACCGTAATTTCTTTGTTGAAATACTGAACCTTCTCGGGTTGAATTCGGTAATGATAATCACCTGTGTCCCATTTCCCATTTCCATTTTTATCCACAATAACCTTCAATAGGTATGGTCCCGGTTCCAGGTATTCAAAGGTGAGTCGCTGACTTTCGGAGGTGCTTATTTCCCGAATTTTTTTATCCCCTGCATAGAGTTGAAATATATGATTTACATCAGCCGATGTCAGGGTCACGTCAACATAGAAATTCCCATAATCAGAAATGGATTTCGTTGTGAAAGCGGGCGTGAGGGTATCGTGTGACAATCCCCTGATATCAGTAAAAACACTGTCTGGGATGATGAAACGATAGCGTGTGGCCTCTTTCCAGGGATGTTCCAAAATTGCCTTCCTCCTGATTTCATCCACGAAGTTGAAACGGGTTTCAAGGGTGTCTTCCCCCTCAATCATCAGTGTCCCTGAAAAATCTGCATGGGCCACCGGATAGGGAAAACGGATTACGAAGGGTTTATCCGGGGCAGGGGCACCCTTTGTAAAAATGACTTTAATGCTTTCTTTTTTGATTTCTTCTTCCTCGTCTTCATCCTTTTTGTTCCTCCGTTTCTTTTCAGTTGGTTTGATGGCTATCCGCGTTGTATCCAGAACCTCTCTCTGATCTTCTATAATGAATGTCAGGGAGTCTGCCGGTAAATCTGTAATCCAGTATTGAATCGTATCTCCATTAATCCCGTCTTCGCGTATAAACCAATCTGATGTTATTAGTGTATCGTAAACACTGATTTCAGGGTCAATCACAGGGTTTTTAAAGATAAAAGCAAGGTGTTGTTGCTTGAGTAAAGATGCTTTTAAAAACCTTTGAACCGAGTCTGTTTCCTGGAACAGATACATTTCAATGGGTTGATGCTTTGGCTGTGGTATCTTAAGGGCAGAAAAATTACTTGTGTCAGCAGCAACCGTATCATTTGTTGTTTTCAAGCTATCAGGAACTGGTGGCGGCGAATAATAAGGGTTCACCAGTGAATCGATAAATGCAATGCGTTCGGAGGGTTGGTCAAAGGTTAATGTGGTATTTATATCTTCCAGTGCAAAAATTTTAAAAGTCTTACCCGGCAAATTAAAAAAAGTAAATTCTCCATTGCTGACGGTTTTGGTCATAAAATAGGGTTTTACATAATAGGGCAACGAGTCATATGGAATGGTATCATTGTTATCCAGGTAAAGCATTAGGCTTACGTCGGGAACTTCCTCATTGGTGAATGCATCCAGAATTTGACCTTTGAGCATCAGGGAATCCAGAATGTCGCCGGTGGAAAATACATACAGAAAATTTGATATTGGATTGTTTTCCGTGATGTCAACAATGGCATCTCCGAAAAAAATGGTATAGGTAGTACTGTCCATGAGGGGTTCGGTGAAGTCTATCTGGATGGATCTTCCCCGGCTTTTTATGTCCGGCATCTTTTCCATGGGCGGGGAAATGATAAGTTGTTTGTTGACATCCTTGAGTTCTACAAATTCATCAAAATAGATCCGTATTCTTGTTTGTTGAAAATTTTTAGTGAATTGTTCAGGTTCTGCTTTCACAAAATTTGGAGGTGTTTTATCCTGAGGCCCCCCAGCTGGTGAAACAGGATTGGCACATCGCTGTAAAAAAGCCATGATGAGTAAAATTGAAAGCAGGTATGTAAGGGTCCTGATGTTGTTCAATTGTTTATTTTATTGGCAAAATTGCTAAAAATACTTAAAGGTATCGATCTTCAAGGGAAACAAATTTGTATCCCTGCTTCGTGAAATGCTCCAGGGTGCCTCTCAAGGCATATAACATTTTTTCTTTAAATTTAATATTGTCGTGTAGAACGATGATATTTCCTTTTTTGGTGTTTCGGATGATCCTTTCCAGCACGGTTTCCTTTGAGACTGATTTGTCAAAGTCACCCGGCAATACAGACCACATGATGATGTTAAAAGCCGATTGTAACCGAGAGACCTGCTTGCCGGTAATTTTTCCGTAGGGAGGCCGGAAAAGCCGGGTTCCTAAAACCCGGTGTGCTTTTAAGATGTCTGCTGTGTATTTATCCGGAGCTGTTTTTCGGCCATTCAGGTGACTATAGGAATGGTTCCCGATCTTGTGGTCTTCATTTGTTATGCGATTGATGATTTCAGGATGGTGTTCCGCTTTCTCACCAACACAAAAAAATGTTGCTTTTGCTTGAAATTGAGGAAGCATGTCCAGTACATCCATGGTTACTTCGGGATCAGGTCCGTCATCAAAAGTGAGAAAAATAAGATTTTCACTGACAGGAATATCCCAGATCATATTGGAATAAAACCTTTGCACAAGCCGGGGTGTTTTTACAAAATACATGGCCTATGTTTTATTGGATGGTAGTTCAAGCCCGTAACCTGAATGACGGTCTTCTTTTTTGAGTAAAAAGGCAAAGATCAATCCCAATATCCCAAGACCTGCCAGCATGAGCATGGCCCATGTATAATTGTAATGGGCGGTTCCTTCAACTACCTGACTTGGAGTAACGCCCGGATTGGTCTTATCGAGGACGATTCCAATAAGCAGTGGGAAGGCCCATAATCCAAGGTTTTGAACTGCAAACATGGTCCCATAGGCTGTGCCGATCCGTTTTTCCGAAACAATTTTGGCCACCGATGGCCACATCGCAGCTGGAACGAGTGAAAAGGCGATTCCCAGCAGGATCATCAGCAAAATGGGTGAAATAAAAGTAAATGCAAATGACAGGTGAATGAATACCAGGAGCAATGAACCAAATATCATCAGGGTGGCGCTTTTCCCTCTTTTATCCACAAACAAACCAACCAGGGGGGTGAAAATAGTGGTCCCCACTGATAAAAGCGAAGCTATTTTTCCGCTGTACAGCGTGCTGAATCCATATTTGTTGAGGAAGAAATCAGGCGAGAATGATTGAAAAGGAAACACGGCTGAATAAAAAGTCATACACAACAGGGTTACAAAAATAAAACTGCGGTTGGTAACCAATTTCACAAGGTCAGAGAGGTGAAAGATCTCATCTTCTTTTAAAAGACCTTCCATCTTTTCCTGTCGGTCAAATTTCAAATCCAGAAAAGAATAAATGGTAAAAAACAACAGGGCTACCGCAAGCAGCATTGCCGCAAACCAAATGGCATTGTTCCACACGGTGCTTTGCTCTGCAATGATGGGTGAAAAATAGAAAGCAGCCCAGGATCCCGCACGGGCAATTCCGATTTTCATCCCGAATGCCAGTGCCAGCTCTTTGCCTTTAAACCATTTGACAATGGTTTTGCTCACAACAACAATGCTGGTCTCTGCCCCCAGGCCAAATAAAAATCGTCCCATTAGCATCATTTTTAGTTCCGGGGAGTAGGAAGTCAGAAATGAACTCATCAAACCATAGCCGGGCCCGCCATTTATATAAAAGGAGCTGGCTCCATAAGCAGTAAGAAAGGCACCGGATGTCATCAGGATCACAAAAAGAAAACCGGTTCTGCGGATACCCAGACGGTCGAGAATAATGCCTCCCCAGATACACATGAGGAGGAAAATATTCGGGATGGAATAGACCGATACAAACAGGCCAAAATCGGTATTTGTAAACTGGAAGTTCTCCTCCAGATGCCGCTTGAGTGGTGAAATCGCATCATAAAAATAATAGTTAGCGGCCTGAACAAAAGCGATGAGGAACAATACCCCCCAGCGTAACATCGTTTTGTTTTTCAGCGTATTACCCATTTGTTAATCGGTTTAATAGGACATAAATTAAACGTGATCAGCTAAAATCCTCAAAAATAGTAAAATATGCCACCTTGTGAAATTAATGTTAATCTTTATGTGCCGATTATTTGAATCCGTGGAGATTTGTTTCATACATTTGTTGCCCAGGTTATCGATTCACTAAAATTCAGGTCGCATCTTCGGGGGTATTTTCGGACCCCTTGAAAGTGAATTTGAAAAATGCATATTCTGACGCTAAGAAAATTATATATCATAACGATACTGTTCCTGTTGAGTTCGACTGGTTTGTTCAGTCAGGGAAACAGTTTTTACTGGATTGGTGGTTCAGGCAACTGGTCCGATACCTTACACTGGTTATCAGAAAATGGAGGGCTTCCAAGCGTTTATGATAATGTTTATTTCAATGCCAATTCATTCAATGCACCCGGTCAAACCCTGACCATTGATATACAGGCCAATTGTCATAACATGAACTGGTCGGATGTTAGCTTTGCACCCGAACTTGCAGGTAGTTCGGATTTAAACCTGGCTGGCTCCTTATATCTAAATCCTCAGATGGAGATTAGCTATGATGGTCAAATTTACTTTTCAGCAACCGGGGAGGGTCATGAAATCAGAACTGCGGGTCACGAACTTCATTCGGATTTAATCTTTATTGGAACGGCAACCTGGAACCTCCTTGAACCGCTTGACGCGGGGGATCAAGCAATACAGTTCAATCGGGGTAATTTAAATATGGCTGGGCACACCATACGGTGTGGTGATTTTTATTCAGCAACAAATTATGATAGGTCTTTATTGGCTTCCAATTCCCAGGTCATCCTGACGAAAGACAACAGCCATTGGGAAGTGAATGATCAATTGGTTTTTGATGCTGCTAATTCATCGGTCATTTTTGAATTCCCGGGGCCCGTGTCTGAAAATGTTTTCTCTGGAGGTGGCCTTCATTATGCCAAAGTTGAATTCAAAAACAATGGGTACATTTTGGGAAACAATTCATTTGAAAACCTGGTTTTTGCACCGGCATGTACCTACCGGATGAGCAGTGGTTCAACTCAAACCATAACCAATCAATTGAAAGCCAGGGGCTGTTCGGGATTGATCAGGATTGAGGCATCAGGGGCATCCACCGCAACGATTGCAAAAAATAATGGCCCGATCAATCTGGCTTTTGTGATTTTAAAAGGTATTCAAGCATCCATGGGGTCAGGATTTCAGTTCAATGCCTTCTACAGCATTGATGATGGTAATAATCAGAATATCAATATTCTTTCGGAGAGCAGGACCCTGACATGGATGAATGGAACCGGGTTTTGGTCGGATACCCTTCACTGGTCTTCGTCTGTGGGTGGTGAGGAGAGCGATTGTCTTCCTTTGCCAATAGACAAGGTTATTTTTAATGAATTATCCTTTAGCGGGCAGGATACGGTGAAAGTGGATCAAAATGAACTGGCGCTGAATAGCTTTACCTGGTTGAGCACTGATCCGGCTGTATTAAAATCGACTTCACCTGATCCGCAACTATTGCTCTATGGTAGTTTGCACCTCAATGAAGCCATGACCAATGCCTTTAATGGACCGCTGATTTTTGCTGATTCACTAGGAGGACAAACCATCAAGACAGGTCAAAATATGATCAATGGTGATCTCTTTTTTAGTGGACAGGGTGGAAGTTGGTCTTTAATTGATAGCCTTAAAGTGGCCGGATCCATCCATTTTTTGAATGGTGAATTAAATGCTGCCGATCGTTTCATCCAATGCCAGACCTTCCATTCAGATTCTGCATTTTCACGGACTTTGCAAATTGAAAATTCCGCAATAAAAATATTGGGGGCCTCACCTTATCCTCCATGGAGCTTTAATAACGAGGGCCTGGAATTGAATGCCACCGGGTCGATAATTGAATTTATTGCTTCAAGTCCAACCTTTGCCAACTATGGAGGTGACACTGTTTTTTATGAAAATATCAGATTCTCAGGAGCAAATGGAACAGCTCGGATCAATACGGATTCTGACACCTATGTTGATTTTGGCAAAGTGGAATTTGCTGGAAATGGAACAATTGTGGCTTCCAATGCATTTGATACCCTGTCATTTAGCCCTGGCAGCTACTATGATTTGAGTCCCGGTTCAACACAAAAGATCCGTGGGGCTATATACCCTTCCGGCAATTGTTTCGGGTCGGTTTTATTAAAATCGGCAACGAATGGTAGTATAGCAAATCTCGAAAAAGAAAATGATACCCTTTTTATCACCAACGTTGCACTGCGCGATATCTCAGTTGGAGGAGGTGCCATATTCATTGCTGAAAATAGCATTGACCTTGGAAATAATATTGGTTGGGATACCATTCAGGTAACTGCCCCGGGTAAACTATACTGGGTGAATGATGGAGGCAACTGGAGTGATTCCGATCACTGGGCCTATGAAAGTGGAGGGCAAGGTGGTGCTTGCATCCCAACTCCTTATGATACGGTAATCATTGATCAGAACTCTTTTGTGCTGGATGACCAATTGATCAATATTGACCAGAATAATGCCTTTGCCCATAACCTTGATTGGAGTGGTCTGCCTGATTCAGCTGTTTTTTCAGGAAGTTATGGCGGATCTTATCTGCGCATATATGGCTCACTTCAGCTTCATCCCATGATTGATTTTACCTATCCCGGGTTTATCAGTTTTGAGGCTACCCAGGAAGGGCAAACCATTCAAACTGAGAATGTGAAATTTCACAATTATAACAACAACGTCTATTTCGATGGTCGGGGAGGTTCATGGACACTCCAGGATAGCCTTCTGCTGGGAGTCAATACCAGTGATAAAAATGCCATCCAGTTTTTAAACGGAAACCTGAATACCAATGGACAGTTCATTCGCTGTTTTGGTTTCTATTCAAGGTATGGCAATGAACGGTCCCTTCAATTGGATGATTCAAAGATATTTTTAGGTCTCGAATGGTATATGAATGGCGACAGCCTCTCATTGCCCCCCAATACATCTTATATTCAAATTGACTCTGGCCAGTTTTTACATAAATATGGATCAAAGGCCTACTATCACAATATTCGGTTTACCTCTCCTTCTGTGGAACAAATACATACAGTAAGTGGGGCCGACAGCATTGTTTTTCAGGATGTAATATTTGAATCCGAAGGCCAAATGGTGGGAACAAATTCCCGTATCTATGCTGCGAAAGTGGAGTTTCAGAAAAATGGTAAGATCAACGAATACAATGCCAACAATGTTAATACCTATTCACTGGATAGCCTTATCTTCAATGCAGCAGGCGCTGTTTATGGAAATGACACCGTATCCTCTTATCTTTTATTCGATTCCACTGCAATTGTTGATGGTAATGGTGTTTACCATCATGTTGTCATGAATAATGATGGTAATATAGCAGGCATAAATCATGTCGACACCCTTATTTTTACACCCGGTTATTCCTATTTCTTGCAAAGCGGTGACTCTCTTAAGATAAAGGATTATTGGGAAGTCAGGGGCAATAACTGTGAGTTTGTTTATCTACAGGCCACAGCAGAGAATGGTTCTTATGTTTTAAAAGAATCCGGAATGGTTCAGGGGGAACATATTCAAATGGCACGTATCCATGCATTGGGGGGCGCCAATTTTGATGCAGGGAGTTTCAGTGAGGATATCAATGGCTCCAATACCGGTTGGATTTTTCATGAGAATCCTTTAAAATATAAGCTGGATAATGATACGACCATTATGGAAGGGGAGTCCATCACGCTTTGTGCTTCTCGTTTTAATGGAAATACTGGAACTTCCTATGAATGGAAAAATTGTGAAACCGGTGAGATTGTTGGCACCGATTCATGTATCACATTAACATCACGTGGTTATTATTGCCTGACCGTGCACTATGATGAAGGAACCGGGTGTACAAAAACAGATACCATTTCACTGGGTTGTTTCCTGGATGTTGCAATCCAAAAAACAAATGTTACCTGCAATGGTTTTTCTGATGGAGCTATTGAAATGGATATCAGTGTTGGGCAGGACCCCATAGAATTCGAATGGTATAAAGACGGTGTTTTATATGCAAATTCTAAGGATATTTATAACCTGGAAGCTGGATATTATGTTTATGATTTCCTGGATGCTGAAGGTTGTGCCTCTGCTGATTCGGTTGAAATAACAGAGCCAGTCGCCCTTGCTGCCCAATTTGATGTGCATGATGCGTGTTTCGATACTCCTAATGGGATGATTGCCATATCGGTGCAGGGAGGAACACAACCGTATGATTACCAATGGGCCTCAGGTCGGGATAGTTCCTATTATAGCAATCTTTTACCTGGGGAGTACGACATCATCATTTCAGACAGCAATAATTGTCCGGGTATTGAACAAACCATTGTCATCGGTGAAATGCCGGCTATCGATTTCGCGCTCCAGGGCACCGATCTGGATTGTTTTGAAGGTGGAAAAGGGGCAATAAATGTCCTTGATCTCACCGGTGGAACAGGCAGTTTTGAATCCTTCACCTGGACAAAGGAGGGTGATTTGTTCTCGTTGGATTCTGTATTGTCGAATCTCCAGGCAGGTGAATACCATTTGACTGTTGCTGATGATTGGGGATGCACAGGCCATGACGCCATTATATTAACCCAACCACCTGAAATAGTATTGACCCTGAATAGTGTTATTGGCGAAGATGATTTAGGTTCTATCGACCTCTCCGTGGATGGAGGAATGCCACCTTACACCTATTTATGGAACACGGGTGCGACAACCCAGGATGTGGACCCACTGGGCGGCGGTGATTATACGGTTGTAGTGAATGATGCCAATAACTGTAAGTCTTCAGAAACGATATTTGTTGAGGTTCACTTCAGGGTATTGGCGCCCACTGCTTTCAGCCCGAATGGTGATGGTTTGAATGATAAGTTTGAAATTCATGGACTGGGCACTGATCTGAAAGCATATGATTTAACCATTTATAACAGATTCGGTGATATTGTTTTTGAAACAGATAATCCTGAAACGAACTGGAATGGACTTTATTTGAACACAGGTGAGCCTATGCCCACTGAGGTCTATATCTGGGTTGCCAAGCTAAGCTATACAGGAGGAGAGTCGATCATCGACAAAGGGACTGTCACCTTGTTAAAATAAAAAAGGCAACCCGAGGCTGCCTTTTTTTATGTTATTTTTTATTGGTGTTTGGTAAGATAACTTGCAACCCCACTGGCAGAAGGCTCCATTGCATCTTCACCCGGTTTCCAGTTAGCAGGGCAAACTTCGCCGTGTTCTTCAAAGTACTGAAGGGCATCAACCATTCGCAAAGCTTCATCAATACTGCGACCCAAAGGCTGATCATTCACAACCTGATGACGCACAATGCCCTGTTTATCAATCAGAAATAAACCACGGTAAGCAACCGGTTCACCATCAAATAAGGATAGATCGGTTTCTTCATCATAATCATATTCACCGGCTAAAACATCGTAATTTTCGGAAATTGTTTTTGAAAGATCCGAAACAAGTGGATATGTCACACCTTTAATGCCACCATCTTTAATTTCGGTATTTAACCAGGCCCAGTGCGAATGCTTTGAATCGATGGAGCAGCCAACAACCGCTACATCACGTTTTTCAAATTCATTTAATTTCTTCTGGAATGCCAGGATTTCTGTTGGACAAACGAATGTAAAATCAAGTGGATAAAAGAAAAATATTACATACTTTTTCCCAATGTATTGTTCTAATGAAAATTTCTCTACAAATTCACCTCCATTTACCACTGCATCAGCTTCGAACAAAGGTGCTTTTTTTCCAACTAATACTCCCATTTTTATGAATTTTGTGTTTTAAATTATAAATTGATTTCTAAAGTTCGTGCAAAGATATGAAAATTCAATTCGACTTTTTAAGCTTTGAATTTCTCCTGTAGGATTTGCTTTAATTATTTTCTCGTGGTTAGAAAAATTAATAATTGTTAAATCTATTTGCCGGTCAAAAAAGCCCATGGAAATACAATTTCAAAATAGTAATTTTGTAAAAAATATGATATACATGCCCCCGTTGAAAAAAGAAATTGTTGAGGCCTGCAGAAAAATTGCAGAAGAAAAGGCAGGTCAGCTAAAAGAAGCCATGGAGGAGGCCCAGCAAGCGGCCAATGAATATGGGGCACCCAAGGACCGGTATGATTCATTTCGCACCCAGCTACTGCGCAAACGCGATATGTACGGACAGCAATTGTCGAAAATAAATGAGCAGATTGAAGCACTTGATAAAATCAATCCGGATAATAAAGTAGAGACTGTATCTTACGGTGCTGTTGTGATCACCGAATTCCAAAAGTTATTCATTAGTACGGGTATTGGAAAATTTGAATATCAGGGTGAAACTTATTATGCGATCTCAGGGGTTGTCCCTGTTTTTAAAGCCATGGAAGGTAAAAAGAAAGGGGAGCGTTATGTCTTTAACGGACGGGAAATAAAAATTCTTGATGTATTTTAATTGAAATAATTTACTGGTTTTTATTTCAGAATGTTTGTAATGATCGCATAGATTCAAACTAAATTCCTGGTATCTATTGGAGCAGCTCATTGGGATTCAAAGAAAATTTCCTGATTCTTGATTACGAAAAACATACAGTTTCCATACCGAACAAAATGTCACCCATTCCATCCTTTTTAACTGCTATCAAAACATGGGTTGTTTAGATTGTAATTATTTCCGGATTATTCAAATTCATGAAATACCCGCTTTGCCTCACCTCGTCAGTAATTGGCTTCCTGAATTTCAAAATACGCCTGGGGATGGTTACAGGCCGGACAGTTCTTGGGAGCTTTAAGGCCTTCATGTAAAAATCCGCATACCCTGCATTTCCAGATTACTTTCCCGGCACGCTCGAATACTTTTCCTTCCTCGAGGTTTTGATAAAGTTTCCGGTAACGCTCTTCATGAGCCTTTTCAATCTTTGCGATCAAACGGAAGATCGTGGCCACTTTTTTAAAACCTTCAGCTTCGGCAACATCTGCAAAATGCGGATACAATTCGGTCCATTCTTCATTTTCCCCTTCAGCTGCAGCTTTCAGGTTCTCCAGTGTAGTGCCGATCATTCCGGCAGGGTAGGAGGCCGTAATTTCAACCATACCACCTTCCAGGAAGCGAAAAAACTGTTTGGCATGAGACCGTTCATTTTGAGCAGTTTCATCGAAGATGGAGGCTATTTGCTCAAGGCCTTCTTTCTTTGCCTGTTTGGCAAAATAATCATAGCGCATGCGGGCCTGCGATTCTCCAGCAAAGGCTTTTAATAAATTTTTTTCAGTTTGCGTACCCTTAATTGATTCCATTGTTGTCAAGTTAATTCATGTATTTCTTTTTGCCGTCGGTGTAGGATTTTTTCCCTTTATCCAAAAGTATGAAAATATCTTTCATTTTTTAAATAAAGGTAAATTTGCACGTAATTTGGAATGGAATTTAATAATGGAAAACCAATCGCATCAAATAGAAACTTTCCGGGTATATTGGCATGATACTGATAAAAATGGACGGATGAGTTTTGCCGCGATTTCCCGCTATTTACAAGAAACAGCATGGCGACAGGCCGAAAAACTTGGATTTGGCTATGAACAGGCCAAAGTGCTTAACCAGTTTTGGGTTCTGGTGCGGCAACGCATTGTTATGGAGAGTTTTCCCAAATGGAACGATGTTGTCTTTATAGAAACCTGGCCGCGGAGCGTAGAAGGTATGATGGCATTCCGTGATTATTATATCAGAGATAAGGACCGGCGAATTGTCGGGGGTGTGGCCTCCACCTGGATGGTTATTGATTTGAATACCCGGCGTCCACAAAAACCGCATCTTGTAAATACTGCTCTATCGCAATTGGATCCCACCATGGCATTGCAAGAGCCTGCTGCAAAAATTCTGTTTGGTGAGGGGGATAAATGTGTTGAAAAGAGGAAAGTTAAGTTTTCTGATATGGATTTGAATGGCCATGTTACCAATTCGAAATATGCAGAATGGATATGGGATGCGCTCTCTGCTGAACATGCCCTTCGGAATTTTAAGCATTTTCACATCAATTTTATCACCGAAGCCAAAGAAGGAGATGTAATCACCCTTTCAGAGCTGATCCTGGAAAATCAGGTAAAAATAAAGGCTACCCGTGATACAGATAGCCGAATAGTTTTTCTTGCCGAATTGAGCTAAACCCTTCGCATCCAGAATGAACCCGGTTCGCGATCGATGCCCCGTTCAATTTGGCTTTTCATTACAGGGCAGGCCATGCAGAGTTCATTATAATAAAAATGCCTCAGGAAATTCAAAGCACCAATGATTTGATACTGGTCATTGAAACTCAGAAATGCTTCTAACAGGTATTGCTCATTCCAAAACCTGTTTTTTTCAAGTATCCAGTCATCCAGGTAGTCTTTGGGTGTGAATATATCATGAATGTGAACTATTACACCAGGTTTCAGAATCGGTAATACATGGAGGAACAGGAACAATACATCGCCCTGCGGTTTGATCATATGGGAAGAATCGATGAACAGGATGTCATTGGCTTCCAGACTTTCGAAGAAAGAAAGCGGCAGGTCTTCCACCAGAGACCGGTTGACTTCTACATCCAATTCTTCCAGCCATGGATGTTCAAAAGGTTCTACACAAATTACTTTGCATTGATAATTTTTAGCCTCCTTTTCATTTTTTTCAATGGCTTTGCATGCCATCAAGGTAGAATATCCACTACCAATCTCAATTATTTTTTTGGGTTTGAAAGTCCGGACGATATTGTAAAGGTATTCTCCGTCGCCTGAAAGGAAAGAATAATTATTATAATAATACTTATTGGGTGCCGTTTTTTCTTCCGGAATATTGATTAGTTCTTTGTTATAATTAAACCTTGACAGCAATTCCAGTTGCTCTTTGATGTTCAGATTGATGGATGGAAGAAAGCGGTCTTTTCGTAAGCTGTGCTTTATTTGTTTGGGATTGAACAAAGGATCATAATAATGATCAATGATCGGGAAAACGCCAAGCCTGTACAATAATTTTTTATTTCGGGGATACCGTTTAAAATTATTTGCACGCATGCGTCTAAACGAATGCCCACCTAAATAGGTTAATGGTAAATGAATGATATCATTCAGGTTTTTGATGAAGCTTTTAAAATTTTGTGTTTGCTTTATCCGCTGCCTGTTTTCCGTGATCACCCCAATTACACTTCCCTCCTGGGACATCGGAATGGATGCAGTGGGGGAGATCACAGGATTTGCCTCTATGTTAATGGTCTCCTTCATGTTATTAGATTTAGATAATTTAGTAGCCTGAACCGAACAGAATCATGTCCATACCGTTTAAGCTTTATCCGGTTTGGATATTTGATTTTGGTTAATCTATTCGGTAGTACAATATAGACGAAATTTTGATAAAATGTCACTTATTTCCAATGGTAATTATTAACAATTCATAACAAGTTTACTTTTTGTTACCCCATTATCATGTAATGATATGAGCAACTACTTTTTGGATGATATGACCGATGAGGAGCTGATCACAAGATTGGGCCCGGATCAATTTACATTACTTGAGAAAGTACTTTATAAAAGGTACGAAAAGAAAGTTTACAACCGTTGCGTTGGTTACCTGAAGGATAAGGCATTGGCGCACGAATTTGTACAGGATATCTTTATCAAAGTGTTTGAACACCTGCCCCAATTCCGAAAGAGTGCTACTTTTTCAACCTGGCTATATAGCATAACAGTAAATCATTGCATCGATTATTCTCGTAAAAAATCGAAACACCATATCATTGAATACATGACATCGGAAGCGCTACCGGATATAGTCGATGATCTTTTGCCTGACGAAGAAGAGGATGAATCGATGTATGATCGTTTTATGAAGGTATTAGCGCGGTTGCCGGAAAATCATCGGAACATCATTGAGAAGCGTTACTTACAGAACAAATCAATCAAAACCCTGCAAGAAGAGTTAAACCTGCATGAGAGTGCCGTTAAAATGCGTGTAAAACGTGCTCGTGAAGCCCTGTTACTGCAATACTATGCAGATTATGGTAAGGATATTTTATAATAGGTTATAGCAACTCCATATAATCTACCTGAATGGGCAGATCTCTCTCAAAATCATATAAAGTCAGCCGGCGCAAATCATAATAATTTCTCCAGTAGGTCCACAAAGCGTTGATATAATTTCCTTTCGAGCTATTGGCTTCAGCCTGTGCTATATTCAGGTCGGTAATGCTGATCTTTCCAATGAGGTACCTTGCTTTTGTGATGTCATATCCCTTCTGAGCAACTGTATCCGACTTTGCCGCAATTTTTACCTGATCGAATTGCATATTAAATTGAGCAACCTTGAGGAAAACTTCCTGATCAAAGTCAATTTGCTCTTGTTCGATGGAGGTCCGCACCAGTTCCTGGTTTGATTCGGCCATTTTGATCCGTCCCCTGGCTACGCCCCAATCGAGGAGGGGGAGCGTAATACCAAGCTGAATTTGTTGTTGGTCAAGGGGATTGTTATTCAGGTTTTCAATTACATCAGCATTGTTGGTTAAGCCATATACAGCAAAAAGTTCAGCATCAAAACGGCCGTCCAGCTTGGCCATGGCCACTGAACTTTCCGCTTCGATCAACCGGCGCGTAAATCCAAGGGCTTCAGAGTTATTGTACCGGGCCTCTTCAATGGCCTTCTCCGCATTCACAAAAAACTGGGTAAAATTGTTGGGTATGATCAATTCAATATCTATTTCATCCTGGATCCGAAGGAATGACTTGAACCGGAATAACTGATTATCGACATCCAGTTCAGCTTCTTTCACAGCAGCATTGGCTCTTAAATATCGTAGCTCAAGCTGGAGCAGGTCATTTTCAGCAATCTTGCCCAGGTTGTAGCGACCCATTGCAATTTTATACAGCGTGTCATAATTGGCCTGATTGATCAACGCGATCTTCTCCTGTATCTGTGCTTCCAGCAGGTTAAAGAAATAATTGGTTGTTGTTAGAGAAACTTGTTCCATATCCTCCACAAATTTCTTTTTGGCCTCATCATACACCATGGGTTCTATCTTCTGCTCCCATTTAAATGAATTGTATTGAAAAATGGGTTGCCGGTATGTGATGTTCAATAGGCTGGAGCTGTATTGTGTGTAAGTGGTGTCTGGGTTTTCAAGGATATTATCGATCCTGGAAAGATTGGAGTTCAAAGATAGGGTGCCACCCGTCAGTCCGATCCGCTGATTAATGGATAATCCTCCATAGATTCTGTTGGTGGTCTGGGGTGAGAATAATTCTCCCTCAACAGTGGAAATGGTTCGGATTGACCGGTCAAAATCCGGGAGGGTTCCATACAAAGTGAGTGAGGGAAGGTAGGAAGCCCGGAAGCTACGATATTGCCAGTAACTCGACCGAAAGCGGTGTTTGGCCATCAATGCATCCGGAGATTGCTGTCGTGCAATTTCAATGGCATCATCAAGGGTTAATATTCTTGCTTCATCCTGAGCATCCAGGTTGGTAAAATTCGTAAAAAAGAAAAAAACAGCAAGGAAAGGGAATAATCGGTTTAAATTCCTTTTATTGGTTCTGCTAATGGTCATAGGTTTTATCTTTTCAAAGTCTGTAATTAAGGTTTTAATCATGCCGCAGTGATTCTACCGGGTCTTGTTCCGAGGCCCTTTTCGCCGGCATATAGCCAAAAATGATACCCACTGCAACCGAAACGCCGAATGATACGAAAATGGATATGGGAGAAACAATGGTTAGAATATCCGTAGCTTGCATGATGATTTTTGATAATCCGATACCGAGAATAATACCCAGTAGTCCGCCTGAAATACTGATCAGGGTGGCTTCTGATAGAAACTGGAAGACGATATCCCGCTTTCGGGCACCGGTGGCCATCCGCACGCCGATCTCACGGATCCTTTCCATCACCGATGCGAGCATGATATTCATGATACCAATACCCCCGACAATAAGAGAAATACTGGCTATGGCACCCAACACAATATTGAATATGTCCTTGGTTCTTTGTTCTTGTTTGAGAAGGAGTTCGGGGATCATGATATCATAATCTTCCACCTCCTGATGCCGCCTGTAGAGCATCTCTTTAATTACTTTTACCGTTGAAGTTAATTGACTACTCTCCTTAACCTGGACCACAATCTTATCAATTTGGTGGTAGTTGGTTTCATCAGAACCGCCTGTGCTTGAACTGAAAGAGGCCATGCCACCGCCAAAAATTACAACGGACTCTGAACTTTCGCCATGAATAGCAGCAGCAGTAACAGCCGAACGGTCCTTATATCTCAATAAAATTGTTTGGATGGGTGCATAAATATTGATGTTGTAATTGCTGATGCCCAGTTCTTCTGTATTGGTTCCCGAAACATTGATCCCCTCCAGTACACCAACCACTTTGAGCCACAGGTTTCCGCATTTGATATAACTACCGATGGGATCTTCATTGGGAAAAAACTTGGAGGCGATCTTGGGTCCGATAATGCAAACAGCACCTCCATTGACCAACTGATCTTCGGTAAACATAAATCCTTTATTCAATTGCAAGTTAAACACCCGAAAAAAGTCAGGGGTAACACCGCTTAACTTAGCAGAACTCCGGATGCCATCTTTGATGATAAAGGTTTCATATATCACCTCCGGGCTAACCATATCAACCGTGGGTAGGATTTCTTTAATGCTTTGCGCATCCTTAATTGTAAGCCCGGGGGAGTATTTCTCAGTTTTAGATTTGCCTTCTTCATCGGAGCTGGCTGATTGTCCCTGGTTATCAAGTACAGGTGTGATGATGATGTTGTTAACCCCTACCAGTTTGATCTGGTCGAGGATCTCTTTTTGCGCACCATTCCCAATGGCCATCATGGCGATTACAGCAGCAACACCAAAGATAATACCCAGTGCTGTGAGGATTGAACGAAAGCGGTTGGCAAAAACTGCTTCAAGGGCTATGTTGATGATCTGAAAATAACGTTCCACGTTGTCTGCTTTAGTTTGTTGATTTACGCACCCCTCCTTTTCGAGCTCCTTCAGGGCGTTTCTTTTTCATGAACTCTTCCTTATTGAATCCTTTCATTTGATCATCAGCCCTTGATTTAGAGGTATCCGCTTGATTTTCTTTTCCCTTTTCTTCCCTGTATTTTGCAATGATTTCTTCATCCAAAAGGGAAAGCCGGAAATCTTCATATCCTTCGGGTGGTAAAATATATACATCCTCGCCCTCCTCAAGTCCGGCGTGGATGATTATCTCATTTTCGTTGCTTTTGCCAACGATCACTTGCTGACGGGTTCCACCCGTTACAACAAAAGAAATTGAGTCTTCGGTATGGATGCATTCAATGGGTACATACAATACATCTTCAATGATATCAGTAATGATCACATTTTTGGTAGTCATGGCAGGTCGCATGACCGAGTCGAATTCATTCACTTCAATCAATACCTCAAAGACTTTGGCATTGGTGTTTTTCATCTGTTCACCAATATTCGCCACTTCCGTCACCTCCCCAGTAAATTTTTTCTCGGGAAATGCATCAATGCCAATTTCCACATGTTGACCGTCCTTCACTTTACTAATGTCGATTTCATTGACATACGTTTTAGAGATCATCTGTGTGAGATTGGGCAGGGTGGCTACAACATTGTCCCAGGTACTCACCTGTGATCCGACCCCTTGTTTTTTGCCGTCCCATCCGCGTCGGTAGATCACCATGCCCGCTTTGGGGGCAAATACTGTAAATTGACTCAACACCTCTGCCATTTCATCATATTTGCGCTGTGCTTTGGTCAATTGTGCAGATACATCCTGCATATTGGCTTCGGCTTTCTCCAGTTTAAGCTGATAGTTTTTTACGGCTTGATCATAATTTCGCTCGGAGCGCTCAAGTTCAATTTCAACCTGCCGAATGGTTGCCGGTGGTTCATATTTGGATTGTTCCAACTCGATTTTCTTTTCTTCCAAAGCATATTGCAGATTGATGAGTTCATCGCGTAAACTCCGCATTTCGAGCGAGGTATCCAGTTTGGTTTTGGTATACTGGGTCTCAAGTTGTTCCAGTTCCAACTCCTGATCTTTCATGCGGTTCGCCAATTCCGTTCGGTCCAGACTGGCAACATAATCACCTGAATCAACAACAGTCCCATCCGGAACGATGTCGTCGATCTTAACCTGCCAGATGCGAACATTGCGAAGATTATCCGGACCATAGATTTTTTCGGAACTTTTAGCTTCCAGTTCTCCGGAGGTTGTAACAGCAATTTTAAATTCGCCCCTGTTGACTTCAACTTCGATGGTTTCGGATGATATGGTATCAGATCCTACAAAATACCAAAGGAAAATGATCACAACAATGACAATTCCGATTGCGATGTAAATCTGTTTTTTCATGTATGTATTATTTTGATTTCAGCGGTCATATTCTGCCGGAACACAATGTATAATGCAAAAATGCCAGTATTATTATTCTATTGATCAAAATTATCCAATAAAAGTTTAATATGACATTTATTTTTTATTGAAATGTTGTTTTTATCAATTCTGAATAATCTCCTTTCATCAGATTCGTTCATCAAAAAGTAAAGCCCCGTTTCTAAATACAAATATGAATAAATCATCGGATTACGGGCTGAGGAGTTCAATTAAATTGTCTATTTTTGCCAACCAGATTAGGTTATGAGAAGACTTACATATTTTATTACAATCGTTATTATTACAGGACTGTTTGCATGCAGTGGTGAACAAGGTAAGATCCCGGCTGATGTTGTGAAAAACCCAATCTCGGCCAGTGGTGATCAACAAAATGATCTGCCGGTCATTGCTTTTGATAAAACGGAGCATGATTTTGGAAAATTAATACAGGGAGAAAAAGTGACCTATAACTTTAAATTTAAAAATAGTGGTCAGTCGGACCTGTTGATTTCACAAGTACACAGCAGCTGTGGTTGCACTGTTCCCGATTTTCCCCGTGAACCTATCAAGCCTGGTGATACGGGGTTAATAAAGGTGACATTTGATAGTGCAGGCCGATCGGGAATACAGAATAAGTCGGTGACCATTGTCTCCAACTGTCAACCCAATAAAACGGTTGTAAGGATCAAAGCTAAAGTGATCAATCCCTGATGGAAAAAACAATAAACAACATTGAATAAATTAATATGAATTTACCTCAAATTTTACTTTTTATGCCTCCCGCTGAAGGTCAGGAGGGGGGCGGACTGATGAGTTTCTTGCCGCTGATTCTTATCGTTTTGGTGTTTTACTTGTTTTTTATTCGTCCACAGATGAAAAAAAGCAAAGATCAACGTAAATTTCGTGAAGCCTTGAAAAAAGGAGACAAAATAGTAACCATTGGTGGTATTCACGGCAAAATCATTGAAGTACAGGAAACAACCTTTACCATCGAAGTAGAAGGGCAAAATCGCCTTAAGGTAGAGAAATCTGCTGTTGCCATGGATGGTAGTTCACAACTTGGTGAAAGAAAATAGCTTTGATCCCTGGCTATAGAAGGATCGCGCATCAGGCATCAAAACTGCTATGAAATCTGAAACTTCCGTCATCGGAAAACTCCGCAAAGTGATCACACCGCAGGATGATCGGTTTCGCTTTAAATTATACGTTTTCCTGGTTTGCCTGGGCATTTCAATTTTTTTGTGGTTCTTGATTGCACTCTCCAAAGAATCAGTGTCAACCCTGGAGTATCCCATCCGGTATACAAACATGCCGGAAGATATGATGATGGTGAATCATCCTGACAGTACCCTGACTTTCAGGGTGGCGTCCGGTGGTTTTGAAATGATCACCCTTAAATATCTGTCGCGGCGGAAACCCATTGATATTGATCTCAGCAATTTGAACCTCGAAGAAAAAGCAGGATATTTCACAGCAACATTCAGTACATCCAGATTATCAAAGGAATTGCTGGCGAAGAATAAGTTTTCTGAAGAATTGGTTTCCATCAGTCCTGAAAACCTCTATTTTCGCTTTGAACCTTTAGTTGGAAAGAAAGTCCCGGTTATTCCGAATCTTACACTCTCATTCCAGGGACTGTACCGGCTTTCCGATAGTGTTCGGGCAAATCCGGATTCCGTTTTGGTCGTTGGTGCCCGACAGATGTTGGATCAGATTCGCTTTGTTGAAACGGAAGATAAAGCAGTAAAAAACATTTCCGGACCGATGAAAGTTATGGCAGACATCCGATCTCCTGAATTGAACGGACAGTTGAAAATGGTTCCACAGCAAGTTGAACTCACCATCAATGCCGAGAAATTTACGGAAGCGACCATAGAATTGGAAGTGGAAACTGAACAAAACGATGTACGAGTAAAAACCTTTCCGGAAAGGGTAAAAGTTACCTACCTGGTAGCATTGAAAAATTACAACCGCATTGATGCAGGGATGTTCCGGGCCATCGTCAGTATCCCCCAGGATCAAAGCATCAGTCAGGTTCCGGTGAAAATTGTGGCCAGGCCTTCATTTACCGAGATTACAAAAATAGAACCTGAACAAGTTGAATATTTGGTATTAAGCAATGATTAAGATCGCATTAACCGGCAATTTAGGAAGTGGTAAAAGTACTGTAGCCGAAATTTTTTCAGTGCTCGGCGTTCCGGTTTATCATGCAGACCAGGAAGCCAAAAAATTTCTTTTTCAGAAGGAGGTGGTCGACCAATTAGTAGATACGTTTGGCGAAGATATTCTGACCACAGACAGAACAATCGATCGAAAAAAACTTGCTTCCATTGTATTCAAAAATAAAGCTGCTTTAGAATTCCTCAATGGGATCATTCATCCCCTGGTAAGAAAGGATTTGTATCAGTGGATGGAAGAAAATAAACAACATGCCTATGTTGTTCAGGAGGCGGCTATTTTATTTGAAAGTGGTTTTTACAGGGATTTTGATAAGATCATCGTGGTGGCCTGTCCTGTTGAAATGGCGATTCAGCGGGTGATGCTGCGGGATGGGGTTTCGGAATCGGATGTTCTGAGCAGGATGAAAAACCAATGGCCACAGGAGGAGAAAATCAAACGGGCCGATTTTGTTATCCACAACGATGGTAATCGACTGGTAATACCTCAAGTACTGGAAATTCACCGCACACTTTCCCGGAAATAAAAAAACGGTTGCCCATTTGAGCTACCGTTTAAACTATTGCGATTCCCCTGATTTATTTCAGCACGCTGATCTTTTTATTCAGGGTTGTTTTATTATCAATGACAATACTGAGGAAATAGATGCCCTCATTCAAATTTGTCAAATCAATTTGACCTGAATTAAAATTGTTGTATTCGGCAACAATAGCACCAGTAGTATTGAAAACAGTGACTGTTGCATTGTTGGTGCCAGTAATGTTTACAAGACCGGTGGTTGGGTTTGGATATATTTTAAGCGTTTTTCCCCCTCAGCCAAAATAAAAACACAACCGAGCTTAACCAGACCATCTCAATGTGGTCTTCCTGAAAATGTATTTTGAATGGTAAAACTAATTTTTGCAAGGAATAATTGGATTCCTCATTCACTCCCTTGAACCAGGTCTTTAATGCTTTAACTTATGATATTGTGGAATAAAGTAAATTTCGCCACTCTTTTTGAAATGATTGGAAAGCAAATTCCAACTGATTCTTGTTTGGAATTATTGTTCCTATTAGAATCTAAATGTTGAATCGAAAATACGCATATGGCGCATCTCCAAAATATATTCCAACTCCTGAAAATTCCATACAGTCATTGCCTTTATTCTCGACGGATCATATTTTTTTTATTTTATGTATTTTTACTAACAATAATATCTATAACACGGTAAGTTTTAATTGAAATTATACATCAAAAATATGGTTTGCATCCGCTGCCAGATGGTAGTGACATCAGAGCTGGAAAAACTTGGCCTGCATTATACTTATGTAAAAATTGGGGAAGCCAATCTAATAGAAAATATAACAACTGAACAAATCGAGCGACTGGATATCGCGTTAAAAAAATCGGGATTGGAACTGATGGATAATAAAAAAAGTATTTTGGTTGAGAAAATAAAAAGCGCTATCATAGAATTGGTCCACTATTCAGAAGAACAAATCAAGGTTAACCTTTCAGATTACTTAGGTGAAAAGCTCAATTACGATTATACATATCTGGCCAATCTTTTCTCTGAGGTGAAAGGCATTACCATTGAAAAATTTTATCTCGCCCATAAAATTGAAAAAGTAAAGGAAATGATCGTTTACGACGAGCTGAGTCTTACCGAAATATCATACAGGATGCACTATAGCAGTGTGGCCCATTTATCCAATCAATTTAAAAAGATTACAGGACTTACACCCACGCACTTTAAAATGCTTAAAAACAAAAGGCGAAGTACACTTGAGGATGTGTGAATTATGTAACTAATACTTTAAATTGTGTAACAACCCTATTCATCTCAGGCAGTACCTTTATCAAAAACGAATAAAGGTAAAATCATGACCACAATTGAAGTTGAAAAATCCAAAACACACATCCTGATTGAAATCATCGAATATGTTCCTAATTCTGTAGTAACCAAAACCATCATCCGGAAAACCACCGGCAATGTGAGTGTAATCGCTATTGATACCGGGGAAATACTGGCAGAGAAAATTTCACCTTACGATACTTTTATTCAAATTATTGATGGAGAAGCGGAGGTTGTGATTGATAATAAATTGAATTTGTTGAAAACAGGTGAAGGGATTATTATTCCTGCCCATATTTCGCATGCAGTTAAAGCCACTGAGCGTTTTAAAATGATTTCAACGATTATTAAAAGTGGCTTTGATCAAACATCACTGCTGATATAAAATAATAACTTACCATAAGAACTAACAATCATGTCAAAAGAAAAAGAAAGCAAAAAGAGCATCAAGAAGGCACCGGTTAAAACCCTGAAGGAAAAAAGAGCTGCAAAAGCAGCCAAACGGGCAGATAAGAACAACATAAATAAGCAGATAGACTTTTAGCATCCACTTCGAATTTTCGGAATGATCTATTTCACAGCGGAATTATCCGCCCAAAGAAGAATTGTAAACCTAAACTAAAAACAGATAAAATGAAAATTGCTTTTATAGCAACTTTCCCACCCCGACAATGTGGCATCGGTACTTTTACAAATAACCTTTACGACGCCATGCTGGTTAGCGAGGAAAGTAAAGAATCTGGTCATGAAGGATTTGTTATTGCTTTAAGTGATAACAACATCGAATATGAATATCCTCCGCAAGTAAAATTAACCATCAGACAGGACCATCAGGAAGATTATATTAAGGCTGCTAAATTCATTAATCTGAGTGGAGCTGATCTTTGCATTCTTGAACATGAATTCGGTATTTTTGGCGGTCAAAGCGGGGTGTATATTCTTCCCTTATTACATCGGTTGGACATTCCACTCATGGTTACGCTGCATACCATTCTCAAAGCCCCTTCATATAATGAAAAGGCTATTTTACAGGAAATTTGCAAAATGGCACATAAAATTGTGGTGATGAGCCATAAAGCCATTAAATTCCTGGTGAGTATTTACGATGTGCCCAAAGAAAAAATTGTTCTCATTGAACATGGTGTTCCTGACATTCATTACAGCCCTGAAAATTCAAAAACGGATTTTAAGCTTGAAAGTAAGAAGGTGTTATTGACATTTGGATTCCTTGGACGAAACAAAGGAATAGAAACGGTTATAAAGGCATTGCCTAAAGTTGTTGAAAAACACCCGAATATAATTTATATTGTCCTTGGCAAAACTCACCCAAGCATATTGCGACATTCGGGCGAAGAATATCGCATATTTTTATTGCGGTTGGTTAAATCGCTTCAACTCGAAAAGCATGTTATCTTTCTCAATGAATTTATTGGAGTTCAGGATTTGTTCAAATACTTGTATGCTTCTGATATTTATATAACCCCTTATCTGAATGAAGCCCAAATTACGAGTGGAACGCTTTCATATGCTGTGGGCGTTGGTTGCGCTGCCATTTCAACACCTTACTGGCATGCTACAGAATTACTGGCCGAAGGAAGAGGCCGGTTTTTTAACTTTAATGATCACGAAGGCCTTTCGTCCATCATAAATGAACTCATTGATCATCCTGAACAATTAAAAGAGCTTAAAAGAAAAGCGCATGATTATGGAAAAAAGATTACCTGGCCAAAAACAGGTGAAAGATATGTTAAGCTTGCTTCAACAATTCTGAAAGAAGAGCAAAGTCCGATTGAAAAAAAAGAAACGGTAATTGATTTACTTGTTCTCCCTCCATTTTCATTGATCCATATTAATCGTATGACAGATGATACCGGCATCATCCAACATGCAAAATTTGGCATTCCGAACTTAAAGGAAGGATATTGCCTGGATGACAATGCCAGAGCCCTGCTGATGGTGTTAATGGCTTACAGGCAAATGAAAGATGAGCGGGCCCTTGAATTATCTCCCATTTACCTGAGCTATATCCACTATATGCAAAATATGAATGGCACTTTCAGGAATTTCCTGAGCTTTAGCAGAAATTACCTGGATGAAGTTGGTTCTGAAGATTCGTTTGGCCGGACGATATGGGCTTTGGGATATTTATTAGGCAATGCCCCCAATGATGCCTACTATCAAACAGGAAAGTTGATGTTTTTTAATGCATCACCCAATTTTGAAAAAATAAAGTCTATCAGGGGTATTGCCAATACCATGATTGGAATATGTTATTACCTTAAAAGTAATCCATCGGACGACACGATGACAGAAAGGTTAAGGAACCTGGCCAATATATTAATCAAACATTACGAAGAAAATGAATCCTCCGATTGGAAATGGTTTGAATCCTTGCTGGCTTATGATAATGGCATTTTACCGCTTGCACTTTTACACTCGGCGGAAATACTGAACGATGGTAAAATAACAAAAACAGCACTTGCATCCCTGAATTTTCTGACAAGTCATACCCTTAGAGATAACTGCTTATCGATTATTGGAAATGAAAAGTGGTACAAAAAAGAGGGCGAACGCTCAATATTTGCCCAACAGCCCATCGATGCTATGTCAATGGTTTTAATGTACCACCAGGCTTTTCATATTACAAAGGATAAAGAATACCTCAACAAACTATACACATCTTTTTTATGGTTTCTGGGTGAAAACGATTTGAGAATGAGTTTGTATGATTTTGAGACCAAAGGATGTTGCGATGGGTTCGAAAGTTATGGCGTAAACCGCAACCAGGGTGCTGAAAGTTCACTGGCTTATTTAATATCTCATTTAACGGTGTTGCAAGCGTACGAAGAGTTCCATAAATCAGATTAATGGCATGTCAAAAAAAAAGTCCCGCTAACAGCGGGACCCAAAATTTTAAATGTTTATATATTTTAAACTATGCCAGTTTAACATTTACCGCATTTAATCCTTTTTTTCCTTCTTCCAAATCAAAAGTTACTTCATCATTCTCTCTGATACTTTCTTTTAATCCGTTTGAATGAACGAAATACTCTTTTGGTGAGTTGGCATCTTTAATAAATCCGAATCCTTTGGATTCATTGAAAAATTTTACTGTTCCTTTATACATTGTATTGTTATTAATATTTGTTGCAAATATACACAAAATAAATGAGGCTTCCGTCATATTTTAAAATTAATTGTCTGAAAATCAACTTTTTTTACTATCTTTCTAGGCATAAAAAGTAATTCGCCGTTGATTGAATATATTGTCAATTTATAAAGTATATTCATAAAACGTTGAACGAGTGCGGTTGGTTAAAATTTCGGTAATAAGCCGAAGTAGGTAATATGGAGCGTATGAATATTCCTGGGGAAAAAGCAGAAAATTTTTGGCTTCCACTCGATAATGCTGCTAAAATTTTTCCGGCAGTTATTACCGATGAGCTTACGGCTGTTTTTAGGATATCGGTTGTTCTAAACAACAGAATAAACATTCGAAATCTGCTATTGGCAGTTGATGCAATAAAGGACAGATTTCCCTATTATCAAGTTCGGCTTAAAAAAGGTTTTTTCTGGTATTATCTCGAATATGCCGATCTTGAAATGCCTGTTGAATTTGACTGTCGGACACCCTGCAGGAATTTCACAAAAGACGGGTTTTTATTTAGAATTCTCGCTGTAAAGAATAGGTTAAGTGTGGAGTTTTCGCATATCCTAACAGACGGCTCAGGGGCATTCGAATTTCTAAAATCCCTGCTGATTATTTATCTCAAAGAAGGCGGAATAAAAATCCCTGAAAAATGCTATTTTCATCGCCCGGATGAAATAGCCCATGAAGAGGAATTTGAAGATTCTTATAGCCGGTATTTCAAAGTTGACATCCCCCCCATGTTAAAACAATCCAAAGCTTTTCATTTGCCTTTTTCACTCAATGATATTCCGCGTTTTGATGTGCTCAATGCAATTATATCAAAAGATGAAATAAAAGCGATGGCAGATGGAAAAGACGTTAACATCACCGTTTATCTTACTGCTGTCTATTTGTTCGTGCTTCAGGAGGTTTACCAGGATATGAAAATCAAGAGTCGTTATTGGAAAGATAAGTGGATCCGGTTACAGGTGCCCATTGACCTCCGAAAGATTTATCAATCCAAATCAATGAGAAATTTCTCATTGTATGTGATGCCCGGAATCGATATGCGATTGGGACATTATTCCTTTGATGAAATTATTAAAACAGTATTTCATCAGATGCAATTGGAAACAGATGAAAAACTGGTAAATAAAAATATTGCCAGAAATGTTGGTAGCGAAAAAAAACTCCTGGTACGGAGTATCCCACTATTCCTGAAAAGTTTCATCCTCTCAGTGAAGTATTATTCATTGGGAACCAGTCAATACAGCGGGGTATTAACAAATCTTGGAAATGTAATTTTGCCTGCCGAAATTAATAAATGCATTAAATATTTCATTGTGACACCTCCGCCTCCCAATAAAAAGCTAAAAGTGAATTGTGGAATTATTGGGTTTAAGGATAATCTGATTTTAAGTTTTGGAAACATCACCAAATCGAAAGAACTCGAAAAACGGTTTTTAAAATTCCTTGTCGATCAAGGTTTAAAAGTCAAACTGACAACCTATAAAACTGATTAAATATGATCTTATGCAAAAATTGCGGTGTGGAACTGGAAGAGAATATGAAAAATTGTCCTTTATGTGGTAAACATATTTCAGAGGAATCACCGGATGACGAGAAGGAATTTCAAATTCAGGAAACAAGACAAGAAGAACGGTTACTGTCTGATTTTAGAGAATTAACCCCCATTCAGCGGCGCAGGTTATTCTGGCAATTGTCAGCAATGATATTACTATCTGGCATGATTGTCACGTTCATCATCGACCTGATCATCAATAAAGACATTACCTGGTCAAAGTACACTATGAGTTCGTGTTTGGCGCTATTTCTCATTATTACAATGATTGTTTTTTTGAAGAGAAAAATAATCGTTTCCTTAACCGGCAGCTTTATTATTACTTCAATCCTTATGGTGCTATTCGACATGTTCAACAAAAATATAGGATGGGGTACAAAGCTTGGTATACCCCTGGTTTTTGCCTTTTACCTGGTTGTTTTTGTTTTAATAAGCCTGGTCAGGAGGTCGAGACAGCGCGGAATTAACCTGATCGCATTATTTTTAATCGCTTCAGGCATTCTCAGTGTATGTATAGAAGGAATTATTTCATTGCAGATTAACAACAGATTGAATTTTCAGTGGAGTGTAATTGCACTTGTTTCAGTCTTGCCCGTTTCTGCAATATTGCTTTTCATTCATTATCGATTGAGAAAAGGAACTGACCTGAAAAGATTTTTTCATATTTAAAAAATGAAAACTTTAGCTGAAGCCGGATTAAAATCCTGAAAGCAGTTCTTCCCATAAATCTCTTCCCAATATAAAGAATAAAAGAATGGTGCCGATATACCCATGATACAGACCCAGAGGCCAAATGTTTTTCCACCTAAGAAATGCAGTTGTGAAAATCCATTGCATAATAAATGTAAACACCATTAATAAGCCATCCGGGTAATGCACCAAACTGAACAACATTGATGTGATCAGTATGATCTGATAGTTTTTAAACCTGGGATTTGTGATAAATTTCAAATTTCCAGCAATCAACCCGACTACAATAAATTGCTGCATTAGCCCCCATAGAGGATATGCAAGCAGGATGGGAATCAAATGCCAATTGATAACAGCTGTTTGAGCGGCCATACCGTATATTCCGAAACCGGCAATGCAAATAATCGCAAATGGAAGGAGATAAAGTAAAGTGGCCCTAAAATTTTGCTGTTGAATACCCCAGCGCGACAGGATCGAAGGATCGCTTTTGTACCTGTAAAAAATATAGCCTACCCAGAACAAACAGATCAACACAATGTATACAGCACGCAAGTTAAGCCAGTCGATGAGTATAAATTTGAGAAAAGCGGTGACTGCAACTGCAAAAATCTCAAATTTTACAAGCTGATCGGAATTCAATTGAGCTAAAAATAGTTTCATTTCTTTAAAGCATTCTTTTATCATCGATCCGCTCTACGATCGTGGACAGGTGGTCTAAAGTCCATCAATGATATCCTGAAACTGCTGGCGGGTTTTACGCAGCTTATAAGCAACCAGGCTCAGCATGATCATTTCTTTTCCAACCGTGGAGGATAGATCGGCGGCTGTCAACTGTGGGTACATCCTTTTGAGCTTGATTTTTATTTCGTTGATTTCTTCTGGTGTATATTTCGAAGTCAGCATAGCTTTGGAATTAGTGGTTATATTTCTGAAGGTTGTAAATTCGAATGGTTGTCAATTTCTGATCAATCACCTGGATCGTAAGTGTCGAAAACAGCCAGGCAAAGAAAGGGATTACAACTGCGGCAACCAGCATGTTGATTCCCATAACTGAAATAGATCCCCAGAAAATAAGCCCCCAGATGATAGAAACCATGGTTGCAATGACATATTGATCGTTCTTCATTTTATTATTTTTTTTGTATTCATCCACGATGCTCATATAATAACATTTATTTGATCCAAAGGTAGCGTTATTTTCACCGGAAAACTTTACACAATTCATATGATAATCTGCCTCATTTATATATTTAACCCGAAATTTGTGGAACCTTATGCATACCTGAGGAATAGAGATGTTAAAAGTGTTGCAGACTTGATCATGTTCATTGAAGACCTAAGAAGAATGAGAAGCAACTTGAAACTGAGCCACGCCTGATACAGTAAGCTAAAAGTTATCAGGTTTACTTATAATGATTTTCGAAATTCTGTCATTTATTGAATATGAGTCTAACCAAAAAATATCGTACAGCCTCATTTTTAACATCAACTAGCCCAGATCATTTTTATTCGATAATTGTTTCCTGAATATCAGCCGGATAAGAATGATAAATCCGGCCAGTACAAGCAGCATATGAACATATTCATATGCGTTAAATCCGAAAAAAACAATGGCCCAAATGATTATCAGCAAGCCTGCTATTACATAAAGTGAATTTTTCATGAAAAGCGAATTTATAATTCAATTAAATCCTGAATGCATTTTTGATGTGCATCCAGGCATCTGTCATTTCATCGGAAAAATGATCCCAGTTATCCGCCCGATCTTCGTATCCATTTGCAATGCTTAATTTAATCTTTTGTAATTGATTTGAAATCTCTTTCTTTTTTTGTTCCCAATCTTCTTTTGCTTCTTCTTTTCCAAGGTAAAACTGCAGCCTGAACAAGTCAAAACGGGTATGGAAATCATCCAGTTTATCAGCAGCTTCCCCGGCAAAATTCCCGATCTTTGTTTTTGATGCTCCATAAACCTCCGTAATATTTATTTTTAATTGCTCGATTCCATTGCTTATATTTTGCTGCTGTTCTATCAGGGCATCTTCTGTATCGGCTTTACCGGCGGCCACCTGATCACGTAACTTTTGGACGGAAGACTTTAGTTGCATTTTCTTTTCTTCACTAACATCTTTAACATTGCTCACCCAGTCATTTACATATTCCAGCCATACCTTCAGGTGGTTCTTCTGATTTTCAAATTCATCCTTTAAAACGGCTGCTTCTAAATGCAGCAGGGCATTTAAATCATCTGCCAAAGAATTCCACTCGTTGAGTTTTTTTTGTTCTGTTTCTTTGTTTATTGTATTCTGTTTCATAGCAAAATTTATATTTTATAATGTATTCCTAAAATAAATATCATATATATTATACCTTGATCTTGGCTGTGGATAAAACAACCTGGTTACCCGGAAATTCGTCACTTCCATCCTCTTCGGCAGTAATAAATATTTTAACCGGCTTGGATGAAGATACCGTTTCAAATGTCACATTTAATTTATTTGAACTCTTCACCTGCCCGATGTTTTCTGTTGTCTGCTGGTCTGTTTCCATCCACACTACATAAGTACTCTTTGATTGTTGCAGGCTTTCAACCGCAGCTAAGTTTGATATCCGGATATTAATAACGTAGTTATTGTTTTTGTCCTTTTTTACCTTAACATATCCTTCTGCAGCAGGCGTAACTGTTGAAGGCAGAAAATCATTTTTCTTCGTACATGAATTAAACGATAATAAGATCAGGATTGAAAAAGCGCCTAATAATATCTTTTTTGTCAGTGTTTTCATTTTGATTGAATTATAAGTTATTAATTGTTAAAAGTTTAGTTGATTTATCAGTGTTAATTTTATTCCGGGGAGATGCTGCACATAAATATGCTGATACCCGGTCCTGTTTACTTACCGACGAAGGCAAGCGATCAGACAGTTTTTCCTCCCTTGATTAACCTGAAAAGTATTGCAATAAGTGCTATTACAAGTAATATGTGTATAATACTTCCGGCACTGTATGCAAAAAATCCGACAGCCCATCCAATGATCAGGATGACAGCTACGATGTATAATAAATTTCCCATGATTTTAAAGTTTTAGTGATTAAAAACGAATAATGGATTACAAAACGAAGGTATTTCTCTTCACATATTAAATCATTACATTATTCTTGAAATTAGTTACATCATTCACACATTTAATATGATCGATGGTAATAACCTTAAATTAAAATTATTGGAATTTAAGAATGAACCGGCCCATTGAAATGGATATGCCTTCATAATACCTGACCATTTTTCGCCATTAAATATCAGGGATTATTTTCATTATTCATGTCGTTAGTTTTATGTGATTTCAAAAATTCAATGGCGTTATAATGAAAATGCAAAGGACATTAGCCTGATCCTAATAAAAGATTATTTGTTCAGGTGAATTGCCAACCCAATTGTTGACACCCCTGTTGATAAATCAAGAAATGCCCCCAACTTGTTATTGAAATGGTATTCTGCACCAATATGCAGATCCAGGAATAAAGGGCTGGCGCTGTGATAATAATCTTTGTCACCAGGGTACCCATCATCCCAGCGGGAATTTGAAATGGCAAAACCGAGCGAGCCGGCAAGATAGAAATCCCAATTTGGGTTTGCATTAAGCAAATCATCAAAATAGTAAGTGCCTTTTGCACCGACAAGAATAACAGTTTCGTGATAATAATACCTGTTTTCGTCATGCGGATTACCGTAATAGTAATCGTTTCGGTAAGAATAGAAACTAAGAAACGGAGCCAGCGTAAAACTTTTTGCCACGTCGAACTCAAAGTCGGCATGAAGCACCGGCATGGAACGGCCAACATACCCGTAGTATCCTATTCCTAATCCCAGGTTTAGTGTGTTGCCGTACTTTTCGGTCGCATTCGATTCCTGTGCAGAAACATTAGCTCCTATAATCAACAGGAGGAAAATGCTTAAAAAGGTCATTGTTTTCATTTTGTTTTATTAAGTTTTTTATAATTATAATTCGACTAGTTTACTTTTCGTCCTGTTATACAGTTTTAAGTGTTAAACCTTCTATTGCTTTGCCCAGCTCATCCATATCATGGTTAAATTCATTTCTAAATTGCGCCCCCTTGTCTTTTCCATCTTCTTTATAATCTCCCAACTTCTTTTTCATGTCTTTGTTCTTTTGTTCCAGAGAGGCTAATTGCTTCGAATATTCTTCCCGGGTATCTTTTTCCCCGGCAGCGATTTTCACTTTTAGTTGTGCAATACTTTTTTCAAAGGCAATGATTTTATTTTCAGATACATTTTTGAAATTTTGATAATCCATAATTGTATCACCAGCCATCATGGTTGTTCCCATATGTTGTAATCCTTCATCATCATTCATTGACTTTTGCGTTTGGTCAGGATTGCTTTCCGTTTTCCCGGAGTTTGATTCGCAACCGGTAAATATTGTCCCTGCTGTAAGCATAGCAATAGCAAGGGTTAAAATTGTTTTTTTCATTTTATATGTATTAAATCCCGAAACTGCCGGGCCAGGGGTGAAATAATTTTCACAATACAAAGGTGATAAGTATATAGCTGGAAAGCATTACACAATTAACGAATAGAGTTACATCATTCACACATATTGACTTCTTGCGGAAGGCCAAAATTCTTAAAGCGGACCTTTTATTGGTTTTACCCGGCCAGCACAATCTAATTAAAATTCACGATGCTGGGTTTTGATATTTCGAAATTCCTGAAACCGTAATCACGGGTTTCAAAGGAATTTGTCCTGAAAATATTGGCTCCTTTTCCTGGAACAAAAGGATAAAATGCCAGGGAAACTTGGAAGTTATTGAAGACCAGGTAATCATTTTTAATTAAAACCCCCAACCCAAAAAACGAGTAAAGCCGGCTTTTGCTAAAGCCCGAAGATTCATTTCCCAGCATCCCCAGCGAGGTAAAAAAGTAGGGACCAAAGTGAAATCCGAACAGGTTCCATGGTGCGTAACTTTGGGTTTGCAGGGTTAAAACCACCATGCTTGAAGCTGCATAGGCAAGTTCTTCAAATCCCTTCATATCTTCTTTAAAAGTGAGGTTGTCACCCGGAAACCGTTTTAAACCGAAAATTGCTGTGGGTTTTACAAACTGCCTTATTTTCCAATTGCCCAGTTTGAATAATCGTGTAAAGTAATTGAACCTGCCGGTTATTGCTCCCTGCTGAAGTCCTGAGGTTTGGACAAATGTACCGTATTCGAAGTGGGTGCTCAGGTAGCCAAAGCGGTAATAATTGCCCCAGGCAGCCTGCAAACCCAGATACCACCGGTTGGTTTGCTGAACATCAAAGCCTGCTGTTAGTCCAAAAGCACGGCCTATGGGTACGTCTTCCACTTTTCCGTAATCAAAAATATACCTGTCGCGAATATACTTTCGTGAAGTGAATCCCAGTCCCGCGAAATAAGTGGTCTGACTGTTGAATATGTTCGCCGCTTCCGATGCTGCCGGTCTTCCCGGGTATCTCGTCATGATCATCCGTCCCGACAGGATCAGGTTTGTGGTGCGTGCCGCAACCGAATTGCCTTTTAACAACTTCCACGACCAGGCCCCCCAGTAATCCTGGAGATTCGTATTCGAAGAAATATGCCGGACCGTATCTTGTTGGATGTATGATACCGAAGTGATCATCTGCCCTAAAAAAACACCTCCCGCCCATTTAGTCAATGGTGAATAAAAAGTCCTTTCAAAAGCGATATTTCGTAACAGATCATTGTTGCCCGAAAAATAATATTCAAGACTGGCGCTAATATAGGATGTTTTGATATTGGGAATTAAATAGCTGATACGGGTAAAATTGGTGCCTGTCGGCCGGTCCCATCTCATATCACCACGAAAGCGATGCCCCAGTCCGATAAAATTTTCATCCGTTAAATCTGTTTTGAGCGAATTAGTTGACCAGGCGACGCCAGGCACTAAACTCCAGACATCCCACACCCACACATACACATCAAGTGAGTCGGAACCTTTGGATGCCGGTAAAGTAAAAAGCTGAACATCCCGCAAAAATCTCTGCGACCGTATCAATCTTTCGGATTCCTGTACCGCCAAAGAATCATAAGGTTCATTCTCTTTGAAAAGCAACATATTTTTGATGGTAAACGGATACGTCTTTATGTGCAGCGTATTGCCCGCTTTCATTAAAAATTTCTGCGGATGTATCGAAGTATCCTGGATGAAATGGCCAAATGGATCAAATGTGACCACATGAATATCTCTGATAATGTAACCTTCATTACCGAGATAAGATTTCGGTTTTATTCTTTTACTTTTCTTTGCTTTTTGTAGGGTATCAGGGGTAACTTTTTTTAAAATTAAATGATGGAGAAATTTCGTGAATTTTGATTTTTCCGAAAAATTTTCAAGTGCACCATATTTTAAAGAATCATTTTTGATCCTTATTGAATCGCGGATGGAAAGCAGGGAATCGCGCTGGATTCTTACTGAGTCTTTGTGGGATATCGGATTTTGTGCATGTACCTGACTGCAAAAACAAAAGGCGAAAAACATAATAAATAAAAATTTGTGGTACATAGCCCATGATGTTTCATGTAATATCTCATAATTCCTTGATAATAATGCCACCTGTCAAACTGTAGTTGTTATTTCCCCTCCTCTTTTAATTCTTCAGCAGCTATTTTTGCATCCATCTCAATCGCATTCTTTTCTGCTTTTATCCTTTTCTTTTCCTGCTTTTTGAAATATCCCCTCAGAAGGAAGCTGCTTTTTAAAGCGGTCATGTTTTCATCCAGACTTGCTGTGCTCGTTTCCAGGTTTTCGAAAGTTTGACTTAAATTCCCCGACATGGTGGTATCCTGTATCAGCAAACCAAGTGTGCCGTCTCCTTCATTGATTTTCGTCATGATTTCATTCATTTGCCCGGATGTCATCACTGTATTTGCAGCTGTTAAATTGAGGCTGGCCATGATCGAATCGATATTTGTATTCAGGTTGTTCATGATAATTGCCAGCTTTTCCTCCGAACCGATGCTTAACTCCTTAAAATTTATAATAATATCATTGATATTTTCAGCAATGGTCGAATCCTGAATCAGTCTGCCAATGGTACCATTACCCTGGTTAACATTGATCATTACTTCGGCCAGTTGTTTGGTTACTACTTCGGCATTTGTTGCTGATATTTGTAAACTTGCCACGATGGCATCCAACTCAACTGGTTCTATTGATAACAGCATATCCCCGTCTTTTACCGATTCAGCATCAGTGGAACCTTGCGTTATGATCAATACCCGGTCACCGATAATTCCTTCGGAACCGATCGCAGCCTGGCAGTCGGATTTAATAAAGGGTTGTATATCCTTTTTTATTAGCATATCCACCTGTATGGTTGAATCATTAATAATTTTAACAATGTCGACCGTTCCTATATTAATACCTGAAAAGCGAACATTATTTCCCACCTGCAATCCGCTTACATTATAGAAGGTAGTCGAAAGTTTGAATACAGGGTTAAATAGATTTTTTTGTCTGCCTATCATAAATATGCCGATAATGAGGAGTAAAAACCCTCCGGCAACAAACAATCCCAATCGCACTTTAAATGTTGATGAGCTCATAGCTTTAGATCTTAAATTACTTGAAAAATGACTTTATTAAAGGATCTTCCGAATTTTGAAAATCATCGATCCCGCCTTCGGCATACACTTCTCCGCTCTTCAACATGACTGCGCGGTCGGCGGTGATCCTAGCACATTCAATATCATGCGTAATGATAATGGATGACGTTTTGTATTTTTTCTGAACTGCATTGATAAGCGAACTTATTTCGTCAGACGTAACCGGGTCGAGTCCTGTTGTAGGCTCATCGTAGAGCATGATGAGGGGATCCACCACGATGGTGCGAGCCAGGCTTATTCGCTTACGCATTCCGCCTGACAGTTCCGAAGGCATCTTGTTCAAAGCATTCTCAAGCCCGACATTTTCCAGTACCTCATTTATTTTTTCACCGATTTCTTTCTTGCTCAGATTTTTTTTAATTCGGCGTAACGGAAATTCCAGGTTTTGTCTCACGGTCATAGAGTCATAAAGGGCTCCACTCTGGAAAAGGAAACCGATTTTCTTCCTCAATTCACCCAATTCTTTTTTGTCCAATGAATTTACTTCTGTTCCAAGCACTTCAATAGTTCCATCGTCAGGATCCAGTAATCGGACAATGCATTTGATCAGGACTGACTTGCCTGATCCCGATTTTCCAAGCACTACCAGGTTTTCACCGGATAAAAGTTTTAATGAAACATTGGTTAATACATCTTGTGCATCAAAACCCTTTCTCAGATTTTTGATTTCAATCATAGTTTCCCCTGCTGAAACTTTCTTGACGCTATCTGTTGTTAAGTTTTTCATTGCAACATATCCGTTAATTGAACAGCCACCATATCCACCATGATCACAAGCAAGGAAGCCAGTACCACAGCTGAGTTAGCAGCCTTCCCAACACTTTCGGTACCTCTGCCGGCATTGAATCCTTTGTAGCATCCAACAATGCCAATAACAGCTCCGAAGAAAAAAGATTTAATAAGTGCCGGAAAGAAATCCATGAAATCAATGGATCCAAAAGCCCGGGAAAAAAATAAAACAAAGTTCATGTCTCCCTTTATATTATAACCGGCCCAGCTTCCCATTAACCCAAAAGCATCAGCGAACAATACCAGAATAGGCAACATGATGGTGGCTGCTATTACGCGCGTTACGACGAGAAATTTGATAGGACTGGTGGCAGATACCTCCATGGCATCGATTTGCTCGGTCACTCTCATTGATCCAAGCTCTGCTCCCATACCCGACCCTACTTTACCCGCACAGATCAAAGCTGTAATCACCGGGCCGATTTCGCGAATAATGGAAATAGCAACCATGCCGGGAAGCATGGTAACAGCCCCAAATTCTGCCAGGGCAGGTCTGGATTGAATGGTAAGTACAATACCCATAATGGCGCCGGTGATGGCAACCAACGGCAACGACTTATTCCCTATCTCAAAACACTGACGAATAAATTCTTTAAATTCAAAATTGCGAGAAAATGTTTCCCTGAAGATCCTTCCAACGAATACAGACATATTGCCAACTTCAGAGAAAAAACCATGTGCCTTTTTTGTTCTTTCGATTGCTTTTTCGCTGAGTTTGATGGATTGGGTAGTAGCGAAAGTTTTTACTTTTATGATGGGTATTTTCTTTTTCATTTTTATGGTGCTCTCATTAGCTTCTTCTGGTCTGTTCTCTAAAAAAATTATTCAGAAATTGCCGACTCCTTCACTATTTTCTTTTTGATCTTGATCTTAAATATGGCTACCTCGGGCATGGTGTCGCCCAATAAAAATCCCCAGGGTTTTAAAGGTTCAATGTGGTCGAAAATGACTTTCACAATTGCTGTTAGTGGAATTGAAATAAACATCCCCGGGATGCCCCATAATGCGCCAAAGGCCAGAATTACAATGATAGAAACAAGGGCATTGACTTTTACTTTGGAGGCAACTATTTTAGGGACGATGTAATTGTTATCAATCAATTGAATAAAATAATAGACCGCCAGTACATAAAGCGCAAACCATGGCGAGGTTTTGGTGACCAATGCGATCATCATGGGCAGTGCCACAGCCACAATGCCTCCGATATAAGGAATAAGATTGAGAACAGCTCCGATAACACCGAGAAGGATAGCGTATTCAATACCAAGTATTAATAGCGCAATAGAATTCAGGGCTGCCATTATTACAAGTTCAATCACCAGGCCCGTAAGATAAAGTTGTATGACGGTTTTTATCCTGGTGGCTATATTGCTCACCATACTGCGATGGCTCTGACCAAATAACCTGCGGATAAATTCAAGCAAGAGCGGTTCGTAAAATAATATCAAAAAAATGTAAACAGGAAGTATGAACAAGATCACCAAACTACTGCCAACATTTATAAGCGTTTGCCCGATGGCATTGCCGCTTGTGTTGAGCAGATCAGCTTTGGTTTCTGCAATCCAAACCTGTATTTTTTCAGGGCTAATATTGAACTGATCAGAAGCCCATGCAGAGGTGGAATTGAATATTTCGGTAAACGTTTCTACCAGCTTTGGCCATGATTCACCAAACCGGGTCGCCTGGGAATATAAAAAAAAACCAAACCCGGCTAAGATCAGGACAGCCAGCACCAAAGTGATGATTATAGCAAATA
The DNA here is from genome assembly GCA_020444515.1 of Bacteroidota bacterium. GTDB lineage: Bacteria > Bacteroidota > Bacteroidia > Bacteroidales > JAADJA01 > JAADJA01. Next base: position 108,824 of record JAHLKX010000010.1, on the reverse strand, counting down.
CCCTGTTTACTTTCTTCCTTACAAAAAAATTAACCACCGGATGTAGCACGATGGCAATCATAATGGCGAAAATGATGGGTACAATAATGCCTCTTCCGATGTACAACATGGAAATAAAGGCAAACATTCCGATTAATAATATGGATGCCTTTATTGAAAATGGTAGACTTTGGGCTTTATTTATCATGTCGTGCCGAAGTGATTTTCTGTTTAATGTAACTGGTAATAAAATATTTAGTGACCAATGGGATATGTATTAAAGCGATGCAAACCGAAAATATTTATGCTGAATGATCTGCTTCTTTTTTTCCTTCGTTTGCTTTTACAGTGGTCTCAGATTTTCCAAACCCGATTTCATTCATTAACGCATCAAATTTTTCAGTGATTTCATCAATAAACGTATTGAATTTTTTTTCTGCAGCATTCGAATATTTATGCTGCTTTTTTGAAATCTTTTTGCGGGTATCCGTTCCCTTATCCGGTGCAAAAAGCAATCCCAATAAGGTGCCTGTAGCAAAGCCGGCCACTAATCCTAATACTACTTTGCCTGATTTCATAATTATATTTTTTTAGTTAACTCATTAAATGACTTACTTAATTCATCCATATCCTGATTAAAAACACTTTTAAATTGTGCCCAGTTATCCTTTCCGTCTTCTTTGTAATCCTCAAGCTTCTTTTTCAGCTCGTTGTTCTTTTGTTCTAAGGAGGCCAGTTTCTTTTCGTATTCAGCCTTTGTTTCCTTTTTCCCATTTTCGATTTTTATCTTGAAATCGGCTATGGTATTTTCAAAAGCCAGAATTTTTTCTTCCGATTCAATCTTGAATTTTTGATATTCAGAAATTGAATCTCCGGTTAACCTGCCCTCTTCTAGTTGTAATTCATCATCATTCAATGTATTTTGCATTTTATCAGGGGCCTTTTCTGCTTTCTTGTTTGTTAGCTCGCAGCTGGTAATCAATGTTCCTGCAACAATCGTAGCTATTGCAAGGATGAAAATTGTTTTTTTCATATTGTTTATATTATTGTTTTAATTTTTTATTTCTTTTTTATGAAAGTATCCTCTAACGAAGGTTCAGTCAGCGGAAAACTATAAATAAGCACAGGATTAAAGCGAAATATTAATCCTGTGCAATTTTTATTTTGACTAACGAGTAAGCATTTTATTTGCTTTTCTAATTTGTGCTGGCAGTTTCTAATACTGCCTTTACTTTAATGACAACATCAATACGCCTGTTTTGAGATCTGCCGTAATTGGTTTCATTGTTTTCAACAGGCTTAGTTTCACCAAATCCAACAGAAGCAATATTTGACTGGTCATAATCAGGCATATTGGCCATTAAGTATTCCCTGACGGCATCGGCTCTTTTTTGAGATAATGTCATGTTCATGCTGTCACCTCCCTGCGAATCTGTATGGCCCTGAATAACGATCTGGCTTTCGGAGAATATGTTTATGGCTTTTTGGACTTTTGTCAGCAGGGTATAATTTTCAGGTTTTACTTCAGCGCTGCCAATATCAAAATTAAAACCAGTCATCCGCAGTATGATATCGTTACCCTGACGGAACACGTCGGCTTCATTCAAATCAAACATATTAAAAACCTCATCAAATTTCTGAGCAACATGCTGATCATAAGCTATCTGATCTTCCAGCATTTGCTGTTTTCTCAAAGCCTCAGCACTTTGTTCCTGTTGCTCGCTGCCCATGTTTTTAATCTGTTGCGTATATGCGGCAATTTGCTTTTGTTGGTTAGCCACGGAGGTTTCACAAATATTCAGGTTATGGTTTAGCAGTGAAATGTTGTCTTTCAGTTCGATTACATTGGCCGATATTTTTCCGGCTGCAATCCCGCTTCCTTCATCAAATTGAACTGACATTCCGGTAGCATCACCAATCTGTGTAAGATAGGATTCACCTTTTAAGATCAGATCTTCAGTTTCCTTATCCTGATCTTCCATCTTATTGATATAATTTACAAGGTAAATGGTATGTTGTGCTTCGTATTCTGCATTTTTTGCCAGCATACGCGGTTTATCCGTATCATAACGTTCAGTTTCCAATGCATTTTGACCATCTTCCAGACTCTTTTTGGCCTTAGCAAGGGTTTTGGGGGCATATTTTTCGGCTTTCATGTTTTCGGCTTTTGCAATTAATTCCCTGGCACTATTGAATAAATTTGATTTAATCGCAGCAAGTTCTGCCTTACGGTATAAATCATATGCTTCATTACCTTTTTCTTTTGCCCTATCTGAATTGCCTTTTTCATACTGGTTGGTTGCATCTCTGAATTCATCTTGTGCATCCCCCCACAATTCTTTTTCGTATGTATCTGCCCCGGCGTCAAGAGCATCATCCCTGGAATTCAAGGTCTCAGCAAAAAGAACTTCCATGACATCGATTTCGCTGGTTGATTTCTGGAAATAATTAATAGATTCCTTCAAATATTCTTTGATATCAGCCAGATTGTCGTCGCTTTCATATGCCGAATTAGCTTTTTCATAATATTTCAATCCGTCATCAAAATTTGAAGGGGATAATATTTCTGCCCGTTTTTCAATGGCGAGAAGTTTGGCTTTATTGGCATCATTAAAAATGATGGACTTGGCGTCCTGGGCCAATAGATTACAAGTGTAAAACATACTTATAAGTATGCTTAAAATCAGTAGTTTGTTTTTTGTGAATGTTTTCATAGTTGTATTTTTTAAAATTCAATTAAATAGTATTTTTAGTATCAGTAATTTTAGTCTAATTCGATCCTATATTGCCATGACAAATTATATTGTTTAAACTAACCGAGTCCTGATAAATATTTATGTAACCATCGTAAACTAACCAGTTATCATATATAATTACAATTCCACTATCAAGTTTTCGGATGTTCGTATAGCTTTTACCGGAGGTTCCATCGACGTCGTTCAGTGTCATTACAACAGGCCCTCCACCCACCGTTTCGATTGAACCCAGGTTTATTGTCGCCGGGTACATTTCGCCGGCTATAGCACCTGATATGGTAATGGTTAACAAGGTGTTTCCATTAACCCTTTTTTCAAATAAGGCTGAGCCTGACACGCCAAAAGAACCTAGCGTATCCAGCTCAAAAGTTTTACTAGTCGCAGTTATTACATTGCCGCCTATATCACCTTGAGCTAAAATTACATCGGGTTCGGTGCTGCTTTTAAGTACGTGAATGAAACCATCGTAAACAATCAGTTGTGCGTAGGTCATCGTAGTTTCAACTGTTGAACTTTTTCCGGTTGCGTCAACGGGATTCAGTGTTATAATAACTGAACCACCTTCAACTGCCGAATTTACGCACAGTTCTGCCGGATGCGTTCCTGAAGCGGCACCCGTTAGTAGTATATCTATAGTTACTGCGCCGCTATTGGTTTCTGTAAATGTGGCCCTCCCGGATATACCAAGTACATCTTCTGCCATCAGGTTATAGCTGGTTGTCTTCGGAGGAACAGGTGTAGGCTCTTCATCTTTTTGACAACCACTGATGGACACCAGCATAGTTACTGATAAGAGTATCGTTAGTGAGGCAATTAGTTTATTTATTTTAGTCATTTTGGTAAATTTTTATTATTCCTGTTCTGCAGGATCATATGTGAATTTATTCCACATTACAAAGGTGGTTTCATTATAGTTGGAAAGCATTACACAATTAAAGGAAAGAGTTACATGATTCACACATTCCACAATGGAATGGGCATCACCAATAATGATTAACAAATTAGTGTGGTTTCAAAAACTGATCATGAAAGCAAAAGGTTTTAATAAATGGTTTTTGGACCCATTAAAATCCTTAGTAATATTGCAAATAGGGCCAAAGCAAGAAGAATGTGAATTATACCTCCGGTATTGTAAAAAAAGAATCCGATTGCCCAAAAGACAATCAGAATAATAGCTATGATATAGAGAAAAATTCTCATAGGATAAGGTTTAAAAATTCCAGTTTACTTTGAAAACAGGATTGAGTAGGATTACAGAACAATAGTGATTTTTTGATTTAAAAGAAGCCTGGCAGAATTAAAGAAAAGATTTACATGATTCACACATTCACGAAATGCGAGGCATGGAATATGATTCGGTTTATTAAATCTTGTAAATTCAAAGCAATCGATGCTTTAACCCAATTATTTAATCAAAGTCTTTTTTAATCTTTAATTTCCTTGTCGGAATTTTCTTTATTCGGATTTTCACCAATTGTTTTTTGTTCCGGGCCCCGATAACCTATTGGATATTTTACTTTTTGATCTTCAAAGAACTTATAAGGTGCATTGCCTTTATAATCTTCCATAACGATTTTGTATCCTTCATATAGATCATAGTTCCTGTATTGTGATGGAAGTCGGTTTCGGTGTAGCCATTCGCCATCGATATTACAAACAAACTGTTCCGCATAAATATCATAATAGGATTCCACATCGGGCAGGTAGTAATACCTCACATCTATATATCCGGCAGGACCCCATGGTGGAGGTGAATCCAGATTGTTTTTCGCGGGATCCTGGGCAAGTAATGCATTTGAAATTAAAATTACCATGCATGTAAATACAAGTTTTATCGCTTTCATATTAAATGTTTATACAATAAATTAATTTATTTCATGCAAAGTTGGTAACATAACTTCAGGAAAGCATTACACAATTAAAGTAAAGAGTTACATAATTCACACATTGTGCATCAAGGGCATAGAATTAACCAATTGCTATTCTGAGTTTTTTAACTCGTTCAGAAGTTCTCTTAAATTTACAGTAGCATAAGTAGATGCATAATCCGACATGGCATAAGGGATGATCAGATCCTCATTATGAATAATTGAACCGCAGGAATATACTACATTAGGAACATATCCTTCTCTTTCTTCGATGTTAGGCATTAATAAGGGTGATTTTAGTCTGCCAATTTCCTTCCATGGGTTTTGGAGTTCAAACAACGATGCCCCTAATACATATTCACGCATAGGCCCAACACCATGTGTAATTACCAGCCAACCTTCAGGTGTTTCAATGGGTGAGCCGCAATTACCAATCTGAATGATTTCCCAGGGAAACTTGGGCTGTTGTAATAATTTAGCCTCACGCCAAATATTAATTTTATCGGAAAATGCAATATAATTATTAAACCCATCCAGTCGGCAAAGCATGGCATATTTCCCATTCACCTTCCTTGGAAACATGGCCATTCCTTTATTCTGGGCAATTTCACCATGAAGCGGCAATATCCTGAAATGATAAAAATCCTTGGTGTCAAGCATTTTAGGTAATATCGAAACGCCATCATAAGCGGTATAGGTGGCATAATAGGTTGTTTCACTATCATCATTCATAAACTTGACGAACCGGGCATCTTCAATTCCGTTTTTTTCGTTTACCGAAACGGGGAAAATAACCCTTTCTGAAAGGTTGGTGTCCAGCGAAAACTCGAGCTCGTAATGTGACGAAGCGAGCCAGATGATCTGATTGAAAAGGATCTCATGATCACCGGCATTCTCGATGGACATTCTGGCATCATCAATGCATCTTTTGAGCTGATCATATGTAAATTTCTCTTCAAGCTTATCAAGTATTAATTCGGATGGAATCAGGGCATGAAAATCCTGCATTTCATCCAGTTTACGTTTAAAAGATTCTTTAGAAAATATATGTCTTCGGATATGCTGAGCTTCTTCAAGCATTTTGCCCACAGGCTCTAGCTTGAGCATATTAAACTTGTCTAAAATACCTGTCCGGAAAACAATTGAAGAGATGTGCCCTTCACCGGTGGCTCTGAAACTTAGAATAACTCTTTTTTCATCCGGTCCGGTTTCCGATTGATCGGGATGTTCAACAATGGAAGGATTAAAGAAAGCCGCCGATTCAACTGAATATTCCATTGTAAAATAGGCACCGATGAGAATTTTTTGGGTTATTTCGAGCAACTCAGGATTAATTTTTAAAGACGAAAACAAATTGGCGATTTTATTAAAATTCTTTTCAAATATTTTTGAGATATTTCGATGCCGCATTGCATAATCTCTCAGCACCTGGCTTAATGCAACCGATGCTTCATTCGCTGACATGTTGAGGACAGTGCGGATGGTATTTATTGCCCTTTCTTCGTTCGTGAAAAGAAAGCGCGTTATTACCCTTGTTGAATCTGGTGAGAATCTGGCATCTTTCCTGTTTACAGTTAATTGCATTTTCATATATTTTAATCTGGTAAAGTTAGTCGCATTAGCTTAACATCTAACCTTTTCTTATTTTAATTCTCATTTGTTGCTCATACCTCAAAAAGAAAAAATAGGACTTCATCATGATTCAAAACATAATCTTACTGCATCTACGGGAAAAATACCTTGGGGTGCCTAAGTAATAGGGGAACAGCAGCTATTAGGCATAGTGACTCGATTAATGTCAAGGTAAAATAGTATGCAACATTTAAAAAGATAACACCTTATGAGATAAATTCTAATTGTGGATTTGTTAAGCGTTCGTTATTTTATAAAACGATATAGAAGTTGGAAATGTCTGGGGAATAACAGATAGCTCTTAAGAAACATTGGCCTTTCCTAAAGATATCATTAAACATTAACTGTTAAAACTACACAGTAGTTTTATAAGTCAAACCTTTTCAAAATAGACCCTAAAAAAAACTACTTGCAAGCCATTTGTTACAGGTGTTGGTATTCTAATCAACTGATCCGCTGGATTCTCCTGCGTTATCTGGTTAGAGTAGGAAAAAAATATCGCCCCAGATATCATAAAATGAAAAAGCCTCTACGAATGTGGCTTTTTCTTTGAGTGATCCTGCTGGGATTATTGCATGATCCCTTTTGTCTCCGTCAAAACGCAAGCCCGGTCATTTTATGACCTTGAGTTTTTTCTTCCAATCGCTTTATCAAAAAAGTTTGATACGCTCAAGCAATAAAAAACCCACTCTTAACAGAGTGGGCTTGCATTTTTTTGTGATCCCGCTGGGGAATGAACCTTTCCCCTTTTGGGCTTATAATCAAATAGTTATAATCGATAATTCTGATAGGTCTCGAATTTGTGACCTTCTGAATGGTTGATCAGTACTAAAAGAACGTGCTACGAAAGTAGTATAAAATTAATAAAAATTAGTGAACTATCCCAATTTATTTTGAACAATTTTGTGTTAATTTCACCTATCTAATAAATTAATTATCAGAAGGTTGATGTTGCGATTTTCATCCTGTTACAGGCGATCAATTTCTTAATGATAATCATGTCGTCCAGAAAGAGATCGTGGCTCTGCGGCTTTATATCGAACCCTACAGCTATCCAATGAACAATCCTGCGCACAAGGGCGCCTACAACCTGTAAACATCTCTTCATTTGGAATAAATTTTTAGTAAATGCAAAATTATTTAGGAGTGAAAGGCGGTAGCCTTGAACCATGAGGGGCGGGTGTGTATTTTGCATTTACGATTAGCAAGTAAAATGACGAAAGGTAGGGTATTGCGTAAGCCAAATTATTTTTATACATTTTGCGAATGAACCAATAACCAATAAAAATAATTTTCATTTTGCTTGCTAAAAAAATTTATGGAAAATAGCTTTGTGATAGGGTGAAGGGGCGATATTTAAGATGAAATGGAAATTCACTATTCATCAAAATAAAAACAATATTTATCCTGAAATATATGGAGTTTATACAATAAGTACCCAATATATTAGCTAAAAGGTTAAATTTCATATATTTGCTTATTACACACCAAATATATTTCATTTATGAAAACAAGAGTAATTATCATACTACTAAATATCATTCCATTAAGTATAATTTCACAGGAAGTAAGTAATGTGTTTTCCATAATTAAATCAGGCGTTTGGAATAAGGATGAAATCACTTATCTTACCAGTGATTTTTACATAAAGTTACATGATTCCATTAATGCTGAAGATTACTTCAATAATAAAAATGGATTCTCAATAATTCAAAAAAAAGAAAAATACAATATTTTTCATATTCATTCTAATAATGAATTTGATGCTATAAAGGACGAAAAGGATATTGTAAATAAATTACCAGTAATTGGATATCAACCTTACATAGTATATTCTGATAAAAATAGTCAGGAGAAATATATAAATGACGTGCTCAAACTTAACTATTCATTTTATCAAAAAACAACAAAAGATTCGGAAATTCCTTGTATGACAGATGAGAGAGTACCACCAATGCAAGTTACATCATATCATATCCAAGCCATAGAAGAGTGTCAAGATTTATTTGCATTATTAGGAGAAATTTCAAAATATGAGCTCTTAAGTATTGCTATTGAAGGTTATAATGAATATGAGTTGCAGAATAATTTTCTAAGTTTAGCAGATCTTCCATTGCCAATCGAAGGGGCTTCATTCAATTCAATATTACCAGAATATACTTATATGTATTATATAGGAGATCAATTGTTAAGCTATACTTCTGTTAATCAGCCTTTTAGTTATCAGGAGGCATACCATTTTGTGAAGTCACTCTGTGATCTTACAACAATTCCCAAGGCTTCGATACTATTAACTTCAACATCTCCAATGGTTATTTTTAATAATATATTTATGGAAGTTGCATGGCAATTAATTGATCAACCAATAAGCTATTTTTTGTCATGTGTAGATTATCAGAGTCTTAGGGGCCTGATAGAAAGTAATAATGCTATTGAAATGCTTGAAAACACCGAAACTGGATATGCTGGTACATGTAATCTGGGATACACAAAATTTTATAAACATAATTGGGGAATGTACCCTGAGAAATATTTAAGGGTTAATTTATACTTTAATGAGGATGATAATGAATATTACATAATACTAAATTATGATGTTGATTTCGAGAGCCCTGAAATAGGTGACGTGGACTATATTATTATGAGATTTACAATCAAAAGAAACGATCCAGCTTATGATAGAGTTTATTGGCATGTATGGGATGCAACCTCAACTGGCTGGCAACCCCAACATCCTGTAGAAGTAATAACAATTGATGGCAATGAAATTGACAATCTTGATGAGGGAAATTTCTATGTGGATTTTACATTTATTGATAAGTGGTGGGGAATAAACGGAGGTGTATGGCCAAGATGGAATTATACAGATATAACACCTTGGCAATCAAATGAAAGTTTTTGGATACCATTTAATGAAGATTGGAATATAACTCCCTCATACCCAATTATAGATATTGCTAATCCTGAAGATGGAGCATTCATTAGTACACCACAAGTAAATTTATTCGGCACTGTTGATTATTCAAGTGAAATTTGCGGAAGGGAGATTTTAAGCGTTATGGCTAAGAATAATGGTAGTTCATGGATAAATTTAAATTACTCGGAACCAAACTTTACAGGAACTATCAATTTAGTGAACGGATTGAATAATATCGAAGTGAAGGCAACAGATGATCAGGGTGAGACCGGTACTTCAGAAATAACCGTAACAACAGACGCTTGCTCAATTATAAACGGATTTGTTGAACCTGAAAGTGGACAATCTGATATAATACGTGAATTTAACATTGATTACTATTACTATTTTTATCCATTTATTGAACCTGAATTTGTTAACTTGGTATTTGATGATGAAACATTTCAAATGCAAGGACAGTCTTCTGGGGATTATACAATGCACTTTACCTATACTACCCAGCCAAATCAATTTAATGAAGGGTATCACCATTATCACTTTGAAGCTATGCAAGGAACAGATAATTTAAGATATCCATCGGGAGATGAAGAAATTGAGTTATTCATTGATCCTTTACCTAAATATGTTAATGCAAAAGTTTACCTTGAGGGTCCTTACCTAAGTCAAAATATGACTAATAGTTTATCTGACGAAGAACTATTACCTATTGATCAACCTTTTGATAAATTCCCTTGGTATTATTTTGGAACAGAGAGCACAATTAATTTAACAGAAAATAGCATTGTTGACTGGGTATTACTTGAACTAAGAGATAGTGAAGATGCTAATTCCGCTTTTGATGCTGCACCAAAAGTGAGGCAAGCATGTTTATTATTAGATGATGGAACGATCATCAACAAAAATGGAAGTGAAAATATACAATTTTCTTTGTTGATTGAAAATGAATTATATTTAGCGATTTGGCACCGTAACCATTTGGGAATTTTATCTTCACAACCTTTGATTAAAGTGAATAATAAATACCCTGTAGACTTCACTGTAAATGAAAATACAATATTTCTTGGAGAGGATGGATATAGTCAGTTGGATAACGGAAAATGGGGAATGGTTGCCGGTGATGCTAATTCCGACGCCATAATCGATGTTCATGATATAGATCTGAGCTGGAAATCAGAGGCGGGTGAAAATGGCTATTTGAACTCTGATTTTGATTTTGATGGACAGACAAATAATGTTGATAAAAATGATTTTATTTATGAAAACTCTGGTAAGTTTTCTCAGTTGCCAAAATTTATTTGCGGGGAAAATTTTGTTGACAAAAGAGATGGAAAACTATATCATACCATTCAAATTGGTGATCAATGCTGGTTCAAGGAAAATCTGAATTTTAATACAATAAATAGTTGGTGCTATGATGATAATATTTCGAATTGTATTAACAAGGGTAGACTTTATGATTGGCAAAGTGCCATCGAAGCCTGTCCTAAAGGATGGCACTTAGCAACAGATGATGATTGGAAGATTTTAGAAGGTTATGCCGATAGTTATTTTGATATTGGAGATGATGAATGGAATAAAGTTGGTGAACGTGGCAATGATGCAGGATTGAATTTAAGGTCAGAATCTTGTTGGGTTGGAAATGACTTATTTGGTTTTTCATTATTGGGTGCAGGTATGCGTTTCCCTGATCCTGACGGAAGTTATGCATGGGAAGATTATTCAGAACATTGGACTTCTACAAAAGGAATAGATATTCTTGAGGGGATATATAGGCGGATTCATTTTTATCCAAGTGGCAGGTATGATAACAACCTTATGGGTTATGGGTTTTCGGCTAGATGTATTAATGATCAAAGTAAAGATATTATTAACTCAATTAAAATTTCAGAAAATTATTACGTAACTCAAACAAGTATTTTTTGTAATGCAACTATATTTAATGATGGAGGATATGCAGTAGAAGATAGAGGAATATGTTGGAATATTGAAACAAATCCGACCCTAATTAATAACTATATTTCTTTAGGAAATGGTTTCGGAGAATTTTCTGGAGTTTTAGAAGGCCTAAATAAAAATACTGTTTATTATTTACGGGCATATGCTATTAGAAATGGTGAAACTATATATGGCAACCAAGTGCATGTAAAAACACTTAATGGGCAACCTTGTCAAGATATTAGCTATGTTGATTATGGTGGGCAGAGGTATAATACTATAAAAATAGGAGACCAATGCTGGATTAAAGAAAATATGGATGTCGGAAAGATGACCAATATTGAAATAGGACAAACGAATAATGGAATTATTGAAAAGTATTGTTATAATAATCTTGAAATAAATTGTGAATTATTTGGCGGACTATATAATTGGGATGAAATGATGCAATATTCTTCAATACAAGGAACACAAGGTATTTGTCCATCTGGATGGCATATTCCAACAGATTCTGAGTTCAAAATACTTGAAGGAACATGTGATAGTCAGTTTGGAGTTGGGGACCCAATATGGAACATATTTGATGATGATAGAGGAAGTGATGTGGCTTATAAATTAAAGACCACTAATGGATGGATGTGGTCTGCAACCACTAATGGCAATGATAGTCTAGGATTCTCATCACTACCTACAGGTTCTTTTATTTTTGAAGCTACCAGTAACGGAGCAAGCATATTTTATGGCATGTATAATAATGGTTTATACTGGACTTCAACTAATTATGACCCTTCAGGAAACGGTGGGACAAATCCGATTTTTAGAATGTTATATTCCAGTTCAAATCAAATCAACAGAGGATACTGGGTAGATGAAAAAGATGGAAATTCAGTAAGATGTTTAAAAAACACAGACTTATCAACTGTTTTAACTGGGAGTATTAATAATATAACATATACAAGTGTAAATTTAACAGGTGAAATTGTAAATATTGGTAGCTCAATAATTGAGCAATATGGGCATTGCTGGTCAACTAGTCCAAACCCAACAATTCTTAATGATAAGACTGATTTAGGGACAATTGATTCACTTACTGTTTTTAACGATGATATTACTGGATTAGTTCCTGGCACAACATACTATATTAAAACTTATGCAACAAATAATAGTGGCACATCATATGGAAATGAGGTAACTTTCACAACAATTCAACCTAATATACCATCACTGACAACTGAAGGTGTGACAAATATTACTAATACCACTGCTACATCTGGTGGTAATGTAATTAATGATGGAGGTTCTCCTGTTACAGCATATGGTGTTTGTTGGAGTATTTCCCAGAACCCTACAATTTTGGATGCTCATACAATTGAGGGTTCAGGTGTTGGTTTATTTATTTCAAATATTTCAGGTTTAGATCAAGGAACTTTATATTATTTAAGTGCTTATGCTACAAATAGCGTGGGCACGGCTTACGGAAATGAAATTTCCTTCAGTACATTGGGAGAAGACACATTGCAATGTGGAACTCAAATTACTGATATTGACGGGAATCAATACAATACTGTTTTAATTGGGAATCAGTGTTGGATGGCTGAAAATATAAAAACAACAAAAGATTTCGCTGGAAATAGTATCATACGCCATTGTATTAATAATGATACCAATTATTGTAATATATATGGTGGGTTGTATGATTGGAGCACGATAATGAATGGAGCTGTAAGTAGTAACACGAATCCAAGTGGAGTTCAGGGCATTTGTCCTGATGGCTGGCACATACCTAGCCGGTCCGAATGGGATGAATTAGAAGAATACTTAGTTACAAACTTCATAGGTATTACTGAAGATAATGTCGCTAATAAATTGAAATCTTGTAGACAAGTGAATTCACCTCTTGGGGGGGGGTGTAATACAACAGATCATCCTAGGTGGAATGAAAGTCTTACAAATTACGGAACAAATGAATTTGGTATGGGTATTCTTCCTGCTGGGAATTGGTATCCGAATTATAATTGGGTTCTTGATGTTGGATCTTTTAGTTATATGTGGACATCAACTGAAAATGGTAGCATGACTGTCGCTACCGGTGTAAGTTATAATTATGGATTTTTAATGAGTCTTGGTATTGGGGTTACACATGGATTGAGCATAAGGTGTGTGAGGGATTAAATATGCAATTGCCAATCACCTTTAGTAATGATACCATTGAAACCATTGACGGAGTCATAAGCTGTATCACCCTCTCCTTCATTTAATAAATATTGAGCTATTGGGGCCCGTAAATCAGTAAGCAGGATATTATCAACATAACCAATAAGGCCATCCAATAATGCTGTATTGGCAGCGAGTATAAAACCCAATGAATCGGGTAGATGAAGAGCCGGTTCATGATTTAAAAGTAACTCTTCGTGATCAAGGGCAGCAGACAATGTGCCTCGATTGTTTATGATGGAAAGCTGATGCCAGGAACCTGAATCAGAAAAAGGCAAATATAGCTCCGATATATCACCTGAGCCTCTATCAATTTGGACATATAGATTTACCCCATCAATTGCAGTACCCATTTTATTGTTTTCAGCATCAATACAGGAATTTATCAGCCACATATATCCTTCGAGGGGAAAGGATTTGACGTTAAATTCAATATCAAGTTGAAAATCATTACGATAATCAACATATTGATTCAAATTATCAATTTTGATGTTTCCATTGCCGCTAAAAAGTAAACAAAAGTCCAGTTCTACCTGAGGAGGTATTGATTTACGAAGGATTGATATGTTATTCCTTGACAGCATTATTAATTTCTGTTAGCATAAATAACACCTGATAGCAATTGAATTTGAGTGAAACGACCTGTTAATGGCTGATCGGTGTATTTGATGGTTTTACCGGATAAATTATCTCGAGTTAAAATATTGACATTACCATCGTAAAGTTTATTAAACCTGGCATCATCACTGACCGTTATGGTGTGCCAATCGCCATCGTGCACCAATGTATCATCAATGCGAAGCTGGCCGTTGGGACTGAAGAATTTATTTTGATTTCTCATGATTTTAAGATTTAATTATTATTCCACTGATTCTTTTTATAGTAGGAGCCTGGCGTAGTTCAAAGGCTTGTTTGTCGAGGTATTCGATCAATGTTTTTTCCTTTTGCCTGGCAATGAATAAAATATCTTTTATAATGCTCTGATGAACATCATTGGTTATAAGCGCTGCATTTGAAGGGTCGAGCAATTCAGGGCCTTTAGTCGGATCGGGGCTACTATATTCGGCCGTTTCAAATAACTGCTGGCTGTAGATAAGGTATTTCACGTAAAATGCAAGGCAGGGTTTGATATAGGGATCAATTAGGGCTGTATATGATGCCGGATTGGAAATTACACCATTGTATAGATCGGTAGTCAAAACCGGCTTAATGTAGGTTTTTTCAGCAGCGTCAATAATTTCCTCCTTGATCAGGTTATCATCTATCAAAGTTATGTAGGCTAATTCTATGACTTCTCTTACTGTTATTAACATGGCACCCTCATTTATTTAGTACTTTCAATTTCATTGTCGATTGAATCTTTATCAATTTGCGTTGTGAATTTATTTTTCAGCTCACTGTAAAATAGTTGCTGTTTGGGATCTTTGGGATTGTAATCAAGACCCATTTCACGGCGAACTTCCCAGACATATTTGATGGGGTGGATACGGTAAACAGGACTTTCATTTGTGATTGCCAGACTATCAGGATTAAAACCAAAATCAGTGAAAATTCTTTTGAATAGATTGATGTATTTAGACTGGTAAACCCTGATGGTTGTATTTAAAGCTATTTCGTACTCGTTAAGTATCCTGGCTGTATCGAAACCAGTCTTTTCACCAAAGAAACTGGCCAGGCTTTTAAACCAATTGTGAATGGATAACAAGTTTGTATGTGCCTGCCTATGTAATTCAATCCAGTTGCCTTCCTCATTAGTTTTAAATTCGATGTACTGGGCAACATCCCTTTGTTGACCAGGACCTAAATCTTTTAGATATTGGACTATCAGGTCATGGCTCCTTTCATTGGCACTACCCTTAAACTTATCAAATTCAGCATCGAGGGTTTCAGCATCCTTATCATCATTAACTCCGGGAATGACCAACAAACCTGATGCATTGAATTGTTTTTCCAGCCTTGATTGATTCCAGACATCAGTAAGACCTGCAATGATCACACTGTTCAGGCCGGCATACCAGGTAGGCAAACCATAGTGGTAAAATTCCGGCTCGTATTGTTTGATGTGGATAACAGTATGGTATAGCTTGTTTTCATCCTTACTGTAATATGGATAGAGAGGAATTTCTTCTGTTAGTTCATCCCTTTTTCCTTTGTAAATACTCCAATCGGGATGGATCAAAATGGTATCTTCCTTAGCTGATAATCTGCATTTACTTCCGTCAATATGGTAAAGCATTAAAAAGGATTTATTTTTATCAGTGATCAGTTCCAGGTATGCATTACCAATATTCAATTCATCAAACAACAGCTTAAAGAATACATCACGCAGGTTTTCATCATAATTATTGACCTTTAAAAGAAAATCGGACAGGATTTTGTCTTCTGTTACAAATCCATTTCCGGCAACGAAAAAGGCTTTACTGTTAAGTATTGCTCTATGAACAGCTACACTCCGTGATAATTGGACAATTTGCTGGGGGATGAGGTTATCTTCACCAAATGGGATAAAATCATAGGCGTTGTCGAGATCGATGAAGTCGGACTCGAACAAATTTAATAATGGCGTATATTTATATTCAAAAAGCTTGTAAGACATATAACATCCCCCGTCCGCCAGTGGGCGGACACCCCCCTTGCTTCGACAAGCTCAGCAGGGGGAGTGCCACCACACAGGCATTTAATGAGACATTTACCTGAGATTTAGTCATCCTTGAAGCCTGCTAAAACAACAAGTTCTTTATGTAAATAGGCGGTTTGGGCTTTGTACTGCACCCTGTAACGCCTTTTCTGTTCATCCTGATTGTACCAGGTTTCCATCATTTCACTGTCGGTTGTGGCATCGGTTCCAAACAAAAGGTTCTTTTGAGTAGTAAGGATTGCCCTGTGAGGCAAAATATCATTGAATGATGCCTTGATCCAAATATCCCAATCGGGGCGGATGATGATAGGAATACCCTCATAAGTAGGAACTTTGATGCCTTTGAAAGTGATCTCATTGGCTGTTTCAGTCCCCAGGCTTTTCCATGTTTTGAACAGGTTCCTCCACATAGACCGGGTAATCATAAAGATTGGATTTAATTCCAGTAATTCAGAAGGCATGTTGTCGATCATTTGTTCGAGGGTAGCATCCGCTTCATCTGTGTCCAAAGTTGAGGCTTTCACAGCAGCCACTACACCAGATTGAGCAAATGAACCTGAACCATCAGCAACAGCGGTAAAATCGAAAGACTGGCCGCCATATTTTGAAACTACCTTGATTTGCGCACCAGAGGGGTTGGTTACCAGCACTCCATTGATACCGGCTCTGGCTTCGATAGCTGCTTTGTGAGAAGCTAACCAGTTAACCACCGTAGTGGTAGCATTTGTATCGTAATTCTCATTGTAATCAACGCCATTGATGGTAACTGTGATCCTTGTATCCGTGTTGGCTGTATAAGTTAAAATCTTCTCTGCTTTGACAGGAGTTACAGAAGAGTCAATTTTAATGTGCAGTGCTGCTGGAATAGTTCCTGCATATAAATCAGCAAGGAAGTGAGTCAGAAAACCGGTGTAGCCGGAATAGTTTTCATTGACTGTGCCATTGGGTTTTCCTGTAGCCAATACTTCATTGACAGGATCAGCAAAGAACATTTGACGGACAAGGTCATTTTGACCTGCCTGAGCAATGATGGGGAGCATGATCTTGTTCCAGATGTCGGGATTAGACATTTGTTCCACATCATCCTCTTTATAACCTGAGGCCAAAAGCTGTTCTGCAATGGATCCCCAGAACTCCCGACCATTCTGTTCAAATTCGATGGCCATGGGTTTGACTGTTATTTCAGAAGTTGTCAATTCAAATGTCCCGGAAGGATAAAACCCAGGATTGACCTTTGGTTTAGTGATCATTGAAGGGCGTGAAATGCGGTTTAATTTCTCTGTTCCTTTGATGTCGGTTCTTACAGTAATTGCACCCCTGATGTCTTCGGCCATGAACATGGGGTCGATAAAGTACTCGCTTACACTTTGTTTGGTGAAAGGAGGATCGATGGATTGAGTGAATATATTAGCCATGATTAATTGTTTTTTAGTTTACGTTTAACATTGTCCGGTATATTTTCGAGCAACACTTTGCCGGAATCGTCGGTGTTGATCTTTTTTTGAATATTGATCTTAGGATCAGCTTTTTTATCTGGAACAGTTGGGAATGCCTTGCTTTTGTTCAACTCGGTTTGGAGTTGGTTGATGGTGTCAAGGTATTTGGATTCCAGGGAATTTAACTGGGATTCAAATTCTGTTCTCAATTCCTCCGCACGCACTTCGAGGCTTCGCACCTCAGTGTGACCAGCCTCTTCAGGAACAGCATGACCACGCTTTGAAAATAAATCGGAAATCCATTGTTTTAGGTTGGTTAGTTCATCCTTTAGATTGAATGAGGTTTCTGGTTTCTCAACCTTTTGACGGGTTTTGTATTGTTCGTAGTTTCGGAGAAACTCGTTGAGGATTTCCGGTTTTTTGGAAAGGAGCTCGTAAATTTCCGGGTGTTCATCAAGAAAAACTGATGCCTGGAAAGCAAAGTCATCCTCATGCAGTACTTCAAATAAGCCATTGGTAGCTGCAGGATCATCCACGAGGTCGGCAGCAAACAGACCAACAATAGTAGCGTAATTCTTTTCGACCTCCACACCATTGATCGTTTCCAGTTTTTTATCAGC
This sequence comes from Bacteroidota bacterium, assembly GCA_020444515.1. Taxonomy (GTDB): domain Bacteria; phylum Bacteroidota; class Bacteroidia; order Bacteroidales; family JAADJA01; genus JAADJA01. The sequence goes on along the minus strand of JAHLKX010000010.1, from coordinate 90,829 downwards.
CTTCCCAGCTTTAAAAGCAATGCTGGCTCCAAACATATCAGGATTGGACTCAGCAAGGTCAAGGACATAATCGTAAAGGTTTCCATTGGGAGATTTTATTGAGGTTTTATCCAGGTATAAATCAGCGATAGCCTTATCATCCTGCTTGCGAAAGTTTTTGTACCTGCCGAGGTAACTTCCCAGGGCAGTAGAACAGATATTGGGATGACCAAAACGGGCTTTTATGCCTGCTTTGGTTTCATTGCCCAACTCAACAACCTTATCAATAAAGTCATTATTGATAAAAAGGTCGTGACCTTTAGCTTCACCTACCTGACAAAGAATAATGTCTTTGATGATCCCATTAGCCCTGTCGATTTGGGTAAGGGACTGGTTGTAGATTGTATTTGACCTAAAATAAGTTTTCATAATGATTAGTCTTTTTTGACAATGATACTTTTGACTTTGTTGGCAACATCAGAACGGACAGCCGAACGATGGCGGGGTAGTTTCTTTTTTTTGGCGTTAATGCCATAGATCCCATTGGAAGAATCAGATGCGTTTTTAAGAGATTTTTTCCTTTTTTTCATATCAAGATATTTTATAATCACAAAAATAAAAAGCTTTAAGTTGAGCTTTAGGTAAAGTTTATAAAAAATTAAAAAACAGTATTATAAATTGCCAAAAAATACGATTTTAATATTTATATTTGCAATAAAAAAGCGATGAGAATATATGCGATAGAACAATCGAATGCAGAGGTGAAAAAAGCCTATGGAATGTTACTCGACAAGATTAATGAACACATCAAATTGCTGGCTGAAAACAGTAAACCCATCACCAGTATTGTTGGCCTGAAAAGGGGATTGTTAAGATTAAAGATTGGTATTTCGGAAGAGCCAATAAAAAGAGGTAAGATTAAAATGACTGAAAAATTGGAAATGCTCTCCAGTGATTTTATGGATAAATACCAGATAGATATTAAGCAAATAATTGATGTGGGACTGGTTGGTGAAAAAGAGATCATCAAAGCCCTGGTCAAAAAGGAATATGATGAGATGGCTAAACAGGATAAAAAGTACAAGGACATTAAAGCGGAATTATCAAAGAAATATGGGTTGAGTGTTTCGAGCATAGAAAAACTAATTTATCGAAATGGACAAAAGGGATGAGCAAGGACGGTTTTTGCCAGGATGTAGTTCTAACGGACGACCGAAAGGAAGTAAAAATAAGGCTACAGGGGCTATCAGGGAGAAGTTTCAGCAATTGGTTGATTCCTACTCACTGGAACAGATGAAGCTGGACCTGATGGAACTTGATCCCGGTGAACGGCTCAGGATCATGTCGGGGCTGCTTGACTTTTTTATCCCGAAATTAAACAGGACTGACCATAGCATGACCATTGGCGAAGAAACAATAGTAATTCAGTTACCTCAAAGCAATGATAATAGATTTCTCGAATCCGAAGATATTCAACCCGATTTACCTGCCGCTCCTGAATGATAAAAACAGGTATATCCTGATGTATGGTGGAAGGGATTCGGCAAAGTCATATTTTGCTGCCCAGAAAGTTATCATTGATACCATGCGAAAGTCCTATTCAAGGATCATTCTTGTTAGGAAGGCATATGCCCATATAAAAGACAGCCAGTTTCAGACCATTAAGGACATTGTCAGCAGTTATGGATTGATGGACTACTTTGCTTTTGTAGAAAACCCGCTTCGTATCATATTTAAGAAAAACGGGAATATGATCATTGCCAGGGGGCTGGATAAAGAACACAAAACGAAATCAATTAAAGATCCTACCGGTGTATGGTATGAGGAAATGAATGAGATAGGATTCAATGACTTCCTGAAAACAACGACCAGTCTGCGTGGAGGTATTATCCAGGAAATAGCAACCTTTAATCCGGAGATGGAAACAGAATGGATCAATTCCTATTTTTTTCCGGCAAAGGAATCGTATGAAAAGGCAGACGGCAATTTCCATTTCGTAAAAAGTATACGAGATGATACAACCATCTTGCATACTACCTATAAGGACAATACCTATGTAACCCCCCAAAGCGCTGAATTACTGGAATCATTTAAAGATATTGATGGCAACTACTACAAGATTTATACACTTGGGCTTTGGGGAGGTGTTTTAGAGGGCTTGATTTATGATTCCTGGGAGATCATTGATGAAATGCCAAAGCAAAGTAAGTTATTGGGCTACGGATTAGACTGGGGCTTTACAAATGACCCTACCGCTATTGTAAGGGTAAATATGGGAGAAAATACACTTTACCTGGATGAAATTCTTTATAGAAAGGGAATGACGAATCAGGAACTGGTAAAGGAAATGATCAGTGCCGGAATAGATGCTTCGGATGAGGTTGTGGCAGACAGTGCGGAACCCAAGTCAATTCAGGAGTTGTATGCGAGTGGGTTTAATGTGCACCCGGCTTTGAAGGGACCGGATAGTGTCAGGGCAGGGATTAGTAAAATTCGGCAATATAAAATTAAGGTGACAGCCAGGAGCAGGAATTTGATCAGGGAGTTGAAAAATTACCGGTGGAAGATTGATAAGGATGGGAATAGTCTGAATGTGCCGATTGATAATTTTAATCATGGGTTGGATGCTGTCAGGTATGTGGTTATGAGTAAAACGATGATCCAGAAAAAGAGGATTTTTGGGATTCGGAGTATTAAGATTTAAATTAAAATCTTTTATCATCACGTTTGCAGTACCATTCAGGATTGTTTTCTACGATTACGCAACCTCCAAGAATGACCTCACCCTTGTCGGCTTTTATAAACAATGATTCATCAGGAAATCCATATATGATTGGAATCACCTGATCGGTTTTGTTGCAAACGGGACATCTCTTTTTTCTGGGCATCAAGATTAATTTAACACGAAGATATTGAATATATAACATATCGCTCTCTTTTAGGGGTGGTGGTCGGGGAAATGATGGTGGAAGGAAGGGTCGGCGCAAAGGAATGAAAGTAAAAATCGGGATGGCAAAGCAAAAAGGGAAAACTACCTGCGTTGGAGGGATGGTGGATATACAGGGTCGGATAGTTTTTGTCTTTTTTGCTTTTCAGGGTTGGCCTTTTACTTTTATTCTTTTGCATATGAACGTGAACTCTTTTGAAAAACGGACAGAAGCCGGTATTAAGCTGTGTAGGAATGGAATGAAGCTGGATCGCTGGATATGGAGTGAAGTGAATGGGTATTGTGGGGTTTAAATAATGGGCTATTGCACGGACATTGAGGTGGGTTGTGGGCGATGCGATAGCTTATTATTAAACTGGCTCGAGGGTTGCATGAAATACGCATTTGCTGAACGGAATGTAAGCGTCCAGTGAAATGGAATGACGGAACAGATTAAATACGGGCTGAGTATCTACCTTAATGATCTTAAATGACGTGAACACATGGAGCAGGGATAGCCAAATAAGCCCGTAATGGCTTGGCTGGTGAACGTGGCGGCAGTGCAACGGAATGGAAGCCGGGTTGGTTTGTGCGGTGGGTGATGTAATGGAGTGTAGCTGCTGCCTAAGAGAGGCAGGCGGAGAAATGGAGGGCTTACAAACTCAATCTTCTCGTACATCTCAAATAGTGCGGTTGGACAGCGAGGCCGCTCTGGGCTGGTCAGCGGCTATTTAACATAATGTTGTTATATGTCCAGCTTTGAATAGGGTTGACGTTGAGATGGGGCAGGGGAGCTTTAGCTGGTGTGAGGTGCTGGATATGTGCGGCTGCGCATATAACTCACATTATGTTATTTAGCTTTGGGAGTACTTGTGCTACTTTTTTTATTTTATTGATAAAAGATATCTCATATCAAATTATAGCAATTTAGTATAAATCTTGATAAATGCTAAGTATGCAAAACATTAGTTTAAAATCAGTTTTGATTCCGTTTTTTGATGATATCTTCCCTTTCTTGATCTAATTTTTTCTTTTTCTTTTGGAATTGCTCAATATTAGGATATATTTCTAATTTATAACATATTTCTCCATCGTTATAACATATTTCTCCATCTAATTTGGCCACTAAACAATTATCATCAACATTAAACTTCGATATTTCATAGCCACTATTAGTCAATTGCCTAATATGTAATTTGCCATCTTTGAAGTACCAATCGAAAGAATAATCAGTATTCTCAATACGTTTATCATAATAGGTAACAGTGTACATTTTCATTCCATAAAAATTGGTTTCGTCATTATATGAACGAATTTGTGGAATGAATTTAACAATCCTCATATTGTAAAATTTATAATTTGTTAAAATCCATTCCGTATTCATAAAATCTTGCTCTGTTCTAAATAAAGAGACATCACCTTTATTTTTAGGATCGTTATTATCTTGCCCCATCAAAATTAATGGAATAATGCAGATTAGAATTAGCCATGACTGTTTTTTCATAAATGAAGTTTTATTGTTTGGTTTTCGTCAGTCTGATTTCTTTCGAATTAATTATATTTTGCAGTTGGGCATCTAAAAACTGTAAGACTGGTTCTCCCCATGCTACGTCATCCTCAAAGACTTTCTTTTTATATCCTATAACTTTTTTTACATTTCCATTATCGTCTATAATTTGATAAAATTTCTGCATATGAGCAGGCTCCCAAGAAGTTACCAATAACATATCTTTAAATTCGCCTTGGAAAAATATTCCTTCAATTTGAAAACCCATACATAAAACTTTTTTTTGTTTAGTTTTTAAATTGAATTTATAAAAATCTGTATTACCCGGAGTTCCAACTGTATTGTTTAATTTATTAAAATAGAAGAAATCATTTGTATTCGAAAAACAATATTTTACTCCAACAATATAGCCAATATCGATTCTGGCTGATGCGTAAAAATTGTCTTTTGGATAAATTACAACCTCCCCTTTATCCCAATACTTCTGTGTATAGTCATCCCAGATTTGTTCTCTATCCTGTTCATTTTTATATTTCTCCAAACAAATATCAAATTGATTATTCCAAGTTTGTCTTTCAGATTTTTCGGGATCAATGGTTTTTTTTCGTCTATCTTCTTCCGCTTCCTTTCTTATAATTGGGAGTAAATCCACCATTTGTTGTGCTTTGGCAAATTGTTTTTCATCCTCTTCTGTTATGTTATAATCTCTAATAAATTTAGTATAACCATCACTCATTTTTTCACCAGCGAAAATATATGTGTCATTATCTATTTTTCGAAGGACTTTGACTTTCATTATTTCCATCTTGAAATTTAGCTGTGTATAGTACAATTTACCATCTTCAACATGCCATAAACCTCTAACTTTCCATTCTCTTTCACGATCATAATACCATAAGACCATTCCCTTATTATCTTCTCCTGTGACGAATAATATATCATCTTCCTCCTCTCCAAGATTATCTATAGTCTTCCATTTTGTATTTAAAAAATTAACCCATGAAATGTCAGAATATTGGGCAGAAAGTGAAAATGTTATAACCATTAAGGAAATAATAATAAAAAAATATTTTCTCATGTATTAAAATTTTCTTTTTTCCAATATAAATACCTCATTATCACTAATTAATTGACTATCTTTAACTTTAAAAATTAATTTATCTCCGTTGCCTTCGTTTATACACAAATATCCATTCTCTACATTCCATCTCCAAGGAATATTTTCACTTGCACCATTTCTATGAATATAAATTGTCTTTCCTTCGGAAATGAATTTAATTAACTTAGGCTGTTCGTCAGAAAGTGTATTGGTAACTAACCATTCAGAGTTTAAGAATTTTTCTTGGCTATTATAGGAGGATAAATCATCAGATGTGTTGCTATAATCACTTTGTTCGTTTTTTGAAGAGGTTGAATAAGGTTGATTTTGGTAAATTTTCTGTAATTTTATGTCAAACTCATATAAATCTGGTCCACCTGTCCATTCAGCAGGTGTATAATTGTCATTAATCAATGCTGAAATTATTTTCTGAATTGAATTGCTATTTGCATCAGACCAGGGTTCTTGCTGAGTCATATAAAAACCATGATTTCTCATATATCTGGTTATATCATACCGGTCCACTTGTAAGGATTTATATTTATAACCTGAGATACTTACTTCAAATGTACCATCCTCAAATTGGTTTCCGTCGTAATATATAAAAAGTACGATGCCTTTATCATTTGTAAATGCTTCTTGAGTTCTTCCATATTTGTCCTTAAAAAAAATTCTTGCATTGTTAATTGGAACATGCGTATCCAAATCAAGAATTTCAAATCGCAAAATAAAATCTGGATAGGAGATACTTTGCTTGCCAATTATTTTGTAATAATCTTGAGCACTAAGGTGCAAAGAAAAGAAGCTAAATAAAATGAGTAAAGTTTTAATTAAGTGTTGTTTTTCAAAAATTATTTGGAAGTTTAAATTCCTAAATACTGCGGTAAAATTTTCTATTTTCATGGAAAGATGATTTGAGTAATAGCAAAAATAAAGATTTTGAGATGAATTTGCAAAAACCATAAAAAAAATATGTGCAAGTGGCCTTAAAACCAATTTTGATCTTATCTACAAGACTTCGAAGCTGTTTGCTATACTTTAATAATATTAATCTTGCAATACCTTTTAGATTGATGATTGAGAAATTTTTCTGCGTGGGGATCAGGGCATATTTGATTTATTTTCGAACAAAAGAATTTCACCGTTTTGGAATTGGCCAATCCAATCATATGGTAAATAAAACTTATGATTTGGAACATTTGTATCACGAAGTATAAATTGTTTTGTTCCTTCTTCACAATATATTGTTAATGAATGTTGAATTTTGGTATCAAAGATATTAATCAGAGCAGGGTTAATAGTTAAGTACATATAGAGTTCAGAAATATTATTGCTTGCAAATAGGGTCGAATTTTTTGAGGAAATAATTTTGTTCTTTTCTCCAAGAAAATGAATATTGCAAGTGTTCCTACTTTTTAAAAAAGCTGGTTTATCTATGTTATCATGCAATTTAAGAATTAATGAATAGCCTGTAATATCACTTTTAAGTACTTCATTAGGTAAGGTCATACCTTTATAACTTTTCATAATAAAATGAGTATGAAAAATAGGCCCGTAGCGACTAAGCAAATCAGCAATTGATATATTTTTGGCCTTATACGAAGCATAATCTTTAATAAATGCATTAAAATTTGAAAAAAAATGTACTCCAAAAGCAGTTATGAGGAAATTATTAACACGTGGATTATCAAAGTAAGTGATAGGATCAGAAAAGTCGTAATCAAATTCTTCGAAATAATCTACAAAGAAATTTAATACTGGAATTTTGGTAAAATAATTACAGGCAATTGCATAATTTGATAACAAGCAACTATTATAAAATTGCTTATGTGAATTTTCAATATCTGAATATGAGATCATAATGTTATTATTTAAAGAAACCCATTGATTAATCGTTTATGTTCTATTTATCTATGCATTATTTTTAATAAAATTGCGAGCATAGTATATTCCATTTTTTCTGTAAATATATTGGAATCGATCTTCTAAATTTCTTTGATCAGGTGTTGAAATATCGACAGTTGGACCAAGTTTAAAAAAACCATCCTTTGTAAGTTTATCAATTATTAGAGCTTTAATTTCATTGTAAGTCTTCCCAACGAGAGAATAGTCTGCTAATCTATATTTTTTGCTACGACTATATTGTAAGCCTGTTAATTCAGATTTATAGGTAATCTTTAACACAAAATCGATTTCAGGATTTGTAGAAAATGAATTAATCTTTTTAAGTTGATTTACTACACGGGACAATGGTATACCTCTTACCCATGCTGAATTACTATTACAGTAATATTTGTTGCCATTAAATTTAATTGACTTGGGATTACGCTTGTTCACTTTAATTAGTGCTCCCTGGTCAACTATTAAGTTTTTTTTAAAGATTCGGCTACCTGTAGTATTTGTGTATGCTATTTGAAAAGAGGATTTAACTTCAAGGATATTAAGTAGTAGTGATCTGTTATAGAATTTGTAATAAAATCTATCATTATTGCGTATCCTATTGTACACAAACACTTCCGAAAGAACAATATATGGTTTAAGCAGTTTTACCAATAAAAATGCTCCTGCAATTATAGAAAGTAAATTAGCAATAAATGGGTATATTAATTGGAACCATATGCTATTTATAAAATTTAACTGGTTTATATCGAATGAATACATTATATCAATTTAAAAATCAACTTCCAACAGATCACCATGGGCTTTGAGCCAATCTTTTGCTTTTTTGTAGTTTGGAACCTGGATTGAAACGATGTTCCAAAATTTAGCTGTATGATTTGGTTCGATCAAATGAACAAGCTCATGGGCAATTATGTATTTTATTACGAATACCGGTGCTTTTATTAAGCGCCAGTTAAAGTTTAAATTGTTCTTTGGCGTACATGAACCCCATCGATATTTTAAATCTGATATTAATACCTGATTATACCTGACGCCTAAATCAGTAGCAAAACCCTTAATGTATTCATTCACTTTTTCTTTGGCTTTGGCTAAATACCAATTTTTGAATAGCTTGTGCGCTTCTGATTGATTATCCCGGGAGATATAAAATCCATGATCAAAAACAACTTCCGGGATCGATTTATCAATAACATGTAACTTATAATTCCTTCCCAAATAAAGCAGGGTTTCACCGGAGACAAATTCCTTTTGGTGTTTTTGCAGCGGGTACTTTTGTAAATGATGTATTTTTTCAAACAACCAAAGTTTTTTCTTTTCTACAATTTCCTCAATTTTTTCTTTTGAGGTATTCCTGGGGGCACGTACTATAATTGACCTGTCTCTTTCAACAGAGATGTTGAGTGTTTTCCTATCGGAATATATTATGGTGTAATCAATATCCATTAATCAGCAGTAATTAAAAAGTGATTTGATTTTGACAGCTCCATTATTCTTGAAACAATATGCCTGTATTTTGCTCTAATGTTGGGCAAATCAATATATTGTGCGGATAACAAAAGTTTCTGCAATTCTGCCTTTAATTTATTTTGAGCCGGTACACTGTCCCAAAAACCGGTGAGTTGTATTTCTGTTCTGACCAAATTGAAGATGTTCTGTGTGAGATCAACATTTTTACTTATTTCATCTTCATTTAACTCCTTGTTTTCAAACAACTCAGCCTTAAATATCCTGAAAAATGGCATCTGTTTCTTTCTGTCGAGGCCGTAGGTAGCTTCTTTCTCCCTTGAATTTATCTTATTACGAAGTTTTTCAAGTTCCTTGTATATCATATCCCAGTTACCACGAAATTCCTTCAGGATATTTTCAAGCGCCTTAGAGAATGATGCAAATAGTTCAGGATCTTCATCGATGTTTAAATCAATAAAATGACGGATTGCATGCTCAACTTCTGCTGCCTTTGTCTTTGAACGATTCCTTTTTTGTGTTTGCTTTTGAAAGTCATTGTCCATAATAGAAATAGGAGCAACTTTTTGCTGTATCCCTTTTGACTTGAGAAATTCATCGGCTATTGATCTTAACTTGGGCGGAATACCCCTCATGCTTAACCTCTCATCTCTTAAATGTTTTGATGCAAGCATGTTAATTTCAAGCAGTTTTCTGTAATCTTTAAAATACTCCAGGGCTTCTTTTTGTGGTAAAACACTATTGAATGCTTTGGTAAGCTCACGGAAAGCCAATATGTATTCAAAACGTAAATCTTCATCGTAGAACAGATCAAAGAAGGCATCAGGATCAGATAAATCGGTGCAATTGTTTTGTTCTAAGAAGTTCCACAGCTTTGTTACAGCCTCTTTAAGTTCCTTGATTTCTTCATCAGGTTTCTTTAGTAACTCGATGATATTTTTTTGTTCTCGTTCGTCATAATCTTCCAGCGCCCTTTTGAGGTGATGTCCGATACCAACATAATCCACGACAAAACCAACTTCCTTAGCAGGTGGACCAACCCTATTAACACGAGCAATTGCCTGGAGTAATGAATGGGCAACAATAACCTTATCCAAATAAAGAACCTGCTCAATCGGGGCATCAAAACCGGTAAGGAGCATACTGTTTACAACGATTATCCCAACATTGCCGTTGATGCCTTCTTTTTCCCTTTCAAATGGCATTTTAAAGCGTTTGATGGCTCTATCCTGATAAGATTTATCGGTAAATGGATTTAGGTATGCTTCGTCGTTATGGCTGCCTGAAAAGATGGGAGCAACTTCGAGCTTTTGCAAGACCTCAATATTTATGGAATAAGGATTATTTCGCTGTAATTCCTCTATTTTTTTTACCAAAGCAGTTTCGAGGGCTGCTTTGTAACGGAAGGCTGCTACCCTGGAACTTGCAACAACCTGGGCTTTAAATCCATTGGTGAAGATGAACTCAGTGTAATGGTCAATTATATCTTCTGCTTTTGATTTTATTGTATCTTTCGCTTCAAGGTAGGCATCACGGGAGCCATATCCCAGTATCTGCATCCTTTCCATCAAATTATAATTGCTAAATACATCCTCAAACTTTTTATCCATCTTCTCTGTCTCCTCAACCTCTGCATTATGGGTGCGGCCTTCGTAAACAATTTCCAAAGTTACTTTGTCACTATTGGATTGTTTCATGGTGTATTTATCAATGTAATCACCGTATGTTTTTTCGGTTTTATCGATAGGAGTGCCTGTATAAGCTATACGGGATGCATTCGGAATTGCACGGTCGAGGTTAGCAGCCAAAACAGAATATTGTGAGCGGTGGGCTTCATCTGTCATGGTTAAAATCTGGTGACTGGTATTTAGCTCAGGGAAAATATCCCCGTACTCACGCTCCTGAAATTTATGGATCATAGCCATGATGAGGTCGGGAGAATCATTTGTCAATAGTTTTTTGAGTTTGGAGATTTTATTTGCAACCTTAACTGTAAAACCAATACTCTGGCTTGTTTCGGTAAGCTGTTTTTCAAGTTTATCCCTGTCGGTGATAAACACAATCTTCCAACCCAATAATTCGGGTTTTAATCTCATTTCCCTGACCATAAACATCATGGTCAATGATTTACCGGAACCCTGGGTATGCCAGATTATACCACTTCTCTCATCCCTGTTCTTTCCGTCAATAAGTCTTTTAATGGACTCTTTTACCGCTCTGAATTGCTGATACCTTCCAACAATTTTAATAGTCCTTCCTGTTTCATCCGAGGTGAATATGGTAAAAGACTGGATCAAGTCCAATAAGTTCCTTTTGGATAACATTCCTGCAATCAATCGTTGCTGATAATTTGGTGAGGTGCTTCCGTGGTCCAAATCATCCAATTTGAAAGGGTATGGATCAGTCCATTTGTAGAAGTATTTTTCGGTATGTGTGGTGATTGTTCCAAACCGGGCATCCTGGCGACAGGTAGTTATGATGAACTGGTTGAAATAGAATAGTTCCTGGTTGCCTTCCTTTGGATAGTTTCGCTGTTCGGAATATCTCATTAATTGTTCAATTGCTTCATTGACAGGGTCTTTTACCCTGGGAGATTTGCATTCGACCACTACGATTGGCAAACCATTCAGAAATAAAGTAATATCAGGAACAATGTGATGTTCTGTACCCGGAATTTTAACCTTAAATTGGGATATGGCAACAAAGGAGTTATTTTCCGGAGTTTCAAAATCAATATACCTTACTGTTGGGGATATTTCACCGGTCAGCTCATTTCTTGAAACAGTTGTGTTTTCCAACAACAATTCCAATACATGCCTGTTTGCTTCCAGTAAACTACCTTTATGAAAGGTGGTGATCTTTTTTACAACATCGTCCACCTGGTTGTCGGTTAAAAACGGATTGATTTTCTTTAGTGCCTTTTGCAGATGCGGTAAAAGGATTACCTGGCTGTAATCATTCCGATAACTGTCAGCAGGTTCCTGATTGTACATGTCTAAACGGATTACCTCATCCCAATTCAATCCTTCTAACTGTTTAAGAAAGGGTTCTTCAACATGATTCAGCTCATCCAGTTTCAGGGATTTGTATTGTTCACCTTTGTGCAGGTTGTCGTTGCTCAGGATTGCCATGGGTTAAATCAATTTAGCAGGTTATTAAGTTTCAAACTATTATACCAATAATGAAATGCCGGTTTGTTCGTTTTTTTGAACCTATTTATAAAATTGTAATCCGTATTGGTTATTTCAAGCGCTGTTAGGTCAATATTATCCTTAAATGGTACAAAAGAAGCAAGGGCATCATGTTTTATGTGCTGCATGAAACAAGCTGCTTTGGCAGATGCTTCAATGGCGTTTGGTAATCTAAAATTCCTCAACGGCAGGTAGTTTATCAATTTATCAATGCCATCTTTTAGTTCAGTATAAGATGACACCTCTTTTTGATTAGCCAGTTTTGAATTTTTAGCTATGAGCAGACCTGCATTAAAAACGTCATCATAAATATCCTTAACAGTGAATGCATTTTTCCGAAAAGTGATTTCCTGTTCAGCAATTTTTAGAAATGATTGCGTAACAATTTTATGGTCCCTGACTTGATCAATTAGCAATGAAACATCGAATAGTTGCTTGGCAATTTGTAGCGACTTTTCATCATTGTATTGCACACCTGATGTCCCGGGAGCAAAGGCTGTAAGTTTATCACCTAAAATTGAATCAATATCCGGTACAATTACCTTATTAAAATTATCATTTGTTTTTAACCAGGGAGTTCTGATGTCCAGATTTTCTGATTTTGGATAAGTGAGTAAGTAATCATTGGAATAAAGTTTGTCGAGCAAGACAATATTTTCTTGTCCTGTTCGGGGGGAAATAAAATATAAAGTATAATGGGAGGATGGTATAACTTTTTTGGAACTGCGGGCTTCCTGAAATTCCCACCTTATAAAAGATGAATTTTTAACTACATTATCAAGGATTTTTTCCAACTCTGTTTTAGTATGGGAAGTTACAATATCAATATCGATTGAAAACCTGTATGTTTTACCAAGGAGCAAAATCAGGGATGTTCCTCCCTTGAATATGAATTTGCAATTATGAATAACTAATTGTTCAACCAGGTACAAGGCAAAGATCATCTTTTCAATCAGGTTTGTATCGGCTTTTCGATACTCCTGCTGTTTATTAAACTGATCGATCCAATCTTTGGTTAGGGTTTCCTGTAAAATCATTATTTCAATATTTTGTTATCGACTATTTGGTGTTTCAATAAATAATCTTTGATGTCTTCTTTCCGCTCTCTTACATCGGCATACCTTAGCAGTGATGAAAAATTGATGTTGTATTTGCCAATGGCAGTTTCAAAAATGGTTCTTATCTCTTCACCCTGGTAGAAGTAAAATATTTCTTTGTCGCAAAAAGCATCTGTCAGTATTTTTTCGAGGGCAGGAACCTTATTGCTCTGAATTTTTATCTTTGGTGATCGGGCATTGAGCAGTTTAATAATGATTGAATTTTTGTTTTCACCAACATAATCAATCATAATCTCCTTATCCGGTTCCAGATAAGTTTTTATGTTGTTGTTCTTGAATAATTCAAATGCCGTTTGGAGCATGTCTTTTTCAGTCTCAAAAATGTAAAAGTAGGAAAAGGGCTGGTGTAACATAAATTCATGCAGCCAGGCCGATGACCAGATACAATAATCAATTTCAGGATATTTATCGGTAAATATCCTCCTGGCCTTATTTATAAGATAGTCAGGGCGAGGGTTATATTTAGCTTTTACATTAAAGGAATAAACACCTCTTTTAACGGCTATAATAATACCCTTGCTTTTAAGTGTATGAATCCTTTTACGAACAGCACTATCAGAAAGGGAAAGACCATGCCTTTGAGAAAAGGTATAAATATCATCTTTTGTAATGGTATTAACACCTTCAAATTCCTTACGTAGTTTATTGATCAGTTTAGTATTCATAGCAGTATTTGTATTAGCTGTTACAAATGTAGTAACATTTGCACTAATATCACAAAAACCTGCAAACGTTACCTCTTTTAAAGCATTAGTAATATCCTTTTAAATAAGATCATACAGAGTATTTATAAAAACACTATTTATAACATATCTTCAAACGTCTACATAAGCATCACCAAGAACATCATCAGGAACATTTGCCATAGTATCTATAATAGTGGCATTTGTTTCCTATTAACCAGCCTGTGTAAGAACATCATCATCAGCTGCTATAAGAGCACCTGTATCAGTTGTCGAGATTCTTTATCAACTCAGGGTTCCAGATTTCATACGCTAACTCTTTGTATAAATCCTGCCGTTCTTCAATGCTATCCACAGTAAACTTTTTATAAGGTTTAAAATCAAGATTGTTGTTCCTGATGTATTTCAGGAAGTTGGGATTGTTTTTATAACATTTATCATTGAGTGAGCGAGCCAGCAGGTTTTCGCTGAAATACATTTTTACTTTATCGGTATATGGGGAGTCGTTGTAGCTTCTGTTTTTATCCCGAGGAAGAATTAACAAAGCTCCAAAGAAGTTGCGCCATTCCTGGAACTCGTTTTCATTTTTAAATTCTTTTTTATGGTCTTCAAAATGATCGGCCCAGATGTGCTCAATATCATAAGGATGCTTAATGTTCCGGTCAACATAATCCTCAAATTTGGTATGCATGCCACTTTGCTCTTCCACATGATGGGTAAGGCGGGCAAGCAAATGAAGCATAAAACGCTTGGTATAACCATTTAATCCAAAACTGTCAATTCCTTCCAGGGTGAACTCCAGGGTGTTAATCTCATCGTACAGGGTTTTCTTTAATTCATCGAGTGGAAGGTTCCGAACTTTTTTGGTGAGATTAAAGATTGAGTTTTTGATGGTTGAGTACCCCATGTTTTTATAGTTGAAAACCCTGCGGGCTGCAAACTGATCCAGGAATCGAGAAACTACTTTGATTTTCTCATCCACTACTTTATCGTTATCGTCAATACTTATTGCTGCAAGGATAACCTGACTCTGTAATGTAAAGCCTATGTCATCATTGTAAAATACATGCTTAAAATCAGGATCATAATCTGTAGCAAGGTCCCAAATCTTAATGTAAATTTCGGCATAACGGGTGAAATTGTGCAACACAAAGTTTTCAAAGTCAACCGGCTTGTTCAGATCGATGGTTTTGGTGTTTTCCCTAACCCATTTATGAAAGGTCGTACCAATGATGTCGAAGTCCTTATTGACAGCATCCCTTTTGGTTTCCCTGATCGTTTCAGCGTATTGTGCTCTAAGCCATGTTTTGATAAAAGTGGAATCTTCGTCCTTGTCAAGATCTTTTAATTCAAGGATGGTTTTTTTCCAGACGTCGTTGGCTTTATTCCTTTGTTCATCGTCACTGATTTCTGACAGCAGGTAACCTTTGAGCATCTCGGTAGGGGTAAGGCTTAGCCCACGGTCGTTCATGGATACAAAAATCTTATGAGCGTCCTGTTCGGTGTCTGCCGTTATTTCAATAAAATCAACCTTATCGATCAACCAGTCTTTGAAAAATGGTAAAGCTTCACCTTTCAGATCATCGGGAAATATTTCATCAATGTCGAGATACCTGTTGTAAATATTCCTGACCGACTCCGATTCCCCGTTGGGTTTAAAATCTTCCAGTTTGTCCCTGAACAGTGCATTTAAACATTCTGTGCGATCTTCAACGTTGATATTGAATGATTTTTCGCCAAACTGCTGGGAATAAATCAGGTTCTGAACTTCGCCCTTATCTTCATCATCTTCCAGCAAATGATAAATATAAATAAGCAACAGGGTTAAGGAAGTTAGCCGCTGCTGACCATCGATGATGGCATTTTCGTTGTTATCGTTTGAGGTAAGTACAATGGAGCCCATAAAATAGTGGCCATAATTGCTCACCTGTTTGCGTGAATCGTTGGGATCATAAAACAAAGAAAACTCATCGGTAAGGTCATCCATTAGTTCTTCAATTTGTTTGATGCGCCACATGTACTCACGCTGGTAATAATGGACGGTGTATTTTACACCGGTTAAAAGCTGCCGGAGGGATTTTGGTTTACCATCAATTTTTTTCATTTGGTTCTTCTTTTATTAAATGATTTACTGATACTTTCCCTGTTAAGAGGTCCTGCATCAAGCCTGATTTTATTCTTTGAAGTTTTGTTAATGTATTTTCCTCCTGGAGCAATAAATCATTATACTTATTGAAAATTGCTAATAATCTATCTTGCTCAACAGTATCCTTTGGAACTGCAAGGGGCATATAAACAAGTTTAGTAATATATATGTGTTTAATAGTTGAACCACCTGAGTCATCCATAATCAATTTTTGATAAAATGGACTTTCAAGTAAAAGTTTGAAGAACCCAACTAATATGGATTCATTTGGACGTAAAACAGCAACTGATTGATTTATACAAACATTTGTTCTGTCAACAATAGCAACACGACCTAAAGTACCATCTTTTGTAATTAATAGATCACTTATTTTTGGTCTGCTTTTTTTTGTAAGTAAAGAATCAAATGCTTCTTGGGATGTCCTTCGACAGGTATCGTAAAGAATTTTCCCATAATTTACATCTGCTGCTGTAACCATGTATGGTCCTTCTAATGTTTCTGGCATTGGATTGGTAAAACCATATGAGATATATGATATAAAGCTATTAATAGGTAAACAATCCCATTCAACCGGTATCCTGCCCAAAGGACTGTCTTTAAACTTGTGGGTTTCTTCTGTACGGATGTTGCCATTTTCATCAATGCCCCTGGTGAGGAGGTCCTGCATCAAGCCAGTTTTAATGCGCTGGTATTTATGGATGAGGGCTTTGGTTTGGTCGATGGCTTTATCGATGGTGGAAAGGATTTGGGCTATTTTGGATTGGGTAGGTTTAAATAATGGGATCTTAACGTTGAAGTAATCTAATTCCTTTCTTGTAATATGTTGCATGGTTGAGCCATGAGAGCTCTTTTGTAGTTCATCAATGCTATAATCAAGGATATATTTAAGAAATAGTTTGTCAACAATGTCAAATGGTATAACTTTAAATAAGTGTTGATTTAATGCAGCTTTTCCATGTTGCCAAATTCTTAGAAACAATGAAGCGCTCCATGAGAAAATAAGGTCACCATTATCAATAATGTTATAATCAGGAATTTTGATATTACAATAATCGTATTCTGTATCAGGATTTTTAAGTTGTTCTATCCTGACAATTGGAAGGCCATCTTTAGTCCAATGTTCAGGCTTAAATGCGTAACCATTAATATATTTAGCTAAACCACTTAAAGGCCTTTCAGTCCATTCGATCATTAGCTCAAATAATTAAGTTGTTGCAACATTTTATCCAATTCTTTAAAAGTAATCGTCTTATCTTGATCGATGTCTTTTTTAGAGGTAAAATACTTATCATATTCCTTTTCAAAAAACTGAACACAAATTCGTTTTTCTGCATTAAGATACCTTGATAGTTGTTCAAAAACCAAATCGTGGTGTTTTTTTAAAATCAGTTCCTTCGCTTCTTCTTCGGTCATCATGCCACCAATGCTTTCCAGGAGATCATCCAGGGATTTTAGTTTTGTGGAAAGGTTCATAATTGCTTTTAAGAGAGCGTTATACCTTTTGGTAATTTCTTTAAACTCTTTTTTTGCCAGGGCTATTGGAGAAAGCAGGTTTGGGTAAATGCCTTCCTTCTTGATGGTTTTTTCAAAAGCAGCTACCGATTTTTTAATGTTGTCGAAACTGGAGGTGTCTTTGAGCAAATTGCGATAGCCGAGGATCAATTCATCAATGCGGTCGTTTAGCCTGTTTATTTCATTGTTTGCAGCATTAAGCAGTTTGGAGGCTTCCCGTTTTTCATCCTCTGTACCCCAGCGTTTGATGATCAGCTTCAGTTCAAGTTCTTCCTTTTTCTTTTTTAGCGTGGCTTTCAGATTCTTTAATGTGTTTTCATAACCTATAATGGCTATGATCACCTCCTGGTACTTTTTGCTTTGCTGCATGGCTTCAGGTGTACCTTTGGTGTTCTGGTACTGAATTTCAGAAGTCAGCTCCTTTTTCAGGAAAGCACTGGTTACCTTTTCATCCTCATCGGGTTCGTATTCCAGAACAGATATGGCTTCTTCGAGACTTTCCTGCAACCTGCTCTCATTTTCAGCTATTTGACTATCCAGGTCGTCCAATTCATTTTGTTCTTCCTGAAAATATTTTTCAATCATGTATTCGTCCGGTATCAGGCCAGGGCTCCAGCCTGTTGACATGATGGTCCGCAAATCGTATTTGATGTTGTCCCACCAATTGACAAATACGCCGGCAATCTGGAAGTTGTCCAGTACTTTGTGCGGTCTTAACTTGTTGATGAGGGAGGTGATCAACCGTTTACGGACTTCGGGTAATTTGGCACCAGCTACTGTAAGGTAGTCGGCTATTTGGTCTTTCACTTCATTTTTCCGGTTACCATTGGTATATGCAAGTGAAGCAAAATCATCCCTGGCAATTAACCACCATTCGGCTAAATCATCATAGTGTTTGCTATAGGTTTGTTTTACATTTTGATTGTTATCAATACGTTTTTTGATGTCCTCTTTTTCCCTGATGTCCGAAATGAAGTTGAAGTAAGTCTCGTCCCTGTCCTCAAAGAGATCAGACGCATATATTCCGAATTTCGAGAACAATGATTGGTTGGTTTCAATTTCGGATTTCGGAATACCACCAACCAGGTGTGCTTTTACATCTTCCGGCTCGGGATCGGGGGTGTTATCGACATACCTTCTGATATTCAGGTTATAATCGTTTTCTTTTGATTTGATCGTAGCCAGATCAATCAATTTTGAATAGCGAGGAATTTCAATTTTGTGGGTAAATACATAATCTATCTTCTCAATGTCCTCGGGCCGTAGTGCGTTTTGGTTTTTCCCTTCTGCATATTCGGCATCCGCATTGATCAGGAATATTTTATCCCTCAATTCGTCCGGCTTATTTTTGTTGAACACCATGATACAGGCCGGAATACCCGTGCCATAAAACAAGGCAGGCGGTAAGCTGATAATTCCTTCAATGATATTGGCTTCGAGCATACCGGTTCGTATGTCTTTTTCTTTTCCGCTGCGGAAGAGAACACCATGGGGCATTACAACAGCAACCTTACCAGGTGAACCATCCTTTGATTTCTTTTTACAACTGGCGACCATGTGCTGAACAAACATGAGATCAGCTTTTTTACCTGTTTCGGGAGCAAAACCAAATTCAAAACGACTTGAATGCTGTATGTCCTGTATTTTGTAGTTTTGGGAAAAGGGTGGATTTGCAATTACCCGGTCGAATTGTTTAACTCGGCCCTCCTCCAAATTAAGGGGATCAGCAAGCGTATCGCCAAATTCGATGTTGTACTTGGTGATGTTGTGCAGGATGATATTCATTTTACAGATGGCAACCACTGTGGGGTCATTCTCCTGTCCATGTAATTCAAGGTTTTCGATGTTTTGACCTTGTTCACCCACATATTGATGGGATTGTATCAGCATACCACCGGAACCGGCTGTCGGGTCGTATATGCTCATACCTTCCTGTGGTTTGATCAATTGCACCATTAACCTTACCACCTGAGCTGGTGTGTAAAATTGGCCTCCCTTTTTGCCGGCACTGTCGGCAAAGAACTTTATTAAATATTCGTAGGCGGCACCGAGTAAGTCGGGAAATTCAAAATTGTCGTTAACCAGGGGAGGGAAGGCATTGAAATGATCGATCAGATCTTTCAGGTCACTGTCTTTTAATATTTTTTTGTTGTCGACCTCTTTGTTAAAGTTGATCCTGTTCTTTAAAACACCCGACAGCTGGTCATTTTCGTCCTCAATGGCATCGAGGGCTTTGGTAAGCATTTGACCGATATTGTGGTGGAGGTTTTTAATCGGAGGTTGCTGTACTCCGTTTTCATCAATAAAACCTTCATTCCACCTTGCACGAGGGGGGACATAGAAAGTGGAACCGTAGGTTGTTTTATCTTTCAGCAGGTCATTTAATAGTTCTTCGTATTCCGGTTTGCCTGTGTTCAGATGGGGATATTCTTCCTTAATAATTTTTTTCCTCTTCTCGTCAAATACATCCGACATTCTCTTTAGGAACAACATCCCGAAGATAAACTCCTTGTATTCTGATGCATCCATCTTGCCTCTCAGGATGTCGGCAGCCTTCATTAAAAATCCTTCAAGTTGTGAAAGGGTAATTTTGTTTCTGTTCATATAATGCGATCGATGACTAAATTCAAATTAAATAAAGGATTAAAAGTATAAAGAATATAACACCTGATAGTAATAGATTTTATTAAAATATTATGATAGTATGCCAAGTCCTTCTATTGACAGGGTATACAGGCGAAGCCGGACATTTTGACCGCTCTGGGCTTGGGCTCTAAGGCTTATGACTCTATGGTTACCCATTGCTGTATTTGACTTGTTGCTTTGAATATTGGAAAAAACTTGGACGGATAATTTGGGGTTTATAAGGGGATAATAATATTTAGCTTTTATAATGCATCTTAAATATACTCCAAATAGATGAAGAAAAAGAGTAGGAAAAAGAAAGGAAATAGAGAAAAATGCTTGTTTTTTATGATTTTTACCCGAACGCAAAATTTTTTTTGCAATCAAAACTGACACCCGTCAATTGAATGCAAAACCTTATGCTGCTTTTTTTGATGACTTACGGAGCATCATACGCATTGGTCTATTGCGTTTGATAATTATGTTTGATTTGATCAGATCAGGATTTTGGATGTAAATTTTACCATCCATATTACAAATTTTGCATTTTTGTTCTGGGCTAAGCCATTTCATATACTCCTTAAAATTTGACCCCCCAAAAACTACAAAAGAATAATCATGTTTAACTTCAATATAACCTGCATCATTGGCAATGTTCTTGTAATTAGATGCTGTTGATTTACTAATATTTAATGCTTTTGCCATATATCTTACCGGCAAATTGTAATACAGGAGGGAAGAGGAAACAGGGTTACGCTTCATATAAGAGCTCCCCAAATCAGCTCCGGAACGTCTATCCTTGTTCCCTTTCCACACCATCAAGTATGTTATTATTGCACCATAAATGAATGCTTTGAAATTGGGCATATCTATTTCAGGAATAAACAAAGCTACTTTGTAACATGTAAAATCATACTTTACTGCTATTTTGGTGAAGCTCTTGATAATACAATGTCCCTTCCTAAAATATACCCATCTGTTTTGAACAAGCCATTGGAAATTATTATTGAAAGTTTTTTCTGACTTGTAGCCGAGATAGATACAAACTTGTGATTTTGTTTCTCTCGATAAAATGAATTGGCCATTCGTAAATAAAGACTTCAACCCAATAAAAAGCTGGAGTTGATTGACTTTTCGTTCCCTGACCGAAAAAGTCAATAACTCAATAGGAAGGTTAATATAATCAGGTTTGTGTCTCATTTTAATTCTTTATCAGGCGAAGAAAGCAGCTGTCACCCCAAAGGGATCAAGCTGCTTTGCTTTTATTAGCCTCCAATACTTTGGTTATACTCTCCAGAGAATAATATAAAGTGCCCCCCACTTTTGTATATTCCAATGTACCATTTAACCTCAAGTTTTGAAGCGTGCCCGGTGAACAATTCAATAGTTTGCAGACCTCACGGGTCTTCAGCCATTTTTTATCAATGGCATTCGTACCAGGATTCAATTTCCTGATCTCTTCCAGTAGTTCTTGTTTGAGCTGGTTTAAGTCCTGTTTTGTTATTACTTCAATGTTCATGTCATTGATATTTAATTATCAACTTGCTTTAACTTCTTCATAAACTCTCTATGAAATCACCAATAGGGGGGCTAAAAGTAATTTACTATAAAATTACAAAAAATGAAGGGTAAAATTTATTTTTAATTGGTATGAATTATCAACAATTTGTTGACAATCAGGCTAAATGAGATCAAGTTGTCAACAAATTAGTTCTTGTAATTAGATAAAAAATATTAGAGATTGACAACATTTGTATCAGAAATTGAAGACATACTTTGTTTCAGTTTTTGCATATCGGCACTGATCTTTGAATCGATCACTTTTGAATATATCTGCGTAGTGCGTATATCGGTGTGCCCCAGCATTTTGCTGACTGATTCAATGGGAACGCCATTGGCAAGTGTAACAGTGGTTGCAAACGTATGCCTTGCCAGGTGTGTGCTGAGATTCTTATCAATATCGCAAATGGTAGCAATTTCTTTTAAATAGGCGTTGATCTTTTGGTTGGATTTTACCGGCAGCAGCTTGCCTTCATTTTCGTTGATCGGAAAATCTTTGTACTTCTCAATGATTTCAAGTGCTTTAGGTAGCAACGGAATGGGGGAGCGGCCTCCGGTCTTTTTACGATAGATGATGATCCATTTTTCTCCATCAATGCCCGTGCTAATATCATCCGGCGATAACTTTTCAACATCCGAATAAGCCAAACCAGTATAACACTGAAAAATAAATATATCCCTTACTATTTCCAGGCGTTTGATGGGTAGTTCTTTTTCTTCCAAAGTCCGGAGTTCTTCGCTGGTTAAATATCCCCGGTGGGTTTCCTTGTATGCACATTTGAAATTCATAAAAGGATTACGCTGCAACCATTCGTTTGCAACTGCCATATTGATCACCTTTTTCAGGTTTTTGATGTATTTGGCCGTGGTGTTATGACCTATTTTTTGTATGGTTTTAAGGTACAACTCGAAATTGGTGATAAACTGGTGATTGAGGTCGTCGAGGAAAAAATCGGATTTGTGATATTGGTATTGAAGAAAAGCCTTGAGTTTGCCCAGCGTAACAACATACCTTTTATATGTGCCTTCGGCGTAATCTGATCCGATCCTTTGTTTAAACTGATCGTTGTGATATTGAAATATACTGATAAGGGTATGCTTGCGCTGACTCACCCCACAAACCATGTTTTTGATTGATTCGGCAGTAACTTCATTTTCCAGGCTTTCCAATACATTAAATTGCTTGTTGACCTTTTGTTTCAGATTGTCGAGGTGGTTGTTCAATATCCTGGCTTCCTCGGAAGTTCCTTTCATCCGGCAAAGGTCATCATCCCACAAATCGGGGTGAACCTTACGATTAGCAGTTAATTCAACCCGCTTGCCATCGATGGTGATGCGCATATAAACGGGGGCCTGGCCGCTTTTATCGGCTTTAGCTTTTCTCAGGTGGAACAAAACTGTAAGTGTATGTCTCATTGTGTTGAATTTTTTGGTTCCCAAATGGGTCACCTGATTAGTAATAAATTTACAAAAAATTGGGATAGGTTTGACCTAAATAGCCTACTAATTTTCCAATGTTATCAACACTTTCAGAAGATCGGGACCTATTTTTGAAAAAATAAAATGGGTCTCGAATTGGTCACCTTTTATTTGAAGATTTTGGTTTATTTTGAATTGTTCCAAATAAAAAATCCGCTCAGAATCAATGATTTAAGCAGATTTGATATTTTTTGTGGGTCTTTTTGTGATCCCGCTGGGGCTCGAACCCAGGACCCTATGCTTAAAAGGCATATGCTCTACCAGCTGAGCTACGGAATCATTTTTGAATTTGAGGGTGCAAAATTAGGCCTTTTTTTTTGAAATCCAAACCCAATATGTGATTTATTTTAAATTTCCGTGAATGGCCAGCCAAATGCATTTTTTAACATCGCTTGTTTCATTGACCCGGTGTATTTTATGGGCTGGCAGAAAAAGATAGTCACCCGCTTTCAATTCAATAATTTGTTCATTTTGGATCTCCACTTTGGCTGTTCCTTCTAATAGAACTACCCATTCATCCTCTTCCTGATCATACCATTCTCCTGGCTGGGTGTATGGATGCTGGCCAAAAATACGTTCAATCTTGATGGATGCGGATTCAAAAAGGGTTGTGAAGATTTCTATTCCATTTTCTTCTTTAGGTAAATCGAAGATATTTCCGCAGTTGTGTTTCATGTTATAATTTCCCTTTTCCTTCACGGACAACGAATATTTCATCACCGGTGCAATCAATGATCGTAGAAGGCTCATTGTCGCCGTACCCGCCATCAATGACAATATCTACCAGGTTTTCGAATTTTTCATGAATCAGTTCCGGGTCGGTTGAATACTCAATGATCTCATCTTCATCCCGGATGGAGGTTGACATAACAGGATTGCCCAGCTGTCGGATGATTTCAGTGATGATGTTGTTGTCCGGAACACGTATCCCCACGGTCTTTTTTTTTCGATGCAGTATTTTGGGAACAGTATTACTGGCCTCCAGAATATAGGTGAAAGGGCCGGGAAGTGTTCGTTTCATGAGTTTGAATACATCATTGTGGATGGGTTTGGAATAATCAGACAGGTGACTCAAATCATGGCAGAGAAAAGAAAAGTTGGCTTTTTCTGCTTTTATTCCTTTGATCCTTGATATTCGGTCGATAGCACGGGATTTGAATATATCACATCCCATAGCATAAATGGTGTCGGTGGGAAAAATAATAACACCACCGTCATTGAGACATTCCACCACGGTTTTAATCTGCCGTTCAGATGGGTTATCAGGATGTATGCGAATTAACATAAATTTTTATTCAGCGTGCAAATGTAAACAAACTATGATATCCTGAGAATAACCGCCAAAGGGAATGATTTATTTTAAAGTTGAGAATAATCCCGATTTTAATGCACTTCCAGTGCTCCAATGAGTTCGCTAACCGATGCGATTTTGTGACGATTGAGATATTCATCAATACCCAGGATGATCTTTTCAGAAATTGTTGGATCAATAAAATTAGCAGTCCCCACCTGAATGGCTGATGATCCGGCAAGGATGAACTCAATGGCATCTGTTGCATTCATGATACCCCCGATTCCAAAAATGGGGATTTTAACCGATTTATAACACTGCCAGACCATTCTCAGTGCCACGGGTTTAATGGCAGGTCCTGAAAGTCCTCCGGTAACGGTTGAAAGTATGGGCTTTCTTTTTTCCGCATCTATGGCCATCCCAACCAATGTATTGATCAATGAGATGGAATCCGCACCAGCTCCTTCCACGGCTCTTGCCATTTCAGCAATATCCGTTACATTGGGCGAAAGTTTAACGATCAGCGTTTTGTCGTAAACCTTTCTGACAGCATCGGTTACGGCAATGGCAGATGGACAACTGGTGCCAAACAACATCCCACCTGCTTTAACATTGGGACAGGAAATATTCAGTTCAATGGCTGTCACCCTGTCCAGTTCGTTCAGCTTTTCGGTAAGCTCCACGTATTCTTCAACCGTGCCGCCATTTACATTGGCGATGATATGGGTATTATAATCTTTGATGTTGGGGTAAATATGGTGGGTAAAATAATCGATGCCTTTATTTTGCAGACCTACGGCATTGAGCATCCCTGAAGCTGTCTCCGCCATGCGCGGATAATCATTTCCTTCGCGGTTTTTAAGAGTAAGTCCTTTTACAAAAATACCACCCAGTTTATTCAAGTCAACGAATTGGGCCATCTCTTCTCCAAACCCGAAGGTGCCGGAGGCTACCGTGACCGGATTTTTAAATTCCAGATCGTGTATTTTTATTCCTAACTGTGCCATTTCAGGTAGTTAACATTGAATACCGGCCCATCCCAGCAAACCCTTTTGTTTCCTTCCTGGGTGGGTGTTATACAGCAAAGGCATATCCCAAAACCACAAGCCATCATATTCTCCAGTGAAGCTTCACAATCAATTCCGGCAGCTGTTGCCAGATCACCCACAGCTTTCATCATGGGATCGGGTCCACAGGTGTAAATTTTATCAAATTTGAATTTATCGGGTCTAAATACCGAGTGCTCGGTGACCAAGCCTCTTTCTCCCAGGGAACCATCCTCTGTAGTGATAAGTACCGCACCATAAGATGAAAGTTCATTGATTAAAAGAACATCCTGTTTACTTCTTCCACCAATCAGGAAGGTCACCTCATTGCTGTTTTTGATCAATGCTTTACCCAGCAAAATAAAAGGAGCTATACCAGAACCTCCACCTACGATGAGGGCTTTGTGACCCGGTTGAGGCAGGGTGTAAGAATTTCCCAGCGGATATATCATGCTGACCTGGTCACCAACATTAAGCTCTCCCAGTTTTTTCGTTCCCTTTCCAATTACTTTGACATAGAAACGGATCAATCGATTTTTATAATCCACATCAAGAATCGAAAATGGTCGCCGCAAAAAAACATCGGGAGCATCAGGAACCTTGATCTCAGCAAAGTTACCCGGCAGAATGGCAGGGATTTCAACCGGTGATTGAAGGGTAAGGAAATAGTTTCCGGGTGAAGGATTTAAAACTTCAATTACCTTGTGATCTTCAATTATTTTATTTGTCCTCGACATAAAAAAATGCCCCATTCAAGGGGCTATTTGGTTTTTTCTGAATCCTCCTGTTTTTTATCCTCCTCATCCTTAACTTCCTCAGATTTTTTTTCCTCCTTATCCTTTGCTTCCTCCTCTTCAAAACTCAACATGTCGTTTTCCTGAAGTATATTATACCAGTTGACAACCTTTCTGATATCCGAAACGTAAACGTTTTCCTTGTCGTAGTTGGGTATTACTTCTTCGAAGAAAGTTTTTAATTCCTCATTATCTGATTTGCGGGAAGGGGCCGCCTTTCCATCAAGCTTTTCAAACATGGCTTTGAGCACATCCTTCAAGGGCTTGTCTTCATCTTCAGTATAAATGCTGATTTCTTCGAGGGTACTGATCCGTTCATGGGTAAAAGCAGTAAATTTCTTTCCATCGGGAATTGATTCTACAACCAATCCGTTTTTGGTTTGTGCCAGCATTTTATAAAGTCCGGGCTTTCCTGAAATTGCTAAAATTTTACTTAAATCCATACATTGAATTTTGAGGCAAAAATAGATTATTTTATAGGTATAAACGTAAGGATGCAGTGGAAAATTACGCAACTTTTAAACCATGCTATCAACAATGCCCTAAAAAGCAAGTTGTCTGAGCATATTATGCTGCATTGAAATCAGGACTCAAAAGATTGAAGATCATAAAGTTTTTTATACACGCCATTTTTTGCCAAAAGATTCTGATGTGTTCCTCGTTCAACAATTTCGCCTTTCTGCAGGACAATAATTTCATCAGCATGGATAATGGTGGAGAGTCGGTGAGCAATGGCAATGGTTGTTCGATTGCTCATGACCCGTGCCAATGCGTCCTGAACCAATCGCTCCGATTCAGTATCCAATGCAGAAGTAGCTTCATCCAGGATCAGGATGGGTGGATTTTTCAAAATGGCGCGGGCAATGCTGATCCGCTGACGCTGGCCTCCTGAAAGCTTCGTTCCCCGATCACCTATATTGGTCTCATAACCCTCGTCCATCTGTTCGATGAACTCATGGGCATTGGCTATTTTCGCAGCTTTGATCACATCTTTTTCGGTTATATCTTCTTTTCCGAAAGCGATGTTATTAAAAACCGAATCGTTAAACAGGATCGCTTCCTGTGTAACAATCCCCATGAGGTTGCGAATACTGTTGATATTGTATTCTGTTAAGCTCACCCCATCAATCAGGATGCTTCCACCGGTCGTATCATAAAAACGGGGTAACAAATCGACAAAAGTTGATTTCCCTCCGCCTGAAGGTCCAACAAGCGCAATGATCTTGCCTTTTTCAATATTGACATGGATGTTTTTCAGTACCTCTTCGGTTTCATATCTGAACGACACATTTTTGTATTCAATTGATTTATCAAATCCTTGTTTTACAATGGCATTCTCTTTTTCGATGATAACTTCTTCAGCATCCATAATTTCAAAAATCCGCTCGGCCGAAGCCAGCCCTTTCTGTATGCTATAAAAACCTGTAGCAAAAGTCTTGGCCGGAGGGATAATTTGGGAGAAAATGACAATGTAGGTGATGAACATGGCTGCTGTTATGGACGGATCTTCATCCAGTACCAATTGCCCTCCAAACCATAGCACAATAATGATCACTACTGACGACAGGAATTCACTCAGTGGTGAGGATAAGTCTCTTGTACGGTAAATCCATGTTAAAACCCTGGTGTATTTATTATTCATCGAAATAAAGCGTTCCCGGCTAAAATCGATGGCCGTAAAAGCTTTAATAATCCGCAAACCGGAGATGGTCTCTTCAACAATGGTTAACAATCCAGCATATTGAGCCTGCCCGATCTTTGATTCTTTCCTGAGTGACCTGCCGATGCGGCCAATAATAAATCCCGTTACCGGCAAAATGATGATAACAAAAAAAGTTAGTTGTGGACTGATCACAAATAAAGTGATAAAATAAGCCAGAATGGTTATCGGATCGCGAAAAATCATCTCTATATAAGTCATGATCGAAATTTCAACTTCCTGAACATCAGAAGTGATCCGGGAAATGATATCACCCTTTTTTCGGGCTGAATAAAAGGAGAGGGGGAGGATTAAGAGTTTTTGGTATAAATCATTGCGGATGTCTTTTACAGAGCCGATTCTGACCGTAGCCAGGAAATACATGGCCAGAAACCGGAAAAGATTCCTAAAAAAGAAGGTGCTCAATAGAAATAAGCAGATAAAAACAAGGGCCTGTGTTTTGCCTGAGGTAATGATGATCTGACTGATATAATAGTTAATGTAGTCGAGCACGCTTTCAGCGCTTAAGGTAAGTTCCGGCTTCTCTACAACCAGCTTTTCAATACCAAATAAGAGGTTCAGAAAAGGGACCAGCATAACGAAAGATACCAGGCTGAACGCAATAACCAGTAGATTAAACAACACATTGAGTGCCGCTGAACCCCAATATGGTTTCATGTAAGCAAGAACACGAAGGTATTTCCGGAACATATACTATGCGTTAAACCGTTTTTCCGGTATAATTGAACGGCGTGATTTTCAGGATTTCAGTTTTAACTTCTTTTGAAACTTTCAATTTTTCAATAAATGCTTTAATGGCTCTTTCATCAATGCGTTCATTTTTCCGGGTAAGTTCTTTTAACTTTTCATAAGGTTTAGGAAATCCCTCACGCCTTAAAATGGTTTGAATCGCTTCAGAAACAACTGCCCAGTTATCACTCAGGTCGGCATTGATCTTATCCACATTGAGTAAAAGCTTATCCAGCCCTTTTAGCAACATCTTATAGGCCAGCAGTGCGTGAGCAATGGGAACACCAATATTGCGGGTGACAGTTGAATCGGTCAGGTCGCGTTGCATTCTTGAAATTGGTAGTTTAGCTGAGAGATATTCAAGAAAGGAATTGGCAACGCCGAGATTGCCTTCTGAATTTTCAAAGTCAATGGGATTCACTTTATGCGGCATGGTTGATGAACCTGTTTCGGAGGCTTTAATTTTTTGTTTAAAATAGTCCATTGAAATATAGGTCCACACATCCCTGTTCAGATCGATCAGAATGGTATTGATTCGTTTCAAGTTGTCGAAAAAGGCAGCCATGAAATCATAGTTTTCAATTTGCGTCGTAGCCTTCTGACGGATTAATCCAAATTTTTTCAGAAACTCATTGCCGAATTCATGCCATTCAATATCGGGATAAGCGGCATAATGAGCATTGAAATTCCCGGTGGCACCCCCGAATTTTCCGGTGAAGGGTATCGCCTTCAGGGTTTTGACCTGTTGCCGCATGCGCTCAGCAAATACACCGATCTCTTTTCCCAATTTAGTTGGAGAGGCAGGTTGCCCATGGGTATGCGCCAGCATCGTCACATTTTTCCACTCTTTGGATAATTTAGTAAGCTTGTTGAGGATTTTGTCGAGTTGCGGAAACAAACTCTCTTCACAAGCCAGCTGCATAGCATAAGGTTGGGCTGTATTGGTTACATCTTGTGAAGTGAGACCAAAATGAATGAACTCTTTGTATTTGCCCAGTCCAAGTTTATCAAACTCTTTTTTAAGGTAATACTCCACCGCTTTTACATCATGGTTGGTCGTTTTTTCAATGCGTTTAACCTCTTCTGCGTCTTTGAAGCCAAAATCCCGGCAAATGGCATGCAGGTCATCGAATTTTGAACGATCAAAATCTTTTAGTTGCGGAAGACCCAGCTCAACCAATGCAATGAAATACTCGACTTCAACATATAAACGATAATTGATCAGTGCCCCTTCTGAGAAGTAAAACGACAAACCCTCTACCAGCTTGCGATAGCGACCGTCGATTGGCGAAATTGCGTTTACAGTTGTAAGTTCCATAGTCGTAGCTTTTATGAGTCAAAAATAGAAAATAATTAATATCAAAGGGTTTTTAAGAAAAAAAGATTGAATCCAAAAGGAAAATTCTGAAATAGAAACTTTTAAAAGGACTGCTAGTGGCTAATCAAGCATATGTTAAACGCGCATTATTTTCATGAAATAATTTAGAACTGGAATTTGATCAATCCAGGTTTTCCATGATGATATTTTTCAATTGAGTGGGCTGGACTTTGGTTTTTAATTTGCCGTGACTCGCAAAAGAAATGCTGCCTGTTTCTTCTGAAATGATAATGGCGAGGGCATCCGATTGTTCCGTAATGCCAACTGCAGCGCGGTGACGCAATCCATAAATCGCTGGAATGTTCTTGCTGCTGGATACCGGAAGAATACAGCGAGCCGCCTTGATTTTATTTTGATGAATGATCATGGCCCCATCATGCAACGGGCTGTTTTTAAAAAAAACGTTTTCAATCAGAGCTTCTGATATTTCAGCATTGATGTATTCACCCGACTGGACGTATTGTTCCAAACCACTTTTGTTGGCTATAATGATCAAGGCACCTGTTCTTTTTTCAGCCATGTTTCTGCAAGCAATCACAATTTGGTCGATGTTAAGATCAATTTCACTGGTCATATCCAGTTTCCAGAACAGGAACCGGCTTCTTTTTTTCTGCATGAAGCCGGGCGTTCCGAGCATGAGCAGGAATTTTCGGATTTCGGGCTGGAATACGACGATCAGTGCAATGAACCCCACACTGATAAAAGCTCCGAAAATTTCGCTTAGGAGTTTCATCTCCAGGGCCGTAACCAATTTCCAGAGCAGGTAAAATGCAACGATCCCAAAAAAGATATTGATGGCCACGGTCCCCTTTAGCAAATTGTATAACTCATACAATAAAAAAGCAACCAGTAGAATATCCAGGATGTCGAGGAATTTAATTTCAATAAAAACCAGTGCCTCAGGAATCATGCTTCTGTATTTGGAAAGTCAAAAGTATAAAAGATTTTGATTTCAGGATTTTCTTTTCTTTTTGTTTAATCAAAATCACACAGGTTAAAAAAGTTTTTCCCTTTTAAGTAAGTAGGGAAGGAGTATCTGCTCAAATCCCTGGTTGATATCAGCCTCAACAAATTCAATACGATACTGACCACAGCGAAGTTTTAATTCTTTCTTGAAAGCGGTTGTTTTTTTAATGTATAATTCGCGCACTTCGGATGGTGTGAGCTTAATTTCTGTACCTCCTTCCATGTCGATAAATTTATAGGGCCTGTTATCATACTCAAAATCGATTTCTTTAAGTTTATCTACAACATGAAAGAGAATCACTTCGTGTTTATTGTGCTTGAGGTGCTGGAGGGCTGAAAACAATTCATCTGCTGTTGCTGATGAATCAAGCATGTCGCTGAAAATGACAATCAATGATCGTTTATGGATTTTTTCTGCAATTTCGTGAAGGGCAGCCGTGGTTGAAGTCTTTCTCATGTCATCAGCTGATCTTGGAGCCAGTAATTTTTCCAGCTCTCCATAAAGAAATTTTTGATGAATACTACTTGATTTGGTTTGGGTAAAAAGATCAATGTTTTCACTGAAAAGACTTAAACCAAAAGCATCACGCTGTTTTTTGAAAAGATGAATCAAAGCGGCGGCAGCGTAAACCGAAAAGGTTATTTTATTGGGGTTGTCGATGGAAATGTTCTCTTTGACCGGAAAATACATTGAAGAGGAGATGTCGAGGATCAACTGGCAACGCAGGTTGGTTTCCTCCTCATACCGTTTAACAAACATTTTATCGGTCCTTCCATACAGTTTCCAGTCGATGTGCTTGATGGATTCCCCATTGTTATACAGTCGGTGTTCTGCAAATTCCACAGAAAAGCCATGAAAAGGGGACTTGTGAAGACCAACAATAAACCCCTCCACAACCTGTTTGGCAATGAAATCAAGAGCTCCAAACTGCTGGATTCTATTTGCGTCAATCGAATGGTTCAACGGATATCAATGTTTGTTCCCAATAAAACAAAGGAAGGGTGTCACATATTGCAACCGAAGCACCCTTCCGTTTAAATTTTAATCGTAAACGTCAACCGGATTCAAAAATTCCGATCGTCCTTGACTACATCAAAGCTTCCAGCTTGTTTACAAGAATCTGTTTTGGTACAGCTCCAACTTGTTTGTCAACTACCTGACCGCCTTTGAAGAAAAGAATGGTAGGAATATTTCTAATACCGAATTTAACAGATACTCCCGGATTGCTATCGACATCAAGTTTGCCAACAACGACCTTGCCTTCATAGTCCTGTCCGATTTCCTGGACAATGGGACCTACCATGCGGCAGGGTCCGCACCATTCTGCCCAAAAATCTACGATTACGGGTTTTTCTTTTTCCTGGAGTACAATTTCGTCGAAATTCGCATCGGTTATTTCTAATGCCATCTTATGCTTTTTTATGTGGTTTAACAATTTGGACAAAAATATATTTTTTTTTAAATCCTACTCGCTTTTTAACGGTTTTTAATGAATGAAATTATAAACCCAACTGTTATGGGCATTACTGATCATATTTACCAATCTATCTTTTGCTATCATTAGGTCAAGGCGTAATCAATTTCGGGAATAGATTTTAATCCTCTAAGAAATGCTGATGCACCAACAGATTGTTTAGCAGCGGGTAAATTTATATCAATCTGATCTTCCGGATCTGTTACCTGGAATCGGAGTTTACAATTCCCTGGAGATTCTTTGACAAGTTTTTCCAAAGCGGTAATAAATTCATCATTGATCAGATCAAGGTTCAATTTCAAGAGTATTTCTTTTGTATTCCGCTCCATCGCCTCAGAAAGCAACATCATGCTGCTGATCCTGATATCAAGTTGACCATTTTTGAAGTTTCGTTCGGTCACTTTGGCTTTTACGAGAAGCGAAGCCCCTTCTACCAGGAAATGTTTCATTTTTAAATAGTCCTCTGAAAATAAAATATAATTATCAAAATCACTGAAATCTTCCATGGTAAATGTTGCAAAGGGATTACCCGATTTGGATGTTCGATGATTAACTGCTGTTAATATGCCTGCAAATGCGACCTGTTTATTTTTATATTGCTCTTTGTTATTCTTCAGATCGGTAATGCTTACATTACAAAAGTTATCAATTTCTGTTGTAAAGTCCTCAAGTGGATGACCCGACATATAAAACCCGGTAACATCTTTTTCATTTTTCAGCTGTTCCAGTTTGGTCCAGGGCGCGCATTCCGGTAAAGGCGGATCTATCATCTGAACATCTTCAGCATCACCAAACAGGCTTACCTGTGATGAGTTTTGTTGAATCTGGTATTCATTGGCATACTTGACTATTTTTTCCAGAAAAATCGAATCTTCGGTATTTTCCCTGAAAAAATATTGTGCCCTGTGGGTGTTTTCAAATAGATCAAAAGCTCCGGCCATGGCGAGGGCTTCCATACTTCGTTTATTTACCGATTTCAGGTTTACCCGTTTGGCAAAATCAAATATGGTTTGATAAGGGCCATTTGATTCTCTTTCGGCGATAATATTGATGGCCGCACTTTCTCCTACATTTTTAATGGCAGCCAATCCAAACCGGATTTCTCCTTTTTCATTGACCATAAAATTCAGGTGACTTTCGTTTACATCAGGCCCTAAAACCGGGATATCCCTTCGTTTGCTTTCGTCAATAAAAAAGGTAATTTTTTTAATGTCATGAAGGTTATGGGTCAGAACGGCAGCCATATATTCCGCCGGATAATGTGCTTTTAAATAGGACGTCTGGTAGGCGATAACCGAATAAGCAGCCGAATGTGAGCGGTTAAAACCATATTTGGCAAATTCCTGCATTGTGGCAAATACATTTTCCGCATTTTTTTTATCGATGCCTTTGGCTTCTGCACCATCAACAAATTCTTTTTTCATGGCTGCCATCACATCCATTTTCTTTTTACCCATGGCCCGGCGCAGAATATCTGCCTTTCCAAGGGAAAAACCTCCCATGATCTGCGCTGCTTGCATTATCTGTTCCTGGTAAACCATAATCCCAAAGGTAGGCTTCAAAATCTCTTCCAGCATGGGATGGGGGTACTCCACCTTCTCTTTTCCATGTTTCCGACGGATAAAAGTGGGAATAAACTCCATAGGGCCTGGCCGGTAAAGGGCATTCATGGCGATCAGATCCTCAATATTGGTGGGCTTCAATTCTTTGAGATAGCTGCGCATCCCCTCAGATTCAAACTGAAATGTTCCGATGGTATCACCACGCTGATATAATTCATAGGTTTTCTGGTCATCCAGGGGGATCTTTTCTATCTCTATTTTGATACCATGTCGTTTTTGTATATTTTTTATGGCATCATTGATAATCGAGAGGGTTTTCAGGCCCAGAAAGTCCATTTTCAGCATGCCGACCGATTCAACCAGTTTCCCTTCATATTGGGTGACCATCAGTTCTGAATCCTTAGCTGTAGCCAGAGGTACATAATTAATGAGGTCATCCGGCCCGATGATCACACCACACGCATGGGTTCCGGTATGTCTGGCTGATCCTTCCAGTGTTTCTGCAAATTGAAGGGTTTTGCGCTCCAATTCTTCTCCTTTTGTTTTGATGTTATTCAATTCGGGAACATCGCGGTAGGCTTGCTTAAGGGTCATTCCCGGGCGTTCGGGTACCATCTTGGCCAGCCGATCAGCATCAGGGAGGGGTAGTCTTAAAACCCGGGCTACATCGCGTATGGCCAGCTTGGCAGCCATGGTTCCAAAAGTAACGATCTGGGCAACCTTTTCCTTACCATATTTATCCACTACATATTTCAGGACTTTATCCCGACCGGCATCATCAAAATCCACATCAATATCCGGCATGGATACCCTTTCAGGATTGAGGAACCGTTCGAAGAGTAAATTGTAACCGATGGGATCAATGCTGGTGATCCCCGTACAAAAGGCTACGGCTG
The DNA here is from genome assembly GCA_020444515.1 of Bacteroidota bacterium. Classification (GTDB taxonomy): domain Bacteria; phylum Bacteroidota; class Bacteroidia; order Bacteroidales; family JAADJA01; genus JAADJA01. The sequence continues at coordinate 55,781 of JAHLKX010000010.1, read as the reverse complement.
ATCCGGCAGCGGAACCCCTTCCCGGGCCAACCGTAACGTCCATCTCCCGGGCTTTGTTGATAAAGTCCTGAACAATGAGAAAGTATCCCGGGAATCCCATTTCTGCGATGACCTTTAACTCAAAATCAAGTCTTTCTCTGATTTCATCAGTTATTTCAGGATAAAACTTTTTAGCTCCTTCATATGTCAGGTGACGCAGGTATTCATTTTCATCCTTAAAATCATCCGGGATTGGGAACTTGGGGAGCAGGATTTGGTTGTAAATGTCGTAGTCCTCAATTTTGTCGACGATCTCCTGAGTGTTATCAATTGCTTCAGGAACTTCAGGGAACAGCGCCAGCATTTCCTCAGGAGATTTAAGATATTCCTGTCCGGTATAATGAAGATCATCCTTGGAATCGTTGATGTCAGCACCCGTATTGAGTCTTACAAGGATATCGTGGGCATCGTAATCTTCTTTGTTGATATAGTGCACATCATTGGTTGCGATAACCTTAATGTTATTTTTTTCAGCCAGTTTAAGGATGGTTTCATTCACAGATTTTTGATCCGGTATACCATGATTTTGTAGTTCCAAATAAAAGTCGTCCTTAAATACCCGCTTGAACCAGTCAATGGCTTCCTGTGCTTTATCTTCACCATGATTCATGATGCTTTGTGGAATTTCACCCCCCAGGCAGGCTGTACTCACGATGATACCCTCGCTATATTTTTCAAGAATTTCCTTATCAATCCGGGGTCGGTAATAAAAACCCTCAAGGTATCCCAACGAGGTTAATTTTGCAAGATTATGATAACCGGTTTTGTTTTTTGCCAGTAAGATTAAATGGTAATACTGTTTACCCCGGGTTTTTTCTTTTTTGGTCCTGCTTTCAATGGCAATATAAACTTCACAGCCTATAATGGGTTTTATTCCTATTTTCTTTGATTCGTTAAAAAATTTCAGAACACCATACATATTCCCATGGTCAGTGATAGCCAGTGAGTTCATGCCCAGCTCTTTTGCTTTCTGAACCAGCAGTGAAATGTTAGCGGCTCCATCAAGAATTGAGTACTGTGTATGAACGTGTAAGTGAGTAAACTGAGGCATAAATTGTAATTTGATGTTCGAAGTTTTCTACAAGTGAACTTATTTGAGGTCAACAAAATTATATAAAATGAGAGGTGTTTTAGGAAGTGTTGATAAAATATGGAAAACTGTATAAGGTATTGAATATTAAAGTTTTGTTTGTTATTTTTCGACTGTATAGGGATTGTTAATTTATGTATTTTTGAAAAATGTTGGATCTATTGAGAATTGCCGTATTTATTTCTATTTCTTTATTTGTTTCCGAAAGGCAGTGCCTGGGTCAATATCCCATGTTCGATTCACTCGTTGAAATACAAATTGATTTGCCTCAGGTTTTCGATCTCCGTTCAACCCATCGCCTGAGCCCGATCAAGGTGCAAACTTCGGGTGGATGTTGGGCTTCTGCTGCAATGAGTTCCATTGAATCTTTTATGCGATCCTCCGGAGCAGCACCTGCTAATCTTTCCGATAAAAACTTGTTTTATTTTCATGGATTTGACTCTACTCGAACCACGTATGGCAATCATGTAATGGCAACCTCCTATTTTGTTCGAGGATCCGGTCCTTTTATTCAGAACCCATATATTGATACTACTTTTGGAGGTGATCAAAACCCTGACTTCTTGATCCGGGAAGCCCGATTTTTACCGTCGGATCCAAATCTCATCAAGCGCACCATTTATCGTTTCGGAGGTGTGAATGCCATGCTTCATTTTCGCCCGGAAAAACTGGATAGTATAACCCACATCCACTATTCGAGCAATGCCAGGATCAATCATGTGATCAACTTAGCGGGATGGAATGATACAATTCGAACCCAATCAGGGAAAGGGGCATGGATTGCCCAAAATAGTCTGGGAATCAAATCGGGGGACAGTGGGTTTTTTTATATTCCGTTCCAGGATGAAAAAATTCTGGAATACAATGCCATTTGGCCAGAATGGGAAACCTATCCGGAAAATCTTAAGGTTCTGTATTTTGATACTCTCGGACAAACGGCCACTTATGGTTTTGATGATACAGTATGTTATGCACTGGTTAAATTTACAGCTCCTGCAAAAGGATTTCTGAAGGATGTAGGAACATGGTCTACCTCGGAGCACATGGAATGGCAAGCAACGGTGCATCAGTTTTTTAATGATGTAAAAGGTAGGCTATCAGCAACAATAAGTCAAACCGGGGTAGTTAAAGCTCGTTTTAAAGGTTTTTATTCAGCCAGTCTGAAGGAACCTGTTTTGATGAATAAAGGAGAAGATTTTTTCATTCGCATCCGCTATAGCAGTATATCAGATACAAACTTAGTACCAGTAGAAAGGTTTGTGAAAAAATATGCTATACCCACGCTGGCCCTGGATCGCTGTTGGATCAATCCTGACGAAAAGAGATGGCCTGAAACCTGGTATAAATGTGGTGAAACGAGTGAATATCCTGCTTTACAGTTTAACTTGTGTATAAAAGCTTATTTTTTTTCAGAGGAATAATGAAATTTTTTGCAACCCTGCATGTTTTTTGTTGTCAATAGAATAAACAAAAATCCATTTAAACAATGAAACGTACTATTTTTATCTTACCGATTTTAATAATGCTTTTTGGTATCACACTCAACTCCTGTTATGTTGATGGGAGAAGAATAAAAGGTCAGGGACCGGTTGTTCAACAAACGTTTGACTTGCCAGCAATAAGTGGTGTTTCGCTCAGTGTCGATGCCAATGTGATCATTACCAAGGGCGATACTCAAACGGTGGTTATCGAAGGCCAGCAAAATATCATCAACAATGTGAAAAAATATATTTCATCAGATGGCATCTGGCGTATTGGTTATTATGATCCGGTTAAACAACACGACGGTCTATGGATAAGAATTACCACACCCCATTTTGACTATGCTGCTGTGAGTGGAAGTGGTCGAATAGAAACCAATGGTTTGTACAGCGACAGTAGCAATGTTAACCTTAATATCAGTGGTTCGGGTACCATCGTCATGGATGTTATTGCCCATATAATTGAAAGTGAAATATCCGGATCAGGACAAATTTATCTAACAGGGAGTGCCTATGAACATGCGATTAATATCAGTGGTTCGGGAAATGTCAGAGCCTTTCCTTTAATAACCCAGCAGACTTATGTAAAGATCAGTGGTTCGGGTAACAGTGAAGTGACCGTTGAAAATTATCTGGATGTGATCATTTCGGGTAGCGGTCATGTATATTACAAGGGAAATCCACAGATTCAAGCCAATATCAGCGGCTCAGGAAGTGTTATTAAGGTGAATAATTAGAGATCCGCTATTGGATTGAGGTTAATTTAATAGAATTTTTTCAAATCAATCAGATGATTTTCAAAAGCATGGCGCAGCCGGATATATCCGGCTGCGCCTGTATTCGTTATATTGCAATTTATGTTTTCACTTTTCTTACTGCATCAATCACCGTTCCATCCACCCACTTGATCACTGCAATAATCTCATCATCAAGATCAGGTTTTTGAGGTTTGCCGCAGATTTGTTCAGCTTCATCTTTTAATTCCTGGATGGTTTTAATGGGCAAGGCCGAATCTTTTAACTTTTCAATAAGGTCGGTTCGTCTTGGATTGATGGCAATACCCCTTTCTGTAACAATGACATCGATCAGTTCACCGGGTCCGCAAAGGGTGGTCACTTCCTCCAGAATGACCGGCATCCTGTCACGAAATAGCGGTATGGGAAGGATGGTACACTTTGAAAAGAGGCAGTTTTGCCAACCTCCAATACCATGCAATAAATAGCCGTCAGAGTGAGTCACTACATTGGCATTAAAGTTAACATCAACCTCAGTTGCACCAAGGATCACTACATCGACCATGGATGCAAAATTGCCCTTTCCGTGATAGTTATAACTTGTAAATGGACTGGTGTTGACATGGCCTGGATTTTCACGCATGGAGCGGACCCCTTCAAGATCGAATGTTTGTCCGTCGAGAATATAGTCCACCAGGCCATTCTCAAGCATTTTTACCGGGTATTGATTGCTGCCAGCCCTGATAAAACGGGCCTTCCATCCACGATTTTTAAGGATTTCACCAAAATAGATTCCAATACTCAGGGCTGTGCCTCCTGCTCCTGCCTGGTAAGAAAATCCATCATGAATTATACCTGCTTCATCACAGAATTTTGCGGTCATTTCTGCAATGAGCAACCGGTCAGGGCTTTTGGTGATCTGGGTTGTACCTGAAACAATCTTTTCGGGAAGTCCAACTTTTTCCACTTCAACCACATAATCAACATAATTCCCATGGATTTGCCAGGGAATGCAAGGAAATGGAACAATGTTATCTGTTACAACTATGACTTTATCGGCATATTGTGAATCACCCAGAGCAAATCCTAAAAGACCGCAGGCAGCAGGTCCTCTGTCACCTGTAGCATTTCCGAAGGGATCTGCCGTTGGGGCTGCAATTACAGCGATATCGATTTGTACTTCCCCATCCTGAATGGATTGATATCGTCCGCCATGAGAACGCAATACACCCAGACCCTGCATTTTCCCTTCGGATGCAAATTTCCCGAGTGGACCATTCATGCTCCCCTCTATGCGGTTGATGGTTCCATCTTCGAGATAAGGGATCAAATGCTCATGACAGGGGAAAGATGCTGAAGGAAACCATCGCAGGTTTTTAATGCCAAGTTCATGAGCAATGTCGAATACCTGATTGGCGATCAGATCTCCATTTCTAAAGTGGTGATGGGTGGATATGGTCATCCCATCCTTCAACCCGGCCTTTAAAAGAGCATCCTTAAGGGATGATACTGTTTTATTGCCATCATCGGGAAAATCAGAACAGGATGAAATTCTGGGTGCATATTTTCGTCCGGTAGGTTTGAATTTCCCGACCCCCTGGAAGGGTATATGTTCTTCACCATTGATGATTGTTGGAACCATTCTTCCAGCTGCATTCTTAACCAGTTTATCGAATTTTTTCATGAAACATTGTTTTTTGTCTGTCATACCGGATTAAAATATTATTCCGGTTGTTATCCCTTTGTATTATTAGCTTAATCCAAATATTGTTGACTATCCCATTTCTTCCCGCCAGTTTTCCTTTAGTAAACCTAAGGAGATGGCCAGGTTTACTATTTTTTGTGCCCTTTTAACTACCGGTGCGTCAATCATTTTAGATCCCAGTGAAACAACACCCAGGCCTTGTTCTTTGGCTACATAAAATGCATTAACAATTTTCCTGGCCTTTTCGATTTCAGTCTGATCCGGTGCAAAATTCTCATGGATAACTTTGATTTGTCTGGGATGAATGCATCCCATTCCCTCAAAACCAAGTGCTTTGGATTGTTTTACATTTTCCTTTAGGGCATCCATATCTGAAATATCGGAAAATACCGAGTCGATGGGTTGTATGCCGGCAGCCTTAGCTGCATTGACAACCATCGATCGGGCAAAGAATGATTCCGTTCCTTCATTGGTGCGACGGGTACCCAGATCGGCTGTATAGTCTTCAAGGCCAATGGCAAGACTTACAATATTATTTGCCGCACTTGCAATCTCATAAGCTTTCATCACTCCCAGGGCACTCTCAATGATGGGCATTAACCAAATATCATGATCTATATTATGCTTGCGTTTAAGATTTTCTATTCGCTCATTAACCTGATCAATTTGTTCTTTACCTTCACATTTGGGGACCAGTATAAGGTTTACATGATTGGGAACAATGTAATCGAGGTCATCAAGACCCAAGGGTGCCTGATTGATCCGAACCATTCTTTCAGCACCATAAAAATTGAGGCTTCGCAATGCATTCCTGACAATAAACCGTGCTTCGAATTTTTTTTCAGGGGACACCGCATCCTCCAGGTCAAGAATCAGTCCGTTGGGCTTATGGATTCCTGCATTGATCATCAGTCGTGGGGTGTTTCCTGGAAGGTAAAGTCGTGAAAACCGAAAAATGTCTTTTTTGGTAATGGATTTATTATCATTGAGAAGCGGGGTTGAATAATCTTTGTTCGTATCCATCAGTTGCTTGACTGCGGCTTCAATGCGCGCAGCTAAAACAAATGGAAGCGCCCCGGAATCCTCAATGGTTAAATGAGCATGCTTGATTTCAAAAAAATCTAAAATCTCAGCAGCATGCGACCGTATGGAGTTACCAAACATCGACTCCACTTTACTTTTTAATTCGATTTTAAGCCCTCCTCTGTCGGTTTTTCGGAGGCTTACAAAACAATCGGAACGTACACCATCACCACGGTTCCCGGCACTGACCATTTGATCTCTTGTTTTATCCATGTTCTTTCATTATTTGAAGCGATCAAAATTAGCATATTTGCCAAATCCAGCAAGTGGTTTATGCAAATTTGTTATTGCGATAACAATTGAGCCAGTTTGTTGGTATAGTGAATATTTGGTACAATTCTTAAACCTTAGCCTGCTATTTTTATTAATTATAAATTAACTGGAATGTTCCTGTGAAATCCGTAGTTTTGCCCAAATGAATGTCACCAATGATGCGAATGAACTTTAACAATTGTGAGACGGATCGTTTTTATCGTTAATCCAAAATCTGGAGTCTTCAAAAAAGATAACATCGATGAGGTGATTGAAAATCATCTGAATCGGGAACATGCGCATTTTGAAGTTAAAATCACTAAAGGACCGGGACATGCATCCGAGTTAAGCAGAAACGCTGCAGATGCAGGTGATGATATTGTGGTTGCAGTAGGAGGGGATGGTACGGTAAATGAAGTTGCCAAAGGTTTAATAGGCTCTTCTACTGCTTTGGCTATCGTTCCTGCAGGATCAGGAAATGGGCTGGCACATCATCTGGGAATTCCCTTGGCGCGTAAAAAAGCCATTGAATTAGTCCAAAATGGCGCGATAAAACTGATCGATACAGCAACTCTGAATGATCAACTATTTGTGAGTATAGCAGGAATTGGTTTTGATGGGCTGGTTGCTCGCCGGTTTTCTAAAGAAGGGTTTAGGGGTTTTGTGGCCTATTTAAAGGTTGTAACTGAATTGTATCCAAAATATCGACCTAAAAAATATACTTTATTTTTAGATGGAAAGGAGATTCGAACCAAAGCCCTTTTCATTGCCTTTGCCAATTCCGATCAATTTGGTTTTCAAACAGCCATTGCTCCCGATGCCCGGATAGATGACGGATTACTGGATGTGATCATCATGCAAAAACCACCCCTAATTGAGATTCCATTTCTGGCAGGTTTGCTTTACTGGCGAAAGATTGATAAGTCAAAATACATTCAATTGTACCGCACGCAAGAGGTTATGGTTAAAACCAAACGCAACCGCTGGGTAAATCTTGACGGAGAACCTATAAAACCCGGTAAAAAGATCAGAATCAAGGTAAACCCGAGTTCGTTGAAGGTTATCATACCATAAAAAAAGCTGTCCAATCGGACAGCTCGCAAATAGAAACTTTATCTGGTATTAACTTAATACTTCCTTTACCTTTTCAGCAGCCTCTTGCAAGGCAATAGCCGAATGAACCTGCAGACCGGATTCATCTATGATGAGTTTGCCTTCTTCAGCATTGGTTCCCTGCAAACGGACAATGATTGGAATATCAATTTCTCCGATCCTCTTGCAAGCATCAACTACGCCGGTGGCAACAAGGTCGCAACGAACTATACCTCCGAAAATATTGACCAGAATGGCTTTGACATTTTCATCTTTCAGGATGATCCGGAAAGCTTCTTCAACACGCTTGGAATCTGCAGACCCACCAACATCCAGAAAATTGGCCGGTTCACCACCCGAATGTTTGATGATATCCATGGTAGCCATGGCGAGGCCTGCACCATTTACCATGCATCCAACATTTCCTGTCAGTTTAACATAACTGAGGTTATATCGGCTGGCCTCCACCTCGGTGGGGTCCTCTTCATCAAAATCACGAAGCTCGACAATATCAGAGTGTCTGATAAGGGCATTGTTGTCGATCACAACTTTTGCATCAGCAGCAAATATTCGATTATCGGCTGCCTTAATTACTGGATTGATCTCAAACAAAGACGCATCTACACCTATATAGGCCTTGAAGATTGCTTGCGTAAATTTGACCATCTCTTTGAATGCCTGTCCAGAAAGACCAAGATTGAATGCGATGCGCCGGGCCTGAAATCCCTGCAATCCCATAGCTGGATCAATCTCTTCTGTGTATATCTGGTCAGGTGTTTCTTCAGCTACCTTCTCAATATCCATTCCTCCTCGTGGAGAATACATGATCATGTTGCGACCCGATTGCCGATTGAGCAGCACGGATAAATAAAATTCCAGTGTTTCTGATTCACCCGGGTAATAAATGTTTTGTTCAATCAGTATTTTACGCACTTTTTTCCCTTCAGGACCAGTTTGGGGTGTAACCAATTGCATGCCTATTATCTGATCAGCAAATTCAAGGACCTCTTCCGTGTTTTTGGCTATTTTAACGCCACCTCCTTTACCACGGCCTCCGGCATGTATCTGGGCTTTTACTGCCCATTTATCAGTTCCGGTCGTTTTTTGAAGTTGTTTGGCTGCATCCACTGCCTCTTCAGGAGACAGAGCAACAATACCTTCAGGTACTGAAACACCGAATTTTTTCAATAGGGATTTACCCTGGTATTCATGCAAATTCATGGATAACGGTTTTTTAAGTATTATTTATTAACAATATCCAGTAATTCGATTTCAAATATGAGAACATCATTGGCCTTAATGGTTCCTCTATCCTGGGCACCATAGGCCAGATTTGGATGAATATACAGTTCCCATTTGGAACCAACCGGCATTAATTGCAGTGCTTCAGTCCATCCACGGATAACACCAGTAACGGCAAACTCAACTGGTTTACCCTCTTTGGTGCTGTCAAATTCAGTTCCATCAAGGCGGGTCCCTTTATAATAAACTGAAACCCTGTCTTCTTTTGTTGGAATGGGTCCGTTCCCCTCTTTAAGGATTTTATATTGCAAACCACTTTCAGTCGTAATTACACCCTCTTTTTCCTTGTTTTCAGCAAGAAATTCCTCTCCTTTTTTCAGGTTTTCATTAGCAACTTTTTGTTGTTTTTTTTGAATGTAACCATTGATGTAAGCTGTTGCATCTTCATGACTCATCATGCCTTCGTTTTCAGAATAGGAATCAGATAAGCCCTTGGCCAGGGCATCGGCATTGATATCACCAAACTCATTTTTCTGTAAACTTTTTCCAATATCCATTCCGATGGCATAACTAACGCTGTCTACCTGGTTATTAATCACTACAGTTGAAGCAGTTTTTTGTTGGTTGCAAGCACTGAGCAAAATGATCACTGTGAAGGCTGGAATAAATCCAATAAGGTTTTTTAACATCACGTTTTTTTTAAAAGATTATTTAATATGAATTAGTTCAACATCATAGACCAGTGTGGCTTTTGCGGGTATTTTTTCCCCGTCACCCACCAGTCCAAAAGCGAGGTGCGAAGGTATAATAAATTTTGCTCGATCGCCCTCTTTTAATAATAAAATTCCTTCTTCCAGGCCCGATTCCACACCCCCTTTTCCGATCTGAAATTCTTTCGGCCCATCGTCCCTGGATGTATAAAGGGTGTCTCCATTCAATAATGTTACACTGAAATTCATGACGGCTATTTTGTCGATGGTTGCGGCTTTCCCATTTCCTTTATGATATACCAGGTATCTTAATCCCGAACCGGTCTGGGACATGTTCCAGCCATAGCGATCCAGAAATTCCTGGATTCGCTCATCTTCAGACTTGACCAGTTTTTTATTGATTTTAATTAATGGTTCTTTTATGTTCTTTTCGGACTGTCCGGATTGTGTCTTCTCGCCTTGATTACAGGATACTTGGATGCAGGAAATAAAAAACATAAGATATATCAACTTACTAACCCTTCGCATTTTCTCAGATTTTGTCAGCATAACGAGGAAGAAGGGCCTCAAATTTTGCGATGGTTGTTTTCAGATCATCAAACGAATCGCCACCGGCTGCATTCCGGTGCCCTCCTCCTAAAAAATGATCCCGGGCAAATTCATTTACTGAAAAATTTCCGGTCGACCTAAATGAAATCCTAATTTTATTGCCGCGTTCTGTGAAAAGCGCTGCAAAACGAATTCCCACAACACTTAAGGCGTAATTTACGAGCCCTTCTGTGTCTCCTGTTTGGTAATTATAGCGATTCAGCTCTTCCCTTGAAAGTGCAATATAGGCTGTTTTCTGTTCCGCTAACACCACCAGCTTTTCACTCAATGAAAAACCCAAAAGCCGAATTCTGTTTTCGGTATTGGTGGCATATACCAGCCGGTTTATTTCATCAGTTTGAAGTCCTTTACCAATGAGTTCAGAAACGATTTGAAATGTGCTTTTATAGTTACAGTTGTAGCTGAAAGAACCTGTGTCCGTCATGATGCCGGTGAAAATGCAGTCTGCAATTTTTTTATCGATCAATGATCCATTCATTTCATTCATCATTTGGAAAACAAGTTCAGAAGTAGAGGAAGTTAAGGTTGTTGAAAAACAATGGTTATATGCATTTTTTTCGGGGTCAATGTGATGATCTATCAATATTTTAATTGCTTGCGATTGCCTGAAGGCCTTTTCGGCTCCATTGATCCTTGAGGGACTGTTATAATCAAGAGAAAACAAAAGATCTGTTGTTCTAAAAAGTTGATCACAGACCTCAGTATCTTTTTTGTATATGAGAATTTGATCACTACCAGGCATCCACTGCAAAAAGCCAGGGAAGTTGTTGGGCACCATCATATTCACCTCATGGCCTTTTCGGGTGAAAAAGTGAAAAAGTGCAAGCAATGCTCCCAAGGCATCTCCGTCCGGATTAGAGTGGGAGGTGAGGAATATTTTTTTTTCACTGTGGAACAAAGGTTCAATGGAATTAAAATCAAAAGTTGTCAATGCCGGAAAAGATTTGATGATTAGGAGGCAAAAATATAAAATATCCTTAATTTTGCGGCTTTGAATACAAAACGAAAATATTAAAACAAATAAATATTATGACAGGAAACATAACCTTGACAATGATCAAGCCCATGGCTGTGAAAAAAGGATTCATCGGGCCAATTCTTCATAAAATTGCTGAAGGAGGATTCCGCATTGTAGCAATGAAATATATGAAGTTAACCCTTGAACAAGCAGAAAAATTTTATGAAGTGCACAGGGAGCGGCCCTTTTATCAGGAATTAACAGAGTTTATGTCCTCCGGGCCGATCATTGCAGCTATTCTGGAAAAAGAAAATGCGGTACAGGCATACAGGGATTATATTGGTGCCACTGACCCGGCAAAATCAGAAGCAGGAACAATCCGGGCACTCTATGGAACAAACCTGGGCATGAATGCGGTTCATGGTTCTGATAGTGATGATAATGCCAAAGTTGAGGCTGATTTTTTCTTTTCGAGTTTGGAACGTTTCTAATAAAGAAATGATATAAACTGAATGAGCCTGTTTGACCTGATCAGACAGGCTTATCTATTTGGGTAAATATTCCTGGAAGGTACTGTCAGTGTAAAATATAACAATCTTATCAACCTGTTTTTCTGCATCTTTTTTTATCCCCTTATTGCTTTTCTGCAGTTTTTCAGCCGTGTGACGCATAAACTCTCTTTCATTGGTTTTTTCTGTATCTTGCCTACTGCCTTTGCCCGGAGCGTTAATGGTTGGTTCTTCTACCATTGAAATGTCAGATCTCTTAATCATGGGGCCTTTCCCAAGGATTAACCACTCCGAACTTATATCTGGAAAATGTTCAAGAAGTTTTGTGATAAAATCCAAACCCGGTTTGTTGCGGCCTTTCATGATGTGATAGATACCCGATCGCTGAACTTGAATTTCGTCAGCCAGTTGAGCAGGGGAGAGGCTCTTTGTTTTTAATAAAAGTTCCAGGCGTTCAACCATATTATATCGTATAAATGGTGTTCAAAAAAAATAAATCAACACTTACAAATGTACAAAATAGTACGATTCAAATGCTCATTTAAATTACAAATGTAAGTTACAAATGTATACTACGATCAATGTACATGTCTACACTTGTTTGAAAATTTAGAGTATTTCATGATTATCTTAATTTATGAATATATATAACTGAAATTCAATGAATAAAATATGCTGGATTTGTCTGTTGTTTGTTTTTATAAGTTTGTCTATTTAATTTAAATATAACTTTAGGTAAACCTTTTAAAGTGCAGAAAAATAGAAATATACAGTATTGAAAATATAAATAATCATGAAAATTCGGTTGAAAAGTCATATATTATAGAATAATATGTTTTTAACGTAAACTTGGTTTTTAAGGATTTAGTTCTAAAGATAATAATATCAGGATATTATGAATTAATTGAGTATTATTGTAGCAATTCATACAAATAGCAGAATTTTAAATTATAATTGTATTAATAACCAAACAATTATTTGTCATTTCGAGCCAAACAGAATAGTATAATTGGAAGAAGGATTTTGTTTTTGAGCGGTAAAATTTATATGCTCAACTGAAAAAAATTTTGAGCGTGATTGAATCATTGAAATGGCATGAGTCATAAAAAAAGCTGTAACAAAATTTTGTTACAGCTTAAAAATGTATTTTAGAATTCATTTAATCTAATTTATGCACGACCAGGCCGCTTCTAAGCTTGGGTTCGAACCAGGTCGTTTTCGGGGGCATTATATTACCGCTATCCGCAATATCAATTAATTGTTTCATGGAAACCGGATACAATGCAAATGCAACTTTCATTTCCCCGCTATCTACCCGCTTCTGCAGTTCTTCTAATCCACGAATACCTCCCACGAAATCAATGCGCTGCGATCTTCTCAGGTCCTCAATTCCCAGGATGGGTTCCAGCACCTGCTTTGTGAGGATGGTGACATCCAGTACGCCAATGGGATCATTGTCGTTATAGGTATTATCCCTGGCAGATAATGAATACCATTTACCCTCAAGATACATGCTGAAATTATGCAACTGATCAGGTTTATAAATATCAGAACCTTTTTCCTCAATTGTAAAACCATTTTTTAGTTTGGATAGAAATTCAGCAGGTGTTAGGCCATTCAAGTCCTTCACTACTCGATTATAATCGATAATAGTCAGCTGATTGTCAGGGAAATGAACAGCAAGGAAGTAATTATATTCCTCCTGTCCGGTATGATTTGGGTTATGGTCACGTTTTTCTTTACCAACCAGGGCTGCTGCTGCTGTACGATGATGGCCGTCAGCAACATAAGTGCTTGGGATATCATCAAAAAGTTCAATTAAGCTACTGATTATTCCTTTATCCCTGATCACCCAAAAGTGATGACCTATTCCGTCGTCAGCTACAAAATCATATTCCGGAATATTATTCAGAATATAGGCTTTAATAATATCGTCTATATCCTGTACTGCCGGATAGGAGAAAAAAACGGGTTCGAGATTGGCATTATTGATTCTAACGTGCTTCATTCGATCTTCTTCCTTATCAGGACGAGTCAATTCATGTTTCTTGATCACGTTATTCAGGTAATCGTCTACCGATGCGCAACCTACAAGTCCGTATTGTGTTTTACCCCACATGGTTTGACCATAAATGTAGAGGTACTCCTCCTCATCCCCAATAAGCCATTCTTTTTCCTGGAACATCAGGAAATTTTCACGTGCTTTTTCATAAACCGGTCCAGAGTGAACATCTATGGTAGGATCCAGATCGATCTCAGGTTTAATAATATGAAGCAAAGAGTACTGATTGTCTTTTGCTTCTTCTCGTGCTTCTTCAGAATTTAAAACATCATAGGGTCTTGATGCAACTTTCTCAACCAGGTCTGACGGAGGTCTTAGACCTTTAAATGCTTTTAAAACAGCCATTCAATCAAAATTTAGTACTTTTTAATATCCATTGATTCTTGTGGGACCGCATCATCATAATCGTTTCCGAAATCATCATCTTTACCATTATTGCGGGATTTATTTCTTCCTGGCTTTTGAAGGGAACCAATCAAAGCTCCTATCATTTTGGTCATCTCCATGAGTTCGTTTCTCGATTCGTCGATTAAAAGATCAGTTAACAATCCTTGCTTATCAGCCAGCGTTGTAATTACAACACATTCTCTGACTGAACTCTTAGCCATCTTTAAATAGTAAATGAACTGACTTTTATTTCTTGCAGATCCCTCTGCGATATAAAAAGCAATTGCCTGTGCCGAATTAATAAATCTTTCGGCTAAAATTGAAGCGTTTTCAGGAAACAATTTGGTGGTATTATATACCCAATCAATGTAATCCAGTGCTTTGTGATACACCCTTAAATCTTCAAATCTAAAAAAAGTGCCATTGTTGGTATGATCCCGTTCCATAGTTTTTTTTTTAGTAATTAATAACCTCTATTATTTCAGTGACAATCAAATTTTTAAAGGGTCGGTTCGCAATATTCCCGGATCCATAAAAAGATTGTCGTTTAAATATTTATTTAATTCACTTTAAATGTAGTATCGTTGTCATTTAGGAAAGCAACAATTTGCTCAGCTGCGGCGATTCCTGCATTTATATTGGCTTCGGCAGTTTGTGCACCCATCTTTTTTGGTGTGAAGAAGAATCTTCCTCTGTAATTTGATTCTATTTCCGGTGCATAATCAGGTGCGATATCAGAAATGTATTTGAAATCTTCACGATCCTGAAAAATCCGTTTCAAATCTTCTTCATTGATTACTTCTTTGCGGGCAGTATTAACCAGGGTTGCACCTTCAGGCATGGAAGAAAGTAGTTCATAATTGATACTTTCCTTCGTTTTTTCATTGGCAGGAATATGCAACGAAATAAATTGACATTCTTTATAGAGCTCTTCCGCTGAATTCATTGGAACTACGCCATGGTCTTTGATCTTTTCATCCGCGATAAAAGGATCAAAAGCATAAACCAGCATACCAAATCCTCTGGCAATTTTTCCGACAAGCTGACCCACATGTCCAAAGGCATGAATCCCAATCTTCTTTCCCCTTAATTCAGTGCCAGCTGTTCCGTTAAAACCATTGCGTGCGAGATAGACCATCATCCCCAGGGCTAGTTCAGCAACGGCATTGGAGTTTTGACCAGGAGTATTCATAACAACCACATTGTAAGCAGTAGCTGCTTCAAGATCAACATTATCATATCCTGCACCAGCCCTCACAACGATCTTAAGATTTTTTCCGGCTTCAATAACTTCCCGGGTAACTTTATCACTTCTAATGATCAGGGCATCTGCATCAGCAACTGCTTTTTCAAGATCTTCCTGGTTCCCGTATTTTTCAAGTAAAGTCATTTCAAAACCAGCCTTTTCGCAAACCTGGCGGATTCCATTCACAGCTTGAGCTGCGAAAGGCTTAACTGTAGCTACTAGTACTTTGGTCATAAGTTTAATTTTTTAGGTTTGTGACTATTTGAATTTTCAGGCTTTCATTTTTTCAAATTCCTGCATGGTTTCAATCAGTGCCAACACACTCTCTTTCGGCAGGGCATTATAGGTTGAAGCCCTGAACCCCCCAACAGATCTATGACCTTTGATCCCGATCATACCCCTTTCGGAGGCAAATTGATAAAACTCCGCTTCAAGGTTTTTGAATTCATCATTCATTACAAAACAAATATTCATCAAGGAGCGATCTTCTTTAGCCACTGTCCCAACAAAAAGTTTATTGCGGTCTATTTCATCATATAGCAACTGAGCTTTTTCAATATTTTTCTTCTCCATTGCTTCAACACCGCCATTATCTTTTAACCAAATCAAAGTTTGAAGTGCTGCATAAACAGGCAGAACAGGAGGTGTATTGAACATCGACTCCTTATCAATATGTGTCTGATAATTGAGCATCGTGGGGATGTTTCTTTCAACTTTACCGAGGGCATCGTGCTTGACAATAACAAAAGTCACGCCTGCGGGAGCAAGGTTTTTTTGAGCGCCACCATAAATGAGGGCATATTTAGATATGTCAATGGGCCGACTGAAAATATCGGAGGACATGTCAGCTACCAGCGGCACAGGGCAATCTATATCGGTTTTAATTTCAGTCCCGTAGATGGTATTGTTGGTTGTAATGTGGAAATAGTCAGCATCTTCGGGTATCTTATAGCCTTTAGGAATGTAATTAAATGTTGTTTCTTCTGATGAAGCAACCACCTCTACTTCTCCAAAAAGTTTAGCTTCTTTTATTGCTTTTTTTGCCCAGGCTCCTGTATTTAAGTAAGCTGCTTTTTTATTTAACAGATTATAGGGAACCATTGCGAATTGAGTGCTGGCACCCCCACCCAGGAATATGACGCTGTATCCATCCGGAATGTGCAGCAGCTCTTTGAATAATGCTTGGGCCTGATCCATGACAGCTACAAATTCTTTACTTCGGTGCGATACTTCCATGACAGAAAGCCCGGTTCCTGCAAAATCCATAACAGCTTTGGCAGTATTTTCAATGGTGAACTGAGGCAGAATGGAGGGGCCTGCATAAAAATTATGTTTCTTCATTTTTATTCGGATTATGGGTTATAACAACCGTTTATTTTAAAGTGATATTGGGCAAAAGTAAAATTTTCTTGTTAATAATATAACAAAACAGAATATTATTTTTGTGGTGATAACTATTTGAAAACAATCTAAAAGAAAACCCGTTATTTGAAGTTTCAAAAAACACATTATGTTGCAGAAACAGAAGAAAATTAAAGCCTTTTCACAGCTAGGAGAAATCTTGAGAAATTTAGGGGAAACTGAAATTCAGAAGGCTCTTCCCGGAGTGGATCAACTCAATCGGATGATAGAAACCTCCCATAGGCATAATCCCTGGTTTACGCCAATAAATGTAAAGCGTGCTTTAATAAGCATCGGCCATAGCCTGACAGAGGTGAAGCTAAAAAAGTGGTTGACCCCCTATGAATCAAAAATTGAAAACCAGAAAGCTTTTTTAAAAGTAGGAGTCGTGAATGCAGGAAATATTCCTGCTGTAGGTTTCCATGATTTTTTGTGTGTTTTAATAACAAACCAATATTACATTGGGAAATTATCTTCTGATGATCAATATGTTTTACCAGCACTGGGATCGCTGCTTATTGATATAGACCCGGGATTTAATGATCGATTCAAATTTACAACTGAAAAGATGGAAGGCTTTGACGCGATCATCGCAACCGGAAGCAATAATACTTCCCGGTATTTTGAGTATTATTTTGGTAAATATCCCCATATTATCCGCCGAAACAGAAATGGGGTAGCTGTATTGACCGGCAAGGAATCAACTGCTGAACTGAAAGCACTGGGTCGGGATATCTTTGACTATTTTGGATTAGGATGCCGAAATGTCTCCAAACTATTTGTACCGAAAAACTATTCATTTCAGCACTTTTTTGAAACCATTGAGGAGTACAAGTCAGTTTCTGAATTGTCTAAATACAATAACAACTATGATTATTACAAATCTATTTACCTGGTCAATCAGGTTCAGCATCTTGACAACGGGTTTTTGCTCCTAACCGAAAATCAAGCATACTCATCTCCACCATCTGTATTGTATTTTGAACACTATGACCAGTTGGATGATTTAAAAAACAGACTTAAGCAGGAAAAAGATAATATCCAATGTGTAATAGGAAAATCAGAAAATGGATGGGTTTCTTTTGGGATGTCACAACAGCCCGAACTCTGGGATTATGCAGATGGTGTGGATACCCTTGATTTTTTGCTTACCCTGTGATTTATAGATTATTGATTTTATTAAACTTCAGTATAAATCCTTTCTCAAGATCTTCTGCTATTTCATTAACGAACACCTCCATGGTACTGTCATTGATAAAATGATAAATGATTTTTTGTGGAAAATCATGATCCGGATTTTCGAATACCAACTTATTTTCTGTTTTTTCAGATAACTTAAAGGCTATGGGTTGGTTATCATTTTGCCCAATAACGGTAGCCACATAAATATAACTCCCGTTATTCCTTTCTATTTTTAAAAACTCATGGATGATCGTATCCATTTCATTAAGCTGATAAGATTTACCGGACAAGTTGCCGTCTTGTTGATGCCATTCTTCAAATTTACCTGAGTTAGCATTATACCATGTGCCGGGGAGTTTTTGTATTAAATCAGACAATGATTGATCGTTTTGAGTTGAGTTTCCGCAAGTCCAAAGTATGAGCAATAGCGAAATAATCATTAAATGGCTAAATGTTTTTTTCATGATCACTATTGTTTATTGTATGCATTTTAATGTTCAAATTTCCTGATGGCACGAGCCATCGCATTTATGATCCTGGGGCCACCATGTCCTGCCATTTCAACAATAATCAGTTCAGATTGGGGCAGGGCCTTGTGCAGATCGTATGCTGTTTCTGGTAAACATGGTATATCAAAACGCCCATTGATAAGGATTGTAGGAATGGTTTTAATCCTTTCCAGGTTCTCCCAGAGTTGTTTTTTATCCAGGAAACAATGATGCGCCATGTAATAATTTTCGATCAAACTAAATGCATAGGGGTCATTGTGTTCAAGCCAAAGATTAATTTCCATGGTATCCACATTGATATCGGAAATCCTCCATTCATATTTGAGCCATGCTTCTGCAGTTGATGTTCTGAGTTTTTCATCCTCTCCGGTGAGCAACTTTAATAAATAATCTGGTAGAGGACGGATGGCAGAGTCAGGAAGTGACTGCATTAATTGGGTGTATGCATCAGGAAATATTTTATAAGTGCCCCCGTGATAAAAATGATCAATTTCTTTCTGTGTACCCATCCATATGCCCCTCAGAACCATTTCCGTTACCCGCTCCGGATAGGATTCGGCATAGGCCAGGGCAAGGGTGGAACCCCAGGAACCTCCTACCAGCATCATCTTTTCGATGTTCAGGTGTTTCCTTATTTTTTCAATATCCTCCACCAATTCAAGTGTATTGTTTTCCTTTATTTCAGCATAGGGTTTTGACCGGTTTGCTCCCCGTTGATCAAAAAGGATAACCCGATATACTTCGGGATTAAAGAACTGACGCATCATGGGTGAGCACCCACCACCTGGACCTCCATGCAGCATAATTACGGGTTTACCATTAGGATTTCCAACTTCTTCAAGGTATAGTTCATGGATATCCGAAACTTTCAGGTATTCAACGTTATAAGGTGAAATTGCCGGCCACAGATCGGGAGTGTTTGATGAAGCGGTTATATTTTTACCGATCCGGTTTTCACAGGAAAACAGCAATAGCAATCCGTAAAAGATCAATGCTTTTTTCATGGGTATTATTTTGAAGTCGAAGGTACAGAATAATGTGGAAATCGATTAGATTTTATTCTTGCCTTACTATGGTTAAATGCCTTACTTTGTAAAAAATTAATGTATTAATCCAAACTTTTATAACAATACAGATCATGAAAAAAGGAGCTTATACCTTGTTGATCACGCCTTTTAAAAAAGATTTTTCTTTGGATGAAGAGGCTTTGAGAAAACTGGTCAGAATACAGGTTGAATCTGATGTTGCCGGTATTGCACCATTGGGTGTAACCGGTGAGAACACCCTGATGACCAATGAAGAAGTAAAACGCGTTGTGCAGATCATTGTGGAGGAAACCAATGGGAAAAAACTGGTGTTGCCTGATATATGCCAAATGGGTACGCGCGAATCAATTGAACGGGCCAAAATGTATGCAGATCAGGGAGCGGATTATGTAGTGGCTTTTACACCTTATCTTGTATTACCATCAGCCGACGGCCTAGTAAGGTATTATATTGAACTGGCGGATGCATCTCCCGTTCCGGTTGTGTTGCACAGCTCGAAAGGTCGGACCGGTGTGGAACTCAGTCCCGATCAAACGGCAAAACTGGCTAAACATCCCAACATTGCGGCTACCAAAGATGGTAAAAAAGAGCTGGACCACCTGGCCAAACTTATTTATCTAACACGGAATGATGATTTCCTGGTATTTACAGGAAAAGATACAACAGCTTTCCCAACTGTTGCTTTTGGAGGAGCCGGATCCTTCAGCGTTGCCGGAAATGTCATTCCTGATGTGATGGGTAAAATGATAAACCTGGCCATCGAAGGAAACCTTGCTGAGGCCAATGCGATGCACCTGGAGTATTATCCCTTATTTGAAGCATTGCGATTTGAGTCGAATCCTATGGCAGCAAAAAAAGCCCTCGAACTGATGGGTATCATTAATGGAGACCTAAGGCCACCATTAACTCCCCTCAGCGAAGCTAAAACTAAAATACTGGAAGAAATTCTGCGAGAAAGAAAACTAATATGAGTTTATTGCGAATCAAAGGGCCGGCCACCAGTGCAAATGTCGGGCCCGGTTATGATATATTTGCCCTGGCCCTGGCAAATCCATATGATGAAATTGAAATCAGCCTGATCGAAAAATCAGGTGTTGAAATAGAGGTCGTTAACGATGTTCAAAATATTCCTACCACCCCAAAGGATAACACCGCTGGTCTGGCTGTATTGGAAGTAATGAAGGCGTTTGGTTTAGCCCAGGGAGTTCATATTCGCATTATTAAAAACATGTGTTCAGGGGGTGGAATGGGTACAACGGGCGCTTCTGCAGCTGCTGCCGTGTTTGGGGTTAATCGTTTATTTAACTTGAACATGGATTATAACCAAATGATCGAATTTGCAAGGAGGGGAGAAGTGGCTTCCGGTGGATCACCTCATGCAGATAATGTTGCTGCAGCCATTTTAGGTGGATTTATTTTGGTTAAGAATTATGATCCCATTGATGTATTGAAATTAGACCTTCCGGAAATCCCGGTAGTTCTGGCTGCCATTCGCAAGAGTCAGCGAACCACCCGTGGATTCATTACCTATGAGATCGGCCAGGAAAAGCTAAAAGCTCAAATGGCAAGGTGTTCGAGGGTAATTCATGCTATCCACACCCATGATATGGAGGAGTTCGGAAGGGCCATCAGCAAGGATTTTATCCATGAACCTGTTCGTGGCGCAGCTATTCCCGGCTATTGGGAGATTAAACAGAAAGTTATTGAAATGGGTGCATGGGGCTGTACCATCAGCGGGGGCGGGTCATCCGTTATCGCCTTCTGTCCTCCTGAAAAACACGATGAAATTGAAAATTATATGGCCGCTGCATTTTCCGATAATCCTAATTTTACCAGGGTCTATAAAACCTTTACGTCCAATACCGGTGTTCAAATTTTAGAAAATAAGTAGTTATGGTTACATTCGATTTTAAAGGAAAAATTGTACTTGTGACGGGTTCATCCCGCGGAATTGGGAAGGCTGCTGCTTCTATGTTTGCCAATGGCCATGCTGAAGTCATTGTTCATTATCACGCTGATGAAGAAGCCGCACGTGATAGTCTTATTAAACTAAAAGGTGATCATCATAGTATGTTCAAGGCCAATCTGGCGGATCCAAATGAAACCAAAAAGCTGGTTGATTTTTGTATTGAAAAATATGGGAGAATAGATATCCTGGTCAATAATGCAGGCGTTTTTGAAGAATTGACGGTTTTGGAACTCGATTATGAAAAATGGCAGACATCCTGGCAAAATACGATTCAGACGAACCTCACAGGAGTGGCCAATCTTTCATTTTTGGTCGCCAAGGCAATGAAGGATCAAGGAGGTTGCCGCATCGTGAATGTGTCATCGCGAGGAGCCTTCAGGGGCGAACCGGATGCCCCTGCCTATGGTGCTTCCAAAGCCGGATTGAATTCTCTGGGTCAGTCTATGGCCAAAGCTTTTGCCCCATACAATATTTATGTTTTTACTGTTGCACCTGGATTTGTTGATACGGATATGGCAGCAACGGCAATGGTCGGAGACAGAGCAGCAGAAATAATGAATCAGAGCCCGCTTAATCGCATTTCATCGCCGGAGGAAATAGCACAGGTGATTTGTTTCCTGGCATCTGAAGGGCACGATTATATGACCGGATGCATAGTGGATATCAACGGGGCATCATATCTGAGGACTTAAAAAAAATGGCGGGTATCAGCCCGCCATTTCGCTATTCTGTGACTATTTTTTACTTTGATAACAATCCAATTTTTAAGCCTGCACTAAAACTGATCGGAACATCTTCATCGGCCAGAAGAAAGCCATAATGGTAATCCCCGTAATTGTATTTATTGGTGTCGAATCCGTATCCCACACCTACATAAAAATCAACCAGGAAGGAGTTGTCGTATACCCACTGTTTTCCTATATTCAACAAAAATGCTCCGGTAAATACATCAACTCTTTTAACATTATCAGAATAACCATATCCGTAATCATAAACATATTCATCTGTGCTGTAAAAGCCAAATTGAAATTCAGGTCTTACATAACCTCCTTTGAGAATGTGAGCATATCGCATCCCACGTAAATAATAGTCGGGTGATTTGATAAATTTATATCCAAATTTTACAAAAACTCCCGCTGCGTCATTCTCATCCACATTAACTCCTGCACCAATGATCCCCAGTGATAACTCTACACTGCGGCCCGGTTTGAGACTATGTTCATAGCCAAAGGTTAAATTCCCGGTCAGGGGTGAAATAAAATCAATTTTCCAGGCATTTTTTTTATTTTCTGCATAATTTTCAGGATCAACCATATCTTGCATGAAGGTCAGCTCCTTGCCATTACTGAAAATAACTTTTTTTACGCGGTCTTTATCAATGCTGAAGGCTACATCATCAGGATAGTCGGGGAGGGCATATTTAATTTCATCCATACCGATTTCCTTTACCTTGCATTGGATTGTATCATCGTTTCTTTTGATTATTTGATCCTGGCTCATAAGATATACAGGATATATCATTGAAAGGATGATCAGTGTGATAAATGCTTTTGATTTCATGTTTTCAAAAATTATTGTGGCATATTCATTAAAAGAAAGCTGAAAAATTCTGGTATGCATTAATATTGTAAAATTATGTAATAATCACTCTTTTTCAAAATTTAATTTATAGAAGTGAAAATCGGGATTGTCAAGAGCAATGGTAAAACCCGAAGCTTCAGCATCTCCACTTATATTAAAAGTAACATACCCCGCTGGCAAAAAGGGATCGTTGAATTCTACCCGAAAAGTATCGTAATGCCAGTGTTCCATTTTACCTGTGAATAATTCTTTGGTTGGTAATAATGAGAGTGTGAGGACCCCATCTGTCAAAGTCACACTGGCCTTGCCATACATACGATCTACATAGGTTCCAATATATTTTTCAAGAGGCAGGGAAGGGTGTGTCCCGGTAATTCGTGCCTCCAGTTTTTCTTTTTCTTTTGATTCTTTGATGGTGTTGCGTTTCTGCTCCTGATCAAAATATTCATGAATGTAATCACGATTGCTATCCTTAATGTGATAATCCAGTATTTTGTTATAAACAGCCTCTACAAGACCGCTTAACTGGTTGGCTATGATCACATAACCCAGACTGTCTTCCGGTATCAAAACCACCTTGCTGTGAAAACCTGGCAAACCGCCTCCATGTTGAATGACCTTCCGTCCCTCGTAATCATATAAGAACCAACCCATGCCATAACCATAAAAGTGAGTCCCTCCGATGGTTTCTCCCGGTCCCGCATTAAGCATAGTCAGGGGAGTGACCAGTTTGTAATATTGTTCACGGGATAATATTTCATCATTTTGATAGGTGCCTTTATTCAGCAGCAATTCAACCCATTTTAACAGATCTGAAACCGAGGAGTTAATGGATGCAGCCGGTCCACAATTATCATAGTTGATAAAATTCATTGGCTTTCCGTCCAGGTGAGGCATGGCAATATTCATATCTGGGTTGAATCCCTCGTTTGAAGTCGTGGATTGACTCATACCCAGCGGATCAAAAATCCTTTGTTTTATGAAGTCATCCCAACTCATTCCACTAACCTTTCGTATGACTTCTCCGGCAGCAATATACATGACATTTTGATATCCGAAGCGGCTTCGGAAGCTGTATGTATTTTCACGATATTGAATACGGTTTACGACTTCTTCACGTGTATAATTGGTTCCGTACCATAAAAGATCACCATCAAAAGTTTGAAGGCCCGAACGGTGACATAAAAGATCCTGGATCTGCATTTCATGCGTGATATAGGGATCGAAGAGTTTGAGTTCAGGATAGTAATCGATAACCCTGTCTGTCCATTTCAATTTTCCTTCATCCACTAAAATTCCCAGGCAGGCTGCTGTAAAAGCTTTTGAGCAAGATGCAATTCCAAATAATGTTTCTGCATCAACTAATTTTTTCGTGTCTGTGTTGCTATAACCATAAGCTTTACTGAAAACGACCTCACCATTTTTGATGATGCCAATAGCAAGTCCAGGCATTTCGAATAGTTCAACTCCCTCTGCGATAGTCTTGTCCAGGTCTTTATAATCCGGATTTACCTGAGCAAGGGAGGCGCTTATCCACACAAGGAAAACAAAAAGTACCGTCGAAGATTTCATCATGATATAATAGGATTTTAATTAACGGAATAAAAGTAGATATTAATCACTTTCGATAGGCAATTGTCTGACAAATCCTTCCTCCAATGATATAAAGGTTTCCGTGCCGGTTATTTCAAGGATCGACTGGATTTTCTCAACCAGGATCTTTTTCAGATGTTCATTGCTGTAGGTATGAATTTTTACCAATAAGGAATATTTACCGGTAATGTGATGACATTCAACAATTTCAGGGATTTCACTGATCTTCTGAAAAACTTCCTGATGGGTGGTCGCTTTGGTAAGGTTTACCTGAATTCCAACAAAGGCACAGGTTTGATATCCCATTTTCTTTACATCCAGGTTGAATTGAGATCCTGTAATCACACCATCTTCCAACATTTTTTGAACCCTTTGGTGCACTGCAGCTCCGGAAACTGCGCACCTTCGAGCCACTTTTAAAAAAGGTTTGCGGGCATCCCGGGTAAGGATATTGAGAATACGCCTGTCCAAACTATCAAGTTGTAAGTATTTTGCCATAATTGAATAGTTTAAATAACAAATTTAATAAAATTAGTAATATTTGATAACAAATTTTAAAAATATTATCTATTATCCTTTCATTATTGTTATAATTTTTAATTTCGAGACATAATTTAAAATTCGATCATTATGAAATTTGACCCGGCAAGTAACATTCAGGATTTATTGCAGTTCGGTGAATATGGGGATGTTAATCCCAGTATCACAGATTCGGCTACATTTACATTCATGCAGGCCAATACCATGCTTGAGACCTTTCATGGTGAAGCTGAAGGATGCTTTTTATATTCGCGTCACTGGAATCCCAGTAATAAATATCTGGCTGATGCCATTTCGGCGATGGAAGGTACTGAAGCAGCATGGGTAACCGCTTCTGGAATGGGGGCTATTTCCAATGCCATCATGCAATTGTGTAACAGTGGAGATCATATTGTTTCCAGTATGACTACATATGGCGGAACCTATGCCCTCCTGGCCAATTATCTTCCTAAATTCAATATTGAAACTTCATTTGTTGATATTTCGGATATTGAGGCGGTTGAAAACGCCATACAACCCAACACAAAGATCATTTATACAGAATCAATGACCAATCCCTTACTGGTAATTTCTGATATTCCCAAGCTAGCGGCGATGGCACATAAACGAAATATCAAACTCATCGTTGACAATACTTTTACCCCCATGATCATTGCTCCATCTGCATTGGGAGCTGATATTACTGTTTATAGTTTAACCAAATTTATCAATGGTAAAAATGATTGTGTAGCCGGCGCCATTTGCGGTTCGGTTGACTTCATTGGTTCATTGATTGATGTGAACAATGGCACATCCATGTTGTTGGGGCCTGTGCTGGATCCTTTGCGATCATCACAGATCCTCAAAAATTTGCATACCCTGCACATACGAATGAAGCAGCATAGCTACAATGCCATGTACCTGGCTCAAAAATTAAAAAAACTGGACCTTAAGGTAATTTATCCAGGATTAGAAGAACATCCCGATCATGAACTTATGAGCCGAATGATGAATCCCGATTTCGGGTATGGAGGTATGCTTGCCATTGATATGAAAACCACTGAAAAGGCCAATGAGCTAATGGAGAAAATGGAGTTGGCAGGTGTTGGGTATCTGGCGGTAAGCTTAGGATACTTCAAAACATTGTTTAGTTGCTCAGGCAAAAGTACCTCTTCGGAAGTTCCTGATGAATTGCAGAAAAAAATGGGCATGTCTGAAGGTTTGGTTAGGTTTTCTGTCGGGCTTGATAATGATATTGAACGAACCTATCAAAAGATCAAACAGTGTATTGCTGAAATGAAATAGCTCCATTCATTCGATTCAGTGATATCTCTTTTTTTCGTCCCGGGGATCTTCTACCCTCCGATTTCGTTCTTTGCATGATGCTGCTAAAGAAAAGACAAGTTTTTAAATTAAATAACTGGCTAATCATCGGGTTTCATCTTGCATAAACTAAAAATTTTAGTAAGCCATAAACGGTTCTTAAACCTGCTATGATATTCGGTAAATTTATTATTTATCAGAATGATACTACTACCAATCCAGACTATCTTTTTCCAGAACTTTGGCTATTTTTATGGCCTGATATTGAAGTTTATTTTAATACTTTATTCATGATAAGCAATTGGTTGAGAAGAATCCCTTTTCGGGGTGAATTGAGCATAGGCATTCTGGTCATTGTTTTATCTTCATGCACCAGCAAACCCAGTTCAGATCATCTGGATGAAAAGTTAAGCTTTTCGTGTACGGATACTACCCTTACTCAATCTTTTGAGTGGGCGCAATCCAAAGCCCTGTCCTTTGCACATGAAGGTGATCCCGTAGGGAAATGGTATGAAGCGGCTTTGCCCAATCGGGAAGCATTCTGCATGCGCGATGTGGCACATCAAACGACAGGTGCTGCAATTCTTGGTTTAAGGGAACATAACCTGAATATGCTAAAAAAGTTTGCTGCCAATATTACTGAATCAAAAGATTATTGTTCTTACTGGGAAATCAATCGTTACGACCAACCCGCTCCGGTTGATTATAAAAACGATGATGATTTCTGGTATAACCTTCCTGCCAATTTTGATATCATGCAAGCCTGCTACCAGCAGTATTTATGGACCGGAGATTCGACCTATATTGATGATCGGGATTTGCAAAATTTTTATCAATTATCAGTTGGTAATTATGTAAGTCGCTGGCAGCTTGGCGTTGATGATGTTTTGAGCCGTAATCGGCTGATCAATATCAAACATCCCGAAAATCCGGATAGCAGTTTTTTTTATGATAAGAGAGGAATTCCAACCTATAACGAAGGTGGACGAGCCAGGACGCAGCTGGGAATTGATATGACCGCGTCACTTTATGCAGGATACAATTCCTACGCAAACATGCTTAAAATGAAGGGTGATGACACCCTATCTGCTGCATACGATTTGAAAGCCAAAGGAGTGAAATCATTTTTGGACAGCTATTGGTGGGATGCCAATAATCAATCGTATCGATCTGTTGCATATGATGATGGCAGCTTTGATTATTTCAAAGTAGGGGATAATCAGGCTTTCCTGTTGTACCTTTTGCACTTCGGTATTTTGGATGATCACGACAGGATCACAATGATCCTCAATCGCTATGATGCTTTTAAAGATAGCCTGATTGTTGAATTGGCGAGTTACCTGCCAAAATATTTTTATCGTTGTGGATACTCCGAAGCTGCTGGCGAATTGATTAAAAAATTATGCGACACAAGCAACTTAAGAAGGGATTATCCCGAAAATTCATTTTCAGTCGTTGATGCCATTGCTACCGGATTGATGGGCGTTGAGCCCGATGCTTCAAAAAATATGATAACCACCATTTCTAATTTGCCCGAATCGATGGAGTGGGCAAATATGGACCATGTTAAGGTATTTTCAGGCAGCATCAGTGTATCCCACGAAAAAAGAAAGAGATCGACGCTGACCAATAACATAAATGGAAATATCATTTGGAAAGCTTGTTTTTACGGCGATTTCCAGCATTTAATTGTGGACGATATAGATCAACCTGCAAAACATGTCACTGATATTATGGGACGGCGGATATCCTATGTTTTGTATGAAATTGAACCACAAGAAACCATTACAATAAATATTCCTTGAGATTATGGAAACAGCAAATAAAAAGCCGAATGACGCTCTTGCCATTGAGCGCACCAAACTTGCAAATGAAAGAACCTTCCTGGCTTATTTTCGCACTTTTATTATCATGATCAGCTCTGGCCTGGCCATTTTGAAACTGGAAATATTGCATCAGCTCGATTTTTTGGGCATCGCTCTGATCATTCTCGCCCCTTTGATATTGGCGTTGGCAACCTATCGCTATTTCCATGTAAAACGCAAGATTGGAAGTTTTGAATAGTGCGAAAAGAACTATTTTTATGCAAATTTAATCTCAATGAATAAACATACCAACAGTATTTTGATTTTCTTTTTTATTTCAATTATCCATATCATCGGACAAAATCCGGATAGGATTTTTGAAAGAATGAAGAATCAGGGCACGCATCTTGAAATTATAACCAGCGATGGTACTTATAAATTTACGCCTTATTCTCCCAACATCATGGAAACGGCTTTTGTGCCAAAGGATGAAGTGTTCAATACACAATCCTGGTCGGTCGTAATGAAACCAATCAAAGTGGAGACAATCCTTGAAGAATCTGATAATTCCATTTTTTATAAAACTCCGGGTATAAGTGTAATTATTTCGAAGTCGCCATTCAAAGTAACTTACGCCTATAACAATCGCGAATTAACATCTGAAAAAGCCGGCTACATCAAAACAGATACCACCAGCGAATTAGAGTTTAACCTCACTGAGGATGAAGTCCTTTATGGTACCGGTGAAAGGGTATTGGGCATGGATCATCGGGGATACCGCCTGGAGCTTTACAATAAAGCGCATTACGGATACACCACCCATTCGGAGCTAATGAATTATTGCATACCCCTGGTACTCTCATCCGAACGCTATGCCATTCATTTTGATAATGCGCCCATTGGCTTTATTGATCTCGACAGCAAACACGACAACACCCTGAAATACGAGACCATCAACGGCCGGATGGTGTACCAGGTGATTGCTGCGGAAACCTGGCCTGAGATCGTGGATGCATACACCTACCTGACCGGCAAACAGCCTCTGCCGCCCCGCTGGACTTTTGGTAATTTCAGTAGCAGGTTTGGGTATCACTCGGAGGAAGAAACCCGTATGACCGTGAATAAATTCCTTGAAGATTCCATCCCCCTTGATGCCGTTGTAATTGATATTTACTGGTTTGGGCCCGATATCTTTGGTTATATGGGTAACCTTAAATTCTGGACGGATTCTTTTCCAACACCCGATAAAATGATCGCAGATTTTAAAGCCCGGGGTATCAAGACCGTACTGGTAACAGAGCCTTTTATCCTCACAACTTCCGATCGTTGGCATGAAGCCGTTGAAAACAGAATTCTTGGAACGGATTCTTTAGGAAATCCTTACACCTATGATTTCTATTTTGGCAATACCGGTCTCATCGATATTTTTAAACCGGAAGCCAAAGAATGGTTCTGGAATATTTACAAATCATTTACTGAACGTGGTGTGGCTGGCTGGTGGGGCGACCTTGGAGAGCCGGAAGTACATCCTTCGGGACTTCAGCATGTGGTCGGCAGTGCCGATGAAGTCCATAATGTGTATGGGCATGAATGGGCCAAAATGATCTATGAAGGTTATCAAAAAGATTTTCCTGATGAACGGCCTTTTATCCTGATGCGTTCAGGGGCTGCCGGGTCGCAACATTATGGCATGATTCCATGGACCGGCGATGTATCGCGCAGCTGGGGTGGACTGAAACCACAGAACGAACTTTCCCTGCAAATGGGCATGCAGGGGATAGCCTATCTGCATTCCGACCTGGGCGGATTTGCTGATGGCGAGGTTTTCGATCCTGAATTGTATACCCGTTGGTTGCAATATGGTGTTTTCCAGCCATTGTTTCGGCCACACGCCCAGGAGCATATTGCTGCCGAACCTGTTTTTCATGATGACAAAACAAAAGCCCTGGCAAAAAAAGCGATCGAACTACGCTATAGCCTGTTACCCTACAATTATACCCTGGCCTTTGAAAACAGCCGAACCGGTATGCCTTTTATGCGACCTTTGTTTTTTGATGAGCCTGAAAATAATGCGCTGTTGACCCTGGATGAAGCATACCTTTGGGGCAATGATTTCCTGATCTCTCCTGTAACAGAACAGGGCCAAAAGAAAATGAAAGTATATTTTCCTGCCGGAAGCAATTGGTTTGATTTTTATACGAAAGAAAAATATGCAGGTGGAGCATCCTATAAAGTTAAACTGGTAGAAGATCATATACCGGTTTTTGTGAGGGGAGGAGCACTTATTCCGATGATTGAACCGATTCAATCTACTGAAGAATATTCAACCAGGAACCTGAACATGCATTATTATTTTGATCCGGATGTTAAATCCAGTAGAGGACAATTGTATGATGATGATGGTAAAACGCCCCATGCCTACCAAAAAGGGAAATATGAGTTGATGAAATTTGAATCCAACAATACAGATGACAGGATTTTAATCAGACTGCACAATGAAATTGGAACCTCCTGGTCAGCCTCAGATCGTGAAATAAAATTAATGGTGCATAATTTGCACAAAGTTCCTGAAATGGTCAATCAGGACAAATTTGAATTGCCGTTCATTTACTCAGAAGAGACCCATACACTTATAATAACATTCACATGGAATGCCGGTGAGGAGACAGAAATAATAATTTTGCATTAGTTTAATTTTCCCATTTTTGTAAAAAGATTGGCGAACCTGTTCCCTCTATTCTTACTAAATTTGTCAAAAAAGCGGATATGGCTGAAAATGATCAAAGCAACGTACAGTTTATTGAGATCCCTCCAATTTTTTATTCCGACCTCACAGGGGAGCCTTTCCATGAATGCATCAATTGTGGGAAAAACCTGCTTCTACCCGGAACACCTTATATGATTGAAAAGGCCTTTATTCAAACGCAACCACACCAAACAAAAAATACCGTATTTGAATATGCCATGTGTTTTGATTGTTGGGAGATTACCAAAAAATCGCTGTCAAAAGAATCAATGGAAAAGATCAATGCTTACTTTGCCAGAAATGTGAACCTTGAAGAGCGAAGGAAAAAATTTGAAAACAATAAAAATATTGATGACTGGCTGAAAGAATGCATTGTAAGCGGAGAATCGGTAAAATCAATGAAAGAATACCAGATTGCCTGCCAGTGCGATGGCCCCTATATGGCCTATCATTACCTTCCCTACCTTATCAGCGGGGAGGTGATGGATGAAGTGATGGAATTACTATCAGAAAAAACCCTGGGTGAAATGGATAATTTCAAAAAACGGCTTACCAGTCCTTCACCCGATATTGAGGAATTGTTTAACAGAAAAAAGGTGTTACCGCTGTGATCAAATATAGTATTCAATCGATGTGCAAAATGAATTACAAACTGAAGATTGCAATGGCCGGCTTTTTTATGCTTTCAATTGCATTAAGAGCGCAACAACAAACCATTCAATCGGAATTAAAAAAGGAAACCAACATCACTGTAAACATGGATTACAAATACATACTCGAATTACCTGAAAATATTGCTGACGATGAGCAATTACCATTGTTGGTATTTCTTCATGGCTCAGGTGAGCGTGGCGACAGCATTGATCTCGTGAAAGTTCATGGTCCGTGGGCGTTTCTTGAAACCCATCCTGAGTACAGATTTATAATTCTGGCTCCGCAATGTAAAACTGACGAATACTGGGACGTGAGAAGTCTTGGATTTTTGATTGATGACATCGTTGCCAATTATCCGGTTGATACAACCCGGATCTACCTTACAGGTCTGAGCATGGGTGGTTACGGAACCTGGGATCTGGCCATGTTTGATCCTGACCGGTTTGCTGCCATTGCACCGGTGTGCGGTACAACTTTCCAGCATAAATTGATGGCGCATAAAGTGAAAGATCTGCCTATATGGATTTTCCATGGAGCCATGGATGAAACGGTCCCCTTTCATAATTCAGCCAGGATGGCTCAAAAGTTAAAAGAATTGAATGCAGATGTTCGATTTACGGTTTATCCTTTTACCACGCATAATGCCTGGGATGAGGCCTATGCAGATGAGGAACTTTACAAATGGTTTTTAAATTGCAAAAAGCAATAAATTCTTACTGGTTTTGATTTTGTTGATCGTTTTCCTTGATCATTTCCTCCTCCGTGATCCATCCTCCTCCAAGTGCTTTGTAGAGGTTAATGTATGCTGTTAGATATTGTTGGTAAGTTTCGCTGGCTGATAGCTGGGCATTGAATTGTGACCGCTCCGAATCGAGTACTTCCAGGTAACTTGTAACACCTCCATCATAACGGGCCTCTGACAATAGGGCTGCATTTTTTGCAGCGATCATTTGTTTTTGCCGCGCATTGGATTCATCCTTCAATGTTTGAACAGCAATGAGTGCATCTTCCACTTCACGAAAAGCGTTTAAAACAGTTTGAACGTAATAAAGGCTATCCTGGCGCATTCTTTCTCGTTCGATCTCTACTCTTCGTTTGTTTTTTCCAAAATTGAATATGGGCCCGAAAATACTTCCTCCTAGAGACCAGACAACAGCATCACCAGTTGCCAGGGTGCTTAATTCACTACTGGCTGTTCCAAACATTCCTGTTAAACTGATGGACGGGAACCGGAGCGCCTGGGCTACACCGATGCGTGCATTCTGTGAAGCTAAAATTTGTTCTGCTTGCAGCACATCAGGTCTGCGCTCCATAATGACAGAAGGAATACCAGCAGGTATTTCCGGTGGCGTTAAGTTTTTATTCAGGGTGTTTTGAATATCCATTTGAACGGGCATTCTGCCGAGTAATACATTTAAAGCATTTTCTGTTTGAGCGACCAATCTGGTATATAAGGGAATGGATGCTTCGGCTATGGCCTCCTGGATTTGGGCCTGGTTTAGGTCGAGCTCAGGAACGATCCCTTTGTCAAATCGTTCCTGGATGATCCAAAGTGATTCCTGCCTGGATTCGAGTGTTTTTTCAGAGATTTCGAGACGGGTTTTATAATCAAGAAGTAAAAAATAAGTACGGGTTACTTCTGAGATTAAACTCAATTGAACGACCCGCTGGTTGTATTGGGTTGCCAAAAGTTCGGCTCGGGCTGCCTCGGTCGCCCTGCGATATTTTCCCCAGAAGTCAAGTTCCCACGCAAGGGTAGCAACCCCTGAAAAATCATTGTAAGGACCCTGAACACCCGATCCAGGAAAGTTGCCGGTATATCTCGAAGCTGCTCCATCGTAGCCGATCACCGGAAACTGGTCCGCCTTATTGTAACCGACAGCAGCACGGGCTTGCTCAATGCGTGATGCCGCAATCAGCACATCCTGGTTGTTGGCCAGGGCTGATTGAACCAGCGTGTTGAGGTTCTCATCATTGAAAAGCGACCACCATTGAAGGTTTAAGACCGAATCGGCTGTTCCTTCCACCGACCGGAATGAATCGGGTATCTGTACTGTTGGCTTCACGTAATTCGGACCGACTTTACATGAGCTAACAATTATTAAAAGTGATATAGCGAATAATATGTTTCTTTTCATTTTATATTTTGGATTGAAATATTGGGTTTCTCATTTATTTGGGCAGATCTTTCTTTTTTGATGCTTTTTCGACAGCCGGTTGCAAACTTCGTTTCTTCTCGTACTTTGCGATTTTTCCAATAAAAATAAACAACATCGGGTAAATGAATACGCCTAGGAAAGTTGCAATAGTCATTCCTCCAAGCAATGCCATTCCCATCACTTTACGGGCTTCTGCTCCCGATCCGGATGCAATGACCAATGGAAAAACACCCAGGATAAAAGAGAATGCAGTCATTAAGATCGGACGGAAGCGCGATCTGGCTGCTTTGACAGCTGCATCAAATAGACTCTGTCCGTTTTGAAATTCATCATTGGCGAATTCTACTATGAGGATCGCATTTTTAGCAGCCATACCGATCAACATTACAAAGGATACCTGCGCAAAGATGTTATTCTCAAAAGAAGGACTGAAAAGTCGGGCAATCCACAGAAAAAATAGAGCACCAAATATGGCGAAGGGGGTGCCCATTAGGATGCTGAATGGTAGCGACCAACTCTCATATTGGGCAGCAAGGATGAGGAAAACGAACAACAGTGAAAAGGTCAGGATAATTCCCAGCGACCCTGATGCTTTATTTTCCTGGTATGACATTGCGTTCCAGGCATAGGTCATATCAGAAGGAAGCGTTTCAGCTGCTACTTCTTTCAGGGCGTTCATTGCCTGCGTCGATGTAAATCCTTTTGCGGGTCCTCCGGTAACTTCAACAGCTCTGAAAAGATTGAAGCGGTTCGTGTAATCAGGGCCGGCAATGGGAATAACCGATGCCAGCGTACTGAGTGGAACCATATTCCCATCTCTGTTTTTGATGAAGAAATTACCAATCTGGCTTTCACTCTGCCGGTATTCAGGTTCTGCCTGGATGTAAGTTTTATATAAACGACCAAAACGGGTGAAGTCATTAACATAGGTGCCCCCCATAAAGGCTCCGATGGTCGTATAAAGGTCGTTCAGCGAAACTCCGAGTTTCAATGCTTTTTCCTTGTCAATATTGATATACCGCTGTGGAACGTTGGCCTGAAATGTTGTAAATGCTGATCCGATTTCCGGTCGTTTATTCGCTTCCATGATAAATTTCATGGTGTTTTGCGCCAGGTATTCCGGTGTGTTGCCCCCTTTATCCTGGATCATGATACTGAATCCAGATCCATTCCCTAAACCCGGTATGGCCGGCGGACCAAAGGCGAATGCCTGTGCTCCTGTGATTTTTTGAGAAAGTTCGACGTTGAGCCGGTTAAAGATCTCTTTGGCTGTTTGATCCCTTTCCGACCAATTGATCAGCTTAAGGAACATAAATCCGTTATTGGACGACATCGCCCCGGTCAGTAAACTAAAACCGGTAGCTGTAGTCACATACTGCACCTCAGGATATTGCATCACGATTTGTTCAATTTCTTTGGCGATTACATCTGAACGTTGAAGGGATGAAGCATTTGGCAATTGGATATTGACAAAGAAATAGCCCATATCTTCCTCAGGGATAAATCCACCAGGGACCATTTTCCCGAAAATGCCGGCAGCAGCAGTCACAATGATAATAAAAACGATACCCCGTTTCACCTTTCTGGCTATGGCATTGGTAAAGCTCATGTAAGACTCTGTGGACCTGTCCATTCCTTTATTGAACTTGCCGAAGAACCAGCCCAAAGGACCTTTATAGGGTTTGGGTTCTTTCAGCAGCATTGAACTTAATGCTGGACTTAGTGTAAGTGCATTAACCGAAGAAACGATGACCGAAACAACGATCGTAATGGCGAATTGTTGATATAGCAAACCGGTGATCCCGGCCATTCCTGCGACCGGGATAAATACGGCAACGAGTACCAGTGTGGTTGCAATGATAGGCGCTGTTACTTTTCGCATGGCTTCAATGGTCGCTTCTTTGGCTTTCATGCCTCTTTCTATGTTGACCTGCACAGCTTCCACAACAACGATCGCATCATCCACCACAATACCAATGGCCAGTACCAGTCCTAACAATGATAATACGTTGATTGTGAACCCAAGCAGGGGAAAAAATATAAAAGCTCCTACCAGTGAAACAGGTATTGCAATGGTTGGAATCAATGTGGCCCGCCAGTCCTGAATAAAAATGAACACCACCAGTATTACAAGCACCAGTGCAATAATTAACGTGATAACAATGTCACGGATTCCTGCTATGATAGGCTCAGTAGTATCAAGTGAAACCTCATATTGAACACCTTCGGGGAAGCTGTTTTTGAGTGTCTCCATCTCTTTGATCACTTGCTGTGCCAGTTCCACCGCATTGGATCCGGGAGCCTGGTATAGGGCTACGATTGCAGCTGTTTCGCCATTCAGGCGGGTAAAGGCATTATAAGTTTCCACACCCAGGTTAATGGAGGCAATATCTTTTAATTTCACTTGTGATCCGTCGGTCTGGGTGCGGATGACGATATCTCCAAACTCTTCAGGTGAATTAAAACGTTCGGGAAGCCTAACAGTATAGGTGAACTCTGTACCAGGAGGTGCCGGTTCGGCTCCGAATTTACCACCAGGAACCACCACATTTTGTTCATTGATGGCTGCGAGGATCTCAGGCACTGTGATGCCCATATGTGCCAGCCGGTCGGGCTTGATCCAGATACGCATGGAATAATCCGAGGCACCCATCACATTTACCCGTCCGATTCCTTTGAGCCTGGCGAGTTGATCTTTGATATTGATCAGGGCATAATTTCCCAGGAAATTCTGATCATACCTGCCGTCGGAGGTCAGTGTGATCAGCATCAGGGTATTGGGCAATGATTTTTCAGTAGTAACCCCCAGTTTTTTTACCGGCTCCGGTAGTTTAGCACTGGCCGCCGAAACGCGGTTCTGAGCCAGCACAGTGTTCATATCCGGATCGGTTCCGACATCAAAAGAAATGTCGATGACCATACTGCCGTCATTGGCGTTCGTCGATTTCATGTAGATCATATTATCCACACCATTGATCTGCTGCTCGAGAGGCGTGGCTACCGACTCTTCCACAGTGATGGCATTGGCCCCGGTGTAGTTGGCTCTGACCTGAACGATGGGAGGGGTGAGGTTCGGGTATTGCTCAATGGGTAATCCAATCATCGAAACAGCACCAACAATGACAATTACAATGGCTATGACCATGGCCACAATGGGCCTTCTGACAAAGAAATTTCCCATGATTAATTGCTTTCTGAGTTTTGATTCATCATTGTGGGACTTACCTTCTGGCCGGTTCTCACTTTTTGTAACCCTTCCACAATCACCCTGTCGCTTGGATTCAGCCCTTCCAGGATTATCCAGTCTGCCTTGAATTTTTCACCCACCTTTACCTGTTTTATCTGTATGGTATTGGCCGTATCTACAACATATATATTGTAAATACCCTGGATTTCCATGATGGCTTTTTGCGGGATCAGCAGAGCATCCTTAATCACATTCATGGTTGCTCTCACTTTGCCGTAAAGCCCGGGCCTCAGGACTTTGTCAGGGTTAGGGAACGAAGCCTGGATCAGCATGGTTCCTGTTGTAGGATCAATCTGGCGATTGGCAAAATCTACATATCCGTCATATTTATAAATAGAACCATCTGCCAGGATTAACTCAAGTGGTTGTTTAGTATTTTTTTTCAATTTTTCTCCCTTTTCAATCAATTTTGCAACCTGTTGCATTACCTTGAGATATTCTGTTTCTGAAATAGAAAACTGGACAAGAATGGTATCGATATTCGAAACTTCGTTCAGCACAACCGGATTGGGCTCCCTCCCAACATAGTCCCCCACTTTGGCCTCAGTTTTTCCGATAAATCCATTGATCGGGGAGTATATTTTTGTGTAGCTGAGTTGAATATTGGCATAGTCCAGGGAGGCGTTGGCTGCTTCCAGGGAGGCTTTAGCTGCTCCATACTGAGCTTCTGCCGCATCAAGATCACTTTGGGCCACAGCGTTGATCTCTGCCAGAGGTCTGTAGCGGGTTACATCACTTTCTGCTTTTGCAAGTATGGTTTTGGCTTCTGCTACCTTGCTCATGGCTTCAGTGACCCGAGCCATTTGCGGGGCAGGATCAATGGAATAAAGCAATTGCCCTTTTTTAACCTGTGATCCTTCTTGAAAATGAACTCCTTCAAGGAACCCATCAACCCTTGCTCGTATGGCGATATCCGATTGCCCATAAGTTTGTCCAACAAATTCATCAATAATCGGGACGTCTTTTTGTTTAACCTCAACAATTGTTACACCCGGTGGTGGCGCCTGTTGCTGTTCTTTTTGTCCGCATGAAATAAACATTAGCAGCGCAAAGAAAAGCATCGCCTGCTTGCTCATGAATGGGCCTGTTTTAAACATAGCTAAAATGATATTATAGTTTACTTTTTGAAAATAAGGTGAAGATTTAGACAAATCTACGGTTTATTTATTTATCTCATTTTGTGATGATACTAAAAACCTGCAAATCTAATTCTTTGATTCCAAACATGCAAAAGAATTGGAATGGTGGAAGTGAATTTGGTGGCTAAAATTGATGCTCATCAAACGTTTGGTGCGAAAACTTGATTTGTGATCGGGTGACCTTTCGAGCCATTAACTTTCGATTGAATTAAAGCTGAAAAAATGTACCACAGGTTAAGGAAGTGATCCAGAATGTTTGATAAAAACTTTTGAGGAATTAATGGCTATCTTTGTTTTTATAAAACTGAATATTTAAAAATGAAAGAAATATTAAGAACAGTTATCTTGCGGTTGAATTTTTTCCTGTTTATGACATGTTTTTTAGGTGTTCTCGCGGTTAAGGTGCATGCCCAGAATGAATGGCCCCGTAAAATTGAAAACAATAATGGAACAGTGACCATATACCAGCCCCAATTGGAATCTCTGACCAATGATATACTTGAAGCAAGAGCTGCGGTATCTGTTAAAACCAATGAAATAAAGAGTCCACTATTCGGTGCTATGTGGTTTTCATGCAGGATTTCAACTGACCGGGACGAACGTTTGGTAACCCTTATCGATATAAGGGTAACGGCCTCAAAATTCCCTGATATCGACCAGGAAAATATCGATGAGCTGAATGCTTTTGTAGAAACCGAAGTTCCGAAATGGGAGCTGGTAATGTCGCTTGATCAATTGCTGGCCAGTCTCGAAATCAATGAAACGGCATTGAAGCAGTCAGAAGGTCTTAACAATGAACCACCCGAGATCATTTATACCATGAAACCTTCTGTTCTTGTTTATATTGATGGGGAGCCAATCATGGAGGATACCGATGAGCCGGGTTATCAATATGTAGTCAATACACCCTTTTTTATAGTTAAAGATGTGAAAGCGGAAAACTTTTACATCAAAGGGGGTAACTACTGGTACACTTCTGTTGATATTAGAAAGGATTGGAAAAATATCGAAAAGCCACCCAAACAGATCAAGACGTTGGCCGAGAAAGCAATCACAGAAGAAGAAGGTGATGACACAGAAAATGAAAAGGAAGAAAACCCTGTAGTGCCGGAATTATTTATCCGGACAACACCTGCAGAATTGTTGATGGTTGACGGCGATCCTGACTATGCACCCATTGAGGGAACCAGCCTGCTTTATATGACCAATACGGATTCGGATGTTTTGATGGATATCAATTCCCAGTTTTATTATCTTTTAATTGCAGGCAGATGGTATCAGTCTGCTTCACTCGATGCAAACGACTGGAAATTTATCAAGCCGGATGAAGTTCCGGATGATTTTGCCAGGATCCCCTCTGGTTCGGAAATGGCTGGTGTAAAAGCAAGTGTAGCCGGGACCCAGGAGGCCAAAGATGCTGTTATTGAAAATCAGATACCACAAACTGCTGAGGTCAGTATATCCGAAGCAACGCTTGAAGTAGATTATGATGGCAAACCCAAATTCGAAGTCATCGAAGGAACCAGTATAAAATATGCAGTAAACACCGATAAATCGGTATTACAGATTGGGGCAAAGTATTATTGTTGCGACAATGCTGTTTGGTTTGAGGCTGATGATCCTAATGGCCCATGGCAGGTGAGCGTTTCAGTCCCCAGTGATGTCCAGGATATCCCTCCTGAATCACCGGTTTACAATGTAAAGTATGTTTATGTTTATGATTATACTCCTCAGGTAGTTTATGTAGGTTATACACCCGGTTATGTTCATTCTTATGTGTACAGGGGAGCTGTTTATTATGGCACCGGGTATTACTACAGGCCCTGGTATGGTGCCTATTATTATCCGCGACCGGTTACATATGGTTTTGGTGTACACTACAATCCCTGGACAGGTTGGGGATTTTCCATGACCGTTTCCAATGGTTGGATGACGGTTGGCTATCATTCTCATGCCTATGGATATTGGGGTCCTGCAGGTTATCGACCTGGTTATCACCATGGTTACCATCGGGGTTACCAGCAAGGGGCCAGAGCAGGTTATCGGGCGGGTTATTATGCCGGACAAAATAGGGGTAATAACAACATTTACCGCAACCGGACAAATGGCGTTAAGCGAACAGGAGGTGATCGCGTAAATAGCAGACCTGCCAATCCAAAGGGTCCAGACAGAAGTACCCGAATTGAAAATCGCAATGTTTCAACCAAAGCAAAAGGAAAAAACAATGTTTACACCGATCGGGATGGTAATGTATATCGGCAGGATAAGTCGGGTTGGCAAAAACAGGAAAATGGAAAATGGAATGAAGTTTCGAGAGAAAAGCCACCGAGTAGAGCGTCTCAAGGACCATCACAGAAGCCGGCTCAACAACCTACCCAACGGCCATCTCAACAACCCTCCAACAGACCTGCAACACGGCCTGCTCAGCAAACTTCTAATCGAGCAGGTTCAAGCAAGAATCAATCGACAAGAATGGAGGGGCTTAACCGAGATGCCAAAGCGAGAAATTATGGCTCACAGCGCACACAGAATTATAATCAAAGCAGATCAAATCAGGGAGTTAACAGGTCAGGAGCAGGATCACGACCCGGGGGTGGAAGACCGGCGGGTGGCAGAAGGTAAATGAAGTTGGCTCTAATTTAAATGGCAAACATGTCGATAGGGATAAAGTTAAAATGTCAGATACTGGGCGCTTTGTTATGGATACTGCCGCTATATTTGGTATCGCAATCAAATAATTACTGGCAGCGTAGCTTTAATGAAGAGTCTTCATTACTTTCGGGTGCAGTGGTTGGAGGAGGAGCAGGACCCAGTGCCATTTATTATAACCCGGCCATTATTTCGGAGATCACCAATTCGAAGTTTACCTTGAATGCCAGCCTTTTTTCATTTGATTTTTTAAATATTAAAAATGCCATTGGAAACGGTATTCCACTCAAATCATCGACATTTCTATTACAGCCACGTTTTATTTCCTATATGATCAAATTTAAAAAGTTACCATCATGGAGTTTTGAAATTGCATTCCTGAACAATGAAAATACGAAAATAGAACTGGTAAACTCTGTAGATGATAAAATTGATATACTGAAACAAATTCCCGGATCAGAAAGATATTTTGCCATATACCAGTATAATAGCAACTATCGTGATGATTGGTTCGGGTTTGGAGGCTCTGTTGATCTCAGTAATAAACTATCATTAGGTGTTGGATTGTTTTTAACCGTTAAGAGTTTCAATTATTTCAACCAGATAAACATAGAGGCAGTATCAGTTTATGACTCTACGAATAAAAACAATGAAATTATTCCCAGCTATACAGCCACTTTTAATGAGAATGTGAATTTAAAATTCAATGATTACAGCTTGTTGTTCAAAGCCGGTGCTTTATATAAAGCAAAGTCTCTCAGTTTGGGTATTGGTTTCACCACCCCCACTATAGGTGTATATTCGGATGGAAAAAGGGTGACACACTCTGAGCGAAGAAATAACATTACAGATCCTGAGTCGGGCGACCCACTGCCCAACTATGCCATATCTGATTATCAGGAAAAAAAGAATGTAAATGTATTACAAAAGACACCCTTTTCTCTATCGGCAGGATTAACCTATAAATTTCCTGGTGAAGGGCAAACCCTGTACACCTCAGTTGAGTATTTTTCTGCCATTGAACCCTACAGGATGGTAGAAGCCAATGAAAGTTCATATCTGAATGGATATCTTTTTCCCGGAAATTCTGTTTTTAATGAATGGCTTACCTTTGTAAATGGTGCCAATCCCATATTTAATGCTGCAATTGGATACAGTTGGACCCTAAAAAAGGATCTGCTTTTAATGGGTGGTTTCAGAACTGATTTTAACCATCAAAAAGAGCTTGATTATGGTTCATATGATGATTTGGCAAGATTGAGGGGAAGTCATGTTGATTTGTATCATCTCTCAGGTGGGCTTGCCTGGAGAGTGTTTGGTCAGGACATTATCACTGGATTGGAATACACCCTGGGCCAAAATAACAACCAAACGCAGTTGGTAAATTTTTCTGATCCCGTTGAATTCAATACAATCGAAAATAAGCCTTTGCAAGGGACACGGCAAAATAATGTAAAAACTGAATATAATTCAATAAGTATTTATTTCGGAGCTTCGTTTAATTTTGGCGGTAAAATCGGGGATGATTAAAAACAATAAGTTAGCGCGATAGCATTTATTAAGCTTTGCTTTGAGATCCACTCAATAATCAAAATCAAATATGTTATTGTTTGCCCTGCTCTGCTGCTTCTTCCTTTGCTTTTCTTTCGGCTTTTCCTTTTCCTATCGGGATGGATGCTGTGAGGTATAAGGACGTATTCTGCTGGTTGCCTGCCAGCAATTTGTTCACATCAACAAAACCATAATAATATCGTAACGAAATGATCATCCCCTGGCCTTTTCTAAGTTTGTATCCTATTCCTGCCAAACCACCGGCATCGAGCCGGGTAAAATCATTTTTAATTTCGTTCAAGAATTGCAGGTCATTTTTCTTGAATACATCGTTTTGAAATACATCAAAGCCGGTATACCTGAGTCCCAATTGAATTCCGCCTTCTAAATGAATGAAGTTGCCAAATCGATAGCGGAGCATTACAGGAACATTAAAATAGTTGATTTTCCGATCGACAGTGCCTCCAACAAAGATACTGTCCAGAAAGTCGTCATTGAGGTCATAGGGTGAAATGCCGGAAGCTCCCATCTTGGATTTTACGATTACGCCTGTATGCACAAACAAATGTGGATTTTTCATTTTGATATCAAAATAGAAACCCAGGTTCCAGTCGAACAATCTTTTTGTTTCAGGTGTATTGGTCTGGTTCAGCCAGTTGACACCGCCATCCAGCCCAAACTCGATTTTGCCGGTGTTGAGTTTATCACCAAGCAATAAGGATATCAAAATTTGAGAATTAGATTTGAAACTTATTAGGAGTAAGGAGGAAACGATAATCGCTGCCAGTGTTTTTGTTTTCATAGTATATTATATAGATAATATTAAATCAGAATGCTATCATGA
Organism: Bacteroidota bacterium; assembly: GCA_020444515.1. Lineage (GTDB taxonomy): Bacteria > Bacteroidota > Bacteroidia > Bacteroidales > JAADJA01 > JAADJA01. The sequence goes on along the minus strand of JAHLKX010000010.1, from coordinate 12,665 downwards.
CAGTATTTGGGCTAGTGAACTTTGTGCTTGTAAAAGTATGATAAAACAGGGGGGCATAATTTATTTATTTAAGGATAGTTTCATTTTAAGTCTTTGTTGTCTAATCCCCTCAGCGTTTTGATGACCTTGCATGAATTCAGCTATTTGTAGTTCGTTCGAATTGAATTAAATGAATTTTGTGCTTCATTGTAATATGGATGGAATCCTTAACTTTGGAGGCAATTATTTTAAACTAATGAATGCAGTGGATTTATATTAAAACCATGAATGTTGCTTCCCTCAGAATAAAAGCTTTATACCTGACTGGTTTTCTTTTTTTGCAACTCACTTTATTTTCGCAAAAGAATGATACTGTTTACCTTATTAATGGAGACCGGATAACCGGGGAACTTAAAAAGTTTGAATATGGTTTGCTTACCTTTAAAACAGATGCAATGAATACGGTAAGCATTGAATATGACAGGATCAACACGATTTACTCAAACAAGTTCTTTGAAATACGTACTTCCTCTGAGTACCGGTATTTTGGTTCCCTTGCTAAATCATCTACTCCGGCTACCATTAACATTGTAATAACCAATGATACATTGCCTACACCAATGATTGAAATTGTTCAAATGACCACCATTAAAAATCGGTTTTTTAATAGACTGGATGGATCGGTTGACCTGGGTTTGAGTTATACGAAAGCCAGCGATTTGTTTCAGTACAATCTCAATACGAAGGTGTCGCACCGGGCGACAAATTATCAAACTGAATTTCTATTTAATAGTATTTTAACCGATCAAAAGGATTTGGTTACGAGAAAAAACGATGTTGGTATTACCTTAAGCCGGTTTTTCAAAGGACCTGTATTTGCTATTCTTCAGACTAAAAGAGAACAAAATACTGAATTGAACCTGGATTTTCGTTTCCAGGGAGGGCTTGGTGCTGGATATGATTTTGTGCGAACAAACTCCAACAGGCTTTATGGAGTTGCTGGTTTGCTGGCCAACAGGGAAAGAACCCTGGATACCCAGGTTGAATCAAGCAACTTAGAGGGATTGATTTCTGTGCAATATAAATGGTTCAGGTATCGCAGCCCTAAAATTGACGTTACAAGTTCTCTAAGTGCGTATCCAAGTTTCTCTGTTGCACGTCGCGTAAGGCTTGATTACAATCTTCAGGCAAAATTTGAAATTATTAGAGACCTTTTTCTCGGTATAACAATATATGATAGTTACGATAATAATCCAACGGATAGCAATGTCGCAAAAAATGACTGGAGTGTGGTGACATCCCTTGGATACACATTTTGAAGCTGATTCGAAATCGGATATTCAGTTTAATAAGCCTTCAATTACCTATCAATTTAAATTTTACTGAAATTAATTTAGTTTTGCGGTTTAATTTCATGGTCAATGGCAAATAGAGAAATCAAACGCTCTCCCAAGTTCAGGTTGTTTCTTCAGATCATCATGGGTATGATTTTGGCCATAACGATTATAACCCTCTACTCGGTGCATAATTTGCGGCAAAATATTTATCATTCCATAGAACGAAACCTTACCCTGGAGGTGCAAACAATCACTAAAATGTTTGAGCGGGAGCGCGATCTGAAAATGGCTAAGGTGAAATCGGACTTGAAAGTGGCGCACAGGCTGTTTTATTCAGGTGATCTCTCAGTGAATCAGAATGAGATCCCTATCCGGGTGACCAATCAAATTACCGGTCGTTCATTTGATACAGTGATTAAAAACTGGAAATACAACAGCGAGTCTATTTACAGAAGTTCAGATTTTGTTGATGGCGTAAAGGAACTGGTAGGAGGAACCGCTACTATTTTCCAGAAAATCGACAGCGGCTATGTGAGGATTTCGACCAATGTGCTGAAAAAAGATAGTTCACGTGCCATTGGTACCTTTATTCCCAATGATTCCCCGGTGATCAAAACAGTGGAGCAGGGGGATACTTATTTCGGACGGGCTTATGTGGTGAACAGCTGGTATATCACGGCCTATGAGCCAATCACAGTGGATGATAACGTTATAGGGATGCTCTATGTAGGTGATAAAGAAAAAGATCTTGATGAACTGCAACAGAAGATAGCTACCCTGACGATCGGTAAAAGTGGTTTTCCCTTTGTTATGGATGAAGAAGGCCGCTTTTTGGTGCATCCCTTTGCCTCAGGAGAATTGTGGAACGATGAACCCATCATCGACACCATGCTGGCAAATAGAAGCGGTGTTACCACCTATACCCTCAACCGGGATGGGCGCAAGAAAGTTGTTGCCTGGCAATACTTTCCTGATTTTAAATTAACGATTGCCGCTGCCATGCCTTTGAAGGATGAAACCGGAGCACTGGTCAGGGAGGTGGTCTTTAATTCGGCCATTATTGCATTGGTGATTATACTGGCACTTTCTATTTTTGTTTATTTTATAACCACTGAAAATGTAAGAAACTTCCTCGGACAACTTGAGATGTCTTCTAAAAAACTGAAGTCGACACAGGACGCACTGGAGCAAACGGAACGGCATTTTCAGGCGTTATTTAATAACAGTTCGGATGATATTTATGTGATTGACTTTGATGGTCATTTTGTGGAAGTAAACCAGGTTGCCTGTGAAAGTCTTGGTTATACCCGGCAGGAATTCTGCAACATGAATGTCCTTCACATAAAACCTGAACACCTTAAAACCACCGTGGATGAAAACATTGCCATGATCAGGAAATTCGGTCAGCACCGTTATGAATCGGAAAATGTGGCGAAAGATGGCCGGGTGATCCCGGTGGAGATGAAAAGTCGGCTGATCGATTATCAAGGCAGACAAATGATCCTCACCATCTCAAGGGATATTTCAGAACGCAAAGAGGTGGAAGACCGAATTCTCTCTACTATCATCCAGACCGAAGAAAACGAGCGCAAGCGTTTTGCCGCTGATCTTCACGACGACCTGGCACCAATCCTTTCTACCGTTAAGTTATATACCGATCTGCTCAAAAAAAAGAACTTCAAAAAGATCGATGAGGAAGAAGCTGTGCGCAACATCGAAGAACTGGTTGATATGGCTATCACATCTACCCGAACCATTTCGCGTAATATTCGCCCCAACATTTTACAGGATTTCGGATTGGCCGCTGCGGTCAATGATTTTTGCAGTTTTATTAAAAAAACCGAATCGATCAACATTGAGGTATTGACACATCAATATACCATCGAAGAGCGGGGTATTGAAGAAACGGTTTTATACCAGGCTGTAAAGGAGTTGATCAACAACACCATCCGCCATGCTTCGGCCAAAAACATTAAAATCGAACTGAAGAGTTTCGAAAACCAGGTAATTTTATATTACCGTGACGATGGCGTCGGGTTCGACCTTGATGATGCTATGAAACAACACACGGGCCTTGGGCTGAACAACATCGTCAACAAGATCAAGTCGGTGAAGGGTACTGTGGATATTAACACCAAACCGGGGGAGGGGATGTTTTTAATTGCGTCGCTGAAGTTGAAAAAGAAAAAACCGTAATTTACAGCGAATGTGCGCCAATGATAAATGAATGAACACTAATTGTGAAAATGCATTCGTGAAGATTAGCGGAAAAAAATTCGCGGATATTCGTGGTTAAACATTTTGTAAATTCGCATGAAATTATAATATGGAAATAGCAAAAGTGATCATCGTCGACGACCACGTCATTTTCAGAAAAGGACTTTACACCATCCTGAATGAAATTGATTTTATTAAGGTAGTGGGGGAGGCTTCCAATGGTAATGAACTGCTCGAACTCCTCAAAAAACAACCGGCCGATGTGATCCTGATGGACATCAAGATGCCAGTGATGGATGGTATTGAAGCGACCAAAAAAGTGTCGGCCAGATATCCCGACATCAAGGTCATTGCCCTCACCATGTTCGAAGAGATCAGTTATTTCAATAAAATGATCGAAGCGGGCGCCTCCGGGTTTCTGCTCAAAAAAACCACCTCCGAAGAACTCGAACGAGCCATCAACCTGGTATTGGAGGATGAAAGTTATTTTTCCGAAGAGTTCATGAATTCGGTGAACGTCCACCTCAAACCCAAACAAAAGAATACCACCATCGCCCTCACCGACCGTGAACAGGAAGTGCTGGAGCTGATCTGCAAAGGATATTCCAATGTGGAGATCGCTAATTTCCTCGGTGTTAGCAGCCGTACCGTTGATGGTTTCCGTGCCCGTCTTTTCGAAAAGACAGGAGCTAAAAATGCACCTAATTTAGTGATGTTTGCGATTAAGAATGGGTTGGTAAATTAGAAATACTTTCAGGTTTACGACCGTTTAAGTAAAAGCTTGCCAAACAGGTTTCCCATCAGTTTCGCAAAACCCCCACATCCCACAACCCGTGTAAAACACCTGCTCGAAATTTTTTTTCACTTTTTTCAAGAAAACGACAATTTCTTAGGCTTTCTGTTAATTGAATAACAACAGCCTTCCATTGGTTTTTGGAATTTTAAAGAATGTTCTTTTAGAAACCTTTTGTTAATCAAATAACAATTATAACTTATTGATTTCAATAGTATTGAAATTTATACTTAGGGTGTTTTTACCTGTTTTTTTATTGCGCTTTTCGCTCTTGTGCGGAGGTGGTTTCAGGTGCTACTTTTGGATCAAAATTAATACAGTGAAAAAACAGAAGATCATAATCGCTGACAACAATAAATATTTCCGCGAAGGATTGAAAAGAATTCTTCTCAACATCGGGAATGTAAAGGTTGTAGGCGAAGCTGAAAACGGCCTGCAACTCCTCGATCTGCTGGAGATACAGAAAGCCGACATCGTTTTTCTGGATGTGGCCATGCCGGAAATGGGTGGTTTTGAAGCGGTGCTGATCGGACATCAGAAATTCCCGAAAACACGTTTCATCGCTTTTTCATCCCTCGAAAATCCGCGTTACGTAAACCGGATGATTGCGGCGGGCGTGAGTGGCTACCTCACCAAATCGAGCGACAACTATGATCTGCTGCACGAGATCGTGACGGAGAAACAACAAACATTCTACCTCTCGCCCGGTCTGCAAAATCACAACTTACAATTCGACAATCATTCATTGGTAAATTAATATGAACCCTAGAAACAACAGCATCATGAACACACAAAAGATTTTAATCGTTGACGATGACGTTGATATCATCAACGTGATCAGCACCATTTTGGAAAATGAAGGTTATGAGGTTTTCTCTGCTAATAACAAAGATGAAGGGCTGAAGCTGGCCCGCGAGATCAACCCCGACCTCGCCATCCTCGATGTGATGATGACCACCCATTACGAAGGTTTCGAACTGGCCGAAGCGCTGGTGAACGAACCGGAATTCAAAAACATGCCCATTCTCATGCAGACTTCCATTGAGGTATTTACCACCACCAAGGAGAGCTTCAGGGAAATGGCACGTGAGTTCCGTCAGGATCCAAAATACAAGGAATTGCAGGTGATTCTTATGAAAGACATCGTCAGTGGCAAAGCTGGTATTGATTATCGCACCGACGAAGGTAAAAACACCTGGGTACCGGTGGATGGTTTCCTGAAAAAGCCGGTCGATTCGAAAAAACTGTTACCGGAGATCAAAGCATTGCTCGGGAAAAAGGTGAGCTTTCACGCCAACTAATTAAAAGATGATTTTCAGATTCAGGAAAATGAATACCACTAAATCTCCTCTTGAGAGGGGTGTAGGGGTGTGTAAATCTAAAAATATCATTCATTTTTCTGGATTTGAAAAGTTAAGATTCTAAAATCGGAAATATACAAATTAATACTAACACATCATCATGAAACACGGGATAGCGGAAATACTGGATGCACGAGGAGGCGCAAAACGCGACAGCCTGATACCCATTCTTCAGGAGATACAGGAAAGTGAAGGGTTTCTCTCTCAGGAAGCGGTGTCTGAAGTGGGCAGCAGGCTGGGTATCCCGACCAGCAAGATCTATGGTGTTGCCACCTTCTACAACCAGTTCAGGTTCGAGCCCAAAGGCAAATACCATATCCAGGTGTGTCGCGGAACAGCCTGCCACGTGCTTGGTTCGGCAACGGTACTCGATAAACTGGAAAAAATCCTCAAGGCGAAAGCGGGGCAAACCACCCGCGACGGGCTATTCAGCATCGAAGTGGTGGCCTGCATCGGCGCTTGCGGACTGGCTCCGGTGGTGAACATCAATGGTAATTTTTACGCCAAAGTCACCGAGCAATCGCTCACGGAGATCATTGAAAACCTGAAAAACAAGGAAGTATAATGGAAACGGCAAACAAAACAGAAATGAAGGAATTCCTGATCGATCATTTGCTAACCGGTACGCCGGACAGGACTGATCCGTTTGTCAGCGCAAAACTCGCCAAACTCAGACGTGAAGAGGTGACCAAACCTGTGATCTATATCGGTACAGGAACCTGCGGACTGGGTGCCGGCGCTGAAAAAACCTGGGTTGAAACACAACGCTACATCGAAGATCATGAACTGGATGTGGAAGTGATCAAAGTGGGTTGTATTGGGTTTTGTGCTGCCGAACCCCTGGTGGATGTGCAGCTTCCCGGTAAAAACCGCATCTCTTTTAAAAATGTCACGGGCGATAAGGTGAACGATGTTCTCGAAAGTGCTTTCACCTTCGATTCTCACAATGAAAATATTCTGGGACAATTCAGGTCGGAGAAACTCGAGGTTTGGGAAAATGTCCCTTTCATCGATGAACATCCCTTTTTTGCACCTCAGAAAAGGATCGTCCTGAAAAATTGTGGCCTCGTCAATCCCATCGATATCGAAGAATACATTGCCAGGGGCGGATATAAAAGTTTCCTGGATACAGTAAAATTATATACTGCTTTTGAGGTTTGCGATAAGATCGAAAAAAGCGGATTGCGCGGTCGTGGTGGCGGTGGCTTCCCGACCGGTAAAAAGTGGAAATTTGCCAACGGCACCGAAGCCGACCAGAAATACCTGATCTGCAATGCCGACGAAGGCGACCCCGGTGCATTTATGGACCGCGCCGTGATCGAGGGTGATCCGCACCGGCTGATCGAAGGGATGGCAATAGCCGCCTACGGTATCGGCGCAACCAAAGGCTATGTGTATATCCGAGCCGAATATCCCCTCGCCATTGAACGGTTGAAAGTAGCTTTAACCCAAGCCAGGGAATATGGATTACTCGGCAAAAATATTTTCGACAGCGGTTTCGATTTCGACATCATCATAAAGATGGGTGCCGGTGCGTTTGTTTGTGGTGAGGAAACCGCGCTGATCCACAGCATCGAAGGCAAACGCGGCATGCCACGACCCCGGCCGCCGTTTCCGGCTGTCAATGGGTTGTTTGGCAAACCAACCATCATCAACAACGTGGAAACCCTCTCTAACCTTCCGGAGATCATGGCGCGGGGAGAGGAGTGGTTTGCATCCATCGGCACCGAAAAAAGCAAGGGAACCAAGGTGTTTGCCCTTTCAGGAAACATCACCCTGACTGGACTGGTTGAAATCCCCATGGGAACAACCGTTCGCGAGATCATCTTTGACATTGCAGGCGGTATTCCCAACAACAAAAAATTTAAATCGGTACAGATTGGCGGTCCGTCGGGTGGCTGTATCACCGAAGAAAACCTCGACATCCAGGTCGATTACGAATCGCTGATCAGCGTGGGTGCTATGATGGGCTCTGGCGGACTGGTTGTGATGGACGAAGATACTTGCATGGTGGATGTGGCCAAATTCTTTATGGATTTCATCCAGCGCGAAAGCTGCGGCAAATGTATTCCCTGCCGCGAAGGAACCCGCCGGATGCTGGAGATCCTGGAAAGTATCACCAGCAAACCCAACAAAAACAACGAAAAAGAGGCGCTGCAACGATTCAAGGGGATCATCCAGTTGGAAAAACTCGGTAAGGTGATCAAGGAAACTTCGCTTTGCGGACTGGGACAAACAGCACCGAACCCGGTGCTCAGCACCCTCAAGTGGTTCCGTGATGAATACGAATCGCACATCTACGAGAGAAAATGCGAATCCAACGTGTGCACAGAGTTGCGGACCTATAAGATCGATATTGACTTGTGTACCGGTTGCATGGCCTGCGTGCGGAAGTGCCCGGTGAATGCGATCGTAGGTGCCCGCAAAACACACCACTTCATCGTGGAAGATCTGTGCATCGGATGTGGGAGTTGTGTGGACGCATGTAAATTCAATGCCATCTCGATTTCTTGAGTTTAAATTTTGAAGCAATGGAAATGAATATCGAAATAAATAACAGGCCGATGAAGGCAAATCCGGGCGAAACCATCCTTGATGTGCTCACGCGCAACGGGATCAAGGTGCCGACCCTGTGCCACATGAAAGACTATTTTCCGTCGGGTGCCTGCAGGATGTGTGTGGTGGAACATGAAAATTCGGGAAGGTTGGTAACATCCTGCTCATACCCGGTGGAAGAAGGCATGCGCATCAAAACCCATACATCCCGCGTGGTGGAAGCCCGCAAGATGATCGTGGAACTGCTGCTTTCGAACCACCCCGATGATTGTTTGTACTGTGTTCGCAACGGCAATTGCCAGTTGCAGGAATTGGCCGTTGAGCATCATGTGACCGAAAGAAGGATCTCCGGTTTGAAAAACAATTTCAGCAAAGACCTTTCAAGTCCGAGCATCACCCGCGATCCTGACAAGTGCATATTGTGCGGCCGCTGTGTGCGGGTTTGCGAAGAGGTGATGGGGGTTTCGGCCATCGATTATATCAATCGCGGAAGTAAAACACTGATTGGCACTTCATTCAATAAAGGATTGAACACATCAAGTTGTGTGAACTGCGGGCAATGTATCATGGTTTGCCCCACAGGTGCATTGAGTGAAAAAGGTCATCTGAATGAAATCCAGATGGCATTAAGCGATCCCTCTAAAAAAGTGGTGGTTCAATATGCCCCGGCAATTTCGGTTTCACTGGCTGAAGAATTTGGAATGCAACCGGGAACAGACGTCAACGGACTGATGAACGCTGCTTTGCGTAAGATCGGTTTTGATTTTGTGTTCGACACGAGTTTTTCCGCCGACCTCACCATCATGGAAGAATCGGCTGAATTGATCGACCGGGTGGCCAACGGGGGCACCTTGCCCCTGATCACCAGTTGTTGTCCGGCCTGGGTGAAATACGCCGAAGAGTTTGCCGTGGATTTTCTGCCGAATGTTTCGAGTTGCAAATCGCCGCAACAGATGCTCGGCGCTGTGATCAAAACCTATTTTGCCGATAAGATTAAAACCAAACCGGAGGATATTTATTCGGTGTCGGTCATGCCCTGTACGGCCAAAAAATTTGAGGCACAACGCGAAGATATGACCCACCACGGCATCACCGATGTGGACGCTGTGATGACCACCCGCGAGCTGGCCCAGTTGATCCGCTTGTATGGCGTGGATATGTATAACATCAATCCCGAGCTGACCGATTCACCTTTGGGCATTCGCAGTTCAGCCGGTAAATTATTCGGTGGATCGGGTGGCGTAATGGAAGCGGCTTTGAGGACCGCTTATTTTAAACTCACCGGAAATGAATTAAAAGAATTTAAAATCAATGCTGTTCGCGGACTTACCGGAAGAAAAGAGACCAAATTACAGATCGGTGACCTGGAAGTGGGCGTTGCAGTGGTCAGCGGATTGCAAAATGCAAAAGTTTTGCTGGACGAGATCAGGAATGGAAGGGATGATATCCATTTCATCGAGATCATGGCCTGTCCGGGCGGCTGCATTGCCGGTGGCGGACAGCATATCGGTGCCGATCAGAAAGCGATCCTCTCCAGACTGAGTTCACTATACGACATCGACGACCGCGACTCCATTAAAGTTTCACACAAAAATCCTGAGGTGATCGAACTGTATGAAAAATTCCTCGGCGAACCGCTGGGACATATGAGTCATGAGTTGTTGCACACGGAATATGAGAAGCGGGAGGTGCCGTTGTAATGCATTGCGGGTTGCGGGATGCGGGTTGCAAGTTGGCAGCAGCAAACCGGGAAACTTTAATCAAGGGAAAACCCGCAACATGCAACATGCAACCTGTAACTTGAAACTTTAAACATTGAACATTAAACATTGAACGAACAAACATGTCCGGAACCCCACATACCAACCTCGTTTATACGCAGAAAGACCTCTGTAAGGTTTGCTACACCTGTGTGCGCGAGTGTCCGGTGAAGGCAATCCGCATCATGAACGGTCAGGCCGAGGTGATGATCGAGCGCTGCATCGGGTGTGGGAATTGTGTGAAGGTGTGCAGTCAGGGTGCGAAAGTATATTACAATTCAAATCCGGAAGTGAAGGCATTGCTGGCGTCGGAACAGAAGGTAGCGGCCATTGTGGCGCCCAGTTTTGCGGCTGAGTTTTCGGATATAAAAGATTATAAAAAGCTAGTGGGCATGATCCGCTCATTAGGGTTTGATTTGGTGAATGAAGTGGCTTTTGGAGCGGATATGGTGGCGCGTGAATATGAGAAGTTGATGGATTTGAACGGGGATCGCCCCCATATCTCCTCCGATTGCCCTGCTATCGTGTATTACATTCGGCAATATCATCCCCAACTGGTGAGCTACCTGGCACCGATTGCTTCGCCGATGGTGGCGATGACAAGGATCTTGCGCAAGATGCATGGCGATGACCTCAAAGTGGTTTTCATCGGTCCGTGTATCGCTAAAAAAGCCGAATCGGACGAGGTGAATGCGGCCATCACCTTCACCGAGCTGAGGTATTTACTGGCAGCCAACGGGATCAAAGAGGAAGAGATTGAAGCGACGGAATTTGATCCCCCGATGGCCGGTAAAGGCGCCATTTTCCCGGTGAGCCGGGGATTGTTGCAAACGGTGAATAAGTCGGACGATATCGCCGAAGGAAATATTGTGGTCGCGGAAGGAAGGGTCAATTTCAGGGATGCCGTGAAGGAGTTTGAAAGTGGATTGTTGAATTCCCATCACCTGGAGCTGCTGTGCTGCGAGGGGTGTATTATGGGACCCGGCATGTCGAAGGGAGGAAAAAGGTATACCCGTCGCACACAGATCAGCAATTATGTTAGGGAAAAGTTGAATAAAGTTGATCCGGCAGAATTTGCGAAACAGGTTGAGGAATTTAGCAATGTTGATTACAAGCAGCATTTCGAGCCGGCAGATCGCCGGATCCCTTTGCCTCAGGAGAAAGAGATTGAAAAAGCCTTATTGAAGATGGGGAAATTCACCCAGAAAGATCATTTGAATTGCGGTGCCTGTGGGTATGAAACCTGTGTTGATCATGCCATTGCCATTGTTGAAGGACTTGCTGAAACGGAGATGTGCCTGCCTTTTACCATTGAAAAATTACACAAATCGGTGGAAGACCTCAACCTTTCGAACGAGAAACTGGCAACCACACAACAGGCGCTCAAACAATCGGAGAAACTGGCGAGTATGGGGCAGCTTTCAGCAGGTATCGCTCATGAATTGAACAATCCACTGGGTGTGATCACCATGTATTCAAATATCCTGAAAGATGAAGCACCGGAGGAAAGTCCGATCCGCAAAGACCTGGAACTGATCGTTGAACAGGCTGATCGATGCAAGGGAATCGTGGGCGGACTGCTCAATTTTGCCAGGAAAAATCAGGTTAAGCTACAGGAGACCAACATTGAAGAATTTGTGAAACACAGCCTCGATTCGGTGATCAATCCAGGAAATGTGGAGATCAAATTCAATTCGGAATTAAGCGACGCGGTGGTTGAGATCGATCAGGATCAGATGATGCAGGTGCTGACCAACCTCGAAAAAAATGCCGTGGAAGCAATGCCAAATGGTGGGATTTTGCAAGTAGATCTTTCCGGTAACGGAAATTCTGTGTTCATCAATGTAAAAGACTCCGGAATTGGTATTCCCGAAGAAAATATGGAAAAATTATTTACACCTTTTTTCACTACAAAAGAGATGGGGAAAGGCACTGGCCTTGGACTTCCACTGATATACGGCATCGTAAAGATGCATAAAGGGCAGATAACAGTTCAATCCAACGCTGATCCCGAAAAAGGAGAAACAGGAACAACATTTAAACTTACAATACCGCGAAAACGGCAAGTATAAATTTGAAAGCAATGGAAGCAAGAAAAAAAATCATGATCGTGGACGATGACATTGATGTCCTGACGCAAATGAAGATGCAGGTTGAACGTTTCGGATTCGAAACGATCACAGCTGAAAGCCAGAAGGAAGGAGAAGCGCTTTTGGAAACCGAGAAGCCCGACCTGGCCATCTTCGATCTGATGATGGAAAACCAGGACAGCGGCTTCATCCTCAGCTATAAAATGAAGAAAAAATATCCCGACGTACCGGTGATCATTGCCACGGCGGTGACAGCCGAAACCGGGATGATCTTTGGCCTCGACACCGAAGAGGAACGCAACTGGATCAAAGCCGATCAATACCTGGAGAAAGGGATCCGGCCGGATCAGTTGCAAAGGGAGATCAATAAACTTTTGAAGATATAGAACCGTGCAAAGAAATGCAGTTGAACGATAATAATAGATCTGTCAAAAGTATACTAGCAGCCTCTGTGGCTCTCTGTGCCAGCTTTGTGAAGCTCTGTGAAACAAATTTTCGCTATTACACGGAGGAGGTGCACAGAGAACCACTGAGTTTCACAGAGGAAAAGCATTGGTAAGATGAAAGATTTA
>JAHLKX010000015.1 GCA_020444515.1 Bacteroidota bacterium | reverse complement strand
GCTCCTTAATCCACCCCACACGGTTCATCACCTTGTTTTGCTGCGAAAAGAATTTGAGGTCGGTCCTGAGCGATTTCCATTTTAATGAATGGGTGAATATGACTTCATTAAATGCTCATTGATCATCCGCGGGTAGGCCTGCCCAAACGAGCGGGAAGTGAAGCTGTGAATTGGACAACACCAGCAAATCCGGCAAAGGCATCCCGACGGGAATCGTCGGGAATGTTTGGATGACAATCCACTACTTTGCCTGGATTTGCGGTGTTGTTCAAGAGCGGGGGGACAGCTTTGTTTGGGCCAATGGTTTTGGTGCTTTTGCCGTAACAAAAGCACAAGTAAAATATCAATTAAATTGAGTTGTTCTTTTGTCTTCCTGCCTCCGGCAGTCAGGGCTACAAAAGAAGCAATCCCGATAGCTATCGGGACAAGACTGCAAATTCTTTCCGCACAAAAGCTACGGGAATCAACATTGGGATCAGGAATCCCAGGCGTTTTTCGGAAGACAGGCTCCAGGAAACAACTCCGAATATGAGTATTCCTGCAAGAAACCCAATAGCTGTTGCATGAAAGAGTTTTGATTTCTTCAGCTTTTTTTTCTCGACTAATAGTTCCTCGTCAGTCAATTTGTAAAAGTCTTTCTTTTCCATACTACCCTGTAATATAAATTTTTTTGTATTGAAGCCAACGGTGATGGTATGGTGTCGTGAGGGATTACGAAGCGATTTCCTATCAGTTTACACTGACTTTTTTTACGCACTACAGACCTTTAAAAACCTCTGAAACCCGCATGCACTATACCATGTGTTACCACAAGTTATTTATTCATTCTTTGTATTCATCAGCTGGTTCAGCAATACGAAAAACATTTTCTCCTTTATTAATTGCAGGAGAAATTTTTCCTGAAACTATTATCCCTGATATTGGAGAGTAATATTTCTCTAAGACTTTTCCCCAATAGTCGGTTGTGTATCCAATTAATTTTCCTTTTGTAATATATTGTCCCTTACCAACAAGTGTATATAAGATTCCACTATAATTGCTTTTAATAAAACTTTCATTAATTAGATATAGTGGATGTTCATTTTTAAATGTTTGTCCTTGAAGCATATTAATTGTACACATTACGTTTATGACACCCCTTTTTACAAATTCTATTTCTTTTAAATCTGTTTTTCCCCTATCTCCAATTTCTACTGTAATTGCAGGTACGTTATTTCTACTTGCAGCTAATGAAGACCAATGAGTATTTGATGTATCAGGGACTAAATAATAATCATCGGGAATTAAATAATTATTTCCCATAGCATGAGCTAACATCCTTTATTGTTCGCATATATGTATTTCAGGACATCCAACTTGAAAATATATGAAATCAACTATAGCCTCATTGAATTCTCCTCCATGTAAATCAATGTAATAATCACTCTTTTTAATTATTTCATTGGTAATTGTATATGCAATACGTTCAGATATTGTTCCTTTATTTTTGCCTGGGAAACACCTATTTAAGTTTTTATTATCAATTGGACTTGAGTAAACAGCCCTGCCACTGAACGATGGAATATTAGCAATATGAACCATTATGATCGTTCCTGATAATTCATTAGGATTGATTTCATTCAATAATTGCTGCAATGATATGATTGGTACATATTCTGTTCCGTGAACTCCTGCAACAAGAGTCAAAACAGGACCTGATTTTGCTCCATTGATAATTGTTATTGGAATAAATGTTCCTTCATCAAATCCTTTTTCGACAATTAAACTATCTGATACTTTTTCTCCACTTTTTGCTTCAATAGAACCTACGGTGAATGTTTTATTATTTTGGGCGATGAGAATATTAGAAAAAGAACTAATCAGAAGAAAAACAAAAAGAACTTGTAAAAAAAATATCCTTTTGTCTGAAGCAAAAATAGCTTCCATGTCTTTATATGAGTCCATGATATGTTTTTTATGGTTTAATGTCTTTCTTAATTTGTAGTAACTCCTTATATCCTATACAAACTTAAGGATATCCCGCCAAAAATTACGCGATAACAGCCGTTTTTTATTGGATTTGTCTTTTTGGGCACCTCACTTGCTTCGCCCGAAAGGGTGGAGGTTTTTATTTTTTATAATCTTTCGTGTATTTACAATTCGGGAAGCTGGAGCAGCCATAGAACATCCCATATTTGCCATCTTTTAGAATTAATCTTCCACCACATCTTGGACATGTTCGTGACTTTTCACTTCTTCGTGCGGTGGTTTTTGCTTTTCTAACATGTGATCTTTTTGTAACTTTTCTTGCGCTTTTAAGACGAACTAATTTTTGATAGATCTGATTAACCTCTTCTTTTGATAAATATTCTGAGGTGCTATTTTTTTTAATGGTTCGTATTAACTTATTTCTGGTAATTACCGGAACTTTTGAAGTGATCTTTTTAAGTTTTGCCTTTCCTGAGAAAACAATGATTGGGAAATAGGGGACATGTGGAAATTCAAAAAGTAACGTCTTAAGTGTATTTATATGACCCCAATTCTGCAATATTGGATTTCTAAACGTGTACTTTTTATTATATAATGTCTGAGACCAGGTATCTGAATTTTCATGTCCAAATATCCAGCCCTTATAATGCTTTGTTTCAATTACAAAGATCCCATAGCTTGAAATTAAGATGTGATCAGTTTGGCTGCTCCTTGATTTATTGCCGATTAGCAAATTGTTGATCACCTTGTACTTTCTTGAACTCAATCGCTTTAATTTCCATGAAACTTTTGCCTCCCCAACTTTCCCTTTGATTATTGGCTTTAAATATTTTAAGAGCAAGGCAAAAAAAGCAATTATGCCAAAAAGTAAAATTGTTAAAGTTTCCTCATTCACGTTTCAATATTAATAAATTCATGGTCTGTTTTTATTGTGAAGGATAAAGGTAAAAAATCTCAATGAAATGCCGGGAAAGATGGCGACTTCATTAGCCAATTTATTTCCATTGCCCGAAAGGGGATGGGTTTTATGCAGGCAGATGATGCCGAAGATAAGTGGAGCGGATCGTAAGATGAAGGCACAAGGCTCGTCCACGCTTGTTGCCATGGAAGGAAGACTTACACCATTAGCGGGGTATTTTTATAAAAGAACTAACCTACCGCCATCTTTGCCGAGTCTTTCCAAAGATAAGCAGGAAGAGGCTCCTCCAATCGCCATTTTATATTCATTGGTTTAGCGCCTGAATTTTCAATGATTTTTCCATCACCTATAAAAACGTAGCCTATAGTATTGTTGTATTCGTCTTTGTTTTGTTCCCTCACAAACAAAAGAATTCGTTTACCATTTTTAATGTGGTTTATGTACGAAAGCCCTTTACCTCGATCGGGGCGTGCTGAATTCTGCGATTGCCAATGAAAAAATGTATCACTAATTGCATAATCATTATAGAGTGTACTTGGCGAAAAATCAGTTTCTGACTTAATTAGATCAATAAACAAAAGTTCTGTGTTTAAATCTGTGTTTTCAGCAACACCCTCTCTGTTTGAAGACTTTCGCTCAAATGTACTAAATCCGAATGCTACAAGAATCTGTTCTCGTGTATATCTGCTGTGTACTTTTAGAGGTTGATTATAGGGCAAATTTATGTCGAGTTCTAAAAAGTCAATTTTATCTATCAGAATTTCAAGTACCTCAATAATTTCTTCTGTTAAGATTTTATTTTTACCAATAACTTTTATACTCTCTTCAAGCGAATTATAAACACCTGCATCTTGCCAAATATCATAATAAAGCATTAAACACATAGTTTTTTCATTCTCATTAAAAAGTGAAAAATCAATATCGAAATTGTTCTTTGCTAAATTTAGAATAAATTTGAAATATGACATGGAATTACACGACAGCCATTTTTTACTGATTGCACGAGATATTTCTTTTTCGTTAGTTGTTGAATATTCATCAACCTGTCCTGCTAAAGCACAAAGTCTTTTCCAATTTTTCTTTTTGTAGAGTATTTGTAAAGGGATATGATTAAATTTAGTGAAGTTTTTTAGTGTCAATGGCATATTTGTTTGGTGCTTGAAATTTCTAATTTTCTTAAGCAGCATATTAATATTTGGAGCAGTAGCTTGTTTGATATTCTTCAGAATGAATTCTTTTGCTTTCTTTTCAAGTACTACAGAACAACCCAACGGCAAATGAGGAAAATCATCGTTAATTTCCTTTAAAATAGGATTATTGGTTTTACCAACTAAAGCTCTAAATTTTCCTTCATAGTCATATTCGGGCCTTGAATTACCAACAAAGTCTAGTATTGTTAAACATTCTTTTCCTTCTGCTAAGCGAAGACCGCGCCCGAGTTGTTGCAAAAAGATTGTTAAACTTTCAGTTGGTCTCAAAAATAAAACGGTATCAATTTCAGGAATATCAACACCCTCATTAAATATATCCACTACAAATAAATAGTTGATTTCTTTATTGTATAGCTTTTTTCTTAATTGTTCGCGTATTTGGCTTCGATTACTCACCAAATAATCTGCTTTAATTCCTGCCAAAATAAATTTTTCTGCCATATATTGTGCATGCTCTTGTGATACACAAAAGCCAAGAGCACGGACTTCTTGTAAGTCTGTTATATATTTTTCAAGGTTCTTAATTATTTCACCAACCCGCCGGTCATTCATAGTATAAATTTGGGTTAATTCACTAGCAACATATTTACCAGCGCGCCATTCAATATTTGATAGATCGATACTATCAGTAATTCCAAAATATTGGAAGGGACATAGCAATTTTCGATTTAGAGCTTCTGGCAAACGAATTTCAGCCGCAATTGTATTTGAAAAGTCTTGAAGAATGTCTTCGTTATCCATCCTTTCCGGAGTTGCGGTTAACCCAAGAAGTATTTTTGGTTGAAATTTATTTAGAATAGGCCTATAACTGTTAGCTGCAATGTGATGGACCTCATCAATAACAATAAAGTCATAATATGATTTTGTAAGTAATAATTCTTCAATTCTGTTATTTAATGTTTGGATGGAGGCAAAAACGCAATTGTAAGTTTCAGGCTCAATCCCATCAACCCATAATTCTCCAAAGTTATTATCTTTCAAAATTCCCCTAAAAGTACCTAAAGCTTGTTGCAATATCTCTTTGCGATGAGCCAAAAATAAAAGTTTTGCACTAGAATTTCTTTTTATAAAATTTCGAAAATCGAAAGCTGAAATGACCGTTTTTCCAGTTCCAGTTGCTGCTACGATTAAGTTTCTATATCTGTTGTGAATACTTCTCTCAGTTTCAAGTTTTTCTAAAATCTCTTTTTGAAAATTAAAAGGAGATATATCGAAGAAAGCTCCAAAACTGACAGGTTCATGATCCTTTTCTTTTTTTAAAGCTAATTTAAGTTTTTCTGAATGTAATTCTCTATTAAATATTTCGAATTCTTTATCCTGCCAATATGTATCAAAGGTCTTTTGGAACTTCTCAATTATGTGTCCAACTTCTTTTGTCGTAATTTTTATATTCCACTCCAATCCATTTGTCAACGCAGACCGTGAGAGATTTGAAGAGCCGATATAACCGGTATGAAATTGAGTATTTCGATAAAATAAATATGCTTTTGCATGTAATCGTTCATTATCAGTGTTGTAAGAAACTTTAATTTCTGTATTCTGCAAACCTGATAGGAACTCAACAGCTTTTAAATCAGTAGCTCCCATATAGGAAGTTGTAATCACTTTTAATTCACCACCCTTCTCTGTAAAATCCCTCAATTCCTTCTCAAATATTCTGATCCCTGTCCACTTAATGAATGAAACCAAGAAGTTTATTTTATCAGCAGAAAGAATCTCTTTTTTGAGTTCACTTTCTAGTGAAATTCCTGAATTACTTCCTGTAAAGAGCTCAGATTGTGTAAGACGTGTATACGGTGTTATTTCTCCAAGGTATTTTTCAAAGTCAGTAATACTTGAATCTATTTTTGAGAATATAGCTTTTAAAATTTTTGCCTTGGTAAATAACAAATCTTGATTGAAATCTTCTTCATTCAATTCATCTCGAAGCAACAAAATAATTTTGTTGGATAATTCGATTTGCCTTTCAAGGCAATCTTCATCCGAAATGAGACTCAAAGCTAATTGGATTTTATCTCTCAAATATTGTGAAAGAACCTTTGCAGCTTCTTTTTTATCAACTGTACATTCTTTAATATAAAACTCAGATCTATCAAGTTCGTCCAATTTATTTCTTATCAATTTATTGATGAGTTGTTCGTATAGTCCTTGTTGCGTCATACTATCATGAGAAAAAATTATTTATAAATAATATTAAAAATATTCTATGCCTCTAAATTAAACATTGCCCGGGATTATTTGTAGCAAGAAGTTGCTACAAATAGGATTTTTTGTAATTTATAGAGGATCTAAATAAGGAGGGGACAAAGGCATGTAAGTCCCATCAGCCGGGCAATCCGGCTGGTTTGGTCAGGGTAAGCTGGAGAAGGATCTTATATTACCGCCCCACCACCACCTTCTCCACAAACCCAAACTTTTCACCCCGGGCATGGAGGAAATAGAGGCCGGGTGCCAGCTGGCTCACGGGTAGAGAGATGCTGTTCGGACCGGCCAAAAACGCTTGAGCATGGAGGGTCGATTGGATTTGGCCGGCAGGGTCCAGGATCCGGAAAGTCAATTGCTCGGGTTCATTCAGGGTAAAGCTGAGGGTAAGCTGCTTTTGGGCAGGATTGGGATAAAGCATCAGTTCGGAAGGTTGCTGCCGGTCATCGATACCGGCCGGGTCACCAAACGCGAGGCCATCCACCAGGAAGTCGCTGCCCACAGTGGCGGTGTTATTCTGTGTGACGAGGATATGGATGTAAGCCGAGTCGGGTGTGTCGCTTATGCCATAATTGATGGGCGCCGTAAAGGAGGACCATTCCGATATGGAGGCGGTGGTTTCATAACTGCCCACGGCCAGGGTGCCCCCATCTTTGAACAGGTCGACGGTGACCACAAAACTGTCGCCACCGGCGAGGGTCCCTTTGATATTGCCGTTCAGACTGGCAAAGGCTGTGGTTAAGGGAAAGTACCCGCTATTGATGGCAGCACGGGGGACGTTACCCTGCAGGTTGTTGTACACCGGTTTCAGCCTCACCGAATAGCTGCCCTGGGCGGCATCGGTCGATTGAAAGACATTTTCATAACCGGGTTCCGAGTAGGTGAAGTTCCAGCCATCGAGTGCATCCCCGCTCCAGTTTTAGGATTCTTCCATTTAAAATCCGGAGCGAATATCTTTCTCAGTGGTTTGAATTTTTCATCCTGCTTAATTATTGTTTCAAAAATTCTCAATCAAAGTAATTCAATAATCTATTCAACCCACTGAACAGGAGTTCCTGCAGGACGAAGTTTATTATGCAATTTTTTTAATGCATTATTTGTTTTATTATCTGCGTAATGTACTGTTGATCTACCCATTATTTTCTTGAATTATCACATGTATTTTATACCAATAAAAGAATGCTTCTGGATTCGACTTCTTTAACCTGTTTAGTCTTGGCCAAATAGGATCATCGATACTCCATTCTTTCATTTGTAAAGGATCATTAAAAATTTCTAATTTGTCTGTATTATATCTGATAGCAATGGCAATATAAGCTGCTTTTGATGCCATAGTTATGGCTTTGTCAATATGAAAGGGTTCTGAAAAAATAAAGCGAGACACCCTTTGGATACCTGCTTGAAGTTCACCAAAGTCACCATTTCCGAAAACGCCCCTGCTCACAATACATAATGATGTCTGAAAAATATCTTCAATTACATCATCATGATTTAGCCCTTCTATTTTTCTGTAACTTAATTCTGTTTCTGAGAAGATTTTAAAGGTCTCAACTACAATTTTTAAGTTTTTCGAAATATCCACCAAATTTCCGATGTCATATAATTGCTTCATAATTTCCATACTCATACTATGCTCACTTATAAAGTATGGTATTCCTGTGGTGTTTGGCGCAAATGCAGTTAACTTGTCGCCAAGCATATCCTCTGGAGATGGAACTTGAACAACCAATTCTTTTTCATTTGTTTTGAGGAACTTGGATTTTATTGGTAATTCAATTATGCTCTGATAATTTGGTTTTTCAAACAAAATATCCAATAAAATATACTCTTCCTCAGAATGTGTTTTATGAATTGGTTTATAATAGAACTTATAGTGTGATTTTTTGATTGTTGATTTTGTGTTTCTTTCATGTAATTCAAACCTTGTGAAAGATTGTGGCTGTATTATTTCTTCGAAAATCTCTTCAAGATTTACTGAATCATCGCACAAAATGATATCAATATCAATCGAAAGTCTTTTTGACGAGCCCATTAAAAGCATTAGGGCAGTACCTCCTTTAAATACAAAATCCAATTTAGCCTTTGCAAGTCCTTCAATCAAATACAATGCTCTTATTACTTTTTCTATGAGTATTTTATCAGCATTTCTGTTTTTAGCAGAAACTTCATTTATCCATTCTATGTTTAGTGTCTTGTTGTCGATCATAACACTATATATTGGCAGCAATCCTAAATATGCTGCCGAAATTTTGAAATTCTATTTAGGTATTCATTAAACTCCTTTTTCTTTCTTCTACGATCAGCATATCTAAGCATTTTGTTTTCGTTAACAGTATATTTGTCAAAAACATCTTTAATTATTGTATCTCTTTCTGATCCTTGCTGTGCATCAAGGATTACAGTATCACAAAATAGATCAACTAATAATTTTTCGATGGTCGTTGATTGTATTCCAGAAATATTCTGAGTAGGTGCTTCTGATACCAATGATTTTACAATCCAGGTTTCCTTTTCATCCAGCATATATCTATTAAGTATTTCCTTTGATGGCTCAAGGAACACAGAATATTTGTTTTGTCTCATAAAGTAGAAAACAGATTCAGTGGCATCTTTGTCTACTTCAACAATTAGAAAGAACTTTCCTGGTTGATGTAACATGAATTCATTGAATAATGCAGATGTCCATAAGCAATAATCAAGATAGGGGAAGTTTTTTCTTAGCTTACTATTCAATGTTCTCAATTTTGATGGTAAATTTGGAATAAAGTTTTTTTTATTTCCCAGAATATACTTACCTCGTCCAACTCTTGTAAGTATACCACTTTGAACTAAACTGTATATCCTCCAATTTATAGTAGCCTCTTTAACGGTTGGTTCAAAAGAACGATAAAATGATACAATCTGTTTATTATCAAAGACCTGATCCCTATTAAATCGTTCTTTTAGTTGCTCTATATATAACTTTCTGTTGTTGATGTTGAAAAGATTTTTTGCAAATATATAAAACTATATTATGGCAGCAAAATAAAAATGCTGCCGTTTTTTAGATTTAGCGTTGGCAAAGATTTGGCTCTTTTGCAAGCTGAAGCATTAACTTGTGCGAAGGAGCTTGCAAATGTGCCAAATGTATGTTGGCAGTCTGTATTCTTATTTTTGTCTGTTCATAGTACGGTCTATTTCCAGCATGGCACAGAACGCATTATATCCCTTACAAACTTGATGTTATCCCGCTAAAAATTTCAGGATAACAGGAATTTTTATTGTGTTTATTTTTCGGTATTTTAGTTATAAGATAAAACTAAACCAACCTGCAAGCATGCTTACAAAATAGGTAATCCTAGTAGCAAGAAGTTGCTACATTATTGTTTTTTTTCTAACTAAGTTTCTAACTGCCTTTTGGAATCTATTACTAAATCCTTCCAATAAAAACAAAAAAAAGGCGGAAGCATTTAAACCTCCGCCTTTCAAATTATTAAATCTTAATCTAAATCTTACCGGATCATTAGCTTTTCTGTGAATCCATATTTTTCGCCGATTGCATGGAGGAAATAGATACCTGTTGGCAGTTCTGCCATGAGTAGGGAAATGCTGTTCGGACCGGCCATAAACGCCCGGGCATGGAGGGTCGATTGGATTTGACCGGCAGGGTCCAGGATCCGGAAAGTCATTTGGTCGGGTTCATTCAGGGTAAAGCTGAGGGTAAGCTGCTTTTGGGCCGGATTGGGATAAAGCGTCAGTTCGGAAGGTTGTTGCCTTTCATCGATACCGGCCGGGTCGCCAAACGCGAGGCCATCCACCAGGAAGTCGCTGCCCACGGTGGCGGTGCTATTCTGTGTGACGAGGATATGGATGTAAGCCGAGTCGGGTATGTCGCTTATGCCATAATTGATGGGTGCTGTAAAGGAGGTCCATTCCGATGTGGAGGCGGTAGTTTCATAACTGCCTACGGCCAGGGTGCCCCCATCTTTGAACAGGTCGACGGTGATCACAAAGCTGTCGCCACCGGCGAGGGTCCCTTTGATTTGCCCGTTCAGACTGGCATAGGCTGTGGTTAAGGGAAAATACCCGCTATTGATGGCAGCACGGGGGACGTTACCCTGCAGGTCGTTATACACCGGTTTCAGCCTCACCGAATAGCTGCCCTGGGCGGCATCGGTCGACTGGAAGACATTTTCATAACCGGGTTCCGAGTAGGTAAAGTTCCAGCCATCGAGTGCATCACCGCTCCAGTTTTCGAAACCGGGATTGGGAATTTGTGCATGGAGGGTACCATAAAAAGTAAAAAAAGCCAAAAAGGAGAGCAGGGTAGTCGTTTTCATAGTTGTTGTTTTAGTTTGTGTGTAGTTGTAACTTAACAAGTGAGCACCCGGAAAGTTTGATCCCATGGCTGCTTTAAGCCTGCCTTGCCGTAAGGCAGGCGTCACATGTGAAGCTGTGGTGCCATTGGTTGTGGCTGTAGGTTCAATTGGAAACCTTCTCCGTAAACCCAAATTTTTCACCCCGGGCATGGTGGAAACAGGTGCCGGGCGGCAACCGGGTGGTTTCCTGCCGGTCATTTCCGGCCCTCTTCCAGGGGGAGGATTTTCTGCACACTGTTTTTATAACTTCGGCCAATGGGCAGTTCGGTATCGCCGATCCATACCCCGGAAGCATTGAAGGAAACAATGTGGCGGGTGGCAACAATGAAAGACTTGTGGATGCGCAGGAACTGACCCTCGGGTAATTTCTCTTCCACCTTCGACAGGGCTGTGCGGGTCCTGATCGAACCATCCGTGGTATGGATTTTACAGTATTCCCTGAAGCTTTCGATGTAGAGGATATCCTGTTGCGGCACCTTTCGCATTTTTTTATTTTCCCGGATGTACAAAAAGGAGTCTTCCGTTATCCCGGCAGGCTGGGCACTGACGACGTGCTCATGGCGGTTTTTCTGAAAATAGCGGTCCATGGCTTTGATAAAACGCTCAATGGCAATGGGCTTCAGCAGGTAGTCGATCACTTCAAATTCATAACTTTCGACGGCAAAGTTGCGGTAGGCGGTGGTGATGATGACATCGGGCGGGGCACTGAGCGATTTTAAAAAGTCGAGGCCGGTGATGTGCGGCATCTGGATGTCGAGGAACATCAGGTCGATCTTTTTTTGTTTCAATGCATCGAAGGCTTGCATGGCATTTTTGCATTCTGCCACGATTTCGACGTCACTGAAATTGGCCAGGTGGTTTTTGATCACCTTAATGGCAATGGGTTCGTCATCTACTATGATACATTTTGTTTTCATGGGTTGTTCGGTTCCAGGGTTAACTCTAAATTTACTGAAAAACGATCGGGCTGATCATCAATGTTGAGCATATAGCCATCGGGATAGGTCTTCTCAATCCGTTCCGTCACATTTTTGAGCCCGATGCCTTCTTTGTATGAGGAAGGGGATGATCCTTCATCGGGTACCTTGCTATTGCTGATATGGAAGTTCAGGATGTTGGTATTCATGGCGAGGCGGATCTTGATCCATGGATTGTTGAGCAGGGAACTGGTTCCGTGTTTGAAGCTGTTTTCGACAAAGGGCAGCAGGAGCAATGGAGCGATCATTTGTCGCTGGACCTCCCCCCGAACATCAAAATCGATGTCCAGGGTGTCGTCGTATCGCAGTTTTTCAAGGGCAATGTAGTTTTCGATGTGGCGGATCTCTTTGGCAAGGGGAACCCGCGGCTCATTGCAATCATACAACATATAGTCGAGGATGGCCGAAAGTTTTAAAACGACCTCGGGTGCTTTTTCTGATTTTTCGAGGGTCAGGCCATACAGGTTATTGAGGGTATTGAATAAAAAATGGGGATGGTTCTGTGCCTTCAGGAGTTTTAATTCCGCTTCCCGCAGCTTGAGCTCGGTCTGCAGTTTTTCTTTTCCAAGCTTTTGTGTATTCTTGATGTTCTGGTACCAGTTTTTTGAAAGCTTGATGATTGCGGCCAGGAACACAAACAGGTAGATGTAAACGAACCAGGTGATGAATACTAAAATAAAAGTGAGCAGATCCCATTGCTTATCTAAGTGGCCGGTCTGCATAGCATAAAAGAGTTCTATAAAAACAATGAGGAATGCCGAAACGAAAAACCAGAGCAGGAATAAGCCGTATTTTTTTTGTGCCAGGTAACGTGGAAGCAGGAAATAAATGGTAAAGTAAACGGCAAACATATCAAACGGAAGTGTCACCAGGTTACCCTTGAGCATATGCAGATAGCGGTTGGGATACCCAAAGGCAAAGGTGTAAATACCGAGGTAGAAGATCCAAAATGCAACATGCCAGGATATCCGGCGCCAGTTTATTGTCCGATGGCTGATGGCTGAATCCACGATCAATGATTGATTTATCAAACAAATATACTTCTCTGAACGCATAAAAAGAATAAATAATTCAATTTAATCTATCCAGGGCAGCAACCGGATGCCCAATAACCTGTTTGCCACTACAAGCGGTGGGGTATCTGTTATATTGGGTTAATTGTAGACGCAAAACCGGTGTTGGTAGACCGGACGGGTGCAGCAAAGCAAATCCTTCCTACTTTTATTCACCTAACCAAAAAAATTTAAACACATGAAAACAATTCGGATGTGGCTTGTTTTGCTTGTGCTTTTGGGATCCGCTTTTTATGGCCGGACAGCCATAGTGGATGAATCCCGGGCAGCAACAGCCGCTTTGAATGCCTATGACACATGGTACACCCAGCACCTGGGTCCAATCGTAAAATCCTCCTTTGAGATCATTGATGATTATGTACACCGGGAGCAGGATCTTCCGGTGTACTACGTTTTTGAATTCCGGACCGGTGGTTTCGTGATCATCTCAGCCGAAGATGCGACGCCACCATTGATCGGGATCGCTTTGGAAGGCCGGTTCCCCGACCCGGTAGAGCCTTCGGACAATTATGGCAGTTTCCTGCAGTCTTATGCAGATGCCATTGTGGAGGTGAGGAAACAACAGCTACCCGCCTCAGCATCCACCCGGCAGTTATGGGATCGCTTGCTTGAAGATTCCAAAGAGGCAGGCATGGTGAAGGGGTCGGGGGATTCGGTCGAACCCCTTCTTCACTCTCTGTGGAACCAGGGATTCCCTTATAACCTGCTTTGTCCGCCCGATCCGGAAGGCGATGGCGGTCATACCGTGACCGGCTGCGGTGCCACCTGCATGGCCCAGGTGATGCACTACTGGCGATATCCCCAGACCGGGACCGGATCCCATATGTACAATTCCATCGGCTATGGCATGCAGCAGGTCCAATTTGGTGAAACAACCTATCAATGGAATCAAATGCAAAACAGCATTGATCATCATAATCCCGAAGCCATTGCACAACTGATGTACCACATAGGCGTTTCTATCAATATGCAATATGGTCCCGTTGTGTCCAATTCCTTTCCCTGGGATATGGTGCCGGCACTCCAGGGTTATTTTGGATACGATGCGGCCGTTTATCATGAACGAAGCAATTATTCAACGGCCGACTGGTCTGCGATGATCTGCAGCAACCTGGATCAATCCATACCGCTTATTTACCTGGGATATAGCAGCACGGGCGGGCACGGCTTTGTGTGTGATGGTTATTTAGGCGATCTGTTCCATTTTAATTTTGGCTGGAATGGCCTGGGCAACGGATATTATACCCTGGATGATGCTTATGGATATGGAAACAACCAGAAGTGCATCACCGGTATTTATCCCACCGATCCGGGATATCCCTGGTATGCATCAGGCGCAGATACCATTCAATGCCTCTCCGGTTCCCTGACCGATGGCAGTGGCCCGGCAGCCGATTATTTGAACAATACCTCGGCAAGCTGGCTGATAAATCCCCAGACTGAACAGGATTCGGTGAGTTATATCAATGTTTCATTTGTAGAATTTGAAACGGCGGACAACGACTGGCTGACGATTTATGATGGTCCTTCGGAAGCGGATCCGGTATTGATCTCCCTATCGGGCGATGAATTTCCGGAGCAGATCAGCAGCACCGGTAATCAATTGCTCATCACCTTCCATACCGATGGAGATATAACCGCGAAAGGATGGCAACTGGAATTTGATGCTGTTTACCCCGACTATTGCAATGCCACCACGATTTTAACCGATCCTTCGGGCGTTGTTTCCGATGGCAGCGGATCCTTTCATTATACTGCTTATACAACCTGCATGTGGATGATCGAACCCCAGTGGGCTGACCAAATCAAACTGTCGTTTACATCTTTCGAGACGGAAGAAGGATTCGACATGGTGAAAATTTATGATGGCAATACCCAGGTAGCCGTTTTCTCGGGAAATGAAATCCCGGATCCGGTGTTTGCTTCGAGCGGAAGCATGGCCATCATATTTTTTACCAATGGATACAACCATTATGGGGGCTGGGAAGCCGAATGGGAAGTGACCAATGTGGGCATGCCTCCGGGTATACCGATGAGCGATGTTCAAATTTTTCCAAACCCGGCACAGAAAGCCTTTACCCTTTCGCTTCAAAACCAGCAGGGATCGTCCTGCCATATAGAACTGCTGACGGCTTCCGGTGAATGCGTTTATGCTGAAACAATTCAACATGAAACCCCATCCATTCGAAAATCGGTTTCAACGGATCATCTGCCCGGCGGGATCTATTTTCTGAAAATATTGTCGGGCAACAGGGTCCTCACCCATAAGCTGATTATCCTGTGAGGCCTCGCGAACCCAAAATAATTTATCAAAACACTTAAAACCTTTTAACATGAAATCAAAACAATTGCTTTTAATACTGAACGCCTTTTTCTTTCTGAGCCTCTGTCACTCACAGGCATGGATGGATTTCATCCCTGATGAGAAAAAAGCAGATCCTGCTTTTTATGATGTGCAACAAGCCTTTTATGAGTATGCCAGGTTCAAAGAACCTTCATCCATCGAAGGGGTAAAGCAGTACAAGCGCTGGGAATGGTATATGCAGGGGAGGGTCAACGAGGAAGGGTTGTTCCCGGCTGATCTGTACTGGCGGGAATACCAAAAAGTAAAAGGATCCACCAGGGATGGCCTGATGAAAAATGTGAACTGGACCCCGGTGGGACCATTTAATGTGCCGGGCCTCATCAACTATGGTTTTCACGTGGGTGTGGGCCGGGTGGATTGCATCGCTTTTCATCCCTTTGATGAGGATGTCCTGTGGGTGGGAACTCCGGGCGGTGGAGCCTGGAAGTCGATCAACGGCGGATTATCCTGGTCGTGTAAAACCGATCAGTTGCCCACACTGGGCGTCAGTGATATCATTGTTCATCCCATAAACCCTGACATTGTTTACCTGGCCACCGGAGAGCGGGATTCCTGGAACACCTTTTCTGTTGGTGTTCTAAAATCAACGGATGGTGGTGAAACCTGGGAGGTCACCGGCTTGAGTTATGAGGTGCAGGATTTAAAAGCCGTCAATCAATTGTTGATGCATCCGGATGATCCGGATATCCTCATAGCTGCTACCAGCCAGGGCATTTTTAAAACAACCGATGGAGGGGCCAACTGGCTGCAGGTGGTAACATCGGGTCATTTTATGGATATGGTGTTCAAACCCGGCGATCCTACAGTGGTCTATGCCAGTACCTATCATTTTTTTGGTGGTGCCCGCATCTTCAAGTCCACCGATGGCGGAGACAGCTTTGACTACCTCTATGGAACAGGCATGCCGGCAGCGAATACCTGCCGCATCAAACTGGCCACCTCGCCCGCTGATCCCGACCTGATCTATGCCTTCAATTGCAAAACCGGCAATTATTGCCTGGAAGGGTTTTATCGCTCTCTGGATAATGGCATAACCTGGGAAAAAACCATTTCGGGTGATGAACAGGACCTGGTGGGCTACGTAACCAGTGGTCCTGCCGATTATGGTCAGGGTTTTTATAATCTTTCCATGGTCGTATCCAACGACGATCCCGATGAAATCCTGGTAGGCGGGACCCATATCTGGAAATCGACGGATGGGGGTGAAACGTTCATCCTGAATGATAACTGCTACATCATCAATGACCACTGGATCCATGCAGATATTCATGAATTTGACTATCATCCGCTGAACGACCGGTTATATGCCGGATGTGATGGTGGAATATACATGTCGGACGATCATGGGGCCAACTGGAATGACATCAGTGAAGGATTGCAAATCACCCAGAGTTATCGCCTCGGGGTGTCGGAATTGGATGCCGATCTAATGGTGATAGGTAACCAGGACAATGGATCCTTTAAGTTTGATGATAATGATTGTGTCAGTATCAATAGCGCGGATGGAATGGATTGTTTCATCGGCTCCGGTGACCCTGAAATCCTTTATACTTCTTACCAGTATGGCGTGCTTTTTAAATCTACCAATGGTGGGATCAGCCAGATCAATATAACGCCGGATAATGCGGGCAACGCCGTCTGGACCGCCCCTTTTCTCGAACATCCCACGAATCCAGATATCATTTACGCAGGGTATACCGACATTTTTAAATCGAGCGATAAAGGCAGTACCTGGGATCAGATCACCTTTGGGTTTACGAACGGGGCCCTGATCCACCGCCTGCTCATAGCTCCCGGTGATGATCAGGTTATGTATGCCGCTTCTTATAACACGATCTGGCGAACCACAGACGGGGGTGTTAGTTGGAACACGATATCCAATGATCTTCCCCCTTTTCAGTATCCTTCTATTCCGTTTGATGTGTTTACTTTTTATGACCTGGAGGTGTCAGCCATTGATCCGGATGTTGTCTGGGTGACCTATTCCAACTTCATGGATGGGATTAAGGTTTTTAAAAGCATGGATGGTGGTGACAACTGGTTGAACATATCGGGCAATTTGCCCAATTTCCCGGTAAACTGCATCGTGTATCAACCCGGCACCAATGATGGTATTTATGTAGGACTCGATGTCGGCGTTTATTACACCGATAACAATTTGAATACCTGGTTTGATGTCAGCAATGGATTGCCGGGGGTCGTGATTACCGACCTGGAGATTGTCAATTCGGCCCATAAACTGGTTGCGGCAACCTATGGCCGGGGTGTATGGGAAACAGATTTGTTTGACCCGGTGACCTCAGTTGAAAACCCGATTTCCGACGGGATCTTTACAGTGTGGCCCAATCCTGCTTCCGAACAGATCAGCATTCAATATAGCTGCCAGGGCGAGTCCCGGGTCACGATTACCCTGATGGATCTGACCGGTCATATATTGCTATCAAAAAAATCTGTGAACGCGGGGGGTGTGATCAAAGATGAACTGGATATTTCGGGTATTGCCGGAGGAACGTATGTCCTCTCCCTGTCCGTCGACAACAGACCCGAAATGTTTGAAAAGATCATTAAATTATAATTTGAACTGTTGATTAAAACTAAAATTAGAGAACCATGAAGAAAACCTATGTATTGATACTCGCCTTTATGATGCTGGTGGGTATCCGGTCATCATTGTCATGCACCATTGTTTACTATCAACAGGACAAGATCAGCTACGTAGCGAATAACCTCGATGTTGAAAATGTGTTTGCCAGGATCTGGTTTATTCCATCGGATGAGCGCCATTATGGCCGGATGTGTTTTGGTACCGAGCAGCCATCCTGGATTGCAGAAGGCGGAATGAACGACCAGGGACTGTATATTTCAGTGAATGCCCTTTTAAACCCGACAGACTGGGAACCTGATCCTGCACTTCCTGACTGGGAAACCTGGGAAGGTTGGTTTGAAACCGGCGTGCCGGATGGTATTCTTGCCATGTGCGCCACAGTGGACGATGCCCTCGCGGTTTTCCAATCCTATAATTTGTTAACGTTTAAGCATGTTAAATTCCTGCTTGCCGATAAAACCGGTCGCTCTGTAGTATTGGAATGGCATGATGGTGATCTTCGCATCCTGGAGCGGGGTCTTTTTCCCTATCAGGTATCCACCAATTTTGTCTATTCTGCCTGCTCACCGGATTCCATTCCCTGTTATCGGTATACGCTTGCCATGCGCCGGTTCAATGATCCGAACACGGATCCACCGGTTGTTAAACTCAAAAAAATCCTCAACCTGACACACATGGAATTCAATACCCCAACGGTTTATTCAAATATTTGTAACCTGAATACCGGGGATGTAACCTTGTATTATTTTCATGATTTTGAAACGTCCTTCCGGTTTAACCTGCATCAGCAATTGCAGGAAGGAGCGCATGCCTTCCGGCTCAATGAATTGTTCCCGGAAAAATCCTACGTAGCCCATGTTTACGAAGACTATTACAATCAACTGAAGGCAAAGCAATGAATGAATTCATGTCATCCTAAGCATGTACTGACGGATTATCAAAACGGCACATTCTGTTGACAAAGAGGTTTGGATCAGTAAATGCCGTTTATCACCTTACCATAATTTTTTGTACAAAGCCATATTTTGAGCCTTGAGCGCGTATCATGTACATGCCGGATGCCAGGTCCGCTGTTTGAAACTGGTGGGTGTGCTGACCGGCAGTAAAATGGGTTGGACTGCTAAATTTTTGAACAGCACCTTGCCGGTTGATCAATTCAAAGGTTAATTGGTCGGCTCCGGGAAGGGTAAACTGCAGGTTGATATGATCGGTGGCCGGATTGGGGGTCGCTGTCAGTTCCGAAACCAACTGCCGGTCACCAATGGCGGAAGCACCATCCCAGGTAAGGTTGTCGACCAGGTATTCGGTTCCCTCGTGAGCATCACCTGATTCACTGCCAACAATAATATAAATATAAGCTTCCGTTGGCGTTGATCCTATGTAGGTGATCGGCACCGAAAAGGTGGTCCAATCGGAAGTTGTTTCGCCTGTAGAGAAATAGCCGGTCCCTGATATACTGCCATCATTGTATAGCAAAATATTGATGGCCAGTACATCATCACCGACGCTGACTCCTTTATACCAGCCATTGAGGGTGGTATGCATCTCGGTGACGGGTGCCGGAAGTGAGTTCAGGGTGGCCGGGACAAATTCACTGGTATTGTCACTCCACATGGTGAAGAATCGGGCCGACAGATCCCCCGACTGAGCATCGGTGGATTGGACTATGTTATTGATACCTGCGAACAGAAGGGGATTGACCCAATTGACCGGGGCGCCGTCCCATTGTTCAAAACTGTGATTGGGGATCATGTCCTGTGCAAATGCACTGGTGCTTGCTGTGAAAAGCAAGCCAAATAGCAAGTGTACAAAGTTTTTCATAACAAGTAGTTTTAGTTTGAGTTAGCGATTGTAGTTTGTATAAAAAATCAACAAAAATATTTTGTAAAAGTTTAATTGATCGGGTTTGGGCTGACTGTCAGTCTGTTGCGGGTATACGATCTGCAGATGGATTGGAGCTTTGATATGGATTAAAAAACGGGGTACCAATGATGGATGCCAAAGTCCCCTGCTTTCTGCCGGATAACCCATCCATCATTTATACCCCGATACATGGCAATTTAAATTACAATCTCACGATTTGCTCTTTTATTGACCATGTAATGGCCAGAACTTCATTCTGCGATTGCTGGTCAATGTTATTTTTTTTCAGGGCACTCATGATATCATCCACCACATGCATATACTCTGCTTCGCTGACATTCATCCCGCGATGCGCAGCCGGCATCTCTTTTCCTTCATAAGTCTCCGGACCCCCTGAACCCATTCCCAGGAACTGGCGGGTATGTTCTTTGATCTGTTCGAGCTTCGAAGGATCGTCTCTGAGTGGAAGAAAGCGGGCATTGATTTCCTTGTTCTTCATGTGATAATCAACGATGTCGTCGACCAGCGTGGAGATCCCTGAGGCACCACCCAACCTGTTATAAAGGCTTTTTTGATTTGTTGTTTCCATTTTAAGATTTTAAATGTATTGACTTGAAAAGATTTAATTCGGTTTAATATTTTGATTGACCCTGAAAAAATTATCCGGATCGTATTTGCTTTTCATTTTAACCAGCCGGTCGTAATTGTGCTTGTAACTGGCCCTGATGCGCTCCTGACCCTCATCCATCATGAAATTGACATAGGCTCCTCCCGATGAATGGGGGTGAATGGCATCATAATAGGCTTTGGTCCATGTGGTGATCTTCTCCTTGTTGGACGGATCAGGGTCTACACCCACGATCACCTGTGCCCAGTTGGCCGAACGATAAGCCCAGGGAGTATCTGTATCGCCCACCTCATGTGCTTTGCCATGAATGGGATACAGGTGCATGGTTGAATGGGGTGTGGGAAGTGCTTTCGCGAATTCGGCGTGTTTTTTAACCGCTTCATCAGGAATGGCATCAATAAAATCGGCCCGCCAGTACCATTGCAATCCTTTCGGATAAAACTGGTCGAACATGCTGTTCAGCATGGGAAAGGGCATGGGGCCGACATGTTCAAACTCAGGTTGCAGGGCCCTGATCGGTTCGAATATTTCTTCAGCCTTTTCTTTAGGGCCTGTATAATTCCAGATGATCCCGCACATTTTTCGCCCATGGAGCGGATCCGGGAAAGGAGGTCCGGGAACGGTCAATACGGCAAAGAATCCGTATAAATCACGAGGTGCTTTCAGGATGAAGTCGCGGTACCATGAGAGGATCTTTTCAGTCTGGTCGATGTTCCAGAGGGTTGGTCCGCCGAAAATGGTATGAACCGGATTGCCGCGGAAAAGGAAAGAGGTGACAATGCCAAAGTTTCCACCTCCGCCACGAATGGCCCAGAAGAGGTCCGGGTTTTCATCGGCACTGGCCGTTACAATTTGTCCATCGGCCAGTACGACATCGGCTGATAAAAGATTGTCGATGGTGAGGCCGAAGCGGGGTGTCAGGTATCCCAATCCGCCTCCAAGGGTCAAACCCCCTACACCGGTTGTAGAAATAATTCCGGCAGGTACTGCCAGTCCGTAGGCATGGCCGGCATGGTCCACATCACCCCACTGACAGCCTCCTCCCACGCGTATTGTTTGGGATTGAGGGTCCACACGGGTATAACGGATCAGGGAGAGGTCAATGACCAGTCCCGCATCGCAGATCCCAAGGCCTCCGGCATTGTGACCCCCACCTCTCACCGATACGAGCAGGTTGTGTTTTTGGGCAAATTTAACAGCAGTAACTACATCGGTCACATCCATGCACTTGGCGATCATGCCGGGCTTTTTATGGATCATCCCGTTGTAAACTTTGCATTCGTCGGGATATTGAGCGTCACCGGGAAGAATCACCGGTCCGCGGATGGCACTTTTAAAATTGTCTGTTTCATTGGCATCAACAGATGCAACGGTATGTGTTTGTGGATTCATAATAATAAATCGTTTTTTGGATCGGTAACTCAAGCACGTTTCCAGATCCTGGTTAATGAAAGGTTAAAATGTTTACCTCTGGTTTTGGAAAAATAAAAAAAGGCAGGCTTGATAATGAAACTATAGCGAATCAATAATTTTCAAAGATATATAGATATTTAGATATATGGTGTTAATTATTTGTTAATTAATGAAATACGTTGTTTTTTGGATGGGTTTTCCAACAGAGATCTTTATCAAAATCCCCGGTTAGTGTATTTGCCAAAAGACTGATGGTTTGGTTTCAGGCTGGAGTTGATAAATCTCAACGGCAATTTAATTTTTTGAGGGTGGTGGCAGTGGGCCATCGTTTACCATGATATCCTCTATGATACTCCCGGGTTCGGGATTTTTTGTATAATTTAGCCCTTTTCAGGAGGCAGGTATTTCCTTAACCAAAAATCGGGTATATGAAAAGTGCAATTGTTGTTGGAGCTACATCGGGTATGGGACAGTCGCTGGCCATGAAGTTGGCCCAGGAGGGGTATCGTGTAGGTATTGTCGGAAGACGCACAGAGCGGTTGAATGAGATGGTCCGATCAAACCCTGAAGCCTTTATCCCCCTGACACTGGATATCAGCCGGGAGGATGCCATCCGATCACTCAATACCCTGGTACGCGATCTGGGCGGCCTTGATCTGCTGGTGATGGCCGCGGCCTATGGATTTCCCTATAATGCCCTTGATCATGATGTAACCGTTGACATCATCAGTACCAATGTGCGGGGTTTTACAATGGTGGTCGACTGGGGACTGAAGCTTTTCCTGGAACAGGGATCCGGTCAGCTGGTGAGTTTCAGTTCCATTGCAGGGATGCGTGGGAGTGGTGTCGACCCCGCTTATTGCGCTGCCAAGGCCTTTCAGATGAATTACCTGGAAGGGGTTCGCCAGGTAGTGGATCAACATCAGAAGTCGATTTATATTACGGAGATCCGGCCGGGATTTGTTGAGAAGAATGATAGCCATGTTGAAACCCGTTTCTGGATTGATCCACTGGATAAAGCGACCCAAAGAATTTATCAGGGAATTCATGAAAACCGGAAGGTGGTTTACCTGTCGAAAAGATGGGCGTTTATCGCTTTTTTGTTGAGCCTGGTTCCCAAATTGTGGTTGGAAAAACTGATGCAGGGATATATGCAGCCTGATCATGCGAAGCCAACCATGGAGCCAAGCCCGGTAAGGCCTCCTGGGAAGTGATCTGTCAGTGTTGATGCACGGATCAGGATCGATTGATGACCGAAAACATTCAATTTGATATGTGCTTTTAAAATAACAAAAGCACATATATAAAAGAATTTTATTAATCTATACTTTCTTTTGCTTTGACACAAAAGAAACAAAAAGTCAAGACTGCAAATTCTTTCCGCGCAAAAGCTACGGCAATAAACCCCTTGCGCGATCCAAGCCGTCCGCCTGCCGGCGGACTTCGGGATCGCTCCACAATCCATCCCACATGGTTCATCGCCTTGTTTTGCAGCGCAAAGAATTTGAGGTCGGATTCAGATAATAAAAAGTATTTGTTTTGTAATTACTCCCAAAGCGAATGGTCACACTGAGGGGGAATACAGGGCGGGTCTTCAGCGCCAGCCATTCCCGTCTCGAAATGCGGCCATGGATTATTTTAGCTTTTTACTTTGGTATTATTTATGAGCGGGGGAACAGCATTGTTTGGGCCAATGGTTTTGGTGCTTTTGCCGTAACAAAAGCACAGATCCATTGAAATAAACCCTGCGCACGTCTTCGAGACAGCAGTCTGATGACTGCCCCTCAGACTGACCCAGCGCTTTAATTTCATAATCTTTTTCTATTCATCCAGCACGGTTCATCACCTTGTTTTGCAGCGCAAAGAATGAAAGGTCGATCCTGAGCGATTTTCAATTTTATGAAAAACTGTTTTTCATTTATTAAAGTGCCCATTGATCATCCGCGGGTTGGCCCGCCCAAACGAGCGGGAAGAGTCGCTGTGAATTGGACAATACCAGCAAATCCGGCAAAGGCATCCCGACGGTCAACGTCGGGAATGTTTGGATGACAATCCACTACTTTGCCAGGATTTGCGGTGTTGTTCAAGAGCGGGGTGATAGCTTTGTTTGGGCTATTGGTTTTGGTGCTTTTGCCATAACAAAAGCACAGGAATTACATAATAAAAGCTGCATTCAACAAAAATTCCATATTGTGCATTAATTTCTATATATAAATATTTTAATCTTCTTTTGTCTTGTTACAAAAGAAGCAAAACAACAAGACTGCAAATTCTTTCCACGCAAAAACTACGGCAATAAACCCCTTGCGCGATCCAAGCCGTCCGCCCGCTGGCGGACTTCGGGATCGCTCCACAATCCATCACACACGGTTCATCACCTTGTTTTGCAGCGAAAAGAATTTAAGGTCGGGATAAGAAATCAATTAACGGAATCAGAATTTATTTTTTACTAAAACGATCATTGATCATCCGCGGGTTGGCCCGCCCAAACGAGCGGGAAGAGTCGCTGTGAATTGGACAAAACCAGCAAATC
>JAHLKX010000009.1 GCA_020444515.1 Bacteroidota bacterium | reverse complement strand
GGTGATGTCCAACATAAAAAGCACGCCCTTTCAGGGCTGAGTCTTTTTTGTTTTGTTCCCTCATGCAAATGCAGAGCATTTGATTCGGTCTCAAAACAAAAAAGCCCCGCTTTGCGGAGCTTTTTAAGTTGGCGGAGAGAGAGGGATTCGAACCCCCGGAGGTGTGACCCTCAACGGTTTTCAAGACCGCCGCATTCGACCACTCTGCCATCTCTCCGCTGCAAAAATACAATTTTTTTTATTGCAGCAAAATAATTGTAAAAAGCATGCTTTGATAAATTTTTGACAGGAAGCAACCTTTATATGGATGAATTGACTCCATTATTTGAATACTTTTTTTATTCTTTGTTTAGAAGGTGGATAATATCTACTTTTGAAAGCTGACACACGTGGATTAAATAGTTATGAAGTTAAACAGGAGGCATGTTCTTTTGCTCATTTTTTTGTTGAGTGTGGTTACTCTTTTTTTGCCGATCAAAGTGCACTATAGCTTTGAATCGACAGCGCTGGTTTTTCCGCTTCGTGAATGGCATCTCAAGCGTGGACAGGATGATGCTTATGTAAGTGAGCTGATTGATAATAGGACCAATGCCATCAGTCATCTTAAAAATTACAAGTTCGAGCGCGGAGATGTTGCTGAGGTCGATTTAAGTGATAAGTTAAGTGGGGGTGTTTATGTTGAGAATGATGATACCATTGCCAAAATTCATTCCTTTTATATCGACAATGAAATTACCAAACTTAAGAATTTAAAAGCAGTTGAAGAGAATGCATTGAAAATGAGTGAGAGTGGCGAAAAAGAAGCCCTCATCCAACAAGCCCAGCAACGTTATGAGTTTGCCCGGGAGCAATTGGCACTTGACCGGAAAAATTATCAAAGGCAGAAATTATTATTCGAGGACAGCATTGTTTCCCAGGCTGATTTTGAAATAGTAGAGAATTCTTATCGGTTGTCTGAGATCAATGTAGAAATTGCTCAAAACGAACTACAGGCTTTGAAGACCGGTAGTAAGCCTGAAGAACAAGATTATATAAAGCAGCGAATCGATTCTTATGAAAGGGAGATCCAAACCCTGAAGAAAATGCAGGATCAGTTTTACCTTGTTCCACCCATCAGCGGAATTGTTAGCTACAGCAAAGTGCTCGATGGAATTATTACCATCAGTGATACCACCAACTATATCCTGAAAATTCCGGTTAAGGTGAATAATATCCAGTACCTTAAAAACATCACGAGTATTCGCTTATCAATACCCGGATATGATGAAGAACTTGAAGCAACATTTCTAAATCTGGAAGATAATGTTAATCTGATGGCTAACCAGCAGATTGCCATAGCAAAAGCATTGATACCGGGCGGGCATCATAACATTTATCCGGGAATGGCCGTTCAATGTAGAGTTGTGTGTGATAAAATTTCTTTGTATACTTATCTGCAACGGGGAGTGAGTCTCAATTGGTAGTGAAAAAATGCGATACGAGTTTAAATATATAGTTGATAAAAAATATCTGGAACCTTTGCGGCAGATGATCCTGCCCTTTGTGGAGATGGATAGCAATGTTGAAGAAGCTGAAGGAAGGGTTCACTATACGGTACGTTCCATATATTTTGACACGCCTGCATTTGATTTTTATTTTGAAAAGATAGAGGGTATTAAAAATCGTAAAAAAGTGAGATTGAGAGGATATGATGAAGGAGCCCCTGAAGATGTTGTTTTCCTCGAAATTAAACGAAAGTATGAAATACCCATACTTAAATACAGGGCCCCGGTCCGGTATAAGGATGCCATAGCGATGTTCAAAGAACGGAATATCAATGGTCATACGCTTAAAAAGTACGGAATTCACAACAGTCTCGAAAATGCCACCCGCTTTTTTTATCAGGTGTACGGAAAAAATCTCCGGCCGGTGGTTCTGGTGGTGTACGAGCGCGAAGCTTATTTTAGTAAATTTGACAGAACGGTACGCATTACTTTTGACAAAGGTCTTCGTGGTATGGCATATCCATCGCTTCAGGATCTTTTTGATGAACGTAAGCTATCGGTTGCCATGAAAAATAACTTTATCCTGGAGGTGAAGTTCAATAAACATTTTCCCATGTGGCTCGGTCCGATCCTGTCGAAATACAGTTTAAAACGGCAATCCGCATCCAAGTATACCATTACCATGGATTCCGTTAAGGTCATTAAGTCCATTTCTAAATCAACCATTTATACCCGTTCAAAATGGGATAATTAATTTGCGAGCCTATGTTTGATCAATTTCAAAGTCTCGATCTTTTTCCCGTCAATTTTTTTGATGTTGTTACCAATCTGTTTGTGGCATTGATCTGTGGTATGATCATTGCCCTGGTGTACCGCTTTATTTACAAAGGATCGAGCTATTCGGTAACCTATGTTAATTCATTGGTGTTGCTCACGCTGATTACATCAGTTGTTATCCTGGTGATTGGAAATAACCTGGCCCGCGCCTTTGGATTGGTCGGTGCCATGTCGATCATACGATTCAGGACTGCAGTTCGCGATGTGCAGGATATCGTTTTTATCTTTTTTGCACTTTCGATTGGAATGGCTGCCGGGGTTGGCTTGCATGTTGTCGCTATTGCCAGTACCATCCTCATCAGCTTTGTTGCCATTGTACTGGTTACTTTTAAATTCGGAGCTCCCCGTAAAATGGAATACCTGGTGCAGATTTCGTATTCTTCCTCTTCGGACAATGATGCTATGGTCCATGAAATACTAAAGAAGCACTGCAAAAAATTCAACCTCGTTAACCTGAAAAACCTCGGTGACGAGCATGTGGAAGCATTCTACCAGGTTCGGTATAAGGACAAGGAGAAAAGCAACGAACTCAT
Source organism: Bacteroidota bacterium (assembly GCA_020444515.1). Classification (GTDB taxonomy): domain Bacteria; phylum Bacteroidota; class Bacteroidia; order Bacteroidales; family JAADJA01; genus JAADJA01. Next base: position 182,960 of record JAHLKX010000009.1, on the reverse strand, counting down.
CCGCGAATTGCGTGAATTTGATCAGGTTATGCACGTGAATATGTTCTTTGATGATGACGACGCAGATACCCTCTGATTTCTACTTATTTTATCCTCATTGATAACTTTTCCGGGGTTGATTGAACTTCAGCCGGTTACCTTTGTTTAAGTTCTGTCATTCGATTTTGCAATACACCTTGCAATTTATCAGTAACTTTGAACAATCAATCAGCCATAAGACCATGTCGAAAACTGTTTGTAAAAAGAAATCCAAAAAAAGGCCCGATGAACCGCGGTTTAAATGTCGGAAGTGTGATGGTTTGGCTGAAAAAAAGAAAGGTGTATGCAAACCGGAGAAACTATGACATCACCCCGTAAAGCGATGATTTTTGCGGCTGGTTTGGGTACACGGCTTCAACCCCTTACACATGAAAAACCCAAAGCACTTGCAACAATCAATGGGTATACCCTCCTTGAGATTCTCATCCGGAAACTGATCCGTTACCAATTCAATCATATCATTGTGAATGTTCATCATTTTGCTGGTCAGATCATTGATTTTCTCAAACAGAAGCAAAATTTTGCTGTGGATATTCATATAAGCGATGAAAGCGGTCAATTGCTTGACACCGGTGGAGGCATTGTCAAAGCATCCTGGTTTTTGGATGATGTCGATTCCTTTCTGGTTCACAATGTGGATGTTATTACGGATATGGATCTGCATCGGATGGAAAACTTTCATCTCCGGAAAAAAGCCCTTGCCACACTGGCTGTTCGAAACCGGCCATCCAGCAGGTATTTATTGTTTGATGATTCCAATAAACTTTGTGGTTGGATGAATACCAAAACAGGTGAAAAGATCATGGCCAGGGAGGAAAGTGGTTTGAAAGCCCTTGCTTTTAGTGGTATTCACTTTATAAATGCCGGAATTTTTCAACACCTTAAAAGGAAAGGTCGGTTTTCCATTATCGAAGCTTACCTCGAACTTGCCAGGCAATATCCGATATGCGGATATCAGCATGACGATGGTTACTGGCTTGATGTTGGTCGGCCTGAAAATATCAGACAGGCAGAAAAAGATTTTTCAAACTTATTTCCGGGTCTATGAAAACCTTCATTGATCATATAGCCGAATACCTCCTCCAGCATCACCGTCAGCAGCTTGACCGAATTGTCGTTGTTTTTCCCAGCCGCAGGGCCGGACTTTACCTCCGGAAAAGCCTCGCTGCATTGATTGATAAGCCGATGATCATGCCCCGGGTGATGGCCATCGAGGATTTTGTTTATGAGCTTACCGGTTTTTACCAGATCGAACCTGTTTACCTTCAATTTGAACTGTATGAAGTGTACCGGAACCAAGCGGAAGGGGAACTTCAATCGTTTGCTGAATTTATTCAATGGGGAGAAGTCGTTCTAAAAGAGTTTAATGAACTGGATCTCGCCATGGCCGATCCGGAAAAACTCTTTAGCTACCTGAATGAGACCAGGGCCCTCTCCGTTTGGAATCTGGATGGTGCGCCATTGACACCATTTCAGCAAAACTACCTGCATTTTTATAATTCTTTATCCGGATTGTATACTGGATTGAAGAAAAGTCTGGTGGCCCGCAAGAAGCCATATCAGGGGCTGGCTTACCGGTTGCTGGCAGAAAAATTTATAAAAGCGGGCGTTTCACTACCCTGGGATCATGTTGTTCTCGCCGGGTTCAACGCCCTGACCAAAGCAGAGGAAGAAATCTTTAAAAAGCTGACAGATGAAGGGATGGCCGACATTTTATGGGATGGTGATGATTACTACATGGATGATCCGGTCAATGAAGCAGGCCATTTCCTTCGAAAAAATAAAAAAGTTTTCGTGCCATTTCATTTTGCAGGCCGGACCGATCATTTTAATACCATTCCCAAAAAAATAGAAGTCGTGGGGGTGCCCCTGCGGGTTGGCCAGGCAAAGATAGCAGGTGATATCCTACAAAAAATATCAGAGGAGGAAAAGATTTCCATCAATACCGCTGTCATCCTGAATGATGAAGAATTGATCCTGCCGTTATTGAATTCATTGCCCGAAAACATTGGCAAGTTCAATGTTACGATGGGATTGCCCTTGAATCAAACCCCGTTGTTCCGCCTCATCCACAAATTCTTTGACTTGCATGAAAATGGGCTCAAATTAAAACGACATCCTGATGATAAGCTCCGTTTTTATTACAAGGATGTGCTGGCCATTCTGGAGAACCCTTATTTTTTCTCTCTCTTATCGGAAGAGGGGATTGCGCTTCGGAAATCCGTTCAGGATTTGCGTGAAAGCAACCAGGTGTTTATCCAGGCCGGTGAATTGTTCAGGGAAAAGCAGAATGATCTTTTTTCATCAACGGGGTCGGGTATCACTGATCTATTCACCGATTGGCATAATAGCCCTGCCCATGCCATCGGTGCCGTAAAAACATTGATCAGGTTGCTCAAAGATTCATTCATGGCCCGTAGCTCCGAGTTAAATAACCTGAACCTTGACCTGGAGTACCTTTTCCACATTTCTAAAATACTCAATCAGATAGAATTGATGGTGGACACCAACGATTTTGTATCAGATATAAAAACCCTGCGACTTATTCTTAACCAGGTGGTCCGGACCGTAAGGATCCCGTTCTACGGGGAACCTTTACAGGGCGTGCAGGTTATGGGGATGCTTGAGACCCGGACCCTTGATTTCGAAAACCTGATCCTGTTGTCGGTCAATGAAGGCCTTCTTCCATCGGGTAAAACCAGCAACGCTTTCATTCCCTATGAAGTCAAGCGAACATTTGGCATCCCGGTATATGAAGAGCATAATGCGGTGGTAGCCTATCACTTTTATCGGTTGTTGCAGCGGGCCCGGAAGGTTTATCTGTTATACAATACCGAGGCCAATGCGCTGGGTGGAGGGGATAAAAGCCGGTTCATCATGCAATTGCTTCATGAATTAGACAAAAAAAGTCCGGCCAGTATGATCCGTGAACAGATCGTTCATCTTTCCTCTGGATCGGGAATTCAGGAAGATCCTATTGTGATTGAAAAAGATGAAAGGCTCCGCCAACGATTGAAAGACATGGCGAAAAAGGGTTTTTCAGCCAGTGGTATCAATACTTACCGGCGTTGCTCCCTTCAATTTTATTTCAAATTTGTGGAAGGAATTAACGAGATTGAAGAAGCTGAAGAGACCATTGAAGCAAGCACCCTGGGTACAGTGATCCATGAGGTGCTGTTGAACCTGTATAAACCTTACCTCAATAATGTGCTCGAACCGGGAACAATAGATGCAGTCAAGCCCTTAGCCGGCAAACTTATCCGGCAATCGTTCGAAAAGCATTATCCCGGTGGGGATATCGAGCATGGCAAAAATTTGTTGATTGCCCGGGTAGCCGATACCTACGTGATGAATTTCCTGGAACACGAGAAAAAATGGATCAGGGAGCTGGGTCATTCCGGAAAATCCATTCGACTGGAACATCTGGAAGCCTTCTTCCACCGATCCTATCAATTGGAAACCCCGGAGGGCAGTTTGTCCATCAAACTGAAAGGTATATTCGACCGCGTAGATAGGGTAGGCGATGATGTGCGGATCATAGATTATAAAACCGGCAGGGTCGATCCTGCCGATCTGAAAGTTCGTGACTGGGAGCGCCTGACCGACGATCCCTCGCTTGAAAAAAGCTTCCAGGTATTGTTTTATCGATATCTGTACAGTTCATCAAATAAAATACCGCAACCATTGCGCAGCGGCATAATCTCATTGCGCAATCTCAGCACCGGTTTTATGGAAGTGGTAGAACCGGATATCAATGATCAGAAACCTCAAAATGATCACTTTGAAACGGTTCTACATCAGATCCTATCAGATATTTATAATGCCGATGTTCCATTCAGGCAGACAGAAGATGTAAAAGTTTGCAACTATTGTCCCTTCAAGTCACTGTGCAACAGGAGTTAGGTTATACGATATAAATTGGATGCCGGTTGATGATCAATGGGACTGAAATAAAAATTTTGGAATGACTTTATCATGAATTGGTCTCTGGATTTACATTCGAAAGCAAAAACCCCACAATTCATCTTATACCCATTGATGCAAATAATTGTGGCTCATGAATCCATTGCCAGGTAACGGGCTACAATGGGCATCCTTCTTCCCATCCCGAATGCCTTGCGCGAGACCCGCAGAATGGGCGGTGTTTGATAACGTTTATATTCGTTGGTATTGACTAAATGTAAAATCCGGTTGACAATGGCCTCTTCAAATCCCATTTGGATCAGTTCTTTCGGCCCTTTGCGATTTTCGATGTACGCATACAGCACTTTATCGAGTATGGCATAATCGGGTAAGGAATCAGAATCTTTCTGATCAGGTCTGAGTTCAGCGGAAGGGGGTTTGGTAATTGTATTTTCAGGAATGATTTCACGTTCTTTATTGATGAAACGGGCGAGCTCAAAAACTTCTGTTTTATAAACATCACCGAGCACCGACAGACCTCCGTTCATATCACCATACAGGGTGCCATAACCCACGGCGGCTTCACTTTTATTGGACGTGTTCAACAGGATGTAACCAAATTTATTCGACAGGGCCATGAGGATCAGTCCGCGCATCCTGGCCTGTATGTTTTCTTCTGCAATGTTAAAAGGGAGATCTTTAAAATAGGGCTGGAGGATTTCATTGACCTGTGCTGCACCCGGTTCAATGGGAATGATATCATACGGAATGTCCAGATTTTTGGCCAGATCTTCCGCATCCCGAATGGAATGGTCGGAACTGAATTTGGAGGGTAAAAGGATGGCCCTCACATTTTCTTTTCCCAGAGCCCTTTCTGCCAGGACCAGGGTGACCGCCGAGTCGATTCCACCTGATAATCCCAGGATGGCTTGTTTCAGCCCCAGCTTCCCGAAATAATTTCTGATACCCATCACCAGTGCATCATGGATCAGTTCAATCTTGCTTGTCAATTGCTCCTGAGGAATCCCCGGAAGTGCATCCAACTGATCCGTGTCAAACACTTGCAGGTCTTCATCAAAATAGGCCAGCTCACCCACGATCTTTCCAAAACGGTTAAAAACAAGAGATCCTCCGTCGAACAACAATTCCGTTTGTGCCCCGACATGGTTCACATAAAAAAGCGGTAGTTGGTATTTATCAACATTGGCCTTGAGTTTTTCCTTCCGGTCTATTGCCTGTTCGTAATGAAACGGGGAGGCTGCGATATTGATGATCAGATCGGGCCCGAATTTCATCAGTTCATCCATGGGGTTGACACGATATAACAAGTCGTCACCAATATTCCACAGGTCCTCGCAAATGGTAATGGCCAGCTTTTGACCCAAAAATTCAACGATGTGAAAATCCTGGTTGGGCTCAAAATAGCGGTATTCATCAAAGATGTCATAATTGGGCAGAAGGGTTTTATGGATCTGTGACTGAACCTTTCCGTTGACTATGAAAAAAGCGGTATTAAAAAGGTCTTTACCCTTTATTTCCGGATTAACAGAAGGCCCTCCGATAATGGCCGCAATTCCATTGCATGCTTCGGCAATGCGCTTTATCGACTGCATACATCGGTCGATGAAGTCTTCGAATTCGAGAAAATCGCGGGGTGGATAACCCGACACCGATAATTCTGCAAATACCACCAGATCGGCCTTCATCTTTTTGGCTTTTTCAATGGCCGTCAGTACCTTTTTTTCATTGGAACTGAAATGGCCGATATGGTAATTGATCTGGGCTATCGCAACTTTCATGGAATTTGCCTTTAAAACATCACCCCGATATTCAACTGGAAATAATAAAGCTGAGCCCGCTGTTTCAGGCTGTTATCGATGGTGTTTTCTCCTTTGAGAATATCAGTAAGACCGTTGTTAAAATCCATCGAAAAAATAAGGGATGTCGATTCATCGATGAAATATTCAATGCCGGCTCCCACGATCAGGGCAGCACGCATAAAAACGATCTCATCCTTGATGTCTTCTTCGCTCGAAATCACCGTGGCGGAGTTCTCCGGCGTAAATTCATCCTTTGATCTGGCCTTGAGATTAAAATAACCACCAAATCCGATTTCACCATAAAAGGCCATTTTATTGAATTGGTTGGTGCGCATTTTAATGGTTGCCGGAATTTCCAGGTATCGCAAATTATACTTACGATTGAGGGTGCCGGGTGTGAGAATGGATGAGAATTCATCTATTAATTGAGCATGAGGATAGGAAAGCTTTCCGTTAACATAATCAACACTGAAACCGGTCTTGATAAAGTAATTATCGGTCAGCGTGATATCGGCCAGAAAACCCCAGGAAAAGCCGGGCACCGTGCCGTCGTTTTCATAGTTTTTGGTATCAGGGGCCATCCAGGCCAGGTTGGGAGCTACTTTCACACCGAATCGGAAAGGCTTTACCTGCCCGATGAGGGTCGTTGCTCCAAAACAAAACAAAATAAGTAGAAGGGTCGTCCGTTTCATAAAACATGTCATTTGTTCCGACAAAAATAGTGAATTCATATCAGAGCGAAATTGATTCTGAATTATTTTCAGAACCATGGATAAAAGTTTATTTTTGTTCAATAAACTAAATTTTATCCTATGAAAAAAATCATTGTTTTATCTCTGTTTTTTGTCTTTGCAACAATTTCGTTCGGCCAAATCGGACTTGGCATCAAAGCAGGTGTCAATATGAACAGCCTTTCAACGGATCTGAGCGACTATGAAAAAGCGGCTAAAACCGGTTTTCAAGCTGGAGCATTCTTGCGCATTGGTGATAAGTGGCATTTGCAGCCCGAAGCCTATTTTACAGCCAAAACAGGTGAGTTTAGCTATGACTTTGATGCAGGGTCGACGACATTGACTAACGTGAACCAGGAAATCACCCTGAACTCCATTGATGTTCCGGTTCTGATCGGTTATAAATTAATTGATCCGCCTACACTCAATGTCAGGTTGCAGGCAGGACCGGTTGCCTCCATCGTGACCTCTAAAAAGTTCGACATTATGGTGGATAAACAAACGGTTGATACACCGGATGATTATCCCGATAATTTTAAAGATCTCAATTGGGGCCTTCAGGTGGGCGCCGGTGTTGATTTTCTCATGTTAACCGTGGATGTTCGTTATGAGATCGGTCTGAGTAATATTTATGAAAAACCGGAAGGTGCAACTGATTCGGACCTGGGAAGTTTGAAAAATAATGTCTTCTTTGTTAGTTTAGGCTGGAAAATTCTTTAGTGATTAAATCATAACGTGCTGGTGCTTTTCACCGGCACGTTCATTTTTATGCACAATCCATGAGAGATCGGATCTTTGTTTATGTCCTGATTTTTTTCCTGGCTGGTTGTGGGTCCGAACACGATCGGTTTCACGTCAACCTGAGCGACACGCCTGAACCTGAAGTACACATCAAACGTTATGGTGAAGCTTTGTTTGAACTGGATACCACCAACCTTCGTGCTGAGCTGGAAGGGCTGCAACCGGAATTCAAGGTGTTTCTTTACGGCGATCTCAACAATCCGGTCCAGCTCAACCGGATCCGCAGATTTGTTCAGGACACCCTGCTGATCAATGTTTATAAAAAGTGCAAAGAAAAATATGCCTCCCTGTCGAATCTTGAGGATGGCTTAACGGTAGCGTTTCATCACCTTCAGTATTATTTCCCTGAGGCGCCTATACCCGGGGTATATACCTATGTGTCGGGTTTTGATTACGAGCATCCGGTTCAGCTTTACCAGGATAATTTACTCATAGCCCTTGACATGTATCTCGGATCCGATTATCCGTATTACAAAAACCTGGGCCTGCCCCTGTATGTCCTGGACCGGTTCGAACCCGATTACATTGTCAGGGATTGCATGGATGAAATTGCAGGTAAACTTCTCAATCCTGCTTTTGATGAGGATGATCTGCTGAGTTTTATGATCCATGAAGGAAAACGATTGTGGTTCATAAAAGCCATGCAACCCGATCTGGAGGAAAATATCCTGCTCAATTATTCGGCTGATCAACTGGCATGGGCCCAACAAAATGAAGGGCTTGTATGGGCCTTTTTGATTGAAAACCAATTGCTTTACTCCTCCGAAATGACGGATATCCAGAAATTTGTAGGAGAGACCCCGTTTACCTCCTTTTTTGGAAAGGAATCGCCACCCCGACTGGGATGGTTTATTGGCTATCGCATTGTGGATCGCTATATGCAAAAAAATTCTGCAATAAGCCTGGAGCAACTCATCCGTGAACAGGAGGCCCAGAAAATTTTAAAAGCATCGGCTTATAAACCTGAGCTTTAAGCCAATAATTTAAAAGATTTACCCTTCTCATACCAAATACCCGTGAAGAATTTTATGCCAACCTGAGTGAATACGAATTCGATTTTGCCGATGTAAAAGGACAGGAAAATATCAAACGGGCGCTGGAGATCGCTGCTGCCGGGGGGCACAATGCTATATTGTTATATATGGTTTTAATCCCTCCCTGTATAGGAACTAACGCACTACAAACTTCGCGCTTCCCACCGGCTTACCAACCTCATATACCACCGCCAGGTAAATGCCCGGCGACCAGGTGCTGACATCGATCATGGTTTCGGTGCCGGTGACTTCCTGTTGATGTACCTGCTGCCCGAAAAGGTTGAAACAGATCAATTGTTGGTTTGTAAGGTCATTTTTAATCGAAATGGTGATTATGCCATTGGTTGCGGGATTGGGAAAGACGTTCAAAGAACATTCGGACATTTGCTTCTTTCTTATGCTTGTAATTCCACCATTGTCAGTATGTAAGATGGTGCCATAATCACCAACAATCCATCCATTGTTTACATCGTTGAAAAATATACCATTCAAGGTATTTGAAGTTTTATTCAATTGATTCGACCAGGTTATACCACCATCTTCGGTATAAATTATTGATCGATTTCCCACAGCCCATCCATGATCTGTGTCAGAAAAATATATTGCATTTATCCATCCACCAAAAGTTCCTGAGAAATCCCATGTTTCTCCTCCATCAGTTGTAAAATATATTTTTGAAGGTTGCAGAATTGGCGGAATACTAGGAACCTGCTGGAGTATCCATCCATGATTTGAATCAATAAAGAACACATCATTAAGTCTTATATCCCAATTCTCATCAATATCCCAGGTATTTCCTCCATTAATGGTTTGTAATAATATAGCTCCATAATCATTATAACCAACAATCCATCCTTGATTGTCATCAATGAAACATACGCTTTCTAAATTTTTATTAGTTCCACTATTTTGATTAATCCAAGCTTCTCCACCATTAGTTGTGCGTAAAATAGTTCCATTACCACCAATTGCCCATCCGGTTTCCTGGTCAATAAATGTTATGCTTTTCAGGTAAAAACCGGTGTCAGTATATTGCGTAAACCATGTGTTTCCTCCATCTGACGTGTTTAAGATAACACAGGAATCAGTATTAGACATCCAATAGTTGTTTGTACCAACTACCCAACCATTTAAGTTATCCGTAAAATATAGATCAAAAAGGAAACAGCTTACTCCACTTTCCTGCGCCATCCAATTTATTCCTCCATCTGGAGTGTGGACAATTGTCCCAGCATCTCCTATTGCCCAGCCATTTAATTCGTCGGTGAAAAAAATATTTCTCAGTTTCTCAAATGTGCCATAAAACGTGTTTTCCCATTGAATTCCCCCATTTGTGGTTTTGATGACACCCGGACCGGATATAAATACTTCATTAGAATTCATTGCGCAGATGTTGCCAAGGAATTTGGATGTTCCGCTGTTTTGTTCTTCCCAGTTATTTCCACCGTCTTCCGTATGAATAATCTCCCCATACGTCCCTGTTATCCAGCCAATGTCAGGATTGACGAATTTCAATCCCGAATAAATAAATTCTCCATCCAATTGAATTTCCCATGTAATACCACCATTATTTGTTTGAATAAGTGTTCCGAGGTAATAAATCGAGGAACTTATTGCCCATCCAACTTCAGGGTCAATGAAATCAACAGCACCCAAGGGGGGACCAGGTACATTTTCTTGTTCAATCCAGTTATTGCCACCATCACTTGTATGAAGGACAATACTACCAACTGCCCAACCTTCCTGTTGATTAATGAAGACAATGTCCCTTAAGTATTCAAGGGTATCCGAGTATTGCTCAATCCAATTCCCACCACCATTGCTTGAATGGAATATCTTGTAATCACCGTATCCCCAGGTAATACCTTGAGCCAAAGCCCATCCATGATCAGGATCGATGAAAAAAACATCATACATACTATAACTATTCAGGAATAATATTTCTTCCCAGGAATCACCACCATTTGATGTATTAAGGATGAATCCAGGCTCGCCAGGAGTAAACAGGGCATTACCCTCATCACCAGCAATCCATCCATGTTGAGAATCCGTGAAACAAACCCTCTTTAAAACACCAGTTGACCCACTTTCTTGAGACTGCCATGTGGTTCCACCATCATCTGTATATAAAATGGTACCAAAGTTACCCACTGCCCAGCCTTCATTCTCATTAACAAAGAAAACATCATTTAAAGGATTTCCTTGTGGAAGAGGATTTTGCCATTCCCATTGAGCATTTGTTGAATAGGTAAAACAAAAGATGCATGCAATTAATAATATCTTTTTCATAGCTGAACGTTTTGGATTAAGAATCCTAAAGATAAGAAATTAAAGCTCTTAAATCAAGCTAAATAACTTATTTCTCTTGGACATTGAATTTTTATGGAAATCTTGCAATTATTAAACAATTGCCTAAATTGTAAACTCAACTTTGATTACAAACTAATCATGAAGCCCACAACAATAGCAAATATAATCAAATCAACCAGAATCGGGGGCAGTAATTTTAGTCGGGGGTGTACCTGGCTATCTTCAGGCCACTTTATAGTATTCAGGAGGATTATCTTTTCCACTCACACAAATATAACACATTAAATTATTATTGAATTCAAGTCATTGATCAAAAAACCTTGCACAGGATATATCCCTAATTCCAAAAAAATTCCGATATTAGCCTCGGGCAACTGATCCGTGAACAGGAGGCCCGGAAAATTTTAAAAGCATCGGCCTATAAACCTGAGCTTTGAACCAATACAATAAAAATGCTTGTTAAAACCTATGGCAGCACGCTGTTGGGGATTGATGCCCTCATCATCACCGTGGAGGTGAATGTGGCGTCAGGAACAGGATTTTACCTGGTGGGTCTTCCTGATAATGCCGTAAAGGAGAGCCAGCAGCGGATATGGACTGCCCTGAAGAATTCGGGTTACCGCTGGCCGGGGATGAATATCACCATCAACATGGCACCGGCAGATATTAAAAAGGAAGGTTCGGCCTACGACCTCACCATTGCCATGGGCATCCTGGCTGCCTCCAACCAGATTGAAGCCGATGCCATCGGTGACTACCTGATCATGGGTGAACTTTCGCTTGATGGCAGCCTTCAGCCCATGAAAGGGGCGTTGCCCATTGCCATTGAAGCACGCAAGCACGATTATAAAGGATTTATCCTGCCCAAACAAAATGCCCGCGAAGCTGCCATTGTCAATGACCTGAAGGTATATGGCATGGAGAACATCAGCGAGGTCATCCGTTTTTTTGAGGCACCGGAAGCCTTTGAGCCTGTGGAAGTAAATACCCGGGAAGAATTTTATGCCAACCTGAGTGAATACGAATTTGACTTTGCCGATGTAAAAGGACAGGAGAATATCAAACGGGCGCTGGAGATCGCTGCTGCCGGAGGGCACAATGCCATTTTGATCGGTCCGCCCGGTGCCGGCAAGACCATGCTGGCCAAACGGCTGCCTTCCATTCTTCCGCCCCTCAACCTGCACGAGGCCCTCGAAACAACGAAGATCCATTCCGTAGCCGGAAAACTTTCCAAAGAGACCTCCTTGGTCTCCATCCGGCCATTCCGGTCGCCCCACCACACCATCAGCGATGCCGGTTTGGTAGGAGGTGGCACCTATCCCAATCCCGGCGAGATATCACTGGCACACAATGGCGTGTTATTCCTGGATGAATTGCCGGAATTCAAAAGAACGGTCCTGGAAGTGATGCGCCAACCCATGGAGGAAAGGATTGTGACCATTTCACGGGCAAAGATATCGGTGGAGTACCCGGCCAGCTTTATGCTGGTGGCCGCCATGAACCCCTGTCCGTGCGGTTATTACAACCACCCCGAGAAGGAGTGTTCGTGTGCCCCGGGCATCGTACAGCGTTATCTGAATAAGATCTCCGGTCCCCTGCTCGATCGCATTGATATCCATGTGGAGGTGGTGCCGGTACCTTTCAGGGAACTATCCGAAGAAAGGGTGGGAGAGAAGAGCGATGTCGTTCGTAAGCGGGTGATCGCAGCCCGCAAAATACAGGAAGAACGGTTTAAAGAATCCAAAGGCATTTACAGCAATGCCCAGATGAGCAGCAAGCAGTTAAGGCAGATCTGTCGGCTGGATGAAATGGGAGCAACACTCCTGAAAAATGCCATGGAAAAGCTGAGCCTCTCCGCCCGTGCATATGACCGGATTTTAAAAGTGGCCCGCACCATTGCCGACCTGGATGCCAGTGAACATATTTTGCCGGAGCACATTGCCGAAGCGATACAGTATAGAAGTTTGGATAGGGAGACGTGGGGGGTGTGATGTTCGGACTTATTTATCAATATTCGGGAAATTATTTCTATTAATAACTTTTAGTAACTTTGAATATTACCATTGCATCAGAGTTTTTATGCAAAAGGCTTGCAAAAATATTGTTATAAGTGCAATTTTAATATTATCAGCATTTTTTTCAATTGCACAGCCATTTTCAAGTTTTTATCCATCCTTTACCAAAGTTCCAAACCTTCCAGCAAAAAATGTAACATCTGTACTTAAGGATTCAAATGGATTCATCTGGTTTGGAACCAATAACGGTTTGTACCGATACGATGGAAATGAATTTGTTGTATATCGTCTCGCAACAAAAGATAGTATTTCTCTTTCCAGCAATATGATCTGGAAAATACTTCTTGAGGATAATTCTGGTAATTTATGGATCAGAACTTATACAAACGAAATAAATATCTTTAATCCATATACAGAGTCATTTTCTGTTCTATATATTGAACTTGATGAACCAGTTGACTTTGATCCACATTATATTAATGGAATATATCAGGATATCAACAATGATTTCTGGTTGTATAGCGAAAATAATTCAGGATTAATTTATTACAATAAAACAAATGAGAAATTCAGGATTATTAGGATCAATCCTGATTCCGTCGAATCAGCCTGTAACAGAATTACAAGTCTACTTGAATTTGATAAAAATAATTTCTGGGTGGGAACTAGAAAAGGATTGTACCTTTTTAATATTAATGCAAAGACTTTTACAAAGATTGAGGAAATTGTTAGGGAGCCAAATGGACTTGATAAATCATTTATATCAATTATTCAGAAAGACAGAAAGAATATATTATGGATTGTCTCAAACCAAGGTTTACACAAATATAATTTCGAGAAAGGAACAGTTAAGTTTTACGACCTGAACAATGTTTCTAATGATTGCAAGCTAGGAAGTAGAATCCTTAGAATTTATGATAAATATTTGGACAATGGAGAATCTTTATTGATTATTAGCAGCATGGGTATAAATAGGTTTGATAAATCCACGGGAAAATCCAATTGTTTTCGTAATAATGTCGATAATACTATAAATAAGGTTTTTGATGGTATATTTGATATGTTTCTCGACGAAAGTGGTATCCTGTGGGCAGGTACAAGCGCTGCAGGTGCTGTTACTTATAATTTAAATATAAATCCATTTACTTCTTATAAGTTAACAAATGGTGAAAGTAATTTAATTAACCTAGATGCAACTTGCTTTCTTGAGGATAAATCAGGAAATTTTTGGATAGGTACTGCTTATGGCGGCCTTTTGAAATATGATGGTCAAATGAACTTAATTAAAAGTTATATGCCAATCTCTTATTATCCAGATACATCTCGATATGTTTTTTCCCTTTTCGAGGATTCAGATAGCACATTGTGGGTTGGCACAGTGGAGAACCTTCAAATACTTGATAGAAAATCGGATCTTTTAATTCCATGTATTTATTTTAACGACAGTACTAATTATTATAGGATAAATGATATATATGAGGATAGTTTCGGAAAGTTATGGGTAGGAACAAATTGGGGACTTTTTTATCGGGAGAAAAATGATGTGTCGGAGACCTCTTTTCAGAAAGTAGCTACATTTTTTGATAAAAAAATAGAAATCAGGGATATTGTTGAGGATAAAAAAGGAAATGTCTGGTTTGGATCGACAAGAAATGGACTGTTCACTCTGACCCTTGAAAATCATGGAAAAATGGAATTTCTGAATTACAGGCATAGTAGTAATGATTATTGCTCCATTAGCGATAATTCTGTATTTTCATTACAGGTTGATAACCATGGGATTTTATGGGTAGGCACATCTAATGGATTGAACAAATTTGATTACGAAAATAACTGCTTTCATTTTTTAGGACAAACAAATAGTTTGGCAGGGGAATTTATTTACGATATTGAAAATGATAACAGTGGATCATTATGGTTGTCAACTGATTACGGAATAGTGCGATTTAGACAGGTAAATGATAAAACAGGGAAAACGAAATTACTGGGAATTTCTGACGGGCTACCTTTTGAAGATAATTATCAGTATAAGATTTATAGAGATAGTAATGGAAAAATATACGTAGGGGGAAGAAGAAATTCAGGTAACGGATTTTATTGTTTCCATCCTGATAGTCTATTACATAATGATCATATTCCACCAGTTGTTATTACGGAATTACTAATCAATAACCAGAGGGCGAAACTGGATAGTAATATAACTTTGATAAATGATCTCAGGTTGAATCATGATCAGAATTTCTTTTCACTCAAATTTGCAGCACTCGATTATATAAATCCTCCGAATAACAGATACGCCTACTTGTTGGATGGATTTGACCATGATTGGATTTACTCTGATAGTCGACGTTTAGCCAACTATACAAATGTGCCCGCCGGAGAATATGTTTTCAGAGTAAAAGGCTCTAATAATGACGGCGTATGGAATGAAACAGGTACATCATTAAGAATTACAATTTATCCTCCACCCTGGAAAACCTGGTGGGCATATACTCTTTACGGACTTTTTTTAGTTGTAATAATCTATTTTATTTTTCGGTATTATTTCAAACGGCAAAAGTTACTGCATCAACTGGCAATTGAAAAGGTACAGACTGAAAAACTGGAAGAACTGGACAGAATGAAATCCAGATTTTTTGCGAACATTTCTCATGAATTCAGAACTCCGCTGACATTGATAATGGGGCCCCTTGAAAGAATCAGAACACAAATCTCCGATAAGACCACAAAAGACCTGGATTTGGTTTTACGAAATACAAAACGGCTACAAAACCTGATCAATCAATTGCTAAGCCTTTCAAAACTTGAATCTGGGAAAATGAAGTTGCAGGCTAAAAAGGAAAATATTCATGATTTGGTAAAAGGATATTTTCAATTGTTTGAATCTCTGGCCAATCAAAAGAAAATAAAGTACGAATTCTTTTCCAATACAGATCAAATAAAGGCATTTGTTGATCGGGATAAATTAGAGAAGATATTGTTCAATTTAATATCAAATGCGTTTAAATTCACGGCAGAGGATGGAAAGATAGAAATAGGGGTTCTTTTGAATGAAGAGGAAAATAAAGTGGTTATTACTGTTACTGATACTGGAAAAGGAATTCCACAAAATGAACTTACTCACATCTTCAACCGGTTTTACCAGGCAGATGATTCTTACACCAAAGATCAAGAGGGTACGGGTATTGGTCTGGCCCTTGCAAAAGAACTGGTTGAATTTCATCATGGCAACATAGCAGTACAAAGCGAGCCAGGTAAAGGAACCAAATTCAGTTTTACATTGCCTATCGGGAAGGAACACCTGAAGCAGGAAGAAATGATTACTAATGAAGATGCAAATGAACAGAATATTTATCCAGACATACTTATTTCTGAACCAGCTATTTTAGATACCTACATTGAAGATGATATTGACAAAAGTGATAACAAACCTTTATTGTTGGTAGTTGAGGACAATGATGACCTCCGTTATTACATGCATTCATTTCTCAGTGAAGCATACAGGATTCTTGAAGCTAAAGATGGTGAGATGGGATTTGAGAAAGCAATAAATCATATTCCTGACCTGGTGATCAGTGATGTGATGATGCCAAAAATGAATGGTATTGTGCTAACAGAAAAACTAAAGACTGATGAACGGACAAGCCATATCCCGGTAATTCTTTTAACAGCAAAAGCATCTCAGGAAGACAAACTGGAAGGCCTGGAAACTGGTGCCGATGATTTTCTCTCCAAACCTTTTGATCAGGATGAATTATTGGTTAGAATTAGTAACCTGATAAAACAAAGAAAACGATTGAGGGATAAGATCCTCAAAAACATCGAAACCGTTGATCATCTTTCTGATATGGGTGTAACATCCATGGATCAAAGATTTTTAAAAAAGGCAAATGACGTTGTTGAAAGAAATATTTCCGATTCTGAATTTTCAGTTGACCAGTTTGTAAAAGAGATAGCCATGAGCAGGGCTCAATTGCATCGTAAGTTAACGGCTTTACTTGATCAATCAGCAACTGAGTATATTAGGACATGCCGGTTAAACAGGGCAGCATTGCTCCTGAAAGAAAAATCCGGAAATATTGCCGAAATAGCTTATGATGTAGGATTTAACAATCCTTCCTATTTTTCCGAATGTTTTAAAAAACAATTCGGAGTACTTCCTTCAGATTACCAGGGCTAACAAACCAAAATGGCCTATCTGATCATTGAATATTCTTTTTGAGACATATCTCGTACTATTTGAGACACCAGTGGTAGGAAATCAAGGTCCTCCGGTCGTAATTTTACAAGACCATTTTTAATGCTGAAATTTAATAATTAAACAATGGAGGGTTAAATCATGAAAACTAAGATCTTATTGGTTAATGCCTTGGCAATTATGAATTTTTTACTGTTGATTTCATTTTCATACAGTCAATGGGTACCTCAAAATTCAAGTACAGAAAATAATCTATACTCAATTCATTTCCCTGTAAAAGATACAGGATATATTGCCGGGGATGCTATCATATTAAAAACGTTTGATCGAGGAGAAAACTGGGTAATTCCAGGTTCAGGAGGATTGTCATCTACTTCTGTGTTTTTTACAGATGTTTCAACTGGTTATAGTTGTGGAGGTTGGATTAGAAAAACTATTAATGGAGGAATTAGCTGGAGTACGGTATATTCATCCACTATTTCTTCAATGAATTATGTTTGGTTTACTGATTCCAATAAAGGATTTGCTGTGGGTCAAGGTTATATGGGTACAGGCTGGTACGCAAAGATTTTAAAAACAACAAATGGTGGTTCTGATTGGTCAAATTCTCCAACCAATCCTACATGGCCAGCCGGAGGATTTAATTCTGCATATTTTTTAAACAGTAACCTAGGCTATGTTGTTGGAGGATGGTATTGGCAGTGGAGCCAGTTTGACGGATGGGAAAACCCACATGTTTTTAAAACAACTAATGGCGGAGAGAGTTGGTTAGTTCTTGATTCTTTATTTCAAGTAGAAACAATTTTTAATTCTGTATATTTCTGTACTAATGAAACAGGTTATATTGTTGGTACAAATGGGACGATCTTTAAAACAACTGATGGTGGTATTACCTGGAATTCTCAAACTTCAGGAATAAATTCTGACCTAAATGAGGTTAAATTTGATGATATAAACCATGGGTACATTGTTGGTGATAGTGGAATTATCCTAAAAACCCATGACGGCGGAGAGAACTGGTTCACCGAATACTCTGGAACGACTGTAAATTTATTTTCAATTTATTTCCCTTGTAACGATACAGGCTATATCGTAGGCCAAAATGGAACCATACTTCAAAATACAAATTGTGTTCAAACTTTCATTGGCTCAAATAAACCATCAGGGAGTTTTTTAAAAATCTATCCAAACCCAATAACAAGTAGTGTAACGATTGAATTTTTATTGCAGGAATCCGGATTTGTTTCGATGGGTATATACAATTTCATAGGTCAGGAAGTTAGCAATTTGATTTCAGATAAACTGAGTTCTAACAAACACAAAATTGAATGCGACTTAAAAAGATTATCAGCTGGAACATATTTCATCAAATTAAAAACCAAAGAAGCAATACAAACAAAAAAAATAATAAAATTATAGTTAGTTCAGAATTTCAAAAAAAAAAAAAGAGATATCATGAAAAAAATTACAATATTTCTCACCGTATTTTTCCTTTTTCACATTTCTTTTTCCTTAGCTCAAAGTAAAATAACAGATCGACTTTACAATGAAATCACTTTAACTGAAAAAAATAAACCTATCGATGCAATAATTGTACTTAAAGATCAATATCCAATCTGGGCCTTGGATAAGCAACTTTATGAAAATAAAGTCTCGCTTCAAGAGAGAGCATTCACTGTTATTACAGAACTTCAAAAGCATGCCAAAAATATTCAGAAAAATATTGTGGATTTTCTTAGTACGAAATCAAAAGAAAACGTATTAAGCTATAAGAGTTTTTGGATTACAAATGTTATTTCAATTGAAGCAACTAAAGAAATAATGATAGAATTGGCGGATCATTCTGATATTTCAAATATTGATTTAGATGAATTCTCTGCAATTATTGATCCCATTGAAACAAAACCTGCTTTAAAATATCTTGGTCGTGCTGAAGAGAATCTAAAGGTAGTAAATGCCCATAAAATGTGGGCTGAGGGATTTACCGGTGAAGGTGTTATAGTAGCTAATCTCGATACAGGTGTGGATGGCAATCACTCGGCGTTAAGTACCAATTGGCATGGGAATACAGTACCGTGGCAGCAAGCATGGTATGATGCTTTTGAGGGCACTACATTCCCAAGTGATCCTGAGGGAAGTCAACTGCAGGCCGGGCATGGCACCGGAACGATGGGTGTAATCGCAGGTCTTGACCCATTAATGCAAGATACCATTGGCATGGCCTTTGGCGCTGAATGGATTGCTGCCAGGGCTAAATTTGTGGCAGGCAATACTTCAATTAGTCAGATACTAGAATGTATGGAGTGGATCGTCGACCCGGATGGGAATCCCACTACTTCAGATGATATGCCAATCGTTTTAAACAATTCCTGGGGTGGTGGATCAGATTGTACAACACCTTACGATAATGCTATCCAGGCCATCGAAGCGGCAGGTATTGCCGTTGTTTGGGCTGCAGGAAATTCCGGACCAGCACCTGGCTCCATCACAGCACCCTCGAACCAAAACCACACAGAAGTAACGAACTTTTCAGTCGGTGGTGTTACAAATTATGACCCTGAATTACCCATTGATCCATGGAGTAGCAGGGGACCAACACCCTGCAACAGCGGTACAGGAAACACTATTAAACCTGAAATATCCGCTCCTATTGTAGCCCGGTCATGTCATTTTAATGATGAATACTACATCGGAAAGGGTACATCAATTGCGGCTCCGCATGCAGCCGGTGCAATCGCCTTACTAAAGCAAGCATTCCCAGATAAAACAGGAACGGCATTGAAATATATGTTGTACGGATCAGCCAGGGATATGGGTATTCCAGGGGAGGATAATGATTACGGTATGGGTTTACTGGATGTCTGGGCTGCCTATAATTACCAGCCATCACCTTTGGATCCGCGAAGACCGGTTGGTGTGAATGCTATGTCTGATTATACAACCCAAACCAGTGTATCTTTATCCTGGTCCGATCCCTATCAATTGCTTAATGGTGATCCATTAACAGCATTTGATATACAGATTTTTAGAAACGAGGAATGGATTGCCGATGTTCCTGTTGGTACCGAAAGTTTTCTTGATGAGGAATTGATAGATGGTCAGAAATATGAATATCGGTTATGGACCCACGACCTGATTTCTGATAGCCTGGGCGTGCCGGAAGATTGCTTTGCCTGGGCGGGAGGTTCTCCATTTCCGGCACCTCCGAATGACCTCACCTGTACTTTTACCGGTATTAATGTAAAGCTTGAATGGACCGATCCCGTCACACAGTCAGACGGATCATTTCTGGATGACCTGGATCAAATCCTTGTGTACAGAAATGATATACTCATTGATAGTGTGGAGGCCGGAGTTGAAGTATATTTTGATGACCCGATACCAAATTGTACATCCCACTATACATTGGTGTCTGCAGACAATGAATCACCGGTTCATTATAGTGAAAAATCGGTAATGGTGCCCTGTTTTGCAGGAGATTGTCCTGCATACCTGGTTTGGGTGGGTCCTGATGCCTTACTTGAATCCAAATACAGCGGTGATAGTTTGTACAATACTTTAAGAGACCTTTACCTGCCTGTTTATAAAACAAATGACATTTTTGAATTTGGAACCGATCTTAACCAACATGAGGTAATTTTTGTTGCACTTGGAAATTTCCCGTTCATGCACATCCTAAGTGCCACAGGAAATGTAGCCCCTGCATTGGAAAACTTCTTATTTAATGGAGGTAAATTATACTTTGAAGGAGGTTTTGCATTCGATCCCATTCCCCTTCTTCCATGGTTTCCTGTAGGATATGATATTCATGCCTGGTTTGGATTGGAAGATGGCAATGAAGGATCAGGAGATGTTTTAGGAGTTACGGGTCAAAATAACTTATCTGAGTTTACCTTTGACTACATTGGAATTAATAATTACATGAACGAGTTAAATCCTGCCACATCAACAGTTATCTGGAAAAATTCGCAAAATGAAGATATCTGCGGTGTGTTTTTCGATGGATATGGTACAGGAAAATCCATCGGAGTCACAACACCTTTTGGAAGCTTACAGAGTGATTCTTTCACTAAAAAGCAATTAATGGAATCTTACCTTGGATTATTTAATATTGTAATTTCTGAGACTCCAGAAAGCCCATTGAGTCCTAAAAAAATAAAAGAATTTTTAAATATTTATCCAAATCCAATATTCAATAATGTTTCCATTGAATTTCCTTTACTGGAAACAGGCCTGGTTTCATTTGATATTTATGATTTAATGGGTCAGCATATTTGCAATTTAATTTCAGAGAAGATAATTTCAGGAGATCATAGAATTGTTTGGAATGCAAATGAACTACCTCCGGGAATTTACTTCTGCACTTTAAAAACCAATGGAGGAATACAAACAAAAAAGATAATCAAACTCTAGCCCAAAGGACTTAAAATCCAAAACCATGAAAAGCCGGTTCAATTTAATATTGGACTGGCTTTTTTTGTAAATTGAAACAAAACTTTATTCACTTATGGTATGGAAAAGCTGAGCCTTTCAGCAAGAGCCTATGACCGGATTTTGAAAGTAGCCCGCACTATAGCTGATTTGGATACCAGTGAAAATATTTCTCCGGAGCATATTTCTGAAACCATACAATACCGGAGTCTGGACCGGGAGAATTGGGGGGTATAGGTTTTGAATAAGCGCGAGTCACAATTCCACACAAAATCTGTTAGGGAGACTCGCACCTGTTGGAATGCATAAAACCCAATCATTTCATCGGACTTCTTAAATTGTAAACTCAATAGAGAGTATTCTTTATATTATTTAAATTTCGAATTTTCCTACAGCGTTCTCACATCCTTCCCAATTGATCTGAATATTGGAGTCATTGTACAAGTGTTCCTCCGGTGTCAATAAATCCGGAAAACCTTTCCATCCTTCTACTGGTCCGAAAAAATCACCCGGTTTAACATTTGGGTCCATAGTAGCACGAATAATTCCTGTGGCTCCGTCTTCGGCTGTTTGAGCCTGTGCCATGAATCCACTGTTGCTTTCCATTCCGCCATCAGCTGCTGTTGTCACTTGCAGATTGGTGAGTGAAAGACCAGGATGAGCAAGAAGCGGTATAATATTCTTGATGCCCTTTTCTTTGAGCTTCTTTTTAAGACCATAGGTAAATGCACAATTGGCAAGTTTGGTTTGATGATAACGTTCCCACCTGGGTCCTTGAAAATTCTGATTTTCCTCCTCCGTTCCATTTCCACCCAAATTACCTCCTTTTTTCTCAAAATATTTCATTTCAAGCGGAGAACCTAAGCGTGCCATCGAAGTATGATTTACTATACGGGCTTCATCACTTTTTTTCAAAAGTGGAAACAGCTCTTTGGTAATTAAAAAATGTGAAATGCAGTTGGTTTGCATTTGTACATCATAACCATCTATCGTGGCTTGATCTTTCAGTGCCATAACACCTGCATTATTCACCAGTACATCTATCACCTGATATTTTGATTTTATTATTTGCATCGCATTTCTGACACTATTAAGGTCTTGAAGATCACATTCAATGGCAATAAATTTTCCTGATGGAACAGAATCGATTAGTTGTTGATGAGATTTCTTGGACCTCTCACTTCCTCTATTCAGAAGGATAACAGTTGCTCCCTTTTTGGCTACCTCCCTGGCACATACATAACCGGTCCCACTTGTAGTTCCGGTAATGACTACGAATTTATTTGTCAGATCCTGGGCGTGATTATTAATTACAGTTTCGAGATGTTCAGTTCTAATTTGACTTGTCATATTAATTTGATTTTTATGTTTTTAAAAAGATTAAACCGATATAAATGAGCGTATACCAATGTTGAATAGATTAACTAACATTTAGAAACTCATGTTTGTTTAGAGAGAACTTAAAATCAAAGGAGCTTCTTAAGATAACATTGAATGATATTGGCTTAAGCAATTCAGATTCAAAGTTAGCATCGAGTGATTTAGGGAAGTTGTACCAACTTCCAGTAAAGACTCCTGAGGCAAAAGAGGAAGAGGAGGTAGTATTCATGCTACTTTTCTAATACTAATCATACTAAACCCACTGATGCAAGCCTTGTGGGAGGAGGTACTTTTCTCAAGCCAGGAGAGTTTTCACTGGCTCATAAAGGTGTATTATTCCAGGATGAGCTCGGTGCAACGCTGTTTAGAAATGCAATGGAAAAGTTGAGCCTCTCCGCCCGTTTTTATGACCGGATTTTAAAAGTGGCCCGCACCATTGCTGACCTGGATGCCAGTGAAGATATTTCATCGGAGCACATTGCTGAAGCAATCCAATACAGAAGTTTGGATCGGGAGAATTGGGGGGTAGGATTGAACAAATCGGAGATTTGGACTCCAGGCGGGGAAAAAACAATCCTTGGATGGATCATTGGTTTGCGGATGTGGTAATAAGACATGAAATTGAAATAATTATAAAACATTAATAGGCAGAATAATACTGACTTTTGTCCCTTTTGGATTTCCTTGGTTATCTTTCAGGTCTGTGATGGAGAAGTTAATTTTCTCTTTGAGTTTTTTGTTTAAAATTCTCAATCTTTCTCTTGTTATATCTGTAGCCATGGACTGATGATCCTTTTTTAATTCTTTTTCAAGGTCCTGTGCCTTTGTTCTACCTACTCCATCGTCTTCAACTTCCAAATGAATTGATCCATTAATCAATAAAAATCGGATATCAATATTTCCTTTTTCTTTTTTATGTTTAATTCCATGTTCAATGGCATTTTCAATAAAAGGCTGGGCAAGCATGGGTGGGATGGTTAGAGATTCAGTATCGATTTGGGGATCAATATCAATTTTATATTCAAACTTATTATTGTATCGGATTTTTTGTAATGCTAAATAACTTTCTATGGTTTTCAGTTCATCATCAATCGATATAGAATCTTTATTGGAGCTATATAAAACACTCCGAACTAAAGTGGAAAACTTGGCCAGGTAAATACTTGCCTTTTCCGGATCTTCATTTACCACCAGGTGTTGAATACTTGACAAAGAATTAAAAATAAAATGGGGATTCATCTGGGTGCGGAAAAGTCTTTGTTGAAGGCTGGTTCTTTCCTGTTCTTTTTTTAAGTTGTTTTGACGAGTAAACGAGAATATTAATGCAATACCCAAAGCAATTAAACCTATTAAACCAAAAATGAGATTTCTTGACTGCCTGATCTGGTATGTTTTTATTTCATTTTCCTGCGATAGGTTGTCAATCTGTTTATTTTTTATTTCAGACTGATAATTCATCTCCAGATTTATCAATTCTCTTGTTTTTTCAATTTTATTCAGGGAATCCGAATATATATGATATAACTCATAATATTGAAGTGCTTGTAAATATTCCCCATCCTGCTTATATGTTTGTGATAGTTTATAACATATTATTTGTAATTGCTTTTTCGCCCAAAATTTTTTCGCTTTTGTTGTGAATAATTTAGTGAAACCGGGCCATGCATCCAATAACCAATCAGAAGCATATTTTTTTGAACCATAAGAATAAAACATCCCACTTGAATTTATATCTTCTAATACTTCAAAGGCTTTATGGTAATATAACATAGCTTCTTGTTTTTTGCTGTTTTTAAGATGTATCTCTGCAATACCTGTATAGCAACGTGGTAAAATAAAAAGATAAGTAAACTTATTAGCAAGCTCAATAGATTTATTATAGAAAAATATTGCTGAATCATATTTTTCTTTTAGTAGGTATAAATTCCCCAGATCAGCCCAGTTAATCATTTTATGTAAAATTTCATCATCATTCCTGTCAGTTAAAAAACCTGTTGCTTTATTCAAATAATAGATTGCAGAATCCAATTGTAAATTGTTTTTACAAGCTACTGATAAAGAAGAATAAAAGCCTGTTATGTATAATGGCGCCAAATTAACTTCCTTTCCTATTTTCAAAGCCTTGTTATGATAATATTTTGCCTTTATGGGCTTGATATTGACGGTATTGTAATAAAAGCCAATTAGAAAATAAGTAAAAGCCAATTCTTTGTGGTTATAATCGCATTGGTATTTATCTATGGCTTTCATTAAGTAGAAATGCATTTTATCAAAATTTCCTGTAAAATAAAATACGGTAGCTAATCCCACGTAACAAGATCCTGCACGTGAATGAAGATTATTTTCTTCATAAATTTCTAAAGCGAGAAAATAGTATTGAAGTGATTTTGACATTTCATTTTTATAGTAAAACAAACTACCAAGATTTTGATAAGTACCGGCAAGGCCCATGGGATAGTTCAGGGATTTTGCCAGCTCCAATTCTTCTGTAATAAGTGAATCACATTTATAAACTTCATAAGGTGCAATAAAATCTATAAGGTTAAATAGGGCATCAACTTGATGTATATTTCTTGAATATTTATACGCTTGTTGAAGGCTGTCACGTGTATGTATATATTCTTCTTCGGTCAGAGCAGACACATTGAATAAGGCCGAAATAAGTAGAATTATAATTAGAGATATTCGCATCACAATCTCAAAACTAAAGAGATATTTGTTTAATATTCTGATCATCCGGAAATATGATCTAATAATTCTATAAGCTCATCTCTTTTACGAGATGCAACCGGCACTTTTGCATTTTCTGACAGGATTACATAACCGCCATCCTGTTTTTCAAATCTTTTAATAAACGCAAGATTTATGAGATAAGAACGGTGTACCCTGAAAAATCCATAGGTAGTTAACAACTCATCATACTCTTTTATGGGTTTTGAACTTACAATCGTTTCATTCTCAATCGTAAAAATGGTTGTATAAGAACCATCCGATTCACAATATACAATGTCGTTGGTATCGATCACATAGATATTTTCCAGTGTTTTGATAACAATTTTTTTACCTGCGCTATTTTCTTTTTGAAGGTTGGTTTCAAGGGCCTCCAGTTTGATGCGCAATTCATCCTGCAACACCTGTTGCGCTTTTGTTAAAGCCTCTTGCAACTCTATTGGATTAACTGGTTTTAAAATAAAATCAAGGGCGCTCACTTTAAATGCCTGCACTGCAAATTCATCATGAGCGGTAATAAAAATAACTTTAAAGGGAGGAAGTTCAAATTTTTTGAGCAGGTCAAAACCGGTTCCATCACCCAGTTGAATATCCAGCAATACAAGGTCAGGTTGTATTTTGCTTATCACTTCATATGCTTCTTGAACACTTCCAGCCTCACCGGCTATGGTTACCTTGGGGCAATATTTTTCAAGGAATTTCCCTAAGGTTCCCCTCACATGATCTTCATCATCAACGATGATGGTTTTTAACATCTTGTTTTTAATCTTTCTTTCAAAAATAGGGAAATTCATGTTACCGGAAATTATTGAGATTTAATTAATTTTATTGTGATGGTTTCATGGCCTATTTGTAAGTTGCAGAAATAGATACCATTTGGAAAACTACCGGTATTCCAGTCCACCTTATTTAGACCTGATGGATAAATTTTATTCTCCAAATCAATTACTTTTTCACCCATTGCATTGAAAAATTGAATGTTGACCAATTCCGGTTTGATAAGTTCAAATTCAATCGAACAACAATTTTTTACAGGATTGGGGTAACTCTTTACCACTAAATCCGATTCAGATAAAGTAGGTGTATTTCCTGTTATGCCACCATTATTTGTGTGTAGGATTATTGAACTATCTCCACATATCCAACCATGGTTTTCATCAATAAACGATAAACTGAATAAATCCGCGGTTGTTCCACTCTCTTGATATTTCCAGGTTTCACCGCCATCGAAGGTGTGCAAAATAGTACCACTATCTCCAACAGCCCAACCAAGATTCGAATCAATGAAAATGATATCATTCAAAAATGGTATTGTATCTCCTATTTTTTGGACCCAGGTTGTCCCTCCATCCTCTGAGTTATAAATTACTCCATTTTCCTGAGGTAACCAAACTGTTCCAACAATCCATAAATTATTTTCATCAACTATATTTAAGGAACGACAAATAAATCCTAGCGCTTGACTATCCCAAGTAACACCACCATCATTAGTATTTTTTATGACATCACCAGCCGCCGCCCATCCTTTATTTTCATTTAAAAATATAACTGATGATGCCATAGTTCCAAATCCCCCCCAGGATACTTGTTCTGACCAATTTGATCCTCCGTCACTCGTATGAAAAACTTTGTGATTAACAGAGCCCATATACCCTGGCTTCGTCCCAATTGTCCAACCAATAAGAGAATCGGTAAAAAATACATCTGTAAAATCATACTGATTATTTATAGAATTATTTATCCAATTACTTCCTCCATCGGATGTGTTATAAATTGATCCATTATCCCAAACACCACATCCAAAATTCTGATCAGAGAAATAAATACTATTCATTGGAATAAAAAGCCATTGGATGTAGTATTGCCAGGAAAACCAATTTAATCCTCCATTTTCAGTGTGATAAAAATTACCTATTTCAGGATTAGAAGGATAACCATCCCCATTTGCCCATCCTGTTAATTGGTCAATAAAGAAAATATCTTTTAATACACAAGTATCCGGATAATTCGGATTCTGTTGAACCCATTGAGCAGAAATAATATTTGATACTAGAATCAGTGTGATGAGAATTGTAAATTTTTTCATGATAATCTTGTTTTATAATTTGACAAGATAAAAGTACAACAGCCAAAAAGCGAAAATGGGATAGATATATAAACGTTTGGATTCGTACTATAAATGTTAAAAACTAATTTATAAATGATGGAGATGATGGTTATACCTGATAACTAAGTAAAATTTTCAAGCAGGAGACAATTTGGTGAAATATGAAACAAATAAATCAAACCACTTTGCTGATTAGTATATTAAACCAATAACGCCAATATCAAGGTTTTCAGGAGGGCAAAAAACAAAGACCGCTAGAAATAACGGCCTGTCAACGATTGATTCCCCTACTTTGACTCGAACCATTAATTCTCAATCTTTTCAGTAAGTGTTTGTTTTTAAGGAGAATACAATGAGGTATTCATGATCATGTGCTTGTACTGTTCGTAACAAATTCACTGATGCCGGTTTGGTAGGTGGTGGAACCTATCCCAATCCCGGCGAGATATCACTGGCGCACAATGGCGTGTTATTCCTGGATGAATTGCCGGAATTCAAAAGAACGGTCCTGGAAGTGATGCGCCAACCCATGGAGGAAAGGATTGTGACCATTTCACGGGCAAAGATATCGGTGGAGTACCCGGCCAGCTTTATGCTGGTGGCCGCCATGAACCCCTGTCCGTGCGGTTATTACAACCACCCCGAGAAGGAGTGTTCGTGTGCCCCGGGCATCGTACAGCGTTATCTGAATAAAATATCCGGCCCATTGCTTGATCGCATTGATATCCATGTGGAGGTAGTGCCTGTACCTTTCAGGGAACTATCCGAAGAAAGGGTAGGAGAGAAGAGCGATGTCGTTCGTAAGCGGGTGATCGCAGCCCGCAAGATACAGGAAGAACGCTTTGCCGAATCCAAAGGCGTTTACAGCAATGCACAAATGAGCAGCAAGCAGTTGCGGCAGATCTGCCGGCTGGATGAAACAGGAGCCACCCTGTTGAAAAATGCCATGGAAAAACTGAGCCTTTCAGCCCGCGCTTACGACCGCATTTTAAAAGTTGCCCGCACCATCGCCGATCTGGATGCCAGTGAGAAAATTTCACCGGAGCATATTGCCGAAGCAATACAATACCGGAGTTTGGACCGGGAGAATTGGGGAGGGTAGATTGAAATAATGCAAGTCTCGGCTCGAATGCCTTACTTCAGCCTTCGCAAGTGTTAGACTAAATAACTTTATAAAGAGAGAGGTATCTCAAAAACCACTTTTGTTCCATTTGCATTTCCTGCATCATCCTTCAGGTCGATAATTTCGAATCGAATTTTATGTTTGAGTTTCTTATTAAGATTGGCAAGCCTTTCATTGGTTATGGAAGTGGCCATTGATTTGTGCTCCTGATCTTTGGGTCGCTCAATTTCACTCGCTTTCTTACGGCCAACGCCATCGTCTGTTATTTCTAGTATCAAGTAATTATTCTTTTCGGCAAGACTAACCTTGATAAATCCTTTTGATTCTTTATGCTTGATTCCGTGTTCAATGGCGTTTTCTATAAAAGGTTGTGCAAGCATGGGAGGGATAGAAACGGATTCATTATCAATTTTATCATCTTCTTCAATACTGTAATCAAACATTTCGTCATACCTTATCTTTTGCAAAGACAGGTAATTATCAATCGCATCGAGCTCTTCATCCAGGGTAACGTATTCACTGTCGGAACTGTTCAATATTTCGCGCATCAGCCTGGAAAATTTCGAAAGGTAATCACTGGCTTCTGTTGCATCTTTTTTAATGATGAAATTTTGAATACTCGATAGGGAATTGAAGAGGAAATGAGGTTTCATTTGAGTACGGAACAACCTCTGTTGAAGTAGTAATGTCTGCTGACTGTTCCTTAGTTTATTTTGCCTGATCAGGATAATGGCAAACAGGACGATAATGATTAATAACCCTCCTGCCCCGATGAAAAACCAATAATATTGCTTTATCCTGAGGTCTTTTAGCTCATTTTCCTGTGAGAGATTAATTATCTCGTTTTCTTTTCGTTCAGTATCATATTTGATCTGTATCTCAGCCAATTCCTTTAGTTGCGTGATTTCGGTAAGGCTGTCTTTTGCTGAGGTGTATTTCTCAAGGAAACGTATGGTGGCATCTTTATTACCAGTAGATTTATTCTGATCATATCTCATCTTATAATAGCGGACAGCATTTTCGTAAATAAATAACTTCATCAACCTTGTGGGTAATGGAGAAAATAATTCCCAACCATAGGATATGGTATATTTCAGCGAATCATATCTGTAAATTGAATTCCTATTTAATAGTTCTTCCAGCAGTGTATCCGACTTATTAAAATAATTAGCTGAATTATTTTTATCATTCAATGTATGGAAAACTTCACCCAGTGTGGAAGCAGCACTCTGTGATTGCATTAAAAAACCGTTTGCAGATAGAAAATCATAGGACTTAATAAGCAGCTCAATGGCTTCGTTATATCTACCCATTCCAAGATAAATCATGGCCATTCTTCTCATATATTCATGCTTTAGGGCGATAATGCTCTGGTTTACCTCAGTAAATTCAAGTGCTTTCAGGTAATATTCAATAGCCTTGGCGTACTGCTTTGTCTCAATATAACATGCAGCAACCAATCCTGTATGCACCATGAGGTTGGTAATCTCGATATTATTATGTTCACCGATTTCCAGGTATTTTAAATAGATCGGCAATGCAGTATCTGACCTACCCAGCTCTCTGTATACCCTTCCTGTTATGGAATACATGATCAGGGTGTCTTTAACTGATGCGTACAGTTTTCCATTTTTATCCCTGGCACGATATCCTTTTATTGCTTCCTTACAATAATACAGGGCTTTGTCAAAATCCCTGGCTGAAAGATATAAAGTTGCAATCACCTGGTCCATGACTGCCAGATGAAATGCATCATTCAATGATTCATAAATATCCCGGGCTTCCCATAAAAAGTTCAGACATTGTGAGTTCTCACTCTGATAATAGTAAGCATAAGCCATATACCTCTTTGCTTCTGCTAACCCAAAATTATATTTTAGTTCTTCTGCAAGAAGAATTGCCTGAAGGTAGTATTCATAGCTCTTTTTAAAATTTTCAATACCAACAGATGCAATAAGTCGGTTCAGCGTATTTACATGCTCAATTCCTGTCTGCTCAGGAAGGATGGATTCCAGGCTGTCAATATCCCAATAAGCTGTTGCCTGGTATACAACTCTTTTATCGGATGCATAGGCGCTAATGATCAATATGAAGCTTATGATAAGGAGATATATTCTTTTCATGTCATTCAGATATTCTTTCAAAAAGCTTTAATAATTCCTCTCTTTTTCTTGATGCTACTGGCACTTTGGTGCCCTGTGACATGACCACGTATCCACCGTCCGCTTTTTCAAAACGATAAATATATTCCAGGTTGATCAAAAAAGATTTGTGTACCCTGTAAAATCCATATTCCTCGAGCATCTCCTGGTAATGTTTCAATACATGCGAAACAATGACTTTTTCGCCGGATTCAAGGTATAGGGTTGTATATCTGTTGTCGGATTCTGCATAGATTATATCACCCACTCTAACGAGGTAAACATTATCAAACGTCTTAAGAATGATCTTTTTTTTGGCTTGATCATTCGTGTTCAGGTTACCAGTAAGTGTATTGAGTTTTGTATTTATTTCCTGCTGGCTCAGGTTTTCTGCCTTATCAACGGCTTCCTTTAGTTCCTGTGAGTTAACAGGTTTTAATAAATAATCCAGGGCGCTGAATTTAAATGCTTTGATAGCATACTGGTCGTATGCTGTAATGAAGATAATTTTAAAAGAAATGTTATCAATTTGTTCTAGCAGGTCAAAGCCAGTGCCGTCTTTCATTTTTATGTCGAGCAGTATAAGATCAGGATGATATTTATTGATGGCCTCTAATCCGCTCTTTACTCCTGCAGCAGTATCAATTAACTTCACATTCGGACAATGTTTTTTAAGCATTTCCGAAAGGGATTCCCTAATATGCTTTTCATCATCAATGATAATTGTTCGCAACATGCTATTTGTAAAATTTTGAATAAATTTAATCATAATTCAAAACGTTTAAAAAAATATTGCATTGAACAACTGAATTATAGCGTTTAAGGAATGCCTTTTTCTGAAACTGCAACTTAATTAGCTTTGATTATTTTCTTCATTAGATTACCCTTACTGTATTCCAATCGAATAAAATAAACTCCAGCGGGGAATGATGACATGTCAAGTGTTTCATACTTTGCTACTGAACTTCCCAGTTTTGCCCGACACAAAACTTCCCCTCTAATGTCGATGATCTCACAATCAATGTTCCAGGCATTTTCAAGATCATAAACAACATTTATTTGATCTTTGCAGGGATTGGGGTAAATTGAAATATTCAGGTCTGATACCGGTTGATTAATATTTGTTATGTAGTTGAGGTATGTATAGTAGAGTGATAATCGGATATCATCAGTATAATAGCTCTGTGTGTTTGAAAGAACAGCAATACTCAATGAATGCTCGGAGTTATAAACTGTTTCTGAAGTGTATCCAACATCACCACTGTGACCTACAAATGCACCTGACCACCATAACTGTGTCCCGAGCCCATACCAGTTACCTCCAAATGGAGTTGGTGTGATCATTAAATCTATTATAGTGTCATTTAGTAAGCTTCCCTGGTATAATCCTTTTGACCATTTTACAAGATCTTCTGCAGTTGAAAAAATATTTCCGCAACACCAGCTGGCACTGAAAAATACTGTGTCGATTATATCAGTATAATCGATAAGAGGTCCACCATAAGGACCCCAAACATGTGAACGGGTGCCAACAAATGATTCATCTGGAAATAAGCAGCTAGAGTTTAGGCCAAGTGGTTGTAATAGGCGTGTATGCAGTTCATCAACAATATCATTTCCGGTGATTGCCTCAATTATTAGCCCCAGTAGCAAATAATTTGAATTTGAATATGAGAAATTAGTACCTGCTGGGAATAAGGGATTAAGAATAAAGTAACTTAAAATTTCTTCAGGAGTCCAGATTCTTGATCCTGTGACCCAAACAGAATCTGCAATATCCGGATGATCGAGCCAGTCATATACCCCACTGGTATGGTTAAGTAATTGTTTAATGGTAATGGTGGTGTCAATATTTTCGAATACAGGTAACCAGTGATATATTGAATCGCTCAGGTTTAACTGCCCTTCTTCATATAATTGAAGTATAATTGTAGCAATGAAATTTTTTGTCTGGCTGCCAACACCAAACAGCATATCAGTTGTGATTTGCACCGTATCATGTGAAATCCCGGAAACCCCTGCCCATATTTCTCCTTCCTCATTACTGAGTGCAGCAGACAATCCCTTTATTCCATAATCTATAATTGCATCATCGAGCACTTCCTGTAATTGTTGGCATAATATAGTATCAAATACTAAAGAAGCGGAATGTCCAAAAACCGAATTATTACATATAGTTTCGTTATATATTGGATTTGATTTTTGGTGGTTTGAAATATCGGGAATCATAACGTTTGTAATGTTATCCAATGTTTGATCCGAATGATCATAATTTTGAGCATAAATGTGCACATTTGAAAAAATCACAAATTGAATTGCGATCAAGAGTAAATGATTTTTCATGATTTTAAATTTTAATGTTCGTCATTATTTTTAACAAACTTAATTCATCATTTGGGTGAAATGGAGGGGAAGTAGTTTACGCAGGGGATAAAGTAGTGAACGCTATGTTTTTTTGAACAAGGTATGAACTAAATGAAAAAAGAAGCAAGAAATCCCAGGATTTGTAGAACAGGGAAATAATATTTCTTTGAAATATAATAGACTAGTTAACGAAGGCTGTGGGATTCTTTTTTGTGCTATTCTAAAACAACCCACTGAACTGGGTTTGGTATAGATTTCTTAATAAAAGAGTTTGGACAGGGAGAATTGGGGAGTGTGATTTTGAGGATTGCTATTCATTAAAAGTAGTTCCTCAACGGATTCTAAAGACATGGTTTTGTAGGATTTAAATTATTTACTTAAACAGAGTCATATTATAAATATTAAAAGTATTGGTTGTTATTTACAATTTATATTATTATTTTTGGGCAAATTTGCAATTTAACTGAAAAAATGACCAAAAACTATATTCAACGAGAAATAACAAATGAAACCCTGGCTTGCGCCAAAGAGTATCCCATTTTGACCATAAGTGGCCCACGTCAATCTGGGAAAACTACACTTGCGAAACATTTATTTGGGGAATTGCCATACTACAATCTTGAAAGTCCGGATACCCTGGATTTGATACTCAATGATCCCAGGGCATTTCTGGAACAAAATCAGGAAGGTGCCATTATTGATGAAATACAACGTGCTCCGGAATTGATCTCTTATCTGCAGGTTACAGTGGATGAAAATAAAAGATCCAGGTTTATAATTACCGGAAGTAATCAGTTTTCTTTATTGGAAAAAGTGACTCAATCCCTTGCAGGTAGAACTGCTATATTGAAATTATTGCCACTTTCCTTTGATGAAATTTCATCCCTTAAACCCAATTTATCGGCAGATCAATTGATTTTTGCGGGTTCTTTGCCTTCAATCTATTCAGAGGGGCGGGAACCCACAAGAAGCTATCGCAATTATTATGAAACTTATGTAGAAAGGGATGTTAGAAGTTTGATAAATATAAAGGATATTTCTCTTTTTAGAAAATTCATGAAACTATGTGCCGGACGAACTGGACAAATATTTAATGCAAGTCAATTGGCTAATGAAACCGGTGTTTCAGTAAATACAATAAAATCCTGGGTGTCGGTGCTGGAAACTTCTTTTATTGTGTACCTGCTTCCACCCTGGTATGATAATATAAATAAAAGGCTTGTTAAATCTCCAAAACTATATTTTTATGAAATTGGCCTGGTCACCTATCTTTTAGGAATTACAAATCCTGACCAGCTTCAGCGTGACCCTTTGCGGGGAGGATTGTTCGAAAATCTTGTGATTAATGAACTTGTTAAAAAACATTATAATTCCGGTATGGATGCGAATGTCTTTTTTTTCAGGGATAAACATGGAAATGAAATTGATTTGCTTATGCCAAGGGGCAATAAGTTAATCCCTGTTGAGATTAAATCATCTCAAACCTATCATAAAGAGTTCAATAAAAATATTAATTACATCAAAAAGATTTATCCCGATAGAATTAAAAAATCATATTTGGTTTATGGTGGTGTTCAAGAACAAATAACTGAGGGAAATAACCTGATTAATTTTCTAAACATTAGTAAACAGATTGAATTGATATAGTTGTTAAAAAACATCATGGAAAAGCTAAGCCTCTCCGCCCGGGCTTATGACCGCATTCTAAAGGTTGCCCGCACCATTGCAGACCTGGATGCCAGTGAACATATTTTGCCGGAGCACATTGCTGAAGCAATACAATACAGGAGTTTGGACCGGGAGACGTGGGGGGTGTGAGGTATCTATATTGGAGAATTGGATCCCAGGTGGCGAAGTCTATCGTTTTCGCAGAGCTTGAGTTCAGTCTAAAATAATTGATAGCTTAATAAAGTCCATTAAATGAAAAAAGTTTTTTTTACATTGATCAGTTTTTTTGTAATTGTAACATTAAGTTGTGGTCAGGATGAAATTCCTCCATCAGCCATTAATGTTGGTGTTGGTTTTGGTGTTCCATTCGGGGGACTGGGTGCAAAAACTGTTTTAGGGCCAAAAAACTCTGGTTTGTTATTGGGATTCGGGGTATTGCCAGGTAGTAATAAACCAGGATTTATGCTGGGAGTTCAATTATCAAGACAAGTTATTTTTATTGATATAGGATACGGTCGGATCGGCACTTATCAGATCAATGATCAGAAGACCAAAACTGTTGAGGCAGGTATAGTGCTTATAGGAGGTATGATTCCTATAGGAAGCCCTAAACGACTATTCATGGATTTGTCCATGGGGGCTTCATTTGGTGACAGATTACACGATGGCCATTTTGAATTCATAAGAAATACATTTCAACTGGCTCTTGGATTAGGCTACCGAATTGGCAATACTGATAAATAGGATACATTACATTGCAGGAGTCTGGACCGGGAGACCTGGGGGTGTGAAGGAACAAATCAGAGATTTGGACTTCAGACAGGTAAAAGGATAATTCGCCGATAAAGGGGGATCATGACCGGTCTCTATTTGATTTGGCAATGGAATGGGCTGCCAGTGGGGCAGTCAGATATACAAATATGATGACAAAAAATGCCTTCAGATAAACTTCACCAATATTCAAGTATAGGCTTACGCCAATCAGTATGAGCATAATACCAAAAGAAGATGCTTTGGTAGTCACATGCATCCTGCTGTAAATATCTTTAAACCTGATCAAACCAATGGAAGCGATCAGGATAAACAATGAACCGGCTAATATAAA
Organism: Bacteroidota bacterium; assembly: GCA_020444515.1. Taxonomy (GTDB): domain Bacteria; phylum Bacteroidota; class Bacteroidia; order Bacteroidales; family JAADJA01; genus JAADJA01. Next base: position 147,060 of record JAHLKX010000009.1, on the reverse strand, counting down.
TGTATAAATCCACCACATATTAAGTCTTCTCCTTTAAATAAGTTGATACTGCAATGGTTCCAATAAAGGATACCATTGAAATGATGACCGGGATGTCAAAATAAATGGCCTTGTTTATTAAGACACTGTATACCAGCACAAATCCCATTGTTATAAATCCAACCAGATCAAGCGCTATGATGCGGTCACCGGATGTTGGGCCCTTGATCAGCCTGAATAAGGTTACCGCCAGTGCCACCAATAAAAAACCAAAAGCTATGTAAATCACAATGTTCATCATCTCTTTAATTTGAAATTCGAATAATTCTGTCCTGGATTTTGGCTATTTCATTCTGCATGTCCTCCACGCTTTCATGGTATAATATATGAACCTTCATTTCCTTTTTATCATCACTTAAGTCGACACATAAAGAACCGGGTGTCATGGATAATAAATTGCTGAATAGCAGCAATCCAAAGTCTGATTTAATTTCCACCGGGATATTCAGAAAAGCAGGTTTGGTAATCATTCTGGGCGTAAGTATATCATAGGCTATAAATAAATTTGCCTGTACCAGTTTTATGAGATAAAAACCAATAAATTCAATGATGTATACGATCTTTTTAAACAAATTCATAACTATTGATTATATAATACGGTTTCGATATAGATTGATGGATTAATAAGCTGGTTGGCTGCCTCCATGGTATAACCAAAAACTGAGGATGCAAAAATTCCCATTCCAAGGCTTATCAAACCCAGTAATATGGATGGTAAAACCTCCAGTAAAGACAATTTAATTTTATCTTTTTCATGTGATGGATCTTCAGGTGATTTTTTCAAAAAGGCTTCATTCCAAATCTTAATCATCGAATAAAGGGTTAAAAGCCCTGTAAAAACAGCTACTGCTGTTACAAAATAATGCCCATCCTCAAAACCGGCTTTGATAAGAATAAACTTTGCGAAAAAACCGGATAGTGGCGGAACCCCGGCAAGGGCGAATGCAGGAATAATAAACAGTACCGCCAGCAAAGGACTTTCTTTTACCAGGCCTCCTATATTCTTGAGATGATAATTGCCTTTTAATTTGAATACCATACCCGAGACTAAAAATGTATTGGTTTTTGCAATCATATTGTGCAGTGTAAAAAAGATCCCACCTGCCAGCCCCAATGGGGTAAAAATGCCCAGGCCCATGACCATATATCCGATCTGGCTGATGATATGATAAGACAAAATCTTTCGTATTTCATACTGGGCAATGGCAGCCGATCCCCCAATAAACATGGTTAATCCTGCAAGTGTTAATAACAGGTTATGCCAGAAAGGTTGATCCTGCACAAAGAACAAAGTGAAAAATCTAATCATGGTATAAACCCCGACTTTTGTCAACAATCCTGCAAAAAGTGATGTGATGGTTATGTTGGGTGTATGATAAGAGGCGGGTAACCAAAAGAACAACGGGAAAATAGCTGCTTTAATCCCAAAGGCAACAAAAAACAGCATTGCAGAAGTGTTTAAAAGGATTGCTGAATCGTCCTCCCTTAAGATCTCCGCCAGCTGAGCCATATTCAATGTTCCGGTTTTGCCGAATAACAGGCCTATTCCGGCCAGGAACAAAAGTGATCCGATCAGGTTTAACGAAAGATATTTAATCCCCCCCGAGAGCTGTTCCCTGGATGAGCCCAGTGTGATCAATACAAATGAAGAAATAAGCATCACCTCGAACCATACATAAAGATTAAAAACATCTCCCGTTATAAATGCACCATTTAAACCAAGAATAAGTGCATAAAATGCAATATAGAACCGTTGTTTCTCACCGGTAGTTTTTAGAAAGCTGACAGCATAAATGGAAATGCAAAAAATAATCACAGCAGAAATTACTAGCATCAGGATGCTCAGGTAATCGATCACAAGCGTAATCCCATACGGGGCCGGCCACCCTCCGACATTTAAGGTTAAAATTCCGTGCTTTGTTACCTGGCCAAAAAGATAGAAGGTTGATAAAAGCAGCAGCAGACTTCCTGATATACCAAGCCACTGGGAGAATATTTTCCTCCTGAAAAAGATCTGCATGATCATCAGAACCAATGGGATCAGTATGGGAAGTGCTACACAGTTCATTTTTGATTGTCAGTTGGTTTTAATTGGTCCAGGTCATCTGCACCGGTTACTTCAAAGAATTTGTATTTTAAGGCTATCGTAAATACAACGATACCCAATCCGATGACGACAGCAGTAAGCACAAGCGCCTGGGGCAAAGGATCCGAAAATTCCTGTTGACTGGAAACTTGATCACTTAAAAATGCAGGGCTCCCCGCGGTTAACCCTGCAGAAAGAAATACCAGAAGGTTTGTTGCATTGCTCAGTAGGATAATTCCGATAATAAACTTTACAATACTTCTGCGAAGTATCATATAAACACCTGCTGCATATAAAAATCCGACCAGTATTGCTATCAGTACTTCCATTACCTTCGTTTTAAGGATAAAAAAAACAAGATTGTAATTCCAATTACAACGAAAAATACACCAATATCGAAAATGAAAGGGGTTCCCAGTTTTAACTGACCAAGCAGGGGCAGATTTAAGGATATCCATATTCCTTTCATTAAAACATCTCCTGAAAGTATTCCGAATAACAGGCTTATGAATATCAACAATAAACCTACTCCAATATAACCAACAGGATTGATTTTTCGTTTCTTTGAGATACGTTTATGATCAAAAGCAAATCCGTCGTAAATAAGGGCAAGGCCTGCCAGTAATCCTCCGATAAATCCTCCACCCGGATAATTATGGCCCCGGATCAAAGCAACTAAGGCAAAGATCAGTAACATCCATCTGACGTATCGGGCAGCTATTTGTAAAATTACCGAGTTCATGTTTTACCGGTTTTTGATTGAAGTAAAAGAGAAACACCAAAAGCTGCAATGGATAAAACAATAACTTCTCCCATGGTATCCAGTGCCCTGAAATCAACAAGTATAACATTCACAACATTTTTACCGAATGCTTTGATCATACTGTTGTCGATATAGTATTTTGAAATGGGATCTAAAAAATCAATATCAATTGCCCTGAGTGCAATCAAAGTCATAACACTACCAAATATAAGGGCTACAATTATATCTCTGAACTTTGTGATGGAAGACGACAACTTTGCAAAGCGTGGCAACTTTTGCAATACCAGGGCAAACATGGCAATGATGATTGTTTCCACAATGATCTGGGTAATGGACAGGTCAATAGCTCCATAATAAAGGTAAATCAATGATATTCCATACCCGATCACACCAAGGGCTATGATTGAAGTAATCCGGGTTTTAGCAAATATACTGAATGTGCCCGCACTTATTATTACAGCAATCAATCCACTTATATAAAAGGGATCAAGAGAAAAAGAAGCATTCAGCTTAAATCCACCTGTGACAAATACCTGGTACCAAATCAACACTGAAGTAAATAAAATAATGGTGAGAATATAATACCGGTGATATCCATGCTGGATTGCCCTGGATTTTCGTGTAGTAAAGTTCACAAATCCTTCCATTGTATTATCAAACAATTCAGTCAATTTGAATTTGAATATACTTCTGTTTAAAGCCCTCCACCTGGCCAGCAGTCTGTCTCTTTTTATCAACAGAAAAAACAATGCGAATCCAAGTATTACCGTAAAAAGACTAAGAAAAAAAACATCATTGAATCCATGCCATAGTTTTAGCTTGACTATGATATCCTCTTCTCTTATCGTTGATACAGCTGATTCAACCAATGTGCTTCCTAGGATCGATGGAAAAAGCCCAAAAAATAAACTTAATACAACAAGCACCAATGGTCCCAGCCAAAATCCGGGTCCTTTTTCATTTGGTTTTTTTTCAAAAGGCTGTGGTTTCCCCAAAAAGATTTTGTAAACAAAAAATAATGAAACGGCAATCATTAGCACATTCGAAGCAACACCAAGGAAAAGTACCAGGTTAGCTATTCCCGGGGATTGTATTTTAGCCTCATATATCAATTCTTTACCAAGAAAACCCAGCATGGGTGGTAAACCTGCCATGGAAAGTACAGCGAGTAGGGTAATGATAAATGTGATGGGTAGATATTTCAATAAGCCTCCCAATTTATTTATATCCATTGTACCTACCTTTTTGTCGATCATTCCGGCAACCATAAATAAAGTAGCTTTATAAAAAGCATGAATTATCAGGAATAACATGGCAGCTTTTATAGAGAGTTTTGTATCGATCCCGATCAACAAAACGAGAACGCCCAGCGCATTTATGGTTGTGTAGGCCAGTATGGGTTTAAGGCCGGTTTGTGTAATGGCAAAATAAGAACCTATCAGCATGGTAATCACACCAGCCAGTGGGATAATATGTGTCCATTCGAAGGTGCCTCCAAGGGCCGGACTCAACCTGGCTAAAAGAAAAACACCTGCTTTTACCATGGTGGCCGAATGCAGATAAGAACTTACCGGGGTAGGGGCCTGCATCGCTCCCGGCAGCCAAAAATGAAAAGGGAACTGGGCTGATTTAGTAAATACCCCGATCAATATCAGGATCAGACCGGGTACATAATGATTACTTGCTTTAATGATGTCAGCGTTCGCTATCCAAACATTGATGGAGTAGCTATTGACATCTGAACCGATAAGAATAATTCCTGATAACAAACTCAGACCACCAAAAACCGTTATAAAAAGCGACTGAAAAGCTGCCCGCCTGGCTTCCGGTTTTTCATGAAAAAAATTGATCAGTAAAAAGGATAGAAAACTGGTCAGTTCCCAAAAAATAAATAGTTGAATCAGGTTTCCCGATAAAACCAAACCCAGCATGGCTCCACCAAACAGGAAAAGATAAAAATAAAATGGTTTTGTCCTTGAATACCCCTTCATATATCTGTAGGAATAGAAAAATACAAGGGAGCCTATGCCCGTTATGAGTAAAGCAAAAATTGAACTTAAACCATCTAAAACAAATTCAAGATTAAGTCCAATCTCAGGTATCCAGGAAATAAAACGAGTATATTGGATTTGTCCGCTAATAAATGGTATTCCAAGAAAAAAAAAGATAAATGCCCCCAGATTTATCAATCCCAGCAATATAGGCTTGCGTTCATCAACCCATTTAGGTAATATGAATATTGCCAGGGATGAAATGAGATAAATCAGTAAAATCTGAGGCATACAGGAATATTATTGTCGAGGTTCAAAATTACTATCTTATGTTATATTTTCAGACCCCTCCTGATATCATGTTCAATCTTTTTGTCCCATAGCCGACGAAGAATTTCATTGGCTTTCTCTTCATAATTTTTTGCCAGTTTATTTTCTCCAAGTTTTAAGTACAATTTACTTAACCTATTTAAAACCGGTATGTGTAAATCATTAATATGAAGGCAAATCTTTAATTGCTCGATGGCTTCTTCATAACTTCCCAGTTTTTCCAATTGAATAGCCTGATCCAAATGTTTCTCAAGGGTTGAAATATCCGATTCAATTTTTAATTCAAGAATGTTTTCAGCTTTAGTGATTATCATTGAAGAAGGTAACAACCGCAAGACGTTTTCAGTAGTGCTTCCCAGCAAAAGACGTTGCACATAAGATTTGCCTGCACTTCCGATAAAAATAATATCAACCGATTTTGATTTGGCAAATTCTGTTATCACTGCATCAGGATTCCCTGTTAAGCTGATAACTTCATGATCCAGTTCTGCAAGATTAAATTTGGCAATGAAACTTTTATATTTCTCTTTATTTTTTGCCTCCAGTTTATTGTTTTCTTTATTAAAGTCGATATTCAAACGGGTAGAAAAGCTCTCCTGCATGGGTTCAAAAACATTGACAATAAAAAGTTTTGAATCGAATACGCGGGCAATTTTTATGGCATTGAACAAAGCCCTTTCCGAAGATTCCGAATAATCAACAGGACATAAGATTTTTGCAGGCGGTATAATAGTGCCGGATTTAACAATCATAATCGGCTTCAAAGATTTTCGGATCAATTTTTCTGATAGATTGTCAACCTTGGAGTAACTGTCATCTTTATTCTGCCGATTAGCATGAATAATTAAATTTACATTTTTCATTTCAGAGATTGAAATGATCTTATCAGATTCATCACCATACTCCACAAGTTGTTCTATTTTATTTTCATCATAATTCAAAAATTCAGACATTCTATTTAGTTCTGCCTTAACATGAGGTGCAAGAAATTTATTGATTTTTTCTGATTTTGCCTCCAGGGGCAGAACGCAGAGTAAGATTATGTTTGAATTGAATTTTTTGGCAATAGCCGCAGCAGTTTCCAATTGGACTTTTGAAAAATTATCAATTTGCACAGAAACCAATATCTTATTTACTATTTTCATTTTTAATAAAGTTTTAAATTATAGAAATAACGCGGCTTATTGTAGTTTTGTTCTTAAAGTACTGCAAAAAAAGTACCGCCAAGACATTGCAAATTTAATCATATTTCCTCTTTTTATTATTGGAGGATTCTTTCCTTTTAAAATTACAGAGATCACAAAAGTGTGCAGGACCAAAAAACAAATTCTAAATAAAGGAACTGTGATCAGATGCTTCGGTTAGTTTCATATTTTTCATTCTTTTGATCTGAGGGTTTGTTCCTAAGTTGAATATAAAATAGTTTCCAGGATTATTTTTGTGTCCTGTTTTGTAGAGCCCCGTTTATCAGGATTTATCAAGAACAATAATCTAAAATCCTCTCCTACATTGAAAATATGAAATGGTAATTTCAAACTTTCAACATCACCTCTTAAATCTCCTTAATTTTCTGGTAAGTGTTAGTTTTTAAGTAGAATATATGATGGCATTCAGGTTTGTATTCTTGCACTATTCATAACAAACTCACTGATGCCGGCCCTGCCAGAGACGATGGATTAAGTTTAGGTTTTGTTGATCGCTATTCAATACTTTCTGTTTTGCCTAATAAGTAACCCCCTCCATTGCCGACCTGGATGCCAGTGAAAATATTTTACCGGAGATCATTGATGAGGGAATACATTGCAGGAGTTTGGATAGGGAGACGTGGGGGGTGTGATGGGATTGTTTGGCACGAGTCGTGCTTACGCATATGGCCTGGTTGGGAGACTCGCACCAACGGGGATTTTAATAGTTGGATTATTTTCATTAAGATTATTCTCCAATATCCTGCCCAGCCTGCAAATAAAAACTAAAAGAGCTACCCTCATTGGGCACACTTTTAACATGAAGTTTACCTCCGTTTATTTCCACGAATTCTTTGCATATGATAAGTCCCAGTCCGGTACCTTTTTCTCCACCTGTTCCATTTGAAGCCCTGTGAGAGGCCAGGTTAAAAAGTTCTTTCAAATTGGACTCTGTTATGCCCAATCCCTGGTCTTTGACTTCGACTTTGATGAGCCCTTCTTCCTTGCTAACATTCATTTCCACCATTGCTCCTTTGTTGCTATATTTAACTGCATTGTGCAACAGGTTGCGCATAACCGTTTTGATCATTTCTTGGTCGCCGTAAGCAAGTATGTTTTTTTTTGCATTGAGATGAAGAGTAATCCCTTTCTTCTCTGCAGGAAGTATAAATAGATTAATACAGTCCATGGATAAACTAGAGATATTGAACTCAATTGGTTTAAAATCTATTCGTCCGGTTTGTGACCGTGACCAGGTAAGCAGGTTCTCAAGAAGCGCATAGATCCGCTGGGCTGATCTATGAAAGCCTTTTACACTGTTGACTTTATCTTCTTCGTCAAGCATGTCATAGTTTTTCGACATCATTTCGCTGATGGAGAGCAGACTTGTAAATGGATTTTTTAGATCATGGGCAATGATAGAGAAAAATTTATCTTTGGTAGCATTGAGTTCCCTGAGTTGTTTTTGAGATTCTTTTAGTTGCTGATTCGAAGCAAATATTTTCTGATTCTGCACCGTCAACAGTTTGTTAGTCCGTTTGTTTAAAAGGTAAACATAGATAAAAATTATCAAGACCACGATGGATGCAATTTCAAATAAAATAAACCACCAGGTGTTCCAAAAAGGAGGATCGATAGTGATTATTAACTCGGCAGGATTTGGGCTTAAAAAACCATCTTTGTTCGCAGCATTTACCTTAAAAACATAAGTGCCTGGTTTCATGTTGGCATAGGTCACAAAATTTCTCTCTCCCGAGTAATTCCAATCGTTTTCCATGTTTTCCATCCGATAGGAATAATTCATTTTTTGTAAGGAGGGATTATTTAGGGCATTGAATTCAAAACTGATGAATCGCTGTGGGTAATCGAGATGAATCTTAGATGTGTAAGCAATGTTTTTTGCCATGAAGAGATTTGTTTCATCTGCAAGAATATCATTGTTTTTAGATTTTTTAAGCCCTGAAAACATTGAATTTTTGACACTGACTTCCTTCCCAAGGATCTCTAATTTGGTAATCACCACATTTGAATGGTTTTTGGCAGGATCAATCTTTTCTGGTTCAATGATATTTAAACCATATACCCCTCCCCAATAGTGTTTTCCACTTTTACCCTGGTGAAAAGCACCTCCATTAAATTCATTACTTTGAAGCCCGTCATGGATATCAAAATTTGTAAAACTATAATCGGTGAGATTCATCCTGGAAATTCCAAAATTGGTGCTCAGCCAGATATTGTTATTGGCATCAGGGAGAATGCCATAAATCACTTCGTTGGGAAGCCCTTGTTTGACCCCAAATCGAACAAAATTACCGGTGGCCTGATCCAAACGATTCAGTCCATTGTTGGTTCCTATCCAGAGCCTTCCAAGTTTGTCTTCATAAATCGTAAAAACAATGTTGTCGGATAAACTGGTAGGATCATCCGGATGGTTTAAATAGCGGGTAAAAGTTTCATTTTCGATATTCATTCTATTCAATCCTCCTCCATAAGTTCCTACCCATAAGTTGTCCTGACTATCCTTTAAAATAGCAGAATAAACAAAATTATGGGAGATGCTATTCGGGTTTTCTGGTGAATGGAGGTAGCGTTTGAATTTTTCTGTTCCAGGATTAAATTTATTCAATCCTTCCCTGGTCCCGATCCATAAATTCCCTGAATCATCTTCATAGATCACGCGAACAGAATTATTTGATAAGGAGGAATTATCAGCTGGATTGTGCCTGTAATGATAAAATTTGCCTGTTGCTTTATTAAAAAGGTCTAATCCGCCGCCATCCGTTCCTACCCATATATTTCCTTTGCTGTCCTGATACACTTTTCTTACGGATGAAGCAGACAGGGACAATGGATCACTGTCGTTGTGATTATAAAATGAGAAAAATCCAGTTTCAGGTGAATAACAATTCAGACCTTTATCATTGGTTCCAATCCATACTTCACCATTATTGGCCTCATAAACCGACCAGATAAAATTGCTGGAGAGGCTTTGTGGATTAATTGGATTGTGGGCAAGGAATTCAAATTTATTTGCCTGTGGATCCAATATGTTAATCCCTGCGCCAAAGGTACCAATCCATAAGGCACCTGATCGGTCTTCATAAATGCAGTTGATGGCATTTTCTGATAAACTTCTGAGGTCAGTTGGGTTATTTCTGTAAAAATTTACCTGGTCATTTAAAGGATTGATTTTGTATAATCCTGAACCATGGGTTCCATACCAGATAATCCCATAGCGGTCAAGCAATAGAGGCTTGGCGGTGTTAATGGATAAGCTGTTAGAAACATCCTGAGATTCAATGAGTAAAGTATACGACTCATCTGAAAAATGATACCGATATAATCCAGTTTCTGTGCTTACCCACAAGTTTCTGTTTTCATCAAAAAGTATTTTTCCAATGGGCTCTTGAGGAAGGCTGTTTTCCTGGGTGCTATTTAAGCGAATTGAAACAGGCTTGTATTTATCCTCACTAAGCCTTCCCAATCCACTATCTGTTCCAATCCAGAGGTCCTCATTGTTGAAAGCCATGGATCTGACCGAGATCTCATCCTGGGCATTTTTTGATAGATGAATTTTCGAAAGTATGGAAGTTTCATTGTCATAATAAAACAATCCGTTCTTGCTCCCAATCCATAGATTTCCTTGTTTGTCAGATAGGAGCAAATTGATTTTCGAATCGATTTTATGGGTGCCGTTTTCCGTTGTCGAGATCCTTTCAATGGCCCCTGTTTGCCTATTAATCCGATTTAGACCCCCGCTTGTTCCAACCCAGATATGATTATTGTCATCTTCAGCTATAGCTGTAATGGTATCATTTGCCAGACTTTCAGGATTTGTCTCATCTGCATGATATTGAGAAAACGTCTCTTTTATAGGATCAAACCGCGATAATCCTCCCCGTGAGCCAAACCATAACATCCCCAATTGATCTTCATAGATTATTTCTGTCCATTTGTAGGAAATGCTGTTTGTGTCTCCGGGTATAGTCCTGAAAACCGTAAAATTCTTTCCATCATATTTATTCAATCCATCTTCGGTCCCAAACCACATAAAACCTTTGCTATCCTGATGAATACAGTATACCGAACTGAGTGATAAACCCTGGTTGATGGTGATCCTGTTGAAACGAATATAGGAGGATTGAGAAAATGCAATGCATGACAGAATTATAAAAAATAAAGAAAAATAAAAATTTGGGATAAACAGTATAGGGTTGCTGCATAGCAGGACTTGTTTTCTGAATGAATAATAAGATATCTTCATCAAAAATTACCGGGTTATGATTCACTCTCAAAGGTAATGATTATATAACTTTTTTACACCAACAAACCACTGCATTATATTAATTTCATTTATTAAACTCTGCATCTCGTCAAGCTAAAGCGAAATAAGGTTAGCTAAAATTAGTTCTATTCTTGATTAGTCAGGGATGACTTTGCTGAAAAATGCCAGAGAGAAATTAAATCTCTCTACCTATGCTTTCGACTGCATTTAATAATTAGGCCGCTCCATCGCCGATCCGGATGCCAGTGAAAATATTTTGCCGGAGCATATTGCTGAAACGTTCCAATACCGGAGTTTGGACCGGAAGACGTGGGGGTGTGATTATTTATTCTTAAAGCCTGCCTGGTCGGCAGACAGGCGAGGACGCTTGAAGCAGCTTGGGCAACAAATCAAGGATTTGGGCTCCAGACGGCGAGGTCTGAAGATTTCACCGAGAAAAGGGCGGATTGAGGGGATTTTCCATTCAATTTTCTTTCTATTATGAACTTATTTCCTGTAGCTGAGTGATTATATTTTCGATGGGTGCAACCATTATATTTTCTTTCACGGGATAGGGAACATCAACAGGTGCCGCAATCCAGGCTTTCGAAACACCAATGTCATCAATCGCATTGTAAAAGCCTGCTGTGAGTTTTGGCGCGGAAGAAAGTTTACATTCAACAGCATATGTATGATTTCCTTTCTGAAGGATGAGGTCTATTTCATTTCCGTTGGACGTCCGGAAAAATCCTGCACTAAAATCCTCAACAGAGTTCAATATATTTTCAATGACCATGGTTTCCCATGAAGCACCCGACACCGGGTTTCCAAATAAACTGTCAAAATCCTTTATGTTGAGTAAAGCGTGTAATATGCCTGTATCCCTGATATAAATCTTAGGTGATTTAATGAGTCTTTTTTTCAGATTACCCGAAAAAGGTTCTAAAATGCGTATCATGAATGTTTGGTGCAATACTTCAAGGTAATTTCTTACCATGGTATGTGAAACTCCCAGGGAATTCCCGATTTGCGACATGTTGATAACCTGGCCCTGCAGGTGGGCAAGCATTTGCCATAACCTTTCCATGGTAACCGGTGGGTAATAAATCCCTAAATTCGAAATATCCCTTTCCAGGAAGGTTTTGATAAAACTCTTTCTCCATTTATAACTTATATCGTCGTCAGAAGATAAATAACTTCTGGGAAAACCACCCCGCGACCATAAATTGTTGAATAACTTTCCATTGCCGGTTTGATTGGTTTCCGAAATTAAAAATGGCGTAAGCTCCTGATAAATAATCCTGCCTGCCAGCGATTCGCTGCTTTGCTTCAACAGGTTGGGTGATGCAGATCCTAAAATAAGAAATTGTCCGTTTTTTCCTGATTTGTCAATAATACTGCGTAATACCGGGAAAATTTCAGGTACTCTTTGAATTTCATCCAGGCATATCAGCCTTTCTTTATACTGATCGAAAAACAACGTTGGTTCCCCCAACTTTGACAGATCATCGGGATTTTCGAGATCCAGATAAACACTCCCTTCGATCCTGCCGGTAATGTGTTTTGCCAGTGTTGATTTCCCACATTGTCGTGGCCCGACAATAGCAACCGCAGGAAAGTTTTGTAAATACTTTTCAATGGATGCAGTAGTTTTTCTGTGGATGTATTTCATGTTACAAAGATAATAATAATAATATATGTAATTTGAAAGTAGTAGTTTCAATTTGCATACTTTTACGTGGGGTTCCTGCGCCGGCACTTCAGTACCTCCGGATGGTGAATATATTCTATCTGTGAACGCAGAGGGAACATTGACCGGGACACAACCCCCATCCCGTCCTCTTATTGCTCAGCCTAACGAGGACGCATTTTATTATGCATTTGCAAGGCCAAAAAATATCAAAATAAATGGAGAAGCATCATACGAAGGTGATACCGTTCAGGAGTTTGGATCGGGAGACGTGGAGGTGTGATTATTTATTCTTCAAGCCTGCCTGGTCGGCAGACAGGCGAGGACGCTTGAAACAGTTTGGGGAACAAATCAAAGATTTGAACTTCAGGCGGCGAAGTCACCAAACTTCACTAGAGTGTCGGTTGTAAAAAGGAGACTACACCGAAAGTGGGGAATAAGATGGGCTGTTTAAAAAATAAAAGTGAAAACAATGAAAATGATATTTGACTTCAACCATTGGCGAAATTGGATTGTAGTCTTTTATCTTATTGGCTGGATTTAGTAATTTCTTGCATCTTTCATGACAACTTTTTTACTATCTTTATCTCTCTCAACCAATACAAACTAGTTTATGAAGGCCAATAAAAATATTATTGGTTTACTTCTTTGGATAATTGTATTCAACACTGGGGCAATAAAGGAAGTGAGGTCAGCACTTCCAAATCAACAGAACCAACGGACCATTCAATCCGACACATTAAATTTCAATACAAATTCATTAAACAAACTACCCGACACCATTCGGTTTAATTTATTTACAGGAGACCGAACCAGTTATCAGCTATTTCTTAGAAACATTTTTTTTAATGCAGATTCAACTGATGTCCAAATTAATTATGGCCCGCAGAACAATTATGCACTTGAATTCAATGGACTGGATGGTTGCGTGGATTGCGGCAATGACAGCAGTTTAAACATCAATGGGTCATTGACCATTGAAGCATGGACATACGCCTATAAATGGGAAAGAAATAGAAATATATTAAAGAAGGGAAGAAAAAAATCTTATAGATTAGGTTACAATAAAATAAATGAATCCTTAAACTTAAATTTAGGAATTAACAAGGAAGAAAGAATACCGATCAATGCAACAGGTGAAAATCAGTGGCACCATATCGCCGCTGTATATGATTATCCCAACAATGCCGTACGAGTTTTTTTTGATGGAATGTTAGAAAAACAAGATCAAATAACAGGAGATATTGGTAATAATGATCAAAACCTATATATTGGATGTGGAGGTCCTGCCCTTTATGATATTTTCCGACCACATCTATGGGGAGGCCGGATATTCAAAGGTATCCTGGATGAAGTCAGATTGTGGAAAACAGCCCGGACGGAAGCACAAATCCAAAAATTTATGTACACCCAAATTCTCACACCTGATACCAATCTGTTGGGCTATTGGAAATTTAACGAAGGGGCAGGCAATATTGCATATGATGCATCTGTAAATAACAACAATGGAATTATTTTCGGAGGTGTAAAATATCTCGAATCAGCCAGCCCCACCAAAATCCATTGGCTCCAAACCAAAGTAAAACCAACACTTGATCATAATATTATGGATTTGGCAATAATAATTGATGCCGATGCCACAGGATTGAATGAAGGTATTTACAGTGCTGATATTGTTTTGTCAAATCTCAAAAAATCAGAAAATTTAATTGTGCCCGTTAGTTTGCATGTAAAAAATGCGCCAGATATATTTTTGTTAAAAGACTCACTGATTTTTCGTAATTCGATTTTTGGAAAAATATCTAAAAGATCCTTTCAGATTTGCAATTTTGGATTTGACACATTGTTTATTAATAATTTTAATTCCAGTAACACAGATTTCACAACCAACATACAGGAATTGTGGGTACCTCCGTACGGTAGTAAAAAAGTCGGAATTGACCATTCTCCGGGGTTTTTAAGGCCGCATGAAGGTGAATTATTCATTTCCAGTAACGATCCTGACCAACCCATCACCAGCTTACACTTAGAATCCCATAATATTATCATTCCCTTGAATTTAATTCTCAGATGGTCATTTTACACCATGCTACTGATTTTACTACTCATTTTGAGATTCATTTATTCAAAATACAGGTTGAAACAAAAAGCAAATAAAACACTTTCCTGGGAAGTCCAAAAAGCACTTGATAACCAGAAAAAACAACAACAGATCATCGTCCACCAATCTCGTCTGACATCGCTGGGGCAGCTGGCTTCAGGTATCGCCCATGAAGTGAACCAACCTTTGCAAAATTTGTTGCTGGCAGCCGAATCTCTTCAAATGGAATTGTTAGAAAAAAATCCGGACATTGAATATATCAGAAGTCTAATAACTGAACAGTACAAGGATGTGGATAAAATAGGACAAATTTCAGGTCATATTAACTTCATTTATGGAGAAGTTAACAACGATGACAATGAGAAACTGAATATCAATGCTTGTATTTACAACACTTACACATTGATGCAAAAACAATTTGAGAATCACAATATCCGGGTGCATTTTGATTTGGATAAAAAAATTCCTGAAGTCGTTGGAAATCCTATTAAATTCGAACAGGTTGTTGTAAACCTGCTCAACAATGCCAGGGATGCCACCGACGAAAAAGACAAACAAAATATTCCGGATTACCAAAAACAAGTGAAGGTGCTTTCAGGTAGGTATGATGGCAGTGTGTTTATGGAAATATCGGATAATGGTATTGGTATCCCGGATGATTATCTGACCAGCATTTTTCTTCCTTATTTCACCACTAAAGTGCTTGGAAAAGGAACAGGGCTGGGGCTTTCCATATCTTACAGGATAGTTAATGAAATGAAAGGCAAGATCGAAGTCAATAGCAAAGTAAATATGGGATCTGCATTCAAAATCAGTTTACCCGTTTATGAATAATTTTTATAAAATATTGCAATTCTCTCTTATGCTGGGATATTTCTTCTTTGCTACTGGAACCAACATATTTTCTCAAATCACAGATTCTTTTTTAAAGCAGGAAATTGCAAAAACAGAAGATTCTTTGCAGGTACAGATCTCACCGTCTGCCATTTATGACACTTTGAATAATGGTGAACGTTCTGAATATCATATTAATTTAATCAATAAAGAAAACAGAACTTTAAATTATCAAATCACCGGAGATTTCATTTATTGCGAAAAAAATACTAACCGGGCCGTAAAAATTGACTCGACCAATGAGATCATCGCTTGTGGCGATCTTGGTTTTGGAAAAGATGTAAACAATATTACTGTTGAAGCATGGTATAAACCCTTTAATTACAAACGTGAATGTGGCATCTGGGAATTTTTATGCCCTGACAGCGGCTTTATGTTCACACTTGGGATTTGGAACACTACATATTCTGCCAAAAACAGAGGTTGTTACCACTATTATACTTTAGATGAATCTGAAAACTGGAGACATGTTGCCATTACCTGGAATGGAAAAGAGCAAAGATTGTACGAAAACGGCGAAGAAATTGAACTTTCTTATACTGATTTCAAACCAAAACAAACAGGTCCCAACCTTGATCTATATCATAAACCCTTTTTTATAGGAACCAAGGATAATAATCGGCATCGAGCTTTTGGTATGATCGACGAGGTCAGGGTTTGGAATAAGGTGAAGACAAAGCAAGAGATAAGGCATGAAATGAACCATGAACTTTCGGGTTTGGAAGACAATTTAATGGGTTATTGGAATTTTAATGAAACGGCAGGTGACACAGCATTTGATATTTCAGGGAATCAACACCATGGAATATTTCGAAATCAGGTCGAACGTGTATCCTCCACTTCACCAGTTGCACCATTTAACTGGTTGGAAATAAACCCCTCATCCGGAGAAATACCCATAAATGCATCAAAAGAAATTAAGTTGGAAATTAATACAAAATACCTAAAAGGTGGAGATTATTCAAGTAGTCTCTTTGTCAGAGAAGATGTTTCAAATGAAATGATTGCAATCATACCTGTAAAGTTGCATGTCGTAGAAGCGCCGCACATCTTCATTCCAGCCGACACCATTAATTTTAACGATGTTTTTACCCGAAATGCTTATCAAAAAAGTGTTGTTGTGAGAAATAGCGGTTACGAACCATTATCTATCCACAAAATATCAAGCAACAACCGAAATATAAAAGTTGACTCCTCTCATTTCGTATTGGACGAATGCCAAGAGCAGGTTCTTAATGTTTCTTATAAAGCTTCCATCTTTGACCAGAAATATTACAGCTTGATTATTTATAGCAATGATCCTGTTTTTCCAAAAAAAGAAATCATCGTAACAAGGGATCAAATTATGGTTCCGAAAACCAGGCTGTTCCGATGGACAATTGCCATGGTTATTCTTTTTATGCTGATTATTGTCGGTCTGGCTTACTATCGCTACAGGCTTAAAAACAAGCTAAACAAGGAACTTGAGGAGAAAGTGAAGGAGGCCGTTGAAACTCAGCAGGAACAGCAGCGCATCATCATTCACCAGTCGGGTATTGCCATCCTGGGAGAACTGGCGGCAGGAATATCGGATGAAATTAATCAACCCATGCAAAAAATCCTTCACGCAACTGAAATGCAGGCTTTGGAACTTGACCAGAAAAAGCCCGACTGGAAACAAATTGAAAAAATGATCCAGGAACAATATGCGGAAATAAGCAAGATCAAGGAAATTGTGGATCATATTCGAATTTTCTCAAGTCAGCAAAAAACAAATATAATTGAAGAATTTTCTGTTGGTGATTGCATTCACGATGCCATTTTGCTCCTTAAACAACAATTGATAAACAATCAAATTCACATTCAACTCAATTTGGCTGAAAATCTTCCACTGATTGAAGGCAACCCCCATAAACTGGAACAAACCCTGATCAATATATTAAATAATTCGAGGGATGCCCTGGAAACTAAAGCCACAGAAAACGGTGGTGGATTGTCAAAGAAAATTGAAATCAAAACCACCCAATTGAACGGATCGATCAGAATTTTAATTGAAGACAATGGAATTGGAATACCTGATAAAGACCTGGCTCTTGTTTTCGAACCATTTTTCACAACAAAAAATACGGATAAAAGAATCGGTTTGGGTCTGGCCATTGCCCGGGAAGTGATCACTGAAATGAATGGCACAATTGATGTACACTCAACGTGGCAAATCGGAACAAAAGTTTACATCAATGTACCTGTCGGACCTGAAACCCTACATATTAAAGCATGAAGACATGGAAAGGATGAAAATACTCATCATTGACGATGAAAAACCCATAACCGATAAGATCAGTCATTATCTTGCTAAAAGGGGTTACGAGCCGGTTGCGGTGAACGACCCAATGGAAGGACTTAAAAAATTGCAGCATGAACCATTCGACCTGGTGATCTCAGATATTATGATGCCCGGTATAAATGGGATCGAGCTACTGAAGCAAGTAAAAAATTTACATCCTGAAACAGAGGTTGTGATGATCAGCGGTTTTGGTGATATGAATACTGTCATCGAAGCCATGCGGGCCGGTGCCGTTGATTATGTTAAAAAACCATTCAGTTTAGTGGAGATGCAACTGGCTATTGAAAGAACTACAAAATTCCTAAAACTTCAGTCCGAATTGCTGGCTTCGGAGGATGAGCGTTCGCTCATTAGCAGGCAACTTGAACAAATGATCGAGCGGGACTTTATCGGAGACAGCCCCGCCATCAAACAGGTGATTGAGATGGCTTTAAAAACTGCCAGGGATAAAGATGCCAGTGTGTTGATTACCGGTGAGAATGGTACTGGCAAAGAACTGGTAGCCCGTTTGATCCATTATGCCAGTGAACGGGACAAAAAACAATTTTATCCCATCAATGCGGCTGCCATACCTGAAACCTTGCTGGAAAGCGAGTTCTTTGGACATAAAAGGGGAGCGTTTACCGATGCACGGGATGATAAAAAAGGATGCTTTGAACTGGCCAATGGCGGTACCCTTTTCCTGGATGAGATTTCCGAAATGCCTTTGACCCTTCAGGCGAAACTGCTCAGGGCGCTGGAAGAACGAAAAGTAAAACCGGTTGGCGGCGACCGGGAAATACGGGTGGATGTGAGGATCATTTCGGCAACGAACAAAAACCTAAAGGAGTTAATCGGGAACAATAAGTTCAGGCTCGACCTTTATCACAGATTAAATACGGTTGTGATCAACATCCCACCATTGCGCGAACGCAGCGAAGACCTAAAACCATTGATGCATCATTTCATCAGATACTTTTCCAAAAAGAAGAATCTACCGATTCCGAAAATTGATCCCGGGATCTACCATGAAATAGAACATTATGATTTCCCCGGAAATGTGCGTGAACTAAGAAATATGGTTGAGCGGGCCATGATCCTCTCAAAAGACAATAGTCTGAAGGTTTCCGATTTTTTTATCTCACAAAACGGACACATCCCTGTGGCTGAGGCCAATATTAATTTTAACTTAGACCAAACCGAAAAAAAACTCATTACCCTGGCCCTTAAAAAATGCAACTACAACCAGGTAAAAGCTGCTGAACTGTTGGGTATTTCAAGGGACGCCTTGAAGAGAAAAAGACAGAAATATGGAATTGAAGTAAAAAGGAGCTTTTAAAAATTCCCAAAATCTTTCAATCTTCTATCGTCATAAAAGTTTCAGAATTTTTTCTTGCCTAAGGTATTGGTTCCCGATCTTTATTGTTTCCCATACAATCTTTTTGTACCAAAAACAACAATAAAAAATGTGGGCGATATCGCCCAACTGGGCTTTTTTGACCAGGGTATTTTCGCCCATTGAAAAAAATCAATCCCCTGATCTGAAATATTATTGAGTTATTGAATTGGTTATTTATAAATGCCTGTAAACGTCCTTTCCAACATCATCATTATTCTTATCCCTCACATGAATTTTGGAACAATGATTGGCATGATGCCAAAATAAGTTCAATATCAAAATTTTTTAAGGAGGTTATCATGAAAAAAAAATCACACATTAATTTAGTTAAATCCTTATTGGCCATATGTTTCTTCTTATCGGTCAATTCTTTCGCCCAAATGAACTGGGTAAAAAACGAGAACAATCCAGTTCTCTCAGGGACTCCTGGTAACTGGAACCAATACGCACGCCAGCCGGTTGTATTATTTGAAGACTCAATATTTAAGCTATGGTACCTGGGCAGTTATGGTACCAACTACCAGGTAGGGTATGCAGAATCAGAAGATGGAATAAGCTGGACGTTGGAGGACGATCCTGTTATACCTAGTGGTCAACCGGGAGATTGGGATCGGAATAAAGGTCCCCAGACAGTTTTGCGAATTAATGATACTCTTAAAATGTGGTATCATGCTTCACCTGATCCTAATTTCAGCATTGATTTTGCAATTGGTTATGCCTGGTCTCTCAATGGATTGGAATGGAATTTAAATCCTGAACCCGTATTGGAAAAAGGTGTTACTGGTAGCTGGGATGAATCCCTGGTTTATTCCCCGCATGTATATTATGATGGTACACAATACCACATGTGGTACAGTGGATCGATGAATAATGCAAGCTATGATCAGGTGGGTTATGCCGTTTCAAATGATGGTATTAACTGGACCAAAGATGATATAAACAATCCTGTGATTGAACTCGGTGATCCCGGAACATGGTATGATACATGGGTAATAGCAGGACCTGTATTCAAATGTAACAATGGAATATTTCAAATGTGGTTTGGGGGAGATGATGGCAGTTATACATATCGGATTGGCTTCGCAACCTCACCGGACAAAATACACTGGACCATTCATAATGATCTGGAACCGGTATTGGACGTGGGCAATCCCGGAGAATGGGATGAAAAATCTGTTCATTCCCCAACTGTGATTTTGCATGACGGAATCTATAAAATATGGTATGGAGGGCGCAATATATCAAACATTTGGAAGACAGGCTATGCCGAAAGCAACAGTCCCATCCTCAGGGTACCTTCGCAATATCCCACGATCCAGGATGCTATTGATGCCGCTTGTGATGGGAATACCGTTTTGGTTGATCAGGGTACCTATTATGAGAATATCAATTTTAATGGCAAAGCCATCACTGTAATGAGCAATTACCTGTACACCCTCGATTCGGCAGATATTTATAACACGATTATCGATGGAAGCCAATCTTCTAATCCTGACAGTGCATCCGTCGTTTATTTCAGTTCTGGTGAGGATACTACATCGGTTCTATGTGGATTTACCATTCAACACGGAACCGGAACCTATCCTGATGCCTTTGGTGACTTATCTGGTGGGGGAGTTACTATTGAATATGCAGGTGCAAAGATCATTCACAACAGGATCATTAATAACAGTCTGATTACTAACAATAGTAGGGCTTTTGGTGCAGGAATAGTGACTACGAATCTAGATGGCATACCAACGATTATTCGGGATAATCTTTTTGCTGATAATGCGATCCAAACGTCCTCTTCCTACTATGCTGCAGGGGCAGCTATGCTTTTGTATGGTCCGCACATTGTAAAAAATAACATCATTAAAAACAATGATGTAACTGGTAAATGGGCCAGGGGAGCTGGTATTTATGCTGATAATCCAATTGAATCACCTGATGGTATCGGGATCATTGCTGGTAATCAGATCATACACAATACAGCCGATATAACAGGAATTGTTGGATTTGGATGCGGTGTATATGTTATAAATCTGATTCCGGGTTATACCATCTCCAACAATATTATCAGTTACAACATCTTTACAGGCATCAATCCCTATGGAGCTGCCATCGGTATTATTAACTGGACCGATGTTGCAGACTATTACATTCAGGGGAATATCATGGAATTTAATGAAGCCCAGAATGGAGGTGCTATTTGCATCACCTCCTGGGCTACCGGGTTCAATATTGAACACAATCTTTTCAATTCAAACAATGCATCAAATCGTGCAGGTGCCATTTATCTGTATAATTCAACAAGCGAAGACCTGATGAAAAATAATCCCGGCAGGGTACCGCGTGCTGAAACGATTCCTCTAAAAAGTGGTACTGCATTGAATGGTCCCGCTCAAATTATCAACAATACCTTTTATAGTAACTTCGGATCCAATAGTGGAGGAGCTATATATAACGGTTTTAATTTATTAGATGTAGCATTGACCAATAATATTTTTTACCTGAACAATGCAACTACAGGACCGGATGTTTATACCAACCTTCCAGGCAGTTCATGTGATGTGAATTATAATTGCATCGAAACAAGCCTGATTTATGGAAACTGGTCGGGCAGCAATAATTTCTATGAAGATCCTCTATTTGAAAATACAGAGTTGAATGATTTTCATTTGCTGCCAGGATCTCCATGCATCGATACGGGTGATCCGACCTATATAGACCCTGATAATTCTACTGCAGATGTAGGTGCCTATTATTTTGACTCAATTCCTGTTGTTGCCCTGGATGCTACTGAAATGACGGGTACGAGTTTTCAGGCCAACTGGCAGGAAGTAGAAAATACCACTGGTTATTTACTGGATGTAGCCTATGATGACTCATTCACTAATATGGTAGATGGTTATCACAACCTGGATGTTGGCAATGTCCTCTCTTATACAATTGAGAATTTAGTACCCCTGACAGCTTATTACTATCGGTTCAGGGCCAATTATTATTTCGGTCGAAGTGGATACTCCAATACCATTCTGGCTTCAACGCTTACTTCAATTGATGAACAGGCAGCCGATCGGAAGGAAAACCTTTCCATCGTCCCCAATCCATTATCCCCCAATACCCGATTGTCTTATTATTTAAAAGCCGAATCGCTGGTTCTGGTTGATATTTATACGATCAATGGCAGGCATGTTTTACAGTTGGTGAACGCTGTTCAGAACCAGGGGAAACATGAGGTTGTATTGGATAGCAGCAGTTTATCACCTGGCATTTATTGCTGTACTTTGAAAACTGGCGATGGGGTTCAAACCAAAAAAATAATTAAGCTCCACTGATCAGGGACTTAAAACCAAAGCCATGAAATGGAACCAGCCTGAATACGCACGGGCTGGTTTCATTTTTCACTTAAAAAAACTTTGAACGTTAATTACATAAAAATAAACAATATAACTACCATTAAATGATTGACTTAAGCCGTATATTTTCTTATCTTTAGTGAGCCAAAACAAAGTAAAACTCTAACACCATGAAAATACAATTCTTATTAAACGCCCTGTTTATACTTTCTGGGCTTATGCTCAATGCCCAATGGTATCAACAATCCAGTAGCACCTCACATAATCTAAATGACATCTATTTTATTAATCCGGATACCGGCTGGATTGTAGGTAATGCAGGTACGCTTTTAAATACGTACGATGCAGGAACCAACTGGAATTTGAATACGATTTCAGGCTATCCTAAACTGACTGCAATTGATTTTGCAGATGATTCCACGGGATATATTTCCTGCTTTGATGGATATATATTGAAAACAACAAATGTTGGAATTGATTGGGAATTGATTTATACAGGATTCCCTGTTGATCTGGAGGATATTCAGGCAAAAGAGGAAGGTAAAATATGGGCGTGCGGAGATGATAAAATACTATTTTCCGGCAATGGAGGAATGACATGGATGTCAGAATTCCAAATCCCCGGTAACTTCAATATTCTATCAGTCCCTGATACAGCTTTTCGGTGGGCTATCCAAGATAACGGTAATCAAAATCTGTATCGTAAGATAAGCAGCAATCCGACTTGGGAATTAAATTACATTTGGTGGGTCGATTTATTTTGGGCTGAAGTAAGTTCGCTTTTTTTTACCAATCCTGAAAATGGGTGGGTTCTGAGAAATTGGGATCTATTCAATCATGGTGGATTTCATCTTGGATCCGATCTTTACTACACAGGTAACCTTGGTGATTCTTTGGAAATTAAATATTCCTGGGATTGGATTGAATATGGCTTCAGTTATAATAATTACATGTGGTTATCGGATTTATATTTTGTGTATGATACCCTGGGATGGACCGTTGGGGGAAACGGGTATATTTTTAAAACCGAAAATGCAGGTTGTGATTGGGATTGGCAGTTTAGTGGCACAGAGGAGGACCTGAATTGTGTTTTTTTTACAGATTCACTAAATGGCTGGATTGCAGGAGCTAATGGAATCATTCTTCATACATATAATGCAGGCGGCATTTCCTGTTTTTGTTTGCCGGAAGGCCTTCATTTAACTACCCAGGCAAAAGTGGATAGTTTTCAAATCAACCACCCATATTGTAAAGAAATTGTAGGTGAACTTGTAATTAACGGAGATGATATCGATAATTTGAATGGCCTGAACAATATTACTTCTGTTGGGGAATACGTCACGGTTAAAAACAATGATATTTTAACCTCATTGTCAGGGCTTGATAGTCTAATTTTCATTGGAGAAAATCTTGATATTTCTGGTAATCCTGTCCTGGCCAGTTTAACAGGCCTTGAAAATATTACCCAAATCCCGGGAAATCTTACAATTGGAGGTCGTAATAATTTAAATTGTAACGGAAATTCGCAACTTTCAGATTTAAATGGTTTAAATAATCTAAATTCAATTGGAGGGAACTTCTTAGTTTATTGCAATGATGCGCTGATAGATTTTTCAGGACTGGAAAGTTTGAACACCATCGGGGGAAATTTAGAAGTAGGCAAATTATTTAAAAATAATTTTGGCACATTATTGGCTGGTAATCCCGTCCTGATCAATTTCACCGGTTTAAATAGCCTGACATCCATCAATGGAGATATCAACATTTCCTATAATGAATCACTCACGAGCCTTTCCGGTCTGGAAAATATTGATCCAGTATCAATTGAGAACCTGGCAATACATCATAATATTTCCCTTTCAAACTGTGAAGTTGAAAGTTTGTGCGATTACCTGGCCAATCCCAACGGTTCAATAGATATATATAATAACGCAGCGGGTTGTAACAGTCCACCTGAAATTGCTGCAGCATGTGGTTCAACAATACCCTGTCTACCCTATGGTAATTTTCACTTTTGTTCGCAGTCAGACATTGATAATTTTCATAGCAATTACCCCAACTGTTTTGATTTGGGAGGAAATATGATAATATCAGGTGATGACATTTCAAATTTAGTTGGATTATCAATAGTTACTTCCATCGGGGGTAATCTTCAGATTATCAATAATGATATGCTCACTGAGCTGACAGGTTTGGATAATATTGAACCAGCTTCCATAGAAAATTTAAAGATTACGGAAAATGATTCACTTTCGTTGTGTCACATTGATAATATCTGCCACTACCTGCTTGATCCGGGAGGTTCCATAAGTATTGCAAATAATGCCACTGGTTGCTTTAATCAGAATCAAGTAATGCAAGCATGTGGTTTGACACCCTGCCTGCCAGACGGCATCGCATTTACCACCCAAAACCAGGTGGATAGTTTTTATTATAATTATCCCAATTGCCCGGTAATTGGAGGTAATATTACCATTCAGGGTGATGATATATCAAATTTGAATGGATTACATTCCCTAAGAACTATTGAAGGTGATCTTAGGATTAAATTCAATAATAATTTGACTGATATTTCAGGACTTGGAAATTTAACCAAGGTTGGAGGAACACTATTGATATATTTCAATTATTCCCTAACAAATCTAGCAGGACTTGATAGCTTAATCCAAATTGGAGATAATCTTGAGATTTATACCAATCCCAATCTGAGCAGCTTGTCAGGTTTGGAAAGCCTTACCATAATTGGGAATAACCTCAAGATCGTCGATAATAATTCCCTAAATGACTTAATGGCGCTTACGAACTTAAGTGCAAATACCTTCGCTTATTTACAAATTACCAGTAATGATAATTTATCAGCTTGTCAGGTAGAAAGTATTTGTGATTATCTCCTAAATAACAATGGAACGGCCAGCATTAAAAACAACGCTCCCGGCTGCAACAGCCAGCAGGAAGTAGAAGATGCCTGTAATTCAATTCAAACCAATATACCTCTCTCATCTGACGATGACAATTTCACTATAATACCCAATCCTCTTGGTTTAAGTTCCTTCATCACATACACATTGAGGGATAATTCACATGTTACTTTAGAAATCCTTGACCTGAGCGGCCGCTCAATTGAACACCTGGTAAATGAAAACCAGCAGCAGGGTAAACAGCAAGTGATATTTAACACTGAAGGATTAAAACCAGGAATTTATTTCTGCACCTTAAAAACCAGTGATGGAATGCAAACGAGAAAAATAATAAAACTGTAACAGTTAGATGCCTGCCGGCAGGCGGGCTTCAAACTTCGAACAAAACAAGAGCTATCATGAAAACACTAACACTTTTATTTACCGCAACGCTGTTCATTCAACTAACTGCCATTTCCCAATCTCCCTGTCTCCCCGAGGGCATCACCTTTAATACCCAGGCACAGATTGACTGTTTCCAGGTGAATTACCCGGGGTGTACGGAGATTGAAGGGGATGTACTGATCAGTGGTGCCAATATAACAAACCTGACAGGGTTAAACGTGGTTACCTCTATATCAGGAGACCTTAAAATAGGTAATAATGACTCTTTATTGAGCTTATCAGGGCTTGAAAACCTTACTTATATTGGAGGAAATCTAATTGTTGGTTTTCATAATGGTTCACAGTTGTTTGGCAACCCCTTAATATTTGATTTGCAGGCATTCAGCAATCTTAGCTTTGTCGGGGAAAATATAAATATAGAATGTAATGCTATGCTTGACAATTTATCCGGATTGGAAAGCATCTCTTCAATAAACGGAAACTTGATTATCGCACAAAATCCAAATCTAACCAGTTTGTCGGGGCTAGATAATGTGGATACTGTTGCCGGGAATTTTAAACTTTGTTATGAATTTAATATGGTCTACATCTATTATGCTTATGGTAATCCGTCCCTGGTAAGTTTGGATGCCCTGGCAAATTTAAGCTATATCGGATCAGACTTGAAGATTATCAATAATGATGCCCTGATAAACCTGGAAGGATTGAACAACCTTACTTATTTAGGGGGAAATCTTGTAATCGGCAATGAAAGCCTGATGACGTTGTCTGGCCTTGAAAATTTGCAAAATATCCAGGGGAATATCAAACTTGGTGTCTGCGGTATATCATATTACGGAGAATTTTATGGTAATCCATCCCTGTTGAGCCTGAATGGCCTGGAAAATCTTAATCACATTGGAGGGAGCTTCCATATAGGTGATAATCATTTTAACGCAAATACTTCATTATCCAGCATTTCAGGATTATTAAACCTTGATACAATCGTTGGAGATTTTATCATAGAAAAGAACCCTGCCCTTGAAAGCATCATTGGATTATTGAATTTAAACACAATAGGAGGAGCATTAACTATCCTGGGTAACCAATCATTGGCCGATATTTCCGGATTACAGAGCATTGAAGCTGCCTCCATCACAGATCTGACAATTTGCAATAACGATTCTTTATCTGTATGTGATGTGCAAAGTATCTGTGACTACCTCACAAATCCCAATGGAGTTGTTGAAATTCACGATAACGCAATGGGTTGTGACAGCCCGGCCGAAATCGCCGGCTCATGTGGTAATATATTGCCCTGTCTTCCTTATGGGCTATATGTTTTTTCTTCTCAATCAGCTATTGATAATTTTGGATTGTATTCTAATTGCTCGGAAATAGCCTGCAATGTCGTCATTGATGGAGATGATATTTCCAATTTGAATGGATTAAGTCAAATAACTCATATTCTTGGTGATCTGGTTATAAAATACAATAATTCCCTGACAAGTTTAGAAGGGTTGAATAATTTGACAACAGTCGGTGGAAATACCAATATAAATAATAATACCTTGTTGTCCGATCTGAATGGATTGGTAACTCTTGATTCCATCCAGGGCTCTTTGACACTACAATTCAATAATTCGCTTACAAGTCTGGCTGGTTTGAATAATTTGACAACCGTCGGTGAAAATGTCAACATAAATTATAATGCCTTGTTGACCGATCTAGATGGATTACAAAATTTTGATTCTATTAAGGGCTCTTTGATAATAGAACAAAATAATTCTCTTTCAAGTTTTTCAGGGCTTGATAATCTGAAATTTGTTGAAAATGATTTAAAAATTATCTTCAATGATGATTTGATAAATTTAACCGGTTTGGGAAGTCTAAATTCCATTGGAGGCCGCTTTTCAATTGTCTATAATGACGCACTGATCAGTTTAACCGGTATCAATAATCTTGCAACAATTGGAGATGGCCTTAGCATCGGCTATAATGATGCCCTAACCAGTTTAACAGGTATTGATAGTTTAACAACATTGAATGGCGATTTATGGATCGGAGGGAATCAATTACTGTCAAGCATTTACGGTTTGAGAAACATAGAAGAAAACTCGATAAACTCTTTATATATCTGCAATAATAATTCACTGGCCAGTTGTGTTTTTGAATTTATTTGTCAATATCTGATTAACCCAACTGGAACTGTTTCCATCTCCAATAATGCTCCGGGATGCAACAGTATTGCTGATGTGGAAGATGGCTGCCAGTGTTGGCCCTCAGGCATCACATTTTCAACCCAACAGCAAGTAGATGAGTACTTCTATTGTACGGATATTGTCGGTAATGTTATAGTCTCGGGAACTGATATTACCAATTTGAACGGATTAAATATTATCAATTCCATTGGTGGAAGTTTAAACATTTTAAATTGCAGCAGTTTAAGCAATCTTACAGGTCTTGAGAATCTGACATCTATAGATGGATTTGTGCGAATTTATCACAATGATGCACTAAAAGATCTTTCAGGGCTTGACAACCTTACCTTAATGCCAGGATCCCTTAATATAGGATATAACGATTCCCTGACAAATTTAACAGGCATAAATAATGTAATTTCTATTGGTGAAGGAATAACTATATATTACAATGAGGCCCTGGCAAATCTATCCGCATTGGACAATGTCACATCCATAGGGGGCAACCTGTATATTTCTCAAAATGATGCATTAACAAACTTAACAGGATTAGACGATGTTGACCCGGGTTCTATTTCAAACTTACTCATTACTCATAATCCTGTACTATCCACATGTCAAATTCAAAGTATCTGCGACTATCTTGCGGCTCCTAATGGATCCGTTTTGATTGAGGACAACGCCCCTGGCTGCAATGATTCCACTGAAATAATAGATGCTTGCTTTACAGATATAACAGCATCTGATCAAATGATAGATGATGGATTTACCATTTCACCCAATCCACTTGCATCAAATGCAATTATCACATACAATCTGCGAACAGGATCATTTGTAACACTGGAGATCATTGACTTAAGCGGCCGGTCAATTGAACGTTTGGTAAATGAAAACCAGCAACAGGGAGAAAAGCAAGTGATATTCAATACTGAAGGATTAAAACCAGGAATTTATTTCTGCACCTTAAAAACTAATGATGGAATGCAAACGAGAAAAATAATAAAACTATAAAGAGCAAAGGGCATAGAGCAGAGTGCTTAGAGTTACCTTGCCCTAAGCGCTTTGCCCTTTGCCCAAATTTTAAGATCATGAAAAAACTAACACTTTTATTTACCGCCTCCCTGTTGATCCAACTAGCAGCCATTTCCCAATCTCCCTGTCTCCCCGAAGGCATCACCTTCATCACCCAGGCTCAGATCGATAGTTTCCAGGTAAATTACCCGGGATGCACGGAGATTGAGGGGGATGTTTATATGCATGGGAATATTACAAATCTTAATGGATTAAATGTATTAACATCCATTGGTGGATCTCTTACTTTTAGTGGAACATCATTGGTTAATATGACAGGGCTGGAGAACCTTACCCATATTGGCGGATCCCTTGGGATCGGAAGGGGATCTGAAGGTGGTATAGAAGGAAATCCAAATCTACAGAATTTATCAGGCCTCGATAATTTGTCTACTATTGGAGGTGGACTTGGAATTCAGAATAACGATGCGCTCATTAATTTATATGGATTAAATAATCTGGTTTCAGTGGGTGGTATATATATCCTGGGAAACGATGTATTATCCAGCCTGACAGGATTGGAAAACTTATCTGAAGTAAACGGTGGAGTCAATATTGGATGGACACATGCTTATGGTGGCTACTATAATGGGAATCCATCTTTAACCAGTTTTGAAGCATTGGGTAATCTTGAATACATAGGTGAAGGTATATTGATTTACGGTAATCCCCTGATAAATTTGGCTGGGTTACATAACCTGGATTCCATTGGAGGAAATTTTATTTTAAGCTCTTATACAATAACAGATTTAACCGGTCTGGACAGTTTAAAAACCATTGGAGGAGATTTTAACATTGGATGGACTTTTGGAGGAAACACTTCACTTGTTAATCTGAATGGTATTGAGAACCTCATATCTGTTGGCGGGAGTTTGAACATCGGAGATGGTAATCCCTCTTTAGTAACATTAAACGGAATTGAAGGACTGACATCTATCGGGGGTAGTCTTCGGATTCGAAATAATCAGTTGTTATCTGACCTGGAAGGATTGAATAACATTAATGCAGGTTCTATTGAAGATTTGATGATTACCGGTAATACGTCCCTTTATAATTGTGACATCCAGGTTATTTGTGAATACCTGGCATCACCTAATGGAATTGTAACCATCTATAATAATGCGCCAGGTTGCAATAATTCAGGGGAGATAGCTTTAAACTGCGGAATCGCAGATCATTGTTTACCCTATGGAAACTACTATTTCTTCAACCAAACCGAGATCGACAATTTTCAATCCAATTACCCTGAATGTTCAGAATTGGAAGGAGATGTTTTAATTGAAGGTGATGATATTACCAATTTGAATGGATTAAATATAGTAACTTCAATTAATGGGAATCTAAACATCTCGTCTAACGATACCCTCGCCAACCTGCTGGGTATGAATGGTTTGCAAACGGTTTCAGGTGATTTATATATAAATAGTAATGGTCATCTTGAAAATTTGACAGGACTGGAAAACCTAAGTTCTATAGGAGGAATTCTTACTGTTGACTATAACAATAATTTGATCAATTTTACCGGATTGAATCATCTTGATTCCATAGGAGAATCCTTTCGAATATACAAAAACGAAAGCTTAACCAGCCTGGATGGACTTACCAATCTTGCTTCAATAGAGGGCAGTTTGGAAATAGGCTACTGGTATAGCAATAGTTCTCAAGGAGGAAATCCATCCCTCAACAGTTTATCTGGTTTAGATAACTTAGTAAATGTTGGTGGAGGCCTCTATATTGAGGACAATGATGCGCTAATAGATTTTGTTGGTCTTGGCAACCTAATTTTAATTGGTGGCACCTTTGAAATTGAAAGCAATGAGTCATTGTTAAATTTTTCAGGAATAGAAGCACTGACTTCCATTAGTGGTGGACTTCATATTGGATCTTATAATTTTTTAGGAAATAATCCGTCTCTGAACAGTTTGACTGGATTGGAGAATCTTACGTCAATCGGTGGCGATCTCCGTATTTTTGGTAACGATTCCCTGACCAGTATTTCCGGATTGGGAAACATTAATGCAGGTACAATTGAGGAGTTAAAAATAAAATATAATAATTCTCTTGCAAATTGTGCTGCTCAGAGCATCTGCGATTACCTTGCCACTCCTAATGGTTCTATTGAAATCCATGACAATGCTCCCGGCTGCAACAGTCAGCAAGAAGTAGAAGAAGCATGCTCATCCTGCCTGCCCGAAGGCATCACCTTTACCTCACAGGCACAGATCGACAGTTTCCAGCTGAATTATCCAGGGTGTACACAGATTGAGGGGCATGTTGGGATTAATGGTGATGATATATCTGATTTAGATGGATTAAATATTCTTACCTCCATTGGAGGAACTCTTGGTGTCGGCGTCGATTCCTTATTAAACCTAACCGGTTTGGATAATGTGAATTATATTGGTGGGTCGCTCATTATAAGTCATAATTACTCTTTAATCAATCTATCAGGATTGAACAATATAACTGCAGTTGAGGGTAGCATATGGATTGGAGGTTTTTCTGGACCGTCACATAATCAATCCCTGGTCAATTTATCGGGATTGAACAACCTGATGCATGTAGGCGAAGATTTCAACATTGGAAATAATTATTCACTGACCGATCTCACTGGACTTGAAAATCTTAAGACAATAAATGGAAATTTTAATATAGGCATTTACAGTGGTATTTATTATGACGGCGTAAATCCTGTATTGGCCGACATATCATCGTTGGCAAATCTTGATTCAGTGGGAGGAAACTTACTGGTTTATAGGGCTGACTCCCTCACAAACTTATCGGGTCTTGAAAATTTAACCTTTATTGGGGAAGATCTCAGTATTTGGAATAATAATCTTACGGAATTAACAGAATTTGACAATCTCACTGAAATAGGTGGTGATTTATCAATTCAGTCATATGGTTTACAAAGTATCGCAGGACTTGATTCATTATTATCAATTGGAGGGAACTTAGATATAGGTTATTGTAATTCGCTGATAGATTTAAATGGATTGAACAATTTAACCATCATTCCAGGTAATTTGTATATTTACTCCTGTGAAAATCTGCAGAGCCTTACCGGCCTTGAAAATATCGAAGCTGGATCAATTGTTGATCTAACTATTGTTTACAATGATTCCTTATCATACTGTCATGTCCAAAGCATTTGTGATTACCTGATAGCCCCCAACGGAATGATAGAAATCCATGATAATGCCCCCGGCTGCAACAATCCGCAGGAAGTTGAAGATGCCTGTGATTCGATTCAAACCAATTTACCTCTCTCATTTGACGATGACAATTTCACTATAATACCCAATCCTCTTGGTTTAAGTTCCTTCATCACATACACATTGAGGGATAATTCACAGGTCACTTTAGAAATCCTTGACCTAAGCGGCCGGTCAATTGAACGTTTGGTAAACGAAAACCAGCAGCAGGGAGAACAAAAAGTGATATTTAATACAGAGGGATTGAAACCGGGAATTTACTTCTGCACCTTAAAAACCAATAAAGGAATCCAAACGAAGAAAATAATAAAACTTTAAATAGTTCAGTGTTCTGCGTTCTGGGTTCTGTGTTCAACTCAGAACTCAAAACCCGGAACCCGGAACTCAAACAAAAGCTATCATGAAAACACGAACACTCTTATTTACCACAACGCTGTTCATTCAACTAACAGCCATTTCCCAAACTTCCTGCCTCCCCGAAGGCATCACCTTCACCACCCAGGCACAGATCGACAGTTTCCAGGTGAATTATCCGGGGTGTACTGAAATTGAGGGAGATGTAATAATTAATGGGGATGATATCTCAAATTTGAGTGGATTAAATGTAATTACAACAGTTTCAGGCAGTCTGAAGATTTATGGCAATAATATACTCACAAGCTTATCGGGACTGGAAAATTTAGTTTCTATCGACAGCAATCTTTATATTGGTAATAAAATTTTAATCAACCGATATGGATGGTGGTATGGCGAGGGCAATCCAATGCTGTTAAATTTAGAAGGTCTGAGTAACCTAAATTATATTGGAAAGAATATTTTAATTATTTATAACGAATCCCTTACCAGTTTGACAGGACTGGAAAACGTACCCTCTCTTTTAGGCAACCTTGAAATTATTTGTAACAATTTACTGGAAAATTTAAATGGACTGAATAATATCAATTCAATTGAAGGCGACCTTGTTATTGGAGGTAATAATGGTCTGATAAACTTATCAGGTCTTGAAAACCTGGAAACAGTTAATGGGAATTTTTCTCTGCACGTTAGATTAGGTGGATGGTTGTATGGCTATGAAGTTGGAAATCAATCATTGCTTAATCTTACAGGACTGAACAATTTATCCTATGTGAATGGAGGATTGACCATATGTAATAACAACAGCCTGGAAAATTTAACAGGACTGGAGAACCTAACTGCTATTAATGGGCCTTTATGGATCGGATTTTGGTATGGTGGAAATCCTTCACTTAATAAGCTTTCAGGATTAGACAGTCTCAACAGCATTGGTGGCAATCTTTCAATAATTGGCAATAATGTTCTGATAGATTTATCAGGTTTGGACAATCTATCATCCATTGGGGGTTATATGGAAGTTGTTTTAAACGACAATCTGCTAAATTTAAAAGGTCTGGAATCATTGACCACTTTAAATGGATTGGGTATTCATTCCAATAACTCACTACTGGATTTCACTGGACTAAAAAATCTTTCTACCATATCTGGTTTTTTTGAAATTTATAGTAATAACAACCTGCTTAACTTTTTGGGATTGGATAAATTAGTCACTATTGAGGGAAACATTAGAATAGGAGAATACTATTATGGAAATCCTGTATTATCAAGTCTATCTGGACTTGATAATATAGATTGTGGCACAATTGAATATTTTGGTATAATAGGTAATAATAATCTCTCCACTTGTCATATAGAAAGTATCTGTGAATGCCTTGCTGTTAACAATGAAATAATGCATATATTCAACAACGCCCCCGGCTGCAACAACCAGCAACAGGTTCAAGATTCATGTGATTCAATTCAAACCGGTTTACCATTAAGAATTATTCATGACAAATTCATGATCCTACCCAATCCTCTGGAATCAAGTTCTATAATCTTGTATTCACTGGAACATGAATCACATGTTTCTTTAGTTATCCTTGACTTAAGTGGCCGGTTGGTTCAAACATTAGTAAACGAAAACCAGCAGCAGGGAGAACAGAATATTTTATTTAACGGCTCTCAATTAAAACCTGGGATTTATTTCTGTACCTTAAAAACCAATGAAAGAATTCAAACCCAAAAAATAATCAAACGCTAACCTGCAAGACTTAAAATTCAAAAGCGATTTATTTAGTTTTCGTTGATCGCTATTCAATGCCTTCTGTTTTCCCTAATAGTTATCTCCCATCATTGCCGACCTGGATGCCAGTGAACATATTAATCCTGAACATTTGGCGGAGGCGATACAGTATCGGAGTTTGGACCGGGAGACGTTGGGAATATAAAATGATAGCACATATTGTGTATATTCTCAGGGTTATGTTTGCAGATTCGCATCAGTTCAGGGGGAAGGGGGATTCGTTCATTTCTTAGGTTTGATCAGTTCCCGGAAAGGTTCATAATCACGTAAGTTTTCGAAATCCATGATCTCATAATAGGGGATATCATAGTACCAGTTATGAAAGCCTTTGGCGAAGGTGTCCTGTAAGAGTGCCACCGCCTGGTCATTCTGTCCCAGAATGGCAGCTATACGGGCCCTCCAGAAAATATTCAAACCATGAGAACCGACTTGATTGACCCTACCGAGGGCATCACTGATTTCTTCTGCTTTTTGCACGTTTCCTTTTCTCGCAGCAATGGCCCCGAGGTAGCCCTGGTATTCAATATTTTCCGGATCTTTTTGAAGAAGCTCTGTAAATAATTTTTCCGATTCATCGCACTGTTCAGCGACATAATAAGCTGTAGCCAGGTAGGACTGGTCTTCCACTTCGGTATGTTCGAGGAACCATTTAATGGACCGGTCTATAACCTTATCAGCGTCTTCGGAATATCCTTGCGCCCTGAGTTCCTGGGCCGTCATGAGCATGAGCCAGCCAGGGTATCCGGGCGACCAACCCTGCCTTTTATACAAAGGCAGTTTTAAACTTTCTGCCAGTAAATCGTTGATATCATCCATTTTTCCCAGTGCGGCCAGGGCTCTTAATTCAGCATAGAATGCACTGTAAAGTTCCGGATTTGAACTGAGCCCATCTCTGGCGATCTCCAGTTCTTTTTGATAATCTCCGGTCATATGGTAAGCCATTGACATTACCCCCGGGTACCAGTTTGGAAACAATTTATAATCCGGATCAAGTTTTGATAATATCTCAATGGCCTGGAAAGGGTAATTGGCCAGGAGGGCAGCATACCCTGAATTATACCTGTGGGGAAGGAAATATTTTCCGGAAAGCTTTGCTTTTTTAAATGCCATTTCCAGGTCACCACTGCGCAATGTATTCAGGTAATCGTAGATATATCGCTCACTGACGGAGAGAAGATTTATATGTTTCTGAATGATGCTTGAGATGGAATCAGCCTTATGGTGATTGTTTTTATTCATATAACTGTGGTATGTCAGGACCAGTGGCAACATGTAGGTGGTATCCATGTCATATGCCCTGGTAAAACATTCGATCGCCTTTTCATACTCACTTTCCCAGAAATAATCAACGCCTGCCAGGGACTCCTTGTATGCATCAAATAGGGGTGGCTTTAATTTTCTGTCGGAATAATCCTGAAATTCCTCATCGAAATTTGCCGCAAGGGCACCCAGTACTTTTTGCCGGAGGACTTCGATCGGGGCCAGGGGGTCATCCACCTTGCCTTCCACCGGATCGATGGCATTGATGATCTTCTCATTCCCGGCATCTACCAGGTTGGCATGAAATTGCAGCTTGTTGCCGTGCTGGTAATAAACCCCTGTGATGATCATTTGTGCCCCGGTTTCATTGGCCAGGGATCGTATGGCATTCATATTTCCGTGAACATCCTCTTCAGTTTTAAGCTGCGAGGATGGTATGACCGATACCAATCCAGTTTCGGAAATACCCTGGGTGATCCAGTCCGAGGCCATGCGCCCGACAGGATCCAGTTGCTTGTTTCCCGTCTGGTTCTCGAAAACAGCCACAGCGATCAGGTTGGGATCCAGTTTCCTCCCTTTTTGATTACCGACAAGATAGGTGGTGGTCAACGCAGCGATGACGGCCAGTAAAAGGATCATGCTGACCAGGTATTTCCGGCTGGATACCCGGGATGATCTATGCGAATGGCTCTCACGTTCACTTTTATGATCAATTACATTGTCACGCAGCGCATAAACTTTCACAGGGTGATCGATATTTTTCAACTGTTTTTCCCCGATGAATTCGGCTTTGATATCTGTCTTATTTTTGATATCCTCATAAACCCTGTCAGAAAAATAGATCCCGTCTGGCTCACCGGATGATTCGATGCGGCTGGCAATGTTCACCCCGTCCCCGAATACATCGTTGTCCCTGAAGATGATATCACCGATGTGGATGCCGATGCGCACCCGGAAATCCTTCTCTTTGCAGCAGGCTTGATTGATCTCGATTGCACAGTTCACTGCAGCGAGGGAGCTCTGGAATATGGAAAGTGTTCCGTCGCCAATCTCCTTGATGAACTGCCCGTTGTACTGCCCGATGGCCTTCTTATGAATGGCACGGTTCTTTTCAAGCACTTCCATCGCCAACTTTTCGTCCTTGGACATCAAGGCCGAGTACCCGACGATGTCGGTAAACATGATGGCCGCTAATTTTCGTGTTTCCATCAGTCTTTCGGTTTGATCAGTTCCTTGAAGGGCGGGTAATCCCTGAGAGATTCAAAATCAGGGAGTTCATTCAGCGAGGTGGTGAAGTAGTCCATGTACCAGAGTGCCGCCCCCTGGCGGATGGACTGCCTGAGTAATTCAACAGCATGTTCCCTGTTCCCCCTCAGTGCTTCCATCCTGGCCAGCCAGAATTCTTTCCTGCCATACAGGTAGGGATGGTCAAATTCGACCAATTCCATGTAGATCTCCTCCGCTTCTGCTTCTTGCTTTTGCCGAACGGCAATGACCCCAAGGTACCCGAGAAAATCAATGTTTTGTGGATACGTGTTGTGGAATTCGGTGAATATTTCTTTTGAATGATCCAGTTGCCCTCCCAGATAATACGCCCTTGGTAATCCATCCTTTTTTAAAGGGTCGGCATTTGATGAAAAAAGCTGGATGGATTTTTTGATTAAAAATCCGAACTCTTTTTCAAAACCACAAGTGTGAACGCTATTTGCTGCATTGAGTGCTAGCCAACCGAAGTATTCATCTATGTTATTAAAATCGATCGTTTCCAAAAAGGAAATCAATTCTTCACGTTTACCCAATCCGGCCAGGGCGCGGATTTTTGCTTCACAAAGGAAAGGCAGGTCAGGATGGATCAAGATACCTTTTTCAGCTGTCTTTAATTCATTATTATAATCACCCACTAAGTGATATGCATCAGCCAGCACATCCCAATACCATCCTCTGAAATGCAAAAGGTCCGGCGGTAAGCTATTCAATGTTTCGATTGCTTTGTTTGGCTTGAATGCCATGTTCGCATCCAGTGCCATCTCATAGCGGAATATAAGGTAGAAGTTCGCAGCCTTTTGTGATGCCTCTAGCATTTTGTCCGGGTTCCCTTCCCTGAAACCGATCAGCCAATCGAGGTGATATTGCTCTCCTTTTGTTAGCCTGTTCCTGTTTCTCTCCAGGAAATAAGTCAGGGAGTCAAAAGATTGAAAGGTTCGAATATTGCCAGGAACATCCCAATACTGGGTATACATCGCAAGATTCCAGTAGCTGCCGGCCAACCATAAATTAGGTGTCAGATAATCGGGATCAAGGTGAATGGCTTTGAGATAATGGACAGCAGCCTCCTTGTATTCGTATTTAAAAAAATATTCAACCCCGGTAATGAACTCTGAATAGGCATCGAACAGGGGAGGTTTCAGTGTCCGGTCAGAGTAATAGCTGAACTGCTCATCAAAATTTGCAGCAAGTGCTCCCAAAACTTTCTGCCGTACTATTTCAATGCCCCACAATGGGTTATCCAGGGAAGCTTTAACGGGGTCAATGGCGGTCAACGTCTTACCCTGCCCGGCATCCACGATGTTTGCATGGAATTCAAGCCCTTCGATGGTTTTGTAATAAACGCCTGTAATGATCGTTTCCGCCCCGGTTTTTTTTGACAACTCACGAATGCCATCCTGGTTTTGATGAACATATTGAACAGGACCTGAAACAACGGAAGGGGCAACAGGTGCAAGCCCCGTACCGGCAATGCCCTCAGTGATCCAGTCTGCCGCCATGCGGCCAACCGGGTCCAGGGATTCATCCCCGGTCTGGTTCTCAAAAGTAGCAACCGCGATAAATCCGGATTCATGTTTTCCTGCAGCAGGAGGCCACATGAAGTAGATAAGCAGCACGATGATGACCGCGGTGATCATGGCAATGGTGGCCAGGAGCGTTTTCTTCTTTTTCCCCGGAAGCCTTCCCCAGCGTCGTAAGGCCTTCGCCTGCCCGGGGGTGTCAACGGCATTGATCTGATAGATCCGGACCGGGTGGTCGATGTTCTTCAGTTTTTTTTCTCCCAGGTCGGTGGCGGAGATATCGATCTTATTCCTGACATCCTCGAACACCCTGCCTGAAATGTAAATCCCAGCCGATTTGCCGGAAGCCTCGATCCGTGAGGCAATGTTGACGCCATCGCCGAACACGTCCTTTTCGACGATCACCACCTCCGCCATGTGGATCCCGATCCTCACCCGGAAGTCCTGCTGCCTGCAACAGGCCTCCTGGATGGCAATGGCGCATTGCAGGGCATCGGATGAGGTCTTGAAAAGGGAGAGCATGCCGTCGCCGATCTCCTTGATCAGCTCGCCGCTGAAGCGCCTGATGGCTTCCTGGTGGATCTGCCTGTTCCTTTCGAGGACCTGCAGTGTTCTTTTCTCGCTTTTGGACATCATGGCTGAATACCCGACGATGTCGGTGAACATGATGGCGGCGAGCTGGCGATGCTCGGACATAGTATTTTTGATTTAACAATTGTATTGAATACTAAATTAATGAATTTTAATAATTATTCCACTCATATTTAGATTAATTATAATCACTTTCACTTTTGAAATTAAATTGGATACATTATAGGTTTGGTTTAAATCTATATTTGGTGTGGTATTCGGTTCTCAAACCTTTTACTTTCCGTAGCAAAGTCACTGTACTGATTTTGTTTTATATAATATTCTTAACATTTTTACAAGTGCTGGTTTGGCTGAAGGGGGGGGACTTACCCCAATCCCGGTGAGATATCGCTGGCGCTTAATGGTTTATTGTTTCTTAATGAATTGCTATATTGGATGCAGCGAAAATATTTTACCGGAGCATATTGCTTAAGCAATCCAATACAGGTGTTTGGTCCGGGAGACCAGGGGAGGGGGATGAAACTTTGCAGTATGAGTCATAATGTAACCTCCCTGAACTTCGGCCAATTAAAATTAGAGTTCGACAAGCCCGACAGGGCGCGTTCAGTATGAATAATTATTAATTTTAAACGGTCAAAAAGAACAATGAAAAAATCAAGATTTACCGAGAC
Source organism: Bacteroidota bacterium (assembly GCA_020444515.1). GTDB lineage: Bacteria > Bacteroidota > Bacteroidia > Bacteroidales > JAADJA01 > JAADJA01. Next base: position 107,460 of record JAHLKX010000009.1, on the reverse strand, counting down.
AAAGATTGTTTCAATCCTGAAGAAACAAGAAGCAGGGATACCGACAGCCGATATCTGTCGTGAGTTTGGTATCAGCCAGGCAACCTTTTATAACTGGAAAGCCAAATATGGAGGAATGGAAGTTCGTGAAGTTAAACGCCTGAAAGAGCTAGAGGCAGAAAACGCCAAATTAAAAGGATGTATGCGGAGATGAGCATGGAGAACTACGCTTTAAAGGATCTGATAGAAAAAAAGTTGTAGGGCCTGATGAGCAAAGGGAAGCTGTGGAATTTTTAATACAGGAACACAATCTGAGTGAACGTCAGGCATGTCGGGCAGTAAAACTGCCCCGAGCCACTCATCAATACAAAGCCAGGGTCAAGAATGATCACCAAATCATTGACCTACTGGCGTCATTGGTTGATAAACATCCGTCCATTGGATTTTGGAAGTGCTATCACCGCTTGAGGAAACAAGGTTATGAATGGAACCATAAACGGGTTCACAGAGTGTACACACAAATGAAACTTAACATCCGGAGAAGAGCAAAAAAACGATTACCTGCTAGGGTAAAGCAAGCCCTGTTCCAGCCTGAGCGGATCAACCAGGTGTGGTCACTTGATTTTATGAACGATAGCTTATGGGATGGTCGAAGGTTCCGGTTGTTAAACATCATAGATGATTTTAACAGGGAGGTTCTTGATATTGTAGCAGATACCTCACTACCATCATTAAGGGTGATCAGGACGCTTGAAAAACTTCATAGTGTTCCAGATATGATCCGGGTGGATAATGGACCTGAATTTATATCTGATAAGCTCGACAAATGGTGCAAGGATAAGAAAATAGATCTGGTATTTATACAGCCTGGGAAGCCAACTCAAAATGGCTATATTGAAAGATTGAACGGTTCACTGAGAAGAGAACTACTAAATGCATACGTTTTTAGGACATTGGGTGAAGTACGACAGGAAGTCAAACTGTGGAAGAATGATTATAACTTTCATCGTCCACATGAATCTTTAAACAACAAAACACCTATGGAAATAGCCCATGGCTTTAAATAAAAACTCTAATTTTGATTGGCCCGAAAAATGGGGAAGCTTACACCATCATTGCCGACCTGGATGCCAGTGAAAGTATTTTGCCGGAGATCTTTGCAGAGGCTATACAATACCGGAGTTGGATCAGGAGACTTGGGGGGGTGATATAGGTGAGCAGAGAGCAATTAGTTGGGTAGGTGATTGTGCGATATTATTCTTTGATTTGAAGATTCAAACATCATGCAGGGTAGTGATTCATTTGCACAAACTTTTGTTTGACAATGAGAGATTATACAGAAAGTGGGTAAAACCCACAATCCAATAAGTGATATGAAAAATGCATCGATTTGTTTTATAATAATATTCCCGATTGCGGCTCAGTCGCAGGTAACTGATACTATTCAAGCCAGGCAAATTGATGAGCTGGAAATGGAAGTTGACCCACTTAAAAGCAGTTTGTAATCGATTTGAAATGAACTTCGAAAGATCCAGGAAATCCAGGCTGATCAGAAAAATATAATTGGGTATTTCGGAGAACTATATTATACATTTTTTTGTTTATCAGCTTATATCAGAACAACGTAACATAACAAAAACAAAGGCAATTGAAGTTATCTAGCTTAATTTACATAATAACATTGGCGCTTTTAGCCCCAATAACCGGAAGCGCACAGGCTATCAATCAAGATAGCTCAATGGTGACTTTTGAACTTTCTAATTTGGGTATAAATACTGTAGAGGGCACCATTACCGGATTCGAAGGGATTGTGTTTTTTGATGCTGATGATTTAAGTGAAAGTATATTCGACGTTTGCATAGATCCCGCTACTGTTAATTCCGGTATTGCGGTCAGGGATAGGGCATTGCTTGAAGAAGACTATTTTGGCGTGGAAATCCATCCGCAGATTTGTTATCGATCTGATCAAATTGTAAAGACAAAAGAGGGCTTTGTATCCAATGGAACTTTAACCATGAAAGGTATTAGCCGGGAAGTATCCATACCTTTTGTCTCGAAAGGAAATGAACTTACAGGATCTCTTGAAATCAACCGAACAGATTACAATGTTGGTCCCGCCAATGGATTCCTGGTTGGCAAAACCGTAAACCTAACAATTATCTGTGTCCTGGAAACCAATAATCCTTGATCTGATCAAATAATTTCTGATACCTATTTCCCATGAACTTTATGTTCTGTTATCTGTTTCAGAAATAATACAAAAACAAATGGGCAATTTTAAGTCATATTTCCTGGATCACAGTACAATAAAACATCTGCGGTTTCCCTTTTCATTTTTCCTGTTACCAGTTTTTATGTTCGCATTAAGCCAGGCTGAAAACATCATTTGGTTTGATACATTGCTGGCATTTTTTATTCTACACATTTTGGTTTTCCCATCCAGTAATGGTTACAACAGCTATCAGGACAAAGACGAATCCAGTATAGGAGGATTAAAAAATCCACCAGCCGTTACCCGCAATCTTTTTTATACCACCCTTGTATTTGATTTACTTGCATTGGTGATTGGATTGTTTATTTCCCCAATATTTTCAGCATTAATTTTGATCTTTATTATAATGTCAAGATCATATAGTTTTCGTGGACTGCGATTCAAGAAGTATCCTGTTTTGGCTTTTCTAATCGTCTTCATTTTTCAGGGAGGCTTTATCTTTCTTATATCATCTTTGGCAATCACAGGAAAACCCCTGGCAGATCACTTCAATCTATCCGGAATTCTTTGCATGATCATATCCAGTTTATTCATCGGTAGCATTTATCCCCTTACCCAGATTTATCAGCATGAAAGTGATAAGAATGATGGTGTCATTAGCTTAAGTTATTTGCTGGGTTATAGCGGTACTTTTATATTTTCTGGTATTCTATTTACCATAGGAACAATCCTGATGGCCTATTATTTCTGGTCCAATACAATGATTTTTGCCATTGGGTTATTTCTACCTTTCATATTTGTAATGGGCTTCAGAATGACGGTGTGGTTCAACAAAGTGAAACAGGATATCAGGCAGGCAAACTTCCATAATACCATGTCGATGAATCTTGTCTCATCCGCAAGCATGAATATTTACTTTCTGCTTTTAGTTTTAATCAATGTTCTGAAAGGGTTTTAATATGCCTGCAAAAATTATTACCATAGGAACTGCATCACCGAAATTTGCTACCAATCAGCTTGATATCCTTGACTTTATGGAGCAGGCATATGCAGACAAAACCGAGTTCAGAAAACTCAGGGTATTGGCAAGACAAAGTGGAATAGAAAAACGCTATTCTGTCCTACCTGATTTTGGTTTAAATTTAAATCCCACATTTTTCAAACATCAGCATTCCCAGCCACATGTTGAGGATCGTATGGATCAATATAAAGACAATGCGCTGCTACTTGCCCTGGAATCGATAAAAACAACGCTGGAGCCCAGTGGAACAGCGATCGAAGAGATCACACACTTGATCACAGTAACCTGCACTGGACTGCATGCTCCGGGGCTTTCAGCAGAAGTTATCAGAGCGTTGGGCTTGCGTGACGATATATCCCACACAGCCGTAAATTTCATGGGATGTAATGCAGCATTCTATGCTATGAAAATCGCAGATCTCATTATTAACAGTAATGAGGATGCCAAAGTGCTAATCATTGCTGTTGAACTTTGCACATTGCATTTTCAACCCAAAGGCAACACAGACAACTTGCTTTCCAATACCTTATTTAGTGATGGAGCTGCTTCAGTGCTTTTGATGTCGGATAAAACATCATTCCCGGGCCTCATCATTGATGGTTTCTATTCCCTGCTGCTTCATGAGGGCTGGGACCTGATGGGGTGGGATATCAATCCCCTTAGTTTCGAGATGATCCTAAACTCCCGGGTACCTGCTTTTATCGGTAAGGAAGTGAATCGGATATTCAACAGGTCGGCAGCACATTATTCAATATCATCAGATGACATTAGCCACTGGGCCATACACCCAGGAGGAAAGAAAATACTTGATGAGATAAGCCTGAACCTGAATCTTGACAAAGAATTACTGAAGAACTCTTACGAAGTGCTTAGGGATTACGGCAACATGTCGTCACCCACCATTTTATTTGTCTTGAAAAGATTTCTTGAATCGCCGGGATCACCGGGTGAAAAGTTATTCAGCATGGGCTTCGGGCCAGGTCTGAGCATAGAAACTTCTCTTCTTTCATATGGCTAATAAATTCACAAATCGCTCCTATCAGTCTGAACTGATGGACAATCCTGATATTCCCAGGGATCTGCTATACAGAAACCTTCGTGAACTGGATTTTCTGAACCGATACACCTTTGGCCACCAGCTCAGCATCAGCGCTATAGAAAAGCTGATAACTGCCAACAACGGACCCATTCATATAGTAGACCTGGGTTGTGGTAGCGGAGATACCTTGAAACAAATGGCCAGATGGGCCAGGAAAAAGCAAATTCATGCCCGGTTTACGGGAATCGACAGCAATCCGGATACCATAGCCTACCTGCGGGAGCATTGCAGAGAATATCCTGAGGTCAAAGGAATAGATACTACCTATCAGGAGTATCTTTCAACCAGCGAAGAAGTAGATATTTATCATTGTTCCTTGTTTACCCATCATTTAGAAAACCAGGAATTGATTGAACTATTTTCGCATTTTAATAAATATCCCAGAATTGGTTTTGTGATAAGTGATATTTTGCGGTCTCCTTTTGCATATTATGGTTCCAAAATTCTAACCCGACTGGGCAACGGAACTTCATTGGCCCGTCATGACGGGCCTGTTTCTGTCCTGAAAGGATTCAGGATAAGGGAGATCAGGGATCTGTTGGCAAAGGCTGAGATTTCGGATTATGAACTCAGAACCGCAATGGGATTTCGGTTTATCCTATCCGGTCGATCGAATGGCAAAAAAACAAGCGATGATTGAAAAACAAGGCAAGCCAAAACACACTGATGTGCTGATCGTCGGTGCAGGTCCTGCCGGCCTGATGATGGCCTGCCAGCTCGCTATACACAATGTCAGTTTCAGGATCATAGATAAGTTGGAGCATTTTAAAAGTTACTCCGGTGCACTCCTCATCCAGGCCCGTACACTGGAGATATTTGATCAAATGGGAATTGTGGATAAGGTCTTACAAAGAGGGAAGGTAGTTGAAAACGTCACAATGATTCATGAGGGGAGGGAAGCAGGAACTATAAATATTGGGAAGATGGGTTCCGGTATTTCCCGATTTCCATATATTTTGATGCTTAAACAAGCGCATACCAGAGAACTGCTATTCGAGTTTCTCAAAGAACGTGGTATTCAAATTGAAAATGGCACCCGATTAGAACAATTCAGCCAGGATGTACAATTTGTTGACGCTATCTTAACTCATACTAACGGTAAAAAGGAAAATCTGAAAGCAAATTATTTAATCGGAGCTGATGGAATTTACAGTCATGTCAGAAGCAGACTGGGGATCCGCTGGGAGGGTTCAAGAGATCCTGTTCCCTTGTTTGTGACTGATTGCCATGTTAATGAAAATCCCGGGTCTTTGGGCAAAGCAAGCGCAGCTTTCATTGGAAAACCTGCATCCAATATCATCTTCAGCATTTCGCAAAAAACCATTGCAGGCTTTTTCCCCCTGGAAGGAAAAGGCTGGCGTATAGACGGTTTGATTCCTGAAGAAATTACTCAGCACATGGAACTTGATTTTGAAGATGCGACCCAGGATCTTGCAAAAAGATTGAAAATGAATTTTTCTTTAAGCAATCCGGACTGGTTTTCTGTGTTTTATCCAAATACCTATCTGGCCTCGACTTACCATATCGATAAATGCTTCCTGGTTGGGGATGCCGCTCATGTGCACACGCCTATTGGTGCACAGGGTATGAATACCGGCGTGCAGGATTCCTTTAACCTTGCCTGGAAGATGGCATTTGTTTTAAAACATGGGTTATCAGAAAAGATATTGAACACATATACTTCGGAGAGAAGGCCAATTGCCGAAAAACTTATTCAAAACACAGATAAATTCTTCTGGCTGGCTATAAGAAAAGATCGTCCCAGTAGATTCCTTCGTAACTACATTGTTCCCTGGTCATTCCGCTTGTTTGATTTCCTGTTGGAGTCAGAATCATTACAAAGAGCATTTTTCCGAAGGATATCACAAATTAGTGTTGGCTATGGAAGCAAAGCTTCTTGGGCAGGTAAAAGATGGCCTTTTATAAAATGGACGGATGAGAAAGGAAATAAGACCGATACCCATGATTTGCTTAAATGCAGGAAATTTGTGCTGATAATTTTTCACAAAGAACAATCAATTCAGCCAAAGGTTGACGATGTTTTTCAGTCGCATCTTCAAGCATTTAAAATGCCTGTGCGGATAGAAACAATAGTTTATTCCAGACAGACAAAAAATTTCTTCCAAATGCTAAAGCTGCGCAAGAACGGCTACTTCCTGGTGAGGCCTGATGGATACATTGCATTGAATGGCGTTAATCTGGATTTCGGACCTGTTATCAACTACTTTAAAAATCTTAAATTATCAGATGGTTAAGTTTCGGAAGTCCAAAGGCCAAAGAAGGTATCCATCATTGAAAATTGCTCCCTCCCAGCTTAGTCAATAGTCTGAGAGTAGAGATGGGCGTATACAGTACTTTAAAAATGAACTGTTAACAGTTACGCCAATTATGCAAATTCCATGAGACCGACACCAACCATTTAAAAAATGCTGTGGAAAAACTGAGCCTCTCACCCTGCGCGTATGACTGTATTCTCAAAGTCACCCGCACCGTTACCGACGCAGATGCCAGTGAAAATAAGTCACCGGAGCATATTGCTGAGGCAATGCAGTGCAGGAGTCTGTATCGGGAGAATTGGGGTGGTGATGAAACTTTTCGGCATGGGTCATAATACTGTGCAAGGCCTGGCAGGAAGCTGCTCATCTGATGGCCACAAAAAGGAATAAAATTTTTGTTGCTAATCAATTGGCCAAATCGTGTAAAACAGGTAATATTGTCCATTCCGGAATGATATCAAGTATATTTTCCAAATGCTGGTAATAGGGTATATCTTTTCGGTCTTTTTATTTAAGAGGGTAAAACAAAGCCGATGCAACACATCATAAAAAAACTTGTTTATGAATAATCCCTCATTCAATTTTTTGTGTGATTATGGTAAAAAAGCATTTACAAAAAAAGACAGGTATTTATCATTATGTTTTATTTCTTATGCTTACGGTAGCAGTTGGGATAAGCGCTGGATGGGATTTTAATTTTAGCAGGGAGAGTGACAACATCACTGTTGATTTAAAGCTAATGAGAGCGGTATTCCCAAAAGCCAACCATTGGGTCGAAATCAGTGAAAATGTTTACCTGATATTATCCGGTAATGATACAATTGGTAAGGGTCTTCTGGTTACTGATAATCGTGGATATGGGGGAAAAGTCCCTTTTCTCATAGGGTTGAAAGGAGATACCATTAAAAAGATTCAGCTACTTCCCAATAATGAAACCACTGAATTTATGGAGTACATAAAGGAAGATCAACTATTGGCCCAATGGGAAGGAATGGAAATTAACCAGGTATTGAATACCGAAGTAGATGCCATTTCGGGCGCGACAGAATCGAGCAATGCCATTATTCGAGGGATGCGACAGGGGGCCGCTCAATATTTAAATGAAGAACAAAGCCATTTTAAAAGAGATTTTTTAAGCATTTCAAAAGATCTGCTGTTTCTTTTGGTCATCCTGTTATCCTTATTGATGAGCCATGTTGGTTCCATAAAAAAGTATCGATGGATCTACCTGATCATTGTAATACTTGTTATAGGTATCTATACAGGAAAGGTCCTTTCCGTTAAACAACTCTATGGCTGGTTATCAAATGGAATTGCATGGAGAACAAACTGGCAATCGACAATATTATTATTAATGGCTGTTACAATGCCGCTTTTAAAAAGACCCAAATTTTACTGTAATTACTTATGCCCCATGGGGGCGTTCCAGGAAATAATACATAAAATATCGCCTGCAAAAAAGCGAAACATCAAATTAAAAAGCAGCCCATTGTCGTTGGGTGAGATATACCTTGCCTTGATATTGATAAGCCTTGTTTTAGGATTTAAAATTGAGCTCAGTTACCTGGAACCCTTTATGGTGTTTATGTATAAAGTGGCTGGAATAGCAATGTTTGTATTTGCCGCGGTCATAGCCATCCTGTCATTCTTTTTCAATAAACCATGGTGTACCTTTTGTCCCACAGGATGCTTAATAAATAAAGTTCATAATAAGTAAGTTTAAGAAAAAAAAATAACGACATGCAGAAATCGAAAATCTTAAATTTTATTCTTGGAATTATTATTCTGGTGTTTTTATTCTTAGGAAGGGGGTCAGAAACCCCTGCCGAAGGCCTCAAACGAATATTTGGTAAAACGGCCCAACCAGATACCAGTAAAATGATATATAACAAGCAATCGCAGGGGGTAAAAAATTTGGTATTCCCTGAGCCGGCCATGGTAATTGGAAGTTATGATTCGGTTGGTCAACCAAACATAATGACAGCAGCATGGTTTGGAGTGGCCTGTTCAAGGCCCTTTAAAGTTTCGGTATCCTTAAGGCCCGCCACCTATTCGTATCATGGTATAACGGCCAACATGGCATTTACCGTGAATGTGCCCGATGCTTCCCTCATCAGTTATGTGAAATTTGCAGGGAAGTATTCCGGAAAGGATATGAACAAGTTTGATGAGACGGGTCTTACTCCGGTAAAATCGGAATATGTGAATGCACCTTACATCAAGGAATTCCCCATCGTAATGGAGTGCAAAGTAACCGAATACCATGATTTAGGGTCACACCGGCAATTTATCGGAGAGGTCGTAGATGCTAAAATTGATGAAAGGCTGCTGGATGAAGAGGGAAAGGTAAACATGGATTTGTTTAATCCGGTAATCTACGGACAGGGAAAATATTATTCAGGACTTGATCTTATTCAAAATATAAATGAGATTCTACCTGGAGAAAATAAGTAAAATACCAATCAGAAATTTAATCTTGCTGCTCGAACTTACCACCATATTTTAAAGGGCTTATCTGCCATCACCGGCCCCGATACCCTGAAAATATTTCAACGGAGCACATTGTAAAGGCGATACAGTACCGGATTTTGGATCGGGAGATGTGGGGGGTGCGATGTTATTTGAATCAGAGATTCAGATAGCAAGCAATGCCTTCTTCAGACTATGCTGAAGAAGGATTTCCTGGTGATAAACTTGATGAAAAGACTCGTCAATCAAACACGCCCAAGCAAAAAAAAACTATTAAATTTGCCTCTTCCAGCGACCAATTGAATGACTGGGTAGATCACTAAACAGCTATTATTTTGTATGAAAACGGAAGACCACAACAATGCCGTACTGGCTGAGTATAAAAAGCAAATCGAAGCCCTCCAGGATAAACTTGACGAATTCGAAAAGCAGCAAGAGGAAGACGAAAAACTCAACTACGCCTGGACCGGCAACCTGGGGCATTGGTACTGGGATATTCCCAATAATAAAGTCAGGTTCAATGCCCTGAAAATTAAAGCACTGGGTTACGCCGGGGAAGATATTCCGACTGAGGTAGATTACCAGTTTTTTACCGACAAACTGCACCCTGATGATTACAAGCCGGTAATGAAAAACATGATGGAACACCTCCATGGGAAAAGTCCGGCCTATGAGGTGGAATACCGCATCCGGGCCATTGACGGATCCTATAAGTGGTATTATGACAGAGGGCGGATTACGCGCAGGGATGAATCGGGCAAGCCGCTTTTTATGGCGGGTATTGTGTTCGATATTTCGAAAAAAAAGGAATATGAAGAGCAACTGGCTGATTTGGTTCTGCAGCTCAAAAAAGAGAACCATATGAAAAACAAGTTCATCTCAGTGCTGGCGCATGACCTGCGAAGCCCCATTGGCTTGCTGACTTCCTACATGTACCTCATCAAATTAAATATAGAAGAAAAACAATTGGATGTATTAAAATCCAATGTAGAAAAGATTGAAAACATCTCTATGAAAACCTATGAATTGCTGAATACATTGATTCAATGGGCGATTTCGCAAGAGGGGGCGCTGGACGTCAAAAAAGAAAAAATTCACATTGGTAAATTGATCGCAGATGCGGTGGCCCAGCAGGAAGTCATTGCGCATGAGAAAGAAATATCGATCGTAACGGATATCATGAAGGACATACAATTCCGGAGTGATCCGGTGATCATATCTACGGTGCTTCGAAATTTGCTCTCCAATGCCATTAAATACTCGCACAATAAAAGTGAAGTGAAGATCAGTGTTAGCCAAAAGGAACAAAAACTAATCTTAGCGGTTACGGATGAGGGAATTGGAATGGAACAAGCTGACCTTGACATTTTGCTCAGCAAGGATAAATTTTATGAGAGCAGGGCTGGAACTGGTGGAGAAAAGGGAACAGGCATTGGCCTTAATCTGTGTAAAAATTTTATTGAAAAATTGAATGGAAAAATTACGGGTATAAGTGCACCGCAGAAAGGGACCACCATGTTTGTAGAAATTCCCATTCGTGAAAATCCAAATTCCAAAAAGTAGGTCAGAATTTAGAATGATTAGCTCAGAAAGATTTCTATATCAGACCAATGACGCTCAGGCGAATATTGATGTCGGGTAGGAAAATGAAACGTTTATTGCCAGTTTTGTATGAACTGCTCTTACCAAATGTCAATTTATGGGTGTATGAAACCTACTGCTGAATAACAATCGAATCGGATGAAACCGTATAAGAACCAAAATAGCCCAGGGCGCCATTATCCAGGTTGGTTTTCGGATTGTATGGCGTTGATCCAATACCGCCTCCATCTATTGCATCATTTAACGAATTAAAATACTCATAGGTATTGGGCCCGATGGATTGTAAGTCAACTTTGATACTATCTCCGGGTAAAATCCGAATGAATGGCAATGATACTGCGAATGTCCTGCCATTAAAAAGTTCATCATCCGTCACATAATAAGGATTAAAAAGACCATCTATCTGCTCTCCGTTCAGATACGTTATGAACCTATAGAAATCAACTGTTTCAGCAGGATCCGTAAAGGTACAAAGCAACCTGATGTTGATTTCTCCCGGAGCAGATGGCGGGGGACCAAAATTGGTAACCTCATAGGACAGTGAATCGATCTCAACCTTTTTTGGCAAAAATTCACTGGCAGTTATCACCTGATCTTCCACTATTACTTCTAGAGCATAATTTGTATTTTCAATACCAACAAGTGATTCTGTTAAATATATGCCTGGAGAGGATTCCGTTAAAAGTTCAATGTTACCCTCTTCATCACTGATTCTTACCTGGGCATTCTCAACCGGTTGAACCGCAGTATTGTCGAAATAGCCACCTGACCTGGTAAGGCGCACTTCATAAGGGCCAGGTTCCGATGAAATATTGCCTTCGATCACAAGTTTGGGAGCTGCTTCCTTTAAATCAATATCGATTACTTTTTCACATGAATAGAGCGAAAATGTAAAGGGGAGCATGATCAGGATTATATTTTGAATGTATTTTTTCATCGCTTTAAAATTTGAAATTCCAGGTAACAGAAGGAATGATTGAAAAGAGTGAAATTTGCACTGCTTCATTTACGCCGGGTTCATCTTCCTTCTCCCTGAAGGAGATAGAATAGGCATTTTCTCTTCCGTAAAGGTTATATATCGAAAAGTTCCAACTCGATTTTATTTTTCGATCCTGTCTTCCCAGCAGGGTGGCGCTTACATCTAATCTGTGATAATCGGGCATCCGGTAGCCATTGCGCTCCGTATAGAGCGGCACCGTTCTGCCATCAATTACGTATTGTCCGCTCGGGAAGGTGACCGCATCTCCGGTGTAATATATCCAGTTAGCGGATATCGTCCATTTTTCATTCACTTTGTAAGAACCCACTAGGGAAATATCATGAAGCCGGTCCTGCCGGGCAGAATACCAATTACCGCTGTTTATCAAATCAAATTGTTTCTCTGTTTTACCCAGTGTATACCCAATCCAGCCTGTAAATTTTCCTGTTCTTTTTTTGATATAAAATTCAGCACCATAAGATCTTGCTTTACCAAAAGCCAGATCTGCTTCCACATCCTCATTCAACAGCACATTGGCACCATCTTTATAATCTATTTGGTCGTGCAGGTCTTTGTAATAAACTTCCACAGAAGTTTCAAACCTGTCATCCAGGAAATTTCTAAAGTAACCGATTGAATATTGCTCAGAGCTTCCGGGTTTTACATTGATGCTGCTGGGCACCCATATATCCGTTGGATTTTCTGAGGTAGTAGAAGAAAGTAAATGCACATACTGGAACATTCTTTGAAAGGAAGCTTTCATCGAACTGGTCTCATTAAGTACAAAACTCGCAGAGAAGCGGGGCTCAAATCCCTGGTAATTAATGATGCCTTCACCTTGTTGATAAAGTTCAGAGTTAACGATACTGCCATCATTGGCATAGGTGTTAACTGTTCCCGGTCCTACAGCATTGAACATGGAATACCTGAATCCATAATTGATATTCAATCGTGCTCCGATTTTCTGATCGTTGGATAAATAGATCCCGCTTTCATAGGCATATTGTTGTTCCAGAATGATATCGTTTATTTCATTTTCGCCAGAAGACTCAAGTTTGCCGGGTTTGAAGGTGTGATAAATAACATTCAATCCAAATCTCACGGTGTTATCTGTATTGATGAACCAGGAGAAGTCTTGTTTAAAGTTTAAATCCTCAATTCCAGAACTTACTTCGGTGAGGGTTTCGGAGAAGTCGGCCTTAATTTTATAATCATAATTACTGTAAATCAAGGATGTATTGGAAAACAGTTTATCATTGAAGATGCGACTCCAGCGGAGCGTTCCGGTGGTGTTTCCCCAGTCGAAACCAAAATTTTCCAAACCAAACCGGTCTCTGCCAAAATAACCCGAAAGATAGATCCTGTCTTTATCGGATACCTTGTAATTGGCTTTGGCATTCAGGTCGTAAAAATAGAGTGAATTTCCCCTGAAGTCGGAGTCCACTAAACTATAAACAAGGTCAGCATAAGTTCGCCTGCCTGAAACGATGAAGGAGCCTTTATCTTTTACAATAGGAGCTTCAACGGTTAACCTTGATGATATTAATCCTAACCCACCAGTAACGGCTAATTTTTTGGTGTTTCCATTGTTCATATGCACGTCCAGTACAGATGATAAGCGACCGCCAAACCGGGCAGGTATTCCTGATTTGTAGAGTTTCACTTCTTTCAGGGCATCTGAATTAAAAACGGAAAAGAACCCCAACAGGTGGGAAGCATTGTAAACAGGTGCTTCATCAAGTAAAATCAGGTTTTGATCCGTGTTGCCACCCCGAACAAAAAAACCTGTACTCCCTTCGCCGGATGCACTCACACCCGGAAGCAATTGTATGGTCTTGAGGATGTCTCTTTCTCCAAATAATACAGGGATTGTCTCTAGTTCCTTAACATCCATTTTTACCACACCCATTTCCGCCGATCTTATGTTTTCATCATTTTTTTCCGCTGAAATCACAACTTCCTCCAGGCTGGTTGAGGTAAGATTTAATTCAATATTTAAAACATGATCACTTGAAAAATCAACGGTTTCGTAAACTGTGTTATAGCCTATATAGCTTATTCTTACGGTAAATATTCCACCAGGAATGGTCAGCGAATAAAATCCATATTCATTTGAAATGGTTCCGGTCTCAAGATCATCAACATAAACCGTAGCTCCAATTAATTCTTCACCGGTTTCTGCATCCGTTATCGTTCCGCTGAGTGAATGCTTTTCCTGGCCATTTGTTACAAATGCGATTAAAAGAAGCAATATTGCAATAAAATAGTGTCTCATAATTAATTACCTCTAACAATCTATTCCAAATAAGGTTTAAAGCTTGTATTGATCAACTATAGATTTATCATGGAATAGTCTGTGAAATGACATAAAAACCATGGCAAAAAATAAAGCTCGAAATAATATAAGGACTCCTCTTGAAATAGGTTCTTTAAATTCCGGTATGGTAGCTTATGGAAACATTCAATAATACACCTTTACACATACACCCATGATACCAGTATAAAAGCAGCTTTTCGCCACCTTTTTAAAATGCAATTATAAGATTGACTGCTGCAGACACAAGTGATATCCAACCAGGGAAATAAAGAATCAATTGAATTTTCAGATCCAAATTCGTTTTAAATTTAAATAGTCAGCAAACAAAATTAGGATAATTCACAACACATGCTGCATATGAAGCAAATCCCAACCTGTTTTATCGATTCGTAGTGCCGTAAACAATGAGTATCCTGACTGCTATCAAATCTCAGATTTGAAGAAAACCAATTCGCACAACTCCCAGCACTTGCCGTTTAGTATGAACCCATCGGCACTCACTATCGAACGCATTTTTAAAGTGGCCCTCACACTCAAAGACCTGGATGCCAGTGAAAATATTATACCGGAGCACCTTGTAGAAGCGATACATTTCCGGAGTTTGGACTTAACCAGGCACGAGTCCTAAAATACAAAGCTCGGCTTCAGACTCGCGCCAGTTTTGGATGGCCTGTTGGTTAAGTGCAAAAGATGAAATATACCAGGATTCCAATATTCCAGCTATCCATTTGTCAGCCTTGCTTATTATCAAAAATTTTTATATTTGTTTTCCTTATCCAAAAGAGGTTATTCATGCCATTACAAAATGCTACTATACTGCATTCGAGGTTAACAGGACTTTCCAATTTGATGCCCACGGTTCCCGAACAGGAATTTGTTGTTTTGCTGAATGCGTTCCGGCGCGAAATGGAATCCGTTGTGGCCCTGCGTCAGGGCCGGATGATCCATTTCCACGGGGAGGTGTTTACTGCTGTTTTTCAGGACAATCCCGCGCAGCAAAATGCGCTCAATGCGGCGGCTGAATGCAGGAGCCGGGTCGCAACGATGGGTTCGGAAAAGGAGCTGGAGGCGGAGGTGGGGTTTAAAGCGGCCGTTGTCCACGGACCCTTGATGAAGTACCATGAAACCGCAACGAATGGATCCGGGAACGGAGCGGAGCCTGCATACAACATCATGGGCGAGGCTGTGGATATGGCCGACAGGCTGTTCAATTTTGCCGAGGAAGGCCAGGTGCTGGTAAATGAACAGGTATATGAAAACTGCAGGGATCAATGGCATTTCAATACCCTTGAACCGATCCATATCCCTGGCAGGATAGAGCTGCTGGAAGTCTATGAGGCGAAAGAGAAAAAGCGAAAAAAGCTCGAAATCAAAACCAGATCAGAACGAAAGATCGTTTCCGAAATGGTAGGCCGCATACAGGAAGCCGAGCAATTGGAAGGACTGATCAAAAACCTGGTGGATGGCAAGGGTACCATTGTAAACATTGTCGGGAAGGCAGGCATCGGAAAGTCGCGCCTGGTGGCTGAGATAAAAGCGCAGCCCATCATGGAAAAAGTGCTGTTGCTCGAAGGCCGTGCCGTATCAACCGGTCAGAACTTAAGTTTTCATCCCATTACCAATTTGATTAAAAACTGGGCAGGAATCATCGAAGATGACCTTCCTTCCGCAGCATCGGAAAAATTGTTCCGGGGCATCAAACGAAATACACCCGAACAAGCCGATGAAATTTACTCCTTTCTGGCTACCATGATGGGGTTGCCGCTTGAAGGAAAACACAAAGAAAGGGTAAAGGGAATTGAAGGGGAGGCGCTTGAAAAGCTCATCCTGAAAAACCTGCGCGATCTGATCATCGCCGCGACAAAAGACAAACCCCGGATTTACCTGATCGAGGATATGCACTGGGCCGACAGTTCCTCGCTAACCCTTTTCGAGTCACTGTATAAACTTTCGCAGCAGTATCCGGTGATGTTCATCAATGTGATGCGGCCCGGCTACAAAGAAACAGGGGATTACATTTTGAAATACCTCAGGGATAATTTTCCAGGTGACCATACGACCATCCATGTAAATCCACTTGAAGAAAAGGAATCAGGGTTTTTGATCAGGAACCTGTTGCGCGAAACCCCGCTTCCTGAAGAAGTACATAAGATCATTATCCGCAAAACGGAAGGCAATCCATTTTTTATTGAGGAGATCATCCGCAGTTTTATCGACGAAGGGATTATTGAGCTGAAAGACAGTCATTTTGTGGTAACAGATAAAATCAAAGAGGTAAACATCCCTGAAACCATTAACGATGCCATTTTATCCCGTGTAGATAAACTGGATGAAAAAACCAGGGAGTTGTTAAATACTGCATCAGTCATGGGACGGAACTTTTACTACAAAGTGTTGGAAGAGGCTACCGATACCATCGAAGAACTTGACGAACGGCTGGCCTATCTTACCGAAGTGCAGTTGATCACCGAAACCAAAAAGAAGGAAGACATCGAGTACCTGTTCAAGCACGCCCTGGCCCAGCAGCTGACCTACGATGCCATGATGCTGCAATCGCGAAAGGAGACACACTTAAAGATCGCCCATTCGATCGAGAAGGTATTTGCGAAGAATATCAATGAGTTTTATGGCACGCTGGTATATCACTACGAATTGGCAGAGGATAAAGAAAAAACCATTTATTATTTATTATTGGCTGGTAAAGAATCTATGAAATCGGGTGCCTCGTCTGAAGCTCTTCAGTTTTTTGAAAACGCGCTTGATGCTATTCCACAGCAGAGAAAAGATGACTCAAAAGATGCTGAAATAAGAGACCTGAGAATCAATATTGCCAGCATGTATCATGCAGTAGGACGCAATATCGAGGCCATTGAACTATT
Organism: Bacteroidota bacterium; assembly: GCA_020444515.1. Taxonomy (GTDB): domain Bacteria; phylum Bacteroidota; class Bacteroidia; order Bacteroidales; family JAADJA01; genus JAADJA01. Next base: position 90,627 of record JAHLKX010000009.1, on the reverse strand, counting down.
TGAGTTCATTTTTGAAAAATATTTCAATTTCAAGGTTGCAAAAACGGAAAAGGGTATCATGCTGAGGGGCATTTGGGGTATGATCACGGTCGTTTTCGCATTTAGATTTCCTCAGCTATTTTTTAGAAAATCCATAAAAAAGGAGGAAGAATCGATATGCCCTCATCTTATCGAATGGGGTAATGCTATGGCCATTATCAACCCGAGGCATACATTTTTTAAGACTGGTGATGTTGGGAGACGTTTTGTAAAGTATCGTATCTTGAATTCTCAACCAGTTCTGGATATCTATATCCAAGTTGGGGCAGTTTTTACCTGGGCGTCATTCTCTTACCCAACTGCCGGGAAAATCATAGATCTTATTGATCAGTCAGGTTTTCAATTGAATCCGAGGCCTCTTACCTCATTATTCATGGCAAAAAGCATGTTAAGTTTAAATACAGGGAAATGGCATTATCATATTGAAGCCGATGAAGTATTTAACACAGGGATCAAAGCGGGTGAACTATGGATGACCAGTACCATTGCTTTGTATCTCGGTATGCAGCAGAACGAACTGGGGAATTATGCCCGTACTATTGAGATTTCGGATAAACTTAAAGAATTAGGAAATTCCTTTGAAAACAGTTTTGCTATTGCACAGGGATATAGAGTGAGATTCGTGTGCCTGATGAAATTCAGGAAATTTGAACACCTGCAGGAATTAATAGATGAAGCCAAGAAATACATGCATACTACAGATAACAAGTTACATGCATTTTTAGTGGATTTGGTCCAATGCCAGCTACATACCCATAATAACAACTTTGAAGCAGCAGTCAAATCTTTTGAGGAAGCAAAAAAGTCCCTGGAAATAATCAGGAGTGTCAGTAGCTATTATACATCCTATCTGATAACAAAAATTCAGTTGGGCTTAGCTTTAGTGAAAGACAAAAGAAACAGGGATTTAAAAAATAATAAGGAACTTAGGGAGATGTTAAATACATCCAACAAGCTGATCTCTAAATCCAAAAAATTTGTCAGCAGCCTCCCCGAAGCTTATGTGCTAAGGGCGAAAATTTTTATGTTTCAGGGTAAGCCCGGAAAAGCCCTCAAAAATCTTCAGCTGGCAATTGCAAGCGGAGAAAAATTCAACGGCCGCCTGGAGCTTTCCAGGGCTTATTTCGAAACCGGCAAATTCCTCTCCGATCCAAATAACAAATCCAAGGAACTAAATGGCCACAATGCCAGCCATTACCTCGAAAAAGCCAAAACCCTGTTCGAAGAAATGGACTTGCAGTGGGATTTGGAGGAGTACAATAAGTTTAGCCATACCCGAACATTGTAAGGTTTGGCAAAATATATTTGGTTATAACGAAATATATTTATATTTTTATGACATTATTCAATTATAACTGAAAATGATTATAAGAACTTCGTATCTTGATAAACTCAAAATCTACACCGGGAAACCTATTATTAAAATAATTTCCGGAATGCGTAGGGTGGGGAAGAGCGTATTACTCAGGCAATATCGCGAATTTCTTCTTGAGTCTAGCGTTGATAAAAAAAATATCCTGCTCATTAACAAAGAATCTCTTGAGTTTGATTTTATTTCAAATTATCAGGAGCTTTACAATTTCATAATAAAGACAGTCTCACCGCAAGCTGGAGTTAAGCATCTTCTGATTGATGAAATCCAGGAAATTGACCAATGGGAAAAAGCAATAAATTCATTTTTTACCGAGGGATCATATGACATCACCGTTACCGGTTCGAATGCACGGATGCTTTCGACCGAACTCTCTACACTGCTGGCAGGCAGGTATGTTGAAATTTCTGTTTATCCTTTTTCTTTTAAAGAATTCAAACAGGTCAGGGCACAAACGAATCCTGGCGAAAATACCGGCGACTCGTTTAAACTATATCTGCGCTATGGTGGCCTTCCCGGCATCCATTCATTGCCCCTCACCGACGAAGCTGTTTTCCCTTACCTGAATGCCATTTTTAATAGTGCACTGCTAAAAGATGTTGTTTTACGCAATAAGATCAGGGATGTGGAACAGCTTGAAAGAATTACCCGGTTTATTTTTAGCAATTGTGGAAATATTACTTCCGCTAAAAATATTGCCGATTACCTTAAATCGCAGCGAACCAAAATTTCCGTTGAAACGGTACAAAATTACCTGTTTTACCTCAGCCAGGCTTTTATGATACACAAAGTGCGGCGTTACGACTTGAAAGGCAAAAAAGTGCTTGAATATTCAGAGAAGTATTATTCTACTGATGCTGGCTTGAGATTCGGTATTGTTGGATATACTGACGATGATATTTCAGGAGTACTTGAAAATGTTGTTTTCATTGATTTACTTAATCGTGGATACACGATTTATGTTGGTCAGATAGGTCAGCTTGAAATAGATTTTATTGCTGAAAAGCAAGAAGAAAAAAGATATATACAGGTTACTTACTTGTTGAGTAGCGAAAAAACGGTTGAGAGAGAGTTTGGAAACCTGATGCGTGTGAATGATAATTTCCCTAAAATGGTTCTTTCAATGGACGAATACTGGGATAAATCCAGGCATGGCATTGTAAGAAAAAATATCGTTGATTTCCTATGTGAGCCCTAAACTCTAATCATCAGCCATTGATATTGACATGTTGTGCAAATTAGAAATCCAAATTCTAATCTGTACTTTTGTATCTACGAATTAAACGGCCTTCCTGCCGGCTATTATCTTACAAAAGCAAAAACCTTTTTCGAAGAAATGGACCTGCAGTGGGATTTGGAGGAGTATAGAAAGTTTATTGACTCTCAAAAAAGTTAAGGTTAATTTTCTATCGTGTAAATCTTTGGTTATAATCAAAGATTATCATTAAAATTGAAGGAGTTTTGATTACAATCTAAAATATCAACACCATTTGCGATATATTCGATTATATTCAAATCATATGAAGGAGGCAATAGAAACTTTCATAAGATAAATTATTTGAACACCAATGGATGATATAAAGATCAAACATCCTCAAGGATTTGAACACCAGAATGTATGGGAGTTCTTAGCAGATACCGTTTGATCTTGTTTATTTCATTAAGCCAGCTATTAAATTGGACTGATTGATCATTTTATGCCACTACCTCGAAAAAGCCAAAACCCTATTTGAAGAGATGGATTTGCAATGGGATTTGGAGGAGTACCATTGAAAGAACAAAAAATGCACATGGCCAATAGAAAATAATTCTTTACCAGCCTGATTTCTCTTCTGAATTTCTCCTTTTACTTTAAGTCCTGAATATGGTCGTATAATTTCACCCGCACGTTTACACGAAAAACCCATACGTTCCCTCAAATCTTCCGGGCGCTTTCATAATATTTTCATTTTAAGGATGGGATCCTATTTACTTTGTAAGTGATCACTGCTTTTTAAGCAATCAAAAATTAACTGGATCCCGCTATCATCAAAAACAAGCATATCATGAATTACGAAGTAATCACGAATACAAATAAAAAAATTATAAGTCATGAGTAAAAAACTAACAATTACAATCGTTTTCGTTTTGAGCCAAATAATACTGTTTGCTCAAACCAAAGATTCCTGCCTGCCCGCAGGTATCAACTTTTATTCGCAGGAGCAAATTGATAATTTCCAAACCAATTACCCCGGCTGCACAGAGATTGAAGGGTATGTCACCATTAATGGATACGATATTACCAACCTGAATGGACTGAGTGTTCTGACTTCCATCGGAGGAGATTTAAAAATTGGCCTCTATAATTATATGGGATTCGTAAATCCCTTATTAACTTCGCTGGAAGGCCTCAATAATCTTATATCTATTGGAGGGTCGATGGGAATATTATGTAACGAATCCCTGACCAGTTTAACAGGGCTGGAGAATCTGTCTTACATTGGGGGAAACCTTACCGTAGGCTTCAACTATGCTCTAACCAGTTTAACAGGGCTAGAAAATGTGACTTCCATCGGGGGAAGCCTTAGCGTAGGCATCAGCAATGCTCTAACCAGTTTAACAGGGCTGGAGAATGTGACTTCCATCGGGGGAGACCTTTGGATTGGCTACACCGCTTCCCTGACCAGTCTGACCGGCCTTGAGAATCTGACTTCCATCGGGGGATATCTTAGTATATACGACAACGATGCCCTGACCAGTTTAACAGGACTGGAAAATGTTACTTCCATCGGAGGATACCTTGATATTTATAGCAACAGTGCTCTGACAAGTTTAACGGGATTAGATAACTTAAGTTTAATAGCTGGAGACTTAACTATTGGAGGAAATTATGATTATTATGGAAATCCTAATTTAACCGATATATCAAGTTTGGGAAATTTAGATGCAGCATCCATTAACAATTTAGAAATTGGGTATAATAGTTCCTTATCATCCTGTGATATTCAAAGCATCTGCGATTACCTTGCCACACCCAATGGTACAATTGAAATCCATGATAACGCTCCCGGCTGCAACAGCCCGGAGGAGGTGGAAGAAGCTTGTGAAGCCCATTGCCTGCCCGAAGGGATCACCTTTACCACACAGGAGCAAATTGATAATTTTCAAATCAATTACCCGGGGTGTACGGAGATTGAAGGCGATGTGACGGTCCATGGTGAGGATATTACCAACCTTGAGGGATTAAGCGTAATCACAAACATTGAGGGATATTTATCAATAGGTGTTTGGAATGTAGGTAATCCTGGCCTTACCAGTCTTACTGGGCTGGATAATCTGACTTCCATCGGAGGCAACCTTGCAATACAGGGAAATGACACCCTTACCAGTCTGACGGGACTTGATAACCTGGTTTCCGTTGGAGGAAATCTTAGTATAGGGGGAGCGTATCCTGAAACAGGTAATAGTGCTCTAACTTCCCTTACAGGCCTGGATAATTTAACTTTCATTGGTGGAGACTTTTTTATGTCTCATAATGATGCCCTCATTAGCCTAACGGGCCTGGAAAGCCTTACCACCATAGAAGGTAATCTCAATATTGGTTCGTATTTTATACCCGGGAATGCTCAATTAATGAACCTGGAAGGTTTGAACAACCTGAGCTATGTAGGCGGGGATGTAAGCTTTCTATACAACCAATCCCTCATGGATCTTACGGGACTTGAAAGTCTGACAACCATAAATGGCGGATTGAAAATTGCAGAAAATAATGTTCTTACAAGCCTTGATGGATTAGATAATATTACGGAAATTATTGGATCATTGGAAATTGGAATAATGGTTACTGGAATGATTCTTCCAACATATCATGGCAATGCAATTTTAAACAATTTAACTGCATTGGAAAATTTAAACTCAATAGGAGGTGATTTGACATTTTATAAAAATGAATCAATGACTAATTTAGATGGATTTGACAACCTGTCCTGGATAGGTGGAGATTTGATTATTGGAGCCTCAGGTAGCGATGGAATATATGGAGGTAATATTTCACTGATTAATCTGGCTGGCTTGAACAATGTCGATTCCATAGGTGGCAGCTTGATTATTGATGGAAACCATTCCTTAATAGATTTGAGCACCCTTGAAGGATTGACTTCCATCGGAGGAAGGATTGTCATTCGCGTTAACTTTGCCCTGACCAGTTTAACAGGGCTTGATAATCTGACTTCCATCGGGGGAGACTTTTCTGTTGAACTCAACAATGCCCTGATTAGTTTAACCGGGCTGGATAATTTGACTTCCATCGGGGGATACCTTTCTGTTGAATACAACGATGCGCTGATTAGTTTAACCGGGCTGGATAATGTGACTTCCATCGGGGGAGACCTTTGGATTTATGAAAACAATGCCCTGACCAGTTTAACAGGGCTGGATAATCTGACCTCCATCGGGGAATACCTTTGGATTTATGAAAACAATGCCCTGACCAGTTTAACGGGTCTTGAAAATGTGACCTCCATCGGGGGAAGCCTTTCTGTTGGCGGCAACGATGCCCTTACCAGTTTAACGGGGTTGGAAAATGTGACTTCCATTGGGGGAGATCTTAATGTTGGCGGCAACGATGCCCTAAGCAGTTTAACGGGGTTGAATAGTCTGACTTCTATCGGAGGAGACCTTGAGATTTTAGGGAATGGTACTCTGACCAGCATAATGGCTCTGGAAAATGTGACTTCCATCGGTGGAGATCTTGATGTTGACTATAACAGTGCCCTTACCAGTTTAACGGGTTTGGATTATTTGATTTCCATCGAGGGACACCTTAATGTTGGATACAACAATGCCTTGATTAATTTAACGGGGCTGGAAAATGTGACTTCCATCGGGGGATACCTTGAGGTTTCACATGCCAATGCGCTGACCAGTTTAACAGGGCTGGATAATCTGACCTCCATCGGGGAATACCTTTGGATTTATGAAAACAATGCCCTGACCAGTTTAACGGGTCTTGAAAATGTGACCTCCATCGGGGGATATCTTAGGATTTCTGGAAATGCTGCGCTTCCCAGTTTAACAGGGTTGGATAATGTGGCTCCAAACTCTATCGAAGATTTGATTGTCTATGCTAACAGCGCATTATCCAATTGTGCAGTTGAAAGCATTTGTGATTACCTTGCCAGTCCAAACGGAACCATTGAAATCTATGATAACGCCCCCGGCTGCAACAGCCCGGAGGAGGTGGAGGAAGCCTGTCAGGAAATACTGGTTGCCGGGTTCTCTGTGGATAACAATGAGATCTGCACTGGTGAGTCGGTGGTTTTTACTGACGAGTCTGCGGGCGAGCCTGATTCCTGGCTCTGGACATTTGAAGGGGGAACACCTGCTACCTCTACAGAACAGAATCCCACGGTAACCTATGCTGATGCAGGTTCATTCGATGTCACCCTGGAAGTGACAGCCGGATCGTCCAGCAGCAGCATCACCCTGGAGGAAATCATCATTGTCCATGAGGTTCCCGCACCTGCAATTAATGGCCTCGAGCTCGTCTGCCAGGGCGATGTCGAGGATTATTATACATCAGCTATTGCGGGGAGCACCTTTGCATGGGAAGTGGTGGGAGGCACCATTATCGACGGCAATGGCACCCCTTTGATCACTGTGGAGTGGGGTGAGCCCGGTGCAGGATCGGTGCTCGTCATGGAGGACAATGGATTCTGTTCCACAACAACGGACCCCTATGAGGTGGTCATCGATGAGTGCACTTCGGTTGATGAGATAAGTGGCAGCGGAATCTCTGTGTTCCCGAATCCTGTCAGGGATATGGCAAGGATCATTTTAGCCCCGGCGGGGAAACAGCCCGTTGAAATAGGCCTTTACAGCGCAGTGGGAATTTGTTTGCAGAAAAACCAATTTTCAAATAATGAAAATGGAATGCTAATAAACATGACTAATTATCCTGCAGGATTGTATTTTTTAAGAATTGAAATTGGAAATGAAATGACAATAAAGAAAATAGTTAAACCCTAGGCATATTTCATGAATTAATCAAAAATAATTGAATAAATCCAGTGAACTGTGTTTACAATTAAACTAAGAAAAAATAAAACCAATGATTATTTAAAAGCTTTGCATAAAAATCCGATAAATCCTATTTTTGTGGAAAGTGAATTTATGATCAGGACTGTTATAGTTGCAGACGGTTCCATATTACTGGATCGGATTTCAAATGTGCTCACCGAATGTTGTCCGCATGTTGAGCTGGCGGGAAGTGCCACAGGGATCAAGTCGGGGGTCGCACTGGTGAATGAACAGGAACCCGACCTTGTAATCCTTGATACCCGTCTTTCGGATGGCAGCGGCTTTGAATTGGTAAGGCAATTTGAAAAGCCTGATTTTAAGATTGTTTTTATCTCCTCCCGAATAGATCATGCCGTTAATGCTATAAAATTGGGTGCCATCGACTATCTGATCAAACCTCTGCAAGCGGAAGAGCTGACACTGGCCATAAATAAAGCAGTGGATATCATTCGTTTTGAAGAGAGCCTGCATAAGAAAGCACTTGATCAAAGCATCAATAAAATGGAAAAAACGGAGCACATGGTGCTCAGGTCGGGTGACCAGGTGCATATGATCAGTATTGCCGATATAATCCGGATAGAAGCTTACAGCAATTACTCAACCTTTTATATTAAAGATGGCCGCCAGATCGTTATGACCAAATCCTTAAAGGAATACGAAGAAGCCTTATTGGAACATGGATTCCACCGCATTCATAAATCCCATATCTTCAATATCAAACACATGAGTTATTTCGATAAGGTGGATGGTGGAACTTTGATCCTGTCTGATGGTTCTAAAATACCTGTTGCCTCCCGTAAGCGTGAGATGCTGCAGGAACTCTTTAATAAATATAAATAGTCGGTCGTTTCCATTTTTGTATAATGAATGAGGGCTTCCCCTTTGAAACACCCCATGGGGAAATTCAAATCATGATACCGTGTAAATGAATGTAACTTAAAGTTAGCCCGCACCATGCCCGGTATGGTAGCCAGCGAAACCATTTTACCCGATTACATAGCTGCAGCGATCCCTGTTCAAGGCGAAACAGGGTGGGTAGGTCCGATACAGTGTTCATTTCACCGCTATACAGCTCCCTGTCAGGACCAGTCTTTGCTTAACCATATAGCATATGCTGTTCATGATATTTTGATCAGTGCGATTGACAAAGAATGGTCAATGCTTCCTTAAATTTGGTTGACAGATTTACCCGGACAGAAATAAGAGATTGATCTCAGGAATTAATGTTTAGTTATAATATTACTTAATTAAACAAATAATCAGTGATCATTATTGAGGTTCAACAGTTAAATTTGCCTGATATATTTATTGTTATTTTTATAACAATCTATTAAATAGATAAATACATAATTTTATGAATTTTATTTCAAGAGCAATAATAGCCTGAGGTATCAGTATTTTTTGAGTAGTGATGTTTAATAAAATTAAAACAAATTTAAACAAAAAATATTTTCTCTTGTTATTTTCCTGTTAAACAAATTTTAATCAATTAATATTAATCCTATGAAAAATTTAAAGTTCAATTTAAGAAATCTCTCACTGGCAATCGCTCTTGGTCTAGCGGTAGCTTTTACCAGTTGTTCGAAAGAAGAAGCCGTTGCTCCTTCAAACACAAATCCTGATACAGAAATGTTCAAAAAAGGTAACGGAGCTCCAGCTCCCGGAGAATTTTCCATTGCCGAAATTGCCATTAACGGCGGATTTGATTCGCTCGTTGTTGCGCTGTCTTATGTAGATGCTCAACTCAATGCAGGCTTGGTTGATCTGTTCCTGAATGGTAAAGATCAGTACACTGTTTTTGCCCCAACCAATGAAGCTTTTGCAGCTCTTCTGGGCAATGATCCGGCGGCTCAAATTTCTGATTTGCCTGCTGACCTGGTTTTGGATGTTCTTTTATATCACGTTACTGAGGGTCGTCGTACAGCCAATAGTGTTGTGCCTAAGAAAGGATCCCGTCAAATTACAACCCTTTTGGGTGAAACTTTTAATGTTTCTCCAGAACTTGAGATTACCGCTGTAGGAAATATGGCCAACATCGATCCGGATAATTTTAACATCTCTGCCTCAAACGGTATCATTCATGTAATTGATGCTGTTATACTCCCTGTAGTATTATAAGGTAAAACGAATAAATAATTAATGATGAAGGTCCTTCTAGAAGGGCCTTTTTTTATTTAGCACCTTTCCTTATGGTCTTTCCAGTTCCACGTTTGAAGAATCATAGAACCAGGTGCAGATCAATCTTCAAGGGAGACCCTTGAGCAGCCTTAAACGAAGCATGGCGGGTTTGATGGTAAAAGGTACACTTACATATCTTGCCAGGCTGAGCAATTATCACCAGTTAAGGATCCATAACAACCAATTCGATTGATCATCCAAATGCTATATTAAGGATGGTCATGATGCAAAGGATCAAAAATAAAACGGGCATTCCAAAGAAAAAGGCGAGTTCCAGTATTTCCATTGATTTTTTCATGGTGGCTTATTTTTTTAAGGTTTCAATCGTAAAATTAATGACCGATCAATTGAAATCCCTGGCGGAATTCTGCCAGAATGATGATTGGTAGATTTCTGGATTTCTGATTTTCAATGTATTTGCTCAAGCATGGTGGTAAACCAAATTGTTTTGGCCTGATATCCACCGCTTATGAATGTCTCCAGCGAAGCTTGGGTTTGATTTGATATTGCAATGAAATTTAAGGAAAGGAGAGGGGTCGTCTATCATTTAGATTGGAAGTCGTGTCGAAACTGACCAGGTGGGTTGGAAATGACAATCAAAAAATGTTGGGAATTCTTCACTGGTCCCACTACCCTAAGAAAGCTTAGAAAAAGCAAAGAAGATAAAAATGTCGGGTTTGTACCGATTGTTCTTTAAAAAACAATAAATATGTCGATTAATGAACCTAATTAAAAAGCTAATTGATATCCCGCGATGCACCCAGCTGCACCAGGTATGCATTAAAATCATCCAGGTTATTCATTAAGTGGATATTGGCAGGAAAATCTTTGTTGGGCATGTTTTCGTCCAAACCACCTACGAAAATGAACTTATCACTATACCTTCCCGAGAGGGTGATCAGATCACGTTCCACTTCTTCGGGCGATTTGGTAACGCTTGTAGTTGTTATGATATGGCTGAAGTCAATGATATTGCCTAAATTGAGAACGCTTTCCAGGGGCAATGAACTTCCCAGGTAGATATCCGAAAATCCATTCTTTTTAATCAGGTAACTGCACATGAGTAAACCCATCTCATGCCACTGCCCATCAGGCAGGTAGAGAATGAAATTCTCCCTTTCAAAATTTCTCTGCTCAGGCAGGCTATCAATTGCTACGATTATTTTTTGTCTTACAATATTCGAAATGAAATGTTCTTGCGAAGGATCAATGTTTCCGGTTAACCATAAGATCCCGATCCGCTTGAAAAATGGGTAAATAAGCTTAAGAATGGTATCCTGAAAACCAATTTGCAAAATGGACTTGGAAAATGTTTTTTCAAATACATCTTTATCAAAGTCGACCATGGAGGTAATCAGGAGGCCTATTTGTGCTTCCAGATTGTTTGTTTGTTGAGAAAAATTGATTAACTCGTTATTCAATTTTTCATTGGCCAGCGTTGCAATTTTTGAGATTTTATATCCATTTCTGTTGAGAATGGCTACGTTGAGGATTTTCTTCAAATCTTCATCATCGTAATATCTGATATTGGTTGAAGTTCTCTTGGGCTCAACAATCTTGTATCGTTTTTCCCAGATTCTGATTGTATGAGCCTTAATTCCAGATAGATGTTCTATTTCTTTAATGTTATATTTTCCCACGACTTATTTTTGTTTAAATTTGTTTAAAATTTTATATAAAAAGCTAAACAAAAAAGAGGGGGTTATGGTTCAATTTGTCTAAATTATTTTAATAATTTGGATCTAAAAAGAATTGTATGTGTTGTGAAACATCATGCAGGAGGATTCACTTCAGATGGACATAAGATTTAAATACGATTTATGAATAATGGTAAAAGCAGCCTGGCTCTTATGGAAAGTAAATCTGAATGTAATTTTTGATGGGTTTAAAATCTTTTTTTTGATTAGATACTCAAAAGGAATGGACGGCAAAATTAATCTTTCACACAGCGGACCGAGAATCCAGCATTTTTATAGAACTCCATGACATCTATACTCCCATAGTAGTATCCCAGCCCCCTGAGCCAGGCATGGGTTGAGGAGGATTCGGTGGATGACCACCAATAGCCTGAATTGCCAAGGCTGCTGAAGTTGCCATTGTTAAAACGAAAGCCACCCGGTAAGCCAGCAAAATGATTTTCTCTTAGCATATGCCAGAAGTGATCCATAGCGATTTTTGATCGGGAGATTGGGTAAGGCGGTTGGGTATGCCAACCACCCTACCGGTATCTTCTACCTGCTTTTTTCTTAACTTTAGCCCCCATAAATTATTTTCAATTACAAAGTTTGCAACATGAAGAATTCTTACACATTTATTTCAGCTTTGGTCTTTACATTCCTAATGTCTGCCTTTCATTTCAGTTCTGGTCAGTCTGTGTTTTCATCGGAGGACTTGCTTGGTTTGGAAAGATGCAGCGTCCAGCAAATGAGTCCCGATGGATCGGAGATCATCTATGCTGTTTATACACCCCGCGGACCCAATGAAGAACCCGGTGGAGCCCATCGTGAATATTTCAAAATGAACCTGGCAACCAGCACTTCCGCTCCCCTTTTTGAGGAGGGTTTTAAAGCCAGTTCACCCCGGTATAGTCTGGATGGGTCCTTCATCGCGTTTACCCATAAAAAAAAGGAGGGACAAAACCAGGTATGGATTATGCCTGCAGCCGGTGGTGATATGACCCAGGTGACCGAAGCCAAAAATGATGTGAACTACTTCAGGTGGCTACCTGATGGTAAAGGGATCGCTTATCTTTCCTTAGAAGTTCCCTCGCCAAAGGAAGTTGAGCTGAAGGCACGGGGTTATGATTTCATTTTCTATGAAGAAAACCTGAAAAACAACCAATTATTTCTTGTTCGGTTTGGTACTGATTTTAAAATAGTGTCCACGCAACAATTCCTGGAGGGAACCCATGTGTGGGATTTTGAATTCAGTCGGGATGGAAATTGGCTGGCCTTTTCTAGTTCTGAGAAAAACCTGATTGATCAGCGCTACATGTTCCGTCATTTAAAAATCCTCGATATAGCCACAGGTGAAGTGGTGAAAGAGGTTGGCAATAATGGCAAGCTGGGCAATTACGTATTCAATCCGGAAGGATCGCAATTGGCCTTTGCTTCGGCATTGAATATGAATGATCATGCCGTCAGCCAGGCATTCACCTATTCCCTCAAAAAAGAAACAATCAGCAATTATACGCCGACCGATTTTAAAGGGCACATCTCCTGGGTGGGCTGGAAAAACAATAAAGAATTATTCGTTTATGCTGGTGAAGGGGTATATCCAACCCTTTCCAGTATAACTTTGGATTCTAAAAAACGAAGCATAATGCTGGATTCAAAAACGACCGGTGTGATTTTCGGTGAGCCATTGATTGCGGATGATGCCCAAACATTTGCCTTTACCGGCAATACGTCAACCGATCCGTCCAATATTTATGCATGGGATGGTATTGGTGATCTAGAAAGGTTAACGAATTTGAATCCACAGCTGGAGGACAAAATATTTGGAGAACAGGAAGTGATTCGATACGAAGCCCGCGATGGTTTGGAAATAGAAGGCTTGCTTATAAAACCGGTAGGATATGAAAGCAACAAAAAGTATCCGCTCATTTTATATGTTCACGGTGGGCCCGAATCCCATCACAATAACGGTTGGTTGAGCCGCTATTCAACACCCGGTCAGGTGATGGCAGGAAAAGGTTACCTGGTGGCCTATATTAACTACCGTGCCAGCACAGGATATGGTGTCGACTTTGGTATGGAAGGGTTCATGGACCCTGCCGGAAAAGAATTTGATGACCTGGCTGATGGCATCGACTACCTGATAGCCGAAAAAGGAGCTGATAAGGATCGGGTAGGGATGGCCGGAGGTTCTTACGGTGGTTATGCATCCGCGTGGTTTGCCACTTTTTACACCAGGTATGTAAAGGCTGTTTGTATGTTTGTTGGGATCAGTGATTTGATCAGCAAGCGTGGCACAACCGACATTCCCTACGAGGAGCTTTATGTTCACAGTGGTAAATCCCTGGAAGAGCAGTGGCAAATGAATCTGGAACGAAGCCCGATCTATTGGGCTCATCAAAGTGAGACCGCTACACTCATCTATGGTGGAGCCGCTGATCCGCGAGTTCATCCCTCGCAAAGCCTGGAATTGCATCGCCGGATGAAAATGAATGATCACCCTGCTGTCAGGCTGGTTCAGTACCCCGGAGAAGGTCATGGAAACAGGAAACAGGTTGGCCGGATAGATGTGTTGTACCGCCAGATTGACTGGCTCAACTGGTATGTGAAAGATCAAAAGCCCCTGGATGGACCCATGCCACCCCTTGACATCAGCGACAAGTATGGCCTTGATTGGGAAAAGTAAGAGCCATTTTTGTGTAATTTGCTCAATGGGTCCTTTTTTGTACAGTCCACTTTCAAATACAGGATTGACACACTAATTGTTCTGGAATTGGAATGGGTTGTTTGGTGATTTGAAAACCTAAAAGTCTATGGACCGAAGTTCCTGGTTATGATTGTTCACCTTCCAGGGCCCAATTCGGGTGTGATCTTCCACTTTTAATTGATTGGAAATGATGTCAATACCTTCAGGATTTTGGATGGATATACCGAAATAATAAGATTTACCTTTTGAAGACCTTTTTGCAACTCCCATCATCAAAGAGGATTAAATGAATTCCGCTATCAGTTGGATCAATTTTCTGGCCCTGCAGGTTATATCGCCGGATCTCCCTGGATTTTGGTTTTGAATCATATTCTGCGATGGTGGTTGTCGTCCCTTTTTCTATCAAAATTTCATAAGAGAACAATTGATCTACCCCTTCGAAAACCTCAGGAACCGAAGCCACGATAAAAAACAACTCAGGATTCATGGGATTTACTTCAACGGTGATTGACCCTTGCTGTGCATTTTCCATATTCAGATCATAAAATGAAGAGGAATTATCTTGATGGGTTACCACCACCTTTCCCATGAAGAATGAGGGATCGCCTTCATTGCCAAGTTCATCGCCATTCAAATAAAACGAATAAGCAGCCTGGCTCAAATTGAGGATCTTGTAGGTGTTGAATGACCAGGCAGCTGTGACAACCGAATCGGGTGGTCGATACCAGGTATTGATGCCATTATCATCCAAAATCAGTGTAAACTCTTTATCATCCCAGGGATCTGCATAAGTGTTCCATTCCACCTCATTAAAAGCCGTTTGATCGGGTGTAATGAAATCAAAATTGTTGGTCATATGGGCTGCCCAGTCGATAAAAGTCTGCCGGAAAATCTGCCCACCCAAATCGTAGTAAAAATATTCCTGTGGCAGATCACCGGTTCCATTGAAAAAACCTTCTGTTATGGTGGTGTAGGGCAGATTGGCCTCCTCGGTCATATAAAACATCAGCAAAGCCATGGCATATTGATGGACATATCGCTGCCAGTTTTCCGGGTAATAGGCCGGAAAATTATCGTAACTCAACCACAAGGCCACATGCGGTATTCGTACTAGCGATTCAGCTTCCCTGAAAGTATATTCAACAGTTTTATAACGAATGCCTGCAAACCAGTTTGCACTGGCTTCTATGTACCATTGGCTATCGCCCGAATAGCTGAATCCGGGGGAGTTACTGTTATACTGGAATATGTGAAACGTTTCATGACTCACATTGACATAATCCTGATAGGCTCCAAATGGCAGGGTTAAGTAAGGATAACCATTCATATCTGTTCCCTGCCCGTTTCCCCACCAGTCGGAAAATACGTCTCCCTGGACGTGCAAATAAACGTTGTAATAGTATCCATCCAAAGGATTGGGTGGATCCATCATGTATAAATCATTGAGGCAAAATTCCCTGTATGCCAGCATGGTATCAAGTAAAACATCTGCATCTGCAGTCAGGTTATAATTATTATCCCACCAGATAATATAGATGCCCCGGGTCATGGTGTCGCAATCCTCAAAGTTACCAAACTCACTCAGGACAGTATACTGGCTTTTACCATTGATAAAAGACATTATTAGAACAAACAGAATGAATAGTCGATTAAAAAAGTGCATGAAAATCAGGGTAATTCCATTCATCTTTCAAAGATATTCATTTCAAACTATTTCCCAAGCCCCAAAGCGTCTGATCAATTTACTCCAGAATTGCAGCACAGAACAAAGATGAGCTTTACGTTGCAATGGCGATGCGCAGAAGTCAATGAAAACGAGTCAGAAGCGAAACTCTGATTGGAGAATAATCAATTTCAGCATACCACTACGCGGATTATTTGCAATATTGAAGAGCAATTAATCCCACCGGCTCACAATTTTGTATGCTCAGCCAATATCAACAACCATCGTAAAAATCCATTCACCAATCATTCCTCAAACTTCAACTCCTTTTGACGGAAATCTAATGAGACAGGGGGATATAAAGGGTTTTGCCACTTTGGTTGCCGGGAAGACAATTCATAAAAAATTTTGTTTGACATCTTCAATGATCATCCGTTCTGGTTAAAGTGTGTCACCTCATGTGACTCGTTGAACGAGCGAAATCCTGATGATGAATTTCAGACTCTTCAATACAGCAGCATAACCTACTAGATGTCATCCAAAACGTTTTTTACCTGAGTAGCAAATTATCCATGGAAGAATAAAGTATATTCTTTGATCCCTTACCTGCATCTTCTCATCAGGATCTTTGGCATAAAGCTCAAATCGTCGTATCTTACACGGTGAAATTTGCTGCATCAAAAGGTGGTGCTATGAAAAAAAAGGTTTACCTCATACAACCTAGCTTCCGAAAAAGCGATGGCCAGGTCGTTAAAGGAGAATATTTGGGTAACCGGTCAATAGAAATGCCAATCTTGTGTGCTACAATTCCTCAATATTGGGGGAAAGAACATTGCTATGAATATTTGGAGGACATTGATTTCGATTCAGATGCCGGTGTTGTTTTGATCACTGGTGCATCGAATGATATCTTACATGGTTATCAAATTGCAGAAAAGTTGAAGGCCAGAAATAAAACCATCATCTTTGGTGGGTATCAGGATGTATTTAGTCTTCAGTTGATGAAGCCAATGGTGGATGCTGTTTATCATGGAATTCCCGGCCCGGAAGAAATGGAAATGATCCTGGAGGATGCCGCTAACAATAACCTCAAGCGAGAATATAATGTGGGTGTCAACATTGATTTTCCGTTTGATTATTCCATTTTTGAGGATAAAAAATTAAAGTATGTTCAGGTCGTTACAAGTTTGGGTTGCCATTTTAAATGTGACTTCTGTTGTCAACCTGAAATTTATGGGGGTAAATTCTATTTGAGAAGCATTGATGCCGTTATCAAGGATTTAAAAAGTGTCAGAAAATTATCCAGGTTCATTGGCTTTCGGGATGCCAATTTTCTCAATAAAAAATCACACCTGGTTGATCTTTGCACTAGAATCATTGCTGAAAGATTGAATATCCGATGGGCAGCTCAGTGCTCTGTTACCATAGGTCAGGATCCAAAACTACTTGCAATGATGAAAAAAGCAGGTTGTAGATTGCTTTTTTTTGGTCTTGAATCCCTAAACCAGGACAACCTAAATGAAATTCATAAATCATTTACCGCTTCAAGTTATGCTTCCCTTATTGCTAACGTTCATAAGGCTGGTATTTACACCGCGGCTTATTTTATGTTTGGATTTGATCATGATACCAAAAATACCTTTGGTGAGGTTTATTCTTTTGTAAGAAAAACAAGACTTGCTATCCCACTGATGAACATTTACAACCCAATACCAGGTACAAGGTTGTTTCAGCGATTGAAAAATGAAAACAGAATCGATTTCCCTACTCCTGTTGATTATGTAAAAGATATTCCTGTTCATTCTCTTCCATGTAGCAAGAGTTTTTTTAAACCGAAAAACATGTCCGGTGAAGAGCTTGAAAAAGGATTCCATGAACTTTCCAAAAAGTTAACCACTTATCGAGCGATCTTCAGACGTTCCCTGAAGCCCAATATAAACACGATCATATTACTGGGTCTCAATTTTGATTTGCGAAAGGAATACAAAAAACGCAATGTGAATCAGTGATGATCCATCGAATATTTCATCATAATGATCCATTATTGCTGATTGAGCGAAGAGAAATCAAAAATCACTACTTTTATACAAACAATCAGACGCTGTTGATCTTTTATATCTAAATTAATCATGAATCCTAAAAAAGTTAAATTTCTGCTGATCAACCCTACATCACCCTTATGGAGAGTAAAAGCCAATCAGCGTCCCGTAAATTCAGGAGTCTTCAGGTTTTCAATGTTACCCAGCCTGTATGTGGCAGCTTCCATGCCTGATTATGTTGAAACAAAAATTGTGGATGAGGACGTGGAACCTGTCGATTTCAATACGGATGCGGACCTCATCGGCATTTCTTTTATGACTTTTAATGCACCCAGGGCTTATGAAATTGCCGATATTTTTCGAAGTAAAGGTAAAACAGTCATTTTTGGCGGGTATCATCCAACGTTTATGTCCGAGGAAGCAATTCAGCATGCCGATTCGATTTGCCTGGGGGAAGCTGAAAATAATGTCCCCAGAATGATGGAGGATTTTATGGCTGGGAACCTAAAGCCTTTTTATCAAAATGAATTGGTTGACCTTGAAAATTTACCTGCGGTAGACCGCAATCTTCTCAAAAACAATGCTTATTTAACGCTCAACGCCATGCAGGCAACCCGGGGCTGTTATCATCATTGCGAGTTTTGCTCGGTTGCAGCATTCAACCGCTATAAAATCCGTAAGCGTCCGATTGAAAAAGTTCTGGAGGAACTCAAAGGACTAGGTCGGTATGTTCTGTTTATGGATGATAATATAATATTGGATAAAGCGTATGCAAAGGCACTTTTTAAAGCAATGATTCCGTATAATAAACGCTGGTTCAGTCAGTGTGGAATGGACATTACTGATGATGATGAACTGCTGGATTTAGCGGCGAGAAGTGGCTGTGGCGGATTGTTCATTGGCTTTGAAAGCCTTTCGCAAGATAGTTTGAGCGATTGGAAAAAACATTGCAATCGAAAAAGAAATTACCTGGAAGTTGTGAAAAAAATTCATCAGGCGGGGATTGGGATTTTTGCCGGATTCGTTTTCGGTGGTGATAATGAAGGGCCGGATGTATTTAGAAATACTCTTGATTTTTTACTTGAGGCTAACATTGAAGTGCTTCAGGCAACCCGACTAACGCCCTTTCCTGGAACACCCCTGTTTGAAAAAATGAAGAAGGGGAAAAGGATATTCGATACCGATTGGAGCCATTACGATTTTTTTCATGTAGTTTTTCAACCCAACAATATGAATCCCGAAGAGTTGCATACGGGTACGGCATGGTTACAAAAGCAATTTTACAGCAATAAAAATATTATCCGGCGGATTTTAAAAGCAACCCATTATTACAAACCCGAGTTGATCATGCGGGTTGTTGCTCCTATGAATTTTGGATACAGGCATAAATTGAAAGCATATAATGCATTTCAATTGGGTACCTCATTTTCTTATGGCTGAGATTAAATAATTTGTATTCATCTTTCCTAAAATGGAAGTTTGTATATGCGAAAAGAATATATGAATCGGGGTGATAGTTAATATAAGATGTCGAATCTCAACTTTTTGTCTGCCTGGGTTTGGATCTGAATAACTGGGAGTTTAATGTTTTAAAATCTTCAGCTGAAATATCCGATATCTCCAAAACACGACCCTCAAAAATGTCCCTGTTTGACGAATTGTCATTTTTACAATCTGAAGTTCATAATGAAGCTACTGAAGTTCAGTCGGATGTGATATTTGTTTTGGATATTTGTAAATACAAAAATGACGAATTACAAACAATTGAAAACTATGAAAACAACAAATCTTTTATTCGGCCTCTTAATTCTGACAACCGTCATTTCTTCCTGTAGTAAGAATGATGAATTTGTAACACCTTCGGGAAACATTACATCGGTTACAAAAGAAATTGGAAACTATAACACGCTCGATGTATCCGATGCATTTAATGCGTATGTTACATTTTCCACAGAATCTGAAAATGTTCGCATTGAAGCCAATAGCAACCTGCAATCTCTCATCTATTGTGAAAAACAAGGTGATCGTCTGGTGATCAGTCTGGATGACGGGGTGCAGGTTAGAAAAGTTGAAACTGTGCTCAATGTCTATATTACCGCAAATCATATAGATGAATTCATGGCTGCCGGGGCTACCAGAATCCAACTGGAAAATGAACTGCAAAGTGAAGCTGTTAAAATTTCACTATCCGGGGGATGCCATTTCAGTGGTATGCTGTATTCCGGCGAAGTCGATGCAATACTTTATGGTGCCTCCAGCCTTGATATTATTGGAGAAAGTAGCTATTTTGACATTACAGCCGTGGGTGCAAGTATTATGAATGGTTACGGTTTTTCTGCGGACCACCTGAATGCAGACCTTGAAGGTGCCAGCAAAATTTCACTTACTGTTCATGAATCCCTCAGGGTAGAGGCAATTGGTGCTTCAAAGGTTCGTTACAAAGGTGAAGGATTGATTGAGAAACAAATCTTATCCGGTGCATCCCAGATTATTAAAATGTAATCATATTAATTAGTCATGAATATGCATAGCTGACAGCTTTTTAAAGATCAGACATAAAGACAGATGAGACTGGTATTTCCAGTCTCATCTTTGTTTTATGAAAAGTAAAGAGCACATATCTCAAAAGCTTTTAATGCTACAAATTAAATGCTGTTCTTCTCATTGTTTTGAATAAGGAGCAATATTTACCCGGGCATTTGTCATGTGGAAAGGTTAACAAACAGACCAGGTACAGTCCGCACTTGCGAAAAAGCTAAGCTGGATGAAAACCTGAAATTTATTCCTAAAACATTCAATTGCATCTAATCCGGGATTAGCTTTTCAATTTCAACATCAATTCCTGAAAACCTTTCAAAACATTGGGTTTGACCAAATAGATTGATTTTCCGATTAAGGCATGATCCTTATACAAATAAATCTGATCATGCTGACCTTTAAAGATCAGCCTTACATCCCATTGCTCTTGCAATGGTTGTTCATTTTGAGATTGACCGGAATAGGGCTTAAACCTTGTATTAAATAAGAAATCCATAATTTTTTTGATTTCTGCTTCATCATTGATTTGAATGACAGACAAGTTCCCGGCGGATTGTTTCATAGCCACCTCAATGGAAGGTATCTTTACTGATTTCCATTCATCAAGGCGATGGGGTTGATTACAACTCGAGAAAAGCGCAGTTAGCAGTAAAACTGCAATTGTTTTTGTTTTCATGATTTTAAGTTTTGTGTTACTATATATATTGGATGCTTAAAATCAGAAATTCCATAAATTCTTATAATAATTTGCTAATCTCCCCTGCATTAAGGCAAATGCTTCCCAGGGCATGGGTGAGCCATTCTGCAAGCAACCCGCCTGGAATCTTTCAATGAAGAATTCCTCGTCCCAATGTGCCATGACACTGGTTTCGGGATCATGTGTAATATTGGATGTGATAAACTTATATCCGGTCATGTCGGGATCTCCCTCAGCATCCATTTGAAATCCACCTTCAAATGCCGGCCCTGCAAAGTTACCGGTCTTCAGGTCACGCTTGGTATGGCATCCGATACAATTGGCAACACTGTGCGCCAGGTAAGAACCGTAAGCTGCAGATGAATCCTGCTTCACGGAAACCTGAGGTGTTTTTTGTGGACCGGTCGGGTAAAGTACTCAAGGAGCTAATAATGCTTTCCCCTGAAAAATGTATTCGGCTTTTACAACCATGTTTTTAACCGGCGCCTCGGTACGGTTAAATGATATTGCCGCTGTGAGGTCCTAATCACTAAGCTCCTGGAATGGCATTACCGGGAGCATGAACTTGTTGTTGTGGTCCACTGAATATCGCAGGGACCTTGCTATCTGGGCATCCGTTAATCCCCCGATGCCGGTTTCTGCATCCGAAGTAATATTGGGTTCAGGGAAAGTTCCGGGAGGTATGGCTATTGTCCAGCCACCACTTAATGCTACTTCCTTACCGGCGGCAAAGTCCGGCAGTATTTCAGCTAGTACATGTCAATAAACTCAATGATCCGGTCCGTGAACAAGGTATTTGCCGCATGCAATCAATGCTGAATCAGTGCTGGTAGTTATTTCAGGGTAGGGGCATCAAAATTTCGATCCCATTGAGTTAAAACATAAATGATCATTCCGATCACAAATACGACAATGATCGAGACGAGAGAAACGAGTACTTTTTTCACTTGAGTTAGTTTTGTAAGTTGTTTGAGATAAAGAAATAGACAGATTAAGTAAAAATAAGGCTGATTGAACGACTGGGTATGTTGATTCAGATTTTATAAGAATATAAAAAGGCCCCAAATTATGGGGCCCTTTTTTGTTAGCTTGAACTTCCTGATCAATATCTTTAATTCCTGTCAGTGCGGGATTTAATGTTTCCCGATTTCTTTCCTTGTTTGCTCTGCGGTTGCGATCTTACTGTTTCCCTTTTTATAGTGGATGAGTTTGATTGTTTTGATGGCTTTATATTTTTACCAGCCGATTTCCCGGATGATTGTTTTTTGTTTTCCTGGCGAAAACTGCTTTTTGCTTTTTGAGCACTGCTCCGGTCTGTCAGGGAAACAAATTCTTTCTGCTTCTGTGTTCGATCGGTATTTTTTGCCATTTTTCTAGGTACATCCTTTTCACTCTTTTGAGCAGTAGTTGCCCTTTTATCAGATGGTTTCTGACGCACAGGCAGGGGCCTGGTAGTTGAAACCGGTGCTTTTTTATTTATCTTTATCTTTCGATCGTAATCTGCTGTTCTAACTTCATCACTTTTATATCCATCGCTTTTATTTGATCTGGAAGGACGAGCCATGCCAATACTGTTCGATGTGGATGCACTTCTGTGTTGATTCAACCCACTTCTGTTGGGTATCCCCTTATTCCTTTTGGCAAAAGAATTTTCCGGATATCTGTTACCGTAGTCATTTCTTCCCACCTGATGGTACATATTGATTGCAGAACCACTTTTTCTGACATGGGTGTAATAGTAGGTGTGGTGGACATTAATATGGACATGCACATTGGTTCGATAAAAATGCGGGCTATAAGGATGCCAGGGCCTGTAATAGATGGGATAATAACCCCAGTAATAGGGTGAACGCCATGGCCTGTAATGAGGCCCCCAGAACCATGCAACGATCAGCGGACGGTAAATATAAACCGGCTCAATGATGTAATTGGGTCCGTAGATATAAGCATTACCTACAACCTGCACCGTGGTGACGCCATAGCGATCATGTTCCACTTCAATGGTGGCGACATCCTGGTATAAGTCATTACCAATCACTGCCTGGATCACAATCAGGTGCGTATATGCTTCCGAAAGCTCAACAACACGCAAATAATCAACATATCCATCCCTGTTAAGATCGAGGTTGGATATTTGGGTATATGGATCATTCAATCGGTTCTCAAAATCTTCAAGGTTTTCAGCATCCCCGAAAATGGAAGCAACTGCCTGAAGGTCCAGGTTATCACTTATTTCGAGATTATTTGCTGTTATGGTTATTCTTTCCTGGGCTGATGCATATCCAAACGCCATCAAGAGTAGGACATACAAACTTATTATTTTGCGTTTCATGATATGTACTTTTAAAGTTAATACCTAAGATCAATTTACCCGGTATTTAAGCTAGCAAAATAAATACAGGTTTGATCGTTGCTTGTCGTCTCGAGATACCCATGTTAATACAATTACTTTACCAAAGTGATGATCAGGTTGAAAATCGGTAAAGATTTCAAACTTGAAATTTAGTTGCGGGTTTAGGTTACAGGGAATAACTATATAGGTACACCTTCATAAACAGATCATTCAAGTTCAAATTTTTATCGTATTTTTGTGACTGCGAATGATTCAATCCTTCCTTTAGAGGTAGATGGAAAATTAAAACAAATGAAAAAACTTATTATACTGGTGTCGGTTTTGGCATTCATTGGCGTTTCCTGCAGAACAAATAAGGATAACAATATACATGTTGATCATAGCAAGGAAAAAGATCAATTTAAAGTTTCCAACAAATATAAACCGGCTAAAAAGTGTAAGACCTGGAAGTAAAAGATGTTTGGTATTTTTTATTCTCCGATTCCACGCTAGGTTTCAGATCGCAATCCTTCACAAATCCCCTGTCTTAGGCTTTGTTAACGCGCACTCAACGAATTTTCATTCAAGCCCGGTTTGCAGTGTTTATTTTCTTTCAGTTTTTAACCCTTTTGATACATTCATCTGATCAGGAAATAGGATTTGACAAATTCTTATTAGATTTGTTATACTCTAAAACAGATTCATAAAATTAATGCAATGCGCTATGAGAATCATGATGTCTTTTATAACCATAATCTTTTTTTTAATCCTGTTTAGTGGAATATTACCAAATCGGGTTATCGCCTCTCCATCGCAAATTGGACCCGACTCCACTTATGCTGATGCAGACAAGCTCTACCGGCAGTATTGTGCTGGATGTCATGGCACAGATGTCAGGGCTTTCATCAGTCCGGGATGGAAATATGGTACGGATAAAGCTTCCATCCGAACGTCAATTGATGAGGGACGTGGTAATGGAGCTATGCCGGCCTTTGGTGATGCGCTGACGACGGAACAGGTAGATCAATTGATTGATTATTTGCAATATGGATTTCAAAATTTTCAGAAATACGAGTTTGAAGATGAGGCATTTACACATGGTACTTTTGAATCAGGTTCGTTTAAGTTTATCCTGGAGAAAGTAGCAAGCGGTCTTGAAATCCCCTGGGGAATGGCCTTTTTACCGGACGGAAGCATGCTCATCACAGAAAAAAAAGGAACCCTGATCCACCTTACCAAAGACGGTACGAAAATAAAAATACGCAATGTCCCGGTGGTAATCTCACGGGGGCAGGGAGGAATGCTCGACATGGAATTGCACCCGGATTATACCGAGAATGGATGGATTTACCTTTCCTATTCAGCCTTTCGCGAAGAGAGAGGTGATGTTTTGTCGACCACAGCTGTTTCACGCTATCGTTTACAAGATGATGAACTGGTGGATGAGGAATTGATTTTTGAGGCACAGGATTATGCCTTTACACGCCATCACTATGGGTGTCGTTTAGAGTTTGACCGCAATGGTTATCTCTACATCAGTATTGGTGATCGCGGTGCACGCGATCTAAATCCACAGGATTTGAAGCGTTACCCGGGGAAAATTCATCGTTTAAATGACGACGGGACCATTCCGCAAGACAATCCATTTTATGGCCAGGAGGGCATCGTCCAAAGCATTTATACCTATGGCCACCGCAATACCCAGGGAATGGTTTTGCACCCGCAAACTGGTGACATGTGGACCCATGAACATGGGCCCAGGGGAGGAGATGAAATCAACGTATTACAGGCCGGTGCCAATTACGGTTGGCCTGTGGTATCCTATGGTATCAACTATGATGGCACCGTATTTACCGACCTTACTGAAAAAGAAGGTATGGAAAATCCATTGCACTATTGGGTTCCCTCTATTGCCCCTTGCGGAATGGACTTTGTAACCAGCGACCGGTATCCTGCCTGGAAAGGGCATTTACTGGTTGGATCACTCCGCTTTAGCTACCTTAATCTTTGTTACCTTGAAAATGGACAGGTCGCTTCCGAAGAGATTCTCCTTAAAAATATTGGCCGGTTGCGAAATGTAAAGGAAGGTCCGGACGGTTATATTTACGTTGCAGTCGAAGGCCCGGGCAGAATCTATAAGCTGGTTCCGGTGCAATGATCCGATCCCTGATCATGCTTCTCGTGGGCTTTTTCCAACTCTCGAACCCATACCAATATTTAACCGCACAGGACACCCTTCGAGGCAGAGTTCTGGATCGAACCACTTCAGAGCCCTTACCTTATGTGAATATCCAAAATGCCTTTTCTGATGCAGGAACAGCAAGCGATGAAAATGGTTATTTCAAAATGGCTTTCACATCGCGTTTGAGGTTGTCAACATTGGGGTATGAGGATCAGATAATAAAAGTGAACGAAGGGCAAACCTTCATCAGGGTATTTCTACAACCCTCTTCCATTCAACTACAGGAGGTGGTTGTATCAGCGATTCCATCCGATCGTGATAAATTGCGTGAGAGTGCTGCAGCGGTTTCCATGCTGAGCAAACGTGAGTTAAACCGGGACGAAAATACCATCATCACGCCGGCTTTAAACAGGATTCCCGGTGTGTTCATGCATTCAGGAGCCCTGAATACCAACCGGATTACCATCCGTGGGATAGGTGCCCGCACCCCTTATGGGACCAATAAAATCCGTGCCTATTTGGGCGATATTCCACTCACTTCAGGGACGGGTGAGACGACCCTTGAGGATATTGACCTGGACTTCATTGAGCGGGTTGAGATCATTAAGGGCCCTTCCTCCAGT
The DNA here is from genome assembly GCA_020444515.1 of Bacteroidota bacterium. Classification (GTDB taxonomy): domain Bacteria; phylum Bacteroidota; class Bacteroidia; order Bacteroidales; family JAADJA01; genus JAADJA01. Next base: position 64,524 of record JAHLKX010000009.1, on the reverse strand, counting down.
TTATATGGATCAGGATTGGGAGGGGCTATTCTGATGTATCCGGCCAAACCGAAAGGGGACGGAATACGTCTGATGCAAAAAAATACATTTGGATCTTTTGGTCTGATCCATAATTCTACTGGACTTAGTCATTCGGATGATAAAAGTAATGTAAATGTTGCCTTCAATCGGATGCACAATGATGGTTACCGGGAAAATAATGCATACGACCGTACTGGATTTCAACTGATGGGAGAATATTATCCAGGGGAGAACCAAATATTTACCCTGCTGGCACAATACACCCTTGTCAAAGCCTTTATACCGAGTTCACTCGATAGTTCAGATTATGCCAACACCCCATGGGCAGCAGCTGATTCATGGAAAGCAACCCGTGGACAAGAAGAATATGATAAATTGCGTTTAGGTTTGTCGCATCAAGTTCTGTTTAACAGGAATCTGAGTCTTAAAACGGCATTATTTGGTGGTTTCAGGAATAATGACGAGATCAGGCCCTTTAATATCCTCGAAGAAAAAAGCAAATATGCAGGTCTGCGTTCCTATCTCCGGTACCAGCCTCAAACCGAAAAAGTCAGAATGATCTTTTTGCTCGGGGGAGAATATTATGATGAATTTTACACATGGCGCACTTATGAAAACATAAATCGTGATAAGGGGAGTCCATTGAGCGATAACGAAGAACAAAGAATGTATGTGAACTTTTTTCTTCAGTCGACTTTTAAATTTACTTCTCATTTAAGCTTGCATGCAGGTATTAATTTAAATAGAACTGTCTATGACTATTCCGACCTGTATAAGGAAAACGGAGATGAATCAGGAACGTATAGCTTTGATTTGATGCCGTCACCGAGAATTGCCGCCAGTTACCGTTTCTCTGATCATGTTTTTGTTTATGTCGGAGCCAGCCATGGATTTTCACCACCTACCCTTGAAGAAACCCTGACCCCGCAAGGGAATATCAATCCTGATATTCAGCCTGAAACGGGTTGGAATTATGAACTCGGGATCCGTGGAGAGCTATTTCAGAGAAGGTTTTATTACAGCGCCAGTGCATATTCTATGCAGATCAGGAACTTGCTGGTTGCACGACGCACAGCAGAAGATCAATTTGTGGGGATCAATGCCGGTAAGAGTGATCATAAGGGTGTTGAGCTTGATCTGAGTATGCTATTGGTGAACAGCGAAGCACTGATGCTTCAGCTATTTTCAAATGGTACAGTCACCCATTACATATTCACAGAATTTGTGGATGATCAGCAAGACTATTCTGGTAATCGAATTGCCGGTGCTCCGAAGAATACCTTTAATTCAGGGTTGGATTTTAAAACAGCGATTGGATTATATGGCACCCTCAATTACCAGTATATCGATGCCATGCCATTGCGGGATGACAATTCCATTTACTCAGAAAGTTATGGTCTTTTCAACGTTAAAGCCGGGTTCCAAAAGGTCTTCTTTGAACACTTGACCCTTCATCTCTTTGCAGGAGTGAATAATCTGTTGAATAAAAAATATGCATCGATGTTCCTCATCAATGCCCCTTCTTTCGGTGAAAGTCCGCCGCGCTATTATTATCCCGGGCTGCCACGGAATTATTATGGTGGCATATCCATGGCATATCATTTTTGAAATCAACCACGATACAATCTTTTGTATATTTACGCATAACAATTTTCAGGACTTATGGTAGATAAAACTTTTGTTTCCTTCCTTTCGGAGAGTATCAAAAAAAACTGGGAAAAAAGAGCCCTGTCGGATTATAATGGTGAATCTTTTACATATGGTCAGATAGGGACCTAAGTGTTGCGATTTCATAAATTGTTTCATTCGCTGAATATAACCCGGGGGGATAAAATTGCCATTCTTGGCAAAAACTCTGCAAGGTGGGGTATTTTGTATATCGCTGTGGTAACCTATGGTGCAGTGGTTGTGCCTATCCTTCCTGATTTTAAAATCGACGATCTGCACAAGATCATTGGTCATTCTGATTCAGTGTTGCTGTTTGCCGGTGATCAGATGATCGGTTCTTTGAAATGTCCGGAAGTGGAAAAGTTGCATGGGGTCATTCAAATCAATGATTTTACGGTTCAGAAATGTAAAACCGATAGACTTATTGAAGCCTTTAAAACATCTGGTCTGTCAGATAAAAGGGATGAGAAGGAATGGAAACCAGGCGATTTTAAAATGGATGGAATTCCCAATGATCATTTAGCAGTATTAAGTTATACCTCCGGGACAACTGGTTTTACAAAGGGTGTCATGTTGCAGCATAACAGTCTTGCAGCCAATATGCGATTTGCCCAAAACAATATGCCACTGCGGCCCGGTGATAAGATCGTATCATTTTTACCCCTTGCCCATACCTTTGGATGTGCTTTTGAGTTTTTGTTCCCATTTACCCTGGGATGTGATATTACCATTCTCACCAAAACCCCTTCCCCGCAAATTATCATGAAAGCCTTTCAGGAAATAAAGCCCTCACTGATCCTATCGGTGCCAATTGTAATAGAGAAAATTTATAAAAATAGATTGCTCCCGGTGATCTCCAAATGGTATATGAAATTATTGCTGGCAATCCCTGTAGTGAACCAAGTTATATTATCAAAATTTCGGGAAAAATTGACAGAAACGTTTGGGGGAAATTTTCATGAGATTGTCATGGGCGGAGCACCATTGAACCATGAGGTCGAAATGTTTTTCAGACGTACGAAATTCAAGTATACCCTGGGCTATGGAATGACTGAGTGCGGACCTTTGATCAGCTATCACGGCTGGAGGGGTTTGCCTGCAGGCTCTTCGGGTAAGATGGTGGATACCCTGGAAGTGAAAATTGAAAAGGAATCGCTGGATGACACAATCGGTGAAATTTATGTGCGTGGTGATAATGTTATGATGGGGTATTATAAAAATGCAGAAGATACCCGAAAAGTGCTTGATGATGAAGGTTGGCTTAAAACAGGCGACCTGGGTTTCAGGGACCGGGATGGATTCATGTATATCAAAGGGCGCAGTAAAAGTATGATCCTTGGTGCAAATGGTAAAAATATCTACCCTGAAGAAATTGAATCCATGCTAAATAACCAATATTTAGTAGCAGAATCAATGGTGGTTCACAGAAATGATAAACTGGTTGCCATGGTCTTTCCCGATGCAGAAATTGTGAAAAAGGATAAGATAGGAAAAGAGGATCTCGAAAAAATTCTTCGCCATCATCAGAAAGTTCTTAACCACAAATTACCAGGATATATGAATATCTCATCCATTGAAGAACACCCGGAAGAATTTGCGAAAACACCAAAGAAAAGCATCAAGCGGTATTTATATAGCTAAACAACTTATACATTTTCCAACCCTGAGAAAATGCCGTACAAAAGCCGCTATTAAAAACTGATCATATTGTAAAATGACCTTTATCTTTGTTTAACATTCATTGCAAGTCAGTCGAATGAAACGTGTGACACAGATGCTGATGAAAACAAAATGAAGTTACAAATAATGGAAATGAAGAGGTATAACTTACTAATCATTGCTCATGTTTTTGTAATGGATAACAGGTTTTCAAATAGATGAAGTTTTGATCAATGTGCCTACAGGTCAAACCGGTATACCCGTTAATTCGTGCATATCATCATGACATTTTTAATCATTATTCAAGTTTCACTGACTATATAACGGTAATCATTACTTTTGTAAAGCTAATTGAGTCCACCGTTGAAGAATCCGTTTAATTTTAAGCAACACTCGACTTTTACAAAAAATTTGGTAACCCTGGTCACCGGAACCTCACTTGCCCAAGCCCTGCCGGTTTTGGTCTCTCCGATCCTTACGCGAATATACTCACCAGATGATTTTGGAATACTTGCTTTATTTATGTCGGTATCGGTCATTCTTGGTATTGTAGCCAACCTAAAATATGAATTAGCGGTTTTGTTACCTGAAAAAGATTCGGATGCAGTAAATATTGTTTCTTTGGGTTTGGTGATTTCTTTTTTCTTAAGTGCGTTCCTGTTGATCATATTATTCCTGTTCCATGATTCGGTTGTGGTGATAATTGGCGATGAGCGACTTGCTGGGTGGATTTATTTGGTGCCACCGGTGGTATTCCTGGTTGGTATGTACGGAATGCTTAATTATTACAATACCCGGGTAAAAAAGTATAAGGCCATTGCCTTTTCGAGGGTGGTGAAATCAGTGGCTATGGTGAGTGTGCAGCTGGTTGCAGGCTTTGGTAAAATGGCTTTTGGTGGTTTGATCCTGGGCTACGCCATCTCTCATCTGTTTGGTAACTTTAAATTATTCAAGAATTTTGTGCAGGATGAAAATCTGAGAACTGAAATCAGTAAGTCAGGAATGAGACGGATGGCCCGTCGTTATAAACGATTCCCCATATTTACCTTTCCAGCCACGTTGGCCAATAAAATGGCCACTGATCTAACGAATATTCTGATATCATTGATTTTTAATGTAACAACCCTGGGATTTTATTCCCTTGGTATGCGCATGCTGGGATTTCCGAGCTCACTTATTGGTACCAGTATCGGCCAGCTTTATATGCAGGAAGCATCAAACGAGAAAGAACGGTCGGGTAAAGCCACAATTACCTTTAACTCCGTCTTGAAAAAACTAATTTTGGTCGGACTCCCGGTCTTTACAATTATTTTTTTGTTTGCTGAACCCATTTTTGCATTTGTCTTTGGTGAAGAATGGCGGGTTGCGGGAACTTATGCGCGTTACCTCATTCCGCTGCTTTTTATCCGTTTTGTAGTAAGTCCAGTTTCGGTGAGTCTCAGTATTTTTGAAAAACAACACCGTTCCCTGTTTCTGCAAGTGGGGATGTTGATTGTAACGCTCCTTGTTTTTGGATATGCATGGCAATATAAAGTGGCATTTGAAACCTTTTTGCTGATCTATGTGATCGTACTCTCGGTTTATTATTTGTTTTTTCTATTAATTTTGTTCAATACAGTCAAAGGTAAAACATCATGACAAATCATAAAGCAGTTCAATATGGTCGATATTTTGACGAATTCGAGGTTGGTGATGTATATGAACACGCACTTCGAAAAACCATAACAGAATCGGATAATAATTTGTTTTCTCTGATAACGATGAATCATCATCCGTTACATCTCGACCAGGAATATGTGAAAGATCAACAACATGGAAGGGTGCTTGTGGTTGGAACACTTGTTTTTTCGCTGGTAGTCGGCCTTACGGTAGCCGATGTTAGTGGCAGGGCCATTGCCAATTTGGGTTATCATGAAATTAGACATTCGGGTCCGGTTTTTATTGGCGATACACTCCATGCTAAAACTGAAGTGCTGAATGTTCGTAAATCAAAATCAAAACCTGACAGAGGCGTAGTATCGGTAAAGACGATTGCCTATAATCAACGGGAAGAGGAAGTTTTGGAGTTTTCAAGGGATGTGCTGGTTCCTGTTTTAAAACCTTAAATAAACATTCAAATGAAGAAAAAATATAATGGCAAACTGATCCATAGAAGTCTGTTGTTTACGGCCGGGCACAATCGGAAATACCTTGATAAGTCATTTCAAACGGCTGCCGATGCGATCGTTTATGATCTGGAGGATGCTGTTCCGGAGAGCAGAAAAAAAGAGGCCCGTGAAATTTTACGCGAATTTTTGGCCCAACCACTTCCTGATAATCGTCCGGTTTATGTTCGCATCAATCCATTGGAAACGGGCCTTACCATGATGGATATCGACGCAACAGCATGTCAAAACCTGAATGGCTTTGTTTATCCTATGACCAACACTCGCGAAGATCTCATTGCTTTCGATGCCCAGCTTTTCCTCAAAGAAAAACAACTTGGCTTACCACCCCATTATTTCGATGTGATCGCTCTGATAGAAACACCTGAAGGCGTTCTTAATCTTCGGGAGATTGCTGCTGCATCAAAGCGCCTCGTAGGCTTGCTATTCGGAAGTGAAGATTTCCTTGCAGAACAGGAGGGCCGACATGGCAAAGAAGCTCGAGGAATGCAAACGCCAAGGCATATGGTGGCTTTAACAGCCAAGGCTAACAAAATCATGGCCATTGATTCTCCTTATGTTCAGGTGGGTGATTTTGAAGGATTGAAGGAACACATTGAGCAAGCCCGGGATATGGGTTATGAGGGGATGTTGGTGATGTCGCCCCGCGAAATTGACATCATCCACGAGCGTTACACGCCCGATGAAAATGAAGTAAATAGAGCGGCTGAAATTATCAGACTTGCTGAGGAAGCCGCTAAAAACGACCGGGGAATTATCATCCATGAAGGGATTTTTGTTTCGCCGCCTACTCTGAAAGCAGCAAGAAAATTATTTGAACGAAGCAGCAACATTAAAAACTATCTTGATTTTATAAAGCATAAATGAGTTCGGGTACAGTAAATAAGGATTCACTTGTCAGGGATTTAAAAGCAATTGGTCTGCAACAGGGCGATTTGCTTCATCTCAAAGTGTCCATGCGTTCGGTAGGCAAACTGGAAGGGGGAGCCGATGAACTTCTCGACGCCATCCTCGAAACTGTTGGGGAGGAAGGAACCATTGTTTCTGATGCTTTTATAAATGTATTTCCTTTGCCCCTTTCCGAAGAACACCAACAAATTATTGCTGATGATAAAACCCTTTCATACGCCGGTGCATTTGCCAATGCCATGATCAAGCATCCCAAAATGGAAAGAAGCAAGCATCCCATTCAAAAATTTGCAGCCATTGGGAAACAGGCTTTAAATCTATGTGAAAATCATACTCCAGAATCAGGTGGTTATGACTTGTTAGACGCAATGGCTCAAATGGATGCCAAAAATCTCACCATTGGCGGTGATGTGGTGGGAGTCGGTACTACCCATGTAGCCATTGATCATCTTAACTTCAAACGTAAGGAGATGAACACCGGTGCGCTTTACCGGGATCAGGATGGCGAAGTGAAGCTGGCCAAAACGAACTGGAACGGTGGGTGCGGGCGTGGTTTCCCAAAGTTTTATCCCCTCTATCGTGAAAAAGGCGGTATGCTTGCTGAGGGGAAGATAGGGAATGCTGATTCAGTGCTCACTTCTATGAAAAAAACCCTGGCCATTGAAATCGCAAAGCTACAGCAGGAACCCCGGTTTTTCTTTTGCGATGATCCTGCCTGTTATTCGTGCCAGATCAGTTGGGAGCATTCCCCTAAAAATTACCTTTCTTTTGGATGGGCCTGGTTACGAAAAAATTCAAAAAACCTTTCACTAAGCCGCTTTAAAAACCTGTACCGGGTATTGATGAAACGAGCATGATGATTGAAATCCAAAATAGCTTTTTACCTGAAAAGGAATACATTTTACGTGTTCTGTTCAAGCATTATCTCAGGTTAGAATATACCATTAAATTGTCTGATACTCCACACTTTGCAATTATTTTAGACAATGGACGAAAGTTAATTTTTGAAGATCATTTTTTTAGCAAGGCTGAAGATGCAACATCTCTTTTTCAAAAAGTTCGCCTTCCTCAAAATGTGCTGTTTGTTGAAAATCAATTTGCAACTGAACCTGATGTGGTGGTACTATATGGTAACGATAAGTTTCAAAAGGGTGATAATGTCCATTGCGGATTTGATTTGATCTCATCCGCCTTTTTTATGTTGACCCGTTGGGAGGAGATGATCGCATTAAAAAGGGACGTTCATGACCGTTTACCCGATGAGGAGTCATTGGCATTTAAACATGGTTTTTACCAACGACCCATCGTCAATGAATATGTGGAATTTATTTGGAATGTTTTGATTTATCTTGGATTTGAGGGTAAACGAAAGGAACATCAATTTGAAGCGATGGTTACCCACGATATTGATGAATTATGGCGTTACAGGAAATTCAGCCGGTTTCTTAGGGCCATGACCGGCGATGTCCTTCAAAGGAAAAGTTTTCACTCCCTGATGAATACGATCCATGATTTTGTTGATATAAAATCAGGAAATAAGCCTGATAACTATGATACTTTTAGAATGCTGATGGACCTTTCGGAGGCTGAAAACTTGAAATCCCGATTTTATTTTATCCCCGGTGAGCCAGGAGAACCTGATGTACGATACAGTATTCATGAACCAAAAGTCCGGGCCGTGATTCAAGAAATTGTAAATAGGGGACATGAAGTGGGATTGCATGCATCCTATGCGGCCTTTAATGATCCTCAGCGATTTACTTTGGAGTTGGACCGGTTAAAACAAATTCAGCCCGAAATCACAGGAGGACGGCAACATTTTCTGCGTCATAAGAATCCTGATACTTACAGGCTCTGGGAAGAACATGGATTAAGATACGATAGTACTTTGGGATTTGCCTTTGATGCCGGTTTTCGGGCCGGTACATGTTTTTCGTTTCCTGTTTTTGATCTGGTTAAAAGGGAACAACTTCAATTGATTGAAAAACCGGTTACCGTTATGGAGGTTGCGTTGCGCAAAAAATACAATCATCCCGATGATTTTATGGAAAACATGGTGCATTACATCAACCTCGTTAAAAAATATCAGGGTGAATTTGTCCTGATCTGGCACAATAGCAGTTTTAATACCTGGGAATGGAATGAACAGTGGTTTGAGATTTATAAATCGACAATCATTCATCTTTCACGCTAACCCTGGGTAATCTTTAATGTTTTTAGGAGTTTATCAGAGAGTGTATCCATTCAAATCCATAAAATTTCATCTGAATTTTATGAATTTAACCTTTTCAACAGAGCAGCTGTAAAGCCCCTTTTAAAATCTTTTTTTGTTCAACCAAATTCCAAACGGGAACTTAAGATTAAGGGAAATGCTTCATGGTAATTCTGATGAAGCGGCATCCACTTGGCAATGCTCATACATAGTTCATAATCACACAATGCATCGTACTTGTCTGATGAGGTGATGATATAAAGGCCGATCTGATAGCTGGGTAGTGATGGGTTATTTGATACCATAAGCTGCGGTTCCAGATATCCACCTGATCTGTCAAATTTCATTGCACCAGCTGATTAATAATAAGTTAAAGTGTTGATTTAATTTGAAATTATCAAACCATTGGCAAGTGATAAAAAATGGTTATCATTGTCCCTTATGATCCAGTAAGTAAAGACCAAATCGGACTCGAATGATCCATCTTTTATAAAAAGATTACATAGGTTTGGTGGTCGGTACATCAATTATAAAATGGGAATTTATGGCGCACTTTTTTTAGGGATCATTGTTTTTGCGATCAATTACTGGACAACCCTGGCATGGCTACCCTCGCTGACGGCCGCTCTTAAACAAGGCAGTTATACTTTCTTATTTGGCGGATTCATAATGAAACTTTGTGAATATCTTGCCATTAGCATAAAACACCCAATTCCTGCAGTTGGAATTGCTATACTCATACCAGCTATCATTGCCCTGAGCTTAACCTATGGCATTCATAATCTAAGAGGGACGCCCCGACCCCTTGCCTCAACCATCCCCACACTTTTGATCATTCCGGCTGCAGGGTTTGTCGCTTATATGAAAAGAAAGGAAAAGGTGAAAACAAGTGTGCCTGCTAAAAAACAGAGATGATCCGTGTTATTTTTTCCAGGTCAATCTCCTTGCAGCATCGTACCTGACTTTATTGTTATCAAGTAACCATTGGATCACCTTGATGATCTGGTTTTCATTGGCTCCTTTTACTTTTTCAGCCAATTCTTTGATGGTAAGCGCTTGTTCTGATAAGAGGGGTTTCACTTGCTCCAGTACCGTATCAAATTCAAGTTCACTCAATTCGATTTTGTTCCTTTCAATGCAGACATCACACTTACCGCATCGATGGGATTGTTTTTCCCCGAAATACGCCAGTAATTGTATGCTTCGACAACGTGTAGAGGTGGTGATATAATTAAATACGGCCTCAAGTCTTTCCTGTGCCCTGATTTTTCGATGTTTATAGGTTTCGTCGGAGATGTGTATCTGTTTACCATCCATCCGCTCAGTGAGAAAGGTAAGGAGTGGTTTTCCTGTTTGCTTTTTATAGATGACCAATTCCATTTTTTCGAGGTAACTGAGGGTCATTTCTACTTTCTCAGGAGTGGTTTCAAGGCGTCTGGCCAATTCCTGTTCATTGATCTTGACAAACTCAGTAAACAGCCCGCTATAAGACCGAAGGATGGTTTTAATGAATTTATCGTAACGGGCATTCTGTACCTGAAATTTATACAAATCTTCTTTGGAGGTGCGCATAAAAAGCAGGCTATCATTGTCGGCGATATCCTGCATCTTCACATAGCCGTCCTTTTCTAAAAGTTTGAGGGCCCCAGTAGCCAATGCTGGTGGAAAATTATAAGTATGGGCAAACTCATTGATTGAAAATCCAAAGCTTGTATCCCGCCCACTGCCAATGGCCAGTTTAAGATAATTGCCAAGGGCATGATATACCTGGCGAATGGTGTCGATGGGGGGGTACTGCAATTCCAGAAATTGTTTCACCTCAGGGATGTCCGATTCATGGTACATCAGCACAGCATAAGAACGTTTACCATCGCGACCACCTCGACCTGCTTCCTGAAAATAGGCCTCAATGCTGTCAGGAATATCCAGGTGGACCACAAACCTGACATCAGGTTTATCAATACCCATTCCAAAAGCATTGGTGGAAACCATGACCCTTATTTTACCCTGTTTCCAGGCATCCTGTTTTTTAGATCGCTCAGCAGGATTGAGTCCTGCATGATAAAAGTCTGCACTCACCTGGTTGGCTTTCAAATAGTCAGCAATCTCTACTGTTTTTCTGCGATTGCGCATATAAACTATTCCCGTTCCTGGTATGTTGCGGGTGACCCTGAGCAAGCGATTTAGCTTGTCTTCCTCATGAAGCACCACATAGGTCAGATTTTTCCGCTCGAAACTTTGTTGAAAAAGATTTTTATGATCAAACAGGAGTTTCTCCTGGATATCGTCGACTACCGAGGGGGTAGCAGTGGCAGTAAGCGCAATGACCGGGATTCCGGGAACAATGGATCGGATATCGGCAATTTTCAAATAGGAAGGCCGAAAATCATAACCCCATTGTGAAATGCAATGTGCTTCATCCACAACCAGAGTATTGACCGGCATTTTGCGCAGGCTCATTTGCATCTGTTCACTCTCGAGCCGTTCGGGTGAGATGTATAAAAATTTAAGTTGTTTGTGAACAGCATTGTTAAGTGCTACTTCAATTTGGGTAGGATGCATTCCGGAGTATATGGCTGCAGCTTTGATCCCTTTTTCTTTGAGGTTCTCAACCTGGTCCTTCATCAATGCGATGAGTGGTGTGATAACCAGACCCATCCCTTCCCGGGCCATGACAGGTACCTGAAAGCAAATGCTTTTGCCACCACCAGTTGGCAATAGGGCCAGGGTGTCTCGCTGGTCGAGAACCGAACGGATGATCTCTTCCTGGGCAGGTCGGAAAGAATTAAAACCCCAGTATTTGAGTAATATTTTCGACAGCTCGCTCATCCATACAATATTACAATTTTTTCAGATTGCTTGCCTCGATTTGTCTCGCTTTGTAATTTCCCGATAAAAGGTCCTTTTTGAAATTAGTTTCGGATAAAATACAGGGTATTAATTTACAAAAATTAGAACAGTAAGACCGGTAATCAACAACATTATAAAAGCCTCAGAGAAGCCTTTTATAGTACTTCCAATGTGTTTGTGGATAAAAACCCTGGAATGTGAAACGTCCCTGTCGGTTGATGATTATATGGGTTAATTCAACGTCACCCTTTTAATAATTGGTGTGCGTCTTAAAGTTGTTGAAATATGCGATGAATTCTTTTAAATATGTTATTAACTAGCGTTAAAGGATCGATCAGGCAGATCAATTTCGCCCTGCATAAAAGTCATTGCCTTTCCCGAAAGAAAAACCCTTTTTTCTTTGTATTCACAAAATATTTCTCCCTTTCTTGATGAGAGCTGAAGCGCATGAAGTTTGTTTTTGTTTAGTCTTTCCGACCAGTAAGGAACCAGTGTCGTATGGGCTGAACCTGTCACTGGGTCCTCCTCAATGCCAACATTGGGTGCAAAAAAACGGGAAACAAAATCGACGGTTTGACCGGGTGCTGTGACAATGACTGCATAAGGATTCAATTTTTTAAGCAGTGCCATATCGGGATTAAGTGCCCTGATGTCATCTTCTTTGTTAAAACAACCAGCAAGTCTCTGGCCTCCAATACAGCAGATGGATGAATTCCAAAAGTTTTAACCAGGTTCATCGGAGGTTCAATGGGATGGGCAATCAATGCCGGGAAATCAAGGGTAAGGAGGTTCCCATTTAATTCAACTTTAAGTCGGCCATATTTTCGGCTTTCGAATTCCACCGCAGAACGCCCCGATTCAAGGTGATGAAAGATCACATGAGCCGAAGCCAGGGTGGCATGTCCACACAGATCAATCTCTACCTTTGGGGTGAACCACCTAATCTGAAAATTATCCTCATCCTTTACCAGGAAAGCTGTCTCGGAAAGGTTGTTCTCAAGGGCTATTTTTTGCAGGATGGTATACGATGCGGGCCAAAAGGGCAGGGGGCAAACTGCTGCCGGATTACCACCAAACAGTTGATCGGTAAAAGCATCAACCTGATAGATCGGTATTTTCATGGTTTTGCAAATTAGAAATGCATTATGAGGTCTTTGCTATAGAATACGGGGAACTAGTATTTTAAGATGGCCTCATACACACTATAATTATTTTTTTCATCCCATACTTCAAGCTTGAAAGCATTATCCCCTTCGCGTAGCAGGTTGTCAAAATAGTATGTCAATAAATCATTCTTGGCGTCATATTCCATCAGGATCCATTCACCATTGAGGGTGGGAGAATAAGTGCGAATACCCGACAACTCATCTTTGATCTTTACTTTGATGGTTTGTTGGGCAAGCAATGATTTCTGATCTTTAATATTCAAAGGAATGATTTGCGGTGCAATTGTATCAACAATGATACAGTAATCACCAAACGACCTGACTCTGGTAGTAACAAAACCCCGGTTCCATTCACCCCCCTCCGATTCGAATTCATCATCTTCAACTCTGGCTATAAGTGTTTTGGGTTGCAAACCTTTTGGTAATGAATCGGCTCTTATCGATAAGGTGCACCAGGAGTGCAACGGCACTTCTGCATCGTGCAATCTATGAAGTGCTGAAAAGCTACCCTCTAACTTTGGTAGTTCAGCGTAATAAAAATGAAGGGTGTCATACAGTGCTTTACCCGGTACTTCAAATATGACGGATTCATTTTTGAATACATTATTTCCCTTATAATTAAAAAGGTGTTTTTTCGTCGCTTTTTTGCTTTCAACTTCGGTGGCAGGTTTGCCACCCAGAATTTGAAAATCAAGATTCGACACATTTCCTGCTACATCGTAAACTTTCATTTCGACCTGGTATGTTTTTCCGGGTTTCAGGTTTAGAATGCCACGGTTGATGACATGGCTGTAAATGCTCAATTTATTGTTGGGTTGAATATAGGTTTTCTGAACACGTCGGCTTTTGGTTTTGTATTCACGGTAGTCGATTAAACTATTGATATACCGGGTCTCATCAAATGCAAAAGTTTCCAACTGGTGCCTGTAATGGAGTTTCCCATCAATCAAAACGTCTATTTTATATACACCGTTTTTATTCAGCCCTCCATTGAACAGGTCAACTGTATTAATACCAAAGTAAACGGAACCTGAAGCATCGATCACCTTATCATTTTTAAGATGGGAATGATTGCTATTGGATACAGGAAAAAAGTCAGCAGCATCATTTTTCCCATCAACCGATGAACCTTCTCCCAATGGATAAATTTTTAGCATATTGATGCTGGGGTTCGTGTGGTCTGCCACCTGATAACCAAAAAGCAAAGGGTTTACTGGTTTTTGGTCGGCTTCGGTACGGATTTCGAAATGAAGATGAGGCCCTCCCGATCTACCTGTGTTGCCTGAATATGCTACAATATCACCCTGTTTGTATTCCAGTTCGCCTTTCATGGGGTACAGATCTACTTCATAGGATCGTTGTTGATACTGTTTCTGAATTACCCATTGATTGATCTCTTCGTTATACTTGTTTAAATGCCCGTAAACCGACACAAAACCATTGGGATGTGTAATGTATAGTGCTTTGCCATACCCTCCTGATTGGACCTTGATGCGGGAAACATAGCCATCAGCAATGGCATAGATGTTCAGTCCTGTTTGTTCCCCTGTTTTAATATCCATGCCTGAATGAAAATGGTTGGAACGAAGCTCACCAAAAGTTCCGGACAGTTTGAGGGGAATATCCAGAGGGGGAATAAAGGCATCTTTCGGGTAGTTTTCCTGGGCGACAAGATTGACTGTAACCAAAATGAAGAAAACGAGTTTTATCATTAATCCTGACATATTTCCGGTTGATATTGAATTGCAATATTAGTAATTTAACAGGCTAATCGGGATTGTATTTATTAACACCATTTCGTGTAAAACGAATGAGATTGAAAACTTTATAATTCTGATATTTGTCTAATATTGAAGATGTTTAAAAAAAGGTACCATGGAAGAGCAACAAACATTGAAAGATAAACAGGTCGACACCAGGCTTGATATATCCGTCTTGTTTGTGGAGGATGAAGAATTACTGAGGGCCATTTATGAACGTATCCTCGACAAGCTGGTATCGAAGCTTTACATAGCTTCCAATGGTAAGGAAGGATTGGAGGCATACAATACCCATCAACCCGATCTCATTATTACAGATATCATGATGCCGGTGATGGACGGGCTCGAGATGGTTCAGAATATCCGGCAAAAGGATACGGATGTACGTCTCGTGATTCTCTCAGCCTATGGTGAAGCTGAGTATTTTATGGATGCCATTAAAATCGGGGTCAACAGTTTTTTACTGAAACCGGTAGAAACCAAGAAGTTGACCGCACTGGTCCATGAACTGGCCAATGGTATTCTGCTGGAAAGAAAAGTTAAGGAGCAGGAGCAACAGCGTAAAAAGGCCGAAGAGAACCTGAGAAAGTTAAACCAGGAACTGGAAAAGCGGGTGGAGGACCGTACACAGGATCTGCAGCATGAAATCAAAGAGCGGATACAAGCTGAAAATGAACTGAAGGATTTAAATCTCACACTTGAGCGGAGGGTAAAGGAAGAACTAAAAAAAAGAGAGCGGCAACAACAACTTCTGATCCAGAAGTCGAAACTCGAATCGATGGGTGAACTGGCGGCAGGTATTGCACATGAAATTAATCAGCCCCTTGGTGGGATTTCAATGGGTCTCGATAATATCCTCTTTAAATTATCCATTGGGAAGGTTTCGGAAGATTATTTGCGTAAAAAGATCGATGCTTTGTTCCAGGATATCGATCGAATCCGCCAGATCATCAATCATGTGCGTGTGTTTTCAAGGGATCAGAAAAACCTGGTGGACGAGCGGGTTGATATCAATGCAGTGATCCACGACGCTATATCATTAATAAGCAGACAATATCAAAACCATAACATAGAAATTTCGTTAAACCTTTGCAAAAATGAATGCCTTGCCATCGGGAACAAGTACAGGATTGAACAGGTATTCCTGAATCTGCTCTCGAATGCAAAGTATGCAGTAGAAGAAAAATTGAAAATATTGTTAACCGGTTATGCTAAAAAGATTGAGATCAAAAGCTATCGTGAAAATAATTTTATTGTGACGGATATCATTGATAATGGTATCGGTATTCCAGAAAAACACATTGATAATATTTTTGATCCCTTTTTCACAACCAAAGATGTAGAAAATGGAACCGGTTTGGGACTATCGATTTCCTATGGTATCATCAAAGAGATGAAGGGAAATATAAGTGTTGAAAGCAAGGAAAATAAGTTTACGAAAGTGAGTGTTTATTTGCCGGAATCAAAGGTAAAAGATTAACAGAAAATTATGGATAAAGTAAGAATACTTGTAGTAGATGACGAAGTTAGAGTGCGCGAAGAGATCGCAGAATTTTTAGGCCAGAATAACTATACTGTGCACAAAGCGGCTGCACCCTCGGAAGCTTTTGAGATTTTGAAAAAGCAGGAGATTGACATCGTGATCCTTGATATTAAACTTCCTGAAATGGACGGTTTGTCAGCATTGGATATCATTAAAGAAAATTATCCTGATATTGAGGTGATCATGATCTCTGGACATGGTGATATGAACAGCGTTATTGAGGCCATGCGTAAGGAAGCAGCTGATTTTTTCCCCAAGCCTTTTCGGCTAATGGATATCAACCTTGCCATCAAACGAACGACCCGCTTCCTCAACTTGCATAATAAATACAAGGAACTCGAAAAAAATTATTCGCTCATATCGAGTGAAATCCAAAAAAGCATAGGTCACCAATTGATCGGGAAAAGTGCGGCCATGAAAAAGGTGATCAGTATGATGTCGAAAGTAGCTGGCGTGGAAAATACAACGGTTTTGATTACCGGTGAAAGCGGAACAGGAAAAGAATTGGTGGCGCGGGGGATTCATTTTTTAAGTAATCGGAATAAGCAATATTTTCACTCGGTTAACTGTTCAGCCATCCCCGAAACATTGTTTGAAAGTGAATTTTTTGGTCATAAAAAAGGATCCTTTACCGGCGCTGTGGAAAATAAAGCGGGTTGGTTTGAGATCGCAAACAAAGGGACTTTGTTCCTGGATGAGATCGGTGACATGCCGCTTAGCCAGCAAGCCAAGCTCCTGCGTGTGCTGGAGGAAAGAAAAGTATCACGGGTGGGTAGTCATGATAAAATAAATGTGGATGTTAGGGTTATCGCTGCATCCAACCAGGAATTAATGAAGATGAGTGATGAAAAAAAATTCAGGCTGGACCTCTACCACAGGATCAGTTCCTTTGTAATTGATTTACCACCACTCCGGGACAGGAGGGAGGATCTTCCTCTGCTGCTGAAGCACTTTATCAATTTCTATTCAAATTCTCTTGGTAAAAATATTACAAAAGTTGATCCCCAAATTGAAAAGGAATTAGCGAGATATGCTTTTCCCGGAAATATCAGGGAATTGAGGAATATGATAGAACGAGCCATTATCATCAGTGAAAACAATATTTTGAAATGGAGCGATTTTCAGCCAGGAAGAACAGTATCTACCTCTGAGGTGGCATCCGCTTCAACTGCCCAGGATATTTGGGATCTTGAGATTGCAGAAAAAAGATTGATCGAAAAAGCATTGGAAAAATCCAATAACAACAAATCTAAAGCTGCTGAACTGCTCAATATATCGTGGCAATCACTCGATCGCCGCATGAAAAAATTTGAATTGAATTAAATGGAGCAGTTTATTTTTCTTCATGTACGTTGAAATAAAGCAATTGTAATTTCGTATTTTATTGATCTGGGAAATAATTATCAATGCTGGGGAAGATTTCGTGCATGTTTTTAATAATTGGATTTCCTTTCATACTATTGGCTCAGACAGCGGAACAACGACCCTCTCCATACGCCAATTATTTGGGAGTATCCGGTGATTTTGGGTTGACTACATTTTATGGTGACCTGGATGAAAATTCGGCAAATGGCCAATGGTGGCAGAATAATAAGGCCTACCAGCTTCAAATCTTAAGAAATTTTAATGCCCTTTTTGAATTAAATGGGAGAATCTCTTTCGGGAATATCAGTGGTCATAAAAACAAAGAATCACAAATTGTCCTTTCTAACCGTTATTTCAAAACAAAATTTATCGAATACACAATTGATGCCTCCGTCAACCTTTTGGGATTTTTTACATTGACCAAACGGAAAAGAATCGGATTGTATGGCAAAATTGGAATCGGGTTGATCGATTTTAAAACAAAATTATACAGTGGCGTTAATGATAGCCTCATTCAGAGCCTGGGTTATGATGGCGAAGCCACCACCGAAATGGTCATTCCCTTTGGCTTAAAAGTGATCTATCATCTGAGCAAGTCTTCAGCCCTCAGTTTTCAAACCACTTCGAGCCGGGTTAGTACGGATAAACTAGATGCGGTGTCCGGCAATTATAACAGCGATTATTACAACTTTATCTCCATTGGATTCACATATAAGTTTGCTCATGATCAAAGCCTTAGGCGGCTTTTTGGACAGCATCCTTCTGAGTCAATCAAACGAAAGCCCGGCAGGGCTAATCCTTCGCGGCGCAGGTGATTTAGAGTGATAATATCTTTGGAAGAAAAATAAGGAGGCCCAATACAACCGCTGCAATTGCTGAAACCAAAACCGCACCGGCAGCAAGATCCTTAACCCGTCCTGCTTTTTTATTTTCTTCAGGAGATACAAGATCCGTTAGGATTTCAATGGAGGTATTGAAAATTTCAGCCGAAATGACCATTCCAATGACCAAAATGATTATTAACCATTCTAATTTTGATATCCCGAAAAAGAAACCTACTGCAATCACTACTATTGCGATGAGCAAGTGTATTTTTAAATTTATTTGGGTTTTCACTGCAAATAAGATCCCATGGAAAGCATGGCCAAAACTATCAAGTCTTTTCCTGAATGGAGATTGATCAGGCATATGCTCAAATTGGTCAGACATGTATCAATGAATTCAGATCCTTCTACAAAGATAATCTATTTGGCAGGAAGCAGGAAAATCAGTCAAGTTCTTCATAGAACTTATCAAAATTTTCAGACGTCCCGAGAAAAAATAAAATATCGTTTTCTTGAAAACTCAGGGTATTTTCCGGATGCGCCATCAGATTGCTATCGCGACTAATGGCTACCAGGGCCAGGTTATGTTTTTCAAAGGGGCAATCTCGTATCAATTTTCCGGTGAGATGACTGTTTTTTGACAGGGCGATGGAATGGACATCAGGAATGGCAGGAGGGGTGGCAATTTTAATTTCCTTGTCCTCACTGATGGAGAGGGAACGGAACATTTTATATTCATCCGTGCGGATTTCTTTGACCAGTTTCTCAATTTCCTCATGCGGAATCAGGTATTTATGCAATACCCTGGAGAAAATCTCCACTGAAGTTTCAAATTCTTCCGGAATAACTTCATTGGCACCCAATTCATGCAACAGGGGCATATCGAGTAAAAATCGGGTGCGAATAATGATATACAGATGGGGATTCAATTCCCTGGCCCGCTGTGTGATAAGTCTTGCATCAGCAGGATTGGGAATGGTAACCACGAGGATGTTAGCCTTTTTGATGCCGGAATGCTGGAGGATGGTCTCTTGTGTTGCATCCCCGTAATAAATGATCTCACCTTTGGCATTTTCTTCTTTGACCGTATCAGGGTTCATTTCGATGATGACGTGTGGAATGTTGGCATATTTGGCTGCTCGTGCTACATTGCGGCCATTGATCCCATATCCGATAATGATCAAATGATCACGCATTGATACATCTTTGACCTCTGGTAAGTTGCTCAAACCACATCGCACCTTTTCCGGTAACGGAAATTTCAGGATATATTCGGCAAGCTTTGGTGCAAAGTTTATAACAAAAGGAGTCAGCGATAAGGTTATAACAGCTGATGCCAGGAATAGCTGATTGTTGAATTCACTCAACAAGCCATATTTAACACCCACTTCTGACAAAACAAAGGAAAATTCACCGACTTGGCTTAATGCCAAGCCGACAATGAGGGTAGATTTGAAAGGATAACCAAGAATAAAAGCAACAAACCCAGTCACGATAGCTTTTAACAGCATAAGTCCAAGGGCTGCAATGATGACCAGTAAAACATGGTCAATTACAAAGTTAAGATCCAGCAGCATCCCTACCGAAACAAAGAAAAAACTAATGAATAGGTCACGAAAGGGGATAATGTTTCCAAAAGCCTGCTCACTGTATTCTGATTCGGAAATGATGAGTCCGGCAATAAATGCTCCCAGTGCAAGTGACATGCCGATATTATATGTAAGCCAGGCTGTGGCAAATCCGATTACCAAAACGGTTAGCAGGAATAACTCCCTGTTTTGGGTGCGGGCTATCTGATGCAGTATCTTTGGAACTATAAATTTTGCAGCAATTATGGTGAAGATGATAAACCCGATCCCTTTAACGGCAATAACCAGAATGGATTGTCCTGTTGAATCTGATTCACCGGCCAGCAAAGGTGTAAAAAGAATCATAGGAACAATGATGATATCCTGAAAGATCAGGATTGACATGGTCGTCTGACCGTGAAAAGTGCCCAATTCACCGCGATTTTGGATGATGCGCAACACAATGGCTGTAGAACTGAGTGCGATGAGAAATCCGATAAATACCGATTCATTCAGGCTAGCCCCTGCGAATTTGGCAATGATGGCCGTTAGAATGATAACGATACCAACCTGCAAGATCCCTCCAATCAATACGGCTTTTTTAGCTTTGATCAGGTTGCGAACCGAAAATTCAATACCGATGGTGAAAAGCAGCAATACGATGCCTATTTCAGCTAATACTTCAACGTCGTGAAGATTTTTAATGAGGCCGAGTCCATGAGGTCCTGTGATGATGCCGGTGATCAGAAATCCGATGATGGAATGGAGCTTGAACCGGTTGAATACATAAATCACCAGGATCGACAGGGCAAAAATGATGATAACATCTTTTAACAGTTCAAATTCCATATTTTATTTATTTATCTTTTGACGTTATAAAATTAGGTAAACTTTTGATTGCAGGAATAAAGTAAGATAACTTATAGCGTAAAGATTTTGTTTAAAAAAAAAGCTGCCCGAAAGCAGCTTTTTTTATCCATTCTATTAATATCTTTTTTCTTTGATACGGGCTTTCTTGCCTCTTAATCCTCGAAGGTAGAAAATCCGTGCACGGCGGACAACGCCTCGTTTGTTGATTACAATTTCTTCAATAAATGGAGATGTGATAGGGAAAATTCTTTCGACACCTACGTTCCCTGATATCTTCCGAACCGTGAAGGTTTCGGTTGCACCCTGTCCTGAACGTTGCAAAACAACTCCCTGGAAATTTTGGATCCTTTCTTTATTTCCCTCTTTAATTTTATATTTTACAGTAATGGTATCCCCGGCTTTAAAATCAGGGTATTCCTTACCTGCGGATTGATCTTCAACAAACTGAAGTAACTCATTCTTGCTCATCACACTTTGTTTTATGGAGTTTTCTAAAATGGGTGCAAATATACGGCTTTATTTCTGAATCAAACAAGTGAAAATTGTATTTTTTTATTATTGCTCATCCAACAATCCCGGTCGTCGTTCACGGGTCCTTTCCACTGACTGGTCAAATCGCCATTGAGCGATGGCTTTGTCATTTCCAGAGAGCAACACATCAGGAACTTTCATTCCTCTGAATTCCGCCGGACGGGTATACACCGGTGAGGAGATCAAATTATCCTGAAAAGAATCGGAAAGGGCAGATGTTTCATCATTCAATACACCCGGGATCAATCTGATCACGGCATCAGCAACCACGGCTGCTCCCAATTCACCACCGGATAAAACATAATCCCCGATGGATATTTCTCGGGTTATATAGGTCGCGCGTATGCGTTCATCAATTCCTTTGTAATGACCGCACAATATCAAAATATTTTTAAAGGCCGAAAGTTGATTTGCAATTTTCTGATTAAACAAAATACCATCAGGACTCATATAAATGATTTCATCATACGCCCGTTTTTCTTTGAGATGATCGATGCAGCGAGCAATGGGTTCTATCATCATTACCATTCCCGATCCTCCACCATATTGATAATCATCAACCCGCTTGTGTTTATCTATGGCATAATCCCTTATATTAATAAGGTCAATGGATGCCAGACCTTTTTCCTGGGCCCTTTTTAAAATGGAATGTTTAAACGGGCCTTCAAACATCTCAGGAAATATGGTTAAAATGTCGATATGCATCGTGTTCAGTTTAACTGCAAAATTAATTAATTCATTTCAATGCAACCAAATGATCAGCCAGTGGTCTGAATAATGGATGCTCCATGTAATTTGTAATAGGATTGATTCGTTTAAAACCTACTGCATAAAAGCGTTCCTATTTAGGCAAGACAGCATCTGAACATAAAATGTAAAGGACTGTTAATAATCTAAATAGTTTTAAAGGATCATGTGGTCATGATTTTTAACAGAAATATAGATTAATTTTGAAAAACAAAATAGACAAGATATCATGAAAAAAGTATTTACACTTATTTTAACTTTAATTGTTGGATATATCGCATTGGGGCAGGTTGCACCCAATAAATATTGGGTAAGGTTTACGGACAAAGATAATTCACCCTATTCCATTGATAACCCGGAACAATTTCTGAGTCAGCGGGCCATTGATCGCCGAGCAGCATACAATATTCCCATTGATGAAAGTGATTTACCTGTTAACCCGGCTTATATTGAGGCTGTGGTGAATGAAGGTGCTACCTTGTTAAATGTTTCAAAATGGTTCAATTCGGTTACGATATTTGCGGCTAACTCTGCTGTATTGGATGCCATCAACGCACTCCCTTTTGTTTTATCGATTCAAAAAAGTACAGGGACAAATAATCAACCGGGAGATAAGTTCGGTAAGCCATTTTTTGAGAGGGAGTCCTATAACCAGATCCCTGAAACAGGATTCTTGAAAGGGACCACTTCGGGCCAAAGTTATGACTACGGTCAGGCTTATAATCAAATTAATATGTTAAATGGGATCCCATTGCATGATATGGGTTATAACGGAACAGGAATGGTCATCGCCATCCTGGATGCCGGATTCCTCAATGCGAATACGATAGCGGCATTTGATTATTTATGGGACAACGAAAAGATCCTGGGATACAAAGATTTTGTGGATCCCCAAAATCCTAATATATTTGAATCTCATTACCATGGAACCATGGTTTTATCGACGATTGGTGCCAATCTGCCGGGGCAAATGGTCGGTACTGCGCCTGAAGCCTCTTTCTGGCTCCTGCGTTCAGAAGATGGTGATTCGGAATACTTGATAGAGGAATTAAATTGGGTGTCAGCAGCGGAATATGCCGACAGTGTTGGTGCTGACGTCATTAATTCATCATTGGGTTATACAACATTTGACGATCCTTCTCAAAATCATAGTTATGAAGATATGGACGGGAATACAGCACCCATTACCATTGGAGCTGACAAGGCTGTTAGCAAAGGGATGATTGTTGTGAACAGTGCAGGTAATTCCGGTGGCGGTTCCTGGCAGTATATCGGGGCTCCGGCTGATGGTGACAGTGTTTTTTCAATTGGTGCTGTTGACGCCGGTGGGAATTATGCTTCATTTAGTTCAACAGGTCCTACCTATGATGGACGGTTAAAGCCCAATGTTGTAGCCCAAGGACAGGGATCTACCATCATCAGTGCATGGAGTGGTGAGGTGTCAAGTGGTAACGGAACCTCTTTTTCATCCCCCATAACAGCAGGGATGGTTTCCTGCTTGTGGCAGGCACACCCTAATAAACGTAATACAGAAATTATGAATGCCATACAGGAAAGCGGAACGCTTGCTGAAAATCCTAACAATCAACTGGGTTATGGTATTCCCGATTACATGCTGGCCCATGACATGATCACAAATTCAGGATATGATATCGTATTTGATAATGCTTTATCTGTCTACCCTAATCCCTTTTCCAGCAATTTTACCATTATGATAAAAGATCGTGAATTGGAGGTTGACAGGATTGAGATTTCTGACCTTACAGGTAAATTGATCTACCGTCTTGAGGTTTCTCCGAATAATATAGATAACATTTCTGTTTCAGGTTTGGATCAAGTATCACCCGGTGTTTATGTTATGCGGATCATATCAGGAGGACAGCAATCCATACAGAAAATTATGAAAAATTAAGATGTAATAATGAATCATAAAACCTCCTTAAAATGGAGGTTTTTTTATGCCCTTAAGTTGATTCCTGCTTGAAATCGGTTTATTTTCTACTTCAAATTGACCGATGATTTATTGAATCCCCTGAGGTAAATACCGGTGATTACCTTTTTGGTATAAAGGGGAAACTGGCTTTTCATCATCCAGTCATAGTATTGAGGTTCGTTGGAAAAGGTTTTTTCGACAGACTTGCCTTTGTACTTACCGAAATTAAAAACTTCCTGGTTCTTCTCATTAAAAATGATGTGACCTATGAGATCGGCATTTCGTGTATGATATGAAAAATCGGAGAGGGTCGCAATGTCATTTACCACTGGAAATGTTTTTTTACCATCCTTATCTTCATGAGGAATGTTTTCATACCTGTCAAGCTGAGCTTTTAATATTTCATAAGTGGCCATCGAATCTGCCTCTGCACTGTGTGCATTCTCAAGTTCTTTATTGCAATAAAATTTATAAGCGGCAGACAAATTCCGGGGCTCCATTTTATGGAAGATATTCTGAACATCGACCAGCTTACGTCCTTTGATCTCGAAATCTACATCAGCACGAAGAAACTCTTCAACCAGAAGTGGAATATCAAATTTGATCGCATTGTACCCTGAAAGATCCGCATTACCGATGAAATTTGCATAAGCTGCCGCTCTCTCAGCAAAGGTAGGTTCGTCTTTCAGGTCTTCATTGGAAATACCATGGATCTGATAGGCCTGTTCGGATACGGGAATTGTTGGATTGATGCGTTCGGTGAGAATTTCTTTTTCGCCCTCCGGTTGAATTTTGATCATGCTGATCTCAATGATCCGGTCGACGGCAACATTGATGCCTGTGGTTTCTAAATCAATAAAGACAATTGGTCGCGTGAGGTTTAATTCCATAAGTTTATGCTTAAAAAAAGATCATTCCGGCTTTGTTAATTTGCAAGTAGTGAGAAAGTTTTCTTTCGCCGGAATGATCTTTTGATCATTTTCAAAATAATAAATTTTCCGTTTTGATATTTAAACGGTTCGGTTTACATCAAAATTTTCGAGATACTCGGCAACCTTTTGCAAAAACATACCTCCCAGTGCTCCATCAACAATGCGATGATCGAAAGCGAGTGATAGGATCATGATATGTCTTATGGCAATGACATCTCCCTGAGGAGTCTCTTTAACCACGGGCTTCTTGGTAATGGTCCCTATTCCCAATATTCCAACTTGCGGCTGGTTGATAATGGGTGCCCCGGTGAGATTTCCAAATTGACCAAAATTGGTAATGGTAAAAGTCCCTCCCTGTATTTCATCAGGATTGAGTTTATTGGCACGAGCCCTTGACGCGAGATCATTAACATCTTTGGCCAGTCCCACCAGGTTTTTCTGGTCAGCATTTTTTATAACCGGTACGATCAGGTTGCCACTTGGAAGGGCTGTGGCCATTCCAATGTTCACCTGACGACGTTTGATTATTTTGTATCCATCCACTGATGCATTAACCAATGGAAAATCCCGCAATGCGCGGGCAGCAGCCTCAATAAAAATGGGTGTAAAGGTTAATTTCTCTCCTTCTCTCTCCAGAAAACCGTCTTTAATTTTATTTCTCCATAGCGTTATATTGGTCATATCCACTTCATGGAACATGGTAACATGTGGTGAAGTTTGCTTCGACATCACCATATGATCCGCTATGAGTTTACGCATGCGGTCCATTTCAACAATTTCATCGCCTGCACCAGCCGAAACCGGCGGAGTCTCGATCGTCCTTGTCTGGGATTGACCCGCCGATGACGTGGTGGTTTCTTTGCCCGAAGACCGGTTTTCAAGGTATTCCAGCACATCTTTTTTCGTCACACGTCCATCTTTTCCACTACCATTCAGTTTATCCAATTCATCCACACCGATGTTCTCTTTTTTGGCAATGCTTTTCACCAGGGGTGAATAAAATTTATTGGAATCGGCAAAGTCTGTAGCCTGATTTGTGTCCGGTTTTTCTTCTTCTTCTGAAACTTTTGCTTTTGGTGGTTTTGATTCCTGTTTCGGTTCTTCCTTTTCTGAATCGGATTTACCACCCGCACCGGAGTCACCTGTGTCATCGCCTCCGTCCATATCAACAATAGCGATCACTGCACCGACAGGTACAACGTCTCCTTCACTAAAATGAATTTTAGTCACTTTTCCTTCAACAGGGGAGGGGATTTCAGAATCAACTTTGTCCGTTGCTATTTCTACAAGCGGATCCTCCTCTTCAATGGTGTCGCCTTCCTTCACCAACCATTTGGTTATGGTTGCTTCGATAATACTTTCACCCAACTTGGGCATTATAATTTCAAATGCTGCCATAGCTTAGAATACCTTTATTATTTTGTTTTTCGCTTAATCGTAGAACAAATTGATACTTTAAAAGTTCTGCAAAATTAGGAATTATTTTAATGTAGATTAAATAGGAACAATGCAATTAAGACCTGCCAAGGTTTCGAAAACCCACCAATAACACGTTCAGGTCATTCACAATCTTATAGTCGCGGGCATAAAGAAGATTCAGGCGATCCATTGTTTCGGTACCGATGGATTTATTTTTTAATACATCTGAAGGATTAAGGACCCCTTTTTTAAGTTTGGGTAGTTTGTGATCAGTGGCCGTTTTGGTCTTCCTGTAGCCCACCCAAGTTTTAGATGCGAATATAACCTGAATGATATTCCTGAGGAATCCTAATGGGTTTTTTACAAAGAATAATCCGATGGGAAAAGTGGCCAATAAAAACAGTGATACCAGGATATCCAAAAACCTTTTGCTTCTGCGATTATTTACCTTGCTGATGGAATCAAGTTCTATGATATAGGCATCACCCGAGGTGTTGATTGACTGGCTGCCAATGATGGATAAACTTTCAGGAGGTGCAATTTTAAAATCGAGCTGACTAACATTCATTTCCGACATGATGTCAATGATCTTTTGGGCAGGGATATCCCTGGCACAAAAAATGACTTCGTCAATATTATAAATATTAATGATGTCTTTAATTTGATCAAGGCTTCCAATAAAACCATCTATTTTAGTTTCCGGATCTTTAACCGAAACCAGTCCGATTAATCCAGGATTTAAATCAGCTTTTCTCAATAGGTCGGCAACCCTTGAGGCTTCATCATGGTTTCCAGCGATGAGGTACCGTTTGTTGATTTTTACACCCAATTGGTATTTTTTGAAACGCATTAAATGCAATACGATGCGCAGTCCGACCATTGCTATGAGTCCCCATACCGCTCCAAAAACGATAATTGCTCTTGAAAATCGAAAATTTTCGGGCAGCAAGGCATAGCCGATGAGAATGATGATGGTGCCAATAACAAGTCCCTGCAAAATTTTATATAACTGTATGGGGCGGTCGTATCCACCGCTCATATACACACTGAAAAGCCAGGTAAAAACATATAGGGGTAAAGCAATCGAAACCAGCTCTATGGGGTAAGCTCCCCCTTCAGGGAAAATAATATTGGTCTCCCAGTAGTTTTTGATCGCAATGATACCCGCGGCCAAAAGAATGGTATCCAGAATGGGAACAAGGGTCCGTGAAAAGAACCGGTTTAAAATTGCCAGGAAAGCCCTGAAATATATGGCCAGATTAATCAGGAAAGAAAGACTGCGGGCATTTTGGGTTGAAAAATGTTTACGGGCAAATATGATCATCGCATTGTAAAAAACAAGAACGTAGTTGATGCTACTCTTTTTTGTACTTTCACCTTTGTAATGAATGATCCTGGTTTCCGGGAAATAATAATTCTTATATCCGGCTTTTATAATGCGATAAGAAAGATCAATGTCTTCACCATACATGAAGAAAGTCTCATCCAGATAGCCGATTGTATCCAGTACCGTTTTCCGCAAAAGCATAAAAGCGCCTGAAAGAATTTCAACTTCGCTTGTTTGATTCTTATCAAGATACCCCAGGTGGTATTTTCCGAAAACCTTTGATTTCGGGAAAAGTCGTGAAAGACCGAATATTTTATAAAATGCCACCCAGGGGGTCGGTAAACCCCGTTTTGATTCGGGTAGAAATACCCCCTTTCCATCCACCATTTTAACTCCTAAACCCCCGGCATCTGGATGCGAGTCCATGAAATCAATAATTTTTCGGAATGTGTCGTCCTCTACCACCGTATCAGGGTTTAACAGCAATATAAATTCACCTTTGGATTGCTTAATGGCAAGATTGTTGGCCTTTGAAAAGCCAAGGTTTTCATCATTGGCAAGGGTGTTAAATTCCGGAAACTTTTCATGGAGCATTTCTACGCTTCCGTCCACCGAATTATTATCGACTATCAAAACCTCTGCTTCGAGCCCTTCAATGGCTTTCCTGACAGAGTGCAAGCATTGCTCCAGGAAGTATTTTACATTGTAATTTACAATAACGATGGAAAGTTTCATAGTTGCCCGAATACGAAGCCCCAAATTTAATACTTAAAATGGAAAGGAGCATTGAAAGTATGAAAATGAAATGCTTCTTATTTGGAATGAATATTTTTAAGTTAACCCTGACAGATAATAAACTTCATAAAATCAATTGAATATGTGAAGAAAGAAAGAAGATTTTTGGCGTATTCTCACGATCGGATTTTGAACAGAATGAAATTTATATATTTTTGCTAATCAGTAATTTAATACCTAATAATTTGGAAGGACCAAACATAAGAGTTTTACAAAAATCAAAGGTTCCCATGAAATCGGTAGAAATTGCTAAAGCGTCAGGACTGGATAAAAAAGAAGTGGATAAATGGATAAAAAAAATGAAATCCGAGGAAAAAATTGACAGTCCTAAAAGATGTTATGATTCAATAAAAATTTAAAAGAAAACACGAATGGCTCATGTAATACAATTTTCAGAAGCGGCTTTCATTGCCCTTCATGGAATGGTAATCGTTGCAAAATCCAAGGAACTGGTGAATGTGGTCCAGATTTCAGAGCAATTGAAAAGTTCAAAACATCATGTGGCCAAAGTTATGCAGCGGCTTGTAAAAGATGGTTATCTCTACTCACATCGTGGCCCAACCGGAGGATTTACATTAAAAAAAGAACCAAAGGATATATCACTGCTCAATTTGTATGAATCCATTGAAGGGAAAATTGAAATTGGTGATTGTCCCCTTGATAATCCGGTTTGCCCTTTTAATCGGTGTATATTTAATAATGTGACCCGTAAAATGACGGAGGAATTTGTTAACTACATGGGAGGAGAGACCCTGGACAAATTTATTTAGGTCCAGGTAAAAAAAGCGCGGATTTACACTGGTAAATCCGCGCTTTTTTTATTTCGCAAAACTGATTGCTCGCGTTTCTCTGATAACGGTAATTTTAATTTGTCCGGGATAAGTCATCTCATCCTGAATCTTCTTGGAAAGATCATAGGAAATCTGTGTTGCTTCCTGATCCGTAATTTTATCAGCACCGACTATTACCCTTAATTCCCTGCCTGCCTGAATGGCGTATGTTTTAATAACACCGGGATAGGTGAGGGCCAATTCTTCAAGTTTATTGAGCCGTCGGATGTAAGCTTCAACAACCTCACGTCTGGCACCTGGACGAGCTCCGGAAATGGCATCACAAACCTGAACAATCGGAGCAATAAGGTTTTCCATTTCTACTTCATCGTGGTGCGCTCCAATGGCATTACAAACGTCTTGTTTTTCCTTGAATTTTTCAGCCAGTTTCATCCCTAACAACGCGTGAGGAAGTTCCGGTTCATTGTCAGGTACTTTCCCAATATCATGCAGCAATCCTGCGCGTTTGGCCAATTTGGGATTGAGTCCGAGTTCGGAGGCCATGGTGGCACACAGATTGGCGACTTCCTTTGAATGCTGCAAGAGGTTCTGGCCATAAGAAGACCGGTATTTCATTTTCCCGACAATGCGTACCAACTCATGATGCATTCCATGGATACCCAGGTCAATGGTCGCTCTTTTACCAGCCTCGATAATATCCTGGTCAATTTGTTTTTTTGTTTTGGTAACCACTTCTTCAATTCGTGCGGGATGAATACGTCCATCGGTGACCAGTTTATGCAAAGCCTGACGAGCGATCTCACGGCGAACCGGATCAAAAGAACTGAGGATGATGGCATCCGGAGAATCATCAATAATGATCTCAACACCCGTCAATGCTTCCAGGGTCCTGATGTTTCTGCCTTCCCTTCCAATAATGCGTCCTTTGATTTCATCATTATCAATATTGAATACTGATACCGAGTTTTCAATGGCATGCTCGGTGGCGGTTCTTTGGATGGTTTCAATAACAACTTTTTTGGCTTCCCGATTGGCCGTTAATTTGGCCTCTTCCACAATTTCACTCACATGCATGATGGCTTCTGACCGGGCTTCATCTTTTAAGGTTTCGATCAATTGGGCCTTGGCTTCCTGTGCTGATAAACCACTGATCGTTTCGAGGGCCTCTACCTGCTTTTTATGCGATTTTTCAAGTTCCTGTTGTTTTTTATTAACCAAATCCAACTGGGCATTTAAATTTTCGCGGATGGTTTCAACTTCTTTTTGTTTCCGTTTAAACTCTTCCTGCTTTTGTCCAAAAACACTTTCCCGCTGTTTTAAACGGTTTTCATTGGTTTGTATCGTAGCATTTTTTTCCTGGATGATCTTTTCATGCTCCGACTTTAACTGGAGAAATTTTTCTTTTGCCTGAAGAATCTTCTCTTTTTTAATGACTTCACCTTTTTCTTCTGCTTCTTTGAGAATTCCTTCACTTTTTTTCTCAACCTTTTTCCGGAGCACGGTCGAGGTAATGAGAAAACCCATTACCAGTCCGGCGATCCCAACAATAATCATAATTAATAGATCCATATATTTAATATTTAGTGGGAAGGGAATAGATATAAAAAAACCCGCATTATTCAAGGAGTTTAGTAAACCCCTGTAAGACACGTTTAGGGTTGCCAGATTTTTCGAACGTCCACTGCCCCTGAACTAACAGAGGGCCCTGACGTTGCCGCCGGGGCTGAGGCCTGTCCTACAAATCTTTGAGCGTTCCCTGATGATTGTAATGTTGAGTTTACAAACAATTTTGAATCAATGCGGGTAATCGATTACACCCTAATAATATGGGGTGTGTATTTTTTTCAAAGAACGTGAACTTATAAACCTTGTTCTTTTAACAATCTGAACTCGTTTTCAATATCAGTAATTTCATTCAATAATTCCTTTTCACTGGCCGCCAATTTCTTATCCAATTGCATTGCGCTTGTTGTTGTTTCAAGAGCTACCATTGCCAGTAAATCCTGTTTATCATTAAACGCATAGTTTTCGGAATATTGTTTCAACTTTTTATTTATTTCATTCGCTGCCTTTCTGATCACCTCCTCTTCCTCTCTTTTGATCGTCAGCCTGTATGGTCTGTCGGCAATAATTACTGATATTGTAAATTCATCCATCTGAATCGTATCAAGAACGCTTTTCTATTTGTTTAAAAGTTCAATGCATTTGTCAATCTCCCGCACCATCTGGTCAATCCGCTTCTTTACATCCTTGTTCCCTTCACCTTGTTTTAAGGATTTAGCAAGTTCTAAAGTCTTGTTTTTATCTTTTAACTCGTTAATGATATTAAGCTGTCCTTCAATTTCCCCTTTCAGGGAAGTATGTTGTTGCTTTAACTCTGAAATTTCATTGATGAGCTTCTCCTGTTTCTTAATCAGCTGGACAACTTCATTTTTTATTGTCCGGATTTTGTGCAAGGTCTCGCTCATAACTATTCAATTAACCTAACGATCAGCATGCAAATTTATTCATATGCGCAGATTAATGCAAGTTTTTACATATAAATAATTGCAGGGTTGCCCAATTCAGTCGCTAACACTTGCAAATACCGGATTAAACCGGAGCTTCCTCCAAATATGATTCAATAGATTGACAGGTGCAAACCAGATTCCTGTCGCCATAAGCGTCATCAATTCTGGTCACCGGAGGCCAATATTTCGCTGGATCAGTGAATGATACCGGAAATGCTGCGCTTTTACGACTATAGGGTTGTTGCCATTCTTCCTGCATCACCATTTCCATCGTATGGGGTGCATTTTTTATTATGTTATTTTTCCTGTCAGCGGCTTCGGTTTCAATTTGATGAATTTCTTCCCTGATGTGAAGCATTGCGCTAACAAAGCGATCAAGTTCTTTCAAAGGCTCACTTTCCGTTGGCTCGACCATCAATGTGCCATGCACAGGGAAGGCAACAGTTGGTGCATGAAAACCATAATCCATCAAACGCTTGGCGATATCTATTACAGATAGATCTGCGGTTTTGCTGAATCCATTACAGTCGAGAATCATTTCGTGGGCAACCCGCGAATTCTTCCCGGTATAAAGTATCTTATAGTGATTTTCCAGCTTTACTTTAAGATAGTTGGCATTCAATATGGCCATTTCAGTTGCTCTTTTCAAACCATTGCCCCCCAGTAATTTAATATAACCATATGAAATCGGAAGTATCATTGCACTGCCAAATGGGGCAGAACTGACCGGTGATATACCCTTTTCACCCCCTGTTTCGAAAAAGGGATGCGTAGGAAGAAAGGGCGTAAGGTGTTTGGCCACTCCAATGGGTCCAACTCCTGGGCCACCGCCACCATGCGGTATGGCAAAGGTTTTATGTAAGTTGAGATGGCACACATCGGCACCAATGATTCCTGGATTGGTAAGACCAACCTGTGCATTCATATTGGCTCCATCCATGTAAACCTGGCCGCCATACTTGTGAATGATGTTAACCACCTCGAGTATACTTTCTTCAAAAACACCATGGGTGCTGGGATAAGTGACCATGATGGCAGCAAGATTCTCGGCGTGTTGTTCTGCTTTGGCTTTCAGATCCGGAAGATCAATGTTTCCTTTATCATCACATTGAACGACCACTACCTTCATGCCTGCCATTACCGAAGAAGCCGGATTGGTACCGTGCGCTGAGGCCGGAATCAAACAAATATGGCGATGCCCCTGACCGATGTATTGAAGATACTCCCTGATCACCAACAGGCCCGTATATTCTCCTGAAGCTCCTGAATTGGGTTGAAATGATACGGCGTCAAAACCTGTGATCTCGCATAGATCTTTTTCCAGATTCCGGATCAATTCTAAATACCCCTCCACTTGTTCTTTGGGTGCAAAAGGATGGATCTCTCCAAACTCTGGCCAACTTAATGAAAAGAGTTCGGCGGCTGCATTCAGTTTCATGGTGCATGACCCCAATGGGATCATGGTGCGATTAAGCGCCAGGTCTTTATTCTCCAGGGTTTTCAGGTACCGCATCATCTCTGTTTCAGAGTGGTATGAATTGAATACAGCATGGGTTAAATAAGGAGAACTCCTTCGCAATGATTCCGGTATGGTATGGCAGGTATCAACTTCTTTGACAGGGTTTTCGAACGGTTTGTTATTTCCGGCAGCCAGAATGCGAAGAATGGTATTGATATCCTTGATGGAAGTCGTTTCATCCGTTGATATGCTCACCATTTCGGAGGAAATATACCTGAAATTTACCTCGTTGGTTCGGGCAATTCTTTTTAGCTTGTTCATTTCACAGCCATCAGGAAGTTGTATGGTGATCGTATCAAAAAAGGTTTGATTTATAACCTTATATCCATAATGCGATACTTCTCCGGCCAGGATACAAGCCATCTTATGAGCATCATCGGCAATGGCTCTCAAACCCATCGGGCCATGATAAGCAGCATAGAAACCAGCCATGGAAGCCAGCAAAGCCTGGGCAGTGCAAATATTGGAAGTTGCCCGCTCACGTTTGATGTGCTGTTCCCGGGTTTGCAATGCCATTCTGAGTGCACGGTTTCCCTGCGCATCAACGGATACGCCAATGATCCTGCCCGGTATGTTACGTTTGTATTTTTCAGTGGTACAGAAATAACCAGCGTGCGGTCCTCCGAAACCCATCGGGATTCCAAAACGTTGGGTGGTTCCAACCACTACATCGGATCCCCACTCACCTGGTGGAGTTAAAATGGTAAGGCTGAGAAGATCAGCAATGGAAACAACATCAATTGATAATTCATGGGCTTTTTGCACCAATTCTGAATAATCAGTAACTTCACCAAATTGATCGGGATATTGCAAAATGATCCCAAAAACAGATTCGTTCATTTCCAGGCTGCTGATGTCTCCGATCTCCAGGCGAATGCCCAATGGATTTGCCCTGGTTTTGAGCAATTCAATGGTATGGGGGAATAGTTTTTCAGAAACAAGAAAGGTTTGGGCACCTGCTTTTACCTGAGCGCGTGTCCTTCCATTATGCAGCATGATCATCGCCTCCGAAGCAGCAGTCCCTTCATCCAGCAGGGATGAGTTAGCTATTGGGAGACCTGTTAAGTCACTGACCATCGTCTGGAAATTGAGCAGAGCTTCCAGTCTGCCCTGACTAATTTCGGCCTGATAAGGAGTGTAAGAAGTATACCACCCTGGATTTTCCAAAACGTTTCGTTGGATGACACCTGGTAATATGGTATTGTAATACCCGAGACCAATATAAGATTTAAAAATTTTATTTTTGGCGGCCAGTTCTTTCAGGTGTTTCAGATATTCATACTCATTCATGCCATCCTCAATTGATAACGCTTTTTTCATCCTGATCGAAGCAGGAACTGTTTGTTGCATCAATTCTTCCATTGAAGTGGCACCAATCTGATCGAGCATCTCCACTACTTCAGATTCCCTTGGACCGTTGTGTTTATCTATGAAATTATTCGAAATCATGTGCTATTATTAATTGAATTACACGCAATTATTTTGATGACAAAATTATAAATCTTGTTAAGAATAAAAAGGAAATTTTCAAATTGTTATTAAAATAACAATAAGTGTTGAAAATGTTAAAACTAGATTGAAAAGGATGGTTTACCAATCTTTTTCAGAATAATATTTTTGCCAGATATCACGGGTGCCATTTTTAATTCGCTCAATTTCCTCTTCGGTCAACCTCTTTTTCCAGGTGGTGATATTTTTTCTGGAATCGCGCTTAAGCCTGCCGGCTTTTTTGGCGGTGGTGGAATCCAGAATCTTTTTACGCGTATGACTATCAAATCGAAGGTGAACTTTTTTATATAACTTTCGATATTCGTCCACCGGATTCAATGAGAGATCCTCATGCCTTACATAAATCCACCTGGGGTATTTACTCTGAAGTTGCGATACCTGGTAATAAATCAAATTCCAAAGCAGGATACCCTGATCGACTAAATTAGGAGGTGAATCGCTATAGGCTTTGATTTGTTTTTCGAAAGGCTTCAGTTCTTTCATGAGCTTATCCTGCTCCAAAAAATGGCTAAATGTATGACGCCATTTTTTAACTTTGATACTGGCTACAAAAGCAGCAGGATGTCTAACCATGATAACGACATCGGCACGAAATTTTTTGGCAATCCATTCCGTCGACATGATGGCTAATGGATCTTTAATCAATGGTCTTTTATTGATCCGTTCATAAGCACTCTTAAAAAATCGAAGTACGTCTCTGGGACCGCGGATCATTAAAAATTCCTTTTTTAGACCTTTGGCATTAAATTCAATCAGATCATTCAGGTATTTATAAACTTCCTGTTGTTTTTCTTTCGGATCATCCAGGCTGACATATTCGAACCAGAATTTGAGCGGGTGGATGCGGGGTTCATCAATATTGAACGGCTCATGAATATAACGAACGTATTTGGGTATTGACATCATGCGTCCAACCCAGGTAGTTCCTGAGCGGTGCGCTCCTGTTACGAAAATTAGTTTACGTTTGGCCATAGACCGCTTTTGCTTTTTAACTGAACCTGACTTGAAATGTTACTTTTAAATCCTTAGAATTTATAGCTTTATCCGATAAACATAGCTATTCTAATACAAAATTAAACACACTTTAGTTTAACGAATAATGAATTTTTTTTTTAATATGAAACCCAATGTGTGAACCCAAAATATATAAACCACAGCTAACAAGCTTTTTACCGAAAATACTTACAGAAATATCTGTTTAGAATAAAAACTTAAAATTTAAAGATCAACCCATTGAATGGGGCCAGCATCTTTTAATAATCCTCTAATCTCATAAAATGGGATAAAAATTTCCAGAGGGCCAGATGCATAAGGGGCAATCTCATATACATTGTAGTAGAAAATAATGCCATCATTGTTGATAAAGAAGTTGTCGTTGTATTCAATTTCATCAATTAAAAATCCGGCTTCCTTAAGTTTTTCCGATTTATTTAAACCATTCAGTTTCCTTAGTTTTTTATCGATCAAGGCGTTCAGTCGCGGTTCAAATCCTTCATACAATAAATCTCTAAGGTGTACTTTTGAGTTATTTTTAAGATTAAAAACAAGATTGTTTTGAATGCTAACTCCGTGGGCACCACCTGCATAGGCATATTTAGTTAACCGTAGCGACAAAATATAATTGTCATTGTATAAAACTTCTGTGGAAATTTTTTTTTGCCAATCGAAAGCAGCCAGTCCTTCAATGTTTGGGATCCCTTCAGTGGTCATTTGATAGGATTTGAAGAAACTATGGGCCATGGATTTCATCAGCTGTTCCGGCGATGAAGATATGAGGTTTGTATCCAGGGCATATACTGAAAGATAGTGGTGAATGGTATCTTTTAACATCCTGTGAGCTGAGGAATTTGGGTAAAGAAGTAAAATGTCGATATTGGCTTTGGGCATGTCCTTACTGGTTATACCCTCCTGCACAACATATTGTGTTTCATTATAATCAAAGGGGGTGAGGGGAATGCTGCCGTTGTTATAATTTTCTTGCAGATTGAACAACACTTCTTTTTGGTAGGTCCGCCTGGCCCATTTACCAGTCATGCTTCCATTATTGCCGATGGTTCCGGTAAATCGACTTTCCGGGTTGATTTTTTCAAAAATTTCAAAACGATTTCCTTCTATGATTCCTTCAATAGCCATGGTTTTTCCAAACTGGAAATAACTGCTTTCTCCCGGTACGGGAAATCCATAATAATAATAACCCTGAACCGTACCATTTTGGGAAAAAATATCAAAGGTAATCCGCATGTTGGTATCCAGGGTTCCGGTAAAATGTTTGTACCCATCCAGACTTGCATTTATTTTTATTAACGAGCTGGAAGTTAATAAAATAAACACTGATATCCCAACTAATATGGATTGAATTGCCGATCTCATACCTTGTTTTTTATCCTGCAATTATAACCAGTAAATAGGTTGGTTTAATATTTGAATCAGAATTTTATCATCAATATTTCAACAGCCTATTTTGGCTTAATTATGTTAAATTAAATTAAACTTAATGCAAATAAATAAACAAATCCCATTGCATTGCTGTTACTCAGTCATACAAAAATTTATTGTAATTTTACGCTATCTACTGCCGCAACAAACTAACTGTAAAATGAAAAATTTATCGAAATTCACCATACTGATTTGTGTCCTGTTTCTCTCGGTACATTTATCTGCACAACCAAATACGGCACTTGATTTTAATGAGAGAGATCGAGTTGATATACCAAATTATGAGATGGTTGGTTTCACAGGTCTTACTGTTGAAGCGTGGATCAAACTTAACAAATATCAAAGTTTAGGTAGTTATACAGGAAGTCCAGCAGTGATGCAAAAGACAGATCCTGCTATTACTGCTTATAATGATTATGGTATTATTTTAATGGTACTTTGTTTAAATCATGAAGAGGGTCACGACAAACAATTAGCATTTGGGTTAAATTTTCGATCTGATGGTTATTATCATATTGGGTTACATTCTGGAGATACCATTCGACTCAATGAATGGCACCATATAGCTGGAACTTGGGATGGAACTTCGATGTATGTTTATATTGATGGAGTATTAGTGAATTCTTTCAACGTTGTTGATTCGATTGGTAATGAACCGTTTTATAGTCCTGATTATGGACTATACATGGGTTATAAGGATGAGGGACAATATGGTTATTTTGATGGGCAATTGGATGAAGTGCGTATATGGAACTATTCACGCTCAGAGGTACAATTACGAAGCACAATGTACCAGGAATTGACTGGTAGTGAGACCGGACTTCATGCTTATTGGAATTTTAATGAAACTTCCGGAGAAACTGTTTATGATCAGGGTCCGAATGGTTTTGATGGATTTTTGGGTTCTGCTGTCGGTTATGATATACGTGAACCAGACAGGGTGACCACCACTGCTCCCATCCCTTATTACACGGCCATGGACGGTAATTATGATAGCAGCTGGGTTTGGGCAACCGGACAGGATGCTCCTTTAAATGATTGGGCGCAGATCAATATTAAACACGATGTTAACCTTGCTGCAGATGAAACGGTCAAAAACCTTACCATTTCAAACAGTGGTGCACTTACCATCGATAATGGATATACCCTCACGGTCAGCGGGGAGATGTTGATAGAATCCGATGCAACGGGTACCGGCTCCTTTATCGATAACGGAACACTGTCATATTCCAGTGCTACCGTAGAAAGGTACTTGTCGGAGAACCGCTGGCATTATGTTTCTTCTCCGGTCGAAAATGCCACAGCCGGAGTATTTACCAGCATCTATCTCCGGTCATGGGATGAACCGACCGAAACCTGGAGTTATATTACCAATGTCAATGCCGGCTTGAATGAAATGGAGGGTTATGCTGCCTGGGCTTCCAGTGCTTACACCGGTGACGCAACTGTGACGTTCACGGGCGCGCTCAACAGCGGAAACTTTTCCATGAGCCTCACCAATACGGCTGGTACCAGTGCACCCCCCAATGAAGATCCTTCAGGATATAATTTCATCGGGAACCCTTACCCATCGGGAATTGACTGGGACAATGCAAACTGGACCAAAAGCGATGTGGACGATGCCATTTATATCATCACCTACATCAATGGAAACCGCCAGTATGCTTCTTATATTGATGGTGTTAGTACACACGGAGCAACCAATGAAATTGCACCGCACCAGGGCTTTTTCGTTAAATGCAACAGCACATCCGGAGGAAATATTCAGGTGACCAATGATACCCGGATACACACGGGACAGGCTTTCTTTAAAAATACGCTCAACCAGGATCAATTGATAAAACTGAAAGTTATAAATGCTGAGGGCTTATATGATGAAACCGTGATCCGTGCAAAAGAAAATGCTACCACCGGTTTTGACGGAAATATGGATGCCCTGAAATTAAAAGGAGGGGAGGAGATTCCGCAATTGTACACCCGCTTTGATGATCAAACGATCTATTCTATCAATACCATTGATCATATCGGACCCCAAACGGTTATCCCCGTTTCTTTTGAAGCCGGCGGTGATGGTATTTTTGAATTGTCTTTTAAAATGAAAGATGGCCTTCTGGGCTTACCGATATATCTTGAAGATACCAGGGAAGGTATAGTATACAACCTGAAGGACTCTGGCAGTTATAAATTCACCGGAGCAGCTGACGATGACCCGGAAAGGTTTATTCTTCGTTTCTCAACAGATGACCTGAAATTAGATCCTACCGGTGCTTCCGCTGATGCTCTTGTTTATGCTAAAAACGACCAGGTGATGATCCATTTGCTGGAAAGCCTTCATGGGGATGCAATGATTTATGACCTTTCGGGCAAACTGGTTGCACAGGGACACTTGGAAAAAGGAGCCAATGCCATTAAGGTAAATACAAATCCCGGTTATTTGCTTGTGAAGATCGTGACCCCGGAACGATTATCTACAGAAAAGATATTTATTAAGTAATAGTCCTTACACTAATACAATAGAAAAAGCCCTGATTTTTCAGGGCTTTTTTCTTACTTGAGGTTCATATCTTCAATGATCTTGCTGATCTTTTCATCGAGTTCAGTTTCTGTTTTTTTGAAATCATCCACCTCGTTCAGTTGGCCTTTCACACTAAAATAGAATTTAATCTTGGGCTCAGTTCCTGAAGGCCTCACTGATATTTTACTGCCATCTTCAAGGAAAAATTGCAATACATTGGATTTGGGAAGATCGATGGCTTTCTTAGTACCTGTTTTTAAATCAATGACCTGTTGCGAAAGGTAATCCCTGATTTCTATCATTTTTGATCCGTGAATTTTAGCCGGGGGATCGTTTCTGTAACCATCCATCATTTTTTGGATCTCTTCTGCCCCCGCTTTTCCTTTTTTGGTAACGGAGATAAGCTTTTCCCGATAAAGGCCAAACTCCCGGTAGATGACAGGTAAAAGTTCATAAAGGGTTTTTCCCTGGTCGGCTGCCCAGGCTGCTGTTTCGGCAATCATGCAGCAGGAAATGATGGCATCTTTGTCACGCACAAAATCTCCTACCAGGTAACCGTAACTCTCTTCACCTCCGCCTATGAATTGCTTTTTACCTTCAAGCAACCTGAGCTTTTCGGCAATGTACTTAAAGCCAGTGAGGGTATCATAACATTCTACACCGTTTTTAATGGCCATGTCTTTCAGTATTTCAGAGGTAACAATGGTTTTAACGATGTATTCCTGGCCCTTAATTTTTCCCGTTTCTTTCCATTTTGTCAAAAGATAATAAATAAGGAGGGACGCGGTCTGATTACCATTGAGCAATACAAATTCATTGTCAGATTTGCGAACCGCAATGCCAACCCGATCCGCATCCGGATCGGTTGCCATCACCAGATTGGCGCCCACTTTTTTTGCCTTTTCGATAGCCATATTCAGTGCAGCAGGTTCTTCCGGGTTGGGTGATTTGACGGTCGGGAAGCTACCATCTGAGATATCTTGCTCCGGCACATTGTAAACATTTGTAAATCCAAAGGCCTTTAAACCCTCTGGCACCAATTTAACTCCTGTGCCATGGATGGGCGTATAAACAATTTTAAGGGATTCCTGTCTTTGGATAACCTCCGGAGAAAGGGACAGTGACTTGATATTTCGGAGGTATTCGCGATCAATGTTTTCGCCAATCATTACAACCAGTTCAGGATTGCGTTCAAATCGTACTTCTTCAACCTTAGATATTTTACCGACTTCAGCAATTACGTTTCTATCATGCGGACTGATCAACTGGCCACCATCTTCCCAATAGGCTTTGTATCCGTTGTATTCGGGTGGATTGTGAGAGGCTGTAATTACCACTCCTGCCTGGCATTTTAGATGACGTATTGCAAAGGAGAGTTCAGGTGTGGGGCGAAGGCTCTCAAACAAATAAACTTTTATTCCATTGGCTGACATGACATCGGCAGTTATGCCTGCAAAAAAAGTATTGTTATGACGCGAATCATAGGCAATGGACATGGATATTGTATCTTTATCAGCAAACATCTTTTTCAGATAATTGGCCAGACCCTGCGATGCCATACCAACTGTATATTTATTCATCCGGTTGGTTCCAACACCCATGATGCCCCTTAAACCTCCGGTGCCAAACTCAAGGTCTCGGTAAAAAGCGTCTGTCAATTCTGCGGAATCTGATTCAATCAGTTCTTTGACTTTCTTTTTGGTATCTTCATCATAACTACCTTTTAGCCATTTTTCAGCGCGTTCAATGATGTATTGTTCTGTTTGTTTCATTGCTTAAAATTTTGTCTCAATGAGTAATAACGTAAACTTCAATGTCCTTTAGCCAACATAGAATAAATTTTTTTGGATGCATTGCTAAAGGACCAATCATGTTTTAATTTTCGGTTTGGAATATGTGTGCAAAATTATTGTTTTTCAGAATAGGGAGGTTATAGAAACATTAATTTTCATCCTTGAAGAGGGAAAGGCATTCTTTTACTCCCTCTTTCCAATGCGGTATTTTGTATGCAAACCGTTCAGTGAATTTTTGTTTACTCAATACACTATAAAATGGCCGGGGTGCCGGAACGGGATAACCTTCGGTTGGTATGGGAATAATGTTGCATTGTATTTCGGATAGTTTAACGATTTCAATGGCAAAATCATACCAGCTGGCGACCCCTTCGTTGGAGAAGTGAAAAATTTCACGATCGTTGATCAAATCGGGATGCAAAACAAATTCAAGAATACCTCTGGCAAGATGGGTTGCATAAGTTGGCGAACCAATCTGATCGCAGACGATCTTTAGTTCATCCCTTTCATTCGCAAGGCGATGTATGGTTTTAAGGAAGTTTTGGCCAAATTCACTGAAGAGCCAGGAAGTGCGTATAACAATTGTCCGGTTATTGGTTTGCAATGCAATTTTTTCTCCTTCTGCTTTTGTTGCAGAATAAACCCCTGCTGGATTGGGCTTTTCTTCTTCAAGGTAAGGCCGGTAATTGTGTCCATCGAAAACATAATCAGTAGAAATCTGAATAAAATAGAGATCGTTTTTGGCAGAGATCTTTGATAGATTATGCACCGCATTTACATTGATCAACCTCGCTTTTTGGGGCTCATCCTCGGCTTTATCGACAGCGGTGTAGGCTGCACAGTTTATAATATGGGTAAAATGTTTCCCTGATATATAGTGCTCAACAGCAGAGTGGTCGGTTATATCCAGTTCTTCAATATCCGTAAATTCAAATATTACTTGAGGATATTCCGGGGCGACCTTTTTCAGGCTTAATCCCAGCTGTCCGTTAGCTCCTGTTATCAATACTTTCATTTGATTCTGTTAATTGATTGACTTAAAGTATTGTATGGTTTTTACAAGGCCTTCCTCAAGCGGAATTTGGGGCTCCCAATTCAATGTTTTGCGGGCGAGAGAGATGTCTGGTTGTCTTTGCATTGGATCATCTGCGGGCAGAGGTTCATGCACGATCCGGGACTTTGATTTGGTTAGGTCAATGATTTTTTGAGCCAATTCCAGGATGGTGAATTCCCCCGGGTTTCCCATATTTACGGGTCCTGTGAAATCATCAGGAGTGTGCATAAGCCGTATCATGCCATCCAGCAGGTCATCTACATAACAAAAACTGCGGGTTTGGGTTCCTTCTCCATAAATGGTGATGTCTTTGTTGTTCAATGCTTGCACGATAAAATTACTGATCACCCGTCCGTCATGAGGATCCATGCGTGGTCCGTAAGTATTAAAAATACGAACCACTTTAATTCGGACATTGTTTTGCCGGTGATAATTAAAAAAAAGTGATTCAGCGCATCGCTTGCCCTCATCATAACATGACCGGTACCCGATAGGATTGACATGCCCCCAATAATCTTCAGTTTGTGGATGAATTTCCGGATCACCATATACCTCGCTTGTAGATGCCTGTAATATTTTTGCCCGCACCCTTTTGGCTAATCCCAGCATATTGATAGCCCCCATCACCGATGTTTTAATGGTTTTTATGGCATTGTACTGGTAATGGATGGGAGAAGCCGGACAGGCCAGGTTATAAATTTCATCCACTTCAATGAAAAAAGGCATGGTCACATCGTGCCTGATCATTTCGAAGAATGGATTGTTGATCAAGTGTATGATATTTTGTTTTCTACCTGTAAAGAAATTATCGAGACAAATCACTTCATTCTCTTCTTTTAGCAATCGCTCGCATAAATGAGAACCCAGGAAACCGGCACCCCCGGTAACAAGTATTCTTTTTTTCATATATTCAGATTAGGGGTAATTTCATTTTCATATTTTGGTTTTGCACGACAAATATAATCCGAAACGAAGATTTCCCTGCCTTAAATTCATCAAACTTATAAATTAAAAGCATTCACAATAAAATAATAACCCATTACAAAGGAGATGGCCAGCTTCATCATGGTGCCTGCGACAAACCCTACAAAAGAACCCAAGCCTGATTTAAAGGCTGTATGGGTGTCTTTTCCTGCCGTCAATTCTCCAACAAAGGCACCCACAAATGGCCCGATTATCAAACCCAGGGGCGGGAAAAAAAAGATGCCGATCACCAGTCCGAAAGTAGCGCCCCAGATGCCATTCTTCGACCCCCCCAGTTTTTTTGTACCCCAAACTGGGACATAATAATCAAGCAAAGTGACGGCTGCTGTAATCAAAGCCCAAACTACAATAAATTTGGCTGTAAAGTGCGGGGGGGAAGTCAACTGTAGCATCAATAGTGATCCCCAACTCAATATCTGACCCGGGATGACAGGTAGAACACAACCCACAATTCCCACTATCAATAATACCATACCAATTGAGATCCAAAGGACATCTATGCTCATTAGTATCTCACTTTATGTTCCAGTTCAATCCATTTTTTAAATACTGCCTGAGCCTCTGGTTTCATTAATTGCTCAGTGGGTATCTGGCGATGGCTGATGGGGGTTTGTAGTTCATGGTAAATGTGTGAATCATCAAATCCGGCGTTTTCCGCATCATACCGGCTGGCTGCATAGAAAATTTTACTGGGTCTTGCCCAGTAAATCGCACCCATGCACATGGGGCAGGGTTCACAGCTGGTATAAATTTCACATCCGTCAAGTTGGAAATTGCCTAAAAAATGGCAAGCTTCCCTAATGGCATTGATTTCTGCATGTGCGGTGGGATCATTACCAGAAACCACTGTATT
The DNA here is from genome assembly GCA_020444515.1 of Bacteroidota bacterium. Classification (GTDB taxonomy): domain Bacteria; phylum Bacteroidota; class Bacteroidia; order Bacteroidales; family JAADJA01; genus JAADJA01. The sequence continues at coordinate 20,296 of JAHLKX010000009.1, read as the reverse complement.
CACACCCCTGCCAATGATCTTGCCGTTTTTTACAACGACTGCACCAAAGGGACCGCCCCGTTTGTGATTCAGGTTTTCAGCAGCCAGTTGGATCGCTTCTGCCATGTACGTGTTGTGATGAGTCATTTTATCGAATTTTTACGGATAGCAAATTTACCATTTTCCCTTAATGGTTGGATAATTTATTGCTTTTCTCAGTAATTCCAAATATTGTTTTCTTGAAATATTAATTGCTCCCATTCGCCTTAAGTGTTCGGTTTCAACCTGTGCATCAATAAATGTAAAGTTCCATTCAATTAGCTTATCGACCAGGTAGACCAGGGCAATTTTGGAAGCATCTCTTTGCTCAAAAAACATGGATTCTCCAAAAAAAGCTTTACCAATGGATACTCCATACAGTCCTCCGACAAGTTTATTGTCCAGAAAGGTTTCAACCGAATGAGCCCATCCCAAATCATGCAAATGGATATAGGCTTCCTGCATTTCTTTTGTTATCCAGGTTCCTTCCTGTCCTTGCCGGGGCGCTTGTTTACATGCCCTGATTACATCAGAAAAGGAGGTGTCGAATCTCACTTCATAGTTTTTATTTCGAAGTGATTGTCTCATGCTTTTCGAAATTTTAAGTTGATGCGGATAAAGGATCATCCTTGGATCGGGTGACCACCATAACACAGGATCATCCTGTGAATACCAGGGGAATATTCCATTGGCATAAGCCAGGATAAGCCTTTCTGCCGAAAGATCACCCCCAATGGCCAGCAATCCTGAATGATCGGCATTTTCCGGATCGGGAAAGGCCAGTTCATGGGTCAGTTGAAATACAGGCATCAGTCCTTATCTGCTTTATCCGGTGGTACATATTGAATGGTAATGGTTTCCTTTTCATTCTGCTCATTTTCTATAGATTCTATTTCTTCTTCAATTTCCCAGGTGTACTTTTTCCGTTGAGGGCCATCTTTTCTATAATAAAATGCTAAAATCGATCCGGTTACCAATCCCCAGAAATGAGATTCATAAGAGATATTTTCTTCCGGGAAAAAATCGGGGAAGACACCCCAGACAAGTCCTCCGTAAAGAAATGACACCAGCATGGTGATAGCCAGAAGCCGATTGTCGCGGCGAAAGATTCCACTAAAGAAAAGAAATCCGGCCAATCCATAAACAACACCCGATGCTCCGATGTGCCATGATTCTCTTCCACCAACCCAAACACACAAACCTGATATGAAATAGATGATCAAGGTAGTGCGAATGGCAATTTCTTTATAAAAATAAAACATGCATGCCCCGAGTATAAAAAGCGGGACAGAATTCGCTGATAAATGTTTGATGTCACCATGGATCATGGGCGCTGTAACAATACCTACCAAACCTTTGATCTCTAAAGGATAGATGCCCAGAAAGTGAAGGTCGGTATGTGTTATTATTTCTCCCAGTTTGATCAGCCACAACAGGGTAATGAAAAGAACAGGCGGAATGAGACTCCTGATCATGATGTGTTTTTCGCTATCCATAGATTCTTTACAAACAAAGGTTGTACCCTTGCTAAATTAGTCAAAATTTGGCAGTAGGTATGCATACAAAACCTGTCAAATATTTTGAGGATTCATCTTCACAGGTTTATATTGTTATCAGAATTACCTTAAATTTGTAGAAAATACTTGCAATGCACCAGGTCCGATTTATTATTTTCAATCTAATACTTTTGCCCGGAATTTTGTTTTCACAGATTGTTATTGATCAGTCGGATATGCCGGAGCAGGGTGATACCATTAGGCTCAGCACGGCTTTTGATATTTCAGGAATCGACTTTGAAGAAACGGGAGAAAATTACACCTGGGATTTTACTGATCTGGAGCCTGTATTACAAAGAGTAGATACTTTTGTTTCTGTTCAGGAAACACCATGGGTTTATCAATTGATATTTTTTCTTTCTGCCAATTTGGCGAAAAAGCAATTTGAATTCGATCAGATCCCCGGATTTGAGGTAACCGATGTGTATGAATATTATAAAAGTTCAAATACCGATTTTAGAAGTGTAGGCTTTGGGATAACTTTAAATGGAATTCCGCTTCCCAATAAATATGATGACCCTGATATTATTTATAAGTTTCCTTTGAATTACGGAAATGTTGATTCCTCGCAAGCCGAGTATGGCATTGATATTCCCGGCATTGGTTATTCAGGTGGATGGAAAAAAAGGGTAAACCATGTAGATGGCTGGGGCACATTGCATACACCTTTTGGTACTTTTGAGGCCATCCGGATCCGATCTGAAATTCAGCAGTTTGACAGCCTTTATATCGATTCGTTGGGATTTGGATTTCCCATATACCGGGAGCTGGTAGAATATAAATGGATGGGAGAGGGGCAGGGATTACCTCTTATGAAAGTCACCGATGATGGCTTATTGCCTAATTTTGTCTATATTGATTCCTTACGGACCACATTGACCAATGTGATTGATGATCGAATTGGTCATGAAGAACCCCTTGTTTTTCCCAATCCTACAAAAGGTTTTTTGACAATTGAAATTCCTGAAATGCATTCGAACCTGTTGAATATTTCGGTTTACAATGAGTTGGGGATGATGGTTATTAAAAAGGATGCCAACCTTCAAAATCACAATCAAAGAAAACTAAATCTGGATTTGTCAAATGCTGAATTGCCAGAAGGTATGTATTATCTGGTTTTGCATTTTGAAGATCGCATTTCATTAACCAAGGTTATTCTGCAGTAATTATGTTGATTGGGAACCAGATATTTCATGGAAATTACTGGGCAATTTCCCATTTGTTTTTTTTAGGATCCCAAATCAATGAATAGGTATTTCCCGGGCTTATTTTGTGAATGACATACCTGGAATTTCTTTCTCTGAAACGGATAAATAATGCTGATCCGGCCTCCATTTCAAATTGTCCGGATTGTTTTCCGGTCAATTGTAATTTTTTCCATTGAACCTGATCATTGCTGATCTGAAAAGAGAAACGGCGATTGGATGTGTTTCGGATAGTGATGGTGTTTGTGTTATTTGTTTTGGAGGTATTCCGATAAGATGTTGAAAGGCCTGCCTTTTCCGGTGGCAATATTTCCGGCGGATCTATTTGCAGTTTTTCAGGAACAAATTTATTCCTGAAATAAGTTCCTTCCTGCCCGAGGAGTCGTTTTCCCGGACCTGCGGTTTCAGCAATGAGGAACCTATCGCCTTCAAATCTGACAAAAGTAAGCCCTTTATCAGGTTCGGCCCTGATGGCTGAAAGAACATGTTCCAGCTGATTCAGAAAAATAAAATCATCCACGGGAATCAGATACACTAAAATACCTGCAAAAAGTAAAACTTTTGAATCGCAATCACCATAACCATCGATCAACAATTTTGGGGGTGGACTAACGCCCCCGTAATGTCTGTCATCATCTTCATATAAGGGTATACCATATGGAATATCCTGAACAAATCGCATGGCAAATTCAATCCTATTGCGTGGAGTATCCATGTTGTAGTCTGCCAGCGACCTTATGATCATCTTCGCAATGGGTTTGCATATTGCCTCACTGTAGTATTGTACAACTGCACTTTTGTCTACTTCAATGGTGTTCTCATGCAGCCTAAAAAGCCCTTTTTTGAGAATTTCCTTTCGATATGCAAGGTTATCTTCTGTATCGACATATGGTTCAAACATCCACATCGGAATCCCGAATTTGTCAATCATTTTAACCGCGCCTTCATGGGGTATGGTTAAGGAATAGGTTTGCAAATTGCCAAAGGGATCCATAAATGTATATTCGATCAGGTATTGATCATCATTCAGGGAAACATGATAAACAACATGTGGATTTTTTTCAACCCTGGGATCAGCCAAAAGTAATATGGGAAAAATGATCCATAGAATCAAGGGGAATATTGTCTTAGTGAATTTTTGTTGTTCAATCACAACGTCATAAACGGAAGTGGAGAAGGGGATATTTTATAGCGCAAAAATTGGTTACTTGTTTAAAATGTCGGCCATGAATTCTTTCGACTGAAATTTATAGGTTACACCGACTGAAAAAAACCAGTACTTATCATTCTTGAATCCAATTCTGGCATCCAGTTGATCGCTGTTGATAAACCTTGAAGAAGCTTCAACTTCAACATTGAAATTTTCATTGAGTTTATAATTGACACCTGCACCGACAGGAAAAATAATTTCAGTCACACTGCTTGTTTTATTGGGATTGCTGCCGTTGGTTTCAATGTCATCTTCGATAACATCATATCCTATCCCATTTATTACATCTCCATTATTGTTCCATAATAAGGCCCTGTAGTTGATAAAACCGATGCCAGCAAAAGCATAGGGTCGGTATTTGTCGAATCTGAAATTTCTATTGATCCAACGATTCAGGATCACCTGAAAGTTGATACAACCTTCAATATAGTTGTTTTTGAAAGATTCATTGTTTTTTTCACCTGTGAGTTTACCAACATTGAACTGGGCTTTTACTCCTCCATTGATCATGCCTGTTGACAATAATTGTTTGTTCGCGGCAATTCCAAATACCCCTGGAAATCCAATGAAATTACTTTTGTCGATATCACCTCTGAAAACAGAAAGCCCAAACTGCCCGGTGACAGACCAATTGTCTTTTAAGCCTGGTTTATTGATGGCATAATAATGACCATTGCCTCTTGGCACTATTTCGCGCATTTTACGCCTCAGTTTCATTTCATCGGTATCAAATGCCAGCAGGGAGAACACGATATAATTGTTGTCAAGATTATCTTTAACGACTACCTTGGCGGTTTCGTCATCTCTGATAAATTTATAAGTGGCAGCGATCACATGATTATTTCCATTGGGATTGTAATCAACCTTGATCAGGTTAAAAGCTTTTTTTATTCCTTCGGTAAAGGTACTTTCACCCTCCAAAAAGATGACATCCTTAGCTGATAGTTTTTCAAGTTCTGCCTCTGTCAAAGTGATCTTTCTGGGGCTTACGTCATAATTGGTGCTATAAATCAAGACCCTGACCTCATAAGATGCATTGATTCTTTCTCTGTGTTTCAAAAGATAAGCAAATGCACGTATCACATCTTTCCTTTTTTGAGGATCAAAATAGACATCTGCAGCATCCATAACGATGACAATTTGATTTTGAGGTGATGGCGCAGACAGCGGAATGACTTCCGGTTGAACCTCAACAATGGGTTCTTTTTCAGGTTCTTTAGGCTGAATCTCTTCTTCTATTACAACGGGCACTGGAACTTCTTTAACAACCTCGATGGGTTGCTCAACAATTTCCTCTTTAACTTTAGGTTCCTCAGGCTTTTGCTCCACTTTTGCAGCCACAACAGGAACTGGTATGGCTACTGGTTTAATGTCTTTAACAGCGACCAATCCCGAACGCTCGGTACCAACATACACCATATTTTTATGATAAGTCATTGTGGTGATTTCATCGTCAGGCATTTGGCTATTCTGAAAATCATAAACCTTCCAAACTTTTCCGTCAAAAACATTAATCCCTCCGATGTAAGTACCGATCCATTTGTTGTCCTTTGCATCAATTGCAATAGGCCGAATATTATCATCGGTCAAATTGGATGTTGAGGCATTATATTTTACCCAGTATACATCATTAAATACATTTAATCCACCGCCACCGGTACCGATCCATTTTTTGTTTTCCTTGTCAACGGCAATGGAATAAATATAATCGTTGGTAAGTTTTGAATTTCTTTCGGTATAGACATTCCAATTTGAACGGTCAAATGAAGCCACCCCACCTCCCTGGGTACCTAACCAAAGTAATCCATTGTGATCTTTTGTTATGGTCACCACTTTATTGGATAGTAAGGGTGAGTTTTCATCGTTATATATGGTCCAGATTCCACTGTTAAATTCTGCCAGACCACCAAAATAGGTGCCTACCCAAATGGTCCCATCATCATCACAAAATATTGACATGACAACATTGGAAGGAATGCCTGAATTTGATGTTTTATAGACTTCCCAGGTGGTGCCATCAAATCTTGCCAGACCACCACCATCGGTGCCTACCCATTTAACATTGTTTTTATCAATGGCAATGGCATTAATATAATTGTGGGGGAGTTCTGAATTGGAGGTATTGTATATTGTCCAATTGTCATCCTTTAAGACGCCAATTCCACCCATGTAAGTTCCGATCCACAAAGCACCCTCCTCATCGACTACGATTGATTTGATGGTTTGATTGGGTAAATCTGAATTATCAGAATTAATAACACTCCATTCCAAATCTTGTGCAAAGACAGTTGTGGCGGATAAAGCCAGTGCGATCAACAAAATTCTCAACATTAAAGCCATATTTGGTAAAAATACACCCCTCTACTACGTTCATCCATATTAATAAGTTACCAAATTGAATCTAATTTTAGGAAAAAATCCAATTTTAGGAAAAATCGAAAAATCGAAGACTATTTGGCGATCAATTTTATGGTTGTTTTCGTATGATTTATGGTTAAAATTCCATAATAAATTCCCGGATGAACCCTGGTTCCATTTTGATCCCTGCGGTTCCATTCCAGTGCATGGATGCCATCGGAGATTGACTCCGATGTGAGCTCTTCAATCAATTGACCAGAGGAATTAAAGATGGTCAGTATTGCCGGAAACTCAAGATCCTGACGAATAACAATCGTTGTTTGATTCCCAAATGGATTGGGTGCGACCAGGATGGATTTGGCTTCATTGTTTATTGAAATTCCGACCGCTGTATCGGCAGTAATGTAATCTTCCTTAATGAGTGTATTTGAATTAATACCATCACTCACGCTGAGACTAACCGAATAAATTCCCGACAAGGAATAAGTATAGGTAGGATTTTCTTCGAAAGAATCAATGGTTCCGTCATTGTCAAAATCCCATTCCCAGGTGTTCACGGATCCCATGGAGAGATCTGTGAAATGAACATCAAATGGTACAAGGCCAAAGGTTGTATCTGCCATAAAATCAGCCAAAACTGTTAAACTGTTAATTCCACCAGAGAAGCAGATCAGGGTTCCTTCTCTTCCACCGGCAACCATTTCCCAGGATCCATCCCCGTTGATGTCAGGGATTGCGCTTAAACCATCAATGGCTTCTCCATAACTTTGTGAAAAAAGTTGATCACCATTGACACCGTCCAGGAAATATACATTATTGTTGCTGAATAGGGTGCCGGCTATCAGATCGTTGATGCCATCACCACTCACATCCTCAATGCGATCAATGTTCCAGCATTTATCTGCCAGCGATGACAGCCATATATTTGTGCCGGTCAAACCGTCGATGACCACAGCATTGCTGCTGCTACTGGCAAATGAAATATCAGCATAACCGTTACCATTTACATCATCCAGTCGTTCTGCACGCAACAATAATGAAGAGCCCATCGATCCGCTTTGAAATACAGCTCCATTGGTTGCATTCAGAAAATAATAGTTTCCTCCAAAATCCCCGGCCACTACATCTTTAATCCCGTCTCCGGTTGCATCATCCAGTTGTTCAAGAGCCCAAACCGACGTACCACCGGTGGTATGTGTCCAGAGGATGGCGCCGTTTTCGCCATTGATCCCAAATACTTTCCCTTCAGTTTCCCCATTGTTAGAGGCCCCACCTATGACATCCGGAATACCGTCGCCTGTGAAGTCAGCCACTCCAATCACTGAGAAATTTGGTCCATCTGAATATGCGTCCCAGATTGCGCTTCCATCGGTTCCATCCAAACAAAAAATCCTCTTCGGCCCTGTGTTGTTACCATCGTTACCAGTAGATGCCAAAACATCAGAAATCCCATCGCCATTGTAATCATATCCTGTCCACACCTGGTAAACCCATCCACCATCGCCATAAACATGGGTATCATAGATCCATAACAAAAGACCGGTCTTGCCTGAAAGTACCTTTATTGAACGGACGCCCCAGGCCATTCCTACCACCACATCCCTGTAGCCATCACCATTGATATCTTCGATGGTGGTTAATCCGTTTTGACCATAGACTGTTCCTGCTTCATTTTGCCAAAAAATATCAGCTGTAGAGTGGGAATTGCCATTGAAGCATCTGACAAAATCATCTTCGGAGCAAACAATGACCTCTCCAACACCGTCATCATTCATATCTTCAATTGGAGCAATCGCTTTAATGCTATTGTCCCAGCTTGTGGTGATCTGGTAATGCCAGAAATTATCACCCATAGGGAATTCTATATCAACTGCTTCACCTGAGAGTGTAATTTCGATGGGATCTTGTGTTGGGTCATTGTGTGATATAATAGCTGTTGCCGCATAAGAAGTAACTTCTTGGGGGTGAAACCAGAACCCAAAATCTATACTGCTCAAAACAGGAATGGTCGTTGGGAAGGGCAACATTTCATCTATATAAAAAGCAGGATCATCAAAGGTAATACCGGTAATTTCGAGTGGCTGACTTCCATCATTGGAAACAGTGCAAAACCATCTTTTATTGGCATTCAATCGAATGCTTCCATAGTCATGAGTTGTTGCGGCTACATTGATATGAGGTCCTGAATAAACCGCCTCTCCTTCCAATTCAAGCTCTGTTTCAGGATTGACTGGATCCGAAGATTCAATTGTTACAATGGTGTTGAGCGATCCTGTTTCGGTAGGCTTGAAAACGAATTCAATCGCATCGGTGTTCCCGGGTTCAATTACGATGGGGAATACGGTATAATTAAATATTGGAACCGCATTTTGAATGATGAGACCTGTAATTTCCAGATTGGCGGTCCCGGTGTTTTCAATAGAGCAATTCCAAACGGCTGAATCACCAATGGATACCGTACCATAATTATAACTGGTGACCGGTACGTTGATCTGTGCCGTGCCACCTCCTGCCAGATCCACCTTGTAGAGGGTACTGTTGGAAGATAATTGACCATCCACATACCAAAGGTATTGTCCGTCAAATACCACTCCTGATGGCTTAATGTTTTCACAGGGATGGTTTTCCAGAATATTTCCGCTTTGATCTGTTTTATATAGCATGTTCCCATCATAATCAGCAATCCAGAGGTAATCTCCTTCTACACAAACATCCCAGGGTTGTTCATCCGGTGATTGAAATTGGGTAATGATGGCCCCAGTTCCATCTACTTTATAAATGGTTCCCGGATTAGGATAATAGGTAGCAACCCAAAAATTACCTTCATCAAAAGCAATTCCTGACATGTAATGATCAGGCAGGTCAAATTGTGATATACTGGAGCCACTGAAATCAAGTTCAAGGGCATAAGCTGGTTCCGACGAACTCAAGCCATGATCGGTGATCCATAGGTTGGTGCCATCATAAGTCATTCCATAAGCATCGTTAATAGAAGGGTTTGTGAAAAGCAACTCTTCTGTTCCTGTTGATGGATCGAATCGATGCACCTGGTCACCGTTGGATCCATATATCCCAAAATAAATATAGGTCCCATCCCAGGCCAGTCCGGAAGCTTTGCCCGGAATGTCATAAGATGCTATTATGGACCAGTCTTTTGGCTGGTCTGTTTGTGATTTTTCAGATGCCTTAACAAGGCTAAAAATACCATTGATTGAAAGGATCAATAAAAGACTTAATCCCAGTCTGAACGCTTTGAATAAATATAACTGAATCATAATGCACTGTTTTTTTCAAATTTCGGAAGAAAATGAATACAATTTATAAAACTTTTCAACATCCTTTTTGATTCCCTGATACAGAGGTAAAAAGTTTGTATTTTTGCCCAGATTTAAAAGGGAAACCGGGATTTAGATGGAAAATTTTGTTGTATCGGCACGTAAGTACAGACCCCAAACATTCGACACGGTTGTCGGACAGGATAGCATTACACGAACGTTGAAGAATGCCATCAAAAGTAATCACCTGGCCCAGGCATTTCTTTTTTGTGGTCCCCGGGGAGTCGGCAAAACTACATGTGCCCGAATCCTGGCAAAAACCATCAATTGTTTTAACCTTTCCGACAATCTTGAGGCCTGTAATGAATGTGAATCCTGTACTTCCTTTAATAACAATGCCTCCTTCAATATTCATGAGCTGGATGCTGCATCCAATAATTCCGTTGATGATATCCGTAATTTAGTCGACCAGGTGCGCATTCCCCCCCAGGTTGGAAAATACAAAGTTTACATTATTGATGAGGTACACATGTTATCTCCGTCAGCTTTCAATGCATTTCTGAAAACCCTGGAAGAACCGCCAGCTTATGCAAAATTTATACTGGCAACGACTGAAAAACATAAGATCATTCCAACGATATTATCCCGTTGCCAGATTTATGATTTTAAAAGGATTACGGTAGAGGATATTTCGGCTCATCTTGCTTTTGTGGCTAATAAAGAAGGCGTTGATGCAGAAACGGATGCGTTGCATGTCATTGCTCAAAAATCAGATGGAGCCTTGCGGGATGCCCTTTCAATTTTTGACCAGATCATCAGCTTCAGTGGTAAAAACATCACCTATAAAAATGTGATTGAGAACCTGAATGTGCTGGATTATGATTATTATTTTAAACTGATCGATGCCATTATTTCAGGTGACATTGTCAGCACCCTGTTGATCATCAATGATATAATTGATAATGGGTTCGATGGGCAGCATTTTTTGATTGGTTTTGGAGAACATTTGAGAAACCTTCTAGTCGGCAAGGATCCTCAAACATTGAGTTTGTTAGAAGTGGGAGGGAGTATTCGTCAAAAATACCAGGAGCAATCCCATATTTGTTCAGCAGAGTTTTTATTAAAAGCATTGGAAATTGGGAATAAATGTGATATTGAATATAAAAGTAGCAATAATAAAAAACTGCACCTGGAGCTGGCCCTGATGCAAATGTGTAGTTTGGTGAAGCCGGGTTATATCAGTGAATCCAGGCCAACGGTTGTGGCTGAAAAGAAGGCAAATCCGGTATACAAAAGTCCAACTGTGACTGAATCTGACAAGGCCACTGAAAAACAATCTTCTCAACCTGTTGAAAAGGAAGAGGTGCCCACAAAAAGACCTGTATCATCGCGACCGGCCATGCCCGGAACCATTTCAATAAAGGGTAATCAAAAAGAAGAAAAAAACCCAGATGAACCTGATTTGGAGGATAACACTGGAAAACCTGCAGATGTTTTTGATCAACCCAAACTCAATAAGGCCTGGAAATCGATGTCGGAGAGTTATCGTTCCGACAAGAACTTTCACACAACCCTGTTCAAACGAAAACCTGTTCTTAAGGAAGATTATAAGATAGAGTTCACGGTAGATAACAAGATCCAGAAGAGTGAAATGGAGGACCGAAAGCTGGAAATTCTTCCTGCATTGCGGGAGAAACTTAACAATTATCAGGTCTTACTGGATATTGTAGTTACTGAACAAACCGATATTAAAAAGCCTTATACCCCGCAAGAAAAATTCAATAAAATGGCAGCTAAAAATCCGGCCCTCAAAACCCTTAAGGATCAATTGGACCTGGAAATAGATTTTTAATGAGATTCCTTGCAAAATTCATATTAAGGTTATGGGGATGGAAGGTCATAGGAGGGATTCCTGCCGATCTGAAAAAATGTGTGGTTGTGGTAGCCCCGCATACAAGTATGTATGATTTTGTAATCGGAAGGCTTGCATGGTATGCATTGGGATTGAAGGTGAAGTTTTTGATCAAAAAGGAAATGTTTGCTTTTCCATTGGGGCCCTTTTTAAAATGGATGGGAGGGATTCCGGTTGATCGGGGAAGAAGCACCAAACTGGTGGATTATGTAGCCGACCTTTTTGATCAGTATGAGTCTTTGTATATTACCATTACGCCTGAAGGGACGCGGCGATTAAACCCCAAATGGAAAAGAGGATTTTATTATATTGCCCTCAAAGCCAATGTCCCTGTTGCACTTGGTTTTTTGGATTATAATACCAAACAGGGGGGTGTGGATAAGATTTTTACACCTTCTGGAGATTTTGAAAAGGACTTTAAATTGGTGGAGGATTTTTACAGGGGTAGGGGAGCCAAACATCCCGAGCAGTTTAATCTTTCCTGATATGAAAAAAGATTATTCGTTTAAGATTAAAGTCTACCGGTAAGCCCTTACTGATAAATTTTGGTTTCAGCTTCTCCTTTTAATATTCTTAAACCATTGAAAGCAAGCGCCCGCATTTCGTCTTCTCCTGGATAAACATGAACAGGTGCGATGAATTTTACCCGTTCAATCAATAAATTTACAAACCATTTACTATTGGCCACACCTCCGGTAATCAAAATACCATCTAATTCACCCTCCAGAACAGTTGCCATGGCTCCTATATCTTTGGCGATCTGATATGCCATGGCCTGCATAACCTGACTGGCACGCTCATCACCTTCATATGCCCGCTTCTCTACTTCATAGGCACTGTTGGTCCCCATGTATGCAACCAGGCCACCCTGCCCTTTGATCATGCTCATGATCTCTTTCTGTGTCAATTTGCCACTGAAACAAAGTCGCACCAGATCTCCTATCGGAAGGGTGCCGCTTCTTTCAGGTGAAAAAGGACCTTCACCATCCAAACCCTGATTGACATCAATAACCCGTCCACGGCGATGGGCTCCGATGGTAATGCCTCCACCCAGGTGGACGACAATGAGGTTGAGGGCTTCATAATTTTTCATTACTGATTTAGCATGCTCACGCGCAACAGCTTTTTGATTCAGTGCATGAAAAATAGATTTTCTTTTAAAATAGGGATGGCCGGTGTATCGTGCCAGGTCGGTCATTTCATCCACGACAACTGGATTGGCAATATAGGCCCTGGCTTCAGGAAGGGATCTGGCAATATCCTCGGCAATGAGTCCTCCCAGGTTAGATGCATGTTCGCCAAGCGGACTGTTTTTAAGGTCGCGGATCATTGCCGCATTTACTTCAAATATACCTGATTCCATCGGTTTTAGTAATCCTCCACGGCCCATAACAAGGCGGATGTTGGCGAGATCGATTTCTGCTTCTTCGAGTTGTTTAATGATTAGGTTTTTCCGGTACTGGAATTGGTCGGTGATTTTCTCAAATTCAGCCAATAAATCCTGGCTGTGCTTCAGATTTTTCAGGAACAAAGGGGATTCACCATCATAAACCGCTATTTTAGTTGATGTTGAGCCAGGGTTGATTGCAAGGATCCACGCTTTATTACTCATTAATTAACGAATATTCTTCCCTTAATTTTTTTCATTCATAAATCATCCCAATTTGGGTAATCATGCACAAATATACATAGAGTGAGTGAATCACGACAGGGAAAAGGGATTGATGTTTTTACAATTATCCTATGGCTGCTGCCAGCGAAATTGAAAGAAACTTACTTTTTTCCGAATCAGCACGTGAGGTAAGCACAATGGGCACTTTAGCACCCATGATCACAGCTGCTGTAGTTGCTCCTCCCAGGAAGTTCAGTGATTTGTATAAAAAGTTGGCACCGTTAATGTCGGGGGCCACCACAATATCAACATTCCCGGCAACTTCACTATCAATGTTTTTAACTTCAGCTGCTTTTTTCGAAACGGCATTGTCAAGTGCCAGGGGCCCATCAATGGTGCAACCCTTTATTTGCTGACGTTTGTTCATCATCGAAAGGGTGGCTGCATGCATGGTCGACTCCATTCTTTGGTTTACTGTTTCAACGGCTCCTACGACAGCTACCTTGGGATTGGGCTCACCCAGCTTATGAAAAACTTCTACTGCGTTATTGATCAAACCGATCTTATCTTCAAAACTTGGCGCAACATTCATGGCTGCATCGGTAATGCCCAACAGCTTATGGTAGTATGGTGATTCGAATAATGCAACATGGCTGATTATGGCACCTTTGCGTAAACCATGCTCTTTATCGAGAACCGCTTTCATAAGGTATCCAGTACTCACCAGGCCTTTCATGAGAATCTCTGCATGTCCGTCACGGATCAGCTGGCTGGCCTGTAGCGAGGCTTCAAATTTATCTTCTATATCAATGATATCATATTTGCTGATATCGAATTTAATATCACGGCAGATTTTTTCAATCTTTGCTTTTTCACCCACCAATACAGGCTCAACAATCCCATTTTCATCAGCATTTTTCAATGCCTCCAGTACATCATAATCACCTGCTGCTGCAACGGCGATTCGGCGTTTTCTTTTCGACTTGGCAATTTCAACCAGTTCTGAAAGTTTTCTGATCATCATTAAGTATTTTAATTGTTCAATATTTTTACTGAATAAGGTGCAAAAATAGGAATTGTTAACAGATTAACAAGAGAAGAGAAAAACAATTCAAAAAGCCACTTGGTTTGTTGAAATGGTCAATTAACAGGTCGGATGATTATTCGCTGTAAAAAAGGATCATTTTTTCTATGGCTTCTTCACAAACTTCGCAAAAATGATCACCCTTGAATGAATTCATCAGACAATCAACAGCAGGACGATAAACTCCTTTCGCTGCATAGCCACCACCTTCAAATACTCCAGTTCGGTTCATAAAGAAATCACTTTCAGGTGTTGGAATGGGTGTATCAGGCAGTAGCTTTGCCGACCATTTCCTCTTAAAATCCACCAGGGTTGTTAAATTGGGTTCCCAGGGTTCAATGTCTGTTGGATAAAATTCGCTATATGCCACCTCTGAATTGTAATACTCATCACCCAGTCCTGCAAATCCATGCCCGAATTCATGAATGAAAATTTTAGCAGCATTCAGGTTGCTATTCACACTCATGGAGTAATAGTTATAGATTGCTCCTCCCCCGTATTTTCCCGAATTAACAAGGATGTAGATTTGATCATATGGAGCATTGGCAGCCAAATCCCTGACACTTTTGTTATCATAGGTCATACAGTACCGTTCACTGTCAAAGGTGTAGAAGGATGAATTCATGATGGTATTCACCCATACCGAATCGCGTGGGATATCGCTCCCTGATTCACGGGATGATGCCAACACACCCCGGATGTTAAACTTATTTTTATAGGCTTTATAAGGATCAAAAGAAAAGAGGATATCAGCAAATACCTGGCAATCGTGAATGAATTTACCCATATCTAAGTCCTGATAACCTTCAGGCAGGATAACGATATCAACACATTGGGTTGGATCACCTGAAATGTACGTGTCAAATGTTGCAGAAGGTCGCTTTAACTCCGGTTTGATAAATGGATTGGCTGGATCAACCGTGTATTCAAAAACCTGGCTGAGGGTACCATGATCATCCCTGCTCATCAATACCAACCTGACAGGTTTTTTTGGAAAAGGACAAACAACAGTTTCCGTAAAAGCCCTGGAGGTAATTTTTGCTTCTTCTGTGGTTTGCCACTCATTGAACAATGAGCTGTAACCCCTGGAATACAGCAAGGAATCACTATTTATATCAAATACTTTAAGGAAGTGGTTTCCGTAGTAAAAAGTATCAATCAAATTGATCATTGATCCACCCCAATAGGGTTCTTTTCTCAAATCATCCAGGTAAAAAAATTCCGTTTGGTGGTTTCCGGCATGGATGTAATCCATTCTCAATGTCTCCCGAGTAAAGTAGTCATCGTAAGTTGCAAACGCAGGTATAAAGGTGATGGTAAACAGCATAATACTTGCGATCCGAAGAACAAAGAAGGGTGTAGACTTTTTCATACAGCATATATATTACATCAAATCTACATAAATATTTAAATTATGATATTCCCATGTTGAAACAAAATTTCAGATATGGAAAAATATTTCAACAGGCAGTATAAAAAGTGTTTTTATAACATGCTGAAAAACAGTATGTAAATTAAGCTAAGCTCATGTTGGCACAGTAGTTGGAAAACAATCGATGATAATTATTTTTCATTAGCGTAGAGGGTGAAGCCTGATTGCATTTTTTGCTTTCAGGCTTCTAATTTTTAAGTAAAGAATCTTTCAGGAAAGTTAACCAGAAAGAGTTTTCTGGTTGCACGTGTAAAAGCGGTATAGAGCCATCGGTTGAAGGAACTGTTCATATGTTCTTCTTTTAAGTATCCGAGGTCAATAAATACATTTTCCCATTGTCCTCCCTGTGTCTTATGACAGGTCAGGGCATAGGCAAATTTAACCTGCAAGGCATTAAACCAGGGATTTTTTTTCACTTGTTCAAGTCTTTTTCTGCGCTGGGGAATTTCTTCGTAATCTTTCATCACTTCTTCAAACAATTGTGTCATCTGCTGGCGGTTCAGGGAGGGTCCATCAATCATGAGCGAATTGAGGATTATTTTGACTTCCAAGTCCGGTTCATCGGGATAGTCGGCCAATCGCAAAGTGACATCTGCAAAGCGGAAACCATATAGCTCTTCGTATTTGCCAATCCGGCGAATTTCTGCAATATCTCCATTGGCAATAAATCCTGCTTCGGAATTTTCAGGAAGCCAGAAATAATTGTTTCGAACCACCATCAAAAGATCGCCAGTGGCAATTTCATTTTCCCTGAACAATATCCTTTTGCGAATTTCCTGGTTATAAATATTGGCCCTTTTGTTGGATCGGGTGATGAGGGTGCTGTTAAAAACGTCTCCACCTGAAAAAGCTGTGTTTAGGTGATCTTCAAGTGTTTCGCCGGTGATGGATAAAATATCTTTAAATGCCTGGGTATGGATAAATTGTTCCAGGCCTTTTTCTTCAATCCTTGTTCTGATCTCGGTTGCATTGAAAAGGATCCCTGATGCCATGGCTTGTCGCACTACCTCGGTGAGCTCAAAAGAAAATATGGATATATTGAATGATGCCTTCAGGTACGCCATGTCCAGGGCAGGACTAATATTCATTCCAACAGGTGGGAGTTGCGCGGTATCGCCGATCAGAACCAGTTTGCAATTTTTACCGGATTGAACATAGCTGACAAGGTCTTCCAAAATATTTCGGTTTACAAACAAACTGTCCCCTATAACATCCCCAGTTTGGATCATCGATGCTTCATCTACAAAAAAAATTGTTTGTGCGTGTTTGTTTCGGTTTAATACCATTTGGACGCTGCCATCAGGACGGGTGCCAACGATATATATTTTTTTGTGAATGGTATAAGCATTTTTACCCGAATAGGATTTCAGGACTTTGGCGGCCCTTCCTGTTGGGGCGAGCAATACCGACTTTCTATTGACCTGATAGAGCTGGTTTACGACCGTGCTTATGACGGTTGTCTTTCCGGTACCCGCGTAGCCTTTTAATAAAAATATTTCATTTGGGGAATTCCCTAAAATAAATTGAGCCAATTTACCCAATAATTGTTTTTGACCAGCAGTTGGAGAATAAGGTATATGCTTGAGAAGGATGCTAAAAAACTCGCTATCTGTCATGTTGGTTTGATTGATTTGGATCAGAACGGATAACCAATTCCAAGGTTAACAACCGGTTTAAACCAGCTATCTCCAGATTGGAAAACGAGACGTTCTTTCTCCGGTAGTGCCGGATCCTTGATCCTTTGGGCTACATCAATACGGAAAATAAAGTAATTGAAATCCAGTCGAATACCAATGCCTGCATCCATAGCCAGTTGACTCAGGAACTTGTCAGCATAGAATTTACCCCCGGGAAATGTTTCATTATCGCGCAAAAGCCAGATATTGCCCATATCAAAGAAAAATGCTCCGGTAAAAACTCTATAAATTGGAATTCGATATTCCAGGTTGGTTTCCAGCATAATATCCCCTATGCGTTCAATATCGCTTCTTTCAGGTGGCTTCACATAACTGCCTGGTCCAAGATACCGCAGCCTCCAGGCACGCATTCCATTGGCACCTCCCCCAAAGAATCCTTTTTCGTATGGAATATCAATGGAATTACCATAGGGTACCGCAATCCCTGCAAAACCTCTGAATGCCACACTGTGTTTTTTATCAAGCATAATATAATATCTGAAATCTGCACTCAGTTTCAGGAATTGTGCATAACGAATCCCGAAAGCTGTGTAATATCCCTCCTGGTTTTTTTCCTG
Organism: Bacteroidota bacterium; assembly: GCA_020444515.1. Classification (GTDB taxonomy): domain Bacteria; phylum Bacteroidota; class Bacteroidia; order Bacteroidales; family JAADJA01; genus JAADJA01. Next base: position 2,380 of record JAHLKX010000009.1, on the reverse strand, counting down.
ATTCGAGGCGTTTATGGCAAGATCCAGCAGATTTCCGGCTGCTTCAAAGTCGCCTCGGAAATAAAAAAAGTTTTTTATCTTATTGATTTCCTGGGTGCTTAAAATATAACTGTAACGAAGGCCCAAAATAAGGTGGTCGGTGTATTGATTTCTAAACCGTTCAGATTCATTGGCGAGTGTCGAATCAAATTCAGGTGTTGTGTTAACTTTAATGAGGTTTATATCGGCCGGATACAAAATGTGTTTTACAAAATTGTTTTGTGACCATTCATAGCCAAATGTTGCATTGGTGATGATCCGGTCATATTCAAGCCGGTTCTGGATATTATAACCAACGCCAAAAGTGGTTTTAGGACGAAAGTACCTCGAAAAAATGTCATCACTGATAGGAGCCAGGAACTTGGGGATATATAGACTGGCATCAATCCCTGCTTCAAAGGTATTGAATAACCACCACTTCTGTTGTTGTGTAGTTTCCGCATTGTACCCTGATTCTTGTGCTTCGAGTGCCCCTTTTAGTCTTACATTCAATACTTCTGCGCCTCGAAACAGATTTTTGTTTTGATATACAAAATAAGAGGCAATTCCGAGATCTCCTCCCGAGTTTGTTCCCTGTAGCTCCACAGAATAGGAATTCACAGGATTTCGACGCAAATTTATGGTACAGTCAAGGTATCCCTTTCTTGAATCGCTAGATGATTGCTGATTGCTCTCCTTAAAACTGATATCTACATATTTGTAAATGCGCAGTTCATTGAGTTTTCTGTATGTCTGGCTTGCATCAGTAGCATTGTACTTCCGATCTGTATCAATAAACATGGACCTGGAGATCACTTTGGGCCTGATTTTGAGGGGAGGCAGGTAAATGAATTTATATTTATTGATATGGCTACTTTCCGTATTGGTGTAGGTCTCAACCAGGGTGTCATTGTATAAGGTATCGGACATCAGTAGGTTATGGTCGGGATGAATGACGACGTTATTGATATAATAAACCTTATGATGGGTATACACCGGTTCGGCATTTTGAGGAGAATCTGATTGCTTTACATTTTTAATCCGTAGCGTAAGATCTACTTTCCGATCGCCGATGGTGCTATCGGCTTCATAATATACATAGTCTTTTGAGAACCCAAAATAGCCCTTGTCTCTTAAAGTATTTGATATGCGTGAACGTTCATTATCCAATTTAAAGGAATTAAATAATCCTCCTTCTTCCAGCATACTGTTTTTTTGGTCAGCGACTATAATACTGGAGATGGAGTCATCTTCGATGGATAAATTAATATTTTTTAATCGATAGGGTTCAGAAAGATTGACCTTATAAATCACTTTCTTTTTTTTACCACTTTTATTCTGTGTGATCTTATGATCTATTTCCGAATCGTAAAATCCAACATTGTTCAGGTAGCGGTTCATTTGATCTTTTGACTCTGATATGAGCGATTGATCCAGTACAACTGGTCTTTCTCCAGCCTTTTTGAAAATGCTGTTAAACCATAATTTAAAAGGGACAATGCCGAGAAAACGATCATTGGGTCTTTGTTGAACCAAACTTTGGAGATCATTGGAAGAAATGGCTCTGGATGGATTCTTGATCTCGACTTTGTTTTTGACGAGCAACGACTGACCCTCCTGCAATCGCCTTGTACTGCTACAAGATGCCATGACAAAGAGGATCATGATGTTTAAGAGTAAATATAAATATGCCCGTCGTTTCAATCCGGTAGTGTTTATCTGATAAGATACAAAAATAGTATGATTGTGTTTACATAACTGTTTAGTTTCAGGTAATCTTTACAATAGGGTGTTAATAAATATTGTGTCGGGAATTCTATTTTTTTGGAAGATTTTGAAAAAAATAAAATTTTCTTGCTTAAAAAAAGAATTGATGTATATTTGCACTCCCATTTTGACACGTGTTCACATGGATAAAGGGAGCTTAGCTCAGCTGGTTCAGAGCACCTGCCTTACAAGCAGGGGGTCACTGGTTCGAATCCAGTAGCTCCCACCAAATTAAAGGAAACCGCAAATGGTTTCCTTTTTTCATCCATATGTATTATTTCTATATCATTTACTCCACAACATTGGATCATTACTATTCTGGTCATACAAAAAATTTGCATGAAAGGATCAGAAAGCATAATTCAAATCACAAAGGATTTACCGGCAAAGCGAATGATTGGCAATTATTATATAAAGAAGAATTTGAAACAAAATCAGCGGCTTATGCTCGAGAAAGGCAGATTAAAAGCTGGAAAAATCGGGAACGAATGAAACAATTAATTCTAGCCGGTTCAGAGCATCCCGACTAACAAGTCGGGAGGGTCACTGGTTCGAATCCAGTAGCTCCCACCAAATTAAAGGAAACCGCAAATGG
>JAHLKX010000008.1 GCA_020444515.1 Bacteroidota bacterium | reverse complement strand
GGTTAATTTGGGTTGATTTAATTAAATGATTATGAAGCAAAGTTAAGTCGTGGGCGGTCCTTAACCATGGCAGTATTCTGCTATAAAAAAGAATGGTTGAAAACACCATTGCCTGAAAATGAGGGAATTGATAAACCTGGGTAGTCAATTTATAAATAAAAAGAACGCTCCTTGTGGGGAGCGTTCTGCATTGTTTTCGGTTGACTTTAGGTTTTTGGTTCCTTCCTTTCATCAGTCTTTTTGCCCTATAGGCAGGGGTTTGATGCTGAAGAATAACCTCCAGTCACGATAGGTCCCTGAAATGTAATAAATGGTACTTTTCAGTTGAACAGCAACCGTGTAAACCGGACGGTCAACTTTCAGGAAGCTTGCATTCAATTGTGCATGCATAACCTTGAGCAGATCTGGATTTTGCATAGCAGCTTTAACCGTAGTCTTTACGGAGAAAGTAGGTGCGGGTTTTTCGGCACAAGCCGGTGATGATTCTGATTGAGAGAATCCGATTGTTGCGATGGCCATTGCGGCGGCGAGCAGAACGATTTTTGTTGTTTTCATGGTAACCTCCATTTTTTTTTGGGTTAATTTGGGTTGATTTAATTAAATGATTATGAAGCAAAGTTAAGTCGTGGGCAGGCCTTAACCATAGCAGAATTCAGCCATAGTAAAAAATGGTAGATTCCATTTGAATACAGTGGTGGTTTTCTGCTATTTTTTTCAATAACTATTTTCAGGGAGGATTAATCTTGAGGTGGGTATTATTTTTAATTCATTATAACAATCTAAATGAATCATATGAAAATGATGCAAAATAATATCCAAAACCTGCTTTCCATTCTCTATGCGATGATATACCTGGTCGTGTTGTCTTTTTTGCTATACCTCATTGTGTCAGGACTGTGAACGATAACCCTTGCAATGATGGGTAATAGGATGTAAAGTCATCCAACAATAAAAAAGCCCTGCATGAAATGCAGGGCTTTTTTAAATTGTTTCGTTGAATCTTATTCAGCAAAAACCTCGAAGTTAATTTTTACTTTAACTTCTTTGTGCAATCTTATTTCAGCCGAATAAGTTCCCAATTCTTTGATGTGTTCTCCATCAACAACAATTTTTTTACGATCAATATCATAATTGTATTGTTGTTGAATTGCATCGGCAATTTGAATATTATTGACGGAGCCAAATATTTTACCCGTTTCGGCAGCTTTTGCTCCAATTTTAACGGTAATGCCTTCCAGTGCTTTACCTAGAGTTTCCGCTTCTTTTATGATTTTTTCCTCTTTGAAAGCCTTTTGCTTCAGGTTTTCGGAAAGTACTTTTTTATTTACATCGTTTGCGGTAATGGCAAGTCCCTTAGGAATAAGGTAATTGCGGGCATAACCGGCCTTAACATTTACTAAATCATTGGTATAACCCAGGTTTGGGATGTCTTGTTTCAATATTACTTCCATAATGCCCTCCTTATTTTAATAAATCTCCAACGTATGGCATCAGCGCAAGATGGCGTGCCCTTTTAACTGCCTGTGCAACCTTCTTTTGGTACTTGGTTGACGTACCTGTGATCCGACGAGGTAAAATTTTACCCTGCTCATTCACAAATTTCAATAAAAAATCTGCGTCTTTATAATCAATGTATTTGATTCTGCTTTTCCTGAATCGGCAATACTTTTTCTTTTTAGTATCTACCGCAATGGGGGTCAGGTATTTAATGTCTGAATTATTCTGTGCCATTTTAATTTCTTTTTAAATTAACAATTAAGCTTCTGCTTTTTCTTCTTTTGCTTTGTTGCGTTTCTTTTCATTATAAGCGATGGCGTGCTTATCGAGCTTCACCGTAAGAAAACGGAGGATTCGCTCGTCGCGTTTGAAAGCTACTTCATAATCGTGAAGTATTGAACCTTCAGCTTTAAATTCAAACAAGTGATAAAAACCGGTCGATTTTTTTTGAATGGGATAGGCTAATTTCCGCATCCCCCAATTGTCTTCGTAGACCATTTCTGCCCCCTTGCTGAGAAGGTAGTCCTTGAATTTTTTTACCGTTTCCTTCATCTGTTCTTCAGATAAAACGGGAGTCATAATGAAAACGGTTTCATACTGATTTACCATAATAATTTTAATATTAATATTTAACGTATTAAGGATTAAAAAAAGGAGTGCAAAAGTAGCTATTATTTGCTAAAAAACAAATTATTACAATAAAATTTAACCTTTACTGGGGTTGTTGAAAAAGCTGAAGTTGACCTTCCCATATTTCCGGTGGTCATAAAACCCGTTATAATCAGAAAAATCATACTGTTTGTCATGTTCAAGAATAAGCCATCCTCCAGAATTTAGCAGTTCGTTTTCAAAAACAAGGTTATGGACCATAGGCTGTTCATCCAAATCATAAGGGGGGTCAGCAAATATCAGGTCCCATTTCTGGTTCCCACGTTTGAGAAATTGCTTGTAATCGGCTTGAATAGCCCTTAGAAAATCATAGTGTAATTGGTCAGCTACCTGGCTTATAAACCGAATGCATTTATGACTGATATCAATGGAAGTGACCGGTCTGCATCCTCGTGATGCAAACTCAAATGAAATATTTCCGGTGCCGGCAAATAGATCCAATACAGATAATTCTTCAAAATCAACCAGGTTGTTCAGGATATTGAAGAGGCTTTCTTTGGCCATATCGGTGGTTGGCCGAACAGGAAGATCAAGCGGTGGTGTGATTTTTCTGCCCTTATTTTTCCCACTTATAATTCGCAAAGTCTGCCATTTATCAGGTTAAAAAAATAATGCTGCGGAATATCACTGAAATGATAACTGTAATTAAACTGGTCACTCAGGTTCAGGAAACTGATGTGTCGTACATATTTGTACATAATTTCAAACAATTTCGAATCACGATCAATGATTCCAGATAAAAACACTTCTGTCTCTTCAGGATTGATTGCCAGTTGCTCCATTACAAATATCATATAATAAATTACATCTTCCTTGGAGGTGTAATTAAAAGCATTGTGGAAAAGAAGTCTTTTTCCCTGGGTGATGAAGATGTCAAACATGCCTGAACGGATATTCACAAACATTAATTTTTCAGCAGGCAGGTTTTTATGCTGTGTTAATAATAATTCAATAAAATTACCAGAATGACACGTGATTTTATATTCCGGCAACAGGTCAAGCAATTTTCGCATGATTGGTTCAGGAACGGAATAAATCAGGTGGGCATCCAGTGTTTTTAGTTTATCCGACATGACCAGATGATTCTCCGGGACATTAAAATTAAAGCGGGCAATTAGTTCCTTTTGATTTTGATCAAACAATGGGGAAGGGACCAGTGTGGTATGCAACGGTTCATAATAAAGCAGTACATTGGGGTAATTGAAATTCAACCATTCATGCCCATTAAAATAGGCGTCTAACAGTTTCACCAGTTCAGTGGGATGGGTTGTATAATCCCATTCAACCGATTCAAGAGAGAGGTATTTATTCAAACCAGTATGGAAAATGGCAAAAGAAAATCCACCCGGTGAAAGTTGGGTGGATAAACTATATTCTTGTATGTGAGCTTTGTCTAAAGACTCATCGTATTTTTTCAGGATCTGAACAAATTTTTCAGACATGTTTTGGCTTGCATTACTCCCAGTTTCCGTCCGTATTTGCTTCCACCATGGAGCCGACCTTCAAACCGGGATAACGCTCAATTTGTTCTTTTGAAGCAATCAGGTTGACCACCCGCTGTTCATTCAATCCCTTCAGAACTATATCATAGGGTGCCGATGCTTCAAAAACATTGACATCAACACCGCCCTTCTCAATGATGCCTGCATCCATTTTAAATTCCACATTATCAGTGTAGGGAATATATCGAATCATGTGTGCATCAAAGTTCTTACGATTGGAGAATAGTGAGTCAACTACATCCCTTGATCCAATGGTATCCCTGATGGTTTTGGTAAAAGTAGTATCATTGGGATCAGGAATCATTCTTACCACAGGAATGGAATCTTCTATCATGAAGTTGATCAGGGTGTCGAAACTTGATGTATAATTGCCGTAAATGTTTTTGTATGCCATCTGGGCGGTTCGAATATCTTTCAGGTTCTGGATAACGGCATTGCTTCTTTTTTCAACTTCTTTGTTGAACCTTACCGGCCCCATTACACTTTCAACCACCAGATAGGCTAAAACAATAATGACGACCAAAAGGAGAACTTTAATGATGTTGTTGACCATGACTTTAAATTTTGTTCGATGCGCAAATTTAGAAATTATTTTAAATCAAATGAAAATTATATTCTGCAGGGATTATTTTATTTAACTCTGAAAAATTGATATATACAGATATGAGTTGGCCGAAAAGATGAGCCTGTTGTAAATGGTAATTCGTACTTTTGTTTACTCAATAACAATAACATGCGGTATATTAAAGTCTATTTTTTGATCCTGATATTATCGATATGGCAGCTTTCATGTCAGCATTCTGCGCAGGAAACCCATTTAGAGAACGATACTGATTTCAGTTTTGCTTTTATGACGGATATTCATTTGCAGCCCGAGGCCAAGGCCGTTGAGGGGTTTTTAAAAGCCATTGATACGGTTAATAAATTAAATCCAGATTTTGTAATTACCGGAGGTGACTTAATCATGGACGCCCTGGGCCAAAACTGGGATAGGGCCAATTTATTATATGGTATCTATAATAAAGCATCTGCCGAATTTCATATGCCAGTTTATAATACGATGGGAAATCACGAAATTTTTGGGATTTACGAAAAAAGTGGTGTTGAAAAAGATAATCCTGAATATGGTGAGCAAATGTTTGAAAACAGGATTGGAAAAAGATACTATTCTTTTGATCATAAGGGCTGGCACTTTATGATCCTGGATGGTATTGAAGATACCGGCGAAAATTCATATATTGGTTATATTGATCAATTGCAAATGAATTGGATCCAAAACGATTTGAAAGCAGTTCCTGATAGCATTCCAATCGCTATCAGTACCCATATCCCTTTGATTACTAGCGCTACACAACTAGAATACGGATCGCTTGAGCCCAACGGAAAAGCAACAGTTGTGAACAACACCACAGAAGTTCTTGAATTATTTGAAAACCATAACCTGAAATTGGTTTTACAAGGGCATTTGCATCTTATCGAAGATATTTATGCACAGGGAATTCACTTTATTACAGGTGGTGCTGTATGTGCCCGCTGGTGGTCGGGACCATACAATGGAATGGAAGAAGGATTTATGTTGTTTCATGTAAAAGGTGATAATTTTTCCTGGGAGTATATTGATTTTGGATGGGATGCAGTTAAACCTGAATAACCTAAATCAAACCCGATAAAATTAATTTCAAAAAAACTTCATGTTTATTCAGAAATAAGTAATTTTGCCATCCTGAATTTCGGGGTGTAGCGCAGCCCGGTAGCGCGCTTCGTTCGGGACGAAGAGGCCGGAGGTTCGAATCCTCTCACCCCGACAAAAGTTAAATCTTTTGATATTGTGAGGTTTTTTTAGTCTGATTTCCTTCTGGAATAATTCGGGTGGAATTCAGTCTGATACGCATAATCAAGGGACGAAGATTTAACTTTTATGCGACATAAACCTCGTCAGCCTTCATCTTCTTCGCTCTAACCTGACAAAACCGGGAAATAAAATACAGGGTATGAAAACAAAAGAATCTTTTATTAGCGGGGCATTCATTTTAGCCATCTTCGTATTCGTTCTCATCTTCGTAGATTTTTTAGCCTTAATGGATATACATCAGGATTATGTAAGTCAAAAAGTTTTGGAACTGATACAGGTGGACATCACAGACAAATTACCTGATTGGGCCTCAACCAGCCTGGAATGGAATTTTATCAGGCTGAGTCTGATCCTTAAAAGCATTTTTATGGTGATTATCATCATAGCTCTGACCAAAGCAGTCAGAAAATGAAATAAAAATGGATATTTCAGTAGGCTCTGCAATTTATTTTCTGCTCAAAAGAAAGTCATCCCTCGAACCCCATGATACCTGCTGGATAAGTTGCCTGCCTGTTTTGCAAGTAATTGATCTCACATTGAGTGTGGGCGCAATCCTAATCGTTGAAAATCCATGGCGCCAATTTATGCCTGTGCTTATCCCAAAATCAATAACCAGAATAAAATAAGACTCAATAATAAAACCCAGGAAATTATTTGAATTTTTTTGTTAGTGGGTTGATCTGCTTCTATATTTTTCATCTAAACAAAATTTGCAATTGAGACGTCATCAATGCGATAAGTCACTGATATGACCATGTTAAATTTTCATAACGTATGAAATGCATGTATTAAGGGGCATTCTGGAGGGTTCTGTTGTTTGTTTTATTTTGGCTCAAATTAAGTAATCTGTTAAGAAGTGTTAACTCAAGGCACGAAAAAACAAAAAGCCGTCTCAAGGATTCATGCTTGAAATTTGCAAATTATTTTCAACAAGATTATTTTTATTCTGTAATTTTACCGGCACAAGATGCCTCTTTAGCTCAGTTGGTAGAGCAGCTCACTCGTAATGAGCAGGTCGGGGGTTCGAGTCCCCTGAGAGGCTCTGATATAAACTTTCTCTTTGGATTTTCTATTCCGGTCCATTGTATTTTTAATCATTCTCCTTGTTTTTAATCCAGCAGTTTCAAATCTGGTTTGCATAATTTTGAAAAATTTATTTGCAATTTGAATGAACTTCTGTGGAGTTTATCTTCAAAAACCGGAATAAGCTTCAGAAAATCAGGTTTTTGTTCATAATTATAACCGTTGGCATAAGATTGGCGTAAAACAATTGAAAACAATCTTCGAAGCGTATCATTATGAATAAGAAGAATACAATACATGTCTTAATTATCGGTGATGAAGAACAATTGAATTCAAGGCTGGTGGATGCGATGAATAAGCGGGAATTAAATGCACTAACTAATAAGTCCATTCGGTTCAACATCAATGCTTTCAGCAACTATAAAGCGGCTGCTACCTATCTGTCGAATGAAAAAAATAAAACAATACCTACCTTTGTATTTCTCGACTATTTTGGGGGTAATGGTATCAGTGGTCCACACCTTGTAAAAATTTTAAAGGAACAATATGCTCATGCAGAAGTCATTTTTATTTCATCCGATGAAGGAGATATTGAAGAAGTTCAACAGCAAATTGATACCAATCAAGTTTACGATTACGTTATCAAGGATGATTATACACCAACACTATGTAGACTTTTAGTGGAAAAATACGTAGAAAAGTATAGCTAATTGTAAAATATAAGTTATTGCCAGGGAATTCTTCATGCGGAAATACTCATTCGAAATATTTGTTGGTTTTTTAGTGGCCATCAGTGTTGCTCTGGTACTGGCCCTGGGATATTTTTCCTATTCCCGTATTTCTACAATTGTTGCCAATATTCATGAAGAAAGTCAACCGGACGAAAAGCTAGCCCTTATTAAAAGCATTGCAACAGATCTCGACCGAGCGGAGAACAGCATTCGGTTATATGGTTATACCAAAAGCAAGAAGGATCTTAAGCCGTTCAATGATATTATTGCAAACATTGATGAACAGATAAACTCCCTGCAAAGGGCTGGCGCCGGGAATGATCGCTTGCAAAAAAACGTTGATACCATCAGTAGCCTGATCACTGATAAAATATATGTCTGGCAGGAAATGTTATCCCTTTACGATGCGAATGTGGCAGATCAATACCTTGACACGATTGCTGTGCAATTGGAATCAAAAATTGAAAGCGATAGCATCCGCAAAAGCCGTGGGATCTTAAAGAAAATTTTCCAGCGCAAAAAAAAGCAAGAAATCGATGAACAAAAAATCATGGAGGACATTGCGCAATTTAAGGAAGAAGATAAAAAATATACTGCTCAAGTTAAACAAAACGAATTGGAACTTGCCAGGACCAACAATAAATTGACCGTTCGCATATACAATCTCATTGATAAAATGGAAGAGGAGGAGTTGATTGATCGTGGAAATCGCGCCGAGGAAGCAAGAAGATTGGCAGAGGAAACCTATCGTTGGATCGGTTGGTTTATTCTTTCGGGAACGGTTCTGGCCATTATCGTCATTTTTGTAATTCTGAATTATGTCCGTAAAAGCAGAACTACGCAAAAAGCTCTGATCAGTGCTAAAAATCAAGCTGAAAACCTGGCTCGTGCAAAGGAAATGTTTATGGCCAATGTGAGTCACGAGATTCGAACTCCAATGAATGTGATTTCGGGATTTTTAGATCAATTGCTGAAAAAACCAATTGAAGAAAGTATAAAGGATACACTACAGATCATCAAATCTTCATCGGATCACCTGGTTCGCATCATCAACGATATTCTCGATTTTTCAAAATTGCAATCGGGAAAAATGAAGTTGGAACAAACCGATTTCAATCCCCGGGATTTCATGCAGGAAATTCGCATGCTATTTGAAAACCAGGCCAATGAGAACAACACCAAACTCCTTTTTGAGGTTCATGAAAAGTTTCCTGAAGTCATACTGGGTGATCCCATTCGTCTTAAACAGATACTGATCAACCTCATTGGCAATGCCATCAAGTTTACAAAAAACGGCACTGTATCCTGCAAAATAACTGCAGAGGACCAAATCTCAAATAACCTGGTGATGAACTTGGTTGTTGAAGATACAGGTATCGGCATAGGAGAGGAGAACCTGGAAAAAATATTTGAAGACTTTACCCAGGCTGAAAGTGACACCTCCAGGAAGTTTGGAGGCACGGGTCTGGGTTTATCTATAGTCAAGCAATTGATAGACCTGCATCAAGGCAAAATCAGGGTAGAAAGTCAAAAAAACCAGGGGTCCAAATTTATCTGTAAAATCCCTTATAAGCTTGGAAACCTGGCCTATGTCGAACATAAACAATTGAATGAACTTGACGTACCTGATGCTATAAAACAACAAAGTGTGTTGATCGTTGATGACGAGGTTTACAACCGTAAATTAATCAGGACAATATTGGATAAATGGGAAGTGAAAAGTGAAGAAGCAGAGGATGGTATGGATGCCATTGAAAAGGTCAAAACCAACACTTATGACTTTATTTTGATGGATGTCAGAATGCCCGGATTGGATGGATTTAAGGTGACCCAATTCATTCGACAAACCCTCAAACTTTCCCCGGAAGATACAGCAATCATTTTAATTTCAGCAGCTTCGGCCAGCCGGGAAGAGATAAAACAATACAAAACGCAAGGAATCAACGATTATCTTCCGAAGCCATTTGATGAAGCGCTTTTGCTCAAATCTATGCGTGCTATTATAGAGGGAGAAAAGATGACAACAGTTGCAAAAGCTAAGAATTTTGAAGAAAAGCCAAACCCGGAGCATACCATTCATTTCAAAGAACTTTATCGTGTAGCCGACAATGATACTGAATTCATCAAGGAAATGCTGGAGCAATTCCTGGAATCTTTTGAGCATGGGTTAGGGAGCATAAAGGAAAGTATGCCAGAAAAAAATTGGGATTCAATCAGCAACGCAGCCCATAAAATGGCTTCGCCATGCAGACACATTGGCGCCCACGCGTTATTAAATGATCTTAAACAGATAGAAAAACTTGCAAACAATCATACAGGTTATGATACCATATTTGCTTTGATTCCCCAGATTGACATGGAATATAAATCAGTTAAGAAGCAAATTTTGAATCACATTGATGAATTAAAAAAATAGGTTGTCTCAAGCTTTCTTTTAACTTTGCAAGGCAACCTGTAAAACGCATAAACTCTTAAATGGACGATAAATCGTTTAAAATATTCGTAGTTGAAGATGACGATTGGTATAATCGTTTATTGGTCCATACGTTGAGTCTCAATCCCGATTATGAAATTCAAAATTTTTTCAACGGGAAAGATCTGCTTGAAAAGCTGCACGAAGATCCCGATGTGATTACTTTGGATTACCGGCTTCCTGATATGACTGGCCTTGATATTTTGAAACAGGTAAAAGAGGTCAATCCCGATATCCAGGTAATCCTTATTTCTGAGCAGGGTGATATTGATACTGTTGTTGACCTGCTGAAGTATGGGGCTTATGATTACATTGTGAAATCAAAGGATATCAAAGAACGGTTGTTAAATACCATTCAGAATATCCGGCAGGGGATCGGCATGAAGAAAGAGATCACGGCATTGCGGAAAGAGGTGCAGCGGAAGTATAGCTTTCAAAACACCATCATAGGTGAAAGCCCGGCAATAAAAAAAGTGTTTGAATTAATTAAAAAAGCAATCGAAACCAACATCACCGTCACTGTTACTGGCGAAACCGGAACAGGTAAGGAATTGGTAGCCAAAGCCATTCATTATAATTCAAAACGAAAGGAAAACAATTTTGTACCGGTTAATGTAGCGGCAATCCCTTCGGAATTAATTGAAAGTGAATTATTCGGGCATGAAAAAGGTGCTTTTACCGGGGCCAGTTATCGCCGCATCGGTAAGTTTGAAGAAGCCCATGGAGGAACCTTATTTTTGGATGAAGTGGGAGAAATGGATCCTGCTTTCCAGGCCAAATTGCTTCGGGCTATCCAGGAAAAAGAAGTCACAAGGATTGGAAGCAATGTACCTGTAAAAACAGATTGTCGGATTATTGTTGCAACCAATAAAAATCTTAAAAGCGAAGTGAAGGCCGGGAAATTCAGGCAAGATCTTTATTTCAGGTTGTTAGGCTTACCCATTGAATTACCCCCGTTGCGCAATCGCGATAAAGATATTTTATTACTTTCAAAATACTTTGTATCCGCATTTTGTGAAGAGAATGAACTTGAGCAAAAGTCATTTACGGAGATTGCCAAAAAGAAATTACTGAGTTATGCATTTCCTGGCAATGTCAGGGAATTGAAGTCGGTGGTTGAATTGGCTGCTGCACTTTCCAACAGTTCAAAAATTGATGCTCCCGACCTATTGTTTGGATCAGATGATCCCCTGCCCGAGGTGATCAGTGAAGAGCTAACCTTACGGGAATATAACCGACGTATCATTGTTGCCTTCCTCAAAAAGCATGATAATAATTATCAAACAGTGGCTGATAAACTGGATATCAGTGTGTCCACCATTTATCGGATGCTAAAAGAAGGAGAACATTCCGACGATAAATAATGTCCCCTTTCTGCCCCTTAAAAGTTTCACATAAAAATAGTAGTGTCTCCAATTTAGCTGTCAATTTGAAAAACGGCTTATCAAATTGACGGTAGATCTTATTGGTCAAAGATTGTAAGAGACTTTTAGTCAATTATTTAAAAATATATTTTTAAATGGTACTCCATTTGAATAGGAATGCACAACGATCTTTGTCATGTTGCTATCAGAGAACCTAAAGGAGAATTCATGAAAACCTTCCTGAAACAATATTTAATACTCATCGGGTCAATTTTAATAGGCTTCTATGAACTTATTAAAAAGAAGAAACCCGAGGAAATGCCACAGGACAAAGTTCAGTTTTTTAAGGATCGCCATCAGAAGCGATATCAAAATAATAGTGAAACAGTTTATTCAACAAAAAATATAGGAGATTAATAAAATGAAAACAACCAATGTAAAAATTTTCGGATTCAGTGCACTTGCTGTCATCATCATTGTTGCCCTCAGCATATTCTTTAATGATTATAAAGCAAAGCAAGAAGCTCAATTCCAGCAGGAACAGGAACGGGGCAATACACTGGCAGTTAAATTGCATCAGCGCGATTCATTGATCAATGAATACGTGACTACTTTCAATCAGATTGAAAAAGATCTAAACTATATCAAAGAAAAAGAAAACCTCATCGGTGCACAGTCGGAAGATCCTGAATTTAAACAGGATACAAAAGAAAGTATCATTGAAGATATTCAATTGGTAAACAGCCTTCTTGAGCAAAATAAACAAAAAATTGCTGATCTGCAGAAAAAACTCAAAAGATCAGGAATTGAAATCAATGGTTTGAATGAAAAAATGAAAATGCTTGCTGAGACCATTGAATTGCGTGATAAAAACATAGAAGAACTCAAAGTTGTACTCGCTGAAAAGGATGTTGAATTGGCCCAAATGAATCAGGAAATCGTTAAAATGGATAGTTTGGTTCAGGTTAAGAATGGTGTGATTGATGAAAAACAATACGAATTGAATAAAGCCTATGTAGCCTATGGTAATTACAAAGACCTGAAGGAAAAAGGAATCATTACCAAAGAAGGCGGATTCTTGTGGCTTGGACAAAATGTAACATTGAAAGAGGACTTTACACAAGATCAGTTCGAACAAATAGATATTACCCAAACAACGACTATTCCGGTGAATGCCCGGGAAGCTGAACTCATTACCGAGCATCCTGCTGGATCTTATGAATGGGTAAAAGACGATGAAACAATTGCATACATGGTGATCAACAATCCCAGTGAATTCTGGAAAGTTTCCAAGTATGCAGTTCTCGAAACTAAATGATCCCCCTACACCTTACCCTTTGCTTTAACTTTAGACCAGGAATTCCCCCTCCTGGTCTTCTTTTTTATATTATTTTTCTGACTTCCTTACCCTCAAAAAATGTAATTTTGGCTCTGAATTTTACAAGCCGATGCAGATCATAAACAGGCCTCAAACTGACCCTTATTTTAACCTTGCTGCAGAAGAGTACCTGCTGAAATCAGTCAGCGAAGATTGTTTTATGCTTTGGCGCAATGAACCTTCTATTATTGTTGGAAAACACCAGAATACCCTGGCTGAAATTAATTATCCATTCGTACGTTCAAAAAACCTCCCTGTTATTCGCCGAATATCAGGAGGAGGAACGGTTTTTCATGATCCCGGGAATATTAATTTTACATTTATTGCCCTGGGCGAAAGGGATAAACTCGTCGATTTTCGCCGTTTTACAAAACCGATTATTGAGGTATTAAATACCATGGGGCTGCCTGCCGTATTTGAAGGGAAAAATGATATCCGAATCAAGGGACTCAAAATCTCTGGGAATGCAGAACATGTATACAAAAACAAAGTATTGCATCATGGAACTTTGTTGTACAATGCACAACTCAATAAATTGAATGAAGCCATCAGGGTTTCAGGTGAAAAATATGCAGACAAATCGGTACAGTCTATTCGGAGCAAAGTGGCCAATGTCTGTGATTTGATGGAGGATGGTCCTGGAATTGAAAAATTCATAGAAATTGTTTTGCAGCATATCCAAAATACTTTCCCTTTCAGTAAATTCGTCGAGTTGGAACCACATGATATCCATTCAATTCAGAAGCTTGCCGATGAAAAATATAAAAGCTGGGAATGGAATTTCGGATATTCGCCCCATTATACTTTTACCAATAAAATGGTTTTGCGTGGAAAGGTGCTGGAAGTTGTTGTAGGTGTTGAAAAGGGAATTATTGTTTCCATTGATTTGAATGAAAATAATAAAAAACATGAAATGGTTAAGAAACTGGAAGCGGTATTGAACGGTAAAAAGCATAATTTTGTTGAAGTCCGAAAAATAATCCGGGAAACCGGTATACATCGACAAATATTTTCGGAGAAAGTATTAATGGATCTATTATTTTAAATTATGGAAAAAGCAAAAGAGATTTTCGACAAACTTTGGAATAGCTACATTGAACTTAATCCTGAAGTGAAACGCGTATATGATCTTTTTAAAAATGAAGGAGAAACAGTGGTGAATGATCATATTGCTTTCAGGACATTTGAAGACCCTCGCGTAAATATTGACGTGCTGGCCCAACCCTTTCTGGATGCAGGGTACGAATACCGCGGCGAGTATAACTTCGAACAAAAGAAACTTTATGCGAGGCATTTTGAATATGTTGAATTTAGGGAGGCTCCGCGAATTTTTATCAGTCAGTTAGAAGTTCATAAGTTCAGTGAATTTTTACAAACAACAGTTTACAGCATACTGGATAAAATACCTTCCCCGCTGCTTCAATCGGTGGATCTTGTGGATTCAGGAGCTTCCTGGGGCGTACCTTCCTATGAGATTTATAATCGCCTTCGTGAGGAATCGGAATATGCCGCATGGGTTTATGTTTTTGGATTTCGAGCCAATCACTTTACCGTGAGCATCAATAACCTTGAAAAGTACAATACCATTCAAAAGGTCAATCAGTTTCTGAAGGACAATGATTTTATTCTCAATGATTCTGCCGGTGAAATAAAGGGTTCCCCAAAGGAATTACTGGAGCAATCCAGCATCAAATCAGGCATTGTAGATATTGATTTTGCTGAGGGGACTTTTCCTGTTCCTTCCTGCTACTATGAATTTGCTATGCGTTATCCTGACAAAGACGGAAAGCTCTATCTTGGCTTCATTGCTAAATCGGCAGACAAGATATTTGAGAGCACTGATTACTATGAAAAAAGATCTTCAAAAAACAAATAATAAACCAAAAATTCATGGATCAGCAGGCAGCAGAAGTTTATTACCAGCACATCCAGCTCGACCTGGTAAACCTGGCAAGGGATTTTGAGGGAGACCTACACACTGATCGGACCCACCGTATTTTATATGCAACCGATGCTTCAGCTTATCGCGAACTCCCTATTGCTGTGGCTTTACCGAAGCATAAAGAGGACATACGCCTGCTCGTTGATTTTGCGAAAAAACACAACTCCTCTCTGATTCCCAGGACAGCAGGCACTTCACTGGCAGGCCAGGTGGTAGGAAGTGGTATTGTAGTGGATGTTTCAAAATACATGAACCGTATCCTGGAGGTTAATAAAGAAGAAAATTGGATACGTGTTGAGCCAGGGGTTGTACTTGATGAAATGAATAAAGTGCTGGAACCGCTGGGCATGTTTTTTAGCCCGGAAACATCAACTTCAAATCGATGTATGATCGGGGGCATGATTGGGAACAATTCGTGTGGCGCTCATTCTCTGATTTATGGAAGTACAAGGGATCACCTGATTTCAGTGAATGCCATTTTATGCGAAGGTGTCGAAGTGGAATTCGGACCCTTGTCGAAGGAAGCGTTTTATCAAAAAAAGGAACTGAACAATTTTGAAGGGAGTCTATACAGAAATATTGATGCTATTTTATCGCCCCTTGAAAATCAACAACAGATCAGAAAAGAATTCCCCCATCCCGAAATTCATCGCCGCAATACAGGCTATGCCATCGACCTGTTGATGGATACCGCTCCTTTTTCCAAAACAGATGAACCCTTTAATTTTGCCAAACTTATCGCTGGCTCAGAAGGGACCCTTGCTTTTATTACCGAAGCAAAACTCCATCTTGATCCATTGCCCCCTCCTGTAAAGGGACTGGTCTGCATTCACTGCCATACTCTGGAAGAGGCGCTTCAAGGCAACCTGGAAGCATTGAAGTTTAAACCGGGGGCCATCGAACTCATGGATAAAACGGTGATGGATCTCAGTAAAGAAAACATCACTCAGCGTAAAAACCGGTTTTTCATTGAAGGTGATCCTGAAGCAATTTTAATTGTTGAGTTTGCCAGTGGTACAAAAGAAGAGATTCTAAACATAGCTTCAAAGATGGAAAAATCCATGAGGGAAAAAGGTTTGGGTTATCATTTTCCTGTGATTTTTGGAGCAGATATTCCCAAGGTTTGGAGTATTCGAAAAGCTGGTCTGGGTTTACTATCCAATATGCCCGGTGATGCCAAGCCAGTGCCTGTGGTAGAAGATGCCGCGGTAAGACCTGAAGATCTGCCAAATTACATCAAAGATTTTAATGCGTTGCTGGAAGCCCATCAATTGAGCTGTGTTTATTATGCCCATATAGCAACCGGTGAATTGCATCTACGTCCCGTCCTCAACTTAAAAGATCCGAAAGATGTAACCTTATTTCATACCGTGGCTGAAGAAACAGCAAAACTGATTAAAAAATATCGTGGTTCCCTTTCAGGTGAGCATGGTGACGGACGGTTACGGGGTGAGTTTATTAAACTGATGATTGGTGCTCGGAATTATGAACTGATCCGTCAGCTTAAACGGGCATGGGACCCTGAAGATATTTTTAATCCCGGGAAGATTGTCAACACACCTCCTATGAGCACATTTCTTAGGTATGAACCCGGAAAACCTACCCCAGAAATAGACACCATATTTGATTTTTCAGCTGATCAGGGTTTCCTGCGTGCAGCCGAGCGTTGCAATGGCTCGGGAGATTGCCGTAAGTCAGCCATCATTGGTGGAACCATGTGTCCGAGTTATCAGGCCATGCGCGATGAAAAAACAACCACCAGGGCAAGGGCCAATATGCTTCGGGAGATCATAACCAACTCCGATGAGGAAAATCCTTTTGATAGCCATGATCTGTATGATGTTCTTGATCTTTGTCTTTCTTGTAAAGGTTGTAAGTCGGAATGCCCAAGTAATGTTGATATGGCCAAGCTTAAGGCTGAATTTCTTCAGCACTATTATGATGTTCATGGAATTCCACTCAGGTCAAAGGTCATTGCCAATATTACAAAATTAAATGCGCTGGCTGCTAAAATGCCAGCATTGGCCAATTTAATTATGAGCAATGCCTTTTCATCCCGAATGATGAAAAAGGTTTTAAAATTTGCACCCAAACGAAGTTTACCTTTACTTTATAAAACCACCCTTCGGGCATGGTTAAGGGCCAATTCCGGAGCGCTCAATGTAAAGCAATCCAAAGGGAATGTTCATCTTTTTATAGATGAATTTACGGATTATAATGATACTGAGATTGGAATTAAAGCTGTAAAACTATTAACTCACCTGGGATATACAGTCAAAGTTTCAGATCATGACGTTAGTGGACGAACTTATATTTCTAAAGGATTATTAAGAAAAGCCAAAACAATCGCCAACCATAATGTCGAGGTATTATCATCCATCATTACGGAAGATGAGCCCCTGATTGGTATTGAACCCTCGGGTATCCTCACTTTCCGCGATGAATACCCTGACCTGGTGGATGATTCGCTCAAAAAGGCATCTCAAAACCTGGCAAAAAATGCACTTTTGATCGATGAATTTATTGCGAAGGAAATGGACAGGGGTAATATTGATTCCGCATCTTTCACGTCTGAAAAAACTTCCATTAAACTGCATGGACATTGCCAGCAAAAAACTGTGGCTTCGACCAATCCAACCAAACAAATTCTGAGTTTACCGGAAAACTTTCAGGTTGAAGAGATCCCCTCAGGTTGCTGCGGTATGGCAGGTTCTTTTGGGTATGAAAAAGAACATTATGAGCTATCCATGAAGGTAGGCGAACTGGTTTTGTTTCCTGAGGTCAGAAAAACAGATCCTTCTGTTATTGTTGCAGCTCCCGGAACCAGTTGCCGACATCAGATCAAAGATGGAACCGGTCGTAAAGCCTTACATCCGGTAGAAGTTTTATACGATGCCCTTAAATAATGAAAGGAATGAATATGAAGGCTTCAAAATGGATATTATTTTTGGTGGGAATTATATTTTCCTGCCAATCTCCGCAATCAAAAGATCACAATAATCTTCAGGGATACTGGGCCTTTCTTGATCGATATGGAAATTACAATGAAGCTTTCTTTGATGAACATTCCTATGCAACTATAAACCGTTTTGTAAGCGAACCTCCACGATTCCGGTACATGGTGAAAAATGATAGTTTGTGGACCAATAATGATCAGCGTAAAGAAGGATTGAATCCCATTGCAGCCCTAATTTGGATTGATGAGAATCATGTGGTTATTGATGCTGAATTTGTAACAGATACCCTTGAACGCATTGGGAATGCTGGTATAACCCTGGCAAATACCGATCCCAAAGGGGATTCGCTGGAATTTTGGCCGGCGTTTTTCGAACGCTATGAGCGGTTTCTTGTTAGTCGCGGTATCATAACAGCGGAAGAGGCAAAAGCTTTTAGGGAGCAGCAAAAAATTCCTGAAGATATCGAACAGGAATAAAGTTATTTTGGTTCGGGAGCGACTGCAAAAGTTGATCCATCCAGGGCCAGATCCGTGTTATTAAATATCTGTCGGGCTTCTTGCAGGAGATCTTGTGGGTCTTCATACCGTGTTGAAAAATGGCCAATGATCAGTTTTCCTACTTCCGAGCGTTTTGCAATGGTAGCAGCTTCTGAACTTGTAGAATGAAATTTATCGGCCGCCACATCTGCTTTGTCATGCATAAAAGTTGCTTCATGGTACAAAAGACTAACTTTCTTTACAATATCGATAATGGGCTCGTGGTATTTGGTATCACTGCAGTAAGCATAGGATCGAATGGGGTAGGGGTCCATGGTGAGGTCCGAATTTTTGTAGGTTTTCCCGTTCGCATCGATGAAATCAGCCCCTGATTTTATTTTCGAAAACTGATCCACAGGGATATCCAGGTTATTGATCACATTTTTGATCAATCTCCGTTTTCCCTGCTTTTCCCTGAACAAAAAACCGCAAGTTGGAATGCGATGATTAAGCGGAATCGTAGTAATGGTAAGCTTTTCATTTTCGTAGATCATTTCTGATTTTTGCGGATCAATGGGATGAAAATGAAAAGGGTAGATCAGTTCAGTTTGGGATACTTCCAGCTGCAATAAAATGACTTTTTCTAACTCTGCCGGTCCGTAAATATGAAGTTCCTTTTTTCTCCCCAGGAGGTGCATTGTTGATATCAGCCCAATCAATCCGAAAAAGTGGTCTCCATGGAGATGACTGATAAATATATTCCCAATGCGCTGCAGTTTGTATTTATATTTGCGCAATTGCAGTTGGGTTCCTTCAGCACAATCAATTAAATAAAATCGCTCATTATGATTAACCAGCTGTGCGGTCGGATGTCTTTTTAAAGTGGGGACGGCTGAGTTGCTTCCCAGAATATGTATATTGAATACCATTGTGTTTCTGCTGTAAAAGTATTGAACTTAAGCGGATTTACAAAGTTTAGGTCACTGGCAATAGCAAAATACTCCATGTATAAATAAAAAAGCCCCGCCGAAGCGGGGCCTTAGTTGTCAGTTCATTTTCCAATGATGATCTCTACATTTTGAAAGGATCCATTGGTAACCGTTATGGAATTACCCGAAAAGTCCTCACCAATAAAATTAAAGGAACCGTAAATAATATTCCCATTATAACTGGTAATGCTAACATTGGCAACATCTGTTGCAGCATAGTAGCTAGACCCGCTACCATAAATAATCGAATAAACACCTCCGTTATCCAGGGATAACTGTGCGCCGGCCTGAACCTGATCATAGTTTAAATCCATGGAGAGATATTTATCTGAACCAATTGCTGAACCGGAGATTGATATGACCGTTAGTCCATCAGAATAGCCGTAAACATCAGTTGTGCTCCAGGCTGTACCATCTATCGTTGCAGAAAGGGTTGATTCCGGTCCGGGAGGCTCGGTACCTTCATCCAAATTTACCAGGATACCATTGTAATTACCAGAATAGGAAGCCTGGTTTTCAAGTTTTCCTGAAAATTCGATGGCATAGGTATCATCTGTTTTTGAAATGTTACAATAACCCGTGATCACTTCAAGAATAACTTCGTTCGGCGTCTCTGTATTGATACCAACTGTAGCATAATCAAAAGTGAAGAAATCCCCATCTTCTGAATAATGGTAATTACCCGGTATGATCTCTTCACTTGAAGGCGAGATGATCTCAAATATTATTCCTGACAAGCCGGGATAGCTTTCGCCATCTATTGAAATAACCTGATTCAAAAGGATCAAATCGAAATAGTAATCACCATAATTTACAAAACCACCAAAAACAAGAGGGATATTGGTGCCATTGGCGACCATGTTTCCGCTTCCGGTTACGGGCAGTCCTCCGCCTCCGCCGGGCGTATTGTTGGCAAAGTTGTTTCCCTGGTTTTGAGCAAAATGTGATATGCCTTCATTATTGGTGAACATATGGTTGAAGTTACCCCAGGAAAACTGTTTTGGTGAGCTTGTTCCGGTAAATTGCTTTTCACCGATACCACTGTTTTTTAAGTTTTCATTCCCGGGCGGACTTTCATCGTTTTTTGAACAGGCCACCATAATAGCCATTGCGATGATCAATAGCAGGCCGTTTAGAAGAATGTTCAGTGTTTTCATAATACAAGTTGTTTTAGTATGGTGTTCAACACCACATACAACAAATTAAAACCAAAAACCAAGACGGATTGCTGGATTGAAATTGAATCCGATATCTGTTGTGGAGGCCTTAACATTTGTGGTATTGGTCGTGCTGCCAGAAGTTACTTCAACTTCTTTCATGGTCATTGATTGAAATCCAAAACCAACTTCTGTGCCCAAGTAGATTTTTTTTGCAAAGTAAAAATCAGCACCGGCGAGGACATTCAATCCAATGGATGTAAAACCCCGGTTGCTTCCATCGCTCCAGGCACCCTTGGTTTCAACAGTGGTATTGGCATTATTATCCGTATAAGAGGATTTGGACCCTTTGGTAACAAAGCCCAGTTCAGCACCAATATAAGGGGATAGGCGCTCCATGTTTCCAAAATGCTTTTCTATACCAGGATACAATCCAAATTGTGTATAGGACATTTTTCGCTCATCATTTATATCGGGGTCGGCTCCGTTGATGGGCTCACTTTTGTCCGAATGGACACGGATATCAACGCCAAGCCTAAAAACCATATCCTCTGACATTAAGTAACGACCCTTTAAATAATTGAGTCCGATAGGTGATGCTGAAAGCGGGGTGAAATTGACCTCTAACGCCACTTGCCCTACTGCAGGCCGAATGTCTTGTGCTTTCATACCAATGGTTGTAAACAATACCATAACCAGAATTAAAAACAAATTTTTCATAGTTGTAAGATTTAGGTGTTAATGAATTGGATTATAATAATTTATATCTTTCTTGTTTTGATCTTGAGTTTCAAAAATAGATTAATTCTAAATTAACCAGTGCTTTTCTCAGGATTTTAATTGAACAACACGTTGTTAACAACCACAAAAAAACCCTTCCTGATTTTTCAGGAAGGGTTTTTTCAAGGATGGCCCAATTCATTATTCTTTCTCGTCTTCTTTAGCTGATGATTCCTCTTCTTTGCTTTCTTTTTCTTTCTTGTCATCTGCTTTTACTTTCTTCTGCTTTGCCATCTTTTCGAGTTTTGCCTTGGCTTCCTCTTCCATATCATGTTTCAACGAAGCTAGTGCTTCGATATCCCCAAGGGTAGTTTTCTCGATATTGTCTTTCATTTTGCTAACAGCCCGGCGAGCAGTCCGTTCTTCGGTTCTTGCTTTGCTGTCTTTGCGCGCTTTATCATCGGCTTCCGCATCCTGGAAAATCCTTGAATGGGAAAGGATGATCTTTTTATTCTCTTTGGAGAATTCAATCACTTTAAAGTCAACACTGTCATCCATTTTGATCAGTGAACCATCTTCCTTGTTCATATGACGTTTTGGCGTGAATCCTTCAACACCATAAGGAAGGGCAACAACAGCTCCTTTATCATTCACCTCGATTACAGTTCCTTTATGCAATGAGCCGGTGGTAAATACTGATTCAAAAACATCCCAGGGATTTTCTTCGAGTTGTTTATGTCCAAGACTCAGTCTCCTGTTTTCTTCATCTACGTCAAGAACCACAACTTCAATCTCTTCGCCAATTTTTGTAAATTCAGCCGGATGTTTTATCTTTTTCGACCAGGAGAGGTCGGAAATATGGATCAATCCGTCCACACCTTCTTCCAGTTCAACAAAAATTCCAAAATTGGTGAAATTTCTAACGATCGCTGTATGTTTTGAATTAACCGGATATTTTTCTTTGATATTGATCCATGGATCGGGGATCAGTTGTTTGATGCCAAGTGACATTTTGCGTTCTTCACGATCCAGGGTCAGGACAACGGCTTCAATTTCATCGCCCACATTCAGGAAGTCCTGAGCAGTGCGCAGGTGCTGCGACCATGACATTTCAGAAACGTGAATCAATCCTTCAACACCAGGCGCTATTTCAATGAAAGCACCATAATCGGCAATCACAACTACTTTTCCTTTTACTTTGTCACCTACTTTCATGCTTTCATCAAGTGCTTCCCATGGATGTGGTGTGAGTTGTTTAAGACCAAGCGCAATCCGTTTTTTATTATCATCAAAATCAAGAATAACCACTTTGATCTTCTGGTCCAGTTCAACCACTTCTTCAGGATGATTGATGCGGCCCCATGAAAGGTCGGTTATGTGGATCAGACCGTCAACCCCTCCGAGGTCAATAAATACTCCATATGAGGTAATGTTTTTAACGGTTCCTTCCAGTACCTGGCCTTTTTCAAGCTTAGCCATGATCTCGGCTTTTTGTGCTTCAAGCTCATCTTCGATCAGGGCTTTGTGTGATACGACGACGTTTTTATATTCATGATTGATTTTCACAACCTTGAATTCCATGGTTTTATCAACAAACACATCATAATCGCGGATGGGTTTAACATCAATTTGCGAGCCCGGGAGGAATGCTTCAATTCCAAAAACATCCACAATCAAACCACCTTTAGTACGACACTTTACATAGCCATTGATAATTTCGTCTTTCTCATAGGAGTCATTAATCCGTTCCCAGGAGCGAAGAATACGTGCTTTCTTATGAGATAGCAGCAATTGTCCGCTTGCATCTTCCTGGTTCTCAACATAAACTTCTATTTTGTCGCCCGGTTTAAGGTCTTGATTATACCTGATTTCATTGTAAGGGATCACCCCATCGGACTTAAAACCAATGTTAACAACAACTTCGCGGTTGTTCATTGAAACTACGGTACCATCCAGGACTTCATGATCAGTAATGGATTTCAGAGTATTTTCATAAAGCCCTTCCAGTTTTGCCCTTTCGGAACTGGTATAGGTTTCTTGTTTTTTACCTATAGAATCCCAATCAAAATCTGGTGGTGTTTTTGAAGCAATGGAGGTGGGCTCCGTTTCTTCTGCAACAGGTTCTTCTACCTTTTCTTCTTCTACAGGAGTGCTTTCTTCTTCAGCTTTTACTTCTTCAGCCGGTTCTTCTTGGTCTGCTTCTTGAGTTTCTGCTTTGACGGGTTCTTCTACTTTCTCTTCTTTCTTTTCGTCTTTCGCTGTTTCAGTTACTTCATCAGCTGCCTCTTCTTTTGCCTCTATCTTTTCTTCTTCTTTTTCCTCTTCCTTTTCCTTTTTCTCTGCAGCAGGTTGATCTTCAGCCTCTTTTGTTTCAGTTTCCTTTTCCTTATCTTCCTGTTTTGCTTCGACAGTCTCTTGTTTTTCTTCCGCCTTAGCTACTTCCTGCTCTTCAGCAGTTACTTCAGGGTTTTGTTTGTCTTTATTATCTTCTGACATTCATATAAAATTGTATCCCGGTATACCAGACTTCCCCCCGATTACAGGAAATTTCTGCATGGCCCGGAAAGGGTTTCACATAAGTTTTTAAATCGGGGGTGCAAAAGTACTGTTTTTTTTATTAATAGCCATATCTTTGCCGAAAAGTTTGATATCAGTTCAATTTTTGGGAATCTCTATCGGTCAAATAACAATAAATTCAAAACATTATGGCACTCAGGTGTGGCATCATCGGCATTACCAATATCGGTAAAACAACAATCTTTAATTGTATTTCCAAAAACAAGGCACAGATCAGCAATTTTGCTTTTAGTGCAAATGTTTCAAACCGTGGTATTGTAGAGGTTCCGGACAACCGGTTATTTGAAATCGCAAAAATTGTGAAACCTGCAAAATTAACACCGGCAACTGTAGAAATTGTTGATATCCCGGGTCTCGCAAAAGGCGCCAGTAAAGGCGAAGGGATTGGTAATAAATTTCTGGATGATATCCAGCAGGTAGATGCACTGATCCATGTCTTGCGCTGCTTTGACGATGAAAATCTGCCTCATGTTGAGGGTTCCGTGAATCCGGTTCGTGACCTGGAAATCGTTGACCTGGAGTTGCAGATCAAGGATCTGGAAATGGTAGAACGCAAAATTCAACGTACCGAAAAGCTGGTCAAAGCTGGTGAAAAAGATGCCAAAAAAATGCTGGATATTTTAAACAGGTACAAAGACCACTTTGAAAATTTTAAAAATGCCCGGACACTGGATATATCAGAAAGTGATCGTAAAATGGTGGCTGATCTATTCCTCTTAACTGAAAAGCCGGTGGTTTATGTTTGCAATGTCGATGAAGCATCTGCGCGGTCGGGAAATAAATATGTCAATCAGGTTCGGAATGCTCTGGAAGGGATAGACACTGAAATTCTGGTAATTGCAGGGGCATTGGAAGCCGATATTTCCGAACTGGAGACCGAAGAAGAACGAAACGAGTTTCTGGAAGATGCCGGATTGGAAGAACCTGGCGTTAACAAGATGATCAGAGCGGCTTATGATCTGCTGAACCTACAGGCATTTTTTACAGAGGGTCCCAAGGAAGTTAGGGCCTGGACCATCAAAAAAGGGATGACAGCTAAAGAATCAGCAGGGGTAATCCACAGCGACCTTGAAAGAGGATTTATCAGGGCTGAAGTAATCAAATATGCAGATTTTATGAAATATGGATCGGAAAATGCTGTAAAAGAAGCCGGCAAAATGAAACTGGAGGGGAAAGATTACATTGTTGAAGATGGAGACATGATGTTTATCAGGTTCAATGTTTGATAATGTTTGGTTTTGGCCAACTGCGTTATTTAAAAACTCGGGAATATTTTATCTGTGGCGTATCCCACTGTTAATTGATTCAAATTCTGCTACTACCTGATGTCATTTCTGAAACTCTATTGATTGACAGACGGGATTTTATAATTTGGATACTTTTTTAATATAATGAGTCCGGTCAGACTTTACGATTAAAATATAGGTTCCAGCAGATAAAAAGCCCAGATCCACCAGATCTTTATCCTTGAAGTCATTGGCATGGTAAACGATATTACCTTGCAAAGTGGTAATTGTTATTTGCCCTGGGGCTGAAATGGGTAAATTTGCTGAAATGCGTATCTTATCTTTGAAAGGATTGGGATAAATTTTCAGTTTAACTGATGGGAAATTGTTCGTTCCGGAAGATGTATCTTCGAATTTGAAGACCTTTCCGCTTCCAATCCCTGCGATGTATAACTCACCATTGACATCTTCACCAAATGTGCTGAAATTATTTCCTGCATAGGTGCCAAATAATTCATGAACCCACTCACTTCCTTCCTGATGAAGCGTCCAGATATCGTCAGTACAATAATCAGTAAAAAAATAATATCCATGCATTTGTGGAATTTCAGAACCCCGGTATACAAAACCCCCGGTTACTGAACATCCCTGATCATGAGAATACTCAAACACGGGAAAGACATAATCAGATTGTGGACCGCATCCATTTGTATTGTATGGAATACTGCCCTCATAGCAGCGCCAGCCATAATTTTCCCCTCCGGTACTGAGGGATGGCTGCCTATCAATTTCCTCCATTTGATTTTGTCCTACATCCCCAATCCACATATCATCTGTTTCCCTATCAAAACTAAAACGCCAGGGATTTCTCAATCCATATGCCCAAATTTCATCCAGCGCATTGGGATTGTTAACAAAAGGATTGTCGGAAGGAATAGCATAAGGATCTCCGTTGTCGACATCTATTCTGAGCATTTTCCCAAGATAGGATCCGAGGTCTTGTGCACGGTTGCCAGGATCACCCCCTGATCCTCCATCACCCAAACCAATGTATAAATATCCATCACCCCCAAAAGCGAGGTCTCCACCATTGTGATTTTGAAAAGGCTGATCAACTATCAGCAGGGTTATTTCTGAAGAAACGTCTGCAAGATTGGGGTTTGAGGAAACTGTGAATCTTGCAATGTTGGTATTGTCATCATCATCGGTGTAGTTTACATAAAAATGGCCGTTTATGGCATAATCCGGATGGAATGCCAAACCCAGCAATCCTTGTTCTCCGCCTGATTTAACCCTGTCGGTGATATCCAGAAAAGGAACAGACAGCATACTCCCATCGGGTTCAAGGATTCGGATCAGTCCTGCTTGTTCAACAACAAATAGCCTGCTGTCGCCTGCATTTGTAATCTCAATCGGGTTGTTTAGACCAGTTGTAAAAGTGACCAGTTCCACTCCATTTTGAGCATAAAGTGTTGAAATTAGCAGCGTGACGATTACAGCAAATCTGGAAAAGGTATTCAGTGTGTTCATTTTTATTCAAATATTTATGTATTTGACAGTAACATAACAACAAGCCCGATCTGAGAAAGTTTGAAAAAGTAGGGTAAGAATGCCAGGATTGATATAATGGGAGAATAGAATTCACCCACGAAAAAATGAATGGTTAAAAATAAAGTGCATGAAATTTAACGCCATCCTGGTTATTAAATTCGATAGCTGGAAATGGGATTTTAATAAAATTTAATCCGTTGAAAATGAATTTCAAAAAATGAGATTTTGTTTTAATTCTGGCTAAATCAACATCCAGGGATAGAAAATACTGCCGGTATCTGGTGAATTCCGGAATTTGTTCATCATTCACTTCCGTGGGATTATGAATGGCCCCCAACATCCCCTCACCACTGTATCCAAATGAAACATTCAGCCAGTATGGAAATTTTGATTGTTTGGGAAGGAATGATTTTATATTTCCTGAAAGCCAGTAAGTTTGGCCATTGTAGTCTTTCAACATGCTTTCCATAAAACTTGTTCCTAATTTTTCAGGATTATACTGAGCATATTGGGTTTGGTGGTAAGACCATTTGAGGTACAGTCGTTGTTCATTCCAGGCAAGTTGCTGACCAATAAACAAACCTGTACCAGTCGCATTGGCAATAAAATCACCTGCTGATGCACCCCATTGTGCTGAAAAACCGTCCAGTATTTCGATGACAGTAAGAAGAATAAAACCTGTTGAGCCACCAATCCAGATTGCTTTTTTACGTTCAACACCCGCCCATCTGTACATTTCGTATCCAAATTTCCCAAAATAGGCTGAGGTAGTAGCATGGCCGATCTTATCCATCTGTAACCATTCATTGTTATCGTTAAACCAGTGAAAATTTGATTGTGGATAATCCTTATACCAGGCCTGGTATAAGAGGGTAAGTGAAGTAGCGTAGATAGCGGCCTGCCCGCCCACAACGTAACGGAGTCTTTTTTTGTTGAGCGAGTCAGGATACTGTCTTAGGAAATAAGGTTGGTCCTGACCATTTAGCCAGGATCCCATCGAAATCAATAATGCCAGAATGATAATTTTTTTAAGCACCCAATCAATTTTGTGAACAGTGTACGAAAGTATGAAGAATCGGTTTTACGAACACCACCTTAATCTTTAATATTTAATTGGTCAAGTGCTCTTCTGTATCGATTTGCATTGATGGTATGCTGCTCGTTGGTGGAAGAAAATACATGATAACCCGAAAAGTCATCTTTTGCGCAAAAGTACATGTAGTTATGGTTTTCACGGTTCAATACCGCATCAATAGCGGCAATGGAAGGGATGCAAATAGGCCCGGGCGGAAGGCCATAATATTTATAGGTATTGTAAGGTGAATCAATCATCTTATGAATATTGAGGACACGTCGAATACCAAAATCACCCCAGGCAAATACCACGGTAGGATCTGCTTGTAATCTCCAGCCATATTTTAAACGATTTGTATACACGCCCGCAATGGTCGGCATTTCATCTACTTTGGTCGTTTCCTTATCGACAATCGATGCCAGGGTGCTAATCTCAATGGGCGTAAGGTTGATGGCCGCCGCTTTTTCCAGTCGGGTATTACTCCAGAACTTATTGTATTCAAGGAACATCCTGTCAATGAATTCACGGGCTGTCATGGTCCAGTAAACCTCGTAAGTATTAGGAATAAAAATGGCTAATGCTGTTCGGGGATTAAATCCAAAGACTTTGAGATAGGAAGAGTCGTTCAATAATTTAATGATGTCGGCAGAATCGGCTTCGATCTGCAAGGATATGCTTTGCGCCAGTTCTTCCTTGGTCCGGATGTTATGAAAAATCAGATCAACAGGGGTTTGCTGCCCACTGCGCAATAGGTTGATCACTTCATTGTTATTCATTCCATCTGTGATCATATACCTACCTGGTTTAACATTTCCCGGAAGTTTTTTCTTGTCAGCCAGCCATTCAAAGGTTTTGCGGTTAACGATCATACCATGACTGTACAATATGGTTTTGAGATCCTCGTAGTTTGATCCGGTTGGCACATAAACAGCTGTTTGAACGCCATCCTGAACCCATGTATTGGGCTTGAAAATTACAACCCATAACTGGTATGCTGCACCCAATGCGACCAGAATCAAAAAGATGAGAATGGCAAATATTATCCTTCCAAATTTTGATTTTTTGCGTCGGGAGGTTGTACCATATTTTGAATGGTAATATGTCATTTTTTCTGATTTTCGATTTGAAAGTTTTTATTGTCTCAATTGAACGCGTGAATTTACAAATTATGTTTCAAACGGTTATTTTATTAGCGATTAATTAATTGTAAAAAGTATTCATCTTCCCATTGGTTTCGGATCATCAACCACTCTTTTTTTTGTCCACTTATTTCGAAACCTGAATTTCGGAACAATTCCAAACTGGCTATATTAGTATTAGAAATATTGCAATAAAGCTGGTGCATGTTCAATACATCAAAACAATGATGGATAATCATTTCAAGTGCTTCTCGTGCAAAGCCTTTTTTTCGTGCACTTTCAATGATCATTATACCAACGCCTGCCCTGCGGTGATGGGGCTCAAAGTCAAACAGATCGATGCTGCCAATGGTCTCTTTTTGTCCGGATTCAATATGATCAATCATCAACCTGAGTTGACGGTCCTTGAAAATATCATTTCCTGAATTTAAAACGTATTGTTCCAACTGAAACCTGGAAAAGGGAGCCAGGGTATTGCTAAGATACCAGAGCTTTTCATCATTTTCCCATTTGAAAAGCAAGTCTACATCACTGGGTTCGAGCGCCCTTAATTCGATATGTTTTCCTTTTAACATAACCTGAGTGGATCCAAAATCCGATTCATTTCCTTAATTTTCTCATTGAGCTGTTGGACAGTAGATGCTTCTACGAGCAAACGGAGATAGGGTTCGGTGTTGGAAGGGCGTATATTGAACCACCAGTCCGGGAACTCAATTCTATATCCATCAAAATCATAAAATGCCGTTGCTTTCTCATGGGACATAAAATGATCTTTGAGTTTTTCCATGGCATCTTTTTTCGCTTCAATCCTGAAGTTGATCTCTCCAGAATTAGCATATTTCCCTATGGTATTGATGATTTCTGATAATTGTTTCCCTTTTTTCTTAAACGAAGCCAGTAATCCCAGGATAATCAAGCACGCCATGATCCCAGAATCCGAATAGTAAAAATCCCGGAAATAATAATGACCTGCCAGCTCCCCACCATAAATACCATTTATTTCGCGGAGCTTGAGGGCTGCGTAGGCCCTTCCTACCCGCCACGTGTGCATGGTGCCACCCATTTTTTCAATATATTCACCAACGGCTTTGGATGTTCGAATATCCTGTAATACGTTTCCTTTCATTCCCTTCTCTTCCAGGAAATAATGACCCAACAGGGCGATCATCAGATCTGGTGAAATAAAACGGCCCTGTTCATCCAGGAACATGACCCGGTCAGCATCACCGTCAAAAATTACCCCTACATCACATTTGTATTTTTTTACAGTTTTTTGCAGCTGAACAATATTTTTAGGGATCAATGGATTGGGTGCATGACCAGGAAAATTACCATCAGGGAAATCGTTTATGTAGTGAATGTGACTATCCAATAGTTGTTTTATCAATAAACCGGCCATGCCATTGGAACAATCGACAGCAATATTAAGGTTCGAAAGATCAGTAAGATATTGCTTTTGGAACTGAAGATAATCCTCCATGATCTTGATGGGGAAAACTTTCCCTCTTATTTGAGCGGGTTTGATGGGTGTATGATCTTGAATTTTTGATTCAATTATTTTAAGTCCATTGTCATAGCCTACTGGTAACGCGTTTTTTTTACTAACTTTCAGTCCATTGTACTCTTTATCATTGTGCGAAGCTGTGATCATGACCGATGCATGAAAATTATATTTTGCTGTTGCCCAATAAATCATGGGTGTAGTTGTCAAACCTGCATCATATACATCGGCACCGGCATCGGTGATGCCCTGGCTGAGGTAAACAAAAATTTCAGGTGAAGATTCACGGATATCTCTACCCAATAGTACCTTTTTTGCGTCCAATACCGAGGGTAGAAAAAATCCGATTTTATAAATGTCATCACGATTAAATTCCTGATTGTAGATACCCCTTATGTCGTAAGCATGAAAAGCCTTCATAAATTTTCATAATTGCGGATGATGTATACATCATAATCTCCAAGATATTTAAAACCAGCCTTGATATACAATTCCCTTGCGATGATATTATCTCGGTGGACTTCCAGTTTCAATTGTAATCCGGTTTTTTTGGCAAAAGCCAGCGATGCTTTGAGAAGCTGTTTTGAAAATCCTTTACCTTGAAATGCTGGACTGATCCCAAAATGATGCAGGTAAATTCTTCTTCCATCCATGGTCATCCAACTGGTTCCAATTAACTTATGGGTGTGTTCATCTTCAAGAATGAGTAATTTACCACCAACCTGAATTGAACGATCAATTACCTGGCGATCATCTCCCCTGAATTCACCACCCATACCGGTTGCTTCCCAGAGGGCTGCGACTTCTTTAAAGTCTTCCGGTTGATAATCTCTGGTCTTCAGTTTCATGGTATTTCAATTGATCCATCGAAAACATGCTTAACTGGCCCGGTAAGTGAAACATTCTTATATACATTGTGCTGTTTTTCAAACCTAACCATTAATTCCCCCCCCAGGGTTTCAATTTGGTATTGATTTCTGGTGCCATTGCTTTTCAGGTCAGCGGCAACTGCAGCAGCTGTTACACCGGTCCCACAGGACAGGGTTATGTTTTCAACACCCCGCTCAAAAGTTCTCACAATAAGGTTTTCTGCCTTTGATACCACAAAATTGACATTGAGTCCTTCGGGTTGAAAACGCTCATCCCAGCGGATTTCCTTACCCCTGTTGAATATGTCCATGCCCTCAAGGCTATTGACGAATTTAACATAATGAGGGGAACCTGTATTGATTATATAATCATTTTGATTTCGTTCAATTTGGTGAATATCCTGAAGGGTTACTTTGATCATTGATATATGGTCTTTTTGTTCCAGGATTTCTCCATGATGTTCGCCATCAATGGTCAGAAAATGTGCCCTTTGATCACTCATTCCCAAATGATGTGCATATGCCACGATGCATCGTCCGCCATTGCCGCACATGGTTCCTTCACCACCATCAGCATTGAAATATTTCATTTCAAAATCAAAAGGTATTGTATGAAACAATAGCATCAATCCATCGGCACCAATCCCGAGATGTCGATCACACAACCATTTGATTTCTTGTTTTGTCAGATTGACTTCATTATTCCGGTTGTCAATGATAATGAAATCATTGCCTGTCCCATGATATTTTGAAAAATGTAATTTCATTTCAAACGCTAAAATTAAGTTAATTTCCAAAAATACGCGTCACCTATCTGACAAACTGACCGGGAAAAGAATCAATTGAACGTTAACATTATTTAACACAACGTCAATAATAGCCTGCATTCCCCGCCGTTTCTCAGATTGTTCGACCGGGATTTAAAACAGGAAGTAAAGTTAACGAGAGAAGGCATAAATCTTGCGCTGTCGAAAACAAACATGAGTATTAATTGTTAAAATAGACGAGATATGAAAAAATTTGCAAGTTATTTATTTGCAGCCCTGTTGGGTGGTTTCGTTTTCGCACTGAGTTATCACTATATATTCGATAACGGGGGCGAGGTTGGACAAACAGTTACCAGTGAACAAATGCCGGTATCCCAAACCACTTTTGTGCCTGCACATCCAGCAGTAATTGGTCCTGATTTTGTTGATGCAGCTGATGAAACAGTCCATGCTGTTGTTCACATCAAAGCTGAATTGCGTCAAAGAAATAAAGTTTACAGCGATTTTTTTGATTACCTCGACGAGTTCTTTGGTCATCCGCAATACCGTTATAACAATGCACCTGTAGTGGCAACCGGTTCAGGCGTAATAATTTCTCCCGATGGTTATGTTGTAACCAATAACCATGTGGTTCAACAAGCAGATAAATTGGAGATTACTCTTAACGATAAACGATCTTACGATGCAGTGGTTATTGGAACGGATCCTACTACTGACCTGGCTTTGATAAAGGTTGATGGTGAAGGCTTGCCATATCTTCGTTATGGTGATTCTGACAATTTAAAGGTAGGTGAATGGGTTCTCGCAGTGGGAAATCCATTTAATTTGACTTCAACGGTTACAGCAGGGATTGTTAGTGCAAAAGCCCGAAATATCAACATCCTTGGAGATGTGGGGGCCATTGAATCATTTATTCAGACCGATGCTGTTGTTAACCGTGGAAATAGTGGAGGAGCGCTGGTAAATACCAAGGGAGAACTGATCGGTATCAATGCTGCCATTGCTTCCAATACAGGTTCGTATACCGGCTATTCATTTGCCATCCCGTCAAACATTGTGAAGAAAGTGATCAGTGATTTCCTGGATTATGGTGAAATTCAGCGTGCATACCTGGGGATTACTTTCCGTGAAATTGACAGTCAGTTTGCAGATGAAAAAGGGCTGAATAATGCCAATGGTGTTTATGTTGTAGATGTGAATGATGATGGAGCAGCCAATGACGCCGGAATCATCAGCGGAGATGTTATTGTTAAGGTGGATGACATCAACATTTACAGTAAATCTTCACTGCTTGAAACCATTGGAACCAAACGTCCGGGTGATAAAGTGCAGGTTTATGTGCAACGGGGTAATGCCATGAAGCAATTTGAAGTAACGTTGCGTAACAGAAGTGGTAATACAGATGTCGTTAAAAAAGATAACATTGAAATATTGGGTGCTGCATTTGAACCGGTCTCTGAAAATGAAATGACCGAACTCAACATTCAAAATGGTTTGAAAATCGTTGATCTGAATGATGGAAAGCTCAAATCGGCAGGGATCCGTGAGGGATTTATTATCACCCATATCGATCGTGAACCGGTAGAAAATGTTGATGATTTGAAATATATTTTTGAAAGGAAGGATGGAGGTGTACTCCTTGAAGGACTTTATCCCAATGGACAAAGGGCATATTATGGAGTAGGGCTTTAAAAACATTGTTAATCAATCAGGATGGGAAATATACCATTACCATCCTGATTTTTTTTAGAAATGCATACTATAAAACAGGTTGTTGGAGTTAGTAACCCGAAAAAAGTTCAGAATCAATGAAATTTTTTTTGGAAACGGCTTCATTTTTTCGTATATTTGTATACTTTTTTCTCCTCTACATAGTGTGTTGAAAATCAGTCATTTAGGATAATTAACAATCAAAATGAGACAATTAAAAATTACAAAATCAATCACCAATCGTGAAACAGCTTCTCTTGATAAGTACCTTCAGGATATTGGTAAAGAAGAACTGATCACAGCGGATGAGGAAGTACAGTTGGCACAAAAAGTAAAGCAAGGTGATCAGAAAGCCCTTGAAAAATTAGTCAAAGCCAACCTCCGATTTGTTGTGTCGGTTGCCAAACAGTATCAAAATCAGGGTTTGAGTTTGCCTGACCTGATCAATGAAGGAAATCTCGGATTGATCAAAGCTGCCAAACGATTTGATGAAACCCGTGGGTTTAAATTTATTTCTTATGCAGTATGGTGGATTCGCCAATCGATCCTGCAAGCCCTTGCTGAGCAATCCCGGATAATCCGTTTGCCCCTTAACCAGGTTGGTTCTCTGAATAAAATTAAAAAAGCAACCTCCAAACTGGAACAAAAATTTGAACGTGCACCTTCAGCTGAAGAAATTGCCGAAAAACTTGAAATTCCAGATTACAAAATAGATGCTGCCAAAAAGATTACGACGCGTTACATATCTATGGATGCCCCTTTAACTCAGGATGATGAAACCAAATTCCTGGATGTTTTTGTTTCTGATGACACGCCCCATACCGATGATATATTGATGAAGGAATCACTGGCTCGTGAGATTCAACGTTCTCTGGCAACCCTTACTAAAAAGGAAAGGGATGTCATCAATTTATACTATGGAATTGGAATGCCTCATGGACTGACGCTGGAAGAGATCGGAGCAAAATTTGATCTGACACGTGAGCGTGTTCGGCAAATCAAAGAAAAGGCCATTCGACGTCTTAAACACACATCACGAAGTAAATTATTAAAAGCTTATCTCGGACAATAATTTCCGTTTGAAAGTTTTGAAAAGGGATTGTTACTTTTTTTTGTAGTAATCCCTTTTTCTTTTATTTTTGAGCCAATTATGTAATTATTAACCGTTTGGAAAAATACGAAAAATGGAAAATAAAAAAACGATTTCAAAAGAATCATTAGCTTATGAAGACATACTAAAACAATGGTTTGATGATGAAAAGGCCGGCAATGAATTTATTGATACTTTGGGCAAGCTTTTTTATGATAAATCCACCGAGCTTATTTTCTTCAGAAGCCAATTGATCGACCGGAGTGCAAGTGTTATTCTTAACAAACACTCCTATGCTGAAACCGTCATAGGTACCAAACTTAAAATCCAGGATTCTCTTATCCTAGCCAAAGAGATTTTAAAATTTGATCTGCCCTCTTCCAAGATTGATGTTGGTCGACTCAATCAGGAGTGGATTGAGGAGAAAGCCAATTACGGCAAAGATGTGCGCAAATTTGTGACAGATAAATTAAAGCATATCATTGGCCAGTCAGCAAAGTACGATAAACCCGTTGATGTAATTCTTTATGGTCATGGGCGTATTGGACGTTTGATTTTACGTGAGTTAATCATCCAGGGAAACGGAAAACAGGTGAGGCCCCGGGCTGTTGTTACCCGTAAGGTTACTCCTGAAGATATTGCCAAACGGGCTTCTTTAATGCGTCACGATTCTATTCATGGTCCTTTCCGGGGTAATGTCCTGGAAGATTTTGACACGAATAGTATTTATATGAATGGTCATCTCATTAAAATGCTGGAAGCTTCTAATCCCGAGGATATCAATTATGAGGAATTTGGAATACAGAATGCGGTTTTAATTGATAATACCGGTGTTTATCGCGATAGAGAAGGATTGGGTCGTCATTTGAAAGCCAAAGGCGTGGATAAGGTCATATTAACGGCTCCAGCTAAGGGCGATATCCCCAATATTGTTTATGGTGTGAATCACCTGGAATATGAACCGGATAGTGATAATATTTGGTCTGCTGCTTCTTGCACAACCAATGCCATTGTGCCGGCCCTCAGTGTGATAGAACATGAACTTGGCATTGAAAAAGGTCACCTGGAAACCATTCACTCTTATACCAATGATCAGAATTTATTGGATAACTATCATAAGAAACCGCGTCGTGGACGTGCTGCACCACTCAATATGGTCATCACTTCAACCGGAGCCGGTTCAGCTGCTGCCAAAGCCATTCCTTCCCTGAAAGGAAAACTGACAGCCAATGCAGTGAGGGTGCCAACAGCCAATGTTTCGCTGGCAATTTTATCATTGACAGTAAAAAGGCAAACCAGTCGTGAACAGGTAATTGAAATGCTGAGGCATGCTGCTCTGCGTGGTAAATATGTGGAACAGATCCGTTTCTCTGCTTCCAATGAATCAGTATCCAGTGACTTTATCGGTGATCCGGTGGCCAGTATATTCGACAGCCCTGCAACCCAGGTTTCTGCAGATGGTAAAAACA
Organism: Bacteroidota bacterium; assembly: GCA_020444515.1. GTDB lineage: Bacteria > Bacteroidota > Bacteroidia > Bacteroidales > JAADJA01 > JAADJA01. The sequence goes on along the minus strand of JAHLKX010000008.1, from coordinate 161,037 downwards.
TTCTGATCTATCTTTGGTATGACAACGAATTTGGATATACCATGCAGGTTATCCGATTGGCCAAGCATATTGCCAAAGTGAAAAGATATACTTATTATTAAGATTGAACTGAATTATGGCAATGGGCATTCGTCCGCGTTTGCCCATTTTTTATTTTAATTTTACAGAACTTTTATTTATCGGATATTTGTAGAAAATATAATGTAAAATGGCCCAAACAAAGTACATATTTGTCCTAGGTGGTGTTGCTTCTTCACTCGGAAAGGGCATTATTTCAGCCTCCCTGGCCAAGTTACTCCAGGCAAGGGGTTTTTCCGTTACCATTCAAAAACTCGATCCTTATATCAATGTGGACCCGGGCACCCTTAATCCGTATGAACATGGAGAATGTTATGTGACCGAGGATGGAGCCGAAACCGACCTGGATCTTGGCCATTATGAGCGATTTTCCAATGTTCCGACTTCTCAATCCAATAATGTAACCACCGGCCGAATCTATCAAACGGTGATAGAAAAGGAACGCAAAGGAGATTATCTGGGCCAAACTGTTCAAGTGATTCCACATATTACCGATGAGATAAAAAGAAGTATTAAAATCCTGGGCAACACAGGGAAATACGATTTTGTAATTACTGAAATTGGGGGAACAGTGGGTGATATCGAATCACTGCCCTATATTGAAACAGTGCGTCAGATGCGTTGGGAGATGGGCCGGGATTGTTGTGTTATTCATCTGACCCTCGTCCCTTTCCTTTCAGCAGCAGGTGAACTTAAAACAAAACCTACACAGCACTCGGTTAAAACCTTGCTGGAATCCGGGGTTCAACCAGATATCATTGTATGCCGGACAGAACATCCACTTTATGATGGATTGAAGGAAAAAATTGCACTGTTTTGTAATGTCGATGCTTCTTCCGTAATTGAATCACGAGATGCCAGGACTATATACCAGGTTCCCCTCATGATGCGGGATGAAGCATTGGATGCAGAGGTACTTCGAAAAACAAGGATGCCCATTGAAACAGCACCAGATCTGAAAAAGTGGGAAGAGTTCCTGTATAAACTGGAAAATCCTACCAGCGAAGTAACCATAGGGCTTGTGGGAAAATATGTTGAATTAAAGGATGCTTATAAATCTATTAATGAATCCTTTGTACATGCAAGTGCGACCAATGAATGCAAGGTGAACGTGAAACTGGTTCATTCCGAAGAAGTCAACCGTAAAAATGTAGCCAAAAAACTGGATGAGCTGGATGGAATTCTGGTTGCCCCCGGTTTTGGGGAGCGTGGAATAGAGGGTAAAATCGAAGCCATTCGTTATGCCCGTGAAAATAAAATCCCATTCTTTGGTATTTGTCTTGGGATGCAGTGTGCGGTTATTGAATTCGGCCGGAATGTTCTCGGCTATAAAAGTGCCCATTCTACTGAAATGAATCCGGATACAAAATACCCGGTCATTGATCTCATGGAGGAGCAAAAAAAGATCAAAGGTCTGGGTGGAACCATGCGATTGGGTGTTTATCCCTGTACCATCAATAAAAAATCAAAGGTTTATGATATTTATCAAACCTCTCATATTCAGGAACGTCATCGTCACCGGTTTGAATTTAACAATGAATACCTGAATCAATTCGAAGAATACGGTATGCGCTGTGTGGGAATTAATCCCAATGAAAACCTGGTTGAAATTATTGAACTGGATGATCATCCATGGTTCATTGGTGTCCAGTTTCACCCAGAATATCGCAGCACAGTCGCTGCACCCCATCCTTTATTTGTGGATTTTGTAGCGGCGGCTATGACCCATCATTCCAAAAAATAATGGTTATGAATAAGTTCTCCTGGATCCTGTTATTGAGTTTTATAATGTTTACATCGTGTGATGTATTGCAGGATGTAGTGACGGTAATTGAAGAAGAAAGTCCATTGACAGAGCAGGAAGTTATGCAGGGTCTTAAAGAAGCTCTGAGGGTGAGTACAGATACGGCTGTAAGTATTGTATCTAAAACAAATGGTTATTTTCGAGATGAACTCATTAAAATATATCTACCCCCCGAAGCCAACCAGATCCTGAAATATAAAAACAATGAGATGTTACAGGCGGTTGGCATTGGTTCTATGATTGATGATGTGGTGTTACGAATGAACCGTGCCGCAGAAAATGCAGCCAAAACAGCTACTCCCATTTTTGTTAATGCCATTAAATCAATGACCATACAGGATGCTTTTTCAATACTGAATGGAAGTGATACGGCGGCCACACAATATTTCAGGAATAGAACCTACAACCAGCTTAAAAGCAGTTTTAAACCCAAGATCAGGAATTCTTTAAATCAACCACTGGTGGGCAATATTTCGGCGAGTAAAGCATGGAGTACCCTCACCGATGCATACAATGGTGTTGCAGGAATTGCCGGTTGGCAAAAGGTCAATACGCAGCTTGATGAGTATGTCACCCGGAAAGCACTGAACGGTTTGTTTTTGAAGCTCAGCCTCGAAGAAAGAGCCATCCGTAAAGATCCCAAAGCCAGGGTAACCCAAATTCTTCAAAGGGTCTTTGGTACTTCATAGAAAAGAGCCCATCATTCGAAAAGCCCTTCCCACATCTTGATCTTTTGAAATTATTCGATTCCGGCGAAATGTTTCATAAACTGCACCCGCTCATAAGCAGCAGGGTTTTCAGTCTCTTTGAAACTCATTTTTCCAATGAATTCGGCTGTGGTCTTGAAGTTGTGTTTATCCATCCATTTATCAAGAAATTCAACCATTTCGGTGATCACTTTTGTTCCATTCTTGTATACGGTTGAGGCAATTTGAACTGCCTTTGCTCCGGCCAGCAATTGTTTCACCACATCTTCACCAGCATGAACGCCTGTGGAGGCAGCGATATCGCAGTGCAACCGGTCAGAAAGCATGGCGACCCAACGTAAGGAAATTGCCAGTTCTTCCTGAGAACTAAAAACATTGGTTGCGGTCACTTCGAATTTATCAATGTCAATATCCGGTGAAAAGAAACGATTGAACAAGACAATTCCTTTGATTCCAGTCCAGGATAGTTTGAGCATGGTTTTGGCCAATCCACTGAAATAATAACTAAGTTTGATGGATACGGGAATGGAGACTTCCTTAATAATGGCCATGGCAATATCGAAATAAACCTGCTCATTCTCTTCACCCTCATGTTTCGGATCTGAGGGTAGTACAAATATATTTAGCTCCAGGGCATCGGCTCCTGCTTCCTGCATTTTATGGGCAAAGGTCAGCCATTCTGCCGGTGACACACAATTGATGCTGGCGATCACTGGAATTGATACGGCCGCTTTGGCTTCCCGGATTAATTTCAGGTATTCTGAGACATCATTTTCTTTTGTGTAATTACCAATGTAATCTTGTGCTTCAGGATAGTTGAAAAAGGATTCACTTTGTGCTACATTTTTATGTGCCTGCATCATGATCTGCTCTTCAAAGAGCGATTTCAGTATAACTGCACCTGCACCTGCTTTTTCAATGTCCTTTATTTTATCGACGGAATTGGTTAGGCCTGAACTTCCTACAATGATTGGATTTCTTAATTCAAGACCCAGGTAATTTGAACGTAAATCTGCCATGCTTTTATGGATTCGTTTTCTTAAAAGAAACTACTCCCGGCAAATTTAGATATACATTTTTGAATTATCCAGAAAACCGTGTTTTTTTCGCTTTAAAATGAATAATCTATAAATTATCTAAATAATACAATATTCTGATCCTGCCATCGTAAGTATTTCACAATTGCCGGATCAAAGCCAAAATTATATAGCTTTGCCGCTTATTGGAATGAGCATGGTTGTTTTATACTGGAAAGAGGTTAAAGGTTTTCTGAACTCATTACTGGGATACATTGTCATTTCAGTTTTCCTGCTGGTCAATGGATTATTTTTGTGGGTGTTTCCCATCGAAACCAATATCCTTGATTTTGGTTATGCCAGCATCGACGGTCTTTTTCAGGTTGCACCCTTTGTTTTTTTATTTCTTATTCCCGCCATTACCATGCGGTTTTTTGCAGAGGAAAAGAAAAGCGGAACAATTGAACTTCTTATGACCCGTCCCCTGACCGATATTCAGGTGATCCTGGCTAAATATTTTGCCGGATTAACACTCGTTATTATTTCCATAATCCCGACATTGGTTTATTTCTTTTCGGTTTATCAATTGGGGTTTCCCAGGGGTAATATAGATATGGGAGGTATGTGGGGATCTTATCTTGGGCTTTTATTCCTTGGCGCTTCATTCGTATCCATTGGTTTATTTGCCAGTTCTATCACTGAAAACCAGATCATTTCATTTATCCTTGGTATTATTTTGTGCGGGTTTATTTATATAGGATTTGATTTTATTTACAATCTGGATCTGTTTGGCAATCTGGATTTACTGGTCAAAACCCTGGGAATCAATGCCCACTATGCAGCCATCAGCCGGGGCGTTGTGGATACCCGTGATCTGATCTATTTTCTGAGTGTAATCGTTCTGTTTATCCTTTTAACCAAAACTTCCATCGAAAGCAGAAAATGGTAGATCAATCACATCATAAAAGCGAACAAAAAGAAATTACCAGGACCGGTGATAAAAAGCGGGATATGAAACGGAATAACATATTCCAGTTAGGAGTAGGCCTTGTGATCATCGTTCTTGTTAATGTGATCGGTTATTATGTTTTTACCCGGTTTGATTTAACCGCCGAGAAACGATACACCCTCTCGGATCAAACCAAAAAGTTGCTTCGCGAGCTTGATGATGTGGTATTTTTCCAGGTATACCTTGAAGGCGATTTCCCGGCCGGCTTTAAACGTTTACGACGTGAGACCAAAGAAATGCTGGATCAGTTCCGGGCATATTCGGATAACCTGCAATATGAATTCATCAATCCTTCTGAGAGCGATGATCCGGCTGAGCGAAATGCTGTATACCAGCGCCTGATGGAAAGGGGTCTGAATCCCACGGATCTTCAGGTTAAAACCAATGAAGGATCGAGTCAGCAGATTATTTTCCCGGGAGCCATTGCGAGTTACAGGGGAAAAGAGTTGCCCATAGAACTATTGGTTTCACAAATGGGTGTGCCACCGGAGGAGGTTCTCAATAACTCCATTCAAAATCTCGAATTTAATCTGGCCAACACCATCAGCAGGTTAACAGCCAATCAAAAACCCAGGGTGGCTTTTATCGAAGGGCACGGTGAACTCAGTCCGCTCGAAACGGCTGATATAGCGAGAAGTTTACAGGAATACTACCAGGTTGAAAGGTTGTCGATCAATGGTCAGCTCAACAGTCTTACAGAACGTGAAGAAAATGAAGACGGTTCTATCGTTGTTCGAAATAAATTCAACACCCTTATCATTGCCAAACCTGATTCTGCTTTTTCAGAAAAGGATAAGTTTATTCTGGATCAGTTTATCATGCGGGGTGGAAGTGTATTATGGCTCATTGACCCGGTGTTCGCCAGTATGGACAGTCTTGAGAATAGTTCTACCATTGGTATCATTCATGATGTTAAGATCAACGATCAGCTTTTCCAGTATGGTGTCAGGTTGAATACCAATCTGGTGATGGATCTTGCCTGCCTGCCAATACCTGTCAGGACGGGAGAAGTAGGAGGGGCGCCCCAATTCGATTTTTTCCCCTGGTATTATTTTCCGGTCATTACCCCGATGATCGATCATCCCATCGTGAAAAATTTGAATGCAATCAAAACGGAGTTCATTAGCAGCATTGATACGGTAAAGGTTCCCGGGATTAAAAAGACGATTTTACTGACTTCATCAAAATATGCACGCACGGTGAATACCCCTGTTCTCATTAGCCTTGATATCATTGATCAGGAGCCCGACAAGCGACTGTATAATAAACAGGATATTCCCCTGGCTGTTTTGCTCGAAGGAAGATTCAATTCCCTTTTTACCAACAGGGTACCGCCCGAGATACGCGACAGTGAAGAGATCAGTTTTGTAGAAGAAGGAAGACCCAGCCGGATGCTCATTGTAGCTGATGGGGATATAATCAAAAATCAATTGCGACTTTCAGGTGATCGACCGATGCCCTATCCACTGGGTTTTGATCGTTATACGAATCAGACCTTTGGAAACAAAGAATTTATTCTCAATGCTATAAATTATCTGACAGAAGAGGACGGATTAATCTCCATCCGATCAAGGGAACTAAAACTCCGCCTGCTTGACCGACCCAAAGTAAATGAGGAACGGGTCCGGTGGCAGGTATTGAATACTCTTTTGCCGGTACTTGTAATTCTGCTGCTGGGAGTCGTTATGTATTTTATCAGAAAAAGAAAGTATACCTAAAATGAATAGAAAAAACAGGATCATCCTCATTGTTGTAGTTGTGCTCGCGATCATTGCTGCCTTCCTGGTTAGCAATAATCGAAGCACCACATTCGGAAGTGATGTCAAAGGATTTGCTGTTAAAGATACCGCATCAATCACCAAAGTATTCCTCGCTGATAAAAAGAACAGGAGTGTCCTGCTTAAGAAGGTTGGAACAGGTGAGTGGACTGTTAATGACAACTACAAGGCGCGCATGTCAGGAATTCGTTTACTACTTGAAACAATGAAAAACCTGGCAGCAAAATACCCCGTTCCCAATAAAGCACATAACATTGTAATCTCCCAACTGGCTGCTCAATCAATCAAAGTGGAGGTTTACCAGGAAGTTTACCGCATCAACTTATTTGACCGGATCAAACTTTTTCCACACGAAAAACTGACCAAAACCTATTATGTAGGTGGGGCAACAGCTGACAATATGGGTACATTCATGCTCATGGAAGGAGCTGATGTTCCATTTGTTGTGCACCTGCTCGGATTCAGGGGGTTCGTGGCACCCCGATATTCTACCTTCGAAAAAGATTGGCGTGATCATGTCGTTTTTAAGACTAAATTGTATGATATTCAGGAGGTGATTGTTGAAAATCCGGAAAATCCATCCGAATCATTCAAGGTAATCAATGGAGATGATCATATCCAACTCATTTCATTGATTGACAACCAACCTGTTAAGCGCTATGATACCCTCAGGGTCCTGAATTTCCTGACCGCCTTCAATGATATTCGTTATGAGGCATTGCTGGATGATATGGATCCGGAAAGAGTGGATTCCATTACCTCCTCAACGCCGAAAGATATTGTGACCCTGATAGATGAAAGTGGCGATACCACCTCCATTAAAACTTTTTTTAAGGCCAATGACAATCGCCTGGAGGATATTGAAGGCAATGTTTATGTTTATGATGTTGACCGGTTGTACGCTCTGGTCAATGATGACCGGGACTTTGTATTGATCCAGTATTACGTGTTCGATAAAGTGTTGCACTCGTTATCCTATTTTCTTGATGACAATCGTTCAGAATAGTTGATCGGAAAAAGATATTGTGGACTTTAATAGCTATCCCAGAATATTTTTTATATTTTAAAAAATAAATGAAACCACTATTTACTTGAAGAACTTCATGATCCCTTTCACTGTCGTTTTTATTGGCTTAGTGATAACAATGACTTTCTGTCAATAAAATGAAAAAGATACTTTTGGTGATGAACTGAAAAGTCTTGATGCCGATCTTACCTTTAACGGCTCGGGCGATTTTGAGAAGATTATTTCCAATCCGCTTGTAAAAACAGATGATTGCAAATACCTCGTAGTCGGGACGATTGAATTTTATAAAAATGGAGATCTGTCCGCAACGATTGATTTTGGTGACGGAACCTGTGATGATCTTGTCACAAAAATTTGGAACGGCGGCAGCACAGTTATCAGCCTTTCGAAGCAATAATCTTAATATCGTTTCTTAAAATACCTCTTAAAAACATTCACTGACCTGGTTAATTCTTTTATCGTCATTCTGAACCGGATGATCCATTGACTTTATATTTTTTAAAACGTTGGTATTAAACCGGATCCACATCTATTTGCACACGGATGGATTTATAAATGGCTTCACCTCGAAATTGATCGATGATCTTTTGGATCAGGATTTTATTGTCTGATAAATTTTCATCACGCTCCAGCTTGATCAGGATATTTTTTATATACAGGTTTTTGATTCGTGCTACCAGGGGATATTCAGGTCCGAGCACCCTTTTCCCAAGTGCTTCCCGCAAAAGAATAGCCAGTTCACGGGCACCATCATTCAATTTCCTGGCATCCCTGTGTTTCAGGCTCAGGTTGATTAACCGGTAAAATGGCGGATACTTAAAATTACGTCTTTCCAGGATCTGGCTATTGTACATGGCCTGATAATCATTTCGGATCACATCCTGAATCACAGTCTGGTAGGGATTCCACGTTTGGATAATCACTTTGCCCTGCCTGGTTTTTCGTCCTGCCCGTCCACTGACCTGGGCCATTTGCTGAAAGCTTCGCTCATAAGATCGAAAATCCGGGAAGCTGATCATGTTGTCGGCATTCATGATTCCAACCACACTAACATTATCGAAATCGAGCCCCTTGGTTACCATCTGGGTTCCGACCAGGATATCGATTCTTCGGTTTTCAAAATCATTGATGATGGTCTGGTAGGCAAACTTCGAACGGGTGGTATCAAGGTCCATACGCTTGATACGGGCATCTGGAAAAATAATGGAAAGATCATCTTCAATTTTTTCGGTGCCAAATCCTTTCATGGTCAGGTGTGTACTTCCGCATGAATCGCAGCGTTCAGGAACTTTTCTGCTATAGCCACAATAATGACATTTCAGTTGATTGTTATGCTTATGGTAAATCAGGGTCACATCACAATTTTTGCATTCCGGCATCCAGTTACAGGTGTCACACATGAGCCGCAGAGAAAATCCCCGCCGGTTCTGAAACAGGATCACCTGTTCCTTTTTTTCCAGTGCTGCTGTGATGTGTTCCATGAGGAGGTTGCTGAAATGGGCTTTCATGGTTTTATACCGGGTTTCCTGCTTTACATCTGCTGTGAAGATCTCAGGCAACAGGATATCACCATAACGTTTATCAAGTTCAACCAATGCATATTTACCGGTTTTGGCATTGAAATAACTTTCAATAGAGGGCGTGGCAGTTCCAAGCAGGGTTTTGGCTTTATGGAGGGATGCCAAATAGATGGCAGCATCACGAGCAAGATATCTTGGGGCCGGATCGAATTGTTTATAGGAATGATCATGCTCTTCATCAACGATGATTAAACCAAGATTCGAAAAGGGTAGGAATATTGCTGATCGTGGTCCTAAGATCACCTGGTATTTTTCAACTTTGTCACTTTTCAGTCCGGCATTTTGAACACTTTTCCAGATCTCAACCCGCTCCTGTTCATTGTGTTTTGAATGATAAACGCCGACCTTGTCACCAAAATATTTTCGCAATCTGTTGATGATCTGCGTTGTTAGCGCAATTTCAGGAAGAAGATATAAAACTTGCTTTCCCTTTTTCAGCATTTCATGGATGAGCTGAATGTAAATTTCTGTTTTACCACTGGAGGTAACGCCATGAAATAAAACGACCGATGATTGATCCAGGCCTGATCGAATTTCCTGCAATGCATAGGCCTGATCCAATGATAATTCTATTTCATCGGGTTGGGCTTCTGCTTCAAATGTTTCCAGTCGGCTGACAGTTTGCTTGTTCGTTTCAAAAACGCCTTTATCAATCAAGGCATTGAGGGCCGAGGTTCCATTTTTTACCCTGGCCAGTAATTGCGTTTTACTGATCTTTTTGGTGGTTCCAGATTCGAAACCGGACATGCTGATCCATGCCATCAATACCTCGAGTTGCCGGAATGCTCTTTTTTCAAGTTCAGTGAATAATTGTTGGAGGGTTGCCTCATTCCTGAATGATGCACGAAGGGAAATAAAAGTTTCGGACCTGGGTTTATAGCGATGTTGCAATTCCTCCTCAAGGATAACCACTTTTTTTTCGATCAGTCCTTTTATGACCGGGATTACTTTTTTTTGCTCAATGATATTTTCAACTTCGGTGAGGGTGAGTTTTTTCTGAATATCCAGAGCCTCCGTAATCAGGTATTCCTTTTCATTGAGGCCTTCAAGGTTTCGATCAAAAGAAGGATCAAGGGTAATCCTTGTTTCGCTGGCTAGTTTCAAGGCTGAGGGAATAGCGACATTCATCACTTCACCTGTTTCGCACATATAATAATTTGAAATCCATTGCCAGAATCTAAACTGGATCTCATTCATTACCGGTTTTTCATCCAACAAGGAGAGGATATATTTCACCATGTATCCTTTGGGAGGCGTTTCATGGATGTTCACAACAATGGCGGTGTAAATTTTCTTTTTGCCAAATTGAACGACCACCCTTCGCCATCGTTCAATGGAATCATTCATTTCATAAGGAACCCGGTATGTAAAAGATCCTTTTACTGGCAGGGGTAATATGACATCAGCAAAAAGCGTTTTCCGCTCCATAGTGTTTGTTATGATGACAGGATTCTTGCCATATCCAGTAGGTCAGTCCGTATTTTTTTATTGTGTTTGATAGCCTTTTCAAAAGGGGTGTAAGTGATTTCTTTGTTGACAACCCCTACCATTTCACCCCTGCGGCCATTTACCAAGCCATTAACCGCTGCATATCCAAGGGCACTGGCAAGAATGCGATCGGCGGATGAAGGTGAGCCTCCCCGTTGAATATGTCCCAGGACGGTTACCCGGGTATCAAAATGATCGTACTTTTCCTTGACTTTGGCAGCAACTTCAAAGGCTCCTCCGGCATCATCACCTTCGGCAACAATGATGATCCCCGATTTTTTATTTCGTAAAAATCCTTTTTCCAGGATTTCAACCAGTTCATCAATATAGGTTACTGTTTCAGGGATAAGGATATCTTCTGCTCCGCCTGCAATACCACTTCGGAGAGCAATAAATCCGGCATCACGACCCATTACCTCAATAAAAAAGAGGCGGTTGTGCGAATCGGCTGTATCTCTGATCTTATCAACTGCTTCCATCACAGTGTTGAGGGCTGTATCGTATCCAATGGTATTGTCGGTGCCAAAAAGATCATTGTCAATGGTGCCAGGTGCTCCCATGATGGGGAAATCAAACTCCCTGATAAAAATATTGGCCCCGGTAAATGTTCCATTACCACCAATCACAATCAATCCGTCGAGTTCATGTTTCTGTATGTTTTTAAAGGCCTGTTTTCTTCCCTCAGCACTCATAAACTCCTTACTGCGTGCAGTTTTTAATATAGTGCCCCCCCGCTGGATTATATTGGAAACATCCTGGCTTTGGAAACTGATGAAATCGTCATGGATCAATCCATTATAGCCTGCACGAATGCCGATTACTTCCAATCCATGATGCAAGCCAGTGCGAACGACTGCACGGATACAAGCATTCATCCCGGGAGCATCACCACCAGAAGTCAGTACACCAATTTTTTTTAATTTAGTCATAACAGGATTAATTCAATCAATTTGTATTTCGGTTGCCTCTATTTCTCTTGTTTCCTGAGTGTCTGTTTTGGTTATCCGGTCTTTCATTTCGATTTTTTTCCCTGTAATTTCTTTCCTTTCTGTGAAATTCCTTTTTAGGCTTATCAAAACTCTTTCCGGAAGGCCTGTGATCAGGTTTGCCAAATGATTTTTTAGAGGGTTGTTCCTCATTTTCCCACAGGTATTGATCCTTCTTGGATCCTTCATACATTTCAAAACAAGCAAGCCGACATTCGAGTTGACCATTAAAAACAGTGAGGTTTCTAGAGGGCCTTAGTCCTACATGCTTCATGGCTTCCTTATGTGAACTGATAATCCAGGCTGAATAACCCGTAAAGTTTTTTTTCAGAGAATCTCCAATCTCACTATAAAGTTTTTCAATATCATGTGGTTTTATCCGTTCGCCATAAGGTGGATTGGAAATCATAATGCCCTTGCCTTCAGGAGGAATGGTGTCCCGTATAAAATCCACTCCCAGTTTTACAACGTGTTCCAATCCTGCTGATCGCACATTCTCGCGGGCAGTTTGTAATACTCGTCCTGACCAGTCAGATCCAATGATTTTACCAGGAATTTCATTTTTGCGTTTGGCTTCTGCATCTAATCTCACTTCTTCCCAGAGTTCGGGTTCATAATTATTCCAGTGTTTGAAACTGTATTCTTCCCGGAAAGAGCCGGGTGGAATATGGCATGCGATCAACCCGGCCTCTATGGGAATGGTTCCTGATCCGCACATGGGGTCAATAAAGTTTGTTGTTCCGTCCCAACCGCTAAGCAACACCATACCAGCGGCCAGTACTTCACTGATGGGTGCCGGGCCGGTGGCTACCCTGTAACCCCTTTTATGGAGTGAATCTCCACTGCTGTCAATCGATACAGTACATTCATCCCGGAAAATTCGCACATTGATGGCCAGGTCCGGGTTGTCGAGCTTCACATTGGGTCGTTTACCGAATTTCTCACGAAACTGGTCGGCAATGGCATCTTTTGTTTTAAGCGCCAGATATTTGGAATGGGTAATGTTGGAATAGGTCGTTACACCACTCACTGCAAATGTCCCGTTTATATCCAGGTATTCAGACCAATCAATGCGGCCTATGCCATCATATAATTTCTGTTCATTGGCCGCTTCGAATACAGCGATGGGTTGCAGAATTCGCAAAGCTGTCCGGCAACAGTAATTGGCTTTGTATAAAAGTTTTTTATCTCCAAAAAAGGCCGCACCTCGATTTACGGTCCTAACCTGCTTGGCGCCCAGTTCCTCCAGTTCACGAGCCAGCACTTCTTCCAGCCCTGAAATGGTTTTCGCGATCATTCTGAATGAATCGGCTTTGTTTTCCATAATCATAGATCGAAATGCAAAGGTATGAATAATGAGTCATCAATTTTTGCATATTTGTAAACACAAAACACCAGAATTATGACAATCAAAGAAGCACAACAAGCGGTTGATCATTGGATTAACACAACAGGAGTAAGGTATTTTAGTGAATTAACCAACATGGCTGTTCTGACTGAAGAAGTTGGCGAGGTGGCCCGGATCATGGCGCGGAAATATGGAGATCAATCTTATAAGGAGTCAGATAAAAAAGTTGACCTGGCCGACGAGTTTGCTGATGTATTATGGGTTTTGATCTGCCTTGCCAACCAGACCGGTGTGGACCTAACTGAAGCCTTTCACCGAAATATGGAAAAAAAGACACAACGGGATTCAAAAAGACATAAAAACAATAAAAAATTAGAGGATTAAAGAAACCCGGGTTAAGTCTCTTTGTAAATTACTTCTAAGGTAAATGACCTAGCCCGGGTTGACTGAAAACTTCCGGATTCTTCCGGAGCTCTCAATATATTAACCTAAGAATGACTTCAACATCCAGATCCGTTTTTCAGTGTTTTTAATCAATCCACTCATCATATCAACGGTTCCTTCATCATCTGCTTTCTCTGCCTCTTTCAGTACTTTTTTGAAATGTTCTAATAAATATTTATTGTTGTCATATACCACCTGAATTCCTTCCTCTGCACCATAGATATTTTTAATCGGTTTTATTTCCGAATCCACCAGATAATCCTCTAAAGTATGTGTGGGCTTCCCACCAATCATCAGGATACGTTCAGCCACCTCATCAATATTCTCAGCAGCTTCTGTATACCACTCTTCATACTTTTCATGCAATACGAAAAACTGCTTACCTTCAATGAGCCAGTGCAATGCACGTAGGTTTTGATAGTAAATTTGATAGTTACTCAGCAGTGTATTTAGTCCAAGAATGGTTTCACTATTTGAATTATTATTGCTAATATGTGCTTTTAAATTTTCTTTTATCATCGGTTCCATAATTTATATTTTTAGGGGTTATTATTTAGTTTGGATCAAAAGTAATATTAGTAATATATATACTATTTATACGTTTATAAGAATAAATTATATATCATGAATATCAATCAGTTAAATTATTTTGCCGAATTGGTTTATCAAGGAAGTTTTACCCGTGCTGCCGAGCGTCTTGGGATCAGTCAACCAGCCCTGAGTTTGCAGATCAATAAACTGGAAAAGGAATTGAATTTCAGGCTGATCGACCGTTTGAAAAAACCGATGGTATTAACGCCTGAAGGTGAATTATTGCTGGAGCGCATTGAAGAAATCACAAAATTATTTGATTCATTAAAAGATGTTGCCCTCGAACTGGATGAAAATATCAGGGGTACCTTAAAAGTGGGCATTATTCCTACCCTGGCGCCTTATTTTGTTCCCCTCTTTATCAATGATTTAAATAATCGATACCCTGATCTTACCCTGGAGGTGGAAGAAATAATTACGGAGGAAATCATGTCCAGTCTTAAACTGGGAGAGCTGGATGCTGGTATCATTTCCACCCCGGTTAGCGCATCAGGAATTCATTTTCAGCCGCTATTTTATGAGCGTTTTTTTCTGTACATATCCGATAGGCACCCCCTTTATCAGCAAAAGTCTATCAATCTTCAGGATTTTGATCCAGAAGACCTGTGGTATCTGAAAGAAGGTAATTGTTTTCAGAACCAGGTGAATGCTTTGTGCCGATTGGCCGAAACCCCGATTGAAGGTCAGAACCTGGCTTATTTTTCCAATTCTATTGAATCATTGCGGCGCATAGTTGAAACCAGGAAGGGCATGACATTCATTCCTGAGCTGGCCACAGCAGGTGTAGCCCCTGAATACGAAGATATGGTAAAACCCATCTCGGGTCATCAGCCGGTTAGGGAAATCAGTCTGGCTGTGTCAAGGGTTCACTGGAAAAAACGCCTGGTTGAAACCTTCCTGGAAGTTGCTTTGCAAAACCTACCCGACCGAATGAAAATCAAACCCGAATCCAGTATTCTGGACACCCAACTTAAATTTTAAACCATGTTCGCAAAAGAACACCATGTGTTCGAATATTTAACAAAAGAACGGGATCATATCGAAACTTTAAATTCTAATGGTTTGTATTTAAATTATTTATCCTATTTTGCACGGTTGTTGGACGATTATATAATTTTCAAAACCTAGACCTTATGATTTTTAAATGGTTTCTTATTCACCAATGGCGGGAGATGAAACGGTCTTCCATCTGGCAAAGGAATATCGCCCTAAACATTGTACTTGGATTTCTCATCGGTTTGATGCTTTTGTATTTACTTGCTCTAGGACTTTTCATTGATAAGATCCTGGCAGAACTCTATCCGGATGGCGATCCGGTTAAAATATTTAACGGCATTCTATTGTATTATCTTGGGTTTGAATTCTTTTTGCGGTTTTTTATGCAATCGTTGCCGACTTTGAACATCGAAACCTATTTGCATCTTCCCATCCGTAAGTCATCCATTGTGCATTATGTAGCTGCGAAATCAATATTTATGGTTGGAAACTTCCTGTCGTGGCTGGTGATTATTCCATTTGCCCTGAAAGTGATAGCACCCGCTTACTCAACACCCACTGCGTTGACCTGGCTTTTTTCATTTATCCTGCTAATATTCTCAGTGAATTTTCTCACAACATATGTAAAGCGCCAACTGGTGAGCAAACCTGCTGTTGTTGGAGTCTTCGGGGTGGTATTGATAGCCCTTGCCTTACTGGATTATTTTGGAGTTGTTTCATTGTCCTCAGTATCAACCTATTTGTTTGGACAATTGATTTTACATCCTCAATGGATCATTATACCCATATTGATATTGCTGGGGACCTATCTGCTAAATTACTTTTTTCTGAGATCTCGGCTTTATCCTGATGAAGTGACAGTGAAGAAAAAAGAAAAAATGGATTCTCTTTCCAATATCCGTTACCTTAAAACATTGGGATTGACCGGGCAGTTGATATCGCTTGATTTAAGACTAATTTGGAGGCATAAAAGAACCCGTTCAATGGTTTATATGGCTCCGTTATTTTTGGGATATGGTTTTTTCTTTTATCCCCAGCCAGTTTACCGTGATATGTATCCTTTCCTGATTTTTGTCGGTATTTTTATGACCGGAGGAATGATGCTTAATTACACCAATTATTGCTTCAGTTATGAAAGTAATTATTTCGATAATATCCTCACCAATTACAAGGATCTGGAACGTTATATCCGGACGAAATACATGATGTCAGTATCCATTGCAACGGCCTGTTATATTCTCACCATCCCATATGTTTTTTTTGGTAGGGACATTTTGCTCATCAATACCATGACCTATTTATACAATATCGGGTTCCTCAGTTTTGTATTGTTTTATTTTGCCACATTCAGTAAAAAGCGAATGGATTTGAGCAAAGGAGCAACATTTAATTATCAGGGAATGGGAGCGGCTCAATGGCTTTCGATGCTTCCTGCATTTCTGCTTCCGGTTTTTATTTATCTGCCTTTCAGTTTCATGGGATATCAAAAAGGCGGACTATTATTTATTGGTGCATTGGGACTTGCAGGCTTGCTGTTTTCCAGATCTCTTTCAGGTTGGGTTTATCGTCAATTTTTAAAACGGAGATATGAAATGGCGGAAGGGTTCAGGGAATAAGTGAAAAAATTTCAAATTAAATATGTGTAATAATATTCAAGCAATAGATTCATGATACAGGTTAATAATCTTAGCAAAGTTTACTCGGGTGTGAAGGTGCTCGATATTGATCAAATCACCATTCATAAAGGCGAAAGTTTTGGCCTTGTGGGGAATAATGGTGCAGGTAAAACCACTTTTTTCAGACTGATCCTCGATCTCATTCGGGCCAATAGCGGTGAGGTACTGATCAATGAATGGAAAGTCAATAAATCTGCGGAATGGAAAATGATCACGGGTTCATATCTTGACCAGCGTTTCCTCATTGATTTTCTTACTCCGGAAGAGTATTTCGAATTTTTAATGAATATTCATGGTTTATCCAAAGGCGACCTTGACCAGTTCTATGCTGAATTTGAAAGTTTCTTTAATGGTGAAATACTCGGCAAGAAAAAGTTTATTCGTGATCTTTCCAGGGGTAATCAGCAAAAGGTAGGGATAGCAGCAGCACTGATGACAAAACCTGAGCTTTTGATTCTCGATGAACCTTTTAACGGATTGGATCCTTCCACTCAGATCAGACTTAAAAACAGGTTGAACGAACTCAAGGATGATCCCGCTGTAACGGTGCTGGTTTCGAGTCATGATTTAAAACATGTTACCGAAGTTTGCGATCGTATAGCTGTGCTCGAAAATGGAAAGATCATCCATGATATCACAACCAGTAAGGATACCTTGGTAGAACTGGAAAGTTATTTTGCCGTGTAAATATCCGCTTCCAGCTCAGGATAAAATTCTTCCAGGATTTCTCGTCGCATTTTTTTCCGATCTGCGGCAATTGCTGATTTCAGCATTTTATATTTAGAAGTGCGGTAAACTGATCTGGTTTTCAGAAAGGCATTCATGTAAACCGGTGAATTCACCAAATCATGCCAGCTTCCCAGAAACTGCTCCATTTCCCTTATCCTTTCCACATTCGTTTTAATGATTTTGCCTACATCTGTTAACTCTGCCAGCATTTCATAGAGATAATACAATTGTTTTAAAAAAGTACGGTTCAGGTGGATCCGGTGATTGCTGGGCCGTTTGTGAATATTTTCAAGAATAGCCTGGGTTTTGTTCTTAACAAAGGCTGCCGTTCCTTCATGCAGTTTATCTTCCTGAAGCTGGTCAATCACGGCCAGTACTTTATCATCCTTCAGTATACGATCCCGGTTTTCAATGGGAGGGATGCTTTTGAGAAAACCCACGATTTCTTTGTGTTCCCTTTTTTTCAGATATTCGAGATATTCAGGAAATGTTTCATTTAAAAGCAATTCATATTGTTTAACCAAAAGTGATTCAATTTGGATCTCTCGAATATTTCCGGCATGTTTAAATACGGTTCTGAGCTTTTTTAATTGTTTTTTGGCCTTGAATTTCCCATCGGTAAGAAATTGGATCATCTGAAACAGTGCCCGCAGTCTTTTGGTGCTGGTTCGCATTTTGTGAATGGCCTCCATATCAAAGTTATCCAGTACCTGCCTGAAATTCTCTGCAAACACTGCCTTGTGTTCTAAATAATAGGATTGGATGATCACTGCCATATGTGCAGGCAAAATTAAGGAATATTGTTACAAAACAAAGGTTGCTCCGTCACACCAAAGATGATTAACTTACATTTTTAATACTTTTGTTATAACATCTATCCAATATGAGGATTTCAATCATTATCATGATTATGGGCCTGCTCAGTTTTGGATCCAGGGCTCAGATGCATTCGGTTACAGGCCGGGTTATTGATTCGGAAAGCAGGGTAGCATTGCCTTTTGTCAATATCGTTGTCAATAATTCAAACAGAGGAGGGACCACCGATATTGATGGTCGGTTTACCTTAAAAACCTCAGAGGAAATACATTTTTTGCAATTAAGTTACGTAGGTTACGAAAATCAAATTTATCAGGTGCAGGAAGGAAAGAATGAACATTTGATTTTACTAAAAAGGATTGAATACGAATTGCCCGAATATGTGGTCTATCCTACCGAAAACCCTGCTCATCGTATTATTCGCAATGCCATTAAGAATAAAGACCTGAACGATCCTGAAAAACTGGATGCCTTTTCCTATACCGCTTATGATAAGATGATCTTTACCCTTGAGCTGGATTCACTACCCATGGTTGACTCACTGGACATGGATAGTACAGAGGATTTTCGAAATTTCCTGGAAAACCACCACCTTTTTATGATGGAATCGGTAGCTGAGCGAAATTTCATGGCGCCTGATAAAAATCAGGAAGATGTTATTGCTACCAAAGTATCAGGATTTAAAGACCCCATTTTCGTTTTCCTGATCTCTCAATGGCAATCGACTGATTTTTATGATGACCAGATTAAAATCTCCGGAAAGAATTATGTAAATCCGATTAGCAGGGGAAGTACCGGTAAGTATTTTTTCCTTTTACAGGATACCTTGTTTTATGGAGAGGAAGATACGGTCTTCATTCTGTCCTATCGGCCCCGTATCAATACCAATTTCGATGGTTTGACAGGTACGATCTCCATCAATACCAAAAAATGGGCGGTACAAAATGTAATAGCCGAACCCTATAAGTCCAAATCTACCTTGATTTTCCGCATTGAACAATTGTACGAACTGATTGATGGCGAGCACTGGTTTCCGGTCCAGGTGAATAACCAGGCCATTCTGCAACAGGTGAATGTTACAGATACGACCATTGAGATGGGGGTAACCATGGGTGAAGCAGATAACGATTCTCTTAAGGAGTTCAACAACATGCGCATTCCTTTTGGTATTGGCAAGCGGTATATTCGAAACATCAATCTCAATCCTGATCTCCGGGCGCGTGACTTTGGCAATACGGAAGTGGAAGTGGATCCCAATGCCAATTTCCGGAATGAGGATTTCTGGAAAAATTACCGCACAGATTCACTCACCCAAAAGGAACTGAATACCTACCGTTATATCGACAGTTTAGGACAGGCTGAGAATTTTGACCGGGCGGCTAAAACATTTGAAAGCCTGATGACGGGTAAGATCCCCTGGGGTTATTTTGATTTGGATATCCATCGCTTTTTGCGGTATAATTCTTTTGAAGGGTTTGCCCCAGGCATTGGATTGCATACCAACCAGCGACTTTCGGAGGTATTTGCTTTAGGTGGATATGTCAGGTATGGACTCAAAGACCAGGAATTTAAGTATGGGGGTGATGTGGGTCTAACTTTGTGGAATAAAGCCGATATGGGAATTAAGGTTGCCTACACGAAAGACGTAATGGAAACCTCCGGCGTCAGCTTTTGGGACGAACAACCTTATCTTATCAATACGGAGAACTTCAGGGACTTTCTGGTCCGCCGAATGGATCAAATTGAGCAATACAAGGCGGGGTTCAATTTTCGCACGCTCACCTTTTTAAATGTTCATCTTGGAATAACCAAAACGCTTAAGGAAGTTACCAATGATTATCAATACAGTATTCCGGGAGAATCACTCAAAGTCTATTTGAATCGTTTTCATTTTACTGAATTTGTTGTTGGACTGCGGTATGCCTATGTTGAGAAATTCATCAAAAACTTACGTAAAAAGATCTCCCTTGGTACCGACTGGCCCATTTTCTGGTTTCAATATTCCAGGGGAGTGGAAGGATTACTGGATGGTGAGTACGAATACAACCGATATGATTTTAAAGTCGAAAAGTCATTTTACACCAATTATATTGGTAAGACCTCTTTCAGGATCAATGCAGGCTATGTGGATACAGATATTCCTTATACCAATTTATACAATGGAAACGGCGCCTACCGCACATTTACCCTTTATGCTCCCAGTTCATTTGCCACCATGCGAATGAATGAGTTTTTATCCAACAAATATGTAGCTTTATACATAACCCATGATTTTGAAAAGTTATTGGGAAAAGTCGGTTTTTTCCATCCTGAATTTGCATTGGTTACGAACATAGGTTTTGGTTGGCTCGATTTTCAGCAAAGTCATCATAATGTGAATTTTAAAACAATGGAAAAAGGGTTTTATGAGTCGGGATTACTTATCAACAACTTACTGAACCTTAGAATCTATTCCCTGGGAATTGGTGGTTTTTACCGATATGGACCCTACACTTTTAAAAATGGTTGGGAGAATATGGCGTGGAAGCTGACCTTTAAGTTTAATTTATCACGTTGATGCGATTTCATGATGGGCAGAATGGAAAATACATTATTCTCTATCTTTGTTAAAAATAATGCAGATGAATATTAATTACCGGCTCATTGGCGGGGTTATTGCTTCCCTTGTGGGCATTTACCTGGCCTGGTATTTTGCGGATATCCTGGTTTATGTGCTGTTGGCTGGTGTACTGTCGTTTATTGGTCACCCACTGGTGCGATTATTCGATAAGATCCAGTTTGAAAAATTTAAAATGCCCCATACGTTAAGTACCATATTGGCACTGATCGTCATGATCGTCATTATTGCTTCTCTTTTTATGGCTTTTGTTCCCATTATCAACCGGCAGGCACAGGTAATTGGCAGCATTGATTTTCAATATCTGAGTGAGCAATTACAAAAACCACTACAAAATGTTGAACATAAACTGGTGGAGTGGAATATGCTGGATGATCATAAAACGCTTGAAAACTCCATCGCCCTTGAGCTGGAATCGCTGGTCAATATGACCTCGATAAAAAATCTGTTAGGAAACGTGGTTGGACTGGCAGGTTCCATCTTTATTGGTATTTTTTCTGTCATTTTTATGGCTTTCTTTTTCTTGAGGGATGATAATTTGTTTTACAATGGAATTATGCTTTTTGTACCTACAAAATATGAAGATAAGGGTGCCATTATATTGCGGGATACACGCCATTTGTTGTCGCGTTATTTTGTGGGTTTAAGCATTGAGTTGCTCACGATGATGACCCTGATAACCTTGGGGCTTACCTTTTTTAACGTGGAGAGCGCATTGCTGATTGGATTCCTCGGCGGACTGATGAATGTAATCCCTTATCTCGGCCCTATTATTGGGGCTTCAATGGGTGTGCTCATCGGTGCTACCAGTAACCTGAGTATGGGTTCTTATGATGATATTGTTCCCATTTCATCCATTATTATCGGTACGTTTGTCGTAGCAAACCTGATCGATAATATGGTATTGCAGCCGCTGATTTATTCAACCAGTGTCAAAGCGCATCCCATCGAAATATTTTTAATCATATTGATGGCCGGAAGCCTGGCCGGAATCCCCGGGATGATCCTCGCTATTCCCAGTTATACTGTGCTGAGAATTGTGGCCAAACAATTTTTCAATCAATCCAAACTGGTACAAAAAATCACAGAGAATATTTGAAATTTGAAACTACCGCATCTGTTTATTGTTTAATGAATAGTTTTTGTTGAAGGGAACAATGGACTTAGAAAATGGCTAATATCAGGGATTCATTCAATATCATTTCAAAAATTACACCAGTGCGGCTGTGGAACCTCTTCCTTGTCCAATTGAGTTATTATCTTACCAATTTATTGAAAAAGCCTGTGCTATGGGGCAAGCCATTCAGTATTTCGATCGAACCGACCACTTCCTGTAATTTAAGGTGTCCCGAGTGTCCGTCGGGATTAAGGCAGTTTTCGCGAAATACGGGTATGCTGACTTTCGATTTATATCAAAAAATAGTAAATGAAATCGGAAACAAGCTGATGTATATGATCCTGTATTTCCAGGGTGAACCTTACTTGAATCCTTCATTTTTTGATATTGTAAAGGATGCAGGGAGACGAAAAATCTATACCGCCACTTCCACCAACGCTCACTTTCTAAATGATGAAAATGCCCGGAAGACGGTTGAATCCGGGCTTGATCGGATCATTGTCTCTTTGGATGGCATTGGTCAGGAAACCTATGCTGCCTATCGTGTGGGAGGCCGTTATCAAAGGGTACTGGATGGGATTGAAAACCTGGTGAAATGGAAGAAGCAATTGAAATCAAAAACGCCTCACATAATCCTTCAGTTTATCGTTTTCCGAACCAATGAGCATCAAATTGAAGATGTTAAATCATTGAGCAAAAAGTTGGGCGTGGATGAGCTTCAGCTAAAAACGGCCCAGGTTTATGAATACAAGCATGGTAATCCATTGATCCCTGTTAATAATAAATACAGCCGTTATCGTCAGAAAAATGATGGTACCTGGGAAATTAAAAACGATTTTAAGAACAAGTGCTACCGCATGTCGGTTTCGTGTGTGATCACATGGGATGGATTGGTCGTGCCGTGCTGTTTTGATAAGGATGCCATCCATCAAATGGGGGACCTCAAAACCCATTCTTTTGATGACGTGTGGAAAAGTGAACCCTATAAAGCTTTCCGAACACGGGTGATCACCAACCGCAAATCCATCGATATTTGCACCAATTGCACCGAAGGAATGAAACTTTAAATCAGGTTGAAAGTTGGATAAATGCTTTCAGATCGTCCTTCAGGATCCATTCCAATTCCGAAAAATTGGCTTCATTGGTTTTCGCAAATAAAAACCCGAAGATGAGGTAATTCTTGAAATCTGCCTTTCTCAGTTCGAGGGGATGTTCAAATCGCTCCAATAGCCTTTCATAGTTGAATGAATCAATATTTTTTACATCATGTCCCGTGGAGTTGGTAAGAACGATGTTGCTGTAGATCAAACCTTCCTTGTCTTTCAGCAGGGTTTCCCAATCGGGTTTTTCTCTTAAATAAAAGGCTTTGTATGGATTCAGTCCGTAAGCAAACCAGGTCATATCGGCTGTGGTGCACCAGCCCCCGAATCGCATGGGATTGATTTCAATGGGCCGGATGGTGCCATCAGTATCTACCCTGATCTCCACATGAAGTGGAAAATTCCTCAGCCCGGCCAGCTTCCCTATTTTATCCAGATAGGCTTCAAAAGTTCTTAGTTTATCCTCAATAATTGATTTACTTGAAATATACACCCGGTCGCTCACATCTCCATCTGATGCATACAGGTGTTTTAGCAGGCTCAGGATCACTGCATTTCCCTGATCATCGAAATAAGCATCAAAAGCATATTCATCACCTTCGATGTTTTGTTCGATGATAAATGTGGTTGTATCGAGCACCTTAGCCGGATAAACCTGTTTGATGCGGGTTACCTCATTTTTTATCTGTAACTTGATGGAATCCCATTCATCATTTTCGAAAACCTTATAGACCCCCAGGCTGAAAAAGCCAACAGACGGTTTGATGATGAACGGTTTTGGTATTGGGGTTATATCCAAATCATCCAGGCCCACAAAAGGAATAGAGTTGAAGTAAAATTCAGGATGCATTGACTGCAACAATTCCCTGAACCTGATCTTGTTTTTAAATAATTCGATTTGTTCGGTAAGGCCGGATTCAGGCAGATATTTTGCCACCCATTCAATGGCATTTTCGGAATTGGAGTAAATGCCGGGGTAGTCCTCTAGTTTGAAATATTCAATGGCACTGGAAATGTCCCAGTACCGGATTTCTCCATTTAACCCGAGCTGCCTGGTTTGAGGCGTTTTTAATACCGGTATCTGGTATTGAATGACGGTATCCCGCAAAAAATCAGAAACATAAGGCAGATCAAGAATGAACATGGTTTATCCTCCGGAACGTTTGACATTATAACCCTCATTTTGCAAAAGGTCCACTACTTTATCCCTGAAATCTCCCTGTATAAGGACATCGCCTTCTTTTACACTACCACCTACTCCGCATTTGGATTTTAGCAATTTACCCAGGGCTTTCAGGTCTTCCTCCTTTCCGATAAAACCGGTCACCAGAGTTACGGCTTTACCCTTTCGGTTTCGTTTATCCAGGCTTATGATCAGCTTTTGTTGCCCGGGTGGTAGTGTCTCCTCTTCCGCTTGATGATCACGCTCATATTGGAAATCTGGATTGGTTGAATACACAACACCCAGCCGTTCTTTCCAGTCTTTTGCCATGTGCATACAATTTGATCGCAAAATTAAACCTTTTCTGCAGTTATAAAAAGGTCTTCAGTCTTTTCATGAAATGATCAATACTCCACAAGGAAATCGTATTTCTTATCCTTGTACTGATCCAATTGGACCCGTTCCCGTAATCTCTTGAAGTCCTTGACTGGTGAATCCACAATGAACATATTGGCAATCCAGCCCGGGATCGAACCGCCGGGTTCGGCATGCAATTCCAGCGTGACCATTACTTTATTGACATCTACCGGTTCGAAAATCCACTGACCGGTTACTTTTCGTATTCTGATCAATCCTTCATTTTCAGGTAATCGGTCCGGGTCTGCTGCAATGTTTATCATTACCACCTTGTTTTGGTAGTTCTGTTTATAAGAATAGGTATAAATGCCATCCCGGTCACTTAATGGCCATGGTACGTTTGTTATAACATAGTGCCATTGAATGGTGTCCTGCATCTCTATGATCGAAGAGTACTGATTGTTGGAAAACAATTTGGGAAAATTTTCAACATCTTTAAATACACTGACAAAAGCAGATAGTTTCCCTTCCATGAGGGCCTCTGCACGAAAAGCCCTGATCTCCGAGTCTTTAATATATCGTGTATAAACTTTAATACCGTCTTCTTCTTTGGCCAATTCCCATTCAGGATTGTCCGGATCGGAATCTCTATGAAATAGCGTAGTAATGATCGATAGAATGAGGATGAAGAGCATTTTCGGATTCATCGTAATGGATTTGAAGGGGTGTCAATCATGTAATATTCGATGATGAATAATGTATTGTTTTTTACAAACAACGGATAAAACGCAAAGTTCAAAGTTTTGGTATGATTGAATGTGTGATTGAAAAAATAACTATTCTTTAAACCCGGTAATAAATCCTTTATCCTTCAGCTTTTCAAGTAAAGGGATCGTGTTTTCCTGAAGCTCCAACAATGAGGTTTGCGGCATTTGTTCTTGCAAGGCCAGCAAAACGGAACGGAGATCAGCGCCATGGGCGATGTTGTCAACAACAACAGCAAAGAAGGGGGAGAGGTCCATGAATTGGATCCTCCCGGTATCTTTTTCGCGAAACATCAGGATGAAATAGTCACCTTTATCGGCATCCTGAATGGTCGCTGCTTTTCTTAAGTGAACCGGATAATTGGTTTGAATGATCCTGAATTCAGGATTGGTGGCGATGGTTGAATCCATCCAGTTGCCTTCTTTCTGACTCTCCGGGTAAGGAATATCTTCCATCATGAATAGCACCACCTCCATCCATTCAAACTGCAGCAACTCATCAATGAATGGAAATTCTCCCCGCAAGGGTTGCTCCGACTCAGAGAACCATTCGTAAAATTCACCCGGCATTTTCCAAACCTGCGGGGATTGAGGTTTATATGCTGAAAAAAACTGATGAACCAGTTGATCCCATATTTTATCCTCAAGTAAATTTTTGGTGAGGGGAAAAGCTGATTGAAGGCTGTCGTTTACCACGTTAAACACAAGCCTCCGGTAATGGTGTACCCGTTCCCTTCTCACCTGAAGGTCTTCATGCAATTCATTGGTCCGACAGTAACCCGCCAGGTCAGACTGTTGTTGCTGTGTGAATTTTTTCAGTGGCATAAAGTTTTTTCCAGTTCTTGTCGGTGATGTATTCCAGGTGGTCCATCTCTGCCTGTAAATGATCGAGTTCCGGGATATTGAAATCGCGTTCCAGTAACACCGGTACCGGTTGGATCAGTTGTGTGGTAAAATCGAACAGTTCATAAACCGGATCGATGATATCCTGACCATGGGTATCGATGATCAGGTCGGGTTCAACCTGCTCATGGCCCGCCATATGTATGTAAGCAACCTTGTTTAAAGGTAGTTTTTGAATGAATTCCTTTGCATCATATTGATGATTAAAGGCATTGACATATACATTGTTTACATCCAGGAGCAGATTGCAATCCGATTCATCCACAATGGCGTTGATAAATTCAATTTCACTCATTTCGGCTGCCACGGGTGTATAATAAGATACATTTTCAATGGCTAATTTCATGCCCAGGAAATCCTGGACTTCCCGGATCCGTTTCGAGATATGGTGAACCGCATCTTCCCGAAAAGGAATGGGCAACAGATCGTACAGGTGAGCATTGTCGCATTTGCTATAGCTCAGGTGCTCAGAATAGATCTGGATATTGTAAGTTTTAATAAAGTTCTTCACCTGCTTCAGAAAATCCCGGTCAATGTCTTCCGGGCTTCCGATGGAAAGGGATAAACCGTGCGAAGTTATCGGATATTTTTCAGCTACTTCCTGCAATATTTTTTTCCAGTATCCACCGATACCCATCCAGTTTTCCGGGGCCAATTCTATAAAAGTCGGTTGGAGGGAATTGCCTGACAAAAAGTCTTCTGCGAAGTCTTTTCTGAAACCGATGCCTATTTGTTTTTTCATCATAATTTAAGAGGTACCGGTCGGATCAACCTACCGGTACTTCAGTCAGTTTTTGATTATTCTCCGCATTTACCTTCACCACATTTGGCTTCTTTTGATTTGCTTTCATCAGTGGTGGCTTTGGCATCCTTAGCGTCAGCTTTTTTATCGGTACTTTTTGCGTCAACGGCTTTTGCGTCTTTCGCTTTTGCATCTTTCTTTTCTCCGCATTTACCTTCACCACATTTTGCATCTTTTGATTTCGCGTCTTTGGCTTTGGCATCCTTGGCCTTAGCATCTTTATTTTCTCCGCAACTCAGGTCAATGGCGCGCATATCAGTGGCATCACTTTTCAGGAGTTCACTCCTGAGTTCTCCACCTGATCCCAGGTCACTGTATCGAAATGTTTGGGTGGTACTTGCATTCAATGTATTAAGTCCAAGAACAGAACCGGCTACAATAGAACCAGTTAGGATAATGTTCTTTACTTTGTTGTTTTTCTTTTTGTCATTCATGGTTAAAAAATTTTAATTTAAATTCGGAGTTTTAGTCGGGCTTGATAACCCGTCCTTACAAAATGAACGATTATTATTTTGAAATGTTCTAAATAAGATCTTCCAGGAGGTAGTAACAATATTGATTATCAAATAGAAAAGCCCCTGACCGGGGCTTCTGTGTATATGTTAAAGAAATGTTATTTTTGAAGTTCTTCGAGGACTTTGGATTTTGAGGCTTCAGGCATGTTTATTGACATGGACTTGTCAAGGTTGCCCGTTAATTCATCCATGAGTTTATTTTGTCTGGAAAATAAGGCACAAAACCGGCACATGGCCAGGTGCATCCACAATCGCATCCTGTCCCATACAGCGAGATGTTCCGAATGTTGTTTTACGACCATTTCTGTAGCTTCTTTACAGTTGATCATTATTTTTTTCATAGACTAAGCTTTTATCCAGTTTTTCTCAAGGCAGTCGCGCAATTGCAATTTGGCCCTGTGAATGATCACCCAATAGTTCGACGCCGTTATGTCAAGTTCCTTACATATTTCATCGGTATCAACATCATCCAGGTGTTTCATGACAAAAGCGATCCTTTGGATTTCTTAAAGGCGCAGCAGGCAACGTCGCAACACTTCATAGAACTCACTCCGATCCAGCTCATCCATTGAGCTGAATTTCCAGGGCCCGGGCAGATTGTCCTTTTTCCAGTGCCCTTTTTCATCAAAATATTCATCAGTCGACTGCAGATCATCCAGACTCTCTTTATGGTATTCACGGACTTTTTTTCTGTAGAAGTCAATGATTTTATTTTTCAGGATGGCAATGAGCCAGGTAGAAGTTTTACTGTTTCCTTTAAACGATTCATAATTGTTAAGTGCAGAAATAAAAGTTTCCTGAACCAGGTCTTCGGCCAGTGATTCATCATTGACACGGGTAATGGTATAATTGTATAAAAAATCGGAATGTTCGTTAAAGAGTTTAGCGATTATTTTTTTTGTTTCGGGAGATGGTTCCGACATGACAATTGTATTGGTCCGATTTTATTTTTTGCCTAACTGAAAATCGATTCCCAGTAAAACAAAGATCTGCTCGATGTTGTAGTCTCGTCCTGCAACTTCCTGTGCGGATTGCCCGCCTAACCTGTTTTGATAATCAACCGTAACGGTTATGCCAGTCTGATAGGATACAGCATAACGGAAGCCAATGCCCAGCCCGAACATGAATTTTTGCCGGTATTCCTTGCCTATGAGGACCTCTTCATTCATGAGGACATCATTTTCGTAAAACCTTTTATTCACTTCAGGATAAGTAATAAAAGAAGTCCCGCCCATAAACCTGATGTTGGTCATGATAAAGTCACTGCTATAGGCTTTTAATAGAAATAAGGCGGCAACATCATGCATACTGTATTTCCCTGCAACCATGTTGGAGTAGGTTTCAGCATAACGGTAACCGGTTCGTAAAAAATCTGCGCTATTAAAGCTGAAGGAATAATGCAGGCCAAAGCCCACTGGCTTGAATACCATATGATACCATTCGGCTTGCAGTCCCAAACCCGTTTGTGCATGTCCACTGCTCAGAAGTTCTGTGTCCTCTCCAAAGGTTCCGGATGGTATGGATGCACCATAATTGATTTGTAAAAAGGATTGACCATTGACTGAAATCACAATGGTGATCATCAGGAAGGAAATTACAAAGAATATTTTATGAGTCATGATCAAAAACCTTTTCATCGGTAAAAATAGGAAATTTTATCAGAAATCAAATGAGATGACCGGTGGAATCTGATCGGAATTCTGTATTTTTGAAATCAAAAATTGCCGAAGCAAAATTCAAAAGATGAAATATAATCGGATATTATTAAAATTGAGCGGCGAAGCCCTCATGGGAGAAAAACAATATGGCATTGACCCGCAACGTTTGGCCAGCTATGCAGCAGAGATCAAAGCGGTGGTGGACCAAAAAGTGCAGGTTGCCATTGTGATTGGCGGTGGAAATATTTTCAGGGGTTTGCAGGGTTCAACCGATGGGATGGACAGGGTTCAGGGTGACTACATGGGGATGCTTGCCACGGTGATCAATAGCATGGCATTGCAGTCGGCCCTGGAGAAAGCAGGTATAGATGCAGCGTTGCTGACCGGTTTTCAGATCGGACCTGTTTCGGAATTGATG
Organism: Bacteroidota bacterium; assembly: GCA_020444515.1. GTDB lineage: Bacteria > Bacteroidota > Bacteroidia > Bacteroidales > JAADJA01 > JAADJA01. The sequence continues at coordinate 131,551 of JAHLKX010000008.1, read as the reverse complement.
AGCCGGCGGAAGGCTATCCAATACCTGGAGCAGGGAAAAGTGGTGATCATTGGTGGAGGTACCGGTAACCCCTATTTTACAACTGATACGGCTTCTGCATTGCGGGGTATCGAAATCACGGCTGATGTTTATTTGAAAGGTACCCGCGTAGATGGAATATATACAGCAGATCCTGAAAAGGATCAGACAGCTACCAAATTTACAACCATCACTTTTGACGAGGCTTACCAAAAACAACTCCGCATCATGGATCTGACGGCTTTTACCATGTGTAAAGAAAACAAATTGCCCATCATCGTGTTCGATATGAATGCAAAAGGAAATTTATTGAAGGTAGTAAAAGGTGAACCTGTTGGTACCCTTGTTAAAAACTGACTTTAATCCGTATTGATTCAATTTTTGTAAAACATTATATTTGCATCCATAAAACAAATTTGAGGACCATGTTAGACGAATGCCAGTTAATTCATGATGATGTCGAGGAAAAGATGGATAAGTCCATTGATCACCTCGAACGGGAATTCCAGAAGATCCGTGCAGGTAAAGCCAGTCCTGATATGCTGGACGGTGTAATGGTAGATTTTTATGGGGTGATGACTCCCCTGAACCAAACTTCCAATATCACATCGCCCGACCCCCGGCAGATTATTGTTCAGCCCTGGGATAAAAGCCAGATCAGCAACATTGAAAAAGCCATCCTGGCTGCCAATCTGGGATTCAATCCCAAAAATGAAGGTGAAGTGCTGCGGATCATTGTTCCCACGGTTACAGAAGAAAGAAGGCGTGACTTGGTAAAACAGGCCAAAGCCGAATCCGAGGATGCCAAAGTGGCCATCCGCAACAGCCGCCGGGGTGGCAACGATGAAGCCAAGAAACTGGAGAAGGAAGGAATTTCGGAAGACGATATTAAAAAACTGCAGGACGATATCCAAAAGCTCACTGACGACTACATTAAAAAAGTAGACGACCTTTTCGACAAAAAAGAAAAGGACATCATGACGATATAACCCGGAGAATTGTTTTGAAAATGAAGAAGTCAGAAGGCCCTCGAAAGAGGGCTTTTCTGTTTTTGAACCTCAGCGTCACGCTGCACCTCCTCAGCGTTTCTGTGCCAGAAAATCGCATTCCGGAAAAAATTATTTACACAGCGTTATCGCAAACCTACTTGCGGCAGGCAGGTTTGTACAGAAAGTTTATTTTATAAGTAAGCCATTCCTTTTATAAAACAAAACGATCCCCACCGTGATCATAAGCTGCCCAGTTATAAATATCCACCACGAAAAATCTGCCGGGATATAATCCAGTGCGTACTCCATTAGTTCATCTACCATGCCTGGATGGAAGATCTCCCAGAAGGAAAATTTCCCCTGTAAATAGCTTATATAATCCTCTACATAAGAAACAATCACTAGTAAGCTGCCCGAGACAAGCAGCAGCCATTCATGGCTATGGATATGAACCGCACGGCTGTGGTTGGTGAATGTGCTGATCAAAAAGGCCAGCACGATCATCGATAGCGAGTTGATCACCGGACCCAGCACCGGCCCCACCCAGGTGGTGGGGATCAGGAAAAGGATGTCCCAGGTAAGCAGAGATTGGGGCCAGCCCAGCAAAAAGTAAAGGAATACATAATAAAAGATGTCCCAGATACCAAAAGCCAAAATGAATAAGCCAAAGCGTTCGGTTTTAGTCCTTCCGGTTAAAATGCCAATGGTTATGAGCATGATGAGGGTAGCGGCTTCCCGTAATATTTCGGTAAGGGCGATGGGTCCGTCGATGGGTTGCAGTGGAAAAGAAAATCCATTCGGATAGTAAATCTCCCTAAGATACACCACCACCGAGCTTTCCATGAAACCCATGGCCATGGAAAAAAGAATGAGGATGAAGATTATTTTCGAATTGTTTTGTTTACTTTTGCCGCTCATTTGAAAAATCGTTTTTATCCCTTCAGCACCGAGCCCGCTCTGCATTTAAAAATAGGAATAAAAACTTATTTACAAAACTTGGTTAATAAAAAAATTAATTCTACTTTTGCAGCCCAATTTTCAGAAGGGAATTTTTAGAATATAAAATTGAATGTTCAATGGACACTTTAAGTTATAAAACGGCCAGCGCCAATAAAGAAACCATCAATAAAGAGTGGGTTCTGATCGATGCTGAAGACCAGGTATTGGGGAGAATGGCTTCCATTGCTGCCAAATTTCTGCGCGGTAAATACAAACCCAATTTTACGCCGCATGTGGATTGTGGTGACAACGTGATCGTGATTAATGCAGCAAAATTCAAGCTGACCGGCAATAAAATGACCGATAAGGAATATGTGCGCCACTCCGGTTATCCGGGTGGACAGAGAACACGGACTCCCAAAGAATTACTGGCTAAAAATCCTACGGCTGTGGTTGAAAAGGCCATCAAAGGGATGTTGCCCAAAAACCGGTTGGGAAGCCAGTTGTTCAGGAACCTTTTTGTTTATGAAGGTGCTGAGCATCCGCATGAAGCACAAAAACCAAAAGCGATCGATTTAAAAGCTATTAAATAATACTTATGAACGTAATTAATAAAATCGGAAGGCGTAAGACTGCTGTTGCCCGTATTTATCTGAAGGAAGGAAACGGAACCATTACGATCAATGACAAAGATTATAAAGAATATTTCCCGCTCCCTACGTTGCAATATGTCGTGAACCAGGCGTTTGAAATTACCAATACCATTGGTAAATATGATGTAAAAGCCAATCTGGATGGTGGTGGATACGCCGGTCAGGCAGAATCACTGCGTTTAGCCATTGCCAGGGCACTGGTTGAAATCGATCCGGAGTTCAGACCTCCCCTCAAAGCCAAAGGCCTGCTCAGAAGGGACCCACGGATGGTAGAGCGGAAAAAATACGGACAAAAGAAAGCCAGGAAGAAATTCCAGTTTAGTAAGCGTTAGGATATTAAAGAGCAATGTTTAGTATCTAAATTGCCTGGACCACGACCGTGCTACCTGGCAATTGCTTTAATCAGAATGTAAACATTAACAAATTATGGCAAGAACAACTTTTAATGATTTATTGGATGCAGGTGTCCATTTTGGCCACCTGAAAAGGAAGTGGAACCCCAACATGGCTCCTTATATATTTATGGAGAAAAACGGAATCCACATCATCGACCTTTACAAAACGGCTGCTAAAGTAGAAGAAGCAGCTTCAGCGATCAAACAGATCGCCAAATCGGGTAAAAAGGTTTTATTCGTTGCAACAAAAAAACAGGCCAAAGACATTGTAGCCAGTCACGTAAAAAAGGTAGGGATGCCTTATGTGACGGAACGTTGGCCGGGTGGAATGCTCACCAACTTTGCAACCATTCGTAAAGCCGTACGGAAAATGGCCAGCATTGATAAAATGATGACCACCGATACATACAATGTATTATCGAAACGTGAGCGTTTGCAAATTCAGCGTGAGCGTGCCAAACTTGAAAAACAACTCGGTTCTATTGCCGATTTGAACAGACTTCCCAGTGCCCTTTTTGTGGTTGATATTTTAAAAGAACACATCGCTGTTGCGGAAGCCCGTAAATTGAACATTCCGACTTTTGCCATTGTGGATACGAATTCGGATCCGACCAAGGTTGATTTTCCCATTCCGGCCAATGACGATGCTTCAAAATCCATCGATCTGATTACATCGGTGATGGTGAAAGCCATTGAAGAAGGTCTTGTTGAAAGAAAACTCGACCGCGATAAGAAAGCACAGGAAAAAGAGGAAGAGGAAGAAGCGATCCGCGTAAAAGCTCAATCACTCGAAGAAGCTGAGGAAGAAGCCGATGAGGAAGTGATGAAACCGCAAAAAAGCAAGGAAGTGAAGGGTGTGAAGATCAAAGGATCAGGTGATGACGATGACATGGAACGTAAACCCAAAAAGATCGTTGCCAAAGCATCGAAAAGGGGCGGAACCAAAAAATAATTGATTGTATAATTTATTTCAAAGAGTAAAATAATGGCAAACATAACTGCAGCAGAAGTAAACAAACTAAGAAAGATGACCGGTGCCGGTATGATGGACTGTAAAAAGGCATTGGTTGAAACCGAAGGAGATTTTGATAAAGCCATCGACCTGCTTCGCAAAAAAGGACAGAAAGTGGCCAGCAAACGGGCCGACAAAGAAGCCAATGAAGGTATTGTCCTGGCAAAAACCACAGCCGATGAAAAATTCGCCGCTGTGTTAATGTTGAACTGTGAAACAGACTTTGTTGCTAAAAATGAAGAGTTTGTAACTTTTGCCAACAACATTATGGAGGTGGCACTGGCCCATAAGCCAGCTGACGTAAATGCATTAAAAGCACTGAAGCTGAATGATCGTACTGTTGAAGAAGGCATTACTGAAATGGTAGGGAAAACAGGAGAAAAGATGGACCTCGGTGGTTATGAAGTGGTGGAAGCGGAAAAAGTTTTCGCCTACAACCACATGGGAAATAAACTGGCTACCATCCTCGGTCTAAATAAAGCCAATGGAATTGATGAAGCCGGTCACCAACTGGCGATGCAAGTAGCTGCAATGGCTCCTGTTGCTGTGGATAAGGATGATGTTCCACAGGAAATAGTGGACAAAGAAATTGAAATTGGTAAAGAACAGGCCCGTGAAGAAGGTAAACCGGAAGCGATGCTTGAAAAAATCGCCATGGGCAAACTCAACAAATTCTTTAAAGAAAATACCTTGCTCAACCAGGATTTCGTAAGGGATTCGAAAAAAACTGTTGGTCAGTACCTGAAAGAGGTAGATGCTGATTTGAAAGTAACCGGATTCAAGCGACTGATGCTGGGTGCTTAAGCAATGATGAAAATAAATAAAAAAGGGTCGCTGGAAGCGACCCTTTTTTTATCCTCGCCATTCGGCAGGATTCAACTAACTGTAAGGTAAATGGTAAGAAAGGGGAATTTTATGCATTCAATAATTTTTTTACAATTTCAGCAATCATTTTATTATCAGCTTTACCGGCCAGTGTTTTGGAAGCCATTCCCATAACCTTTCCCATTTCTTTTATTGAAGTGGCTCCGACCTGGTCGATGATCGCTCTGACTGTCTTTTCTACTTCCGCTTCACTCATCTGTTCAGGAAGATAAGCTTCAATGGTATCCAACTGGAAATTTTCTTCTTCTGCCAGATCGGTTCGGCCCTGTTCGGAATACAATTGAGCAGAGTCTCGCCTTTGTTTGACCAGCTTTTGCAAGATCTTCATTTCAGCATCCTCGGCAATGTCACCGGTTGAGCCTTTGTCTGTTTTGGCAAGTAAAATGGCTGACTTCACAGCCCGCAATGCTTCCAGTTTCCGTTTATCTTTGGCCAGCATGGCTGCCTTAATATCATCGTTTATTTTTTGTTCAAGACTCATTATAATCTTGATTAATCTACATTATCATGTAAAAATGAGTTGTTTGATTTGATCTCACCTTTATGATCCTCTCCTTCCCCGAGGGTATAGCGCGAAACAGTGCTTTCTGAGCTGTGAGAAACATCCGAAAGATCTATATTTCTGCGAATATAAGCCGGTGTTTTTTCCATTTCATCAATTTCCTGGGGGGTACGGATCTTCACACTTAATTCTTTGAGACGTTGGATGCGCTCTTTCGACTTTTTCTCAATTTCATCCCTTTCAAACTCTATGGTCATCGGTTTTTCGATATCCTTCATTTTTTCAGCAGGTTTTTCTTCCTCTGCTTCTTTCTTCTGTTCTGCAAACCCATCGGAGGTGTGATCACTTTTTCGGATCAACCTGATTTCATTGCTGGTAGAAGCCTCAACCCTGTCGGTTTCTTTTTCAGCGATTTCATTTTCTTTTGCCGGTTCCTTATCAGTTTCAGCCTTTTCATCAGTGGTTTCGCGATCGGGCGATACCAGGGTAATTTCAGAAATAGGCTCTTTGATGATCTGCCGGGGTTTGGGTTTTTCCTCTTTGGGGCCCACGGTTAAATTGTGTACCTTGCGTGTTTTGGTTTCTGTTTCGAAAAATGGCTTATCGGAATGAAAACCGGTGGCCACCAGGGTAATGCTGATTTTATTTCCCAGGGTTTGATCTTTGCCATTTCCCCAGATGATCTCTGCATTCTGACCGGCCTCTTCCTGGATGTAGTCGGTAATTTCGGTTACCTCATCCATGGTCAATTCTTCATCTCCTGATGCCAGATATAGGAGAATATTATCCGCTCCTTTGATATGATTGTCATTGAGCAGCGGAGAGGATAATGCTTCTTCAACCGCTTTCATGGCCCGGTCTTCACCTTCAGCAATGGCAGAGCCCATGATGGCAGTACCGCTGTTTTTCATCACCGTTTTTACATCTTCAAAGTCAACGTTGATATAGCCTGTTACGGTTATGATCTCCGCAATACCTTTTGCCGCTACTGAAAGAATATTGTCAGCTTTTTCAAATGCTTCGGATAATTTCAGATCGCCGTGCACTTCACGCAGTTTATCATTACAAATGATGAGGAGTGAGTCCACATTTTGTCGCAATTCCTCTATTCCTGCCTCGGCCTGCATTTTTCGCTTGCGGCCCTCAAAGGCGAAAGGAATGGTAACAATACCCACCGTCAGTACATCCAGTTCTTTGGCAGCCTGCGCGATAATGGGAGCTGCACCGGTTCCGGTACCACCACCCATACCGGCGGTGATGAACAGCATTTTGGTGTTCTTTTCGAGGATTTTTTTAATGTCCTCGATATTTTCAACTGCAGCATCGCGGCCAACATCAGGAATGGATCCTGCACCCAGTCCTTTGGAGCCCAGTTGAATTTTAGAGGGAATAGCGCTTGATTCGAGTGCCTGGGCATCGGTGTTACAAATCAAAAAGTCAACACCCTGAATTCCTTGTTCATACATGTGCGAAACGGCATTGCTACCGCCGCCTCCGACACCGATAACTTTTATAATAGATGATTGATTTTTAGGCAGATCAAACTTGAGCATCTCTTCCATTTTTTTTATTTTAAAATTAGAGTTTAAACTTCTCCTATGAGGTAGTGAGGTTAATTTTTATCAACAAATTCAATGTTAATTTTTTTTGTCTTATTGATTCACTTAATTTGTTGATCTCTTAATCAATACCTTAGGAAAGCCGGGTGAACATTTACCTTTTCGTGAAGGATCATCCGGCATGATTTTTCCTGTATGTTTTTTTAATGACTAAATCTATTCAAATGGTGGTTAAATTCCATCCTTTTCAAAAAAATCCTGGATCTTTTTCAGGAAATTAGACGGGCCTTCATCGTCATGCATGGGTTCTTTTTTACCCGTCTTGTCTTTCATTTTCTGGTTTTTAGGTTTTTCTTCTTTTTCAATGTTGTTTTTCATCTCTTTATAATACCTCTCCATTCCCTCAATCACAAGGCCGATACCGGTCGCATACATGGGACTGGCCATCTCTTCATTCACATCATTGGCCAGGTGTTCGTTGGGATAACCGATCCGCGTATCCATCCCGGTTATAAATTCAGTTAACTGGGGCAGATGTTTGAGCAAGGCACCTCCACCGGTAAGCACGATCCCGGCGATCAGTTTCTTTTCATACCCCGAGTTTTTGATTTCATAATAAACATGTTCCACTATTTCTTCCACCCGTGCCTGGATGATACTGGCGAGGTTTTTCAGACTGATCTCTTTAGGAGGACGACCACGTAAGCCCGGAATGGCTACAATTTCATCATCCCGGTTTTCACTCGCCAGCGCCGAACCGAATTTCACTTTCAGTTCTTCTGCGTGCTTCCTGATAATGGTGCAGCCCTCTTTAACATCCTCCGTGATCACATCACCACCAAAGGGGATAACAGCCGTATGACGAATGATACCATCCTGGAATATGGCCAGATCGGTGGTCCCGCCGCCGATATCTATCAATACAACCCCGGCTTCTTTCTCTTCCTCACTTAAAACTGCTTCGGCAGAAGCAATGGGTTCGAGGATCAGATCCACCACCTCAAGACCTGCTTTGGTGACACATTTGTAAATGTTCTTGGCAGCCGTGGTTTGCCCAATGATGATGTGAAAATTGGCCTCCAGGCTGTTGCCCAGCATACCAACCGGCTCTTTAATCCCTTGCTCATTATCGACAATATAATCCTGTGCGATCACATCAATGATCTCCTCACCGGGACTCATGTTCAGGTTGTACATGTTGTTTAGCAGGGTATCTACATCGCCCTGGCTGATCTCATCGTCATAGTTTTCGCGAATGATACCGCCACGATGTTGTAAACTTTTGATGTGTTGTCCTGCAATTCCAACATTTACATAGTTGATATCCACCCCTGCCTTTTGTGATGCTTCATCAATGGCGGTGCGGATTGAATTCACTGTATTTTCAATGTTGGATACGACACCCCGTTTTACACCAATCGATTCGGTGCGACCATGGCCCAGGATCTCAATCTTCCCGTGCTCATTCCTGCGACCTACAATCGCTGCAATCTTGGTGGTTCCGATGTCAAGTCCAACAATAATTTCAGTTGATTTCATAGAGTTTATCATTTGTTAATTTTTTGCACAAACTACCTGGTCTTTAAATTTCAGGTTTATGGTCCGGTAGGTGTCCCACCCGGCTTTTTTCATTCCCTTTTGATAAAATACGATCAACTTATCAAATTTTTCTTCCATATCCGTAATATCCCCAAAAATGATCAGTTGTCTTCCAACTTTTGGAATCAGTTCGTATTCTTGATCTTCATTTACGTAGATTTGCTCGATTTGAGCCTCCAGAAATTCATTGCTCCGGATGTGCAAAGCTAAATTGTATAAATCCTGCAAAACCGGAAAGTTTTCATTTTTTATTAAATTTATGGTATCGGCGTAGGTCGCTGGAATATGGCCGCTTGCTACCAACAACCTTGTGGTATAGCTCGATTTTACCATCATAGCTGTACCCTTCTCATCAATGTAATAGTGTTGTCCTTTATTATTAATAATCCTTATGATGGGCTTCTTTTGGGTAACCTTGATCTTGAGGTGACCGGTGAGTGTTGAAAAAACTTCAGCATTATCCACATAGTTGTTTTGATTGATGAAGTCCTCTATTTCGACCTGGTCAATTTCAGAAATACGTTTGCCAATCAATGAATCATATGTTTTATACACATCGGATTTGATCATATCTGCATCAATAAGTGGATCGGCATCCTCATAATCCAGTAAAACTTCAATGCTCTTACAGGTGATCTTTTGGTGCTCTTTTTCGATAAAGCCGACCAGAACTGAAAGTCCGGCCAGTCCAACGATCCAAATCGATATGGTGGCTATCCTTTTCATTGTTTCACAGGTTGTTTATGGGTTAATAAATAGTTTTCAATGGGCTCAACAAGCTGATCTATATCTCCGGCCCCTATGGTGAGCAATATGTCAAAATCATGATTTTTTAGAATTTCAGGTATCTGATTTTTCTTAACCAGGTATTTTTTTGCCGAACGAATTTGGTTGAGCAACATGGCTGAGTCCACCCCTTCTATTGGCTTCTCCCTTGCAGGATAGATGGGCAACAGGATTACTTCCTCCAACATACTGAGGCTGTCACTGAATGCTTTCGCAAAGTCGCGGGTGCGGGAATAGAGGTGAGGCTGAAAGATTCCCAGTATTTTTTGACCGGGGAAAATATCTTTCAGGCTGTATAACAATCCTCTGATCTCCTCGGGATGATGGGCATAATCATCAATATACACCATATTATCGCGATGCACCCGGATATCAAATCGTCTTTTTATTCCTTTAAACGATTCAAGGTTTTTCCTGATATCATCATCTGTAGCTCCGGCCAGCTGGGCGGAAGCTGTTGCCGCTATCGCATTTTCCACATTGATCAGCCCCGGTACACCCAGGCGACAATTCTTGATGGTTCCACCAGGAGTGTGGATATCAAAGGAATAAAACAGCCCGGAAAGTGCAATATTTTCTGCGAAATAATCGGCTTTTTCTGATAAGGCATAGTTGAAAACTTTGACATTAGCCGGTGGGGGTAAATCCAATCCTTTTTTCAAAATCAGGTTCCCACCGGAATTTACTTGACCGGCAAACCTGGAAAAGTTATCCTTCATGGTTTGATGATCGTTGTAGATATCCAGGTGATCAGCATCCATGGAGGTGATGATGGCGGTTGCAGGTCGCAATTGTAAAAAGGAACGATCAAATTCATCGGCTTCTACCACCAGCCAACCGGCCTTTTCTGATTCAAGCAGATTGGTGTCATAGTTTTTGGAGATCCCGCCCAGGAATGCCTTGCACTGAATCGATGATTGATAGAGGATGTGTGCGCTCAGGGTGGAAACGGTTGTTTTTCCGTGAGTTCCTGCCACTGCAATGGTTTGATAATTCCTGCTCAATTCACCCAATACCTCTGCTCTTTTTCGGACGGGGATTCCCAACTTTTCCAGGTAGACATATTCTTTGAGCTCTCGTGGTACAGCCGGAGTATAAATAACGAGATCAGGGGAGGAGGCAATGAGCTGAGGATTATCATCATAATGAATGTCGATCCCTTTTTGCTGCAAAGCTTTGGTCAGTGGAGTGGATGTTTTGTCATAACCGCTTACCCTTACTCCCCGGTTGTGGAAATAGCGGGCCAGGGCACTCATTCCGATGCCGCCGATCCCCAGAAAATAGATGCTATTTAATTTGTCAAGTTCCACTTTATTTCTTTATCAATGCCAGTATTTCATCTGCAATCTGGTCGGCTGCATTTGTCCGGGCCAGCTTGCGCAGGTTATTCCTCAGTTCTGTTTGTTTTTCGTTGTTGCTAATCAGTTCTGAAATGGCTGGGTACAATTCTGTTGCAGCTGCCTGGTTGGTGATCATCATGGCCGCATTTTTCTCCACCAGGGCCTGTGCGTTTTTGGTTTGATGGTCTTCCGCTGCAGTGGGCAGTGGAATAAAAATCGGCGGTTTGGCAACGGCACAGATCTCTGAAATAGCAATGGCACCAGCCCTCGAAATGATGAGATCGGCCATGGCATAGGCCATTTCCATCCGATCGATAAAGGCCACCGCTTTTATTTGTTTTGATTTTATTTTTTCTACAGCCTCAAGCGCCTGTGGATAATAATATTTCCCGGTTTGCCAGATCAATTGGATGTCATCCCGAACAAATTGTTCCAGTTGTTTATGGATCGCTTTATTGATGGCCAGTGCACCCTGGCTGCCTCCTACTATCAGAACTGTATTTTTGTTTTGATCCAATCCAAAAAATGCAGCCGCTTCCTTTTTTTTCCCTTCGATTTTAATCACTTCATGGCGAATGGGATTTCCGGTAATCACAATTTTTTCAGCAGGAAAAAATTTTTCCATACCCTCATAAGCAACACATATTTTCCTCACCGATTTGGCCAGCAATTTATTGGTGATGCCCGGAAAAGAATTCTGTTCCTGGATCAGTGTCGGGATCTTTAACCGCACCGCGGCTTTTAATGTAGGACCACTGGCATAACCCCCGACGCCGACAACTACCTCAGGGTTGAACTTTTTCAGAATCTGCCGGGCTTTGGTGATACTGGCCAGCACTTTGAAGGGAAACAGCAGGTTTTTGAGGGTGATCTTTCGTTGTAAACCGCTAATCCATAATCCCTCAATGGGGTAACCCGCTGCCGGCACCTTTTCCATCTCCATGCGCCCTTTTGCACCCACGAACAGGATGTCGGCATTGCATTTGTTTTTTAATGCATTGGCAATGGCTATGGCCGGGAAGATGTGCCCCCCGGTTCCACCGCCGCTGATAACGATCTTATGCCGGTGCTGCCTGGAGTTCTCCATCATTTGCAGGTTTATTGTCCAATTCTTTACTAACACTTAAGATGATCCCAATCGAAATACTGGTAAACCAAACCGAGGTTCCTCCCATACTGATCAGGGGAAGCGTTTGACCAGTTACCGGTAGAAGATTGACTGCCACCCCCATATTGATCATCGCCTGGAATACCAGGCTGAATGCTACTCCGATGGTTAAAAAGGCGCCGAAATTTCGTGGAACGCGGGTTACGATCTTGACCGCCCTGAACAAGAGGATCATGTATAAAAATACCACGAAGATGCCACCAATCAAACCATACTCTTCGATGATAATGGCAAAAATAAAATCAGAATAGGGATGGGGTAAAAAATTCCGTTGTTCACTGTTTCCAGGCATCTTACCAATGATACCACCCTTTGCAATCGCTATCTTCGCCTGTTCCACCTGGTAATTTTCTTCACTCTCCTTGTCACCGAAGCTTTCCACCCGTGAGATCCAGGTGTCGACCCTTGGAAGGAGGTTTGGATAGGATTTCGCGATCAGAAACATCATCAGCATAATTACCACCCCAATGCCGACCATTGAAAAGATATGCTTTAAACTAACCCGCCCGATGAACATCAATACAAGGCTGGTTGTGAACAGGATTGCCGCCGTTGAAAAATTGGCAGGCAGAATGAGGAAACAAACGATTAGAACCGGCAAAACAATGGGAACAAATGCCTGACGGAAATCTTTGATCACCTCCTGCCTTTTGGTCAGCATGCGGGCCAGGTACATAATCAGGGTAAGTTTGGCCAGGTCGGAAGTTTGAAATGTAAGTCCAAAAGGTAAGGGCAAAACCCTTTTTGCCTCATTCAGGTCAAGACCAACAAAGAGGGTGAGCAATAGCAGGGGAATGGCAATCCATAAGGCAATCTGGAATATCCTGGAGAAATAGGTGTATTTTACGAGGTGGGCCATGTACATCAAAAAAAGCCCGAATACCAGGATGATAAAATGCTTAATCATGTAGTATTCTGTGTTACCACCTTGGTATTTGTAAGCCAGTGTTCCGGTAGAGCTGTATACAGCCAGCAGGGATACCACCGAAAGCAGCAATACCACCAGCCAGATGATTTTATCTCCTTTTATTTTGTTTAAAATGTATTGCATGAATTAAAGATTGTTGACAGCGTCTTTAAATTTTTGTCCGCGTTCTTCAAAATTTTCAAACAGGTCGAAGCTGGCACAAGCCGGTGAAAGTAAAACAGTATCATCGTTTTTACCCAGATGCAGACCTATTTTTACGGCATCATCCATCGATTCCGTTTCAACCATAATTTCTACTTTATTTTTAAATGCATTTAACAGATTCGTATTGTCTTTACCCAGACAAATTATGGCTTTGACTTTGTCCTTTACCAGGTCCATCAGCAGGGAATAATCATTTCCCTTATCGATCCCTCCTGCGATCCAGATCACGGGTTTCTGGACACTTTCCAATGCGTACCATGAGGAGTTGACATTGGTGGCCTTGGAATCATTGATAAATTCCACACCATGGATTCTGGCTACATATTCCAGGCGGTGCTCTACATTCTGAAAGTCGGAAAGGCTTTCTTTTATGACGTCCTTACGAATATCCAGAATGCGACCTGCCACACCTGCAGCCATGGAATTGTAAATGTTGTGTTTGCCTTGTAATGCTAATGTTTCAAGTGTCATTTTAAACAAATTTGGTTTTACGTTGATGTACATGTTTTGCTTGTCGATCCAGGCTCCATCTGATCCCATTACCTTTTGAATGGAAAAAGGATAAAGCCGGGTTATTGGTTTTCTTTTTATCAGTTCCTTTTCAATTACCGGATCATCGGCATTGTAAATGAAAGCCTCTGCATCCGTCATGTTTTGCAGGATCCTGAATTTCGAATCGGCATACTTCTGAAAGTCATGATCATATCGGTCCAGGTGATCCGGTGTGATGTTCAGCAGGAGGGCTATATCCGCCTTAAACTCGAACATTCCATCCAGTTGAAAACTGCTGATCTCCAGTACAAAAATGTCATGATCTCCCTCGGCCACTTGTGCTGCAAAACTTTTCCCCACATTACCGCCCAGTGCTGCATCCAGACCTGCTTTTTTCAGGATATGGTGGATCAGTAAGGTCGTGGTGGTTTTCCCATTGCTACCTGTAATACAGATCAATTTAGCCTCGGTAAACCTTGCGGCAAACTCTATTTCTGAGATTACCGGAATCTTTTTTCTGTGAAGTTTTTTTACCATGGGTACCGTATCAGGAATGCCCGGGCTTTTGATCACTTCATCGGCATTAAGGATCAGGCTTTCGGTATGCCTGCCTTCTTCGAAACTGATGTCATAATTTGAAAGAACGTTCTTATATTTTTCCTTAATGGTTCCAAAATCCGAAACAAATACTTCATACCCTTTTTTTTGGGCCAGCATGGCTGCACCCACTCCGCTTTCGGCTGCCCCGAGTATGACAATTCGTTTTTTCAATGTGCATTACCTCAGTTTTAATGTGATGATGGTCACCACGGCCAGCATAATGCCGACAATGATAAACCGTTGCACGATCTTTGGCTCGGGATAACCCATCACCTGATAATGATGATGGAGGGGCGACATTTTAAATATTCGCCGTCCTTCACCAAATTTCCTTTTTGTATATTTGAAATAGCTCACCTGCATGATCACCGATAAACTCTCTACCAGAAAAATTCCGCAAAGGATCGGGATCAGTAATTCTTTTCGGATCAGGATCGCAAAAACCGCGATGATCCCACCAATGGCCAGGCTTCCGGTATCACCCATAAATACTTGCGCCGGGTAGGTATTGTACCACAGAAAGCCGATACATGCTCCCACAAAAGCACTGATGAAGATGGTCAGCTCACCGGTGTCGGGGAGGTACATGATGTTTAGGTAATCGGCAAAAACAATATTACCCGATACCCAGGCCAGGATGCCCAGGGTGGCCCCGATGATGGCAGAAGTGCCCGTAGCCAATCCATCGATGCCATCGGTGAGGTTGGCACCATTTGATACACCAACGATGATCAGCACCACAATGGGGATAAAAATCAGGTAAGCCCATCGCTCATATCCTTCTCCCAGGAAAGCCAGTATTTTCGAATAGTCCGCTTCATTGTTTTTGAAAAACGGGATGGTGGTTTTGGTCGACTTTACCGTTTCCCGTGAAAATTTAAGGGTTGGATCCGACACTTTCAGGATCTCTCCGGTTTCTGAAGTCTCGATCAGTTCCCGCTGGTCGATCTTTTCCCGGATCACAATGTCATCACTCATGTACATCGTAAGACCAACCACCAGGCCCAGCACCAACTGACCGTATATCTTAAATTTTCCGGCAAGCCCTTTTTTGTTTTTCCGGAAAACCTTGATATAGTCATCCAGAAATCCGATCAATCCGAGCCAGACCGTAGTAAATAGCATCAGAATGTTGTAAATATTATTCAGCTTGGCAAAAAACAAAGTAGGAACGAGAATGGCACCAAGAATGATCAGTCCACCCATGGTAGGGGTCCCTTTTTTTTCTGTTTGACCTTCAAGACCGAGATCACGGATGGTTTCGCCCACTTGTTTCCTGACCAGAACATTGATGAGGCGTTTACCCAACAGCAAAGAAATGATAAGGGAGGTAATGACTGCTGCTGCTGCCCGGAATGTGATGTACTGGAATACACCGGCGCCGGGCACATCGAAGGTCTGATCGAGGTATGTGAACAAATAATAAAACATCAGTTATCGATTGGTTTTAAATTCAAAAATTCACTCAATATCTGCTTGTCATCAAAGGGATGCTTCACCCCATTGATCTCCTGGTATTTTTCATGTCCCTTGCCTGCCACCAGGATAATATCGTTGGGTTGCGCCATCAGACAGGCCGTTTTGATAGCTTCTTTGCGATCTGATATAACAATGGCTTTGGCCTGCTCAGTGGGTTCCAAACCTTTTTGCATCTGATCGAGAATAATACGGGGATCTTCCGTTCTCGGATTGTCGGACGTGAGGATGACCCGATTGCTCATCCGGCCTGCGATCTTTGCCATCTCAGGTCGTTTGGCAGAATCCCGGTCGCCACCCGCTCCCACTACGGTAATGAGCGTTTCATTCATGGTACGGATGGCATTGATCGTTTCCAGTACATTTTTTAATGCATCGGGGGTGTGCGCGTAATCGATGATGCCCGTGATATTGGTTTGTGAGCGGATGTAATCGAACCGACCTTCGACAATGTTGAGGCTGCTGAGGGCGGTTAAAACCTGATCCTCATCCTCCCCGGATAGAATGGCCGTTCCGGCTACCGCTAGCAGGTTATAGGCGTTGAATGCCCCAACCAGTCGCGACCAGATCTCTTTGCCATTGATATTGATCTGTAAGCCTTCAAACTGGTTTTCGATGATCCGTCCCTTAAAATCAGCAGTCTTTCTTAAGGCATAGGTATAAACCGAAGCAGCTGTGTTTTGTACCATGATCATACCATTGCGATCATCGATATTGGTGAGGGCAAAAGCCGATTCTGACAGACCATCAAAAAATTTCTTTTTGGCTTTGATATAGGCATCAAAGGTTTTATGATAATCGAGATGATCATGGGTGATATTGGTAAATATCGCACCATCAAATTGAAGTCCACTGATTCTGTCTTGTTCTATGGCATGGGAACTCACCTCCATGAAGCACCAGTCACATCCTTCTTCAATCATTTCCTGCATCAATCTGTTAATTTGAACCGGATCAGGTGTTGTATGGGTGGAGCCAATCACCCGGTCTTCAATTTTGTTTTCAATGGTTGAAAGCATGCCTGCCTGGTAGCCCAGTTTGCGCACCAAACCGAAAAGCAGATTGGTAATGGTTGTTTTGCCGTTGGTCCCGGTAACCCCAATCAGTTTAAGTTGTGAAGAAGGATGATCAAAAAATGCAGAAGCAATCTCACCCAGTGCCCTGGCTGAAGTTTTTACCCGAACCCAGGTAATGCCAGGCTGAAGCTGATTTCTGTTTTCGTCGAATACCACTGCAACAGCACCTTTTTCAATCGCTTTATCAATGTATTGATGACCATCCACCTGGGTTCCCTTTATCGCAATAAACAGGCATCCCGGCTCGCATTGCCGTGAATCAAACTGGACAGAACGAATAGAAATATCGATACTTCCGGTGATCTCCGGCTGATCAATGTAGGCTAATATGTCCTTCAGTTTTTTCAATTTGCTATACCGATAATTTGATGGTGATTTGATTTCCTTCAATGAGTCTGGCGCCCGGCTGAATAGACTGATCCCTCACAAAACCCCGCCCGATGATTTGCACCTTCAGACCAAGGCTTTCCAATACATAAATGGCATCGCGGGCACCCATTCCCTTCACATTGGGGACAAGCCCTTCTTTAAAAATCCGTGTTTTCAAAACAACTGCACTGTCCTCTTTTAGTGCTATGGCCCATTCCGAATGGGTACTCATAGAATCGAGGGGGATATCAAACAAGTCGTATATTTTTTTCAGCTCGGGTTGATATCCCTTGGCATACAGTGGATAAATTTTACTTTCAGGAAGTGTGTCGGGCCGCTGTATCTCGAGGTTGGTGGCGTATACCTTATCTGCAATATCTTTAAATACCGGAACAGCTACTGAACTGGCATAATAACGACCAGTGGAGGGCCGGCTTACCACAACAATACAGGAATATTTGGGTTGATCAGCCGGAAAGTACCCTACAAAAGAAGCGTTGTAATTCTGTTTGTCATAACCTTGTGATCCGGCTGCTATTTGCGCAGTACCTGTTTTCCCGGCAACGGTATAAGGTGATTTTTTGAGACTTGTAGCGGTTCCCTCCTGCACAACACCTTCAAGGATTTCATGGGCTTTTTCAATGGCATGTTCTGAACAAATGGATTTATTGATGATCTCGGGTTTAAAAGATTCAATGACCCTGCCGGATTCCCTGATCTCCTGAACAAACATGGGTTTAACATAGGTGCCGTTATTGGCCACTGCATTATAAAAGCTCAGGATTTGCAGGGGTGTAAGCTGCAATTCATAGCCTATGCTCATATAGGGTAGCGAAACGGCCGACCATGATTTATCCTTCGTATTTTTTACATAAGGGGTTCCTTCACCCGGTATTTCAATACCCAAAGGCTCGTTGATCGACATTTGGTAGAGTAAATCAATGTAATCCTGTGGATGGTCCTTGAATTTATCAGTTACCAGTTGACTCACCCCAACATTCGAAGATTTTTCAAATACCTCCCTGATAGAGACTTTGCCATCCCGAATACCATGCACGTCTTTTATTGTTAGTCCATGGTATACCTTCCAGCCTTTGCCGATATCAATGGTATCGTCGAGGTTTTCGAGACCTTCCTCGAACAGGGCGATCATGGAGGGAAGTTTAAATGTAGATCCGGGTTCAATAGGAGCGCCTACCGCATAATTGTAAAGCTCTTTGTATTGACCCGACTTTTTATCAAGGGTCAGATTGGCAATGGCCTTGATCTTGCCGGTTTCCACTTCCATTAAAACAGCACAACCCCATTCGGCCTGGTGTTCGACAAGGTGGTTATACAGGGAGGATTCGGCCACATCCTGCAGGTTCACATCGATGGTGGTGATGATATCCCTTCCGTTAACCGGCTCAATCTCATTTTCATCAAAAAGCGGTATCCAGTCGCCATTGTTAATACGCCTGCGAAGTTGCTTACCATCTTTACCCCGCAATAGTTCATGATAGGCCCCTTCCAGGCCCACAAACAAGTTTTCATCCTTATTCTCATATCCAATGGTCCGCATGGCCAGGCTGCCAAAAGGTTTTTGTCTTTTTGTTTTGGGAATAATGATCAAACCACCTTTGTATTTGCCCCGGTCGAAAATGGGAAAATTGCGGAGTTTTTTTAGTTGTTCGTAGGTGACATTGCTTTTGACTAGATAATATCGATTGCCCTTGCGGCGGGCTTTCTGAAGTTCCGATTTATATTCCCAGGTCGATTTATTACCAAACAGGGAGGATAATTCACGAGCCAAATCGCCAATGTTGTTGTTGAAGTCATTATCGGAAATGAGGTTCGACGCCACATCCATGCGAATATCAAATATAGGAACCGAAGTGGCCAGCAGGCTCCCGTCGTCAGCACAAACATTGCCCCGGCTGGCTTCTACGTTGAAATATCGTATCGTCAATGAATCGGCCCTGGCCAGCAATTCGGGACCCTCTTTCACCTGGATGATTACCACCTTCACAATGATGGCCAACCCAAATAATAGCATGACCAGGTAAACCAGGAAGACCCTCCACAATATGTCGGCTTTGATATTTTTCACAATCTGTTAATTCTTTTCGACAACAATTTTTTTAGGCGGAACCATTGATTCCTTTATTCCTTTGCTTGACAGGGTATTGGCTACTTCTGATTGACGGCTTTTGGATACCCGCTGCGATTTGGTGTAAATGTGTTCATAACGCAGCTCTTTCACCTCCTTCTGCAATTTTTCAATCTTTCTGACATTTTTCTCGGCATAGTAAGAATTGCCGATATAGATGATCGCCAGAAAGGCCAGAAAAAGCAAAAACGGCAGGTGTTTTGCCGTTTGGTTGGAGGCGAGAAAACTCCCTCCCAGAATGCTTCCCAGCGATCTGTTCTTCCGTCTTCCGCTCTTGTTATTCGCTTTATCCTTTGCCATTTATCTTTTCTGCTATCCTTAATTTGGCACTGCGTGCCCTGTTGTTTTGCTTTATTTCTTCATCGGTCGGTACGATCGGTTTGCGGGTGATCACCTTAAAAGGAGTTTCCACATTGCCGAAAAAGTCCTTATGGACCGTACCTTCCACATTTCCTGTCTTCATCAGGTTTTTGACCAGCCTGTCTTCCAGCGAATGGTAGGAGATCACCACCAGCCGTCCACCCGGTTTTAACAGATCAGCCGTTTGTTCCAGCATCTCTTCCAGTGCGCCCATCTCATCATTCAGTTCAATGCGCAGCGCCTGGAACACTTTGGCGTAAAACTTATTCTCCTGCATGCGTGGAGCAAGCGATTTCAGGATCTCCTTCAATTGCCCGGTGGTTTTGATCTCCGATTGGCTGCGTGCCGTTTCGATTAGCGTGCTGATGCGCCCTGCATTTTTCAGATCGCCATAGCGAAAAAATATCTCCCGCAACTTACTCACCGAATAGGTGTTGACGATTTTGGCTGCCGTCAAATCTTTTCGCTGGTTCATCCGCAGGTCAAGCTCACCTTCAAAACGCACCGAAAATCCCCTTTCGGCCTTGTCGATCTGGTGTGAGGAGATGCCGAGATCAGCCAGAATGCCATCCACCGGGACGGCTTTGTAAAGCTTCAGGAAGTTTTTCATATACCTGAAATTCTGGTTGATCAAAATCAGTCGGTCGTCATCCGGCTTGTTTGCCAAAGCATCCTGATCCTGGTCAAAAGCTATCAAAGAACCTGTTGTGATTTTTTCAAGGATTTTCGCACTGTGTCCGCCTCCGCCGTAAGTTACATCCACGTAAATGCCGTCGCCTTTGATGTTGAGTGCCTCAATGCTTTCGTTCAGTAGAACCGGTTGGTGATACATTATTCATCGGTATTTCCGGTTCCACCCATGACTTCTTCAGCCAGCGTACCGAAATCTACCGATTCATCCCCAACAACCCCTTCATAACTTGCCTTATCCCAAATCTCGATCTTATTGATCTGAGAGGTCATCACAATTTCTTTGGTGATAGCAGCGAAGTTCATCAGGTCTTTGGGGATGAGCAGGCGGTCGTTGTTGTCAAGACTGACCGGTTTAACGCCGGCCATGAACTTACGGATGAAGTCCACATTTTTTTTGACAAAACGGTTGAGTTGATTGATGCCTGCCATCTCTTTGTCCCATTCAGCACGCGGATAAAGTTCAAGACAGTTGTAAAACACACTTTTTTTAATCACAAAACCATCATTCAATACAGGGGCCAATTCCTTCTTCAGACCGCCGGGAAGCAGCGCCCTGCCTTTGGAATCGACTTTGCATTCGTATGTGTAAGTGAGGTTTGTCATGCCTTGAAAAAATCTGGTGCTAATATACAGGGAAAATTCCCACAATTTACCATTTGTTAACAACTTTTCCCATTTTTTCCCACAGCAAATATACAGAACTTATTTTTTACAGAAATGTTGCGCCAAGGCGGGATTTTGTTTTATTAACAACCACAATGTATAAGGGTACAGCCGACCGAAAACTTTACCAATCCCACCTTTAACTGGTTTAGCCTTGATATGAAAGCTTCTTTTTTGTATTTTTCAGATTCCTTTCCTTAAATGATCATGACATGAGAAAAATGAACCAATTGCTGTGGATGGCTTTTTTCCCGATATTTCTATTAGCTCAAAACGCCCCGATTGCGGTGAAGGATACGATTGTATTTGCAACTGGCATAGAACCCGATTCCGTTTACACCTTTAATCTGTTAGTGAATGATTACGATCCGGAGGGGTTTGCTTTCGTTATCGATTCGGTATATCAGGTGGCCGAAAAAGCCACTTTTGCAGGAGCAAGTGAATTTGAATATGCTGACAGTCTTTTTACAATTGAATGTCCGCCAGGAAATTTATTCGGATTCCTGATCCAGAAGATTTTCAAATATCGGCTTCGACGTGCGGATGATCCATCTGTGAAATCCAATTGGGCTACCCTCGACCTGAATCCGGCCATTGATCTCGACTTCCCGGTTGCGACAAATGATACCATCAGCGGCACACCCTATCATAATTCATATGTGGATGTACTGGCTAACGATTATCACCCGCTTGGCAAAGAAATCCATATTCAGCAAAGCAGTGCCTATGTTGAAGGTGATAAGATCAGGATACGGGTTGATCCCACTTATTATTCCAATAGTGATTCGTATGTATACATAATCAGCGATACTTCAGCACCTTTTCAACGGTTTGATTTAGGAGAGATCTATTTGAATATTGAGCACAATGATTTTTACGATTCGCTGGATATTAATAACATCAATGCGCTGATCAATTGCTTTGAAATGCAGTTCTGGGATGGTGATGATACGCCCCATTTCAGAGTTCCTAAAAATCAATTAGCATCCAGTTTATTCAATAGTTCTTTTTGGATTGGTGGTTTGGATGAACAGGATGAATTACACCTTGCAGGCAACCGCTACCGGCAGGTGGGCGAAGATTACTGGCACGGGCCGGTTTCCAATAATTATGATTCGTTGTTTGATATCCGCTGGTTCCATGCCTGGAAACTGAACCGCTCTGATATTGAATTTCACCAGGCCAACTGGTGGCAAGCCGGTTATGAACCATTAGATGATATCCTGTCCTGGCCCGGAAACGGCGATGTTGAAAACGGTCAATCGGAACAAATTGCTCCCTTCTTCGATCAAAACGGAAACGGAATTTATGAACCCATGCAGGGCGATGCACCGCGCATAAAAGGAGATCAGGCTATTTTCTTTGTTTTTAATGATGTCAGGGGCACGCATACAGAAACTGATGGAGTTCCATTGGGCATTGAAATCCATGCCATGGCCTATGCATTTGATGAACCGGCCGATTCAGCCCTGTGGAATACAATATTCTTTAATTTTAAAATTATTAATCGTTCGGATACCAATTATCATGATGTGTATTTGGGATTATTTACCGATACCTATCTCGGATATAATTGGGACGACCGCATCGAATGTGACGTTCAAAACGGGATGTACTTCACCTATAACAGTGAATCAATAGATGGAAATGAAAATGATTCGCTAGCCTACGGCCCCAATCCGCCGGCACAGGGAATTATGTTGTTGGGCGGTCCTTTCATGGAGCCTGATGAGATTGACAATCCCAAATATGATAACCTCGGAAACCTGATCTGCTCCGAAGCGATCAATGGACTGGGATTTGGCGATGGAATTGTGGATAATGAGCGGCTCGGAATGAGTTCATTTATTTATTTTAATAGTGGCGGCAACGGTAATATTGATGATCCGGCAATCGCCCCTCAATATTATACTTATTTAAAAGGTTTATGGAAAAACGGAGACCCCTTGTTGTATGGGGGGTGGGGATTTCCCGGTTATTCCGTCGGGCCGGAATGCAGGTATATGTGGCCCGGGGATAGTGACCCGGTCAATTGGGGAACCGGTTGTATATGGCCCAATGGTGGTTATAATCAAAACGGGTATTATTGGACAGAAGAAGAGTCAGGAGCAAATCCCAATGACCGTCGTGGACTGGGTTCTATTGGCCCGTTTGATCTGGCAGCCGGTGAAAGTTTCGAATTCGACTTTGCTTATCCCTGGGCGAGGGCTTATGATGGTGATCCCTGGTCGTCGGTTTTATTGTTGAAGGAACATACAGCCTATATCCGTGAAAAATTTCAGAATGATCCGGAATTCTTTTCCGATGTCAAAAATATTAGGAAAGCTGATTTTTCATTGATTGTTTCACCCAACCCCGCCTCTGAAATAATAAGGGTAAAAACTCCAAAAAAAATAGATGGAACGATTACCATTATTAATAGCATGGGTATTCATGTTTTTTCAAGAAGCGTGAATCAACAATCAGAAGAAATCATCAATGTATCAGCGCTTGAAAAAGGTATTTATATCCTGATATTAGCAGATTGTAATTTATCTTATAGAACAAAATTTATCAAAATGTAATCTTGAGCTATAAAAACACTTTTACTGTCTATTGTTTTCGCAATCCTTGTTTTAATTGCAGAATCACAAAATACCCCTGTTGCTGTGAATGATGCGATTGTGTGTGCAACCGGAATTGATCCCCCGTTTTTATTGGAAACACCAGACTGAATTCAAATCTGTTCACATTAATCGATTATTCAGTAATTTTGCATTTGAACAGGCCGACTCAAATGGAAGATTTAAAAATTACGGAACGGACCATCAACCTCGAAAAAATATTCAGAGAAAAAAGTCCGAATTTGGCAAAACTCATTCCGGGTTTTATCTATAGTTATCTGCGAAGGGTCATCCACGAAAAAGAGATCAATGGTATTTTGTATAATTACCGGGACAGGGTAGGGCTGGATTTTGTGGAAAAACTCATTGAAGGATTCGGTGTAAATCTGGAGGTGAGCGGAACAGAGAATATTCCTCAGACCGGTCGCTATATCATTGCGGCCAATCATCCCCTGGGCGGTTTGGACGGTATTGCCCTCATGCATGAAGTAGGTAAGATCCGAAAGGACATTGTTTTTCCGGTGAATGACCTGTTGTTGTTTTTGCCCAGCCTGAAGCCCCTGTTCATCCCCATCAACAAACATGGCAGCAACACCGAAAACCTGCAGATCATTCATCAGACTTTTGAATCCGATAAATTGATGTTGTATTTCCCGGCGGGTCTGGTTTCTCGTAAGCAAAAAGGAACCATTGAAGACCTGGAATGGAAAACCACCTTTATTTCGAAAGCGAAAAAGTATAAACGCGATATCATTCCGACCTATGTGGATGGCCGCAATTCAAACTTTTTTTATAACCTGGCCAATTTACGCAAGCGTTTAAATATCAAGGCCAACATCGAAATGCTTTACCTGCCCGATGAGATGTTTAAACAGAAAAATAAAACGGTCCACATCCTGTTTGGCAAACCCATACCTTATCAAACCTTTGATAAACGTTATAATTTTGCCGAATGGGCCAATCAGATCAAGCGGTATGTATATGCCATGGGTGAAGGATTGACCGAGCCCTTCGATCCAGATAAAGAATATGAACTGTAAAACGAACCTCAATACAATATGGAAACCATCATTCCACCGGTCGACAGGACCCTGTTGAAGAAAGAACTGACCAAGGAGTTGTTTGTCCGTGATACCAACAATGGACACAACCAGATCTATATTTTCACCCATGACCAGGCCCCCAACCTGATGCGTGAGCTGGGCAGGCTGCGTGAGCTTACCTTCCGCGATGCCAGTGGCGGTACCGGAAAATGCTGTGATATCGACGATTATGATACGGCAGAAATCCCTTTTAAACAGCTCATCGTATGGAATCCGGAAGATCAGGAAATTGTAGGTGGCTACCGCTTCGTCCTTGGGAAAGATGTGGCAAATGATCAGGACGGTCAGCCCATGACCCCCACCAGTAAGTTGTTTGAGTTTAGCAAGACCTACATCGATAAATACTGGCCCCTGACCTTTGAATTGGGCCGCTCATTTGTGCAACCCATTTATCAACCCACTGTGAATTTACGCAAGGGAATGTACTCCCTTGATAATTTGTGGGACGGATTGGGTGCCATTACCATATTGAGGCCTGAAGTTAAATACTTCTTTGGTAAAATTACCATGTATCCCAGTTATGATTCTTTTGCTCGGGATATGATCCTTTATTTTATGCACAAATATTTTCCGGATCCAGAAAAGCTGGTGATGCCGCGTGAGCCCTTGCTGATCCAAACCCGCGATAAGGTTTTACAAAGCATTTTTTCTGGTGCCAATTATGATGAGGATTACCGCATTTTAGTGCAAAAGGTGAGGCGATTGGGTGAGCAGATCCCACCCCTGGTGAACGCATACATGAACCTATCAGGTTCCATGCGGATATTCGGAACCTCAATCAATGCCTCTTTTGGCGATGTGGAAGAAACTGCTATTATGATCACCATTGCCGATATTTATGATTATAAAAAAGACAGGCATGTTTCCAGCTTTAAAAAAGAATCCAAACCTGAAAGTGAAAGCTAAAAGATGATCATCCACGAGGCTAAATTTATAAAAAGCAGTCCTTCTTTTGATTTATGTCCCGAGCCGAAATTTCCGGAGTTTGCATTTATCGGACGATCCAATGTTGGCAAATCTTCACTGATCAATATGCTCACCGGGCGGAAGAACCTGGCCAAGACTTCCGGGACTCCGGGTAAAACGCGGTTGATCAATCATTTTCTGATCAATGAGGCCTGGTACCTGGTAGATTTGCCGGGATATGGCTTTGCAAAGACCTCTAAAAAAAACAGGGAAGCCTGGGAGAAAATGATCTACCGTTACCTGGAAAATCGTCAGAACCTGGTGAACACATTCATTTTAATTGATGCGCGGCATGAACCCATGACCATTGACCTGGATTTTATATCCTGGTTTGGTGAGCGGGGCTTACCGTTTGTATTGTTGTTTACCAAAGCCGATAAACCTACCAAAGCGAAATTGCAACACAATCTAAAAATTTATCGTGAAAAACTTTTGGAATTTTGGGAGGAACCACCCCTGTCGGTTATTACCTCGGCAACCAGCAAACGGGGACGGGAGGAGGTATTTTCACTCATTGAGCATTTGATGGAAGAAGATTAAAACCGGGTTCTATAAAAAATGCTTAAGAAACTCCTTTTGTTCGGGGATCATCTTTTCCGGAATTTCATTAAAGAATTTTAATTGCTTGCCT
Organism: Bacteroidota bacterium; assembly: GCA_020444515.1. Classification (GTDB taxonomy): domain Bacteria; phylum Bacteroidota; class Bacteroidia; order Bacteroidales; family JAADJA01; genus JAADJA01. The sequence goes on along the minus strand of JAHLKX010000008.1, from coordinate 105,393 downwards.
TGTTCACTCCCTTTTAAATTACCACTGATGATTTCCACTTCGTAAACCAAACTTACGGTATGATAAAATGGATTTTCCTTTTTGTTGAATTCCATAACCCCCATCCTATCTACTATTTTGATCTTGAGGTTGGTTTCTTCGGAGGCGATCCTCGCCAGTGCATCCCGGATATTTTCGCCCATGAGTACGGTGCCGCCAGGCATGTGCCATAATCCTTTTCCGGGTTCAATGTCCCGCAAACTGAGCAGGAATCCATTTGTCCCTCTCATGAATAGATCAACACACAGGCGGGGTACTTTTCCATAGATATTGCGAAATTCTTGAAAGGATAGTTTTTCAGGCATAAGACGCATTTAATGTTATCAGTTTTGGTTCCAAAATTAATATATATCCATATCTATTCATGAGCAGTACCAGGAAAACTTGTAATTTTACCGGAAATCAAAAATCAGGTATGGAGCAATCTATCCTTATTCAAAAACTGAGTCCAGAAGAACGCCGGCAAAAAGAAATTGATACATGGCCGATATGGGAAAAGGAAATTTCGCGTTTCGACTGGCATTATGATAGCGATGAAGAATGTTTGATCCTGGAGGGAGAGGTGGTTGTTGAAACACCGGCCGGAAGCGTATCCATCAAACCCGGTGATTTTGTAACTTTTAAACAAGGGTTAACTTGTGTTTGGGATGTTAAAAAACCCATTCGTAAACACTATCGTTTTTCCTGAAACGGAACACGGGATCATGCAGGGAATTGTCATAAAATCAACGGGAAGCTGGCTATATGTCCGAACGGACGACGGCGAAGTTTACAATTGCAAATTAAAAGGCAATTTCAGGATCCGTGGAATTAAATCGACCAACCCGGTGGCGGTAGGGGATGTGGTTGACTTTGAATTAATGGATGAAGAAAAAACCGGATTGATCAGGACCATTCATCCCCGTGAGAATTATATCATCCGCAAAGCTACCAAGCTTTCCAAGGTATCTCATATCATTGCGGCCAATGTTGATCAGGTTTGTGTATTGGCTACCCTTGCCCAGCCCCGCACCAGTACTGGCTTCATCGATCGAATACTGGTTACGGCTGAAGCCTATCATATCCCCGGTGTGATCATTTTTAATAAGATTGATCTGTACAATGATCAACAAATGAAAAAGTTGGAACAACTCGAATCGGTCTATCGTGATGCGGAATATAAGGTGATATCGGTATCTGCCGTTCGTGGTGATCACCTGGATGAGGTTAAAGCCACTTTAAAAAATAAAAAGTCACTGATAACCGGTCACTCAGGAGTTGGGAAATCGGCTATGATCAATGCCATTGAGCCTGCTTTGGATCTTAAAACCAAAGCGATTTCAGCCTATCATCAAAAGGGCATTCATACCACCACTTTCGCCGAGATGTTTCCGCTGTCGTTTGGTGGATTTATCATTGATACGCCGGGTATCAAAGAATTCGGGCTGACTGATTTTTCACGTAAGGAGATCGCCGAGCGGTTTCCGGAGATGCGAAAATATATGCATGATTGCCGATTCAACAATTGTACGCACGTGCATGAACCGGGCTGTGCGGTGCTGGAGGCTCTTGAAAAAGGGGAGATCAGTTTGAGCCGCTATGAAAACTATTTAACCATACTAACTGATAATTACTGGGAAAAAACAGAAAAGGATTTTAGACTTTAATTGTTTTTTTACCGTTTAATGAAAAATAATTTATCCAGAAAGCAAAGATCAGATGATTGCAAAACATTTTATAACGACAACCATAGAGCCCATCCGTTTTAATGAAACGGGAACAGATATTCTGTATCACCTCGATGAGAATCGATTATCGGATATGCCTGTTGTAGATGGAACCAATCTCAAAGGGTCGGTTACTGAATCGGATGTGTATACCATGGATGATCCGGACCTGCCCTTGAAAAAGCAGAAGTTTACATTCAACAGGGAGTTTGTTTACGACTACCATCATATCTTTGATGTGATTCGAATCATGGCCGCTTCCAAACTGACCATGTTGCCTGTGTTGGATGAAAAAGAAAAATACCTGGGATTTATCCAGCAAAGTGATATGGTAGAAAGACTGGGTGAGATTCTTGCTGTGAACAATCCGGGTGCGATCATTGTGCTAGAAGTCAATCACAACGATTATGTGCTTTCGGAAATAGCCCGCATTGTTGAATCACAAGATACCAAAGTGCTCAATTTGTTTGTGTCGACCAGTAAAGATTCCACCAAGATGGACATTACGCTCAAATTGAATACGATTGAAATACAGGCTCTGATCCAGACTTTTAATCGGTATAACTATATTATAAAGGCGACGTATACGGAGGATGAAAAAATGTATGACGACCTGCGAGATAGGTATGATTCATTGATGAAGTACCTGAGCATATAATATATGAGCCGAAAATTGCAAATACTTTACATCTTTTTAATTTTTCTATATTTTACTGGTTTTCAAACTGATGTAATGGGTCAGGAAAAACAACCATCTGTGGATATGGATAGTGTGGTTGTGATCCAAAACATCGGACTTTCAGGAAACAAGATTACACGAGAACGGATCATTTACCGAGAAATTCTTTTTAGGGAAGGGGATACCCTGACAATGACTGAGTTGAGGTCGAAAACCGAACAAAGCCGAAAAAACCTGGTGAACACTTCCTTGTTTAATTTTGTAACGACTGATCTAAAAATCATTTCCGGTGAAGCCATCATTAAGGCAGAGGTTACTTTTACGTTCATCGAACGATGGTACATTTGGCCGGTACCCATCCTGGAATTTGCCGACCGGAACTTCAATGAATGGCTGAAAAAGAAAGACTGGAACCGCCTCAATTACGGGATGTTCCTCACCTGGAACAATTTCCGGGGTCGCCGAGAAAAGGTGGTGGTCTATACCCGTTTTGGATACGATGAAAATTACAATGTGAGTTACCAGATCCCCTATATCAATAAAAAACAAACCCTGGGAATTGGTTTTGCAGGTGGCTTTTCGCAAAACCATGAGATCGCCTATAATTCAGAAGACAATAAAGAGGTTTATTTCAAAAACGAAGACTATTACCCGCAAAAAACCTATTTTGGATTCTCAGAGGTTTATTACCGAAAAAGTATTCATAATTTTCATCGGGGAATGGTGGGTTATACCGATTTAAGGGTTGCCGATTCGGTCATCATACTGAACCCTGATTTCGCTTTTGGCAATGCAACCCGCAATCAATTTATGACCCTGTTTTATCATTTCCGGACCGACTTCCGGGATTATAAACAATACCCCCTGAATGGTTATTATTTCGATGTGGATATTGAAAAGAAGGGGCTGGGCTTTTTTGATGCCGGTGTCAATGTACTCCAGATTAAACCCAATATTCGCAAGTATGAACATTTAAAAGGTCGCTTTTACTGGGCTTCAGGGCTTTCGGGCAAAGTATCGCCTTTCTGGGATCAACCTTATTATTACATGCAGGGTCTGGGCTATGGCCGTGATTATGTGAGGGGATACGAGTATTACGTGATCGACGGGCAACACTTTGCCCTGCTCAAAAACAACCTCAAATTTGAGTTGGTGAAAATGCGGGAGATGACCTTTCCCTTTATCCCCACCGATAAGTTCAATAAATTGTTTTATGCTTTTTACCTCAACCTGTATGCTGACCTCGGTTATGTTTTTGATAACCGGAACATCAGCACCAATCCGCTTTCCAACGAAATACTCACCGGTTACGGCATCGGGCTCGACTTTGTAACCTATTACGATTTTGTACTCCGCCTCGAGTATTCCTTTAATAAAATGGGTGAGTCGGGTTTCTTTATCAGTTTTATGCCGTCGATTTGATTTTATTTGCCCCAATTACTCTCATAATATTTGTTAAAAGCATCTGATTTTCAGGTTTATTTTGTAATCTTGCACAATTAAGACTGGTAGTTAGTTTAGTGCAAAATCCCATGAACATAGCAATCTTCAGTAAAACTATTCCCGAAGAAAGTATTCAGTACATTCAAACCATCATCCATGAATTGCATTCTAAAAATTGTGGGATCATGTTTTATGAACCCTTTTTCGAAAAGATAAAGCAACAGATTTTTGTTCCGGATGGTGTGAAGTTTTTTAAAACCCATGATGAATTGGAAGGAAAAGTTGACTTCTTGTTTTCCATTGGAGGAGACGGCACTTTGCTCGATACCATTTCATTGGTGCGTGAATCAGGTATTCCTATTTTAGGGATCAACCTCGGGCGCATGGGCTTTTTGTCCTCCATTGCCCGCGATCGGATCATCCCGGCTATCCATGCAATGCTTGACAAAAAATTTGTATTGGATAAAAGGACCTTGCTTCGATTGGAAACCAGTGAACATCTTTTCGGCGAGATGAATTATGCCATGAACGAGTTGAGCGTCTACCGGAAATCACCGCAATCGATGCTGAAAATACAGGCTTTTGTGGATGACGAGTTTTTGAATTCTTATTGGGCCGACGGACTGATCGTGAGCACGCCCACCGGATCAACAGCTTATTCGCTGAGCAACGGTGGACCAATCATATTACCGGGTTCACAGAATTTTGTGATCACGCCCATTGCCACGCACAATTTAACCGTGAGGCCTATCGTTATCCCTGACAGTTCTCAAATCAGGATAAAAGTTGTGGGGAGAGTCAAAGAATTTTATGTCAATCTCGATTCCCGGTCCGTACTGGTGGATTCTTCCATGGAACTCGTGATCAATCGTGAAGATTTTAAGATCAATCTTGTCAGGCTTGCAGAAGAAAGCTATTTTAAAACCATTCGGGATAAATTGATGTGGGGTCTCGACATCAGAAATTAACAAACAATGAACCACCCGGAAAAGTCATTTTTTATGGAATTGCCGGGCCATGATACAATATAAAGAAAAACGCTATTTTTGCGGCAAATTATGAGAAATCTTATTCTGTTCGTTTTACTTGCAGTTGTTTCTTTTTCGGGCAAGGCGCAACTTGAAGTAGGCCTCTTTGGAGGAGGTTCCTATTATCAAGGTGATCTGAATCCCAATGTTCCTTTTTTGCAAACCAATGTTGCCTTTGGTATACTAGCCCGTTACAATCTCAGTTCACGGTGGGCAGCCAAATTAAATTTATACCAGGGGAAATTGACTGGTAATGATGCGAAGAGTGGTTTTTTGCCGGAACGTTCCCTCTCGTTTACCAATGATATCACTGAACTGGGTTTCACCATGGAATTTCACTTTTTGTCGTATTTCAATGGTAGCATGAAAGAATACTGGACACCTTATCTTTTTACGGGAGTTGCCATGTTGCATCACAATCCGCAATTGGATGAAAAAGACCTGCAGGACTTTGGAACAGAAGGCCAGGATAATTCTGCTTACCTTGAGGCCATAAAAGGCGAATCGGTTGAACGTAAAGACTATGGTGATTTTGTTTTGGGCATTCCTTTCGGGATCGGTGTTAAATACAGTTTTTCGGAACGGATTGCTGCTTCCCTGGAATGGGGGATGAGGAAAACCTTTTTTGATTACATTGATGATGTAAGTAAAACGTATTATTTGCCTGCTGACCTGGATCCTACGGATCCGGATTATCTGGAGCAACAATATTCTGATCCGAATAGAAACCATGATCCATGGATGCAGCGGGGAAATTCGAAGACAACAGATTGGTATTCCTTTGCAGGTCTTACCATAACATACTATATTGATTTGAGAAACAAGAATAAGTGTTCAGATTTTGAGCAGCGGTATTAACAGGAGGATGAAACACCATTCATGAGTTTAAAAGATAAAATAGATCCGGATCGTTTACCAGCGCATATTGCCATCATTATGGATGGCAACGGAAGATGGGCCAGGCAGCGAGGCAAGCCCCGGGTTTTTGGTCACCGGCATGGTGTTACTTCGGTTCGTGAAACTGCTGAAGCTGCAGCTGAACTGGGTATAAATTATCTCACCCTGTATGCTTTCTCTACGGAGAATTGGAAACGACCCCGGGCTGAGGTGACCGCCCTCATGAAGTTATTGGTTCAGACCATTCACAAAGAAACCAAAACGCTTCACGATAACAATATCCGATTGTTGGCCGTTGGCAACCTTGATAATTTACCGGATATAACCCATCGGGAATTGATGGAGGCCATTAAAGAAACTGCACACCACGACCGGATGGCCATGATCCTGGCACTGAGTTACAGCTCTCGTTGGGAAATTACTAGAGCTATGAACCAGATTGCATCTGATGTTAAAGCTGGAATTGTGGATCCGGCGCAAATCAATCAGGAATTGATCAGCTCCTACATGACAACCAAAGATATCCCCGATCCGGAGCTGCTCATCCGAACCAGTGGTGAATACAGGATCAGTAACTTTTTATTATGGCAAATCGCCTATTCAGAGCTGTATTTTACACCCAAGTATTGGCCTGAATTCAGGAAAGAAGACCTGTATGAAGCCATCATTGATTTTCAGAAGAGAGAACGCAGATTTGGTAAAACGAGTGAACAGATAGTGAAATAATGGAAAGAACGGTCAGAAATATCATACTAATCTTCGCTATTTTATGGGGATCCATAACCCTTTATGGTCAGGTAAACCTGGATGACAAGGATTTAATTGACTATGCCAATCCCAAAAAATATGAAATTGGTGGAATTACCGTATCAGGCGTAAAATACCTGGATAACAATGCACTGGTGATGCTATCTGGATTATCGGTGGGGGATATGATCAATGTTCCCGGTGAAGAAATTTCCCGTGCCATTGAAAATTTATGGAAACAGGGATTGTTTGAAAATATTAAGATCACGGCTACCCGCATTCAGGACAAACTCATTTTTCTGAACATTGATTTGGTGGAGCGGCCCCGGATGTCCACTTTTAGTTTTACAGGCATTAAAAAATCAGAAGCCGATAATATTCGGGATGAGATCAAACTCGCCAGCGGGGACGTTGTTACCGATAACATGCTCATTCGGACCAAAAACAGGATAAGAGATTATTATACAGATAAGGGTTACCTGGATGCGGAAATCAATATTAAGCAGGTAGAGGATAGCTTACGCATTAACCATGTGAGGCTGCTCATTGAAATTGATAAAAAGGAAAAAGTTAAGATCAACAGGATCAATATCATCGGGAACGAGGCATTTGATGATGCCCGGGTAAAAAAATTCCTGAAAGAGACCAAAGAAAAAGGAGCTTTTGATCCCTTTTACAAATTGGAAAACCTCATTTTTAACCTTGCAAAAAATGCAATCACATTCCGCTTTTCTGAAATGGTAGAAGATACCAGAGATTATGTAAATCGCAATATGCGGATGCGTATTTTTAAATCTTCCAAATACATTCCGGAAGAGTACAAGGCTGACCTCGTAAATCTGATTACCAAATATAATTCACAAGGATACCGTGATGCCAATATTTTGAAAGATTCAATTTATCGGAATGAGGAGGATAATGCTGTAAACATAGATATTTACCTCACAGAAGGAGACCGTTATTATTTCCGTGATATTACATGGGTTGGAAATACCAAGTATACCGATGAATCGTTGAACAGGGTTTTAAAAATTCAGAAGGGAGATGTATACAATTGGGAATTGTTGAACTCAAATCTCACCTTTAACATGAATGAAGATGATGTGAGTTCGCTTTATATGAATGAAGGTTATTTGTTTTTTCAGGCCAATCCGGTTGAAATTGCCGTTGAAAATGACAGCATTGATATTGAGATCAGGATTTACGAAGGAAAACAGGCCACCATTAAACGGGTTAAAGTGAAAGGCAATACCCGAACCCATGATCATGTTGTGGTAAGAGAATTGCGGACCCGTCCCGGGCAATTGTTCTCCCGGTCTGATATCATCAGAACCACACGTGAGCTGGCCCAGTTGAAATATTTCAACCCGGAAACCATCAATCCGGTTCCGGAACCCAATCCTGCCGAGGGTACCGTTGACATTACCTATGAAGTTGAAGAGACTTCATCGGATCAAATTGAACTTTCTGGTGGTTGGGGCTATGGCCGGGTGATCGGAACCCTGGGGGTCTCCTTTAATAATTTCTCCCTGCGGAATATGTTCACAGGCAAAGCATGGAGGCCTGTACCTACCGGTGATGGTCAGAAACTAAGCCTGCGGGTTCAATCCTATGGTGCCGGGTACATCAGTTACAGTGCCTCTTTTACCGAACCCTGGCTGGGTGGTAAAAAACCCAATGCTCTCAGCGTAAGTTATTACCATTCATTGTTTTCGAACGGACTTCCGAAAGATAGTCCCGACCGTCAGTCATTTGTCATCAATGGCGTCACTGTTGGTCTTGGTAAACGTTTGACCTGGCCGGATGATTATTTCCAGCTCTATCTCGGTGCTAATTTTCAGCGCTATGATCTGAAAAATTATACCAGCATATTCTCCTTTGGCACAGGTACCGGATATTATAATAATTTTAGCTGGGATATCACCTTATCAAGAAACTCCATTGACCAACCGATTTATCCCAGGAACGGCTCATTGATGAGTGTCTCATTAAACATTACCCCGCCTTATTCATCTTTTTCTGACCGGAATTATGCGACGCTTTCTGATAATGAAAAATATAAGTGGATCGAATATCATAAATGGGGTATTCAATCAGCATTTTTCACTCCGGTGGTCGAAAACCTGGTAATTATGGCCCGTGCTAAAATGGGATTCCTCGGAAGTTATAATCCCCAAATTGGGGTAACTCCTTTTGAGCGCTATTATCTGGGTGGTGACGGTTTATCAGGATATAATAACCTGGATGGACGCGAGATTATTGGTATGAGAGGCTATGGAAATGAAACCCTCACTCCGAATTACTGGAGGACCAGTAATACTGGGGCTACCATTTATTCGAAATATACCCTGGAACTGAGATATCCATTGTCATTGAATCCCAATGCGACCATATTTGTTGCAACCTTCTTAGAGGCAGGTAACTCATGGTTAAAATTCGAGGACTACAATCCTTTCGGAGTTTATAAAGCAGCCGGTTTTGGCGTTCGTGTATTCCTGCCGATGTTTGGAATTCTCGGTCTTGATTGGGGCTATGGATTCGATGATGTGCCGGGCTTACCCGATGCTAACCGCGGGCAGTTCCACTTTTCTATCAATCAATCCATCGATTAATTTCCGGTTTAAAAAAGAAATTGAAATTATCAACGTTTAACTTGAATAGCAAATCATTGAATAGAAGAATTTTAAATTTCCGGTTTATGAAAAACTTAATGCTGACATTATTATTGGGATCCATACTGATGGTTCCTGGTTTTGCTCAAAAATATGCTTATGTTGATACGGAATACATTCTTGATAATATCCCGGAGTATAAAGATGCACAAATTCAACTCGATGACCTGGCAGCAGAGTATCAGCAGGAAATCGAGGAAAAATTCGGTGAAATCGATAAAATGTATAAAAATTTTCAGGCCGAAGCTGTTTTAATGCCCGATGATGTTAAGAAGAAAAAAGAGGAGGAGATCCAGGCCAAGGAAAAAGAAGTGAAGGATTTACAAAAACAACGGTTCGGTCCGGATGGTGATCTTTTCCTGAAAAGGGAGGAACTGGTAAAACCAATCCAGGAAAAAATCTACAATGCCATCGAAGAAATTGCCATGGATGATAACTATGCCTTTGTGTTTGATCGTGCTGGCAGTCTTACCATTTTGTATGTCAATGCCCGTTTTGATATCAGCGACGACGTGCTGGACAAAGTAGGCGCAGAACTGGGTACGGTAAGGCGCGAAGATCGGGTGAAAAAGGAATATAATCCTGCCCAATCAGGCAATAGTAATAAAGGAACCGCTCCACCACGGGGTCCTGGTGGAAACTCTCCGGGACCGGTTAAGGGTAAGGATCGAAAATAATACGATCAATTTGTAGCTTGAATTCAATTATTTATCTACATTTGCACCTCAATTTCAAAAACGTACAAAACTTTATTATTCAAGAGATATGAAGAAAATAGTTGGTTTATTTCTAATCGCAATCACATTCTTTTTTGCAACGGGTACACAAGCTCAGACAAAAGTAAAATTGGGTCACATTGATTTTGCTACCCTTTATTCGATGATGCCCGGACTGGATTCGGTTAAAACGATTTTCGAAGATTACAATAAAGGCATCCAGGAGCAATATGCTGCCATGCAAACCGAACTGGAGAATAAATTCATGGACTACCAATCGAAAATGGGAACCATGTCACCCATCATTCAGCAAACCAAGGAGGCTGAGATCAATGACCTGAAAGAGCGCATGGATTCTTTTGAAGTGACAGCTACCCAGGACTTGCAGAACAAAGAGATGGAGCTGACTTCTCCACTGATCGAAAAAGCCAGAAAAGCAGTCGAAGATGTGGCCAAAGAAAATGGCTATACCTACATTTTTAACAGTACGGAAGGTCTATTGCTTTATGCTACGCCCTCTGATGATATCATGGATATGGTCAAAGCCAAATTGAAAATAACAAAACCGACACCCAAAAAGGGAGTTGATAGTTCGATACTTCCTCAAGAATAAAAAGAAAATGACCCCCGTTCTCGGGGGTTTTTTATTGTTTGCATGGATAGTTATACCGGATCATCTAACCAGGGTAACCGTTCCCTTGTTGGTTACTTTTCCTTCTCCTGCATCATAATATACCACCCATACATATACTCCGCTGTTGCAGTCATTGCCGTTTTGTTGTCCATCCCATCCGTCTGCTATATCGTTTGATTCGAAAACTTTTTGTCCCCACCGGTCGAATATGATCAATTTATAGTTGATGATATGATCCGGAGGATTGGCAAAGACCCTAAAGGTTCTGTTTTCATCCACAGGGCTGTCAGGATTGAAGGCGTTTGGTATCGGGATCACCTGGATGCTAACTTCATCGACATATTTTAATCCCCCGCACAAGGTGATTTCACAATAATAAGTTGTTGTTTCTAATGGTGAGACGATAAACCGTTGCGCAGTGCTTACTTCTTCACCACCCGGGTATTGATCTTTATACCATCGATAGCTGATATGACCGGGAGGAACGATTACTTCCGGCATAAAGTCAGCATTTTCAACCGTATAATTGTCGGGACCGTCAGGTTCATAGCGCCACGTTTCATTTACGGCTGTCCATGATGTATTGTTTCTACCCGGAACCGTTACTCCCAATACATCATCCCGGTTCAGGCCCATGGTGGCCCTGTTCCCCAGATTGGCTTCACAGGCCGGTTTGTTGATCAAATGGTTTTCAATGCTGTAGTCCGATTCATTCAATACGATCTGTGCCGTCACATAAGAGGACTCACAACTGAACATAGGCGCTTCGCACCACCCGACAATCAGTTTTCGCTCCGGTTCTAAACCCACAGTTTGATAATAGATGAACTGGTTGTGAGGAGCCCCGGGGCGCTGAAAAAGATCCTGATAAGGGCCAAGGATGGTGGATTCAAATATGGATGTGGGGATGGTAACATTGGTCCAGTGCACGACATCCAAGATGTCGGGGAGATTAAAGCTTAGTAATCCATTGGGGCCTATGGCAAAATTGGTATACGTATTTCCAAAAAACTCAAATTCAAAACCAATGGGAAACGGTCCCACGAAATAGTCATCCTGGGCAGTGACAGGAATACCTGTGTAACCGGTATAAGTAGCCTCAAGAACGACAGGTATTCCTCCTGAAATGGTCACATCTTCTCCTGCATAAACCTGTGCCCGGGATACTGACGACCCACTTAAAAACAATAAAGTGGCAATAAGAACGATATGCACGAATTGTTTTAACATTCAAAAGAGGTTTATTCCTGACCAACGGTCAGTAACCTGAGGGATTCGGGATCGAGGTATTGCTGGGCCAGATCCAGAATTTCACCCGTATTGATTGCTTTTACGATTTCAATATAATGGTCGAAATAGGTATAATCCAGTCCGTATTCAAGCAGACTTTTAAAATTATCGGCTTGTGCAAAAGCTCCATCATTGCTGCGGAGAAAAGACCCCAGGATATAATTTTTAACCAGGTCGAGTTCCTGCTGCGGAACTTTCTCCTGCCTCAGGTGATCAATTTCATGATAGATCTCACGAATTGCGTCCTGGGCCACATCGCTCCCTACTTCAGATGTAATAAAGAAATATCCACTGTGGTGCAAGGAAACGATTGCCGATCCTATGCCGTATGTATACCCTTTATCTTCACGGATATTCGACATCAAACGCGAACCAAAATAGCCACCCAGGATGGTATTGAGAACTTTCAACCGAACATAATCCGGATGGGTTTTATTGAACAAAACTTTGCCGACCCTGATGGCTGTTTGAACTGCATTTTTCTTGACCAGATGCGCTTTTTTATCTTCCGGATTGATCATATCAATGGCTGGTAAGATTGGTTGTTGACTTACATTTCCACTGAAATTACCAAAATATTTATTCAACAGAGATAGCAGGTTCCCCGGGATTTTTCCTGCGGCTATTACTTTGCAATTTCCGGCCGTATAAAACTGATTATGAAATGACACCAGATCATTCCTTGAGATTTGATCAAAATCTTCACTCGAGAACACTTTGCCATATGGATGCCCTTTTCCGAAAATCAATTCATTGAACTTCCGTTTGGCCAGGTACCGAACCTTTTCATTGTTGACCAAAAAATGTTGTTTGCGGTTTTGCTTGAGCGTATCCAGTTCTTTTTGATTAAAAACTGGAGATTGTATGATCTCTGCCAGAACCGGTAGTGTTTTATCCAAATGTTTATTGAGCGAATAGAGCGATACATATCCCATGTCTTTATCAGAACTGGTTTCGAGGTGTGCTCCATAATAATCAATCCGGTCGGCGATATCACGCGAACTCATTGACGGGGTTCCCTCTTTAAGCATGCGATTGGTAAAGTTGGCGATCAACTTTTTTGTTTCGTACCAGCTCCCGCCCGAAAACATGAATTCAATTTTTATGAGGTCTTGCTGCGCTGTGTCGATCAGATAAACGGGAATGCCATTATCCATGCGTTCAAACACAGGTTTAACCAGGCTTATTCGATCAACCAGGTTGATATCGGGTTGTATATTTCTGTTTAAGTTCGACATTTAATCAATTTGCGTAATAATAAAGGGTTGAACAATTATCTTCCCTGAAAATTTCTTTGGCAGTCTCCATGATTCCCTCGCGCGTAACGGCTGTATATAAACTTTTTTCCTGATTAATGAGGTCTGCATCGCCAAGAAGCTCAGAATAGGAAAGGTTCATTGCTTTATTTAAAACACTGATTTCCGAAAACTCCAGGGTTGATTCGATTTTATTTTTCACTTTCTCCAGTTCATCGATCTCAACGGGTTTTGTAGTGATCTGTTGAATTTCTTCCTGCACCGCTTTTTCTGCCTCTTCCATGGTGACCCCTTTTACCAGTTTGCCTGAAAAGATAAACAAACCCTCGTCCCGATCACCGGTAATATAAGCATGTATATCGCTAAACATATTTTTCTCTTTTACCAGCCGGTTAAAAAGTCGGGATGAGTCGCCATTTGATAGAATATCAGATACCAGATCGGTTGTATGATATTGCTTATCATCACGCGAACACATGTGGTAAGCTTTGTAAAGCGCATCAAATGGAACGTTTCTTTGTACGCTTAACTGTCGGGCTTCAATCTGCCGGGGTTCCTTTGGAATATTCCTGCTATACCCGTTTCCGGATGGGATCGATCCAAACCACTTTTCAGCCAGCTTTTTAATTTGATCAGTTTCCACATCCCCTGCAATGGTGAGGATGGCATTGTTGGGGTTGTAAAATCTTTGATAGAAATTCCGTACATCCTCCATCGTCGCTTTCTCTATGTGTGAAATATCCTTTCCAATGGTGGCCCACTGGTATGGATGGGTCTTATAGGCCATCGGACGAAGCAATAACCAGACATCACCATAAGGCTGATTCAAATAAGATTGTTTAAACTCTTCAATAACAACATTGCGTTGTACTTCCAGGCTTTTCTCAGAAAAGGCCAGGTCAAGCATCCGATCCGATTCAAGCCAGAATGCCAATTCCAGGTTCTGTTTGGGTATGGTGAGGTAATAATTGGTAATGTCGTTATTGGTAAAAGCATTGTTCTCACCACCGGCACGTTCCAGTGGGGTATCGTATTTTGGTATGTGAACCGAACCGCCAAACATCAGGTGTTCAAATAAGTGTGCAAATCCGGTACTGTCTGGATTTTCGTCACGTGCTCCTACATCATATAGGAGGTTCACCGCCACAATTTGTGTCGACCGGTCGTGATGTACGATAACTTTCAGCCCATTCTCCAATTCAAACTTCTCAAAGTTAATCATATAGATAGTTGTAATGATTTAATAAGTGTGTATCCTATTGAACAGTAATTTTGCAAAAATATTTCATTCACCGTGGCAGGCCAAATAAATTTTATAATTTTGCTTACCTTCAGAAAATGACAAAATTATCATATAAATAGCCAGAAAAAACATAATGAGATGAAAAGAGATGAATTAGTTTTTGAAATTTTGCAGAAAGAAGCCGATCGGCAACGATACGGTATTGAATTGATTGCTTCAGAAAATTTTGTAAGCGACCAGGTACTCAGTGCCATGGGATCGGTTATGACCAATAAATATGCAGAAGGGTATCCCGGTAAAAGATATTATGGTGGTTGCCAGCATGTGGATGAAACGGAGCAGCTGGCCATCGACCGGCTTAAAGAATTGTTTGGAGCTGAGTGGGCAAATGTTCAGCCCCATTCAGGTGCACAAGCCAATATGGCGGTTTTCCTCACCCTTTTAAAACCTGGGGATAAATTCATGGGATTGGATTTATCGCATGGAGGACACCTTTCGCATGGATCACCGGTTAATTCATCCGGTATCCTATACCAACCCATCGCCTATGAGGTAGATGAAGAAACGGGTCTGGTGAATTATGACAGGATGGAAGAAACAGCATTGCGAGAGAAACCAAAATTGATCCTGGCTGGTGCATCGGCCTACTCCCGTGATTGGGATTATAAACGCATGCGGGAGATCGCAGATAAAATCGGCGCATTTCTGATGGCTGATATTGCCCATCCTGCCGGATTAATTGCGGTTGGATTGCTCAACGATCCTTTGAAATACTGCCATGTAGTGACCTCTACAACGCATAAAACCCTTCGGGGTCCGCGCGGAGGTATCATCATGATGGGACAGGATTTTGATAATCCCTTTGGTAAAACAACACCAAAAGGTGTGATCCGATCGATGTCGTCACTGTTTAATTCAGGCGTCTTTCCAGGTATTCAGGGAGGCCCCCTGGAGCATATAATTGCTGCCAAAGCCGTCGCATTCGGCGAAGCCCTTACCAAGGAGTTTAAAAATTATATGAAGCAGGTCAAGAAAAATGCCGAAGTTATGGCAGAAGCCTTTGTTAATAAAGGATATAACGTGATTTCGGATGGGACTGATAATCATTTAATGTTGATCGATCTACGGAATAAGTTTCCTGAAATTACAGGTAGAAAAGTAGAGAATACTTTGGTGCTGGCAGATATAACGGTAAACAAAAACATGGTTCCTTTCGACAGCCGTTCACCGTTCCAGACTTCTGGCCTGAGGGTTGGAACACCTGCCATTACCACACGTGGACTGAAGGAGGAACATATGCCGATTATCGTTGACTTCATTGACCAGGTTATTTCAGATATCGATAACGAAGACTTGTTGGAGAAAGTTAAAAAGCAGGTCAACGAGATGATGGGAGCTTTCCCGATGTTTGCGGATTGATAAGTTTAGAAATGAATATTAAACGGAGACATTGTAAAAGGTCTCCGTTTTTTATATCCATTGAAGAAAATCTTCGGGTCTTGATTTAACCGAACATAAAAATTTACTTAATTAAAGCGGGAATTGGGTCGAAGAATTATTAAGAGGACTATGATGCTAAACATTTCAAGCCTTCCCAATAGCATATTCAAGGTTAAAATAAATTTGGCTGCTGCCGGCAGATTTGCAAAATTTCCCAGTGAACTCACCTCTCCAAAACCGGGTCCGACATTGCCCAGGGTTGCAGCAGAAGCTGAAAAGGATGTCATCGTGTCCACATTAAACAATGAAACCAATATGGTTGTTGCCAGTAAAATAAAGAGATACATGATGATAAAAACCATGGTTTGATTTTCAAGGGTTTCTGAAATTTGTTTACCACTAATTTTGAGAGCAATCACAGCTTTTGGATGCTGGATCAACTTGATCCTTTTGGATAAGGATTTAAAAAATAGGAATATACGATCGAACTTCAGTCCCCCGGATGTGGATCCAACCATGGCACACTGAATCGTGAAATAAATCAGAACAATGACAGAAAAGGAGGGCCAGTTGGCTGAATCGGCGGAGGCAAAACCGGTTGTTGTACCCAATGAAATCACCTGGAAGGAAGCATAGCGCATTGAGGTGGGAAGGTCATAGGATCCTTTTAGATAAAGGTTAAACGTCACTACGCCAATTCCGATCAACATCACCAACAAATAAGCACGCACTACATCTGAGTTGAAAATATTATCACGCTTACCGGTAATCGTTGCAAACAGAAGTCCGAAATGGATTCCGGCAAGTACCATGAATACCATGATGATGATCTCAATGGTGGGATTGTTAAATGCTGCAATGCTGGCATTTTTAGTTGAAAATCCGCCGGTGGCAATGGTAGCAAAAGCATGATTTACTGCGTCGAATAAGCTCATCCCGGCAATTTTAAGCAATATTATTTCCAGTACAGTCAAACCAAAATAGACTAAAGCAAGTATGCGGATCACCTGTTCCGACCTGTATTTAAAACTGCTTCGGGAAAGATCAGATATTTCAGTATGATATAAAATGGTTCTCGATTCACTTGTCTGAGGTAGGATGAGCAGAATAAATAAGATGATCCCTATACCGCCTATCCAATGCGTGGATGAGCGCCAGAAAAGCAACCCCATGGGCAGGGATTCGATGTCGTTGAGAATGGTAGACCCCGTTGTAGTAAAACCCGAAACACTTTCAAACCAGGCATTGATCAGTGAAAATTCGCCGCCCCACATGATATAGGGGATCATGCCTACGATGCACGTGATCACCCAGGCCAATACCACAATGGTGATGCCTTCATATAGACTCAACTCCTCGGTTTTGGGGATAAAAATTCTTGGAAAAGCACCAAATATCAGGCAAATCAATGAACTGTACAAAAGTGGTATCATGGAAGTTTCATTATGAAATAGAGATATCACAAAAGCAAGAAACAGGAATACTCCGTTGAATAACATTACATTCCCCAAATGCCTTATGATCGCTTCAGCCCGCATGGTTATTTTATAAAATTTAGAATCTATTTATTTTATCTATTAGGTTACCGATTTCCTCCTCCAGTTCCAATAATTCATCGCCTGTCTTAATATCAGCGTTGAAAGATTGTGCTCCCGGCCTATACTCTTTGATTGCTTTAATCAGACGGGTGAGGGGAGATATGAAATAATGGTTAATAAAAAAGTTAAACAATAGTGAAAATACAAGAGCAGAGATAATGGCAATGATTCCCGGCATGATGGCTCGGTGTGATTTATCTTTTAGCAATGAGGCTTCCTTGTGCATGCTGTTTTGGTTGAGTTCCATAAGTTGATTGATGGTCAGTTTCACAGATAGGAAACTCATATGAATTTCCTCAAAATACCAATTGATATTACCTTCTTTTGCGGTTTCCACAATGGGTCGCCTCCACTTTTCCTTATATATGTGGTAGGCTGAATCGATGCGCTGGATGTAGCGGTCTTCGCCGGGTTCGGTCAGGTTGTTGCGAGCCACATCCATTGCTGCAATGAAACTTTGATCCCCTTCGTCGATGATTCTTCGGCCCTCTTCCCATTTGCCCAGTAGCAATAATAAGATGCCACTATCTTCCCGCTCAAGTGCCTCCAACATCGATTTTGAGGCAATAATGGTTTTGTAATTATCTTCGATGAGGGCATTTACAGAGTGGCTGATATTGATAAATTGATAGATTGAAACCACACCAGCTACGATCAAAAGCGCTACAAGCAGCATAAATCCCAGTAAAAATTTAACCCTTAACTTTTTCACGATAAAATTTTTTGAAGTTGCCGGTAAAGTTAAAGCATCTTCACCTCTGCCGTCAAGTCTTGAGCCGTTTTTATTCAAATTTATTCCAAAACACTCCACCATGGAATTCGGAATGATAACCTGAAAGAACACTATATTTGCGGTAAAATGGTATTTATGGAACGAATTACATTCCCCAGTCATGTTCGTTTTAATTACAAGATCTGGCTTTCGACAGCTGATGATCAAGGTATTCTTGGCGATGGTAAATGGCAAATATTAAAAGCCATCGAAAAACATGGCTCGTTGAAAGCCGCTACTCAAGCACTGAATATTACGTATAGGAGAACCTGGGGTGATCTTAAAAAAATTGAAGAAATGCTGGGATTTGCCATCCTTGAAAAGGAGCGTGGTGGTAAAGACGGAGGAAAATCTACCCTTACTCCCGAGGGTAAAAAGCTGGTTGAGGCCTTTGACGAATTCCATGAAAAAATGGATAGCTACATGGAAGAGGCCTTTGAGGAGTTTAGAAATACCTTCGAGGTATAAATGAATTCCCATGAAAAAGCGTGTAATAATAATGTTTGTAGTTTTATTAATGGGAATGGTAAGTTTAATAATAACCACCCGACTTATTTTGCCATCCTTTCTTGCTTTTCATCATCCGGTTGAGAGTTCCAATCTTCTGATCGAATCATGGATATCGGCCAGAGAAATTGAGCAGGCTGCAGCATATGGCAAAAATGGGGAAAAGGTTTTTCATTATTTCATCAACGGTTTTAATTATCCAGTTGTTGATAGCAATAGATACAAAGATTCAATCTTTACATCAAATCCGGCAATGTTCGCTACAAAGTCGGGTGTTTGGCTTCTGACCAACGGTTCATTGCAAATCAATATTCCTAAAAGTGTATATTTTAAAGCAGGTGATACCATCGAATTAACTTTGCGAATCAAAGGGAAAGTGGGGGCAGGTTATGGTGCTCATTTTAATGTTATTATCAATGGTCATTTAGTGGGTGGGAGCTTTGCTCAAGCTGAACAGGAAAATTTTACATTTCACTGGATTGCCGGGCATAGCAGACTCCAATCGATGTTCATCCGTTTTAATAATGATTTATGGACCTATTCAGGTGACCGAAACCTTTTTGTTTCCGGTATAAATATCGGGCATCATCGTATGATTCCTGGCCCTGCAAACTGCAGAATTATTTATGATAACAATAAACTGACCACCGGATTCGGATCTCAGGCCGATGAAATGGCAGATTATCTAATTGCCCTTGGTATTGATCCCGGGCAAATAACTGCCATACATTTCAATCCTGTTAAACACAATCAAACCAGGGCTGCAGCCAAACAATTCACCCAATATCTTGATGAATACCCCCTAACATCTATAAATTTGGTAACCTCGGGATTTCATAGCCGTCGCACCTGGATAACTTACAAAACCTTTGCTGGTAAAGACATTTCCGTTGGAGTTCTGTTTTTCCCTTCGGATGCAGTCCGAAAATCAGATCAGCAATACACTTTCAAATCAGATCTGAAGCTTTTAGATGAATTCATTTCCTATTTTTACAACTGGATTGTTATACATTTGTAACCTATTTACCAAAATTGAATCAAACAATAGTTCGAAACAGATGTTATGCTAACATCAAAAAATATTAATTTTTAATACGTTACAAAATAAGATGGAAAAATTTGGGATTAGCGAAATGCTGAAGGAATTAGGATTGCAAAAAGTGAATAATGGTGCATCTACCGGAGCCGAATGGATTGAAACAAAAGGTGAAGAGCTTCAATCTTTTTCACCTGCCGATGGTCAGTTAATAGGAAGTGTCAAACAAGCGGGTTGGGAAGATTATGAAAAGGTGATGACCAGAGCGCAGGAAGCATTTAAATACTGGCGAATGGTACCGGCACCCAAACGGGGTGAAATTGTGCGGCAGATGGGTGATGAGCTTCGTAAATATAAAGAACCCCTGGGTAAACTGGTGTCCTATGAAATGGGTAAAGTTTACCAGGAGGGCCTGGGTGAAGTTCAGGAAATGATTGATATTGCTGACTTTGCTGTTGGTCAATCGAGGCAGCTTTATGGGTCTACCATGCATTCCGAACGGGAAATGCATCGAATGTATGATCAATACCATCCCCTGGGTGTGGTAGGTGTTATCACTTCCTTCAATTTCCCGGTAGCCGTATGGGCCTGGAATACCATGATCGCTTTGATTGCAGGTGATGTAGTCATTTGGAAGCCCTCATCGAAAACACCACTTTGTGCTGTGGCTGTGCATCATATCATGAAAGATGTATTGGTTCGGAATCAGATTCCAGAAGGGGTGATCAATCTGGTGGTTGCCAGTTCAAAATACGTCGGGGATGATTTTTTAAAAGACAGGCGTGTTCCTTTGATTTCGGTGACAGGTTCGGTTGCTGTAGGTAAAAGAGTAGCTCGACTTGTTGGAGAGCGGCTGGGAAAAACCATCCTTGAACTGGGTGGTAACAATGCCATCATTGTTTCACAATATGGCAACCGAAATATGGCCTTGCGGGCCAGTTTATTCGGAGCTGTCGCTACAGCCGGCCAACGATGCACCTCAACGCGGCGGTTATTCATCCATGAATGTATGTACGATCTTTTTAAGGAGAAATTAATTGCTGCCTATAAACAAGTGAAGATCGGACATCCGCTGGATGAAAATTACGTAATGGGACCACTGGTTGATAAAACTGCTGTTGAGGCATTTAAGTATGCACAGGAGCAAGTTGTAAAAGAAGGAGGTAAAGTAGTTTATGGAGGGCAGGTTCTTGAGGGGAAAGGTTATGAATCGGGCACGTATGTTGTTCCCTGTATTGCTGAAGCCGAAAATCATTATCATATTGTTCAGGAAGAAACTTTTGCCCCCATCCTTTATTTGATGAAATATAAAACCATCGAAGAGGCCATTGAAATGCACAATGGCGTGCCTCAGGGTCTTTCTTCTGCCATCTTTTCGAAAAATATTCATGAAACAGAACGGTTCCTTTCTCATGAAGGATCCGATTGTGGAATAGCCAACGTGAACATAGCAACCAATGGTGCAGAAATAGGAGGAGCTTTTGGTGGTGAAAAGGATACCGGTGGTGGACGTGAATCGGGTTCAGATGCCTGGAAAGCTTATATGCGCAGGCAGACGAATACCATAAACTTCAGTACGGAATTGCCTTTGGCGCAGGGAATTAAGTTTGATGCCTTTGATGACTAAAAAATTAACAGTCCGGCAATAAATATTATAATACCGATCATCATCAAAAATAAAGTATAAGAAATTATATCTTTTGCTTTCAAGCCTGTGATCCCCAGCAGCGGTAGAGCCCAGAATGGTTGCAACATATTGGTTACCTGATCACCATAGGCCAGTGCCATAACTGCCTTGCCTAAAGGTATTCCCAGGTTTTGAGCTGCTTCAATGATGATAGGTCCCTGTACTGCCCATTGACCACCACCGCTGGGAACAAATACATTCACGATTGCCGCACTTAAAAAAGTGAATAATGGGAAAGTGGTTGAGTTTGAGATGTTCATCAGAAAATTTGAAAAAACTTCTACAAGACCGCTGTATCTCATAATGCCCATAATTCCGAAGTAGAGCGGGAATTGAATGAGAATACCCGCCGCTGCTCCCATGGCATTTTGTACCTGCTTGAGAAAATTATAAATGCTTCCGCTGAAAAGAAGCCCCAACCCGAGTAATACAAAGTTCAGGTAATTCGGATCGATCACGGCCAGGCTTTGCATACTGATTGCCTTGTAACCGGCAATCAGTAAAAATATTATTCCCAGAATTCTTCCTGCCCAAACCAATTTGTCAAATCTTTCAGCACCAGTGAATTCTTCTTTAGCCTCTGCTTTTTGATCTGTTTCTGTTTCTGTTTCTTGAATTTCAATATTCTCTTTCGATACGCTCTTACCGAGCCAAAACATAGCAATTGGGAGTATAACGATCAAGGTGATAAAGACAACGATATTCATTCCGGAAAAGATGGTCTGGCTGAAATCAACAGGAGCAAGATCAAGTCCGGTGAGGGATTTGAGGTGACCGGGTTCAGCAACTTTCAGAGGTGCCGATCCTGAAATGCCTCCATGCCATACCATAAGCCCTGAATAACCTGCTGCACCAATAAGCGGATAATTTAATGCAAAATGTCGCTCTTTGGCACGTTCAGCTACCTTCCGGGCAAATAATGCCCCGAATATCAGTCCCAATCCCCAGTTAAAAAAACTGACCAATAAGGTCAACAAAGTGACAAGAAAGGCTGCTTTTGCGGTGGAAGTGCAATAAATCAGGACCTGTTCAATGATTTTTTTAAAAATCTCGGTTGAAGCCAGCACATAACCCAGGACCAGGATAAGCATCATTTGAACCATAAAAGCGAGCATTCCGGTATTCCAAAGACCGTTGTACCAGAAACCAATCAACTGACTTAGGTGGTTGCCAGATTGGATTAGCGGATCTGAGCCCATCTCATGATAAACACTTGATGCTGATGATTCGATTTCCACGGGAGCCGTAAATATCAGTGCAAGGATGAACGTAACAAATGTCAGAAACACTGCGATGGTGAAAGTAGAAGGAAAAAATTTCTTCATGTTGTTATAGGATGCTAAAATTTGATCACAGGATACCACTGCCTGCGAAGTTCAAATATAGTGAATTTAGGGATGTTTATACATTTTGTATAGCTATAATCTTTATTAAATTTAGAATCCTTCTATTCAAAAATTCTGATACATTTGTTCCCAAATCGGAGTTGCATGCGCCTGCTTATCGGAATGGATGACACGGATAATAAGGAATCACGGGGTACTGGCTTTAAGGCCCGCCAATTGGCTCATTTGATCCTGGAAAAAGATTTTGGGATTTTAAAAGGCATTACCCGTCATCAGTTATATGTCCATCCGGACATTGCTTATACCTCTCAGAATAGTTCGGCCTGTCTCGATGTTGAAACAGAGCATACTGTAGAAATGATAAAATTCTGTACGGAATTTCTAATGCGGGAAGCTTCCGAAGGGTCAGATGCGGGTTTGTGCATCATACGTTGGGATCATATCACGGCGGACATTATAAATTGGGGTAAAAGAGCGAAAAAAGAAGTACTAACTTTAAAAGGTGCCCAAGCTTTGGCTTCAAAATGGAATTTCTTTCTACAGGGTTTTACCGGAAAGAGGATAGGACAAATCGGTGCACTGGCTGCAGTCGGACTCAGAAGAGGTGGTAATGACGGCAGATTCATCTGGCTGAAGGGAAGCAGGGAATTGCGGGATTTTGATGCGGGAATTTATTCCGTTGGAGAATTGTTAAAAAGCGCAGGGATTGATCAGGTTTCGACGAAAGAAGGAACTCGGGTGTCAGAATACAATCTGGTTCATTGCGATGGTTGGACGCGCCCAGTTTTAACTGAACAACAAGCTGTATTGCTGGTTGAAAAATCAAATGACAAAGACAATGAATGGAAAACAATCGGAAAAGAGTATATCCGCTCCATCTCTTAGCGGATCGGTACCAGTGGCTCTTGAATACATAATACTGTTTGGAATTGGAATCATTGCCATGGTTTTGCATGCTCGTTTGCGCACTCCATTGAATATTCCTGGACATCACGGCCTCGAATTTATGGCCCTGCTGATGGCAGGCAGAACGGCTTCAAATATCAGGTGGGCATCGACCATATCTTCATTGGGCATCGGGTTTATTTTATTATTTCCGGTTTTTGGCTTCAATGATCCTTTTATGGGGATCAACTATATGTTTCCCGGATTTATAATCGATATACTATTCGGTTCCAGCTGGAGATCAAGATACCATTTGTTGTTTTCGGCTATCATTGCCGGTACCGCTTATGCTGCAATACCACTCAGCCGGTTGCTCATTCACTTTTTAACAGGTTTTCCCTACGGTTCTTTTGCAAAACATGGTTATCTCATCCCTATGGTTGGGTTCTTCGTTTTTGGGATGACCGGCGGATATTTAGGTTCAGGATTTACCCATTCCATTATAAAAAAGATCAATCGGAAATAGCATCAGATGATGATACCAAAGAACAAGATATTTATGATATTTTTCGATATGTTTTCTGGGGCATATCGAATTCTGTTGTTAATGGTCCTTATCTTGTTTGTTATGAGTTGTCGCAAAGAATTTGAAAAAGGAGATCCACCCACTTTTGAATTAATCCAGGATTCGGGTTTTATTGGTGGATCCGCATCGATACCCGCTGGCAGTTTGATGAAGTTTAAAGTTCATGCCAGGCAGGGATCAGAAAAGATTACCAATTTTTACATTGAGGTACGGGATCCGGTTGCCGGTTCCTCTTATCGATTATTCGATTCAGCCATATTTGCTTCCGAATTCATTTGGACAGGAAGTTTTTACAAATCTGCTGCGGAGATTGAAAATTGGATTTTCACTTTACGAGACCGGGTAGGGCAGGGGAATAGCAGTGTATTTCATTTCACAACTGATACAAATAGTTCCTATCAACCTTTGACCAATATTGCCGGAATCGTTTTGGGTGCACAGGAAAATACAATGTTTGATGGTTTTTATACCATCGATGATAACATTGTTTATGATGGGCCACAGGCTATGGAAAATCAGGCCTTCATTGATCTTATTTTTTATTATGGCGAAGATGCACTTACCATGGCTTCACCCGGAGCCAATATTGAAGAAGGAATTTTTGATGAGAGTTTTTCGCCTGTTAACTGGGAAATACGCAATACCACCCGTTACATCAAAACATCTTTAACCCAGGAGGACTTTAATCAGACAGTCAATGACAGCCTGATGATCGCTCTTTATATTGATGCTGATGGAAAGCGAAAGGCCAAAAATCTTTCTGTTGGAGATATATATGTGTTTAAAAACCGACAAAACAGGTTGGGATTGTTCAGGATCAGTGCTGCCTCAGGGACACTGGATGGAATGGCCAAATTTGATATAAAAATACAGGAGGCGAATCATTGACCGTACATTATCTAAAATATCTGGTCATTCTGCCACTTTTGATAATCGCACAAAATATCTTTGCGCAAAACGAAATCCATGGAAGGGTAATGGATTGTAGAAGCCATGAACCCTTATCAGGTGCCCACATCAGGATTCCTGAATTACACAGTGTTATGTCAACGGATCAATCCGGTTATTTCGGAATAAAGAATGTGGAATCTCCGGTTACTTTCATTGTAAGTTATATAGGCTATCGCGATACAACTTTTACAGTATATCCCTTAAAAAATAATCTCCTTGAAATATTCATGGAACGAGATTCATTAGAATTTGCTTCGATTGTAATAACGGCTACCAGAACCCATCAATCTGCTGAAGACCTTCCGCAAAGTATAAATATCATTGATGAAAAAACCATTTTAGGTTTTCCCGCAACAAACACCGATGACCTATTACGTATGGTGCCCGGTATCAATGTGAATCGCAGTTGGGGTATTTTTTCCAGGAATGCAAGTGTAACCATGAGAGGGATGCCCGGAAGTGCCCGAAGCCTTATCTTACTGGATGGTGTTCCGCTGAATAAAACTGCCGGGGGAACGGTGAGCTGGCACCTGGTTACCCCTGAAGAAATAGAAAGAATAGAGGTTGTTAAAGGTCCTGGTAGCACTTTGTATGGTAACAATGCCATGGGGGGAGTTATCAATATCATTACGAAACAACCTGAGGAAAATTTACAGGGTTTTGCTGGTTTAAGTTATGGAACCTACCATACATTTCAGTCCCAGTTAAATTTTAGCAAAAATCATTATAAAAAATCCAAGGGGTTTTTTTGGAAATTGGGAAGCTTCTACAGGCATGGAGACGGTTATATCCTTGAACCGGGTGAGATTAAGGATTCGGTCAATGTGAATGCATTTCTTTATGAAGGAAACTTTAATGGATTGGCAGGATACAGGTTTTCAAACAATGCTCGGATTGAATTGGATTACAGGTTTTATAAGGATAAACGTGGTTCGGGTGTAAAAGTTTATGAACCAGATGGTAGCTATGAGGGTTTTACAAACAACAATATAAGACTCGCTTATGAGGGCATGGCCGGCATGTTGAAGTTCAACGCAAAGGCCTTTTATTTTAATGAATACTATTATCGCCAGAACGAAAATCTGAATACTTCTTCCGAATATAAACTGGTAGATACTGAGACAAATAAGAATGATCTGGGGCTTTGGATCACTTTTTCCGGACAGGTCATAAAAAATAACCTTTTTTCGGCGGGGATTGATTTGAAAAATGGTAATCTGGACAATTCCGAGATCTATCGGACCTCAACTGATGAGATCGCAACACGCGGAAATACAATCTTTTCAGCATTATTTGTTCAGGATGAGATCAAAATATGGAAGGATAGAATTAATATTGTGGCAGGAATCCGTCTTGATTATGCCAAGTTTTATAACGGTCTTCTTAAAGTTAATAATCCCACAAACAAAACAGGATTTCAAGGAGATCTAAATGAATCCTTTGATGAGAATTCATGGTACCAAATTAGCCCTAAACTGGGTTTAAATTATTGGATTTCCAAGACATTTCGCATCTATTTGAATGCATCTACCGGTTTTATGCCCCCCAAACTTGATGACCTGGCTGGTTCACGCAAAATCAGAAGGGGATTTAAAATTGCCAATCCAAAACTGATTCCCGAATCAATTACCAGCTTTGAATGGGGTTTGGACGGGTCAATTGGGAAAAAGTTTGATCTAAAACCCTCACTGTTTTATTCACGGGGTCATGATTTTCAGTATCTCGTTGCAACAGGCGATTTTATTGATAATGGGTCGGAGGATCCCGTTCCAGTATATCAACGTCAAAATGTATCCAGGGTTGAAGTCTCGGGCGCTGAATTGGGTGTCAACTACAGAATTAACAAAAACCTTCGATGGGATGTAAGTTATACTTATAACCAGTCTGAGATTTTGGAATACACCTCACCAGGTTCAACTGATCTTGAAGGAAAAGTTTTAAATGAAGTACCTGAAAATTTGTTATACACCGGTTTCACATGGCAAAACCCTTTTTTTAATTTTCAAATCAATTACACCTTTACCGATGAACAATGGTATGACGAAGAAAATACGGAGGTCATTGAAAGTTATTCATTGGTAAACCTAAAAATATCGAAACTGTTTTTGCAACATCTGCACATTAGTCTGGACATACAGGACCTACTCGATGAGCAGTTTATTGATCGAAAAGGTTATCTTTCACCTGGTAGGTTTCTTATGTTCGAAATTAAATACACCATTCATAAAAATAAGAAAATATGAAAAAATTTACATTGATGTTGATTTTGATCAACCTGTTTTCATTTGCATTTACGCAAGATGAAATGATCGTGGGATGGACATTCCCAGGAAATGAACTGCTGGCCGATACGGGTCTGTCTTTAAACTTAACCCAGGAATTGGTCTCTTTTGGGGGTACCTCGGCCATTGAATTGAAAAATGGATATACAACAAAAGCTGCCCAGGCAAGTAGTTGGGAGAATGGTATGGATACAAAAGGATGGATGATCAATTGTAATACAACAGGATTTGCGAATATTACCATAAGCTCACGGCAGCAGTCCGGAGGAAATGATCCTGGTCCCAAAGATTTTAAATTACAATTCAGCACTGATGAAGGTACTTCATGGACAGATGTTGAAAACGGAGGAATCACCGTTGAAAATGATTGGGAAACAAGTTTTGTGGATAACCTGGTTTTACCCAATAATTGTGATGATCAGGCGAATCTTTCGATCCGGTGGTTGATGACTTCCAATGAAGCTTCGGGAACAGGTGGTCCTGTCGTTGAATCTGGTAAATCCAAAATTGATGAAATTTATGTTCGGGGAACAAAGATCAGTGCCATAAGTAACCTTAAAGAATTGAAAATTAAAATGGGACCCAATCCAACAAACAGATTTTTATACATTGATTCAGAAACAGAAATCAATCAAGTTCAGGTGGTAGATCTTGCAGGAAAGGTTTGGATCCGGAAATCGATCCCAAACCGCAAGTGTTGTTTGGATCTTCACAATATCCCCTTAGGTGTCTATCTTGTGCGCATTGTTAATGATCAAAATATAGCCATTAAATCCCATAAAATTTTGAGAATACACTAAACCACTTCAAGGAAGGACTCCGCGACCGTTGTGCCTCTGCCTGATTCAGGTGGAGGTTTTTTATTGTAAGAAGGATTGCCTGGCCTTTTTTATATTCACATTATCAGTGAGTTGTGGAATAATGTAAACAAAATTATACAAATGTCGTATACCGAAATCAATTGCAGATAATGCAATTTAAAAACCTTCTGGATTTAGGGGTAGGTTTTAAAGCCCGCAAACGAATTATGAATTTAATTTCCCCAATAAGGGGAGGTTTAGTATTAACAAAATCGGAGTGAAATATGAGTTTTACATTTAAGCAACGGGCTAACAGGCGGTATGTTACTTCCAAAATTATCTGTTTTATTGAATATGACGAAGACTCAAGGGAGCTTAAAATCGGATTCAATGATGGATTAACGGGATATTTTAAAGATATTCCCAATGAACTGATGGCTAAATTTGATTCGGCCGAGTCAAAAGGAAGTTTTTTTTATGAGAATCTTTATAATGCCGGATATAGGTATTATCTTGAATCAGCATAAACAAATTTTGTGAAGTTCCTGGTTCTTGGAAGGATCAATCGTAAAACATCCAGGAAACACCAAAACGGAATCCTCCATCTTTCATGGGATAAGAAGGGACCATAAAATAGTTGTAATCCCCAAATGCGGAGCCCAGGTTATAGTATTTTAAAAACAATCGGGCTCTTTTTATTTGCAGATTAATAAAAACATTGGCATAAAAATAATTACCCAATTCTTTTTCGTTCTGAATATAAAATGCCCTCGTTGCCGGCATATAGGCATAGGCCTGATAAGGAGTATTATAAAACACATTCGTTCCTGTTTGAAGGATGGCAGCCTGTTTAAATAGATCTTTCGTGTAGTAAAGGGCAGCCTCGGCAGTCCATTCTGGCAGGCGGATACCATCTAGATCAGAGGCTTTCTGATAATATGCCTGTCCTTCAAGTGTCCAGTTTCCCAGGTTAAATGCCTTTCCGAGGTGAAGCTGCAAAATTTGAAGATTTTTATCCAATTGTGCTGGTTGTGCCTCAGGGTTAAAATACACAAAATTATCAATGGCGAATAAATTAACACCGGCTTTCAAATTATTATATTGGTATCCGATACGATTGATAATGAAGTATTGCTTGCCAAAATTATTGATCCACCTAAAGTGATTGGATTTGTAGAAATTATATATTTTATTGACTTCCTGATTAGCTGTATGAAACGTATAGAATAGTTCTCCTAACCTGGTATGAAGACGCAGGCGACCCAAAAGGTTAAAATCACCAGCATTGCTATTGCCTGTAACAAAATCAGCAAAAAAATAAAGTTTGAGTATATCAGAAACGGTAAAATTAACTTCACCTGTGGGAATCAACTGGTTGTAGACAGACTTGATGGAATCAATGGATTGTTCGATGTAAAGATACCGAACCATGAAATTAAAAGTTAGAAGTTGCCTTTTTGCGTTGTCCGAATTGGTCCATGCCAGTTGATTCTCGATACGATATATTCTTGTAGAATCGTAAGTCGGATTGATCGAATCAAAGGTAGCAGGATAAAAGCCGTTGTTATCCTGGGTTGTTTGCTGGTAAAGGTAGGTTTGATCAATTAACTGAATAGAATGGGAAATATTCCCCAGGTTCAATTGATTGAAAAAGCCTGAATAGCGGGTTGTGTCATCTGCATCAAACCGCTTTCTTTTGGATAATTTATAAAATTGCTTTACATAATAACTATTTTCTTTTATATAATTTGATGCGGTTGATAGATGTGTAATAATCCCTCTTCTATCTGTTATTACATTCTGCTCAAATACCGTATCAAAAACAATCCCTCCGTTTTCTTCAATCTTTAATTTGTTATGAATATAATTGGCGAGAACCATATAGCGATAATTGCGGGTTTGAAACCTGGTTTTAAAAACGAAGTTTTTATCGTCACCTTCCTGGTTCCTGTAAAATCCCGGAGAATTGATATACCTGAAGCGCAAGCCCACATTAAACCAGGATGCCACGTTTTGCGAATGATCTATATGGAGGTTTTGTTCTTTTTTACTACCCATGATGTATTTTACATGAGTATATGGACGGCCTACCCAATAATACTTAATACTATCATTATAGAACATATATTCTCTAAACGCATCAAGTCCAAAGTTATAACCACTATGAATGATAGGATTATATACAAGACTGGTATGTGCCAGTCCCTGGTTTCCCAATGTAGCGTAGTACTTACCAGGTTTATCAACAGGATCATACTTTTGAACATGGGTTATATTGGTGTCGATCAGGGTGAGGAACTCGGGCCCCTGTGTTTCAAATTTATTCAGGAAGAAATAGACTTTAGCAGAATCAGGGGCACTGATGGTTGAATCCTGAGCTTGAAGGGGAAAGGTCCAACCCCATTGCAGGTTGAACAATACAAACGTAAAAAAAGCGATAAGACTCCTATTCATCAGCTAGTAACGAAATTTTGTCAAAAATAGTAATAAAAAGAAGGCAAAAAAAAACCCTGAAGTTGTTAAACTTCAGGGTTAAAAAGGCTGGCGACGACCTACTTTTCCACCTTGCGGCAGTATCATCGGCGCTGGTAGGCTTAACTTCTCTGTTCGGAATGGGAAGAGGTGGACCCCACCGCCATAGTCACCATAAAATCTTTCGTTCACCGAAGTCAATGACAAAGGTGAATCAATACCTTAAATGACATATATATGAAAGAAAATACAGAAATCCAGATAAGAATCAAAAAAAGCATGACAAAAAGCTTACGGGTAATTAGTACTGCTCGGCTTTGACATTACTGCCTTTACACCTGCAGCCTATCAACGTCCTAGTCTTGAACGACCCTTAAAAGAAGTCTCATCTTGGGCTGAGTTTCGTGCTTAGATGCTTTCAGCACTTATCTCATCCATACATAGCTACCCTGCGGTGCAGCTGGCGCTACAACAGGTACACTAGAGGTATGTCCAACCGGGTCCTCTCGTACTACGGTCAGGTCCTCTCAAGCTTCCAACGCCCACAACAGATAGGGACCGAACTGTCTCGCGACGTTCTGAACCCAGCTCGCGTGCCACTTTAATGGGCGAACAGCCCAACCCTTGGGACCTTCTCCAGCCCCAGGATGTGACGAGCCGACATCGAGGTGCCAAACCACTCCGTCGATGTGAGCTCTTGGGAGTGATCAGCCTGTTATCCCCGGAGTACCTTTTATCCTTTGAGCGACGGCCCTTCCATACGGAACCGCCGGATCACTATGTCCTACTTTCGTACCTGGTCGACTTGTAGGTCTCACAGTCAAGCACCCTTATGCCATTGCACTCTGCGCACGGTTACCAAGCGTGCTGAGGGTACCTTTGAAAGCCTCCGTTACGCTTTTGGAGGCGACCACCCCAGTCAAACTACCCACCAAACACTGTCTCCGCCTTACGACGGATTAGGCATCAAATAAACAAAGGGTGGTATTTCAAGGTTGACTCCACGACTCCTGGCGAAGCCGCTTCAAAGTCTCCCACCTATCCTACACATCGTTTATCCAATGTCAATGTTTAGCTATAGTGAAGGTTCACGGGGTCTTTCCGTCCCGTTGCGGGTATCCGGCATCTTCACCGGAACTACAATTTCACCGAGCTCATGGCTGAGACAGTGCCCAGATCGTTACACCATTCGTGCAGGTCGGAACTTACCCGACAAGGAATTTCGCTACCTTAGGACCGTTATAGTTACGGCCGCCGTTTACTGGGGCTTCATTTCTGAGCTTCTCCGCCGAAGCAGATAACACTTCCATTTAACCTTCCAGCACCGGGCAGGTGTCAGGCCTTATACGTCATCTTAAAATTTAGCAAAGCCATGTGTTTTTGATAAACAGTCGCCTGGGCCATTTTTCTGCGGCCCCGATTGCTCGGGGCACCCTTTCTCCCGAAGTTACAGGGTCAATTTGCCTAGTTCCTTAGCCATGAATCACTCGAGCACCTTTGGATACTCTCCTCGACTACCTGTGTCGGTTTACGGTACGGGCAGCAATAATCTGAAGCTTAGAGGTTTTTCTTGGAAGTCAGATTAGGACCACTATCCGCTTGTCCGAAGACTCACGGTACTATCAAGTTTCAGCATGAATTAGCTCTTAACCAATTCATATACCTACGCTTTTCAACGTACTATTCCGTCAGTACGCGGGTCTTTCACCTCTTCGTCACCCCATGGCAATTATTGCCGGTACTGGAATATTAACCAGTTGTCCATCGACTACCCCTTTCGGGTTCGCCTTAGGCCCCGACTAACCCTGATCCGATTAGCGTTGATCAGGAAACCTTAGTCTTTCGGTGTGCAGGTTTCTCGCCTGCATTATCGTTACTTATGCCTACATTTGCTTTTCCAGACGCTCCAGCATGCCTCACGACACACCTTCAGTGCAGACTGGAATGCTCCCCTACCAGTCCCAACTAATGTTGGAAATCTATAGCTTCGGTAATATGCTTAATGCCCGATTATTATCCATGCCTGATCGCTCGACTAGTGAGCTGTTACGCACTCTTTAAATGAATGGCTGCTTCCAAGCCAACATCCTAGCTGTCAAAGCAATCAAACCTCGTTAGATCAACTTAGTATACATTTGGGGACCTTAGCTGATGGTCTGGGTTCTTTCCCTCTCGGCGCCGGACCTTAGCACCCAACGCCTCACTCCCGAGGAACATGTCATAGCATTCGGAGTTTGTCAGGGTTTGGTAGGCGGTGAAGCCCCCTAGCCCTATCAGTAGCTCTACCTCTATGACACTCCACTCGAGGCTGCACCTAAATGCATTTCGGGGAGTACGAGCTATCTCTCAGTTTGATTAGCCTTTCACCCCTACCCACAGTTCATCCAAACACTTTTCAACGTGTACTGGTTCGGTCCTCCATCCCGTGTTACCGGAACTTCAACCTGACCATGGGTAGATCACAAAGTTTCGCGTCTACCCCCGCTAACTAAACGCCCTATTCAGACTTGCTTTCGCTTCGGCTTCTTACCTCATGGTAATTAACCTTGCTAACGAGGAGTAACTCGTAGGCTCATTATGCAAAAGGCACGCCGTCAGCTACTTTTAGTCCCGAAGAACTAATTTGGCCTCCGACCGCTTGTAAGCGCACGGTTTCAGGTTCTATTTCACTCTTCTGTTCGAAGTACTTTTCACCTTTCCCTCACGGTACTTGTTCACTATCGGTCTCTCAGGAGTATTTAGCCTTACCAGATGGTGCTGGCAGATTCCCACAGGATTTCTCCGGTCCCGCGGTACTCAGGATACTGCTAGGTAGTAAATCGGTTTCGCTTACAGGACTATCACCTTCTATGGTCCAACTTTCCAGAAGTGTTTTGCTACCAATTTATTTCCCACAGCGCAGTCCTACAACCCCAATATTGCCGTAACAACATTGGTTTAGGCTGTTCCCCGTTCGCTCGCCACTACTTGGGGAATCACTATTGTTTTCTTGTCCTCCAGGTACTTAGATGTTTCAGTTCCCTGGGTTCGCTTCCCGACAAGTCGGGATAACTGGCCTTCAACCAGTTGGGTTGCCCCATTCGGAAATCCCCGGATCAAAGGTTATTTGCACCTACCCGAGGCTTATCGCAGCTTGTCACGTCCTTCATCGCCTCTGAGAGCCAAGGCATTCACCGTACGCCCTTAATTACTTTCTTGTTATATCTTATTGTGATTCTTAAATATTTCGCTGTATTTTCTTTCAATATGTCAAAGAACTTATCCCGTAAAGGACCTCTCTTAAAACAGTGAGAGTTTGTGGAGAATATCGGATTCGAACCGATGACCCCCTGCGTGCAAGGCAGGTGCTCTAGCCAGCTGAGCTAATTCCCCAAAGAGCTAGTAGTCCCGCGCAGACTTGAACTGCGGACCCCTACATTATCAGTGTAGTGCTCTAACCAACTGAGCTACGGGACTAAATTCCGTGTTGATAGGTTCTTCCCTTCATGCCCGAAGCTCTTTTAAGAGATTATGGATAAACCATCAACTCCAAGGAAGAGCCCTCACTTGTACTCGTTTGGGATAATATATAAAAAAGAAGTAAAAGCTTGTAGCAAATATCAATCCTAATATTGAATATCAGGATCATAAGTAGATGCTCTAGAAAGGAGGTATTCCAGCCACACCTTCCGGTACGGCTACCTTGTTACGACTTAGCCCCAGTTACTAGTTTTACCCTAGGCCGCTCCTTGCGGTCACGGACTTCAGGTACCCCCAGCTTCCATGGCTTGACGGGCGGTGTGTACAAGGCCCGGGAACGTATTCACCGCACCATTGCTGATATGCGATTACTAGCGAATCCAGCTTCACGAAGTCGAGTTGCAGACTTCGATCCGAACTGAGACCGGTTTTCGAGATTAGCATCATGTCACCATGTAGCGACCCTCTGTACCGGCCATTGTAGCACGTGTGTAGCCCTGGACATAAGGGCCGTGCTGATTTGACGTCATCCCCACCTTCCTCACTACTTGCGTAGGCAGTTTTCTTAGAGTCCCCAGCATGACCTGATGGCAACTAAGAATAGGGGTTGCGCTCGTTATGGGACTTAACCCGACACCTCACGGCACGAGCTGACGACAACCATGCAGCACCTTGTAGGACGTCCCGAAGGAAGGTCCCCTTTCGGGGACTGTCGTCTTACATTTAAGCCCAGGTAAGGTTCCTCGCGTATCATCGAATTAAACCACATGCTCCTCCGCTTGTGCGGGCCCCCGTCAATTCCTTTGAGTTTCAACCTTGCGATCGTACTTCCCAGGTGGATCACTTAATGCTTTCGTTCAGTCGCTGACGATGTGTTGCCAACAACGAGTGATCATCGTTTACGGCGTGGACTACCAGGGTATCTAATCCTGTTTGCTCCCCACGCTTTCGTGCATGAGCGTCAGTTACAGTTTAGTGAGCTGCTTTCGCTATCGGTGTTCTGTATCATATCTATGCATTTCACCGCTACATGATACATTCCGCCCACTTCAAATGTACTCAAGAATGACAGTATCAACGGCAGTTCTACAGTTGAGCTGTAGGATTTCACCACTGACTTATCATTCCGCCTGCGCACCCTTTAAACCCAATAAATCCGGATAACGCTTGCACCCTCCGTATTACCGCGGCTGCTGGCACGGAGTTAGCCGGTGCTTATTCGTATGGTACCGTCAGCCCCGAACACGTTCGGGGGTTTCTTCCCATACAAAAGCAGTTTACAACCCGTAGGGCAGTCATCCTGCACGCGGCATGGCTGGTTCAGACTTGCGTCCATTGACCAATATTCCTTACTGCTGCCTCCCGTAGGAGTCTGGTCCGTGTCTCAGTACCAGTGTGGGGGATAATCCTCTCAGAACCCCTAGACATCGTTGCCTTGGTGAGCCGTTACCTCACCAACTAGCTAATGTCACGCATGCCCATCTCTAACCGTCGGAACTTTAATTCATCAAACATGCGAATGATGAATGTTATGGAGTATTAATCCCGATTTCTCGGGGCTATTCTCCAGTTAGAGGTAGGTTGCATACGCGTTACGCACCCGTGCGCCGGTCGTCAGCGATCCGAAGATCCTGTTACCCCTCGACTTGCATGTATTAGGCCTGCCGCTAGCGTTCATCCTGAGCCAGGATCAAACTCTCCATTGTAATTAAAAATTTAAATGTCTCAAGATCTACTTCTCATTCCGGAAATTTCCAGGAATGGATATTTGCTACTAGGCTTTTTACTTCAGTTTTTTCAAAGAACTATGTTGTTTCGTTCTGTTTTATTTTTCAGAAACGGGCTGCAAAATTACAACCTTTTTTTTATCCGACAACTTTTTTTAAAAATATTTTTAAATAATTTTTTAATGCCGGAAAAATGGACTGCAAAGATAAACATTTTAATTCTCCCAGCCACATTTTTGTTTCAGATTTTTTAAAGAACTATTTGTTAAAAGCGGGTGCAAAGATAGAGATTAATATTTTTAAAAAACAAGCAATTATTTTATTTTTTTTTAATTAATAATTAAGTGTTTGAAAATGAATACTTATAAATTAAAATAATTGAATTAAATAATTTTTTTGCGTCAATTTTGTTCTATTAAATAGCTAATTTTGTACCTATGAAATTGAAAAAGAGGATCATTGTTTTTTATGGAATCACCATACTTTTATCGACCCTACATATAAATAGTATAAGTGCCCAAAATACCAAACCAATAGAAAAACCAAAAAAGTCCTTCACCGAGCGTTTAACTTTTGGAGGTGCTCTTGGACTCAGTTTTGGCTCCTACTCCTCATTGGTGGACATATCTCCCATTGTTGGCTATTCTGTTACGGATGACTTGATTGCAGGGATCGGAGTAACTTATAAATTTTATCGTTATAAGGATTATTATTACAATATTGACAATGGTGCCCTGTCGGATTTAAGAACCAACATTTATGGCGGGAGTGTTTGGATGCGCTATTTTCTGACGAAAACAGAAATACCCGTGATCGAGAATATCTTTCTCCATGGTGAAATAGAACCCCTTACCTTTGTAAATAAGTATCGTTTTAATCCCAATGGCAATATTTTTGATCCTTTTGGGAATCAATATGTTGAGGAGAATGAACGCATTAACCTCACGGGAGTTTTCCTCGGGGGAGGTTTAAGTCAGCCAGTAGGAGGAAGAAGTTATATGTACATAGAAGTTTTATGGGATTTCAACGAAGAATTGTACTCTCCTTATTCTAATCCCAGGATCCGAATAGGTTTCGCAGCCGGATTCTAATTTACTGCTGGAATCTTTTTCAGTACTTCAAGTGTTAATTTCCAGAATTTGTCAACCGTATCGATTTTTAATCTTTCATCTGGTGAGTGTGCGCCTTTAATAGTAGGGCCATAACTGATCATATCCATCTCCGGATATACATCTCCGATCAAACCACATTCCAAGCCAGCATGGATTGCCAAAACTTTAGGATCTTCGTTGAACAAACGGGTATATTCCTGTCGTGTTATTTCAACAATTTCGGAGTGCGGATTGGGCGTCCAGCCGGGATAACCATCTGAATGCTTTACTTCGGCTTCGGCCAGATTAAAAACACTGGCGACCATATTTGCGATATCCCGTTTGGCTGATTCAACCGAACTGCGCTGACTGGTGGTCACAAGGATCCGGTCTTTTTCAAATTTAATGGAAGCAAGGTTCGTGGAAGTTTCAACAAAATTGGGTATTTCCGCTGACCAGGCGATCACTCCATGTGGACACGCATAAATCGCATTGATCAGTTTGTATTGCAATGTCTTATCCAGCAAAAAATCTGGTTTATCTGTTGATTCTAATGCAATGCTTAAATCCGGTTCAGTAATCTTGAATTCGGCTTTTACATGCTTAGTGAATTCTTTAATATATTGTTTGAAATTTTCAATATCTTCCGATGGCATGGATACAATTGCAAAAGCTTCACGAGCAATGGCATTTCTGAGATTCCCAGCATCAATATAGGCAATTTTAAGTTCCCATTGATTCATTCCATGCCAAAGCATTCGATTAAGTATTTTATTAGCATTTCCGCGGCCTTTGGAAATATCATCCCCGGAATGTCCTCCCAGCAATCCTTTAACATGAAGTCTAAAGTGTTCATGGTCATCAGGAACATCTGCTTTCTGAAGCATGAAGCTGGCCACGGTATCAATTCCTCCGGCACAACCAATGAACAGTTCACCATCATCTTCCGAATCAAGGTTGAGCAATATCTTACCTTTTAAAAAGCCTGGTTTTAAGCCAAAAGCACCGGTTAATCCGGTTTCCTCATCAATGGTGAATAAACATTCAATAGGACCATGTTCTATATCTTTTGCTTCCAGAATGGCTAATTGGGCAGCAATACCAATACCATCATCGGCTCCCAGTGTGGTTCCTGATGCTTTAACCCAGCCATCTTCAATGCGAGATTGAATAGGATCGTTGTCAAAATCGAAATCAACATCACTGTTTTTTTCACAAACCATATCAACATGGCTTTGCAGGACTACCATTTTCCGGTTTTCCATACCAGGTGTCGCTGATTTCCTGATTAAAACATTGCCTATTTCATCCTGTAATGTTTCAAGCTGATGATCTTTGCCAAATCGGAGTAAATAGTTAATGATTTTTTCCTCTTTTTTTGAGGGACGTGGAATTTTCAGAATTTCAGTAAAATAATACCAAAGTCTGCGGGGTTCTAATTTCAATAATTCTTCGTTCATTGTTGCCGATTATCGTTAAACTTCAAATTGAAGCACAAATATAAATTTAAAATCCCACAATTTTCTTTTTGAAAATTATGAATTCACGAAGAGATTGAAATAATCGGAGGTTTTAATCTGTTTGGCGATGTTTGAAATCGACCGGGAAGTTCTGGAATACCTCAACAGGTTTTCCGTTTTTCAATGCAGGTTTAAATTTGAGGTCTTTCACAATTTCAATGGCATGTTCATCCAGCCCCGGAACGCTTTGTTCTACAACAGCATTGGTAACCGCTCCAGTTTTGCTGATGTCTATTTTTAATACAACCGTTCCTTCAATGCTTTTCAAGGATGCATCATTTGGATAAGTGACCTCGAGGTTTGAAATCAGTTGTGGTTGGCGATCCACTTCACTTACATGAAGCCGGTGTTTCTGGCTATTGTTTTTGATAATGGTGGTGGAGGGAATAAAGCCCCATACTTCTTCGTATCGCACAATATAAAAGGCCTGTTTGGAGAGGTACTTAAAAACTTCCACATGGGTCCCCTCGGGAATCATGATATCATAGGTCCCACCATTGAAATCAGGTTTATTTCGGATATGCACATCTTCGAGGGTGGTATAAATCTCCAACTCGTCAACGTTGATTCCGTATTGGGTTATGAAGTCAAATGATTTTTCAGGAAGGATTGATCTGCTATTGAAATCCGTTTTGGCAACCTCTTTGGTACTTTTATTCTGGCCAATAAGTGAGGTGCTTATAAGTAATAGCATGACGGAAATAACAGCGATCGACTTTTGCATAAAATAACTTCAATGATGCTGTTTATACTGGCCTTGTCCAAATTTGTTCGGTGATTTTCCGATTTCTTTAAGAAAAGCTCATTACTATCTTAAATAATCAAAATGGAGAAACCCGATTATTTTTTTAATTTGCTGATCATTTCTGTCGGATTCTCAGCTGAAAAAACGCTATTTCCGGCAACAAGCACATTGGCACCTCTTTGGAAGAGCTTTTCGGCATTGGAAAAATCAACTCCACCATCAACTTCAATCAATGCTTCGGCGTTGTGTTGTGACTTCATTTTAACAAGTCGATCTATTTTATTAAAGGTGTTTTCAATAAATTTCTGTCCCCCAAAACCCGGATTGACTGACATGATCAGCACAAGATCAACCACATCAATGATATCTTCAAGAACATTGACTGGGGTGTGAGGATTGAGAACGACTCCCGCTTTCATTCCTGCACCATGAATGCTTTGAACGGTTCGGTGCAAATGAGTGCAGGCCTCATATTGAACCGAAAGGATATCAGCGCCGGCTTCTTTAAAGCGGGTAATATAACGATCGGGTTGTACGATCATTAGATGAACATCAAGCGGTTTTCGGGCATATTTTTTAATGATTTTAATAATCGGAAAGCCAAAGGAAATATTGGGAACAAATACACCATCCATGATGTCAACGTGAATCCAATCAGCGTCGCTCTCATTGATCATTTCAATATCTGATTTCAAATGGCCAAAATCAGCAGAGAGTATAGATGGGGCAATCATTTTTTTCATGGTGATTATTTTGTGGGTAAAAGTAATAAGATTTCATAAAAAAAGGCGGACCAAAAGTCCGCCAGTGTCTTAACCCAGATAGTTTTTTAATAGATTGCTTCTGGAACTTTGTTTCAATCGCCGAATGGCCCTTTCTTTAATTTGCCGAACCCGTTCACGGGTTAGATCATATTTAAAGGCAATTTCTTCAAGTGATAGTGGAGCAGTTGAATTAAGTCCGTAATAGGATCTTAACACATCAGCTTCACGAGCAGTCAATGTTGAAATTGCTCTTTCAATTTCAATTTTAAGAGAATCATGGATCAGGTCTTTGT
This sequence comes from Bacteroidota bacterium, assembly GCA_020444515.1. Taxonomy (GTDB): domain Bacteria; phylum Bacteroidota; class Bacteroidia; order Bacteroidales; family JAADJA01; genus JAADJA01. Next base: position 65,082 of record JAHLKX010000008.1, on the reverse strand, counting down.
CAGGGTGGGGTGAATCATCACTATGAAGCACATCGTAAAGGCTGGTTTCTTCATCAGTAACCATCGGTGCATCCATCGAAACATGCCGGCCTGCATCCTTAATAGAGGACCTGATTTCATCTTCATTAACCTGTAACATATTTGCGATTTCACTGCTGTTGGGTTCCCTTTCAAACTCTTGTTCCAACTGGGCATATGCCCTGTTAATTTTATTCAGTGTCCCGATGCGGTTCAGTGGCAGCCTCACTATCCGGGATTGCTCAGCCAGGGCTTGCATGATCGACTGTCGGATCCACCAAACGGCGTAAGAGATAAATTTAAACCCTCTTGTTTCATCAAATCGCTGGGCTGCTTTAATGAGCCCCAGATTCCCTTCATTGATTAAATCCTGCAGACTGAGACCCTGATTCTGATATTGTTTGGAAACAGAAACGACAAAACGGAGGTTGGCTTTGGTAAGTTTTTCAAGTGCCAGTTTATCACCTTGCTTAATTCGTTGAGCAAGCTTGACTTCTTCATCAGCAGAAATCAGGTCGACCTTTCCAATTTCCTGTAGATATTTTTCGAGTGATGCTGTATCCCGGTTGGTGACCTGTTTCGTGATTTTAAGTTGCCTCATTCCAAAATTTAATTATAACCGTAATGTATTTATAACGTTTTTAAACAGCTAGCATTTTAACATCAAACCGGGATTTTTTATGGTTCCATAAAAAATCCCGAAAAGCTAACGTAATCTGTTTTTCGGGAGTTTTACGTTTCAGAAACCTAGAAGGTTTCAGAAATTAATTGCGCTCTGGACGCGGAATAAGAACTTTTCTGGATAATTTCAGTTTGCCTGATTTTCCATCAACGTCTATCAATTTAACTTTGACTTTGTCCCCGGTTTTCAAAACACTCTCTACATCTTTAATGTGCTTCCAGTCAATTTCTGAAATGTGCAACAGCCCTTCCTTATTTGGAAGTATTTCAACAAAAGCCCCAAAGGTTGTAATGTTCTTAACTGTTCCCAGGTATACTTCACCAACTTCCGGTACGGCCGTAATGGCTTTGATCCGTGCTTTGGCTGCCTCAGCTGAAGCTTTATCAGTGGTAACAATATCAATGATACCCAGGTTGTCAACTTCCTCGATCACAATGGTGCTATTGGTGGATTCCTGGATTTCCTGAATGACTTTTCCACCAGGACCAATGATTGCACCAATGAATTCCTTGGGAACAGACATCTTTTCAATCCGAGGTACATGTGGCTTATAATCTTCTCGGGGTTGCTGGATGGTTTTTTCCATTTCATTCAGGATATGGAGTCTTCCTTCCCGGGCCTGATCAAGGGCCTTCTGCAAAATTTCATAAGATAATCCCTCGACTTTGATGTCCATCTGACAGGCAGTAATCCCATCACGGGTCCCGGTAACTTTGAAGTCCATATCGCCCAGATGATCTTCATCACCAAGGATATCAGACAATACCGAGTATTTATTTGAATCTTTGTCGGTTATCAAACCCATGGCAATTCCAGAAACGGGTTTAAGAATTTTCACCCCGGCATCCATGAGCGCCATAGTGCCTGCACAAACAGTGGCCATTGATGAGGAGCCATTGGATTCCAAAATATCAGAAACGATTCGGACGGTATAAGGATTCTCTTCGCCTTTGGGCATGACAAACTTCAAGGCACGAAGAGCAAGGTTTCCATGTCCTATTTCACGGCGACCGGTACCCCGCATCATGCGTGCTTCACCGGTTGAGAATGGAGGAAAGTTATAATGTAAAATAAAATTGCTTTTACCTTCAATCACAGCACCATCGATGGTTTGTTCATCAAGCTTGGTACCGAGTGTTACTGTTGTAAGCGACTGGGTTTCGCCCCTTGTGAAAATGGCAGAACCATGAGCTGCTGGTAAATAATCGACTTCCGACCAAATGGGCCTGACTTCATTCAATGCTCTTCCATCCAGACGCTGGCTTTCATCCAAAATCATACGACGCATGGCCTCTTTCTCAACATCATGATAATAGCGATCAATCAACATTCCTTTTTCTTCCAGCTCTTCTTCGGAAAAGGTTGCTTTAAATTCTTCTTTTACCCTGTCAAATTCCTCATGACGTTCATGCTTTGCTGTTCCTTGTTTGGCCACAGCATATACTTTATCATACGTTTCTTTCCAAACCCTTTCTTTTAATGCTTCATCATTATCTTCATGTGAATATTCACGTTTTACTTTAGCTTTTTCAATCATGGCAGCCAGGTCAAGTTGCGCCTGACATTGCGGTTTAATGGCATCATGCGCAAATTTCAATGCTTCCAACATTTCTTCTTCACTGACCTCTTTCATTTCTCCTTCAACCATCATGATGTTATCCATGGTCGCAGCTACCATTATATCGAGATCGAGTAAATCAATATCAGATACAGAAGGATTGACGATCAATTGACCGTTTTTACGACCCACACGTACCTCTGATATGGGACCGTTGAATGGGATATCTGAAACGGAAAGGGCAGATGATGCTGCGAGTGCAGCCAATGCATCAGGCATTGTGTTTTTATCGGCAGAAATAAGGGTGATCAAGACTTGTGTTTCCGCGTGATAATCACTGGGAAATAATGGGCGAAGCGCTCTGTCGACTAAACGTGCAATTAAAATTTCATATTCTGAAGGGCGTGCTTCACGCTTAAAAAATCCTCCCGGAAATCTTCCGGTTGCTGCATATTTTTCCTGATAATCAACCGATAATGGAAGAAAGTCTACGTTTTCTCTAGGTTCTTTATTGGATACCACGGTTGCTAAAAGCATGGTTTCACCCATTTTAACAACAACTGATCCATCAGCTTGGGTGGCTAATTTGCCGGTTTCTATTGTAATTTCCCTGCCATCGGCCAGGGTAATTGATTTTTGAATTCCTGTTTTACTCATTATTATTTACATTAATACAAAAAAAGGCAATTTACATTGCCTTTCAGTTTTTTTTCCTACTTTCTCAGACCAAGCTTTTTTATAATTGCCCTGTACCGTTCAATATCGTTTTTCTTCAGGTAATCCAGAAGTTTTCTTCTTTTACCAACCAGAAGTACAAGTGAACGCTCGGTTTTATTGTCCTTCTTATTATTTTTCAAATGTTCGGTCAAATGCTTGATTCTGAATGTGAATAAAGCAACCTGTCCTTCGGTGGAACCAGTATCAAATTCTGATTTTCCGTATTCTTTGAAGAGCTCTTTTTTCTTTTCGGCCGATAAGTACATATTGTTTCTGTTTATAAAACTTTTGCTTGAAATTTTAGGGCTGCAAAATTAATATAAACTTTTTAATTAACAAGAAATTATATACAAATATTTTATTGAATCGCGCAGCATGTATACTTAAAATCATTTGATGGCCAACCATCATCAATAAATCTCACCGAATTGCCCTGCTTAATAAAATTAACATGCAAGTATACATGTTATTAATTCCCGAATTAAATTTTTTTTAGATATGAATCCATGCGTTTCATATTTTTGCCGCCTAAATCTTAAATACTGATCAATGGGAAGAGCATTTGAATACCGTCGGGCCGCCAAAGAAAAGCGCTGGGATAAAATGTCCAAAATATTTCCAAAGTTGTCCAAAACTATTACCGTGGCTGCCAAAGAGGGAGGTGCTGATCCGGATTTAAATCCACGGCTTCGAACTGCTATCCAGAATGCCAAAGCACAAAATATGCCCAAAGATAACATAGATGCTGCCATCAAAAGGTCTTTAGGAAAAGAAGCCGATGCTTACACTGAGGTGAACTACGAAGGAAAAGGTCCCCACGGTGTGTTGGTTTTTGTGGAATGTGCCACCGATAATACTACGCGGACTGTTGCCAATGTGAAATCGTATTTTAATAAAGTGGGTGGTTCACTTGTTCCAACTGGTTCACTGGAGTTTATGTTTTCTCGTAAGGCCGTATTTGAGTTTGAGAAAACGGAAGACATGGACATCGAAGAAATGGAACTTGAACTCATTGACCATGGACTCGAGGAAATCGAAGAAAATGAAGGCACGTTTTATGCTTATGCCGATTATACGGATTTCGGTACCCTTTCAAAAGCCTTCGAAGAGAAAGGAATCAAGATCAGCAAAGCCAATTTGCAACGGATCCCAACTTCACCCGTATCGTTTTCAGAAGAACAACTAATCGACATTGAAAAAATGCTCGATAAAATTGAGGATGATGACGATGTTCAGGCTGTTTATACGAATATTGCTTAATATGTTTGAACCCTAAAGTTATTGATTGGTGAGAAATTCAAGATGGCTCCTGACCATTTTGATTTGAGAATAGGTGATCTTATTGTCAAGCGCTTCTTTTGCCAGGCTTAATCCAGCTCCGGGGTTTTCTTCGAAAAAATCAGAAATAGTTTCCCGGGTCTTTTTGTCTACAAAAAGATGAATGTCGAGTTCACCCAACCCCACATAATGGGCTAAATGACTTTCAATGGTATTCTCAGTAAAGTTCCTGATCTTCGCAATTTCGGTGATGCTTTTACCTTCTTTAAATAATTCAAAGGTAATCTTTTTGGTGTCCTTTTTTACCGGTTTTGAAGTTGCCCGGGACAACGTTGGCTCCACACTGTGCTCATCGCAATATTGACTCACAATGTGTAAAATGTCTTCTCCAAATTTTTTAAACTTCATTTTTCCGAAACCTTTCACCTCCAGCAATTTATTTTCGTTGCCGGGAACAGTGTTTGAAATGCCAAGCAGTGCTCTTTGCGAGATTACCCGATAATGCGGTATGCCTGCGTCAAGGGCGATCCTGTTTCGCCACTCGCGCAGGTATTCATACAGTTTTGGATGCGACGACATTTTGCCGGTGATCTTTGTTTTTTCCTGTGTTGCCTTTGTCGGTTTTTCAAGCGCAGCTGTTGCCCTCACGTGCAGGTAATCTTTGAGAATGAATCCATTTTTGCAAACATTTAAACAAGCCAATTTTACAATTATCAGTTCATCTATTTTCTCAATGGTTTCCCGGATCACTTTTCTGACAGCTGTGTTATCCGTCTCGAGTTCACTTTCGTTAAATGGTTTCGCAAGCTGTTTTTCTGTTTGATCCCCAAAATAGTTTGCCCCTTTTTTGATCCTATCCTGGAATTGTGCTTCGGACGACTCCTGCTGTGTTATATATCTCAATTGAGCCATGAATTTGGTTCCCACCTCTTTTAAAGGTGGAATACCATTTTGGAGGATCTGATCAATTTTTTCCCCGATATCACCCTGAATGGATCGCTTATTTTCTGCGACTAGCGTTTTACACTTTTCAAAGTGGTATTGAAGCTGCCGATAACTGAATAACTCATCCAGAAGTTCCAGGCGATAGTTTTGTTTAGAGAATGAAAGTACCTTTTCATCAGGCTGGTGTTGTTCAACATCATTATTGAATTTTCCAACCGTGGGATCGCAGATGATTCCATCAGGTGAAATTTTAGTACTGAGTACAAGTCCTTCCAGCGATTTGCATCGGCTCAGGGCGACATAGGTCTGCCCGTGGGCAAAGGCTGCATTGGCATCTATCACAGCCTTATCAAAGGTAAGGCCCTGACTTTTGTGGATGGTTATAGCCCAGGCCAAACGCAACGGGTATTGGATAAATGACCCGGCCACCGCTTCTTCAATCTCTTTGGACCTTTCGTTGATGGAATAGCGAATGTTTTCCCACATTTCCCTGCCCACCTCTATGGGATTGTCCTCATGATCGCATTGCACAAAAATGGAATCATCTTCGATGCCTACAACGCGTCCTATTTTACCATTGAAAAATCTTTTTTCAGGAGAGCTGTCGTTTTTGATAAACATCACCTGTGCCCCTTCCTTCAAAGCTAGAAATTGTTCGGCGGGGAATGAATGCTCAGGAAACTGTCCTTGTATTTCTGCTTCAAAAGTGTGTTCCCTGGCCTTTACCTTTTCAAGTTGCTCCTGGTTAATTCGATTGGCTATCGCATTGTGGGTTGTGAGAATAATATAACCTTCTTTACTTTTGGGTTGAAATCCGGGTATGTGCCTTTTATTCAGTGTTTCCAATGATTCGGGTGAGAGCCGGTTGTCACGGATTTCGTTCAGGATCCGGATAAACTCATTATCCTTTTGACGGTAAATATGTTTGAGCTCGATACTGACTGCATCAGCTTGCTGGAAGACCTTGCTGCTAAAAAAGAAAGCCGTTTCATAAAAATCTCTGAGCATGCGCCACTCATTTTCTTTTACCACAGGAGCCAATTGCTGAAGGTCCCCAATCATCAGCACCTGAGCTCCACCAAAAGGTTTGTTTTTGTTTTTATACCGGCGCAACACCTGGTCGATTCCATCCAGCAGGTCGGCCCTTACCATGCTGATCTCATCAATCACAAGTAAATCAAGGGAACGAATGATGTTGATCTTCCTTTTGTTAAATTTACGGATCGCACTATTCTGACCCGAATCATTTTGTACTTCGCTTAGCCGGCCCGGCAAAATGGGACCAAAAGGCATTTGGAAAAATGAATGGCTAGTTACCCCGCCTGCATTGATGGCAGCAACACCGGTTGGGGCAACCACAATCATTCTTTTGGGCGACACCTCCTTGAGTTTATGCAGAAAAGTTGTTTTTCCAGTGCCAGCTTTACCTGTCAGGAAAATATTACGATTTGTATATTGCACAAAATCAAAAGCCAGATCAAGTTCCGAATTATGAATCATGTGTTTTGGTTATGGAATAAATCGTAGTAAAAGTATTAAATTTAGGATTCAAAGTGCATTGTTTTTACTCCCGAACCGGAAGCTTTTATAAATAGCAATCAAAAGTATAAAATTCGCAAGTCATCATGAATTAACTTAATTTTGGTTGTGATTCAAGAAATTAAAAACAGGATTATCAAAAATAGTAAAAAATGAAAAATTTATTTCTCATCTTATTTATCACTACAATCCTCATTAATTCCCAGGTAAAAGGACAACCCTGGACCCAGAATGATAATATTTTTAATCCAAGCGGCGTCCCCAGTCTTACTTTTTCGCAGCCCCGCTTTGCCGATCTGGATGGGGATGATGATTTTGACATGATTCTCGGGAGTGTTGGTGAAAATCCGTTGTATCTTGAAAACACCGGATCATCTGCTTCTCCAATGTTTGTTCCGGGTGCCGATATTTTCGAAAATGTTCAGTCGCTTGATGCGGAAGTAGGCGTGTTCAGTGATATTGACTCGGATGATGATCTTGATTTGATAAGCGGTGGTTTTACGGGGCTTAACCTCTACAAGAATATAGGCACATCATTGAGCCCGGTTTTCGAAAAACAGCCTGGTATTTTTAATGGTCTTGAAGTCGGACAAAATCCAATACCTGACTTTGGTGACCTGGATGGCGATGGCGATTATGATATGGTCGTCGGGATTAGCGAGAGTGGTCTTGTTAAAATTTATATGAATATGGGAACCCCCCAGGAGGTGGAATTTAATGAGAATAACGTGAGTGAGGTCGGTGATGTGGGCCTGTATGCGTATCCTCATTTTTGTGATATCGATCAGGACGAAGACCAGGATTTGCTGTTAGGGCGAGATAGCTATGGATTTGTATATTACGAAAATACCGGTAATTCAACGACAGCAGTTTGGGAGATAAATACAACCGCTTTTGATGGTTTGGGAAATGACAGCTACTGGAATTCGCCCGGGTTGGCCGACCTGGATGATGACGGCCTGACAGACCTTGTTTTCGGAACCTATGCCGGACCATTAAAATATTACTTGAATACCGGTACGTCATCAGCACCCGACTGGACTGAGAATACTACCTTGTTCGGGGGTGTCATTGATATTGGCGGTGCCAGCAATCCTTATTTTTTTGATTTTGACAATGATGGAGACCTGGATATGTTTACCGGAACCCAGCTTGGTGATATCAAATATTTTGAAAATACAGGTACCATAACAGGTCCTGCATGGGAAGAAAACAGTTCGCCTTTTGCATCTCTTAAACATTCAATATATAGTGCGGTTGCAATGGGAGATGTAAACAATGATGGGCTTCCGGATGCCATTGTTGGCGATCTGAACGGGGGACTCTACTATCATAGAAATACAGGCGACGGATTTGTTAAGGAACCCAGTTTTCTTCAAGCGGTGGCTTTGGGTGGTTGGTCGGCGCCCCGCCTTGCAGATTTTGATGGTGATGAAGATTTGGATATCATTGCCGGAAATGAATCGGGAAATTTAACGTATATCCAAAACGGTGGAACACCGGAAGATCCTGAATGGTCTGTCGTAGCAAATTTTTTTGGTACCATTGATGTTGGGATGAATTGTGTGCCCACTGTTTACGATGTTGATATGGATGGTGATGTCGATATCCTTTGTGGCAATCTTAGTGGTTCACTGACTTATTTTGAGAATCAGGGTGGTGAATGGATCCAGAACAATGAAATTTTCATGGGTATATCGGGGGAGCAAAATACTACCCCTGCATTGGCTGACCTGGATGGAGATGGTGATCCGGATCTTACCCTCGGTCAGTATAGCGGCATTTTTAATTACTGGGTAAATCATTCTGTAGCAACAGGTATATCCCTTTTTAACAACAAAGATATTTTCAATGCATCCATTTATCCCAATCCGGTTATCGGAAAAGCAACCATTGAAATGAATGGTTTTGAAAAAGAAATTGTTCAATTACAAATTTTAGATTTGAAGGGTCATATTGTGTTGAAAAGAAAGTTTCGGATAACGGATGTGAAGTATAAGTATTCTCTTGAACTGGATCAATTGGAACCGGGGGTTTACATTGTGAGTTTAACTTCAAAAAGCAGGGTTTACATTGTTAAGTTTTTGAAGAATTAAAACACTTTAAGGGCTAAAAAGACCATTTCAATCTTAAATAATACAATTGCCCATATCCACCAAATTCAGTTCCTGTTTCTCCCGCAAAAATTTGCGAAGTAAGCAATAATCCAATATTATCCGTGAGTGAAAAAGTCACAGATGGTCCTATGAAAAAAGAACCGTCGTAAGGATTGACAATGCCGCTCAGGTCTGCCTGAATGAGGGGTGTGATGGGGTAGGAGAGTTGTCCCATCAGAGATGCCCTGGCAGGTGAAAAACTTTTTGGTGATACATCTTGCAGAACAATAAATGAGGATCCATATCCTGCTTTTCCGGTTGTCCCATCAGAATTATAAAGAATTGAAGCGTTTACCATCAAGCTGTTTCTAAATGTATAACTACCTCCGATCGATGCAACAAAAATCCCTGTAGTATCTGCAAAATTATCTTTATCCCGGAAATAAGAAGCTTCTCCAGTAAAGCCTGCATTTTTGATATAACCCGACCAGCCTGCTCCCAAAACCACATCTGAAGTCATCACACCACCGAGAACCTGGAAGTCGTAATTCCATTGATTAAAACTGTACATACCTGCTGCTGTGATTTCATTGTCGGCATCCATTTTGAAAGCGATCTGATAGCCCGATGCATAGCCTGTATAATATTGCAGTCTGATGGCATCGCAACCGGGCCGCTCCACATAATCAAAATCATAAAAATTAAAAGTATTGAATATATCATTGGGATTCCAAACCATGTTTATTCCCCAATTGATGCGTTGTCGTCCTACTGTGGCTTCAAATTTACCTTTGGTGAACTTGAGATTTAATCGATCGAGGTTTGAGTAAAGAATATAGGAGGAATCCCTTGCTATGGTTCCAGTTAAATCAACAAATCCGTCATCCTGAACCAACAGGTCTGAATATAAAGGATAATAGTTATAAATGAGCTGTCCGTAATTAGCCACATTGCGGGCGCTGGCCGAAAAGGTCCACCTCTCATTGGGGTACCATTTCAAATTCAGCCGGTTGTATATTGACCCGGTTGTATACCATTCCGAACTCACATCTTGAATCCATAAAGTATTCAGGTTTTGCAAGTGACCTGAAAACTCCACTTTTTTATCCTGGGCCCATAGATTAGATGCAGAGAGTGCCAGCAAAACTAAGACCGATAATACCTTGAACCGCATTGCTTATTTTTTCTCATCACTTGTTACTTTACCGTCATCCAGGGTAATCACGCGACGTGCTTTTTTAACCACCCGGGCATCATGGGTGCTGAAAATAAAAGTGATATTTTCTTCTTTATTGAGTTTCTCCATCATGTCGAGTAAATTTTCAGTCGATTTAGAGTCGAGGTTGGCTGTTGGTTCATCAGCCAAAATAAATTTGGGTTTAGAAGCCAGAGCCCTGGCAACGGCGACCCTTTGTTGCTGGCCACCCGACAGTTTACTGGGGCGGCTCTCCATCCGTTCGCCAAGACCAACTGCGGTTAGCAATTCATTTACTCGTTGATTTCTTTCATGTTTGTCACGTCCCTGGAGATGCATGATAAATTCTACATTTTCCCTGGCTGTTAGAACCGGTATGAGGTTGTATGCCTGGAATACAAACCCGATATTCCGCAGTCTGAAGTCGATCAGTTTGCGGGATTTCAATTCCCAAATATTGGTGCCTCCTACGATCACTTCACCGGATGTGGGTCGGTCGAGACCACCTACCATGTTCAAAAAAGTTGTTTTACCCGAACCCGATGGTCCCACCACTGCGGCAAATTCACCTTCTTCAAAATCGAGATTGATCCCATTCACTGCCTTCACTTGAACCTCACTGCTGTTATAAATTTTAACCAGGTCTTTGATTTCGATAACTTTCATTGTTGTTTATTTTATATTCTTAAAATCCTATTCTTAATTAATCAAGTAGTTGTATTTATTCAATTCTCAGTGCATCAGCCGGATCATTTTTAAGGGCTTTATAGGCTGGATAAAGGGCTGCAATTACACCTGTAATAATTACCAGCACCGCAACATTGATGATCAGCTCGGGTTGCAAGGTGGTATAAACAAAGGAATCATATCCCAGCGATTGATAGCCTTCAGCCCACATAGAAAGATCTATAGGATGTGTTTCACCAATCTTTGAAACTAAGGCTCCGACCATAATTCCTAAAATTCCACCAACCAATGAAAGCATGACAGATTCAACGATGATCATCCAGAATATTTTCGCCCTGTGCATCCCGATGGCCATCAGCATTCCTATTTCTTTGGTTCGTTCCATCACCACCATCAACATTGTATTGATAATACCGAAAAGCAGCGCCAGCAGAATTATGATAATGAAAACATACATATACATATCCATGGTTTCAGTGAGGTAACTCATCTCGGGGCTGAGTTCTTTCCAATTCATGACTTCCATGCCGGTGGCCATTTGGGTTACTTGAGCCTGCACCTGTGGTAATGTTTGATTGTCATTCAGGCTTATGGCTAATTCATGTCCTGCCCCTATCGGGAAAACAGTTAAATTGGATAGATCACTGTGTTGCACAAATACATGACTTTCATCGTATATATTATTATTGGTGGTATAGATTCCGGCAACACGAAATGCAGCCGAAACAATATTGTTATCCAGGTCCTGAAGGGTGATCACTATTTTCGACCTTACTTTAACATTGAGTTTCTCAGCCAGTTTTTTACCGATCACAACCGGATTTCTTGAAACCCCATCAAAGTAGGCACCATCAATGATCTTATTATAAATATTGGTTACTTTTGATTCCTGTTCAGGATCAATGCCAAGAATCACAACTCCGGAAGCCGTTTCGGCCGAAGCCACCATGGATTGCACCACCATGCGGTTACTCACACCACGTACCTCCGGGATTTCTCTGATCTGATCTGCCAGTATTTCGGCATCGGGAATATAATTTGAGAATTCTGAGGTTTTTCTAAAATCAGGTTCATGTACCTGCATACTCGATAATTCAGTGTTGATCACTTTATCGATCCGTTGGTTCATCATACCCTTGAAGAAAGCCGCCGACCATACACCTGCGAATATGCCGACTGTAATTGCTGATATGACCACAAGGCTCCTGACCTTGTTTCGCCAAATATTTCGCCATGAAACTTGAAAAATCATAATCGTAGTTTTAATCTCTTTAATTTTATTTTCTTATGCTTTCAATGCCTGGTTAATTTTCAGATTGAAAGCTTTATAAACCGGGAAAACACCAATAACAACGGTGATAAAGAAAACAGTGATGGCCTGGTTGTAAAAAACAAAAGGACTTAAGCTGAAATACATCAACGGTTCCATTCCCATATCGATCATTGTTTGTGCCGCATCGCCCGTGAGTTTGATCGGATTATTGTAAAAGTAAACCACGATTGGAATACTTCCAATAATTCCTGATGCAGCGCCCAGCAAACCGGTTAAGACTGTTTCTGTAAAAAGAATACCTGCCATTTTAAATCGTTGCATGCCAATGGCAATGGTCACACCCAGTTCTCTGATCCTTTCAGATATCATCATGATAATCGTACCAAATATACCAAAGGCCACTACCATGTATAAGATTATTTTGGTGAAAACACCTCCTGCACGGTCGGCATCTATCATCTGGACAAGTTCGGGTTGAAGTTCGTCCCATGACATAACAGTTAATGGATCTTTAATGCTTGCTTTTAATGATCGCATAACAGCAGGTAGGTCATTGTGGTCATCGACCATTATCACCAGTGAACTGATTCTGTTTTCGGCTCCAAAATAACGTTGACAGGTCCCAATGTCCATATAGATCATCTGGTTGTTCAGTTCTGGTAAAGGAAATTTAAGGATTCCCCTGACCGGGAAAAGGTCGGCAGCAGTTACACCATGATATCCCTGGCCATATAATACGATTGTGTCACCTATATTTATTTTGAGATAATTGGCCAGGTTGACCGATACCAAAACTCCGTCATCGCCTTCTTTGAGATATTGTCCCTTTTCTACCCATTTGGCTACATCTGTTACATAACTTTCCTGGATCGGGTCAATTCCGAGGATCATGGCTCCTTTGGTAATTTCATCAGAAGATGCCAGTGCAAAATATTCAAGCCTCGAGGCAATATGCGTTACCCCCTCTGTTTGCTGAACCGTTTTTCTGATTGAGTCAGTGAGCTCCATCGTGTTGTTGATGGTTTTGTTTTCATGATATGCACGATCAAAAATCTGTGCATAACCTGAATAAAACTTAACGACATTATCAATCATTGAATCATAAGAGCCATACTGCATCGATGTCATAGCTACGGAAAGGATAACACCAAAAAATACAGATGCCATCGTGATCGCGGTTCGGCGTGAATTTCTCCATAAGTTTCTCCAGGCTATTTTAATAACATTCATTGCTATTGAATTTCTTGTTAAATAATTTTCTATCAATATACGGAATCATGCCCTAAGTGCTGAAGCCGTTTTTAATCTTGCAATATACCATACAGCATATAATGTAATTGCCGTAAACAATATAAATACGGTTATTGCCGGACTGATAAAATTATCAGGATGAATACTGAATTTTAATACCGGTTCAAACCCCATGGATTCGTATGTTTCTTTGATACTGCCGCTAACATGAACTGGGTGTAAATAAAGATAGGAAACAAGTGGAAGGCTAGTTATGGAGCCAATGACAACACCAATAAATCCGATTAAAAATGATTCCAGAACAATGATTCGCATCACCCTTATTTTACGAACACCAAGAGCTATTATGATCCCGAGTTCCCGCTTCCGCTCTGCCATTAGCATAATGATGGTTCCCCAAATACCAAACCCGATGACCATAAAGAGGATTCCCTTCATGATTTTACCCCCAGCCAGTTTACCCTGAATGAAATTTTCAAGTTCGGGTTGAATCTCTTTCCATGAATAGACTTTTAAATTTTTATCTATGGCTTGTTCAAGGTGATCAATGGTTTTATCTATTTTGTCCACATTATCGACCATCAAAACCATTGAAGTTGACCTGTCCGGCATCGAATAGAAATTTCTGGCCGATTCAAGTGACATATAAATCATTTGTTTATTGAGATCGGGTAAAGGGAATTTTAAAAGTCCAAGGACGGGAAATTTACCTGCTGCTGTTTGTCCATGATAACCCTGGCCAATCAGTACCAACGTATCATTCACGCCGATACCCAGATTTTCGGCCAACTGACTTCCAATCAGAACACCATTTACCTCATTGCTTTTGGTGAAATATGTTCCCTGGGAGATCCATTTCGAAATTTCTGAAATCTGGTTTTCCTGAGCTGGTTCTATTCCTAAAACAACAGCAGCATAGGTTTGATCTTTAAAGGCTGAAAGGGCAAAGGATTCGATCCGGCTGGCAAAATGGGTCACATTGGTTTCACTTGCTACTTTGCCTCTAAGCAGATCATTATCTTCAAAACTTTGATTCAGGCTTTTGTTGTCCTTATATTTTTCACCTTGAATTTGGATATAACCAGAATAAAACTTCACCATATTTTCAAGGATGTTTTCGAAAGACCCCTTTTGAATGGATGAGAGGAATATAGCAAAGAAAACGCCGAAAAAAATGGAAGCAATGGTAATCAATGATCGCCGTTTATTTCGCCAGAGGTTGCGCCATGCCAGTTTGAAATAGGTTTTCATGGATTCGTTTGAATTTGCAGTTTTTTACCGTACCCTTTTCATGTTTTGTTGTGTGAAAAATCCATCATCAATGGGCTTGTTGAATTGCATGTCACTCATGATCAGCACCGTTTTGTTCCCGGGTTCATCCACAGGCTCTATTTCAATGCGACTGGGTAGTGTGCGGTCTCCGAAATCTTTCAAATCATAAGCATTCTCGATGTTTATAAGGACGATGTCCTCGTCGTAATATTCATTTTTCCAGTTGTTAAAACCATCTTTGGTGATCCATGATATTATTTTGCCCCATACGACAGGTGCATCGGGCAATGGTGTAAGCTCTATTTTATAGCACTCTTCGCCCCGAATCATTTCTTCACCAAGCAATTTATGCGTGTAATCTTTAACAATACTTGATTGCTTTACCAGGTCGTCATTGGTGAAGTCGCTTCCCATCCACGATTGCATCATCATAGAAGGAGGTATCTTGATCATTCGATCGATGGATGGTACCCAATTCCACATTTCTTTCTCTCTTTTCAGAAATACCTGTCCTTTATCCTTTGCGGGGGCTGTGATATAGATGAGAAAATAATCATCCCCTTTTGACCATGATTTCATTTCTACGGTTCTATCCCAATCAGGTCTGACAATCTTCATGGTCATACTCCCCTGGCTGGTTTCACCACGGGTTTTTTGATCAGCTTTTTTCACGATTTCCAGGGCAGTCAGTTCCTGGGCGTTAGTGGTTAATGTGACTGTTGCAATCAAGCAGGCCAAAAGTGGTTTTAAAATCAATTTCATCATTTTCTAATATTTCAAGTTATACAAAACGTTCTATGACCAGTTTTTTTACATCATCCAATGGATACATATCGGGATTGAAAACGAAGTTGAATCCAATTCCATCCAATAAAGCTCCCACAAGCACAGCTTCCAGTGCAGGATTGGCAGCTCCCTTTTTCTCATAATAATCTTCCATGATTTTTAGGAATGGAGCAATGATATCATGGATTTGAATTTTTAATTTTTTCCAAACAGTTGGTTGCATCATCAGGGCAAAATAAAGTTTATAGAAGTCCCGCTTTCGGCTCATAAGGTAAAAGGTCTCTTCAATAAAATAGGTGAATTCTTCCCTCGTGAGAACGCCATCCTTATTGGGATCAAACAAATCAAACATTTCTTTAAAACCCTGCTCAAATATAGTTTTTAGTAAATCCTCTTTGCTCGAAAAGTAGTTATACATCAAACCTTTGCTGATTTTTGCTTTGGTAGCAATCTGACTGATGGAAGTATTGGCGTATCCATTGGCAGCAAAAAGCTGTAAGGCTGTTTCCATTATTTGGCGTGTTCGGATTTCCCGGATCTCGCTATACTGTTCACTTGTTTTTGGTGCCATTTTTAATTGAACGATTAGTCAGTTTATAATGCCTTTCAAACAATACTTCTGTAATTAAAATGTTATTGAATGAACGGTCGGTCAAAGATACAATAACCAATGACCCTTTGTCAAGTTTTTTTGAGTTTTTTTTTTAATTTATGCTGAGTTCATCGCTTGTTTAAAAATAAAAAATAATAGTTAAACAAAAACTCAATTTGGTTGTTTCTATAGCTAATTGACAGTGTATCATGCAAAGAAAGAAAGCCATAGTCATCGGTGCCGGTTTTTCAGGTTTATCAGCTGCCAGCTTTTTGGCGAAGGAAGGTTTTGCTGTTAAGGTTCTTGAAAAGAACGCTTTACCAGGAGGTCGGGCCCGAAAATTAGTTTCGGAGGGTTTTACGTTCGACATGGGTCCCAGTTGGTATTGGATGCCCGATGTGTTCGACCGGTTTTTTGAGAGCTTTGGTAAAAAAACCTCAGATTATTACCACCTTGAAAGACTAGACCCTTCTTATAGAATCGTATGGGGGCAGGATGACCAAACCGATTTACCCGCAGATTTTGATGCTTTCTGTGAAATGTTTGATCAATATGAACCCGGGAGTTCACAAAAACTGGTTGCATTTCTCAAAAATGCTGAATTCAAATACAAAGTGGGGATCAACAAACTGGTGTATAAAAAAAGTGCTTCTCCACTTGAATTTATTGACCCGGAACTCATGATGGGCATATTCAAAATGCATGTATTCAATTCGTTTCACAACTACATCCGGAAATATTTTAGCCATCCGAAACTGCTGCAAATGTTGGAGTTTCCAGTCCTGTTTCTCGGAGGCACGCCCAAAACAACACCCGCCTTGTATTCCCTCATGAATTATGGTGATATCAAGCTGGGAACATGGTATCCTCAGGGAGGTATCTATAAAGTAGTGGAAGGAATGGTTCAATTAGCCGAATCATTGGGTGTCGAATTTGAATTCAATGCTCCAGTGCATCAACTGGAGTTTAAAAATGATCTCGTCAAAAATGTTCAGGTCAATGGTCATAGTTATGATGCAGATGTGGTTGTTGCCAGTGCGGATTATCATCACATAGAGCAACAGATCTTACCGGAGCGTTATCGCAACTATTCAAATAAATACTGGGAAAAGCGCGTAATGTCACCTTCATCCCTGATATTTTATTTGGGCATTGATAAAGTCATACCTCAGCTAAAACATCACACCCTGTTCTTCGATGAAGATTTTAGCAAGCATGCAGATGAAATTTATCTGGATCCCAAATGGCCGGAACGTCCCAGTATATATTTGAGTAATACTTCCAAAACAGATCCCAGCGTAGCCCCTGCAGGTATGGAGAATCTGATGGTGCTCATTCCTGTGGCTCCCGGACTGGAAGATACACAGGAAGTACGTGAAAGATATTTCAGATATGTCATTGACAAACTGGAACACTATACGGGCGAGGAAATAGAAAAGCACATTGCGTTCAAAAAGAGTTATGCCCATCGGGATTTTGAGGCTGATTATAATGCTTTTAAAGGCAATGCCTATGGACTGGCCAATACCTTAATGCAGACAGCTTTTTTAAAGCCCAAATTGCAATCAAAAAAAGTTAAAAATCTATTTTTTGCAGGTCAGCTAACGGTCCCCGGGCCAGGGGTTCCTCCCGCCATTATTTCAGGTGAGGTGGCTGCAAAAGAAATTGCTAAACAATTTTAAATATTTTGCCATGAAACACATTTTCGACATGATATCCAAGAAGTCAAGTAAGTTAACGACGATTACTTACAGTACTTCGTTTTCACTCGGTATTCGTGTATTTAATAAAAAATACCATGACCCGATATACGCCATTTATGGATTCGTCCGATTTGGTGATGAAATTGTGGATTCATTTCATGGATTCAATAAAAGGAAACTTCTGGAAAAATTCAGGAAAGATACCTTTGAAGCGATTGAGGACGGAATCAGTCTTAATCCCATCCTGAATAATTTTCAATGGGTCGTGAACAAATATAACATTGATCATGAATTAATCCATTTGTTTCTGAGAAGCATGGAGATGGATCTGGAACAAAAAGACCATGATCTGGAATCCTTTAAAGAATACATTCTTGGATCAGCAGAAGTTGTTGGATTGATGTGTCTGCAAGTATTTGTTGAAGGTGATCGTGATCGATATTTGGAATTGAAACCCGCTGCCATGTCTTTGGGATCAGCGTTTCAAAAAGTCAACTTTTTGAGGGATCTCAATGCAGATAGAAATCTCCTGGGACGTTCTTATTTTCCCAATATTGATGTGACTGAGCTTGACGAAGAGACCAAGGAGCAAATTATTTATGACATTGAAGCTGATTTTAAATTGGCTTATGAAGGGATCAAGCAACTGCCAAAGGGCGCAAGATTGGGAGTTTACGTGGCTTATATCTACTATTTGTCATTGCTTCGGAAAATAAAACGCACCCATTCATCGATCATTATGAAACAACGTGTGCGGATACCCAATTCTGAAAAATACAGATTATTGGTTTCCTCAGCCGTGCGGCATGCTTTTAATTTATTATAATATTACAATATGAAGTTTTTCATCACATTCATAATGGTATTTATTTTTGGAATTTCAATGGCCCAAAATATAGGCCGTATGGATGTTAGGGAAATGTATTTTGAGGGTTGGACCGATCAGTGTGGTGCAGAGGAGTTGACCAAAACACTGGATGAACCGTTCGTTGTCAATGATGCTGTTTTGATGGCCTACAAAGGTGCTGCCCTCACTACAATGGCCAACTGTAAAAAAATGCCCACTGGCAAATTATCCGTTTTCAATAAGGGCAAGGACTGGATTGAGAAGGCTGTTGTATTGGATCCTGAAAATATTGAAGTCAGATTTATCCGTTTTACGGTTCAGACCAACGTCCCTGAATTCCTGAAATACGATGATCGGGAATCGGATAAAAAGTTTATTCTGGAAAATTTAACTTTGCAAAAATTATCTGCAAAGGATCCTGATCTTGAAAAGCGAATCGTCGCATATTTAATGGAGTCAGGAAATCTTACGGAAGAAGAGCAAGAAAAAATTGAATTTTTAACAGCCGGAGGCTGATTATGACAAAACAAGAGTTTGTTGTGCTTGTTGATCCGCAGGATCAACCATTAGGTAAAATGGAAAAAATGAAGGCCCATGAAAAAGGTATTTTGCACCGGGCATTTTCAGCATTTGTTTTCAATGATCGAAATGAGTTGATGTTGCAGCAACGGGCTTTTACGAAATATCATTCCCCAGGATTGTGGACCAATACCTGTTGCAGCCATCCACGCGAAGATGAATTGCCTGAAGAAGCGGTTCATCGCAGGATGATGGAAGAAATGGGATTTGACTGTGAAGTGAGGAAAGCTTTTGATTTTACATATAAAGCTGATGTAGGTCAGGGATTGATTGAACACGAATTTGATCATGTTTTTATAGGACATTCGAACCAAAAACCCAATTTAAATCCCGATGAAGTCAACGATTGGAAATACAGTACGATGGAGGATATTCGGGAAGATATGAAACGGAATCCTGATCAATTTACGGTTTGGTTCAGGATTGCTTTTGATGAAGTTGAAAGATATTTGTTAAACACTAATAAAAATAAATAATTATTGTTATGAATGGGATATTAGCAACCCTCATTGTCATCGGCGCTTTTTTCTTTATGGAATTTATGGCGTGGTTTACACACAAATTTGTAATGCATGGATTTTTATGGGTCTTGCATAAAGATCATCACATCCGTGACGGACGTAAATTTGAATGGAATGATTTGTTTGCTGTCATTTTTGCCATTCCCAGTATTGTGCTGATCTATTATGGTTATGCAACTTTTGATTACAGATTCTGGATCGGGGTGGGAATTCTGGCATATGGAATCGCTTACTTCCTTTTTCATGATGTATATGTACATCAGCGGCTTAAAATTCTGAAGAACGTTTCAAATCGTTATCTCAGGGCAACTGTGAAGGCCCATTTGGAGCATCATAATCCGCATGCTCATTATAATTATGGGTTTCTCATTGCACCGATCAAGTATTATATGGAAGAATTCAGGAAATAACCAAAAAGCTCAACAAGTTTAACGACACGCATTCAAGGGGTTATGTACACATATTTGCTGATTAATTTGTTATCGATTTCCATTCCATTCATCGCCAGTTTCGATCGGCGATTGAATTTTTACAAGGACTGGAAATACTTTTTCCCGGGACTGTTTATGACCCTTGCATTTTTCATCGCCTGGGATGTATTGTATACGCACTGGGGCATATGGGGCTTTAATGAGCGCTATTTGACCGGCATCAACATCATCAATCTCCCCCTTGAGGAATGGCTCTTTTTCATCACCATTCCTTATGCCTGTGTTTTTACTTATGCTGCATTAAAATACCTTGTACGCAAAGATTATTTTGGACCCTGGTCAAATACCATTACATGGATCTTAATTGTGGTTCTCACAGTGGTAGGCGCGATTCATTACGATCATCTCTACACCAGTGTAACATTTGGATTGACAGCGGTGTTTTTATTGTTGCACTTGTTGGTTTTTAAATCAAATTATCTCGGCAGGTTTTATTTTAGCTACCTGATCATTCTTATTCCTTTTTTTATTGTCAATGGAATCCTTACCGGCTCTTTCATCGAAGGAGAGGTGGTTTATTATGACGATTCCATGAACCTCGGGATCCGAATGTTCACCATTCCTGTGGAAGACAGCATTTACGGGTTTTTACTCATTCTGATGAACGTAACTTTCTATGAAGGATTCAAACGAAGAGCAAAAACGACTTAATCAGATTGTAACCAGTCGATTGTCTGTTATTCGGTTGTGGCTGTTTTATTAAACAAATAGCGGGTGATAAAAATGCCATTATTGTTATTGCCATTACCTGAATATACACCAGAGGTAACATTGTAAAGATTCCATTCCTGGTTTGTCAATTCACTGATCTTATTGGTAATTTGTTGGTCGTTTTCCCTGATGTTCCCAAAATTAATTCCGGCCATGCTGAAAAAATTCTCCAGTTTGGTCTCTTCCATTTGTCCTTTTTCATTCTGACAGATCATCCGTGACCGTCCCACACCGCCAGGCACAACCGATTCAATAACCGTTACCTGGTACCATATCATCGTTTCCTGTGGTTCCGGTGCCGGATCTTGAAATGCATAAACTGTTATTAAGCTCAGCACTACCGTGATTGCAGTGAGTGCAATTAAGACTTTTTTCATGATTTTATTATTTATAGATTAATTCGTATCGGAAAGAAACATTGATGGCCTCCAGGTTTGTCCTGTCAATGATAATATTATCCACAACCCTTTTGGTGAAATTACCGGTAATGGAGGTCTTTAATTCCTGCATATCTTTTCGCTGTTTGGCCTTTTGGGGCTCAGCTCCTCCTTTTATCACCCAGCCTTTCCGAACGAGTTTGATCCTGTTTCTTCCTTTCTTATACTGGAAATTCACACCATATTTTACCTGGTCTTTTTCAAATACAATAACGGATGTGGGTGCATGATCCGAAAGGGTTACCTCGGCAAGATCATCCGGTTTATATTCCGTTCCATTCAAATCCACATGGATTTCAGAAATTTTCAGGGTTGCTGTTTGCTGAGCCACCATTATTATGGGGGCCATAATTAGCAAGCAAAATAATAGGTAATTTTTCATGATATTAACGATTAAATATTGGGTTGTGAAGGTATCAATTTTTTAAAAATCAGGACACGAGAATTGCTCTCCTGAAATTCAGGAATAAAAAGTCCATCCAAAATGAATGGAGAGATGGATGTTAATTAAAGTTATATTTCCTCTGTGAGTTCAATGAACTTCTTATAAGGAATTGCAGTCAGGCTCATGGCGCTGAGTGCTCCATTGGCCTGGCTGATAATGGATACCTTTGCTGCTGTTTCATTGTCAGGGGCTTCGTAAATATCAATAAAATCATAATTGCCCAGAATGGCATAATGGGCGATGAATTTTACTTCAGGACATTTATCCTTTACCTGTTCAAGCCAGTTGCGACCCAGCCGCTCACGGTCTTTCATTTTCATGGCCACTTCAGGAGATAACTTGGTTAATAGAATGTACGTTTGCATAGCAGTAAAATTTGAATGTTTTTTATTCTTTAAAAAGCAGTATAATTTAGTAATAAATATTGGGAAATTGGGATTTTATTTAAAAATTTTCAAATGAAAATGCCTAAAAGCGATAGCCAACGGCTATTCTGAATCTTGGCTCAATCCCTTTCTCTTGAACTGCAAAACCATGTGAATTTAGAACTTCAAATTTATATTCCAGTCCAATGTTTATATCATAGTAAAAGTGTTTACCAATTACACGCTGCCAACCTGTTGAAATGAATATATTGGGCATAAAACTTCCTTGATCGTAAAATGATCGTGTCGTATATTTGTAACTTCCTCCCATCGCTAAATAGTCGGCTGATAGTCCGTTTCCTGTTTTGCCTTTATTAATCCTGCGTTTAAGATTGTAATAATAACGGGTTTCAAGAAGGGCTTCAACGCTAATATAATCTAAATTAGAGCGACGAGGTAAATATTCCGGGTCAGAAGAAAGATGCTCTAAATATTTCGTAAACATATAAAGCCCATTAATTTCTGTGTTTATGGATAAGGGAGAATGACCTATTTTTCTTTCAAATCCTATGTGAGGAGAAACATGAAATGAAAATGTATTTTTATCAAAACCAATACCGAATAAGTTGCTGAGATCTGATTTAAACAGATGTTTTGTTGATTCATAACATTTCAATACAGGGCATAATTTTTCCTGGTTAAGTTTGTAGCTGTCTTTTGCAAATGCCAGGCCCAAATCAACATAAGTTCCTAATAATAATGTTGGGGAGAATGATTGATTCGTGGGATTGGTGGCACCCAATTTTATGCCTACATCAGCATGTCCGTGTTTCAGAAACCTGCGTTGTAAGCCCCATTTAATAAATAGGGTTAAATAATTATTGTTCTCAGGCTGCCAGTATTCATCAATATCCTTGTTTTTGAATAAACGGGTATAATCCACTCCAAGAGCAAAATAATTATCTGACATATTCCTGGCAACCTTATTTTCTTTTACACGCCTGTTAAGCCGATAATACCACCTGCTTTCCAGTGAAGTTTTAATCCCATTTGATATGGGGCCTTCTTCCCCAAGGTTTTCATAAATGGATTGATCAATACTGAGGTTTAGGGTAAAGCTGGAGGCAATTCTTTTTTCAATCCCAATTTTATAATAGAGCCTGTTTGAATATTCAAAATTTAATAAAAGGCTTCCTTTAAATAACCACGATGTTTCTTCATGCATCATAAAGGCATATTCGAGAGGGGTGATATATTGGATTATACTGTCGGTAATGGGCGCCACTGTATCTTTTTGTGAAAAAACAGGCTGAATGTTTAGTGACAGGACTATCAGTATAGCAGTATATTTGATCAACTTATTGCTATTGGTCCTCGAATATATGTATTTACTGATGTTCACCATAATTTCTAATCTTCAATACTTAATGAACCTGTATTTATTTTGAAATTTATTTTCGATTTTTTCTCCTCACCCGAAAAGTTGGCTTTTATTACTTCCTTTTCATTTTCCTCGTATAGAAGTTTCATTGCATCAGGAATTTTCAATGTTGCATTAATCAGGTCGAATTGAAGCTGGTATTGATTGAAATCTTTCAAGGCGATATGAACTATAGATTTTTCCAGATCAAAATTAATTTCACTGTATTCATCAATATCCTGAAGCAAAATGTCGGCAATGGTAGAGTTGATCTCTAAAATTCCTTTGATTTTTTTTATTTCAATATCTGATCGGTTGGACTCAATATGAATATTCCCATCAATTTCATTTGCGGTAATATCGCCAAATGTCGAATTGATGGATCCTTTGCCTGAAATTTTCTTCAAGTCAATTTTACTGAACTCACTGGTGATTTTGAATTTAAAATTTATATTTTCCAGATTGATGTTGCCAAAATAGTTTTTAATGTCAAGAGCGCAATCTTTTGGTATTTTAAGATGGTAAATGGCCTTTATATCTGATTGGGGTTTTTCTTCATTTCTGGTCAGCTCAATATAGTTTCGCAGAAATATTTTATTGCCCATTTTTTCGCTGATCCATTTCATTTTTTTGAGATCATTTTCTGCTACACTCTTATTTTCATGTTTTGAAATAAATGTAACCTCTAATTCGATGGTGCTTAATGTGTGTGTTGTACAATAAATTTCTGCCCGTTCGCCACTTACCTGTAACGACATACCAGGCTTCCATTCCAATGTTTGATTGATTTTTTGCGAAACGACCTGAACTTTTACCTGCGCAAATGATTCATTGAACCCCAGCAACTGGATTCCAATCAATATGGTCAGTATGTTATAAAAGCTTCGCAACATATTGTTATATCGTTTTATCAATCATTTCTTTTATAAGGCTTGTTCGTTCCAGTTCGATCTTTACCAATAATTGTTCTAACTCTGGATTGGTCTCATATTTACTTAATTGATTCAGAATAGCTTGTTTTGATTCATTTAGAAATGAAAGCTCCTGTTTTAACTTTTTATAGTCCGGGGATTGGCAAACTGTTGGCCTTTCAGAACATAATAGGTTCAGGGTTAATTCGATCTCTTCTTCGTTTTCATTCCATTGCAGTTTTTTCGGAATTTCAATCCATTCTTCAGAATACGTTATGTTATTTGGCTTTGAATGGAATAAGCTTGATATTAAAAATCCAAAAATTAAAATAGCTGCTATGGCAGATGTCCAGCTCATAAAGAGAATGGCTTTTCTATTTGATGACCTGGATTCCTTTTCTGCTAACTGCAACTCAATTTTTTCCCAAACCATTTCCGGAGGGTTGATATGGGTAAGCGAGGATATTTTATCATGACGGGTTAATTCGGCATCAATTTTTTCCCAGATAAAATCAGGGGGTTGAATTGCACCCATTTGTTCTTTTAGAAAATTTTTAGTGTTCATTTCAAGCTGAGATGAAATGGTTTTCCAAACTTTATCCTCCGGTGAGTAAAGTGGCAGCTTCAGTAAAGCCTTATCTAATATTTTTTTGTTTTTCTCCAACTTATTTTATCTCTTTGAGTTTATCCTGCAGCATCCGTTTGGCTTTAAATAATTGAGTTTTGGATGTGCTGACTGAAATATTCATCAAATCTGCGATCTCCTTGTGCTTAAATCCTTCAATTTCATATAAGGTGAAAATAGACCGGTAACCTTCCGGTAATGAATGTATGGCTTTTTCCAGGTGTTGAACGTCGATCACCGCATTCCAATCAAATGTATACCTTTCCTCAACTTCATTAAGGTCAGCGAAGTGAATTTTATCTTTAACTTTTTTCAGAGCAGCGCGGGCAATGATTGTATGGATCCATGTCCCAAGTTTTGACTTGCCTTCAAATGATTGCAGGTTTTTGAACACCTGAAGAAATCCTTCCTGCAGGGCGTCGTTGGCGTCGTCGAAATTATTGGTGATTCGGTAGGATAAAGTGTACATTTTTGTTTTATATCGATCATACAATGCCTTTTGAGCTTCCCTGTCATTTTTAAGACATCCTTCCACGATATGTTCTTCCTGAATATACGCCATCAATTACGCTTGATCTTTAATGATTAGTGATTGAAATGTCTTGTATGGTTGCCTGTAATTTATTTATAGTTTTGACTATATAAAATAGAAATAGATTGCTATCCCTTTACCAAGGTCGATGAGCAAGTGTGATAAAAATCTACAAGCTGCCAGAATTGCCTGGCTAAAAAAACAATCTTATTTTCAAAAATAAGCGATTTGGGCAATAATAAAAGGGTCCTTTTGGAAAAAGAACCCTTTTACATAAAATTTATTTTGTTGACAATTTTACAGTTGTGGACCGGCTGCTACCAGGCGACGACCCTCCTCATTATCGGTATATTGAACAAAATTATCAATAAAGAGTTTGGCCAGATCCCGTGCTTTCTTTTCCCAATCAGCCGGATTGGCATATGTGTCGCGGGGATCAAGAATGGTTGGATCAACACCCGGCAGGGCCAATGGTGCTTCCAGGTTGAAAACAGGTATCATTTTGGTATCGGCCTTGTCGATGCTGCCATCCAGAATAGCATCAATAATTCCTCGTGTATCTTTAATGGATATGCGTTTGCCGCTTCCATTCCATCCTGTGTTTACCAGATAGGCTGTTGCTCCGTGCTCTTCCATCTTGCGAACCAGTTCCTGTCCGTACTTGGTTGGATGCAAGGTTAAAAAGGCTGCTCCAAAACAAGCTGAAAAAGTAGGTTGTGGTGTGGTGACTCCAAGTTCGGTTCCAGCCAGTTTGGCTGTAAATCCCGAAAGGAAATGATACTTGGTTTGGTCCGGAGTCAGTTTTGCTACCGGTGGCATAACACCGAAAGCATCTGCAGTTAAGAAAATCACTTTTTTAGCATGACCTGCCTTGGAAACGGGTTTAACAATATTATCGATATGGTAAATTGGATATGAAACCCGGGTATTTTGAGTCACCGAACCATCATTGAAATCAATGTGACCTTCACTGTCAAGCGTAACATTTTCGAGTAAAGCATCCTGCTTAATGGCATTGTAGATGTCGGGTTCGCTATCTTTATCAAGGTTGATGGTTTTGGCATAGCAACCTCCTTCAAAATTAAAAATTCCATCATCATCCCATCCATGTTCATCATCACCGATCAATGCCCTTTTGGGATCGGTTGACAGGGTTGTTTTTCCGGTTCCAGAAAGACCAAAGAAAATGGCGGTGTCTCCTTCTTTACCTACATTGGCTGAGCAATGCATAGCAGCAATGCCTCTTAGCGGTAAATAATAATTCATAATGGAGAAAATTCCTTTTTTCATTTCTCCTCCATACCAACTACCACCAATAACCGCGCGACCTTCTGTGAGATTAAATACAACAAATACCTCTGAATTAAAAGGAACTCCATCCGTGCGTTTCATATCTTTCCATTTCGGATTGGTCGTTTTGGCTGCATTCAATACCACAAAATCCGGTTTAAAAGTCTTCAATTCTTCATCCGATGGACGGATAAACATATTTTTTATGAAATGAGCCTGCCACGCCACTTCCAGGATAAACCTGACATTCAAACGCGTATCTTCATTGGCACCAGCATATCCATCAACAACATAAAGCCTTTTACCTGTAAGTTCTTCGACACCCAAACCATATAAATATTCCCAGGTTTTTTTATCTACGGGTTTATTGTCGGATTTATTGGATGGATGTGCCCACCACACAGTGTCCTTCGATGTTTCATCCATGACAATGTATTTGTCTTTGGGAGAACGGCCGGTAAATTTTCCTGTCATCACGTTGACAGCACCCAGTTCACTTACCTGTCCTTTTTCGTACCCCTCAAGCTGAGGATCCGTTTCGTGCTTAAATAATTCATCATATGAGGGATTGTGATATATTTCCTTCACATTATCAATCCCATAATCTTTAAGATCATTCAGGAGTTTTTCATTATAAGAAGCCATAACTTATTTTTAAATTTTACTGTTAGTACGATAACACTAGGAGTTTGGAAATGGCAAAGGTAGTAAAAAATGGAAATTTTGGTTTTTTGTTGAATAATTTAGAATGTTTTCAAAGTAGCAAAATGAAGGATTTTCTGGAATGCAAATGAATGTTCATCGCAGGCATAAAAAAAGCAGTCCCAAAGGACTGCTTTAAAATTATTGACTGGTTTTTATTTTTTCTTTTTGTTGGCCTTTTTTGCTTTTTTGGCCGCTTTTTTTGCTGCTTTTTCCATCTTCTTACGAACAACAGCCTGTGCTGCAGCTAGCCTTGCGATAGGCACACGGTATGGTGAACAGCTAACATAATTCAAACCAACCCGGTGACAAAACTCAACGGATGAAGGTTCACCACCATGCTCACCGCAAATACCAAGTTTGATATTTTTGCGTGTTTTACGACCTTTTTTAACTGCCATTTTTACCAATTGTCCCACACCTTCCTGGTCAAGAGCCTGGAAAGGATCTACTTTCAGGATGTTTTTCTGGAGGTAAACCGGCAGGAATTTACCGGCATCATCCCTTGAATAACCAAAAGTCATCTGGGTGAGGTCGTTGGTCCCAAAGGAGAAGAATTCAGCAGATTTTGCAATCTCGTCAGCAGTGAGCGCTGCCCTTGGTACTTCAATCATTGTACCCACCATATAATCTATTTTTTCTCCTGTTTCTTCAAATACCTTTTCTGCAGTTGACCTAACGATATCTTCCTGCATTTTCATCTCAGCAAGCGTACCAGTCAATGGGATCATGATCTCAGGATAGGTCTTTACGCCTTTTTTCTTCAGGTTGATGGCAGCCTCAATGATGGCACGTGCCTGCATTTCTGAAATTTCAGGATAGGTATTTCCAAGCCGGCATCCGCGATGTCCGAGCATTGGGTTAAATTCTGCCAATTCATCTATTTTGGCTTGAACTTCTTTTAGAGAAATACCCATGAGATCGGCCATTTCTTGTTGTTCTTTTTCTTCGTGAGGAACAAATTCATGCAATGGAGGATCCAGCAAACGAACCGTTACCGGGAGATCATGCATGGCTTCAAAAATACCTTCAAAGTCTTCACGCTGGATGGGCAATAGTTTACCGAGGGCTTTTTTGCGGCCATCAACATCTTTGGCCAGGATCATTTCACGCATGGCCTGAATTTTCCCTTCTCCGAAGAACATGTGTTCAGTACGACACAGTCCGATACCTTGTGCGCCGAATTCGCGGGCAACAGTTGAATCATGAGGTGTATCAGCGTTTGTTCTGACTTTCATTTTAGCAAAAGAATCGGCCATTTCCATCAGTTCACCAAAATCACCACTGAGTTCAGGTTCCTGTGTTTGTATTTTCCCTTCATATACTTCACCGGTACTTCCATTGAGTGAAATCCAGTCACCTTCTTTAAACGTAACGCCATCAGATGTGAGGGTCCTGTCTTTATAACTGATTTTAACAGATCCTGCACCCGAAACACAGCATTTACCCATTCCTCTTGCTACAACCGCAGCGTGGGAGGTCATGCCACCACGAGCAGTGAGGATACCATTTGCGACATTCATACCACTCAGATCTTCAGGTGAGGTTTCAATCCTGACAAGGATCACATGTTTCCCGTCTGCTGCCCATTCTTCTGCTTCATCCGCATGGAATACAACCTGTCCGGTAGCAGCACCCGGTGATGCTGGCAATCCTTTAGCTACAACTTTAGCCGCTTTCAGGGCATTGGTGTCAAAAACAGGATGAAGCAATTCATCCAGTTTGTTGGGCTCAACGCGCATCAGAGCAGTTTGTTTATCAATTTTATTGGCTTTGAACATATCCATTGCGATTTTTACCATTGCAGCGCCGGTACGTTTACCATTTCTTGTTTGCAGCAACCAGAGTTTTTCATCCTGGATCGTGAATTCGAGATCCTGCATATCAGCATAATGGTCTTCCAGTTTTTGCTGTGTTTTATCCAGCTCTTCGTAAACTGTTGGCATCACTTCTTCCAATGATGGAAAATTATTTTTCCGGTCCTCTTCGCTAACATTGGCCAGCTTGGCCCAGCGGATCGATCCTTCTTTGGTGATTTGTTGGGGGGTCCTGATACCGGCAACAACATCTTCTCCCTGAGCATTGATAAGGTATTCACCATTAAAGATATCCTCGCCGGTAGCAGCGTCACGGGTAAATGCGACACCGGTACCTGACTTTTGGCCCATATTGCCAAATACCATGGCCTGAACGTTAACAGCAGTTCCCCATTCATCCGGGATATTGTTAAGTTTGCGATAGAGGATTGCCCGTTTATTCATCCAGCTACCAAATACCGACATGACCGAGCCCCACAATTGTTCCCAGGGGTCTTCCGGGAAATCTCTGCCAGTATTATCCTTCACTGCTTTTTTGAAACGTTTTACAAGTTCTTTCAGATCATCGGTGGTGAGTTCCGTATCCAGATTTACACCTTTTTCTTCTTTCAGTTGATCGATGATCTCTTCGAATGGATCAATGTCTTCTTTGGAAGCAGGTTTCAGGTCCAGGACCACATCGCCATACATTTGAACAAATCTGCGGTAAGAGTCCCATGCGAAACGTTCATTTCCTGTTTTTTTGGCAATTCCTTCAACAGCCCTGTCATTCAGTCCGAGATTAAGCACGGTGTCCATCATTCCCGGCATCGAAGCACGGGCACCTGATCGAACTGACATCAGGCAGGGATTTTCTTTGTCGCCAAAGCGGGTTCCCATAATATTTTCAATATTCTTGACAGCAGCTTCAACCTCCGGTTTAATCAGTTCAACAACCTGATCGCGGCCTTTGGAATAATATAATGTACAAACTTCAGTGGTAATGGTAAATCCCGGAGGAACCGGAACGCCGATCAAATTCATTTCGGCAAGGTTGGCACCCTTCCCACCCAGTAAATTCTTCATGGAGGCATTTCCTTCTGCTTGTTTGTCGCCAAACGTATAAACATGTTTCGTAGCCATAACTAAATATTTTAATATATATAAAACTTAATGATTGATAATCTGCTTTTTACCCTGCTATAAAACAGGGGTGCAATATTACGAAAAAAAGTCTCTCGTTGAAGCCTGTTACCTTAAGTTTGTGCTAAGTTTATTTACCTCAAGGAAGATGCTAAATGGGGAGGATCAATTTAGCAATTATGAAATTCGCAGAGTATAATTTGCAAACGCTCGGTTTAATGATGATTATTTGCGTAAGCTGGTAACGGCCCAGTTGACCATTTCTTCAAAGGTCCGCGGATCAATTTCATGACTGAGCCAATGTGCAGTGATGATTCGCTGATCAATTCCTTTACAGCCTTTTTCAGAAAAAACTTTTAATGTGTAGTTGGGATTGATGTTTTCATCGTGTAATCCCAGCACAATAAATCGTTTGGGGCATTTCGGTTTTGTTATTTCCGGCATCTTTGAATAAAACACATCTTTATAATGCATGGCCGGGTTGAAAAGCAGGCAGGGTAAACCCAGGTCCTCGGCCAGAATGTTACCTATGTATCCCCCCAAAGAACTTCCAATAATGAATTCAATATTTTTCCGAAGGGCCGTATCTTTCATGGTTTCATAAACGCCAAGTTTTTCGCGATAATTGATATGAAGGGCCGTCAGTTCAAGTCCGGCATCTTTCATGATCTTGTTTTTCTCTGGCGTAGGGTGGCTATCGAGTCCGTGTAAATAAAGTGTTTTCATGATACCTGTCATTTTCGGCAAAACTAATAAAAGTTTGATGACATACTTTAGTCACTTTAATAAAAATGGTTTATTTTGACACCAGTTTAATACTGATTTGCTTGAATGAAATAAATAATCTGATGAACATGTTTAATCGAATTGATGCAGTCAAAGTGGAGATTATTTATGAGCCGAGCCCGAAAAGTGATATCATTTCATATATATTTTATACCATAAAGGAATCGAAGCCAGGAAACAGAAATATTTACAGAATAATTTTTTAAATTTGTTTGCATTTCAAAAAAAATGCCCTACTTTTGCACTCCCAAAAATTAATGTAAGATGAAACGTACATTTCAACCTTCAAGACGAAAAAGAACGAACAAGCATGGATTCAGGGCGCGCATGGCCTCAAAAAATGGCCGTAAGGTGTTGGCTTTACGTCGTGCTAAAGGCCGTAAAAAGTTAACCGTTTCTGACGAAAAACTTGATAAGAGATAAAAAATCCTTCCGGATACAATGATATAATCAAAAGGAGGTGACTGTAAGTCGCCTCCTTTTTGTTTAACCTGTGCAAGCCTTCATTTCAAAGATTTATTCTACTTTTGCCCTGTGCAACCTTGGTTGCCGGAAATGACACATTATTCACATTCAGAGAATTTTATGCAACTGCTCCGTACCATCCTGATTATCATTATCGCCTATTATCTCATCAAGTTGTTTATGCGATATGTGATGCCCTTGTTACTGCGGTATTTTATCAGGAAATCCCAAAAACAATACCAACAAACAGAACAAAGGCAACGGAAAAATGGCGAGATCCATATTGATTACACACAGGAGAAAAAGGGTTCCACGGATTCGTTGGGTGAATATGTTGATTATGAAGAAATAAATGATGAAAAATCAAACGCATCGAAATCATGAGCAAATTCCAGGTTAAAAATGTAATATCCTTTGTGGTACCTATCATTATTTTTCTCATTCTCTCACTGGGTTATTTGAGTCCCTTGCTAGAGGGCAAAAAACTGCGACAGGATGATATCATCCGTCACAAGGGCATGTCGAAAGAGATTGTTGATTTCAGGGAAAAAACGGGGCAGGAACCACTCTGGACCAACTCCATGTTTGGAGGAATGCCGGCCTATCAGATCTCTGTAAAATACAAAGGTAACCTGGTACAATATGTTGATAAAATACTGCGACTTGGCCTTCCCCGTCCGGCCGACTGGGTTTTCCTGTATATGCTGGGATTTTTCATTCTGATGATTGCCTTACGTGTCAATCCCTGGATCAGCATGGCGGGTGCCATTGCCTATGGATTTTCTTCCTATTTCTTTATCATCCTGGAAGCAGGCCACAATTCAAAAGCACATGCCATTGCCTATATGGCGCCATTCCTGGCTGGTGTCATCCTCAGTTATCGGGGTAAATACTGGTTGGGCGGGATTCTTACCTTGTTGTTCATGGCGTTGGAAATACAAGCAGGTCACCCACAGATCACCTATTACCTCGGACTCCTCATTTTGGTACTGGGAATTACGGAATTGGTATCTGCCATTCGACAAAAGGAATATTCACATTTCCTGAAAGCCACGGCTATTGTGGCAGTTGCTTCCTTACTCGGCGTGATGACCAACATCACCAGTCTTTGGGCTACCTATGAATATGGTAAGGAAACCATCAGGGGTAAGTCGGAACTGACTACGGAAGAAGGTAACAGAACATCCGGTCTTGATAAGGATTATGCAACCCAATGGAGCTATGGTATTGCAGAAACCGGTACCTTGTTGATTCCTAACTTTCATGGAGGTTCCTCCAGTGGCAAACTGGGTGAAAATTCAGAAGTGGGAAAGGTGCTCCGCCAAAACCAGGTTCCGCAAAACCAAATCAGAGAATTATTGAAAGGGATGCCAACCTACTGGGGGACACAACCTTTTACTTCCGGGCCGGTGTATGTGGGTGCTATCGTCTTTTTCCTGTTCGTATTTGGTTTGATCCTCATGAAAGGGAATTTAAAATGGTGGCTGCTGGCTGGTACTATTTTGTCGATTTTACTGGCCTGGGGTAAAAATTTCCAGCCCTTTACCGATTTTTTTCTGCATTACTTCCCGGGATATAACAAGTTCAGGGCAGTTTCAATGACCCTGGTCATTGCCGAAATAACAATCCCATTGCTGGCTTTTGTCGCTTTAAATGAAGTGTTCAGACAAAAATTTGAAAAGGCAGAACTATTAAAAGCATTGAAACTTTCGGTTTATGTGGTGGGTGGTTTTGCACTCTTATTTGTGATCCTGCCCGGGTTGTTTTTTAATTTTTCAGGGCCCAACGATGTGTCTTACAGCAAGAGTTTTCCCGGATGGCTCATGGATGCCCTCATAACCGATCGCAAAGAAATGTTGCGGATTGATGCACTGCGGTCCCTCATTTTTATTTTGTTATCAGCCGGTGTCATCTGGGCATTCATTATCGGAAAGCTTAAAAAGTCCTATGTCTTTGCACTGATCACGTTATTTATCCTGGTGGATATGTGGCCCGTTAACAAACGTTACCTCGACAATGAGGATTTTGTGAATAAATCCAGGATGGAAAAACCATATCAGCCTACCAAGGCAGATCAATTGATCCTGAAAGATACGGATCCCAATTACAGGGTACTGAATTTGACTGTTGATCCTTTTGCCGATGCCAGTACCTCTTATTTTCATAAATCTATTGGGGGTTATCATGGAGCCAAGTTAAGGCGTTACCAGGAATTGTATGAACATCAAATACAAAAGGATTTCAATATCCAGGTTTTGAATATGCTCAACACCCGGTATATCATTCAACCGGATCAGGGTAACCGACCAAGTGTAACACCCAATATGGGAGCTCTGGGCAATGCATGGTTTGTGCCGGAGATCAAATGGGTGGATAATGCCGATCAGGAGCTGGCAGCCCTCACCGATTTTGATCCGGCCAAAACAGCTATTATCGATAAACGGTTTGAAAAATACCTGGGAGGTTTTACACCACAGCTTGATTCAATGGCAGCCATTCAATTGATCGAATATCAACCCAATGATTTGAAATACCAATCCAATACTAAAAAGGATCAACTGGCTGTGTTCTCTGAGATATATTATGACAAAGGCTGGAATGCCTATGTTGATGGTGAAAAAGTTCCGCATTTCCGGGTCAATTATGTGCTCAGGGCCATGATCGTTCCGGCAGGCAAACACCTGGTCGAATTTAAATTTGAACCCCAGGTTTATTATGTTGGTGAAAAGATATCCTTTGCCAGCAGCCTGCTCCTCATACTGATCGTATTGGGATATGCCGGGATGGAAATACGCAAATATTTTAGAAAAGAGGCATGAAAAAAGCCCTCATTATAACATATTACTGGCCTCCCAGTGGAGGGGCCGGGGTTCAGCGATGGTTGAAATTTGTAAAATATCTGCGTGAATTCGGTTGGGAACCCATTGTCTATACTCCCGAAAATCCGGAAGCACCAGCATTGGATGCTTCATTATTAAGTGATATCCCGAAAGACTTATGGGTGCTGAAAACGCCCATTCGGGAGCCTTATACCGCCTATAAACGCTTTGTTGGCAGAAAGAAAAATGATCATATCAAGGCCGGTTTCCTGACGGAAAAGAAAAAATCTTCCCTGACGGAGAAAATAGCGGTTTGGATCCGGGGTAATTTTTTCATTCCGGATGCCCGGAAATTCTGGATCAAACCTTCGATAAACTTTCTGGTTGACTGGCTGCATGATAATCCAACCGACGTTATCATTTCTACAGGGCCGCCACACAGCATGCACCTCATTGCCAAAAACGCAGCTCAATCGACAAAAATACCATGGCTGGCTGATTTTCGCGATCCATGGACCAACATTGATTTTTATAAAGATTTAATGCTTACGAAAAGCAGTGACAGGAAGCATCATGAAATGGAGCAGCAGGTTCTTGAAAAGGCCAGCAGGGTAGTGGTTGTTAGTCATGGCATGGCAAAAGATTTTAAAACAATCCTCAACCGGGATTATGACGTTATTACCAATGGATTTGATGAAGAGGATCTAGGTAAAGATAATCATTTGATGGATCAGACATTTTCCATTGCACACATCGGGTCGATGGTGCCGGCGCGAAATCCAGTAATTTTGTGGCAGGCCATTCATGAACTATTAAAAGAAGAACCTTCGATAGCGACCCATCTGGAGATCAAATTGATCGGACAGGTTGACTATTCAGTCAAAGAGACCATTTCCAAACTCGACCTTGATCAGTATACCAAATACATTGCCTACTTGCCGCATGATGAAGTGATCGCACTGCAACACCAGGCCCAGGTGCTTTTACTGGTGATCAACAATACGCCCAATGCTGGTATGGTGGTGACCGGAAAGATTTTTGAATACATCAATACCGGAAGACCGGTCCTTTGCATTGGCCCAACTGATGGAGATGCAGCTTCCATCCTGGGTTATACCGATACAGGCCTCGTATATGATTACCAGGATTTGACCGGACTTAAAGTGGCGCTGCGCAACTATTATATCCAATACCAGAAGGGTACCTTAAAAGTAGAAGGAAAACATCTTTCGGAGTTTACCCGTCGCAATCTGACCGGGAGCCTCATAAACGTTCTGAATGAAATGGTTGATTAATTATCACTGCGGATTATGTTGCTTACAAATTCAGAGATTTTATATTCTCCATTGAAAAGTTTGTATAATTCCCCTATAATGGGATAAGTACATTCAACAGAATTGGTTTGGGAAATTTCCTCACAGAATACATTGACGGCTATTTTGCCTTCCAAAACGACCTTGTCGGATATGTCATCGGTAAAAAATCCTTTCCCGATGAGCAATCCCAGGGTTCGGTTTCGGCTCAGGTCGTTGAGGGCTGTCAGCGTAAAATCGCCATAACCGCAATAATTGAACATGGTTTCGGCTTTTCCACCATACCGAATCAGGATGTTCTTCATTTCATTAAAAGCGCGGGTCAGAAATAAGAAGCGCAAGTTTGGAGAGTTGAAATGGGCATCCACAATACCCATGGCAATGGCATAAATATTTTTTAAAATGCTCAACACCTCAACACCCTTAACATCTGTTGAAAAGTCGATATGGATGGGCGTATCTGAAAATATACCTTTAAAAAGAGCGTAATGCGTGGGGTCTTTTGATCCAAGGGTAAATGCCGTCGGTAGTTTGTTGATCAGTTCCCTAGCAAAGGTCGGTCCTTTGAAAGAACAAACGGGATTTGCAATTTTGCTGCTCAAGGCTTCGGTGATGGTATTTTGTTCGCGGCTGAAACCCTTGGCCATATTCAATAGAATGGCATCTTTTTTAATGTATGGCCGATGTTCCAATACATAATCTACCGTTACATTGGAAGGAATGGCCAGGAAAACAATGTCAGCATCATGCAGGATCTCCGGGTCAGCAGAAGCTTTTAGGAATTTGGCCAGTTTGATATTCGGGAAATATTTTTCGTTCAGCCTTTTCTGATTGATGGAATCAACCACATCCTGCTCTATCGAATACAAAAAAATTTCCTTCTCCCTTTTGCGAGCGATGATATTTCCCAGTGCAGTGCCGATAGAACCGGCACCGATGATGGTGATGGATGGAGTGTTCATTGTCAATGCAATCGATTTTTACAAAAGTATGTTATTTATTTAATTTCTAAATCTCACCCTTTAAATTAGGTGGGCATAGTCACAAACACTGATATTCATCGTTATTCACATACTCATTTTTTTTTGATACTTTTATTCCAGAATGCAGTTACCAGCGTATGATCAATAAAATTGCCCGAAAATTTATATTTCCTTCTCTGTTAAACCTTCGTTTGGAGAAAACACCAAGGTATTTAACTAACAATAATATTTTGAATATTATGTATCATGGGGTGGTACTTAAAAACTCAAATTATTTTTCACCAAGGCATATTACAGCAGATCAGTTTGAAAAGCATTTGCAATATTTTACACGTGAATTTGAAATTGTAAGTCTTGAAGATGTTTTCGAAAAGGCATTTGACGCTAGAAATTCAAAAAGAAAATTTATCACAATCTCGTTTGATGACGGATACAAAAACAATCTGGATACAGTTTTACCTTTGCTTGAAAAGTACAAAATAAAATCAACTTTTTTTATATCCGGTATTTGTACTGAGGAAATGAAAGTAAGAGCGCTTTGGCCTGATATTGTGGCTTGCCTTGCTTATTTTAAAAGGAATGAATTAGTTGAAATAGGTGACTATCGTTTCATCAATCTAAAAGAAGAAAAATCAGGCTTTAGATTATCAGAAATACTCAAGCACCTTCAGCCAGTCCAACATAATTTATTACTTGAAGAGATTATAGATAAGTATAATATAAAGGAATTACTGAATAAATTGCCGCCTGAGATCTGGTTACAAATGAACAGAGAAGAAATTGCGGAATTTTCAAGGTCAGAATTCGTAACTATAGGTTCTCATGGATTTTCACATTACAACCTGGCAAATGTCAGTATTGATGAAGCAACAAGCGAAATGAAGCGGTCCAAGAATTCCCTCGAAGAGGTTACCGGAAAGCCAATTGACCTTATTGCCTATGCAGATGGAAGCTACAATGAAGAAGTAAAGAACCAGGCAGAAATGCTAGGATATAAAGGGCAGCTTGCCGTTAAATATTTGCTGGAATCTGATAAAACCGATCCAAGAATACTGAACAGACATGGTATATCGAGTACGACTACATTTGCATCAAATATGTTTTTTATGAATATGGCATTTCAGGACAAGGGTTTTAATGTGGCATAAAGATTAACAAGTGAAACAAATTATTTTCATTAAAATCAATCAATCTTCTTTCATTAATTTGGATGAAAGGCTCTTGCGCAAACATTTCAGTGTTATTACGTTTACTTTTAAATATCGCAAAGGATTAAAAATTATTTCTGAACTTATTCGTCAAAAGCTTTTTCTTCTCAGGTATATCTGGAGTTCTGATCTGATATATATTTGGTTTGCCGATTTTCATTCAGTAATTCCAGCACTATTTGGCAGATTATTCGGCAAAAAAGTAGTGATTGTTGTTGGCGGATACGATGCTGCCTTTGTCCCGGAATTAAATTATGGCGCTAAAACGAGGTGGCTTAATGGCTGGAGTACCTCCATTTCACTTAAACTTGCTTCTCACCTTTTACCGGTGACGTCATTTACTTGTCAGAATATGCTTAAAAACTTTGGTAAAACACTGGAGAAGAAAAGCAATATTATTTATAATTGCGTTGATGATATATTTAAGACAAATTCGTCTTTTGTACGGAATAATAAGGTGATCACGGTCTGTGGGTCATCATCAAAAAAAACTGTATTTATCAAAGGGGTTGATTTCTATTTGAAGGTAGCAGAGCAGTTACCTGAAATTGAATTTTATGTGGTTGGAGTTTCAGGTGAGGCAAAATCTTATTTGGAAGAATTTGCTGCTGCAAATATTGTATTGGTTGAACGGGTAACTCAGGAACAACTGAAAAAACTGTTTCATGAATCCAAAGTAATTTGTCAGTTTTCGAGATTTGAAGCTTTTGGGGTAGCACTGATAGAAGGAATTAATTCAGGATGTTTTCCGGTAGGATATAATTTTGGTGGCACAAGTGAGATTTTAACAAATGGCCTTGGAATATTGATTGATGAATTGTCAGTAGAAAAAGGGAAAAATGCAATCGCTGATGCACTTACTAAAACAAGCGAAGATGTTAAAGTAATTCAGCAATCAGTTAAAAAGCGGTTTTCCGCTGAAGTTCGGGAAGAAAAATTAATAGCTTTTATTGACCAACTTTAAAAAGACTCAGATCTTATACACCCTAAAAAGAAAACTGAGCTTTTTCCAGAAAAAATTGGCAAATCGATATCGCACATAAGTCGGTTCACGCAACTGGATCTTTGTTTGATCAATTCCTGAAAAGTTAATGTCAGTGCTTTTCAGTTCACAGAAATCAAGCAATGCTTTTGCAGTTGATTCATTCTGAATTAATATATGCTCAGCTATCAGCATGTAAACTGGTAATTTACAATTTGCAACAAAGTTATGATACCAAACCATCCGCTCGAAAAAGTAAATAAAACTTCTACCTGATTTTTTCATTGAACTAAGAATGGTATCCTGAGGATTTCGAACGATAAAGACGACCTTTATTTTGCGATTAGTATATTTGGGTAGATCGTTGATAAACTGAATAATAAAGGGCATTTTTAGGGTTACAACTCTATCTTCAGGCAAAGCATCAAAAAAACTGCTCAGATCAGGATTTTTAAACCATTTTCGCTGTTTAATATAATCTTCGAGGTTTTTACTTTCAAACCGTTCATAAGGAAGTACTTCATTGGGATCTCCCATCAAGTCATTACTGAATCCACCATTGTCGAGTAAAAATTTACTTACCATTGATGTATATGACTGGGGGAGTCCGGTGAGCATGATTATCGGCTTCATTTGAAAGTTTTTAGTGCTGCTTTGCAAAAGTATTATATTTTTGATAGAAATTTTGACTGATATCGTTCACAGATTATGGTGAAACTTAGCCCAGCACTTAGACGTTTTTTTGGAACTTATCAGGAATTGCCTGCCGTTGTTCCCAAAATGCCCATTTTTATTACTGGCAATATGCGCAGCGGTACCACCCTTATAGTAAATAAGCTTGCTCAACATCCTCAATTATTAAAAGTTGGTTCTGAATTAAATGAGATATGGACAAAAATAGGTGGTGCCCCCTGTCTTGATATTTGTAAATATCTGGGATCTTCCCATGCAGATTTCACTTCTGCTTATAATATGACTTCCTATTTTTTCAGGTATATACAGGAATCTAAAAGTTTGAAAAGGCATGCAATGAGGGCAGTCAATAAATATAAAATGCAAGAAGGAAGGATTTGTTATGACTGGGATCATATCATTCCGGTTAATAAATCCACTCATCTGACAAATAAAATGGGATATGTAAAGGCCTTGTTCCCGGGTGCTAAGTTTATTTTTATTATCCGTGATATTTTTGGTCATTCTTCCAGTATGAAATATCATCTTGAAGATATTTATAAACGCACGGGCAAAGTGTATTTACAACCACATGCTATCGAAGACTGTTGGTCCCGATCAATGCTTAATGATGTTGAACAGAACGGGCTCAGCTATCCTGGTGAATTCTCAACCATTCCAAGAATGTGGATCCGATTAAATAAGGTTGCACTTGAAGATCTGGAGAACATGTCTTCCAAATCCTATCTTTTGGTCGATTATAACGAATTTGTTATCAATCAGAAAGAGCAACTGCAACGAATATTTAACTTTCTTGATCTCGAAACAAAACATAAAAAAGAAGAGAAAAAGATTTCCGGGTCGGTTACGGTTTATAAAAACACCAGTACCACAGGCGATCCGTTAACCAAATGGCAAAAATTGCTTTCACAAGAGGAGCAGAAAATCATAACAAAAGTCATAGAAGAGAATCAGTCTGGTTACGATTATATTCTTGAAAGAACCAAACAATTGAAATATTAAAACTTCGTTCCGGAACGATTTCTGATCTTTATCAAAATCCCTCTAATCTCATTTTTATATAGTAAAAATAAACTTACAAAAATGGCTGCGACCACCAGGCTGCTGGTAATAAAAGGATTTAAGTCGAAACGTATTTTTACCAGTTCGGCAATGATGGTAAATATGATAATCCCGAATGGATAATACAGGAGTTTATTCAGATTCCAGGGTATGTGGGCAATACGGTTTTGAAGCATATACAAACCGATAACCATTATGGTTTGGGAGATTAACATGGCTGCTATGGCGCCATAGGCTTTCCATATGGGTACAAAAAAATAGAGAAGCGCAAGATTAATCACCAATACAACGATATTCAAATACAGAAAGACGCTTGTTTTTTTGTTAAAATAGATCGGAAGGGCCAGTAGGATATATTGTGTTCGGAGAATATACCGAACAAAAACAATCGCAATTAAACCAGCGGCAAGCCTCAGTTCTGTCTTAAATATCATGCAATAAATCATGGCCGGGATTATGGCCAGGGCGATCAATAGCTGACTCTGGGCCATGATGAGATGGGTAAGTTTTTTAATTTCCGAAAGGTTTTCGCGTATGCCTTCCTTCATCATTTGAAACATTTCGGGTTGAGAGGCGCTTTGCAATCCCTGGATAATGATCTCAATACCCCTTCCCAGGATCATGGCCTGACTATATATTCCCAGTATTTCAGGCGAGCTTTCCAGGAAATAACGGTCCGCGAAATTGATACCCCACAGAACAAAAGCATATTCAAAAAGGGGCAATGAAAATCTGTTGACCGGTTTCATGATCTTCAGGTTAAAATGGAAACCTGATCGTGAATATGCGAGCAAAAGGATGGCCAGGGATATAATCCCGCTCCCGATGGCACTTCCATAAACATATCCCACAAAACTCATGTCATAATAAAATACGCCTATGATCTGAAAAGCTGAACGGACAATCCCCAACAAAAAACCGAAAGTCAAAAATCGTCTGACTTTTCTTTCATTCCGGTATAGTGCAAAAGCGGTGGTATTGATGGCCCTGAAAATCCCGACCAGGATAGCTGCAAATCCATATTTTGA
This sequence comes from Bacteroidota bacterium, assembly GCA_020444515.1. GTDB lineage: Bacteria > Bacteroidota > Bacteroidia > Bacteroidales > JAADJA01 > JAADJA01. The sequence continues at coordinate 23,336 of JAHLKX010000008.1, read as the reverse complement.
GAAATCCTGTAATTCTACCTGGGTAAACAACTGACCAATTTGATTTCGGAAAAGGTAAGCGATTAGTAAGAGCAACACACCCCGGCCGAGTATGGAATTGAAAACGCTGGAAATAAGTAAGCTTAATTTTTTCTTGTCTTCATTGTGATCGTAAAAAAACCTTGAAATGGCATTGCTCATGGCAAAAGTTGCAATGATGAAGGCTAGTGAAATAATGGTTTCGGTGATTTCAATCTGTGAAAAATCGGCTGGGCCCAGTTTACCATCTCCTTCAATTAATGGCCTGACAAACAAATTGAGCAATGGAGGAAAAGCAGCAACTGCTGTATAAAGAAACGAGATCTTAAAGAATTCTTTGTTGTTGAGTTTCATTGGCAGTTTTACTCTGCATTTGGTGTCTGCAATATTACGCAATTTACAAACAAAATTGATGATGGATAAAGCAGGCAGTTAATAAATAACAATGATGATAACGACACTTGTAAACAAAACTTACGATCACAATCAATCACTATCGCAACAACGTCACACTTCCCCTTCTTTCAAAAGTTTGTGGTGAACCGGTACATTGATAAGTAACAATCCAGTAATAGACGCTGGAAGCCGAAGGTTGACCATTTCGTTTGCCGTCCCATTGTGCCAATTTATCAGTTGTTTCCCACACTTTTTCACCCCATCGGTTAAATACTTTCAAATTAAAATCGTGAATGTCATCCGAAACATCGGCATAAAAAGTATCGTTGTGCTGATCGCTGTTAGGGCTGAATACGATGGGTACAAAAAGCTCACAATCGATCGGTTCAATCACAATGGTATCAGCATTTAAGCACTTTCCATCAGAAACCTCTACCCAGTAAGTGCCTGCTTCCTCAACAATAAACCATTGCTGATCAGAACCATTGCTCCAGTAATAGGAAGTAAAACCACCACCCGCATCAAGCGTAATGGCTGAGTTGGAAGAAAGAATGGTATCATTCCCCAGGAAAACCTCAGGTAATGCTAATTGCGTAGCTTCGATTGAGTCTGTGACCGACCCACACAGATTAGTTGCCTGCAGCCAGTATATTCCCGGTTCAGATGTCACAAATATTGAATCTTCAGACCCATCCTGCCAAACCAGTGATATGCCAGGATCATCGATGTTAGATGCAATGATGGCTGTATCACCCGGACAAATCTCAACATCTGAACCTAGATCCACCTGGGGAGCATAAATAAGTTCAGCAAATGCAGAGTCACTCCCTACACAACCCATGGTATCGGTCACCTGGCACCACACCAGCATGGATTCATCACACACGAACCAGGGCAGGGACGAGCCATCCTGCCATAGGTAGCTTTCAAATTCATCGGTAACACAAAACTTCACTGAATCACCTAAACAAATTAATGTATCAGAACCTATGCATGGATCAGGTAAAACGAACTGCAGATTAATGGTATCATAGGCAAAACAGCCGTTTTCATCCACTACTTCCACCCAATAGGAGCCGGTCTGATTAGCATATAAAAATTGATTGGAAGAGCCATCCTGCCAGAGGTAAGACGAGAATCCAAACCCAGGATCCAACAACACAAATTCGTCATTACATACAATCGTATCATGACCCAGATCGATAAAAAATTCGGGGTACATTTCAATGTATATGCTATCGCTTGCCACACATCCTATTTCATTTTGAACTTCTACCCAATAGAATCCCGGTTCAATTACTGAATAGTATTGACTGGTTGTACTATCCTGCCATAAAAAATAGTTGTAGCTTGATCCGGCATCCAGCACAAATGCTACATTGCTGCAAATGGTAGTATCATTGCCCAGCTGCGGAGATTCTATATTAAAAACATTTACAAAAAGAGAATCGATGGTGTCCCCGCTGCAAAAGTTATTGACCAGGTAGATATAACCCGAGGTATCAGTAACATTTGTTAAAATGGACGTATCGTTCATATTGCCCGTAATATCCCAATTTATTGGTAATAGCCATTCAATTCCAATATCAATAGTCGGGGAAATAGAATACTTTACATTTTGTTGAAATGCACATACAGAATCAGGACCAGTGATGTGCAAATTGTTATGGCAAATAAATTTAATATCTGGATCAACATCGGCAGAATTGAATGAAATGTTTTTAAAACTATAATCATTTCCCACGCTAAAATTGACAGGAGTTCTGGTCATTATTAAATCTGTAATAATAATATTATCAGGTGACCTGCTGCAACAGGATAAACCATTTTCATCTGTGATGATAAAGAACCCATTATTGTTTTCCAGGCCATAACTTGCAGTACTTCCTGCCAGCAACCAACCATCACTTGCAGCTTTGGTAATATATCCTCCATAGTCATCGCCTATATCGCCAAACAAAAAGGAATTTATTAATTCACCCTGTTCGCCTATTTCAATTAATAATAAATCCAAATCACCTTCATTAAAACTACTTGAATAGCTATAAATAACATAACTATCATTTTCTGTTTTTTTCATATCATAACCTCGGTCATTTCCAATTCCCCCGTATAATTTTGACCAGATGAATTCTCCACTGTCTGAATATCTTGTAACATGTATATCATAATCACCGGCACCTCCACTATTTGAATACCCGCTTGTGATAAATCCTCCATCTGAAGTTTCTAAAATTTGCCAAATAACTTCCTCTCCTCCTCCATTGTAATCATATGCCCAAATGATTTCACCATCCATTGTCATATTAATCAGGCAAATATCTGCGTTGGTATTGTTTGAATCAAACCTTGTCGCAATGGCCATCAGGGTGCCATCAGACCGGTATTTTACGGCTCTGGAGTATTCTTTTTTTGTTGTGCCGAATGATTTGAACCAATTGAAATTTAAATTGTCATCCATACTGGCAAAATACAAATCGGACATAGAGCTTACATGATAAGACCCTGAGCTTCCAGCTAAAATATATTGATTAGTCCCGATTTTTTCTATAAAATGCAATTCGTCGTCTCCGCCTTCACCTATAGTAATATGATTTAAAAGATTTCCTTGCTGATCAATCTTGAAAATTGTCCAATCATCCTGGCCTGTCCAAGTCCAGGAAATAAAGATCATATTCCCATTGTCATCAGGTACATAATTTCGAATACAATCTCTTTCAGTTGTTCCATAAACTTTTGACCATAAAATTTGACCGGAAGTATTTAGCTTAGTAATTAATATATCCCTATCACCAAATCCAAAACTATACCCTTCAATTACTGCAAGATAATTTCCATCAGGAGTTTGATAAAAAGATTGACCATAATCAAGATCATCTCCACCCAAGTGAAACTGAAAAATATCCTGGCAATAAAGAATATTGCAACATAATAACATGATTCCGAATGGAAAGACTAACCTCAAGCTTTATCGTTTTGATTATGTTTTATAAATAATAAATTCAATTTACCTCAACAACGTCACACTCCCCCTTCTTTCAAAAGTTTTTGGTGAACCGTAACATTTGAATGTGACCATCCAGTAATACACGCTGGAAGCTGATGGATGGCCATTTCGATTACCATCCCACTGGCCTGTTTTATCCGAGGTCTCCCATACCTTTTCACCCCAACGGTTGAACACCGTTAGGTTGAAATCGTAAATATCATCCGAAACATCGGCATAAAAAGTATCATTGTGCTGATCACTGTTGGGACTGAATACAATGGGTACAAAAAGTTCACAATCGATCGGTTCAATCACAATGGTATCAGCGTTGAAACATTTTCCATCAGAAACCTCAACCCAGTAAGCACCAGCTTGCTCAACGGTGATCCATGGCTGCTCAGAACCATCGCTCCAGAAATATGATGCAAAACCACCCCCCGGATCAAGCGTAATGGCCGAGTTGGAAGAAAGTATGGTATCATTCCCAAGGAAAACCTCAGGTAATGCTAATTGCGTAACTTCGATTGAGTCTGTGACCGACCCACACAAATTGGTAGCCTGCAGCCAGAATATTCCCGGTTCAGATGTCACAAATATTGAATCTTCAGAACCGTTCTGCCAAACCATGAATATACCAGGATCATCGATGTTTGATGCAATGATGGCTGTATCACCCGGACAAATCTCAACATCTGAACCCAGGCTTAATGAAGGTACGGCGAGAACCTGGGCAAAAGCAGAGTCAGTCCCTACACACCCCATGGTATCGGTTACCTGGCACCAAACCAGCATGGCCTGATCACAGGTGAACCAGGGCAGTGAAGAGCCATCCTGCCAGAGGTAAGAAACAAATTCCGAAGCCACAAAAGAAACTGAATCACCCTCACAGAAACTGGTATCCGGCCCGATGTCAGGATCAGGAGCAACAAAGTTCAATTGGATGGAATCAGCTGCGATGCATCCATTTTCGTCTGTAGCTTCCACCCAATACCAACCGGTAGTGCCCGCATAATAGCTGGCATTGGAAGAACCATCCTGCCAAAGGTAATCGGTGTAGCCAAAACCGGCATCCAGCAAGATAAAGTCGCCATCACAAAGGGTAGTATCATTGCCCAGGTCGACTTCTTCAACTTCCATCATACTGACATTGATGGTGTCCCAACCCTCGCTGCAGGGATTGGAAACATACACAAAATAAGTTCCGGCCGTGTCGACCACAAACAAGGAATCATTGGTTCCAGGTTGGTTCATCCACTGGTAGAAAGTATAACCGGCTCCGGCATTCAAAATGAGTGGCGTTCCTTCACAGAAGGAAGTGTCAGGACCTAATTCTAATTTTTCGAAGGCAATGGGGTAGATCTGGACAAGGATGGTATCGATCGCACTGCAACCGAATTCATTGGTCACCGATACCCAGTAAATTCCCGCTGTATCAATGGTGATTTCTGGATTCGTTTGACCCGTGCTCCACAAGTAATCATTATATCCAACACCGACATTCAGAACAAGGCTGTCTCCTGAACAAATTAATGTATCATTACCCAGTGAGATATCGGGTTTAGGTAAAATTTCAACTGATACTGAATCATAAGCAACACAACCAAATTCATTCATCACCTCTACCCAAAATAAACCGGATGTTTCAACATTATAAGTGGAATTTGCTGAGCCATCCTGCCAGAGGTAGGAGGTATATCCCTCGCCTGCCTCCAGAAGGTATCCTTCATTGCTACAAATAACAGTGTCAGGTCCCAAATCAATTTCAGGACTGGGGTTGATTAATATTTCTTTTATTACAGTATCGTTATTTGAAGCAAAGTAGGATATCAATTTAACGGTATAACTTCCCGGTGATGCATAGATGTGATACGGGTTAAATAATGTGGAAGTATTGTTTGCACTTGAGGGATCTCCAAAATCCCATTCTACGGCGGTGAGGGTATTTGTATTCTGGAGATAAAAAAATGTGGTGTCTCCACTGCATTGTGCATCAAATAAAAAATCTTGTATCTCCCATGGTGAATAAACACCTGAAATATAATTGGGTAACCCGAATAAACATGACTTTCCGTTGAGCGAAACGCCCTGATCAACATAATTACAGCTCAGTCCGTCTTCGTTGGGTTGGTTAATGACACCGACATATTGCTGAAACCTCCGGGCAACATATATTTTTTCATCAGGACCTATTTGCAATGCAGCCCGCTGGATATTCCCTCCATAGAATATTTCAACTGCCGAGCCCAAAATTCCACTTGCAGTTCCTGATTCGAGGCTAAATTGAATAATGCTGTCATCCGGATTCCATGAACTGACGTAAAGTTTAGTTCCATCTGGCGAAAACTCAACACCATATGTTTTATAATTGTATGGACAGGTAAAATTAATGGAGTTTGAAATCTGCCCTGTTGCTTTGTCAAAGTCCAGGATCTCAATCTTTTTAGAAATCTCCAAAACAAGGGCAATTCGATCTCCGGAAGGGGAAAACTTCATTTGACCAATGGCATTCCGGATATTTCCTTCGTGTGATAAACCCACATTTGAAATTATGGGATCTCCCACCCCCTCTGTGGTTACAGGATAGATGTAAAATGTGTTTGAATTCCATTTATGTGTAACTACCCAGAAACCTGTCCCATTATCTTGCCTCACTGCACAGATCTTTTCACAATTTGGACTGAAAAGAAGGTTGTTGATACTTATAACCTTTCCAAGTCCTCCGTTTTGATTGATGTCGACCACTGAATAATTAAACCCTTTTACCAGGCTGTTTTCAATGGCATCGACTGTGAAAATGTAAAAAAGACCGTTGTTTGAAGGGTTGGGAATAACCAGACTTGATTGGGTTGCTGATTGATGACCCAGAAGCCCGATGCCATTTTCCATCAATGCATGATTTTTATTCCATACTTTTATTCCATTGGTATAAAACAGGATATCGCCATTCTGATCACAAATGGAGGAGCATCCTTCCTGTGTGTACATTTGGCTGTTGGCTAAGGCCACCGGTGATCCTGTATTAAAATCAAGTCCGGCATAATCCCCGAAATACCATATGTTTGCCTGCTTCTGAGCAAAAGCAAGCAGTGGAATTAGCAACAATATGGATAGTATCTGTTTCAAATTATATGGTTTACCTTAACAACGTCACACTCCCCCTTCTTTCAAAAGTTTGTGGTGAACCAATGCATTGATAGGTAACCACCCAGTAATAGACACTGGAAGCTGAAGGATGGCCATTTCGATTGCCATCCCACTGGCCCGTTTTATCCGAGGTCTCCCATACCTTTTCACCCCATCGGTTGAATACCGTTAGGTTGAAATCGTAGATATCATCCGAAACATCGGCATAAAAATTATCGTTGTGCTGATCACTGTTAGGGCTGAATACGATGGGTACAAAGAGTTCGCAGTTGATCGGTTCAATCACAATGGTATCTGCATTGATACATTTTCCATCAGAAACCTCAACCCAAAAAGTACCCGATTCTTGAACGGTCAACCATTGTTGTTCTGTACCATCGCTCCAGTAATATGATGCAAAACCACCCCCTGCATCAAGCGTAATGGCCGAGTTGGAAGAAAGAATGGTATCATTCCCCAGGAAAACCTCAGGTAATGGTAATTGCGTAACTTCGATTGAATCTGTGACCGACCCACACAAATTGGTAGCTTGCAGCCAGTATATTCCCGGTTCAGATGTCACAAATATTGAATCTTCAGAACCATCCTGCCAAACCAGTGATATACCAGGATCACTGATGTTTGACAAAATGACGACTTTATCACCGGGGCAAACCCCCAAATCTGAACCAAGACTGAAATCGGGCGCAGTGACAGCCTGGGCAAATGCAGAGTCAGATCCCACACACCCCATGGTATCGGTTACCTGGCACCACACCAGCATGGATTGATCGCAAATGAACGAGGGCTGGGTAGAGCCATCCTGCCAGAGGTAAGTAACAAAATCTGCAGCTAAAAAAGAAACCGAATCACCTTCACAGAAGCTGGTATCAGAACCAATGTCAGGATCGGGAGCAACAAATTCCAATTGGATGGAATCAGCAGCGATGCACCCATTTTCATCCGTAACTTCAACCCAATACCACCCGGTAGTGCCCGCATAATAGCTGGCATTGGAAGAACCATCCTGCCAAAGGTAATCGGTATAGCCAAAACCGGCATCCAGCAAGACAAAATCACCATCGCAGAGGGTGGTATCATTGCCCAGGTCGACTTCAATAGGGGGCTTAAAATCTATTTCAATTGTATCGGAAGCTATACAACCAAATTCATCTAAAACTTCTACCCAATAGGTTCCGGAAAATGATACCATGTATACAGAATCACCTGATCCATCCTGCCAGTAGTAATTTTCAAATCCCGGGCCGGGAGTAATCATAAAGGTATCATAATTACATATAGTTGTATCGTTTCCTAAATTTAGACTCAGATTACAACCACAAATTGTGGTTTCAATTAATTCAATATTTGTCGCTGTGAAATTCAATGGAGAATAATCTGTAATTGTATGAACAGGTGGTGTGTGTGTCCCGACTTCAAGATTGATGTCAGTTGTTTGAGGTAAAGGAGAGGAATAATTACAATCTGTTGGGATTCCTTCGAAATTTAACATGGAAAGGAATATATCCCCCTCACCTGAACCAAAGCTTGCGGTGTGCCCTGTGAATACTAAATCACCTGATGCAAGTTTAACAATTGAATGTGTCGGTTGATTGAATAAATTGCCATCGTAATTGTTTCCACCAAAAGTTCTTGCCCAATTTATATTTCCCAGTTCAGAAATTTCGAACAGAAATATATCTTTATTACCAAATCCATAGCTGGTGGTATTTCCTGAAACTAAGAAGTTATTTTCTATGTTTTCAATGATATTTACAGAAACATCGGCTCCGGAACCACCAATGGTTTTTGACCAAAGAGGGATGCCATTCCCATTCACCTTATAAATGAGACAATCCCAGTTTCCATATCCAAATGAATTAGTTTGACCAACAATAATATATTCATCGTTTCCTGATGAAACAATATTTCGACCATATTCAGTTATACTGCCACCATATGACTTGAACCAAATTAAGTTACCCGAAAAATCGATTTTCATTAAAACAGAGGTATGGCTTGGTCCGTATGTAAATGAAGTAGCAACAACCAACAAATTATTGTCCTCGGTAACGATCACTGATTGACCATTTTCATTATTCCCACCTCCATAACATTTATTCCAAATTAAATTTCCTGATTTATCAATTGTTGTGATAGAAATATCTCTCATTCCATCTCCCCATGATTCCACTGTGCCAATTATAATAAAGTAATCATCTGTTTCTAATATTCTTTTTGCCCAATCATCTTGAGAACCTCCCACTTTTTTATTCCACTCGATATTACCGTTTTCATCCAATTTTAAAATGAAAATATCTTTATTTCCATTTGTAAAACTCGTTGTATAACCTGTGAGTAAAAAACCTCCCTGACTGCATGGGATACATTGATTACAATTTTCTTCACCCGGGCCACCATATGTTTTTGACCAGATTTGATGAAAATCTTCATCCAGTTTAATTACCAATAAATTAGCATCGCCATTTGGTGTACTTTCAGTTTTTCCACCTATTACATATCCACCCTCTGAAAGTTTATAAATAGAGTACACATCTTCAGTTTCCTCACCACCAAAAGTTTTTTGAAAATATTGCTGAGCTCCGGTTTGATTAAACTGAAGTAAAACGATCATTGTTAGTATTGATATGGACCTTATGAAGTTCGGCATTATCTCATTAAGGTAATGTTTCCTTTTCTCTCTGTTAAAATCCCGTCAAAACATATTGCTTTCAGGTAATAAAGATAGACTTCCTGCTCTTGTTCAATTCCATGAAAATTACCATCCCAGCCTTTAGCGGGATTATCGGTTTCGAAGACCATTTCACCATAGCGGTTAAACAATTTAAAGTCGAATGTTTGGATCCCTGAGCCGAAAAAGTACAATGTGTCATTTATTCCATCTCCATTGGGTGAAAAAGCGGTGGGAACACCAACTGCACAATAGGGATATTCATCAATAATGATCACATCTTTGCTGCTGCAACCCGCATATTCCACTTCTACCCAATATTCAATCCCTCCTTCAACGCCCTGTGCTTCGATGGTCTGGGTCGTATCACCGGTCGACCAAACATGTGATCCTTCGGGATATCCGGCATTCAGTTCGACAATATCCCCATTGTGAAGGATCATATCCGGACCCAGGTCGACCGCAGGAGCAGGGATAACGGTCAGGTTAATGTCATCGATTGTGCTGCAACCCACATCATTGGTCACTTCGAGCCAGTATGATCCGGAATGGTTAACATGGATCGTATCCCCCGTCGATCCTGTATTCCAAAGATATGAAGCATACTCATTTTGCCCTGATAATTCGAGGGCTGTTCCATCACAAATGTCGCGATCGGGACCCAGGTCAAGGAAAGGAGCTGGTAAACCCTCCACATAGATAGAACCCGGTACTGCACAATCATCTGAATAATACACCATTAAGCTGTATTCTCCGGGCTCATTTACAGTAAATGACGGACCTGTGCTTCCATCAAACCATTCATAGGTGGTGTTTTCGTTTCCATTAAAATTTTCGGTTGATAAAATGATACTTTCACCTTCGCACAAAAAGGCCGTATCGGCTCCTAATCCAAAAATATATCCGGGAGCATTGTCCCAGATCCAGCCTGTATTGTTAACAATGTTATCACTATGGCCCCCGGCATAAAAAACTGCATTCCCTGAAGCTGCGATATCCTTCATGACAATGAAATCCCCGACCACCTCACCTTCGGGCATGGTAATGCCTGCTTGAACATGTTGATTTGACGATGATTTGAGGGTGATCGGAAAACAATTGTTTCCCCGGATATTGAAGGTGTCGTGCACAGTTTGAACAGTATTGGCAGTGAGGGTATAAGTTTTTCCTGGGGTAAAAGTTAAAATGTCAAAGTTATTGGGCCCACCCAGATAACCCCAATCCAGAAGCAATGCATTGTGAATCAGGTTTTCTTCAAAAATATTTGCTGTGCCATGGATGATCAGGTCTTTCTGAATCGTATTGGAACCGGTGATATTGCCATTGCCATAAATTAAAACCTTGCTGTTGAAAGTATTGGCAACCTGAATACTTCCATTTTGATAGAAAATGGTGGTATCGATAACATTGTTGCCGGTAACCAGTCCCGAAGCATTGAACAGTGCAGTTTGCACTTTGCAGTTTCCTGAAATGGTGCCGGTTTCTTCAAAGATGGCGGTACGGACAACATGCTGTCCTCCGCTCAGCGATCCCGTACTAAGGAAATGACTAAAATATATGGAGTCAGAATCAGATACGTTTCCCTGTCCATGCATAACCAATGTGTCGATGGAGCAATTTCCCTTTACATTACCGGTCCCAAAATGAATGACATCATCGTAGTAACCGTAAACATCTTCATTGACCAGTGAGGAGATTCCATGAAGCGCTATATCATTATATACAAGCTTTTCATCATAACCATTACCCAAACTTTTTACCTGTCCGTTATGACAAATGATCAGACTGGAGTCTGCATCCATGAAAAGGCTATCGGTTTTTACCTGCCAGAAACCTGAAGGCCACCCGACCCCAACTTCTACGGCGGACGTATCTAAAAATAAGGAGCGCGTAAAGTCACTTTGTGAAACGAATGATTGAGATTGAATAAAATTACCACCAGTGCTGAGACTGCCTCTCACATGTGATATTCCTATTGCTACTTTCAAAGTATCCATTAATTTCCAGCTCCCTGACCTTCCATCAAAAAAAACATTTGAATTAAATTGATGAGCTGCTGTTGTGATGGTATGATTTTTCTCATTGGTCGAAAAGGTAATATTCCCCATAAAGTTTTGCTCCATAGCGGGAATAAATCTCAAACTTCCATAAATGTATAAGCTGCATTCTTCTGAATCTTTTAATATTGGATCGAACAAGGCTCCTGCCCAATCCATAGAATGACAGGCTGCAAGATTTACATCGACAGTCACACTGCTTTGTTCAGAAAAAGAGTTCTCATCGAAATAAACATCATCGATTGGTGTGGGAATACAGTAACCAGGTTCACCGCCGCTTACCGGGGCCCAATGCAATGAATCACTCCAGTTCCCCGAATTCCCCACCCAATAAAGGGCTTTCGATTCAGGTTCCGAAATTTCCCAGTTGGTATTTCCACCCATATCAATGGAGTTGGTTGCTATAAATGGTATTTCGGGACCGACTGCTTCCAGATCACGTATATTGGCATAATCTACTTCTATGTTGCCATTCATCTTTTCAATGTAAGCTTCTTCAGCATAACTGTCAGACAATAGAAATACAGGCCCTGTGCAACGTCCATTGGCAAATAGGTTATCAACGATTTTCAATGTGTCACCATGGCCCAATTCATAAACTTTTGAATAGGTAAAACCGAGGTCATTAAACGTATTATTGCCGGAGAGCAGGCCACGTTCTTTCAGGGTCCCTGTCCTGATATTATTTTCACCGTCAATCAATGCCTGTCCCCAAATAATGGTGGTGTCAATTTCGTTGGCTCCACTTATCAAACCCCTATTATAAAACAGAGCGGTATCAACTTTTGAACTTCCGGTCAGTTCACCTTCCTCATAATAGTAAGCGATCTCTACGATGTGATTTCCTTCTATCATGCTGTTCGCTCCGTAAAATATCACAGTTTTTATGGTGTCATTACTTACAATAGTTCCCGCCGGGCCATAAAAAATGGCGGTATCGATGGTGCAATCTTCCATAATCAGACCATGGCTCATTTCAAATTCGACGAGATTGAAATTACAATAAGCGCTATTTAGCAAGGTTGAGCCATTACCTTTAAAGTTAAGGTTGTTAAAAACCATATAGTCGCCATTAAAATTTTCAAAAACCTGGTCATCAGAAACCACGGTGATTACTGAAGAGTCAGCATTGAGCTCCAGGTTTTGTCCGTTTAACCGCCATGCCGTATCAGGGTGAAATGTGTTTAACCCTACAACAGTAATGCTATCAGATCCCAGGTCAAGTTTTCTGTGGGTTGTATCCGTTGCATAAAACTGACCCATTTCAATATTAAAACCGTTGGTTGTAAATCCACCATCTTCAAAGAACAGGGTATCGGTAATTTTTATTTGGTCTTCAAGAAGCCAGGTGCCATTCCGGCCCTGTACTCTTATATTGTTATTAAACCAGTTCCCTGCAGCATCAATGAATTGATCAGGGTTTGTTGCTTCAAAATGGACTTCACCGCCAAACATATTATCCATTGAAGGGGTAAATTTGAGAGAACCATATATTTTAAGATAATTTGTATCTGCTCCGGTAAGGGAACTGTTTGCGATACTGCCTATCCAATCCATGTTGTTGCAAACAGCCGTTTTAACGTTGATAACGGCAGCACCGGGATTGGAAAATGAATTTGCATCAAAATAGACATTATCGATTTCTGTGGGTAAGCATGCTCCGGAAGTCCCCCCAGAGCTTTCAGACCAATGTCCCTGATCGTCCCAATTGCCTGCTCCGTTTACCCAATAAAGATCTTTAGCCAGTGAGGTTTCAATTGTCCAACCATCGTTATTTCCCAAATCAACCGAATGTGCTGCTTCAAAATAGCCGGCGCCGGTTACATGCAGATCACGCAGCGAAAGATAATCTCCATCAATATCACCGTAGGTTTTTTGTATGGTTGCTGGTACTCCGTTATAGTCTGATTTAATGAAGATGGGAAACTGGCAACTACCCTGAACATTCCATAGATTATTGATTGTCTGGATTGAATTATGTTCAATAAAATAGCGGCATCCAGCGGTGAAAGTCAGGGTGTCAAATTCATTGTCTCCTTCCAGAAAACCGTCATTGTTCAGGTATGCATTTTCAATTGTATTTGTACCCATGATATATCCTGTACTACTGATCCTCAATTTCACGATAGTGTTGGATTCTTTTATAATACCCGTATCCTGGATATTGATCTCATTTATGAAATTGGAACCTTCCACGCTGCCCGTATTTTTTACTACAGCTTTATTCACCACATTTGATCCATTGATGGTGCAATTTGAATCTGCAATGGCATAACCAATGTTATTTTGGCCCGTTATGATTGCATTTACCGTATGAAATTCTGCATGGTTTACGGTGACTGCTCCGCCTACGTAGCCATTTAAATAATCGACAATGAGGGTGTCGGTTAAGCAGCTTCCCTGGATATTTCCCTGTGCAAGAAAATGAACTTTATTAAATCGGGTATAAACATTGGTACTTGATAAAACAGAACCCCCGGTAAACCTGATGTTATAAAAATCGAGGGTATCCCCGTTTGTAGAGGTGAAGGGTCCTTGTAAAATGATTAGTGAGTTTAAGGCACTCAGTGATAGGTCAACACCTTCGAAAAAGGCAGAACTCTGGATGTATAAAACAGAATTATCAATATTCAGGTTCCGAACATTAGATTCTGATGAATTAAAATTTTGACAGGTAACTTCGACGCCGCCGGTAATAAGTGACCCGTTTATCAAAAAAATGTTGCCCTCTGAAGAAAGATCATCCACCAAAGTCCACTCGCCACCAATCCCGTCGAATTTCAAATGATTTAAAAATGTATGACCATAGCTTTGAATAGTGTTGCCTGCATCAGTGGCTTCGAAAGTAAAAGTGCCCTGGAAATTTTGAGACATTTGTGGCGTAAATTTAATGGATCCGTATATCTGCAGGTTATTGTCTGCTGAACTGGTGAATGATGGGTTGTTTAGGGCACCGGTCCAATCCATACTTTTACAGATGGCATTTTCAGTGTTGACCGTTACTGTTTGATTGGGACCGGAAAAAGAGTTTCCATCAAAAAAGACATCGTCGGATGAGGTGGGAATTTGAATGTGGAGAACTGTTCCTCCGGATGTCTGTGACCAATGATTAATATCCGACCAGTTACCGCTTCCGCCAATCCAATAATAATCATCAGCTGAAACCGGGACATAAAAAAGGACAATGGTTAATATAAGAATTGCCCTAAGCCATACTTGCCTCTTGCTTATCATGGCAGGGATAATTTACCTGCCGAAGTTACTAAAAAAAGAAGAAAATAAAAATAGTTATTCCAGTATGATCATTTTCTCTGCATACTGTTTATGTCCTGCCTGGAGCAGCAGAACATAAATACCATTTTTCAAGCCCGAAACATTAATCCTTTTCATTTGTTTGCCCTGGCTTTGAATCTCATTCACAAATTCTGCGACAATTTTTCCCGAAAGGTCCATGGCAAATATTTTTACCGTTTCCCTGGCAGGAAGATCGTATTCAACCGTTGTTAAATGCCGGGCTGGATTGGGAAACAGTTTAATGAATGCCACTTTTCGCTCATATTCAGGAATGAAAGGTGTGATGACCCCACCCCCTCCATTTTCAGTGGTAATGATGGATGGACCTGAACCAACTGCATAACCTTTATAGGCGGTTTTGAAATAAAGTCCGCGCAGGTTATTGGCGGTGCCGGTATACTGGGGTAGCCAACTGTTCCCTCCATCTGTGCTTTTCAGAATAACACCCCCTTCGCCGGCGATGTATCCGGTATCAGGGCTGGGGAAATATATCTCGTTCAAAGGTGTTGTAACACCGGAGGGAACAGCCAAAATTTCATCAATTTCTCCTCCGTTCATTCTGAGTTTAAAGATTTTACCATCATAACCCACAATAAAACCGGCAGTGTCTGTCGGGAATTTGATATCATAAAGGGGTACACTGGTTCCTGAGGGAATTTTGTTGATTTGGTTCCCATTGTTTTTTATGCGGAGGATGATGCCATCATCTCCCACCGCATAACCGCCCTGAGCTGCATTTTTATAATATAATTTATACAGGTTCTTGGTGGTATTGGACGTTAGTTTTTGCCAGGTCGTATCACCTTCAATGGGGCGAATGATTGTTCCGGCTGCACCCACGGCCAAGCCCTGGTTTGGGGCAACAAATCTGACCGAATACAAAGTTTGTGTAACCCCTGTTTTCAGGGGTATCCAATTGGACAATGAAGTGTCGCTGCGGTAGAGGGCCCCACTTCTTCCGGTGATATAGCCCGTGTCGGCATTAAAAATAAAAATATCGGTTAAATATCGCTTAACCGTATCCACTTTGTATTCATTCCAGTTTTCACCATCGGTGCTGCGGAGCATCAGGGGTGTATTATTGAAAAGGTGACCCCCAACGGCAAAAGCCAGTGTATCGTTATAAAAGGTTATGGTATTGAGTGATCTGCTGCTCCCGTGAGTAATGTCATTCATCACTTCACAAGAGTCACTGCGCTGAATGAGGCCATTATCACCACAAAAGATGATGGTATCGCACAATGTATCCGGCATGGGATTCATTAAATAAATGGCATTGAAAGCCAAACTGGTATTGATGGCTTTATAAGCCCAGTTGGCACCTCCGTTATTGGTTGACAGGATCAGTCCTGTAGCTCCTGAAACATATCCCTTGTTGTCGTCTGTGAAATGAACCGAATACAAATTATTTTCAGCCTGAATATAGGAAACATCGGTCCAGGTGAGGCCTGCATCTGCTGTTTTTAAGATCAATCCTTCATTCCCAACAACAAAACCCACAGAGGCAGAAGGGAAATAAACATCATTGAGTGCATTTTCATAGTTCAGGCTTATCTCAGCCCAATTATCACCACCATCATCTGTGCGCATCATAAATCCACTGTCACCCACGATGATCCCCACTTCCGGACTGGCAAATGTGATCCCATACAGGGTATTGATGGTTCCGGAATTTACGATGGACCATTCATCGGCACCTGATTTAAGGATCAATCCTTTATATCCAACAGCAAAGGCTTTATTTTCGTTGGCAAATGCTACGTCAAAAAGATTATAAAATGTGCCTGATTCACGGGACTCCCAGGTTGAGGTGGTATTGGCTTTGAGAATGGTACCGTTATCTCCTACTGCATACCCCAGGTTTTCGTTCAGAAAATGCATCCCATTCAGGTTATTGATGGTGACAGAATCCAGCATTTCCCAATTAAGCCCCCGGTCATTTGATTTAAGAATGGTCCCGAAATTACCGATGGCATAACCTGTAACATTGTCGTTTCCTTTGAATGTCATTTCATTCAACCGGTTACCCTGTGGGATCGGATATTGCCATGACCATTGTGCCATACCGGAATAACTCAGAAGATAAGCCAGAATTAATAAGGTAGAATACTTTTTCATATGATGCTGTCAGAAAATCTAAAACTGTAAAAACTTACAAGGTTGGCGTTTGGTTGATGTTCGGGAACAGAATTTTTTGACGAGGGAAAGCTCAAACCCACCCTGGTAATTGGAAGCCATATGCTGTTTTGAAACATTGACATCATAGGAAAACATAAGGGTAAAACGGTTGTATTCGATTCCCAACATGGGGATGATATCCCTTCCAAGTCGGTGCCAGAGGCCACCATGAATCTTTAATTCAATGGCGCTGTATACCAGGTTGGCACCAAAAATGGTTTCCTGGACACCATTCTGTGTGACGAAATAAATTTCCGGTTTAATCAGCCAGAATTCCGAAAGAATTCTTTGGACTGTGAAATGCCCAATGTATTTTCGTTCAACGCGGTTGTTGTTTGTTCCGAAAAAAGTTTCTTCAGGCCGGGTAATATGGCTGATACTTCCACCAAATTCATACATCCACCGCTCATCCACCAGGTGGTGAAAAGCCAGGCCCAGGTTAAAGTCGGGGTAGAATATGGAGCTGTTCTCAATATTGGCGATGTCCTGGGATGCGACCCCTAAATTAAATTCAAGCAGGGTGGGGTCCCATTGATCACCAAATATGAGGTTATTGGCATTGATACTCCGGTTGGTTATGCCAACCCCGACTCCCAGACTCCCATACATGGAATTATCCGCATTGAAGCCCTGGCTGTAATTGGCGAAAAACATTCCCTGTACTTTTTTCAGATCACCATCGCCGGCATTGTCATAATATAAATGGCCTCCCAATCCGACCCATCCCCGTTGACGCAGGAATTTGGGATAAAAACGGGTATCACCCCAGGCTGTATAGGTTTCAAAAGGTACCGTGAAGCTGGCTGCCTGTTGCCTGAAATTGACTGCAGCCCGGTAGTCGCAATCAAGGTTACCGGTAAAGGCCGGGTTGATGTACAGCGGGGTAGCGTACATCTGGGAATAGTGAATATCCTGTCCCCTTGAAGTTAACGGCCCAACCATCAGTATTAAAAAGGGTATGATAACCCCTAAACATTTTTTCATTTTTATCGCAATAATGATATATTACCTGATTCTTCAACCACACCTTTATCCAGGTATATTACCTTGATATAATAGGTATATACATCCATCTCCTGTTTTTTACCTTTATAAGTTCCGTCCCAACTGATCTCTGCATCATTGGTTTCGAATACCAGCTCGCCATAGCGATTGAAAATTTTAAAATCTATTTTATCAAAACCACTCCCTAAAATTTTCAATTCATCATTCACGCCGTCACCATTGGGTGAAAAAGCGGTTGGTACACCCAGTTTGCTCGGTGGGTACATTGTTACCACTTTTAATCCTTCGGCCGGACATCCATCGATTTCAACATAAGCTTTGTATTCAATGGGCTCAATGTAGCCTGGTACCGTTATTTCCCGCTGGTTAGGATTGTCAATGGGTACCTCTGGTGTGGAGGTCCATTCATAATAATCACCAAATCCGGCATCCAGGGTAATGGATTCACCATATTTGATGGTTATATCATTACCAAGAGCATCTTCGGGATCGGGTGTTGGTTTTACCACAATGGTTTGATTGGGTGTGGCTTTACAGTTATTGGTCGGATCTGTTACGGCAACATAAATGCCTCCCGTGTATTGAACTTTGGCTTCAATCGTGGCCGTAGTTTCCCCGTTCCACCACTTGTACTGGTAATTGGAATTGTCGGGCGATACGTTTACTTCAATGGGTTCACCTTCACAATAGGGACCTTCCGGAATGCTGGCTTCAGGCGGGAAATCACCTTCCATAACAATGTAGTCATCCACATAACAACCCTCAAAATATTGCACGCGAATGTGATAGGTACCCGGTTCCGTAATGGTATAATCAGGATTGCCGGGATATTGCGAACCTTCCCAGAAATATTGGGTAGAAGGATCGCCATTAAAGCTGGTCGCATCGATCACATAGGGTTCACCCTGGCAGAATCTTTCTGTCCGCCCATTGAATCCCGGTATGTATCCCTGTGCATTATCGAAGATCCATCCGGGAGGTGGATTGTCCGGATTGGGCAGAGGTGTACTGTTGGTCCCTGCATAAAATTCGAGATTCTCACTCTGTGCTGCCACACTGTATATGTTCAGGAAGTCGCAGGAAACATCGGCAACACCATTGTTTTTGCGGATGTATGCCATATTGGGCTGCGATAATGATGTGATATTGATGTTGCTGCACTGATTTCCGCGGAGGTACAATGAATCGATCACCACCTGAGCGGTATCCGCTTCAAAATAAAACCAGTTCCCCTGGTTCTGGAAGTCACCGACGCCCGGATAGAGTACCAGGGTATCGAATACATTCTTGCCCATAAATACACCATCATCGAAAAATACACAGTGATCAAAGGTATTGGCCCCCCTGATAAATCCGAATTTATTCACAACGGCCCGTCCGACGGTATGGTTGTTATTGATGGAACCATTCATGGCATTGATCATGACCACATTGGTGTTAGACGTTTGGAACATACCTGAATTACTACCATTCATCAACACGGAGTCGGCAATGAAATTACCGGCAACCAGGCCCGATTCCATCTGGATGTCCACGATGTTATATTCCACCGTGTTGTTCTTATTGTACAAACTATCGACCGGTCCTTTAAAAATAACATCATTGTATTTGAAATAATCGCCATTTTCTGTGACGACCGTTCCCATAAATGATTCATTGAAAATGGTAGAGTTATCAGCCAACAATTCAAAATTTTCTCCTTCAACCCACCAGGCTCTTTCGAAATCATAAAGCACAGTCGCTTGTGAGTTTGTCATATTGAGGGCTCTCTGACTTTTAAATAAAGAATAATAACCACCTGTGCGCATGTGGTTTTCGTTCAGCCTGAATTCACCCTGGTTATGGTGAACGACACGATATATCTGATTGCCAGGATCTACAAATAATGTCAAGTCATCATCCATGACCACGATATCATCAATTCCCTGCAGATAAATGTCATTCCAGAAGGTATGACCCTTCGAATAAATCGTATCGGGTTGTCCTCCCGGATCATTGAACTGATCAAAGAAAACCTCTCCATAGTATTCATAATTCATACTGTCGTTCAGCATCATCGACCCATAAACAAACAATACCGTGGTATCTGCTCCTAAGAATGTAGGTTTGAAATCAGCTTCGCTGTGCACCCAGTACATGCTGTTGCAATAGGCATTTCGTACATCAATATACACAGTATCATTGGCACGTTCAAATGAGTTATCATCGAAAACAACGGTATTGATTTCTTTCGGAGTACATTTATCTTCGATGGGCGGACCACCACTGCTATATGACCAGTGTTGCCAGTCGCCCCATTTGCCCTGGCCACCGATCCAGTAATAAACACTGTTGTTGGATTCCACAAAGGTCCAGTTTTCATTATTTCCAAGATCCACAGAATTGGTAGCAATATATTCAATTCCATTGTGGGGCAACATACTGATATCACGCATGGATACATTGTTGGCTGTAAAATCGGTATAGGATGGATTTTGCCGTTTGTAAAGGATTTTTGCTATGGTTCCGATACTATCTGATTGCAACCGGATGGGTTCATCACAAAAACCATCCACAATGAAGTCATCTTTTATGATGGTTGTATCATATCCGGCACCGGTTTCATGCTGGAATATGTAACGTTTATTGGGTTCAAGCACCAATTGTGAAAATGTATTCCTGCCGAGTATTTCGGCATTCCCTTTCAGGACGGCGGTATCAATTTGATTTACATACTGAATGCCAAGAAATTCCCGGGCTTCCAGGTAACCAATAAAGTGGCCGCCATATAAACCACCTTCATTAAAGAACATGGCTGTATCAATGATGTGGCTTTGCATGAGGGTATCCCCAAAACCGTAAGCCATCACAAAATTGATCCAGAAATTATTTCTGAGTCTTGATCCTGTTGAACTCGGTTTCCAGGTCAGGGTATCAATGACACCTGTGCCAACCCCATCGCAATATGAGTAATAGTAGTCAACCAGGTTGTAAGTACATTTGCTTTCGCTTTTTAGCATGGAACGCATTCCACCTTGTTGTTCCTGCCATCCAAATTCTATATTCCAGTAATCCAGTTCGCCTCCATAGGTTCTGATGTGACAGAATCCTGGTGGTTGAAGGGGAGGAGGAAAGATATCACCCAAAGAGCGAATGGTTGATCTTCCTGCATCCAGAAAAAATAATGTATCACCATTGAGGCTGTAACTGGCATTGACATTCCAGGCATCTCCCTGGTACATCCGCACCTCAACCAATGTTTTGTTCAACAATGATAGTCGCCGTGGCAGGGTATCAAGTGATGTGAAACTGTAAAACGAAACGGAGTCATCATCAATAAGGATCTCTCCCATTTGGAAATATACAGTATCGTAATTATTATAGAATTTAGTGTTTTCCTGGAGCCTCCATTTTCCGCCTTCTCCGTTAAAATAAGTCTTTTTGTGAAAGTCCCAGTAAACTTCTCCTCCGTAAGTATATTTCAGATCAAGGATCTCATAATCATCATCATTGTCTGAGATAAAATGCACATCTCCAAGGAATAAAAACGACATGGCCGTGTCCAGTTCAATAGAGCCGGCAATATAGAGCGAAGTTGTATCATAGTAATTGACAACGGTATCATACTGGATGGCCATGGAATCTGTATTGAATGTAATGTCAATAGCGGTATCAAATGACTGGAAGTAAACATGGCTTGAGAGCCCGTCGACCCAGGTCATATCGTTGCAATACAAATGCGGTAAATTGACAAAAACAGAAGTGTCGGTATCCGCATTAAAACCGGATCCATTGTCGAAAAAGACATCATCCAGAATGGTAGGTGGGCATTGATCACCAACACCGTTACTGCTCAATGACCAGTGATTTCTTCGGCTCCATTCACCCTGTCCATTCACCCAGTAAAGGGTTCGTCCCTGCAATGGATTCGTGAAATTAATATTTTGATTGTTCCCACCATCAACACCATTGGTAATGTTTATGGGATCTCCCATGTTTAAAATATCCCTGACAAACAGGTATTCCGTGGCAAGTGCACCACCGGTGTAATTAATGATAGCAACAGCTGGTTTCATTTTGGATGATAGATAACACAGGCCATTGTCACAATCACCGACAACTTCCAGTCCGTTGATATTTTGCACATTGGTGTAGGTATAAGTACTTCCCGGAAGGAAGAGGGAATCGCAGGCAATTTGATACCTGTAGCCCGTATTCAGTGTGAGCAGATCAAAATTATTGGTTCCTTCAAAAATACCATCACCACTAAAGACGGCATGGTTCACCGTATTTTCTTGCAATACTTCGGCACTGATGGTCCCAATCGTTTTAAAAAACAGTAGATTGTTGATGGTGTTATAGCCAAACACCTGTCCCATGGGTCTGAAAAAATGAATGCTGTCGGCTACACTGTTGAGGCCTCTGAAATCACTCGGTAGTTGTCGTCCGAAGTCTGATCCCCAGAAATCAATCCTGTGAAAATAACCTTCTTTCACATCAAAATGACCATCAACAACATTGACCAGGGTGTAGTGAATATCGTGGTAAGGTCCTTTGACTTCACAGGGAATGGGACCCATCATGGTAATGGCTCCTTCAAAGATCAGGGTGTCGATGGTAAAGCTCCCTTCCACGCCCGGTGTTTTCTTTCCATCAATGGAGCCACTGCCCAGAAAATGTATCTTTCTGTGGAATGTGCGAATATCAGTATTTTTAATAGCCCCATCGACGGGCATTACATCAATATCATAATAGTGAATTTCATCTCCTTTGAGGTTGCTCATTTCACCACCAAAATAAATGTAGGAGTTGGAACCATTAAAGGCAAGGTTCTCGGCATTCAGGGTCCAGTTTCCCAAGAGGAGTGCATGGGCATTTTCAAAGTCGAATTCACGGGGCTTGTTTCCTGTGGTAGCAAATCCACGGCAGATGATGGTTTGCCCGTTGGCATCCAAACGTCCGTTGGTGTGCAGGATAATGGGATTGGGATCCAGGGGTTCTTGAAAATCTTCAATGATGTATTTCCAATCTGTTGAGTCATGCACAAACAGGGTATCCTGAAGGATCCATTCCCCGGCACCTTCGAACCGGAGATCCCCTTTAAAAACAGTTTTGGCACAGGTGATCGTATTCCCCGGATTTTCCGAAAGAAAAGAAATCTTTCCATAATACCAGTTCCGCACTTTCGGATGCATGGTCACCGATCCGAAGATATTGAAATTGGTGGTGTTGGCTCCTCCAATAATAACGACTGTATCAATGATATTTGACCACGTCATGTTATTACAGGTAGGATTACCGGTCAGGATGAAAACGGTATCGAAGGGTGCGATGAATGAGTTTTCATTGAAAAATACATTATCACTTCCGTCGGGCACCTCATTGGGTATCTGTCCGCTGGGTGTTCGCCAGCTGTTCAGGTCCGACCAAAGGCCGGTGCCACCCACCCAATAGTAATCTTCAGCCTGGGTTGAAAATAAAGCGAAGAGGAAAGCAAAGAAAAGTATATACCTGTTTGTTTTCATATTGATCATTGAAAAATTGTTTAACTTCCGGAACCCAAAACGGTAAGACTACCCTTATAGGTTTTTTTCACATTGTTGTT
>JAHLKX010000002.1 GCA_020444515.1 Bacteroidota bacterium | reverse complement strand
ACAGGTATGTGTATCCGCCATTGCCGCCTAGGGCAGTTACGGTGGCCACACCATCTGAACCGCCATTTGTTGAAACAGGACTATTCTGAATTACAGAACATGTTAATTCTTCTGGCTCAGTAAGTGTAACAAAAACTGAACTAATGCATCCATTGGCATCAGTGACAATATATTCAACGTTACCATCAGCAACGGTTTGCTGGAAATCCCCCGTACCAGTATAAGGAGGAACACCGCCTGAAGCAGTAATGGTAACCGTTGAACTCCCACCAAAACATAAAATATCCGTATGTGTTTCCGTGACAACCAATAAAGTAGGTTGATCAATAATCACGGAAGTATTTGCAGCACATCCATTAGCATCCGTAACAATTACATTATATGTACCTGCCGTCAGACCGTCAGGATCTTCAATACTTTCATTTCCTAAAGGAATAGCACCATCTGTGGTAGACCAGGCAAAACTATAAGGTGATGTTCCTCCGGTAACTGTTAAATCTATTGAACCATTATCACCCTCAAAGCAACTAACATCTGTATGTGTAACATTCAAAGTTAAAAGATCTGGTTGAACAATCGTCGCAGTAGTATAAGCCGTGCATCCATTTACATCGGTAACATCAACCTGAAAGTCACCTGCCCATAAATCTGTGAATAAATAAGAACCACCTTCAACAGAAACAATCTGAGTGTCGGAATATCCTGGAGGTAATGTCGTACCATTTACTCCGGAAATAACAACCGTATAATCTGTAAATCCACCGCTAACATTCCCTGTAACCGAACCATCATCATTTTCAAAACATGTTTCAGGATTAGATGAGGCTGTTATGGAAATAGTCGGACACTGAACTCCTGTTGGTTCATAATAATTATCATTCGCAGGGTCGGTATCATCACTTATAGATGAAACATTTACCGTATTGCAGATATCACCATCCAAACAGTTTAGTCCGTAGCCGCCGCTTTCATAGGCAATTCCTGTAATTGCTCCAGTGTAGAGATCATTTACTTTTGCTGTAATTTCAATGGTAACACTTTCACCAATATTTAAAAAACTGGTTTCAAAAGTCAAAACCTGGCCAGCTTGAGAAAAAGTCCAGGTTGTGGCTCCAATATTATCAATGATATTGTGACTAAGATAAGTTGTGTTATTATCAAGTACATCGGTCACAATTACAGTATTGGCAACTGATGGACCTTCATTATGTACAATAATTGTATAAGTATATTCAGTTCCGATAATAACCGGGTCAGGGTCATCTGATTTTGCAATGTCCAGATTGACATTGGCAGAATAAAAGTCACCAACTTGCAATAAAGGTACCTCCTGATTTCCGGTATTGATCTTACCGGGTTCACAAGAACCGATGGTAGCTGCATCCCCCAATCTGGTTTTTACATTTCCACCGACTCCTTGAGGAATAGATTGTTGCAATACAAGCCATACCTCTACCAAAACTTCATCCCCGGGATCCATACCTGAAAGTTCGACACTGCTTTCTATTACTGTCCCATTCAGCGTCCAGGATACATCGGTAACCTGTGCATCATTATCCGGATCTATCAAATAGGGGTCATTACTGGTATCAACAAAAGCAGCCACAACACCCAACGATCCGTCAAAACCAAAAAGTCCACCATTGGTTGTAACTGTCAGCCACTCACCTTGAATTTGAATTTCATCATTCGGGCAACTTCCTCCTGCGTCAACCCTTACATAATATTCAAAGGCAACAATCTGTCCCAGTCCAAGATATTCAGGCATCAATGATTCTACAGTTTTATCATGACTGGTCGTATAGGTAACGCCAGTGAGGTCAAGCGGACTATCTTGACGGCCTGAAGGAAGCGAGTTACCACTGATGAAATCTAAATATAATTCACGTCGATAAAACTCAGGATCATAAGCACTAAAGTCAATGCCATAATCACCACCGGCATCATTAAAAACAGCGGTGCATGTGTGCTGAGATAATTGACCGGTTGCTGATAAATGAAAAAAGGCTCCAAGATCAGCTTCATAAATAATGTACAAATTATCCGAAAAATTCCCGGTTGCATCACATGTTACGGTCTTGGAAATACCGTCCCCCAGATTATTATAAACCTGTTCAACCAATAATAAGTCAACTGTCTCAAAGGCATTCCAACCCTCACCGATTATCTTGACGGTATCACCCGGAAGATAATCTACTTTATCAGATTTAACAGTTTGACCTTGTGTGGATGTAAAAAGAATGAATAAGAGAAAAAAAGAAAAGAAAAAACTGTTCCAAATTCCCTTATTATGGGCATACAAATAACCCAAACGGGCATAGTTAACCCGTTTCTGAGCGAAAAAGTAAATTGACCTCATAGCTGATCGTTTTTATGATGTTTTATAAATATTTCTATCAATAATTAAATTGATAATTATTCACCATTTTAACTAGAGTTGAGGGGGTACCCTAATCGCTTAATACATCTAAAAGTTTGGTAAAATAGCCTGGTTAGTTACAGTTAGTATATAGATTAATAGATTTTTAAAGTGTCTTAAATTTCGAGTGCTATTCTGGTTATTTGGTTCTAATCAATACTGTATATTGAGCTGCAATTTATGGACATTCATAGGTTTAAACAATAAATCTATTCATTATTTCCTGAGAGCCTCAAATGAATGCACGAGACTATATATTTATTGATCGAAAAGTAAATTTTTAATAAAAGAGGGATGAAATTTCAACTTGTATTCTTTTTCATTATGCATTAAAATACAAATTCTATCCTTTCTGTTGATTTCTGCAAGATATCGTTTATTGATGATAACTGATCTGCTGATACGATAAAAACTTTGCGAATTAAGTTTCTCCTCAATTTTACCAATGTTTAAAGTGACGGTTTTGGATTTTTCACTTTGCAAAAAAATATCAGTATAATGCCCATCCGCTTGTAAATAGAGAATGGTTTTGGGATCAATAAATAAACAACCTTCTCGGGTGTTAAATTGTAATTTATTTTGAATCAATTGCTGATTTAGTATTTCAATGGATGGATGCAATTTATGATTCCTTTTAGATAGAAGTAACCGATTATAACATTTTATCAAATCCAGTTCCTTAACAGGTTTTAAAAGGTAGTCAAAGGCAGCACATTTAAAGGCATCTATAGCAAATTCATCATAGGCAGTAACAAAAATAATTTCCGGGACGCGTTCAAACTGTTGTATTTTATTTACCACATAAAACCCATTATCTCCGGGCATATTAATATCCAGAAAAATCAAGTCAGGATCTTCTTTCCGGATAACCTCTATTGCTTTTAGTGCAGTATCTGCCTCTGCTATAACTTCCAGTGATTTGAGGTGCTCATGGATCATATTTTTCAACAATTGACGGGAAACAGGGTCATCGTCAATAAGTATTGCTTTGAGTGGTTTCATTAGCCAACATATTAGGAATTGTAAATATAAAGATAAAATCTTTTTATTTTTCATTGAGTTAGAAATAAATCAAATCAGCCTGTTTATCTTGCAAGGAATAAACTATATGGAAAGCCTTAAGGGAACTTTTTTCGCTTGAAGATATTTTTCACTGAGATTTATAATGAAGGAAGGAATATGAAAATGCAGAACTGAATTTATTTTAAACCCTTCACCTTCGGAATTCCAGCGACAAAGTCTTTTAGGTAATAGGGCTCAAAATAGGCAACATCTTCAAATTGGTTTGCTTTGTGTTTTTCAATTGCCAGTCTGCTCATATAAGCAGCTGATGGGATAAATTCGTTTACAAAAATGGCATTTGGATGTGAAATGATTTCCCGGCATTTGGATGCACCATCTCCAAAAAAATACACCTGACCCTCCGAGAGATAAGCATCATAACTGTCTTTTTCAACAATTTCGGCTTTTGTTTCACGGACTTGCTGCCCGTAATGATTATATACAGCTGCATACACCTCCATTCTGCGGGCATCGATCATGGGTATTAAGATTGCATTTGCTGGTAATTGTCGCATTTCTGCCAAACCAAGTGCCATTGATTGAAGGGTATTGATAGCAATCAGGGGTTTCCCGGTGGCATAACACAATCCCTTTGCTGTGGATACCCCAATCCGTAAACCAGTATAACTGCCCGGACCTTTACTGACAACAATGGCATCAAGATTTCCGGGTTTCAGATTATGTTCTTTAAAAAGTTCGTCGATGAAAAGGGTAACAACTTCGGCATGAGAGTTTTTTCGGATACTTTCACGAATACCGATCACTTTATCATTTTCAACCAGCGCTATCGAACAAATTGGGGTTGCAGTTTCAATGCATAAAATCAGGGCCATACATTAATTATCATCCGCGAAAAGCTCCTCTTTATTAACCTTGGTCACTTCATCTCCATCGTTAAGTTTCTTTGATACTGCACGATAAGGACCGGTGATCACTTCTTCATCTTCATTGATACCTTCATTGATGACAATGTACATGTTATCCTGAATCCCGGTTTTGACTTCCTTCATAACTGCCTTACCATCCGAAATAACAAAAACAACTTCTTCGATTTCTTTATCCGTCAATTCTTCTTTCGGTGTACTTTCGGTTCCTACTTCTGATCCGGATTTCTGATCGATTGAATCTAACCTTGTAGTCACAGCCTGGATCGGCACAGTCAAGGCATTGATCGCCGTTTCTGTTTGAATATCTACCGTGGCTGACATGCCAGGCCGGAATGGAGATCGAATTACGCTATTGGTTCCCAGTAATTCTTTGTAAGATTCCTCCAGAATGAGAATCTTGACTTCAAAGTTTGTTACCTGGTCCGCACTAACCCCGGTAACATTAGCCGAAGTAGCCATTTCAGTAACGATACCCGTAAATTCACTATCAAGATAAGCGTCCACCTCAATGATACACGTATCACCAAGTTCAACCCGTACAATATCATTTTCGTTTACTTCCACCAGAACGATCATTCTCTCCAGATCGGCAATTCGCATGATCTCTGTTCCGGATGAAAATTGTGATGCACCCGTAACCCGTTCACCTTTTTCAACACTTAACCTGGAAACAGTTCCTTCATTCGGAGCATAAATAGCTGTACGATTAAGATTTTCTCCAGCTTCACGCAAAGAAGCTTCCGAACTACTTACTGAAAACTCTGCTGCTTTGACATTCTCTTTAGCAGCTTCCACTTCGGCCTGGGCGACCGTAAAGGCAGATACAGCACCATCGTAATCACTTTGGGAAATCACCTTCTGCTCAAACAATTGCTTATTCCGCTTAAAATCTTCTTCTGCTTTCACAAATTGGGCCTGGGCCTGGGCCAAGCGGGCTTTGGAATTGGCCAGGTTAGCACGCTGCATTTGTAAACCGGCTTCAATCTGCTCATAGTTGGTTTTATAGATTTCAGGATCAATTTTAGCCAGGAGATCGCCCTTTTTGACCTCGTCACCTTCTTTAACATATAAATCAACTACTTCACCGGAAATATAGGGACTAATTTTAATGTCCTTTTCTGGTTGTATTTTACCATTGGCTGAAACGGATTCAATAATGGTTCTTTTTTGTGGCAGTTCGGCAACCACCCTCGTTCCACTGGATCCTTTTTCTTTTGTCACGGCAAGCACAACAAGCAATATAACTACTATTGCAGCAGCCCAGATAAGGATTCGTTTATTTTTTTTCGATTTGGCAACCATGAATTAATTGTTTTGGGGGTCAAATTTTAACGTGCTAAATTAAGGTTTTTATTTCAATAACTTCGGTTCTAATTTGAATCAATAATTGAAAATAAGGAAAGCACAGGTAACCTGTGCTTTCCAATGAAATATTGCTAAAGAGTTTTTATCAACGATCCAGGGTTAAAGGTTTTCCCATGTAAAAGTCAATGACGGTCGTCCGAAAAACAAAATCAAATTTTGATTGGATCTTTTCTGAAAGGGCATTGTTATATTCCTTTTTTGCGTCATTGTATTCAACCGAATTGATCATTCCTACATTGAATTTTTGCTCAGCATATTTAAAAGATTCACTGGTTGCAAGTACTTTTTTATCTGAAGCTTTATAACTGTTATAGGCTGATACTGCATCATTATAAGCTTGCTGTATAATTTTATACAGATTATTTTTCTGAAGTTCCAGATCAAGGTTGGCATTTTCGATACCAATTTTTGCCTGGGCCACCTGAGAACGTGCACTCCAGCCATTGAAGATCGGAATGCTCAAATTCAGACCAACGGTTTCGTTGAGGTTATCACTAAACTGATCACTGAAAGGCTTGGGATCGAAGGCACCATAACTTACCTGCTCACTTAACGGATATACAGCCTGACCATTTTCGGTAACAGCAATTTGTGGCAGAAAATAAGTTGGATCTTTTCCTATAAGATTGGCTCCCGAATAACCAGATCCAATGGAACCGCTAAGCGATAATCTGGGATAATATGCTCCCCGGGCAATATTAAGAGAGGCCTCCGAACTTTCCACATTGATTTCAGCTGATTTGATCTCAGGCCTTGATCCAATGGCTGTTTCAAAAATTTGCCGGGGCTTTAGAATTTGCGGCTGATCCACCAATCCCAGCTCAGGAACCTCAATTTCAAACCCTTCTGTATTGGGCAATTCCAGTAATTGTGTTAGGTTCAAAATAGAAAGCGTAAGATTATTTTCAGCCTGAACCAATGATAACTCCTCAGAAGCTTGTTGGGCTTCAATGATCAACAAATCACCTTTGGCCAGGGTTCCCGCTTCCACTAATTTATTGGTTCGGTTCACTTGCTGATTGGTGATCTCAAGCTGATTTCGGGCAATTTCAACATACTCCAAATAAAAAAGCGTTTGAAGATATTCGGTAGCAACACTGATGGCAATATCATCTTTATAATAATCCGCATCATACTGTGCTTTCATCAAATCCAGTTTATTGCGTTTTATTATATTCAATTGCTGGAAACCACTGAAAAGATTCACATCTCCCGATAAATATAAATTGTTTGAACGCACCCTGTCGGTTGCGAATTCATTGGTAAAAGGGTCAACACGCTGCCCCCAGTTATAACCATGTGAAGCAAATCCATTCAGATTGGGCAGAATGCCCAATTTGCTTTGCATCAATAATTCTTCCTGGAATTGCTCATTCAGGTATTGCTTCTTAATATTGATATTATGATCAAGGGCATAATTAATACATTCTTCCAATGTCCAGATTTTTGATTCCTGGGCATTCAACTGAAAGGTTCCTAAAACGAATGCTAATCCTGTAATAATCGATATAAATCGCATTTGTAATATTTTATTTGATTGATAATCTGAATTTGATTCTTCCATAAAACGGGTGAATATCATATGAAATCAGTTTTTGAAGTCTATATTTTATCTAAAAACATGCCAGCCTCATAATCTGTTGAAAACGAAAGTATCACAAAATATTGTACCCTAACGTTAAGAAAAGGCTGTTCGGTTATTTACATTCATTGTTCACATCTGGACATTTCGTTTACAATCAATCCGGATTTGAAGTCCAAAGGTATAACGTTTTTTTGATCTTTATGAAATACTTTACTTTTGCATTTCATCCTGTTAAGATTTTATAAAAATGACCGATCAATTCAATGTTGAAGGAACCATTGCTGATGTTGTCAATGGAAATTTATTCAAAGGGGGTATTTCTGTTTCCAACGGAAAAATCCTTAAGGTTTATAAAAAGGAAAATGTACCTGACCAGCTGATCTTACCCGGATTGGTGGATGCCCACGTGCATATCGAAAGCTCCATGCTTGTTCCATCTGAGTTTGCCAGGCTTGCTGTGGTTCATGGAACGGTTGCAACTGTTTCTGATCCCCATGAAATAGCCAATGTTTTGGGTAAGGAAGGGGTTAATTTTATGATCCGGAATAGTAAAACGGTGCCTTTCAAGATTTTCTTTGGAGCTCCCAGCTGCGTTCCGGCAACGAATTTCGAATCTTCGGGAGCACATTTGGGACCAAGGGATATTGATCAATTAATGGCACGCGATGATATCAAGTATTTGTCAGAAATGATGAACTATCCTGGCGTACTTTTTAATGACCCTGAAGTTCATGCCAAACTGGATACAGCAAAAAAGCATAACAAACCCATTGATGGACATGCCCCCGGATTAACAGGTGATCAGGCCCGGCAATACATTGATGCCGGGATCAGCACTGATCATGAATGTTTTACAGTAGATGAAGCATTGGAAAAAATCGGATACGGCATGAAAGTGCAAATTAGGGAGGGCAGCGCTGCTAAAAATTTTGATACACTGATTCCTTTAATCAGCAATCATCGTGACCATATCATGTTATGTTCGGATGACAAACATCCTGATGACCTTCTGGAAGGACACATCAACCTTTTGATCAAAAAAGCCATTCATATGGGATATGACCCTATGGATGTTTTACGGGTCTGCACACTGAATCCTGTAAACCATTATCAATTGGAAGTCGGACTGCTTCAGGAAGGCGATTCTGCTGATTTTATTGTGGTGAATAATTTTGCTGATTTTGACATTGAAAAAGTATACATCAATGGAAAACTTGCAGCAGAAAATGGTCAATGCCTGTTTACCACCAAAATGGACGCCAAGCCTAATATTTTCAAAGCAAAACCCATCACAGTAAGTGATCTAAATGTTACTGCAACTGGTCGTAAAATTAAAGTTATCAGAGCACTTGACGGTCAATTGATCACAAAAACTGAAACTGTAGAAGCCCGTATTGCAGATAATCTGATCGTGAGTGATCCCGACCATGATATTCTGAAGATGGTGGTTTTGAACCGATACAAAGATGCCCATCCTGCCATGGCCTTTATTCGTGGTTTTGGTTTAAAATCCGGGGCGATGGCCTCCACGGTTGCTCATGACAGCCATAATATCATTGCTGTTGGTACGACCGATGAAGAAATAGTCCATGCCATTAATTTGTTGATAAAATCAAAAGGAGGCATAGTAGTGGTTGACGGATCAGATCAAGTGCACCTACCCCTGCCGGTTGCCGGTATTATGACCAATCAAAATGGCCAGGAAGTTGCTGGATTATACAACCAGCTCAACCGGGCTGCTAAAAAACTGGGTTCGACACTGCATGCGCCATTCATGACGCTTTCATTCATGGCTTTGCTGGTCATTCCTGAATTGAAATTAAGTGATCAAGGCCTCTTTGATGGCAATAAATTTCAATTTACATCCATGTTTGATATTTAAATTAATTCTAAATATCTACATATTTATTTTCCTAATATATTTTTTATAAATTTGCAAAAAAACAATACCAATTGGACATGGCAAAATTAGTATTAGATATCACAAAGCTCGAAATGGCAGCCAGTAAACTCAGGGCCATCGCGCATCCGATGCGCATTGCAATCATTGACCTTCTCAATGACAAACCAAAACTCAGCGTGACTGAAATTTACAGCGCTCTTGATATTGAGCAGGCTTCGGCTTCGCATCACCTTAATATTCTCAAAAATAAGGGTGTGTTGGTTTCCAAAAGAGAAGGGAAGAAGATTTTTTATGCTTTAAAGAATGTCACCCTAACGGAGATCATTGAATGTATTAACCGGTGCAATGAGGAATAATATAACATTGCAATAAAGAGATTATTCGTATTAATTTACCCCTGGCCTTCACCAGGGGTTTTTTAATTCTCTATTTCAAAGCCCTGGTAATTTCAATGAATTGCTGAACCCCTAATTGTTCCGCCCTTTGATCTAAAAGGTTCACGATATTCTGATCCTCAACGAGCCTAAATTTCTTCAAGGCATTTCGCAATGTTTTGCGTCGCTGATTAAAAGCTGTTTTGACAACTTCAAAAAAAAGTTTTTCATCACATGCAAGTTGCTCAACCTGGTTTCTTTTTAATCGAATCACCGCCGATTTAACCCGGGGAGGAGGGAAAAAAACACCTTCCTTGATCGTTGATAAATATTCAATTTGATAAAATGCCTGTGTCAAGACACTCAGGATGCCATATTTTTTGTTGCCAGGAGGAGAGGCAATTCGCTCGGCCACTTCTTTTTGAAACATTCCTACGACCACTTCTACCTGTTCCCTGAATTCAAGTACCCGGAAAAGAATTTGGCTTGAAATATTATATGGGAAATTACCAATGATGGCAAATTTATCATCAAATAAATATCGTAAATCAACTTTTAGAAAATCATCTTGTATGATCCTCCTTTGCAGTGTAGGAAATTGATTTGACAAATAATCAACAGACTCTTTATCAATTTCTATCACCTGGAAATCGGGAATTTGCTTTTCAAGGATGTATTGAGTTAAAATTCCTTTTCCGGGCCCTATCTCTAGTAAATTTTTAACACCATCTGGCAGGAAGTTGACAATTTTTTGGGCGGTGTGCTGATCAGTCAGAAAATGCTGACCCAGGTGCTTTTTCGGATGAACCATGGCTTTTGAGGAATTTTGACGGGACTTAATTAGGTTCCAGATTGAATAAAAAACGTTCCTCATCGGTTAGGGTCTTCTTATTGAAGTCGCCTCTTAAAATACGAAATCGTTTTCGGGCATCAACTGCATATAAACTGCCAGGATAATCCGAAAGCAACTGCTCATACAATGCCATCGCCCGGTCAGGATCGTTAAACTGATTCTCATTCAATTCTGCCAACATAAACAATGCATTGTCGGCCGTAATATCATATGGATAATCATTAACTATTTTAGCAAGAAGTGTGGCCGCATCTTCAAAACGCTGTTGTGAGATCCTGATCTCCGCTTTTTTTAACAATACCTCATCAAAAATGGGATGGTACGTAGCCAGTTCAAAAATGGAATCAAGTGTGACCAGGGCCTCAGCCTCCTTATGCTGATATAGCAGCAAATCTGCTTTTGCATATAGATTGAGAGCGGTTGTGGAAGAGTCCGCATCCAGGTTGTCACTGATCAGAACGGAAAGACGCAAAGCATCATTGGCAATTAGTTTGGAGGTAGCGGCTTTCAAGACATCAAGTTGTGCCTTGGCCCAATTATATTCACCAATATAAAAAGAGAGCTTTGCATTCTTAAACCTGGCATCATAACCAATTGGATCATTCTTAAAATCCTTTTCCACCTGAGCGTATAACAATTTGGCCTCCCATACATCACCAGTAAGCACATAAATATCCGCAAGTTCGACTTTTGAAGCTGCCAAATCACGGGGATTGGCACCTACCATTTGAATGGCCTGGTTAAGATTGGCTATTGCCTCATCAGTTTTATCAAGATAAAATGCCTGAAGATGTCCCAGATATTGCATGATAACAATTGTTGATGCATTCCGACCGTATTCATCAAGCGTCTCTTTGTATTCTCGCTCAAGGTCCATCAAATCATTTTCAGTAAATGTATGCGTATTGGTCACTTTCAGGTAATGCGCATAGAGCAGTCCAATCCTCGCATCCACATACAGATAATTATCTTTCCCTTTTTTGAGTATATACCTGAAAGCTTCCATAGCCACATCATACGCTTCATTGGACATGCATATATTGGCAAGATCATAAATCCGGGCACCATCTTCTTTCATCCTGCGATCAATGGCTTTTGCCTGTGTAAATGCCAGGTTATAATCTTCATTCTGAATGCTGAGCCATAATAACATTTCAGAAAAATAAACCTTTTGTGGATCTTTTTGAACCCTCTCCAGCAGCGAATAACGCAGGTATTCATTCACACTGCCATCGGGATCATCGTTTAAGGCACTCTGTAGTCTTGATTGAATGGTGGCTATATTCAGATAATCGTAGTCTACCATATCAAGATAGGCATCTATCATGGCCGAATAGTTCCTGGTCTGACGAAAAAGGTTACCCAATTCAAGGTAAAATGGATAGTCTAACAATTTGCTACCCTTTTTGTAGGTTTCGATAGCATACTCAGTTTGCTGGCGGTAAAGAAATGCATTGGAGAGTTCAATGATCTTCTGCCGGTTTGCGGGTATATCTTTTAATATCGACTCAAACTGGCGCCTGGATTTTCCCTGATCTCCTTCTTCAGCATAAACATATCCGAGATCCACTTGATATTTTAATCCATTGGGATCGCTTTTAATCTGCTTTTTAACAAGGCGCTCTGCTTCTTTAAAATCGTCAAGCTCCACCAAACAGTATAGATAATAAGTATAAAAAACACTGCTATTCTGTTCTTCATATAGTTTTTTATAAAGGATAACAGCTTTCTCAAAGTCCCGGTTGCGAAAATACTGTGCAGCAAGTTGCTGATCACTTTCCTTTTTTTGTACTGGTGCCCCACCGGGATTAGGCGGATGGACTTCCACGGGTTGCAATACTTTATCTACCTGGGCATTCACAACAATTGTCACGAACAAAATAACAACCAGCAATATATATGAAAAACGAGATATCATGAATAAATCTTCACTTCAAAACGGAACATCAACATGTTTATTTTAAAACATCAATCCTGACCAATTGTTTCAAATCCTGTGTAAGGAACCAATGCATTGGGGATATTAATTCCATTAGGGGTTTGATTATTCTCAAGTAAGGCCGCAACAATCCTTGGTAATGCCAGGGCACTGCCATTAAGGGTGTGTGCCAATTTGGTTTTACCATCATCATCTTTAAACCTTAGTTTCATTCGGTTGGCCTGAAAACTTTCAAAGTTTGAAACCGAACTTACTTCAAGCCACCGTTGCTGTGCCGCTGAGAACACCTCAAAGTCATAGGTAAGGGCCGAGGTAAAACTTATATCACCACCACACAATTTTAAAATCCGAAAAGGCAATTCAAGCGCACGGATGAGCGAGGCCACGTGATCCTGCATTTCTTCAAGTACTTGATAAGATTGATCAGGATGGGCAACATGAACAATCTCTACCTTGTCGAATTGGTGCAAGCGGTTAAGTCCCCTGACATGGGCGCCCCATGATCCCGCTTCTCGACGGAAGCAGGAGGAATAAGCCACATTTTTGATGGGTAGATCCGATGATTTTAAAATTTGATTACGATAAATATTGGTAATGGGAACTTCGGCAGTGGGTACCAGATAAAAATTATCCTCTCCAATATGGTACATCTGTCCATCTTTATCTGGTAGCTGGCCAGTGCCATATCCAGAATCTTCATTGACAAGTAAGGGTGGTTGAAATTCAACATAACCAGCCTCAAGAGCCTGGTCCAGGAAAAAATTGATCAGAGATCGCTGCAATTTGGCACCTTTGCCTTTATAAAAAGGAAACCCTGCACCCGTGACTTTATTTCCCAAATCAAAATCAATGATATCATATTTTTTGATCAGGTCCCAGTGAGGTACCGCATCGGGCGTCAAAACCGGAATGGTTCCCTCCTGAGATATAACTTCATTATCGTCTTCCGTTTTCCCTTTAGGAACCGATGAATGGGGTAAGTTGGGAAGCAAAACCAGTTGCTTGTCCATTTCAGAAATGACAGCATTTAGTTTATCACCCAATTCCTTCGAAAGTTGCTTAAGCTCAACAGTGCGTTCTTTCATCACCTCGGCTTCCTCCCTTTTTCCCTGCTTATAGAGTCCGCCGATTTCCTTGGCCAAACGATTTGATTCTGCAAGGGCATCATCCAGTTCTTTTTGAATCATTCTGCGATCTTCATCCAGTTTGATGATGTCATCAATAATTACTGATGCATCAAAATTTTTAATGGCCAGCCGATCGATAACTTCCTGCTTGTTTTCACGGATAAAATTAACCTGTAACATATTTCTGATTTGATGTACAAAAGTAGCGTATTAGGTTTGAATTGGCAAAATTCCCTATTGGGTACCATATCAAAAACAAAAAAAATCCTTCCCCAATTGGAGAAGGATTTAACCTTCTGTAATCAATCCGCGGCGGCGGACTTAGCTTGCTTTCTCATCAGCAGTAACGATGCTCACATATGAGCGGTCGTCTCTTTTTCTGCGAAATTCAACCGTCCCGTCGGCCAGGGCAAATAAAGTATGATCTTTGCCCATGCCCACATTTTCACCCGGGTAATGTTTGGTTCCTCGCTGCCGGATTATTATATTGCCGGCTTTTGCAAACTGACCGCCGTATATTTTTACACCTAAGCGTTTGCTTTCCGATTCACGACCGTTTCTCGAACTACCAACTCCTTTTTTGTGTGCCATGGCTTACAATTTTATATTAGTCTAATTTTATTCAGTTTAAAATGATGAATTACTTATCATCTTTTTTTTCATCCATATCGGATTTTTTAACTTCTTTTTTTTCAGGTTTTTCTTCCTTCGCTTCGGCTTTTGGTTTGGCTGCCGCTTTAGCTTTGGGTGCTGCTTTCTTCGTAGCTTTTGGTTTGGCTTTTGCTGGGGTTTCCTTTTTTTCAGCGGTCTTTTTGGTGGCCTTTGGTTTGGCTGCCGCTTTTTTAGGAGTCTCTTTGGTATCCGCCTTTACTTCAGCCTTGGGTGCTGCTTCTTTCTTGGGTGTTTCCTTTTTTGGAGCTTCCTTCTTTGCTTCAGTCTTGGGAGCTGATTTTTTTGCTCCTGAAAGAATGTCTTCAATCACAATCTTACTGAAGTACTGACGATGACCGTTTTGTTTCTGATAACCCTTACGACGCTTTTTATGGAAAACAATTACTTTGTCGCCCTTCAGGTGTTCAACAATTTTTGCTTTAACCAAAATACCGTCGACAGTTGGTGTTCCCACGGAGATCTTACCCTCATTATCATAAAGTAAAACATTATCAAACTCAACGGTTGATCCGGCTTCTCCTTCCAAACGATGCACAAAGATTTCCTGTTCTTTTTCAACTTTGAATTGTTGCCCTGCTATTTCTACTATTGCGTACATTTTATATATTTGCTTTTTCCTGAAAAAATTGGAGTGCAAAATTAGAAAAAATTTTAAACCCACAAATCTTTTTTACAAATTAAATTTCAAGGTGATTGGAACATAGGAATCGAATAGGATATTTTTTATACCCATTTCCAATGTTCAATTGTAATGAATTCTAATCATAAACCATTACCATTTTTTGCGCCTTCTCCATCTTTCCTTTTCTTTTCAACAGGCAGATCATTCACAGAATGGATGCAATAACCATAAAAAACATGTGTCGTCTGAATTGAGAAATATGCAGTGCGTTAATTTATTATAACTTGAAAAATTGGTCCGGGAATGGTTTTCAAAACATTTGTTTTAAACAGTTATTGGATAATGTTTAAGATGTTAGGCAAACTGCATATCAATGGGCCTGGCTTTTAAACATTGGAAAAACGGGTATAATGTAATAGAATTACCGAAAATACATAACCCTATTTCGCAATTTATGTAGCTATCAAAACTTGTCTTTCAAATCTTTTGAGGATAAAAGATTGATCAAAAATTTCTCAGGAAACTGTTTATCTGTATTTTTCAGGAATTGCTCCAATGCTTTCGCTTTTTCTACCTGGTTTGATTCATCATTGATGATCGCAACAAGATTTTTAAATTGTGAAACTTTAAGTTCCTCTTCCAATGCATGGATTACCACTTCTACATCAATCACCTTGTTTTTAGGCTTTTGATGATCAGGTGCACCAAAAGCTTTAAGTTCATCAATGGAAGCCTGCAATATTTCGCGACCCAGTTTTTTGCAGGTTTCCATATAAGCCGAACTGCCTGAGGTATCTCGCAGCGACCAACTTGAATAGTCGTATTCAATTTTTTCCACCTGTTTGATCTTCGGGTCATTTTCACCGAATATCCTGGCCAGCAGCACAACGGTGTATTGTTTCCATGCATTCAGGTCGAAACCTTTAACATCCAGTTTTGCGATTTGCTCCTCGAGCAATTTGATCTCTTTCATTGCTTTGATATTGATAATTGTTAAAAGTACGAAAAGCTATAGAATGTTTACTTAAAATTGCCAAAAAAATGCAAGGCCGGGAGAACTCCCGGCCTTAACAGAACTACAATAACGCATATAGAGGTGAGTCAAGGTATCATTCCTTATTCTGTGAGCGTAGATTTGGTTTCCTTTCCAATAGAATCATTTATTATTGTTTGATAAGTTTTTTTGTGATTGCATTTCCATTTCCATCATGCATCCTAACCAAGTAAATCCCTTGCTTTAATTCGCTAATTTGGTAACCTTTACCCGGGTTCACGGCTTCAATTTTTTTCACAATTTGTCCATTCAGACTGGTAATTTCAATTCCGGATATTTCTTCATTTCCCTGAAGGTAGATGATGTTGTTTGCCGGATTGGGATAAACTTCCAAAGATGTTCCCCAGTTAGATTCGGCTATGCGGGTTACAAACATTTCCTGTTGATAATAAAATGCACCCATATCAGCTGTTGTTCCATCCGGGTCAAGGGCTAATACGGGGTCGCCACTATCAATACAAGGAGAAGTATAGGCATTTTCGAAGGGATAATTCACCCACGTTAACTGGTAGTCGTTATTATCAGGTTGAGCAAAAAGCGGGTCCTTATCCAGGTTGCCAATTCCTTCAAATCCACCCATGATATCCGAATACATTACATCGGGCTGCACAATAGGAGCCATGATAGCATCAGGATAATTATTCCAAACAATCGAACTGTTAATTGTATTTTCACCATTTTCATACAGTTCAAAATACAATCCACCGCCACTTTCAGAAGCGATATTATCAGCAATGGTTGAACGGGTTATTGCAATATTTCCATCATAATTATATACACCGCCTCCGGCAATAGCAACTGAGTTATGGGTAATGGTTCCATAATCCATCAATAAATGGGTTCCGTTTTCGATATAAATACCGCCTCCGGAGATGGATTCATTGAATGATATCAAACTTTCATTCACGGTAATATAACCTGAACTGGCATACATTCCACCACCGTAAACTCCAGTATTACTGGTAATTTCTACATTTGTAATCATGACCATTGCATCTTCCCAGATGGCCATACCTCCCCCATTTTGATTGGAATTATTCATATCTATCCGGCCATCTGTGAATGTGGCTATGACTGATCCATTGGAATTACCCAGGATTGAAATACCCGAACCGCCATTGTTCCGGATTACAAAACCAGTCAATTGAGGTGCACTGAAACTAAGAGCTAATCCTCCTTCCAGGTTGTTTTCGATCAAAAGATCATGACTTTGAATATCTGAAAATTCCATCAAATTCATTCCATATTCCTTGTTATTCGAAATGCGGGAATGATTGATTTCAAGATTGTTGTAATGCATGCAGGAGATTCCTGTACCGGCACTGAATTCAATATTACAATATTCAAATTTGGACATTTCATTGGTGATAGCCCCATAGCCGACAAATCCGATTCCATACCAACCGCTGTAATTTTCAAATGAAAATCCACTGGTATCAGAAACGGTAAACCATATGCTATCGGCAGGTGTTCCAAGCGCCTCGATGCGACCATAAACCTCAATGGCATAAGGCCCCGAAAAGACGACTTCAACACCGGGTTCAATGCTTAAACGTTCTTCCGGACTTACGATCAAATCTCCTTCGACAATGTAAGGATTGCCTTCGGGTGACCAATTACCGGTTACTTCACCTGCTGTAATGTAGGTTTGGGATTGGGTAGTAAGTGCTGCGAACAGGAGTAGAAAAATTGTAGTTCTAATTATTACCATGATTTGCTTTTTTGAAGAGAATGACTCCGGAAAGCATTCTTTT
The DNA here is from genome assembly GCA_020444515.1 of Bacteroidota bacterium. Classification (GTDB taxonomy): domain Bacteria; phylum Bacteroidota; class Bacteroidia; order Bacteroidales; family JAADJA01; genus JAADJA01. The sequence goes on along the minus strand of JAHLKX010000002.1, from coordinate 833,407 downwards.
ATTATTACCTTAAATTACCTTGACGATTTTGGGATTGCCAAAAACTATGCAAATCAATTTCTGGGAGAACATTCGAAAATCAAAAACGATCATTAACCATCTGAAAATATCATATAACCCATTGTTTTCATGTTAATTAAATTCCATATTTTAATGGGAGACTCAATTCAAAATCCAGGAATAAGGAAAAAACAAGGGTATGCCAGATTTCCCAATTAGGGAAAAATAATGCGGTAATTTTCCAAAATATCGACAAATGGAAATATAAAAACGTGGATAATTTAAAAGAAGAATTAATTATTGACCAGTTCAACAAAATAAGATTCGTCACTCAATACTTCAACAGCTTTTCGGAAACCATCATCAAACGAGGTCAGAACTTGAAAATAGGATTTAAATTCAAAAAGGTTGCGGGCAATAAGTGCCTTGAGTTGAAAGCGTATCAGTTCATCAGAATATTCAAGCTCATGTTCGCGCGGCACCACATCCAAAGCTTCAGCAAATTGGAGAAAATTGTCTAGAAACCGGCTGTCGACGCGGAACCTGCTATTGAACTCTTCGAAAAGGGGATATCTTTTTAACAGATACTCCCGTTCCTGATCGACAAAATCAAGAACAAAGTCATTGAAAAGTCCTCGGCTCAGCAGGTCGACATAAAAATCGGTATAGTAGGTGGAATCCCATGCAACGAAAACATCGGGCATAATTCCACCACCTCCATAAACGATTCTGTTATTGGGTGTATAATATTTGAGCGAATCCGGAAAGTTGATATTGTGCTCATCCGATAACTCTCCATTTTCCAACCGGTAGGCAAGGTCATCATAGTATTCCTCGTATCCTTCATTATAGGGTTTTTGGATACACCGTCCGGTGGGTGTATAATATCGGGCTACGGTAAGCCTGACAACAGAGCTATCAGGTAAATAATAGGGTCGTTGCACCAGGCCTTTTCCAAAAGATCGGCGTCCGACGATCAAACCACGGTCCCAATCCTGGATGGCACCGGCTACAATTTCACTGGCCGATGCAGAGCCCTCATCCATTAAAATAACAAGCTTTCCCTCTTCAAAATTCCCACGGAAAGAAGATTTGTATTTCCGCGTTGGACTTGACTTACCTTCTGTATAGAGGATCAGCTTGCCCGGACCAAGGAATTCATCTGCCAGATCAATGGCCACATCCAGGTAGCCCCCTGAATTACCCCTCAGATCAAGGATCAGCTTTGACATGCCCTGGTCTTTCAGTTCTCCAAGTGCCATTCGAAATTCATCCATAGTCGTTCGGCTGAAGCGGTTGAGCTTGATGTATCCAATTTCAGGTACGGCCATGAAAACCGCGTCAAGACTGTTGATCGGAATACGATCGCGCATAATGGTATAATCGATGAGTCTTTTTCTACCTTTCCTGTATATGCTCACATTAACCGAAGTTCCTTTATCGCCCCGAAGATGTTTAAACACATAATTATTGTCTACATAACTGCCGGTGGCATTTTCTCCATCAATCTTTACGATCTTATCTCCGGCCATAATTCCGAGTTTTTCCGCGGGTCCGCCAGGTACCGGCGAAATTACCAGGATGGTGTCTTTGTAAACTTGAAAAGAGATTCCAATCCCCTCGAAGATGCCTTCCAGGGGCTCAGTGGCATTCCTGAGGTCTTTTTTAGAAATGTATTGGGAGTGGGGATCCAGTTCTTTAAGAACAGATATGATGGCTTTTTCTACCAGGTCAGGCTCATCAATGGTATCAACATAGGCAAAGTTGATGATTTGAAGCACGGATGCAAATTTCTGAGCGGTCGTTTTGGGATCATAATATTGCGCATGCAACGGCACAACCATGCCCCATAAAAAGGACAGGAACAACATTGAATAAATCGTCCTGATCAACCTAATTTTCATTTTCAGTTTACCGTGTGCTTTGCTTTAACGTATTGATAAAGGAACTGTTTTCTAAATAGTGAAATTAATCAATTGGTCCGTATACGGTAAGTTTCAATTAAAGATTACTTTTGAAGCCCAAAAAAACTGAATGACTCCAAAAAGCAATTGACAAAATCAGGTTATGCGGTTACTCAAAGGAACTTATACACCGGCTGAGCATCAAACCTTCAACCTTCATCTAGCATACTCCATCATCGAAGGAGTAATTTTGGGGGTGCTGGCGCTCAATGAATTTGTCCTGATTAAAAGTTTGCACGGTTCCAATCTCCAGGTAGGAGTCCTGTTTCAATTGAGCATGCTGGTTTTTATTTTTTTATTCTTTATCAATGAATTTATAAAACGCTCAACCAATAAACGGAAGTTATTAAGATACACGGGGCTATTTACCCGTGGACCACTGTTTTTACTTCTGTTTTTCCCGAATGATCCCGAAATATTCAAAGGAACCATTTTATATCAGGCAATTTTCCTGATTTTATTTTTTGTTTATTATTTCGGAAACACCATCATTTACCCTTTGATCAATCTTTTCCTGAAAAAACAATACGGGCATTCCAATTTTGGGAAACTTTACGGAATTGCTACTTCCGTAAACAAAATAGTGATGCTGGGGGCCACCCTGATTTATGGAATATTACTGGACAAGGATAGTGAGGCTTATCAATATGTGTTTCCTGTTGTAGCTGCGCTGGGCGTTATTTCCGTGTTTTTACTTTCAATGATCAGATACTCAGAGGAGATCAAAATAAGAAGGGAAAAGTTTTTCCAGTCCATCCGCCGCTCAGCAGCAACGATGGTGGATATTCTGAAAACCAACAAACCTTATTTTCATTTTGAGGTGGGATTTATGTTTTACGGATTTGCCTTTATGATCACCACCACGGTCATTACCATTTTTCTGGAGCGGGCATTGCACCTCAATTATTCCAGTGTGGCATTTTATAAAAACGCCTACAACATCCTGGCCATCATTTTACTTCCTTATACCGGCAAGCTGCTCGGGAAAATTGATCCCCGGCAATTTGCTATTATTACCTTTGGTTCGCTGGCTTTGTTTATCTTTTTCATGATGCTCACCGAGCATATCCCGGTTCATATAACAGTGGCAGGGTTGGATCTTTACCTGATGCTTGGTTTTGCCTACCTCTTCTATGGTGTATTCGCCGCGACGATGGCTTTGCTTTGGTTTATTGGGTCTGCATATTTTTGTAAAACTGAGGAGGCCGGGGACTATCAATCGGTGCACTTATTTTTAACGGCTGCAAGAGCAAGTGTTGCTCCTTTGTTTGGAGTCTTCTTTTACGAATTGGTAGGTTTTAGCTGGACTTTTATGCTGGCCATTGCTTCCCTTCTTGGTGGGATTGGGCTGATGGTTTGGTCGTACCGAAAGGATACAAATGTTATCAGTAATACTTAAGCTGATAAAAGACGGGCCAAATATTCAAAATGTTCTCCCTCATAAATAACTTCAGAACGAAATCCATTTTCTGTTGCAATTTGCTCCAATGTGAAGTAATCTAAAAATATCCAATTGAATGATGGTCCTTTTATTCCCTGGTATTCGAATTGATATTCAACTTCTCCGTAATATTTGTCCCGGTTCAGTTCAATCAGATAGGAACCGTCTTCCGCTTCAAACATATACATCAAATCCGAGGAGTCGAGTATCAGTTGACCACCCGGTTTGAGCAACTTTCGAGCATGTTTTAGAAATAAATCCACTCCTTTTAAATTACCGGCAAAACCGATTCCGTTCATCAACAATAACAGGGTATCAAATGTGTCGTTTTTGTACCTGTAAAAATCCGCCAGAACAGCATTTTCAAGACCCTGCTTTTTCATGATCTCCACCAATGCAGGCCGGATCTCCAGCGGGGTCACCAGCAAGCTGCGCTCTTTCAGCACCAGCGAATGGCAACCCGATCCGGCCCCCACATCCAAAACGCTACCCTTGCAAAAATCAAGTGCTTTCTGCTCAAGCAGGGGCATTTCTTTCAACGTTCTGAAAAAATAGCTTACAGGCACTTCTTCAACATCACCGATATCACTATGAATTGTAACTGAAGCCTTTTTATCGCCATTAAAAAAGTCGGTGAAAGCAACTTCGAGAGGGTCCGGGTTTGGTTTATTCATCGAACTGGAACTTACAATTTGGAACCACACTTCTTACAGTAAACCGCATCCTGATCATGGTAATCGTAATGACAATCGGGGCAAATTTGGGTGGAGACAGGGGTGTCCTTAGCTTTTGCCATTTCAACGGAAATGATCCCGGTAGGAACAGCAATGATGGCATAGCCGGTGATCATAATGACGGAGGCCAGCAACTGTCCAAGGAATGTCTGAGGGGCAATATCTCCATAACCTACCGTGGTAAGTGTTACAATGGCCCAGTAAATACTCAGGGGAATGCTCTTAAATCCATTTTCAGGTCCTTCGATAAGGTACATCAATGAACCCATGATCACCACCATGGTTACCACCACCTCAAGGAATACCACAATTTTATGCCTGCTGTTTTTCATAGCAATGGCCAGCACATGCGATGCTCCAACATATCGAGCCAGCTTTAATACCCTGAATACGCGCAACAATCGCAGCATGCGGATTACAAGCAGATACTGTGAACCGATTAAAACCAGACTCAGGTAGGTGGGCAATATGGCGAGCAGATCAATGATACCGTAAAAGCTGAAAATATATTTTTTGGGGCGAAATGTGGTGTAAATTCTCAACAAATATTCGATGGAAAAGAGAATCGTAAATATCCATTCAGCCATGAAAAGCAGATCGCCGTATTTTTGATGGATTCCGGGTACGCTATCTATCAACACAGCAAAAACGCTCAAAACGATGAGGACAAGTAAAGTCACATCAAAAGTTTTTCCCAAGGGCGTTTCAGCTTCAAAAATAATATCATGCAGCTTTTTTCGCCAGCCTGTCAATCCACTATGTTTTTGTTTGTTTTCCATTTATTCAGATTGTCAAAATTACGAAAATTCGGTATTTCATTTTTCAGTTCTGATTTCAGAACTTTTCATAAATACCAAGACCGAAAAGTGCAAAGTCAAATTTAACCGGATCCTTTGAATCAAAACCGGCTAAAACGTTTGTGAGTTCCTCCACCGATTTCCAGTCGTTGGCATTGCGATTCAACAATCCCAGTTTCCGACTCACATTGCCGGTATGCACATCCAGCGGACACATTAATGCCGAAACCGGGATTTGATTCCACAAACCAAAATCCACTCCCCTTTTATCCTTCCTGATCATCCATCTTAAAAACATATTCAATCGTTTGGCAGAGGCATTTTTATCCGGATCAGCAACATGCTTTCGCACATGAAGGGGATGTTTAATACTGAAGAATATCGCCCTGAAATGGCGGATTGCCGATTTGATGGTGTAATCTTTTTCATAACCTGTCTGAAATGCTTTTTCGAGCCCACCATGATGCCTGTAAATATGTTGAAGCGCTGTCCAGAAATAAATACAATCATTGCCATTGAAGGTACGGTGCACAAAATCTGAAAATTTTCCAAAATCGGCATCGCTACCGTTTTTCACAAAATCAAAAGGGGCAAAATCGGTTTTTCGTAAAAGCTCTTTGGCGTTGTTGATAATCGACCGGCGGTTGCCCCAGGCAATGGTTGCTGTGAGAAATCCAGCGATTTCGATATCCTCTTTTTGTGAAAATAAGTGTGGTATGGAAATGGGATCATCCACTATGAATTCCGGTCTGTTGTATTGATCATGTTTTTCCTCCAGGAAAGCCTTCAGCGTTTTGTTATCGATCATTTCAGCCAATTAAAATGAGCCCCTTGCATAAGGTGTAACATCCAGGGATGCAAATTCTTTTTTCAGGTATTTAAAATAACCGGCAATGGCGATCATTGCAGCATTATCCGTTGTAAACTGAAACTCGGGGATAAAAACATCCCAGCCATTTCTTTCACCGGCCTCCGAAAGTTGTTTTCGCATTTCCGAATTGGCCGAAACACCACCTGCAATGGCAATTTGGTTTACTCCGGATTGCCTGGCTGCTTTGGAAAGCTTTTCCATCAGGATGGAAATGATGGTTTGCTGCATGGATGCTGCCAGGTCGTGCAGGTTTTCCTGGATAAAATTTTCATTGCTTTTTAATTCATCCCTGAGGAAATATAAAAACGATGTTTTTAATCCGCTGAAACTAAAATCCAGTTCAGGAATCTGCGGTTTGGGAAATGAGAACCTGTTTGGATCACCCTGTTTTGCAAGTTTATCAATTTCGGGTCCACCCGGATAGGGCAACCCCATGATCTTAGCAGCCTTATCAAAGGCTTCACCGGCAGCATCATCAATGGTTTTACCGATCACCTCCATCTCCAGGTAATTTTTTACCAAAACGATCTGGGTGTGACCACCGGAAATGGTAAGACATAAAAACGGAAAATCTGGAAGATCACGAGTTCCATTGTCATTTTGAATAAAGTGCGCTAAAATATGTGCTTGCATATGATCCACCTCCACAAGGGGAATTCCCATACCAAGAGCGAAGGATTTTGAAAAAGAGGTACCAACGAGCAGGGATCCTAATAATCCGGGACCACGGGTAAAGGCGATGGCATGGAGCTGCTCTTTGTTTATCCCTGCTGTTTTTAGTGCGGTATCCACCACCGGGATAATATTTTGCTGATGGGCTCGGGATGCCAACTCAGGAACAACGCCTCCATATTTTTCATGAATAGATTGATTGGCGATAATATTGGCAAGTATCTTGTTGTTAATTAGAACCGCTGCTGATGTATCGTCACAGGAAGATTCAATGCCGAGTATATAAATATTCATCCGTTATTGGCGTTATTGAAGTGTACTATAAATGGTTAACTTGTTTACTTTTGTAAATATTTCACCAGGGTACTTTTGTGGGTTTAATTTACCACTTTTTTATTAACTTTTAAAACAGCAAAATTATTAAAAATAGGATTCTTAGAATAAGTGTTGGTGTTTTGGTGGGAATAATTTCGTTATTACTAACGATCTTCTTTCTCGTCCGAAATCCGTTTTTTCAAACGGTCATGGCACGCGTTGCTACATCTTATTTGTCAAAAGAATTAAATACAGAAGTCAAGATCAATAAATTGAATATCCGGGCCATGCAATCTGTTCGTTTGTATGGATTCCTGGTGCGTGATCACCATTTAGATACCCTGCTCTATGCCCATTCGCTCAATATTAAATTCAGAAATTTATATTACCTGAAGGGTACCTTTGAAATCAGCACATTATCTCTTGATCAGGCCGATTTCAGATTAACCAGATATGAGGAAGATGAGGTATCAAACCTAACGCTATTGATTGATCATTTTACCCGGAAAGATTCAAGCCAGGTGAAAAAACAACCCTTGCAAATAAACCTGGCAGCTCTGAATATCTCCAATTCACATTTTAGATTCAATGACCAACAAGAAATACCGGATTTTAGTGGAGTTGATTTTAAACATACCGAAATTTTCAATTTAAACTTTAGAGGAAGGGATCTTCAATTCAAGGATGACACACTTACTGTCCGGATCGACCATATCAATCTATTGGAAAAAAGCGGATTTCAACTGGATAGTTTATCCTGCGACTTCACCATCGGGCCCGATGTTCTTCAAGCCCATGCATTAAAAATTATAACGCCCCGCAATAACCTGGACCTGGACCTTTTATTTACATTCGAAAGTTTTCAGGATTATAAAGATTTTGTCAACCTGGTGAAAATAAAAACCGAGATAAGGCCTTCAGAGATCAATCTTTCCGAGGTTGGTTATTTTGCTCCAGTCATGTACACCATGGACAACCGACTGAAAGTAGTTGGAAATATTAATGGGACGGTCAGTAATTTTAAAGCCAAAGAATTCAAGTTTGCTTTTGGGGAAACCACCCAGTTCAGAGGCGAAGTTCAAATGAATGGATTACCAACCATCGAAGAAACATATAGCCATTTATCCATATCATATTTGCGAACCTCGGCAAAGGATGTTCGTGAATTTCGCCTTCCTGCAAGTTCTGGAGAAATAGATTTACCCCAGATCATGGATCGGTTTGGAATCATCGACATCCAGGGTAAATTTACCGGTTTTTACAATGACTTTGTATCCTATGCCAACTTCAAATCGCAGTTGGGAGTGATCAATACCGACCTGCTTCTGAGAATGAATGAATACAATAAAGTAGAATATGAAGGAAAACTGGCCTGTAACCATTTCAATGTTGGTCGGCTCTTAAGTATTGAGGATCGTATTCAGCGTCTGGATTTGATGGCAGATGTTGTTGGTAAAGGAATTGATTTTGAAACCATGAAAATTGAAATGGTGGGATCCATCGATTCACTTGAGTTTTTTGACAATGTTTACAACGAAATTTTACTGAATGGTGAACTGGATCAGAAACGTTTTACCGGTTATGTGGGTGTTGAAGATGAATTGGGAACTCTTGATTTCTCAGGAACCCTTGACTATCGAGATCAAATACCGACCTATAATTTTACAGCCCGTATAGAAGATGCCTATTTGGACCAGATCAATTTTATAAGTCGTGATACAAGTGCCAGGTTATCAACGACACTCACCATCAATTTCCTGGGTGACGAGATTGACAATATGCAAGGCATCATTGTGCTGGATAGTACCACCTACAGGGAGGGTGATACGGACATCTTCATGGATGACTTCACCCTTAGCATCACCAGGGACTCAACAAAATACGGCATCATCAGATTATACAGCGACCTCGTGGATGCGAACATGGAAGGAAAGTTTAAGTTACAGGAACTACCCGATAATACGAACCTGATCTTGAATGCCTATCTCGACACCCTCGTAAGTGGCATTGATACCATGATGCTACATTTACAGGATCAGGATTTTTATTTTAATATCGATCTGAAAAACACCAAGCCCCTGACGCAGCTATTTATTCCTGAACTTGAGATTGCGCCGGGAACTTCCATTTATGGAGGGTATAATTCCAGGATCAATAATTTGTTTTTTGATGGGAAATCTGCTGAAATCATATACGATGGAATCAAGTTTATAAACTGGTATTCGGAGTTTTACATAAGCGATGCCCACATCCAATTCATGACCGGAACCGAAAGCATCCACCTTTCTGATACTTTAAGGGTTGATAGTATCAATGTATTGCTGAAGGCCCAAAACAATAATGTACACTATGATATCAGCTGGCGCGACAAACTTAATCAATCCTTCAGTGAGGGAGACCTTACAGGAAATTTTAAATTTTTAGGCAAAAACAAGTTCCGTTTTAATTTTGATCAAGCGAATATCTCTTTTGCTGACACATTGTGGCAAATCCAACCTTCCAATTATATTCTGATCGACTCCAGCGAAATTAAATTCCGCGACATTATTCTGAAAAGCATGGGTCAGGAAGTGGGCATCATAGGGAAAATATCACAAGATCCGGCAGACACTCTTTATGTTCACTTTAAAAAATTTAACCTGTCCAATTTTGATTTATTGCTACAAAATGCCGGTGTTGATCTGGATGGTATAATTAATGGGAACCTGAAGGTAATAGATTACTACCAGACTCCTTTTTATCTGAGTAATCTTGAGTTGAATGGTTTCCGTTTTAACAAGGAGAACCTGGGAAATGCCAACATCATCTCAGCCTGGAATCCACAGGAAAAAGCATTTAACATCAATGCCGATTTCATTTATACGGGCAATATTGGTCAACGTAAAATCCTTGGGGTCAATGGAAAATACTATCCAAGACACAAAACAGAAAATTTCGATATAGACATTGAATTGGATAACTATCGAATTAAAACCCTGGAACCTTTTACCCGAAGTTTCAGTTCGGATTTGAAAGGTTATGCAACAGGTAAATTGAAATTGCGCGGAACTACAACTCATCCTGACCTCTCGGGAGAAATTGATGTAAATCATGCCAGCATGCTCATTGATTTTGTTAACGTGAGGTACTCCTTTTCCGACCGGCTTCATTTTGATCAAAACAGATTTTACTGGACGGACATGACGGTTTATGATTCCATAGGCAACACTGCAATAATTTCAGGATCACTATCGCATGAAAGACTGAAAGATTTTTTCATCGACATGGATGTCAAAACGGATAATATTCTAGGATTAAATACCACCCGTGGTATGAATTCAGCTTTTTATGGAACTGCATTGGCCAGTGGGGGAATTAACATTCATGGCCCCGTTGATAACCTGTCCATGGATATTTATGCCAAATCACAACGTGGAACCAATATCAAAATTCCGGTCTCATATGGGGCCGAAGTGATCAACAATGATTACATTGTTTTTGTCGATAATGATGCCAAACAAATTGAAGAAGAGAAAAAGACCCCGGTATATGAAACCGATATCAAAGGCATGTCACTCGACCTTGAAATGGATATAACCAATGAAGCAGACATTCAAATGTTCATGCCTTACCAGATGGGGAACATTCGCACCAGGGGCAGTGGGAGCATCATCATAAATATCTCACCAACCAGCGAAATGACAATGGATGGACAATACATTATTGACCGTGGATCATTTTTTCTTACCCTGCAAAATATCATCAACCGTGATTTCGACATACGTCGCGGTGGCCGGGTGCTCTGGACCGGCGATCCATACGATGCACGCATAAACCTGACGGCTGTGTATAAAGTCAAAACCAAACTCGGTGATTATGGTCCGCAGGAAGACTCAGCAACCCGGGTACCTGTGGATTGTATTATTTCATTGTCGAACCGTTTGCTTGATCCGGAGATCCGTTTCAGCATTGAATTTCCCGATTTAAAAGATGATACCAAACAATACATATATTCCAGGCTGGATACAACCGATCAGGCCATGATGAGCCAGCAGATGATCTCATTGCTGGTCTTGAATAGTTTTTACCAGGGCAGTGGATATTCGGGTTCGGTGGGATTCAATACTTACTCCTTGCTTACCAATCAGCTTAATAACTGGCTTTCGAGCATCAGCAATGATTTTGACATCGGGGTTAATTACCGGCCTGGTGATGATATTTCAGCCAGGGAAGTAGAAGTTGCCCTTTCGACCCAACTATGGGATGATCGTGTACTAATTGATGGAAATCTTGGTGTGAGAGAAACAAACAATACCCAAAATACCAATAATATAGTGGGTGAAGTTACCGTCGAAGTTAAAATTACACCCGATGGAAAACTCAGGGCCAAGGCATTTAATAAATCCAATGATAACCTCTTGTATAAAAACTACGCACCCTATACCCAGGGAGTTGGGATATTCTATGAATTCAACAAGTTAACTTTGCGCAACCTTTTCGGTTCCGGGAATGGCAAGGAAGATAAAGAACAAAATGCCGTTCCACCCGAACAAACCATGAATGAGCCTCGACCAAATTCAAATTGATCGTATATTTGCGCAAAAAATTAGGCATCATGATCCAACGAATACAAACTTTGTTTTTATCACTGGCAGCCATCATGGGTACCTTCATGTTTTTTGTACCACTGGCCAGTTTTATATCAGATTTTTATTACCTCAAGCTTTATATTTATGCTTTTCAAAATCAAACACCCGGTTCTGAATTACAATTTGGTATCATAACTGTCCTTCCACTTATTTTGATCAATGCCGCTGTTGTCATCATCACAGTTTATGCGATCTTTAAGTATAAGAAACGTATCCTTCAGATCAAGCTGGTAAGGTTTACCATGTTACTTTCTATGCTTCTGATCGTTGGTGTTTTTGTACTTTATCCAAATGTTGTGATCAATCAAACCGATGCCGTTACAGAATTTGAGATTGGTGCTTATGTGCCCATCGTAAACTTGCTCTTCCTTCTTTTAGCAAATCGTTTCATCGTTAAGGATGAACGATTGATCCGCTCTATGGATCGGTTACGATAGTTGCATTTTACCGCCGTGAATTCAATTCAAAAACATTGAAAAAAATTCAGCTTCTATTCCTCTGTATTTTATTTCTTTTGAGTGCCCATGCACAAAAAAGCATCGATCTCTTTACACTGTCGGGGCGATATGGGATGCCAACCCATTTGGAAAATGTTCCTGATGGCCAAGCTATCGAATCCGGGGCCCTGGTTAATCTTAAAATTCCGGTCGTTCTTTCTGATGCAAGCATTTGGTATAGTGAATTGAGTTATACATGGTTCCATGTTGGATATAACCGGGATTTACCGGATACCATGGCAGCACCAATAACACTCAATGGATTCGTTCTGCAGACAGGACTGGTAAAGCGCATTGATGATTCCCGTCAAATACACCTGCTGGCAGCACCCCGATTCATGACTGATTTTAACAATACCGGCTCAAATCACTGGCAATTGGGTGGCGTCGGATTGTTTGAGAAACGATTTCACAAGGACTTGATGATGCGGTTTGGGATCCTTTACAACCAGGAGTTTTTTGGACCTTTTTTGGTTCCATTGGTTTATATTGACTGGCATTTTTCAGGAAAATGGAGCATTAGCGGACTGTTACCCATTTATGGAAAACTTAATTATCATGTTAATGAAAACCTGACAATAGGCTTCAGTGAGTTTGGTTTAATTACCTCCTACCGCCTCGGAAAATCACCATACCAGGGAGATTATATTGAACGTAAAAGCATTGATCTGTGCTTGTTTGCAAGGCAAAGACTTGCCGGCAACTTTCACCTTGAGGGAAGGGCAGGATACGCCCTGAGCCGCGAATATGGTCAATATGCCGCCGATCAGCAAGTTGATTTAAAGATCAGCATCTTCAGTTTGGGAGATGATAGAATCCGTAAAAATGTTTTGTTCGAGGATGGCCCTATCTTTAACATGCGCCTGGTCTATAACCTTCCCCTTGAGTAGGATTCTATAACTCAACTTTTCAGATTAATGTATCTTTGATTAATCATTAATAATCGATCGTATGATGAAATCTAACGTTTTTTTGTTATGGATATCCCTGATTGTATCCGCATCAAATATGGACCCTCTATGTGCCCAGGAATATGCCATCGGGGCTGATCTTTCATTTTTAAAAGCTGCTGAAGATCAAGGTTCAACCTATAAGGAAAACGGCGAAATAAAAAAAGGTCTGCAGATTTTTAAGGATCATGGCTACAATTGGATACGCCTGCGTTTGTTTCACACGCCTACCGAATTACCCAATGACCTTGAATATACCATCGCACTTGCGAAAGAGGCAAAAGCCATGGGATTTAAGTTCTTGCTCGATTACCATTATTCCGATACCTGGGCTGATCCGGGTAAACAATTTATTCCCAAAGCATGGGAGGGACTGGATCATGCCACACTGGTGGATTCGGTTTATCATTATACCCAACGAACCATGAAAGCATTCCGAAAGGCAGGAGCCTCACCAGATATGGTGCAACCCGGAAATGAAATCATCCATGGTGTGTTATGGCCCGACGGACAAATACCCGAAAACTGGGACCAATTTGCAGAGTTATTGCAGGCAGGTATCAATGGGGTACTTACCGGATGTGAGAATCATCCTCCGCCTGAGATCATGATTCATATTGACCAGGGAGGAAATAAAGAGAAGACTAAATATTTCTTTGATAAGATTTTTAATTACGGTATTGATTTTGACGTGATCGGCCAGTCCTATTATCCCTGGTGGCATGGGAGTCTGCTCGACCTTCGAGAAAACCTGCACTTTATGGCCACAGTTTATAAAAAACCGATCATCATGGTAGAAGTAGCTTACTGTTCTGAACCCACGGAATATAAGGACAAACTGGCTCCCTATCCCGAAACACCTGAAGGTCAAAAAGAGTTTCTTGAATCAGTGCATGAAATGATGCTCAGCACACCCAACAACCTGGGCATCGGTATCTTCTGGTGGGAGCCGGCAACTTTGGGGGGTCTGTCACACAGGGACTATTTTGACGATGAAGGAAATGTACTCCCGGTCATTACAGTATTTGATAAGTATACCCGTTATTGATCAAACCTGATATGGCTTGGGATAATTACGGTCGAGTTCAATAATTTCGAGGTCTTTTAATTCTTTACCCTCAACATTGAACCGCAAAAAGGTGATTTTCTGATGCAAACCAAATTTTCCTGCTGCTCCCGGATTGATATGCAAAAGATCATATTGATCATCATACATAACCTTCAAGATATGAGAATGCCCCGAGATAAATAAATCGGGCTTTTCTTTCTCAATCAGTTTTTTTGCTCTCTTTTCGTACTTTCCAGGATAACCACCGATATGGATCATTAACACTTTCAACCCTTCGCAACTGAATGATTGAACTTCGGGCCAGGCCGATCTGAGGGATTGACCGTCAATATTTCCATAAACAGCTTTAACGGGTTTAAGCGCTTCAAGCGATTGTATGGTTCTCAAATCACCGGCATCCCCTGCATGCCAAATTTCATCCACATCTTTAAACGCTTCAAATACCTTTTGTGGCACAAAACCATGCGTATCTGAAAGCAACCCAATCCTTTTCATGCGGACAATAATTTTTTCGCGAAGATAAAGAAAAGGAAGGAACAGATTCAAAAGCCGCAATGGGAAATGCTTGAAAAGAGGATGATAACAATGAGATTCAACAGGTCTAAAACAACCAATTAATATAACTGTCCCGGATTTGGTATGGCCCCACCGACTGTTTTATTGGTGAGGTCAAACTTCAATTCAAAGGGCATGCTGGTCCTAACAGCAACATTGTCTTTTAGTCCCGGATACCATTTTATTAAACGCAATACACGGATGGCTTCTTCGGTGCAACCTCCTCCGACGGTTTCTATTACTTCAATGTTGGAAACCCGACCACTGGTCTCCACCACAAACCTGAGCTTGACATCTCCACTGATGTTTTGCTTCATAGCTGCTTCCGGATACTTCAGGTTATTGACAATAAAATTAGACAGATTCCGGTCAAGACTTGTAAAAATCGGTTTGGGCCAGTGATCCGTTTCAACACGCCGGTAAACCTTAAAGCTGGTATCTGTATTTTCGTGCGGTCTGTTAAAATAATCGGTTCCCCGTTGTTTGGTTAGCTTTTTATATTTCCGGATGTTAAATTTGATCTTGAAAGTATGCCGATATGAAATGGGTTTGCCCAGTTCAGTGGCAGGATGCCATAAGATATGGCGCAATAAACGAATGGCCTCTTCATCAATATCAGGAGACACCCGCTGGATTACATTTATATCCGATACTGTGCCATCCTCATGAACAATGAACGACAATTCAACTGTACCTTCAATATCCGCCTGCAAAGCCTTTTCGGGATAGATCATTTCTTCATCAATAAACTCCCTGGCCAATCGCGGCCCACTGTAACAAACCGGGGGATTTATGGTTTGTGCTTCAGAAAAAAGAGATGGCAGAAATAAAAAAATGAGCCAAAAAAAATGTTGTTGTAAAAAATTATTGAAGTTGATCGTTTTCATAACATGGCTTTTAACCCTTGTAAAAATAATAAAACGAAACCAATTCAGGTACAATATTTGATGTTTTTTTAAGCTTTGATCGTATTCCAAATCGGTTTTCTTAATTTTACGAAAATTTATTCAATGGAAATAGTTTACCTCATTATTGGCCTTGTTTCAGGAGGAGGAATAGGATACCTCGCTTTCAGAGGGAAACTGGCCAAACAAAAAAACGAGGTTCAGGAAAGGATCAGCCAATTAGATAAGGAAAAGGGAATTTTGCAGGAGAAACTGAACGATCTGAATACTTCGTATAACCAAAACAGGACGGAACTGGAACAAGAAAGGTTAAAGAATACCGACCTGAATACGCGGATGGCACGGGCTGAAGTGGAATACAAAAACCTTCGCGAAAAACTTGATTCTCAAAAATCAGAGCTGGAAGATTTGCAAAAGAAATTCACTACGGAATTTGAGAATATCGCCCACAAGATATTGAAACAAAATACCAGAGAATTTACAGAAACAAGTCAAAAAAACATGGGCGACTTGCTAAATCCCCTCAAAGATAAAATACTCACATTTGAAAAGAAGGTAGAAGACACCTATCAAAAAGGGTTGAAAGACCAGACGGATCTGAGAGCGGAGATGAAAAAATTATTTGATTTAAATGCCCGAATCAGTGAGGAGGCCAACAATTTGACCCGCGCGCTCAAATCCGATTCTAAAAAACAAGGGAACTGGGGTGAGATCATCCTTGAAAGGGTCCTGGAACGTTCCGGTCTCATCAAAGGTGAAGAATATGAAACACAGGTTTCGGCAAAAGGGGATACAGGGGAATTACTGCGACCGGATGTTATCGTAAAACTTCCCGAAGACAAACATATCATCATCGATTCAAAAGTATCCCTTGTTGCTTATGAGGCTTATGCCAGTGCTGATGATGATGACAAGCGCGATGTTTTTCTGAAACAACATGTTGAATCGATCAAAAATCATGTAAAACAGCTGAGTGAAAAAAACTATCAGCATGCCGAGCTGTTCGATACCCCAGACTTTGTTTTATTATTTATGCCCATTGAGCCGGCTTTCAGTTCAGCCATCCAGGCCGATATCAACCTGTTCAACATTGCCTGGGAAAAGAAAATCGTGATCGTGAGCCCTTCGACCCTGTTGGCAACATTAAGAACCGTGGCTTCCATTTGGAAACATGAAAAACAAACCCAGAATGCAATTGAAATAGCAAGACAGGGCGGCGCGTTATATGATAAGTTTGTTGGTTTCCTGAAAAATTTGGAAGAGATCGGAACCCACATTAACCGCCTGGGGAAATCATATGAAGAAGCTCGGGGTAAATTGACCGATGGCCGGGGAAATCTCATTCGCCAGGTGGAATCACTGAAGGTACTCGGGGCCAAAACCAGCAAGAGTATCCCGGAAAATTATCTGGATAATAACTAAAATTATGAATCTACGCAGAAGTTTACTGATCATCGCTGTTCTTCTTTCAGGCACCCTGTTGCAAGCCCAGTCGGCCAAAAAACTGAGTAAACAGGATTTGTCCGGGGCTTACAGCGAGTTCAGCTTTACCACCTTTGAAACCTCTGTATTTCATAAAAATGATTCTCTGTCCAAAGTTTTTTTAAATCTTCAATTGGACGATTTTGCCTTTTTACCCGATACCATGGGAGGAGCCTTAAAAGCCTATATCGGAGTATTTTATGAACTCTACCGTGACTGGGATTCAAAGCTGCCTTATGACACAGGCTCTCTGGTTGTAATTGATTCCACCAGCGTAGGAAAAGCCCTGGAGATGATCATTGATCTTGACGTCGAGATAGCTTATCCTTCCCAGCAAATTCTCATTGTGACCCTTTCAGATCTTAGCGATCCTGAAAAAAGGACGAGTAAAATTATTCCCATTCATAAGGTGATAAAAAATGGGCATCAAAACTTCAAGTTAACGGATGAAAATGGTTTTGTCTTATTTGGCAACGCTTTACAAAAGGACCGTTATTTCAGGCTTGAATATTCCGATACAAGTGTCTCAAAAGTATTCATTCGTTATTATAGCCGCACATTCCCGCTGGCCAAACCGCCCTTTGTACTGGTTAAAGATGTAACCTATAAATTTGAGCCCGATAGTTTTTATACCATCAACCTTGAACAGGGGCGCTCTCCATTACTGGAACTGCCTTACAATGGCATTTATCATTTCCAGACAGACTTGCAGCAACCCGAAGGATTAACGCTTTATCACTTCGATGAGGGATTTCCGGTCGTCAATACCCCAGCCCAGGCAGTGGCTCCTTTGCGATACCTTACAACCCAAAGAGAATACGATCAACTGATCAAATACAAAGATTATAAAGTTGCTGTTGACAGTTTCTGGCTGCAACGTGCCTCCAATAAACCAGAACGGGCCAAGAACATGATCAAGCGGTATTATATGAGGGTCGAAACCGCAAACCGGGAGTTCACATCGTATCACGAAGGATGGAAAACCGATCGTGGTTTGATTTATATTATTTATGGCCCCCCTTCTGAAGTTTACAGGGAAGAAAATGAAGAAGAATGGGTTTATGGAGAAAGGGGCAATCCGATGTCCATTAAATTCTATTTCTCAAAGGCAGATAATCCTTTCAGTGAAAATGATTTTCGCCTCCAACGGTCGGCATCTTATAAAACAAGCTGGTATATTGCCATTGAAAATTGGAGGAGATAGGTCAATTTCAGATTGATTCCACTTACTTTCTAAGCAGGGCTCTATTTATTTCCCATTCTTTCTGCGATTCATTTCTTTCAGGATCAATCCCAGTTCGCGGCTGGTTTGACCGGAGATAGAAGTATTTTCTTCTGTTCGTCTTATAAGGTATGGCAATACCGAGCGAACAGGACCGAAAGGCATGTATTTGGCAACGTTATAACCTTCATCAGCCAGGTTAAAGCTTATATGGTCGCTCATCCCATATAGCTGAGAAAACCAACATCTAGGATCGTCTTTTTTCAATCCATGTTCGGCCATCAATTCTGTCATATACCTGGAACTATATTCATTGTGTGTACCATTAAAAATAGAAATCCTGTCGATCCGCTCAATACAAAACAATATGGCTGCATTATAAGCACGATCAGTGCTTTCCTTATCGGGATGGATCGGATCAGGATAACCCATCTCAGCGGCTCTGGCCCGTTCTTTTTCCATGTAAGCCCCCCTCACAAATTTAGCGCCCAGATAATATCCGTTTTTAACAGCTCGTTTATACGCTTTTTCCAATACCTCGAGCCTATCATTGCGATACATCTGGTAGGTGTTAAAAACGATGGCTTTCTTTTTATTAAATTTCTCCATATTGGCATCCACCACTTCATCGATGAAGTTCTGGAAAGCAAAATCTTCCGCATCGATCAGGATGGGAACATCATTGTCATAGGCCGTTTGGCAAAGTTTTTCAACCCGTTGTTTGAAATTCTCGGCCTCCAGTTTTTCACTCTCTGTTAATGGCTCTTTTGCACTCACCTTCTCCAATACGGTTTCAATGGTAAAGGCAGTTGGTTTGAAAACAGCAAATGGAATATTGTTGTCACCGGCTGCATTATGAATGGTTTTTAAGGTTTCATCCATTGCACTGTTGATCTCTTCCAGGGTTTCTGTTCCCTCAATTGAATAATCAAGAATTGCTTTCACATTATACTGTTCCAGTAAACGTACGTTAGGAATACACTCTTCAATGGATTCACCCCCCACAAAGTGACTGTATATCGTCGGTTTAACCGCCCAGTCTACCGGCAAATGCAACTTCATGGCAAACCGGGACAGGTATTTTCCTGAATTCACCAGAAAATTATTCGCAATCATCTTGAAAAGGAACTGCGCTCTTTTCAAATCTTTGTCGGTCTTGCTGCTAAAAGCGATTTCTGTATTTTCAAAAGACAACATATTTCAATAATTATTTTTTTTATTAATCGAACCGTCATATATTTAACCCAAAATTAATACAAAAGAAATAATACCCTGAAAATTTATTTTACGCAGTCCTTTGAGTTATTAAGCAGAAACTTATGGAACAAACCATTATCAATGCCAATGGCTATTCAATTTTCATCGGAAATGATGTATTTGATACCATACGATCCTATCTATTGCAATATGAATTCAAGGAGAATAAAATCTTTGTCTTGGTCGATGAGAACTCCCGCAAATATTGTTTGCCCCGATTGGTAAGCAACATACAACTCTTTCAGCAGGTACATATCCTGGAGGTTCCTCCCGGAGAAGAAACCAAAACTTTACAAACCTGCCAGGAACTGTGGTTGCAATTAACCAACAACGGTGCCGACCGGAATTCAGTGCTGATCAACCTGGGAGGTGGAGTGCTCAGTGATCTGGGGGGATTTGTTGCTTCTACCTTTAAAAGAGGGATCCGTTATGTAAATATACCTACCACATTACTGTCCATGGTAGATGCTTCCATTGGTGGGAAGGTGGGAGTAGATATGAATGGTTTAAAAAATCAGATCGGTGTATTCTCAAATCCCCAGGTGGTATTTGTTATACCCGAATTTTTGGATACCCTTCCCGATCGACAGATGAGCAATGGATTTGCTGAAATTGTCAAACATGCCCTTATTTATGAAAAACATTACTGGGATGAACTTTCAGCAAAACAGTTCCGGGAAATTAAAAACTGGAAAGAGATTATCGACTGGTCGATGGAGATCAAGAATTATTTTGTGACAGAAGATCCACTGGATACAGGTTTTCGAAAGGTTCTTAATTATGGACATACCATCGGGCATGCCATTGAAGCCTTCTCACTCCAGCACGATGATGAGCCACTTTTGCATGGAGAAGCCATTGCAATTGGCCTGATTTGCGAATCTTATATTTCACAAAAAGTGGCGGGGTTACCACAAGATGAATTGGATGAAATCATTCACTATGTATTGAACAATTTTGATCATTATTCCTTTCGGTCTGGCAATTTTGACCTGATCATTGATATCATGAAGCATGATAAAAAGAATACCGGAAATCAATTCAATTTTACATTACTCACCTCCATTGGGAACAGTTTGATCAATCAACAGGTAGATATTTCACTGGTACGAGAGAGTCTTCAATTTTACCTGAACATTCAGGTATAAATATTCATGAAAACCATAACAATTGACATCGATCGAAAAAAGATCAGTGGTTGCATCCGGCTGCCGGCATCCAAAAGTATCAGCAACAGGGCACTTATCATACAATTTTTAAAAAATAGTGAAATTCCCATTCTTAACCTTTCCCCAGCCGACGATACCATTCTCATGCAATCATTGCTCCATAAGGTCCGAAATTATGTTGAGCGAGAAAAAGCATGTGTATTGGATTGCCAAAACGCTGGCACGGTATTGCGCTTTCTGACGGCCGTATTATCCATCACTTCCGGGGAATGGATTGTAACAGGAACATCCCGAATGAAAGAACGGCCTGTGGCCATTTTGGTTGAATCACTTCAGCAACTGGGCGCACAAATCGAATATATAGGTGTCGATGGATATCCGCCCTTGCGCATCAAAGGACGATCCTTAAAGGGCGGGGAGGTGAGCCTGGATAGCAGTGTCAGCAGTCAGTATGTTTCAGCATTGATGATGATCGGACCCTTATTGGAAAATGGATTGATCTTAAACCTGAAAAACAGAATTTCTTCCCGCCCCTATATTGAAATGACAATGAATCTGATGAGATATTTTGGGGTTAATTCTTCATTTCAAAGTTCCCAAATAGTGGTTCCGAACCAGCCCTATTTAACAAGATCCCTGACCATAGAGCCCGATTGGTCGGCGGCTTCGTTTTGGTATGAAATTGCTGCATTTGCAGAAGAATCAGAGATCATTCTGGAACAGCTAGGTCCGGAGAGCATACAGGGGGATTCCATTCTTCCTGAAATTTTTCATCATTTTGGCATCAGGACAGAATTCAATCAAAATGGCATTCATCTTTTTAAGGAAAAACCATCAGTTTCGACATTTGCATTTGATTTTACCAACCATCCGGATTTAGCCATGCCGGTTATTGTTACGTGTTCAGGTTTGGGAATTGAAGGTCGTTTTACAGGCCTCCGTAGTTTAAGGTTCAAAGAATCGGATCGCATTGCAGCGCTTCAATCTGAACTGGAAAGATTGGGATTTCATAACGAATTAACAGATAACGAACTGCTCAGAATCACGACATCAGAAAAAAAGAAATCAAGCAACAGTGCACCCCTAAATATAAGTGAAATACCACAAACCATTCACACATACTCCGATCATCGTATGGCCATGTCTTTTGCACCTCTGGCATTGTTGACCAACACCCTTCGAATAGAAAATCCCGATGTGGTATCCAAGTCTTATCCCAACTTCTGGAAAGATTTGATCGATGCTGGATTTATGTGCAAATTTTAATTTGCATATCTTATCTACTCTGATTTTTTAGATATCTTTGCTTCATAAAGGAAAAGCAAGATGACCGCAGATATTTTCATCCCTTGTTTTATTGATCAGATTTATCCTGAAACAGGTTTAAATATGGTGAAGATATTGGAAAAACTGGGAGTTCAGGTTCATTATAATGAAAATCAAACTTGTTGCGGGCAAATGGCTTTCAACAGTGGGTTTTGGGATGAAGCCAAAGAGATGGGGGAAAAATTCATCAAGGATTTTCCCAATGATCGTCCGATTGTTGGGCCTTCTGCTTCGTGTGTTGGTTATGTTAAGAATTATTACGGTAAATTATTTTTTAATACCGGTCTTCACCTCGAATACAAACGACTTCAGAAAAATATTTATGAGTTTTCCGATTTCATTGTCAATGTTTTAAAGGTGACAGATTTAGGAGCAACCTTTGAGCACAAGGTAACCTACCATGATTCCTGTGCAGCCCTACGAGAATACCACCTGAAAGACGAACCCCGCCAATTGTTGAGCAAAGTCAAAGGACTGGAACTGGTTGAAATGAAAGACACACATGTATGTTGTGGTTTTGGAGGAACCTTTTCTGTAAAGCACGAAGCCATATCTACAGCCATGGCTGAACAAAAGGTTCGAAACGCCATGGAGACCGAGGCTGAATACATTGTGTCTACCGATTCCTCATGTCTTATGCATCAGGAAGGATATATCAACAAACACAAACTGCCCATTAAAGTAATCCATTTAGCTGATGTGCTGGCATCAGGTTGGTAATAATATTTCTTCTTATGGTTTCATTTATCAAGGCATTGATTTTATGCATTCCTTTTGTATTTACCAGTGCATCAGGATTGACCCAAAATGATGCTTCACCCGATCATAGCCGACCTAAAATCGGTTTGGTTTTGAGCGGAGGAGGCGCCAAGGGCATTGCGCACATTGGTATCCTGAAGGCCATGGAGCAGGAAGGCCTCAGGCCGGATTACATTACCGGAACCAGCATGGGAAGCATCATTGGTGGACTTTATGCATTGGGCTATTCAGCAGATCAACTCGACAGCATCATCCGATCAGTTAACTGGGATATGGTTTTGTCAAACAATATTCCTTTTAATTATATTGCTTACGAAGAAAAAGAATATTATAACCGCTATTTAGCCGAGTTTCAACTTGAAAATGGTAAGCTTAAATTGCCTTCGGGTTTAATTGAAGGCCAAATATTGAGTGAGCAGCTCACCCGCTTTACCTGGCCTGCAGTCAGGTATCAATCCTTTGATGATTTTCCCATACCCTTCCGCTGTGTCGCAACCGATGTGAGTACAGGTAATCCGATTGTTTTTAAAGAAGGGTCTCTTGCCAAAGCAATCCGATCCAGCATGGCCATACCTACAGCATTTACAGCAGTTGACCTGGATACAACCCTGGCGGTAGATGGTGGTGTGGTCGAAAATTTTCCGGTGGATGAAGTGGTCAATATGGGGGCGGATATAATTATTGGTGTGAGTGTGGGAGACGGAATGAAGTCGGCCTATGAATTGGATGGTATGACAGGCATCCTTTTCCAGGTGTCAATGATACCGAGCCTTACCAAAATGGATGATCAGATTGAAAAGTGCGATATTTATATTCGTCCGGATCTTTTGGATTATGGAACAGGTAGCTTTAGCAAATACGATGAAATACTGGAATTGGGATATACAGCCGGTGAAAAAAACAGGCCTGCTTTCAGAGAACTTGCACAAAAGTTGGGCATGCAATCGAAACCCATCAAAAAACTGAATGTAACCGGTCTGAAATACCAGGTTGGTAAAATTGAGATCAAGGGAAATAAATTGGTGGATGATGAATTGATCCTGTCGAAATTGAATGTTGAAATAGGTGATTGGGTAACCTTCGATGATATTGAACATGGCATTCGGGCAATTTACGGCACCACCGATTTTGCTAAAGTGACGACAGAATTAACACCGATTGATGGGACTGATAGCTATTTACTAACATTGATCACCAAAGTAAAAAATCCCGTCTTGGTCAAAAGTAGTTTTCACTACGACAATATCTTTTCAGCTGGGATCATGTTAAACCTAACTTTGAGAAATTTATTGGGACAATCTTCCAGAACCATTTTCATAGGGGATATTTCAAAAAATCCAAAGTTCAGACTCGACTATCTAAAATACATCGGGAAACATCAGAATATGGCCGTGAATGCAACCTACAATTATCTCAATCAACAAATTCCAACGTATGAGAAAGGGAAGTTAAAAGACATTGAAGTTTCATACGAAAACTCATTTACCCTCGGATTTATCACTACACAATCGCTCAGGCATAGTTTTTACCTGGGTGTAGAATACAGGTTCGTTAATCAAAAATTCAAATTCAAAAACAGTGTACCCGAAGGATTGAAAAATGGTGAATTTAACCTTGGGAAAATCAATTTCAATTACCAGAGCAATACTTTGAATGACAGGAATTATCCGACTTCAGGAAAAGAGCTTGCTGTGTTGGGTCATTTTAATTTCTCAAGTAATTACAGGGTGAAGTATGATAAAAATGTTGATACGGTATATTTCCCAATTGATATAGAGGGAACCATCATAGAGTATCCTATTTCGGAAGAAGATTTAAATGATATTATCATAAAACCAGCCACCCCGGAGTCATATGGAACATTTAGTATACGATACAAACAATATGTAAATCTCAATCCGCACTTTCAAGTCATTCCGTTGGCAGCAATGAGCTTTATCTTTTCAAATTCACCATCTTCATCCATCTTCTACAATTACAGGATCGGCGGATTTCAACATGTTAAATTTTCGGATGTTCCGTTTGTTGGCCTTCATACGTATGAGGTTGATTATAATAATTTTCTGATAGGAGGATTGTTCTTTCAAAACATTGTTCTCAAAAACATCTATTTAACATATGGTGCAAATCTTTTATTACCGCATGATTATGTTCCTTTAAACGAACTTGAATCGTTTAGCACCTATCAGCTTATGGATGAGTCATTGCTTGGTTACGGCACAAAAATAACCTATAAAAGTATTCTTGGTCCAGTTAACTTTGGCCTGAGCAGTAACACCCTTGATGGACGATTCAGATATTATTTTTCAATTGGTTTCTCATTCAATTATTCAGATTGATAAATTTAAGATGTTCGCCTTTTCTTGCCTTGAATTTTTTAGATATTTTCGTATGAAATAAACTGGATTATGGATAAATATTATCAGAAAATAGCCGCCGAACTTAATATTAAGCAGCATCAGGTTGAGAATACCGTTGAATTATTAAATGAGGGAGCAACTGTTCCATTCATTGCAAGATATCGGAAGGAAGCCACGGGCAGTCTTGATGAAATTGCCATTGCAGCCATTCGCGACCGAATGGAGAAATTGAAGGACCTGGATAAAAGACGTGAAGCCATCCTCAACTCAATTGATGAACAGGGGAAACTTAGCGACGAACTGGAAAAACAAATTCTTGATGCAGAATCCATGACTGAACTGGAAGATCTTTATCTTCCGTATAAACCCAAACGCAAGACCCGGGCAACCATAGCCATTGCGAAAGGTCTTGAGCCCTTGGCCAGGATCATTATGTCGCAAAATCATGATGATATTGAACGCCGTGCGGAACAATTTATTGATCCTGCTAAGGAGGTGAATAATGTGGAAGAAGCCATTGAGGGTGCCTGTGATATCATGGCAGAATGGATCAATGAAAATAAATTTGCCCGGACCAAAATACGGAACCTTTTCTTGCGAAAAGGAACCATTGAATCCAAGGTTGCCAAAGGAAAAGAAGCAGATGGTTCGAAATATGAGAATTACTTCGACTGGAAAGAATTGATCATAAAATCTCCATCTCACCGACTGCTGGCAATGTTCAGAGGAGAAAAAGAAGGTTTTCTGAAACTCAAGATTGGTCCGCCCGCAGAAGAGGCTCATGACATTCTTGAACAGCAGTTCTGTCGTTCCGACAACGCCTCCGGTGATCTTGTTTATAACGCGCTAAAGGATAGCTACAAAAGATTGATGCAACCTTCTATGGAGACTGAAGTACGTGCCATGGCCAAAGAAAAGGCAGATGAATATGCCATCAAGGTATTCACCGACAATCTCCGTCAATTGTTGATGTCAGCACCGCTGGGCCAAAAGAATGTACTGGCTATTGATCCGGGGTTTGCATCAGGTTGCAAGGTGGTTTGCCTTGATAAACAGGGGAAGCTCTTGCATAACGAGAATATCTATCCTCATCCGCCCCAAAATGAGATCCGTCAAAGTATCAGTAAAATCGTACAGCTGGTTGGCGCTTATAAAATTGAAGCCATCGCCATTGGTAATGGAACGGCAGGTCGTGAAACCGAAAACATGTTCCGCAAGATCCGGTTCGATCGGGACGTAACGGTTGTTATGGTAAATGAAAGTGGTGCATCTGTATACAGCGCATCTGCAGTGGCCCGCGAAGAGTTTCCCGATTATGATGTTACTGTAAGAGGGGCGGTATCCATCGGGCGCCGTCTAATGGATCCTTTGGCCGAATTGGTCAAAATCGATCCCAAATCCATTGGTGTTGGGCAATACCAGCATGATGTCAACCAATCACTTTTGGGGAAAAGCCTTGATGATACGGTCATGAGCTGTGTGAATGCTGTTGGGGTTGAACTCAATACGGCCTCCAAACAATTGCTTTCCTATGTATCAGGTATCGGGCCTTCCATTGCGCAGAACATCGTTGACTATCGAAATACCCATGGTGCGTTCAAATCAAGATCGGAGCTCAAAAAGGTAGCGCGCCTTGGTGGCAAGGCATTTGAACAGGCAGCAGGATTTCTGCGGATCAGGGATGCAGCAAACCCACTCGACAGGAGTGCCGTTCATCCTGAAAGTTATCCCGTGGTTAACAAAATGATTAAAAAACTCGGATGCAGTGTCAATGAATTGATTAGTCGTGAGGAACTCAGAAAAAAAATCAATCTGAACGAGTTCGTAACGGAATCAATAGGCGTGCCGACCTTAACGGATATTATGGATGAGCTGGCCAAACCCGGCCGGGATCCCCGTGAGAAATTCGGATTTTT
Organism: Bacteroidota bacterium; assembly: GCA_020444515.1. GTDB lineage: Bacteria > Bacteroidota > Bacteroidia > Bacteroidales > JAADJA01 > JAADJA01. The sequence goes on along the minus strand of JAHLKX010000002.1, from coordinate 806,518 downwards.
TGAATTTGATAAAGATGTTCGCACCATTGAAGATCTTCAAAAAGGAATGGTTTTACCAGGAATTGTTACCAATATTACTGCTTTCGGTGCTTTTGTCGATATCGGCATCAAACAGAATGGACTGATCCATGTGAGCAACATGGCCGATCGATATGTGAGCGATCCCAATGAATTCGTCAAACTCAACCAAAAACTTAAAGTTAAGGTTGTTGATATTGACCGGGTTCGGGGAAGGATACAGTTATCTCTCAAAGATGTGGAATAGGATTTAGGGGTATTTCATTTTTTGATGCTAAAATTTATCCATAATTCTTACGTTTGTATTCTTAAAATTTAGGCATAGCATGCTGCACAGGCTTTTCATCATAATTCTTTTGGTTTTGGGCGGTTTTCTGTCGAAACAAGTATACGCACAGCAGGTTCAGGGTGCTGTTATTGGCGGGCTCAACCTGTCACAGGTAGATGGCGACGAAATTTTCGGTTTCAATAAATTTGGAGCCAATGTTGGTTTAGCTGCAGTTGCGCCCCTGGGAAAGAATTTCAATTTTAGCCTGGAAACAATTTTTTCACAAAAAGGAAGCTACCAGGGTAAGCAATACAATGATGTCGATTCAGCAGGAAATGTTACGACCGGTGAATACAATCTTACCCTGAATTATCTGGAAGTACCATTCCTGGTCTTTTATAACGACAAAGATGTAATTGCAGGCGGTGCCGGTTTTTCATATGGACGTCTCGTTGGCATTAAGGAATATGAGCATGGCCGGCAGATCGAATCAACGACTGTAAATGGTGGTCCCTATAATAAAAATGACTTTAGCATCCTGGCCGATGTCCGGTTCAGGATTTATAAAAAGTTTAAACTGAATGTTCGTTATGCTTATTCGCTGACCAAAATACGTACCCGCGAATTTGAAAACCTTCTTGGTGAAACCTGGGAAAGAAAACAATATAACAACGTGATTTCTTTTAGATTGCTGTATATGTTTAATGAGAAAACGGCCCTCACCGATACACGAAATTGAATTATCAGAATCTAATCTTAATTCAAACAAAGATCTCATTATTGTATTAAATCTCCCTCTCTGTAATTCTTCTTCCTGATAGCCTGGGTAACTCCACCTGATTTTCGATCAGGTTATTAATTGGTGTTGGGTTTGTTGGAAGAGGCATTTATAAAATAGGAATCTGAAGCTCTAATTCAGTCTGAATCATCAGCACCTGATTTTTCGAGATGTCGTATTCTTTATGGCTGATGGCTTTAAGTTTCAGCAATTTTGCTTTCCTGTTAAAATCATCCGTTGCCATTGATTCGGAAATTTGAAACTTAAACAAATTGTTTGCAGTTTGTCATCATTAATCTTAATGAACTAATCACCTTGGCTCACCAGGCTGTCTTTGACAAAGCATGAGTTTATGATACCCAACCACTTCCCTATTCATAGCTACTTCCTCATTCGCACGAAGAGTACCGGTAGAATTGACCCTACCATCAATCAATTTGAATTTTGCCTCTTCTGTCTTTACACATATTGCCTTTTACCGTATCTAATCGAGTTCTGTTTTTGGGAACCGCAACCGGCAAGCATAACAAACATTATCATTACCAAACACCACACTCCTACTTAATTTTATTATGGGTTTACCCTTTCGATCAGGTTATCAAAGATGTCGATAAATACAAATGTCCTTCAAAATTCAAATATTTTTTCTAAATAGGTTTAGTTATTAAGTTTACTCCGTTTCTGTAGTTCTAATGTATGTTCAGATCGAACATCCTGGGTGAAGGCGAACTGTAATAAAAGTCTGGTACTTTGAGAATAATCGGATCTCCTGGATAGATTGTATCGATTCGACCGTTGAAATAATTACTGATAGATGAATCAATCCCATCCCCGGAAATGATAAAATCAAATATAGGAGAAGATTGACCGTTTTCGCTTTTTTCCCCGATGTACCACCTGATATTGGTTACATGGAGATAAGGCGAAAGGTCCCAATAGACATGCCTGACATTAACATTTTCCTTTGAAAACATCGTAACCACCTTTGCCTTTTGATATTGCGAAATACCGCATTTAAGATTATACAGAACAGATAGGGAATCAACCTTAGCAGCAATCCCGGGATAATAATCCTGAACTTTAGAAATATTCGCGAGGGCTTTCTTTTGAACTTCAAAGCTCAAGGCATATATCAATATTACGGCTGGAATAACAATGGCTGCGCCGTTAAATAGATAAAGGAATATCTTCCTATTATTCGATAGATAAAAGAAAAATACCGATATCAGAGATAATGCAATGTAAAAGCTATAGATGTTGTAGCGAATGCCAGTAATATCAAGATAGCTTCCGTTGACGATAGGATTTAGCAGGACCAACAGGATAAAAGAAGTCAGGAGGATGATTCCCACTTTTGCCAAAGGGAGTAGGCGACTTTTTTTACTGAAAATTAACCTGATTGATAATATCATGCCCGTAAAGAGCGATGCTGCAGATCCGAGAACGATCAATCGCGTAAAACCACCCCTTTGAATGTAGATTTGTAATTGTTGCGAGAAAAGGTGAAGTGACTCAAATACTTTCCTGAAATTCAATAACAAGTCCGATATTGAATTGAATGTCATCAGTTCCCACTTCTCCAATAAATCGAAGAAAAGTAACCCCGCAAAAGCCCCAGCCGAAGCCCAGCAGATCGAGAGGATCAGTTTCGGCCTGAGCTGTCTTTCTTTCCATAATGTAAGTGTTGTCAGCATAGGGATTGTGCAAAAGACAAGGAACAACCTGTCGCTTAGTATGCCCAGTAGCGATAAACCCAAAATAATTCCAGGAATCAGATAACCTCTTCCACTCCGAAGATATTTCAGGAACAGCCAGAAAATAAGCAGGGTCATTATGAAAGCCCCATTGTGAAAGGCGGAAAGAAATATTAAGCCTGAGAGAATGTATTCGCTATCTCTTAGGAAAAGTATAATGAATGTCGACATGGCAAAGTTTACAAAGCTGAGGTAAAGCCATGGTATTCCCTGGAATGCATTTTTATAGACAAGGACGATGAGTAAATTAATTGCAAAGAAATTGAAAAGTCCATAGAGGAGGGAAGCGGTTCTGAAATCGCCAGCCAGATAATTGAAAAGGAAATAAATCGGCCACTCAGGAATAAAGTTGGGCGCCGGATTCAGGGTCCAGTCTTTGAGGCTATGGTGGTCGACGATCAAGTCACGGTAAAGCGATGGAAGATAGAGGCAATCTGAACCGAAGAATATCTTGAGGAAGCCCTCCGAAGCACTTCCAAAGAATAAAAGGACCAAGAAAAGATTGATCAGTAAACTTAAAGTAAAAAGTGTTTTTCCGGGAATGAATTTCAATAATTTTGATTTTACTGACAAATTTAAAATATATTTATAAATAGTATCTCAAAAATGAATTTGCCCTTGTACATCGCCAGAAATCAAAGAATGCTCTTCTCTAATTCATTTTTAAAAAGTAATAAGCATACAAATGATTCATCCGCTTGCATCCATTTTCTGAGATTGGAAACAAACAGAATGACTGAAACCAGGAAACATTTTGTGATCAATGTACAAGACCATAAACCAAAGCCAAAACTTTGGATATATCGGGTTTGCATCTATGTATGACGAGCTATTCCTGGTTTGATAAGGTTGTTGTGACCACAAACCACCTTGATCATCATTCTGTTTTTTTACCCCTTAATAAAAGTCGAAAGCAGTTTTTGAAATACTTAACTACCTGACAAGCAAACTATACCTGCTACTTAACATTTTGGTTTTGGTGGAAACAAAATTCAAAGGGTATTGAGAAATAGAGGATGAATTATAAAATTTTGTTGAAATTGTGAATATTTCTGTTACAAGAACCGCTCCAACAAGTTTTGCAATGAATCAGGCTTGGGAAATGGAATAAAGTATCCTTCCCAAGTATAATCAATGTCAAAAGAAGACTGATATTCATAGGTTTGGCATAATTTCCATAAGTAATAGCTTGTATCAGGTTGATCACTGTGATTATCGATATAAAACTGAATACCCGGGATGATGTGATGGAGGTTTCCAAATTCCTTGCATTCCAATATACCATAGACAGAATCGATGGGTGAAGGAATGGGCAAGGTACAAGGTTCTGATTGGTAACTATAGCCATCGGGCCCTTTAACATGCAACTCATAGGTTTTACCAATCTGCCAACGAAAGGTGCTATCAGATACCTGATAGGTACCTAAATCTGTTTCAGTTAAGGTGATTATTGTTTGTTTTTCATCTGTAATGTAAACCTCACAATCTGCAGCTGGAATAAATTTTTCATTATTTAAAGGACTGGAAATAGATAATTTTACAATTACAGGTTCATTTCCATTGGTGAGCAGTCCATCCACCACTAGCAGATTATCTTACTTATCCAATTCCGGCCATTTTTCCTCAACGCAACAGGAAATGATAATTATAAAATAAACGATTATTGTTTTTCTAATCTGTCTTACTAAGTGATGAAATCCTCGGCATACTATTGGTAACCATTGCCTTTGTTAACAAAGATATTAAATATTAAGGTTGAGAATAGAGATGAAATTAAAGCTATTGTAGAAATGGGGAGGTTGACACCAATTATAAGAACCAGGGATTTTTTTCAATTCTACGTGGATTTTAAATCCACCTCAGAGAGAGTAGTAATTGGTATATAAAAAAATCTATCATATAAAAGTTTGAAGTAGTTTTGTTATCACATGGTAGCATTATGAAGGAATATCTATCCTGGGCTTTTTTCTGGAAGTTTATAAAATTCGGAGTGGTTGGATTTTCAGGCGTTTTTGTAGACTTTGGATTCACCTATGTATGCAAGGAATGGCTAAAAATTCCGAAATACATTGCCAATGCTATTGGGTTTAGTATTGCAGCCACGTCCAACTATTTTCTGAACCGCATCTGGACTTTCGCAAGTCATGACCCTAAGATTATGCTAGAATTTAGCCAGTTTTTTGCGATATCGCTCATTGGCCTGCTCATCAATACTTTTGTTCTGTGGATACTGGTAAGCAGGTACAAAAAACACTTTTACCTGTCCAAATTATTTGCGATTGCAGTGGTGACACTCTGGAACTTTCTGGCAAATTATTTTATAACCTTTGCCTAAAGCTTAATCAAACTTAAAATCTTCTCCAACCCATATTGATCAGCTTCGTCAAAAGAATTTAATTCTTTACTATCAATGTCCATTACCCCAACTACCTCTCCGGAATTATTCTTTATGGGAATGACGATTTCTGAATTTGAGCGTGAATCGCAAGCAATATGCCCTGGAAATTGATGCACATCGGGGACAATAATGGTCTCTTTTTGATTAATGCCGGCCCAGCAAACACCAGTATCTTTTTTAAGTTTTATACAGGCAACCGGACCCTGATAAGGACCTACAATCAATTCACCATGCTGGATGAGGTAGAAACCGGTCCAGAAATAATAATCGAATTTATGATGAAGTACTGCAGTGATAGTAGCCATAGCTGCAATGGGATTATTATGGGGCTCAAGTAGATCGGCAAGCTGATTGTAGATCCGGTCGTATCGGTTTTTCTTTTTGTTTGTGTCCATAATGAATAAACAAAATTAAGGTGGATTTGCTTAATATGCGATAAAAAATATAAGGCCGGCATCGCCACAAGCGATGCCGGCCTTATCCATATCATCTCTTCAAATTCTAAACATATCCAAACAACATTGAATAAATGATCAATACAACCAACGTGAGTCCAAGACCAAGGAAAGTATAGCCAAATATCTTGACAATCTTTTCCCATTTAGGCCTGCTTTCGCGCTTGATGACCACTTTTTTAAGTCTTCCGGTTTCTTTCAGCAATTCATATTCGCGCGGTCTGTCAGCTTTGTATTCCTCGAAAGGTACCGTACCGGTAAAAATAACCGTATCCATCGGGAAGGCATCCGGACGAAGGTGCGTATTGAAAAAGTGAATGGTAAAAATAAATCCAACGGCCAGCAAAGCCTCATCACTGTGAATGATCATGGCGACATTAATGGCCCAGCCTGGCAAAACAGTTGTAAAATATTCGGGAAACCAAAGGATCAAACCAGAGAATCCGATGACGGCAACCCCCCAGAATACAGCCATATAATCGAACTTTTCCCAGTAAGTCCAGCGGCCATAATTTGGTCGGGGTCCTGCTCCCACAAACCACTTGATCGTACCCCAAAAATCTTTAATATCCTGCCCGTTAAACATCAGTGAGTTTTTACCAAAAATAAACCGGCCAATGGGGATGCGGCGTTTGATTTTCATACGGATTAAGGATACTACATGGAAGATGAAATAGCCAAAAGTGATGACCGCCGCAAAGCGATGAATATTACCAGCCACATGAACGCCTCCCAGGATGCGGGACAACCAGTTTGCCCAGGGCATTCCGGCAAATTTCAGCATCATACCTGTCAGTGCCAGCATGATAAAACTCAGAATAACAAAAATATGGGTAATTCGCTGACTCCGGCTAAAACGACGAATGTGGTAATTGCTAGAAGCCATTTTTCGGTGCTCTTTGCGTTTCCTCATCCCCTGAATAGAGCGGGGTAACCAAAGCAAGAGGTGAATGCCAAAAAATCCAAATACACCCACGAGCAAAGAAGTCATACCCCAGAACGTGTAATACAGGGCCGGGTATTTATCCTTATTATGGTGTGTTGCATGGGTAAGATAACCCGTAAATCTGACATTGGCATCCGGATGACATTGTTTACATGTTTCAACGATGTTGGCACTGCTGACCGAAGATAAGGGATTATTGGAATTATATATTCTATGTGCTCCATGACAATCCGAACATTTTGCCGCTTCCAGATAACCCAGCTGGTATGCTTTTCCATGATATGTTTCCATATAAGTCTCCGATAAATCCTCATGGCAATTTCCGCACTGATGGGTCACCTCATTCATAAATGCATCCTGCGTAATATCGGATATGATATGAGCCGTATGGCAATCCGCACAGGTAGGATAATTCTTCATGCCTTCATCCTGGTTGATTGCGTGGTCGCTACTAATATAGTCATCATAGATACCTTTGTGGCAGGTTGCGCATGTTGCAGGAATGTTTTTGGGATTAATGGAGGAGTTTTCGTCCGATTCTTTTAAAATATAATGGGTCGTATGACAATCCGTACAAACCGCACTGGGAAGGAGGCCTTTTTCTGTAAGACCCCTGCCATGCACACTGGAGGAATAATCACGAAAAGCATCAACCTCTTTCAGATCAGCCATTTCCACAGCCTTACCATCCTCCCTGTGGCATTCGCCACATAAAGTCGGAATCGCAGCCCTGTAAGTTGGAGCTGTGTCATCATACCTTGATTGAACACGGTGCGTACCATGACAGTCTGTGCAGTAAGGTGCATTTTCAATTTTTTTGAAATGGGCCTTTCCATGACCACTGGAATTATAAACATTGGATACCTCTGCATGGCAATTGGAACAGTCAACTGGGCCAGCTGTTTCACATGGGCGACGCAAATGGGTTGAAACATCGGAGTGACACTTAACACAATTAATATTCCTGTGAACTGACTCCGAAATATCATCCTTGGTAACTTTCAATGAAAGGGTGTCACCATCCACGATACGATGGATATCATTATCATCATGACATTTCAAACAGGCCTTATCAGAAATGGTATTGACAATATTCTGAACATTTTCTTTATGAGGAGGGTGACAGTCGGTACAAGCCGGTATAGCACCTGGTTCTTTCTCCCACAATTCTTTTTTAATAATTTTGGTGTGGACCTCTTCAATCTCTGCATGGCATTTCATGCAGGTATTGGCAATATTATTTACCGAGATGGATGAATTGGGACTGGTATGTGGCAGAACAAGGTGATTGCCATGACAATCATTACATGTAGCTGAAACGATCAATCCCTTCTTGAACAAACCTTCGCCATGGATACCCTGGCTGTAATTTTCCAGGATATTGTGTTCACCAATGTTATAGGTACGTGCAACCGGTGCTCCTTCCCGGTGACATTTTCCACACAATATTGGTATGTTCATTTTATAGGTCCTCGACCTTGGATTGGAGGATGGTAATACGTTATGGTCTCCATGGCACTCCCGGCAATCGGGAGCATACAATGCGTTTAACTGGAGTGCCTGCCCATGAATACCCTTTTCAAATTGCATTTGGGAATCATCGTGGCAATTACCACATTTAACCGGAGCCAGGTTCTCAGGATGTGGAAAATCTTCTACCTCTGCATCTTCGTGGCAAAATATGCAATCCACATCTTTATGTACGGAGTTTTGAAGTGTATTGAGATTGACAAACATGGATACGGTACGGCCTTTTCTTTCTGTTGTCAATTCAGGATCTTCGTGGCACATCATACAATCTTCATTGGATTGAGACTGGATACGATTGACAAATACCAAAGAAGGTAGTAGTATCAGAAGTAGCTGAAAATTTGTATTATAGAGTATTTTCTTTACCATGTCATTTTGCATTAAAACACTTCGAAATTATATAAATACTTAATAATATAGATACCTACTTGTTAATTTATATAGATTCTAAAATACAGATAGATGAAGAATATATCTTTTGATCTGGATGTAATGCGTTTCCTATGATTCATGACATTAAAAATATAACTACAAATTCTATCAGATTCTGGTTCTAAAGACCCAAACAATCCAAAATAAAATTCTAAAGCATTGATTTCTTTTAAAATAACTCACTTTCAAAATAACAAAACAGGTGTGACTTTAAAAGAGAAATGTATTTCATAACCTTCAATTTTACATATATAAGCAATCACTGATTATAAGATTCGCTATTTTTGTTATTATAGAAAATCATATACGAAATTTTTGAAATGAGAATCACACTAACCGGAATTATCCTATTGTTGAATTTGCAGTTTACCCATGGCCAGCATGACAAGCAATTCATTGAGCATCATTCAGATATACACCGTGTACTGGTAGAAGAAGTACTGCAAACGACATCTTATACCTATCTGCATGTCAGGGAGAGAGACAAATCACAATGGCTGGCAGTTCCCAAAATTAATGCCCAGGTAGGTGAAGAATATTTTTACCAGGGTGGCAATGTTATGACAGATTTCAGAAGTGCCACATTGAGCAGGACGTTTGATTCGTTGCTTTTCCTGGGTGGCATCGTTAATGCAAATCCCAATAAAAGTGAACCATCGGGGATCCTATTTATAGAAAAATCAACGAGTAAGGGAACGAAAATTGATCTTGAAATCATGCCCTTAGAGGATGAAATTTCAATAAATGAACTCTATGCCAATAGAGAAAAATATGCTGATAAAATAGTCAGGATAAGGGCACAGGTTACACAATTCAGTGATTCTATCATGGGTAAAAACTGGATCCATATGCAGGATGGGTCAGAATACAATGGGGTTTTTGATCTGGTAGCTACATCAGAGAAGTTTATTTCAGTTGGAGAAATCGCTGTTTTCGAAGGGAAAATCTTACTTAATAAAGATTTTGGGTTTGGTTATTTTTATGAAATATTGATGGAAGAAACCCAAATTGAAAAGTTACAGAAAGAATAGATCAGGAAAAATCAGAGATTTCTTGCAAAATGACAGGCTCTTTAAAAAAGGATAGAGATGAAACTTACTTATCTTTTATGACAAGTCAAACATAAAGAACTTCCAGCACTCGATTTACACAGGGATAGAAACACGATTTTTTCTAAACCATCCTGATAGATCAAGCGACACCCCTGATATTCTTTCGTATTTCTTGACAAATGAACATCATGGCAAGAAAGACACTGTTTAGAATTAACTGAGGGGTAACCAGAATAGCTGTCCATGGTGATCGCAGAATATAAAATATATCCGCATCAAAGGGTAATTGATGGCTTCATAACGGAGTTGAAGAATTTGTTCCAGGCTGACCCGATTCAGGGTGACAAGGGGCACACAAACCTAAATTACTCCATTGCAAACCTCTAAAATCATGATGATTATTTTCCAGTCCCAGGCTGAAAGCCGGAGATGCCATGATGCTCAGAAAAACAGATAAAATGCCATACCGAAACATGATTTCACTATTTCGATATTTAATGTTTCATATTCCGCTACTGGGTCATCAAAATATATTTATATTTTCGCGAAATACCATCCGCTTATTTTTTCAATAAACTAACCTCCACCCTGCGGTTCAATTGCCGACCTTTCTTGTTGTTTTCTGTTGTTGCCGGTTTTGAGATACCATAACCGACTATTTCGACACGGTCATTTTCAATGCCAAAACTCAGGATGATACTTTTTACTCTATCAGCACGCTTTTTAGATAATGCATGATCGTATACCTTTTCTGAAAACTTATCTGCATGACCTTCCAGTAAAATTTTGCTTTCAGGATGATCATTCAAAAAATCGATGATCATTCTAAGGACACCTTCCGCACCCTCGGCCATCGTTGTCTTGCGAGAATTAAAGTAAATGGGAGGAATATGCAAATGATTAAATTCTTCTTCTAACTGCTTAAATTCCAAGTTAAAAGTACTGGCAACAAACTTTTTCGATGGTATGCTATCCCCTTGCATATCCTCATTTATTGTTACGTATTTTTCAATTTTTTTTAAGGGAACCTGTTCATTCTTTAAACTGTTATTTACAGCATTGACTCTATCATATTTTTTTTCATTATGACAACCGGTAAAACATGATCCCCCGTTTATATTTACTTTAAATATCACCGGCATATTCCAGTTACCGAAAACAACTTCTTCGGCAATGAGATGATCATAAGCGGACCCGTGCATATCATGGCATGTACCACAACTTCTTGCTTTAACACCATGTATATGAAGAAAATGGAGATTTATTTCCCCATTCCTAAAATTGGAAATGCTTGTTGATTTCTCTACCTCAATTATTTCCTGATCATGACAATTGAAACAAAGGGCAAAACGCTCAGATTTCCCTTCGGTATAATTTCCTTCGGGGTATGCATCTGTTAACAATGAAGGAAATTCAGAAAAGTGGGCAGTGTGGCAACCAGCGCAACCGTCAAATTCAATGGCTCCATGAACAAAATGATCTTCATCCAGCTTCTGGCGTATATTGCTTAATTTTCTTGTAGATGTGGTAATGGATTTATTATGACAACTTAAACACAATTCAGTGGGTTTATCCAGAAGGTATTTTGGATTGGACGACGCATGGGCTGAATGACATTGAGCACATCCACCGTCTTCATTGATAACTTTATGAATTACATGGCTGCTCTCAATAGATTCCCTTATATCGTCATGACATTCAAAACATAAACCATTTCCGGGAAGATCCATCAATTGACCTTCTTCAGAACTGTGCGGGCTATGGCAATTCATACAATCATCTTCAAAGGGCGGATGAATAAATTCTTCGGTTATTTGCTGAGCAGTTTTTTCGTGGCAAGTAAAGCAGAGGGCAGGCCTGCCTTTAATAAGCAGTGAGGGTTCACTGGAGTGATGGGGATTATGACAGGCTTGACAATTTCCTTGTTGAACCGGCTGATGGATGATTTTTTTCTCCATAATTTCCGACTCATGACATTCGAAACACAAATGATCTGTTCGAGCAACCAGTAAATGGTCAAAAGAGCTGCTATGGGGTGAATGACAAATTGCACATTCTCCTGCCTCAATCGGGGCATGCACATTACCCTCATTGTAAGTGTCATGACAGATATAGCACAGATCAGGCATACTTTCTGAAAGGGTAAAGCCTTTTTGTTGTTCAGCGGGATGTTCATTTCCTGTTGCCGTATGACAATAATCACACGATTCAGTCACCGGGGCGTGAACGACTTGTTTTAAAACAAGGGATTCGTGACAATCCAGGCATGAAAGACTTTCTGTATCGTCCTGGCCCTGGGCACCGGGTTGGAACCATGGCAACCCCAATAAGATATAAACCAGGTATTTTTTCATGATTACCATGTCTAAAACTTTCTGATAACATTGAAATAGGCACCATTAAAATTGATGGTTTCCCTGTCTAAATAATTCCGCCGGTAAACTTCCAGCCCTACTGTTAAATAAATTTTTCTAACCACCCAATTCAACTCCATGCGGGCGGTTAACATATTAAGATCTATTTGATAACCTCTTTGCTCCCGGTATCCCATCTCAAGATTCAATTTTGTTTTAGAACTAAAATGATAAGCCACTTTCCCCGAAAGATCGGCATACAATTCATTTTCCCGTTCACCAATGGTTTGATAATCCCTGATATTTCCAATGAATGAAAGTAGCAGTTTATTATTAAAACGCCAATGTAGATCGGCAAAGTAGCGAATCAATTGATAAGGGACTATACTGCTGGCATAATCATCATATTCAATACCCAATCGCGCAAAATCAAAGGTAAACTGTATACCATATACATTCTGCACATAATAATTAAGGGTTATTAGTTCTGGTTGATCAATGTTTTTATAATTCTGTTTCCCTCGCCGATAATAAAGTTCTAGAAACTGTTTGAAAAGGATCACCCGTAAAAAAAACATCTGGTTATCCAGGTTATAATTATAATCGCCTGGTAAAATTGTTGAATAATCAACCAAAATTGCAGCATTATTGGGAATCTCTCCCCCCGGAATTCGTTTTATTTCAATATAATCATTTTGCTCAAAAATCAAATAATCAAAATCAACCTGGTAGATAATCGTCCCGGTAAGATCCTTTACGACAATTGATTCCGGATCGACTGAAGGTTTGTTCAGCAACAAAATCTCATCATCCGAAAGGATGTGTTCTTCATTTATCACTTTGAGTGAAACAGGACCGCTTTCCCGAATAAATTCACGGTTGTAATAATGATAGCCAATATTTAAGACTCCGGTCGGGATTTTCTTGGTATAATTGATGTAAAAACCAGCCCTGTAATCAATTTCCCGGTAAAGCGAATGGCTATTATTGGCATATTCAGCGTATATATTGGTTTTTAAACTTTTAAACAATTGGTGGCCCAAATCAAGCTTTGCCCTGTGTTGTTTCAATTTATATAATGGGTATTGATTATCGGAAAAATTGTAATTTCCAAGTAGTCGAAAGTTTTGAGGCAATTTAAATACAAGGTTTGTATAGACCTGAAATCTTTTTAAATCATCAGCACCATACTGATCCAAATGGGAAATGATGGTACTCAGATTATAATTCTTTTGGGCGTCAAAAGCCACATTGCTATTAAGCTCTATAAAATCCACAATATTTTGACGGGCCTCAATATTGGTCTCTTTTCGGATATAATTATCGTGAGAATAACTTACTATATGCTTGTCCCGTGAGAAGAATGATTTGGATATTCTGCCTCTGATATTTCTTTGCCAATATTTGAATGTTCTATCTGTTTCTATTTCTTTCTGGTTCCAATTCCCTTCTTGATAGGTAAGCGAAAACGGCAAAACTTTATTCTTATAGAAAAGCCCTCCACCCCAAAATTTTCTGTTGGTCCTGGAATTGGTAAAATTTTCCCGATTAATGTAGTTTTGATTAAGGTTTAAAAAGGCATTCAACGTTAAATCCTTTTCCTGAAAAAACGTTGATCGTAAATTAAGTCTGCTCAATGTTCTGACTTCCGATCGGTCAGGAACAACCAGAAACTGCCGATCCAGTTTTTCAGGATTGTATTCGGCATCGATGTCAAGGGCCATTAAATTGGGATGAACAATATAACTACGCGATTCAAGGAGAAATTTACCTGAAATCAGGGAACCTACCGTATTTTCTTCAAAACCAGAACTGAAGACTTGCTGCTGGTTGCGATACTTGGCCTGAAAACCAACCGCACCCGAAAGTGATTTTTGATTCCAGAACTTATATGGACCCAAGGTGTTCTGTGCAAGACACTCACCTGTTAATAAAATGAAACCATATATAATCCATGATAACTTCAAAGCACTATACCGCTTGTCAATTAAAAATAAATCGGTCCTCTCCTCCATGAGGATTATGGCAATCAATACAATCCGTCTCTCCTATTTCAGAATGGATTTCGCCTTCCAGGATATTTTGAGAAGTATGACATTGAAAGCATAACTCCTGGCCTACTTTTTTAAGCAACATCCTGTTTTTTGTCAAATGGGGATTATGACATTCTGAGCAGAAGCCTGCTTCAACCGGACCATGCAAAACCTGGTATTGATCCGCAAAATTCTCATGACATTGATAGCATAATCCCGGGAGGGTAGCCAGTAACCTACCCATGACCCTTTGATCATGACACAATGCACAATCTTTCTCCTGATAAGGTGGATGAACTACATAATCAGGTTTCTGTGGGGTTACCGCACTATTAACCGCATCCGGCTCTCTATTCTGAACATTAACATTTTCAGCACTATCTATGGTATAAGGATTTGGAACGCCATCAAATAATGTGGAAAGTACTTTATAATTCGATCTGGGCGAACATGAATAGAGAGATGCAGCCAGGAAAGCAAGGACAAAGTATCGTATTTTGTTTTTGAAATCCATCCATTCAGAGTTTATGGTCTGGACTCCACATAACCGTAAACACTGATCTTATCCGGGCCGTATTGATTGGAAACAAAAATGAGGTACTTCAGATTAAAACTTTCATCCACGTATTCTTTGAAATATTCAAGATTTTCGTAATCAATGGCCACTTTTGCCGGTAACCACATATCGCCGGGTTTCTGATAGGGCCCTCCGAAAAACATAAGCAATTTACCCTGGTCATTAAAGATCTGCACATTTTCAAATCCTGCATCAATTACATATAGGTTCGATTCCCGATCAACTGCAATGCCTTTGGGTCGGACAAACTGACCAATTTTATTACCATAGCTCCCAACTGACATGATAAAATCTCCCTGATGGTTATAAACTTTAACCTTGAAATCACCAAAGTCACTAACATAAACCCTTTCATCCGTTACATAAATATTTGTGGGCGAATATAAAAAATCTTCATTTCCTGATTTCGCCTCAGGAAGCTTATAAAGTAATTCATAATTACCCTTATCATAAACATGGATTTTGTTATTCACAAAATTCGCCACCCATATTTTATCTGACTTAACATAAACATCAGTTGGTTTAAAGTCAGCCGTATCACTGATCGTTGCTAAAAATTCACCTCTGGAATCAAAAATTACAATTTGCTTTCTGTCGCCATCTGCTATATAGAGGTTTCCATCCTCATCGACAAAACAATTAATGGGTTTCTGCAATTGCCCTCTTCCGGTTGGGGAAAAATATTCGAAATTGTTATTCTCCAGATCGATGATCTCAATTCCGTTCAAACCTGTATCACATATGTAAATTTTCCCATTATGAGTTGCAATGCCATAAGGCTTAGCAATGGGAATTTCCTGATTATCACCCAGGATGAATCGTCCGAAAGCCGATCGTTTCCCGGTAATGTCAAGCGAACTGCTAATGCTTGTAAGATATTGTATGCGTGCAACATCAGGAGGTGGAGGATAAATCACAATGTCATTAACCGATGAACCCTTATGCAATTGCTTTGAACATGATATCAGTACCAAAAAGAGCAATCCACAGAAAAAACAAACTGAAAATGTTTTTTTATGCATGAATTTTGAATTATCAAAAATGCCAATCAATATTAAAAGCGCTACTAAAAGAGGCGATTTAAAATCGCCTCTTTTACCTGAAATCTAGCATTTGTCTTATTTATTATGACAGGTCAAACACAATGCGCTGGCATCATTGTTTAAACGAAGCAGATTGTTTTCGCCGGAGCCATTATGTACATCATGACATGATGCACATTGCATTTGACCAGCAAACAGTAAATCATCGTTGATCGTGCCACCCAGTCCGGAACTGGTGGTGGTTGGATCATATAAACCGTTATCGGTAATGGCCAGGGCGGCATCATACGTAAAGGAAATTGGATGGTCATCCAATAGGTCTGTGCCTATTAATGCATCGCCAATAATAAAATTTGTTCCACCAGTTGTCCCTCCAAAATTGTCAAGGGCGACGGTCCCATCATGGCAACTCAGGCACAGTTTTGAACTGGCTGATGGCTGTCCGACAGTGGCATCCATCGTTGGTGAAGCATAAGGCGTAAATGTCGCCAGTGTTGTTTCGTGATTCCACAAAGGAGCATCACCTACCGAGATATCTGCATTATGAGGTGTATGGCAAACAATGCATATCTCACCCGAAGTATTCCAGCTTTCATTTGAAAAATCGTGCGCTGAACCAATAATGGTTTGCCCCATAACAAATTGGGTGGCACATAGTAACATTAAACCTGTAAAAAAATTTGTAAATGTTTTCATACGAATTGTATTTGATGAATAAGGGATTCCTTCTCAAACAATATACCCAACCGCAAATATGGCCACTTTTTGAATATTTGTTTAAAAAATCCATGGGTATAATATTTTCGTCAAACGATTATTTCAATTTTCAAATAAGATCAGAACGCTTTAGATTTCAACAGATTCAACTTAATTTCTTAAGAAATTGGCAACAAAGAAATTCACAATGATCATAAAAATTGGAAAGTAGTGAAATAAAATCATCTTCCAAATATATGAATATTATTTGAATATCAGAATTTTCAATTTGACAATTTAATTCTATTCTCTTCTATTTTATCAATCAATTGAGAATGCCGTGGAATATATACAATTGTTATCATTAACTCAATGAATGAATTTTCATGTTCAACTTACTAATACCACCTTGGACTATGGTTTTTACCATGGCAATTTAAATAACAGCGACCAGCATATGAACCCTGATCTTCAAATCTTAATTGACCATTAAAGCTTGGCTCAACAATACTTAAGTCAAAATTAATCAAATGCGTATTGTTGGTCGAATTACCCTGTGAACTGCTGATCCCATGCGGATCATGACAGGCATTGCAGGGGGTATTTTCCTCAACAATATGCCGATGGTGGACCCTATTTTGAAAATTATTTGGCTCGTCACTGATGACTGTCGCACGATCATGACACTCATAACACAACCGATAGGCTTGATAAGACTCTTGAGTATTATCAGCTGTTGTATAATTAAACTTCAATATTTGTGGATACATGGATCCATGTGGACCAGCTGGAGAATTGGTACCATCGCTGGCATGACAATGGGAACAATAAATAATGCTGCTTTCGGTAAGGGGTGATATCAGACTTGGGCAATCAGGATTTTTACCAACTCCCACAACAGGATGATAGGATGGATTACTCAAATCAAACTCAAATCTAACATTGTTTTGCTCGATCTGACGACTTGTGGGACTTGCCGGCTTATCAGGGCTATCAGCATGGCATCTGTAACACAATTCATATTCATACTGAGCCGGATTAACAGGTCCGCCATTTTGATTGATTCCTTTTACTCCTTCGAGAAATCCACTAACAAAGGGTGCATTTGCAGCAAGATTCCGGGCTGCATGCGGATTATGACAGTCTTCACATTCTACATGCTGAGTCAGTACCAGTTCATCTTCAGAAGCATCATGAACCAAATTATATCCATAAACATTATGACTGTAAGGCTTATTTAACTGGACCAATATATTTTCAACAGCAACATTGCTATTATGACAATTCAGGCAATTGCTTTCTTCAGCCTGGTAGTTCATGAGTCGCTGATCAAGACCAGCATTGTGAGGATTATGGCAATTTTCACAAGCATTTTCCGCAACACTTGAATAAGGAGTATGAAACCAGGGATCAATCCCTGATCCATTCCAAATTGCATTGGAGTTTCGATGGCTTGTCGTCACCCAATAATTTTTATCGTGACATTCGGTGCACAAATTAGAGAACTGCGTGGTAAGAATTAAAAAATCAGTATAAATATTTTTATGCGGATCATGACAGGCGGTGCATTGTAATTTTTCATTCTCTAATTTTATTGGCCATGTCAGGTTTATCGGATCAACCAATTCACCATCAGCGGCAGCCAAAGAAGAGTTGTAAACAAATGAAACCGGGTGATCATTGGTCAAATCGGTAGTTAGATTTGAGACACCCGGGGGCAGGGTTGTAATTCCGGAAGTAAAATCAATATCTACCGGTCGGCTTAAGACATTCCCCAATGCAATGGTCCCATCATGGCATGAAAGACATAATAGGGAAGCTCCATCAGGTTGGCCGATGGTAGCCTGTATGGTGGTACTGTTATATAAGGTGTAATTTAATCCCGGATCATTTCTGTTCCAAAGAGGGCTAACCGGGCCACTATTATGTGGTGTATGACAAAAAATACAAATCTCCGATTCACTGCTGGCCTTTATTTGTCCCGGGCCACTAACTGAAAGATTATGAACTGTATTTACAATTGATTGGGAATAAATACCAGCAGGAATTAAAAATAGTATACTGAGTCTAATAATTCTTATGTTCATCATGACCCTTGGTTATTAATTGAAAAACCTGAATTCTTGAATTGTAGCTATCAGCTATATATATTAAATCGTGATGATCAACATAAATCCCTGTAGGCATCCAAAATTGGCCGTCTTCTCTACCCTGATGACCAAAATGATAGAGTAAAGTGCCCCTTTGGTCAAAAACCTGGACTGCGTGAAATAAGGCATCCACAACATAAATATTGCCATGTGAATCGGTTGCTATACCTTTCGGCCGTGAGAAAAATCCTGTTGCATCTCCTGCTTCGCCAAAAGAACTGATCATTTCTCCATCACTATTCAATATTTGAATTCTGAAATTCATAGAATCCACAATGTAAACTAAACCAGAAGCATCAATCCAGATGAAAGTGGGATAATTAAACTCACCAGCACCTTTACCCCTTTTCCCAATCTGCCTGATTTCATTTCCATACAAGTCAAAAACTGTAATTCGATGTGCCCCTGTTTCCACAACCCATATCTCTTTTTCGTCATTTGAAAATGCGATTCCAGTTGGTTGATTCAATTTATTTGAGCACTTAAATTCATATAGTTCGTTTTTGTGCGGAAGAAACTTAAAAATACTATTAAATCTTGATTCCGTAAAAAAAAGCTCATTATCAGGTCCGGAACAAATTCCAACAATGGAAGAATATTTCTCTGTTACCTGGTAGGGGATTTCGCCAACATTCATCTGCAAGAATACAAGGGCCCCAACTCCCTGATCCAAAACATATATAGAATCCAGGTTTTTTGCAAAAACAGAAATCGGTTTACTCAAGGAAATAACCTGTTTTTTACCGAAGATAAATTCACCGATCCTATTTAACCAACTTTGATCATCTTCCTTCTTTTCTTGTGGTATCGAACAAACCCATTCGATGTCATAGGATTCAACAACATTATTCAGTGAGGTATGAGAGGATTCCTGCCCGAACAGGCTCAGTTTGATAAAAAGAAGCAATAAAACTGCACTTTGCTTCAACGAAATTCTCAGATCATATATAAGATTGCTATTAATATGCATGAATCAGTGGCTTATGCATTAAAGAACATTTATGTTAATACTGAGTGTAAAGTAAATTTCATAGCAAACAATTATTTTTAATTTGTTAAAATTATCATTAATATTGTATTATTAATAAAATCTATTATAAATTTGATGAATTGAATGGGTTATTTGCCAATGATCTCTAACAGCTTTAAGCATTAGAATAAATTTTTGTCCATTCAATTTTCAAAATACTGGCTTGTTTTTTGCAGTTATTAAGCCACTATTGTAAATAAAGAAATATTGTTGCTATTCGTAATTTGAAAAATTTATTGTTTATTTGACACTAAATTGAGCATTGAATAAATCGCAAAAAAATATATTATTATTAATCTTAAAAATAAATGATTATGTTAAGTAAAAGTTTAGTTTTCGTTTTTTGTCTTGCATTATTTGCAGGTGGTTCAGCTACTGCCCAGGACTTCGAATACATCGGAGCTACAAAGTGTAAAATGTGTCATAACAAGCCTGCAACCGGGCAACAATACAAAATTTGGTCAGAAGGACCACATGCCAATGCACTGAAAAGTCTTACCAGTGAAAAAGCGATGGCCATCGCCAAAGAAAAGGGTATTGCTGATCCTTCTAAAGATGCAAGCTGCCTCAAGTGCCACTCCACTTATGCCAGGATAGACCAAAGTTTAAATATTAGCCTCAAAGAGGATGAAGGGATTTCGTGTGAAACGTGTCATGGCCCTGGCAGCAAGTATAAATCAAACACCATCATGAAAGACCAGGCCAAATCAATTGAGAATGGCTTGATTGTTCCTGATGAAAAACTGTGTAAAGAATGCCACAATGAAGAAAGCCCAACTTACAAGGAGTTTAATTATGCTGAAGCAGTGAAAAAAATTGCACATCCTGTAAATGCAGGTAATTAATCGGACACATAAAGAACGAAAAAAGCCTTCGGATATCCGAAGGCTTTTTTATTTTGTCTGTCCCGTCCTAAAATAAGTTGACACAAAATCAACTTAATTATCCACACATCCTAGAATCCACCGGAGCTGCTGTAAGTTTTTGTCATGGTTGAGGGGATGCATAGTATATAATCGGCCAGTCCTTTGTTGGCATCCGAAAGTGCAGAGATGGTATCCTGTTCAACCGTTGAGATCGTTAGAATGTTTAAATCAGGATTTGCCTGACGCAGATACCAGACAATTCCCTCATAGTTTTCAGAATGAAAGGAGCCGTTATAGTGGAGAAAAGTTTTACCCGGTTCCCAGTTCTGAAGGATGAAATAGGCCATGGTCGCATCTTTCACTGCCTGCGCTTTGGGAAGATTGTCATTGGTATGCCCCCCTCCCATTTCGCTCATCATTTCAAGCATTCCTGCATACCCCGGAAGTTCGGGATCATAAGCCATTGGCAGGGGTGCAAAAAATAGTTTTGCTGCATTGTCAAGGCTATCCAGCCCTTCGAATCCCTGGCTGTGGACTACAGAGGCATACCTGCGGGGAATATTGGTCCCGACAAACTTCAAGTTGTGATCCTTTGCAAAGTCGACCAATGGTTTATAATCGGTTTTATAATTTTTCCAGAGCTTGGCCTCAGCCTCAAAATTTCGTTCTTTAATCTTGCCGCTTGTATACTCATCCAACAACAACTGATTATCGGTTTCAAACATTTCAGCACCCAATACCAGATTATCTTTCTTTTCAGCATAAAGATCGCTGGTCAGTTCAAATTGCATCCAATGACAGACGGGGTTATCATGAAGTTCTCCAAACAGAACAATGTCAGCTTTAGCGGCATCTTTAACCAGGTTTTTGTACTTGGTATTATCACCTTTGGCATCAAATAATTTATAGGCCGGCAGATCTCCTTTCATCGACATTAACATGAAGGCTACCATCACCAGGCTTAGTTTTGTTACATTTTTCATATTTTAAATATTTATCTGATTTATTGTTGCAGGTTGGTTATCGCTTTTCCATCAAAACTTTTATTCTTTGTATTTTAAAGTTCACGCTCAATAATGGGTAGATGAATGACCACGCGTATTTACAATGATTTAACAATATTAATCCTTACATCTTCCTTGATAGGGATGGCGGTTCCATTTTCATCAATTCTAACAAAAAGCATTTCCGTAGAACAAACCAGCACTTCGTCTTTGTGCTCAAAATCAACCCGACGGGCTTCAACCAAAATTTTTATCGAACTTTTCCCAATACCTAAAATTTTTCCATAAATCTTAATATGTTCCTTAACCTTTACAGGTTCTTTAAACAGAACCTCATCAATCTTGAGGGTAATCATGTTGGGTGAGCAACATTTGGTGGCAGCAAAAGATCCGCCGGCTTCATCCATCCAGGAAAGTAATGTTCCGCCAAATAAATTGTCATTGACGCCAATATCACTGGTTTTGCAAATTTTAGTTGAAATCAATTGCATGTTTTAGACTATTTCTTTAACTTTTCAGCATGAAACATGAGCGGCAACATATTGTTTATTCCGGTTACCATGTATATTTGACCCGAATACCCCTGCATGATCACCCTGATGTCATTTCCAAAGCGGTTTTCCGTCTCAGCCATCACCTGCCGGCATGATCCACATGGTGTTACCGGTTCCTCAATTTCAAAATCGGTGGATCGGGCAGTAATGGCAATGGCTTCTACCGGCACATCGGAATAACGAGCAGAGGCATAAAATAATGCCACACGTTCGGCACACAGCCCTGAAGGATAGGCTACGTTTTCCTGATTGCTTCCCAGTATGACCTCACCATTTTTCAGCAAAACGGCTGCTCCCACCTGAAAAGCCGAGTAAGGAGCATAGGATCCATTGATTGCTTCTCTCGCTTTGACCAGTAATTGCCGATCCGTTTCGGAAAGCTCATCGATAGAATTGTATTTGAAATACTTGATAACGATTTCCGCTTTTTTCATGTTAACAAAGCTTATGAAGAGGCGAATATACGAAAAAGACCTTTATTCGGCTGGTTTTTATCTTTTTCTTCGGCGAATAACAGGAACGTATTGAAAAAGGCAAACAGGGTTACACCCACCTGGGTTTCAAGGCTGTCTTCCACCAGCATGGAGATCACCATGGTGATCCAGAAAACAAAATAATGATATGTGAAAAATTTTCGAAGAATCAGGGGTGGATAGATAAGCGATGTGACAAAACAAATGAAACCTATGAGTCCGAAGGCGACAAATACAGCCAGGAACTGATTATGTGCCCGGTGCTGATATTGCGGTGCTAAAACGGTTTGATTGGATTGGTATTCATTTGTAAAAGCATTTCGGACATCGCCGGTCCCAACCCCAAAAATTAAATGGTCGCTGATAATGCCCAGTGAGGCTTTCCAATATTCCAGTCGCTGAATCACGGAATGACCGCCTGGATTCAATCCCTGCTGCATGACCTGATATTCCCAAAAAATTTTATACAATCTCGATTTAAGACTGAATTTACGCGTATAGGCCACATTGGCAATCCCCTTTTCCACATTGCGAATGTCATTCGAATTCATCTGTTGCATCCCCTGCGCATCCTTTCTTAAGCCTTTGGAATTCATGTACCTGAACAATGTATACTTCAAATCCTGCCCTTTTTTATCCGGACCGTCATAATCCAGCTCACTGCGCAGATTCCACTCCTTTCTCAATTCTTGTTCGCAGATATACAGCCCAATCCGTGACCCATTCTCAACGGGCTGGTTGATGGTATCGTGCCAATAGGGATTACCTTGAGCTGTTTCACGATCAATCATTTCCAGTGAGTCATTTTGGGGCACAAAATACTGTTTGATGGTTTGATTGAGATAATAGGTTACCATTACGGGTATGGCGATTATAAAAACCAAAGCGGCTATTTTTTGCGTGATATGCCGTTCCAGGATAAAAGCATATAAAAGCAAGAAAAAACCAGTGACAATCAGTATGATAATCCCTGTGGCAGATTCGATCATGACCAGAAATGCTACTAACCAGATTGAAATACCTACCAAACCCAATTGATAAACGATTTTACCCTGATACTTTTTATGAGCAAAATACATGGTAAAGAAGAAGGCCAGACATACATTCAAACTGAGCCGGATATGCGAAATAAATGGGGACAATTCCCTGAAATCCTTTATATCCCGTGTGAGCGAAATATATAAACTAATCAATGTCGCCACCAAAACAGAAACAATATAAACTTTCAAAATCAAATCCATATTTTGTTTTCGCAACCTCGGTGATGTAGCAAATACAACAGGTAGGAACAACAATGGTAATTTGATGCGCAGGTCCTTAAGTGCATATTCCAGGTCATTGGAGTAAATGATCCCCACCATATGCAAAACATAAAATGAAATCAGCACCAGGGCCGCTTTACTGTGCATAAGATCCTGGATCTTTCGTTTGAACTCACCTTCCAAAAACCAAAGGCCGAGCAAACCAAACTGGGCTACACTCATTCCAAAGCGCGCAAAAGGCAAACTCACCACCAGCAGCAGCAGGAACAATAAATAAAGCTGATTAAAATCAAAATACGAGGTTAATTTTTTCATTGGTGTTCCTGCCAGACTGTTTAAAAACAAAGGTCTAGTTCCGTGTTTCTTTTTTCTCTTTTTGCTGGGTACCATCCAGAATGGCCAGGTAGGAATCACGCTCGTTGAAAAGTTCAATAGCCTTTTCGATCTCCTTATCAGAAGCCAGTGATGCAATTATTTTTCCCGTTTGGTAATAATAACGTGATATGATCTCAATTTTCAATATCTCTTTGATCTCCTCTTCGTGCTTATTAATATCGTTGGTTTTGATAATGGCAAGTTTATCGGCAAGCGCATTAAAATCAGATTCAATTTCGTCAAAATAATTTTCTTTCTCCGCGCTTTTTTTCAATTTTTCAAGTGCTTCTTCACACCGGGTTGTATATTCATACCCCTGCTCATTGATAAAACTGATAAAATCATTGTATATCTCATCCGTGATCTCAAAAGAATCAGCAGGAGCAATGGTATCATGCTCACGAGCAAATTGACTGGCATAATCAAAAATCAGAAAATCACTCACCAGTGTATAACCTATATTGCTCAGGGAAGGCAGGTCAATTGTCACATCCGGTTCTATTCCATGCCCATCGAAAACCACCCTTCCATTCCGGGTTTTATAAGCCATGATAAGCGAATCGGGAATTTTAGGTGCATTTCCATTATCATCTTTATGAGCATAATCGATTTCCTGAATACACCGGCCACTTGGTATGTAATATTTGGCCACTGTTATTTTAACCTGTGAATTATATGCCAATGGGATAACATTCTGAACCAGACCCTTACCAAAGGTCGTCTGACCAACGATCACGGCCCGATCATGATCCTGCAAGGCACCAGCCACAATCTCTGATGCTGAGGCACTATGATTATCCACCAGCACAATGACAGGAATTTCGGTATCAACAGCAGCTTCCGTCGTTCGATATGTATGATTTTTAATGGCCATCTTTCCCTTTGTACTAACAACCATCTCACCTTTGTCTACAAAAATATTGGTGACATTAACCGCCTCCTGAAGCAATCCTCCTCCATTTCCCCGCAGGTCAAGGATCAATCCGGACAATTCATTTTCACTGCGCAACTTGTTAAAGGCCTCTTTGACCTCCTTACCTGCTTCCTGGGTAAATCCGGTTAATTTTATATAACCTACATTATCTTTTAGGATGCTATAGTAGGGCACATTGTCGATTGAAACATTTTTGCGCTCCAGGTCCAGTTCGAAAGGTTCAGACATACCTTCCCGTTTAATAAGCAAGGTGACTTCGGTTCCGGGCTGACCTTTGAGCAGTGTACTCACTTCTCCGGTGGATTTACCCTTCACTGATTTTCCATCCACTTCGAGTAAAACATCCCCCGCAATTAAACCGGCTTTTTGAGCTGGATTATTTTCATAGGGTTCTGAGATAACAACATAATCATCTTTTTTGTGGATCAGGGCACCGATACCTCCATATTGACCGGTAGTTATAAAACGATAATCTTCAACTTCTGCTTCTGAAATATAAACGGTATAGGGATCAAGGGATTCTAACATAGCATCTATGCCAGTTTTCATCAATTCACCGGGACTGATTTCATCCACATAGTTTTTATTCAATTCACGAAATAGGGTAG
The DNA here is from genome assembly GCA_020444515.1 of Bacteroidota bacterium. GTDB lineage: Bacteria > Bacteroidota > Bacteroidia > Bacteroidales > JAADJA01 > JAADJA01. The sequence continues at coordinate 780,928 of JAHLKX010000002.1, read as the reverse complement.
CATAAATTTCGAGGTTTTTGGAAATTTCAAAGTTATTGCTATTCTGACCGGTGGTTGTGGTGGTCAGGAGCAGGATGAAAGCTGTCAGGAAGGTTACAATCCTGGTATTTGTTTTCATTTTCATAGTATGGTCATTTTAGTTATGAATGTGGATCAGGGAACGGGATCGTAACCGCTTCCTCCCCAGGGATGACATGATAAAAAGCGTTTTAGAGTAAGCCAGCCACCTTTGAACGGCCCATGTTTTTGTATGGCTTCCACGCCATAAGCCGAGCAAGTGGGTGTATACCTGCAGGTCGGCAGAAAATAAGGAGAAATGGCTCCCTGATAAAACCGTATCAACAAGATAAAAAACTTACCCAGTATCTTTTTCATATTCCTTTTGTAAACGCTGCAAAACTAATATTATTTTTTCCTCGATTTCATTAAAGTCCGCCAATTCACTGCCGTTGTAAATCAATCCAAGGGCACATTGTCTTCCTCCCTTAGCCAAACTTTCAATAAAAGGTTGTTTATTTCGTCTGTAAGCTTCCCGCATTCTTCGTTTAAGGAGGTTGCGATCGACAGCACGTTTAAATTTCCTGCGTGAAACTGAAATCAAAACCTGGACCGGTGAAGACGAATCCAGTGAAGCAAATAACCAGACAACGCCAATTGGGAATACAGTAAACCGATTTCCGTCAGCAAATAACCGTTCAATGATTTTTTCTGATGATAACCGTTCGTCCTTTTTGAAGGATTGCGTTTGCATTAAAGTTTTAAAAGAAACGGCACACGCTATTTCTTTCTGTTTATATTTTGAATAAACTGTTCAATGGCTACCGTCATTGAAAGTGCTGTTTTGGTAGGGGCAGCAATGTCAACTTTCAAACCTGAATCTTCAACAGCTTTGTGAGTTGATGGACCAAATGCACCAATCATGGTACTATTTTGTTGAAAATTCGGAAAATTTTTAAAGAGCGACTTAACACCGGCAGGGCTGAAAAATACCAGTAAGTCGTAATCATTGATTTTTATATCCGAAAGATCGCTGGCTGTAGTTTTATAAATGACCGCTTTGGTATAATTCACCTTGTTATCATCAAGGGCTTTGATCAAGCTCAATTTGTAAATATCGGAACAAGGTAGCAGGAATTTTTCATCCTTATGTTTCTTTATAATTTCTACCAGATCATCAAAATTTTGCTGGCCATGGAATATCTTCCGTTTCCTGAACTGAACATATTTCTGAAGATAAAAAGCAGTAGCTTCTGAAATACAGAAATATTTCATGGTATCGGGAATTTCAACGCGCATCTCTTTGGCAATGCGGAAAAAATGATCCACCGCATTGCGACTGGTAAAAATAATGGCTGTATAATCCTTAAGATAAACTTTATCCTTCCGGAAATCACTGGCTGTAACACCTTCGATTTTGATGAATTTACGGAAATCAATGTTTACTTTATATTTATGGATCAAATCATGGTATGGAGATTTTTCTACATCAACCGGTTCGGGTTGCGACACGAGTATGTTCTTTAGTTTCACCTTCTGTTTCCCCCTAATTTTTAATTTCCCGTATTTAATTAATTATCAATTAGAAAGCTAATTCATTCAAAATCAACTTTGTAAGTACCAAAATGGGTACGATTTCGAAGGTGCAAAGATATAAAAATCTGTTCACATACGAAAATTTTGTGTATTCCAAACCCGTAAAAAATTGTCTGAAAGTTCTGTAAATAAACGCTATAAGCCACAGCCCAATGGCTGCGTAGAGCACTTCATCGGAGGGTAAATAAACGGTAAGAATAATAAAAGGAATTAAAAAAATTCCAAGGTTAACACTGAAAACAAAATTCATCAGAATATATTCCGACAATAACAATTGATTGCGAAAAATAATCCCCGTCAGGGTCAATATAACATTTTTCAGAACCCATGCCACCAAAATAACCAGCAACACCAGGGCAAACAACCTGAATCCCTGATAGGGCAGTTCTTCGAAGGGTAAAAGCCGGACCAGTATCAGATAGCAAAACAACGAAATGGATATCAGGTAAATGATGATTAGGGCAATGGAAATCCTTTCGGTGAATATATTCCCTTCCCGGATCAATATGTTCATATTTCGCTCCGCAAAAAATGATTTTATCACCTGCCTTAGTCGTTTCCCGGCAAAAACCCGGATCCATCCCACAAATGCAAGCACAATCAAAAGGTGAACCGTGATCCAGTCAATGTTACTGGTGGGAAGTTCCCGTTCTTTCAATTGGGTCACCTGTAATTCCGAACCTGATAAAACAGATGTTACCGGTAACGGTTTTGCAGCACTGTTAACTACCATGGAATCAGATGACATGCCAGAATCACCGGGAGGCATGAAGGGTTTAACCGAAAGCAAGGAATCGTTAAACCGAGTATTTTCATTTTGCTGTTGCACCGATAATTTGTAATGAATCTATGGACAAAATTAGTGATAAATCATCACCATTCATTTATATTTGTAGCGATAGCAACATTATTGATCCACTTAATACAATGCCCATGTTTAATTTTATTCTTTTTGGCCCCCCCGGTTCGGGTAAAGGAACCCAGTCTGTTAAAATTGCTAAAAAATATAACCTTGCCCATATTTCTACCGGGGATATCTTCCGGAAAAATATCCGTGAAAAAACAGATCTCGGACTCAAAGTTCAAAGTATTATTGAAAAAGGGGATCTGGTACCCGATGAACTCCTGGTTGCCATCCTTGAGGATGCCCTGGATCAGCACACAGATGTTGATGGTTTTGTTTTCGACGGATTTCCGCGGACAATACAACAGGCAAAAGATCTTGATGTAATATTGACAAAAAGGGGTGATGCAGTATCCCTGGTGCTGGCCCTCGAAGTGAATGATGAAGAGATCATTGGTCGTTTGTTGAATCGTGCTCAACTGGAAGGCCGTAAAGACGACACCCGCGAAGTAATTGAAAACCGCATCCTTGTGTACAACAACCAAACACAACCTTTAATTGACTTTTACAAAGAAAAAGGACTGTTTACATCCGTCAATGGCATAGGGGGTGTGGATGAAATCTTTGATAATATTTGCCAGCAAATTGATAAAAAAATCTGAACCTTTTTTTATTCAAGTTCCTTGGCTACGGTTACCGTCGTATCCTCATTAAAAAACACCTTGAATCCCAGTTTCTTAAAAACGGCGATCATCGCTTTGTTGTCCTTTGTGGTTTCGGCACTTACTTTTCGTATACCCGACTGACGAGCAATATCCACACAGAAACTGGTCAGGATCTGACCCAGGTCTTTATGTTGCCATGCATCGGTTATCAGCACTGCATATTCAGCAATAACCACATCCGGATCCGCGATTAACCTGCCAACACCGATCAGCTTTTTACGGCCTTCATCCTCCACCTCTGCTACGATGGCAATCTCCCGGTCATAATCAATAAAACAAAACTGGGTTGCTACTTCATGCGAATCGTAATAAAAGTCGTACCTGAAACGGGAATAGATGGATTGCTTGGAACAGCTCCCCAAAAGCTCCAGCCATAGTGGTTCATCCTCCGGTTTGATTGGTCGGAGTAAAACATGGGTGCCATCGCTTAGCTCAGCATTTTTCATGAGCCGCTCAGGGTAAGGACGAAGGATCAAATGAGAATAATCCTTTACCGATTTATCCAGTGCCTCCTGGTCAACCACAATGCGGGCATCGAGGGCTATGACATCTTCATTTGTCACGATCAATGGATTGATATCCAATTCCTCAATTTCAGGATAGTCGGCAGCAAGATATGAAAGGCGAATGAGTACCTCGATTAACTTCTCCAAGTTTTTGCGTTCACTTCCTCTGTATCCGGTAAGCAAGGGGTAAATCTGCAATGACTTTAACATCTGATGCGCCAGTTGTTCGTTTAAAGGGGGAAACTCCAATCTACGGTCATTAAAAAGCTCTGCGGTAACACCCCCCATTCCCACTAACATTACGGTACCGAAAATCGGATCTTTTTTGATTCCAAGGATGAGTTCGACAGAATCTTTAGACCGAATCATTTTTTGAACAGTGATGCCATCAATTTTAGCATCCGGGACATTTTTTGTTACGGTTTCCATGATATTGCGAAAAGTAATCCGCACCATCTCCTCATTTTCGATATTGAGGGCTACACCCCCCACGTCCGTTTTATGAATGATATCAGGTGAATGGATTTTCAATACGACCGGATAATTTTTTCGCTCGGCAATCTCCACTGCTTCATCTTCATTGGTGGCGATTTCGGGATGTGTAGTATCGATGCCATAATCATTGATCAGCATCTTTGAATCATCTTCCGAAAGGATCCGCATTTTCGGGAACACTTTCTCCAGGTATTTTTTTCGCAATTCATCACGGTCATAGCTGAATTCAAGGGGAACCTCTTCTGGCGTTTCAAATAATAACTCAAGATTCTTTGAGTAATAAGACAGGGTCATAAAGGCACGTATCGCCTGCTCCGGTGTATCATATGCTGCGATACCGGAATTATTAAAGATTTGAACACCATCGCGCATGGAGGCGCCGCCTAACCAGGCAGCCATGATGGGTTTGGTCGAATTTTCTGCCAGTTGGGTAATGGCTTTTGCCGTTTCGGTAGGAGCCGTCATGGCTTGAGGAGTCAATATCACTAAAACAGCATCCACATTTTTATCTTGCAATACCAGCTCCGTTGCATGGGCAAAGCGCTCTGGGGTAGCATCTCCCAAAACGTCAACCGGATTTCCGTGCGACCAGAAAGGAGGCAGGTAATCATCCAGTTTCTGCATGGTTTCATCGGATAATTGCACAATGCGACCGCCCATTGAAATCAGCGTATCCGTAGCCATAACACCCGGGCCACCTGCATTTGTAACAATGGCCAGTGCACTTCCTTTTGGTGCACGCTTTCGTCCGATCAAATCGGTAAAATCGAAAATATTACCAAAATTGTATACCCTTGCCAGCCCGGCTCTCCTGAATACCGCATCATAAATAGCATCTTCAGAAGCAAGGGCACCGGTATGAGAAGCAGCCGCTTTAGCCGATTCAGGATATCGCCCTGATTTATAAACGATAATGGGTTTCTTACGGGCAAAGGCACGAGCTGCCGACATAAAGGCACGGGCATTGATGATCGATTCCACATACAACACAATTGACCTGGTATTGGGATCCTGTCCAAAATAATCAATCAGATCGCCGAAGTTGACATCCATCGAGTTACCGATAGAGACAAAATAGGAAAAACCGATATTGGCTTCATTGGCCCAGTCGAGGACAGAGGTGCATAAAGCACCCGATTGGGAAATGAACGCTACGTGGCCCTTTTTGGGCATACTTGACGAAAAACTCACATTCATGCTGAATCCCGGTACGATGATCCCCAAACAATTGGGCCCGATGACGCGCATGTCTGGATATTTTTTTACTTCGGCCTTCACCTGCTCTTCGAGTTTGGCTCCATCCGGACCGGTTTCTTTAAATCCCGCGGACATAATGATGATCCCATGCACGCCGGCTTCACCACATTCAGTGATGATCTGGGGAACAAACTTGGCAGCCGTCATGATCACGGCCAGGTCGGGCACTTTAGGCAAGCTGGCAACATCCGGATAACAAGGAATTCCGAATACCGCTTCCCGCTTGGGATTCACGGGGTAAACCACACCGTTATATCCTCCACCAACCAAATTGCGAAGGGTAATACCACCAACACTGTTGGCATCATTAGATACGCCGATCAGGGCGATCCGCTTGGGTCTGAAAATGCTGTCAAGTTTCTTAATGGGCATATGCGAGTATCTTAGAAGATCATAACAGGAAATAAGCCTGTTAATTGTTTCACAAAAGTAGAAAACAAAATTGGAAACTCAAGCTATGAATTTTGGGAACCAGAAAATTAAGAATTATTTAATACAGCCAAACAGAGAAAGCAAACAACCCATAGGATAAAAATAATCATTAATAAAGGCGCCCCGCAGAGCGCCTTTATTCAATCAAACATTTTTTATTTCTTGGCCGGTTTCACCATAATGGTCAGAACGGTTCCAACCAGCACAGCAATACCAGCAATGGTAAATGCCAGTGGGAAGTTACCGATATCTCCCAGCTTACCACCCAGGATAGGTCCTATAATACCACCAAATCCATAAGCAAGGAAAACCCAGGGATAATTTTGTCCGACATTTTTAGCGCCGAAGGTATCGGCAGTAATGGTCGGGAACAGTGCAAAGTTACCACCAAAGTTGAATCCGATTAAGGTAGCCCCCAGGTAAAGAAGATACTCACTGCCTGCCATATAGGTGAAGAGGATTACGACTATGCCCTGAATGGCCGTCATGGTAATGATGGAGGTTTTCCTTCCCAGTTTATCACTGAGTATACCCCATAAAATACGACCCAAACCGTTAGCGAGACTAAAGAAAACAGCCATTGCCGTTCCAGAAATAGCACTGGCTTCAATTTCTGTAAATCCATTCGCTACCAGAGCTTCCATGGGGTAAAGTTTCATCAAGCCGATAGACATGAGTCCGGCACCAGCACTGAAAACGAAAGTTAGGAAAATAAGATAAAACTGGATTTTTGTAAGCATTTCATTGCTTGTAAATTCCCGATCATCAGCAGTTTTACCGGGAGCAGGGGCTGCCTCAACATATCCTTCGGGTTTCCAGCCAGTTGGCGGGAACTTCATCCACAAACCACCAATAATGACCATTGCAGCAAAAGCAATTCCGTAATAAATAAATGTTGCGGAGAGGCCAACGCTATCAATTAGGTGGCCCCATGATCCGGCAAGCTTCACCCACAGCAGGGCTCCAAAACCAAAACCGGCCACAGCCAGTCCGGTGATCATCCCCTTTTTGTCGGGGAACCAGCGCATACCCACGGCAATGGGCACGACATAGGCAAAACCGATACCGGCTCCACCCACCAGTCCGACCAGGATCACCAGGGACCAGAAGCTGGATCCGCCCAGCAAACCGGCCAGGAAATAACCCAGACCCAGGATAATACCACCGATCCAGGATAGCCGCTGTGGGCCCCACGATTTCAATTTTTTACCTGCAAAAACCATAAAAACGGCAAACGATGCCAGTCCTACAGCAAATACCCATTGGGTATCCGCTTTCGTCCACCCTTCTGTAACCAATGAAGGAGTGAATACTGACCAAGCGTAAATTGCACCAAGAGCCAGCTGAATGAGAATAGCGCCAAGAACAACCAGTCCCCGGTTCATAACTTTTTGATTTTCCATAACACTTGTTTTTTATTAACGAAAGTAAATTACTGTATATGTAGGAAAGCGATTAAACTAAAAGACATCAACCGTCTGGCTGATGTCTTTTAAGTTCATTTTGATTTAGCGTTTCACTGTAACCTTTGCACCATTAATGATCTCATCTACAACACCCGGATCGAGCAAAGTAGAGGTATCACCCAGGTTTGTAGCATCTCCTTCACCGATTTTCCGAAGGATACGACGCATGATCTTACCTGAACGTGTTTTAGGCAAACCGCTGACGATCTGGATCATATCGGGTTTCGCGATTGGACCAATTACCTTGGTAACCGTATCCCTGATCTCTTTTTCAATGGTTTCCATTTCCTTATCGGAAAGTTCCTCACAGGTGACATAGGCATAAATCCCTGATCCTTTAATCTCATGAGGATAACCAACTACAGCAGATTCGTTTACTTTGGGATGCTGGTTGATGGCATCTTCCACCTCTGCGGTACCGATCCTGTGGCCGGAAACATTGATTACATCATCGATACGCCCAATGATCCGGTAATAACCTTCTTCGTCACGTTTGGCGCCGTCGCCTGTCAGATATAAACCTTTGAAGGAGGAGAAGTATGTCTGATAGCAACGCTGATGATCACCATAAGTGGTCCTGAGCATACCAGGCCAGGGATATTTTATACAAAGAATGCCTTCCACACTATTGCCTTTCAGCTCTTTGCCTTCAGGATCAACCAGGATAGGCTGAATACCCGGTAATGGCAATGTTGCAAAAGAGGGTTTGGTAGGTGTGATACCAGCCAGTGGGGAAATCATGATCCCCCCGGTTTCTGTTTGCCACCATGTATCTACGATAGGGCAACGTCCGCCACCCACGGTATCATGATACCATCTCCACGCTTCTTCATTAATGGGCTCACCCACGGTTCCCAGCACTTTCAGTGAACTCAGGTCATGTTTTCTAACGATTTCTTCACCATGCGGAACAAGTGCACGGATGGCTGTAGGAGCTGTGTAGAATTGATTGACTTTATACTTTTCAACAATATCCCAGAACCGTCCTGCATCAGGCCAGGTGGGTACGCCTTCAAACATAACACTGGTTGCGCCCGCTAACAGTGGACCATAGACAATGTAAGAGTGACCTGTGACCCAACCAATATCAGCAGTACACCAATAAATATCCCCATCGTTATACTGGAAAACATTTTTGAAGGTGTATTCGGCATAAACCATGTATCCACCGATGGTGTGCAATACCCCTTTGGGTTTTCCGGTTGATCCCGAGGTATAAAGAATAAAAAGGGTGTCTTCAGAATCCATGACCTCGGCTTTGTTTTCCTTGCTAACGCCTTCAATCAGATCATGCCACCAGATATCTCTTCCTTCAACGAAATTAATGTCTTCGCCTGTTCTTTTGTATACGATGGTCGTTTTAACTGATGGACATGTTTCAATAGCTTCATCAACAATGGCTTTCAGTGGGATGCTCTTGGTACCGCGATAGCCTCCATCCGATGTAATCACGATATTTGATTCGGCATCGTTGATCCTGTCGGCCAAAGCGTTTGCAGAAAAACCGGCAAAAATAATGGAGTGAATGGCTCCGATTCGGGCACAGGCCAACATAGCGATGGCCAGCTCCGGGATCATCGGTAGATACAATGCAATCCTATCCCCTTTTTTTGCACCGGCTTTCAATAAAGCATTGGCAAACTGCTGAACCTTATCATAGAGTTCTTTGTAGGTGATTTTTACTTCCTTTTCTTTAGGATCATTCGGCTCCCAGATAATGGCATACTGGTCCTGGCGCTGGAACATATTCCGTTCAAAAATATTTTCGGTAATGTTCAGCTTTCCATTCACAAACCATTTAACATGGGGCGCATCTTTACCTTCAAAGTACCAGTCAACAACCTGGTCCCATTTTTTACGCCAATAATGGGTTTCTGCAATGTTTGCCCAAAAGGCATCAGGATCAGCCACACTGTCCCTGTATTTTTCCAAATACTCAGAAAAACTTGTGATTTTATTTGTCATAGCTAAATGTTTAAAAATTTTAGATTTTATTAAAATTATACACTTTGAATTTCATCTTTAAAAGAAATAAAATACCCCCACCAGGAAGCGGAAATTGGCCACTTCTTTTGCATCCAGCACTTTGCCATCCACATCATTGCTACCATAAGCAGCAACAGTATATTCGATTTCAGGTGCGACCCTGAATTTTCCTGAATTAATGATCACCCGGGGTGCAATCCGGTAAACATAATCAATATTGGGTGAACGGGCATAATAGGTACCCAGGATATCCTCTCCTGCACCATTGTTCTTGGTGAAACCGCCAAAAATCCCCACCTGCGTTTTGGGTCCGTTGGTGTGAATTTCTGTCCAGACGGACAGGGTGTTTAAGGGACTGTAATCTTGCTTATAGGTTTCCTGATCGATTGATTTTACTGCATATCCACCCAGCATGGTCATACTTTGCATCATCTGGCCCATAACTCCTTCTAGTTTAAAGGTGACTGATTTTCCAGCATATTTTAGGTAAACCATGCTTGAGATACCAGAAACCTGCTCATCAACTTTATAACTTTGCACGGTTGATGCGGAATCAATATAACCTGCAGAAAGTCTTGGAGTAAGCATTTTATAATTCCCTCCAAGGCCAATCAAAAACTCCTGATCATTATCCCATTTCCCGTAATATTCGAATCTGAGATTAAACTCGGGCATAGCAGAATTGATTAAATATCGGGGTGATGCAGCACCCACAGTTCCAATGTTGTTCAATGGTCCTGAATCAACAAAGTCGACCTGCTCCATGGCTGTCAGGATCAATTTAAAATCTCCTAATTTTTGCGATAATCGGATTTGTGGATTACGGGAAAAGGGCTGGAAAGGGGCACCGGTGTTAAATGAAACAGTACCCGGGAAACAGGCGGTTACAAACATGGGATGCCAAAATTGTCCAACCAGCAATTCCGTGTTGGTCCAGTTCAACTTTACAAAAGCATGTCGCAAACGAAAACCATTGATATCGGTCCCGATATTTCCAAAGAAGGCACCTTCGATCATACCTGATGTTTTCGCACCAAAAGCATCGGGTCCTGTAATTTTCCCCGTCAGACGCGTTTGGATTGACAATAAATTCATTTTGCTTTTGGCATTGATATCATCTCCGTTAATATCCAGATTTTCCCCAGAGGGATAAAGTAAAAAGAATCCATCACGGGCGTCGATGGTTTGCCGCGAGTCAAAATAGAGATCCGAATTAACGAATCCGCTGAATTTAATTCCAAACTTACTCTTATCCTGTGCAGAACTGAGAACGGGAATTACCAAAACCAGAAAAATGACCAGTTTTTTCATATACTTTTTGGTTATTTAATTTGACTGTAACTCAATTGTTAATCAATTAACAACGGCCGCAAAATTATAATAATTTTTTCCTTTTAAAGAATGGTTTTGCTAATTTATTGGCAGTCTAAATAACCCAGTGATAGATGCAGATTTGAACATATGTTAAAAAATTAACAACACTTTCTTGGTTTACTTAAAAAGGGTGTATAATTTCGCCACCCATAAAATTTTGAAACATCGGATATGAAAGTTTTTATATTGAACTGCGGAAGCTCATCCATCAAGTATCAGTTGATTGAAATGCCTCAACAGGAGGTTTTGGCCAAAGGATTGGTGGATAAAATCGGGTTGGAAGGTTCGGGTGTGATCCACACCAAAAACGGCAGTGAAAAAGTCAAGTTTGAAAAAACGATTCAGGACCATACCAGCGGGATTAAAACCGTAATTGAAATCCTGACCAATGAGGAGGTCGGTATCCTGAAAAATGTTAACGAAATAGAGGCTGTTGGTCATCGGGTCGTTCATGGCGGTGAAGATTTCAGTGGCAGTGTTCCTATAACCGCCGAAGTTATCAAAGCCATGGAACATAACATCGACCTGGCTCCTTTGCACAATCCACCCAATCTTGAGGGGATATACGCCATCAACGAATTACTCCCCGATGTTCCGCAGGTTGGAGTTTTTGATACCGCCTATCATCAAACCATGCCCAGGCATGCCTACCTGTATGCCCTTCCGTACCGGCTTTATGATAAATACAAAATCCGCCGGTATGGATTTCATGGTACCAGTCATCAATATGTGGCCAACAGAGCCTGTGAAATTCTGGGCAGGGATATCCATCAAATGAAGATCATTACCTGCCACCTGGGCAATGGCTCTTCCATCACCGCCATTCATCATGGCCAGTCGGTAGATACTTCCATGGGATTGACGCCCAATGAGGGTCTGATCATGGGAACCCGAACCGGCGATATCGATGCAGGTGCTTTGTTGTTTGTTGCAGACAAAGAGGACCTCAGCATCGACCAGATGAATAAACTCATCAATAAGGAAAGCGGTGTCTACGGGATCTCCGGTATTTCACCCGATATGCGGGAGCTGGAGCAAGCCGCTGCTGAGCACAACGAACGGGCACAACTGGCCCTTGATATGTTTCACTATCGGGTTAGAAAATACATTGGTGCTTATGCGGCTGCGATGGGTGGTGTTGATCTGATCGTGTTTGCCGGCGGTATCGGTGAAAACGGAGACCTGACAAGGGAAGCCATTTGCAGTGGATTTGAATACCTCGGTCTTGAATTTGATGCCGAAGCCAACAAAGGCCTGCGCTCGAAAGAGGCTGTCATCAGCATGGACCACTCGAAAGTCAGGGTAATGGTGGTTCCCACCAATGAGGAGCTGGCCATTGCACAGGATACCTACATGTTAGTTAAATAATATCAATTAGCCGGTTCAAGCCAAACAAGCTTGCAATTCAGGATTAGCTTTATTAACTTTGGGTGAGATTTAACATTACCCAATCATGAAAAAGTTTAACCAAAACTGTTGCTTGTTTAGTTTTGTCATTGTTTCCTTTTTTACCATTTCAGGTTTTGGCCAGTTCGATTGGCAGCGAATGGAACCTGTTCCGCAGGAAAATGCGATCAATGATTTTGCAAAGATTCTCGGAACAGATAAGATCATTGCGGTATGTGAAAACGCAACTTATATGATTTCCGATAACTATGGGCAAAGTTGGGAAGTATATACAAATCCCGGAAGCGCAACCAACTCTTATGATCTGGTTTCAGTATATTTTGATGATATCGGAGAAGGATTGATGACGGGCAGTCATTTCAGTATATTTGAATCGATAGATGAAGGTCTAACCTGGGAATTAAGCTATTTCGATCCTCAAACTAATATCAATAATACATTTAACGATCTACTCAAATTAATTGATGGAAGTGCTATTGCCATTGGAACGAATGGGAAAATTATGAGGAGAGGAGGCTCAGGCCAGGACTGGATCGAAATGAATTCTGGAGTTGATTTTACCCTGAACGCCATTGCAAAAACAAACAATACCATTTATGCCATTGGCAATGGAGACAATGTGATTGTAAAAAGCACGGATAACGGTGTAAACTGGGCCACACAAACCCTTGCCGCAGCGATAACCGGTCATATGCATGACATTCATTTTATCTCAGACGACGAAGGGATTATTACTTTAAGTAGTTCCGGTACACACCAGGTTTTGAAAACTTACAATGGAGGTGTGACCTGGCAAATTGTTTGGTCAGGATACAGCTATTTCCCTTACAAAATAGACTTTTTTGATGATATGCATGGTATGGTTAGTTGCGGTCGGAATATGTATGAAAGTGGTATTTTGATCACAACCGACGGTGGAGATACCTGGAATGAAGTTGAGATGGGTCAGTTTTCGTGGAATGACGAGCGGGCCATCATTATGACCGCATATGATGAAGCCATTATGGCCGGTCATCTTGGGCTTATATTCAAGGCATTCAATTTTGGCGAAAACTGGGAATTGATCACCCACCGATCCTTTATGGGAGATATTTTCAGTATGCAATTTACTGACGAAAATACAGGATATGCCCTTGCGAGTAATTATACAGGAGGTTTATCGGCTCATGATCTGCTTAAAACCACCAATGGAGGACTCACATGGGAAACAGTGGGCTGGGGTGAAACATACAGTGAGGCAGCTATGCATTTCATCAATAACCAAACCGGGATTTATGCGGTACGTGATTTTGATCTGACAATATACAAGACCATTGATGGTGGTGATAACTGGGATCAAGTTGAAAGCGGGACCTGGGACTTCCATCCGATGAGTATAAATTTTTATAATGAATTATTGGGATTTATCTGTGGCACCAATGATATTATTCGTACCCAGGATGGTGGAGACACATGGGAACTGGTGTATGACGGTGTTTTCACCGATGATCACTGGGATATTCAATTCCTGTCTGAAAATGATATCCTGGTAAGTGGTTCCTTCATTATGCAGACTTATATACTTAAAAGTGCGGATGGTGGAGACACATGGGAATATCTTATGCCCGACAACTATGGCCATGGTTTTGACCTGGAATTTATCAACGCAGATACAGGATTTATGGCTTGTGAAAATAGCATGATCCTGAAGACCTTAGATGGTGGTGAAAACTGGCAACCCACTTTTGTAACTGCAAGTGATTGGACACCCATCTATAAAGTCAGTTTTGTGGATAACAATACCGGCTATGCTGTTGCAGAGGGCGATTATGAAACCCTGCTGAAAACCACCGATCAGGGTGAAACCTGGAACCCGGTTGATGTTCCTGCCACTTCCGGATTATTAGACTTGCATTTCTTCAATACCCAAAAAGGAATGGTAGTCGGCAGAAACGGGCTGGTGATGAAAACAGGAGAATTTTTAGAATTGAATCCTCCGGAAAATCTTCAATTAGAACAAGAATATATATACCCACCCGGCTGGAATATAATGACATTAAGCTGGGATGCACCTTCGACTGCAAATACACCTGATCTGGAAGGTTACAATATTTATATGTGTGATGAATTTGAAAAATTCGTCCCCTACAATGGAAATGCTTCGCAAGGGTATGTGGATACCATTCCACCCTCAGGACCGCCCCCAGGGTGCTGGAATGTTTGCTATTACATTACAGCCGTTTACAGCAATCCTCAAGGCGAGTCAGGTGGTTCAAATGTAGAATGTGGATGGTATTTAACAGATGTTGAAGATAATTCTTTTGAAGGATCAATAATAAGCTGTCAACCCAATCCATTTTCAGATAAAACAACAATCCAACTTTCATCCGATCTTAAAGAGCATAAAACTTTAATCCTCTTTGATCAGCATGGCCGTATAATGAAGTCTGTTAAAGTAGAACCAAATCTTCTTGAAATTTTAATCGATGGGATTGACCTTCAACCCGGAGTCTATTTTTATCAAGTTAGAACACAGTCAGGTTTTAGCGAAAGCCATAAATTGATTAAACTTTGATAACTGCCAAAAACATTAAATTATCTAAAACTCCGCTACCAGTTTTATATTCAGTTGTCGCGGGGTTAAGTAATTGGGAACAGCATATTGCCTGCCATAGATATCGGTGACCCAAACATAAGATACAGTATTATTGACCTGCAGCAGGTTCAGGATCTCTGCAGTGATCCACATGGTTTTAAAGAACCTGAAGGGATTTTTGGGATTAAACCGTGAATGTGCCCCGATGAGTTCCTTTGAAAACCCGATATCCACCCGGCGGTAAGGTGGCATCCTGAGTGTATGCTGATATTTTGGAGAATTAGGCGGTCCAAAAGGCAGGCTGCTTCCAAACAACAAAGTCAGACTCATTTTATAGGTAGGATTCATGGGCAAGTAATCCTGGAAGAATATACTGAATTGTACATGCTGATCGGTAGGCCTTGGGATAAAGCCCGGCTCAACAAGCTGCCCGGCTGAATTGATGTAGGAGTCATTTCGGATATCTTCTTTGGTTGTGAGAAAGGAGAGGCTGGCCCAGGATTCAACACCCCTGACAAACTCTCCGTTCACTTTAAAATCGACACCGGCAGAATAGCCAACCGACTGTTCAAAAGAATAATAGCGGATCCGGACATTATCCACCAGGTAAGGGACGAGATTGGCCAGATACTTATAATACACTTCTGAAACAAACTTAAAAGGTCGATCCCAGGCTTTGAAATTCCAGTCGC
The DNA here is from genome assembly GCA_020444515.1 of Bacteroidota bacterium. Lineage (GTDB taxonomy): Bacteria > Bacteroidota > Bacteroidia > Bacteroidales > JAADJA01 > JAADJA01. Next base: position 765,576 of record JAHLKX010000002.1, on the reverse strand, counting down.
TGGCGGCTACAAAATGATAAGACGATTGAGCTTTTTGATCAGGATTGATGGTTCCGTCAAGGTCTTTTAATTCCCGATAAAATGGAGGTTGATAATAAACGCCTGCAGAAAAGCGGAACAGAATATCCCTTTTCCAATTGGGTTTAAAAGAAACAGTAGCCCGCGGACTGACAACCAGTTGCTGATTGTAATCCCAGTAGTTGGCCCGGACACCAGCCGTTAGTGTAAACTTTGCCGTATCGAAGGCAGCATTCCATGTATTCTGAATATAGGCAGTATAACGATTGGAGTTGATCCTGGCAGAGGTTTTTATCAACTCATACAGGTCAAATGGATTGGGTGGCTGTGCACCCGGATCAACATAACCCACCGAGTCGGGTGGCCGGGGAAGTGAATAACCGGCTGAATCGATGAGGATCCATTCATTCATGCGGTCATCAATATCTTCATGCTGAAACTTAACACCCCATTGGATCAAATTGTTTCCGGCTTCCCGAGTGCCTTTGTGCGCCAGGTTGAATACGCGAACGTCCAGGTCATTACGGGCATGTTCGAGGTATGAACCCACTCCCTGTGATTCAACCACTTCTCCAAAGTTTTCACTGCCCAGATCATTATCAATTCGCCCGATCCAATATTGACCTTGCACGTCATAATTTTCTGATTCCTGCGAATTATAACCAGAAGCGATCAGTTTCAGACGGGTTCTTTTATCGGGCAGATAAGTCGTGGTAAATCCACCCAAATATGTTAGGTAGTCATCCACCTCCTGTCCATCGAAATATATGGTAAGACGCTGCGCTTGCTGTACAGTCCCAAAATCGGTTTCACGGGTTTCAGGAATCAACTGGTATTTATTGCGAGCAATGTTGCCCAGAAATGAGAACTCCAGTTTTTTAGATACCGCATAGGTGAATAAACCCTGCACATCAATGAAGGTAGGTTGATAATCGCCTTTGGTTTCTAAAGCATTCAATAAATACTGCGTTGTTTTATATCGAACGCCCATCAGGTAGGTAAACCGTTTTTGATCGGCCGTTCCTTCCAGATGGACCGAACTACCCAATAAACTGGCTGAAAAGGAACCTCCGAATTCAGTTGGCTTTTTATATTGCATATCCAGCACCGATGACATTTTATCGCCGTATTTGGCATCAAAACCACCGGCAGAAAAAAGCAGGGATGAAACCAGGTCGGAATTGACAAAACTCAATCCTTCTTGCTGTCCTGAGCGGATCAGGAATGGACGATAAATTTCAATATCATTAACATAAACCAGGTTTTCATCAAAATTACCACCCCTCACCGAATACTGGGAACTGAGTTCGTTGGATGAAGCAACACCGGGTTGCGTTTTGATCAGTGTTGAAATACGATCGGATGACGTAGGCACATTCACAGCCACTTTAGGATCGATTCGCTGCAGGTTCGAGGTCCGTATCTGATCATCTGCCACTTCAAACTGTGGAAGTTGGGTACTGCTCTGTACCATCACCTTGTCAATGCGAATTTTATCCCCTGGATTGAGGCTGATCTCTTCAACATGTTTTTCATAACCGACAAATGAGAAGGCCAGATAAACTGATCGGTTGGCCGGGACATCAAGCTCAAAACGACCCCTGGTGTCAGTGGAGGTACCACCAGACAATCCTGATATAGCAACATTGACAAATTCGAGTGGTCTTCCGTATTCATCTGTTACACGTCCGTAAACAGTTGCTTTTTCCTGTCCGAAAGCAGATGCTAAAAATCCAAGACTTAAAATCAGAAAAACAACTCTCATGCTTTACCTAAAATTACGCTATTTGTCTTTGTCACGTTTAAATTTTCCTTCCTTCCAGGCCTTGATAAACTGAGCCCATGCAAAAGGGTTCAACACTGTAATGGGTTGTGTTTGTCCTATATAATACAGCCTGTTTTGATGCTGTTGCATCGACCAGTTGAAATTCATATCTCCATCCATTGGCATTTGCTCGGCCATTTCACGTATCTGTGAAGCTTCCAGGTTTTTTTTGGCCCGTTCAAAATCATCATCCGGGACATCAAAATTAAGAAAAGCATCCACAAACTCCTCTCGGGTCGGCCAGGGGTATATCACGGTTTGAGGGAGTAAAATGGTATCGGAGGTCATCACCTGAATCAAAGAGTAACGGTCCTCATGAATGGTATCGGGAATCACAAAACTTGCCTTTTTATAACCCATGGCTGAAAAAACAATGGTATCCAGTTTTCTGGCCACAAAGGAAAAATAGCCATAATAATCGGCTACTGTGCCCCGCCAGGTATTCTTAATCACGATATTGGTAAAGGGCACTGAAGATATGCTATCACCGGATACGACTATGCCGGAGAACTGGACAAAGGGATCATCATCCTCTTCCTGCGCATGCAACAAAACAAAAGGTACCGATACCAATAGAAAAATGAGGAGTAAATTTCTGATTTCCATTACACGCAAAAATAATCGACTTTCCTTTACCCAGAGGTTAATTATTGTTAACGGGATGTTTTTCAATTTATTTCGAAAAGCTACTTTGTACCAGATAAAAAAAATGCTGTTACCCTGAAGCAACAGCATCTATTTTGAATCTTTTTTTGATTATTTATAATATCCCTTTTCTTTGGCTTCTTTTAAGGCAGCCGTGATCCCTTTCTTATTGATCGTGCGAATGCCTGATGTAGAAACTTTCAGGGTAATAAATTTATCTTCTTCTGGAATATAAAATCTCTTTTTCTGCAGGTTGGGGTAAAACCTTCTTTTGCTCCTGTTATTTGCATGCGATACGTTGTTACCAACCATCAGCTTCTTACCGGTTATCTGACATACATTTGCCATCACTTCGTGTTTTTCAGATTATTGAATCAAATTTTCAAAAAGGAGTGCAAAGAACGGAATTATTTTTTAAATATTCAACAATAAATTGAATTTTTTAAAAATAGACCATTGTTTTGTTCGCACGCCATGGGCTAAATTAACAAATTATTGAAACCCAACACGAAAATGAACTGATTTATTATACTGAAGAAATGAATATTTATGATTTTCAGCATGCCGGCAGGATAACAAAGGCAGTTGTTTTTGGAGACAAGCTCAAAGGCTTATGCATGATTGTTGATCTGCTTGATTTAATGGGATCGCAACAATATTCAATCGTTGTTAAAACATTAACAATTATGAATTGTTATAAATGAAAAACATGGTAAAACAAGCGTATATTCCCGAAACCGATAAAAAGCGTATCATCATAGTGGGCGGTGGCTTCGGCGGATTAAAATTGGCCCGAAAGCTGGCTGGAAGCCCTTACCAGGTGATATTGATCGACAGCCACAATTATCATCAGTTCCAGCCATTGTTTTACCAGGTAGCCACAGCAGGTCTGGAACCCACCAGCATTTCATTTCCTTTGCGCAAAATCCTTCAAAATTTGCCCAATATCCATTTTCGCATGGCTTCCTTGTTGCGCGTAGATCCGATTTCAAAAACCATTGAAACCGACATCGGCCTCATGAATTACGATTACCTGGTTTTGGCACTGGGGGTTGTCACTAACTATTTCGGAATGGAAACCGTGAAAAATAAAACCATTCCCATGAAATCCGTTTCAGAAGCCATATACCTGCGCAACCGGATCCTGATGAATTTCGAAAAAGCGTTGAACGAATCCCAGCGACAGGATATTGACCCCCTGTTGAACTTTGTCATTGTAGGGGGTGGCCCTACCGGAGTGGAACTCGCAGGAGCATTGGCTGAGATGAAAAAATATGTACTGCCCAAAGATTTTCCAGAACTCGATTTCAGTCGGATGAATATTTATTTACTGGAGGCTTCACCAAATCTGCTATCGGGTATGTCGGATCGTGCCCATGATAATGCCTTGAAGTATCTTGGCAAACTCGGTGTGAAGGTTAAACTCAATGCCATGGTTACCGGATATGAAGAAGACTCAATTAAAATCAAGGATATGGATCCTATCCACACCAGCACGGTGATCTGGGCTGCCGGTGTGTCGGGAGAGGTCATTGAGGGATTGCCCGAATCCCTTTTTACCCCTTCCAAAAGAATCCAAACCGATCGTTATAACCGGATTCCTGCCTATGAGGATATCTTTGTGATTGGCGATTTGGCTTATATGGAGACCGAAAAATACCCGGAGGGTCATCCCCAGGTAGCGCAGGTAGCGATTCAACAGGCGAAATTACTGGCAACTAATTTTAAAAAATTGGCCCAAAACAAAACAATACAACCTTTTGAATACAAGGACAAAGGTTCAATGGCCACGGTGGGAAGAAAATTAGCCGTAGCCGACCTACCCTGGTTCAAGCTGAGAGGATTTACAGCCTGGCTGCTGTGGCTCTTCGTCCACCTGATGCAGCTCGTTGGTATTAAAAATCGCTTTTTCGTATTCATGAACTGGTGGTGGAATTATGTGTTGTATGATCAATCACTGCGGGTGCTCATTCGCCCAAAATTATTCCGTTACCAGGAGCGGATTTCGGAGTGAAAATCGAAACATTGGATTCAATGACTCCATTATATGATCAATGATTGATAATTAATTTTTTAAAAAACCCTTGCCGGTAACTCTTGCCCACCGGGATCTCACGATCACCGATCATCACCGTGTTTCCCTCCACATAGCTGATGTGTTTCAGAGAAACCGACCATGATCTGTGCACCCTTACCAGTTCTTTCGATCCAATCTCCTGAAGCAGATTTTGCAGGGTGTCGTGCACCATAATGAATGAATTATCATAAAATACCTTTACATAGTCGCCCATCGCCTCCAGATGTGTAATATCGTTAATTGGAACTTTGAAGATCTTTTTATCGGCACGAAGCATGACAAACCCCTCCTGGCCTGTTGGTTTTTCAATCGACCTCAACCTTTCAACAGCCTTATTCACTGCTTTGATAAAACGATCGAATGAGAAAGGCTTGAGTAAATAATCAACAGCATCCACCTCATAACCTTCCAGGGCATATTCAGGATAGGCGGTGGTGAAAATGACCAGTGGTGGATTCATCAGCGATTTTAAAAAACTCATCCCCGATAGTTTGGGCATGTTGATATCGAGGAACATCAGCTGTACCTCTTCCTCCAGCAGCAATGCCTGTGCTTCGAAAGCGTTGTTACACAGCCCCACGAGCTTCAATTGCGGGGTATCAGTGACATATCGTTTCAGGATGTCCTGCGATACCGGCTCGTCTTCGATGATGATGCAATGGATGTTCAAAACCTAAAGATTAGTATTAAATGATTCGGCAACATTTTGCCCAACTGCCTGCTGCAAACTGTCACCCCAAATTGATTTCCATCTCAACACGGAATGTGACACCCGACTCAATGATTAGCAGACTGTGCTTTCCGGGGTAGATTAACTCCAAGCGATTCCTGATATTTTTGAGTCCAACACCACCTGATCCGTTTCCACCAACACGATCAACGGTCCCTTTATTATTCTCAACGATAATCCGGAATTGATCGTCACTGGTTATCAGGTTAATTTTTACAAATGTATCTTTCACATCGCCCTTCAATCCGTGCTTAAAACTATTCTCCACCAAAGGTAAGCATAACATGGGAGCGATCTTCATTTGTCCGTCATCAATGTCTGTATCAAAATGAATGGCTGCATCAGGATTGGTGCGGAAACGTTGCAAGTCAATGAAATCGTGGATCATTTTCACTTCTGCATCCACCGTCACTTGTTCTGTAGACGAATCATAGATTACATATCGGAGTAAATCAGAAAGCTTCAGGATGGCCTCGGGAGCCTCCTTGCGATTGTTCATGGTGAGCGAATAGAGCACATTGAGGCTATTGAAAAGAAAGTGGGGATTCACCTGGTTGGCCAGAGCTTTCAATTCTGCATCTATTTTCTCTTTTTCCAGGAACATCATTTTTTGACTTGCATCCTTCAATTCAAACCATTCCTTCGATAAGTGCAGGAGCGTTGTAATCACCATGAATACCAGGAAGAATTTCAGGATATCGGAAAAGCTGAAGTATGAAATAAAATAATATCCAGGCAACAAGAAGTCAATCCAACGACTGAACAGAACCTGGTTGAAAAGACTGAATATAAACAGACTACTAACAAACACCAAAAGATAGGCAGCATATTTTTTTTGATTCAGAAATCGCGGAATAAACACAATCAGGTTGAGTTCAACGGGAATTGCAAGCGATAACATAAAAATAACGGTGTAGATGTAGTCAATTTGCTGATAACTGCTTGATAAAGTAAAAATATTAAGCAGTACATAGCCTGACACACTCCAAAACAGCAAATGTTGAAGCAAGGTATTGCGAAGGAAGAGGTTGCGGATTTTATTTGTGATTGTTATCATTTTACACGATTGAGGGTCACACAAACGCCATCACTGCTCTCATTACAATCTTCCGGAAGGTTTTCTTTTCCATACTTACTGATAAATTTTTGCAGCTCATTGGTCGAGGCAGTCAACACATACTCTTTGGTTTCTTTATAATCCCCGACCTGTATCACCTCATGGGAGATCTTCACACGGTTCTCTTCAAAAAGTGTATTGAGCCATTCTTCATCAAACCAGGAAATGACCAGGCGGTTAGCTGATTCTATCTGGATCCTCGCCAGTGAATGGACCGGTACCAAATGGTAACCACTGAAGTTATCATAACGGTCATCAAGGATCGGGAAAAAATCGAGGAACAGCATTCCATTCAGGTCGAACATGTGCGCATTAAAGTTCGACTGAACTCCATCTTCATCGATCATTTCTACCAGGTATGAATTATCAGCGGTATCCCCTTTCATAAATCCCCTGGAAAAAACATGTTGTTTGATGTTCCATGTTGCCGAATCTCCATCAAGGTAAGTTCCTAAAAGTTTTGGGTTATATACCACATCTTGCTCTTTGAAAAAGGGGTGCAAGGATTTTACCAGGCAACTGCTGAGGAGCAAGGCAAGGATTCCGATGAATATTACGCTTCGAGTTTTCATGATTAAAATGTTTTATGATTTTCTGAAAACAAAGAAACGGCACCCAACGCGGCTTTACAAAAATTTTCGGTGAAAGGATGAATATTGTCGGTGAACAGAAAATTAACTGCTCATCTTTTGCACCTTTTCCATCACCTTATCATTCAACTCTTTTTTGTAGGTAATGATTCGATCCCGGATAGCGGGATCTTTCACTGAGATGATCTGGGCAGCAAGCAGTCCGGCATTTTTTGCACCGTTCAGGGCTACTGTGGCTACAGGCACCCCACCCGGCATTTGCAAAATAGATAAAACGGAGTCCCATCCATCAATGGAATTGGAAGATTTTACCGGCACCCCAATGACCGGTAGCGGAGAGATGGCTGCAACCATACCCGGAAGATGCGCGGCTCCACCTGCCCCGGCAATCACGACTTCGATACCGCGCTTGTGGGCGTTTTCAGCAAATTCAAAAAGTCGTTTTGGTGTGCGATGTGCTGAAACAATGGTTACTTCATGCAGAATATTGAATGATTCTAATATTCTGGCTGCTGCTTCCATTACAGGCAGGTCGGAATCGGATCCCATAATGATGCTTACGGCTGCTTTTTCCATGCTGTTATTTTTAGTTTATTTTTAACAATATCGGCCTTCTCAATCGCCTTGTCTATATTCGACGCCAGGATGGTGGCATGGCCCATTTTACGGAAAGGCTTACTTATTTTTTTACCATAAAAATGAAATTTCACGCCTTCTACGCTCATGCTTTCTGTTAGTCCTTCGTATTTAACCTCACCTTCATAACCTGGTTCTCCCAACAGGTTGATCATCACGGCTGGTAATTTTAAATGGGTGCTGCCCAGTGAAAAATTAAAGATGGCCCGCAATTGTTGTTCGAACTGTGAAGTGATCACACTCTCAATGGTATGGTGACCACTGTTGTGCGTGCGTGGTGCCGACTCATTCACCCAAATTTTCCCGTCCTGATCGAGGAACATTTCAACGGCCAGCAAACCTTGTAATTTAAGCGCACTGATCACCCTGGTGGCTATTGCGATCGCTTCTTGTTGTTGCTGATCATCAATGGATGAAGGACATATGAGTTTCTCGACTAGGTTAGCCTTTTCATTGAAGATCATCTCTACAACGGGGAAGCATTTGATCTCTCCCTGACCGTTTCGTGCAGCGATCACCGAGATCTCTTTATCGATCTGCACCAAATCCTCCACCATAGAAGGCCCTTCAAGTAAATGATCAAGGTTGGAAGCGGTTTTTATCACTTCCACCCCGCGACCATCATATCCACCGGTTCGGAGTTTCTGAACGAAAGGTAGGGTTAGGTTTTTATTTTTAACTGCTTCCCTGATCTCTTCTACCGTTTCAAACAACCGGAATGGTGATGTAGGAATATCTTTGTCAGCGTAAAACTGCTTTTGTAAACCTTTATCCTGGATAATCTCCAAAACGTCAGGATCGGGATTGATCCGCAATCCTTCAGCTTTCAACTTTTTTACTGCTTCGATGTTCACATTTTCTATCTCGAAGGTGAGCATATCCACTTTTTTACCAAAACGGTATACATCTTCAAAATTAAGCGGATCACCCTTAAAAAACCCGTTGCAGACTGATGCAGCAGGGCAATGATCTTCGCGGTCCATCACAAAAGTTTGTATGTCCCAGTTAGCTGCGGCTAGCACCAGCATTTTACCCAATTGTCCACCGGCAATGATGCCCAGTTTGAAATCAGAAATGACAAGATTTTCCATATCAGGATTATGTCTTTAAATATATTTTTTCGATGTTGAGGCAATTTCTCAACAATGAACCGGGATATTTGTTTAAACTCACCATCATTCTCAATGAAAGATAATTTCAACAACCATTCTCACCTTTTGAATTTGTACATTCTATCTATAATAAAACTGGAAAGAAGACATTTAACCCATCGGTCACTTATCCTCTTTGCATCAAGACCAGTGGCCATTGCTGACATTTCACGGACCTCATTTTTCAACATTTTCGAGAAGTGTTTATATCACTTTTAAAATTCTGATTGTTCCGGGCATTTTAATATTAAATGATTGTCGGAGTATCAGGTCCATTGTTTATTTTAAACCAGTATTTAAAACGGGGCTTAAAAGATTCAGTTAAATTGCAAATAGAGCGAAAGGGCAAAGCAAAAAACAAAGTCGGGTGCATAAAATAATACGGGCAGCCCTGTGAAATACCCGGCTAACAGCATTGTCATTCCTATTAACAAAAAACCCCATTTCATCACCATCAAAACAGGTCTGTACTTTTCCAAATTGGTAGCAATGACGAATAATAACAGTCCGGTCAGGATTACAAATGCCCCTAAAACACGATAGATGTAGACAAAGTAAAAATGGTCGCTCCAAAGGTTTGTCATACCAAACAACCCGAAAGCAGACTCTCCGGCCATTAATCGTATTACGCCTCCCAGGATAAACAGCGCAGCGATAAGTTTTAATATGGTTGAATAGATTTTCACAAGAGTGATTTAGTCATTATCTAGCCATTCAAATTTAAGAAAATTCCATTTGGGTGTTTCCTAAAATCTTTTGCCTGTTTAAAAAAATCGATCCTGCCAAACTGGAAACAAAGAAAAAAATAAAATTCATATCAATCTGTTATCTTGAAAACCCTACTTTTATCGCAAGATAATGATTTGATCATGAAAAAATTTGAAAAAAGGCAACTTTATGGATTGTTGGAGATAGGAGTCATTTCTGCAGTGATTACCGCTATATTTATGTATTTTATTTATTACAGGGGCTGGCAATCCATCGGTGCAGGTTTATCCATAGGGTTCAGTATTCCACTGGCCATATCACTTTACACAGAAAATTTTTTCAAGCGATACCTGATCCGCACACATTTGATCGTCATGTTGATTGTCAATACCCTTGCTCATCTTATAATTATAGTGGTTATTTCAACTCTCTTCGTGGGGATCTTCTATATGAAAGCTGATTTCAAATACATGTTTTCCAATCCTGATCATATTTTCAACCGATTTTTTGCGATCGGGATTAGTTTTGGGGTATTTCTCAGCCTGGCTTTTAACTTCTTCGCCATCCTAAATACCCTCATCGGGAAACACATTCTTGGTCGGCTGTTCATTGGCATGTACCGGCATCCAAGGGAGGTTGATCGTGTTTTTATGTTTATAGACATCAATAACTCCACCGCCATCGCTGAAAAGATTGGGCATTTAAAATTCATGTCGATGGTCAATGATTTTTTCTTTGATCTTGCCGAACCGGTTCGAAATACCCGGGGAGAGATCTATAAATATGTTGGGGATGAAGCAATCATTACCTGGAATTCACAGGACGCTCTGTTAAAGGGCAATTGTATTCAGTGCTTCCTGAACATTCAGGACAGGATTCAGACCAAAATCGACCACTACCAGTCAAAATATGGTGTTGTTCCAGATTTTAAAGCCGGCATCCATGGTGGGTTGGTTATCACCGGTGAACTGGGTTACACCAAACGAGAGATCGCCTTTATGGGCGATATACTGAATACAACCTCACGCATAGAGGAGACCTGTAAAACACTAAACGAACCGTTGTTGATATCCAAATCCATTGTTGATCAATTGAAAGGAAAATCAAATTATAATTTTAGGGAGGTTGGCCCGATTAAACTTAGGGGTAAAGAAAAAGAATTGGTCCTTTATGGCATAGAATCAGCGAATCAATTTTTTAACCCATCATGAAAACAGAAACACTACTCTGGCTTTTTCCAGTTTTCTTCATGATCCATGAATTTGAAGAGATCATCATGATGCAGGCATGGGTTCAGCGAAACAAAAATTCCATTACCACCCGGTTCCCAAAAATCGGTGGCAAAATGATCGGCCATTACACGAAACTTTCTACGGCATCCTTTTCTTTGGCCATTTTTGAAGAATTTCTTGTTGTCGCGATTATCACGTTTATAGCAGTCGAATACAACTATTATGCACTTTGGACCGGTATGGTCCTGGCCTTTGTTTTCCATCTGGTAATCCATATCATACAAACTATGGTACTCCGACAATATACGCCAGCTATCATTACAAGTATTCTAACAGGGATATTAAGTAGCTGGCTGGCTCTGGAATTAAATCATCGCTTCATGCTCAATTTAACAGAGACCATCATATGGTTTGGGGTTTGGCTGGTATTCCTCATCATCAATCTTCAATTGATTTTAAAGGTGGTTGTCAGTTTTGAACGCTGGTTGCAAAGATTCAGCAGACCTGAATCTGAATCTTAATTCTTCATCGCCATCAGGAAACATTTTTGGGTACCATATCAGTCCTTTTTTAGAATCATTCCTGATCTTACTTTTGGTATTTTTGCCAAACCAAAAACAAAAACCTTATGAACCAGCGTGACAAAATCGGTTATCAGCAAGGCATTGTTTCGATCATCGTCAACACCCTGTTATTCCTCCTGAAATACTGGGCCGGCATTGTTTCGGGTTCCGTAGCCATCATTGCCGATGCCTGGCATACCCTTTCCGATTCACTCAGTTCAGTCATTGTCATAGGAGGGGTGAAACTGGCTTCCAAAAAACCCACCAAAAAACATCCATTCGGATATGGACGATGGGAACAGATCGCTGCTTTTTTTATTGCATTCCTCCTGGCCATTGTTGCTTATGAATTTGTTCGTGAATCGATCGTAAAATTGGAAACCAGGGAATCCGCTAACTATGGGTTGATTGCCATACTCGTCACGTTGGCCTCCATCCTGGTAAAGGAGGGCCTGGCCCAATATTCCTTTTGGACTCACCGTAAAACCGGAAACCCAACCCTCAAAGCAGATGGCTGGCATCACAGAAGCGATGCACTATCCTCTGTTGTGGTTCTGGTGGGGATATTTTTAGGCAGGTACTGGTGGTGGATCGATGGAGCCCTTGGAATTGTCATTTCCATCATGCTATTATACGCCGTATATGAGATCCTGAAGGAAGCCATTACAAAAATACTGGGTGAAAAACCTTCTGATGGATTGATGGAAGAGATTCAAAAAACCATTATACGGGTTCATGGTTCAGAATTGCAACCCCATCATTTTCATATCCACAACTACGGTACGCATACTGAGTTAACTTTTCATATTAAACTCGATGAAAATACAGACATCAAAACGGGACATACCATTGCCACTCAAATAGAAAAAGAGATCCATCAACAGATGAATATTGAAACAACCATCCACATTGAACCCAGGGAATAAAACACTTTAATGAAAAACCCGCCGGATCTTTATCTGCATGGAATCAGGGATGGGGGTTTCCGAAACAAGAACCAGATAACCACCTCCTCCTGCACCGGATAATTTCCAGCCCAGGGCTTTATTGCGATATCTTTCGATCATATCCCGAATAGTTTGATTGACCATGTTGGGGAACATGTCAACCTGCGCTTCAAAAGACCGGGTAAATGCTTTTCCAAATTCCGGGGCATTCATATCTTGAATGGAATTCCAAACATCCTCAGCAGCGCCAGCCAGGGCTTTTGCACCGGCAGTGTTAATATGGGTATCAGCCAGTACATCATAGTGACGCTCCCGGGGAGACAACGGTAAAAAATTAAGATGGGATTCAATCCAGTTTAATACCGTATCGTCCAGACAACTTTCAATGGATTCAGGCCAGTACTCCCCATTGTAATTCAACCTGTTCAATCCCGGAAAAACAATCCCAATGGAATCCTGTGAGCCACTGATCTCTGACTTGCCCGGGGGATTTTCAAAACTAAAAAGGATCCTGGCCAGTTTTTCAGGGTCGTCTTGTGGCAAGCTATAACCCCATATCTCCAAAGCTTTTTTTCGGGTGCTTGATGACATTCCACTGCGATTATTGAAATTATGTGTAGGCTCAATGGAAATGGTGATTACCGATCCGGGATAATATTTTGAAACAAAGGGTTGATCAAGCCAGCCACCTGCAAGGTCCAGGCGATATGGAATGGTGCTCTTTTGACGGAGCCGGGTGGTGGATCTTCCCGGAAGATTGTCTTTGGGCTTCCTTTTGCTAACAACATACTCGATACCCAGTTGTTTGCACAGATCTTTCTTGGCATCAGCATCTCCATCTTCATTTACAAATAAAATATCCGGCTGCAGTTTTTTTATCTCCTCCATGAAGTCCATGGTACCACTTCCCGAATTGATCCAGGCCTGATGTACAAATTTTAAGGACTTTACCATATATAGGCGTTCCTGCTCATTGTAAACTGTTTTGCGGTTCTTTAACCGATAAATGGTACGATCGGAACCAAGACCAACATAAAGTTCACCATAGGAAGCTGCCTCCTCAAAAAATGTTACGTGCCCACTGTGCAGTATATCGAAACAGCCACTGACAAATACCTTTTTTATCGCCATACCATTTGTGTAAAAAACAAATATAGAAAAATTGACAAGGTGAACGAATGAAAACCGATCTCTGATAATAAATTGCGTTATTTTTACGGATTAAATGAATATTTGAAAATTATAGTTTATCCCAAATCGATATACCATGCGTGAAAAAAAATTCGAGATTTCCATTATCATTCCCGTATTGATGTCGTTTTTTGTAATGAGTTTCATCGACCTGGTTGGTACTGGCGTTGATGAACTCAAGAAAGATGCATCGGTTCCAACCTATATCCTGCAACTGATCCCCTTTGTGGCTTTTATCTGGTTTTTTATTCTTTCGGTGCCGGTGGGTATTTGGCAGGATAAAGTGGGAAAGAAAAAGGCATTGAATGTTGCGATCATCATAACGGCCATTGGATTATTTTTCCCTGTGTTCGGCAATTCCTTTCCCATCATTCTCATTGCATTTTCGCTGTTGGGGATCGGAAATACCATCCTGCAAGTAGCTGCCAATCCATTGCTTGTGGATGTAGTTCCACCGGGTCGTTCTTCAAGCTTTCTCAGTCTTTCACAATCCATAAAATCGGTCGGATCAATCCTGGGACCTTTTATTGCCGGTATGATCGGACCATTCCTGGCCAACCTTTTTGGAGATGAATCAGAAGGTTCATGGCGATGGGGACTTTACCTGTTTGCAATCATTTCTGTACTTACATCACTGTGGCTCACATCGGTGAAAGTGGAAGAAACCCGCTCAGAAGGTCAGCGTGCCTCCATGGCCTCCTGTTTCAAATTGCTTGGAAATGGGTTTATCTTTTTACTGGTGATTGGCATTTTTGTGGTTGTGGGCATTGATGTAGCCATTAATTCCAATATTGCCACCTTTCTCACCGAAAAACTGGGTGTGGATTTAGAAACCGCCAAATACGGGAAATCGGTCTATTTCTTTGCAAAAATGACCGGAACATTGATAGGAGCAGGATTGCTGACCGTATGGTCATCCAGGAAGTTCCTGACTGGCTCTTCCATCCTGGCTGGAATTGGTTTAATATTGATCATGATGACCAACCATGAAATCACCGCCTGGATACTCATCGGGGTGATCAGCCTGGGGGTAAGCAATATCTTCCCGTTGATCTTTTCCATCGCCGTTGAAAAAATGCCAACCCGTTCCAATGAGATCTCCGGCCTGATGATGATGGCCATTTCAGGTGGTGCCGTAATACCATTTATCACCGGTTATGCCATGAGCATGAACATCAATGGCGGGATGGTTGTCCTGCTGGCATGCACACTTTATTTATTTTTGATTTCGATATACGTTAGGAAGAAATAATTTTTACTGGCTATCGGGATTTGACCCGCATGAGATGTCGGGCAGGAATCCCGGGTTAATTATTTTCGGATTTGCAAATCCGAATGAGCAGATGACATTCAGGTTTTTCAGTGTCTTTTGCCGATATCCTAAGGGGAGTGCCACTGACAAACTTTCGATTAAATTTCAATAAACCCTAAACGCCCGATACCCAAAAACCGAGATCACCATAAAACTCAGCAGTGGCAGTACAAACGAAACCCGCACGGCTGAAAAATCAAACACGGTTCCCATATCGATAATGGCACCTTGCAGTGGAGGCATCACGGAGCCACCCAGAATGGCCATGATCAGACCTGCAGCACCGATCTTAGCATCCTCACCCAATCCTTTTAGTGCAATACCATAAATGGTTGGGAACATCAGCGACATGCAGGCTGAAATGCCTACGAGGCAATACAATCCGGTGATCCCCTGAATAAATATAGTTCCAAGAGAAAGTAAAATTCCACCGATGGCCAAAACCATCAATAATTTTCCGGGACTAATATATTTTAATAAAAAGGTTGCGATGAACCTGGAAGAGGCAAAAATAATCATAGCCACGATGTTGTATCCTTGTGCCGTGGCCTCATCCATGCCCAGCTCCATGGTTGCGTAGTGAATGATGAAGGTCCAGCACATGATCTGGGCCCCCACATAAAAAAACTGTGCGATCACCCCTTCGTAATAACGTTTGTTTTTCAGCAACCTCCTTAGCGTAACACCTACATGCAATTGATGATCCGACTCCTGCAGGCGCGGCATTTTTGTAATGGCGATCAGCACAAACATGATCAGGATTACGATGGCAATGGCGATATAAGGAAATCGAATAATGGCGAGGTCGGAAGAAGTAACCATAGCCAGTTCAGCAGGATTCATGGTAGCACGTTCGGTTGCAGTGGCCATATTCAGTTTGGCCAGGATCAATTGCTGAGCAGTAAACATTCCCATTAAAGAACCCAATGGATTAAAAGCCTGTGCTAAATTCAGTCTTCGGGTTGAAGTCTCCACTGATCCCATAGAAAGAATATAAGGATTGGCACTGGTTTCAAGGAAGGATAATCCACAGGTAAGGATGAAATAAGCAAACAGAAAGGGCCAAAACTGGGAGGAAAGACTGGCCGGGAAAAACAATAACGCTCCTGCGGCATACAGTCCCAGTCCCATCAAAATTCCCGATTTATAAGTATATCGTTTGATGAACATGGCCGCCGGAAAAGCCATCACAAAATAGCCTCCGTAAAAAGCAAATTGTACCAAAGAGCCTTCGAAATTGGACATCATTAAAATCCGGCTGAAAGCTTTCACCATGGGATTGGTGATGTCATTGGCAAATCCCCACAGCGCAAAACAAGTTGTGACCAAGATAAACGGGACTAGCAAGGAGCGGGATACGACCGGACTTTGGGCAATTTTATTCGTTGACATAAATTTACAGCAATCAGAATGAAACCGGTGTAACGCCTTTTTTCAGGATGATGTTACCATATTTAGCCAGTTCGCCGGTTGCAACAATCGCGAAGGCTTCTTCTGCCCTGCTATAGAATTCGTATCGCTCCATACGATGAATGGCCGGAGAATGGGGAACATGTTTATCAAATACTTTAAGGTATTCTTCAATCATGCCAGGATCGAGCTGATCACCTGCCATTGCATCCATCATGATAATCGGACGATCATCATAAGCATCCAGTTCGAATAAGGGTAAAATAGCATCCAGTAAATCCGGAATGCGCAGTCCGTCAGCACGGATCACATTCAAATTTAAGGATGCTGCAGGGAAATGAGCATCGGCCAGTACGATCTCATCACCATGGCCCATTTCGTAAAGGGTGGCGAGCAGTTCCGGGCTGAATAGATGGGAAATTCCTTTTAACATGAGGCTAAACTTAATGGTCAAACATATATAAATGAAAGTAAATACCCATATTTGTGAAATGAGGTGGTGTGATGGGCATATTATCTTCCACTAAATAATGGATAATAAGTCTCAAATACCTGATTAGCCCTGTCAGCAAGCTCTTCCTGCTTATATTTTTCAGTGACTTTAATGACCCGATTGAGCATAGCCATGTTTTGCTGTTTATCGGTTTCATAGGCTTTGGCTCTTTCGCCTCTGAATTCAAAATAAAAAGCCAGCTGCTCATCGAGATTGGTAATTAATTGATCATAGATCTCTCTGCCCCGCTCATCATCACCGATTTTAAAATAGGTTTCACCGAATGAAATCGAAAAATAATTGAAAGGTATTTTGTCATTGGGTACCATTTCCATGCATCTTTCAATTACCTGTCGTGCTGAATCGGCTTTTCCTTCATCAGCTAGCGCTTCGGCCAGACGGCTAAAATTGTTCCGCATGTTCATCGCCATCCTGACATTGGTCTCATCCAGAAAAACATCCGGATCATTCATATTGCCAAACTCATATTTATGCATCAGATTATCGAACATTACGTCAGTACGGGTACTCCCAATCATTGCATCAAAACGGGTGGTTTTAATGGGCACCAACCGATAAGTCAGGCCTTCAATCTGAAAATAATCCTCCAGACCAATATAAGACGAACTACCAGTGGTAATGGCAAAATAGACCGGTCTTTCCCAATTATTGTTAGCCAACAGATCGAGCACCATTAAGTGGTTTTTGGTGATGCCGCTTCCCCGGAGATTCCATTTGATCTCTTTCACAATTTGTTCTGCCTGATCCGGCTTAACCGTTCCTGTTTTCATGACCTGTGCCGAATCAATGGTGATCTTCATTTTTTTCGAAGGGAAAAATTCAATCGGACCGAAACGGGTTTGCATGGTGAGTCGATCCGGTTGATTTTTGAGCAGGTTAAAGAGCTCTTTCACCTCCACATGTCCTTTAATATTTTCATTTTCGACAAA
This sequence comes from Bacteroidota bacterium, assembly GCA_020444515.1. Taxonomy (GTDB): domain Bacteria; phylum Bacteroidota; class Bacteroidia; order Bacteroidales; family JAADJA01; genus JAADJA01. The sequence continues at coordinate 747,981 of JAHLKX010000002.1, read as the reverse complement.
ATAGGTAAAATTGCGGGTGCCATCTTTGTATTGATCCCATGGCAAACTAAAGGGGACCGGATCGGAGTCATAAGCCTTCCGTTTCATTTGATCGATATACCATTCCGTGTTGAGCAGGCTTAGATTAACAACACGCACATCAGTTCGAATTCCTTCTACTTCCTGGGCATACCAGAGCGGAAAAGTATCATTGTCACCATTGGTAAATAAAATGGCATTCGGGGCGCAGGAATTGAGATAATTATTGGCCATGGCCAGCGCCGTATAACGACCGGAGCGATCATGATCATCCCATCCCTCTTTGGCCATGATGGTGGGGACCAGTAAAAGTGAAAGACCCGTTATCACAAAGGCAGAGATCTTTGGATCCAGTTTCTTGCTGAGCATGTCAAAAAGCGCATAAACCCCCAGCCCTATCCAAATCGAAAAAGCATAGAAGGATGCGGCATAGGCATAATCCCGCTCACGGGGTTGAGGGGAATGTTGATTAAGGTATACAACAATGGCCAGGCCGGTCATAATGAAGAGGAGCATCACCACCAGGAAATTATTCCGGTCCTTCTGGATTTGATAGATTAAGCCAATCAATCCCAATAGCAAAGGGAACATGTAAAATTTATTCTGGGCATCATTCTCAAGACTTTTGGGAACATCGAGAACAGGTCCTAATCGGGCCTCATCCAGGAAAGGAATGCCGGTAATCCAATTGCCATTTTTTCGATCGGAAAAACCCTGAAGATCATCCTGTCTTCCTGAAAAATTCCACATAAAATAGCGGAGGTACATATGGTTAAGCTGATACCTGAAAAAATACCGCAGATTTTCTTTGAATGTTGGTTTGTATAAAGTTTTGGGTTCGCCCATTTCATCCTCAACCTGAGTCGGTATGCCCTTAAAATCACTCCAGGTTTTATAATCATTGATGTATCGCTGTTCCTGGTTATTCCACATCCGTGGGAAAATGGTTGAAAATTCAGGATCATAAACCGGCTCGGTACCAATCCGCTCATTGATGACAATGTACTTGCCCTCTTCCTTGCTTTTACGGTAAACAGGATTGCCATCATTGCGATCGACAATGGGAGCATTGAAATAATTGCCATATAATATCGGCCAGTCACCATATTGTTCGCGATTCAAATAGGCCAGCAGACTGATGGAATCTTCCGGATTATTTTCATCAATGGGTGTATTGGCATTTGAACGGATGATCAGTAAAAAGAAAGAGGAATACCCGATCAGTATGACCGCAAAGGCCCAGATTACAGTATTCCAGATAACTTTTTGCTTCTTACGGGTATACCTGATCCCATAAACTATACCACTCAGTAAAAGGATAAAATAAATGATCGTCCCCGAATTAAAGGGAAGGCCAATGGTATTGACAAAAAACAGCTCAAATCCTCCTGCCAGCTTTACAACAAGCGGGATAATGCCATTCATGATGATACCAAGCAACACGATGGACAACACAAAAGTGATGAGCAATCCTTTGGTTGTCGGATTTTTATATTTCCGTAAATAAAACACAAAAGAAATGGCCGGTATGGCCAGCAGGTTAAGCAAATGCACGCCAATAGAAAGTCCGATCAGGTAAAAAATAAAAATCAGCCACCGAAATGAATGGGGTTCATCGGCATGCTGATCCCATTTGAGGATGGCCCAAAAAACCAGGGCCGTAAAAAAAGAAGACATGGCATAAACTTCACCCTCAACGGCGGAGAACCAGAAAGAATCGGAAAATGTATAGGCCAGAGACCCGACAGCAGCACTTCCGAAAACAGCCAACATTTTCCCTTCGGTCATTTCTCCGGATTTTATGGCCAGTTTCCGACCCAGCATGGTAAGGGTCCAGAATAAAAAAAGAATGGTAAAGCTACTGGATAGCCCCGACATGATGTTGACCATATGCGCAACCTGGCTGGTATCACCAAAAGCAAACAAGCTGAAAAAACGACCGATGAGCTGAAATAGTGGGGCTCCCGGCGGATGACCGACCTGCAATTTATAAGCTGTGGCAATGTATTCGCCACAATCCCAGAAACTGGCAGTGGGTTCAGCCGTTGAAATATAGACGAAAGAGGCAATGGCGAAAACAATCCAGCCAAGAATATTGTTAAGTTTTGAATAATTATTCATGAATGCGGATTTATATCTCTGCGAAAATAACAAATAATATGCTTTAGCCCATGCCGAATTCTCCGGGTCAAAAGCGGATAAATTGAAATAAATGAATATTTTTGCACCGTAAAAAACCTGACAATTATGCTGAAACTTGTTTTATTACGACACGGAGAAAGCGTTTGGAACCGGGAAAATAAATTTACCGGCTGGACCAATGTTCCCCTTTCTGATAAAGGGGTGAAAGAAGCCAAAGATGCCGGAAAATTATTGAAAGATAAAGGATTTAAACCTAAACTGGCTTATACATCCTATCTTGATCGTGCCATTAAAACCCTGTGGCTGGCCCTCGAGGAAATGGACATGATGTGGATACCGGTTTATAAAACCTGGCGGTTGAATGAAAAACATTATGGGAATCTGCAGGGTCTCAATAAAGCAGAAATGGCTGAAAAATTCGGTGATGAGCAAGTTTTATTGTGGAGAAGAAGTTATGATGCACCGCCACCGCCCATCCCTGATGATGATTCCCGTCATCCAAAATACGACCCGCGTTATGCGGACCTCAAACCCGAAGATATCCCGGCTACTGAAGCGCTGAAAAATACGGAGGAAAGGATCGTTCCTTACTGGAAAAGCGATATTTCTAAATCTTTAAAGGAACATAAAGAAGTACTGGTATCAGCTCATGGCAACAGCCTCCGCGGAATCGTGAAATACCTCAAGGATATGGGTGAAGATGAAATTCTGAAATTCAACATACCAACAGGGATACCGTATGTATTTGAGTTTGATGATGATTTAAAACTCTTAAAAGATTACTTTATTGGCGACCCTGAAGAAATCAAAAAATTAATGGAGCAGGTCGCCAACCAGGCGAAAAAAAAATAATTATTAATCAATAACAAAAACAAGTATAATCATCCTGGCCGGGGACCCGGACGATTGACGGATAAATTAAAAAATGAGAGAACACTGGGTAATTCCCGACATACATGGTTGCGCCAAAACCCTCCGCGCCTTGATCGAAGATCTGATTAAACCCAGCAAACACGACTGGCTTTACTTTTTAGGCGATTATATCGATCGTGGACCCTCATCAAAGGATGTGGTGGATTACCTGATGTTTTTGCAACGGGAGGATTATAACCTTAGGCTACTCCTCGGCAATCATGAAGATTACCTGGTGAAATCCTACGAAGACGAACTCAACCTCAAATCGGTGTTGGGTTTTAAACAAAAAAACAAAAGAAAAAAGGAGTGGCTTTTCCACGGCGGAAAACAAACCATGGAGAGTTTCCAGGTGACGGATCTGAAACAGTTCCCCATGGAATACATCGACTGGATGCGGAAACTGGAGTATTACATTGAACTTGATAATTTCATCCTGGTGCATGCCGGTTTAAACTTCCGGACTGAAAATCCTTTCGACGATAAAGATTCCATGCTCTGGATCCGAGATTTTGATATCATTCCCGAAAAAGTCCAGAATAAAAGGATCATTCACGGTCACGTGCCGGTAAGCCTGGAGTTCATTGATCTAAGCATCAACAACAAAGGCTACAAATTCATTGACCTTGACAACGGCTGCTATATGACCAAACGGGAAGGATTCGGCAACCTGGTGGCGCTGGAACTGAACTCATTGAAATACAAGGTGCAGTATAATCTGGATTTTTAATTTTTGGTTTTTTATTCGAAACTGGATCATGAAGTCAAAATCTCAATTTTTCTCTCCAATCTAAAACCCTTTTCTCAAATCTCCCAACGTTCAGCAACCGAAGTTTACGCTTAAGATAGCTCTCTAACCTAAACTCCAAGTCCATAAGCTCTGCACTATCAGGCACCTTAGTTTTAACGAAGTTGACTCCTCAGCTCTTTGCTCTTTGCCCATTGCGCTTAACTCTATAGTACATCATACTGAAAAGTCGGGAATCCCTTCTCCCCTTCATCACTGTAAAAATTGATAAAACGGAGTTTGAAATATAAGCCCTCCTGTGTGCGAATCAGATAATTGCGTCCGGCTACAATTTCATAATACACATTACCCGAATTGACATCCCCCTGCACATCTTTCCAGTCGTATCCCATAAAATCTTTGGCTTTAGAAAAGCTTTTTGAAAGTGCAATATTCAAATCGATATCCTCATAACTGGTTAAGGAGTCCATTGCCATTTCTACATGGCCATAATTGGATAAAACACCGGTTACGAGATAGGGATAGGGAATACCATCATTGGTAAAGAGTAAGGTCGTATACTGGGTAAATAGCAAATCCCAGGTATCAGTGAACGGCTCCATTTCCAGTTGCTTCCCGCCATCATTAAAGGAAAAATAGGTATAACTGACGCCGGGCATTTTCCGGATTTCAAAAGCATTATAATTCTCATTGTTCATGTCGGAATACTCAAAGAGATATACGGTAGAGTCCACTTTTGTGAATTTTATCTTCTTTAAACCCCTCACTTTTCCAAGGTGATCATATCCACGATTCAGCACATAAACATGATTGGAATAAACCGTATCATTAACATTAAAAGTGAGCCACTGCCCAATGGCGGTTGAGTCAGGATCTCCATCGGATTTATCAAACTGCCAGTCGAGTCCTGTTGTATCATTTACCATTTCGAAGTCCTTCATACCGGTATTCCCGGCAAACATGAATGCAGCCGTATTTAACTGAATATGCCATGAAGAATCGCCGCACTCAAAAGCAAGATCATAATCGTTTTTTTCTTGTACAAGCACTTTTTCATTGGATGCCAGATCAAAATAAACCTGATACAGGTAATATTTACCCATTTCGATGGTGGTGGTTTGCATGGGAAAAGCAGGCATAGGATCGTCCTCCTTAAAACAGGAAGTGAGAATAAAGATCAGCACTATGATATAAAAGAGATTTTTTCGCATATTAAAACTTATTAAATAACCAGGTAAGGGCCGCAAAATAAGAACGGCCATACCCCACAAGGGTACTCCCAGATCCACCATGAACGCTACCACCGGATGTCCCACCGGTTGCATTGAGCGTTTTTACATCAAACAGGTTTTTCACCCCGGCCGAAAGCTTCAGGTTTCCTTTGAAAAGACGCTTATTGGCTGTAATATCCATCGTGTTGTAAGAATCAATGAATCCTTCTATAAATTCATCGGGTGCCGTTTGATAATATTGAGGTAGGCGACCAGTGAATTTATAGTATACTGATAGATCCGTTTTGATACGTTGAAAGCTGTAGGTCACACTGGTATTGACATCAGTGCTGTATAAGAACTTCTTAAGATCAGCCTGCTCGCCTTCCAAAACATTTTTTCTGCCAGTATATACCACGCCCACTTTCCACTTAAATTGTGGATAAAGATTGTAAAACAATTCAGCCTGTCCGCCCTTACTGATGTAACTATCAATGTTGATATATGAATATAGGTCGCCTTCGACCAGTGCGATGGTGATGATATTTTCGATGTCATTATAAAACACGTCCATATTCAAACCAAAATTGGCTTTTCCTTTTTCGTTTAAATAGTTGAATGCCATCACGACGTTGTGCGAGTTTTCAGCTTTCAGATCAGGATTTCCCTGGATGTTATGGTTGACATCAACAAAAAAGAGGTAAAGTTCCTTGAGGGATGGAGCCCTAAAACCCCTGGAATAGGAAGCCCTTAAATTTGTATTTTCAAGCAAATTCCATTTAACATTTAAAGAATATACCAGGGGAGCATTGTATTTGGTATTATAGATCAGTCGCATACCCGGCTGAATGGTGAGCGTAGGAATGGGATCCAGTTTCAGGCTGAAGTAGGCGGCATAATCACCAATGGATTGTTTTTCATCCGATATTCTTTTACCGGTTCCGTTTTCGACATTCACATCCAGTCCAGCCTGGTAGTTATACCAGCTGCTTGTGGTACTTTTACTGAGCTCTGTTCTGATGTTAATGCTATTGAAACTGGTTGTATCCTGATCACCGTCATTTTCAGTGAGGTTTTCTTCGAGGGTATGCAGGTTTTTGAAATACGTGGTTTTTGTGCGATCGTAAATAGAATAAGCTGCCAGCAGTTTAAAATATCTTTTATCTCCCACCTTTGTCGAAAAGTCAATGCTGTTGTTGAACCTTGTGGTATTGAAATAACTATCACGGGCATAATGGGGCTGGATAATCTCACCTTTGTTTTGGAGAAGCTCATCAAAAAACTGGGAAGTGTATTTGAATTTTAAGTTGTCACGATCGTAAATATAATAACCATCAATGATATATTGCCTTTTGGGATCCCAAACCAAATCTTCCGATGAAGACCGGAATCCATTTTCGGCATACCCACCGAAAAAATTACGGGTGCCAGATATCCCAAAGATGTTATTTTTTTGCTTCACTGAAGCAGAACCGCTGAAGTTATAGGTGCCCACTGACTCAACATAAGCATTGGCAGAGGCGGTGAAAGGGGTATTCTTATTTTCCTTGGTAATGATATTGACCACGCCTGCCAGAGCATTGCTGCCATAAACCACCGACATGGGTCCTTCAATCATCTCCACATGCTCCACGTTGCTCAGGTTGAGCTGTCCGAGATCAATGTTTCCATTCAATCTTCCGATAACAGGCACGCCATTGACCAGGAACTTTACATTTTCTCCGCTTAATCCGCGGATACTCATACTCGAACCCAAGGCTCCATCCTGGTTGATACGGATACCCAGTTCATTCGAAAATAATTCTGATAGATTACTGGCGGCTTTTTGTTCAATTTCTTTGGCACCGATCACTTTAACCTTATATATTGATTTATCCACGCGTTGAGGCGTAAATTGAGCAGTAACAACCAACTCATTCATGTTAAAAATAGCCGGCTCAAAAGAGAGGATTTTGCTTTCACCGGGAACAATGGTATCAAATAAAGTTTCATAACCCACAAAAGAGATCGCTACCAAAGCTCTGTCATTAGCCAGGTTGGTAACCTGACCATCATCATTGGTCAAACCGTGCTTTTGCTGTCCGTCAACCAACGATTCAAAACAAACATGCGCATAAGGAACCGGCTCGCCTGTTTTTGCATCCAGCACTTTAATGACTGCCTGCTGACCGTATGTTTGAAATACGGTCAGCAAACCAATCATCCAAATAAAAAAAGTTATACTATGAAATCGAGTCATCCAAGTTAATTGATCAGTAGTTTTTGAACCGCTGTTTCACTTCCGGAATAAATGGTTATCATATACATTCCGGATTTCATACGGTCAAGGGCAATGCGGGTATTTTCAGTCCCCATACTACCCTTATAAACAGTTCTGCCTGAAAAATCAGTTATCAAAACCTCACCACCTTCAAATCCATTGACAGGTTTTATATTAACAAAATCTGTCGCCGGATTTGGAAAAACAACAAACTGGTGGTTTTGTGACACTTCTGACACTGACGAAGCATGAACCATTGATTTATCGAAAACAGCTTTTCCGACCGTATAATCGAAAGAACTGAACACTAATTTATATACGTCTTTGTTAAAATTGCGAACAAAAAATACCAACGAATCTTCGACCACATAAGTAAACTGATTCATATCGAAATATTTCCAGTCATGGCCGATGGGTGCCTTGGTGGAATCCATGGGTGCGGCGGTCCAGTCTACAAAATCAGGAGCAACCATATCAAACCTGTTGGCGGGAACATCCACATTGTTCAGTACGCCGGTAACCGGGTACCTGACGCCACCATCCAGCACGCCCATGTACTTTGTAAACAGCACATCCCAGGTATCAGAATTTGGCTCGCGATCGAGGACTTCATCCGATTCAATTGAATAGTAAACGAAGTTTTTATCGGTATAATCATTACAGTCAAGGGTAACGTTCATTTCATTCGAACCATCCAGGTTTGCATATCGGAATTGATAGATGTTTTCGGTGGAAATTTTTTGAATAATCCAGAATTTTTTGAGGGTTCCGTCAGCCAGTTTAATGATGTAAATGGAATCACCAACTACAGAGTGGGTAATGGTATTGTATTTTCCCCATCCATAGTCAGGATGTCCGGTTGAACCCACATTAAATGCACCCTCTTCCCAGCTCTCCACTGAATTATAAAGTATCGGGTAGGCACTCAATCCAGTAGTATCGATAGCATTCCATCCGTTGGTATCGGCAAAAGGATAAACACGGAGTTCGATGCCTTTACCATCATTTACGATTACGCCGGCCGACCAGGTGAGGGTATAAAATCCGATGTCCCAGTTGCTGCGATCGACAGAGAGTATCTCCCCGTCAGCAAAGCTGTAGTAAACATCATTGGCATAGGATGCACCCATCGTAATCGAATCTGCTTCTGTTTGTGCATTTGTAAGGTTAGTTGTTAAAGTTAGCATCAATGCACTGATGCAAAAAAGATATAATTTTTTCATTTTGAAATATTTAAATAAGTAAAAAGTAAATTGAATAATTATGTAATTGTAAACAGGACTTTAATTTAAAGTAAAGTCAAAAAAACACTAAGATTTTATGTATAAGAAAAAGGAATTAAGCGCAAGCGGGAGGTCCCCGGAGCACATTAACAGAGTGGTATTCGGCCGTTATCAAATCGAAGAGATAACGGGAATAAATATTTTTTCGACTCAGGTTGAGTGTTGCAAACTTAGAAGCCAGGTTTTGATCGGGAATGAGGGAATCAAATCCGCTGCTTCCAAAATTACATTTCGGAAATAGCTTTAAACTTTTTTTGATATCCTTCCCAACCTGGGCTACCTGTGATTGCCATAAGTCGGTAAATTGGTGATAAACATATTTCTGGTGGAACTCAATGGTTGAGCCCGTAATGATCCAAAACACTCCAAAAGAGACGAGTGCTATGGCAATACTGCGAAATATGTTCTTTAAAATGTTCATCTACCGGAACTGTTAATCAAATAACGATGCAAATATATATACATATTTCAATATAACATACTTACTTGCATAATATATAATCGATCTAAATTAAAAATATTGTATTGGGTATAAAAAAGACTTATGAATGATCAATTTCTGGAATCAATCATCAATTCCAGCAATTTAATACCGGCATCAGAAATTACGGAACCGGGTCCGAAAATTGCCAGAACACCAGCTTTGTAAAGATAATCATAATCCTGTGCAGGAATTACACCACCCACGATCACCATGATGTCTTCGCGACCCAATTTCTCCAATTCAGCAATTACTTTCGGCACAAGGGTTTTATGTCCGGCTGCCAGGCTGGAAACGCCTAATATGTGCACATCATTCTCCACAGCCTGGCGGGCTGATTCTTCTGGGGTTTGAAATAAAGGTCCGATATCCACATCAAAACCGATATCGGCAAATCCGGTAGAAACTACCTTGGCTCCACGGTCGTGGCCATCCTGCCCCATCTTGGCTATCATGATCCTCGGTCGACGGCCTTCCAGTTCGGCAAATTGATCGGCCAGTTCACACGCCTTTTTGAAACTTTCATCGTCGCGGCTTTCGGAGGAATAAACACCCGAAATGGCCCGGATCTCTGCTTTATACCTGCCAAACACCTCTTCCATGGCATAGCTTATCTCACCCAGACTGGCCCTCTTTTGGGCGGCGTCTACGGCCAGCTCGAGTAAATTGCCCTTGCCGGTTTTACTAGCTTCCGTGATAGCCATTAAAGCTGCCTGTACCTCCTGCTCGTTGCGGTTTTCGCGCAGCACTTTCAACCTTCGGATCTGCGATTCACGAACCGCCGTGTTGTCCACTTCCAACGTTTCAATAGGATCTTCTTTTTCGAGGCGGTATTTATTCACACCTACGATGGTATCTTTATTGGAATCGATGCGTGCCTGCTTGCGGGCGGCCGCTTCTTCAATCCGCATTTTGGGCAAACCGGTTTCGATGGCTTTGGCCATACCACCCAGTTTTTCAATTTCCTGAATGTGTTCCCAGGCTTTGTGGGCGATCTCGTTTGTGAGGCTTTCCACATAATACGAGCCGGCCCACGGATCAACGCTGCGGGTTACCTGCGTTTCGTCCTGGATATAGATTTGTGTATTTCGTGCAATCCGCGCCGAAAAATCGGTTGGCAATGCAATGGCTTCATCCAGTGCGTTGGTATGCAATGATTGGGTATGGCCCAAAACTGCACCCATCGCTTCAATGCAGGTTCGTGCAACATTGTTAAACGGATCTTGCTCTGTTAAACTCCAGCCGGAAGTCTGGCAGTGTGTCCGCAAAGCCAGTGATTTCGGGTTTTTGGGATCGAATTGTTTCACCAGTTTGGCCCACAGCATCCGGGCAGCACGCATTTTAGCAATTTCCATAAAATGATTCATTCCAATACCCCAGAAGAAGGATAACCTGGGAGCAAAAGAATCGATGTCCATTCCGGCATTTACACCGGCACGAAGATATTCGAGTCCGTCGGCGAGGGTGTAAGCCAGTTCGATGTCGGCTGGAGCACCAGCTTCCTGCATATGATAACCACTGATGCTGATGGAATTGAAGCGTGGCATTTTTTTCGAGGTGAATTCAAAAATATCGGCAATGATCCGCATGGAAGGTTGCGGTGGGTATATATAGGTATTCCGAACCATGAACTCTTTCAAAATATCGTTTTGGATGGTTCCGGTCATCTCTTCATATTTTACACCCTGCTCGAGTGCAGCAACGATATAAAATGCTAAAACCGGGATTACAGCACCATTCATGGTCATCGAAACAGACATTTTATCCAGGGGTATCTGATCGAAGAGGATGTTCATATCCAGGATGGAATCAACCGCCACCCCTGCTTTTCCTACATCTCCTTCTACACGTGGGTGATCGGAATCATAACCGCGGTGGGTTGCCAGATCGAAAGCAATGGAAAGTCCTTTCTGACCTGCCGCGAGGTTGCGGCGGTAAAATGCGTTGGATTCTTCGGCCGTCGAAAAACCGGCATACTGACGAATGGTCCAGGGACGCATCACATACATGCTGCTATAAGGCCCGCGCAAGAAAGGCGGAATACCGGCAGCATATTGCAGGTGCTCCATCTCTTTCAGGTCCGCTTTGGTATACACCGGTTTGATAGGGATCTTTTCAGCCGGTGTCCAGTCGGCAGAAATGTGATTGTCCTTTTCCCACTGCTGTATGTCAGTTTCGGTTTTGGCTTTTGCTTTTATATTGATATTGCGAAAGTTTGGTTTCATGCTCAGTTCGAAGTTTGAAGTACGATGTTCGAAGTTAAATTCCTAATTTTTCTTGAAAATTTTGTAGTGTTTCCAGCACATTGGCTTTAATATGGATAAAATGTTCAATGCCTTCTGCTTTCAGGTCATCAACAAGATCTTTGGGATAACCTGCCAAAACAAGGATCGTTTTATCTTTGAGTGCATTGGCCAGTTTCGGAGCAATATCAGGATAATCATCATCTGATCCGCAAATCACAGCAATCTGTGCATTGGATTTCAGACATGCTCCTGCAGCTTCTTCCACAGTTTTAAACCCGATGTTGTCGATGATTTCATAACCGGCACAACCGAAGAAATTGGCGGCAAACTGCGCCCTTGCCCTGCGCATGGCGAGGTTGCCCATGGTGACCAGGAACACTTTCGGGCGGCCGTTTTCTTCAGCATACTGATCGGTTTGATACCGTAACTGCTCAAATGCCTGTGGTCCGCGATAGGGCTTCAGGGTTTCTACCTCAGCATCATTTGTCTGTTGATCCCAGGCTTTAAATACATGCCCTTCCAAAGTCTCTGCTTTATGTTCCCCTGTATTGGGATATTGATTGGTCCCAAGAATTATTTCTTTGCGTGTAGCGATATCCATGTCCCGTTGCTGAGCTGAGGCTTTAATCTTCTCCTGGATAAATCCTGCCTTGAAGGCCTCCAAAAATCCCCCTTTTTCCTGCACTTCCAGGAAAAGTTTCCAGGTCTCTTCTGCAATGGATTCGGTCAGGTTTTCGATATAATAAGAACCGGCTGCCGGATCAACAACTTTATCGAAATACGATTCTTCCTTTAGTAAAAGTTGCTGGTTTCGCGCTATCCGTTCAGAAAAATCTGATGGTTTTTCATAAACAGCGTTAAATGGTAAAACAGTCAAAGAATCAACACCCCCTATCAAAGCCGACATACTTTCTGTGGTCGTTCTGAGCATATTTACATAGGGATCATACATCGACTTATTCCAATGGCTCGATTCAGCATGAATATGCATCATGGTCTTATCATCCCTGCAGGGGCCATATGCTTTTACAATATGTGCCCACAACATCTTTGCTGCGCGCATTTTGGCAATCTCCATAAAATAATTGGGGCCCACTGCAAAATTAAATTTGATACGGGGAGCTACATCATTCACCGACAAACCTCTTTCGGTTAGTTGCGTCAGATAATTGGCACCCTGGGCAAGACTGAAAGCCAAACCCTCAACAAGGGTAGCACCGCTATTGTGAAAATAACTTCCATTCACCGTGATGACCTTGAAATTGGGTAAATGTTTGGCAGATTCAATCATTTGTCTGGCCAGATCGAAAGATTGATCTGATGATTCCGGGAATTTTCCTTTGAGGGCATATTGTCCCAAAGGATCAAAATCAACAGAACCATAAATGTGCTCCAGGTTACGATTATATTTCCTTACCAACTGCTCAACATACTGAACGACTTTAAGAGAGTTTTTATAGGTAATGAAATTCAATTCGACGGCATCAGCATAAATATTTGCACAAAGCCGTTCCAGCTCATCAATGGTCGGTTCTAATTTCGGAGAGATGATAAATCCCAGTGACGTAACCCCTTTCATCAGGATATCCAGCGCTTTTTTATTGGCAGCTTCTATATTTTCTACATGGATATCCTGTCGCACCAACCACTCATTGGATGTTTTATTTTTCCCACGGGTAAACGGAAATCCGTTCGGTAAAACATCCAAATGATCCAGTTGAATCAGGTCTTCTTCCCGATAATAAGGTTTTACGTTGAATCCCTCTCTGGTCTTCCAAACCAGTCTTTTCTCATAATCTGCTCCTTTGAGGTCCTTTTTTAAAAGTGCTTCCCATTCCTCAGTCGTAACCGGAGCAAACTCCGTAAATAGTTTTTCTTTTTGCTGATCCGAATCCATAGTTATTGTTTAATAATGATAACAAACGAAATCAAGATTTTGCGGCAAAATTATGGTTTTATTTTGGAATCAAACAAGGGTTTTGTTAATTAATTAACAGTGGTGAGAAGTTACTGTTTCACAATTTTAGCTGTAGCAATAACATGATTGCCATCATCGATCTTTAGAAAATATACACCTGCTGGTAAATCAGAGATATCCAATGTATAGGGAAAATTGCCTGGATCAATCTGAAATTCTTTAAGAGATTGCAATGCGTTTGAGTATATCACACCCCGGCATGCTTCAAACAATGAAGTATTAAAATTCAATAGGACGATATGGTCCCTGGCAGGATTGGGAAAAACAAGCAATTGAGGGATAGGTTGTTTATTAAAAATTCCAGAAACCTCCATGGTATCATAAACGGCTCGCCAGCCCGGAGCTGTTATTCCGGCATCAGATTTAAACCTGAACGACAATTTATTGCCTGATGCCATGATCAGGGGAGGAATGCTATCTCCACTGAAAACACCAATTAAAGAAGCCCACATTTCAGGACCGTCAAAAATCCATAAAGAATCATAACCCGGTTCCATTTCCAGATAAGAAAATGATAGATGCACCTGGGTATTTTCAGGGGTTGTAATGGTGTAAAGGTAGTTTTCATCATTATAGTAATCCCAGGTTGGACCTCCTGAATCGAAAATCGTATCGGCTGTCAATGCACTGCTCCCTTCTGTAAATTTTTCTTCTATCAGATCCCAAAAATCAGTATACCCATTGTCATATCCAAGTGCCCAGATTCCAATTCCGGCCAGTCTTCGATAATTCACGATATCAAACTTTTTTCCCATACTCATCGCATCATCCAAGAAACATTGATGCCAGCCATTGACCTCAAAAGCAAAATAAGGTGCAAAACTATTGGGTTCGCGATGTTTATTACCGGGGTTATAATTCCCGGAAGCATTGTTCATGATATTGGCAACCGTGTAGGCCGAACCATTGCCATTGGTTGATGAAGGTGCGTATTGTCCCTCGGTGGGCCACTGGTATGCATAATAGGGAACACCCAATATCAGCATGCTGTCCGGAACGGTCTGTGACTGGTAATAGGAAATGGTTTTACTGAAATTATAGTCATAATACCCGGTCATTGAATAAAGGGGAGAAACGGGTCCGGCTTCACCACTGCCACCCCAGTAATAGTCATAAGCCATGACCATAAAAAAATCGATATGGTCTTTCAAAACCGGTATATTGAATTTATTGCTCCAGTTGACTGCCGGTGCAGCAATGCTTACTTCTGCTTCAGGTAAAGCTGCTTCCATTTGATTGCACAAATCGATCATAAAATTGGTAAAATTCACACTTTGGCTTGAAGGGAGAGCTTCCACATCCATATTCACCCCTTGGGCTCCGCGATCCTGAATGAGAACAATGATCTGATCAATGAGATTCTGTCGGGCAATTTCACTTTCAAAAAATATGGTATGCCCCGAAAACAAAGTCACACAAAGGTGCACCTTCACTGAATGGGCCAGCGCCGAATCGATAGCCGGCGAAGTTTCCCAATCATGAATGGTAAGTGGGTTCCCGGAGGATGGATCCACCTCGTAAGAAAAATAGCAAAGATCGGAAAGCAAATTCCATTGGTAATTGAGGTAATTGTTTCCACCCCAATAGGGATGATAACCGAAAACTCGTTTTTGCAGTTCACCCTTATTTGCTAAAGTTTGATCCATGATCTTAAATTGATGGATCGAATCATAAAATGCAGCAGTCCTCTTTCCATACTTATCGAATATTTGCTGCTGAAGCTCGTGAATGGATATAAATTCTGGCGCTTGTGCAAAAACAGTTATCGAAAATAGTATACCGGCAATTATATAGATTAATTTATACATGATTGATAAATCAAGCCACAAAGTTAAGGTTTCCGCTATGAATTCTATCAATAAGTATTGAATGGATTTGAATTATTGAATCAGCAGTTTTTGCTTGTGCAGGATACCATTGTGGGTTTGTGTTATAATTAAATGAAAGCCTTTTGATAAATGTGCGACAGAAATTTTCAATGTTATGGTATACGATACTTTTTGTTTCAGAAACCATTTGTCAGCAAACATTGAGAATTTGCAACGAAAAGAATCATCAACAAAAGTCCGTAGTAAAAAATGACCCATAACCGGATTTGGAGAAACTGAAAATTCATTGTGAACAAGTGCGGCTGCCATAAAGGATAAAACAACCTAAGAGTTGTAAAATTAGCCGTATCGGCTAGTTTGGGATGTTTATGATCCTGGACCTTTGGGAATAAAGGTAACTTTTAATAAGCCTCTGATGGTGTAGTCTCAAAGGCAACTGTTTGCTTAAAGGGTAGAAAAAATTAAAGAGATCTTTAACATGCAAAACCTTAATGGACAATCAATTTTTCAAAAATATAATAATCTGAACCATGGATTGAAATGAGATACACACCATTTTTAAAATTTTCCAATGGGATGGTGATCAATTCCGGTTTATTTGCAATGATCTTTTGGTTGAGTTCAAACCTGCAATTTCCAGTAAAATCAAATAATTCTATTAAAATTTGCTGATTTGTTTCGGAATAAAACTGGATAAAAGCTTCACTTTTTGCCGGATTGGGAAATAATTTACAGGAAGCAGACTCCGACCGGAATTCCTCCACGGCAATGGTATCGCATGCCTCATGAGGGCCTCCAGGAGATCCACCTATACATCCCGAATACCAGTTTGCTCCATCGTTAAAATCCTCACCCGGATCATCAAAGTTGATTGTCTTACCGGTACCATCAGCATCTACTGGCCATGGTGGCAGATTTGAATAATTGACCGACAGAAATTGAATGCTATCTGAGTTATAAAACCTTAGCGTTTCTCCTTCTGCAGCCAGACCAAATTCAAACGGTCCAATCCGGTTTTCGATTTCCGGGAAATATGTATCAAAGTCACTGGTATCTTCACAAAGTACCAAATAACCATCAGGCAATAGCCAGGTTCCCTCAGGAAATACAAAGGAATGATTATCATTCCCATCCCTGAAAAGCCAGCCTGAAAGATCATAAGAAACCGTATCCGGGTTCCAAATTTCAATCCAGTCCTTGGTATCCAGGGTATCAACTGATCGGTAATTGATCTCACTAATGATCACTGCGGGCGTATCGAGTTGGAAAGTATCTTTCACAAACCAGGCTTTAAAAACGGTGTTTGTATCCACATTAATCAAAAGATTCATGTTTAGGGTATCTTCACCTGACAAAACAAGATTTGAACTCCAATGTGAAAACAAAAAGCCGGAATCCGGGATGGCTTCCAATTCAATGGGATTGCCATCAAAATACATCCCCTGCCAGGGCAAAATATCCGGAATAATGGTATTGATACGGATCTCCCCATGATGAACAGAATCAATATCGATTCCAACCTCAACCGTTTTAACCAGATTAAATTCATCAAGATAATGCTGCCACATATAGGGCCTTCGGTTTTCTACAAAATAAACCATATTCTGTACATTGGCCTCCCACTCATCATAGCTTGAGTTCCAGCGGGGCATATGAATCTGCATTTCACCAGAAAGCCGGTTATGAACCTCCTCAATACGATCAAGAATTGTATCGGGATGAAGCACCGTATTAATCAAATCAGCACTTCGATTGATAAAATATTGACGGTATAACGGATAGGTCATCAGCCGTCGGATGGCCTGGTGATTATCCGACCATAATATACTTCCATGCAATACCCTTTCAAGTTCGTTGATGGAAGGTGAATGGTAAAGGCCCAGACCAAAATCGATATCTGATAAAATATATCGCCAACGACCCTCTGCATTGCTTTTCCGCCAATACTTTGTATTGTGACGAGGCCAGTCAGGATTACTGTAATAAATTTCTGTAATAAAATAATCACTGTAATTTTCAATATCCAGCATTTTCGAAATGGAATCATATCTTACCGAATC
The DNA here is from genome assembly GCA_020444515.1 of Bacteroidota bacterium. GTDB lineage: Bacteria > Bacteroidota > Bacteroidia > Bacteroidales > JAADJA01 > JAADJA01. Next base: position 730,813 of record JAHLKX010000002.1, on the reverse strand, counting down.
AACTACCCAAAAACTTTTGATGTACTCGATCATTTGCATATAGTGATAATAATTACCTTCGACGACTTTTATATTATCACGCAGCAATTCAATACTATCAAGGGATACTCCATAATTCTCATTGATATAAAAACGATCGATTTTCTCACGCATATTGTGAATGCCCCAATAGGCACCATTCAAAAAAACAACAGCAGGCTGGTAAGCCTGGTAATCATTATGGGTACCAGTTTTCACCAGGTCGTGCATGATTCCATCACGGAAGTGTGTAACATTAAAATCCTGACCTGAATTTCGGAGCACAATTTTCTTAAACTCATGAATCTCTTTGTCAGGGTAGAGTTGATATTGAATGCGATCCTGGTCATATTTACCACTGGTTAAAATACGGAGGCTTTTCTGGGGGTAAGCCCTTGAAAAACCGCCATGGATCACCATATCTGCGTCGAGTTCAAATCCCTGTTGTTGCAGCGTATCAAAATATTCCACATGGATGGGTTTCTCCCAATCCATCCAAAAATTGGCACCGAAATAGGGGCTGGCAGGTTCGGCATTCGGACCCAGAACATAAATACCGTCTTCCCAGTCCCACAAATCATGCGGGTTTAAGCTAATGGACAGAACCGGTAAATTTGACTCATATCCGATAAAAAAAGTGTTGGTCGCCGTTTTACCAGGCAATAAACCCTGTTTAAACACCCGGGCCTTCACGACCGATGTTGAATCCAGAAAAATGGGATCACTATAAATCATAGCAGTATCACTAACCCAACTACCATCCAGGGTATATCGGATGGTATCACCGGACTGATAATTAGCAAAACCAACAGAAACAGGCCCTGGATAAAATCCTGATTGAAGATTAAATTGCGGTGTTTTAGCATAACCCATTGCTGTGGGTGAACCATTGTTGGAAAATCCCGGTGTTGGAGTTCCGAAATAGACATTGGTTCCTCCGCCATCTATAGACAAACCGAAGGATTGATCGGCCATTAAATAAGGAAATTCGAGATAAGAAACCAATTGGCCATCTTCATCCGACAAATAAACTCCTTCCCCATCGGAAGACAATCCAAAGTTGGTGTGCAGCCGATAAATATCCTCGGTAAACCATTCGGGGGTTGGCATATAGGTAAACGAGCTATCCTTTATGGCGAAAGAAAGAAATGGGATGAGTGATGAATTACCATGATTGTTCCAGGCATTGAGCCCCTGGATCGCCAGCACATTTTCACCTTCTAAGGCAATTGAGCGAAAGAGGTCCATATCAATTCTGAAAACTTCGGGTGGGAGCCCCTGCACCATCAGAGCAAAATGGGTATCATAGGACCAGTCATCCCAGTTCTGATATTTACCGGGCCAACCGATATTGGTGCGGGCAATTTCCACACCATTGAGGTAAGCCACAAAGGCATCATCATAATCCATGTGCAAAACAGCATAAGAAATGGCCGAAGTATCATGAATGACAAATGATTTTCGCACGTAAACTGTAGCTACCGAATCAGGCAAAACGGTATTGTCATCTCCATCGCCTCTTCCAAATCCACCGGGCCCTTCAAGCCAGCTATCATCATTAAATCCTATAGCGTTCCACCCTGCCGGAGGATTGTCATCCGGTATCCAGTATTTCCAGTTTTCTTCAGAATGAACAATGGTTTCCCAGTGATCGACCAGAACCTTCCTGTTTTTACCACTGGCAAAAAGCAGAGCAAGGGAATCAGGTGGAAGGACCAGGTCGGGGAATGACCATTTCTGGAGGTTGGTTAGGTCATCCGACAGCCACCAGCCTTGCAAATGAACCGTATTGTCACCCTGATTATATAGTTCAATCCAGTCAGAAGATTCTTCATCTTCATCCATCAGAACGGTGGCATTGCGGGAACATATTTCATTAACCACTACCTGGGCAGGAACCAAAAAAAAACCACCCACAAAAAAAATCACCGTAAAGGTCAAACGGAATAAAATTCGAATCATTAAAAGAGACTCCTTTTCATCATAAAAAACCGAATCAAAAGTATAAAAAACCCTTCAGGGTATAAAATTATAAAGGAATTTTTATACCTGAAAAGACTAATCAATGCTGCATTAAAAGCGATTTTCAGAAAAAATCACTCTTCTCAATTGTTGTTCAAAAGGCTTTTTTTTTATATTTTTGCAGACCTTTTTGAGAATCTAAAGAATACAATATGGAAAAAGCAAAGGTTTTGTTTATTGCCCAGGAGATTATTCCATACCTTCCAGAAAGCCATATGGGTACTATTTGCAGATACCTTCCACAGGGCACCCAGGAAAAAGGTAGAGAGATCAGAACATTCATGCCCCGTTATGGAAATGTAAATGAACGGAGAAATCAATTGCATGAGGTGATCCGGTTGTCTGGGATGAACCTCATTATTGACGACAATGACCATCCTCTTATCATCAAAGTAGCTTCAATCCAGCAAGCCCGTATGCAGGTCTATTTTATTGACAATGAAGATTATTTTCAGCGCAAATTCACAATTACCGATAAAAACAATAAGTTTTTCAGCGACAATGATGAAAGGGCCATATTCTTTTCCAGAGGCGTTCTTGAAACTGTAAAAAAACTCGGCTGGCCACCTGATATTGTGCATTGCCACGGCTGGATGTCGAGTTTGGTGCCGATCTACATTAAAAAGGCTTTTAAAGATAATCCTTTGTTTTCCGATACAAAAGTCATCTGTTCCCTTTACAATGATGGTTTTAGTGAAACCCTTAGCAGTGACTTTCCTAAAAAAGTTAAATTGGATGGAATAACGAATAAGGATCTCGCTTTATACCAGGACCCTACCTATGTAAACCTGATGAAAGCCGCCATTGACTTTTCTGATGCTGTAATAATTGGCGATGAGTCCATTCATGATGAAATCCGGAGCTACGTTGACAAATCCCAAAAAACGACCCTTGAATATCAGCCCATGGATACTTACATCAAGGCCTACAATGATTTTTATGACAAGGTTCTGGGGGTATCAAAATAAGTTTCCCAAAATTGAGTTAATAGGTTAATCGAACGAAACAGTGAAACTTTGAAAACAAGAAATCTATTACCCCTCTATAAGTTGATCTTTTTTTTCCTGATCTCAAGTCTGATATTATCCTGTGGTAAAAAACCCGAAACCATTGGTCTTGACTTGGTGGATGACAACAAAGCGGCTGTTGGAAATGACACCCTCGTTGAAGTAATGGTATATTCAGCACTTGAAGATTCTGTTATTTCGGATGAAACCACCGTGAATGTGATCGGGAGCATGCAAACATCAACCTTTGGATTGACCAATGCCAGTGTTTATTCACACCTCCGCATTTCTGATCCCAATCCGGTATGGGGACCCAATCCGGTTGCTGATTCCATTTATTTTTACATGGTTTATGATACGGCATATGGTAATATCAATACGGAGCAAACTTTTACCATTTATCGTGCGACGGAAGATTTTTACGTCGATAGCACCTATTATTCTACCACAGATCTTGCCTATGATCAGAATCAGGTACTGGCCCAACACAGCTTTTTCCCTGACCTTACTCCAACACTGGTAATTGACAGTACAGAAGACGGGGTGGATTCCTCCTACATGGCAGCCATTCTGAAGATCCCGATCAATGATTGGTTTGCCGATACCATTTTTAATCTTGACACCACCCATTTTGGATCAAATGATGAATTTATTAATAAGTTCAAAGGAATTTATATTCGTCCGAATGATGTGAATGGAGTTGGACAGGGAGCCATTTTATCATTTGATCTGGTGACCGAAAAATCTTATTTGGCCATTCATTATCACAATGACACCACTGATTCACTCAGTTACAAATTCCTGATCAATATTAACAATGCCCGGATTGGAAAGTACGAACACAATTACCAGCTAAGTCAGGACCAAAATTTTATCAACCAGGTGGTCAATAAGGATACAACCCTGGGAAATACCTCTTTGTATCTGCAAGGTCTTGGGGGTGTTAAAATGATATTGCGTTTTCCTGGTCTGGAGGAAATGGCAGGAACTGACACACGGGTCATCAATGAGGCAAAATTAATTTTTAAAAGTGAAGATTATTCGGAAGAACTCAAACCACCAACAACCTTATATCTATTCAAATACAGGGAAGACGGCTCAATAACAACCCTTCTGGATCAATCGGAAGGAGAGAATTTCTTTGGTGGTAATTTTAATGCCAACACCAAAACTTATTGGTTTAGAATGGCACTTGAAGCACAGAAAATATTAAACGACAGCTTCACCTTTGATGGTTTTGTCATTTATCCCAGCGCCAAATCCATCAGGCCCAATGAACTGGTCATGCCAGGAACCAATCCCAACATACCGGGTTATTTCAGACTTGAAATTATTTATACCGATACCGAATAAGGTAAAATTGATTTTTGATTCTGCTACCTTTAATGTAACTTTGCCCGATTTTTAAAACCAAGATACTATGTGTGGAATTGTTGGCTATGTAGGCCCGAAAGAGGCTTTCCCTATACTAATGAAAGGACTTTACCGGCTCGAATACCGCGGCTACGATAGTGCTGGTATTGCACTTATCAATGGCAAACTAAACATGTATAAAACCAGTGGAAAAGTTTCTGACCTGGAGTCTCATGTTAAAGACAAAGATACAACGGGAACAATAGGCATTGCTCATACCCGTTGGGCTACACATGGTGAACCTAACAATCAGAATGCCCATCCTCACCTTTCGCAATCAGGTAATTTAGCGATCATCCATAACGGCATTATTGAAAATTATGCTTCAATCAAAGAAGAATTGAAGAAACGCGGATATACCTTCAACAGTGATACCGACACCGAAGTACTGATTCAATTAATCGAAGACATCAAGATCAACGAGAAAGTGCCTCTTGAAGAGGCTGTTCGAATAGCATTAAATCAGGTGGTGGGAGCCTATGCCATTGTGATATTGAGCAAAGAAGATCCCGATCTATTAGTTGCAGCCAGAAAGGGGAGTCCTCTTGTAGTTGGAATCGGTGACAATGAGTTTTTCCTTGCCTCCGATGCCACACCCATTGTTGAATTTACCAATGAAGTTGTATACATTAACGACGAAGAAGTCGTTACCATCCGAAAAGGCGAAAAACTCCGCATTAAAACCATTAAAAACAAGGTTAAAACACCTTACATCCAAACCCTGGAAATGAACCTCTCACAATTGGAAAAAGGGGGTTTTGAACATTTTATGCTCAAAGAGATATTTGAACAACCCACATCCATACAGGATAGTATGCGTGGACGGCTGAATGCTAAAGAAGGGTTTGTTAAGCTGGGCGGCATCAGTGATTATGAGCAGAAGCTAATGAATGCAAAAAGAATCATTATCATTGCCTGCGGAACTTCCTGGCATGCCGGGCTGGTTGGAGAATATCTTTTTGAAGACCTTGCCAGAACATCGGTAGAAGTTGAATATGCCTCAGAGTTTCGTTACCGGAATCCCATCCTCACAGAAAATGATATTGTTATTGCCATTTCACAATCGGGAGAAACCGCCGATACCCTGGCCGCCATTGAACTGGCGAAATCAAAAGGAGCTACCATTATTGGGATTTGCAATGTAGTGGGATCATCTATTGCACGGGCAACACATGCAGGTTCATATACCCATGCCGGACCCGAAATTGGTGTGGCTTCTACCAAGGCTTTCACTGCTCAGGTTACCGTATTGGCACTGATGGCCCTGAGAACGGCCCAGATGAAAGGCACGATCTCGAAATCCAGGTTTCATCAGTTGCTCAGTGAACTCGAACTTATCCCGGAAAAAGTCAGAGAAACCCTTAAAGTTGATGAGCAAGTTAAAGAATTGGCCAAGATGTTCATTTATGCTCGTAATTTTCTTTATCTTGGAAGGGGATATAATTTCCCTGTGGCAATGGAAGGAGCATTGAAATTAAAAGAGATCTCCTACATCCATGCCGAAGGTTATCCAGCAGCAGAGATGAAACATGGTCCGATCGCTCTCATCGACCGTGAAATGCCGGTCGTAGTCATTGCCACGAACAAAGGAACTTACGATAAAGTCATCTCCAATATCCAGGAGGTAAAAGCCCGTAAAGGAAAGATCATCGCTATTGTAACCAAAGGTGATAAGGAAGTTAAAAAACTGGCCGATTATATTCTGGAGGTGCCTGAAACAGAGGAACAATTTGTGCCACTGGTTGCCACCATTCCTTTGCAATTACTCGCGTATCATATTGCCGTTATGCGCGATTGTGATGTAGATCAGCCAAGAAATCTGGCCAAATCGGTTACTGTAGAATAAATTACAATTGATTTGGTCAAAACCAACTTGAATTTTACCGGGTTGTTTTTTTACCGAATTCTTTTTCTATTCAACCAATATGCCTTGATCGTTCATCATCAATCTTCTTGACCAACCTGGCATCAAAACGTATTCATCCTCGACTGCGAATATCCATTGCTGAATTAATCCCTGGTGGTTGAAAAGCAAATGTCGGCCATGATTCGTTTCTTCAACATAAACGGTCCCATCGCGATAAATTTCAGATCGCCCTTCGGTTGCGGTATTAATACTCAAACGATCGAACATATGGGTATATGGTTTGGTAATTTCCTGGTTTTCAAAATTATAAATATAGATGTCGTTATGATCAGCAAAATAGCTGATGTATTTGTTGTGATCAATGGAAGCCAAATTGTTAAATCCGATATAAAAAACATCATTTCCAAACACAGATATCCGGTTGCTGTCCAAAATGTCAACATCATGCTGAAATAGCCAGGGCCCTCTTTTATACCAGATCACTTCATTGGTCGACGGACGATAGAGAAAGACAGTACTTCCCTGACGAAAGCTAATAAACAGATCACCTTTTTCCCAATATTTTGAGTCTTTCATCACGGGTTGGATATCATTGATGTGCACGACATCCTTATTGATGAAATATTCACCAAATTCGTAAGCCCTCAAGCCATTCTCCACAAAAATATCCAAAACGGATTTTGAGTAAAGCAATGTACCATCGGGTGTAAACTTATTGATTACATCATCTTCGATACCTAAATCCTGGAAATACTGACTTTGATATTCAACACCCGGCACCCAAATATTTCCTTCAGCATCCTTTTCGATGGAGTGATGATAATTTCCATTGACAATCCATTGTAGTTTCGATGAGGAATCGATACAAATGAGGGGGCCATACATAAAATTAAATACAATGGAATAATCCTTTAACAACATCGGATGGATGATCCTCGCCCTGTCCTTTACAAAACCACTTTTAGAATAATTCAAACGCTGATAGTCATTCATCACAAATAGACTGGTCGAATCAAAATGATCGATAAATTCATCAAATTGGGGTATCCATTCTTTAATAATTGAATTATCCTGTAAATGATACAGCCGAATAATTGATTGTTTGTAATTCGGATCCCATTGACTAATCAGCAGGAATTCATTATTTTGACCTGTATTAACTTCACTGAAATCCTGCAGCTGATCAAATTTATTTTCAACTAATAGATCATTTTTTTGAAAATATCCATCCCAAAAAACCTGCCTTGTCAGATGCGGGAATTCAGCAATCCATAAAACGATTGGTTTAAAAGGACCCAGTTTTTGTCCACCTGTCACGGCATGAAATACCATCCATCCCCATATAGATAAAAAACAAAACAGCAGGACAATCCATCGGAATATTTTAAAAATTCTGATCAAAATATTGTTTTACAGAAAGAATCAGTAATAATGTAAATTTCAAAGAATGAGATGTTTTACAGAATTGTCCAATAATGGTTTCAGTAAATTCATAGGCAAGAAAACCGACATAGAGGAGCAATAAAACAAAAGGCCTCCAAGTTATGGAGGCCTTTTGTTCAAAAAATGTTATTTATTAGATTTCCTTTTTCACCTGTTCCCAATTCACCAGGTTCCAGAAATCGGCAATATAATCCGGACGACGGTTTTGTTTATCCAGATAATAGGCATGTTCCCAAACATCGCAAGTAAGCAGCGGCGTGTGACCCGTTGTTAAGGGATTACCTGCATTGCTTTCCTGTACAATTTTTAGTTTGCCTTCAGTGTCTTTCACCAGCCATGCCCATCCTGAACCGAAAAGGGTAGCTGCAGCTTTGGTGAATTGCTCTTTAAAAGCATCAAATGAACCAAAGCTTTCATAAATGGCATCCTTAACAGTACCGGTTGGCTCTCCACCGCCATTGGGTGAAAGACAATGCCAGTAAAAAGTATGATTCCAAACCTGGGCACCATTATTAAAAACACCTCCTGAAGCTTTTTTAATGATATCTTCCAGTGAAGCATTTTCAAATTCTGAGCCGGGTACGAGGTTATTCAAATTATTCACATATGCCTGATGGTGTTTGCCATAGTGAAACTCCAGAGTCCGCTGGGAAATAAAAGGTTCCAGCGCATTCATTTTGTACGGTAGTGGTGGTAATTCAAAAGCCATAATATTTTATATTTAAGGTTAATAATTGAAAACATGACCGGATTCCTCCAACAATTCAAGAGCCTTGTTGTAAACATTGTCGATGGACAAATATAAGGGATAAAATCCTTCATTATCAAATAAATTCCTTGCAATAAAGGCTTTTAGCATGGTTTTCATTTCATCACCGGCAAATTCAACACCTTCCTCATCTCTTTCTATACCATTGCTCGAAACGAAATTGATAAACTCCTCGAAAAGTTCCGGAGTAATCCGAAAATGTTCATTAAAATTTTCAAAATCTTTGTAGATCTGTAGTTCTTTCCTGTTTTTGTCGGTGTACTCAAATGCGAACCGGAACATCAAAGCCTTTCTGGTAATTTTATTATAATATCCGTACCTGGCATCACTTTGAAGGGGCACAAATACATCGGGCATGATCCCGCCTCCACCATAAACAATCTTTCCGCCGGGTGTCATATATTTCAGTGAATCATTAAATTGAATACTGTCTTTGTCTTCCAGTTCTCCATTTAACAAACGATGATAGGACTCTGAATAATAGGATTCAAATCCATCTCCCTTTTCATAAGGACGTTGAATACACCGTCCGGTTGGCGTATAATAACGGGCCACTGTCAAACGAAGGGCAGAACCATCCGGGAAGTCGAGTTGACGCTGAACCAGTCCTTTGCCAAATGATCGTCTGCCGACTATGGTTCCACGGTCATTATCCTGAAGGGCTCCGGCCAGAATTTCACTGGCAGATGCCGATCCTTCATTGATCAAAGTGACGATCCTGATATTTTCCAGTTTTCCTTTTTTAGTTGCATATGCTGATTCACGAGGTTGATGATAACCTTCTGTGAAAACGATCAGTTTCCCATCCTCAAGAAATTCATCAGCCAGTTTTTCGGCAGCTTGCAAATAACCTCCGGTATTATCCCGCAGATCAAGAATCAGGCTATTCATTCCTTCTTTCAGCAATCGATCCGTGGCTTCTTCAAATTCCTCATAGGTCGTAGCTGAAAATCGGGTAAGCTTGACATAACCAATCCCAGGTTTCGGCATAAAAGCAATGTCAATGCTATAGGTTGGTATGATATCACGGGTAATGACAAAATCTATCAAGTCGGGTATACCCCTGCGAAAAATCCCAACCTCCACCTCAGTTCCCCTGGGTCCTTTCAGCATGCGCATGGCACCACGATTATCAATACCTATACCGGCAATCAGGCTGTCGTCAACCATTACAATGCGATCACCAGCCATCAATCCCACTTTTTCAGAGGGGCCACCGGGAATAGATTGAACGACTACGATGGTGTCTTTTTCAATCCTGAACTGAATGCCAATCCCTTCAAAATTTCCAATCAACGGATCATTTACCTCGTGAAATTGATCGGCAGAAATATATTGGGAGTGCGGATCAAGGTTTTGCAATATACCATTGATGCCTTCTTCAGAGATTTCCTCACGCCCGACTGAGTCAACATATTCATTTTCGATATAACTGACAACATCATTGAGTTTATTATACCGTTCAAAATTCATCCGAAGCAATTGCGGATGCGAAACGATGGGGCTTAATTTATAACCGAGGAAGATACCTGCTATAAGCACAATAGCAAAGAGCAGAGGTAGATATATGATGAGTCTGTTTTTCAAATCAATGTCAATTTTTTATACCTGCGAAGTTACGGAATTTTTGATTGCTTTCGCTTGTTGGACAGGGCTGCTGCGTTAATTCATGTTAAAATTATCCCGATCAAGCTTTCTCAGATGAGACATCACGGTCAAGATAAATGGAATAATCCTTTAAGATGGGTTTGTAATCCTCATCATTAAATAACCCCGAAGTAATCAGGAAATCAGCTGTGGATCTGTTACAGGCTGTTGGAACATTGTACAGCACGGTCATTCTTAAAAGTGCTTTCACGTCCACATCATGGGGTTGTGTGGTCATCGGATCCCAGAAAAAGATCATAAAGTCGATTTTCCCTTCAGCAATGAGGGCACCCAATTGCTGGTCGCCTCCCAAAGGCCCGGACTTGAGCCGGGTAACATCGGATAAAACTTCAGAGATCAACTTTCCGGTAGTACCGGTGGCAAAAATTTTATGGTCTTTCAAAATATCCTGGTTGTGAACGGCCCATTCCACCAGGTCTATTTTTCGGTTATCGTGGGCCACGAGTGCTATATTGCGTTTCATTGTTTTAATTGTTTGCGATGAATTACAAAGGTGAGAAAGTTATCGGAAAACGAAATTAAGTTTAGATTAAACTTTATTATTTGTAGCGCTAATGCGGATTTAAAATCCGCATTCAATAGTTCCGGATTTCAAATCCGGAACAGCTCAGTCAATTATAATTCCTCCAATTCCGAATTATAATCATATTGCAAGTCTTCATGAAAAGATCGGTTGGTCTGACTGATTTTTTGATGTTGTTGCAGAAACAAATTATTCAAAGCTGTATTTCATAAAAATTGGATGAAATGCTTCTTTGGATTTGAAACCCGGAACAACTCAGTCAATTACAATTCCTCCAATTCCATATTATAATCATATTGCAAATCCTCATGCAAAGATTTAATTGCGTTTTTAATCTTTTGAAGTTGTCGTAAATAGAGATTGTTCAGCGCCGTATTTTGTGAAAACTGGATTCCTGAATTTTTCAATGCCTTGCAAAAATGTATCAGCAATTCCACCTCGGTTTGTTTTTGACCTGAATAACGAATGACAGCCTGGGTCCGGCGCAAGATTTTTCGAATACTTTTTTTAGCAAAATATAAATGACTTGTATTGATTTGGGTAAATGCAACATCAATCTCCTTGCAAACTTCGCTGATATAGGCCTGTTCATCAATCGAATCAAACAACAGGTAAGTAAGTAACTCCTTGTTGTCCTTTTTAAACCGGGCCAATCGTAGGATGATATTTATCAATTCCTTGTTTGAACGGTTATTGAGTTCGGATTTAATGAGGGCGATGGTGGCTGTTTGCATGATGGAAAATTAAGAAAATAAAAATTGAATTTGAAAGCTTTTGCGGATTTAAAATCCGCAAATCATTGGTTCCGGATTTGAAATCCGGAACAGCTCAAAAAATTATGTCAACAGTCGGATAAGTACAAGGTTGTATTTCGCCAGGTTACGCAGGCGGGCTTTCAGGTCGATGTCTTCATTGTCATAATCTTTGGAGATGTATGCTGTTTTGATGTAAACAGATTCCAGCATTTCTTCCAGGCTTTTGTCGACCAGCACGGCAGCCTTCACATGAAATTGCTCCAGCAGTTCTTCTGTAACTCTTTTTCTTGAAATCAGCGCATAGGGTATCCCATAATTCAAAGCGTCCTGCATTTTATCGTACTCCAGCGACCGGGCAATCTTTATCAGTCGCTCTTGTTTCGGATTGCTGTTTTTTTTCAGTAGTTCTTTCAAGAACTGATGATTCAGTTTAGCCTGGTTGCGCAAACCGCTTTTAATCTGTGCGAGGGCCTGTTTATCTTTGGCCAGGCTTCGCGAGGTATCAATAATGTCTTTGATCCAACTCATAATGAATCAAAAGTACGTAATTTTAGCAGCTTGAAACTGGCTATTTTCGAAAAATAAAGTACAAATGGACAAAGATATCCTCATCAAAGTGGTAACTGAAAAAATGCCCTATGGTAAATATAAGGGCCGGCTTTTATGTGACCTTCCGGAGCCTTACCTGGTATGGTATCATGCAAAAGGATTTCCAAAAAGTAAACTGGGAGACAGGCTTAACACAATGTATGAGATCAAATTGAATGGGTTGGAATATTTGCTGGAACCAATCAAGCAAAAAGTCTAAACAACTAAAAAAACAAAAGGCACCTTTCGGTGCCTAATTGTACCCGAGGCCGGAATCGAACCGGCACGAGTGTTACCTCAATGGTTTTTGAGACCATCGCGTCTACCAGTTCCGCCACTCGGGCTCAAAACAATTTTAAATTGCCGTGCAAAAGTAGCTAATTTTTGAAATTACCATGACCTTAAACTTTAATTTTTCACTCTGTTTATCATTTTTGGTTTGATTATCTTTAAATTAATAGTAATTTCGCGGCCAGTTTTGAACCCCGATCAGAAATAAAGCAATGGCAACAAAAGCAATGATTTTCTCAGGAAGAGCCACACAATACCTGGCTGAAAAAATTGCCGATAGTTATGGCAGTCCACTGGGTAATGTGGTTGTTACAAACTATTCTGATGGGGAATTTCAGCCATCTTTTGAAGAGAACATCCGTGGTAGAGATGTTTTTTTGGTGCAATCTACTTTTCCACCTGCCGATAACTTGCTCGAATTGTTGATGATGGTGGATGCGGCCAGAAGAGCTTCGGCCAGACGCATTGTTGCCGTTATCCCGTATTTCGGTTATGCCCGCCAGGACAGAAAAGACAAACCCAGGGTTTCCATTGCTTCAAAAATGGTCGCCAACTTATTGACTGCCGCGGGCGTTCAGCGCATCATCACCATTGATCTGCATGCTGACCAGATTCAGGGATTTTTTGATGTACCGGTTGATCATGTTTTTGCATCGACCATATTTGTTCCCTATATCAAACAATTGAACCTGCCCAACCTGATCATGGCTTCACCGGATACTGGCGGAACGAGGAGAGCGGCAGCCTATGCCAAGTTTCTCAATACCGGGTTTGTGATCTGCTACAAACAACGGTCAAAACCAAACGAGATTGGCAAAATGGAGCTGGTAGGAGATGTGGAAGGAAAGGATGTTATCCTGATAGATGACATTATTGATACAGCAGGTTCTATTACTAAGGCAGGCAACCTCATTATGGAAAAAGGAGCCAATAGCGTTCGGGCATTTTGCACCCATCCCGTTTTCTCAGGTGAAGCTCACCAAAGAATCCGTGACTCCCGTTTTGAAGAAGTGATCACAACCGATACACTGCCGCTTCACGAGGAATGCGATAAAATAAAAGTACTAAGCACGGCCAATCTATTTGCAGAAGTAATCAAACGGGCACTCAAAACGAAATCCATTAGCTCCTTGTACCAAATTAGAAATAATTAACACTTTTAAAATAAATTACATATTATGAAAACAGTATCTATGAGCGGTTCTCTCCGCGAGAACGTAGGGAAAAAAGATGCTAAAAAGCACAGAAGGGAAGGCAAGATCCCCTGTGTGCTTTACGGTGGTGAAAAACAAGTTCATTTTGTCATCGACGACATGGATTTTTCTAAGATCATCTTTACCCCTGAGGTTTTTATTATCAATCTTAAAATTGACGATAAAGATTACACTGCCATCCTTCAGGATGTGCAATACCACCCGGTAACCGACCGTGTTCTACACGCCGACTTCCTGCAGGTATTGGAAGGAAAACCAGTAATCATTGGAGTTCCGGTAAAATTTGAAGGCACAGCTCCCGGAATCATCAAAGGTGGTAAATTGCGTAAAAAAATGCGCAAGTTGGTAGTGAAAGGATTGGTCGATGATCTTCCTGATTACATCACCCTTAGCATCAACAAACTTGACCTGAATGATAACATTAAAGTAAAGGATGTTTCATATCCTAAGCTTGAACTTTTGGATAATCCGAATGGTGAAATTGTAGGTGTTAAAACCGGACGTGGTGCTGGTATGGATGAACCTGAAGAAGAGGAAGAAGAAGGCGAAGAAGGTGCTGAAGAAGGCGCTGAAGGCGAAGAAGGTGCCCCTGCTGAAGGTGAAGGTGGTGAAGCTCCCAAAGAAGGAGGAGAATAAGATTAAATTCACAATATTCAAAATTCCAAACTCCTGCAGGAGTTTGGAATTTTTCTTTTTTCGGAATTCGTATTTTTGAAAATATTTTTACCATGAACAATTCTGTATGAAACACAGCTTTTGTGACGAAAAAAGTAATTTAAACCAATGAAATATCTGATCGCAGGACTGGGAAATATCGGGGCAGAATATGCCAATACGCGACACAATATCGGTTTTATCATAGCAGATGCCCTGGCACAAGAAGCGGGTGCATCCTTTCAAACAGAGCGTTACGGAGATATAACCCGCTTGAAATATCGCGCCAGGAACCTTGTGGTAATTAAACCCTCCACCTATATGAACCTAAGTGGAAAAGCGATCAAATACTGGCTAACCAAAGAAAACATCCCCATTGACAACCTTCTGGTCATTACCGATGACCTGGCCCTGCCCACTGGTGTATTGCGCTTGCGCGCCAAAGGGGGTGATGGTGGTCACAATGGTTTGATCAGCATCATCCAGGAATTGGGAACTTCGGGCTTTGCACGTCTTAGAGTGGGCATTGGTGACACCTTTGCAAAAGGATACCAGGTAGATTATGTGCTCGGCCAATGGACCAAATCCGAAGAGGAGATCATGATCCCTAAAATAAAAACAGCCATTGAGATCATCCAAAGTTTTGTGACCATCGGTGTAACACGCGCCATGAACGTGTATAATACACAGGAAGGAAAGAATAAGGATAAAGCAGATTGACCATCTTTAAAGCCTTCCACCTAACACCGCAGTTTTTTTGTATTTTTTTACATTTCTATCCAGGTCGAAAACTTCAAAATAGATGATATAAATACCTATGGGCGCCTTTCGGTTATCATCTGTGAGACCGTCCCATGAGAATGTACCTTCGGTACCCAACAGTTCATTTTGAATTAATAACCGAGTTAGTCTCCCCCTTGAGTCAAACACGCGGATGGTGGCATTAAATCCCGGTTGATCAAATTGATAATGAATATTCAATACATCATCCCAACCGTCATTATCAGGTGAAAATGTTTCAGGTTCCAGGGTCACTTCATCTGCTATTTCAATAGATCCTTTAAATTGAGAATTTCGATAGGCCGGGGTAGCATACCCAACTTCACCTGAGGCAGAGTGCCAATTGGTTTTATCTCCTGAAGGCCGGTCATAATTGATCCGTTCAAGCGAAACACCTTCCACAGTTGTCAGAAGAGGATAATGCATGGACTCATTATAATTAAAATAATCAATCGGGACCCTTCCCGTTCCTGCAATTACAACGGATCCCTGCTGATTGCTATATGCGGGAAATGAGGACATGCTGAAAAATCCATCAGGATTTTCAGTGTAATACTGACTTTTAACAACCTCTGGATCAGTCGTCAATACAAGATATTCACCAGGCAGAAATTGCCTGCTTTGGATGGAAATATTTTTATAGATGGTATCATTTACTCCAAACTCATCCGAGTTAATATTTCCAAGATAGAACTCCTTCATATCCACAATTCGATCACTGCGGTTATAAATTTCCACAAAATCCACACCCTTACCAGCAGGATTGAAAAGCACTTCATTGATCACTATATCATTCTTTTCTGCGGGTTGACTAATCCCAAATAAAATATGGGACCCGGCCGGCATTTCCAATCCACGACAATTATATAGCGGCTGTTCGGTTTGTAGTTCGTAAATCTTTTGTTGAAGGAGGTGCTCACTAAAAGTGAGAATTACCGATTGCCCCACAGAATCACCCGGAACTACAGTGAATGGGTTACCAATGGTATGGTCAACATAATAGGCATCCGGATTTAGAATGGATGTTTTATCCATTACCTGGCTAAAAGAGAGCTTGAAAGTTTCGGAAGTCTCAGGGATCATACTCAGGATCTTCGGCTCCGATGGATTGGCTGCATCCACTGAATTGATTTTCCCGGGGGTGCCTCCTTCCGGAGCTGAGGTTTCGGACCAGTTTTCCTTTCCGGCACAGGGATTATAAGGATCAATTTGCTCCAGAGACCAGCCCCCCTCTGCTTTATCAGCATCCCTGAACCAATCATTTGTATATGTTACCGTAGATATTATGGTACCTGACTCATCCAGCAAACTGAGTGCAGCCCCACTATTGGTTAACCCAAGACTGCTGAAACCAAAGGCGCGCCCGAACATTTCAAATAACCAGGTGGCATCATCATCGGTAAAAAGGATATATTCAGCCGGTCCGATCATGAGATCAGGAATTTTCTTTTGCACCGTTCCTACTTCTAATGTCCAGCCTTGCATGTTCAGATATTTCTCTGTTGCATTAAAAACTTCAATGAATTCAAATTCAGGAAGACCCACCGGAGGATCCGGATCAGCCATGATCTCATTGATAACGATATCCCAGGGTTCTGAAACGGAAGGAAGAACAAGGGTATAAGATCCTTCCAAAGGAATGAACTCACCAGAACAATTGAACAGTGAATCGGTCAGTTTTAAAGTATACAAATTGTTTTCTG
Source organism: Bacteroidota bacterium (assembly GCA_020444515.1). Taxonomy (GTDB): domain Bacteria; phylum Bacteroidota; class Bacteroidia; order Bacteroidales; family JAADJA01; genus JAADJA01. The sequence goes on along the minus strand of JAHLKX010000002.1, from coordinate 714,098 downwards.
CAAAGTTGAAATCAAATTCCAATTGAACAGAAGCAAAATGTAATTCCGGGCAAGTTACGGATGTTGGATACAACTCAGGATCCATAACTTTATAGGCATTGGGATTTACAATGCTCGTGCTATCCATATCGTGATTGAATTCAAGCCGCACCGTATGGGGTCCGGTAATTTGAGCCAGCTCGATAGTTGGAACTGAATAAATGGCACCATTCACTGAATTTCTGCGTCCGGGAGTTCCTCCATCAACCTCCATGGCAGCCATCCAATTATCCATTCCAGCACAGGGTTTTAGTGGGTCAATCATTTCCAATGACCAGCCGCCCTCCTTTTTCTCTTCATTTTTATACCAATCTCTGGTATAACTAACAGCATGCAAAAGATCACCGTAGGCATTGCGCAAAACGATTGTGCCCTCGTTATTCAAAGAAAAACCTGATAGTCCGGCTACCTGACCGAACCCTGAGAAGGCTGCAGTATCACTGCTATGGGTCACGATCAAAAAGCTATCCGGCAGGATAAAACCCGATTCAAAAAATGCCGGGTCGGCTGATTCGCGGGGTTTGATGGAACAACCCGTTAAATCAAAGATCTCATTTGTAGCATTATAAAGTTCGAGAAAATCTGCTGCAGGGATTCCTGCAGGCGGGGGTTCAGGATCAGCCATGATCTCGTCGATATAAATACTTCCCCACCCTGGGGTTGAACCTGCCAGGTACTCAAAATTTACCGAATCAGATTCAAGAACATTGCCTGCCATGTCTTCAATACTTTCCGCTACAAGCCAATAATTTTGCCCGGATACAAAAGCCGTTGAAAAATCGAGATGGACCAGTGCAGTATTGAAATTGTCCGGTGACGCCTCTAACGGATGGCCAATGCCATTGTTCACGGAATAATTATTGGTATTTCCGGCGGATACAAATGTGACAGCTTCTGTAAATAAAACATCCAGCTCATGATCCGATAGGACCTCCACAGATAAAACTTCGGGTGGAATGGTATCATAAATAGCCGGTCCCACATAAAAATCATCAAAATAAAATTTGCTGGCATTGCTGGCGGTATACTGGCAGAATATTCCAAACCACTCTGTATTGGTATGGGTATTGTCAAAAACCGCTCCTTCCGATTGATAAACAGTTCCTCCTTCAGGATCAGAAAATAGTTCCCACAAACCACCATCATCGCGGGTTATTTTAATTCTGAAGGTATTGATGGAATTCCCGGTAAAACCAAATTCTCCTTTCAATATCAATTCATTCATCGTATCTGTTTGCCGAAACAAACAAAGACTATCATTGGCGCCACCTATTTGTATAAAATATCCATTGAGCGGTCCTTCCAGATTATCCTGATCAGAAATAAGATAAATACGGGCAAAATTATTAGCCGACGTATTAAAAGAAAGTTTGACCCAGAATGTCCATTCCACATTATTGATGAGGTTATTCTCAAGGCACAGGAATGAAGTATCGGGGTCTGTCCCATCCAATTGCAGAGCGGGTTTCATATTCGCAGGAATGGCACTGCTGGTAGAAATTTTAAATTGCGCTGTATCACCTTGCCAGGCTGGATTCTGTGTAAAGTTTCCATCTGAAAAGTCATCTGCAATCTGCCCAAATATAGCATGGCCACAACCATAAAGGACAAAAATTGTTGATAGTAAAACCAGTTTTAACTGGAATCGGCTTTTTTTGGTCATACGGTAAATATTCAATTTTTATACTTTTGCATCCTTCTTACCGTGAGGTAAAGTTAAAAAAAATTAACGAATTATTCAGGCACTTTTGAAAATCTATAAGGACATAAAAGAATTTCCGGGATCGAAATTTGCTGTGGTTACGGTGGGAACCTTTGATGGTCTTCACATTGGTCATCAACGCATTATATCGCGCATGAAGGAAATTGCTTCCGAAAAAAACGGGGATACGGTGCTGGTCACTTTCGATCCACATCCCAGGCTGGTGCTAAACTCCAGTCCAACCGAGTTGCGTTTCATCAGTTCACAGAAACGGAAAATGCAATTGCTTGAAAATTTTGGTATTGACCATATGATTGCGATCCCATTTACAAAAGAATTCTCTAAAACGCCGTCAGAAGTTTTTATCAAGGATTACCTTGTTGACAGGGTTCATGTAAAAAAACTGATTGTGGGTTATGATCATCATTTCGGTCGAAACAGGGAAGGAGATTATCAACAACTCATCGAAACAGGTGAAAAATTTGGTTTTGAGGTGGCAGAGATCGCTGCACAGTATATCAATGATACCGCGGTAAGCTCTACCAAAATCCGCAATGCGCTAATAGAAGGAGATGTAAAACTGGCCAACAAAATGCTGGGATATAATTACAGCATTGCCGGAACTGTTATCGAAGGAAATAAAATTGGTCGTAAGATCGGTTTCCCAACAGCCAATATTGATGTGGATGATAAATATAAACTCATTGCAGCTGGCGGAGTTTATGCCTGCAAAGTAGGGATCGATGGGGAAATTTATAATGGAATGGGAAATATCGGAACCCGACCAACTGTAGGGATCAACGGGCTGGTGACCGAAGTACATATTTTCGATTTTGATGAAGATATTTATGGTCAGGAGATCATCATCTATTTTATCGACCGCATCCGTGATGAAAAAAAATTTAAAGACCTGGAGACCCTGCAAACTCAGTTGAAGAAAGATGAAGTTGAAACCCGGAAATTACTGCATGAATCATCATAGTTCATCCTGACTTTTCCTTACGATCAATCCCACCTCAATGATTCCTGGCATTTCAATTTTTGTATATTTATTTTCAATCTCCACTTTGAGCATTCCGCCGTCACTTACCCTCAAGTTTTTCCTTACAGGCACCTGTAAATCACACAGGTCGCCCATGCATTCACTTAAAGCATTCCCTCCATTATCCAAAAAATCAAGCTCATAATCTGCCGTCCTCACTTCTCCTGAAGGGAAAATAAATGTGAAATTGTATTTTAAAGTTTCATATGGAATTTCCGGGATATGCCGGATATTCAGATAAAAATCAGCTTCGAACCCTTCTTCATTCACAGGAATTTCGAAGGTAACAATGTTAAAGCGGTTCCAGCTCATATTGGGCAACTTGTAATATTCCTCAAATAAAACTTTATCACCCGTGCAAGAACCCAGAATCATGACTAAAAGTGTGAAAACAAAAGCGATTTTTCTCATTGTTGAATTCAGTTTTATTTTGAACCAGATTTTTCTTTTCGTTCAAGCCATTTAAGGGCTTCACGACGGCTCAGACCAGCTAACCTGTGCTCATTGTTCCTGACATAGGACACCACCCACTCCGGATTGGTTTTGGAATATTCCCTTAAGATCCAACCAATGGCCTTGTTGATAAAAAATTCTTTTGAACCCAATAACTGCTCAATATAGTGTGTCATCAAATCTATGTCTGTCTTCGACCTGTATTTCAATTGGAATAACAATGAAATTCTTTGCAGCCAGATATTTCCTGAATCCATCCATTGCTCTGTATGAGGGTTGATCTGTTCTGGATATTTCTGAAAATGGACGCCAACAAGATTTGAGGCAATATAATCGATGGTATCCCACCATGATTTATTGACCGCCATGTACTCATACAATTCAATTCGGATGGGGTCGGCTTTTTTAGCTATTTTACCCAGCACCTCCATAATGAAGTATTGAAATTCACGCTGGGGTTGCGTCCAACATGCTTTGGTGATGGCATCCACATCCTCTTTAACAGGCAACCCATATTGAAGCAAATGTGCTTTCATAATCTCCCGCCTTAATGGAGATTTAATGCCATAATAATCATACTGACCTTTCATGTATTTTTTCATTTGAACCGCTACGATTTTGTCACGATTGGCCTGAAATTTTTGCTCAAGGGGCTCAAGATAAGGATGCATGGTTATTATTATTGGTCTTTGGTAAGAATCAGTTTTTCGACACCAAGAGGTTTATGGTCATCCGAGATATATCGAACGAAATAAGTGCCGGCAGACAGATGATTTGGTTGCCAGGTCAATGATTTCTGGTTCTTTTTAACTGTCTTCATACCAATTGGCTTACCTGTTGAATCATAAAAATGAAGGGTTCCGGCATATTTTGTTTCAATATGGAATAGGGATCCGGAAGGATTAGGTGAAACCCTGAAACCCAATGATTCAATTTTATGCTTCTTCGTTCCAACAAAAGTATCATCGCATACCGCAATGGTGTATTCACCTTTTTGAAGGTTTTCAATAAATAATTTACCAATGCTCCACAACCCAATTTTGGTGAAGTCGATAAATTGCCAGTCATAAGCCGGTGATGGGCGATACAGGATCACCACTGAATCTGCCTCACTGTTGATAATTCCATCGTCGAGGTGGGCATTCCTGTTGTACCAAAATACCCCCGTTGCATTAAAATCTTCGGGAAAAATTCCATCAATGATCCAGTAGCGATAATCAGAAATGGTAAGACCCTGAATGGGATTTTGCAGGGGATCAGGTGGTGCCCACTGATGGCCTACCCAGATAAAAGCAGAATCGGTCACCGCTTCAACTTCCATTTCAAAAAAGGTATTGACAAAATTGAGGCTTCCGGGCTCCTTTATGGTCATAGCCTCGTCTGTAATGGCATCACATTGTTTTTCATTTAAATCGGGAATAACAGCTTCAGGAACAATGGGAAGTTGCAATACTGCACTGCCGGTTTCACCATCGAACATCACCTCCTCCGAAACCATGGTCCATTGATCATTCAAAAAAGTGAGTTCAATTTTATTTGCATCACCTATGAAAGCAGGCCCATGCCGTTTCTGCTTTAGATAAACGGTTACTTCTGCTCCTGCTGTATTGGGCAGAACAGTCATTGAATCAACTGAATAATGCGGCGTTCCCGAATGGAACACCCAGTTATCGAACCAGGGCGCCAGATCGATTCCGGTGTAAGTGGTCATTATATCACGCATGTCGTAAGAGGAAGCAGCTGCATATTTAAAATTTTCCTGGTAGGCTGCCAGCGCTCCAAAGAATAATTCATCACCCAGATAGCCTCTTAACGAATGGGCGATGGTAGCTCCCCGATCATAAGCACTCATCCCATAAGTAACTTCCTGTGGGATTTGATTGATTGGGAAATAACTGCCGTCTCCCCCTGATGTATGGCAAAACTGGATGACATTTTTATGCATATCACGAAAAAACTCACGGTATTGTTCGTCCCCGTAAAGTGCTTGCTGCACCAAAGCATCGGAAAAAACAGCCCAACCTTCATTGAGCCACATATCCTCCGCCGTTGCACAGGTAACATTATCACCAAACCACATATGGGATAGTTCATGCGCCACATACGTTTCATAAGATGTTCCTCCGTTGATCATATTGTGGGGCAATGCAATGTTGGTAACATGTTCCATTGCACCTATACCGGTTCCAACATAACCAATACGATCCCAACGATACGGCCCGAATTTTTCCTCAAAAAGGGCCATCATTTCATCCAAATGTTGAAAGGTTCCGTCTACCTTGGATGAATCCTGCGGTTTTACCCAAATGCCGATGGGGATATCCCCATTGATACCATTAAAGGTTCCTGTCCAGCGGGCATAATCACCCACAGCAACAGATGCGAGATAAGTAGGGATGGTTTGGTCCAGTTTCCAGTGATAGGTATGGGTCCCGTCTCCATTGATGACAACCTCCTGTAAAACCCCACCACCAACAGCATCCAATGCATTATCAACGGTCACATAAAGTTCGTAGGTAGCCCTGTCACGGAAATCATCGATGCAGGGAAACCAGGTTTTACCAAGATTATGTGGAATACTTACAAAACCAACTCCCAGATTAAAAGCATACCCACCTGACCAGTGAAATCCACCCCAATCTTCATGAAAAGGCTGGCCATGATAATATATACTGGCTGCGACATTTTCACCACTTGAGATTGGCATTGATAACGGGATGAGCAAAAAATTACCCGAATGGCTGAAGGATTCGATTTTTTCATCGTCAATAAATACCGAATCTACAGTGAGTGCCTGCAATTCGAGTGTAATATGATCAAGATTGTCGATCTTACTGGACAACAACACATCTGTTTGGGCATTGATTTCCTGATTGACAAAATCTATATCGTTCAAATAGATGGTATAGCTGATGGCATCCAAAGTATCACTGATCCAAGATTTTTGAAAAGACGCTTTATGGGAGCAGGCCTGATGATTTTGTGCCTTCATTCCAAATGTTACAAAAGTCAATGCAATTAATAAGAAGATGATTTTTTTCATGTTTTTGCAATTTCTTTTTTGAAATAATGATGTTCCACTTTTTCGCCATCATAAACCAGGTAGGAGTAATAATTGATCCAGTCTCCAATGCTATAATACTTGGCCTTTCCATTCAGGTCAATTACTTCAGGCCGGTGAACATGTCCAAATATAAAGTATTCGATATCCGGATCTTTTCTCAAAACTTCATTACAGTATCCGGCTATCCGATCGATACCGGCCTGGTTCACAGCTTCCAGTCCATGGTTCTCATTGGCCACCCGACTTTTATTCGACCAGTAAAGTCCCATACCCGTGCCAATATCAGGATGGAGCCAGCGAAATAAAAACTGGTTGAGCCGATTTCGAAAAACCTTTTTCAGGAACTTGTATCCATTATCACCATGGCCTAATCCATCGCCATGGCCAAGGAAAAATTTGTGTCCCTTCAATGTCGTAATTAGGGTATCCGGATAGATCTTGAAATTCAGCTCATCAGCCAGGTAATCGAAGGCCCACACATCATGATTTCCCCTGAAAAAATAAATAGGAATGCCAGCATCACTGACTTCCGCAAGTTTGCCAAGCAATCTTATATAACCCTTTTGAATTACGGTTTTATACTCGAACCAAAACTCAAACAGATCGCCCATAATATAAATAGCTTCTGCATCGGTTATGATTTCATCCAGCCAGGCGATGAAACGCTCCTCTCTTTTTCGGGATTGTTCCCGGTTTGGCACACCAAAATGGCAATCCGAAACAAAATATATCTTTTTACCGTTCTCTTTTGTCAAATTCAGGTGTTTTAATTAATGTCGTAAAGTTAATTGATCCAGATGAATTAGGACCGAATCAAGGGAACTATTCTTATACCGGATCACCAATTTGTCATCCAGTAAATAATAAAAAGGCAGCTCTGATGGCAAATTATATGTTTTTGCAATTTCAGAATGTAATCCCTGCAGAGAACTTACCTGTTTCCAGGGAAGCTGATCAATTTTCACGGCGCCCTTCCATACCACAGCATTTTCATCAAGTGAAACACCAAGTATCTTAAAGCCTCGTTTCTGAAGGTCTGGATAAATTTTTATCAGGGTCTGATTGTCTTCTCTTGACCTGGCACTCCAGCCAGTCCAGAATTGAAGAATGGTGGGATGACCCGTAAAACTCTTTAGCGAAAATGGATTTCCGGCAGTATCATTCAATACAATATCGGGTGCTTTTTTACCGGCCATAACTTTTTCTTCGGCGATCCGTCGATCAAAAATTCTACCTTGTATTTCTTTCACACGTTCGTGATGATCAAGTGCATGTTTATTATCAGGATATTTTTCCATCAGTGCACTGTCGATTGTATGAAAAAGTTTGAAATCCTTTTCTTCATCCAAAACGTTGTTTTGTCCCAAACTCCGATTAATGACAATAAGCGATGTGAGGGATGAAGGATGAGCCTTCACAAAATCCCGGATATAATGCCGGTGATCGTCAACAATGGCATCATAAACAGAATCGAGTCGGGTTTTGACTTCCATAAAGTTTTCTTGACCACGTGCATCATAATAAACCGTTGCAATAGAATCGATCCGGTCCCGCTGAGATTGCATGAAATATTCAAAATCTCTTAAGTACTCAGAACCGGGGGAACCGGTTACTTCGTAACCCCTGAAAAATGGATCTTCATTGGAGCTTAATTTCACATGTTCTCCTTTCTCAAGTTGCAATAATAGCAGGTTGTCATCCGTAGTTTTGAGCACATAAAACCCGGCATCAGCTATCTCAAAATCAAACCGGAAATGACCCATCTTATCAATCACCGCCGAGTCCATGGCAATGGTTTTGCGAACCTCCAGTTCTTCAATGGTTATCTGGTCACCAGCCAGCTGAGGGAAACTACCTTCAACAGATGAAATTTCAGATCCGGGTTGATCCTGGCAACTCCAAAATACAATTACCATCAATATAATTAAATATGAATTTCGCATGTTTATTAAACTTTGCCACAAAGTTACAAATTGCCCATCGATGATTAGATTGATTGATTTAACAATTTTTAGGGGAGTTGTTTAGCATTGTATTGCAAAATAGTTTTAAATTCGTGATGAAATGTTGAAATATGTTTCCATATATTTGATGCTGGGGTTTCTGACTATATCAACTGGTCAAACACAAAACATTTTGGTTTTAGAAAAACCCGGGACTACACACAATTATAAATACTATGCCGATCAGCATCTTCATCTTCAACTCAAAAAAGGGGCTTTTGATATTGGTGGAGCAATTGGGAAAATATCCGATTCCAGTATTATTTTTAGCAATGGTTTGGAAGTGCTGCTGAATGACATTGGCATCATTTACCGAAACAGATGGGGGTTTCGCTTTTTAAACAGGGTTCTCCTAACGGCAGGAATCGCATATTTATCCATCAGCACCCTCAATGGCTTGATCAATGCTGACCAACCCGTTGTTCCATCAGAAACCCTTATCATCAGTGGCAGTTTGATAGCTTCAGGGCTCTTACTAAAACCGCTAATAACAAGAAAGTATAAACTGGAAGATCAAAAGTGGCGGTTGGTAATACTTGATTTTTCGGATTAAGTTGTCATTAGTAATTATTATGGAAATAAACTTTTTATTTTGTTGGTTGTTGTTTTGAACATAACACGATCAAATTACCAAATACAAACATTATGAAATTCAAAAACACCTCTCGATTTGTTTCACCCCTCTCAGTTTTACTATTTATTGGGTTTACAGCTTTCATCTCTTATCCTGAATCTCAGTCATCAGCACCCAATCCAGGAGAAAATCTTACCATTCCCGACGATGTGAATGCCATCCTTGAAAAGTCATGCTTTGGATGCCACAATGTGGATGCACAATCGGATAAGGCTAAAAAGAAATTACTACTGGATGAATTACCCAACCTTTCCAAGGCAAAAATTGTGGCTAAACTGGATGACATTCATTCTGTTGTAGAAGAAAATGAAATGCCGCCGGAAAAGTTTCTGAACAAATATCCAGATAAAGCGCTAACCAAGGAAGAAGCATCCCGTCTAAAAGAATGGGCAAAAACCACTGCAGAAGAAATGATGGGAAACTAAAAAATGGGTAAAGAATTACGTATTATCCTTCTGGTTTTATTGGCTGCATTTATTGTAATTCAATTAATTCCAGCCAACCGACCTGTTAATGAACAGGGGAACTACGATTTTTTTGTCGAAAATGAGGTTCCTGAGGATGTTGAGGAAATCATCCGGAATGCGTGTTATGATTGTCACTCGCAAGAGGTATATTATCCTTGGTATGCCTATGTAGCACCGGCATCCTGGCAGGTGGCCAAAGATGTAAGGCATGGACGTAACAATCTCGACTTCAGTAAATGGAATCAGTTTGACAAAAGGGAAAAACTAAATCTGCTGGATGAAATTGGAGACGAAGTCGGTGAAGGAGGAATGCCACTGACGATTTATACCATCATTCATCCTGAAGCAAAACTGACAATTGCTGAACGCGAGCGCGTGGTTAACTGGTCGGAATCATTAGCCGAAAAGGTCTTTGAAGAATAAAGTTCTTTCGCCTATAAATTTATTTTTCCTAACAATTCTTTCAGGATAAGTGTCATCTTGGGTTCTACCAAACTGGCAGCATCGATAACATCATCGTGCGAAATTTCAACGATCTTGCCTTCTACACCCAGATCGGAAATTACTGATACGGCAAAAACAGGCAAACCCATATGTCTTGCTACAATAGCTTCAGGTACGGTGGACATACCCACCGCATCTGCACCCAACACCCGGATGTATTTGTACTCAGCCGGTGTTTCAAAGGTAGGCCCGCTAACGGCCGCATATACCCCCACCTGAAAATGAATTGAATGCTGGCGGGCAATTTTGGTAAATTCCCGGATCACTTTTTTATCATAGGCCTCGCTCATATCCGGAAATCTTGGTCCGAGATCCACATCGTTTTTTCCGATCAGAGGATTGGCGCCCATCAGGTTGATATGATCATTGATGACCATCAGATCACCAATTTCATAGTTTGGATTAACACCGCCGGCAGCATTGGAAAGGATTAACAAATTGATTCCCAATAATTTCATAACCCTTATTGGAAAGGTGAGTTCCTGCATAGTGTATCCTTCATAATAATGAAACCGACCTTGCATGGCCACGACATTTTTACCCCCCAGTTTACCAAAAATCAGTTTTCCTTCATGACCCTTGACGGTTGAAACAGGAAAATTGGGAATTTCAAGATATGGTAAACTTCCAACATTCTGAATTTCTTTTGTTAACCCACCCAGGCCTGTTCCCAGAACAATTCCCACCTGGGGTTCAAAATCAATCTTTTGTTTGATGTAATGGGTTGTTTCCTCTAGTTTCTTTAACATATTTCAAAATGGATTTATCAAATTCCTCCCGATCGTCTTTATTGATCCTGATTTCCATCGGAACATAGCACAGCGGAAGGGTTTTAAGTTTAATTAATAGATCTGGATGTTTTAAACGCATCATGTCTTTTTCTGTTGTGACCATGATCTTATTTTTTATCAGAATCCGGTCGAATCGTTCTATAATATCTTCCACAGCTTTTCCGGTAAAATGATGGTGATCAGGAAATATCAGCGTTTCAACATGATTAATTTTATCTTTCAGGTACATCTCAAGCGGATAGGGATTGGCAATACCAGCCACCAGCAATGCCGCTGAATAACGACTGCGACCTTCCGGCTTGAAATCAACACCGGGAATCGCAGTCAATTTACCGTGTCGGATGTATGAAAAAAACAGGTGCTGTCCCTTATTTGGTTTTAATTCTTTGGTTACCCGCTGACGGGTAAAAGGTGATAGTACTTTGGGCGACTTGGTAACGATAATGACATCGGCCCTTTGGGATCCTGACTTGAACTCCCGCAAATTACCAGTCGGCAGCATATGATCCCTGGCATAAAGATTATAAAAATCAGTCAATAAAATTGAATAGCCCGGCTTAACCTTCCGATGCTGAAAAGCATCATCGAGCAAAATAACTTCAGGGGGATCTTGCAGTTCAAGTAGCTTCTCTATCCCATGTACCCGATTCTCATCAACCGCCACATGTATATCATCAAATTTGGAGTAAAATTGGGTGGGTTCATCTCCGATTTCCATGAAGCTATGATGCTGCGCAGCCAGTATAAAACCCTTTGTTTTTCTCTTATATCCGCGACTCAATATAGCAATCCTGTATTGATCTTTCAAAAGGCGAATCAGATACTCTACATGAGGAGTCTTGCCGGTACCACCCGTCGACAAGTTCCCAATAGCAATGACTGGTACATCAAAGAATTTTGATGACAATACCTCCCAGTCATATAATTTATTCCTGAAAAATGTCAACAGTCCAAATAAAAGACTGATTGGATATAAAAGTATTCGCAGTAATTGCATCCGATAAAAGTACAAATTGTTTTGACGTTGCATTATTTCAGCAACTAAGATTTTTGGCTTAATTTTACCTCATAATTCTTTGGCTTATGAAACTGGATACGATCATTCATGAACTGGAAAAATTTGCACCCCTATATCTTCAGGAATCCTATGATAACTCAGGGTTATTAATCGGCAATAGGGAACAGGAAATCATTGGGGCCCTGGTCACGCTGGATGTAACGGAAGCTGTTCTGGAGGAGGCAATCGGTAAAAACTGTAATTTAATCATTGCCCATCATCCTGTCATTTTCAAAGGATTAAAATCAATTACTGGCAGAAACGCAGTTGAAAGGGTTGTTTCTATGGCCATTAAAAAAGATTTAGCCATCTACGCCATCCATACCAATCTGGATAATATTCAAAATGGCATAAACGGAATTTTAAGTAAAAAACTGGGATTGATCAATACCCGGATCCTGGCAGTTAAAAAAGAAATGCTTCGAAAAATTGTCACCTTTTGTCCTATATCTCATGCTGATGTGGTGCGAGAAGCTCTTTTTACAGCTGGTGCCGGCCGCATAGGGAATTATGACAGTTGCAGTTTTAATGCAGAAGGGCAAGGGACATTCCGGGGATCAGAAGATACCAATCCTTTTGTTGGCGAAAAAGGCCAACTGCACGTTGAGCCCGAGGTCAGGATCGAGACCATTTATCCGGTTTATATTGAAAAGAAGGTGATCCAGGCTATGCAAGAAGCTCATCCTTATGAAGAAGTCGCTTACGATATTTATCCACTGGGCAATGTTTTCGAACAAACAGGAGCAGGAATGGTTGGAGAATTAGAAAAAACAATGGAAGAAAAGCAATTTTTGGAGTTTGTCAAATCAGTTACCGGAACCCCCTGTATCCGTCACTCCGGGTTGAATAAAAAAAATATAAGAACAGTTGCCCTTTGCGGAGGTGCTGGAAGCTTCCTGATCCATGATGCTTTGCGGTCGGGGGCTGATATTTTTCTGACGGGTGATGTTAAATATCATGATTTTTTTGAGGGTGACTCGAAGATGGTGATTGCCGATATCGGTCATTTTGAAAGTGAGCAATTCGCAAAAGATTTAATTTCGAGCCTTTTAATCAAAAAATTTTCTAATTTTGCAGTCCTTATTTCAGAGACAAACACAAACTCTGTTAATTATCTATAAATTAATGAGATATGGCGAAAAAAGTAAAGGAAACCGAGGATGCTAAAAGCAAAAAAGTTGTTGATGAAAAGCAAACCAAGGAGATAACCATTGAAAAGAAGCTGATCGCACTTTATAAACTCCAGCAATTGGATACCAAGGTAGACAAAATCCGCATCGTAAGGGGTGAACTTCCATTGGAGGTTCAGGACCTGGAAGATGAAATTGCAGGACTGGATACACGGATCAATAATTTTAAGGAAGAAACGGAATCAATGCAGAAGCAAATTGCTGATAAGGAAAACGCAATCAAGGAAAGTAAAACCATGATTGAAAAGTATGAAAAACAGCAAATGAATGTAAGGAATAACCGGGAGTATGATTCACTTTCTAAAGAGATTGAATTTCAGTCACTTGAAATCCAACTAAGTGAAAAACGAATCAACGAATTCCAGCAAAAACTGGAAGTCATTAAAGAGGAGATCGAAAAATCAAAAGCAGAACTGGAAGAACGAAGCAAGGACCTTGATGTTAAAAAAGGAGAACTAACTGATATTGTTGCTGAGACGGAAAAGGAAGAGCAGGAATTGATTAAAACCTCCCAGGATAACCAACAATATATTGAAGATCGATTGCTAACTGCCTATCAGCGCATTCGGAAAAATGCCCGCAATGGACTGGCTGTTGTTCAAATTGAGCGCGATGCCTGTGGTGGGTGCTTTAATAAAATTCCGCCACAGCATCAACTTGACATACGCATGCACAAGAAAATTATTGTTTGTGAGTATTGTGGAAGAATCCTAATTGACGAAGATATTGCCAATTCAGTGAATATTGACAACTAATTGGAATTACTAACGTAATAAAGAGGGGTTTGAAATTCATACCCCTCTTTTTTTTATCTTTATATGGATCTAATTTGAGCACAATGTCCCGGATATTATCTATAGCGATTTTATGGATCACGCTTTCAACAACAGTGGGTTACGGACAATATCAGTATGATTTTAATCAGCGTTGTCGCGAAGCCTACTCAGCAATTATAAGTTTAAAATTTGAAGAAGGCAAAAATCTGATAGAGCAGGAAAAACAAGTCAATCCAAACAACAATATTCCCTATCTGCTGGACAATTATATCTATTTCCTCACTGTATTTATAGGCGAAGAGGAAGATGTATTTGAACAACTGGAAGATAAAAAAGATGATATAATCGACCGGCTTGAGGATGGGGATGAGCAATCACCCTATTATCGGTATTGTATTGCCCAGGTTAATCTCCAATGGGCAGTAGCCCGAACCAAATTCAAAGAGTATGTATCAGCTACCCTTGAAATTAACAGGGCTTACCGGATGCTCGAAAATAACAAGGAGGAATTCCCCGATTTTCTGCCAAACCTGATCAACCTGGGACTGTTGCATACCATGATCGGAACCATTCCAGATAATTACAATTGGGTCAAAAGGATGGTGGGTATTGAGGGGACTATTGATGAAGGTGTATCTGAGATATTAACCGTATTGAATGAATCCCTTCACAATCCGGAATACAGCCATTATAAAGCTGAATGCCTGTTTTATCTGAGTTTTATTCAGATGAACCTGATGACAAACAAAACCAAAACCCTGGATTACATTAAGATCATTGAAGAAGATCAGCAAAGCCTCAAAAACCCCATGGCCATTTATGCCATTGCCAGAATTTATATGTCAATTGGCATGAACGACCGGGCCATTGACATCCTGATAAATCGTCCACTGGGAGAAGAATATTATCCATTTTACTATCTTGATTACTTAACGGGTCTTGCTAAACTGCATCGTCTTGACGAAGATGCAAACAAGTACTTTTTTAAATATGTGATCAATTTTAAGGGAGTTAATTACATCAAGGATGCCTACCAGAAAATCGCCTGGCATTATTTTGTGCACGGTGATACCGAAAAATACAGGAATTATATCAGTAAGGTAGAAAAATATGGTAGTGCCATTGTTGATGCAGATAAGCAGGCTGAAAGGGAAGCTGAAAAAAAAGTCCTGCCTAATTATCATTTATTAAGAGCCCGGTTGCTTTTCGATGGCGGATATTATGAAAAAGCAGTGCTTGACCTGACCACAGGAAAAAGCGAGGACTTCCTGAGGAATGAACAGGATAAACTGGAATATACCTATCGATTGGGTAGGATTTATCATGAATGGGGGAAAATTGAAGATGGCATTTTATATTATAAACGAACCATCGAGGATGGTGCTGATTCAGAAACATACTATGCAGCAAACTCTGCACTTCAACTGGGGAAAATTTATGAAGAGCAAAAAAAATATGATCTTGCTATTCATTATTACGAAGCTGCCCAGTCAATGGAAAATAAAGAGTATCGGAACAGCATCAATCAAAAAGCAAAAGCGGGTCTCAATCGGGTTGAGAACAGGGATTAAAAACCGCCCTTATTAATACCGAAATCCCAGTGTCAATAATACATTATTGCTGATAACACGGTTACTTACCGGATCGGGTGTCACTTCGGGTGAGGAATACATATAATAATCTGATTCACTGACTGACCTTACATAAGCAAGATCGATAAAGAAGTTGCGGTCGCGAATACCAATACCCCCCGTATAATAAAATCTTGCAGCATCATTTATATCATTGGCATAAGGGCTCATATAATAAGCACCTCCGGCCCTGAAATAGAATGCATCCACTCTGTATTCCCCTCCGGCCCTGAAATTATGAGATGCCACATATTTAGATTGAATGTTGCTGTTTTCATCAAAGAAATTATATTGGGGTGATCTCAATTTCGCTGATGTATAATCCATATATTCATATTCAGCACTGATGATAGCACGCTGTGCAATAATAAACGACAGACTACCGATCGCTTTCCAGGGTGTTTCCAGTTGATAATCATAATATCCAATGGGTGATCTTTCGGAGAAATTATCACCATTATCAAATTCAGTTGCATATTCTGAATACCAGCTATCCGACATGTTATTGTACCAGGTCGGGGTATGAATTGCACCACCAATCCTGAGCCAATCGGCTGCTCTTGCGATCATTCCAAATTTAAAATTGAATCCGGACCCGGTTGTATTCAACTCGTTGTATTGTGATAATTTATTGAAATCATAAATCTGGTCATTCACATCAACTTCAGTATACCAGGCTTCTTCAAAATACCTGATAAAAGGAAATCCGAAAGTAGCTCCAACATAAAGACGATCAGCAACGTTTGTCCCAAAGGATAAAACCATTTCATTCATCGAACCCCTTGAATTTAATTCCATACGCTGATAAATATTGCTTCCTGCAGGCACTGCCCCGAAATATTGATTATCATAGCCCGGTAATGTGTCGATCATATAGGTATACCAGGCCGGAGCCAGATCAAATGCATAATTACCATTAACATCATCTTCAATATCGCCAAAATATATCCCATTGGCATAATCAACATAAGTATCCGTCACTGAATTCTTATTGCTGGTTCCTTCCATGATTTGACGGTTGTTAAAATTATTGATTCGATTAATACCGAATGCAAATTGGATGTTTTTGAATATGGAGGTAGAAGAACGGGTAGGCGATGCAAATACCATCCCTGCATTGCTCACATTAAAATTAAACCTGTTATCCTTAGCTTTCATTCCATTGTAGGTCGACTTTGTGGAAGCACCATAAAACGAAGGAGTAACGGTTAGTTCCGACTTGGTATACAATCCTATGCCTCCGGGGTTGGTACTCAACGTGCTAAAATCAGCGCCAAGACTTCCAAAAGCACCTCCCATTCCCATGCTTCTGGCCGTACCACCAAAACTTGTCATGGAATAGCGCAACGCGTCATCTTCGTTTTGTGAAAAAACAATGGTGAGCATTAAAAGCTGTGAAATGAAAAGCAAAAAGATCCGTTTCATCATTTTTTAATTTTAAATTGTGGAGTTTGACGAATATGAATAAAATAAAAAGGATGCAGGGAAATATTTCCTTGCATCCTTTAAAATCTACCGGCGTCCGCCTCTTGAACTGCTGGATGAGCGTGAACCACCGCCACTGCTACTACCACTGCTACTGGAACGAGAGGGGGCAGAATAAGATGATCTGCTACTACTCGACCTTGAGGGAGTAGAATAACTCCGGCTGTTCGATGACCTGCTCGGTGTAGAGTAACTCCTTGTATTGGAACGTGATGGTTGCGAATACGACCTTGTGTTGGTATTACTGCGAGCAGGTTGTGAATAACGCTGGCTATTGTTATTCGAAGGCTGCACGTTTTTTCTGTTAGTATAAGTGCTGGGTTTCGAATAGCTGTTATTGTAATTCGATTTTGGCCTTGAATATACCTGCGTATTGCTGGATCTTGACTGTTGGGTATTGCCCAACGAACGCTCTGTAGTTGTACCCGAAGGTTTAGCATAGCGCTGCGAGGGCTGTGTACGACTGCTGGTCTGCTTTGACCGAGTATTGATCGTTTCTCCCGGACGATATTCTGTTCTGGTCTTACCTGATTCAGCAGGTTTTTTATAAGTGTACCTCGATGCAGATGTTGTCTGTGTTCTTTTACTAACGTCATTTTGAGGTTTTGTCATTGTGCCTGCTGCATTGCGGGTTTGGGCCGTCTGTTCACTCCGGGTGGATGGATCAACGACAAGGGCATTGCTTCTTCCATTTTCTTTGGATTTTGCCGAGATCCCATTATTGTCATTATTCCGTTGCATGGTCAGATAGGTACTTGCCCTGTTGACAGGCGTAATAGAACGACTGCGACTGTTTGCAGCAACGGGTGTACTGGACCCTCCGCTTCTGGACGAACGGTGGCCGTAATAGCCATTGTATCCATAGTAATCATTATAATAACCTCCGCCATTGTAATATCCATTCCAATATCCATTCCAGTAACCATTGTTATATCCGTACCAGTAACTGTTATATGGGTAATAAGGATAATACGAATAATATGGATAACCCCAGCCTATACTTCCCCATCCCCAACTAAACCCAAAATATAAGGAAGGACTGTACCAATAAGGATTATACCAGGGGTCATAGTAGAAGCCGGTATAATATGGGGAGTAATAACCAAACCCGGCATATGGACTGTAAAACCTGTTAATCCTGGCAGCATAGGAATAATCATAATAATCATAAGGTGATGATCCATAATAATTATTCGTTATATATGTGCTGCCATCCGGATTTTCAACGGTTTCTGTTTCTGAGTAAACCGGCTCTTCCTCGTAAGAAACATAATCGCCGGCTTCGTAATCCTCAACAGAATAATCAGCCGTTGCATTTTCATTCTGGACGTAATAATCGGGATCCGCAGTTTGTTCACCGGTATTTTTATCCTTCTTTGTCGAAGCATAAACATCGTCGTAATCTGCTGCTTTTTTGGTTGATGAGCATCCTGCGAGGATGAGGATCGAAAGGACTGTTGGAACAAGATAAGATTTCATTTTTAAAGCCTCCTTCAGTTATGTTTTTTTATACTTTTGTCGCTTATTGCACTTAAAAAGATACAAACACTATACCATAATTAAGATATGGCAAAAGATTTTCCTACTCGAGAAGAGAACTATGCACAATGGTATAACGACCTGGTCATAAAAGCAGATCTGGCAGAGAATTCAGCCGTACGAGGTTGCATGGTAATTAAGCCCTATGGTTATGCCATCTGGGAAAGAATGCAGGGAGCCCTTGATCAAATGTTCAAGGATACTGGACATGTTAATGCCTATTTCCCGCTTTTTATACCCAAATCATTTTTCAGCAAAGAGGCCGCACACGTTGAGGGATTTGCAAAAGAATGCGCGGTTGTGACCCATTACCGGTTAAAAAATGATCCGGATGGAAAAGGGGTGATCGTGGATGAAGATGCTAAACTGGAAGAGGAATTAATTGTGCGGCCCACATCTGAAACCATTATTTGGGATACTTACCGCAACTGGATCCAATCCTATCGCGATTTACCTATTCTAGTTAATCAATGGGCCAATGTCGTGCGCTGGGAAATGCGAACCCGGCTGTTTCTTCGCACCGCCGAATTCCTTTGGCAGGAAGGTCATACTGCACATGAAACAAGGGAAGAAGCCATCGAGGAAACCGAAAAAATCCTGGACGTTTATACCCGTTTTGCTGAAGAATGGATGGCCGTCCCGGTTTTGCAGGGAACCAAATCACCCAATGAACGTTTTGCCGGCGCCGTTGAAACCTATTGCATTGAAGCCTTAATGCAGGATGGTAAGGCTTTGCAAGCCGGAACATCTCATTTTCTGGGCCAAAATTTTGCCAAAGCTTTTGATGTTAAATTTTTATCCAAAGAAAATAAACTGGAACATGTTTGGGCTACTTCCTGGGGTGTTTCAACAAGATTAATGGGGGCACTGATCATGTCACACTCCGATGACAATGGCCTGGTATTGCCTCCAAAACTGGCTCCTACTCAGGTCGTGATTGTTCCGATTTATAGAAAACTGGAACAACTGGAAGAAATATCAGAAGTTGCTCTGAAAATCAAAAAAGATCTTGAAAAGCATGGAATTCGTGTGAAATATGACGACAGAGACACTTTTAAACCCGGATGGAAATTTTCAGAATATGAATTCAAAGGGGTTCCAATACGTTTGGCTATAGGACCTCGTGACCTGGAAAACAAAACCGTTGAGGTGGCCCGAAGGGATACACTCGAAAAGGAGATCCTACACATCGAGGAAATTGATATCAAAGTAAAAAACCTCCTTGACCAGATCCAGAAAAAACTATACCAACGAGCATTGAATTTCAGAGAAAACAACACCCATGTTGCCAATACCTGGGAGGAATTTAAAGACCTTATCAACAATCAAGGCGGATTTGTTCTTGCCCATTGGGATGGTACAGCAGAAACCGAAGAAAAAATAAAAGAAGAGACAAAAGCAACGATTCGTACCATTCCTCTTGATATGAAAAAAGAAAACGGAAAATGCGTATACTCTGGAAAACCCAGTCAAAAAAGGGTAATTTTTGCCAGGGCTTATTAAACTCTATTAGCATTTTATACGTTAATATAATCTGATTTCGATCTTACACCAATGATCGTTGTAAGGTAAGTGAAATGGAATTAGGATTAATTGTTTCCTTCTTGGTTAACACTCAAAAATGAATCGTCTGATTTATATAACGGTAATTTCCTTTTTTCTGATAATTAGTCCTGTATTATCGGCCCAGGATGATACTGCATCAGATAATCTGATACACCAGATCCATACTTTAAATGGATTGCAAAAAGCGATTAAACTTGAAGAACTGGCTAAAAAAAAGTGGGATCAAAATCCTGATACAAGCATTATCCTGGGTTATGAAATAATCGACATTGCTGATAAAATTGAAGACGATACAATTTTAGTCAAAGGCTATAACATTTTGGGGATATCCAATTACAACCTGGATAAGCCCTATGAAGCACTTACTTTTTTTGAAACAGGCCTCGATATCAGTCAAAAGGCTGCATACCAAAAAGGAATTGGGACCCTATCAAACAACATTGGTTTAACCTATGATTATCTCGGCAACTACAACCTGGCAGCTCATTATTACTACGAGGCCCTTAAATCTGATCAAAGTGTTCAAAATGAAGAAGGAGTAGCTGCGGTTTATTTAAATCTGGGCAACATCTTCTATTATATGGGCAATTTTGATAAAGCGTTGGAATACATGACCAACAGTTTAAACATTTATCAAAAACTGGAAGATCAAACCGGAATTTTAAACTGCTATACCAATATTGGGATAACCTACTCTAAAATTAATGTTGAGGCAAGTGCTTTGGACTACCTTGGGAAAGCTTTCGAGTTGAGTAAAGAGCTTGGTAACAGGGATATGGAAGCCGCCAACCTGAACAATATTGGAGAAGTTTACTATCATGCAGGTGATTATTTTAAAGCCCTGGATCATTATAACCGTGCCCTGGAAATTGAAAAGACTATCAATGATGCCTGGTCGGAAGCCAATACCCTGCGAAACATTGGAAGTGTTTATCTCCAAATTGAAATCCCAAATGAAGCAAAGAACCACTTTGAACGTTCCATGCAAATTGCTCGAAAAATTAATGCCCATCAGCTCCTTACGGATCTATATCTTGATTTTTCATACTTATATGAAAGTCAGGGAAATTATACCCGGGCACTGGAATATTATAAAGAATATGTTCATGTTAAGGATTCCGTTTTCAATAGTAAGAATCTAAAACAAATCACTGAAGTAGAGGCCCGCTATAAAATTCAGAATAAAAGCCAGGACATCCAGATTCTGAAAAGGGAAAATGAGATGAAATCCCTGCAGATCAAAACTCAAAATTACTTTCTGATCATTAGCATTGCTGTATCCTTACTGATATTATCACTCCTGGTCATTTTTTATTACAGGTCACGGATCAACCGCAGGGAAAAACAAATTCAACAGGAAAAAAACCTGGAAGTTACCAAACAAAAGAAATTACTGGAAAGGGCTGTGCATAAATTGAAAGAGAGTCAGCGGGTATATAAATCCCTGATTGAGAGCATCCAGGATGCACTCGTGATTGTCCAAAATAAAAAAATCGTTTATGCCAATGACCATGTGGCAAAATTGCTGGGTTATGATACTCCTGAGGAAATAAAGCAGTTTTCGTTTGAAGATGTTATATCGGAGCACGACCTGCCGAAAATAAATGAAAATTTTGATCGCCGAATGGCGGGTGAAGAAGTTCCAGAAAATTATACCTTTCACATCATCCATAAATCAGGCACACCCCGATTGGTAAATTTGAATGTCAAACTCACAACCTATAAAGGAAAACCCGGTGTATTAGCTACACTGAAGGATATCACGGAATTAAAAGAATATGAAGAAAAGCTGATCAGTGAAAAAGAAAGGGCCCAACGGGCAACCCATTCCAAGTCGATGTTTGTGGCAGGCATCAGCCATGAAATCCGCAATCACATGCACAGTATCATCGGTATTTCCGAAATTTTGGGAGATACAAAACTGGATGAAGAGCAAAAAGAATTTGTGGATGTCATTAAATTATCCGGGAACAATCTGCTCGATATTATCAATGAGGTACTGGATCTATCTAAAATTGAATCAGGACAGATCGATCTTGAGGAAAAGCCGATCAATCTAAAAAAGATAATTCATGAAGTAGTCAGCCTGAATAACCTAAAAGCAAAAGAAAAAGCGCTTGATCTGAATACTGCTATTGCCACAGACATTCCGGAAGAAGTCATGGGTGATGCAATGCGCATTTCACAAATTTTAATCAACTTTGTAACCAATGCCATCAAGTTCACCGATCAGGGAAGTATATCCATCGGGGTGGAACATGTAAAAGATGTGGCCGTTGAAGATGGAATCTCTTTGCTAAAATTTAAAGTGACAGACACCGGTATCGGTATTTCAGAAGATAGCCAGAGAAAATTATTCAAACCGTTTTCACAAACCCATGCAGCAGTTGAACGCAATGTAGGGGGTTCAGGCCTGGGATTGGCCATATGCAAAAAACTGGCAGAATTGATGGGAGGAGAAATAGGGATTGAATCCGAAGTTGGAAAAGGAAGTACATTTTGGTTTACCGCTCAGTTTTCATTATCGGCATCAACCTCAAAAAAAGTCAAGAAATCCCTTATTCGAGCAATTCATCATAAGAAAATATTGTTGGTGGAAGATAACCTGCTCAATCAGCAATTAACCACCAGCATATTGAGAAAAGAGGGTTATAAAATGGATGTGGGTGAAAACGGGCAACTTGGATTTGAACTTTACAAAAAAAATGATTACGGCCTGGTTTTGATGGACATACAAATGCCGGTCATGGATGGACTTGAGGCAGCCCGCATGATCAGGGATTATGAAAAGAATAACAACAAACCTAAAACAACCATCATTGCCGTTACAGCCCATTCGAAGGATCTGGAAGAACAAAAAATGATGGAGGCAGGAATCGATGAATACCTCCAAAAACCCTTTACTCCGGCTGAATTGGTAAACCTTGTTAAAAAGCAATCCCACTCTTAATAGAGTGAAGGAATTAGATTTCATTACTTTTGCGCCAAAATTATCGTCTGAATACCGCAAACATTATGACCACGATTGAAGAAAAAATAGAAGCATTCAAACAACTCTTAACCATCATGGATGAATTGAGGGATCAGTGCCCCTGGGATCGAGAGCAAACGTTTGAAAGCCTCCGCCATCTTACCATAGAAGAAACCTACGAACTTTCCGAATCCATCCTGGACAAAGATATTGACGGGATAAAAAAAGAATTGGGCGATCTGATGCTCCACCTGGTGTTTTATGCTAAAATTGGAACCGAAAAGAACCGGTTTGATATTGGTGATGTATTGAACTATATCAATAACAAGTTAGTTTATCGCCATCCGCATATTTATGGGGATGTTGAGGCCAACGATGCCAAAACAGTGA
Organism: Bacteroidota bacterium; assembly: GCA_020444515.1. GTDB lineage: Bacteria > Bacteroidota > Bacteroidia > Bacteroidales > JAADJA01 > JAADJA01. Next base: position 690,794 of record JAHLKX010000002.1, on the reverse strand, counting down.
AAGATAACTGGGAAAAGATCAAGTTGAAAGAGGGTCGTAAATCGGTTTTATCCGGTGTTCCCGTTTCATTACCTCCACTGGTAAAGGCATACCGCATTCAGGAGAAAGCCAAAGGTGTAGGGTTTGACTGGGAAAAGCCCGAGCAGGTTTGGGATAAAGTGGTCGAGGAGATGAATGAATTAAAAAAAGAGGTGGAAGAGGACAATGATCATGAAAAAATGGAAAATGAACTGGGTGATCTGCTTTTTGCTTTGGTTAATTATGCACGTTTTATTGGGGTCAATCCGGAGGACGCCCTCGAGCGAACCAACAAAAAATTCATTCACCGATTTCAACACCTTGAAAATAAAGCTTCTGAATCAGGCCGCTCATTGAAAAATATGACCCTTGACGAAATGGATGTTTTTTGGGAGGAAGCCAAAAAAATAGAAAATATTGGTTAATCAACTTCACTAAAATTTGAAACCTTTTCGATCCATACATCTGATTTCGGGCCTGATTATCATCAATCTTTATACCCTTGGTTTACCTTCGCTTGCCCAGGAAAACAATGATACCATTTACCGGTTCAATGGTAAATACCTGACATCTTACTGGGATGACACCAGGCAAATAGTTACCGAACCTGCCCGATGGAAAGGGCAACAATGGGCAACATTTGCCGGTATTGCCACAGCATGGACCGTAACCTATGCTTTTGATGAAGACATTTATGAATTTTTTCAAAGTAACCGATCCGGAGCCAGCAATAAAACCAGTAAATGGGTGGAACCCCTTGGAAGCGGGTACTATTCCATTCCGATATTAGCGGGCATATATATCTTCAGTAATCGCAACAGCCGCCATCGAAATGTTGCACTTACAGGCCTCAAAGCCTATATTCTGGCCGGTGGTGCAGCAGCAGTTGGCAAGCATCTTTTTCATCGGCATCGTCCCAGTGAAAACGATCCACCCGATCCCTACAGGTGGGAAGGCCCCTACCCTTTTACCTTTGATCATGTTTCGTTCCCATCTGGCCATACAACATCGGCCTTTGCGGTCGCTTCTGTTCTGGCAATGGGATACAGAGATAAACCATGGGTAGGGATTACCAGTTATACCATAGCTTCACTTGTGGGGCTTTCCCGAATCAATGATACCCGGCACTGGGCCAGTGATGTGGTGGCCGGTGCTGCACTGGGCTCATTTATTGGGATCACCCTGAGTAAAATTAATTTTAATAAAAAACTCACTGTTGAACCCGGTTACTCATCCTATGGAGCCGGTTTAAGAATGTCGTGGAGATTGAATTGATTCGATTGGTTATTTCAGGAAAGATCCAGGGCCTTTTCCATGGATTGCCATAAACGATCAGCAGATTGTTGCCAGGAGAATTTCTGCCGCTGTTTACGGCCCTTTTCCACCAATTTTTTTCTCAGCGTTTCATCACCGGCTATTTTTATCAGGGCATCCCGGATCGATTCCACCGAAAACGGATCGACCAGTAAGGCAGCATCACCTGCTACTTCAGGCATGGAAGTAACGCTGGACGTAATTACCGGGGTTTCAGCATAAAAAGACTCGACGATGGGGATTCCAAATCCTTCGAAATAGGAAACATAGGTGAGGGCCAATGCAGAACCAACCACTTTTATCAATTCCTCCAGACCTAAACGCCCGCTAAATATTATGTCCTCTTTGTGGTTCATTTGTTCATAGGCTTCCCTTATCCGCGATGTCCACCACATTTTTTCACCAACAATCATAAGTTTTATCCCCTGTTGATCTTTTTGTTTGAACTGGTCATAAGCTTTAAAAAGATTTACAAGATTCTTCCGAGGGTGCAAAGCTCCTACAAATACAAAATAGGAAAACCCACCGGCATATTGTTGGCGAACTGTATCTTTTTCCTGTTCTTCGATGGGTCTAAAGTTTTCATTGGCTCCATTGTAAACCACATCAATTTTATCAGCCGAGATGCCATATTGTTTTTCAATATCAGTTTTGGAATATTCAGAAACAGTAGCAATTCGACTCGCTTTTCGAGCATAACGGGGGAAAAAAAACTGGTAATATTTTCGTTCGAAATAAGGTAAATCTTTTGGGTAATGTTCGAAATTGAGATCATGAAAAACGTTCATGGACCTAAATCGGGTATTCAGGGATAGATATCCATCCGGCGAAAAAAACAGATCGGGATTAATTTTATTCAATGCATGGGGAATGGAATATTCAAACCACAAATAGTACAAAAAAGGATGACGCGCCTGCGGGAAAATTTCAATGGGGGTTATATTGTCAGAGAATATGAATGAGGGATCATGCTTACGATCAAAAATAAAATAAAACTGGTGTTCCTTATGTTGTTGTGTTATACGTTTCAGGGTTTCATAAGTAAACCAGCCGATCCCTTCCAATTTATTTTTAATTAATAACCGAGTGTTTATGGCAATTTTCAAAATGGTTCAATAAGTTTTACGAGGGTAAAGGTAAACCAATCACTTTATTGATAAATTTGCACAAATTTAATATTTAAAGTATTCATCGTTAGATATTGATATCAATCTTTTCATGCAAAAGAAATTCCTCACCAACCTTGGCATATTATTATTCCTCAACCTACTGGTCAAACCATTCTGGGTTTTGGGGATTGACCGGTCGGTCCAGAATGCGGTAGGTGCTGAGGATTTTGGATTTTATTTCTCCATTCTGAACTTTTCTTTCCTGTTCAATATCCTGCTCGATTTTGGCATCACTAACTTTAACAACCGAAACATTGCCCAAAACCATCAATTGCTCAACAAGCACTTTTCCAGTATTCTTATCTTGAAGTTATTGCTGGGAATTCTTTATGTTGCCATTACCTTTATCATTGGCTTTATCATAGGATATGATTCTAAGCAATTTTATATTCTCGGATGGGTCGCTTTCAATCAGTTTTTATTATCCTTTATCCTCTACCTGCGATCCAATATCTCAGGATTGTTAATGTTTAAAACCGATAGCGTTCTTTCGGTCCTCGATCGATTGTTAATGATCATTTTTTGTAGCATTCTGCTTTGGGGAAATGTAACCGATAAAAAATTTCAGATCGAATGGTTTGTATATGCCCAAACGGCGGCTTACGGATTGACAGCCATGATTGCCATAACCGTTGTCATTCGCAAAGCAGCCTTCAGGAGGCTGAACTGGAACCGACCTTTTTTATTAATGATCCTAAAAAAGAGTTTTCCCTTTGCCCTTCTGGTACTTCTTATGGCGCAATATAACCGCATTGATTCGGTGATCATCGAAAGGGTATTGCCGGGTGACCTGGGTAAAATGCAGGCCGGTGTTTATGCACAAGCTTTTCGCCTGCTGGATGCCGCCAATATGATCGCATTCCTGTTTTCCGTTCTGCTATTACCACTTTTTTCCAAAATGATCAAGCTTCATGATTCGGTCGAAAACCTGGTTCGGTTATCCTTTTCTCTTTTATTTACAGTTAGTGTTACGGTTGCTGCAGCAACCTGGTTTTACAGTTCCGAAATGATGGAATGGCTTTATCCTCATCATATCACCGAAACCATGGACCAATATTTGCTCAGACTTGATCAATCGGCCCATGTTTTCCGGATACTGATGTTTGGGTTTGTGGCGATTTCAACAACCTATGTTTTTGGTACTTTATTAACTGCCAATGGGAGTCTGAAACAGTTGAACATTGTTGCTGCAACAGGGGTGATTATCAGCCTGGTGGTTAATCTAACCCTTGTTCCCCGCTTTCAGGCCATTGGTGCCGCCTATGCCAGCCTGAGTGCGCAAAGCATGACAGCTCTGGCACAGGTGATCCTTGCGTTTGCTATTTTCAAGTTCAGAAAGAACTATCTCTTTTTCCTGATGTTAATTTTATTCGTTTCGGGTACCTTTGGGCTTGCCTATTTATCCAGAACATTTGGTTTTGACTGGAAGGTTAACCTACTGGTAATGATCATGGGTTCGATCATACTGGCCATTGTTCTCAGGCTGCTTCATATAAAAGAAGTGATTCGTATATTCAAAACCGAGAAAGCATAAAAAAGCCCTGTCAATGCAGGGCTACTTTTTATGGTAATTTTTTACATTTCATTCATCATCTCGTCAGAGATTTCCAGGTTATGAAAAACCTTCTGAACATCATCTTCGTCTTCAAATACTTCGATTACTTTTAAGATTTTACGGGCAACTTCATCATCAAGCTTTACCGTTTCGTGCGGAATTCTTTGCAATTCGGCACTTTCCGGTTCAATACCCAATTCTTCCAGTTTTTTTTGCATTTTACCAAAGTCTTCCATAGCGGTGGTGATGGAGAAAAATCCATCTTCATATTCAATATCTTCTGCACCAGCATCAATCATTTCCAGTTCAAATTCATCCTGGTCAAGATCCCCTTTGGGCACCTCAAAAACACCTTTGCGTTCAAACAAAAAACTCAATGAGCCATTGGTTCCGAGGTTCCCTCCGTATTTATTGAAAACAGATCTTACCCAGCTTACGGTGCGTTGTTGATTATCGGTAGTACATTCCACATAAACTGCCACGCCATAGGTTAGGTAACCTTCGTACGTAAGCTCAAGGAAACTGGCTCCATCTTTATCTTTTCCTTTGCTAATGGCTCGTTCAATGTTATCCTTGGGCATACTGATTCCTTTGGCATTGGCAATGGCCAGCCGAAGACGTGGATTTCCTTCAGGATCCGGGCCACCTTCCTTCACTGCGACAGTTATTTCTTTAACAACTTTTGAAAACATTTTCGATCGTTTGGCATCAGCAGCACCCTTTGCCCGTTTTATTTTTGACCATTTACTGTGTCCTGACATCTGTGTAAGTATTTGTTATTTAATTCTTTTGTTTTTACCAGTGGATTTTTGAAAAGGGATGTAAAATTATAAAAATTGGATGAAACATCTATCATCGTTAAAATTGAAACTGTACCAAATAAAAAAAAGGAAACTGCCGGCTTGCGACAGTTTCCCTTTCCTAAGCTGTTGGTCGCTATCAGAAATTAACAAATGTAATACCGATGGTCCAGGGATATACTTCAGGACCTTTATCCTTTTTGAACATTTCGTTAACAGAATAGGTAGCAAATAAATTGATGAATCCCCATCCAATGCGCACCGTTGCATCAAATTTGAAAGGTTGGAGGTAAAAATCATCAAAGTTTTTTGTTTTCGAATAGTCAGGTGATGTCGCTGTATAAACAGTTTCGTACTGATCGGATTCGGGATTGTATTGAGTGACATCAAACTCCTTGTTTCTTTCATCATAATACTTTTTAGTATGTGATGATAAACGGGCACTTGCGATCATCCCGGCACCCAGGTGGAAACTGTTCTTTTTGTGCCGGCTGTTGGTTTGGAATTCAAAAATAAGGGGAACACTCAGGTAAAGCGCTGTGAGTTTACTTTTCCTTACACTGATACCTTTATCAAGAAAACCTTGCAGTTGCGATGAATCAGCACTCAGGCGTGTGGCTTTGCTGAAACGATAGTTGTTCCAGTTCATTCCTAACCCGGTTACCATACCCCATTTTTGGTTCCTTGAGAATGCCACGTTCTGCTCAAAGAAATTAATATGAACAGCTACTGATTTGGTCATCCGTAAATCGAGGTATTCGTATTCTTTGGGGAAACTCTGATTAAAATCGGAATTAACAAATCCATTGAGGCCCATATCAAAACCGGCCCAATGCCCGTTAAACTTCGGTTTTTTTGAACGCCAGTAACGTACGTTTCCATCTTCATCCACATGGATTTCACGATCGCCAACGATCACTTTCACTGAGTCATCACCATCAAATACCTCTACTCTGATCCCTCCTACTTTTACCTTAACAGAGTCGTAATAATTATCAGAACGAACAGTATATTGACCGGAATGACCCTGATCTGCCTTTGTAATATTAATTGTTTTGGGATTACCTGAATAGGAAATATCTGCCGATCCCTTTTTCGTCCCACTTATATCTTCGGTCACATACAGATCAGCATGGGCTGCACCGCTTACGGAATAAGTCGCTTTTTTCGTTTCAAGGCCTGTTGCACTGATGGTTCCAGCACCACTAACATCCAGTTTATGGGTGTTTGCAGTTCCCTTCAGCTTAACATCAGCAGCACCAGATACAACGCTCTCGAGGTAAGATACATTGATATCCAAACTCACCGATGTGGCACCGCTTGCATAAATAGATAGTTCATCTGTTTCAAATACGGATTTACCTTTAACATCGGTGGCACCGCTTGCCTGTAAATATTTCAGTTCAGGCATTTTGACATAAACGTTTAATTTGGTCGGATTGCGGATCCTGGTGGATTTCACAATCAATTTATTTCCATCCAGCTCAGTAATCACATTATCCTGGAGGTTTTCGTCCGTTTCAACCGAAACTGAGAATGCATTATCCTGCTCAAGGTAAAGGGTTAAAGATCCTCCTGCTTCAATGCCTGTGAAATCTGATACAGACCGCTCCTGACTTACCACATTTTTATTCCCTTTTTCTTGCGCTTGCAATCCTGCAGCACTCATAAACAAGGCTGCCAATAAAACAATCAATTTAATTTTCATGGTTCAATTATTTATAGTTATTGTATTTATTTATTGCTGGGACGGATGGAGATCAGCAAAAGTTACAGGTAGATTTATTCAGCTGTAGATTTATTTACGCGATGTGAAAATGCAATGGTTTCCCCATTCACATTATATGCTACAACATTGCCATTGGCATCGAGTTGTTTTTTAACTTCAACATCACGATCAGCAATCATATTATAACCATCAACAGATAATTCAATCAACGATTTCTTATCCGGATTGGGGTTCCCGATCAGCTTTTTCGTTAACCCTGAAAGAAATCGGACAGCAAAAGCCGGTTGTTTATCCTTTTCAATCCCATCTATCCTGGTAACATCCAATCCAGCAGTGGTATAGAGGGGTTCAACCTTGGTTAATTTCCGGGAATCAGTTTCTCCTGAATACAAGATGGCATTTATGTCTCTAAATTTCATTGGCGCCAGGGCAACCAATTCCTCCTGTATTGTCTCTTCTTCCCTACCCATCGCAATTTCTATATGATTACTTCGCAATTCCAGGTTTCCCGGGAGTGATTGATCTTGTAACAAGTCTCCTGGCTCCAGTACCGGCAATCTTATCTCTGTCAATGGAACCTGAACTTCAATATCCGGCGCAGGTTTTAACAAGGTATACAGACCAAACAACATGAGAATGGCAGCGGCAGCGGATACGGCATAAAGCAGAGGTCTTCCATATAGTAACAGGACCCCGGTTTTTTTAAGCTCATTTTTATTTTCATAAACTTCCTCTCCGGCCGTCAGGAAAGTTTTCCTGAAGAGATTCAGTTCAAGGCGTGCATTTGGATTTTTATCAATGAAATTTTTCATTTCCTCTTGTTCAGAGGAATTCAGATCACCTTCAAGGTAGGCCACCATTTTTTCTTCATAATTCCATGAGTCGATATTTTCTTCCGGGATATAATCCTGTTTTTTTAGTTTCTGAAAGTTCGCCGAAATGGTCTTATCTGCCTCAAGGAAAATCATTTCAAAGGAGTCGAATTCATCTTTTAACTGAGGATTGGATTCAAGGAAAACCATTAGCTCAGCCACCTCTTCAGTGGCCAGCCTGCCCTCGAAATAATCGAGGAAATAAATTTCATAGTTTTCCTTATTAATTTTCATATCAAATTTTAAAAACGTTCAAAACAATGCTGAACCAAAACCTAAATAACGTTGTCAATCTTCACCAAATAATTCTTCAAAAAAACCCGTGCCCGATAAATATAAACCTTCACCTGTGATTCATTCAAGCCAGCGATTTCACCAATTTCCTGATAGGAATAACCCTCATAATCGCGCAGCAGCAAAACCGAACGTTGAATTTCCGGCAACTTCTCCACGGCTTCGTCCAGCACCTCTTTCAAGTCCGAATAACCTGAATCCGTTACGGATGCTGCTTCCGGAACCCGCTCGATATCTTCTTTAAATTTCTCTTTTCGAATAAAATCGATCATGGTATGATATGCTGTTGTGAACAGGTACGATTTTGATTTGGTAAATGAAACATCGCGCGCCTTTTCCCACATTTTGGCAAAGGCATCCTGTACAATGTCACGGGCATGTTCCTCATTTTTAATATTTTTAAGGATAAACCGATAAACACCGTCAGCAAACTTATCCACGCATTGATTATATTCTGCCGCAGTCATCTGCTAATTTCTGTTTCGACCAACTGAATATACGACGGTCGAACATTTCAATTTGTTACAAATTTAAACAACAATCCGCTATACCTGTTTATAATCCAGTATATTTGCGGGAAATCAAAAAGGGGCTTATGATCACAGTTGAGAAATTTGTATTCAATCCATTTCAGGAAAACACTTATATATTATATGATGAAACAAAGGAGTGCATCATCATCGATCCGGGTTGCATGGATCGGCATGAATGCAGTGAAATGACTGTATTTATTGCTGCCAGGGAATTAAAACCGGTTCGATTGATCTATACCCATTGTCATGTGGATCATGTACCGGGCAACAATTTTATTTGCGAGACATACGGATTAACGCCTGAATTCCATGAAGCCGGCCTCAGCTTTTTTAAAGATGCACCACGGCACGGGCACATTTACGGTTTCAATCTGGCCGACCCTATTATGCCAGAAAACTTCATTTCGCATGGAGACATGATTGCATTTGGGAACTCGCAACTAAAGGCGGTTTATACTCCTGGCCACGTTGATGGACATCTGTGTTTCATATGCGAAGAACAGCACTTTGTAATTACCGGAGATGTTTTGTTCAAAGACAGTATCGGTCGTACCGATTTTCCCACCGGTGATTTCGACAAGCTGATGCAAAGCATTCACAACCATCTGTTCACCCTGGAAGATGACTATAAAGTATATTGCGGCCATGGTCCCGAAACCAGCATCGGGTATGAGAAGGTGAACAATCCATTTATTAAATTCTGAGTTTCGGACTGGAAGCTAAAGGCTCTGAATTTTGCCGAATTACAGATTAAAATTAATTTCATTCATGCATTTAAAATGTCTTTTGGGGCATTTTTCAAACCCAAGTTTGCTGCATGGACGGCATGATAGACCTTTTACCTCAAGTATCGTTGACTTTTCTTTATTTCCCGGAAGATAGGGGTACATGCCAAATTCAGGGATGGTGTTTCCCCAAAGACTAATGATTTCTTTGTTGAATGCAGCGGCAATGTGCATCAGGCCAGTGTCATTGGTAACAATTTTATTGGCTTGCTTAACCAGTGATGCCGACTGGTTGAGGTTATACCTTCCACATGCATTGTAAACACGTTCACCAATTGCTGCAACAATTCTTTCTCCTTTCTCCCGGTCTTCTGGTCCCCCAAGAAGAATAAATTTTTTGTTTGATTTCAAGATAACCTCAATAACCTTTTCTTCAGGATAAATTTTGGTGTGATGTTTTCCGCCAATGACCCAACCAATATATCCCTCCCGAAAACCCTCAGGAAGTTTGTCTTTGCTCACTTCATCCTTTTCAGGGACAAAATAATCGAGGCCTTGAAAGTCGTTTTTCACACCCAGGTTTTTGACCGCTTCAAAATAGCGGTCGACAATATGGATTTCAGGTAAGCGATTGATCTTTAGATTGACCGCCAGCCATTTTTTAAAATTCACTTTATTGAAAGATGCAGCAGGTTTTTTCAAATGCATGATCACCCCCCTGGATCTGAAATTCTTGTGCAAGTCAATGATTTGTTCGAAATGCTCATTTTTCAAATCAGGAAGTACTTCAATGATTTTTTCAGAAATGGTATAAATTTTATCAATATAAGGATTGGCCTCCAGAATAGGTTTGAAGGATGATTTGGTTAGAAAATGTACCTCCGCCTCCGGAACCTGCTTTTTAAGGCATCGGACAATGGGCGTGGTTAAAACAATATCACCGATGGAACTGAATCGTATGATCAGAAATTTCCGCAAGACATTTTTTTTCAAAAGTAAAAATTAAAAACGACTCAATTGATGATGTTGTCCTGTTGGTTGAAAATGTGCAATTTAAAACCTGCACTATGCATTTACCATTGAGCAGAATTTCTCCTACTTTTGCACCATGATTTTTACTGACACCCATACCCATCTTTACCTCGATGCTTTTAATGATGACCGCCATGAAGTGGTGCAAAGGGCTATTGACCAGGGTATAAAATATATGCTGTTGCCCAATATCGATAGCGGTTCGGCGAAGGATATGTTAAACCTTTGTTTCAAATTTCCTGAAACCTGTTTTCCGATGATGGGTCTCCATCCTACATCAGTAAAAGACAACTACCGGAATGAACTTGACATTGTTGCTGAATGGTTTGAAAAGAAGCATTTTGTGGCAGTTGGTGAGATTGGGATCGACCTTTATTGGGATAAGTCCTTTCAAAAACAGCAGGAAGAAGCTTTTCGATTTCAAATTGAATTAGCAATGAAAAAAAACCTGCCCATTGTCATACACTCCCGGGAATCGTTTGATGAAATCATGGCAGTCCTTACAGATTATAAGGATGCCGGGATTCGGGGTGTTTTTCATTGTTTTACTGGTTCCCTCAAACAAGCCAATTCAGCCATTGACCTTGGATTTTATCTGGGCATCGGCGGTGTGTTGACGTTTAAAAATTCAGGAATGGATAAGGTCATTGAATCCGTTGATTTAAAACACATATTGCTCGAAACAGATGCCCCCTTTCTGGCTCCTGCACCTTTCAGGGGCAAACGCAATGAAAGTGCCTACATCAATCTTATCGCCAATAAAATCAGCGAGGTAAAAAAAATCAGCAAAGATGAAGTTGCTGACAGAACAACGCAAAATGCCATTGACCTCTTTAAATTCACTGACCATGCATGAAAAGCCAAAAATATTGATCCTGAACACAGGTGGTACCATTGGGATGGTGAGAGATGAAAAGACCGGAGCTTTGAAACCTGTCGACTTTGACAACCTGTTTGACCTGATTCCTACCCTCAGGTTATTCAATTATGATATTGATCACTACTGTTTTGATCCGCTCATTGATTCATCCAACATGAATCCGGAGGTATGGGCATCCATTGCAGTTGTGATAGAAGAAAAATACGAACTGTATGATGGATTTGTGATATTGCATGGTTCTGATACCATGGCTTTTACCGCTTCGGCTTTAAGTTTCATGCTCCAAAACCTTAACAAACCTGTCATATTAACCGGTTCTCAATTACCCCTGGGAATGATCCGTACCGATGGGCGCGAGAACCTGCTTACGTCAGTCGAAATAGCCGCAGCCAAAGAGGATGAAACACCCATTGTACCTGAAGTCTGCATTTGTTTTGAAAACCAGTTATATCGGGGAAACCGAACCCACAAGTTCAATGCACAAAATTTTGAAGCTTTTCGGTCTTCCAATTATCCGGTCCTGGCAATAGCAGGTGTGTCGGTGGATTATAACCGAACTGCCATTCATAAACCCAATTTTAAAAAATTAAAGGTTAACCGTCATTTCGATGACCATGTTGCCATTTTAAAATTATATCCGGGAATTACACCTGAGGTTGTAAAAGCCTTCCTGAAAATAAAAGATTTAAAGGCTCTGGTTCTTGAAACTTTTGGATCAGGCAATGCCCCGGATGAAGATTGGTTCCTGGAAATGCTTCGAGAAGCGATCTCAAAAGGACTGATTGTTCTGAATGTAACACAGTGCCAGGTGGGTAAAGTAGAGATGGGAAAGTATGCCACGAGCATGCGGTTAAAAGAGGTGGGTGTGATCAGTGGACACGATATTACAACGGAAGCAGCCATCACAAAGCTGATGTACCTGTTGGGGAATTATCCAAATCGCCAGGAAATATTGAATTTATTAGATGTTTCGGTGATTGGTGAAATGACGACCAACGATTAAAAAAATATAGGGGAGATTCTTTTAAAATGAATTTTTTTGTACTTTAGCCCCCTGTTAAAATGTGAAACTCAAAGAGCCTAAATGACTTAGAAGGAGAGGTGACCGAGTGGCTGAAGGTGCACGCCTGGAAAGTGTGTGTACGCCAAAAGCGTACCGAGGGTTCGAATCCCTCTCTCTCCGCAGCGTGGCATTGAAAACAATAAAAAAGACAGGTAATAAGTTTAATAATTTACGAATCAATAAAAATTAACAATGAAAAGATTAATTGCCTTTTTGACTTTAGCAGGATTGCTAACTTTAGGAATTACAAATGTGGTTTTGGCACAGGAAGAAACCGGTGACGACACGGCTATGATGCAGCAGGATACAACCATGGTTGATACCGCTGTTACTCCAGCTTCCACCACGGCTGCTCCTTTGGAGCCGGAAACCGAAGAGCCCAAGTCATTCCACCAGGTGTTAAAGGAAAAATTCATTGAAGGTAGCCCCGGATTTATGGGTATTGTATTGCTTACCCTGATTCTAGGTTTGGCCCTTGCAATTGAAAGGATCATTTACCTGAATTTATCCACCACCAACACTCAGAAGCTTCTCAATAAAGTTGAAACCTCACTTGAAAATGGTGGCATTGATGCAGCCAAAGAGGTATGCAAAAACACCCGTGGACCCGTTGCAGGTATATTTCTGCAAGGCCTTGACAGGTTCAATGAGGGCCTCGATGTGGTTGAAAAATCAATCATTTCCTATGGCGGTGTTTTGATGGGACGCCTTGAAAAAGGATTGAGCTGGGTAGCCCTGTTTATTGCACTTGCACCGATGCTTGGATTTATGGGTACGGTTATCGGGATGATCCAGGCTTTTGATGATATTGAAGCTGTTGGTGATATCTCCCCGACCATTGTTGCTGGTGGTATTAAAGTCGCCCTTTTAACAACTGTATTTGGTCTGATCGTTGCTATTATTCTCCAGATTTTCTACAACTATCTCGTAGCTAAAATTGACAGTCTGGTGAATGATATGGAAGACAGCTCCATTACTTTTGTTGATATTCTTGCTAAACACTCAAAAAAATAAACGATCATGGATAAAATTATTCTGAATGTATTCAAAGCCATTTCCTTTATTCTGATTGGCCTGGCAGTGATCCTGCAGATCATTGTCCTGGTAAAAGGAGAAGATGGATTGGTGGGAAGCAGTGTTCTTGACAACTATGCCCGTTTGGCTTATGTTGCCCTGGCCATTGCTGCAATTCTGGCTATTCTGTTCCCGATCTTATTCATGATTCAGAATCCAAAAAATGCCCTGAAAGTGTTGATAGGTCTTGCTGGATTCGTCGTTATCGGGTTCATATGCTACAGCATTGCAACAAACTCTTTTAACATTGTCCAACTCGAAGAATTAGAAACCACTGCCGAAGTCTCTAAATCGGTAGGTGCTGCTCTTTATTTTACCTATATTGTAGGAGGTATTGCAGTTGTTTCAATCATATTTTCCGGTATTGCCGGGTTATTTAAATAAAGATAATGTATTATGGCTAGACCAGTTAATGAAATTAATGCCGGTTCTATGGCGGATATCGCCTTCCTGCTGTTGATCTTCTTTTTGGTGACCACTACCATGGATACTGATACAGGGATCACACGGAAATTGCCACCCCCACCTCCTGAGGACATGGAAGATATCAAAGTAAAAGAACGTAATATTTTCAAAGTTTTGGTCAATAAAAATGACCGTCTTCTGGTAAATGGTGAACCCGGCGATATTCGTTTTTTACGTCAGGAAGCAAAGGAATTTCTTGCCAATAAGAATCTGCGGAATGGAGCTGTACCGGATGACCGTCCTGAAAAGAAAGAAGTGGATATTCCACTGCTTGGCGGAACCGTTTGGATTTCGAAAGGGATTATATCACTCAAGAATGACCGGGGGACATCCTACGACATGTACATACAGGTTCAAAATGAGCTAGCGGCAGCTATCCGTGAGCTGAGGGATGAAATGTCACAGAATTTCTTCGGTATGAAATTCAGCCAGCTGACGGATGAAGAAAAAATAAAGTCTATTCAGAAAGCAATTCCTGTTGCAATCTCTGAAGCTGAACCTGAAGATATAGGAGGAAATTAATATGGCAAAATTCATGAAAAAAGGAGGAAAAGGAACGCCAGCAATTTCTACTGCATCTTTGCCGGACATCATTTTTATGTTGCTTTTCTTCTTTATGGTAACGACTACCATGCGGGAAGCAACCCTTCTGGTTAAGATCACTCCTCCACAGGCAACAGAAGTACAGAAGCTGGAGAAAAAATCCCTTGTGGATTACATTTATATCGGCCCTCCCCTCAAGAAGGCCCTTGGAACCGACTCCCGGATCCAACTCAATGATCAGTTTGCAACCGATATCAAAGATATTCGTGAATTTATTGAGCTGGGCCGGTCACAACGCGATGAAGCAGAAAGGCAATTGATCACAACTTCGCTAAAGGTTAATAAGGATACCAAGATGGGAATAGTTACCGATGTCAAACAGGAACTGCGGGAAGTAGGTGCTTTTAAAATCAACTACTCTACCGCCAAAAAGCTGGATACACAAAAGTAACCAGATGCATAAATTAATCTAAAGAAGGAGATGAGCTCGATTCATCTCCTTCTTTTTTTGCTCTCTTCTTAAAACCTATACAACCGCTTGCGCAGTTGATTTTAATCACACGTCCCGTCTCAGAAAAAGCAATACAATTCAGGAATGAGAGAAAATATTACCAGTGGATCATATTCATATCGGATTCCAGGTGAGCATGAATTAATAAAAGTCAATGATTGAAAGATCAATTATACAGCACACAAAATACTGGTTGACAAAGAATACCTTCTGAAAACTTTTCAATGTGATGCATCAACCTTTTGAGACTGAATAAATTTACGGTTTAAAACCAGCATTAAAATCAATGAGCCCAGCGCGCTGCCAAGAACAACAAAATTGTTCAGGTTGGTGCCCAAAGAGGCTACATCTGTTTGAATCCGGCCAATTTCATATAAATAGGCAGCCACGACACTGATTCCATTAAAAATAAAGTGAAGGATGATCGGTATCCACAAACTTCCCGACCAGACAAACAGATAACCAAACAGGATGCCTAAAAGCGTTCTGGGCAAAAATCCATAAAATTGCATGTGCAGGCCACTGAAAAGAATAGCACTAATGATTACAGCCAGATGCACATTGCGGGTAGATTGATGAAATAATTGAAGGATCACCCCTCTGAATAGCAGTTCTTCACTTAAAGCAGCCAGCAATGCTATAATCAAAAGGTTAACAAAAAGGCCCGAAATGGAGGAAACACTTAAAAATGCATCGGTTAATTCACGGGTCTGATCTTCACTGTTGCGCATCCAGTTTTCGAGGCGCCACATAAATCCTGGAAGCTGCATTTGCTCATTGATTTCAACCAGGCGATTTACAAAGGGAATGGTTATCAGAATCAATACCACAGACAGCACCAAAAATGAAAAACTAAAGTTCCTGTTTATTTGCAAATAAGAGGCAGGCTGCTTGTTGTACAAGTAGGCAAAAACAATAGCTGGAACAATAAAGACACCCAACTGGTTTACTACCTGGAAATATTTCAGAAACCCAATCAATTCAGCATTACCGGAATAATCAACCATACCCAGACTCGAAATGGCATCCAAACCATAAATAGGCAGTGCTGCAACAATTCCCAGAACCATCAATAAAACCGTACTAACGAATATAATCAGTATGAGCACCAGCAGCTGGATGATAAACGGACGATCTTTCAACCGGGGTATGTATTCAAAAAAGCGCATGATAGCATTTCATTTATTGCAGGATCATTCCACAAGATCATTGACTACCATATAATTGAGTTTTCCCTCAATGAATAACGATCCTAAATCCATATGGTCATCTAAATGGAGCGCTAAGATATTCAATTTTTGTGCAGCGAGGATGTTTTGAATCGAATCATCAATAAACAGGGTTTCTTCCGCATTCAGCTTTTCCTGGTCCAGCAGGAACTGGTAGGGATCCGGATCAGGTTTTCTTTTCCCTATTTTGAAGGACCAGTAAGTATGGTCAAATAAGGAAATGAATGGAAACCCAAATTCATATTGAAATTTTGAAATATAATGGCGAAAATGAATGCTGTTGGTATTGCTGAGGAGGAAAAGCTTATAATTATTTTTGATTTGTTTGAGCACTTCAATGCGGTGAGGTGGATAATCACCGATAATTTGATTCCAGGTATTGTCCAACCTGTCATCATTAATTTTCAGCCCGGTTAATTTTCGGATATCATCCCTGAACTCCTGTTCACTTATCAATCCAACTTCCAATTTTTGAAACAATTCGGATTGTGAAGCCTGGCTGAACAGCCTGTCAAAATCATGAATTCCCAGTTCCTTAAAGGCATTTTCAACTTTGTGATGATCGATATTGATAATCACACCACCAAAATCAAATACAATATTTTTGATTCTAGTCAATTTATCGGGGGTGACCGCCATATATTTTAAATTTTTGTTTTTGAAATTGAGATGCAAAGTTGTAAATTTGCACCCCTATTTCCAATCATTGGGATAATTTTTATTCAATCGGGCCTATAGCTCAGTTGGTTAGAGCACCTGACTCATAATCAGGTGGTCCCAGGTTCAAGTCCTGGTGGGCCCACGGAAGAAAACCTCATAACTTATTGGTTGTGAGGTTTTTGTGTTTCAAAAACAAAGTCCTTATCTAATTAGTCAGAGATATAAAAAATATCTCCTAAAGCATTATCATCAAACACAATATTGTTGTCAGGATTGCCCGGATCCCATCCCGGTTGTACCCACTTATTCACAATGGCTCCATATCCTGCGCTTCCACTAATTATGCAATTCTTAAATTGATTCGGTAATGCGGCAGCTTGAACATCGGTATTGACAAAAATATTCGTTGGAAAAGGTGCATCCGGCAAAAGGTTGCTGCCTGCATTCCTTATCTCACAATATTTCATGATAAACAATCCATTGACTCTTATTCCGCCCCATTTTGCATTTGGATCGGCGCTGTCAAAAATAATAGGATTATCCGGTGTGCCTTCTGCCCCGAAATAAAATGCATCAGCAAATTCATAATCAAAGATAAGCTGTTTGTCTTTTGTAAATTTCAAAATGGCTCCGGCAAGTATCTTAAATGACACATCGCTGAAGCGTTTTAAATCCGTATCGATCAGGTAATAATTATCATCACCCAGCGCAGGCCAGGTTCCCTGTACTTCGGTAAACTCCTCGTCGGCTTCAATCAATACTGCCGCAACCCCATCATTCATGAGAAATGTGTTGCCATGATCCTTTTTCAACATATAGCGGAGTGACCCAACTGTGGACCGGATAGCCGCGAAATGCGTATTCTGGTAAATCGAGTTGAAGAGATTGAAATATAATATGCCGTTTTCTCCTCCTGTATAATAGATCCCATATCCTCCAGAATTCTTTATTTCAGTGTTTTCAACCGTTAGTGAATAATTGTTTGCCTGATAAATGGCTGCGGGTTGTTCGGATTGGAAAAGGGGTGTATTGAAGGTGCCATGACCCGCATTGGTAAGCTGAGTATTCTTTAAGGAAAGACGTGAATTTCCCACCAGCGCTATGCCTTTCCAGGGAGCTGAGCCCAATCCATCCATGATCACAGGCCCGCTGCCGGTCCAGTCCTGTATCTCAATTGTACCATTAATCAGTATAGCGCCAGTACCTTCCTTAAAATAAAGTTCAGTACCCTTTTCTATATACAGACTTGCCCCCAGGTGAAGATTGCCGTCGATGAAATATTTTTCTCCAGACATTTTAAATATATTATCAGTAAGGGTTTCAAGCTCATCCGTTTTGGGAATAAGGTGGATGTAATCGTATTCTGATGGAAATTTATTATCATCCCTGACCTTGCTGAGGTACTGGAAAGGTACTTTCAGAGGGATTGTGTTTGAAAGCACGTTGTCAGTAAAGACACTGTCTGCAGAAACACCCGCTTCCATGATGAAGTCAGTGGCCATGGAGCCGGAATATACGTTATTGGAAAAGTTATGCTCAAGAATAGATCCTGCCGTAAGAATGACCGCTCCCTTCTCCGAATACGAAGCGAATGCTGATTGACCGGCCATTTCAAGGCGTGCATTCTGGAGTGATAGCGTCCCTCCCTGAACCAGGATCCCTTTCCATCCATTTGCAGATTTGAAAAGCGTTTCAAAACCCTGGCCAGTCATGGCATCATAATTCGAAAACTTGCCCCCCTGCTCAATCACAATACCCGTATTTTCCTGCACCTGAATGACTACGCCATCGTCTTCAATTGTACATGATATGCCAGAGGGAACGACCAGATCGGAGGAGATCATATAATCCGGTTTTTCAGGATCCGGCTCCAGGTTTTTCAACACCAGGTTTTCGCTTAATGTTCCACCAATATCGAGGGCCCCTACTGCTTCAACCTTAACAATATCAGAATTGGATTGGCCATCAAGGCTTATGGTAAGCGTGAATATATACAAGCCCGGTACGGGTGGAATAAAGTTGGGCGTGAGGGTATTGACATCCTGAAATTTGATTTCCTCTTCAGGGACATCTCCATCGTAGCTCCAAAGAATTGAATATCCTTCATTACTTGAAGTAGCGGTCCCATTTAGCTCAACTAATTCCAGAGGTACAACCGTCTGATCGGCACCGGCATTCGCTGTAAGCAAATTATCTTTTTCCTTTTTACAGGCTGAAATCATCAATATTAATAACGATGAAACAAATAGTAGTCTTTTCATGGATTGATTTTAATTCTTAACTAAAACAGATATTGGGTAATGTGGTTCATTATGAAGGGAACATCCTATTCATAAAAATAAATTATTGTTTCTTGCGCATGCACAGGATATGGAGAATCCACTGGATTAAATATTTAAAATATACTAAGATACAAACTGTTGAAGCTGATGCAAAATTACAGTCACAAAATGCATCAAAATTCAGCACTAAATTAGAGCCAAAATGTAATAAAATTTACTGCCAAACATTTTACCCTGAATTTTATCCTGTTTTTGATTTAGTAATTTTTAGATTATTGTTATTCAGTGTATTAGAAAATAAGACTGGTCCTGGTGGGCCCACGAAAAAAGCTTCGCGGATGCGAAGCTTTTTTATTGAGCAATTAGGCGATTTAACAATATTAGATGTTCGAAGGAGATGTATACGCGCTACATTCACTTTATTGGTGTCCTTTGAATGAACTGTCTTTTTCCTGTAAATGAGATGACTTCTCACTTCCAGCATTCAACACTTCTCCCCTTCAAAGTTGCCAATTCGGGAAAATTTTGTCATTGTTTACGAAGATCACAAAGGATTCATTTTAATGTTTGATGCAGCAGGTTTATTTCCATACTGCATTCTGTAATTTCAATTGTCAAGTTATTTCTGAATGATGATCTTATCTGTTTCCACAACATTTCCCGCTTGCAGCTTTAGCAGGTAAACGCCTTCGGGCAGATGGGATAGGTTAAATTTTTCCAGATGCCTGCCAGCATGCTTAGATCCAAGTTCTCTTATTTCAATTATCGATCCACGGCCATCAACTAATTGTACTTTGACCAGAGATTCGGTATTTAAATAATAATTAAGGATTAATATACCATCTACAGGGTTAGGATACACCTCAAGTGCCTGCCTCACAGTATGATTATCTTCAGGCAATCCAACACCAACACCAAAGTCAGACTTAGGCGTTGCTGCATAGAAAATCCTATTCTCTATATAATTATGGAAATCATTACAACCAAGCCCGGGGATTCCATCAGCATTGTAAATATAATGAATATTCTGGTCAGAGCAGGAAACGATCTGTGGATAAATACATTCATCAAAAATATGGGAGATATCTGCAGTAAGGTCAACAAAAGGATTCCAAACTCCATTTTCGTAAGCCCTACCCCAAATATGCTTGTAGTTGTACAGATCATATTCGTATGTTTCCGTTGTTGAGGCAAACAGGACGAATATTCGATCCTGTTCATCTATAGAGATAGCTGGCATGGTAGATGGCCCCAATTGATCCATGTAATAGAGCAAATCATCGTTCAGGTCAATGGTGCCATTCCCGTTAACATCCTGCATCCATCCGATATAGTTGTAGTCAATGATCATTTCAGAATTAACAAATCCATATCCTGGAGGGGCCAATGCATCCAAGTCGCTTGAGAACGTCTCCATGTCTTCATTCCAATATCCAATGCCATCGACGAATTTAAATGACCAATATACATTCCCAGGAGTATCATGCAATGCCCTGCTGATCCCGTATGCGACATGTGCTTTTCCATCAGAATCTAAAGCAATGCTCGCAGAATTGTCCACACAAAAGAAAGTGTCGGTAATTGTGGTGTTCCAATCAAATAAAGGATAAGGATGTTCCCATATGATTTTTTTCTCCCAGGTATCACCATCATCCGTTGACTTCATAATGAACAGGTCATATAAGGCTGATCCGCACAAAAACGCTATTGTTCCGTTTCTTTCATCCGCCCAAACATAGGTGTCGCCAAATATGGTAGTATAATCATCAATTCCTGTTTCTTCCAACACTGAATTTTCAATATTCCAGCTTAATCCACCATCTTGTGACCTTGAATAAACAAGCGCATTTTGCTGCCCCAGATATTCATTGAATGAAATTGCGATCAGGTGGATTGAATTATGGTTAGGACCGGCTGTAATAATCCTTGGTTTAGCAATAATATCGGGTCCGAAACTGTAAGAGAAATAACCTTCCGTCCAATCACCAATTCCCCTTGTTTCCCTGGTCAATTTAAGAAGCGTCCAACTTGGACCGCCATGGCACATAACAATTTCTCCATCTAGTCCCAATGGTGCATACGTTGGCCATCCGGTTCTGATACTTTCAATTCTGCTTTCAGGCATGGGCCCCCATTCAGAACCATCGTAATAATTATAGCCGGTTCCCCTGTCCGGGAAGCCAGGTTGATCCATTCCCCTTGTCCATACTGCACCTATGCATCCATCATCATAACGGTAAATGCGGTTTTGGAGCGAATTACTAGACTGCAGGTCATATAATGTTTTTCCAATGACCTGTTCTGAAGGTGCAAGAGCACTGGAATTTTTAACAAATGGGCTGAAATTCTGATCCGCGCTACTAGTATTTTGAGGATCATTCCAACTGGTTTTTACAGCATAATTAAATAGTTCTTTTGGCAGGAGAACCCTTTCCTGTGTCATTGCTGCTGCCATTATGGTCAGCAGGACAATTATGAGTAGTGGTTTTTTCATAATGTTGAATGTTTCTAAATTCTGATATTTCATGATTTTATTGGTTTAACACTGAAATACTGCTGATTTAAAATCATGCAATAAATCGGGAAACAATTACACCATAAAATTAGTTATCAGGGGAGGTAATGTCTAACAGATATCTGACAATCACTAACAGAAATCAGTCATTCAGCAGATCTGAAGGTAGGAAACCAAATTCTTCCTTGAAACATTTTGAAAACCAGGAAAGATTATTAAAGCCAACTTCATAGGCAATTTCTGCCACATTTCCCGCTTTCTTTTTTAGTAAATCCGCAGCATAATTTAACCTGACTTTCCGTATTAATTTATTTGGCGTTTCACCGGTAAGTGCAATAATTTTCCTGTGCAGCTGGCGACTGCTGATATTCGAGATACTGCTTAGTGTATCAACAGTGATATCAGGATCAGAAATGTTTTCAGATAGATAAGAAAGTATTTTGTTCATGAATTTCTGATCCATGGAATTTATATCAGAATCCTCTGTGTCGATATTCTTTCCAGGCCAAGAATTAATAACAAGCCTGGAGAACTTCTTTTTTAATTTCTCCCTCTGTGTGATAATATTCTCAATCCGGACGAACAATTCCTGTTGGTCAAAAGGTTTTGTAATAAAATCATCCGCTCCGGTTTCCAATCCTTCTATTTTGTTTTCTTTAGAAGCTTTTGCAGTAAGTAATATTACAGGAATATGACTGGTCAATTCACTGGTCTTAAGCTCTTTGCATAGATCATATCCATTCATTTCAGGCATCATGACATCACTGATTACAAGATCAGGTAGGTTTCCTATAGCCATTTCCAATCCCTCCTTGCCGTTGCTAGCTTCAATTACAGAGTAGTTTTCTGCCATGATGCTTTTAATATATGACCGAAGATCTCGATTATCTTCTACCACCAATATCAATGGAAATTTATCATCATTTACTTTCTTGATATCAATTCCAGCTGGATATCCAGATGATAATTCTGCGATATCAGGCTGAATAATTCCTCCGAGATTAATCTCTTTAAATTCTTCGGGCTTAAAATGATCTTTTCCTAAAAGAAATGTAACAATAAATGCTGATCCTCGACCTTCAACACTATCCACCTTAATATCACCATGATGGAGTTCAACATACTCCTTTGCGAGAGCAAGTCCAATACCGGTGCCTTCATCTGTCCTGGTATCACTATCAGAAACCTGATAAAAACGATCGAACACAAAAGGTACCTTATCTGGTGGTATACCAGGACCAGTATCAGAAACAGTTATCGTCACACCTAACTCATCCTGATGTTTCTCAATCTTCACTTTAATAATGCCGTTTCTAGGAGTAAACTTGAAAGCATTTGAAAGTAAATTAAATAGTATTCTTTCAAACTTTTCAACATCTACAAACACAAAAATATCACCTGCTTCACTATCAAATTCCAGCTTAATTTCACGTTCCCTGGCCAAGGATTCAAAGGATTTTAGATAAAGCCCAGTTGTTTTAACAAGGTTTATCTCTGAGATATATAATTGTAACTTCCCCGATTCCAGTTTTGAAAGGTTCAGTAAACTTGTTATTAGTCGATGCAGGCGCAGCGCATTTCTTTTAATAATATCGAGATCAGTACTCAAATCAGAAGAAACAGATGCTTTGATTTTATCAATCGGACCTAAGATCAGGGTTAATGGGGTCCTGAATTCATGGGAAATATTAGCAAAGAAGCGGGATTTCATACTATCCAGTTCCATCAGTTTTTCTTTTTCTCTTTTTTCCAGTTCAAGATCAAATTGCAGCTTCTGTTCTTTAAGCATCATCTTTATTCTTCTTTGTCTGATAAAAATGAACCCCACCAAAATAATGATAAGAAGCATCGCACCAAGACCATATATTATTGTTTTCGAACGGTTTATCTGTAGATTCTTAATCCTATTCTCTTTAGCCAATAAAGAGACCTGATTTAATGTCTTTTCATTCTCAGACTCCGCTTCGAGTAATGCCAACAGTCTATTGTTTTCGGTCTGAACAATTTCATTATTTATTTTTTCCTTAACGATATAACATGAGAGTGCTTTTGCTGAATCATCAATAGCAATATAAATATCATACAAAAGCGCATATGCTTCACGAAATCCCCATCTATTGTAGTACCTATCTAATATTATATCAATTGGATTTACATAATTTCTTATCGAATAGTCAGACATTCTTCTTTTTTCCTCAGATACTCCTTTTTTAAGGAGTTGTATCGCCTTGTCATATTGGCCCAAATCGTATGCTATTTCAGCTAAACCTCTGTAATTCCAGAGAACAACTGCAGCATATGTTTTCTGACTCCCAATTAAAAGCAATGCTTCTAAATAACACTCCCTCGCCGTTTCAAAATTTTTAGCTCCGCCTTTGGCATGATAGACAAATCCCAAGTTATTCAATACCATCGCTTTAAGTAGAGGTTGTATTGTATCAAGTTGGAGAGCTTTGTTGAACCAGGCAATAGCAGAATCGTTTGCTAAATTAGTTCCCCATGCTTTATGAAAGTAAACGTGGGATCTAATCACATCATCAGGATATATTTTAAGAATACTTAAAACACTGTCCTGATAGAAATTTGCCGAATCATATTCTTGATTTTCAGTGCATATCCTTGATAAGTTTATGAGTGTCCAACACTGCAATCTATGCTTCTCAAGTTTAACAAAATCTTTTAATGCTTGTCTCCCGTATTTTTTAGCTTTCTCAAATTTCCCCACCATTAAGTTAAGTGTTTGCATCACTTCTAGTGTATAACCTCTTTCAATACTTGGCCCAAGAGCTTCATAAATCCGTAATGCATTCAGGTAATTGGTAATCGAAAGTTTAAGGCTGTCAAGATAGAAATACGCATTTCCCATATTTAAAGAGGCATCCGCAATACCTTTTTGGTAATCCTCATTTACTGATACGAATTTTGCTTCGGAAGCAACCGCGATGCAACTATCAGGATTATCGCGGCTTATGGACTCTGCCAATTCGTTTAGGGAATCAATTCTGATTGTGACATCCAATTCCTGAAGGTGCTGATATGAATTAATGGCATCAGGTCCTATCATTTCATTAGCAACCTGACCAAAGATTTGAAATAAATATAAAAACAACAATAAAAATAATACAAACCTATATGCCATCACGCAAGCGAATATTACTTTCAAAGTAAAATTACAAATATTAATTTTTAAATCCACATTGATGTTAAAATGCAGAAGTCAGCTTTAAATATATTAAATGTCAATAATTTAGCATTGATTTTTACAATTATTTTTATAACAACTGATTATCCATTAGAAAGAAAATTAGAGTAGTCCTGGTGGGCCCACAACTTAAAACCTCACAACTTATTGGTTGTGAGGTTTTTGTTTATCCATATTTCGCACAATAAGGTTGTCCGGATGAATTCATTCATGGTATTACATCAAATAGGAGATTCCAATAACTGGCAGGCTTGTGAATATCATCACTCAACTGTTGTTCTTATCCTAAAGAACACCCGTTAAGGCATTCCATTTTTCTTTAGCGATTCGGGCCTTCTCATAAGTCTCATCAGCATCCTGCCAAATTTCAACTGCTTTTTTCAAATATTCCCTCCCCTTTTCATTATCCTTCATTTCCAGGTGAAGTATAGCCGCTTCATAATTGATAACGG
Source organism: Bacteroidota bacterium (assembly GCA_020444515.1). Lineage (GTDB taxonomy): Bacteria > Bacteroidota > Bacteroidia > Bacteroidales > JAADJA01 > JAADJA01. The sequence goes on along the minus strand of JAHLKX010000002.1, from coordinate 665,877 downwards.
GATTGTATGGCATATGTTCGAGACTGATTTTTATGGCCTCTTCTGCTTTTTTAAAATCTTTCATTTCCCGGTAGCATCGTGAAATGGCCCCATAAATTTCATATCCGGTCGGATACATTTGAAGGTAGAGATTGTAATTTTCGATGGCTTCCTCATATTGGGAAAGGGATTCATTGATCTTTGCCCGGGCAAGGTAGATATGGACCATCATAACTTCTTCTCCCCAGCCATCAATTAGTGCTTGAGCACCCTGCATCGCTTGCTCTGCTTTTTCTATTTCACCCGACTCTGAATATACCAGTAAAAACCCAAAGGGAATCAGATTATCAAGCGGTGGTTCCAGCTGTTTAGAAAGGGTCTCCAGCAATTCAATGGCCTTTTCCTTTTCTCCGGCATACATATAGGGCAAAACATTAAATACCTGCCTGGATACATAGTCTTTTGGAGATAGAAACGATTTGTATTTTGCAAGTTTTTGCTGACATGCTTCAAGGGATTTATGAGCCTGACCTTTTGTAAGGTAATATTGTTGCAGTGCTTCAAAGACCCTGGAACTATCCTGGGCTGAATGGGAAATTTCCAGCGCTTCCTGATATTGTGCATAAGCTACATCAAACTCACCGGTATTCATATCAATTTCAGCCAGTTTGATCTTAATGGGTATTTTTTCAGAACCATCGGCCAGCAGTAGGGCTTTTTCATAGTTTTCTTTTGCCAGTTCGAGATCACGGGTCAAATTATAAAAATCCCCCAAATTCCGATAAGAATCGGCTTGTTCAGGGAGATTATATGCATACTTATTGTAGTAAAGAAGTGCAGAATCAAAATTACCCAGTTGTAAATAAAAATCACCCAGAACGGAGAGATAATGATATTGCTCCGGATCGAGCTGAACAATCTCCTTATACTCCTGAATGGCTTCCTGATACATTGCACGAACAGAATAACGCTGAGCCAGAACAGTGTGGGCCACGATGTCATCCGGATAAAGCTCTACCCACATTTTTACGACATTGAGTGCTTTCTCGGGTTGTTGATCAATCACATAGTACACATATTTTAGTATGAATTGTTGCCGTTCTGGCAATTTATAAAGAAGGTCCCGAGCTGATTGCATGGCTTTTCGGGCCTTTTCGATCTGGCTAATATTAAAATAAGACAATGTACTTTTTACATAGGCTAAAGCAAAATCATTATCCTCCTGAATGGCCTGTTCAAGCAAATGCACATTTTCAGTCCAATTATTCCTGGCTTCTTCCATAATTGATTGAGAATAATAAAATAGTGCCGGTTCAGAATCTGTAAATATTTCGGATACGGGCAGGTCGATGGTCTCTGAAATGTGCGATTCAGGAAGCCCCATCGCCCTTTTTATCTCTACCGACAATTGATCAACGAGATTAAAAGGATTTGCGTCCTTTAGTGAAATATCTGCGACCAACCTGGTCAGTTGGGTTTCGTATAGTTTAACCTCTAATGTATAGGCCTGATCTTCTCTATTCAATTGTCCCACAACGAAAAAATTCATGTGCCTTTTACTGGCATATTGTTTCATTAATGTTACCGGTAATCCTATTGCATCCTCATAACCAGCCTCAGCCATCTTTGAATAAATACTGCTCATAACCGTCTGAGGGGTAAGAAGAATATCCTGCGAAAGATCGTACTGGAGCATATCGGGTATTCCATATTGAAGGTATTCCAGTCCGGAATCACCTGATACATTTTTCATATTAAAAATGAAAATCTTTTTTCGGTATTCATTTTTGATGACCAGTTTTTCTATTTTCTCTCCATCCTCATTCCGGATCGTGAGTTTGGTTGTCATGGCACCCAGATCCTTACCCTTGAAAACAAAAACAAGGATCAGTCCTGCTGCAATGATATTGACGGGCAGGCCAATCATTTCTACTTTCGTCCATTTGGTAAATCCCTTTCTGCCATGGAAATAGGAAACGAGAATGATGCTGGGCACCAGCGATAATAAAATATACCATACAAGATTTGCCAGGTGGGGTGACAACATATATTCCTGAACGATGAAATTCATCATAGAACGAATAAGCAATGAAAGAACAAAATATAGCACTGTAACCTGGATTACGCGACGCTGCCATAAATCTTTATAAAAGGGTACTTTCGATCGTGATGGGCTGAAACCCTCTGTCACGATCTGGAATATCTCTTTGGGTGTATCCACGCCTTTCAATACCTTTTTCCCGATAGAGGATAGGAGGATATCGTTTTGGTTCCGAATCTGATTTCTAACATCCTCAGAAATACAAATTCCACCTGCAGGTGCAAGGGGCTCAATTCTGGCAGCAATATTCACTGCTGATCCAAATACATCTCCATCCTCAAATATGACGTCTCCAATGTGTATTCCAGCCCTGATGGTTAGCTCTTCACCTTTTAAGGCTTCCTGAACGGCAATTGTAAAACGAACAGCCCTGTTGGCACTGTTGAACATGATCAGAAGCCCATCGCCGATTTCTTTGATCACCTCGCCCCCAAATTCCTTTACTTTGGGAAAAATAATGGCTCTCTGACGGGTAAGCAAGTTCATGGTCCCCTCTTCATCCTTTTCCATCCGCCGGGTATAACCCACAATGTCAGTAAAAACAATGGCAGCTAATTTATGATCTTTCATGTATTATGGTTTTTGATAGGACAAAGCTAAGTATTTATCTGACATTATGTTAAGCTTATTCCCGATTTTAGGGTTCTGACAGTATAATTTATGCTTTTAATTTTTTTCAGGAAATGAAGGACAAATCCAATCATTTTTTATGTAAAAAATTACCATGAATCCTATGAATTATTATATTTGCATTAACTTAATTAGCAGGGGAAACCCGTTAATCCATTTTTTGATTGATGTATTATTATCAGGACTTCGATTTTGAGATGATTATCATTGCTATTGTTATTTACCTCTTTCTGGTAATTTCAATTGCTAAGCTCGGAACGTATAAAAAATGTGGCGGCATAAAAGCTTTGGTCGTAAGTCTTTTATTTACGCCTGTTGCTGGGATCATTTATGTAGCTATTTCGCCTGTTAAATCGGTACTGAAGATTGTCCATTATCGCTGCCACCATTGCGGACTTGAATTTACAAACCATCATAAATACTGTCCAACATGCTTAAAAGAAGGAGAAAAACACCGTCTTGAAAGGATTAGCATGCGGACTTATTAGTTTATTAACCAAGTGATTTGAATAACTTTTTGTTCGTTTTGGATCATGAATAATTAAATATTGTATTTTTCATTCTGGTTTTTTTGATTAACCAAACGGAATGATTAATTATTGAACATCAAACCATAGCTGCTATGAAAGCCATCCCTTACCGCAAAGTTTCATCGTCCAGTAGATGTTTCTATCTATTGTTAATAACAATCCTCCTTTTCAATCCTGCGTTTTCGCAGATGGATTCCAATCCCAATTCACTGATGTTGTCAATTAGTGGCAATGGTTATTCCGATCAAACATTTATCATCATCATCCCGGGATCTACTTTTGGTTTCGACTCTCAATATGATGCCTATAAATTAATGGGTATTTATGCGGCTCCCCAGTTGTATTCCATTATACCCTGTTGCAATCTTTCGGTAAATGCCATTCCGGAACTATACAATGGCATGGAGGTGCAGTTGGGCATGCGTTTAGGTGCAGAAAACACGTACACCATTTCCGGATCCGGACTGTATGCTTTTGGTCAGGACACAACCATTATTTTGGAAGATACGAAAGAAAATGTGTTTTTAAACCTGATGATTGATTCGGTATACACTTTTACCGGAATGGAATCAGATGATGAGGAAAGGTTTAAATTACATTATTACGCTCCTATGCGATACGATGTGAAAGTCCTTCTTGAAGGAGCCTATGCGGATGGTGGAATGATGACAGCCTGGTTGGACAGTTATTCAATGTTACCCAATGATCAACCCTATCATATAGCTCCCTGGAATTACATGGGTACTGAGAATGTACCGTTCTTTCCTTTCAACAATGTGGTGGACTGGGTTTTACTGGAATTGAGAGACGCACCGGACGCAGCATCGGCCAGTGCAGCAACCGCGATCGAGCAGCAAGCCTGCCTGCTGCTTGAAGATGGCACCATTACCGGAACCGACAACGAAAGTCTCCCGCTATTCACAGAAGTTGTCACACAAAACGCTTTTATTGTAGTTTATCACCGTAATCATTTGGGTATTATGTCATCAGGCCCACTGGTGCGAAACGGGGATACCTACTCATGGGATTTTACCGGTTCTGCAAGCCAGGCCTATGGCACAGCATCCCAAAAGGATTTGGGTGGAGGATTTTTTGGTCTGTACGCAGGGGATGGAAATGCTGATGGCACTTTAAACAACGATGACAAAATCACTGTCTGGGATCTTTTTGTAGGGAAAAAGGGATATCAGTCGGCTGATTATAATCTGGACGGCCAAATCAACAATCAGGATAAAAACGATGCCTGGGTTGAAAATGTCGGGCAATCCATTCAATATCCACAGTAATTAGTTGATATTGCGTACCATTTCAAATTTGATTTTTGCATTATTTCATTTATTTTTACTCCTCCATAGTGAGAAGTTTTGATGAAAAAAATCGTGCAGGTCATACTGCTCTTATGCATAACCCAGACCATTTGTTTTTCACAGATCCAGGTTATTGAAGATCCTTACCTGAAATTTTCGGAGCTTTCCAAAAATGACGGCTTATCTGGTAACTATATACTAGATTTCATGCAGGACAGTGAAGGTTTTATATGGATTGCCACCACCAATGGATTGAATCGATATGATGGGTATTCCATTAAGCAATTTGTCCATATTCCCCACGACACCATTTCCCTTTCCGATAACCTGATAACCTGCATTGCCGAACTCAATGATAGCTTAATTTTGGTGGGTACCCGCTTGGGACTGAATTACTTCGACAAAAAAAAGGAAATATTTTCATTGAAGTATGATGATTTAAAGGAACCGGCAATTTTAGCACAAAAACACATCCGGGCCTTATTACAGGATGATCAGAATACCTGGGTCGAGACAGCTAATGGTGAGTTGTTCAGATTGGACACTACAGGTAATGCGAAAGTATTTAAACATGACCCTCCTTCCATGGTCAACACGTATTTTTATCATTCCATTCTAAAGGATCCCAATGGCAAGTTATTGCTGGGAGGCCGCTATATGGGTCTACTTAAATTTGATTTAAATAATGAAACCTTTACTCGCATTTCAACCAATCCAAATAATCCCAGAAAAAAGCGGGACGAGGATGCAGCGGTGTTTTTTATTGATTCTGAGGGCACCTATTGGGTAGGAGGAATTGACGGTCTCTATTCATTTGATCCCGACGACGAAATTTTTACCAGGCACCTTTCCAAAAGTACTTTCAGCATCGTAGAACCCTATAAAAATGAACTGTGGATCGGAACGGGCAATGGATTGTTCAGATACCAGACTGACAAAAAAAAATTGTATCAAAGCCTGCATAACGATAATTTCCCCAGTCCGATCTCCCATAATCATATCAACAAATTATACCTTGATAACAGCGGAAATATCTGGATCGGTACCCTGGATGGGGTCAACATTTATCAACCCTCAAAAAACAAATTTCATCATATTTATCATATACCGGAAAATGAAAATTCACCGGTTTCCAATCATATAACAGCAATATTGGCTGATAGCCGGGATCGCATTTGGATAGGGACCCAAAATAATGGTTTGGATTGCTTCAATAGCAGTTGGCAAAGATTGTATCATTATTCATCAGGGAATGCAACACCCTGGAACCTGGTATCCAATTCTATTTCAACTTTGATGGAAGATTCAGATCATGATATCTGGGTAGGACAATGGTCGGGTCGCGGTTTCAATATCCTGAATCCCGACCGGGAAACGAATCATTCATTTAGCTTGATGCAAAATGAATTAAAAGCCGACTGGTACAATGACATACTCGAAGACACTGAGGGTGAAACCTGGATTGGGATCTGGGGGGCGCAGGGATTGTATCGATTTGACAAACAGGAAGGAACATTCCTGAAAGAGCGCTTTGTTGATCTGCCGGATATGTTAACCAATCCCATCCATACGATGGTATATGATGGAGAGGTAATTTGGTTAGGATTTATGGGGCAAAGCCGATTTTATTGTTTTGATCCGAAACAGGAAAAATTTTCATTTTACAGTAGAAATAACTATCACCCTTATCCATTCAGTAGGATAGATTCGATGTTTCTGGAAAAGGGAAATCTCTTTTACTTTACTGACAATGGAACCTATTTAAAATCGGGAAGTGATGCATATGTTTTTGAGAAAAGGCCATCGCCAAAGATCAACAAGGAGAGAAAGTCCTTCTATGAGAAAAAAAATGAGATTGAAGCAGTCCTGGGGACCAAAGTGTATGACATTGCTGAAGATGATCAGGAAAACATATGGGCTGCAACCGATAAGGGACTATACCGAACTTCCGGCAATCTGCCGGTTGCAAGGCTCCATACCAAAGATGGCAAATCTTCCGGTTTGCTTAGTGATACCCTGTATAGCATAGTATGGCAATCACCTAGTATATTATGGTTGGGAACCAGTAAAGGGCTCATCCGGTTCAATACAACTGAAAAAACCTTTCGGAATTATCAATCGGCACCCTCCAAATACCTAAGTTCTCGTTTGACAAAATTTCTTTTTCAGGATTCCAAAGGTTTGATTTGGATCGGCACCACAGAAAACGGGCTCAATTGTTTGAACAAGCATACTGGAGACATCACCCATTATATCAGCAATCCTGATGACCCCGATGCATTATGGGGTTCGGAAACTTCATGCATGACAGAAGACAGGAAAGGTCATCTCTGGATCGGAGCCCTTGGATTGAATATGTTTGACGCTGAAACCAAAAAATTTAAACATTATACCACTGCTCATGGGTTGGCTGATAATAATATCATGGCTATATTAATAGATGACCATGATAAACTTTGGATCAGCACCGCCAATGGCCTGTCATGCTTTGATCCGGAAAAAGAAGTTTTTACCAATTACTTTGAGAAAGATGGTCTTCAGGATAATGAATTTACGGCTGCAGCCTGCAACCTTGGAAATGGTATGCTCGCTTTTGGAGGAAAAAACGGGATCAATATTTTCAATCCCGATCACCTGTATACAAACCTCAATCCACCATCCGTTAAACTGACCACCTTTAAAATTTTCGATGAAGATCATGCTGAGTTGTCTCGATCTGGTCAACCGATCCATTTGAAATACAATCAGAATTATTTTTCTTTTGGTTTTACTGCTCTGGATTTTTCAGATCCAGCTCAAAATACTTTTCAGTTCAAACTAGAAAATTTTGATGAAAACTGGACACCAACCAATGCTCTAAATCGTATTGCCCGATACACCAATGTTGATCCGGGAGAATATATGTTCAGGGTAATGGCCGCCAACAACGATGGTGTCTGGAATGAAACAGGCATATCCATTCCATTGATCATCAGACCTCCATTCTGGAAGACAAGGCTGTTTTATGGACTGGTTTTTATCAGTATAGTCATATTAATATTTTTGTGGGTTAAATACAGGGAAAAGCAAATAAAAGAACAAAATCGCTACCTGATTTTGGAGCAAAAACTTTTGCGATCCCAAATGAATCCCCATTTTATTTTTAATTCCCTGAGTTCTATCCAGAGTTTTATATTTGAGAATAATCCGGTTGTTGCCGGATCTTATCTTTCACGATTTGCCGAATTGATGCGGTCCATTCTTTACAATTCCAGGGAAGATTTCATTACCCTTGAAAAAGAAATTCAAACCCTGAATAATTACCTGGAATTGCAACAACTACGTTATAATGATCGGTTCAAATACGAAATAGAGATGGGTCCTGAAATTGAGACTGAAACCATCAACATTCCACCGATGCTGGCTCAACCTTTTATTGAAAATGCCATAGAACATGGATTGAAAGAACTTGAGCGGCAGGGATTACTGAAAATAACATTTTCCCTTCATTCCGGAATGTTGGTTTTTCGTGTTGAAGACAATGGGATTGGTATTGACGAAGCCCGTCGCCGCAACCTGAACAAAGCCCGTGAGCATCAATCGCTGGCCACGATCATTACCAGGGAACGCATCGACATTCTCAATAAAGGCCGGCGGAATCGGCTTTACGACATGAACATCACCGATCGCATCAATGAAAAAGGCCAGCAGGAAGGCACGGTGGTTACCTTTCATATTCCTGTTGATTAATATTTAAAAATCGGCATCTGTGTCGAACCAAATTTCCTTTCTTTTGTATAATCATTCAGGTCAACAATTCACATATGAAGGTTATCATTATTGACGACGAAGAGCGGGCGCGTAAAAGCATCAAAGATCTTCTAAAAATCAGTAACAGCAATGTTGAGGTTCTGGCAGAGGCTGATTCGGTCAGGGCAGGAATCAAGGCCATTCAGGAACATGATCCTGAACTGGTATTACTGGATATCAATCTGCCCGACGGAACCGGTTTTGATATCCTGAAACAATTGGACAACATTCACTTCAAAATAATCTTTATCACGGCATATGAAGAATATGCTGTCAGGGCTTTTGAATTTTCAGCCATTGATTACCTGCTGAAGCCATTGGATCCGGTTAAATTTACGGAAGCCATCGAAAAAGGAAAACAGGCTGTAGAACAGGTAAACATTCACCTGAAATTAAATGCGCTCTTTGCCAACCTCGATCACACAACCAGTGATCATAAAAAACTGGTTCTTAAAACCGCTGAAAATATTTATATCACGAGTACCAGTGACATCGTGCGATGTGAATCAGATTGCGGCTACACCCAATTCTTTCTGGCCGATGGGAAAAAAATACTTGTTTCCCGTAATCTGAAGGACTATGAAGATTTATTGAACGGTTACGGATTTTACCGTCTCCATCAATCACACCTGATCAATTTGAAATACATCGACCACTATAGCAAGCTCAACGGGGGAGCCGTTGTTATGAAGGATAAAACCATGATCCCCCTTGCTCGCCGCAAAAAAGACGACTTCATGAAACTCCTGGAAATGATTTAGATTGTTCCGAATTTGCATTTTCTTCTGCCAAATTTAATTCCCGTCCTACCGAATCTGGATTAGCACAATCCTTTTATCGGTGCACACCGTATATTTGATTGCATTATAAAAATCATTCAGGTTAGGTAATAAATCTCAACGCAATGAAAACACATCTGCTTTTGCTGATCATCAGCATTTTTTCAATTACTTCTATTGTTGAACTTTCAGCCCAGGGGGTTTCCATCAATGAGGATGGAACACCACCGGATGAATCGGCCATGCTCGATATCAAATCCACCACCAAAGGATTACTCATCCCGAGGATGAGTTTTGGTGATTTATTTGCACTCTCAAATCCGGCGAACGGGCTGATTGTGTATTGCACCAGTTTTAACAGGTTCTACTATTATAACGGAACCAACTGGCAACAATTGGCCGGAGGGGTAGATGACGACTGGACCATTGATGGGGACAATTTGTATTCAAACAATGATGGTTTGATCGGCATAGGGACTACAACCACCCTTCCAACCCATAAGGTAACCATTGAAAACAGTGCTAACAATAATTTACTTCGATTGATCGGAACAGGTCCTTATGGAGAATATGCAAAACTCAATTTTGGTGATGGAGAATATGTCTATATCCAGGAGTTTTTTGATGACAAATTGATGGTTTATGCAAATAGCGGGTTGGGGTTAACTTCAAATTTCAATATCGAAGTCGTTTCGGGATATGGGAGGGTTCAGGTATACACACCGGAAGGGAATATGTCAATTAAAGATGATCCTTCCAGTGCTGACCCAAGTGCCATATTGGATGTCAGCAGCTCCACCAAAGGAATGCTTATTCCGCGGATGACCACTGAACAAATTTCTAACGTGAGCAATCCCGCTGATGGTTTGCAGGTGTATAATACCACGGATGGGAAGCTCTATATTTTTGTGGCATCAGCCAATGGTTGGAAAGAAGTGAGTTATGGCATCAATACTATTTACCAGCAAACATTTACTAGCTGCGGTGATGACTTAATTGATATTCGTGATGGTCAATCATATGCGACCGTGGATATTAATGGGCAGTGCTGGTTTGCTGAGAATTTAAATTATGGCACCATGATTTCAACAGGAAGCTACCAAAACAATAATGGCACTCCAGAAAAATATTGTTTGAACAACAGTTCTTCTTTCTGCGATAATCTTGGAGGATTATACCAATGGAATGAGATGATGAACTATAACTCAACGGCAGGCGGTCAGGGCCTTTGCCCTAATGGCTGGCACGTACCAACAGATGCCGAATGGTATGCCATGGAGAACTTTGTGGATCCAAGTATAAATAATCCGAATGCCACAGGCTGGAGAGGAAATACAGGAGGGAAAATGCTAAAAAGTACCCAAACCGGGAGTCCATACAATTGGACTAGCAATCCAGGTACAGATGATTACGGGTTTACAGTACGTCCAGGAGGATATAGAAATACAAGTGGATATTCAAGCGGCACTTCTACCAATGCAACATTTTGGACCTCAACGCAAGGATGTGACCGAGAATTTTATTACGGATATAATTCCATCCTGCGATACACTACTGCTAATGGTGCGTTGGGGCTTTCAGTTAGATGTATTAAAAACTAATCAAAAGCCTACTGCAATGAGGAAATACATAAAAAATATAATACTATTTAGTTCATGCTTAATTATTTCCAATTTAACAATTGGGCAAAGCACCTTAAATCTGGTGAATGGTAGCAAGCTCACCATCGCCTCCGGTACCGCTTTCCAAAACAATGACCTGAATATTGGTACCGGGAGTCAGCTAAGTAACAGGGGTAACCTGACCGTAAACGGGGTCCTGGCAAATTTTGCCGGGACCACCGGGCTGATCCTAAAGGCAGACGATAGTGGGTATGGATCATTGATGCATTATACACCGCTTGTTCCAGCCACGGTTGAACAATACCTGGTATCAGAAAGGTGGCACCTGGTATCACCGCCCATCCAGCAGGCAACCATTGGCATATATGAGAACATTTATCTGAAAGAATGGTCGGAACCCAATACAGCATGGACGTATTTGATTACGCCATTAACAATTCCGATGAATATGCACGAAGGTTATGCTGCCTGGACCAGTGATGACCTGATCGGCACCACCACAGTTGTATTTGAAGGAAATTTAAGGGCTGGAAATACTGGATATGCTAACCTTGAATTTTCTGCTGGTACCAGTCAGGAGGGCTGGAACCTGGTGGGGAATCCTTATCCTTCAGCGGTTGAATGGAATGCCAGCTGGTTTCTGAATGATGTGGGTGGCTGGGCCATTGTATATGAGAACGGCACCTACAAAGGTTGGAATCCCTGGATGCCCACTGGAGAAAAATCATGGAACGGAAAAAATGATGGCTTCATCGCACCGACCCAGGGGTTCTGGATCAGGGCAACAGGAAGTAACCCCTATGTTTCAGTTCCTCAAACAGCCCGTTCACACAATGCCATCAACTTTTTAAAAGAAACCGAAATTACTGATCAGCAAAGCCTGCATATCACCGTTTCGGCCAATGCATTTTCCGATGAAACAACAATCCTCTTTTTGGAGGATGGGACCGTAGGATTTGATGGGCTTTATGACCTCGAAAAACATATGAATGTTGCAGAATCGCCCAATATTTTCAGCATCCCTTTTGCTGAAAAAAAGTTTGCGATCAATGTTTTACCTTCCGATTGGATTGAAAATACAACACCTGCTGTCATTCCATTGGGATTTGTAATAGAACCTGTTTCCGATTGTTTTTTAGAGGTATCTGGTTTGGATAAATTCAACTCCATGCAACCCATCTACCTTGAGGACCTGAAGCTCGGAACCATGCATAACTTGTTCAATGATAACACATATGGTTTTGTTGCTTCAGCCGATGATGATCCAAACCGGTTTTTACTTCATTTCGGACAACCGGCAACAACACCAGAGAATTTGGAGACTGCATGTAATATTTATGCTTACGGGCATTATGTTTACATCAAGCTTCCTGACGGACAATCTGCAACAGCTGTGATACATGACATGCTAGGGAAACGGGTAATAACTAAAAAACTCAAGATCAACATGGAAAAGATATGGATAAATAATGGTGGGGCTTATATTGTGAATGTTTACACTGGTAACATTGCAAAAACTCAGAAAATATTCATTGATTTTTAGATATTTAGGCGTTTAACAATGAATAGGTATTTAATAATCAATAGTTAATAATTGCAATAATTTAGTTTGGTTCTAAATATTTTATTTAAGTAATTGCGTCCCGAAGACCTTATAAAGAAATTCTTTTTCCTGTCATTAAACTTAAAAAACAAGGGGTATGAAACACTTCACTAAATTTTTTATGGTAGGGCTATTGGCCCATTTTTTATTTAATGTGGCCAATGCACAAATTCATTCAACACTGGCAGGCGGTAACTGGGGTGACGCATCCAGCTGGGTCGGAGGTGCAATTCCTGATGCTGCAGACGACGTCGTAATAAACGGGACGATCGACTGCAACAGCAATCCTTCCTGTAACAATATCCTTATTACATCAACAGGGACAATCCGAAACGATTACTATTCGGGAAGCCTCACGATTAACGGAAACATAACCAACAATGGTTCAGTTCAAAACTACTCCTACGGATTCACACTGTACATAAAAGGCGACATTGTGAACAATGGAAACTGGTCGAACTACTATACCAGGCCAAATGGCACAGGAGATCAAACTGTTACGTGTTTGAATGGAAATTATTTTACCGGTAATCAATTTGTAAATGAGAAAACATCCGGAAACCTGTATTTTAATGGCACGGTAAATTTTGAAAATTGTGATGTTTATCTGAACAATGCAGATGTTTACTTGCAAGCCAATAGCACCCTAAACCTGCATAACGGACAATTCAGGAATTGCAATTTGCTGGGAAGCGGCAATAGCTCCGTCGTATATGCTGAAGGGGTTTATAATGTAGATGCTACTACGATCCAATATGTAAGTTTCAATAACCTATCGCTTGACGGAGATATTACACTTTACACAGGATGCTCCATGCACGGTACGGTAACCAATAACGGAAGTTTACAAAACGATTACTTTTCAACCTCCACTGCCTTGTATGACGATTTTATTAACAATGGAACGATCACAGATTATTCAAGCGGTTTAACCCTGGAAATATATGGTAATTTTACCAATAACAATGTGGTCGACAATTATTACCTGAACTTCAGGAGTGATGTCGATCAACAGATCAGCCTGATGGCCGGGAAAACACTTAGCCCAAATTATTTCCAGAGCCTCAAACCAACAGGATCAATAATAGCATTGACGGATCTACATTTTACCGATGCTACCATCGACTTGAATTACGACTCCTTGTTTATGCAAAACAATGGTACACTAACTATTTCAAACAGTCATTTTACCGAAGGAAAAGTACAGGCCCTTAATGCTAAATCAGGCTACTTTACCTACAATTGCGAGAACAATTCCAGCACGGATTATATGACTTTGACCAATGCGACGCTAACCGGTGAGTTTCAATGTGGCAGCTACGTCTCTTTTAGGGGGACCACAACCAATAATGGTTTATTCCACAACGATTATTACAACGCTATTCCTGAATTATATGACCTGTTTATAAATAATGGCACCATTCAAAACGAGTCAGGCGGACTTACCTTAAAAATATTTGGTGATTTCACAAACAATAATATTATTGAAAACAGTGCCATGGAATTCTACAGTGAGACTGACCAATATATTACACTGGCCGGTGGTAAGCAATTTATGCCAACGTATTTTACAAGTTTAAAACCTTTGGGGAAAATAATTGCTACCACTGATCTCTATTTTAACAATACAGTAGTCGATCTCAATTACGACACCCTGCTTTTGCAGAACAATGGTAAACTTTCATTAGATGACGGATACCTCTCAGAGTGCTACCTGTTAAGCACAGATACCAAGGGCGGCAACCTGCAGCTTTGGATGGACAATGATGCCAACATTGACTATTGCGAAGTTACAAATCCTGAGATATTGGGGACCACTAAAATTGGCCCCAACAATAGCTTTCTTGGTGAAATTTTAGTTACAGATACGCTTCAAAACGATTACTACAACTATACACTGAATATTGAAGGGAATATTACCAATAATGGGGTTATCAGGAACCAGGCAGCTGGCAGCGCTTCACTTAGACTGGACATAACCGGAAATATTATAAACAATGGAATCTGGCAGCAGTCATATACGTATCTCGACGGAAGCAGCGATCAGCACGTTACCTGTTTGAACAGTTCAGCATTTTCAGGATGGCGTTTTTATGTGACCAACACCGCAGGTTTGATCTATTTCGATGATGAAGTCAGGTTTGAAAACACTGAAATAAAATTTGAGGGAAACAATCTCGAATTACCCCTCAACTCTTTGCTCTATGTTCATGATGGATTCCTTGAAAACTGCAACCTGCATGGCAATGGAGAAACTTCTGTTTTACATGGAGCGGGTGTTTATGCTACCGATGGCCCAACCATTTTAACTTCCACTATCGAGGATATAAAATTGACCGGTGACTGGGGATTGGCGCAAAGTCTCATCTTTAATGGCACAATCATCAATGATGGTATATTACAAAATGATTACTACAGTTACGATGTGGTTGTAAATGCTGATTTTACAAATAATGGAACCATTAAAAATCATAGTGCTGGATTGACTATGAAGATGTACGGCAATTTTACGAATAACGGCGTTTGGGGTGCCCATGCCATTGATCTTTATGGAATTGGTGACCAGGAAATATCCTTAACCAAAGGTTTGGTTTTTAATCCTACTTATTTTACAAGTTTTAAACCCTCGGGAAACATTGTTTCCTTAACCGATTTGTCGTTTACAGATACCTATATCAACTTACAAAATGACTCACTGGTCATGCCGGAAGGAAGTCTCTTATCATTGAGCAACAGATATCTTCAAAATGCATATGTGAGTGCCCCCGCAGGTAGATTTAGCCTGTTTATGGAAAATGAAGCTTATTTGTGGAGTTGTATTTTCCGCGATGCTGATCTTTATGGTACCCTTGATCTTGAGGATAATGATTTTTATGGAACGACAATCAACTACGGTATCATGCAAAACGATTACTACAGTTATACCGCTAATTTTTATGGTCACCTGATCAATAACGGAACAATTCAGCATAATAGCGGCTCCTTTTACATTAATGCCCATGCCGATATTACCAACAACGGCACCTGGACCAATTATTACACCACCATGGTCGGATCTACCGATCAATATATTCATTTAAAAGATGGGCACTGGATCAATGGTCAGATGCGAATTTTATCGGATGTCCAAAATGGAACCTATCAATGGTTTTGGAATACCTGGCCTATACAGTCATTATTTCCCGACCCGGATCCGTTCAGTGGATATACGAATGCAGAGTTACAATTTAACACCGCTGTATCCTCCGCATGGCTTGGAACATTTAAATGCTGGTCGAACGATTCTTATTCACGAAATATCATTGTGGATGAAATTTTTAGCAAAGAGCTCGATTTGACAGTATTTTTGGAAGGCCCCTATAATAGTGGTACCAACCTAATGGAAACAAGCCTAAATACGCAAGCCAATATTCCCCTTGATCAACCTTATAATCCCTCTCTTCCATATTACAATGAAAGTGATCCGGTTTGGAGGTACACAGGACTCGAATCAGTAGCCACATTACCAACAGGTGCGGTCGACTGGGTTGTAGTGGAATTAAGGGATGCAAGTACCCCTGCAAATGCAACTTCAGCTACAACAATTTATAAAACTGCGGCTTTTCTTATGGAAGATGGCGCTGTGGTGGATCTCGATGGAAGTAGCCTGTTGCGCTTTGACCCGATACAATCCCAAAATCTGTATTGTGTTATTTATCACCGTAATCATCTGGGCGTAATATCTGCAAATGGTTTATCAGAAAGCAGCGGAATCTATAGTTATGACTTTAGTACCGGCGCTTCACAGGCCTATGGCGGAATCAATGGGCATAAGCAACTCGAAACAGGCGTTTGGGGAATGGTTGCCGGCGATGGCAATGGAAACGGCTTGATACAAAACACGGATGAAACAGCCGTTTGGAAGTCAGACCTTGGACAATCGGGTTATAAAGGAGGCGATTTTAATATGAATGGGTTGGTCCAAAACACCGATGAAACCAATTACTGGAAAGTGAATTTAGGTGCTGGCGGGCAGACACCTGGTAAATCAAGCCAGGCGGCTTATAAAAGTTATGTACCCGAATAAAGATAATTTTTAATGGTGATAAGATGAGGCCCATTTATCAGGGCCTCATTTTAAAATATTATTAATTTCCCTTTAGGTCAAACTGATTGAAAAAATGAAAATAATTTTGGTTTATTTTTGCTGAAAGCACAAGATTTATAATGAAAGGTAGTGGCATATTTTATTTTACTTTTTTGGTATTTATATTTTCATCTTCAAAAGGAGTTCCGCAATATGATACAGACAGCCTTCTCAGGGAGCTCAATACATCCGATCAAAAATCCACCATTCTCAACCTCCTTGCCGAAGCTACTTTGGAAGACTCCCTGGAATTAAGCATGGCATATGCTACAAGAGCTCTAACCGAAGCCCGAATCGAAAAGAATATCCGGGAAGAAGGATTGGCTCTGTTTGGAAAAGCAGAAGTAAAAACTTATGAATTCAAACTCGATTCTGCAGTTTATTTTTATGAAAAAGCTTTAGATCTTTTAAAAGCATCGGGTGATGACTATAATACAAGTTATTGCCTGAACAATCTTGGTTGGATTCACAATTATTATGGTGAGCACCGGGAAGCAATCGAAAAGTACAATGAATCCCTCGCTTACCTGGATAAAGAAAAACATCAAGATGAATTGCCAAATATTTACATCAATATTGGCAATGCCTACCATCATATGGGTAGTTATCATACGGCTATTGATTACTTTCACAAAGCCATCCTGATAATCGATAAGATTGAAGATAAACAGGCGCTGCCCATCGCTTACAATGGACTGGGATTGGCATGGAAATATCTGGGCAATTTTGATTCTGCTATTCTCTATTACGATAAAATGCTTGAAATCGACAAGCAAACAAGTTCTGTGTTTGACAAAGCCATTGATTACGGAAATATTGGCGCCTTGTATTTTGATTGGGGACAAATAGAACAATCCAGGAAGTTCCATCAGCTCTCATTGGATATTTACCTGCAAGAAGGCGATAAAAACAATATCTCAGTTGCTTACAATAACCTGGGAGAAGTTTACCATAAACTGGATAAACCTGATTCAGCTTTATATTTTCTTAATAAAGCCCTGGAAATTGACCGTAAAACGGGCATGGAGCATAATATGGCAATGCGTTTTAACAACATCGGCGATGTTTATACTGACCTCCGGCAATATGAAAAAGCCCTTGATTACTATCATCTTGCCCTTGAAATAAACCGGGCATTTGATGATCGATTTAACATTGCGCTGAATCTGAAAAACATTGCCCATCTTAAAGTACTCACCAATCATTATCAGCAAGCTGAAAATTTATATAATAAGAGCCTGAAGATGGCCAAAGAGCTGGAATCCAAATCACTTTTAGCCGGAATACTCGAATCGATGGCACTGTTTTATTCTGAAACAGGCCGGTTTGAGAAAGCCTTTCAATACCACTTACAACTCGATGTTCTAGAAGACAGTATTTTTAAAATAAAGAACCAGCAGTTACTGGCAGACTTACAAACCCAGCATCATCTGGATCAAAAGGAAAAAGAAATCGCGATATTGAATTCGGAAAATAAACGAAATGCTGAGGAAGCAAGACAATATCGTAATTCTACCATTTTTTTCGGGAGTGCGCTACTAATAATAACCAGTCTGTTGATTTTGATGATTTACCAGTTTCGTTTAAGAAAAAATGCTTACAAAAAACTGGTGCAAAAAAACATGCAACTGGCTGAAACAATTAATCAGAAACCTAAAAGCCCAACCAATGGAAACGTTACACTGGTTCCGGTTCAAGTAAAAAACGGGAATGGAAACGGCAACCACACAAAATTATATGATAAATTGAAAATCTGTCTCGAAACAGAAAAACCCTTCCTGCTCCCTGACCTAACCATGAAAGAACTAGCCCAACAACTTCAAACCAATTCCCATTACCTATCGGAAGTGATCAACCAGCGATTTGGCACTACTTTTACCGGACTCATCAATGAATACCGTGTACGGGAGGCCTGTCGAATGCTTGGCGACGAAAAGAAAGACCATTTGACCATTGAAAGCATTGCCAGCGAGGCCGGGTTCAATTCAAAATCAGCTTTCAATAATGCTTTTAAATTGATTACCGGTCTCACACCTTCTTACTATAAAAAGAGCGCCAGAGCGCAAAAATAAGTTCAGAATAAAATTGGTATTGAAATTTTATGTCCTGATTCATGAATCAGGACACCTTTTGTTTGTGGAATAACAACTGCTATTGTAGATTTACCAGCGTTTTAATTGCACCATAAACTTTCGATGAATTCAGTTACAAAAACAAGATTGCATTCGGGATGTAACAACCTGTTGCTTCCTGCTATGAATTTAAATGATATAATTAAGGAAACAAGAGGTTCCAAAGCAAGAGGTTTATGGTGCAGCTTATTCCAAAGGCTTTATGCCTCTGTTTCCTTTTTTCAAAACAAGATTTATATATATCAAAAACAAGCGGTTATGAAATCATTATTACAGTGTATTGCAATTTTTATTACTCTTTTCATTTTTAGCCTTCGGGCCAATGCCTATGTTACAAAAACAGGTAATGTTTCAGGTGAATATTGGCACAACACCGATACCTATTATGTTACAGGTGTACTTACAGTGGATGCCGGGACAACGTTTGAAATTCAGGCCGGAACCCGCGTAAAGTTTGGGCCATCAGCTTCTATCGAGGTTAATGGAACAATCATTTGCAACGGAAACACGACTTCCAATATCATCTTTACTTCTATGGATGATGATTCTGTAGGTGAGGTTATTTCCGGTTCAGACGGCAATCCCAACCCGGGCGACTGGGGAAGAATTTATGTCAACGGATTCAGTTCTGCAGATGGCATTGGGCTTTTTAACCATGTTGTTTTCAGGTATGGGGGTAATTCTCCCGGAAATATCTATTTCTACTATGCCGGAACTGCATCCCTTCAAAATTGTATTATCCGCCTGAGCGATAGCTATGGGATTGGTGACAATGCCAGCAACATTGATGTGGATAACTGTACTATTTCAAATAATGCAACGGACGGGATCAACTGTTACATGTCATCTCCCGACATTGACAACTGCGAATTCAGTAGCAATGGAGGTTATGCAGCCTACATCAGATTAGCGCCAACCCTCAATATTTTTGCCAACAATACAGGCAGTGGTAATACAATCAACGCTTTCGGTATCAGCGGAACCATTGACCAGAATTATACCCTGGCAGAAAGTGCATGTGGTTTTCCATTTGTACTGTTAGGCCCTGTTACCCTCAACGAAAATTACACCATGACTGTTCCGGCCGGAGAAGTGATCAAAGCTATCGGCGGAGGACTGGAAATCAACGGCACACTCAATGCCATTGGAACGAGTTCGCAAAACATTGTGTTCACCTCGCTGAAAGATGATACTTATGGGGGTGACCTCAACGGGGATGGCAGCGCTACAGTACCTGCCAAAGGGGATTGGAGTTCTATTAGAATGAATGGTAACAGCACTAAACAGGGTATCGGCAATATGGATTATTGTAAAGTTTTATACGCCGGGTCGTCAACATATGGGGCTGTATATTTCAGCCGGTCTGATGAAGGCTATTTTAAAAACGGCACCATACAATACAGCGATTCCAGGGGATTTTATGCTGAATACGACACACTGGAAGTTACCAATAACCAATTCCTGGATAACGACACCTATGGCGTTTATACCTATGCTGATGCCGTACTGGATTTAAGCAATTCTACTTTTAACAATAATGGGAATCATGGCATCTATGCTAATTATTCCGGTGAATTGAAGATCGACAACTGCCAGTTCAACAACAATGGTGGGTATGCAGCATTCATTAACAACATCGACAATCTTCCGCAATTCAACAGCAACAGCGGCAGTGGCAATACCATCAATGCCTTTGGTATAGGTGGCACCATTGATCAGAACTATTCCCTTTCAGAAAGCGTTTGCGGATTTCCTTTTGTGCTTGTGGGCGGTGTTACATTGAACGAAAACTATACCATGACGATCCCCGCCGGAGAGGTGATCAAAGCAATCGGCAGCGGGGCACTGATAATCAACGGAATACTCAATGCCATTGGAACGAATTCGCAGAACATTGTGTTCACATCCCTGTTAGATGATACATACGGTGGTGACCTCAACGGGGATGGCAACGCCACAACTCCTGCCAAAGGCGACTGGAGTTCGATCAGCATGGATGGGAACGGAACAAAGCAAGGGATAGGAAATATGGATTATTGTAAAGTACTATATGCCGGGGCGTCAACATATGGGGCTGTTTATTTCAACCGATCCGATGAAGGCTATTTTAAAAACGGTACAATACAATACAGTGATTCCAGGGGTTTCTTTGCACAGTACGATACACTCAATGTTACCAACAACCAATTCCTGGATAACGACACCTATGGCGTTTATACCTATGCTGATGCCGTACTGGATTTAAGCAATTCTACTTTTAACAATAATGGGAATCATGGCATCTATGCTAATTATTCCGGTGAATTGCAGATCGACAACTGCCAGTTCAATAACAATGGCGGATACGCAGCATTCCTTAACAACATCGACAATCTCCAGCAATTCACCAACAACAGCGGTAGTGGCAATACCATCAATGCCTTTGGTATTGGTGGCTCCATCGATCAGAACTATACCCTTTCAGAAAGCGTCTGCGGGTTTCCTTTTGTGCTTGTGGGTGGAGTTACATTGAATGAAAACTACACCATGACAATCCCTGCCGGAGAAGTAATCAAAGCTACCAGCGGAGGACTAGAAATCAACGGCACACTCAATGCCATTGGAACGAGTTCGCAGAACATTGTGTTCACATCCCTGAAAGATGACACTTATGGGGGTGACCTCAACGGGGATGGCAACGCCACAACTCCTGCCAAAGGGGACTGGCATTCTATCAACATGGAAGGTAACGGAACAAAACAGGGAATAGGCAATATGGATTATTGTAAAGTACTATACGCTGGCGGGAATCCTGAAGGAGCTGTGGTTTTTTCGCGTTCCGATGAAGGCTATTTTAAAAACGGCACAATACAATACAGTGATTCCAAGGGTTTCTTTGCACAGTACGATACACTCAATGTTACCAACAACCAATTCCTGGATAACGACACCTATGGCGTTTATACCTATGCTGATGCCGTACTGGATTTAAGCAATTCTACTTTTAACAATAATGGGAATCATGGCATCTATGCTAATTATTCCGGTGAATTGCAGATCGACAACTGCCAGTTTAACAACAACAATGGATATGCAGCCCTGTTTATTAATCAGAATTCCATTACACAACCGACAGGCAATACCGGCAACGGTAATACCATCAATGCCTTTGGAATTGGCGGAACGATCCATGAAAACTTTCAAATGGCTGAAAGCGTTTGCGGCTTCCCGTTTGTTTTGAAAGGAACCGTTGTTCTGAGTGAAGGTTATACCATGACCATTCCTGCGGGAGAAATTGTTAAATCGGATGGTGGTGGTTTATATATTCAGGGGACCCTCAATGCAACCGGAACAGCCTCACAAAATATCATTTTCACATCATTGAAGGATGATGTAAATGGGGGTGATCTGAATGGAGATGAAGATGCCACTTTACCTGCAAAAGGAGACTGGAATTCCGTGGAAATGAACGGTCAGGGATCAAGTCAGGGAATCGGACATTTGGATTATTGCCAAATTTTATATGCAGGTGACGATCCCGAAGGAGCTGTGATTTATTATGGTTCAGAAGAAGGATATTTCAACAACAGCCTTGTGCAATACAGTGATTCACGGGGATTTTATGCAAACAATGATACAATCACAATTTCAAACTGCCAGTTTCTTAACAATGACAGCTACGGTTTGTATATGTATATGAATGCCCTGCTGACAATCGACAGCTCAATTTTCAGCAACAACGGCAACCACGGTATCTATGCCTATATCTCCGATGCATTGGATTTGGATAATTGTCTGTTTGACAACAACAACGGTCATGGATTGTACTTAAACGGCACCAATTCAAATTTAAGGAGTTGTACATTTGAGAATAATTTAAATTATGGATTGTATATCAACAGCGGTGCGGAAGTAAATATGGGCCAGAATGACCTGTACGAAGCCGGCCTGAACACATTCATAAACAACGACGGAGGAAATATACAGCTCTATAATAATACTTCACTTTCCATCAATGCTTATTACAACGACTGGGGTTATTACACCGAATCGGAAATCGATGCCCATATCTACGATGACGATGAAGATGGTGCTATGGGTGTAGTATTTTTCAATCCCTGGTACGATCCTTCAAATGTTCCCCTTGTTGTTGATTTTGAAGCGGACATCACTTCCGGATGGGATCCGCTCACGGTTCAATTCACCGACATGAGCCTGCTTAACCCGGTTTCATGGGAATGGGATTTCGACAACGACGGCAATATAGATGCCACTGAACAAAACCCGGAATGGACCTTCCAGTATCCAGGAATTTATACAGTCAAGCTTACCGTTTCGAATGAAAGTACCACCAAAACAGAGATAAAAACCGATTACATCAACGTTTACGAACCGGTTCCCATAACCATCGCCGAAGCAAGACTGGAACCACTGGGAACAACGGTTTGCATCACCGGGATCATTACCAGCGGAACCGAATCAGGGAACTTACATTTTATCCAGGATCCAACGGCCGGAGCCGGTTTGTATAGTCCCGATCTCAATTACTTCAGGATGGGAGATTCTGTATTGTTGGTTGGTGAAATTACAGATTACAATGGTTTATTTGAATTACAGAATTTTACCTATCACAAATACCTGACACGGAATAATGCTATGCCTGAGCCACAGGTAATAACGGTTTCCCAACTGGGTGAAGAATATGAAAGCGAAGTGGTAAGGATCAATGATGTGTACTTCCCATATGGTGGAAATAGCTTCTTTGGCTCAACCGATTACGACCTCATTGACCCATCAGGAACAACACATTTTAGCATCAATAATAATTCTCCACTGCTTTATCAACGAGCACCTGAAACAACCGTTGATTTTACCGGCATTTGTACACATCGCACTGATGATGCCACATATCCGTACAGTGTTTATGGTCGTGATTATGCCGACCTGGTCTTTAAAAACCTTCAGGATTTTGAACTGCAAAATGCAGGGCTGACCAAACGGTACTCCATGATCAATTCGGTTTCGGCAGTGGATGGAAACATTGCCTGGGCAACAGCTAAGGACGGTAAAAATCAATTTATTGTGAATGAGATCATCCGTACGACAGACGCCGGTCAGAATTGGGAGGTTATTCCTATTCCCGATCACGATGGTTTGGTAAACACCAGCATTTTCGCCCTGGATGAAAACAATGCCTGGGTCGTGGCCTACAAAGTGTATGGAGAATTTAACCAGGGGATCTTCCATACCGGCGATGGCGGTGCAACATGGACATGGCAGTCGACGGCCATCTTTGATCCCGCATCGGGTGGATTCCCCAACAGCGTGTATTTCTGGGATGCCAGTACCGGTGTTTGTATGGGCGATCCTTCCGGCGGATATTTTGAGATTTACACCACAACCGATGGTGGAAGCAACTGGAACAGGGTATCACAAACCAATCTTCCTGATCCGTTGGCGGATGAGTATGGAATCACCGATGATTATTCCGTGGTGGACAATACCATCTGGTTCACCACCACCAAAGGCCGGATTTACAAATCAGCCGACCAGGGATTAAATTGGACGGTTTACCAGACCCCCATCAGTACGTATGGTATTGTTGATTTCAAAAATCAAACAGATGGCTTACTCATCCGTCAGAATGATAATAGCTTGTTCGAAACCAGCGACGGTGGCCAAAACTGGTCGCAAATAACTTATACCGGCGATGTTCATGCGAATAAAATTAAATACGTACCCGAATCACCCGATACCTGGGTTTGCTCCGGAGATACAGGCTCCGATGCAGGACTTTCATACAGCACCGATGGCGGTCTCACCTGGGAATATTTCCCGACGACACACGGGGTGCACATGGGTGCCATGGATTGGGTGGATGCTGTGACTGCTTTCATTGGAACTGCCAGTACCGACTATCCTGAAGGCGGAATGTTCAGGTACTGGGGCACTGGCGGCATTGATTATTCAATCAGCTGGGATCCGGCCATTGCGCAGGAAGATCAGATCATTACCATAACGGTTACCAATCCGGCTGCAACCCCCTGGCTGCACTGGGGCGTGAACGATGTTAACTTCTTGTGGCAAACACCCAACGAAGTATACTGGCCAACAGGAAGTGTACTGGCCGGAGGTGAAGGCCCTGCCATACAATCGCCTTTCAGCGGGCCGGATGAAAACAATACTTATACAATTCAGATCGGGCCGTTTAATGATCCGGCACAATGGGTCGACCGGGTTGCATTTGTCATCTATTTTGAGAACAACACCTGGGATAACAATAATTACCTGGATTATCATGTCAACATTGATCATCCGCAACCGGCGCAGGTAGATTTGAAAGTCTTCCTTGAAGGACCTTTCAACGGAACCGACATGAATACAGACCTGAATCCCATTATTCCGCTTCAGCAAACTTTAACGGTTATTGGATATGATGGGACTGAAGAAGTGGAGGCAATTCCCAATACTGATGTTGTAGATTGGATCGGCGTGGAATTCAGGGATGCGACTGATGCAAATGCTGCAACGGAAGCTACTGCTGTTGCGGGTGGTGCATATTTCCTTTTGAAAGATGGAAGTATAGTGAATCTCGATGGAAGTTCCTTACCCACAGTAGATTTTCAAATTGCAAACCAATTGTTTGTAGTAATCTGGCACAGGAATCATTTGCCGGTGATGTCGAATTATCCACTTACCGAATCAGGAGGATTTTATACTTACGATTTTACAACTTCTGCCGGGCAGGCTTTTGGTGATAACCAGGCTGATCTCTCCGGCGTGTGGGGAATGATCGGCGGGGACGCCAATGCCGATGGTGTGATCGATGAAAATGATGGAAACGATTCCTGGATACCCCAAGCTGGTGCTGCAGGTTACTATCAGGCAGACGTTAATATGGATACACAGGTAAATAACCAGGATAAAAATGATTTGTGGTATCCCAACCGTGGCGAAACCGAAATATTGCCTGTTGACCCCGCTGCCTGGAGTTGCGGTGACCCTATTTTGGATAGCCGCGACGGTCAGTCATACAATACGGTTCAGATCGGCGATCAATGCTGGATGGCGGAGAACTTGAATATAGGTGACTTTATATATGGAGTCAATCCTATGGATGATAACCTGACCATTGAAAAGTATTGTTATGACGATCTCGAATCCAACTGTAACATCTATGGTGGGCTTTACCTCTGGAGCGAAGTAGTCAGTTACACGACGGTCATAGGAGTTCAGGGAATTTGTCTCGATGGATGGCATGTGCCAACCATGGATGAATTCGGAATTCTTACTGATTTTGTATCGAACGATGGCAACGCCCTCAAGGCCATCGGTGAGGGAACCGGCGTTGGAGAAGGAACAAATACCAGCGGGTTTTCAGCACTGTTGGCTGGATCCCGAAACAATGGTGTCTTTACAGGGATGGATGCTACAACCTCATTCTATACCAGCAATAATGTGGCCGGATGGGGATCCAGGATTACAATCAATGCTCCTGACGGGGTGATTGGTGGAGGAGTCTCCAATGGTTCAATCGGACACAGTGTGCGATGTTTAAAAGATTGATACATTGGATTGAAATAATCTATGCGCGTAATATGAGCTGCTGATCACAAATTATAACAGCGAAAAGGTTCTCAATTAAAAGCACACTTTCCACTTTGAAGTGTATTTTTATTTTGTTGGATCTATTCAGAAAATTTCAATACCTTAGTCAGACAAATTTCCCATTAAAAAATGAAAGGGTTAATTCGAAATACAATTTCTCTTTTAATTGTAGTTGTTGTTTTCCCTTTAGTAAGTACATCTCAGGATACCTTCAAAATTGACTCTCTTTCTCAACTGATTGATGCATCACCTGATGATTCTTCAAAAGTCAATCTCTTGTTAAATCTTTATTGGGAATACCGTCGCTCGGATCCGGAAAAAGCGCTTTCATATGCCAATCAAGCGTTTCAGCTTTCTACAACGCTTGATTATACTTTTGGTATAGCTTCATCAAGGCATCAAATTGGAATTATTGAAAAAATCCAAGGTAATTATCTGGAGGCTTCTGAAGCATTTCAAGGTGCACTTTCCAATTTTCAGAAAATACATGATACCAATGGCATTATTGGATGTTATACGGATTTAGGTGACATTTTCAACAGACAAAATAGGTATGAAGAGGCACTTGGCTATTTGGATACAGCCAGAAATCTGGCGACTAACCATAATAATGATGAAAAGCTTTCCCGTATCTACAATATGCTGGGGGGTATTTATAATTCGCAAAAGCAATTCGAAAAAGCACTGGAATACCATGGTAAATCTCTCGCTTTAAATAAAGCGCTTGGGTTTATACTTGGGATGTCAGTTAATTATAACAATATAGGAAATGTTTATCTAAAATTAAAAGACTATGATAAGGCAACCGAAAATTACGGAAAAGCCCTTGATTTAAAATTTGAAATTAGGGATGCCATTGGTATAGCCTCTACCTACAATAATCTTGGATTAATCAGTTTAGAGAAAAAAGATTATACAAAAGCGATGGATTATCATAGCCGTACACTCAAACAATATCTTGAAATAGATGATAAATCAGGGATTGCCATGTGCTATATTAACCTGGCCAATGACCATCTTGAATCGGAACTTCCTCAGCGTGCAATCGAATTTGCAAAGAAAGGCATTGCGATCACTGAAGCAATAAATTTAAAAGAGACACAAACCGAAGCCTACCGAATCCTTTCAGAAGCTTATGCTAAAACGAACCGATTTGACAAAGCATTCTATTTTCAAAAACTCTATAAATTGTACAATGATAGCATACAGAATCTTGAAGTCGTGCGGCAAATCACTGAAATGGAGTCGAAATTTGAAGTGGCCAATAAGGAAAAAGAGATCGCATTGTTAAATTTAGAGAGTGAGAAAAAAGAGCTTCGGATTAAACAACAGCGCTCCCAGCGAAATCTCATGATCGGGTTTACAGCACTTGTCCTGGTCATTCTTGCTTTTCTTTATTGGAATTTTAGAAATAAGCAAAAATTAAATCAACAATTAAAAGAATTAAACCTGACCAAATCCCGTTTTTTTGCCCATATCTCGCACGAATTCAGGACACCACTCACATTGCTCCTGGGTCCACTCGAAAAACTCCTCAAGAATCCCAGGCAAGAAGATAAGGAAATGATCAAAATCATGCATCGCAATGCCAGCAGGTTGCTGATGCTGGATAACCAGTTACTTGATTTATCAAAGCTTGAGGCCGGAAAGCTCAGATTAGAGGTTGGCCAGGGGAATATCGACACTGTTCTAAAAGGCATGGTCATGTCATTTCAATCACTGGCTGAAAAACAAAATATTGATTTCCAGACGCGATTTCCTGAGGAGCCAATTGAAGCCTGGTTCGACCAGGACAAACTTGAAAAGATAGTCTATAACCTCCTCGCCAATGCAATTAAATTCACTCCTGAAAAAGGAAGGGTGATCTTTGAATTATCAACAATTGCTGATCGTAAAAATGTTCCTCCGCTATTGAAGACAATCAAGGGACGGCTTATATGCATTGGCGTCAGTGATACAGGCCAGGGAATTGCAAAAGAACACCTGCCATTTATTTTCGATCGGTTCTATCAAATTGACTCAAGATTAAACAGGAATTTTGAGGGTACTGGGCTTGGATTGTCCCTGTCAAAAGAATTGGTTGAACTTCATCATGGAAAATTAATTGTCGAGAGTGAACCAAGTAAAGGAAGCACTTTCAGGGTATACTTGCCAATTGATGAAGAGGCTTATGAATTAAATGAAATTTCTGATTTCAATTTAAGTGGTTCAGATTTACCAACACAAGTTTCAAATGCAGACAAACAGGAATTTTTAGATAAAATTGAAATAGATAAAGAGCCGCTTAACGAATCCTTAAATGAAGATCATTTAAAGGTGCTTTTAGTTGAGGATAATCCGGATATGCGGCTTTATATTCGAGACTGTTTTGGAGATCAATATGATATTGCAGAGGCCGCGGATGGAGAAGCCGGACTCGACAAGGCAATTGACATCATACCGGATATCATCATTTCCGACCTGATGATGCCAAAAATGGATGGGATTGAGCTGACCAACAAACTTAAAAATGACGAACGAACCAGCCATATTCCGGTTATCCTGCTTACTGCTTTGGCTTCGGTTGAAGACAGGATCAGGGGTCTCGCAATCGGTGCTGACGATTATATTGCTAAGCCTTTTAACAGGCAGGAATTACAAACACGTGTACAAAATTTAATAGACCAAAGAAAAAAATTAATCGAACGCTTTAGTAAGTCGGTCAGGTTGGAGGCAAATAACATTGCCATTACCTCGGTTGACGAAAAGTTCATCGAAAAACTGATTTTAAAAATTGAGGGAAACCTTTCCAATCCCGACCTAAATGTCGATAACCTGATTGAGGAAATTCATTTAAGCCGATCACAATTACACCGTAAATTAAAAGCCCTTACGGGAATGTCGGCAACGGAATTCATTCGAAGCATCCGATTGAAAAGGGCAGCACAACTGCTGGAACAGCATTATGGCACCATTGCCGAAACAGTTTATGCTGTTGGCTTCAATAACCTTTCCTATTTCTCAAAATGTTTCCTAAAGCAGTTTAACATGACCCCCAAAGAATACATCGAACAATCCTAATTCCAAACTTCGAACTTCAAACTTCAAACCTGAAACTGATTTCTTCGTGCAACATTCGTGTTAAAGAATGCAACATATGTGCTTTCATAAGCCTGTTGTGTATGTTAATTTTATGATTCGACTATTTGGGATAAAAGTTAAATATAAATCATAAAAACAAGTGATCATGAAAAACTCAATTTCATTAATCTTGCTCTGTGTAGCAATTTCAGTAAGTGTATTTTGTCAGCCTCCCCAGGCATTTAAATACCAGGCATTAATAAGAAATGAAACTGGCAATGTTGTTTCTAACCAATCGGTTGAAATAATAATTAGTATTCGAAATGAAACTCCTGGAGGAACAATAATCTATCAGGAAACTTTTAATACTACAACCAATCAGTTTGGATTAGTAAATCTAAATATTGGATACAACCCAACACTTGGCTCATTTGCACTTATTGATTGGTTTGCAGATTCAAAATTTTTAGAAGTTGAAATTGATGTTGATGGAAGTGGCGTTTACTTGTCCATGGGAACGAATGAATTATTATCTGTCCCCTATGCTTTGTATGCCGGCCGTTCAGCTGATGGGTACTGGGATTTGTACAATTCCAGTATTTATTATATTTCAGGAAATGTTGGAATAGGAACTTCAACTCCAAATGCCCGATTACATGTGAATGATCGGATTAGGATAGGTGAAGATCCGACTTATTCGACTGTATATGGCGAACTTTATCATGAAGGAGGAGGTAATGGATTTGTAATAAATTCAAATGCAGGTGGCGGTAGTTGGGCCGATATTTATTTTCAGACCAATGGAACTACCAAAATGTTTATCGAAAGCAGCGGAAACGTGGGCATTGGAACAACTGATCTTGCAGCAGGATACAAACTTTCAGTTGATGGTAAAGTAGCTTGTGAAGAAGTGATGGTTGAATATTCTGACAACTGGCCTGATTATGTATTTTCTTCAGAATACAATTTACTAAACCTTATTGACCTTGAAAAACAAATCAAAAAATACAATCATCTCCCCGGAATCCCTTCTGCTAAGGAAATTGAAGAGAATGGGTTACACCTGGCAGAAATGCAGAAACTGGTTCTCCAGAAGGTGGAAGAATTGACACTTTATACCATCGAACAAGGTAAACTCATTAATGATTTACAAGAAGAGTTAAAAACCTTAAAAAAGGAAAATCAGAGTCTCCGAAAAGTTCTGAAATCTCAATAATTTGATTTGCACATTATCAAAATTCAGGACAATGAAAAATATATATACATACATAATCATCATCATTTTAACTTTCTGCACAGCCAGCATATCAGGGCAGGAATCAAATTTTGATATTTGGCTCAATGCTAAAACAGATGACTTTATACAGATCCAGGAACAAACCGAAAACTATTTTGCTACCAGAGATAAAGGAAGAGGAACAGGTTACAAACAATGGAAACGTTGGGAATACTGGAATGAACGCAGACTTACCCCTGACGGCAAAATCACGAATCATACATTATTGAATTGGATAGCTTACAAGGAGTACCTTGATAACAATCCTCAATACAAAGATCCTGATCCGTCTGATGTTACTAATGGTTCCTGGTACCAGCTGGGACCTACAAGTTATGTAAATGGCAATGGCTGGAATCCTGGAATTGGAAGGGTGAATTGTATTGCATTTCATCCAACCGATCCCAACACTCTTTATATTGGTACGCCTTCAGGTGGGATGTGGAAAACAACCGATGATGGAAATACCTGGATAAATATGTGCAATGGTATACCTAGTATTGGTGTTTCAGGAATTGTAGTGCACCCGTCTAATCCTAATATCATCTATATCCTTACTGGTGATGGTGATGGAGGAGACACAAAATCCATTGGTGTACTAAAATCAAATAATGGTGGCCTTTCCTGGTCTAAAACAGGTTTTTCCTATGATATCGAGGACAATATTAGAGGCTACAAACTAAAAATGCATCCCACAAATTACAATATTCTTTTTGCTGCTACAACAGATGGGATTTACAAAACAATAGATGGATGGGAAACATGGACGAAAGAAGCTGATGAAACATTTTTTGATATTGATTTTAAGCCGGGAGATCCATCTACAATGTATGCCACTAGAAATGATGAGTTTTTTAAATCCACAGATACAGGTGAAACATGGATTCAAAAAATATTTGGTGTTCCAACAAATTCAATACGAATGGAAATTGGTGTTACACCTGATAACAGCGACCAGATTTACTTGCTTTGTGGTCCATCATATTCGGATGCTACTTTTGTAGGTGTCTACCTTTCAAATGATAGTGGAGAAAACTTTTATATGCAATCCAACTCGCCCAATATCATTGGTCCAGATGCTTCAGGGGGTGGGGATAAAGATCAGGCTGGATATGACCTGGCTATTGCAATTTCAAGATCAGACTATGCTTATGTTATGGTTGGAGGAATTAATACCTGGGTATCCAACGATTATGGGAGCAGCTGGACTATCACTTCCTACTGGAAACATGATAATAATTCAATTGGATATACACATGCTGACATTCATGCTTTGGAAATTAATCCGCTCAATAACCACCTGTATTGCGGAAGTGATGGTGGTATTTATAAATCTACCGATTTTGGTAACAATTGGTCTGATCTTTCATCGGGTATTTCTATTATGCAATATTATCGCATTGCAGGTTATGAACCAGATCTAAACCTTATAATTGGAGGAACACAAGACAATGGCACCAACAAATGGACAGGTGGATCATCATGTACCCATATACTGGGTGCAGATGGTATGGATTGTATGATTGATCACACGAATCCCGATATAATGTATTTAACCTACCAATATGGAACGTTGAGAAAATCTTATGATGGTGGGGCAAGTGCAGACAGTATTCAACCTTATGATATTTGGGGACCATGGATCACACCTTTGATGATGGATCCGACCAATTCAAACATTATTTATGCAGGATACGGTCCTGTATACAAAAGCACCAACGGTGGAGATTCCTGGACAAATATGGGTGCAGAGGGAGATGAGGCTTTGGCCATTGGAACAAATAATCCTGATAGAATATATGCCAGTGGCGGATATGATATCTACAGGTCAAATGATGGTGGAGGAATTTGGTATGACATATCAAACGGTTTGCCTTCAGTTAGAGTTAATTTTATTGCAGTCAATCCTGATTATTCTCTGGATGTTTTTGTAACGCTTGAAGGTTTTGAAGATGGTGAGAAGGTGTATCGCTCAACAAATGGAGGATCATCCTGGACTAATATTACAGGGTCTTTGCCAAACATAATTGTAAATTGTATTGCCTATGAGGATACAGATGGTTCACCTGATGATGCCATATATATTGGGACTGATATAGGGGTTTTTTACAGGGATAACAATTTAAATGACTGGATTCCATTTTCTAACTGGCTTCCAACTGTCCCAGTCCTGGACCTTGAAATTAATGAAGCGACGAATCAAATAACTGCCGGAACCTTTGGACGTGGTTTATGGCGGTCAACAACCTATACCAGCTGTGAAACAGGCTGGACATTAGGAGGTCTAGCGCCTATCGGTTACTCATACTACCAGGCCAGCGATTGGATCAATTCTACCAGGGTATACAACCAGGGTGTTGGACAGGAAGGTTATTTTAAGGCTGGTAATGAAATTCATTTACTACCTGGATTCCGTGCTATTAATGGATCAAAATTTAAAGCTTACCTGGGTCCTTGCGGAGCTGGCATTCCAGACAATATTTATAATTATGAAGTACAATCAGAAAAAAATATAAAAGACGAAAAATAATTTATCAATAGACTTAATTCCTAATATTATGAAAACAAAAAACTTGTTATTTTTTTTACTATTTACAGTAACTATTTTATTGGAAGCCCAACCCCCACAAGCATTCAAATACCAGGCTGTAGTAAGGGATGCAAGTGGAGATATAATTTCTAACGAGACAATTGGAGTAAGAATAAGTATAAGAAATGACTGGTCTGGAGGTGCGGTTATTTACCAGGAAACACATATTGTTACTACTAATCAATTCGGATTGATTACCCTGAATATTGGATGGGGAATACCAGAAGTTGGTTACGCATTTTTAAATATTGATTGGAATAACCTTCAAAAATTTATTGAAGTGGAGGTAGATCTGACCGGAGGTGGGAGTTATATTTCCATGGGAACCACTCAACTATTAAGTGTCCCATATTCCCTCCATTCAAATGGAAGTAACGATTGGATACGGGACGGCAATAACCTGTATTCTTCCAATTCAGGAGATATTGGAATTGGGACGAATGTGCCCAATGCTAAACTTGATGTCTTGGGAGGAACAAACACGGCTATTTTGGCTACTAGTTCGGATAGTTATGCGATTAATGGGAAATCATCCGGAAGTGCAGCAGCAGGAGTGATTGGTCAGGGGCAAACTGCCAACAGCTGGGGAGTTTATGGTTATAATGGATATGGAGGAATAGCAGTAAGAGGCTACAGTGCAGGTGGATGGGCTGGGTTTTTTGCTGGTGATGGTTATTTTTCTGAAAATGTTGGCATAGGAACCATAACTCCAACTTATAAATTAGAAGTTAATGGCACAACGCTTATCGGAACCACTAGTAAAGGTCTCAGGATGAGAAATACCGGAACTTTGGTCGACATTGAGTCTTTAGGCACCGGCCTGGCATTAAACTATCAGACAGGAGAAAACACAATAATGAATGTCATTTCAGGACGTGTCGGAATTGGAACAACAAGCCCTACCGGAAAACTCGAAGTTCAATCAAATTATATTGATGCCGTATATGGAAAAAGCGAAAACTCGACGGGCGTCCATGGATACAGCGATAATAGCATCGGGGTTTGGGGACAGTCTATTTCAAATACAGGAGTTTACGGAACCACTGACAATCCAAATAATTTCGCTGGGTATTTTGTCGGTAAGGTTAATGTGACAGGTACCTTATCAAAAGGAGCTGGATCATTTTTAATTGATCATCCATTGGATCCAGAAAATAAACTTCTCCGCCACAATTTTGTGGAATCACCAGAAAATCTTTTAATATACAGAGGAAAAGCAGCATTGAATTCAAATGGTGAAGCAGTAGTTGAAATGCCTGAATATTTCCAGGCTTTAACCAAAGAAGATGAAGCTTCTATCCACTTGACATCGGTTGGCAGGCCATTTCTAACCGGAGCCGAATGGAATAGCGATTATTCAGCAATCATTATTTATGGCGATAACAACAGGGAAGTTTTCTGGGAAGTTTTAGCCGATCGTGATGATCCGGTAATCCACGAATTAGGCCAGCCGGTCGAAGAGGAAAAAGGTGGTGATAATAAATTTTGTGAAAAAGGGAAACTGCTATATCCGAAGGCATATGGTTATCCTGAATCATACGGAAGAGATTACGAAATGACCAGGTTAAATACACAAAACAAATAAATCTATAAACCTATGAAACGACTTAATATAATTTTACTATTGGTGGTGATGATAATTATTGCATCAGCCCAGCCCCCGCAGGCCTTCAAATACCAGGCAGTGGTAAGGGATGCAACAGGAGAAATCCTCTCAAATGAAACCATCGACATACAAATCAGCATTCTGGATGGATGGGCAGCTGGCCCAGTTATTTACCAAGAAACTCATTCAGTTACATCCAATCAGTTTGGGTTAATCAACCTGTTTATTGGATGGGGAACACCCGGCAATGGATATGATTTCCAGAATATTGAATGGAACCTCAATGAAAAATTTATTGAGATTGAAATTTGGGATAATGGACTTAGTACTTATGTTTCATTGGGAACGTCTATGTTATTGAGTGTTCCTTATGCATTATATTCAGATAATGACGGTGATTGGATCAGGGATGGAAATGATTTACTGTCCGCTAATACAGGAAATGTTGGTATAGGATCATCATCTCTTTTTTATAAACTAAATGTGACAACAGCAACTGGTTCTGCAATAATGGGTGAAAGTCCTGACGCAACAGGTATAAGTGGTGTATCTTCCGGATATCAACAAGCTGGTATTTATGGGGTTGGTGGAAGTGCTGACAGTTATGGAGTTTACGGATGGAATTGGTTCGGAGGAGATGCAGTTCGAGGATTTAGCAACGGTGGCTGGGCAGGCTATTTTACCGGGGATTTATATGCCTCTGGCAATGTTGGGATTGGAACGTCCACACCCGATGCGAAATTGCATGTCAATGATAGAATACGAATTGGGGAAGATCCCTCCTACGCCACAGTATATGGCGAAATTTATCATGAAGGTGGAGGAACAGGCTTTAAAATCAATGCACATGCAGGAGGGGGCAGTTGGGCTGATATGCATTTGCAAACCAATGGCACTACAAAACTGTTTATTGAAAGCTCAGGCAAAGTGGGTATTGGCACTGAAAGTCCAATTCGCAAATTACAGGTTAATTCAACTGGCTCATTAGATGCCATTCAGGGATGGAGCCCTGATGGGACAGGAGTTTATGCCGTGTCTGCAACAAGTTATGGTATTTTTGGTCAAAGTTCATCCGGTTGGGCAGGTTATTTTTCAGGTAATGTATATGTTTCAGGTACACTTGGCAAAGGTGCCGGATCCTTCATCATTGATCATCCGCTCGATCCTGAAAACAAACTGCTCCGTCACAATTTTGTTGAGTCACCTGAAAACCTATTGATTTACAGAGGGAAAATACAACTTGATAAAAATGGCCAGGCAAGAGTAGAACTCCCGGATTACTTTGTTGCATTATCAAAAGAAAATGAAGCAACTGTATACCTGACTTGCATTGATGTTCCATTTCTAACCGCCTACCAATGGGAAAACAATGGTTTTATAATAATTGGAGAACCAGATAGATCGGTGTCATGGGTTGTATATGCCGACCGCGATGATCCTGTCATTCATGAGTTGGGTAGGCCGGTCGAAGAGGAAAAAGGTGGTGATAATAAACTTTGTGAAAAAGGGAAACTGCTATATCCGAGGGCCTATGGTTATCCTGAATCTTCCGGAAGAGATTACGAAATGACCAGGTTAAATACACACAACAAATAAATCTATAAAACCATGAAAAGACTCAAAATAATTTTACTGTTGACAGTAATGGCAATAATTGCATCAGCCCAGCCCCCGCAGGCCTTCAAATACCAGGTAGTAGTGAGGGATAATGTTGGTACAATTCTGCAAAATCAAAATATTGGAATGCGAATAAGCATCCATGATTTTACTACCAGTACAATTGTTTACCAGGAAACATTTTCCAAAACTACCAACCAATTTGGATTAGTGAATTTAGCGATTGGAAAAGGCTCTCCGGTGATTGGAAACTTCAATTACATTGACTGGAGTATTGATTCAAAATTTCTTGAAATTGAAATTGATACCGCAGGTGGGAATAATTATGTTTCTTTGGGAACATCAGAACTTCAGAGTGTTCCGTACGCTTTGTATGCAGAAAAAGTTGTAAATAATGACGACAATGATTGGACTGCATCAGGAAATGATCTTTATGCTGCCAATTCTGGTAGTGTTGGAATAGGAACCTCCGCTCCCAATGGGAAACTGGCAATTACAGCTCCCTCCGGTTCAACAACAATACCATCTACAACAAAAGGCCTGGTTATTAAAGACGGACTTTTAAATTCAGGAAATGAATTTGAAATTACCGAATTTCTTGGTACACCAAAATTCAGGGTATTAGACAACGGGTATACAATCGTTGGTACTGACAGCAAAGGAATTCAAATGCGGACTGATGGTTCAGTTACCGATATTGAATCTTTAGGGGCTGACCTTGCTATTAATTACCAATCCGGAAACAACACTTTATTAAATGTAACTTCAGGACATGTTGGTATCGGATCAACCGGATATTTAAGTAATAAATTAGAGGTTGTAGATGATTTTGATGCATTTTTTGCTAAAAATAATAATTACAATAATTATGGTTGGGTTGGAAACCAATTTGCAGGGATAAGGGGTTACTCAGATGGTGGTACTATTGGTGATGCAGCCGTAAAAGGTTGGGCAGATGGAAATGCTGTGGCTGCCGACTTCCACGGAAGCGTAGTAATTTCAGGAAGTATTTCAAAAGGAAGTGGTTCATTCCTGATAGACCACCCGCTCGACCCGGAAAACAAACTCCTTCGGCACAATTTCATGGAATCTCCTGAAAACCTTGTGGTTTACCGGGGAAAAATCAAACTTAATTCGAAAGGAGTAACAAAAGTTATGCTGCCGGATTATTTCGAAGCACTTACTAAAGAAAATGAAGCAACCGTAACACTGACCTCAATTGGTAAACCTTTCTTAACAGGTTATGAGTGGGAACAGAATTATAAAGGGTTTAAAGTATATGGTGAGCCCTATAGAGAAGTATCATGGGTAGTGTATGCCGACAGGGACGACCCAGTGATTCAAAAACTTGCCCGGCCTGTGGTAGAAGAAAAAGGACAGTATAATCCTTATTGTGAAAAAGGTAAACTCTTGTACCCTGAAGCCTATGGCTATCCCGAATCAAGTCTTAATGACTATGATGAGCTGTTAAAAATGAAGGAACAAATAAATCAAAAAAATAATTCACAATAAAATCTCATAAGTATGAAAACACAGATTTTTACAATCGTTTTTTTAGTCGGAGCCATGCTGTGTTCTGCCCAATCCATCGAAAGAAGTGTGGTTGCTAGTGCCGGTGATTATTTTGAAGGAGCAGGTGTGTCAATGAGCTGGACCCTGGGTGAAATAGCAACGGAAACATTTACCAGCGGCAATGTAATTTTAACACAAGGATTTCAGCAACCCAATCTGCTCTTAAGACTTTATATTGATGTGAAAGCCTTTATGGAAGGGCCTTATAATGCATCAACTGATTTGATGGAAACAACCCTCAACACCATGGGATACATCCCTTTACAGCAGCCCTATAATCCTGCTTTACCCTACTACGGCGAGAATAACCCAGTATGGCTTTATACAGGTGGCGAAATTGCTTCTTTAATTCAACCGGGTATGGTTGATTGGATCATTGTGCAGTTACGCGATGCTGACTCCCCGTCAAATGCAACCTCGGATAAGATTATAAGCACCATGGCTGCATTTATAAAAGAGGATGGAACAATCGTTGACAAAGACGGATCAGATATTCTCGACTTTCCGGGGACTTTCAGCCAAAATCTATATGTTGTTATTTTTCATAGAAACCATTTGGGCGTCATCTCCTCGATGGGCTTATCAGAATCCGGGGGAATTTATAGTTATGATTTCACCACGGGAGCCAGTCAGGCATTGGGAGGAGCAAACGGCCATAAAGAGCTCGAGCCAGGCGTTTGGGGAATGGTATCAGCCGATGGAAATGGAAACGGCCTCATTCAAAATACAGATGAAACAACTGTTTGGAAAGCCGATCTCGGGCAATCAGGATATAAAGGAGGCGATTTCGATATGAATGGCCTCGTACAAAATACCGATGAGACCAATTACTGGAAAGTCAACCTTGGTGCCGGTGGACAGACACCCGGAAAATTGAATGAAACCGGGTATCAAAGCCAGGTGCCAAAATAAATGTTCTTCAAATGAAAGAGCGGGGGCGCCT
This sequence comes from Bacteroidota bacterium, assembly GCA_020444515.1. Taxonomy (GTDB): domain Bacteria; phylum Bacteroidota; class Bacteroidia; order Bacteroidales; family JAADJA01; genus JAADJA01. The sequence goes on along the minus strand of JAHLKX010000002.1, from coordinate 627,028 downwards.
CAATGAGGCGCCCTTTTTTCATATCAGACAGGAACATTTATAGAATTGCTGTTTTTATCTTTGAATCTTTCTGCTAAATTTGCATCCCATCACGATAATTTATCTGTCATTGCTTGTGACATGAATCTATTCATTTAAAAAATTCCTATGAAAAAATTATTACTCCTTTCCTTATTGGTTTTCAGCACTTTTCTGACGGTACATGCTGAGATAGTAAATCCTTCTGTAGCTGAAAAAGCTGCTAAAAATCACTACCTTACATATAATGAGGCTGTTAATACAGGGTTGATCAATTTAAACTTGATTTATACTGAAACTGCAAATGAACAACCTGTTTATTACGTTTTTAATGTCGAAAACAACAAAGGATTTATCATTGTGAGTGCTGAAGATAATGTATATCCCATTTTGGGTTATGCATTTGAAGGAACTTATCAAACCCAAACAGACTTTGATCCGGAAAACTTCAATTACTGGATGAATAATTATGCTGATCAGATAGTATATACCCGTAATCATTTCCTGAAGGCTGATGAACTGATTAATCAAACATGGAGCGAATTACTCCAGGCCAATCCAACTGTAAAAAGTATTGAAAATGTAGATCCATTGCTGACAACCACCTGGGATCAGGGTACATATTACAATCAACTTTGCCCCACTGATCCCGGAGGACCCGGAGGCCATGTTTGGGCAGGATGTGTTGCCACAGCCATGGGACAGGTAATGAAATATCATAATTACCCGGATCAGGGTAGCGGATCACATTCCTATAATTGCCCGGGTTACGGAAATCAATCAGCAAACTTTGGAGCCACTACTTATAACTGGTCCGGAATGCCAAATCAGATAAATTCAAGCAATACAAACGTGGCTACCCTGTTATATCATTTAGGCATATCCGTTGATATGCAATATTCGCCTAGTGGTTCGGGTGCCTTTAGTTCCGACGCTAGAGATGCACTGGTCGAATATTTCAATTATTCTGATAATGCACAGCTTTTACCAAAAAACGCTTTCCCTATTGAGACTTTTGTTTACAAATTAAAGAATGAACTCAACCTGAACAGGCCGGTTTATTACAGTGGATCGGGAAGTGCCGGTGGCCATGCCTTTGTATGCGATGGTTACCAGGGTGATGATTATTTTCACTTTAACTGGGGATGGAGTGGTTATGCCAACGGATATTTTTATCTCAACAATTTGAATCCTGGCGGAACCCAATTTAACCAGGGCCAATCTGCCATGTTTTATGTTTATCCTGAAGGCACTTCCGTTTTAGCAGGACCGGAGAATTTTACAGCAGAAGTAAATGGTACTGATGTTAATCTCTTGTGGGATGCCCCTTCTGGCAAAGATCTTTTGGGATACAACATTTACAGAAACAATGAAATCATAGATTTTGTAAGTACCACCGACTATATGGATGAAGGCCTTGAGCAGGGAAGTTATGCCTATTATGTTTGTGTTGTTTATGACGAAGGAGAATCCTTTCCTTCAGAATCTGCATCCATTTTCGTTGGAGGTGGAACAACGATGGTATTTGAAGAAGTTTTTGATTCGTATACTGCCGGGGGCCAACTGGCCTGTCAGAATGGTGACGACTGGACCACCTGGAGCAATGCTCCTTGCGGTGCAGAAGATGCTTACATCTCTTCAGAAGTCTCTTATTCAGGTGCAAACTCTGTTATGGTAAGTGGAACCAATGATGTGGTAAAAGTGATTGAAAATTATACCTCAGGTTTATACAAGATCAGTTTTTACATAAATGTACCCTCTGGATTTTTAGGATATTTCAACACACTGCAGCTATTCAGCGGAACAAACAGCAGTTGGGGAATGCAGGTATTTTTTAATGAAGATGGAACCGGGTCTATTGATGGTGGAGGTGAAGGTGCTGCATCCTTCAATTACACCCCCGACACCTGGATGTACAATGAGGTTATCATTGACTTGAATGGTGACTGGGCAGAATATAAACTGGATGGCGTTTCCGTTCATGGTTGGCAATGGAGTATTGGTGCATTCGGTCAGAACAGCCTCAATCAGCTTGGTGGTGTGAACTTTTATGCCTGGGCAGGTAAGGGTAAAGCTTCTCCAACCTATTATATTGATGATTTCATGATCGAAGAATTTGGTCCGCTAATGCTCCTGCCTCCGACAAATTTTGCTGTCAATGTTTCCTTTGAGAACATTCAGCTTACCTGGGATGCGCCAGCTAGCAGTGATGTTCTCGGATACAATATCTACTACTCCTTCGATGGTGGCAATTTTGAATTGCTGGATAATACAACTGAAACATCATTTGTAACTGAAATACCCGGACCGGGGCTGCATACATACTATTTAACAGCAGTTTATGATAATGGTGAGTCTCAGCCTTCAAATACACAGGAAGTATTGATATCAGGCATGGAAACTTTTATGGCTGAAGAAATCAATATTTATCCAAATCCGGCAGGTGATTATTTGATTATAAATACCCCGGAAAATACCAGTGCAATAATAATACTTAGTTACACAGGAAAAATAATAATTTCAGAAACCGCACCAGGCACGGGCAAATCTACGAGGATGGATATTTCTGGTCTGAATGCAGGAGTTTATTTGCTGGTTATTGAAAAAGGTGATCAAAGGCTCATAAAGCAATTTATAAAAAAATAAGTGATTGTATTTTTTGTAAGTCAGGCATACTGGGGGGTCTGACTTTTTTTATGCTGGCATTCATGCATTGAAAAATCTGAGTAACGCAAATTATGGCATGTATGCTCGTGATGCCAATGCCGATGGCAACATCAACGATTTGGACGGCAAAGACGCATGGATCAATGAAGTGGGACTAACCGGCTAAATGTAAAGCGATATGAATATAGATGCGCAGTCAGATAACAAGGATAAGAATGACCTGTGGTACTCCAAAGCAGGAAAATCAGAAATGCTGCCTGAATAATAGGGGCATAGCCTTTTTACATTATTACATACCATAGAACATAGATTTGCCTGTGGAATATTTTATCTCATGACAAAAAATATTTTATAATTTTGTCATATAACCAAATTTTCTCGATATGACTGCAATAAAAACTTTCGTCCTGATAGGACTTCTGATACCTGTTACTATGATGTCACAGGTGATCTCTGACTTTGAAACCGATATTGAAGGCTGGTATTCCGAAGGAGACGGTGATTATCTTTTAGAATTAGGAACCGGAAATCCTGGAAATAATTTTAGGGTAAACGATGACGCAACGGGTGATATTAACCTGAGTTATGCTCCACCCAAGTTTCTGGGTGCCTGGTCAGGTGCCACAACAAGTGATTATATCTCGGCAGATATTTTTCATCATCAAATCAATGGTGGATATGCTGCCGGAAACTTTGTTTTTCAAATTTCCGGACCTGGAGGCACAGCCAAAGCACTGGAAGGAACCAATCCTACCCTATTCGATACATGGATTACCTACACCGTAAATCTTGATCCTGCTGAATGGAATGTTTTAGAAGGAACCTGGAGCGGCATTATGGCACAGGTTAATGAATTGATTATTCGCATGGAATATATCAATGGAGACGAGTGGAACCGGCTCGACAATGTATATCTTTCATACACACCTGTTGTTATTCCGGTGGCTCCTGTCATTTGCTCCGATTTTGAAGAAGGTGATTATGATGGCTGGTCTTTCGCAAGTATCGGGAGCGTCAGCAATCAGGCTTCTGGAGGAAATCCAGGTCGTGCAATCCGGATTAATGATGGATCCGGGATATCTTTAGCTTATGCCCCACCGAAATTTTTAGGTGATTGGAATCAATTGGATATGCATGCTGCCGATATCAGGATGGATATTTTGGTGACCAATATATCAGGATCCACACTTGTGAGCACAAATTTTTTAAAGATCTCAGGACCTGGCGGCATAGCCACCTTTCCTATGGATCTGACTATCGAAGATGCCTTTAACCAGTGGAAAACATTTGTATTTCCTGTGGATGAGTCTTATTGGATTGTGGAATCGGGCACCTGGGCTGGATTAATTAATAATGTAAACCAAATAGAAGTTACAGTAGAATACATTGATGGTTCTGAAATTGTATGGCTTGATAATTTTTGTATTTCTGACCTCCCTCCGATTGCCGATTTTACAGCAGAACGGTTTACACAATTTCCAGGTGTACCCATTCAATTTACCGATCTTTCGATCAACGGACCAACAATGTGGGAATGGAATTTTGGGGATGGTCAGTTTTCCTCAGCACAATTTCCTGCACATACCTATACATCGAGCGGGATCTATGATGTTACCCTTACATCACAAAATCATTTTGGCTCAGATAGTGAAACAAAAAATGCCTATATCGAGATTCTTCCAATTGATCAATGTTTGAAATTTGAAGATGACTTTGAGGATGCTTCCATTGATCCGCTTTACTGGATCAAAAATGGCACCTGGAGTGAAGCAAGCGGAAATATAAGACAAACATCCAATTATTATGTTACAGGAAATCTATTGGAGGGTTGCTTTGCCATAATTGGAAGTCCTTTTTGGGAAGATTATGAAATTTCCTGCGACCTTTACTCATCCGACAATGATGATATCGGATTGGTATTCAACTGGCAGGATGAGCAAAACATGTATATGTTTGATTGGAATACACAAGGTAGCTATCGAAGGTTATTAAAATGGGAGAATGGCGTAGAAACAACACTGGCAACCGAAGCTGTGCCCTATGTGATCAATCAGTGGTATGCAATTGAAATTGAATCTGTGGATGGTAATATCATTTTAAAAATCGATGGATCTGAAATATTCAATGTAAATGACAATACTTTTCAAACCGGAAGAGCCGGCTTGTTTTGTTCAGGAAATCAATCCAGTTACTGGGATAATTTTAGTGTTTCCTGTCCTGGGACATCCATCGATTTAAAGGTATTCCTTGAAGGGCCTTACAATCCAACCTCTGACCTGATGGAAACGAATCTCAATACACAAGGACATATTCCTTTAAATCAACCCTACAACCCTCCGCTTCCATACTATGACGAAAGCAATCCGGCCTGGTTGTACAGCGGAACTGAAAATGTACCGGCCATTCCGGCCAATGTTGTCGACTGGATCGTTGTGCAATTCCGCGATGCCGATGCAGCTGGCAATGCAACTTCTGCAACCATCATCGACGAACAGGTGGCATTCCTGTTATCCGACGGATCAGTGGTTGGATTAAACGGAACCGATATGATCCGGCTCCAGGCAACACCCGTTCAAAACCTTTATGCCGTTATTTTCCATCGCAATCACCTGGGCGTGATCTCCGCCAATCCTCTGGTCGAATCCGGAGGTGTTTACACTTACGATTTTTCAGCAGCAGCCGACCAGGCATATGGCGGCACCAACGGCCACAAGGAACTCGAGTCCGGCGTATGGGGTATGGTGCCCGGTGATGGAAATGGCAATGGCCTCATCCAGAACACGGATGAAACAGCTGTATGGAAAGTTGACCTGGGACAATCTGGTTACAAAGGGGGCGATTTTAATATGAACGGCCTCGTACAAAATACCGATGAAACCAACTACTGGAAGGTAAACCTGGGTGCAGGCGGACAAACGCCCGGTAAAGCCAGTCAGACAGGTTATCAAAGCCAGGTGCCAAAGTAAAAAATACTTTCTTTTATACCACAATGAAAGCCCTTGCAATCGCGGGGCTTTTTTATTAAAATTCTATCTGTAAAACCTGCATATGAGTTGACCCAAAATTCCCTATTTTCGGGGATTGATTTAATGGATTAATACCCATAATTTACTTTAGGGACTTTAATGCGATTTATAGAAAATTATATCTTATTTTTTTTACTGTTTTTTTTAAACACCATTTACTTTCCTGTCGCTGGTGAAACTAAGCCGGATTTCACAGCTCGTCAAATCACTATTGCCAGCGGACTGCCCTCAGATGTGATAACTTCGATTGTGAAGGATGACAGGGGATTTATATGGTTAGGAACCCCAAAAGGTCTCTGCCGGTGGGATGGATTCAAAGCAATTAATTTTAAACATTCCGATATTGATTCCAATTCATTGATTGCGGATGCAATATCCAGAAATGCCATGATATGGAATGATTTCAACAAGCAATTGATCATCGGGACAAACAAAGGGATCAGTTTTTTTAAACCGGCTAAAAATCACTTTACCAATTATTATGTCGATCCTATGCAAGCCAATGCATTACCCGCTGCAGTCAATGTGGTTTATACCGACCGGCAAGGAGTTTTGTGGGTTGGTACCAATCATGGATTTAGTTATTTTGATGCCCGGTCACAGCATTTTATCAATTATTATGTTGATCAAAAAATACCAGATGGAATTCTTCTTGACAGGAACTCAACAAATATGATTCATGATATCAAACAGGATTTAAATGATGACCGGATCTTATGGCTGGCTTCCCTGGCTGGATTACTAAAATTTGACAAACAAACCAATGAAATATCCTGGTATTATTATCCTGATAAAGACTATCAGCGAGAAATTAACCAGTTTACAATGCTTGTCGCCAACCCAAACGGTCAGCTCTTTATGGGGACATGGAATTTTGACATGATTGTTTTTGATACAAAAAAGGAAAAGTTTACGGCTAGATTTGGCCCTGCCTCAAAGGGGGATTATTTCTTGTCAAAGCGGATCTTACCTTATGCCAACAGCAACGACAATTTCGTTTGGGTTTCCTCCATAGAGGGACTTGGATTAATGGATTTACAATCAAAAACGATCAATTATATTTATTCCTTTGAAAACAAAAATGGTCACCGATTTGCCGCCGAACTTTTTTATATTGATAACAACGGAGCTCTATGGCTTGGATCAGAATATGGTGTTTACATTCTCAAACCAAACCAATATCCTGTTTCAAATTTTAGCTTTGAACCACATGATGAAGATCACTGGTATCTGACATTATCACTATTTGAAGAGAAGTCGCAAAGCGAGCTTCTCATCGGTTATGGCAGAGGAGAAGGATTGCATTATTTTAATTTGGAAACAAATCGGTTTGGCCTTATCCCATACCAACAAAGGAGCATTTTAGAGCACAACATCCTCGCCATCCTTCAATCTCAAAAAGGGGAAATTTACTTTCTGGCATCCGATGAAATGTACCAGTATGTTGGCAATAGCAAAAGAACTATTGCCCTCAATTATCCTAATAATAATTTTCCTGCTTTTACAGATATGAAAGAAGACGCGCAGGGAAATATCTGGGTTTCATCAGGAAATTTTGGCTTGCAAAAATATGAACCGAAAAGGAATACGGTTAAAGCAATTCGTAACTGGCATGATTTTTTTAAACCCGGTCGGGAATTGCCTTTATTTGCTGAAATATGCATCGATTCGAAAAACAGAATTTGGTTTAGAAGAAGGGGAGAATCATATGGTTATTATCACCCACAGACCGACTCACTCAGGTATTTTAATTCAGAGAAGAAAAAATTTGATCTTACCTGCTTTGGAGATATATCAAATGATACCCTATGGGTGGCGACAGCAAAAAATGGATTGGGTTTTATCGATGCCAACAATCCAGACCAGGGTGTTGAACCAATCCAAATGCTGGATGCTATGAAAATTGGAATTATTCATGACATTGCATTTGATAAAAGGAAACGCTTGTGGTGCCTCTCCGAAAAGGGACTTTTTAGAGTCAATACAAAAACAGGTGAATGCGCATTATTTGATGAAAATTATGGCATCACAATTCGCGACACCTGGTCGAATAAAAACAACCTGGTTCCCGGACAACTACTTTTGCTATCGGACGGTAGGATGGTGATTGGATACCGCCACGGACTTGGCTTATTTCATCCCGATAGCATGAAGGTAATTTTACAAACTCCTGAGCCCTATCTTTCATCCATCAGGGTATTTGATAAATACTTAAACAAAGATAACCCGAAAACACTGAAACTTGCATATGATGAAAATTATATAACCATTGGCTTTTCGGCTTTGGGTCTTTATAGTGAGGGAATTGACTTCAAATGTAAACTCACAGGTATTGATCATGACTGGCAGCAAAAAGCAAACGCACAGGAAATAACTTATCCAAACGTTCAGCCTGGAAGGTATCAATTCCTTGTTCAAACCGTTTCGAAATCTGGTTTTCGTGAATCAAAAGAATTGGTTTACAATTTTCAAATCCTGCCTCCATGGTGGAAAACTACCTGGGCAAATGCCATATTCATCTTGCTGATCGCAACGATGGTATTCCTGATTTATCGCTTTCAGCTAAACCGGCAACTGGCCCACCGGGAAGCAAAACGTTTACGAGAACTTGATGAATTGAAAACAAAGCTTTATGCCAATATCACCCATGAATTCAGAACGCCCATCACAGTTATAATGGGCCTTGCAGAAGAACTTTCAGATGCCTTTGATACCATCGACAAGAAGCAATTCAGGAAAAAGCTGGATACCATTGAAAGAAGTGGAGGCAATTTATTGCACCTGGTCAATCAGATGCTTGACCTGGCTAAACTCGAACATGGCAAACTCAATTACAACCCCGGCCAGCAAAATATCATTCCCTGGCTCCAATATATGGTTGAGAGCCATCAATCCCTGGCTGCTGCTAAAGAAATCCAGCTCACTTTTTATACCGAAACCGAAAGTCTGGTAATGGATTTCGATCCTGATCAACTAATGAAAGTAATAACTAACCTGCTAACCAACGCTATAAAATTCACCAACAAAAGGGGAAAAGTGATCTGCCATGCAAAGCATGATCCTGCTGAAAATACTTTTCATATCAAAGTGAAAGACACAGGAATTGGTATCCCGGATAATGAACAATCCAGGATTTTTGAACGCTTTTATCAAGTAAAAGCATCCGCCGGGCAAAATCATAGCGGCACAGGAATTGGGCTTTCACTAACACAGGAAATCGTTGAAATGATCAATGGGTCCATTTCGGTAAAAAGTCAACCTGGAAAAGGAAGTGAATTTGAAGTGGTTTTGCCGGTCACCAGAAATGCAAAAGAAATGGCCATTAGCCATGCAACCGTTGAAAAGCCAGTTATCCAAAGAGAACTATCGGATGTGGAAATCGAAGAAGAGTTTTCAGAAAGCACAAACGGAAACGAAAAACCGTTGGTTTTGATTGCAGAAGACAACCCCGATGTGGCCGGTTACATCCGCGATACCATTCGCATGCAGTACAAAATAAAATGGGCATCTGATGGTGAAAAAGCACTGCAAATGGCATTCGATCTCATCCCCGACCTGGTGATCACTGATGTAATGATGCCGGGTAAAGATGGGTTTGAAGTTTGCAACACATTGAAAACAGATGAACGAACCGACCATATTCCGGTGGTCATGTTAACAGCCAAGGTTACCGATACCGATCGGATTTCAGGTTACGAGCGCGGTGCCGATGCCTATCTTACCAAACCTTTCAATAAGAAGGAACTATTGGTTCGCCTTGAACAATTGCTCAAACTCCGAAAACAATTACAAACTAAATTTGGCAAGCTGGAATTTAAGGCCGGACTGGGAAAACAGGTAGGACCGGGAGAACAGTTTATCCTGAAAGCCGCTCAGATCGTTGAAGCGAACCTTGAGAAATCGATGTTCAATGCAGCTGACCTGGCAAATGAAATCCACCTTAGCGAAAGTCAGCTATACCGCAAATTAAAAGCCATATCAGGCAAGTCTACGGCCATCTTCATCCGAACGGTGCGGCTCAGAAATGCTAAAGAATTACTTAATTCCACTAACCTATCCGTTTCCGAAATTGCCTACCAGGTAGGCTTCAATGATCCGGCCTGGTTCAGCCGCGTATTTAAGGAAGAGTTTGAGATGTCGCCTACGGAAGCAAGGCTTCAGTAAAAAAGAAAAACCCTTAACATAACTCGACATATTTAAAATATGTTTTTAAATTTGTCGAGTTAATCAGTGGTTATGATTTATAAAAGAATACTTCATGAGGAAATAATAAAAAGGCTGAATTTCTATCCTGTTGTTGGGATTATCGGTTCCAGGCAAACAGGAAAAACAACACTGGTAAAACAACTCATGTCAGAAATAGGTAAAAAAACCATTTACCTTGACCTTGAATCACCGGGGGATCTGCAAAAACTTGAAAGCCCCGAATTATATTTCAGCCAGCATACGGATAAATGTGTGATCCTTGATGAAATTCAAAACAGGCCGGATTTATTTCCGGTTTTAAGATCGCTTATCGATAAAGACAGGGTCCCGGGCCGTTTTATTATTCTCGGATCTGCTTCCCCTGCACTGCTCCGCCAAAGTTCCGAATCACTGGCAGGAAGGATTTCCTATCTACAACTCCATCCATTAAATTTCCTGGAACTGGAAGGTCGTTTAAAGATGTTCGACCATTGGTTTAGAGGGGGTTATCCGCTATCCCTTTTGGCAGCCGGTGATGAGTTGTCTGAATTATGGCTTGATGATTTTATTACCAGTTATGTCATGCGCGACCTTCCGGCACTTGGCCTACCCACTAATCCGGTTTTAACAAGGCGACTCTGGACCATGCTGTGTCATTTGAACGGCCAGGTGCTGAATTATTCGGAAATGGCAAGATCTCTTCAGATCAGCTCTCCTTCAGTGAAAACATACCTCGATTTTTTTGAGAATTCATTTTTGATCAGAAGAATCCTTCCTTTTTTTATTAATACTAAAAAGCGTATAGTCAAATCACCACGCTTATATTTAACTGATACGGGAATACTGCACAGACTAATGAATGTGTCGGACATGGAAGACTTACAGGCCCGTCCGATAATTGGAAGTTCCTGGGAGAGCTATGTAATAAACCAGGTTATCCCACTGCTAAACCCGAAGATGGAAGTGAATTTTTACCGGACCAGGGATGCTAATGAACTGGATATGGTCTTCACAAAAGGAATGAATCCGATAGCCACTGCTGAGATCAAATACTCTTCTGCACCTTCTTTGTCAAAGGGAAACACTATTGCAATTAATGCACTGGGCACACGAAATAATTTTATTATCACACCTGCATCGGATGACTTCCTGCTCAGGATTAATGTAAGAGTTTGCAGTTTGCCGGTATTTCTAACCAAATATTTACCGGAGATTCAATAAGCCTGAAAGATTTTTACTGTTTTCATTGCAAGATAGAATTTTTAATAAATCCATGAGGGTATCGCCTGAATCGACTGAAATCCCAATCCTGTCAATTTCCGAAGTTGCTTACCAGGTAGGTTTTAATGATCCGGCCTGGTTCAGCCGCGTATTTAAGGAAGAGTTTGAGATGTCGCCAGCGGAGGCAAGATCAACTTAAATTCATTCGATGATTTGAAATCATCGGATGAACATGAAAGCATTTGCAAAAATACCCCAACCCTTCGCAGAAATACCACAAGCCCTTTTCTACAAGAGGCGCTACTTTAGTGGGTTCATTAAACTCACAAATATGAAAACCAAACTGCTCCGGATTTTTTTGATCCTGTCTATTTCAGTCATAGCAATAGCATCATTTTCGCAAATCTGGACAAAAACTTTGGCGGGTTGAACGATGATGAAGGATATACAGTGCATCAAACTTTTGATGGAGGGTACATTATTGTCGGACAAACAAAACCGGTCAATGGTTTGAACGCTGATCTATGGTTGATTAAAACGAACAGCAATGGTGATACCCTCTGGACTAAAACTTACGGTGGTACCGGCATTGAAGAAGGCATTGATGTAAAACAAACAATTGACAATGGTTTTATCATTACCGGGGTTACAACTTCTTATGGTGCCGGTAATTTTGATATTTGGTTGATAAAAACCAACAGTAATGGCGAATCCCTTTGGTCAAAAACTTTTGGTGGTGCTAACAATGATTTCGGAAATGCTGTGATCCAGACGGCCGATAACGGTTATGTGGTAATCGGATCGACTGAATCCTACGGATCTGGTGGTTCTGATTTTTGGATGATCAAAACAAACAGTGCCGGCGACTCGCTGTGGTCAAAAACTTATGGGGGCAACTATCACGATATTGCCTTTTCAGGAATACAAACTTCGGATGATGGCTTTGCACTTACCGGTTATACGCAACCAGCCGGATTTTCTAACGCTGATGTCTGGTTGATTAAAACAGATCACCTCGGTGATGTTGAATGGTCACAAACCTATGGGGGCAACCTCAATGAGTTGGCCAATTCGGTTCAGCAAACCTATGATGAAGGTTATATCATCACCGGTTATACCAATTCTTTTGGAGCCGGTGCTCAGGATGTTTATCTGATTAAAACAGATATGTATGGCGATATGATCTGGACAAAAACTTATGGCGGTACATCCAATGATGTTGGGAACTGCGTCATCGAAACAGCCGAAAGCGATTTTATCGTTTGTGGATTTAACTTTTCTTTATCCCCGGATGGTGATCCGGACCTCTGGTTGATCAAAACGGATATAAGCGGTGATACATTATGGACCCGGACTTATGGTGGAAGTGGCTCTGAAGTAGGTAATTTCGTTGAGGAAACCTTTGATGGTGGCTTAATCGTCAGCGGATGGACTTCATCTTATGGCGCCGGGCAGGAGGATATTTGGCTGCTTCATTTGGATCAGGATGGAACGGTGGGATTGCAGGGTCATCCCTCCTTGAACCCATCTGGCTATATGTTAAATCAGAACTACCCAAATCCATTTTCAGGTGCAACTACCATCGAATATTATATCCCTGCTTCAAAAAATGTTTCCCTGAAAATACATGACTTATCAGGCAGACTTATCGCAATTTTGGTCGATGAATTTCAACAATTCGGTAAGCACTCACTCCGATTTGAAGATAACCTGCTGAAGAAAGGCATCTATTATTACCGATTGCAATCAGGTACTTTCGATTGTTCAAGAAAGTTGATAATTAGCCGGTAAATCATATCCAATCACCTTTTGCACAAATAGCAAAAGTCATTGCAGAAATAACACAAGCCTATTTCCCCAAATGACGATACTTTGGCGGTAATTAAAAACATCTGCAATGAAAAAGGTAACAATCATTCTGACAGCTTTCTTAATTCTCATTTCCATTTTCACTTTTGCTCAAGGTGTGGGCATCAACAACGATGAATCAGATCCGGATCCCTCTGCCATTTTAGATGTAAAATCTACTTCGAAGGGCATGCTTGTTCCCAGGATGACAGTTGCCCAGGCTTATGCGATAAACAATCCGGCAGAAGGTCTATTGATTTATGCCACTGATGTACAAAGCTTCCTTTATTACAAAGCCGCTAACTGGAATTACCTGACCAGTGAGTTTGCCGGTATGATCGCTGACTTTGATTTTGATACAAAGATCACCACCGGTAATGGAGTGCAACCTGATAACGATTTGATTGAAATTTTTAATGGTAGCTTTTTGAATCCCAGTTTCAGGATCGATTCATTGCGAATTGAACCGTTAAAGGGAAGTATATTCCTGGGTAATGGCGCCGGAAAGGATGCGATCAATTATCAACAAATTATTGCCATTGGCGACTCAGCTTTGCTCAATAACAGTGGGATTGAGAATATCGCTATCGGCACGAATAGTCTGAAATCCAACACTTCAGGTATTGAAAATATTGGCCTTGGTGAAAATTCGCTAACAAATAACATAGATGGGAATGGAAACATGGCATTGGGCCCCTATGCTTTGCATAACAATGTGTCGGGCACGGCAAATGTAGCGATAGGAAATGGCACCATGCTGGCTAACGAAACAGGCAGCAGAAATGTGGCTGTCGGTTCAACTGCACTTTCTTTTTTCCCGGGGGGAAGTGATAATGTAGCTTTGGGCACACAATCAATGTCATTCAATGAGACAGGATATGAAAATACTGCTGTCGGATCAAATTCACTAGAATGGAATTCCATCGGCTCAAGAAACACAGCCATTGGCAGAAATGCATTGCATGAAAATACTACAGGAAACTACAATGTTGCAGTTGGATATGCAGCCACTTACGCCAGCATTCAAGGAGATTATAATGTAGGAATTGGTCCCTGGGCTCTCGAAAACAATGAAAGTGGATATTCCAATGTGGTCATCGGAGTAAAGGCTGCCTCCCAGGGAACAGATCAAATTCATGTAGTAGCTATAGGTGACTCTGCGCTTTACAACAACCAATCCATTGGGAATGTGGCCATTGGAAGCAATGCTGGCTACCTCAATACAACAGGTATTGGAATAACAGCCATTGGTACTGCAGCGCTGGCAAGTAATCATGATGGTTCTTTGAATACAGCCATCGGATGGGCATCCCTGGCTTCAAACTTTTCTGGTGCTGGCAATACCGCAGTTGGCTATTCTTCATTAACAACAAATGTTGCAGGAAATAACAATACTGCCGTTGGGTCACTATCAATGTCAACCATCAACTCAACCAATAACAGTACAGCTATCGGTGCTTATGCATTATCAAGCATTAATTCGGGCGACAATAACGTTGCTATTGGCTTTGAGGCACTTAAAGTTCATCAAACTGGTAATTCCAACATTGCCATCGGCAACAATGCATCAGCACAAGGGAATGATAAATCGCAAACCATAGCCATTGGAGATTCGGCACTATACAATAATATTGGTAGCGGCAACATTGCCATTGGATACAATTCAATGCGAAACAATACTGACGGATATGGCAATAGTGCTGCCGGAACTTTTGCTCTGGAATCTAATGTTGGGGGCGACTTCAATGACGCATTTGGCTATGCAGCTTTAAAAAATAATACAACCGGTGGGCAAAATTGCGCTTTTGGGAGCAATACTTTGTGGCAAAATAATGGCAGTGCCAATACCGCCGTCGGTTTTGATGCACTTTCAGGAAACATTTCTGGATCTTACAACAGCGCTGTTGGACTATCTGCCCTCGAAAACAATCAAGCAGGTTCCAATAGTGTTGCTATCGGAAGCTATGCATTAAACACCGCTAATGCTGATTTTAATGTTGCAGTAGGCTCAGAGGCTGCCACTACAATAACTTCAGGATCAAACAATACAGCGATAGGTTACCAGGCTTTATATGCTAATGATAATGGTTGGAGAAACACAGCTGTTGGGAATTCTGCTGGAAGCGCTGTTGTTTCAGGATATTACAACACGATCCTTGGTGCATTTGCGAATACCAATAACGGTACTTTCAGCAACTCGGTGGCTATTGGTGATGCTGTTACGATAACTGCCAGCAACCAGGTGAGAATTGGTGATGCCGGAGTAAACAGCATCGGCGGTTATGCCAACTGGACCAATATCTCCGATAAGCGGTTTAAAACCAATGTTAAAAATAATGTCCCGGGGCTTGAATTTATTATGCTTCTCAATCCGGTTACCTATAATCTAAATATTTCAAAAATTGACAATTTCCTGGGGATGGATGATATGGAAAAACAAGCCTTTCACGAGCAATCAGGAAAATCCGAGAAAACTTATACTGGTTTTCTTGCCCAGGATGTGGAAGCTGCCGCGTGGTCTGTCGGTTATGAATTTAGTGGAGTGGATGCACCAGAAAATGAGAGAGATACCTATGGCCTCCGATATGCTGAATTTGTGGTTCCATTAGTAAAAGCTGTGCAGGAACTAGCCCAGGAAAACGAGGAACAGAAAACTATGATTGAAACATTATTAAATCGCATTGAAAAACTTGAGAATAAATAAATCGGCCATTAGCCTTTGGTCATATGCTTGAAATAAATAAGTAAATCACTATGAAAAAAATCAGAATATTACTAGTGCTTACATTAACAATGTTCATGCTGGGTTCATTTGCACAGGGCGTTGGCATCAATAATGATGAATCCAATCCTGATCCTTCAGCTATTCTCGATGTAAAATCTACCAACCAGGGGATGCTGGTCCCAAGGATGTCAGTAATAGAAGCTTATGCGATAAGCAATCCAGCAGAAGGACTTCTAATCTATGCAACGGATGTTCAAAGTTTTCTTTATTTTAAAGGGGGCAATTGGAACTACCTCACCAGTGAGTTTTCATATGAATTGGCCGATGTTGATTTTGATACAAAAATTACGACCGGCAATGGTTTGGATCCTGACGATGATTTGATAAAGATTTATTGCGGTAAGACTGGCGAAAGTTTCATTATTGATTCATTGCGCATTGCCCCTCAAAGCAAGAGCATTTTTATAGGGAGAAAAGCAGGAGGACAGTTTCCTGATGGAGATAATATTGCAATTGGTGATTCAGCATTATTTAACAATGGAATTGGTGCCAGCTCATCGGTTGATGCACAATATAATACGGCTGTTGGAAATAAATCTCTGTTTTCGAATGAAATCGGATTTTTTAATACAGCAATTGGAACAAATGCACTTTTTTCAAATACAACAGGTGCTTTAAATACTGCCATTGGAACGTATGCACTTTTCGCGAATACATCTTCAGATAACAACACTGCAATTGGAAGTGGAGCGCTTAGTGAAAACTCCAGCGGAGAGGGGAATACAGCACTTGGGGTAAATACACTTGGTGAAAATAATTCAGGATATTTTAATACAGCGATTGGATTAGCTTCATTAAATTTTAATACTACAGGATCCTCAAATGTTGCTGTTGGGGTTGAGGCAGGGCATACAAATACTACAGGAAGCAATAATACAGCAATTGGTTATCAATCTTTATTTTCAAATGATAATGGACTAAGAAATACGGCCGTAGGCATGGTAGCAGGATCCAGTAATATCTCGGGATTTTACAATACCATTGTAGGCGCTTATGCTAATACAAATGCAGGGAATTTCAGTAATTCAGCCGCAATTGGTGATGCAGCTTTAATAACTGCAGGTAGTCAAATTCGTCTTGGTGATGCAGGGGTCAATAGCATCGGTGGTTATGCCAACTGGACCAACATTTCTGATAAACGGTTTAAAACAAATGTTAAAAAAGATGTGCCTGGTTTAGAATTTATCCAGCTACTGGAACCGGTTACTTACAATTTGAATGTAACAGCTATCAACGAATTCCTGGGCATTGATAATTCCGAAAAGGCAGAAGTGCTGGCAGAATCCGGAAAAGAAAACATGAAAATGACAGGTTTTCTTGCTCAAGAGGTGGAAGATGCTGCCCGTTCAGTCAATTATGAATTTAGTGGTGTGGATGCACCTAAAAATGATAAAGATACCTACGGACTTCGTTATGCAGAGTTTGTTGTGCCACTGGTAAAGGCAGTTCAGGAACTTGCCGAAGAAAACCGGTTGCTGAAAGAACGCATTGAAAAACTTGAAAATAAATAAACACGATATGAAAACAACTCGATTTCAACTAACCATTGCGATGGTACTATTAACAATAGCATCCTTCTCACAGGGCGTTGGCATCAATAATGATGAATCCAATCCTGACCCATCAGCTATTCTCGATGTGAAATCCACCAACCAGGGGATGTTGGTCCCAAGGATGTCAGTAATCGAAGCTTATGCGATAAGCAATCCAGCAGAAGGACTTTTAATCTATGCAACGGATGTTCAAAGTTTTCTTTATTTTAAAGGGGGCAATTGGAACTACCTCACCAGTGAGTTTTCATATGAATTGGCCGATGTTGATTTTGATACAAAAATTACGACCGGCAATGGTTTGGATCCTGATGATGATATCATTAAAATCTACAATGGAAATTTCGTCGATCCCAGCTACAGAATAGATTCTTTGAGGATAGAGCCATTAAACGGTGGTGTGTTCATGGGCAAGGATGTCGGACGGAATGCGACCCAATTTGAAAATACAGTCGCCATTGGTGATTCAGCCCTGATGAATAACCAGGCTTTTGAAAACGTTGCTGTTGGATCAAAAGCATTGTACGCCAATACAAGCGGATTTCTTAATACTGCCGTTGGATTTGAATCATTAAAACAAAATGCTAGCGGCGACCACAATACTGCTGTGGGAGGATTTACACTGAGCAACAATACAAGCGGCACGTATAATACAAGTATTGGTTCAGGAGCCCTGGCATATAATACAACTGGCTCTTACAATTCAGTATTGGGTGAACGGGCTATGCATTACAACAGCACCGGCGACAGCAATACTGCAATCGGATATTTATCATTAGGTTCAAATATAAGTGGGGGATTTAATACAGCCATTGGAACTGAGGCGCTTTTTTCGAACACTACAGGTAACCACAATGTTGCTATTGGCAATAAAGCTGCTTATTCAGGTCAAACGGTCAGTAACATTATTGCCATTGGCGATTCGGCACTATACAATAATGCACAATCAGGTAATATGGCAATCGGCTCTAAAGCTTTATTTACAAATACAACAGGTGCGGATAATGTGGCCATCGGCTCTGGCAGCCTCTCGCACAACACAAATGGCTTCTCAAATACGGCTATTGGTCATTACAGCCTTGCTGAAAATACAACAGGTACTTTTAATTCGGCAATAGGCTCATCAAGCCTTTCGCATAATACAACTGGTTTCTCAAATACGGCTATTGGTTATATTAGCCTTTTTAGTAATGAAACTGGTTCTGATAATACGGCAACAGGAAGAGAATGCCTTTATCATAATATTACTGGGTCTAATAACACAGCAACAGGTTATTTCAGCCTTTCAGATAATACCACAGGAAACAATAATACTGCAGTTGGTTATCTTAGCAATTCTTCTAATACAACTGGACAATCTAATGTAACTATAGGTGCCTTGGCTGCTTTTACTGGAGTATCAGCCAGTTATGTGGTTGCCATTGGGGATTCGGCATTATTCCATAACGAACATTCATTAAATGTGGCTGTGGGTTCAAAAGCAATGTTTTCAAATACTACAGGCTCCAACAATACTGCAATAGGGACCAGGGCCCTGTATTCAAACAATCAGGGAAATGAGAATACAGCTACTGGTTATTATGCGCTTTTCTCAAATACCGGTGGTATTTCAAACTCAGCGTTTGGGATGTTTGCCCTGTATTCGAATACCTTGGGAAACTTCAATACAGCAAATGGTTATTACTCACTCTACTTGAATGATGGTGGGTCATTTAATACAGCTACCGGGCAAAGTGCTTTAATGGCCAATTCAGGGGGGTCATATAACACTGCCAATGGGATGGATGCACTCTATAATAACGGAAAAGGGAACTTCAACACTGCAGTTGGTTATCAGTCATTATTTAACAATAATTCAGGAATACGGAATACTGCTCTTGGTGTGAGTGCTTGTTCCGTGAATGTTTCCGGATTCTACAATACCATAGTTGGAGCATATGCAAATCCAACCAATAATTCATTTAGTAATTCTGCTGCCCTCGGAGATGCAGCATCAATCACAGCAAGTAGCCAGATCCGACTGGGTGATGCCGGCGTCACCAGCATCGGTGGCTATGCCAACTGGACCAACATCTCTGATAAACGATTTAAAACAAATGTGAGCAAAGACGTTCCAGGCCTGGATTTTATCCGACTTCTTGAACCGGTTACTTACAATTTGAATGTAACAGCTATCAATGAATTCCTGGGCATTGATAATTCTGAAAAGACAGAAGTGCTGGCAGAATCAGGAAAAGAAAACATGAAAATGACAGGTTTTCTTGCTCAAGATGTAGAAGATGCTGCCCGTTCAGTCAATTATGAATTTAGTGGTGTTGATGCACCTAAAAATGATAAAGACACATACGGTCTTCGTTATGCAGAGTTTGTAGTACCCCTTGTAAAAGCTGTACAGGAACAGCAAGTTATGATAGAAACAATGCAAGCTGAAATTGAAGCACTCAAAACCCAATTAAACAAATAAGACTATGAAAAAGGCTAATAGATTATTATTCATATTTCTGGTTCTGCCCTTTATATTGTCTGCACAATCGCTGGTCAACAATGGAGCGGCCATAACAATCAAAAGTGGAACAGCCATTAAACTTAAAGGCGACTACGTGAATCAGCAAAATGGCAGGATCAAAAATGACGGATTTATTAATGTGGATGGAAACTGGTCAGAGAATTCAACGGCCTCCACATTTCTTCCCGCAACCGGGGGAGTAGTTAAAATTACCGGAACCTCTTCCCACTTTATCGGCGGATCATACTATCCGGTTTTTCCTTCACTTGGTATCGAAACAAATGTCATTCTGCAAGCACCAACCTATATTTCCCAGCAACTGATTTTGACAAACGGGAAAATGTCCATCGGTAACTTTGATTTACAGATGTTTCAGAACGCCACTATCGCTGGAGCGACTTCAAATCGTTATATCATTACAGATGGCAGTGGTAGCTTGCTAATGCAAGTGGAAGGATCAGAAAAATGGTTTCCTGTTGGAACTGCCTTGAATTATGCCCCTGCCGCAATAGTTAATAATAACACAGCCGATGAAATTGCAGTGAGGGTGTTTGATGATGTGCTGACCAATGGAACTTCGGGTACACCTGTTGTTGATATTGAAGAAACGGTAAAGCATACCTGGGAGGTTTCCGATCCCGATGGTTCAATCGCATCGCCTGATTTAGATTTTAAAATGCAATGGAGCAGTTCAATGGAAGGACTCACTTTTGACCGTACTCAAGCAGCCGTTTCACAATTCAACGGTTCGGCATGGCAATTTTATCCGCTTCAGGGTGCTGGCGGATCAAATCCATATTTTATCAATCAGATTGGTATCAGCAGCCTGGGAGCATTTACTGTTAAAACAAAACGGCCAATCGATATTGTCCTTGATCTCAAAGTTTTTCTTGAGGGACCTTATAATGCTACCGTTAATACAATGGAAACCACATTGAACACACAGAATCACATCCCACTTTCACAACCCTACAACCCTTCCCTGCCTTATTATAATGAAAGTAATCCTGTATGGCTATATAATGGAACTGAAAATATTGCCACCATTCCCTCGGGTGTTGTGGATTGGGTTTTGATTCAGTTGCGGGATGCCACCTCACCGGCTTCAGCCAGCTCTTTAACGATTCGAGGAACCAGGGCTGCATTTGTTAAAAGTGATGGTTCCATCGTTAATATTGATGGATCATCATTTCCCGTGATCAACAGTGTTGTGGATTATAACCTCTATCCTGTAGTTTTCCATAGAAACCATCTGGGGGTAATTTCCACTAATGCTCTGGTCGAATCCGGGGGTGTGTACACTTACGATTTTTCAACATCAGCCGGCCAGGCATATGGAGGGACCAACGGCCACAAGGAACTCGAGACCGGCGTATGGGGTATGGTGTCCGGTGATGGAAACGGCAATGGCCTCATCCAGAACACGGATGAAACTGCTGTATGGAAAGTTGACCTGGGACAATCTGGTTACAAAGGTGGCGACTTCAATATGAACGGACTTGTACAAAATACCGATGAAACCAATTACTGGAAAGTGAACCTGGGCGCTGGCGGACAAACGCCCGGTAAATCAAACCAATCCGGGTATAAAAGTCAGGTACCTGAATAGAGAAATTTATCTTTCTTTCTTTTGATAATTGAGGCGCAGGAATTAATTGAATGAATCTATTTCATTTGATAAACCTACTGATACTATTTCTCATTAAAATATTATGGGTGGCTAATACCCTTAAAAAATCAGATCAGCAACTCTTCGGAACAAATATTCTGTTTGCCCAAAGGTCTTATGAACCATTTCAAGTTATCATAGTTTTCACTTGATTTCTTAGTTGGTTTTTCGTATTTTTAGGGTTCTCTATTGAGTCCAAAACAAAAATTCTATAATAAACTAACATTAGCAATCATGAAAAAATTAACTATTCTTCTTTGCATGCTGGCTATTTCCAGTTTAGCATATAGTACAGATGTTACAGGCACCATAGCTGTAAATACAACCTGGAACCTGGCCGGCAGCCCTTATGTTGTTACTGGCAATGTCACAGTTGATCCGGGTGTAACCCTAACGGTTGATCCCAATGTAATTGTGAAATTTAATGATGGTCGATCATTGTTTGTATATGGAACAGTGAATGCCACTAATGCAACCTTTACTTCAAATAATATCAGCCCCGCTCCCGGAATATGGAATTATCTTAAATTTTATTCGGGCTCCACATCAACTTTTTCAGGATGTAACATTGAATATGGTGATTATTTGGATGTTGATGGCGGTGCTAATGTTACGATAAATAACTTGAGTTCCATTTCAAACATGTACTATTATGGAATATACAATGCGGGTACATTGAATTTGTCAAACACAACCATCGATCTTGCAGGCTATATTTCTTATGGTTATGGAATATATGTATACGGTTCAAGTATTAACAATCTTAACGATGTTAATATTTTTAATTGCCAGTATGGCCTTTATGCCAATTCTGTAAACGCTCAAATAAACTTTACAGATTGCAACTTCTCTTCAAATGAATGGCCGGTTTATTTTTCCTACAGTGCCGATTTCACCGTTTCCGGCAGCAATGATTTTACCGGAAATACCCGGGATGCTTTTTACATTTATCCAGGTTCATTGAATAAAAATTGGATTCTTCGCTATGTGAATGTTCCTTATTATTTCAGGACAAATTTTTCAATCACCAATACTTATACCCTTACCATTGAATCGGGAAATATCATCAAATTCCCTTATCATACCGGAATGGAAATTTATGGTAAGCTTGTTGCCAATGCAGGTATGGGTCAAAATATTTTCTTTACCTCCGAGCGTGATGATAACTGGGGAGGAGATACCAACAATGATGGAACGACAACCGCTCCGGCTGTAAGCGATTGGTATGGGATCCGATTTTTCGATGCCGCTGATAATACCAGTGTTATGAGGCGCTGTAATATCCGGTATGCCGGATATACCAGTATTGGTGGCATATCCTTATATGATGCAGGACCAATCATAGAATATTGCGAATTGCAGCAAAATTATTTTGGTGCTTATTTCCAGTATGCTTCTGATCCAACATTCAATTACAATACCATTGGATCCAGTCAAAAAACACCCATTGCCATGTCATTTGAAGCGAATCCCTCATTTACTGACAATGTGCTATCATTTATGGATAATGAATATGATGCAATCGGTTTATTGGGAGGAACACTGACGGCCAATGCCAATGTAATTAAACGTGATTTTACAACGGTTAGTAATATAACCTATGTGATGCTCGCAGAAATTATAGTTCCAAGTGGATTTACCTTAACCATTGATCCGGGCATTGTAATCAAATCATCTTCCTATACTTACAGGATCAGAATACAAGGCAGGCTCGTGTGCGACGGAACACTTGCCGATGGCATTACTTTTACTTCTGTTAAGGATGATAATTTTGGAAATCCAAATGATACCAACAAAGATGGAACCATAACAACACCTTCTATCAATGATATGGGTGCTATTATTTTTGAAGATGGGCATGATGAAACCTCTATTTTGGACTATGTGCTGATGAAATATGCTGCTGTGTGGAACTATAAATATTCCAATGGCGGAACAGACCACTACCTCAATAGTTGCGCGGTGGCTACCCTTGGATCACTACCATCACCTGCCGGGCCGACCATTTCAAATTGTGAATTCCGGGAGCTGAATTATGGTATATCCTGCTATCAGGTATCCAATCCGGTGATCACAAACAACAGCATGGTGAACATTGCGCAAACACCTTTTGCTATTGCTGCATCGGCTAATCCCACATTTAGTGGAAATACATATACAAATTGCGGACTCAATGCCCTTGGTCTGCTGGGGAATAATGTAGTCAGCAATGGTACGATCATTAAACGGGATATAGCTGGATACACCAATATTACGTATGTGTTATTAGAAGATATCACTATATTAAACAGTACCTATCTTGATATCGATCCGGGTGTCGTCATTAAAATGTCTAACAAAAGGTGGTATATTGATGGTAGTCTGGCCTTTAACGGAACTGTTTCTGAACATGTAACATTTACTTCATTTAAAGATGACAATGTCGGTAATCCGATGGATACCAATGGAGATGGAAATGCCACCTCTCCTGCTGCCGGCGACTGGTACAACATTGAATACCGGGAATCCAGTGATGATATCAATAGTGTAATTAACTATACCGATTTTCAATATGGTGGATACTCTAATCAGGGAATGGTGAGATGGACCAATGCCGGAGCAAATATGAACCATACGGTTATTGATCGCTCCAGTTCTTTTGGATTGTGGATCAACGGAAATTCTGACCCAACTATTGATAATGTCGCTATCCAAAATTGTTCTTCCGATCCGATAGCCATGTCTTTGACTTCAAATCCTACTTTCACGAATATTTCATTGGCTGCAAATTTGAGTAACGGTATTTTTCTAATTGAAGGCCTTGGAGGTTACTCTCTTTCAACAAATGCAACACTAAACAAAAGAAGCCTAGCTGGATTTTCCAATATTGCCTATATCGCAGATGATCTATTGATTAACGCCGGTGCAGTATTAACCCTTGAAGAAGGAATTATCATGAAATTCAGGGGATCATATTTTGTCGGTATCTATACGCATGGTGGGTTAAATGCGACCGGTACATTAGCTGATAAAATTATTTTCACATCCATAAAGGATGATTCTGCAGGTGGTGACACCAACAATGATGGAAGTAGTTCTATTCCTACAAATTACGATTGGACCGGGTTGATTTATTATGAAGAAAGTATCGATGTGTCCAATATCTTAGAATATTGTGAAGTAAGGTATACTGGTGGTGGATATGGCAATGCTTTTGGAGCCAATACAACCTGGGGAGCAGTGCGTATTAAAGATGCTAAAGTTACTGTTAATGAAACTGTATTCCAACAAGGTTATGGTAATGCTTTTGGAATTTTCGGAACTGCTGATCCTCTAATTACCAATTGTGACATATATAATTTTACTCAGGAACCTGTTTATATGGCCATGTTTTCCAATCCCACGTTCTCAGGAAATACAGTTGCCAATGTAGGCAAATTAGCCATTGGAATTCAACCAGAAACCTATTCACAAACTGCCACTTTTATTCAACGTGATTTTGCTGGCTTCACAAATATAACTTACATGTTTTATGGGGCAACAGTGAATTCGGGAACAACGATAACTATTCCAGCGGGGACCGTTTTCAAATCCGAT
Source organism: Bacteroidota bacterium (assembly GCA_020444515.1). Classification (GTDB taxonomy): domain Bacteria; phylum Bacteroidota; class Bacteroidia; order Bacteroidales; family JAADJA01; genus JAADJA01. The sequence continues at coordinate 601,977 of JAHLKX010000002.1, read as the reverse complement.
GGCCGTCAGGATTTTTCTATAAATGGTACACTCGAAATGGATGGTGCCCCCGGAAATGAAGTCATTTTTACAGATTGGAGAGATGATAATTATGGAAATCCGGCCGACACAGAACAAAATGGAACAGCAACTTCCCCGGTTGATCTGGGTGGAGAAATTGTATTTAATGATGTTAGTGATGATGATAGTTTTATTAATTTTAGCATAATGAGGTATAATCAATACCCAATAAGATTATATAGTGCTTCTCCGACTATTACAAACAACCTATTTTACAAGTCGTTTTATGCCATTTCAAATAGTGGTGTTTGTACACCGGTAATTGATAATAATACTTTCGATGATTTATCTTATGCTCCCCTTAGCATTTCACTGGTAGCTTATCCTGCATCAACTTCAGGAAACTTGATCACAGGAACAACTTACAAAATGATCAGGGTAAATGATGAAACATTAACTTCTGACCAAGTGCTTCCAAAACGCTCTTTTGGAGGAGTTACAAACATTCCTTATTTCTTCAGTTCTTACACAATTGGAACAGGCGTAACACTCACAATTGATCCGGGTGTAGTATGTAAATTCTGGAATGGCGGTTCCATGTCGGTAAATAATGGGCTATTGGCCCAGGGGACTCCGGTTTCAGGAGGTTATATTGTTTTTACAAGTACAACAGATGATTTTTACGGAGGAGACTCCAACTCAGATGGTACAGCAACTGCATATGATTTCTATTCCTGGTATGGAATTACTATAAATGATGTTGCACTTGATCCATTGTGTTTATTTGATAATTGCATTTTCAGATGGTGTGAATATGGCACTGGATATGGAATTAAAACAATAAGTTCCAGCCCGACCATTACGAATTGTTCATTCAATAATTGTGATTATGGGGTGTATGCCCAGGCAGCCTCAAATCCAACAATAAATTTCTGCGATTTTTACAATATCCAAAATATGGGTGTTTACAATGTCAATCAATCCTTTCTGATTGACGCAGAAAATAACTGGTGGGGAAGCAATACAGGACCTACGCATTCAGGAAATCCGGGAGGAACAGGTGAGCCGGTATCCGATGGAGTGGATTATGATCCCTATGGAACCAGTGGAGCCATTAATCCCTTACTTGGTGATGTTAGTCTGAACAGTGTCGTTCAGGCATATGATGCCACACTGGTTCTCTTATATGCCCTTGATAATGGGGTTACTTATCCGCTTACCCCAACACAGCAAAATGTTGGGGATGTGACCGGAAATGGAATTGTTAGCGCATTGGATGCAGCCCATATTTTACAATTTGTGGTGGGTTTCAGGAGTTACTTTGACGCTTCCTTACTTACGCCTGCCCCAAATTTTGTTTCTGAGGTAGCCCTGGATATCGCCAATGCATCTGTTGAGCCGGGTGAAGAATTTGAACTTCCACTGAGTATTTCGAATGTTTCGGAAGTACTTTCAATGCAAATGACCCTGGTGTATGATCCGGCCTATTTAACGGCATTAGAAATTGAAAATTTAATCCCTGAAATGAACATTGCGCAACACATTGATGAGGAGACGGGAATGATCAGCATTGCTTTTGCGGGTGTTGAATCGCTTGAAACTGATATTACCATTGCGAATCTGAAGTTCAAAGCAAAAGAGGGAATTGGGCTGGGATTTGAAACCCCTGTTGAGGCAACCTTCTTTATGGCCAATGAAACCGATCTTACATGGAATGCCCATAGTGGAACTGTTTATATTAATGGTTTTGCAACCGGATTAAAGGATCATAACAATTTAAATAATCAAATAGCATGTTATCCTAATCCATTTAAAGATGAGTTGACGATTGAGTATACTGTGCAGCAAGATGGGAACCATATATTCATCGGTGTTTATAATTTATTTGGTCAATTGGTCTCAGAAATAGCCAATGGCCAGCATGCAAAAGCGCATTATAAAATTCGGTGGGATGGAACCAGTTCTGATGGATCCAATCTTGAAAATGGGATTTATTTTCTGAGATTTAAAGCAGGAGATAGAAGTACGACAAGAAAAATTCAGATTGTCAGATAAATAAGGTGATTAAACTGATGTTGAATCTAAAAATCTGACAAAATGAAAAAGATTAAAAATAAATTATTACTAATCATAATGGTGCTCTCAGGATTTTTTATCCAGGGACAACCCATTCAAATGACGATCCCCGATGCATCTGCTGATGTTGGAGATAACCTAATCATTCCGGTTAATGTAGATAATTCATTAACCGGATTTGATGTATTGTCATATCAGTTTCGAATCTACTTTAACAGTACCCGTTTATCTTTAAATTCGATCGATGTTGCAGGTACCATGTCTTCCTCCTGGAGTACCCCGGTATATAACAATTCGGAACCCAATTATGTAAATATTGCCAATGCTGGTTCAACCGCCTTGACTGGAACAGGTATATTGTTCAATTTAAATTTCACTTGTATAGGTGCAGGAGCTACCTGGATTAGTTTTGATGGTGACGAAGTCAATAACTACTTTAATGAAGGATATCCTCCTATGCTTTACGATGATGGATATATTACGGTAATTGCCCTGCCCACCATTAACATTTCTCCTGACAATGGCCTACTGGCTGTGGGTGAACAACTACAATTTTCAGTAAGCGGCGGTACGGCACCCTATTCATGGGATGTAACAGATCCTGGGGTAGCCAGTATTGTTAGTAATGGACCATCCACTGCAATGCTCACAGCGCTATCACAAGGATTCACCAAAGTCAATGTGGAAGATGATAACGGAATTATCGATGAAACTACGGATTTCATTGAGGTCAGGGCCTTAAAGTTAACCATCCCTGATACCAGTGAATGGCAGGGTGGAACCATTGATATTCCGGTTTATACAACTTCCGTGAATGGACTGGGTATTCTATCGGGTGACTTGAGCTTTACTTTCAATGGAAATATCCTTTATCCAACAGGAATTAACAAAACCGGGACCTTACTGGAGACTTATTCGAATATTGAATTCAACAATACCACACATGGGGCTTTAAGTGTTTCTTTTGCAGGAACAACGCCTTTAACAGGAGGAGGTGTATTATTCTTTATTCAATTTGATATTTCAGCAGTTAATTCAGGAAATACCTGGATTTATTTTCAAAATGCCCTGTTTAATGAGACCATACCTGCAAAAACTGATGATGGTTTATTTTCAATGATTACGTTTGGGAACATTACAATTTCACCCAATACTTATACCATTGTAGCCGGGGAAACCAACACATTTACAGCCAGTGGCGGAGTTCCTCCTTACACATGGAGTTCATCCGACCCAACCGTGGGATCCGTTAATAGTTCTGGTTTGCTAACAGCGCATAAAAGTGGGATTATCCAGCTAACAGCGACCGATGATGTCGGCGCATTCGGAACAAGTGGTAACATTGCGGTTTATGATACTTATGTTACGATCCCGAGTGTAAATTCTACATTGGGTTCAATTTATGACATTCCGGTAGCGATGGGTTCGTTGCCTTCGGGGCAGGAAGTGCTTTCGATACAGGGAACCATTAGTTTTAAAACGCCAGAATTAACAGCCATAGATATCATTACTGCGGGCACCATGACCGATGGCTGGAACTTTGCAAAAGTAATTTCAGGGAATACCATCTCCTTTGCGGGCGCAGGAACGACTAGTTTCAATTCGCCGGGTACCATGTTTAAAGTCAGGTTTCAGTTAAATCCTGAACTTACCGTAGGTGAATTTGCTTATGTCAACTTTAGTGAACTTCTCCTCAATGAAGGGATTCCATTACCTCTGCTTCAAAATGGAGGGATTACGGGCAGTGCAGGATATACAGTCAACTTGAAGGTATTCATGGAAGGGCCTTATAATACCTCCACAGATTTAATGGAAACCACACTGAACTCTTTTAACTATATACCGTTGGCTCAACCCTTCAATCCTTCGTTACCTTATTATGACAATGCAAGTCCCGTCTGGCGATATACCGGTTCTGAATCCGTTGGAGCCATTCCTGCCAATGTAACGGATTGGGTACTTGTGCAACTCAGGGATGCAACTTCACCAGCAAATGCCACATCTGCAACCATTGTTGAACAGAAAGCAGCCTTTGTTTTAAACACAGGCGTGGTTGTTGGACTTAATGGAATTGATCCCCTATTGTTTACTGCGGCAATTTCTGAAAACCTGTATGTTGTTATCTTTCACAGAAATCATTTGGGTGTTATTTCTGCTTCAGAACTTACTTTATCAGGGGGTTCCTATTCCTGGGATTTTACAACCGGTTCAGGACAGGCCTACGGGGGAATCAATGGTCATAAACAATTGGAGCCCGGCGTCTGGGGGATGATATCTGCAGATGGTAACGGCAATGGCCTAATCCAAAACACGGATGAAACTGCTGTGTGGAAGGTCGACCTGGGGCAATCTGGTTACAAAGGTGGTGACTTTAATTTGAATGGCCTGGTGCAAAATACCGATGAAACCAACTACTGGAAGGTAAACCTGGGTGCCGGCGGACAAACTCCCGGAAAGTCGAATAACACCGGGTATCAAAGCCAGGTGCCTGAATAATTGCAATTCAAATGAAGAAGGGTGCTCAACGGGTGCCCTTTTTTTGATTGCATGTCGTCAGGTAGATGTATCTTGTTAATTATCCGTTAAATAGGGATTATTTCTTATCCCTATGCAGATGTTTTGTATTTTTATAGGAAATACCCCAACATTAACGCATAACATCTGACCCAATGAATGCTAAAATTTTTACCAGGCTGGTTTTACTACCCTTATTATTTTTCTTTAACTTCAGTATTGCTCAAGTTACCATCGAATCTACGACTGATGGTGGGAATTGGTCCGATCCCGCTACCTGGACAGGAGGTTCGGTTCCAACTTCAATTGACAACGTAGTATTAAAAGGACCGGTTTATCTTGATCAAAATGCTACATGTGATGATCTGAACATTCAAACCGGTGGCGAGCTCAGAAATACAGGAGCACAAAGAATCCTTGATATATCAGGAAATGTTGTCAATAATGGATTGATCGATGATATATCCTATATTTTGACCCTAAATATCAATGGTAATCTTGAAAACCACGGTGCATGGCAAAATGGGGAAACGAATCTTGTAGGGGCTTTCCCTCAGGAAATTAAAACGTATGTTGACTTTGAAGGAGTCAATCTTACCATTAACAAACCTTCCGGACATATCTCATCTTCAATTCCTTTAAGATTTAATAGCGCTAACGTTGATTTTAATGACGATACCCTATACATGACTTCAGGACTGGATTCTATTTTTTTATTTAACGGTTTAATATCTAATGGAACAATTATCTGCCCAAATTCGCCTGGTGAACTTTATTTCCGGCAAAATACAAATTCCGATTATGTTTCAAATATTATAATTGTTGCTGATGAATTAGTAATCGATGGATTTTTTATATTTTCTTCTCCATTTGAAATTTATGGAAATGTTAGGGTAGAAGGGTCACTTTCCAATAAATTAATAAGCAACCAGGTCATGTCGGTTTATGGTGATTTTATAAATAACGAAGCCCTCTTTGATCAACTTTATGGATGGCGTCTTTATATTACCGGAAATATTGTTAATCATGGCAACTGGACAAATTATTATACTTACCTGTCAGGAGATGGTGACCAGAATTTGAATTTTGTGCTTCCATTTGAGGGTGAGCAATTACTAAAAAGCAATCCCAGTGGATTGGTTATTGCACAATCTAATTTATCATTTGTAAATACAATTATTGATCTTGATTATGATACCTTGGTATTTTCCGAAGGATTTGATTCACTCAAAGTATCGGGTGGTTATATAAAGGAGACAGTAATAACTATGCAAGTCAATAATACTAAAGGTTCATTAAAAATTTATCAGGATAACGATGCTTATTTTCAGTATGTGGAAATAGTGAATAATGTCATCGATTTAAGTGGAACATTCCAGTTCAGAACACCCATGATTTTTAATGGGAATGTTGAAGTTAATGGGATTCTGCAAAATGATAATACATCTACCCACATTGCCAATATTAATGGAAACCTTATAAATAATGGGATTATACAGGATATTTATAACATTTGCAGGTTGCACATTACAGGAGATATTTATCAAAATGGTCAGTGGTTAAATAATATTACCTGGTTACTCGGCGAAGAAGACCAGGCTATTCACCTCATTAATAACAGTCAAATGGAGAATATGACCGCTTTTGATGCGCTGGAGGCTGGAACTCCTTATCAATGGTATTATAATGGAGGAATCCTGAGTTCTCCTGATTTTGAAGGTGAAACCGGCAATTTACTTACATGGAATGTCCCGGTTAGTTCGTCATGGTATGGTGAATTTTATTGTGAAACCGGAGCTGGTCCTTCACGCACCATCACCGTTGAAGGAGGATCATTAATTGATATTACTGCGATGCTGGAGGGGCCTTTTAATGGTTCAACTATGAATACTACTTTGAACACAGCAGGCATTATTCCTCTATCCCAACCTTTTTCCGGTCCACCCTGGGACTACCCGGGAACCGAAACTGTTGCCAACATACCTCCGGATGTAGTTGACTGGATTTTACTGGAATATCGGGATGCCGCAGATATTAATTCGGCTACATTTGAGGCCACCATTGGCAAGCAGGCAGCTTTTATCCGGAACGATGGACAGATTGTGAACCTGAATGGAAGTGCTCCCCCATTGTTCAACCTTACACTGAATGACAACCTTTTTGTGGTTATCTGGCATCGCAATCACCTGCCGGTACTGTCAGCAAATCCATTAATAGAAACGGCTGGGGTTTATTCATACGATTTTACAATCTCTGCCGAGCAGGCTTACGAGGGCAACCAGAATGACCTGGGCAGCGGTGCTTTTGGGATGATCAGTGGTGATTTGAATGCCGATGGTATCATAGATGAATTTGATTTGAGTACGCAATGGAATATTGAGGCGGGAGCATTTGGTTATTTCAGTGGAGATGTAAACCTAGATGCACAGGTAGATAATCAAGATAAGGATGAGTTTTGGATCAATAATATCGGGAAAACAGAACAATTTCCCGACGTTGGTTTTATCAACTGTGGCGACAACCTGCCTGATGACCGCGACGGACAAATTTACTCAACCGTCCAGATTGGGGACCAGTGCTGGATGGCTGAGAACTTAAACATTGGAACTATGATCAATGGCACCTCTACACCTTCCAATAACGGGGTGATCGAAAAATATTGCTTTAACAATAGCATAGCCAATTGTGAAAGCAATGGAGCATTTTATCTCTGGAATGAATTAATGGAATACTCAACAGTTGAAGGAAGCCAGGGAGTTTGCCCGGAAGGCTGGCACATTCCGTCACATTCAGAATGGTGCACAATGGAACAGCATCTAGATCCCACGGTAATTTGTGACAATACCGGTTTCCGGGGTACAAATGTAGGTACCCAGCTCAAGGTAGGTGGAGCCAGTGGCTTTGAGGCCTTGTTATCCGGTCAGCGACAATTCAACGGCTCATTTGATCACCTCGATTTCAGGGGTTATTTCTGGTCCTCAACATCCAGCGGAAGTCTGGCTACGATGCGTTTTGTTCAATCGAATGATGCCCGCTCCTATTACTGGAACACCGATAAAATCTATGGATTCAATGTACGTTGTGTGTTGGATGAATGATCACTGGGATCGTTTGGAAATTTAATTATTTTCAACATTAAGCCAATAGGAATAGATAAATTGCTTTGTTGTAATTTTGTTTTCAATTTTTTAATAATTTATGTCAAATGCGGCTTCCAATTATCATTTTTTTAGCTTTTCATGTATTCCTTTTATCTGGCCAGGAAAAACAAGATCCGGATCCCAGGCGATTTCAAAACGAAATTGATGCATTTCAACATTGGGACTCAAAAAATGCTGTTCCTGAAAATCCCATCTTATTCATCGGAAGCAGCTCTATACGCATGTGGAAAACCCATGATGCATTTCCTGATCAACCAGTCGTGAATAGGGGTTTTGGAGGAGCCGAGATATCAGATATGATCTATTTCTATGATCAGATTGCCAAACCTTATGATCCTAATATCATCGTTTTTTATTGCGGGGATAATGATATTTCAGGTGGGAAAAAGGCTGAACAGGTTTTCAATGACTTTAAAACAATCCGTGAAAAATTAAATTCAGATTTTCCAGATGCCAGTTTCATTTACCTCCCGGCAAAACCCAGCCAGAGCCGTTGGGGTCTTTATCCCGAAATGAAGAAATTGAACGACCTGATAGCTGATTATTGTGAAGAGAGTGATAAAGACCATTATCTGGATACGGCAACACCTTTGCTTAAAAAGGACGGAACACCCGATAATTCCTTATTTATGAAGGATCAATTACATTTGAATGAAAATGGCTATAAAATTTGGAATTCCTTGTTGGGCAAATTACTGGAACAACTCAAATCAAACTAAACATGTTTGTTGTTAATACAGCTGAAATCAGATGGTTTTACAAAGGGGATATGCCAGTATCATTTAAAAAATGGTTTAGCTGTTTAGACGGCTATTTTGAAGACCAGGAGGAAAGAATTGATCATTATTTTTGCATGCCTGATCAATCGAAACTTGGTATTAAACTTCGCGAAGGTCGTTTTGAAATTAAAAAATTAATTTTCAATGAGGGTATTTTAAGTTCGAAAAGTGCTGAGGGTATTGTCGACGCCTGGAAAAAATGGAGCTTTAAAGCCGATGAACAGGAAGGGCTGTCAACCTTCAAAGATGAACCAGAACACTGGATTGATATCCGTAAAAAACGCTTATTGCAAAAATATGTACCAGATGCCATTGAAACCTGGGTGCCTGCAAAAAAAGGTCCGTATCCCAGTGAAGGAATGAATGTTGAATTGTGCAACGTTGTTTTTAGTGGAATCCATTATTGGACCTTCGGTATGGAATCCTATGGCCCGGAAAGCAGGACTGTTAATCTTCTTAGGTCAGGATTCAGAAAGATTTTTTTCGATCCCCCACCTTTACCGTTGGCACTTGAACAATCATTGAGTTATCCTGAATGGTTGTGTGTCCTGCCTCATCAAAAATAGAAAGGATTGATTATTTTTGCCTCTTTCATAAGTTTTATTCTTCATGCTAAAACATTTACGCTTGCTTCTAACATTTATGGGGATTTGCCAGATGCTTGCAGCTCAGGTTCATACGACTTATCTCTGGCATCTCCAGCAACCCATCTACTGGCCTGAACAAAGTTCCTGGAATCCATACCACTACCAAGCTGCATGGGAATCGCAATACCTGAAAGATAACAATGGCAACTGGTATAGTGATGGCCAGCAGCATCCTTTGAATGACCTGATGGAAATTTTTAATAAAGACGATCGCAAAGCGGTTTATCAGTGGCGAACAAAAGATGCCGTTCAAAGTTTATTAGGCTTTCCGGAAGCGGGTGCCCAGGTCAACTATTCGGGATGTCTGATCGAGAATGTGAACAGCCTTGCCAGTGCTGGTCAATGGGGTTATTCGAATGGCTGGGAAAATAATTTTATTACCGCCCGAAACTGGCAAACATCTGGGGGTAATCCACGAATGGATATCATGGGTTTTACGTTTCATCATGCCCTCTCGCCATTACTCAGCGACCGTGTTTTACGAAAAGAGATACAGGCACACCGCCATATTTACGACCTAACTTTTGGTTCCTCACCCGCATATTCAAAAGGATATTGGCCGGCGGAATGTTCCTTTAGCGAGCGGATCATCAAAGTGCTGGTTGAAGAAGGATTTGAATGGTCGGTGATTGCCAACAGCCACCTGGCCCGAACATTATCCGATTACCCGCTTAATTTCGGAACATCCGGCTGCAACATTGATCCGCCCAATAAAGCAGATATTACAAATGTTGCGGGTAACAACTGGTGGAGTGGTCAAATCGATGGTCGGGGCGGCACCTTTGCAGCACCCTTTTGCTACCAGGCCCATAAGGCAGTTTATATAGATCCTGAAACAGGATCCGAGTATAGCATTACGGTTGTTCCCATGGCCGATCTCCTGAGTTATCAGAATGGTTATGGCACCATGGGCACTGGTGATGTCGATGCACATATTGCACCCTTCAATGATCCGGCACACCCCTCTATTGTTTTAATGGCCCATGACGGCGACAATGCCTGGGGCGGCGGATATGATTATTACAACAATTCTGTACCGGGATTTGCATCAGCAGCAGCTTCGCAAGGTTATGTTCCCACAACGGTACAACAATTCCTTGATGATCACCCGGTTCCTGAAAATGACATTGTTCATGTAGAAGATGGCTCCTGGTTCAATGCAGCCAACGACTGGGGCCACCCCCAATTCATCAATTGGATTTGGCCCATGTATACCAACGATTATGAATTTGACCCGAATGGTTGGACCGAAGATGCTCGTAACTGGGCGGTGTTAGTGGCTGCTGAAAACCACGTGATCATGGCAGAAGATTTGAGTGGTGGTGCCAATATATCCGAAATTGTTTCCCCCGGTCCTTCGTCCTCTTTGGCCGAAAGGGCCTGGCATCATCTACTTCCCGGATATACCAGTGGTTATATGTATTACGGTACTTCCCTGGATATGGAAGTCAAACAAACCCTGGCTGCCAATCTTGCTGTAAATTATGCCGATCAGGTTATTGCTTCAAGTCCCGGAATCGATAATACGCCCCCCTCTGTTTTTATTCCCCAAAGGTATCCATACAATCCTGGTGGGACAGGCTTTGGTCCTGCTTATGCTTATCAACAACATCAAAATGGTTCCGATTTCACAGTTTGGACATTTGCACATGATGTATCCGGGCTTCAATCGATGGTATTAAAATACCGACTCGACAAGGATGGTGTGAATCCGCTGACCGAAAATGATAACGACACCTATGCAGGAGGTTCCGGTGTTCAGGATTGGATCGCTATTCCGATGACCGAACGAATTTTTCCGACAGGGAATGTGACCGGGAATCCAGACATTGAATTCTTTATTCTGCCCGATTATATTGCCAATGAATATTATGCCGAAATCACAGGTCTCTCCGATACGCTGGTCGATTATTATGTGGAAGCAACCGATACCTATGGAAATGTCTATAAAACACCCATTCAACATGTTTATGTGGGAAATTATACAGCCGGTAGCGGAGGGTATGCCCTTTCATGGGAGCCCGCCCAACCCACAATTGATGATCTGATCACGATCACCATCACCGATCCGGTGGCCGCACCATACCTGCATTGGGGGGTAAATGCAATCGGAACCACATGGCAAACGCCTGATGATGTTTATTGGCCTGCTGGTTCTGTCCTTTTCAATGGAACTGGTCCTGCTATTGAAACTCCATTTGTTGGACCCGATGCCCAAAACAACTATACCCTTTCCATTGGTGCCTTCAACAATGACATTCAAACAGTGAACGCTGTCGATTTTGTGATCCATTTTGCCAATGATACCTGGGATAACAACAATGGAAACGATTACCATATAACATTTGATTCACAATTGATCATGGGTGTGGAATGGCAACCCCAAGATCCGAATCAAAATGATGTTATTACGGTTTCCGTAGGACAGGCTCCAACAACAGCCAAACTTCACTGGGCTTTAAAAACAGGAGGCAATAACTGGCAAACACCGATTTCAGCATACTGGCCTGCTGGTTCATATCTGTTTAATGGATCAGGGCCAGCCATCGAATCACCTTTTTCCGGGCCAAATGCAGAGAATGTTTTAAATATTGTCATAGGCCCATTCAATAATTTATCGCAGGAAGCTGAAGGAATTAACTTTGTGATACATTATGATAACAACACATGGGACAACAACAATGGAAACGACTATTTTATTCCCATCTTGCACGTTGATCCCATTCTATTGGATTTGAAAGTATTTCTCGAAGGTCCTTTTAACGGTTCATTGATGAATACACATCTTGCCAGTGAAAATCTGATCCCCCTATCTCAGCCGTTTAATACCCACCCCTGGAACTATCCGGGAAATGAATCTGTTGGTGAAATCCCTGATGGTGTGGTGGACTGGGTTTTGCTCGAACTCCGTGATGCACCTGATGCAGCATCAGCTTTGCCGGCTACCATCATTGACCGTCAACCTGTCTTTTTGATGAGTAACGGGCATATCCGTGATCTTGACGGAAGCTCATGGCCACTGGCCAACCTAACAAACATTCAATTCTCTTTGTTTGTATCCGTCCGGCACAGAAACCATCTTGGTATTCTTTCTTCCAATCCAATTATCGAGGAAGCAGGCACCTGGGCTTACGATTTCACAGACGAGCAGGCAAAGGCATTCAACAATGGACAAAAAGACCTGGGAAACGGAAAGTGGGGAATGATCGCGGCAGATGGTAATGCCGACGGATTAATCGACAGTGATGATCGATATCCTGAATGGACTTCCGAAGCCGGGCATACGGGATATATTCCGGGGGATTACAATCTGGATGGTCAGTCGGAAAACAAAGATAAAAATGATTTTTGGTGGCCCAATCTGGGACAGGGAAGCCAGATTCCCCAGTAACATGGATCGAAGGCGCATCTCCTTTACGAAATCCTTTGTAAAAAATCTGTCAGGTTTTCTCGATCCAGCAAACCCAGCTTCCTGCGAAGGCGATATCGAGCCTTTCGCAAACTATCGGGTGAAATATTTAGAACTGCTGCCGCCTCTTTTATATTCAAATTAAGCCTGATCAGGGCAGCTAGTTTCATATCACCATTGGTCAAATCACGGCTTTGTGCATGCAGTGTGCTAAAGAAATCCCGATTCACTTCTTCAAAATAGAGTTTGAATAATGCCCAATCTTTCTCCGAATTCATATTTCGGTTGATCTGTCGTCGGATATCACTTAGTTTTTTCTTCAGCGCATCATCAGCCCTGGGTGCAAATGATCTGAGTTCGGAATCCAGTTCCTGCAACAACTTGTTTTTTTGAAGCATATTCAGGGCATGGGTGGTCAATTGTTTGCTTTGATAAGCATTTTCCTCCTTGAGTTTATTCTCAAGCAGTTTGCTTTTCTCCAGTTCGATCTTGATCTGTTTTTGCTTCAATCGTCTTCTGTTCAGCAGTAAAACAGCAATCAGCAATAAAAGAACAAATACAACAGCAATGATGATTAAAATATATACCCATGTTGATTTTCGTTTAATTTTTAAAGATTGTATCTCATTGTCTTTTGAAAGAATCTCGATTTCTTTCTCCATGCGTTCTGTTTCGTATCTTGCCTTCATTTCTGCCACTTTTGTGGCCATTTCAGTCGAAAATACCGAATCTGTAAGAGCTATTTGTTTACCCTGGATTTCCCAGGCCTTTTTATAATCACCCCTCCGGGCAAAATAATCGGTTAGCTGCACATAAGCATCTCGTTCAAAAACCCTGTAATTATACTTTTCAGAAATTTCAATGCTGTTCTTTAAATATACATAGGCTGTATCCGGCTGATTGATTTTCATGTACAACTTAGCAATGTTCAGATAAGCAAAAGCCAAAAGCCGTTTTTTATCCAGCATTTTAAATATTTGAATTGCTTCTTTCAGCTTCTCCTCAGAATCTTGATATTGTTTTGTTTTGATAAATACGACCCCAATATTTAATAACAACTCGGCCTTATAACTATATTGATCAAGTGAATCCCGAATTTTCAAGGCCTCATGATAAAGGGCCAGGGTTGTATCGTAATCTTTATTTTGTTCGTAAATCACACCTATGTTTTGCAAACAGGAGGCTATACCGTTCAGATCGTTTTGTTTTCTTCTAATTTCCAGTGATTGATTGAAATAATCGAGGGCAATTTCATACTGATCCATATTTTTATAAACCGTCCCAATATTATTGAACAACAGCGATTTATAATACTGGATGTTTTCGGGTGAGGTATTGGGGAGAGTGTCCTCCACCATTTGAAGGGACTCCAGATAATACCTCAATGATTTATCAAAAGCAGAAATCTTTGAGTACGCATTACCCAGATGATTGTAAGTTCGGGCTATCAATTTCAGATCCCCGGACTTTTCAGCAATGGGCAAGGACTCTTTGGCATAAAATATTGAAGTATCCATGTCACCCAGATCATAATAGACATAGGCCAGGTTGGTAAGTGCATAGTAGGCTTCTTCAGCTTGATTGTACTTTTGAGCATAGGTAATAGCCTGCTTTGCAAAATCAATAGATTCTGCAAATTTCTCTTCACTAAATTTAAGTGTAGCCAACTCATTATAGATATATGCATGCTCGGTTTCCGTTTTGTTTTTTAAAAGATTGAAAAGACTGTCTTCCTTCACAGCCTGTCCGAAAAGAAAGATTGGGATGAAAAAAAAGATCTGAATAACCGACTGTCTCATTTTGATTGGGCTTTTGATATTGTTCAATTGGTGCAGAATGTCTCAAATTTACAAAATCTACACATCAATTTATCTGTCATATTTATAGTCATCAACCTTATTTAACATAAACACCTCTTTTAAAACTATTTAGAGATTAAAATTAGAAAGAATATCTACATTTTATCTACCTGCGAATACATTCATGTCCACATTATATCCCGCTTAAATTTTGAATATAAATAGATGGGCATTGTATATTTACCCAACTAAATCCCAAGAAAAAGAACATGCTGAACACAAAATCAGTCATGATCGTGGTACGCGAAAAAACCGTGTATATACATTTAAGTGAAATCCTGAAACAGGGGAACCTTTCCATTTATGATGCTCAGGGAAATACAATTTTTAAAGATAAAATTGCAAACAGCTACTATGAAGTGATCACCCTTGATCAACCCAAAGGTAAATACTGGGTCAGGATTGATTCGGAAAACCTCAAAATGCACAAAACATTCCTTTTAAAATAACCTGAAAATGAAAAAACATCTTCCAATTTTAATTTTGATCATTCTGGTAATAATTTTCGCTATGAGCACCAGGGCGAAAAATATTGACATCAATACTGCCAAAACAATTGCCATCAATTTGTTTACTGAAAGAGCAGGCCAACCAAATAAAACAGCTTCAATTGCTGAAATAATTGAAGAAAAAGAGCATGGTGTGACTTATCTTTATATTGTAAAAT
Organism: Bacteroidota bacterium; assembly: GCA_020444515.1. Lineage (GTDB taxonomy): Bacteria > Bacteroidota > Bacteroidia > Bacteroidales > JAADJA01 > JAADJA01. The sequence goes on along the minus strand of JAHLKX010000002.1, from coordinate 586,865 downwards.
ATACTGGAAAGGGATTTGCAGTAGTTGCAGGAAATGACCTAATAAAACCCATTGTTGGATATTCATTCGAAAGTCAATACAATGAAGGTGATCATTCACCGGCTTTTGAATTTTATATTTTGGAGCGATATCAGAACATAATATCCAATCTGAAAAATACGGGAGCAGTTCAGTTACCAGAAGTCAAAAATAAGTGGGAACATTATCAAAAATCTCCTGCCAGTTTCAATCCCAAAGGCGTATTGAATGCTTTTCCTTTGTTAAAATCAATTTGGCACCAAAGATGGCCTTATAATGGATTATGTCCTGAGGATACCAATTCCTGTCCAACATGCAATGATCATGCTTTAGTAGGATGTGTTGCAACCGCCATGGCTCAGGTGATGAAGTACTGGGAACATCCCTGGCATGGTATGGGTAATCATAGTTACACTCCTGAGGATCATCCGGAATACGGTAATCAATCTGCTGATTTCGATACCACTTATTACAATTTTGATTTCATTCCCGACTCTTCTGATGTGTATTTGGCAGACCTCGCTGAATTAAACTATCATTGCGGGGTAGCTGTCAATATGAATTACGGACCCTCAGTCTCAGGTGCCTGGACTTGGTACGAAAAGGACGAAGTAGCCAATGCTTTAAGGGATTATTTTTATTTCCATGGAACGGTTGAAGGGATCCGGCGATCAGAACATTCAACTACATGGGTTGAGATCTTGAAAGAAAATCTTGATTTAAACAGGCCTGTTATTTATGCCGCACAGGACAACCAACAAGATGCCGGCCATGCCTGGGTAATAGATGCCTATGATGTGGGCGACATGTTTCACTGTAACTGGGGTTGGGGTGGAAGCGATAACGGATTCTTTTCCATCGATAATTTCGACCCGGGTGGCTATTTATTTGATGTGTATGAAATGGCCACAGTGAATATTTTCCCGGTAGCAGCGCATGCCAGTGGCACATGGACGGCCGCAGGAGGCCCATATGTGTTCAATTACAATTGTTATGTTGATGAAGGTTTTGAGCTTGAGATAGAACCGGGAACTGAGATTATATTTAATGGAAGATATAAACTCGATGTTAAGGGAAGATTATTGGCCATTGGTAACATTACCGATTCAATATTTTTCAGTGCCGAAATTCCGCGCATTGGAATGGAAGGCATTCGGTTTATCAATCTGAATAACAATTCAGCTGATAGCTCCAAACTCGAATATTGTTCATTTGACCATGGTAAAGGAGAATATACTGTTGTCAACGCTTATGGGGGAAAGAAAGGTGGTGCGGTTTATTGTGAAAATTCATCAAAAGTGCTGATCTCAAACTGCCTTATTCAAAATTGCCAGGCAGATTATGGTGGCGGGATTGCCTGTTATGATACTTCAAACATCAGGATCCAGAATTGTCTCATCCGGAAAGACACAGCGATCATGGGTGGTGGACTTTACTTTTCAAATTCGGATCCCCTGCTTAGTCATAATATTATTGAACGAAATACTTCCACAACTTCTACAGGTGGCGGTGCATTTTGTCATCACGCCGATCCAACTTTTTTTAAAGATTCCATTCGATATAATAGCGGACAATTTGGTGCCGGGATTGGTGCCATGTATTCCTGGGCCATTTTTGATGGTGTAATCATTCATGATAATGATGCCTTGGTGGATGGGGGGGCAATGTATATTACCCAGTCCAATCTGACCGTTACACATTCAGAGATATACGAAAATACTGCTGCAGACCTGGCCGGTGGAGTATTATGTTACTGGAACTCAAATGTTAATTTTGATCATGTATTCATCCACCATAATAGTTCTGATAGTGCTTCAGCTTTTTATGTATTGGATGCACATGCCTCTCTGACCAATACAACCATTGCTGATAATCCATCGATTCCGGCAGGGCAGGGAATTTTTATTGAAGATGGTGATATTGCTATCGAAAATTCAATTCTCTGGAACAATGGTTCCAAAGAAATCGACACCACAGGACTTGGTAATGTAAGCATCAATTATAGCATTGTTAAAAATGGTAATTGGACAGGAACAAATGTGAGTCAGCTTGATCCCCAGTTTGCCGATCCTGCTTTCAATGACTATCGGCTTACCTGGGAGGTTTACCCAATGCCCGACGGAAATCCCTCACCGGCTATTGATGCCGGCAACCCATCATCACCACTTGATCCGGATGGAACACTTACTGATCTTGGAGCCATACCCTTTGAACAAGTTTATACTGCCCTTCCCGGAGGGAATATCAGTGGTACCCTTACTTGCGATGGAAGTCCTTACTATGTTGAAGGAGATTTGATTTTGGCATCAACTGACCAGCTTATCATTGAACCCTGCGTAACCATGATCTTCCAGGGATATTATCGGTTTGAAATCAGGGGCAGAATTCTGGCAGAAGGAACAGAAACAGACCGGATTACATTTGCCCCTGCCGACACCATCGAAGGATGGCGGGGTTTGCGATTCATCAATACCAAAACCAACGGACAGGATTCGTCGAAACTGGTCAACTGCCGCATAACCTTTGGCAATGCCCATGATTCTTATGGAGACTATTACCGCGGTGGGGCCATCTACTCGAAAAGTTCCGGTGACCTGCTGGTAAAAAACTGTCTGCTCAATAAAAATAGGGCTGAACAAAGCGGTGGCGCTATTTATTCAACAGGTGCAGGCGGGCCGTTTTATGTAAGCAATATCATTGAAAATAATTATGCGCCCAATGGCGGTGCTATGTATGGCAATTCAGCCGGTGACTTTTATTTTAAAGATAACCTGTTCCAAAACAACAGGGCTAATAATGGCGGTGCTTTGAGCGCTTATTCATCCAATATTTACCTGGCCGGGAATACCATTCGCAATAACAGAGCCGAACAATTTGGCGGTGCTATTTATTATGCCTCCGGTGGTAATTTCTTTTTCGACGATACCGATAAAAACCAGGTCTATTTAAATTATGCAGGGGGAGCAGGTCTTGATTTCTATTACGCAGGCTATCAAACATCAACTTCAGTCATCTTGGATACCTTCACCGTAGCCAATCCGCATAAACACTTTGCCTATCCCTTCAGCAAATTCAATTTTACCATTGATAACGGGTTAATTCCACAAGTGGCCAGCGATCTATTTGTAAGCATGATTGGATCAGACGAGAATCCTGGCACTTCTGAATCAGAGCCGCTAAAAACCATGTATATGGCCTGCTTGAAAATACTCGCTGATGAAGGCAATCCCCGCACCATTTATCTCGATGAAGGAACTTATTCGGAAGGGGCTACAGGCGAAGTTTTTCCAATAAACTGGCGGAGTTTTGTGAACATGCATGGTCAGGGCATAGAAGAAACAACCATTTATGGGGAAGATAAAAACCAGTTGCTTTATTGTTATAATGATTCCGGGTTAACCATCGACAGTATCAGTTTTGAAGGAGGTTATGGAGAATATGGGGGCGGCATCCGGCTCGAAAATTACAGTTCACCAACCCTTTTCGATCTTGAAGTTAAGTTGAACTATGCTGAAGAAGAAGGCGGAGGAATGTATTGCTCCAATCACAGTGATCCCGTTTTGAATGGTATCAGGATAAAAGACAACATCAGCGAAAACGGCGGTGGAGGTATCTGTTTTTACAACTACTCAAATGCCAGCATGATAGATTGTTATATTGATGACAATTTTACGACCTATAAAGGAGGTGGTATTAAAATTAATTTTTACAGTGATGTCACCATCGACTCTTCTTATATAAATCATAATACGGCTGTCAACGGCGCCGGCTTGTACATAGACTGGGATAGCGATGCGATGATAAAAAATTCGACAATTCAAAACAATCAGGCGCTAACACATGTAAGTGGATATTTTGGAACTGGTGGCGGAATTTGGATAAGCTACTATTCTGATCCGGTTATTGATAATGTAGAAATTTTGTTTAATCATGCGGATGCCATTGGTGGGGGAATTTTTTCGCAAACCCAGAGTCAAACCACCGTCAAAAACTGCTGGATAGAGCACAATTCAGCGGACCGGGGTGGTGGTTTATACCTTCAATCCAGTGCTAATCATCATTATTACAATACGGTTATAGCCAACAATTCAACTTCAGACAATAACGGTGGAGGGATCTATCTTGAAGGGAATAGTTCAATATTTACCAATGTGACAATCACCGGGAATAGCGTAGGTGAACCAGGTGAAGGAGGAGGATTATATAATTATAACGGGAGTCCCGTTTTCAAAAACGCAATTTTCTGGAATAATTCACCAACTGAAATTGAATCAACAGGAGGCACTGTAAGCATTGAATACTCGGATATAGAAGGTGGATATGGTGGTACTGGCAATATTGATTCAGATCCGCAATTTACACCCTATTATGGTCAATTTGATATTGCAGAAACTTCGCCCTGTGTAGATTCCGGAAACCCTGACACCACAGGAATGAATCTTCCCGAATTTGATTTGGGAGGGAATCCCCGAATTTCAAACGACCGAATAGACATGGGTGCCTATGAATACCAGTTCTCCAATGCACAGGTAGTGGTGGATTTAAAAGTATTCCTTGAGGGCCCCTATAATTCGGCTTCACATCTGATGGAAACTTTCCTCCTTTCAGGGGGATACATTCCGACATTGCAGCCCTACAATCCTCCCACCCCTTATTATGACGAAGAATACCCTGCATGGCTGTATACCGGGACTGAGACCGTGCCATCTGTTCCCAATGATGTGGTGGACTGGGTATTGGTGCAATTACGCGATTCAGGTACACCTGAAAATGCTACCTCAGCAACTATTATCGGCCAGCAGGCAGGATTTGTTTTGGCTGACGGAACCGTCGTCGGGTTGGATGGTGTAAGTGCATTGAGCTTTTCAGCTGTAATTTCACAAAACCTTTACGTTGTTGTATTTCAGCGAAATCACCTGGGTATTATGTCGGCATACCCTTTATCCGAATCAGGTGGTATTTATGGTTATGATTTTACCAATGATGCCGGCCAGGTATATGGAGGAGCAAATGGTCACAAGGAAATCGAAATAGGTGTCTGGGGAATGGTTGCCGGCGATGGCAATGGGAATGGAATCATCCAAAATACAGATGAGACTGCTGTCTGGAAAACAGATCTGGGCCAGTCGGGATACCTTGGAGGAGACTTTGACATGAATGGTATTGCTCAAAACACCGATGAAACCAATTACTGGAAAGTAAACCTCGGAAGCGGTGGTCAAATCACGACTAAGACAAACCAATCGGGATACAGGTCGCAGGTACCCAAATAGACCTCTTATCAATTTATATCAATACACTTTCATATATCGATTTTTAATATAAAGATATTTTTCTTATATTTGGCTTCCTTTTGATAGGATCATTATGGATCAAGTTATGTTTTTGATAGTTCGTTTCAGATCATTAAATAGTTGATATCCTATTCCCCTTTGCGTTAAAACGATGAATGCCATGAAGTACGGTTTCTTATTTCTGATAAATCTTTTTCTCCTTTGCACCATAAAAGGAGCAAGCCAGGGAATTGTTATAGATCACAATTGTGTGGATATCGACCTGATTCCCCAGGAAGTTATTGATGATATACAACAAAATATCAAATGGCACTATGCACATACTTCCCATGGACATTCGTTGACCTGCGGACTGGAAAGCATTGAAAATACCGATACAACCTACAGCTTTGCACTTGAGTTCAGTGCACTCCCCGAGGAGGAAGGTGCACTTTGTATTTTTGACGGACAGGAAAACTTCACCTATATCACTCCTGAAGGTTATTACCTGGATGAATCGGGCATGAGCTGGACCATCGACGTACTGAATAATAACCCTGAGATCAATGTGTCGGCTTTTTGCTGGTGCACACAAATGGAATATTATTCATCAGCGGATCTTCAGATTTATTTTGATTCACTGGCCGCCCTGGAATCCTATTTCCCTGATGTAACCTTTATTTATTTCACCTGCAATGCCCAAAAGAACAGTGTTTTTGGTTATTCCCGTCATCAGAACAACGAGATTATCCGGCAATATTGTAAGGATAATGACAAGGTGCTTTTTGACTTTGCTGATCTGGATTGCTGGTATAATGGTGAAATGAATTATTATATCTATAACAATGATACCATACCGCTTCAACACGATGCATTCGGCGGAGACAGCTGCGGTCATGTTAATGAACTTTCGAATATCATCAAAGCCAAAGCGGTTTGGTGGATGATGGCCAAGCTGCGGGGGTGGGATTACACCTCGGTTCCCATAAACTTAAAACTTTATCTGGAAGGACCTTATAAAGACGGGATGATGCAGACAACCCTCGCCGATGCCGGATTAACGCCCATCGTTCAACCTTTCTCCGGTAATCCATGGAATTATAATGGAAATGAAACCCTGGCTTCCATTCCAGAGGATATGGTTGATTGGATTCTACTGGATTATCGCGATGCTTCATCACCAGCTGAAGCATTATCTTCGCCCTCCATTCATAAGGAAGCGGCCATTTTATTATCAAACGGAACAATCCAAGCTGCTTCAGGTAACCTACCCAAAGTGCCCGGAAATATCAATCAATGGCTCTTTGTGATTGCTCAGCACCGGAATCATCTGGGTATTTTATCCTCCTTACCAGCCAATAATTTCAATGGAATGTACAATTATGATTTCACTTTCGATCTATTATCAGCATGGGGAGGCAGCACCGGTTACAAATGTTTGCAAAATGGACCGTGTGTGATGGTAGGTGGAGACGGCAATTGTGACCAGCAAATTTCCAATCCCGACAAAGTCCAGATATGGTCTTCCTATACCGGATCACCAGGATATCAATCAGCCGATTACAACCTCGACGGACAGGTAGACAATAAAGATAAAAATGAAATCTGGAAAGGGAACCAGGGGTACCAAAGTCCACTATAAAACAAAAAGCCCGGACATTGCCGGGCTTTTGGTTTTTCAATCAATTGTCTATTCAACAATCATTTTCTTTGTTACTGAAGTATCCCCGGCTTTCACAGTGTAAAAATAAACACCTTTGGTCAGGTTTTCGGCGTGAATGGGAAGCCGGTAAGATCCAGCCTGAAATTCTTTTGGGGCAATGGCATATACAACCTGTCCGGTAATGTTGGTCACCTCAAGACTCAGATCACAGGTTTTCTGAACCTCTATGTTTACCCATGAAGTTCCAGTAAACGGATTGGGCATATTTTGAGAGACACCCTCAGCGGTAATGGGCTCGGATAATTCTTCAACACCAACCGGAATAAGGTCGTTGCGGCTCACTTTCATAAAATACATATTATTATCTGTATAAGGATCTTCGTCACCACGAACAGCCAGTCCTGGTTCAGCATCCGTCTGGAACATAAGGTAGAAATAATCATCCGTTGCCGGAGCAGCTGATGGAAATACACATTCATCAAAGATGTGGATCAGATCGCCGGTAAGATCAATAAAATCACCCCAAACGCCTTCACCCCAGGAACCCCTTGCCCAAATGTGGCGGAAATCCTGTGCACCGTTATTATAAGACTCAGTTACCCCTGAAAATACGAGATAAATATAGTCCATATCATCAATTACGATCTGCGGCATTCCGGATGCACTAATGTAATAAGCACCAACTTCTCCCAGGATATCCCATTCACCATTGTTATTCAGGTCCTGCCACCAACCAATCAGGCTTTCATCTTCTACAAGTTCAGTGCCTGCTTCACCATATGGATTCAGTGCATTGAGATCATTGCTGAACGTTGGCATATCTTCATTCCAGTAGCCCACACCATCCACAAGGGGGAACCAATATGTTCCGGCTGCGTCTGCATAAGCCCGGTTGATTCCAAAGACAACGTGTACCTTACCTTGCGAATCGAAAGCCAGGTGGTGAGCGCCGTCAACACAATAGAAAGTATCGGTTTCAATAGGGGTTGTCGTGCTGAAGAATGGATAGGGATGCTCCCAGATCACCGTTTTTTCCCAGGTATCACCACCATCCGTCGATTTCATCAAGATGAAGTCATACCATGAATTTCCAGCAAGGAAAGCAATGTTATCTCCTTGTGATGCGGCCCAATCATAATCATCTGCTGAAAATCCAAAATAATAATCAGATGAAATTCCTTCAAGGATCATATTTTGAGGATCCCAGGTAGCACCGCCATCTGCAGAGCGTGAATAAAGCAAGGCTCCATCCAAGCCTTCATAAACAGGACCACCATTGGGTGTGGGCCAGGTGATGGCCAGCATCTGGATTACACTATTATCAATTCCCGAGGTTGTGGCTCGTGGCCATGATATTTCGATATCCGGACCATAAAACACATCTTCAGCCCATACCCCACTGCCTTTAGTATCTCTAATATTTATACGAAGCGTTCCGGGATCACCTGCAGGAGCCGGGCCAAAATCATGCGAAACAACTAGCTCTCCATTCTCACCATAAGGTGCGTATGAAGGCCAGCCAGTGCGCAAACTTTCAATATGTTGTGTTGGTATTTCGCCCCATTCTGATCCATCAAAATAATTATAACCGGTACCACGATCAGAAAAACCAGGATCCTCAAAACCCATGGTCCAGGTGGCACCTATGGTACCATCTTCAAAAACATGCAAACGGTTTTGGCAACTCGCATTAGACTGCAGGTCATAACGGGTGGCACCAATGATCTCTTCCTCAACTTCTGTCACACTTTTCAAGGCAGGGATTCCGGCTGTTTTTTCAAATCCGGTTTCAAAGTGAACGGGTTGTCCTTTGCGTACCGCAAAGTCGCGCATGGCTTTGGTTGGCACTGTGCGCTGCTGGGCATAAATTGAAAACACAAAACTGAGTGAAAAACAAATAAGTAGTAGTTTTTTCATAGTAATTGATTTTTAATTGAATTGAAATGCTATTATTCGATTTCCAAAATTACGAAAAATAAAAATAATGTGCTCCTGCACCTTAAGATATGCGAAGGTTTTATAAACAACAATTTACAATGTAACTGAAAAATTCTATGTAAATTTCGTCCTCGTTATACAAGATGACGAGAACGGTGTGATTTGTAATTTATGGAACGTAATAATTATCTTAAAAAAATAAGTTGGATTAACCGGATTAATGGAGAAGTTTATTACATCCTAATTGTGAATTCTTTTCTGGCATTTTACAATCTGGAGTTGTTTGTCCAAAATTGGATTAAAATTGAAATTTCCCTTGTTTCACTTATAATACTATTGTTGTTTAGAAAGAATACCAGGCTCATTTTCGAAGTTTTTTTTGATGACGCAAATAAAAAACTAATTCTAAGCTATTACCAGTTTACATTTTTAAAATCCCAGCAGAGCATTCCTTACGAAGACCTAAAAGTATTTTTTAAAAAGAAAAGTTACGGCATCGGGAATATTATAAATGCCCTGACTTTTTATGATAATAAAAAGTTCATTGCCGAAATTAGAGAGGTGAACCGCTTAGGCTGGAGCAAAAATGACCTAGTCGGTTTTGAGGAAAAATCAAAAAAGATTATATTTAATACGCTATCAGGCGCCAGTCTTACAGCTCAGGGCTGAATATTCGTGCGACTGAAGCCTCGTGTTTTAATGCACGAGTGACGCTTTCGCACTATCTTTGCAGAAACACTCGCGCGATCAAGGCTCGTGTGCTGTTGTGACTGGTGCCTTGTTATCAACGCAAGAGTGATGCAAGCTCTCTTGCTTAAAATGAACACTCGTGGATTGAGGAAGAAATCAATTAAAGACAAAGTAAAGTTATAGCAATAAATGAAAAAGATATTTGTATCATCAACTTACATTGATCTAATACCTCATCGAAAAGCTATTTGGGAATTGCTTAAAAATTTTAAATTAATAGTAAGAGGGATGGAAGAATTTGGCGCAAGAACAACTACTCCATTGGAAACTTGTATTGAATTTGCTTACGAATGTGATATATACCTTGGAATTATAGGTATGAGATACGGCAGCACCGATAGAAAAACAAAAAAATCATTTACAGAAATTGAATATGAAGTTGCTTATGAAAAGAACAAAGAAATATTTATCTATTTAATTGATGAAAGTGAAAGCTTAATATTACCAAAATTTATAGACTTTGAAAATTACAAGAAACTTGAAGATTTCAAAAAAAAACTAAAGCAAAGGCACACAATAGATTACTTCAGAAATCCAGATGAATTAGTTTTAAAAGTAGGTAAACGACTCGACCAGTTTATTCCAAAAAAAAATAAAAAATACAATAGACCAAAAAAAATCAAATGTAAAATATTTAGATTTGATATTAATAGAGAAGGTTATATTGCGGTTTTAGGGTATGATTTAGGGATGCCAGTTGAAATTTATATTTTAAAAGTTAGCGATTTTTATTTACCACCCTGGATTGAAGATGGACTGATTGTTATGGTAATTGGACAAAATGGAAAAGAAAGATATGATTTAGAGTTTGAGGATAAAGATGGTTATGTAATAAATGTACCAGCATTAAATATCTCAAGAAATGAAGACAGGACAATAAATATGCTAAGCCAAATAATTACGAAATTATTGAAGAAAGAAACAAAAATTGAAAATATTATTGAAATAATTGAGGAACTAGATATAAAAGGCCAAGAAGATATTACATCCTTGAAACAAGGAATAATTATGACACTCAAGGGAATTTAACAAAAGTGACTGGCCCCAATTGTTGCCAGTCTTCAAGCCCAGGACTGAATATTCGCGTGACTGATGCCTTGTAAAAAATGCACGAGTAATGCTTTCACATTATCTATTTGGGAACGCTCGAGCGATTTAGTGATTGAGGTAATAAAGTAAAAATAAAGGTCGCCCCGTTTCTCGCCTGCGTTTGCAACGCGGGTGTAACTATTTTTTGCATTTCAATGCACCCAGAGCAAAATCCAAAAAAAAGACCGCTCTATCAGAGCAGCCTTTAATCAACAGTTGTTCATTCTTAATCTGGCACCTGGCTTTCGTACCCGGTATTGTTTTTCCCGGGTGTTTGCCCTCCGGAACCTAAATTTACTTTCCAGTAATTGGTTTCATCGGTATTCTGGGTGAGGCCGTTCATATTAAAATCACCACCCCGGTAGCCTGAGCTTCCAAGGTCCGTTTTCCAAACGGCGGTCTCATCCGTATTTTGTATCAGACCATTTCCATTGCCATCGGAGGAGACCATCCCCCAGACACCCGGTTCTAATTCCTTATGTCCATTAGCGCCACCCAGCGCTTGCATTTCGGATGATGAAAAATCATGTGAATACAAGCCGCCAGATTCCACCAACGGATTATTAGAGATAATAGCCAGGTGGTTGCGGTGGAATATGACCACATACAGATTATTGGAATAAGCCAGGAAAAAATGAATAGGCGAAACACCATCCAGACCAACGATAGAACCATCGTTCATCAGGAAGGCAGCCTGTGTTTCAAGTATGGTAGCTGAGGTGGCAGTGGCAGCTGAGGTGGCATCGCGCAACTGAACCAGGACCCAATCCACTGCATTCATGGGTATACTGGTTACACTCTCCGTCCCTGTATAAAGCCATTTCAAATCAGCCGGATTGGAAATATCGTAATAAGGTAACGAAGGATTATATGGATGAGCCAAAGGAATATATCCACCTGTATTCAATTCGGTCGTCATCAATCCACCTGATGCCGGAAGATAAGGACCTTCCAGATAAACCTTGAGGTTCAGGTCTATATTGCGGAGTCCCCAGTGGATCAGGTTATTGGGATCATTTTCATAATCTTCACCCCTGAACACCCCTGAGGCATCCATGAAGTTAATATCTCCGGATGAGGCACTTTTTGAAACATTATAATCGCCACCCCAGGTATTGGATGGGAAATGGGCATTGTAAATGGTCAAATCCTGGTCGTTGTTAATTGTTAATACATTTCCACCTGCTAATCCTTCCTGGAATGTGCAATTCGAAAATGCATAGGACGGGTCAATTGTTGCTCCCGGATTAATGGTTAATCCATAATATCCCAGGTGATCAAAAACGGTATACTGGGCACCGATCTTCCCTCCATCAGCAATTTCCATCAAACAGTGGTCCGGCCATCCGGAAATAACGATGTCCCTTCCCGGCAATCCCATGGCCATCAGGCTTCCTCCATCTTCTACATAAAACTCATTCCCTACATAAAACCGGGCTCCGTAACCAATTTCAAGAACACCATCCATGATGTATACATCTTCTGCGATCAATATTGAATCATAAGCCGCAATATAAACATAGTCTTTGGGTGAAGCTGATTTATTAACGATCAGATTTCCAAATTCGGCATCAAAATCATCCCAGTAAATATGAGAACGGTTGGTACCCATAAAAACCACTGTATTTCCGGATCCAAACTGGGCATCAATTCCATTATTGAAATACCAGTCACCATATACATTAATGGTTCCAGCAGTAACAGCCGCAGAGGAACCCGGCTCCCATGAAACAAGGTCACCAAATCCATCACCTGCATTTAAAACACCTGATGGATGATCCATTTTTAATTGTCCGTTTATAATGATGTCGCTATAAACCGTTAAAACTTTATCGTAAACGACCAGGGTTGCTCCACTTTCAATGGTCACTGAGTTGCATTCCTGATCAGCATTGGTAACCCAGCAATCGTGAGCTGTACCTGCCGGGATCACAACATCATCTGAGACATCCGGTTTCAAATGATAGGCCCAGTTTGCGGGATCATCCCAAATGGTACTTACAGCGCCTGTCCATATACCCGCCACGATCCCCGGCCAGTCAATCCGGTCATTGGGATCATTTTCAAAATCCGCTCCTACAAAGGTTCCCTGCACATTGGTAAATATAACCTGTCCCTGATCAAATGATTTGGTAACATTATTGGCTCCACCCCAGCTGTTGGGTGGAAAGTTCACCCCATCAATGGTCACTACCTGGTCATTCTCAATGGTCAACAAAGTTCCTCCGGCCGGGCTTTCACTAAATGAACAATAATTTAAGGGGTGCAGTGGATCAATGATTGCACCCGGATTGATCGTAAGTCCTTGGCCTTCTAGAAATTGAAAATCCGTATATTCCGCACTAATGGTCGCACCACTCGCGATTTCCAATAAACAATAATTGGAAGTTCCGCTTATTAAGGCATTGTTACCCGCCGTACCCATTGAAATCAGCATTGCACCGTCATCAACATACAATTCATTCCCAACTGTAAATGTGGTATTTTCAAATATCCTTAAACTCCCATCTCCAATATAAAAGTCTTCAGCAACCCTTAAAACATGATTGGTGGACACTGTAACAAAATCTTTGGGTGGAGTGGGTTTATTGATGGTCAGATTTCCAAATGTTGCATTATCGTCATCACAATAAATCGTTGAAAAATTACCTCCATTAAATACAACAGTATTACCCCAACCAAACTGGGCATCGGTACCATCTTTAAAATTCCAGTTTCCATAAACGTAAATGGTACCATAATTCACATCGGCTTTAGAGCCTGGTTCCCAGCTGATTTCATCACCAAAGGAATCACCCGCATACAATTCACTGCCTGCATGATTCATGATCAACTCACCGTGAATGATCAAATCGCCGTGAACATTCAATATTTGATTATAAATTTCGAGGGATGCACCCGCTTCAACCGTAATACTATTGCATTCCTGAGGCAGTAAAGTCACTCTTGGATCATGCGGTGTACCGGCCGGAATAATTACATCATCTGTTGCGGTGGGTCTTAATTCATACTTCCAGTTCACTAAAACATTCCACAAGCTGTTTCCTGCACCTGTCCAGATACCGGGAACCACCCCCGGCCAATCAACCCTATTATAGGGATCATTTTCATAATTAGATCCCACAAAACCACCATCGACATTGGTAAAGGTGATGTGGCCTGCATCATTTATTTTTGATACATTGTTCGAACCACTCCAGTAATTGTGAGGAAATGTTGCACCATCAATTGTCAGTATCTGATCATTGGCAATGGTTAATAATTTCCCTCCTGCTGGACTCTCTCTGAAAGTACAATGATTAAGCGGATGGAGCGGATCAATGGTAGCCGTTGGGTTTATTGAAAGTCCATTGCCCTCGAGGTATTCAAAAATCGTATATTCAGCACTGATGGTAGCCCCATTATCGATATCCAACATACAATAATTTGGAAATCCTGAAATGGTAGCCTCGTTCCCGGGGGTACCCAGAGAATTTAGCGTACAACCGCTGATGATAACGAATTCATTTCCAACATTACAATAGCTATTTTCTTTCAGATCCAGAATTCCATCAAAAACATATAAATCTTCCAACACCCTGAGACTATTATTTGCAGGGACATAAACAAAGTCTTTTGGTGAGGCTGTTTTATTTATAGTTATATTTCCAAAGGCGGCATCATCATCATCGCAATAAATATACGAACGATTGGTGCCATAAAAATTAACCACATTTCCGACTCCCAACTGTGCGCTTGTACCATTATTAAAGTACCAGTCCCCATATACATTGATCGTACCCAGTGTAATGTTATCTGTTGATCCGGCCTCCCAAACTATTTTATCACCAAAGCCATCACCTGCATTTAACACACCAGAAACATGATCCATTTTGAGCTCTCCATGAACATACATATCTCCGTGAACAGTAAGTATTTCATCGTAAATTCTCAAACTGGCACCCGGATCAATGATGATGTTATTGCATTCCTGGTCTGCCTGTGATACCCAGGGATCATTGGGAGTTCCAGCAGGAATATACACATCATCAGTTGCAGTTGGTTTTAAACTATTTTCCCAGTTTCCTGCCAAATTCCATATCTGACTCACGGCTCCAGTCCAGATACCTGGCACCGGATTGCCCCATGTTATCCTATTGTAAGGATCATTTTCATAGGTTTCTCCACTAAAATCACCTAAATAGTTAATAAAATTGATCGATCCTTCATTGTTATTTTTGGTAACATTATAAGTCCCACCCCAGGTGTTTGTTGAGAAATTAACGGTGTTGAAAACCAGATCCTGATCATTATTAATTTGCAACAATGTTCCTCCTGCTTCTCCATTCAGGAATGCACATTGATTAAATGGATTGATATCAAATAATACTCCCGTTGGATAAATATTCACACCCGAGGCATCCATGTATTGAAAGACAGCATTTGCTGCTGTTAACAAGCCCCCATTTAAAACACTGAATTCATAATTTCCACTCACGGATGTAACAATGGGATTTGGAGGTGCACCACCAACAATATACAATTCCCCGCCACTAACCGATAAGGCGCTTCCATCTCCCATTGCAATTTTTGATTGACCGGTTGCCGTTACTTTACCATCTTCATTAATCGTAAAATTTTCAAGGCATTCAACCGTTTGAGAATTCAAATCAAAGTTCCCATTATTTACATTAACGGAACCGGAACATTGCATTTTACCCAGGATGGTAAACACCGGTAAATTATCCGCAGAGGATGAAGTCATTGCAATATTCAGAGAGCCAACATAGGACGTCCACGGACCCAAATTAGTAAAAGATTGCTGATCTGATCCAAATATATTGACAGTGGATGTAAAATCATAAAATTCACCATTTGAGGCGATATTGACATCACCATAAAAAGAAAATGTTTGACCAGGTGAATCCATACCCCAAATTCCATTATTGATGTTTAGGTCATTATATATTTCAATATCAGCCAATGGATAAAAATCACCATTTGTTTTATCAATAACCAAATTGTAAAAATCCTGCATTCCATTATCGGATTCAACAAATTGATCTTCAATGCCATTAAAAGTAACCGTAGAAGTCCCATATAAAAATCCATAAACCCATGGAATACCGGATGTATTTTGATTGATCCAGTTACCCTGAATATTGATATACGAATCACCCGAGCTGGGAGCAAAAAGGTTGCAATCTTCTCCGATTACCAGATTTCCGGAAACATTCAATGTTGAATTAATATCCAGCCTGTATGAGCAGGTATTGATCAGTAAACGCCAAACATTGACCGTATAATTGCTATCACTCCATAAATAGGTATATGGGCTGTAGTTTTTATCGACTTGTAAATCATAAAATGTTTCATCTGTGCGAATGTGTGAGGTTTCATTTCCAACAAACACTGTAATACTGTTATTCTCAAGAAATCCGGCATCACCATGATTGTTGCTCCAGTCACCCCTGACAGTAACCGTATTGTTCCCCGGATTAAGCACACCATCGGGTTCAATAACGACATCGTTTTCTACCATCAGATCAAATCCTGCTGTATTAAAAATACCCGATCCGATTTTTAGATCATTCTTGACTAAAATGGTTTGACTGATGTCGGCTTCAGTGCTAACCGGTTTATCAATGATCAGATCATGAAAATAGCAAGTTTCATTCAGGTTAATCGAAGCAGTGGCAATGCCGATCATCCTTACAGCACCTCCGGCCGGTTGAAACAAATTGTCCTGGTAAGCACTGAAATCCCATCCGGTAGCAATTTCACCACCGCTCATTGTCAGTGTGGTATTCTGACCAAAGATAATTCCGTTGAAAGTGGCTTCTAATAAACCTCCATTCATTTCTAAGTATCCGTTCAACACCTGGAATTGCTCAACACTGTTTCGATCCATGATAAAACTTCCACCATCAATGATGAGGTTTCCAGAGGTGTTAAGGTAGAAATCATTACTGACTGTGATATTTCCATCTATTAGATGGGCTGATCCAAATAAATCAAAGTCATTTTCAGCTGTAAAACTCCCTCCGTTTTCAACGATGAGGGATGAAGAAATATATGTAAATACCTGCCCGGATACAACCATATCGTCATTATTTAGATTGAGCGTATTATCAGAATCAATGGTTAGGTCACCGGTAACCCGGATGGGTTGTGATCCTGCACTGGATATCGTTTTTCCTGTGCTTTGCTGATTTAGAATTAAGTTACCAAAACCAGAATTATCATCATAACAATTAATGTTTTGATTTACTGTTCCGATGGCAATTGCTGAATTACCAGTGGAAATTAAAACATTGCTCCCGTCTTCAAAAGACCAGAGACCCTTAAATTTGATCAAGCCATCTGTAATATTCCCATATGCTCCTGATTGCCATTTAAGCATATCACCCACCCATAATTCATCATCGGGGCTATTCATAGTAAAATCGGCGCTAACAATAACATCGTCTACCACAGTCACCTTGTTTCCGTTTAGGTCAAATTCGCCATCTGAAACACGCAGGGTTCCCATAATTTGCAGATCCGATGCTGCGCTCACAAGGTTGCTTTTACTGCCATTCTTTGAATTCTGAAGTGAATTGAGTCCCTTCTTTTTTCTGGATTTTAATTGAAGACTTTCTTTTTTAAATGACTGAGTTATGAAAGAAGTGGAATTATCTACTGCTCCTTTCTCAAACCGAACATCATCAAATTGACAACCTTCAACCTGGCTTATAAAAGCATTTTCTGGTCCATACATCCTAAGTTCACAATTTGTGATTGTAAAATCTGAACGTTCACAATTAAAATCACCTGTTGTTTTGATAATTCCTCCTGAAACGCTTTCACTGAATGAAAAAGTAGGAGAGTCAAAAACATTGATCCCTGCATCATGAAAATCTAAAATACCGTCCGTCATAACCAGGGATGCATTTCCGGCATAGGACCAAAAGCTATCATCAATCCCGCCATAAACATTAAAAAATCCTCCCATTATGGTCAAGTCGCCGTTCAAGTCAACAAATCCATCATAATTCATCAAATTGATGGTTCCTCCTTCCATATAATAATCTCCAAAAATGCCATTATCTGTGAGGTCAAATGCTGTAAATTCACCATTTAGCATTTCTAATCTGCCCTGGGTCCAGTTGAACTGACTGCATGTGACTTCTGTATCAAAGTTGTTAATAATCAGACTTCCACCAGTTTTATCCAGTTCTATTATATTGATTGTCTCATCTTCGGTAATATATTGGTTTACATCACCGGTAAAAACAACCGTTCCATTAGTGCCATAAAAAGCTGAGACCCCGACATTATTGGTCCAGTCACCTTCAATTGAAATAACATGACCATTGATATCCAGACTCCCTGCATTGATGGTTAGATCACCCCTTATTTCAACATCAGTCAGAAAATCAATTTTACCAGTAGAATTTATTTCAAGGTTATTAAAATGACTGTTCGTATTCGAACTGAAGCTTGTTGCAGGGCCATTAAAGACAAAGGTTCCAGATGCAAAATAATGGCTTCCGTCGCAATCAAACAATCCATATAAAATCATTTTATTATCAGAATAGTGACGTAACCTTGTACCGGCGTCAATAAACAGATTTCCTTTGATTACCATGTCTTCTGTTGATGATCCGGAGTAATACATATACTTATTTTCATCCTTAGCAATGATCAGATGATTGAAATAGCTATCGGTTGAATTACATTTAATTGCCTGGCTTAGGTTGCCACTGAAGTTGACAAATCCATTATCAAGGTGAACATTGGAGCCGGTTTTAAAAACCCAGTCATAATAGGCAACGATCATAGCTGATCCGTTGGTGATATTGGCTGAGGAACCATCCTCCCAGGATACGGTACCCGTAACTTGTAAATTGGAGCTGCTGGTTGTCATGGCAAGTTCCCCAAAAACGGTTAAATCGCCATTTACATGCAATTGCGTATTACCAATTGTAACGGATGCATTTTGAGCAATAAGCAGATTTTCGCATTCCGCAACTGGTGAAACGATAACTGGATAATTCGAACAGCCATTCGGAATTAATACACTATTGCTAGCATCCGGAACCTGATTTGGTGTCCAGTTATTGGCATTATGCCAGTCTGATGAAATAGAACCTGACCATATACCTTGAATATTCCATCCCGCTTCAAATTCATAGGGTTTGTAATTGTGTTTTGTAATGGTGACATAAATAACATCTTCCAACGTAATTGAATGATTCAAATTTACTGTTGCAATACCTGAACTATTCGTATAAGCAGTTCCAAATATATCATCACTATTTTCCATACATATAGCAACCAGCATATTTTCAACAGCTGGTGTAACCTGAACTGTAATGGAAGAAGTTCCGATGTTTATAGGACTTGTAACCAAAGCATTAGTCAACTCATTTGGCTGTGATGTCCACATTTCCGAAGTTGGGTCGCCAAACCAGTGAAACAGAGCAATAGTTGTTGTTTCATAACCCGGATATTTAGTGGCCATATACCCCTTACCATAATTGATTACATCCCCCATCCGGTAAATAGGGTCGGGTCCCCCATATGGATCCATACTCCAGGTTAAAAACCCGGGCCAAATGGCATCCATCATCCCCCAGATTAACCGGTCATTCTTTCCTGAAGAAGAGTTACGGGCTGCTGCCAATATCCCGCAACTACCACCAGTATTATGCCTCAGCCAATGTTCAGCAAAACATTCCTGACTATTTGAAGACCCATAACTGGCATTATCCGTCTCATTATCAAACCACCCTGATTGGCAGGTTATTGACCAGATGAATGGACGATTCTCTCCATTATTTAAAGCATCTACATTCCAGCTATGAAAATCGGGATCTCCCCAACCAGACCAGCTGCCATGAGCTCTGAAAATTGCAAAAAATTTACCTGCGTTAAAGGCTGCTGAAATACCTGCCGTGCTTCCATCCCATGGGAATCCGGGCTTTAACAACTCTGCTGGAATCGGATCACCACCATCTGGAGGATTGTCGTTTTCAAAAATACCACCACTCCAACTTTGGTTTAAATCCATCCAATTCTCAGGAAATATTTCATCATAATTTACCCGATTGTAAGCAACATATTCACGCTGGGAAAGAAAGCCCTGAGACATAAGGTAATTTCTCACATCCTCACTTGTTTTACAGAACCTTCTGTTGGCATAGTGATCTGGTAATTCATCGGGTTCTCCTTCAACTCCATTTTCACCATCCTGAAAACAAGACGCATTTAGAATTTGATTGTAATAATTGGGGTTGGTGCTAGGTGTCCTTTCATAGCGGATAATTCTAGCCACAACACTATCCGCATCAGCAACATTATCAACCGACAACCTGCCATAACCGAAATCCGCAACATAATCCATTGGATCATCGTAGTCAGCATAAAAAATATCTGTACCAAGATCATTTTCATCTTCATACAATATATAACCGGGTGGAATGTTTTCAGCATCTCCAATAAACAATAAATATTCAGGAGCCGGCGACCAGGTTTCATAAGCATTATCAATAAAATTTTCTATTTGAGTAAATGTATTTCCGGTAACGCTGGTATTGTATACCCAGGTGTAAATCCCTTTCCTGATCTTCCAGGAAGCAAGTGTATTGGCTGCATTTTCAAAAGCAGGATCAGTAATAATGAGTAGGTCGCATCCATTGGAATAATTTATATTATCGCCATTTGAAGTTGTACCTGCACTTACTTCAGCTGCCAAAACAGCTTCTCCATTAATAGCCATTGATTTAAGCGAATACTCAAGATTCTTTGTTTTGAGATTAGGAGGAATGGGGTGGATGGTCCCCGAGAAACTTACCGTAATTTTCAAATCAGGGTATACCGTAAGTCTTTTTTGTACCGGATTATATTGATAAGGATAAATAGTTAAAAGCGTCAACTCCTGCCCCCTTTTTCGCTTGATACCATCTGTTTCAGCAAAAACACCTGGGAAATCTGCATCGCGCGAATAAACTACTTCGTTTTTTGTAAAAGCAGGTCGTGGAGCATTTTCATTATCATAGGGTTCCGGCTGGGCCGGAGCTAAATCAATGTTTTCATAATCAACCGGTAAGCCATGTGAAAATGTGATATTTATTTTGGTTCCGTTCGGAATTAAAATCCACCTGGCATAACTATGCACATTTGGATTTCCCGGAGCCACTTTGGAAGCTCCATTTACCCAAAAGTTCTTGTAAACGTTTCTATCACCATATTCCTTTTCCACAAATTGCAGATTGGTTTCGGCATTTATTGAAATATCCAATCGTCGTTCATTGGTAACATTAACATTAACAATATCCATATTCGTTTGTGAGACGAGATCAATAGACCAAAAGCACAAAAATGCAATTGCAAATGTGTACATTGGAATTAATAGTGATCTGGGAATTTGAGTTTTTAAAGTAAATTTTTTCATTTGGACCTCCGGTGTTAATCAATTTGATTGAGCATTATGAAATCGGTTAATTTATTTTCTGTTCTTGTTTTGCTTAGGATCAAGACTTCTTTGATATATTTTTCTTTTTGACATTGCTCAATTAGATAATGAATATCCTCTTCCTCTCCTGTAATTTCCAATATCACTGCTTCTTTTGATTCATAAAAAAAGGTGCCTGTGATATTATATTGGTAGGCCAATTGCATGCACGAAAATCCAAATCCCTTTTTGAAAAAAGATCCATGAACACGAACCCTGTAAGTGGAATAGATCATCGTATTGAGCGGTTAATTTGTTCTGGCATCTCAAAATAAATAAATAAAAAACCCGAAATCAAATATTCTGGTAGGACAACAGGTAGGACAGGCAGATAAAAAAATCAAAATGGATTTCGGAAATCGTGTGAAATTGGTGACAAATCAGTTTCCATCAGAAATGATTGATTCCTTACTTTCAAATTACATGATAACAGGAAACAATTGATTCCGATCCCTACAAAAAAAGGCTGTCCGCCAGTAGGCGGACAGCCTTTATAGAATTTAGATAATTGTTGATTTTGCAATTCGTAAAGTCACATGTTTTATTGATTTACTGACCGAGGAAAGTCAATAAAATCGTTCATCCTATTCAACAATCATCTTCCTGGTAACACTTCTTTGTCCTGCTCTCACGGTATAAAAATATACACCCTTAACCAGAGCGCCACGAGGGATAAGCAGTTCGGTTTTCCCGGATTGAATAAGTCCTTCATCCCGATAAAAAACCTCCTGGCCAAGCATATTGGTTACCCATAACTGAAGTTGATGTGCAGACTCAAGATGAACAATGATCCGTGTATCTTCCATAAACGGATTGGGAATATTTTGGGAAACAGAAAAAGCATCAGCTTCTTTTGTATTCTCAATACCCACTTCAAGTTTTGTGACCTCCATAAAATTAATAGAATTTTCAACATATCCGTGCTCATCAAACCTCACTGCCAGGCCGGGCTCGGAGTCATACTGATAGATCAGGTAAAAATTCTCATCCGAATTGGCAGCAATGGCAGGCCATACACACTCATCAAACAGATGAAGGAAATCTTCAGTCAGATCATGAAATCCTGACCAGTTAGCACCACCATCGGAAGAAGCCCTGCACCAGATATGCCTGAAATTCTTTTGGCTATTATCATAGGTTTCTGTAACCGATGACCAGACTATGAACACCCAGTTGCTTTCGTCCACCAGGATTTGTGGCATACTTGATAGTCCGAGTTGATAAGTCCCGATGTTATCAGTTCCGTTGCCCACAAATGTGATCTCACCATCCCCATCAACATCCTGGGTCCAGCCAATCAGATTAACATCTTCAATCAACTCAGATCCTTCTTCACCATATGGATTCAATGCATTGATGTCGTTGGAAAAAACGGGCATGTTTTCGTTCCAGTAACCCACACCATCCACAAACGGGAACCACGACTGTGCCGTTCCATCTACGGACAATGCCCGATTGATGCCAAAGGCAATGTGCACCATACCTTCCTGGTCGAAGGCCAGGCTGTGAGCACCATCCACACAATAGAATGTATCGGTAACCGTGCCCGTAGTCCACATTGGATAAGGATTTTCCCATACCAGGGTATTGGTCCAGGTATCACCGCCATCCGTAGATTTCAACAGGATGAGGTCGATCCATGGCTCCCCGATCAGGATGGCCACATTGTCGTCCTGAGCCTGAATTTCGTAAGTATCACCACTAAATGCAACATAATTATCCACGTTCAGATCTTCAAAAAGAAGATTCTGGGGATCCCAGGTGGTTCCGCCGTCAAAGGAACGGGAATACAACAATGCTCCGTCCTGTCCCATGTAAGGTGTACCGCCATTGGCTGAAGGCAGGGTAAGGGTAAACAGGTGAATGATGGAATGGTCGATACCGGCAGTAGTCATCCGGGGCCAGGCCAGGGGTTCAAAACCCACAGGGCCCTGGAAAAGAAATTCATTCCAGTCGCCAGTGCCTTTTTGATCTCGCTTATTAAATAAAAGACCTTCATCCACGGCGCTGGCCAGGTGTGAAACCACGATCTCACCATCTTCTCCAAAAGGGGCATATGCCGGCCAGCCTGTTCGTTGTGATTCAATACGGACTGTTGGAGGATCGAACCATTGGTCACCATTAAAATAATTGTAACCGGTTCCGCGATCATCAAAATTGGCATAAAGGTTACCGAAAGTGAAGGTGGCCCCAATGGTACCATCATCAAATAAATAGAGGCGGTTTTGCATGGCTGAATTGCTTTGCAAATCGAAAAAAGAAGTTCCAACCAATGTTTCCTCCGGGGGCCATATCTTATCCTGAGAAGGAAGGGCCGCATGACTTTGCGGTCCGGATTCAAGTTGTGGATTTTGCCTTTCGGCAGACAAATTCTTTAATGTTGGGGGCAACAAAACACGTTGTTGCGCCAGGCAGACAATACCAATTGACGCTGCCAGCGTAAAAAGTAAAATTTTCTTCATGACTAATAAATTAAAATTAATGAATAGGCAGGGTTTTAAGCCTCTTGTATGATACATACAATGTTATTAAATATCTGGGCAAAAAACAAGCAGAAATCAGTTAAAGGCAGATATCAATCAGTTAACGGTAAAATATTTACTGATTCATCTTTTCTTTTACTTCGGTCACTTTGGTGGCTTTTTTAAAGTGATCGGTTTGATGGAAAAGTTTGCGATAAGTAATATGGATCTTTCCTGGATTGGCACCAATGGCTTCCAGCGTAGCCTTCATCTTGGGATTGAAATCGCCGACCCATGAAATTTCCAGTTCATGATAGTGTGGTCGTTTTACAAGCAAAGGTTCCCGAAGGTGCCAGAAGATTGCTGATTCAATCCCAATGCCCTGGAATTTAGGAATGACGCCCATGATGGTCACCCGTGCCCGATTGATGAGCCTGGTATGTTTAAGGTATAGAAAACGAAGTTTATTAATCAAATTGAGTTTCCCGTTGAACCGCTTAAACACTTGGTTCATATCAGGAAACATTACCAAAAACGCAATGGGTTTTCCTTCGTGGTAAACAAACCAGATAAAATCTTCAACCAGGATGGGTTTAGCCTCTTTGAAACTTTTGTAAACCTTCTCAATGGTAAGCGGAGTATAATGCTCATGAAAAACCCAGGCAGCATTGTGTATTTCAACAACATCCTTTGCAAATTTGTCAAAATCTTTAATTCGGATATGTTCAAAAGTGTAACCCGGTTTGCGCATCACCCACTCAGCAATTTTCCAAAAGCGTTCCGGGAAAGGTTTGGTCAAATCGAGGTGCTTGGATTCCTGCTCAAAAAAGGGTTTAAACCCATAGGCCTCGAACAATGCTTTGTAATAGGGTGGATTGTAGTTCATTCCAAAAGCCGGTGGAGAAAAGCCTTCAACCAGTAAACCCCAGTAATTATCATTTTCTCCAAAGTTAATGGGACCGTCCATAGCACCCATCCCCTTGCTTTCAAGCCAGTCTTTGCATGTCTCGAAAAGTAAAAATGCCGCTTCCCGGTCATGGATGCACTCAAAAAAACCCATACCACCCGTAGGCGGATCATAATTTTTTGCCTTTTCCTGGTCATAAAAAGCGGCTACGCGGCCAATCAAATTCCCGGCATCATCTGATAAAATCCATCGCTGGGCTTCGCCATTGTCGAAATAACGATTTTTTCGGGGATCAAAAATACCCTCTATGATGGGATCGGGCGGACAGATCCAATGGGGATCATCACGGTAAATTTTCCTTGCTACATCAAGGAATTGTCGGGCACTCTGCTTGTCAACTACTTTGGTGATCTTCATCTTTGTTCAAGGATGGTTGCAAATATAGAATTTCTACTCGATAACAAGGAAATTGAAAAGGAGTTTAATTTGACAAATGCAATAGTTGCCATCCTATTACACGAATCCGTTCAAATTTTCGTTTGGCTAAAACGCAATTGTGGGCAATTTCTCCGATGAGACCCGAATGTGCTTATATTTGCGATTGAATTTGGAAAGCATAGCGTGAAAAAAATCTATTGGCTGATCATAAAATCCTATTTAGGCCCGCTGGTCTTTACTTTTTTCATTGCCCTCTTCATTCTTCTGATGCAGTTCCTGTGGAAATACATCGATGACCTGGTGGGAAAAGGACTGGAATGGTATATCATAACGGAATTATTATTTTATGCATCCTCCACCTTTGTGCCCCTGGCACTTCCACTGGCCATCCTGTTATCATCCCTGATGACTTTCGGAAATCTGGGCGAACATTACGAACTGGTGGCCATGAAAGCAGCTGGCATCTCTCTCCGACGGGTCATGGCACCCCTGATGATCATGTCAATCATGATCAGTGGGGTAGCATTTTACTTTTCCAACAATGTATTACCGGTAGCCAACCTGAAGTTCAAATCGTTGCTTTATGATGTTCGCGAACAAAAGCTGGCCCTTGATATAAAAGAGGGCGTGTTTTACAATGGGATTGATGGTTTTGTGATCAGGGTTGGGGAAAAAGAAGACGATGAGCGTACCATTCGCGATGTTTTGATTTATGATCATCGTGAAAAAAAGGGAAATGTGAATGTGACGGTTGCCGATTCAGGTCGAATGGAACTCACCTCCGATGGACGCTACCTGGTTTTTTACCTGTACGACGGATACAATTATACCGATAAAACCGATCAGCGCAATTACCGCGAAAAAAATCCTTTTCAGCGAACAAAATTTCGTGAAAATTTTCGGAAATTCGACCTGATGGATTTTGAAATGTCGCGGACTGATGAAGATCTTTTCAAGAATAACTATTCCATGCTGAACCTCAAACAGCTTCAGGAAGCAGAAGATTCGCTCATCATTGGCTTGAAAGAACGCAGGGAGGAGATCCCCGGACTATTGATGCGGTCGTTTTACTTTTTCAATGTCATTGATACAGCCAGGGCAGGTCGGATAGAATTCGACAGTGCTTATACCAAGGATGTGCTCGTCGGCTATTCAACGGTCCAGAAAAAGGATATGATCGAAGAGGCAACGCAACGTTTCCGGCGATCGCGTGACAATATCCGCTATTACCGTGAAGAGATTGAAAACCGGTCGGAATTGATTTATAAACATCAGGCTGAATGGCACCGAAAATTCACCCTGTCAGTGGCTTGTTTTGTGCTGTTTTTTATTGGTGCCCCACTGGGTGCCATTATTCGGCGGGGAGGACTGGGTTTACCGGTGGTGGTATCGGTATTGTTTTTTGTCCTGTTCCACATTATCTCTATCACGGGTGAAAAATCGGTAAAATCGGGTGTGATTGATGCCAATTATGGTATGTGGATTGCCCCTGTGGTATTGCTTCCTTTAGGCATATTCCTTACCTTTAAAGCCACTACCGATTCTCCTTTACTGGATGCAGATGCATGGAAAAAGATGTTCAAAAAATTGTTTACAAAAAACCATCATTGATGCGGGTACTTTTTTTATGCAATAAATCTCCTTTCCCCCCCCGTGAAGGTGGTCCCCTCGCCATGAATGCCAATATTAAAAGCCTTCTGAAAGCAGGTCATGAAGTGAAAGTACTGGCGCTGAATACCAATAAATACAAAGTTAATCCTAAAGATATCCCGGACAGCTATCAAAAAGAAACAGGCATTGAATTTGTCCATGTCGACCTGTCCATAAAACCGGTCGATGCCTTCCTAAATTTGTTTTCAAAAAAATCGTTTCATGTCGAACGCTTTATTTCCGAAGATGTGAAACAAAAACTTGAAGAAGTGCTGAAGCAGGATGACTACGACATCGTTCAACTCGAAATGCTTTACATGACACCTTATATGGATGTGATCCGGAAAAATTCCAAAGCAAAGGTCATTCTCCGCTCCCATAATATTGAACACCTGATCTGGCAACGGGTAACCGACACGACTAAAAACCCGCTGAAAGCAGCCTATTTGAAACACCTTACGGGAAAGCTAAAAATGTATGAGTTGGAAAATCTCAACAGGTACGATGGAATTGCATGTATCAGCAGCAAAGACGCAGATTTTTTCAGGAATAACGGGTGCAAAATTCCCATCACAACAGTCCCTTTCGGCGTTGATATTGCCGAATATTCAACGGGTGAAAAGAATTATGAATTCCCATCCCTGTTTCATATTGGATCGATGAATTGGATGCCCAATGAAGAAGGGATCCGTTGGTTTCTTGAAGAGGCCTGGCCATTGATTCACAAAGAATTTCCAACAATAAAACTCTACCTGGCAGGTCGTGAGATGCCTGCCTGGCTCAGCAGCCTGAATCAGGATCATGTCGAAGTGCTGGGGGAAGTAGAGGATGCTCAGGAATTTATCCACTCAAAAGCCATCATGGTCGTTCCCCTGTTCTCGGGCAGTGGCATCCGAATCAAAATCATCGAAGGGATGGCCATGGGCAAAGCCATTATTTCCACCAGTATAGGCGCCGAAGGAATTCCCTATACCGACAACAAAGACATATTGATTGCCAATACACCGGCAGAATTCCTGGCAGCCGTAAAAAAATGCACGTCCAATCGTGAAGTATGTGATGAACTCGGACACAATGCACGAAAACTCATCGAAAAAGAGCATAGCCTGGAAGCGGTAATTGAAAGTCTGGAGAAATTCTACCACAAGATTTTGGAAAATTAATTTACTTTTGAACAGTAATTGCAATGGTTTTGGCTGAATGAAGATATTTATCCTGCTATCCAGGTTTCCCTATCCACTTGAAAAAGGTGATAAATTGCGAGCGTATCACCAGATCCGGCATTTGGCTAAAAACCATGAGATCCATCTCTGTGCTTTGAACGATATACACATAAAGGCTGAACATCGAACAGCCCTCGATCCTTTTTGTAAATCAGTACATGTTATAAACCTTTCGAAAGCCGGCGCCGCCTGGAATATCTTTAAGGCATTCATTTCAGGCATGCCCTTACAGGTTGGATACTTTTTTAATCATTCCGCCAAAAAAAAGATCAACCAACTCATCAATGAAATCCAGCCTGATCATATTTATTGTCAATTGATCCGCGTGACGGAATATGTTAAAGACCGAAAAATTACCAAAACACTTGATTACCAGGATGTATTTTCCAAAGGAGTGGACCGTCGCAGCCAGTCTGCACCTTTTTATATGAAACCGGTTCTTCGATCGGAATACCGGCGCCTATTAAAATATGAACACGATATATTCAGCAAATTTGATCATAAAACCATCATCTCTGTTCCCGATCGCGATCTGATCCCCCATCCCGAAAAGGGAAACATTGAGGTTGTCATCAATGGAGTGGATACCGATTTTTTCTCACCCATGGAAATGAAAAAAGAATATGATCTGGTATTTACCGGAAATATGGGTTATCCACCCAATGTTAATGCTGCTATTTACCTGGCCAAAGAAATTCTGCCGGAGGTCCGCAGAAAACATCCTAATGTGACATTGATGCTTGCGGGCGCGACTCCTTCACCAGGTGTACTGTTATTAAAAAGTAAAAATATTGAAGTGACCGGTTGGGTTGATGACATACGTGAATGTTATGCCAAAGCCAGGGTATTCATTGCACCCATGCAGATCGGCACCGGCCTGCAGAATAAGTTGCTGGAAGCCATGGCGATGAAAATCCCTTCTATCACTTCCGATTTGGCTAACAACGCATTGAAGGCTACAAACGGGAAAGAAATACTGGTGGGCAACAGTGCCCGTGAATTTGCTGATCACATCATTCATTTGCTTGACAATCCTGATTTTGCAGCGGCACTGGGCGAAAAAGGGCATGATTTTGTGCACCAAAAATATAACTGGGCATCTGCAACACAAAAGCTTGAAAATTTAATGACTCAATCATAAAGGAATGGCACACCTGATGTTGATATTTCTTGGTATTTCGGTAGCGGGATTTGTATTCGGACTGGCTGCCAAAGCGAGGGCTATTAAAAATAAATCGATCCGGAAAAGTGAAATCTATGCTAAAGTTGTTACAATTTCATTAATTTTAATGTTCGTTTTTGTAATTCTGTATAAGTTTATCGACTAACTTAGCAAAGATGGAACAAACAGTAAAAAACATACAAGATGAGCGAATGTGGGGCATGTTTTGTCACCTCAGTGCTTTAGCCGGATACATCATACCGCTGGGTTCAATCATTGGTCCCCTTGTTATTTGGTCCATAAAAAAAATGGAATTCCCCTTCGTGGATGACCAGGGCAAGGAGGCGCTTAATTTTCAAATTTCCATGTTCATTTACATGGTAATTTCGGCCATTCTGATCATCATCGTAGTTGGAATTTTACTGTTGATCGCCCTGGGGATCTTCCAGCTGATCATGATCATTATCGCATCAATCAGAGCCAATAATGGTGAAACCTTCCGCTACCCACTGACCATTCGGTTCATTAACTAATCGGGATGGAAACCCTGAACTACAATTCACCCATTGGAAATATCCAAATCACCCTTTCGGATAAGGGAATAAACAGATTGATATTCGCAGATAAAAAAGCCCGAAGAAGATCGGAACCCGGATTATTTTCAGCCGAATACATGCGACAGCTGGACGCATATTTCAATGGTCAATTAAAACAATTCAACATACCTCTCGATTTACAGGGATCAGAATTTCAATTGAAGGTTTGGCGTGAATTGCAAAAAATTCCATTTGGTCAAACCATTTCATATATGGAGCTGGCCCGCCGGCTGGGCAAACCAAAAGCCATCAGAGCAGCAGCACATGCCAATGCAAAAAATCCGGTTTCCATCATTGTTCCCTGTCACCGGGTGATTGGCAGCAATGGCAACCTCATTGGTTATGCCGGCGGTTTGTGGCGGAAAAAATGGTTGCTTGAGCTGGAGATGTATGGCACGCAGCAAAAACTCTTTTAGACATATTGTTATTTTTTAAAAATTAAATATGATTCCCGATGAAAAAACTTTTTACCATTTCCATGTTTTCAATCATTCTGACCATGATGGCTGTGATTGCCTTTTCGCAATCATTACAGGAGCCTGCCCGGGGAAACCATTCTCCTGCCAGCGAAAATTTAATTGAATCTTCAAGTAGTTTATTGTGCGTTCCTGAATATGTAACCGGATGCGCATTGGGTGATGGTTTTTCAGATTTTGCCGTTGAAGAAATAGAAAACTATGGCTCAGGTTGCGCCAATTTGAACGGAACCGGATGGAGCCAGTACCTGGAACTCGGACCGGCCACCCTTTATCAGGGACAGATGCATGATTTTATAATGGGTTCAGGCTTTACTGGCAATTTTGTCTCCATTTGGATCGATTTCGATGATGACAACACCTTCTCCCCTGAGGAAATGGTGCTGGATAATTACTGGATACAACTTCAAAACCAGTTATACACCGTACCGGTTCAAATTCCGGCAGATGCCTTAACCGGAACCCACTATATGCGCGCAAGGACCCGATTTGCCAACTTCTGCGATGATCCCTGTGCTTCTTATTTTTATGGAGAAGCAGAAGATTATATGGTTACCATTGAGGCAGCACCCAGCACAGCCATTTTTGAAGATGATTTTGAAGCTTACAATGCTGGCGAGCAACTGGCCTGTCAAAACCCTGACGAATGGACTACCTGGAGCAATCTTCCCTGTTCATTGGAGGATGCTTATATTTCAGATGACTTTGCTTACAGTGGTGTCAATTCGGTTAACATTGTTACCGATAATGATCAGGTGAAGAACTTCGAAACTTACTTCACATCGGGTGTTTATGATGTGAGTCTGATGATTTATGTCCCTTCCGGAGCCGATGGGTATTACAATGTCATGTCTGACTTTGATGGGGCATACGAATGGGGATTTGAAGTCTATTTTAATACAGGAGGGGATGGATCAGTGAATGGGGGTGGCACAGGTGCCGCTACTTTTACCTTTCCATTTGATACCTGGATGTTTTCAAAACTGATCGTCGATCTGGATAATGACATGGCATATTATTTCCTCGATGGCGAAGTGATCCATTACTGGCAATGGACCCTGGGAGCCTCGGGTGGCGGATCACAGTTGCAATTAGCGGCTGTTGACTTTTTCGGTGCCAATGCAACAACCTCCTTCTATTTTGATGATTTTAAAATTGATGAAGGAATTGCTCCACCTCCTCCTCTTCCACCTTCAAATTTAGTAGGTCCCGAAATTGCAAATGTAAATCAAGATATTATATTGACCTGGGATGAACCCGGATTGGAAACAGAATTGGCATGGGACAATGGAATAAACAATGATGCAATAGGTCTCACAAACGGCGGCACTTTTTCGGTAGCTTCTCACTGGACTCCGGCTGAATTGGCTCCATATAACGGAATGTCACTCGATAAAATCACTTTTTTTGCAGGAGATTATCCGGGGCCATCCTTTACCATCAAAGTATGGACAGGTGAGTCTGGCATTGAAGTGTTAAGTCAGCCATTGGCCAGTTTTGTGCAGAACGACTGGAATGAAATTGAACTTGAAACACCATACATAATCGATGCCTCTGAGGATCTATGGTTTGGTTATGAAACAACGCATGAAGTTGATGAATATCCTGCAGGAGTTGATGCCGGGCCGGCAATTATAACGTATGGTGATATGATCCTCAATGGTGGTTCCTGGGAATCAATGTATGTGTTGACAGCTGGAGCCATTGATGCCAACTGGAACCTGATTGCCACTTTAAACGCTTCGGGTGAAAATAAGGAAATGGTTACAATTATATCCAAAGGAAAGCATGCAACTCCATCCTTCAGCAAAGGAAGTTTTACTTCACAGGGATTTGGTTCAGGGAAAAAATACAATCCCTCTTCTGCGAAAGATTTATTGGGATATAATGTTTACAGGAATGGAGAACAAATTGCGTACACTGCAGAAACCACTTATACAGACATTATCAGTGTTCCTGGTTTTTATTCTTTCTTTGTTACAGCCGTTTGGGATATCGGGGAATCCATTCCAACAAATACCTGGAATATTGAAGTAGGATATTTTGGCATCAATACGATTGCTGATCAGTTATTACAAATATTTCCCAATCCGACGGATGATTTTGTTAAAATCAATTCCGATCTAAAAATCAATACCATCCATTTGTATGATCAAATCGGGCAGAAGATTTTAGTTCAGGCAGTTGAAAGTGATCAAACAAAACTTGATTTAACAGGTTTCCACCCGGGAATTTATCTCATCTGTATCGATACAGAAAAAGGAACCATAACAAAAAGATTGATTTTGAATTAACCCTTAATAATAAATTAGAAAGGGCAGCCGATGGGTTGCCCTTTTTGTATATTGTTCGTTTGATTTATTTGATTGTCAGGTTAATAAGCATCAAATTTTATCATTAATAATACTTCTCCATCAATGTTCCCGCCTGCCGGTTCAAAGAAATCTCCAATAACCGGATCGCCAGTTCCATCTGGATAACGGCATTGGCTGCTCGCAAGACCGAAACCTGCGTTAACCGGAAATTATACCCATCGATGAGTCCTTTCTGGAATTGCAGCTCGGCGATCTCCATCGATTTTAAGGCTGAGGCCCGGTTTTCAATCGCCAGCTTTAATTGCTGCTGCAACGATTGCCACTGGTAATACTGATCTGTAATAGAGCTTTTGATAAAGGCATTCACATCCTTTTTTGAGAGACCTGCCTGATCCCGTGAAAGCTCTGCATTCTTAACGGTCCGCCGCACATTGTTACCATCAAATAAATTAAAGCGAACCGATACACCCAGCAAAGGACCATAATTTTTATTATAAGTGGCATAGCCAATTTTACTTGTGGAATAGGAATAGTTGTATTGCCCCATCAAATCAACGGTGGGAAAATAGGCCGCCTTTTGCACTTTGACATTGGTTTCAGCCACCATTTCCTCCAGCACCGATTGCTCAATCTTGCTATTGGCTTGTTCTGCCTGACTGATGAGTGAATCGAGCACGGGCATCAGGATGGCGGTCATGGTTGAATCTGCCGTGTTCACAGGCGCTTCAGGATCAGTATTGATAATCCGGTTGGTTTGAATCTCAAGGCTTTTGATGTTGCGCATCCGGCTCAAAACGGCGAGGCTGTCATCGTTAAAATCGACCAGCGCCTGGTTGTATTGCAGTGCATCACCGGCGCCCACCTTTAATTTCCGTTCTTCGATCTTCAGCCTGAAAGCCGACACTTCCAAAGCTTTTTTTTCATTGGAAAGCAATTGCCGGAAGGCGATCAGTTGTTCATACAACATGGCTACATCAGCCACAGTTTGTTCGATGTAATAACGGGTATTCACCTGCCCGATCTGCTCCAACAATCCAAGCTGATCTTTCATGGCAAACATCCTGAGACCGTCGAATACCGTCCAGTCAAGTGCGATCTGGCCGCTCAGAAAAGTACTCCTGGCATTATTGGCCTCCCGGGTATCTCCGGTAAAAAGTTTCTGTTCCGTATCGTAATAACTGACCGTCTGGCTTCCCGAAGCACTTACCGATGGCAGCATGCCGGCATTTCCGGCTGTATTGTTATTCGATGCTACCTGTTCATCGAGCTTCACCATCTGCACCTGGTAATTCTCCTGAAGCACCCGGTCGATCAGATCATGAAGGGTATACCGGTTTTGTGCACCTGCTGAAAAACAGAGCAACAACAATAGGATGAGCAGATTATTCCGATTCGGTTTCTTCATGTACTTCATGCAATTTTCCGGATAAGTAAGTATATAAAGATGGAATGACATACAGGGTCAGTATCAGTGAAAAAATGAGACCACCGATGATGGAGACACCCATTGGGATGCGACTGGTAGATGATTCCCCCAATGCCAGTGCAATCGGTGTTGCCCCAAGGATGGTCGACATGCTGGTCATCACAATGGGCCGGAAACGTTGGATGGCCGCATCAATAACCGCTTCCTTGGTCTGTAAACCGGCGCGGCGCCGTTGATTGGCAAATTCCACAATGAGGATCCCGTTTTTCGTTACTATCCCAATGAGGACAATGATCCCAATTTGGCTGAAAATATTCAGGGTTTGCCCAAAGAAATACAAGCTCATCAGCGCCCCGGCCATGGCAAGCGGTACAGTAAACATGATGATCATCGGGTCTCGAAAACTTTCAAACTGGCCTGCAAGTATCAGGTAAACCAGTACTATAGCAAACAGGAAAATCACCATGATGTTACCCGAACTTTCTGCAAAGTCCGACGAGCTTCCCGAAAGACTGGTGGTAAAAGATTCGTCAAGCGTTTCTTTGGCTATTTTTTGCATCTCTTCAATCCCGTCGCCGATGGTTTTACCCTCGGCAGGAATGGCTGAAATGGTAGCCGAAGCATAGCGATTGTAGCGCAGTAACTGCGGTGGCCTGCTGTCGAGTGAAAGGGATACGAGATTATTTAAAGTCACCATGTCGCCTTCCCTGTTTCTTACGGTCATCCGTTTTAAGTCGAGTGGCTCCTTGCGATCCTCCTTTTTAGCGCTGGCGATCACATAATATTGTTTTCCGTCTTTGATAAAATAACCGATCCGTTGCTCGCTGAGATAGGTTTGCAAAGTTTCTGCAATATCACGCACACTCACCCCCATATCAAGGGCTTTGTCGCGCTCAATTTCGACGGTGTATTCCGGTTTATTGAACTTCAGGTCGATGGTGGCAAAACTGAATGTCGGGTCATCCTGTACCTTATCCATGAACCTCGGTATGGCTTCTTTTAATCGGTCGAGATCAGGTGCCTGCAGGATAAATTGCACCGGCAGGCTGTTGAAACTCCGGCTGGCCCTGATGGTTGGTTCCTGCACCACGTATGTTTGTGCAAAGTTGTATTTTTTCAACATGCCCATCAACTCTCCTGCCAGTTCACCCTGACTTTTTTCACGCTCGGATGGTGGCACCAGCGAAATCCTCACAAACGATGAATTCACGGCATTGGACGAACCAAATGAAGGCGCTGTAACTCCCAGTAAAAAGGCTTTTTCCTGAAGCGTATCGCACAGATACATCAGTTCTTTCTGGTATTCATCCATTGCTTCGTAGGAGGTTCCTTCGGGTGCGATGGCCATGATTCGCAACATACTTTTGTCTTCCATCGGGGCCAGTTCTTTTTGAAGGTTCACATCAAAGAACCAGATCAAACCGGCCGTCACCAATACCACCGGGAAGGCCAGCCATCGGTGATTCATGAACCGCTCCAGGCTTTTGGCGTAACCGTTTTTACCACCTTCGACAATGTTCTTAAAAAATGTCATGATCTTTCCGCTGCGATCGCTCTTTCTTAAAAACCTGGACGACATCATCGGGGTGAGGCTGAGCGAAACAAAGGTGGAAAATGCGATGGAACCAGCCACCACCATGGCAAACTCACGAAACAACCGCCCTGTTAAACCCTGCAGGAAAAAGATCGGCATAAACACGGCGATCAGGCTGATGGAAGTGGCCAGCACAGCAAAGAAGACTTCACGGGATCCTTTGAAGGCAGCTTCTACCGGTTTCATTCCCTGCTCAATCTTTGAATAAATATTTTCCATTACCACGATGGCATCATCCACCACAAGCCCGGTGGAAAGCACGACGCCAAGTAGGGTCAATACGTTGATGGAATAACCAGCGATGTACAAAATTGAAAAGACGCCGATCAGTGAAATGGGGATCACAACAATAGGAACCATCGTGGTTCGCCAGCTCCGCAGGAAAAAGAATATCACCAGCAACACCAGGATGAAGGCAATCAAAATGGTTTCCTGCACCTCACTGATGGCTTTACGGATGCTTGTTGTCGTGTCGAGGGCCACATTGAGGAAAATATCGGGTGGCAATTCTTTTTTGATCTGCTCCACGCGCCGGAAAGCCTCATCCACAATTTCGATGTAATTGGCGCCTGGCTGCGGTTGTAGCGCAATACCAATCATTGGTATCACGCCATTACCACGCAATAAACTGCGTTCATTTTCCGCACCCATGCGTGCATGTCCGACATCCTGCAACCGGATCAACGCATTTCCACGACGGGTTATAATCAATTGGTCATATTCTTCAGGAGTATTTAACCGACCAAGCGTTCTAACCGTCAATTCGGTTTGGGAACCTTCGATACGGCCGGCCGGTAATTCAACGTTTTGCCCCTGCAAAGCCATTTTTACATCCGAAGGCGTAAGGTTATAGGCTTCCAGTTTAGCCGGATCGAGTTCCAGCCGCATGGTATATTTTTTCTCTCCCCAAATACGGATACTGCTCACTCCGGGAATGGTTTGCAGCCGCTCCTTGAACATGTCGTTTCCAATTTTGCTCAACTCCAGCAAATCACGTTTGTCACTTTGAACCGTAATGGAAAGGATGGTTTGTGCATTGGCATCGGCTTTTGAAACGATAGGTGGGTCAGCATCCGGTGGCAGGTTGCGGATGGCTTGTGAAACTTTATCCCGGACATCATTGGCTGCATCGTCCAGGTCCATGCCCGGATCAAACTCAATGGTCACAGTACTCCTTCCGTCGGTACTGATGGAACTCAATGACTTAATACCGGCAACACTATTGATGGATTCTTCGAGTGGCTCTGTGATCTGTGATTCGATGATGGCTGCGTTGGCGCCGCTGTAATTAGTACTGACGGTCACTACCGGTGGATCTACACTCGGAAACTCACGAACACCCAGCGACATGAATCCCACGATGCCGAACAGCACGATCACAATGGCAAAAACAGTAGCCAGAACCGGTCTTTTAATGCTTAGTTCCGAAAGTGTCATGGCTGATTTCCCTTAACAATTTCTTCTATCTGAACCGGCATGTTGTCTTTCACCGTCATCAGTCCTGTCAGTAAAACCGTATCCCCCGGATTTAATCCATTGAGGATTCGCACTTCAACATCGGTACGATCACCCAATTCCACCTCTTTGCGAAATGCTTTACCACCATGATAAACATAAACCGTTTGCGTATTGAGGGCAGGAATCACAGCCGATGTCGGCACAACCAGGGCATTTTCGGTGATATTCGTAGGGATTACCACGGTGGCAAAAATGCCAGGAACATATTTTTCACCTGGATTGGGCAATTCACAGCGTATGCGAATGGTCCTGGAATTGGGATCGATGCGGGGATCGATGGCGTAAACCTTTGCCTTCAGCGTATCCTCCTGATAAATCATCTGAATCTGCTCGCCCAGATTTATATTATCAATATAACGACCTGGCATTTCAAAATCAACCTTTAGCTTGTCGGCCTGAACAATACGTGTAATGGATGTTCCTTGAGATAAATAAGCGCCCACACTAAAATCACGCAAACCCAGCCGGCCGGTAAAGGGTGCCGTTACATTGGCCAGGCTGATATTCACCTGCAATTCCTCAATTTGAGCTTGCAACTCCTGGATCTGGGCATTTGTTTTATCCACCGCCTCCTGGCTCACCCCCTGCACATCAATGAGCGCAGCATTCCGTGTTGAATCGCTGCGGGCAATTTTAAGCTGGGATTGGAGACCTTTCAAACGGGCTTTCCATATCCGATCATCGATCTTGATCAATGGCTGACCCTTTCTGACCTGATCACCCTCTTTGAAAAAAATATTCAAAACGTTCCCTGAAACAGGGGCTTTGAGGTCTGTTTCTTCATAAGGCAACAGATTGGCGTTCACCTCAAATTTACTCTCGAAATACTGTGGTTTAACGATCATGGCTTCCACCTGTAAGGGTGCTGAGGATGGCCCGCTAACTTTTTGTTTCGATTGATTGCAGGCAAAAAGTGCGGGCAAAACCACTGCAAGAATGATAAAATATTTGATGATTATTACGGATGAATTCATGCTAAAGACATGTTTATTGCTAAGGCGAAAAAACCTGTTAAACGAACACAACAAATGTAATATTTTTTAATTCAGAATGGTTTTATTTGCCCTCAAACTAATTGAATTTGGTTGAAATCCATCTCTGCCAGAAATGATTAAATGAAACATGTTAGTTTTGTAAAAACAGATGAATGGATAGCAAATGATTAAAATAAATTCCGAACTCCTTCAGAAACTGATGCACAAAGCCCGGCAATCAGCGCGCGGCAGAATCAATCACAATTTTCATGA
Source organism: Bacteroidota bacterium (assembly GCA_020444515.1). GTDB lineage: Bacteria > Bacteroidota > Bacteroidia > Bacteroidales > JAADJA01 > JAADJA01. Next base: position 548,643 of record JAHLKX010000002.1, on the reverse strand, counting down.
TGGTCCGGATGACCCGCTCCAACGTATGCTCAACAGCATGCAGCCCGGCACGTATCTTCAACCACACAAACATGAAAGCCCTGATAAACGTGAAGTATTCATGGCGCTTACCGGAAAGTTTGTGGTGATTCAGTTCAATGATGACGGCAATATTACCGACCACATGATCCTCGATCCAAAAAACAATGAGTATGCTGTAGAAGTGGCTGCCCGGACCTATCACACCATCATTTGCCTCGAACCTGATTCCATCATTTATGAACTCAAAGATGGACCTTATGATCCGGCTGATGATAAAAACTTTGCTCCGTGGGCCCCGAAGGAAGGAGAAGCAGAATGTGATGGCTATTTGTTATCCTTGTTGGAACAGCTGAAAATTCCAATGAACAAATGACAGCAGGTCATTCCACATGGTCTGTTTTGCTTAAATTTGCAGGCTTAATTGAGAGATAAGTATAGCGCTATGGCACAAAAACCTTCCATTCCCAAAGGCACACGCGATTTCACCCCGGCTGAAATGGTGAAAAGAGATTATATTTTTGATACCATCAAGTCGGTATTCAAACTGTATGGCTACCAACCCATCGAAACACCGGCCATGGAAAACCTGTCGACCTTGCTGGGGAAATATGGTGATGAGGGCGATAAATTGCTGTTTAAGATTTTAAACTCGGGTGACTTTGTTGAGAAAACACCCATTGAGAAATTTCAGGATCCAAACAGCACAGAACTAACAGGATTTATTTCTGAGAAGGGTTTACGCTACGATCTTACAGTGCCCTTTGCCAGGTTTGTGGTACAAAACCGTAACGATATCAGCTTCCCTTTTAAACGGTATCAAATCCAACCTGTTTGGCGGGCCGATAAACCCCAGAAGGGCCGCTACCGCGAATTTTTCCAGTGTGATGTGGATGTAATCGGGAGCAATTCCCTACTCAATGAAGTGGAACTCGTACAGATCATCGATGATGTTTTCCGCAGGCTAAATGTAAATGTTACCATCAAACTCAACAACCGGAAAGTACTATATGGAATTGCCGAATACATCGGTGAAACAGAAAAGTTCATGTCCATCACGATAGCCATCGACAAGCTGGACAAGATCGGAATCGAAGGAGTAAAAAGAGAACTTTCAGCGGATAACATTTCGATGCCTGGTATTTCAAAACTGGAAGAAATCCTCGATTTTAAAGGCTCAACATCTGAAAAGCTCAATTTCCTGATGGAAAAACTGAGTGGCACGGAAACCGGTAAAAAGGGAATAGAAGAGATGCAAACCGTATTTAACATGCTCACAAATCTTGCATTAACCTCAAATGTCGAACTTGACCTCACCCTGGCCCGTGGTTTGAACTACTACACCGGTGCTATTTTCGAAGTGGGAGCCAATGATGTTAAAATTGGAAGCATATGTGGGGGCGGACGTTATGATGACCTCACCGGCATCTTTGGTCTGCCCGATGTTTCAGGTGTGGGTGTATCGTTTGGAGCAGATCGCATTTACGATGTGATGACCGAACTCAATCTGTTCCCATCTGATACCGGATCAACCACCCAGGTATTTTTTGTGAATTTTGGTGAAAAGGAACAAAACTACTGCCTCGGACTTTTAGAAAAACTACGAAAGGAAGGCATCAATGCGGAAATCTACCCCGAGTCGGCCAAAATGAAAAAACAAATGAGTTATGCCAACAATAAAAATATTCCTTACGTAATATTAATCGGTGAAAATGAGATGAAGAATGGGACATTATCGGTTAAAAACATGCACACTGGTGATCAGATCAGCTATGAAAACATAAATGGACTCATCAACAAACTGAAAGGATAATATCATGGCGGTTCACTTTGTTACTTCCGACAAACTCAACTTTGAGGATATTGAGCAGATCAGCCGGTACAAGAAAAAACTCGAACTTTCAGATGAAGCAAAATCGAAGATAACCCGATGCCGTGATTACCTCGATAAAAAAATGGAATCCCAAACCGAACCCATTTATGGGATCAATACCGGCTTTGGCGCTCTCTACAACCGCACCATCGATAAAAAAGACCTGAGTACCTTGCAAAAAAACCTGGTAATGTCGCATGCCTGTGGAACCGGCGACGGGGTACCGCGGGAGATCGTCAAGCTGATGTTGTTGCTAAAGGTGCAGGGCCTCTCTTATGGCCTGTCGGGCGTGCAACTGGAAACAGTGCAAAGGTTGGTTGATTTTTATAACCATGACATTATTCCGGTTGTTTACCAACAGGGATCCCTGGGAGCTTCGGGTGATCTGGCGCCGCTGGCCCATTTGTCGTTGCCGCTGTTGGGCATGGGTGAAGTATATTTTAAAGGTAAGAAAAGAGATTCTGCTGATGTTTTGAAGGAGATGAATTGGGATCCAATCGAACTCAAATCCAAGGCCGGACTGGCGTTGCTCAACGGAACTCAGTTCATGAGTGCGTATGGTGTTTATTGCTGCCTACGGATCTTTAAACTTTCCCGGCTGGCCGATGTAATAGGAGCACTCTCTCTCGAAGCGTTTGATGGAAGGATTGAACCCTTTCATCCCCTCATCCAGCAAATCCGCCCTCACAAAGGGCAGATTAAAACCGCTGAACGGATCACCAATATTCTGGAAGGTAGCGAACTGATCAACCGTAAAAAAGAACACGTGCAGGATCCTTACTCATTCCGCTGTATTCCGCAGGTGCACGGTGCTTCCAAGGATTCAATCAATTATGTGGCTTATGTGTTCCGCAAAGAGATCAACTCCGTTACGGATAATCCAACCATTTTCCCGGATGAAGATCTGATCATCTCGGCCGGTAATTTCCATGGACAACCTTTGGCCCTGGCCCTGGATAACCTCGCCATCGCCATGGCTGAATTGGGGAATATTTCTGAGAGAAGAACCTACCAGTTGCTTTCAGGCGCAAGAGGGTTGCCGCCATTCCTGGTGGCCAATCCCGGTTTGAATTCGGGATTTATGATCCCGCAATATACTTCGGCTTCCATTGTGAGCCAGAATAAATCGCTTTGTACCCCATCTTCCGTCGATTCCATCGAATCCTCCAAAGGACAGGAAGACCACGTGAGCATGGGAGCCAACGCTGCAACCAAAACATTTCGGGTGCTTGAAAACCTGGAACGAATATTGGCTATTGAATTGTTCAATGCCGCGCAAGCACTGGAATTCAGAAGACCGGCGAAATCATCGCCCTACCTTGAAAATTTTATAAAAGCATATCGTGAAAAAGTAGCCTTCGTAGAAGACGATCAGGTGATGTACAAAGATATTAAGGCTTCGGTAGAATTTTTAAAAAATTACCCGCTCGAATTGCCGAAGGAAGATGTGAATAAATTTCAACTGTAAGTTTGTACAGGTTTATTAACCACCAACCGGCATTTAAAAAATAAGAGCGTAATATCTTTCAATGGCCTCTTCCAGCTCGTCTACAGAAACATATTTGCTGAATCTTTTGAATTCTTTACCATCAAAAAAGATGAGAATGGTGGGATTCGCAAAAACATGATGGGATGCAGGTATGTCGGGGGTCGTTTTGGAATTGACCCAAATTAATTTCATTTTCGGAAATCGATTAGCCAACAGGGATTCCACTTTGGGCCGTAAACTGATGCAGGGAGCACAATCATCATTGTAAAAATAGAGCAGCACACCAATCTCATCATGAATGACCTGCTGCACCTGTTCCTTTGTTTGAATAGATTCCATCCAGAGAATTTTGCGGCAAATTTCGGAATAATTTATTCAAACATCCGATGATTTTTCAAGGCTGGCATATTTGCCTTGAATAATCCTCCCTTTTAAATTTGGAATAAAACATCTTCCATCCTTTCTCCATGCATATTTTTTTATAATTTAGTCGTTCGAAAAAGCGAACACATTATGGTAATTCATTGGAATCTATTGTTTAAAGTTAAAATCAACCGCACCGCACTTCATTGATCACATCCTCAAAGTTTTGACTTATTTTATTTATTCACATTAAAATTCCAGAATTATGACATATATTATTAAAGGTGCGGGTTTGACCATTGAAGACCTCGTCAAAGTAGCTCGCCATCGTCAAAAAGTTGAATTGCATCCGGATGCCCTTGAGCGGATTACAAAATGCAGGGCTATGCTGGAGAAAAAAATTGAAGCCCATGAGATCATGTATGGTGTCAACACCGGGATTGGTGAGTTTTCGGAAGTAGTGCTCAATGATGACCAGGTAAAAGAATTCCAGAAATATTTGATCTACAATCATGCAGCCGGGATCGGTGAGGCAATGCCTGAAGAGTGGGTGCGTGGTGCCATGCTGGGAAGGATCAATGTGCATGCCCATGGCAATTCAGGCGTAAGGCCCGAGATTACCCAAACACTGGTCGACATGCTGAATAAAGGTGTTACGCCATTTGTTTGTCAGAAGGGTTCGGTAGGAGCCTCTGGCGATCTGGCACCCATGTCGCAGATCGCCCTTTTAATGATGGGCGAAGGCAAAGCATTTTATAAAGATGAGCTGCTTGACGGCAAAGAAGCTTTGGATCGGGCTGGCATTCCGGTTCCGGGTTTAAAAGCCCGGGATGGACTGGCCACCATCAATGGTTCCAATGTGCTGACAGCCATGAGTGCCATTTTTATTTATGATGCCAATCGATGGCTCAAGCAGGCTGAGATCGCTGCAGCTATGTCACTTGAAGCGTTGAAAGCCAATATGAAACCATATACATCCAAACTACATGAAGTAAGAGGATTCAAAGGTGCTGTCAGAAGTGCCAATGCCATTAACAAGCTGGTGGAAGGCGGTGACCTCAAAGAAGGCAAAATTCCTTGTAAAGTTCAAGATGCTTATTCCATGCGTTCAACACCACAGGTGGTGGGTGCCGCTCATGACGCCCTGGCTTATGCCCGTTCACAGGTTGAAATTGAACTCAATGGTGTTGGTGATAATCCCATTTTTTTCCCGGATGAAAACTTACAAATTTCCGGTGCAAATTTTCAGGGTACACCCGTTGCATTGCCAATGGATATGGCCGGAGCAGCGATCACCATGGTCAGTGTGATGTCGGAGCGACGGATGAACCGATTGAACAACCCCGCATTGAGTGTGGGGTTACCTGCTTTTTTGACCAAGGGAGCAGGCATGTTCTCGGGATTGATGTTAAGCCAGTATGCTGCCGATATGCAAATCGTTGAACAACGTATCCTTTCGACACCGGCCAGTATCCAGTCGATTCCGGCAGCTGCCGATCAGGAAGATTTTGTATCCATGGGTATGAACACGGCATTGAAAAACTTCCAGATCCTTGATAATGCCTATGGCATTCTTGGCATAGAAATGATGGCAGCTGCACAAGCACTCGATTTCAGGGAATATAATTTTGGTAAGGGTGTTACAAAAGCCAAGGAAGTGGTTAGACGACATGTTGAATTCCTGGATATCGACCGGCCGCTATACAATGATCATAACGCCATGAAGACATTGATCAAGTCCTGTGAGGTACTTGAAGAAGTTGAAAAAGTGACCGGCTCACTGGAATAATCATTTTAAATGGAAGAAAATCAGCATAGCATTAATAGAAAGGTGAGACCCGGATTGCTCACCTTTCTTTGCACCCTCACTTTTATTGGGAGTGGTATGGCATCTTTTGTTTTTATGATGGTGTATCTTTCCTATGATGAAATGCTTATTGCCATGGACGATTTTAAAGGCCAGTTTCCTGAACTGGTCAATATTTTCAGGGGTGGTCGCCAGTTTTTTATCGCCAGTTCCATTCTTTATTTCATCTCATTAATGGGTGCTATTCAGATGTGGAAATTAAAAAAGATCGGGTTTCATATCTACACGGCTGCACAGATATTTGTGTTGATATTGCCCATGGCACTTATCGATTCATCAATGATTTCCGTCTTTGAAATTTTCATTACCCTGGCTTTTGTTTCAGGATATTTTAGCCAGATCAAACATATGTCTTAATTAAAACATTTATTTGCTCATGCATACAACACCGTCAACTGAAGAAAATATTGACAAAAGGATACCCCGGCCTTTTCTACTCACCATATTGTGCATCGCTTTTATGGTGTTTTCTGTTTTCCTTTCGATTTTATTTCTGCTGGCCATTTTCCAGAACAACTGGATTACCGACGTGCTGACAGATTACTTTCCGGAAAGAGCGGTATCGCCGTCTTTTGTGCTATTTTTCTCATTGGCAGGATTTGTTACCTATTCATCAGCAACCATTGGGGCCATTCTGATGTTAAAAATGCGAAAAATCGGATTTTATATTTACCTCCTTTCCACTTTGATCATTATCATGGTTCCCCATCTCATGAGTTATGGTAATTGGTATGCCTCAGGCATATTTATTTCGATGGCAATCCTTTTCGCTCTTTATTTTCGAAAAATGCACTAATTATGTTGGAGATAAAATATTTCTTATTTTTGTTTCAAGCAAACATTAGTATTTACAGAATTTTCAGTTAATTTTAGCCTATATTTGTGTTTGTCGTTCTTTGTCAGATGTTCTGAATGTGAACAAATTACTAAATAATTCTAAATTTTAAATAAATTTTTTCTTGCTTAAATTAATTGTTATCCTTACTTTGCGGTACTTTTAGAGCATTTTAACATCTAAAGAATATAAAGAGAATTAAATTTCGGGAATTATAAAAGAGATGAATTCTTCAAATAATTACAATCTAATCCATATTTATTAATCTAAATTCTTATGTTATGAGAAAATTTACCCTTTTTCTTGCATTCATTTTCATAGGGATGCAAATTTTTGCTCAAGACAGGGAAATTAAAGGTACGGTTACCAGTTCAGACGATGGTCAACCGATCCCTGGTGTACAGGTTCTGGTAAAAGGTACATCCACAGGTACCATTACCGACCTTGACGGGAAATATACCATTAAAGTCTCTGATGATGCTGCAACACTCGTTTTCCGTTACGTTGGAATGGCTTCTCAGGAAATTGCAATTGCAGGCCAGACTACCATTGATGTAGCTATGGAGCCTGATATCATGCACCTTGAAGGGGTCGTTGTAACGGCTCTCGGTATCAGCCGGGAGAAAAAATCTCTTGGTTATGCGACTCAGGAGCTATCAGGTGAAGAAATCAGTACCGTTAAAACCAATAATTTTATCAATACACTCTCGGGTAAAGCCGCTGGTGTACAGATTAAAAATACTGGTAACTTAGGCGGTTCATCCAACATCCTGATCCGTGGTGCTTCTTCCATTACCGGAAACAACCAGGCTTTGATCGTTGTGGATGGTGTTCCCATTAACAATGATGTGACCAATACGGATGACCAGGTCAGGGGACGGCATGGTTATGACTTTGGTAACTCAGCCGCCGACATCAACCCCAACGACATTGAGTCGATGAACGTACTGAAAGGTGCTGCTGCTACAGCCCTTTACGGATCACGTGCCGCCAATGGTGTAATCATCATTACCACTAAAAAAGGTGAACGCACCATGGCCAAAAAACGGGTTTATGGCGTTAATGTTAGCTCCAATGTTACCACAGGTTTCATTGACAAATCAACCTTCCCCACCTATCAACAGGATTATGGCGCAGGTTACGGTCCCTATTATGGTGATGAGCCTTATACCGGACTAGAGCAGTATGACTTCAATGGGGATGGTGCCACCGATTTGGTAGTACCAACTTATGAAGATGGGTCTTTTGGTCAGAAATTTGATCCAGGACTCAGTGTATACCAGTGGGATGCCTTCTATCCACAATCACCCAATTACAGGAAACCCACACCCTGGGTTGCTGCCGGTGATAACGGACCCATCTCTTTCTTTGAAACTCCATGGTCCTTCACCAACAGTGTTGAAGTAACCGGAGCCAATGAGAACTCCAACTTCAGATTGTCTTACTCCAATCAGGATCAGACCGGTATTATGCCAAACAGCCACTTTGTAAGAAACAATGTATTGTTTAACGGATCCTATGATGTTACCAAAGATGTTACGGTAACTGCTTCTGTTAATTATATTAACAACAAGGGCAAAGGCCGTAATGCCACTGGATATTCTGATAACATTCTTTCGTCATTCCGTCAATGGATGCAAACAAATGTTGACTATCAGCAACAGAAAGAATTATATGAAGCTACAGAGGAAAACATCACCTGGAACCCTGTAAGTCAAGATAACCTGGCTCCAGCATATTGGGATAATCCATACTGGACCCGTTATAAAAATTATACGACAGATGGCCGTGACCGTGTTATTGGCTATATCCAGGCCGACTGGCAAATCAATGATTATTTCAGCACCATGGCCCGCTTCTCAACTGATTTCTACTCTGAAATTCAGGAAGAAAGAAAAGCCATTGGATCTGCCTCCGGCGAATTTGGGGTAGGAACAACAGCAGGTCGTTCCGACGTTACTTCTGGATACTCAAGGTTTAATAAAAGTTTTTATGAAAATAACTTTGATTTCATGCTGAGGTTTAACAAAGACCTCAGTGAAGATTTTAACCTGAGTGCCCTGGTTGGGACTAACATCAGAAGATCAGAATTGGATCAGGTGTTTGCATCAACTGACGGAGGATTGATTGTTCCTGATCTTTATGCATTAAGCAATAGCGTAAATCCCATGTTAGCACCCGAGGAAACCTATAATAAAATTGGTGTAAACGGTATCTATGCAAGTGCTTCTCTCGGATATAAAAATTTCCTCTATTTGGATGCAACCATCCGGAGAGATCAGTCTTCAACATTACCAGAAGATAATAACGCTTATGTTTATCCATCCGTATCAGGAAGCTTCCTGTTTTCCAATGTTTTGGATGTAGACTGGATGGATTTAGGCAAACTGCGTTTAGGATATGCTGAAGTAGGTAATGATGCCCCCTGGGGAAGTATTGTTGATACTTATGATAACAATCCTGTATTTGGCGGAACACCCTTATACTCATTACCCAACACTAAAAACAATGCTGAATTGAAACCGGAAAGGACAACCAGTCTTGAAGCAGGTTTGGAAATGTATTTCCTCAATAAGCGTCTGGGATTTGATGCAGCATTCTATAAAACAAACACCGTTGATCAGATTATCCCGATCGCTGTTTCTTATACAACCGGATATTCACAAAAATATGTCAATGCTGGTGAAATTGAAAACAAAGGTGTTGAGTTGATGGTCTTCGGATCACCGGTAGTCAGCGAAAACTTCAGGTGGGATGTCACCCTCAACTGGGCAAAAAACATCAATGAGGTTGTCGCTCTGGCCGAAGGTGTTGAAAACATTCAGCTTACCAGGTCATTACAAAGTGGTATTACCATCAATGCCCGTGTAGGTGAACCTTATGGTACCATCCAGGGACAGGACTTTATTTATGATGATAACGGAAATAAAGTAGTAGGCGAAGATGGTTATTATCTGAAAACCCCCACCTCCGATGTGGTATTGGGTAACATCAATCCCGATTGGACAGGTGGTATCAACAACCGCTTCTCCTATAAAAACTGGGCTTTCAGTTTCCTGATTGACTGGCAACAAGGTGGTAGTGTCTATTCACTCGATATGTATTATGGTATGGGAACCGGTTTATATGAAGAAACTTCATATACCAATGACCTAGGTAATCCTGTTAGGAACACCCTTGATAATGGTGGTGGATTGATCCTTGAAGGCGTTACCGGTGATGTAACTTACAATGATGACGGAACCTACACTGTAACCAATACAGCTACCAATGACATCAGAGTTGCTGGGGACGATTATCGTGTATTTGGCTGGTCAAAGAATCCAAATGCAGCCTTCATTTATGATGCTACGTATATTAAGTTGAGGGAAGTAGTTCTTACATACTCTTTACCGAAAACTACACTGGAAAATACCTTTATCAATGGTATATCCTTCAGCCTCGTAGGCAGCAACCTGTGGATTATCTCCAAAGATCTTCCCCATGCTGATCCCGAAGCCAGCCAGGGTGCCGGTAATGTTCAGGGATGGCAGAGTGGTGTAATGCCTACGACAAGGAATGTTGGTTTTACAGTTAATCTCCAATTTTAAAAACGTTTAATTATGAAAAAAATATATTTAATATTTATAGTATTGATGGGTATCTCGATTTCCTGTACCGATGATTTTGAGGAATTCAATACAGATATCAAAAATCCGACGGAAGTTCCCGGTGATTTTCTTTTTGCCAATGCGCAAAAAGCCTTAGCAGACCAGATTGCCAGTACGAATGTAAACGAGAACATCTTCAAACTGGTTGCTCAGTACTGGACTGAAACTACTTACACAGATGAAGTTAATTACGATATTGTTGGTAGGACAATCTCTGATAATATGTTCCTGATTCTTTATCGTAATACGCTGGCTGACCTTAATGATGCCAAAAAGGCCATCAGTGCCGAAGTCGCTGCAGGCGATGAGCAGGTTGCCATGAAAGCAAACAGGCTTTATGTTATTGATATCTTAATGGCCTATACATATAATTGGCTGGTTGAAATATTTGGAGACATTCCTTATCAGCAGGCATTGGATATCGATAACATCTCACCAGTTTATAATGATGCTGAGGGGATCTATGATGCGTTACTGACAAAAATTGATGACGCCGTTGCAGGAATTGATGAAGGATATGGAAGCTTTGGTGACAACGACCTCTATTTCCATGGTGATGTAGCTATGTGGATTAAATTTGCCCATACTCTTAAATTGAGAATGGCGATTACCCTTGCTGATCACAATGAAAACCTTGCCAAGAGCATCATTGAAGCATCCTATGACAAAGCATTTGCTCCCAATGAGCTGTGTGAACTTGTTTATGTAGGTGGTTCCAATTCCAATCCGCTTTTTGTTGATTTGGTGCAAAGCGGACGTCACGACTTTGTTCCTGCCAACACTTTTGTCGACAGGTTGAATGAGCTCGAAGACCCGCGCAGACCGGCCTATTTTGCTCAAAATCTGGGAGAAGGCGTTTATGAAGGTGGTATTTATGGTGAAAGCAATAACTGGTCGAATTACACTCACATTGCAGAACGCATTGAGGAACCTACTTTCCCCATCACATTAGCGGATGGTATTGAGGTATCTTTCTACCTGGCTGAAGCCGCTCAACGCGGATTTAGTGTAGGTGGCAGTGCTGAAGAACACTACAACAATGGCATTAAGGCTTCTTTCGAATTTTGGGGTCTTTCAAGTGATGATGCTGACGCATACATCGCCAAGCCAGAAGTAGCCTATGATGGAGCCAACTGGAAAGAAAGCATTGGTGAGCAAGCCTGGATCGCTTATTATTTAAGGGGCCATCTTGCATGGAATACATGGAGAAGACTGGATTATCCGGAACTGACCATGCCTCCATCACCTGCTGAACCGGGCGTAATTCCTAAGAGATTTACGTACCCCGTAAATGAGCAAACATTAAATGCTACCAATTATTATAATGCATCCTCAGCCATTGGTGGTGATTTGCAAGCCACTAAATTGTTCTGGGATAAGTTTTAATATTAGATTTATGAAAAAGACTGCCTTCCGGGCAGTCTTTTTCCTTTTTATAACCAATTTTAGACCCTGAAAATTTACATCAAGAATAATGCAACCTCATCTAAAAGATATCTAACCAATACCAACTTTTTTTAATTTACTCATACCTGGTTTTATCACCACTTTATCTGCCGGTTGCAATTGAAACATTTTCAATATATTGAATGCAATCTGTATTTATATCCATGTTTAACAAATTTAATTTCAGGAATCCCATTTCTGCATTAAAACGCTGGAAATTTCTTATGATGATTCATTTATTCATTGGATTATCATGGATTCCGTTTTTTACGATCCCGGTCAACGGACAGCAGCATGAAAAAAATAGCATGCAAGAAATTTTGGATCATGCAAACCTGTTATACGGACCCGATGATTTCCTGGAAAGGGGGCTGGTATATATCCCTGCCAATCCGAAAGCTTCCGGACATCCGTTTCTGACTGAACAGGATTGGAATATAGCGGATATTACAATGCTCGGGAATACTTTCCGGAATGTGGAAATTAAATACAACATAGAACAGGATATCCTCATCCTCAAAAAACATATTCAAGGATCAGATGTAAATCTTCCAATCCTTTTAAATTCAGCACAAATTGATGAATTTCAAATGGATGCTCGTACATTCTCCAACCTGTCACAATATGATTCGACGTTTAGTTTGATGGGCTTCGGTGAAATCTTGTTCAACGGTAAATTTTTAGCTTACAGAAAATACTCAAAGATTTTTAGGAATCAATATTCCAGGAACAATCCTTTTGGCTTTTATACCAAACTTTCGAATGGTATTTTTATACACTGGAATGGGCGCTCCAATAGAATAATCAATAACAGATCCCTCAAAAATACCTTCGAACCAATACGAACGCCTTTGAAAAAGAAAATGCGACAGATGCATTTTCAGTTTAAAAAAGCAACAGAAAATGAGTTTTTCGAATTATTAAAGTGGTGTGATGCAGAGCTATCTGAAAATAGGGATTAAATTCGGCATTATATGGTTCATCACTTGTGTATTGGCATTTCAAATCCATGCACAGGTACAATCATTTATACTGGATAAAACATGGGATGGACTTAACTGGAAAGATTTTGTAAGTAAAACAGAACAAACCTTCCCTGTCAGATTTTATTACCAATCCGATAGCATTGCAGACTTTAAACTATTGATCCTTAAGGATTCTATGCATCTCACGCAGGTATTGAAAGAAAATCTTGAATCACACAATCTCTATTATGCCATCGACAGGAATGGAAATATCTTTATCACCAGCGAGGGAGCCATCAGAACGAAATTTCCAGACTCTTTTTTCACCCATCATATTGAAGAAATTAAAGCTTCTGACACCATCCGGGAAACCTCAGCCAGTAATAATACCTGGCTACAAACCCGAAAAGAATATGTGGCCAAAACGGTGGTAATCGGCAACCGGAAAGCAGGCATGAATAATAAAAGACCTGTTTTAAGCGGAACGGTTCGCAATGCACAGGATGGCTCTCCCATTATCAGTGGGAACCTCTATATCGAAGAACTTGAAAGGGGCACAACCACAGATGATCTGGGTCGCTATAACATAAGTCTAAAAAAAGGAAATTATACACTCATTGTAAGCAGTTTGGACAGCGAACAAGAAAAATACAAACTGGAAGTTTTATCGAGTGGAACCCTTGATATTGAGCTCATCCCAAAACTATACACGTTGGAAGAATTTGTTGTCAGCAGCGAAAAGGAACACAATGTGAGGGGTTCGCAAATGGGATTTGAAAAGATCTCTGTAAAAAGTATCAAAGAAGTTCCTGTTGTTTTGGGAGAAAAGGATATTATCAAAGTTGCTTTGATGTTACCCGGAGTTCAAACCGTGGGAGAAGGAGCATCTGGATTTAATGTAAGGGGAAGCCCGGCTGATCAAAATCAATTTTACATCAATGAAGTTCCGGTTTATAACTCGTCCCATTTATTTGGTTTTTTCTCTGCATTCAATTCGGATGCCATCAGCAATTTTACATTATTGAAAAGCAATATTCCGGCAGACTACGGTGGTCGATTATCTTCCATATTTGATATTACTTCCAAGACAGGTGATTTTCAGCAATTTAAAGCCAGTGGAGGAATTAGCCCCGTAACGGCCAGAATTGTAGCAGAGGGGCCTTTTAAAAAAGATCAAAGTAGTTATATGGTAGGATTGCGATCCACCTACTCTGATTGGATCCTGCGATCCATGCAAAATTCCGACCTCAATTCCAGCAGTGCTTATTTCGGAGATGCCATTGCCAACTTCGCCATCAAACTGAATCCCCGCAATGAAATGCGATTATTTACTTACTATAGCTATGATGATGCAGATATCAACACATTGAGCGAGAATACCTATGAAAATATTGGTGGGGCTCTTTCATGGGTGCACTATATAAAAGATAAACATTCGCTCGATCTTTCACTGGCACAGGGGAATTACCAATATGAAGACAGAAACACAGAATATGAACAATTTGCGTATAAGATTTCCTATGCACTCAGTCATACAGAATTGAAAGCAAACCTCTCCCTTCATCCCAACGAACATCATACCCTATTACTGGGTGCTAATTCTATCCTGTATGAATCCAAACCCGGAGATTATCTCCCATACAATGAAGCTTCCTCCATTGAACCCAGGCAATTTGAACCTGAAAAGGGAATTGAAAGCGGAATATACCTTAACGAACAATGGGATATCACAGCCGATTTGCAGATTTCTGCCGGACTGCGTTATAACAGGTATTCCTATCTTGGACCGAAAACAGTATACAGCTACTATATAGGGGAACCACGGTCCCTCAGCACCATCAGCGATACGACATTGTATCAAAGCAACGAACTAATCAAAACTTACGATGGGCTCGATTATCGCTTTTCAGCCCGTTATATCATCAATGACCACCTATCGGTTAAAGGTAGCGTCAATCGCTTACACCAATACATTTTCATGCTTTCCAATACAATTGCCATATCTCCCACAGATGCATGGAAGTTGACTGACTATAACATTAAACCTATGCGGGGTGACCAGTATTCACTTGGTTTTTATTCCAATGTACTGGCTGATATTTTTGAAGTGTCGGTGGAAGGATATTATAAAGATGTTCGAAACCTTGTTGAATTTAAGGATGGTGCACAGATGATCGCCAATGAAATTCCAGAAACAGATATTGTACAGGGCGATCTGGAAGCTTATGGTCTCGAATTCATGGTAAAAAAACCCCTGGGCCGGTTAAATGGATGGGTCAATTACACCTGGTCCCATGCTACAGTTGAGGTCAATAATCCAGAAACCGGTGAAATGAATAATTTCGGAAAAGCATACCCGGCCAATTATGACAAACCCCATGCTTTTAATCTTGTGGCAAACTACAAATTATCACGAAGGATCAGTTTTTCGGGAAATGTTGTATTTTCAACAGGCAGACCCATAACATATCCAACTGCCATCTACTTTCTGGATGACATAAAACTGGTCCATTATTCAGTTAGAAATGAATACCGGCTGCCTAATTATTTCAGGATTGATCTATCGGTTAATATAGAAGGAAATCTAAAGGCTAAAAAATTTGCCCACGGTTCCTGGAATTTTTCAGTGTATAATCTCACAGGAAGAAACAATGCTTATTCGGTTTATTTTAAATCGGAAAATGGTCAGGTAAGGGGTTATAAACTGTCGATTTTTGCAGTACCCGTATTTTCGGTAACGTATAATTTTAAACTCGGGAATTTTGAAAATTAATAAGCTGCATAGAATCTTGATCATGGTTTTAATGATAACAACGGCTTGTGTTGAAGAATATGATCCGCAGGTTGACAAATACGAGCAATTGGTCGTGGTAGATGGCATGATCACCAATGATGAAGGTCCTTACCAGGTGAAATTATCCTATTCCTCCGACCTCCAAGAACCCAGGGTGATCCCACTGACCGATGCAGAAGTAATCATCCGCGATTCCGAGGGCCATACCGAATACCTTACAGAAATGGAAGAAGGAATCTATCATACTGATCCGAATGGTATTCAGGGAAAAACTGGAAACCTTTACCAGTTAGAGATTCAAACATCCGATGGGGCAATATACCTGTCTTCTTTTGAAAATCTACCGGAACCTGTTGATGTGGATCGTATCTATTCAGAAGTGGAATTTCAATCGTCAGAAGAGATTTATCATGACATTGTCGGTTTGAGATTTTTCCTTGACACCAAAAGGGCAAACTCCAATGAAACATTTCTTATGTGGAGCTTGTATGCAACGTTTGAATACCAGACGGAATTCAAAATCAGGTATTATTTTGAAGGCATGCTGAAACCCTTTCCAAATCCCGATTCTTTGATGACCTGTTGGTTGACCAAGCGAATTCCGGAAATCTTTACATCCCGGATGGATGTATTAAATGAGCCCCTTATCAGACACTTCCCATTACATTATGTCAACACCGAATCCCGGGATCTTTATATCCGTTATAGCCTTTTAGTCAGCCAATACACAATGGAAAAGGAGTCATGGTCTTTCTGGGACAGGGTGCGGGAACAAAATGAAGAGCAAGGCAGTTTATTCTCGCAACAACCTTTTCAAATTATCGGGAATATAAGGTGCCTCAGTAATCCTGATGAACCTGTATTGGGACAATTTACTGCAGCCGGAATATCGAAATCAAGGATTTTCATTGAAAGACCCAACCTGCCTTTCTATTTTTTTAAATGTGAGCTGAGTGAAGGTGATTATGAAAGTATGAGTACCATCGATTTATATCCACCCGATTCATGGCCTGTTTATGTAACAACAGGCCCCGAAGGGGGTATGGCGCTTCCATTGCAAGCATGCATGGACTGCCGGCTGAGAGGAGGGACCATTGAAAAACCAGCTTTTTGGACAAGTTATTAATTAATTTGAATTATGCACACCAATAACATAAAGATCTATGATTCCCTGAATAGCAAGAAATTTTTTCTGAAGGACAAGCTATTTATGACAAGGTGGGTCAATATACTGAGTCTTCTCCTGATTATTTTCCTGTTTTCGTGTGAAGAGATGTATTGGCCAGAATTGAGTGATAAATATGAAAATCTACTGGTGGTTCAGGGAAGGATCACAACTGATCCGGGTCCTTATATTGTTAAACTATCACACTCTACCACGCTGCTTTATCCAAAATATTTTCCGCTTTCAGGTTTTGAAGTAACGATCCAGGACAATCTGGGCAATTCAGAAACACTTACTGAAACTGAAGAGGGCGTATACAGTACCGATGCCAATGGCATTCAGGGCATTCCAGGCCGCTATTATAAAATTACCCTCAATGATCCTGAAGGAAAATCATATGCCTCTGATTTTGAGCTTTTACAGCAACCCATTAAAATAGATACGCTTTATGCCAATCTAGAATATGGAAATAATGTAAATCACTATTTTGATATCCTCGGATATCAATTTTACATCGGAACGGAAATGGCCTCAAATGATACCAATTATCTGCGATGGCAGATGGAAGAAACCTACATGTTTAATGCAGATTTTAAAATATATTTCTATTATGATGGACAGCTCCATGATTTTCCTGAACCCGACTCACTGGAAACTTGCTGGAAAACAGAGAAGATAACAGAGATTTTTACTGGAACAACCGTAGGATTAAACCAACCGGTCATTTCAGATTTTCCGCTTCATTATGTGTCTTTTGCCACCAGGGAATTTTCAATACGTTATAGTTTATTGATCCATCAACTTACCCTCACCGAAAAAGCCTATAAATACTGGAAAGAAATCGAAGATCAAAATACATCCGGGACAAGTTTGTATACATCGGTTCCTTACCAAATTAAGAGCAATGTTTATAACATAGCCGATGAGGAAGAACCCGTTCTGGGATATTTTGAGGTGGCTGGAATACATACAAAGCGGATATTTATGGACCGGCCTCTGCCTCCTATTCAAATGTATTATCCCATATGCGAATTAACCGAAGCCGACTATAAAGAATATGGTTTCATGTTCAGAACGAATGATTGGAGAAATTATCCGAAATATGTGGTCGTCGATAAAAATTATGTCCGAGCAGTTCCCCCAAAAAGTTGTTGCGATTGCCGGGCCAATAGCGGAACCTTAATTAAACCTGATTTCTGGATCGATAAAAAATGAAGACAAAACACTACATATCATACCTCTTAAATATCATCCTGGCTGGCTTATGGTTATCAGGTCCGCTTTATGCGCAGGATATCAGCCTGGTATTACCTGAAAGAGCTCCTGAAAAGGTCACTTTGCTGACAGACCGGAATTTGTACATAGCCGGAGAAAACATCTGGTTCTCAGCTTCCTGCTTCCTCAAAGACGGGAAAGGATCAAGTCCGGTCAGCAATATTCTTTACGTGGAATTATACGATGTTCATCAAAAAATATTCGTTCAGGAAAAATTCATGCTTGCAAACGGGAGTACATCCGGCATGATCTCCATTCCTGAAGAATTGCCTTCGGCACATTATTTTATCAGGGCCTACACGCAACTCTTGCGAAACTATCCTCCGGAATCTTATTTCAATGGATCCATTGCCATTTTAAATCCTGAATTTCCACCGGTACAACCCGACATCATTACTGAACCCCAACTTTTGACTCAATTCGGAGCTTTGATTCCCGGCATCCCTAACCGGATCGCACTCCAGTATCCTGCATACAGGAGCAACGATATTATTTCGCTTACCATCATGGATACTTCTGGTTTTGAAAGGGGCAACCTGAACTGGTTCAATAACGGACTGGCAACCGGCATTTTTACACCCTCCGATACCAATGCCTATTTTATCAGAATGATGATGGACCACAATGACACCCTTGACCTTTCATTACCAGATGTAAGGAAGGATATTGCTGCGATGCAAACTTCATGGAGTGACGATGAACTGAGGGTAGGCTTCTTTGGTAATTTGCACTTATTGAAATCTTCCAGGCCACTTAATATTGAAATTTGGTCACAAGAATATGAACTGATTAAAAGCCTCTCGGTTGAGGAAGGGCAAACTTTTGAAGGACTTTCGGTGGACAAAAGCCAACTAACAGAAGGGTTGATCTATGTGGTGGTGCGATCACAGGATGACCGGCTGATCGATATGAATACCCTGTTCAAAGCGCCGGATCAAATGATTGACATCCCTCTGAAAACAGAGAAGTTGATCTATAATACCCGTGAGAAAGTTGAATTGACGATGGACAGTTTGGTCCTGAATCATTTGGATATAGGGTTGTTGCAATTATCCGTGGTCAAGGAAGGTACCATCCTTTCGTCGGAAATAATCTCTGCAAACTTATTAGCCAACCCGGTACTGCTGCGAGATGCCTCCATTAATCTTTCTAATTCCGGCATATCAGAACAATTGCAAGCCGGCCTTATGATCTATAATGACCGGGCAAAATCTTTTTTCGATGAATTCAAAACCTCCCCTGAACAAAATATTGAATTTATACCGGATATTCGCGATGTATCCATTACGGGGGTTGTAAAAAATAAAAACACAGGACAACCCCTTCCTGATTTGAGGGTATATGCCTCCGTATTACACGATAATTTTCAGTTGCACACCACCAAAACATCCGGTGATGGCAGATTTATTCTAAGCCTGCCACAACTTGAAGGAAATCAGGATTTATTTCTTTGTACGGATGCTGATAGCCTGGCAGCAGCAGAAATTTTATTGTACAATGATTTTTCAACACAATTTATACATTTTCAGGAAACACCACTTTATTTTGATACTTCTGACCGTCAGTTAATGGAATCCTTGCTTCTGAATCTCCAGGTATCAAAAGGTTTTGGATTTAATGATAGGGCAACTTTAGCATCGGTCGATCAAATACCTTCCTGGTTCGGGACCAAAATGAAAACCATTGTCTTATCCGACTATATTGCCCTCATCTCCATTCAGGAAGTTTTTAATGAAATTGTCACACATACTCGCTTACGCGAACGCAATGGACAGTATCAATTGCTTGTTTATGATGACCAATCCGAATTAACCTATGATGATCCATTGATCTTGCTTGATGGCATTCCGATCACAGATGCCGGATTGTTATTAAACCTGCACCCCGCGCAAATCGATAGAATAGAAGTAATGAACCGAACCTATATCATGGGTGATTTAACCATTCGTGGACTCGTTTCCATCCGTACCAAAACCGATAATTTCGGAGGAATTGATTTATCAGATGAAGTGGTGTTTATAAACTACAGAACAAGGTCGCTCCCAGCAAAATTCACACCTGTTTCGAAACATGAAATCGAATCCTTAAGCAAAACGATTCCCTGGTTCAAAACACTGTTGTTTTATGATCAGATCAACGGAAATGACAATGAAACACTCATCCATGAATTTTTCACCTCAGATCACCCATCCCGATACCAGGTCATCCTGTCAGGCCATACCATATCGGGGCAAAAAATCAGGGGTTCAACTTCGTTCCAGGTATCCAGGCAAGACTAAAACGGATTATATCACTCAACAAGTTTATAGTTTTTATATATATTTTAAACATTAATATGTTTAATTTCATATTAACTTGAACATAAAATAACCATATAGTTCACTGAACGTGTTATATTTATAGATTCAAGTAACCATTTTGTTCACTCTATGGATCATAATAAGTTAACAGTATTTTTTTGAAAGTTACAAATAATGTTATATTTGCACAGAGTTTAACCAAGTAATTTTCAAATCAACTTAAATTATTACCTTATGAAAAAGATCAGATTTATTTTATTGGTCACAACCATTGCATTTGCATTTAGCGCAATGGCACAAGTAACTTACGGACCGAAATTGGGATTGAATTTGGCCAATTTAAATGGGGACGATGTAAAGGATAACAGCATGTTGATCGGATTCAACATTGGTGCTGTCGGTAATTATGCCATTAACGACATGTTTTCTGTTCAGGCCGAATTATTATACGACGCCAAAGGCGCTAAATATGATGGTGTTGACGAAAACAATGAAGAAAAAACGTTTCCGTTCAGCCTCGGGTACATCAATATCCCGATCCTGGCGCAAGCTCAGTTTGGTGATGACATCAAATTCTATGGAGAACTGGGACCAACCATCGGATTCCTGATGAGTGCCAAATATGATGGTGAAAGTGAAATGAAAGTCCCTACTGGTGTTGACTGGACCACAGGCCAGATCACTTATGAAACCTCCAAAGTTAAAGACAACTATAAAAGCACCGATATCGGACTGGCAATTGGTGCTGGGGCCAAAATCCCAATGAGCAGCTTTGGATTGGTTGTGGGAGCCCGCTACAATATGGGTCTTGGAACCATTGCTGAGGAAGTCAACGGAGAATCTGCTGATGTTAAGAATGGCGTTATTTCTATTAACGTTGCCCTGATGTTTGGCGGAAAATAATCCAACCCAAAAATGATGAAAGGCTGCCTGGAATTCCAGGTAGCCTTTTTTTGTGCTACTGGACTCCGCCGACAAGATCGGCTGAACCCATTTACCGTTAACTGATTTGAACTTACCGCTGACTGATTTCTCCTTGACTAATCATCAGTCATACCTTACCTTTGGTAGTAACCATTTAAACAGTTAATTTATTTCTAACCAAAAATTTATTTAATCATGAAAAGACTTTTTCTTTTGTATTTTATTGCAATCTTCGGATTATCAGCCTGGGCCCAACAGCGTGCCCACATGTCAACTGAACTGAAAAATTACGGTGTTAAAAAAGACATGGTTGATGTAAATCATCATTCAACACAGTTTGAAAACCCGGCGCTCAAAGCCACCCTCTCTCCTGTCGAAACCCAGATTGGAGATTCACGGTATGATCGGCAAACCAACTCCACCACCCAGAATCGTTTGTACTACTTTGATGATGGCACCTTTGGAGCTACCTGGATGAACGGTTATGCCGACCCGGGCTTTAGTGATCGCGGAACAGGTTACAACTACTACGATGGTAATAATTGGGGAGAATTTCCTACCGATCGCATCGAAAGTCAGCGAAGTGGATGGCCTTGCTACGGTCCACTTGGTGAAAACGGCGAAATCGTCATCTCTCACATCTCCGGAGGAAGCGATGATGGATTACTGGTCAACAGAAGACCAGAGAAAGGCACCGGTGACTGGACCGAATACCTTTATCCCGGTCCGACTGGTGCCGAGGCACTGTTATGGCCCTCTTTCACTGTGACAGGTATTGATCACAACACAATTCACCTGCTGGGGGTAACGCGACCTGTTGCCAATCAAGGTGTTGCTTACCAGGGTTTGGATGGAGCCATGCTATATTCCCGTTCCACCGATGGTGGTGAAACCTGGGACATTCAAAACCTATTGCTTGAAGAGCTCTCTGCAAGTTATTACACCCATTTTAATGGTGATGAATACGACATGGCACCGGTTCGTGATGGCGTACTTGCTTTTGTTGTGGGTGGACCATTTAATGAAGCCTTTCTTATGAAATCAACCGACAATGGTGACACCTGGGAAAAAACCCTGATCTGGGAACATCCTTATCCCATGTGGGCCAGCGGAACCCCAACCGATACATTTTATTGCGTAGATGGTTCATGGGATATTAAACTCGACAATGAGGGCATGGCACATGTCATTTTTGGAATCAACCGGGCCCGGGCCGATGAAACTGGCACCTACTGGTTCCCCTTTATAGATGGGGTGGGTTACTGGAATGAAACCATGCCGGCCTTTTCAGGTACTTTCAATGCACTCAATCCCTATGGTGAAGAAGGTTCGGAGCTGATCGAAGATTACAATCTGATCGGCTGGAGCCAGGATATGGATGGTGATGGTGAGCTCACCTTCGTGGGTACAGCCATTGAAAACATTGGGAAATATTATGTAGGTCTTTCGAGCATGGTGCAACTGGTCATGGGAAATTCCAATGAAATGTATGTGTTCTACTCATCTGTTACTGAAACCTATGAAAATGGCCAGCAAAATTTCAGACATCTATGGTCGAGGGTATCGGTGGATGGCGGGCAGTCCTGGGGTCATTTCACCCATCTAACCGCCGGCTTGATCCATATTTTTGATGAAAGTGTTTTTCCGGCGGTTGCTCAGAATCACGATCCGGAAGCCATTTACCTGATGTACCAACAAGACTCGGAGCCGGGTATGGCCGTAGCAGGTGATGAAGATCCCTTTGGTGATAATTACTGGGTTTTTATGGAAGTCAACAAGGATGAGATCACCGGAATGGATCAATACACCACTGCTCAAAAGTTGTTTGAGGTATCACAAAATTATCCCAATCCGTTCACAGGAATAACCAACCTGCAAATTGATTTGACACAACCGGCACTTGTCAGGGTTGAAGTATCCAATGTCATGGGACAAAAGGTACAGGAACTTCCATCAAAGCATCTAACTGCAGGTTCACACATGTTCAGGATTGATGGCAGTCAGTTGACCAAAGGGGTATATTTTTATACCGTTGAGGCAGGTAACGAAAAGGTAACCCGGAAAATGGTAGTGGAATAAAGATTATTTGGTTCAATCCTTCCCCTTTGTGGGGAAGGATTGATTCAAAAACATTTAACATATCAAAGAAATTGACATACTTTTCATGGCAGAAGCTGTGAAAATTAAATATTTGTGTAACTTTGTGAAGCATAGAAGTCATAACTAAAAAGGAAACAACATAAATCATTCATTAAAAAATTTATTATCATGAGAAAAACTTTACTCTTATTAATGGTACTGGCCTTTGTAGCGGGCACATATGCTCAACAACGCGCCGTACTTTCAAAAACATTGAGGGACAAAGCTGTTGAGCTCAAGAAACCCGTTAAAGGATTGGAATCAGCTGTATACACGCAAACTCCAGGAGCAAATTATAAAAGTATTTTGGCAGAAGAAGATATCGGAAGTACATGGTATGATATCCAAACCAATCAGAGCATGCAAACACGTGTTTATTTGCATGACGATGGAACAATTGGTGCAGTTTGGACCATGGGACCTGAAGGAAATCCCAGCGGACCTGACCGGGGTACCGGATATAACTATTTTGACGGAGACAGTTGGGGTCCTTTTCCTACGGCTGCTATTGAAAATGCTGCACAGGCAGGATGGCCTTCCTATACAACTTTTGGCGAGAATGGAGAAGCTTATACTTGCCATGATTATTTTGAAGGTACCATACTGGGAACCCGTGTAGAAAGGGGTACTGGCGATTGGAATTTGGTCATTCAACCAGGACCCTTAGGTGCTGAAGATATTTCCTTCCCCAGGGTAGTTACAACCGGACCGGATAATAATATCATCCATATTCTTTCAACAACCTGGGTAGCTTATAATGGTCAGGATCATGCTTTATTTTATGCCAGAACGACTGATGCAGGTACATCATGGGAAATCGAAAACCAGGTTTTTGATGAACTGGGCACTGATTATACCCTGGATCTTGGAGGTGATACTTACGATTGGGCAGAACCAAACGCCGGGACATTGGCATTTCTTGTTGGCGATGGCTGGATGGACCTGGCCATCATGAAATCAATGGACGATGGTGATACCTGGGACAAATCGGTAATTTGGGAGTGTCCCTATCCACTCAATGCGGGAACACCAACAGATACATTCTATTCACCTGATGGGTCACATGATATTGCTATTGATAATAGTGGTTTGATTCACGTGGCATTCAGCCTTACCCGAAGCCTTGAAGACGGCGGCGGTCCAAGTTATTTCCCCGGAATTGATGGTGTTGTATACTGGAATGAAAACCGCCCTGCATTTTCCAACGATATCAATGCCCTGAATCCCTACGGACACCCCGATTCAGAACTCGAAGAAGATTATAGCCTGATTGGTTGGTCACAGGATATTGACAACAATGGAACCCTTGATATCCTTGATGAATGGGGGTATTATAACACTGGACTTTCAAGTCAACCACAGATCATTGTGGATGATCAGAATCAAATATTTGTGGTTTATTCCTCCGTAACCGAAGGTTATGACAATGGCTCTGCCAGTTATCGTCATATTTGGGCACGGTCTTCCGTTAATGGTGGTGAATGGTGGGGTACGTTCCATGATTTGACCAATGATCTCATTAACTTATTTGATGAATGTGCTTTCCCATCGGCTGCAGATAAATCTGATGATAATATTTATTTTACCTATCAAGCAGATAATACACCCGGAACCAACGAGAATGGAATCAGCCCTGAAGAAAATTTCACCCGTTTTGTCACCATTCCCAAAACGGATATTATCAGTGGTATTTCAGAAAGCAGAACACCAGTAACTTCTGGTAATGTTTCTCAAAACTACCCGAATCCATTTTCCGGATCCACTTCGGTTTATGTTATGCTGGATGAACCAGCTGACCTAAGTTTGGAAGTAACCAACCTCATGGGGCAGGTAGTATATCAATTACCGGCACAACGGTTTAACAGCGGAAAAGCCGAACTGACCATCCAGGCCAATGACCTTGAAGATGGTGTTTATTTTTACACCGTTCGGTCGGGAGATCATGCCGTTACAAAGAAAATGATTGTTGAATAACCACAATCCAGAATTTTGAAAAGCCGGTATTTAAATACCGGCTTTTTTTTTTGATTTGCCTAGAATTCTATCCTGTAAGGAATTTTATTCGCAGCAAGACAACGCCACGTCTAAATTTTTAATAATTTCGTGGCCGGATTTGGCTATCCGCTTAAAGCTACAAATTAAAGCCTCTGATGAAAGCCGAACGAGGATTTGAAGTATTAACGACAAAAAATCGGCGCTATGATTGAAACATTGAAAATAGGGACCCTCAGGTGGCATCACATCTTAAATCCAACCGACGACAACCTGGAATTTCTCAAGAATAATTTCCATTTCCACCCCCTGGATATTGAGGATTGTCGAGCTGATTTCAATCAACGACCGAAAATAGATGTGTATGATGATTATTATTTCATTATACTCCACTTTCCGAATTTTGATCGTCAGAATAAACTTCTGAAGGTAAAGGAAGTGAAAATATTCTGGGGTGAGGATTATGTGATCACCATCGGAAAATCGCATTGGGTTGTTGCTGAAATGTTCAAAGAAGGAAAGGATCAGGAAACAAGGGGAGAAGAATTTGAAGTGGGGACCAGCGATCAATTGCTTTATTACATCCTTGAAAGATTAATGAAAGCCACCCAAAAGGTGATCAAAAGGATCGGCGATGATGTGGAGGCCATCAACAAGCTGCTGTTTAATATCCGGGCAGAAAAAACCATTGAAATGATTTCCGTGATCCGGAAAAATATGATTTTGCTCAATACCATGTTCAAACCTCAATTACCGCTCTTCGGACGCTTTGAGTCGGGTCAGATTGAAGGTTTTGCTGATAACATGGAAGATTACTGGGGCAATATCCTCGACTACTATAAACAGATGTGGGACATGACCGAGGACTATGCTGAACTGATTGAGGGACTTTCGCAAACCTTTGATTCATTGCAGGCCAACCGGACAAATGAGATCATCAAAATACTCACGCTCATTTCGTCTATCCTGCTGCCTTTGACCTTCCTCACCGGTCTATATGGCATGAATGTCAATCTGCCCTTGCAGGACGATCCACGTTCTTTCTGGATCGTCATCCTGGCCATGATGACCATTGTCATTTTTATGTACCTTCTATTCAAACGTAAAAAGTGGATGTAAATCCCATTATTCTGTATTTTTCAGAAAGTAGTATCTTTGTATTACAAAACATTTGACGAATGAAAAAAGCACTCATCATCCTTTTCTCCATACTTTCAATCCATGCGTTCACGCAGGTGGTTAATGA
This sequence comes from Bacteroidota bacterium, assembly GCA_020444515.1. GTDB lineage: Bacteria > Bacteroidota > Bacteroidia > Bacteroidales > JAADJA01 > JAADJA01. Next base: position 522,302 of record JAHLKX010000002.1, on the reverse strand, counting down.
AGATACCAAACGGAAATTCACCTTCGGGCTTGATTTGTTTACCGATATTTGGCAGGATACACCCAATAGCATCGAACCCAAGACCATCAATCCGGGTGTGAATATTTTCGGATCCTACAATTACATTTTTGGCAACAGCAATGTCAGTTTTTCGCCCGGAATTGGATTGAGTGTGCATAATCTTTACAGCGATTCATGGATCAGGGGCACATCTGATTCAACCTATTTCGAAGTGATCCCGGATGATATCAGTTATAAAAAATCCAAATTTACAGCCACTTACCTGGATATTCCAATCGAGATCCGTTACAAATCCAAGGGTGAATTCAGGCTGGCCGTGGGTTTTAAGTTTGGCTTCCTCATGAAAGCCCAGACGAAATACAAAGGGGAGGATTATCAGGAAGGAACCAGCCAAACAGTGATCATTAAAAAAGCTAAATTCAACTATGTAGAGAAAAACCGTTATGGTTTTACAGGTCGTATTGGTTATAAATGGTTGAATTTGTGGGGATATTACCAATTATCTACTTTATTTACGGAAGGCAAAGGACCGGCCATGTATCCCATATCCATTGGTTTGACCATCATTCCTTTCTGATTTCAAAATCTGAACACAAGTAACATAACCAACATTCCTCCCAAAAAGCCTGCATATACCTGCATGGGTGTATGAGCCTTGAGTTTTAACCGGGCAAACCCGGTCATTCCCGATAAAAATACGGTGATCATTACCCATAAGGCCAGATCAACCGGAATGACCTGCGACACTCCGATAAGTGCACCCACAAATCCACCAACACCCATCATGTGCATGCTGATCTTCCAAAACAGGCTAATGATCAATGCCATGACCACCGACAGAAAGGATCCAAGAAACATCCTCAGATAGACCTCATCAAGCTGAATACGCCGGATCAAATTGTACGCCAGGAAAAAAAAGATGGAAGTAATCAATAAAGGAATGATCCGTTCTTCCCGCTGATCCATATGCAGGGTTTTAATGACCCGACGCCGATAAAGGATAAGAATAAACAATGCGGGAAATAAAAATGTGGTTACGACCACGATGCCCAGTATGATCTGACGATATTGAGGGGGAATTATCAGGGCAATATAATTGTTAAGATTAAAAATAACAAGCAATGTATAACTTGGAATCAAAAGGGGTTGCAGTAAAACAGAAATGATTTTCGCCAGTCTGAATTCCATGCCACAATCTGTTAAAGTTCTTTCCTGAGGCGGGCCACTGGAATATTCAGTTGTTCGCGATATTTCGCTACCGTCCGGCGGGCAATGTTATAGCCTTTTTCTTTGAGAATCTTCGTCAGTTGCTCATCCGTTAAAGGTTTGGTTTTTTCTTCAGCATCAATGCAATCCGACAGAATCTTTTTGATCTCACGGGTAGAAACTTCTTCACCACTTTCGGTTTGCATGGATTCGCTGAAAAAACTCTTTAACAGGAATGTACCAAATGGAGTTTGTACATATTTGCTGTTGGCTACACGGGATATGGTTGAAATATCAAGGTTCACAATCTCGGCAATGTCCTTCAGGATCATGGGTCGCAACCTCGTTTCGTCACCGGTGAGGAAATATTCGCGCTGATAATTCATGATGGCTTCCATGGTTACCTGAAGGGTATTCTGACGTTGCCGGATGGCATCAATAAACCACTTGGCCGAATCAATTTTTTGTTTTACAAAAGTAAGGGCCTCCTTATGCTGGCTTTTATTTTTACTTTGTGAGTATGCTTCGAGCATATCCACATAGGTACGGCTTAATCTTAATTCGGGCGTATTCCTTGAATTAAGCTGGAGCTCCAGATCGCCATTGTTATTATAAATGATAAAATCAGGAAGGATGTAATGGTTTGTCTTGGAAGTATCACTCAAAGAGTTGCCCGGCTTGGGATTTAATTTGAGAATTTCTTCGATGGCCATTTTCAGGTCATCTTCGGTCATCCGGCTTTTTTTGAGTATTTTTTCATAGTGTTTTTTGGTAAACTCATTGAAATAACGTTCCAGGATCAGCATGGCCATTTCGACCGGCCGGGTTGGTTCTTCGATCTTACGGAGTTGGATCAACAGGCATTCCTGCAGGTTCCTTGCTCCTACTCCTGGAGGATCAAACTCCTGGATCATCCGAAGTACTTCCAGGATATCTTCCTTTGTTGTTTGAATATTTTGAGTGAAGGCCAGGTCATCAACCATAGCATTGATATCGCGGTTGAGGTATCCTGAATCATCCAGGTTGCCAATGATGTGCAGGGCAATCTGCAGTTGATCTTCGGTTAGATCACGCATGCTCAACTGCGACTGCAGTAATTCATGAAAGGAGACTCCGGATACAAAAGGAATTTCCCTTCGCTCATCATCGGAGCTGTGATTGTTTGAATTGAGCTTATAGGAAGGAATATCATCATCGTCGATATAATCGTTCAGATCGAATTCATCATCGCTATCTTTCGTATCAAAGTCATCATTTTCATCTGCATCGGAATCTTTTCCCTCATCATCCGGTGATTCATCTTCATAATTATCATCAAAGTCTTCAACCTCTTCCAAATCATCTGAGTCTTCCAATGCCGGATTTTCTTCAATTTCTTGTTTGATCCGCTGCTCCAGGGCGATGGAAGGAATCTGCAACAGCTTCATTAACAGGATCTGCTGCGGCGATAGTTTCTGTAGTAGTTTTTGCTGTAGTCGTTGATTTAACATCTAAATTGCCCTTTAACTTAATTCCCTTTATGCTTAACAAATATCAGAATTTATCTTCAGTAATACAAACTTTCATTCAACTGAAATTTAAAATTCTGCATTTTGTGGAGTCCGCGGAAATGGTATGACATCCCTTATATTTCCCATTCCTGTAACAAACAGCATGAGACGCTCAAACCCTAAACCAAAACCTGCATGCGGAACGGTACCAAACTTCCGTGTTTCAAGGTACCACCACAATTCCTTTTCTGGTACGCTCATTTCATGCATTCGTTTCAAAAGTACATCATATTTTTCTTCGCGCTGGGACCCTCCAATAATCTCACCGATCTGCGGAAATAACACATCCATGGCACGGACCGTTTTCCCATCTTCATTCACTTTCATGTAAAATGCCTTGATCTCTTTGGGGTAATCGGTGACAATGACCGGCTTCTGAAAGTGTTTTTCGACCAGGTAACGTTCATGCTCCGATTGCATATCGATACCCCATTTATCAACCGGAAACTGGAATTTTTTCTTTTTATTGGGTTTGGAGTTCATCAATATCTCAATGGCCTGGGTGTATGTGATCCGCTCGAATTTATTCTCAAGCACAAAATTGAGTTTTTCAATAAGTTCCATGGGAGCCCGATCTTCCTGCTTTTTATTTTTCTCCTCTTCTTGCAATCGTTTGCTGAGAAAATTGAGATCGTCCAAACAATGCTTGAGTGCATAGCGAATTAGGTACTTCAACATTTCCTCCGCCAGGTCCATGTCATCATGGATATCATAAAATGCCATTTCCGGTTCGATCATCCAAAATTCGGCGAGATGACGGGAGGTATTGGAGTTTTCAGCTCTGAAGGTAGGTCCAAATGTATAAACTTCTCCCATGGCAAGAGCCGCCAGTTCGGCTTCCAGTTGTCCGGATACCGTAAGATTGGTTTCCTTGCCGAAAAAATCTTCCTCGTAATTGATGGTCCCATCCTCCTTGCGCGGCAGGTTATCAAGGTCCAGTGTAGTGACCCTGAACATTTCCCCGGCACCTTCCGCATCCGAACCGGTAATGATCGGGGTATGGATGTTGTAAAAGCCTTTGTCATTAAAAAACTGATGAATGGCGAAGATCATGGCATGTCGCACCCTGGTAATGGCACCGAAAGTATTGGTCCGAAAACGCAAATGTGCCTTCTCCCTCAAAAATTCAAGAGAATGTTTTTTGGGTTGTAACGGATATTTTTCAGGATCGGCTTTCCCTAAAACTTCAATTTTTCTGGCATTTATTTCGACATGCTGGCCACTCCCCGGAGATTCGATCATTACACCTTCAATGGCTACTGAGGCACCTGTAGTCACATCCTGAATGGTTTCTTCGCTGATATCATTGAGGTCAACGACGACCTGAACATTGTGTATGGTTGAGCCGTCGTTCAGGGCGATAAAGGCTACGTTTTTACTGGTTCGTTTGGTTCGCACCCACCCTTTTACCACAACACTGTCGCCGTAGTTTTCTGATATTAATATTTCTTTGATTTTCATTCGCAACAAATCTTTTATCCGCATTCTATAATTGCCCTGATCAATTTTCTCATTGTTCAGGACTTTTTAATCAGATGACAAAATTAGATACTTTTTTAATAGAGCGGTATGCAAAAAAAGTGATCGGTTATTTGAATTAATTGAATAAGGTGATTGCTGCATAAATCTGCCTGCATTAGAAAGTTGGATATCACGTAATTTAAGTAATTTTGCCACCAGATATGACAGCAGCATCAAAAACATTTAGCTCCGGGGAATGGCTTCAATCCGATTCGGATCCACTTGTTATCAGTGGGCCTTGCAGTGCGGAAACAGAGGAGCAGGTGGTATCAACGGCAAAGATGCTGGCGAAGATACCCCAGGTGAAGATTTTTCGGGCCGGTATCTGGAAACCCCGTACCCGACCAGGGATGTTTGAGGGGGTAGGTGAAATAGGACTGACATGGATGAACAGGGTGCAATCAGAAACCGGACTGAAAGTGGCTGTTGAGGTGGCCAATCCGCCTCACATTGAAATGGCCTTAAAACACAACATTGACATTTTATGGATCGGTGCACGAACCGTTGTCAATCCATTCTCCTTGCAAGAGTTAGCCAATGCCTTAAAAGGAATCGACATTCCGGTGATGGTAAAAAACCCGGTAAATCCCGATATCAATCTTTGGATCGGAGCCATCGAACGGGTAATAAATGCAGGAATCACACGGCTGGCTGCTGTACACAGAGGATTCTATTTTTTTGATAAGTCGCCTTACCGCAATGCACCCATGTGGGAAATACCCATAGAGCTCAAACGATTGTTTCCGCGCATTCCTGTGATCTGTGATCCCAGCCACATTTGCGGTGAACGGGAATTGTTGCAAGGCGTTGCTCAAAAAGCCCTCGACCTAGAAATGGACGGATTGATGCTGGAATCGCATATCAACCCGGATTCTGCCCTGACAGATCCGCAACAGCAAGTGACACCGGAAGAATTGGAGCATATTATAGGGAAACTGATTATCCGGGCTGAAAAAGGTAACCGAGAATTTGAAAGCAAACTCGAAGAACTGCGCTCAGAGGTTGATAAAATTGATGCGGAACTCATACATATCCTTTCTCGACGCATGGAACTGGTGGATGAACTGGGATATTATAAGCGGGATAATAACATCACGATCCTTCAACTGAAGCGCTGGAGCAACATTGTTCGTGACCGCTTGAAAACAGGCCTGAACTCGGGATTGGAAAAGGATTTTCTTCAAAAATTATTAGAAATCGTCCACAATGAATCGATCCGAAGACAGACGGAAATTTATAAACGAAAGAAATAATCGTTTCATGAAGTTTGCTTGCAATCCATTATTCCGGTATCGATCATACTGAATAATAAAACCTTTTGTATATTTGGGCACCAAATCGTATTACCATGGTCATACATTACATTTTATCCCTGCTGTTTGCACCACTTCTGGCTGCCATATCCATTGGACTTATCTGGAAAAAAAGAGGCAAAGACCGTTATCCCGGGATTATTTCCAGTTTTATTCTGGGGATGCTCAGCATTGTCATTGTATTGTTATTCATGTTTATTGCCAATAAATTCGGACTGGATGTATTTAGCAATATCCGGCGGATTATATTTTATTCATTTATCGTGATGGGCATTGGATCGGAACTGGGTAAATACCTGATATTGCGTTACAATGCTTTTCCAAAAAGCAATTTTAACGGCCCTCTTGATGGTATTGTATACAGTACGATCATAGCCATGGGTTTTGCATTTATGGGCAATATTCTCTATTTTACGCTCCCTTATTATACCGAAGTAGATTTTCTGTATGCCTATACAGTCGTTTTGGGTAACCTTTTCTTTGCGGTAATCATGGGCTTTTTTGTGGGAATGGGTAAATCACGCGAAAACAAGTTTGTCGATTCCATGACCGGCCTGTTTGGCGCTTCCTTTTTTCATGCACTCTATAATTTCTGTTTTATTACAAATGATATCCGCTTGTTGGTTTTCTTAAGCATCGGCGCTTTTGTGATCGTAATCATGCTGTATTACAAAGCTTTTGAAATGAATGAGGAGTATAAGCGGATAAAGAATGAATAGTTCATTCCGATTAGACTCAACTGGTTAAAGGGCTTTAAACATTTTTCCCGGCAAACTACTTACCATTCCATCGAACTCAAGGCTTAATAAAATTGCGGCTATTTTACTGTTGGAAAGTTTGGATTGCATAACGATGTAATCAATTCCCACTGCTTCTCCATTTTTTAAGATTTCCATTACCTGTTCCTCTTCCGGATTAAGAGCCCTGAAAAGTTTGGCTTGTTTGCCCGGTTTCTTAACATCGTCCCAGTTCATGATATAACGGATATCAGCAGCTGATTGGATCAGTGCCGCTTTATTGGTTTTGATAAGGTAATTGCAACCTTCAGACCAGATATCACCAATTTTACCCGGCACTGCAAACACATCCCGATTATAAGAATTGGCAATATTAGCAGTGATGAGAGCACCTCCTCTTTTTGCCGACTCAACAACGATCAACGCATCTGCCATACCTGCAATAATGCGGTTGCGTTTCGGAAAATTTTCCCGGTCGGGAATGGTGCCACTTAAATAATCGGAAAGGAGCCCCCCGTTTTCCAGCATTTTACCGGCAAGGGAACGGTTTTGCGCCGGGTATAAACGGTCAAGACCATGGGCCAGAATTCCCACTGTCGGTATTTCATATTCCACTGCCGATCGGTGTGCCTGGGTATCGATGCCATAGGCCAGACCGCTTACCACCAACATATCGGGTCCGGCAAGATCCCGGATCAGCTGGTCACACATTTCACGTCCATAAGATGTCGATCTTCGTGTGCCTACCACACTGACCACCCGGGTTGCATTCAGGTTTGCATTGCCCTGGTAGAACAACATCACCGGGCTATCCATGCAATGTTTCAAGCGGGAAGGATATTCTTTATCAAGAAAATAGAGGGGAACGATATGATGCTTTTCTATAAATTCAATTTCTTGCTCAGCCCTGTCGAGGACATTGTGTGATAATATTGAATTAACCGTTGAAATGCCCATACCCGGGATTTTCAACAGGTTCTTTTTCGATTCCTTAAAAATGGCTTCCGCGCTGCCACAATATGAGATCAGCTTTTTGGCATTTACATCTCCGATACCCGGAATCAATGATATGGCAATCTGATATAAAAGCAACTGGTTCGGTATTTGAATTTCAAAAATAAAAGAAAAATGGTCAATTCAAATCAAATTATTGTAATTTGGTTTAAAAAACAGGAATTGACCAGTAAAGCTCCACATATTTTAGTGTGTCCACTTGACTGGGGCATTGGCCATGCTACCCGATGCATACCGTTGATCCGGCAATTGACGGACCGTAAGGTCAACGTTATTATGGCTGCTGATAACCGCCCATTGATGTTGTTGCGGCAGGAGTTTCCAGAACTTCCTTATATCCGGTTTCCGGGTTATCGGTTCACCTATCCCGAATCATCACAAATGGCGTTTAAAATGGCCATTCAGGCACCTCGGATCATGAACGGGATCCGGCAGGAAAATCATAAACTGGATCAAATCATTCGTCAATATGCCATTGATGCTGTTATTTCAGATAACCGTTTTGGGTTATACAGCAAACGGATTCCTGCGATTTTTATGACACACCAGTTATTCATTCAAACACCCAATGGACTTCGTTTTTTAAAACCCCTATTGAATCGGCAAAATAGACATTATATTTCCAAATTTACGGAATGTTGGATCCCTGATTTTGAAGATGAACCCAATTTATCAGGTGTCCTCTCTCATAATAATACCATTTCTAAAAACTATTTTTATATCGGCCCACAAACGCGGTTCCAGTTCAGATCTGAAACGGCTCCATCCACGGTGGAATTTGAGATATTAGCCATCTTATCAGGACCGGAACCCCAACGATCCATACTGGAGGAAAAACTGTTGAACGCCTTAACCATGTCAGAGAAAAAAGTGGCAATGGTACTAGGAAAACCGGAGCTCCCTGCTGAAAAAGTCCAAAAAGAAAACCTGACCATCTACAACCACCTTGATGGCCCATCTCTCCATTCCTTAATTCTTTCATCTGCCATCATCATTTCCCGTCCTGGTTATTCGACACTCATGGATTTGGCAGCACTGGGCAAAAAAGCCATATTTATCCCGACGCCCGGACAAACTGAACAGGAATATCTGGCCCGTCATTGTCTTGAACAGAAGCTTTGTTTTTATATGCCCCAGGATCAATTTAATCTTGCCTATGCCCTGAATCAATCGACTGACTTTAAGGGATTGAGACTGATGCCCCGTTCTCAACTGCTCGAACACAGGCTGGATGCACTAATGGAACGAATTGCATAAACCAGACAATATCCTGGCTTTAACATTCCTTTTGTATATTTGCCAGATAAATTTTGTGTCGATGATCATAAATGCAATTGTCTGGAATGTAGAACCAGAAATCTTCAGTATCGGTTCTTTATCCATTCGTTATTATGGCCTGTTGTTCGCCTCCGGTTTTGTATTCGGATATTTCATCATGAATTATATTTTTAAAAAAGAACACATCCCGCAGAAACTGCTGGACACACTGACGACTTATATGGTGGTGGGCACAGTGGTGGGTGCACGACTTGGGCATTGCCTCTTTTACGATCCCGTTTATTATCTTTCCAATCCCATCCGGATTTTAAAAGTTTGGGAGGGAGGTCTGGCCAGTCATGGAGCAGCCATTGGTATATTGCTGGCCCTCTATTTATTTTCCCGGAAAGCCCACAAACCATATTTATGGATCCTGGATCGCATTGTGATCGTCGTGGCCCTGGCTGGTTTTTTCATCCGCACCGGTAACCTGATGAACTCCGAAATATATGGCATTCAAACCAATTTGCCCTGGGGGTTTATTTTTGCCTTGCGCGGAGAGACTGTTCCCAAGCATCCAACACAAATATATGAAGGGCTTTCTTACCTTGTCATATTCATCATTTTATTCATGATCTATCGCAAACGGGGCAAGCAACTTAAACAGGGGTTTTTGTTCGGCCTCTTTCTGATCATTCTTTTCACGGTCCGGTTCCTGATCGAATTCATCAAAGAACCCCAGGTGGGCTTTGAAGAAAACATGGTATTGAATATGGGTCAGCTTTTGAGTATTCCCTTTATCCTTGCAGGGATATACATACTATACCGAACAGGGAAAAAGACCGGATAACGCAAATTTCATTACTGCATAAACTGCAGATAATTATTAAAAGTGCTGTCGATTTTCTGGTGCAATTCTGTTTGGTTATTCATCCGGGCCATCATTCCCAATTGTTGTAACACTCCCAGTGCCTGGTTATAATCAGTTTCGTAATACTTTTGTAAACCACGGTTCAACCGCTCATAATAGGAAAGGTTTTGGTCATAGATCTCAAAAACCCTTTGGGTTATTGCATTGGCCTTTTCGGTAGCACCCGCATCATAGTACACTTCAATAAAAGGAATCATGTACATATCAAATGGAAATTTCTCATCCGGAAACTGTTCGAGGCATTCGTCCATGAGTTGGATCGCTTTTTCATTATCACCTTTGTCAACCATAGCGCGGGCAGTCCTCATAAAATTCTGTTTAGGTATAATGGAATTTCTGGCACTTTCACGATCGATGTATACATCCGGATCATTGAGATTTCCCCACTGACATTTATTCATGAAAATATCATACGATTTATCTTCATCCACCCCCCCAACGCCGGCAATGTAATTATCAGCCTTAACGGGCAGGAAGCGATAGACAAATCCTTCAAGATGACAATATTCTTCCACACCTAATACTTTACTGACACTGCTGGGATTAGCAAAATAGATGGGTCTCTTCCAGTTATTTGACGCAATGATGTCAAGTAACATCAGGTCATTTTTGTAAAGATAACTTTGCCTTACTCTCCACTCTATCTTATCAACGATTTTATCCTTCATATAATCAGGAACAGCACCTTTCTGAATAACATCAGCAGAATCAATGGTCAACTTGAAATTTTTTGTGGGCGAATAATTGATCTTTTCCCCTGAAGTCAATGGTATCTTCGTTCTTTCATCTTCACTGGCAATAAAATCAATGATTTGTTGCAATTCTACCGGGGCCTTACTTTTCATTTGATTATAAAATACCACGGCATTGTTCACACCATTTTCATACTGATCGTAGTTGAGAGTGAACGGCAATGGATCAGACTCATATGCCTTATTCATCATTTGATGGATGTACCAGTGACCTGAAGCAAGCATGAAGTTTACAACCCTCACATCGGTCCGGATGCCCTCTACTTCCTGTGCATACCATAGGGGAAATGTATCATTATCTCCATTGGTGAACAAAATGGCATTGGGTTCACATGATTCAAGATAATTAATGGCAAAATCTCGTGCTGCATATTTTCCTGAACGATCATGGTCATCCCATCCCTGATTGGCCATGATACCTGGAACCAATAATAATGAAACAAACGTCACGGCAATGGCTGCAAGTTTAGGATTCATTTTTTTACTGATCATATCATAAACCGCCATAACACCCAGTCCGATCCAAATGGCGAATGCATAAAACGAACCGGCATACGCATAATCCCGTTCACGGGGTTGATAAGGATACTGGTTAAGATATATAACAATGGCAATCCCGGTCATTAAAAACAGAAGTGCAACTACAAGTGTGTCCTTTCGGTGGGAATTCAAATGATATAACAATCCGATCAATCCGAGGATGAAGGGAAGCATATAAAATTTATTATGAGCTGCATTTTGCATGCTGTCCGGAAGATCATCCTGTGGCCCAAGGCCCAATACATTTTCATCAAACCAATTGATTCCGGTGAGCCAGTTACCATGATCCACCTCTCCCTGGCTTTCTATATCATTTTGCCGTCCCGCAAAATTCCACATAAAATAACGGAAATACATATGACCCAGTTGATACGTGAAGAAAAATCGGAGATTTTCTGAAAAGGTGGGACGCATTCTTATTTCTGATCCGCCATCCTGCGTTTCAACCTCAATGGGAATTCCTTTCACTTTACCATACTGCTTGTACATTTCCACATGTGAGGGTTTTTGATTGCTCCACATCCGGGGGAAAATAGTCATGAAACGTGGATCATACACGGGGATGGTTCCTTTCCTGTGATCGGTGATAACATATTTCCCTTTTTCCGTGTCCTTGACATATACCGGATTACCATCTTTCAGGTCGATGGTCGGCGCATTGTAATATTGACCATATGTTACAGGCCAGTCACCATATTGCTCCCGTGCCAGATAAGCAAGCAAACTGATGGCATCTTCCGGGCTGTTTTCATCAATGGGTGGATTGGCATTCGACCGGATGATGATCATAAAAAAGCTTGAATATCCAATCAATATGAAAGTAAAGCCCAGGATGACCGTATTCCAAATAACTTTTTGTTTCTTACGGGTATAATGAAGCCCCCAAACAATGGCTCCGATGAGCACTATAAAATAGAAAATGGTTCCCGAATTGAAAGGTAGCCGGAATGAATTGACAAACAACAATTCAAACATGCTGGATAACTTCACTATCCAGGGAATGATCCCATTTTGGATAATGCCCAATATCACAATGGATACGATACCTGTGAGGATAATTCCTTTGGTGGTGGGTTTGTATTTTTTAAAATAATAAATGAATGCAATGGCCGGAATGGTCAATAAATTAAGTAAGTGAACCCCGATGGAGAGACCTATCAGGAAAGCGATGAGCAACAACCACCGATTGGCATATCGTTCATCTTCATCTTCCCAACGCAGCATGGCCCAAAAAACTGCTGCTGTGAACAGGGATGACATGGCATAGACCTCGCCTTCAACTGCTGAAAACCAGAATGAATCAGAGAATGTGAAGGCCAGTGCACCCACAACACCGCTACCCACAATGGCAAATGTATTTCCTTTAGTGAGGGGGCCATTGGAAGTTACGATTTTCCTCGCAAAATGGGTGATGGTCCAATACAGAAAGAGAATGGTAAAACTGCTGCTTAATGCCGACATGATATTGATCATGAGGGCTACTTTGGATGTATCTCCAAATGCGAACAAGGAGAAGAAACGACCGATCATCTGGAAAAAGGGTGCTCCCGGTGGGTGTCCAACCTGGAGCTTATAAGCTGTTGCAATGTATTCGCCGCAATCCCACCAGCTGGCTGTAGGCTCAACTGTTAGAAAGTAAACAATGGTTGCGATGGCAAATACAATCCAACCAATAATGCGATTTAATTTTTTATATAAATCCATGAGCATGAACAGTTTCTGATTCAGATGGCGAAAATACGGAATTTCGATTCATGAGCTGGATTTAATTATAATTAATTAACGAAAATTAACGCCCTCGTTTTGATTTTCAATTTGCCTGTTAGAGAAGCCTTTTAATCTTTATCATTGTAACTTATCTCATAAAAAAAATGGAATTATTTGAGAAACTTAAAATAATTATTACTTTTGCAGCCCGATTTCAAAACGATGAAATCTGATTTGACCCGTGGTGTAACGGTAGCACTGCAGATTTTGGTTCTGCCTGTCAAGGTTCGAATCCTTGCGGGTCAACTAAGAAAGAAAAACCTTCAGCCGGATGGCTGAAGGTTTTTTTATTGGTCCGTGAGCCAAACGCCAGTTTGAGCGAAACGGGGAAATAAAAAAACCCGCCAACAAAGATTGGCGTGGGTTTTTCTTTCGGAATTCGGGAACTAGAAGGATCATGAAATAATCCTTGCTTTTAGTAAGATCTTATTGCTGAATTACAAAAATTAGCCAATGTAATTGGCGTCGGTTTTTCTTTCGGAATTCGGGAACTAGAAGGATCATGAAATAATCCTTGCGGGTCAACTAATTAGCCTGATAAGTATTGATTATCAGGCTTTTTGTTTTAAGTGGTGTTAATAGTGGTGTCAATTAATAAAGGTTGTTGTGTGTTTTATGGAGGATAATGTTTGCTAATTAATACCCTAATGCCTTTGTGCATAGAGCTGCAATTGAAGCTACAGAATCATCATTTGTCATATCCTGCCCTCTTACTGCTTCATCAATGCAACTTTTTAATTCTGTTGCTCTTATCTTTAATACTGACATTGATACAGTATTGTCATAAGCAGCCATAAAGTCTGCACAAGTTGCTAATTTATTTTCATCTGTTGCTGATTTCCAGGCTGATATTTTTGCGCTATGCAATGTTCCACCTTCATACCAATTTTTCATTTTATCATGACCTGGATTAGATTCGTTTGAATTAATTCCCCAACAGCTCGATAGAAATAGAATTCCAACCATTGATATATTGATTAATTTTTTCATTCTTTAATAATAACGTTTTGCCCATATGGCCCGTAGCCGTTTCTCTACTCTGATGTTCATTGATGTTTCTTATGCTCAAATTTACAATTCTTTTTCTTGATGACCCTAAGCCGGCTATGGGCTATGATGGGCTGTTAGGTTGCGTTTTCATTTCTTTCATTTCCTTTTTTATTTTGTTTCAGGTTTTCAAAGTGGTCATCCGCTTTTTTTATCAACCTGCCTGATGAATTCATTGCATAAGCATCAACTCCGATTAAACCTAAAATAACAAAGGCAATGATTATTGAGAAATAAATAATAGTACTGAATAGAACGATTGGGATCAGAGCGATAACAGCAGCGACCGCTGTAAGTCCCAGATTTCCAGTATTTGCTAGTTTTTGTGAATTAAAGGGTTGCTCAAGATACTCCTGCCAAAGAGCCTGATTAAAATCCTTTAATGAATCTTTTAGTTTCGGTTCTAACACATGTTTTATATACAATCCTATGCGCTTGATTGAAAAACTGTAACTATAAATAAGAAAATCAAAAAACAAGGATGCAACTGCAGGTATTAAAAGCAAATAGTAGTATAGATTATTAAATTCAGCTACTTTCTCGTAATCTGATAATAGTTTTGCTGCTATAAAAGCTATCAATGCAGTTACAAAAGTGATCTTAAAACCAATGACCTGGGTTCTGATTTTCTGGCTCTCGACCAACTCTTTACGGAGTTCGGTTAAATAACCCCAAAGAATTTCACGTTCATGATTTTCCATTGCATATAATATTTTAGGTTAATAAATATCTCTTATATTATTATCCCTCCCCAAAATACCCCACCACCTTATCATACAACTCATCCGGCATGAGGGCAGGGCGATGCTGGGCGTTTACCCAAACTACCGCTTGTTTACCTTGTGCAAGCAATACATTGGTCTTTTTGTTGAAATAATCAAACTGGAACTCAATCCGGGTGCGGGATAGATCAATTATGGTCATTCTGACAACTATTGTGTCAAACAGAATTGCTTCATTTTTATAATCAATATGAGCAAACTCAGTTACAAAAAAGTTTCCTGAATTCAATTCTTCAACAATTCCAGGCAAATTATCATAAAGGAATTTCTCGCGCACCGTGCCTTGTAGATCAATGTACTTTGAGAAATAAACATTCCCGTATGAATTAGTGTCGCTGAATGTCACTAAATGTTCGTAATCCAAATATTTTTTATCACTCATTTTAGCAATTATTTAATGACTTTTATTAGAGCTAAACTATTGGTATCATCGGTTTTGACTTGCAGATCAGTAATGCTAACTCCAGTTGCTTCGATCATTCTGACCAATTGTTCCTGCGATCTGTATCCAAGATAAAAATCCATATACCATTCCATGAAAAACCTTGAAGGATGATCCTGCAAATAATTCTCAGTAAATAAAACTGAATTTTTGGGCAACCCGTTTAAAATGTGCTTGAGGATTTCAATTGCTTCCTTGTCATTAAAGGCTTCAAGTATGCCAACAGCTAAACAAATGTCAACCTCTTCAGAAAGTTTTTTAAGTGTATTTGGTGCATCTTTATCCCTTAAATTTAAATGAACAGGACTAAATGAAACCTTGGTTCCGATGAATTCATTGTTCAGAAAGTCGAGTGCTTTTTTTTCAAAATCTACCCCAACCAATTCTATTTCTATTCTGTTGTCAATTCGAATTAATTTGCGTTCAATAGGTCCTGCTCCAATCCCTATATCTAATATTTTTAATTTCTTGGAATTTCTATTTTCAAGCATTTTTAACACTTCACTTGAAATCCAGTTAATTCTGTTTTTTACGGCAACTGTCGCCGGATAATCAATTTGAATTCTATCGAAATGATAAGCAATTCCGTTCGTATTGATTTCTTCTTTAGAAAGTTTTTCAAGTAATTGGAAATCTCCTGCATATCCTAACGGCTTTAATAAACTATGACTAAATATTTGAGAATCCTTAATGAATGGAATTAATCTTGACTGAAATTTTTTCCTGTAATCAATTATTTCTGATTGAGACAGGGATTTCTCATATTTTTCAATTTCCTTCAATGAATCAATTAATTGTTTGAATTTTTTGTAATGATTCTCAGTATTTGAATCTGATGGATCATTTTTAAAATCGGCACTATACCGTGAAAGAGTTTCAAAATAAAGGTGCATAAAATTATCAATATTTGAATCATAACAATTTGCCTTTACCAATAAATAATTTCCCGTTTTATCCAGTTGAATATTAAAACTATTTATTCCTGCTTTAATTAATATGTTTTCAATTTGATCTTGGTCCTTATATTCCAACCACCAATCAAGCATCCATTCCATTTCTGTTCTGTTAGTAAGATTGGGTTGATAATTTCCAATGAAGAGTTCCGTAGTTGATTTACAAGCTGCTTTAATTCCTTTAATAAGACCAATGGCCTTATCATTGCTCAAATAATCAAATAAACCCATACAAATAATAAAGTCAACTTCAGAAATTTCATTTAAAACCTCTTTCAATTTAACAGGGTCTAAAATATTTAATTGAAATGATTTGAAGGATTTAGCTTTTGATTGAATTTCATTTTTCGCAAAATTTAACGCATTTTTATCATAATCTACTCCTATAATATTAAAATCAGTTTTATTATTGTAATTGATTAATTCTTTTTCTAAATACATAGGTCCACAACCAATATCCAATATAGTGACACTATTTAAACCAGTTGAATTAATTTGTTTTGAAATATTTTTAATAACCCAATTTGAGCGCTGTCTTATTGATTCAGTCGATTCGGCCTTTAGAAATCTTTTATCTAAATAGTAACCAATACCATTTGACAAAATTTCATTCTTATAAATATTGTTCATTAAAACATAATCACCTGGATATCCTTCTGGCTTTAATAAGCACCTTTTGAAAACTGTACTTTTCTTAGAATAATGCTCAAACAATGAATAAAATCTCTTTCTATAATCCATCAACAGTTCCGGACTATAAATTTTTGTTAATTCTTCAAGCTTGTTACAAAGGTCTAATATGAATTCGTCGAATTTTAAATAATTACCGGATGGTTCATTATCAATACTGTTCCCTTTAAATTCGATTGTAAATTTATCCATTTGTTCCCTAAATTCTTTTTCAATAATATCAAAAGACTTAGTTAAATGGATGTTATCAGAATTTATTATTTCAGTCGGTTCATAGCAAATTGACAGTAGGTTTTGTGTATTCCTATTTACCAAATTTCCGCAAATTATTTCCTGACCGTTTATTGAAAAGGACAACCATGAACCACCCAAAAAATTGATTTTATTTGCAGGTACTATTCTTATTAAATTATTCGCCTTTTTCGATGCTTCAATTAATGTCCAAACCCGTGTTGCTGATACATCGAAAATCTCATTGGTTGTTTCAGTAATTTCAAGTGCAAGATTATATCCATCTCTTCCCAATAAACCAAGCCATGTTTCGGCATCACGGTATTCAAGCTGTTCGATATCCACGCCCACCTTGCCAGGACCAATAAATGCGACTGAATATGATCCGCAATCTGCTATTGAAATATCAATGCCGTTAAATAAATTTTTGTCAGGATAAGCATCTGAAATGGATAATATTGGTTTACCATCTTTCCTGTGTTGGAGCTTTATTTCTGAAGATTTTATTGAATTACCTTTATACTTTTTAGCAAAATTAACGACAGCACGACGGGTAACTAAAAGGTTGGATAAGACGGCTTGAATCCTTGGTTCGCCATATTCCTCCCGTAATCGATTGATTTCGTCATTCGTTATTTCATTATTTTCAATGGCGTTTTCTAACTCACCTTTTGTCAATATAGCAACAGAATGTTTGAAATCTGGCATCAATGCTCCGAGGTCAGACCCGATGCGATCAATATTGATTGGTTTAGCCTTTTTGAGGGGAGGCTCTAATGCGCCCTTTTCAGGCTTTTTAAGGAGCATGTTTTCAAAGGCAACCACTTCCCGATCCTGATTATAAAGTGCAAAACTGACTTCATAAGCCAAAGGTCCTTTTTTTATTAATTTGCTTAATTTAACAGTCAGAATTGTTCCCGGACTATAATTACTTGTTAACCTGATTTCCTGAATTATATCTGGTAACGAACCTTCCGAAACAATCAGTAAGCCTGACTGGTATGCCGAATCCCTAACTGCGGGCGAACCAAAATAGATTTCCTTATCATAATCCTCTGAAAAATATCGTTCTCCTTCCGGTACACGGATAGTTGTGATACAATCCTTTTCAAATTCCTGCTTATATATCTTCTCAATTCGTCTGAACAGTTTTCCCTGGAATAATGGATAAGGGCTTAATTCGTCAGGATTTACAGGAAGCGGCTCTCCTAATTCAGGACACAATGGCAAATCTTCGGGTAAGCTAACTTCATTTTCGAAAATACATTCTGCTTCAATATAATTTTTGTCAAATTGATCTGTATTAGACTTTATCAAAACGTAAAATGAATGAGTTTCACAGGGCAGATGTCTTGCTGTAGCCATAATCCTGATGGTTACTTTTTCTCCTTTCGGAACAATGATTGGCGTATGGAAACGAATGTTTTTCAATACGGGTAACTGTTTTGTGCCCATGCACTGCAACACATTCTGCACCATCGCCTCAATTTCCATTACGGCTGGCATAATAGGCGTGCCGTTGTAAATGTGTTCAGACAAATAGAGGTCGGTTTCGTGGGAAAGGGTAAATTCTGAAACCATTTCGGTTTGTGGAACAAAGCGTAAAATTCTTTCCAAAAACCGTCCTTTCATTTTTTGAAGGGGTGCGAAAAGGTTGGCTTCCAGGTCGTTTGACAACCGGCCCGTTATCACAAAATTCCCTCCATTTTTTATGGTTTTTAATATGTGGAGGTAAGATGAAATGCCTTCATCTATGGTCAATGGATGAACCCCGACAGTTTTCAGATAATCGAGTGCACCCATCTTTTTTCCAAGCCCGGTTTCACCCCAAACCGTATAACCTAAGGTTAGGCAATTTGTATTAGGGTGCTTTTCTTTAAAATGGTTCACTGCTCCGTCAAGCCAGGCATTGGCAAAATTATAATCGCACTGGCTGCGCATGCCGGTATGGCCTAAAACCGAGGAGATAACATGAAGCATTTTCAATTTTTCCGGTTTGCAAGTCTTTAGCAAATTAAACAAACCAAATGCCTTCACTTCAAAACATTCAAAAAACTCTTCAAACGACTTATCCTTGAATAAATTAAACCTACTGATACCGGCACCATGGAAAATACCTGTAACTGTTCCTAATCCTTTTTCGCTTTCAACAAATGCCTTTTTTACCGATTCAGGATCAGTAACATCACATTGTATGTAAACATAGCTGATCTGCTTTTCTTCGAGCAATGTTAAATTTGCAGCAAGCTCATTTTCTTTCTCATCCGCAAGATTTGGCAGCGGAGAGGTTCCAAGCAGTGCCAGTTTTACGCCATATTCCTTACCCAGAGCGAGGGCATGTTGAAAGGTGATCCCTTTGCCCCCACCGGAGACGATGATCACATCCTTTTTGGTTAGCAATAGCTTATGTTTGCCTGGTTTTTCTATAGGTGCAGCAACACGTGTAACCCTTTGGTCTTTGTCATACTCAATGTATATCCGTTCGCTGAAATGCTCCATTTCTTCAACAATAATTTCTGTGATGTTTCTAATGGAATCCGGCAGTGAGAGCATTTTAAAGTTTGCTTCTTTGTGTTCTAATTTTAAGGATTTAAGGAGTGAATGGAAAGCGTTGTATTCATTTTCCGCCTGTTCATTGCGGTTATTAAGATTTACTATCATACACCGAAATCCGGCAGGGAAATTAAATGTTGGGTCGAGATTGTTTTTCAGCACAGCATAAACTTTCGACAGGGTTGTTTTCCACTGGTTTTGAAATGCATCAGCCGATTGCCCGAAAAAAGGTGTTTTAACAGAAGGCAATATCAATAATAAATTATTGGATTTGGTATTTATTTCCGAGATATTTTCCCATGAAATAACCTGCGGTTCAATATTCTTCCGGTTTAACAACCTGGTTAAATCTGAAAATTGAAAATCCTTTTCATCGCATACAATTGACAATTGACTATTCTTTTCAAAAGGTATATAATTGGAAGAATCCAATGGATATTCCATTCGCTTTATTAGGAAAGTATTTACCCAATGTTGGGAAACTACTGAATTATCAACCTTGTCAATTTGGTTCTTGATTAAGGATTGGTGGTCATCTTCTTTTTTTGAATTGAGACTGATCTGGACAATAATGTCTGAAATTTTTGAATTTGCAAATACTGAAGGATCGCCAATAGTTTTTTCGGCTTGCATTTCTTTAGAGAGCGTAATTACCAGTTCACCAGCTCTTATTGAATCGAGGTTCAGATCATCGCGCAGTCTCATTTCGGGCTTGATACGTTCTTTTGGAATACCGGTACGCTTGGAAATCCAGTTGATGGCAAAGCCCACATAATCACTTTCAGATTCTATTTTTTCTTCCTGTTTAGGAAGGGCTGCTGGTTTTTCAGTTTCGGAAGTATCGCCCTGGACTCTGCTTGTATGCTTGAAATGCTTAAAATCAAGCTCAATCAGTTCTTTGATGTATTCTTTCCGGTGTTCAAGATATTGGTTTACGCCCTCCATTTCGGGGAGCAGTCCCGAACCAATCAATTGATTTTCGCCCAAACCGAGTTCTTCTATATTTACTTTCCGCTCGCAGGGATTGGTAATAAAGACCGGGTTGTAGTTTTCCGGGTCGAATTCCCTGTAAAAACGAAAATCAAACAGGCGATCCGTTTTGATGTTGACACCTGAAACAAAACATTGGGCAAGCAAATGGTTCAGGGATGTGAATAATTCCTCACCTTTGATATTGGAAGTGAGACAAACAGTGTCATTACCGGTGATGGTTTTTACCAATCCGCTCAATACGCCACCCGGCCCTATTTCGATCCAAAGGTCTGGACATTCTTCATTTGCTTTTTCAACAGCTTCAATGAACCGCACCGGTTTACGGATATGTTCACTTAACAACTTGATTATATCAGCATCTTTCTTAAGATAATCACCTGTTGCCGTGGAAATGAAACGGGAAAGGCTTTTCCCTTTTTTGATCTTGTTGTCAAGGTCAATTTCAATCAGGGATTTTTCAAATGCTACCGATGCAGGAGCAACGATTTCGGAATGAAAAGCATGGGAAACCGGCAATAACCGGCAGGCATAATTATATTCTTTGCACTTCTGAACAAAGTGTTCAACTGCGCTTGAGCTGCCCGAAACCACTGTTTGAGAGGGAGAATTGTAATTCGCTACAGCGATAATTTCATTTTTAAACTCTTTGAGTATTTCTTCCACTTTCTCAGAGGGAGCCACTGTTGCAGCCATAGCACCCGGATCAGGAATATCAAGGTCGGTTTTTGATTTTCCGCGTAACGCAGCAATTCTTACTGCCATTTCTTCATCAAAAATTCCACTTGCGGCCATGGCACTGATCTCACCAAGGCTATGTCCCAGGCAAACGTCGGGTTGAATTCCGAAATACTCCAGCATTTTTAGCATAGCCATGGAAGATAAAACAATGGCCGGTTGTGCTGTACCGGTATTTTTCAGAGTATTTTCAAATACTTTTAGTTGTTCATCTGAGAGGCGGAAAAAGTTTGTGAAAATCCGGGTACTTAGCAAATCAGGGAAAATATCTTTTACACTTTTATCCGATGCCTCATAAAGTTCATTGATAAATTTATACCGTTCTTTGAGTTGCTCGCCCATATTGATAAAATGCGAACCCTGTCCGGGAAAAAGTCCGGCTATTTTAATAGTGTCTTTGGCTTCACCAATGTATAAACCTTCTGACGGATTGTGAATTTCTTCAGGTGAACGGTTCTCATCCAGCCAGCGGTTTATATTGGTCAGCTGGTCGTAAAGGTTCCAGGGAGATTCGGCTATGATAGCCAGCCGGTATTTTCTTTTCTCAATTTTTTTTGAAAGCGCAGCAGACAGGTCGGTTAATTCTGCCCGGCAAATACGATTCGCAATAGGGATGAGATTTTTTACCTTCAGGTTTAAATCTTCGGGAGAGTCTGCATCAAGAAAAATGATTTCTGTTTTCTGGGATGAAAACAATAAATTCAAATCATTTTCTATCGGTTTACCTTTTGGATTGGCTTCTTCGAGTGTCACATGTCCGTTTGAACCACCAAAACCCATTCCGCTTACGGATGCGCGCCTGGGTTTACCATTTGATTTCCAGATCTCAGGTTTTGTAGCAGGTTCAAAATTGTTTAATGGCAGCCCAAAAACAGGACTTGGCTCGGTACAATTTGTTGTAGGCGGGAGAATTTTTCTGTTCAGTGCCAAGGTTGCTTTGATGATCCCCATAACTCCGGCGGCGGCTTTGCAATGGCCGATGTTACTTTTTAGACTTCCGATTCGGCTGATATTCTCTGACCCGGCATTGTCGAGCAATCGTTTGATGCATTCAAGTTCTACAGCGTCGCCTACAGGCGTACCTGTTCCATGGCCCTCAAATAATTGCACTGATGAAATAGGATAACCGGCAACCTTGTAGGCATTATTCAATGCCCGCATCTGTCCTTCAACTTTTGGGGCTGTGATACCGCCGGTGCGTCCGTCTGAGGAATAACCCCAACCTTTCAGCACAGCATGGATATAATGTCCGTTTTTAATGGCATCTTCTTCCCGTTCCAATAGTAAAATTCCACAAGCTTCGCCGGGCAACATGCCATCAGCATTTTTATCGTAAGGTTTGATGTCGGATTTGGTCAAAGCCTTTGTTTTGGCAAAACCAACAATCTCAAAGGGATCGAGGCTAACATCAACACCACTTGCAACTGCAAAATCCAACTCGCCATTCATCAAGGCATTGCAACCATGAACAACTGATAGCAGAGAAGAAGAACAAGCCCCGTCAACTGCATAGGCACCACCTCCAAAATCAAAATTATAAGCAATCCTGCCTGCAATTACATTCGACATATTTCCGGCAAGAGTATCTTCATTGGGTTCAGGTAAGGGGGCTTTATAAAATTTCAGAAAAGATTCCGTAAATTGTTCAGCCTGGTCAGAACTGAACTTGTTCAGTTTCAAAAACTCTTCCAGGGTTCTTTTAATAAATGGAACTCTCAATGCCATATTATGGCTTCGGCTGAATTCCCCTGCCAGGCTATTGCCAAGAATAATTCCTACTCGAGCTTTATCAATTGCATTGAGATCAAGTTTCAAATTCTCAAAAAGTTGTGCAGTTGTATCTAAAGCCAACCAATGTGCAATATCAGAGGCGTTTTGAGTAATGGGCGCTATTTTAAATTTATAAGGATCGAAGACCCAATCGGTGATCACAGCCATCTGATCGCAATAAGTTTTTCCCGGTGCTTCCGGATCAGGATCATAATACCACTTCCGGGGCATACGCTCATCCGGGGCTTTCCTGAAATATCTTCTGCCGGCAAGTACATTTTGCCATAATTCTTCGGGGCTGTGCGCTCCCGGTGCTGTGCAGGCCATACCTATGATGGCGATGGAGTTATTTTTTTTCATTTATGAACTTTTCTTTCTTTAAATGCAACCTAACTCGTTATATCATAAATAAAACTACTGCTATCCTATAAATAAAATCGGGATAACAGTGGCTTTTTATACTGTTTATCCAATTTTAGACAGCTATTTTTTTTGCATTCAAAGTCTAACATTTTAAAAAATTGAATTTATTTACCAATCGCTTTAATTATCCTATCCTCCTGAATTAACACATCCCTCATCAACAAATTATAAGGAAACTGCTTGTGTTTTGAATCTTTAAATGCTTCAAGAATTTTTATTAATGATGATGCTTTAATAAGTGAAAGATTTAATTCGTAATCTAATCCACAATCTTTAATGAATTCATCTGAGAAGTCAGGAGCTATTAAAAGTGATTTTATCACCTTGTATTCTTTTTTGGTCGCCTGATTGATGTAAGCTTTTAATTGGCGGGATACTGAGCTGAATTTGTTATATCCACTTTCCTTATTGGTCTTACATTCAATTAATATAACTTCTTCATTTCCTAAATTAATCAGGATATCTATTTTGTCTTTGCTTGTGTTAATTGTTTTTCTCAACTTTTCATCTACATGAAAACCCAAACCTGTAAATATCTTTTTCGTTAGCTCTTCAAATTTAATCCCAAGGTCAGCTTCTTTTATTGTAAGTCCATTCTCCTTTAATGCAGCAAGATTGCGAAAACTGATATTTTCATAGTTTTCAAGATATAGATTTTCGGAATCCTTATATGCTTCCAGAATATTCAGAATAAAGTCACCACGCTGCTTTATTTCTTTCTCTTTGCAGAATTTTGAAAGATCCTTTTCCGGGACAATCTCGAGTATGTCTCTGGGCTTTATATTGTAATCAAGCAGGTAATTACTTTTTAATACCTTTTCTTCTTGAAGTTCAAATTCCTGTTTTACATTGTTGTTTAACTCCGGCAAAACCTGGTTCAGGTCCGTTAAAAGTTTCTCATAACCGTCTATTGAAATACCTACCTTTTCATCTTTTTCAACTTCTTCAAAATATTTTATCAAATTCTCAATTTTCTCTTCAATTGTAGATCCTCTCAAGTGAGGAGTAATATTTAATCCCTTGTCACATATCTCGTTGATGAATTTTTTCTTATCAGTTAAACTCGTTCCATCTCTGAAAATATCAGTACTTAATACCTGTGAAAATGGAATACCTTCTGAGATGATCAGTTTTATCTTTTGATTATAATTTAGTTTCCAGTCAATATGGTATTTTCTGCAAACTAAATTAATTTGAGGTTCTCTCAATAATCTTAATACTCTTCTGAAATATTTATCTGCAACTTCCTTTCCTCTCACTTTTCTAATGACCCTAACAATTTCATCTGGCACATAAACAGTATTTAATTTTTTGGAATAAAATATCAATCCAATAGTTTTGAGTTCATTGATCACATCATCAATGTTCATTCTTAAAATCGGAATGATCTGGTAATTGATGAGTTTAATTTCTTCTTGTGAAAGGCTCAGTTGAGAAGATAAAGTTAAAAGGATGGATTGTTCATCTGTTGTGATCTTCCTTTCCTGATTGTTTAAATCATCATTGACATAAGCAGTGTTTAAACAAGCTTTATAGATTAGAAAATCTCTTTTCCTGCCTTCATCAATGTCGGATTTTGAACTTTCTAAGTTCTTCTGAAATCCCTTTAATTTTTTCTCAATGATTTTCAATTCATTTTCATAGAGCCTTGCGAACCAATCTTGTTTCATAATTGAGTTTCCATCTCTTGAAATTATATCAGTCAAAATATCTAATTGGGAGGTGATATTAACGAACTCATCTTTTACATAGTCAGTGAATTCATCTTTTACAAGGTGAAAAACTTTAGAAACATTAATATTGTCCATGTTTTTTAATTCACCACTTGAGTCATTTAGAATTTTCTCAATTTCTTTGGCATTCTTGGGATTTTCATTTCTCAAACTATCAATAATTTTAAGAAATGGATTTTTTTCAAATGAATTCAGGTTGTCTAAAATTTTTTCAAGCTTCATAATACAAGTTTTATATTACCTGAACTTATGAAATGTTAAAGCTATTAAATTGGGGTTTTCAAGTTAATACTTAGTTAATGCTTAGTGTGTGCTGATAAAATTGGTTGTGCTTAGTTTCCCTGGATAATATCATTTCATAGGTTCTTCGTTGGTGTAAAAATATCAATTATTAATACAAAATCAAATTTACTAAAATGTTTATCCATAACATTGAATATTTGATTAGCAAAGTTGGATAGAAAAGATTGCATAATCGACCTTATTTTAAAGGTCGGTTTTGCGGGCCAAAAAAAAAGAAAACCTTCAGCAGAATGGCTATAGGTTTTTTATTGTTCGTTGACTGGAATTTGGAACCTGCTAAAACATGCTATAACCCATGCATCAATCAGGATTCAATCAATGAAATGTATTGAGAAGTTTAGCGGTATCCGTATTTGAAGTCGTTTCGTGTGAGGTTCGGGACTTTATTGCTACCAAAAAGATCGATAAAACGATAGGTGATTCCAATACTGGTAAATGTATAGTAATCAAAATCATCACCTTTGACAACATTGTCCAGTTTGTCGTTTTGTGCCTGACGAATCGCCATGTCCGCAGAGATTGAAAATCTGTCACTGATGGCATAACTTAACTCACCACCTCCAAAATAAACAAACTCAGGAACCCTGGTATTGTGCACAGTTTCATTCATTTTCCCTTCCACATAGGCATACTCAACCGCTTTGAATAAAAACTGGCCAACACCCGCATATACAGTAAATCCGACAGGTGATGAACGGTAACCATTAATGGCTTCTATCACATTGAACCGTAAATGAAAATTATATTCGATGAAATTGGTTTTGAAATCGAGTTCATTGGTCGGCTCATTTTTTAGTCCGCCATACAAAATTTGACCTGCAAGCCCTAATGAACCAGTAAACTGTTTATTGAGGGTTAATGCAAAAGCAGGCTGACTTTCATGTTTGAATTTGCCTGGGACCTGCAGATCGTATTTACTTAAATCCCCAAAGTAAGAAGTTACACCAGCATTGAGTGACATAGACCAGTTTTTCCAAACTCTGTTTTGTCTTTCACCACTCCAGGCATGCGGATTGGAGCCTTGCACAAACATAGAAACTGATAAGAATAATAAAGCTGAGTAAATAAACTTTGCTTTCATGATTTCAGAGGTTAATTTAACTTATAGCACCCTTTCTTTAAACGATGCTACATAAAAACAAAATTAACAACTTGTTGTTCATAAGCAGCATATGTTTAATTATAGCGCATATTTCAGAGCATTAGTAAGTCGCTGATTGTTAATTTCTTTGTTTAATAAAATTTATCTAAAATTAAACACAATAAATTTGATAAGTATCAATATGCTTATCAAATGGTGGAATAGTTTTTATCTCTAACTAAAAATTACTCGGAAAAGGGGGTATGCATAAATAGATTGGGTAGGATATATGTGTTTTTATCCACATTATTCACGTTACCATTAAGATCGGCATCTCCATCTAAAAAGCCAGAATAACCGGTTTGCGTGCGCCAGACATTTTGTAAATCCAAAAAATTAATGGTGCCGTTTCCATCAATATCACCGGATGTCATACCCCATGCACCATTGGATAACTGGGAGTAACCCAGTGTACCTCCGTATACGGTAGAGGAGGAAGTAGTAAAATCAATGTCATACGTATCATTAATAATTTCCAGTGGTGTTGAAGTTAAAATATCCAAATGATTTCGATGACGGATGATCAGGTATTTATTACCCGTATAAATATCATCAAAAGCAGGTAAACTCAGGAGGTCCGTATCCCTGATCGAACCGTTTTCCAGAATCAGGCAGGCTTTTCGCCAGACCGCAGTGTCGTTTAAAGCATCCATAATTGTTCCCTGTGTAACCCTGAGTTCAAGCAGGCACCAATCTACTACATTGATCATCGATTCCTCTATGGATTCATTTCCCGGGTAAAACCATGGTGTTTCATTGAATGGTTGGTTAACAGGAATAAATGGTGATAAATCGCTGTTCATATCCGAACCGTTGAAAGGACCTTCCAGGAATACCTTTACATCCAATGTTTCGGTAACAGGCTCGGGCAAGGGTTGCACGCTCAGAGAACTCATGACCGGTAAATGATCAGCCATATAGTACAATGCCGTCAACACAGAATCCGGAACAGTTGTGTTTACTGGAGGATCTAAAATACTGACATTAAAATGCTGTCCATCATTGGCGAGTGCGTATGAACTACCTGGAATATACTGCAATGTTTGATTACCGTTGACCACATCATCTGAATAAAAGATAAAATCAAAACGATCGTCACATCCACCCGATGCGCCACCGCCAAATTGAGCGGTACGTGTACTTTGCGTATGAATGGTGGCAAAAGCAGGATTATTGTGCCAGTCTCCGGCAGGCAAAGGATCAATCAAACCGATATTGTCCGGATCAACAATATACTGATAAGCCGGTTCATCCGAACCATAAAAATTCAAGTCCCCGCCAAAAACAATATTTTCTGTAATTTCATTGTCCTCCAGGTACTGTTCAAATGCCATTATCTCTGCTAATCGTTGTTGTTCGTTGTCACTACCCGTCGACGCTTTTAAATGTGCCACATAAAACCGCATAAAAATCGTATCACCTCCACCGGAAAGATTATTGGATTTATAAAACAACACATATTCGTTGATGAATCTTAATTGGGTGGAAATGGTATTTTGGGCTTTTAATCCCAATTTATCACCATTGAAAAAAAGCATGTTATCAGTGTCTGGTCCATCTGTGAAATCTGCCTTTTCATATGCATCAATGGACCCTACATTCAAACCCTCATTCAATAATAAATTGGCACCGTCTTCAGATGACACTTCTGTTAAAAGCATAACATCAGGCAATGTATACTGGGCAATGGTCCGGAAATAATCGACCCTTGACGGGGTGGTTCCGGGAAAGTTCAATACATTGTAATACATAACAGAGATTGTGTCCTGGGCGAACAAACCCTGCCATAAGAATAGCATATAAAAACCTACAAAGAGGTGCTTGAGTGACCTGAATGTTATCATGTTATCGTCAGAATACCTTTCTGAAATTCTGTTGCAAAATTACGGTATATTTATTCGTGTACAAATGACTAACTGCAATTTTATTAAACAAATAAAAAAACTCTGCCGATGAGCAGAGTCTTTCAAGTCAGATATAGACACAAGTAACTGTGCCCTTCCTTAAATGATTTTGGTAAAGTTATGGAACGCAAAAATGGAGTAAACGGTTTCCATTTGGCTTAGGATTTTCTGAAAAAATTGTTAATTTTTAGTAAACTAAGTTAGAAAATCCCCGGGTAGCCGGGGATTTTCTTATTTTGACCAGAAACCAACCCAACCATATTGGTTTCAGGATTAGCCCTGATTATAAAGCCATCAATTGGGTACCTGGCTGGCTTTGTTCAGATTCACTTTCCAATAATTGGTTTCATCGGTGTTTTGAACAATTCCATTCATATTAAAGTCACCATTGCGATAGCCTGATTGATTCAATTCCACCTTCCAAACATTGGTCTCATCCGTATTTTGAATGATCCCATTGCTGTTACCATCACCTGCATACAGACCATAGAAACCATTCCCTAAATCAGTCAGTGCATTTGTTCCGTAGACTTTACTTACATCATCGGAAAAATCCCACGAATAGGTTGTCCCAGCATTCGTTAGCGGACCTGAAGAAATAACCGCCAGATGATTCCGATGCCACAGGACCACAAAAAGATTTTGGGTAATCGAAACATCGAAATGTAGCATGCTGTTACCATCAATACCGACGATGGTTCCGTTTTTCAGCAAAAACCCAGCTTTCATAGCCAACCTGGTCCCGGTGGTAGCTGTTGCTGCACCTCCGGTAGTTTCACGTAATTCTACTAAAATCCAATCCACCACATTTGCATTGGGTATTGCCACAACTGATTCTGTTCCTCCATAATTCCATGGTGAACCAGAATAAGGCTGAGCAAGGGGTATTGCATTAAAAATATTCAGATCCGTATTCATATCTGATGTGTTGAAAGGACCTTCCAAATAAGCTTTAAGATTGAGATCAATTCCACCTGCTGCAACTGAAACTACAATTCGATTTGAACCAGCACATCCATTGTCGTCCATCACCGTCAGTGTGTATTCAGTTGTAATCGGGGGATTTGCAATCGGGTTGAATATTGAAGCATCGGACAACCATGTATCCGGTGTCCATTGAATAGCATACGGGGTGACTCCGCCTGATGCCGATCCATCCAACTGCACAGAACCACCAGGGTTGATGCTTTCATCTGTTCCGGCATCAACAACCAGGGCGTTGGAAGCAATTGATATGCTACCATTGCCAAAAGAAGTTACATAAATAAATCCATCAGGACTGCTGTATTCGCAATTACCTGGAATCTGCGTATCCCATGAAACGGTGGTGGATGAACCAGCCACTGCCTTAAAATTGAATTCAACCAAAATCCCTGATCCGATATTTGCGGGATTGGTAGAAGCCCAGCTTAAAAAAACTTCAGAACCGGTTGTATTGACAATGAGCATTCCACCTGTCAATTCGGTATGAGGGGATGCGTATCCCTCAAATGTCAATTTAGCCGGATCATAATTCAGTGCCAATGAAATTGCCCCTACATTGCTGCAATTACTGACTAAAACCGGAACAGTAATATTTCCGGTACATGAATTGCTGACTGATCCAGCATTGGTTGAAATAACCTCTGGTATCACGTCCAATAAAACTGCATCAGAAAACACCACAGGTGAGCAGGTTCCAGAAACGCGACAGCGGTATTGATTTAAGTCCATCGACCATAATACAGGATTAATGGTTAGATTGGCAGTTGTTACACCGGAATAAGATCCGCCATTGGCCAGATTGGTCCAATTCGATCCATTATCCGTGCTTTCCTGCCACAGGTAGCTTAAACCTGTACCGGTAGCTGTAACAGAAAAAGAGGTGGAAGTTGCAGCCGGTGCTGTTTTATTATCGGGATGCCCGGTAATTTCAGGGGGCTGATAAACTGTTACATTTCCATTGGTATAACTTGAGAATATAACCAGCCCTTCGAGGGTTGAAAATTCACAATTTCCTGGTTTCTGAATATCCCATGCAAGCGGACTTGTGCCGGTTACCCCTGAAAATAATATTTCAATCAATTGGTCGTCACCGATGGTAACGGGACTGGTTGAAGTCCATGTCAAAAAAACTTTCCCACCTGCTGCATTCATGGCAAAATTACCTCCAGACAGATTTGTGTTCAGGCCCTGGAATCCCTCATAGGTAAGCACGCTCTCATTATATCCAAGTGATAATGAAAATGAAGCAACATCAATAAAATGTGTAACATCAATGGGAATTGTTACCTGACCGGGGCAATTGGAAACAGTAGGAGCTATTGCAGTGATTTTTGGCAGTACAATTAATTCACCGGGATTAGAAAATACCTCGGGAGAGCAAAAGCCACTAACTCTGCAACGGTACCAAAACCCATTCATTCCAAGGGAAGCATTCGTAATATTGAGGGTTGTAGCTGTAACACCACTGTATGTTCCATTGTTTGACAGGTCTGTCCAGTCTCCTCCATCATTCGCACTGAACTGCCACTGATAAGTGATACCGGAAGCAATGGCTGAAACAGAGAAGCTGGTATTGGTATTTTCAGGAATTAATTTATCTACCGGATGAACATTGATTTGAGGTTGCTGGTAAATGGTAAATGAGGTATTCTGAAATACTGAAATGACATCATCACCATTCAGATAGGTGTACTCACAATTCCCAGCCGTTTCAGTATCCCAGGTTAAATTGCTTGAACCTGTATACCCTGTAAAAACGATTTCAACAATAGCTGTATCAGGCAGTGTAAAAGTAACCGGTGTAGTTGACGACCAGCTCAGATAAACTTTATCATTTACCGAATTGCAAACAAAATTACCCGGAGGCAGCAAGGCATTCAGTTCCTGGTATCCAGTATAATTCAGCGCAGACGCATTGAAATTAAATGCGAGGGAGAATGCCGCCACATTGTTGAAATTTGATGCCAGAATTGGGATCGTTATGCTACCCGGGCAAACCTGCTGAACGTCGAATGAAGTTATAAGTGGTTCCACTATGCTTAGTTCGGCTGCATCACTTACTTCGACCGGTGAGCATGCACCGCTGATTTCACACCTGTATAGATATCCGTCGTATGTTAGTTGGGTATTATAAACGGTTAAGTTTGCCGAAGTAACACCACCATATAAACTACCATTGTTTAACTCAATCCATGATGAACCACCATTGTAACTGCCGTACCACTGATATTGGATTCCAGTAGCTATGGCGCCCACATTAAAAATAGCATTCTGGTATTCCAGCACAGCCTTATCCTGTGGCTGACTGGTGATAAAGGGCATTTGGTATACCGTAACGGTACCATTGGTGAAGGAGGACGGAAGTATATTTCCGTTTACATCACTGTATTCACAATTACCTGAAGTTTGTGTATCCCATGTTAAATTGCTATTACCCGTAACACCCGAAAACCTGAGGTCCATAAGCTTTCCATCTCCGATATTCGCAGCCGTTGTGTTGGCCCAGCTGATGATCACTTTATCACCGGGATTGTTCACGATCAGAAATCCTGAGGAAAGCTGCGGGTGAAGGTTTTCATAGTTACTAAAAGTCAGTGCGGAGGTATTGAATTGCAACACAAGTGAGATCGCACCTACGCCATTACAATTCGTTACGTTGATCGGAACCACAATATCCCCGGGGCATATGGATTGGGTCACGGTTGTGGTATTGATCGTCTGACTTTGTAACAGAACCGGCCAGATAATTATGAAAAGTACTGAAATGATTTTTAGAAATTTCGTTTTCATAATTACAGGTTTTAACGGATTACACTCATTTTATTCACAATGCTGTTATTGATTTCAGCGTTAGTGAATTCGAGTTTATAGAGGTAGATCCCGGATTCAAGTCCTTCACAGTTGAAATCAATCGTATATTTCCCTTCTGACTGCTGACCATTGAATAAAACAGCAATCGTTTTTCCGGTAAGGTCAAGCACTGTCAGGCTCACATTCCCATGAGCTGGAATAGCATAACCAATGACGGTTGAGCCATTAAAAGGATTCGGTTGATTTTGTAAAAGTCTTAACCCATCATTGGCCATTTCACTAAGCCCAACAGAAAGGGTAACCAGTTCAGGAACTACAAGCGTTACGCTGTTGTAAACCTGGGCTGAAGGATCTGCAAATTCACTTTCATCAAACAATTCAAGCAAGATGGGTGCCTGAAGGTTGCTTAAATCCTTGGCAACACAATTCAATACAAGAAATTCAACCCCGCTATTCAAATTAATTGGATTTAAGTCAGCCCAACCTAACCTGAACAATCCATCTGAAGCTGTAAAGATGACATTTCCTGTAGCATTGAGCATCTCAGCCCCTGTGATTTCCATGAACGCTTCAGGATAGTAAAGGCCAAGTGATACGGCACCTGCGGTAATCATATCCTGAATTGAAATAGCAACTGTGAAAGTCTCATAGGAACTTATTATTTGACTTCCTTCATAGGCAAGCCAAACGGTTCCTTCATCCTTCTTCGCAGGTTCATAGGATGAATTTACATCGCCGAAGCAAAGCATTTCAAAATCATTGGTTACCTGATTGCCATTCACAACCAGGCTGGCCGTATTGTATAACCAATCACCCGAAGGAAATGAAGTGATCATACCGGAGTAGCGCTTCATAACAAACAGTGCATCCGTTCCGTTAACGGTTTGGCTGACATTCACATCAGAGGCTGCCAGTTCCATCCCGACCAACGTATCAAGATGGGCAAAATGGTTCAGGATCATCAAAGCGTCAGTTGAGTTGACGCCTGACCATGAATTGGAAGGCGTGATATCCATGGTGTAATTACCGGAGCTCATCGAACTGAACGCATAATGGCCAATACCATTGGTAATTGTGTTGGCAATCGGGGTTCCGACGAAATCAAAAATTTCCATGGTTGCACCATCAAGTTGTGTCATGGCTGAATTAGCATACCACACATCTCCACTTAAAATCATGGTTGGAGATGGAATGGATGGAACCTGTGCAAAATCGGCAAAAATGACGATACCTTTTGCAGTATTGTCGTATTTGTCGTAAATCCGGGAAGCGATCATTGCAGAATCACCTGTTCCCCAGTAGTTGTAGCGGGCATCAATATTATTTGATGTATTGTTATATACTGCATATGGACCGTTTCCAAAAATGTTGCATGTCGTTGTTGCAGTATTGCCAATTACAGGGTTACTATTTCCATCTAGGTAAATACCATGACCACCATTATATGAAAATGTTGAGTTAGCAATTCCAGGGCTTGCATTGAAGCAATTCAAACCATCTCCAAGGGCATCGGTAAATTCACAATTTTCAAATGCAGGTTGAGTTGTATTTTCACAATACACATTATGAACATTTCCTTTTTCTACTTTACAATATTTCAAAGAGGACGTGGCTCCGCTATAATCACTCCTGTCGTCGAATTCAATTCCTTCCCAATCTCCTTGGATTTCGCTATCTGGCATAAAAGTGATCTCATTTCCTGAGGTCGCTTCGGCATATAATTCACCGCCATAACTACTGTAAGGAATGTATATACCTACTTGCAATTGAGTTCCCGAACTAAACCTCAATTTATTTCCAGGTTCAATAGTTAAGCGGCTTGTATTACCGGATTTACCAATGATTATATCAGATAGCACAAGGTATTCTATTCCATCATTGTATAATATTCTATCATCTGTATAATGCCCGCCCGAAAGAGCAAACTTGTTTGGAGAGTTTCCTGAATATGTATTCCCTGATAAATGAGAATTACAAGTCCAATCTGTATAATAAACGGGATAACTACCATTATTCAGAAATTGAGAGTTATGAATTTGAGGTGAAGACTGATATTCTTTTATTCCGTATTGAACAGCATTTCTGAAAATTGAATTATCGATAGAAGGTTGTGTGGTTTGGTTACTGTAAAGATTGTATTCATTTCCCTGTTCTATAATACAATAATCAAGAGAAGAAATTCCACTGTAATAATCACTGTTGTCGTCAAAATAAATTCCTTCCCATCCACCGGGAGTGTCATTATAGGCTTTGAAAGTGATCTCATTCCCGCTAGTGCCTTCAGCAAATAACTCTCCACCATAATGGGAATAAGGGATATAAGTTCCAACCTGCAGTCGAGTGCCCGGCTCAAAATTCAGTATAAGGCCTGGTTCTATTGTTAAACGAGTGTTATTCCCAGATTTACCAACTGTTATTGAGTTCAATATATGATAGTCGATACCATCATTTTGTAGTGTCCTGTCGCTGGTGATATGCCCTCCAGAATAGCCAATGAGATTTATTCCCTTCCCGCTATAGGTATTATTTGTAAGTGTTGGTGATGCTTCCCAATTTTCAAAATAAATAGGATACCTACCAAAACCATAAAAATCACAATCTTCAAACAGTCCATATGAACTAAAGAGTTTAACTCCATCCAGTATCGCATCCCGAATGATTGCATTAAATATTTGGGCCTGATTTGTGTTATAGAAGTACATGTTATAATTATTTCCTTTTTCCACAACACAATAATCCATCACTGAACTTCCACTATACCAATCGCTGTTGTCATCAAAATAAATTCCTTCCCAACCACCTATAGTTTCATCATATGATGTAAAGGTAATAAGGCTGTCTGCAGTACCGATCGCATACAATTCACCTCCATAATGCGTATAAGGAATATATACTCCTATTTGCAAATTAGCTCCGGGAACAAATTTTACAGTATTTCCCGGTTCTATTGTTAACCGGCAATTATTTCCTGCTTTACCAATTACCAGATTACCAAGCATAATATAGTCATAAGCAATGGAGTTCCATGTTTGATTATTCCCAACCCTACCAGCTTCTATACAAATGCCATTATAGGTATTGCCTGTAAATGTCAGGCCATTGCCGTTGGGAGGAAGAATAGTAAAATCAGGTGAAGGATAGTACATGGCATAGGTGTTATTTTGAGATAACATTCCGTAAAAATTCGGTTCCGATGCAACAGAAGTGAGATATAATCCAGCGAATTGGTTATTTGAAGTTTCGCAATTCACATACGAAGGATTTGAATTGTTGTGATAAATACCGCTTTCTGTATTTCCTCCAAAAAAAGTTTCTTCAATGGTTAAATGGGCAGAATTCAAATTTAAACCATGGCCGTCTGCTGCTCTTAAGCTGCAATGCATCAGTAATGGTTCATTTGTACTATTGCAATAAAGATTCGCATTCCAACTTCCATAACCTGCACCCACAATAGCGGTATAGTAAAATTGCGAAGAAACACCATTGTCACTATTGGGGTCAAAATATATACCATCCCATGTGCCTATCTCAGATGTATATCCAATAAACTTAACCGAATCCGCAACAGTCCCGTTACAAACCATGTTGGCCTGACTGACTGTCAATCCTGTTTCGGGGAGGAAGTTCAATTCAACCCCGGCATCGAAGGTATGTGTTCCCGATGTAAAGGAAATATCAGCTGTAACCCAATACGGACTGCTTGCAAGGTCAAAAGTGGTAATTCCATTCAGGTTACCGTAAAGCTCCGTTCCGGGTGTCCAGAGATTCATATCGTGGAAAACAGGCGTTACCAATCCATCTCCGGTAAATATAACTTTGTATTGCAGGTATCTGTCGGTCACTCCAACAGTTACCGGACTGATTGAAGTAAGTGCTGTCCAGTTATCCCAATCAAGATCCTCCCCTGCTGTACGATAAGCAATCTGTGTATTTGACACAGCCGGATTGGATGCGGCAAAAGACAATTCTGTAATGACTCTCTCAGCACCCAATTCATAAAAGGGATGGGATACAAAAAACCCGTTCATACTATAATCCGCGGATTTAGTGACATTGGCATAACGGGTATTATGAATCGGTGTACCCGACAGGTTCTGACCACCGCAATAACCGATCCATCCGTCATGGGCAAAAGCAGCTCCATCCCTGGTATAATCATACAGTACGTTCGTGGCAAGGTTCCACACCAAAGGGGATGCATTGATATCGGCATAATAAACTTTATTGGTCAGGGTACCTCCGCTTTCTCCGGCCAGCACGGTAATCAAACCGTTCATAATAACGGATGAATGATTGCTGATGGTTACCGGAAGTGCGGCTGCTGATGACCATGCCCCCAGTGTACCATCAATACCAGATGTTGCAACATAAACTGTATTGGTTTTAGTTCCTCCATTGGCAAATCCTGCAATAACATATACTTTGTCGCCAAAAGTTACCATACTGTGACCATTGCGGGTAGCGGGCAGTAAAGTGGTTGCCGTGAATGCTGACAGCGTATTATCCGCCAGTACTTTCGCAACATATACGGTGTTCAGGGCAGCAGTAGCAGAATTGGTATTGGCACCGCCTGCCACATAAATATACCCATTGCAATATACTGCGGTGTGCCCCCAGAGATTTGCCGGCAGGGTAACCGACGCTGTTTCCCATGTTCCCAGTGAACCATCGGTATTGATTGTGGCAAAATAAATTGTATTGTAGATGTTGGATGCATCCCGGCCACCCAGCACATAAATGGTGTTGGTCCCGATAACGACGGCATGATCCCTCAAACCAACTGGTAAAGGATTCAGGGTGGTCCAACTGCTGATACCAGAAGTATTCAATGTTGCCCGGTAGACGGCAGTGGAATAGGTCAGATCGTTATACCCGCCGACAACATATACATACCTGTTGTTCCAGGTAGCCGCTTTATGGCCTTCCAATGTTTGTGGCAGCACAGTTGTTGTGAGCCATGTTGTAACATCTGTTGCCTGATAAGGCAAATAAACATTGTCCGAACTAACGATCAGATCGTTATAGGCGCCTTTGTAAAAGTCGGCATTCAGGGTTTGGGTAAATGATACCTGGGCCTGAGTATTCATTCCACCCAGCAGGATCATCAACAAAACAGTGAGGATGAGGCTTACTGCTTTTTTAATTTTTAAAACTTGTAATGAATTTTTCATGGTCGTCATTTTTTAATTTTATTTAATGAATTTATTCAGTGAATTAATTATCATTTCTTTTCTATTGTTGGAAAGGGGAATTGGATCACCATTTGTCATGATAATTGCTGCATTTGGCTGGTCTTTAATTTCAATAATATGATGTAGGTTTACCAAAAAATGATCATTGGGTCGTAGAAATGGGAAATTTTGAAGCTGATCTTCAACCACATCCAATGTTTCATTGACTGTATTTATTTCCCCGCTGATTAGTTTTACGAATGTTTTTTCACCATTTGATTGCAAACAAATAATTTCATTCAGGCGGTAAATCATAATTTTATCCCGTGATTGGATCTTCACTTTATATTTTTCCTCGTATTTGGAAATAATCTCCTGTAAGGCCGGATTATTTCCCAGGGAGACCTCATCCATATCTGAATTCAGTCGGATATGATCCCTATTGGCTATGATAAAAGCCTCTAATTCATTCCTGATGCCCCTGTCGTCGATAATAATGATCCTGTCCATTGATCACCGGTTGGTTTTGCAGGAATAAAATTAGGCTGAACCCCTTTCAGAAAAAGAGGCAAATTATTATTTGCCGGGATTGATTTATTATTTGAAAATAAAAGAAGCCCCTGCAATCCGCAGGAGCTTCTATTATTTATGATCATTTTCCTAAAGTCGATCAATCAAAGAGCCTTATCTCTTTCAGGCTAATGGGTTCATGTTGAACTGGGATGACTTTTTCACCGTTGAACGTTGTCAAAATGATGTTGATTCCCTCATAAATATTGCCCGGTTGGCCAGTCAGAAGGTCATCCCATTGGTTATTACCATTTCCATCCCAAAAACCATAGCCTTCACCAAAATCGAGCTGCTCGTTTCCATTGGCATCATCGTATGCTTCAAAAGCGAAATCGGTGGTCTGGGTTATTCCGGTAATCAGGAATTCAAAGGTTCCATTTGCTTCGGTATTCCCATATCCCAATAAGTTAACATTTCCTCCTTCAACGGTGTAAACAAGCACATAGGTGTTACCCGATAGATTAAATCCCGGATAAGTAACCGACCCGGCAATACCAACTTCATCATCCCCTATCTGTCCTCCACCACCCTGTGTATTTTCAATAAATATGGTGAGGAAATTGTGCCAGTTTGTTTCTTTGAATTGCAGATTATTGTATTCCGCTTTATCGAAAAATTGTTCCTGTTGGGGGAAATGAATGGTAAGCCCGCCATAGGGTTGTTCATTATTTTCGAGATAACATTTGGTAAATGGGATCGCATCATTATAAGCGGAAATCACGTCGTTGCATGCCTGGGTTATGTAATTGATCTGGCTCAATCCAGGCTTTTGCTGTAGTTTTTTTATAAATTCCCGTAAATCGGTAAATGAAGGAAAGTCGGGACAGATATAATGGGTTTCATTCCAGGCTTCGAAAACTTCACCCCAGTTATTACCCACCTCGGTCGTCAATTTATTTCCAAGATTGGCTACTTTGGCACCCAGGGCATCCATTTTGGAAAGGTCGGTAACCGCCATATGGGTTGTTTTCTGGGCAAATGAACCATTGTCATATACACATTGAACGATCTTTTTAGAGACATCATAAGATGACATTGCTGGATTGCTCATCATTTCCTGAAGCCACACATTGGCTCCCAATACACTGAGTGCCGGCATGGAGATCTCGCTGGAGACCATGTAATTGGCCAGGTCTTTGATTTCATAGGCCACCTCGGTCATACTCATGAGGCAGGCATGGAAAACCACAATATCAAAGTGAGGACCGGTCTCCATGGCCATCCGCAGGTCCGGCAGGCTCATCATATCACCACTGCCATTGGCTTCATCCGGGCTTACGCCGTACCAGCCGCCTCCATGGCTGTTGAGCACCAGCATGTAACGCTTGGCCGGATAATTATCTTTGGCATATTTGATAAAATTGATGAGTGTCTGCGGATCCGACATGTCCTTGGAACCCATATCTTCGAGCAGGATTGATTTAACCTGGTCGGGCAATTGGTTTTCAGCTTTTTCAATTTTGTAGTAATTGGCGTTCCCACCGGTTTTCAATGAGCTGAGCATGACGATGGAAGTCACAGATTCCGATCCGCCTGCATGCTCCATTTCCTGCACATCGCCAATGATGTAACTGGTTCCGGCCTGGGTGTTGTCGAGGTTATTGTTTCCGTTGAAATAACCGATGATGGTCCATTCCCTTTCTGTGGTTTGGGGCTCGTCGGTTTCATCTTTTGAGCAGCTGGTGAACAATGCTGCTGCAAAAATCATGGTGATAAAAAATTTTGCTTTCATCTTTCCTTTGTTTTTGATACGGATCAGTCATACTTTAAATCAAGCATGGCTCATCACGGGTTAATGGATATTTTTTATTTGATCTATATTGTATTAAGTTGTGGTTTTCCTTTCTTATTTGAATTTCACCTGTACGGGTGAATTCTGCATAAAAATATATATTTTTTTTAGATATATCAACCATTTCGTTATGTTATTTTTCAATACAAAAGCATTGATAAATATATGGCTTGATCAGAAGGTACAAGGAAAAGGATTATTATCTGCCGGAGGTGGGTTATTATTTGCAGGAATAAAGTTGAAATGGCCAAAATGGTATTTCGGGGAATTGGCTGAAGAAGCTAATTCATGAAATACCTACAATTTATCATGGGGTGGATAGTAACCCAAAACAATGGACCCTGAACAAAACTGCGTTACATATCCTCGAATACCTTAAAGAGGTCATCCCGTTTCCTCGAAGCGACCGGAACGATTGAATCATCGTTGAGGACGAGGTGCCCACCTTCGTTTTTGTCAAAGCGGGTTACATAATCGAGATTGACCAGGTGGGATTGGTGGGTGCGGAAAAATCCGGCCGGCTCCAGCATTTCAGTAAATTCTTTGAGTGTGCGTGACACGAGCAGCCGTTCACCATTATCGAGATAAAAACTGGTATAATTGACATCTGCTTCACAACGAATTATGTTTTTCACATGCACTATATGAATGCTTTCAGCTGTTTTCAATACAATTTTTTTGATCTTTTCAAGATTGGCCAGCAAAGTACTGATTTTGATTTCAGTCTCTTCCTGCTGAATGGCTTTGCCGGCTTTCTCAACGGCATAAAGCAAATCGGCAGCAACAACCGGTTTTAAAATATAGTCCACTGCACTGAATTTAAACGCTTGAATGGCATATTCCTCGTGGGCAGTGATGAAGATCAGTTTGAAATTAAATCCGTTGAAATTTTTCAGCAAGTCGAAACCGGTTCCATCGGTAAGGTTGATATCGAGTAGAACCAGGTCGGGTTGGGTTCGGTTGATCAATTCAAAACCCGACTCCACAGAATCAGCTTCCCCGGCAATGGTCATTGAATTCCGGCTTAAGCCTAAAATGTTGATAATGGCTTCTCTTGCTTTTGATTCATCATCAATGATGACAACTGATAACATGATGAATGAGCTTCCTTAATTGGTAATTATTTGGCAAATATAATCAGAATCTCCATCCAAATAAAAAAAGTATAATGTTAATCTAATTGATTGATTTAATAGGCAATTCCAGCACAACCAGTGTACCCCCTGCATCGCCTGTTTGTGAAATTAAATCCTCAATTTGCAATATAAACTTCTGCCTGAACTTTTTACTAAAATTTGCCAGGCGCTCCCGTGTAATTCCGGTAGCCATGGATTGATGCCCTTTTTTAGCTTCCATTTCTTTCGCTTTTTCACGACCAACTCCATCATCACTAATCGTACATTTTATTGATTGCCCGTTAGCAGCAAATTCAATTTTCAATGAACCCCGTTCTTTTTTATGCCTCAAGCCATGTTCAATGGCATTTTCGATAAAAGGTTGGGCCATCATAGGCGGGATAAGTGTTTCTGCAGGATCGATGGTCTCATCCAATTTGATGGAAAAATCAAACTTACCATCATAGCGCAGCGATTGTAATTCAAGATAGGCATTGAGCATCCGGAGTTCCTTTTCAAGCAAAACAAATTCAACACGTGAATTTTCGAGGGTGATCCGTACAAGATCAGCAAACTTAGCCAGGAAATCCCCGGCTTTTACCGGATCCTGCTTGTAAATATAACTTTGAATAGCAATGAGCGAGTTAAAGATAAAATGGGGATTCATTTGTGATCGCATCAGTTGCTGCTCCAGTGTAATGGCTTTCTGGCGGCTTCTCAAACGATAGTTCCGAAATGAAATATAACCAATGACCAATAGCAAAGCAGCAACTGCACCGGTGGTATACATCATCCGGTTGCGGCGGCTTAACCGGAGTTCCTGGACTTCACTTTGTTCTTCAAGCAGGGCCAGTTGAGCTTCCTTTTTTTCGGTTTCGTATTTCATCTCCATCTCGGCGATGGTACGGTATTTTTCAACACTGAAAAGGCTGTCCTTCAAATCGGCATATATTCTGAACTGCTTCAGCGATTGATCAAATTGCCCCTGATGATCATAAACATCGGAAAGGGTTTTATACGCTTCTACCTGCAAATCAAGGGCTCCCACCTGTTTAGCCATCTGAAGGCCATTGTGTGTTAATTTGATGCCCTCACTGTATTGTTTTTCTTTTGCACGAATCTGTCCCAGTTTGATCAGGGATTCCGATTGCCTGGACAAATCACCTTCCGATTGGGATAATTCGAGCGCTTTCTGGTAATAACCTGCAGCCGTTTTAGCATCATCTTCCCCCATGTATGTATCGCCGATCAGAATAAAACAATCATCTTTTTCATGGGAATAGCCGGATTTGTCGAATAAGTCAAGTGCTTTATCATAAAAATTACGTGCTTCTTGAAATGCATTCAAACCCGCATAAACATAACCGATATTCATATAGCAAGTGGTTTCCCTGACCAGATCATTGGAGTTTTTAGCCAGACTAAGCGCCCGGCTATAATATTCCAGGGCTTTGTTGAAATCATGTTGTTTATGATAAATATCGCCAATATTTTGATAGCAAGCAGCAATACGTCGATCATGTCCCAGGGGCTCAAGGGTTGAAAGTGCTTCCAGGTAATATTTCAGGGCCAGGGTCAGATAACCTTGTTCCTTGTAGACATTGCCAAGATTCACCTTGCTGCTAGCGATCCAACTGGTATCCATTGTTTGTTCTGCATAAGCAAGGGACCGGGCATAATAATCAAGGGCCAGTTCAAACCTACCCTGGTTCTTATAAACGATGCCAATCTCGCTCAAACACTCCGATAACAATCCCGGATCACCAATCTGGCGTGCGATTTTTAGGGCCTCAAAATAATATTGTAAGGCTTTGTCATAATCACTTCTGAAAAAATATTCTATGCCAAACTCGATTACAGCCCGAACCTCGAAGTTTTTATAGGCATCGAATTCCGGCCCGGCGAAAATTCTTTCCTTTTCAAGTCGGTCAAGATTAGCCCGGGTGATTTTCAGTGCCCGGTCATAATAATGCAACAGTGAGTCGGAAGGCCCGTCAATGTATAGGTTGCCCAGGCCAAATAAGGCCATGATACGCACCGTATCATGATCAGCACTTTTAAATACTGTTAAGAGGCTGTCTTTTTCACTGTTTGCCTGAATTGCATTGGAGATAACAATAAGAATACCTAACAGCAGGAACTTGACTAAATATGTCGGGTTGGTGATCATGTGCGGATATTCACACCAAAATTAAATAAATAACATCTAAAAGACGCTATTAACGCAAAAGAGCGTAGTAAATATTTTACATTTTCAACCTGTGCAAAAAGACAAAAAAGCCTAATACCCGCAAGAACGAAAGTAAAAAAGAGCTATACGTATGATAACAGGTTACCGAGTTTTTCAAATTTTTGCTGATAGTCATTTACCGAACGATTGATCACTTCATGGGCCTCTTCCTTACCAAACACATGGGTAATTTCAACATCTCTGGGATTCCCTGGTAGATCTTTATAGGTAAGAAAATAGTGTTTCAGCCGGTCGACAACCAGGTCGGGCAGGTCTGTAATGTCTTTGTAGTTTTGATAAACCGCATCATTGTTCAGAACCGCTACCAGTTTATCATCCGACTCGTTGCCATCAATCATGCGGAAACCACCAATGGGTCTGGCTTTAGCCAGGATATCACCATGGACGATATCTTTCTCCGTGAGGATACAAATATCAATGGGGTCGCCATCACCTTTGATGTCTTTTTTCCCCGATTTTTCCATACAAAACTCAGCAACCAGATCACCGCTATAAGTTTGCGGAATAAAACCATAGAGTGCCGGCACAACATTGGAATATTTCTGTGGTCTGTCAATTTTCAAATACCCGGTTTCTTTATCTACCTCATATTTTACGGTGTCCGTGGGAACCATTTCAATGAAGCAGTTGATCACTTCGGGTGTTTCTTTTCCGATATCAACCCCATGCCAGGGATGCGATTTATAGCGAAGACCCATCAGTTTGCCGATGGGATCCATTAATTTGTTCGATGACATTGTAGCGTTTTTAGGTTATTTGCTGCAAAATTAATAATAAACTACCTTACAATCCGGGTTTGCCTCCTTAAAACGATCAATATCTTTTTGAGAAACCCGGGTGTTAAAACATTCAACTGTTTTCAGTGCGGAAATGTTTTCAATATGTTTCAATCTTTTTACCTGGGTATTGTTAAGGGCCAGAAACTCAAGGCTGGTAAGTCCGGAAAGCGATTTCAATTTGTCGACCTGTGTACCTGAAATGTTTAAAGATTTTAAATTTTTCAAGGATTCCAGGGGACCGAGCTCTTCAACCGGAGTATTTTCAAAATTGAGCGCCTCCAGTTTTGTTAAGCTTGACAGTGGCGTCAGGTCTGAAACAGGCATCTGATTGCAAAGCAGTTCTCGCAGAGCAGGCAATTCCGTTAATGGATTCAAACTTGAAACCTGCAATTCCTTTAGCTTTAACACTTCCAGGATTTTCATTCGTGTAAGAGGCAACAAGGTAGAAATGGTATAAGGACCAGAAATCTCCAAACTTTGTAAGAAAATAATTTCATGCAGCTGCTCAGATGATGGGGGTGCATCAACTTTATACTGGGAGGTAAAAAATTCTTTCCAGCCATTGGGAAGGGTATTCCACCATTCCGTAATTCCGGGAGTATCGAAAATTACGATACAGTCAGGGTGCGCTTTTGCAAAAGCGAAAGCTTCGTCAGGACTGATCATACTTTTATCAGCATAGATATATTTGAGGTTTTCG
Organism: Bacteroidota bacterium; assembly: GCA_020444515.1. Taxonomy (GTDB): domain Bacteria; phylum Bacteroidota; class Bacteroidia; order Bacteroidales; family JAADJA01; genus JAADJA01. The sequence goes on along the minus strand of JAHLKX010000002.1, from coordinate 477,820 downwards.
TTTTGGGTTAAAGGTTTTAAAGAAGTTACACTGGTATTTTCAATATTCAGGATCCTGAGTTTTTTCAATTTGGCAGCGAAATCGAGATTCTTTGCAGAAGAACCTGACAAATTCAATTCCTCAAGTTCAAGTGCATCTGCAAGGGGACTGTAATCTGCAACCTGCACGCCCGAAGCATCCAATATTTGGAGGTTATAAAGTCGACGCACTGGTTTTAATGTGGTAATGGGTTTGCCTTCGACAAATACCGAACTGATTTGCAACAGGCCGTGCAATTCCTCTTTTGAAGGATTCTCACTGAGCTGTGCAGCTTCTCGGGCCAGGTCTTTCCAGGGCTTTTCCAGTTCCTGCCAGCTTTTAAGCAATTCTTCCGATTCAAAGATCACCAGCGTTCCGGGATTTTTTTTCATAAATTCAATGGCCCGTTCTCTTTTATGTTCCAGCGCTTCGGGAAACATTTCTTCTCCATCCCAGTATATCCGCTTCAAATTGGGAAGACCATTGAGTGGATAAAGACTATCGACAAGGGTATGGCTGATCCGCAAAACTTCCAGGGATTGTAAATTCGACAGGGGCTTTAAAGAAGATATGGAGGAGTTTTCCACATTCAAAACCCTTAACTTATTTAAATCAGACAGGGCACTCAGTTCATGAATATGGGTTCCGCTGGCATCCAGTTCCACCAGATCTGTCAGTTCGGATATAGCCTCCAGCTGACCCACATGGGTGTCATTCATTTTTATGACCTTCAAATGGGAAAGTTCATCAATAACCTTTATGTCGGTAATCCGGAGACCTGAAAAATCAATATTTTCAAGATTGAAGAGCCCGCGAAGAGGTTCAAGATCATTCACCAGGGTATAGGCAATGTTCAGACTTTTGAGCGATCGGCTGTATTGCAATGGTGATAAATCAACAATGGGGGTATTAGAGCAATCCAGATCTTCCAGCTTGTTGAGGTTGCGCAATGGGAATAAACTTGTAATGAGTGTGTTGGAACAATTGACCAGGGTGAGCTCTGTGAGTTCCGATAAAGGTTCCAAATCACGAATGCTTCCATAATCAGAAAGGTCAATCTCCTGCTGTTTTTTAATTCCATTGAGGTAAATCATGATGGACTTTGAACCAATCCTCAGGGTATCAACAGAGCGGTCAATTTCCAGAGCATTGGCACGCTGGACGGGAAGTTCTAGCTCATATCGGCCAGCTGTACCGGTATCAGGAAGATGGGGTTTACTGACCAAAATGAGGCTGTCTTCGAAATAAATAATATCGGACAGAGGGATTGAATCAAAAAGAATAATCTTTTCGCCAAAAATCTGTCGCCATGTTAATGAAAGTCCATTCCACCAATTTCTGATCTCCTCTTTTTCATTGATTTTGGTGGTATAAATACTGGCAATGCGAAGGTCGTTTTTAGCCAGATCCAGATTGATTTCCATGTACCGCACTTTTCGTGAGCTGACCGTATCACCGGTTATGGTTATGGCATTGAGGTCGCGATTGAAAGTAACCTTGAAATAATGCCCATTCAGATCATTCATAAAATGATCGATGCTCACAATATGGAATTTAAATTCTGCCTTGCGAAAGAAAAACTCAATATCTTTTAGGTAAGCCTGTACATCTTTATGAATCGGCACATCACGATTTTCATCCAGATCGTCTTCAATCTGCACTTTGTCATCTTTAAAAATTTTCAGGTAACTGTCATTGATTACAATCTCCTTTTCTTTGGATGGGGCCTCCCCATCTCCAAGGAAATTCAACGTTCCTTCAAGGTAGCCAGTCAGTTGCTTTATCTGTTCTTTATAACGGTTGATCTCTTCAGACGAAAAGGTATGCTGCTGACTTTCCTGTGCCATCAAGGTGGATGGAATCACCAGGAAAATCCAAATGAAAATACGTAGCAGTTTATTCATCGATATTCTAGTTTATCGTAATCAAGGCAAATAAAACCGGATCAATGCATCTTTTTCACTATCTGATATCCGGTAAAGTTTGGATATCAGCCAGCCGGAATTATTCCCGGGCCGGTTGAAAAAGGTCACTTCGAAATACCATCCATCAACCTGAAAAAAATGAAATTTCAGGGGACCGACACTCACATACTCCATATTGCCCATTTTAACTTCATAAAACAACAGGGTTCGGTAATCGGGCTTAAAGGTTTTACTGGCATAGTATTCAATGTATTTTGGATCCCTGAATACCTTATAAATATTCATGAAATCGAGCTCATGACTCATCGGATGCAAAAAAGTACCGGCAATAACCTCTTTATCCCCTTTGTTAAATTGTTTCAGAAATTTATCAAAATAAACATTGGTTATAACCCATTTATATCCAAGGTTTTCCTGTTCAAGTTGCATAAATAGGAGCAGGTTCTCCTTTTTCTTATAATACTTAAAAGATGTCGGTAATTCTGCAAACCAGTTGTTTCCATGAAAATCGAGGAAAACAGGATTATCCGCACTGGTCACTTCATTGATAAATTCCTCTTTCAGACCTTTCTGAATAAAAGGGCTTTCCTTATCGAACAGCATCTCCAGGTATACTTTCCGGAAAGCATTATCACGATATAGGCTGTCGCCGGGATAATAACGATTTCCAAATTTATCTTCCTCATTGTTAAATCTCCTGAAAAACTGGTTGACCTGTTTGGTTTGCGCATACAGATCGGTTTCGTCATCTGTTATGGAACCCAATGTATTTTGTCCGTAAACCGGGAACAGGGCAATAACGATTATGATGATGACTAAAAACGTTGATTGTTTCATACTGATAGTAACGTGAAAAATAAATGATTGTGCAAAATTAGGAGATTATTATCTTTCTGATCATCCCTGTAAAATAACTTATTAAATAGTTTGCTGACATTAAAAAAGGCTTTCAATTGAAAGCCTTTTTAATTTTAAAATCATTGGGCTTATTGTTTGGTTGTTTCCTTAACACGGATATCACCCAGCAACACATCCCAGAAGCCGATCAGTTTACCGGCGATCTGAGTTTCCTTGCGTTTGACATAAACGGTGATGTCCTTTTTGGTAACATCCTGGTACACGAGGCCGCCTTCCTTATCATATCCTGAAAATTTCTGGAAAATGGTGATGACACCCACATAGGTTCCATCAGGTTGGCGTTCGAGATCGCTCACATATTCAATCTTGTACCATTCAATATCTACTTTGCTATAATTGAGCCGCATCAATCGTTCAAGGTACTCGCGAACCTGGTAATAATTGATCTCTTCGCGATAAAGTGAAGAAACACCCACCTCGCTGCCTTCCATAAATAGTTCCACGGCCCGGTCGATCACCCGGTTAGCTTCTGAAAAGGGGGTGTCTTTATCGCCAATCAGGCTGATGTATTTACTCAGGTCTCTTACTTTTTCGAGTGCCAGGCTGTCAATGGCCTGTTTCCGCTCAGGGCTGATATTATCTTGTGCCAGACCTTGCATAGCAAAGCCAGCAAACAAAAAGATTATAATGAAACGATAGGTCTTCATAGCGCTAATTTTTTATTAATTCAAGTGAAACAATCTGTCCGTATCCATCGAATTCAACATTTTGTACCCGGTTGTTGTAATTTTTGGTATCCTTCAGGTAATTCAGGTATTTTTCGATGGTGGTGGGTTTATCATAATCCACCTCCGATCCAACTTTACTGATAATAATCAGGACCGGCACATCAGGAGAAGCAAATAGTTTCATGGCTTCTGCGATCCTGGCATTGGCTTCTTCCACAGATTTTGCATTGGCGATCTGAACAAAATATTCATCTACATAGCCATAGGTTTTTTCTTTGGCGGCTTCTTTTTTCTTTTTCTCTTCGAGTTGTTGTTGCCTCAGTGCTTCTTTTTGAGCAGCAATTTTCGCTTCAACCTGTTTGATCAGATCATTAACCCTCGCATCATTCAGGTTTTGTGATTTAATATCATTCAGACGTCTTTCCTGCTCTGAAATCGGCATGGCACCATCATCATTGAGTATGGCTTCCAGCTCAGCAATGGCACTAGCCACGCGATCGGCATATTCTTTGGCTGCCGCTTCCTGGGCCAGTTTTTTCTTGCTTTTACAACCGCCCGAACTCAAAGCAATCCCTCCCACCAACAGAATGAGGAATAACCTCGGGATAAGTCTTTTGAAATAAAAGTGTGTTTTCATTTTATTTGTGTTTATGGTTCATTTAATTGTTTGATATTCTAAAATTTAATACAAACGTGCGAATTCTATTTTTATTCATTTGGATGCAAAATTATTTAATTTTAATGCCTGAATACGCAATGAAAAAAAAACATTTCAACATTCCGGTTTTCATACCTGAGGCGGCCTGTCCGTTTCAATGTATTTATTGTAATCAACGAAAAATATCAGGCCGGCTTCAAATCCCTTCTGATGATGAAATAATAACCATCATGGAGGAGCGTTTGGCGACCATCGATCCTTCAGATTCGGAAGTAGAACTGGCCTATTTTGGCGGAAATTTTACCGGATTCTCTGTTGAAGAACAAAAGCATTATTTGCAACTTGCGCAACCCTATATAGAAGCAGGGCAGATTATGAGCATAAGGTTATCCACACGACCGGATTATATCTCAACTGAAATTCTGGATTTACTCAAATCGCATAATGTTAAATCCATTGAACTGGGCGCCCAATCGCTGGATGATGCTGTTCTTAAAGCGTCAAAAAGAGGCCACACGGCCAAAGACACGGAAGAGGCCTCCCGGATGATCCTGGATAAAGGTTTTACACTCGGGTTGCAAATGATGATCGGTTTGCCGGGCGACATGCTGGAAAAATCAATCGCAACTGCACAGCGGATCGTCGAACTGGGTGCCAGGGAAACCCGCATCTACCCCACCCTGGTGATCAAGGACACACTCCTGGAAAAACAATACCGTGACGGCAAATATCAACCCTTAAACCTTGATGAAGCGGTCCATTGGTCAGCACAATTGCTGAAGATCTTTGAAGTGGCGAATGTGAAGGTACTGAAACTGGGACTCCATCCATCGGAAGGTTTGCTTTCGGGAAATGATCTTACGGCTGGTCCATGGCATCCATCATTTCGGGAATTGGTAATAACAGAGATCTGGAGGGAAAAACTTGCACCGTTCATGAAAAAAACAGGAGAAACCATTACCATTGAGGTTCCACCCGATCAGATCAATTATGCGGTGGGATATGAAGGCAGAAACAGAAAAATGCTTTTAAAAAAATTTACACAGGTCAAGTTCACATCCAATCCATTATTGAAAACTCGTGATTTTAAAATTATTTAGCATCCCTTATGGTAAGCGTCAGCTGAATGCTTAAGGCAATAACAAAAACGACCTGAATTCAGGTCTTTTGGAAATACCAGATAAATAATGATTCACATCAACCGGTATTAATTTTTCACCCAAGACCTTTTCATAAAAACCAAGATGATCGAAAATATTCCGGATATGCTCAACCCGTTCAGGGGCCGGCAAATAAGCCGGATGCAATGATAGATGCAGGATTGGTTTGTGTTCATTGAGATAATCCGACAGAACCGGAATAACCGAAATCTCTCCCCCTTCAATATCCATCTTAATAAAATCAATTTTCCCCGGTTTATGATCATTGATGAATGAATTCCAGGTGATGGATTTGGCTGTAAAAGAATTTTTATAATGCGCAATATTGATCATGCTGCTCATGCTGTCACCTTGCCTTCCGCCATGGCTGGCCATTTTCAATAAACCATTTTCAGGACCGATCGCCAAATTATAAGGGATGATATTTACAATTTCATTTTTCGATATATTCTTCAGTAAAAACCTGTAAGCCTCATCATCAGGCTCAAATGCATAGACTTTTTTGCATAAACGCGCGGCATACATAGCGGTCGGGCCAATCCAGGCACCAATATCACAATACACAGAATCTTTACTCAGGAATTGGTCAAGCATTTTGAAAAACTGAGGTTCAAATCCACCCTTATTAACAATGCGCCAGAAGAAAAGGTGATCCGGATCACATTTAAAAGTCTGTTCTCCGATTTGCACCGGATAGTTACCTTTCAGGGTATATTTGACCTTATCTGTAAACCTGCTCATGGATTCTGGTATTATCCATTGCTCCAGTCATGAATAATTTGTTGCAATGCTTTTACACCATCAGTAACAGCTGCTGGCCCGGGCTGTAAAATGATGGATGAATCAACTTCATACAGGTGATTGTTTTCTATCGCTGAAATCTTATGCCATCCTTCCCGTTTTCTGACACGATCGGGTCGAAATTTTCGTCCGCACCATGACCCGATGATGATATCCGGATTTTTGCGAACCACCTCCATTGGGTCTTTTACAATCCGGTCCTTTGCCAAGGGTTTATTTTTATGTTCCGGGAAACAATCGATCCCGCCTGCTATTTCAATCAGTTCGGTCACCCATTGAATACCGGTGATCATCGGATCGTACCACTCCTCAAAATAAACGACAGGCTTTTTCTTTAACTGTTCGCTTTGCTTTCGAATAATGGCCAGGTTTTTTTCTGTTTCGCCGATATATTTGGCAGCTTTCTCACCGGCGCCAACCAAAGCACCCAATTGCTGGATCATATTAAAAATCTCTTCCACCGACCGGTGGTTAAAAATATGTACTTCAATTCCACGTTTGATGAGTTCGGAAGCTATCTCCGCCTGGATGTCTGAAAAGCCGATCACAAGGTCGGGATTCAATTCCATTATTTTATCAATATTTGCCGAGGTAAATGCCGATACAACAGGTTTTTCTTTTTTTGCCTCCGGTGGTCGAACCGTATAGGTTGTAATTCCAACAATTCGGTGTTGTTCACCCAGCAAATAGAGGGTCTCGGTTGGTTCCTCTGTCATGCAGACAATACGTTTCGGATAACGATCTTTCATCACTGTGCTCTCCTCCTGATCTCATTTTCATACTCCGGAAAATACCTGGAAATGACAGGCAAATCAAACCGGCTCATGATCATGGTGTTACTCTCTCGTTGGAGTAAAAACTCAAATGATTGGTTCAGCAACGCTTCTTTAGATATCTTTCCGGAAGTCAGTTTCAGATGGTATTCATCCGAAATGGTCACTTGATGTTTTGTGGTTGAGCGATCCGTGACTGTGACCTCAAACAGGGTGTCGTTTATTTGTTGAATGTCGATCATAGCAATTACTGTTGAGTGATCAATGGGGGTTCAGGTTCCAGTTTTGCTGTGGTAGTGATCACACGATCATCATATGTGATGTTTCTGTGCAATGGCGATTTCAATGCCGGAAAAGAACCCTTGAGAACATTATTGGGCCGCTCACCTTCGAATCCAAGAAATGAGTACTTTCCGTAATGGGGAAGCAACCGGGTCAGGCCCGGGATGGCTTGCTGTACTCTGGTCGCAACAAATCCAGTGGTAAAAGCATTGTCAGAAGGATTGGGGATAGCAAATACCAGGGAACCGGACTCTTTCAGCGATTCTATTTGATCGATATCTTCATTTCCCAGTGCAGCAGCATAATCATCCGTTACATCGAAAGCATCTGCAAATTTATTTTCAAAACCCAAAACCCACGCGGACTGATCATCGGGTAATTTATCCAAATCTTTGTCAAGCACTATTTGTAATTTCATGTTCTGTGCTTCCTGTGATTTTTGCCACTTGTCGGCCATCTCGCTGTAATCTTCCAGGTAGGGGCTTTCAAATGGAAGCACGATCAAGGCATCCTCACTTCCAAACAATTGAGACAAAGCTGGTGGCACCTCCGCTTTATCGAGTCGCCGGAAAACATCAAACTGCGGGTCGACTTCAATCCTCACAGGTTTTCCCTGGCAAGTGAGGACATAATCCTGTTTTTTCAGTTCCATTGTTACCACTTCTGTTTTTGCTTTACTTTCGGTGAAAATCGCAACCGGGATGTTGATAAAGAAAGGCGGACTGTCCTGTGTTTGCTCAAGGGTGAATCTGATTTTGTAAATATCCCCTTCTTTCTCAGAAGTAACATTTGAAACTACCAGGTTGGGCGCTCCCTCCCTTTTGGTCCACTGTTCAAAAAACGGCTGCAGGTTCAGGTTGGTTACCTTTTCAAACGACCGTTGGATATCATCGAAGGAGGCAATTGTAAATTTATTGGCCTTATAAAAATCCTGGTAGGCTGCGATAAACAGCTCATCTCCCACCTCCTTGCGAAGCATATGGTTCATCATCAAACATTTTCCATAACCAATGGCTTCTTCTGCAGAATTGTTTCTCGACCTGAAATCGACCAGCGGGAAATCATTGGACACATTCACATAATCGGTAAATTTCTGCAGGGTCGTTTGGCGGTATTCCGCACCCTGACCCTGCTGTTCTTTCATCATATGATCGGCCATGTAGGCGGTGATCCCTTCGCACCAGTTGCCGCTTTCCATTTCAACATAAACCGAGTTACCCCACCAGTTATGCAGCAACTCATGGGGGTAAGAAGTATACAGTATGAAGGGCAGCCGGATCACTCGCTGACCAAGAAGGGTGAAAGAGGGCATTCCAAAACCGGTTTCCCAGAAATTCTCAACCAATGCAAACTTGGTATAGGGATAAGGCCCGACCAACTCTTCATACATCTTCAAATACTGCGATGTAACGCCAATATACCTGTTGGCCAGCTCTTCATCGGGTGTTCTGAGGAAAGCCTGAACGGCTATATCACCAGCCATCTGTTCATACTCAGTGAATGGCCCCGCGATCAGGTAGGCTTCTTCATCCGGATTGGGCGATTCATAACGCACATACCGTTGATCATTTAATTCCTCATTTTTTGTTCTTTTTCCCTGTGAGACCACATTCCACTCCTTTTGGAGAGTGACCTCCAGGTTGAAAGTAAACAGCGGTTCTTCAAATGAAGGGAGCCAATAGGTAGATCCACCCAGGTAAACACCATCTTCGCTGATGATCCCGCTGGTTTCGCTGAATCCACGGGCAACCTCAGCAGCACCCTCCTTGATTTGATCATTGATCACACCGGAATATTCAAAGGGAATAACCAGATCTCCAGGGCCCGGCTGAACCAAAGAAATTGTGTAAACCTTGTAGATGGCATTTTCACCAGCTGATCTGGGTTCAGAAAGCATAAATTGCCCATTGGGAATGTCCACATCAAGGTTTTTATTCAGGGAAAAGGAGATGGTCTTCGTGTCGCCTATCAATCGGGCAGGAATGGTTACCTGGTCATTGACTGTTATGGTGTTTCCCGAAATGTTAAGGCTGGCCTTTACTTCATGATGGATACTCTGGCCTAATACCGACACAGCAAGCAATGTTGCTAAAAGCGAGGTAATTATATAAGTTTTTTTCATCGGATTTAATATTAGTAACAAAAGCGAAGTTACTACTTTTTAAGATTTCAGGTGCTGGTCGATCCGGAGGTCTGTTTGAAATAACGATCCCTTTTCATATCCCTGATCTCAACAGTGTACTGCGCTGGTTGCGTTTCAGCGCCATTCGCGAAAAATTGAAGCAAAAGGTCCAAAAGTTTTTTTCCGGTTAACTGAACCAGGTCATCTTGCCGACCTTCAAGTAAACTGACCTCCAGGTGGACAAATGTATTTTCAGTTCGTCCATCACCTACATAAAAAGTATCCAGATGAACAGCCCTGCTTTTACAATTATCGATTTTAATGCCTGTTACCTGATTCAGAACGTGGTGTATATCGAAGAATAAACTATTGATATCAGAATCAATGTTCAGATTACTGGTATATTCAAGACGGATATGAGGCATGGTATAAGTTTAAGGTTCGAAGTTCAATGTTAATTCACTAAAATGATATCCAAAATCCGAATCCGGGGTTCGAGGTACTGGCCTTTCGTTGGCATTTGCCAGTATTTTTTCACTACATCCATTCCTTTGGTGACCTTTCCAAAAGCAGCAAATCCCTTACCATCTGGATTTCTTTTCCCTCCAAAATCCAACTCAGGTTGATCACCGATACAAATAAAAAACTCCGAAGTAGCCGTTCCGGGCTCATTGCGGGCCATTGAAATAACACCATCTTTGTGCAAAATACCGGTTTTTTGGGTAGTCTCATGTTCGATAGGAGGTAGCATCAGGGGATGAAAATCATCGAATAAACCACCCTGTAACACAGCAATTTTAATAGCATTATCAGGTTGGTTATCAGGTCGCACTGCTCGGTAAAAGGTGGCGTTTTTATACCTGTTATCTATGCAATAGCGCATAAAATTTTTTACAGTGATCGGAGCCTGATCTATATATAATTCAATTTCAATGGTATCCGTTTTGGTGATGATCAGGGCATGTGGATTTTTTTTACTACAACCGGTTAACATTAGAACCATCAGGAACAAAAACATTGCTATTAATGGGATCCCGTTCGCACCTCTTTTGTTTACCATGAAAAAATGAGTTTTAAAAACGCAAAGATAAGCAACTCAAGCCACCATCCAGTTTTTGAAATTCAGATACATCTAAAGAAATGACATCAAAACCGCGATTTTGGATTTTTCGGGTCGTTTTCGGAAATCCTTTTGGTACGAGTACTTTCCCATTGATCCAAACACTGTTAGCAGCATAGGCTTCATCATCATCAACCATTATCTTATCAAAATTGGTGAACTCAGGATCATTGAAAAATGCATCTGAAACAAGCAGGTTATTTTCTTCAAGATAAGATACCCCGGTTTTAAGGTGCAGCAACTTTTTCAATTTTACCAATGATCCTGTCAGGCCATATCTTTTCAATATGGAAATCAATTGGGTGGCTCCAGCCTGATTGGTTCTTTCTGACAGTCCAATGTAAAAATGTGGTCCCACCATCATGATGTCACCCGCCTCAATGTTTCCGGGAGGTTGAATGGATTCAATGTTTGTATAAAAACGCTTTAATACAGATTCCATCCCATCGGTTTCAGCCATCCTGGAAGGTGCTCCCGGCAGCATGATAATGGCACATTCAGGTGTCAGTAAAGCTATATCCTCGATAAAAACCGAGTCCGGAAAACGCTCATCGGCATCAAGAATGGTAACTTCGAGACCACATTGTTTCAATGCTTCGATATACCCATCGTGCTGGACAAGGGCTTTCTGAAAATCAGGAATGCCCAAGCCGGCTGATGTGAGTCCATGGATCATATTCCGACAGGGGCGCTTGACAATAGCTTGTGTGAACTTTTTCATTTTTTGATATCCATTTAATTAATTGCTGCGTTTACAAATCCGGGAAAGGAATTAACTTTGACTCAAAAATACAATTTATGCTGATCATTGCCGACAAACGTATTCCTGAAGAGGCCTGTCTGAATCTTCAAAAATATGGAGTAATCTTGCATTTTGAGACGACAGGCATCACCTATGAGGCTATTTCAGGCCATCCTGACATTTTCTTTTGCAAGGTAAATGATCAATTCATTGTAGCACCAAATCTGCCTTCCAAATACAAATCCAATCTGACAGGAAATAACATTTCCTACATTGAAGGAGAGGAACCCGTTGGATCAAAATATCCTGATACAGCCGGATACAATGCAGTTTCGACGGAGAAATATGTTTTTCATAATTTCCGATATACCGATTCAAAAATCAATGAAATGGCAACCGATCTTGATCTGATCCACGTAAACCAGGGATATTGTAGGTGCAATTTACTGACTTTAAAAAATGATCATTACATCACCTCTGACGAAGGTATTAAGAGGGTGCTGGAAAATTATAAATTAAATGTTCTTTATGTTGATCCAAAAGACATTCTTCTCCCTGGTTCGAAACATGGTTTTTTTGGCGGCTGCTGCGGTATTTGGGAAAATAAGGTTTTCATCATTGGGAACCTGGATCACTTTGGAGCAGGAACTGCAGTAAGGCAATATATTATATCGCTAAATTACGAGATCATTGAGCTTTACAACGGACCTTTATTTGACGGGGGCAGCCTACTTTTTATCGATTAACTGAAAAGGTGTACGCCCCTTTTCCATTTTTCTTAATTTCGCGGCTTATAATAAAACTATCAAATCATGCTTCGAACACATACTTGCGGAGAGCTGAATATTAATCATATCAACGAAACGGTTACCCTTTCAGGTTGGGTACAAAAATCACGTGACCTGGGCGGAATGACCTTTGTCGACCTGCGTGACCGCTACGGTATTACCCAACTGGTATTCAACATGGATACTGATGCAGATCTCTGCAAACAAGCACGCAAGCTGGGTCGTGAGTTTGTGGTGAAAGCTACTGGCAAAGTAGCTGAACGAAGTAACAAAAACATGAAAATGCCCACCGGTGAGATTGAGATCATTGTTTCGGAACTGGTTATATTAAATACATCCGCTGTTCCTCCTTTCACCATTGAAGATGAAACCGACGGCGGAGAAGATATCCGGATGAAATACCGTTATCTTGACCTGAGAAGAAATCCGGTAAAAAATAACCTGGCACTCCGTCACCAAATGGCGATAGAAACCAGAAACTATCTTGACTCACAAAAATTTTTCGAGATTGAAACACCATTTCTGATCAAATCCACACCGGAAGGTGCCCGTGATTTTGTGGTTCCTTCAAGGATGAATGAAGGTCAGTTTTATGCCTTACCGCAATCACCCCAGACTTTCAAACAACTGCTGATGGTTGCCGGGTACGACCGTTATTTCCAAATCGTTCGTTGTTTCAGGGATGAGGACCTGCGCGCCGACCGCCAACCGGAGTTCACGCAGATCGATTGTGAAATGGCCTTCGTAACGCAGGATGATGTGTTGGACACCTTTGAAGGGATGACCAAACACCTCTTTAAAAGGGTAAAAAACATAGAAATTGATTATCAATTCCCAAGGATGTCGTATGATGATGCCATGCGCCAGTATGGTTCCGACAAACCTGATATCCGCTTTGAGATGCAATTTACAGAACTGAATGATTTAGCAAAAGGAAAAGGATTTGGTGTATTTGATGATGCTGAACTCGTAGTTGGCATCAATGCAGCAGGCTGTTCTGAATATTCCCGTAAGCAACTCGATCAGCTGACTGATTTTGTGAAGAAACCGCAGATCGGGGCCAAAGGGCTGGTTTATGTAAAATACAATTCAGACGGAACTTTTAAATCTTCAGTCGATAAATTTTTTGATGAAAATGCTTTAAAGACCTGGGCCAATAAATTCGATTCCAAACCCGGTGACCTAATGTTGATCCTCGCCGGTGAGGCCAGTAAAACCCGGAAAGCACTCAACGAACTTCGGCTCGAAATGGGCAACCGTCTGGGCTTGCGCGATTCAAAGGTTTTCAAACCCTTGTGGGTAGTCGATTTCCCGTTGCTGGAATGGGATGAAGAAACCAATCGTTTTTACGCCATGCACCATCCCTTTACGTCCCCCAAACCAGAAGATGTGCAGTTGCTCGATTCCGATCCCGGCAAAGTCAGGGCCAATGCCTACGACCTGGTGATAAACGGCGTGGAGATCGGCGGGGGTTCCATTCGAATCCATAATAAGCAACTTCAGAAGAGAATGTTTGAAGTACTCGGTTTCACCGATGAAGAAGCACAAAATCAGTTTGGTTTTCTGATGAACGCCTTTGAATATGGTGCTCCACCCCATGGTGGCATTGCTCTTGGTTTCGACCGGCTTGTGGCGTTGTTTGGTGGCTCCGATTCCATCCGTGATTTCATCGCTTTCCCGAAAAACAATGCCGGACGGGATGTGATGATTGATTCACCTTCGACTATTTCTCACGAGCAGTTAGATGAATTAAAATTAAAAATCGTAAAATAGAATAATTTAATATCAGGATATACCCAACGCCTGCTTTTATTCATTATCGAGTTTATCTAACAATACTTCTACAGCTTTCTCCAACTGCTGGTCCCGGCCTTTTACTACCACATCATAATCCTGGCGGACTTTGTAATCGGGTTCAAGTTGTTTGTTCTCCAGGTAATCACCATTCTTATCTTTTGTACCTACTTGCGGTATGCCAAAATAAAGGGTATTGTCTTGCAGCGTTTCCCACCAAACAGCTGTCATCGTGCCTGGAACCGGCATACCCACGCAATCCCCGATATCGAGAGCCTTATAGGCAAAGGGGAAACCATGGGCATCAGAATAATTACTCTCACTGATCAAAACGATGGAAGGTTTCACCCACTTATTCATCGGTTCATGTCCAAAATGAACGCCACGCGGATAAAAGTCAACATATTTTTTACCGTTCAACATGGTCGCCAAATCATCATGCAACCATCCTCCACCATTGAATCGCGTATCTACGATTAGCGCCTCTTTATCCCAGTTTCGGCCCAATGCTTCAGAATAAAATTCGCGAAAACTGCTGCTATTCATTCCCTTTACATGAACATAGCCCAGCCGTCCGCCAGAAAGACTATCGGTCATGCTCCTCATTTTTTTTACCCATCGTTGGTATAATAATTCGTTTTCCTGTCGGCGATTTATGGGCTTTACGGTTTCTTCCCAGCGCTCTGCAGATGTCGGGTCATAAAGTGACAATAATGTGTTTTTCCCATCTTTATGATTCAGCAATTCAAAATAGTTCATATCAGCTGTAATTGGCACCATATCAATCTTTTCAATGATCACCCCGTTTTTGATCTTGCTTCCTGCATTGATCAGTGGACCTTTTTCAATAATCTCGATGACCTTAATACCCGGGCCTGCAAAATCAGGGTCATAAAACGCACCGAGACTGGCTGTTGCATCTCCATGTTCGTCCTTGAACCGATACCCTGATCCTGTGTGGGAAGCATTTAATTCACCCAGCATTTCACTAAGCATCTCAGCGAAATCGAAATTATTATTGATGTATGGCAGGAACTTTGAATATTCCTGTTTATAATATTGCCAGTCTACCCCCTGCAGGTCAGGAGTATAAAATTTCTTTTCCACCTGACGCCAAACGTGTTCGAACATATAGGCCCGTTCACTGGCTTTATCTAAATTGAGTTCGGCTTTATAGGTTACAGCCTTCTTTTCGGGTTTATCTTTAAGTTTAATTTTGATGATCTTTTTATCTGAAAATAAATAAAGATTTTCACCTTTTTTGTCCATTTGTAATGCTCCTCCATTGCCTTTGAGATTCATTACCATTTTGGTCTCCTTGTCTTTCAGTTTATTCACCCACAGATCATAACCATCTTCAAATTTGCTGAGATAATATAGCTTTTCACCATCAGGAGTGAGTATGGCATCTGCCAGGTTGGAAGAATTGATGGTTAATTTGGCTTTTCTGTCCTCCAGGTTTTTAAGATCGATCTTTATATCTTCAACCTTCTCTTTTTCATCATTTTCTTCACCATCGTTGGCTTTTTTCTCCTTTTCTTTTTCGTTTTTCTCCTGTTCTTTCACCAGTTCATATTCCTCTTTGATCAGCTTAAACCGGTCCCAGGCCTGTTCATTCAGAAAATAAGCATACACATCATCCTGGGCACCCCAACTGCCGTGGCTACGCATACCTTCGCGGTCGGAGTACCAAATAATGGCATTGCCCTTTAGCATCCAACGAGGATGCGCATCATTGTATCCGCTTAAAGTAAGATTAATTGGGTCTGAACCACCGTTGGCATCGATTAATGCTACATCATTGATGAACATGGTATTGGGTGAAAAACTGGCCACAATCCATTTACCATCGGGTGACCATTCATACCACTGATCTCCATCGCTGTATGAATAATTGTATTTCCCGTCGAGAATGGTTCTGACAGCCTTAGTATCAAGGTTAAACACACGGAGTGTTTCCCTTTCCTCAAGATAGGCCACTTCTTTTCCATCCGGAGAAAAATGTGGCTGAAATTCTTCAGCATCTGTTGCTAAAATGGTATCTTCTTTTAAGGCCGTGCTCAAAGAAAATTGCGCTTCATCTTTTCTAAGCAATTTGGTTTGATACAAATTCCAGCTTCCATCTCGCTCGGATGCATATAAAATGGCTCTTCCATCCGGGCTGAAACTAACAGAACGCTCCTGCTCTGGTGTATTGGTAATCCTTTTGGTGGTTGCAAAGTCAGTTGAGGTTACAAAGACTTCACCCCTGGTAATAAAAACAATTTCTTTTCCGGTAGGGGATAATTCCATCTCTGTTGCTCCATCCTTTAACACGGTATACTCCAGTTGATTTTCTTTTTCGTCGTTTGCAATGGTTACTGGTACCTTTATTATATCCTCACCCATAGGAATTATATAAAGTTCTCCTTTCCATGAATAGCATAATGTCCCTTCATTTGAAATACTTAAAAACCGCACGGGATGATTCACATAATCTGTCATTTGCGTAACACTTCTCGGTTTATCAAGTGTCATCCTGCAAACATTAAAGTCGCCAAATTGCTCACTTAAATAATATAGTTTATTTTCTTTTTCAAAATAAACCGGATTCCGGTCCTCACCAACAAAAGTGGTAAGCCTTGTGTGCTTATCAGCGTTGACATCATACATCCATATATCTCTTGCAATGGCCGAAGTATGATGTTTACGCCATGCATTTTCATAACCTTTTCTATCGTGATAAAACAAATGACTCATTGAGGCATCATATACCGCCATTTCAGCAGGCGTTGAAAGCACCTGTGTGATTTTCCCACCCGTTAGCGGAACTGAATAAAGTTCAGACAATACGCCAGATGGGAACTGAACATTGTCGCGGGCATCACGAATGGAAGCAGAAAATAAAATACTTTTTCCATCGGGTGTAAAACTGTTTGGGAACTCATTTGATGAATGGAAAGTTAGCCTATTGGCCTGACCTCCTTCAGCTGGAATAAGGTAAATGTCGAAATTCCCGAAGCGGGTTGATGCAAAAGCAATGTATTTACTATCCGGCGACCAAACCGGCATAAAGTCATAGGCTTCATGAACCGTCAGGTGACGTGCCGTTCCACCTTCGACAGGAATCGTAAACAGATCACCCTGGTATTCAAAAACAATGGTTTTACCATCAGGTGAAATAGAAGGATACCGCAGCCATAAAGGATTATCATCTGCTAAAAGATGAAGGGTTAAACTTATAAATACAATAAGGAATAAATTACGCATGGTTTAAATTTTAATGATTGGATTCGTTCGATTGTTAACTTTGCACCGAAATTAAGCAAAAAAATGAATGCCTCTGACATAGAGATCATGTCCCCCGTAGGTTCCTACGAATCACTGATGGCCGCCCATCAGGGCGGTGCCAACGCAGTCTATTTCGGTATCGGGCATTTGAACATGCGGTCTAAATCAAGTAAGAATTTTACACTTGATGACCTGAAGGAGATCTCTTCCATTGCCCGGAAAAACAACCTCCGCACCTACATCACGCTCAACACCGTAATTTACGATGAGGAACTGGAGGAGATGAAGAAAATCGTGGATGCTGCCAAAGAGAATAATATTACAGCCATTATTGCTTCGGACCAGTCGGTGATCCAGTATGCCAATGAGGTAGGTATGGAAGTGCACATGAGCACGCAAACCAACATCACCAATATTGCTGCCGTAAAATTCTGGTCGAACTTTGCCGACGTGATGGTGACCGCCCGTGAACTCAACCTTAACCAGGTAAAAGAGATCACCAGTGAAATCGAAAAACAACAGATTAAAGGCCCTTCGGGAAATTTAGTTCAAATCGAGGTTTTTGCTCATGGTGCATTGTGTATGGCCGTTTCAGGAAAGTGCTATTTAAGTCTCGACAACCTGAATTCTTCAGCCAATCGTGGTGCCTGTTTACAACAATGCCGCCGGCCTTATCATGTAACCGATGATGACGGCGTAGAACTTTTGGTAGACAATGAATACATCATGTCGCCCAAAGATTTGAAAACACTGGATTTTCTGGATAAGATACTGGATGCCGGTGTCCGTGTTTTGAAAATTGAAGGCCGGGGCCGGTCGGCCGATTATGTAAAAACCGTAACACAGGTTTACCGGCAAGCTGCCGATGCCTACTTCGACGGAACTTTCACAAAAGACAAACTCGCCAAATGGAACGCGCAACTCGCAACTGTTTACAACCGCGGTTTCTGGGATGGTTATTACCTCGGCCGCAAAATGGGTGAATGGACCGAACAATATGGTTCGCAGGCAACGAAAAAGAAATTGTATGTAGGAAAGGTCACCAATTACTTTTCAAAACTGGGTGTGGCGGAGATCAAAATGGAGACACACGATTTAAACATCGGTGAAGAAATTAAAATCCTTGGACCGACAACCGGCGTGGTTGAAGGAGTCGTTAAAGAAATTCGTGTGGAATTGAAGTCGGTAAATAAAACCGTAAAGGGTGAGGATTGCTCCATTCCAATTGATGAGTTGGTAAGACGAGGGGATAAAGTATATAAAATTGTGGTGGCAGATTAAAAATGGAACGCAGATGACGCTGATCTTGCAGATTTACACATATAAAAATTAAAAAATATCAGCGAAATCTTTGAGAACCAAAAAAAATGAAATATTTCAACCTACATACACACAATCATTTTTGTGATGGTAAAGAAGCTCCTGAAGCCTATGTGAAACGCGCTATTGAACTTGGTTTTCATACATTGGGCTTTTCAAGTCATGCGCCGGTGCCGTTTGAGAATAAATTTGCTATTCGGGAAGAACGGCTGGATGAATATTTCCAAACCATCCGGGCGTTAAAATTGAAATATAAGGATCAGATCAATATCCTGCTTTCACTAGAGATCGATTACATTCCCGGTATCACAAGAGATTTTCCAGAATTTGTTAGAGCCGGCGATCTGGACTATACTATCGGTGGCGTTCACCTGATCAAAAAGATAGGAGTAGAAGAACTTTGGTTCATCGATGGTCCCTGGCAGGAACGCTTTGATGAAGGCATTCAAAAACTTTTTAGAGGTCATGGCCGTCATGGTGTGGAAGCCTATTATAACCAGGTTCTGGAAATGATCGCCACCCAAAAACCCGACATCATTGCCCATTTCGACAAGATCAAGATGCACAATAAAAACCGTTATTTCTCAGAGGAAGAGGGCTGGTATAAGGATTTGGTTTGGAAGACCCTAAAATATATTGCTGCGGAAACCAACTGTATTGTTGAAGTCAATACGCGTGGTCT
The DNA here is from genome assembly GCA_020444515.1 of Bacteroidota bacterium. Classification (GTDB taxonomy): domain Bacteria; phylum Bacteroidota; class Bacteroidia; order Bacteroidales; family JAADJA01; genus JAADJA01. The sequence goes on along the minus strand of JAHLKX010000002.1, from coordinate 458,779 downwards.
TTACAAAAAACGGGCTGAGACTTATTTCCCTTCACCCGAAATCCTGGGACAGGTGCATCATCTGAAAATCCCTGTCACCCTCAACTCCGATGCCCACCACCCCGACGAACTGGATAAATATTTTCCGGAAGCCATAGAAATGATTCAGGATATTGGGTTTCGGGAGTTGGTTTATTTTGAAGGGAAAACCAGAACATTGCAGAAATTATAGCCCATAATATAATTAATGATTAACACGCGAAGTAATGCGAATGCCTTACCAATATTTGCGAATATTAGCGGTATAAAACTAAAAAATCATCTTCACATGCTCAATCTCCGCCTCCCAAAAATGTTCTCCCTCTTCTTTAAAACCAGCTCTTTTATAATAATTGATGGCCTTTACCTGTGAGTGGAGGTAAATTGATTTGTTCAACTTTTTGACATCTTGAAGCACTTCATTTAGCAAAATCGTTCCTAATCCCTGGTTCCGGTATTCCTTCAACAATGCAAATCGTTCCAATTTAATACCTTGATCCGTTTCACGCCAGCGTGCAGTTGCAATAGGTTTTCCATCTACAAAAAGCAAATAATAATTTCCTTCTTCTTCGAATTCATATTCTATTTCAGGTGTAACATCCTGTTCTTCGATGAAAACCTTCGTGCGAATTTCATTGGAAAGCTTCATCAATGCCTTATCTTGAAATCGGAATTTCCGGATCTCCGTCATGGTGAAAATTTTTATACAAAGTTAAAAAGATTGATTGCGCAATAGCAGGATGATAAAGATTGTTTTAGTATTCTTTAACACAAGTCTGTAGCTGCTGAACATGAAAATTACTAATTTAGCAACGAAACTAACCAGATGGCTGTAGCAGAAGAAAAATATAACCGGCGACGACTCAGGGGGTCTTACATCACAACCGTAGTGAGTATTTCGCTGGTGCTGTTCATGTTGGGATTACTTGGGTTGATCATTCTCCATGCTCAGAAACTGTCTGATTATGTAAAGGAAAATATTGGTTTTTCCATCATCATGAAAGATAATGTGAAGGAGGCCGGCATTATTCAACTGCAAAAAGTACTGGATGCCACCCCTTACGTGAAATCCACCGAATACATTACCAAAGAACAGGCAGCCGAAGAGTTTGCCAAAGAACTGGGAGAAGATTTTACAAGCTTTCTGGGTTATAACCCACTGTTACCAACCATCGAGGTGCGGTTCAAAGCTGAGTATGCCAATAATGATAGTCTCACGATCATCAAAGATAAGATCCTGGACAATTCAAATGTAAAAGAGGTTTGGTACCAGGAATCGCTGGTGGATGTTGTGAATAAAAATGTCCGGAAAATAGGCATCATTATTTTAGGATTTAGTGGATTATTATTGATCATCAGTATTGCCCTGATCAATAATACGATCCGTCTTTCGGTTTATTCAAAACGATTTTTAATCCGCAGTATGCAACTGGTCGGTGCTACCCGGCATTTCATCAGTAAGCCCTTTATATTAAAAGGAATTGTCCAGGGCATCATCGGCGCCATGGTGGCCATTGTCCTGCTGGGTGGAATTGTTTATATTTCTCAACGGGAAGTTCCAGAACTGGTGAACCTCCAGGAAATCGATCTCTATCTTTCTTTGTTTGGTATTGTAATCCTGTTGGGAATAATCATTACGTGGCTTTCCAATTATTTTGCCGTCAGGAAGTACATCAAGATTAAATCGGAAAACCTCTATTTTTAAGAACATTATTATACTTTTGCAACCTAAAATCAAAGCGAATGGCGAAACAAGCAAAACAAAAAGAACCTAAAAAACAGGGAGCAGCTCAAACACCAAAAACAGGTATACCATCAAGCACCGGCTTTGCTTTCGGTAAAGAAAACTACAGATTGCTGTTCATTGGGCTGGCACTTATTTTAGTTGGATTTCTGCTGATGATTGGTGGGGGTTCGGATGATCCCAATGTTTTCAGCGACAAGATATTTAATTTCCGCCGTTTAACGCTGGCTCCTATCCTGATCCTGGCCGGTTATGTGGTTGAGATTTTTGCCATCATGAAAAAACCCAAAGACTGATATAACGGTATCCGTTGTATTTATTTAATAATATCAGTAAATGGGAATCAACCCGGTCAATTATATCTTTAAATTATTTATCAATCTTATATTATGAGCTGGTTAGAAGCAATCATCATTGCCATCGTTGAAGGAATTACAGAATTTTTACCCATCTCATCCACAGGTCATATGATCCTGACACAGGGAATCATGGGACTTGAGAGCAGTGATTTCGTCAAGGCATTTATTATCAATATTCAGTTTGGAGCGATTCTTTCTGTGGTGGTTCTTTACTGGAAGCGGTTTCTACAGTCCCTGTCGTTTTATTATAAACTTTTTGTAGCATTTATTCCGGCTGCTGTAATTGGCTTGCTTGCAGGGGATTTTATTGACAGTTTGCTGGAAAACGTTTATGTGGTTGCCATCATGCTTATTCTGGGTGGGATCGTATTGATCTTTGTTGACAAATGGTTCAATAAGCCAGCCAAAGATCAGAGCATTGGTTATGGAACAGCCTTTAAAATAGGTCTTTATCAATGCATTGCCATGATACCAGGCGTTTCGCGATCAGCAGCGACCATCATTGGTGGTATGACCCAAAAACTGAACCGCAAGACAGCGGCGGAATTTTCTTTCTTTCTCGCTGTACCAACCATGTTTGCAGCCTCAGGTTATAAGCTAACCAAAAACTATCAATCCATTACCACTGAAAATCTTGATATATTAATTGTGGGGAATATAGTAGCATTTGTTGTAGCCATGATCGCCATCAAGACGTTTATTAATTACCTGACCAAACATGGTTTTAAAATGTTTGGTTATTATAGAATCGTGGTAGGTGTGGCAATTCTGCTCTTTTTGGCAATGGGTTTTGACTTAACCATCGATTAGATGACATTTGATTTTGTTAACGGAGAAGTTTTATTGATCAATAAACCACTGGAGTGGACCTCATTTGATGTGGTCAAGAAAATCCGGAATACGATCTCAAGAAGGACAGGATTGCGTAAAATAAAGGTAGGTCATGCCGGCACCCTTGATCCCCTGGCCACCGGCCTTTTGATCGTATGTACAGGCAAATTCACGAAAAAAATCAATGAGTTCCAGGATCAGGACAAAGAATACATTGGTACATTTATCATGGGGGCTTCAACCCCTTCATTCGACAGGGAAACGGAAGTAAATGGCACCTTTGAAACCAAACACCTGGATGCTGAAATGTTGCAACGGGCCACTCAACAGTTTGTAGGAGAAATTGATCAGGTACCCCCCTTGTATTCTGCCGTTATGGTCAATGGAGTGAGAGCCTATCACCATGCCCGGAATAAGGAGGAGGTTACATTAAAATCGCGACGGATCAAAATAAACCGTTTTGATTTGACCCGGATTGAACTTCCGGAAATTGATTTTGTTGTGAATTGCAGCAAAGGAACTTATATACGTTCGCTTGCCAGAGATTTCGGAGGTGTTGTTCAATCAGGAGCTTATCTTAAATCCCTTACCAGGACTCGAATTGGAGACTTTACACTCAACCAGGCCATGAGTCTTGAAACATTTGAGAAAATGCTGAATATTGCTTCCGAAGAAGTATAATAAAAAAAATATACTTATAACATTGACATTACGTTATTTTTAGTGTAATTTTGCACCCCTTTTTTTAACAGGTATTCATATATATACAATGAGTTAATAATTATGAAATTATCTCAATTCAAATTTTACTTACCCAAGGAATTAATTGCCAGCACCCCTCCCAAAAACCGAGATGAATCGAGATTGATGGTTTTGAATCGCAGGAAACAGACAATTGAACATAAGGTTTTTACCGATATCCTTGGATATTTTACCGATGGCGATGTATTTGTCATCAACAACACAAAGGTTTTCCCGGCAAGATTGTACGGTGAAAAAGAAAAAACTGGCGCCCGGATTGAGGTATTTTTGCTTCGTGAGTTAAACCGAGACAGTCTTCTATGGGATGTTCTGGTAGATCCGGCACGAAAGATCCGTATCGGAAACAAATTGTATTTTGGTGAAAATGAAGAATTGGTCGCTGAGGTAATTGATAATACCACATCCCGCGGACGGACCCTTAGATTCTTATTTGATGGTCCCTACAGTGAATTTAAAGACATCCTTCAAAAGCTTGGAGAGACACCACTTCCTAAAATCCATGAACGGGATGTCACGATGATGGATGAAGAGCGTTATCAAACCATTTATGCCAAACATGAAGGGGCTGTCGCTGCGCCTACTGCAGGATTCCATTTCAGCCGCGAATTGATGAAAAGACTCGAGCTGATTGGTGTTAACTTTGCCGAAGTGACCCTGCACGCAGGATTGGGCAATTTCCGGGATATTGAAGTGGAAGATCTGACCAAACATAAAATGGACTCAGAGGAGATGATCCTGGATGAAGCACAGGCCAATATCATTAATTTGGCTAAAGACAACAAAAAACAAATCTGCGCTGTGGGAACCACCACCATGAAAGCTCTTGAAACAGCAGTTTCCATTACTGGAAAGGTTAAACCCTATGAAGGCTGGACCAATAAATTTATTTTCCCGCCATACGAATTCACAGTTGCGGATGCCATGATTACCAATTTCCATCTACCTATGTCATCGGTTTTAATGATGGTGGCAGCTTATGCGGATTATGATTTCCTGATGAAGGCTTACAAAATTGCAGTTGAAGAGAAATACCGGTTTTTTACTTATGGTGATGCCATGCTGATTATTTAATTCCGGCAAATTAAAATTCCAGGGGGCATTCATTGATTTCAAAATCTTAAGGATTTGGACAAATATGTTATCATCGTAGCTGGTGGAAAAGGGAAACGGATGGAAGCTGAAATTCCAAAACAATTCCTTCAAATTGCCGGTAGACCTGTTCTGATGCATACCCTGCAAAATATTTACAATTTTGACAATGCCCTGCAAATCATCCTTGTTTTACCTGAACCATTTATTGATTTTTGGAAATCACTGTGTAAACGTTTTGATTTTGCTATTCCGCATCTAGTGATTAAAGGCGGCGACACACGTTTTGAATCAGTCAAATGTGGACTCCATGAAGTTCGATCAGATGGAATGGTGGGTATTCATGATGGAGTTCGTCCGTTGGTCAGCCATGCAACCCTTCACAATGTTTTTAATGAGGCTGAAAAATTCGGCAATGCCGTTCCGGTGGTGAAGGTTAATGAATCCATGCGACATATCTCTGCAAATAGCAGTATTCCGGTAAAAAGACAGGATTACCGAATGATTCAAACCCCTCAATGTTTCCATTCCAAATTGATAAAAAAAGCTTACGAGCAGAAATATCGCGAAGATTTTACGGATGATGCGACCGTTGTAGAAGCACTGGGAGAGGTCATCCACCTGGTGGATGGAAACTATGAAAACATCAAAATTACCCGTCCCGGGGATTTAAAATTTGCTGAAGCATATTTAAAATAAAAAACCGGCCCTGAATTTTCAAAGGCCGGTGAAGATATATGGAGTTGAACTGTTACTGTCTGTTTAATTTTTCAATATCTGTTTTGTACCTGGGTTCTACTTTCTTAAAAGTGGCTTTCATATGGACTCCTTTTCCTTTTTGAAGGACTACAATCAGGTCGTCAGAATCTTCGATAATTTCATATTTCGAATCCATTTCTCCACTTTTATAAGTGCTGTAGACATAGGGTCCATAAGGACTCAGTTCAATGTCGAAATAGTTGTCTGGGCCATTGGCACCGTTATAATACCAGTCGCCGCGCTCACCAGGAACCTCCCAGATTTCATAAGTCACTTCCCAGGCATAAAATCCCCAGAACTGGCCTGTCCAAACATTGCCCTCGTAATAGAGGTCGTAAAAACCAGGATTGATCTTATAATACTGTCCATAGTAAAATCTGGGTGGGATTGCGCCGGAACCAGCATCAATGTAGTTTGGCTCTTCAACCTGCCAGGTAAGTGCTATAAATGCATCACCGGGGCGGCCATCGCTTCCGTGCCAGGCTTTTTCACAAGCAGAAAGACTGATTATTAAAAGAACAGAGAATAAAACTTGAACAGATATGCGGGTTACTTTTGCTTCACCCATTTTTACTGTTTTTTTCCCAATTTTTTTGATTGACCTTTTCATAGTTTAAAGTTTTAATCTGCCAACTGGCAGAATGGTTTCTAAAAAATTGGGCGCCCACCTGATATTATTCAAGGAGTGTGCCAAAAATGAAACATCCTCCGAAATCGCTTTAATTAGGGGATAAGATGATAAGGAATAAGGATGAACTTTAGTTTTTTGCGCCTGACTGGTTTTAGAAACCGTTGGATTATACGGATTAATGCGCAGCCAACCAGTTATTCCCGGTATTTATTTCTACCACCAAAGGCACTTTTAATGGAATGGCATTGACCATATGTTCCTGAACAAGAGGTTTTAGTTTTTCCACTTCGTCTTTGTGGGTATCAAAAATCAATTCATCATGTACCTGAAGGATCATTTTTGATGTAAAATTCTCCTTCACCATAGCCTTATGAATGTTGATCATGGCTAGCTTGATCATATCAGCCGAAGATCCCTGGATGGGTGCATTGATGGCATTTCGTTCGGCAAAACCACGAACAACCGCATTTTTTGAATTTATATCACGAAGATACCGCCTGCGGCCCATAATGGTTTGAACATATCCCTTTTCTCGGGCAAATTCAACAGACTGGTTCATATAAGCTTTTACACCCGGATATTGCTCAAAATATTGTTCGATTATATCCCGAGCCTCACCTCTTGGTATATTCAGACGCTCTGAAAGTCCGAATGCAGAAATACCGTAAACAATACCAAAATTTACTGTTTTAGCATTCCTGCGTTGGTCGGCAGTGACATCGCCCAGATCAACACCATAAACTTTGGAAGCGGTGGCCGTATGAATGTCAATCCCTTCTGTAAATGCCCTGATCATCCCTTCATCACCGCTCAGTTCAGCAATAATACGGAGCTCAATTTGTGAATAATCGGCCGCCAGCAGGGTAAAATTATCACTTCGCGGAACAAACGCTTTGCGAATTTCACGACCTCGCTCGGTACGGATGGGTATATTTTGAAGATTGGGATTATTGGAACTCAATCTACCGGTTGCGGCAACAGCCTGATTATAGGAGGTATGAATGCGTCCCGTACGGGGGTTGACCATATCCGGCAGGGTATCAACATAAGTTGACTTAAGTTTGGTGAGCGACCGGTAATCAAGTATGTTTTGAATGATGGGATGCTTGTTTATCAGTTTTTGCAGAACATCTTCACTGGTCGAAAATTGCCCTGTTTTGGTTTTCTTGGCTTTTTCAACAATGTTAAGCTTTTCAAAGAGAATTTCTCCCAGCTGTTTGGGTGATGCAATATTAAATTCCACTCCGGCAAGTTGATGGATTTCCGTTTCGAGTTCATGGATTTCGGTTTCAAGTTGACCTGAATAATCCCGTAAAGCCTGTATATCAAGTTTTACACCTTCCGATTCCATAGCGGCCAGGACAGGAACCAGGGGAACCTCCATTTTATCAAAAAGATTGATGGCCTCTGCCTCTTTTAACTCAGGGGCAAGAACAGTCTTCAGTTGAAGGGTGATATCCGCATCTTCACAGGCATAATCCTTTAAAACTTCAAGATCAACACTCCGTATACTCCGTTGTTTTTTCCCCTTTTTACCGATCAGAGACTCTATGGATACCGGTTTATAATGAAGATAGGTTTCAGCCAATAGATCCATATTGTGGCGCATATCCGGCTGAATGAGATAATGCGCTAACATGGTATCAAACAATTTCCCTTTTACCTCCACATCATACCATCTAAGCATAGAAATATCATATTTCAAATTCTGTCCTGTTTTCTCAATTGTCTCATTTTCAAATACAGCTTTAAACTCATGAACAATTGAATGACAGTCATGATAATTTTCAGGTAGGGCAACAAACCAGGCTTCTCCAGGCTCAATGGCGAACGACATCCCGACCAATTCTGCCTGATGGGCATCAATACCGGTAGTTTCCGTATCGAAGCAAAATGATTTGCATCTTTCAAGTTTATGCAGGAGTTGTTTCCGTTTTTCTATATTATCAACCAAAAAATACTGATGATCTGTATTTTCAATGGTTTTGTATTCCTGAACACCTTCCGTTTCCCCATCAGAAAATAATTCGCCCTGAAAGCTCATGGGAGAACCTTCTTTTACAGAAATATCGGTAAAAACACGTTGGGCAAGATTGCGGAATTCAAGCTCATCAAACAATGCTTTCAAAGCATCCGGATCGGGTTCGTGGATTTTCAACTTTTCTGGTTCAAATTCGACCGGGGCATTGAGTATGATGGTTGCCAGTGATTTGGATTGAAGACCCTGTTCCTTATAGGCTTCAACATTCTCTTTGATCTTTCCCTTGAGTTTATCAGTGTTTTCGAAGATGGCTTCCATGCTCCCGAATTCGGCAATCAATTCTTTTGCCCTTTTCTCACCAATTCCGGGTATTCCAGGAATGTTATCGGAAGCATCCCCCCATAATCCCAGAATATCGATAACTTGTTCAGGCCGTTCAATTCCAAATTTTTCACACACTTCTTTCACTCCCATGATCTCTGCTTTGTTTCCCATCCTGGCAGGTTTATACATTAATATATTGTCTGAAACCAGTTGCCCAAAATCCTTATCTGGTGTCATCATATAGGTTATGAATCCATCCTTTTCCGCTTGTTTAGCAAGCGTCCCTATTACATCATCGGCTTCATATCCATCAGCATACAAGACCGGAATGTTAAAACCGTCAAGTAATTTTTTTACCAATGGAATAGATAAGGCAAGATCTTCCGGAATGGCTTCACGATTGGCTTTGTAATCCACAAAATCGGTGTGACGCTGGGTGGGTGCCATGGTATCAAATGCCACTCCGATATGGGTCGGTTTCTCATTTCTCAAAACATCAAACAGCGTATTGGCAAAACCAAATACGGCGGAAGTATTCAATCCCTTTGAATTGATCCGGGGATTTTTACTAAATGCAAAATAGGCCCGGTAAATGAGGGCCATGGCATCGAGAAGAAATAATTTTTTTTGTTCGGGCATTGATCTTACATTAATCTTTGATCAAACAAAGATAGACAAAACAAATCACTGCAAATTTTACCCGAATTGATCTACAGCAACAGAATATTGGCTAATTTTACTACCTGTTTAAACATTAAATTATGGCCAGAAAAAAAGTGCAGAAGAAGATCTTCGTCCTGGACACATCCGTTATTTTGTATAACCACAATGCGATTAATAGTTTTGATGACAATGATGTGGTCATCCCCATTACCGTTCTTGAGGAACTCGATAATTTCAAAAAAGGAAATGAAACCAAAAATTTTGAAGCAAGGGAATTCATCCGCATCATGGACCGCCTATCGACCAAAGGCACATTACAGGATTGGATTCAACTGGAAGGCGCGAAATCGGGTATGTTCAAGGTTCAGATGAATGAGATACCAGAAAATGGGATCAATGCCATCAGGGTTTTTGGCGATGACAAACCGGATCATCGTATTTTAAATGCTGCTATTTGTTTACGTGAAGAAAAAGCAAATTATAAAGTTATACTGGTAACCAAGGATGTAAACCTGCGCATCAAAGCAAAATCATTAAATATTCCTGCCGAAGATTTTGAAACCGGGAAGATTAAGGACCTTGACTCTCTATATTCAGGGATCTCACTGCTAGAGAATATTGACAGAACGGTGATTGATAAGATGTATAGCGATGGCTTGATTGAAGCGTCTGAATTGGGCATTGATTCGCCCATCCCCAACCATTATTTTATTATCCGAAATGAACAGTCATCGGTATTGGCCTATTATAATCCCCGACTTGATAAAGTTGAGCGGGTGGAAAAAAGACCCGCTTATAAAATCCTGCCACGCAATGCCGAACAGGTATTCGCCCTGCACGCCATCATGAATCCCAACGTGAAACTGGTGACCCTGCAAGGAGTAGCTGGGACCGGGAAAACCTTGCTGGCACTGGCGGGATCACTGGAACAAAAACGGAACTTTAAACAGATATTCCTGGCACGTCCCATTGTTCCTTTGAGTAATAAGGATATAGGTTATCTTCCGGGAGATGTTAAATCGAAGTTGAATCCTTACATGGAGCCGCTTTGGGATAATCTCAAATTCATTCAAAACCAATACAGCGAAAAAGACAAGGAGTTCAAACGGATCACCGAGGCGCTGGAATCGGAGAAATTGCTGATCCAGCCTTTAGCTTACATCCGGGGGAGGAGTATATCCAATATTTGTTTTATTGTGGACGAAGCACAAAACCTGACTCCCCACGAAGTGAAAACCATCATCACCCGTGCAGGCGAGGGAACCAAGATCATTTTTACAGGTGATATTTACCAGATCGACACACCGTATCTTGATTCGCAAAGTAACGGCCTCTCTTACCTCATCGACAAAATCAAACACCACGAGATTTACGCCCACATCAGGTTGGAGAAAGGGGAACGATCAGAGCTGGCGAATTTGGCGAATGAATTGCTTTAATTTATTTGAAAATATTCTTAAGTTAATTGTCCGATTCCGAACATTTTTTTATATTTGTCAGTTCTAAGAGTGGTTATTGAAATTTAAATTAGGACATGGAAAAAATTGATGCTAAAATCCTGATAGTGGATGACGATCAGGATGTATTGCTTGCTGCAAAATTATTTCTGAAACAGCATTTTAACATTGTGCATACAGAAAAGGAACCAGATAATCTTCGCAATCTTTTGGCTGTTGAAAATTATGATGTGATTTTGCTTGACATGAATTTCTCCAAAGATGCTACCAGTGGCAAAGAAGGATTTCACTGGTTGAATGTGATCCTCGAGATCGACCCGGCTGCTGTGGTGATTTTCATCACCGGTTACGGCGACATTGAACTGGCTGTCCAGGGAATAAAACAAGGGGCTACCAATTTCCTGCTCAAACCCTGGGAAAACAAAAAGCTGCTGGCAACGATCACCGCCAATTTAAAGGTACGTGAATCAAAAAAAGAGCTTGAGAACCTGAGGAGCCGCCAAAAAGTACTCATGGCAGATCAGGATCAATCTTATGTGGATATTATTGGCACTTCTTCTGCAATGAACCAGGTTCTGGCTTCGGTTCAGAAAGTTGCTAAAACAGATGCTAATATACTGATCCTGGGAGAAAACGGAACGGGAAAAGAGCTTGTTGCCCGGGCTATCCATAAAGCATCCAACAGAAGCAATGAAGTTTTTATCAGCGTTGATCTGGGTGCCATTAGTGAATCGCTTTTTGAAAGTGAGTTATTCGGTTTTAAAAAGGGCGCTTTCACCGATGCCAAAGAAGACCGAGCCGGAAGGTTTGAGGCTGCAAATAAAGGTACCATTTTTCTTGACGAAATTGGTAATCTTTCTCTGAGTCTGCAAAGTAAACTCCTGAGTGTTCTCCAAAACAGAAAAGTGGTCCGACTGGGAACCAATAAAGAAATTCCGATTGATGTTCGTTTGGTTTGCGCGACGAATATGCCACTTTACCAAATGGTAAATGACAATAAATTCAGGCAGGATTTACTTTATCGGATTAATACGGTGGAAGTAAATGTTCCTCCACTCCGTGAGAGGCTGGAGGATCTTCCTGATCTGATCGACCATTTTTTGAAGATTTACAGCAAGAAATACAACCAACCGACCAGGCGTGTGAGTCCCTCCACGATGAAACGACTCGAGAAGCACAATTGGCCTGGCAATATTCGTGAGCTTCAGCATGCCGTTGAAAGGGCCGTGATCATGAGTGAATCCAATGTGCTCGAACCCCATGATTTTTTCCTTTCCCAAATGGATGATAATAAACCCGCAGATATAACAACCCCTTCGATGAATCTTGAGGAAACCGAAAAAATGTTGATCCGAAAAGTAATCGATAAACACGGGGGAAACATCAGTAAAGCTGCAAAAGAACTGGGTCTCACCAGGGCTTCGCTTTACCGCAGACTCGAAAAATATGGTATTTAAACGTTTTTACCTGGTCGTCATCACAAGGATCTTGCTGATAGTAGCAAGTGTTTTTCTATTTGTGTACCTGGTTACCATTGCTCGCCATGAAGTAAGCAGCATCATATTGGGACTAATGATTGTATTCCAGGTTTATATGTTGATCCTTTATGTCAACAAAACCAATAATAAATTGTCCCAGTTTTTTGACAGCATTCGCTATGCCGATTTTTCCACTACATTTTCTGACAAAAATATAGGGAAAAGTTTCGAAAAAATGAGCGCTTCCTTTAATGAAGTAATGGAAGAATTCAAGAAAAACAGGGCTGAAAAAGAAGAACATTACAATTATTTGCAAACGGTTGTCCAGCATATAAACATAGGTATCATTTGCTTCGATTCTACGGGTAGGATTGATATGTATAACAATGCTGCTAAAAGACTTTTCCGAAAAAACATCATCAGGAATATTAACGACCTGAATACTGTTAAAGAGGATCTTCCGGAAACCATGCTGAAACTCAAAGCAGGTGATAAGATTTTGGTTAAAATATTTACCGAGGATGAAATCAAACAGTTATCAATGTATGCCACCGAGTTTCGTATGCGGGGAGAAGAATTTGTGCTGGTAGCCTTTCATGATATCCATGCTGAACTGGAAGAGAAAGAGATTGAATCGTGGCAAAAACTGATCCGTGTTCTTACCCATGAGATCATGAATTCCATTACACCCATCAGTTCACTCGCTTCAACCATTAGTGATATCCTGATTGATGACAAGGAGGATGAACATAAAATCAATATGCTTGATGATGAAGAAATTGAGAATATCGAAAGCGCCCTTTCAACGATTAAGAAAAGAAGTGAAGGTCTTTTGAATTTTGTAGATATTTACCGCAATCTTACCAGGATACCTCAACCCAACTTCAGGTACTTCCATATAAAAGAAGCTTTTGAGCGGGCCGAACAGTTATTAAAACCTAAAATTGATAATTTTAACATCACCTGTAATTGTAAGGTTTATCCCGATGAACTTATGTTAACGGCTGATCCTGACTTGCTTGACCAGGTGCTGATAAACCTGGTATTGAATGCCATCGATGCTGTAAAAAATAATGATCAATCCGAAATATCATTGATTGCCTACAACAACCAAAATAACCGAACACTGATTGAAGTAGCAGATAATGGAACTGGTATTAAGCCTGATATAGTCGATAAAATTTTTATGCCTTTCTTTACATCGAAAAAGGAAGGTTCCGGTATTGGATTGAGCCTGTCACGACAGATAATGTCATTGCACAAAGGTTCTATCTCAGTTAAATCCAAACCCGATGAAGGAACAGTATTTACTTTAACGTTTTGATGAGATGAAATTTTTTTTGAATGTCTTTATGATCATTACAGTTGTTCTGATAGTCGGATGCAATGATGGTCAAAAAGCAAAGCATAAATCAGCTTCTGAAAAAGCCGAAAAACCAATTAAAATCCCGGATTTCAATAAGGATTCTGCGTATCATTTTGTGCAAATGCAGGTCGATTTCGGTCCACGGGTTCCCGGGACTAAGGCTCATACAGACTGTGCAAAGTACCTTTCTGGTACGTTAAACCGAATGGCAGATACCGTATTTGTGCAAACCTTCCAGGCAAGGGCTTATGATGGGACTGTATTGAATGGTAAAAACATCATCGGATCCTTTCAGCCGGAAAAAGCTGATCGTATTTTTCTTTGTGCCCACTGGGATAGTCGGCCTTTTGCTGATCACGATCCGGATATAAAAAATCACAATACCCCGATTGATGGTGCCAATGACGGGGCAAGCGGAGTAGGCGTTCTGCTGGAAATTGCCCGCCAGATTAGTCTTAGTAAACCAAAGGTAGGTGTGGATATTATATTCTTCGACCTTGAAGATTACGGTCCACCCCAGGATTCACAACAGAAAGGCGAGGGCGACTGGTGGGCACTGGGTTCACAATATTGGTCGCGCAACACGCATATACCCGGATATTTTGCAAAGTATGGGATTCTGCTTGATATGGTTGGAGCCGAAAATGCCACTTTCCTCATGGAGGGATTTTCGCTCTATTATGCACCTGGTCTGGTTAAAAAAGTATGGAATACCGCCCACCAAATTGGCTATTCAAGTCGATTTCTTTTTGAGCAGGGAGGTTACATCGAAGATGATCATAAATATGTAAATGAGATTTTAAAAATACCTACCATCAATATTATCCACCTTGATCATCAATCAGTGAACGGTAGTTTTTTCGATCACTGGCATACGGTCAGGGATAATATGGAAACCATCAGCCAAGAGACCTTAAAGATTGTTGGTCAAACAGTGTTAACGGTTGTATTTGAAGAATAGCCTCAACAGAAAAAATCAACAAGTTCATACGCATTTCCAAAAGGTGGAAAATACAGTTTCCTATATCCGTAAAAAAACATAGCCACCCATAAAGGGTGGCTAAGCAAATCAAGGTAAGGTAATCTACATGGTAAGGTGTCCTATTTAATCGAGAATTTTCCCGAAAATAAATTACTACCCTGTAGTTCAATAAAATAAATTCCTTTTATTAAATGTTTTGCATCAATAGCAACTTCATTATTAGTGGTAGACGCAGAGCCTACTAATTGTCCATTTTCATTTATCACCTTTACAAAATATTCCTCATTGTAAGGGTTATTAAACTCGATCTTTGCCATTTGGCCAAAGTTGACCGGGTATACTGAAAAAGTCATCCCATCAGCCAGCTCAAGTCCAGTTACAGGCTCATTGGTACCGGTAAACTCAGTGAACAGATAATTGATCCACGCTTTTTTATCCTTATTTTGATTCATCAGAGAACAAACATAACCATTCAGATCACTGGCATAAACGGCCCGGTTTTTATCATTCCACTGTTTTTTCATTTGACTCCATTCCGAAACAATCTGTTCAGTAAGCATATCAGCCTGATTATAAACAAATTCTTCACGGATTAGTTTAATTTCTTTTCTGCCATTCAATTTGGTTTTAACCCTATCAACAAGATTTCCATTCTTATCATAATGGCTCATCAGCTTGAAACTTACCTCTCCCCATTGATCATTTTCCCAGTAGGTAAGATTTTCTTCCATCAAAAGGTCATTGGCATTATAATAATACTGGTATTTCAAAAATTTGGTCCAGGCCTCCTCATTGGTCTGAACTTCTTTTTCAATCAATTTACCATCAGCAGAATACTTCATGATCTCACGGGATGAATCAAAATACATTCCGTTGAAAATATTCTGGTGAGTTATGGTCAACAGTTTTCCGGCCTGATCGTATTCATATAACTTACGGTAATTTTCGATCCACTCATTATGACGATCGTCCCAATAATTTTCTTTCTCAACGATCAGTTGACCGTTGTTATAAAAATAGTTGCGTTCATTATAATTGATCCATTCTGTATATTCATATACCTGGATGAGTTCCGAAACAAGAACATTATTTTCATAATTTGAAATGATCCGGTCAAAATAGATCCATTCTTCGTTGGCTTTGTTCCACTCTTTGGAATAGGTAGTATCGGAAGAAATTTGTGCGACAGCATTGATGGAGAGTAAAATTCCGATTAGTGTGATGTAGATTGTCCTCATGATTCTAAGATTTAAAATTGTACACTTGATTTGCTTGGTACATGCCTTTGCGAACCTTATGCCACTGTGATAAATCATTAGTTTTGAGAACTTTGTGTAAATCTTGTGGTTTATCTGTCGTTTCGATGCGGGATAATTTTTCCCAATTTGATACTTATTTGCAAATATAAGAAAATATTTAAATGCAAATTTAATCAAATAAAATTTTATAAATTTTTTATTACCAAACCTTTAGCAAATTCTTAAAACACTTATGGGTGCCTCAAACCTTTTTATAGATGGGAAAAATTAAACGAAATGCATGTATACAAAAATCCCGGAATAGCTCTATAATAGGTCATTATAGAAGTTTGTCATTCCGGGACTTGAATAACTATTTTGCTGTAGTTATGATTTCTTCACCATATTGATAAAGGGTTTTTCGAATCAGTTTTCTATCTGGATCATAAAATTTCCACAGACCATGCCAGTAAAAATGAATATCATCCGCCGAATATTCCATTCGGGCCCATCCCTTCTGCTCCAGCACACGATTTTCAGAATAGTATTTAACACGAATTCGATCTCTTTGGTATCTGAATTTGAGGCGGATCTTACCATTTAAGTGATACTCCTTACTGACACCAACCTCGCGTCCCTGTTTATAGTTCGCTTTCGACATGGGGATTTTTTCAGTCTCATCCCAATAAGATATCCATTTCCCGGATTTCAATCCATCATCACCAAATTGATTATATTTCCTGGTGAATAACTGACTTTGGCCAATGAGCACAATGAATTGAAAAATAACAACTGCAATGAAGAACCTCATCTTCTGGTGATTCAGGTTTGTAAAATGAATTTATTCGCCTTTTGGCGGTGGTGGTGGTGTTCCTGGTCTCGCCTCTCCTTTTAATACCTTTTCTTCTTTATCCAATACGAATTTAACCGGAACATTAAACTTAACCCTCACTGCTTTACCTTTTTCCATTCCGGGATTCCAGGCGGGCATCGCTTTAACAACCCGCACAGCCTCCTGATCACAGGCATCGTTAAATCCGCGCAATAATTCAACATTGCTGATTGAACCATCTTTTTCAACTATAAATGTAACGAAGCTTGTTCCATCGATACCCTTTTTCCTTGGGATATCAGGATATTTAACATTGGTACTGAAGTATTCGGCAAATGCTTCAGGTCCACCCTTGAAAGTGGGCATTTTCTCAACAACGGTAAAAACAGCATCTTTATCTGTTAATTGTTGTTGTTGTTGCTTCTGTTTTAATTGAGCTTCTTCTTGAGCCATCACTTTTGCACTGAAAGAAATTGAAAAAAACATAGCAAAAGCCAGTGTTACCGGGACCAAAAGCACTAGTTTCAGTCCTGATAAATGATTGTTTCTGTTTTTTGACATCATAGTTAATCTTCTTTTAATTAATGATTGATTAAAATTATTTGTTAAAGTACAAATCTGCATTCCGAAGACCTGGTTAAGCAATAAGCGCTGATAATTCACCTTATCGTGACCAGCTTTTAACACCCCTTCATCAGCTAGGTATTCATGATTGATTTTTACAGCATGCTTCAAAAGCCACACAAAAGGATTGAACCATTGTACCACTGCCATCAATTCCATAATCATCAAGTCGATGGTATGTTTCTGTCGAACATGCACCCGCTCATGAGAAATGATCTTTTCTAATTGACTCCTGTCATTTAAGTCAGAATTGATAAATATCAGGTTCAGGATCGAAAAGGGAGCATATTCCTTTTTCATGTTTACTATATACAGTTCCCTATAACGGATGATTCCATATCGTTTGATGATGATCATGATCTGCAATAGCTGATATATCAAACGAACGGACATAAAGAAAACTCCTGCCAGGTAGATCATTAGAATAATTTCCGGGAAATTAGTATCTGCTACCAGGCTGTTGACCATCCCATGAGGGGTAACAATAATTTCCTCAAGCAATATGGCTGCAGTTGTTTCATTGCTGACAGGTATATGAATTTGAGCAAAGGGTGCAATCGTTGAAATAATAATCGAAAATATCAAATACAGTCTGTTCTGAATAAAAGAAGTATCATTCCTCATGAACAACCAGAAAATGATGTAAAACACACCCAAGCAAATACCTGACTGAAGCAAATATTCAATATAATCATTCATCGACTTTGGATTTTTGTTTATTAATTTCGGCTTCCATCAATTGTTTCATCTCTTCTAATTCTGAGATGCTGATATTCCTGTCGTTGGCTAAAAAGGATGCCAGTGCTTTATAGGAGTCGCTGAAATAGCTTTTCATGAAGCCTTTAAAGAAGCGTTGGGTATATTCCTTTTTAGACATTAACGGATAATATTCATGGGCTTTACCAAATGCATGATGAGCGACAAACCCTTTTTTCTCCAGAATACGCACAATGGTAGAAATAGTATTGTAGGCAGGTTTCGGTTCATCAAAATTCTCGAGGATATCATTTACAAATCCCTTTTTCATTTTCCATAAAACCTGCATAACTTGCTCCTCAGCCCTTGTCAATTCTTTCATAAACTATATTTTTAGTTATAAAACTAAGTTCTTAGTTTATTATTGTGTTTAGATCAAAAAAAAAATCCGGATATCTGCATATCCGGATTTCTTCACATTGGAAACAAATAATTATTGTTTAGTCATTGTAATCGTATAGGTGTAGGTTAAAGGACCTGAACCAAAATCCTCAATAGCCGTGTAGGATCCTTTGAAAGTCGAATCATTAAGATCGATGATCGTGAATGTAATGGCATCTTCATCTGGATAATCTACGGTAACCGACTGATTATCCTGACTCAATACCCAGGTCCCATCATTGGAAGTTTGCGGATCATTGACATCACATTTTGTTGCACCTTCATCATCAGTAATGCTTCCATCGGAATTAAATTTTACAAGATCATCCTTAACACATGGTGGCATTTGGGAATAAAAATCAGTGATGACTACACCTCCAAAACCAATTCCCGGATCAATGGACATTGCAGTTACTTTCCAGTAACCTCCAGTTAGGTATTCCGAAGTGGTTTTAGAATTTTGCGGATTGTCATCGTCATTTTCATCCTTTTTGCATCCTGCAAAAACAAGCGCCATAGCGATCAGAAGAATCCCTGATTTCAAGATTGTGTTTTTCATTTGAATAAGATTTTAGTTTTAATTGCGTATCTAACAAATGACGGATGCATTTGTTTAGAAAATGCAAAATAAAAAGCCCTGCAACCGAATGCAAGGCTTAAAAAGTATGAAAAGTTGTTTACAATATCCGATGTTAATTCAATTTTTTGATTTTATCCTCTTTGGTCAACCCTGAAAGCACTTCAATATTAATCCCATCCGAAAGTCCGGTTTCAATCCTTCGTTTTTCGAATGTTTGAGGTTCAGTTTCAATTTCAACAAAAGCGGTATCATTTTCAAATTGCAGCAATGCTTCACTAATGGCCAGGACACTATCACGTTTATCCAAAACGATATCGGCATTGGCACTGTATCCGGCCCGAACAAAAACGGTGTCGATAAGATCAACAGCTGCTTTGATCTCAAACTGGATCGCTCCGTTTTCCTCAACTCCTTTTGGTGAAATATGCTCCAGAATTGCATTGAAGCGGACATCATTGATGGCACCAATGGTAAGGATCAGGTCCATTCCTTCCCTGATTTTTCCAACTTCACTTTCATCCACTTTTCCCTCAAAAACCATTTCACCCATATCTGCAATAATCGCCACCGTTGTTCCATCATTAAAGGTATTGCTTTCAATCACCGAATTACCGATCTCAACCGGTATATCAAGGACCATCCCATCAATGGTGGAGCGAATTAAGGTATTCGTACTCTCCCCGGTCTGGCTCGTTTGTCCTTCTTTAATCAATTGCAAATTATTTTCTGCTGACTCCAACTCCTCCACGGCATTGTTGTATTGAAGGTCGTAAGCCTCAAAAGTAGTCCGTGAAATTACGTTCTGGTTATAAAGTTCTTTTTGCCGGTCATAATTCCGTTTTGCATCCTCCAAAGCAATCTTGGCCTTGTTAACCCGCGATTCAGCATTGTTGAGGTTGACCATGTTGGGGATGATTCTGACCTTGGCAAGCAAGTCTCCTTTTTTAACATAATTTCCTTCAGTGGTATAAAGTTCTTCAATGATACCCGAAACTTTAGGTTTAATTTCAATTTCTTTGCGCGGCACCACAGAACCGGTAGCCACTGTTTTCTTCACGATGTTGGTAACGACCGGAGTGGTGGTTTCAAAAACAACCGGTTTGGCCTGTGATTTATCGTAAAGGAAATAAATTGTGTATGCAAAAACTCCCAGGATCACAACCAGGAAGAATATTTTCAAAAACTTTTTCATGGTTTATTTATTTTTTGTTTCATATTATACTTCATCTCTCAAGGCATCGATCGGTTTGATGTTAATGGCCCGTTGTGCAGGAATCATACCTGCAAAAATACCCGAAAGCACAAGGATACCAAGTGCCCACATAGCTTTGTTGAAATCAACCGAAGGATTCATAAACATATTGGAATTTGCACCGGAGGTTGTCAATCCGTAATTCACTGCTTCCAGGATCCCAACCCCTATAGCCAGACCAAAATATCCGGCGATGGCAGTCAGCATTACCGACTCAATGATGATCTGCGAAATAATCTGCATGGGTGCGGCCCCCAATGCACGCTGAACACCAATTTCTTTGGTTCTTTCTTTTACAACGATGAGCATGATATTGCTAACTCCAATTACCCCTGCCAGTAAAGTGCCGATTCCTACAATCCACACCAATCCGCTAATACCATTAAAAAGATTGGTCATCTTGCTCCATTCCTTATCCAGATTAAATGAACCTACGGCCCGGTCATCATCAGGATGAACACTATGGCGTTGTTTCAATAGTTCTTTGGCCCTGGTTTCTACAACTTCAACGCGAACGTCATCACGTGCCGTAATGGAGTACCATCCTACCATATCGCCATAATTATAAACTTTTTGCAGGGTTGTAAAAGGAATAAAAATGGCCTGATTATCACGTTCGGCCTGTTGATCATTCTTTTTAGACTGGAAGCAACCCACAACTTTGAAATAAACGCCCTGTATCCGAAGATACTGGCCTATGGGATCTTCATCGGGTTCAAACATCTCCTGGAAAACGCTGATACCAATTACTGCAACTTTCCTCAAATCATTGATATCATTATGATTGATAAAACGGCCCTGGGTTATTTTTACCGGATCGATCAGGTTGATTTCGGGGTAATCGCCCTGAATATTAAAACTGCCTGTACGTTCATTTCTAACCACATTATTATTACCATCACGACTCCAACCTTGCAGTCTTGGTGCAATGTATTTAATTTCGGGAATATTATCTATCAGGGCTTTGGTGTCATCGTTATTGAAACGAAAAAACCGTCCTCGTGGGAATCCTTTATAAGGTAGGGTTGTTCTGCGTGTCCACATAAAAACACTATTGGTCGACATATCACCCAGATCATTGCTGGCGCCGTTATATAACCCTTCTCCAGCTCCCATCATGATAATCAGCATGAATATGCCCCAAAACACACCAAAAGCAGTGAAGAAAGTCCGCCAGGGGTTCTTCCTCAGTGCGTAATAGATTTCATGCCATTTATCCAGATCGAAGAGTTTCATTGTTCAGTGTTTATTCGTCTCTTAATGCTACAACAGGTTTAACAGCGGAGGCCTTCCTTGCTGGCACAAAGCCAGCCAGTGCACCGGCCAGAATCAGAATGGTGGTTGCACCCAGTGCTACATTGATATTGACTTCAGGATTGGCAAAATAGCCGGAAGCAGGTACAAACTTGGAAAATAGCTCCAGCAAACCAACCCCTCCAACCAATCCAATATATCCAGCAAATGCTGTAATCAAAATACTTTCCTGTAATATAAGGCTTACAATAGATCTCGGTGTGGCTCCCATGGATTTCCGAATACCGATTTCTTTTGTTCTTTCCTTAACAACAATCATCATAATATTGCTAACTCCCACAATTCCGGCGATGATGGTTCCTATACCAATAACCCAAATAAAAAGTCGGATGTTGGCAAATAAATTCATAAACTTGGTGTAATTTTCGACATTGTTCCATATAAAAATGGCTCGCTGATCCTCAGGATCAAAATGATGCCGTTGTGCCAATTCCTCTCGAATCTGTTTTACCATTTCTTCACTGCGCGCCACGGAAGCATCACCAATGGTCATCGACATGGTTCCCAACCGGTTGCCCCTGTTAAAGACCATTTGAGCGGTAGATATTGGAATGTAGATTCGTGATAGATCCCTATCTCCGCCCGGATCATCAAAAACACCTATCACTTTAAAAGGAATACCGGCAACCTGAATGTACTTTCCGATGGGATATTCACCCTTAAACAGAGCTTCATCTACCAATTTACCAATGGCGGTAACCTTTCTGAATTCATCAACATCCACATCATTCAGGAACCGTCCTTTGACCGGTGTAAGATTTTCAACAACACCATAGCCCGGGTGGGAGCAGAAAATATCAAAAGCTCCGTATTCATTTTTATAAGATAGGGTATTGTTTTCCCAGATGGTAAATCTGCCAGAGATGTGTTCCACATCTTCCATGGTTTTGGTAGCATTATAATCCGCATTGGTGAATTGAATAAAACGACCCGGTTTGTATCCTTTATGAGCTACACTGGTTACACCCTGGTTGACCCAAAGGGTATTGGCTGCGTCGCCTTCGAATTCTTTTCGAACACCATTTTCAAGTCCGTAACCAGAACCCAGCAAAATAATCAGCATAAATATTCCCCAGGCTACACTGAAACCGGTTAGAAAGGTACGAAGCTTATTTTTCTGGATCGTACTGTATATCTCCTGCCATTTGTCAAGATCGAACATCCTGGTTTAAATTGTAATTGGTTATCGTAAAATATTTCTATGCCATCACTTGCTCTTCAAGCCACTTTTTTCGTTCACCATTCGCCACAATTGAATCGATTTTACCATCTTTCAAACGGATGATCCGTTGCGTTTTGGCTGCAATATCGCGCTCGTGTGTTACAATCAGAATGGTGATCCCCATATCATTGATCTCTTTGAATAATTCCATCACCTCTATGGAAGTTGTTGAATCAAGGGCTCCGGTTGGCTCATCCGCCAGGATCACCTTGGGTTTTGAGATGAGGGCCCGAGCCACAGCCAATCTTTGCTTCTGCCCACCCGACAATTCATTGGGTAAATGATGGGCCCATTCTTTCAATCCCATCCTGTCGAGATATTCCAGTGCCAGGATATTCCGCTTTTTCCGGCTGATATTTTGATAATAGAGTGGAAGCGCTACATTCTCCATGGCATTCTTAAAACTTATCAAATTAAAGGATTGAAAAACAAAGCCGATCATTTGATTGCGGTACCAGGCTGCTTTGGTTTCGCTCATATTCTGGATCAGTTCACCATTGAGGATGTATTCTCCTTCATCATAATTATCAAGTATTCCAATAATATTCAGTAAAGTGGACTTTCCCGATCCCGAGGATCCCATGATGGAAACAAGTTCGCCCTTTCCGATTTCA
This sequence comes from Bacteroidota bacterium, assembly GCA_020444515.1. Taxonomy (GTDB): domain Bacteria; phylum Bacteroidota; class Bacteroidia; order Bacteroidales; family JAADJA01; genus JAADJA01. The sequence continues at coordinate 435,522 of JAHLKX010000002.1, read as the reverse complement.
AGATCGATTCCCTTTAGTACATGGAGGCTGTTATTACCTGTAACGTAGGATTTATGGATATTTTTTAACAGGATCATTCCGTTAGTTTAATTGTTTATGTCAGATTTAAATTGGTGAACGTTCCGAAAATAAAACGATTTTCATGCCAATGCTAACTTGCTTTTGATATTCAATGCCTTAAAACGAAGAGAATGTTGTTTTCATTATATAAGGGTGTTCACATTTTTACAAAAGTGTGCGATGTCGTTCACTTAAAAACTGAAGCTGAACACCTTATATTTAGGGATTTTTAATATTTTTACACTGAATCATCTTGAACTAAAATCCATCCTATGTCTGGAGGAGCCGGTGGCAGCATATTGTCCATGATCATCAGCCTGAAAAACAATAATGCTTTATTAAGCAAGCGGAAGTCTTTCAGGGATATCAGGAGAAATTATAAAACCCAACTTGATAAACGGAAACTTGCCTACCATGAAGCTGATGAACAATTCTTAAAAGAACTCCGGTTAGAATTGATCCGGCAACGCAAAAAGGAAACGATCGCCCTTTATATACAACTGAGTGTATCACTGATATTGCTTTTTATCATTCTGGCCGGTGTATTGATTTTCATTCCGCAATCCTCCAAAACCCCTGTTCAGGTTGATCAGGAAAAAATCACGCGCGATTCAATACGGTCCAGTGAATTCGGGTTTAAGTATATGCTTTCTTATGGTGATTATCGCTTTAGGAGCAAAGATTACAGGCAGGCCATCCATGAGTACCGGCAGGCCCTGAATATTCATCCGGAGGATTTCTACGCCCAGTTCCAACTCGCAAGGGTTTATGCAGCAGTATGCATTGAACAAGACTCTCTGTGTGATGTTGCAATTCAAACCTTACATTCGCTGGTGCTAAAATACGATACATCGGCTTTGATCAGAACTGAGAGGGCGAATCTTTTTATGCATCTAGGTGACTTTGATAAAGCTTCAGTTGATCTGGACTGGATCCGGGATCATTGAGTTTTTCTTTTAATGCATGTGGTACAATCCTGAAACAGTTTTTCCGAATCAGGTACTTTCTTTCTAATAAATTCAAAAATGAACAAGTTCATAGGAGATAAGGTTATATTTTTACCGCTTATGTGGAAAAGAAACATACATACCTCTACTTTTCATATTCTATCTAACCGGTTACTAATATTGCTTTTCTTTGTTTGGGGTTGTTCACAGGTTGGAGATCGAACCCCATTTGAAGTTGAATCATCACATTCCAAGCAATACCCTGAAATTGATATCGATCTCCCACAAATCAAAGAAAGGGGGAAACTCATTGCTATAACCAGCTATAGTTCAACCAGCTATTTTCTTTATCGAGGCAAACCCATGGGCTACGAATATGAGCTACTCAATCAACTGGCTGAATATCTTGATTTGGACCTTGAGATTAAGGTTGCAGATAATATGAATCAAATCATTGATATGCTATTGAAGGGCGAGGGTGACCTCATTTCATACGGATTGACCATAACCAGGGAAAGACAGAAAAAGATCAAGTTTACTGATTATCATACAAAAACCCATCAGGTATTGGTTCAGCGAAAACCTTCAAACTGGCGGCAGATGAAAAGACATCAGATTGAAGAAGCATTGATCAGGGATCCGCTGGATTTGATCGGAAAAACAGTACATGTCCGAAAAAACTCTTCCTATTACGACCGTTTACAAAACCTGATGGATGAAATTGGTGGTGACATCAATATCGACATCGTTTCAGGTGAACTGGAAACCGAAGAACTTATAAAAATGGTAGCAGAAGGAGACATTGATTATACCATAGCCGATTATAATATAGCGGCCATTAATGCCACCTATTATGATATTCTCGATATCAAGACCAGTGTAAGTTTTAACCAGCGCATTGCCTGGGCAGTCAGGAATGCATCTCCAGAGCTCCTTAAGTCAGTCAACCAGTGGATTGCTAAAATGCGTAAAACGTCTGACTATTATGTGATCTACAACAAATACTTCAAAAACAGGAAAGATTTCAGGAAAAGAGTTGGAAGTGACTATTTTTCAAAGGCTGGAGGAAAAATTTCAAAATATGATGAAATTATCAAAAATAAAGCTCAAATATTGGACTGGGACTATCGCTTGCTGGCTTCGATAATTTACCAGGAATCCCGGTTTGATCCCAATGCAAAGTCATGGGCGGGCGCTGTAGGTTTAATGCAAATTATGCCCATTACTGCCAAACAGGTAGGTGCAAAGAAATATCGAAAACCCATTGACAATATTGATGCCGGTGTAAAATATCTTCAGGAACTAAAACAATTATTCAATGACATTCCTGATTCAACTGAAAGAATCAAATTTATACTGGCAGCCTACAATGTGGGACCCAACCATGTCGAAGACGCACAACGATTGGCCAGAAAATATAACGATGAAGATGTTGTCTGGACCAATCATGTGGAAAATTGGATCCTGAAAAAGGCTCAGTCAAAGTACTATAACGATGATGTGGTTAAATACGGTTATTGCCGTGGCAGCGAACCATATCAATATGTTCAGGATATTCTTGAACGTTACAATCAATATAAAATGTTTATACCATAAATTACCATTTCCATGAAAGAACCCCTTGTTAGGCCCGTTTCTCCAGAAGGAAATCCCGAAATTCAGGAATTAATCAAATTTTTTGATGAAACGCTCGGATTTTGCCCAAAGAGCGTGTTAACGATGCAAATTCGACCGGCAATCGGAAAAGCCTTTATCAATCTCAATAAAGCCGTAATGGCCAATCACGGGAGGGTAACCAGTGCACTCAAACGACTGATTGGTTACATGGCCAGTTTTACAGCTGGCTGTCGTTATTGCCAGGCCCATACCATTCGTGCAGCAGAGCGGTATGGTGCCCAACAGGAACAGCTTGAAAACATTTGGGAATACCGTACACATCCCGCTTTCAATGATGCTGAACGGGCTGCTCTGGACCTGGCCGTGGCAGCCTCGGCCATTCCCAATGCCGTGGATGACACTATCCGTGAGAACCTTCGCAAATACTGGGACGAAGGAGAGATTGTTGAAATGATGGGCGTCATTGCCCTGTTTGGATACCTGAATCGCTGGAATGATACCATGGGAACCGAAATGGAAGAGGGGGCCATTGAATCGGGTAGTAAATATCTTTCCAACAAAGGCTGGGAAATCGGCAAGCATCAGTATTAATCCATGACTTTTTTCATAGACCCTGATGTAAACAAATACCAAACTGATTTAGTTATAAAATTGATTCATTGATATGTGTTGATCACTGAAACTGTTTAATCAATAAATATATTTACCATGAAGTACAGCACCACCATTGATATTGATCTACCCCGTTCCAGGGTGATTGAGCTTTTTGATAATCCTGATAATATGGCAAAATGGCAACCTGAACTTATCCATTTCAAACACCTCAACGGTGAACCAAGAAGTGAGGGTGCTCAAACAAAACTTAGATACAAAATGGGTCAAAGAGAGGTTGAAATGATTGAAACCATTACACGGCGAAATTTACCCGAAGAGTTTTCAGGTACCTATGAAGCTAAAGGCGTTTGGAATATGCAGGTCAATTTTTTTGAAGAGTTAGGTGAAAAAGCAACCCTCTGGAGGAGTGAAAGTGAATTTCGTTTCAAAGGATTTATGAAACTCATCGCTTTTTTTATGCCAGGATCTTTCAAAAAGCAAACCTATTTACAGATGAAACGGTTCAAAGAATTTGCAGAAAGTGAAAAACCTTAAATTCGTTATACATTTTATCTTTTAAACATACATAATGGCAGTGGGGAAAAAAACGCAACTAAATCCTTATCTCACTTTTCCGGGTAATTGCCGGGAAGCACTGGAATTTTACAAAGAGGCTACCAATGGCCAGGTAGAGAACATGCCATTTGAAGGGTCTCCGGTTGATGTACCGGATCATTATAAACAACACGTGCTTCATTCAACCCTTCGTTTTGGCCATGCTGTTGTGATGGCATCTGACAGCATGCCTGGGCAGGAGATCGTATTTGGAAATGGGAATTACATTTCTATTGCTGCTGAAAGTCTTCAACTTGCTGAACGTTATTTTCGAAAACTAAGTGCTGGTGGTCACATCCTGATGCCTTTCGAAAAAACTTTTTGGGGAGGCGTGTTTGGAATGTTCATCGATAAATTTGGTGTGGGCTGGATGGTTAATTTTGAAGAACAATCATAAAAAAAAGCCGGCGAAAGCCGGCTTTTTGATAAAAGATCTTTATTCCTATTAAATGTGTTTTGCCAGGAAAGCTTCCATGGCCCTGTAAAAATCAAAACGATTTTCCTCATTCCTGAAACCATGACCTTCATTGTCCTTCACCAGGTATTCCACATCAATGCCCCTTTCTTTCATGGCTTCCACCATTTGGTCTGATTCATCCTTATTGACCCTTGGATCGTTGGCACCCTGAGCAATGAATAACGGTGAGGTAATTTTATCCACCTGGAAAACCGGTGAAACTTCGCGCAACATCAAACTATCAGCCTTCGGGTCACCCACCATTTCGTACATCATATCGAGCATGGGCTTCCAGTAAGGAGGTATGGTTTGCATGAATGTGAACATATTGGAAACACCAACATAGTCAACTCCAGCTGCATACAGATCAGGTTCTTTGACCAATCCCATGAGGGTTGCATATCCGCCATAACTTCCACCATAAATGGCAATTCGCTCAGGATCGGCAATGCCCTGCTCAATCAACCACATGGTGCCATCAGTAATATCGTCCTGCATTTCGCGGCCCCATTTTTTGAAGGAGGCTTCCCAGAAAGCCTTTCCATAGCCGGTTGAACCCCTGAAATTCATCTGCAAAACAGCATAGCCACGATTGGCCAGGAATTGTATTTCGGGATTAAATCCCCATCCATCGCGATACCATGGGCCACCATGCGGATTCACAACAACAGGTAATTTTTTTGCAGTTTCCATGGTATAACCTTTGGGAAGGGTCAGGTAGCCATGAATGGTCAGGCCATCGCGTGATTGATATTGAATCGGCGTTACACTGGCCATTTCATTTTCATCAATCCATGGACTTACATCCACAATTTTTTCGAGCTTATCAGTATTTTGATCATAGATATAGTATGAGCCCAGTGAACGGTCACTATAGGTGCGGATAATGAATACATCCTCTTCTTTATTGCTGGCAGTAATAGCAATTTCATAACCACCCAAATCCTGTTCAAGCCTGTTAAACAGGTCACGTGCAACATCATCAAAGAAGTGACGCTCCATTTTCCAGGAAGTGTAGGAGGCTGATGTCAGCACTTTACGTTTCCTTGAGTAATTAACCCCTTCAACATCATAGTCGGGATTTTCATAGAGCACTTTTACTTCTTTACCATTTGCAATATCAAATTCAACGATGGCACTCTTATCCCTTCCGAGATTTGAAGATCCGATCACATTTTTATTATCGAAAGTAAAAAAGGAGGGAGACATTGTTTCCTTGAAACTGGTGGTTAAAACATCCTGCCATTCATCTTCTTCGGTTTCGCGGTATAGCAAACTGGTATTAACACCATCTACAATGGCAAAAGCAACGCGGAGTTTACCATCATGATCAAACATCCATCCCTGAATGTTTCCTGGATTTTCTGCAAGCATGGTCATTTCACCCGTCTCAATATTGAGGCGATACGGATCAAATACCTGCGGATTCCGCTTATTCAAGCCGATGACAACTTCATTCGGGATGTCTTCCAGATCATCGATAAGCATGGTCCGTACATCATCAAAGTCAGTGAAGCAAACCAAATTGGAACCATCAATATTGACCCCATAAAGCTTGTAGTTTTCATCTCCGCCATCATCTTTCAGATAGAGGATCTGGTTATTATTGGGCCAGAAATATCCGGCAATATCACGATCGGTTTCATCGGTTAGCCGAACAGCTTCCGGGGTACCCCTTTCCTGAACAAAAACATTCATCCGATTTTCATAAGGAGCCATAAACGAAAAATAATTTCCATCAGGACTGATCTTATAGGATGATTTTTCCGGATTTTTAAAGAAATCCTCAAGGGGGATTTGTTTTGCTTTCATAGGAGCTTTCTCTGCATTATTACATCCTCCAAGCATCAGGCTAACGCCCATTACCATGGAGACTAAAAAAATTAAATGATTACGTTTCATAATTGGGATGTGTTAATTGGAATAATTTATAGCCGGCAAAGGTATTACATTCGGATCACAAATAGCATAAAGTGGTTATATATTTTATCAAATCACATACCTATGAACATTCGGTTGAAGATAAGTTTCCGAATCAGGACCAACTTTGACATTTGTTAAAGGTTAATTTCGCTGCACCGGAATTTGTGTTACAGGAATAAATAAAAAGCGATCTTCGGCGTTTCTTTATCCGGAGAATTTTAATCCACAATGCGACAGATCCTTAAAAAAATATTGCGCCTTTTTATTATACTACTTGTATTTGCAATTGCTGGGGTGGGTGGATTATGGATTGTTTCGAAATATTTTGGCAATGACATTAAAGAATCACTGGTGAATGAGCTGAATCAGCACATTGCTGTGAAGGTCAGTGTCGATGATATTGATTTTTCTGTATTTGAAAACTTTCCCTATGCATCAGTTAAATTCAGCAATGTTTCTACAGTAGAGGATGACCAGTCTGAAAAAACCCCACTCATCCGTGCTTCAGAGGTGAGTGCGCTGTTCAACCTTTATGATCTGATTACAAAAAACTATTCCATTGACCGTATTATACTCAAAGATGGATTTCTGAACCTGATCATACATCAGGATGGGCAGCGCAATTTCGATGTCTTTAAAAAACGTGAAGGAAATGAAGTGAATGATTTTAATATCAATCTGAAACACGTGATCCTAAAAAACATCGGAGTATCCTATATTCATTATCCCTCTGACCAGGAGTATCTTTTTGCTATCCACCAAGGAAGATTAACCGGCCAGTTTTCACGCAATTTACATGATATAGGTTTTGAAGGGGATGTTTATTCTACGCACATTCGGTCGGGCAAAACCACCCTGCTTACTGACCGTGAGTTATCATTGATCATTCATCTCGAGAACCAGGAAAGTCAAAATGTGGTATTGATCAAAAAAGCACATCTAACGACAGATGAAATGTCCTTTGATCTGAATGGGAAAATCCATACTGAAGGAAAAAATCGCAGTATATCTTTAAATATTACGGCCAATCGCTCCCCCCTTGAATCGTTCATCAAACTGGTTCCTCCCGAATATTTGGCCCCAGTCAGCGAATATGAATTGCAGGGGAACCTCGACTTTCATGCAACCATCGAAGGAACGTTTTCGGGTGATCTGCTACCCGAAGTAAACATAAATTTCAATTTTTCGGATGGGAAAATTGCACATCCGGCCAGCGGCTTTTACCTGAATCATGTTTCATTCGGAGGAATATTCAACAATGGTCCCCAAAGAACTGAAGCGAGCTATTCGACAGAGTTGAATCAGATACAGGCAACCATTCGAGGTGGCATGGTCTCAGGAAAAGTCCAAATCTCGAACTTTCAGCAGCCCCTGGTTCAGGCTGACCTTTCGGCCAACATGGACCTTAAAGAACTCTTGAACATTTATAACATCCCACAACTTGAATCCATATCAGGCAACCTGGAAGTGGATATGCAATTTACCAACAGGTTAAAAAGTTTCCGGAAGTTCACGGTCGATGATTTTATTTCGAGCCGAACGGCAGGAGATATGAAGTTTACCAATATGGATTTCACCCTTAAAAATAACAACTTAAGCTTTCATGAATTTAACGGGTCCTTTCGTTTCAGCAACAAGGATCTGATCATTGATACCTTTACCGGAAAGGTTTCCAATAGTGATTTCAACATGGATGGCTACTTTGGAAATATCCTGGCATATACTTTCATGGAAGAAGAACCGGTTTATATAAGTGCCGAAATTCAATCCCAAAACATCAACCTGGATCAGTTGCTGGCCTATTCATCACAAACATCCGACTCACCTTATCAATTAAATTTTTCACCAAAAGTCAGTTTTGATCTACAGGTAGACATTGACCATTTTACTTTTCGAAAGTTTGATGGGCAACGATTAACAGGAAAGTTTTCTATGGCCAATCAAAAGTTTTATGTCCGCAATGGTAGCCTGAAAGCCATGGATGGAAATATTGCTCTGAGTGGACTATTAAACGGGACTGATCCAGAAATTTACCGGATAGATTGTGATGCCCGTTTTATGGATGTGGATATTCAGCAATTATTCAGGGAGTTTGGGAATTTTGGCCAGGAAAACCTCACCAGTGATCACCTTCGGGGAAGGGTAACAGCCGATGTTCAATACAAGTCAACCCTTACACCAGCGCTATATGTAGATCCGGCATCGGTATTTACATTTGCCGAGATTACAATCAACAATGGTGAATTGATCCAATACACACCTTTGTATGCCCTGTCGAGATATATTAAGAGGGAAGAGCTGGAACACGTCAGGTTTTCTACCCTCACCAATAATATTAAAATTGAAAACCGGATTATCTACATTCCTCAGATGGAAATTCGCTCAAGCACCATGGATATCAGTCTTTATGGTGAACACACTTTTGATAACATCACCGATTATCACTTGCAGCTATACCTGGATGAATTGTTAAGCAATAACAAACAACAAAAATCAGAAGAAGAAATTGAAGGTATATTTGTTCAGGAGGATGAAAATGGTCGAACCAAACTTTTCCTGAGCATGAAGGGACCTGCTGATGACCCTGATATCAGTTATGACACCCGGGAAGTTAGGAAAAAAATAGCCTCGGATCTATCCCGGGAAAAGGAAGAATTTAAAGAGGTTATCCGAAAAGAATTCAATTGGTTATCGAAGAATCAACCATCAAATATTGATCAGGAGTCAGCGATAGCTCCCGATAATGCAGGCTCCCAATTCGCAATCGGTTGGGATGAGATCAAAAAAGATAGCATCACCCCCATTTCAAAACCTCCTGTAACTTCAGATAAAAGTCAGAAAGCTCATCAAGAACAAAAGAAGGACTTTATCATTTTGTGGGATGAAAAAAAGGATACCATTCACTAGTCTGCACTTTCGACTTCTTTCTTAACCTCCAGCTTGAATCCGGTACCATGTACATTGGTAATGGCAATATCAGGATCCGATTTGAGGTATTTCCTGAGTTTCGAAATAAAAACGTCCATACTTCGGCCAATAAAATAATCGTCATCACCCCAAATGGATTTGAGGGCAACTTCACGCGACAATAATTTATTTTGGTAAATACACAGCAATTTAAGCAGCGCTGCCTCTTTGCGGGTAAGCGTGTATTCTTTGCTATCCGATTTAAGAATCATATTTACATGATCAAATGTAAACTTTCCGATGATAAATTCCGAAACATCCGGTTCTGAAATGGTATGATCCAGGAGCACACAACGTTTGAGAATTGCTTTAATGCGGAGGCTTAATTCTTCAGTACTGAAAGGCTTGGTCATATAATCATCACAACCGGTTTTAAAACCTTTGAGCCGATCCTCTTTCATGGATTTTGCTGTCAGGAATATAATGGGAGTGGTCTCATCGGTTTTGCGGATATCTTCAGCAACTGAGAATCCATCTTTGCGGGGCATCATTACATCCAAAATAACCAGATCGTATTTGTTACGTCTGAACTCCTCAATACCTTCTACCCCGTCTTTGCATAACTTGGTATGATATTGAAGCATTTCGAGATAATCCTGCACAACGATGCTTAGGTTCGGATCATCTTCAACCAATAGAATTTTAAATTTTGTATTTGTCTTCAACGCCTGAGAATGGATTAGAATACTCCATTGCAAATATAATCATAAATATTTATCCTGTTTGCAATGGAAATTTTAAGGTAAATATACTTCCTTTGTCTTTTTCACTTTTCACGGTTATGGCTCCATTCATTTTTTCCATGATCGTTTTTACATAAAACAAACCTATACCAAATCCTTTTACATCATGAACATCGCCAGAAGGAAGCCGGTGAAATTTTTTAAAAATTTGAGCTTGATTTTCTTTGCTGATGCCCACTCCATTATCTTTCACATCAATACAAAACTGATTGTTTTCAATATGGGTTGTGATATCGATTCGGGGATTTACAGGACTGTATTTGTAGGCATTCTCGATCAGGTTAATAATGACATTGTAAACATGAATTCGATCCGCAAGAACAATATCAGAAGCTGCCTGAAGATTTTGATGAATGCTTACGTTCTGATCTGTTGGTTGAACCAGAAAATTATTGATGCTTTCACGGATAATTTCATGAACACCAATGGTTCTCATCCTTAAGCGAACTTCTCCTTTTTCCAGTGAAGCAATTTGTAAAACGCGATCAACCAGGTTTTTCAATCGGGCATTTTCATCATAAATAATTTTTGCATACTTCTTTATTCGGTCAGGGAATTCAAGGATCTGATCTTTCGATAACATTTCGCTGGAAACCGATATGGTAGAAATGGGGGTTTTAAATTCATGGGTCATGTTGTTTACAAAATCGGTTTTCATTTCCGAAAGTTTCTTTTGTCGGATCAAGGAATATATTGTAAACAGAAAACTAAAAACCAACACCATCAGGAACAAGCCACTCATTATGGGCAAAATTATCATGTCGCTCAAGATCATTGATTTTTTTTCAGGAAAGTAAACAGCCAGTATATAGGTATGATCCTCACACAAGCAGGAAAGAGAAACCCAATCATTTGAACTCAATATAGGTTGTATATCCGAATGGTAATTACCCATGATAAAAACCGAGTCTTCTTCGCGATAAACACCATATTCATAGGAATGGTCGATGTGCATTGCTATCATTTCCTCATGCAATAAGGAATCCAGGGTATACGGATTCACAACTCCCAAAAGATTTTGATGTTCAATGTAAAAGTCCATTTCGTATTTACCGGGATCCGCTGATGGAAAATCTTCAGATGTGAGCAATTGATTGACGACACTTTTTAAGGCAATATCTACCTTGGTGGTAAACTGATCTTCTTTCAGTTGCCATGCATCTCTCACCCAAAACAGTTGAGTTATAAGTGCTGCCAGGAGTGAAACAGAAGTTAATATGATAACAAGTATAAGTACCTTTCTGCTCATGGATCAAAATTAAGGTTTCCTAAACAGGTCACGACCATTTAACAAATTATTAACAGGATTTAACATCTCATTAACAGCATTTATTTGTTTTCAGCCGTATGTTTGTGAAGAATTTGAAACAACTATTAAGCAAACGATAAAAGTAAAAGTATGAAAAAAGTTTTTTTAGCAGCAGGAATTATCGCCTTTTTAATTGCAGGAGCAGTTACAGTGCCAAGTGCAAACGCAAATACAACTGACAAAGTTGTTTATGATGATCCACCCAAAGCAGAGAAAAAGAGTTCAAAAAGCTGTGCAGATTACTCAAAAAGCAGCAAATGCTGTGCATCCAAATCAGCTTCCGCCAGTAAAGGTGAGTGCTCAGATACTAAAGAAACAAAAACTGCTAGTGCAACTACAACTACTAAATCAACTACGAAAAAAGACAGTCCTGATAAAAAGTAAATTGATAACCTCTTGTTTTTGGTCCCGGTCTTCATCTTGGAGGTCGGGATTTTTTTATTTTTGCCGATTCAATGTATAAAAAAATGCAGGAAACTACACAAACACGCTATATCGGAGAACTTCGCACCAAAGCCAAACATGTGCGATCAGGAAATGAAATAATTACCGATGCTCCTCCCGACAATAAAGGAAAAGGCGAAGCTTTTTCCCCAACGGATCTATTGGCAACAGCACTGGGAAGCTGTATGATAACCATCATGGGCATATCAGCCCGTGAACATGGATTTAATATTGATGGGACAACAGCCAAAATATGGAAAATCATGGAATCCAACCCAAGAAGAGTTGGCGAAGTAAAAATTGAAATTCGTTTTCCGAAAAACAATTATTCTGAGAAGGAAAAGAAATTGATTGAAAAAGCTGCATACACCTGCCCTGTCTACCTGAGTCTTCATCCCGACCTTAAAAAAACGATCATCTTAAACTTTTAGAATGGATATCAAAATACCTACGGGAATCAAATACCAGAAAGAAATAAAGGTAAATTCCAATGACCTGGCCATTGCTTATGGATCAGGCGACGTAGCGGTTTTTGCTTCACCAGCCATGATTGCATTTCTGGAGAAAACTGCCAAAGAAAGTGTTTTATCACACCTACCAGCTGGTTATACAACTGTTGGGACTGAAATTAATATCAAACATCTCAAAGCAACACCTGAGCATTCAATTGTTAAAACAGAATCGTATTTAAGGACTGTGCAGGGTATGAAGCTGATTTTTGAATTACATGCCTGGGATCAAAAAGGGTTGATCGGTATTGGAACCCATACCCGGGTTATTGTCAATGAAAAGGAATTTATGGACAAAATTAAATAGGCTATTCCCTGTTTTTTGAATCGATGATAATGGTCACCGGGCCGTCGTTGGTCATCTCCACCTGCATCATGGCTCCAAACTCACCGGTCATTATTGATTTTCCGGTTTCTTCCTTTAGTTTGCGGATAAAATGTTCATACAAGGGGATGGCCTGATCAGGTTGGGCTGCTCTGAAATAGGCTGGTCTGTTTCCCTTTCTTGTGCTGGCATGCAGGGTAAACTGGCTGACGACCATGATCTCACCATCAATATCCAATACGGAAAGATTCATAATACCTGCTTCATCACTGAATATTCTCAATCGGGATACCTTCCCGCAAAGCCAATCTGCATCATCGACTTGATCACCCACTTCAATTCCAAGTAGTATCAATAATCCTGATCCTATTTTACTTTTCACCTGTCCTTCGATGATGACGGAGGCATTGCTGACCCGTTGAATAACTACCCTCATAATATTGCAATTCTATACAAAGCTATAAAATCCGTTGAAAAGTTTCGATAGAAAAAAACCCGGTAGTGTAGAACCGGGTTTTCAATTGATATTTTAAATTTTATTTATTTGGGCACCCATGATTTGAACAATGGTTCACTCGTTTTGGCAGGCACCTGACCACCGCCTCCAAGATTGGGTTTCCAAAGATTTGTTTCATCAGTATTTTGCGTCAATCCATTTAAATCAAAATCACCACCCTTGTATCCCGAAGAACCGAGATCTGATTTCCATACGGCAGTTTCATCCGTATTCTGAATCAAGCCGTTGGCATTTCCATCAGCGGCAACCATGCCCCAAACACCGGGTTCGATTTGCTTATGCGCATTTGATCCACCATAAACCTGATTTTGACCACTACTAAAATCATAGGAATAAACACCACCAACTTGTGTGACAGGATTATTAGAGATTATACCTAAATGGTTTCTGTGGAATACAACAACATATAAATCTTGAGCGATTGAAAAATTAAAATTCAACATGCTGCTTCCATCTGCTGCTACAATTGAACCGTCTTCCAATAGCAAACATGCTTCAGTTGCTACGGTAGTAGCTGAAGTCGCATTCGCTGGTGAATTGGCATCCCTGCACTGCACCTGAACCCAGTCAACAACATTTGATGGGAAAAACCCTGGTGCGTATTCTGATCCATTATATTGCCAAACCGGACTGGCATTATCATAATATGGTGTCGAAGGATTGAAAGGCTGTATCAATGGGAGGTAACCACTTGAATTTAATGTTGTTTCCATCAAATTTGTAGAAGCATTATAAGGTCCCTCAAGGAAGGCTGTTAGCTCCAAATCGATAGGTCCTTTCACAACAACTGAATAATCTTCAACCTGACCATAGGTGTATATATCACAAGGACCAGGGGGAATGGAATACCTTAACATAACCCGCATCCTGGTTTTTCCGAGGGCTGCATTTCCAGGAACATTGACAGTGGTGCCTAAAGGACCAGGACCCGTTATACTGCCCAAATCATATTCTTCACCCAAATCATCAAAATCGCAATCCTGATTCCAATCAAAAAATACGCTAATATATTCGGTCCATGTCAAAGTCTGATCGCAAGTAATGGTAACACCATGACTCGAACCGACTAATACATCAGTTGAAATAGAAGTAAAATCCTCATATCCAACTCCTCCAACACTCGGATTATTGATCGTATTAAAAGACACATTGCTGATCCATTCCTCGCTGGCATTGGTTGCGTATGCATCACAATAATTGCATTCAGTTACAGTAATATATCCTGGTTTAGTAACTATATCCGTATCAGTGCCATCAGAAACTGTCAGGGTAACATCATAAGATCCAGGGAAATTATAGGTTATAGGAGGAGGCGTTTGACCAACATAGCTTGATGGAATTCCACCCGGAAAATCCCAATTCCAGGATGTAGGCCCTGCAATGGACATATCCGTAAATGTAACAGAATTCCCGGCAACAATGGTAGTTGGAGATCCCATAAAGTTAGCTGTCAAAACAGCTGCATCAAACATAAAAGATGCAATTCTGGTTCGCCATGCAAAATTACCGCCATTAGAATATTCCTGTGTATACCAAAAAGTTTCATCATCTGAAGGGTCGACCGACATAGCACTGTAGTCACCCCAGCGGGATGTCCCGGACTGTGAACCGGCCCCTGTATGAATGGTAACCTCAGGAATTGTCATAGAACCCAAAGCATCTGCATTATACCTTCCAGTATAGGCAATTGCAGGATTCATGGAAGAGCTCGAAACCGAATAACCAATGGCCAGGTCGCCATTCCCATTTAAAGCTGCGCTTCCCATCCAACGATATAATCCATCAGGTGGAGCATAGGTTCCTTGTTGGTACATAAACCAACCTCCTCCAGTGTTTCTTAGTTCATACCATCTTACACCAGCTCTACCGGTGCCATCTGCATTAACCGAGTGGTTTGTCACCAATGTCTGATAAGTACCAAAATTTCTGTACTGTAACCTAAACATAAGTCTGCTCGCAAGGTTGTCAAGTGAAGTACCGCCCAGTTGTGGAACAGAATTCGGATAGCTAAAAGGTGTTACCACAATATCATATGGCCCAGTAAAAGTTGAATTGGAAGTTGTAACCCAATCCACATCAAATTCATACGTCCTTAAACGATCTGTTCCACTCCAACCATCAATGTAAGTAAAGTAGTTTGGTGTATTAGCAGGAGGAGGGGTACCATCAAAATCAGCTGGAAGAAAACTTGCCGGATCACCACTTGATGGTGTTGTAAAATAGACCATAGCAGCTGCATTTCCATTTAACATTTCTGATCTTTCAAAAGCTGCAGCACCTGTTCCAGCCCAATTCAGTGTTCCCGAAGCGAACCTGTTAATAGACATATAATAACCATCCGGCCAAACACCAAATTTCGGGTAGTCAGGGAAATCAGTAAAGGAATAAACATAAAGATGATATGAACCTGTTGGATTACTTGTTTGAGATACAGCAATCAACATATACCAGGGTCCGTTTGGATAATTGGGAAGCGAAAATTGACTTAGTAGCCACCTGTCAGCAAGTTCATCATACAAGACGATCGGATCACCGTAATTTCCAACCCAGGGGCCAGGTAAATTTGTCCAAATGGTTGATAAACTTGCCGGGCCATAAAGGGAAGTACCAGACTTGTTAAAAATCTGGAAACCCATGTTTACCATTTGCACATAATGGTTTGGCCCTACATCTCCATCTGTATCGGGAGGGGCCACACCATAGGTATTTGCAATTCCATCAAAATTCTGGTTTATGCCTTCCGGGCTCTTTGCCGGATCAGGATAAACTTGCTGAAGTGCATAATCCGGGAGTTTACTTTGTTCTAAAAGTGTGCTTTTACCCCGATTTGGAGGCATATATTCTTTATTAGGAACTACACCGTTTTTCCAATCGGATGTGCCGGTTGCGGGAATAAGATCCATCTCAGAGAGTGGAATGGTCGTCATGAAGGCTTCGGGTTGTTTTACTTCAGTAGGTTTCATTTCAACTTGCTGAGCAAAAATATCCGAATTGCCAATAATACCTGATATAATAATCAGGGAAAGAAAAATCCATTTTTTCATATCAATCATTTTTTGTTTAAAGTTAAATTGGTAAAATCGTTGGGTTTGGTTGATCGGGCATTGTACAAAATTATCAGAAAAGAGACCTGGTAGTGAATTAACCAGGTCTTTTAACGAATATTTAACAATCCTTTTAAATTGTGTCCAATTAAAATATTATTGAGGTACATAACTCCGATATCCTTCTCCTGGAACTTTGCCTGGCACCTGGCCTCCTCCACCAAGATTAGGTTTCCAAAGATCTGTTTCATCGGTATTTTGAGTCAGACCGTTGAGGTCAAAATCGCCTGCAGTATAACCAGATGATCCCAGGTCATTTTTCCAAACTTCGGTTTCATCGGTATTCTGAACCAATCCATTTGCATCGCCATCGGCACCAACCATGCCCCAAACGCCAGGCTCAAGTTCTTTAACCGCATTGATATCCCCATATGTTTGACTGGATGAGGTGGTAAAATCATAATTGTAAAAACCACCCGCCTCCGTTAAACTAACATTGGAGATAATACCCAGGTGGTTACGGTGAAAGACGACAACATATAGATTTTGTGAATAAGAGACAGGAAATGAAAGGGGACTGACTCCATCCGTAGCAACAATGGAACCATCCGCCAGAATAAAGCCGGCCCGGGTGCCAACTGCAGTAGATGATACAGCCGTAGCAGGTGACGCCGCATCACGAAGCTGAACGACCACCCAATCAACGACATTGGCCGGAATAGCGCCCACCGTCTCTGTACCACCATAAAGCCATACAGGACTGTTGTTGTTATAATAGGGAAGTGAAGGATTATAGGGTTGTGCTGTCGGTAAATGGCCACTGCTATTCAGTGACGTTAGCATTTGATTGCTTAAACCATCATAAGGCCCTTCGAGCATGACCACAAGATTTAGCCTCAAATCTGGTGATTGAATATTGACGTTATAATCTTCTGTTTCTCCATAACCGTATGATGAGCAGGCATCGAAACTGGTATTGTTCCATACTTCCCTTACCCGCATCCTGGTTATACCGATAGCAGCGCCAACGGGAACTGTAAAATCAATAGCGCCTGTAGCTGGCATTGCACCCAGCGTCACATTACCCAGCCTTTCTGACGTTTCAAACGTTCCATCATTGTTGAAATCGATCCAAACGGTTATATTATTGCTACTGGTAAACGAACCTGCACTCACAGTAACGGTGTAATTATCGCCTTGTGTCAGATTCGTCGATAGAGAATTGTAATAGGTATAAAAAGGACTGGCAGAAGCTCCGGTTGCATTATTGATATCACCCAGTTGAACAAGTGAAATATAATCACCATCGGATGTACCCGTTGAATAGGTCGGAATACAATAGCTGACGGGGCCTACAGAAATATAATTGGTCTTAACTTCTGTATCAGAACCATAAGAATTGGTAACTTGAAGTGTTACCGTATAATCAACCTCTTCATTGAATATAACATCCGGATTTTGTGAGCCAGCGTTGGTTCCATTTGCAAAAGAAATCGTGTTTGGAGCAAATGACCAGTTCCAGCTTGCTGGCGAACCAGTTGAAATATCAGTAAACGTCACGATGGTGCTCGTTCCGGGTGTCAGATTACTGGCAGTAAAATCGGCCACTGGAGGATTAGTTAAACATTGAATAGAGGCCGTCCAACCTGGATAAGTGAGACTGACATCTGAGTGCCATTCAAAGGTTAAAGCACCGGTTGGATTGGATGCAACTACCAGTCCGGGTGAATTGTTTCCACAATATTGTCCGATGAGTCCAGCTGATGTATTATCACCATCATAAATATTCAGGTAGTCATAATTGCAGGATGAGTGTGATTCGACAGAAAATTCAGTGAAATTAACCTCAATTTGTGCTCCAGCAGTAGAAGGATAAATGGTATATACATAATCTTCATTATTTGAATAGGAAGCAGAAGGTCCACCGGAATCATAAAAAGTACCCTGGCAGGTAGTTACACTTCCATTCTGCATGATAAAAACAGGTGGAGCCACGGTGATATAATCTGTTTTGGTGATAATATCAGAAGATGACCCTTTGGTAACTGTCAGGGTGACATCATAGGTGCCTTCAGTATTATATAATATGGATGGTGGATTTTGTCCCGAATATGAAGAAGGTGTTCCTCCTGGAAAAGACCATGTCCATCCAGTTGGTCCGCACGACGACAAATCAGTGAAGGTTACTGAATTACCAACTATAACAGTTTCAGGTGTTCCGGAAAAATCAGCGATAACGTTACTGACCGTAATATAACCTGTTTTGGTTTCAATATCGGTATCTACACCATCACCAACGGTTAAACTTACATTGTAAGTTCCAGGTGTATTGTAGGTAATTGATGGAGGATTTTGACCAACATATGAAGCTGGTGTCCCACCTGGGAATGACCAAGTCCAGGAATTGGGTGAGCCCAATGACTGATCTGTAAAAGTAACAGAACCTCCTGCACAAACTGTGGTAAGGCTGGCTGAAAATTCAGCAGTAAGCACTGGTGGAGCAAACTGAAAAACACCAACATAATTTTTTCGTCCGCTAAAAAACACCTCACCTATTGACCAAAATGTTGCATCATCTGTTGGGTCAATGGTCATTTGTGAATAATCACCATACCGTGTTGATGGATCACTGGAAGATCCATTTGCAATGATTTCTTCTGTCATTGTCATAACACCTAAGGGATCTGATGCTAAACGCCCGGTATACCTCAAGGATGGATTCAAACTGGAACTTACCGAGGTGTAAGCAAGGGCAATATTTCCATTTGCATCCATGCACATATTTCCGCTGAAAGCACTATGACCATCCGGTTGTGAATAGGTTCCCTCCTGATAAATTGTCCAGGGATCACCATCATTGTTTTGTCTCAATTCGTACCAGCGAATACCTGAATAGTCATCGCCGCCATCAAGGTCAACAACAAAATTAAAAACAACTGAATTATATCCTGTAAACCGGCGATACTGGGCCATGTACATGATCGTTGCCTGCAAAGCGTCAATGTCACTTCCCGACGGCTGCGGCAGATTTGAAAACGAACCACCATCAAATAATCCATCAAATGCAGTTACATTAATTATCTGCGGACTTGATATTGTAGAATTGGATGGTGTATTCCAATCAACATTAACATTCCAGATTTTTAAATGATCTGTAGTTACTCCTGCCCAAACATCATCCTGCATGTAAACAATGGGTGCATTACCTACTGGTGGCAGGTTGGGTCCGTTACAATTGAATCCTAAAGGACTATAAAAACCACTAATTACTATATCAGTAAGTGGAAATCCAATCATTTGAGCTATAGGATCACCTGTTAGCATAGCATCTCTTTCAATAGCAAAGACAACTTCACTTGTAGTAGGTGAACTCTGATCTTTGTTAGCTGTAATATAATAACCATCCGACCAGATTGAATACTTAGGATAATCAGGAAAACTTGAAGTAGACCAATTGTATACATACCATCCATCATTCACCGGATCAGGACCTTGTGTAACAGCAACGGAAAATCCGTTGCTATAAAATTCACTGATAAAAAACCGATCTGCATAGCGATCATACATCACAATCGGATCTCCAAGGTTTCCATTTAGAACAGTTCCTAATGCGGCTGCTGGCACCAAGGCATTTCCCGCCTTATCCCAAATTCTGAAAGATGAATTCCAGGCGTTTACGAAATGATTAGGCCCAACCGCACCAGTAGGGTCGGTAGGAGTAGCTGATGCACTGGCAGCCTCAAAAATAAGACTGGGGGCTTTCCCGGGAGTTTTATTAGCAGATACCTGTTGATCCCATAAAGGATCATTTCCTTTTGGAAAGCCTTTACCCGGAACTGCTGTGTTCTTTCCCCATTTTTTGGGATTATATTCTTTATTTTCATCCTGTGCCGGAATAAATGTTCCATTGGCAATTTGGGATGCAATGGACGGTACTTCAACCATCTGTTCCGAAGTTACAACTAAGGTGGCTTGTTGCTCACTTAATAGACTTTGAGCATAATTTACCTGATAAGCCAGCATCAGGGCAATACCTGTAAAAAAGTAAAAAAATTTTCTCATTTTTAATCTTTAATTTAACCTGAAATGCAATTCTATCCCGGTATCAATCAACCATAAAGAAGATCCTTTACAAGGGCAGATTCGAAATACTATTTTAAGAAATGATTTCTTTGTTTATCAATAAATAATATTCAGCTAAAATAATAGATATTCTGAAATAAAAAAAACCTCCCTTCGTGAGAGAGGTTTTCCCTTCTAAATCAATTTGATAAGAATTTATTTGCTTTTCTATTCAATAAAAACTTTTTCTGTCTTTACAAATTTATCAGTCCTAACTTGTACAATATAGTACCCTGTTGATCCATCTATCTTCAGACTTATCGAGTTATTTGCATCACCTGATTTCTGCATGATGCTTCTTCCCATAAAATCATAAACAGTAACATCGATGAAATTATTTGTAGGATTGATTACCTTAATAACATTACCTGAACTAAAAACCCTAAGATTTGTAATTTCCGGATTCCATTCACATATACCATTCGGGCTTCCAAAGTGAATGATGAATCTAGTATTTTCGTCGCTCGCTTCATGATAAAAAGTGTACACTGGTTCATCTCTGAGATTTTGAATGATGCCTTCTTTTGTATCTTCAATTATCACCTCAAGCTGATTATTAAATAATTCTATCTGATCAGCTTTTAATGTAAAATATCCTTCGGAATCACATTCAAATCCAGTAGTAATACTTTTTACTCCAAAAAACTGAGGCAGGGCATTAATAGACAATTTCATATCGGCATTGAGGGTATATAATTGTGGAGCATTGGTTACTCCAAAAAGCTTCTGTACATCAAAAGCCTCATCGAACTCTTCAGTCGCTTCATCCAAAAAACTGATGAATATTGCATCCAATGACTCATTTCCTGAAACTTCTAAACTAAAAATATTTTCAGATGTCCACATATTTTTATAAAAGGGTTGATTGCTGTGAACCCTGGAGGACTGGGGAATTGTGAGTTGGGGATTAGATTTTATGGCCAGCACAAAAAATGCTTGCATGGGTGGAATAATACCATTTGTTAAAGTTCCATAGCCGTTTGTATTTATCCCATTAATTCCATTCCAATACCGGTAATTACCTATGCCTGGATCCCAAACCCATATGCTATTCGCAACGGGCTTACTATTTGGTTTTTCCCAGTTTTGAATATCAGCCTCTAAAGCAGAGGGATATGGATTTCCAATTAAGTTCAATCCATGTCCGCTGGTAAATTGAAGGCTATAGAAACCAGCAGAACCTGTTGTATAATCTCCCCTATTTAAATTACCGTCAAATTCAACAATTTCATCCTGGACAATACCGCCAGTTGTACCTACCCATGTTTCATATCCTCTTCCCAGTTCCAATAGGGTATTAACCGGAACAATATATTCACCCCAGGTATTTGTTGCTTCATTGTGTGATCTAAGGTATATTTCAGATTGACCGGGAGGCAGATCAAATACTCCGGCCACTTCATAATCGACCGGTTGGGTAATAAAATGCCATTGTGAATGGGTCAAATACTGCTGAACGGTTGCAGCAACACCCGGGGTATTATTGACCAGGGTTCCATTTCCATTGATATCCGATTGAATAACCAATCCAGTCACACCCGAATAATTCAGCAACGTTCCATAAACCGATATACCGTTATCAGCCGGAATGTACAAATGCGCTCCATTTTCAATTGTTAAATCGAAGCAAATTGCTGTTGATCCGGAATTGGTTTCCGGGAAATTGCCACCGATCGGTGATGAGGGAATTGTAACATTTGTATAGTATCCCGGCACATTTCCATCATCCCAGTTTGATCCAGTGCTCCAGTCGGTAGAAGTAACACCTGTCCAATTCCCGGAATATGCTGTACCCGGATCAATACATGCTATTATCGCCAACCATCCATCATAAACGCCCTTGTTATTTGAATGAAATTCAAATGTAAGTGCGCCTAAACCATTGGTGGCAATAATTTCACCCGGACTATCCGATCCACAATACTGACCGATCAATGTAGCAGAAACTGTTTCACCGTCGTAAATATTTAAATAGTCTTTACAATTGGTACTGTTTCCGGGCAATGGTTCCAGTTCAAAACTTGAAAAGAAAATCTTCAGAATATTGCCGGAAACACTGGGATAAAATGTCATCACAATGTCTTCATTGTATCCATATGTACTTGAAAGGCCTCCTGAATCATAAAAATTACCTGAACAGGTGGTGACTGCAGGAGCACTGCCCATATTATAATTTTGACTCAATAACTGTGTTGAAGTAATGAATCCTAAAAAGATGACCAATGAAATGAGTATGATCTTTTTCATAATTTATTGAGATTATAATTTTTATTCAAATTTTAATTGTTTTGTAAAAAAAGTCGTATGACTGGTGAGATCATCTGCAATACAGATACATTACCAGCAATTCTGGATTTAAAGTTTGGTATACTCTTCGATTCGTAAGCATTTTGAAAACATACTTCCGATTTCATAAGGGTTATTTGCCCATCATGCATTGACAGCAATATGCCATTCCTCATATTCCCTGTTTTATTTAAATTTATGTGACCTGAATAAGAATTATTTATTATTCTTAAATCTTTAAATCGAATCGTGGATACGCAATTACAGCCGATTAGTTTCTAATTCATTGTAAAATTTACATACAGATTCACCTTTAAAGATTTGATGTTTAGTAGGTCTGGTAAGCATTATAAAACTTATAACATAAAAAAAGCCTTCCTGAACATGCAGGAAGGCTATGACTGCTTACGTAATGAAGATTACTTTAAAAGCACTTTGGTATGATATTCTGCGGATGCGGATTGCCAGGCAATAATATAGATCCCAGAATGCACACTCACAGGCATGGTCACATGACTGGTTGAATTGACATCTGTACTGGTAATAAGCCTTCCTGTTATATCCATGATCTTTATTGTTCCCGTGGAGGGTTGATTAAATAAAAGATGGAGGGTCTTATTTTCTAACCATGCAGAAAATGGTTTGGTTTCGGATTCTTCAATGGATACAGAAACATTGTCAAAATATAAATTGAACCGGTAGGCATCATCCTGTGTACTGGCTGTAAAATTATACTGAATTTGCTGCAACAGGTCAACAAATTCCCCTGTCTTTAAATCCTCTAGTACAAAATATTCAATGTCATCCAGGTTAACAAAGTCAATCAAATCAATGGTATACAGTCCATTGACACTTGCTTCGAAACCAACAGGGATAATGGTGGCTGGATGGATATCCGGAATGACTTGTACAGAGAGTTCGTCATTCCCTGCGTACACAAATATTTCGGGAGTTTCTTCGCTGCCATTAAGATGATAGGCATCATATGCTCCATCATAGTTCAGTGATGAGGAGGTTAACTCTGCAACAATGAACTCACTTGAATATGAATTTCCGGAAACCTGAAGACGAACCAAAGGAAGTTCTGATTTTGATTTATAGGTACTTTGTGTATGATGAACCCTGGAGGATGGTGGGAATGTCAAGGTTGGGTACAATCCATTGGCTTTTACAAAAAATGATTGAAGTGCGGGCACATATCGTGTCCCGGTGTTAATGCTAATGCCTGTAAAAGGATTATAGTTGGCATATTGTACTCCATCCCACATATAAATGGTATTATCCAGATTCGACCAGGTAAATCCCGACAATGGACTCGAAGGACCTCCCAAATCAATGGCCGATGCATATGGATTACCCACCAGATTCCAGCCTTCAGAATTACCGATGCCACCTCCATTAACATCCGTAGCATAAAGAGTGGGAGAAACTGAATTACTGGTTAAATTTCCACCCGAATACGTGATGGTAGGATTGCCCACGGTAGACCAAGTTTCATATCCTCTACCTACCCGTAAGAGAGAATCGAGGGGAATGATATAATTCCAGGTGTAGGTTGCTTCGTCCCAGTATTTCAGATATAAATTCAGAAAAATGGCAGAATAGGCATTTGATACCGGGGAGCTGATGAAATGCCACTGACCGTCAACATACTCTTTCTTTACATTCGTACTTCCTGTTACGGCAAGTGAACCATAATTGATGAATGATCCGGTCCGCGTTGAACTTGATTCCAAATTAAAACTCCCTCCGATCGCAAGGTGATTGCCAATACCATTGGTAAAAAATGCCTGGGGTTGAACTGACAGATCATTCCCCACATTAACATCACAGGCAGTCATCACCTCGGCATCCGATTTGGTGATATCAAGATCATAAAATGGTGTTAAAGGAATGGCTCCAGTAGAATAATAAATGTTACCATTCCACGACGAGGTAGAGAATATGGTACCCATACCAGGTTGAAAACCACTCGATCCATCCCCGCAATTAATGGTAAGGTTAGGATCATAAAATGATTGGGTCACACTGGTGTATCGAATATTACCAGTTGATCCCGAATAACATGAAATAAACATTCCATAAGTTGATCCTGCGGGTATAAACAATGGTATATCAGGAACTACATGGGTGGCCTTATCAACACCCATACCCATCACCGTCTTAGTTCCTCCGAGTTGCATCCAACCGGCAATCGAACCGGTATTGCCAATATAACTATCGAAACGGTACCAAATCTCAACATTGACCATCGATGTGACATTGCAATTGATATCAAAACTGGAAATGGTAATATCCTGCCCGCCATTGGTCAGAATGTCAAAATAATTTGAGGCCGATAAAGTTGTTGATTCAAATATTGTCGGACGTTCAAATACCGTTGTAGGCTCAGATTTAATAAAACTACTGTTCGATCCCTGCATGATCACCTTTCCTGTACCCGGAGAAAATTGCCCCTTGTTAATCCAGTCTCCTCCTACATAAATTTGGTCCGAAGCTGTACAGGTCAGCGCCGTACCTTCTGTTATTTCCACATTACCGGAAACAAACAGGTTTGCATTCCCGTTCAGGGTTATATTATTTGCAATTAATCCAGTAATGCAATCACCGGTAATCTGCGGCCAGAAGGTTGGTGAAGGTGATCCGGGAATGATTACATCATCGCTTCGATAGGGCGCACTACCATCACTCCAGTTCAGGGGATCATTCCAGTTCATAGAGGAATTCCCTGTCCAAACATCGGCAACAGGCATAGCTCCGAACTGCATACTTGCAACCCGGGTTTTCCAGGCACCACTTCCTCCCGGATTTACATATTCCTGGGTATACCAAAAGGTATAATCATCTGCGGGATCTACTGACATACAGCTATAATCGCCCCAGCGCAAGGTTCCTGATTGATAACCAGATCCGGTAATGATGTTTCCCTCCGGTTGGCCCATGGTTCCTGAGGGATCGGTTGATAGTCGTCCCGTATATCGGATGGATGGAGAAAGCGACCCACTGGAAATGGAATAACCAAGTGCAATATCTCCGTTACGGTTCATGGCAATACTGGCCATCCAGCGACTGTGGCTATCTGAGGGTGCATAGGTTCCTTGTTGGTATAAATTCCAGCCTGATCCATAATTCCGTAACTCATACCAGCGCACACCCGCCATGTTGGAACCCACATTTACTGTTTGATTGGTGAGCATCACCTGATAAGTTCCAAAGTTGCGGTATTGTAGACGATACATGAGTCTGTCCTCTATGGGGTCTAACCTTTGTGAAGTGCCAGGTTGCACAATGTCAGTGGTAAAATTATTATTAATGGAGGCTACGTTCACATCCCAGGGACCGATAAATGTTGAGAAAGCAGGAGTGATCCAGTTTGCACTAAACTGGTAGTTACGAAGTCGATCGGTACCACTCCAGTAATCTACATAGGTAAAATAATTGGGCGTGCCGGGTGCCGGAGGAGGACCATCCAGATCGGCAGGTAAAAAACTCCAGGGATCCGAAGATGATGAAAAGGTAAAATAGATCATCTGGGCGGGCATTCCCATTAACATTTGTGCTTTTTCAAAGGCAACAACACCACAGCCGTTAAATACTAAATTTGAAATTGATGAATTATATACAAATCTATTAATAGACATGTAATAACCATCCGGCCAGATTCCAAATTTCGGATAATCCGGCATATCTGTGAATGAATAAGCATACACATGATAAGCGCCCAGAGGATCACTGGTTGCTGAAATAGCAATTAACTCATAAAAAGGCCCATAAGGATAATTAGGTAATGAGAATTGCGATAGTAACCATCGACCTTCCGTTTCATCAAACAAAACGATGGGATCACCATTGTTAGTCCCGTTCCAGGGACCCGGAAGGTTGTTCCATAAAGTGCTCAAACTGGTGGGTGAGGTCACTGCATTTCCTGATTTATCAAAGATCTGAAAGCCATTGTTGACCATCTGAATGTAGTGATTCAGTCCAACATCACCCTGGGTGTCGGGAGGCGCCACGCCATAGGTATTGGAAATTCCATCAAAGTTCTGAACGACAGCCTTGTTATCCGGTGGAGCCTGGTTATATATTTTTTGCACAATGGGATCCGGTTGTATCCTTTTTTGGTTTAACATTTTTTGGTGCCGTTCAGGCAATCCTTTATTGGGAACCACCCCATTTTTCCAGTTTGTTTTACCCCGCGATGGAATTAACTCCATCTGTTTTAAGGGAATGGTTGTAACATGATCCTCCTGAAGTTTAATTTCAGCAGGATAATAAACCGTTTGTTCTTGCGCTATTAAATTCATTTCTATGAATAATAATAGCAAAGCACCCAAAAGGAACGTACACTTTTGAAACATAAATGATGATTTTTGATGGTTATTTAAAATACGGATAAGCCTTTAAACTTAATATTAAAACAAGTATATAAAAATAAGCTATATGACATAAACCAAACCAGTGAATTAAGGATTTATTATCAAAATGTTATTCACATTTCCATATCTTTACCGGCCAAATTAAAGATTGAATGAAGATGAAAAAATCTATCGCTATAATGGCCGGAGGAGGACCTGCTCCGGGTATTAATACGGTTATCGCATCTGTAGCTAAGGTATTTCTAAAGGAAGGTTACAGGGTAATTGGCATTCATGATGGCTACAAAGGGCTTTTTTCGTTCAAACCTCAGCTGATCGATTTTAATTTTGAACTATGTGATAAAATCATGAACGTGGGAGGTTCGGCATTGCAAATGAGCCGGCACAAACCCAAAGATGATGAGTTTCGCACTGACTTTTTTGTGAACAACAATGTAAGACTTCTGGTGACGATTGGTGGCGACGACACGGCCTCCACGGCCAACAGGATCTCAAAATTCCTGACAGAAAACAATGTCAGCATTCAGAACATCCATGTTCCAAAAACAATTGACAATGATCTTCCAATTCCTGAAGGATCTCCAACATTTGGTTACCAAACCGCCAAGGAGGCAGGGGTAAGGATTGCCGCCACTGTATATGAAGACGCCCGAACCAGCGGAAACTGGTTTGTGGTATCGGCGATGGGCCGCGAGGCAGGGCATCTGGCATTTGGAATTGGAGCGGCATGTCACTACCCCATGATCGTCATACCTGAAATGTTCAACGAAACCCGCATCTCGTTTGAAAAAATCATTAAGCTGGTCATCTCCTCCATCATAAAAAGAAAGATTCTAGGTATCGATTATGGTGCTGCCATTATTAGTGAAGGGGTTTTCCATTTTCTGACCAATACCGAGATCGAGGCCACCGACATCAGTTTTACCTATGATGAACATGGCCATCCGGAACTGGGCAACGTAAGCAAAGCCCATATTTTTAATATGCTGCTGCAGCGAAAACTCAAAGAGTTAAATATCAACGTAAAAAGCAGACCTGTTGAACTCGGATATGAGCTCAGATGTGTCGCCCCCTCAGCATTTGATTTACTGTATTGCTCCCTGTTGGGTATCGGGGTCAACACCCTTTTCAATGAAGGCAAAACCGGCTGTATGGTTACCTCAGGTCCCAATGGCGACATCGCTCCCCTTTATCTGAAAGACGTTGAGGATAAAAATGGAAAAGTAAAACCACGACTTGTAAACATTCACAGTCAAAAAACACAGCTGGTTTTTCGAAATAACCTTCACTTTATTCATGAAAGAGATTACGAACAGGCCAGACAATTTGTTAAAAATCCTGAAGAATATGACTTCCTGAAGATATTGAACTGGGACTGATTTTAAAAAGTGGGGTCTGTATAACTTTGATTTTATGAGATCTGTAAAGGTTAATCCTTTCATCAATTTTCGCATTAATAACGGGTTTTCCTTTTCTATATCTATTGAAAGTATTAATTTCGTGACCTTTTAAAATAACCATCCTCTAAGGATCTGTATCCGGCAATATATGTGGATTTACCTTGTACGTCATATCCTTCGCTACCGGCTGGTCAACTTGATCGTCATTGTTCTGCTGACAGCCTTTATGGGTTATCATGCCCTGCGGGTGCAAATGTCGTATGAGTTTTCAAGTCTGCTTCCTGCTTCGGATACAGCTTTTATCATTTATGAAAACTTCAAGGAACGATTTGGTAAAGATGGTAGTGTATTATTTATTGGGATCAAAGATGATTCAATCTTCACACAAGATAAGTTTGCAGGTCTGTATGATGTAACCTATGATCTGAAAAAAATTGATGGTGTTGAAGAGTGCCTGTCCCTGGCCCGGATCTTCAATCTTACCAAGAACGACTCCCTCAAAAAATTTGAATTCCAACCTATTATTACACATCGTCCAGATAGTCAGAAGGAAGTCGACAGCCTGAAATCAATCTTGTACTCCCTGCCTTTTTACGAGGGCCGAATGTTCAACTCCGAAACCAATGTTAGCCTGATTGCCATTACGTTGGATGATCAAAAGCTCAACACCAAAAAGCGCATTGGTTTGGTGCAAGCGATCAAAGATCGGGTGGATCAGTTTTCCGAAAACAATGATATTGAAGTGCATTATTCAGGGTTGCCCTATATCCGAACCATTACATCGCAAAAGCTGGAAGATGAATCCTTGTTTTTTGTCATCCTGGCCATGGTTATTGCCTCCCTCATTTTATTTATTTTCTTCAAATCGTTCAAGGCGGTAATATTCCCTATGCTGATCGTATTGATCTGCCTCATTTGGGTTTTTGGAACCATGTCGCTGTTTGATTTTAAAGTAACCATGCTCACCGCGGTATTCCCGCCCTTGTTGATCGTCATTGTGGTAGAAAACTGTATCTTCCTGCTAAATAAATATTACAATGAATACCGGAGTCATGGAAATAAGATCCGTTCATTATCCCGGGTTGTCCAACGGATCGGCAATGCCAATTTACTTACCAATGCTACTACTGCAGCGGGATTTGCCGCTTTTTTGGTAACGGGCAATAAACTGTTGGTAGAGTTTGGGGTGATCGCTTCGATCAACATCATGGTTGCCTATGTTTTATCCCTGTTCCTTATCCCGATTTTTTTCAGCTACCTCCCCTCACCCAAAGAACGCCATATCAAGCACCTGGAAAAAAGTGTGGTGGCCAGGATCATTCCGGTAGTCGTCAATACGGTTCTAACAAAACGAAATACCGTTTATACAATAACAGCGGTTTTTATTTTTGCAGCTTTTTGGGGGATCATTAGGTTGGAAACCACCGGAAAGATCGTGGATGATATTCCAAGAAAAGATGAACTTTACAAAGACTTGTTATTCATCGAGAAACACTTCAAAGGGGTGATGCCCCTCGAATTCTCCATCGACTCTAAGAAACCCAAAGGGATCCAGAAACTATCCAGTATCAAAAAGATTGAGGAATTCGAAAATGTATTGGCGACCTATCCGGAATTGTCTAAAACCCTTTCCATTGCTGAGGTATTGAAATTTTCGAAACAAGCATTTTACAATGGCAACGAAAAGATGTACAGCCTGCCCAATAACAATGAAAAGAATTTCATTCTGCGTTATATGCCGGAAACCGGAGCTGGGAAAAAAACAATTCTCAATTCCTTTATCGATACCAATTTGCGTTATGCCCGGATCAGTACCCAAATGGCCAATATTGGCACCTATGAAATTCAACGGATCCAGGATGAGCTACGACCTAAAATCGATAGCATCTTCCCTACCGATAAGTTTGATGTGAGCATGACAGGAACCAGCGTGGTATTTCTGAAAGGATCACAGTACCTGGTCAAAAACCTGTTTACCAGCCTGCTGCTGGCACTGGTGATCATTACCATCCTGATGGCTTTGCTGTTTACTTCCATTCGGATGATCATCATATCACTCATCCCCAATATCATTCCTTTGTTGATGACCGCTGCCATGATGGGTTATATTGGTATCCCCATCAAACCCTCGACCGTGCTCATTTTTAGCATTGCCCTGGGGATATCGGTTGACAATGCCATCCATTTTTTATCGCGGTACAGACTACAGCTTAAGATAAACAACTGGCGCATCAAAGAATCGGCAATCGCAGCCCTGAAGGAAACCGGATTCAGTATGATTTACTCATCGGTTGTTCTGTTTTTCGGATTTATCATTTTTGTGCTTTCTTCTTTCGGCGGAACCGAATCGTTGGGCTACCTGATCGCTTTTACCCTGGTGGTGGCATTGCTCTCCAACCTTTTCCTGCTACCTTCTCTGATCCTCTCGCTCGATAAGCGGATCACGACCAAAGCATTCAAGGAACCCTTATTGGAGATTTTCGATGAGGAAGAAGACATTGAACTGGATGAACTGGAAATTGAACAAATTGATACACGGGGGTCAGCCTAAAAATAAAATCCTCGTAACTTTGCAGTGACTAAAAACAAACCGACCATAACTTTAATTTGAAATTGGCACACCTATGAAAGGAATTATTCTGGCCGGAGGAGCCGGCACCCGTCTTCACCCCATCACCCTTGGGATCAGTAAGCAGATCATGCCCATTTATGACAAACCGATGATCTATTACCCCTTATCAATCCTGATGATGGCCGGCATCAAAGATATTCTGGTCATATCCACACCCCATGATCTGCCCAATTTTGAAAAATTATTAGGAGATGGCCGCAACCTCGGATGCAACTTCAGTTATAAAGTTCAGGAAATACCCAATGGCCTGGCCCAGGCATTTGTGCTCGGAGAAGAATTTATCGGAAATGATAAAGTCGCCCTCATTCTGGGAGATAATATATTTTATGGACGCGGACTGGAAACACTGCTTATGGAAAGCAGTGATCCCGAAGGTGGAGTGGTTTTTGCCTACCATGTATCCGATCCGCATCGTTATGGGGTGGTGGAGTTTGATGAATCAAAAAAAGCTATCTCCATTGAAGAAAAACCAGCCAAACCCAAGTCCAATTATGCTGTCCCCGGATTGTATTTTTATGATAATTCGGTGGTACAAGTGGCTAAAAACCTGAAGCCGAGTGCAAGGGGAGAGTATGAGATCACGGATGTAAATAAACACTACCTTAAAAATAATAAATTAAAGGTGGGTGTTTTAGGTCGGGGAACTGCCTGGCTCGATACCGGGACTTTTGAATCATTATTGGAAGCAAGCCTTTTTGTTCAGGTCATCGAAAAGCGTCAGGGACTGAAGATCGGATGCATAGAAGAAATCGCCTACCGTAAGAAATTCATCAACAAAGAACAGCTCAAACAACTGGCTGATCCCCTGTTGAAAAGCGGGTATGGCCAATATTTATTGAGCGTTCTGGAACATGATTAAGCCTATGGAAAACCTCGAAGCACTGCAAAAAAAGATCAGGGACAGGATTGCTGAGCTGAATTTTCAACAGCCACCAAAAAACCTGTACCAACCGATCAACTATACGGTTGGTCTTGGCGGTAAACGATTAAGGCCTGCACTTTGCTTGTTGGCCTGTGATATGTTTTCAAATGCTTCTGATCGCGCTCTTGAGCCGGCTATTGGAATTGAGATTTTTCACAATTTCACTTTGTTGCATGACGATATCATGGATGAAGCCCCAATCCGCCGGGGCAAAGAAACCGTTCACAAAAAATGGAATGCCAATACCGCCATTCTTTCAGGGGATACCATGATGGCACTGTCGTATGAATATATTATGAAAGCCCCGGAAAATATTCGATTCGAGGTATTTGAGATCTTTAACCAAACGGCCATTGAGGTGTGTGAAGGGCAACAATATGATATGGATTTTGAAAGCAGTCATGATGTTACCCTAGATCAATATATCGAAATGATCCGGTTGAAAACCGCAGTTCTACTTGCCGGCAGCCTCAAGATCGGAGCACTGATAGGAGGTTCCGATGGCTCCTCGGCTGATATTCTCTACAAGTTCGGCGAGCAAATCGGTATAGCTTTTCAATTGAAAGACGACCTGCTGGATGCTTATAGTGATGCCGATAAGTTCGGGAAAGCGACAGGTGGAGATATTGTGACCAATAAAAAAACCTTTCTCTATCTGAAGGCACTCACGATAGCCGGGCAGGAAGACCGAAAACAGTTGCTTTCACTTTATCAATCAGATAAAATGGACCCGAATGAAAAAGTTATGCTGGTTAAAACGATTTTTGATAAATACGACATCCAACAACACACCGAAAACGAGATCGACCGGTACTATAAACTGGCATTGATGTCGTTGGAAAGCCTCGATATTGAAGAACATCGTAAAACCGAATTGTTGCGGTTTGCCAATCAATTAAAGCGAAGGGAATATTAATACCTTTTTAGATTAATCACCAAGCTCCGACTGAAGATCTTCAAGTTTTCGATGGGCCTCCTCCCATGCCATCATCTCTTCTTCCAGCTTTTTATTGAGTGCATTGTAAGCTTTAGAGATTTCATCAAAATTGAGGTCTTTACCGGAAGGATCACTCAATAACTTTTGTTTTACGCCGATTTCCATCTCCAGCTTTTCAATAACCTCCTCGTGTCGCTTAACGAGATTGGAAGTTTTCCGCATTTCACGCTCCAACTGCTTTTTGCGTTCGTAGTTAAGTTTGTTTTCTGATACCCTTGAAGCTGCCCCCTCAGAAGATTGTTTGGCCTGTTCCAACTCTTTGAGCGATTTCAGCCGCCGGTATTCCAGGAAGTCGTAAATATCACCGAGGTGTTCTTTGATTTTTCTGTCTTTGAATTCAAAAACCTTGTTGGTAAGCCCTTGCAGGAAATCCCGATCATGCGAGACAATGATAAGGGTTCCGTCGTATTGCAATAAGGCATTTTTCAAAATGTCCTTCGACTGCATATCAAGGTGATTGGTAGGCTCATCAAGCACCAACAGGTTGGAGGGGGTGAGTAATAATTTTGCCAGCGACAGGCGCGACTTTTCCCCGCCTGAAAGTACCTTCACCTTTTTATCGATGGTATCGCCGCTGAAAAGGAATGAACCGAGGATGCTCCTCACCTGCTTGCGGATATCGCCGGTGGCAATGTCGTCGATGGTTTCAAAAACCGTTTTTTCAGGATCCAGATAATCACCCTGGTTCTGGGCAAAATAACCGATCTGCACGTTATGGCCGTATTTGAGGTTGCCGGTGTGTTCCAGTTCGCCGATGATCACCCTGGCAAGGGTGGTTTTCCCTTCCCCGTTTTTCCCTACAAAAGCCACTTTATCGCTATTGATGATGGCAAAATCGATGTTGTGCAAAACATCCGGACCACCATAACTTTTACTTAGTTTTATTCCCTCTATGACCACCTTCCCGGCCCGGGGTGCCGGTGGAAACCGGAAGCGGATGGCCGACTGATCCTTGTCTTCAATCTCGATCTCATCCATCCTTTCCAGCATCTTCACCCTTGACTGCACCTGTTTTGCTTTGGTGTTTTTATACCGGAAACGTTCGATAAAGCGCTCGATTTGCCGGATTTGCTTTTGCTGATTGCTGTAAGCTGCCGCCTGCCTGGCAACCCGCTCCTCACGCATGGTCACATAATCGGAATAGCTTGCCTTGTAATCGTAGATCTTAGCAAATTCGATTTCGATGGTGCGGTTGGTGACGGCATCAAGGAAAGCGCGGTCGTGACTCACCAGCAGCACCGAGCCAAAATAATCCGATAAAAATTCTTCGAGCCATTGGATCGATTCAATGTCGAGGTGGTTGGTGGGTTCATCAAGCAAAAGTATGTCGGGTTTTTGGAGAAGGATTTTCGCCAGTTCCACCCGCATTTGCCAGCCGCTGCTGAATTCTTTTACCGGCCGGGTAAAGTCACTGCGTTTGAAACCCAGCCCCATTAGCACTTTTTCGGTATCGCCTTCCATGGTCTGACCACCGACCAACTGAAACCGGTCGTTGGCTTCGGTGAGTTGCTGGATCAAACGATGGTAATCTTTCGATTCGTAATCAGTTCGGCTGGCGATTTCGGTATTGAGTTTTTGGATGTGCTTTTCCAGCTTGCGGGTCTCGTCAAAAGCTGTTAGGGCTTCATCAATTATGGTTTTATAGCTGCCCGTTTCCATCTCCTGCCGCAGGTATCCGAGTGTGGCTCCGCTGGGTAATACAACATCTCCCTGTTGGGGAGTGAGTAAACCGGAAATAATATTGAGCAGGGTACTTTTCCCCGATCCGTTTTTACCCACCAAACCCACGCGGTCGCGGTCGTTCACCTGGAAGGATACGTTGCTGAACAGGTCGGTGCCTGTAAAATGGATGGATAAGTTGTTGATCGAGATCATTTGAATTTCCGGTAAAAGGTGCAAAAATAGGAAAAGGTGAATGAACTGATAAAGAAAAACCGGTTCAGTATTCACCAAACCGGTTATATTTTTAGATCAATTTGATTTTCAATCCACCACCATTTTTTTTGTTACTTTTTCAGTACCTGCTTTTACCGTATAAAAATATACCCCTTTGGTAAAACCTGTGGCATCAAATTCAAAAAGGTGTGAGCCTGCATTTAGCGTATGTTCTGGAATGCTATAAACAATCCTTCCGGATAAATCCGTTACTTCCATCCTTACATCTGTTGATTGCTGCAATTCAACTTTGATATGAGTTTTCGCGGAGAATGGGTTGGGATAGTTCTGGCTGACGTCAATGGAATTTTCCAGTGTATTTTTTGTACCGGTGGTCCATTCTATTTCTCGTTTATAATACCCGATGGCATTATCGGTATAATCATGCTGAGCACCCCAAACAGCTGTTCCGGGATAAATATCATACTGAAAGATCATATGAAAATAAGCATCCGTGTTGGATGCACATGCCGGATATACATTCTCATCAAAAATGTGGATCAGGTCACTGGTCAGATGCCAGAATCCGCCCCATAAATAGTCATCGCCCGTATCCACTGCTTCGCGCATCCATATATGTCGATAGTTCATCACACCATTATCATAGGTTTCGGTAACGGAAGAATAGACCAGCAAAAGTTTATTATCGGTAATAACCAGCTGTGGCATACTCGACATCCCAATCCAGTAAAGGCCCATTTCATCCACAAATTCCAGCACGCCATTGTTATCCACGTCCTGTGTCCAGGCCACCAGGTTATAATCCTCCACCAGTTCCGAATCAGGATGTCCATATGGATTTAATGCATTCAGGTTATTTGAAAAGGCGGGCATATCTTCATTCCAGTAGGCGATGCCATCCACCCATGGAAACCAGTATGTACTAGAACCGTCGGCCGCGACCCGGTTGATCCCAAAGGCAACATGCACTTTGCCTTCACTATCAATCACAGCACTTTGTGATCCGTCTGCACAATAAAATGTATCGGCAGGTGTCCCGAAGGTCCACATGGGATACGGATGTTCCCAGATGATCGTCTTTTCAAAGGTATCGCCTCCATCGGTGGATTTCATCAGGAAAAGTCCTGTCCAGGGATCCCCGACCACAAATGCAATAATATCATCCTTTGGTTCTGCAAAAACATAACTGTCCCCGGCAAAACCAATATAGTCATCCACGTTCATGCCATCCAGAATGATGTTATTGTGTATCCATGTATCGCCCCCATCATCCGACATGGAATAAAGCAGAGCCCCGTCCAGTCCCTGGTATGGAACACCACCATGAGAAGAAGGCAGGGTAAGGGCCAGCAAGTGTACCCGGCTGTGATCTACACCACTGGTGAGGACCCGGTTCCAAACCACGTAGTCTTCACCCGGAGGGCCTGAAAACTCATTAAAGTCCCAGTCACCGGTTCCTTTGTCGGGTCGGGTGGCAATATACAGTCCGCTTCCGCTGGTATGCGAAACGACGATCTCGCCGTTTTCGCCCCACTGTGCATAAGTTGGACGATGGACCTTGACATCTTCGATCCTTTCTGTTGGCCAATCACCCCAACCGGTGCCATCGTAATAATTGTAACCGGTGCCACGGTCGGCAAAAAAGGAGCCTTCTTCCATGCTGCGGGTCCAGGTGGCACCAATGGTGCCATCATCAAAAAGGATGATCTTTTTGGGAATACTGGCATTGGATTGATTGTCGTAGCGGGTATCCCCGATCTGTTCTTCCCAGTAACTTCCACCCATGGGTTGTACCTTCAGTGGGGCAAGCACATTTTCATAACTGTTGATGAATTTTTGATAAGGAGCTGTTTGGATGGCCTTGTTCCTTAGATATTGGGGCACCATCACACGGGATTGTGCCATAGCAGAAACGGCAAGGCCAAAAATCATTAACGAAAGTAATAGCTTTTTCATAGGTTAAATTTTTTGATCCCTAAAGTTAGTTATTTTTTGGAGAACTGGGTTTATGGGATGATAATTAAGTACCGAATGCATGAGTTAACATAGGAATGGGCTAGATATGTGGTTAGCGGTTTGGCAGGTTATATTTTAAAACAATCTCATCGAAAATTCGTGCCTTTGAACCTTCCGGTCAAAGATTCCACCTTATTATTATTTCTGATCACCAAAATTCGAATACACTCAGAAAACACGAAGTTTACAAAAAAAAGCCTCCCGCACAACGGAAGGCTTTTTAGAATTTATTTGCAGATTGACCTATTCTACAATCATCTTTTTCGTTACGGCAGCATCACCTGCTTTAACCGTATAGAAATAAACACCGTCGGGAATTTCACCGGCGTTGATCTGCAATTTGTTCAGACCGACAGTACCCTTATGTTCCGTTTTATAAACGATTTGCCCCATCAGGTTTACAACTTCCAATTCCATCATTGCAGCTTTGGTGAGATTGACATTCACTGTAGCCGTTTGACTGAATGGATTGGGATAGTTTTGACTGATGTCATTTTCATTGAAAATTTCCTGCTTCTCATAGATACCGGTAATTTCATCCTTATTTACTTTCATCACATTCAAATAATTATCGGTGACGGGATGGGTAGTTCCCCAAATATTGACACCCGGTTCTGCATCGGTTTGATAGATCAGGTATAAATTATCATCTGTATAGGCAGTTGCCGAAGGATACACACATTCATCGAATATATGTATGATGTCGGAGGTCAGATGATAAAAATCACCCCATGATAAACCACCATCGGGTGAAGTACGTGCCCATAAATGCCTGTAGTTGGCGGCTCCATTGTCATACGTTTCGGTAACCGACGAAAAAATTACATGCAATTCAGCACCGTATCCTTTAACGATCTGTACCATACTCGACAACCCGATATAATAAGAACCGATGTTATCAATGCCTGTACCTACAAAGGTGATCTCACCATCACCATCAACATCCTGTGTCCAGCCAATTAAATTAAAATCTTCTATTAATTCAGAATCAGGATGTCCATATGGATTCAGGGCATTGTGATCATTCGAAAATGCAGGCATATCTTCGTTCCAGTAACCCACTCCATCAACAAACGGGAACCATGAAGTTGCATCATCCGCTCCCAGGGCCCTGTTTATTCCAAATACGACATGGACTTTTCCATTGTTATCAATGACACTGTGATGAGAACCATCTACACAATAAAATGTATCGGTAACAGTAGGGTTTTGTGGATCATAGAATGGATAGGGGTGTTCCCAGATCAGGGTTTTTTCAAATGTTTGACCCCCATCGGTCGATTTCATCAAAAAGAAATCATACCAGCTTTCACCAACGGTAAAGGCTATGATATCTCCTTTGGGTTCGGCAAAATTATAGGTATCGCCATCAAAACCGACATATTCATCGCTGGTCATACCTTCCAGGATGGCATTATCGATTTCCCAGGTGGCCCCCCCATCCAGGGACAGGGAATAGACCAATGCGCCGTTCAGTCCTTGATAAGGGGTTCCGCTATAGACTGTTGAAGCGGTAACGCCCATGGAGTGAATCCGCATATTATCCACACCACTGGAAATGGTTCGGTTCCAGATCAAATACTCATGATCAACAGGTCCCGCATGCATGCTGTATTCCCAGTCGCCGGTTCCTTTTTCGGTACGGGTTGATATAACCAATCCGTCGGCGCCATGGGCCACGATCATTTCACCGTTTTCGCCCCAGGGCATATAGGAGGGCCAGCCCACCCGTTCCGTTTCAATTTGTTCTTCCGGTTCCGGGCCCCAGGCATCTCCATCAAAGTAGTTATAGCCGGTTCCGCGATCGGTAAAACCAGGATCTTCAACCGCCCTGGTCCATGTAGCACCAATGGTACCATCATCATACAGATAGAGCCGGTTCTGGCAACTGGCATTGGCCTGGTCGTCATACCGGGAGCCACCAATGATGTCCTCTTCAGGAGGAAAGATTATACTCTTATTGACAGCCTCACCTACGATCGGATTGCTGGACTCCAGGGCAGGTTGCTCCATTTTTACAGCAATATCTCTCAATTCTTTCTTAACGACTGCACGTTGTTGACCAAAACAATAAATGCTAAAAATAATTCCAAGTAATAGCGTAAATAAATTTTTCATGTGTTTAAATTTTGATTTGACTTTGTTCCAAATGTACGAAAAAATTCAATGGTAAATATGAGCATACACCAATGAAGGAAACACAATAGTAAAGCAACAAAAAAAGCCCTCCAGCAATTGGAGGGCTCTGTAAGTATTTTGATTATTGATGTTATTCAACAATCATTTTGTTTGTAACGGCTTGTTTACCGGCTTTCACAGTGTAGAAATAAACACCTTTTGAAAGCTCATTGCCATCAATATTGATCCTGGTCAAACCAGCACCAACATGTCCGGCATCATAAGTATAAACAACCTGGCCCATCATATTGGTAACTTCCAGGGTCAGATCAGTTGCTTTCTTAACATTTACAGCAACGGTAGTGCTACCAGTGAATGGATTCGGTGTGTTTTGAGCTACTTCAAAACCAATTTCTAATCCGGATTCTTTAACTCCTACTTCAATATCTTCTTTGCTAACAGTCATAACTTTAATATAGTTATCGGTTGGAGGATCTTCATCACCACGAACGTGGAGGCCTGGCTCCTGGTCAACCTGGTAAGCAATGTAAATGTTGTCGTCAGAATATTCCGAAATACTTGGGAAAACACACTCATCAAAAATATGAACCAGGTCGGAAGTCAGGTGTTCGAATGAACCCCACCATTCACCACCATTGGGAGAAACACGTGCCCAGAGGTGACGGAAATCCTGTGCGCCATTGTTATAGGATTCTGTGATAGAAGCATATACAATATAAACATAATTGTTATCATCTACATGGATTTGCGGCATGCTGGATGCACCAACATAATAAAGGCCACATTCTCCCAGAACATCCCAAACACCGTTGTTGTCGAGATCTTGTGCCCAGCCAACAAGGCTGTAATCGTCAACCAGCTCGGTTCCAGCTTCTCCATAAGGATTCAACGCGTTGATATCATCAGAGAAGGTGGGACGATCTTCGTTCCAGTATGCTAAACCATCAACATAGGGAAACCATGATTGAGCCGTTCCGTCAACTGATAAAGCACGATTAACACCAAAAGCAACATGCGCTTTACCTGTTTGGTCGATGGCAACACTTTGAGCACCATCAGCACAATAGAATGTATCGGTAACGGTACCGGTTGTCCATAATGGATAAGGATTGGTCCAGATAACAGTTTTTGTCCAGGTTAAACCGGCATCTTCCGATTTCATCATCACCAGGTCAGACCATGCATCACCTGCAACATAGGCAACTACATCACCGCGAGAAGCAATTTCGTAAGTATCGCCACTGATTCCGAGGTAGTAATCGATGTTCATTTCAGGATCGAGATAATTTTCAGGATCCCAGGTAACACCGCCATCGGTTGAGCGGCTGTAGAGCAAAGCTCCGTCCATGCCTTCATAAACAGTTCCACCATTGGCAACGGGTTTGGTCAGTGCAATCAAGTGGATTACACTATTATCCACACCACCGGTGGTCATACGAGGCCAGAGCAGGTCTTCGTGATCGGCAGGGCCGAAGAAGTCAAAATGCTGCCAGTCGCCGGTTCCTTTTTCATCCCGCCATGAGAATGCAATGGCACCGGGTAACGGAGCAGATTGTCCGGAATAGTGAGAAGCAGCGATCTCGCCGTTTTCACCAAATGCAGCATAAGAAGGCCAACCGGTACGGTCAGTTTCGATGCGTTCGGTTGGGAATTCGCCCCATTCACTGCCATCATAGTAATTATAACCGGTACCCCGGTCGCCAAATGCGCCGTCTTCAACAGCATAAGTAGCAACTACACCAATGGTTCCGTCTTCATAGACATGAATTCTGCTTTGGCAACTACTGCTATTGCTTTGCAAGTCGTAACGGGTCCAGATTACATCATCCTCTTCCGGTGGCCAGAAATCAGCCTGAGGAAGGGCTTGTTGATTGGTAAAATTTGATTCGGTTATTGCTTTTTCCATCGGAACAGCTTTGTTGCGCAACTCTTTGGTTGCAACGGCACGTTGTTGTGCGAAAGTGCTGATAGCGAAGCCTAAAGCAATTGTAAAAAGTAAAATCCTCTTCATGATCATTAAGATTTAGTTTAACAAAATTTGAATTTATTATTTTTTAACGTTTTTTCAATGTAAAAATTCTGCCCCCAGAATTTAATTGACCTGCTAAATTAATATTTTTTGTTGAAACGGAAACGAAAATTAATTATTTAT
Organism: Bacteroidota bacterium; assembly: GCA_020444515.1. Classification (GTDB taxonomy): domain Bacteria; phylum Bacteroidota; class Bacteroidia; order Bacteroidales; family JAADJA01; genus JAADJA01. The sequence goes on along the minus strand of JAHLKX010000002.1, from coordinate 394,513 downwards.
CAACTTTTTTGCAAAGGCATATCCTTCGCTTAGTGCTTTCAGATTGACATTTACAACCGCCTCGCCTTTCCGACTAAAAATATCCGTAATGGCTTTTTGCAGCGATTCATAAGGAAGTCCGATAAAGGGAGCTGCAGCACCCAGTATCACCATGTTGGCCGAACGTTTGGAGCCCATATCGGCAGCAATTTTATTGGCATCAATGGCAATGTGTTGGTTTACCTTTTTTACTTCTGCCATTATGGAGTCTATTTCAGGATAATTGGGAATATTTACATAGGGATTAGTATTGGTGATCAGCCAACCATCGGCGGCCAGCATGGGCAGGTATCGCAACGATTCCATGGGTTCCACCGAAAGGATCATATCGGCTTTCCCTTCAGGAATCAGATCGGAAGCAATCTCCCGGTCGCTGATGCGCAGGTCGGAATGAACATCACCACCCCGCTGGCTCATGCCATGCACCTCTGCCTGCTTCAGATAAAGGCCTTCATTGATGGCAGCCGTTCCAATGGCTGCCGCAATGGATAAAATACCCTGCCCGCCAACGCCTGCCAAAATGATATCTTTTTTCATGATTTCGATTTATTATACTGTCAAGTTATTAAAAATGGAAATAATGCATTAATTTTTCATCGATTCAATTTCTTTGATCTTTTTTTCTTCCCGGATACGGCGTGCTGCCGTATGCAAACATTCACGACGCGGAATGATCACCGATACACCTTCGTATTCAATCTCTTTTTTAAATACCTCCATGTTTTCTTCATGGAACTTGGGTGAAGGATTCATGACGATAACGTGCTCTTTTTTAACCCCCAGTGCTTCGCAAATATCTTCAATTTTACCGGTTGCCGAAGAGGTTTGCCCGCCTGTCATAGCGGTGGTTGCATTGTCGAGAATGATCACTGTGATGGGTGATTGATCATTCACAGCATCCAGCAAGCCGGTCATTCCCGAATGGGTAAATGTAGAGTCGCCAATCACCGCCACCGCCGGGACAAATCCGGCATCGGCAGCACCTTTGGCCATGGTGATGGAGGCTCCCATATCCACACAGGTATTGATGGCTTCAAAAGGTTCTAACGCGCCAAGGGTATAGCAACCGATATCCGAAAACACACGTCCTTTGGAGTGCATTTCAAGAGCTGCATTCAATGCGTTGTAAGAGTATATATGTGGACATCCTTTGCATAACTTGGGAGGTCTGGCTGCGACCAGATCAGGAACGGCCAGTGTTTCTGCATGCAACATCCCGAGTGCTGCACCTACTTTATTGGGATTGAGCTCACCATCGCGCTGCAATGTACCGTCAAGCCGGCCTTTGATCTTTTTACCCAACCCGTAAAAGCTTGAGATCTGTTCTTCAAGAACCGGATATCCATCCTCCAGCACGAGGAGTTCGTCGCATGAATGATAAAGTTCTGTAAGTTGTTTTTTAGGCAATGGATATTGTCCTACTTTCAAAACCGGATAAGCAATATCCCGATCAGGATAATTTTCCATCAGGTAATTATAGGCTATGCCACAGGCAATGATACCAAGTGAATGGTCTTTACCCTCATGCATGATATTAAAAGGACTTTGTTCACTGTCGGATAAAAAAGCATCCTGATTTTCCAGTAAAACCTTGTATCGTTTCCGGGCATTTGCAGGAAGGAGGATAAACTGGTTTCTCATCTTAGGAAGACTGAGGGTATTTTGTTCCCGTACCGGTTTACGAATTACGCCGGAACGACTATGAGCAAGACGGGTAGTGATCCGCATGAGTACCGGGGTTCCGTATTTCTCTGAGACATCAAAAGCATAATGCATCATGTCGTATGCTTCCTGCTGATTAACGGGCTCAAATGTGGGGATCATGGCAAACTTCCCGAAAAAACGGGAGTCCTGTTCATTCTGTGAGGAGTGCATCGACGGATCATCGGCTGCGACCACAATCAATCCGCCATTGGCGCCGGTAATGGCTGAATTAATGAAAGCATCCGCCGCTACATTTAATCCCACATGTTTCATACACACCATGGCCCGTTTGCCTGCATATGACATGCCCAGTGCGGCTTCCATGGCTGTTTTTTCATTGGCCGCCCATCCCGATCTTACACTTTGTTGTTGGGCTTCCCTGGATCCCAAAACATATTCCATAATCTCTGTAGAGGGTGTGCCGGGATAGGCATAAATACCTGACAATCCTGCATCAATCGCCCCCTGTGCAATGGCTTCATCGCCTAATAGTAATATCTTTTCCATGCTGTTAAATCTGAAGGTTTGCAACTCGCGCTGCGAAACAAAATTAGCTAAATATTTGTTCTTACAAAGGAAAAGGCTTATCTAAAACGAGTATAAATTAACTGTGTTTGAATGATTATAAGCGGATTGTACGTTAAAGTAAACAGATGAATTTTTTAGCCCATTTATATTTATCCGGTGAAGATGAGGAGATCATCATTGGGAATTTTATTGCCGACCATGTAAAAGGAAGGGTTTTTGAAAAATTCAGTCCCGGGATCCGTTCGGGGATCCTGCTGCACCGGGAAATTGATGCCTACACCGATGCCCACCCTCTTTGGATACAAAGCAAAAACAGGTTAGTCCCAAATTACCGTAAGTATGCGGGCGTGATCACTGATATGTTTTACGATCATTTTTTATCCTCAAACTGGAACGATTACAGTCCTGAAAATCTGGATGTTTTTACCCGCAGGATGTATGGCATCATCATGAAACGGTACCTGATCCTACCCGCTAAAACACAACGCATGTTGCCTTTCATGGCCAAAGACAACTGGTTGAAGGCTTATGGAACATTTGCAGGGTTGGGCAGGGCCTTGAACGGAATGGCACGCCGCACACCTTTTGAATCGGGCATGGGAAATGCGATAACAGATCTGAAGAAGGATTATGGATTGTATGAATGTGAATTCAGAATTTTTTTCCCGGAGCTGGTAAAGTTTACAAACACGAAAATTAAACCATTCGTGGATTAATGCGCTAAACGCTCTGAATCGAATGGCGTTTATGATTAAATTAGACCAGCCACAGGTATATCGTATTAATGATGAAAGGAGCTATTTTTTCTTCTCTTTTTCCTTATCTTTTTTAAGTTGTATGATCTTCTCAACAAGATCAGGCACTTTTTCAAATATTGACTGAACCCCTTTCGAACGTGAAACACTAATCATTGATATTTCATCACCTTTGGTTACCAGGAATCCGATGGGTTCCATGCCAATACCGGCACCGGCACCACCACCTTTACCCCCTTTTTTATCATCTTCGGCACCGCCACCACCACTCCCAAATCCCATCCCGATCTTGATCACCGGGACACACGTAAATTCACCAAGTTGAAAAGATTCGCCAATAACGGTTTCGGTTTTGGCCATTGATCGCAATTGCTCCAGTACTTTGTTGAGCATTTCTTCGAGATTGAATTCCATGACTTAATATTTTAATTTATGTTTGATAAAAGTAAAAATTATATGCGTAAAAATGGTCAGTAAATTGTTCTCATAATGAATGATCAACTCGTTTTTGGAAACATAGTTCACCGACAACTCATATTTTTTACCACCCAAAACAGAAAAGACCGGAAACAGGTAGGCATTGGTAACAACATTTCCTGTATCAATATTCAGGAAAAATTTTTTAAGCTTGAAAGAGGTCACAACTTTCCAAACAATTTTTAAAAACATTCGACCCCGGCTCAAATTGAATCGCATTCCTTTTATTGATTTTTTTTTCTTCTTTTTAGTTTTTACCGGCTTTCCCTTTTTCGATCCAAGTTGGATCAGTGGGAGGCGGAAATGGAAAAACAAGACCCTGACCAATAACTCCGGCAAGCTGTATGCTCCGCTTACCAACTTAACTTTCAAAAGACCGGTCATACCAGCCTCATAGCGCGAATTTCCTGTATGGATGTATAAGTATAGCGGCGCCAGGAGCAACCAGGCCAGTGCAAAAATCAGTACAGCCAATATAATGAGTCCGGTCATGAGATAAAAATAACAAAAAATATAGAAGGATGTTGCTGTTATGAATAAACCGTTGCCAATATTTTTCGATGTCCGCCATGATTCCTAAACTCACACAAATAGATGCCCTGCCAGGTTCCCAAATTGAGCCGACCATTGGTGATGGGAATCGTTAGCGACACACCGGCTAAAGAGGACTTGATATGGGCAGGCATGTCATCGGGTCCCTCCATGGTGTGAACATAATCCGGATCATTTTCAGGGATCAATTTGTTAAAAACAGTCTCAAAGTCGGTTCGCACCGATGGATCTGCATTTTCATTGATGGTGAGTCCAGCGGAGGTATGCTGTATAAAAAGGTTAAGCATACCTTGATCGGGTAAGGGTCCCAACTGTTCTTCAACCAACCTGGTGATCAGGTGGTAACCCCTGCGAAAGACTGGCAGTGTAATTTTTACTTGTTTGATCATCATGAAAAAGGGCTCATTGCTGAACCCTCTTTTTTTATTTTTCGGTTTTCTTTTTTCCGATGCCGGCAATATCTTCGAGCATGGCCGTTGTCAATGATTTGGGTCGTTCCAGGGGGTATCCAAGAGCCCGATCCCAGATTATGTTTGCACAAATACCGATGGCACGGCCAATGCCAAATAAGACGGTATAAAAATCATATTCGCGTACACCATAATGCCACTGGATCACACCTGATTGTGCATCCACATTGGGCCAAGGATTCTTCGCCTTGCCCTGTTCTTTCAAGATGGGAGGCACCACTTTATAAAGGATATCCACATATTTAAAGATGGGATCATCTTTTAAATGCTTGAGGCTAAAATCACGCTGTAAACTGTAACGGGGATCGGTCTTACGCAAGACGGCATGGCCAAAACCCGGTATCACCTGACCGCCATTGAGGGTTTCCCAGACATATTGTTTGACTTCCTCTTCCGATGGTTCAACTTCTTCGCCACCCATTCTATCGATCAATTCATGCAGCCACTGTAAAACACCCTGGGCGGCAAGTCCATGGAGTGGTCCTGCAAGGCCATTGACCATGGCGGAGATAGATAAGTAAATATCCGATAATGAGCTGGCCACAAGGTGACCGGTATGGGCACTAACGTTCCCGCTCTCATGATCACTGTGAATAATGAAATGCAACCTTGATACATCATCATAGGGTTTGTCCTTGCCCATCATAAAAGCAAAGTTTCCACCAAAATCGAGGTTCGGATTGGATTGGATCCGTCGTCCATCACGGTATAACTTGGCATAGATATAGGTGGCAATTTCGGGCAACTTGGCCAGCAGGTTCAGGGAATCTTCATACATGGGTTCCCAGTAATCTTTTTTATGAATACCGGCAGTGTATTTTTTGGTAAAAAAGGACTCCCTGTGCATGGAAAGAATCGCTGATGAAAAGATAGTCATCGGATGACTGCAACAAGGAAAAGCATCAATCAATTCATAAATATAACGGGGAATGATCCTCCGTCGGCTGAATTCATCTACTACATCTGATATTTCATCTTCAGTGGGAACATCACCTGTTAAAAGCAAATAAAACAATCCTTCCACATAAGGCATTTCAGCTCCTTTGGGCTTGGGCAGTTTTTTGAACACTTCGGGCAGGGTATAACCCCGGTAGCGGATCCCTTCCATGGGATCGAGATAGGAGATATCGGTAACGAGGCTCTTTAGCCCACGCATACCGCCAAGGATTTTATTTATGGTGACCTTATCGACCACAACATCGCCATACTCTTCTAATAAACGCTCCGTGCGTGGGCGCCATTCATCGATTTTTTGAGATAGTTTTTCTTTTAGTTTAGTTGCCATGTTTATTAAATTTCTTTAATGTGTAAAATTGATAACCTGATAGGCTTAATCCTTCATATTGTCTATGATGGAATCACCAAATTCAGAACACTTCAGTAAAGTGGCACCCTCCATCAGGCGATGGAAATCATAGGTGACTTTCTTAAGGCTGACCGATTTTTCGAGACCCTGCCAAATAAGATCATGCACTTCTTTCCAGCCCAGGTACTTGAACATCATCGCTCCGGAAAGGATCACAGAGCCCGGGTTTACTTTATCCAGACCAGCATATTTGGGAGCAGTTCCGTGCGTTGCTTCAAATATAGCATGGCCTGTGGTGTAATTGATGTTAGCACCCGGGGCAATTCCAATTCCCCCCACTTGAGCAGCCAGGGCATCCGAGAGATAATCGCCATTGAGGTTCATGGTAGCAATAACTTCAAACTCTTTTGCACGGGTAAGCACCTGCTGAAGGGTAATATCAGCAATGGAGTCCTTGATCAATAGTTTTTGTTTCCATTGACCCTGGCCATGGGTGGGCAATAATGCCAGAGCCTGCTCCACTTCAGCCCTTATATCAGCCTGCTGAGAAGCTGTCATCATGATGTATCCGGGCTCCACTTGTTTGGCATTATCTTCAACCGATAAACCCGGATTCCGATCTTTATTGTCGATGATCCAGCTTTCGCGCTGGGTTACCACTTTCTCACGAAAGTCGCGGGTAGCAATTTCATAACCCCAGTTTTTAAAGGCCCCTTCCGTGAATTTCATGATATTGCCTTTATGCACCAAAGTTACTGATTGACGTCCTTCATTGAGGGCATACTCAATGGCTGCTTTCACCAATCTGTAGGAACCTTCCTTTGAAACCGGCTTAATGCCGATCCCTGAAGATTCAGGAAACCGGATTTTTTTTACACCCATTTCTTCCTGGATAAAAGCGATCACCTTTTTTACTTCAGGAGATCCTTCTTTCCATTCGATACCGGCATAAATATCCTCTGTATTTTCACGAAAAATGACCATATCTACATCCCCCGGTTTTTTAACGGGTGAGGGTACGCCACTGACATATTTCACAGGGCGCAGGCAAACATAAAGATCAAGAATCTGTCGCAGAGCTACATTTAAGGAACGGATGCCTCCGCCAACAGGGGTTGTCAGGGGTCCCTTGATTCCAACAAGGTATTCTTTGAAAGCATCCACCGTTGCATCCGGAAGCCATTCACCAAAACGGTTGAATGCATTTTCTCCGGCATAAACCTCTTTCCAAATTACTTTTCGTTTTCCACCATAAGCCTTTTCAACGGCAGCATCGAACACCCGCTGTGATGCTCTCCAGATATCTGGCCCTGTTCCATCTCCCTCAATAAAAGGCAATATGGGCTGATCCGGTACCAACAGTGCTCCGTTTTCCATTCTGATTTTTTCTCCAGTCATGATAAATATTCTTGTCTTTAAATGTTAATATATAGATATGTCACGGCTTGTAAAAATACAAAACTAAATTAGATATGGAAGGAACAACATCAAAATTAATTTATTTAGAAGGATTTCTAAATTTTCAAAAAACATTGTAACAACCTTTGCAGTGCAGCGTCTTATTGTGTACAGATGCAGAATTAATTCATATATTTGTCTATCATTTATGGAACAGAACCGTCTTTATCGCAGTCAGACTGATTCAGTCATCGCAGGAGTATGCGGTGGGCTGGGCCATTATTTGAATACCGATCCCATCCTTTTCAGGGTATTATTTGCCCTGGCTGTAATTGTGGGAGGAAGCGGAATCCTTGTCTACATTGTATTGTGGATTGTGATTCCGGTAGAACCAGTCATACCTGGTGCACAAACAAATTTAAATCAAGATAACATGAACGAAGAAACTAAAAATTATGAAACGGGAACAACCGAACCGTCAACGCCCAAAAAACACGATCGGGGTGATGGCAATTTATGGGGTGGTTTGATCCTGATTACACTGGGTGCTATCTTTTTGATCGACCGATTTGTACCCCGCATCGATTTTGGTGACCTCTGGCCCGTAATTTTAATCGTGGTTGGTGTGATCCTCATTTCAAAAGCCTATCAGCAACCAAAAAAGTAATTCAATGAAAAGCGGTAATATCTTTTGGGGATTATTGCTCATCGTACTGGGCGCCCTGATCTTCATGCGTAATTTTGATATCTTCTTTTTCTCATGGGGTTCCATTCTTAGGCTCTGGCCCTTGCTCTTTGTCTTTTGGGGCATTTCCGTTTTACCGGTAAAATCGGGTGTTAAAATACTCCTTTCTGTGGCAACCATTGCACTGGGTTTAATTTTACTGGCAACCAATCCACATGGTGGTTTTTTCTGGAATAACAATTGGAACAGGCATATCCGCATCGATCGTGATGACGATCGTGATAAAGATTATGAATGGGATGAACAACAATTTAAAGAAGCCTTTAATGAGTCTACGGAAATGGCCACACTGAATCTGACTGCTGCAGCTGGCAGTTACAGTTTTAATGGCACGACTGATGAATTGTTTGAGTTCAGAACAGAAGGGAATGTAGGACCCTATACTGCTACGGTAGACGACGTGGGTGAAAACGAGGTGGTCATCCATTTTTCCAGAAAACATATTCGAGGTAGAGATAACCTGCGCAATAGTGTTTGGATGTATTTGAATGAAACCCCTTTATGGACAATGAACATTGACGTGGGTGCTGCAGAACTTGAAATGGACCTGACTCCATTCCGGATTGAGCGAATCGATATGGATGGAGGGGCATCTGATATTGTAATGAAAATCGGTGATCGGCACGACCTTATTCAGATCAACATCGACGCCGGGGCCGCAGGCATCAACATTAAAGTCCCGGAAGCATCAGCCTGTGAGGTAAAAACCCATACTGTATTGTCGGGCCGAAACCTCGAAGGTTTCAACAAAATCAGCAATGGTATTTATCAAACACCAAATTTTTCTGATTCGGCCAACCAGGTGATCATCGATATAGAAGCCGCAGTATCAGGAGTGACAGTGGAGCGGTATTGATTGATTCAGCGTTTGCAGTTCAATCCTGGTTTTCCTTTCTTCTTTTTAATGCAACCATTTTATCAGTAAGAGAATCTTAATGACACGATCATTGCTTGAAATAAAAATTCAAGCGGTACGTTTATTTTTTTTCTTACTTTGCTGCGTTTTTACTGCGAAAAACCATGGATTAAACGAAGGTGTATGAAGATAAAAAGTTACCTACTTATAATTTCCCTTGTGGGTTTGTTTACCATTTTACAGGTGATAACTGCGTTTGGACAGAATGGAACGATCCGCGGATTTGTATATGAAAAAGAAACCGGAGAACCGGTCATTTTTACCAATGTTTATCTGCAGGGAACGACCTTTGGGGCAGCTACTGACGTAAATGGTTACTTTGCCATATCACAAATACCTCCGGCTAACTATATCCTCATGGTGACCTATCTGGGCTTTGATACCTTGCAGGAATCAATAACTGTGAAAGCTGATGACATCATCACCAAAAATCTATACCTCGAAAAAGGTTCCTACAGTCTTGCCCAAATTGAAGTTTCTGCTGAACGAGAGGAAGCCCGCACCGAAACCCGTACATCAGTCGTTAAAATTACACCCAAACAAATTAAACAAATCCCATCCATGGGCGGTCAACCTGACCTGGCGCAATATCTGCAAGTGCTACCAGGGGTTGTATTTACCGGTGACCAGGGAGGGCAACTCTATATTCGTGGTGGATCGCCCATCCAGAATAAAGTACTGCTGGATGGTATGATCGTTTATAATCCTTTCCACTCCATCGGATTATTTTCAGTTTTTGATACCGATATTATTCGGAATGCAGATATATACACCGGTGGTTTTGGAGCTGAATACGGAGGCCGAATCTCCTCAGTGATGGATATCACAACCCGTGATGGAAATAAAACCCGTATGGCCGGTAAAGTGGGGGCCAGCACTTTCGGTGCCAATATGATGATAGAAGGCCCGATTCAAAAGATGAAAGAAGGTGGTGGAGGTAGTTCATCCTTTATCTTTTCTGCCAAAAACTCATACCTGGAGCAGAGCTCAAAGATTTTTTATGACTATGTGGATACAGCAGGCTTACCTTTTAATTATACAGACCTCTATGCAAAGGTGTCCTTGCTTGGTGAAAACGGAAGTAAAGTCAACCTTTTCGGTTTCAGCTATAATGACCAGGTTAACAATTACAAATCATTATCCGACTACCAATGGGAATCCTTTGGAGGAGGCGCTAATTTCCTGATCATACCAGGAAGTTCCCCCGTTTTAATGGAAGGTCATTTGGCCTATTCGCAATATAAAATATCGCTTGAAGAAACAAACAGCAGACCCCGTGAAAGTGTGATCAATGGATTTAATATGGGATTTGACTTTACCTATTTTATCGGGAAAGATGAAATCAAATATGGTTTTGAGATCCTGGGATTCAAAACCGATTATATTTTTTATAATAGTATAGGAATTGAAATTTCACAGGAAGAAAATACGACCGAAATCGGTGGTTATGTCAAATACAAAAAAACAGCGGGTAAATTCCTGATCGAACCCAGTTTCAGGTTACACTATTATGCATCCCTGGCCAATATGTCACTGGAACCGAGATTGGCTATGAAATACAATGCTACAGACCGTTTTCGTGTCAAATTTGCCGGTGGATTATATTCCCAGAATCTCATCAGTGCGCGGTCCGACCGTGATGTAGTGAACCTTTTTTATGGTTTTCTCAGTGGTCCCGACAACCTGCCTGAAGAATTTAACGGAGAAGAAATCAAACATAAACTTCAGAAAGCAGAGCATGCCATCCTGGGATTTGAATTCGACCTGAGCTCCAGGGTCACTATGAACCTGGAAGGATATTATAAAAACTTCTCTCAGCTGACCAATATCAACCGCAACAAATTGCTGGATGAAAATGAATATCCCAATGAACCCGATCTGATCACCAAAGACTTCATCATTGAAAAGGGATATGCTACCGGAGCAGATGTCACCCTCAAATACGAAACCCATCGTTTATATCTGTGGGCTGTTTACTCACTGGGTTATGTTGTCAGGCAGTATGAAGATATCAATGGTGAATTGCAAGAGTACAATCCCCATTATGATCGTCGGCACAATGTAAACCTCGTGGGGACTTATATGCTCGGTGATAAGCGCGATTGGGAAATCAATGCCCGTTGGAATTTCGGATCCGGATTTCCGTTTACACTTACCCAGGGTTATTATGGACTCTTAACCTTCCAGAATGGAATTTATACAAATTATACCACCGAAAATGAAGACCTAGGAATATTATACGGAGACCTGAATACGGGTCGTCTTCCAACTTATCACCGGTTGGATATTGGGATCAAAAAGACCTTCGTTTTGGGGTATAATACAAAACTGGAAGCAAGCTTTAGTGTGACCAATGTTTACAATCGGGAAAATATCTTTTATACCGACAGGCTAACAGGTGATAAGATTTATCAACTTCCCATCCTGCCTAGCGCCGGTTTGAATTTCACCTTCTAAGGGAGATTTGATCCTGTAAGTGTTTGTTTATTTCCCCTTTCTTCTTAAAAAATGCAGATGATCAAAAGCATTGAAAGTTCTGTGTTTTTTGAAATAACCCTGCTTTACAGCATTTACATCCTCGATGGTATAAAAGGCCTTCGGATTAAATTGATTGACAATACTAACATATTCTTTGATGTGTTTGCGGTTGATGATGGAAAATAACATCTTAACCTGACCCGTCATTCCTTCGACATCCACCGTTGTAACGGCAAATTCCTTTGCTCTGAGATGGTTGATCAATGCATTGGTATCCGATTTGGGCATCACCCTTACCAATGCGGTTCCGATCGACATCTTTTCTTCGAGCACGATTCCAAGATAGTTACCCATGGCAAAACCCGCACCATAAGCTATGTAGCAGAGCACATTGTTGAGGTGCTGCATAATCTGACCCATGGCCAGTAACCATATGGTCACCTCAAAAAACCCGAGGATGGGAGCAATAAATTTAAATCCTTTAGAAACAAAAATCAGCCTCATGGTTCCTATGGAAACATCCATGATACGGCTGAGGAAGATCAGTAAGGGCAGAACAACCCATACAAAAATATCAGATGATAAAAATTCAGCATTCATATTATGATTTATTGGGAGTTTGTTCCTTCATCAGGTCTCTGATCTCGGTCAGTAATTCAATGTCCTTCGGGGTAGGTACCGTTTCTTCTTTGGTATCTTCAGCCTTCCTCCGCAATGCATTAAAAAGTTTGATTACCACAAAAACCGTGAATGCGATCAGCAAAAAGTCGATGGAAAGTTGGATAAACACCCCATAGTTCACTGAGACAGCTTCCTTCATCAGAGCCCCGGTTGCATCTTTCTGCTCTTCCTGCAATACATATTTCATGTCGCTAAAATTGATCCTGCCAAGGATAAATCCCAGGGGCGGCATCAGGATATCCTTGACCAAAGAAGATACCAGCTTATTAAATGCCGTTCCGATAATGATACCGATGGCCATATCGAACATATTGCCTTTGATGGCAAACTCTTTAAACTCTTTTATTAGCTTCATCTCAAAATATTTTGGGTGCAAAATTATATCATATTCTATAATACGTCATCATGGTCTTCATTATGAAATCTTTAAATTTGCCGGGTTCGAACATAGAGGTTGGGAATAAAATCAGAATTTTAGCGTTATTTTTACACTTTAAATCAGAGATCGTTGAATATATACACCCGGAAAAAGCGCTGGAAATGGATCCTGTTCAGTTTGGCCGTGTTGATTGTTGCAGCATCATTGTGGTATACCCAAATGCTGGTGCAACAAATTTCGAGAGAAGAACGGAAAAATATTGAGATTTGGGCCGATGCCATCCATCAAAAAGCCGAACTGGTCAACTACACCGACCGGTTCTTCAGGCAGATTCAGGAAGAGGAGCGAAAGCGGGCAGAATTACTGGCCGATGCTTTCCGGATCGTAACCATCACCGAGGAATCTACCACCCTGAATTTCCTGCTGAAGTTTATCCAGGAAAATACCACGGTTCCTGTTATTCTTACAGATTCAAGGGGTAAAATAAAAAATACCAGCAATGTTGAATTTGATCCCGACACGGTACCCAATCTAACCGGAAATTTGCGACGTGAATTTATGGTCTATCCTCCCGTTAAAATTGTCATTGGCGGTGGTAGTCCGCCGGATTACCTGTTTTACAAAGAATCAAAACTCTTTAATGAATTACGGGTTGTTCTGGACGACCTGATCGAATCTTTTTTCTCCGAAATTGTGATCAATTCGGCTTCCGTTCCCGTCATTATCACCGACAGTACCTTAACGCAAGTGATAGAGTATGGCATGCTCGACACGTTAAAAGCACAGGATTCCATGTTCGTGCAAAAAAAGCTGTCGCAGATGGCGGCAGAAAACGAACCCATCGAGATTGAACTGGCCGACCAGGGTAAACGGTATATTTTTTACCAGGATTCGGAATTATTGACCAGGATGATGTTCTTTCCATACTTTCAATTGGGTGTGATCGGTATTTTCCTGTTCATCGCCTATATTCTTTTCAGTTCTGCCCGCAATTCGGAGCAGAACCAGGTGTGGGTTGGACTGGCCAAGGAAACGGCTCATCAACTGGGAACACCGCTTTCGTCGATGATTGCCTGGATTGAATTGTTAAAAATGGAAGGGATTGAAGGGGATGCCATCGAAGAATTGAACAAAGATGTGGAGCGGTTGCAAAAAATTACCGACCGCTTTTCCAAAATCGGCTCCGAACCCCGGCTGAAGAAAGAAAACATCGTTCAGGTCGTTCAGGACTCGGTCAATTACATCAAATCACGATCATCCAAGAAGGTTGAATACCGTTTTGTGCAAAACCACCAGGAACGGATCATGGTACCCATCAATCTTCACCTTTTTGAATGGGTGATCGAAAATGTTTGTAAAAATGCGGTCGATGCCATAGGAGGCGAAGGGAAGATCACGGTGGATATAACCGAAGAGGAATCCATTGTTTTGATCGACATTTCAGACAATGGCAAAGGAATCCCCAAATCCCGGTTTAAAACCATTTTTAATCCCGGCTATACCAGTAAAAAAAGGGGATGGGGTCTCGGCCTGTCACTGGCCCGACGTATCATTAATGACTATCACAAGGGAAAAATCTTTGTTAAAAATTCTCAGTTGAATAAAGGAACCACCTTTAGGATTATGTTACTGAAACAAAATTAAAACGGAAAATCATCTTCCGGATTCACCTCGGTTTCAATCTTCTCCACTTTCGGTTTTTCAGCCAGTTTGTGAATTGGATTGCCGTCCACATAAATTGATTTGGGAGTCGTCGGGCAGGCATATTCGCAGGCTCCGCAACCAATGCAGATCTCCTTGGTCACTTCCGGGATTTTTAACCTGTCTTTATAAAAAACCATATTCACTGCCTTGGTGGGACAATGTTCAGAACAAGCACCACAATCCTTTTCATCTGTATAAACCACACAATTTTCTTTGATAAACTTGGAAATACCGAGCTGGGTCAGCTTTTTCTCTTCCAGTTCAATGGGAAGAATGGCACCGGTGGGGCACACTTCACTGCAAAGGGTACACTCAAAATTACAAAAGTGAGCATTAAAATCCATGAAGGGTTGTAAAACGCCCGATATGCCGTATTGAAAAAGGGAGGGTTGTATCACATGGGTCGGACATGCACTAACGCACAGATGACAGGCTGTGCAGGTTTGGGTAAAATGACGGATGCTGAGCGAGCCGGGTGGAGTTACCGTATATTCCCTTTTGACCGGGATTTTACCATCATTTAATCCTTCCGAAAAAGCTTCACCGGCAATGGATAATACACCCCCGGTGATCAGGGCTGAGTTCTTAATGAAGTTTCTTCGCGCACCAACCGGCTCAAGCGGAATTGTTTTAGGGGTTTTGTCATATCTTTTATGAAAAAGGGAGAATTTAACACCAGAAGACGGACAGGCAGTCAGACAATTCATGCAGCCCACACACCTTGAAAAGTCAACGGCTTTATTTTTTGTATCGATGCATTGTGCCTTACAATTCGATCCGCATATGCCACAACTATCGCACATGGTTTCGTCGAGACGTATCCTGAAGAGAGAAAACCGGGAGACGATTCCAAGAAAGGTTCCCACCGGACAGACTGTATTGCAGTATAGCCGTCCATATTTATAAACCAGCCACCCGATAAGTCCCAACAGGACCAAAGAATAACCAAAAGAAGCCCAGCTGTATCCTTTTAATCCCACTTTAAACAATGTATAAACCTCAAACTTCTCCAGGATCCATGCTCCTGTATTATTAATGGTATAATAGATTGGGCGAGCAAGATTGGAAACGATCTTACCAAACAAACTGTAGGGATCAAGGAGGTTGATGAAAATAAAACTTCCAAAAAGCAAAGCCAACAGGGTGAGGCCTAAAAAACCGTAACGAAGGACATTCTTCGGTGGGCGATACCTGAAACGTTTCCGTTTCTTGAATCGGTTTGAAAAAACCCTGATGATATCCTGCAAGGTTCCCAGTGGACAAAGGTAAGAGCAATAAACCCGTCCGAAAAGCAAGGTCAGGACCAAAACGACCACAAAACCGACGGCGGCTAATGCAACAATATTGATGAATTTCAGGATGGATGGAATAAATTGAAAGAACAGGATCCCGTTCATGAAGTTCGCTGAAAAAACATTACCAAAATCAACAAAAAGAAATCCTATCAGAAGGAAAAAAATCAACGACACCGCAACCCTGGACCATTTCAGAAAACGAAAAACCATTCGCCAATTACAATTTAATCCGGTTGATATTCAGATTTTCGAGGTTATAGGTTCCTACACCCAGATCTGCTGCTTTTTCGATATAGGTTATGTCTTCGGGTTCGGACCCAAAAACTTTGGCTGCTGCTGCATCTGCAGCTACGATATCGGTAGCAAGGATCTGTGTTTTATAGGTAACCACATCATCCACTGAAACGCCCCGAGGTCCGTTTTTCATCATCACCCGGTAAGCATCGATTACATTCAGATCAGGAGTGCGATACGTGCAATAATCAGCAATGCATTGATGCAGATCATTGCGGTGCCAGTACATACGGTCCCATACGATGCCCATCAGGTTTTTCATAGCAATCGAAAGATCAGCGGAACTGTGATGCTTGAGGACCGGCACATTGATAAAAACATCTGATTCGAGAATCAATTCATGCACTTTGGCCTTTTTCAGCCGGACTCCTTTGGGAATGTCCACTTCCTGGTAATAGCTTTCAGAATTGCCTGGTACTACCTTGGCGCCGGCATCTTTGGCGAGTTGCTCAATTTGACTCGACTTATAACATTTACTCCATTCATCGCAGGTATTGTCAAATACATAAACTTCTTTGGCACCGGCATTGAAACAGTGCTCGACGATCCTCTTGATCAGATCCGGATTGGTGTTACCGGCACGTTCAGGTGTTACATCCCAGCCAATATTGGGTTTGACGACTACTTTTTGTCCCTGTTTAACAAAAGATTCCATTCCACCCAGCGACTGGATGGCCTTGTCGAACATTACATCAGGCTCACCATTGCGGACAGCTACAAGGTCATAGGGTAGATTGGGCATAGCTGCCGGTCCGGCAAAAAGCCTGTTGATATTTCCAAAAGCGATAGCGGAACTGGCTGCTACCGTTGCTCCAAGCGAAGTTCTGATAAATTGCCTGCGTTTCATAAAATCGAATTTTAAGTTCAATTATGGGATAAAAATACAGTTTATAACGGAAATATTCTATTTTTGTATCAATCAAATTTTATCGCCATGGCAAATAGCATTTCACTCATTCGTTCCAATGTGAATATCAAAAGTATATTGATTGATGTCGTCGGATTGGCCTTCATCTATTTTGTACCAACCCTTTCACACCTCGCCGGATTACCACTCTATTTGCTTGAACCAATGCGGATCATGCTGATCCTGGCCATGGCGCATACGACGCAAAAAAATGCATACATCCTGGCCCTGACATTGCCACTGTTTTCATTTGCCATTTCAATGCACCCGACCCTGGTAAAAACGTTACTGATCACCGCTGAACTGGTATTGAACGTATGGTTGTTCTATTTCCTGTTAAAGAAAGTCAGCAACCAGTTTGTCGCCATGCTCAGCAGTATCCTGCTCAGTAAAGTGGTTTATTATCTGGTCAAGTTTTTACTGATCTCTCTGGTCGTTATGCAAACCGATCTCTTTTCCACTCCTGTTTTGCTGCAATTTGCAACCGCATTTATTTTTAGTGGATACATTTATTTAATATACCGGCGTAGAGAATTGCTTACTAAAAACGATTAAGCCCCGAAATTTTTGGCTGGAATTTATCTTCACATCCCTTTTTGCAGGCAAAAATGCCATTACTGCAATTTTTATTCTTTGGCTTCCCTGAAGCATAAGGACGGGTTTTTAAAGGCGATCATAAAAGAAATTAACTTTCAAAAAACCTACCTTGGAAATGAAACGATCAATACCATATATTTTGGTGGGGGTACCCCTTCACTTTTATCACTCAGCGAACTGAACAAATTATTTGATGAATTGTACCGGTTTTTTATCATTGATCCTGATGTGGAGATCACCCTGGAAGCCAATCCCGATGACCTGACTGAACCGAAGTTGAAAGAGCTGGCTCAATCACCGGTAAACAGGCTGAGTATTGGCATCCAGTCTTTTCATGATGAAGATCTGCATTATCTGAACCGGGTGCATTCTGCAGAACAAGCCCATCAATGTATTCGGCAGGCACAGGACAAAGGATTTCAGAACCTGACCATCGACCTGATTTATGGCATACCCACCCTGACCGATGACCGGTGGATTGAAAACATGGAAAAGTTTGCCGCTTATGACCTGCCTCACCTGTCGGCTTATGCCCTCACTGTTGAGCCCCACACAGCACTTGAGGTCCTTATCCGAAAAAAGAAAATGAAAGCGGTAGACGACGAACAAACCATCCGGCAATTCAATAGCTTATTGGAGTTTGCAGCCCGGCATGGTTACAACCATTATGAAATTTCAAATTTTTGCCGCGAACTTCATTATTCAATTCACAATACCCATTACTGGCAGGGTAAAAAATACCTGGGGCTCGGTCCTTCAGCCCACTCTTATGACCAGATTTCGAGGCAATGGAATGTGTCCAGTGTCCAAAAATACATAGCATCGATTGAAGCCGGTCATGTACCTGCCGAAAGAGAAATTTTAACGGCCGGTCAGCAATACAATGAATATGTGATGCTTTCACTGCGAACAATGTGGGGCGCTGATATCAATCGCATCCGTGAATTATCAGGCGAAAAAGGTGTCCTGCATTTTAAAGAGGCAGTCAATGCATATATTCAAAAGGGATTGATGGAGATCAGGGGGGATCAGTATATCCTTACGACTGCTGGTAAAGCACTGGCTGATGGCATTGCAGCGGACCTGTTTAAATAATGGTAGGATAATTTAATATTCATAATATTTAAATGTTTATATTTGTCTTTTAATTTCAGGTCACATCTTATCCTTGTAAAAAAATGGAAGAAAAACATCTTCTGCTGACCGGTATGGTCATCGCTTATGTTGGCGTTGTTTATTTATTTTCCCGCATCGGCGATAAAAGAGAGATCGGCAAACGGCGTTTATTCTGGATCAGTCTGTTCCTGACCCCGGTTTTGGGATTTGCCTTTTTTATCAGCTCACAGCATAAAAAATTGGTCATGTATACCGAAAAGCGCTATAAGTGCGAAGATTGCGGATATGTATTCTCTGAAAAGATGGATTTCTGTCCATTTTGTGAAAAAGAAGGAAAACACAACCCCTTGAAAGAGGTGGACATGTTCATGACCTGATTGGATTCACCATTCCCTGATCCTTCTGTAATTTTCTAAACTTTCAGCTAAAACCTGCATTTGAAATCTGCGGCTTAATTCAAATACCTGGAAATGGTGTTAAACAGCTCTTCTGCATTGATGGGTTTGGTGAGGTGCTCATCGCCCCCTGCAGCAATGCTCCGCTCACGATCCTCGGGCATCGCATAAGCTGTTTGAACCACAATGGGCAGGCCCGGCCTGAATTTTTTGATCTCCGAGATCGCCTCCAATCCGTTCAAAATGGGCATTTTGATATCCATTAATACCAGATCAATATTTTCATGTTTCTGACATAAATCAACGGCCTCTCTACCATTCTTTGCCCACAATAATTTCACACCTGTCCGCTGGAATAAAGCCTCCAGGAAGGTGTAATTCAGGATGCTGTCCTCTGCTACGAGGAATAGTTTGTCTTTCCAGTCGAAAGCCCTGTCGGCAATCTGCTTATCAAGGGGTCTGTCAGGTTGAACGGTTTTTTCGACCGGCAGGGTGAGACTAAAAGTAGAGCCCTCATTTTCAATCGATTCAACGGTCAGGTCGCCACCCAGAAGTTCGGCCAGTTTTTTACTGATGGACAGACCAAGACCGGTTCCTTTAAATTCTGCAACACGGGGATCATTTACCTGACCAAATCTTTCAAAGATCTGCTTAATCTTGTCGGGTGGAATCCCAATGCCCGTATCCTTTACATAAAACGCGATGGTTTCATCACTCCTGCGCGCAAAGCCAAATTCAATATATCCTTGTCGCGTGAATTTGATGGCGTTCCCCAGAAGATTGGTCATGATTTGACGCAGCCGATTGGGATCGGTGGAGATGACAAAACCCTCTTCCAGGGCGGGTTTGTTCAACCGCAGTTCCACATCGGTTTTTCCATTTTTATTCTTGAGCTTCAGGAAAGTGGCATAGAGTTCATCAAGCAGGCTATCTACATTGGTATCTTCAAAATTAACCTTAATCTGTCCGGCCTCAATCTTGGTAATGTCGATAATATCCTCGATCAGGGTGAGCAATGTATTTCCACCCTGTGTAATGTAATTGATAAACTCATCACGTTCTTCCTGGCTGAGCTCCGGATTGGAAAGGATCTCAGAAAACCCGATGATGGCATTCATGGGGGTGCGGATCTCGTGGGATACATTGGCAAGAAAAGCGGATTTCAACATATCGGCCTCCTCGGCCCGCTTCACCGAACGCTTGAGATTATTCTCTTTTTCAATGATCTCCGTAATGTCACGGACAATAAACAATAGGGCATTTTGTCCTGAAAATTTGATCTTGCTGCCATGAATTTCGACCGGTACTTCCGTTTTTTCAGCCGTCATAAACACGGTTCGGTAATGGTTGATCTCGCCTGTAATCCATTTGGGAAATTCGCGGATCACCGTATCCCGCTGTTTTTCAATAACAAGGTCAATGATGCTGGTACCTACCAGTTCTTGCTTTTGCATTTTCTGCATGTTGCAGGCTGCCGGATTTACATCCAGGATGATCCCTTCATAATCCTGAACAAATACAGGATCCGGAGATTCGTAAAAGAGGGTTTTAAACCTGACTTCGCTGTTACGCAATTCATCCTCAGCAATCTTTTGTTCAGTGATATCACGGTTACTGATCCTTCTGCCAAGTGATTTTCCGCTCTCAGCAAAGACTTCCTGGCAAATATGATTGATCCATCGTATTTCATTGGACCTGCTCAGGATCCGATAATTGATCTTCAGCACGTCGGTTTTGTTTTCCACTTCATCAACCTGTGAATGATTCCTGAACAACTCCTGATCTTCTTTGTAGGTGATTTGTTCAAGCAGCCCCGGATTTTTGTAGAACTCCTCAGGTCCATATCCTGATATTCGCTCGCAGGACGGGGACATATAGATCATTTCTCCTTCCGGAGAAATCCAGTACTCCCAATCGTAGGTAAAGTCTGCCAGTGTTCTGAACTTTTCTTCACTTCGCTGGTATCGTTCCTCCATCATGCGCCGCTGGCTGATGTCACGGATAAATCCTTCCGCACCGGCTGGTACCCCTTTTTCATTATGAAGCAGGCGGGCATTGAGTGATGCATGAAAAACTTCTCCATTCTTTCTTTTCAGGTTCAGGTCCTTGTCTTTTAGGGATCCTTCCTTAAGCAACATCCGCGTATATCCATAAATTAAAGAACGCTTTTTCAGGAATTCCTTGATAAAGCGACCTTGCACCTCTTCCGGTTCATAACCTCCGATTTTTCTGACAGATGGGCTTATTTCAGAGATGGTTCCATCAATATCCACCCGAAAGTAAATATCCTGGTAAGATTCAAAAATATGACGGTATTTGCGCTCCCTTTCAGCAAGCTGTTTCCAGGCATGTTGCCGGTGAAGCGCCGAGGATCCAAACCGGGCAATCGTTTCAAAGGCTTCAGGATGATCCGGTTTATGTCCTTCGGCCATAAAGATCATGGCATTTCCATACACCGTTTGATTGTGTTTTAATCCCAAAAGATATATGCCACCCACATCCAGTGAATTTTGGATCACGTTTAGGGTATTGCGCGGAAACAGGTTATACCCTTTCTCAAATAACCCATCATAATATTTGATCAGGTTCCCATATGACAGGCTTTTGATCAATTCCTGGTTGATGCGGCCTGATAGATAATGTTCATGATTTTTCAGGATGGAATTCAGGGATTCAACAATTTCTTCAGAACCATCAATATGTTCAATCGCCGGAAAGTTGGTTCCGGGTTCATGGGATATCATCAAAACGGCCCTGACACCGGCAATCATTTTAAACCTTTCGGCAATAAAAGCGAAAACATTGTCGGTATCGCTTAACTGACCGAACTCTGCAGCCCGCTCTGCAATGAATTTATACTGGTGAATGTTGCTTTCAACCTTTTGCTCCTCTTCCTTTCTTTGATTGATATCATACATATAGAAGAGTGATGCAGGCAAATCATTCCAGTCAATTTGAACATTTTTACACTCGATCCATCGATATGCATTTTCACCCCTTGCGATGCGGTACATCCCGGGACCCTGAATGGTACTCCGTATACTGGCTTCAGAGAGAAATCGGGATACCTGGGCCTGGTCTTCCGGATGAACAAAGTGCTGAAATTTTCTTTGAAACAAATCGTCCAGGGTAACATTCATCAGGTCGAGTAACCGGGAATTACAAAAAACCACTTTCTCTTCCTGGATGATGGCAATGGCTTCATTGGCATTTTCGATGATGATCTTATAGGTCTGCTTGCTCTTCATCAGATCCTGCTCGATCAATTTGCGTTCAGTGATATCCCGCATCCTGATTTGCATTCCCGATAAGCGACCGTGGTGATATTGAAGATCAACCGTGACTTCACTCCACTTATCCAATCCGGATGCAGTGGTCCACTCCATTTCAAAAGCCGGCGTTCGCCTGCTGTCGTCCATGGCCTGAATGAGACTTTCAAGAAAATGTATATTTTTCGAAGATGCCAGTGGGATGCGTGAAAGCTTAAACCCAATGAATTTATCAACCGCGAAACCCGACATCTCATTCAGGGTCTGGTTCACCGAAGTGACGATCCCTTTTGGGTTGGTCAGGATAATGCCTTCATTGCCATGCTCATAAAGATGCCTGACTTTCTCTTTCAAGTGGGAGAGCTGGACTTCATGTTCCATGCTAGGAGTGATATCCCTGAAATATGCCACAACGTTAGACGACAGGCTTTTTTCGCTCTTTAAGGGTACCATATTGACTTCCATCCAGACCATGCCTGCCGGGAAGTTGGTTCGGAAATTGAACAGGACCGGTTCGGCCTTTTGCAACACATCTTCAAGCCTTGATTTCAGCAGGGTTGCGGTTTGCTGATCATACGTTTCTTGGAGGTCTTTTCCCTTGAAATCAGCTGGAAGAAATCCCAACCGGGATTGCAGCCGGGGATTGCCCCATACTTCTATGTGTTTGCCGGAGGCACTCAGGACGGCAATATACATATCGTGCAGGGAATCGAGAAGGTCTTCATAAAACTGCACCGTTCCCAATAAAAACTTCTTATTGGGTCGGTTCGACTGATCCGGAGATGAGAACTGGTTTTGATCCCCCTTCGTGTTTTGGTCGTCAATATGATTATCTTCAAACTCCTGAAGCGACATATATTAAAATGGTATTACCATGCATTGTCATGCAAAACTGGGCTCCTGTAGAAACCATTTATTATCCTTAACCTTGACTTTGCCCGGACCACCAACCTCAAGCGCGGAGGGTAGCAATGTGCTCTTTGGTAGAAGATTGGGGTTCGTGTAATTTACCTCTTAGTTCATTTTAAAGGGTGCAAGTTATAAATTTTTTACAATATAAAAAATTTCACCTCTAAAAATTTATGAAAAGTGATGATAAGCTTGTATTTACTAAGATTGGTAAGGATTTTGACCTCCGGGAACAACATGAATAAAACGGTTACATTATGGCAGGTCCATCCTACAACATTTTCAGAAAATTGATTTCCTTTTCATTGAGATGGCGCCACTTACCGCGGGGAATATCTTTTTTGGTCAACCCGGCAAAGGATACCCGGTCGAGTTTCATCACCTTATAGCCCAACGATTCAAAAATCCTTCTCACAATCCTGTTCCGGCCCGAATGTATTTCCAATCCGATCTCTTTTTTACTTTCGGCATCCTTCATGAAAGCAATCTGATCAATTTTTATAAAACCGTCATCCAGCTCCATTCCCCTGGCAATGGTTTCAAAGTCCGGCTTTTTAAGATTTTTGTCCAGGGTCACTGCATAAATCTTATTGATCTTGTGTTTGGGATGGGTTAGTCTTTTAGCCAGTTGACCATCATTGGTCAACAACAGCAATCCGGTCGTATCCCGGTCGAGGCGTCCCACCGGATAAATCCTTTCGCGACAGGCATTGCGCACCAGGAACATGACGGTTTTGCGATTAAACGGATCCTCCGTAGTGGTGATGTACCCTTTCGGTTTATTCAATAAGACATAATGCCTTTTTTCCGGTCGCAGGGTAACACCATCATACTGCACCTTATCCCGTATGTCGACCTTTACACCCAGGTCGGTCACCACCTTGCCATTCACTTTGATCACACCCGATTCGATCAATTTATCTGCATCCCTCCTGCTGCATACACCCGCATTGGCGATATAGCGGTTCAACCTGATTTTTTCAGGCTCCCGGTTTTCACGATGATGAGTCGTTTTTCCGGGTCCCGGTTTACGGGGTCCTGCTGCTTTCCGGCCTCCCGGTTTTCTGCCGGATGACTTACGATAATTTTTATCAGATTCCATGTCTGGGAATTTTAATGCAAAACTAATCAATTTTAAGTTGGTTACAGGATTGAACCAAATCAGTCAACAAGTGTTAAATATGGCAATACAGCTTGAATTAAAAGGTTTTGAAAAATAAATGTGTCGACAAACTTTTTTTATCTTAAATTTGGAAAACAATTGGAAAGGGATTATATTTGTCGTTCGTTTTTAGCCAAATTAAAACCTAAAGAACAAAGGAATAACAACTAATGTACAGTATATGAAGAAAATAATTATCATTTTAATCTCTTCATTTCTTCTGCTCCTATCCCCTGTTTTTATCAACAGTGTTTTTGCCGATGCTCCCCCCGATCCGGGTGGTGACCCGAATGGAACGGGTGGAGGAACTCCCGTTGGTGGTTCACCGATAGGCAGTGGTATGGTATTGCTCATGTCGCTGGGCGCAGCTTATGGAATTAAGAAAGTGTATCGCTTTAACCAATCCGATGAGGCTGATTAGAAGAATATTATTCACGATGGCATTTACATTTCTGGCCATTGGCTTGCAGGCACAAAATCCGCCTCACCCCAATGGTGGCAGTGTACCAGGGTCAGGCACCAACATACCCGTGGGTGGCGGAGCGCCCTTGGATGGTGGATTGATCATCATGCTGATCGCAGGAGCCGCTTATGGATCGAAGAAAATAATATCCTTCAGAAAAGCAGATTAAAAAATAACAAACGATATTTCAAAAGCTTTGCAAGTTATCATACCAGCAAAGCTTTTTTTATTTTTGCACCATGAAGTATTATGTTGTCTGGAAGGGAAATACACCCGGTGTTTATGAGTCGTGGGAAGAATGTCAAAAACAAATTGCAGGATTTCCGCAGGCTGTTTACAAATCATTTAAAGACAAAGCGCTGGCCCATAAAGCCTTTTCAGAAGGCTGGGAATATTACATTGGTTTTGATGAACGCAAACTCAACTTCAAACCCGAAGACCGGGCGCGTGTGGGTGATCCCATAGCCGACAGCCTCTCCGTGGATGCCGCCTGCAGTGGCAACCCCGGCATCCTCGAATACCGGGGTGTGTTTACCGGCTCCGGCAGGGAATTGTTCCGGCAGGGACCTTTCCCGGAAGGGACCGTTAACATCGGTGAATTTTTGGCCCTGGTGCATGGACTGGCCTACCTCAAGAAAAAAAACCGCAAAGTGCCGGTGTATACCGACTCCCGGACGGCTATCAGCTGGGTGAAAAATAAAAAGGTAAAGACCAAACTCGAGCGGACCCCGAAAAACGAAAAATTGTTCCAATTGGTCGATCGGGCCCTATATTGGTTACATAATAATACCTATGCAAATCCAATAATCAAATGGGAGACCGAATACTGGGGAGAGATCCCCGCAGATTTTGGCCGAAAATAAATGTCAATTTTTTTCAAAAAAACTTCCTTTTCAAACACCTTTTTTACTACTTTTATCCTCCCTATTTAAACCACTGATGAAGACTAAAATTAACTTTTTGTTAACCACTGATTTACATTGAAATTATTCATTTGCAACATAAAAACAAATTATAAATAAAAATTTATTGTTATGAAAAGGATTACGTTATTATTGACCTTATCTCTGATATCACTCACATATCAGGGATGGTCACAATTATTTTTGACAGAACTTGCAGATCCTGATAATGAAGCAGGAGCCCGCTTTGTTGAAATTTATAATGCAGGAGCTTCAGCTGTAGATCTGAGTACAGGATGGGATTTACAGAGATGGACTAACGATTACACAGACCCACAAAGTCCTGTTGAGTTGACTGGGACTATTCCTGCCGGAGGTTTTTATATTGTATGTGCCAACCAAACAACTTTTACCGATACCTATGGTTTTGCTGCGGACCAAAATATAGGCACTAATGGACCAGCTGATAGTAATGGAGATGACCAAATTGCTCTGAGAGATCCATCAGATGTAATTGTTGATATTTTTGGTGTTCCTGGTGAAGATGGTTCTGGTACAAATCATGAATTTGAAGATGGCAGGGCAGAGCGGAAAGCAACTGTTACTGCTGGAAATGCAACATATGATTTTAGTGAATGGAACGTTTGGAATGACACAGGTGGTGCAGGAACTACAAATTTACCTCAAAATGCACCTGATGATTTTGATCCCGGAGCGTGGATTGGTGCTGCAGCAGGTCCTGTAATAACCGTTTCACCAAACTCATTATCTGGCTTCTCATATATTGAATCAATTGGAGGACCTTCTGTCTCACAATCATTCACTGTTGAAGGTACTGATTTAACAGATGATATTGTTGTTACTCCTCCAACTAATAATTATGAAATATCATCAGATGATATTACTTATCAGAGTACTTCAATAACCTTAACGGAATCAGGCGGTGTTGTCACAACAACAATAATTTATGCACGTTTGAAAGCTGGATTAGCTGCTGGTGACTATATTGAAGATATTGTTATGTCAAGTACTGATGCTACCGATAAAACCGTTTCTTGCGAAGGTAGTGTAATAGCAATTGAAGCATTGCCTTTTTCAGAATCTTTTGATGATTCAGCCTTACCTACAGGTTGGAGCTCTGCTGATTTTACTATAGAGAATTCAGCAAATGCTGGAGGTACCCCAAACGAAGCTGAATTAGCTTTTTATAATGCAAATGCTGGTACAAGTCAAATTACTACTCCACCCATTAATAGTACTGGAAAAACAGAATTAATTCTTTCATGGAACCAAAGTGTTGATTTCTACGAAGGTGGTTCTGGTGCAGATTTTACTGTTCAAGTATTAACTAGCACTGATGGTTCAAACTTTTCAAATGTTGCATGGGACCAAGTTGTTGCGGCTGACGAATCAGCTCAGAAAATTGTCACACTAGATGCTGCGGATGGTGTTGGTTCAGAAACATTTTATGTGAGGTGGTTTTTCTACCAGAACAATACCGACAGATTAAGTTATTGGAATATTGATGATGTATCAATAGCTGATCAAATTGAATGGGCGAATGTGCAATGGCCAGGATCGGGGACAATTACATTAGGCGATAGCTATACTGTTTATGCACAAATATTTAAATCAGGTGTTACCGAACCGGGTGGACAGGGATCAAATATCACTGCCTGGATAGGTTACAGTTTAACTGATACAGACCCTTCTACGTGGACAGATTGGGTACCTGCTACATATAATACCGACGCTGGCAATAACGATGAATACATGGCTGAAATAGGTAGTAGTATTCTTACATCCGGAAATTATTATTATGCCAGCCGATTCCAATATGGTGCGGGTCCTTTTGTTTATGGTGGATACAATGTTGGTGGTGGTGGCTTCTGGGATGGAACAACTAATGTGTCCGGAGTTTTATTTGTAAATCCTTCAGGAGTGCAAATTGACTGGTGCAATTTACAGTGGCCAGGTTCAGGCACAATTACATTTGGCGGAGATTATGATGTATATGCTCAAGTTAATGAAGATGGAATAACAAATTCACCAGGACAAGGAGCAGGTATCACAGCATGGATAGGATTTAGCACTACAGATACTGATCCATCAACCTGGACTGATTGGGTAGAAGCTTCGTATAATACAGATATTGGAGATAATGATGAATACGTTGCCAATTTGGGCTCCGTAATCCCAGGACCAGGGACGTATTATTACGCCAGTCGTTTTAAACTCGATGTATCTGATTATGTTTACGGCGGATACAATGGTGGAGGTGGTGGCTTCTGGGATGGTATTACCAATGTTTCAGGTGTTCTAAATGCAGATAATCCTACTTTACCTGATATTTTTATCTCTGAAGTTGTCGATCCATTAGATGATTTTACCGCAAGATATGTTGAATTGTATAATGCAAGCGGTTCAATTATTGATTTTGGTTCTCAGATATGGTATCTTTCAAGACAGGCAAATGGCAGTCCTACTTCCTGGGCAGATGTACTCCTTACTGGCATTCTAAACCCTGGTGAGTGTTATATAGTTGCATACAATCAATCAGGTTTCACATCCAATTTTGGTTTTGAAGCCGATTTATATAATGGAGCTATTACAGGAAATGGAGATGATGGATATTACCTTTACACAAACGGTGATCATGTCACGGGAACATTAGTTGATAGCTATGGGGTAATTGATGAAGATGGAACAAATAAACCCTGGGAATACCTGGATTCGAAAGCGGTTAGGTTACGCTCTGTATCTACAGGAAATGCAACCTGGACTGCTTCAGAATGGCATGTATCGATGTCAGCAAGTACGAGTGATATGACACCAGACTTACACATGCAAACTAAGAACTGGCAGGGGACAATCTCAACAGATTGGAATTCAAAAGGTACGAACTGGGACGGCACTTATGGTTATATTCCGGATGCTTCTGACAATGTTCTTGTTTCTGCGGGTCCTCTCAATCAGCCTGTTATCAATGGAGAGAGCGCTACTTTTGATTTAACTGTGGATGCAGGTGCAAGCGTAGAAATAGCATCAAGCGGCAGTCTTACTGTAAATGGAACTTATACCAATAATGGCGATTTAACCATCAAATCTGATGCTTCAGGAACGGGTTCATTGGTTACAACATCCAGTGTCTATGGTACAATGGAACGCTATTATGAAGGCAGTGAATGGCACTTAATCTCTTCTCCTATACAAAGTGAAGCACAAGCTGGTATGTTTACAGGTTTATACCTCCAATACCACACAGAATCAACCAATGCTTACACTGATATTATTGATCCGGCAACAACTTTAAATGAGATGCAAGGATATGCTTTATGGAATGATGCTACTGCCACAGCTAATTTCACTGGCACTTTCAAAGCTGGATCAAGTGGAAGCGGAAATAACCTTAAACGCTCAGGAGCGCCGGCTAGTCCGACAGAAGATAACTTCGGATGGAACCTGGTGGGTAATCCTTATCCCTCTACCATTGACTGGGATGCTGCCGGATGGACAAAAACAAATCTCAATAACGCTACTTATATCCATGTAAATTCATCAACCTGGGCAACCTATATTAACGGAGCCCAAGCAAATGGTGGTTCACAATACATCGCCCCCGGACAGGGATTCTTTGTTTCGGTTATGGATGGCGGTGGAGCATATCCAGAAGATGGAACACTAATAATGACTGATGCTGTAAGGACTGCCATGGGTTCCACTTTCTATAAGAGTACTGAAGCTACAGGCGAGCTTGTAAGGCTGCAGGTATCAGGCAACGGTTATGCTGATGAAACGGTTATTCGTTTCGTTGAAAGTGCTAGCGCTGAATTTGATGCTGATTGGGATGCTCATAAATTGTTTGCTTTTACACCCGAAGCACCGCAGATTTTCTCTAACCTCAATGGATATCTATCGATCAATTCATTGCCACAAACCAATGTGGTTCCAATAGATGTAAAAGCTGGTCAGGCTGATTCTTTTACTATTTCGGCGCTGGAAACCGGGACTGGTGAAACCCTGATCCTTGAAGATTTATTCACAGGTGAAACAACAGATCTGCTTAACAGTTCTTATACATTTAATTATAATGTGGCAGATGAAAACCGCTTTTTATTGCATTTCACAACGCTTGGTATTTCTGAAAACAATGCCAGTGAACTATTCAATATTTATTCATTTGGCAGTGAAGTGTATGTTTCCTCCAGCGAACTGGCGACCGGAAGCATTCATGTATACAACCTGATGGGACAGGAAATCACCCAAAAACAACTGAACAATGAATTAACCAGGGTATCCATCGACAGAACAGGATACTACATTGTGAATGTGGTGAGTGACAAAGGCATTTCATCAGAGAAAGTTTTCATTCAATAATTATTAACCATAAAAAGCGAAGAACAATGAAAAAAGCAATAAAAAATATTCTGATCGTTGCAATTCTGATGACAGCACCTTTATTCCTGTTAGCGCAAAATCCTCCGCATCCCAATGGTGGCAATGCTCCCAACTCAGGGACCACCAACATCCCTGTAGGTGGAGGAGCACCCATTGATGGTGGTCTGATCATGTTAATCGCCATGGGTTCGGCCTATGGTGCCAGGAAAGTCTGGAAATTCGGAAAAGACGATTAAAACATATTGTAGCAGACTTTTAACAAAAAAGCGCGTGTGGTTCTCCACATGCGCTTTTTATTCTTTGTTAATAATTAAGTAAAATTTAAGCTACCTGAAAGCGGCCCTCTGCAAGCCTTTTATTAGTTTTGAATTCCTTTTTTACCCGATAAAATGATGACATTAAAAAATCTGAAATCCCTGTCAGCAGGAATGGTTGTTCTGATCAGTACCCTCGTTATGGGCCAGATTCCGCCGGGATATTATGACGATGCAGCCGGTCTGAGCGGAGAACCCCTGCAACTGGCCCTTCACAATATCATTGATGATCACAACTCCATATCCTACAGCAATGTGTGGACAGCCTTTCAATCAACCGATGCCAATGGCAGCGGGGAGGTATGGGACATGTATACAGCATGCAACTTCACCTTTATCTCCGATCAATGCGGCACCTATTCCGGAGAATGTGACTGTTATAACCGCGAGCACTCTTTTCCGTCCAGTTGGTTTGATGATGCAGCCCCCATGTACACGGACCTGTTTCAACTGGTACCAACGGATGGCTACGTAAACGGTGTCCGTGGAAGTTTTCCTTATGGCGAAACCAATGCGCCCAGCTACACCTCCAGCAACGATTCCAAACTGGGTCCCTGCAATTTTCCGGGCTACACTGGTACCGTATTTGAACCGGCTGATGAATACAAGGGTGATTTTGCAAGAAACTATTTTTACATGGCTACCCGCTATGCCGATATCATTGCCGGCTGGGAAAACAATGATGCCAACGGCGATGTCGTACTCGACGGAAGTTCCTACCCGGCGTTTGAATCCTGGTTCCTGAACCTGATCATGAGCTGGCATGCCGGTGATCCGGTGAGCCAGAAAGAAATTGACCGCAACAATGCGGTGTATGCCATTCAGAATAACCGGAACCCGTTCATTGATCATCCCGAATATGTCGGACTGATCTGGGGTACCGGATTTGCTCCTGAACCCGAACAACATGTGACCCAGTTCTCGGCCCATACCATTACGTTGAACTGGACCGATGCAACAGGGCCGGTGGTGCCCAACGGATACCTCATCCGAATGAGCGATACCGGTTTTGAAAACATTGTAACACCCACCGATGGAAACCCGGTGAGTGACGACTTCTGGAATCGCAATGTAGTCTATGGCGAAGGAACCTGCACTTTCAGCGGACTGACGGATGGAACCCTCTATTATTTTAAAATATTCGGATATACCGGCGCCGGGACAGCCATCGACTATAAAACCGATGGGACCATTCAGCAAATCAGCATCCAGGCAAATTAAACAGGAATCATGAACAATCCAGGCATAAGGTTTATGAAAAGTATCATACAAACAGGAATCTCCATAAGCTTGCTTTTACTCATAGCAACACTACCCATACATGGTCAGATCATCAGTCAATATGTTGAAACCGATTCGGGAACAAGCCCGAAAGGAATTGAAATCTGGAACAATACCGGATCGCCTCTCGATTTTTCAGGCCAGACCCTGGATATTTTACAGGGCACCAATGGCGGCAGTCCGGTTTCGGTTTTTAGCCTCAATACCGGAACGCTCAGTATAGGCGAAGTGATCGTGATCGGCACTTCCGATATGGAAAGCATCACCATTAGCAATGGATCCACATACTATAGCGAACCGTTTCAATTTAACGGTGATGATGCACTGGTGGTACAATATGGGGGAACCACTACCGATGTATTTGGAACACCCGGCTCAGATCCTGGTTCATCCTGGTCGGGGAACGGTGTATCCACAGCCAATCAAAACATTGAGTTACTTACCGGAATTTTCAGTGGTGATTTGGATGGCTGGACCGATCCCAGTGAACGGTTTCAAACCGTCAGCACAACACCATCTGCCAGTGGAGGACTGGCAGGTTTTGGGATCGCACCGGTTGCACCTGCTACCCCTGTTATCACTGTTTCTCCCGGGGCTTTAGAAGATTTTGCATATGCCCTGGGTTCGGGTCCCTCCACCTCCCAAAGCATGAATGTGAGTGGTGTTGAGCTCACGGATGATATCCTTATCACCCCGTCAACCAGTTATGAAATATCACTGGATAATTCAGCCTTTCAATCCACGGGTATAACGCTCTTTCAATCCGGAGGATCGGTGAACTCAACCCCGGTTTATGTGAGGCTGAAAGCCGGTTTAGGAGCCGGGACTTACAGTGAGAACATCGAAATTTCTTCGGCTGGTGCGACAAGTCAATTTGTTGCCTGCAACGGCTATGTGACCTCAGGCGAACCGTCCAATCACCCTACAGGATTCTCAGCCAGTGCAGATTCCTTTACTGAAATCACGGTTTCATGGACCGATGCCGATCCTGCAGCAGAAGGTTACCTCCTCAAAGGAAGTGATGTAAACTATGGTGATATCACAGTTCCCCAGGATGGAATCCCTGAAATCAATGATTTTCTGGTTCAGAATGTGGCTCCCGGAGTTGAAATTTACCAGTTTATTGATTTAACGCCCTCCACCAACTACTATTTTAAAATCTACCCTTATAATGGTTCAAACGCATCCATTAATTATAAAACCGATGGAACGGTTCCACAGGATGAGGCGACCACCGGTGATCCACCCGCTTCTCCTGCTGTATTTTTTTCGGAATACATTGAAGGCTCGGGCAATAACAAAGCCATTGAGGTATACAATGGTAGTGGCTCCGACATTGATCTATCCGATTTTACGGTAAAACTGGCTTCCAATGGAAATCCATGGGGAAATGCCATTACCCTTTCAGGTATCCTGACAGCAGGTGATGTTTATGTCATCTACAATGCCAGTGCCGACCCTGCCATTCAGGCGGTTGGAGATATAACTTCGGATGTGACCTTCTTCAATGGGAATGATGCCCTGGGATTGTTTTATTCAACCCTTCTCATTGATGTGATTGGCATTGAAGGGGAAGACCCCGGGAATGGTTGGAATGTTGCCGGTATTACCGAAGCTACGGAAGAACATACCCTCATCCGCAAGACCTCCATAACTGCCGGAAATACCGATTGGATCAGTTCTGCCGGCACCGATGCTTCCAATTCGGAGTGGATTGTGAAAGAGCAAAACTATTTTACAAACCTCGGATTTGGTGGAACGGTCTGGAATGGCGCTTCGGATTCGGATTGGGACAATGGTGGCAATTGGGATGCCGAAGTGCCCATCGCCTCGGGCAATGCACTCATTCCAGATGTAAGTGGTACAAAGGCCCCATCACCTGTGATCAATGGGTTTGCAAACTGTTTTCAACTAACCGTTTCATCAGGAGCGACTTTAGAAATTGCTGCATCAGGTGCGCTGACTGTTTATGGGTCCTTTACCAGTAATGGGTCAGTGATTGTAAGATCGGATGCTATCGGAAATGGGTCCCTCATTGAACCCTCCGGGATTCATGCGACTGTTGAGGCTTATGTTCCTGCCTCCGACTGGCATTTTATTGGTTCACCCATCGACGACCCCAATACGGGGATATTTACAGGTCATTTTCTGAAATGGTGGGATGAAATCTCGGGTACCTGGCAATGGGTTGTGAGTTCTGATTCTACCCTTGCCATGGACCTTCAAGGTTATTCGGTTTGGCCGCAATCCGATGCTACTTTTCTTTTTACCGGAACAGTGAATGCCGGAAACAGGTCAATATCCGTAACCAATTCACCCGCTTCCGCTTTTGAGTGGCCGGGCTATAACCTGATCGGTAATCCCTATCCTTCAGGTATTGACTGGGAGGGACCGGGTTGGACCAAATCCAATATCGACAATGCTATCTATGCCTGGAACGGTTCACAATACGGCGCTTATGTGAATGGATTCAGTGTCAATGGTCTCACCAACCAATTGCCACCGCACCAGGGATTTTTCATCCATTGCGGAACGGGTGGGGCCACTTTGAGCATTTCAGATGCCACCCGCATCCATACCACCCAGAACAACCTGAAAAGTGAAAGTATTTTTGAATCATTGCAGTTGACAGTTTCGGGAATGGATGGGCAGGATGAAACCGTCATTTATTTTTCAGATGAAGCCAGTACCGGATTCGACAGCCAGCTTGATGCATATAAACTGCAAGGTTCTGAAGCATCCCCTCAGTTTTACACTCGATCAGAAGAAGGCCATCAGCTTGCCATCCATGCCATTCCGGTGATCCCGCAAAATGCAGTGAATTTGTCATTTGAGGCCGGAATAGATGGAATTTTCGAATTATATCTTGCAAGTATCAATGGATTGGATGGAATACCCATATTCCTGGAAGATAAAAAGGAACACATCGTTGTAAACCTCAAATCCAACCCACACTATAAGTTCCATGCGAATGCACAGGATGACCCGGCCCGTTTTAAACTGCACTTCAGCTATAACGAGATGCCAGGTGCCAATGAAGGGACAGGTTCAGAAGATATGCTGGTTTTTTCCAAAGGTCAGGAAGTCGTCATCGCCTCCGAAAATGAATTGTCTGGAAACGTGATGGTATTTGACCTGATGGGGAGAAAGGTGGCCAGTGTCAAGATGAATAACCTTCGCTATTTAACAATTGGATTGGATGTAGAAACGGGTTATTACATTGTTTCCATCCTGACCGATTCTCAGTTGATCAATCGTAAAATCCACATAAAATAAGGGATATGAAAAACCACACCCATGTTCTTGTCATATTGGTTATCCTGATTGTTTTTATGGTATTTCCCGTTATGGCTGATGCGCCGCCTGATCCGGGCGGGGATCCCAATACCGGCGGAGGGACACCGGTTGGAGGCTCTCCCATTGGCAGCGGATTGTTAACCCTGTTGTTGTATGGTATGATATATGGTTTCCGGAAAATGCTTCTTTTTTTCAGGAAAGGAAATTAAGTTTCCGGATTTAAGAAGGAGCCTGGAAATATTCATCTTCGGATGTTAATGTTGTGCAAAAGCAATGGATGCAACACTTAACTTTACACCAGGCACCTTGATTAAAGTTTGCAGACAGGCCTCCATGGTAGCACCGGTGGTGATGACATCATCAACCAGTAAAATCTGTTTTCCTTCCAGTGCTGAGGGATTGTCGATATAAAAGATCTCACTGACATTCTCCCATCTTTTATAGCGGGTCTTTTTGGTCTGAGTGGAAGTCGCTACCCTCCGAACCACGCTCTGTGTATCCATTTTGATGTTCAAAGCTTCGGCCAGTCCCTGACCAAACAAAGCCGCCTGGTTAAACCCTCTTTTTTTTAGTTTCTTTTTGTGGAGGGGTATGGGAATGATGGTTTCAAGTGATTGATAGTGGTCAACTTCAGCCAGTTGCGCCCCATACATCCGTCCCAGGAAGGTCCCGACCTCTTTATGCCCCCGGTATTTCATCTCATGAATGAGGTTTTGAACACTTCCTCCTTTTTTATAAAAATACAAAGCAGTTCCTGTTTCAAGGGGAACCCGACCCCAGAATACACGGCTAACCGGATTCTCTTTTTGTTTATGAAAATTGGTTTCAGGAAGGTGCGAAAGACATGCGGTGCAAATCACCGATTCATTTTTGAAAAGGCTTTTTCCACATATGGCGCAGGTTACGGGAAAAAATAATGCTATAAAATCCTCCATTAGGTTCATCACATTCAAAAATAAAAAAAATATCCGTCTGATAATGTGTTAATTTTGGGTATTGAAATGAACCGAAAAGATCCTATTTCATTCTACTATTATGGCTAAAAAGAGAAAAAAAAGGCGCAATAAAAGCAGTGCCCATTCATTTGCAAAAGCAGTATTGGATGTATTCAGGCAAAATCCATTCAAGGGATTTAATTTCAGACAGCTGGCACATGCCCTTGGAGTCAGCGACAAAGCCAGCAAAGAACTGGTAAAAGAGATCCTGGATGACCTTTCGGCAGCCAATGAGATTGTCGAAATGAACCGGGGAAAGTATAAATTGAATCCGGCCAGTATCAGTCCCGGGATCAACAGCAATGTCATCACCGGCAGGGTCGATATGAAACAAACAGGAAAAGCCTATATCATAACCGATGAACTGACTGATGATGTTTTTATTGCTGCCAATAACACCTACCATGCACTCAATGGCGACATCGTAAAAGTGAGGCTGTTTCCCAAACGAAAAGAACGAAAGATTGAAGGCCGGATCATAGAGATCATTGAGCGCAAGCGGAAACAATTTGTCGGTGTGATCGAACATTCCGGTAAATATGCTTTTTTGATTCCTGATGATGTATCCATTCCCATCGACATTTATATCCCTGGTGATAGTCTCAAAGGTGCAAAAAACGGAGAAAAAGCCGTTGCCCGGATCACC
Source organism: Bacteroidota bacterium (assembly GCA_020444515.1). Taxonomy (GTDB): domain Bacteria; phylum Bacteroidota; class Bacteroidia; order Bacteroidales; family JAADJA01; genus JAADJA01. The sequence goes on along the minus strand of JAHLKX010000002.1, from coordinate 358,141 downwards.
GACTGGCCCGAACATTCTAAAAATCCGTTTGGTGAGGTGATCAATGTGCTGGGCAAACCCGGTGAACATGAGGTGGAAATGCAATCCATCCTGGCCGATGTGGGTTTCCCGGTTGGATTTCCAAAGCATGTGGAAGCGGAAGCAGACAGGATTGATGTAACCATTACAGAGGAAGAGATCAAAGGCCGCAAAGATTTCAGAAACGTTTTCACCTGCACGGTCGACCCGGAAGATGCCAAAGATTTTGATGATGCACTCTCCCTGCGAAAACTAAAAAATGGCAATTGGGAAGTTGGGATCCATATTGCTGATGTGTCGCACTATGTTAAACCTGGAAACGCCATTGATAAAGAAGCCTTCGACCGGGCAACTTCAGTCTACCTGGTTGACAGGGTGATCCCCATGCTGCCTGAGCGTTTGTCGAACAACGTTTGTTCGCTGCGGCCCCATGAAGACAAACTCTGTTATGCGGCGGTTTTTGAAATGGATGAAAATGCTTCCGTTAAAAAAGAGTGGTTTGGACGTACGGTCATCAATTCCGATTTCCGGTATAATTATGACCAGGTTCAGGCTGTTATTGAGGGAGGCAACGATCCGTATCAGAAGGAGATCATGGTGCTGCATGACCTGGCCTCCAAACTCAGGAAGATCCGCTTCGAAAAAGGAGCCATTGCTTTTAGCAGCCAGGAAGTTAAGTTCAGACTCGACGAAGATGGGAAACCTATTGAAGCCTATATTAAGGAGCAGAAGGATTCGAACCGTTTGATTGAAGATTTTATGTTACTGGCCAACCGAAAAGTTGCAGAAAAGGTGGGCAAAAAACAGGGCAACCGGGAACCCAAAACCTTTGTCTACCGGATCCATGATGTTCCCAATCCCGAAAAACTGCAAACGTTTGCAGAGTTTGTCGGTAAGCTCGGGTACAAACTGCATGTCGGCTCAAGGAAGTCCATTTCCTCTTCCCTGAATAATCTGTTCGAGCAGATCAAGGGAAAGGGTGAGGAAAATATGATCGAATCCATTGCTGTTAGGACCATGGCCAAGGCCGAATATTCCATTCAGAACATTGGGCATTATGGTTTGGCGTTTCAATATTATACCCATTTCACCTCACCCATTCGCCGCTATCCCGACCTGATGGTGCATCGTTTGTTAGATCTCTATCTTCATGGTGGCCAGTCCGTGAATCCCAATGAATATGAAGAAAAATGCAAACATTCTTCTGAAATGGAACGCAAAGCCCTGGAAGCCGAACGTGCCTCCGTCAAATACAAACAGGCTGAATTCCTGCTTGATAAAGTCGGACAGGAGTTCAATGGCCTGATTTCAGGAGTTAGTAAATGGGGAATTTTCGTTGAACTGGATGGCAACAAATGTGAAGGAATGATCTCGCTTCGTTACCTGGATGATGACTTTTACTACCTGGATGAAGATAATTACAAAGTGGTTGGAGCCCAGCAAGGTAAAGAGTTTCAGCTTGGTGATCCCATCCGTATCCGGGTAAAACGCATTGACCTGTCCAAAAAACAGATGGATTTCGAATTGGCCTAAATGGGGGTAATGTTCAGGTTAAAAATAAACCGGTAATAAAGCTGAACATGCAGGCCGTTGTCCAAACCAAGGCGATAGGCCAGCACCAGAATGAACATGATTATAAAGATCAGCCATTTGATGCGGTTTTGTTTGCGTTCAACCCTGAAATTCTTGGTGGGCTTGGCCGCCCTGTTGAACAACATGGGTGATACGGCAAACAACATGGTGATCAGGTTACCCGTATCGTAGGGTACATTGTTGGGGATCCTTACCAAAAACAGCACCAATCCCCCAATCAGCCAGGGCAGAAAGGATTGATAAAAAAGGAACTTCACTTTGTTTTCGGCCTTCACCCGGGTTACGGAGTAACTCGTATCCAGGAATTTCGAGGCAGAGGCAAAACCGATCCATCCCAACAGGAACAGGAACACAAGAGAGATAAGGATTTTCCAGAAAATATTCAGGTAGAGCCAGGCTGCAACATATCCGAAGCCTTCATCGAAAGAAGTACCGGAGGCAAATGCTCCCAGGAAAAGATTGTATCCATGCAATCCGATCCACAGCATCAACAATTTGGTGTGTTTGCGGAGATGAAATCGATTGGCCAGCAATCGCAGGAACAGGATCCCTATGATCAGAGATATCAAAGGCCCCGAAAGGGTAATGATGATGATGTTCAAAGGCGTCCACAGGGGTGAAAAATCATTGAATTGCAGATCATAATAAAAGAATACCGAATCGAGCCGCCAGCGGGAGGCCATGACCAATACGGTTATCTGGTAGGTCATATACACCGCCAGGTAAGCAATGATATAAAGGATGGTTGAATTGATGGTATAGGTCAGGTATTTCCCGTGTTTTACCCGATCCTCCGATTCATCCTGAGCCAGTTCAATGGTGATGGCCCGTTCTTTTTTATAGTTGGGGAAAAAACGCCGGATAAAATCGCGGCGACGACTAATCCTATCATGCTTACGCTTCCTGGCCTTCATTTTTCGCCGCGCTTTGCGTCTCTTACGGCCTTCAAGTCTTCTTTCCTGCCAGCGCTTAAATTCCTTTAAACTTAAAAATGATAACCAGCTCCTCCTTTTGGAGCTGCTTCTGTGGTGGTGCATTTTTTTCTTAGAAGCCCGCGTATTTTCAAATTTTAATTGTTCTATTTCTTCCGGACTGGCTTCCGGACCCAGGAAGGGCCGGTATTCTTTTGGGGGTGCACTTCTGGCAAAAAGCTCCGTTAAAAACTTTTTGACGCTACGGATAATTCCAGCTGTTGATCCCTTCTTCCGCTTATGTTTTACTCGTCTGTGAGAACTCAATCGATTAGGAAATTATATTTGGATATACAAATGTATTAAAGTTTTGTTATTTTAGCCATGTGATACTTGAATTAAATTTCCCAATTGTTATTATTATCAATATTAAGTATTCATGAGTCATCCGCTGTTGAATAAATTGAATGATCTGATCAAAAAATATCATTTGTATGCGTTTAAAGACGTCATCATCTTCATGGTCATTCTACTGGCTTTTCATGTTCTGTGGAAAATTTTTGTTACCGATATCCTCGCTGTGGATTTCATTCGCAATTCAGCTCACTGGCTGGCAGGTGTCGTTTATGAAACCAGCAAATGGTTTTTTCATGTAACCGGCATGAATGTCATTGCATTTGATCAAATCAAGATATTTAACAGCATGCACGACAATGTGTTCTTTTACGCAGAAACCAATGGCTACGTATATGTGAATCTGAGCTGTTCCGGCCTGAAGCAGTTTTACCAGTGGTTTTTCCTGATGCTGCTTTATCCCGGTCCATGGAAACATAAATTGTGGTTCATTCCCCTGGGACTGATCATTATTCACATTGTGAATGTTTTCAGAATAATCGGCATGGTGGTGGTTACCATGAATATCCCCGAACATTGGGATTTCATGCATGATTATGTAATGCGTCCTTTCTTTTATGTCGTGATGTTTTTCTTGTGGGTTTGGTGGAATGAGAAAATCTATCTCAAGTCGAAAAAAGCCAAAGAGACTGCGAAAAGTTAATGAACAGGACCCGAATTAACCCGTAATACAATCACCATAATCTCAAAATCTTATCGACTCCAAAGGTTATATTTCAAAATACACCAGATGGCCCGGAATCCATCCTGCCAGCCTATTTTCTTTCCTTCATAATAGGTCCGGCCATAGTAGGAAATACCAACTTCATATATTCGGATGCCTTTAACCCTGGAAACTTTAGCGGTAACTTCCGGTTCAAAGCCAAAGCGTTTTTCCTTTAGCGGTAAATTTTTAATGATGTCTGACCGGAAAAGTTTGTAACAGGTTTCCATATCCGAAACGTTCAAGCCTGTGAAAATATTCGACAGGAGCGTGAGGAATTTATTGCCACGGGTGTGCCAGAAAAACAGGATGCGATGCGGATGACCCCCGATGAAACGTGACCCGTAAACGACATCAGCAAAACCATCCAGGGCAGGTTGAAGCAATCGGTTATATTCTTCAGGATCATATTCAAGATCGGCATCCTGGATAATCAGGTAGTCACCGGTAGCCAGCTCAATTCCTTTATGAATGGCAGCCCCTTTTCCCTGATTATGGGGCTGGTTAAAAAGCCGGATATCAATATCTGGATATTGGTCAATATAGGATTTAATTTTAGAGGCCGTATCATCTGTTGAAAAATCATTGATCAGAATGATCTCCTTTTTCGTATCGTGGATTAGCTCAACAGCAATCACTTTGTCCAGGATGGCATGGATGGTATTGGATTCATTATAAGCAGGGATCAGGATAGAAAGTTTTTTTGCTGTCATTTTTCTATGTTATGTTATTCATGATAATACACCCGTTTGACCCGTCGGGAGATACTGGTTAAAACCTCATAGGGTATGGTATCCAGCTGCCTGGCCATCTCCCCCACTGCGTATTCATTTCCAAAGATGATCACGTCATCGCCTTCCCTGGCATCAATATCCGTAACATCTACCATACACATATCCATACAAATATTGCCCACAATGGGAACCGGTTTATGATGGATAAATAATTGTCCTTTTCCGTTACTCAGTTTTCGGTTAAGGCCATCGGCATATCCCACAGGAATTACCGCGATCTGCATATCGCGATCTGCTTTCCATTGCCTGTTATAGCCGATCGTCTCACCTGCCGGAATGGTTTTAATTTGTGATATGGTTGACTTTAGGGTGCTCACATTTTCCAGTTGCTCTTTTTCTTCAGCTGTAGTGGGAATGCCATACAATCCGATTCCCAGCCTTACCATATCAAACTGGGCATCGGGGAAGCGACTTATACCTGCCGAATTAAGGATATGCATCAAAATGTAATGATTGGAGTGCTCCATAATTCGAAAAGCCATTTGCTGGAACAAATCAATCTGTTGCCGTGTAAATTCATCATCGGCCGGATCTTCACTGGAGGCCAGGTGTGAAAAAATTGACTGAACATAAATGGATTGCATCTTATGCAGTCGTTCAATCAATGGATCGATCTCTTCTTTGCTGAAGCCAAGCCGATGCATCCCCGTATCAACCTTTAAATGAACTTTCACCGGTTTATTGTCCGGGATGAGATTGGCACGGGTGGCTTCTTCCAAAAGACTTAAGGAGCGGAAATTATAGATCTCCGGTTCAAGATTGTGTTTGATAATGGCATCAAAACTCTGTTCATCAGGATTCATCACCATAATGGGCGTCTTAATCCCTGCTTTCCGCAACTCAACACCTTCGTCGGCATAGGCTACAGCCAGATAGTCAATCCGATGAAACTGCAAAATATTGGCAATTTCGAAACTACCACTACCATATGAAAAAGCTTTGACCATAGCCATGATAGCGGTATTCGGGTTTAATTTTTTTCGAAAATAATCGAGGTTATGAACCAGGGCATTCAGGTTGATCTCCAATACGGTTTCATGGGCTTTTTGCTGGAGGGCCTGGCTGATCTGTTCAAACTCAAAAATCCGTGCGCCCTTCAACAAAATCGTTTCATTTTGAAAGTCAGCAAATGAAAATTTTGTTATAAAATCATTGGTATCAGCAAAGAATAACTTCTCCAGATCGAACTGTGATGCCTGTTTGCTGATAGCCGGACCGATACCGATGATGCGGCTGATCCCTTTCTGTTTAAGCAGACTGGCGATTTCGCCATAGAGTTCATTTTCATTCATTCCTGTTTGAAGGATGTCTGAAAGGATCACTGTTTTCTTTTGATGCTGATTCTGCTGATTTAAAAAGTCAAGCGCAATGTTTAAAGAGTTGATATCCGAATTGTAACTATCGTTAATGATGGAACAATGGTTGATCCCCTCCTTCATTTCCAGGCGCATGGCTATGGGTTGCAAGAGTATCATCCTATTGGCGATCACTTCATTTTTATATCCGAAGTGCAATAAAGTGGCCCAGCAAATAATGGCATTCTCCACCGAAGCCTCATTGGCGAAAGGAATTTTGATGGATATTTCCTGCTCATTGTAGGTAGCTGAAATAATTGATGTATTGTCCTTGTTCCGGGTCACTGTCCTAATGCGCAGATCAGCTTCCTGTTTGCGGCTCCAGGTAAACGCTTTGATCTTTCGCAGCAATTCACTGCGAATGATCGTTTCCTGAATCTCAGGATAGTCCGGGCTATAGATCAGGGTCTTTACCCTGGTAAAAAGTTTCAGCTTTTCTCCGGCCTTCTGGGTAAGGGTAATGAAATTTTCGCCGTGGGCCTGACCAATATTGGTAAAGATACCGACTGAGGGATTGATGATGGCCTGCAGTTTATCCATTTCATCGGGTTCGGAGATCCCTGCCTCAAAGATTCCCATCTGGCTTTCCTCTTTCAATTGCCATACCGAAAGCGGAACGCCTACCTGGGAATTATAACTTTTGGGACTACGGGTGATGGTATATTCGGGTGAAAATAACTGAAACAACCATTCTTTGACGATGGTTTTTCCATTGCTTCCGGTAATTCCTATAACCGGTATATTGAATCCTTTTCGATGATTGGCGGCGAGTTTTTGCAATGCCTGCAGGGTATTGGTCACCAGGATGCAATTGCTTTTTTCGGGTTTGTATTCCGGATTGGAAATGATGAAATTTCTGACCCCTTTGCCATAGAGCTCTTCAATAAACCGGTGTCCATCATTTTTTTTGGTAACCAGAGCAATAAAAAGGCAGTTTTCGGGTGAAATCAGCCGCCGGCTGTCGATCAGGATATCCGTTACAACGGGGTCCTCAAAATCGCTGCAGATTAGCTCTCCACCGATGATTTCGGTAATCGCTTGAATGTTGTAAGGAAATGTTTGCATAGAAATAAAGCATGTTACTGTCCGGAATTCTGTTGTCCGTTGTGGCGATGATCGCGAGAGGGGTCCTGTTGTTTCTCTTCTTGCGCTTCAAGCGGATTCTTAATCAACTCCTCATATTCCATCCGATTATTATAAATATCAATGGCCAGATACACTGCCTGCCTGAAAGAATCCGGTGAAGCCATATTTTTACCGGCGATGGCAAAGGCTGTCCCATGTGCTGGGGAGGTACGAACAATAGGTAAACCTGCCGTGAAATTGACACCGTTTTCGAAACCGAGGGTTTTAAAAGGCAACATACCCTGATCATGATACATGGCCAGAATCCCATCAAAGTTCCGAAAATTGCTGGAAGCAAAGAATCCATCAGCGGGATAAGGCCCGAATGTGAGGATATCTTGTTCATTGGCCATTTCAATGGCAGGATGAATGATCTCCGTTTCCTCTGCACCGATCAATCCATTATCACCGGCATGAGGGTTCAATCCAAGCATGGCAATTTTTGGTTTTCTAATGCCAAAATCCTTCTTCAGACTTTGATTCATCACCCGCACCTTATTTAATATCAATTCTTTCGTAATTTTTGCAGCAATGTCCTTCACCGGAATATGTCCGGTTAGCATTCCCACCCGCATATCGCCACTGACCATCAGCATGAGGTAATTCTCTGTGTTGAATTTACTGGCCAGGTAATCGGTATGACCGGCAAACTGAAAGTTTTCCGACTGAATGTTGCTTTTATTAATCGGACCGGTCACCAAAACATCCAGCTTACCCCAGTTGATGTCTTCGATGGCTCTTTCAAGGGCAAGGAAAGCGAGTTCACCGGCTACTGGTGATAACTTTCCAACTTCAATTTTCACCTCATCATTAAAACAATTGATGATGTTCACCCGCTTGGGATTGGCAAAATCAGCCTTCTTCACAAGGTTAAAGTTCACATCCGACAGATCAAGAGCCTTCCGATAGTATGAAGCGATCTTCGAAGAGCCATATACCACCGGGGTGAACATTTCAAGGGTTCGTTTATCAGCCAGTGTTTTGATGATGATCTCATAACCAATGCCATTAAAATCACCATGGGTAATCCCTATTTTAATCAGATTTTGACTTTGTTTGTTCATGATTGGAAGTTACAATGATTTGCTTTTAATAAATTGGAATAGCAACCTGACGGCCATACCGGTAGCTCCGGCGGTATAAACACTGAACGGTTTTTCCAGGTAGGCCGGGCCGGCAATATCGAGATGAACATAGGGATAGTCGGTGAAATGTTCCAGGAATTTACCGGCGGTAATGGCCCCTGCATTGGCACCACCTAAATGTTTGATATCAGCAATATCGGATTTCAACTCCTCCTCATATTCTTTCCAGAAAGGCAGTTCGACCAACCGCTCATATACCTTTTCACCACTTTCTGCCAGCTTTTTATATTCACTCCTGGCTTTTGATTGCATGGCTGCAATGCCATATATCCCGATGGCACGCATGGCGCTCCCGGTAAGGGTGGCCACATCGATCACCAATTGTGGTTTATATTTTTTAGCATAGCTCAAAGCATCTGCCAGTAGCATGCGGCCTTCCGCGTCGGTATTGATCACCTCCACCGTGGTTCCATCATGCATGGTAATCACATCACCACTCACGTAGGCGTTACCATTCACGCGGTTATCGGTAGCCGGTATGATCGCAATGACATGGATGGGTATCCGGGCACGGGCGATGGCGTACAATGCGCCGGCAACAGCAGCACCACCTGCCATATCCATCTTCATATCATTCATGAAATTACCGGTTTTGATATTCATACCACCCGTATCATAAACCACACCCTTCCCAACAAAAACAAATGGTTTTTTATTCTTGGCATCTTTCGGTTTCCATTCCATGATGGTGAATGTGGGCGGATCAACACTGCCCTTGTTTACAGCCAGTAAACCACCCATTTTCAGTGCTTCAATTTTCTTTTTATTGAGCACCTCCACGCGGGCCCCGGCATCTTTACCCATTTTTTCAAACTCTTCAGCTATTTTTAAAGCGTTCATATAAGCTACCGGTTCATTCACCATATTGCGTGAACGGGAACAGGCATCCACCAGTATGTTCATGGTTTCAACCTTTTCATCGCTCAAACCTTTACTCAAAATGTATATAGAACCCAGTGCATTGATCTGTTCAGAAGCCTTGGTTTTATATTTCAGGAACTGGTAATTCCGGAGGGCAAGACCTTCGGCAAATGCCATGATTTCTTCAGGTTTTTTCTCACGATCAACAATAACAAGGGCATTCAATTTATGGGTATTGGCTTCAGCCTGAAGTTTGGCTCCCTGTTCCCGATAATTCTGCAAGCGCTGATTTTCATCTCGTTCTTTATCCAGCAGGCAGACAAACAGCACATTCGACAGCCTGTTAAAGGTAAAAAATCGCTGCTTGTGTTCTTTATAAAAAGTTTCCATGTACGACAACTCATCGGTACTGAAGAGTTCTGTTTCAAGGTTCTTCAGGTCGGTTACCGGAAAAACCACATTGTCGGTATCAGAATAACTGTCGGTTTTATGTATAATGGTCTGCATGTCAATATGAATTGTTGATTTTAAGGTTCTTAAACCCGGGGCAAAGATAGACAAAAGAAAAAATGTAAAGCTGAATTAACATTGAATTCATAATTTGATTTTCACATTTGCCCCTACCCTAAAGGGAGTGTGAAAATCAAATCCTGGAAAATTACTTACTTTTAATTCTTCAAGAATAATTAATAATAAACAATGTTATTCGCCCTGGTCGACTGCAACAATTTTTACTGCTCCTGCGAAAAGGTTTTCTACCCGGCCCTCGAAGGCAAACCGGTGGTGGTGCTGTCGAACAACGACGGCTGCATCATCGCCCGCTCTGAAGAAGCCAAGCAGGCAGGGATCAAAATGGGCGTGCCGGTTTTCGAAATTGAAGAACTCATCGACCGGCATAACGTGCATGTATTTTCTACCAATTATGCCCTGTATGGCGACTTTTCACAAAGGGTGATGAGCACCCTGGCGGAGCTTGTCCCCGACATGGAGATCTACAGCATCGACGAAGCTTTTCTGGATGTTTCTTTCAAAAAACCGGAAGAGTTGGAAGCTTTTGGAAGAACAATCCGCGAAACGGTGATGAAACATACCGGTATACCGGTTTCCATTGGCATTGCTGCTACCAAAACACTGGCCAAGACCGCCAATCACCTCGCCAAAAGCAATGATCAATACCAGGGTGTGCTTTATTTAAAGGATGATAAAAATTCGGAGGAAATGCTCTCCGAAACAGCGGTAAAGGAAGTTTGGGGCGTAGGTGAAAAGTATGAAGCCTTCTTCAAGAAAGCCGGTATTCTGAGTGCTCTGGACCTGAAACAAGCCGACCCCAACCGCATCCGGGAGCACCTGGGCATTGTGGGTCAGCGGTTGGTGCTTGAGCTGAACGGCACGGTTTGTTACCCCCTCAACGATAACCCTGATGTAAAAAAGGAGATCTGCACCTCGCGCTCCTTCGGTCATCCCATTGAAACTTATGAAGAGCTGGAACAAGCCACCACCACCTATGCCGGTAAGGTAGCCACAAAACTGCGGCGTGAAAAATCGTTGGCCAATTCCATGCTGGTGTTTGTGATGACCAACAAATACGCCCGCGGGCCCCAGTATGTCAATTATAAAATTGTGAAGTTCCCCGGCCCTACCAACCAAACCGCGGCACTGATCCACTACGCGGTAATCGCCCTGAAAGCGCTTTACAAAAAAGGATTTAAATATAAAAAATCGGGGATCATTGTGTCGGATGTGATCCCCCAAAGCGGACAACAAACCGGCCTGTGGGACGAAACCCAAAAACCGAAAAACACCCGGTTAACGGAGGTGATCGACCGGATCAATGAGCAGGAAGGCATCGACACCGTAAAGTTTGCCATACAAGGCACCGACGAAAGCTGGAAAATGCGGCAGCACAACCTCTCCCCCCACTACACCACCCGTTGGGAGGATCTACTGATCGTGGACCTGGATAAATTAGGAAAAAAATAATTAACCTCAATTCACAGCTCACAAAAATTTAGCTACCTTCGGAACTGGGTTCGGGTTGCAAGTTGATCAACTCTGAACCCAGAACTCAGAACCTGCCTTCGGTAGGCAGGCTTCGAACTTTCCCGCCTGCATGACGCAGTCGGGCAGACAACTTCGAACTTCAAACTTCAAACTTCGAACTTCAAACTAACCCTATGTGCGGACGATTCTCATTCTCACCCCTGGCCAAGATCATCGAAGACCGATTCGATGTGAAGGTGGACAGCAATTACAAACCGCGGTATAACATTGCCCCGAGTCAGCAGGTGGCGGTGATCTCCAATGCCAACCCGGAACAGCTCAGTTATTACCGCTGGGGGCTCATCCCTTTCTGGGCAAAGGATAAAAAGATCGGGAACAAAATGATCAATGCCAAAGCAGAAACGGTGATGGAAAAACCTTCTTTTAAAAATTCCTTTAAACGGAAGCGGTGTCTTATTCCGGTGGATGGATTTTACGAATGGAAAAAGATAGACGCTAAGCTGAAGATCCCTTACCGCATTCTGATGAAGGATGAAAGCCTGTTTTCACTAGCCGGTTTGTGGGATAGCTGGAAGAATGAGAACGGGGAATTGCTCAATTCATTTACGATATTAACCACCACTCCCAATGAACTGATGGAGGAGATCCACAACCGCATGCCGGTGATCCTGGAAAGGAAGCATGAAAAATTGTGGCTGGAAGAAAATGACACCGATATGCTGGAGAGCTTGCTGGTTCCTTACGATGCCGGCAAAATGACCGCCTATACCATCTCCAAACTGGTAAATACCCCGGTGAATGACTCGCCAAAAGTGTTTGAGCATGTGGCGTATGAAGAATAATGTATGTTGAACATTTTAATATTTTTAAGGATTTTCAGGCCAATGTTTTTCAGATTTTAAAATCCGATGCTATTTTCCCGGGATTATAAATCCCGGGAAGCTCCTATGATTTAGGTATCAAGACAAAAGAAATAATGAAAAATCTATAACACCATCAAGTTACACCCCCGGATATCGCTGGTATCAAAACGACCGAGCACTTCGAAGGAGCCGTCGGGGTGGGTTTTGCCCAAATCCTGTGTGGCAATGAAGGAGCAGGAATACAGGTTGGCCAGATCAATCACATTGATGCCTCCCGTTTTTCCATGACTCATTAACGATAGCGGATCATTGGTATCCCGGATCAATATGTTGGCCCATGGAGGCATTCTGAACCGACCTTCACCCTGAGAATAAGCCTGCGTTAACATCTCCGTCATCCCATATTCCGAATGGATCGTCTCAACACCAAAACCGGTTTTGAGAATGTGGTGCAATTCTTCCCTGACAATCTCCTTACGCCTGCCTTTCATGCCTCCGGTTTCCATGACCACCAATTCAGGATTATTCACCATCTTAACTTCAGCAAGATCGAGCAGTGCAAAACTCACCCCCAGTAAGATGGTCTTTTTAGAAGATTGTTTCAGGTAGTGGATCAATTCACCGGTATGCTCCAGGTAAAACCCGCTTTCAGGAAAACGGCTTTTTTCAATCAGCTTTTGGGCCATGTATATCAGTGAAGAACCGGTCCGCTCCAAATACGAAGGCAGCAATGCCAGTATCCTGTAGTCTGCAGGATCCCCATAAAACCGCTCAAAAGCAAGGTTAAAACTCTGTTCGTATAAACTCACATCGGCAACCGCATGTCGGCTGCTTGGCATTCCGGAGGTGCCACTGCTGTTAAAAATCATTTCGGGCGGCTCCTGACTTGCATAAACAAGGTGATCCCTGAAAAATTCTATGGGTATAAAAGGGATCTTTGAAAAATGATTAATTTTTTTCACATCTATACCCAAAGCCTTAAGATAGGATTTATAGATGTTATTGCTCCGAGACTGGAAACGAAATATTTCGAGGCATAACACGTTAAATTCTTGTTCCGTTCGAATGGAAAAAATTGCTTTACTGATTTTTAACGGGTTCACACGCATCAAATTTGAATCGTAAAATTAAGATGATTTGCCGAACGATTGTTTAAAATACATAATTTTACAGGCACCGATGGCTTTGAAATCATTCATACAAACAACTGCAGTCCTCATCATCATGGCGACGATGCTTTATTCGTGTCAGGATGAAGAGCAGTACCCGATCATTCCGGAGATCAAATATGAGGATTTTGTTTTACTATACAATCCGGCCAGCGGAATTATTGAAAGGGGTGTCTTAAAAATATCATTCAAGGACGGGGATGGAGATATCGGTCTGCGGCAAAATGAAACCACCCCGCCTTATGACTATAATTTATTTATCACCTATTACGAAATTCAATATGGGGATACTATAGAAGTATTTTTAGTGGATCCTGTTTCGGGAGACACTTCTAACTTTCATGCAAGGGTGCCCATTCTGACTCCGGAGGGAAACAACAAATCCATCAAGGGCGAAATCGAAGATACATTGTTTGTATACAATCCGAATTCTGATTTTGATACCATCATGTACAGCGTCTACCTGGTAGATCGCGCTTTGCATAAAAGCAATGTCATCACCACCCCAATGATTAGAAGAAATTAACCCTTCTTAGACCTGGATTGTTAAATATCTTTAAATTCTGTAAAAAAATGAGGGATAACATTGCAAAGCAGTGTATATAGTGGTATTTTTGTATCTGACGATCAAAACAAGAGGATTCAGGAATTTAATAAATTAAAATAATTAACAACTAAATTTTTATAATCATGAAAAGGATTTTACTATTGGCTGTAGCTTTGATGACAGGGCTTACAGCTACATTTTCACAAGTACTTTATGAAGATGATTTCGAAAGTTACAATGTTGGAGACTACATTGCTGTAGCCAACCCCGAATGGTGGACCACCTGGAGTGGAGCACCCGGAGGCGCTGAAGACCTCCTTGTATCAGATGAGCAGGCTTCCAGTGGTTCGCTTTCATTGAAAGTTGAAGGCTCCAATGATGCGATATTAAAGCTTGGCGATAAGCTGGTTGGTAAGTATAAACTTTCATTCAAATACTATGTTCCATCAGGTTATGGTGCATATTATAACATTCAACACTTTGAAAGCCCCGGTATCGAATGGGCTTACGAAGTTTATTTTGGCTCCGCCGGAGCAGGATATCTAAGTGCCGGAAGCGAGCAAGTTGCCAATTTTACCTTTGCCAATGACACATGGGTTGAAATTGAAAATGTGATCGACCTCGATAACGACTGGACCCAATTGTACATTGATGGCAACCTGATTTATGAGTGGCCCTTTAGCTGGCAGTTTAACAGCCAAACAGGAACCCTGCAACTGGGTGGTATGGATGTGTGGGCCGGCGCCCCTACCGGAGATACACCCCTTTATTATCTGGAAGATCTTTCCTTTGAATCAATCCCATCAGCGCTGTACGAAGATGACATGGAATCATACAATGTTGGTGAATACCTTGCCGTTCAGAATCCGGATTGGTGGACAACCTGGAGCAATGCACCCGGTGGAACTGAAGATGCTTTGATCTCTGACGATGTCGCCAACAGCGGATCCCAATCGGTCAAAGTGGAAGGAGTTACTGATCTGGTCCTAAAGCTGGGTGATAAAACTTCCGGAAAATATCAATTGAAATTCTACTATTATATCCCAACAGGCTTTGGTGGTTATTATAATGTTCAGCATTTTGAGAGCCCGGGTATCGAATGGGCCTATGAAGTTTATTTCGGATCCAACGGAACCGGAAACCTTGATGCCGGTGTTGCCAGCGCTGCTACTTTTTCATTCCCCATTGGCGACTGGTTCCTCGTGGATCAAATTATAGATGTGTCCAATGACCTGGTCACACTGTACATTGATGGGAACATGATTTATGAATGGCCTTTTAGTTATCAATCCACTGGTACATCCGGAACATTGCAACTCGGAGGAGTGGATATTTATGCCGGAGCGCCTACCGGAGACACCCCCATGTTCTACTTTGATGATGTTGAATTCATTCAACTGGAAGCTGGTACGGGAGCACCTTTGATCAATATCGATCCAACAGTCATTACTGAGGGATTGAACCCCGGTGGAACCAGTTCGCAAAATCTGAACATTGCCAATAACGGTGAAGCTGACCTGGATTACTCCATCATGGTTACCTATCCGGAAATGAGTAAAAATGCCAAATCAAAAACTGCAGGAAATAGCACTCAAAAGGTCGTATTAAGCATGCCTGTTGAAGCACCTGCAGCCAAGCCAGGCGGCTCACCGGAACCTACAGATGATGTAATTTTAAATTATGATGGCGACAATTTCTCTGCTGTTGGTCTGACCGATGGCGGTCCGATGCGCGTGGCAGCGAATTTCACCTCCGATTTCGTTCAGGATTATATTGGTATGCAATTGAGTTCAATAGATGTATATATCAATGATCAACCGCTTGAGACCAAAGCGCAGGTTTATAACTATGGACTGGCCAATATTCCCGGTCCGGGCGAAATGCTGGTTGAACAAGAATTTACACCGGTCCAGATTTCGTGGAATACCATTAACCTCGATGAACCGGTTATGATCTCAGGTGGTGATGTCTGGGTAGGTTACTGGGTCGACCATGATGCCGGAACTTTCCCCGCTGGTACCGATGCCGGACCTCACCATCCGCAGGGCGACTGGATCTCAACCGGACCAGGCTGGAGTCACTTATCCGATAATGCCGCATTGGATTACAACTGGAATATCAGGGCAACCCTTACCGGTGACCCCATTGTTCAATGGCTATCCGTTTCACCCATGTCAGGAACAGTTGCCGTTGGTGAAAATGAGGATGTAATGGTTGATTTCGATGCCACTAACCTTGAAGCCGGTGAGTATTATGCTGAGCTGGTCATCAATAACAATGACCCCGATAATGACCAAATGATTGTACCTGTGACCCTTGATGTTACAGTTGGCATCTATGAAACGGAAAAAACAGCCGTCATGATTTATCCCAACCCGGCTACAGAAAATATCCATGTAAAATCGGATGCCACCATTCAAACCATAGAGCTATTAAATCTGATGGGACAGCAAGTCAACTTTTTCAATGTTGATAACGACTCCTTCCGGATCAATTCCGGCAACCTCGATTCAGGCATTTATATCCTGAAAATTAGAACCGATCGTGGAGAGATTACACAAAAAGTAACCGTTCAATAATACATAATTTTAACAGCTGAAAAGGGGGGCAATAGCCCTCCTTTTCTGTATTGGGAAATACATATTCAATATCAACATGAAGGCGTTTAAAATTTACTGCGGGGGACAATTCATTACCACCCAAAAATCCTTTGAGGTCATCAATCCTTTTGATGGAAAATCAATAGCCAAAACCTGGCTGGCCAGCAACAATGAACTGGATCTCGCCATCCGAAAAGCACAGGAAACAGAAAAAGAATTGGCCCGGTTACCGGTGTTTGAAAAGTACGGGATCCTCTCAACAATAGCCCGACAGATATCAGAAAAAAAAGAGGACTTTACAAAAATCCTTTGTCAGGAGTCGGCCAAACCCTGGCGATATGCACAATCAGAAGTCGAACGGGCCATCCAGACTTTTACCGTGGCTGCAGAAGAAAGCAAACGACTGCCCGGTGAGTATATGAGTCTTGATTGGACACCGGCTGGAAAAGGCAAAGAAGGGATTGTCAGGCACTTCCCCATCGGTCTGGTAGCTGGCATATCGCCGTTCAATTTCCCCCTCAACCTGGCGGTTCATAAGATTGCACCCGCCATTGCGGCCGGATGTCCCATCATTCTTAAACCGGCTACTTCAACACCCCTGTCGACCCTGATGCTCGCCGGGATCATTGACCAATCAGGCCTTCCAAAAGGAGCGATCTCCATCTTACCCATGGACCGCAATACCGGCAATCACCTGGTTACAGATGAACGATTTAAATTATTGTCCTTCACGGGATCGCCGGAAGTGGGTTGGGAAATGAAAAAAGAGGCCGGCAAAAAAAAGACCATTTTGGAACTGGGCGGGAATGCCGGTGTTATCGTCACGGAAAGCGCTGATATGGACCTGGCTGTCAATAAATGCCTTGTTGGAGGATTCGCCTACTCGGGGCAGGTTTGTATTCATGCCCAGCGCATTTATGTGCATGATCATGTGTTTGAAACTTTCACTACAAAATTTATCGATGCTGCCAAAAAATTAACCACTGGCAATCCCATGAATCCCGACACGGATATTTCGGCTATGATCGATGAAGACAATGCTTTACGGGTTGAAGAATGGGTACAGGAGGCGATCCATGGTGGCGCGAAAGCCTTGCTGGGTGCGAAAAGGGAAGGGACTTATTTTCCGCCTACCGTACTTACAGAAACCCAGCGGGATATGAAGGTTTGCGCCCTGGAAGTATTCGGTCCTGTTGTGGTGCTGGAACCCTATTCAAATTTTGCTTCAGCCATCGAAAAAATAAATGACAGCCGCTATGGACTTCAGGCCGGTGTATTTACCAATCACATTGATGAAATGAACGTGGCCTTCAACGATTTGAAAGTCGGGGGCGTTGTGATCAATGATGTGCCTACTTTCAGAGTTGATCATATGCCATATGGTGGAATGAAAGATTCAGGATTGGGACGGGAAGGGGTAAAATATGCCATGATGGATATGATGGAAACAAAAATTCTGGTAAAAAATCGCGATTAGGTAATTTTTTTAAAAAAAAATATCCTGGATTTCAAATTTACTAAGTATTGATTTTCAAAATCTTGCATATTTATCCTCAAAAAAATACAGGATATATAGGTAGAGGTGTTTCAACTATTGAGAAATTTTATAATTTAGTACAATCATTAAATCTCCGAAATGCACTAAGCATGCCCGACAATAATTAGTTTATTCAAGATAATTATTATGAAAATCAAAATTTTTACTAACCTAAATTTTATGCGTATGAAAAACCTGAACAAAGTATTGATTGTATTGATTTCGGTAGTTTTCATCAGCTCTGGCCTATTAGCCCAAAGTGAGATGTCACCGAAATTAAAAAATCAATTAGAGAAGAAAGTTAAACCGCTTATACCCGAGCAAATGCTGCAAAGCCAGGGAACGGCGGAACAAGCCCCTTCTCCTATGCAACAAAT
Organism: Bacteroidota bacterium; assembly: GCA_020444515.1. Taxonomy (GTDB): domain Bacteria; phylum Bacteroidota; class Bacteroidia; order Bacteroidales; family JAADJA01; genus JAADJA01. Next base: position 340,128 of record JAHLKX010000002.1, on the reverse strand, counting down.
GCAACAGGCAAATCCTGACCGGGATGTGTCACTTTCGTATTGGCCGTCAGATGTTGACATCAATGCCAAGGCCGTGCCCATTCCATCGGATGATTTGTTTGACTTGCAATTCGACTGGCCCGTGTATGATGGTAGTGGTGAAGCCGGTATTGAAACCGACGGAGACTTCATCTATACCTCCATGTGGAATGGAGCCGGTGAATTCCAGAAGTACGACACCGATGGTAACTGGATTGAAACCTTTACCGTTGCCGGTTCAACCGGTTGCCGTGACATCGCTTATGACGGAACTTATTTCTATGGTGGTGCCGCATCCACAACGGTATTTCAAATGGACTTCGGTTCAGCCAGTATGGTCAGTACCTTCACTGCACCAACTCAAGTAAGGGCCATCGCTTACAATGAAGAAGACGATGCTTTTTATGCCAACAACTGGGGTACTGCCATCACCAAATTTGACATGGCCGGTGCAAACCTGGGTTCATTCCCGGTTGGCCCGACAGGAGACAGCTACTACGGTTTTGCCTATGAAGGCTCGACCTATTGCGGTGACGGACCTTACCTCTGGGGTTATGCCCAGGTGGGTACCACACAAAACGAATTGATCCAGATTTCACTTCCTGACGGTGCGGAAACCGGAACCTATTTTGATGTAGGATCTGTTGCTGCCGTTGGAACCGGTATTGCCGGTGGTCTGGCTATTTCCGATGGCCTTGTTTCTGGTTATTGGACCATTATGGGTACTTCTCAGAATGTGAACATCTGGGGTCTCGAATTGTGTACTTCAGGACCAGCTGCTGGTGATGATGTAGGCGTTCAGTCCATTACTGCCCCATCAACCGGTGTTAATCTCACCAATGCCGAAGCCGTGACCATTATGGTGAAAAACTACGGCACCAATGCTCAGAGTAACTTTGATGTTTCCTTTACCCTCGACGGTGGAACACCGGTGGTTGAAACCATCAGTGCTACCATTAACGGAGGTGAATCATACGAGCATACCTTTGCAACAACCGTTGATTTATCAGCTTACGGAACATATGATTTTGAAGCATGTACCGATCTGGCAGGTGATGAAAATCCGGATAATGACTGCAAAACCAAAATGGTTGAAAATGAAGAACCTTCACTTTGTGCACCTGTCTATTCATCAGGATGTGTAGTTGGTGATGGATTCACTGATTTTGCTGTTGAGGAAATTCAAAATCTAAACAATGGATGTGAAAACAATATGGCAACCGGTTGGAGCCAATACTTTGGTTTAGGCCCTGCCATACTCATCCCTGGAAATACACATACTTTCCAGATGGGAACAGGATATTCAAGCCAACATGTTAACATTTGGATTGATTACAATGATGACCTGGATCTAACTTCCGATGAACTGATCCTTGAGGATTATGTGATGGCAGCTGCTGGTGTATTGTATGATGTGGATATTGAGATTCCGGGAACTGCCCTTCCAGGAGAACACGTCATGCGTGTAATGGCTGTGTGGTTGAATGCATTTACTGATCCTTGTGGTTCTTATTCATATGGAGAAGCTGAAGATTACAAAGTATTTATTGGTGTTGCCGAATATGGCGACCTTGTAGGCACTGTTACTGAGAATACAGGCGGTGCTCCTATTGAAAATGCGATGGTAAGTGTTAATAATGGTGCATTCACAGCAATGACAGGTTCAGACGGGACTTATGAAATACTGGATGTTCTGGTAGGTGATTGGCCGGTTTCCTGTACAAAAGAAGGATACAATCCTCAAAGTTCAACCGTAACCATTACGACTGGTAACACCACGCAAGAAGACTTTGCAATGACTGCTCCTACAATGGATATCACACCAACTGCTATCAATATCACAATAGATCCCAATACACAAGCAACGGAATTTATTGATATTGCCAACAATGGTGATGGTCCTTTGAGCTGGGACGCAAACCTCGAGATGTTGACCGATGAAGGAGCTTCTAAAGATGCCTGGGATCTGTTATTCTCATTTGACGTAGAAGCTGCCACTGGTGCTCTTGGTAATGCCGGTGCCGAATGTGATGGCGACTACTATTATACAACACGTTGGGCCTCCAATCTTATTCATAAATATGACCTCGATGGCAACCTGATTGAAGAATTCTCCATTCCAGGTGTTACAGGTCTGCGTGACCTGGCTTATGATGGTAATTACATGTATGGTGGAGCTGCTGCTGGTATTATTTATGAAATGGATTTTACAACCAAAACACTGGTCAGTTCAATTTCCAATGCCGGACAGGCAAGAAGTATCGCTTATGATGCCGATAACGATGCATTCTGGATCTCTAACTTTGGTTCAGATGTTTGGTTGATTGACAAAACTGGTGCTACCCTAAACACCATACCCAACAGCAACCTTGGTTTATCAGGCATGTATGGTTCTGCATACGATAATACCACCGGAACACCCTATTTATGGATATTTGATCAGGGTTTAGGTGCAGGTACTGCTCAATTGATCCACCAGGTAGACTTGAATACATTGATGCCAACCGGCTTTACTTATGATGTGCTGACCGACTTAGGACCCAATGCACAAGCTATTGCCGGTGGTTTATTCATGGTGGATAATGTATATCCCGGATTGTGGACCATAGGAGGATTGTTGCAGGGAACTCCTGATGTATTCTTCGTGTATGAATTTGCTCCTGCTGGTGCTATTTGGATCTCCATCGATCCTAACTCAGGTGATGTTGATCCGGGTAATGCCGATCAGATGACCGTTAGTTTCGATGCTACCGACATTGTTCCGGGTACCATAAAAACAGCCAATATTCATTTCATGTCAGATCCTGATGTTGGAATGGTGACTGTTCCTGTATCCATGACCGTTGGTGACGAAGAATTTGGATATATTTCAGGTAATGTCATTCTTGACGGAGCTGCTCCTTATAACTTTGAAGATGTTACCAATGTACTGGTTGAAGCCGGACCTTACTTTACTAACCCGGATGCAAGCGGTGATTACACCATTACTGCCTACCCGGGCACATATGATGTAACAGCTACCTTATACGGATACACCACGCAAACAACCCCGGATATTGTCGTTACTGCAGCCGGAACGGTTTCCGGAATCGATTTCACCATGCCTTGTGTAATGGGATATCTGTTTGGTACAGTTACTGATATTGATTCAGGAGACCCCATTGAAAATGCTACTGTTGCAGTTTTGGATACTGATTTTGAAATGATGACAGGTGCCGATGGTACCTATGAGTTCTTCATCGAAGAAGGTACTTACGATGTGGAGGCTACTCATCCTACATATATCACTGGCCTTGAAAGTGTTGTGATCACTGCCGAAACAGATACACAACAGGATTTCGAATTGGAATACTCATGTGACTATTGTGATGCCACTACAGCAATTCAGGACGAGTATATCACGGATGTAATGTGTGGTACTATTCAAAATCTTGGAACTGGCTGGCAAGGTGGTATTGCTGACTATACTGACCAATTTACACTCATTTTGCCTGGTTTATCAGAAGATATTACTGTAGAAAATGGTAATGCATGGGCGAGTGATATCGTTTATGTATGGGTTGACTGGAACATGAATTGTGAATTTGACGTGCCTGAAGAAGAATTCCAGCTTACAAATGTGGGTGGAACAGGTCAGACATTTACTGGTCAGATAACTGCTCCAGCTAATGCTCCCGAAGGCATGGTTAGAATGAGGGTTAGAATGACTTATTCAACTCCTCCTGTACCCTGTGGTGAATCAACATATGGTGAAGTTGAGGAATACAGCCTCTTAGTGGGTGCAGGTACTTATGGTGAACTGGAAGGTTTTGTAACTGAGCTTGGTTCTGGTGACCCAATCGAAGGCGCTGAAATTGATGTTGCAGGTTTGTACCAGACAACCACCGGTAGTGATGGTTATTATTATTTTGAAGAAGTATTTACAGGAACCTGGGATGTTACCGCAAGTGCTGCAGGATACAATCCGGAGACTGAATCAGTAGAGATCCTTGAAAATCAATTAACTGTTCAGGATTTCGAATTAGCTGCTCCTGATTTCAATGTTGATCCAACCACCCTTGAAGTTACCCTGGAACCCAATGCCATGGCCACCGAGGCCATTGACATTAACAATCCTGGAAATGGTTCAGTGGGCTGGAGTGCCTCTCTGAGTATTGTCGGCGAAGGAAACGGTGACGATCTCTTCGACCTGATCTTTGATTATCCCGTGTATGATGGTAGTGGTGAAGCCGGTATCGAAACCGACGGACAATATATCTATACTTCCATGTGGAACGGTGGTGGTGAATTCCAGCGTTACAGCCTTGACGGCACCTGGGTAGAAACCATTACAGTTGCCGGATCTACAGGATGCCGCGACATCGCCTGGGATGGAACCTATTTCTATGGTGGTGCAGCAAGTACGACTGTATTTGAAATGGACCTCGCCAATGCTACTATGATCAGTACATTTACCGCTCCAACACAAGTTAGGGCCATTGCCTATAACGAAAATGATGATGCATTCTACGCCAATAACTGGGGTACTGCCATCACCAAATTTGATAAAGCTGGGGCGAACCTTGGTTCATTCCCAGTTGGCCCTGTTGGCGACAGTTATTATGGTTTTGCTTTTGATGGATATAGTTCAGGTAGTCCATACCTGTGGGGTTATGCTCAGGTAGGTACAACACAAAACGAACTGATCCAGATCCAGTTGCCCGACGGAACTGAAACAGGAACCTATTTTGATGTAGGAACCGTTGCAGCAGTCGGCACAGGTATTGCCGGTGGTCTGGCCATCGACGATCACCTTGCTAGCGGCCTGTGGGCTATCCTCGGTACTTCTCAGAATGTTAACATCTGGGCACTCGAGCTGACCGAAGCACAATCATGGATCACCATTTCTCCGACCAGTGGTACACTGGCTGGCGGTGCTTCTGAAACAATGGATGTAGACTTCGATGCTACCGGATTATTGCCGGGTGTTTATGAAGCAACCATCAACTTCTCAACCAGTCCGGACGTAGGTTCGCCGGTTGTTGATGTTACGATGACGGTTGAAGGTCTTATCCCGGCTGTTAACCTGAGTGGGATGTATGACTGTACCGATGTTGAACTGGAATGGGAAATGCCTACCGGTGGAGATCCTGATAGCTGGAATGTATACAGAGATGGAACACTTCTTGACAACGTAACGGAAATGATGTATACCGACCCAATGGTTGATCCTGAGGTTGAGTATTCCTATACTGTAACTGCTGTTTATGGAAGTGAAGAATCACAGCCATGTCCGGCATTCCTGATCACCGTTCCGATTCCCGACGATCTTGAGCCGCTCAATGCAGAGGCAACTGATATGGGTGGTGGCACAGTTCATCTGATCTGGGAAGTTCCAGCTGGATGTGTTGCCCCGGATGAATATGATGTTTACAGAGACAATGCTTATGTTGGAACCACCAGTGACCTTGAATATACAGATGAAGGTCTTGCTGCCGGGTTCTACGAATATTATGTTGTAGCTGTATATTATTTCGGCGAATCAGGCAACTCCGATCCTGCTTATGTACTGGTTATTACCGGTATCAACGAGCTGGGAGCTGATGAATTCCAGATGTACCCGAATCCTGCAACGGATGTTGTAAATGTTAAATCTGACTATACGGTAACTTCTTATGAAGTACTGAATAATGCCGGTCAGGTGGTATTTACCACAGATGTTGATGCACGTAACTTCCAGATCAATGTCGGACAGTACGAGCGTGGTATTTATTATATCAAGCTTCAAACTTCCAATGGCATTGCGCTCAGGAAAATTGCAGTTAAATAATTAACTGAAAGACGGATGATTTAGTCATCCTGAGTTCAAAATAACCTTGAAGGCCGGTCCGCCAGTTGGCGGACCGGCCTTATTTTATCCAATTTTTTGTACATTTACTCCGGGCAAATTCTGAATTCCATGCATATAAAATATCTGTTACCCCTATTATTCCTGGCTTGTTTATTCATTCATTCCAATTTATTGGCACAGGAACAAACCCGAAAATCAATCAATCAAACTGAAAAAAATCTATCTGAAAAACCGGTTCCCGAATCAGGAAATTTATGCATTCCGGAATATAACACGGGCTGTTCCATGGGCGATGGTTTTACAGATTTTGCCATTGCGGAAATCGAAAACTATAATTCCAATTGTGAGGATAATACGGGTTACGACGGCTGGAGCGAATACCTTGAATTGGGGCCGGCCATTTTGTTGCCGGGAAATGCTTACGACTGTTTTATGCAAACCGGTTACAGCAATCAATATGTCACGATTTGGATCGACTTTAACGATGACTTTATACTTACCACGGATGAAAGAGTGCTTATCGATTTTATCATGGAGGATGTGGGAACCATGTATACGGCCTCGGTATCCATTCCCAGTAATGCTCAACCCGGGCTGCACATCATGCGGGCCCGCACCAACTGGCAAAACCCCGCTTCCGATCCTTGCGAAAACTATGGCTACGGAGAAGCCGAAGATTATATGGTACAGGTGGGGGAAGCCGCATTTGGATCAATGGGTGGTTCCGTAACATTGCTTACAGGTGGCATTCCGGTGGAGAATGCAACCATCACAATGACCGGTGAATTTACAAATTACGAGGTGATGACAGGTTCCAACGGCATTTACATCCTTGACGAGATCATGGTGGGCGATTATGACGTGACATGCTATAAGGAAGGATATAATACAGAAACAACATCGGTGACCATTGAAGAAGATGTGTTACTGAACCAGAATTTCCAGTTGACCCATCCCCAGATCAACGTTTCTCCGATTTCATTATCTGTTGAACTGGAACAAAACACCACCACCACTGAAACATTGAATATCCTGAACGATGGAGACGGAGAACTCAACTGGTCTGCATCCATTGCAATATTAAATAATTCAGCAGATGACCTTTATGACTTGCAGTTTCAATATCCGGTCAGTGGCGGAGGCGGGGAAGCCGGAATAGAATCAGACGGTGATTTTATTTATACTACCAAATGGAACGGTCCTCAAATTTTGAAATACGATTTGGATGGAAACCTCCTCGAAACTTTTACCATTCCGGGTGTGCTTGGCCTTCGCGACCTTGCATTTGACGGAACCTATTTTTATGGCTCTGCGGGAATTCCCGTATTAAATGAAATGGATTTTGAGAATAAAACACTGATCAGCTCCATCACCTCACCGGTGAATATCCGGGCCATTGCTTACAATGAAAATCAGGATGCTTTTTATGTGAACAACTGGAGCGATCCGGTCACGATTATTGATAAATCAGGCAATACACTGGGTAGTTTCATCACCGGTCCGGTGGGCGAAAATTATTATGGATTTGCCTATGATGATTCCACTCCGGGTGGACCTTTCCTCTGGGGATATGGCCAAACGGGAACTTCCCAAAATCACCTGATCCAAATGCAACTGCCTTCAGGATCGGAAACCGGTTTTACCATTGATATTGCTGATAAACTAGCGGGGACTCTTTACAATTCGGCCGGTGGCCTTTTTATGGAATCCAACCTGGAATATGGGCTCTGGACCCTGGGCGGCCTTGTTCAAAACCAATACATCTGGGGACTCGATATGGGGGATTCTCAAACATGGTTGAATATTTCGCCCAATTCGGGAGTGCTCGCTCCCGGAACCAATACCGATATTGACGTGGAATTTAACAGCACCGATTTGGAGGGAGGGGTGTATGAAGCTCAGATCCAGTTTACTTCCTGGCCAGATGTGGGAAGTCCGGTGGTGGATGTTGAATTGACGGTATTGGGTGGATATGTTCACCCCTGTAATTTACAGGGTGTAATTACCTGTACAGATATTTATCTGACCTGGGAATTATGTCCGGCTGGAAATCCTGACCCCGACAGTTATAATATTTACCGGGATGATGAATTGATTGCCAATGTTACAGAGCAGGAATACAATGATCTTTTCCTGATTCCCGAAACAACTTATGCTTATGAAGTCACGGCCATGTTTGGCGGAGATGAAAGTATGCCCTCTCCAACAGAGGAAATTGAAGTGCAATTGCCTGAAAACCTGGAGCCAACAAACCTCCATGTTGAGGTAATCAGTGGAGATCCCTACCTGGTTTTCAATCCACCAACGGGTTGTCTTGCCCCTGATGGTTTCAATCTTTATCGAGACGGCAATCTGATCGGCACGATTAGCAGTCCGGTGCCCATTGAGTGGGGATTGTATGAATATATGGTCACGGCCCTTTATTATTTTGGTGAGTCAGGGCCTTCTAATTCAGTATTAATCACAGGTATTGAAGAGCAGGATCAAGCCTCCTTTAACATTTATCCCAATCCGGTAGCTGATCAGTTGAATGTTTACGCAGAAACTGCTATTCAAAAATTAACTTTGATAAATAACCAGGGGAAACCCGTCTATGAAATCGAGAAGCCCGGAAAGGAAATAAAAATTGATGTTTCAGGAATGGCAACGGGACTTTATTTCCTGAGAATAGACTGGAAAGATTCTTCCGTAATCAGGAAAATCATTCTTCAATAGAATTTCCGTTTATTAAATTTTCATTTGGTCGAGATTATTTTGACATTGCAAGACATTCATTGATTTTGTATATTTGAACTTCCAAAGTTCCGGTCATGAAAACACAATTCCAAAAAGTTCTTGTTGCCTTAATGGGCTTTCTGATTTTATCATTAACACAACTGTTAGCCCAGGCTTCCCTCGAAGGTTATACCGGATGTATGGGTGGCCCTCCTTTTGTTGGAACCATTGTCACCTGCGGTTCTTATGCTGATACGACAGATATCAATGGCAACTATTCTATCAGCGGAATACCCGGCGGTACTTATACTGTTTATTTTAACATTCCCGGATTCCCTCCTGCTTCTGCCCCGGTCATTTTAGTCGATGGGGAAACAACCGTTTTGGATTTTATTATTAACTGCGGGAATTTTTCGGTTGTCCCATTGAATCTAGAAGTGGTTCTTGAACCCAATGCCACCGAAACCGAAATTCTCACCCTTTCCAATACCGGTGCAGCTCCTGTTCAATGGTCAGCAGAAGTGGATATTTTGACGGGAAATAGTTCTGAGGATTTTTTCGACCTGATCTTCCAGGTCCCACTTGATGGAACCGCTATGGAAAAAGGGGTAGCTTGCGATGATGACTATATTTATACAACAGATCCTTTTGGTTCTATCCGTCGATACGCTATGGACGGGACGTTCATCGAACTGCTTGCATTGGGCGGATATGATGACCTGGCCTGGGATGGCTATTATTTTTATGGATGCGACGGCTCCTCCAACATTACCCAGCTTGACCTGGGCGCCCAGGCTGTGGTCAGTACGTTTACAGCCCCCGGAAATGTAAGCACCCTGGCATATAATCCGATTGATGACGTGTTTTATGGAACCAGCTGGAATGAAGACCTCATGGTATTTGATGCCAGTGGCGCCCTGATCAACAGCGCTCCCCTTCCACCTGATAACCCCGTTTATACCGGCCTTGCTTTTGATGAGTGCAGTCCTGACGGACCTTTTTTGTGGGCCTATGGATCGGTGGGTGCTCAAACGCACATCATTCACCTCTACCAAATTCCTTCACTCCAACTGGCAAGCTTCACAGCCAATATGAACGAAATCCTTAATGGACCTTTGAATAATGGTTCAGGGGGTTTATTTGTGAGCACCAATGTTGTGGACGGTATTTGTGCCCTGGGTGGCATCGTGCAGGGCGAGTGGATGTGGACCGTTGAACTGGCTGAAGTTTGGGAATGGTTAACCATTGAACCTACCTCCGGTACAGTAAATCCGGGAGAAACAGAAGAAGTTGAAGTTCATTTTGATGCAACAGGTTTACTTCAGTGGGCTTATCAGGCTGAAATAAACTTTTCTACTATTCCGAATGTCGCTTCACCAACAGTAGACGTTGAGATGACCATTGAAGGGCAACCAGGAATGGCCTGGCTGGAGACAGACCAGACTTGTACAGATATTGACCTGGTTTGGGAAACCATACCACCAGGATTCCTGGCTGATAGTTTTCATATCTATAAGGATAGCGTTTATTATGTAACAGCCTATGATTTTCAGTTTACAGATTCCATGCAAATGCCCGGAGAATTTCATGATTACTATGTTACAGGTTATTTCTTCAATGGGTGGGAATCGAATGCAACCAATGTAGAGAACGTGTTTCTTGGTGCTCCTGAGGATTTGGTACCATCCGATATTTCCTTAACATTTCCACCGGCCGACTCCATTATTTGTTTCAACTGGACAACAGGGGCCTGTATTGCACCTGAATATTTTAAAATTTACAAAGATTATAATTTGATCGCCGAAACAACAAGCAATAGTTATTGCGATACACTATTTTCACCAGGATATTATGAATATTACATCACAGCGCAATACTACTTTGGTGAATCGGATCCGTGTGAATCTTTTTATTTTATCTGGGAAGAAACTTCTATTGGAGAAACAAATCAGATAAAACCCCATGTTTTCCCAAATCCTGCTAAAGACGAAATTTCAATAAGCTCAAATGTCGCTGTTTCATCAATTACCATTTATGATTTCTCTGGCATTGTGCAGCTCAGTCATAAATTCACTCACAAAACCATAGATGTATCGGATTTAAATCCTGGCTGCTATTTCCTGGTTCTGGAAACAGAAAAAGGAAGAAGTTTTCAAAAACTGGTGATCAAATAAAGGCTTATGAAAATATTTTTACAATCTGTTTTATTCACGATATTACCCTTTATTGGATTTTCACAAATCATGGAATCGTATGATACGATAATAGGAACCACAACCTACGACCTGCAGTCCAACGGCGCCTGCCAAAACAGGATTTACCTGTATGATGATGGAACCATTGGCGTAACATACACTTTTAGCAATGAAATGTTTTCGGGATATTATGATCGCGGAACCGGGTATAATTATTTTGATGGTGCCAACTGGAATATTTGGGATACCGCTAGAATAGAAAGCGAAAGAACCGGCTGGCCATCCTATGCTCCATTGGGTGAATCGGGTGAGATCATTTTCAGCCATTATTCCTGGGCTGATCAGGACGGCTTATCTTATTTGGTGCGAACTGAAAAAGGTACCGGCGAATGGCAACAAACCGACTATTTTGGCCCACCTGATCATGAGGGTCTGCTCTGGCCACGCATGGTCACGGGAGGTGCGGATCATAACCGCGTTTATTTGATTTCATTAACAAGGCCTATTGCAAATGGTGGAAATCCTTATATGGGACTGAATGGTGCCATTGTTTATTCTCTTTCAATCGATGGGGCTCAAACCTGGGAAATTCAAAATGAAATCTTACCCGGAATGGATTCTTCAGAATACACACACTTTACTGGTGATTGTTATGCATGGGCTGAACCCAAAAACAACGTGGTGGCTTTTGTTACAGGCTCTTATGATCATGACCTTTTCCTGATGAAATCAACCGATGAAGGACTGACTTTTGAAAAAACAGTGATCTGGGATCACCCTTATGACCCTGAGCTGGATACAATCCCAACCAATTTTTTTTATTGCCCCGATGGTTCCATGCATGCTGCCATTGATAATTCAGGGAAAGTACATGTGGTTTTCAGCATTGCCTCAACAGGCTGGAACGGCACAGAACGGACCCACCCGGATACCGTGGATGGGATCGTTTACTGGAATGAGGGCATGGAAACATTTGCAGAGAATCCCAATTCTTTAAACCCGAACAATCACCCTGAAAGTCAATTGGTAAAAAATTACAACCTGATTGGATATATGCAAGATATCAATGGGAATGGGCAGTTTGATATCCTGGAAGAAAATGGTTTATATCCCATGCGAGGAATCTCTACCATGCCTCAAATATTGATCGACGAAATGAATTGTATATTTCTGCTGTTTTGTTCTATAACTGAAACTTATGATAATGGTCTTCAGGATTATCGCCGTATTTGGATGCGGTCTTCATTGAATGGTGGATTAAGCTGGCGACCGTTCTATCATTTTGCAGGAGAAGACAATACAACAGTTTTTAATGAATATTTTTATCCCTCATTGGCTGCCAATTCGGATGATTATATATATTTCTATTATCACCAGGACTATGAACCGGGTCTGGATATATATAATGTTGGCGGAAAGGATTACTTGCATTGGGTTCATTTTGCCAGGGTGGCCAAAGAGTCTGTTGTAGGAATTGAAAACAATGTGCTACAAAATAACAGTATTTTGGTTAGTCAAAATGTGCCCAATCCGTTTTCAGACAAAACATCCATCTTAATAAAATTACATCAGCCATCAACAATAAATCTTAAAATCTTCAACCCGGCCGGGCAACTGCTTTATCAATCTTATATGAAGGGTAAAACTGGCAGAAACTCATTTATAGTTTCAAGAAAAAATTTCAAACCCGGAATGTATTTTTATACTATCACCGCCGGAGATTATTCCTGTACCAAAAAAATGGTAATGCGATAAACTCAGAACCCAGAACCTGTCTGCCAGCAGGCAGGCCCAGAACTCGGAACTTTAAACCTCTCTCCGCACCCCTAAGTCCCTAAAGGGAGCCACCCACAATGAATCCAGAATTCTGATCCTGCGATACAACATGCGGGCTTCAAACTTCGAGCCTCAAACTTCGAACTTCAAACCTCAAACTAAGTATCCTTTTTCGTAATTTCGCCTTTCAGATGATCCCCCGCGATACCATACAGACCATCATCGAGACCGCCCGCGTGGAAGAGGTTGTCGGTGAATTTGTTACGCTACGGAAACGAGGTGTTAACCTGATCGGGTTATGCCCGTTCCACAATGAGAAAACACCCTCGTTTACGGTATCACCGGCCAAGGGTATTTATAAATGCTTCGGGTGCGGCAAAGCCGGCAATTCGGTGAATTTCATCATGGAACATGAGCATTACACCTATCCCGAAGCCTTGAAGTTCCTGGCAAAAAAATACAACATCGAAGTTGAGGAAGAGGAGCAAACACCCGAGCAGATCGCTGCAATGAATGAAAAGGAAAGCCTTTATGCAGTTTCGGCGTATGCCCAAAAATATTTCTCCGATCAGCTTTTTAAAACCGATGAGGGTAAATCCATAGGTCTGGGATATTTTAAAGATCGTGATCTTCGGGAACACACCATCGAACAGTTTCAGCTTGGCTACAGCCCCGATTCATGGGATGCGTTTACCCTGAATGCCCGACAAAATGGATATAAAGATGAATTCCTTGTTAAATCAGGTTTGACCATCGAAAAAAACGGCAACCATTTTGACCGGTTCAGCGGACGTGTAATCTTTCCGATTCACAACCTATCAGGAAGGGTCATCGGTTTTGGTGGTCGCATCCTGAAAAAGGATGAGAAAAAGGCGAAATACATCAACTCACCCGAGTCGGATATTTACAATAAAAGCCAGGTATTGTACGGCATTTATTTCGCCAAGAATGCCATTATCAAAAAGGACAATTGTTACCTCGTTGAAGGATACACCGATGTGATCTCCCTGTTCCAGGCGGGGTTTGAAAATGTGGTGGCTTCTTCCGGAACATCGCTCACCACCGACCAGATCCGACTCATCAAACGGTATACACCCAATATCACCATCTTGTATGATGGTGATGAAGCCGGGATCAAGGCCAGTTTTCGGGGCATCGATATGATTTTGGAGCAGGGAATGAATGTTAAAATAGTCATGTTCCCCGAGGGTGAAGACCCTGATTCCTATGTGCGCACTCATCGCTCTGTTGAAGTGGAAGAGTTCATCACTGCTCAAGCCAAAGATTTCATCCGGTTTAAAACCGATATCCTTTTAAAAGATGTAAAAAACGACCCGGTGAAAAGAGCCGGACTGATCAAAGAGATCGTTCAGACCATTTCGGTGATCCCGGATCAGATCACCCGTTCGGTTTATGTGCGTGAATGTTCGGTGATGATGGAGATGGCCGAGCAAACCCTGATGAATGAATTGAACAAGTTGTTGCGGAAACGATTCAGGCAACAAACCCAACAACATATTCCGGAAGAGATGGTTGAAGCTCCCGAAATCATCCAGGAAAAGCAGATGGAGGTCAACCTGAATGATACGGCCTTCCAGGAAAGGGATGTGATCAGGTTACTGTTAAATTATGGCAATGAAACCATCGAATTTGAAGGAGAAGATGAAGACAATCAGAAAATTCAGGTGCCTGTGAAGGTTGCCGAATTTATCGTGGGAGATCTGGAGCGGGATGAAATACAATTCAGCAATCAACAATTCCAGCGAATTTTTAATGAATATGCAGAAAAGATCAGGGAGGAAGATTCGCTTCCAGATGAAAAATATTTTATCAATCATAATAGCCGGAACCTGGCATCCCAGGCCATTGATCTTTTAACATCTCCTTATGAGCTGAGTTCTAAATGGGAATCGAAAGCCCGCATTGAAGTCACAACAGAAGCACAACGGCTCAAAATAGCAGTCATTAATTCCGTACTCTCTTTTAAGGCCAAAAAGATCGAACAACTCATCAATGACAATCAGCAGGAAATTAAGGAGGCTGAAGAACAGGAAAAATACGAGGATTTAGCCATTCTGATGAAAAAACAACAGGATCTAAAGGCCATCAGCAAGTCCATCAACAGCCAGTTGGGGCGGGTAATTACGCGATAACCTCAAGTGATCAAAGTTCTATTCCATCAAAAAAGCCAGAACCCACTAACCCCATAAAAAAACATCCGGCAAACAAAGTCTACCGGATGTCTCTTAACATTATTAACCAAAATTTGTCTTAAAAATCCCCCCGTTTGTAGACAATTGCTACCACCGTTACATCATCGCCACCCATATTGATGGTCATGCCATACGGTTTTTCGGGTTTTATGTTGATCTGAGCTTCGCCTGCATTACCAGTAAGCTGCTCCCAGATGGTTACTGCTTGATGAACGCCGGTTCCGCCAGTTGGATGGCCCCAACCAATTAATCCTCCTGTTGTATTCATTGGGATGATACCATCGCGGGCCGTATTTTTGTTGGCAACAAATTCTGCACCTTTACCGGGTTCAGCAAAACCGAGGGCTTCGGTTGTAAGGATGCCGGCAATGGAAAAACAGTCGTGAATCTCAGCAGTAGCCAGATCATCTTTGGTGATACCTGCCATATCCAGGGCTTGTTTTACAGCCTTTTTAATGGCTGTTAATTCCGTTTTATCGGGCGGATCATTGGTGATATTGCGTTCAACCTGGGCATAACCCACTATCTGTACTGCCTGGTCTTTGGGGATACCACAGCGCTCAAGACCTTCTTCCGACATGATTGCAATGGCTGAAGCGCCATCAGAAACCTTGGAACAATCCAGCACATTCAAACTGTCAACAAATGCTTTTCCGTTGGGCGTCATTTTATCATACAAACCTCCGAGATCATCCACTTTGTTTTCATATTCCTGGGCTGTTGGACAAAGGCGGGCATTCTCAACCGCATTGATAAACCATTGTTTCATCCCTTTACGGGCATATTCCATCCCGTATTTTTCATAATACGCTTTGGCCCTATCGCTGAACTGACCGGGGAAAAAATAGGCATGGCCGTTTTTACGCTTTTGAAACCAACCGGCTCCGGCCAGTACATCGGCACCATAAATGGCTTTCATGGTATTTTGAACTTCCACACCAATGGTCAGCACCACATCAGCGGTTTCAGCCAGAACGGACTTCATGCCGGCTACCAGTGAAAGGGCTCCGGAAGCACACGCACCTTCTGTGCGGATACAGGGTTTGTATTGCAATTCTTCGTCGATATAAGGAATAAACCCGGCAAGATGGCCTTGTTTATTGAATCGGGCAGCCATAAAATTTCCAATGGCACCTTCATCTACATTTTTAGCACCACCAATTTTTGCCAGGGTTCCCTGTCCTGCCTCCTTGATGTAGTGTTCAAGACCCGGTCGGGCTTTTTTAGGGTTGAACTCGCTACGGCCGGTACCCATCGATACAGTATTGTAACCGGCGGTCATATATACTTTACGTCTTAGCTTACTCATTTTGTTGTTTTTTTCTGTTAACAGATGCTGATTATTTTAAATACTCATTAATGGGGCCAAAAGCATGATAAAATCCGGTCAACATCACCGTATTCACATCTTCTTTTGTACTGGCAACACCACTTGTAACCAGGTAATCACCTATTTCATTCGACCGTGTGATGTACTTTTTCGCCAATTGAGCACCCAGTGAATTCATGCTCCGGAGTTCAGAGAAATATTTTTCAAGCATGGCATCTTTACCACCGCGGCTGAAATTAACTTTTTTCCACGGGTTCCAGGATGCCGGCAATTCGCCCAGTAATCCGTCAATTCGGGCCTGCATTCCGGAGATATCTACATATTCGCTGGTTTCCGGGTTGAAAACAGCCACCGGTTTACCACGCTCATATTTAAGAAATCCGTCCTTTTGAGAGCCATCTGAATTCTGGCCACCTTTAATGCCCATATCAAATAATTTATCAAGCAGGTCGCTATGCAGGTCCTCATTGGGCAGATGTGGATTCATGACATTCATAATAAACCTTACTACATCAATGCCCACATAATCGATTAGTTGAAAAATCCCCATGGGCCTTACAAGATAATCCTGCGAGACTTTATTGACCATGTATATGGCTTCGACCAGGGGCATCTCATTGGCCAATTGTTCGGCTTCATGAATACCATGCAGTGCATCGCGCATGAAATGACCATTACCGATAAAACCCGCTTTGTCGTTGGAAGGAACTACCACTTTGCGAAGATTTTTGGCATAGGCTTTGGCAAATTCTACCATTTCATCACTGTTTGCATCAATGGTGATCAACTCCACCAGGCGCTGAACAGCCGGAGGATTATAAAAGTGAAATCCGAGAATATTTCCATTCAATCCGGCTTTTTCATCCAGAATATGAATCGGGATGGAGGATGTATTGGTAAAAAACCATGCATCCGGATTGTTTTGGTGGATCTGTGAAAATATTTTCGTTTTCAGATCCTCGTTTTCAATAATGGCTTCAAAAACCAGATTGGAATCAAAGGCAGATTCAATTGTCGTTACCGGCCTCACAATATTCATGACATCAAAAACATATTCATCAATGACGTCTTCGTTTTCGATCAGATCAGCCCTGTCTTCATAAAGATGACGGAGCAATACCGTTTTCTTTTCAGCGACTTTACGAACCTGATCTTTCAGGTAACGCATCAATCCGGCCAGTCCTTGCTGCGAAACATCCATCGCATTGAGGCAAAATGTTTTTCCCTTGTTTTCTGGCTTCAGGCTCAGGTCAGCCATTTCTACGGCGGTAAGCAGTAAAATCCCACTGCCCATTTTGCCGGCGGCACCCAAAACCGTCACGTTTTGTAATCTTTCGTCGTAATTCATTGCTTTCTATCTAAATTAACTGATGTGTAAAACTATATAAATTTTAAAAAATTATCCTTGTCAATACCTATACAGAGAAGATTTACCATTCCGGTTTCCGTTTTTCAAGAAAGGCCTTCATTCCCTTTTCACCTTCACTGCCTTTGCCAAATAGGGTTCCAAATTGCTCGGCTTCCAGTTCACTTCCCTTGTCGAAATCCATAAAAAATCCTTTCCGTGTAACTGCTTTAACTTTCCTGACAGCCTGCGGTCCTTTGGAAACAATATTGCGGGCGATCTTCAACACCTCCTCCATCAATTGATCCGGTTCCACGACCTTTTGTACCAGTCCGATTCGCAGGGCGTCCTCCGCCCCGATCATATCGGCAGTCATTAAAAGATAAAGGGCATCGCCTAATCCAACCAAACGTGACAGACGCTGTGTGGCTGCATAACCAGGGATCAAACCGAGATTGACTTCAGGCTGGCCAAATTTAGCTTTGGCGGAGGCGATCCTGAAATCACAGCCCATGGCCAATTCCAGACCGCCACCCAATGCAAAACCATTAATGGCAGCAATTACCGGTATATCCATCTTTTCAAGGCTGCGGAATGTTTGTTGACCGATACGTGAAAAATCGGAACCTTCTTGCTGGGTTTTATTGACCATCTCAGCAATGTCGGCACCAGCAACAAAGGCTTTTCCTGATCCGGTAATGACCATCACTTTTACATCCGTATTGTTGGATAGCGTTTCGATCATCCGGTCCATTTCCTGAAAAAACAAGGTGTTCAGTGCATTCATTGCTTCCGGCCGGTTAATGGTGACGAGGGCGATCCCATCATCCAATAGTTCAAGTTTTAATATTTTATATTCCATTCTGAAATCTTATTTTTGGAAAGTTCATTAAGCTTTCAAATTTATGGAAAATTACCTTAACCACGAAATGCTGTGAATGATTTAACAACAATAAAATCACATTGATACTGAAATATCTATCTTTGAACATGGTTGTGCGATTTTGGATGGTGTTTTTACTGACCGGGTTACTGGCTCTTTTACAATCAATTCCTGCAAATGGGCAATTGCCTGAGCAGCCCATCAGAAACCGGTTGATCATTGAACCCCTATTCAGAACCGGTAATATTCTTGATATCTATTCAAATCTTCCGGATCATAGCTGGGCAAGGGCATTGGAAGTAAATATTGCATGGCAAACGGCCGGAAAACAATACTGGAACCAATATTATCGGTTTCCGCAAACGGGTGTACTTTTATCCGGCACCTATCTTGGAAACCCGGGGGAGCTTGGCTATGAATTGTCGGTGGTTCCGAACATATCATATCGTTTTAAGCAATTTGGAAAATTTAATTTTTATGGTTTTATCGGGCTGGGATTTGCCTGGTTTAACAAACCTTACGACCGCATTGAAAATCCCAATAACAAAATGGTTGGATCGCGTTTGACCAATAAAACAATTCTGGGATTGGATTTGGATTATGAATTGTGTGATTTTCTGACTGCTTCCACGGGCATATCCTATATGCATTATTCCAATGGCCATTATCAGTTGCCCAATGTTGGTATAAATATTCCCGGCTTTCAGATTGGATTAAAATATTTTCCGAGCAGGTTCCCGGATAAGTTCATTCATTCCGACTCAACACATGATTTCAATAGAAACTGGCTGCTGAATGTCCGTATTGGAATGGGCTTGCATGAGTTTGGCGATCCTGTAAAACCTACCGGAGGGCCGAAATATCCTGTATACAATGGATCGGTCTATATTTCAAAAAGAACCGGTGTCGTCACAAATTTTACCGTTGGATTTCATTTTAATTATTATACCAGCTTTTATGATTTTATTCGATCTCAGGAGCTCTATGAAAAAAATATGCGACGTAAATCGTTCAGTATAATAGCTTTCGGAGGTATTGAATTTTTATTTGGTCATCTGGCATTTAGCGGTCAGGTTGGTATTAATCTATACAATCCTTTTTTAAAAGAAATTCAAAAAATAAGAAATGAAAATACCGGATTTAAAAATGTTTCGAAAGAATATTTAACATTAAAACTTGGTTCACAATTTTATGTATTCAATACCCTTCAAACTACCAAATTCAATCCCTGGATCGGGCTCTTTCTGAAAACCAATGCAGGACAGGCTGATTTTGTGGAGATCAGCATAGGATGTGCATTTTAGGGCATTATTGTCATAAAAATGCCATTTTCACCGCAGATATAAAATTTCCCTTCTTCCCCAGCATCTACATCCAGTAAATTCTTATCGGTACCCGTAACAGCAGGTTTCCATGTATCACCATCATCATATGAAAGATAAATGATTCCATTCATTCCTACAGCCACCGCCAGGTCTCCGTGAGCCGCTATATCGTTAAAATGATTCCTTTGAGCCAATGGGATCTGAGGCTTTAAAACAGTTTCCCAGTTGAGTCCTCCATTGGTGGTTTTGTAAATGCCCCCATCGTATCCCGAAGCGAGTCCGTAGTCCGATCCTGAAAAAGCCAATCCGGTAAAATTATCGCCTGCAAAATCCACCGGAGTGAATGTGACGGCCACATCTGAAGTTTGATAGATAATTCCATATCCTCCCAAAATTCCTTGTTGCGGATTTTTGAAAAAACTTGTGTTCAGCTCAACTTGAAAAACGGTTACATCGGTCCACAGGCCCCCATTTCGGGTTCGAATATTGATTCCGCGATCATAGTACTGGCCACCAGTGATATACCAGGCCGTATCATTAACAAATTCGATGTGTTTTAAAGGAATAAAATAGGCATCGGCCGGAAACCATGATAATGGCAGATTATTCCAGGTTTTACCTTTATCGGTGGTTTTTAAAATGTTTAATTCGTCGCCACAAACAAGACCCAAATTGTCATTCAGGAAGCTAATATCATGAATATTCCAGCCACATTCATACAGTTTTGTCCATGACATTCCTTGATCAATTGATTTATAAATATAGCCCTCTGTATTCGCTTTACCCCCGACAACAAACCAATTTGTATCGTTCAGTAAAAATAACGATCGAAGGTTTAAATCAGGAGAAACAACATCCGTCATAAGGTCAGGCTTCACCTCTTCCTTCTGACATGCAAACAAGGTTAACATGAAGAATAATAAGTATGAGAGTCTGTAATAATTCATGCTATGCAGTAATAAGAGACAAATATATGAATCCTACTCATCAGCAACAGACCGACTTTAACTTTATTTTAACAATATTTGTATCCTAAATTTTGTTTAAAATATATACTTGTATAATTTTGCCAGTAATGTTGAACATCCTCAAAAAAATAACTCCAGTGTTGATGGCAATGCTGATTACCTTTGCCACCGGAGGTATTAACCTCTACAAGCATTATTGTTTGTGCACCGGTCAAACTTTACAATCAGTTTTTGTGGATGATACAGCATGTGGTCATCATGGTGCGGAGCAAATGGCTTGTTGTTCATCAAACGTAATGGGATCAACCGAATCCCATAGCAAGTGTGAATCGGACCATAAATGTTGCAGCGAAGAGTATTATTTCTTCAAAACCGACCAGTACGACTATTCCAAATCACCAAAAAATTCATTTGAATTTATCATTGCCTATGAAAAGGATGTGAAGGCCGGAATAGAAGGTTTTGATCACAAGGAATTTAAGTTTATGGATGTTTCCAGCGAAATTCCGCCTCCAAGCTATGGCAAAATGCTGTTGTGCGAACTTCAGCAATTAAAGATCGATCTCCCTATTGTTTCCTGATTCAAATTTTGAATTACAGGAAATCCTAAACTTTTTATCTAATCTTTAATTTTCAAATTCTTAAGGGAGAATTACAATGAAATATTTCATTCGGATTTTTATAATAATGCTGGCCTCATTATCAATTCAGGTAATGGGTCAGGACCTTCAAGGAACCGTTTTCGGTAAAGATGAAAACCATGGCAAAATCCCGCTACCAGGAGTAAATATTTATTGGGCAGGATCGCAACATGGTACTGTTACAGATGAACATGGACGTTTTACAATAAAGGGTCAGCAGCCCGGGCATAATCATGATCACAGCCTTTTGGTTGCAAGCTTTGTTGGGTATGATAATGACACCCTTAATGTGCATGATATCAAGGGTGATATTGAGATATTGCTGGCTACCAATACAACCCTGGATGAATATGTTGTGAGCGAACGACAACAAAGCAGTTTTGTGTCACAAATAAGTCCGGTACAAGTACAAACAATTACAAGTGCTGAACTTCAGAAAGCTGCCTGCTGCAACCTTTCTGAGAGTTTTGAAACCAATGCATCGGTAGATGTTTCGTACAGCGATGCTGTATCCGGTGCAAAAAAAATTGAGCTACTGGGATTGCATGGCAAATACAGTCAGATGATGACAGAAAACATTCCCAATCTCCGGGGACTTTCAACGACCTATGGACTGGGATATATACCCGGAACATGGATGGAGTCGATTCAGGTTTCCAAAGGAGCAGCCTCTGTGGTTAATGGTTATGAATCCGTTACCGGACAAATAAATATTGAATACAAAAAACCCGATGATTCGGAAAAGGCATTTTTGAATGCATATGCGAACCATATTGGCAAACTCGAAGGGAATTTCAATGGTGCTGTACAATTGAATAAAAAATGGTCGACCATGTTGTATGCCCATGTTGAAAACCTCAGCAATAAAGTGGATCACAATGGAGATTCATTTCTGGATGAACCGCTTATTCGTCAGTACAATGTCTTCAATCGCTGGAAATACGTTGGAGATCATTACATGGCACAATTTGGATTTAAGGTTTTGGATGAAAACAGAACCGGTGGTCAGGAGGGTTTTGATCCTGAAGAAATGCCTCAAACTCCAAATTATTATGGAATCAATATTAAAACCAGACGATATGAAGCCTGGGGAAAAGCAGGATATGTTTTTCAAGGCATGGAAGAAACCAGCCTGGGATTTGTGAATTCATACACCTGGCATGAGCAGGATTCTTACTTTGGATTAAACGATTACACCGGAACCGAGAGCAATTATTATGCGAACCTGATCTTTCAGTCGGTCATTGGTAATCACCGCCATAAATACAGTACCGGCGCCAGCTACAATTATGATGCATACCGCGAAATGCTCAACGATAGCACTTTCAACCGAACAGAGCAGGTGCCAGGACTGTTTTTCCAGTATACCTATTCCAATGAAAAAAACCTCACTGTTTTGCTTGGTATCCGCAGCGATTTTCACAATATCTGGGGAACATTTTATACCCCCCGGTTTCATGCAAAATATAACCTGAATGAGCATACGATCCTTCGTGCATCCGCTGGTAAAGGCTATCGTACACCCAATATCATTGCTGAAAACAGCTATCTGCTTGCCAGTTCCAGGCAATTGATTGTCCAATCTGATATTCGGCAGGAAGAAGCATGGAATTACGGGATTAATCTTACCCGCATTATCGACATTGCTGACAGGGAAATGAATATCAATGCTGAAGTCTATCGAACCGATTTTATCAATCAAATGGTAATTGACCGTGATCAGAATGTTTCACAAATAAATATTTACAATCTGAATGGAAAATCATTTTCTAACAGCTACCAGGTTGAAATCAGTTATGAACTGATCCCACGTTTGGATGTGGTGGCAGCTTTTAGATACAATGACGTGAAAATGACTTACGATGGAAAACTTGAGCGCGAACCACTCGTCAATCGCTACAAAGGACTATTGAACCTTTCTTATAAAACGAACCTTGACAAGTGGCAATTTGATTTTACAACCCAGTTAAACGGGGATTCACGATTGCCCAACACAAGCTCAAATCCATTGCAGTATCAACGGCCTGATAATGCACCCGCTTATACCATCCTCAATACCCAAATCACAAAGTATTTCAGAAAATGGAATATATATGTAGGTGTTGAGAACCTAACGAATTTCGTGCAGGACGATCCCGTTATTGCAGCGGATGACCCATTTGGTCCTTATTTCGATAGTTCTATTGTTTGGGGCCCCATTATGGGTCGTAAAATATATGCAGGACTAAAATTTAGTATCAATTAAAAAATCAAATACAATGAAAACATTAAAAATCCATATTACACTAATGATTTGTTTATTTGCTTTGACAGTCACAGCGCAGCAAAAACAAAAAGAACTGCCCAAAGGAGTCGAAGCCATTGACATTCAGACCTCTGCCCAGTGTGAAGAGTGTAAAGAGCGTCTCGAAAAAAACATGGCCTTTGAAAAAGGAGTGAAATATGTTGATCTTGATTTGGAAACAAAAGTATTAACCCTTCATTACAAAAAAGATAAGACAGATCCTGAAAAACTCCGAAAAGCAGTTTCAAAAATTGGATATGATGCCGATGATGTTATGGCAGATGCCAGGGCTTACGAGAAATTACCCGAATGTTGTAAAAAGGGAGGGCATGACCATGATCATGAGCATGAGCACAATTAGAACTTAAAAAAAATGCCCGGATTTGAATCCGGGCATTTTTTCATTGAAGAAGACTTTTTATCTGGCATTAAAAAAAGTGCTATTGAGGTAGAATGGTAAGTTTAACGACGTTTTCTGCGGCAAATAACAATACCACAAACATGATAACTAAAATCAGTAATACAAAATGTGGATCTATTCTGACGAAAAACTTGTTGGCATTCATGATTAATTTCTTCATACTACTCATCACAATCTCTCTTTATTATTTATAAAAATTTGGTTGCTTTTCTATTTAGATGGGAATCCTCTCGCTGGGGTTGCGTATGGGCAAAAAAATAAAATATTTGTGAACGCAACCCTTGTATTCCTCTCCACATCTATTGATTGTTCAGTTGAACACAATTTTTTTTTATCTTAGAGGTTTTACTGTTTACTTTTGATACCAGTAAAACCAAATGGATCAGGCTGAACTTGATGATATAATAAGAAAATGTAAATCCGGTAAGCGTAAAGCACAGGAACACCTGTTCAATATGTTTTCGGATGAGATGTTTGGTGTTTGCCTATATTATTCAAAAGACTATACCGAGGCAGAAGATACATTGCACGAGGGGTTTATGAAGGTATTCGCCAAAATTGATCAGTTTCAGCACAAAGGTTCTTTGGCAGGATGGATAAAACGGATCATGATCAATACGGCACTTGAAAAGTTCAGGAAACAAGCTCCCTTGTATGCTTTAGGAGATGATCTTGATCCGGGAAGTGATATTGAACAAGAACGGGTGACAAGTGATTTATCAGCTGATGACCTTTTAAAAATGGTACGAGACTTATCACCTCAATATCGGATGGTTTTTAACTTGTATGCTATTGATGGATATGCTCATAAAGAAATTGCTGAAATGCTGGGCATTTCTGAGGGAACTTCCAAATCCAACCTGGCCAGGGCACGCAGTATTTTGCAGAAAAAGGTAAAAAAATATTTTTATAACCCTTCTACGATTAAGGATGCTCAATAAAATGGATCACAAAAACATAGATAAGCTTTTTGAAAAAGGGCTCGGTGGGTTTCGGAAACAAGCACCATCAGATGCTTGGAATCGACTCCATCATGATCTGAACCTTGTCCAGAGGAAAAAAAGTCTGGTGATCTTGCGATGGGCGGCTGCATCCTTACTCATTCTCATTGCTTTTGGTGCAGGCTATTATTATGCCACTTATTTTGCTCAAGGTCCCGTTCTCTCCGAATCAGATTCAGCAACTACGCCGGATATGGTCGCCTCCCCTGCTGAATCAGGGAATACTCCGGAAAAGCAAACTTCTGTATCTTCTGAAGATCTTGAATCAATTCCTGAAAAAAACATATCTGCAAAAGCGGTTGCAAAAGATCCGATAATCCTAACCCAACAGGTAACTTCTGTTGTCAATGGTCCTTCAATGGAACCTCATTTGCCCGGGCAACAGGATCCTGCACTTTCATATAGGAAGGATATTGCTTCCTTTCAGGAAATGTCACTGATTCCAGTTCGGGAAATTGCCGTTGTAAAGCAAAACTTTTGGCAACCGAGCGAATCGAAAACCACGGTCACTGATCCTGCGCCTGACAATTTCCCGGTCATTACAACCATACATTCCGAAGATTATTATACCCCACCTGCCGATAGCCGGACTTTGAAGTGGACCATCGGCGCTCAATTTGCACCCACTTACTCATACCGCGAGATAAGCACGAACTATAATGCCGGACAAAACAGCGATTATGTTGATGACCTTAACAATGCTGAAGAAGCACTACTATCTTATGCTGGTGGTGTAAACATTGCTTACGCCTTCAATTCGAAATGGAGCCTTAACTCAGGTATGTATTATTCACGCATCGGACAGGTGAACAGTGATGCACTCGAATTCCGGCAGGAAAAAGATGAGTA
Organism: Bacteroidota bacterium; assembly: GCA_020444515.1. Classification (GTDB taxonomy): domain Bacteria; phylum Bacteroidota; class Bacteroidia; order Bacteroidales; family JAADJA01; genus JAADJA01. The sequence continues at coordinate 314,334 of JAHLKX010000002.1, read as the reverse complement.
TATCCTTTATGCAATCAATACATCAACAGGAATAATCGATATTGCTTTTGACAGGGTTCCGGATGATGTAAGGAAAATCACAGCCCCAAAAGATACCATTGATTTTCTCAATACCGGTAATATTAAAGTCATTCAGAATTTTGATTTATTTGAAATCCCGTTTATGGTGAAATATCACCTCCTCAATAAAAAACTGAGCATCAATGTGGCTGGAGGATTAAGCCCGGCATACCTTGTTAAGAACAATACTTACCTTGAGTATGAATCAAATAAATATGAAATCGGGGATGCTGCCAACCTCAATGATCTCCTTATAAATTCATCCATTGGGCTGGGAATTGGATATAAAATTTCAAAGAAACTTACCTTTAGTCTGGAACCTACTTTTAAATATTCATTAAGTCCTATAAACAACGATAGTAAGGTATATTATCATCCTTACTATCTATCGTGGTTCACCGGAATAAACTACAAATTTTAATCGCCCTCGGGAATACCCAATCGTAATTTACGAAGCTTATCTTCTGCGACGCATTGGTAGACGTCCAGGAAATCTTCCCTTGGTATTTCCACCACCACGGGTATAGTGGTTTCCTTTTTTGAAGGAATCGATGTAATAGGTCAAGCCTATACTAAAATGGGTATAATAATCATAATTATCATTTTTTGTCAAGGCATCAATTTTATCATTCTGAGCCTGACGCAATGCCAAGTCAGCTGTTACCCCGAGTTTATCGTTAAATTTATAAGACATTCCAAGTCCTATGAAGTAAACAAATTCAGGGACACTGGTGCTGGTTTCAATTGTTTCAGTCCCTTCCTGTGTTTGGTCGTGGGCAGTGGTATTAAAGACAAATTGACCCAATCCCCCATAGGCGTTAAATCCAAAGTTAGACCTGTTATAGGGCCAAAATACATTGACAAGATTGAGTCTTGCATGAAAATTATATTCCATAAAACTGGCTTCAAATGATCGGCCTGTCAAGTTTTCGGCTTTAAAACCTCCATATAAAAGCTGTCCGGCAACACTCACTTTCGGACTGAAATGTTTGGATAAAATGGCACCGAACGCCGGTCCGCTCTCTTTGGTAAATTTGTCAATAATTTCAGTGTCATAAATACTAACATCGCCAAAAAATGACGTGAGGCCAGCATTTGCATTTATCGACCAGTTATCCCAAAAACCTGGTTTTCTTCGTCCCCCCCAGGATTGTGCTGAAACATATTCGGGTAATACTAATCCTGTTAGTAATACTGCGAACACCAGAAGTTTAATTGATTTTTTCACGATTAAAAATTTTGTAGTTTACCTTTAAATTAATTCCCTTGATTTATTGATTTTTTTGATTTGCTTTAACGTCTTCGTATCAATGGTGATTTCATTCCCATCCGTTTATAATAGCGGGTATCACGTGGTACATTATTTATTTTATACGTTATGCCCAATGACAAGTACGAATAGGTATCATTGTTTTTACTGTTTTTGGTCCCGTCAATGCGATCATTGTCCATTCTGCGGCCCATAAATTCCACATTCACATCGAAGGAATTGGTGAGCAAATAATAAACGCCCCCTCCATAAGTAATAATAAACTCCGGAGACTTGGATTCAGCGGTAACATCGGCCACATCGGGATCATTATAGATTAATTTAGTATCAAAAGTAAATTGACCCATTCCTCCTTTTATATATGGATGCAAGCCGGCATCATTATCAGGAATAAGCATATTTAACAGGTCAAGACTTCCATTAACTGTAAATTCACGAATATCCGAAACGAAATGGGATTTGGAATTGGATCCGGCCAATTGCCCCATGAGATATTGAGCACTGAGTGAGATAACAGGCGTCATGTTTCGACCCACCTCAACACCCCAGGCCCAGGAACCATCTTTTTTCATTTTTTCGTTAAATTCATGGTCGTATAAACTTACATCTCCGAAAAAGGAAGTGCGTCCACCATTCACATTCACTGTCCAGTTTTTCATAATGGATGACCAGGTTGTGGGTGCATGATAATATTGACCAAATGATTTGTTTTGAATCAGCAAAACCAATGTGATCAATAGAATATTCCACAAAAGGAGAAAAATGATATTTTTAGTTCGACTGTGCCGCATAATTCTGGACAACTGTTTTATACTATTTAATGGCACAACTTGCACTCAAGGTTTATACCAAAGTTCACAATGTCCTTTTTATCAGCACATTACAAAGGCTAAAAAGTGAGTACTTATGAATGAGTTTAAAAAACCAGATTGGCCTAATAATACAAGCATCTGGAAAAGAGTCAGTTACAAACCAGTCTATTAATTGATAAACTTGCTTGTATCTCCGCTTTCGTAGGAATATAAATGAATTTAATGAAGGAAGTATACGTGATCGTTCTAAACCATGATTTAACAGCCACCGGCAGTCACAGACTTCTTCTTCCGTTTGATGGGTTCAATTTGAGCAGGACCTGGGTTGGGTTTAACAACTTCCCCTCCACTCATCTTTTGGATAAATCCTGCAAAATCCATGACCGGCCTTTCTCCATTATACTGATAATCAGTGGAGTCAATGATACCATTGGTATACTGATCCATGGCGATTGCATAACCTCCGGACAGGACTTTCATGTTGGAATAGCCTAATTGCCTTAGGATCATCCATGGAGCATTAGCAGCCTGCTGATCCTCAGCAAAAAGGATGACAGTTTTTGATTGCATTTGCCAGTCATCAAACATTTCAATCACCTCTTTTTCCATAATATCCGAAACCGGAATATTAATAGCGCCAAATAGTGTTCCTTTGTTGTAATCATATGTATTTCGCAGATCAATCATAACTGCTCCTGATTTAGTTCCGTTGATCATTTCACGCGCCTCAACCGGGCTTACAATATTTGCCGGGTTTGTTAATTCTTCCAGGGTTGCCTTCGTGGAAAGTTTGTAAACAAAGTCCGGGGACCTGAAAGTGACAAATCCGATGACCAGGATAAAAACAAATATGACCGAAGCAATGGTAAGCCTGCGTGTTTTTGTGAGTTCTTTCATTGGGTAATACTTAAATTAACATCCTCCTGCTGTTGCAGTTTTTTTCTCCCTTCTGATAATCTGAATGTTTTCTCCCTTTATATCCTGAGTGGATTGCGCAGGGGCCCCTCCACCAAAATAGATGCTTGCTGCCTTCCGAAATGAGTAGAGATCAAAATCTTCATTCGGGGAAGTGTCCGGAGGTACTGTTGGTTGCATAATTTGGGTAAACCACTGATTTAAACCTCCTTCCATCACATACAAATTTTTATAGCCCAGCCGGGAACAAAGAATCCAGGCCTGATCGGCAAAAAGATCGCCATTGCTGAAAAAAACGACATCTACACCCCTTTGGTTCAAGTAGGGTTGCCATTCTTCATCGAGGGTTTCTTTCAGGGGGATATTGATGGCACCAGGAAGTGAATAAGAATTGTATGCTTCAGCTGTTCTAACATCAACGAGCATAATGGAAGGATCCTCATCAATGATGCGGGCAGCAATTAGGTCGGCCGACAGGAATCGGGACTGATTCATGATTTCCTTTAACAACGCCTCAGGTGGAATTTGATCTTCATGCTCTGTGTCTGGCAACAAAACAAGTCCAAAGGCAACCAGGATCAGTAACGATGCAAATATGATATATACTTTCGACATGATAACAATAATTAATAATTAACCTGCTTTACTCTTCTGCGGATCAACGTAGTAAAATAAAAGGCTGCAACGGCAACAACCGTAAAAAGAAATATGAATAATTGGGATGATATATTGAAATATTCCGTGATGGTTATGTATCCCATAAAACCTCCATTATACAAACCTTCAAAAATCGAAAAGCCCTCACTGAAAAAGAAAATCCCAATCATTAATCCTAGGGTAAATACCATTCCATCAATGCGGCCAATGGCTGCACCGATAAGACTCGTTCCGGGACAATACCCCCCAGCTACAAATCCAACACCCATAATGAGACCGCCCACGATGGCTGCAGTTAAATAAGTTGGATGAATATAAACCAATGACATGTCGATCCAGCCAAGATAACTGAAATAGTACAGGCCAATGGCTGTTGTAACGGTAGCCGTAAAAAATACCCGGAGAACCGTAAAATCATAACCATAGAAAAGTCCGACAATTTTTCTGGAAGAGGAAAACCCTGAACCCTCCATGATAAATCCGAAAGCCATTCCAATGATGACAGCAATTACGTTGTTCCATTGTTCGGGAATGATATCGAGTGGAATTAATGGTCCCATAATTTCAATTTTTTATCTAAATCCAAAGTTTCCTGAAAATATAAGCAAAAGCATAGGCCGATCCAAAGATCGCCATCATGGTAATAAAACCGCCAAGAGAAAGCACAGCTGCACCACTCAGTGCTGCACCACTGGTGCATCCACGGGCAATTTGAGATCCAACTCCAAAAAAGACACCTCCAATGGCAGCAAATATCAATCTCCTTCTCGTTGTGATTTTTGGATTGTGTTCGGTCTTGAACTTTAATCTTCCGGCCAGAGCACCTGAAAGAAAAGCTCCCGCCAACACTCCAATTACCTCAAACACCAACCAGGTATTCATTGGGTGAAGATCATCGCTGATAAACTTGCTGTAATAGGCAGATTCTTCGGCATGTTTGGGTGCTACCCTGTCGACAGCCGCTACGACCGTACTTTTTGCCGCACCACTGGCACCCAGCCCACGACCGGTAATATAAAAGGTGGCCAGTAGGATCAAACCTAGCATGACACCCCCAAAATAAGGATTAAAATAGGTTGTGCCCTTTTCGTTGTTATTTTTCATCTTGTCATCATTTTTCATTATTAATAAAGATACCTGGTGATTTGTCCGGCTTCAACCATAATAAACCTAAACACCAATCCACCCAGCAATATCAGAAAAGCCGGAACTGCAACCGGAACTTTATAACCGACAAGTTCAAGTACTTCTAATAATGCCGGGAATACCAGTCCGAGAACAATGACAAATACCCAGAAGCTAACGGTAAATTGACCACCCAAAAATAAATTGGCTGCCTCCAGCTGAACACTCGGTCCTGCCAGAAATCCCATAATCATATGGGTGATTAAAAACAGTTCTATGGCAATGAGCAGAAGATCAATGCGACCCATCACCATTCTTTCATAATGGCTTTTCGACATCCACATAATGGTGGCAGCACCCGTTGACATTCCCGATACCAGGAACAAAGGTCCCAAAATCGAGTTATTCCAAAGCGGACGGGCATTGAATGCTGATAAAAGGATTCCGGTATATATCCCAAGAATTACTGCAAAGATGATCATCACCCATGCAACCGGTTTCCTGTTTTCGTTGATCCATGCATCGAAATCATCGAGGATTTTCATTTTCCAGCGCCAACCTGGAATTACATCTTTCATATAAGCAGCAACCCATACCAGCGAAAGTGGCGTAATAAACATCAGCGTCCAGGCACCCCATGACATGGGGGATTCAAAACGGATTGTTGTGTATAACCTCCAGAAATACAATTGATGCTTCAGGTCGAGGAACAGGGCGATCAAACCCAGGACCAGGGCTCCGGGTACAATAAAAGTGGCCCATTTTACAGTGGTTTGCATCTCCTTTTCTTTTCCAAGAATCGTGAATAAACCTGCAAAAAACAAAATACCAGCAGCAAGTCCACCCAGAAAAAGATAAATCGGGATTTGCCAGTGCCAGATATTCAGATATGGGTCTATGTTGGGTATATTCCGTCCGCTAACAAATAATTCTTCGTTCATTTTTCAAGCTTTAAGTAAGAAAATAAATCTGGGGCTTTGTTCCTGCTTCGGGTGCCAATACCTTGTATTTCCTGTTACGCAATGCATTGGAAACATCACTGTTCGGATCATCCAGATCTCCAAAATACAGGCATTTGGTAGGGCATACATCTACACAAGCAGGTTTTTGACCTTTTTCCACCCGATGCATACAAAATGTGCATTTATCTACATATCCATCCGGATGCGAATACCTGGCATCATAAGGGCAGGACTGTATACAGGCTCCGCAACCGATGCATTCATCATGCGTTACCAGAACAACCCCGCCTTCCACAATATGGCTTGCTCCAGTAGGACAACAGCGTACGCAGGGTGAATTGTCACAATGATTGCACCTTTCCGATCGCAATTCAATTTCTACATTGGGATAGGTACCATCCACCGTTTCGGTGATCCAGTCACGACAGAAACCGATGGGAACATTATTTTCTGTCTGGCAGGCAACAACACAGTCGCTGCAGCCTACGCATTTTCTTGTATCTACTGCCATCGCATATCTCATGACTCAACCTCCTCAGGTTTTTCAGTTAAAAATGTGATAAAATTACCCCTCATTCCGGTCCCACCCATAATGGGGTCCATCATTACTTTTGTGATCATTTCTGTATCATTTGCTCCTTTTCCGAAAGCCCTGCTTAATTCTTTTTTCGAGTGTCCAAATCCATGAACCATATAAACTGAATCCCAGCGAATGCGCTCTGTTATCCTTACTTTCAGCGGATAGGTTGTGACTACATCATCCTGATTTTTCAACCATACTTTTTGACCGGTTTTTAGATCCCACAACCTTGCTACCTTTGGGTTAACCCAAACACTATTTTCATCCATTAAATCAGTGAGATTTGCATTGTTGGCTGTCCGGCTGAAAGTATGCATAGGAGCACGACCATAGATCAACCGGTAAAAACCCTGTGGTGGTTGTGGATGCTTTGTATAAACCGGAATACCGTCAAAATTTTCTGCAGCCAGTTCATTGGAAAACAGCTCAATTTTACCGGAGGGCGTATTAAATTCAATTTCTTCTCCTTTTGTGAAATAGAGTGGACCACTTTCTCTTTCCAGTTTTCTCACACCAATCTTTTTCATTTCCTCAAGCGATGATCCAATGTGTTTCAGCTGCCAGTCAAGCAATTCTGTGATATCATCATAGGGGAAATAATCGCCCAGTCCCATTTTATCGGCTAGCTTTTTGGCAATCCACCAGCCGGGTTTGGAGTCATATTTCGGTTCAACGGCCGGCATACGCAATGCGACGTAAGGTTCACGGTGCGGCGAAGTTCTTATCAGGTCGTATCGCTCCAGGTAAGTACATTCAGGCAACACTACATCTGCATAACCAGTAACCTCCATGGGCATGGTATCAATGGCCACCATAAATTCGAGATGAGATATTGCATTTAATGTATTGTTGATATTTGGCAGGGTTAAGGGAAGATTCGTACCATAAACAATCCAGGCTTTGAAGGAGCAATCACGGTTAGAGCTTGGAATGGTAGCATCACAAATCCCTGATGATAAAGCCAGGCTAGCCAGGTTATATTGTCCCGGATAAGCATCCCGCCAATTTCTTTTTGGTTTCGGGAAGGGTGGCAATTTCGGTTTGGGCAGATGTGCACTCTCCTTCATATAAAAACCACCGCGGCTGCCCCAGGATCCCAACAGTGCATTCAGAATGGCAACGGCCCTTATTCTTTGGGTGTCGTCACCATACCAGGTAACATGTCTACCCGGATGGACAATAACAGCAGGTGCTGCCTGTGCCATTTCACGGGCTGTTTTACGGATAATATCGGGTTTAATTGTTGTTTCACCATAGGCCCATTCGGGGGTCATATTCTTAACATGCTTTTTCAGCAGATCGAATCCATATGTATACTGTTCAACAAATTCTTTATTATAAATTTCCTCTTCAATCAATACATGGATCCATGCTAATAACAATGCAATATCTGTGGCTGGTTTGATCGGCAGCCAAAATTTCGATTTGCTGGCGGCTGTTGAAAAACGGGGATCAACTGTGATGATCGTTGCTCCTTTATCAATGGCATCTGACATTTCCTGCACCTGTCCATTGTGCATGTTCTCACCAATATGACTTCCAATCAATACCAGGCATTTCGTATCCCGGATATCGGTGGGTTCAGGTGAGCCAACTGCTTCACCATAAGTTGCAATCCATGCCGTCTCACGGGGACCACGACACTGAGCAAACGATGGCGCAGCAATATTATCTGAACCGAATGCTTTCAGGAGATCTCCGAAATATTTACCACCGGATCCATGGTTAAACAATGCCACGCATTCAGGTCCATGCTTGTCTGCAACTTCCTTTAAGCGTTTTGCAGTATAATCAAGAGCCTCATCCCATGTTGCTTCCCGAAAAGTTTGTTCCCCATTTTTTTCAACCCGGATCAATGGGGTTTTGAGCCTATCTTTATCATTGTACATTCCCGGTCCACCGGTACCACGAGGGCAAAGTCTTCCGTTGCAATGCGGATCCTCATCATTTCCAATAACCTTTACAATTTCATCTTTATCATCTACATAAGTCCAACCGGCACATTTCCAAAAACATACTTCACAATAGGTGGGGAAACGCCTGAGGTTGGTTCCTTTCACTTTTTCTCCCCCTTGCGGTGTGGCCATTAATTTGGAACCTGCAAAATTAAGTCCCGAGGTAGCAATTGCAGCCCCACCCAGTCCAAGCGCTGATATTTTTATGAAATCCCGTCTTTTAGTCATATCTAGATATCTTAATATATAAGAAAGGCAAAAGTAAAACTCTATTGCTATTGTTTTTTAATTAACAATGGTAATTAGTCACACTAAAAACTGATTTAAATCAGTTTTTAGTGGATGAATACCATCAGGGTTTTAAAGTGGCCATTTGCAATAATACCATTTTGGAAACCATTATCAGATTGAATTCATATCACAATCATCCCAATAACTTCTTTTCATTAAATATTTACTTTTGGCAAATGAATTCCATAAGATGACCGGCATTCTATGAAGCGCAAAGAATTTCTAAAAACATTTGGCTGGCTGATTGCACTGCCATACCTGCTTTTTGCTGGACTCATGGTCAGGAAACACCGTCAGGTTTCATCCGCAAGAATTATTCGTTTAAAAACACCCAATGCTGATGGAATCTATTTTTATGATGATGTGATCATGATACAAAAAGATCAAAAGCTGAAACTGTTCAGTTCAAAATGTACGCACCTGGGTTGCAGGATCAATAAAATAGAAAACGGGCAACTGGTTTGTCCCTGTCACGGATCATCTTTTGGGGAAAACGGAGAAGTAATATCAGGGCCTGCAACAACAGCATTGACCGAACTCACTTATAAATTCGATCCTGAAAAAAAAGAACTCATCACTGAGGTTTAAAACTTGATAACAATTAGAAAAATACGGCGGATTATCGAATTCGACAACAATGGAAACATAGCGTTGGCAGCGTTTGTAATCTGCGCCATTTCAGGTATTGTTTTGGCAGTTCCTTACGATGTATTGAATGCGTATGATAGCATTGCCCTGATGTTGATCACCAATCCGGCCGCTGTTTTTTTCAGGAACCTCCACTACTGGAGTGCCCAGTTTTTTCTCATATTCACCTTATTACATTTATGGGACCATCTGAAACTGGGGACATCCAGAGAACAAAGCAAGGGAGTGTGGTTCCGTTTGGTCCTGGCGATCCTATTCACCTTTATGGTGATGCTTACCGGTTTTATACTAAAAGCGGATGCAGATAGCTTGCAGGCTCGTCGAATCCTTGAAAAACTGATCTCAGATATTCCACTCCTCGGTAAATTTTTCGTGGGTTTAATTTTTGGCTCCTTTGAAGACCTGCAATTGATCTATGTCCATCATATTGCCACAGCAACCATTTTCTTGATCTATATAATTTTCGAGCATGTTAAAACCATCTGGACCAAATTTCCCACATTTTTGATTTTACTTGCCTTATTGACCTTGATCAGTTTTTTTATTCAGTCACCTTTGCACAACAACATCGACTCGGTCATCAAAGGGCCCTGGTATTTTATCGGTTTACAGGAAATATTACACTGGATGAGCCGGCCGGCATGGATCTGGTTACTGGTACTTGCTTTACTTTCATTAATCTTCTTTACCCGAAATCTAAACACAAACTGGCAACTTTATTCGAGAAAGATAATTGGATTTTTTGGAATCATATATCTTCTGCTTACCATCATCGGTTTTTATTTCAGAGGGGAAAACTGGGAATGGGTAACACCATGGGAAAATGATCAACAGGAAGCATACATCCCTCTTGAATTTGAGATTCACATTGGAACAGCAAACTTCAACGCATTGACGGCAAATGATATTCCGGTTGTGCTGGGCAAACGTGAAGCCTGCATGATCTGTCATAAAGATGTAACGGGATTTGCTGTTTCCCACAACCCAGAAGCCATCGGTTGTACCTCCTGCCACCTGGGTGATCCTTTTTCATTGAATAAAAATAAAGCCCACAAAAATATGGTGCTCATCCCGGGTAACCTTGAATTTGCCAATCAAACCTGCGGCACCATCAACTGTCATCCCGGTATTCCTGATCGGATCAATGTATCTTTGATGACTACCAACTCTGGGATTGTGAGTGTGGATCGATGGGTATTCAATGAAACTAATTCCCCGGATAAGCTTGCACACATTCATGAACTTGGCCACTCAGCCGCAGATCAACATCTGCGAAATCTCTGCGCCAAATGCCACCTGGGCAATCCAAAAATTGAATCGGGACCGAATGATGAACTTTCACGCGGAGGAGGATGTACCGCTTGCCACCTAAGCTACTCAAAGGAAGGAAAGAGACAACACATGGCTTATATTCAGGGCAATAAACAAGAAGATCTTTTACCCCAAATTCATCCTTCGCTGGATATTCAAATTTCAAATGATCATTGTTTTGGATGTCACAGTCGCTCCGGACGAATCTCGACCAATTATGAGGGCTGGCATGAAACGTTGCTGGAAGAAGTAGATGTTATCAGAAAAAAAGAATATCGTGTTTTGCAGGATAAACGAGTGTTTGAGTATGTTTCGGAAGATGTACACCACAAAGCCGAAATGGATTGCATCGATTGTCACAATTCCTACGAGACCATGGGCGATGGAACCGTTTATCTGCATGAAGAACAAGCGGTAAAAATCCGGTGCGAGGATTGCCACATAGCTGAAAAGTTAAAACTTGCCAGCTATGATGAACTTGATTCCGAATCGAAAAAGATTTTTGATCTCAGAAAATTCAACCATGGGGACAAACAAATGATCAGGGGAAAGGAATCCGCATTAGCCCTTCTCAATACATACCTTAAAAATGACTCCGCATTTATGGTTGGAAAGAATAATGGGAAGATATATTTAATGAATCCACCTTCTGCCATTTGCACCCACAAGGCACACGAAAGTCTCACCTGCAGTGCCTGTCACTCAGCCTGGGCTCCGCAGTGCATCGGCTGTCACAATGAGTTTGATAAAAATGCCGATGGATACGACCTTTTGGCGAACCGCCCTATCACCGGAACCTGGGTGGAATACGTGGGAAAATTCCTGGCAGAGCCACCCACCCTGGGCGTTTGGGAGGGAGAACAAAAACAGATCAGCCCTGCCATTCCTGGAATGGCACTAACGATCGATAAATCCGGCTTTACCGGAAAAGATGAAAAAATGATCTTTCACCGATTGTTTGCACCCGCAGCTCCACACACCTCTAGCGTCAAGGGACGAAATTGTAAATCCTGCCACAACGATCCATTGGCAATCGGTTATGGACGGGGCGATTTGGAATATAAAACTGAGAATGGAAAAGGGATTTGGGCTTTTACCCCCACTTATGCAGCCAACAAATATGATGGTTTGCCAGAAGATGCATGGATTAAATTTGATCTAAAATCAGAGAATCCGGGAATTTCCACCCGAACCAATTTTCGAGCGTTTAACCATGAGGAACAAAAACGGATTTTACGGGTTGGTGCCTGCCTTGTCTGTCATGAGGAAAACTCAGACATAATGATAAAATCATTAAATTTGAATTTTGAGGAATATCTTAAAGATATCTCTAAACAATGTATTTTACCGGATTAACCCCATTTACAGATTCGCTCCAGGAAATCTGGATCCAGGATTTCTATGGTTTTTCCCCCGATATTTAATATTCCATCTTTTCTGTATTCGGATAAAATACGGATCACATTTTCGGTTGTCATATTGATCAACTCTCCCATTTCTTTTCTCGAAATGGGTAAATCAAACTTATCCCGATGGTATATTTTCCTGGAAAACCATAGCAAAATGTAGGCAATTCTGCCCCTCAGGTTTTTTTCATCGATATCATAAGTTGACTGTAAAACCAAATGAGAGGACCGGCTAACCTGCTCCAGTAAATCCAGTGCAAAATTTCCGTTTTTTTGAATGATCTGACGGATGGCATCAAGATTAATGGAACAAACAATCGATTTTTCAAGAGCAGTAATGGAAAAGGGATATTCCGTATTGGAAAAAGTTGACAGTAAACTTACAAAGTCCAAAGGTCTGGCGATGCTAATGATCCTGTCTTTCTGACTTTTACCTAAAAAATGTAGTTTGACCAGGCCCGTTTTTAAATATAAAAACTCTTTAATGGGCGTACCTTGTTGTATGATAACTTCTCCCTTTTCAAAGATATATTCTGTTTTAAATCCATTGATAAACTCCAGTTCCGCTTCATCAAGCCGGGTAAACAGTCGGGATTTGAATCCACAGAACTGACAAAACGAATGATTTTCAATAACTTCCATTAAAACATGATATATATCATATGTATAAATGTGAATGTATTCATATGTTCTAACTAAATTTGTATTGTTATTTAATTCACAATATGAATATACAACCAATGATACATAGATCACAAATTTAATATAATCTGATGAAAAAACTTTTGATTTTAGGAGCTGGGACAGGTGGCACAATCATGGCCAACAAAATGAGAAAAGATCTGCCCCGGGAAGAATGGGATATCACTATCATTGATCAGTTTAAAACCCATTATTATCAACCTGGATTTTTATTCATTCCCTTTGGTTATTATAAAGAGGCTGATGTAATTAAACCCAAAAACAATTTTATTCCGGTTGGCGTGAACCTGTTATATGGCGAAATTGATAAAATTGATGGTAAACATAACAAGGTACTGCTCAAAGATGGGGAGGTAATGAATTATGATATCCTGATCATCGCTACCGGAACCCGCATTGCTCCTGAAGAAACACCAGGTCTAAAGGGGGAATTATGGCATAAGAATATTTTCGATTTTTATACCATTGAAGGATCAAAAGCACTGGCTAATTTCTTTAAAACCTGGGAAGGTGGCGAATTGGTGGTCAATATTGCTGATATGCCCATTAAATGTCCGGTTGCTCCCCTGGAATTTTCATTTTTTGCTGACGCATTCTTCCTTGAAAGAGGCATGCGTGATAAGGTGAATATTACTTATGTTACCCCATTATCGGGTGCTTTCACAAAACCAAGGGCTTCCAAAATGCTGGGGAACCTCCTGGCTGAAAAGAACATTAAGCTGGTAACCGATTTCTTTCTGGGAGAAGTTGATAATGAAAGCAAAAAGATCATCGATTTCGGAGGACAGGAAATTCCTTTCGATTGCCTGGTTTCCATACCGATCCATACCGGCGATCCGATGATTGAAAGAAGTGGCTTGGCCGATGACCTGGGATTTGTTCCGGCAGATAAAAATACGCTTCAATCAAACAAGTTCAAAAATGTTTTTGTGCTGGGTGATGCTGGCAATTTCCCCACATCCAAAGCCGGATCGGTAGTACACTTTCAGGCTGACACCTTACATGAAAACCTGATGTGCTACATCGAAAACAGGCCTTTTACCAGCAGTTTTGATGGTCATTCCAACTGTTATATCGAAACAGGTCATGGCAAGGGTGCGCTTATCGATTTTAATTACGACACCGAACCTCTACCGGGTTCATTCCCGTTCCCTGGCCTCGGACCTTTTGGTCTGTTGAAAGAGAGCCGCATGAATCACTATGGCAAACTCATGTTTCGATGGATATACTGGCACATCCTGTTGAAAGGCAAGGAAATGCCCATCGATTCGCAAATGACCATGGCCGGTAAAAAAATGGAGTAACATTAATCTCAAAATGAAATCACAATGACTGAACAAAAAATTCAGCAACAGATAGACGATATCAATCATAAACTTGATATCATCCTGGAAGAGGTTTTTGCGCAAAAACAAAACCGCGAGTCAATGAGCGATCTGATGGATGATCTTTCCATCGTAGGTAAAGATGCCTTTAAGAATACAGTGATCGAATTGGATAAAGCTGGTGTGGAAGTGGATGGCGATGCACTGAAGGGGACTGCCATCAGGCTGATCCGGAACATTGATAACATCAATGAATTTTTAGATACGCTGGAGAGTATCAATGACTTTATTAAAGATGCAACACCAATAGCACGTCAGGTAGGATTGGATGCAATCCAGAAAATGAATGAATTCGACCAGAAAGGTTATGTGGAATTTTTCAGGGAACTCACCAAGATCATGGACAATATCGTTTCACACTTTTCTGTGCAAGATGTGAGAGAGCTGGCCGAAAACATTGTGACCATCCTTGAAACGGTAAAAGGTATGACGCAACCCGACATGCTGCAGGCACTGGATAACGGGGTAAAAGTTTACAAGAGTCTTGACACAAAGGATATACCGGAATACTCTGTATGGAAAGCGATGAAAGAATTAAGAACTCCTGAAATGAAGAAGGGACTCGGATTCATGATCACCTTCCTGAAAAATCTTTCAAAAGAAGATAATACCAACACGCTAAAAACAAAAAGATAATAACCATAGGCTCAAAGCCAAAGACACATAAAATTATCAATATCATTAAGTTAAATTTAAAATATCAACATTAAAAACTAATTATTATGGCACAAAAAACATATGCAGGTGTAACCATTGATGTAAACGATGAAGGATACTTCACCGACCCGTCACAATGGACCAAAGAAATTGCTGCAGAAATTGCAAAAGAAGAAGGTGTTGAACTCACCGATAAACATTTTGAAATGCTGGAATACCTACGCAATAAGCAAGCCGCAGGCGAACAATTAACCATTCGTGGTATCAATAAATCGGGCATTGTGGATGTAAAAACTTTTTATCAAATGTTTCCCGGAGCACCTTTGAAAAAATCTACCAAAATTGCCGGTATTCCTAAACCAACGAGTTGTGTGTAGTTTTTAAAAATTATAATTTTACTGATATGTCAGAAAATAATCATCCCGTTAAAAAGGTCAGTATCATCTGTGCCAAGGGAACCATCGAAGACGTATATGCTTCACTCGTAATGGGTAATGGAGCGGTTATGGAAGGCATGGAAGCCAACCTCTTCTTTACATTCTTTGGACTGGAAGCCGTCATTAAAAAGCGGATGGATAAGCTCCACACCGGCGTCATAGGAAATCCTGCTATGCGCCTCCCTGGCGGCATGCGTATGCCCACCTGGTTGGGGATCATTCCGGGTATGGAAGCCATGGTTTCATCAATGATGAAAAAAGAAATGGACAAACTCGATGTTCCACCTGTAAGCGAATTCATCGAACTATTTGTTGCCGGAGGTGGAAGCCTTTATGCATGTAAACTCGCTGCGGATATGTTCAAATTGAAAAAAGAAGATCTGAGTGAACATGTCAAAGACATCATTACCGTTGGCGAATTTTATGAGCTGGCCGGTGGTGAAGGAAGCCAGATCATTTTCACCTAGGAATGTATTGACAAAATAACCAAACCATATTTCTTGTTCAACTGACGGGGGGTATGGTTTATTTTTTATTTTCAAACACCTCCAACCACTCCCGTGCATGAATCATCATTTTTGAGAAACTTTGTATAGGATGGCGGAGCAATTTTTGAGGACTGGGCATGGCTTCAATCATTACCGGCAATGCAGTAAAAGAGAGTCCAAGAGCTGCGTATATCTTATCAAACCCCTTACTGAAAAGGAAATCCCGGATGCCGGGATTCCTGAGTTCCACACTGAAAGCGGAAAAGGCAATCACTACAAAAAAGGCCCGCAGGTTCATTTCCAGGCCAATGAGCAGTCCTTCGGTTGCAAAAAGAACACCATTTTCTTTAACTCCATTCCAGAAAATACCGGCGAGGAAGGTAAGCAGGACCAATTGCCACCAGAAAGCCGGCTTTTTTAGCCTCCGCAAAGTCTTTCGATAATATAAAATGCAAAAGCTGGAATAAAGACCAATAATGACCAACCCATAAACCAACTCCATAAAATTCAAAAGCAATAATCCTGCTGGGATCAATAAAATATGCATAACAAAAAGCAATGTTGAAAAATGTTGGTCTGGATCAATGGCGAAAATGTTTTCTTTATCCAGTTTCTCAGGCGAAAAACCCTGCATTTGAAGTTTACTACTCCCTGACTTTCTTCCAATTAAAAATCCGATTATGGCTGAGCCTGTGCCCAAGATCAGGTAAACGGCTGTAACAATGGTAACCAGCATCCATGGATCAGGATTTTCAATTTTTATTTGTTTTGCCAACCAGTTAAAGATATCTACATAGAGCCTGACAATGTTCAATCCATACAAGATGATCAAACTGGCTACCTTATGAAGAAGGGCACTCGATACACTCAAAGCACCTGCAATTGACAGGGATATCAAATTATTCCCGAAAATCCGGATGAAAAATTCAACGATCAGCGCTTCCGACATGATTCCGATCATGGGACCAAGGATGACCGCACTCGGTGATACCGATTTCATTAAGGCAGCAATCAGGCCTGCCCGCCAGATCAACCCTTTTTCAGGCCACATCTGGTAAAAAGCAATCATGAGGATGGTGCCATTGGCAGCAAGGATGGTCCCACCAAACGGCAGGCGCAGATTGTGGAAAAAACTCCCGATGATGATCTCCACCGATGCCCACAATCCTCCCAGGACAGCAGCTTTAAGCCACACCGGCTTTAAATGGATCGGACTTTTTATCCCTTGACTCATGGGTGGCAGGTTTTAATATGCATTTCCGCTTTTTTGAGATCATGCGGTGTGTTGATATTGTGAAACAAAACATTGCTGAAAAAATTGGTATCCGATGGAATTTTAAGATAACAGGTATTCACAGCTTTAAAAACATCCTGGATTTTATAGTTTCCTTCTTGAATATACTCCCGCAAAACCGGCACGATATCCTGGCTGTAATAAGCACACATTGGCTCGGGCAGCCCTTTGTTCAGTGGAATAACCACTTCATAATCGGTCTTGTGTTTCAATATAAACCGGATAAGGTCTTCAGATACCAGTGGCATATCACATGAAAGGATAAAATTATCCCTGGTTTCAGATGCTTCCAGGCAGGAATACAAACCACCCATCGGTCCAATATCTGGTATTTTATCGTTTACTACAGGCAATCCGAAAGATTGATAATCGGGATCATTGGCACCCAGGATGATTCTATCACAAACTGTTTCTAAAAGATTTATGGCAAAACGAATCAAGGGCCGACCATTGAGCAAACAAAGCCCTTTGTCTTTGCCCATTCTACGACTTTTCCCGCCTGCCAGAATAATGCCTGTTACTGCATTGTACATGAATCAATGATTAATTTCACAAAAGTATATTTTTGATTTAAATGAAACTTAACATTTCAATAGCATCAAATTTCACTTTTGAATGATGACGCGGTGCAAGATAATGTTCATGAAATATTCGTATTTTTACCTCGCAAAACAAAATTATTTTCTTCAGGAACTTTTTCTTTTTCAATTGTTAATTCTATATGGATCAAACCCATTCCAGCATTGTCCGTGATAACCTGGACCAAGAAGTTTCAGCAATTTTCAAAGCCACCTTAGGAGGCTTAATGGAATCAGAAACTCATCGGTACCTGGATTTGGCCGAAAAGCTAAGTTCATTGATCCAGGCATTTCACTCTAAAATTAAAAAGGAGGACGAAATAGCTACAATTTCACAGTTTCTGTTTGAATCCCAAAACACCAATCAAAACATTAACAATCTTTTAGAAGAAACTCTGGAAGAAGATCCTGATCCGAAACTGGGAGAACACATCGATCAAATCCGTGAGGAGATTATAAGCCTTTTTGGTATACCTAAAGAGGAAGAATTAGCTGAAGGAAGAACAATTAAACAAAAAAAACCGGAGGATCCTTTTTGGAAGAACTTAGTTATAGATGGTCAAAACCTATTCAATGGATTGTTGGATTTTATCAACAAAAGAAAAAAAACCGGAAATTTAGAGGCCAACTATATTCTCTCTGAAATTGCGATCAAACCCCTGCAGGAAAATCAAGAAAAGCTGAATGCCTACTACCGGAACCTTTCAGATTTATTGAAAAACTTATGGGAGATCAGTAAAGTAGTTACTCATGTAGTGGATCACTTAGCAGCCTCCGACTATCAGTTTGAGGCAATTCATCATCTTGATTTCCCGGAAGAACTTAACAGTCAACTGGAATCCAAAACAGGAGCAGTAAAAACTGCTGAAAGAGATTTTCTGAAAAGTTTGGATAAATCGGTGCAGCATAATGCAGAGCTCAATGGTCAATCGCTAGATCAATTCACCAGGCCCACTTCAAAAATACGCCAGCAATACAACAACCAAACCATACTTCGTTCAATTGCACGCACAATCAAACAGTATAAAACCGACTTTCAAAATTGGCACAATACGTTATTTGTGCTTTCTGACGATTGGAAATTGGAACTTGAAATTTCAAGTTTAAAGTATCATATTCTAAAAAGTAATTTTGATTTTACAGGATATCTATTTTCACGATACCTTGAACCCCTGAACAAAAATATTCAGGTTGCATCGGATACCATTCATGATTTAGTAGCCTTCTTTGACCAGGAAAAAGCAGCAAAAGAAGAAAAATTTATGGATGAACTCCGGTCCAAACGGACTGAGGTTAAGCGAAAATTAATGCTGAAAATGGTTCCCGAAGTAAAAAAGATCATCCTTGAATCCAATATCCCTGCCCGCATTGATAGTTTTGAGAAATCGACAGCACAAAAATTCGAACAATTATCAAAAAGCCGTATCATTAAAAAATCAGGGGATTATACCCAACCCAGTCAGAAGTCGGAACTCGACAAAATTTATCCCCAATCACTGGTCGCATTTCAGATGATGCCTGATTTCATGGATGCATTCCCTTCACTCAAACAAGGATTTACCCGACATCTTCAGGATGTTCAAAACCGGTTTGAAGAAATTCCGGAGATCATCAATTATAGCTTGCATACCAGTATTAATTTTTTTGATGAAAAGAAAGAACTCGAAGAAGCTGAAAAAATCGGTATTGACGGTGTTAAAAGAGCTGAAAATAAAATCCAGGACATACAACAACTGCTGAATAATTTCATACAAAAAGAATCGGAGACGTTAAAATCCGAAATAGAAACCTTAACAAAGAATCTTTCGGAAATAACCGATAATGAAAGCGCATTGCAAATCAATTTGCGCATTACCAAGGCCCGTGCACTCGAAAGATCAAAAGCCATTCGCAAAAAAGTTTTTGATTATATCAAAGGATTTCTACCCCACATCCTTGAATTGATTCAAAAATTCATGGCATTCCTGCGTGAATCTTCCATTCGCATTCGCAAGCAATTTACCCTGGAGGACCAAAAGCATTTTATTTCAACAGATGTATCGGATTATCTTGCCGAAACCGAAAAAGCGATTGACCGGTTGCCATTTATATACCAGCGTTTATTCCGGATTGAACCATTGTCTTCCTTCGAACTATATACCCCCCGGCAGGAATCGGTGGATAAGATAAAAACAGCTTACACGCGTTGGAAGGATGGGAAATTCGCCCCGGCTGTAATAATCGCAGAGAAAGGATGGGGGAAAACAACTACATTGAATCGTTTTTTGAAACTGAAATTAACCACTGAAGAAGTTGTAATATTAACGCCTGAGCCCGGCATGGAAATTGCCGACTTTTTTCAATCAATCCTGTCGAAAACAACATTTGAAGAAAGCTCAGAAAAACAGGATGATGCTTCCGCTAAAAAAATGATTGTCATCATTGATGGACTGGAAAAACTTTTTGAAGCGAGGGTGAATGGGTTTGACTATTTGCTGCACGTTTTAAAACATATATCTGATACCAACCGCCAGATTTTCTGGCTCACAACATGTCATTTATATGCCTGGGAATACCTGGATAAAACCATTGGAATTTCTGATTATTTCGGCTATCACATTAAACTCTCCGATTTTACAGATGAAGATTTGATGAAAACCATTGAACGACGGCACAATATCAGTGGCTATCGATTGATGTTCCTGCCTGAAACCCAGAAAAAAACATTGATCAGTTTTAAGAAGCAAACGGATTTCGGCAATCAGGAAGAGCTTAGAATTCAGTATTTCATGCGCATGCATAAGATCGTAAAAGGGAACCTTTCTCAAGCTTTTCTCTTTTGGATGCGTTCAACTGCCCAGGTAACGGAAGATTCTGTATACATCGAATACCTCAGCAGTGATTATTTCAACTTTCTTGGATCAATGTCGGATTCAAAGTTAATCATATTGAAAAACATTGTGATACACAATGGGATCAGTGCAGAGCATCATGCACTGCTATTTCGTATACCACCTGAAAAAAGCAAATTATTGCTTGGGCAGTTATATGACGATGGCATTATTATTAAGTCCGGGGATATTTATAATGTGAATCCCATCATTTATCGGCAGGTAATCGATCATTTATATTTGTTAAACATTTTACATTAATGAAAAATCTGAGACCCAATATAAAATATCTATTGGTGATTGCTGTTGCCGGCATTATTCTGTTTATGGGTAACCATCATAGTGTAATGGCCCAGCAAGGGTTCAAAGCGGATACACTGCTGGAAATCCTGCAATCACCCAAAAAGGATACTGCTTTAACTGACACCAATCAAACAGACTCCTTAAAACAAGCTGGCAATGATGCTGAAAATAACAAACAAGATGAAACGCTCCGGCCACCACAGATTTCAGAACTGATTTCCATACCAAAAATAATCTGGTCCCTTATTTTCTTAATTATTGGATATTTTATTATCCGGATCCTCATCAGCCTGATCAATAGCTTTGCCATAAGATATCCCAAATATGATTTCACCATCAAACGGATCATTCCAATTTTCAGGATACTGGCCTGGATATTTGTTATTTATGTCATTGTCATTGGAATTTTTAATCCTCCTGCAGCAACATTATTCGCTTTTTTTACATCGGTGGGTGTAGCAGTAGGTTTTGCAGCCCAGGATCTGCTCAAAAATGTTTTCGGCGGACTTGTAGTAATGTTCGACAAGCCCTTCCAGATAGGTGACAAAATTGAAGCTGGTAAGTATTATGGTGAAGTTGTGGAAATTGGTATCCGGTCATCAAAAATCGTTACCCCCGATGATTCACTCGTAACCGTGCCTAACAGTGAATTCATGATCCAGTATGTTTCCAATTCCAATTCGGGAGAAAACAACTGCCAGGTCGTAGCCGAACTCTATCTGCCCATTGATATTAATACTGAACAGGTAAGGGAAATTGCCACCGAAGCAGCCCAGGTATCTAAATACATTTACCTGAACAAACCCGTTGTTGTGTTATTTTTCAATGAGATAAAAGACCGGAAAACGGTGCTGAAAATGAGACTGAAAGCTTATGTTTCCGATTTAAACAAAGAGTTTTATTTCAAAAGCGAAATGACCGAGATCGTTCTCAAATCATTGATTGAACAAAAAATCATTCCTGAAGATTTTTATAAGGGCTAGCTTTTCAGAAACTTCATCATCTTTTCCAGCAGTGAAAGATGATTTTTACTTGCATCAATGATGCCTTGCACATTCAGGTTCCAGTATCCAATCACTTCATTTATCAGACTTTTCCGAACGGAAATAACCAATGGAACATCCAGGTTTAATAATATGGCTTCCAGTGATGGAGCCCATCCTTTACCCTGCATTTCAAATGGACCAATTTCATCAATAAAGATCACTTTTGCATTTTGAATATGCTTCCAGTGTAAAGTCTTTTCACCAAAACTTTGCCCCTCAGGATTGATATAAAAATGATTGATGGGTTCCCAACTGTCTACAGGATCACGCTGGCAATAAACAATTCGATCACCTGTCAGCAAGTTTACCAATTCAAATAAGTCTCTTTGATTATCCTTCCACGTTCCAGGGGCCAGAATACCAGCTACCTCTATTTTTTCAGATAAAAGTGCATTGTATAATTTAAATAAAGTGGTTGTCTTCCCACTCCCAGATTCGCCGGTCACAATAAAAACTGGTGACTTCATACCTTCACCTCTTTTTTGAAGAACAGACAAGAATCGCCATAACTTAAAAATCGGAATTCATGCTGCAATGCAAACCGGTAAACATCCTTCCATTCATGTCCGATGAATGCTGCAACCAACATCAACAGGGTACTGCGGGGCATATGAAAATTCGTGATCAAAATATCAGCAATTTTAAAATGATAACCCGGGACAATCATGAGCTGGGTTTGTCCAGAAATAACAGCCATACCTTTTTGGTCCATTAATTCCAAAACAGCGTCAAGAGCTGTTTTCACCGGGATATCAATCCTGTATTGTTCCTGGTAAGGATCCCACTGATGAATATGAATATCATCATCTTTTACTTGATCCATCAATATTTTCACTCCATGCCAGTACAAGCTTTCAATGCTCCGCATGGTGGTTGTGCCAACAACAATAACAGGTTTTCCAATATTTTCTAAAATGCGTTCAATGGTTTTTTTGCTAATAAAGATCCTTTCGGTGTGCATTTCATGGTCCACAATGTTGTTGGTGCTTATGGGTTTAAATGTGCCCGCTCCAACATGAAGGGTAACCTCTGAAAACTGTATTCCTTTTAATTTCAGAGCATCAAAAACTCCGGAAGTGAAATGGAGCCCGGCTGTGGGAGCCGCAACTGAACCTTCATTACGTGCATAAATGGTTTGATAACGGACTTTATCTTCATCCCGTGCCTCCCGGTTCATATAAGGAGGCAAAGGTGTTTTACCAACATGCTCCAACACCTCGGAAAAAGAAATGGAAGGGGGATCCCAGGTAAAACTAATCTGAAATTGATTACCGTTTTTATCTTCCCTTTGTGCATAAAGCATATAGTCGAGTCCATTAATTTGGAAAGGCAAATGCAAATCACCTGATTTCCATTTTTTCGAATTTCCAACCAGGGTATTCCACCGAACAGGTGAAGAGCACTCAAATGCCTGCTGTATTTCACGGGTAGGTGAAACCGGTTCCAATAAAAAAATTTCAATACGGGCACCCGATTCCTTCCTGAATATTAACCGGGCCTGAATGACGCGGGTTTGATTATATATCAGCAAAGCGTGATCAGGCAAAAAGTTGGCGATATCTTTAAACACATGCATGGAAGGTTCGTGATCCTTGAAAAGGAGTAACTTTGACCGATCCCTTTGCTCAAGTGGAAATTGAGCGATCTTGTCAGGGGGTAACGGGTAATCGAAGTCACGTGGATCCAGATCAGATAAAACAGCCATGTTCGTTTGTTTTGCCTCTTTGGATTGCAAATTTACTGAATTAAACCGGCCCGGAGATCAATTAAGGCAAATGATCGATTTGATGAAAAATGAATTGAGGACAAATGCCAACTTCAAATATTATCATGCCGAGTCCAATCAATTGCCTGTTAATTTTGTTCCTATTTTTGCATTCTGATTCATTTACAATGACAGAAAAAATTATCCCCAAAATCACCCGTTGCGATTCGGATAGGGAGCATATCAGCTGTTTCGAAGTCCTGAACGATGATGAGAAAAACATCATTGACCAACATAGCATTGAGATCCGTTACAAAAAGGGCGAGGTTATAGCAAAGCAAGGCTCTTTTGCTTCGCATGTTATATTATTGAACGAAGGATTGGTAAAAGTTTACCTGGAAGGAAATGCCAAGGATCTCATCCTAAAAATCATCCCATCGAATCGTTTGATTAACCTATCCTCGTTTTATGAAGGTAACAATACATTCCTTTATTCAGTATCTACCTATCTTGATTCAACCGCCACCTTGATTGATGCTGAAATATTTAAACAATTGATCCGAAAGAACGCCATGTTTGCAAGTAAGATCATCAACATTTTGAATGAAAACACGTCCAAAGTCTATGGCCGGTTCTACAGCCTCACCCGAAAACAATCCAATGGCCGCGTTGCTGATATCCTGCTTTGTTTATCCCAAAGTATTTACAAGTCACTAAAATTCAGCCTGGATCTGTCAAGGAATGACCTGGCCGATCTCACAGGCCTTTCATCGGAAAGTGTCATTCGTATTTTAAAAGAATTTAAAAAAGAAAAACTGATAGAGGTGTCAGGTAAAACTTTTAAAATTTTAGATTCGAACAGGCTGGAGAAAATCAGTAATTTCGGCTAAGCTCAATGTTTTATTTAACTTTAACCATTTCGGCTGATCCTGTGCAGCAGGGTATCATTCAGGATCGTTACCTGTTTACCTTCAACTTTGATAAGCCCTGTATCAGTGAACTCTTTCATCGCCCTTGCCACGCTTTCCCTCCTTGCTCCAATCAACGCAGCCAGATCATTTCGAGATAAAGGAAGTGTAAATGTAATATGGTTGTTTTCAATCTCAGTAAAGTGCAAGATGGCATCTGCTAATCTTCCATTAACTTGTTTTTGGGATAGATTAACAAATCGTTCAAAATAATTCAATTCATCCGTACACAGGTAGAGAATCAATTCAAAGGCAAATTCCGAATTACGCTTTATAAGCGCCTTAAATAGATCGATGTCAATAAAGCAAACATCACATTCCTTGAGCGCAGAAGCTGAATAGCGATGGATCTTATCAGTAAGGATGGTTTGAATGCCGATATAACTTCCACTGGTAACGATTTTTAATATCTGATCCTGGCCACTGGGGCCGGTCATATGGATTTTGGCCAGTCCACTTTTTAAATAGGCGATATGAGAAGAAAGGGTTCCCTCTTTTATAATATGTTCACCGGGCTGACAGGAAACTTCCGCGCAATTTTCATCCATCAAACCAAGATCTTCTTCATTCAACAGTTCAACGGCCTGCGATTTAAAAGTGCAATCTTTACAACTTATTTTGGTAGACTTCATTTCGATAGTAAAAATAATACATCTGCTTGAATTTAATGTATCAAAAATCACATTTATAATAAAATTTTATCATATGAAAAACAAAGATAAAACACTATCATCTCCCTCAAAATTCGGCATTTAATACTTAATTTTAAGTGTTTTACAAAAAACATTATTCTCTTTAATCTGAAAAACTGGATAATGAAAACGATACTCATCAATGTAGCTTTATTGTTTGGGATAATAGGGTTTGCCGGTTATCTCTTTCTGATCATAGCCGGCTTTATTGGATGTTGTAGTGGCTTTACATCTCAGGTTTATCAACATATCGTATTATTCATTTTAAGTGCTTCGGTTTTGATATTTATATTGTGTATGATAAACAATTGCTGCAGAGCAAAAAACAATACACATTAATACGAATATAGATGATAAGCCATTAAACGCTCCTCTCATGCATGGGAGGAACGTTTTTTTATAAAAAAAGCTCTTGAAAATAATATTTATCCATTATTCACATATTCCGTATATTTGATTTTATAGTTTTGTCCTGAGAATCGTAAGTGGATGAAAAGACATATTCCAAACTTTATAACGCTATTAAATCTTTTTAGCGGATGCATTGCGCTGGTCTATGCCCTTCAGGGCGACCTGATCACAGCCGGTATTTTTATTGCCATTGCCGCCGGGTTTGATTTCCTGGACGGATTTGCAGCCCGGTTACTAAAGGTTCAATCGGGTATTGGCAAAGACCTCGATTCCCTGGCCGATGTGGTTTCGTTCGGGGTGGTGCCGGGTGCTATCCTTTATATTTTGTTAAATGAGAGTATTTCAACTTTTGTAACAAGCGAAGCCACCCAGTTGATCGTGCCATTCACCGGTTTTATCATTCCTTTGTTCTCTGCCTTAAGGCTGGCCAAATTCAATTCCGATCCCCGGCAAAAAGAGGCATTTTACGGACTCCCCACGCCGGCCAACGCCCTCTTTATCGCCTCCCTGCCTTTTATCCTGGCACAGGAAACCACGCTCTTCGGTCCCGAGATGGGGGCTTTTAAAAGAGGGTTGATGAACCCTGTTTCGTTAATGGCACTGGTGATCATCCTGTCGTGGCTCCTGATCGCTGATTTCAGGCTTTTATCCCTCAAAATCAAAAACCTGGAATGGAAAGATAACAGGCCCCGGTTTATCTTCCTCATCTTTTCCTTGTTGCTGATCCTGTTCCTCTATTTCTCAGCGGCACCTTTTATCCTGCTCGCCTATATTCTTATTTCACGATTCATGAAAGTTTGAACCAATGAAACAGAGATTGATTTATCTTTGCAGCCATGCACGAGGAAATTTCCAACAAAAAGAAAAATAATAAACCGCCAGATGATGAGCCCGAAATGTCCTTCTGGGAGCATCTGGAAGAATTGCGTGCGCATATTTTCAGATCTCTGGCGGCTATTTTCATTTTTGCCATTGGAGCTTTCATTGCCAAAAAATATGTTTTTGATTACGTTATTCTTGCACCCAAGGATGAGAATTTTTTAACCAACCGTTTGCTTTGCAGGGCCAGCGACCTTTTACACATAGATGCTTTGTGCATTGGAAAACTCAACATGAGCATGCAGAACATCAACATGTCAGGACAATTCATGACCCATATGTATGTATCGCTCATTGTAGGTCTGGTTGTTGCCGCACCCTACGTGATTTGGGAGTTTTGGAGGTTTATTATGCCGGCCCTTAAACCCAAAGAGAAAAAATATTCAAGGGGCGCCGTGTTTTTTAGTTCGTTGCTTTTCATTGCAGGTGTATTGTTTGCCTACTATCTGATTGTTCCGCTAACCATCAATTTCCTGGGAACTTACCAGGTGAGCGAGCAGGTCGCCAACCAGATCAACCTCAATTCCTATATCAGTACAGTCCTTTCTGTAACGCTGGCGGTGGGAATCGTTTTCGAGTTACCCATCCTGGTCTATTTCCTTACCAAAGTGGGGATTGTGACACCCGCATTCCTGAAAAAGAATCGTAAAATCATGTTGGTCATCGTACTGGTATTATCCGCCATTATTACCCCGCCGGATGTGTTCAGCCAGGTCCTGGTATGTATCCCTTTACTCGGTCTTTATGAATTGAGCATCAATATTTCAAAACGGGTTTATAAGGAGCGGGAGGCCGATCTGGCTGCTTAATTCACGTTAAACTCACACTCCTTCTCTAAAAATTCACTGAACACAGCACACAACTCATCCGGTTTATCGGCATGCACCCAATGTGAGGCACCCTCAATGGTTTTAAAGGTAGCCCCAGGAAATTGTTTCAGGATGAGGTCATAATCATCTTCCTGAATATAATCGGACTCACCCCCTTTGATGAAAAGTGCAGCCTTGTCGTAAGTATAAGGCGAACTAACCCCTTCGAAAACATGGTCGACATTGTCATAGATCGATTGGATATTCAACCTCCAGGCCAGCCTTGTTTGCCCGATCCTTTGCAGGTTTTTCATGATGAACATCCTGATCCGCGGAGATTTGATCTTACGGGAAATGATCTCTTCCACCTCTTCACGGGTTGAAACCTTGTTGAAGTCGACCGAAAGCATGGCTTGCATGATCTGCAAGTGCTCCTGCCTTGGCGGATACCGGCGGGTGCTCATATCCACCACGATCAGCTTATCGACCTTGCCTGGGTTTTCCAGTGCAAAATTCATGGCGACCTTGCCGCCCATGGAATGGCCGATTAGTACCGGGTTCACTAACTGATGATCCTGAATAAATTCGTAGAGGTCATCGGCCAGGGCAAAATAATTGAAAGTATCGCTGTGGGGCGACTGACCATGATTTCTTTGATCCGGTATATAAACATCAAAACGCTCTGCCAGTCTACGACCAATGGTGACCCAGTTATCCGAAATCCCATAGATCCCATGCAGAATAATGACCGGTTGACCGACTTCTCCGAATCTTCTGAAAAATAATTTCATATCAGGTTGTTTTTTCGGTTCCGGATGGAGAAAACAATGGCGATCAATATAAATATCACACTAAGGAATGCAGATATCCGTCCAATGTAATCGCCCATCTTAACATAGAACGTTATTTCCGAATTTAAGTTGATATCCTGTTTGATGGCATCCGGCTCCCAATAATTGGTAGCCTGGTGTATATCACCCCGCTGATCCACAAAACAGCTAATACCAGTATTGGCTGATCTGGCTACACTCCTGCGGTTTTCAATGGCCCTGAGCGATGAAAAGTATAAATGCTGTTTATGACCGGGTGTATCGCCCCACCATCCATCATTGGTGATCACAAAAATAACATTGGCACCTTTTTCTACAAAATTGCCCGTAAACTCACCATATACCGATTCATAACAGATCAGGGGTGCGATGGCTATGCGATCGTTTGCATAAAAAGGGATCTGGTCTTTATCAATACCCAAAGAACCAACCGTACCACCCAGATCTATGGCAAGATTCTCAAGGAAGCTCAGCGGGCCCCAGGTAGGCATGTATTCAACCCCGGGTGTTAGTTTGGATTTATGGTGTTTTTGAAATTGCTGGGCTGTATCGATCAGAAAAGCTGTGTTATACCGGTCGTAATAGAAATTCAGTTTCTCATGAAAACGGGCGGAAGAGGGTACCTTTTCGCCCTCCTGTATCCTGCGAAAGGTTGAGGCACCTATGACAATGCCCAAATGAGGATTTTCATCCACATATTCCGTCAGTTTTTTCAGACTGGGCGACCAGTTGAGATTGTCCTCCCAGATGGCTTCCTGAATGGCAGATTCAGGAGCTACAATAAAATCGGTATTTTCATCAAGCAAAGGGGCAGCTAAATCAAGGTTTCGATCCACCACTTCTACCGGTGGTACTGAATATTGCTCGGTATAAGGATCAAGATTGGGTTGCGTAACAACAACCTCAATCGGATCTGTTTTTTCTTCATAACTTCCGTAGATCACATACGAAATAAAAATAGGAATTAACATAAATGTTAATGCCCAACCCATATTGGTATAAAAAACTCGGTTTACTTTCATTCCTGGTTTGAGGGCCCTAAAAATTAAGATGTTGACCACGATTATCCACAATGTTCCTCCCAGAATGCCGGTGTATTCATACCATTGCACCCAATGCCAGTATGTTGCAAAACCATGTCCCAGGTTAAGCCAGGGCCAGGTTAGTTTCCAGTTGATGTGAACAAGCTCAAAGGTGATCCACAGGAATGGAAGGACAAAATACCCCTTATTATTTCCATAAACATGTTTTCGAACCCAATGATAAACCTGGAAAACAATCCCCATAAAAAGCGCATTGAACAACCAGGCCAGGGTAGCAACCGGTGTCGAATTCCAGATCCACCAGCAGGTGGCAATATTCCAAACAAAAAAACCGGTATAAACATAAAAGAAAACGCTGTAGCGATTGAATTTTAGTCGATTTTGACTGATCTGATCTTCAATGATCAGCATGGGAACCAAGGCCACAAATAAAAATGCAGGATAACCGTTTACGGGCCAACCTATGGTGAATAAAACACCCGAAAGCAGCGAAAGTAAAAAAAGATGAATCTTTTTCATTGTTGAGGATAAGATGATGTGACAAAGATATTGAAAAGAGCTAAAAAAGAAAACGAACTGGGTTAATGTCTAAACTGCACCAGGATTATCGAAAAGAAAATTATTATACGGATACCGTTTGATGTGAATTTTCTTTACCTCCTCATAAATCACCTTGCGCAATTCGTCAATATTTTCTTTTTGT
Source organism: Bacteroidota bacterium (assembly GCA_020444515.1). Taxonomy (GTDB): domain Bacteria; phylum Bacteroidota; class Bacteroidia; order Bacteroidales; family JAADJA01; genus JAADJA01. The sequence goes on along the minus strand of JAHLKX010000002.1, from coordinate 284,542 downwards.
GTTGCCGAAATAAACAATGACGGATATTCTGATTTGGCCATCCAGGTTCTTTTGAGTTCCTCAAGGCTGAGGTTTTCTTTGGTGGGTGGGGTTAGATCATCTTCCTCTTTTTGTATGAAATGATAAGCATCAATTTTATTAAAAAGCATGATCGTGGGTTTCCCATTGGCATCAATTTCTGCCAGGGTTTGTTTTACCACATGGATCTGTTCTTCAAAATCAGGATGGGAAATATCCACTACATGGATCAATAAATCCGACTCTCGCACTTCGTCAAGCGTAGATTTAAATGACTCGACCAGATCATGAGGAAGTTTTCGGATAAATCCAACGGTATCGGATAAAAGAAACGGAAGGTTTCCCAGTACCACCTTTCTAACAGTGGTATCAAGGGTTGCAAATAGCTTATTTTCAGCAAAAACATCCGACTTACTCAACAGGTTCATGATGGTGGATTTACCCACATTGGTATAACCCACCAGGGCTACCTGCACCATACTACCGCGGTTACCGCGTTGTGTGGCCTTTTGTTTATCGATTTTTTCAAGCTTTTTTTTCAACAATGAAATCCGGTCGCGAATGATCCGGCGGTCGGTTTCAATCTCCGTTTCACCCGGACCTCTTAAGCCAATACCTCCACGTTGACGTTCGAGGTGGGTCCACATGCGGGTCAGCCGGGGCAACAAATATTGATATTGAGCAAGTTCTACTTGCGTTTTGGCGTGGGCAGTTCGGGCACGACGGGCAAAGATGTCAAGGATCAGGTTGTTGCGATCGAGAATCCGGCATTTGAGCTCCCTTTCAATATTGCGCATCTGTGAAGGGCTCAGTTCATCATCGAAAATGGCAATATCTATTTTATTTTCCTGCACATATCCTGCTATTTCAAACAATTTGCCGGAACCGACAAAAGTCCTGGGATCAAGGGAGTTCAGTTTTTGAACAAAACGTTTTTTGGTAATGGCACCAGCTGTATCGGCAAGAAATGCAAGTTCTTCCAGGTATTCATGTACACGTTCCTCTGTCTCATCGCGGGTGATCACCCCGATCAAAACAGCCGTTTCACTGCGTATAGCGGTATCAATCAATTCAGGCATACAAAAAAGAATTCATTAAATTTTAGCCAGCATTTAGGTCAGGGTCTGAATCCGATGATCTCCCGGACTTCGCGAACAGTACGACCACCTGACTGGTGCGCTTTTTCCTTGCCCATTTCCATGACTTTCCTGATATAGTTATCATCAGCTGAAAGTGCTTTGATCTTTTCACGAAGTGGTTCCGTAAACAGGATAATATCTTCAGCCAGCTGTTTTTTCATATCACCATAACGTATTTGGCAAGCATTGTATTTTTCATCGAAATAAGCAACGGTATCAGGTGATGAAACAGCCTCCATGATGGCAAAAAGATTCCGGATAGGGTCCGGCTTAGGGGCATTCATCTCCTGGGGTCCTGCATCGGTAACAGCACGCATCACTTTTTTACGGATCACTGCCGGTTCATCGGCTAAAAAAATGGCATTTCCTTCACCTTCTGATTTACCCATTTTCCCGGATCCGTCAAGACCGGGAATCTTGATCAGGTCTTCACCAAAATTGTAGGCTACCGGTTCCGGGAAATAATCCACCTTATAAAGCCTGTTAAAACGGTTGGCAAAGGTACGGGTCATTTCAAGATGCTGCTCCTGGTCTTTACCCACAGGCACTTTATGGGCCCGATGAATAAGAATATCAGCCGCCATGAGCGTGGGATAAGTCAGTAAACCTGCATTGATATTATTGGGTTGTGTTTTGGCTTTTTCCTTAAAGGTGGTTACCCGTTCCAACTCTCCCTTATAGGCATTCATATTGAGAAAAAGATACAACTCTGCGGTTTCGGGAAGATCACTCTGAACATAAATGGTAGCAACCTCGGGATCGAGACCCGCTGCCAGATACTCTACCAGAACCTGTTTTACATTTTCCTGGAGATGTTCGGGCGTAGGATGCGTGGTGAGGGAATGATAATCTGCAATAAAAAAATAGCAATTATTCTCATGTTGCATTTTGGTAAAATTCCGCAATGCACCAAAATAATTTCCCAAATGAAGGTTTCCCGTAGGTCTTATTCCGCTTAAAACTACATCCATCTATTCAAAATTTTCAGATTCGCGTTTGGGTTTGCAAATTTCTTTAAAAACACAAGAAGATCGAACACCCGATCAAATTTTTATTTGATCATCATTTTTATTGAAAAAATGATACTCCAACAAGTGATAAGTATTGACCGGCATCAGCCTTACCCATACTTTGTATTTTTGATACCATTTCATTCTGGGTGAAGGAAGTCCCGATCTAAGATAAGCATAGAGGAAAGGATGAACAGCCAGTTTCAAATATTTTTCGTTTTGTTCCTGGATCAGATAGCGGATATTATTTTCCACTTCATCGATCAATAGGATACTGGGTTTGATTTCACCTGAACCGCCGCAGACAGGACATTTTTCCGCATTTTCGACATTCATTTCCGGCCGGACCCTCTGACGGGTAATCTGCACCAAACCAAATTTACTGGGGGGAAGAATGGTATGTTTGGCCCGGTCTTTCGACATCTCTTCTTTGAGCTTTTGAAATAGCTTTCGTCTGTTTTGGGATTGTTTCATATCAATGAAATCAATCACAATGATGCCGCCCATATCCCTTAATCGAAGTTGCCTTGCCAATTCAGCTGCCGCCTCAAGATTAACGGCAAGGGCATTTTCTTCCTGGCTGTTTTCTTTATTTACTCTATGGCCGCTGTTGATATCAATCACATGAAGGGCCTCGGTGTGTTCAATGATGAGATAAATCCCACTTCGGATGGTCACAATTCGACCAAAAGAATTTTTAATTTGTTTATCTATCCCAAAATTCTCAAAAACCGGTCGCCTACCTTTGTAAAGCTTTACAATATTGGTTTTATCAGGAGCAATTGAATTCAGGTAATTCCGGGTCTCATCATAAAGGGTCTGGTCATTGATGATGATGCTATTGAACGATTCATTCAGGACATCACGCAATATGGCTGATGTTCTGTCCAATTCACTAACAATTTTCGTTGGAGGTTCCGCCCTGTTCAATTTTTTAACCAGAAGTTCCCATTTCTTCACCAGACTTTTCAAATCATTATCAAGATCGGCAACTTTTTTATGTTCAGCCACAGTCCGGATAATGACACCAAAGTTATTTGGTTTAATACTTTGAATTAACCTTTTAAGCCGTTTGCGCTCATCAAGGCTCTTGATCCTTTGTGAAATTGAAATCCGGTTTGAGAAGGGTACAAGCACCAGAAATCTTCCGGCAAATGAGAGTTCAGAGGAAACCCTGGGACCTTTTGTAGAAATAGGCTCTTTGGCTACCTGAATCAAAATTTGCTGTCCGGCTGTAAGTACTTCTGTGATCTTACCGGTCTTTTCGATGTCCTTCTCGAGTTTAAAATTGTCGAGGGTGAGCCCCTTTAACCTGCCCTGCAAGGTTAATCGGGTCATTTTATGGAGTGATAGAACCTGAGGCCCAAGGTCAAGATAATGAAGAAAAGCATCTTTTTCGTACCCAACATCTACGAAAGCAGCATTCAGCCCAGGCATGATTTTTCTCACCTTGCCCAGGTAAACATCTCCCACCGCGAAGCTGGTATCGTTCTTCTCCTTGTGTAACTCAACCAGGGCCTTTTCTTCAAGCAGCGCAATTTCAACCTCTGAAGCACCTGAGTTAATAATTAATTCTTTGTTCACATTAGTATGTATTTTCAATTCTTAGTCGCGGAAATACACCGCTGACGTAAAGTGGAGAGAGCCGAAAAGAAAATTTGGAGGTAAAAAACGTTTAAAACATAATACCGAAGCATTATGTTTTAAACTCAAAAGATCAATTTATTTCTTTTTATGTCTGTTTTTCCGTAAGCGTTTTTTCCGCTTATGGGTCGCCATCTTATGTCGTTTTCTCTTTTTCCCGCTTGGCATAATCCATTGATTTAGATAAAATAACTACTTAACGCTTTTTTTAACTTCGTTTACAAAAGTTTTTGCAGGTTTGAAGGCTGGTATATTGTGAGCAGGAATAATAATGGTGGTATTTTTGGAGATGTTCCTACCGGTTTTTTCAGCTCTTTTTTTAATAACGAAACTTCCAAATCCGCGGAGATATACATTTTCACCGTTAACCATCGAATCTTTAACTACATCCATAAAGGCCTCTACAGTATGCTGTACAGTTACTTTTTCAATTCCTGTTTTATTCGAAATTTCTGCAACGATTTCTGCTTTTGTCATGATAATTCGTTTTTATATTCTGTAATTCAATAATTTCAATAAGGGCTGCAAATATATAAATTTTTTTAAATGCAATAGAATATCCGGGTTTTTTTAACTGACTGTTATTAAATTTGTTCCCGATGAAATTTGAACAAAAAATTAGACGATGGTATTTACAAAATAAACGGGATCTTCCCTGGCGAAAAACGAAAGATCCTTACTTGATCTGGCTTTCGGAAATAATCCTTCAACAAACCCGTATCGATCAGGGAATGAGTTATTATCACCGTTTCAGCCAAAGATTCCCGGATGTTTTTAGCCTGGCCAATGCCACTGAGGATCAGGTCTTGAAACATTGGCAGGGGCTTGGTTATTACACCCGCGCCCGAAACCTGCATAAAGCAGCAAAACAAATTGTCATCCAGCATGGGGGCTGGATTCCTGAGACGTATGATGCAATCCTGGAACTGCCAGGAATAGGAGATTATACAGCAGCTGCCATTGCTTCAATTGCCTTTGGAAAACCCTACCCAGTCGTTGATGGAAATGTTATGCGTGTCATCAGCCGGATTTATGGTATTGATACGCCAGTAAATACAAACAAAGGGAAAAAAGAGATTCTCCAAAAACTTCAGAAGTTGATAAGTCCCAAAGATCCCGGAACCTTTAATCAGGCAGTGATGGAGTTTGGAGCCCTGCACTGTAAACCTGCCAATCCCGACTGTAATACCTGTATATTCAAGAAGGATTGCGAAGCCCTGAAAAAAAACATGGTAGGCCTTCTTCCCCGAAAAGAACCAAAGATTAAAACAAAAAAACGATTTTTTAATTACCTGGTTTTAATTGATAAAGGATCTTCTTCAACCGAAATTTGGTTATCCAAAAGAACCCACCAAGACATTTGGAAAAATCTTTATGAATTTCCCGGCAGGGAAGATTCCACTCTGTGGTCGATCCGAAAGCTTAAAAACAAACTACAGATGGGTGGTATTAAAAACACAGAAATCAACATCAGCCAACCTTTCAATGACTATCGGCACATCCTTACTCATCAGCAAATTCATGCCCGATTTTTCCGCATTGAGGCAAAGGAAGAGGCTCTTTCAAATATCCTGTCTGCCTTGTCAATAAGCAACTCAATTAAGATTAATGCCCAGGATGTTTCCTCCTATGCCATTCCTCGATTGATCGATCGATTTAGGATCGAAAATAATGTCTTTTGATGTACCAACATCATTTAAAAAATCGTAATTTTGCAATACAAAACCAATCAAAATTAAAACGATATGGCAGGAGTTAACAGAGCAATATTAATCGGTAACCTTGGGCGTGATCCCGAAATCATGACATTCGACAATGGGGTAAAAAAAGCCTCTTTTCCCTTGGCTACAACCGAATCTTATAAAAATCGTGAAGGTCAGCGTGTTGACACAACCGAATGGCACAATGTTGTATTATGGCGTGGCCTCGCAGAAGTAGCTGAACGTTTCCTTAAAAAAGGCAATCAAGTGTACATCGAAGGAAAAATAAAAACCCGGTCCTATGAACAGGAAGGGATAAAAAAGTTCATCACCGAGATTTTTGCAGACAACATGACCATGCTTGGCAGAAAAGATAGTAGTGATTCGGGTGAAACTCAACAATCCCAGCAAAAACCTTCGTCCAAACCGGAGGAACCCGAAATTGAAGCCCCTGACGACGACTTGCCCTTCTAGTCTAAAAAGCTAATTCAAAGCAGGTTATGTTTTTTACACTTTAATAGAAATTTCGAATATTTTATTAATTTTGCCAGCAAAATTATAATCATTAAACCCGAATACTTTGGAAGAAGCTGAGAGCGATCCTTACCTATCCTTTGCCGGTATCCTTGCCAATACAATGACCGATGGTTTTTCGATTGGAATTTTGATCAGTGGACTGGTGATATTACTATTATTGCTGTTTTCTGCTTTGATATCGGGATCTGAAATTGCATTCTTTTCCTTAAGCCCCGTCCATTTGCGCGATATCCGCACGAAGGATTCAACCACCAATAAATTGATCTTATCATTGCTTGAAATTCCTAAGCGATTGCTCGCCACCATATTGATCGCCAATAACTTTGTAAACGTTGGAATCGTTATTCTGGGAGCGTATATTTCTTCCTCCCTGTTTGATTTTAGTGGCTTTCCGATATTGGGGTTTATCATCGAAGTTGTCGTAATTACAACACTATTATTGCTTTTCGGCGAAATCATGCCAAAGATTTTTGCCAATCAAAAGCCAGTTGCATTTGCTGCATTTATGGCCCGGCCCCTAAAATTTATGATCCGGCTGTTTTACCCTCTTTCTAGCCTCCTGGTTAGAACAACCACGCTGATAGATAAAAAAATGGGCAAACAGAGCAAAGAGATTTCCATGAGCGAATTATCCGAAGCCATTGACATTACAGTGGATAAAGATACTCCTGAGGAAGAAACGAAGATCCTGAAAGGAATCGTAAAATTTACCGATATCGAAGTGAAAGAGATCATGAAATCACGACTCGATATTATTTCCATCGATTCCGAAAAGTCATTCAGGGAAGTGATTGATACGGTGAAGGAATCAGGATATTCTCGCATCCCGGTTTTTACCGAAACATTCGATAAAATTGATGGAATTCTTTATGTCAAGGACTTATTGCCCCATTTGGATAAAGAAAATGGATTCGACTGGAAAGAATTGGTTCGACCTGCCTTTTTTGTTCCTGAAAATAAAAAGATCAACGACTTGTTACAGGAAATCCAGGAAAAGAAAATCCATATGGCCATTGTGGTTGATGAATATGGGGGTACATCAGGAATTGTTACGCTGGAAGATATCATTGAAGAGATTGTTGGCGAAATTTCAGATGAATTTGATTCACCTGAAGACGAGATCGGATACAGCAAAATTGATGAAAACAATTATATTTTTGAAGCCAAAACCAGTATCCATGATTTCTGTAAGATTGTAGAAGATGATGATGGAATTTTCGACGATATAAAGGGTGACGCCGACTCCATTGCCGGAATTATCCTCGAACTGATCGGTAAGATTCCCGAAAAAAATACCATCGTGAAATACCATCACTTCGAATTTAAAGTATTGACGGTAGATAAGCGAAGAATAAAAATGGTGGGAGTTTCACTGAATAAAAAGTCACAACATGACAGTTAGTAACCGATATGTATTCACGCTCCTTTTTTTTGCTTTCATATTTGTTTCATGTAACAACGATTATTACCCAAAACCAAGGGGTTATTTCCGGATTGATCTGCCTGAGAAAAATTATCAACTATTCGACACTGCTTTCCCCTACCGTTTTGAATATCCTGTTTATTCGAAAATTGTATTTGATACATTACCCAATGCCGAACCTTATTGGATCAATATCACCTTCAAAGAATTCAAAGGGACTTTACACCTGAGCTATAAAAAAATCAATCATAATCTGAACCAGTACCTCGAAGATACCCGATCGATGGCGATGAAACATATTCCCAAGGCCAGTGGTATTGAAAACCGCCAATTTGTGAACCCGGAAACAAAAGTGTATGGTTTGATTTATGATATTTCCGGTTCGGGAGCAGCTTCACCCTACCAGTTTTATGTGACCGATAGTGTTGCGCATTTTGTGCGCGGAGCACTTTATTTCAATAGTGTTCCCAATAACGATTCCCTCGCCCCGGTCATTCAATTTCTGGAAGCTGACATCAATCATATGATTGAGACGTTCAGGTGGAAAGAAATTAATTAAATCCCTGACAAATAACTTTTTTTATGATAGAAGAATTGGCTTGTGTAATCGTTGCTAAATATATTCCCTCTTCTATTTTTGTTCCCTGACCATTAAAATTTAAAACACATGATGTATGATCTTCATCTGATATCAAGCAAGATCGGCTGAATATTTTTTTACCTGACAAATCAATCAGTTCGATAGAAACATTTTTTGAAACTGGATTTATTTTAAAGGTGGTATTGGTCTATCGATGGAATTTGGCATTTCAGCAAAGCAAATATTGGTGGCTATAACATTGCCCGGGGCATCCAATTACCAGGCATGTACCTGAAATAGAGGAACCAGAAAAAAGAAGAAGAGTATTGACTTTTTCATGCTTTAAGGTATGAATACACCTTACAAGTTTAAAATATTAACCAAAGTCCGGCTCGATCGGGCTATTTTTTACGAACTCTCTTTTCGATTATTTTACGAAGTTTTTCTTTGGTAGGAGGCGGGCCCATGCTTACTTTTTTCCCATCAATATAGAGCATATCGGAAGTACCCCATTCTTTGAAATTTTCCCGATTAAAGGTATTGATCTCAGTGACCTCAACTTTATCACCAAACTCTTCAGCCACTGATTTGGTGGTTGAACAGGCCATGTTCATGGCAGAGCACCAGCCATGCGACAGGCAGGTTACTTTTACCTTGTCTGATGATTTCTCAGGCTTCTTTTTAGCTTTGATCCATTTGGGTGGAACCGCATCTTCTGTGAAGGGAATCCACAATAGCACATCTCCCAGGAATCCGGTAGAATCAATGGGAATAAATCCCTGTTTTTTATACCAGCTGGCTTTCATCCAGGCGGGCAGTGAAGTCCCCCAGGCCACAATTCCTTTGCTCCCCAGTGATCGTGCATCTTCAATGGCAGCTTTCAGCAAGGCCTTTCCCATGCCTTTGTTTTGAAAATTGCCAGCCCCGGCTTTATTGGAATGCACCCATATACAACTGATGAAATAAAGGTCTTTGCCTTCTACCCACGCATGTTCTATGGGGAAATACTGGATCATCCCTCCAATCTCACCCCGGTCATTCTGACCCAGTTTTACCCTGAGTCCTTTCTGTTTCATTTCTCGGTACCAGTTTTCTTTGGCTGATATGGCTTCCTGCATCTCTTCCGTCCAATCTTCGAGACATAGAAAATAGGTTTTTTCGTGTTTTTCTGTAAGGTCTAGAATCTGCATCCAATGAGTCATTTGTTCAATAGCCTCCTTTTTAACAAAATATACTGATGGTTGTTCGAAAGCACAATTTTAAATAATGTCCCACTGACAACCAAAGCTTACATAAGCCTGTCTGTTAAGTGTTATTTCAAAAACAATGATTATGAGAAAAATCTATGGCGTATTCGCTTTAATTGTATTTGTCACTTCCGCTTTTGCGCAGCAACCTGTATTTTCGAAGTTAAAAGTATTTGCTGATGATGCCCAATTGCTGCAAATGATGCAGTCGGGCATCGATGTTACCGAAGGTCACCTGAAAAAAGGGGCTTACTTAATTTCCGACTTTTCGGAAAGTGAAATAGCCCGCATCGAAGATCTGGGAATAACATATGAAATATTGATAGAAGATGTTTCGAAGTTCTATGTTGAACGCAATGCCGGGAAATCTAAAAAAGTAGATGATTATAAGGGGATTAGCGAGTGGCCTGTCCCTGAAAATTTTGATTTTGGTTCAATGAGTGGTCATGCCACCTATGATGAAACCGTTGCTGCCCTTGAAGAAATGACAGCACTGTTTCCTGACCTCATCACACAAAAAGAAAGCATCGGTCAGAGTATTGAAGGTCGGGAAATATGGATGGTTAAGATTTCGGATAATCCCAATGTAAATGAAACTGAACCTGAAGTTTTGTACACAGCACTGCATCATGCCCGCGAACCGGCTGGGTTAATGACTGTGCTGTATTATATGTGGTATTTGCTTGAGAATTATGACAACGATCCTTATATTCAAACATTGGTTGATAATACTGAAATGTATTTTGTTCCGGTGATAAATCCTGACGGATATGTTTATAATCAAACCACCAATCCCAATGGTGGAGGTATGTGGCGTAAAAACCGCCGCGATAATGAGGGGACCAGTTGCGATGGAGTTGACATCAACAGAAATTACGGATATATGTGGGGACTGGACAATACAGGATCTTCTCCCGATCCCTGTGATGAAGATTATCGGGGTACGGAAGCATTTTCTGAACCCGAAACGCAGGCCATTCGTAATTTTTGCGAAGAGCATGAATTTGTCAATGCTTTGAATTATCATACCCATGGCAATCTTTTGCTATATGCCTGGGGATACACGGAGGAACCAAGCCCGGATGATGATCTGTTTTATGCCCATTCTGTGCTTTATACACAGGACAATAATTATACATTTGGTGCTGGCAGCTCTACAATTTATCCAACGAATGGCGGTTCGGATGATTGGATGTATGGTGAGCAATCAGCAAAATCTAAAATTCTGGCTTATACTCCGGAACTGGGAGGTGGCAATGATGGTTTTTGGTGCGCCATCGACCGGATCATACCCATCGCTCAGGAGAATATGATCCAGAATATTCTGGCAGCTGCTTTTGCCGGAAAATATGCAGATATTGAAGATACTTCCCCAACTGTCTGCAGCGATCTCACGGGTGCCATTGATTTTAATTTTACACGGCTTGGACTTACTGATGGAGGTACTTATATGGTTAGCCTGACGCCACTGAGTGATGAAATTATCTCGGTAGATGATCCGGTAGAATTTGAGGATCCGGCTTTGCTCGAGACAATGTCTGAATCCATCGCCTTTGCACTTAGTCCGGGAATCTTTTCAGGGATGGAGTTCAAGTTTTTGCTTTCTGTAGATAATGGTGATTTTGTTATTTCCGATACGATCTCTAAAATATTTGGCGAGGCAATGGTTTTATTTGAGGACGATGGTAATACCATGACCAACTGGATTTCACCCAACTGGGCCGTGACTAACAGTTCATTCCATTCCGCCACAGGCTCCATTACCGATTCACCCGATGGCAATTACCCCAATAGCCATACCAGCGCTGCCATTATGAATACCGATATTGACCTATCGGAAGCAGCCTATGCCATGCTCACTTTTTGGGCCAAATGGGAAATTGAGCAGGGATATGATTTTGTGCAGGTTATGATATCCACCAACAATGGCACTACCTGGACAGCCCTGGAAGGGAAATATACGGTGACCGGAAACGAGAATCAGATAGCAGGTCAACCTTTGTATGATGGATTTCAAAGCGAATGGGTACAGGAAGAGATTGACCTGACAGCATACATTGGACAGACAGTCAAATTTAGATTTTTCATGAAAACCGATAACTGGGTGACTGAAGATGGTTTTTATTTTGATGATTTTCAAATATTTGTTGTAAACGGTCCCAACACGGGTATCAGCCAACTATCAAATGAACAAGTCATGATCTCCGAACCTATACCCAATCCGTCTTCGGACCTGGTTACATTCTATTTTTCAAACTTCTCTGAAAAAGAACAGGTCAAATTAATGATTTATGATCCAACCGGTCAAACTGTATTTTCGGTGCCGGTTGCTCAGGGAGAAAACTCATTAAACATTTCTACGGCATCCTGGAAACCGGGCGTCTATTTTTACAGTTTAAAGGGTAGAACCTTAAACTCGGGAGCAAAAAAGCTCATCATTTTATAGTTTTAATTTAGGTTAATTTAGCCCTGGCGGAATGTTTCGCCAGGGTTTTTATTTACAAAAACATACTATTTTTGGAGCTTTATAGTTAAACAATCGTATACCTTGCGCATGAGAATAAAGAGAATAATGAAAAATATATCCATAGGAATTGCTTTCATTTCACTGATATTGTTGGTAACAAGTTGTAATCAATCTCCCTCCAGGGCCGGAATGGCAGCTGAGGAACAAGCTCAGATTCAGCCAACACTTGCCTATGGCATTCCCATCGATTCCATGTTGGTAATCACCGAACATGTTAAAAGGAATCAATTTTTATCGGATATCCTGCTCAATTACAATGTGGATTATCAGACCATTGATATATTGGCAAAACGCTCAAAACCTACCTTTGATGTTCGGAAAATCAGAGCCGGTAATCGATATTCGGTGATGTGCACCAATGATTCTTTAAAAAAAGTGGAATATTTCGTTTATGAAATCTCCCCAACGAATTACGTGGTTTTCGATTTACGGGATTCGGTTCATGTACACCTCGGGGAAAAGGAGATTGAGGTCAGGGAAAACACGACTTCTGGAACCATTTCCAGCTCATTGTGGAATGCCATGGTTGAAAATCAAACCGATCCTAATCTAGCCAATGAATTGTCGGAAATTTATGCGTGGACCATCGACTTTTTTGGTATTCAGAAAGGTGATTCCTATAAAGTTATCTATGAAGAACTTTTTGTAGAGGATGAATTTATTGGGATTGGCAAAGTACATGCTGCCTGGTTTTATCACGCCGGACATGATTTCTATTCTTTTTACTTTGTTCAGGATTCCATAGGAGATTATTTTGATGAATCGGCTAATAGCATGCGCCGGACCTTTTTAAAAGCTCCACTTCGTTTCAGCAGAATTAGTTCACGCTTTTCAAACAGTCGTCTCCATCCGGTACTGAAGATCCGCAGACCGCATCATGGAGTGGATTACGCAGCAGCTGTTGGAACTCCGGTTTATGCCATTGGTGATGGTGTTGTGATTGAAGCCCAATACCGCGGTCAGAATGGTAGAATTGTGAAGATCAAACATAACGGAACCTATACCACTGCCTACCTTCATCTTTCTAAATTCGGTAAGGGGATCAAATCAGGGGTCCATGTTACACAAGGGCAGGTCATAGGATATGTAGGCAGTACAGGATTATCAACCGGTCCCCATCTCGATTTTCGCTTTTACAAAAACGGACATGCTGTTGATCCGCTAAAAGTTGAATCACCACCTGCCGAGCCAGTAGACTCTGCCAACCTTGATGGATACTATCAAATGGTCAAACATTTTAAAACCATGCTGGACTCCATGCAAGTAGTTAAAAGTTCTGAATTGGCTGCAGCCCAGTAATTAGAACCGGCTTAATCTTTTTTACCCACCTTGATCCCATTCAAAATTCAGAATTTTTTGAAAAAATAATTGGATATATCAATTAAATGTTTTTACTTTGCATTTCAAAGTACTTTATAACCAAAAAAATGGAAGATTCAAAAGAATTCAGAGACCTTCAGGAGATCAAAAGTCTAATGGAGCGATCTTCAAGGTTTCTTTCGCTAAGCGGACTATCCGGTGTTTCAGCTGGTATTATCGCACTAATTGCCGCTACCATTGCTTATTATTTGCTTGATTGGGGCCGCATTCAATATGATGAACGTTTTTATTTGCTCAGGCCACTGGCAGAATTAGGCTATGAACTGGATCTGATTCCCAAACTTTTCATCCTTGCCATTGCAACATTTATATCTGCGTTCGCCTCAGCATATTATTTTTCCTGGCGCAAAGCCAAAAAATACAACTATTCCCTTTGGGACCATACCACCAAAAGGTTATTGTTTCAAATGTTTATTCCGTTAGTGGCCGGTGGGATTTTCGCCTTGATCCTACTCGACAGAAACGACGGAACCTTAATGGCTTCTGTAACACTTATATTTTACGGCCTGGCACTGGTGAATGCCGGGAAGTATACCCTTAGCGAGGTTCAATACCTGGGTATATCTGAAATTTTACTGGGTTTGATGGCTGGAATATTTGTGAGTTACGGATTGATTTTCTGGGCCATTGGATTTGGCATTTTACACATAGTTTACGGATTGGTGATGTACTACCGTTATGAACGATGAAAAATATCATTTCGAATTTAAATAAGGCATTTGAAAACAGGATCAGGCTGGGAATCATGTCGATACTGATCGTGAATGATTGGGTGGATTTTAACACTTTGAAGGAGTTGTTGGAAACCAGCGACGGGAACCTGGCCAGTCACCTTAAAGCATTGGAAGATAAAACATTCATCAAAATGAAAAAACAATTTGTAGGACGTAAACCCAAAACAAGTTACCAGGTAACCGATCAGGGTCGAGCCCTCTTTAAACAGCATATGGATGCCCTGGAAGACTTAATTAGAAATCAATAATTTTTTTAACTATTTACTTTGTATCTCAAAGTACTTTAAAAACCAATACAATGCAAACAATACAAGAATTTTCACAAAAACTTTCACGGTCAATATCAGTAAAGATCGCAATCATTGGATTTCTGATACTCATCCTGCTGATTCCCACTTTTATGATACAGGGGCTGATCAGCGAACGTCAGAGTACCCGCGATGAAGTTATTCAGGAAGTAAGTGACAAATGGGGAAGACCTCAAACCATCTCCGGACCCATCATGGCAATTCCTTATATTGATTATGAAAACAGAGATGACGCGCTGGTCAAGGTTTCCAAAACATTGTATGTGCTTCCAGAAAAGCTTGATATTGATGGAAAGATTATTCCTGAAATTCGTTACCGTGGCACCTATAAAGTCATTGTTTATCAATCCGAAAGTCATATAATTGGATCGTTCCAACTACCCGAATGGGAGGCCCTTGGAATATCTACAGATCAAATATCCTGGAATAAGATCAATATCTTCTGGGGGATCACAGACCTCAGAGGCATCCAGAATGAAGTGACAATCAAGATGAATAACCAGTCATACAAAGTGGAGCCTGGAACCAAAAACCAGGTTGTTGCCTATTCGGGTTTTTCTTCATCTGTGACATTAGATCCTCAAATAAAACATTATGAGGTCAGTCTGGATCTATACCTCAGCGGAAGTAAAAATCTTAATTTTTCACCAGTAGGCAAAACAACCAATGTCAATATCAACTCCCCCTGGTCTACACCGTCTTTTACAGGTAGTTTCCTACCCGATGATCATACAATCGATCAGAATGGCTTTAAGGCCAGCTGGACCATCCTGGATCTCAACCGCAATTTTCCGCAGATTTGGCAAAATCAAACCTACCAGTTGTTTGATGCAGCTTTCGGGGTCAATTTACTTTTTCCGGTAGATGAATATCAAAAGTCGATGCGCTCGGCAAAATATGCCATTCTGTTTATCGCCCTCACCTTCCTGATCTATTTGTTTGTAGAGATCATCAATAAAAAACGAATCCATCCGATACAATACCTGTTGGTAAGTTTAGCGCTGTTGTTATTCTATACCCTGCTTTTATCACTTTCCGAACAAATTGGATTCAATCTGGCTTACCTGATCTCCGCAGTTGCCATTATCAGCTTGATCACTGTATATTCACAAAGCATTTTCAAATCGGTTAGATTAACCAGGATAACCTCCATTTCGCTGATGATTCTTTATGCATTTTTATTCGCCATTCTCCAAATGGAAGATTATGCATTGCTTTTCGGCAGCATTGGATTGTTTGTCATTCTTGGATTTGTAATGTTTCTCTCGAAACGGATTAACTGGTACGGACAAATCAATGGCGACGGACAAGTGAAAGAAAGCTAATTTATTTGTGGGATTTGACAATTTCACTCTTTTGTGCCCAAATAATGCAGGATGAAGATTTTAACAACGTAAATCCATGATGAAGAACAACATTCAATTCCATAAACTCGGATCCTATTTGCTGATAACCATAGGGTTTAGCCTGGGCATGCTGTTACTAAGAATAATTATAACCGGTTCAATCCATTATGCTTTTCTGGTTTGGAACCTGTTCCTGGCTATCATTCCACTTTGGATAAGCAGCAGAATTATTAAAAGAACCTATCGAAAAAAATGGATAGAATATTTGATTCCAGGTGTATTATGGTTGCTATTTTTACCCAATGCCCCATATATCATAACTGATTTTATTCATCTCGACAATACAGAATCCGTTCCTCACTGGTTCGACCTGATGCTGATTCTCAGCTTCGCATGGAACGGTTTGCTTTTCTGGCTGGTTACCATGTTTCATTTTTATCAATTTATGAGTGATCATATCAGGCCAAACATTAAATCATTCCTGATTCAATTTATCACCCTGCTCTCTTCCGTTGGTGTTTACCTCGGACGATTTGGAAGATTTAATAGCTGGGATGCATTTTTTGAACCTATTGGAATTATAGAACGTGTAATCTACATGATTCTGCATCCAACCCATTATCCGGGATTTTACGGTATGACGTTAACCGTTTATGTGTTTTTGGCATTGCTATTTAGGTTTTTTCAGCATGTTGGTCATACAGGACGGCCTGGTTTACCAATAAATTTACAAGCATGAAATTTTCAGACAGTCGTCTTTAGCAACTGTCGACTGTTAAGCTTGAACTGGGAACCCTAACTTCTAAACTCACTTTACAATAACCCGCACCCCTTCAGAATGACTTGTAAATTCCGGAGCATACATGCACTGAATAGTTGTAATACCATTGCTGAAATCGCCTTTTTGAGAAGCCACCAGGGGATATTCAAATACATAGGTTCCTTTGCGAAGATAATCGAAGAAAAAGTTGGTAGAAGCATCAAGGGTGCTTTCATAATAACCCAATCCACCCTGATAACGATAACCTGACAGAACATTCACCGGTTCAAATGCGGATGCCCGCATGTCTTTCATATGAACAAAATCCATATCGCGGTCTACCCGCAACTCAACCCTGACTTTGATCTTATCACCAACATTCAAATCGGTTCCTTCAGCATAAGGCTCAATTACCGGTCCTGATGCTGTATTCCTTTCCACAAACAACTGTTTCTTTAAGGAAAGCGGCGTTTCATGTGGAGTGATCTTATCCATATCTTCGAAATACTGCCAGTAAACAGCACCCCAGGCAATGGTAGGATTTTCATTGGTGACGCTGATGATACCCATCTCGGGCTTGATCTCCCCACCACTCCAGGAAGTTTTAAAATAACCGGTACCAGCCTCTACTTTGGTATCCTCCTGCTGCATCGGATCTATGGTTTGGTCTCCCACTTTAATGTTAGCAAGCTGATCGCTGGACAACCAGTCGGAACCCCGCAACAATAAGGCATATATTGCATCAGCCGTAGCTTTTGAGGTTTTCCAGGCCTGGGTTTGCTTTTGTTTCAATAACCAAACCTTCATCTGTTCAACCGCTTTCTGGTCGGTAAAAATGTTATCAAAAGCTTCAATTAACAAAGCCTGTGTTTCAATGGGAGCTTCATACCAATGATAACCATAAGTATTATCCCTGAAATACATTCCCATCTCCTCCGAATAAAGTGCATGTTCCTGAATGGAAGCCATGATCTGGCCTGGTGCTGATTTTACACCCAGGTTATTCAAAGCCATGGCAATCATTCCCTTGGAATAAATTTCACGTTTTGCCCAATAATTCAAAGCCTGATCCCTGAAAAAGGCAAAGGCCTCCTCCTGATTTTTACTGATGACAACATCATCCATAAAATAACTTCGGGCCAGCAGATAATGGATACGGATTTGATTAAGATGGTCATTTGTTTTATAATCTTTATCCTGATCTTTGATCCAGTCATAATCTTCTTTCATTTCCTGATCGATGTAACGAACAGCCCTGATGAGCATCTGTTGCGCCAGTGGATCTTTCGACACATCATATACACCCAGTTCTTTGAGGCGGGCAAAACCCAGAACAATTTGCTGACTGATGTACCGGTTATCGGGCATTCCTTTGAACCAGGGCCATCCCCCACCAGACGATTGTAGTTGCTGTAATCTGAGCAATGCAGTGTTTTTCTCCTGTGCCATTTTATTGATATCAAACAAAAGGGCTATCCGCTGCTTTTGTTCATTTTCATCACGGGAATCCAAAACCCAGGGGGTTTCGGTTAAAATAAGCGATTTTAATTCCTCCTTTTTCTCCAGGTTCGACAAGAGTGCGTCCGGGGTATAATTTTGCCATGCTTCGAAAACATTCCGGATTTTCGGATTGCTGTTGGCCAGGTGTGAGGCAATGCTATTGGCATAAAACCTATTGAAAGCAGCATCCGCCGATTCGCGATCTTGCTCCATCATATAGGGCAATGCCTGAACAGCATACCATGCAGGATTGGAAGAAAATTCCAACGTCAACCTATGGTTTTTCAATGAACCATTAGATATCGATTTGTTGAGTTTTTCAAATACAAAATCCCTGGTTTCATTTCCTTTTAGAGGAAGTGGCAATGATTCTGTTACCAACATCCGGTTTGACAATACAGGAATCGGTTTTTCTTCTCCATCCGAAAAATTACCGGCCTTGGCTACAACCTGATATGAAATGATGGAATATTTATCCGGAATGGCAATCTGCCAGGTTAAGGCCTCACTGCCTTTTTTTACAACGGTGAACTCTTGTTTACGAGTGCTGACCAAAACATCTCCGGTTATATCATTCATCGTCAGGGGATCAAAAAACTTGAGCACAGCTTCTCCTCCAAGATTCCCATCCGAAAGGTTAACCACCTTGGCCGTAAAACTCATCTGATCTCCCTGCCTGAAAAATCGCGGTGCATTGGGAACAATCATCAGGTCTTTACGGGTTACAATCTCCTTATTGAATTGACCGTATTTGAGATCTTTCGTGTGGGCAAAACCCATCAGCTTCCAACGTGTAAGTGATTCGGGTATTTTGAATGAAATTACAACATCTCCGTTTTCATCTGTTTTTAAAATGGGATAGAAAAAAGCGGTTTCACGGAAATCACGTCGAAGTTCCAGGCCACGGTCAGATTTTTTCGAATTCACGGGCTCTGTTTCTGATCCTTCACTTTTAGACATATCCTCCTCATTTATGGCCATGGTTTCTTCAATCCCATCGGTCGTTCCCGGAAGTGCTTCCTGTTTAGCAATCAATCCATCGAAAGCAATTCCTCTTTTGTATTTCGGAAATCCTCCATAATAATCAAATCCAAACCAGTTCAGTCGATCATAGGTTCTGAAAAAATACCTGGTAAGATTGGGATGATAAGGCCGATTAAAACTACCTCCCTGACTTGAGAAAGACGCTTTCATATTCCAGTATATATTGCCTGAAAGCTGGGGATAGAGCTGAAAGTTCCAACTATGATCAAGGAATGCATCCAGGGAAGCATCATACATAGAAGCCAATAATTCTGCAGCAACCTGGTCACCATGTATACCTTTTATTTTTAGCTGCCATGTTTCTTCCTCACCGGGTGAAATGTTATCGCGGAAGGTCATCCATTCAAAATCGAGTTCTTTATTGGTATAGGGGACATCCACCCTGAAACTATTTTGGTAACTCCGGTTATGTTTTACAAAATAGAGGTTGACCGAAAAACCACCCCTCAATTCTTCTGTTACCGTAAAATTGATTTTCCTTTGTTCATTGCTTAGCTGAAGCCATTCTGAAAGAATAATATTTCCCTTTTGGACAACTTCATAAAGAATGTTCACATCCCTGTCTGCAGTGCCGATGATAAACCGGGCCTGATCTCCGGGCTCACACTTAGCCTTCAATACCTGGAACCAGTTGATTTCATGCACCGGTGATTGGGGTGAGTCGCTATCATAAAGGGTAAAATATTGGGTGTGCTCCACTTTTTCTCCAAATTCATCTTTGGTCTCCATTTTGAGGGCATACCGTCCGGGTTTGAGTTTATCCGGATTAGCGATTCGCAACAGGCTATCATTTGCCGAATTGAATGTTACTTTTAAAACTTCAGAGGATATGGGTAAATGATCATCCTGTCCTTCCTCCTGATAAGCATCGTAAGGGAAACTGGAAAGATATTCATCTTTGGTGATCGTATGCAGATCAGGTGCCTGCCAGTATTTTTCCCGGATCAACCTGTCAGGTTCTTCAAGAAGGGAAAGCCGCAGGTTGCCTTCTGCTGAGACCGGTTGCCCATTCAGGTTGGTCGTTTGGAACTTGATTTCGGATAACTCACTTCTATCTACTGCATTTCCAATCTCGAAATTTACCTGAAGCGCAGTATATCCAACATTTACATTTGTTTGAGCTGATTGTGTTTCACCAGTAATATCGGTAACATCAGCATAAATGGTATAGCTGAAAAGGGGCTTATATTTTGCAGGCGTTTGGTAATCAGGAATTGCCTTAAAATCAATGGTAAAACTTCCATTATCATCTGTTTCTGTTATTCCGTTTGTTATTTCCATGCTGGATTGTTTAACAGGCCAGTAATTCCAGAAATAATCACGCCATGGAAACCGAACTTCTCTCACAACCCTGAATTTCACCTTTGACCTTGGTAAAACATTACCCGCAAAAGCTCTGGCATTTCCTTTCAATGAAACCATTTCATCAATCTTGTAGCTACCTTCGACAGGATCAAAAGTAACCTCAAAAGTAGGTCGTTTATATTCTTCAACCCTTATTTGCTGTGATCCCGATTCATTGCGTATGGTCATGCGTCCATTTAAACTTCCGGTCGGGGCCATAAATGATCCATGGAAAGATCCATATTCATTGGCGGTAAGCTTAACCTCAGCGATTTTTTGATAATTGGCATCGAGGAACTCGATGGTCGTTGAAGTACCTGGTTTTACATCATATTGATCACCCCATTTCTCCAAAATGATTCCTTTGAAGAATATGGTCTGACCGGGACGATAAATGGCCCTATCCGTAAAGAACCATGTTCGCAATGTTTTGCGCTCAACAGGCTCGGAATATGCCGAATGATAAAACCGGTCACTGGTTATGAGTTTTTCTTGGTCCCATTTCATTTCTAAATAAAATGAATTGGACCGACCCAGGTTTTCAAGCGCCGGAATTTCAAAATAACCGTTATCATTGCTCTGGAAACGCCCACCTGCCTCTTTGCTATATTCCCGCGTCCGGTAATCATACGTTTGATAATACAGGTCGGCCTTCACATCTGCCAGCGGAAGGCCCGTCTCCCTGTTAAGGGTATAGAATCGATAACTATTTTCATCTGTTTGTTCCGAAATGTAACTGATGGTTGATGACCATAAATGGGTATAAAATATAGCGCTGGAATCCACGATGAATTCATTTGATTCGGAGGCCAGAATAATATAGAAGCCTGCCGATAAGGGGTCAATCCTGATTTCTGTGGCATGGGGTTGAAAATCATTTTCGTCTGGTAAGTTTAGTGACCACTCACGAAATACAGGAGCCTTAACATACTGACTTATCAATTCATTTTTGTTCCTGTAGTCTTTTTCCAATTGCTGATTGGATTCATAATCCATCTTAACAACTCGAAAGAAAACCTCCTTTAAATTTTTATACTCAAGTAAAGCTAAAATTGGTTGATCGGGTACAACCACATTTTCCGTTTTAATATTCAAGGTTATTAGCCGCAGTTGAACCAACAAAGCGTTGCAGTTCAAGGCACCGTCCGATTCGGGAAAACGTTTTATAGCCTCCTCACATTTATTAACAGCAGCCTGAATATCCCAACGATGATCGTCAGAAACATGGGGGTTATATTGCTGTCCAAGCTGGTTTAAATGCTTTGCAATAGCGTAACTGATATTCGTAGAAGCTGGACTGGATAAATATTTTTGTTCAAAATCTGATAAAGCCTGAAGGTATAATTTATCTTTCTCATTGAAGATGGCATTGTTTTTCACAAACTCAAGGCGTTGGAGATTCACATCCACAAGTGCATCAGGTTCTTTGTCATTCAGATGAAAGCCAATCAGATCCTGAAAAATTTTCAGGGCATTGAATTTTTGGGAGAGTGAATCTGAAGTTTCAAGCTTCAGATCACTGAAAATTTGAGGGGTTGCAAAATAATCCTTCTGATCGATTTCGAAAGTGAATGCTGGTTTGGTCAGACCTGCTTCATCATTCATGAAAAAATCCACAGCGCGATGCGCCAGGAAATCATAGAGGGTGGGTCTTACTTCTTTGGACCTGGCAGCAGATTCTAAGATGGCCTCATAATCCTTAAGATCTATTTGCTGCAAAACTTTTGCGTCATACAGAGAGGCTTGAAAATGATTCATGATAGCCTCCATGATTCGATTAAGATCCCAGGTTGCCACATCATCCGAAGCCGATCCTGAAACCATGGTACGGTCCAAAATTTTTGGCCTGTTTGATTGATAATATCTCCAATAAATATCTGCTTGGATCGAGTGAAGGATTTGCTTGACTGGAGTCTTGGCATTGCTTATTTCCAAACGGATATCTTCAATAGTCGTTTTCAGGAATTCTTCCTGGTAATCTGCAGTCAATTTGATCTTATACAAAAGCGACTTGATGTATTGCGGGTGATTGCCCTTTTGACGGGAATCATCATATATTTTTTGAGTAAGCTCAAGGGCTGATTTAGTCAGCCCTATGCTTATCAGTGAATCAATGGTTTTCCACTCCTTTAGATAATCCTCTCCAACTGGTAAAGGAACCGGAACATTTTCAGGTTCTGGCAATAGAAGTTTGAAGCTACTGATAATCAGTATTGCAAATAAAAACAATGCTGTATAGAGAAAATTATAATTACGCATATTTCAAAACAATTAGGGATTTATTACATGGATGCATAAAGGTTTTAATTTCCATAAAACGTTATGCGAAATTACGCATTTTATGATTCTTGCGCTTTGGATCTATGGTCATAGTAAGTATCGAAAATGCGTTGTGTGAGAAAAACAATGGATTTAAATGTTCCTGTCATTCAATCCGCGATGTAAGCGGATTGGCCAATCCCTCAAAGCTCATCAGTTCCCCTTTCACATTACCAACGATCACGGCAGATTTGACCAAAAGTGGAATGTGGTTTTTATCGTCGGTAACCCACATGGTCATGGGATATTTATCAGCAAAAACTTCACCGGTGGCCATGCCGGGCCTGAAGCGCAGGCATCTGAACTTACCAAGCTCAATATCAACTACCTCGACCCCTTCATATAAAATAGCCGAATTATAAACTTTGTCGTCAAGAAAAAAATAGACCGGAAGCATATCGCCCACTTCCAGGGTATCGCTGTTGAAAGTCCTGGCGAAATAAATGGCGGAAACAAAATCCTGTGTATACCTGGGTATAGCCATGCTATCCGTTCTGGTAACGACGTATTTTTGTTCATGGTTGAATCGGTATTCATCTTCTTTGCGGTAGCCTCCCTCCCTGGTTCGGCGAATAAAATAGTGAGGTGCCAGAGCTTCCTTATCAATATAACTATCAAATTCGTCCCTTACTTTAAAAAACCAGTTGAACATTCCTTTTGAGGAGCCCTCGGTATCAATATGCCAAACCTGACGATCATTGAAAGTGCGTACAGTCGTCTTAACTTCAAGGGTACCTATTCCTGCCGTAATTTTTCCGGTAAGCCAGGCATCATAATAAAACCGGTATTGTAATTTCTCACCCGGTTTAAAAGCTTCATTTTCCCAACTTCGCCAATTTTCTTGGGAATTCAGCCCACATGCAGCATACATTGAAAGAATAAAAATGAGCTCTATGGTACGATAACTCAGCATAATTGTTTAAGCAATGGAATAATATAATCCAAACCTAAAAACTAAGAAACAACAATATTTATTATTTTCCTGGGAACAACAATTACCTTCCGCACCTGCTTTCCTTCAGTCCACTTCAGAGCGCGCTCATCAGCCAGTGCTCTCTTTTCGACTTCTTCATTGGACAGACCCACAGGCAGTTCAAGTTTAAAACGCATTTTACCATTGAAGGAAACCGGGTATTCAAAGGTGTTTTCTCTAATAAATTCGGGATTAAATTCCGGGAAATTTGATTTGGTCACACTTCCTTTGTTGCCGAGCCGCTGCCAAAGTTCTTCAGCCATGTGCGGGGCATAGGAAGATATCAGGATCACCAGCGGTTCCAGGATCGCTTTTTTATGACAATCCATTTCATGAAGTTCATTGGCACAAATCATAAATTGGCTCACGACTGTATTGAATGAGAAGCGTTCAATGTCCTCCTGCACCTTTTTGATGGTTTGATGGAGGACTTTAAGTTCTTTCGCATCTGGCTTTTCATCCACAACAAGGTAGGTTCCTGTCTCATCGTAAAACAGGCGCCATAGCTTTTTAATAAACCGGTAAACGCCCTCAATTCCCTTGGTATCCCAGGGTTTATGACTTTCCAGTGGGCCCAGGAACATTTCGTACAACCGGAAAGTATCGGCACCATAATGATCGATCAAAGCATCCGGATTGACTACGTTATGTTTGGACTTCGACATTTTTTCGACCTCCCAGCCACAAATGTATTTCCCGTTTTCAAGAATGAATTCGGCATTGGCAAACTCGGGACGCCATTGTTTGAAGGCTTCGATATCAAGTTCGTCGTTGTCAACCATGTTTACATCTACATGGATGGGTGTTGTCTGATAATCTTTCCGAAGATTTTTAGAAACAAACTTATTGGATCCGTCAATCCGGTAAACAAAATTGGAGCGCCCCTGGATTTTTCCCTGGTTGATCAGCTTTTTGAAAGGCTCTTCTTCGCAGACCAAACCGATGTCGAATAAAAACATGTTCCAAAAACGAGCATAGATCAAATGGCCTGTGGCATGTTCATCACCGCCCAGGTAGAGATCCACATCTTTCCAGTACTCATTGGCCTCTTTGGAAAAGTAATGATCCTTGTTCCATGGATCCATGTATCTCAGGTAATATCCACTTGAACCAGCAAAACCGGGCATGGTATTCGTTTCAAGGGGATACCCTTGTTTCGTTTTCCAGTTTTTAGCACGGGCCAGTGGCGGTTCACCCGATTCAGTGGGTAAATATTTATCCACTTCCGGTAATTCCAACGGAAGCTCCGATTCATCAAGTGGATAAGGCATTCCATCCTTGTAAAAAATCGGGAATGGCTCTCCCCAGTAGCGCTGGCGACTAAATATAGCGTCTCGCAGTTTGAAATTAATCTGCCCAAAACCAAGTTTATTTTCTTCAAGGTAATCAATGGTTTTTCTGATCGCCTCCTGAACATTCAGTCCATCGATCATGCCTGAGTTGATCATTTTTCCTTCTTTGGCATCGTAACTTTCAGTCCAGGTTGCCGGATCGGAAGCTTCTCCCTCTTTGGCTACAACCTGACGAATAAGGATATTAAAATGGCGGGCAAAGGCGAAGTCACGGCTGTCATGCGCCGGAACTGCCATAATAGCACCGGTTCCATAGCCGGAAAGCACATAATCCGCAATCCAGATGGGAATTTCTTCGCCATTTACCGGATTGATACCATAAGCACCGGTAAATACGCCTGTAACCTTTTTCACTTCCGACATCCGTTCTACCTCAGAACGATTTTTGGCCCAGGCAACATATTTAGTGACCTCATCTTTATGGTCGGGTGTGGTGATTTTCTCAACCAGTTCATGTTCCGGAGCCAGCACCATAAAAGTAGCGCCCCAAAGGGTATCAGGCCGGGTAGTGAATACTTCGAGTTGATCAGTCCATCCTTTCACATTAAAAAATACTGCAGCTCCTTCCGACCGGCCAATCCAGTAGCGTTGCATCTCTTTCAGCGACTCAAACCAATCTACTTTTTCCAGTCCATCCAGTAAGCGCTGGGCATAGGCTGTGATACGCAACGACCACTGTCGCATCATTTTACGTTCCACGGGATGACCACCCCTTTCCGAAACTCCATTAACCACTTCATCGTTGGCCAGTACTGTTCCCAATGCCGGGCACCAGTTCACCCAGGTATCAGCCAGGTAAGCTAAACGATAATTCATCAAGATCTCCTGCCGATGAACTTCGGTCATTTGCCTCCACTTCTCTGCAGTAAAGGGTTCAACGTCACCTGAAGCTGCATTGACATTGACATTGCCTTCCCTTTCAAATATGGCTATCAGGTTTTCAATTGAGTCTGCCTTGTTGATCTCCATATTATACCAATGTCGGAAAAGCTGGATGAAGGTCCATTGAGTCCATTTGTAATAAAAGGGATCGGATGTTCTTACCTCACGGTCCCAGTCATAAGAAAACCCAATTTTATCCATCTGTTCGCGATAACGCGCTATGTTTTTTTCAGTGGTCACTGCCGGATGTGTTCCGGTCTGGATCGCATATTGCTCAGCGGGTAACCCATAGGCATCGTAGCCCATGGGATGCAAAACGTTAAAACCTTTCAATCGCTTGTATCGTGAATAGATGTCAGATGCAATGTAACCCAATGGATGGCCAACATGCAATCCGGCTCCTGAGGGATAAGGAAACATATCAAGCACATAGTACTTGGGTTTGTTATGATCTATTTCTGTTTTATAAGTTTTATTCTCGGCCCAGTATTTCTGCCACTTTTTTTCTATTTCCCGGTGTTTGTATTCCATCTTATGATATAACTGTTAAGGCTTGCGAAATTATAAAAAATATTGCTCAGCCATCTTTTGTTCACCGCAGCAAATCAATCAGGCTTATTCAAGCAATTTTCTTAAATTTACCATCAAAAAACGGAGGATCCAATGAAAACGAAAAACTTACTCCTTTTTATTGCTGTAATGGCTATTGTGATTGCTTGCAATCAACAAACAGGAACGGATCAATCTGCTGACGAAGTTGTTATGACGGCAAAAGATTCAGCGTTGATGAGATCTGCACAAGCACTTTTTCAACCCTTACCTGAAATTGCTGATGATCCGGCAAACCCATTAACGCCGGAGAAAATTGCACTGGGAAAAGCCCTGTATTATGACAAGCGGCTTTCAAAAAATGAAAATATAAGCTGTAATTCCTGTCACAACCTTGAAACCTACGGCGTTGATAATGAGCCAACATCTGATGGGGACACCGGAGAAAAAGGCGATCGCAATTCTCCTACCGTATTGAATGCAGCTTTACATTTCGTTCAGTTTTGGGATGGGCGAGCTAAAGATGTGGAGGAGCAGGCAGGTGGCCCAATATTGAACCCTGTGGAAATGGCCATTCCCAGTGAGGAGTTCCTGATTGAAAGGTTATCTTCTATAGAGAAATACCAGCAACTATTTGCAGAAACATATCCAGAAGAGGAAAATCCAATTACCTATGAAAATATAGAAAAATCAATCGCTGCCTTTGAACGTACCCTGATAACACGTGCACCTTTTGACAATTATCTGGAGGGTGATTTTAATGCCTTGTCTGATCAGCAGAAAAAGGGTCTTGATGCATTTATGGAAAGTGGTTGCACAACCTGTCATTCAGGAGTTTTACTGGGTGGCAACATGTACCATAAGTTCGGGCTTTATGATGATTACTGGAAACATACAGGAAGTGAACACATCGATCAGGGCCGGGCTGAGGTGACCGGTGATGAGGCTCAGATGTTCATGTTCAAGGTCCCATCCCTTCGCAATGTCGAGAAAACATTTCCGTATTATCATGATGGCAGTGTTATGGAGCTCAATAAAGCCATTAAAATTATGGCAATCACCCAATTGAATAAGGAATTAACCGATCAGGAAATTGCTGATATCGGAGCATTTCTGGAATCACTTACCGGGAAAGTACCACAGGATGCATTGATGAAGGAATAAGGTAATTTGGAAAATTGATTGGATTGTCTTTGAAGTCACCTTATGATCACTTCAAGATCATCGAAATAGAGGGTTTCGGCTTCTTTGTTCCGAAAATAGATATTCAAATACGAAATCCGGGGTTGCACATCTGGAACTTCAAAGGTAAGCTCCAGCAATTGCCAACCCTTGCTATCTGTTTCCAAAGCCAGTGAAGTGGCTTGATAAAATAGCTCTGGATTTTCCGCTGAAACCACCAGGGTTCCGGCACTGTATTCGGGATATCGCCAAATACGGATTTCCACTGCCTGATTTGCATGAATACTATCCAGCTTGAAACGAAAAGCATATTGAGTATCCTTGTCCATCTTGATACTAAAGTCCCCTGACCTGGAGATCTCCCTGGTACGATATGTTGGACCCGAAATAACTTGATCACCTGCTTTGATTGCGTCTCCATTTTCAGTGAGCGACTCCATGTCACAATTGATTCTTCGTTCAAACTGACTTGATGCTTTTTTCAATGCCGGTGAGATGCTATCAATAACATAGACTGCCTGAAACAATTTCTTAAAAACAGGTTTCACCCAAATACCAAAGCCATTTATAATTTGCATTCCATGATGATCAATTTGACGGCCGATAATGATGATATTGTTGCCATGCTTTTCAACTATCCTTTCTGGCATAATGGGCGTTTCCCATAATTGAAAATTACCGGTCATGACATTAAAAAAGTAGGCCTGTGGATACAATTCACTTAAAGCCGTCTGATTGGACAGTTTGGAGTACCCATTGCCGAATTTTATGGCGGATATTTTATTTAAACCATCTGGATAATGGTAAATTTTCGTGTATCCCGGGTAATTCTTTTCAATGAATTCGCTGACTTCTTCAAATTGATTATTGGTATAGCGGTATCCATCATTTTTAATTTGTAAAAGGGGAACAGATTTTAAAACAAATATCAGGATTACGACTATTAAGAAAATGATGTTAAGTGGTGTTTTCCATTTTATTTGGCGGAACACATCACCTGCTGTTTCAATACTAAAAAAGAATAACAGCCCTGTCAATGACAGCTCAGGCAATAGATAATGATTATGGTGAAAATGTTTGGCAACGATCAATACGCCTAATCCATTTGCAACAATTAAAGCAAGCAATACCCTAGAATTCAAACTTAAACCGGATCTCCTGTGTTTGATCAAATAAACAGCGATGATAACTACTGCAAGCACCAATACTGAGGAGAAAAGGTGGTTATCCATGAATATTCGGAAAATATTGTCAAGGTATTCGGAAAAATCAATAAATCCAGGTTCACCCTTGCCATAAATGCCCTTGTGGACAACCAACCCGCTGAACCAACGGAACATGCTACCATATAGTTTGTGAGCAGGAACAGTAAAAAAGAAAAAGGCAGCCACTGTACCCATAAAATAATACAATCTGGGTCGCCAACCACTGAAAAGGAATAGCGGAATGACCAGCAAAGGCAAAAAAGTAGCCTTGGTAGCCAATCCCAGGCCACCGAAAACACTGAAGAGGATCAAGTAACGCAGAGCTGGTCGTTTTTCATCAAAATAGAACGAGGCCAATAAAACAGCATAAATTGTTGTTACAAAAAGCAGGACCGGTTCCGGAGCCACTGTTGTCCAGCTTCGCTCCAGGACATTGACCGACATAAAAGGGGTCATCTGAATGATGAGTGCCACCCAAATACTCCCTGTTTTTACGAAAAAAAACCAGCCGGCAAAAATGAGAGAAAGGGTAATCAATAAGATCAGCAGTTTTTGTATCAACTCCAAATATTTATTGGGATCCTTCAAAACCGATTCCTGCAGGGTATTCTCATTGGGTTGGTCCAGGAAATAATGAACATAAAGCAAGCCCGCTCCAATCTCCATAACGGGTGTTCCCGGATTGTCGATATGACCGGCATCTTTTCCCCTGGCCAGGTTGATGGCGTTCATCAGATAAATATAGTCGGGATCACCTGCATATACAGCACGGTTGAAATTGTTTCCAACATATAAAAATATGGAAGGGAGGATTAATAAGATTGCCAATGCCCAGGTTTTCCTGTTCATTTTGGTATAGGATTGTATTCAGGGGCTATATTTTATGAAGCTCTCGTAGATTCACGACATCAGGATTTATGCTTTAATCGGTTTTTAATAATTTCATGGATCTGTTCAATCCCGATCCGATCCTGCTGCATGCTATCCCGTTCACGGATAGTGACTGTATTGTCTTCCAGGGTTTGATGATCAACGGTTATACAATAAGGTGTTCCGATTGCATCCTGCCGGCGGTAGCGTTTCCCAATCGAATCTTTTTCTTCGTAAAAACACATGTAATCATCCTTCAGGGTATCAAAAATCTCCATCGCTTTCTCTGGTAGGCCATCCTTTTTCACAAGAGGTAAAATAGCAGCTTTGATCGGTGCCAGGAAAGGAGGAATTCGCATAACAACGCGCTCGGACCCATCTTCAAGCTTTTCTTCATTAAAAGCAAAAGTTAATACGGCCAAAAAAGTTCGGTCAAGACCGATGGAGGTTTCAACCACGTAAGGCACGTAACTTTCGTTGATCTCCGGATCAAAATACTGGATCTTCTTTCCCGAAAACTTCTGATGCGCACCGAGATCAAAATCGGTCCGTGAATGAATACCTTCCAGCTCCTTGAATCCCATCGGGAAGTTAAATTCAATATCGAACGCTGCATTGGCATAGTGCGCAAGTTTATCATGTTCATGGAACCGGTATTCTGTTTCGGGAATACCCATATTCAGGTGCCAATTCATCCGCTGCTCTTTCCAGTATTCAAACCACTTGATTTCTTGACCAGGCCGCACGAAAAATTGCATTTCCATTTGTTCAAACTCCCGCATACGGAAAATAAACTGACGTGCAACAATTTCATTTCGGAAAGCTTTACCGATTTGAGCAATTCCAAAGGGAATCTTCATCCGGCCGGTTTTCTGGATATTGAGATAATTGACGAAAATACCCTGGGCTGTTTCCGGGCGCAAATATATCTTATTGGCACCTTCACTAAGTGATCCCATTTCGGTGGAAAACATAAGATTGAATTGCCTGACATCAGTCCAGTTGCGAGATCCACTGACCGGACAAACAATACCAAGGTCTTCTATCAACTCTCTGATATCATCCAGCCTGTTTTCTTCCATTGCTGTATAAAGACGTTTTTTAATGTCCTCAATCTCATTCTGCCGGTCAATTATCCGTTGGTTGGTGGTTAAAAACTGAACTTCATCAAAATCATCACCAAAACGTTTACGGGCTTTCTCAACATCTTTTTGAATTTTCAACTGAATTTTTTCAATATGATCCTCCACCAAAACATCTGCCCGGTAACGCTTTTTCGAATCCTTATTATCAATCATCGGATCATTGAAAGCATCCACATGTCCGGAGGCTTTCCATGTAGTAGGATGCATGAAGATGGCGGCATCCAGACCAACAATATTTTCGTGATACTGAACCATGGATTTCCACCAGTATTCCTTGATGTTATTTTTCAGCTCGACGCCATATTGACCATAATCGTAGGCAGCCGCGAGTCCGTCGTAGATCTCACTGGATTGAAAAACAAACCCATACTCCTTGGCATGGGCTATGATCTTTTTGAATTTATCCTCGTTGTTTGACATGGCGCAAAAGTAGAATAAAAATCAAAATCTCAGCTGAGAATCTGGAGAAACAGGCTTTTGAGATGCATTTAAGTTGATCCTATTTAAAAATGGGAAATTTTTAAGGTAAACTGTTTATAAAATCCTGGTAACTTGCTTCATATAACCCGCCGGGATTTCCGCCAAGAGCCGTCCATACCTGTTCTATTTTTTCATAACGATTATCTGGGTGTGGATGCGTGCTTAAGAATTCAGGGGGTTGCGGGCTACCGTCCATCTTCAGGAAAAACCCACCTACACCACGGGCATCATAGGAGGTTTCATATAAATACCTGACACTATACTCATCAGACTCATATTCCGCATCCCGGCTGAAAGCCAGGGCTGCAACGCCAGCAGCAAGATTGGCTGCAATCTCAGCAAGTTGATTGGGATTGTTTCCCACCAGGATACCCAAAAGAATTTGAATACCGTAGGCTTTGGTCAATTGATCCGTTGAGTGACGACGATCAGCATGGGCCATTTCATGCCCCATTACTCCGGCAAACTGGGATTCATTATCAAGAAACTTAATGATTCCGGTATAAACACATATATATCCACCCGGTGCACAAAATGCATTCAAAACCGAATCGTTTTGGATGATATCCACTTCCCAGTCGAACTTATCTCCATAGATCAGTTCACCAGAAGAAAGAATGGAATCACGAATGCGGTATATATGGTTGTAGGCCTCAGCATATTGTGTTTTGGAGAGAATCGGATATTGCTGAGGATTGTTATGAATTTCTGATTGGAGATCCTTTCCGAAGGCAATATCATCTTCCACCGAAAAAATGTTAAAGGTGGGATCATTATCACCATCCTTTTTACATGAGACGAGGAGTATACCTATTATTACCAAAAAAATTAAATGTTTCGAGTTCATTTTTAGTCAAATTAATTAGTGAAGAAATCAAGTATGTTACCCAATTGATTACTAGATGCTGCAAAAAATTCAGTGTACCGGCATTGTGTGCAGGTAATGGTGGTAAACTTGCGATTCTGAATATTGAATAATTTGGTAATAAAACTACCGGTAGCGCGCATTTCGCCCGTTTCAAACTGCCTGTTATTGCACTTTGGGCAAACATATTTTGTGTGTTGCATGGTGTAAAAAATTAATGGTTCAGCTGCAAATTTAAGAAATAGTCAACATCCCAGGGAAGGTTTAATCTGTTACCTTATCCCTCAGAGATTTAAATCCATTGCCCAAAATTTCATTGGCATTGATAACTGTCATGAACGCTCCCGGGTCGATTTTATGAACAAACTCCTGCAACATGGCCATTTCCCTTCTATTAACCACCGTGTATATCAATGTTCGGTCTTGATTATTATACATGCCTTTCCCCGGAATAAAGGTCCCTCCCCGGTTCAGGTCATTGATAATCTTATCCCGCAATTCCTGGGGTTTTTGTGAGATGATAAAGAGGGTTTTATCATAACTAACCCCCTGAAGAACAAGATCAATTAGCCTACCGGTAATGTATATCACAATTAAAGAATAAAGCGGAATTTTCCAATCCTGGAAAGCCACGAGGCCCACCAGTACAATGACCGAATCAACACCGATCATCAGTTGACCCAGAGGCAGACGGGTATATTTGCTGATGATCATGGCCACAATATCAGATCCTCCAGAGGTGGCTTTCGACTTAAAAATCAGTCCCAGGCCGAATCCAACAAACACCCCACCAAATATGGATGATAAAAGGGGATCGCCTTCAACCAGCGGATTTTCACCCCAATAATAGGTGAGCAAGTCAACAAAGCCTGCTGTCATAACAAAACCTACAACGGTTTTGATTCCAAAACGCGGTCCCAGAATTTTAATCCCCAATAAGGTCAGGGGTATATCAAAACATAACGCAATTAATCCCACCGGGGTTCCGAAAAGGTGGTGCAACACTATGGAAATTCCATATACACCACCCGGAACAATTTTATAGGGAGTAATAAACAAAACAAACCCTGAAGCCATAATAAAGGCGCCAATAATGATCAGGCTGTAAGCGATAAACCACTTTTTACTGAACAGCTTTTCTTTAACAATAAATGCCATATTTATAGTAATTTAACCATTCTACAATTGAAAAAGCGCGCAAAATTAGTATTTCAAGATTAACCTTTGAGTTTTTTGAGTTTTTTTTCACATCAAATCTTTATTTATCTTTATTTTTGATAAGGCAACTTTTTCAACAGATAACTTGTCATTTTAAATGAAAGCTGATCTGGATTAGAAATTTTCGTTACAGACTAATAATCAAATTTTAACGTTATTGATTTTGGCTTGTAGTGGATTCGGTTCAGGTTAAGTTATTAACAATTACAATATTAAGCAATCAAACTCGGAGAATTAGTTGCAAAAACATTTCAGATATGCTGATCGTCAAATCGGAAAATCTTAGGATTTACCGGTCAATTCATAAAATGAAGTTTTTGCAATTAATTTTTTTTGTTAATTTAGCCACCTTTTAAAATGGACATTAAACAGATGAAATATATCTTTCGTGCCCTTTGCGCTGTTGTCTTATTTTTTCCAATCGTAACACTACAGGCTCAACAGGAGCAGCACAATGCGCACAACATGTTTAACCAGGTAAGCTATAATCCTGGTTTTACTGGAAGTATCGGGGGCATTTGTGCAACTGGTCTGGTTCGTCAGCAATGGGTCGGATTCAAAGATGAAGAGGGTAACAATGTTGCTCCGCAATCTTATTCCATCAATATTCATAGCCCGTTAAACATTCTGCACGGCGGTGTTGGAGCCTCTATTTACCAGGATCAGTTGGGTTTTCAAAAGGAGATTGGCGTAAAACTGCTCTATGCTTATCGGAAAGATATTGGCATGGGAAACCTTGGCGTTGGTGTTCAGGTCGGGTTTATCAATGGAAGTGTTGATTTTGCCTCACTTGAAAAAGGGGCACGGGATGCTGGTGATCCACTCATTGAAGGAAAGGGTGATCAGAGTGACATGCTGCTCGACTTTGGCTTTGGAATTCATTACGTAGTTCCTGAAAAATTTTATGTGGGCTTATCAACAACCCGCATTTCTGAAGAACAATCAACTACCCTTTCATACAATACAAAAAGGCATTATTATTTCAATGCAGGTTATGAGTTTGCCTTCCCATCTAACCCTTCGTACGTGATTGAGCCCTCTATCCTTATCAAATCGGATATGGTAAAAACACAGTATGATGTTGCTGCTTTGTTAAAGTACAATAATAAGGTTTGGGGAGGCGTTAGTTATAGCGCTATCAGAAATATGGATCCAATTTCAGTATTGTTAGGTTTAAAAATTAAAGATGTGCGGGTAGGATATGCCTACACAATCCCCACCTCAAAAATAGGCAGCAGCGGCAGTCACGAAATTATGATTGGTTATTGTTTTAAGCTTAATTTTGATCGGGGACGTGAAAGTTATAAAAATACAAGGTTCTTATAACAGAATGAATTGTAACCTTTTGGGATAAGAATTTGTAAAATACCATTTATATTATAGTATACTATATAAATTCGAATAAAATCAGCTTTCAAATGAAAAGAGTCTTTTTATATCTGGCCGCTTTAATCATTCTTGGTAGCTGTGGTAGTTCAGGGAATGGTGAACTGGTTGGCGTGCAAAACCGTAAACCATATTATCAGCCTACACCATATGGCATGGCATATATCCCGCTGGGTAGTTTTACCATGGGTGCAGGTGAAGAGGATGCAGATTATGCCCTCATTTCGCAACCCCGAACCGTGACCATCGCTGCATTCTATATGGATGAAACGGAGATTACGAACAATGAGTACCGTCAATTTGTATTCTGGGTCCGTGACTCCATTGCGAGGGTATTATTAGGAGATATGAATCCTGAAGAATACCTGATCGAGGAAGACCGAAAAACCGGAGAATTCTTTGATCCTCCTTATCTGAACTGGGATAGCAGAATCGATTGGGATGGTGAAGAGGAAAGGGATATCCTGGCAGAAATGTATTTGCCGGAACACGAGCGGTATTTCAGAAAAAAAGAATTTGATACCCGTAAATTCAATTATGAGTATTATTGGGTAGATCTCCAGGCTGCAGCTAAAAAGGATTTCAGCCAAGATGGAAATGTTGAAGCCGGATCCCTGAACAACCGTCCGCAAGGCCTTCAGGACAGGTCTGTTTACGTAAGGAAAGAGGTTGTTAATGTTTATCCGGATACCCTGGTGTGGCTATATGATTATTCATACTCATTCAATGAGCCATTGACGCAAAAATATTTCTGGCACCCAGCTTATGATAATTACCCTGTAGTTGGCGTAAATTGGCGCCAGGCCAAGGCTTTTTGTGTTTGGAGAACACAAATTAAAAATTCATTTCTAGCATCGAAAAAAGGTGATGCAAGCATCCATGACTACAGGCTTCCCACCGAGGCCGAATGGGAATGGGCTGCACGTGGTGGTCATGATTTTAACCCCTATCCCTGGGGAGGACCTTACACCAGAAATGATAAAGGATGTTTCTTAGGAAACTATAAACCCCTTCGCGGAAATTACACCGATGATGGAGGTGCGACACCTATTATAGTAGCACATTATCCGCCCAATGATTGGGGATTGTATGATATGTCGGGTAATGTGGCTGAATGGACTGCCGATGCTTTTGATGAGTCGTCCTATAACTTTACCTGGGATCTTAATCCACATTATCAATACAACGCCGATATCAATGATCCGGCAGTGTTAAAGCGTAAAGTTGTTCGGGGTGGATCATGGAAAGATGTAGGATATTACCTTCAGGTTGCTGCCCGTTCTTACGAATACCAGGATACAGCGAAATCGTATATCGGATTCCGTTGTGTACAACCTTATCTGGGACGGCAGAAAGATGACAATCCTGCCAAAGCCTCACACATTTATAAGAAATAAGAGAATTAACAGAGTCTAAAATCATATTTTATTTAATTTTTATCACTAATCATGGGATTAAATAACATTGTAAAAAGTAGGGGTTTTAAAAACTTTATGGCCAAGCTTTATGGTATTGGCGCCTCCGTTGTAATTTTGGGAGCATTGTTCAAGATCAATCACTACAATGGTGCTGATATCATGCTTATCATTGGTCTGACTACTGAGTCCATTATCTTCTTCTTTTCAGCATTTGAACCTCCACATGTTGAACCAGATTGGAGCCTTGTATATCCCGAGCTAGCTGGAATGTACCATGGTGTAACTGCCGAAATTGAAGATGAACAAAGAAAAGAAGGATTGACCGAGGATCTGGATAAGATGTTATCTGAAGCCAAGATCGGACCAGAATTGATCGAAAGCCTGGGTACGGGTTTGAAATCCTTGAGTGATAATACCAACAAACTAAAGGATGTGACGGATGCTGCTTTTGCTACCAATGAATTTACCGAGCGTGTAAAAGGAGCTTCACAATCCATCGAAACGTTATCCGATTCTTACAATAAGCAAACGGAATCCATCAATCAGGAAATCACTGCATCAGAATCTTATCTGAGTAATGTTAAAAATGCATCCGATCAAGTTGGTGGTTTATCCGATGTATATTCCAGGGCCAGTAAATCTCTTGAAAGCGATTTGGAAGCTACTGCCGGTTTTGCAGAAAGTGTCAAAGCAGCTACCAGCTCAGCCAATCAGCTTACCAATAATTATAATAAATCATCCGAAGCACTGGCCGCATCAGCCAAGGCCCTTGATTTTACTTCGCTGAATGAAATTAATTATAATGAACAGTTGTCCAAGATTGCCCAAAACCTTACCTCGTTAAATGCTTCCTATGAAGCTCAGCTTAAAAATTCAGAAAGTCAGGTAGGTTCAGCTGCAAAACTTCAGGAAACCATTGAAAAATTTGTCAGCAACATCAATTCATCTGTTGAAAATACAGTGAAATACCAGGAGAATCTCAATGCACTGAACAATGCTTTTAAAACGCAGCTTGAAGGAACCACCGGACAGGTTGAAAAAGTATCTCAATTGCAAGATACTTTAGAGAATTTCCTTTCTAAACTCAACGACTCTGCTGATAAAACTTTGAAATATAATCAGGAACTTGATAACCTTGCGAAAAAAGTTTCGGCGCTCAATACCGTTTATGGTAATATGCTTTCAGCTATGAATGTTAAATCAGAAGGTTAAAATAAATATTAGTGTTCACCAATAAACTAAAAACAAAGTCTTAACATGGCTGGATATAAGGAAACCCCACGGCAGAAAATGATTGCCATGATGTACCTGGTTCTGACCGCCCTCCTGGCATTGAATGTGTCTAAGGAGATTCTGGATGCGTTTCTGGTTGTGAATGACAGCATTGAGGTAACCAACGAAAAATTTGCTCAGAAAATTGACAAGGTTTATCGCGATTTTGAAATGCAATACGAATTAAACCCTGAAAAAGTTGGAGATGAGTGGGAAGAGGCGAAAAGGGTCAGAAATCAAACCACACAACTAATCAATTATGTCGACAGTCTTAAATACGAAGTCATTTCATTTTCTGAAAAAATACCCTTCAGTGAAGCAAAGACCATCGCCCTTGTTGATGTAAAGAAGAAAGATAATTTTGACTACCCAACCAACTTCTTCATTGGGAATGATACCAAAAAAGGTGTTGCAACACCATTGAAAGATAGCCTTAATAATTATCGGGCACGATTGCTTCGCTTTGTGGATGAAGACCGTCGTCCCATATTTGATGAACGACTTGGATTAAAAACGGACGGCGATTATAAAAATGCCAACGGACAACCTTTGAACTGGGAGTATTATAACTTCTATCATACCATTTTGGCGGCTGATGTTACCATCATGAATAAAATCAAAGCAGAAATATACAATGCAGAGTCTGACATTATTAACTACCTGTATTCATCAATTACGGAGGCCGATTTTAAATTCTCCGGATTGAGTGCCAAGGTAATTGCTAAAAGTAATTATGTTTTCCAGGGTGGCGATTATGAAGCCGAAGTACTGGTTGCAGCCATTGATGAAACTCAAAATCCAATCGTTTATTACATTGAAGGTGCTGATACCATGACCCAGTCACAGATTCCTCAGGCAACTAAAATTGAAGGCGATAAAGGAAGTGTACAATTAAGCCTACCCGCCAGTCGGGAAGGTTCTCATAAATATGCTGGTATCATTGAAATGACCGATCCTTCGGGTTTACCCGTCTACTATGGATTCAGCCAGGACTATATAGTAGCCAAACCATCTGCCACCATTTCACCGACCAAAATGAACGTATTTTACCGTGGTGTAGATAATCCGGTTAGTATTTCTGCATCCGGAAAAGCTGATTCGCAGCTGAAACCACAAATTGATCAAGGAAGTTTAACACGAACGGATACAGGTTGGGTAGTGAAAGACTTGCCCCCTGAAGCATATGAAACCACAATCAGGGTTTACGCTGATGACGAAGGTGGCAGTAAGTTTATGGGAGAACAGTTGTTCAGGGTAAAACGTTTGCCCGATCCCATTGCCCGTATTATCGGTTCGGAAGATGATAAAATATCGGTTAAGCGTATGTTGGCTAACCCATTCCTGCTATGTACCATGCCTGAATATGTTGACTTTGAATACGACTTTAGAGTAACATCTTTTACCATGTACATACCCCAGGGTGGTGGTTATTTTGTTACCGAAAAATCAGAAAGCCAGATGTTCTCGGAAAAAATGAAGAATCAAATTCAGTCACTCAAAAAGAATGACATCATTGTTTTCCGCGACATCAATGTTAGAGGACCTGAAGGCCCTCGTAAAATTGAATCTATTAATATTACAATACAATAAGGAGGTTTCTATGAAAACTTTTTTGAGCTTTTTTGTACTTGCCGGACTTATTCTTGGAATAAATTCTGCATCTTTCGCTCAAATCCTTGATAGTCCACGTGATGGCGTTTATGACAAAATCCATATTCCGGATAAAAAGCCCATTCCCTACACTCCGGTTCGAGAAGCCGATGTTGCATGGCAGAAAAGGATCTGGCGCATTATGGATCTTAGGCAAAA
This sequence comes from Bacteroidota bacterium, assembly GCA_020444515.1. Classification (GTDB taxonomy): domain Bacteria; phylum Bacteroidota; class Bacteroidia; order Bacteroidales; family JAADJA01; genus JAADJA01. The sequence continues at coordinate 245,376 of JAHLKX010000002.1, read as the reverse complement.
GATCAACCATCCTTTTTACTATCCGGAAACACCTAAAAAAGGTTGGAAAAACTTCATGACCGTCGTCATGGATGCTATTCGCGAAGGAAGCATAACAGCTTATGATCCTTCGAGAGATGATCAGTTTCTGGTTCCCCTAACTTACCAGGAAATTGAAAAGAAATTCACACGGATTGACACGGTGCCCATCATTGATCCTAACAATCCCAACAGGATTTTGAGGTATGAGGTTGTAAAAGAGGACTTCAACCCCACCGAAGTGCAGAGGATCAAACTAAAAGAAGAGTGGTTCTTCGATAAACAACGCTCGGTCATGGATGTCCGCATCCTGGGAATATGTCCGGTTCGAAACCTCTACAATGAAGACGGCAGTTTCTTTGGATTTGAAGATATGTTCTGGATCTATTTCCCAGAGGCCCGACCGGTATTTGCACAGGCGATTGTATTCAACAGGCACAACAGTGCTGAGACAAGGACTTACGACGAAATTTTCTGGAAACGGATGTTTGGAAGCTACGTCTATAAAGAAGAAAATGTTTACGATCGCGAAATTTCGGATTATGCCAGTGGAATGGATGCCCTGCTTGAAGCTGAACGCATCAAAAATGAATTGTCCGAATTTGAGCACGAACTCTGGGAATTTTAATTTCATCTGAAAATATTCGAAACTCCTCCCTTTCCGGAGGAGTTTTTTTATGCCCGCCCATAGCGATTTTATCTAAATTTGTTTTCTATGGCTCCCCATGTCGACATACTGGATACTCCCATTGAATACCTAAAAGGTGTAGGGCCTGCGAGGGCAGATGTACTCAAAAAAGAACTGGGCATATTCACCTTTAATCACCTCCTCACATATTATCCATTTCGATATGTTGACCGCAGTAAATTTTACAGCATCCGCGAAATCCATGACGACTTAACTTACATTCAGATCAAAGGCACATTACTCAATATTCAGAAAATAGGAAAGCCAAGATCTCAGCGCCTCGTGGCTATGTTGAGAGATGATACCGGGGTAATTGAACTGGTTTGGTTTAAAGGTATCAAATGGATTGAAAAAAAACTCGAACCCGGAACTGAATATGTAGTTTTTGGCAAACCCTCCTTATTCAATGGTAAATTCAACTTTGCTCATCCCGAAATTGAGACGGTAGCCGAACAGGCGGAAACGATCGAAGAAAAACTGCAGCCTTTTTATTCGTCGACTGAGAAGCTTAAAAACAAAGGCCTTGACAGCAAAGGAATTCGGAAAATAATGAAAAACCTGTTGATTCAAGCACAGGGTCATATCACTGAAAACCTGACGGAAGATTTGATTAACTCCATAAAATTAGTGTCCCGGGAGATGGCCATCATGAATGTTCATTTCCCCTCTGATCCGGCCATCCTTGAAAAAGCGAGGGCGCGCCTGAAGTTTGAGGAGTTTTTCTTTCACCAGCTCAACCTGCTAAAGTTGAAATTGCTTCGGCTTGAAAAACTTAAAGGGAATCGTTTTGGCGTGGTTGGGGATTATTTCAATGACTTTTATCAAAATCACCTCCCCTTCGAATTGACCAATGCACAAAAAAAGGTGATTAAGGAAATTCGTGCCGATCTGGGCTCAGGCAAACAAATGAACCGGCTTCTGCAGGGCGATGTGGGAAGCGGCAAAACCCTGGTCGCACTGATGTCGATGCTGATTGCGCTCGATAACGGTTTCCAGGCCTGCCTGATGGCGCCCACCGAAATCCTGGCAGCACAGCACTTTAAAACCATTTCCCGCATGATGGAAGGTATGCCGGTTCATGTGAATCTCCTCACCGGCTCCACCAAAGCCAAACAGCGAAAGGAAATGCACGAACTGCTCCAAAGCGGAGACCTACACATCCTCATCGGTACACATGCATTGATCGAAGAAAGCGTTCAGTTCAATAACCTCGGTTTGGTGGTAATTGATGAGCAACACCGTTTTGGCGTAGCACAGCGCGCCCGGATGTGGAAGAAGAACACCATTCCACCCCATATGCTGGTGATGACGGCCACACCCATCCCCCGAACGCTGGCCATGACCTTTTACGGTGACCTGGACGTGTCGGTGATCGATGAATTACCGCCCGGGCGAAAACCGATAAAAACAGCTCATTATTACGATAAAGACCGCCTGAAACTCTTTGGTTTTTTAAAAAAGCAGATCGCTGAAGGACGACAGGTGTATGTAGTATATCCGTTGATCAATGAATCGGAAAAGTTGGATTTAAAGGATTTACAGGATGGCTACGACAGCATGAGCCGGGCCTTTCCCCTGCCCGATTATGCAATCAGCATTGTTCATGGCAAATTACCGCCTGCCGATAAAGAATTTGAAATGCAGCGGTTCGTAAAGGGCGAAACCGATATCATGGTTTCCACCACAGTAATTGAAGTGGGCGTGGATGTGCCCAATGCCTCGGTGATGGTGATTGAAAATGCCGAACGATTTGGATTATCTCAATTGCATCAATTAAGGGGCCGGGTAGGGCGAGGAGCCGATCAATCCTATTGCATTTTAATGACCAAAGAAAAACTGACCGCCGATGGCCGGGAACGAATTAAAACCATGGTTCGCACCACCGATGGATTTGAGATAGCCGAAGTTGACCTTCGCCTGCGTGGACCCGGCGATTTACACGGCACACAACAAAGCGGTATACTCGATTTAAAAATTGCCGATATCATCAAAGATGAAAAGATCCTGAAATACGCCCGAAGCAAAGCTTCCGAATTACTGAGAAATGATCCCCATCTTGAAAAGGAAAAGAATCAACCAATTGCCCGTTTTTTAAAAGAGATAAATCGCACAAAAACCAATTGGAGCATGATCAGTTAATACAAATTAGCCACTAACTTTTATCCATAAAACCTTACCTTTGCACCTTTCAAAATATTCCAATTCATGACGATTTCATATAACTGGCTTAAAGATTACCTGGAAATCAACCTTGACCCGGAGGCGCTTTCAAAGTTGCTAACTGACTGCGGTCTGGAAGTGGAAGGCCTCCAACACTGGCAATCCGTGAAAGGCGGCATGGAAGGCATCGTGATCGGTGAGGTGAAAACCTGCGAGAAGCACCCCGATGCTGACCGACTGAGTGTTACCACCGTGGATGTGGGCACCGGCGATCTGCTCCCCATCGTTTGCGGAGCCCCCAATGTGGCTGTCGGACAAAAAGTGGTAGTGGCTACCGTAGGCACAACCCTTTACAGCGGTGATGAATCGTTTGTAATTAAAAAGGCCAAACTGCGGGGCCAACCCTCCGAAGGGATGATCTGTGCCGAAGATGAAATCGGACTGGGAACCTCTCACGAAGGAATTATGGTTTTGGACCCGAATGCGAAAGTGGGAACACCCGCTGCCGAATATTTTGAAATTACAGAAGACTATATTTTCGAGATCGGGCTTACTCCCAACCGTACCGACGCCATGTCACACATCGGGGTTGCCCGCGACATCAAAGCGGTTCTGGAAAATATCGATTTTCAGTCGGGAAACAAACAAAACAGGGAACTTCATTTGCCCGAAGTGGATGATTTTAAACCGGATAATACCAACCTCGATATCCCGGTGGTGATCGAAAACCCGGAAGCCTGTCCCAGATATTTGGGTGTTACCCTATCAGGTCTTGAAGTAAAAGAATCCCCGGACTGGCTTAAGAACAGACTGAATGCCATCGGCCTGCGCCCCATCAACAACATTGTGGACATTACCAACTATGTGCTGCATGAAACCGGCCAACCCCTGCATGCCTTTGATGCCGATGAGATCACCGGGAACAAAGTGGTGGTGAAAAAAATGGCTGAAGGAACAACATTCACCACACTTGACGAAATAGAACGCAAGCTCACAGCCAACGACCTGATGATCTGCAATACCGAAGAGGGAATGTGCATTGGCGGTGTATTTGGCGGGATCAAATCGGGGGTGACCGAAAAAACAAAAAATATTTTCCTGGAAAGTGCCTATTTCGATCCGGTGCATGTACGGAAAACTTCGAAACATCATGACCTGCAAACCGATGCCAGTTTCCGTTTCGAGCGGGGGGTGGACCCGGAAATGACCATGTATGCCCTGAAACGGGCTGCCATGATGATGAAAGAAATTGCCGGAGGAACCATTTCTTCCGAAATCAAGGATGAAGGTAAAAAACCCTTTGAAAAAGTGCGGCTGGATTTGACCTGGAAAAACATCAGCAGGCTGATCGGGAAGGAACTCGGAAAAGAGACCATCGAAAATATTTTAAAATCGCTGGAATTTGAAATTCATGATGTAAACGAAAACGGTTTGACTGTGAGTGTGCCCTTATACCGCGTGGATGTTACCCGCGAAGCCGATGTAATCGAAGAGATCCTTAGGGTTTACGGATACAATAACATTGAGATTCCATCGCATCAAAATTCATCGGTAGCTCCCATTACCAAACCGGAACCAGAAAAAATCAGGAGGATCACTTTTGATTTTCTGAGCAACAATGGTTTTAATGAGATCATGAACAATTCCCTCACAAAAGGAATTTATTATGAAAACAGCGATGATTTTGATACAGAAGCCAGTGTTCAGATACTCAACCCCCTCAGCCGTGATCTCAATGTCATGCGTCAGTCATTGTTATTTGGCGGACTGGAATCCATTATTTATAATCAAAACCGTAAAAATGCCGATTTGAAATTCTTCGAATTCGGAACCGTGTATTTAAAAAATAAGGGTGTTTCCAAAGAACAATCTGTAACAAAAAAATACACTGAAGTTTATCGTTTGGCATTGTTTTCAACCGGACGAAACCTGAAAGAAAGCTGGAATACCGAAGATAAGTCTACGGACTTTTTTGATCTGAAGGCTATTCTGACCAACTTGCTAAAAAAACTGGGTTTATCCATTTCAGCATTTGACCTGAAGCCCACCACTAAAAAATATTTCACACAGGGACTGGAGGCCGCCTTCAAAGGAAAGTCCATTTTTGAAATAGGACAGGTTGCTGATCAAGTATTGGAGCAATTTGAAATCAAACTGGATGTTTACTATGCTGATGTTAACTGGGATGAATTCTTTAAACTATTGGATCCCGAAAAAACAGGATTCTCTGAATTGCCAAAATTTCCGGAAGTTCGACGTGATCTGGCCTTACTCATAGATCAATCGGTAAACTTCTCGACCATTGAAAAATTAGCCTTCGACACGGAGCAAAGAATCCTTAAGAATGTAAATCTTTTTGACGTTTATGAAGGCAAAAATATAGAGCCAGGTAAAAAATCATATGCCGTTAGTTTTATCTTGCAAGATAAAGAGAAAACCCTGACTGACAAGGTGATTGATAAGGTCATGAACCGTATCATGAAGGTTTTTCAGGAGGAACTAAAAGCAACCATTCGTTAACATAAATATCCAATTAAGAAATGAAAGAGAAAGTATCCATCAGTCCGGCAGGCGAAAAATTCATCATCCCCGGCAATGAAGCTTATGATGCAGAATTCAACCGATTAAAAATACTGGCCGAAGAAGCCCGGTCCAAAGGTCAGGAAGTGGTCGTCGTAATGGGTCTTGGATTTGTCGGGGTTGTCATGGCCGCCATTGTTGCCGACACCCAGGACAAAAAGGGTAAATATTCAAAATTTGTGATCGGATACCAGCGTCCCAGTGAAAGAAGTTACTGGAAAATACCGGTGGTGAATAAAGGGGTTTCCCCGGTTAAAGCTGAAGATCCGGAGGTGGAGGAACTGATCCATCGAACGGTCAGCCAAGAAAAAACCTTTGTGGCTACCTATAACAGCGACTGCCTGAAACTGGCCGATGTGGTAGTGGTAGATGTTCAGTGTGATTATGCCAAACAGGACCTTGGGAATATGCGAACCGGAGAAACCGATATGGCTGCCCTGGAGGCCTCCATGCGCACCATCGGTGAAACCATTCCTCCTCATGCCCTGGTATTGATCGAAACTACCGTCGCACCCGGTACAACAGAATTCGTGGCCTGGCCTATTCTTAAAAAAGCTTTTGCTAAAAGAGGATTAAAAGAAACACCGCTGCTTTCTCACAGTTTTGAGCGCGTGATGCCGGGAAAAGAATATGTTTCCTCCATTCGCGATTTCTGGCGGGTCTGTTCGGGATGTAATAAGGAAGCCCGTGATAAAGTAGAAAAATTCCTCCATGAGGTTCTCAATACAACAGAATTTCCACTAACGGTCATGGACCGACCCATTGAATCGGAAACCACCAAGATCGTCGAAAATTCATACCGGGCTACCATCCTGGCTTTCATGAATGAGTGGAGCCTCTTTGCAGAACGCAATGGTGTGGATCTGATCAAAGTGATGAATGCCATTAAAATGCGACCAACCCATAGCAATATGATCTTTCCCGGACCCGGTATCGGTGGATATTGTTTACCGAAAGACGGTGGCCTCGGCTACTGGGCTTATCGTCATATTCTTGGTTTTGAGGATGGTGATTCGGTATTCCAAATTACACCAACTGCCATTGATATCAACGACACGCGTGGTTTACATGTAGCCGAGCTTGTACGTGATGCGCTTCGCAATATGGGCCGTTACATTGCCGGATCAGAAGTTTTGATTGCCGGCGCCAGTTATCGCCAGGATGTGGGTGATACCCGCTATTCAGGTAGTGAAATGGTGGTTCGGAAACTCACCGAAATGGGTGCTGAAATGCGGGTCCATGACCCCTATGTGGATGCCTGGGATGAATTTGAAACTCAGGATGATAATCCGGATCACACCTGGGCACGGTTCTTCCGTAACCAGGACCATCTGAAAGATATTGAAGTTCAGAAAGACATGGCCAGAGCTCTGGACGGAGTTGAAGCACTGGTCCTGGCTGTCCCGCATAAACAATACCTCGCACTAAATCCTGAGGATGTGGTAAAATGGGCCGGTGGACCGATTGCCGTTATTGATGCATTTGGTATATTAAGCGATGACCAGATTCGCAAGTATTTCGAACTGGGCTGCGAAGTAAAAGCATTGGGTCGTGGCCATATTCAAAGGATCAAAAAAGAGGTGAAGAACGGTAAATAAAAATTCAGGTTATTTTACACTAAATCCGTGAGTTGAACTCACGGATTTTTTTGCATTTCTCCTACAGGGACTTTAACATTAATTAAGACATTTTTGCAGTTTTTTGAGTAATTTTGCATAAAAGCTGACAGTTGGTCGGTATTTTAATTACTCAGTTTTTTGATTTGATTTTATGGAAATACAGGCATTAAAACAGCGTTTTGGAATCATCGGGTCATCACCTTTACTTGACAGGGCCATTGATATTGCCCGACAGGTTGCTCCCACTGACCTCACTGTGTTAATCTCCGGAGAAAGTGGTGTTGGAAAAGAAGTTTTTCCGAAAATCATTCATCAGCTAAGTGCCCGTAAGCACGGTCCATATATTGCCGTTAACTGCGGTGCCATTCCCGAAGGAACCATCGATTCGGAATTGTTTGGTCATGAAAAGGGAAGCTTTACCGGAGCCCATGAAGCACGGAAAGGGTATTTTGAAGTGGTCAATACCGGAACTATTTTTTTGGATGAAGTCGCTGAATTACCCCTATCTACGCAGGTACGACTGCTACGAGTTCTGGAATCCGGAGAATTTATGAAAGTTGGATCTTCCAAGGTGATCAAAACCAATGTACGGGTAGTGGCTGCAACCAATGTGGATATTCCTCAGGCCATCAGCCAGGGTAAATTCCGCGAAGACCTCTATTATCGTTTGAACACAGTACCAATCAAAGTCCCCCGGCTGAAAGACCGCAAAGAGGACATTCATCTGTTGTTCCGGAAATTTGCTACGGATTTTGCAGAAAAATACCGCATGCCGGCCTTGCAACTTACACCGGATGCTGTTAAAATGCTGGTCAATTATCGTTGGCAGGGAAACGTCAGGCAACTGAAAAACATCACTGAACAAATCTCCATCATTGAGCAAAACAGGGACATTACACCGGATACCCTTGCCAAATATCTGCCTGATCCGCAAAGCAGTGACCTCCCGGTTCTGTATCGTAAGGATGGACGAGATACAGATATCTCAGAAAGAGACCTGTTGTACAAGGTTTTATTTGACATGAAAAAAGACATCCATGACCTGAAACAGGTAGTGGCCCGCATTATGCGCAACGAGGAGGCAACCGAGGAGGCACATCAACAAAATTCGCAATTGATTAAGAAACTGTATCAGAATATTGAAACAATAGGAGATAAATCACCGGAAGATCTTCACATTCATCATTATGCTGAAGCCCATGAAGATGAGCCCATCCAGGAATCGGAAGTCGTGGAAGAATCACTTTCTATCCAGGAAAAAGAAATTGACCTGATTAAAAAAGCGCTCTCAAAACACAATGGCAAACGCAAAAATGCAGCAAAAGAACTGGGAATTTCAGAACGAACTTTGTACCGGAAAATTAAAGAATATGATATCAACTAACCGGTATATCAAGGTCAATCATATACTTGCCACCATGGCATTTTTGACAATCCTTTTAACGAGCGGTTGCAAGGTCAATTATTCTTTTACAGGTGCATCCATTCCACCGGAAGTAAAAACCATCAACATCAGATATTTCCCGAACAATGCTACCCTTGTGGTACCCACGCTCAGTCAGACACTAACCGATGCCCTCCGGGACAAGTTTACCTCAGAAACCTCACTGGTGCTGGTCAATCAGGGCGGTGACCTGGTGTTAGAAGGCTCTATCATCAGTTATCAAACCCAGCCGGTAGCCATCCAGGGAGACGACCAGGCGGCACTCAACAGGCTCACCATCACGGTGGATGTTACCTATACCAACACCTTTGATGAAAGTATGAGCTTTGAATCAAAATTTTCAAGATATTCGGATTATTCCAGCAGCCAGACGCTCACTTCTGTTCAGGAGGGCCTCATTGAAGAGATCAACACCATGCTGGTGGAAGATATTTTTAATAAAGCCGTAATCAACTGGTAATAAAAGAAACTATGAATCAGCAGCATTTCATTGATTATATTAAATCACCAAATGAAATCAGGAAAGCCGATTCCGATTCGCTTGAGAATCTGCTGCAAGAATATCCCTGGTGCCAGTCTGCTGCAATGCTATACACACTCAAGTTAAGCGCTGAAGACAACATCCGTTTTTCCGGTCAATTAAGGCTAACGACGGCTTATGTTACCGACCGGAAAATCCTGAAAAAACACCTGAAATCAATGGGACACATGACGCAGGATGAAAGCAGCCGCCAGGAAGAATTGAAAATTCCTTCACCACAAGGGATTCCCATGAAGGGTGAAAATTCTATTTCAGACCTGCTCAATGCCCTCCGAAATGAAGTCAATACCTTGCTCATTGGAAACCGTAAGCAGGACGAATCCTCATCTATTAAGCCCCTGAAAGAAATTGTCAATAAACTGGAACAGATCTATGATACCGAGCAGGCGGCGGATAAAGTTCCCGAATTAAAGCCCGATATCAAAGATTATGACCTTGACCACCTGGATGAATTACCGGAACTCAGCCCTGAACAGAAGTCCAATGAAGAGTTGATTGATCAATTTATTCAGAATGAACCGAGCATTTCACCGCCAGTAAAAGGTGAATTTTTCAACCCGGTTGATTTTGCAAAACACAGTCTGGAAGACCGGGAGGATATTGTTTCAGAAACGTTGGCCCGGATTTATTTGAAACAGGGAAATACTGCCAAAGCCATTAAAATTTATAAGAAATTAAGTTTGTTAAATCCCGAAAAAAGTAGTTTCTTTGCAGCCCAAATTGAAAAAATCCGAAAGGAGCAAACAAACTGATTAAAAGTAAATTAAAATGGGAGCATATATTGTAATCGCGGTTTTAATTATCATTGTATGTGTATTGTTGACCCTGATCGTGCTGGTTCAGAGTTCAAAAGGTGGCGGATTGGCCTCTAATTTTTCATCTTCCAACCAGTTCATGGGCGTTCGTAAAACTGCTGATTTTCTTGAAAAATCAACCTGGACACTGGCCGTTGCATTGTTGGTGTTTAGCTTGTTTTCAATCTTTGTAATACCAAGAGGTACAACCATGCAGGTCACTGATCCTGAACTTCAGGAAAAATTTGATAATTTACCCATGCAAGACTTTACACCCCCTCCAACAGGAACCGGTGCAGGTGCTGAAACCACCACCGAGGAAGGGGACTAGAAAAACATTACAACATAGTAAAAATGTCAGATTGTCACATGCAGTCTGACATTTTTTATTTCCCGAATCAATTACATCCCGTCATAATTTTTAAAACGTGCTATACTGAAACGCTGATATTTTCTTTGAATATCAGCAATAGCAGAGGATTGAAGCTTTTTTAACCCTTCCTGCAAGAGGTGTGCCCTGATTAATTAAAGGGTTCTTATTACCCTTTGGCATAAATTATGTCAATGGGCGGACTGCAATAGGCAACTCAAACAGTATTTAACTAAACAATAAAACCAGACAATTATGGCAGAAGTAAAAATCAGACCTTTGGCAGACCGCGTTTTGATAGAACCATCATCTGCAGAAGAAAAAACAGCAGGTGGGCTTATCATTCCTGATACCGCTAAAGAAAAACCTCAAAAAGGTGTAGTAGTGGCTATAGGACCCGGAACAGAGGACCAAAAACTTACAGTAAAAGTAGGTGATGTAGTACTCTACGGAAAGTACTCAGGTACTGAGATCAGCTATGGTGGGAAAGATTACCTCATCATGAAAGAATCTGATATTTATGCAATTGTTTAATCAAAGTGTAATTAATTAAAAACTTTTATAAAAATGGCAAAAGACATTATTTTCGATCTGAAAGCTAGAGAATTGCTGAAAAAAGGTGTTGACGAACTGTCAAACGCTGTAAAGGTTACATTGGGACCCAAAGGGCGCAATGTGATCCTCGATAAATCATTTGGTGCACCGCAAATTACCAAAGATGGTGTAACAGTGGCCAAAGAAATCGAGCTGAAAGACAACATTGAGAACATGGGCGCTCAAATGGTGAAAGAAGTGGCTTCCAAAACCAACGACATTGCTGGTGATGGAACAACTACCGCAACCGTTTTAGCTCAGTCCATCGTAACCACCGGTTTGAAAAACGTTACCGCAGGCGCCAATCCCATGGACCTGAAGCGCGGTATCGAAAAAGCAGTTGAAAAAGTGATTGAATCGCTGAAAGCTCAAACCAAGAAGATTGAAGACAGCGGAGAAAAAGTAGAGCAGGTGGCTACCATCTCAGCCAACAATGATTCAAAAATCGGTAAGCTGATCGCTGAGGCGATGGGCAAAGTGAAAAAAGACGGTGTAATCACCATCGAGGAAGCAAAAGGAATTGAAACTTACGTGGACGTAGTTGAAGGTATGCAATTCGATCGTGGTTATATTTCACCCTATTTTGTAACCGATACCGAAAAGATGGAAACCGTATACGAAAGTCCGTATATCCTCATTCATGACAAGAAGATCAGTGTGATGAAGGACATGGTGGCCATCCTTGAAAAGGTAGCACAATCAGGACGCCCGATGCTGATCATTGCCGAAGATGTTGAAACCGAAGCCCTCGCTACCCTCGTTGTCAACAAACTGCGTGGTGGATTGAAAGTAGTTGCTGTGAAAGCTCCTGGCTTTGGCGACCGTCGGAAAGAGATGCTTGAGGATATCGCTGTATTGACCGGCGGTACCGTTATCTCAGAAGAAAAAGGTTACAAACTGGAAGATACTTCTTTGGATCAACTCGGACAGGCTGAGAAAATTACCATCGACAAAGAAAACACTACCATTGTCAGTGGAAAAGGTAAAAAAGAAGACATCCAGGCCAGGATTAACCAGATCAGGGCTCAGATTGAAACAACCACTTCTGATTACGACAAAGAAAAATTACAGGAACGTCTGGCTAAATTGGCCGGTGGTGTAGCCGTCATTTATGTTGGTGCAGCCAGTGAAGTGGAAATGAAAGAACGCAAAGACCGCTTCGATGATGCACTGAATGCAACCCGTGCAGCCATTGAGGAAGGGATCATCCCGGGTGGTGGTGTAGCATACCTGCGTGCCATCGATTCACTGGCCAAACTGAAAGGCGACAATGAAGATGAGGACACCGGAGTTCAGATCATTCGCCGTGCACTGGAAGAGCCCATGCGCCAGATCGTCGCCAATGCCGGAATGGAAGGTTCCGTTGTGGTTCAGAAAGTACGCGAAGGCAAAGGTGATTTTGGTTACAATGCCCGCACCGATGTTTATGAAGATTTGATGAAAGCCGGTGTGATTGATCCCACTAAAGTAGCCCGCGTTGCCCTTGAAAATGCGGCATCAATTGCCGGTATGCTGCTCACCACCGAATGTGTAGTTGCCGAGCACAAAGATGAAGATGCGCCTGCTGCCCCAGCTATGCCTCCGGGCGGAATGGGCGGAATGGGTGGCATGTACTAAAAATAACAGACCCTAACATAAAAAACCCTGACAGCATAAGCCTGTCAGGGTTTTCAATTTAATAACAGGACTTGGTTCAAAATCAGAACCGAACCTTTGAAATAAAAACTACGTATTTATAATTGAATTTTGCAAAATGAATTGAACATTCATTCGTTAAATGTTTTGTTAATCTTTTAAAAACGACAACAGATGAAACCACGATATTTCATAGCGATACTGATACTGTTTACCTTTTCCCTTAAGGGTTTCACCCAATCCATTCCGGTTGATGAGGATAGTGGTAAAATCCAATACCAGGAAGTGGTAAAAGAAAAAGGAAATCCCGAAGAATTTTTTATCCGTGCTGTAAGTTGGATCAATTCTTATTATTCCAATCCTTTTGAAGTTACCAAAACCCGGGATCAATCTTCCGGAATTATCAAAGGGTTGCACCGTTTCAGGGTGGAACAAACCATGGAGGATGGACAAAAAATGGATGCCGGGACTGTCCAGTACGAATTCAAACTCGAATTCAAAGAAGGGCGTTACCGTTATACATTGAGTGAGTTTATCCTCCGCCAGAGTTCTGCTGTTCCTGTTGAAAAATGGCTCAATAGTAGCGATCCCAAATCAAAAAGCTACCTGAAACAACTGGATAACTTTGCCCAGGACTGGATCAAGAGTTTAAAAGAGGGGATGAAACCGGTGGAGATCAAAAAAGAAGAGGAATGGTAACTTAAAAATTACCTTACCATAAACTTCGTCCGCCCCAATATCTTTCCATTAGAAAAAACGAGTGCAATATACATCCCAGGTTTCCAGTTCCGAACATCGATCTTGCTTTCTCCCTGATTCCTGTAAATTCTTTCCTCGTGTACCAATGTTCCAAAAATATTGTAACATCTTAATTCCAAGTTTTGATGATAGGCTGTGTTTTGGAATTCAAGTGTTACCTGAGTCCCGTTTGAAGGGTTTGGGAAAGCAGTGATCAGTATGGTTTGTAAACCCGCATAATAATCCTGTGGCGTTGGCGTCTCCCCCACATCGGTTACCAGTAAACAATCCGTTATATCAATTATCCCGGATTGTATCTGGTTCGGGCACAGGCTGTCGTAGGTATAATTACCGGGATAAACGGTATCCATTTCAAGGCTGTCGTTGATTTTGTAGAGGTAGATATCTTTATCCGAATTAGGGTGTTTATAAGTACATCCTATCACGTATTTGTTATCATAAGTCTCTATTAATTTGCTTATTCCGGTTGTGTTTGGCCGGCTTTCTGTTTTATAGATGTTTCCGGCTGTATCAATAATTAATTCCCCAAAAGGATTTCCAGAGTCTTCAGGCCCAAAGTATGTTGAAGCAATAAACAAACTATCATTAATCTTAGCAATGCTTGTAGGAATATTGGCTTGAATATCCGGACCTATTTCTTCATTGGTTATTTGGGTATAGTCTAACTCCTCACCATCTTTATTAAAAAACATATAAAGTGAATTTTCATTGGAATTATCACCCCACATATACCCAACGCCCATGAATACAGAATCATTTAAAGGGAAGACATCATATGCCATACCGGTGATTGAATCATTAACCCCAAACGGTAATATCCACTTTTCTTTAAATAAGCTATCAATCCCGATATAAAATGGTCTCATATATCCTGTCCCAGGATTCATTGGATATGGATAGGCACACCAACCATTAATAATATACTCATTATCAAATTTATGGATGTCAACACCTATTCGTTCCAGTACCAAAGGATGGTTTTCTTTGGAGGCATAGGATTGCCTCCATATTAAATTACCATAACTGTCTATATAGTACAGGAAAATTCGTTCATTATAACTTTCAGTTGTAAATAACTTTCCCAAGGCCAAAACATCACCGTTATCAAAGTGGATCACATCTTCAAACCACCCATGCATATATTCATCATCAATATATACCCTGCACCAAAGTTTGTTCCCACATGAATCCAGTTTAATAACTAAAGGCCATTGTCCTCCTTCTGGAAAGTTTAAATACCTTGCGAAAACTATTTCACCTGATTTGTTTTGATCTATTTCTCCATCACCAACTTCATATTCATTGTGGGTAATTATTTTATCCCATAGAAGATTGCCATTGATGTCTGTTTTTATAATCCAATTACCGTCGAATTGTTGATACCAGCCGCTTATTAAATACCCTTTATCATAACATCCCAATACATCAGCAAATGCTTCTTTATAATTGGTTGTTCCAAAAACATGATTCCATTTTTGAGCATGTGAACCTAAAGTAAATAATCCGAAAACCAGGAAAAGTATTAGATTCTTCATAATTATTCTAATTGTTAAGTTCAGGGCAATTAATTCGCCCTGAACTTAAATTAAAGTCTACCTAAGCAGTGTAAATTTACAACTTTCCATCAATCTACCACCGATTTTTAACGTAGCAATGTATGATCCCGGTTTCCAGTCATGGGTTAAAAATGTTACTTGATCCTGTAATTTGTTTGTGACCACCTGTTCAATTACAACACCATTTATATCCCTTATATCAATAATTCCTGTTTTTTCAATATCCAAATGGTATTCAATAATTATATATCCTTTCGATGGGTTCGGGAACACATTTAATTGCGAAGGTACTTCCGAATTCATGATCGTCAATTGTTCTTCCAGTGTTTTAGTAGATTTAAATAAATCGGGTAACCGGATAGGTGCTACATATTCCATCTACCTGCTGGTCGGGATTTGCAATCCCTAATCCATATCATAAAAAAAGCGGCCTGAAAGCCGCTTTTCAACTTCAAAAGTTTTTTTATTTATCCACCGATTCCAAAACAGGTTCTGCTTTTTCGAGCAGTTCACTGGCAGGTTTGACCCGTCTTTTCACAATGTCCATCTCATCAATTAAACGTGTACATCCCGCATATTTGTCAATAATGAACAACACATACCGGATATCCACATTGATGGTGCGCTGGATCTCCGGTTCAAAAACGATATCACCGCTCATGGCCTCCCAGTTGCCATCAAAGGCCAACCCGATCAGTTCGCCATTACCATTGATCACCGGGCTTCCGGAGTTACCACCGGTAATGTCATGATTGGTCAGGAAACACACCTTCATCACCTCACCTTCACCATACCGCCCAAAATCTTTGGCTTCATAAAGTTCCTTCAGCTTATCAGGAACCACGAATTCCCAGTTGTTGGGATCTTCTTTTTCCATGATCCCTTTCATGGTAGTGAAATAGTTGTAATGAACGGCATCGGCCGGGTAATAATCTAGCACCTGTCCGTAGGTCAGGCGCATAGTGAAATTGGCATCGGGATAAAACTTTTTATCGGGCTGCATTTCACGAAGACCGGCAACGAATAGACGATTGCCCCGGTCAAGCTGATCATAAGCTGCCATGGTTTTGGGACGGATCTCACTGTAGTAAAAGTTATTGAATTCTTTGGCGGTTTGATAGGCCGGGTCCTTATCCAGTTTTTTAGCCGAAGGATCGGCCAGGAAAGCATCCACCCTTTCCGGGGTTGCAAAAATGGACTTTTCAAAAACCCTGTCGGCAAAAGCTTCGAAATCACCTTTGTATTTTTTATTCAATTCTTTGATGTATGGAGGTTGCTGGTCGGAAGGTACATTTTTAAAATACATCTCCAGCATGGCCGCCAGCAGTTTTTTATCGGTCGGCAGGTTATAGTCTTTGAAATACTCCATGGTCATACCTTTGAGGCGTTCAACCTGCACATCTACCTTGCTTTGATCCACCTCATCAGCTTCCAGTTCTTTTTTAAGGTTGGAAAAACGGCCGGCAAAACCGATGATCTCAGCGCCCCTCGAGATGGCTTCGCTTTGATAGATACGGGCCAGTTCATAGTTTTGAATGGTCGCATAGGCTTCCTGGATCAAAGGCAGGGCTTCACCATATTGTTCTTTCCTTTCACTCGAAGCATTCACCCAATCGGTAAACTGATTTTCGAGGGCCACTTTTTTATCGTACACTTTCAGCCTTTTTAAGCCTTTGGTTTGCCCGATGAAATATTTCCAGTAATTGGCAATGCGTGCATATTTGGAGGCATATTTGATACGAATGGCCTCATCGGCTTCCATATCCTCCATCATGATCTTCAGTTTGACATCCCTTACATCCACCACCGTCTGATTGGAAACATCAAGGGCCATTTTTACACCATAAGAGGTCATATACCGCTGGGTACTTCCGGGGTATCCCATGATCATGGAAAAATCACCCTCTTTGACACCGGCAATGGATACCGGCAGGTGATGTTTGGGCTTATAAGGAACATTGTCTTCTGAATATTCAGCCGGTTTTCCATCTTTATCTGTGTATACCCTAAAAATAGAAAAATCGCCAGTATGGCGGGGCCACATCCAGTTATCGGTATCCGCACCAAACTTCCCAATGGAGGAAGGGGGAGCACCTACCAGGCGCACATCCCTATATGTTTCGTACACAAAAAGGTAAAATTCGTTTCCTTCGAAAAAGCTGCGAACCGAAGCATTGTAATGGGTTCCTTCTTCGGCTGCATCTGTTAATTCTTTTGTTTTATTGCGGATGGCCTGTGACCGTTCATCTTCGGTCATATCATCGTTCACCTCAGCAAGTATGGCATCGGTAACATCTTCAATCCGGATCAAAAAAGTAGCCGTCAGACCGGGATTGGGCAGCTCCTCTTCAAAGCTCATGGCCCAGAAACCGTCTTTCAGGTAATTGTGTTCTACCGAAGAATGTTCCTGGATCTGTCCATAACCACAATGATGGTTGGTGAGCAAGAGCCCCTGGTCGGAGATGATCTCACTGGTACAACCCCTGCCGAAAATGGCAATGGCATCTTTCAGACTTGAATGGTTTACACTATAAATCTCTTCGGGGGTCAGTTGCAGACCCATTTTTTGCATGTCCACATAATTGAGGCGTTCAATAAACAAAGGCAACCACATGCCCTCATCCGCACGTGTGATGGGCTGCAAACCCATCAGCACCAAAACCAATATCAAAATTCTTGTTTTCATAAATTATTTAATTGTTATACAAATTTTTCTCCCTTTTCCAGTTTCACAGTATTGACGATTTCGCGAAGTTGTTGTTCGTCCTCCTTGCGGCAAACCAGCAGGATATCTTCATCTTCGGCAACAATATAATCATCCAGACCCTGCAATACCACCAGTTTGTTTTTCGGCATGTTGATAATGCAATTTTGCGTTGAGAAGGTCATCACATTTTGCCCGATCACTGCATTGTTTTGCTCATCCTTGCTCCGAATATCATACAATGATCCCCAGGTACCCAGGTCAGACCATCCGAAATCTGATTCCAGTACGTAAACATTCTGAGCCTTTTCCATGACACCATAGTCGATGGAAATATTTTTACAAACCGGGTAGATCCGGTTAATGAACTGTTCTTCCTCCGGACCATTATATTGCCCGCCACCTTCTTTGAATAAATTATCCACTTCAGGCAGGTGTTCTTCAAACGCCTTGAGTATACTTTTTCCTGACCAAATAAAAATGCCAGAATTCCACAAAAAGTCACCGCTTTCGAGAAATGTTTGAGCAAGTTCATGATTTGGTTTCTCGGTAAATGTTTTCACTTTTCTCAATCGCTGGTCCTGCTCGTAGGGTTGATCATCACAATATTGAATATAACCATAACCGGTATCGGGCCGGGAAGGTTTAATACCCAGGGTCAGCAGCCAATCGTGAGTTGACGAGGCTTTTAATGCTGAAGTAATGACATCGGTAAAACTGTCTTCTTTCAATATAATGTGATCAGAAGGAGCAACTACCAGGTTGGCATCCTTGTTTTTATCCATGATCTTATAAGCGGCATAAGCAATGGCTGGTGCAGTATTGCGGCGCATCGGCTCACACAAGACCTGGTCGGCCGTAATCCCCTCCAACTGATCGAGGATCATTTGCTTGTACAGCTCATTGGTAACAATATAGATATTCTCCTTGGGACAGATATTTAAAAACCGGTCGAAGGTCTGCTGTATCAGTGTCTTGCCGGTGCCTAAAATATCGATAAATTGCTTGGGATGTGATGTGCGGCTCATGGGCCAAAACCTCGCGCCAATTCCTCCCGCCATGATCACACAATAATTATTTTTATGCATGCTAAAGTGGTTTTATTTAATGAGTTGCAAAGATATAAAAACAGTTTACATTTCTATATCAAATGTTGATGGAGAATATCCTTCCGGGATATTAAGCGATCACTTGTTCAATATATGCTCTTTTACCAAAGGCCGGATCACCTTCCCGCTGTCGGTTAAGGGAAACTGGTAAAGGAAATGAATTTCACGGGGAACCTCGTGTTTCTTGAGTCCTGATGCCTTTATTTGGTCCATCAGCTCCACCCCGGATATATGGGACCCTTCAATGACAAGTACCAGCTTTTGTCCCAGGGCAACATCCGGCAGACCGATAACAATAAACCGCTGGGATAAGATCGTATTCAGCCTGGCTTCCACCTTTTCAGGCGAAATTTTAAAACCGCCACTGTTGATGATATTATCAAAACGGCCGATAAAATCAAAGGTTTGATCATCCAGTAATCCGACGATATCATGGGTCATGATTTTTTTGGACGAAAGCCAGGGAGCTGAAATCACCAGGCAATGTCGCTCATCCTGTTCAAAACTAATACCGGGCAATGCCTTAAAATGCTCCGTTGCATTTTCTCCAGTAAGTTTTTTCAAGGCAACATGGGTCAGAGTCTCTGCCATGCCATAGGTATGCCAGATATCAGTTTCCAGTTTTCTAATCTGTTCCATGAGAACCGGGCTGATATCACCGCCACCGATGATCAATTTCCGAATCTGGTTTATTTTTCTAATCCCATCATTTGATTGGAGTGCATGATGCAATTGCATGGGCGTAAGCGCAACAAAATCAAAAGGTTGATCCAGATCAGCCAGGGGATTGGCGGTTGGATTGACCGGAACCAGGTTCAGGCCGAGTACAAACGAACGAACCACCATCATTTTACCGGCAATAAAACTCACGGGCAAAGCCAAAAGGGCTGTATCCCCCGCGCTGAGACCCAGGAATTTTCCGGTCCGGAGCGAACTCTCCACCATCTTTGCCTTATGAGCTAAAAAAATCCCTGGATTCCCGGTCGAACCGGAAGTTTGGACTTCAATGGCCGGATCTTCCGATAACCATTCTCCCAAAAACCCAAAGAACTTCTTTTCCCATCCGGCTACTGCAAATTCGGACGAATACGCATCTACCAAACGCAACAGGTCATTCCTGGAATGGAATTTTCCGTTGAGGGTTAATGTAGTATATTTTTCAATCACCTTATATTTTTTTCAATCTTGCTGAAAGATACAAAAAAGTTCCGATCCGGTTTAAAATTGGTAAAATTCCATTTATAGATAACCTTGCCACTTGAAAAGAACAAAGAATCGGCGTCATAGGATAACGAATCGACTTTCAGGTTAAAGGGAATGCTGAGGGTAAAATCTGCTTTTGCGAGCGGTCGGTTCCACTCCTGGGTGGTGGTCAGGATATATTCAGCTTTCCGGTGGGGAACAGTCTGGATATAATTGACATGGATTACTGCGCTGTCAAGCGGGTAAACTTTTACCCTGAAACCTGCTGCTTTTTGATTGAAATTGACAAGCACAGAACTGTCAATGCCGGGATAGAGCGATTTGATTGAAATAGTGGTTATCTCACCCAATCCAGATGACTGAGGAAAAGGATACAAAATAAACTGCTTGATGGTATCCGGTGATTGATTGTAGAAAAAATAGTAACCATCAAGGTTGAATTCGTCGAAGCGCAATGTGAAATCGAGTTTCTCCTTGTAAAACTGAAGCCCCTGTGAATAGGAAAACCCGATAATCTGCAGGAATAAAACCAGTAAAATATACCTCATTAAAGTTTAATCATTTTTTGGCCTGCAAAAGATTTGTTGTCAAGAACCAGATTATAAAAATAGATACCGGTGTCATAGCCCACACTATTCCAGCTTATTTCAGACGGAAAATTCATCAAGTCCATTTTCTCAATGAGTTTACCCTTCATATCATAGATGCATAGAGTAGCCGTTTTGTAATTTGATTTTCCCGGCAGAGCAATTTCAAAGGTGGTGGTGTTCAAAAAGGGATTGGGCGAGTTGGATATGGAAGGTAAGGGTTCTTTTACATCTGATAATCCGGTTAATAAAGTATCTATTTGAATTACTCGGAGACAGGTATCATAAGGTTGAATTAAAAAATCCTCGGGATCCCAAAACATGATGCCGTTATAATATATCCTTAGAAAAAAATAAAGATGAGAAAGCATATCCGTTTTGATAAAGTAGCCTTCATCATCTGTAAATACATCATAAATCTGAGCCCCGGGGACAGGATGATCGCCCAGATCAACGATATAACCTGCCAGGCATCCCCTTGCCTGAACATGAAAAGGATCCAATCCGATGGAAGGGGGTTGTTCAAGGGACAATATATAATCATAGTAACCATACTCCCAATTGTATTGTTTCTCATAAGCCATGGATTGATTTTCTCCGGGGGCAGGAATAAAGGCGTAATTGTAATTCCCGAAACCGATGGGGCCAGGGCCAACGGTAAAGCCTGTTTCAGCTTCGATGATATCAATGAAATCACCTTGCGGATTAACATTGAGGGTTTCTTGCAAATGGCTGTTGTTCAATACCATAATTTCATTGTATTGGATGTCGATACCTTCCAGAAATTCAACTGTATCGGTAGATGATATCAGCCTCAATTCATCAAAGGACTCAAACCACCAAAATTCATCAAAATAGAATTCAATTTGGATGGCACCTCCGGATAAATATATTTCACTGATAACCGGAGGAACGGGAATAGGATTCGCAAGTATTGTCTTTAGAAAGATCCAGGTAAAAATGAATATTATTGATTTTTTCATGACCTCGGGTTTTTGATGACAACAGTCAAAGTTAATCAATCCAACACTGAAATACAATGATTATTTTTTCAGTAAATCTTTCAATTTCCATTTTGTTTCAGGACGGTAATGCAATTCCCCATTTTCAATGATCAGCGGAGATTCAATGTTATTGGTATAGAGCTGTCCGGTTCCCAATCCTTGCGGCATAGGGTTTTTTAAGTTATAGGTCCATTGCGCAATGGCGTTCAGTCCGATGTTGGATTCCAGTGCTGAGGTTACCCACCATCCGGTACCCTGTTTTTCTGCCAGTTGGATCCATTCTTCTGAAGCTGCAAAACCACCCACAAGACTGGGTTTTAAAATAATGAACTGGGGCTTGATGATCGATAACAACTTTTGTTTATCTGCTGGATCAGCAACTCCAATCAACTCTTCGTCAAGGGCAATGGGTATGGGGGATCTTTCACATAACGCTGCCATTTGCTCCCATTGTCTCTGCCGGATAGGCTGCTCAATTGAATGAAGCTGAAACGCTGAAAGGTGTTTGAGTTTATCAAGGGCCTCCTCCGGTTTGAAGGCACCATTGGCATCTACCCTGATTTCCAAATCATCCGGTCCAAATTCTTTTCGAACCATGCGGATCAGTTCCAGCTCTTTGTCAAAATCAATGGCTCCGATCTTTAATTTAATACAGCTAAAACCTGCTTCGATCTTTTCCTTCAATTGCTTTTTCATAAAATTAAAATCACCCATCCACACCAACCCGTTGATTGGGATTCCAGTCAATCCTTCTGTAAATTTTGAAGGGAAAAGAAGATGTTTACCTCCATGCGAAAGATCACGTTGTGCCATTTCAAATCCGAAGCGGATAGAGGGAAAAAGAGGAGAAAAAGTAGGATGTTGTCCTGCATTGATTTGATTGCAAAGGATCCGAAGTTCTTTTTCAATAGCATCCACATTGTCGATGCTGAGTCCCGGAAGGGGTGCACACTCTCCTAAACCATAAGATTGATTTTCGTCCCTGGATCCTTTTAAAACAATAAACCATGAATCTCTTGAATGAAGCACACCCCTTGAAGTTCCTGCTTCAAATTTAAATTGGAATGTATATTTTCGATAGCCTGCCTGCACGATTTTAAATTTAGATAAAATTACAAAAGTTCATGATCATTTCATGCAATTTTAACCAAAACATAGGATTAACGGGCATTGCAGATTTGCAACTTCACTAAAATTTTCTCATCTTTGCAATTCTTCAGGTAAAAAATACTACAACATGTACTTAAAAACATTAGCTCGAAAGGCCTTAAACAGGGCCGGATTTGATATTGTGCGCTACAGACCGATTGCCGATCCTGCTGTACGCCGCAATAAACTTTTGGAAACTTATAATGTAAATACCGTTTTAGATGTCGGTGCCAATGTCGGTAAATTCGGGATTGAGCTGCGTGAAAATGGTTTTGACGGAAAGATCATTTCATTTGAGCCTCTTTCAGAAGCTTATGAAGAATTGAAGGAACAAGCTGAAAAAGATCATAAATGGGAAGCAGTAAACACCGCTTTAGGGGATAAAAACGAGGTGTCGGAAATCAATATCGCCGGTAATTCATTGAGCAGCAGCATCCGTGAAATGCTGCCAACACACGAAAAAACAGCCCCTGAAGCACAATATGTTGGCAAAGAAAAAATTGAAGTCAGAAAACTGGATTCCGTTTTCCAGGAATTCTGCTCGGTAAAAGACAATATCCTGCTGAAAATTGATACACAGGGTTTTGAAAAAAAGGTGATCGATGGTGCCCGCGAATCCCTTGAAGCGATTGATACGGTTCAGCTTGAAATGTCACTGACACCATTGTATGAGAATGAAACCCTGTTTTTGGATATGATCCGTTATTTGAATGGAAAAGGCTATTCACTGGTGCATTTGGAACATGTTTTTTCCGATCGTGAAACCGGCAGGCTTTTACAGGTGGATGGCATGTTCCATCGGTTCAATAAAGAAGTTGGCAGGCGATCAAGCACTTAGATGATCAATCCAACTCCAAATGTAATGGTGAATAAAAGGCTTGCCAAAGCCAACTTCCGAAGGTAGGGATCAAGCTCTTCGGGTACCTGGTTTTTAAAAACTACCACCACGTTGATCCATAAAAGGGGTATGGTCAAAAGAAACAACATCTGGAAAGGTGAATGATAATTGATGAGCATGTAAACCAGTCCGGTTATGATGGAACCCAAAAGAAGCGAAAAATGATACCATCGGGCTTTTTCAATGCCCATCTTTACCACCAGGGTATGCTTACCTGAAATTTGATCACTTACCCGGTCACGCATATTATTGAGATTTAAGACACCGGCACTTAAAAATCCCATGGCTGAGGCAGGTAATAACAATTCCCAATTAAATTGATGGGTATTTAAGAAATATGTGCCAATGACACCCGTAAGACCAAAAAAAACAAAAACGAACAGATCCCCAAAACCAGAATAACCATAGGGATTTTGACCGATCGTATATTTAACAGCTGCTGCTATGGCCCCCAGGCCAATCACCAGAAACACGAAAACAATACCAAATGGAATTCCCCGTGATCCTTCATAAACCAGCCATAAACCACTGACCAGGGATAATAGAATAAAAAGGATAACCACCCGTTTCATGGCTTTGGGTGATACCACTCCGCTCTGGACAGCACGCACTGGCCCTACCCTGTGGGTATTATCAACTCCGTGTTTTGAGTCACCGTAGTCATTGGCCAGGTTACTCAATATTTGAAGGAACAATGTTGTTGTTGCTGCCAAAATGGATACCGTCCAGTTAATTTCTCCATCATAGTAAGCGATAAAACAACCCAATGCCACGCTGGACAAAGCCAGTGGCAAGGTTCTTAATCGGAATGCGTGTATCCAGGCTTTTGTTTTCAAACCCTTGGCTTAATTTTGCAAGTTAAGGAAATTTCGGGAATTTTTTAAAATCGGGATCACGTTTTTCAAGGAATGCATGTTTGCCTTCCTGGGCTTCATCGGTAAGATAATATAGAAGGGTAGCGTTTCCAGCTAGTTCCTGGATCCCAGCCTGCCCATCCAATTCAGCATTCAAACCCATCTTGATCATTCGAAGGGCCATGGGGCTGCGCTTCATCATGATCTGGCACCACTCAACGGTAGCATTTTCGAGCTGATCCAATGGAACCACTTTATTCACCATACCCATTTTTTCAGCTTCTGCTGCCGTATATTGAAGATTCAGGAACCATATTTCCCGGGCCTTCTTCTGCCCGACATGTCGTGCCAGATAGGAGGATCCAAAACCAGCATCAAAACTACCCACTTTGGGTCCGGTCTGACCGAAGATGGCATTGTCAGAAGCGATGGTCAGGTCGCACATCACATGCAATACATGACCACCCCCAATGGCATAGCCATTAACCATGGCAATAACGGGCTTGGGTAAAGATCGGATTTGACGTTGAACATCCAATACATTCAACCGTGGAATACCATCTTTATCCACATAACCACCCTTACTTTTTACATTCTGATCACCACCGCTACAGAAGGCTTTATCGCCTGCACCGGTGAGGATTACGGTATAAATATCCTGGTTTTCCCGACAAATTTTAAAAGCATCTCCCAACTCAAAAACAGTAGTAGGTCGAAATGCGTTGTATACCTCCGGGCGATTGATGGTTATTTTGGCAATGCCTTCCCAAAATTCAAATAAAATATCTTCGTATTTTTTTAATTCCTTCCAGTTTCTGTTCATACGCTATACGTTGTGAATTCAGAACAGCAAAGTTCGTAAAATGTTTAATACGAATGTTTTATTATTTGAGATTATTGAAATAGGCTCGCAATCTTTCAGCGTTTTTTCGGGTTGGGGTCCGGATCTCAAGAATAGCCGGCCGACTGTTTTCCTGATCTTGATAAAATGGAGGTAGGAGTTCTTCCAGCTCATTCATATTGCATGCAAAATAGTATGGAACATTAAAATTTTTGGCCAAATATTTTGCTGTCCAGCTATGATGAGCTTCAAAAAAAGTTTCCAATTGGTCAGTTGAATCGGGTCCGGGAATAAATCTGAATATTCCACCACCACCATTGTTGATAATAATGATCCTGAGGTTGCTTGGCAGATGATGGTTCATGAGGGCATTCGAATCGTATAAAAAGCCCAGATCACCCGTAATGACTGTTGTGGCTTGACCATTTGCCCATGCCGCACCAGCCGCTGTTGATATGGTCCCATCGATTCCGCTGGTACCGCGGTTACTGTTATAACGGTATTGGTTTGTCGCTCTGAAAAGCTGGGAATAGCGCACCGGAGTGCTGTTCCCTAACTGCAGGTTGCTTCCTTCAGGAATGGATTGAAGTAATTTCTCAAAGACTTTTAAGTCGGAGTATTCGCAATTGGTTAAAAACTCTTTATGCCGGATTTCTGATCGCTCGGCACGATTCCACCAGGTATTTTTATAGGAGCTTTTTTGAAAGTTGATTTTGGGAATAAGGTCACTGAAAAAAGCTACCGGTTCCATTTCGATCGGATCAGACAGGCATTGATAGGTATCCATCGTGAAATCTACAGGATGGATATTCCAGTGTTGGGCAGGTTGGTGGGTCCTAATAAATGATTTTACCATTTTCGAAACCACATTACCACCAAAAGTTACGAGCAGGTCCGGTTTGAATTCAGGAATTTCTCCTGGTTGAATGGTTGAGATCACCCGGTCGATACAGGTTATTGTAGAACATTGGTTCAGGTTGGAGGTGGTTTCAGTGAGAATAACGACCGAATCATCCCCACCCAGTTTATCAACTATTCCCCTGAGTTTGTCAGAAGGTTCCATCATTCCGGCAATCAACATTTTTTTGGGAAATTGGTTCCAGGTTTCAGCCAGCCTGTTTAACTCCTTTTCCGAAAGAATCCGTTCTTCGGGATGGGATGGAATTACTTTTGGTGAAAAGGGCAGATCTTTCACCTGATTGTAGATTGGTTCTGTAAACGGCAGGTTAATGTGCACGGGGCCACCGGCAGGATAACGGGTGAAATCTATTGCTTCACTGATCAATTTTGAAGCCGTTTCCATCTCTTTTTCAGAATGAATTTCCTCAGGCAATTCATAACTTTTTACCACGTAATTGGCAAAAACATTTTTTTGCCGGATCGTCTGTCCATCTCCCTGATCAATGAGATTGGGCGGTCTGTCAGCGGTAAGGATCAGAAGCGGAATTTTCTGATAATAAGCCTCTGCGATGGCTGGTGCATAATTCAGCACAGCCGAACCGGAAGTGCAGGCGATGGCCACAGTTTTTCGGGTTTGTTGAGCGATTCCCATGGCAAAAAAAGCAGCACTCCGTTCGTCAATGATTGAAAGAGCCTGAATAGATGGATGCTGAGCAAAAGCAAGGATAAGCGGGGCATTGCGTGAACCGGGACTGATGACAATGTGCCTCATTCCTTTTTGAGCAAAGATCTCTGCTGTCAATGCCGCATTTACCTTATCGGAAGTCATGTTGCAAAGGTCGGGAAAATTTTAAATCTAATTTCCTAAAGCAACGATAATTAGAGGAGTTTCATTAATGTTTTTGATTTTAAAACCGTCTCTTCCCATTCTTTCTCAGGATCCGATTTTGCCGTTAATCCTCCCCCTACAAATAATGCCAGTGATTCAGGCAGTATTTTCATACACCGCAGGTTCACAAACAAATCGGTTTTATCCAGATAGTTGATCGGTCCGCAAAACCCGGCATAATATTCCCGGTTGTGTTTTTCGGTTTTAAGGATCAAATCAAGAGCGCGCGCTTTGGGAAATCCGCAAATTGCAGGTGAAGGATGAAGGGTTTTTAGAAATGCCCCCAAATTATTTTTAATGAGCCTGACTGGAAACTGAAATTCTGTGGCCAGGTGGACAATATCCCCCGCGGTGATACTTTTTATGGGAGCTACTTCGTAATTTTTTATTCCAAAATTTGCAAAAACGTCTTCAATATATTGAGTGACCCACTGCTGTTCTTCAAGCTCTTTTTCTTTCCATGAAAATTCCTCATCAAACGTTTTCAAGGGTAATGTTCCGGCCAGGGAGACAGTTTTTGCGGTTTGTCCATCGGAACGGAACAATGTTTCAGGTGTAGCCCCGGCCCAGGTTCCTGCTCCCGGAATATGGATGACATGACAAAAGGCTTTCGGATAAGCGTGGTGTAATTTTCTGAAAAAATCACCAACATCAAAATCAGCTTTTTTTTGGATCAGATCCACCCTGGATAAAACGGCTTTGGGAAATATATGATTGAATGAACCTGTAAACTGCGCTGCCTGAATCAAGTATTCTTCTTTGCTGACAACCAGGGGAGTCGGGATATCAAAATCGGCATACAACGGCCCTTGCTCTTTGATTTCCTTGATCAACTCATTTTCAAATTCTTCATTATAAACAATGATTTCCGGCTCGAAAAACACTACAGGGAAGTTGGTTAGCCGGTGAAATGGCGCATAAACGAACCCAGGTTGATCTATCACTTCATCAATATGTTCTACCAGTTGAAAATGACCTGATCGCTGTATCCATGTGACAACATGGCTTTCATCAGGCATTCGGTAACTAACAAAAGGGATGTTTTTATTTATACAGGTATTGATTAATTGAGTAAGCTTGCTATGCACAATAAAATAATTTGAGGTCCGCTATTTCGGAACAACTACAATGGTGATCCTTGCTATTGAAGCCTTGTTGCCCATTTCATCTTTGATTTGCACATCCCACACATGGGTCATTTTCCCACGATGAATAATGGTTGCTTCACCGATGACCGATCCACTCCTGACAGCTCCAATGTGATTTGCAGTAACCGAAGCTCCGCGAATATCCGTTTTTTCAAGATCGACAAGAACAGCACTGCCAAGGCTGGCAATGGTTTCAGCAAGGGCCAGGCTGGCACCGCCATGCAATATTTGAAAGGGTTGTTTGGTGCGGTGGTCAACTGGCATTTTAGCTTTAATAAAACCTTCCTCCACAACCAGGTATTCAATGCCCAGTTGTTCCATGAGGGTTCCTTTATTCTGCTCATTCAACAATGTTAAAGGAGTATCCAGGGTAATCATCTGAAGTGTTTTGCTGCAAAGTTAACCATTCTGATATTAAACCCTTAATCCTGATGAAAGATGTTTATTAATTAATAATTTTGTGTTCTAAAATGCAGAATCAAAATGGTAAATTTTAAGATAGAAAATCCTACTACCGTTCATTTTGGGAAAGATGTAATGAATGATCTTGGAAATACGATTGCGCTTTACGGTAAAAAAGTTTTGCTGGTTTATGGCGGTGGATCGATCAAAAAGAATGGTATTTACGACAAAGCCCTTGAACAGTTAAAATCAGTGGGTGCAAAAGTGGTTGAATTTCATGGCATTAAGCCCAATCCCCTGGTGGATGATGTAAACGAAGCCGCCGAATTGGGTAGAAAACATGATGTGGAAGTCATTCTTGCCATCGGTGGTGGTAGTGTAATCGATTCTGCCAAGGTGATCTCGGTTTCAATTCCATTGCAAACCTCTGCCTGGCGCATAATGATTGGACTCGACAAACCAAAAAAAGCGATTCCTTTAATAGCTGTGCTGACCCTTGCTGCTACAGGCACTGAAATGAACATGTTCGCAGTTTTACAGAATGAAGAGGCCAATAAAAAGATCGGTTACGGCCACCAAATGATGTATCCAAAACACTCCTTTCTCGACCCGCAAAATACCTTTTCCGTTCCAAGAGATTACACCGCCTACGGCATTGCTGACCTGATGGCACATTGTCTGGAAAACTACTTCGGAAAGGGGGAAGCAACGCTTTCCGACCGGTTTGTTCATTCAATTTTGAATGAGGCAATTGAATATGGTCCGAAACTGCTGGAAGACTTAACGAATTATGAGCTGCGGGCAAAGATTATGTATGCTGCCACCATGGCATTGAACGGCTTCACAGCATATGGTCGTGAAAAGGGTGACTGGGGTGTTCATGCCATCGGTCATGTATTATCATTGCTGTATGATACACCTCATGGAGCCACATTATCCATTGCCTACATTGCCTGGTTGAAACTACATTTAAACCGGACCAACGAAAGAATTGCCCTCCTTGGCAAAGCTGTTTTCGGCAGCAAGAACTCAGATGAGACCATCAAACATTTTGAATCGTTCTTTGCTTCCACTGGTTGCCCGGTTAGATTGCAACAAGCCGGTATCGAATCCCGAGAGAAAGGCAAAATCCTCTCCACAATGATCAAAAACAAAGTAAACGGAGGCCATCATAAACTATCGGAAGATGACCTCCGTGAATTGGTTGATTTAATGGATCAACCGATTTAAATGGGGTTCGTGTTTAAAATTCAAAATTAAATGGAATCATCAAAGGGCTGAAGACCCGGATAATGATTTTTGAAAAAAACATGCTTCAGTGAATCCATTTCCCTGAACATCCGATTCATCTCCTCATTGTGTTTACTCCAGATATCCTGATAATAGTTCTGGTTGAAAAAATGATTGTACAAGCTTGAATCGTTCAGGAACATATCGTTGTAGAACGGATCATTCAAATCGGGGAATTGATTCCCAATATTCGGCATAAAATGGGTTATGACCGAATCTGCATCTACAATGACGGTATCCCCCTGCATGTTTGAATAGGACCATGTATAGGTTGAATCGTAACCGATCAGGTTGCCATTGTCATCGTACTTTTTATTCACCTTTATATCAACCTTTGGTTTGTTTTTCAGGTTGCTGAGAGACTCACGCTCTTTTTGTGCCACTTTATCATCCTTACTTCCGGTTTGAGCATTGCAACTGATCATGAACACCGGAACGAACAAAATTAAAATTAACTTTTTCATGTTTAAATCCTCCTATCAATTAATAAGGCCGGTAATTCCGGCCCTTTTTTTTAAAACAATTTCAATAATTTTTGCAGCTTCTTTTTTTTGAAGTGTGAGGTTTAAAATTCCTTCATCGTATTTTGCCTCTATGCGGTTTTCATCAACCGATTCAGGCAGGGCAAATAAACGGCTGAATGATTCATCTTTGAATTCTCTTCTTCTGAGATTTCCGTTTTTGTCTTCATCTTTTTTCTCTTCCTTTCGTGAAGAAGAGATCGGTAGATTGTTTCCTTGAACCCGGATGTAGAAATGTTTCTTTTTCATATCCGGTATTACCAGTTCGATCATAAATTCATCATCCTTCTCCTCGATGTTAGCATCCGGTAATGATCTTTCTGTTCCAAAAAAGGTCAGGGAAGTAAGTCCATCAGCATCCCACGCATCTTCCCAAAATAAAGGAAGACCAAAACCAGCAATTCTTTTCATGAGATTCACAATGTCCTCCTTTCTTTTTTATATATTATTTTAAATAACTTAACAAATTATACACCAGTATTTTAAATTGTAAATTTGTCATCAATCAAACGATCATAGCACACAGAATGACATATACCTTAACAATTGTTAACACTTGAAAATCAGGCTAATGACAATTTGTCGAATCAAGATGATGCTGGCTAATCGATTTTATTGAATAAATGAAGGATCAGGAAGCCCAGGACACTTCCAATGAAATAATAAGGAAAGTCGAACCAGTTGAAGGAATTCCCCAGGATGGTGCGGACGAAGAAATTTTCACGAAGTACTTGCAAAAAATATGGGTGCCATAATTGAAGAAATTCGAGGGCACAAGTAACAGAGAAAACCCAAATGGCAATTTTTATGGGTCTAACATTACTGAAAATAAATGCAATCACCAGGCACCAAAAAATCTCATAAAAAAGACCGCCCATCGAATCATTCACCCAGGATTGTGCAGGTCCTTCATAAAATTTAGTCATGAAACCAATCGGCGTGATGACGATAAGAGACAATATAATAAGCAATCGTTGCCTGTTCATAATCCCCGAGATAAATCAAGGTATAAATTTATGATTAATTTTACGAAATGATAGGATGATGATTTTACAGATCAATCATGTTCTCATGGATCAATATAAGTTTAAAATTGGATAAGATATGTCGTTTACGTCTTTGATCGCTGGTGCAACCGGTCTCGTCGGATCTGAATTGCTGAATATGCTGATCAGCTCAGATTCCTACGGAAAAATTCTTGTGCTGAACCGAAGGAAAATCGGTTATGAATCTCCCAAGATCATTGAACATGTTATCGATTATGATAACCTGTCATCATTTGTACCGGATCAATCCATCGATCATGTATTTTGTTGCCTTGGCACCACCATCAAAAAAGCCGGGACAAAAGAGAATTTTCGCAAAGTCGATCATGACCATGTTGTTGACCTGGCAGCAAAAACAAACGAATTAAAGGCCTCTAAGTTTATGGTCATCAGCGCTTTGGGTGCCAATGCTAAATCCAATATCTTTTATAATCGTGTAAAAGGTGAAATGGAGAATGCATTGCAGAAGATTGGTCTGCCTCACATATTCATTTTCAGGCCCTCTC
This sequence comes from Bacteroidota bacterium, assembly GCA_020444515.1. GTDB lineage: Bacteria > Bacteroidota > Bacteroidia > Bacteroidales > JAADJA01 > JAADJA01. Next base: position 213,567 of record JAHLKX010000002.1, on the reverse strand, counting down.
TTTTAATGGGCGACCGAAAAGAAAACCGTCCAGGTGAAAAAACGGCCATCATGGTTTATAAAGTAATCAATCCGCTGTTTATAGGCAAATTAAAAAAATACAAAGGGATCAGTGCAAATAAAGTAGCAAAGGGAATGTTGGATGTTGCCCTTAACAATGAAAATACATTTCAAATATTTGAATCGGATGAAATACAAGATCTATAGACTTTGGTTTCTTTTTTTAGGTATGCTGATTTTAAATGCATGTCAACAACCGGTGAAACAAATTGATGCAAACACCCGTCCGTTGGCAGACACAATTGGATTTGCACAGTATGACTGGCAAATGGACAGCATAATGGACAGAATCAACCGGTTGGAGGACCAGCGCCCAGAACTGGCAGTTCAGCACTATAAAGGAACTCCAAAGGTAGTGATCTCGCCACACGATGATTATGCATATGTGGATGGTCTTTACCCGGCTGCTCTTTCCAATATCAGGGCAAAAACTATCATTCTGTTTGGTGTAGCGCATAAAGCCAGGTTACTCAATCTCCAGGATCAAATCGTTTTCGATAGTTACAATCATTGGAAAGGTCCATATGGAACAATCAGGGTTTCCAATATCCGCGAAGATATTATTGAAAACCTGCCACATCAATTATTTCAGGTGAACGATTCGATGCAACGCATGGAGCATTCAGTGGAAGCTATCATTCCTTTTCTGCAATACTATAACCGGAATGTAGAAATTGTATCGATCCTGGTTCCTTATATGTCATTTGAAAAGATGGAAGAAATTGCAGATCCATTGGCCCAAGCCATCAAAAAAGCCACCCTGGATAAGGGGATGAAATGGGGTGAAGATTTTGCTTTCGTGATCTCCACCGATGCTGTCCATTATGGTGATGAGGACTGGGGTAATAGCGATTTTGCCTTTTTCGGAACCGATAGTGCCGGGTATACACAAGCCATTGCCCATGAACATGAGATCATGGATACCCTTTCGGGGAAATTGAATCCTGGCAAAGTGAAAACTTTTTGTGATTTTACAGTTGATAAAAACGACTTCAAAAAATACAAATGGACCTGGTGCGGTCGCTATTCTGTTCCGTTGGGATTATTAACAACTTACGAGTTGAATGAGCTTGCAGGAAATGAACCCTTGATCGGAACAAAAATCGGTTATGCCAATAGCATTGACCATCCTGCTTTGGAAGTAAAAGACCTTGGAATGGGCGTGACAGCGCCGGCAAAAATGAAGCATTGGGTGGGGTATGCTACGCTGGGATATAAGTAGTAATTAATTTGACAAACTTGAAGGTGATTGGACTGATTATAAATTAACGATTTTGCAATAATGGTTGGAAACCTCAATCTAAAACTTGTTACATTTGACCTTTTTCAAGACAATGAGAATCAGGTCGCTTTCAGATAAAATCGTATTGTATTTTGTGATTACAGGAATTACAGCCATTGCCCTGGTTAGTACCTATTCTTTTTTTACCTCTAAAAAAGCTTTGCTAGGAAGAACATTTGATCAGCTTACTTCAGTCAGGGTAGTTAAGAAAAATCAGATTGAACAATTTTTTCAGGACAGACTCAGCGAGTTAACGTTTATCGTACAATCCGAGCATATCAGGGAAATTGCAAAAGATCCAACGAACATTTATCAATATCAATATCTTTGGGAATACCTTCGAACAGGCGGATATTACAAAGGAATTTACATTCAGCCAAAAAGCGGAAAAACAATTGTATGCAAATTTATTGATCAGGATAGTGTTCATTTCGAAATGAAACAGTTTCAATCTAATGATCCGGTCCGAAAAATAATACAACGAATTCCATCATCCGGCACGTATCAAATACATGATTATATCATAGATCCTTCGGATAATAGCCCGCGCATGTTTATTTCAGGATCATTACCGGGAAAAGGTTATGATGAAAGTTTGAACGTAGTACTCGAAATTTCACTGAGCGCCATCAATGGCATCATGCTGGAACAAAATCCGGCAGATGGCATGGGCTTATCAGGAGAATCATATCTGGTCGGACCCGATGGACTCATGCGCAGTACGTCCCGGTTCAGGAATGAATCTATGATGCGCACCAGGGTAAATACGGATGCCGTAATGTATGCTTACGAGGATAAAACGGGGACATCTGTTATCGAAGATTACCGCAACATTAAGGTACTTAGTTCTTATTCCAAACTGGACGTGCCGAACCTGGATTGGGTCATTCTAACTGAAATTGACTATACCGAAGCGACCAGGTCAATCTATTTTATTCGAAACAATATCCTGATCCTTACCATTTTTGTCGCTATTGTGGTTTTAATTATTTCTTTTATTTTTTCGAAAAGGATTACTTTGCCTCTGATCAAGTTGACAGATGCAACAGCCAATATCCGGGGAGGGAATCTGGATGTGGATTTACCCCGGATCAAAAATGATGAAATCGGGCAATTGACCCATTCTTTTAACGGAATGGCTGCAAGCCTCAGGGAAAAAGATTCAGAATTAAAAGCGGAAAGAAACAAACGCATTACAGCCATGATTGATGGAGAGGAGCATGAGCGACAACGTCTGTCAAGAGAATTGCACGACGGTTTGGGCCAATCGCTGATTGCATTGAAACTTAAACTGGAAGGAATTGATGGCAGGGACATAGGTGTTACAAATAAGACACTGAAGGAAGCAAAAACCTCCTGTGATGATACCATCAGTGAGATCAGAAGGATTTCGAATGACCTGATGCCTGCTGTTTTAATCGAATTCGGGCTGATCACAGCCCTGAAAAATATTGGTGATGATATTACAGAGAATACGAAAACAGCTATTCATTTTAACTATTCCGGGAAGTTTAACGATTTTGACAACCGAATGACCATTTACTTATTCAGGATTATCCAGGAAGCCCTGCATAACATTGTAAAACATGCAGATGCATCAATTGCTGAGGTTAAGTTGGAAAGGAAACCCAAACTATTGAGGATTTCAATTGAAGACAATGGAAAAGGTCTGTTGCGGGTTGAAAATAGCAATCTTTCTGGGAATGGGATACCCAATATGCGGGAACGTGTTCGTTTGCTAAAAGGGGATATTACCATCAATTCCGATCCTGGAAAAGGAACCAAAATCATTGTAGAAGTGCCACTAAATGCAGATAATCATGAAATCGATTAGCGTTTTACTTGTTGATGATCACGCCATTGTGCGGGATGGGATCAAAGCCCTGATACAAACTGATGGAATAGAGGTATGGGGAGAAGCATCTTCCGCAAAAGAGTTTTTCAGTTTGTTGAAAGTGCGTCAACCAGATATTGCTGTATTGGATATCAGTTTACCAGATATTTCAGGAATTGAGATCACTAAAAAATTATCCACCGAATATCCTGCCATTAAAGTGATTATTCTCTCCATGCACTTAAATGAAGATTTCATTTTCAATTCCGTGAAAGCGGGAGCCATGGCTTATCTTCCAAAAAATTCAACCAAACAGGAACTGATCGAAGCCATAAAAAAAGTTGCAGCAGGCGAAGAGTATTTCAGTGAACCCGTTTCCAATATTATATTAAAGAGTTATATAAAAAAGGCAAAAAACGAGGAGGATGATCACAATGAAAACTGCCTTTCAAAAAGAGAACTCGAAATTTTACGGCTTTTTGCTGAAGGAAAATCCAATAATGAAATGGCAGATCTACTATTCATATCCAGTCGAACCGTAGAATCCCACAAAAATCATATTATGCAAAAACTTGGGTTGAAATCGACCGTTGAATTGATCAAATTTGCAATAAAAAACCACATCATCGAAATTTAATCCATCCGACAATTAAGTAAAACACGTACTTCTTTATCCGAAATTCCCTGAATGAATTTCAGAAATCAACCCATTGATAATCAGTGTCGGATTTTGAAACTTTGTCTCATTAATTTATAAATCGATAAATGATGAGACAATTTACTTATTTACCCTTTGTTTTAACAGTGAGTCTGGCCTTGTTTTTATCGGCACAATCGCTGATGGGTCAAAATAAACTCACACTCAATCCGGGTGCCGACCTGGTGAGCCGCTATATTTGGCGCGGGGCTGATTTTGGGAATTCACCTGCCATTCAACCGGCCCTGGAGCTGAGTTACGGTGGATTTGCATTTGGAGCCTGGGGTTCATACGCCACCAATGATGCCAATTTTCAGGAGGCTGATCTCTATGCTTCTTATACGTTCAAAGATGTTTTCACCATCATGGTTACCGATTACTTTTTCCCTGACGGAACGGCATCCAGCAATAACTATTTTCATTACAATTACGACAACACGGGTCATGTTTTCGAAGGGGCGATCAGTTTCAACGGAACAGAAAGTATTCCCATCAGTTTGATGGTTGCCACCAATTTTGCAGGAGCAGATGCACGTACAGCAGATAATGCACTCCAGTATTCCTCGTATTTTGAACTTGGTTATTCCACATCAATTCATGAAACCGCTTTGGATATTTTTATCGGAGGAACCCCGACCAAGCCGGATTCAGAGAAGGGCGAATCGGGCTATTATGGACCCCATGAAGGGATCATCAATGTGGGTGTTAAGGCTGAAAAGGAAGTTCAAATTTCTGAAAAATTTGCACTTCCGGTAAATGTTTCTGTCATAACCAATCCCCAACAACAAAACATATTTTTTGTCTTGGGCATTTCATTGTAATAAAATCACTTAATTAAAAAATAGGAGAAATAAATTATGTTCGACAGCGGAGCAACCGGATTTATGATTCTTGCCACCAGCCTGGTCATGCTAATGACCCCGGGCCTTGCCTTTTTTTATGGCGGTTTGGCAGGAAAAAGAAACATTTTGGGTATCATGATCCAAACTTTTGTTTCATTAGGAATAACAACCATCATGTGGGTAGCCGTTGGCTTTTCACTCTGTTTTAGCGGGGGTGAGGGCGGTATTATTGGTAATTTAAACCTAGCCTTTTTGAATGGAATTCCATTTGATGCAGCTTTTGACAATGGGAAATATCCCATGTACATTTTTGTAGCTTACCAGATGATGTTTGCTATTATAACACCTGCTTTGATTACCGGGGCATTCGTCAACCGTGTAACCTTTAAAGCATACCTCATTTTCCTTGTACTGTGGCAATTGTTTGTTTATTATCCTTTTGTTCATATGGTTTGGGGCGGAGGATTTCTTGCCGAATGGGGCGTTAAAGACTTTGCCGGAGGTATTGTGGTGCATGCCACTGCAGGTTTTGCAGCCCTGGCCTCTGTGTTTTATGTTGGTAAAAGAAGAGATACTGCTTCACCTCCCAATAGCATTCCACTTGTTGCCATTGGAACAGGTTTATTGTGGTTCGGCTGGTATGGATTCAATGCCGGCAGCGAACTGGATGTGGATGCCATCACCACCCTCGCTTTCCTAAACACCGATGTTGCAGCTTCTTTTGCAGCTATTACATGGCTTGTGATTGAATGGTCAAGATCACGGAAGCCAAAATTTGTTGGCTTGTTGACCGGAGCTGTAGCTGGATTGGCAACCATTACACCAGCCGCTGGATTTGTTCCTTTGTGGGCCGCCATTATTATAGGGATCGCCTCAGGGGCTATCTGTTACATCGCCGTTCAGTTAAAAAACAAGCTGGGATGGGATGATGCTCTCGATGTATGGGGTGTTCATGGTATTGGTGGAACACTGGGTACCATATTACTCGGTGTATTTGCCATGGAATCAATTGGTGGACAATCCGGATTGATAGAGGGAGATGTTGGTTTCTTTATTAAAGAAGTGGTGGCTGTTTTATTGGGTGCAGCTTATGCATTTTTATTTACCTACCTAATGTTGATAATCATCAATGCAATAACGCCGGTCAAAGTATCAGAAGCTGATGAAGATCTTGGATTGGATGACTCCCTTCATGGAGAAAAAGCTTATGATGAGGGGGCCCTCTAATTTCTAACTTGAGAATTGAGATCATAAAAAGTCCTGCATATGCAGGACTTTTTTATATTTGACAGAAAATCTCTTTTTCATGAACGGCCAAGCTGAATTATACAAGGCATTAAAAGATTTAAACATCAATTTCGAATATTATGAACACCCTCCGGCACCCACCATCGAAGAGGCAAAAAAGTACTGGAAAGACCTGGTAGCCACCCATTGCAAAAACATCTTTTTCAGAAATCATAAGGGTAATCGGCATTATTTGGTAGTGTTGGAACATACGCAGGCTTTGGACATCCATGACCTGGAAAAAAGATTGAAACAGGGCAAGCTTACATTTGCCTCGCCCAAAAGAATGATGAAATTCCTGGGCATCACACCCGGATCGGTGTCACCTTTTGCTTTGATCAATGATCATGAAAACCATGTCCATGTATTTTTTGATGAAAATCTGAAAAATTCTGAAAAGATCAGTTTTCATCCATGCATCAATACCGCTTCACTGGTTGTTAACTTTTCTGATTTTGAAAAGTTTATGAATTGGGTAGGCAACTCGTTTGAGTATTTGAAGTTATACGACTGATTCCCGACAATACCAGAGTTTCCCTACTTTTGTAAAATTATCAAATAATCATTCCATGTCCTGGTTGATCTTCTGGCTTGTCATTTATCTCATGGTCATTATTTTCCTGACCACCCGTCATGTAAAGGCGGGTGACATTGAAAATTACCTGGTCAACAACCGGAAAACCCGCACCTTTCCATTGGTGGCAACAACGTTGGCAACTTTTGTTGGAGGGGGTACTTCCATGGGACTAATGGCCATGGGTTATGAATCAGGGTTTGCCGCTGTGGGAATTGGCATTGCCTATGTGATCGGCTTTTTTATTTTATCCCGATATGCTCCCCGCATGAACCGGATAGGAAGGAATCAAAAAATTTATTCTTTTCCCCAATTCCTCAATACAAAATACACTTCAGCGGATGATCCGGGATTTTCCAAATTATTTTCTTCGGTGGTCAGCGGCGTCAATGTTTTTATTTTCTTTTTCCTCCTTGCCGCACAATTCGTTGCCATGGCTTCGCTTTTGAAATTTGCCTTTGTGATCGATTACATTCCAGCCGCCATTATTTCCTGTCTGGTGGTCATAGCCTATACTGCTTTTGCTGGGCTATCCGGTGTGATCATCACCGACCTGTTGCAGTTCATCATCATTGTGATCATGATCTTTTTGATATTTATACCAGGTATCAACGCTGACACAAATGGATTAACAAGACTATCAGAACTTCCAGCCAATTTTTTGAATGGTACATTTTACGGCTGGGCATTTATCATCGCGCTGCCCCTATTTCTATCCCCTTCGGTTATAATTCGCATGGATATCTGGCAGCGAATATTAGCCGCGAAGAATGAAAAAGTGGCTAAACGGGTCAGTATAATTTCCGGTCTGGGGATGTTGCCATTTTATATCATTTTTCCACTGGTAGGGATGACCATGAAAATTATTCTTGACACGGAAATCGAACCCAAATACGTGACTTATCTTTTCCTGGAGCGCCATAGTTCGCTGTTTATACTGGGATTCGCTGTGGTCGGATTAATGTCAGCGCTGATGTCGTCGGGAGATAGTTTCCTGAACCTGATCGCGATCTCTGCCATACGCGATTTTGCAGGCTGGCGCAAACAAAAATCTCTGGCTGATAAAAAGCACATTCATAAAGAAATCAGAATGGCGGCCATCATTTTGGGGATCATTGCCCTGGGAATGGCTCTTTTACTCCCCAAGATCATCGACCTGATGGTCGTAGGCATTGCCACCATCGTCATATTTGTCCCCATCACATTTCTTGCCCTGGTTCGGAAAGATGTATTCCAATACAGGAAAATTGCTGTTATCAGTGTCCTCTCAGGATTTATCATCAATCTTTTCTTTTTTACCTGGGGGACTATTTCTCCGGAACAATTCCAGGCAAAATCATCATTTATTCCGGCTTTTATCATATCAGCCCTGACGCTTCTTGCCGGTATGCGTTTTCGGCGAAAATCATAAGGAGGAACAGGGATATTCATATCGTTATAAAATACTTTTAGTTCTCAATGTAATAAAGACCTTGATAAGGTTAATTTTTTTTGATGATTCGTTCGGAAGGATGTCATCTTGTTGTACTGCTGAAAAGAAAATTTATTAACTTTGATGTTTAGTTATCAAAAGCAAAATATTTTTTTCGAAAATAGCACACCGGGCAATTGAAAGAGTGACATTGATCATGCCTAATGACGGGATAAATTTGTAATTCAATTAAACATAACGTTTCGATAAAAATCAACTTCCATGCTACACAAAATACAAATCCTTAGACATCTGCGACTGGGCGCTGTATTGACTTTAATCCTGGTAATGGCTATTTCAGTTGTTGGCCAGGCTCAGCAACGCACCATTACCGGTACAGTGACCACCTCGGATACCAAAGAAACCCTTCCTGGCGCATCCATTGCCATCAAAGGGACCACTACGGGAACCATTACCGACATTGATGGGAATTTCTCATTGAACGTTTCGGAAGGTCAGGATACCCTGGTGTTCTCCTATGTCGGATACGAAACCCAGGAAGTTGGGATAAAGGAACGAGATGTGGTAAACATTGAACTGCAACCCACCAGGGTGTCACTCGAGGAAGTGGTTGTTATCGGTTATGGTACAATCAGAAAAAGCGATCTGACAGGTTCGGTGGGTAGTGTAAAAGCCGATGACATTACCAAAGTTACCGCATCCAACCCGGTGCAAAGCATACAGGGAAGGGTATCCGGTGTCCAGATCGCCAGTCCTTCCGGAACGCCGGGAGAAAATCCTGTAGTCAGGATTCGTGGGGTTGGCACCTTCAATGACGCCTCCCCAATTTATGTAGTGGATGGCGTTATTCTAAATGATATTTCCTTCCTGAATGCTTCCGACATTGAGTCCATGGAAATATTAAAAGATGCATCCGCCACAGCCATATACGGATCGAGGGGTGCCAATGGAGTGATCCTGGTAACGACCAAAAAAGGTAAAGAAGGTAAAACCATTTTCAACTTTTCAAGTGAAGTTGGTGTGCAGGATATAACCAATAAAATTGATCTGCTGAACGGTAAGGAATTCGCTAAAATTTACAATGTGATCGAACCCGGTCATTTTAATAATGTAGATGCCGTTTCGAACACCGATTGGCAGGATCTCATTTTCAGTAGAGCCCCGATTCAAAATTATCAGTTATCGGCTTCGGGTGCCACAGAAAAAATGAATTATTATTTGAGTGTTGGGTATTTTAATCAACAGGGTATCATCGATAAATCTTCTTACGAAAGAATTACCGTAAGACTTAACAACGTTTATCATTTAACCGATTTTCTGCGATTTGGTAACAATATTTCATTTGCTCCCACCAATCAACAATTTGCTCCGAATGTGACATTTCAGGCATACAGGGCACAACCGGTGATTGAACCTTTCAATGAAGATGGATCATATGCTGAGGTCCCCGGCGTAGGAAATCCGATTGCCGCCATTGAATATAGCAACAGCTACAGGAAAGGTTTACGAGGCGTAGGTGATGTTTATGGTGAAGCAACCATTGCGAAAGACTTTGTATTAAAATCAAGTCTGGGAATCGATGCCGGGTATTATAAAAATACAAGTTTTTTACCCGTATTTTATGTATCACCACAACAACAAAACGAACTCAGTGAACTCAACAAATCGACCAACGAAAATACAAGCTTGCTCTGGGAAAATACGCTCACCTTCGACAAAGAGTTTGGTAAACATTATATAAATGCATTGGCCGGTTATACCATGCAAAGCATTCGATCCGAAAATTTTTCATTGAGGGGTGAAAACATCATCAGGGAGGGAGAATCGTTTTGGTATATTTTACCTACGAACATTCTTGATGATGGAAATAATGTGAACACCGTTTCATCGATCAACAATACAGTAAACAATGATTATTATTATTCATTGCTTTCTTATCTTTTCAGGATAAATTATACCTACAATAACAAGTATATCTTTACGGCCACATTCCGGCGTGACGGATCCAGCAAGTTTTCAGAAGACAATCGTTATGGGAACTTTCCTTCACTGGCTGTGGGCTGGAATGTTGCACAAGAGAATTTCATGCAAGATTTCCGTTTTCTTTCCCGGCTAAAAATCAGGGGAAGCTGGGGGAAAATCGGTAACGAAAAAATACCCTACCTGGCCAGATTTTCACAAATACAAAATGATATCATTTCTATTTTTGGTGTCGATCCTTCAACGATTGCTGCGGCCTCATATGGTTTACTTGGCAATTCCGACCTGAAATGGGAAACCACCACCCAATTGGATATTGGAATGGAAGTCGGTTTCTTAAATGACCGACTCACAGGTGAATTTGATTATTATCACAAGGTTACAGATGATATTTTGCTGGCCCTTTCCATCCCGGGTTATTTTGGAAACGGAAGCGGCCAGAGGGTGTTTTTTAATGCTGCGTCTGTATTAAACCGCGGATTCGAAATTAATTTAAGTTGGCGTGACAAGATCGGAGAGGTTAAATATGGTTTTACAGCTCTTGGAACCACTGTTCATAATGAGGTGCTTGAAATGGGAGGCACGAGCGGTGTTGACTCAGTGCTGGTGGGAGGCTATCTTGCCAACGGACAGGCTGTTACACGAAGTAAAGTCGGATTGCCGATCGGTTCCTTTTATGGGTATGAAACCGATGGCATTTTCCAGACACAGGCAGAACTCGATGCATCCCCGCATGATTCACAAGCAGGTGTTGGTGATCTGAGGTTTGTAGATGTTAACGGAGATGGAATCATCAATAACCTTGACCGTACTTTTATCGGTTCACCCATCCCTGACTTTATTTTCGGGTTTAATTTTGATCTTTCCTATAAGAATTTCGACTTTTCACTGGGGATACAGGGACAAACAGGCAATAAAATATTTAACGGGAAAGAAGTCGTTCGGCCCGATCCCTACAATTTTGAGGCACATGTTCTGGATTATTGGAGAGGCCCCGGAACGAGCGATGACGAACCGAGACCGTCATTTGGAGGATATAACTATTCACCTTCTGATAAATATATTTACAACGGTTCGTACCTCAGAATTCGAAATATTATACTCGGCTACAGCCTTCCCGAAGCCTGGATGCAATCAGTATACATTCAAAAAGCCAGGATTTATATCAAAGTGGATAACCTTTATACATTCACAAACTATACCGGTTATTCACCGGAAATTGGTGGTGATGAACTTTCAACAGGAATTGATAATGGAATTTATCCCATCACCTCAGTTTATTCAGCCGGACTTAACCTAACATTTTGAGATTATGAAAAATACCATAAAAAAATACAGTCTGTACATTACACTTGCACTACTGATAATTTTCAGTGGTTGTAAAGACTTTCTGGACGTAGAGCCGCAGGGAAAATTGACCCAGGAAAATTTTCCGGTAACTCCGGCGGACGCATTGCTTGCAACCAATGCATGTTACACCACCCTGAGAGATTGGAACTATCATTCGGGAGGGTTCCCGATCCTTGATATCATGTCGGATGATGCCCGGAAAGGCAGCAATCCAAGCGACGCCTTGTCAACCGTAGGACCTTACAACGATTTTTCCTTTACACCCACACAGGATGGACTTGACCGCTGGTGGACACAACTTTATGTCGGCATCAAAAGAGCCAATGTAGTAATTGAAAAAGTACCTGAAATTGCCATGGACGATGCCCTTAAAAACAGGTATATCGCCGAAGCTAAATTTATCAGGGGCCTCCTGTATTTCGACATGGTCAGGGCATGGGGTGGAGTACCCATCGTTACCACAACCGATCCTGAGTTGAATCTTACCCGAGCAAGTGCAGAAGATGTTTATACGCTCATATTAAGCGACTTAAAAAACGCTGCTGAGAATCTGCCCAACACGAGTGATTATGAATCGATAGATGTAGGCAGAGCAACCAAAGGTGCAGCCAATGCTCTACTGGCAAGGGTTTACCTTTTCAGGGGAGATTTTGACAATGCTGAAACATACGCCATGGCTGTGATCAATTCAAACCAGTACAGCCTTGAAGCCAATTACATTGATGCCAATGGAATCAATGGAAATAATGGCAGTGAATCGGTATTTGAGATCGGTGCATTGCAGGTTGGAAGTACATCCGCAGGAGGAAATCAATATGCCAATACGCAAGGCGTTCGGGGCACGCCCAATAAAGGTTGGGGATTCAACAGGCCAACAGAAAATCTGCGAAATTCTTTCGAATCGGGAGATCCAAGGGTTGAGGGAACCATCATCGATCTTGGTGATGTAATTGTTGACATTGAAATCCTGGGCGATGCTTCTACACCTGATGAAACCTATGAAGATGGTAATCTTGTTGAAGTAGAGTGTTATAATCGGAAAGTATGGGTGCCAGGTGTGACCACAATCTCCAATTGGGGACATCACCGCAGGTTGATCCGCTATGCCGATGTGCTGTTGATGGCTGCCGAAGCACTCAATGAAAATAATAAGCCGACTGAAGCGTTAGTGTACCTAAATATGGTCAGAGAAAGAGCAAGAGGCGGCAATGAAGATATATTGCCAGATATTACTACCACCGTTGTGGCGGAATTAAGGAATATAATATACCGGGAGCGACGTCATGAATTGGCCATGGAAGGTATTCGATTCTGGGACCTTGTGAGAACCGGCAGAGCATCGCAAGTTTTAGGACCGCTTGGTTTTGTTCAGGGTAAACATGAGTTATTTCCCATTCCCCAATCGGAAATTGATATCTCGCTAGGGAACTTAACACAAAATCCGAATTGGTAAAAAATTAAATATACAATGTTAAACTTAAAAAAATTCATTATGACTAGAAACACAATTTTGTATAAAATGATCCTTTTAATAGCAGCGCTTGGAATTGTTCTGACAAGCTGTAAAAAGGACGATGACGATGATAATGGCACAACCAGTTTTACCATGAGCTCACTCAAAGCCGGATCAATCGATATGAATGGTGCTACACCTCCCAATAATGTTCCGGCCAATGCTACCATTACAGCAACTTTCAGTGCGAATGTTAATGCCAGCACAGCGACCAATGATAATATCAAACTCTTACGCGATTATGATGATACGGATATGGTCTTGAATATTACCGTATCAGGTAGCACAGTTACCATTGAATCAGCTGAAGGTTTAGGTAACGGAACACTCTACTTGTTTAGCATAACTTCAGGTTTAAAATCGAGTGATGGTCAAAGTCTCAATGCCATTGACCGTTCTTTCACTACTGAAGGAACTTTTGTACCGTCAGGGCAGGTGGCCCACTGGGGCTTCGAAGATAATCCGAATGATGATGTCGGAAATTATAATCCGGATGCGGATGGTATTGTTGACCTGTCATATGCTGAATCCCACAGTGCAACTGCTGGTAAGGCAGCTGTATTTAATGGAACCTCTACCATTGTGGAAATTCCCAACGGTGATCAATTAATGGAAACCAATGACTTTACCCTCAGTTTCTGGGCAAAAGCCGAAGATGCCGGACATGGACATTTCATCATTGGATTAGCTGCATTTTACGGTTTCCAATTTGAATTATACGGAGGTTTCGATGGATTTAAAATGCCGGTGACATATAATGTTCCGGATGGAGAACCCAGCGGTGGCGACATGGTTTACAATGGTGATGGATTGACCAAAGATAATGGTGGCTGGAGAGGATGCACGATCAGTCAACCTGATGATGACCTGCCTGGCACATTGCAAGATAAATGGTTTCATTTTACGTATGTTTATAACAACGAATCCCGTGAAAGAAGGATGTACCTCAATGGCGATCTCATAAAGGTTGAGGATTTCGACCTTTGGTTTGACGATGATGGTGAACCTTACCCCGAAACAACGATCGACGGTTTGAAATACAATGGAACCGAGCCGGCTGTTTATCCGATTTTAACTTTCGGTTTCGTTCATGCGCGAATAGGTACACTCTGGGATACAGAACCCTGGGGTAACTACGATAGTCCCGATTCAAACCACTTTCAAGGTATGTTGGATGATGTCCGCATCTTCCATAAACCCCTTACTGATCAAGAGATCAGTTTGATGTATGATTCTGAAGCAAAATAAATATTTATAGACTATTATAATAAAAGGGAGGATTACAAAGCTTTTGAATCCTCCCTTTTTAAACTTTTTATATGTTGATGATAAATAAAAACCTGCTGCTAATATCTTTTTTTTCTTTTTCTGTTATTTTTTTTGGTTGTAAGAAAAACGATGAAAATAAAAATCCAGATAATAATGGAACTGTTCAATTAGCGAGCATTAAAATTGCAGGAAAAACACTCGATCTTCAGGGTAATACTGAGAGTATTCCCATTGATAGCATGATTGTAATTAACTTCAATACCATGCTCGACCAAACAAGTGCCAGTTCAGCTATTTCGCTGAAATTAAATGGCGGTACCGTACCAGTCACCAAAGAATTTTCAAACAACAATAAAACAGTTCACATTGACCCGGATGAGTCACTCGATTATCTGACAGACTATACAATTCACATTGGCAACAACTTGCAAGGTTCCAATGGAGAATCATTTCCCGGAATTGATATAACCTTTACAACCATTGAGGGAGAGCTTACCCTAACACTTGTCACCATCAATGGTGAACCGATAGAAAATGAAATTTCATACAATGTAGATTTTCAGAATCTCAATATTGAATTTCATTTTTCAGATGAACTCGATCCCAATGATTACAGTTCATATTTTTATATATCAGGAAGTTTTCAAAAAGAATATACCCTATCATCCGATCATAAAAAGGTTTCTGTAACCAACAGTGATGATCTGATCCATTATCAAAAGTATCATGTTTCGGTTTCCGGCAGCCTTTCTTCTGCCAATGGTTATGAATTTAATGGTTACAGCACCGATTTTTTCACCAGGTTGGATTCAACCTATAAATTCCCTGCCCTTTCCGATGACGATTTGTTGACACTGATTCAACAAAAAACATTCGCGTACTTTTATGATTTTGCGCATCCGGAAAGCGGGATGACCCGGGAGCGAAATACTTCCGGAGATCTCGTCACCACCGGCGGCTCCGGTTTTGGTGTGATGTCCCTGATCGTGGGCATGGAACGGAATTTCATCACCCGACAGGAAGGTACGGACCGATTGGACAAGATCCTTACTTTTCTGGAAACCTGTGAACGTTTTCATGGTGCCTGGCCGCACTGGGTGAACGGCAACAGTGGAAATGTAATACCCTTCAGTAGCAATGATGACGGCGCCGACCTGGTGGAAACATCCTTCATGATCCAGGGTTTGTATACCATGCGTCAATACCTCGATCCGGGAACTCCAGAAGAAGAAGAGATGATCAACCGGATCAACAATTTAATTGATGATGTGGAATGGGATTGGTTCACACGTGATCAGAATGTACTATACTGGCATTGGTCACCCAATGTCGGTTGGGCCATGAACATGCAGATCCGCGGTTATAACGAAACACTGATCACCTATATCATGGCAGCTGCATCAACAACGCATGGCATCGATGCGGAGGTTTACCACCAGGGATATGCTAAAAACGGCGGAATTCAAAACGGTAATACCTATTATGATTATACGCTACCGTTGGGAAATGGCATGGGTGGCCCATTATTTTTTGTTCATTATTCTTTCCTGGGGCTTGATCCAAGAAACCTGCAGGATGCTTACGCCGGCTATTGGGAACAGAATGTCAATCAATCATTGATCAATTGGGCTTATTGTGCGGATAATCCAAAGAACTTTATTGGATATAGCCATGCCTGCTGGGGATTAACGGCCTCTGATAATCCATGGGGATATAATGCACATTCCCCATCCAACGATCTTGGGGTAATAACCCCAACTGCAGCTGTTTCATCATTGCCTTATACACCGGAACAGTCAATGGAAGCCATTCATCATTTCTACTATTTATTGGGGGATAGATTATGGGGAGATTATGGTTTTTATGATGCCTTTGATGTAACCGAAGGATGGTGGGCCACTTCATACCTTGCCATCGACCAGGGACCCATCGTGTGTATGATTGAAAATTACCGTTCCGGATTGCTTTGGGACCTGTTCATGTCCTGTCCCGAAGTGCAGGAAGGGTTAAACGAACTCGGATTTAGTTTTTAAAATAAATTTCCATGAAAAAACTTTACGTCATCCTGATCATATTGGTTTTTGCAGCCTGCAATCAACCAAAACCAAAACAAGCAGAACAAACGGATTTCATCTCCAAAGGTAAAATTGATTATCAACTTACTTCTGAAGATGAGCAGATGCTCGATTCCATCCAATACCAAACGTTTCAGTTTTTCATAAACGAACACCATCCCGAATGGGGGATCGTAAAAGATCGGATCAAAGACTGGGCTCCTGCAAGTATTGCCTCAACTGGCTTTGGATTGGCCTGCTTTGGCATCGGTGCCGAAAGAGAGTACATCGATCGTGAACGGGCAGCCCAGATCACTTTAAATACCCTTCAGTTCTTTATGAACTCAGCACAAAGTGCTGATACCAATGCCTCGGGCTATAAAGGATTTTATTATCACTTCCTGAGAATGGATACCGGCAAACGTGAATGGAATTGTGAGCTTTCATCTGTTGATACTGGTTTGTTGATGATGGGTGTCATCTTTGCCCGGAATTATTACAATGGCGATAATGAAACAGAGAAACAGATCAGGGAACTGGCAGGAAAAATGCTCAACAGAATTGAATGGGATTTTATGGAGATGCCGGCAGGTGATCAATATGCCCATTCCATTTCAATGGGTTGGTATCCTGAAAAAGGATTGCATCACATGGGCTGGATCGGTTACAATGAAGCACTCTTTCTTTATGTGCTGGCCGCTGGTAGTGGCATGACCAATGTAGAAAAAGGGTATGAATCCTGGCTTAACAACTATAGTTGGGAAACCCCCTACGAAGGACTTTCCCATGTCGCTTTTCCACCATTGTTTGGCCACCAGTTTTCACAGGCATTCATTGATTTTCGTGGGCTTACCGACAAATACATGAAGGAAAAAGAGTTAGATTATTTCGAAAATTCCCGGCGTGCTACTTATGTTCAACGTCAGTATGCCATTGATAATCCAAACAACTGGGTTGGTTATGATTCCCTTTGCTGGGGCATCACAGCCAGCGATGGCCCTACCGATGCTTATAATTTCGATAATTACACATTCTTAGGTTATGCCGGAAGAGGTACCAGCGGTCCCGATCATAATTATTTCGACGATGGCACCATTGCACCTTACGGAGCAATCTCTTCCCTGCCTTTTGCCCCGGAAATCGTGTTTCCTACCATCAGAGCCTTCAATGAAAGATATGGTGATAAGTTATGGGGAAAATATGGCTATTATGATGCTTTCAACCTTACCGCTGGCTGGGTGGATGATGATTATATCGGCATCGACGAAGGTCCGCTATTGATCATGGTTGAGAATTTCAGAACGGGATTGGTTTGGAATTATGTGATGCAGGATCAAATCATACAGGAAGGATTGAAACGGCTTGGATTCTCATACATCGATGCATCTGAAGCAACCTCAGAACAATAGTGTGACCATTTATCGGATGAATAAAATGAACATCATGAAAAGATTTTCCGGCAAATTTCACTTGCTCTTTTTCTTGCTTGTTGTCATTTCAGTAAAAGCTCAGATCAAAACCCTCGATGATTTTGAAAACAAAGATGGCTGGGAATTCATCAGATCCGATGGTGTTGATTTAAACCTGACCACCGATGAGGGATTAACCGGCAAGGCCATCCGTTTTGATTATGATTTTACCAAAGGAACCGGCTATGGTGGAATACAGAAAATGTTTCCGATCGATCTGCCGGAGAATTATGAATTCACCTTTTACCTCAAAGCCGATTCACCGGACAATAACTTCGAGATCAAGTTCATCGACAGTACAGGGAACAATGTGTGGTGGGTCAATAACCGCAACTATGATTTCCCAGAAGACTGGAAAAAAATCAGGATCAAAAAACGACATATCGAATTTGCATGGGGTCCGACGGAAGATCATAACCTCAAACGGATCGACAGGATCGAATTTACAATTGCATCGTTTGTGGGCGGGAAAGGAACCATCTGGCTGGATGATCTGAAATTTGAATCCCTTCCACCTCCCCTGGAATCTTATCCTCCTCCGCTGATTACTGCTTCTTCATTCGAAAAAGATCATGCTTCCAATCTGATAATGGACCATAGCAAAGAAACTTTCTGGCGAAGCAAAAATGCCAAAGATCAGTATGTGATGTTTGATTTTACAGTAAGAAGGGAGTTTGGTGGATTGCAGATCGATTGGCAGGATGACGCATTTGCAAAGAGCTTTGACGTGGTCCTCTCCATCGATGGTGAAACCTGGGAAAAAGCTTACAGCGTTGAATTGAACCGAAGTTCAACCAGTTTCATACGACTACCGGAAGCGGAGGCTCGCTACCTGAAGATCAACCTGAAAGAAAGTGAAAATGGGAAAAGCTTCGGCATTGCGGAGATTAATTTTCTCGATATAGAAAACTCAGTGACCCCCAATGATTTTCTGATCTATACAGCTAAAAACTCTCCGGTTGGGGATTACCCGCGGTATTTCCTTGAGCAGGCCTCATACTGGACCATCTCAGGAGTCAACTACGATGTGAAGGAGGCACTCCTCAACGAAGACGGCATGGTAGAAGTGGATAAAGGACTGTTTTCCATCGAGCCAATGATCAAAATGGGTGATTCACTATACAACTGGAGTAATGTTACTTCTTCGCAATCCCTCGGCCCCTCTGAAAACCAGCGGCAATTTGAGTTCAAACCAACTGTTGACTGGACATGCGGAGGTCTTGAATTTTCAACTTCTGTGGAATCGGCCGGTGAAGCCAATGTCAGTTCCGTACTGGAAATTCATTATGCGTTTGAAAACCAGACCGATCAACCCATGGACTTTGATTTTTACCTGCTGCTCAGGCCTTACCAGGTGAATCCTTATTACCAGTTCCTGAACCTAACGGGTGGTGTCGGGAAGATCCATTCCATCAAAGAAGAAAACGGGAAGATCCATGTGGATGATAAAGTGGTCCTCTCCGGTAAAAAATACGATGCTTTCGGTGCGGCAGATTTCGATGATGGAAATTTGGTTGAGTTTCTGAAAAAAGGAAATCTCCCGGAGGTCAAAACTGCCGAAGATGATCAAAACCTGGCCAACGGGATGATCAAATATTTTATGCAACTTGATGCAGGCGAAAAGAGTGAATTTTATCTTGTCGTGCCGTTTTATGGAACAAATACTGACATCGACATCACCAATCATGATGAAGTCGAAAAAGAATTTAGAGAAGCAGAAGAATTCTGGATGAAGAAAGTGGATCACATCCAATTCAACCTACCGGCTTCTGCCGATAAGATCATCGATACCTATAAGGCCAACCTGGTTTATATCCTCATTAATCGCGATAATAACGGTATTCAGCCAGGCTCACGTTCCTATGAAAGAAGCTGGATACGGGATGGCGCGCTCACATCCTCTGCCCTGCTCAAATCCGGCATCGTGAAAGAGGTAAAGGACTTTATCGACTGGTATGCTGATTACCAGTTTGAAAATGGCAAAGTGCCCTGTGTGGTCGATTTTCGTGGGCCTGATCCGGTTCCTGAGCACGACAGTCATGGGGAACTGATCTATCTGATCCGGGAATATTTCAACTTTACAAAAGATACAGCATTTCTCCGATCAAAAAACGAACATATACTAAAGGCAGTGGATTACATCGAATCGCTGATCGCAGAGCGATCGACCGATCATTTCAAAAACGGGAACGATAGCATTCGTGCTTATTACGGTCTGGTCCCCGAGTCCATCAGCCATGAGGGGTATTCGGCCAAACCCATGCACTCATACTGGGATAATTTCTTCACCATAAAAGGTTTGAAAGATGCAGCTGATATTCAAAAGATTTTGGATGAAACCGAAAATTACAAGCATATCAGTGAGGTACGAGATACATTCACTAAAAACCTCTACAATTCCCTTGATCTTGCCATGAAGGTTCGCAACATCGATTACATCCCCGGATGTGTAGAGTTGGGTGATTTTGATGCTACCTCCACGACCATCGCCCTGACGCCCTGCAACGAATTAAAAAACCTCCCTAAACCAGAGGTTTACAACACCTTTAATAAATATTACAAATTTTTTAAGGATCGGCGTGATGGCAACCGAGAATGGGTCAATTACACGCCTTATGAAAATCGCCTAATTGGCTCGTTTATCCTATTAGATCAACCTGATAGAGCACATGAACTTATCAATTTTTTCTTAAACGATCAACGTCCGCAAGGTTGGCATCACTGGGCTGAAGTTGTCTGGAAGGATTACCGCATCCCACGATTCATTGGCGATATGCCCCATACCTGGGTTGGCAGCGATTTTATCAATGCCATAAGGTCCATGTTTGTTTATGAAAACGAGTATGATCAATCTTTGGTTCTGGCTTCGGCACTCTATCAGGATTGGATTGATGCACCCGATGGCATGTCAGTGGAGTATCTCCCGACTTATTATGGGGAGATCTCTTATTCTATTAAAAAAGAATCTGATCATTATAATTTCAAGATTTCCGGGGATGTTAAACTCCCTGAAAATGGTATTAAGATCAAAAATTTCAATGGTGCCGGCATGCCATTAAAAGTGGTGATCAATGGCAGGGAAAGTAAAGATTTCACTGAAAAGATGATCCAGGTCAAAACATGCCCGGCTGAATTGGAGATTTATTATTAACCCTGTTGAAAATTCAATCTATGGAAGAACCGGAAGTAGTTTCTAGCAGCGCTAAAAACAGTGAATACCGCATCCATTTTTCACAACTGGCTGCCTATGGTGCCGGCGGGATCATTCCCATCGCGCTGTTCAACATCGCCGGGATCCTGGTTGGATTGATGGGCAATATCAGTCTTGGATTAAGTGCTTTCTGGCTCGGAGTGATCCTCATCATTCCCCGTTTATGGGATGCTGTTTCCGACCCGATCATCGGACACTTTTCCGACAACACCCGGACCCGTTGGGGCCGCCGTCGCCCTTTTCTTTTAGTCGGTGGTCTTTTGGTCTCGGCTACCTTTGTGTTGATGTGGTGGATCCCCAAAGGTGAAATGGTGCACAGTTGGTTCCCTACCGAATCCGGTTTCCAGGCATTCCAACTGGTCTATATCCTCGTTGCATTGTTACTTTTTTATACCTCATGTACTGTTTTCGAGATTCCACATGGGGCACTGGGTATGGAGATTACCACTGATGTCCATGAGCGAACCCGCCTGTTCAGTGCCAAAAGTTTTGTGGGAAACCTCTTTGCTATGAGCACGCCCTGGCTGTTTGCCCTGGCCAACATGGAAGTTTTCAAAGGTACCGGCGGCAATGAAGCGGACGGTATGCGATATGTTTCACTGATGATCGCTGCCATTCTAATCCCACTCAGCTTCTGGTGGACCTATAAATTGCGTGAACCAGGATTTGTCAGGGTCAAAGCACAGGAAAAAACACCGTTCTGGCGGGATATGAAAAACACTGCCGGTAATAAAAATTTTATTCTGCTAACGCTTACCATTTTTACACTTGCCATGGGATTCAATTTTGTGAATCTGCTGGGATCTTACATCCCCATCTTTTATATTTTCGGTGGAGATAAAGTGGAAGGCGCCTATCTTCTGGGAATCAATGGCACTGTTTGGGCCGTGACCGGAGTACTGGCCGTTTTTCCGCTAAACATCATCAGCCCCAAAATCGGTAAACGAAAAACGCTGATGCTCGCCATCGGTCTGATGGTAGCGGCCCAATTATCAAAGATTGTGTGTTACAATCCCAACTATCCTTACCTGATCGTCATACCCACCGTCCTTTTATCTACCGGAATGCTGTTCTTTTTTACCCTCGGTTCATCAATGGTGGGTGACATTTGTGACGAAGACGATCTGAAAACAGGAAAACGCACCGAAGGAAGCTACTATTCGGTTTTCTGGTGGTTCATCAAACTGGGAACAGCACTGGCAAGTTTTGTGGCCGGAGCGCTCATCGTTTTCACCATGTTCGACGAAACCCAGGTGACCAAAGTGGATGCACTGCAGGGAAGCATCCGGGTTATAAAAAAAGAAGTAGAATCCCGGAAAGAAGGGAATGAGGCAACTGCCAACCTGGCTGATTTAATGGATGCATCTCGGGAAAAATCAAGGAATTTGATAACACACCTGCAAGAGGAATCACAGGAAGTTGACAGAAATATACAACACTATCAGACTTTAATCGACACAGCCAATGCAATCAATATCAGGCTGAATAAAATTGATCCTGATCTTCCCTTGGATAAGTTGAACGACAAACTGGTAGATATCGAAAAAGCAACGGTTGCGTTAACCCATCAATCACCTTATACCCTGCTGATGATGAGGGTTGTGGAGATCGGCCTGCCGGTATTACTTAGCCTGTTTTCGATCTTTTTTATTTTTCGTTATACACTTACCGAAAAAAGATCATGGGAGATTAAGGAATTGCTGAAGCAACGCAATATCGCCCGGGCAATGCAGGAAAAAGAATCAATTTAATAGGCTTTGAATCATTTGATATATGGGAAGTAGATTTTATTATAAAGGTCATAATTTTTACCTCAACGACAAGAAAGTGTTTCTCAACTCCGGTGAGATTCACTATTTCAGGATCAAACGAAAACTTTGGAATAAACACCTGGAAGCGGCGAAAGAGGCCGGACTGACGACTGTCAGTACCTATGTTCCGTGGGCCTGGCATGAGCCGGAAGAGGGACAATTTGATTTTGACGGCAGCACATTGCCTGAACGCGATTTAAAAGGCTGGCTGGAGCGGTGTCATTCATACGGACTGCATTGCATCGTTAAACCCGGCCCATTTATTCTGGCAGAAACCCGCGGCGCCGGCCTGCCCGACTGGTTTCTGGATCAGCATGCTGTTGCAGTGAAGATGCACAACCGTAAAGGGGAGATTGTGGCAAGTGATGGGGTAAGCTTATTTCATCCTATTTACCAGGAAAAGGTTGCGGCGTGGTACGATCAGATCATGCCATTGATCAGTGAGCGGGAAATCACGAAAGGTGGCCCGGTCATCATGATGCAGGTGTGTAACGAAATCGGCGTTTTTTCATGGCTGGCACACCAGGCAGATTACAGCGAGGATGTAAAGAATCGGTTTATTAAATATTTGGAAAATAAATTCAATGATATTTCGGAAATAAACCGGCTTTGGGGAACGAAATATAATACGTTTGAAGAAGTCGAACTCCCACCCGACGGACGGAATCCGTTTGCCTCCAAAGGCGACCGCAGCCGCGACCAGGAGTGGCACCTGTTCTGGCGAACCTATTATGGGGATTATTTGAGAACCCTTGCTGGCATGGCAAGAGATCGTGGAGTCTCAGTGCCGTTTTATCATAATTTGCCCGGCTGGATCTATGGCAGCGGTTACGAATTCCCGGTGAACATATCCATGTATGAAGATCTTTTCCGGGATAAAAGCGAGATCATCTTCGGAGTGGATCACATCCCGGAATTTGTTTCATACCGCAATATGCACGACGACCGCATCATCAATGATATAACCATGGCGATGCAGGGAGACAAACCCCTGTTTGCCGCCGAATTCCAGTGCGGGTCGCGGGAATACCACGTGGTGACCAATCCCAGAGAACTTGAATTGTTCTATAAAGCCAGCATCGCCAATGGTCTCACCGGCTGGAATTATTACATGTTCTCCCAGGGCCGGAACCCAAGACACCGAGGATATTCCGGACAGACTTTTTACTGGTTTACCGCGCTATCACCGGAAGCTGAAAGAAACAGCATTTTTCCGCTTGTACAGCGGATGAGCAAGATCATCAACATCCAGGAAAACCTGATCGTTAATTCGGAGAGAAAAGCGGAGGTTTGCGTACTGTTTTATCCACCTTATTACGCCACCGAACTGGAACGACCCGAAGCCGGTGCATCCAACCTCAAATTTAATTATGCCGCCATTCGCAGGCCTGCCTATTATGATGGCTTGCTGAAAGTATTGCAGGTGCTCAATATTGATTACGATATGGTTGATCTGACCCAAACATCAGACGAAGAAATCGGCAAATACAAACAAGTCTGGGCCTTCAGCACCGATGAAATGAATGCCCTCGATCAGCAGGTTTTAGTGAATTACACCCGCAATGGCGGAAATCTCGTGATCTTCCCCAACCTGCCCGACCGGGAGATGGCGCAGAATCCATGTACAATCCTCAGGGATGAAATCGGTGTGCAGCCAATTGGAATTGAAACCATCGATTCACCGCTGGTAGATGTATATGATTTTAAAGATATCAAATGCGCCAATCCGCAAATCATTTATTCAGAAGACGACCTGAAGGATGCAAAATTAATTGCCCGCTCGATCCGAGGATCAGTCTGCGGATTTGAAAAACCTGTTGGACAGGGGTCAGTCATTCACCTCGGCACCTGGCTCGGATTTGATACCGAAGGACATAAGCCGGTTTATCAGGCCATGCTCGATCAATCAGGAGCAAAACTACGTCAGACTTTTTCCAGCAACGAAAACATCACCGTCAGGGAACGGTTTACCCCTGATAAGCAGGCAGTTTTGTTTGTCGGGAATTATTACAATGAGGAGCATTTCGGGAAAGTAACTTACACCCATCCGGGAAGTGAAGAAAATATCCAAATCCCATATTTGGGCGAGGATATCCTCTGGCCACCTTTGTACAGCATTTTAACCCCGGTTTGCCTGGAAATAACTAAAGGGATTTCCATTCTGCATTGCACTTCGGATATTTTGAATATTGAGAAGAAAGAAAGTCAGATTGAAATTACGATTTTTGGAGATCGCGACCTCACAGGGGAAATCGTCTTTGAGGGCAGGGAAGTCAGAAAAATTGAAGAAGCAAAATTGGATGGCCATCAACTGAAAATTACACGGGATAAAGGACGCGTTGTTTTAATATATCAACACAAACATCTTAAAGAAAGACAACTAACGGTCATTTTGAAAAACTGAAAGACAACCGATCACTAAACAACCATTCTTGACATGAAACTAAAAAATAATGCCGGCCTTGGTTTCGATTTTCTTGAAAACGGCTTGGTTAGAAGCATAACTGCCTCTCCCATCCGGATCAATCTCAAAGAAGAATCGCTTTTTTCCGGATCTGGAACACAATTATTCCTAAGGAAAAGATCAGATAAAATTTCTTTTACTCCGCTTTTAGGCCCAGGTAGTCAAAGCTGTTTTAAATTAGAAGACAATGTGTTTTTTGTGAAGGGCAGTTGGATGGGACTGGAATACAATTGTTTATTGCAACTTTCAGTGAAAAGTTTGAGTTGGCAGTGGCAGGTCGAAATTGAAAACAAAAGCGGCGAACCGGTTGATCTCGACCTGGTTTATCTTCAGGATATTTCCCTCAAACCAGCCGGTTCTGGTCTGGTTAATGAGTATTATGTAAGCCAGTATCTTGAAAGACGAATTCTTAATGATAATACATATGGCACGGTAATCTGCTGCAGGCAGAACATGAAGGAATCCACCGGTCATCCCTGGTTAATGCTGGCTTCCAAAAACGGCGCTGCATCGGGCAGCACCGACGGGATGCTGTTCTTCGGAAAGACCTACCGCGAAACCGGAATTCCCGAGGCCCTCCTTTCCAAAAACCTCGGAGGAGAATTTGCCGGCGAATCATCCGTATTAGCGCTACAGGAAAAACCTTTCACCCTCACCAACGGAGAAAAAACCATTCGTGCATTCGTGGCATCTTACCTGCCCGATCATCCGGAAGCTACCTCGGAAAAAGATCTGGAGAAATTGCCTGACTTAATAAAAGAATTTCAACTTCAGATTGATGAAAGTGAAGATGGTTTTACCGAAGCATCGAAAAACATATTCAATACCGTTCCTTTACTGCAATCCGAAGATTTAAATGAATCGGAGCTTGTCCGGTTTTTCGGAGAAGACCGCCGGCACGTTGAAAAGGACGATGACACAATCCTTTCCTTTTTCACCGGAAAAAACAACCACATAGTGCTTCGTGCGAAAGAGTTAAAAACCGACCGGCCCCACGCCCACATCATGCAGGCCAATACCCGACTGATACCGGATGAGAACATCATGTCGACCACCGCCTTTGCCTTTGGTGTTTTTAATTCCCACATCACGCAGGGCAACACCAATTTCAATGTGCTGCTATCCATTTGCACCAGTCAGTTCAATCAATCGAAGGATACGGGACAGCGCATCTTTGTGGAGATCGACGGGAAAAAATATTTGCTCGGTGTTCCTTCCGCTTTTGAAATGGGATTGAACCATTGTCGATGGATCTACAAAACGGTGGACCGCTTTTTCCAGGTGGTTTCGTGGACTTCAAAAAATGAACCCCGTGTCAATCTTGATTTTAAGGTATTGGATGGGCAGCCCGTAAAATTGCTGATCTCACATCAGTTTGACAATACCAATAACTGGAAACCTTTTCCTGGGAAATCCAGGGAAGAAATGGTTTTTAAACCTGCTGCCGACAGCATGATCGCAAGGAAATTTCCCGAAGCACAATTCCGGTTTGAGGTGCAATCCATAGATACTGCTTTTAGCTTTAATGATGAAAAAATCCTTTTTAAAGACGATCAACACCCCGGCAGCCCGCTTTCTGTGATTGCTGTGGATGAAACGGCTGAATTTTGCATGAGCATCATCGGTGAGGTGAAATCGCCGGCAGCACCTGTCAAAATTGACGATCCTGAGAAAGGCCGGTTTTCCGATCAGGAAGCAGCTCTATTGGATTGGCGTGATTTGAGCCTGAACATCAACATTCACTCCAAACAAAAAGACCTGGTCGCTATCCGAGAGATCCTCCCCTGGTATGGACTTGATGCACTTATCCATTACCTGACACCTTACGGACTGGAACAATTTGGTGGTGCGGCCTGGGGAACGCGAGATGTGTCGCAGGGACCGGTCGATCTGTTGCTCACCCTCGAAAAATATGATGAAGCAAGGACTGTGCTGTGCACCATTTTCTCAAACCAAAACCCCGACGGTGGCTGGCCGCAGTGGTGGATGCACGACAGTTACCAAAACATCCGGGCTGACGAAGCACATGGCGACATCATGTACTGGTGCATCATCGCTTTGAGCGATTACATCAAAGTGACCGGTGATACCGGCATCCTGGAGGAAGTGCTGCCCTATTACCATGAACAGGGAAAAAATTTTGCCGAAAAAACACCGCTCAGCGAGCACATCGATAGGTTGATCAATATGATCACCGGTTCGTTCATCCCAGGAACTTCGCTGGTTCCATTCGGCGGTGGCGACTGGAACGACTCGCTGCAGCCGGTGAGCAAAGAGCTGGCACAACGGATCATCTCAAGCTGGACGGTGGAAATGAATTACCAGGCCTTCCGGCAATTGAGCGAAGTTTATGAAATAACCGGAGATTCAGCCAAAGCTGAAAATCTTCGTAAAATCTACGAAAACATTAAATCCGATTTTAACAGGCACCTTGTCAAAGACGGCATTGTAGCGGGGTATGGAAAAGTAGAGAACGACGGTTCAATCAGCGTTTTACTCCATCCCACCGATGAAACCACCGGAATTCATTACAGCTTATTACCCATGGAGCGCGGGATCATCAGCGGCATTTTCACCAAAGAACAGGCTGAAGAACACCATACCCTGATCGAAGAACACCTGAAAGGACCGGACGGAGCAAGGCTGATGGACAAACCGCTGAAATACAGGGGCGGCATACAGGAGATCTTCCAACGGGCCGAAAGCAGCACCTTCTTTGGTCGCGAAATCGGGCTGATGTATGTGCATGAGCACATCCGATATGCTGAATTGCTTGCCCGACTGGGTCATGCAGAGGCTTTTGTGAAAGCATTGCGGCAGGCCATCCCGGTCGGTTACAGGGAAGTGGTTCCCAATGGTGACTGGCGACAGGCCAACTGTTATTACAGCAGTTCCGATGTTACCTTTAAAAATCGGTATGAAGCGGATGAACGATATGATGATGTTCTCAAAGGAAAATACTCCCTGAAAGGTGGATGGCGAGTATATTCCAGCGGTCCGGGAATTTATGTTGGATTGGTGATCAAGAACTTGTTGGGAATCAGAATTGAAAGCCGTAGCGTCATTCTTGATCCTGTTCTGCCAACTTCGATGAATGGTTTAGAAGTATCCATTCATTGTCTTGGCTTTCCGATTAATTTTAAATACCATATTAAGATCCGTTCATTTGGTCCGGAGCAGATTACAATCAATGGTCAAAGTGTAGAATTCACTCGCGAGGAAAATAAATATCGTGAGGGTGGCATCGTGATTTCACGCGATCGATTTATGGCCATGTTGAAACCAAAAGAAAACCAGATAGTGCTATTTTTATGATATTTGCGGTTAAAATAAGTACATTAAAATGATAAAATCTAAAAATCATATACACTTTGGGAATTGCATATTTCCGCTAAATCAGCAATTTATTTTGTCCCTTGTCCTATTTACTGGGTTGTTGATGGCATGTGGTCATAAAACAGAAGTTGCAACCGATCAAAAAGGAGAGGCTTTTATTGATGATCTGATGGACAAAATGACATTGGAAGAAAAAATTGGCCAGTTGAACCTGGTAGCCTCCAGTGATTTTATTACAGGTGATTTTTCAGCCACTGATATCGGCAAAAAGGTGAGGGACGGAAAAGTAGGTGCTATTTTAAACATCCGGTCTGCCGAAAAAATCCGAACTGTTCAAAAAACTGCCATTGAGGAAACCCGCCTTGGAATTCCCATTCTTTTTGGATTGGACATCATTCATGGCTATAAAACAATTTTTCCCATTCCGTTGGGTCTGAGCTGCAGTTTTGACCTGGATCTGATTCAAAAAACGGCACGGATTGCAGCGCAGGAATCAAGTGCCGACGGACTGGCCTGGACTTATTCCCCCATGGTAGATGTCAGTCGTGATCCCCGCTGGGGTCGCGTTGCAGAAGGCTCAGGGGAAGACACCTACCTGGGCTGCCTGGTAGCAGAGGCCTATGTACGCGGTTACCAGGGTGATGACCTGTCGGCCAACAACACACTTATGGCTTGCGTGAAACACTTTGCAGCTTACGGTGATGCCGAGGCCGGCCGGGAATATAACACCGTGGATATGTCGAAACTGACATTATTTGAGTATTATTTACCTCCTTTTCAAGCTGCCGTTGATGCAGGTGTCGGTTCGCTAATGACCGCTTTCAATGAGATCAGCGGCGTCCCTTCTACCTCCAATCCATATCTATTGAGGGATTTACTCAGAGATCAATGGGGATTTGAGGGTTTTACCGTATCGGATTACACTTCGATAAATGAGTTGATTGAGCACGGAGTTGCCACCGATACAAGCCAGACAGCTGAATTAGCCATGAAAGCAGGTGTGGATATGGATATGCAGGGAAGTGCTTACCTCAACCATCTCAAAGATCTTGTGGACGAAGGTAAAGTTTCTGTAGATCTGATCGACCAGGCTGTGCGTAGGATCCTTGAAGCAAAAGTAAAACTTGGTTTGTTTGATGATCCTTATAAATATTGCGACGAAAAGCGCCTTAAAACCGATATCATGAATGAGGAACAGCTTGCTGCAGCCCGGGAATCGGTTGCAAAAAGCTGTGTATTGTTGAAAAATGACAACAACTTGCTGCCCATTCAAAAAGATGTCAGATCCATTGCCATCATTGGACCGTTAGGTAATTCAAAGAAAGATATGTTGGGCAACTGGATGGCAGCCGGTGAACCGGAAAAGGCAGTTACCCTGCTGGAGGGAATTAAAAACAAAGTTGGATCGGACGTTAGGGTGCAGTGGACTGAAGGTTGTAAAGTAAATGGTACCGATAAAAGTGGATTTACTGATGCTGTGAATCTGGCCAAACAATCGGATTTTATCATTCTCGCTCTCGGAGAACATGGCTGGATGAGTGGCGAAGCAGCCAGCCGGACCGACATCGGCCTGCCTGGTGTACAAAATGATTTGGCAGAAGCTGTGATAAAAGCAGGCAAACCTACTACCGTAGTACTTTTTAACGGTAGACCGCTTGCTGTAACCAAACTTGATGAAATCGCGCCGGCCATCCTCGAGACCTGGTTTGGTGGAACCCAGGCAGGAAATGGTATTGCAGATGTGTTGTTCGGCGATTACAATCCATCCGGGAAACTTACCATGACTTTTCCGCGCAATGTGGGTCAGGTACCTATCTATTACAATCACAAAAACACCGGGCGGCCTATCGACCCCCAAAGACCAGGTTTTAAATACCTGTCGAAATACATCGATTCATCCAATGAGCCCCTGTATTCCTTCGGCTATGGCTTAAGTTATACCACTTTCAAATATGATGATTTTTCCGTGAAAGTAGAAGCTGATCAAATTAAGATCGGGGTCAATGTTGCCAACACAGGCGATATGGATGGTGAAGAGGTCGTTCAGCTTTATGTGCAGGATAAAGTGGGAACCATTACCAGGCCGGTAAAGGAATTGAAAGGATTTCAAAAGGTCATGATCAAAAAGGGAGAATCCAAAATCCTGAATTTTACCCTCATCAAAGACGATCTCGCCTTTTACCATCCCGATCTTTCTAAAAGCTTCGAGCCGGGTGAGTTTGTGTTTTATGTGGGTGGCAATTCGGTGGAGACGCTGACAGAGACACTGGAGGTGCATTAACATTGAGCATGATTCGAAAAACGTGAGGCATTTCAGCTGCAATATTCATGCAATCATTTTTACCTGCCCATTGCATTTGGTAGGTATTTATTTCATGAATAGAAAAGCCAGTGATAATTTATTGCGGTTAAAACTCCCGCAACGACTCATGTGTACCTTTATGCATTTCATACCAGTAATCAATGGCCGCTGATTGTTGATCTTTTTCAAAATAATTGATCCAATGATCCAAATCTTGGCCTGTTGCTCCAAGTACTTCTTTTTGTCTTTTCAAAAATGAATGAACCATGTCAAAATTACGTCTTGACTCCCAGAATACAGAAGCATTCCGGCTATTAATGCGACTTGCCGTTTGTGAAATATTTTTCAGGAACTTCTCCTTCAAGCCAAACAATTCACCCATTACTTCTGGCATCATTTCCTCAGCCCAATTTCTATGAAAACGGCAAAATCCGAGATTGTCAAGGATCAATTCCTTATTAAACCGCAGTGCATTCTGATGGCCCAGCTTGCGAGGAGGAAGAAATTCATTCCCATAATTCATATAATATTTACCCATGATGGGCATGGGAGACAATACACCAGGTGTCCAATACTGGTTAGGAACCATCCATCCTTTGCGACCAAAGGAAATAAAGACAAAATGATCAAGCAGATTAACTCCTTTTTTTCTGGAAAGCCTTCTACCAAATTTTCGTGCACCTTCTTTCAGATCAACCAGTTCTTTTTTATATATAATGGAATCCAGAATTTCAATCGCAAGTTCTGAATTATGTTTTGAATCTTCAACGACCTGAAAGTTTTCAAGATCAAACAAAGGGAGTTTGCTAACACCTAAATCCTCGGGCAGAAGAAGCTTTTTATCAAGGCATTCCATAAACCAACTAATTACACCACCCACAGAAATGGCATCAAATCCAAGCATATCGGCGTGGTGGTTTAGTTCTTCAGCAGCCCGCTGATCAAATATTCCACTGAGTGGACCCATCGTCTGGTAAGGTTCATAATCTTTTTTGAAATGATCATTCATTTTCTTACAAACCGCCACACAAGGTTCCCCGCAATTAAATTGTTGTTTGTTGGCTATCGTCTCCTCATTAAATTGTTTTAAATAATGATTGACAATGAGATTTTGATGCATTTCCAGCCGTTTCTCTTCCGGCCAATTGATTGAATTGTAATTAAATGCAATTACTCTTCCACCGAGTGTGGCATAATTCACACCAAAAGTACCACCTGTTTCAAAATTTGGATCAAAACGATATTTGGTTGTTGCTTCAATATCTTTGGCTGCCATTTTTTTCTGATACTTATTCTGAAACCAAACATCGGCTACCTTCCGGTCACGAAAATCTTCATCGACATAAGTGCCACCATAAATGATACCTGCTATGTTATGTTCTTGCAGCATTTTTGATCCAAAACCACCCCTCCCTGCCCAGGTATCAACATTAGAGATTGCACCTTTTTTTATGGGAGCTGATCCTATTGCCCCAAAATCAGTAGTGGCTGAGGCAGGACCTGTTGCTAAAATCCGGGGTGCATTTGAATAATTATCTCCAAATAATTGGTAGGCATATTCCATCATGCCATAAGTTCCTTTTCTACCTGAATCCCATACTTTCCAAAGATCAACAGGCGCTAAACTAACCTCAATTTCTTCACCATGATCACGGTTTAAATAAAGAATTGAAGGAGAAGGGGCCTTCCCCAGGACAGACAACATATTGATTCCCAAATTATCAAATACCAATCCTGCACCACCCATTGATGACACAAAAAAGCCACCCCAGCATGGAGAAAATCCATTTACTATCAAACGATTGGATCCAGGGAAAATAGAGCCAGCCAATAAACCCACCCCTATATTTAAGCTGTTGTATCTGCCTGCAAGATGCAGGCCCATATCCACCGGACCCCAAAAGTCACCAAGCGTATAGCGGTTTATTCTGTAAAATGAGGTTCCTGCATCAATCATCAATACTTTAAGAAAGGTGTTATTATCTTGCTTCATAGCCGATAAAATTAAGAATTTCTGGCTACCTAAAGCTATAGATTACAAGCATTAACTAAAATTTGCTTTAGGGGGTAATCCTAATCCTGGATATGGGGAGGGAATTACATAACCATCTTTTAATATCACAGCTCCTTCTGTGGGATCCCCAATTAAGTCGAGATGGCCATCAAGATCGGCGTAATGAACATTGGGACGGCTCAGGGCAAATGCCAGTCCGGCTGAAATGCCCAGGGCTGATTCGTCCATGCAACCAACCATGGCTTCTATTCCTGCCGACCTGGCTACAGAGTTGATGTGCATTGCCTCATAAATACCACCCACCTTCATGATCTTGATATTGATCATATCGGCTTGATTACGACGGGCGATGTTAAATACATCCCTCAGGCTCTGCAAGCTTTCATCAGCCATGATGGGAATGGCAGTTTTACGGGTTACCTGGGCCATCTTATCCAATTCATCAAAAGGGGTTGGCTGTTCCAATAATTCAACTTTTACTTTTTGTGTTTCTTTCACAAAGCGAATGGATTCCTCAACACTATAACCCTGATTGGCATCAAATCTTATTTCGATTGATTTTCCGACTGCCTGTCTTGTTTTTGCCAGACGCTCAATGTCTTCACTTACATCGATCCCTCCTTTTATTTTTAATACTTTAAAGCCCTGATGAATATAGGCTGTAGCATTTTCAACGGTTTCCTTTACCGGCATAATTCCGATGGTAATACTTGTTTTCATCCGGTTGCGATATCCACCCAACAACTTATACAACGGAATATCTGCTTTTTTTGCCATAATATCCCAAAGGGCTGAATCAATCATAGCCTGAGTTGATGGATATGCTTTTAATTCAGGTTTTATTTTTTCGATAAGATAAGAAAGTCTGAGGGGGTCTGCATTTTTTAAAATAGGCTCCAGAACTTCTGCTGTCTTTAAAAGCACATCCTTTTCTGTTTCCCCAGTAACTTCGGGGGCAGGAGCTGCACAACCAAAACCAGTAATTCCTTTATCGGTTTTTAAGATTATTAAAACATTGGATGCCGAATCAAATGTTTCATAAGCAATGGTATAAGGCAAAGCCAGTTTCATCCTGACTTCCTGATATTCAATCCCGGTTATACGCATGGTTTAATATCTTTTCTGAAAAATTTCGTCTAGGGTCAGTGATTTAAGATCTTCAACGAGGGCTACAAGGTGAGCGATCATAATTTCCCACATTTTTTCCCCCTTTTCAGCCGTCGCTTTGGTGGGATCACCCATGATACCAGAGTCACTGATCCGCTTGGTATAAGCATACCATGGGATACCACGGACCGAACTGAAGTTAAGATAACGGGTCGTAAACCCGGGAATTTCCGTCAGGGCGCGCTCCATTTTTACAAGGTGTGGCCGAATGGCCAGGGTAGTGCTGGTTTCCACTTCACCAGCATGTACATCATTTGTTGTTTCAGTCAGTTTATCGATATCGATATCTGAAGTTTCGCCTGTATCGACACAGGTAAATATTTTTGCATCCTTGTTGATCATCTGTGCTGCATATCGCAAGGTTGGACTGTTGTCGCCATGGCCATTCAGGATTAGTAATTTTTTAATACCATTTCTGGCAAGTGCCATTCCAATGTCATAAACCAGGTTTGCAAGGGTATCGTTGGAAATGCTGATGGTACCCGGAAAATCGTCGTGGTGATAGGATACACCGTACGAAACGAGTGGTAAAACGAGCGGTTTAGGATCACTGCAAGCCTCGGCAATGCGTTTGGCCAGGTAATCCGCATCAAAAGCATCTGTATCAAGTGGAAGATGGGGGCCATGTTGTTCTATGGCACCAACCGGTAAAATCGCAATATCCACCTCTTGAAGTCGGTCGCCTGCATCGGGCCAGTTCAATTCGCCCCATAAATAATTTGCCCTGGAAGAAGTCGTATCTTCACTTGAAAATTTCTCCTTCACGTCGGGATCCAGCTCAAATGGAAAATAAACATCCATGGCCGGATCATTGATCAGATCAAAATCCAGCCATTTGGTACCCTTTTTTCGGATAGCTCCATTGGCATAACCCAGATAAATCTGATACAATCTTCGCCGCAAATCGGTCGGGATAGAATTAACCGGTGCTCTTTCGTTATCGAACCGGATCTTTAGTGTATTGGTATGCTCCTTCAGTTCTGACTTACTTTTTCCTGCCGCGTTAATCAAACCTTTTTGCCAAAGCATAAAATTGAGTTGCCTTGCATCCTCGCCGATCTGATTGATGTTTTTAGTAGACAATTCCTTTAAACAATGATCAATCTGGGTTTCATTATATCCACAACGATGGGGATCTTCATCCACCGCCTTTAAAATCCCTACGATGCGCCGGCATTTTTCACATTTACCACAGGGATAAATGCGGTCACCTTCTTTATGACTGGCATGACAGGAAACCTGGTGCTGTTGCAGCTCAGGATATCGTTTGGCCAGGATCTTCTGGATTAACATTTCTGACACCGGTCGCAATACTGAAAACTGACTAATGGCCCAACCTTTTTTCATAAAATAACGACTCATGGTCTCATCGAAATACCGACTCTGATCAAAAAGTCCATCATAATGGGTAATTCCCTTGTAGCTTTTTCTGCGGGTGGTATCGTATTCATCTCCGATCAGCAGTCGGCCGATACCCCGCTTTTTCATCAGCGGCAGAACACCAAACAAAAAAACTGCAACCGTCCACAGTCTAATGGGATATTCATCCGAACGAACATTGGCAAAATCCTGTCTGATAAATGGTAAATGGCGGAGCATCCAGCTAAAAATGCGATCACTGTTGGTCCAGACCCGTGCCGTATTTTCCACATGCTCTTTGAAATACTTGTATGAATTGATGGCGGTGAACCAGTGACGACCCGATTCATTGATAAAAATGGGATGTGTTTCTTTTCCGATTTCGTTTAGCAAACCATAACTCAGCAGGCTATCCTTACCGCCACTGGATAAAATACAATGCTTCAATTTGTCGGTATGCCAAAATTCCCATTTGTGCCGCTCACCAGATCCATCATTGAATACCAACTCTGCTTGTGTGTATCGCTTCATCTGAACCGCTGAAATTCCCTTAAATTCATCTATCAAAAAGGGATTCTCTTCCAACAGTTTTTTTACATAAATCTCTCGGGAGGTATTCTCCATCATATCAGCAATAAACCTCCGGTCGGTTGAATCAAATGAGCCGATGAATGAAATTTTTTTGCAAAAGATTCCATAATTCAGGGCAACCTGTAAACCCATCATGGTGGCCAAGTTGAGGGAGGATTTTTCGGAGAGATGAAAAACAGGTTCTTCGAATTTATACTCCAAATGATTGAGATGCTCTTCATTCCCAAGGCTGATGAGGTAAGGCATGGAGAGTTTATCTTCTGTCAACAAAACAGGGCCGACCTTCATTTCATCGATAACGACGAACTTTTGGAGGGGGTTATTTTCCGCAGTCAATTTATTTTTATTCATGGTTTTGAAGATTTTAAATAAGGAAGCAGGATCTTCGTTATTTTTTCGGGACCATGAAAAAGTACATCGGTTGCAGGTAAACCATAGGTTGTTTCTATTTTTTCGCAGGCCGCATCAATTTCAAACTCTGCCATGTTCTCATGATTCACGGTAACAGCCACTACCTTTTTACCTAAAATTAACTCTATGGCCCGGATTTGATGATCGAGGGGATGTAGCTTATAACCTGGAAATCCATCGTATTCAAGACGGGCGGGTGCATGCTGCATGATAACAATATCGGGTCTTCCTGCTGCCAGGATTTCAAACCCACCAGGATAGGCCGGATTCATCAAACTCCCCTGCCCTTCAATCACAATCACATCCGGAGCTTCGTGATTCCAGCAGGAGACCACAGCATGTTCAATTTCACCCGAAACAAAATCATTCACAATGGAGTCCATAATAATGCTGTATTTTGCTCCCTGTAGCCATGCCGTTTGACCTGTTCCAATGAGTTCAGCCTTATATCCGGCATTCCGGAAGCCCATCACAATGCGCCAGGCCGTCGTCCGTTTACCCACCGCCGAGTCGGTTCCAAGGACTGCAATTTTAAGACAATCAACCTTTTCGATTTCGCCGGTGAAAAAATGCAATTCACTTACAGGAGGTGGTTTGCGGATGTCGCGGATGGTGACATTAAACTTCAAAGCTGCTTTTACAATATGTGGATCTTCCGATAGATAATCATGCAATCCCGCGTCAATATTCAAACCATTTCGAATAGCTTTCATTACATCCTTTCGGGCTTCCGGAGACAACCTACCGCCATCGGGGGCAATACCGATTACCAGGTGCGTTGCTATTTGCTGTGCCTTTTCAGCCAGTTGCAATGATTCACCAATTGAACCTGTAATGGGTATACCACTGGGTTTTCGATCCAGTACCTGGCCTGCATCCAATCCTTCATAGTTTGAGTCGATAACCGACAGAACATCGTAACGTTCTGTAAACCGGACCAAACCATGGGCTGTTTTGCCATTGGTTGTATTAAAGGCACCTTCGCAATAGACTATAGCTTTTGTATCTTTCATATTATTTTTATTTTCTTCCTGTGAGAATAACGACATAACGATCATTACCAAGCGGCTCTTTTTGATGCTGCTTGATCAATGATACCAATCCGGCTGTTGAGGCCGGCAAAACACTGATTCCTTCCTTATCACGAATGATCCTGGCCAGATCCTTCATGCTTTTGTCCGAAGCATCGGCAGCCCATCCTTTGCTTTGTCTGACTGACCACAGAGCGTAGTCCCCATCGAAAGAATGCCAATTGATAAGGGGTTCATTGATCTTTGTTTCTTTAATTTTTTCCGGTACCAAATCTTCGCAACTATCCTTATTGTGAATAAAAGCCTGGATTATTGGATTTTTTCCATAAGATGATCCGGCAACCATGCGTGGAATTCGGGATGTTTTGCCTCTTTTGTAAAGTGACAGAAATCCTTTATGAATGCCAGCCAGAACCGTTCCGTTTGAAACCGGGCAGGCCAGCACCCGGGGAGCATCATGAAGTTGATCATAAATTTCATAGGCAATCTCGCCATAAGCCTTGAGCTGCAAAATCGTATTCTGACCCCCCGGATTGGCATCATAATACTCAAATTTAACGGCATCATTTTGTGAGAGCCCCACTGCACTCTCATAATCGCCGGGTGCTCGGATGATCTCGGCACCAAGGCTTCTCATTTCATCCGTTCTCCGCGTATGATAATTCTCAGGAATATAAATGATACATTTTAAACCGGTTAGCGAGGCAGCAAAAGCAACAGCCACTCCATAATTTCCACAGGTCGCCACGGTAATTACATCAAAACCCCTGCGCATAGCATCCATGCATTGTGCAAAAGCGATGCGATCCTTGTGGGTGCCGGTAGGATTTCCTCCTTCAAATTTCAGATATAATTGCCGTATCCCATACTCCCGTTCAAGGTTACGGGCACGCACCATATTGGTATCGCCTACTTCGGAATCAATGATGTCTTCATATGTTTCAATTTTTTCATCCAGGGTTGATTCCGATGATTTAATAATTTGTACAAGGTCAGAAAGTTGGGATGCAACAGCTTGAATATCACCTGTAGCTCCATCAATCAGGTCATATACTTCTTGCGATTGGTCGGGACTATGATTGGGATCGGACATATTCTAAAATTGATTGACATAAAGTTACTTTAATTATGTTTCCACATATAAAACAGACCGGGTTTATTTAAATTAATAAAAGGTTAGACGTATACTTTTCCTCTTCGTCACATGATTCTATCAATTTGAAAATCAGATAGGAATTATATACCTTTGCACCCCTGTTTAATTTAAGTAATGAAATGCCTGAATTGAGTATAGGTGAAACATTCATAAAGGGTTTTTGTTATAGCAATTTCAATGATAATTGAGGTCATTTAAATGGAGACAATAACACACAATAAATATACTGTAAAAAAGATCAGGGAGTTGACCAAATCAACTTATGTGGTCAGAATGGAACGAAACGGAATGGCTTTTATTCCCGGACAAAATCTGAACCTGGGTCTGGCAGGAGATACGGAAAAAAGGGATTATTCGATCTATAGCAGGAAAAAAGATGATTACCTGGAGATCCTGGTCAAAGAAGTAGAAGATGGCCTGGTCTCAAAACAACTCAAAAGGATCAACCCCGGCGATGCTCTGGAGGTAGACGGCCCTTTTGGTTTCTTTACCCTTAAAGAAGAACATTTGTATTCGAAAAAATTTCTTTTTATTTCCAGTGGTACAGGCATTGCACCTTTTCATAGCATTACCGGATCATTCCCCGAAATTGATTTTACACTACTCCATGGCGTCAGGTATTTGGATGAAACTTATGAAAAACATGATTATCCTGATGATCGTTACATTTCATGTATCAGCCAGGAAGCGGGGGGCGATTTCCACGGCCGTGTAACAGACTATATTAAACAGCATCCGGTCGATAAGGATACCCTGTGTTACCTTTGCGGCAATGTGAACATGATCTACGACGTTTTTGATATATTAAAAGAACAAGGAGTCCCTTCTGAAAATTTGCATGCGGAAGTTTATTTTTAAAGATATTGCATTCAAAAAAACTCAGAATTAAAAACTTCGAACATCGAACTAAACAAATGAAATACCACATCATAACACTCGGATGTCAAATGAATCTTTCGGATACGGGTCGTACCAAACCTGTGATCGAAAGCATGGGCTATGAGTGGACCGATAATGAGGACGAAGCACAGCTGGTTGGAATCCTGGCCTGCAGTGTCAGACAAAAAGCCATCGACAAGGTTTACGCGCGCATTCATAAGTGGAACCGGGCAAAAAATCAACGCAATCTACTGACTTTTGTGACAGGCTGCATTTTGCCCGCCGACCGGGAAAAATTCCTGAAACTTTTCGACATCGTATTCCCCATGAGTGAGCTGCAGGAATTGCCTGAAATGATCCGTCAAAACGGCATTGTTACACCGGTGAGCTTGAAGGTGGTAAATCAACAGGAAGATTTGGTCTTCAGAAATGAACGGGTAGAGCAATTAAAAAGATCCGCAGCCGGATTGAAGCTCAATGAGCATATGTCGGATTTCTGGCACATTAATCCCGCTTACGAATCCAAATTTGAAGCCTTTGTCCCGATTCAAAATGGTTGCGATAAATTCTGTACTTTCTGTGCTGTCCCCTACACCCGTGGAAGGGAGGTTTCACGACCATCAACTGAAATTTTAGAAGAGGTAAAAAACCTGGTGGAACAGGACTACAAATCAATCACTTTGCTGGGACAAAATGTAAACTCTTATGGCCTGGATAAAAAGGGAGAAGAGGTTAGCTTTCCTGAATTGTTGCGCTTGATCGGTAAAATGGGAAAGGCTTCCGGAAAAGAATTCTGGGTTTATTTCACCTCTCCACATCCCCGGGATATGACCGATGAAGTAATCGAAGTCGTTGCACAATATGATTGCCTGGCCAAACAGATCCATCTTCCGGGGCAGTCGGGCGATGACAAGGTGCTGATCCGGATGAACCGCAAGCATAATATGGAAAAATACCGGCATATTGTTCATACCATCCGAAAGTTAATCCCGCGAGCTACCTTGTTTACCGACATCATTGTCGGGTTTACCGGTGAAACCGACGAACAATTTGAGAATACCCGAAGGATTATGGAGGAATTCAAATACAATATGGCCTACATTGCCCAGTATTCAGTTCGTCCGGGAGCCACCAGCTCAAGATGGGATGATGATGTACCCAAGGAGGTAAAAAAACAACGCTATCATACCCTCACCGAAGATTTGATGAAAACCTCCCACGAGCACAATAAAGCGATGGTCGGCAAAACCTACCGGGTACTGGTTCGCGGAAAAGAACGCAAAGGCGAGTTCCTGAGCGGGCTGACCGAAGGCAGGATCAATGTCAGAATTCCTTCTACTGACATGAGTCTGGTTGGACAAATTGTGGACATTAAAATAAATTCAGCCACAGAATTTTCACTGGCAGGCGATCTCATCAACCAAACTGAATTGCAGTCCGCATGAGTAAGAAAATCGCTTTTAAAACCCTCGGTTGCAGGTTAAATCTGTATGAAACAGACTCGGTAATGTCGGAGTTTGCCCGGGCGGGATATGAAATCGTGGATTTTAATGAGCAAGCCGATGCCTACGTTGTCAATACATGTACGGTAACCAATCAGGGTGATCACAAATCACGGCAAACCATCAGTCAGGCCGGGCGCAGGAATAAAGAGGCTGTTCTGGTAGTAACAGGTTGTATGGTTAACAACCACAAAGACAAACTAGATCAAAACGACCGCATTACCTATACCATCGAAAATGACCGCAAAGGATCGATCTTTCATTTACTCGACAGTCATTTCAGGGGTGAGATCATTCATCCCGATGAACTGATACAGGATCGCTTTGCCTTTGGTGCTGCTGAAACCAGTTTCCACAGCCGCAGTCTGATCAAGATACAGGATGGATGTGATAATTTCTGTACCTTCTGTATTGTTCCCCATGTTCGTGGTCGGGCTGAAAGCCGCTCATTTGAGGATATTGAAAAGAACATCAAAGAGGTATTAAGTTATGGTTACAAAGAGATCATTTTAACCGGCGTTAATATAGGACGTTATGAGCGAGACGGACTAAATTTCGAAGGCCTTGTCGAGAAGATCCTGGAAATCCCCGGTGATTTCAGGGTGCGTATTTCTTCCATCGAGCCCGAAGGTTTCGGAAAAAAACTGTTTAAACTTTTCCACCATCCCAAACTAACTCCCCATCTCCACATGTGCCTGCAAAGTGGATCAGAGAAAATATTGTTGAAAATGCGCCGGCAATACACTGTGAATGCGTTTGAAAAAATGGTGGACAGGATCAAAAAAGAGATTCCCGATTTCAATTTTACAACAGACATTATTGTAGGATTTCCGGGAGAGACGGAACAGGATTTTAAGGAAACCTGCGAGGTTGTCGAGCGGATTGGTTTCAGCCATATCCACACCTTTAAATACTCTGTAAGAAAAGGAACACGGGCCGAACGCCTTCCTGATCAACTTTCTGAAAAAATTAAAAATGAAAGGAGCGCCGTCATCCGTGATCTGGCAGACCAACACAAACGAAATTATCGCTCCGGTTTCATTGGAAAAACACAAACTGTTTACATTGAAAAGATTGATTCACGTGGTTTTGCCCATGGTTATGGGGAACACTATATCCCCGTACGCATCAAAGTAGCCAAAAAAACCCACGTAAAGGAATTCCAATTGGTCCATATAACTGGAATTGAAAATAGCAATGATCCGAAATTAATTGGCACAATTCCCTCATAAATTCTATTGGTGTTTTTATAAAAAAGGACTTAGTTTTGTAAAATAAATCTGAAACAATAATTTTTAAACGTCCTCCATTCATGGAAATTACAGGCAAAATCATTCAAATCTTACCCGAAGAAACCGGAGAAGGGCGCAATGGCCCATGGAAAAAACAAAACTTCATCCTCGAGACACAGGAACAATACCCTAAGAAGGTATGCATCACGGTATGGGGCGATAAAATCGATCTGAATAGTTTTGGTGAAAACAGTATGGTTACCGCCAGTATCAATATCGAAAGCCGGGAATATAACAGCCGCTGGTATACCGATGTGAAAGCCTGGCGTATTGTTAATGCACAGGAAAGTCCTTCGGTTCCGCCAGAATATAACCAGGTGCCTTCTTCTGATGAAATTCCCCCGGACTCGTCAGATGATATCAATGATCTTCCTTTTTAACAGATCTGCTTAATAATTATTCAGCACATTTGATCTAACCGTTTTAGCGTTTCAATCCCTGCAATCTGCAGTTCATCATATAGTATTTCATCCAAATGCATACCCGTTGTATTTTTGGTGCTCAAACAATTACGGATGAAAATCACAATATTAAATGGCAATCCGGACACACAAAAAAAAGATTTTGAATCTTATCTGGATGACCTCGCCCTTGCGCTTGATGATCTGGGCATGGAAGTTACAACCATAACCCTTCGCGAAAAAGATATTCACTCCTGTACCGGATGCTGGGGATGTTGGGTGAAAACACCCGGTGAATGTGTCATCCCTGATGATTCCATAGAAATCAGGAATGAAATTATTCATTCCGATCTCCTGGTCTTTGCCTCACCCCTGATCATGGGTTTCACTTCAGCTTTGCTCAAGATCATGCAGGATAAACTTATTCCACTGGTACACCCTTACATTGAACTGGTCAACAATGAATGCCACCATATCAAACGATACAAAGAATATCCAAAGCTTGCTCTGATTTATAGTCCTGAACCCGATACGGATACTGAAGACATTCAAATCGTTACCCATATATACCAACGTTTAGCCATCAATTTTAAATCGGAGCTGGTTTTCAGTCAAAGCATTGAAACATCAGCCGAAAAACTGGTCCATGAAATTATCCATCATCAACGGTAGCCCCCGCGGCAAATCAAGCAATTCAAAGGTTTTGACCGATCGGTTTCAACAAGGATTTTGCTCGGTTGAAAGTCATTGTGATATTCAGGAATATTTTATTCGATCATTTTCTGATCCGGGAAAACTTATTGAAGTACTTGAAAATTCCGACCTGGCCATTGTCATTTTCCCACTTTATACAGATGCTATGCCGGGTATCGTCAAAAGATTCTTCGAAGTGTTTCAGGGGTATACCTTTCAAAATACAAATCTGAAACTCGGTTTTATTGTTCAGTCAGGCTTTCCCGAAGCGCATCATTCGAGGTATATCAAGCTCTACCTTAATAAGCTGGCCAAACGTATTGGTATTGAATACCTGGGGACTATCATCAAAGGGGGAGTGGAAGGAATCAAGGCACAACCCGGCTGGATGACCAAACGATATTTGCAACTATTTTATGATCTGGGCCAGCACCTGGCTCTTGACTGGGAATTCAGCGATGACATTGCCCGTCGGCTGGCCAGACCCGAACATCTTTCAAAATTTACCCTAGTTCTTTATCGGTTTTTTCTTAAAACCCGCATGGCAACATATTTCTGGGACCAGCAAATGAAACAAAACAATGCATACGAAAACCGTTTTGCACAACCCTATAGCAAACCATAAATTACCAGTGAAAATGATTGCAACAGACCATCGTTTATCAGAACTGATCACCATGTACCATGAACTGGCCGATATGTACAATGCCGGAGCCAATAAACAAGCTGCCAGAATATCGGATCATGTCACCCGACAAAACCTGCTTAAATCCCTGTCATCATTGAATATCAGGAAAGTATTGGATGCAGGAGGCGGAACCGGAAATTGGGCTGTCTTTCTTGCTGAACAAGGCATGGAGGTAACCTTGATGGATGCCAGTCCGGACATGCTGAAAATAGCAGAACAGAAAATCCATGAAAAAGAATTACCCGTTAAGATCATAAAAGGGAATATTGAAGAAACTCCCTTTGAGGATAAGGAATTCGATCTGGTATTTGCTGAAGGAGGGGTGATTTCGCTAACACCGGATCCTGAAAACATGTTAAAGGAATTTAAACGGATCATTAAACCGGGAGGTTATATCTGGATTGATTACCTGAACCTTAACGGTTATGCCCTGTTACAACCTGATATGGAAAACCGCTCGAAGCTGATAGCACAGGAAGAAGAAATGATATATATGGGAAAACATGAAATGCCCTTTCGGCTGTTTTCTCCAAAACGGATTCGGTATATGTTATATGATGCCGGATTTCTTGAATTGAATGAATTTGGCAATGGTATCATCACCAACCCATTAAATGAAGACCATGAATTTAGCATCACCGATCTGGATCATATCCTGGATACCGAGTTGACCATGAGCCGGAATTATATTATGACGGGTTCTGCCTTTCACATTGAAGTTTTGGCTCAAAAGATTATTCACTAAAATTACCTGTTGATAACCCTCTTGAAATTTCACTAAAATAGATTTTCAGCCGTTGGCTGACCCATGGTAATTTTGTGGCAGTATGCGTAAATGGGTTAAGAGCTTTATTGCAATTGGATTTATATTTATTTCATCGGTTACCTGGCTATCCGGACAGGTGAATACTGAAAAATTCCGAAAATTTTCTGACAAAGAGGGTTTCATATTTAATACCGGATTTCGCTTTGGATACAGCGGGGGCAACTCTGAATAC
Source organism: Bacteroidota bacterium (assembly GCA_020444515.1). Taxonomy (GTDB): domain Bacteria; phylum Bacteroidota; class Bacteroidia; order Bacteroidales; family JAADJA01; genus JAADJA01. Next base: position 168,619 of record JAHLKX010000002.1, on the reverse strand, counting down.
CTTACAGTAGATGGAACTTTCAGATTGGATTATAACGGTAAAAAAAATGATGCTTTTATTGTAGCCAATTATGATTATAAAGAAAGCAGTAAATCGAAAATTACCAACAAAGGGTTTGTACACCTGCGGGGCATCCACAATTTTTCACAAAAGATTGCATTGGAAACTTTTCTTCAGCAGGAGTTCAATGAATTTTTAATGCTTGCCGATCGCAACCTGGTGGGGGCAGGTGGCCGTTTTCAGTTGATGGATTTCATTGCCGAAAAAGATAGCCTTACCCGTTTTACGTCTAACCTGGGTTTGGGATTGATGTACGAACATGAAGTGTATGAGATCGGTGAAAGCGATAAAACCACAGTGATCAAAAATCCCGTTCGGGTAACATCTTACTTAACGCTCGACTGGGCGATCAATGAGAGGATAAATGCCTGGGGAGTGGTTTATTTTCAGCCTCACATAACAAGTATTCACAATTTCAGGACGGTTGCTGAAACCGGCATGGAAATTTGGCTCCTTAGCAGGCTTTATTTTAGCATTGATTTAAGCTACCGTTACAACAATGAACCGATTGGAGACGTTAGAAATTATGATATTGTTATTAAAAATGGTTTGCGCTTAACCATTCCTTAAATTACAATCAGACAAAAAAAGCACCTCGATATGTAGTATCGAAAAACAAGAAATCCCGCCAAAAGCGGGATTTCTTCATTTATGAAAATAGTGTTGTTACTCCTCTTCTTGTTGTGATTCTTCATAAGTCTTGAGCAACTGCATTTGAACATCTGCAGGCACGTTGGAATATTCGGCAAATTTCATCGAATACATGGCACGACCACTGGTAAGCGAGCTCAATGCTGTGGCATATTTATTCATTTCAGCGAGCGGTGCTTTGGCGGTAATCTTCTGATAATTACCTTCACGGCCCATGCCCATAATGATTGCACGACGACCTTGCAGGTCGGTCATTACATCACCCATACGGTCTTCAGGTACCAGCACCTCAACATCATAGATGGGTTCGAGGATCTGAGGTCCGGCATTTTTAAAGGCTTCGCGGAAAGCATTCCGTCCGGCCAGTTTAAATGAAATTTCATTGGAGTCAACAGGATGCATCTTTCCATCGTAGATGTATACCACGATATCGCGGGCATAGGACCCGGTAAGCGGCCCCTCCTCCATTTTTTCCATCACCCCTTTGAGGATGGCCGGCATAAACCGTGCATCAATGGCACCACCAACAATACAGTTGTTCATCACCAGCTTACCACCCCATGATAATGGATGTTCTTCGGAACCACGAACGGGGAATTCGGTGGTCCATGACATGCCTTCCTTGTATGGTTCGATCATCATGTGAACTTCACCAAACTGACCAGCTCCACCCGATTGTTTTTTATGACGATAAGTTGCTTTGGCCGATTTGGTAATGGTTTCCCGGTAAGGAATTTTGGGTGGAACAAATTCTATCGGTACTTTTTCGATGTTTTCGATTTGCCATTTTGTAATGTTCAGGTGCAATTCACCCTGACCTCCTAAGATAACCTGCTTCAGCTCTTTGGAATATTCAACCATGAGGGTTTGATCAACTTTATGCATGGCACTCAGGATGGTGCCAAGTTTTTCATCATCACCCTGATTCTGAACTTTCACAGCCATCCGGAATTTGGGTTCAGGAAATTCAATGGGAGCGACAACATCGTCACTATTTTTAGGTGTATGAAGTGTTGAATTGGTAGGTGTTTCTTTGAGTTTTACTGAAGCAGCAATATCACCTGCTACTACTTTTTCCAGTTTTTCGCGATTTTTGCCATAAACAGCAAATAATTGTCCCAATCGCTCTTTGGCGCCTGTTTTTGAATTAATCAGGTCGGTGCCTTCTGTAATCTCACCATTGTAAAGTTTAAAAAATGATACTTCACCAAAGTGCGGTTCAATGGATGTTTTAAAAACGAAAGCGGCAATGGGTTGTGAAGGATCACATTTTAACTCTTTTCCTTTGACGGTCAAAACAGGAGGCATTTCATCCGGAGCGGGAGCATTATTGAAAATAAATTCCATCAACCGTTTTACACCCATGTTGTGTTTTGATCCGATGCAAAGGATGGGGAAAAGGGTACGATTGCGCAGGCCTACTTTCAGGGCTTCACGCATCTCATCTTCGGTAAGGGTACCGGCATCGAAAAATTTCTCCATCAAACTTTCATCGGTAGAAGCAAGATCCTCAATGAGGGCAGCCTGCATCTCTTCGGCATTTCCTTTTTCACCATCCGGAATATCGGTTATTTCAGCAGCTCCGCCATTTTCAGGAAACTTGTACATTTTCATTTTCAGAAGGTCAATCACCGAATTAAATCCCACACCGGCATTTACCGGGTATTGGAAGACCGTTAGCCCGGCACCGAACTGTGTTTTCATTTGCCGAACGGTCTCATCAAAATTGGAATTTTCATGTTCCAAATGGTTCATGGCAAAAATAACCGGAGTATTGGAAAGGGAAGTATTCCTCCAGGCGATCTCAGTTCCGACTTCAACACCATTTTGAGCATTGATAACAACCACTGCAGTGTCAGCAACTTTCAGGGCGGCAATCACCTCACCGACAAAATCGTCAAAGCCCGGAGTATCAATTATATTGATTTTTTTGCCATTGAACTCGGCATAAACAACCGTTGATAACACGGAGTTTTCACGTTCCAATTCGATGGGTCTGTAGTCCGAAACCGTATTTTTATCATCAATCGTTCCGCGCCTGTTAATTCTTCCACCTTCAAATAGCATTGCTTCTGCCAGCGTGGTCTTTCCGGACTTTGCTCCTCCTACAAGGGCAATGTTCCGTATGTCTTTCGTTTGGTAAACCTTCATTGTGTGTTGATTCTTAAATGTTTAAATTATCGTGTCCCAAAAATGAGGGGCAAAAATATGAAAATATAAAGAATTATAAAACAAACCTTTATAATTATTTTCAAAGGAAAAGGGCCGTCAATTCTGGATTTATAAAACCCTGATCAAATCCAGTACTTCTTCCCATTTGGATGCAGTCATCTTGGGACCGACCACTTCAATGGTTTTTCCGGCCAGCACCGAACCAATCCTACCACAGGTATCCAGGGACAGTCCGTTGATCAATCCGTAAATAAATCCTGCGGCATATAAATCACCGGCCCCGGTGGTATCAATGCTGTTGGCTTCAATGGCATGGATGCGGAATTCATGATGCCCCTGTTTGATAAGCGATCCCATTTTCCCAATTTTTACAACAGCGATATCGCACATGGATGCAAAATCATTCAGTGCTTCTTCGGGTTCTTTTCCGGTAAATGATTTGGCTTCTTCTTCATTTGCAAAAACCACGTCCACATATTCACGGACGATTCTCTGGAGGAATTCGAGATTATCCTCCACTACATTGTAGCTAGCCATATCAAGGCATACTTTCAAACCGTTTTCTTTGGCCAGTTTTACCGCCTGTTCGATGAGGGTATGGTTCTGAACCAGGTAACCCTCAATATGAAAATAATCATATCCTGCGTACAGCTGGGGCGACAGATCCTCGGGACCCAATTCAACAGCAGCTCCTAAAAAAGTGGCAAAGGTGCGTTCCGAATCAGGGCTTACCAGGGCAATGGCTGTACCGGAGGCGGTATCGCTCTCAAGCAACAAGGGTGAAATTTTACTTCGCTGCATATCTTCCCTGAAAAAGCGGCCAAATTCATCTTTCCCAACCTTTCCTATAAAACCCGTTTCAATGCCCATCCGCGCCAGTCCATGAATGGTATTGGCCGCTGATCCTCCTGATGCAATTTGCTTTTCGAGGGTATTGGTTCCCTTGTTAATGATTTCGGAGAATTTGCCGTCAACCAGTTGCATACTTCCTTTGGGAAGGTTAAAAGTGGTAAGCATATCATCGGTTTCCAGTTTCGTCATAATGTCTACCAGTGCATTGCCGATCCCTAATACTTTTGCCATAATGATGAGATTGTTTGAATGAGATATTAGATAAATTTTTGGGGCAAATGTATTGTTTATTTAGAAATAATTTATACTTTTGCCGACCCTTATTGGGAAATACGTTCATTCGTAACAAAATATTCCCCTTTAGCTCAGCTGGTTAGAGCGGCTGACTGTTAATCAGTAGGTCCTTGGTTCGAGTCCAAGAAGGGGAGCCCATCAAGCCGGAGTAATCCGGCTTTTTTGTTTTGGCCATGATTTTCGTCTATTCTCTATGTTCGGAGAATTTGATAAGCTCTAAATTAATTTTGGTTATTGAAATGCCTCGCTGTCCTCGATTCTTTCTGAATTTTTATTACAACGATTTAAAACATTTAATTATATAATTATGTTTGCAATAGTAATAACATTGAGTTAAGAAAGCTAAATGGAAGGCAGATTCTCCAAAAAAAATAATGCTGCAACTCCCTCACATTGGGAATATGATACCGAGTTCGATGCCAAGGAACTCGGGTGTGGCGACCTGGTAATGGCGCTGTTCAAATTTTTCAAACCACTGGATTCAGGCATTAGGGTAAGGGTAAAAGCCCTGGATGGTGGCGATGTCATGGCATGGTGCCGCTCAACGGGAAATACCCTTCACGAAGGCCATCCTCCTTTTTTCCTGATCGAAAAGAAATAACTAACTTAAAACAACCTTAAGATGAATAACAAATTTTGTGTATCGATTGTAAATTCCCATAAAAACCCGGATACGGCTACCGTCGGGTTTGTGGTAGCGGGCGCTGCCCTGGGTTCAGAAAAAGAAACCACCATTTTTTTAAGTACCGATGCGGTATGGATCGGTGTGAAAGGAGAGGCTGAAAAGATCAACATCGGCGAACCCTTTAAACCACTCAAGGAGTTACTGGATTCCTTCATCGAAAACGGTGGAAAAATACTTGCCTGTACACCTTGCTTAAAAACGAGGGGAATTACTGATGATATGCTTATCGATGGGGTTACACCTGCTGGTGGGGCCGTACTGGTGGAATTATTATCAGAAGGAACTCCCTGTATTACTTATTAGAAATGAGTGAAGAAAATAAGCTTGAAACCATAAACCCTGATCATGTTTTTGATGGTGGCGACCTGGATTGCGGTTCAGGATTGATATTGCTGATCCGTGAAAATATGCAAAAAGTTCCGGTTGGAGGCATACTGGAAATGAGAAGCCTGGAACCCACAGTTTGCGATGATTTACCTCCCTGGTGCAGGATGGTCGGACATGACTATTTGGGTTTATTGGGCACTCCCGATCAGGCCAGGTATTTCATTAGAAAAAATGAGAAAGCCCAGAGTGATGCTAAAGCCCTGAAAGAAGACAAACAAAAGGCCAAAGAATATGAATGGCGTTTACGGACCCGCTCAACCGGTCATTTGAAAAGTACAGTATATTGTCGGAATTTCTCTTTTGATGTAGGACAGGCGGCCAGCTTCGAGGAAAAGGATAAATATCCTTCAGCCATTGAATATTTTATCGGGGCATTGTCTGCTTCCCTTTCCACTGCATTCTCAACGGAAAGTGCCAAAGCGGGTCTGGATATCGATGACATTGAAATAACAATACGATGTAAACTCGAAAATATACTTGCTCATATGGGAATGGAAGAAGGGTTTCCGGGAATATCAAAGATTGATATCAAGTGTTTTATTACTTCGATGGATGATCCTCAAAAAGTCAAAGCCGTTTGGGAGCAAACGGTGAATAGATCGCCAATCTACGCGACACTGGCGAAAAGCACAGAAATTAACATGAAGGTAAACATCGTATAAAATAAGATGGAATAAACGTATGTACAAAAGTAATCAACTGTTTCCTGTAACACAGGTAGGAAGCTGGCCTCGCTCAAGAACGCTTCTAAAGGCATTGCGCGATAAACAGAAAGATCGAATCACAGCAGAGGAATTCCACAAAATCGCTGATCAGGAAGCCAAACGTTGTGTTCAATATCAATTAGAAGCCGATGTGGATATTTTGGTGGAAGGAGAGCATCATCGTGATAATTTTTATTCATTTTTGACAGATAGACTCAATGGAACTCAATTGATGTCTTTGGCAAAAATGCTCGACACCATAGAGAACAAAGAGAGTTTTGAAGAAATGCTGGATACACTGGATGTACCTGCTTCATCCATTAAAAATCCAACCTGTGTAGGTAAATTATCCCGCAAGGAACCCTTAACGCTCCATGAATTTAAGTTTGTTAAAAGCTTTACAGACAAACCTGTCAAAATTACACTCCCTGGCCCTTACCTGCTAACACGTTCCATGTGGGTTGGTGCATATTCCAAAAACGGCTACAATAACAAATTGGAAATGGCTGACGATATCGTTTCCATTTTACGCGAGGAATTATGTGACCTGAGGGATGCAGGTTGTGAATTTGTACAATTTGACGAACCGGTGCTTACCGAAATTGTGATGTCGGAGGATTGTGATCGGCGAACCTTTATGTGAGCTACCCTGGCAACCCGGTCAGATGCAGACACGGAGTTGAACTACGCAGCCGAATTGATCAACCAGGTGGTTGAGGGTTTTGAAGATATCCGAACCGGAATCCATGTTTGCCGTGGAAACTGGAGCAGAAATGAAAAGACTTTACTAACCGGTGATTATATGCCTTTAGTACCTGCTTTTAAAAAAATGAATGTGAATCAATTTGTGCTGGAATATGCCACGCCCAGAGCAGGAGAAATAGAAATTGTAGGAAAATCCCTTAAAAATAAAGAGTTAGGGTTGGGAGTTATCAATCCCCGGACAGATGAAATAGAGTCGGTTGATTTTATCGTTTCCAAAGTAGAGGAAGCTTTACAATATTATGCGCCGGAGCAAATATTCTTAAACACGGATTGCGGATTTGGATGTTTTGCCGAAAGGTGTGTGAATGATGAAGAAAATGCGTTTAAAAAGTTGAAACAAATGGTTTCTGCAGCTAAAATTCTCAGGAAGAAATACCAATAAACTTCTGCAGGAACAATTGTTAAATCGCTACTGCTAATTGCGATTCGATAATTTTCAGAATTTTCTTAATCCCTCACATCAAATTTCCTTTTACCCAATAACTTCCCAATTGAGCATATCACTTCCAGGTAGATGCCCAGTGACCCTTTACTATGATTGATAATTGTGCCGGTACTGCTAAAATGCTGTTCGAAAGTGGTAAATCAAGCCAGATGTAGATTTTAGGGACGTATATGAAAAAGGTAGTGGGTTTGCTGTTGGCGGAATTAGGGTGTATGGAACTATGTTATTCAATTTTTTCTCAATAGATGCAGCTATTAGAGTGTTCACAGTAAAGGTGGAGAGGGTAATACAGCAATAAGTGGCGCCAGAAGGAAAAGAAAGATAAAAGCTAATGCTGGAAATAGGGTGCAAGAATGCAATGAATCCTGAATATGATCCACCATTAGAAATGTGCCCAAAACGTGCCGGACCGCTTTGGATTTTCAAAAAATAAGAAAAGTAGAAAAGGCAGGGATGGTTTTAAGTTAATCAGGTATGGCATTAGAACCACTGTTCAGTTTCCACACGATCCTTAAAAACTATCTGGTAATATTGATATATGGCTTTACCTTGACGATTGTTCATCTTCCCACGAATCATTTATAAAAGCTTGAATTGAAATTTGGCATAGTATTCTTTTCCTATGGTAACAGTACCATTTTTCAGTCTGATATTCTCAAGTTTTGAAATGATATATGGATTCAACTCCTCATCGGAGGAATTGAGTGATAATACCTTCAGAAAGCCTTCTTCTGTATAAGTAAAACTAACAACCACAACATCAGTTCGCTGGTCATCCTGTGCAAACTTTGGATATGTTAGTTTTTCACTGATTGAATTTTTTGTATCCAATGGGATGCTGCCGACGGGATTATTGGTAGCTTCCAAAACCACGACATCAATGGCTTCATCATTAGGTTCCATTACGTTATCAGATAACGCTTGATTTGTGACCTCGCTCTCATTTTCTGATTTGAGTTTGTCAACTTTATCTCCCTCATTACTGGCCATTGATATATTCGCACCTAAGATCAGAGCGAACATCAGGATTGGAAATTTATATGTTTTCATAGTTCAATATTTTAAAATATTACCTTTTATATTTTGTTTAATATTTTTTATTAATCATTAAACAATTTGAAAAGAGTAATGTTCAATAGTTAAATCAAGAAAACCGAAATTCTTTTTTATTGCTTTGAGACGATATTGAAATTGAATTTTGGTAATTGTTACTCCTAACCAATATTACCCGGATAGTCTGGGTTTAAAGTCGCTATAACAAAGAAGTTCAGAATAAAAATCAATCATTGATTCTCCGAGCTTTTTATTAGTCCGTAACTTCTCACTCTATCATTCATCATTGCATGAAGAATCAACAGCCTAATAATAAATTTGATTAAACCTGCTCCATTAATGGATTTCATAAAAATCCTGGTGAAAACGGTTCGAGATTTTAATAGGAAGGGGAACGATCGCAGACCAGCCTTTAGAAATAGCGGCCTTTTTTCTATATAAATAATTTCAAAACATCAAAAAAATTGTAGCTCATAAACTGAGTATTTCAATTGAGATCTACAAAATTTTTCAAACATATTCTATTTCTATATATTTGTGAATAATTAATAATTACGAATTAGAAAAAACAGAGGTTATGACAAAATTTATTCATTTATCTGCTATTCTATTTTTTTCATGTTTAACACTTGCCCAAATCCCCGATTCATTTAATTATCAAGCGGTAGTCAGGGATGTTGATGGGAACCTGGTTACTGATCAACAAATTGGTGTGCAAATAAGTATTCTGGAGGAAGGAGCCTACAAACTACCAGTATATATCGAAGAGCATAATGTTATCACGAACACCAATGGACTTTTTTCAGTTCATGTGGGAAATGGAACTGTAAAAAGCGGTTCCTTTTCCTCAATTCAATGGGGACAAAAAACATACTTTATTCAAACAGCACTGGATATTACGGGAGGTATCAATTTTGAAATCATTGGAATGTCGGAACTTGTATCTGTTCCCTATTCCATGGTTTCACGCGGGTTAATCTTATCGGATGAAAACGGTAATGAATACGAAGTAACTGTGGATGCTTCCGGAAATTTAATAACAAACCAAATTACTGAATTCATATGTGGGGAGAATTATACTGATCCCAGGGATAACAATGTATACACAACGGTGAAATTGGGAAATCAATGTTGGATGGCTGAAAATTTAAATATTGGACAAATGATTAACGATAATGCAGAACAGGGCGACAATGATGTAATTGAAAAATACTGCTATTCGAATGATATTGCATACTGCGATGAATATGGGGCCCTTTATCAATGGGATGAAATGATGCAGTATCTTAACGATACTGCAAATAGAGGCGTTTGCCCCGAAGGATGGAGAATTCCAACAGATTACGACTGGAAAGTGCTTGAAGGGATGGCCGATACAGAATACGATATTGGCGATCCTGTTTGGGCAGGAACAGGATGGAGGGGGAACAATGCTGGCGGGAACCTGAAAGAAGATGGAGGAATACACTGGTTAAGTCCAAATACGGGAGCTACAAATTTTACAAGCTTTACAGTATTGGGTACAGGGCTCCACAATGGAACAAGCTTTTCTGGAATTAAATGGGGCTCCTTGCTGTATACAGCAACCGAATCAACTTCTACGAATGCATTCATTAGAAATCTTGATAAAGAACATGCTCAAATTGGTAGAGGTGAGGTTGCCAAGGATTACGCATTACCTGTTAGGTGTATAAAAAATACCACCTACGCGAATTCTATTCCTGGTCTTCCGGGTAATCCAAATCCGTCAAATAGCTCATCTGATCAGCCCATAAACATTGTTCTAACATGGGATTGCAATGACAGTGATGGTGACCCACTATATTACGACATATATTTTGGTACAGAAACCAACCCTCCGTTAGTTGCATCGGGTATTCTAACAAACAGCTATGACCCTGGCATGCTTGACGCCCTGGAAACCTATTATTGGCGTATTGTTTCTCATGACTATTTGGAAGAAGTTTCAGGAAGTGTATGGAGTTTTAGCACAGAGTGGGCCTGTGGAAGCCCGATTACAGATCCTTACGATAACAAATCATATAATACAGTTGAAATTGGTGCCCAATGCTGGTTTTCAAAGAATTTAAATTCAGGGATCGCTATTATTTCATCGACAGAACCACAAGAAAATCTAATAATAGAAAAATACTGCTATGAAGATAACCCAGCAAATTGCGATGAATACGGAGGATTATACAAATGGGGTGAAATGATGTTTTATACAAGTGATCCCGGGACTCAAGGAATTTGTCCTTCTGGCTGGCATATTCCCGAATTGAGTGAATGGGAAACACTTGAAACGTACCTTGGCGGACAAGCTATAGCCGGAGGGAAAATGAAAGAAGTAGGATTCACACATTGGGCAAATCCTAATACCGGTGCTACTAATGAAAGTGGATTTACGGGACTACCCGGAGGTTTTTGCCAATCCAGTTCCTTCCTTGAACTGGGTTCATCTGGATTTTTCTGGTCCTCCACACCTCATGAAATCAATGATGACGTTGCATGGTTTGCACTTCTATATTATAATAATGAAACCTGCCTTAACGATGCTTTTGATATTGGTAGCTTCGCATTTTCTGTTCGATGTATTAAAGATTAATTGTTAAAGGGAATAAACCTTATTTTCAAATAAATTCGAACAATAACCCTTGTCGAAATTCAAGCTAAATTTTCAGTTTATCTCTTTTATTTTCAAGGGAATCTTCGATCTTTTCAATTAATGTCTTTTTGTGGTCATCCAGCCGGGTCAACTCGATCCCGATAGATTTTTTAGCATTGATTTTCAGGATAAAGTCATAATTAAAATTAAAAAGCCGGCCCTAAAGCCAGCTTTTTAAATATGAATAATAGGTAACCTTTCTTTGAAATCCACCTATTTTTGTTCAGGATAAGGCGGATGCTCCGGCCATTTTTTCGGGTTTTCCCTGATCTCTTTCATCAAAACCTCCACGCCTTTCATCAATTGTGCATCATAGCCTTCGGCCACTTCTTTGGGTTTTAATTCTACAATGATGTCCGGGGTTACCCCTTCATTTTCCACGATCCATTTACCATCGGGTGAATAAATCCTGTAATCGGGAGCCGTGAGACCTCCTCCATCAATTAACGGAATGAACATGGAAACACCCACCAAACCTCCCCAGGTGCGGGTCCCAATTACGGGTCCCATATTAAATTGCTGGAACTCCTGCGGGAACTCGTCACCGCCGGAACCGGCCTGCCGATTGGTTAAGCAAACCATATAAGCATTTACAGCATACGCCGGACTGGTTTGATCATGGGAATACCGGCGTGTCCAGTACGAGTGTGGTTTTTGTTTTAAGCGGTTGAAAAAGATAACGGGGTCCAATCCGCCGCCATTGAACCTGCCGTCGATGATCAATCCCTGCTTGCGGGTTTGTGAGTAGAAATATTTTGGGAACTCAACGGCCGAGCCATTGTAGGTATCCGGGAAATGGATATACCCGATTTGTCCGTCAGAGGCTTCATCCACCTTAATCCGGTTCGATTCTACCCAGCTCTGATAACGCAATCGATATTCACTCGCTAAGGGTTTCACAAAATATTCTTTCGCTCCTTCCAGGGTTGGCTTATCATTGACTGTAATGGTGATTTGCTCATTGGCCATGTCCTGAAAATAGCTGTAAATATTTCTATTTGCAGTTACATCCTCTCCGTTGACTTTTAATAAATAATCTCCTTCTTTCACTTCCATACCTGGCTTGGTAAGCGGCGGATAGACTCCTCTTGACCAATCGGGAACCTGGTAGATCTTTTCGAATTGATAGCGGTTATTATCCTTATCAACGGCATAAGTAGCACCTAACAAACCCACATTGACGCGATCTTCAGTTCGTTTCCTGTCCCCACCAAAAACGTAGGTATGGGAAGTATTCAGTTCGCCGATCAGCTCACCAATCACAAACTGAACATCCTGCCGGCAGGAAGCAAATTCCATGAGCTTACCATATTTAACTTTCATGGCGTTCCAATCAAGTCCGTGCATGCCGGGCTCATAATAGAAATCCCTTTCGAAGCGCCAGGCATCATTAAATATCTGTGTCCACTCCTCTTTGGGCTCATACCACATTTTAAGTTCCGACAAATTCAAATTATTCCCTTTTGAGTCGGTCTCCGAACTCTTGATCATTCCAACATCATCTCCCTTTTTGTATACAATATTTTCTCCATCAGAAGAGAGCTTGTAGGAATTTATGCCTTCTATTATTTTACTTTCCTTGTGGTTGTCGAATGAAAAACTATATAAATCCATGGTAGAAGGAACCCTGAACTCAAAGCGGTTAAAATCTCCTTCATCTTTATTCAAATAAAAGAGGGTGTTATGATTTACTGCCAGATACCTGTAATTACCGCGTTCCAACGGCAAAGCCTCAATCCTCTCCGAAAGACCTTCCCAGTCAATATTTACTGTTACCGCGTCACTTGTTGCTTCCTCTTTTTTAGCCTCATCCTTTAGCACTACTTCATCACTTTTTAATTGAATAAATGGATCACCATCTTTCTGTAATGTCAGGCAATAGATTCCGCTTGTTTTTTTATACACCATTTCCCACTCAAAGTCAGAATAGGTGGGATCGAACCGTCGGTTGGAAACATAAAACATATACTTTCCATCGGATGAAAAAACGGGATGAAAATCATTAAAAATGGTACTTACCGAATGAATCGATTTATCAGCCAGCGCATAAATATAGACTTTGTTCACCAGGTCTTCGTCCATTTTGGAGTAGGCAATAAACCGGCTGTCGGGTGACCAGTTAAAATCGTAGATGGGTTTTACATCAAGTGAAACATCAATATTTTCATAATAAGCTTTATCAACGGCTGTAATGCTTTTCGAATCCACATCCAGGATATTTAATGTAAGGGTATGATCAGTGAAAGCTATTTTTTTAGAATCGGGCGACCATTTTAAGGTATGCCGGTATCCCGATTTAAAGTTGGTCAGTTGAATTGCTTCTTTCTCTCCAAGTTGGTCTATTAAGTATAGGTTGTACTCACCTGATTTATCAGAAATATAAGCGATATTTTTACCATCCGGTGACCAGGCTGCATCTTTGTCCCTGGCTCCGGAACTGTTGGTTAAATTCCGGGTTGGACCTTCTTTAACCGGCACCGTAAAAACTTCACCGCGAGCCACAACGAGTGCTCTTTCGCCTCCGGGAGAGCAATTAATCCCCGTCATATCTTCCTTGGCATTTTTAAAATATGGCCTTGTCTCCGGCATATCGGTTAAGATTTCCACATTCACTTTTGAAGTTGCTTTTGTATTGATGTCCAGCACCATCAGGTCTCCGCCAAGCTCGTAAATAATTTTATCTCCGCCGGCTTCCGGCCGCCTGATATCGTAATTTTTATAGGTCGTGTACTGTTCAATATTTCCTGAAACCGGATCAGCACCATAAATATTCAAAGTCCCATCGCGATCGGAGGTGAAATATATTTTATCGCCAATCCACATGGGCATACGATCGGTACCTTCGAAATTGCTGATGTTTTTTTCTTCATCGGTTTCCAGATTGTAAACATAAATGTCTTGTGCCGTGCCGCCCTTATACCTTTTCCAGGTCCTGTTTTCACGCGAAACTTTATTGTAGGCGATCTGGGTTCCATCAGGTGAAAAACTTCCCCTGGCTGCTTCATTCAGAATTAATTTTTCCAACCCGGATCCATCGGGTGAAATGAGAAATAATTCGGAATACCCTGGATAATCGCTTCGGGAAGCGGCAAAAATAATTTTGTTCTTCGTCGGATGCCATCCTATTACCTCGTCATAACCGGGATAGTAAGTAAGCCTGGTGATGTCGCCTCCATATTTATTCATGACATAAACATCCGGATTTCCATCATAATATCCGGTGAAAGCGATCAGTTCTCCATCCGGCGAAAACCTGGGGTAACGCTCTTCTCCATCATGGATTGTGAGACGAGTGGCTATGCCACCATCAGCCGGTACCGACCAGATATCTTCGCCATGCACAAAAACGATAAGGTTGTCATGGATATCGGGAAATCTTAACAGTGGACCCTGTGATTTGGTTTGGTTTAGAAATACCAGGTTTGTAAGTAATAATAAACCAACAATGATGACAAAATTTTTTGATTTGAAGTAATTTGTTTCCATGGTATATTTTTTTTGATTTAAAAATTTAAACAGAATCCAAAAGGAAGAAAATTTTACAAATGGGCAAAATTTTCATCTTGAGAACTCATATTGATAAAGCAGCACGTCAAATTTCTTAGAAATATAGTAAGGAATAACAAATTTAAGATTAATATCAACGCTATTGAAAATTGCTATTTACAAATTATTGTAAAATGTATTTGTCAGGGGTAATAGGCTTGATAATTTGTTTGGTCCGGCTAATGAGCAGTTTTTTTATTCGGTTTTGAGTTTTTTTAGCGGCAATAATGAATGTATTTCTTTTATGTATTTTTCATAACCAGGCCTATTGGTTAAATTTCTTTTTTCCATCAAAGGGATGCTTATAAAATTAAACAAGATGATCATCGAAATAAATCCAGCTCCCGTCCACCAGCCTGCAACACTACCCGATGAGAATACAAACAAAAAAAGTCCAATCCAGAACAGGATCTCACCAAAATAGTTGGGATGCCGCATCATGGACCAAAGACCCTTATCCATATAGGCTTTCCCAGAACTTTCTCTCTTGAAGTTTTTCAACTGTTCATCGGCAATCCATTCAACCAGGATGGCCAGCAAAGTTATGAGGGAAGCCAGCACATCCAACAGGGAAAAAGAAGCCGAACTTTCAAGGGTAAACCATAGAGGCAAACAACCAGCAAAAACGAACAGCGTCGGCATCAGGTGAATTCCAATAAAACTGACCGGCCAGTATAATTTGCCGGTATCGGCTGCAATCTTTTGGTATCGCCAGTCTTCATGATCAAGTCCGCTCCAGCCCCGGGCCCAGTTTGCCGTGAGCCTCACCGACCAAAATAGGATCAGCGCCATAATCAGGATTTGTCTGACGTCATTCCCTTCAGGGTGAAGTATGATCAGCCAGATGGCAATGAATGGCGGAATTACCGACCAGTAAGGATCATAAACACTTGAATTTTTAAATATCAAACTGAAAAGGAAAACGATAACTGTGGCACCTACATCCGCCATCAAAAGGCTCACAATTGAATTTTGATAAGGTGTGTTGATCAAGATAAGATACCCTGCCAAAAGGGCAATGATGTAAATCAACAGGATAATCAACAAGGCAGGAGTTTTAGCCAACTTTTTCATCTTCGGTTATGTAATTAAATTTTATCTCTTCTGCTTTCGGATCGATCTGTTTCCAAAGTCGCTCTGAATAATCCCATAATTTTAATCCTTCTTCCGGAATGTAAATTTTCGGGTCCATCTTTTTGGGATTGAACATATGCAGGTAGGATCCATTTTTATCTTCATAATCTTTTGAGAGAGCCATATAAATCACAGGCCGTGCAGCCACTGCCGGTTTGCGGAAAACGAGACTAAAAATAGCCCCAAGGGTTTTTCGAAGCAACCACGGTGCCTCACGAATGATATTGCTATGAACAGGCCCCGGACAAATGGTGAGGACATTGATATTCTTGTTTTCAAGACGGCGCGAAAATTCAATGGCAAGTGTATTTAACACCAATTTATAGTAACTGTAGTATGAAATTCCTTTCGACACACCGTAATCTTCGTAATTTCCAAATTGCTCAAAATCGATGGCGGACGACCCCTGATGTGAATCGGACGAAATGAATAGGATCCTTGGTTTTGCCATCCCGTTGGAGCGGTTTTCGATCAGTCCGTTGGCCAACATCAGGTTGACCAAAATAAAATTGGAAAGGTAGTTCACAAAAAACATTTCCTCCTGACCCGATGCTAATTTCCGGGCCTTTGGCAAAGCAACTCCTGCATTCAGAATCGTAATATCAATGCTCAAATTTCTCTTTTTCAGCGTCTCCACAAATTGATGAATGCTATCGATTTTAGACAGGTCGAGGGGAAGCATTTCCACCTGATCAGAACCACTTTCCATTTTCACCTTTTCTCCTGCTTCCGGTATCTGGCTGCGGCAGGCCATGATCACGCGGGCACCCCGTTTTGCCATTTCCACGGCCATTGCGTAACCCAACCCTGAATTTGCCCCGGTGATGATGCAGGTTTTTCCATCCGCCCTGTCCGTATCTTTCAGATGGTCTTCCAGTTTTTGTTTTGAAAAAAAATCTTTCACCCCGGCTAATGAGGCGATTACAGGGTTATCAAATCTTCCGTGTGCCATTTACGAGGATTAAATTGAAAAACAATGATACAATTTTTTTAAACATTCATGATGTTTATCAAAAGTCTCGATGCAAACCCTGTAACAGGAATTAAAAAAGCCGGCAAAGCCGGCCTTTAATACATTTTCAAAAAAAGATGAGCTGTATTTTTTATTTATCTATGATTTCAGCATCTTCCATGATCAGGTCATAAACATAACCTGCACCAAAATCCTTTGCCACAGCAATTTTACCCCGGAACGTTATAATATCTCCTACTTCGGGTAAATCATTGGTCGTAACTGTGAGGTCAAAATTAACATCATCACCGGTACCATCCTGAACATGGACCCAATTGCGATTCATGATACTGGGATTGACCTTGGTCACTTTCCCACGAACAATCACCACCTGGTCTTTATAATTATCCTTGTTGGTCCACAGATCACCTATGGCAATGCCTCCTTCGGGTTGTTCAATGCTAACATCAATCTTGTTGAGCACGGGTTTCATAGGCTCTGTATTACCCATTGCTCCTGGCATACCAGCCGGCTGCTGAACAATCGGTTGGCGGCTTATTTCCTGAACAAAATAGATCGTTTCAAAAGTTCGCTGCAGATCCCTGCTATCAAAATTGTGCATTTCCATGGGATTGGTGTAGTACACAGTTTCCCCTTCTTTGAAGTCCCCTTTATTAACGGCCACCCAGTAATCGGTCCCGAATTCTTCAACCCGCAAATAAGTGTAAGCCGTAGCCTGGATCACTTCTTTGATCTCCACCTTATAATTACCTTCCGGGACAGCGGCCTGTTGCTCTCCCGATTTATTATTTTGGCAGGCAGTGGCTGCCCATATCATTGCAATTATTAAAATCAGTATTTTACCTTTTTCCATCATATTGAATAATTTAGAATTTTTATAGCATTAATTTGAGGCCGCAAAAATAGGAATTTTTAGGCACTTCGAAATCTTTCGTTTCTTTGAACGTTGAAAAGGAACGAAAATATATTTTCATGAAAAATCATTTCATTCTTTTATGGATAAGTCTTCTGTCGGTTACCGATCTTTTTCCTCAGGAAAAGATTGAGCAGGAAACCATCCGCCAAGCGCAACAAAATGTATGTGCCATACGCATTACCGAGAAGGATTCTGAGAAAACCACGGCCCTGGGTTGTGGTGTGGTTTTGATGACCAGGGTGAAAGATAATAATGAATACTTCATAGCAACCGCTTATCATATTGTTAAAAACCTGGTAACCAATCCTGATCTTGAAGCCAGGATCAGTGTGTTTGATAAAAACGGGAAACTCTATTCGGTCAGTGGCCTCACCGGTAAACATTTGCTCTGGAGTAATCCGTCAATGGATGCAGCCCTGATGGTCCTGCCGCGGGATGTATCACCGGAAGAAGAAATTCCGGAAGAGTATGCGTTCCCTGGACTGGCCAATTTGAAATTAATCGGAGAACCTGCATGGGGCGAGGACATCTATCTTTTTGGTTACCGCTGGATCAATGAGAACCGTTTCATCGACATCGTAAAAAAGGGGATCCTTTCAGTTGGCACCAGTGACCTTCCGGGTTACGAAGGACACCTGGTTTATCTGATCGACAATATGGCCAACAAGGGTATGAGCGGAGGCCTGGCCTTTAACGAGGAGGGTGTGGGTATCGGCATCATCAGCAGTTATGTTTACGAAACCAATAATACCTTTCTGAACAGTGATGACTTAACCGTTTGTTTACCCCTGACTTTCTATTTCAAGGTACTTGGCGCACTAATTATCAATCAATCGGATGTGATAACCGACATTCTTAAAGAGCAAGATTAGGTTGGAGGTCAGTTCCTTCTGGTACAAAAAAATTAAAGATCATTTCGTTGCATTGTTTTATTTTTACCAAAATTCTTAACTTGTGAATACGCTATTAGTTTCCGGTTCCATCATCGTAACGCTAGCTTTGATCAGCTATTCCATCGGCATTCTATCTGAACAAATTGGTAAAAAAGTGACTCGTCGTGTCCTTATCTTTGTTACCGTTGGAATTATCCTGGATATTACCGCTACCCTTTTTATGATCATCGGATCGCCCAACTCCCCTTTTACATTGCATGGTTTCCTGGGTTATTCTGCCCTCACCGTAATGGTGGTTGATGTTTTAATGATTTGGCGATTTACGGTATCGAATGGAATCGGAATTGAATTAACTCGTGGACTCCATCTTTATTCACGCTATGCTTATCTTTGGTGGGTGATCGCATACATTACAGGGGCTTTACTGGTAGTCATTAAATAGCACGGTTGAGGTCAATTCATAGAATATTCTCCCATTTTTTATTAGCATTTAGGATTATTTACACCTTGACATTTATATAGAATTTTCATATCTTGTCGCCTTAAATATCTGGCTTATTCGCATTGTTAAAATAGGATATCCCAGAACAAAACCACCTCTCATGAAAAAGTTCTTCTCTCCACTGTTCATGGCGGCATTGGGTATTGTATGCGTACTTCTTTCCGCACATTCACAAACAAATTCTTACAATCCAATCGAAAAAAAAATGGCTGTTTATCCATGCGAAAATGATCTCATCGAAGTCATGTTTGAATGGGGATCCATGGTCAGACTCAGAAATGGACTGCTGGTCGACCTCCGCACTGATGCACTGAGCGGTTTGGATGAGGTTCTGGTAAAAGTGAAAGGTCATACATGGTATCGAATCAGCAGTATCCCTGAATCAGAGATAGACGCATGGGCTGAAAAGGGAAGCCGGAATTCAGCAGAACCCGTTTACAACTTAAATAACATTTATCGAATTCAAATACCGGAAGAAGCGGATATATGGCAAATCAGCCGGGAACTTGAAAACTTACCGGGCATTTTATCGGCAAAACCGGTTCCAAAGCCGGTTGCACCGCCGGTACCCCCCAACTATATTCCCAACCAGGGTTATTTAAATCCGGCTACATCCACACCCACTGGTATTGATGCTTCGTATGCCTGGACTCAGACAGGAGGAACAGGAACAGGCATTACCATTTGTGATTTGGAATATAGCTGGAATTACAATCATGCCGATATCAGTAAAGCTGCTGGTTCACAAATCAACACGAATGTTGTGGACCCTTTTAACGATAATAACCATGGAACAGCAGTGATAGGTGAACTGGTAGCGGATAATAACGGGTGGGGAATAACCGGTATTTGTTATGGTGCTAATCTTTTGACCTGCGGGACAAATTATGGTTCACCTGTAACCTGGAATGTTCCGGGTGCAATAACGCTGGCGATATCAAATCTAAATGCAGGAGATATAATTTTGCTCGAACAACAATGGGATTATAACGGAAGTGCAGGTTATGTGCCCATAGAATGGTGGACCAATGGTAGTTCTCAAACCTATAATGCTGTTTATGCCGCCATCGTCAATGCGGTTTCCAATGGCATTCATGTGGTAGAAGCAGGGGGCAATGGAAATATTAATACGGATGGATTGACATGGTATGGAAACTCCGGGGCCATCATTGTGGGTGCAGGAGGTACTTCTGCTGCAAATGATTTGCAAAAACTTAGTTTCTCCAGCTATGGTTCACGTTTCGATTTGCAGGGCTGGGGTGAAAATGTGTTTACAACCGGATACGGTAACTATTACAATGCCGAAGGTGTGAATTACTGGTATACCCATAATTTTAACGGTACTTCCAGCGCCTCACCGGTTGTTGCCGGTGCACTGGCCTGTGCCGAAGGATATTACCTGGCCAATGTTTCATCAACACCCCCGACCCCTTCGTATATGCGAACCCATTTAGTCAACTACGGTACTGCTCAGGTAACGCCACCCTCGGGGAATATTGGACCCAGACCCGATCTTTATGCAGCTATAAACAACTTTCCTCCCCCGGCTCAATATTATGATTGGGGAGATGCTCCTGACCCTCCTCATCCGACACTGAGTGCAAGTGCAGGAGCGAACCATCAGATCGTTGCCGGGATAATGTTGGGTGCTTCCGTAGATACAGAAAATGATGGCCAGCCCAACCCAGGTGCTACAGGAGATGATAATGATGGCAACAATGACGATGATGGTATTGTATTTACTTCGATACTTCGTCCGGGGGCAACAGTTATTATTACCGCTACCGCCTCTGTAACCGGGTATTTGAATGGATGGATCGACTTCAATGGGATGAACACCTGGTCGGACCCCGGAGAACATTGTATCATAAATATGCTCATCGTGCCGGGTCCAAATTCAGTCAGTTTTAATGTTCCCGCCTCAGCATTGATTGGGCCCACCTACGCCCGATTCAGGTTTAATACACAAGGCGGGCTCGGATTTGTCGGGCCGGCATCAGATGGAGAAGTGGAAGATTATGCTGTATTTATTGATGAACCCCTTCCGGACAACCTGGATTGGGGAGATGCCCCTGATCCGACATATCCTACTTTAGGTGCCAATAATGGGGCCAACCATCTGATCGATGGCATTACCTTTATGGGTGCTGTGGTTGATCCCGAACCCGATGGTCAACCTGATCCTGCGGCACTGGGTGATGACAATGATCTTATCTACCCACCTCCCAATGATGATGAGGACGGAGTAATCTTTACCTCTTCCATAATTCCCGGTCAAATGGCTTCTGTGGATGTTATCGCCTCGGTAAATGGTATTCTAAATGCCTGGTTGGATTTTAATGGCAATGGGACCTGGGCTGATCCAGGAGACCACATTTTTGCAGATATACCATTAATACCAGGTTTGAATAGTTTGTCATTTCCTGTGCCAGCGGGTATAGGGTCAGGAAATACATTTACCAGATTTCGGTTCAGCACTGCACCCGGACTGAATTTTAATGGTCCTGCTCAGGATGGTGAAGTGGAAGATTATGAAGTTAATATCGAAGAACAACAAGAGGACGAATTCGATTGGGGAGATGCTCCTGATCCAACATATCCGACCTTTGGAGCCAATAATGGCCCCAATCACTGGATTGACGGAATAACCTATATGGGAAATTCTGTAGATGGTGAGCCGGATGGTCAGCCGGACCCAAATGCATTGGGAGATGATAATGATGGTAACAATGATAATGATGGGGTTATCTTCACTTCTGCCATCATTCCCGGTCAAATTGCAACAGTGGATGTTATTGCATCGGTTCCAGGATTATTAAATGCCTGGATGGACTTTAATATCAATGGGTCATGGGCTGATGCAGGAGAACAGATATTTATCGACTGGATGCTGAATCCGGGCCTGAATAATTTAACTTTCAATGTTCCGGCAAGTGCCATCTCAGGGAATTCATTCTGCCGATTCCGGTTTAGTAATATGGCAGGCTTAAACTTTGACGGACCTGCACCGGATGGAGAAGTAGAGGATTATGAAATGAATATCGGAACAAGCATTACTGATATCCAAATAGATCCTGATCCGGGGGGTAACTTCGTGCAAAATGAAATTTCGATGGCACTGGTTCCGGGCACTACAGCAGGAATACCGGCTGTCTTACTGGCCGCTTACAATGATACACCCTATCCCGGCGGTCCCGGACTGGGTGTTAGTTATAGTCATGATGGCGGTGCTACCTGGAATCCATTACAACTTCCCTATCCAGTCAACCCGGGAGGCACAGCTTATGCGGATATGTTTGACCCAACAGCGACAGCGGATGGAAATGGAAATTTATATGTTGCACATATTTCTACAGATTATGATTGGACCAATGGACCTGAAAGCGGACTTTTCGTTCATAAATCAACAGATGGTGGTATTACCTGGAATCCACCTGTTACGGTTGCATACGATGGAAAACCCACCGTATCCCCCGATCCGAATTATCGCTTCAACGATCGCTGCCAGATGACTGCAGATATAACCCCCGCCAGCCCCTTTTATAACAATCTTTACCTTGTTGAGATCAAAGATCGTGGATGGAATATGCCACAACCGTTGAGTGATATCTATTTCTCACGGTCAACAGATGGCGGCTTAACATGGAGTTCACAGGTTATCTTAAATAACAATACCAGCATGGGTAACATGCCTGTTCCTGCAGTAGCATCCGATGGCACCCTTTACGTTTGCTGGATAGATTACAATGTACAAACGGGTGGAACAGGAACCCTTTACCTAGATGTTTCACCCGATGGTGGTGTAACATGGTTGCCCAATGATATCCTGGTCACAACCATCAATTTGCCACCATTGAACCTGAATGGTGGGACCGATGTACTGGCCAAAGGTGCTGCTGTAATAGAAGTCTCTCCCTTCAACCCTCAGGAAGTATACATCACCTATGGCGAGCAAATTGCAGGATCAATGGATGAAGGTGATATTTACTTTATACGCTCAACCGATGGTGGGTTTACCTGGACAATGCCTCTGATGATCAATGATGATGGCACTATGAATGACCAGATAATGCCATGGATGGATGTCAAGCCCAATGGTATGATCGATATAGCATGGTATGACCGTAGAAATGATCCCGCCGACTTGAAGTGGGATGTGTACATGGCGGTTAGCATGAATGGGGGCATTGGTTTCAACCCCAATGTCATGGTGAATAGTGTGGCAGCTCCATCACCCAACACCCCGTCGGGTATATGGATGGGCGAATACCTGGGATTGGTGGTGGATAATACCCATGCTTATGTTGGATTTACATCAAGCATCCTGGACATCAATGGTGATGTATTCTTTAATAAGTTTCAGAATCCTGCTATAGACATTGACTTTGGCGATGCACCCGATCCTACTTATCCAACTTTACTTGTCAATAACGGTGCAAGGCATATGCTCGGTTCTGGCCTCTGTCTGGGGGCCCAGGTGGATAGCGAACCGGATGGGCAACCTGACCCCAATGCGCTTGGCGACGATAATACCAACCTTGCCGATGAAGATGGGGTGGTGTTTAACTGGCCATTGATGACTGGTAATCCGGTGGATTTGACTGTCACAACTTCCGCTTTTGGTCTGTTTAGCGGATGGATCGACTTTAATGGCGATGGGGATTGGAGTGATATGGGTGAACAGGTATTTATGGATATGCCGCTTAATTCAGGAACACATAACCTAAACTTTATTGTTCCTATCAATGCGGCTACCGGCTTATCATTTGCCAGGTTCAGAATCAGTACCCAACCTGCACTCAGCTACGATGGATCGGCTTTAGATGGAGAAGTGGAAGATTATGAAGTAGAAATTATGGAAGACCCGGATATCAAATGGCAACAATACCCAGAAACAAACTTACCCGGACTGCATGCCCACGACTGGGATTACACCGGACAAATTGAAAGCCTCGTCCTTGCAGATGACTGGTTGTGCCAGGGTGGGGTGGTTACTGATATTCACTGGTGGGGCAATTATGAACTGGATCCCGCCAGCCAGGAAATAAGAGGAGCCGGTATCGATCATTTCCACCTCAGCATTCATGCCAATGATCCCACCAATTGCCTGCCGCTTGATCCCGAACTTTATGGTGTTGATATTCCCTTCTCAACATTGGTAGAGCAAAATACAGGATTGGTTAATCTGGAAGGATGCAATATCTACCTCTATGAATTTATCCTGACCGATCCATTTATACAGGAAGAGGGAACCCGCTACTGGCTTGATATAACTGCCGTATCAGTAGATCCATTGAATCCGGCAATATGGAGGTGGCAGGAATCCAGAAGAAGCATCATGCCCATCCTTTGCGGCGCTGCCGATAAACAATTGCCCAATCCAGGAACCTGGACTACCATTACCTGGGCTAATCAGAAGTTTAGTGATATGGCATTCATCATCACTTCTGTTGAATTTGAACCTGAATATGACTTCGGCGATGCACCCGATCCTACTTATCCAACTTTACTTGTCAATAACGGTGCAAGGCATATGCTCGGTTCTGGCCTCTGTCTGGGGGCCCAGGTGGATAGCGAACCGGATGGGCAACCTGACCCCAATGCGCTTGGCGACGATAATACCAACCTTGCCGATGAAGATGGGGTGGTGTTTAACTGGCCATTGATGACTGGTAATCCGGTGGATTTGACTGTCACAACTTCCGCTTTTGGTCTGTTTAGCGGATGGATCGACTTTAATGGCGATGGGGATTGGAGTGATATGGGTGAACAGGTATTTATGGATATGCCGCTTAATTCAGGAACACATAACCTAAACTTTATTGTTCCTATCAATGCGGCTACCGGCTTATCATTTGCCAGGTTCAGAATCAGTACCCAACCTGCACTCAGCTACGATGGATCGGCTTTAGATGGAGAAGTGGAAGATTATGAAGTAGAAATTATGGAAGACCCGGATATCAAATGGCAACAATACCCGGAAACAAACTTACCCGGACTGCATGCCCACGACTGGGATTATACCGGACAGGTTGAGAGCCTCATACTTGCTGATGACTGGCTCTGCCAGGGAGGAATAGTAACCGATATCCACTGGTGGGGTAATTATGAATTGGATGTTGCCAGCCAGGAAAAAAGAGGAGCTGGCATTTCACACTTCCACATTAGTATTCATGCCAATGATCCTACCAATTGCCTGCCGCTTGATCCCGAACTTTATGGTATTGATATTCCCTTCTCAACATTGGTAGAGCAAAATACAGGATTGGTTAATCTGGAAGGATGCAATATCTACCTCTATGAATTTATCCTGACCGATCCATTTATACAGGAAGAGGGAACCCGCTACTGGCTTGATATAACTGCCGTATCAGTAGATCCATTGAATCCGGCAATATGGAGGTGGCAGGAATCCAGAAGAAGCATCATGCCCATCCTTTGCGGCGCTGCCGATAAACAATTGCCCAATCCAGGAACCTGGACTACCATTACCTGGGCTAATCAGAAGTTTAGTGATATGGCATTCATCATCACTTCTGTTGAATTTGAACCTGAATATGACTTTGGGGATGCACCCGATCCTACCTATCCTACGCTGCTCGCCAGTAATGGGGCCGTTCATCAAATTGATGCTACCATCTACCTGGGTGCCGGTATTGATCCTGAACCCGACGGGCAACCCTCAGCACAAGCATTGGGCGATGACAATGATGGAAATGACGATGAAGATGGAATTACCTTCTCAACTTTAAGTCCCAGCGGATCCGTATTTATCAACTTAACTGCCTCTGCTAACGGATTCCTCAATGCATGGATAGATTACAATGGAAATGGTAGCTGGAGTGATCCGGGTGAACAAATCTTTACGGATCAAACCATTGTTCCGGGGATGAATGGATTTATTATTCCGGTCCCACCCAACGCAAAAATTGGAATTACTTATGCCCGTTTCAGGTATAGCACTCTGGCAGGATTGAGTTTTACCGGACCGGCACCTGATGGAGAAGTGGAGGATTATGAAATTATTATTGAAGGTGATGTTGAAGTGGATCTTAAAGCATTCCTTAAAGGACCCTTTATGACAAGCTCAATGAGCACTGATCTAAACGATGCTGGCTTATTGCCATTGAATCAACCCTATAATTCAGATCCAACAGCCATCTGGTATTATGGTGGATCCGAATCGGTTAGTTCCATTCCCGGTGCATCCATTACCGACTGGGTTGTTGTTGAATTCAGAGATGCACTTTCAGCACCTTTGGCAGATCCATCAACAACTGTCTCCAAACAAGCGGCCTTTGTATTGAGCAATGGTACCATCGTATCTTTGGATGGTGTGAGCCCGGTTAGGGTAAACGGATTGTATCAACACAATCTTTATGTCGTCATCTGGCACAGAAATCACCTTCCCATGATGTCTTCTACACCCATCAATCCAGCAGGAATCAATCAGTATTCCTATGATTTCACAACATCGGCCGGACAGGCATATCTGAATGGACAAACTGCTCTGGGAGGAGGAGGAATGTATGGAATGATCGGAGGTGATGGTGATCCCAATGGCACCATTGACAACAATGATAAGTCCAATGTTTGGGCAACCCAAGCAGGAACAAGCGGATACCTGATGGGTGACCTGAATATGGATACCGTAGTTGATAACCAGGATAAAAACAATATCTGGTACCCGAATACTGGCGCCGGAACCCAGGTTCCATAATCATTTCAAATGGATATAAAAAGGCTGGTAATACCAGCCTTTTTATTTTTTTGAATTTTTCAATATGAACAATTTATGCCCATTTTGTTTAATTTATGAAGAGATTCTTTATGCTATCATTTTATCAAAACAAGATTTTTTAATAATAAACCCTTCTCTTCCATGAAAATATTCCAACAATACCTGGAAGTCAGAAAGCAATCAGAACAAATGTGTGCTCCCCTGGTAACGGAGGATTATCTTTTACAACCCGCTTTTTTTACCAGTCCACCCAAGTGGAATCTTGGGCATACGTCCTGGTTTTTTGAGGAGATGATACTCACAAAGTTTTCGAAAGATTACAAACCTTTTCACCCCAAATATAGCTTCATTTTCAATTCTTATTACAACACTGTTGGCGAACGGGTGGGACGTGATCAACGTGGTGACTTGAGTCGGCCGACTGTTGAGGAGGTATATCAATACCGGAAATATGTGGATGAACACATGGAGGAATTCATAAAAAAGAAAAAACCGGGAGATGACATCCATGCTTTAATCGTTCTCGGGTTGAACCACGAGCAACAGCACCAGGAGTTATTTTTTACTGACCTGAAATTTGCCTTCAGCATCAATCCATTGTTTCCGGCTTATGCCATTAATGCTTTCTGCGAATCGAAGGAAACACAGGCACCTGCGATGATCAGAATGGATGAAGGTGTTTTTGAAACCGGCTATAACGGAGATGGTTTTTGTTTTGACAATGAGCTGGGCAGGCACAAGGTATATCTGCATCCGTTTGAGATCAGCAATAAACTGGTGACCAATGGTGAATTTTTGGATTTTATAGAAAGTGGCGGTTACAATCGTCATGATCTTTGGCATGATGAGGGGTGGGCCTGGATAAAGGACAACCAGATTGAGAAACCCCTCTACTGGCAAAAGGAACAAGGTAAATGGTATCAGTACACCCTGGCTGGTTTAAGAAAACTGAATCCTGATGACATTCTTACCCATATTACTTACTATGAAGCTTTTGCCTTTGCACAATGGAAAAATTTGCGGTTGCCCACTGAATTTGAATGGGAAGCAGCCTCCGATAAATTCAATTGGGGACTTCGCTGGGAGTGGACTGAAAGCGCATACCTTCCATACCCCGGTTATAACAAGGCAGAAGGCGCTGTTGGCGAATACAATGGAAAATTTATGGTCAATCAAAAGGTATTGCGGGGAGGTTCGGTGGTAACCCCAAAAGGTCATGCGCGAAAAACTTACCGCAATTTTTTCCACCCGCAAATGGCCTGGCAATTTAACGGAATCAGATTAGCAAAATAGCATAAATGGAAACAACAATCCAATTAACAGATCTGGCAACTGATGTATTAAATGGTTTGAGATCAAAGCCAAAATATTTGAACTCCAAATACTTTTACGATGCACGGGGAAGCTTGATTTTTCAGAAGATCATGCACATGCCCGAATACTACCTCACCGATTGCGAACTGGAAATATTTGAAACCCAAAAGCAATCAATTTATGATGCTTTTAAACTTGATCATCTGCCTTTCGATATAGTAGAGTTGGGAGCAGGAGATGGATTGAAAACAAAAATATTGTTGGCGCATTTTCTTGGACAAAATCCCCAGATCCGATACATCCCCGTCGATATTTCAGAAAAAGCCGTGCTTACACTTGAAAAAGAGCTAAAGCAGGAAATTCCACACTTAAAAGTAATTGGCAAGATCGGTGATTATTTTGGGTTGATGGAGGAGCTTAGCCGGATCGATAAAACACCAAAAGTGTTGCTGTTTCTTGGATCAAATATTGGGAATTTTAACCATGAACAAGCCATCAACTTTCTGACGCAAGTCAAAACTGCCATGAATCCTGATGATAAACTTTTTATTGGTTTTGATCTGAAGAAAGATCCTGAAATCATTCTGGAAGCATACAATGATCCGCATGGATATACAGCATCTTTCAACCTCAACCTTCTTCGGCGAATTAACGAAGAACTTGGTGGCGATTTTGAATTGATGAAGTTCAAGCATCATGAGGTATACAATCCGCAAACCGGCACCGCAAAAAGTTACCTGGTAAGCCTTGCAAAACAAAGTGTTTACATAGGTGCCATTGATAAAACCATAACATTTGACCCCTGGGAACCTATTTTTATGGAAATGTCACAGAAATACGATATTTCTTTGATCCAAAATCTTGCACAAAATTCCGGATTTGTAATCAGACAAAACTTTTATGATTCACGCAGATATTTCATGAACTCCTTGTGGGAATTGGCTTAATACCATGTGAGTCGAAGTATTGTGGTATTTTTTTATCTTCATGGCTTTAAAATAACCTTAATCATTCTGCCATGGTAAAATTTTATAAGATCATCTTCTTTAGTGCACTGTTTCTCTTTCTCCTTTATTGTTCAGGATGTGATTCGAAACCAATGATGCACGAAAAACCCAACATTCTTTTCATCGCAGTGGATGACCTGCGGCCCGAACTGGGTTGTTATGGGATGGATTATGCCATCAGCCCCAACATTGATAAACTGGCCGATAACGGTATTGTGTTTAACAATGCCTTTTGCCAGTCGGCAGTGTGCAATCCTTCGCGTGCCAGCCTGATGACAGGACTCAGACCCAATTCAAATAAAGTTTGGGATTTATGGACCGATTTCCGCGAAACGGTACCAGACGTTGTCACCTTACCACAATACTTCAAGCAAAATGGATATTTTACCACTGCCATTGGAAAGATCTATCACAACACCAAGCCCGATTCACTCTCATGGAGCGAAAAGAAACTGCACATCGATGGGTATCCTTTTGATCCGGATGCCGGTTATGTTGGAGAGGAAGCTTTGGAATATCTTGAAAGGAGGAGCCAGGAGATTATCGCATCCGGAAAGCAGGATAAATATATCGACCGGATCGGTGAATGGTACCTGAAAGCTTATTCCACCGAATGTGAAGATGTACCGGATGATGCCTATTATGATGGGGCACAAACCAACATTGCGATGAAAAGAATTGAAGAACTGTCGAAAAAGGATCAACCCTTCTTTTTTGCGATAGGCTATTACCGGCCACACCTGCCTTTTAATGCCCCGAAAAAATACTGGGATTTATATGATCCTGATAAAATCCCCATGGCAGAAAATGATTTCATCCCTGAAAATGCTCCACCCATGGCGATCAATAATTTACGGGAATTGCGCGGATATGAAGATTTTAAAGATCAGCCACATCCCCTTTTTGGTAAACTTACAGAAGAACAAGCCAGGCACTTGAAACATGGATATCTTGCGTCGGTGAGTTATGTGGACGCACAAATCGGTCGACTGATGAATGAAATGGAGGAACTGGGACTGCTCGACAATACCATTGTGGTGCTTTGGGGTGATCATGGCTGGAAACTGGGCGAACATGGCAGCTGGTGCAAGCAAACCAATTATTCCATCGATACCCGGGTACCCATGATCTATAGCACGCCTGAATTAAGAGACAAACCTGTGCAATCTAACCAATTGGTAGAATTCGTGGATATTTACCCAACCCTTTGTGAACTTGCAGGACTGGAAATTCCTGAGGGACTGGAGGGCATTAGTTCGGTTCCACTCTTCACTGAACCGGAAAAACCCTGGAAAACTGCAGTCTTCAGCCAGTACCTGCGCAGCCGTATATGGTTAGCGCCTGATGGTATTCCCTATCATGGTCATGCCATTCGCTCAACCGACTACCTTTATGTGGAGTGGTTCAATGAAAATACCGGAGAACTGGCAGCAACAGAATTGTATGACTTGCAGAAGGATCCCCAGGAAAATAAAAATGCAGTGGCAGCGCCAGAATATGCCGAAGCTGCGAAACAAATGGCAGAACGACTACAAATTGGATGGCCAGCTGAACTTCCTGAAAACCAACATAAAAATTAAATTATCAATAAATTTTTCTAAATAAGTTCTACAGTTATAAAAAAGATTGTATTTTTGTAAGCGATTACTCACTTATAAAATGACAGAAAAACAGGAAAAAATATTAAACTCCGCCCTTGAACTCTTTGCCAGAGAGGGATACAATGCTACCTCCACCAGCAAAGTAGCCGCTCATGCCGGGGTAAGTGAAGGATTGATTTTTCGTCATTTTAGGAATAAAAGGGGGCTATTGATGGCCATTCTTGCGGAAGGTGATAAAAAGTTAAAAAGCTTATTTGAAGATATTGTTTTGGAGTCGGATCCCATAGAAGTAATCCGAAAGTCCATAATCTTACCTTTTTCAGTGCCGGAGTCAGAATATGAATTCTGGCGCTTGCAATACAAGCTTAAATGGGAAATAGAAATGGATTACAGCCATAAAACCGAACCGCTCACCATGGCCCTGGCCCTGGCCTTTGTCAAATTAAATTACGAATCACCCCAGCAAGAAGCTGAATTTCTGACATTAAGCCTGGATGCTATGGGTGCCTCATTGATCAAAGGATCAATGAATAATTCAGATAAAATGAAAAGTTTTCTGCTGAAGAAATACGGATTATAAAAAATTTCATGATAGTGAAAGTAAGTACTCACATAATATTATAACACATTAATTTAAAATGAAATACCATGACACAAATAGATAAAACAAAACCCGTAATGGTTACCGGAGCGACTGGATACGTTGCAAGCTGGCTGGTAAAAAAACTACTGGAGGAAGGCATTACAGTTCATGCAGCTGTAAGAGATCCGAATAAAAAGGAAAAAGTAGCACATCTGGATGCCATTGCCGAAAAATCAAAAGGGACAATTAAATACTTTAAATCTGATCTTTTGGACAAGGGGTCTTACGCCGAGGCGATGAAAGATTGCGAGCTGGTTTTTCACACAGCTTCTCCTTTTACTTTGGATGTTAAAGATCCTCAAAAAGATTTGATTGATCCGGCTGTTCAGGGAACTGCAAATGTGCTTGAAACAGCCAATCATACGCCTTCTGTCAGAAGGGTGGTGGTGACCAGCAGTTGTGCCGCCATATATTGCGATGCCATCGAATGTGAACAATTGCCAGGAGGAAAATTGACAGAGGATATATGGAACACAACGGCTTCACGCGATTATCAACCCTATTCATATTCGAAAACGCTGGCCGAAAAGAAAGCATGGGAAATGGTGAAGGCTCAGACGCAATGGGATCTTGTTACCATCAATCCCAGTTTTGTAATGGGTCCTCCGCTCAATCCAAAGGCAACTACTTCCGAGAGTTTCAATATACTCAAACAAATGGGTGATGGCACCATGAAATCCGGTGCTCCCCGCATGGCCATCGGATTGGTTGACGTGCGTGACGTAGCCGAAGCTCATTTCCAGGCAGGATTCACACCTTCAGCTCATGGCAGGTACATTACCTCGGGTCATAACACCAATTTTTATGAGATGGCCATGACGTTACAACCGAAATTTGGTGGCGATTATCCTCTGCCGAAAAAAGCCATTCCAAAATGGCTATTGATGATCATTGGACCAATGGTGAATAAAGCCTTTTCCCGTAAAATGATCAAACGTAACATTGATGTGGAATGGAAAGCAGATAATTCAAAGATCAAAAATGAATTGGGAGTCCGCTTCCGTCCAATGGAAGAGTCAATGGTAGACGGGTTCCAGGCAATGGTAGACAATCATATTTTTGATAAGAAATAGGATACACAAGTGATGCACTGATTATGCCATACAATCAATGGAATTGGGGATGGATGACTATATCTTCCAACCCCAAACCTTCACTGCTCCACCCATGCCAATATTCATCAGCCGCTTACCTGCATGACCCAGCATGATGGCGCAAAACAGTGCAATTGATCCGCACACCAGCAACCATAGTTTGGTACTAAGGTGATGAATCCCATTCCAGACAATAAATGGAATAACCACTGAAACAGCAAACATGACGACACTGTAGATTATTTTCTTTACGAGAATCGGTGTCGTTACCGATTTGAAGCGCAGTTTACCGTCGATCAGACCACTTAAGAAAGCACCCAAAACAGCAAAAGGAAAAACAACAGCTGAAAACGTTGCAGTTCCTAACAATACATCAGGATAAAAATTGGGGAAGAAAAGATTCAATATCAAGGCTTGCATCAGGAATACAAGCATTGTTTGTGGAAAGTGAACAGCAATCGGATGTAAATCAAGCCGTAAAATTTTACTTCTTCCCGGCGACATCCGTTCCTTATATTGCTCAAAGACTTTTCTGGGTAAGCCACAAGCCGGACAAACATCAGTAAGTTCACTTTCTTTCATCACATAACCACAGGGTTTACAGATAAATAATTGTTCCTGTTGTTTGTTATTTTTCATTTTGTTGATTTTAAAGTTATTTTCTGCACTAAAACTAATAAAGATTTTAGAATTGACCTCAGTATCTGATTCTGCTGAACCGTTTTTTTACTGTTAACTCAATAGAAATGCTGTGCAATACCTCAAAACCAGAAAGGTTTATTCTAAAATCGTACTTTTACCATAATTCTTTATTTATCACTATGAATAAAAAAGTTATCATCACCGGCGCTACCGGCATGGTAGGCAAAGGTGTACTACTCGAATGTCTCGATCATGAAACTATCAGCAAAGTGCTGGTTATTGGCCGGAATGCGGTAGGTACGGAGCATCCCAAACTGAAGGAACTGATCCATAACGACTTCTCAGATTTCTCAGACGTAAAGGATCAACTAAAAGGATATGACGGTTGTTTCTATTGCCTGGGCATCAGCGCTGCCGGGTTGAAAGAGGAAGAATACAGGAAAATCACCTACGATTACACGCTTGCTTTGGCAAGTATACTCCTTGAACAAAATCCTGGAATGACTTTTAACTATGTCTCCGGTCAGGGAACTGATTCAACGGAAAAAGGACGGATGATGTGGGCACGGGTAAAAGGCAAAACCGAAAACGACCTGCTGAAGCTGGGCTTCAATGACGCTTATATGTTCCGGCCGGGCATGATCATTCCTTTGCGTGGCATTAAATCCCGGACGAAGGCCTACCAGTTTATGTACGACTATTTCATGTGGCTGGTGAAGCTGATTAAGTTTTTTTCGCCCAATTCGGTTGTGAATACAACGCAGATTGGATTGGCGACGATCAATGCGATGCTGAAGGGGTATGGTAAAAATGTGTTAACCCCAGGAGATATCATATCACTTTCAAATCAATAAAATTCAACTCAGATCTTTTAGATCAATGCCGAAGCTTTTTATCTTTGCCATGAAACTTAAAATTCAAAGTATCCATGACGATCAATGAAGTATTAAACCGTCTTAAAACGGGGAATCAAAGATTTTGCCGGGACCAAATGATCCGGATGAATCAGGATAGCCATCGCCGGCAGGAAACAATTCAAGCACAAAATCCATTTGCCATCATACTCTCATGTGCCGATTCAAGGGTAATACCCGAGCTTATTTTCGATACCGGAATTGGTGAATTATTTGTGGTTCGTGTGGCAGGAAATATCGCCAATAAGTCAACCATCGCAAGCATTGAATATGCTGTTGCCAACCTGAACGCTCCCATCATTATCGTCCTGGCACACGAGAATTGTGGGGCTGTAACAGCCACCCTTCAAAATGGAAACTTTGGGGAAAATCTTGAACATTTGGTGGATCATATCCGACCAGCTATTCATGATGCATCTGTAAATGAGGTTGCCAAAAAAAATGCCATGATAACTGTTGAACAATTGATTCAAAACTCATCCATCATCAATGGAGCGGTCAATAAAAATCAACTACAGGTTTTACCCGCCTATTATCATTTGGGGTCCGGCGAGGTGGAATACCTGTAAGTATTCTGAAATTGAATGATCGGATTTATGTTTTTGATTGAGCCACCGATGTAAAATAATCTTTCCAGCTAATGTGCTCGCGACCCACAGCTTCTTCATAATTTGAGTTTAGATTCATTTCGCCGTTTTTAATCTTGGTATAAATTCCAGCAATAATGGTCCCTAAAAAATCACCATTCATTTCCCGCTGTAACTCTAAATAAGCCTTCGGTGTAATTTCTTTATATTTTAGTTTGGTGCCGAATGTATCATTCAAATATTCTGTAAGTTGCTTTTGGGAAATTGGCTCACCCGAAAGGGTATAGATTTGTTCATTGCGGTCGTTGTTCAGAATCATTTGGGCATATGCATAGGCTAATTCTGACCTGGTCGTATAACTGCATAGTCCGTCACCGGCGCAATTGGCAATCACCCCTTCCTTTTTATATTCATCCATATATGCAATATCGGGTTCGATGTAAAGGCCATTTCTTCCAATGGACCACTCATGTCCGCTGGTAATAATATCCTGTTCAGTTTGACGGTTACTTTTTATGATCGCATCAAACTTTGAAATACCTCGTTTACCCGCAATACTGGTGTATACAATTTTTCTGACATTATTTGTTTTTGCGGCTTCGATCACATTTTTATGCTGAACAATACGGGTATCCGGAGCCGCCATTCCTGAAACAAGCAAAACTACCTCCACACCTTTCAATGCTTCTATAAGCTCATTGATATTATCATAATCGCCTTTCCTTTTTTCAATATTTTTTTGTTTTATTTTATCAAGGGAGCGAGCGATCCCAATTACATTTTTTACATCCGTTAATTTCAACAACTGATCGATGATTTCACTTCCCAAATGTCCGCTTGCTGCAGTTACTGCTATTTTCATAATGTCAAATTTTTAAACGTTCGTTCTACTATCATAACACGCTGCACCTGAATTGGTTTAAAAAAGACGCCTAAAGAAAGTCGAGTACCAGGGTTTTTTTAGCAGTTGGTAAACTATATTTGTTAATATTGCGTTTCCTACATTTGTAAAACCAAAATAATGAAAAACAAGCTTCTGCTTTCGATGCTGATCCTGCCTTTAATAACAATTGCTCAGGACTGGCAAACCGATTTTGAAACTGCAAAAAAACTGGCCAAAGAGCAAAGCAAACCCATCATCCTTGTTTTCCAGGGATCCGACTGGTGTGCCCCCTGCATCAAATTGGACAAAGAGATTTGGAGCACCGATGAATTTAAGGCCTATTCAAGGGAGCATTTTATCATGTTAAAAGCAGATTTCCCCCGCGGTCGTAAAAATCGTCTTTCATCCGAGCAGGAGGAAAAAAATAATGCGCTGGCTGAGAAATACAATAAAGAGGGTTATTTCCCGCTGGTAGTGGTTTTGGATAAGAATGGTAAAGTATTGGGTACAACCGGTTACAAAAAGCTATCCCCGTCCGAATATATCGAACTTCTAAATTCATTTATTCAATAAAAGTGAAGGCTTTCCTGGTATTTCTGGCAGCATTGTTTATTTCGCAGGGATTTTCGCAACAACCTTATAAGCGAACCTTAAAATTAATGGGTTCGCGTTTTGATATCACCGTGGTTGCAAACGATTCCGTTGAAGCAAATGAATATATCGATCTTGCTGTTGCCGAAATCCAGCGAATTGAAAAACTGATCTCCTCCTGGGATCCCAATTCACAAACCTCTGAAATAAATAAAAATGCCGGTATTAAACCGGTAAAAGTAGATAAAGAGCTGTTCAACCTAATTGACCGTGCTATCCGCATTTCAAGGCTTACAGAAGGAGCTTTCGACATCAGCTACGCCAGCATGGACCGCATCTGGAAATTTGATGGAAGCATGAAAACAATGCCCTCGGAAGCAGAAATTAAAAACTCGGTGAGCAAGGTTGGATATGGAAATATTATCCTTGATAAAGCCCAATCCACCGTATTCCTGAAAATACCCGGCATGAAGATCGGATTTGGAGCCATCGGAAAAGGTTATGCAGCCGACAAAGCCAAAGCCCTGCTGATGGAAAAGGGTGTTGCAGCAGGCATCATCAATGCTTCCGGCGATATGAATACCTGGGGTAAAAAACCCGATGGCACCGACTGGAAAGTAGCCATCACCAATCCCTTTGATAAAAGCAAGGCATTTGCCTTACTTCCCTTGAAACAAGGCGCTGTGGTTACTTCGGGTGATTATGAAAAATTTGTAGAATTTAATGGTATTCGCTATGCGCATATCATCAACCCTAAAACCGGTTACCCGGCAACAGGGATAATCTCTGCCACGGTATTCGGTCCATCAGCAGAATTGTGTGATGCTTTGGCAACTTCTGTTTTTGTAATGGGAATTGAAGTGGGGCTGGACCTGATCAACCAGCTTCCCGATATGGAATGTGTGATCATCGACGAAAAAGGAGGCATTCACACCTCCCAAAATATAACAATTGATAAATCATGATTAAGAAACTCTTATTGCTTTTTGTTGTGGCCATTACCATAACCTCCTGCGTTTCGGTAAAGGAATATGAAAAAATCTATCTCAATGACCCTGATATGGTTTTGGGTTTAAAAAAGCTTGATCGTTTTGAAACTACTTTCCAGGCATACCGCGAGGCGGCAGTAGGCGCCAATGGTGGGAAAACAGGTGGTGGATGCGGATGTAATTAAAGAACCGATATGAAAAAACTGATTGTAATATTGCTGCTATTGAATGTAGCGTTTCTGTCGGCTCAAACAGAGCAGGACTCAACCCAGGTTTATAAAAAACGTGTTTTGGAATCGGCTGAAGTTGATTTTTTAATGAGTTATTACCAGCAAGACGGCGACCATGCAGCCGTTACCGGGGGAATTGGTACCGAAAAGCTCAACAATATTACCCCAACGATTGTCCTTTCAGTTCCGTTGAATGAGGACGATGTATTGACCATTGACGGTGAAGTTTCTGCCTATACCTCTGCGTCGTCGAGCAACATCAATCCCTTTGATGGACCGGGAGAGGCCGATCCTTTTTTGGAAAGTTCAGGAGCCTCATCCGGCGATATCTGGCTGAATGGAACCGGAACTTACAGCCACAGCTCAGATGACAGGAATAAGATCTGGTCGGCCAAACTTTCCATATCCAATGAATATGATTATTTTTCCATTGGTATCGGAGGAGGTTATAGCAGATTGTTCAATGAAAAAAATACCGAACTGGGTATCAATGGTAATGTCTATTTCGATTCCTGGTATCCGGTTTATCCTTATGAATTGCGGCCTTTTATGGAGGGTGGATCAGATTATTTTCCGGGCACGCCTGCATACAAACCATCATTTACATCCGGTTTCAATAACACCTCACGAAACTCCTATTCGGTTGGGTTATTTGTTTCACAAATACTTTCGAAACGACTACAGGGTTCGTTGTCGGCAGATTATGTACTTCAACAGGGATTGCTTTCCACACCTTTTCAAAGGGTTTATTTTAGCGATGTCGACAGTTCATTTTATGAAAAGTTCAGACTGGCTGATGACATTGAAAGACTCCCCGATACACGGTTTAAAATTGCATTGGGAGGGCGGTTGAATTATTATATCAACGAATTTCTATCTTTCAGAGGTTTTTACCGCTATTATTTCGATGAGTGGGGTATCAAATCGAATACCATAAGCCTGGAAATCCCTGTGAAGATTACCCGAAGTTTTACAATTTATCCATCTTATCGTTTTTATAACCAGACGGCAGCAGATTATTTTGCACCCTATGCAAAACATCTATCTACCGATCCATATTATACATCTGATTACGATCTGTCAGAGTTTACGGCTAACCAGTTTGGATTTGGTATTTCTTATACGGACATTTTTACCCGTTTTCACATTTCCAAATTCGGATTAAAATCGATTGATCTGAAGTACCACAACTATAGCCGTGATTCGGGCTTAAAAGCAAATATTATTGCCTTTGGGATTAAGTTTGTGATGGATTAAAAAGTACTTCAGGTAAAATGGGAGTTATTTCCGTTTCTTTTTCTTTTTATCATCCTTGCCGAAAATATTTCGCAAAAACTTTCCAACTTTGGTTTGATCATCTTTTTGACTGGTCCCGGTTCGATCCCGTTTTAACTGGTCCTTTCGATCTCCATATTCGGGTTTCTTTTTCAGGAAATCAAAAATTCCCCGCGTCTCTTTAAAATCGGCACAAGCAAGATCACGATAAATTTTATCCGGAAAGCCAAATGAGCCACTGGCAAAATTCCTGGTGGATTTATTTTCAATTGTATTTTGAATAAATTTTGCAAAAACAGGCATGGCCGTGCGGGCTCCCTGACCCGTAGTCAAATTCCTGAACCTGACCACCGGGTTGTCGCCACCCACCCAGACACCAACGATCATTTCCGGTGTAAGACCCATAAACCAACCATCGGTTTGATCCTGCGTCGTTCCGGTTTTTCCGCCCATTTCATTGGTCAGTTTGTAATTATTTCGCAAGCCAGAAGCTGTCCCTCGGTTAACCACACCTTTCAAAAGTACCTGCATGGTTTCTACGGTATTTACTGAAAAAACAGGCTCTACCGCTTCTGTGGCCGGTGTTTCGTAGATTACTTTTCCATTGTTATCAAAAATACTTTCCAGGAAAACAGGTTCTACCCGGCTTCCCCTATTTAGAAAAACCGAATAGGCCTGCACCATTTGATAGAGTGGGATTTCAGCCGTTCCCAATGCCAGAGAAGGCACTTCGGGAAGATTGGCCTTGATCCCTGCTTTTTGGAGGTTGATGATCGTTTCAGGAATTCCCGTTTCCATCAGCAACTGCACACTGACCGTATTCACCGAGTTGACCAGAGCCCCCTGAACGGAATAATAACCTCCATATCGGTGATCCGCATTTTTAGGAACCCAGTTATCATAATCTTTATAGGCAATGCTGTCGTTTTCATAATAGTCACAGGGCTCCACTCCATTTTCAATAGCAGATGCATAAATAAATGGTTTGATGGTGGAACCAACCTGCCTTGCCGACAGCACATGATCGTATTTGAAATACTTGTAATCGGGTCCGCCCACCCAAGCTAAAATATGACCATTGTGCGCATCCATAGCCAGCATTCCACATTGCAAAATACTGAAATGATAAAGGATGGAATCAAGTGATGACATGATGGTATCGACCTCACCCTTCCAGGTAAATATTTTAGTTTTATGGGGAATTTTAAGGGTATCCAAAATTTGGGATTCCGTAAGCCCACGCCTTTTCAATTTTTGATAAGGAACACTTTGTTCGATCTGCATACGTGCCAGTGAACTATTTTTTTTCCAGCTTTCACGCCCATGCCATTGCAGATCAAAAGTCTTTTGAAGATCTGCCATCTGATCCATTACAGCGTCTTCAGCATAGGCTTGTAGGTCAGCACGCAGGGTCGTATGCAAAACAAGACCATCGGCATAAAGGTTATAATCCGTGCCATACTTTTCATTCATTTCATTCAGGATTTCCTCTGCTTGCCGACGTAAATATTCTCGAAAATAAGGGGCAGGACCTTCCACATGATCCATTTTATTAAAATGTAAAACCACTGGCAACTGTTTCAGTGAGTCAGCAATCGTATCGGAGAGATAGCCGTATTTGACCATCTGACCAATCACGGTATTTCTTCTTACCGTAGCGGCTTTACGATTTAAGCGGGGATTATATCCTGTATTGGCCTTCAACAATCCCACCAGCACAGCTGATTCCGGAATGGAAAGATCCTTTGGCTTTTTATTGAAATAAGTTAAAGCCGCAGTTTCTATCCCATAAGTATTTTCACCAAAAGAAACCGTATTGAGATAAAGTTCAAGTATCTGTTTTTTGGAATAGATCTTTTCCAAACGAATAGCCGTTATGATCTCCTTCACTTTCACCACCGGCATGCTAATCAATCCAAAGTCTTTCCTGGGAAATAAATTCTTGGCCAGTTGCTGACTGATGGTACTTCCTCCACCTGCACTCCGGTCGGATAGCAGGATCGTTTTAAATATAACCCGGAAAAACGATCGTGTATCAAAACCATTGTGACTGTAAAAACGGGCATCCTCAGTAGCAACAAGACCATCAATCAAGGATTGAGGAACGTCTTCTATTTTTGTATCGGTACGATTTTGATAATAATAAAGACCCAGTAATTTACCATCTGCCGACATGATCCTGGAGGCATTGTTGTGTTCAATTTTTTCCAGCTGACCAAATGAGGGTAAAGGACCGAAAAAACCAAGTCGAACAGCTGCCACGAAGCCCATGCCAAACACCATTACCACAATGGTCAGTATGACCAT
Organism: Bacteroidota bacterium; assembly: GCA_020444515.1. Lineage (GTDB taxonomy): Bacteria > Bacteroidota > Bacteroidia > Bacteroidales > JAADJA01 > JAADJA01. The sequence continues at coordinate 128,104 of JAHLKX010000002.1, read as the reverse complement.
CCATGTTATATAACGCGCATATTTATTTTTGATTCTGAACTTCATCAATGGATTATTCAGCAACCTGTTTGCTAAAACCCCGGTTTATGTATTAAACCCTGTAAAACGGCTTTTGTTATAATTTCGTATTTTAGTGATCAGGAATTGGTTCACACCAGGCCCAACTTAAAATCATGATCATGACAAGAGGTTCTACTGATCGGGCTATTGGGAGCTTATACAGATGGGAAATGATCTGCATCTGTATTTTGCTGCTGGGTTACATGGAGGTTTTACCACAGCAAGAGTATCCTCTTAAAACATTACACCTGAAAATCAACCGGGCCGATTCCCTTGCTGATAAAGAAAAATTCAAACAAGCCATTCAACAGTTGGATGCGATATATGACCTTATCAACGAGCGAAGTGATCCGGATTTATTGGCAACATATTATAGCAAGCTGGGTCATTATACTTCTATGGATGGTCAGGATAAGGCATCCATTCCGCTGTTTCACAAGGCCATACAGTATGCAAAACAAGCAAATGATCAGCTTGTTGAAAGTGATGCTTTGAACAACCTGGGCGTTGCCATAGGGTATATCGGCCATCCCGATTCGGCTTTCTATTATCTTGAAAAATCTCTAAAAATTCGCGAAACACTGGGTGACACGACAAGACTTGCTGCAACCTATCGCAACATGGCCGAAGTTTTACGTGTACTCAGACGACTTGATGAAGCGGGCAATTATTGCCGTAAAGCTTATCGGATGATCCCTGGTATTTCCAACTTCAGGATCATTGTCAATATCTATAATGAGACCGCCTATTTGCATGAACTGGACCATCAGCTGGATTCAGCTGCATTCTTCTATCAAAAGCTCATTGAAATTTCAAAAAGACACGATTTTATCCGTGGACAGGCCGTGGGTTATTCCAACCTGGCATCCATATACCAACGTGAGAAAAAATACAGGGAGGCTTTGAAACTATTGATGCTTGGCCTTCAACTCGACCAGAATGTTGGCAATCAATATGGTATTATGACTTCCTATCATGCCATCGCTAATTGTTACAATGAAATGAAAGAATTCAAAAGAGCCCTTCAATATCTCGATTCCGCCACTGTTTTGTGCGACAGCTCATGGGCTGCTGACCTGCAGGGGCTCGAATATTCAAAATACCTTGCTTTTAAGGGACTGGGTAATTATCGACAGGCTCTGACTCACTTCGAATATTCAACCATTTTAAACGATAGTATTTTTAATGAAAAAAAACGGAAAAACATTGCTGAGATTTTAACAAGGTATGAAACAGAAAAAAAAGAACAACAAATAGAGATCCTGAACAAAACCAACGAACTCCAGGAAAGACGCAACCGTGTTCAACTTCTGATCCTGATCGTTGTTGTGCTGATTAGCTTTTCGGGAGCATTCATCAGTTGGTTAATCATCAAAAATAAGAATCAAAGAATTCACCAAATGAACCTTGAATTGAGAAATTATTTGCTGCAACTCAAAGAATATATAGATAATGATTCAGGTTCAGCTGATAGCTTATACCGGCTGAAAACAGAATTCGGAATAACACAGCGCGAAGCAGAAATTTTGGAACTGATTTCAAAAGGACTTACCAATGCTGAACTTGGTAAAAAACTCTTTGTTTCTGAAAACACCATCAAATATCACATCAAAAACATTTACCTCAAATTGGATGTAAAAAATAGGGTTCAGGCTCTTCGAAAAGCTCATATGGAAGAGGTTTAAATTATCGAAATTTTTTCTGTTTAAATGCAAAACTACCCTTTCGGGTAGTACAGGGTATTTCTCTGACCGCTAATTTTATCTCCGAATCTGTTACTTACCATGAATAAGCAGCAAATAACGGCTCAGGAGTTGGTTATCCTCAAACTTTTACAGCAAGGATTGAGCAACGAAATGATATCCAACAAGGCTGGCGTTTCCATCAATACTGTTAAGTTTCATCTGAAAAATATCTACCGTAAACTTGGTGTCAACAACCGTGTTTCGGCCCTCAATAAATTCAATGAAAGTTTAATTAAATAAATCGCAGATCATGAATAAACGAGTGTTATCAATTCTAATCCTATTCCTTGCAGGCATCCTTGCTGGGCCAATCGTGGCGCAAATTGACGACCCCGGAAAAAAAGCTGAAAAGGAAGGTGAAAACCGCACCAATAAAAACATCGATAAAGGGATTGACAAAGGGTTCGATAAGATTGAAGAAGGAGTGGGCAGCCTGTTTAAAAAGAAGAATAAAAAGAAAAAAGAAAAAACAGAAAAAGCGACAGACGCTTCTGAAGAAAAAGAAAAATCCTTGGAAAAAGATTCAAAAATATCAGATGAACCGGTTTCGAATAAACCAGTCCTCAACTGGGCAAAATATGACTTTGTACCGGGTGATAAAATAATTTTTGAAGACAATTTAATTGGGGAAGAAAATGGTGAATTCCCCTCGCGATGGGATTTGGTGCGTGGAAATGTTGAAATTGCCAAATTTGGGGGCGAAAATGTAATTATGTTCCGCGATGGAGCGCCTTCAATAATACCCTATATGAAAAACCCAAAAGAAGACTATTTGCCCGATGTATTTACCATAGAATTTGATTTGTATTATCCTGGTGGCGGGTGGTTCGAAACTTATTTATACGACCGAAAGAACCAAAAATCAGGAAGTTCTACCGGTTATACTGACATAGAAATACGATACAACCAGCTGAGTATAGGGCAAACAAGCAGCACCCTGCCCGATAAAAATGTAGCAAAATCGCGCTGGATGCACATTGCCATTGCCTACACTCATGGAAAGCTAAAAGCTTATATGGACGAAACACGTTTGTTGAATATCCCAAGGCTTGATTTCGACCCAAAAGGACTTACTTTATATACTTACCATGCGAAAAACGATAATTTGTACTACGTAAAAAATGTTCGTATAGCTGAAGGTGGTGTAAAATATTACGATCGTTTGATGCAGAATGGAAAAATCGTTGCCAACGGTATACGTTTCGATGTTGGCAAAGCAACACTTAAGCCAGAATCGATGGGTATAATAAATAAAATAACAGAATTAATGCAAGAACACCCAGAACTTAAATTCAGTATAGAAGGGCATACAGACAGTGATGGTGATACTGATCTTAATCAGAAGCTATCGGAGGATAGGGCTGAAACTGTTATGAAAAAACTGATATCGATGGGAATACCAGCCAGCAGATTAACATCTAAAGGTTTTGGTGAATCCATGCCGATAAATACAAATGCTACACCGGAAGGCAAAGCAGAAAACCGTAGGGTTGAGTTTGTGAAGATGTAATGTTAAAAACACCCTTGAATGAAAAAACAAATGAAAACCTCAATTCTGATAATGATACTATTCATAATCCAGATTCAACCAGCTTTGATTGCTCAAAATGCCACAGAAACTCCACCCATCATCAAAGCTGTTTTTAAGGCTGATATAGCTGAAATAAAACAGCTCATTACCAGCGGAGCTGATATAAACCAAAAAGATGAACATGGCTACACAGCCCTGATCTGGGCCTGTTCTTACAGCTCCCGGGAAGCTTACAAAGAAGCCGCAAAAGTTTTAATTTCAGAAGGAGCAGATATTAATATCAAGTCAAATGATGGCAGTGCTGCAATTATTGAAGCAGCCGAAAATTCACCGGAAATCTTCAACTTGCTTGTAGATAAAGGCGCTGATATCAATGTGAAAAAAGCGGATGGTACCGGTGTTTTTTACAACTGCCTGGCCACCATGATAAACTATGGACGCGAATTCACTGATGAGCATATGAAAATGATTGATTTTCTGCTTGCCGGCAATGTTAATGTTGACGAGGCCCCGGTCTCGGGCGAACTGGAAGGATTTACGCCATTGATCTATGCTGCCAGAGATAATAAGCTTGAAATAGCAAAACTATTAATAGAACATGGTGCGAACGTCAATGCTAAAAACATTTATGATCAAACACCTCTATCTGTTGCTGAAAATGCTAAACACACCGAAATGATCAACCTTTTAAAAGCCAATGGCGCAAAATAGCTGCATATTAGGATAGCTTAATAAATAATCATCTAAAACAATATACCATGAAAATAAAGAATATAATAATCATTGCTTGTTTGCTGACTGCGATTTCATTCAAAGCTTCAAGTCAATTTCAGGCCAATATGCATTTTATCCTTTCAGGGATTGAGAAGGACTTTAAAGTTTTTAGTGATGAAAATAGATACCGCTACGAATTCAATGAGGATGGACAGGAAGGGGTCGTCATTGTTCTCAATGAGCCAGGGGAAGTAATTATTCTGATGCCTCAGCAAAAAATGGCCATCAAAACCAAAGCAACCAGCCAGATGAGCATGGCCAACGATCCGGTAAAATTATATGAATACCAGGTAAAAGAAGGTGGTCAGGAAAAAACCATTGGTACCGAAACAATCAATGGCTACAAATGCACAAAAAAAGAGTTGTATGGCGAAAGCGATCAACTCCTTTATACCATGTGGTATTCGGATGAATATGACTTTCCGATCAAAATGATCAGTCACATGGATGTAACCGGAAACACCAGCATGGAAATGAGGGACATCAAGAAATGGACGCCCGATGATGCAATGTTTAGCATTCCTGATGGGTATATGATCATGGACCAGGAAACCATGATGCCTGAGCATTAATTAATTTTCAAACAAAAAAATTTAAATCAATGACACATCAATTTACAATAATGAAAGCTTTCAAAATATGCCTATTGGTATTCCTTTGTACTGCATTGATATGCTGTAAAAAAGATAAACAGGAAGAAAATGACATTCCTGTTGTCGATGAAGTTTTCGACCATAATTACGTTGGTTTTTTATCGATTAATTTCTCCAATCAGATTCCAGAATTCTCAGTTGAAGAAACTATGGCAGTAGAAATCAATACATTTGGATTGGTTACTATAAATTCGGGAACCCTTGATTATTACGGTGAAACGCTGGTAAGTGATGATTCCAAAATTGAAAGGAGTGGACAATGGACCATGGATCCTACCGGAATATTGATGACAGAGGGGGGAGTGAATTATGTAAAAGTCGATGCTCATATTACCATCAATTACGATAATCAGAAAGTATATGCTAAAAATAATCAGGGACAGTGGCAACTGGTGGCTGAAATCCCCTTTTCAGGGACCCCAAACTCTGATCTGAACTTCAATATGGATGATGCAATCTTCAACAATGAAGGATCTGTAGTGCAAGCTCAAAGTGAATTGGGTTCTATCATCTGGCACCTGATCTTAGCGGTAGAAAAATAAAAAAAAGAAAGGCTGGGACATAAAATACCCGGATTAAGTTTATAAATTTGACCGGTTCTAATACTGGCATCATATGAAAACAATCCTGGGTCTGTCGATTATCTTTCTTATAAATCTGAATTGCCAAGCGCAATCCCAATTGCTGACAACACCTGAAAAAACAAATTACACCTCCACTTCCACCTATGCTGAGGTGATGGCGTTTACTGATAGCTTGCTAAATCAATCTAAACTTATCCGAAAGGAAGTGATAGCTAACAGCTCTGAAGGAAAGGAAATTCCACTTTTTATCCTGGCTGATCCAATGCCAAATTCACCCGAAGATTTAAAAGGTGATGATCGAATCGTCATATATTTTCAGGCAAATATTCATGCCGGTGAAGTGGAGGGTAAAGAAGCGACTCAGATGTTAATGCGCGACTTGCTGAAGGAACACGACTCTCTATTATTCAGTAAGGTAGTATTGTTGGTTTGTCCGATTTTCAATGCTGATGGTAATGATAAGATAAGTAAAGAAAACCGCACCAACCAGGTGGGACCGGTCAACGGAGTAGGGGTTCGATACAATGGCCAGAATCTTGACCTTAACCGAGATGGAATGAAGTTAGAAACGCCTGAAGTACGAGGATTGGTAACGCAGGTTTTCAACCGCTGGGATCCGGCCTTATCAGTAGACTGCCATACCACCAACGGCTCTTACCATAAAGAACCGGTTACTTTTGTATGGATGATGAATCCCAACGGTAACCGAAACCTGATCAATTATATGCGGGATGAATTTTCACCATCTGTTCAAAGAATTTTATGGGATCAATACAATGTTGAAAATGTGTTTTATGGTGAGTTCATCGACCGCCTTAACATTGATAAAGGGTGGATATCTTATGCATCGGAACCAAGATACCTGGTGAATTACGTTGGCGTCAGAAACCGATTTGCGCTACTGAATGAAAATTACGTTTATGCTGATTTCAAAACGCGAGTCGACGGTTGTTACTCCCTGCTAAAATCGATTCTTGATTACACCATAGATCATAAGGATGAAATGAAACAGGCCATTGCGGATGCCGATTCCGCCATGTTCGAAAAATTTTATGGACCGGGTGTTGCTGATTCATTTGCCATTGAATACAAAGGCGTTCCTACTCCTGAAAAAATTACCATTCAAGCTTTTGAAGCTGATACCATTCCGGGTGTTAATGGGTATTGGCGTTATAAAAAAAGTGATCGCCAGCGAACCGTTACAGTCGATTATATCGCCGATTATATCCCCACCAGGAGCGTTGCGATGCCTTATGCTTACCTCCTAAACATAAAAGATAAAGAAGTGATCAGGAACCTGAGGATGCATGGTATTCTCATCGAAATGCTGGAAGATACCGCTGCATTTGAAGTGGAACAATTCAATTTTGAGTCCCTAACACCTTCCAAACGCCTCAATCAGGGACACTATATCAATCAGGTAGATGGGTCATTTGAAAAAGTAAAGAAGTCCTTCCCCTCCGGTACTTTGGTGATCAAGACAGCCCAGGAACTGGGCAATTTGGCTGCCTATCTGCTGGAGCCCCAATCAGATGATGGGCTGCTTAAATGGAACTATTTTGACAAATATTTGGCACCACAATGGGGAGGCAGGTTTTACCCTTATCCCGTTTATAAACTGATCGAATACACCAATCTTAAAACGGTTCCCTGTCATCAGGATTTTAAATAACCTTTTATACGTTTTTAGAATGAAGATAACATCAATCCTATACAAATCCATGAGATCAATGCTATTTGTTGTTTTAGTGGTTGCCTCTCAAATTATTGCCGCACAAGAATATGATCCTTATATCCAAAATAAAGTGAATGAAATTGCATATGATTCGGTACTGCAGAGATTACAGGATTTTGAGGATTTGGGGATGAAACAAGCGGGAACTGCTGCACTTGAAGAAACTGCCAACTGGATAATCCAGCAGCATCAACAATTTGGATACACTGATATTGAACTCGATTCATTTTATGTAGGATCAAATTTGGTTTATAATATTATTGTGACCAAAACAGGTACATTATATCCTGATACATACCTCATCATCGATGGGCATTACGATACCTATAACGGACCCGGAGTAAACGATAACGGCAGTGGAACAGCCATTGTACTGGAAGTTGCACGCATGATGGCTGATGTGGAAACAGCCTATAGCATTAAATTTATCCATTTTACGGTTGAGGAACTCGGACTAGTTGGCAGCACACATTATGTCGAAAATACGGTGATACCGCAGAATATGGATATCCGACTGGTTTTTAATATTGATGAAGTAGGTGGTGTGGCAGGGATGGTTAACAATACCATTACCTGCGAGCGCGATGAATGGTCGCCTACCAGTAACAATGAAGCATCCGCAGCATTCACCGATACTTTGGCCAGTCTCACAGAAATTTATTCGAGTTTGAATACACATATCAGCTATGCGTACGGATCCGATTACGTCCCTTTTATGGAAAACGGGTATGTAGTAACCGGTTACTATGAATATAATGAATCGCCTTACCCGCATTCCATCCATGACAGCCTTTCAAACATGGATCCGGAATATGTATTTGAACTAACCAAAGCATCTCTGGCATCGTGCATGTATTTTGCTGAATATCTGAATTCTACAACCAGCATTTCAGGAAACGAGGACGAATATCTTCCTATGGATATTTCACCCAATCCTTTTGTGAATAACCTGGAGTTCAATAATCGGTGGGATAATCCGGTAGAAATTACCATGTATAATATGTCCGGAAAAGTTATCCTGAATTCCCGTATACCAGCAAAATCAAAGATCAGGGTGCAGCCCGAATGCCCACCTGGGATATATTTGATCAAGGGTAACACTGACAATTCAAATGCCGAGTTTCATCAAAAATTGATCAAACAATAGCTTAAAGTTGCAACACATTCAGCTTCGACAAATCGAACTGACCCAGTCCGTGTATGGCAGCCTTTTCTATGGTGGGAACATCATACACATCAAAGTCAAGCAGATTTACCGACCATGCATCCAGGGCCACCGGGTCAATACCTGCAAGGATCAGATTGGGTTTTACAGTTTCTCCCGGACCCCGCGGACCATTGTTCAATATACATTCTATCGCATCCACAATACAAAGATCAGGTTGACGGATCAGGTTAAGATCGGCAATGCATTGTGAAAGGTATTCATGTTTTTCATAGGTATATTCACCATCAGGTGAATGCATATGTCGGTTCGTGGCAGAGGTGGAAACACCCATCAGTCCTTTCAGGTTGCCTGAAAAATTGGTTCCGGAATGATGTTTGGCGACCGGAATGCTGATGTAAACATCTACGTCCAGAAAAGCTTTGAAGATTTCAGCTTTATTCAATTCAATTCCTTTAGGAATCTCAACCTCTACCCTATCATCTCCATAAATTATTTCATCAATCAAGGGCTTCAAGCTTTCATAATACCTGCTCTCTTCCCAATATCCTTCACGAACCGGTTTAAAACAGACAATATTTTTTGCACCGGCATCCTTACACAATTTTGCAACGCTTAAGGCGACATCAGGATGCGTATATGTACCGGGATTGACCCACGGAGAGTTAATAAGTATACCGACTACGTCTCCTTTTTTAACAAAAGCTTCAATTCCGCCCAGCGGTTCAAGCAACTGAGGTATTTGCATCATTGGGTCGTCGGCGCCAATGGTCACAATATCCGGAATAGCAAGTGGACCGGCTGCTTTCAGGATCCCAGGCAGTTGCAGGGAAATGAATGCCGTTCCACTCAGAGCGATGGAGTTCTTAACAAAATGACGGCGTGTAATTTTTTTCATGAAAATGGAATTTATGATGGGTTTAACCATCCTGTTTTATTTTAAAAAAATCCTTTTTAAATCAAGGGTTTTAGAGGATAGTTTGCTATTTTTATGAACACAAAATGGTACTTATGAAACACCTAAAATTAATCATTTTTCTGATCATTTTTTCCCCGGTTTCAATATTGAATGCACAATTTTTGCCGGGTAAACTTTTACTGGTTGGCGGAGGCAGTGAAAAAATCAATGGGTGGAGCGATGCTCCTTATGCTTGGGCAGTGGATCAATCCGACAACAAGCGGGTGGCCATCATCACTTACGACCCTGAAGTTTCCTCATGGCTTCCCAATTATTTTTTAAACCTGGGTGCGGTTGAGGCTAAAAATTTTATCATTCCGGATCAAAGTATAGCCAATTTGCAGGAAACTTATGATAGCCTGGTTACCTATGATGTGATTTTTTTCAAAGGCGGGGATCAATGGAAGTATTATGATTATTACAAAAACACCCTGCTGCATCAAGCATTGGAAGAAGTTTATCTGAATGGCGGTGTGATTGGAGGGACTTCCGCCGGGCTGGCCATTTTGTCGGGTGTAATATTTACAGCCGAAAACGGAACCGTTTACCCCGAGGAAGCACTGGAAAATCCCTTTAAACCATACATGACCCTGAAGGATGATTTTCTGAACCTGTTTCCGGGTTATATTTTCGACAGCCATTTTGTGGAAAGGGCACGCTTTGGCCGATTGCTAGGATTTCTTGGAAACAGGTTAATTGGCAACAATGAAACACTTACAGGAATTGGAGTTGACGATAAAACCGCATTTTGCATCGATTCTGATTATACCGGATATGCATTTGGAACAGGTGCTGTAAATATTTACCTGGCCAACGAAGGCAACAATTTCAGGCTGAGTGGGGAGAAACTTCTGGCCAACTCCATGAATGTTATTCAACTGCTCAACGAATGCTCGATCAATTTAAACTCTTTTGAAGTAAACGGCCTGCAAACATGGGTTGAACCCGAGCATGCCAGTTTCAATTATCGCAACCCTTTATGGCTGAGTGGAAGTGATCAAATTTATGATAATACCCTGATGCTCGAAAAATTCACCGAAAGTGCATCAATAGATGACAGCATTTTGATTATTACAGGTACAAGCACATCACTGGCAGGATTTTTCAAAGATTATCTCACAGATGACCTGGGAAAACAGGCAATGGTATTACAGGCTATTCAAGGAAATGCAGATGATCCGCTCTGGGAACAACGGATTACAACGTTTAACCATTACCTTTTTGTTGGAAACGAATACCAGTCATTGATGGACTTTTTAATAAATACTGCTAACGGCAGCCTTCTAAAAATGAAAATCAGTGAAGTGGGTAATTTTGTGGCATTTGTCGGAGGGAATAGCAGATTTGCAGGACATACGGTACTGGTAAATTACGAACAGGAGTATGCCTCTTACGATGGGTTGCTTGAATTTGAGCAAGGTTTAGACCTTTTACGGAATGCCATTATCATGCCCAATACCTTTTCAGGTACCATCGATAATGAAAATGCCGCAGCCGGGGTACCTTACGGTATGGTTCTGAACAACCTTCGTTTCGGGATATGGCTCTTTGATGATTGTTTTATGCATTACAATCCCCACGAAAATGAAGCTTCTGTTACGTCTTATGGAAATTTCCCCATGATTTGGATTGAGAACAATGGCAGCTATTGCGGATTTTCCGATCAGTCTGCCGTTAGCTCCGGCGAACCAAGAGATGTCGCAGGATTTGATTCATTTACCCTGGCATTGCTCGATAGCACAGTTGTAAGGCAATACGACCGGGTTTCAGCCATTAACCTGACTGAAAGTATTGACTTGCATATCTTTCCTAATCCTGCTGATGACTGGTTGAAAATAAAGGGATATATAAACGGGGAGATCAGTATTTATAATCAGGAAGGTTCCAAAATATTTAAAAGCAAATTGCCCTCAAACGGCATGCTGGATATATCATCCATTAAACCTGGCGTTTACATCGTTTGCTTAAAAGATAAGAAAACAAAGCATCAATTTTCCACAAAGGTTATTATTCGTTAATTACATGAAAAATCTATCTATCTATTTTTTAGTCATAAGCCTCCTGCTTATTCAGGCTTGTGAGTCGCCAAAACAGGCAAAAGACGCTTTAACAACATTACCCAAAGGCAAACTCTTCATCATCGGCGGTGGCAAACGCCCGGCCGAAATGGTGAAAGAGATGATCCAGTTATCAGGTACTGACACCACAGGGTATATTGTCGTTATGCCCATGTCCAGTGTCGAACCCGATACTTCATTTTACTATGCCAAAAAGCAATTCATTGAAAACGGTGCACTCCGGGTTTTAAATTTCCAGGTCGATTCAGGTGTAGTGGTTTCGCAAGCCCGGCTCGATTCCGTTAAAAATGCGGCAATGATCTACATTCCGGGGGGCGCACAAACCAAGTTCATGAATGTGGTGGTGAATACCCCTTTGCATGAAGCCATCAAAACAGCTTATCAAAACGGCTCCGTAATTGGCGGCACCAGTGCCGGAGCAGCGGTCATGAGTAAAAAAATGATCACGGGCAACGAGTTCAAGCACCCCGAATATACCGGTGATTTTCGCACCATTGAAGCGGAGAATATGGAGATCAAAGAGGGGTTGGGTTTAATGGAGAATGCCATCATCGATCAGCATTTTATCAAAAGGATGCGGATGAACCGGCTGATTACCGTAGCTATTGAAAATCCCGGTTATGCCTGTATCGGGATTGATGAATCGACCGCCATTGTTGTCAACGGTGATTCATGCCGTGTAACCGGGGTATCACAAGTGATCGTCATCTTCAATGACAACCTCACTGTAAATAAGGAGAATGGACTGCTGGGTGCTGAAAATATGGAATTGAGTGTTTATCTTCCAGGAGATGTTTTTAGTGTAAAATAAGAAAGCCCGGATCTGCTGATCCAGGCTCAATGTAAAAAAGATGAAACTTTTCTACCGCTTCAATATTTTTTTGGTTGCTACCCAACCATCCCGGTTGTAAAACGACATAAAATACAATCCGGTTGAAAGCTCCTCAACCTGAAACTTCAATGTTTCCCCTTTCACATCCTCAATAACCCTGATGGCCGATCCCGTTGCATCGGCGATTTCAATCCGGTCGACTCCCTGAAGGTTACTGATATTAACTTCATTGTATACAGGATTGGGAAATACCTGCATATCCGGTTGAGCTGTCGGCTCTTCAACACCTACACCAGGCCAGCTTTCATAACTTCCGTTGAGTACCAGATTCTCCGATCCCACCATAAAACTAACGTTATCCACCCAAACGATGGCTTCATCAACATAACCTTCATCATCATAAAGCTTGATCAGGATGTAACCTTCCACAGCTCCGGCAGGCACTGTTGACGACCAGCTCACCGATTGCCACATATCGCCATCTTCTGAATAAACAGGATCTTCACCGTAAATATCATTTCCTTCGGAATCATAAAAATCGGCATAAAATTTAAGTGAAGCACGGCTATCATTATCATAATACCAAATGGTAAAGGTATACTCACTGCCTTCTGTTACAGCGAAATTGTCGGAAATAAGGTAAGGTATTTCCGGTTGAAGTAAAGTCATCTGGCAGGCAAACAAACCGTCCTGTGGATTTGTGCCATCAGGATAAAGGGCAATATCCATTCCCGGATTGACCTCATCAAGATACCAGTATTCCGGTACCTGCGCATTCATGGTGAATGCCGTTAAAACCAGCACAACGAATAAAAATAGATGTTTTCTCATGGTAATTATTTTTTAATTGAATATTAAAGTGAATTTCTAACGATAGGTATCAATGGCCATGGCATGCGGATAAATTCCGGTTATCCAGCTTTCCGAACTGCTGCCGTCGAGGTTGCTGCGCAGGATCACTTCGGAAATTTTATCGCTTACATAAAGATATCCGGCATCCTCATCGAGGGCCATTCCCCAAACGAAGGTGGTTTCACCACCGAGATCCCCGTTGATCACGGTCAGGTTCGAACCATCCAGGTCGGCCATGTACAATCCGTCAAACCAGTCGGAGAAATACATTTTACCGTGTTCCGTATCAATGGCAATACCTCCTGCGTCGATATCCGGGACCAGCAATTCCATTTCAGAGCCATCCAGGTTGCAGCGGTACACACCGCCTGAATAATCATATTTATCATTGGTGAAGTAGAGCTTACCACTGTCAAAATCATAAGCCAGCCCGATGGGCATTTCCGGGGTTGCCGCCATCTGGATCGCCCATTCTATATTGCTGCCATCCGTGTTGGCTTTCATCAGTCCACCTTCAATGCCCCAGTAGATCTTGCCGTCCACTACTACAATCCCGTAGGGAAAATCAACCTCAGGGTTGTCATTCACATTGAGGATGATCTCCGGGTTTTCACCATCCAGGTCGCACTTGTAGATAATCCCGTCAACATCGGAGACATACATTTTTTCATTATCATAATCAATGGCAATACCATAGGGTTTATACAATCCGCCCCACGAAAATTCCTGTACCACCGGGGCTTCACCATCCAGCTTGATATAATGGATCTTACCGGTATTGCGATCAGAATAATAAAGTGTACGCGATTTGCCCGCATTGGGATCTTTGATCACGATATCTTCTGTTTTGGTATTGGTGGTGTTACCGGTTGCTGTCAGTGATATCGTGTAAACGCCCGGATCTTCATACAATACCGACGGATCCTTTTCTGTGGAGGTTTGTCCGTTACCAAAATCCCAGGCATATGTTGTTGCCTCAATGGATGAATTGGCAAAGGAAATGGTGGTCGGTGCAAAAAAATCATTGTCGGATGTATAGTCAAAATTGGCCACCGTACTTGCGGGTGGAATTTCTTCTTCATCTTTTTTGCACCCCACGATCAATACCAGGGCCAGAAAGGCTGATAAAACACTGATTTGAATGATTCCTGATTTCATAATTATCTGTTTTATTGTTAGCAAATTAATAGCCGGGATTTTGATACATTCCCGGATTGTTATTGGATGTGATTTCACTCAAAGGAATGGGCATCAATAGTTGATTCGGACTACTGATGTTTTCCAAAACCTCCATAGCTCTTCCGGTCCTGATAAGATCAAACCAACGATGTCCTTCAAAAGCAAACTCAACCCGCCGTTCCTGTTCTATTGCATCAAGGAGTTCTCCATAAGTGACCGCTGTGGTGTTTTCAAGTCCTGCCCTGTTTCTTATGACATTGATATCACTTTTGATCGCTTCGAGGTCACCATTGAGTTTAGCTTCGGCTTCAGCACGGATGAGGTACATTTCGGCCAGCCTGAAAACGGTGACATTGTCAGTACCCGTTGTGATATCGCGGTATTTATAAACATAGCCCTGATCGGCAAGGGAAGCGTTTTTCCTGATGGTATCTGCAGTTTCATAGGCATCCTCCATTGTTTCACTGGGCGTAAATTCATTACGGCCCTCTTCACTGGTTGGGAAGAAATAATAAGCCAGCGTATTTTGATCCTGGGTATTGTACTCAACCTGGAAAATAAATTCGGGTGAATTTGCCCCCGTAAAAAGGTTGTTGTAGTCGGGATCAATCATAAAGGCCGTATTGCTGATCAGTTCGGAGGCATAGGTTTTCGCTTCATTCCAATTTTCAAGATAGAGATGAACCCTGGCCAGCAACCCTTTAACCGCAGCATCTGAAGCTTTGATGGGCTCCTGGTTGCTGATTTTGCCGAGTGCATTGTTAAGATCTGTCAACACCTGTGTATAAACAGCATCCTTTGTATCGCGCGGAACATCCAGATTATCATCTATCCCATAAGTGGGTGTGGTTTTGATGGGGATCGGTCCAAAAAAGTTGACCAGGTTAAAATGGATCAGCGACCGCAGAAAGTAGAGCTGGCCTGTAACATTGTTCCGTTCTTCAGCGGTGAGATCATTAATTTCGGGCAATTTATCGAGCAGAGAATTGATCCGGTTCAGGGCGTCATAACTGTCGTTCCAGATCCCTTCAATCAGAAAATTTTCTGCAAGAATTGAATTGTTGTCGATCTGCCCGTATTCCTGCCGTGTCCCGGAATGATCCAGGTTATCAGCAAGCAGGTCGGGGATCGCCACCATATCCAGGCTATACAGGCCGGTTTGTTGTAATGCATCATAACAACCGGTAAGAGCGCGCAACACATCATTCCTGTTTTGAATGGCCTGATCGGTTGACAACGATTCGGTAGGCTCTACATCCAGTACTTTTTCACATGAAATAAACAAGATGGTCATCAAGATGAATACGAGTATATAGGTTGATTTTTTCATGTCCGTTCTGATTTAAATTCCTAAACTGATTCCAAAAATGACTGACCTGGCCTGGGGATAAGTGAAAAAGTCGGTTCCCAGCCTCAGGATATCGTCACCTGCATAATTCACTTCCGGGTCCATGCCGCTGTATCCCGTAAAAGTGAGCAGGTTTCGCGCAGTAACATACACCTTTAAATTGCGCAGGTGCAAGCGGTCCACCAACTCTTTATCGAAAGAATAACTCAGCGAAACTTCCTTGAAACGGAGGTAGGTACCATCTTCCACAAACCGGGAGGATTCACGGTTGTTATTATTGGGATCCGTTAATGTCGCCCGCGGAATGGATGTTCGGTCACCCGGTTTTTGCCAGCGTTCTTCAACAATTTTAAGTTGGTTATCCTCGCCTTTGAGTGATTCAATATAAATTCGTGAACCGTTGAATATATCATTGCCATAGGAGAACTGCAAAAAGAAAGTGAGCGAAAATTGCCGGTAATTTACAATGTTATTCAAGCCGCCGATAAAATCGGGATTGGGATCACCGATCACGGTTCGGTCAGCAGATGTAATTTCGCCATCACCATCCAGGTCTTCAAAAACGATATCCCCGGTTGATGGATCCACACCCTGCGATACATATCCATAAAAAACACCCAGTGGCTCACCTTCGATCACCGAGTTATTTCCTCTTCCGATATCGAGCAATGGTTGGCCGTTATAAAGTTTGGTCACCTTGTTTTTGTTCATGCTGTAATTCAGCACTGTTTGCCAGTTGAACCGGTCGCGCTTGATATTTTCAGTTGTGATCCCGATCTCGACACCCATATTTTGGAGTTCACCGATGTTAGCAGTTATAAAGGTGTAACCGGATGTTGCAGAAATGGGCCGGTCAAGCAGCAAGTCGGTGGTTTTTTTGGCATAAACATCGGCATTGAAAGTGATCCGGTCCTTAAGAAACCCCAAATCCAATCCGAAGTTGAGCTGGGAAGTGGTTTCCCATTTGAGGTCGGGATTGGGAAGCTGGCTGGGGCGGATTCCGGGTTCGTTGTTATAATTGGCACCGGCAGTATACAGGCCAAGGAAAGAAAAGGCTGGAATTCCATCATTACCGGTTAAACCGTAACTGGCCCTGATCTTAAAATCGGATATTGCATTCACATCAAAAAATGCTTCTTCAGATAAACGCCATGCTACCGATATGGCCGGGAAAAAACCGTATTTGTTATTGGGCCCGAATTTGGATGAACCGTCATAACGTGCTGTAAAAGCCATCAGGTAGCGGTTGTCGTAGTTATATTTGATCCGGCCGAAGTAAGAATTGGTCCTCTTTTCAAAATAGCGGTTGTAGGCATCGGTAATATTAGCGGCAGAAATCAGGTACTCGAAATTTTCATTGGGGAAATCGGTTCCGCGGATATAACTCGACCGCTCAATAAACTTTTCATAGCTATGCCCGATCATCGCATCAATATTGTGAGTATTATTGATGGAAGTGATATAATTGACCAGGTTATTGGTCATCAGGTTCGAAACGCGGTTTCCTGCTGAAATGCCTATGCCGTTGTATCTTTCACCCTGGCGGGTGGTAATGGGATCATAACTGTGTTCATTCAGGTCGAGGTAATCAAGGCCCACTTTTGATTTGAAGGTAAGGCCTTTAGCCAGCCGGATATCAGCATAAATATTGCCGACATTGCGGAATGAATTGGCCCGGTTGGTCGACTGTTCGGCGATGGAGACCGGGTTGGCATACGGGCCGTCTTCATTGAATGTACCATCCGGATTGAAAACGGGATATATGGATGGCAGGGTAATAGCATTGGGCAAAGGACCATTCAGCGATTGATCACCCTCCACCCTGTTATTGATGGAGTTGCTGATCCCAAGGGAAGTCCCGATCTCCAACCAGTCATTCACCCAGTGGTCCACATTCACGCGACCGTTTATTCTTTGATAATCTGTGCCGATCAAAATCCCTTCGTCGTAGGAATAGGTACCTGCAATGTAAAACCTTGTTTTTTCATTTCCACCGCTGGCCGACAGATCAACACTGGCGATGGAAGATGTCCTGAACACCTCATCAAGCCAGTCGGTATCTATTTCATTTTTGGCAATGTTTTCTTCACTGAAGATGGGTAATCCACCCTCATTTGTTTTCAATTCATTCCGATAGATCTTCCACTCCCGGGCATTCATCATTTCCAGCAATTTTTCAGGCTGCTGGAAACCGTAATAAGAATTGAAATTAATGGCTGTTTTTTCTGATTTTCCCTTCTTGGTAGTGATCAGCACAACTCCATTGGTAGCCCTGGCCCCGTAAATGGCGGTAGCCGAAGCATCCTTCAGGATCGAAATGGATTCGATATCGTTGGGGTTCAGGTCGGCAATGGCATTGATCCCCTGGCCACTAAAACCGATCTGACCATAGTCTCCTGTTACCAGGGGCACACCGTCGATGACATACAAAGGTTGGTTGCCGGCAGTGATGGAGCTGTTGCCCCTGATCCGCACTGAAATACCACCACCTGGTGTTCCTGAGTTCTGGTAAACATAAACCCCTGTCGTTTTACCCGCCATGGCGGCATCGATGGTTTGAACCGGCATCTCTTTTATATTATCGGTTTTGATGGATCCTACCGAGCCGGTCAACAATTTCTTACTCTCCGTTCCATAACCGACCACCACCAGTTCTTCCAGACCTATCTGCTCATCCTCCATTTCTACGTTGATCTCGGTTTTCGCATCAACCGGCACTTCAACCTTTTTCATTCCAACCAGCGAAAAGACAAGTATCTTGGCATCATCGGGAATATTTAACTCATAATAACCATTGGCATCGGTAGACACTCCGATAGTAGTGCCTTTGACATAAACATTCACCCCTGGAAGTGGTGTCTGGTCCTTCTTATATGTCACCGTTCCATGAATTTTCCTTTTTTCCTGGGGAGGGCTTGCCGTCATCTTCTTCGGGTTTTCTTCTTTCGGGGCCAGCAAAATATAATTCTCCACGACGGAATATTCCAGTTGTTGATTGACCAGCACTTTCTCCATGGCTTCATCAAGGGTGGCGTTGTTCAATTTGACATTTACTCGCCGGTCGGTATTCACATCGCTTTCGTTCATGATGAACAGGTGCCCTGTCTGGCGGGCAATTTCATTCACTGCCTCAAAAACAGTAACATCCTCCAGGTTCACACTAACCCGGGCTCCCTGCGGGAAAATGGCCGCCGATGCATGCACCACACCAATGAAAGTCAGTAAAATAAAAATCTTCATAGCGATCAAATAACCATAAGAAACAGGCCTGGTGGTCCTAAGCTTCTTGCGTACAGAATTATTCATACATTTGTATATTGGTTATTAAACCGGGAGCCTTTGTGATTCAGACGCAAGGCATCCCCTGATAACTCAGCCGGAAAATGTTGCCGCATTTTCCGGTATTTTTTTATTGTACCGTTACGGTATGACCGTCTACACTAAACTTCACATCGGCTGTTTGCTCGATCAGGTTAAGCAAAAACCTGATATCCCTGCTATTCTCCATGGCACCACTATAAACAAGGTTCCTTTTTTGCGGATCAGCAAACTGAAAATCGGCATCATACCACCTTCCCAGTTTCACCGAAAGGTCATACAAAGTGACCTTGTTGAAATAAAGGATACCTTCTTTCCAGGAGGTATAAAACCGTGTATCCACTTTTTTCACCGTATGCGATTGTCCTTTGTTATCTACCGTAACCATCTGGCCGGGAGCCAGTGATATTTTGGTCCCGTTCCGGTCGGTTACTTCCACCTGACCTACTACCAGCGTTGTTTGCATAAACGGATCATTCTGATAGGAAGAGACATTGAAAGAAGTGCCGGTAACCCGTATTTCGTAGCCATTCGCTTCGATGATAAAGGGTTTTGAAGGATCAGTATGCACATCAAAATAAGCTTCTCCTGAAAGCCTGATCCTGCGTTCATCATTTCCAAATGCGACAGGATATTCGATTTCTGTAACGGCATTCAGCCATACATGGGTGCCATCTGATAATTGCAGCTGATACCTGGCTCCTGCAGGGATTTTTAACCGGTTCATGACCGGTTCAATACCATCATGCTCCTCCGTATTATAGGCGAGGATTTCACCGGGATTGTCGGTGATATGAACTCCACCTTGTTCGTGAAGTTCCGTTGCTTTCTCCGATCCCAAAACATGTTCTCTGCCGTCCGAAAGCACCAATACAGCCTGGTTACTTCTGTTCAGAGCTGGTTGATCAGCAAGGTTTGTTTGTTCTTTTTGCTCAAACGTCAGTACCAGGTACCAGGCTGCTGCAATCAGTAAAATAAAAATCGCTGCGGCTGCGATCCACCGGAATATGGCCGGTTTATGGGTTTTTGTTTCTTTACGATCGGTAATTTTTTGCCAGGCACTCTTCAGTTCAACCTCGTTCGATAAATGGGCCCAATAATGTTTTTGCATCTGTTCAATAAAAAGCTTGTATTCCTGTTCCGTTTCCGGATGAGCCTTGATCCACTCATCAAGCTGACTGGCTTGATCTGGGCCAATTTTCCCGGTGCCACTGAGGGCCAGCAAATCGAGTATATGGTCAGGGATCTCTCCCGGATTGGTCTTCATGTTCATATTAAGATGACAGGAAAATTGAAAAACCGGGTGAGTCTGTTTTTATTTTTTTTCTGAAAAATATCGGCGAATGGTTTCGTTTGCCCTTAACTTTTGCAAACCATTTTTTAGATGGGTCTTCAAGGTATTGACGGATAGATTGAGCTGGACGGCAGCCTTTTTATATGAATGTCCTGAGAAATAAACCAGTTCGATACTTTTCCGGCTTTGTTCGGGCAGGGATTGTAAAGCGCTGGAGAAAATTTGTTTTTCTTCTTCATTGATCAGAAAATCGAATGCCCTTTCCATTTCATCCTGATCAGGTAGCGGATGGAGTCTTTTTTCGCTAACCTGTTTTTTTTGAATATAATTGATACATGCATTGCGGACGGCCGATAAAAGGTAGTTTCTGATCGATCCTTCCACCTTTTCAAGGTGTTGCCGTTCCCAAATATTCATAAACAGTTGCTGCACAACATCTTCGGCCTCATCGGCCTGATCCAGATAAAAACGGGCAACAACAGTCAGGCCGGCATAATACCGCTCAAAAGTATACCTGAAAGCTTTTTCAGGATCGTGTAAAAGAAGTTGATGAATTTCCGGGTCTCCCATTCTACAAATGATTCAACTGCATTCCTCATGCAATCTGCTCAAACAAAAATAACAAGAAATTCGGTTTCAAAGGGTGCTCACCCCGATTGAATCACTCATAGTATCCCGGCTGAATTACCTTACCTTCTTTTACCATTTGTTTTCCCAAGGCAAAAAGATGGACCAGTTGCAACTCATCGTTTAGGAAAATCAAATCAGCGTCCCGCCCGGTAGTGATCCTTCCTTTGGTAGTTAATTTCAGAATATCAGCCACATTGGAAGTAACCACCCGGATCACCTCTTCAAGGGGCAATTGTTCGGTCAGAACGGCATCCCTGACTTCCCTCAGCAATGAATCGGGATAGCCCATTTCAAGTTTCACCAGTTCTCCGTTCTCATCAAAATGAGGCAGGGAACCACAGGCATCTGAGGTCATGGTGATATGGGCGAGCGGAACACCGGCCGCTAACCATTCTTTGATCGCTTTCGACGGTTTTACCTCATATTCCGGGAAATAAGGATAAGAACTGCTGGTAAGATCGATATATCCTTTTTTCCCATAGGTTTTGGCATCTTCAAAAATGTAGTCATTCCGGTTGCAGTGGGTCGGAAAAAACTGTTTCAGACTCAGTTCACTGTTTTCGACAGCATCGTAAATAGGCCGGAAAGGATTTTTGGCGTCACCCATGTGGATATTAACGATGCCCGCTTTCCCGCCCAGCATGCCACCAACCCGTGCCTGTGCCACCAACCGGATCAGTTCATCAGGAGTGGGATGGGATGATCGATGATCGGAAAGGGCGATTTCACCTGCTCCGATCACTTCATCAATCATGGCAATGTCTTTTCCAACATCACCCAACAGTGTTGGTGTTGGCACCTGGTAAGCGCCGGTGTACATCCATGCGGATACGCCCTGCTGACGAAGGCTCTTTACCTTCATCAAGACAGATTCAACACTCCGGGTCAACCCATCTGTTCCAAGACAGCCCACAACGGAAGTTACACCGCCAATAAGCATTTGAGATAATTTCAATTCGGGAGTTCGGGTAGCAGGCCCACCTTCGCCACCGGCACCGGCAATATGAACATGGGCATCGATCAGGCCCGGTGCAACTTTTAATCCTTTGGCATCGACAACCTCCAGGTTAACACCGGAAGGTATCTCAATTTTATCGTTTATTGCCAGTATCTTCTGTTCACCTACCAGGATATCCTTTATCCCCAGGTGTTCAGGTGCATAAACATCACAATTTTGAAATAGTATCATGTAAACCTGTTTTGGTTCACAAATTTAGGCAATCGTTTTAATTTGTGACCTGACTTGTTTATAAGCGATCCAGTCAAACTTCCTCAAAAACTCAGCAGCAGCCTGCGCTCCCCTGACAAAAAGATCTTTTTTTGCCTCATCCGAAATGGCAAAATTGAGCCAGTCATGCTCGCCTATATCGATTTTCTGGATCAGTAATTTATAATCTGGATTTCTTAATATAAAGTCGTAATCGTGCAGGTGCCGCAAGGAGTTGAACATTGCCCCAAAAAGGTTCAGCGGATTATCCACGGTATTGGCTTTGTTCCTGTCGATACCCAACCTCACACCAAATGTCGGCAGACGTGGTATCGAATTTTTCTTATGAAAAACATCGATGGGGAAGTTCGACATGATACCGCCATCCACAAATTTTATTTCATTGGGAACTGCCCCCTTGAAACCGGCCAGGTTGTCCCAATTTGTTTTAGCTTGCGGACCGGTAGGAAGATTTTTTATTGTTAACGGACTGAAAAAGTAGGGGATCGACATGGAAGCCCTGACAAATAGTGCGGGATTTACTGCATTGGGGTCGGCAAAATACAATGGCGACATGCGCGGGAATTCCACCTTGGTTTCTGTAGTAAGATCGGCGGTAATGATGGCCAGTCTTGGATCGAGTCCATCAACCGTTTTATCTACACCATCCCTGATCTTTAAATCGGCAGGTCGGGTTCCGAAATGTTTCTCCAGGTCTGCCATGGTTTTTACACCATTTTTATTAAGGATCCCTGTCAGCCAGTTGCGGAAGTCATCACCCGGATTGAGACCCAGGTCATCATAAATCTCATCAATCACCTGCCAGCCTTTCCATATCAGTTTGATACGCCTGGCTTTTTCAACAAGGGCTTCGATAAAATCCCTGGAATCTTTATTTCCGTCCACAAAATCATACAGGTTTTTATTCACCAGGGCATCGATGATCTTCTCGGATTTGGCCAGTGAGGCTTTGCCCATTCCGGCCAGCATCATAGCATTAATGGATCCTGCAGAAGTACCGGCCAGGCTGAAAAACCGCAATCCCATTTGCTCCAGTACATAGGTGTATCCAACTAAGGCAACCCCTAAAACACCACCACCCTCCTGAACCAGTTCCACATACTGGTTGTTTTTGCTGTCGAGCACATCTGAAAATTGGTGTTCATGAACATTATCATTTTTTAATCCTGAAATGATCGATACAATTTCAGGGTGCTGTGTAAAGTCAGTTATTTTCATAGCGCAGTTTAGTTTAATTATAGTTTTGAAAAAACAGGAATATAAAGATAACAAAAAAGCCCGGAAAAAAGTTCCGGGCCTTTAAATTGAGTGTATTTATTTTAGCCTTTTAAATGTTTGGGTATCCTTCCATTGCGTATTGATTCCGAACGCAATTTTCTTCCCACAATCCGTTCAACCATCTGGCCAATTTCCAAGACTCTATCAACATCTACGCCGGTATCAATGCCCATTTCATCCATCATTACTACCATGTCTTCCGTTGAGACAAGGCCTACATCATTAGGATCTTTGTAATAATACTCACCGGTTCCGGGAACGGGAACACCATCCACAAAATTGGCCGGCTGTCCGCCCAGACCACCCATGGTCGACTCATAATTCGTCATCCCTGCCTGAAGCGCTGCCAGAACATTGGCCAGACCCCAACCACGGGTTGTATGGAAGTGCGCAATTTGTTTTTCCGGATTGTCCACGTTGTCGAGTAGCATAGAGAAATAATCATAAACCCGGTCGGGTGAAGCGGAGCCATCGTGATCAGCATGTTCCACATCAGTTGCACCAATATCAAACCAGCGCTTGGTAAATTCAATGGCTTTCTTAGGATCAGTGGGCCCTTCGATAGGACAGCCCCAAATGGTACTAACCGTGCCGTTTACTTTTAATCCGGCATCACGGGCTTTTTTCACCCACTCTTCACTCATTTTCCAGTATTCATCAAGGGTAAGACCGGAATTTTTCTTCTGGTGTGATTCACTGGTAGAAACCATTAAAAGAATGCGATCGGGCCCGTATCCGTCTTTTTTTGCCTGAATGGCCCTTTCAACTGCACGCTCCCGAATGGTGATTGCTGTGAGCATTACATCATCCAGTTTACCTTTTAATTTTTTACTGTTCCTGATCCTTTTAAAAAGGTCATCTGCATCTTTAAACTGGGGCATTCCTTTGGGATTGCCAAAATTGGTAATTTCAATGTGTTTGAATCCCGCCAGGATCAATTGTTCTGATAACCATAATTTGGCTTCAGTCGGGATAAATTTTTCTTCGTGCTGAAAACCGTCGCGAACGGTAATGTCGCCAATAACTACTTTTTTAGGATAGTTCATATTATTTTAATTTGATTCATATTCAATTTAATACATCGTAATAAAACTCAAGACTTTCAGGATTGGCTAACGCATCCCTGTTTTTAACCTTTTTACCATGGATGATTTGCTTGACTGCAATCTCTACTTTTTTCCCATTGATGGTATAGGGTATCTCAGGGACTTCTTTAATAATAGAGGGTACATGCCTGGGGCTGCAATTATTCCGGATTTTTGTTTTGATCTTTTTTATCAGTGATTCATCCAATTGAAAACCCGCATTTAAAATTACAAAAAGCACCACGATCTCATCGCCGTCCTGCTTTTTCCCCACCACTACCGAATCTTCAATTTCTTCCATGGTTTCAACAACACTATAAATTTCAGCAGTGCCAATGCGAACCCCCTGCGGATTCAATGTTGCATCGGATCGACCGTACATGGTGATGCCGCCATGTCCTGAAATGACAACATTATCTCCATGCCTCCAAATTCCGGGATAAACATCAAAATAAGCATCATGATATCTTTTTCCCCCTTTATCATTCAGGAAAAATAAAGGCATGGAAGGAAACGGTTTTTTACAGACCAGCTCACCCTGCTCATTTACCAGTGAAAGGCCCTCTTCATCAAAACAATCTACCGCCATACCCAAACCCTTACATTGTATCTCACCCAAATGAACGGGCAACGTGGGATTCCCAAGCATAAAACAGGAAACGATATCTGTCCCACCTGCAATGGAGGATAGCTGAACATCCTTTTTCCAATGTTTGTAGACATAATGATAACTGGCCTCGATCAGCGGTGAACCGGTGGATGCAATGACCTTCAATTCGGGAAAGTCTGAAATTTCTTTTGGGATTACCCCTTCACTTTCCAGTGAAGCAATATACTTGGCACTGGTCCCGAAAAATGTTATTCCCAACTCATCCGCCATTTTTAGCAGGGTATCCGGACCGGGGTAAAATGGGTTGCCGTCGTACAATACCAAAGTGGCTCCAGTTGCCAGGGCACTCACAAACCAGTTCCACATCATCCAACCGCAGGTAGTGTAATAGAATATAGTTTGACTGGTGTTGATATTGGAATGAAGGATCAGCTCTTTTAAATGTTGGATCAAGGTTCCTCCGGCTGAGTGAACAATGCTCTTTGGTAATCCGGTTGTCCCACTCGAATACATGATATACAGCGGATGATCAAAGGGGAGTTGCTCGAAAGTCAGTTCTTCATCGATCGGCACTGCCAGCGATTCCCAGGGCATGGCATTGGGGATTGAATCCACATTCAAATGACCGGTATAATCGGTCATCACCACTGCCTCAAGGGACGGAAGTCCTTTTAGAATTTCTTTAAGTTTTTCCTGCGAGTCAAAGGCTTTACCTTTATAAAAATAACCATCGGCTGCAAAGATCACTTTGGGATTGATTTGTGAGAATCGATCCAGAACCCCTTTTGTGCCGAAATCGGGTGAGGTGGATGACCAGATTGCTCCAATGGAAGCCGTTGCCAACATTCCGATGACGGTTTCGGGCATATTGGGCATAAAAGCCGCAACGCGATCATCCTTTTTTACGCCCAACTTTTTGAGTCCTGCCGCTACACGTCTCACCTCGTTATAGAGTTCAGCATAGGAAATTTTTCTTTTTACAGAATCTTCTCCTCTGAAAATAATGGCTGTATGATCATCTCTCCGGCGAAGCAGGTTTTCTGCAAAATTCAATCTTGAACCACCAAACCACCGGGCACCGGGCATTTTATTTACATTATCCACAACTTCCCGGTAAGGTTCAGACGCAATGATGTTTGTATAATCCCAGATTTCAGCCCAGAAATTTTCAATGTTCTCAACACTCCAACGGTGAACAGTTTGGTATTGATTATCACGCAAATGGTATTTATCAGCAATGTGATTTAAAAACCGGTACATTGCCGAGCTGGTTTTA
Source organism: Bacteroidota bacterium (assembly GCA_020444515.1). Lineage (GTDB taxonomy): Bacteria > Bacteroidota > Bacteroidia > Bacteroidales > JAADJA01 > JAADJA01. Next base: position 101,891 of record JAHLKX010000002.1, on the reverse strand, counting down.
TAAGTTTCCGTTGGTCTCCAAAGAATCGTATCCGTCATTCAAAAGTATTATTTATGGAAAAATTTCCAATGCAAGTTCATAAGCTTTGTTAAAAGCATCATCATCGATCGAAACAGGGAAGTTATTGATTTCGAGATATTCCAGAAGGTTGCTTGTTCTCAAATTTCCCACCATCCGGTTTTCGGCCATCGGACAACCCCCCAAACCATTGATCACGGTATCGTATGATCTGCAACCATTCACAAATGCAGCATTAACTTTTTTATACCAGTGACGTATGGTGGTATGCAGGTGAAATCCAAATTCAATATCGGGAAATGCAGGGATGAGCATTGAAAACAAGGTGTTAATGTTTTTCTTGCTGGAAATTCCTACCGTATCCGATAAAGGAATGGTCCGAACACCCATGTTATAAAGTCGTTGCACCCAGTCAGCAACCAGCTCGGGATTCCATTCATCACCATAAGGATTGCCAAAAGCCATTGAAATGTAGACCACCAACTCTTTGTTCTTTTTAACACAGATCTCCATTAGTTCATCCACGGTTTGAACTGATTTCTCAACTGTCGAATTGATATTCCGTTTCAGAAATGTAGGAGAAATCGAAAAAGGAAAACCCAGGTAAGTGATCTCGTCAAACGCTGCTGCATCGGCTCCACCGCGGCTATTGGCAATGATGGCCAGCAACCTGGTATTGGTCGAGGACAGGTCAAGTTTTTTCACTACTTCATTCGTATCCGCAAGCTGTGGAATGGCTTTGGGCGATACGAAACTTCCAAAATCAATCACATCAAATCCAACCCGCAATAAGGCATTGATGTATCGCACCTTATCCTCCGTGGGGATAAAACGGGTAAGGCCTTGCATGGCATCGCGCGGGGATTCAACTATTTTGATTTTTTCCATTAGCAGCCAATGTATCTTGAGATGACCAATCGCTGGATTTCCGAAGTTCCCTCTCCTATCTGCAATAAACGCTGATCACGATAAAAACGTTCAACATCATAATCCTTCATCAGGCCGTAACCGCCATGGATCTGAACTGCTTCATCCGCTACTTCTTTTGCTATTTCAGAACAATATAATTTCGACATAGCGGCTTCTTTACCATAAGGTTTCCCGGCATCTTTGAGCCAGCAAGCCTTATAAAGAAGATTGCGGGCCAGTTCGATCTTGGTCGCCATATCTGCCAGTTTAAAAGCATTGATCTGGAATTTTGAAATGGGTTTACCAAATTGTTTTCTTTCATTAGCGTATTGGAGGGCAAGTTCAAAGGCCCCCTGAGCACATCCGAGTCCCATAGCAGCAATGGAAAGGCGTCCGCTATCAAGCGTATGTAACATAATGTGGGAACCTTCACCCACTTTACCAAGCAGATTCCCCTCCGGAACGCGGCAGTCATCGAAATAAAGTTCAGCCGTATCTGATGCACGCCACATCATTTTGCCATGCATGGTCACCTGCTTGAAACCGGGTGTATCGCGTTCAACAATAATGGTTGTAAATTCCTTTTTGCCATCGGTGTGAGTTTTTGTCACAGCCTGCACCGTTGAACCAATAGAAATATCACAGGAACCATTGGTAATAAATATCTTTGATCCATTGATCACCCATTCCCCGTTTTCGAGCACAGCGGTTGTTTTGGTACCTCTTGAATCGGATCCGGCATTGGGCTCAGTTAAACCAAAACCCCAAAGCGCTTCACCGGTGCAAAGCTTTGGCAGGTACTTCATTTTTTGTTCTTCGTTGCCATATTCATATAACGGGCCAATTCCCAGTGAATTATGGGCAGCCAGGGTAGCGGCCTGGGATCCGTCAATGCGTGCAATTTCTTCGACAGCAATAATGTAAGAAAGGGTGTCAAGACCCTGTCCCCCGTATTTTTCAGGCAAATACATTCCAAACAGCCCCAACTCACCCATTTTTCGTGTGAGGTCATAGGAAAACTCCCCTTTTTCATCCAGGTCATGAGCTACTGGTTTAATTTCTCGTTCGGCAAAATCCCTGACGGTGTCGCGGATCATGCGTTGCTCTTCGGTTAAATCAAAATCCATTGTTATATTTTAAGGTTAGGAATAAAAACCCTCTAAATTAGGAAAAAGACTGAAAACACAAGCGTTCAGCATGGCAATTTTTGCATTTTTTCATCGGTGCCAGAAACATTTATCACGAAAACACCATGAAATTGTATATTATGAACAAATATACATTTATCAATGTTTATTGCCGCAAATGATTTATTTTTGCTAATCAAATCATTACCCATTACTTATGGCTACTACCCGACTCAGGCCCCGGTGCCGGATCGTATCTAAAGAATCCTCCAGCGACATTCTGAATAAGCTCCGTCAGCAAATCCAGGAAAACAATGATGTACTTGAAGGTCAGGTCGTACAGGAGCATGCTTTCATCCGTTTTCCTGATTCAATGCAGCATTACTGGTCACCGGAACTGCATGTATGGGCAAGGGAAGAAGATGGTGAAACCATCATTTATGGTGTGATTGGACCAAAGCCTAAAATCTGGACCATGTTCATGTTCATTTATACCGGTATCCTCACTTCCGCTTTTTTGGGAAGTGCATACGGTATCATCCAGTTTTTTCTGGGGATGGATGCCCCATTTTTATGGAGTATCCCGCTGGGAATCTTAGGAATGGCCTTTGCTTATGGTGCCGCTCAATACGGTCAATACAAGGCCAAGGATCATATGGAAGCTTTGAGAATGTTCCTGGAAGAGACAGTTGGTGAAGAGGTTCCGATTGTAAAATCTTAATTTTCACTTACAAGTGATACCAACTCCCTGCTACCATCCACCATATCCCCGGTTTTTACGTTTATCTTTTCCACTTTGCCGTCTTTCGGGCTGAGGATGTTGTTCTCCATCTTCATGGCTTCCACTACCATCAGGATATCGCCTTTCTTCACCTTAACTCCGTTTTTGACATTGATCTTAATCACCTTTCCCGGCATGGGTGATACGATTTCAGCACCATCTTTTCCACCAATTTCAAGTGCCCCGAAAAAATCTTCCGAGGGAAGCACATCAAAACGCATCACCGTGAAGATATGTCCGTTCAGGCTCACAAAACCACGACCCAATTTATCCCGTGAGATATAAAATATCATCAGATGGCCGTCAACAATGAGTTCTAAAATATTCTCCTGCATGGATCGTAACTCACATCCATAGGTTTTACCCGCAATATTAAACCGGATGATTCCGTGTCCCTCTTTTAAAATTCTGACAGAAAGGATCTTGTCATCAACATTCATTTTGATATCCATCAGGTCGCGCCAGTAACCGATCTCCTTCCAAACATTATAGACCTCTTCATCCGGGTAAATCAGGTCTTCGTGAAAACCATAGACGAGATAAGCCAAAGCTGGCAGATTGGGATCAATCGTTGCTTTTTCTTTTTCAATCAGATTGATCAGATCATCGGTGTGTTCATCGCAGTATTTGGTGGAGATCTTATTGTCGATATAGGCTCTGTTCTGCAATACCTGTGTCAAAAATGCAATATTTGTTTTGATCCCATGGACCGTATATTCCCGCAAGGCATGGATCATTTTTTCCCGGGCCATTTCTCGATCCTCGCCCCAAATGATCATTTTGCTGATCATAGGATCATAAAAACTATGAATGGTTGTTGCTTCCTCAATTCCGGTATCAATGCGGATCTCATCATCTTCGGGTTCAAGGTACAGCGACATATCACCCGGTGATGGTAGGAAATTATTGGCAGGGTCTTCAGCATAGATCCGGCATTCAATGGCATGTCCAAACTGAGTCACCTCTTCCTGTTCAAAACCAAGGGGATTGCCGGCTGCAATAAGGATTTGTTCCCGAACAATGTCAATGCCTGTAACCATTTCAGTTACCGGATGTTCCACTTGCACACGGGTATTCATCTCGAGGAAATAAAAGTTCAAATCTTTATCTACCAGGAATTCCACCGTTCCGGCATTGTTGTATCCGATCTCTTTGGCAATTTTCACGGCAGCGGCCCCCATTTTTTCACGAACCTCCTGTGTTAATGTCGGTGATGGAGACTCCTCGATGATCTTCTGGTAACGGCGCTGGATGGAACATTCCCGCTCGTAAAGATGCACAGCATTTCCGTGATTATCGCCAATCACCTGTATCTCAATGTGACGGGGTTCCACCACATACTTTTCAATGAAAATGGATGCATCTCCAAAATAGGACTTGGCTTCGCGACTGGTACTTTCAAGGATATCCGGTAAATCTTTCAAATCTTTTACAATCCGCATCCCTTTTCCACCGCCTCCTGCAGCAGCTTTCACCAAAATCGGCAAAGGAATCGTTCCGGCTTTTTTTTGCAATGTCTTCACGTCACCAGTAATGCCTTCGGTCATTGGAATGCCGATCTTTTTCACAAAAGCCCTTGACTCGATCTTATTCCCCATCAACTGGATGGATTTGGTATTGGGCCCGATGAAAATAATTCCGGCTTTTTCACAGGCTGCAACAAATGCCGGGTTCTCGGCCAGGAAACCATAACCAGGGTGAATGGCTTCAGCACCTGATTTTTTGGCAATATTGATAATTTTGTCAATATTGAGATAGGTTTCACTTAGTTCGATACTACCACCGAGACTATAGGCTTCGTCAGCCATTTCCACATGGAGACCCTCCTCATCAGCAGATGAATAAATGGCTACTGTTTCTATTCCAAGATCATGGGCCGAATAAATAATCCTAACGGCAATTTCGCCTCTGTTTGCGATGAGTATTTTTTTGAAAAGCTTCATTTGTATAATTTGAGTTTTTTATCTCTTTAAACCAAAATGAATGGTTAAATTGTTAAACGGTTAAATTGTTAATTGATAAATAATCGATTTCATTTAATATTTGAGTTTATCGTTTGTATACTTTATCAGGTTGTTGATTTCCAGTGGTAGTTCATTAAGTATTTTATCAATGTATGTAAATTGTTCATGCGAGATCAATCCTCTTTTAATTGCTTTATTATTCCAGTCGACACTTTCAACTGCAGAACCTTTACCATATCTGTAAAAGTTAATTTTATCCTTTTTAAAATATCTTCCAAAGCCTTCAGCAATATTTGCAGATATGGAATCGGCTGCATCAACAAATTGTTTTCCTATGGAATATTTTGCAAAACTGTCCCATTTTATTACAATATCCCAAACATAATTACTGAGATCAAATGAAATATTGTAAGATGAAATATCTTCAAGCTTTAAATACTTTTCCATTTTACAAATTTTGGTTAAAAAAATATTAGATTATAAAAGATTCAATTTCAATAATACAATTTAACAATTAACAATCTCACCTCCTAACGATTCCAATCCGCCTTTCTTTTTTCCAAAAACGCCGCCATCCCTTCCTGACCTTCATCCGAGGCGCGGAGTCCGGCAATCAGATCGGCGGTGTATTCGGTGATTCCGGACCCGCCTTCATTCATCACCTTTACAATCATTTCTTTTGTTGCTTTAACCGCTCCCGGTGCTGCAGATTTGAACTCTTTGATATAACCTGTCACAACATCTTCCAGTTCATTTTCAGTAACCATGCGATTTACCAAACCCGCCTTTTCAGCTTCCTTTCCCGTAAATCTTCTTCCGGTCATCATCAGCTCTTTCCCCTTGAATTCTCCGGTCCTTTTTAAAACAAAGGGTCCGATGGTGGCTGGAGCTATTCCCAATTTCACTTCACTGAAGGCAAATTTGGTATTTTCTTCAGCGATAACGATATCACACGCAGCTATCAATCCATTGGCTCCACCAAAACAAGCGCCATGCACAACTGCCAGTGTGGGACATGAGCAGTTGTATACCGTTGTAAAGAGCCTTGCCAGTTTTTTACCGTCTTCATAATTTTCCTTGTATCCAAACTTCGCAATACCTTTCATGTAATTGAGATCGGCACCGGCACAAAATGATTTACCATTCCCGCGCAAAATCACCAAACGGATATCTTTCATTTTTTCAATTTCGAGGAAACAATCGGTCAGCTCGGCGATCATCACATCGTTGAATGCATTGTGTATATCTGGTCGATTGAGCCAGATAATACCAATGGATGCACTACATTCAAATTTTATGGTTTGAAATTCTTTCATCATGGATCCTTACATTCTGAAGACACCATTTTTCATTTCAGGAAATTTTTGATTGAGTGAAGCAGCAATACCCATAGCCACTACCTTACGGGTATCCACCGGATCAATGATCCCGTCGTCCCAGAGGCGGGAAGTACTATAATAGGGTGATCCTTCCTCATCGTATTTTTTCAGAATCTCGGCCCTCAGCTTTTCCCTTGCTTTGGGATCGAGTTCCTTGCCGGCTTTGGCCAGTTGTTCCTCCTTTACCTGGATGAGCACACCGGAAGCCTGTTCACCTCCCATCACGGAGATCCGTGCATTGGGCCACATAAATAACAGGCGTGGATCATAAGCCCTGCCGGCCATGGCATAATTACCGGCACCAAATGAACCTCCAAAAACCACTGTGAACTTTGGAACATTGGCATTGGCTACCGCATGGACAAACTTGGCGCCATCTTTTGCTATGCCTCCATGTTCATATTGCTTACCAACAATAAACCCGGTTATATTTTGCATGAACAGCAGGGGAATTTTTCTAACCTGGCAAAGTTCCACAAAATGGGCGCCTTTAAGCGATGATTCTGAAAACAAGACACCATTGTTGGCAATGATCCCAACCGGGTAGCCCATGATATTGGCGAATCCGGTAACCAGCGTCGGAGCATAGCGTGATTTAAATTCATGAAACCGGCTTCCATCTACCATGCGGGCAATGATCTCTTTGGAATCTATCGGTTTCCGGAAATCGATGGGAGCCAGGCCATATAGTTCTTCAGGATCATAATAAGGATCTTCTGCAGGTGAGATGTCAAGCGGTTGCCTGTCACTCATTTCAAGGGTCTGGAAAATATTCCTGCAGATCTGAATGGCATGCTGATCGTTTTCAGCATAGTGGTCGGCAACACCAGAGATGGAAGTGTGTACATCAGCACCACCCAACTCTTCGGGTGTTACCACTTCACCCGTCGCCGCTTTGACCAATGGAGGTCCGCCAATAAAGATGGTTCCCTGTTTCTTCACAATGATCGTCTCATCGCTCATGGCAGGCACATAAGCCCCTCCGGCGGTGCACGATCCCATGACAATGGCGATCTGCGGTATGCCCATGGCCGATAGTTGGGCCTGGTTGTAAAAAAAACGCCCGAAATTAAAACGATCGGCAAATACTTTGGCTTGCTCGGGCAGGAAAATCCCCCCTGAATCGACCATATAGACACATGGCAGGCGATTCTCGATAGCAATTTGCTGGGCACGGACATGTTTTTTGATGGTCTCTTCAACGTAAGTACCACCTTTTACCGTTGCATCATTGGCTACAATCAAGGTTTCTTTACCATGAACAATGCCGATTCCTGTAATGATCCCTGCCGATGGAAATTGATTACCGTGAGCACCAAAAGCCGCCAATTGGCTTAGTTCCAGAAAAGGAGTATTGGGATCGATCAATAAGTCGATGCGTTCACGAGCCAAAAGCTTGCCCCGCTTTTTATGTCGAATCACTGAACTCTCGTCATCCCTGACTTTAACTTTTTCGAGGTTGGCTTTGTATTGCTCCAAAATTTTTAAAAATGCCTCCCTGTTTTTTTTAAACTCCCGGGAATGCACGTCAATTTTTGATTCTATTCTGTACAAAATGTCTGGTTTTATATAAAATACAATTTGAAAATGTTGCTCTTATTAAGCGCAAGTAAATTTATGTAAAATTTATCTGTTGACAAGGATGGTTCCGGAAATTTCAGAAACTGTGTCGAAAATACCGATTTCTTATGGAAAATGTGGATCTTTAATAAACAAATTTGCCCATTTTGACTTGGTATATTATATGGTAAACATCATTGCATATGAACAAACTCATCAAACTTGAAAATGCAGGAATTCTGATTCTTTGTTTCATGATTAACCTTGAACTTGGATATGCCTGGTGGATCTTTTTGTTATTTTTTCTGGTACCCGACCTCAGTATGATCGGTTACTCTGTAAATACAAAACTGGGGGCCCTTCTCTATAATCTTGTTCATCATCAGGGTTTGGCTATTTTGATTGGCCTGGCTGGCTATTACCTGTCAATCAGACCTTTGCTTTTTGCTGGTCTTATATTACTGGCACACAGTGCTCTTGATCGCGTATTTGGATACGGTTTAAAATATTCCGATGATTTCAAGCATACGCATCTTGGCTGGATTGGAAAACAGAATAATGCGTAAATTTGGTCTGAATAAAATTCAGCTTATGAGCCTGTTTGAGAAGCTTGACGAACATATTCCAGAGATAAGTAATGGCTTACTATTGTTTTTGAATATCTTCTTTATTTTTCTGATCCCTTTCTTTCCCATTGAAATCCACAAAATTCTGAATGCCATCACCTTTTCTCTCATATTTTTGATCAGTGTATTTGCCCTTAATTCCTGGAGAAAGACCATTTTTTCCATTGCCATCATTGCTGTCATTACCGAATGGGTAGCTTATGCAATAAGTATTGAATGGCTCAATCTCTTTTCCACGCTTATTAATATTATTTTCTTTCAGCTTATTGTTATCAAAATAATTATTCAAATTGCCGAAAGTAAAAAAGCAGATTCAAGTGTCATTTTTGAGTCGATCAATGGTTATTTAATGCTGGGACTTTTGTTTACAACCTGGGTTGCCATAGCTATGATCCTGGAGCCCACGGCCTTTTCATTTCCTGCTGAAAATCCGATTGCCCAGGACTATACTTATTTTACATTTGTTACCATGACAACATTGGGATATGGTGATGTGATACCCCAATTACCTTTCTCACGTGCCATGGCTACGTTCATTAGCACAGCAGGACAAATTTATATTGCTGTAATTATAGCCATGTTGGTTGGGAAATATGCTTCAACAGCCAATTCAAACAACAAAGACTGATCATTAAAGGATTTCTTCTAATGTGAATGTTGCTTTTACCCGTGGTCCTTTCTCCGTATTTTCCAGGGTGCAGCATTCATGGTAGAGATCATGCTCCAAAAAGATAATATAATCGTTTTCAAGGGCTTCTGCAAAGAAAGACGCTTTCTCCTTCAAAGTAAGTAATGGCTGCGTATCAAAGGCCATCACATAAGGGATGGGTACATGCGCAGTGGAAGGTAGTAAATCGGAAGTAAAGACAATGGTTTTGCCGTTGTATTTGATAAACGGGATCATTTGTCCGTCGGTGTGGCCACTGTAAAATTTCACATCGATTCCCGGAAAAAGAGCTCCTTCATTTTCCACCAGCTTTAATTGTCCGCTTTCTTTGATGGGTAAAATATTTTCTTTAAGAAAGGAGGCTCGCTCCCGCCGATTGGGATGGGTGGCCCATTCCCACTGATCTTTGCTGATCCAGTAAGTAGCATTTTTAAAGGCGGTTTCAAATTGATCATCGCCGGTTTTCACGATGCTTCCGCCACAATGATCAAAATGAAGATGGGTAAGTACCATATCGGTAATGTCGTCACGGGAATAACCAACAGCGGCAAGGGATTTATCAAGTGAGTCGTCACCATTGAGATGATAATGTTTCAGGAATTTTTCATCCTGTTTATCACCAATGCCATTGTCAATCAAAATTTTTCGATCGCCATCCACCACCAGAAGGCAGCGCATCGACCAGTTACACAGGTTATTTTCATCGGCAGGATAAGATTTTTGCCAAATTGTTTTTGGCACAACGCCAAACATAGCACCACCGTCTAATTTCAAATTTCCGGTTTCAATTTTATAAAGGTTCATAAACTCTTGTTATGTATAATTTCAACCTGATAACTATACAGGCACATAATTAACAATTTAAGCTGCAGATAGTTTAGTGTTCGATTTTGATTTGCAAAACAATGATATGCAGATAATACCAATTCGATCAATTGTTGACCTGACTTTGTCGAAGGATAGACCAATTCAACTATTTTTGTCATTAACAACCAATATCTTAAAAAGAGGTATCCATAAATGAATACAATCACACAATTATTCAACATCCCCTATCCCATCATCCAGGCCGGGATGATCTGGTGCAGTGGGTGGGAACTGGCATCGGCAGTGAGCAATGCTGGTGGGCTTGGTCTGATCGGTTCGGGGTCCATGTATCCGGATGTACTGAGGACCCACATTCAAAAATGCAAAGCCGCTACGGATAAACCTTTTGGAGTGAATGTACCTTTGATCTATCCACAGATTGATGATCATATAAAAGTCATTATTGACGAAGGTGTAAAAATTGTTTTTTCTTCAGCCGGTAACCCCAAAAAATACACTTCTTATTTGAAAGAACACGGCATCAAGGTGGTGCATGTAGTGGCCGGTGTTAAGTTTGCCTTGAAAGCCCAGGAAGCCGGGGTAGATGCCATTGTAGCTGAAGGTTTTGAGGCAGGTGGACACAACGGAGCCGACGAAACCACCACCATGGTTTTAATCCCGCAAGTGAGGAAAGCCATTGATATACCGCTGATTGCCGCTGGAGGAATAGGAACAGGCAGAGCCATGCTGGCAGCGATGGCTTTGGGTGCAGATGGCGTACAGATCGGAAGCCGTTTTGCTGCTTCATCAGAATCATCCGGGCATGATCATTTCAAAAAAGCCATCATTGAAGCCTCCGAAGGAAGTACACGGTTGGTTCTGAAAAAACTGGTTCCGGTACGTTTGATCAGAAACAAATTTTACGAAAAGGTAAAAGAAGCAGAAGATAAAGGTGCAAGCCGGGAAGAGTTAATGGAGCTTCTGGGAAGAGCAAGGGCAAAAAAGGGGATGTTCGAAGGGGATTTGGAGGAAGGTGAATTGGAGATCGGACAGGTCTCAGGATTGATCCATGAAGTCAAACCTGCAGCTCTGATTTTAAAAGAAATTATGGAAGAATTTAATATCGCAAAGAAGGAGGTTTGTCAGCTCTCATTTTAGGTAATAATATACTTTGTAAGGGTCAAAATTTATTAATTTACAGAGTCTGATTATATTTGCATGATAAATTTTTTATATCTTTTCACCACGATTAAATAAATATCCAAAACAATATGAATTTCGAATTGACGGAAGAACAAAAGATGATCCGGGATGCTGCCAGAGATTTTGCACAGCGCGATCTGATTTCAGATGTAATTGAAAGAGATTATAAGGCTGCATACCCTACAAAGCATATAGTGGAGCTTTCGGCTCTCGGATTTATGGGAATGATGGTTGATCCAAAATATGAAGGGGGAGGAATGGACACCGTTTCCTACATATTGGCAATGGAGGAAATATCCAAAGTAGATGCTTCGGTGAGTGTGATCATGTCGGTCAATAATTCGCTGGTTTGTTATGGTATCCAGAAATACGGAACCGAAGAACAAAAGCAAAAATACCTGCCTGATCTGGCAACCGGAAGAAAAATAGGAGCTTTCTTGTTATCGGAGCCGGAAGCCGGGTCGGATGCCACCATGCAGCGAACCATGGCTGACGATAAAGGCGATCACTATGTTCTGAATGGAACCAAAAACTGGATCACCAATGCCAATTCAGCCTCCGTATACCTGGTGATAGCCCAAACACATCCTGAAAAAAAACACCATGGGATCAATGTTTTTATCGTTGATAAAGATACACCCGGTATCAGCCTCGGACCGCATGAAGACAAAATGGGGATGCGCAGTTCGGATACGCACTCTGTGATGTTTACTGATGTGAAGGTGCCCAAAGAAAATCGGATTGGTGAGGATGGATTTGGATTTAAATTTGCCATGAAGACGCTGGAAGCTGGCCGCATAGGCATTGCAGCACAAGCACTTGGACTTGCATCGGGAGCATTGGAGCGCTCCATTCAATACGCCAAAGAACGGAAAGCATTTGGGACTGAAATTGCCAATCATCAGGCCATTGCTTTTAAAATCGCCGATATGGCGGTTAAAGTTGAAAACGCCAGGAATCTATGCTTGAAAGCAGCCTGGTTGAAAGACCAGGGTAAGCCCTTCGCCATAGCCAGTTCAATGGCCAAGCAATATTGTGCCGACATAGCTATGGAAGTTACTACTGAGGCTGTTCAAATTCACGGAGGTTATGGATATGTGAAAGAATACCACGTGGAACGCCTCATGCGAGAAGCCAAACTCACTCAAATTTACGAAGGAACCTCGGAAATCCAGAAGATCGTAATTTCAAGAAATTTATTGCGCGATTGATTTTGTTGATAAACATTGACTATCAAATTTCAATGACAAAGAGTTTTTTATTTTTGCTGAAGATATTGATTAAATTATAAATAGATGTTATTATGAAGATATTGATTTGTATCAGTAACGTACCTGACACTACAACCAAGATCAGGTTTGTGAACGACAATACCGCCTTTGATACCAATGGCGTTCAGTGGATCATCAATCCATGGGATGAACTGGCACTGACAAGGGCACTGGAGTTAAAAGAAGGCTCAAGCGGAGCCATCGAAAAGGTGAGCGTGATCTCAGTCGGACCGCAATCATCAGAACCCACTTTGAGAAAAGCCCTGGCCATTGGAGCAGATGATGCCATTAGGGTAAATGCCGAGCCAAAGGATGCCTTTGCTGTTGCTCAGCAACTGGCTGAAGCAATTAAAGATGAAGGATATGACCTGATCATCTCAGGAATTGAATCGTCTGATTATAATGGGGCTGCAGTGGGTGGCATGCTGGCCGAATTCCTGGGAATAGCATCGGTAAGTTCGGTTTCAGGCATCAATTTTGAAAGTGGCGGATTCCAGGTAAAACGTGAAATTGATGGTGGATCGGAAATGGTCGCTGCACAAACTCCCTTTGTTGCAATTATTCAAAAAGGTGTTGCCATCGTACCAAGAATTCCTTCCATGCGCGGAATTATGCAAGCAAGAACAAAACCACTCAAAGTCGTTGAAAGTTCTGCGACTGATAATCTGACCGAATTTGTAGATTATGAATTGCCTCCGGCAAAGGCCGCCTGTAAGATGGTCGACCCGGAAAATATGAAAGAACTGGTAAACCTGCTCCATACCGAAGCAAAAGTTCTCTAATCATTAACCTTTAAAATTGAAATTATGAGCGTACTCGTATATACAGAAAACTGGGATGGTAAATTTAAAAAATTAAGTTTCGAACTGGTCAGTTTTGCCAAAGGAATAGCTGAAATGACCGGAACTTCCGTTACCGCCCTCAGCATTGGCAATGTGGATGCTGAGGAATTGAATAAACTGGGTAATTATGGAGCTTCAAAAATTGTTGAGGTAAAAGATGATCGGTTGAATCACCTCATTAACGGAGCCTATAGTTCCATCATCAGCCAGGTGGCCGAAAAGGAAGGATCCTCCGTTGTGATCCTGAGCAACAACAACACCGGCAAAGCATTGGCTCCGCGTGTTTCAGTTAAGCTAAAAGCCGGCCTGGTAGCCGGTGTGAATGCCCTGCCGTCTTCAGCCAATCCTTTTATCATCAAGAAAAAAGCATTTACAGGAAAAGCATTTGCCAACGTAAAGGTGAAATCAGATAAAAAGATCCTAACCCTGAACCAAAATTCTTTTGGTGTGAAAGAATCAGGAGGAAGTGCATCTGTTGAGGCTTTTTCACCTTCATTGAATGATGCAGATTTCAAAACAGAAGTAAAGGATGTTCACAAGGTAACCGGCAAAGTATTGCTGACCGATGCCGAGATCGTTGTTTCCGGTGGTCGTGGCATGAAAGGCCCTGAAAACTGGGGACCCATTGAAGAACTTGCTGGTTTGTTGGGAGCAGCTACTGCTTGTTCGCGCCCCGTTTCGGATGAAGGCTGGCGCCCCCATGAAGAGCACACCGGCCAAACGGGAAAGATCATTGCACCCAACCTTTACATTGCTGCCGGAATTTCTGGTGCCATTCAGCACGTAGCGGGGATCAGTTCCTCCAAATGCATTGTGGCCATTAATAAAGACAATGAAGCACCCATTTTTGAAGCTGCTGATTATGGTGTGATCGGTGATGTAATGCAGGTGCTTCCGGCGTTGATTGATGCTGTCAAAAGCTTTAAATCAGAAAATTAAAACATTATTAATTCATAAAATTGAAGGCGGTCGATGGCCGCCTTTTTATATTTATAACCCCAACGACATCGACACCATCTCCGCTATGTCATAATTTTTCATCTTCTCTTCCTGGTTTTTGTATTTGATGCCATCGGTCATCATCACCATACAGAAAGGGCAGGCCGTGCAGATAATGTCGGCACCCGTTTCAATGGCCTCCTCAGTCCGTTCAATAAAAACTTCCTTATCCCCTTTTTCAGCCTCTTTAAACATTTGTCCGCCACCGGCACCACAACAGAGACCAAAGCTTTTGTTTCTTTTCATTTCCACCTTTTCACCGGGTATGGCTTTCAGCACATCGCGCGGGGCTTCGTATTCGCCATTGCCACGACCCAAATAACAGGGATCATGGAAGGTAATCTTCTTATCCTTGAATTGCCCGTCGGTGATGTTGACTTTTCCGCTTTCAATCAGTTTTTGCAGGAATTGTGAATGGTGCATTACCTCGTAGCTTCCTTCATAATCAGGATATTCATTTTTAAGGGTATTGAAATCGTGCGGGCAGCAGGTGATAATCTTTTTCACCTCATAGGCATTCATTATTTCAATGTTCATCATGGCCTGCATCTGGAACAACATTTCATTGCCTCCGCGCCGGGCAATATCCCCGCTATCTGTTTCTTCGGTTCCCAACACGGCATAATCAATATTCAAATGATTGAGGATCTTGACAAATTCACGGGTCACTTTTTTATACCGGTCATCAAAAGCGCCGGCCGATCCCACCCAGAAAAGGTATTCCGGTTTTTCACCTTTGGCCATTTTATCAGCCATGGTTGGCACTTCCAGTCCTTCAGCCCACAACATTCTATCTTCCGGTGAAAACTGCCATGGCGCACCATTGTTTTCAATGTTGGTAAACATGCCGTTCAGTTCACCCGGAGCAGCTGATTCTTCCATCACCAAATAGCGCCGCATGTCCACAATGATGGAAGGATGGTTGATATTGACCGGGCACTCCTGGGCACAGGCATTGCAGGTAGTACAGGCCCATAATTCTTCGGGTGAAATATAATCGCGGATGAGTGCTTTTTGATCGTCAAAGTCCCTGCCCTTCTTTACCATGCCGGGACCCTTCTCTTTCATTCTTGCCCTTACATCCATGATGATTTTTCGGGGTGATAGTTTCTTGCCGGTAATATTAGCCGGGCAAACCGATGTACACCGACCGCATTCGGTACAGGTTAATGAATCCAGGTAATTTTTCCAGGTAACATCTTCCACGTCTTTCACCCCAAAACGTGACGGAGGAGCTTCTTCTCCTTCAGCTGGTGCTGCAAAAGCGGTATCGGGATTCATCATCAACTTCACCTCTTTGGTGATCTCGGGCATGTTATATAACTTTCCCAACGGTTCCAATCTTGACAGGAATACATTGGGCACCGACATGAAAACATGAAAGTGTTTGGAATAAGGCAGGACATTGGCAAAGATAAAAATCAGCAAAATGTGCGACCACCAGTAAATTTCATGCATCACATGGGCCGTATGAAAATCGAGGGAGTGCAGGGGTATGAATTGTTGAACGATGAACATACTCACCGGGAAATAACCTTCGGGACTATCGGGATTCAAAACAAAATAGTATACATTCATTCCAAGCAGGGAAACCATGAGCAATAAAATGAGTGAAAGTGCAATATTGGCATCCAGATGGGATTTATGTTCCATTTCAATTCCTGAAAAACGGCGGATATTCATAAACAATCGCCGGGCAAGGAAAATGAGGATGGCTATGGCAATGATGAGGGCAAATACATCTCCGGAAGCAGTAATGATATCGTATACAATACCAAGACTGCTCAATGCCCGTTCTGTTCCAAAAATTCCGTCGATCACCATTTCAATGCTCCCGACCAGGATCACCAGGAAACCCCAGAAAACAAGGGCGTGCAATATTCCGGTAAAAGGAAAACGAAGGATCTTCGTTTGTCCGATGGCGACCTTCATCATCATGTTGAATCTTTTACCGTAATCGGATATTGGAAAGGGTTTGGTTTGTTTTATAAAACCGTATAAACGGTGAATGGTCCATGAAAAAACCCCAAGGGTGATCAGTAATGAAATTAGAAAAAGTATCTGTTTTGTCATTGTTGATGGATTTAATACATTACAATGTTAAGCATATAAAAATAAAGAATTAAAATAAATTACGGATTAAACCTGGCAGCATTCAAAATCCCAAATCCAAACAAATGTTCCAAATTTTGGAATGAAACAAAATCCGCCAGTAAAAAAAATAAATGGGGAGAATGCATGGCAATTTTATAGCTCAAAAATGGCAAAACCGCTGAAAGCAGCATAAAAAAAGGTGTGGCGAAAACCACACCTTTCAAACCAAAAACCAAAAACCAAATATTAGAGTGTAAAATCTTTGTAAAAAAAAGCTTACCGTTAACCTAAACGTCCATTTGTTTATATAAAAACAAAAGCTTTTCAATGGTAATTTCATAAATCATGCCAGTTGAAGATTTAAGTTAAGAAACGTTAAAAACAAAATAAGCGCCAAAGGCTCAGCGTACTTTTGTAGGCATGAACCGAAAGGTATTCATTTTTATTATCATTATTATGACCCTGGCCCTGATCGGGTTAATGGTGATCCAATCATATTGGATCAGGAATACCATTACGGTAAAAGAGGCGGGTTTTGCAAGAAGCGTCAATGAAGCCATGTCAGCCGTTGTATACAAGCTGGAGCGGTTTGAGGCGGCCAATCAGTTTAACCGGCAAATGGATTATTTACAGCAGCGGCAGAAATGGATCCAATCCATGGATTCAATCAATCAATATCTTTTCGAGAACCGGGCACAAAACCTGAATCCCATCGATTTCAACCGGTTCATGCAAAAGTCTATCATTGCCCAGGATGTGCTCGAAAACATGATCAATGAACGGAATTTGCCCATTGAGAAAAGAATTGATGTGAACGTGCTGGACTCATTGATATCCCATGAACTGCGCAACCGGGGCATTCAAACCAATTTTGAATATGGGATCTTCAGCCCCTTGCGCAATACCATGCCGGTTCAAAAAACAGGTAAATACCCGGATGAATTATTGAATGAAGGATTCCCTTTTGCACTTTTTCCCAGCGACATGATGGCACGACCCGATTACCTCATGATCTATTTTCCCAATGAAAAAAGGTTCTTGCTTACCCAGCTTTCACAAACACTGATCATTTCATTTATTTTTGTATTGCTCATTATCTTTTCATTCGCCTATACGGTGATGACCATTGTAAGGCAGAAAAAGGTTTCGGAAATGAAAAATGACTTCATCAATAACATGACCCATGAAATCAAAACACCGATTTCGACCATATCCCTGGCCTGCGAAGCATTGAGTGATAAAGACATCATCAAATCCGAAGTGTTGTATGATAATTATATCCATGTGATCAATGAAGAGAACAGAAGGCTGGGGAACCTGGCTGAACGGATCCTGCAATCCGCTTCCCTGGAAAAAGGTCAGATCATCCTTAAAAAAGAGATGGTGGATATACATGACATTATCCATGAAGCCATTCATAACATAAAACTTCAAGTAGAAAATAAAGGGGGGCGGATCATCATCCAACTGAAAGCGGAGAACCATCTCCTGGAAGCTGATAAAATGCACATCACCAATGTATTGTTCAACCTTCTCGACAATGCCAATAAATACACCCAGGGTGTTCCGGAAATCATCGTCAGAACAGAAGACTCTTTCAGTGGAATTTTGATTTCGGTAAAAGACAATGGACCCGGTATCAGTAAATCAAACCAGAAAAAAATATTCGACAAACTGTATCGTGTTCCAACCGGTAACATACATAACGTAAAGGGGTTTGGGCTTGGTTTGAGTTACGTAAAAAATATTGTTGAGCAACATGACGGGAAGATTTCCCTGGAAAGTGAATTGAATAAAGGAACAAAATTTATTGTATATTTACCTGTGAATAAAACCAATGACTAAATATGGAAAGTTATAAAACACGGGTTTTACTGGCCGAAGATGATAAAAACCTGGGATCGGTACTGACCTCCTATCTTGAGGCCAAAGGTTATCCGACAACGCTTTGCGGTAACGGTCAGGAGGCCTATGACCGATTTAAAAACGACACCTACGATTTTTGTATCGTTGATGTAATGATGCCGGTTAAAGACGGCTTCACCCTGGCCAAAGAAATCCGGGAGATCGATAAAAAAACACCCATCTTGTTTCTCACGGCCAAATCGATGCAAGAGGATAAGCTGAAAGGGTTTGCCCTGGGTGCCGATGATTATATTACCAAGCCTTTCAGCATGGAGGAATTGCTGGTCCGCATGAAAGCCATCATCCGCCGGACCACTGAAAGCCGGACCATGGAAACCAGCCGGAATATTTATGAGATCGGAAAGCTACATTTTGATTACAACCGGCAGATACTCAAAACACCGGAGGAAGAGCAAAAACTTACATCGAAAGAGTCGGAATTGTTGAAAATGTTGTGCGACAACGTGAACCAGGTCCTCGACCGCAGCATGGCCCTCAAAAAGATCTGGAATGACGACAGCTACTTCAATGCCCGCAGCATGGATGTATACGTTACCAAACTGCGGAAATACCTAAAAGCCGATCCCAACATCGAACTGATCAATGTGCATGGCGTGGGATTTAAGATGGTGGTGAATGTTTAAATAAACCGGTTATCAATTTTTAACCACCTTTAACTGGTAAGTTTCCAGTCGCGTGCTGACTTTTAAAATATATAGGCCTTTCTGAAGGTTTGAAATATCCAGGGTATAAGGAGGCAGTTTTGCCGTTTGTTTTTTTAAAATACACTGACCGGATAAAGTATAGAGTTCCATCTTTTCAACCTGCTCAACCGGATGAATAACGAATAAAGTATTTGATGAAGGGTTTGGATATATCCTGATTTTAAAGGACTCTTCTTCATTGTAATTCAGTTCTTCGCAGTTTATTTCGAGTGAGTCAATTCCAAAATAGTCTTCCAGGTGAGCCTTGACAATCCCTGGCCGAGCATCAAAAAAGAATCGCAACTCCTCCATTCTTTCTTGCCATTCATCAAATGAGTCGAGTAAATTCCACCTTAAAATTGTGTTTTCAGCTTCATATTTTATAATCTCTTCCCATTTATTCACAATGGCCTTGGTTTTAGATGGACAGAATTCTGTATTCAACAATTCCTCGAACCGAGTCAGGAATTGCTGTTTAAATGTTTCATTTTCCGTAATTTTTTTAAACATTTTTGTTGACCATTCAGGATTGATTTCGTCAAGGACTTCACCGGTCGCTCTTCCCATATTATTCAAATACAACAATACACCGCCATTATCAAGGTCATATAAAAACCACCTCCATTTGTTTCCTTCACCCTTTTCACGCCATTTTGTATAATTATTACCTGGCCAATCTCTGTTTGCCACGAAAATTTCAGTGATATAGTAGTCGATATAAGCAGGAATATCAATCATTTCCTGAATGATTTGGTAATTGACATCCAGGGAAAGGTCATGGTTTTCAACGAAGTCAATAAGATTTTCGTGTTCGGCTAAATCACCATTTTCAACGATTCCGTATGCGCTAACAATATCCACACTATCATGATCAATATCGAAATGTTGTTCAAGGTAATTATCATCCTGTTTTTCTCTTAAAAACTGAACTCCCCAGTATTCTCCATTCAAATAAACAATAACAGGTTGCCACTCCTGATGGTATACATCTAAATTTAACGCGATTTCCTGCATGATCTCATCCCGCACAATGGTTTGCCGATGGCCGGCAAAAGAGGATCTTAAAATAACCTTATGATAATCCGCCAAAGAATAGGCCTCAAAAAAGGGGAAATTCATTTCATCCTCTCCATCATATTCTTCACGGGCAATGAGTTGCAAAGACTTGTTAGGAGCAGTTCTTGTGATGTTTCCATAAATCCGGATGCCCAGTTTTTTTTCAAATTGAAGTTCACCATCCTGTTTGAAATATTCAATAGTGGCTGATCTCTCCCAGGCATCACCCCTTTTCCAGTAATTTCCTGACTTCAATATTCCCGGAATATGATACTTGCCTGGTATATAAATTCCGGTATCCCAGTCAAATAAAGATATACTATCTGTAATGATAGATAAAACAGGCATTGTGAACCTATTGTGCATATCATCCCCAACAAAATAGGTATTTGCTTGGATATTACAGAGGGGCTGATCCACGGCAAAAATCCTGGTCCGAATAACAGCATATTTCTCTACGGGTGATGCAGGTGGTGTCCATGTAAAATAATAATAATTGGAATCGGGCGTAGTAGGAATAAAAGCATATTTACATTGCTTTTGTTGTATTTCAGATATTGAAATCGGACCATTGTAAAAGAAAGTATAACTGCTACCTGGTAATGGTTCATTTCCATTGATGGTGTAAAAAATCTGCCCGGTAGTATCCGATGGTTCCAGGGCAAGCATAATATTCGTTTCATAAAAACCCGCATCATGCGAAAAGGAAACCCTGTTGAGCCGAATGTTATTGGCATTTGAATACCCGGGACTGGTCTTATAAAATAAGGCTTTTTCATCCGGTTCATCATTTACATTCCCATAAGAAACGTCATTTTCCAACACAATACTCGTTACAGAGTCAATAATCGCCATCTGAGAATCAGACAAAAAAATTGCTTCACCCGATGATTTCAATTTAAAATTGGTATGGAAGTATGATGACACCGTATCGCGATCACTGCAAAATATCAATACGAATTGCCCGGGAGCAAGGGTAGTGTCCGGAAAAGTCCATTTTTGCAAGTCTTGTAAATCATCAGTCAGATGCCAGTTATTCATTATTACAGGGTAAGTGGATGCATTATAAATTTCAATCCAGTCTGAAGGGTCCCCAAAATCATCTTGAATTGTAGTTGAATTCAAGGATACTATTTCATTGATAACAACCTCCTGTGAAACACCGGAATAATAAATAAAAACCAGAAACAGTATAAAATATGTTTTTACAATCATCTGGACAAAATTTTCTGATTGTATTGTATACCTTTTTGATCCTGAACAATGAGCACAAGGATACCTTTGTGATCAAGCTTGATATTCATTTTTCTGAGCTGAATATTCTCTTTCATCTGAACACAATCACCCGAAAGATTATATATACGGAAGTTATCAATTTTATCACCTGATAACAATTCAATGGTTAACGATTCTGACGCTGGATTGGGATATAGGCGAAGGACACCGGATTCCTCATAAACCGAGCTATGGGTCCCATAAGGAATAGCACCGATATCAGCTCTGCTACCATCTGGATCAGGCAAAGATAAGGGATCACCTGTATCGATACATGGAGAGCTTTCCTGAAGTTCGAAATTATTTTCATCCGGACTGATAAATCGCGGGTCTTGGAAAAGGTTTCCTTCACCTCCATGCAATTGTTTATCCGACAGGGAGTATTTTATTGAAACCTCCGAATTCGATTGAAGTGTTATATCGGAAACACATTGTGAAAATATGGTATTTACAATATGCGCGGTCCCGCCTGATAAGGGTGTATTATCATAATGAAAAGCCCTGACTCCTGCATTGTTTGCAAAAAGGGTATTGTTGATCACCTGTGCAACAGCTTCGGAATGAACCTGTATACCTCCTTCGCAATGGACAATGATGTTTCGGAAAATTGTTCCAACAGATGATTCTCCAATGGATACACCCATACTTTGACAATGATACATTTCATTGTGATCAATGACAATATTGGTAGAGTTGGTTCCAATATCTATACAATCATCAGATATATCATAAAAAGTATTTCCCGAAAATATACCGGAATAGATCTGATCGCAATCGATACCATCTCTTTTTGTGTTTTGAGGATTACCGTTAAACACACAATCGATAATTTCAACATCTGAATCTGTTGCTGAAATCAAATCATTTACGTCCAGATCTGATTCTGTAAATATGCAGTTAGATATTTTCAGGGTGCTTTGATTATGAACATAAAGCGCCTTTTCACCGGAATATATATGCACTTGATCCATTTTGATGGTTCCTCCATCAGATTCAATGTATTTCCAACCATTTTCATTCTGACCACCCATTTCAATTGGATTTTCAGAAGAGCCTGATAAATTTAGCTCACCCTTAACCAATAATTTTGTATGATCAGCAAACAGGATCTGCACTCCCGGTTCACTGTATAAAATTGCTCCCGTATCAACCATGATATCTGAATCAATATAATATGGGGAGCAACTTTCAACAAAGGCAAAATCTTCATTGATGACCGATGGTACTTCACAATCAGGTTCAAAACGGGCATGCAAAGTTAAATCCTCCGAAAAAGTCATCGTAATGCTATCACTGGTAGATATTCCCTCCCAATCGACAAAGACATAGCCAGGATTTGGTTTAACTACCAGGGTTACCGGGATGTTTTTGAAATAAGTATGAAGTGAATCATTGTATGGAATCAACACATTCTCAATATATATATCACCACCATGTAGGTGCGATTTTTTGAGCTCTATTGATACCTGACCATCCAGGTCAAAAAATGTATTCAACCGCAATAACAATGTATCCTTCCGTTGCAAAGCAAAATCCCGGATTTTCTGAATTTGTTCTTCCCAATAACCCATCGAGGATACCCCACCATGAGGAGCCCAACGTTCTATATGCAGGGGCATCTCCGTTTCAATTTGACTTTTCAGGCTATCCAATAAATGATCCACGACACCCTTTCTGAATGAAGCATTGATATGTGAACAGGTTTGCTGTAAAAAATGATTGCGATATTGGATATTATCGAGCAGACGCTTAAATACGGTGTCGTTTTCATAAATATCCATAAAAACTTCCTTCCACGAGTGCATGTATCCTCGATCGGTATCAAAAATCAGCCATTTAAATCCGTCAGCAATGGTATTTTGTCTCCAGGTTTTGATATTGTGTTTATAGCTATAATTTGCTATGTATATCTGGGTGATAATATAATGGGTATAGTTGTCAAGATCAAGGTAATTGTTTACCTCCTCAAAAACTGAATTATTGGTAATATCATTATTATACAGAAAGTCCAGCATATTGAAATAGGTCTCATCCGTACCACTAAGAACTCCAACTTCAAGATCCCAGTAATTCAATTCCAATAAATCAAGTTCATCCTTATCAATACCATGATGGTGTTTGATATAATCTTCGTTATACTTTTCCCTTACATTAAAAATTCCAAAGTATTCCCCGTTGATATACATTACGGCGGGTTGATAACCCTGATAGTCGAGGGGTAATTTTTCTTTCACCAGGGTTTGTATGAATCCATCCCTGAGCATGGTCAGATTCCAGTCGTCGCTGGAACTCCTGAGAATAAGCGACTCAAACTCCTGCACTGCATTATCCCGGAAGATGGGGTATTGAATCTTATTTGAAGGAAAGATGGCAATTGATTTTTGAGGAAGGGCAATGGCTGTATTGCCAAACAAGCGGATATCATTTTCAGCCTTGAAAGCCAGTTCATAATTCTCAAAATATTGAATTATTGAATACCGCTCCCAATCTTTTCTCAAGTTGATGAGAGAATCATTAAAAATACCGATACTATCGCTCCACAAAAAATCCGGGTTGATGATCAAAGAAATAATTGGCAGATCTTTACTGATCCCAATAAAATAACTTCCTGTGGCTTCCTGGCCAGGCAAAAGTGAGCCAAAGATTCTGGCCCTAACAACCTTGTTTTCGTTTAGTTCAATGGGTTGACTGTAAATGGGAGACGTCAGGTTTGGTATCGATCCATCCAATGTAAAATGAATCTCACCCTGACCTGATGGATCATTTATTTCCAGCATTGCACCGGATTCATAAAAACCATCCGGTAATGAAAATACCGGCTGGTTCTCGCGCTGTGACGAAGGGAATCCATTTGTAATGTTCTCCATTCCCGGGGTGGGCTCTGCAAAATATACCCAATCATTGGATTGCAATCCGCATGAAATATCGGCAAACTGTTCTCCATATTCAACCTCGTGAATCAGCAAAGAATCTGTGCCAGATATACCAATCCAACCATTATCAGAACTCAATTTAAAATTGGTGTGTAAATTTTGTTGTTTCACGTCCTGATCATCAGCCCAGATGACCAAGGGTTGTTCTGGTGATAGATCGGTGGATGGAGGTATTTTCCACTTGGTAATATTATCGGGATCATCCGATAAATAATACCCGTTCAAGTTGATACTTTGGCTGGAGGTGTTTATAATTTCAATCCAGTCAGAAAACTGGTTAAAGTCACTATCTGTAATGATGTTGTTGTTTTTGGCACAAAACTCATTAATCATCAAGTTTTGACCTGACAGACCAAAAACAGGAAAAAAAAATAAAATGACTAAGATTTTTTTCATCACCTTTACCTCAAGTAATAGGGCAAAGGTAGGAAATATTAAGTTGAAAAGAAAGGCTGACTTGCTCACCATTGGCGCCAATTCAAAAGTTAATTAAGGCTGTGAATCTCTGGTTTTAAATCCAAACCATTAATAAAAATCTGCTACCCAAACATTACATTTTAATGATTTTAAAACTATGCTGCTCACCCGATTCAACCGAAATGATGGTGATAAGAAATACGCCATGACTCAATTGAGAGCAATCGATGGAAGTGGCTGAGGTATGGTCTGTTTCTTTTCTCAATAATATATTTCCTGCTAAACCTTTGACTTCAATAAAAACCTTTGGAGCAAAGCCGTCGAATTCAACTTTTAGCACATCCTTTACCGGATTGGGATAACATGCCACATTCCATCCTGTTTTATCCGCTATGCCCTGACCCTCCGTGGAATAACCCACCAGTTGAACCTGCTGAGCAATACGCTGGACGAGGGTGTCATTTTGGATATCTGAGTTGATGGTCAGGATATCCTGAAAAGTTCCAACGGAATCGGGGATGAACCGGAAGGAAAGTGTTGCCAATCCTCCGGCCGGAACGGTGACCGGATATGTATCCAGGGATTTAAAATGGCCCGTCATGTTATAGGTGCTGGTAATATCTATATCAAACGGTTGCGGATTGTATATTTCCAATGATTTTTGAGTGGAATCCTGGTACCAAACATAACTGAAGTTGAGGGTATCCTTTTCCGTTGAAAAATAGTTGGTCTTCCAGGGAAACCGGTAAGCACGATAACTCATCCCCTCAAACTTCGTTTCCCACAGCAAATTACCCTGAAGATCCATTTCCGAAATACCAATTAAAGTGGTGCCCCAGCCGATCACTATTGATTCATCCGGTGTCCAGAATGCATTGCCCATAGCCGTACCCAGGTAATCGGGATCGTGACGGTAACGATTGACCAGGGTTGCTGTCATGCTATCGGTATTGATGGCATATTCTACTGCGCTTGAGAATTTTGGATCCGGGTGAAAGGTTCCGTTATCAAAGGCAGTCACATGTCCGTTATAGATCCTCCGGGAATCATGCTGCCTCGAAAAGCGAAGGGTGTCGGTTCCGAAATCGAACTGATTCTGACTCCCTCCCAGCCGCCAGATGATTTCACCTGTGTTCCGGTCGATCTTCGTAATCTCATGAAAATTGCGGCTGGAGATCAGCAGGGAGGTATTGGATTCAACCTCAATGGTATTGCCATGCACATAATCGATTTGCTCGTCAAGTAAGTCTACCTCAGGACCGGTCTCTGTAATTTCGTAATGATCCCAGCTTCGCCATTGAAAAACAACATTATGATCTGAATCAAGCTCCTGGAATACAAAACCCGAAACAATGGCAGCCGTATCACCACCCGGCACTATCTGGCTCATATCGATCAACTGGGCATCATAGGTCATGACGAAAGCGTGGCCGTTCTCCAGCATTTGAAATTCATGGAAATCGGTGTAACTATATCCATTTCCCATCTGAAACTTATCCAAAAACCGAAAGGAGCTATCCATCACAATATTGCCCCAGTAAGGGTGAAATGAATAGAAGGAAAGCAATCCATTGGGTTGTATCTTCAGGTCATAAGCCGCCTGTTGCAACTTTCGGTAGTAAACCGGTACCCCGTATTTATCTATGATGCTGATATAGGGGTCTGTATCCGGAAACAGGGCCCATTCATTGTAAGGGGTATAAAAATAATACCCATCCGGCGGTGAATTGTCGACCAGCACCTGGGCAAAAGCATACCCTTCCGGATAATTATTATCCAATGGCGTGGTTGAATTCTCTACCGTCTTATTAACCGGCTTGTGCAAGTTGATGGGTTTGTCCAGGATGTATTTTTTCATGAAATCCCGGTCAACTTTTATTATTTTTTGCGTGGTCTCAAACTGAAAATTCAATGGTTTAATTTTCTTTCCCGACCGGGTTTTCAATCCATCCTGAAGTTCCACGTAAACTACCTGCCCCAATGGATAAGGTTCTTCCGGCAGGAAAAGAAGGGTCCGGTTGTCGTCGGATAATATTAGCCGGCCCGCAAATTTATCACCCTTATTGCTTTTAACCGTTAGCAAATGACTGCGAAGCGATCCGGCATCCAGCGCTTCCCCCTGACGCAAGGCAATGTTATTCATGGGCATAACATATTTTGAACCCGGAACCGGAGATACATATTTCAATTCCACATATGGATCATCCTGTGCCCGGACTACAGAGGTGGCAATCAATAACACCAATACGACCAACATAGAATCAATAGGATTATGATTTTTCATAAGAAAAGACTTATTGTTTGATGATCTTTGAACTATAAACTACCCTGCCGCCAGCAGAAAGAAATTGCAGGTTGTATAAACCCGGTTGAAGATCGGAAAGATCAACAGAATTATGAACCTGGTCGGAAAGAGAAATGAATTTGACCCGCCTACCCTGATTATCATAAACGACCAGTTGCGCAGTTTCTGTTGGTTCTTCAAGGGTTACCGTCAATGATCCTGTAACCGGATTGGGGAAAATACGGATACCAGCATAACGATTATCTTCTACCGACTGATTCTGGGTGGCATAACCGATCAATTTCACCTGCCGGGCAATACGCCTGGTCAGTTCTTCCGTATTGAAATCAGCATTCAGGGTCAGGACATCCTTATAGGTTCCCGGTTCATCCGGTGAAAGGGTAACGGTTAAACCAATACTTTCATGGGGAGGGACCGTGACCGGAAAATCATCTTCAACGGAATAGGCCGGTCCTCCGGTATGGTAACTGGTGAGGATCAGAGGTTCATCCCGGGGGTTGATCACCTCCACTGTTTTGGTCCTGGTTTCCTCATACCACATATATCCAAAATGAAGTGAATCGGATTGGCAGGTGAAATAATTGGTCGACCATGGAAAACGAAAAGCCCGGTAATTGATACCGGCAAAATAGACTTCCAGGGCAATTTCGTTGTTCGGGTTAAATTCCGTCAAACCCGGCACTCCACTTCCCCAGCCCGCAATAAAATCGCCATTGCTGGTTTGCTGTGCATTGCCCATGATCACACCCAGGATATCAGGATCAGAACGCAATCTTCGGACCAGACTGACTTCAAAATTCTCTTCATCCACATCGTATTCGATCACACTGGAATACTGGGGTTCGGGATGGTAAGTTCCATTATCAAAGAGTGAAATATGGCCATTTTGAAGCAGTCTAACATCATGAGCCCGGGAAAAACGAAGGGTGTCATTGACAAAATCGAACATATTGTTTTCTCCACCCAGGCGCCAGATAATTTCACCGGTATTGCGGTCGATTTTGGTTATCTCATTAAAATTCCGGGGTGACAATAACATCGCATCCTCACCTACCAGCTCGATGGAGTTGCCATGAATGGGATCGATCAGTGAATCGGTAAGGTTTACATATTCATCAGCATCGGTAATGTCATAATGATCCCAGCTCCGCCACTGGAACACCACATTCTTATCAGCATCCAATTCCTGAATGATCCAACCTTTCACAATGGCGTTGGGGTGCCCACCCGGCACTATCTGGCTCATATCCACAAACTGCGGATCATAGGTCATCACAATGGCATGACCGTTGGGCAATAGCAACAGCTCATGGAAATCGGTTCCGCCATAACCATTGCCCATGGTATAGGTATCAATTTGCTGGTAAGAGCTGTCGAGTTCAATGTGTGCTGGTGTAGGCCATAAATTGTAGTACAGCGACAAATTTCCATTGGGCTGCACCTTAAAATCATAAGGATGGCCCTCCATTTTTTGATAAAACAGGGGGACACCCCTGTAATCAAAAATAATGAGGTAGGGTACGTTATCCGGAAACCAGCCCCAATATCCAAAGGGCGCCACAAAATAATATTCCGATTCACAGGGATTATTCGTATAATCGACCGTAAGTTCCGGAAAATCTTCAGGCAGGTTATTGTCTTTCAATGTGATCGTCCTTGGCAGGGGATGAGGCTTTTGCAACAGCTCGATCATTTGAAATTCATCCATCATGGAGTGATCCTCAGCAAGATCAGGTAAGGATTTGGAAATATCAAACCAAAATGAAACAGGGTTGATCTCAACACCTTTTTCCGTTTTTATTTCATTTCCTGTTGTGACAAAAATCCTTTCACCCCACTCAAAGGGCTCACCGGGGAGGAAAAGGATGGTTTTTTGATCATCGGAAAGAAGGGTTTTTCCCGGAATGTTACCCCGCTTACTTCCTCTTACTTCAATTTTAAAATTTTTAACCGAAGATGCATTCAATATATCACCATGGCGCAATGCAATGTTGTTTCCGGGTAAAATACAGGATGATCCGGGAAGTGGTGAAATGTATTTAAAGTCTTTCTTTTCAACAGGCTGCGCCTGTATTGAAAGCATGGCTATGCACAAAAGTAAAAAGAGGGAGCCCTTTCTCCAGTTCGATCTGAATTCTTTCATCTCTGATACGTTTAAAAAAAGCTAAACCTGATGAGGTTTAGCTTTTATTTATATAAACCTCCGTAATTTGATTATTTCTTGATCAGTTTTAATTCAACAGAGGCATTGGTTTTTTTATTGATAACCCTCACAATATACAATCCTTCCGGTTGATCACTGAGGTTAAAGGTATACGATAATCCGCTCAGATGATCGGCGTTCAGAACCTCCACGCCGGCTACATTGTAAATCTGTAGTGCCTTTTCATCCCTATTGACAAACTCAAGCTGGATCAATCCACTGGTCGGATTGGGATATACCCGTGCAAAATCATTGACCAGTATATCATCCATACCCAGTTCCTCTCCAGTTATGAATGTGGCATCAACATTATCTGCAAGGGCATTGCCTGCCCAGTCCTGGATCATATCACCGTGCACACCCCAGGTATATTCCGTATTGCTTTCCAAATAATCAAAGGGTTGGATCATGATCTCTGTTTTCTGATTGTCATACCAGTTTATCCAGGTTTTCACCGGAACCTGATCACCCGCTTGTTCCAGGTATATAAAATCCTGCAGATCATTATTGGTGATCATGTTACCATTGGATTTATAGATCATTTCATCAAATGTCATTTTCAGTGTAGGCATTCGAATGATACCTTCGCTTTCATCTTCCGGGTCAAAAGTCACGGATGGAGCAGCCTCATCCAGCGTATATCCTTTCAAGACGACCTGTTTACCCATCATTTCATATTCGCCCAGGGAGCACATGATGGTCATCACATCCTGAAAATAGCCATCCGTCGCCGGGAAGAAGTTAATGGTAATATTGCCTGTGGCTCCCGGATCGATATTCAATGGAAATGCGGTTGCCGCATAAAATTCTTGCGTATGGTTGTGCGTCCCAGAAATCGTAATGGCTTCATCAGAATTATTGGTCACCTGGATAATATAGGGTTGCGGAGTGTAGCCGGTAAACTGGCCCCAGTTGATCGTATCTTTCGACAAATTAAAAAGGTCGGTTTCCCATTCATATTTATGAGCCCTGTAAGTCGTATTCGAATCCAATCCGATAACCTGAAAAGTAGTTTGATAATCGGGTGTAACTTCGCCAAAAATTAACTGAGAAGGAACAATGGGAAATACGAGACCCCATCCTACGGCAACATTACCATTGGGCTGCCAATGGGCGTTACCGGTAGCAAAGGCGAAATGATGATCTTCACCCGGCTCCGGCGGGTAAACCCAAACCAGTTCTGCAGTCATATTGGTTTCATCCAATTCATATTTTAATAACCTGGTGTATGGTACGTAGTGGAGATTCCCATTATCAAACAGTGTAATGGTTCCATCATCCTGCTTGCGAATATCATGCTGATGTGAAAATTTAATGGTATCGTTTACAAAGGTAAAGTCATTCAAATCTTCTCTGTTTCCATTGAGGCGCCACAGCAGATCACCAGTATTGCGATCAATTTTTATGATCTCGTCGGTATTTCTGAAAGACACCAGGATATTTCCATCATCATCCCGCTCCATTGCATTGCCATGGCAGTAATCAATAAATACGCCGGTCAGATCAACATCAGGAGTTGCGTCGGTAATGGCAATATGATCCCAACTACTCCATTCAAATACAACATTATCATCAGCATCCAGTTCCTGCAATACAAGGCCCATAACCGTTGCTTCAGGATCACCATCTTCAACAATCTCACTCATGTCAATAATTTGCGGATCATAGGTGAATAACAGGTAACTGCCATCATTAAACAGTTGGAAATCGTGTTCTTCCGCTTCATAGCCATTGCCCATTTGAAAAGTATCCACTGGATTAAAACTGTTATCATAGGTATAAAATGTACCGTACGCAATACCAAGACCAGCCGCTGATGAGGCAATAAACTGACTGATTTCACCCGTTTCCTGAATTTTTAAATCCAGTGCATGAGACTCATTTCTTTTATAAAAAACAGGCGTACCATAGTGATCCATGATAACAGAATAAGCCGGTTGATTGAGTGGGTGAAATAAATTATGAGGCGTTACAAACCAATAACCCGGGCCTGGATTGTTTTTGAGCGTTACTTCATAAGTCGGATAATCATCCGGCAGGGCCATTGTAGATTTTAATCCACCCCCTTTTTGAACCGGAAGTGCACTATGTTCTACAGCTGTTTTCATATACTCCCCATTCATCCACTGGATGAATTGATCTCTGATCAGGGTATTGTCTTCTACCATGGTTCGGAAGGAATAGGTCATGGATTCGACTTCCATTCCGGATGCAGTTAAAAGCCCCTCATTTAAAGCCACTGTAATCTCTTCATCGTAATTGAACGGATCATGGGGTGTAAAAATGAGTGTTCTGGAATCAGCGGACAATTTCAGTTCGCCATTGTGAATTCCACTTTCAGAACCCATAACACTTACCAGATCCGGTGTTAATGAATTGACATCCAAAACATCGCCCTGGCGCATGGCTATTGAATGCTCAGGTGTGGCATAAAGGGCTCCCGGTGCCGGCGATACGTATTGCAAGGATGTTGTAAGGCTTTCCTGTGCCTGGAGATTAATCAATAAAAGAACAGCGATAAAAAGCAAATTTGATCGAAGTGTAAACGTTTTCATAATATTTATTAAAATTCCATGTGATTGATGAATACTTGTTTTCAAGGGTCCAAATATACAATCTTTCAATTTAAAGACTGGTAAATTCCCATTAATTTGGAGGTGCGGTCTTCGTCCTTGATAATGTCCCAAAAAACACTGGAGGAGGTCCCTTTATGGGTATTGGTTAAAACAATGAGTGTTCGCTGGTGCCGCATATCGCGTACAAAATAAGTCCGGAAACCTTTCCACCAGCCAAAATGATAGGCTGTGCTATCCATATCGTCTTTCAATCGCCATCCAAATCCGTAATTGTCTTTGCGCCTGTAGTAATCCGGGCTACCGGGTTTAAAGGCTTCTTCCAGTTCCTGCAAAGAAATCAAAGATCCATCATCCAGGGCACAACTAAACTTAAACAAATCTTCCACTGTTGAATAAACCCCTTTGTCGCCCATCACTCCATTGAGATAATAATCGCCCACTTTCACTGGTCTCCAGCCCCGGTAACGGTAACCCGGAACCCCCACCGGAACAGAATATCCAATTAAGGAATCATTTCTCAAATGATACACAAAGGAACTGTCCATACCCAGGGGATCAAAGATCCTGAGCTTCATAAATTCATCAAAATAGAGTCCGGTGATCCGCTCCACAACCGAAGCCAGCAATGCATAATTGGTATTGCAATAATGAAAACCATGATCCGGTTTGAAATAGGGCGCAGGTTTATATTTAACAAAAAGGTCAATCACATCCTCATTGTCAATGGGCGTAGAAATATTCCAGTGCTTATCTGCCAGTGACATGTATCGCGATAAACCGGAACGATGGTTCAGCAAATGGCGAATGGTGACCGTTCCGTATGGAAATTCGGGAATAAAGCGGGTAATGGTATCATCGTATTCCAGCTTCCCTTCTTCTTTCAGCACCATGATGGCGGCTGCCGTAAACATTTTTGATACAGAGGCCAGCTGAAATTTGGACTGGATCGTCATGGTATCCCGCTTTTTAAAATCGCGATAACCATAAGCACCTTCAAAAACAATTTGGTCATTTTCGCCATACAAAACCGTTCCATTGAATACACCCCTTTTATTCAGTCTTTTGAAACGTTCAGACAATTCTTCCGCATATTGCGCCTGGTAGATCTCATCTACCCGGTGAACGACCTCCTGGCCCGCAATGTAAACCGGCTTAAAGGTCGTACCCGATGTCGTGCTTTTTTTACCGGAAATAAAAACGATAAAAATGACAATGACAATGGCTGATATGATCAATAGTCCTTTTTTATTCACACGCTTGTTTATTCTTTAAAACCGGGGTTATTTTCTTCAAAATTACAATTCGTGACTTGTGAAAGTCATGTTTATTAACTCAAAAATCAACAATGGATTGTTGATAGAGCTAATGGATTGGTATTTTTTTCGGAAAAAATAGATGCGTCAAGCATATTGCTGAACCTCCAGCTCCCCTTTCAACACCAGGAATGCATTCTCAGCCAGGGCTTCTACATCGTTTACACTGGGATACAGTGCAAAATCAGCTATTTTCCCCACCCGGCGTTTGACATTTTCAAGGAAACGTTCGCTATGGAAAATATTTCCGGTGAGGATAATGCCATCCACCTTACCTTCCAGGACAGCATACATGGCACCCACTTCTTTGGATACCTGATATGCACAGGCATCCGAAATGAAAAGTGCTTTTTCATCACCTTCGACCATCATCTGATCAATTTCATGGATACTGGACGTGCCGAGATAGGCTGCATAGCCCCCCTCTTTGGTGATCATTCGCATCATTTCTTCATAGGTATATGCTCCACTGAAGGCCATGCGCAAGAGATCACCCACCGGAAGTCCCCCGGACCTTTTGATGGAAAAGGGACCATCCCCATCATACGCATTGTTCACATCCACGACCCTGCCTCCACGGTGCGCTGCCACCGAAATACCCCCCATACCTATGGTGACCATGATCAGGTTGACTTCTTCATAATTTTTATGATTGGCTTTGGCATATTTGCGTGCATAAAACTTTTGGTTCAGTGAATGAAATACCGATTTTCGTTCAAATTTCGGGTGACCAGTGATACGGGCAATATCATCCAGTTCATCCACCGATACCGGGTCAGCCAGGATGGGACGGACGCCAATTCTTTGGGCTACCTCATAGGCAATCAATCCACCCAGGTTGGTATGATGCCATCCTTCGGTACCCTTTTTCAGATCATCCACCATTTTTTGATTCACTTCGTAAACACCGGCATTCAGGGGCTTCAACAATCCACCACGTCCCACTACTATTTCGATGTCATCCAGTTCCGTATCGTTTTCTTTCAACTCCCGCATAACAGCATTCGTTCTGAATTCCAGCTTTTTATCCGGTTCTTTCAATTGCTTCAAATCTTCGGGCTTATGCCTGATGTTTTTCAGAAACAACAAACTGGTCCCTTTATACAGGGCGATTTGTGTGGAAACCGTTTCGGGATAAATGACAAGAATATCGTTATTGATCATAAACCTTTGTTTTTTCACTTTAAACTTAACAAAACTAATTCAATGCCTTACATATTGCGCCGGTACTGGCCGCCCACTTCAAACAAGGCATTGGTGATCTGTCCGATGGAAGCAAATTTGGTGACCTCCATCAGGCTTTCAAATATGTTTTCGTTGTGGACTGCAGCGAGCTTTAATTGTTCAATGCCTTTTACCGTTTCCTTATGGTAGGTTTTGTGCAACTCCTTCAGCATATTGATCTGGTATTCCTTTTCATTTTTTGTAGCCCGGATGACCTCTCCCGGAATGGTGGTAGGAGATCCTTTGGACGACAGAAATGTATTGACACCCATGATCGGTAGTTTACCTGAATGCTTCAGTTCTTCGTAGTACATGGATTCTTCCTGGATCTTACTGCGCTGATACATGGTTTCCATAGCACCCAGAACGCCTCCCCGTTCGGTCAGGCGGTCGAATTCAGACAGTACAGCCTCTTCCACCAGATCGGTTAACTCTTCGATGATGAAGGAGCCCTGCAATGGATTTTGATTTTTAGCCAGCCCCAGTTCATGATTGATGATCATCTGGATGGCCATGGCCCGCCGCACTGAATCCTCGGTTGGTGTGGTGATGGCTTCATCATAAGCATTTGTATGCAACGAATTACAGTTATCGTATATGGCATAGAGCGCCTGTAAAGTCGTCCGGATATCATTGAAGTCGATTTCCTGGGCATGGAGTGAGCGACCTGAAGTCTGGATATGGTATTTCAGTTTCTGCGAGCGGTCATTCCCGCCATATTTGATCTTCATGGCTTTGGACCAGATCAGCCTTGCTACCCGGCCCAAAACCGAATACTCAGGATCGATACCATTGGAGAAGAAAAAGGAAAGATTGGGCGCAAACTGATCGATGTGCATTCCCCGTGACAGATAATATTCAACATAGGTAAAGCCATTGGCCAGGGTAAAGGCCAGTTGGGAAATGGGATTGGCACCCGCCTCCGCAATGTGATATCCTGAGATGGACACCGAATAAAAGTTCTGGACTTTGTGGTCGATGAAATATTGCTGAATATCCCCCATTAGTTTCAGTGAGAAATCGGTGGAAAAGATACAGGTATTTTGGGCCTGGTCTTCCTTGAGGATATCGGCCTGAACCGTTCCCCGAACCCGGTTGAGGGTATCGGATTTGATGTTGCCATACACATCCGCAGGCAATACCTGATCGCCGGTAACACCCAATAACATGAGTCCCAGCCCATCATGTCCTTCGGGTAATTTACCCTGGTACTCGGGGCGTTTGGTACCCCGTTTTTTATAGAGATCATCGATTTTCTTATTTACCTCTTTTTCCAGCCCATTCTGATGGATATATAGCTCACATTGCTGGTCGATGGCTGCATTCATAAAATAGCCCACGAGCATGGGAGCCGGTCCGTTGATGGTCATCGAAACCGAGGTTTTCGGATCCACGAGATTAAATCCGGAATAAAGTTTTTTGGCATCATCGAGGCAGGCAATGGAAACACCGGAGTTCCCGATCTTTCCGTAAATATCGGGCCGACGGTCGGGATCTTCCCCATAGAGCGTTACCGAGTCAAATGCCGTGGATAGGCGTTTGGCCGGCATGCCCAGCGAGACATAATGAAAGCGTTTATTGGTCCGTTCCGGTCCGCCTTCACCGGCAAACATGCGGGTTGGATCCTCACCTTCGCGTTTAAACGGGAAAACACCACCGGCATAAGGAAATTCCCCCGGAACATTTTCCACCAGGTTCCATTTTAAGATATCTCCCCAACCCTGGTATCTGGGAAGGGTGATCTTGGGAATTTGCAAATGCGATAATGATTCCGTATGGGTGGCCAATTTGAATTCACGGTCACGCACTTCAAACACAAAAAACTTTGCTTTATACGATTGCACCTTTTCATCCCATTTTTCCAGGATCTCTTTGTTATGACCATCCAGATCCAGTTCAATGTGTCGATACTGCTCCTCCAATGAACTGATCAGTCGTTTATCCGGATTTTCGGCCTCCTGCAGAGATTGAATGGTTTCCCGAATGGCATAGAGGCGTTGCGCTACCCGGGCCTGGTCTTCCGACCATTGGTTATAACCCCTGACTGTTTCACTGATCTCCGACAAATAGCGGGTACGATTGGGCGGGATGATATAGATCTTTTCGGGCTCTTCTTCTGTTTCTTCAATCCTGGAGACAAACTCCACGCCTGTTTTTTCCTTGATCTTCGCAATGAGGGCATTGAATAATTTGTTGACCCCCGGGTCATTGAACTGGGAAGCAATGGTACCAAATACCGGCATTTCATCCACACTTTTATCCCAGAAAAGATGGTTGCGCTGATATTGTTTTTTCACGTCCCGTAAAGCATCCAGGGCACCCCGTTTGTCAAACTTATTGAGGGCAACCAGATCGGCGAAATCAAGCATATCAATCTTTTCAAGCTGTGTGGCAGCACCATATTCGGGTGTCATGACATACAGGGACAGGTCACTGTGATCGATGATCTCGGTATCGGATTGCCCGATCCCGGAGGTCTCCAGAATGATCAGATCGAAACCGGCAGCCTGTGCAATGCGCTCAGCATCCTTCACATAGCGCGACATGGCCAGGTTGGATTGCCGGGTTGCCAGGGAGCGCATGAATACCCTTTCATTGTTGATGGAGTTCATACGAATGCGATCTCCCAGCAATGCACCTCCGGTTTTCCGTTTGGAAGGATCCACCGATATGATGGCAATGGTTTTATCGGGAAAATTATCCAGGTAGCGTCGTACGATCTCATCCACCAGCGATGATTTTCCCGAGCCACCGGTACCCGTAATACCAAGGACAGGCGACTTTCTGGTTTTGTTATCCAGCTTATCAATAAAATCTCTGACCGATTCCGGATTGTTTTCGCAAGCGGAGATCAAACGGGCAATGGTATTGATATTCCTGGAACGAACATCTTTTTCGCGAAATTCCATGTGGTTACCTGTGGGGAAATCGGATGCTTTCATCAGGTCGTTGATCATCCCCTGCAAACCCAGCTGGCGACCATCATCCGGTGAATAGATGCGGGTAATGCCATAATCATGCAGTTCTTTCTGTTCTTCGGGCAGGATCACACCTCCACCACCGCCGAATATCTTGATATGTCCGCATCCTTTTTCTTTCAAAAGGTCGTACATGTATTTGAAATACTCGATGTGCCCACCCTGGTAGGAGGTAATGGCTATGGACTGTGCATCTTCCTGCTGAGCGCAATCCACGATCTCCTGAACCGACCGGTTATGTCCCAGGTGAATCACCTCCGCACCGGTGGACTGAATGATCCGCCGCATGATATTGATGGCGGCATCATGACCGTCAAACAATGAAGCAGCTGTTACGATACGGATGTGATTTTTCGGTTTGTATATGTCTGTCTTCTGCATGGTATCAAATATTTATCGTACAATAAGCGGTATGCAAATTTAATGAAAGTTTGGATGCGGCAAAGGACGGAATGAAGGGAAATTGATGCATCAATGGCCGTAAAAGCAGAAAGCGTCCGGGTGATTGAATTGTTTTTCTTGGGGATAAGCCTTAATTTTGACAGCCATAACGAATCAAGACAATCCATATGCAAACAATAAAAATTGATATCAGTAAAATCGACGCTTTTGTTGATTCAAACACCGTCAGCGCTTTTCAGCACACCCTCGAAAAAAATCATCGTGCAGTTTTGGATAAAACCGGCCAGGGCAATGATTTCCTGGGCTGGGTCGACCTCCCCTCGCAAACAGATGAATCCCTTCTGAAGAACATTGAGGCTGCTGCTGCGCGCATGCGGGAAAAGGCAACAATATTCGTGGTCATTG
Source organism: Bacteroidota bacterium (assembly GCA_020444515.1). GTDB lineage: Bacteria > Bacteroidota > Bacteroidia > Bacteroidales > JAADJA01 > JAADJA01. The sequence goes on along the minus strand of JAHLKX010000002.1, from coordinate 63,948 downwards.
GAATCGGTGGCTCTTACCTTGGTGCCCGGGCCGTAATTGAGGCTTTGCAAGACAATTTTGCAGAACTGAAGAGAAATAATAAAGGCCCGTTTATCCTTTATGCCGGCCAAAACATCGGTGAAGACTATATGAATCAGTTACTGGAGCTCCTGGATGCCCATGAGTATGCCCTGACCGTCATTTCCAAATCAGGAACCACCACCGAGCCGGCGATCGCTTTCAGGATACTCAAAAATCACCTCGAAAAAAAATATGGTAAAAAGGAGGCTGTTGACAGGATCATTGCCATTACCGATCAGTCAAAAGGGGCCCTAAAAACCCTTGCCACCAATGAAGGTTATCAAACCTATGTGGTTCCCGATGATGTGGGAGGACGTTATTCGGTGCTCACACCCGTGGGATTGTTACCCATCGCAGTAGCTGGATTTAATATCCGGGAGTTGATCAGGGGCGCCGCAGAAATGGAAGCCCTCAACCGCCAATCATCTCAGTTTGGAGACAATCCCATGGCCCTTTATGCAGCCGCCAGAAATGCCCTTTATCAGCAAGGGAAAAAGGTGGAGATCCTGGTGAATTACCTGCCCAACCTCTTTTACCTCACCGAATGGTGGAAACAACTTTATGGTGAAAGTGAAGGAAAAGAAGGGAAAGGGATTTTTCCGGCCGGTGTCAATTTCACCACCGACCTTCACTCCATGGGCCAGTACATCCAGGAGGGTGAAAGAATGCTTTTCGAAACAGTGCTCTCTGTTGATCAGCCCCATACAAAGCTTGTTATCCCTGAGGAAGAACAAAACCTCGATGGACTCAATTATATCGCCGGAAAACGGATCGATGAAGTGAATAAAATGGCTGAACTGGGCACCATGCTGGCCCATACCGATGGCGGTGTTCCGAATATTCACTTGAACGTGCCGGCCATCAATGAATATTATCTCGGACAACTCATCTACTTTTTTGAAATGGCCTGCGCCCTGAGCGGTTATACCCTCGAGGTCAACCCGTTTGACCAACCCGGTGTGGAAGCCTATAAAAAGAATATGTTCGCGCTCCTTGGAAAACCGGGCTTTGAAAAAGAAACGGAACACATCCGAAAACGCATCGGATCCTAGGCAAACAAGCCCGGGTAAAAGTAAAAAAGCCTGATATTTATCAATACCAGGCTTTTTTATGATCTCGTGTTTTTATTTCAGTTCAAAACTCGATTTACCGATTTCAAAGTCTTCGTAATAAACAGCTACGTTATAGACACCGACCATGGCTGCTTCCTCTTTTGATTTTTTATCCCACCACATACAAAGATCCATGTCCTGCTGTTCGTAATTAACCTCTTTTTTAACCGTATATTCCAGTTGTTCTCCTTTGAAATTGAATGAATAATCGCCACCAACTTTTTGCGTTACCACCACCCCATCAGGACGGATAATACGGGCATAAATGGTTTTGATCCCCGATTCAACGAGTTTATTCTCACCCAGGGTAAAGCAGATCTTTACCCGTTCCACTTTGTTGGATTTATCGGTATCGCGCTCCCGGCCGCTACCGGTGAACCGGATGGTTCTGACCTGCAGGTTATAAGCATTGAGAACGGCAGCATCATTCACCCGTTCAATCAGTTCTTCCTTATCTTTCGACAGTTCCCGTGTACGATCCTGCTCCCGGGCATATTGTTGCCGGATTTTTTCGTTTTCCTCTTTGAGCTCACGGTTAACCGTAAACAAAGAATCAAGCTGATGCACATAACCCTGTGTAATATTGCGCAGGAGGTTCAGCTTTTTATTCACCTTATTGTATTCCCATTTGTAATTGAGCAATTGCTCAATTTCTTCCGCATTGGCCCGGATAATGCTGTCTTTCACCTGCAATGAATCGGCCAGGGTGCCGTATTCGCTTTTGATGCTGTCATGAGCAGCCATCAGGTCATCCAGTTCATACTGCAAAATGGTCCTTTGTTGTTCTTTTTCCCGCACCAGTTCTTTATAATTGTTCAGTTTGGGAAGGAAAAACACCAAAAGGCCGACCACAATGATCAGCAATAGAACAGCCAGGATCATCCAGGTCTTTGAACGCTTTTGTGATCCCTGTTGACTCGGGTTTGGTTTCGTTGGCGTCTGTGTCATCTCAATGTTAATTAGCTGGTTTTAAAACAATGTGCAAACGTACATAAAATTTTCTTCATAACACCCTGCATCCGTGGATGAAGTCATGATATTTCGGATTCCATCTTTCTTCAATTAAAATTCGTCTCGTCGAAAATCCAATTCAAATTTACAAATAATTTACGTTTCTAAATGAAGGGCATTCAATTAATTATGAAATAAAAAAAGAGCCTCCTGCAAGGCTCTTTATATGGGTTCCTATTATGATGGGCTAATGGTGAAGACTAGTGACCGGCGCTACCCTGCACTTTAAAATGATCACCTGTTTCATCCACGATCCTGCGATACCAGTCAGCACCATATCCGGGTTGCTCCAGTTTTGGAGTATAATATTTATACCCTTCCGGCACCGCTCTTTTTTCCTTGATGTTGCCATCCATGTATTTGGTGAACAGGTAAGTATAAAAATTGAGCCAGTGGCGGGTTGTTTCATCCCCGGCCTTGACCGAATAATAGGTCAACATTTTTATAGCCGCTTCTTTGTCATTGGTATATAATTCAGATGCTTTCTGATCGATCTCTTTGATCTCATTCAGGAATTGCCATTCCAGTTTGGTTTGTTCAGCCCGGATTTCGGGATGAATGATGTTATATCGCGTGTAAGCAAAATTTGATACCATGTTGAATACCCAGAAAGCCGCATCAAATGAAAATTCCATCATGGAACCATTTCCAACAGCATAAGACTCGGGAACACGCGTGATACCGCAATACATGGGAGTGAATACCGTACTGGCCGCATCATCCACGCCAAACCAATGGATGCCACCCACCGGATCGGGTAACCATGAGCGGGCCTGGGATACAAAAACAAAACCGGTTTGCTGGGTAGCCGTTGCCCTTTCATTGCAATAAGCCACACCATCCACCTCCCAGGTGAGGGGCCGCCAGCGATAGGGATTTCCAAAAGGACCGGCTCCGATATCCTGGGTCATGTCCAGTGGGGTTCCTTCCAGGTGATCGCGCATATAATCCATCACATCCTCCACGGCAATTTTGCGATCCGGCTTGATCCATAATGGCATCCGGTTTTTGAGGTTATGACCCGATGCATAATCATAGTACTTGTCCATACCTGATTTTACACTCCTGAAAAAGCTCCATACGCGAACTTCACAGAACCGGGCACCACCGAAGTCGACCGGGGCATAGGTATCTGAAAAGCTGAATTTTGCATCATCCCCTTCATAATAGCCTTTGGTTTTGGCGAAGGAGATCACATCATCGGCATAATAGCAGGTAACCGCCGGATCATCGATTTTATCCCGTTGTGAAAAGGTAATGGACGTTTCGCCATTGGCCAGCGGGAATGTCTGGATGCGGGCCTGGTTGGCATGGGCACTCACATAACCATCAGGGATGCGCAGGGCTACCCAAACGGCACCCTTATTTCCATCACCCTTGCCGATCAATTCAAAGATCCACACTTCATTGGGATCTGCAACAGAAAAAGACTCGCCACTGCTGGCATACCCATATTCCGCCATCAGTTCCGTCATGATCTTCAAAGCTTCACGGGCTGTTTTTGAACGCTGCAAAGCGACATAGATCAGGCTCCCATAATCCATGATGGCACCCGGCTGCCGGCCCAGTTCACTGCGACCGCCATAGGTAGTCTCTCCAATGGACACCTGGTGTTCATTCATATTCCCGACAACATTGTAGGTTTCAGACGCCTGTTTGATCTGACCGAGAAATTTTCCAGTATCCCATTCATAAATGTCCAGCATGGTCCCTTCGGGCCACGAGGCGGCCGGCCAGTGATACAATTCGCCATACAGGACATGTGAATCCGCGGCATAACTGATGAAGGTGGACCCATCGGTGGAGGCTCCTTTGGTGACCAGGAAGTTGGTACAGGCCATGATGGCAGGGATCTGCAGTCCCAGGGCCAGGAAAAATAAAGCTATCAAATATCGTTTCTTCATATGTAAAATTTTAAGTGATCGTGCAAATTTAAGAAAAAGACAATACGCAAGCGTAAAGGTTGGATGAGATGGAAGATTTTGCAGAGAAGGGCGGAGAGCGGAGGGCTAAGAGCTAAGAGCAAAGGGCCAAGGGCTAAGGGCTAAGAGCTAACAGCTAAGGGCTAAGAGCAAATAGCTTGCAACCAGCACCCAGCCTAAAATCCCAAATTAAATCCTACCGAAATGGTATTGTTTTGTCCGCGATAGAACGCAGGTGTATACAATTCAACCTGTTCTTCATCACCGGTGATATCACTCATAATGTATTCGGCAAAAAGGTAAGCATTGTTGATGAACTCATAGCGGGCGCCAAAGGAGAGGGTCTGGTTCTGCCAGGTGACCCGCTCCATGAAGGGATTACCAACGACATTTGTTGTAATATCAAATGGATGGTCTGGACCATGTTGTGCCAAAATGTAATATGTTTTCAAAAGTAATCCCTTCAATGGTTTATAAGTAACTTTGGCAAATATTTCCTGAGAGTTATCCCTTAAATAGTAACCCAAATTATAATTATTCGATGCGAAAGTTAATGTTGGTACACGATGTTCATAAGTAAGAGGCATTGATCTTGAATATTCAATATTAATTGAAATATTCTTAAGAAGAATATTGGTTTCTTTGGCTCCCACTTTAAAACTCCAAACATTATGCTGAGTTGGATCACCAATTCGATCCAATTTCAATTCATCAATGTAAAGGGTTCCGTACAAATGGAGGTTCCTGATATTCCGGGAGCTGATGTCCAGGAACATCTGGGAATTCTGATTGTCTATGTCTTCATTGAGGGTATGGTCGATGGATTTATAGAACATGACCGGGATCAGGTAAGCGGGATGGACATTCATATCGCTGTAGATGATGGAATTCCCGATGGAAATATCCAATCGTTTCCAGGGGGTAAAGGTAAAAATATTGGCCGCCACATATTTGGGACGATACACCTCGCGGGGTGGATAGCTCGAATAATAGGACCGCACACTGTCAATCTCCATAGAGACCAGCCAGCCATGAAAATAGTTCAACTCAAACCATTTAACCGGCTTGATCTGCAATTTGATCTGCGCAAAAGAGGGTGCCCTGTCGGAAAATATCATGGGCCCATGTTGATTGTTTCCCCAGTTAAGGTGGTCTTTTACCAGGCCCACCGAGCCCCATTTCCAACTATAGGTTACGCCACCCCGCATTTCACTGTAGTCGCCACCACCGCCCGGTGTTCCTTTATAAGCACCCCCGGGTCTGCGTGTAAAGTACTCCGGTTCTGAGATCCTTACGGTTTCATTGTTATCCCGCAGACTGGCATAAAATGCCCATCGTTTACCTATATAGGCGAAGGCCTCAGCCCCACCCCAGCGGTGATAAATGGATTCCTTATCATTGATAAAGTAGTTGATCCCCCAGATGGGTTTCACCCCAAATGAAAAAAGTTTGTCTTTATAAAAAAGACCCAGTGGATTGATGGCCGTGGCCAAATGATCCATGGAACCAAAAACATCGAATTTTTGATTGTAGTCGGGTAAAGAATCTATCTCCAGTTTATAATTCAGCAGATAAAAGCTCACCTCATTCCGTTGACGCTTGTTGAGACTTTCCTGGTTTTCGGCAGCCTGAACAAGGGCATCGGCTATAAACTTTCGGCTGTAAGGCTTCACCGCCGAGTTAAGGTTGATGATCCCGGCATTGGCCAGTTCATCCACAAAATCATAGATATTTTGATTGGAGATGTGTTCGTAGACGTTCTGTCCCTGAACCCTGACAGAAGCCATGAACAGGATCAGCAAAATGAGCAGGTTTATCTTCTTTAGCATGGGGTATCGTTTAATAAACAAAACAAATATCCGAATATTTACGGAATGGTGGTTTTTTGGTTCGAGAAATCACCTTCGCTGAAGCTTTGGTGATTGAAGCGGAGAGCAAAGGGCGAAGGGCTTAGAGCAAAAAGCTTGCAACCCGCAACCTGCAACCCGCAACAAGAAACCACCCCTACTTGCTCCGCGCTCTCCGGAAAATGATGTTGTAAAAGGCAGCGAAGAAATACCTTAAATCGGTGATGAAGGGACTTTTTTCGTAAGCCTCCAGGTATTTCATCTCAGAGGCCATGATCTCATCCAGGGTTTTGGGCATATCAACATAATAAGGTGGCACCAGCCCGGGCTTGAATTGTGTCCGCTTGGATTTCAATTCATCACTGTATAAATTGAAGTAATGCTTACTCAAAGGTCGCACACCCACTATTTTCATATCGCCCAAAAAAAGATTGAAGATCATGGGCAGCTCATCGAGCCAGAACTTTCGCATGAACCGGCCGGCCGCCGTAACCCGGAAATCATTGCTGAATTTTCCGCCTTCCTGCAGGCTGTTCTTCATGTATACGTACTCCTGCAAATATTCCGAGTAGGCGTGCATGGTGCGCATCTTGTATACACCGATCTCTTTCCCGCCCTTACCATAGCGCTTCAACCGGATAAAAGGGCCATAGGTGGGACTTACAGGATAAAAAGGCTCTTTGATCTTGCGGGCGACAAAGTAAAACTTTCCTTCGATGAAGGTTTCATCCACACATTCAAATCCACAGGAATAGAGCCGGCCCAGGGTCTCGGCCCGACTCAAAACCCGGTTGCGACCCAGCGTAACCCAGAAATAAAATTTCTTGAAGACCGGCAATTTGGGGAAAACCCGGGTGAAAATGAAATCAAAAAAGTAATGGATGTGATTCAGTACCGGGGGATGCTCGGCCAGGATCCTCGCTTTCCGCAACGGATAGGTTTCCGCACTACTGATGTAAATCCCTCCAAAGGGAAGCCGTTTGTTGACCGTTTCAAAAAACTTATTGATGCGCCGGATATCATTGACCTGATGCAGATTCACCAGGCTGCTGAACCGCTCGGGGGGCAATTGTTCAATATTGAACGAAGTGGTGGTGGACAGGGTGAGGTTGGCGGGGTTGCCCACATCCACATATTTTGAAATGAACTGGTAGACATTCTCACTGGCCTCATCCACAATGATCTGACGGATCTGGTAGCGGGTCTCCACATAACGGGCTTCATCCTTTTTGGCCGACTGAAAGGTCTTGTCGGTGGGATAATAGCGGGGTTTTACCGGAGGTGCTTCGAACTCAGGGATGATCACCGGCCGCTTGACCGAGATGAACAGGTAGGCCAGTATCAATTCCAGCAAGGTTGACAGGGCCATGGTGCCAAACACGATGAGCCGCGAATAATAAAAGGCCCCGAAGGAATAGATCAGGGTGGTGACCACCGCCAGGATGGTGAGGTTGGTGATGAGGATGGGAATGATCACATCTTTGGTATTGCGGGCTTTATGGAGGTTGTATTTGGCAATGATAAAACCCACGAACAACCACACCCCCAGGAAAAATATAAATGGTTCGAAATACCGTGGAAGATAAACTCTTACAGATGCCGGTTTGTACCAGATAAACACCAGGAAAGAGGCCGTCACGATCAGCACATCGACAAGAATATAGATGATCTTGCGGCGGATGATCTTTTTCCGGTTCACTGTAGATGTTTGCAACTTATGATTCTCCATGATCAGGTTTGAAGAGGCAAAGTTAAGGGTTTTTTTATCCGGGGTATGGAAGGGAATTTAAATTTCCTTTATGTATTCACCACCAGCATTGCGTCATACTGAGCCGCCGGTTTGCGGACGGGAAGTATATGTTATGGTTTAGCATTTAATGTAGATCTTTTAAAATTTTCTTTTGGCTTAATCCAAAAGAAAGAAAAACTCTCAGGCCGGGCTGAACAGTGTGCAGGTGTATCCGCTAATCTATTGAAACATAAACGTGAAGTAGATCTACATGACAACGCTTTATACTGTTGATGCCTGACTTGTTATATTCCTTCGCACCCCCTTGCCCCTGAAGGGAGCCAGCGCTCATGTTTGTCCATTAGATTCAACCTCGATAAAGGTAAAGATTTTGCGAGCCTCTAGGCAGGCTTGTGTAATGGAGCGACGCAATCTCTACGAATGTTGAGGACAATGAGGAATACAGAGATTGCCTGCCTCCCCATGGGCTTGCGCAACGGCAGGCAGGCTCAGCATGACAACGCTTTTTTCTGTTGATGACCGACTTGTTTTAATCCTCCGTACCCCCCACCCCTAAACCTGGTATACGATCATTGGCGACATCCCTGTAAAAGGTTACGTCATTGCGAACCTTAGACCAGGCTTTGTGTGCCAGAGCGACGCAATCTCTACGAATATTGAGGACAATGAGGAATACAGAGATTGCCTGCCTCCCTTTGGGCTTGCGTAACGGCAGGCAGGCTCAGCATAACAACGCTTTTTACTGTCGATGCCTGACTTGTTTTTTTCCTCCGCACCCCCTGCCCCTGAAGGGAGCCAACGCTCATGTTTGGCAACTAGCGACAACCTCGATAAAGTTAACGATATTGCGAGCCGTCAGGCGGGTTTGTATTTCTGCAGCTTCTCCCTCGGCATCTGACAATTTTGAAACAAATGCTTTGGGATACCTCATTTTATATATGCATTATCCATTCAACACAACCAAACCCCATCTCTCCGTCTCTCCATCTCTCTCTCACCCCATCTCCCAGTCTCTTATTCGCCCAGTCTCCAAGTCTCCCTCTCTCCCTGTCTCTCCCTCTCTCCCTCTCTCTGTCACTCTGTCTCCATCAAATCTTCCGCAACAGCGCCAAAACATTAAACCCGATCTCCGTCACGGTATAAATGAAATGGTTGTTGATCCGGCCGAAACGGCCGTAATTGACCATTTCCCCACCGAACTTCGACTTGAACTCCCGCACACCATAATCCTTATCCGGAACCCCTACCCCCATGAAGTCGAAGGTGTGCAACCCATGTTCAATGGCATAGTCAATGGCCGCCCAGGTAGCCAGCACACTGGGATAAACGTGCTTGTATTCCTGATCAAGACCGCAGACATACCACTCATAGATCACCTTATCCTGGAATACCGGCGATAAAATACCCCCGATGATCCTGCCCTCATATTTCACCAGGCGAATAATACCGGTCTCCTTTTTCTGGGTATGATGATAAAAATTCCTGAAAAAGGAATAACGCGGAAGGGGCTTTTTGACCTTGTACTGATAGAGGTTATGCAGTATATGATAAAAATCTTTTATCTGGGCTTCATTCTCCGGTTCGATGATCTCGGCACCGGCCTCCAGTCCCTTGCGGATCTGCCGCCACTTGCTTTTGCTCATTCGCTTTTTGACAAGGGCTGCATCGGTTGTATCCAGCAGGTAATTGAGCCGTTCCATATACCGAAAACCATGGGATTCAAAGACCGGGATATCGGTACTCCGGTCATCAAAATTGCGGAACTGAATGAAGACCGAACGGTTTTTGACCGCATAGATCAGCTCCTGCAGCAATTCGGAGAGGATGTTGTCAGGATGGGAAGCTCCGTTATCGATCAAAGGGCCGCCATAGACCACCGTGCGGGAGCTGAAAAACCCGATGGGTCCGCCGAACTCTCGAATGATCACTGCCAGCAGCACACCGGTGATCCGTTTTTCATCCCGGGCGATGATGACCACCGGATTGAAATTCCGGGAAGCTTCGAACAGGCGGAACATCTCCGGCGACTGGAACACGGTCCCCCGTGGGTGGTTCTTTACAAAGTCTCCCCATTGCTGAATATCGGTCTTACGAATGTCTGAAGCGGTCCTCAGTTCCATGAATATGTTTTTAGTTTAAAGTTCTTTTTTCAGCTTTCTCCCCGAGGTTGGTCAAGGTCTTCGCTGCCCCCTATGTTTTATTAGCACAGCCTTCACTTGGTTTTTGAAGTTCTGAAAAAAGAATTCCCACAACCATGGTAAAAAGTGATTATTCCATCGTTGAGGATGAAAGGTGATCATCATTTGATCAGGCAGGTCATTTTGTTCTAAAGCAACAATGATTTCTTTGGTGGATTTAAACATTTTTTTCTGACGTGGATTACCAGTTGCTTTATCCCTGACACTATATTGTTGACCCCAATTTCTTCCGGTATCTGTCAAATAGTAAACTTTATTAAAGTCTATATTTAAATAAGGCTCTCCCACAATTCCATAATCCTGAAGCCTGAACTTTTTCCATAAATCCCGATTATCGTATTTTGACATAGGTGCTCCTTCCATGCAAATGGTCTTTACATTTGAAATTGCACGTAAGGTCTCTAAATTCTTTTCAAACCTCAATATTGCTTGATCAAAATCTCCATGGTAGAAACTTAGATCATCATAGTGATATCCGATTTCATGTCCTAAATCAGCAATTTTTTTGATGATTCTGCTATCATAGTGATTTCTTAAAAAACGAAAATAGTAGGTCCCTTTAATTTTCAATTGGTTTTGAATATTGGCAAAGTCAAGGGCGTGAGGATATTTTGCTTCAACATCATGTCTTAGCATTACTACTTTGTATGATGGGTTTTCCAGGAATTCATTAAACGTTTGAAAATCATATCCTGCAGCTTTTAAATGCAGTAAAAGACTTTTATATTTTTTTAGTGTAAAATCCAATTTTCTTTGATATTAAACAATTCTTTTTCGAACATATTTATGAAAACTTTCACAAAAAAATAAAGATCCTAAACTTACCCCCAGTCCATTTGCCAAAAGGTCATTAATGTTGAAGGCCCGGTATGGCAAAAAATATTGAATTCCTTCATTGACCATCGAAAAAGCAAGGGATGCAATAATAATTAAAAAAGCAAGTGTCGAGTCTTTCTTAAAGCTGATTCCACTTGACTTCCATAATAAAAACATCCAGGGGATAAAAATGGCAAAGTGCAATACATAATCCAGCCGGATCGAAACGACATAGGTATGATTGATACTGTTACCACTGCTGTTGATGGGCAGGATCGCTAAGAGTATTAAAACGATTGTGTAAACCCAAAATATCTTTCTAATCATTTGGAAGAAGCATTTAGCTATTGGCTTTTGGCCTTTGGTTGAGGGTGAATATCCTGTAAACAACTAGCATTAACTTCAAACAAGCGATATGTATCATTATTGCCTTCGCTTCCCCCTGTCCCCCTAAAGGGGTGAACCATCGTTAAGAAATGCTCATTTGTAATCCATTATTTAAAGGCATCGTCATTGCGAGCCTTAGTGGAGCCTTTGCGCGAAAGAGCGAAGCAATCTCAATGATTGTTAAATTCCACAAATTACATTGAGATTGCCGAGGTGATCTGCACGCAATCCCGCCTAATTCACCTCGCAATGACATTGTAGGCGAAAGGCTCACAACCTGCAACCTACCCTATGGCAGACAGGTTTGAACCTTACAACTTGCACCCCACAACAACCAAACCCACTCACACCCTCAATCATCAACTTCACCTATCCCCTCCACCGACTAAGAACACCGGCCCCTTCCTGATTTACTTCCTTCACACTCTCCGGATAATGCTCCACCAACCAGACCAGAAAAGCCGTTACATCGATCTTCTCTTCCAGCATTTTTAACCTTCGTTTCTGCCACTCACTTTTCAAATCGGGCATGGCCAGCAGCTCATCCACTTTGTCCATCATTATATCAAAATCCTCCGGCAGGTAGGCATAACACAACCCGTATTGTTTTTCCAGATCGTTGGGCACCGACAGCCGCCCCGCAAAAGTGTTGCACTTGAGGGCCGGCGTTCCCAGCACAGCCGCCTCTGAAGTCATGGTCTGGCTTTCGCCGACATAGAGGGTGGTATAAGCCAGGATGCTGTGCATCAGCTCGGGCCGGTCGGGCAGGAGCATGGGCCGGAATTCCGGATCTACCTCCCCTTCTGCGGAGATAAACACTTTCCCATGTTTCATCAGCTTCTCCACCAACCTTTTTTTCTGTACAAAGGTCATCCCCCCCTCGCCGATGTCGTGGTGGGCCCTGAAAGCATTGAACCGCAAAACAAACCAAGTTTCGCTTTTCTGCACTCCCAGCAAATCCAATACCGAAGCATCCGGTGTGAACCGGTTCGGATGGAGATAAGCCAGCTCATGATAGCCGGGATAGGACACATGGTTCACCCCCCGGTCCTCATGACTCAATGCAGCGGGAGTAAGGATCACCGAAGCCCTGTTGGCATATTTGGCAAAGACCGGGGTCACCGCCATATCATCATCATCCAGGGAGATGCTGTGCATGCGGCTGTATTTGGATACCATGGGCAGGGTCATGGAAACACCCAGCCCTAACTCTGCTTTCACCGAACGGGCCAGCCATACCGACTTCCACAAAAACCGCAATTGAAACAAGTATTTTTGCAGCATGCCCTTTCCCTTTTTCCCCATGTTAACCACCGGCAGATCGTAAAAAACCGCCAGCCGCTCCACCACCGGGTCCGACTTGATCAGGAACAACGACGGCTTTCCCCGTTCCAGCAATAGCTGCGACAGGTTGCGGAACAGGTGAATATGAGCAGGGTGGTTTATTTCGAAGAGAATGGGCATCTAGCATTGTCAGCTTTACTTACCATGTGACCATTTGATAATTGAAGCTCCATAAGTCCAGCCACTTCCAACAGCTGCAAATAAAATATTAGCTCCATTCCTGATCTTTCCAGCTTTGTGGGTTTCGTCAAGTATTAATGGGATGGTCGCTCCAGAAGTATTAGCATATTTATCCATATTTGTCATTACCTTTTCGAAAGGAAGATTAATTATCCTGGCTGTCTCTTTTAATATCCCAATACTTGGTTGATGCGGTATCATTAAATCAATGTCGTTGATTGAAAGACCTGTATCACTCAAAACCTGAAATATAGCTTGAGGCAATACCTTTGTCCCTGTTTCGTAAACTGCACGCCCATTCATCTGAAAATACTGCAACCCATTTGCAAGAACTTCAGGTGTGCAGGGCATTTCTGAGCCTCCTGCAGGAATCGTATAATTGAACTTACCTCTGCCATCAGTATATAGCCTAAAAGCAATAAAACCCTCATTGACATTTGCCGAAGATAATACTGCAGCACCAGCACCATCACCAAAAAAAACACAATCTCTTCTGGTCCAATCTGTAATTCGAGAAAACGTATCTGCCCCGACAACAAGCACATTGTCGTATACTCCACTTGCAATGAATGAGGAAGCAACAGACATACTATACAAAAATCCTGAACAAACAGCCGAAATATCAAACGCTACAGCATTGTATGCTTTTAATTTATCTTGTGTTATTGCCGCTGTTGAAGGAGCAAGCCGATCTGGTGTAGCAGTAGCAACAATGATCAAATCAATATCGTCTTTAGTAAGACCGGCATCCAAAATTGCATTGTAGCCGGCACGCCATGCCAAATCACTAGTGGCCTCATTTTTTGCTGCAATTCTTCTTTCTTTTATACCCAATGTCTTTTGAATCCATTCATCATTGGTTTCAACAAGGGTTTCCAGATACTTATTCGTATATATTTTTTCTGGAACATAGGAGCCCGTTCCGATGATTTTCACTTTTCTTACTAACTGTTTCATTTGAAAATATTATAATATTGACTGGTCGTTACAAAAGCATAGTTTTTTTTCTGCAAATATTCCAATTGATCCTCAAACAATGGGATGGCTTTCGTACCCAGGTTTTTTAACTTTAAGTGGTATCTTAGTTTATCACCCAACATATATGAAAAAAAATTCTTTGCCCTTCTATTCACTTTTGTTTCCGTAATTTCTTCATCTATTAGTTCGTTGGGATGAATTAAAAAGACCATGGGATGCTTAAAAAGAGAAGTCTCTTTTACCAAAAAATATCTGGTCATTTTGGTCATGAATGGCGAAATTCTCATCATGGTGCCCGTATATGGAAGGAACATGGCATTGATGGGAATTTCAAATATTTTTCCCGATCCTGATCTCGTCAAATTATCCTCCCTGGTATAATAATGTTGTCGTGGGGCAAAAATCCATTGCAATTTATTCATCGACCCAAATGATAAGAACATATCCATTCTTTGTGGGGCAACCGAACTGTCAATCAGAAAGCCTGTCTTTTCCAAAGCTTCGGGTGTAAATTGGTTGATCCTCAATGCAGGTGCCCTGAAGGATACCACTTCTTGGTTACAGATGTTTTCCAGAATCTCTTTTGACCTGGTTAAATGATCAATCTGTTGTTCCAGGGTCAACTTGTCGAATGCTTTGTCCGATTCATGGGTCAGACCATGACAACCAACTTCATGGCCATCTGGAACAATCATTCTTACAATATCAGGATATAATTTTGCAATATGACCCGTAAAATAAAACGTCGCTTTGATATCATACCTCTTGTAAGCCTCTAATAATACGGGCATCCCCTCTTTCAATACAATCTCACCTGTTTTGTCGCTTAATATATGATTCCAGAGAGAAGTCGTTTCAACATCATTGGTAATCAAACAATATTTTTCCTTTTTAGCTGACATCACGGGTTTATTCCTGACCGATCCACATTTATTTACCCTTCATTTTAAAGATAAATTTTTTCCCGCTTCTTCTGATTACCTGGGCAACATACCAAAGGAACCAATCCCATAAGTTATCTTTCCATTGCTCCAGATGCACCAGCAGGTAAATTTTATTCGCCTCTCCATTTTCTATGATCTTGATGATATCATTCGATTTTTTCACATTAAACTTTGGATTTATAAGAGAGTCCACTTTGTCCAGGCGCTTATATTTGCTATCCCAACTCCTCCCAGTGTCCGACAAATACAAAATATCCTTAAAATCAACCGATTCGTAAGCATCACCGATGATACCGAACTCTTTGTAATCATGTTTTTCCCAGAGATTAAAATTGCTCCAGTTAGAGAAAACCGATTTTTTTGAGAGTAATTTCGGAATGAGCTTGATAATATCCTTTAGGGCGTATCCGTCTGCATTATCGACAAAAGAGCCACCGTGCGGACATATCGTTTCGCTCTTCCAATTTGTCTGAAATCTGTCGATTTCATCTTTGAAAATATCAATGGCCTTAACAGGATCCCCTTTAGCCTTGGTTATCACTTCATAATGATATCCAACCTCATGACCCAATTTATGAACCTTGCTGATGGTATCTTCCTTGTAAATTTTATCAGTACACCTGAAATAATAAGATGTATGAATACCAAAACGATTTTCCAGTTCGGCAAATTTTACCTGGTAATCTGCATCCAAATCTACATCATGACGGATAATGATGAACTTTTCAGGCTTCTCGGCCCCCATCTTTATATAATCACCAATGGTTAATACTTGATAACCTGACCGAGAAATGGATTCAACAATCTGGTTATACTTTTTATAAGTGAAATCCAACATCTTTATTAAAACTGATTCTTTTTAAACCCAACCGGTATACCGTCTTTCATTTCAAATTCTCTAATTTGTTTGGCCGGCACTCCACCCCATAAGGTATTGGGCGGAATATCCTTTGTTACAACAGATCCTGATGCAACGATGGCTCCCTCCCCAATGGTAACGCCCGGAAGAATGATGACACCGATGGCGATCCAGGCATTTTTCTTGATAATCACCGGTCCTAAAAAGGCTTCGGAAAGGTGTTTATGATATTCCAATGGTTTGTTATGCGTGATGATAAAATTCTGGCCAGCAATAGAAACACCGTCTTCGATCACCACGAAATTGGGATATACATCATCAATGGTAACCATGGGTCCGATGTGCACATTTTTACCGATCTTAACCCCACGCATCCTGTGTAGCTTCACTTTTATTCCGCTATAAGGAAGCGTTTTGGAGATCACCTGCAGGATGTAATCCATTGTTCTCCTGTAGAGAAACCTCGAACTGGCCAGAAAACCGGTATAGCCATGCTCCCTGGCAGTCTTTTTCAGGGCCACAAAAAATGTTCTTTCCACATGATTAGGAAGCGGCTGTTTTTTAAATTCCAGATAATCTTTCACAAAAATTTTTTATAAAATATTTAATGAGTTAAACAACCGGATAATTGGAAAGGTTTATCGCTAAAACAAACCGGCATTAATATCAATGGTCGTCCCGTTGGTATAATCGCTTTCAATCAAAAATTTCACGATCTTAAAAATATTTTCAGGATTGCCCAGTTGGCCTGTCGGTATTTCTTTTTTGATCAAAGCCAGAAATTCTTCCGGAACCTCTGTTATCATGCCAATATCAAAATAACCGAGGTTCAGACTATTGATGGTAATTCCTTTTTTGGCATTTTCAATTGCAATACTTTTCGACATTCCCCAAAGGGCTGATTTGGAAGCGGCATAAGCACTGGTACCTGGAATCCCTTTTTGTGCAACAATTGATGCAAAATTGATGATACGCCCAAATCCGCTCTCACGCATCAAAGGCAAAACAGCATGTATCGCATAAAAAGTGCCCGTTAAGTTGATGTCGATCACACTTTTCCATTTAGCCAAATCTGCTTTGTGGGCAAATCCATTGTAATTGGTTCCTGCACAATTGAGCAAAACAACCTTATAATCATTTTTTACAATACTGTCGACCCAGGTTTTTACTTCATTATAATCACCAATGTTAACCTTACTCATATTTTCACCACCTTCATCAGGAGGGGTGTTCAAATAAGTTCCATATACTTCTTCACCTTCTTTTTTAAACATCTCCATCAGGTATTTACCAATACCCCTGGATGCACCTGTAATTATTATTTTCATTTTATTTAAATTTATTTTGATATTCCGGATTTTGACTGATTTCATTTAAACTTTGTGGATAATTGTTAATAAACCAAGCCATATACTCAGTAACATCAATCATCTCACTTAAGTATTGATCCCTTCTTTCTTGAAATTCAATTTTTATATTTCTATTATCCAAAATTTCTTTTGCTTTAATAAATCCTTCTTTAACATCTTTACATCTAAATAATAAACCAAACTTCTCTTCTTCTTCAAGATACCCCATCGTTAAAGGATTAATATATATTGAGGGAATTCCCAAAACTGCCGCCTCTGATGCCATCGAACCACCTTCACCAATATATAGATCAGAAAAAGATATCAAATCATGAATATGTTCAACCCCAATACTAATCCTGTATGGTTCAAATTCTGAAGGCAATTCTTGTTCAGAAGTAATTATGACGTTTGCATCTTTACTGAGTTTTTGAACTAATTTTATTTTTTCTTCAAATGATATTCCTTTATTTCCAACATCATGATGGGCATTCCAGGAAACAAAGCGTATGATCACAATCTTTTTTGTAGAATCGATATTTAAATCATTCAATAACATTCTATTGGGTGTAAATAAATTGGGATGCAGATAAAACAACTCAATATTACCTTTATATCTGTAGTGATTCTTCTTGAAATTATTTCTGTAAGAAAATCCTGTAAATTTCAAATTCACGAATGGTTCTGTAATACCATCTATAAAACCAGTATGTTCTGTATCTGCAAATCCAATATTAATTGTTGATGTTAGTTTTCCTACAAATGCGCTGTGAAGGGAAAATCTTGATACAATTATATCTGGCTTAAAATTTTTTACAAGAATTAAGAATTTCCAAATATCACTAACTAGGTTAAAAATCTTTCTAACTAATCCTTTTTTATTTTTACCAACTATTTTATATGGCAGATCATACTTTTGTACAAGTTCTATTGCAATTTCTTTATCTTTTACAGTAAACAAACCAGACCATCCAAGTTTTTTCAATTTCCAATACAAATGTTTAAAATGATGTACCTGGGCTGGATGACCAACATCAAATATTATTCTCTTTTTCATTTAGCGATTTCTTAAAAATCTCGGAATAAATATTAAATACATCAAAAATGGCCGGATGTCGCTTTTACTAAAAGTTGCCTCTGTTAACGGAAGTTGATAAGACATAAAAAAAGTTCCTATTTTCAAACGTCCTTTAACAATATTTTGAATTGAAAACAATACATCGCTGAATAGATTAAACCACCTTAATCCAACTTGATATTTATAATTTTTGATTACTTTACCCGTATATAAAAAATCATAAATGAGTTTCGGAAAATTTACTCCGCACTTATCAGCCAAACCTACCCACAACCAGGTTCTTGCGTTGATCTCAATCAGATTTAAGCTACCCGTTTCAGGATTTTTTAAAAATTCAATTTCACAAACTCCTGTGTAGTTTAACTTCTCAACAAGTTTTTCCGAATACTCCAAACACTCTTTATTCTCAATACTAATGGCAAACGTTGCCGTACCAAAATTGAACGGATGATCTCTCAACTTTTCTCCTATCCAATATGATTTAATCACTCCATCAATACAAAAAGCTGCAAAGGAAATGGTTTTATTATTTCCTTTAAGCGGAATAACTTCCTGAGTAAAGGATATATCAAGTGCACCAAACTTTTCAATTTCATCAACATGGTTCTTATATTGAGTTGCATTTTCAGAAATATAGGCCTTGTGATGTGTTAATTTATAAAACGACAGCCCAAATTTCCCTCTTGTAATTAGCGGGAACTGCGCATCCTGTGGATTACCAGCCAGTTCCTTACACTTAAAATACGAAACTGGAACAGGTACACCAATAGATCTGGCGATTCCTATCAAGTTCTGCTTGTTATATATTTTTTCAATTATTTCTGCTTTGGGTGTTATGATTTTGAAATACCGGGATAAAATATCCTTGTGTTTGGAAATATTATAAACTGCATGGTCATTTGAGGGTAACAACATCCAGTTTTCATATCCTTTGTTTTTAGCCAAATCAATCAGAAAGTCAATAAACTCAGGTTCAATAAAAGCCGGACATTTGAAAAAAGCATGACAATACTTTGAATAACCTGCCACACAATTATCTACATCTATTACAATTACAGGAATACCCTCACGACCAAGTGCTCTGGTATTGGCTAATCCCTGTACATGCCCTTCAATTACAATTGCGCCTTCTTTCCTCACTTAGTTCAACACTTCTTTGTAAATTGAAATCAATTTATTGGCAATAACTTTTGAATCAAGATGTTTAATATTTGATCTTCCAGAAGTTCTACCATCAAATTCAATGGCTTTTTGTAAACATTCGCTGATTTCATATTCATCTAGACCTGTTACGAAACATCCTTCAGTTGACCCTATAACTTCACTAACATCGCCAACATCAGTGGCCACTATAGGCATATTGCAGGCCATGGATTCTTTGATCACATTGGGTGATCCTTCCCAGCGTGAAGTTAATAGTAATACATCAAAAGCATTCAGGTACTCTGGTATTGATTTATGGGATATATGATACACTACTTTGAGTTCAATATCTTCTCTTTTTATTAAATTAAAAGCACTTTCTGCTAATGGAAAGTTTTTTGCATACCGGCTGGGGTCAGCCAAAAACAAAACATACTTCTTATTGTTTAAAAGGTTAAACTTCTTTCTCAAAGGATTACGCTCCAAGGGTTTAAATGCTCTGAAGTCAACCCCATTTGGAATTATATTAGCTTTTTTAATACTAATGCTTTTCTTCATGCTTTCAGATTTTACAATCAAAGATTTCCATCTCAAAACATAAAACATCCTTATAACCAGTTTATAGGCAACACTCACCTGTGTATCACTTCCCATCAACGATACAACCAAAGGTAAACCAGAAACAAATGACGCAACAAAAGCAGATAATGAATAATGAGCATGAATCAGATCAAAGTTGTTTTTATTAACATATCTTTTTAATCTGGGAATACTTTTTATATATCCTCCCATGCCTCTTCCTTTAATTGTAAAGTATTCTACCTCTACGCCCTCCTTCTCAAGAGATAATCCCTGACTCTTAATGATTGGGGATATCCCAAACTTGTTGTTGCCACTGCTTACAAAAAGGACTTTTAAAGCCACCTTACTATTTACAAAGTAATATCTATAATATGATTAACTCAAATAGTTTCTCCTAATAGTACCTTAGGAAGATATATTTCTGATTGACTCACTTTTAAACAATTGCTTTATTATAGCTTTTTGAAGCAAGATTGCTCAAAGCAGGTTTAGCATTTATCTATTTCAAGCTATCTTTATAAAGTTTAATTGCTGTTTCCAATCTCAGATCATAAGATTCATTGGTATTAAAGTCACCTTCCTGAAATACCCATTCACCATTTTGATGGAGAAAACGACCGGGTCTATTGTTAATAGCTAAGATAAAATCCTGAACATGACCAAAGATTGTTTGCAACTCATTTACCAGGAACCCTCCTTCGCCATCTTCAAACAAGTCAACAGCCATAAAATGGAAATTATTTTTATCGCACAAGTCTCTTGTAAAGTCTAACAATTTATTAGGAGGAGTTACATAATCGATACCCTTCGTTCCACTTGCCTTATCAGCTTGCTTTACTTTTTGATGACCAAAATATGATTCTCCGATTTTCACCATTCGCCATTCAAAGTTATGAGGAATGTATTTTTGAAAAATAACAAAATCTCTTTCGCCATACTTATGTGTTGTGAGATATTGTTTAACCTTCTTTTTAAAAAAGGCTGGATTCTTAATTGCCTTTTTTGCCCAACTGGAAGGAGTTCCTGTAGATTTATTTGGCCCAAAGCTTCTTTTTATTCCTTTATTTGAAAATGCTCTCGCTATGTATTTAGTAGCTTGATCTGCTGTTCTAATGATGGAAACTCCACTACCAGATGCACCAATAGAAGTTTTTGCAACTATAGGAAGAGAATAATTTTTAATAAAATTCTTTGCTTCTTTCTTAGAATAAAAAACCCAGGATTTTGGATGAGGAATATCACTGCCATCCAAATAATAACAAAGAAGCTTTTTATTTTCATATATTATTGTTTCTTCATAAAAAGGATAAGTTCTTAGGTTTAGAACTTTTGAAATAACATAAAGCCTTTCATCATAAAGCGTTTTATAGTGAGTTAAATTACCTGAAGGTCTCAACAAAAAGAAATCAAAACCTGGTTTTCTTACATTCTCAAGCCAATTAAATGCTGTTAAATCAATAACTTCATAATCAATCTGTCTTTTTCTACAAGCAATTTCCCACTTCTGGGCTGAATCAGGATTTTCATTTCTTAAAATGCCTACTTTCATTTTTTTCAGGGATTTAATTCTTCAATTATAAATCTCATCATTATCGGATTCGTATATTTCAACCAAAAAGACTCTTTAGGAATGAGTTTTACAGAATTCAAATCTTTAATCATTCCATCAATATCATAAGTTTCACGTAAAATTCTATAATTATTACATAAAGGTAAATTCCGTTTCACAAAAGTTTCCATCCATTGGGAAAGCGGAAAGTTTGCAGGATAATTAGGTGCTATTTTCTTTCTTATCACTTTCATAAATCCCGCATAATATTTATTAAATAAAACTTCAGAAGGGATATGTTCACCAGAATAGCGGAATTTTGTCAGAGGTTTATAGGTTTTTTGCAGAAACTGTGAAGCATATAAAGGATTCTCCAAACGACGCAGAATTTTGTTTGGAACTACTTCTTTTTGGTCAAAAGTAAACTGTGATGAAAAAAGTGTTTCCATATAATCAATATCCAAAAAAGGTGTAAAAACATAATCTAAAATTTCATTATACAGATTAACATCTTGTGCATCATGTAGATGGGCTGTAAGGTAATTTAGAGCGTTATGTTTTCGAGATAAAATGTCACCTTTCATGTAAGGTTCATTTCTTATAAAGTCAATAATACTATCAGAAATGCTAACATCGTTGCGAAGCCTTTTTCTATCAAAATAACCTCCTAATAACTTATGATTATATGTAGAATTTGTCCAATTATCATAAACTAAAGAAGGTACAATATAGTCGTCTTCGCTGACACCCTTAATATATTCACCACCTAATGTTCCAAGAAACATTGAATCGGCATAAGCCCGCTCCCTTTCTATCGCAATTATCCTATGAACCCTGTGAATCGATGCTAATCCTCCTCCCCCTTTAATAATTTTCCTGGCATACTTTTCAAATGTTATTGAGTCCATTTGAATATCATGCACCTCGTGCCTCAAATTCAACGCCTTACATATTCTAGATGCTTTTATGCAGTCAGCAGATAATGGATTACCATATGTATATAAATGGGGTCTAATTTTTCTGTTTAGGAAAATAGCCAGCAGATTTCTCGTATCAGCCCCACCAGTTAGAGAAAGGCTAATTCTATCCTTATCAATTAAATCAAGATTACTATCAACTACAAGAGATAATACTTCTGAAATTTCTTTAATACTTATTTTCTTTTTAACCTGAATTAATAAATTTTCTGGATTCCAGTAATAGCCTTTTTCGAGTTTATAATTTTTTAGGCTAATAATTTCTGCAGGTAAATTGTGGTAAACTTCATCAAAAAATGTTCTTGCTCCACTAAAATGGTAAAATAACGAATAAATTATCATGTTTTCTCGTGATGGCATTGAACTTCTCTCACTAACTATTAGACCTATATCATCAGAAATAGTAAAACTCTGCCTAATCTTCCAATAAAAGAACTTTTTAATACCAAATCTGTCTGAAAAAATTTTAAACGAATTATTTTGAAACATGATAATTATGAAATTACCTTTTACATGATGTATAAAGTCTTCTTTATATTGTGCGAATACTTTCTCTAAAAGAGAATAGCCTGTTAATGGTTTAAACCTATCTTCAGAGTTTTGCCTGGAGGTAATATATCCATCATAAAACCATTTAATGGTTTTATTTTTATCAGAATAAATACCCTGATTTGAATAGAAATAGTAATTGTCAAATTGATTTCTAGTGAGAGTACTATTTTTATATCTAATTTGTTCCTTTGAAATTACCCACATATTTATAACTTATTGTATTATTTGAGAATTCTTATTAATCGTTCTCTATGACTATCACATTGAACCAAGTTGAGTAAATTTTTTCGCTTGAATGAATTTAGCTTATTACTAATAACAAATGGAAAATATTTTTTCAATCTATAGTTAAACCTACTATTTGATTTTAAAAAAAGGTATAACCCATTCTTGGCTAAAGAATCCTGCTTTGCCCAATATTTTTCAAAAAACTCCTTGTTCTCAATATTTTCACTTATACTTTCTATTTCATTTAAAATGCTATAAAAACATTCAAACAAGTGAATCTGGTTAAAGGAAACATTCATAATTGTTGGAACAAATTCAGATTTTATTTTTTTATTAAAAAAACTAAGGCGGGCAATAACCCCCACTTGCCAATCTTTTGTTACTTTGCTTCTGGTATGCGAAATAAAATTCCCCAATCCAAACATTATAGGTTTATCCTTATAAATAATTGAGCCACTATAGCGATGCGTATGATGTGATACAATAGCATCTGCTCCAATATCAACCATGTATTTAAATTTTCTTACCATCTCGGGTGTGGGATAATACTGATATTCTATACCTCCATGATAAACCACAATTACATGATCATTCTCTAACTTCTCTTTTTGAATATCATAGAAAGAACTAATTGTATCGTAAGGATTGGCTCCTGCTTTTTTTTCATCAGCTATGTTAAACTCCCGTTCACTGTAATTCAGTATTGAAATTTTAATTCCTTTGATTTGAATTCTTAAGGGTTTTTGTGCATCCTGAATATTTTTACCTGCACCTACAGTGTTGATTTTGTTTTGCTTGCATATTTCAATTGTATCTAGTACCCCTGTATCACCGTAATCACGAATATGATTATTGGACAGTGCAACTGCATCAAAACATCCATCATTTATATGTTTTATGGTATCTGGGTGTCGTTTGAAATTGTTTCCGGTCTTTTCAATTTTCGTATTAGATGTTGTTATTGGAGTTTCGAGATTTACAATAGAAAAGTCCTTATCTTTTAATACTTGTAATAATTCTTCCGAATATATGCAATCAGAGGTTTCTGGAGGAATAAAATCACCAGCAAATAATAAAATTACTTCATTCATAATGCATTGACTTTTGAGCAATTTTATCAATCAATATTTTTATTTTTTCTGCATTTCTTGTTGTACTGAAATATTCGAATGCTTTTTCTTTACCTTTTTCGCCAATAATTAAAGCTTTATCATAGTCTGACAGGATACGATTAATTCGATTTACCAAACCTTTTTCAATGTGTTCAGATGAAATAAAAAAGACTTCATCTTCATTCAGATATTTTGGTATTTCACCAACACGAGTGGCAATTACAGGTTTACCTGAGGCCAAATATTCTCCTAATTTAGTTGGAAACCCTCCCTGTGCTTGAATACTTTTTGGCCTGGGTAAAACCAAAATCAAAGCATTAGATATTAATTGGGGTATTTTATTTCTATCTATGGTACCTAATAATTTAATATGTTTCTCTAATTCTAGCTTAGCAATTAATGATTTTAAATGGTGATAAGATTCCTCCTCTCTTACACCGCCAGCTATCCATAATTCAAGATTATTTTCATTATATTCTATATCATTAAATGCCCTTATAAGACTAATTATTCCATCTTTCTTTTGTGACAAACTTCCAGCATAAAATAAATATTTACAAGTGTCGATTTTTTGCAGATTTGTAAATCTATTAAAATCTACTGTCATCGGTAAAAGTTGTATTATACAATTCTTTCTTACATGGGCTGAATAGAAGTTGATAAGTGGTTCGGTCATTAAAAAGAAGCCATCTAAAATTTTGTATTGCCACCACAGTATAAATAGTCTATAAAAAAGAACTTTATAGCTATTATCATTTCTTATGATAACAGGATATTCATTTCGCTCACTTATTATAAGCAATTTTTTTAATTTGGCTACTATCCATACTAATAAAAAAACCAAAGGATCCGTATTTAGAAGAAATATTATATTTAACTGTTTATTTGTGGATTTGGGAATTTTTAATGAGTTACTAATCAACAAAAAACGATAATGAATTGCATTCAAAATTCTACTACCCTTAAATATTCTTTCTGAATTTTTTCTATATCCCTGTACTTCACATTCGAAGTGCATTGAAACCATTTCTTTAATCATTAAAAAGCGATTATAAGAAGCTGTGTTTAAATGACCACGTCCTCCTTTTATAAAAAATATCTTTATTTTTTTATCCCCCACCACGTATTGCTTAGTTTGGTATGACCCATGATTAATTTCAAAACCCGCCATGATGTATTGCTTATGGCATATTCAGAAGGAATGTGACTGTATTTACCTTGTGCATGCTCATGAATAACCAATCCAACTGAGTCAAACACAATATCAGAATCGAAACCTGATAAAATTATCGTACCTGTGTCCTGAGCTTCAGGCCTTTCCATTGATTGGCGAATTGAAATGGCTGGAAATGATAATATTGCCGACTCCTCACTGATTGTTCCGCTATCTGAAATGGTGCACAGTGCATTCATCTGTAAATTCACATAGTCGTTTAACCCAAATGGTTTCATGAATTGAATTCTTTGATCCAACTTTTTATCTTTCAACAATTCAAGCCTTTTCCTTGTTCTGGGGTGTGTAGAAACAATTACCGGAAATTCATATGCTGAAGCCAGGCGATTTAATACATCAATGATTTGAATCAAATTGGAAGGATTGTCTACATTTTCCTCTCTATGCGTGCTTACGAGAAAATATTTCTTCTTTTCTAAATCCAATTGAGACAATATAGTAGACTTTTCAATCTTATCCATATTTGCATGAAGCACTTCGTACATCGGAGAACCAGTCAGATAAATTCTTCGATGAGGCAATCCTTCGGATAAAAGATGTCTCCGTGCATGTTCGGTATAGACCAGGTTGAAATCAGCTACATGATCAATGATCCTGCGGTTGATCTCCTCAGGAACATTCATATCAAAGCTGCGATTACCGGCTTCCATATGAAAGATTGGAATCCTCATCCGTTTGGCAATGATCCCGGCAATGGAACTGTTGGTATCCCCGAGGATCAGCAGAGCATCCGGCTTCTCTTTTTTAAACACCTCTTCTGATTTGATGATGGTTTCGCCGTATACTTTACCAACAGAACTTGTATCAACATTCAAATAATAATCCGGTTGTCTCAGTTCAAGATCCTTGAAAAAGATTTCATTTAATTCATAATCATAATTTTGCCCGGTATGGATAAAAACCTGGGTTAAATACTGATCCAGCCGTTTTATGACCGACGAAAGCCGGATGATCTCGGGCCGGGTGCCTACAATGGTGGCCACCTTTAGACTCGATTTGTTAAATTGGGTCATCAATAAAAAGTTTTTTGATTCTAAAAAAACATGAGCTTCTTTGAACCTTTCGATTCAGACCATTTTAAACTTCCTCGAAATAAGTATCAGGATCCGCAGGATTATAAGGCTCATTGATCCAGAACATGGTAAGCAATTCTTCATCGCCTACATTGGTGATGTTGTGTGTATACCAGATGGGCATATCGACAAAGGAAGGGCTTTCCCCATCCAGGTCATAGGTTATCACTTGATCTGTTCCGGTCTTTCTTAATTGTATCCTCGCTTTACCTTTTATCACTGCAAAACGTTCTACCTTGCGGGTGTGAAAATGGTTGCCCCGGGTGATGCCCGGCACGGTGGTCGAATAGGAAGACTGTCCGGAGGTTCCGGCCCGGATCAGTTCAACAAACATTCCCCGGTCATCGGTATTGAGTTTGTATGGAAACGGGAACCGGTTGATTGGCATGTAGCAGCGGAATGTGTTGAAAAGGGCCAGCCTGAACGGGGTGTTGATGTCAGGAATATTCCCCTTTTCGAAATAGGAATCTTTAAATTCCTCCAAGATGGAGCGTATTTCTGAAACATGCGCTTCATGACGGGGAGGCACCTCATAGCGAATAACCCTGTCGGTTCCGGGATTCAGTATCCGGTTTTTAAATTCTTCAACCAGTTCATTGATGTATATCAGCTTCAGATGTCCGTCCACATCAATGTGCGGGGTTTCACCGTGGGTCAGCTGATGACAAAAGGTAGCCACAACGGAATTGTAATAGGGATGACCGAAGGGACCGAAAACATTGGGGATCACCATCCCGGCAAATCGGGCACCGCTTCGCTTCGCCCAGGCTTCCAGGAGCTCCCGCCCTTCCCGTTTGGATTTGCCATACGGATTGTCCTTTTTTTCCTGGGTGGAGGAGGAAAACAGGATGTGCGGTGCCGAACCGGTTTCCTCGCAGGCCCGGATAAGGCTCCTCACAAGCTCCAGGTTCATATCATAGATCACCTGCGGATCGCCATGACGGTTCATGGCAGCCAAATGAACGATGACATCGCACTGCCCCACAAAATCCATCAACGCTTGCTCATCGTCAAAAAAATAATCTTCAAAGGGAATATGCCGGAACTCCTTAAAAAGACCTAAATAGTTAAACAAGTGGGTTCCCATGAAACCAGCTTGTCCTGTAATTCCAACTTTAATCATTTTTTCTTTAGTTTGAACGCAAATGCCGCGGATCAAACAGAATCGCAAAGATTGTTAAATAGTAAAGTCTATTATTATCCGCTGAATCTACGTTATCAACGTCCAATTTACGAAAGACCTAAGTCTTGCCTAATGAAATCGAGTTTTAACAATAATTTCTTTGTCTCTTCCACATCAAGCCTCTTCGTATTGTGCGAATTGTACTCCTCCATGGTCGACACTCTCGATTCACCGCTTGAAAAATATAGATTGTAATTCAGGTCCCGGTTATCGGCAGGTATTTTGTAATAATTACCCAGATCCTGTGCCTTTACCATCTCCTCTCGGTTCACCAGGGTCTCGAATTGCTTTTCGCCGTGGCGTGTGCCGATTATTTTTATCGAGTTATTTGCATTGTAAAGTTCCACCATTGCTTTTGCCAGGGTATCAATGGTGGCTGCAGGCGACTTCTGCACAAAAAGATCCCCCGGGCTGGCATGTTCAAAAGCATACAGCACCAGCTCCACCGCTTCTTCAAGGGTCATCAT
This sequence comes from Bacteroidota bacterium, assembly GCA_020444515.1. Classification (GTDB taxonomy): domain Bacteria; phylum Bacteroidota; class Bacteroidia; order Bacteroidales; family JAADJA01; genus JAADJA01. The sequence goes on along the minus strand of JAHLKX010000002.1, from coordinate 36,013 downwards.
GAAGCGAGTCATATCTGGATCCGTAATAGTGATTTCCTGTCCGTTTTTGATCTGTTCGGCAAACAGCGGGATCACAGAACCACGGGAGGCCATCACGTTTCCGTAACGGGTGCCGCACAAAATGCTGCTACCGTTTCCGTTTTCCCTCGAGCGGGCGATCATCACCTTTTCCATCATCGCCTTCGACATGCCCATGGCATTTATGGGGTAACAGGCCTTATCGGTGCTCAGCACCACCACCTTCTTTACACGGTTTTCCAGGGCCGCCTCCAGCACATTTTCCGCGCCCAGCACATTGGTTTTTAACGCTTCTATGGGGAAAAACTCACAGCTGGGCACCTGTTTTAAGGCCGCTGCATGAAATACATAATCCACCCCCTTCATGGCATGACTGACACTGCTTTTGTTCCGCACATCCCCAATGTAAAACTTGACTTTGGAGCTGTTTAACCGCTTCCGCATGTCGTCCTGTTTCTTTTCATCACGGCTGAAAATACGTATTTCGCTAAAATCGTTTAAAAGAACATATCGATTTAATACTGCATTTCCAAATGAACCAGTGCCGCCTGTTATTAATAATTTTTTATTGTCCACAGTTATCAAAATATTTCTATTAAAAAATAATTCATTCAATAATTTTGGATTGGATAAAATAAATGCAAATTTCTATCTCATTTGGTATTTTCTTTGTTTTCTATTTTTTAAAAGGGGTAAAAAATATATCCCGGGCAGAATAATAAAATACGTGAACCACATTTCTCTTCCAGCCAAATTTTTCATAAAACCCAAGCCAATTATAGCAGATATAGAAACTAAATAATAAAAGGTAAATTCTTCGTTTTTTTTGATATAGCTCACAACATTTTTTATAAAAGTAAAATGAAGGATCAAATAGGGAATAAAGCCAAATATACCGACTATTGTTAATTTATACATCCAATATAGGTGACCACCGGCAGCAATACTTTTACTATGATCACCTGTAAAATAGCCAAACAACGGATTTTCAATAAATGCACTAAATAATAAAGGGTAACGGGCGGCCCTACCGCCAGTAGCTGTCCCATAACTATCTCCAATGGTTAAATATTTAGCCATATCGTTCAACTTAAAATATATCTCCGATTGAGGATTAAAATAGGAACTTACAATCCTCAGAAAGTCAGCATATAAGGACATTGGAATTATAATAAATATAATAAATAATAAAAACAAAACAAGAAGAGATTGTCTGATTTTTTTTCTTCCTAAAAATGATATTATAATAATGGCAGAAGATAATAAAATATTAGCAAATATCTGAATTCTGAGAACTACGATAAAACCAATAATTCCATAGAAAATAATGATTTTTTTTGAAAAAATTATAGATGTATTATTTCTATAATAATAAAACATCATTGGAAATAATGCCCCAAGTGTTGTTGCTAATCCATGTGAGCCGGTGCCCAATTTTTTAAATTGTTGAAATTCCTCCCATGAATTAAAGGCATCTGGATTAATCATATACCTTCCAGCCATTGAATTTAGTGAGGTTGAATAAATTGTCATGATAGAAGTAATACCAACAAATATTAAAGACCATTTTACCAACCAGGCAAGCCCCTCATAATCTTTTTCAATTTTGAAATAAAGGATTACCGAAATTGCTACTGAAAAAATATAAAACTCCATTAGTAGACCTCCCTTATCCCAAACGGTCATTTCACTCCATAAAGTCCTTAATAGTCCAATGAAAACCAATCCAAAGAACAAGAAAAATAAAAAATATTTTTGGACAATAATCCTTGGATAGAAAATCAAAATCGAACCCAGCCAGATGGCTGCAAAAAAATGATAGCTTCCAACATATGTGGGTAAGTTGTTACTAATAACAGGAAGAAGAGTAGTTAGCATAAGCATAAAAGCAACAATCCTGAAATACTTCCTTTTATTTAAACCAAACATTTCTAAGTTTTATAGATTAATATAGTCGTTATTAAATCAATCTTACATTAACCAAATTTATTGATTTTGGCTGTTGTAAGATACTCATCCCAATTTCCAATATCCTTCCATGAATTTTCACTGACTGGAAAAACACCAACTTTACCCTTTTGATTTTTCACTTTTTCGATTAATTGAGTGATATGAAAAAACTCATTATCCGGTATTTCATTCAACAAATTTGGTTCAAGTATATACATCCCTGAATTAATTTTAAAGGTTATTTCAGGTTTTTCTATTAAATTGGTCAATGATCCATTTGTTCCTGTTTGTATGGTTCCATAAGGGATTGGATAATGTTTTAATGCTGCAACAATTGTAATTTCATTATGGTTTGCTCTGTGATAATCCAGTATTTCAGAATAATCTTGTTCAATCAATATATCACAATTGCTCACAAAGAATGTTTGATGAATTTTATTCTTTAATAGCGTTAAACTTCCGGCTGTACCCAGGGGTTTTTTTTCTTTGAAAAACATAAAATTATAAGGAAGTTTTTGATTATCAATGTAAAACTCGATAAACTCTGATTTATAATTAACAGATATATAAAAGTCACTACAATCATGATTCCCAAACCGGTCAACGATCTCTTCAATCATGGTTTTTTCTCCAATGGGAATCAAGGCTTTTGGGAGTACATTGGTCAAAGGCTTTAGACGTGTGCCTTTACCTCCTGCCATAATAACAACCGGTAAATTGATTTTTTTAATAATTCTTTTTTGACCGGATGAAAAAACGTCCTCCCAAAACAGTATGTTTATTATGTTTTTTTCCGAATCAATAATTGGCATAAATTCTACCCTTGATTCAAGCATTCTTTTTTTAATTGCATTGGTATCTTCATTATCATCTGCAACATAAATATTACGCCTTAGAATATTTTTTATTTTTGTATCCATTGGCACATTCTTGATTATTGCCCGCTGAAGATCGCCAATGCTGATAAGACTATAAAATTTATCCTTTTGTGTTACGATCAATAATTTTTTACCAACACTATCCATTTGTTTTAAGGCCTCAAGTATTGATGAGTCCTTATCAATAAATAATTTCCTATAATTAAATTCAGTATCTGCCATTGGCTAAATTCATTATTTCTCTATTCTATAAAATGTTGCAATTAAAAAACATCTGAATCAATAAACCGATAATGCCAGGTTCTAAGGTCTGTTAGGCCAGGTTTTGAAACGAAGGGAATAACTCCAAAATAGGTCAAAAAATTACTTTCTTTGAACCCATACTTTTCAAGGGTCAGATGTTCACTACTATGCAAATTTGACCACATATTAACCCTCATATTGTATTTGGCTATTAAATATGAAATTGCATTTATTAGAGTAAGGTGTGGATCAAGTTCACTTTGATTCGTGTAATAACATTCCATGATATCAATTGAACCGTTGTAAAATTTAAAAAACAAAATTCCTTTCAAATCGTTTTCAACTTCAACCAATAAGGTATGATATTGATTTGACGGGTTTTTTAAAAGTCTCCAGGACAGAAAGTTTTCGCTTCGGTCCGGAACAATCTTTTGTTTTGAGCAAATTAATTCCTTTGCCCTTTGAATATGGGATAAATTAAGTGCCGCTTCGGTATAATTTGCACCTTCAATCTTTTTTAATAAATTTAGTCTGAAATCATTTTTATCAACGCTAAAACTATTCAACCCGGCCAAATCAATCCAGCCCAGATTTTTCCTGAAACCATAATGCGAATTCTGATTTGCAAAACCAAAAACACCAATGTAGCCATCTTCTTTCAATTTTTTATACAAATCTTTGGCAAGCATTTTAAAATATCCTTTTCCCTGATGATCGGGATGCGTCATGGTCATATTTGACAGCGCAATTTTATGAGATTGCCCATCAATCAAAATATTGACAGGTGATACGGCATAGTAAGCTGCTAACACGCCATTGATTTCAATATAATTGATATACACCTTTTCTGTCACCGGATTATTCAGAAAACGCCACTCCCAGGATTTAATGTTCAAAGGAATTCCATAGGCTTTTTGAAAAGTATCTGAGATAAGGGTTTCATCTATTGGCTTATCAAAATAGTATAAAATCTCTTCCATCGTAATTTAAATTATATTGTTATCTTTTTTGGAAAATCAGCATAAATGCTTCTGCAAAGTTAACCCCAATTCTGCTTCCCCTGTATGCAGCTAAAGCTCTGATCGCACTCATGCTTCTGGGCAAATTATCAGGCATTACTTCGCTTGAAAATACCGACATGATTTCCAGTTTATTGTCCATAAAATCAGTGATGTCAACATAAACATTAGGGGAAAAAACGGCCTCATTAAGTGCTGGTGAAAATTCTGTTTCGGATAAGGTTTCGTACATCAGTATTTCTTCAATAAAAGGTTTGCGAAAGTTTTTGGTACAGGCATAAACAGCTTGAAATGCCACCCTATGATCAGAATGGACATCGCTTCTGTTGATTAAAAATAATACCTGCGGTTTAATTTCATTTATTGCCTTATCAATTTCCCCTACTAAATCTCTAATGTTTATTTCGTCGAGCAATTGCGTGGGAAACCCCAATTGAATGGTTTTATGAAAGCCAAACAATTGAGAAACTTTTTTAATTTCATTCTCTCTTTGTTGTATCATTTCTTTGGTAAAGCTATAAGGATGATCGATAGTAGGAGCAGTTATAATTAACCAATAATTCTCATCTCCAATTTCTTTGTATTTTAAAATGGTTCCCCCGCAGCCTAAAGTTTCATCGTCAGGATGCACTGATACAAATAAATTTTTCTTCATAATTTTAATAACGGTATTTTAGCACAAAATTTTCATATTTATCAACCTTCTTCGGATATTTGTTCTCCCACTGCGCAACTATCAATTTATAAACTTCTTTGTTATAAATTTTCTTTCCAATATAAAAGTCCAAAGTGTTATTTGAAAAGTTCATCTTAAACTGTAATAATGGATCATTTTCCTCAGAAGTTGTCCCTCCGCCTACATGAAAGAAATGACACCCCTTGCTTTGACCAAACTTGATCATTTCCGAATATAACAAACTGTTTGGAGACATATATAAATAATCAGTTAATGCACCACCAAGATGTCCGTGAATATAATATTGATTGAAAAAGGCAAGAATGGAAGCGATGGGTTTACTTTCATAATAAGCCACAAAACAAACATTCTTAGTGCTTTCTATTAGTGATTTAAAATAAGCCTTGTTAAAATATAGATAAGGAACTGACTGAACCCTATCCATGGTTTCATGGTAAATTTCAGTAAATAAATTTAATTGATTAATGTCATTCTCAAAAACCTTTATCTTAATATGGTAACGATTGATTGCTCTTTTAATTTGTTTGCGCGTAGTGGTCTGGAAATTTTTAAAAATATTTTCGTAATTGTTGTTTAAGTCAATATAGATTGTATTTCGGTCGTAAACAACCTGGAGGTACTTTTCCGAAAATGATTTATTGTTGATGAGGGGATGAAATCTTGTAAATTCAGCAACAATATTTTCTTCTTTACAATATTGATTAAAAGAATTAAAAAAACTTTCAATAAAATCTTTTTCATTACTAGATGCAACAACACCATTGTAGCCATAGGCACCCTGAATGTCAAAATATTCCTTATCCAAATCATAGCCCAGAGCATTCACAGTATTCAATAAAAATGGATAAAGAGCCAATTCACCATCTTTTTCAAATACAAAACATTGTGCCTTGCCGTCACCGTAATTTTCATATAGGCTATAATATTCAGGAGTGAAATAAATATCCTGTTGTTCAATGGGTAGATGATTTAATAAACTAGCCCATTCTTCAGAATTATTTAAAAAGAGAATTTTAGATGACATCCTTTTTTTCAAATTCAGATTTCAATATTGACATTATTATTTCATTTTCAAATCTGTTATTTTTAAAAACAGAGGACCTTAGCACCCCTTCTTCTTTATAACCCACTTTTTTATACAGTTTAATTGCCGTTTCATTATTTGCAAGCACTTTTAAAAATATACGATTTAACCCCAGTTTGTAAAAAGCAAATCTTAATGTCTCTTTGGTTGCATCAATTGAAAGTCCCTTTCCTTTGTAATTTTCAGCTCCGATATAGATAGCAAACTCAGCAACACGATTGATATTCTGTATATTTTTAAGAACGGTTATTCCGACTAATTCCATATTGGAGTTCTCCTCAATACCAAAAACTGTTGTAGGGTAATTACTTTTTAAAATCTGCTCATACCATGCTTCCTCCATTTCCTTACTTACCGGAAAAGGATGTCCTGAATAAAAATCCTGGATATCTTCACGATTATGCCATTCTAAAGTTTTTGGAAGGTCTTCAATTGTCAATGACCTTAATTTTATTCTATTCATGGGTTACTAATTTAGATTTTTAACACCCCTTGTTTCTTTAACTTGCTATATTATCATTTTAAATGCCTAAAAATCTTATTGATTATCCTAAATAATATCGGTTTCCTGTTATAAATATGTGTTTGAAAATGGTGCCTATCAAATTCGACAAAACATTCAACTTTTTCCGGATGTTTTTTAACTACAAAATCTTCATCCATCGGTTTAAAATGAAATTTAGACCTGCCCCTGGCATGTAATCCGTATACCCCAATATTGGTTGTTAGATTAACCTTGGGTATAATTGACATCCGATTATTTATCCTAAAGAAATACAATCCCACTGCGTCCCAGGTGCTGTTTCCCGGCCCTTTTTTCTGCATTGATTTAAATCTTCTGCGATAATAATTAAGTTCAGCTTTACTATTGGTAATGGTTTTAAGAAATGAAGTGGTTAAATGTTCATCGGGTATCTTTACATTCAAATCAAAACCATGCCATGCTCTTTTCCATGTTGCCCAACCCCATGAATGTCCATATTTAGCAAAAAAATAATCCGTATTATCAGGTGTTGGTACTGGTGTATAATTCGATCCAGATACTGTTCCAATTCTTTCATCATCTTTGAACTTATATAACATTTCCTGTGCAAATTTAAAAAAGGTCAATGGCGCTACAATGTCGTCTTCTAATATAATTGCATATTCCTCCTGCTCAAAAACCCAGGAAATAGCTGATGAAACAGTAATTTCGGCTCCTTTATTTTTTTCATTGAAGTGGTAATGTGTCTCACATGTCCAATTTACATTTTGCACAATTTGCCTCACCTCTTCTACCAAATTTAACTCTCCTTCCTTTTCTTCCCTTGGCCCATCTACAGCGACATATAGCTTCAAGGGGCGGGCATCTCTGATTCTATTGAAAACAGTCAGTGTGGTATCCGGTCGATTAAAGGCAACCAGCAGGACGGGAACGGAGAGTTGATCTGTCATGTATTATTTTAATTTTTTATTGTTTTTTATCTATTATGCCAAACTTATGGGCTGCAGAATATATTATTTTTTTTAATTTATTTGCTTCATCAGCCTTTAATCCAAAAAACCAAAAACTTGCTGTCATAACCAGAAATGAAACAATAGTCGAGAGAAATAATCGTATAAAACTTTGAGGTAAAAACAATTTTGGAGCAAGGGCAGTTATAAATGCTAGAATTAAAGGAATTAACACCGGAAGAATTCCGTTTTTAAAAAAATCATGAATATTCATTCCTGCAACCGTTTTGCCATAATACAATCTAATGAAAATCGCTAGAGAAGCTATAAAAATATTCACTAAAAAAATAGAATAAGGTGGATATCCCAATTTAAAAACTACATAAGAAATGGGAATTGAAGACACAGCGATAATTGATTCTGCAAGCTGAAAATTTCTAATTTTGCCAACAGCCCTGATGGCAGAAGTTATTTCAAAAGTAAACTTTTCAAGAAATAATCCAATTAAGATAAGCTGACAAAAGATGACAGCAAATTCAGGTACTTCTTTAAGCCAAAGGTCAAGCAGATAGGGCGTTTCGATAATTACCGGAATAGCAAAAAGGGCATATAAATAAATTGAAAATTTAGTAGCCATTTCTGTAAAATGAAGCATTTTTTTCCTGTTTCCGCTCCCCTCGCTTTTAACAAGCTGAGGATTGAGTGCGCGTGTCATACTTGAAGCAACTGTATTTACCTGAGCGCTGGCAGTTTTTGATATACCATCAGCAGCATTGACAGATACACCGAAAAACATATTCAATAGGATACCCCTGACCTGGGTAACTGACATTGAAGCTAGTGAACCAAAAAGATTCCAGCCCGAAAACGATAATATTTCTTTTGACAAATCTTTATCAATATAAGTCCTGAAATTAACCTTACATTCATGGTATTTCAGCCGGCTGTAAACTTGTTTAATCACCCTAAGTATAACCTGGGTTAATAGCATTAATCCCCCATACAAAACCAATAAATTTGAAGAGCTATAGGTGAGATAAATTGCTATACCCAGTTTTAATAGATAACCCAAGACATCAACCAAAGACAGGGCAAGTATGTTTTCATGCGAATTCATGACAGCATCATAGGGAACCGAAATAATCGTTACAAAGGTAGTTACGACCATAAAATGGAAAACGATCTTTGCATCCATAATTCTTTCACCTGGTATATTTAAAAGATACTCAAACATAAGCAATCCGCCTGTTTCCATAATGAGTGACACAATGATGCCGATGATAAAATGAAGGAATAATGTTGTATTGAAAGTTTTCCTAACAATTTCTTCTTTCCCTGATCCCAGACTATGTGCCATAAAACGCATGGAGGCGCGTGCCATAGAGGAGTTTAAAATACCCAGCATCCCCACTACTCCGCCCACAAGGGCATAAATTCCAAAATCTTCTTCTCCAAGTGCACTTAAAACAAGGCGGGTGGTAAATAAACCCAGCCCCATGCCGATAAGGAGCCGCACGTATAACACAGCCGTATTAAAAATCACCCTGGTTCCTGCGTTCACTTATAGGTTATAATTATTTACCATGAAAATCATGAATAACCAACTCGTAGGCCTTCAGTAATTGATTTCTTATCTCATCATTACTAGCACCAAACATTTCCTTCGCTCTCTTGTAGCCCATATCTGCTTTCTTTTCCCTTTGATTTTCATCATTCAGCAGTCCAATGATGGCGTGCGACAACCTCTGAACATCACCACGGGGAACAAGAGTAATGATTTCATCTTCCTTATTCACCTCATGTATGCTTCCGACGTCGTATGCAATTACAGGTAATTTCAGGAAAAGGCTTTCCACAATCGTCCCTGAAATGATCTCGGAATAGACAGGCAGTACGGTGATCCGGGCTGTGGAAGCCATTTTGTGAACATCTTTTTGTGTTGGTAAAAAGCCTGCCCAATATACATTCTGACCTATATTTAATTTATTAGCCAAAACCTTCAATTCATCAGTTTTTCCAGCACCTATAACGCATAGACTAATATTCTTCTTTGTCTTTTTTATTATAGCAACAGCTTTTAATAAATCCTCGATTCCCTTTTCTTTTGTTATTCGCGCAAAATATACCAGATCAAATTGTTTTTCACTTTTAATCAATTCTATTTTTTTCATAGGATAATTATGCCAATGCAATTTTGCGTAAGGATTTAAATTGGTAATGTCCTTGCCCATAGTTTCAGTTCGGTAACCAAAATGTTTGAACGTTTTATAGATCATTTTTTCATTCTTAATTCGTCGCACAGTTCTCAAATGCTTGGATTTGGAAGCATAAATAGTATTAGAAAGAATTCCTTGCACTGTTATAAAAACAGGATATTTGTTTTTAAATTGCAGGATTGCATTTGAATGGAAGGTATTTTCCGCACCATGTAAATGAATGATGTCCGGATTAATTTCATAAATAATTTCCGAAACATGCTTTTTTACGAAATAGTGATTTGTCCATAGATCTAGAGGGAAAAAGGAAGGCCAATTCCTCCCCAGAACAGGCATACCCTGGTTAAAGAAATAATAACGAATACCCTTCAGTTCAAATTTTCTTTTACCATATATCCACTGATGCGGAGAAACAATATGCAATTCAATGGTATCATTTTTTTCAAATAGTTTAATAAGGCTGGTGATCCAGGGGGCAATTTCACCAACTTTTTTAAATGGTCTGATTTTTTCTTGAACAATGGCGTTTGAAAACCCACATAACCAAACCACTTTTAATTTTCTTTTAACCGAATTATTCATATTCCTTAATTAGTTAATTCAGTTCAAGATATTACGTATTTGTTCTGAAATTAAATTTTGGGTATGAAAATACTTACTAATATTTTGTTTATCATTTAACAATTTTTTGAGAAACATATTTGAATCTGCAAATAATTGTAATAAGCTTTGTTCCAATTTTTGATTATCAGGACATTTTATCCCAATAATACTCATTACTTCATCCATTAAAATGGCATCATCATAAACATAGGATGCCCAATGAACTACACTTCCATAACTCACAGCTTCCAAAGCTGCTGATGTTGGACCACTAACAGCTAAGATTCTGTAATCATTTAATACATTATAGTCTTGTCCTGTATTATCAATGATTTGCTTACCAGGAAAAGCGTTCCTAATTGTTTTAATGTTAAAAATAAAACTGGGGTGGCAACGATAAATTATCGTGTCACAAAGCTCATATGACTTTGTTTTTATCACCGCTTTTAATAATTTTTTACTTACATCAGATCTATGATTAAATAGTAAAAATAAAGCAACCGGTTTTTTTTCATTGTTCTTATAAACTGGATTGTTCATCATAAAACGCGTCCCGACATAGCTTTTCTTCATTAGTTTTGGATAATTATTCAAAATTTTTCGGCTATTTCTATCCTTAAAGATGTAGGCATCTGGAAGAGCAGTTTGATTGTATTCTTCCACATCACATTTCAACAACCTTTCGGAGTTTCGTAGTTTCGTTAAACTCCTTGAAGCCACCTGGAAATATTTAATACCATGTTGTTTCGCCAGCATCATCAAAGAACGATAAAGAGGTTTCGTGAGTGTAGATACCTGGACAATGTAATTTATTTTGGATTTGGACAAATATGAATCAATACTCTTTTGTGCCATTACTAAATCCCAATAGAGTATCATTTTATAAAATCCCTTATGGTTATAATAAAGGGTAGCAGGTATTTCAGATTTATGTGAATTTAAAAAGCGAATTATATTTAAACTTGAAATAAAGGATAATATAAGGATTTTTATATTTAGTTCCCGCTTAAACACAACCGCTTTACCACTATCAATACCTTTAACTGCTAGCTGATCTCCGGAATAATACTTAACCTTTTTAAAAATATCACTAACTTTATCTATATCATCATACCGGTTTTTCGAATAATTTGATGATGTATCAATCAAGGTTCCATCAAAAGGATTGTTTGATTTGCTTACCAACATTCTAAAATTAAAACTGTACGTTTTATATATATCCTTAGCATTTTGCAAAAACTGATGAAAAATGTTCAACATAATAGCAAAACGATTATAATAAATATTAGGGGCCTTTTCTTTTAATTGCTCCTTCACCCATGGATGTAAAACCGCCTCAATATCTACCTGATTAACTTCTTCATTTTTCAACAAAAAATCGATTATTTGAAGCAAATAAAAAATCCGAAAAAGACCTGATATTTCTTCTCCCCTTATAAAATCTGGCGTAAAAAGCCAAAGATAGGCACCAAATTTATGATGCTTAAATTTATCTGCTGCTTCCTGTAAATCATGGTCGAACCTTTTTATGGCTTCCTTAAGACATTTCACCCGTACTTCATATGAAATATGTTCATCGTGGCGTAACCCATCAATGTAAAGGACCAGCTCCCTATTTCTAAGAAAGTGGCCCTTTTGTTTTTGTTCAGATGTTAATTTGATTTTAATAGCCATTGAGAGACTGAGCACTGAGTAGATTGATTAAAACATCTACAATGATTTTTCTGAATTATATATGTCACCTTTGCTTAAATAATTAAAAATCTACCTAACAATCCTACCGGAACCTTTTGCTTTCATGACATCAAACACATCTTTTTCACTAAATGTACTTGCATCTCCTTTAGTCGTATGATTTAATGCAGCCAGTGTAGTAGCAAAATCTATTGTTTTTTGGGACTTTTCTATTCCAAAGTTAAGCAGGCCATAGATAATTCCTGCAACAAAGCTATCACCTGTTCCTACGCGGTCGATGACATTGTCTAATTGATAGGCATGACTTTTAAAAATTTGTATTTCCCCATTTCCATTAACAAACAAAAATCCATTCCAGTCATTTCTTGTTGCTGAAATTGATTGCCGGTTGCTAATGGATATAAATTTAGTAAAAGGAAACTTATCAAGCGCTTTTTCCGCTATTTCAAAATATTTGTCATCTAAATTTTTTTTTGTACTGTCAATTCCAAAAATATCTGAAAAGTCAGATTCGTTTCCAGAAATTAATTTTGCTTTTTTACACAATCCTGTCATTACTTTATTGTTGTGTTCAGGATCTCTACCTGTCCAGTTCCATAATCTTTTACGATAGTTTAAGTCTACGGAGTAATGACAATTACATTCATTCACAACCCGCTGCAAAAGACTAGCAACCGATTCACTCACAGCAGGAGAAATGCCTGAAAAGTGAAACCATTCAGTTTTTCGCAATATCTCATTCCAGTTAAAGTAATGGTATTGTGCCTGACTAAATGCTGAATTATCCCTGTCGTAAATGACAAATGAATTACGAGGACCTATTCCCGTCTCTGTCCAATAAACGCCAAGCCGGGAGCCTATTTTTGAAATACATGGTAAGACATTATGTTCTTTTAAATACCGTATAGTTTTATCTGAAAGTGTATTATCCGGTAAACTAGTAATGAATTGAGTTTCCATTCCTAAATTCGCCAGGGCAATAGCCACATTTGACTCACTTCCACCGGGCTCTATCCTAAAGCTGTCTGATTGCAGAATCCGCTCTCCTGCATCTTGAGGTGTGATTCTTAGCATGATTTCACCAAAAGTGGTTATCATTTCATTTTTTCTTTTAAATGATCAAATAAGATTTCAGCAATTTCAAAATCTTTTGGCCAATCAATATCAAATGATTTTATGTCATCCATTTCATATAAATATGGCTTTGAACCTATCCTATCTATTGACTTTAAATAAATCTCTTTTGAGGTGATAAATATTCCACTATCAATTTCATACAATATTTTTAAATCCTGAGTACGGGGCCATTTTTCTTGATTCTTTCTATTAATAATATCATTGCTTTCTTTATCCCAAATAAAAGTCTGCAGTTTTTTTACAGACATCAGTGAGTCGAAATCGCTTTCAATTACTCTAAAATAAGTATTAATTGATTTATAGTAATCATCCATATCAATAAATGGAGAAGTAACATGCGTCCATAATATATGCTCACTCTTACATAGCCCTCCTGCGTATTTAATAAGTTCTGTGAGCTTAGTTTCAGCATTTGCCAACGAATCTGGTCTTTTCACAATCCTAATTTTTGATGATTTGGTGTAGAATTTCTCCGCAATTTGCAAACTCTTTTCATCATTTGAAGATACAATAATTTCATCAAAAGAATCTATTTTAATTAATTGTGATAGTTTCAATTCGAGCAGCCCCCCCTCTTTAAAGATAGAAAAAGGTCGTGTACTTTTATTATTTACTCTTTGACTTCCTTTTCTTGTTGGAAGAAAAACTGATAATGATTTGTTCATTTAATCCTTTAAACTTTTGCGTAAATAGAATCTACTATAAGAGTATAATTAGTTTTTAAAAGGCTTTTAAATTGGAAGTTGTAATTTATCATTCGACCAAATAAATATTCATTCTCAGATATTAAAGCCTGTTCTTTACTGGTTATTTCTGATTTGTTATACCCATCATAACCAACTAAATAAACAAATTCAGCTTGCAAATCAATTGCAGTTTGCAATGCCAATGATGTATGTGCATCTTTATACTTATCTGTAAAATTAACCTTCTCCAGTTCAAAAGAGTTATTTCTTAAAACTTCTGGAATATAAGTACCCATTTTTCTGGGAAAAGGAGGCAGAATGCATTCTCCATGAAATGTTTTTAAATCATTAAATACTTTTTCAAGTCGGTGTCCTTCATTTCCTACCAGACAATAAAACTGCTTACAATTTACGTCTTCATAGCTTTTGGCATTTTTTGAGCTGGCATGCACAATACAGACATCATCAAGGCTTTTAATAAATTGCTTTACGGCTTCGGCGTGCTTGACGGCAGATAGGCCTCCACCAATAATTATCACATATTTAAAATTCTTTTCGGGTTTAAAAAGCGATAATTTAAGGTTATCGTCTTCTCCCGCTTTTTGGATATGCAATGCCCGGATAATACTGTTAAATGAATACCATCGTTGCGTTACCCACTCCATTACATCACTCTGGGGTAAAGAATTTGCCCCAGAAACCATATATGGTAGGTTCGTACCCCAGCCATAATGTTTTTGCATTTCTTCAAATTCCTCAACGAGTGCTGAAAGTGCATTAAAATCAAAATCAACTATTCCTTGCGAAACCAAATGCGTTAAAAGCAATTCGGTTTTTAAGTTTCCTGCACCTCTTCCCATACCGGTAATGGTCCCATCCACTATTTCACATCCTGCTTCAAGCGCAACCAATGAGTTTGCCATACCCAGCTCAAGATTGTTATGTCCGTGATACCCTAAGGTAATTTTTGTCTTTGATTTAACTACTTCAACCAATTCTTTAACCTGATTGGGAAGTAAGCCACCATATGAATCCACCAGGTTTAAATACCTTACAATACCATCAGCTTGGGAGAGTTTATTTAGAAAGGCTTCGTCCTTATAATACTTTGACATATACATCATATTAAAAGTAACATCAAAACCTTTATCTTTAATAGCTTTTGCCAATATTACAGCCCGATCAAAGTTTTCAGGGTTTACTGCCAGTCGGATAATAGATACCACTGGCTTCAATCCTGGTAACAAAACATCCAGATGCTCAGGTATAACACTTTTTTCATTGAACATGATAGCAATTTCCTTACTGATGTTCAGTTTTTCTATTTTAACAAGGACGAAATCCGGGAGATAAAAATACTTGCCTTTGTAATCTTTTTCAGGCATACTTCGATATCCAATTTCTATGATGTCCACAGGCAGCTTATCTATGTTCTTCAGGTAACGCTCTACTATTTCGTCATCAAAATCCCAATTGGTATAATAACCGCCATCACGCAGGGTGCAATCAAGTACTTCGAAGTTTTTCGTTTTCATAATAAATTAATTTAGGATTTTAATACTGCTTGGTACGTTAACAACTCTATGCTCCAACCATTCGGCATTAATTAAGTCATCGGTTTGTGCATTTTTAAACATTTTAAGTTTGTTCATCAATTGCCAAATCGGCCTTGTCATAATACCCCTTTCATTTGTATATTTCAGGAATGCATCGCGTTCATTTCTATTGTTAAAAAGTATTGCATTTAGCCAATAATTAGAGTGGGAATTTATTGGTTCCTTAATAAAATCAACAGCATTTTTCATTTCAAAGAATGTCTGGTATTTCTGAGCCGTTTTTCTTTTATTTTCAAGGATTTCTTCAATTTGTTCCATTTGTGCTACGCCCACAGCTGCATTCAAGTTGGTCAACCGGTAGTTGTAAGCAATTTCATCATGTACATATTCCCAGGGGTGGGGTACTTTTGCTGTAGTCGTTATATGTTTTGCCCTTTTAGCCAAATCTTCATTATCAGTAATGATCATTCCACCGCCACCGGTTGTGATCGTTTTATTGCCGTTATAACTTAAAATACCAACTTCTCCAAAAGTCCCTGTATGTTGTCCCTGATAATAAGAACCCAATGACTCTGCTGAATCTTCTACAACCTTAATATTATATTTTCGAGCAATTTCAACTATTTCTGTAATCCGGCAGGGGTGTCCGAAAATATGCACCGGCACAATGGCTTTGATGGGTTTTCCGGTGATTTTATTAAAACACACACC
Source organism: Bacteroidota bacterium (assembly GCA_020444515.1). Lineage (GTDB taxonomy): Bacteria > Bacteroidota > Bacteroidia > Bacteroidales > JAADJA01 > JAADJA01. The sequence goes on along the minus strand of JAHLKX010000002.1, from coordinate 20,086 downwards.
TTTATTAAATGACGTATTCTTATTCAGGAAATCACTCAGGCTTTCCGGTGACATGCCCAAAGTATCTCGGTCCACATCTACAAAAACAGGCTGTGCGCCGGCATGCACAATGGCATTGGCCGTGGCTACAAAAGTGAGTGGCTGGGTGATCACTTCATCACCTTTTTCCACTCCGGTTACAGTTAGTGCAATTTGAAGTGCAGCTGTACCATTTACAACGGCAACTGCATGTTTAGCACCCGTATAAGAAGCTGTCATTTCTTCAAACTGAGTGACGAATTTTCCAACATAAGAAACAAAAGTAGAATCTATACACTCATTCAGGTATTTCTTTTCGTTACCCATAAAGACAGGAGCATGCAGGGGAATAAATTCACTGCTATTATAAAGCTGTCTGATAAAATCGACAATTTCCTGCATACTAAATGTTTTTGTACCTTTTATTGTATGGATCTTCCAGAAAACCATCCTGAATAACCTGGATCACCTGTGCAATTCCTTCAGGAACCGTTTTTGATATATTAAATTCAAGTTGTTCATTTATTTTTTTAAAAGAAACCCTGTAATCGCGGGGATCTTCATCTTTTTTTACATAGCTTATCTTAGCCTCCGGTATTTGTTTTTTAATTTCATCAGCCAACATTTGTTTCTGATAATTTTCATTGGTGTCTCCTACATTGAAGACTTCGAATGCTGTTTTTTCTTCATCACTTTCTAAAACCTGCACTACACTCCTGGCCAGGTCAAATACATGACAATAGGGCCGCCAGAATTGTTCCCCGAAAATAACCAGCTCCTTACCCATCGCTACATCTCTTGTAAATTCATTCACCGTTAAATCGAAACGGATGCGCGGACTTAAGCCATAAACCGTTGAAAAACGGAGGCAGGTAGGTTTACAAACATTGTTTCTATCCTGACTTAGAAGAAATATCTCTCCTGCGACTTTGGTTTCAGCATAAAGTGATACCGGTGAGAGTTCAGATTCTTCATTCACATAGGAATTGGGGTCGGACATCTTTCCATAATTAGAACAGGTAGAGGCAAAAACAAATTTCTTCAATCCCTTTTTATTGGCCATTGTATATAATGTCTTGGTTGCTTCCAGATTGGTTTCCCTGGCCAAATCAGGTTGCTTTGCACAAGCCGGATCACCAACGATGGCAGCAAGGTTGACAACGGCATCCATACCCTCCAGGGTTTTTTCCTGATCATCCGGATTGCGTACATCACCTTTGATAAATTCAAAATTCGGATCGTTCATTAATTCCACGATGGATTCACCGCCAAAATTGAGCAAATCAAGCACCCTGACCTGATGATCCAGATTTAATAATTGCCGCACCAGGACACTACCAATGTATCCGGCACCTCCTGTTACTAATACTTTCATAATATTGTTTTATTGAATTTTATATTCGAAAAGAATAATTGCCAAACTCTCCCGCATCAATTCACAAAATGTTGCTGAACATCCTGAGAAAATATTAGACTTTTTTTGAAAAATATCAGAGATTTTGATGAAAATATACGACATTATGCTGGTTGCTGGCTTCTGGTTTCTAGTTGGTATCTTTTGGTCATTGATTTTTAGCCTTTAGCTGTTGGTTCTTGCTTTTGGCTTTTGGCGCTTAGCTCTTCGGCTTTCGGGGAAACGATGCGTCCCCGCCGGGGCAGGAACGCATTGGATTCTCCTTCTCAGCCCACCGGCTGATTCGGAGAAGGACCCTTAAGATCAAGTAGCGGAGACCTTTTCCAGTTTGATCGATTTCACCTTGTTGGCGATATCGGAACCAGCGCGGTAACGCACATTGATCTTTTTCACGAGGCTTGACGACACCTTGTCGGCGGCATCCGTGCCATCACTGTTCACAGTCATTCGCAGGGTTCCCAGCTTGCCCAGGGTTACGATCTTGCCTTCGGCCAGGTGGGTGACCACTTCATCAACCATGGCGACAATTACACCGTAAATGTCGGCGCGGCTCATGGTGGAGGCCAGGGCGATGCCCTCGGCGAGGTCATCAATGTCTACTTTTCCTGAACTGATTGCTGATGCATACCACAATGGGGTTGCTGCGGGGTCCTGCGGGTTTTTCCGCTGAACGGCTTTGATTTTTAAAGACATAGCTAAAAAGTTTAGATTAATAATAATTTGCCTTGTGGACAAATCGGCTTTTCTTCTTTTCAGCGAAGTACTATTATTAATCAACTTTTTTGTGTTTTTAGTATGTGTTACACCTTATTTATAAAAGTTCTAAGTTATGCGAGATGCGAGTTACGGGTTGCAGGTTGAAAGCTGTTAGTTTTTAGCCGTTAGCCTTTAGCTTGCAGGCTTCCCTCAATCATCCTATACCCTTATTCCCATAACTCCCAGTCACCCCCCTCACTCCATCCATCGGTCTCGGTTGCCATTGGTCCTATCAGAATTTTTTGAAATATTTCCGTTTATTCCAAAAGCCATTTCCAAACCGGAATGACATCGACTTTTTTGTCATCCAACTCTATTTGCTCTTCCTCTGATTTGGTTATTATTTGCAGCTTTCCGATATTCAATGCTTCGGCAGCTTTTTTCAAGGATTGCAGTTCCCGGGTCTTTGTATTATTATTGGTCAGCGAATAAGCAACCTGGGTTAGGGATACACCCGGTACCATAAAATCAACTTCATAGTTATTCCGTAAGTAATAAAGCTGATCTGAATGTTTTGATCTTAAATGATTGTAAACCAAAGTCTCAAGTAATGCTGAATCCGGATCTTGCAGGAATAAGGTCAACAACCCATGATCCCGGAAATAAAATTTCTTTTTCGTTTCCCTGGAAGAGATCTTCGCTCCGAAATTATTCAACTCATTCATCAGGAAAGCCTCCTTGAAATAATTGATATATTCTATCAATGTGTTGGTACCCACTGCAATACCTGTGGATTGAACAATATTCCTGATGCGCCGGTAACTGACTTCATCCATGGTGCTTTCGGCCAGCTTTTTTACCATGATCTTTAAAGCATGTGAATTTCGTATTTGATACCGGGCGATAATATCCCCAAGAAATATCTTTTGGAAAATATTGCTGAGGTATTCTTTTTTATTACTTATTCGATAAAGTTCGGGGAATCCACCAAAAGTAAAATAGTCTTCAAAATGTTGTTGAATTTCAAAACGGGTACCCGTGTACAATGTATTTTCATTACTATGAATACCTTGAAATTGTAGGTACTCAGAAAATGACAGGGTATCGATTTCCCGGATCATATACCTGCCACCCAGTGTTGAAGCCATATCAGCACTCAACATTTGCGCATTGCTGCCAGTGATCATGGTCATGTAACCGGTATCAGCCAGTCGTCTGGCAAACTTCTGCCAGGCATTGATATTCTGAATTTCATCAAGAAAAATAAAGGGTGTTTTATTGTATAACTCCTTATAACTTTCCAGGATGGTGTCAAGGTCCTTCGTACTCATTTCAAGGAGTCGTTCATCTTCAAAATTGATATATAAAATTTCGCTTATATCATTCCCTTTTTCGAGCAATTGCTGGATCGTACCGTACAGCATATAGGTTTTTCCTGCACGACGTGGTCCTGTGATAATAGTGGATGTGTCGTCAGAAATATTAACCCCCCTTGGAAATACCTTTAAGCCGGGAATGCGTTCCTGGTTTTCGATGATGATCTTCTTTAGGAGGTCTTTATTCATTAATAATGTTTTATATACAGAACAAAAATAACAAAATATGTATTGTATGTAGAACGATTTTCAAGTTACAGACTGGGTGCGAGGTGCGGGTTGCGGGTTGCGAGCCTGCCTACCCTGCCTACCGGCAGGCAGGCGACAGGTAGGGTGCGGGTTGAGTATTACATATCTTTAATCAAATTGCCAACTGTTTACTGACTTTTACATTTCCGTTTTCAAAATCTCTTCATCTCCATGTCTCCAATTTCAGCCTTTAGCTTAAGGACTTCCCTCAATACCCATATACCCTTGTTCCCATATTTCCCTTTCTCTCCGTCTCCCAATCACTCTGTCACCCCCTCACTTCATCTTTTTTTCCCTTCACAACTCACATTGAGATTGCCGCGCTCCTTCACAACTGCCTGCCTTTAGGCTCGCAATGACGATGCCTTTGTCTGGCAGGTCATGAAGGCTTTGTCTCTTAGTCACTCCATCTTCCCATCTCCCATCTCCCAGTCTCCCTATCTCTCCATCTCTCCATCTCTGAGTCTCACAGTCTCTCCATCTCTAAGTCTCCCAGTCTCCCCATCTCTATGTCTCCAGTCTCCACCCTCAGCCCTCAGCCCTTCGCCCTCAGCCCTTGGCCAAAGCGTGCCTCTTCCCATCCCCCTCCTGTTCCTGCTGGTTGCGGATGCTGTAGACAATATCAACACTTCCCCTGGCATCTGTGAGTCCGTAGCCTTTCCCTTCCACGATCTTTTGATAGCTTACCGTATGGAGGTCGGTGAAACCACCGCTGAATTCGATCTCTTCGCCATCCACCGTAATGGACCGGAAGGTGGTTTGGCCTTTGGCTTTGATTTCCGGTGGTAAGGTCTCAGCATTGATGCTCAGGAACCAGCGCACCCTTGCTTGTTTGAGTTGCAGGAATCCGGAGGCCCGGTCGGGGCGGCTCAGGTGGACGATGTTTTCGGTGCTGTCGCCAAAGATCCAGGTGAGCATATCAAAAAAGTGGACCCCGATATTGGTGGCCACGCCGCCGCTTTTTTCCAGGTTACCTTTCCAGGAACGGTAATACCAGTTGCCCCGGGAGGTGATATAGGTGAGGTCGATGTCGTAGGTTTTGTCTTTGGGGCCGTTGTCGATCTTTTCTTTTAAAGCCATGATGGCCGGATGGTGACGCAGCTGCAGGATGGTATAGATCTTTTTGCCGGTCTCCTCTTCGATCTGTGCCAGGGCCTCCACATTCCAGGGGTTGAGCACAAGGGGTTTTTCGCAGATGGCATGGGCATCATTGCGCAGGGCCATCCGGATATGGGCATCATGCAGGTAATTGGGCGAGCAGATACTCAGGTAGTCGATCCTGCCATTTCCAGCGCGGCGCAGCTTGTCCATATGCCGGTCGAAACGCTCGGGCTCGGTAAAGAAGTCGGCACGAGGGAAGTACGAGTCGATGATGCCGACACTGTCGTAAAGGTCGAGGGCCGCCACGAGGTTGTTACCGGTTTCCTTGATCGCTTTCATGTGGCGCGGGGCAATGTAGCCGGCGGCGCCTATCAATCCGAAATTGTGCATATTGTTTTGTGTTTAACCGATCTAATTGTTTTTACCGCCAATGCTCGCTAATCCCGAAGCTTCGGGATCGCGGTAATACAATTCGCTTAAATTTGTGCGAGATCATTTTGGAAATATGGCCTGTAACCGTTTCTTTGCAATATTTATTTTGATTAACATGACTTGCTGATACCCAACGTATTCTATTTCTATTCTTTTCAAGAATTCATTTTTCCCTGAACTATTATTTTAAATTCAATAGAGCATTTCAAAATACCATGACAAGTTTAACCAGATAAATTGTTAAAAAGCCCTAATAGCCCTAACGCAGAATGTTGCAAACTTAGGGTAGTAGTCCTGGTAGCCATCGGGGAACCACTGGGCCCACCCTCCGTCGCAAGTGCACTCAGAGGAACTCCAATAGTAGTTATCAATAAAATCACCAATTGCAGCTTTATGTTCATAAATTTGGTTTAGCTCGTCTTTCGACGGCAAAAACCAGTCATCGTATCCGTTCAAAACAAGATCATTACAAATTTTGGCCGCTATGCCTTGCTCCCAACATCCATTCACAATGGCTGTTGTGTTTGCCTGCCCGTAACCAAGGCCGGTATATGTGCCTAAGATATCAAATCCAAAACAGCCCCACTCTGCATAGCCTTGGTCACTGGAGGCCGCAATAAGACCGTGCTGGTTTGTGCCATCAATATAGAAAATAATACCACCGCCATAAGCTTGTCCGATATAAAACAATAATTCTCCATTTGTTTTTTCCCAGGTTGTACCATTGTAAAAAACAATTGAATTTACAGTTATATTGTAAACCATCAATCCTGCTGTAGGAGATGCAATAGCCCACATGTCATCTGATGTCATCCTCGGTGGCAAAAATCCTTTTAAATTGCTGTTAATTTCTAATAATGATGATTCTTCAGGATTGTTTGTGCCAATACCTATATTTCCATCATTATAATACAGCTCATCGTTATTTTTTCTCCAACGTGAAGTATCACTTGTTGTTGATGAATGCATAGCATATGGTACACTAAGTAATTGTGTTATTCCCAATAATTGATAGGTGTTTCCAGCGTTTTCATCCATTTCAACTTGTAAAAAATAGGAGTCTGAACCCCATTCTATAGCATTAAAATTACCATTAACAACAGTTCCATTACCAATTTCAAGAATCACCAATCCAAATTCGTTGGTGATTGTGCTGTGGATTTCAGTGTAAACATTTGTTCCACTAATACTATTCTGCAAAATGCTGATTTGGAATGATACATCTTGGTTTGATAGGATTTGACCCGAGTTGTTCCTTGCTATAGCTTGGTATTTGAATGCATGTGGGGCCTGAGAGAAGCTACTATAAATGATTATTGTTAAAAGTAAAGAAATAATACTCTTTTTCATAACGACTTGTTTTTGTAAATTTAGTACTCAAATTTACTCATTTTGTCATTATTTATGATTGATGTCTGGAATCGTCATTCATTTTTATATTGAGTAACATGTTTTAACCGCAAAGATTCGCGAATATTCGCGTGAAATCATTCCTCAGCTTATAAATTGAATCTTTTAACGGTAAATAATTTAAGGCTTTCCCAGATTCCGGCAAGCTCGTCACACCGGTTATAAAGTTCATTCACGTCATCAACAAAAATTTCCTATTGTAAAGGATATTCATGGGCCATTAAATTTCTGACTTCTCTCAATTCAAGCCATTTCTGATGATCCTCCAGCAGATTCAATTTCTCAAGTCTTGACAGCATATCGATGAAGGCCATATTTTCAACATCTTCATCCAGGCTTTCCAAAATCAAACGGAAGAGTTTCCTGCCCATGAGATCCTGCAATTTGGTAAAACGAAAAACCAGTTGGTCTGTAAAGCTGATTTGTTCAGCATCAAGAAGATTATATGAATCAACGTCAAGGGGAAAATAATAGATCAACTGGTCCCTCGCAAAGTTCATACGTTTCAGGTGCAGATCTCCTGCATCAGCGGCTTCTTTTAGCCAGTCCATCAAATCAGGATTCATCACAACAGAATTGCTTGCTTTTTCATGGAATTGATAAACTGATCCTGACGGCCGGGATGATTATACACGACATCAATTTTTTGCTCCCCAAGTTGTTTTTTTAACGCTACTAAAAATAACACCTTATTCCTTGATTTCATTTTATATATTTCGGCATCGATCATGAGGTCAATATCACCTCCCTTAACCTGATCGTTAATTCTTGATCCGTAAAGATAAACCCTGGCAGATGAACCAAAGATTCTGGCAGCTGCAGTTTGAATAATTGCTTTTTGTTTATCTGTCAATCGCATGAATCAAAGGTACAAAATTGTTTGAAGTTGGGTTTTGGGTGCGGGGTGCGGGGTGCGAGTTTATCAACAATCCAATTTTAATAAATTTCGTGTGCGCAGGCTATCCCCTTTAGGGGAAATAGGGGCGCGGGGCGATGTAGCCGGCTGCTCCTATCAATCCGAAATTGTACATGTTGTTTTTTTTAACCGCTAATGAACGCCAATCCCGATAGTTATTGGGACGCAAATATTCGCGAAAATTAGCGGTAATTTAATTCGCATTTATTGGCGTGAAATCATTTATTATAAAAACTCCTGTACCACTCCACAAACCTCCGGATCCCATCATGATAATCGGTGTCGGGTTTATAACCGAAGTCTTTGACCAGTCCTGCGACATCGGCAAAGGTGGCCGGCACATCGCCCAATTGCATGGGCATCATGTTCTTTTTGGCTTTTTTGCCCAGCACCTCTTCCAGGGCCTCAATAAAATCCATTAGTTTAACCGGTTTGTTGTTCCCGATGTTATAGATCTGATAGGGCGCTTTTGAGGTGGCCGGATCGGGATTTTTACCATCCCAGTTGGGATTGGCAGCCGGGATCTTATCTTTGATCTTCTCGATGCCGTTGACGATATCATCCACATAGGTGAAGTCGCGGAGCATGTTGCCCATGTTGAAGATATCGATGGGTTTGTCTTCCAAAATGGCTTTGGTGAACAGGAAGAGGGCCATGTCGGGCCGACCCCAGGGTCCGTACACCGTAAAAAAACGAAGGCCGGTGGTGGGCAGATCAAACAGGCTGCTGTAGCTGTGGGCCATCATCTCATTGCTTTTTTTGGAAGCGGCATACAGGCTGATGGGATGATTCACGGAATGGTGCACCGAAAAAGGCATCTCCTCATTCATGCCATACACACTGGAGCTGCTGGCATAGACCAGGTGGCCAACCTTTTGGTAGCGGCATGCTTCCAGGATATTCAAAAAGCCGGTGATGTTGCTTTCGATGTAGGAGTGGGGATTTTCAAGCGAATAACGAACCCCTGCCTGGGCGGCCAGGTTGATGACGGTATCGAAGGGATGGTGTTCAAAAAACCGGGCAATGTTTTCATTATCTTCCAGCCGCAATTTTATAAAAGAAAGGTTTTCAAACAAACCGCTTTTAACCTCCTTATTGTATTCAATTGATTGGTGATCGAAACCCAATTCCGACAGCCTGCCATGTTTCAGGTTGATATCGTAATAGCTGTTAATGCAGTCCAATCCCACAATATCATGGCCTTCTTCCACCAGCTTTTTGGTGAGGTGAAAGCCGATGAATCCGGCGGTTCCTGTAATTAAGATTTTTTGTTTAGACACTTTTGTAATTTTTTTGGCTGTTGGCTGTTGGTTGTTAGCTGTTAGCTTTTGGCCTTTAGCTATTAGCCCTTAACGGCGTCATTGCGAGGCATCTGTTTGGCTATGAGGGTAAGCTGCCGCGGCAATCTCTATGCTTTTTCTTGTCTTCAAAGATTATTGAGATTGCTTCACTCCAGCACACCTGCTTACCTTGTGGTTCGCAATGACGTAACCATGAGCGGAAAAGTCATTAAACCTTCTTCTTCCCGATCGCCGTTACCTCAAACCCAATTTCCCGGAGCGCTTCATGATCCAGGATATTCCGTCCGTCGAAAATGAAGGCCGGTTTTTTCATTGCCTTGTATATCTTTTGCCAGTCGAGGCTCTTGAATACATCCCACTCGGTAATGACCGCCACGGCATGGGCACCCCTGATGGCTTCATAGGGATCCTTTTCAAAGTGCAGGTATTGATCGTTTTCCGCCTCCGGACGGGTGTTCAGGTCATACAGATCCTGCTGCATGCGGCGATGGCTCACCTTGGGATCGTATACATGGATCTCGGCCTGTTCATCGATGAGCTGATCGGCAATGTAAATGGCTGCCGACTCACGGGTGTCATTGGTATCTTTTTTGAATGCCCAGCCATAAAAAACGATCTTTTTCCCGGAGACCGTATTGAACATGGAGCTCACCATATTGGCTGCAAAACGGTGTTTCTGGTAATCATTCATGATGATCACCTGCTCCCAGTAATCGGCTGCCTCGTTGAGACCATAAAAACGATTGAGGTACACCAGGTTGAGAATGTCTTTCTGAAAGCAGGAGCCGCCAAACCCAACGGATGCCTTCAGGAATTTGGGCCCGATCCGGCTGTCGGAGCCAATGGCGCGGGCCACTTCATCGACATCGGCACCGGTTTTTTCACACAATACCGAAATGGCATTGATGGAGGAGATGCGCTGGGCCAGGAATGCATTGGCCGTGAGCTTTGAGAGCTCGGACGACCACACATTGGTGGTGAGGATACGTTCACGGGGCAGCCAGGCTTCATAGATCTTCACCAGTGCTTCGATGGCCTTTTGGCCATTCTCGCTTTCTTCACCGCCGATGAGCACCCGATCGGCCTCCAGCAAGTCTTTGATGGCTGTTCCTTCGGCCAGGAATTCGGGATTTGACAGTACGCTGTAAGTCAACCCTTTGTTTTGTTCGGCCAGGATGCGTTTGATGGAAGAGGCGGTCCGGACCGGCAGGGTCGATTTTTCCACTACGATCTTATCGGTTTTGGCCACATCGGCAATTTGCCGGGCACACAGCTCCACATATTTCAGGTCGGCGGCCATTCCTTTGCCCACCCCATAGGTTTTGGTAGGGGTATTCACAGAGATGAAGATCATTTCTGCATCTTCGATGGCCTGGTTGATATCGGTATGGAAAAACAGGTTTTTGTTTCGGACTTTTTTTACAATATCGGCTAATCCGGGCTCATACACTGGCAACTCATCGAGGTTATCAGAATTCCAAAGCCGGATCTTTTCTTCGTTGATATCCACTACATTCACACGGATATGGGGATTTTTCAGGGCGATCACGGCCATGGTCGGCCCACCGACATATCCGGCGCCAATGCAACTGATGGTTTTAATGTCTTTCATGAACTCTCTTGTTTAACGATCTTGTTTTTTAATTTGAACCGGTCGGCTTAGAGGAATTTGCAGGCCTGCTTATCGGCATGCAGGTTGAAATTTGTCTTCTTGTCTCTCTCTCAGTCTCCCCATCTCTTGATCTCTCTCTCACTCCCTCACCCAGTCTCTCCGTCTCCTTATATCTCTCTCACCCCCTCACTAAGTCTCTCCGTCTCTTTGTCTCTCTTTCACTCCCTCACCCAGTCTCTCCCCTCGCTCCCTCTCCCAGTCTCCCAGTCTCTCTTTCTCCCCCTCTCTCATCTCCCTTTCACCCAATCCCTCTACTCTCCACCCTTCGCTCTCTGCTCTTCGCCCCTCCTCCCACAGCTCCGCCCTTTCAGTCACAGGCATATGACCTAACAGGTTGTTTTTTAGCCATTTGAAAAATCCGGCAGGAATCTGCAAATGTCCGAATTTTATCCTTCGCTTTTCCAAAGGATCAGCAAATCCGATTCATTTTGATGCGCCATATAATCGGTAAACTCCTGGATGCCGAAAACGACATACCGGATCTTCTTGCTGATCAGTTTTTCTGTTTTCTCCACCAGTTTGATCAGGAACTCCTTATTGATATTATCACCAATAAAGATCAGGTCGATGATCTGGTTGTCGATCCCCTTGGCGAAATCACCGGCAACATAAACCTTTTGGAGGTTTCCGAGCTTATTCACCACCCGTTCGATGATCTTATCGAACCCGACATGCTTCATTAAAATGTTGTGAATGTCTTTGAATAACGGGTGAAGGGTATTGGCCCGGAAGAATTTTTTATTGCCATCGACTTCGGTGGTGAGCAGACCTGCTTTTTCGAACTTGTTCAGTTCAAGCCGGATGGAGTTGGTGGATTCCCCGAATTCCGTTTCAAGGTTGCGTAAATACGACCTTGAGTTGCTGTTGAGGAAGAACTTCATCAGCAATTTAATCCGGGTTTTTGATGTGATCAGCGTATCGAGCATAGCCAAAAACGAGTAACAAAATTACTCAATATTTATCAATTTGCAACTTTTTACGGTAATTTTTTCAAAGGGTTGTTGTTGAAAAGCCGGGAGTGCTTTTTGGACTTAGCACTGGCAGTGAGGATGTCATTGGGAGGGAATGGGGGAAGGCTTTGGGGTGGCTAATGCGACAATCTCATGGTTTGTCGTTGTCACCAATGATCGTTGAGATTGCCTGCCTGCCACTGTTAAGCCAGTGCGTCGGCAGGCAGGCTTCGCTCTTGCACATGGGGCCTGCCTTGGGGCTCGCAATGACGTTGCCTTTGGCGGGAGGGTCATTAATTATGCTTTTGTGGACTTACGGGGTTTAACATTTAGGGAGATCAGGAGGGCAGCGCGGGAATTAATGACGTCATTGCGAGGCATTTGGGTGAGGCATTGCGGTGGCTGCCGCGGCAATCTCAAGGTTTGTCGTTGTCAACCATGATCTTTGAGATGGCCACGCTCCTTTACACCAGGCCTGCCTTGAGGCTCGCCATGACGTAACCTTTGGGGTCAGGGTCACGAATTACCAATATATATGCTGTTGGGGTTTCACATTCAGGGAGCCAGGGGAAAGCGCAGGAATTGACGACGTCATTGCGAGGCAATGGGGTGAGGCATTGCGGTGGCTGCCGCGGCAATCTCAAGGTTTGTAGTTGTCACCCATGATCGTTGAGATTGCTTCTCCGTCAGCTGACGGATCGCAATGACGCTGGGATTGGCAGGCAGGTCGTTAATGAACATCTAGTACAATTCATCTATTGCATCAAACAGATCGTTCCAGTTTGGGTTCGTGCTTATAATTAAATCGATCTTCTTTTGCCTCGAACCTGCTTTCAACTGTTTTTCACGTGCAATGGCTTCCTCAATGGTATGACAAAACTCATAATAAACCAATTTATGAACCTTATAACGGGCCGTAAATGATCGGGGATATTTCTTCATCCTGTGTTCCAACACCCTTTCCTTAATTCTGCTCGTCACGCCCGTATATAGTACGTCATTGGAACGGTTGGTAAGTATATATATGAAGCCTCCTCTTTGCATATTGGAATTGGTTTATACAAAGGTAATGATTTCAGAAAGTTGATAACCCTTTGTTATAAAGCGGCCAGGACTTGATGACGTCATTGCGAGGCATTTGGGTGAGGCATTGCGGTGGCTGCCGCGGCTTGCCGGCCGGCAGGCAGGCAATTTCAAGGTTTGTTATTGTCACCCATGATCTTTGAGATGGCCACGCTCCTGTGCACCAGGCCTGCCTTGAGGCTCGCCATGACGTGGGGATGGGCAGGTGGGTTGTTAATGATCCTTATGCGGGTTAGTGGGATGCTATTTGCAGCGCAAACATTGATGGGATCAAACCGCATCCTGCTTAGGGATCACCTTCAGGTAGGACCTGGGAACAGTCAATACAATGGATTGACCGATGCTTTCGATCTCTATGCGAACCTTCTGCTTTCCCCGCCAGTCGACGAGGTTGCCGGCCAGACCTTTCAGGCTTCCCCGAAATACCTCCACCCGGTCGCCAATTTGAAAGGATTCATTCACCATGTGGGGAGCATCCTCCGAATCAAGGAACTGCTTGATGGCAATGATCTGCTGAGGGGGCACCGGGACCGGCTTCCCTTCGAACGTAATGAACCTGACCACCCCATCGGTTTGAAGCACCTTCATATACTCCTTCAGGGTAATGTGAACGAAAATATAAGAACGAAAAAGCGGTTCCTCCACCCACTTTTTACGATCGCTCCATTGTTTGAGGGTCTTTAAAATCGGCAGGTAGGTTTCAATGCCATCGTGCAGAAGCAGTGCATTCACTTTTTTCTCATTCCGTGAACGGCAATAAATGGCGAACCAGCTTTTAGGGACAGCAGACATTTATGATTATTGATACAAAACTTCGAACTTCGAACTTCGAACTTCACACTTTTACACAATCATCCCCACACCCATCGTATTGTTGGTGGCTTCATCAATGACGATAATGCTGCCGGTCTGACGGTTCTGACGATAAGGATCAAAAAACAGGGGCTTGGTCGTGCGGATGGTTACCCTGGCGATCTCATTCATCTTCAGGTCATGGCCATCATCAATGCGGTTGAGGGTATTCACATCCACCTTGTATTTGATCTCTTTCACCATGCATTTCACATCATTGGTGGTGTGTTTCAGGTGATATTTCATGCGGGGCTGCAAGGGTTTATCATTCATCCAGCACATCATCACATCAATATCCTGACTCACCTCCGGAACATTGTTTTCCTTCACGATCATATCCCCCCGGCTGATATCGATATCATCGGCCAGCCTGAGGGTAACCGACATGGGTGGAAAGGCCTCCTTCAACTCTTCTTCGAACACATCAATGGATTCGATGGTGCTCACAAACCCGGAAGGCAGCACCATCACCCGGTCGCCTTTGCGGAATACACCGCCTGCCACCCGGCCGGCATAACCGCGGTAGTCGTGGTATTTTTCCGATTGCGGACGAATGACATATTGCACCGGAAAGCGGGGATCAATGTGATTGAGGTCGCTTCCCACATGGATATTCTCCAGGATATACCGAAGGGTTCCCCCACCGTACCAGGGCATGTTTTTGGAATGATCCACCACATTGTCGCCTTTCAGGGCACTGATGGGTACAAACCGGATATCTTTCACCGCCAGCTTGGAAGCAAAAGCACTGAACTGCTCCTTGATCTCTTCATATACCTCTTCTTTATAATCCACCAGGTCCATCTTGTTTACACAAATGATCAAATGGGGGATCTGCAGTAAAGAAGAAATGTAAGAGTGGCGATAGGTTTGTTCCGTTACGCCGTTCCGTGCATCGATGAGGATGAGGGCTGCATTGGCGGTGGAGGCGCCGGTCACCATATTGCGGGTATATTGCACATGACCGGGCGTATCGGCGATGATGAACTTCCGTTTGGGAGTGGCAAAATAGCGGTATGCCACATCAATGGTGATGCCCTGTTCCCGCTCGGCACGGAGGCCATCGGTCAACAGGGCCAGATCGATCTGTTCATTGCCCTTTTTAATGCTGGCCCGTTTAACGGATTCCAACTGATCCTCAAATATTGATTTACTATCATACAGCAAGCGGCCAATGAGGGTGCTCTTGCCATCATCCACACTGCCGGCGGTTGAAAACCGCAACAGCTCCATATCCAAATAGGCCTTGCTTGAAAATTCTCTGGTTTCGTCCATAATGTTTCTTTTTACTGGTGACTGGTTTCTGGTGATTTACTTTCCTTATTTATATCATTCACTCTTCGCTCTCCGCCCTTTGCCCTCAGCTCTTTGCTTCCTAAAAGTATCCTTCTTTCTTTCGATCTTCCATGGCTGATTCGGAGCGCATGTCATCGGCCCGTCCACCTCTTTCGGTGACCCGTGTAGCGGCGATCTCGGCGATGATGTCTTCCAGGTTATCGGCCGATGACATGGTGAGGCCGGTACATGAAATATCCCCGATAGTCCGGCAGCGCACCTGCATTCTTTTCACCTCTTCATCATCCCTTTTCATCATGAATGGGGCATCGGATAGGATCACCCCATCCCGGATGAACACATCGCGTTCATGGGTGAAATACAAACTCGGAATGTCAATGTTCTCGAGGTAAATGTATTGCCAGATATCCATTTCGGTCCAGTTGCTGAGCGGGAACACCCGGAAGTGTTCACCCAGATGTTTCCGTCCGTTGAAAATGTTCCAGAGCTCAGGCCGCTGGTTTTTAGGATCCCATTGTCCGAATTCATCACGGTGGGAGAAAAACCGTTCTTTGGCCCGGGCTTTTTCTTCATCACGGCGGCCCCCACCCAGTGCCGCATCGATCTTATGCTCCTCGATGGTATCCAATAAAGTGACTGTTTGCAGAAGATTGCGGCTGGCATTGTATCCTTTCTCTTCGGTGACCCGACCCTTGTCGATGGAATCCTGAACCGATCCCACGATCAGTCGTGCACCGATCCGCTCCACGAGGTTATCCCGGAAAGTGAGTGTCTCTTCAAAATTATGTCCGGTGTCGATGTGAACAAGCGGAAACGGGATCTTCGCCGGCCAGAATGCTTTCACAGCCAGATGCACCATGACGATGGAATCTTTCCCTCCGGAAAACAGCAGTCCCGGGTTTTCAAACTGGGCTGCAACTTCCCGCATGATAAAAATGGATTCGGATTCCAGTTCCCTGAGATGATTGATATTATACTTCTTCATGTATTGACTAAACGTTGATTACAATTAACAAATGGATTATGCTTGCTCATCATAACGGATGAGTGGCAACAGGTACTCCAGCACCTGGTTCACCGACTCTTCAATGGATTGCTGATCCGTTCTGACGGTGATATCGGCATGCTCGGGCAATTCAAAAGGCGAATCGATGCCGGTGAAGTTTTTGATCTCGCCCCGGCGTGCTTTGGCATACAGGCCCTTTGTATCACGCTGTTCACAGACCTCAATGGGGGCACTGACAAACACTTCCACAAAATTTTCTTTGCCAATGATCTCCAGGGCCATGTTACGGATCTCTTCCGTGGGACTGATAAAACTATTGATGATGATGATCCCGCAATTGATAAAGAGTTTGGAGACCTCGGCAATGCGCCGGATATTTTCATAGCGGTCAACCTCCGAAAAGTTGAGGTTATTGTTGATTCCCGACCGGATATTATCCCCGTCCAGAATTTGGGCAACATACCCCTTTTTATACAGGGCTTCATCCAGGTATTTGGCAATGGTGGTTTTCCCGGCGCCGGATAAACCGGTCATCCAGATCACTTTCGAGCGTTGATTCAACAGTTTTTCCTTATCCGTCCGTTTCAGGATCTTATCAAAGACCGGGTATATGTGTTTATCTTGTACCTTCATTCTTAATTTACAACGATTTGATTAAATTTGCCGCGCAAAGTTAGAAACTTTTTGCAAAGTGAATTGTAAGTTAACCATTTATTAAGGTCACTTGTACTGAAATCGGGTAGAAAGGTTATCAAACAAATAGGAAAGGAAAAGCATTGGATATCATCATTGTTTCCGCAGTCATTGTTTTCATCATTGTCTCCCTGTACACCGAAATTGTGGGACCGGCCTTCACCTTTTTGATCGGGGTAATCGTGCTGGGCTTTTTTGGCATTCTCACCCCGGCAGAGATCCTGAGTGGCATGGCCAATGAGCAGATCGCAGTGATCATTTTATTGCTTTTGCTGGGAGACATCATTCGCAAGACCGATATGATCGACTGGGTTTTCGACAGGGTTTTCCGGGAGACAAAAGCTTATAAAACCTTCATGTCGAAGATGATCTTCCTGGTGGCCGGGTTTTCCGCTTTTCTCAACAATACCCCCCTGGTGGCCATCATGATGCCCTATGTGCATCGCTGGAGCCGCCGCAACGATATTGCCGCCTCCAAGCTGCTCATCCCCCTGTCATATGCCGCAATCCTTGGTGGGTGTGCAACCCTGATCGGGACCTCAACCAACCTGATCGTCAATGGGATGGTGATCGATGAACAGATCATCCCCGGGTTGAAACCCCTGGAGCTGTTTGACTTCACCCTGGTGGGTCTTCCCATGATCCTGGTGGGCTCCGTTTACCTCATACTTTTCAGCAATAAATTACTCCCCGCGAATCGGGACATGATGGATGATTTTTCGGCTAAATCGAGGGAATACCTGGTGGAAGCGCAGATCCGGGCCAATTCAAAGATCATTGGAAAAACACTGGAAGAGGCCGGCCTCAGGAACCTGAAAGGACTTTATGTGGTTGAAATTTCAAGGGGCGAACAACGTTTATCGGCTGTTTCTCCGTCTGTTATCCTAAAAGAAGGCGATGTGCTGGTCTTTGCCGGAGACACCAATACCATTGCAGAAATGATCAATTCCGATATCGGTCTGGCCCTGACCCAGGTGGGTATGTTTTCAAAAAAAACACGCACGGCAGTTCTGGAGGTAGTGGTTTCACACAATGCCTCCATGATCTCCAAAACCGTCAGGGAAACCGGCTTCCGCGGTAAATATGATGCCGCCATTCTGGCGATACACCGCAATGGTGAACGGGTGAGCGGTAAGATCGGAACGGTGAAGCTGCGGGCGGGAGATGTACTTTTGCTGCTTGCCGGTGACGACTTCACCAAGCGGTCCAATGATACCAACGACTTTTACCTGATCTCCAGGGTTCGTGAATTCCGCAAGCTGGAGTTGTATAAAAGCCTGACCCTGGTTTTCGGACTGATAGGAGCCATCCTGCTTTCAGCACTCAATGTCATATCATTGTTCATGGCCCTGATGATCCTGATGATCCTCATCCAGATCCTGAAGATCGCTTCTCCAAAAGATATTCCTAAAAGCATCGACTACAACCTGGCCTTGATAATAGTATTGTCCCTGGCCCTTGGCACCGCCATGATCAAAACCGGCATGGCCGATATCATCGCCAATTTTATCATCGGGGTATTCAAACCCTTTGGTCCACTGGGATTGCTGACCGGCATCTTCCTGATCACCAACCTGATGGCTTCTTACATCACCAACAAAGCAGCAGCAGCGATCATTTTCCCGATCTCGGTAACAGCGGCCATTAATCTTGGATTATCCACCACCCCCTTTATTTTGATCGTAGCTTTTGCTGCAGCCGCCAATTTCATTACCCCCATCGGATACCAGACGAACCTCATGGTTTACGGACCAGGTGGATATTCATTCAAACATTACATGAAGATCGGTCTGCCACTCACCCTGCTTTATATGGTCGGGACGGTAACCATCCTCTATTTTTATTACATTAATTAACCATCATGGATCAAAACTCACACAAACAACTACTCGAAACAGCCATCATGGCTTCTGTCGAAGCCGGGAAGAAGATCATCGACATCTACCACCATGGTTTTGGTGTGGAATATAAAGACGACCAGTCACCCCTAACCATTGCCGATACCTCTGCCAACGAAGTGATCAATCAATTTCTCAGACCGACGGAAATACCCATCCTCAGTGAAGAGGGCAGGACCATTCCTTTTGAAGAACGGAAAAACTGGGAATATTTCTGGATGGTGGACCCCCTGGATGGTACCAAAGAATTTATCAAACGAAATGGCGAGTTTACAGTGAATATTGCGCTCATCCATGAAGGATCACCTGTTCTTGGCGTGATCTATATTCCGGTCACCAAAACGCTTTATTTTGGTTCGGAAGCTACCGGTTCCATGAAAATAAACCAGGTGGAGGATACCATCCAGCTGGAAACATTGATGGCAAAAGGAAATCGCTTACCTGAGGTCCATCCCGGGAAAGTTTATACCATTGTCGGTAGCAAATCGCACCTGACACCAGAAACGGAGGCATATTTCAATGACCTGAAAAGGCAACACGGAGAAGTAGAGATCCTGTCGCGCGGCAGTTCATTAAAAATCTGTATGGTAGCTGAAGGAGCAGCCGATATTTATCCCCGCTTTGCTCCTACCATGGAGTGGGATGTCGCCGCCGGGCATGCCATTGCCTTGTATTCTGGAGCCGAAATAGTTCATCACGATTCTGACAAACCCCTGGTTTACAACAAAGAAAACCTGAGGAATCCCTGGTTCATAGTGAGGCGTTAGTCTTCATTGGGAAAAACAGGTGACTGCTCATCAATGCCGGTACACTTCATCGGGACGTCAGTCTACAGGCTGACCCCTCAGTCTGACCCGGCACTGCTTCCCCATAACTCAAAAAGCGAATGGTTCATCACCTTGTTTTGCTGCAAAAAGAATTTAAGGTCGATCCTGAGCGATTTTCAATTTAATGAATGAGTGAATATGAATTAATTAAGTTTCCATTGATCATCCGCGGGTTGGCCCGCCCAAACGACCTGTCCCGACAGTATTGTCGGGAGCGGGAAGTGAAGCGGTGAATTGGACAAAACCAGCAAATCCGGCAAAGGCATCCCGACGGGCATCGTCGGGAATGTTTGGATGGCAATCCACTACTTTGCCTGGATTTGCGGTATTGTTCAAGAGCGGGGGGACAGCTTTGTTTGGGCTTATGGTTTTGGTGCTTTTGCCGGAACAAAAGCACAAATCCATTGAATGAAACCCTGTGCATACTTCGAGGCATAGCACCTCAGTGGAACCCCGTATTGTTAATTATAAAACCTCCAAAGCGAATGGTCACACTGAGGCGGAATACAGGGCAGGGATTCTTGCCGGACATCCCCGACTCGAAGTACGGCCATGGATTATTTAACATTCATTCCCACATAGTTCATCACCATCTTTTGCTGCGTAAAGAATTTAAGGTCGATCCTGAGCGATTTCCAATTTTATGAATGATTGTTTTTTATTTATTAAAGTGCCCATGGATCACCCGCGGGCAGGCCCGCCCAAACGAGCGGGAAGAGTCGCTGTGAATTGGACAAAACCAGCAAATCCGGCAAAGGCATCCCGACGGTCAACGTCGGGAATGTTTGGATGACAATCCACTACTTTGCCAGGATTTGCGGTGTTGTTCAAGAGCGGGGGGACAGCTTTGTTTGGGCTTATGGTTTTGGTGCTTTTGCCGGAACAAAAGCACAAAT
>JAHLKX010000001.1 GCA_020444515.1 Bacteroidota bacterium | reverse complement strand
CACAGAGAACCACTGAGTTTCACAGAGGAAAAGCATTGGTAAGATGAAAGATTTAAAATTTTCTCAAAATTGGATTAGTAACTTGATTAGTATGACATGCGGGCAAGACCTGTGAAAAGAGTGAAATGAATGCCTGCATGTCTTTTTTAAAAACAAAAACCGATTGAAATGGCAACACTCAAAGTACTTGTAGTCGACGATGAACCGGGCATCCGCTCAGGGATCAGCCGCATCCTGCAGAATTTTACTGTTGGTTATCCTTTTATGGATGAGGATTTTGATTTTGAAATGATCGACGCAGAAAACGGAGAAAAGGCCATCGAGATCATCGACAGCCAGCAGATCGACATTGTGTTGCTCGACAATAAACTCCCTGGCATTCATGGCATCGAGGTGCTGGAATACATCAACAAAAAAAATTACGATGCCGAGGTGATGATGATCACCTCCTACGCTTCCCTTGATCTGGCGGTGAAAGCGACCAACAACGGGGCTTTTAACTTCGTACCCAAACCCTTTACGCCACAGGAATTGAAGGCTGCCATGGAAAACATCACGAAACACCTGTTCCTGAAGCGCATCTCTCGCAAGATGCACGAGGAAGGACAGCAACTGCGTTTCCAGTTTTTGTCGGTGTTGTCGCATGAGCTGAAAAGTCCGGTGAATGCGATTGAGGGATATCTGCAGATCATGCAGGACAAGCAGGTGGGTGACAACATCGGGGATTATAAGGTGATGATCGACCGTTCTCTCGAAAGGCTTAAAGGAATGCGGACGCTGATCTCCGATCTTTTGGATCTGACAAAGATCGAAACGGGCGTTAAAACCCGGGATTTTAAACCGGTGGATATCACGGAAGTTTTCAGAGTTGCAAGGGATACTATCGAACCCCTGGCGCAACAACGAAATGTAAAACTTCACCCGGTGCAGGAAGAAGGGATCTACATCAATGCAGATCGCGGGGAGATGGAGATCATCCTGAATAACCTGCTTTCCAATGCGGTGAAATACAACCGGGAAGGGGGCGAGGTAACGGTGAACCTGAATAAGCAAAACAGCAGTCTCCAAATTTCGGTGGAAGACACTGGCATCGGAATGAGCGAAGATGAGGTATCCAAACTTTTCGGGGAATTTGTTCGGATCAAAAACATGAAAACGAAAAATATAACCGGCAGTGGGCTGGGACTTTCCATCGTGAAAAAGCTGGTGGAGATGTACGACGGGGAGATCAGGGTAGAAAGCCGGCCCGATGTGGGATCGAAATTTACAGTGGTTATACCGGACTGATAAGCCATAAAAGACTACGACAATGAAATTCAATCCAGAAAATTATAACATAAAAGACCAACCGGGGCTTCCCTTTATTGATCAGGAGGAGATTGAAAGGATATTGGGAGCAGCAATACCGGATCGTAATTCGGTGGAGCGGATCATTCAAAAATCGCTGAATAAACAACGGTTGAGTATGCAGGATGTGGCTGTGCTTGTGAATACAACCGATCCTGAATTAATTGAGCTAATTAAAGAGGGGGCTAAAACGCTTAAGGAAACAGTTTATGGAAACCGCATTGTACTGTTTGCCCCACTTTACATCGGGAATTTTTGCTCAAACAACTGCCGTTACTGCGGTTTCAGAGCATCCAATCCACATGCTGAAAGACGGACATTGAGTCATAACGAGATCATCAAAAATGTGGAAGCACTGGAGGAGAACGGGCAGAAACGGTTAATCCTTGTGTATGGCGAGCACAAGACATACTCGGCGGATTACATTGCCGAAACAGTTCGTACCGTTTACCAGGTGAAAAAAGGGAATGGTGAGATCAGGCGGGTGAACATCAATGCGGCGCCAATGGATTTGGAAGGGTTTAAAAAAGTACACCAAGCCGGCATCGGCACCTATCAGATCTTCCAGGAAACCTATCATCCCCAAACGTATAAAAAATACCACGAGGGAGGGAAAAAAGCAAATTATGAATATCGCCTGACTTCACTGGATACCGCTTTTCAAGCCGGGATCGATGATGTGGGGATCGGTGCTTTGTTCGGATTGTACGACTGGCGGTTTGAGGTGATGGGACTGGTTCGCCATGTAAACCACCTCGAAGCTTGCTTTAATGTGGGACCACATACCATTTCTTTCCCGCGCTTGCAAAATGCTTCGGATATTGATATCGATGAGGATTACCTTGTTTCGGATGAAGAATTCGTGCGGATCGTTGCCATTTTAAGACTGGCTGTTCCCTATACCGGGATGATCCTGACGGCCCGGGAACCGAGGCATATTCGAGATGAAGTGTTGCAATTCGGTTGTTCGCAAATTGATGCCGGCACAAAGATCGAATTGGGAGCATATGCTGAGGAATTCAAACAGGCACAAAATTTAGATAAGGAGCAATTCCTGATCCGTGACGACCGGAGTCTGAACGAAGTGATCGATGAGTTGTTGGGACATGGTTACCTACCATCGTTTTGTACGGCTTGTTATCGGAAGGGTAGGACCGGTGAGCATTTTATGGAGTTTTCAGTTCCGGGGTTTATCAAACGGTATTGCACACCCAATGCCATCCTAACCCTGGCCGAATACCTGATGGATTATGCACCCGAAGCTACCAAAGAAAAAGGGTGGAAGGTGATCACCGAAAATATCATGCAACTCAACGGCTTCAACCGGAAAGATGAATTGCTCAACCGTATTGAACGGATAAGACAAGGTGAACGGGATATTTATTTCTAAAATGAAAAAGAAACTTTACATACATACACTTTTAAATTTAATTTGTCGTAGCGGGTCGGTGGTCTGAACGGACTGCTGACCCTTTTTTATTAAGAAAACAGAAGTTGTAATACTTAAAAATGATTAGTGAATTTGTAAATATTGGTTGCAGATATCTAGTAGCACTGGAGATTAGAGGCACTAAAATTTTAAGTCAATCTTTGTGTGCCTCTGTGAAAACTCTGTGGCTCTCTGTGAAATAGCCAAGATGAATTGTTACACAGAGTTACACAGAGAAAACACAAAGCTCCACAGAGATGAGAAGATTTCATGAATGCAAATTTTAGTAAACACAATGAATAATACTTTGCGATCATCATTAAATCTTAATTGGACTGAAAATACTAAAATAACTAAACATGATCAAAACACGCGACAACAAACCACACATTGGCATCTTCGGACGGCGCAACACCGGTAAGAGCTCCTTCATTAATTCGCTGGTGGGGCAGGAGATTGCCATTGTCTCGGAGCAGGCCGGAACCACCACGGATCCGGTGAAGAAATCCATCGAAATATTCGGCATTGGCCCCGCCATTGTGGTAGATACTGCTGGAATTGATGATACAGGAGAACTCGGGAAAAAACGGATTGAAAAGTCACTGGAAGTCCTGAAAATTGTTGATTGCGCTGTGTTGATGATTTCAGAAAATACCTTCGAAAGTTACGAGAAAGCGTTGATCGAAGCCTTTAATAGCTATGAAGTTCCATATATCCTTGTTCATAATAAATCTGATGAACAACCGCTGGAAGAGGAAACCCGGATCCGGATTGGGACGATTACAAAGGCTGAATTGACCGATTTCAGTGCCAAGGAAAAAAACAACCTCGATAAGGTCATTGTCTCTCTTAAAAACAGTATCCCCGAATCTGTATTTCAAAAACCACAACTTTTAGGCGATATAATTGGTAAAGGAGATTATGTATTGCTCATCACCCCCATCGACAATGAAGCTCCGGATGGACGGATGATCCTGCCGCAGGTGATGGCCATCCGCGATGTGCTCGACAACGATGCCATCAACATTGTGTTGAAGGAAGATCAGGTGGAGAATTTTTTTAAAACCTCTGGCATCACACCCAAACTTGCCATCACCGACAGCCAGGTGTTCGGGAAGATGAAAGACATTGTCCCGGCAAATGTTCCATTTACCAGCTTCAGCATTATGCTGGCCAGGTTCAGGGGCAATTTTAAGGCGTACCTCGACGGAACTCCAAAAATCGATGAACTGCAGGACGGTGATCGTGTACTGATCCTCGAATCGTGCACCCACCAGGTGAACTGCGACGATATCGGGCGTTTTAAGTTGCCCAACTGGATCAAAGAGTATACCGGTAGAAATATTGAATACGATGTCGTGGCCGGTCTGGATAAGATCACCCGCGACATGGAAGATTATAAAATGGTAATCCAGTGCGGGGGGTGCATGGTGACGCGAAAACAACTACGCAGCCGCCTCAAATCGGCTAAAGACGCTAGCATTGCTATATCGAATTACGGGATGGCCATTGCCTGGGTGAATGGCATGTTTGATCGTGTAACAGAACCTTTCAGTAAAGTCTATGCTTGATATTGCTAACATATTAAAAGAAGAATCGCTTTCACGTGAAGATCTGATCGCATTGCTTTCGGTGAAACGTAAAGAGGATCGGGATCTGGTTTTTCAGAAAGCAGCATCGGTGAGGTGCAATAATGTCGGCAATGAAATTTATTTACGCGGGCTTATCGAGTACTCGAATATCTGTGAGAAAAACTGCTTCTATTGTGGAATACGAGCCGGAAACAAACAGGTGGAGCGATATTGCCTTGATGAAGATGATGTTATCTGCAGTGCACGGCATGCCTTTGAAAATGATTATGGATCCATAGTGATCCAGTCGGGGGAAAGGACGGATCAGGACTTCATTAACAAAATCGATAGCCTGGTTCGGAAAATCAAGATTATCTCAGAACACAAGCTTGGTATTACTTTGTCGTGTGGGGATCAAAGTAAAGAAACCTATCATCGTTGGTTCGAAAGTGGGGCCCATCGCTACCTGTTGCGATTTGAAACTTCTGATCCTGATCTGTATTATAAGATCCATCCCAACAATAAAAAACATTTTCTGCTCAATAGATTGACCTCATTGCAATACCTGAAGGAAACCGGCTACCAGGTGGGGTCGGGAATGATGATCGGGTTGCCCGGCCAAAATATCGAAAACCTCATCGACGACCTGTTGATGCTGAAAGTCCTCAATGTGGATATGGTGGGGATGGGGCCCTACATAGAACACAAGGATACCCCCCTGTTTAAAGAGAAAAGTCAGTTGTTGACCAAAAACGAAAGACTCGGTCTTTCACTTTTAACAATTGCCGTTTTGCGAATACTAATACCTGATATCAATATTGCCGCCGCCACCGCACTCGATTCACTTTCCGATGATGGACGTTTGCAAGCCATCCGCGCCGGAGCCAATGTGCTGATGCCCAATATCACCCCCTTGAAATACAGGGAGAATTATTTTTTGTATGAAAACAAACCTTATCTCACCGAAGCGGATGCATTGATCCGGAAGATCAATGAATCGGGGAGTTTGAACGGATACCACATCAAATTGGGTGAGTGGGGGGATTCGAAGCATTTTGCAAAGCGGGTGAAAGGCTTTGGTTTGGATTAGTCATCAATGCGCACCTGCGGTAGGCCAGTTCACGTTTTCAATTAGATTTCTACCAACAATCGGCACCTACGACGCCGGGTTTTCCTCTCTATCGATTCTGCTGTAAAAGCTTATTGGCTGACGGGATTGGTTAATGTAAATTGTAAGATAAGATATTACAATCAAATACAGATTGCCCCGGCTGGGCTAAATGTTGGTAGAAAAACCATTATTTGCCTGTGTCATGCGCCATATGTGCACCTTGTTAATCGGTGTTAAATTGAGATATTATTAGAATGTTAAAATACCCAAATCCCTTTCTTCAAAAAGATGTAAATTTATCGGAATATTTTATGGTAACTTAAATTCATGCGTTATGCTGCATACATCTTTCATCGAGATCAACAAAGATGCCCTGAACAACAACATTCAAAATATGCGCAAAAGGGTTGGGGAGGGAGTTCGTTATTCGATGGTGATCAAAGCCAATGCTTATGGTCATGGCATTGAAACCATTTTGCCACTGATCGAAGAATGTGGTGTGGATCACTATTCGGTTTTTAGCGTGGCAGAAGCCATGCGGGCCTATGAAGTGAAAAAGGAATCGTGTGACATCATGATCATGGGATTCATTGATGATGATTACCTTGAATGGGTCATAGAAAAAGATATCTCTTTTTTTGTCTTTACGCTTTACCGCCTCAATAAAGTGATTGAAGTGACCCAGAAAATCAATAAACCTGCTCGTATCCATATTGAACTGGAGACCGGTCTGCACCGGACGGGTTTCACACAGGATATGCTCGAAGAAGTGGTTTCGATCATTAAAAAAGAATCGAAATATCTTAGGATCGAAGGGATTTGCTCCCACCTTGCTGGCGCCGAAACCATTGTGAATTATACCCGCATTATCGACCAGATTGAAACATTTAGAAAGTTATGTGAATGGTTCCAAGCTGAAGGCGTCGAACCGACTTACCGCCACCTGGCCTGTTCAGCAGGAGTGTTAAACTATCCCGATTCCATTTTCGATATGGTGAGGGTGGGGATTTCCAACTACGGTTTCTGGCCGAGCAACGAATCCCAAATGATGCACTTTAAAAACAAAGAGTTTTTAGAAGATCCACTCCAAAGGGTGCTGTCCTGGAAAAGTTTGATTTTAAGTCTTAATACGGTACCGGAAGGTAAATATGTTAGCTATGGACAAAGTTACCTGACCAACCGAAAGAGTCGGATTGCTACAGTTCCGGTCGGTTACGGATACGGATTCAGTCGCACCCTTAGCAACAACGGACATGTGCTGGTGGATGGCAGAAGGGTGCCGGTGGTCGGCAACGTGAATATGAATATGGTGGTGATTGATGTTACCGATGCTGAAAACATTCAGATTGGCGATGAGGTGGTTTTGATTGGTGAACAAAATGACCGGACGATTTCAGTCAATTCCTTCAGTGACATGAATAACAGCATGAATTATGAGTTGCTCACCCGGTTACCGGAGCATATTCCGAGGAAGGTGATCGGGTAAGGGAAAGTGGATCCGCCATTTTATCTGGCGGTTTTTATTTAATTTAATTTTATAAAAGATATAATTGCGCGCGTAAGGCACACAATAATTACTTGCAACTGGATTTTATCAGTATTTTGCGCCTTCAGCATTCCTGGTATTAGATTGTTAATTAACAACTGGAAAGATTAGGGAAAACTGCAAAAAATCATATTTGTTCGGTCTCGGCTGGGGCCAAATGTGGTTAGGGAATTAGGCTAAAGACTATAGAACGCGCCTTAGTTGCACAATGTTTTTGTTTAAAAACCTGCCTTTCTATTGTAAAATGCCGGCCGTTATATTTTTAAAAGTATAAAATCGACTTTGGTCACCTCCATGCAGAATCAAACTTCTTGCTTGCAATTTTGTTAATTTCAAAATTCAAGGGTTGAATAATGATGAAATTTCAATTAAATTTCATTGTAATTTTATACCTGTTTAACCTCAGCTTCTTAATTAAGAAAAGCGATCAAACATGAAACTCCTCCCTGCTCAACTTTTAGTGATTCTGATAACGGTCAACACCTTTCCTTCCTGGTCACAGGTTGGTCAGCAAGGGATTAAAATTTGCGTGATCAGCGATGTCCATTATTTTGATACTTCTCTCCTGATCAATGACGGGACAGCATTTCAAAATTATTTAACCTACGATCGCAAATTGTTAAAGGAAAGTTATGCCATTACCGAATCGCTGATCGATTCGCTTATTGCCGAACAGCCCGACATTGTCCTGGTCTCGGGTGATATTACCAAAGACGGTGAATTGATCTGCCATCAGAAAATGGCTGCCTATTTTGAAGCTCTTGAAATGAATGGTGCACAGGTGTTTGTTTCTCCAGGAAATCATGATATCAATAATCCACATGCTGTGGCTTATGATGGGGATGTCACCTACCCTGTGCCCTCTGTGAATGCAGCAGAATTTGTTTCCACTTATGAAGACTTTGGTTTTAATGAGGCGATCCTCAGGGATACGGCTTCCCTGAGCTATGTGGCTGAGCCAATTCCCGGATTGCAGATACTCTCGATGGATGTATGCCGATATGATTCAAATTACATCAATAATTACCCGCAAACCGACGGTGGCTTCAAACCGCAGGTACTGGAATGGGTAAAAGACAGGGTGATCGACGCCACAAGCAGTGGAAAAATCATTCTGGGATTACAACACCACAATATGATCGAACATTTTACCAATCAAAAGCTGGTTTTTAGTGAATATGTAATCGATGACTGGGATAATATCTCTACCATACTGGCCGATCTGGGGTTGAAGGTGGTGTTTACCGGTCATTTCCATGCGCAGGACGCAGTGAGCAAAACCACCCTTGCAGGCAATACAATCTTTGATTTCGAAACCGGATCAGCTGTCACCTTCCCCTGTCCTTACCGGATTGTAACCATCCATCCTGATTTGACAATGGATGTAACCGGTAAACGGGTAACCGAGATCGATTATGATACCGGATCAATGACATTCCAGCAATATGCCAAAAATGAACTTGTGAACGGTTTGCCATCTACGATTATTTACCTTTTAACCAATCCTCCGTTTAACCTGAGTCAGTCCACTGCCGAATTTGTTGAACCCGCTTTTTCCGAGACCATACTTGCTCATTATGAAGGGAATGAAGGTAGCCCATCTTCCAATACACAGTTTGTTATGTTCTCATTGTATTTGTCAGGATACGGGTATATTGCCGATGGTATGCAAAGCATATGGAATGATAAATCGCCGGACGACTGGAACATGTCTACCTCCCTGCAACCTGCCCTTGTGCCTCAACAACTTAACATTACGATACTGCTTCAAGGTCCATTTTCTGATTCGGAAATGACTACCCATCTTAATCCTGAATTCCTTCCATTGGCTCAACCCTATATTGATTTGCCCTGGAATTATAGCGGTTTATCATCAGTCCAGCAAATACCGAGTCCAGATGTGGTGGATTGGGTGCTTGTTGAGACCCATGATGCACCTGATGCTGCTTCAGTCTCAGTAAACTCGCTGGTGGGACGCAGGGTTGGCTGGCTCCATAATAATGGCAATATCACAGCATTGAATGGTTCATCCAATCTTCAGTTTTATCATGAAATCAAGCAAGCATTATTTGTGGTGGTTCGGCACAGAAACCACCTGGCAGTTTTATCATCCAGTCCTCTGGTTTTGTCGGGTGGAATTTATACCTATGATTATACAACTGATGCAGATAAAGCTTTTGGCGGTATCGCTGCCCAGGCAGAGGTGATCCCAGGTAAATGGGCATTGATTGCCGGGGATGCAGATGCCGACGGTGTGATCTCCCAAATGGATAAAACAGATTTCTGGTCTGTTTTTTCAGGCAAATCAGGATATTTGAAAGAGGATTTTAACCTGGACAGCCAGGTGGATAACCTGGATAAAAATGACTGTTGGAGGATCAACCTGGGCGAAAATTCGCAGCTCCCGGCAGGTAAGTGAAATCTTCTTGCATTCACAAAAACATACTTTTTAAAATTTTGAGCAGGAACTCATTTAATTGACGATTGTGAGATAAATTCTCAAAACTTTGTGATATCCCAGTAAATGGATCCCCTCTCTTGAATATGATTTTTCAACATTTTTCAACATCCTGAATACCACACCACTATTTTTATACTTTTGCCCGAAAACCAGGGAAAAATAAAAGTGCAAACTGGTACTTAGAATGGAGAGACAATTAATCCATATGGCGCATTAAATGAAGATTGTTGCTGATGATAAAATACCTTTTCTGAAAGGAGTTCTGGAGCCTTTCGCGGAGGTAATCTACATTCCGGGTGATGAAATTAAACCGGAAACAGTCAAAGACGCAGAAGTATTATTAACCCGATCCATTACCCACTGTAATTCTGAATTGCTAAAAAAATCATCAATCAAACTGATCGTTACGGCTACAATTGGCGAAGATCATATAGATAAGCAATTTTGTAAAGAAAATGGTATCCAATGGTACTCCGCCAAAGGTTGCAATGCCGGAGCTGTTGAACAATATGTTACCGCTGCTTTACTTGAAATTGCTAGCACTGATAAAACTCAACTCATGGGGAAAACCATTGGAATTATCGGTGTCGGGGAAATCGGTTCGAGGGTAGCCAGGGTAGCTCAATTACTGGGTATGAAAGTCTTACTCAATGACCCGCCAAGGTCCAGAGTTGAAGGACGAGTTGGTTTTTCTGACTTGAATGAAATTCAGCAAAATGCTGATTTTATTACCCTCCATGTTCCCTTAACCTTTGGAGGTGAAGATAAAACCTTCCATCTTTTAAGTGAAGACTTCTTTGGAGAATTGGTCAAGCCGGTTGTATTGATCAATTCATCTCGAGGGGCGGTACTGGATACGGAAGTTCTGAAGAATGCTGTGATTGATGAAAAGATCTCACAATTGGTGATTGATGTATGGGAGAATGAACCTGAAATTGATACCGAATTACTGGCAATGACTGAAATAGCAACACCACATGTTGCAGGTTATAGCATTGAGGGCAAGGCCAATGCTACAGCTATGGTGGTCCGCGCAGTTAGTTCTATTTACGGATTGGGAGTTGGTGACTGGTATCCCGAAATACCTGCTGATCTGCGACAATTGGAACTTGATTGTGCCGGTTTATCGGATCAGGAAATATTCAGGATGGTGTTCAATGCCGTTTATCCCATACATGCAGATGTTGTCAAGCTAAAAACAGCACCGGAGCATTTTGAGGAATTGAGGGGTGAATATGTTTACCGACATGAAAATACAGCATGGGAACTCAGCTTGCATAATACAACACAAACAATTAAATCAACCCTGAGATCCTTTGGGTTTCATATTAAATAATAACGTTTTAAGAAATTATCAATGGACAATACCCTTTTAACAAAAGCCGCAGATAACATCAGGATTTTAAGCCTGTTTATGGTTGAAAAAGCCAAATCCGGTCATCCCGGTGGTGCTATGGGTGGCGCCGATTATATCAATTTGCTATTTACCGAATTTATGAATTTTAACCCGGACGATTTGGGTTGGCCATTCCGTGACCGGTTTTTTTTGGATCCTGGGCACATGTCCCCCATGTTGTATTCGGTTTTGCATTTGGTTGGGACTTATTCTACTGAGGATTTGATGCATTTCAGGCAATGGCATAGTGTAACGCCCGGCCATCCGGAATTGGATGTGAAACGCGGAGTTGAAAATACTTCCGGGCCACTTGGGCAGGGACATGCAATGGCAGTAGGTTCAGCCATTGCTGAAAGATTTATGGTTGCCCGATTTGGCGAGTGGATGGCGCATAAAACCTATGCTTTCATTTCTGATGGTGGTATTCAGGAGGAAGTGGCCCAGGGCGCCGGGCGCATTGCTGGTTATCTCGGTCTTCATAATCTTGTGATGTTTTACGATGCCAATGAAGTACAGCTTTCTACCAGAGTGGATGCAGTTACTCATGAAGATACAGCAGCCAAATACGAAGCATGGGGCTGGCGGGTGATGACCATCAATGGTAATGATCCGGATGAAATACGGGGTGCACTCATGAAAACCCAGCAGGAGCAAGAGAAACCTGTTTTAATTATCGGGCAAACCATCATGGGAAAAGGGGCACTTACGGAAAATCAAGAAAGTTACGAAGGGCAGGTTTCCACACATGGACAACCTTTGAGTGCTGCAGGCGGGTCGGTTGAAAAAACCATTTTGAATTTGGGGGGTGATCCGGAAAATCCATTTGGTGTTTTTGCAGAAACCAAGGCATTGTATAAAGAAGCTTTGGATCAAAAACGGGAAGCTGTAAAAGCTAAAATGGTAACCTTTGAAGATTGGAGAAAAACAAATCCAGGATTAGCTAAAAAGCTGGATGATATATTTTCAGGTAAAATCCCGGCCATCGAATATAGCAAGATCGAATTCAAAGCCAATATTGCCACACGGGCTGCTTCATCTGCTGTTTTAAGCGAATTTGCAAACACTTTCGATAATATGCTGGTGATGTCGGCCGACCTGGCCAACAGTGATAAAACCGATGGTTTTCTCAAAAAAAGCAAACCCATTGCAAAAGGTGATTTCAGTGGTGCATTTCTTCATGCCGGCGTTTCAGAATTGACCATGGCTGCTCTGGCAAATGGAATGGCTTTATCAAATCTAATACCGGTTTGTGGAACTTTCTTTGCCTTTTCTGACTTTATGAAACCTGCTATTCGATTGGCTGCATTGATGCAACTTCCGGTCAAATATGTTTGGACCCATGATTCATTCAGGGTAGGAGAGGATGGACCTACTCATCAACCTGTAGAGCAGGAAGCTCAAATTCGGTTACTGGAAAAATTGAAAAATCATAAGGGTAAAAACAGCATGTTAGTGCTTCGGCCCGCAGACTCTGCAGAAACGGCCATCGCCTGGAAAATGGCAGTTGAAAATCAGGATTCCCCCACGGGTTTGATATTATCACGTCAAGCTATCAATGATCTGCCTTCCACTTCCTATTCTATACGGTTCGATGAGGCAAAACAATGTGCCAAAGGTGCATATATTGTTATTAAACCAAAAGTTAGAGCAGATGTAAACCTGGTTGCCAGCGGCTCTGAAGTGCGCACTTTGGTGGATGCTGCAGAATTGCTTGGTAAGGAGGGAATTGTGGCACAGGTCACTTCTGTGATCTCAGAAGGTCTTTTTAGACTGCAGGATAAATCATATCAGCAGTTGGTGATTCCCCGGGATATTCCTGTTTTTGCTTTGACAGCCGGGTTGCCGGTGACCATGGAAGGACTTGCCGGTGAAAATGGATTGGTATTTGGGTTGGATCATTTTGGATATTCAGCTCCTTATAAGAAACTTGATGAGGAATTTGGGTTTTCGGGCGAGCAGGTGAAAAATAGAATAATTGATTTTATTAAAAAGTAATCCACATAAAAGTTTAGGAGAAATATACCTCTATTTCAAATAATTTATTTATTTTTGCACCGCTTTTTTGAATGGAAAAATAATCCGCGAACGAGCGGTCAACGATAGAAACAAGAGTTGAGGGGGCATACGTCCCCTCTTTCATTAGGGAAATGCTGGATAAAACGAAAATAGAATCGATCGTTAATGACTATTTGCAAGGGAGTGATAAATTCCTGGTTGGAATTGATTTATCGTCTACCAATGTAATAGATGTTTTTGTAGATGGTGATGAAGGGATTAGCATAGGTGAATGTGTCAAGATCAGCAGGCTGATCGAATCAGCATTCGATCGCGAAGAAGAGGATTATGAGCTACGTGTTAGTTCGCCAGGATTGGACAAGCCTTTTAAGCTTTTGCGCCAATATAAAAAGTATATCGGTCGGGATGTCAGGGTAGAAAAAACGGATGGTTCAAAACTGAAAGGGAAATTGCTGGATGCAGATGAATCCACCATCAAGCTGGAGAAGCGGGTTGGTAAGAAAGGTGAAAACACGATGATAGAGGCCATTTCAATGGCTGACATCAAAGCAGCAAAACCTGAAATATCATTTAAGTAACAAATAACAACGTATTAAAAATAAAATGGAAAACATTAATCTTGTTGAGACTTTTTCGGAATTTAAAGAGTTCAAGAATATCGGACGGGAAACCATGATGCGGATTCTCGAAGATGTTTTCAGGCATATGTTAGCCAAACGTTTTGGCTCGGCTGATAACTTTGATATCATTGTCAACATTGATACAGGTGATCTTGAGATTTGGAGAAACAGGGAAATCGTGGATGATGACGATGTGGAAGATGACAATCTACAGATTCCATATTCTGAAGCCATTAAAATTGAGCCGGATTTTGAGGTTGGAGAAGAAGTTTCAGAAGAAATAAAAATGCTGGATTTTGGCAGGCGTGATATTTTGACCATTCGTCAGAACCTGATGTCAAAAATTCAGGAATACGAAAAGGATAACGTTTACAAGAAGTATAAAGAGCGGATTGGTGAAATCATTACAGGAGAGGTTTACCAGGTTTGGAAAAAAGAGATACTCGTACTGGATGATGAAGGCATCGAGCTGATTCTCCCCAAGTCGGAGCAAATCCCTACTGACTTTTACCGCAAAGGCGATACCATTCGTGCAGTGGTGTCCAAAGTGGAAATGAGAAACAATACACCGGTAATTATTTTATCCAGAACATCACCGGTTTTCCTTGAAAGATTATTTGAATCGGAAGTGCCGGAGGTATTCGACGGTTTGATTACCATCCGCAATATTGTCCGTGTACCGGGTGAGAGAGCTAAAATTGCGGTTGAATCTTATGATGATCGCATTGACCCGGTGGGTGCATGTGTGGGGATGAAGGGTTCACGGATCCATGGAATTGTCAGGGAGTTGAAGAACGAAAACATCGATGTGATCAATTTTACCAACAATCCGGTCCTGTATATTCAGCGGGCACTGAGTCCGGCCAAAATTTCATCCATTAATATAGTTGAGGAAGAGAAGAGGGCAGAAGTCTATTTGAAACCGGATCAGGTATCCCTGGCCATTGGCAAAGGTGGATTTAATATCAAACTGGCCGGTAAACTTACCGGTTATGAAATAGATGTATTTCGGGAAAGTGATGTGGATGCGGAAGATGTGGATCTTCAGGAATTTTCTGATGAGATCGATCAGTGGATCATTGATGAATTCAAAGCCATTGGTTGTGATACGGCTCGCAGTGTTTTGGATTTGGATATCTCCGATCTGGTTAAAAGAACTGATTTAGAGGAAGAGACCATCCGGGAAGTAATCCGGATATTGCAGGAGGAATTTGAATAAAATATAGTACTTTAGCAAATTTTATAAAATTTTAGAATATCACAAAGGTTTTTATGGCAGACACAGGCAAACCAATAAGGCTTAGTAAGGCAGCAAAGGAATTCAATGTTGGAATTACCACCATCGTCGAATTCCTGGGTAAGAAGGGCTATGACATCGTATCCAGTCCCAATACCAAGCTTACACCTGAGATGTATGTGTTGTTGGAGCAGCAGTTTCAGACACAAAAGACGGTGAAGGAAGAAGCCCGTAAAATTGGCCTGGATTATTCTGATCATCAAACGATAAGCATTGAGGACAAAATCCATGATCAAAAAGATCAGGATGCTGAGGATGACTTTGAAGAGGTCTTTATAAAAGATATCAGTATTTCGAAAACGGAAGCTAAAAAGGAAAAAGCCGATACTGACGAAAAACAAGAGCCCAAAGAGGAAGATAAACCGGCTCCAGCGAAAAAAGATACGGAAAAACCTGCTGCCAAGAAGGAGGCGATTGAGGAAAAATCTGAAAAGCCGGACAAGAAAGAAAAAGAAGAAGCAGACAAGATAGAAAAAGAAAAGGAAAAACCAAAAGAAAGTAAAACAGAGAAAAAACCTGAAATAAAAGTTGAAGAAAAAGAAGAGGTAGATGAACAGGAACCTTCAGAGAAGGTTGCGTCTGATTCCCCAAAGGTTCTTGGAAAGATTGATCTGAGTAAGATCAATATGAAAACGAAACCAGATCGTAAAAGTGCTGCGGAGAAAAAGAAGGAAAGGGATAGTAAAAAGAAGAAACAACCTGTTGCTGATAAAGAGCCACAAAAAGAAGAAACGCCTGTAGTAGAAGAATCTTCAAAAACAGTTGAAGCCAAGGCTGAAGCAGAAAAAACAGAGGAACCCAAAGCCAAAGATGTTGCTTCTGAAGAGCCCAAAAGGGATCCCAATTTTATTAAGACTGAATTTACCAAGTTACAGGGTCCTACAATCGTTGATAAGATTGAGCTCCCGGTTGAAAAGAAGAAAGAAAAGAAACCGGTTGCTTCATCCAAAGATTCAGATATTTCATCCCGAAAAAAGAAGAAGCGGAAACGGATACAAACCGATAAGGGACCTGTTCATCCAGGAAAAGATGACAAGGATAGTGCAAGGGGAAAAGGCAAAGGACGAAAGGGTCGTCGTGACCGCGAACGTCCTGATATCAAGGAAGAAGATATCCAACAACAAATAAAGGAAACACTGGCTAAACTTACGGGAGGTGGTAAATCGAAAGCTGTTAAACACCGTCGGGAGAAGCGTCAGTCAATGAGCGAAAACCGTCAGCGGGAGCTTGAAAAGCAGGAAGAACAAAAGAATATTCTCAAGGTCACGGAATTTGTAACAGCCAATGAACTGGCAAATATGATGAATGTACCGGTAACGCAGGTTATTTCTACCTGTATGACACTGGGTTTATTTGTTTCTATCAACCAGCGTCTTGATGCCGAGACCCTTTCCCTGGTTGCCGAGGAGTTTGGCTATAAAGTTGAATTTGTGAGTGTGGATGTAGCTGAGGCCATTGCAGATTCAGATGATTCGGATGACAGTCCGGAGGATTTAATACCACGAGCTCCGATTGTTACCGTGATGGGTCACGTTGACCATGGTAAAACCAAATTATTGGATTACATCCGTAAAGCCAATGTGGTAGCTGGAGAAGCTGGTGGAATAACACAGCACATAGGAGCTTATGAAGTGGTTTTGGATGGCGATCGACGCATCACTTTCCTTGATACACCGGGTCACGAAGCTTTTACAGCCATGCGTGCCAGGGGTGCCAGCGTAACAGATGTGGCCATTATTGTTGTGGCAGCTGATGATAATGTAATGCCCCAAACGAAGGAAGCCATCAATCATGCCCAGGCAGCTGGTGTTCCCATCGTTTTTGCCATCAATAAAATTGATAAACCCACTGCTAACCCCGAAAAAGTTAAAGAAGAGCTATCCAAAATGAATATACTGGTAGAGGACTGGGGTGGTAAATTCCAGAGCCAGGAAATTTCTGCTAAACAAGGGGTTAATATCGATGAATTGCTTGAAAAGGTATTGCTGGAAGCTGAACTTCTTGATTTAAAAGCAAACCCTGATAAATTAGCAAGAGGAACCGTTATAGAAAGTTCACTCGATAAGGGCCGTGGTTACATAGCCAAAATGCTGGTGCAGGACGGTACACTGAAGAATGGTGATGTTGTATTGGCCGGATCAACAATGGGCCGTGTAAAAGCCATGTACAATGAACGCAATCAAAAGATCAATGAAGCCGGACCTTCATCCCCAGTATTGTTGCTTGGGTTAAACGGAGCGCCACAGGCTGGCGATGTGTTTAATGTTATGAAGGATGAGCGCGAAGCGAAAAACATTGCCACAAAACGTTTGCAATTGCAGCGTGAACAGGGTATGCGGACCCAAAAACACATTACCCTGGATGAGATCGGACGTCGGATTGCCATTGGTGACTTCAAGGAGTTGAATATCATTGTGAAAGGCGATGTCGACGGGTCTGTTGAAGCGCTTTCTGATTCCCTTTTAAAACTTTCGAACGAACAAATTCAGGTTAACATTATTCATAAATCTGTTGGGCAGGTAACAGAAACCGACGTAATGCTTGCTTCTGCATCGGATGCCGTAATTGTGGCTTTCCAGGTACGACCTTCTGTAGGAGCCCGTAAACTAGCTGAGCAGGAACAGATTGACATCCGCTTATATTCTATCATTTACCAGGCCATCGAAGAGATTAAGGCTGCTATGGAAGGGATGTTGTCACCCGATATCGAAGAAAAAATCATTTGTAATGTCGAAGTTCGCGAAGTTTTCAAAATTACCAAGGTTGGTACTGTTGCGGGTTGTTATGTCCTTGACGGCACCATTACACGAAAAACAAAGGTACGTGTCATTCGCGATGGCATTGTCGTTTACACTGGTCTTTTGGGCTCTCTGAAAAGATTTAAAGATGATGTGAAAGAGGTGAAGGCAGGTTATGAATGTGGTTTGAATATTGAAAATTACAATGACATTAAAGTTGGCGATATCATTGAAGGTTATGAAGAGGTGGAAGTCAAGAAAACTTTAAGTTAATGTCTGGCTGCTAAGCTTTCCTGAAACGTTTTTTCAACCATATCCAATTCATCCCGATAAAGATCAGGGATGCAAATCCAATGATACGAAGCAGCCACGTTCTATAAAGATCAACTTCCGGATTGGCCATTTTGGATGGTGTTGTACCGTCGTACCGACAGATTGGATTCAAAAAGAAGGTAACCTGATTGCGAAATTCAATTTCAGCCCTGATGTAGGTATCATTGGCATTAAATACATACCAGGCATGATGGGACTCATGAGAAGTTTTTTTAAGGCTTCCGTCCTGACCGATAAATCTGACTTCCGAAATAATGGAATCGGTTTCAACTATTAACGTATCACCTTTCATAACAGCTTTATCAAGTACCGGTAATACGCGAATACGTTTTATTTTATCCTCCATGCTTTCGCCGATTGGTCGCCAGACTTTTACACCAATGGCATTTCCTGTTCGAAGCGATTTTATTATTGATTCTTTCGAGAGATCGGGTGCATTGATCAACGTACAGTGGTGGCCTATTTCATCAGGATTTTCTACATTATGGGAATCATCATTGCCCAAAACGGTTACGTAGTTTCCTGCAGAAAGAGCTTTGTCCCAGTGCGCTGTAGATGTCCGGTAATTATTGAGGACTTCAATACCATCATAATTGGCAAGATATTGCATATCCTCCACAGAGTAACCCCTGCGCAACTTTGGATGTGCCAGAAAAATAAGTTCATTATCCGGACGAAGTTTTTGGATGATGTTTTGCTTGTTGTGGATATTCTGAAAAAATGGATAATCCTTCCAGAGAACCCTTTTGGACCCTATCAATACTTGATGGGTCTTAGGGATATTATAACCGTGTTCATACACAGCAATGAATCCTGGCTTGTCTTCGTGTGAACGGTTTATTTTCTGATAATCAGAAATGGCAATGATATCATAATCCAATTTTTTATAAATATTATAAATTTCATCATCGCTATTTCCCCTGCCCGATGTTATGCCTGCCCATGCCCTGGATTGCACCTGGAAATTACCTTTCCGCCACTCTTTGGGCTGCATCTGATGGTATGGATTATAATATTTATTTCCTGAAAATGGTTTGGTGGCTTGAAATGTATAAACAGGACAGGTTATATATTTCAGGACAAATACGAATATGAGAGCACCAACGAAATAGACAAATATTTTTAGTAGAAGGCGGATCAGTTTTAAAAACAAGTTAAGCATGCACATGGGTTAAGATCCGACAAAAATAGATAAACCCCACTAACTAAACAAAAACTGGTTAAAGCGGTTTGATAAATAAAATGTTGTGGATTAACAACATTTAACATCAATTATCGTATTTATTCAAGGTATTCACTAATTTT
The DNA here is from genome assembly GCA_020444515.1 of Bacteroidota bacterium. Taxonomy (GTDB): domain Bacteria; phylum Bacteroidota; class Bacteroidia; order Bacteroidales; family JAADJA01; genus JAADJA01. The sequence continues at coordinate 854,108 of JAHLKX010000001.1, read as the reverse complement.
ACGCTGATTACGAGGTATCCCCAGATAAAATGAAACATATGAACAAAAGAACTTTCCGATATTTTGGAGTGGCCATGGCGCTTCTCCTTTCTGTCAGTATTTTCGTGCTTGCATCCCGAAGCGAAACCGATGAATTAAGAAGAGAATTGTTGATAAAAGTGATCAATTTTGCCATAAATAATGGACATTACAATCCGGGTGATTTGAATAATGAATTTTCTGAGAAAGCCTATTCCTTATACATTGATCGCCTGGATTATGGAAAACGTTTTCTGTTGCAGGAAGATTTAGATGAATTGGATCAGTATAAAAACTCCATTGATGATGCAATGAAAGATATCGATTTCACATTCTTTGATCAATCGGTGGATATATTGGAACAACGCATCGAAGAAGCCTCTTCCTATTATAAAGATATCCTGGCGAAACCATTTGATTTCAATTTGGATGAGTTTTATGAATATGATGCCGATAAGGTTGGTTTTTCAGCATCTAAAAAGGAGTTGAAAGATCGATGGAGGTTATTGCTGAAATACGAGACGCTGGCAAGGATCTATGACATGTCCGAGGAACAGGAGAAAGCTGCCGAAGATAGCGATACGGTAACTGTAAAATCTTTTACTGAGTTGGAAAAAGAAGCCCGTGAAAAAATCCTGAAACGATATGATGACTGGTTTCACCGTATGGGTAAATTGAATGAAAATGACCGCTTAAGTGTTTATGTAAATTCAATTGTCAATGTTTTTGATCCTCATTCCGAATATTTTCCTCCCAAGGATAAGGAAAATTTTGATATACGTTTTTCCGGCCAGCTAGAAGGGATCGGTGCCCAGTTGACACAAAAAAATGCATATATTGAAGTAAGTAAAATCATTCCAGGAAGTCCTTCATGGAAACAAGGCGAACTGGAAGTGGGTGATCTGATCCTGAAAGTGAAGCAGGAAGGAGAAGAACCCGTTGATGTTGTAGATATGCGATTGGATGAAGCCGTTTTGCTGATTCGTGGGAAAAAAGGGACAAAAGTTACATTAACCGTCAAAAAACTGGATCGTACCATTACAGATATTACCCTCGTAAGAGATGTGGTAGTACTTGAAGAAACGTATGCGAAGTCAGCAGTGATCACCGATCCTGAAACCGGGAAAAAATATGGTTATCTGAAATTACCCTCCTTTTATGTAGATTTTTCTCGCATCAATGGTAAAAATTGTTTTGATGATGTGAAAGTTGAAATAGAAAAACTGCAATTGGAAAATATTGAAGGTCTGGTATTTGATTTGCGTGATAATGGGGGTGGCTCCCTGGAGGATGTAGTAAAAATTGCCGGTCTTTTCATTGATAAAGGACCCGTTGTTCAATCAAAGGGCAGGAGGGGAGTGAAAAAGAGCTATGATGATACGGATGCAAGAGTTCAATACGACGGACCACTGGTGGTTATGGTAAATATGGTGAGTGCTTCTGCATCGGAGATCTTTGCTGCTGCTATGCAGGATTATGAGCGTGCCATTATTATGGGGGGATTGCATACGTATGGTAAAGGAACAGTTCAGAATTTTACCGAACTTGATCGCATGGTCCCCAAAAAACCTGCTGATATGCAAGAACTTGGATCCCTTAAAATGACCGTTCAGAAATTCTACAGGATCAATGGCGATGCAACACAACTAAAAGGTGTTACCCCTGATATCATCATGCCCGATTATTTTAACTATATGGATTTTGGAGAAAAGGATCTCGATTATCCGATGCCCTGGGATGAAATCTCACCAGTAGAATATACAACCTGGGATGCCAGCTATGATATGGATTATATAATAGAGATCAGTAAAAAAAGGATACAAAATGACTCCATTTTGAACCTTATAGATGAAAATGGTCAGCGCTTGCAGAGTCTTCGGGAAAATACTTCTTTTTCACTGAATTATGATGAGTACTCAGATATGCTGAAAAAGCGGGAAGCTGAAGGAAAAAAATATGACCGAATTGGTAAAGACACCCTTGGACTTACTATTCAGTATGTTCAGGCCGACAGACGGGATATTGTAGCAGATACTTCCAAAAAAGCGAGAATGGATGTCTGGATTAAAACTTTGAAGAAGGATGTTTACCTCCTGGAATCCTATAATGTTCTGAAAGATATAACGGACTATCAAGTGGCCAATGCCCGCAAAGAAGACGATTAATCAGGAGCATTCAAATTTTATCAATTTTTTGTAAATCATTGGTTTAGGCTAATTGATCTGTTGTCTGAATAGCTTCTTCTTTTGACCTTCACCCCATCCTCTGTAAACAAAATAGAGATATCCATCCCTTATCTGAATTTTTTGAACATAGGGAAATGGAATGGTGAGTACGTATTGGGTAATACCAGTGTTTAAATTAATCTCCAAAAGATCCCGGGTTCCGTTAATATTCTGGTTCATGGTATAAGCTTTTCTTTTGACTGCATCGGTATAAATCTCTTTCAACCACCTGGTGGAAGGAGCAAAAGCTTCAGCGAGGGTTGTCAGGGGATTTTTCTTGCTTTCAAGATGATAACCAATGGGTGTGGATCCACAAAGGCTATCGCTGAGGTTATAAAAATGTATGACGTTCCCAGGGTGATCAAAGATACAGACAGAATCGCCAACACGTAAAACAGGAGCATATACATCGGAATAATAAGCCATCTTCAAAAACCTTTTTTTGTCATACAGGTTCCGAATCTGACTGAGAATATTGGAATCCCCTTCTGTTGCTCTCAAATCACCAAGATTTGGTTCTTCAGAGGAATTTGTGAATATGGAAAAATCTTCAGGATTGTCTTTTAACATATCAAATTTCATTGGATCTATCACTGTAGTTAATTCATGATATGATGAATCGTTTCTATCAATATAGAAAATGGTTTTGGCAAAGTTAAAATTCAAATAATCTTCAAAATAGAGTTTATGACGGATGTTGAATAAACAACCACCCATCGTTTGCTTAAAAAAATCAATGTCAACACCTGGCATAATTCCGATTTGCCTGTCTTCTGTATATACCTGGTAAGCACGGGTTTTGGTGAGGATGTGCGAATTCTCAAGGCAATCCCTGTAAAGTGCGAGGGGTTTGCCGGGTAAAACAGGTAAGGTTGTAATTTCTTTTCCTTCAAAATCGGTGTAAAGTAATTCAGCATTTGCTAAACGGGCTTTGAATATTAACAAAAGAATGCCATCTTGCATGAGTTCGTAATCCAATACCGAGTATATGTCATCATGATAGATGGTGTCAATCTTTTGAGCTGTAACAACAACTCCCTGCAATGTTTCTGATTTGCCCCTTAGTTGGATTATAATATCTCGGGTAGGTGGAAATGTAAAATTTTTTAATGAGGTTTCGAAAGAAACATGTGAAAATTGAAGGGTGAAAGGAAGGTGATCAACAACTATTTCGAATTCTCCCAGTTCGTTGGATGTTGTTCCTGATTTTTTATCATCCAGCTGAATGTTTACATTCTCAATGGGTTCATCGCTGGTGGCATCCTGCACAATTCCCCGAATCCGGAAGGTAGTTTCGTCCTGCGCATGCGTTATCAGAAGTGATAAAAGGCAAATAGCGAAAATGATGCTTCTTACCATTTGAAGCATTTTGTATTCCTATTGAACAATAAATTTTTGCTGTTGCTGGCTGACCTGACCGTCTGCATCTCTTACGGTGACTGTATAAATATAGATTCCACTACCTACTTTGGCGCCGTTAACATCCCGACCATCCCAGTTGAGAACATCCATCTCAGTTCCTGCTGAAAAGATTTCTATCTCGTAGGAAAGGATATACTTCCCAAACAGATTGTATATTTCGAGAACAACATTCAGATTTGTTCCGGGTTTGGTATGTTTGAGTGAAAATGTCGTGGATTCACTGAAGGGGTTTGGATGACACATGACTGATGATAGGTTAAGACCTGCCTCACGATCAATGATGAAGGTTATGCTTTTTTCTGAAGAGTTGTTATAGTTATCCCATGCTTTCAGGGTGAGGGTATAGTTTCCATCCGGAAGTTTGTAAAAAGGATATTCGATCGATCCTCTTTGAAAGTCGTCAAGATTGGGTATAAACCAGTCATTCATTATCATAATATCCGAATGATTATCATTCATTATGAGGGTGATATCATGCCCGATCCCGTTGGATGACAGGTTTATCCCGTTTTCATCCGAAAGGAATGCAAGGAAAACAGGGTTTTCATTTGTTTGGCTTCCTGAAACAAAATTCAAATCGTTGATGTAAAGCTCCATATCCGGACCGGTATTGTCCGTTTCAGCTTGTTCGCTGATCCCGCCCAGAATAAAGTTTTCAAAAGATCCAAAGGCATCATCATTATCTGAAGCGGCATAATAACTAATTTTTCCTTTGCCATATCCCAGTGAGATATCCTTTGGTACGACAAAAGTGAAAGAAAAATCTCCATTGATTACGCTAGCTTTTCCTTTCCAAAGGATCTTATCCTGATTGGTAAATTCTACCGGATAGCTTGTCGGATCATTCCCAATGGTTTTGTAAACCGTTGACTTGTCATATAATACGGGATAGATGTAGCCATTGAATGAACTTAAAACATGGTCGGAATTATCTGTAACCTGTCCGGTAATGGTAACCTTTTGTAATGCTTTAATTGTGTCGGTATACATGGCCGTGGTCATATTACCATTGATAGACAGGGTATTGATATTAAATTTTGGATAAGCCATTCTGACACCCGGATCACCTAACAATACAAAATTTCGGGTAGTATATTGTCCCGGAGGTTTTGATTCACGGATAAGGTCTCCCAGGTAGGGCATTTCACCGTTGACAGGTGTAAAGGCCCGGGAATAAATCCGTTCATTCAAACGAAAGTTTGATTGAGAATAAGCAAGACGGGTTGTTGTGAACAGGGCAATACCTCCACCTTTGGGATTCAGAATAACCAATTCGCCTCCCGATACCAGTTCCGGTTCATCGAATCGGCTGAATTCACAGGTAGCTGTAATAAATACCGGAAGTTTATTTGTATTTTCCCAGTTTAAAATATCATTTTGTTGTAATATACGCTCGTGAGCCCAGCCCCCGGTTCCTCCGTGACCAATGTAATTGACGATCAGGGCTCCTTGTGAAATCTGCTTATCAATCATATCAGTCACTTCCGGGTATTTATCTCCCGAAGGTGTTGACTGTTGGGGGAAGGCATCAAGGTATATTTTGTGCTGATTGTAGGTTGAAGGTATATATCCGTTACTATTGGACAGACTGTCAGCCTGTTCGAGATGCAGATTGCCATCTTCGTCATCGGCAATCATGCAAATTTGTGTGCGCCAATCTCCGAAATTTGGTTCGCCTGGCTGTAAATACCGTTCGATTTTGTCCACGATAATTTTAGCTTCATCCTCGGTCTGAACCGGAAAGCGGCCTATACCTATATCCAGATAGCCAAGGGCATCCTGACCTTCATCGTCATCCAATATGCCAAAATAATCATCTACAACATAACTGGTTGCCGTTACCCATGATTCTTCTGTTTGAAAAGTAGGTATGAAATTGGTATTATGCGGAATGCGATCTTTCGGATCAAAAGAACCATCGCCAAACAGCAGCAAAAACCTGGGTTCCTGACCCTCATAACGGTCATAATACATTTTCATCATATCCCGTATGGCCGTCGGATCCTGCTTTCCCGAACTAAATTCATTGTAGATCTCTTCCGGTGTGGTTAGCAATACATTAAACCCATTGTAAGTTTCATGTAATGCTTTTAATCGCTCAGCCTCATTATTAAACAGCGGATGTGTTACAATGATGTAATCAAAGGGTCCTGCACCATGCAGATTTTGATTTTCCACCTGCTTGACAAACTGGGGCGATTTAAGATGAGACCTGTCAAAGGCAATAAATTCTCGCAATGTATTGGTCTCCACTGTAAAGGAAGTTTCCTCGTTGGTGAATTCTGATTCGATCCGTGATGGATTCATGTAATCTGTGACTTCCCAAATATCGGTTTCATCATTGGTATTGGACACGGTAAAACGGGTAATGGCGCCATCGTTGACGCACGTCATTTCGCGGAACTGAACCTGCCCCTTGGTCATTTTTAATTCGGAGATGGCATTGACATATATATAATCCAGCCACATCCGCGAAGAATTATCGGCTGGCAGATAAGTTAAATCAATATTAACATTTGGGCCATTGCCTTGAAAATCGTAAGTTTTTTTCTTCTTTTGCGCATATTTTGTTGAACTGGTACCTACTGAGGTAAGGGTGAGTGTATCATTGACCTGGTCATTGATGGAAATAACCACCGCTTCGTTCTGGAAGGTTCGGTTGGCAACTCCTACTTTCAATACAATATCCTCCCCTTCAATAATTTCAGGAAATTCAAAAGAATAGGATTGGTTCAGAATTTCACCAAACTCCTGGGCATACCATGTTTTCCCGGATAATAAGAGATTGATATTATCCTCTTCGTAGAATCTGTAATCATTGAATTTATTGATAAAATGGGAAGGTGAATTGGTTGATGACGGTACTTCACTTATTCTTCTCCCATCTTCCTGTCCAATGGTAAGAAAGTAATAGTTAAAGTTGTCATAAAGATTTTTATCCAATAACATGAAACCCAGCACATCACTAACTTTATCTGGACTTAACCCATAAAATAAAATGTAATCTTCCGGGTCAAAAGAGCCATCTTGCTCTCCCACGACTTGAATGGGAATCTCATTCAGGTCATCAAGGCGTGGAATATCGTTGGCTTCGGGAAGCATATAACCAGCATTGCTATAAACCTGTATTTTTTGGGGGTCAATGGTATTTACTGCAATACCTGCTTGCTCCAAATCACTATAAGTAAGCTGGTAAATGCCGGATTCCTCAATTTTGTATTTATACCAATGGCCTTCGCTTAAAACCGATTTTTCAGCATAATTACGCTGGGAAACATTCATTCCATTGCGCATGCCTGTAATCTCTGTGGTAATTTCATAGTCGATCAACTTTTCAACAATTCCGTTGCTGGGATTAATGCGAACAGGAATAAATTCAATAAAAGCGGAAACTGCCTTTCTTTTGGTATAATGGGTTGTTTGGATCTCTACAGATGTAAGATTATATCCCGATGCACGAATGATGGCTGATTCTTTTTCGGTGCATGGAATGAATGTGGATGAAGTAAGCCGGGCTGCTATTTGAGAAGTTGCTTGTTCCGGGTTTAATTCAATTCGTATAAGGGGTAAACCGTACTGTAAATCCTGATCGCCACCCTGTGCTTGAAAATAGGTTAACTTTTGTCCATTTGGATATTTCTCTTCGACGAGGCTATTATATTTGATAGCTCCCTTGTAGACCTGCTCCTGCCCGAGGGCAAAAGGGGATAGCACAGAAACAAAAATAAGGATGATCAGTGTAAAAAATAATTTCATATATATCTACCTTTACTCCAATATTGTTTTTATCAAGACGAATTTAGTAATTAGTTCGTTGCGCACAAAATTTTATTCATTCCATTTATTTCAGAATGACCAGTTTATTGGTTTCTTCCACAACAGAACCATCTTGATTTTGCAACGTTAATCTATAAACAAACATTCCCTGTAATTTATTGCCATCTTCTCCACGTCCATCCCAAACCGGGGATTTATATTTATAACCATCAGCCTGATAGAAATCGTCGAGAGATTTAACCAACTGTCCGTTCAACGCAAATATCTGCAGGGAGACCTCGAGCGGTTGTTCCGCCTGGTTATGCTCAAAGGTGAAGTGGGTGCCAGCTTTAAAAGGATTGGGATAGTTCATGAGATTGATCAGGGCCATCTCTCCTGACTCGGCAACAATGAATTCGGTAGTCGCTACGGATGAATTGTTATAAATATCCCATGCTCTCAGTGTCAATGTATGACGACCATTGCTCAGGTCATAAAAGGGATATCGAACATTTCCGTTTTTGTAATCATTTAAGCCGGCTTCATAATAGTCATTAATTATATAGGTTTTGTCATCATCCAGGGTAACGATCAAATCATGGCCGATCCCACTTCCCACCGTATTGATTCCGCTTTCATCAAAAATCTCAGCTAACAGTTTTGGGTTTTCGTCCGTTAAACCGCCAAACGTAAAATTGAAATCATTCATGAACAAATTTATCTCAGGGCCTTGATTATCAGCTACCGCATTTTGATTGTAACCTCCAATTACAACACTATTAAAACAACCATTTCCATCAATGTTCTCATTGCGTGCATAAAAGCTTAATTTGCCGAATCCAAATTGATAGGCAATGTCTTTGGGTGCAATGAAGGTGAAGCTCCACTCCCCATTGGTAATATTGGCTTTTCCTTTATAAAGAGCATTTTTCTGAATCCTGAATTCATTCGGAAAACTTGCTGGATCATTTGCCAGGGTTGAATATCGTGATGGTTTGTCAAATACAGTTGGATATAAGGTGCCATTGAAACCATCCAGTTTATTTCCGTCAAAATCCTGAATTTCACCAGAAATTGTTACTTTCAATAATGCCTGAATGGTATCGATAATTTCTTTCTCTGTGTTGGTGATCATAGAACTAATCACATTATGCTCGGGGAATGCAAATTTCAGTGCGGGATCGCCCAATAAAGAGAATTTACTTTTATTTTCAACACTGCCACTGGCATTTTTAGCCAGTCGGATTACATCACCCATGCGGTGATACTGGCCGTTGACCCTTTCCAGCGCATACTTGTAGAAATTTTTGTTCAATTGCATATTGGCCCCTGCATAGGTTGCTCTTGTTGTTGTGAAAAGGGCAACACCGGCACCTTTGGAACTCAGGAACACATATTCCCCGGCTGAGGTTCTACCCGGATCATCAAATCTGCTGAACTCGCAGGTAGCCGTAATGAAAACCGGCATGTTGTCAAAGTTATCCCAGGAGTTTATATCAGCTATTTCAACAACCCTTTCGTGGGCCAATCCTCCTTCACCGCCATGACCTACATAATTAACAATAAGAGCACCCCGATTGATCCGGTTGTTTAAGTCCAGGTTAGCATCCGGATAACGCTCTCCACTGGGTGTACTGACTTGTGGATAAGCATCCAGGTAGATTTTATCAATATTGATCTCGGGCATCAGTGACGAAATTGAATCGGCAAGTTCTTCGGCGTCTCCAAAATGAAGGTTCGAATCTTCATCGTCGGCCATCAGACAAATAATATTTCTCCAATCGCCCATTACAGCTGGCTTGTGAACTGCATAGTGCAAGACTTTATCTACGGCTGTTTTGGCTTGTTCCGCGCTGGATACTACAAACCTTCCAATACTGAGATCGACGAATGAATCACCACCGCCATCCAGTAATCCATAAAAATCATCTTTCACATATGATCCCACCGGATTCAGTGATTCCGGTGATTGCCAGGAAGGTATAAAATTCGTGTTATTCTCTTCCCGGTTTTTAAAATCATATGATGCATCTCCGAACAATAACAGGTAAATGGGAGGAGCTGCTGGTGACCGCCTGTCATAAAGCATTTTTAGAAAGTCACGAATCGCTGTTATATCCTGGGAGCCACTGGAGAATTCATTGTAAATAAGTTGGGGCTCAACCACCAACACATTCATATTGCTTTCTTCAACGTGAAAATCTGCAAGTCGCTGGGCCTCCGATTTAAAATCAGGATGGGTTAATATGACATAGTCAAAATTGTCGAGCGCATGCAGGTTTTGATTGGCAACCGAACCTAAATTTTCCGGGGTATAAAATGAGCTGCCATCAAAGGCAACAAATTCCTGAAGGGAAGAGGAAGCATGGATGAATTCCAATTTGGTATTGCTATAATCGGTTTCTATACTTTTCACCGACACAGGATCGGTTACATTCCATATAATAACATTGTCATTGGCTTTGGAGAGGGTATATTTTGTAATGGCTTCCGTTGAAATGGTGGAAAAACTTCTGAAAGCCATTTGTCCACTGGCAAAAGACAAATCCCTGGTAAAATTCATGTTAAAGTAATCGAGATATCCCACGGATGAATTTAACGTTTTATTGTAGACGATCTTTAAAGAAATGTTTTCAGAAGGGGGGTAAAACTGAGAAGAATCCGTCCTGGCTTTTGCAAAATCCGAATTGGGATTTGAACTGTTGGTGTTCTGAATGGCCAATTGCAAGATTTTGGTATTGTTGATATAAAATCCAAAAGAACTGGAAATATCTGAGCGAGCAGCAGCTGCTGCTGTAAATGTCATTTTTTCATTCGTTTCAATCCCCTGAATATTGAACTCACGCGAAATCTCCGTATAAAGATCAAATTTTTCACCATACCATTGTCGGCCTGAACCAATCAGGTTATTATCTTCCTGCTCATAATGGATAAAATCATTATATGTATTGACAAAATTATTGGGATCACCGGCAGGAGGCGTATCTGATGCAATGCGTTTTCCCTCACCCAAATCTGCAGTTATGAAATAATAGGTGTAATCAGAATAGAGGTGAACCTGGGATTTAAGAATTTGTCGGTTTGGATCGTAATTTACGGTATTTGGGCCTTCTCCGTAAAATAAGATGTAATCGCTCGCACCAAAGACACCGTCAGACTCCCCTTCGACATATATCGAAAATTCCTGTAGATCATCTGCCCGGGGCACATCCAAACTCTCGGGAAGCATCCCCCCCGGCATCCCATATATCCGCAGGTGTTTTGGATTGAGATTTCCAACAGACATTCCCAGGTCGGCCAGATTTTGATAACTCAATTTATAGATGCCCGTTTTTGAAACGGCTATTTTGTACCAATTTCCTGTTGCAAGAACTGAATTGGAGGCATAATTTCCGCTTTTAAGCAAAGGCGAAGTAGATAATGAAGAATTTATCAATATGGAAAATTGAACGAGCTTTTCAACCTGTCCTGTAACCGGATTCTTGCGGAGTGGAATAAAAGAGATGCTGGCAATTGGATTTCCCGATTCATAACCTATGAAGGATTCGGGAATAATTTCAGTTTCAATTTTATCCAAGCCCTGCAATACAGATAATTCAGCTGCTGAAAGCGGCTCATATATAGCATGTTTGATTGTGGCATTGATTGAACTTGTACGATCGCTCATGCGGAAATTTTCATAAAATCGGGGTAGGAAATCATCTGAAGGTTCATTTAAAGACCCTGCAAAATGGAGCATATAATACGAATTGGAAGGGCCCAGTTCTATTTTTTTAATACCGTTCCAGGATAAGGTCCGGTCAATAATTTCAGAGTTGGCCAGGACAACCGAAACGTTGAATATAAACAGAATGATGGAAACGAATATCCTATATGCTCTCATGATGTACTTTATAAATTATCAACAGGTAAAATTATAAAAAGTAAATTTACACCCTAAAATTGCTTTTAGTATAACAAATCCTTGCGTTTAAATGTTTTGATTTTACTCAAACTAAATTATCGTTAATAACGTTATAGAGGCGTTTATATTGTAAACTCCAAAAGGTCATAAACAAGCATTTATACATTGAAAAGTAAGACCAAATACAGGGTGTTGACCCAACTAACGAAATCACAGTACATCATGATTGGTCTGCTCTTGGTATCATTAAATGGATTTTCGCAGGATCCTCAATTTTCACAATACTATGCCCATCCTCTATATTTAAATCCTGCACTGGCTGGTACGGGAGAGTGTTCCCGTGTTATGTTGAATTATCGAAATCAATGGCCTTCGATTTCTGGTGGTTTTAAAACCTACGCTTTTTCAGCCGATCTTTATTCAGATGCCTTATCAGGAGGGTTGGGACTCTCAATATATGCCGATGATGCTGCAGGACTGGTAAATACCATCAGGGCTGGAGGGATGTATGCTTATCATCTGAACCTGGGGCAGCAAACAAGTTTGAACATGGGCATTGAAGCTGCTTTTTTTCAACAGAAACTGATGTGGGATGAACTGGTCTTTTCCGATATGATCAATTATACAGATGGTACAGTATTAAAAGGTGTAACGGGTGAGGTTCCGCCGGACCGAACAACCATTTCAGTGGTTGATTTTTCAGCTGGATTGGTTCTGGGAATTCGCGAAAAATATTACATTGGCTTTGCATCCAATCATCTTACGGAGCCAGATCTGGGATATTATTCAAATTCTTCAAATCCCCTTTTTCGTAAATACACAGCCCATGCTGGTGCACTTTTTACTGTATTAGAGGGTGATTATCGGTCCGAAAGGGGAAAACTAATTTTGAATCCTAACGTATTATACCAGCAGCAACAGAATGCAAAACAACTGAATGCGGGATGCAATGTTGAATTTATGCCTTTGATTGCAGGAATATGGTACCGGCATAATTTTGTAAATCCCGATGGATTTATATTTCTTGTTGGTTTGAAACAAAAAAGATATAAATTTGGCTACTCTTATGATCTGACCATGTCGGAACTGAGTGGTGAAAGTGGTGGTGCACATGAAATATCCTTTGCATTGTTAATTAACTGCGACAAAAGAAACAGACCGGGAGCAATAAAATGTCCGGAATTTTAGTTATGTTTGCATTCAAATTTTAATAAAGATGAAGTACTTCAGTTTCTTTTCATTTATTACTATTATTGGGTTCATGCTCATGATGTCATCCTGTAATAAGCAAAAATCTGCTACTACGGGATGGGAGTATAACAATCCTAAAAACGGTGGTTTTCAGGTGGCCGAATATGAAGGACAAATTACAGGTCCTGGCCTTGTTTTGGTTGAGGGTGGAACCTTTACCATGGGAGCCAACTATGACGATCCGCAATACGACTGGAACAACCAGCCTCGCCGTGTGACCGTTAAAACTTTCTATATGGATGAAACAGAGGTAGCCAATGTGGATTACCTGGAATATTTATATTGGTTAAACCGTGTGTTTGGAACGGACTACCCTGAAGTTTATGAAAAAGCTTTACCGGATACCCTTGTTTGGCGTGATCGATTGGCTTATAATGAGCCAATGGTAGAATTATACCTGCGGCACCCGGCCTATCATTATTATCCGGTTGTTGGTGTTACATGGGTGCAAGCTACAGATTATTGTGCATGGCGTACCGATCGTGTAAATGAAATGTTGCTGGTGCAGGCTGGAATTCTCGATTTAGACCCAGACCAGTTAAATGAAAATAATTTCAATACAGAAGCTTATCTTGCCGGACAATATGAAGGTTTGGTAAACCGAAATATGCAGGATCTGAATCCCAATGGGACTGGAGAACGCAGAGTCCGCATGGAAGACGGTATTTTACTTCCACGTTACAGGCTGCCAACTGAAGCTGAATGGGAATTTGCTGCACTCGGATTAATTGGAAACACGATTTATGAACGTGTCCTTGATCGCAGAATTTATCCATGGAACAGCCATGTACTCAGAACAGATGAAAAGAATTATTATGGAGCTTTCCTTGGAAACCATAAACGTGGAGCAGGTGACTATGCTGGTGTAGCTGGTGATCTGAATGATGGAGCCATCGGACCAGCCATGGTCGGTTCGTTCTGGCCAAATGATTATGGTTTGTTTAATATGGCCGGCAATGTCAGTGAATGGGTAATGGATGTGTATCGTCCATTGACATCGGAAGATATGGCTGATTTGAATCCTTTCCGGGGGAATGTATTTAAACGTAAGGTTAGAGATTCTGAAGGACTGATTGCAGAAAAAGATGAATTCGGTCAGCTGCAATACGAAGAAGTTCCTACTGAAGACCTTGTAGACCGAAGAAATTATAGAAAAGCCAATAATATCAACTATCTGGATGGTGATTTCCAATCAACCATTAACAGTGAAGATTGGGTGCGTCAAACAGAAGATTCAGGCTCCAGTACGATGTATGATTATAGCGTAACATCCATGATCAACGACCACGCAAGAGTGTATAAAGGTGGATCATGGCGTGATAATTCCTATTGGATGATGCCGGCAACGCGCCGATTCCTGGACGAAAACCATGCGACCAATTATATTGGTTTCAGATGTGCAATGGATCGTGTGGGAAGTGATGACGGATATTAAAAGCGTACTGTTTAATAATATACAGAGGCCCCGGTTCTTTTGATCCGGGGTTTTATTTTGCACCCAAGAATGATTTAAATTTGTAATTTATAATTCTAAATTGAACTTACATTATGAGGTCAGCTCTTGACAGAATACTAAAATATTTCAAGGACAATCCATCCATTTCCATAGATTCCAGAGATATTAAAAAAAACGATATATTCTTTGCCATTCGGGGGGAGCGTTTTGATGGGAATAAATATGCTCATAAAAGTCTTGAAAATGGAGCTTCAGTTGCAGTAGTTGATGATCCAGATCTGGAAAATGTTCCGGGTTGCATTTATGTAGAAGATTCACTTAAAGCACTGCAGGAAATGGCTCACCGATATCGAAAAACACTCCAAACCACAATCATTGCGATTACCGGATCTAATGGAAAAACAACCACCAAAGAATTGATTGGGCACATCCTTGATAAGAAATACAAGACATATACAACACAAGGTAACCTGAATAATCACATTGGAGTTCCTCTTACCCTCTTGCGTATCCGGCAGGATACAGAATATGCTGTAGTTGAAATGGGGGCTAATCATCCCGGTGAAATCGGTTTATTATCTGCCATAGCTGAACCTGACTACGGGATTATAACCAATATAGGAAAAGCTCATCTGGAGGGATTTGGGGGTTTTGAGGGCGTGATTAAAACCAAGTCTGAATTGTATAAACATATCCGTCAACATGGGAAAAAGGTTTTCTTGAATGCCGATAATCAATTATTGAATGAACTGAGTGATGGTTTGGAGAGGATCAAATTTGGAAGTGGTCCTGGTTTATTCTGTAAGGGCGAGATGATTCGCAGTTTTCCTTATGTTGATGTGGAAATTGAATCAAGATCATCTCGATTTATTGTTCAATCAAAGTTAACTGGTGGTTATAATTTTGAGAATATATTGGCTGCGGTCTGTATTGGATTGTATTTTAAGGTAGGGGCCAATGAAATCAAACGGGCTTTGGCAGAATATGTTCCGGCCAATAATCGTTCGCAGGTATTGGAGACCACCAACAATTTATTAATTCTGGATGCTTATAATGCCAATCCTTCAAGCATGGAAGCTGCCATAGCACACTTCAGCTCAAGTGATTATTCCAGTAAAGCATTGATACTGGGTGAGATGCTGGAACTGGGCGATGTAAGTGAGGAAGAACATCAGCTTGTGGTTGAGAGGGTAGAGAAGCTTGGATTTGATGAGGTTTTTTTCGTGGGTCGGGCTTTTAAAGGTTTTGCAAAAAAACCAGTGAGGTGGTTTTTATCAACAGATCAGTTAATTGAATTTCTACAAAAATCTCCTCTCACTGGGAAAACCATACTAATCAAAGGCTCACGCGGAAATGCCCTGGAAAGGGTAGTTAAATTTTTATAAATGGAGGTTTATACAGCTATTGGGATTATGTCGGGCACCTCTATGGATGGGGTTGACCTGGCTTGTTGTCGTTTCTGGCTCAAAAAAGAAAGGTGGTACTTTACCATCGACGCTGCCCAAACCATTCCGTATTCGACAGAATGGGTTAAGTTACTGAATCATTTGTTCCATGAAGATGGCAATAAGCTAACCAAAACCGATTATGAATTTGGTTTATACCTGGGTCATTTGGTAAAGCAATTTATGCATGAGCATAATTTAAAACCCGATTTTATTGCTTCTCATGGCCATACCATATTTCATCAACCTGATCAAGGTTATACCTTACAAATTGGCAATGGAAATTCCATAGCTGCAGTTACTGATTTACCGATTATTTATGATTTTCGTTCCCTAGATGTAGCCCTGGGGGGCCAGGGGGCCCCACTTGTTCCCATTGGCGACCAATTGCTTTTCCCTTCTTTTGATTTTTGCCTGAATCTGGGTGGATTTGCCAATATCTCTTTTGAATTAAATGGGAAAAGGCAAGCCTATGATATTTGCCCTGTAAATATCGTTCTCAATCATTTAAGCCAACAAATAGGGCTTAACTTTGATCCGCAAGGTGAAAATGCAGCTAAAGGCCAAATAAATCAAAAAATGTTGGATCAGCTAAATGGACTTGACTACTATCAAAAGCCATTTCCCAAATCATTGGGCAGAGAATGGGTTGAAGATAAGGTTCATCCAATATTAAATAATTCGTATATCCCTGTTGAAAATAAACTGGCTACTTTTTCTAAGCATGTTGCGCATCAAATTGGCAAAGCATTACTGAAAAAACCAAAAGGCAGATTAATGGTAACAGGAGGGGGTGCATTAAATAGTTTCCTCGTAAATCTACTAAAGGAGCATACTGAATTAGAAGTTCATATTCCTGACGAAGAACTTATCCATTATAAGGAAGCAATGATTTTTGCTTTTTTAGGAACCCTGCGATGGACCAATAAAATAAACTGCTTATCATCAGTCACAGGTGCCAGTCGCGATTCAAGTTCAGGTATCATTGTAAGAGGATAAAAAAAAGTGAGGCCAAGGCCTCACTTTTAAATCTTAGTGCAAAATTTGTATCTGTAGATAATAGGCTGCTGCCCCTGCGAGATAACCAATCAGAGCAAGCAAGCTAATTTTCTTGAGATACCAAATGAAGTCTATTTTTTCCATACCCATGGCTGCAACACCAGCTGCAGATCCGATGATCAGGATGCTTCCACCGGTTCCGGCACAATAGGCCAGGAATTCCCAGAAAATTCCATCCACCATAAAAGCAGATTCATATCCCGTGGCTCCAACAGCGGCAATGTCATACATACCCATGGCTCCTGCTACAAGTGGAACATTGTCCACTATAGCCGATAAAACACCAATGATCAGGTTAATGGCATATATATTATGGAGATGCTCGTCGAGGTAGCCAGCTAAAAGACCCAAATGACCGGCAGATTGTAAACTTGCTACTGCAGTAAGAATGCCCAGGAAAAAGAAAATGGTGGGAACATCCACTTTTTGCAGAACTCCAACAATGGTTAGTTTTCGTTTATCGACCAATTCTTTGTTACGATGCATAATTTCAGTAGTAACCCATAGAACACCAAGGCCAAATAGCATGCCCATATAAGGAGGGAGGTGTGTTACCGTCTTAAAGACAGGCACAAAAAGCAATGCACTAACGCCCATAATCAGCATTAGTCTGCGTTCAAAGGGTGTTGTAAATTCCCTTTCTTCATTGGCATTGATCTGAGGGCGCTCAACATCTCCTTTCATGGTGAAAGATAACAGTATCAATGGTATGACCATGGTTACCAAACTGGGAATAAATACCATGGCAATGATATTAACAGTAGTAACCTGTCCACCAATCCACAGCATGATGGTGGTCACATCACCAATGGGCGACCAGGCCCCACCGGCATTGGCAGCCAACACAACCATACTGGCAAAGAACCAGCGTGTTTTTTGATCGGCAATAAGTTTTCGAAGCAACGCAACAAGAACAATGGTGGTTGTTAAGTTATCCAA
The DNA here is from genome assembly GCA_020444515.1 of Bacteroidota bacterium. Lineage (GTDB taxonomy): Bacteria > Bacteroidota > Bacteroidia > Bacteroidales > JAADJA01 > JAADJA01. Next base: position 836,633 of record JAHLKX010000001.1, on the reverse strand, counting down.
CGCCGCTGACATGAAGAAAGTTAGAAAACTAAGGATCCACAGTAATTTTACTTTACTGGTAGTCTTGATTTTGTCCGTTATCAGCTTAAAACCCTGATGTTGGTCAACGGTTTCAACTATGGTCATTGCTCCTAACAGAAAGAAAAGGATGGTTGAAATTTCAGCCAGATGTTCCAAAATTGAAAAATCCGTGATAAAATGAAGCATACCTTCGGGATTGTTAGCCTCTTGACCTTCCAGGTGCAGGAAATGGGCCCATGACTTACTGATATGCTCTCCAGCATCATTAACCATGCTCAATATATCTGCACGGCCAATAAAGAAAAGTACCCATAATATAACACCCAATAATATGGCTGAAGCAGCCTTATCTACCTTGAGAGGATGTTCCAGGGCTATGGCTGTGTAACCCAGGATAAAAACAACTACCATTAAAATAAACATAATACTATTTCGTTTTAGGGGTTGATATTTTGGCTGCAAAAGTAAATGAAATTCAATACAAATAACAATTACATATCTAAATTATCGTATGTGATTCATTTTTTCATTTTTTTTTCATTGATCTAACGCGTTCTAAAAATTTTACTGACATTCAATTTATCTGAATCAATCAAATATAATCGTCCCAAAATCAGCCTTTTGGTATTAACATTTAAATGTTAAAAATTATAAGGATACACTTTTACCCTCACATTTGTAATACGTAATTTTACTTCATTATAAATAACAAAAAACATCTATGTTTACAGGGATTATTTTGCAGATTACGAAAGCAGGGCAGGCGGTTGCTGATACTGCCAGTGCTATGATGGGACAACCTGGTCAGGAACAATCGGAAATGACCATGTCGCTCATGGATATGGCCATGAAGGGTGGTTGGATTCTTGCGATACTGGTAGTTTTAAGTATCATTGCGGTCTACATATTTATAGAACGTTATTTTGCCATTGCCAGGGGTACCAAAGAAGAAAAGAACTTTATGAATAATATCCGTGATTTTATTCATGATGGCCGAATCGATTCCGCCGTTACATTGTGCCGGAACAATGATTCACCCATTGCCAGAATGATTGAAAAAGGACTTTCTCGAATTGGCAGACCACTTAATGATGTAAATACAGCCATCGAAAATGTGGGTAAACTAGAAGTTTCTCGCCTTGAAAAAAATATTGCGGGACTGGCAACAATTTCCGGAGCTGGACCCATGCTCGGTTTTTTGGGTACAGTGATGGGGATGATCAGGGCTTTCTACGATATGTCAATGGCTGGTAATAACATCGATATTGCTTTATTGAGTACCGGAATTTACCAGGCGATGGTGACCACGGTCGCAGGATTAATTGTGGGCATTATTGCCTATGTATGCTACAATATACTGGTGAGCCGGATCGAAAAACTGGTGTTTCTGCTTGAAGCAAAAGCTACGGAATTTATGGATGTATTGCACGAACCTGCAAAAAAATAATCATTACAGGAATTATATACCATGGCTATACAATCAAGGAATAAGCGAAAAGCAGATATCAATATGGCTTCCATGTCGGATCTGGTTTTTTTGTTGTTGATATTTTTTATGTTGACTTCTACTTTGGTAGCTCCCAATGCCATCAAATTGTTATTGCCCCAAAGTAACAGCCGGACCATTGAGAAACCACCCAAGATTGTAATATCTATCAATAACAATTATGAATACTTTCTTCAGGGAGTTCAAGTAAGTGATGAAGCCCTAAAATTGGGTCTGTTCGAAAAACTCGAAGGAAAAGAAAGTGCCTCCATCCGGCTTGAAGCAGATAAGACTGTTCCAGTTCAATATGTTGTAAATGTGATTGATATCGTAAATGACTTGAATAAAAGATTTAATACATCGCATAAAGTGATTATGGCCACAAGTCCAAAGAGAAAGGGGTAGCGTTCACAACCTAAATTAAGATCAGTGACTTTTGAAAGAAAATGATACATACAGAATAAAAGGCATTATTGGGACGGTGATTTTTCACCTTATCATTGCGGCCCTTTTAATTTTCCTTGGATTTACAACGGCGCTTCCCTTGCCGGGCGAAGAAGGAGTGGAAGTAAATCTGGGTTCTGATATGGAAGGAACCGGGAGTGTACAACCCCTTAAATCTGCTACGGTTGAAAAAAATGTACCACCCCCACCCATAAAAGAAAATATTGAGGAAGAGATTGTAACACAAGACATTGAACCTTCACCAGTCATTGAGAATAAAAAGGAGGATATTCCGGAAGAAAAACCGGTGATCGAATCCCCGGAGGAAAAGATTGAACCAGAGGTCACGAACAAGGAACCGGAAGTTAATCCTGCAGCACTCTATAAAGGTAAAAGCAAAGATCCCAATACCAGTACTTCTGAAGGAATTACCGGAAAAGAAGGAGATCAGGGAAAACCGGAAGGAACAATTGATGCCAAAGAATACCTTGGCAAAGGTGGTTTTGGAGATGGAAATAACTGGGATTTGGAAGGCCGAAAACCAAGCTTTTTACCTAAACCGGCAAGTACCTTTCAGGAAAACGGAACGGTTGTGGTTCAAATAACTGTTAATAAATATGGCAAAGTTGTTAAGGCAATGGCCATTGATAAAGGATCTAACACCACCAATTCAACATTGAGACGTTTGGCTGAACAGGCAGCTTCAAAAGCCATTTTTAATGCCGATATGAATGCGGCCGAATTTCAACGGGGTACCATTACCTATCATTTTGTTGTAAAGAATTAATGAATTACCAGGAAACACTTAAGTTTCTATATCAACAACTACCCATGTTTCAGCGGTTGGGTCCTGCAGCCTACAAGGCAGATCTGACCAACACCATTGAAATTTGCAGAATTCTGGGTGATCCACAATTAAAATTCCCATCAGTTCATATAGCCGGCACCAATGGAAAAGGTTCTGTCAGTCATATTCTGGCTTCCATTTTTCAGGAAGCAGGATATCGCACAGGTCTGTTTACTTCACCTCATTTAAAAGACTTCCGGGAGCGCATCAGGATAAATGGGGAATGGGTATCCGAAGCATTTATCGTTCAATTCGTCAATGAACATATCCGTTCACTGGATCATATAAAACCTTCCTTTTTTGAATACACTTTTGCCATGGCCATGCATTATTTTGCCTGTGAGAAAGTGGATATAGCCATTGTGGAAACCGGAATGGGTGGGCGTCTGGATTCAAGTAATATAGTAAATCCTATACTCTCCGTAATTACCAACATCGGCATGGATCATACTCAATTCCTGGGGGATACACTTGAAAAGATCGCAGTTGAAAAAGCCGGGATCATCAAACCTGGTGTTCCTGTTATGATCGGAGAACGTCAATTGGAAATAGAATCGATTTTTAATGCAACTGCCCTGGCAAAAAAGGCACCTATTTTTTCCGCAGAAGATATATTTCATATTACACGTAAAAAAGCGAATGAACCTAATATTGTAAATTATGCCGTACAATCTTTTGAAAAGAAGGATTTTTATAATTTGAGCTCTCCTTTGACAGGTAACTACCAATTAAAAAATATTTTAACTGCCATGGCAGCAACGAGTTTATTAAACAATACTAGATGGCATCTTCCAAGAAATTCCATTGAGATGGGAGTGAAGAACGTTAAATCAAATACAGGCATACGGGGACGATGGGAAATGCTATCAGAAAAGCCACTGGTTATCTGTGATACGGCTCATAACCTGGATGGAATAAAACAGGTTGTGGAACAAATACGGAATACACCTCATCAACAACTTCATGTTGTATTGGGGGTTGTTGCAGACAAAGAAATATCAGAGATTTTGTCTTTATGGCCAAAGGATGCCAGTTATTATTTTTGCAAAGCCAATATACCTCGGGGATTGCCAGCCGAAACACTAAAAGCCACAGCTCAAAATGAAGGATTGTCCGGGATAAAATATGATTCGGTTGCTGAAGCCTATGCGGCTGCATTGAAAGCTTCCAACCCCGATGACCTTGTGTTCATCGGGGGAAGTACATTTGTTGTAGCGGAAGTGCTGTAAAAAGGATTAATCAAAATTGCTCAATCACCTCACTGGCAATAAATCCCCATTTATTCTTAAATTTTACAGCATAAAAATTTTCTTTACATACACTGCTGTATATCTTAACAATGGAGTGCTCTGGAATCAGGGTGTTGCAATTTTTTGCTTCCACAGAAGGTTCTGCTTTAATCCAGGAATCTTTGGTTACCATTACTTCCTTTCCTGATGTCAGGTCAATTTCGTAATTGGTAATAAATTTGGCTTTTTCACAATTTTCTTTTTCAACAGAAGCCAAAGATCTTAGATATTTCAGAGTTTGTGCTTTATTTTCACCCATTGATAACGTATCCATTTCCTGAGCCCAGGAACTGCTGGTCAGATAGGTGATGATAAATATTGTAATGATAACTCCTTTTACTTTGAGAGGTGCGAAGTTAAAATTGTTGCTCAGCGATCCCCCTAATCGCGTGATTTTGGTTCCCTTTACCATGATTTGCTAGTTTTAGAGAATAATGGTTTTTTTACGGGCTTTAATTCTGTATGTTACATAATATTAGCAGGCAAGGGAAATTTGTATCAGTTATGGCTTGAAAAAGAAAAGCAGGGGGCGATCAACCGCCACTGATCAAATGGATCACATCAACCTTGTCACCATCTTGGATAATAGCCGTTTCACGCTCATCCTTACGGATGAGTTTACCATTAATTTTTGTCACCAGCAATCGAAAACTAAATTCCTTGACTTTTATCAATTCTGAAACTGATAGTGTAGATTGATCAAATTCTTCCTGACGATTATTTAATATAATTCGCATGGTTCTCATTCATTGAGCAGCAATTCGAGCGCCAGATTCGCTTGCATATGGGCCACAATGCCTACCCTTGGCGCCAGGGCCGGCAATAGATCATTGATTTCTGATCGCTCATCACCGCAAATATAAAGATTCCCTGATTTTCTGGTTTTAATGCTGTTATTATCTCCCCACCCAGCCATACCAAGTCCCACAATCAAAGGCTTGTCGGGTAACTCTTCCATTACTGTTTCGATGAGCATTTCCTTCATCTCTGCCAGATCAAAAGCTTCAATGATCACATCACAATTTCTATACAGCGGTTTAATATGGTAGGGTTTTAGTTTTTTATCGTGTGCTTCTACTTCAATGTAGGGATTGATGTAGAATATATTATCAGCCAAGGCAAATACTTTTTTCTGACCGATCTGTTCCAGAAAAAAATATTGCCGGTTAAGGTTTTGCTTTGAAATGGTATCAAAATCGGCAATGACTATTTTTCCAACTCCAACACGGGCAAGAGCAACTGCGCAGTTTGATCCCAGCCCGCCGGCTCCTGCAATACCTATTGATTTCTTTTTTAGGATTTTTTTTATTTCGGCCAAACTTTTCATGGCATTGTATTAAAAACCTTTGAAATGCACATTGTAAATTTTATTTAAAAGTAACAAAAGTTGAGGCATAAAATGAGTTTCTGACAATATATGTAGAAATTTATATTCGTTCTAAATTCCGATACCTGTTTTTATTCCGCAAAGTTGGCGATTCTTCAAATGGGTTAAAAATAAAGCAGTTGCAAATTAACTGGTTATAAATCAGTCGATATGCAAGTACGTGCATATTGAAAAAAGGGACAATAACAATTGATATTTGTAAGAGAAAATATACTTTTGTGAATCAAATAACGATTATAAATAAAAATAACAATATCATGGAAGAAATCATGGAGATGCAAAAGGCTCACCAATTCATTGCCCAATGGAATTATAATTGGAAGCCACTGGATAAAGGATATACTGATAAAATTCTATATGTAAACCTCAGCGAAAATAAAATTTCCGAAAAGCAGGTTCCGGAAGAGATGAAGGAGAAGTTTATTGGCGGTCGGGGATACGGGTTAAGGCTTTTATGGGATGCTACCAAACCAGATACTAAATGGAATGATCCTGAAAATGAAATCAACATTTCTTCCGGACCCATTGGTGGAATTACGCAATATTCCGGCACGGGCAAAGCCATTTGCGTTTCTATCTCACCGCAAACAGATATTCCGATCGATAGCAATGTTGGTGGTCATTTTGGACCTTTTTTAAAGTTTGCTGGTTTTGATGCCATAGAAATTCAGGGAAAAGCTGAGAATGATGTCATTGTATTTATTGATGGGGTTAACCATAAGGTAGAAATTTTCGAAGCTCCTAAAGAACCGATTGACAGTCATGTTCTTGCTGAGACCCTGCACGAAATGTATGCAGATGATGACAAGGATAAAAAAAATGTATCAGTAGTTTCAGCTGGCACTGCGGCCGACAACTCTTTGATTGGCATGCTTAATTTCAGCTTTTATGATCCAAAACGTAAACTGGTTCGGCTTAAACAAGCGGGTCGGGGAGGCATTGGAACCGTATTTCGGGATAAAAAAATTAAAGCATTGGTTGCGAAAATACCAGGTGTAAAAGGAAACCTTAACAATGTTGTCGATCTCCAGGCCATTATGGAGAGAGGTAAAAGGTTTAATCGTGAAATGCGCGACCTGGATGATTCACAGGCCGAAATGCGTTCAAAAGGAACGGCTCACCTGACCAATATCATGAATGATTATGATTTATTGCCCGTTAACAATTTTAAATTTGGCCAGCATCCTGATGCCGATAAAATTCACTCAGAGGTTTACAAAGAAAGATTCACTCAGGGTGTTCCTGATGGTTGTTGGATAGGGTGTAATATGTCATGTGCGAAAGGGGTTGACAATTATTTGTTGAGAACGGGCCCTTATGCCGGACAGACGGTGATCGTTGACGGACCGGAGTACGAAACGGCTTCTTCACTCGGTTCAATCATGGGCATTTTTAACCCGGATTTTACCATTGAATCCAATTTTTATTGCGATACCTATGGGATTTGCACCATTACATGGGGAACGATCATGGGATTTGTTATGGAGTGTTTTGAAAATGGGATCCTGAATGAAGAGAGAACCGGTGGATTGAAGCTCAATTTTGGCAATGCCGATTCAGCCATGGAGCTTTTGCACCAGCTTTCACGGGGAGAAGGATTTGGTCAAATTGCTGGTTTGGGTGTTCGGAAAATGAAAGTGATGTTTATTGAAAAGGGTTGGGGTGATCCACAGTTCATCAACGATATTGGGATGGAAAACAAAGGTTTGGAATATTCCCAATATGTTTCGAAAGAATCCCTTGCCCAACAAGGAGGTTATGCCATGACCAACAAAGGGCCGCAACATGATGAAGCATGGCTGATTTTCATGGATATGGTAAATAATCAAATCCCCACTTTTGAGGATAAAGCAGAGGCTCTTCATTATTTCCCTATGTTCAGAACCTGGTTTGGATTGCAGGGATTGTGCAAATTACCCTGGAATGATGTGGAACCGGAATCCAATGCTGAATCAGATGAGCCGGCTAAGGTACCTGAACATGTTGATAATTATGTAACCATTTATAAGGCCGTTACGGGAAAGCCCTTTGATAAAAAAGAAATGATTAATCAATCGGAACGGGTATACAACTTTCAGCGGATATTTAATATCCGTCGTGGCTATGGTCTGCGCAAACATGATGCCCAGCCATACCGAGCTGCCGGACCGGTGACCAGGGAAGAGTATGAATCGCGTGCAGAACGGTACGATAAGCAAATGAAAGAAATTATTGGTGTTGATCCATCCGGTAAGACAACGGAAGAAAAAATGGCCATTACCCGGAAATACCGCGAGGAGCAGTATGAAAAACTATTGGATGCCGTTTATTTCAGAAGAGGGTGGAATAAAAATGGGGTGCCGAAAATTTCACATTTGAAGGAATTGGGTATGGACCTGCCTGAATTGATTGAAGTTGTTGAACCCTTGCAATAAGAATTTTTAAACTCTTGTAATAAAGACCATTCAAAAGGGGCTCTTCATTTGAAGAGCCCCTTTTTTATGCTTTTATATTATCTGATTGGTGATATTCTGCTAAAGATCGAATGGGTGTTCGCATTATTTTATCAATCTTGAGACCAAACTCAGCAGCTACTTTCCTAAGCAATGGTTCAAAATAATAGGCGACTGAACCTGTAAATCCAATGGGTAATTCCTTGTATTTGGAATATTTTTCCACCTGGTTAATAAAAAACTCCCGAAACGAATTTGTAATCAGTTCAAATATATATTTATCAGATAAATGATCGGCGTAAAATTCGCAGAATGAAGCCAGGAACCGATTGGGGAAAGGCAGGTTATAAACAGCATCCAGGATATTATCACGGGTATAATTATAGTTTTTTCGAAATGCATCGGCCAACTCATCTGTCAAATTTCCCAGTAAAAAATCACGGATGAATTGTTTTCCCATGTGGGCGCCACTTCCTTCATCTCCAAAAAAGTATCCCAGTGAAACGACATTTTCAACGATCTTTTCACCATTGTAATGGCATGAATTAGATCCTGTTCCAAGTATACAGGCCAATCCTTCCTCTGAACCAAATAATGCCCGGGCCGATCCCAATAAATCAGATTCAATGGTGATGTGGGCATTTTTGAAGAGCTTAATAAATGCCTCTTCCAGCATCATGCACTTATATACCGATGCGCAACCTGCACCATAAAAAAAAAGTTTTTCTATTTTTCTTGTTTCAATAAAAGGTGTTAATTCTTTGCTAAGAATGGTAGTGGTTTCAGCAGTGCTGAGGTAATATGGATTGAGCCCGACGAGTTGGAAACTAAGCTGCTCTCCTTTGTCGTCAATTAATATCCAATCCGATTTGGAAGCCCCGCTGTCTGCAATTAGAATCATAAATTAATTATATCAACTTAAGCTTTGCAAATTACTCAAATTTTCAATAGAACTATGAATAATCTGATTAATTTTACCGGGTAAAACCTGTGAACTCATATATAAATGCACATTGATTGGCCGGCCAGGATTGATACCATCATTTGGGATTGGAATGGAACATTGCTCGACGATGTTTCTATTTGCATCCTTTCTATCAATGAATTGCTGGCCAGGAGAAAACTTAAAACATTAACACATGGAACCTACCGCGAGGTGTTTACCTTTCCTGTCAGGAGTTATTATGAGGCAGTAGGTTTTAATTTTGATATTGAGCCCTTTGATGTTATTGCACTTGATTTTATTCGGCTATATGATGAAAAATTGAATGGCGTATTGCTTTTTCCGGAGGTTGTTGAAACATTAAGTTCTTTTCAGCAGCATGGTTATGAGCAGTTTATGGTTTCAGCCATGCAGCATGATTTTCTTAAGCAAACAGTTGCCCAATTGGGGATTTCGGATTATTTTCAAGCCATATCAGGAATCCAGGATCATTTTGCCGATGGAAAAATTGATATGGCGAGGCATTTTTTAGCAAAACAAAATACCGACCAGGATTCAACTTGCCTGATAGGAGATACCCTGCATGATTATGAAGTAGCCGAAGCACTGGGTATTCAATGTATTCTGGTTGCTCATGGACATCAAAGTATAGAGCGGCTTAAAAAAGCAGGATGCCCTGTTGTAGAATCACTGAAAGAATTATGGACATTGTTTAGAATAAATGGATATCAAACATAAAATGTGGAATTGTAATTATGAAGTTTGTAAAAAAAGTTGAGGACGTTATTAATGCAACCTATATCAAACCGGGTAGCGTAATCTATACTGCCGGTAATGCTGCGGTTCCGCAAAAATTGTTGAAACAATTGGCCCGCGATCCTTACATATACAACGTAGATTTATTGAGCGTGCTGCTGCTGGGCGATGTTGGGGAGTTGTTTTCTGAGGTAGCGTGTCAGAAGATCCGGCACCGCATTATTTTTTCAGGTCCCTATTCACGGGAACCCTTGAATAAAGGGATGGCAACCTACCAGTTGATGCATCTTTCCGATATTCCGAAACAAATCCTGAACTACATCAAACCAAACGTAGTGATGTTGACTGTTGCTGGCCCAGATAATGGCGGTAACTACAGTTACGGAACCACTGTGGAAGGTGTTCAGTCAGCTGTACATTCGATTCGTGAAAATGGCGGACTGGTCATCGTTGAAAGGAATAAACAGATGCCTTTTGTGCTGGGGACGACCATTCACGAATCAGAGATTGATTTTATGCTCGATACCGACTATCCGCTGCCTCTCAGCCCTGTTCATCAACCTGATGAAACAGCTCAAAGGATAGGCCGACTGGTAACAGAATTGTACATAAAAAACGGATCAACCTTGCAATACGGAATAGGAGAGGTTCCTGATGCGGTTACTGACTCCATTATAAATAAAGGGGTCAGGGATATTGGTATTTACACAGAGTTGTTTGCCGATGCCATGCGTAAGTTGATTGATGAAGGGGTCGTTACCAATAAATACCTTGATGTGAATTTTTCTATTGCTTCAATCTTTTTGGCTGCCGATAAAGCGGGTTATGATTGGTTGGATTACAATAGCAGTGTTCAGTCGAGGCCCTGTAATTTTACGAACAGTATTATTCGAATCGCTCAACAACATAAAATGGTAGCCATTAACAGTGCCATTGGGGTAGATCTGCATGGAAATATTTGGGCTGACTCCTTAAAAGGTCGTCAAATATACAGTGGCATTGGTGGACAGGCCGACTTTTTGCGGGGGTCCTATTTATCAGAAGGAGGACATGCCATAATAGCGATGAAATCAACTACAGCCAGCGGCATATCAAAAATTGTGGATATGTGTCCGGAAGGAATTACCACCACGGCAATATCAGCAGATCCGGTGATCATTGTTACCGAACATGGAGCCTTCGATCCAAGGGGGCTGAGTATTGGTGAGCATGCAGTCGGTATTGCCCATTTAGCTGAGCCTGTAACCCGGGATGCTCTGTTGAAGCGCATTTATGAAAGTCCGGAGTTTCATAAACCACGGCAGGCATTAAAAGATAGACCGCCCAAAGGGTTTATTCCATATCACAGCATTTTTAAATACAATTGATGATAAATCACTACAATACAACCTATTTGATCCAGTTACTGTCTAAAAGTTAATAATGGAAAAGCCAGTCAAAACTTTTTGTTTTTTAATGTTGCTTTTATTAACAAGGGTTGGATTTGCTCAATACCTCCCCAACCCCTCATTTGAAGGCATTCCTGCACCAGCAACGGCACCTCCCGGATGGCAAATATGCACCCCGGTTTGGAGTACGCCGGATATTCAGCCTGGTAATTTCAATGTTTATATGCCACCTTCAGATGGGAACACTTATTTGGGAATGACTGCTCGCAACGATTTTACCTGGGAAGATGTGCATACGAGTCTAAACACCCCTTTTGCAGTCGATTCTTGCTATACTTTCAAAATTGATCTGGCTTTCCAGGATGATGTCAACTTTTTAAACATGTATCCCATCACCCTGAAGATCTACGGTTCAAACCTTTCTTGTGATAAATCTAACCTTCTCTGGCAATCACCGGCGATAGCTAATGAAGAGTGGGAAACCTACGAATTCATTATCAAACCTGAGGAGTATGATATTACTGATATTGTGCTGGAAGCATATTATACCGGGGCAAATCCATATTGGGGCTACATTCTTATGGATAACATCCGGATTTATAAATCCCCTTCCCTTGATTTGGGAAATGATACAACGCTAACATTGTGCGAAGGAGAATCACTCCTGATCAATGCCGGTGGTGGCTTTGCCAGTTATCTTTGGTCGGATGGATCCAATGATTCGATCATCAGTGTTGATACAACAGGATATTACTGGGTGGATGTGATCGGGAATGAAGGTTGTGATGATACCGATACCATTTTTGTTGAGATCCTCGAATATGAACCTATGGTTTCCACGATGATCGACTCAACTTATATTTGTGAAGGTCAGCAAGTGTTGGTTACATTGGAGGTGGAATTTGGTGCAGAACCCTATAGTTTTCAATGGGTCGGCCTGGATGATACTGTTTCAACCGTGATCCTTACCCCGGATACAACAACAACCTATCTCGTCAATATTATCGATAAATGTGGAGATACCCTCACAGACTCGATTAAAATTATTGTTTTGGAGGAGCCGGATATAAACCTGGGAGGAAATATCATCATTTGTGGTGGTGAGGATACCACTCTGAATGTGGGATCGGGATACTTTTCATATCTGTGGCAGGATGGATCTACTGATTCAACATTGACTGTATCGGAGCCGGGACTCTACTGGGTGCAGGTGATTGGGTTTGGCGGATGCCAGGCAACAGATAGTGTTTATGTAAGTTTTTTCCCTCCCATTGAGACTGCCTTGCCTTCAGATACCGCGATTTGTTTTGATGGATCTGTTTTACTAAATCCTGGAAGCGGATTTATCACCTATCTTTGGTATGATAACTCAACAACTCCTACCATAACGGTGAACCAGCCAGGAACCTATTGGGTTACTGTAACGGATCAAAATGGATGCTTAACCACAGATACAGTTGAAGTAAATTTCAGCCCTGCAGTGGTAGTCAACCTGGGACCAGATACAACAGTTTGTTTTGGTGATAATTATCCCCTCACTCCAGGCCCCGGATTCCAAAGTTATGTATGGCAAAATGGTCAGACATCACCATATATCACCATTACAACTTCCGGAACATACTGGGTAGAAGTGGTAGATATTTATGGTTGTACAGGAGCCGACACAGTAAACATCGAAGTAAAACCTTCTCCGCAGGTTGAGTTGGGCGAAGATACAACGATTTGCGCCGATGAAGTCTTGTTGCTGGAACCGGTGGGTCAATATACCTCTTACTTGTGGCAGGATAATTCGACACTTCCATTTTATACCGTAACTTCGTCTGGAATATACTCGGTAACCGTTACCAATACTTTCAATTGTGAAGCATCGGATGAAATTTTTGTTCAGGTTTCCAATCCTGAGGTTGCCTTCGCTGGCGATTCTTTATTGTGTTCGGGGGATACGATTTTGTTGGATGCTGGAAGTGAATATATAGAATATCAATGGCAGGATGGGCAGGAGGAGCAGTTTTATACCGTTATATCGGGAGGAACCTATTCGGTGAATGTTGTCGATCAGTATGGTTGCCAGGGATTTGGTGAAATAACAGTCAATGAAAAAGCCAAACCAACGGCTGGCCTGGGAGATGATAAAAAACTGTGTGAAGGAGAAACCCTTGTCCTGGAAGCTCCAAGCGGTGATTTTCAATATTTTTGGAATGGTGTGGATGGAACAGATACTTATGTGGTTTCTTCGGAAGGCCTGGTAAGCCTGGAGGTAACCAATGAATGCGGTACTGCAGTGGATGAGGTTTTTGTTTCGTATGCACCAATACCTGCTGTCAATCTTGGTGAGGACCAGGTGCTGGTTGACGGGCAATCCATCGTTTTAAACGCCGGGGAAGGTTTTGATAGTTACTTATGGCAGGATGGAACCATGGGGCAGTTCTATGAGGTAAATGCAGGCTCACTGGATCCATCCAATCCTAATTATTTTGTGGAAGTTTCTAAGGACGGTTGTTCAAACAGCGACACCACAAAAATTATTTTATTTGAAGTGTGGGTCCCCAGGGTCATAACACCCAACAGCGATCAGAAAAACGACCTGTTTCAGCCTGACCTGGAGCGCTGGCAGGGGATCAATAAGCACCATATTGAAGTATTCAACCGATGGGGTGAAAAAGTTTGGGAATCTGAGCAGTTTGAAGAGGGATGGGATGGAACCCGAAATGGTAAAACGGTTGCTGATGGAACATATTATTGGGTTTTGGAGGTCTATTATGGCAGCAACAACATTAAACAAACCGTAAAAGGAAGTCTGACCGTACTGGGTTCAGAAACACCATAATTATCTTCATGTGAAACCAGATCACAGGTGAAAAAAATTACGTTGCAATTATGGATTTGGCTAATAGCTCTCACAGCAAGCGGGCAATACCTGCCTAATCCATCCTTTGAAGGCCCTTTTCCTAATCCCAATAATCCTCCCAGTGGCTATGTTAATTGCTCCGGTTCACCTGATACCCAGCCCTTTTGTTGGGATGTTCCTACACCACCTTCTGATGGAAGTTCGTACCTGGGCATTGCCTGGTTGCCTTCCTGGATAGAGCGGGTATGGACTCAATTAGAAACCCCGCTATCACCTGATACATGCTATAAATTTGAAATAGACCTGGCTTACTTTCATGTGATCAATTATTATGGAAATCAGCAGGAAACGTTTCCCATGAAAATACGCATATATGCCAGTACGTATTATTGTTCGGAAGGAACCTTATTATGGGAGTCTCCTTACATTGATAATTTTGAGTGGGAGACCTTTGAATTTACACTTCAGCCTGAAGCAGAGATCAATAATATGCTTTTCCGATCGTATTATGATCAATCGATGCCTGCGGAGATAGGTTACCTGCTGGCCGACAATATCAGAATAACACCTCCTCCGGAACTTGACCTTGGAAATGATACCACCATTTGTCTTTCCGATAGCATGCTGGTGGCAGTACCGGCCAGTGACTTTGATGAATTCCTGTGGAGCAATGGAAGTACCGATACGGCTATTTATGTTTCAGAACCCGGTACTTATTGGGTTCAGGCTATGTTTGGCGAATGTACCGTTACTGATAGTGTGCATGTATCAGTCTCACCCGAATTTGATCTGGGCAATGATACCACCCTTTGTATAGGAGATACACTGGAACTTTCACCGGGAGATTTTGCACAATATTTATGGTTTAACGGTACTACGGATTCTACTCTATCACTTTACCAACCGGGTGATTATTTGGTTTGGGTAATGATCACTGATTCCCTAGGATGTTCTGCCATTGACTCGTTACACTTATCCATCATCAACGACAGTACAACAGCTTCGCTAGGGAATGATACCACCATATGCCCGGGTAGTTATTATTCTCTTTATCCGGGTGTGTATGAAGGGTACATATGGAATAATGGGAGTACAGATTCAATTTTAATTGTGAATGAGGCCGGTTTATACTGGGTAACTGTTTTTGGAGATTGCGGTTCAGGATCAGATACCATCAGCATTGAAACATTTCCACCTATAGCACTGGATCTGGGACCTGATACCACCATTTGTGAAGAGGTGACCCTCACACTGGATGCTGGTCCTGGTTTTGAATCCTATTTTTGGCAGGATAGCACCACCAATCAAACTTGTACCATCAACGGAACAGGCATCTACTGGGTGATGGTGACAGATGATAAAGGATGCTCTGCCATCGATAGCATTGAAGTAGGCTATTCTCCGGCGTTGTCCATCAATCTGGGCGCTGATACGACCATTTGTATGGGTGATGATTTTTATCTTAGCCCCGGAAATGGCTTTGCTTCTTACCTTTGGCAGGATGGAAGCAATGAAGCATCCATCCTGGTCAATAACCCCGGTACTTATTGGGTTTATGTTACCGACCCAAATGGATGTTCTGGGGGTGATACCATCGTGATTGGAATGAAGCCTTCACCCAATGTTTCCCTTGGAAATGATACCACCATCTGTGTTGGGCAGACTTTGCTTCTGGAGCCCGAAGGTCAGTACACGAGTTATCTATGGCAAGATAATTCGACTTTGCCATTTTATACAGTATCCACATCCGGACTCTATTCGGTTACAGTAGCTAATAATTTTAACTGCACGGCTTCTGCAGAAATATATGTGGATGTTTCTGCTCCTCAAATTGATTTGGGGCCCGATACGATTGTTTGTGAAGGTGATGAGTTGATCCTGGATGCAGGAAGTGGATATCTTTCTTATCTCTGGCAGGATAGTACTGCTTTTCAGACCTGCCTGGTGGATACATCGCGATTGTACAAAGTTATCGTATCGGATATGTTTGGTTGTTCAGGTGCTGACTCTGTATGGATTGATTGGATTCCTTTGCCAGTTGCTGATCTTGGTGAAGATAATAACCTTTGTCAAGGGGATACAATTTTGCTGAGTTCGGTGAAAGGACCCTATGAATATTTCTGGAATGGTGAGCTTGGCTGGCCATGGATGGAAGTTTCCAAACCGGGCTGGTATCATCTGGAAGTATCTAATCAATGTGGAAATGCAACTGACGAGGTATTAGTTGAAGAATACCCGAATCCTTATGTTGATTTAGGTGAAAACAAAATATTGACTGTGGGGCAGGTGCTTGAGCTGGATGCCGGGTCCGGATACGACACCTATCTCTGGCAGGATGGATCGACAGGTCAGTATTATCAGCTAGCATTAGGTGAGCTAGATCCGGGAGATCCCTATTATTTTGTTGAAGTATCCCTGGGACCCTGCATTGCCAGTGATACGGTAAAAGTGATGCTTTTTGAATTGAAAATACCAAGGGTGATCACTCCCAATGCAGATCAGAAAAATGATTTGTTCATGCCTGATCCCGAAACCTGGCAGGGTATCCATTCACATCACATGGAAGTGTACAATCGATGGGGTGAAAAGGTATGGGAATCTGACCACTTTGAAGATGGTTGGGATGGCAAACGAAATGGCCAGTTGGTAGCAGACGGAACTTATTATTGGATACTGGAAGTACATTACGGTGACGAAAATATGGTTCAGATACTGAAGGGGAGCCTGACCATCCTGGGAGCAGATTGATCAACTGCCTTTATTCTTTATTGATACTTTCCATTAATTCCTGCCATTCTCTATTCAGATCATATTGGGGCATGCTTTTCCCGGCGCGGGCATACCAATATCCTGCATTGCCAAGATCTCCTTCCACTCGGTGCAAGTAGGCATGGATCCAGCAAGCTTCTGCGGTATGGTATTGTTGTATCAATCGATGTGATCCATCCCAGTCACCATTTTTTTCCATCTGCAGTGCCTGAATATAGATTGATCTATTCATATTCTTCTGAATTGATAATACGCCCTTCTTTATACACTTCTTTTTTAATCACTTTCCCTTCCTCATCCATATAAAACCAATCTCCTGTTTTATAACTATCCACATATGAGCCAGTCACACGCAACCGACCATTGGGATAATAATAATCAAAGGGACCCTGCTTTTCGTCATCCACAAAATTACCGGAGGCTTTCATCAAACCATCGCTGAAATATTGTTCCCACGGGCCTTGCTGTTTCCCATTTTCCCAGGATGTTAATTCAGCAACCTGGCCATTTTCATAAAAGGTCTTCCATGTTCCGCTCTTTTCCTGGTTGCGGTAAAACTCCTCCTTGAGGAGGGTTCCGGTATTATCATAATATCTCCACAAACTGTCTTTTTCCTGTTTGATGTACAACCCCTCTGACATTATTTCTCCTGAGTGATGATACGTTGTTGTTGCTGCATGAATGCCTTCATCTGAAAAGACAGTCCGGGCTTTTACAATGCCATCAGGGTAGAAATAAGTAAATTCCCCTATGGGGATGCCATGATCAAACTGTCCTTCATATAAAAGCAATCCTTCGTCATTGATTTTTTTCCAGTAACCGGTTTTATTTCCATCCTGATCAGTTTGATTGATGGTGTCATTATCGGATTGTGCCGAAATGCAGGAGGCATAAGCGATAAAAAATATAATTAAAATTGTTTTGTAGTGCATCATACGTTCTAAAAGCATATGGTCTCAACGGGTCGTAAAACTAATTATTTTATTTATCGCACAAGTGAAATTGCATTAGATTTGTGAACAAATTGATCCTGAAAATAAAAAAGAAAATACGTGTTGCATGATTAATTATGCTTCAAGATTGCTTGAGAGTGCAGTAAATGAATTATCCCGTCTTCCCGGTATCGGAAAGAAAACGGCCCTTCGACTTGCACTTCATCTGTTAAAAAAAGATCCAACTGTTGCAGAAGCCCTGGGCAATTCTATTATTCAATTGCGGAACGAGATTATGTTTTGTAAAGTGTGTCACAATTTATCTGATGCTGAAATTTGTGAGATATGTTCAAGCCCGAAACGAAATGAAAAGCTGGTTTGCGTTGTAGAGGATATCAGGGATGTTATGGCAATTGAAAATACCGGCCAGTACAATGGGTTGTATCATATTCTTGGTGGAATTATTTCACCCATGGATGGTATTGGACCTGCTGACCTGAATATTGAATCCCTGATCCGGAGAATTGACCATGAATCCATATCAGAAGTGATCATGGCATTATCGACAACGATTGAAGGTGATACGACCAACTTTTATATTTATAAACGATTGAAGGATCGACCTGTTAAGATTACCACCATTGCCAGGGGCATCAGTGTTGGGGATGAACTGGAATATGCGGACGAGATCACATTGGGCAGATCAATCCTGAACCGGTTACCCTACGAAAATACCCTGGATGCTTAAAGTTGAAATTGGGAGCAAATACCCATTCACAGAGGCCTATTCAAATAAATCAAGCTGGTTTTCAGTTGCATAATATTCCGCTGGGACATTTTTATCAAATCCATTGATGTAGCGCCTGATCGATTTTTTTATCAGTTTGTTGGGAGTTGTTTGCCTGGCTTCGCAATAATTTTGTAATGACCTTTTTTGACGGGCTGTAAGTTTGAGGGTGATCTTGACGTATCTTGTTTTTTTCCTTTTTCTTTTTGATATTAAGGGCATAGCGGGCATTTTGTGTAAAAATAAGGGTAATGATTATCCACTTGAATCCGTTAGTGACAAAACTTTTTAACAATTTTATTTTAATACATTGTATTCATTTTATTTTAATTTACAATCATTGGATCCTAATAAAAATTAGAATAATCTGACTGAAATTCCTTGTTTTTCATTATCCTTGTATGAAGAAAAGACCATTTATGAAAAACAGGAGGATATACGCCATTGGCGAAACCGTATATGATATTATTTTTAAAGATGGTTCACCCATTGCTGCTAAACCGGGTGGAGCCATGCTGAATACGTCGGTGAGCCTTGGAAGACTGGGATTGCCGGTATCATTTATTTCAGAACTTGCTGACGATGATGTGGGAAAATTAATCCTTAACTTTTTGGAAGAAAACAATGTGGAATCTGATCTGATCTACCAATATGAAAAAGGAAAAACAGCAATAGCCTTGGCTTTTCTGGATATGGACAATGAGGCTCACTATAATTTTTATAAGCAATATCCCATCAACCGGATGAAAATGGAAAAGCCCGAATTCAGACCGGATGATATCGTTCTCTTTGGGTCTTTTGCAGCCATTACCAAACAATTGAGAGAACCTATACTTCAAATACTGAAGGCAGCCGCAGCTGCCGGATCCATCATTATTTATGATCCCAATTTCCGGAAACCACATCTTAAAGATCTTGCAGGGCTAAAACCCTTCATCATTGAAAACATTGGATATGCTGATATTGTAAGGGGGTCTTCGGATGATTTTAGACTGATCTTTAATGCCTGGAATGCGAATGAGGCTTATCATCACATTCAGGATGCCGGCTGTCAGATCCTTATCAGTACCTCGGCTCATGATCCTGTTCAACTGAAAACAAACGGATTTCACATCAACCTGGAGACACCTGTTATTAATCCTGTGAGTACCATAGGTGCGGGTGATGCATTTAATGCGGGCTTAATTTATGGACTGATGAAGCTCAACATAGCGAAAAATGACCTGGACTCACTAAAAAAGCAGGCCTGGGAGACATTATTGGATATTGGCATTGCATTCGGATCGAAGGTTTGCGAATCCTATGATAATTATATTTCTCAGGCGTTTGCAGCCAGGTTGAAAATTTGATTAACTTTTTCGGAACAATTCTCTGATCTGCTGATAATCGATATAATAGAGCAGCTTGACTGAAAAACTATTGGTAGCTGACGTATTGATTGTATTCCAGAAGTTCTTTGCAAAGTCCTGTTCGATATCCCGGATATGATTTTCAACCCATTCTTTTTCGTTGTATGTATCGATGGCATTTTTCCAAACCACACGCAATTCACTTCCCGGGGCAAAGTTCCATACATATACCATATCAATGTTAAATATATTCAAACTGAATTCATTGATATCGTCGTAATCAGTAGTCCCCAATGATCCATTCGGTTGTAACTGATAATAATCTGTATGGTTGATGGTGATCCAATAATGCCTGGCTCTTAAGGAAACCGAAGATTTATTATTGAACCGGTAATTGGCTTCCAGTACATTCTCATAGGTATTGATCATCCTGTCCCCAAAGATTATTACCTCCTCCTTGTCAGCTGAAATAGAGTCCGTCACATATCCGATATTATGATCATCATCATCATAGGAAAATTCATATACCAGCATGAGATTATCACTAACCCGGAAGCGAGGTTCAAATGAAAACCAGTAATTGCTGCGATTGTCCTTTGGAATATTAAGATATCCAATCCGGCTGTCAATAACAAATCGGTGCCGGTAGTCGGGGGATATTCCTACATTCCCATAATAGACCGGATTCCTGGTGTAATACCAGCCTGCCACACGGGGTTCATAGTAATCATAACCTTTTACAGGATTTGTAGATCCGTTGAACCAAACGGACAGATGATTTTTAAATGTGGCACGTGAACTTAAATCAATTTCAAATTCCGCAAATTGACGGGGATCATATAATTGTTCAACTGAAAAGGAAATGGAATTGAACCAGTCAAGGATAAGCCAAACCGGATGATAAATATTATAAGAAAATTCAATTTCATCCCGGATATAATTATTCCTGGTTAAAAACCCCATATCATTATGATCGTAATTGTTATCCAGCAAGCGATGTGAGAGTTCCCAGGTGAATTTACCGCTGATCTTGCCGGCTTCAACAGCATATGAATATCCAAATTCAGGTTGTTGTTGCGTGTTGTATTTCTGACTGACCAAACCTTGAAGCCATATAGCATATCGGTTTTTTTTACTGGTAAGTTTAAGTTCTGAACCGGATACATTGGCCGAGTATTTCATGTCGGGTTGCCAGGTATTGGTATTGTACAAACTAAGGTAAGAATTGTTCCTGAGCGCCTGGTCAAAGACGATCATATTGTAATTGGTGAAAGGTTCGGTCCGAATGGTCCTTTTTTTGCCGGTAAGTGTGTCTTTAATTTCTGCATACGTGTTGGCAGTCATGCCATTAAAAAAACCCATGGCCAGTTTTTTATTATTCTTTCCAGAAATTTTTGTGGCGTTGATCAGCTGCGCATTTTGAGGATTGTTTTGAATAACTTCATGATCTTGCAGGCTATCATTTACATGATCGAAACCCATTGGTGTTTTTCCTACGCGGCGGCTGTAAAATACACTACCCTTATCAAACAATTCTGTACCTTCCATGAAAAATGGGCGTTTCTCGTCATAATAAACTTCAAAAGGGGAGAGGTTGTATATTTCATCGTCGGATTGAACCTGACCGAAATCAGGAATCAGGGTCATGTCGAGCGTATAGCTTTCATTGATGCCGTATTTCAAATCCAATCCGTAATTATAGGAATAACCCCAATTCCTGGTTTCCGGACTCTTTTCAGCATAACCCGAAATATAGGGGACCAATGAAAGCCGGAGTGGTGGATCTATGTTTCGGATACCAGTCAGTAATCCCGATTGATTGTTAATACCGTCTTCTTCTCGATTGATGAAGTTCCAGGTATCACTTTCACGATACCGGGTTATGTTTCTGTAAAGTTGCAATCCCCATGTTTGTTCAGCTTCATCCGGAAACCGAATGGCCGAAAAAGGTATTTCCATTTCTGCTATCCAACCGCTGTCGACAATTTTTACGGCACTTTCCCACACGGCATCCCAGCTTCGATCTTCTCCATTGCTTTCGGTTCGTTTTCCATCTACCTGAACACCTGCGGCCGTCACAATAAATCCAAATGCAGTGAGATAATCATTGTAACAGTCTAAATAGACGCCAAAATAATCCACCATATTGATCCGGTCTCTTTCACTGAGCTCTTTATAAATGCTATCGGGATAGGGATCGTAAAGCATGGCTCCCAAATAGATGGCATTATCGTCATAGGCGATTTTAACAACTGATGCAAAACTGGGTTGGGCTCCATTAAATGGCGTATATTGAACAAAATCAATGGCTTCAGAGGCATCTATCCAGATTTCATCATTCAGAACAGCATCAATAACCGGTGGTGAAGCAATTCTAATGGCAGCTAATTCTTTTTTAGCAGGATTTATAGGTTGCGCATGACTTATCGTCATCATCAATAAGAAGCAATTGATCATCCATAACCATGTTCTTGTTTTTGCACCCATCTTCCTTTATTGACAGGGCAAAAGTAAAAAAAGGTGGATTGAAAAAATGAGGATTTATAATTTAGAACAAATCAAAAATAAATTACCGGATAAGGTTCAATTTGGTTTTGTAGAGGTCGTAATTTTCCTGATCAAAACAAACAAACATAACTTTTTTTGGCAGTTCATGTTTCCATCCAAAGGCCTGAACAGTTTCGATGGCTATTTGCGCGGCTTTTTCCTTAGGGAAATGATATACACCTGCACTTATATTGGGGAAAGCAATCGAATAGAAATTGTTTTCATTCGCCAGTTCCAGGCTCCTTTGGTAGCATGAACGGAGCAGATCTTCCTCATTGTTAATGCCTCCTTTCCAAACTGGCCCCACCGTATGGATCACAAACCGGGCAGGAAGGTTAAATCCGGGAGTGATTTTTGCATCGCCTGTCGGACAGCCGTTGAGTTTCTTACAGGCTTCGAGTAATTGTGGCCCGGCGGCCCGATGAATGGCACCATCTACACCTCCTCCTCCAAGAAGCGACTCATTGGCCGCATTCACAATGGCATCACAATCTATTTTTGTCAGGTCCCCTTTTAGAAGCTCCATTTTCATACTGAACCTCCTTCAATATCAGGTATTTCAATGACAAACAATTGAGAGGTTTGATAACCCGTTACACGTATTTTATCACCCTTGTCGATAAAACCCGCTTCGGCCGTTGCATCAAAAATATCGTCACCAATCTTTACCTTACCGGCAGGTCTCAATACAGTGAAAGCTTCACCTGTTTTTCCTACCATGCTCTTATATGAATTGTCCGATGATGTAAAACCATCCTCTTTGTGTTGTTCCGAATCCAGTGCCAGGTGACCGAAGATGGTGGTGGTAAAGATCTTTTTACTGAAATAAAATGATAACACCAACGAAAGGAACATGGCGATGACTACGATGAAAAATGACTTGATAACCCCTGTCAGCTCTATACCGGTAAAATCAAGACCCATATTGCCGGTCATGCTAAGGGTTAATCCGGCCATAATAAATATAATCCCCAGGATGCCTGGCACACCAAAACCAGGTGCTACAAAAATTTCAATGGCAATTAAGACCACCCCAATAACAAATAGAATAATTTCCCAGTGCTCTGCCAGTCCTTCAAGATAGAGGGGTGCAAAATATAAAAGCGCGGCAACAAAAGAAGCCGCAATTGGGAAGCCAATTCCAGGAGATTGGAGCTCAAAATAGATCCCACCGATGATGATCATGATCAGAATACCACTCACAAATGGATTGATAAGGAAGTGAATAATTTTATCCGACCAGCTGAATGATTGTTCTACAATTGAGTAGTTTTCAACTTTAGCAACTTTTAGCATTTCAGGAATCGTTTCTGCAATGCCTTCGCAAAAATTAAATTTCATGGCTTCTTTGGCAGTGAAAGTAAGTACCTGTCCGGTGTCGATTACCCCTTCAATGTATATTCTTGGATCAACCATGGCCTGTGCGATGTCAGGATCGCGACCTTTGGATTCAGCTGTCGATCGCATCATTGATCGCATATATGATTGATATTTATCGGGCAGGGGTTTACCAGATTGATCCACAACTGTAGCTGCTCCGATATTGGATCCCGAGGTCATGTAAATACTGTCGCAGGCAATGGAGATGAGGGCACCGGCTGATGCAGCATTGTTATCAATAAAAACATAAACAGGAATGGTTGAACGAAGGATCATGGTCCGTATGCTATCTGCAGCGTCCAGCATACCCCCATAGGTATTCATATGGATGAGAATAAGGTCTGCGCCCAATTCACGGGCCTCCTGGAAGGCATCATGGGTTTTGCGTTGAACAGGAGGTGCAATTTGTTCTTTGATGTCGAATTTATAAATGAGCAGTGTGCTATCGTTTTCCGAAGCAACCAGCGCAGAATTGATAACAACCGTTAGTAAAACTGCTAATAATTTGATGCGATGATTCATTATGTTAGGTATGAAGTAAGTTCTTTTATTAATCCGAAGCATGCATCTTCCGGTAAAGTTTTTTCCAGGCTCTCCTTTTCCAGAATCTGCGCTGCATGTATTTTCCCCAGGATATATTGGTCCATAAACGTTCGTGAAAATAATAAATTACAATTTTGATGACCACATCAAATATCATGACCAGTGTTGATGCTTCTAAAATCTGTTTATAGGGGCCACTGATTTTTTGTCTGAAAATGACAAAGGTGATCAGAAAAGTGGTTAATGAGGCGACCAGTCTCCAGCTAATGGCTTTGGCCAGGCTTCTTCCCGGTGTATCCTTGACGATGGTTACTTCATTTTCATCCTTCCCTTTTTGCAGATCTGTTTTTTTATGCATACAGACTATTTTTGTCTCACTTTATGTTTTCTTGCTGAATTTGTCCCTGATTATTCCCAGGAACTCTTCAGCTAATAAGCTATTTCCAGCAACAATTTCACTGCCGAAAACAAATGCATCTGCGCCGTTAAAATCACTGACCTTTCCCCCGGCTTCTTCTACAATGATGCTACCTGCTGCTACATCCCAGGGATGCAGCCCATATTCGAAAAATGCATCATAGCGTCCACAGGCAACATAAGCCAGATCAGTAGCTGCTGAACCCAGGCGCCGGAGACCATGTGAGTGCTTCATCAGATAGCTAAATGCATCCAAATAGTTTTCCAGTTGCGAAAAATCGGAGTAGGGAAAACCGGTTGCAATTAATGCATCTTTAACCGTGGCGGCGTGGGATACGCTGATCTGATGACCGTTCAGAAAAGCTCCGCCCTGATGCCAGGCATAAAAGCATTCATTCAGGTTGATTTCATAAACCACGCCGGTAATCACCCTGTTTTTTTCCATCAGTCCGATACTAATGGCATACGGCTGCGCGCCATGAATATAATTGGTAGTGCCATCCAATGGGTCAATAATCCAGTTATAACGATCTTTTCGGGAGTAGTGATCGCCTTCTTCAGCAATGAATCCAGCCTCCGGTAGTAGTTTATGCAATTCAGCAACAAGTCGCTTTTCAGAGTTTTTATCCACATCGGTCACAAAATCATTGAGCCCCTTATCAATGATGTGTTTATGGTGAATGTTTTTACTTTCACTTTTGATGTACTTTCCAACAGCCCGACTTAAATTTGCAACCTGCTTTGTGATTAATTCCAGAAACATGGATTTCAATTTAGGTCAAAAATAAGGAATTTAGAAGAAGGAATAATAGCAATCCATTGAAAACTTTAACATTTTATTTACGTATCCTGATCCATATTCGATTTAAATAATATACCTACATTTGTTAAAAGCAATAATGGCAGATATTTATGGGTCAAAATTACAATTCGGATTCTAAATCCCAATTTAAACATGCCAGTGGAGAAGTGACCATTGAACCAAATGCACCCATTCAAAAAAGCAATGGTTCAGGTGAGGTCGACCAATGGTTTCAAAAGCTCATGGGAGCCCTTGAGACTGATATTATAATGCTTGAACAGAAACCGGACTTTTCCAATGCTTATCGGGTTACACGACTGATCAGAAACAATATAGAATCAAAATTAGGAGATGAGATCAGACATTTATCTCCTGATCAACTATTTCCCCCTGAAATTGTGGAATTGATCGAAAGAGATGAGAATTTTATGGGCATTCATACAGCCTGGGTTCATCATCACCATCATGCATTACCCCATGGCCGGGGATTCTATCAGTTGGTTAAAACAGGACCGGGTCAATTGATGATCATATTTCACCGGATCGACAAGGTGGAGGAGATCATTGAAGGTTTGGCTGATGGGCAGCGAAACTTGAAACAATTGCAGGAAAATGTACCCATCGGATTATTTCAGATGGATGAGCAGGGACGATTGCTATACGCCAATCCATGGACCCGCAGAATGTTGGGCCTGAACCCGGTTGGAAAACTCCAGGAAACAAATCTGTATGAACTGGTAGACCATAAAGATCAGTTAGAACGAATTAGAAAATCTGTTGAAGAGGATAGGCTGATCCGAGAAATGGAGGTTTTGCTTAAAACAAATCGATCGGAATCAATTTGGTGCATGTTAAGTGTCAGTTCCGTGCAACGGGCCCATTCGGGCACGATTACATTCGATGGTTTTATATATGATATTTCGGAGAGAAAAGCAGTACTCGAGCAATTGCGTGACAATGATGGCATGTTCAGGGCAATTTCCGATAACTTAAAAAGCACCCTGTACATGTTCAATTGCGAAAGTCGCTTTACATATGTCAATCCTGCTGTGATAGAAATTACAGGCTACTCAGAAGATGAATTGCTCAGCATGAAGTTTTACGATATTGTTCATCCTGATTTTCGGGAGGTTGTAAAGGAGAGGGGCATCAATCGATTGGAGGGCAAAAAAGCACCAAAGCGTTATGAATTTAAAATTATCACAAAAGCGGGTGATGAGCGATGGATGGAGATTTACACCACCCGCCTGTTCTTGCAAAATAGTTGGGTGGTTTTAGGGCTTGGAAATGATATTACCAATCGTAAACAAGTATTGGAAGAGATCAAACTGAGTGAGGAAAAATACAAGTCGCTTTATTCATTTTTCCGTTTGATGGCCGATAATACACAGGATATGATTTGGGCCAAAGATCTGGATAAAAGATACATTTTTGCCAATAAAGCTTTATGTGAATCTTTGTTGATGGCCGACGATACAGAAGATCCAGTCGGGAAAACGGATTTTTATTTTGCCGAAAGGGCACGGAAACTTCATCCGGATGATCCGGAATGGTATACTTTTGGCGACAGCAGTGATGATACCGATGATATTGTTATGCAAACCCGCCAACCTCAGCAATTTGATGAATATGGCAATGTCAATGGTGAATTTCTGTATCTGGATATTCATAAATCTCCCTTGCTGGATCACCAGGGCCGAATGATCGGAACAGTGGGCAGCGCGCGAAATGTAACATTCGCTAAAAGAATGGAAGTGGAGCGCGAAAAAGAAGAGAAGATCAAAAATATGGTATATCGCATTGGGAATGCCGTCTCAACCACAAAAGATATGAGTGAGTTGATAACCATAATCCGCATGGAACTCAGCGAAGTGATCGATACCACCAACATGTTCATTGCGCTTTATGATAAAAATTCTCAGGAAATTGCATTGCCTTATTTTGTGGATGAAAAGGATCGCTTTAAACGCATACCGGCAGGCAAATCGTTGACCTATTACCTCATCCGAAAAAATGCACCGATATTGTTAAGACAAGCGGATATTCAGGATCTGGCTACAAAGGGTGAGGTTGAGTTGATGGGTTCCATGGCTAAGGTTTGGCTGGGTGTTCCGATGATCGTTAAAGGAGAAACCATTGGTGCCATCGTTGTGCAAAATTATAAGGATGAAAATGCTTTCACGGAACATGACCTGGAACTGCTGAATTTTGTTTCGATACAGATCAGTATCTCCATCAATCAAAAGAAGGCCGATGATGCATTGCGGGAAAATGAATTTACACTCCGGCAGATCATTGATAACGTGCCTGTCATGATATATGCCAAGGATAGGGATCAAAGATTTATCCTGGCCAATAAAGCCATGGCTTCTGCATATGGCAAACGGGTCGATCAGGTTGAAGGATTCCTGCAATCGGAACTGCATCATAATGCTGCTGAAATTGATAAATACATGCGTGATGACCTGGAGGTTATCGAAACGGGTTCCACGAAAATTCTGGAGGAGGAACCATTTACTGATGCAGAAGGGCACACCCATGTGCTTAAAACTGTGAAGCTTCCCCTGAAATCAGAGGTGTACCAGGGTATTGCACTATTGGGTGTATCCATTGATATTACTGAACGGATACAGGTTGAACAGGAGCTGAAAAAAGCAAAAAATAAAGCGGAAGAAGCAGATCGGCTTAAAACAGCTTTTTTGGCCAATATGTCTCATGAAATCCGAACCCCCATGAATGCCATCATCGGATTCAGTGAGTTACTCAACGATCCTGATCTGACGGGTGATAACCGTAAGGAGTTTGTTCAACTCATCGGAGAAAACAGTAAGGTTTTGTTGCATCTCATCGAAGACATTATTGACGTAGCCAAAATTGAAGCAGGACAGATCAAAGTTGTAAAAGGGGCATGCCAGGTAAATATGATCATGGATGAAATTAAAGCTCAGTTTACAGCAAAACTCAATAAATACCCACAGAAAAAAATTACCATTCGTACACAGAAATTAGTCCCTGATACACGTTTTGCCATCCAGACCGATCCACTTCGGTTCAAGCAAATCATGAATAACCTGGTAGGAAATGCATTCAAATTTACGGAAGAGGGGTTTATTGATCTGGGCTATAGCATTGATGAAAAAGAAAAAACCATTACATTCTTTGTAAAAGATACAGGTATCGGTTTGGAAGCGGATAAATTGTCTCTCATTTTTGAACGATTTCGACAGGCTCAGGAATCCAGTACCAAAGAATATGGAGGAACAGGACTGGGTCTGACCATTTCGAGAAGGCTCGTGGAGATCCTTGGTGGAAATATGTGGGTCGAGTCGGTATTGCATGAAGGAAGTACATTTTATTTTACCCTTCCTTATGAAGCGGTAAATGTTGAGGGATTTATGAAACCTTTTATCCCCCGATCCGATAAACATGATTGGTCCGGAAAAGTTATTCTGGTTGCTGAAGATGAAGTTTCGAACTTTGAACTGATCAGCGCAACATTGTTTAAAACAAATGCAAAAATAGTGAGGGCTGTAAATGGAAAAGAAGCGGTCGACATGATCAATACAAATCAACAGGTCGACCTGGTACTCATGGATATCCGAATGCCTGTCATGAATGGATATGAAGCTACCCGCGAAATCAGGAAAATGAATACAACCCTACCCATTGTATCGTTGACGGCTTATGCGATGTCAGATGATATAGAAAAAAGTCTGGATGCAGGATGCAATGCCCATATATCAAAACCGTTTAATCCCAGGGATCTGTTAAATAAACTGGAAGTCTACTTTCAAAAAAATGAGGATCAATAAATTTTGAAACTACCCTGTTTTCGTTACCGGCTCCTTTTGTTTCTAATGCTATTTGTGATGGCAGGAAGCGCCCTTGCACGCAATCCGGCAGTAAATTCGAAACAGGAAGAAATTGACAGTTTACTTAAAGTTCTTCCCAATGCTGGTTTGGAGCAAAGAGTGGATGTCTTATTCAGCCTTTCACGGATATATTTATCCATTTCCATGGATTCATCACGGGAATATGCACGTCTGGCGTTGATCAGTTCGAAAGAACTAAAGGATAACAAGAAAATTGGTGAGGCCTATAAATTGTTGGGCAATATTTCCATGTACAAAGGGAATCTCAACAATGTGATCAGTTTTTATGATTCTAGCCTGGCGCAGTACAGCCTGGCCAGGGATTCATTTGGTCTGGCCAAAGTCTGGAATAATCTGGGGATCATATATCATAACCTGGGCGACTATCAGAAATCCATCGATTATCATTTGAAGTCGCTCGAGTGCAAACTTCAGATGAATGATTCGGTTGGAATTGCAAATTCTTATAACAACATCGGTAGCATATACCTCGACCTGAAAGAATATGTTAAATCCTATGAGTATTTCCAAAATGCATTAAAAATCTCCAGAGAACTGAACCAGCAAACGAATGTGGCAGGAATTTTAAATAACCTTGGCATGATCAACCAGGAAGTGGGGGATCAGGAAAAAGCCATCGATTACTTTAATCAATCCTTAGATGTAGGTTTGAGGGTGAATAATTACAAAGGAATGGCCGACAGTTATCACAATCTTGGGAAAAGTTATTTTTTATTGGGTAATTATTCTGAGGCCTTAAACTATTACAACCGGGCCATTGAAACTTATGAAACCCTTGGAATTGATAACAGCAATACCTATAACAATATCGCTCAGGTATACATTGAACTGGGGGACTATACCCATGCTCTTTCTTATTTGAATGAGGCATTGCGATTTGCTGATAAAAATAATCAAATCAGGATTTTGCGCGATATTTATCGAAATTTCTCGGTCGCATATGAAAAATTAGGCTGGTATAAACATGCGCATCAGAGTTATATCCTCTATAATCAATATGACGACTCACTTCAAATTATGCTCCATAGTAGTAAAATAGAGGAAATTTTGACCAAGAATGAAATTGAAAAACAGCAGGAACAGATCGCCAAGACAAAATTGGAACTCGAAAAAAAGGAATCAGAATTGCGTCGCCGTAATCTGGCTATCTATAGCATTATTGCAGGTCTTATCGGTACACTGATCTTTGCTGCTATCATATTTCGTCTTTTCCGGCAAAAAGCGAAAGCCAATAAATTGTTACAGGAACAAAACGATGAAATCCTCAGATCGCAGGAGATCATTCAGAAAATCAATAAAGCCCTCACAGAAAATGAAGGTAAACTGAGAAGCATTTTTGATATCTCTCCCTACAGTATTTTTGTGGTGAATGATAAGATGAACATCGTAGATTGTAATGAAACAAGTTTGAAAATGTTTCATACTAAAAGCAAACATGACCTGTTGGAAAAGAAACTTGAATCTTTTATTGTCAATAATTCGGATAACAAAAATACCAGTAAATTCATAAAGCAAATTCAGGAGGGTAAACTAACCAAGGATGAATATAAACTTCGTACGATTGATGGTGAAGAATTTAGTGTTGAAATAACCGGTCGTGAGATTGCTGTTAACTCTGATAAGCCTAACCTTTATGTGGTAGTTATTACCGATATTACCGAGCGGTTGCAGTTTATTGAAAACCTGAAGGAGGCTAAAATAAAAGCTGAAGAATCGGATAAGCTGAAAACCGCCTTTTTAGCTAATATGTCGCATGAGATCAGGACACCCATGAACTCCATTGTTGGATTTTCAAATCTGCTTAACGATCGTGAACTGGGTGTGGCCAAGCGGGAAGAATACCTTTCTCATATCATGCAAAGCAGTCACCTTTTGCTCAATCTGATAGAAGATATTATTGATATCTCAAAAATTGAGGCTGGACAACTGAATTTCAACATTCAAACTTTTAAACTTAACGATGTAACACGGGATATATTCACCAGCTTCAAGGAGACCCATACCCATAAAAATCTTGAATTTAAACTGACGCTGCCACCCAATAGTGAGCAGGTGACTTGTAAAACAGATCCTTTGCGGTTCAAACAGGTGATATCCAATTTGCTAAGCAATGCCATAAAGTTCACCGAGAAAGGCTTTGTAGAATTGGGGTATTCCATAAAAGAAAGTCATCGGAAACCTACCCTGGAATTTTTTGTGAAGGATAGTGGTATTGGTATTCCGAAAGACAAACATGAATTGATCTTTGAACGATTCCGACAGGTTGATGATTCGCGAACCCGCACTTACGGTGGAACAGGTTTGGGGCTTTCCATTTCGAAAAGATTGATCGAATTGATCGGCGGAACCATTTGGGTGGAATCGAAGCCGGAAAAAGGATCGATATTTTACTTTACCATGCCTTATATTAAGGGTGATGAACTTGAGTTAATTGAGGATGATAAGGATGAACCCCATTATGATTGGAAGAATAAAACCTTGCTAATAGCGGAGGATGAAAACTCCAATTTTGAGCTGGTTAAGGCCACTTTGCAAAAAACAAAGATCAACATCGTGCACATGATCAATGGTGAAGAGGCAGTGAATTACATTAAAAAGAAAAATCCGGTAGACGTGGTACTGATGGACATCAGGATGCCGAAGATGAATGGTTATGATGCCACCCGGATGATCAAGTCCATTAATCCAAAACTCCCTGTTATTTCTGTTACAGCCTATGCCATGTCAGAAGATGAAGCCAAAAGCCTTCAAGCAGGTTGTGACCTGTATATGTCGAAACCCATCCGGCCCAAGCGTTTACTGAGTGTTCTGGATGACTTTCTTTCGGCCAATTAAATCTTCCTTTTTTGGCTAAAGTGCTGCAACAAGATTCCCATTACGATCAGAATAAGCCCCACTACCGTTGCCGGTAAAATCAATTCTTTAACGGCAACCCTGATGATCAGCAAAGATATGAAGGGTGAAAGATAAACGAGGTTTGAGATCTGCGCTGTATTTCGGGCAAACTTCAATCCCATCATCCACAAGTAAAAGGTAAGACCCATTTCGAACACACCAATATAGACTGTTCCGGCAATTGCAGACCAATTTGGGATAACCAGTTTGGATGAAAAAAGCAGGGTGAAAAAAATCATAAAGGTACCCCATCCAAAATTCAGAAAGAGTTTGACGATTTCATCGGAATGATCCCTCATGTTCAATATCCAGTAGAGTGCCCAGAAAAGACTGCTTCCAACTGCCAGTAAAACACCCAGCGGCTCCCTGAATTCCAAACTGGTAATTTTCCCTTCAGTTGAAATGACCAGGATGCCTGCAAAAGATATCAGTATGGCAATCATTTGAATCCAGCGGATCTTTTGCTTCAAGAGGGGAATGGAAAGCAATACGAGGGTGATGGGCCAAATATAATTTAATGTGCCTGCTTCCTGTGCTTTAAGTAATTCATATGCCCGCAACAATACCACATAGTATAAAAAGGGATTCAGTGCACCTCTTATGGCGGCCCAGAGCATATCTTTTCCTTTTACCAATTTTAAAAGCCTGAATTTGCGTGTAAAAGCCAACAACAGCAGTAAAACAAAACTTGCAACCAGGGAGCTGTAAAACAGGGTATTCAAAAAGTCAAGGTGCTGCAGGGTAAGCTTAAAAGCTGAGGCAATGGTCGACCAGCACAAAATGGCAGATAACGCATATAAATAGGCTTTGTTGGATTGTTTCATGATCATCATCCCGGTATCAGAAAAAATTTTCCACTTCGCCCATTACGGTTCGAACAATATAAACAATTCTGTTGCGCACTTCATCCCGAAGGGTAAGGGATAAAAACGTACTGACCCATTCGTGGTGCACATCAAGGTAAAGCTGCCAGTAATCATTAAATCCTGTGAAAGAACAAGTATAGGAAGTGTAATACACACCTTCCTGATTTATCATGTTGGCAATCCTGAATATGTGCAGGGGAGAACTGATGGCGATAATCGTGTCGAAATGCTCCCGGGCAATGATGATTGAGGCCTCATGCCAGTTGGTGTTTGTATTGAAAGAAAGGGAATCATAGAGGATACAATCTGCAGGCACACCTTTGCTTTGAAGATAATCTGACATGAGGTTCGGCTTGCCGCGCCAGTGCCTGTAATCATATCCGCCAACGCAAATAACATGTCGGACAATATGATCATGGTAAAGTTCAACAGCCTTTCCGGCTCTTTGCTTACTGGCGGGTCCAAGTGCCCGACCATCATCTTCATAATCTCCGAAAAAAACCAATCCTGCATCGGCATGGTGTATTTCAGGTTGATTGGCCAGGAATTGTTGAACATGATGGTGATAAAACGAAACGCCAACAATGTCGATGGCTAAAACAAACAGCAGAATTGCCATCAATAAAACAAAGCCTTTTATATCCGACCAGTATTGTTTCATTAACCATCTGTTAAAATAAATAACCTATACCTATATATATACCGCCATCTCCGTCTCGCTGATTCAGTGCCATCCCATACTCAAAATTGATCACCGTATTGTCGCCATATACAATTTGAAATCCGGCACCGGCCGTCCAGTGAATTTGCTCTGATCCGGGATCAAAGTAATCACTGAATATTTCGTCTGCATCCAGTTTCTGTTTAATGTCACCAGGCAAATCTACCTTTGCAACAACCTTTCCTGCATCAGCAAAACTATTGACTGCAAGGTACAAATTTTCGCTGAAAAGTTGAGTTTTTAGAATTTTCCATCTTACCTCCATGTTTCCGTAGGCCACCCCATCGCCAACAACCCGATTGCGCAAAACGCCGCGCAATGATTTGGCGCCACCCAGACCATCAGTGGTGGTGACTTTTGCAAATGAAGTGATCATATATGGTTGCATAAAAAAGGGAACTTGCCCACCAATGGTGCCCTGGTAACCCAATCTGTAACCCAGGTTTACACGCTGTTTGACCAGCGTGAAGTATTGCCGGTGGGTCACACTCAACTTGGCATACGTAAACTGATGGTTGCCTGCTATTTCAGGAACATAAAACAAAAGCGCTTCCGACCAAATACCTTTCATCGGGTTTGCTTCCTGATCGCGGGTGTCGTAGATCAGTCCAACTTTTAGTGATGGAATGGTTCCCCCGCCTGCTTCATCCTCTGATACAATGCCCCATTTCCTGTATTTATCAAAAAGTAATTCTGTATCCGGGAGCTGGTCTCCCTCATTTTTTCCTTTGTTGAGCTTTTCGATGTTAACACTAGCAATGTCAAAACTAAAGTACCCGATCCCTGCCAACCAGTTTACATTTGGAATCCCGGTATGGTGCTGAAGATCGGTCGTGAATCTGAAAAACCGCCGGTCGTGATGATAGAAAACCCGGCTCTTGTAATCAGGGCTTTGCTGATTAATAAAATCGGGATTATAAATGGCATCATAGCCATTGAATCCATAAAAATTAAGGGTTAGTTCTGTCAGGTAACTCAGGTCGGCAGTGATTCTGATATTTCCGGGTAAAATGTATTTTGAATCAAAAAACAGCTGGTTTATACCACTTCCTTTGGTGGTTCTGGAAAGTTCCGTGTAAATTGAATAGATATAATCGGGATATCGGCTCCGGTCACCATAATTAAAAATATTCAGAATCACTCCGTATTGAAAACCAATGTCAATGTTATAGCCTAAAACAGGAAGGGGTACAAAATTGAACTTTTTTGGTTTTTCGGCCGGGATGCTGTCTGTTTGAGCAGATCCGAAATGTGCTATCATTACAATCATCATAAGCATGATCCCTATTTTCTGGTTCCATCTCATATGCGTCTTCGGGTTAAGATTTGACTGATGAGCAGAACAATGGCTGATATCCCCACCGAGGCAATGCTTAATTCGGCTTCAAGATTATTAGTAAGGATTAGGACCACAATATAAATGATACCAGCCAGGAAACTATAAAGGACCGCTTTTTTGGTCAGATTTACGTGAAAAGAGGCAATGGCTGCAGGAATAATGGTAAATCCGATACCTGTAATAAAAACAATAACAGTAACCAGGTCGCGGAAATACCAGGCAAACCCAAAACCCATGATGGAAAATAATAAAATAAAAAACCGGGTGTAATTTTTTAAGTTATGTTGGGATATCTCTTTCTGTGTAAAGTTGGCGACATAATCCTTGGAAATGCTGCTGGCCAGCACAAATATGATCGTATCGGCAGAGCTCATGATGGCAGCAAACAGCAAAACGAGGCTGGCCCCGATATATTTTTTAGGGATGAGCACCGTTAATCCTTCAGCAAAGGCTTTGCCGGGATCAATACCCGGGACATGCATGTGGGCAGATAACCCGACAATACTGATGGCCATACCGGTTAGGATAACAAATATGGCAGCACCGATCAGCCCTTTTTTCACCACCCTGTTGTTTTTTGCGGCATAAACCCGCTGCCAGTATTCAGCCGATTGAAAAATGATCAGTACCCCAAAAAGTATAAAAACAAAAGTCATTACCGGGTCCATTCTTGAAAAATCTGCCAGCTCAAGGGTGATGTTATGATCACCACGGATGAGAATCAAACCCAGTAAAATGAAAATAACGAACAGGATGATATATTGAAAAATATCGGTTTTGATTACACTATTGAAACCTCCTGCAAGCAGGTAAATTGTAATGATTGACGCCGAGATCAGTAAGGCACTTTCATAGCTGAGACCACTGATATGTGATAAAATGGAACTGCCGGCAATAAACTGGTTGAGTAGCATCCCAAAATAAACAACAAACAAGATCAAAGCAGAAACGATACCGGTTTGCTTATCGAATTTAAAGTAAAACCAGTCGGAGAGGGTCAGAAATTTTTGGGTATTGCTATAATTTCTAAG
The DNA here is from genome assembly GCA_020444515.1 of Bacteroidota bacterium. Classification (GTDB taxonomy): domain Bacteria; phylum Bacteroidota; class Bacteroidia; order Bacteroidales; family JAADJA01; genus JAADJA01. The sequence goes on along the minus strand of JAHLKX010000001.1, from coordinate 800,521 downwards.
CTTAAGGGCATAGGGAATAAATACCAGGAATCCAGCGGAGGTACCCAGGAAAACGGCAATGGCTGAAATGCCAAATTTATATACATAAGCAGAATACAATACGATGGCAGCACCACCAACATAGCTGGCTACCAGGGAGGAGATAAAACCTACCAGCGACATTTTCCGACCAGCAATGAGGTAGTCTTCGTCTTTATGTCCCCTGGAACTCCAAAATCCAATCCCGATGCAAATGAGTGCATAACCAATGAGCAGGGAAAAATCGAGTAAGCTGAGTTTCATTTGTATGAATTTAGTTGAATTTAACCCAACCGGGTAGATTATGCAAATCAATATCAAACATATACCTGCCTAAAAACCATACAGCCAGGCTGACGACGACGATGCCAATTAAATTCAGGAAAAAACCCGTTTTGGCCATGTCAGCAATACGGATGCGGTCTGTCCCGAAAATGATGGCATTGGGGGGTGTTGCAACCGGCAGCATAAAAGCCATAGAACCAGCGAGGGTCACAGGCAACATGAATAACAGGGGATGAACTTTTACCGTTACCGATAAAGCTGCCACGATGGGCAGGATCATTTGCGCTGTAGCTGTGTTACTGGTCACTTCGGTTAAAAAGATCATCGTGGTTGTTATGATCATGATTACCATCAAGGGATGCAGCCCGGCAACATTTTGCATGCTGTTGCCTATCCATTCTGAAAGGCCCGATGCTACAAATCCCTCAGCAAGGGCGAAACCACCACCGAACAATATGATGATCTTCCATGGCAATGTTCGGGCTGTTTCCCAGTCGAGGATCTTTTCATTTTTTTCAGTTGCCGGAATCAGGAACAATAGTATCCCGATGAAAATAGCAATGGTGCCATCATTGATATAAGAAGGTTCGGCGAAAAGCGAAGACCATCCCGGTATAACAGCTTTACCCAGCTGGATGTCGGATCGGAAAAGCAATAATAAGGCGAAAAAGATGAAGGCAGTCAGAACGATTTTTTCTTCCTTTTTTATAGGACCAAGGGAAAGGTATTGTTCACGAAGGGCCCGGGCAGTTTCATTTCCGGATGTAGTTTGTTTTTTCCTGCAAAAGATTAAATATAAATACAGCCAGATAATGATCAATAAAATAGCGCTCACTGGCAGGGCAAAAATCATCCATTGTCCGAAGGTGATTTCAGGAGCTTCAGGGAAGGTAATGGAATAGATCCTGGCAAATGCCAGGTTGGGAGGTGTTCCTACCAAAGTCGCGATACCGCCGGTGGAGGCACTGTAAGCAATACCCAGTAAAAGCCCAATGGCATATTTACGGATATTTTCTTTTCCAAAATTCTCTTCCATCTGGCTGATCACTGAAATCACGATTGGTATCATCATCATCGCCGTTGCGGTATTGGATATCCACATCGACAGAAAGGCCGTGGCCAACATGAAGCCCAACAGGATCCGGCCCTGGCTAACACCTGTAAAACGGAGGATCCTGAGGGCAATCCGTTTGTGCAGGTTCCATTTCTGCATCGCAAGGGCCAGTAAAAACCCACCCATAAAAAGGAAAATCACATCATTGAAGTAGGCCGAGGAAACTGCTTTTCCATTGATGATACCGAAAGCCGGAAAGAGAACCACAGGCAGTAAAGCCGTTACGGCCAGGGGAACAACTTCGGTAATCCACCAAAAAGCCATTAGCAGAGCTATGGCGAGGGTAAAAGTAACCTGCGGATGACCCGGTTCCAGGTCCAGGAAAATAATAACCAACAGGAAGACCAAAAGACCCCCTGCAAAACCTGATAAAAATCGTGCATTCAACTTCATAGATTCTTTTCAGAAAGGTTGAAATTTCCCCGATAGAAAAAATTCGAAGTTAATAAAATTTATAGTTTTGCGAAGATTTAAGTTGCGATACCTATGAAAAAACTCGGAGTTGTTGCTTTTGGTGGAAATGCCCTGTTGCAGGCCGGTCAAAAAGGAACCATTGATGAACAGGAAACCAATGCCTGGGAAGCAAGCAAAAACCTGTTAAAACTCTTAAATGAGAATTACAATGTGGTGATTACCCATGGCAATGGTCCGCAAGTGGGGAATATCTTGCTCTCGGAACAGGCCGGAAACAAGGTGCATGGATTGCCCACCATGCCGTTGGATGTGTGTGTAGCTTATTCCCAGGGATTTATTGGTTATATCATTGAGCAGCAACTTCGGAATGTGCTTGCCGCCAATGATATGGATCGGGATATCATTACCATCATCACACAGGTTCTGGTCAATAAAGATGACCCGGCCTTCAACAAACCATCCAAACCCATCGGACCCTATTATTCAAAAGAAGAAGCGGACAAAATAGCGGCTGAAACAGAGGCCGTTTTTATTGAAGACAAAAAAAGGGGTGGCTGGCGGAAAGTCGTAGCCTCACCAAGGCCATTGGTTATTAGCAATAAGAAGTCCATTGAGCAACTCGCCCGCAGCGGACAGATCGTTATTGCTGTAGGTGGGGGAGGCATTCCGGCCTTTTATGTAGCACCCAATAAATTGCAGGGCATTGATGCTGTGATCGACAAAGACCTGGCCTCTGCCTTACTGGCCAAGCAAATTGGCGCCGACAAACTGTTTATCCTTACCGATGTGGCCAAGGTTTGTTTGAATTTTAATACCCCACAAGAGAAAACAATTGATCGGATGACCATTGCCCAGGCCCGAAAATACTTGAAAGAAGAACAATTCGGAGAAGGAAGTATGGCACCCAAGATCAGGGCAGCTGTAGATTTTGTTGAAAATACCGGTAAGGATGCCATCATTACAAAAACAACTTTGCTTGGGGTTGATGATGGCGGTACCCGCATAACAATGGTTTAAAAACTGGAAATTCATAACCAAATAATAATATACGAAATGGCATACAATTTAAGAAACAGGCACTTTTTAAAGTTGCTGGATTTTACTCCGGAAGAGATCCGGTTTTTACTCAATTTATCTGCTGACCTTAAAAAGGCCAAATATGGCGGATATGAGCAACCCAGGCTGAAAGGGAAGAATATTGCATTGATCTTCGAAAAGTCGTCTACCCGCACGCGGTGTGCTTTTGAGGTGGCTGCTTTTGATCAGGGAGCCCAGGTGACCTATCTCGGACCTTCCGGATCGCAAATTGGCCACAAAGAAACCATGAAAGATACAGCCCGTGTATTGGGCAGGATGTATGATGGTATCGAATACCGAGGCTTTGGGCAGGAAGTGGTGGAAGAACTGGCCAAATATGCCGGTGTTCCCGTTTGGAATGGGCTGACCAATGAATATCACCCAACCCAAATCCTGGCCGATTTTCTGACCATGATGGAACATTCCGACAAACCATTACACCAAATATCATTTGCTTACATGGGTGATGCCCGCAATAATATGGGTAATTCGCTTATGGTAGGTGCAGCTAAAATGGGTATGGATTACCGCGCTGTTGCACCCAAATCGGGTCAACCGGATGCCAAACTGGTAAAAGAATGTAAAGCAATTGCCAAAGAAACCGGTGGCAAAATTACCGTAACCGATGATGTAGGTAAGGGTGTTAAAGGTGTTGATTTTCTGTATACTGACGTATGGCTTTCGATGGGCGAAGATCCTTCATTGTGGGAAAAACGGATCAAGGAAATGTTGCCTTACCAGGTGAACAAATCTTTGTTAAAGAAAACGGGAAATCCTAAGGTGAAATTCCTGCATTGTTTGCCTGCATTTCATAACCGTGACACAAAGGTCGGTGAAGATATCTTTAAGAAATATGGTATTGATGCCATGGAAGTTACCGAAGATGTTTTTGAATCGGAAGCCTCCATTGTTTTTGACGAAGCTGAAAACCGGCTTCATACCATTAAGGCTGTCATGGTGGCAACACTGGGAAGTTGATGAATAAATTCTGAAAGCATGGAAAGCTCTGCAAAAGGAAAATTAAGCAATCTGATCGTCGTGGGTGATCGAGTGCTTATTAAACCCGTGAAACACGATAAGAAAACCAAAGGTGGATTATTGCTGCCACCTGGCTATCAGGAGAAGGAAGATGTTCATTCGGGGTATGTGATCAAAGTCGGACCCGGATATCCCATTCCGTTGCCCGGTGATGAAATTGATGAGCCCTGGAAAAAAAATGACGATAAGATCAAATATATTCCATTGCAGGCGCACGAAGGCGATTTAGCCATTTTTATGCAAAAAGGGGCCGTCGAAGTGATGTACGACAATGAAAAATACTTCATCGTTCCGCAACATTCCATACTTTTATTGGAGCGGGATGAGAGCTTGTTTGAATAGGTTTTACATAAATGACATATATAAGGCCGCAACGAAGTTGCGGCCTTTTCTGTTATTAATTTCAAGGTGTTTTGATGAATCGGATATTTGAAATTTTCTAAGCTACCTGCATCACCGTTAGGGCTCAAATACAATTTTTCTGACCACCCGTTTATGGTTATAACTGCACCTAACCAGATAAATGCCGGGGCTTGCGCTCATACCAGTGCTGGTTGTGCCATCCCACAAGTAAAGAAAACGCGTTTCTCCGGTCGAATTTAAAAAATCCTTCTGATAGGGATCAAGTTTCGCAACTTGATGCGATTGTATGTTGAATATTTCAATGTGAGGGGATTGATTGTTATTGACCCCTTCAGCAATCACTTTTAGGATGATGGACTGGGAGAAAGGATTGGGTTTGCCGGTTAATGAAAATCCTTTTCCAGCTTCTTCATCATTAATACCCGGCATAGGTTGATACTTATCATCACGCATATACATGATATTATAACCATCATTGCTGTTTTCCATCCAGATAAAGTCGACAACCAATGGGTTAAAATGTTTATAGGCTATGTTTGGATTTGAAATCTCGCCTTCGCCTGTAATACTGCTCATAACGGTGGTCCAATTCCACATAGAACCATATGAGAACCCATGTTTTAGTTTGTCATTATTCAAAAAAAGAAAGCTATAGCCAAGGGGTGGTGCGATATTGTCAATGCAAACAAAACTTCCTTGATAACCATATAAATAGTGCTCAATCGGTTCAAATCCAAATACCCCACTTTCAACTTCATATAATACATTGTTCTTAGCCATTAGAAAACGGACTGCATGCTCTTCACCCCATCCAGTGGGATATACCGAATTATAAGTAATACATGGAAATAATGCGGTATTGGAATAAAGCATTTCAATGCTTTCTAAATGATCGGATGAATGATAAAATTCAACAGTATCCAACCAGTATTCAATTGCAAAGAACAGGCTGTTGTTCCCATATTGTAAATGATTGGCAATGGAAATGTCCCAAATGTTTTCCTTATTGAGCACTACTTTGTTCTCAATCAGGGTATCTTCAATAATTCCGGCATAACAAAGCCGTGTATCAGAGGGATCATTACCATGATCAATCCACAATACATTTAAAATGCCTGTCGAATCCACATCCGCCACTGGCATATCTGCCTCATAGTCATTGAAACTAATGATTATTGGATCTTCCCAGTTTGTGAAATCTAAAGTGGATATATAATTGATCTTCGGCTCCGGATCATTGGTTTTATAAACCATCATTATCTTATCATCTTGATCGATGGCAAGGGTAGGGGCGTTTCCTGAAATGATGAATTGGGGCGTACTCCACGCTTCACTGGCCTGATCATACCTTAAACCCATAATAACGATATCATCCTCCACAACATCGGTGTAAACCACATAAATGTTTTCCTGCCAGTCGCGGACAATCTTTCGTTGATTGTGACCATACGTAGCAACCGAATGATTGCTGGTGGCGATTTGTGTTTGGGGAAATGCGAAGATTGAGATCCAGAAGAGGGTAGAGAGGAGCAATAATTTTTTCATGGGGTTGAAATTAAAATTCGTTTGGTTGATTCTTCAAATTTAGTAAAAAAACTTCCTGGCGTCCATCCTAAGATTTCTGGTTTTCGAAATATTAATTCCGTTTTGCATTATTGGGTTATTCTCCATGGATAATTATTACGAGTAACACAATAAATTCCCTGCAGGTTTGTAGTCAGGTCAACTTCAAAAATCAATTCTTGCTGATCACCCCGATAGGGTTCAATGAATTTCAGCGTATAAATTCCAGGTTCAATGTTTTGAACAATCATACCCAGATCATACAAACAATTACAATCACACAATGCATCGGTTTCAAATTCCGAAATTATTATCAAAGAATCGCTAATCGCTGGATTGTAATAAATGGTTCCGGGACAACAATTGAATCCGGCATTTTTATGATGCAAGGTCAATCTTTGAGTTAGCACATCATAACTATAGTAAACACAGGATTGATCTGAAGGTATTGAAAGGGTGTCAGGACTGCTTTTGTATGCGTTGCAAGAAGTATTGGTAATCGGAATACCATTTATGACTGGTTCATCATCCGATTTGCAGCCAATAAAAACTATAACCAGGAGAAAAAATAATCCGGAGAGTTTGAGCTTTTTCATGACTAAAAATTAGCGGTATTTTAACGACTAATTTAATCATAAAAGTAGATGGGTAGAAATAATTAGGTTACTTTTTTAATGATCAGGCTTGCTATAAATGCTTCCAATACACTTAGAGGAATGGCATAAGGTAAAATGCTGAAAGGTAAAACCAACATATTGCCGGTTACGACCCACATCAGGACAAATCCAAGCCACCAGGCAATGAATGTGGTTTGCCACAGGCTGAACTTTTTTGAGATGAAATAAATGCCCATGGCATATAACAATGACCATAAACCCCAGATGGCACCATTTACAGGTTCTGATGGAAATACCAGTCCCAGACTTTCATAATGATCCGTCCAGTATGATTTGAGCAGGAACTCATTGCGCACGAATTCAGAAATGCTGATCCAGATGGTGGCAAGGATAACAGCAACCAAAGGTTTAACATAATTCATGGAAGACATAATAAAATTTGAGTTTTTTATTGGTATTATTCACAAATGTACATTTCCATTTAATGGTCATCCAAAAACAATGTCGACAGTTCCTTTAATCTTCTAATTGAAAATCTATTGTAGAAACCACCCTGACAATCTTAATTTGGGGTGTATTTTCATCTCTGTCGTTAATCGTAAAAAGACCTTGCCTGGCTATTCTGATCTCACCAACCCGTGAATCAGAGTCCCGTGCAAATTTTTCTGCAACCTCCCGGGCATTTTTGGTTGCTTCTTCAATCATGGAGGGTTTAAGATCATTCAATCCTGTAAAAATATATTCAATAGGCCTCCACGTATTCTTGGATCCCAGTAAAATTCCTTTTGACATCAGTTCAAGAGATTCAGCAAGCGCTTTTTGAAGCCTGGTTATATCATTGGTCCGAACCGTAAACTCTGATTTTGCCAGGTACCTGAATTCGTTGTTCCGATAATTAGCATTATACATATCGGCTCGGACATCACTAATATTCGTGCTGCCCTTGGTCAGTTCAGCCTTTTCAAATCCCTGATCAATAAAAAAATCGTAAACTTCATCATTTTGCTTTTCAATGTTGATTTTTAGTGAGTTGAGATCATTGGCAGTGAGCGTAATGTTGATGGGCCAAACTGCTAAATCAGCATTTACTTCGCGCTCAGAAAGACCTTTTACCTGGACAAACCGGTCATACTTTTTTCCGGTTTTATGCATGTTTCCTATAAAATATCCTGCAAGGATAATGGAAGCAGAGAACATTGCAGTTTTTAACCAATCTATTTTCATCATTTTTTGATTTTTAATATTTGTAACGGTAAATTGTATGGGTAGTGGCAGATTGCGTGGTAGTTTCCCGTCAAACTGCTAAGTAGTTTGAGCGGGATACAAACCTTGATATTTACCACTTTCCCTGCCATTACTTATACAAAATGTTAGGCAACGTTTTTTTATTTTTTACTTACCAATCCTTCTAAAAGTTTAACTGCCATTTTGGGGGCATCGTAATTTTTTGCTTCACTTTGATATTTTTCAGCATTCTCCCGATACATTGGATTCGAGAAAACTTCCCGCACTGCTTCAAGAATTTTCTCTGGTGTTGGATTACTTGTTTTTAAATTAATTCCTGTTTTTGAATATTCTACCCTTGCCGACACCTCCATTTTATCCTCAGTTTGCCCTGCTATTATTAGAGGAATTCCATGAGCCAAAGCGTTTTTTACACCACCATATCCTCCGTTTGTAATAACTAAATCGACATAAGGAAGTAAATTACCAAAAGGAATAAATTCGCTGACAAATGTGTTGGTTGGTAAGTTATGTATCTGATTCTCTTTTACAGGTACAGCAACCACAAAAACGTCTTCGTTTTCGAGTGCATTAATGGCTGGCAATATAAGGTTATCAATACTTTTTGCAATGGTTCCCTGGTTAATAAGAATTACTTTTTTATCTCCTGCAACAACTTTATCCCACCAGGGGGGTGGAACAAAATTGGGGTCGGGTTTAACAAGAATTGGTCCAATAAACCGCACGTTCTTAGGTAATTTAGGTCGAGGATAGTATTCAAAAGAAGGAACTGTTGGTTGTATCAAAAGTGCTGACCTGTCACATCCTTCTAAAATAAAAAAATGCCTGTACTTTTGTAGTCCTATTTCAGAGCGTATTTTATTGCAATATTTTTGACTCGGACGATATATAATTTTATGCAAAATAAACCTTAAAATGCTTTCCTTTATTTTTGAAAGGAAGGAACTTCCCGGCAATAACCCCATGCCTTGTGGTGGCACATCTTTACCGGGATACATTAATGGTAAAACATTAATCATGACAAAAGGAGGACCTCCACGTTCGGTTGCAAAAACAGCATACATCCTGAAGGTGTCTCCTATTATTGCATCAGCTTTGAAGTCGAGTAAAATATCTTCTATTTGCTTAATATAATACCTGGATGGAGACAACAACCAGTTTTTGGAATAAAACCTTAACATGGATACTCCTTTCAATTTTTTTAGTTCAGGAAAAAATTCATAAAGGTCAGTATTTCCCCTGTCGTACTTTGGGTGCATTGGAATATACTGAGCACCTGTTTTTTCCACTTTTTCTTTAAAAGCCCAGCCACTAATCCACTTAACGGTGTGACCCGATTTAACTAATTCTGAAGCAATCGGATACATAGGGAACATGTGTGCTGGCGAAGGATTGGTAATAATTATAAATTTGCTCATGATGTTATTTGTCAAAATGTTGCCTAACTATGTTATATCAACAACTTTTATCACGTTAACCACCCTTATATGGGAATTAACGCAAACTTTTATCACTTTTTCAATTAGATAGAGATTGTGGGTAGGAGGTTTTGTTATTTTCTTCATGTCTTCAACATTTTGGTGCTACCAAATTAATCAATTATCTGAAAAGTTGAAAGAAAAAATCCTTTTTTGGACCTACCCGTAGAAAATGCTAATGACTGCAAATAAAAAAAGCGCTGCCGAAGCAACGCTTTTAATAAAAAATATCTTTCTGGATTATGCCCTGACCAGTGCCGGATACCGCTGCTGAACCAGGTAAAAAGCGCCAAAGAAAATCCCACTGAAAAACAGATCACCCATGATGCCATTCAGGAAAAACGGCAAAGCCAGTGTATAACATTCCATCAAACCGACTATGTCCTGGCTGTAAAATGGCGAACCCACCCACATAGCAAAGTTGGTGATGATAAAAAACAGGATGGATGAAGCTAGCGTTGCCAGCAAAACAGTGCCCAATTGAATGCGTCGGCGCAGCCAGACGCCCAAAAATACCACCAGGGCGAAACTGATGTACACCGCTATCATCCATTGGTGAAAGCCTAAAATTAGATCACTCAGCAACAGGGCTGCCAGCGGAATGATAAAAGCCAGGTGCTTTTTGCCCAGATAGGCACCGCCAAACAGGGCCATGGCCGCAATGGGTGTAAAATTGGGCCAGTGTGGTACCAGGCGCATGATGGCCCCGAAAGTGATCAGGGTTATAACAAAGGTTATTTTCGGACTGATTTTTATCTTGTTCATGATGTTTGTTTTATTAGCTAGGCAAAAGTATAAAAAACCATTGAATTCCTTCAACTAAACATTGGATATACCAAAAATGTTTTCCACAGTCCCAAAGATGGCTGTAATTGAACTTTCATTATTTTTTCAACCGGTTAAAAGTGGGACGTTAACACAGGATGGCCAACTTTTTAGCCCGGCAATTGTTGAAAAGGAGCCCGTAATTCAACTTCATCCGTTAACTTTATTGATACCTTTGCCGGGTTTTTGGAAAAGATCAGAATGATGGACAACAAGCCGAAAGTCCTGATGGCCAGAAGGTGAATGTAAAAAAATATCAAGATGAGAGAAGCATTGGCTGTTTAACTGGTGTCCTTTGCAAAATTGATTGTAACCCCAATCATTCACTGAGATCTACAAACTATTTGGGAAACTTCAAACATCGACGCTGACATTCGAACAACAATATGAAAGACCTCACCACAGGCAAAGAGAGTAAACTGATCCTGCAATTCGCGACGCCGATGTTGTTGGGCAATGTATTTCAGCAGATGTACAATATTGTCGACAGCATCATCATTGGGAATTTCATTGGCAAGGAAGCACTGGCAGCGGTAGGGGCCTCTTTTCCCATCATATTTGCTTTGATCTCCATGGTGATTGGTTTTGCCATGGGAGCCACCATAATGATTGCTCAGTTTTTCGGTGCCAGGAAAATGGACAGGGTGAGGCACACCATTGACACACTCTACATTGTAATGTTTTTTGCGTCGCTGTTTTTCTCTGTCATCGGTATTGTATTTGCGGATGATATATTCCGGCTGATCCAGTTACCTGAGGACGTTATGCCCGAAGCAATAATATACATGCGGGTTTATATTTCAGGGTTGGTATTCTTTTTTGGATTCAATGGAACAGCAGCTATTTTGCGTGGTCTGGGGGATTCCAAAACGCCCCTCTATTTCCTGATCATTTCTACCATTGCCAACATCATCCTCGATCTGCTTTTTGTTGTTGTTTTTAAATGGGGGATTGCCGGCGTTGCCTTTGCTACCATTATTGCACAGGGCGGTGCATTTTTGACGGCCATTTGGTACCTTAACAAAACCCATGAAGTGGTTCGACTCTCCATCCGCAAACTTAAATTCGATCGGGAGATTTTTAAACAAAGTCTGCGAATTGGGCTACCCACTGGTTTTCAGCAAACTTTTGTTTCACTGGGTTTGATCGCCGTTGTATGGATCGTGAACCTGTTCGGAACCGATGTGATTGCAGCATTCTCGGTGGTGATGCGCATCGATTCAATTGCTTCTATGCCGGCCATGAATTTTGCAGCAGCCTTATCAACTTTTGTAGGTCAGAATATTGGCGCGAAAAAAACCGAAAGGGTCCGGTCGGGACTGATTGCTACCTTTAAAATGACTTCCATTATTGCCGTTTCTACTTCCATTATCGCCATTCTGTTTTCCAGGACCTTGCTTGGGGTTTTCACCGATGATCAGGCGGTGATCGATATTGGCCAGCAATACTTATACATTGTCAGTTCTTTTTATATCATATTCTCCACCATGTTTGTTTTTAACGGTGTGATGCGTGGAGCAGGCGATACCCTTATTCCTATGTTCACAACCCTTATTGCACTGTTGTTTGTGCGGGTGCCACTTTCCTATTTTCTCTCACAAAAGATTGGTGAAACCGGTATCTGGTGGGCGATCCCCATCGGCTGGCTTCTGGGGATGATCTTCGCCTGGATCTATTACCTTACCGGAAGATGGAAAACAAAATCGGTGGTGAAACATGAAGATGAGCCGTTATTGAAAAAGATTATAAAATAAAACCTTTCCGAATAAAGTTACTCAGGAACCTGGCTCGAAAAAGATTGATTGGGAAACCAAAATTGGTCTTTATCGATATTATTGATTTCACGATCTAAATTGATATCACCTGTTTGATAACCCTGGTTGCCGGCAGAAGAATCCCAGCCGGCAAGGAGGTCTGCACCGTCAATGATCCCATCTGCATTTGTATCCCCACTGACCATTCCAAATATCCCGGATGTTAGCATTTTGTATCCGTTAATACCAAAGAATTTTTCTGAACCGGTTGAAAAATCAAAGGAATAAATTTCGTTTCCATTATTTTTAAGTGCGATTGAACTAAGAATTCCCAGATGATTCCGGTGTTGAACCACAACAAAAAGGCTGTCGGATATGGCGAGGTTGAAGGACAGCATTTCGGTACCACTTGTATCAACTATGCTTCCATCTGATTTTATGAAACCAGCTTGCCTTGCGACCATAGTTGAACCATCAGCAACATCAGCATAGGTTGTATCACGGAGCTCCACCAATATCCAATCCACGATATCTGGGGAAGGAATAGCTACCACTGATTCGATTCCGGCATAATTGAAAGGGGCTGTGTTGAATGGTTGTGAAAGGGGTAAAATTTCATTGATTCCTGCGTCCATTCCGACTCCGTTGAAAGGGCCTTCAAGGTAAACTTTGAGATCAATTTGTATGGAATGTAAGGCTGTTGATTCAAGAATGTTATATGCTTCGAGGTAATCTGGAATTCCATAGCCTAAGTAATGATCCGGGTTGTCATACTGAGATGCACTTTGCTGGATGACATCCATGATCTCCATGTTTTTTCTTTCGGGAAATGCCTGCCAAAGGCAAGCCACCATTCCTGCTGTAACTGGAGAAGAGAAAGATGTACCATTGCCGGTTGTAACCGTTCCGGAAGTTGTTATAATGGTTGTACCCTGACCTTGTGCGACAACATTGGGTTTTACCCTCCCATCGTAAGTAGGACCTGTTGAGCTGAAGGAAGCATAATCCCCACTTGAATTCACAGCTCCAATACTAAAAACACTATCGCCATCGGCCGGAGCACCGATGTATTGCCAGGAAGAACTGCCACTGTTCCCCGCACTATTGACCACCAAAATTCCTTTGCTGGCTGCCAAATCAGCAGCTAAAGTAATGGGTGTTGTATTGCCGTCCATATCATCATAGGTGTGATCCTGTGTGGGGTCATCAAAGGTAGTATAACCCAGAGATGAATTGATGATATCAGCACCTACACTATCGGCAAATTCAGCTGCCGAAACCCAGTTCAATTCTTCCACCAGGTATTCTGAACTCCCATTTTCCGATCGAAGTAACCAATAATCCGCGTGCGGAGCAGTGCCCACCATTTGTCCGGGAAGATTGGCACCCATGGTAGATAAAACCATGCAGCCATGATAATGCGATCCGAATATATTGGGGCTATTTGGATTTACAAAATCTTTAACTCCCAAAATCTGGTTATTGATCCAAAGCGAATCAAAGGCAGGAATGATATCTACATTAGTAAAGCCGGCATCCAGCACGGCGATCACCATTCCGCTCCCATCAAAACCCATATCATGCAAAGCGATTCCATTTAACATGTTGATCTGGTTATAGGCCAACCCATAATTAAAACTTTGCAAGGATGAGGGATCTTTACCGCCAGTATTCATGGGTTCCGATGAACACCATTCTTTTTCAAAAAAAGGTTTATTTGATTTGGATGTTATTTCCCCGTTACCCACTTTTTGGGCTGATTGTACAAATGAGAATTCCTCAATGGTAGCGATAAGTGCAGGATTTGTGGTGTAAACCGTCACAGAGTTGAACCATTTGGAAACAGTTTTGATTGAAACGCCTGTGGCCACTACGGCATCTATATAGGTTTGATTAACAGGCAGATCATTTTGCTGGATCGGGATGTTTTGAACGATCCTTCTGTTTATGGCACGTTGGGTAAGAAATTCTTCAGGGTTATTGATATTATAGGGAGAATTGTTTTTGTCGGTAAACCGAATCCAATAGGTATCGGGTGCCACCTGTGCACATAATACGATAGGAATAAGTAAAATGAGTAACAAGGCAGATAATCGTTGCATGGTAAAGAAGAATTGTAGATTACAAAATTACAGTTATTTTTTTGCCGTCGGCGAGGGCAAAGATATAATTACGGCTGTGGATCAATGGATTCCAAATTAAAAGCTTCAATCTTTGAGTATTTGATCATTTATTGCCTTTTCGGTCTGTTTTCGCCCATATTGGATCAGCTCTTCCGACCGCTGAAATTCAAAAATATCACAGGAAGTTTTAGAGATATCGATCACTACATCCGGTTTATGTTTTTCGATGGCTATCTCAGTTAATTTTACTTGCATGGCATAAACCGATAAGGTGATCAATTCAAAAAACCCGGAGGTCTTGTTTTTCCCATTCCGGAAGTATTTTGACCATTTTTCATTGATGAACTCCAGTGCTTTTACATAAGTCTGGTTGCTCGACTCCTGCTCGGAATTATGTTGGGGCAAATCATAAGGGACATCGGCATTCAAATCGACAGCCAGTAAAAGGTCACCCTCTTTGCGTTTGACGCAATCCAGTGGCAGGGGGTTGAGCACACCACCATCTACCAGTTCCTGCCCGTTGTAAGTAAAAGGTTTAAAAATAGTTGGTATTGAAACTGAAGCCCGAATGGCATCCACCAGTTTGCCTTTTCTGAATACCACTTCTTTATGATTCCTGACATCGACTGCGACGGCCGCATAGGGAATTTCCAGGTCTTCAATGTTGGCATCGCTGATGAATTGTTCCATTTCTTTAAAAACTTTTTCTCCACGGATGATCCCGTTCTTGCTGATGACCAAATCCATCAACCTGAACATATCCATCTTACCCATATGGGCCATCCACTCTTTAAAGGGCTCCATTTTCCCTGAGACATATACACCACCCACCAGGGAACCGATGGAAGTGCCGGCAATGGAGGAGATATGGTATCCTTTTTCTTTCAATACTTCAATTACGCCTATGTGAGCCATTCCACGGGCTCCTCCTCCCGATAGCACCAGGGCTATATCTTGTTTATGCTTGGTCATATAGATGGGTTGTTGATAAGGTTATGAATCTTCAAAATGTGTACCTTCCCGGGAACATCTTTTTTGCCGGAACAGATAGAAACCAGATGGGACGCATCCGGTTCATAGGTATTAAAAAATATGGTTTCATCCATCTGTTCAGCATGTTTGATGCGATAATCTTTTCCATTTTCTATTACGGTAAATGAACTCAGTGCTTTGGTGAGGCCTTTACCAAGAAACTTGAGATAACTTTCCTTGAGGGTCCATAGGGTGAAAAAGTAGCGTCTTTTATCATCACCCTTTAATGCTTCCAGTCGGCTGTATTCCTCATTGGAAAAGAATCTTTGCGCAATGTTATAATCGATTTTGCGAATTTTCTCAATATCAATTCCTACTTCTGTTTCATCAACTGCCAGTACCACCCATTCACCGGAATGGGAAAGGTTAAAATGCAGGTTGGGCTGATTTTTTAAATAAGGCTTGCCTTTTTCAGATTTAAGAATCTCGATGCTCACGGGTGCCTTCTTCAGATGCTGTCCCAGCACAACCCTGCACATGGTTTCACCCAGTAAGGAACGTTGCATATCAAGGGGCTTTCTGAATCGGGAAATACGCTGCTGTTGCTCGAAGGGCAGGCGACTGAGCAGTGCAGCTCTTTCCTTCTCAAAAGCAGTGTGTTCAACGATATGAATGTTGTAAATCTCCATTATTTTAAGCAATCGTCAGCACTTTGATGATATCGTGACCATGACCTTTTTGCAAAGATACATCAACCTGTTGGGATAAATTGTATTCATGTTGATCAATATGCGTTACCTTTGTGCCATGGCAATTCCTGCCTTTTTAAAAATAATTTTTACGGCAATACCATGGATAAAAATGCAGCCCGGGCCCGCATCGACGAACTGACCGAACAACTTAATGAGCACAACTATAAATATTATGTGCTTTCAAAACCGGTGATATCGGATTATGCTTTCGATATGCTATTGAAAGAACTGGAAGACCTGGAAGAACAATTTCCCGAATTTGCCGATCCCGATTCACCGACCAAAAGGGTTGGAGGCGACATTACCAAAGATTTCGAGCAGGTGCGCCATGCATACCCCATGCTGAGTTTATCAAACACTTATTCAGCGCAGGAACTGCGTGAATTCGATACCCGTGTCAGGAAAGCCATCGGTGATGACTTTGAATATGTATGCGAGCTAAAATACGACGGTGTCTCCATCAGTTTGACTTACGAGAATGGCAAACTGTTAAGGGCCGTCACCCGCGGCGATGGTGTTCAGGGCGATGATGTGACAACCAATGTAAAAACGATCCGATCGATCCCTTTGCGGTTACAGGGCACGGATTTTCCACAATCCTTTGTAATTCGCGGAGAGATATTCATGACCAAAGAAGGGTTTATTCGTTTGAATAAAAGCCGGGTGGAAAACGGTGACGATCCATTTGCAAACCCACGTAACTCGGCCTCGGGCAGTTTAAAGATGCAGGATTCTGCCGAGGTGGCCAAAAGACCGCTCGATTGTTTTCTTTATTTTATTTTGGGTGATAACCTGCCGTATGATAATCATTATGATAACCTCAAAGCTTGCAAAAGCTGGGGTTTCAAAGTGCCGGATTACATCGCCAAATGTGCTGATATCGATGAAGTATTAAAACTGATCGATGAATGGGAAAAAGGGCGCGAACAGCTGCCCTTTGAGATTGATGGAGTGGTGATCAAAGTGAATCGTTATGCTCAGCAGGACGATCTGGGTGTGACTGCCAAATCACCGCGCTGGGCCATTGCTTATAAATACAAAGCGGAGCAGGCCATTACCCGGCTCGACTCCATCGATTACCAGGTGGGCCGGACAGGGGCCATCACACCGGTAGCCAACCTGGAGCCTGTCTTGCTGGCCGGAACAACAGTAAAGCGCGCTTCCCTGCACAATGCTGATATTATCAAGGCACTGGATGTAAGGATCGGCGACAGGGTGTTTGTTGAGAAAGGTGGTGAGATCATCCCCAAGATCACAGCGGTGGATCTGTCGCAACGACCCCAGGATGCTGAACCGGTTGAATTTATTTCACAGTGCCCTGAATGTGGAACACCATTAATCCGCAAGGAAGGCGAAGCGCAACACTATTGTCCCAATGAGGAAAGTTGCCCTCCTCAAATCAAAGGACGTATTTTGCACTTCATCAGCCGAGATGCAATGGATATTGACAGCCTGGGTGAAGGGAAAATTGAATTGCTTATAGACAAAGGTTTTCTTAAAAACATCGCAGATCTATACGATCTCGAAAAAAATAAAGATGATCTTATTGGTTTAGAAAAGATAATTAAAGAAAATTCTTTCGAAATTGAATCAGTACCCTTATCAAAAGTGATATATGCCTTCGAAATTGGGTATAAGCAAATGACAAACTATAATGCTACCGTATTAGTAGATTACTACAAGAATTTAAAAAATTATAGCAATGTAACTAAAGATGAGCTAAAAAAATTAAATAATTTAAAATTTCCTGATAGGACAAATACGGATAAAGTTTATGATGAAATAGTAGAATATTTTAATAAGCATGAAAACACAATATTCCTTGATAAAATTGGAATCAATAAAAACCTTACAGGAGATATTCCTCTTGAAGATATTATCTATGCGTTAAATATCCCTAAAGTAAGTAAAGACTTATCCAAAACTTTAGCCGATTATTTTGAAAATATATACACCTTATCAATTGCAGATGAAAAAGAACTAATGGAAGTCACTAAGAGTGCAGAGTTAAAAGCAAACATAATTTCTTTTTTTAATAATAAAAAGATTAAAGATATTGTGGTAAAGCTAAATACTTTGAAGGTCATAAGGCTTCAAAAAAAATCAGTTGATAATATCATTGATGGAGTAAATAGATCTAAAAGTCAAAGCTTTGATAAGGTACTTTATGCTCTAGGTATTAGATATGTTGGGAAAACTGTTGCAAAGAAGCTGGCATATCACTTTAAAAGTATTGAAAAACTAGCTTCTGTAAATTATGAAGAGTTAATTTTAGTTGATGAGATTGGTGAAAGAATAGCTGATTCAATAATGTCATTTTTTAGAAAACATCAAAATATCTTACTTATTAAACGACTTCGAGAAAAAGATTTGAATTTCGAATTAAAAAATACCACCCTCATCAAAACTAATAAGTTGGATGGAAAAATTATTGTAGCAAGTGGTAAATTGGAGAACTTCACAAGAGATGAGATTAAACAAGTAATAGAAGAGAATGGTGGCGTCCCTTCATCATCTGTTTCTAGCAGAACCACGCTTCTCCTTGCTGGAGAAAATGTTGGTCCTAATAAACTCAATAAAGCAAAAGAATTAGGAATAGAAATTATTGATGAAAATACTTTTTTAGATATGATTAGAGAATGAATTACTTTAATCCTATTTAATCATTGACAAAAATTCACTTTCCTTTAGGACCCTTATTTGATAACCAGCTTTATTGAAGTTTTCAATTTTTTTTACTTTGGAAGGGCCAGGATCTTTTCCTAATACAACAATATTCGTTCGCTTAGTGACTGACGTATCAATGTCGGCACCCTTATCTTTCAATATTTGGGCAGCTAGGTTTCTCTTTATATTTGATAATGCACCAGTGAAAACGACTTTTTTTCCATAAAAGGGGTTTGATTTATCAGCGTGTTCTAAATCTGGTTTTAATAAGTCTCCTTTAATCCTTTCATGTCCCTTAAATATGAAATAATTTTTAGGTTCCTTTTTGGTAACAAGTGAATAGTCGGGTTCAATCTGGTATAAAATATTTAAATATATTTTGGCACAAGCAATTGCATCAGCCAATGCATTATGATGGTTTTGAAATTCTATTGAATAAGCTTCGCAAAGATCATCAAGTCGATAACCAGTTTTTTTATATGTGCATTCTATTTTGAAATGTGGAATTGGTATTTTATAAAAATCCAGGGTTTTATTAAGACAATCAACATCAAAACTACTATTATGTGCTATTACTAAATTATTCTCAATAAATGGTTTAATATCATCCCATATTTCTGCAAAATTGGGAGCATTTATTGTGTCCTCAGATGAGATTCCATGAATTTGAGTATTAATGCTTGCATAGAAATTCTCAGGTGGCTTAATAAGCTGTTCATATTGTTTAATTACTCTACCTTGTTCTACTCTCACAATACCAACCTGACAAATACTCCAACGTTTTTCATTTGCAGTTTCAAAATCAATTGCAGTAAAATTCATTATTTAAAATTCTGGTATATTAATCTGATAAAGTTAAACCTTTGAAATATAAAAGCCAATTTTTATCCATTTTAAAATACTTTATTAAATAATTAGTCAGGCAGCTGTCCTCCCAATCCCACATTGGGATACCAAATATCATCCTTATCCTGATTATCAATTTGCCCATCCAGGTTTAGATCAGCAGGAGCATAGGCATTTTTACCTGAATTGTTTTCCCATAAGCCGGTCTTATCCAATTCATCTACTATTCCATCTGCATTGGCATCGCCGGCAATTATTCCCCAGACACCGGCTTGAAGTTCTTTTTGAGGGGTATTTGTAAAACTTGACCCTGCCTGGCTAAAATCAATAACGAAGTTTCCTTTATCATAAATCGGGGCTGTAGCGTTTAAAACCGGCAGATGATTGCGTTGCTCAATACTGACAAATAAATCATGAACAACCGTTTCTTCGAAGCGGATGGGTGTAAATCCATCCAGGTCGGTAATGGAGCCATCGCTTATTATAAAGCCTGCTTGCTCAGAGATGATGCTTACAGGAATTGCCAGTGAAACCTGGGTGGTATCGTACAACCGGATCAAAACCCAATCGACCACATTAGCTGGTATTGATTGAACCTGTTCCATTCCGGCATAATTCCATGGGGCCTGATTGTAGGGTTGTTGCAATGGTAACAGGTCAGGATTCAAATTGGTATTCATATCTCCTGAAACTTCATTATAGGGGCCTTCCATCATTGCATTCAATCTCAATGATTTCAAATGACGAATAGTCCCGGTTTGGTTGAGTACCCAATTATTGGGATCGATCACCACATCGGTCACTTCATCTGTTAATATAAATTTATAAAGGGTATCATTGGTTTCCTGGTAAACCAATAGTGTCGTATCATCAATTCCCATTTGAACACCATATTCCATGTGCAATTTATAAAGTGGGGTAATGGGTGTCGAAGAGCCCTGATGTACTTTCAAAAACAGGGTATCCTCATCCTGCCACCAATCGAGATCAAAGATGGGATACCCTTCCCCGAAATACCATTGATTGAAAAAATCATCGAAATCAATTCCACTCACCTGCTCACATACATTTTTAAAGTCGAGGCCTGTCGCCACCGAATCTTTGAACTGTTGCCGGTATTCCCAGAGTGTTTTATAAAACAATGAATCCTCCTGCATCTCAAAACGGATCATGTGTAGCAGAGCGCCACCCTTCCGATAGGTATACCGCGTGCTGAATATCCGGCCCCAGCTTGTCAGCGAGGATTCCGGGACGTATACGGAACCGGTCGGACTTTGCATCACATAATTATGGTAAGCAAGCATCTGCGCATCGGCGCTGGCTTTAGAGATCAAATTTTCCCGGACGATATATTGGGTGTAAGTGGCGAAACCCTCATTGATCCAGATGTCCTGCCAGGTGGCGCAGGTGATCTCATCACCGAACCACATATGAGCCAGCTCATGTGAAACCAGATCGTAACTATATGACCGGACGCCACTCATGGTAATGTGTTCCATGCCCGAGAAGCTGGTGGGATACCACATGTAATGGCCGTACTTTTCTTTAAAATAAGGATACAATCCATACAGATCCGACAGCAATTCGATGAAATTCTTTGTATTGTTGATGTTAGTGATATTGGATTCAAGGCAGCTCGGGTAATCAAATACATAGTTCAAAATGTGGATGGAATCGCCGGGCAGGCTGTCGGGTTTGGCGTAAATGCTGTATTCCTGGTAATCCGAAACAGCAAAGGCGATCAGGTAGAAGGCGGTTTTTTCTTTGGTGCGCCATTCATAACGGATTTTTCCGTTGGGAAGTGGAACTTCTGTGAGTAAACCCGGACCAGCTACCCGAAGATTGGTATCGGTGGTAATGAAGATATGCACAGAATCGGCTTTATCGGTGAGCTCTTGTTTGCAGGGCATCCATTCATGAGCAAAATAAGGTTCCGAAAACGAATGGGCCGATTTAAAATTTCCATAAATCGGTGATTCACTTACGGTATAGTAGGTGGAGCTATAACCCTCCGGTGTATGATAATAGAGCCTGAAAGTGATCATTTCGCCCACTGAAAACACCGGTGAAAGCGGAACATAGAGGTTGTTATTGGTATGGGTAAACGGCGTGTTTGTTCCATTGATGATCACCGAATCAGCAGTCAGCTTGTTATGCAGTTCCAACGAAAACGTATCCATCTCCGAAACAACCACCTGCACCATAATTTCTGCATATCCTGAAAACTGATCGGTCGTGTCGTAAGCCTCCAGGTTGAGTTTGATGAACTTTACATCGTAATCATTTACATAAGGATTGGGATTGATTACCGTTTTGGTGGGCGTTATGTTACCATGGTGATGTTTGCCGCAAACAAATGCAAAAGTGTCGGGCAATTCAATGTTGTCAGGCATTTGACTAACAGCAGGAAGGGTAAATAGTATGATGAAGCTTAATACGGATAGTATTCGAAACATGTTTTTTTATTTGAATGAATTGGATAAAAACAACGCACAAATATAAGCGATTGATGGAAGGAATGTTCAATTATCCATTGGCATTATCATATCATTTCACAATGAATTAATGTAATTTTGACGTCTCAGTGGATGGAATATGGAATATATTGAAACAGCAGAATTTCTGAGCAGCAAAAAAAACACGACGGTGATTGATGTTCGTTCACCATCAGAGTTCAGGCAGGGACATATGCCCGGAGCTGAAAACATCCCGCTGTTTGATGATGAGGAGCGAAAGATCGTTGGCACACTTTATAAGCAAACGGGTAGAAATGCTGCAATTCTCAAGGGGTTGGAATTG
Source organism: Bacteroidota bacterium (assembly GCA_020444515.1). GTDB lineage: Bacteria > Bacteroidota > Bacteroidia > Bacteroidales > JAADJA01 > JAADJA01. The sequence goes on along the minus strand of JAHLKX010000001.1, from coordinate 778,571 downwards.
GTAGGACCAAAAATGAAGCAAATTATTTTGGATGCCCGGGCAAAGATTAAAGATCATACTGTTTTGGTTTACTGTTGGCGGGGTGGATTGCGAAGTAAAAACATGGGATTTCTTTTTGAAACTGCTGGTTATCAGGTAAAAGTCCTGGAAGGTGGATACAAAGCTTACCGACATTTCATCCGTAAATCCTGGGAGATAAAATCGAAATTGATTGTTTTAGGTGGTAAAACGGGAAGCGGGAAATCAGAAGTTTTGCAGAAACTGAAAAGGGCAGGGGAGCAGGTGTTGGAACTGGAGGAGATGGCCCATCACCGGGGATCAGCATTTGGAGATTTGGGCCAGCCGACACAGCCTACAACAGAGCAATTTGAGAACGACCTATACGAGCAATGGCAGTTGTTCGATTTCAATAAACCCATCTGGCTTGAAGATGAAAGTAAGTCCATTGGCAGAGTGTCACTCCCTGATCCGCTTTTTTTCAGAATCAGAGCCACCAATGTGCTTTTCATGGATGTAGATAAAGCTGAGCGTATCAATAGGCTTGTGAAGGACTACGCCACCTTTGACACTGAAAAACTGGAGGCAGCCATTCACCGTATTGCCAAACGCCTGGGTGGATTAAATGAAAAGAATGCTGTGAAGGCCCTTTATGATAAGGATTTTGAAACCGTTGCCGATTTGCTTCTCACTTATTATGATAAGGCATACCTGAAAGGACTTGGAATGCGCGATCAGAAAAAGGTGCATCATTTACCCTGTTCACCAGCCAGTGATCAAAACATTGTTGAATATTTAAAACAATCTGTTGTCGATATACAATTTTGAATCAAATTAAAAGGATCCGGAATGATACCCATTTATCTCGATTATAATGCCACGACGCCCATTGACAAAGAAGTTGCCAGTGCAATGAAGCCATTCCTGGATGAGTATTTTGGAAATCCATCCAGTGTGCACAGCTATGGTGAAACAACTAAAAAAGCGGTGATTCGGGCCCGGGAGCAAATTGCTTCACTGATTGGTGCCAACCCCGATGAGATCATTTTTACCAGTGGTGGTACCGAGTCGAATAATTACGCCATTAAAGGGGCGGCTTTTGCCAACAGGGGAAAGGGAAATCATATCATCACCTCCTCGGTAGAGCACCCTGCAGTGACGGAGGTATGCCGCTACCTGGAGCAGGAAGGATTTAACATTACGTATATCCCGGTGGATGAATTTGGATTGGTTGCAGTTGAAGATGTTGAAAAAGCCATCACCCCGCAAACGATCCTGATCTCGGTGATGCATGCCAATAACGAAGTGGGAACCATTCAACCCATCGAAGAGATTGGTAAAGTTGCTAAAAAATACCAAATTCTGTTTCATTCGGATGCGGCCCAATCGCTGGGAAAAATTGAAGTGAATGTTGAAAAGATGGGTGTAGACTTGCTCTCCATAGCAGGTCATAAACTCTATGCGCCCAAAGGTATCGGAGCATTGTATATCAGAAGAGGTATAAAGTTGCAAAAACTGATCCATGGAGCTGATCATGAAATGAACCTTCGGGCGGGCACCGAAAATGTGTTGGAAATTGTAGGTCTGGGAAAAGCTGCTGAACTGGCACAGCGCGATCTGCAAAAGACCATGCAGCATTTGAAGAAGATGCGGGATGCATTGAATGACGGATTGTTTGAAAAACTCCCCGATATTAAGTTAAACGGCCATCCTGAAAAACGATTACCCAACACACTGAGCATCTCATTTCCCGGTGTAGAAGCCAATACCTTACTGGCCGGATTGAAAGATGTGGCCGCATCTGCTGGTGCTGCCTGCCATACCGACTCGGTAGATGTATCACCCGTGCTTGAGGCTATGAAGTTGCCGGTCCAATATGCCATGGGGACCATCCGCTTTTCAACAGGAAGACATACAACTTCAGAAGAGATTGAAAAGGCTGTGAACAGCATTGTAAAGGTGGTGCATAATCTGAAGTCACCAGCCGATTTAAAGCCTGTTACAGTGGTTGATTTAAGCGATGTAAAGCTCACCCAATATACCCATGGATTGGGATGTGCATGTAAAATCCGGCCGCAATATTTGGAGCGGGTATTGAAGGACTTCCCTTTACCGGTCGATCCCAATGTCCTCATTTCATTGAGTTCGGCCGATGATGCTGCAGTTTACAAAATCAACGAAGAACAGGCCATTATCCAAACGGTTGATTTCTTTACACCGATCGTAGATGATCCCTATGATTTTGGAGCCATTGCTGCTGCCAATGCCCTGAGTGATATTTATGCCATGGGCGGAAAACCATTGTTCGCCCTTAATATCGTCGGGTTTCCTGATAACCGGTTACCGGAGGAAGTGCTCAAACAAATTTTAAAAGGCGCGCAGGATGTAGCTGAAGAAGCCGGAATGCATATCCTTGGAGGCCATACGGTGGAAGATACAGAACCCAAATTCGGGATGACGGTAACCGGGATCATTCATCCTGACAAGATTCTGGCCAATAATAATCTGAAAGCGGGAGATGCACTGGTTCTGACCAAACCCATTGGTACCGGAATCATAGCAACGGCCTTGAAGCGGGGATTAACAGATATATCTGTGGCCAATAAAGCAAAAGCCATTATGAGATCATTGAATAAAACAGCAGCAGAAGTCATGACCCATTTCCCGGTAAATGCCTGTACCGATGTCACCGGGTTTGGATTGCTGGGACATCTTTGGGAGATGTCCAAAGGGAGCGGTATGGATGTTGAAATTGATCCTGAACGTGTCCCATTGATAGCAGGTGTTGAGCAACTGGCCATCAATGGCATCATCCCCGGTGGTACCGTCAATAACAAGGAATATGTGGATGAAGCAGTTGATTGGGGTAAGTTTACCGCAGTGCATCAACAGCTTTTATTGTGTGATGCCCAGACATCCGGTGGTTTATTGATCAGTATTCCATCATCGAAAGCACAATCTTTATTAGCAGAATTGAAGGGAAATGGATTAAATGAAGTTGCAGTTATTGGACGCGTTCGCGAAAAGGGTGTTGGTAAAATTTATTTGAAAGCTTTCTAATTTTTGCTTATATTGGCCACCTAAAAGTTAACCACCATGGAAGTTACTTCTGCCTTCTTTATCGTTGGGTCGGCCGTTGTCCTGATCCTTCTTATCACCGTATTGCTGGCCATTCTTTATAAACCCGGAAAAAAATTGGCGGTCCATTGTGATTATAAACCACATAATACCCCCGGTGATCAAAAATACCTGGAGATACATGTTAAGAATACAGGTAAAAAGCAAGTCAAAATGATGGCGCCTTTTATCAGTTTCTATAATATACAGTCCTCCCAGATTTTTCAGCTTGACCCGAAAAAAGTACATTGTAAGTTTCCGCGGATTTTAAAAGTGGGTGATGAAGTGAGCTGCGAGGCTGAGATCGGTCATTATAAAGAAACACTCGAAAAAAGGGAATTTCATCCTCATAAAGTAAAAATTTATGTGAAGGATACAATGGGGATGAAATTTAATTCAAATTCACTGGATTATAGGGTTTAGTCCTCCATAACAGTCATCATCCGTTCAAGTACCTGTGAATAACTTTTCCTAACGGGGGCTCCATTATCATAACTCAAGCCCCAATTATCCTTAATTTTGCCCCTTAAAAAAATGGTGTGGCAGATATTTTAGCAGATCTGAACAAGGAACAAAAAGCAGCTGTTGAAGCGGTTGAGGGGCCTGTGATGGTTATTGCTGGCGCAGGCTCAGGAAAGACCCGGGTATTGACCTATCGGGTTGCACACCTTTTGAATATGGGAATTGACCCCTTCAATATTCTCGCCCTGACTTTTACCAATAAGGCAGCCCGCGAAATGAAAGAACGGATCATACGTCTTGTGGGAAGTGCCGATGCTAAAAATGTGTGGATGGGCACTTTTCACTCCATTTTTGCAAGGGTGCTCCGCACGGAAGCTCAACGTATCGGATTTCCCTCCAATTTTTCCATTTACGATACCGACGATTCAAAAAGGCTCATCAAGGCCATTATCAAAGAGATGAATGCTGATGATAAGGTGTATACACCCAATTATGTCCTTCATCGGATTTCTGCTGCCAAAACCAATCTGATCACCGCAGAAGCCTATAATGCCAGTGAAGAGTTATTACTCCAGGATAAAATGGCCGGTAAACCTCACATCGGTCAAATGTACAAGGTTTATAAGCAACGTTGTTTCAAAGCTTCTGCCATGGACTTTGATGATCTATTACTGAATACTTACATGCTGTTGCGCGACTTCCCGGAAGTATTGCTCAAATACCAGCGCAAGTTTCAGTTTATTCTGGTGGATGAGTACCAGGATACAAACCGGGTGCAATATATGATCATCAAACAATTGGCAGCCAATAATGAAAATATTTGCGTTGTTGGGGATGATGCCCAAAGTATTTATGCCTTTCGGGGTGCCAATATCCAGAATATCCTCAATTTTAAACGCGATTATCCCGATGCCCTGGAATTTAAACTTGAACAAAATTATCGGTCGACCAGGATGATCGTGAAGGCTGCCAATTCGGTGATTGTAAATAATAAAGATCAGATATTTAAAGAGATCTGGACCGAAAATGATGAGGGGGAAAGGATCCAGTTAATCAAGGCCAATTCCGACAGTGAAGAAGGTGCCCTGGTGGCCAACAGCATTTTTGAAAATAAAATGAATCAGCAGGTCAGGAATGATGCCTTTGCCATCCTGTACCGGACCAATGCACAATCCAGGTCTATTGAAGAAGCATTGCGCAAACTCAATATACCCTACCGGATTTACGGAGGATTGTCATTTTATAACCGGAAAGAGATCAAAGACCTGCTGGCTTATATGAGGCTTTGCGTCAATAACAATGATGAGGAAGCATTGCGAAGGATCATCAACTACCCCGCACGAGGAATTGGTAAAACCACACAGGAAAAGATCATCATAGCTGCCGAAGCGCATAATACAACCCAGTGGGATGTCTATGCGCATCCGGGGAAATATCAACTGGGCCTCAATAGCGGTGTGCTCAACCGTATGGATGCCTTTGTTACCATGATCCGCAGTTTTACAGCCCAGGTAAAGAAGAAAAATGCCTATGACCTGGCTAAACTGATTGCCGGTTCTTCAGGGATGTTGAAAGAGTTGTATGAAGATAAAACTCCAGAAGGGATCAGTCGATATGAGAACATTGAGGAGTTGCTCAATGCGATCAAGGAATATTCGGATAAAGATTCACCACTGATACCCGGGCAGGAGCTCAATGCTGAAGATCAATCCATACGGACACTGGACATGTTCCTCCAGGAAGTTGCCCTCATTACGGATGCTGATACCAATGATGACGATGATCGTGATAAAGTTTCACTGATGACCATACATGCTGCTAAAGGTCTTGAATTTCCATATGTTTATGTGGTAGGGATGGAAGAGAATCTTTTTCCATCAATCCAGTCATTGGGTTCCCGCCCTGATCTGGAGGAAGAACGCCGGCTATTTTATGTTGCACTGACAAGGGCGGAAAAAAGACTTTATCTATCTTATGCCGAAACGCGCTATCGGTGGGGGAACCTGACCATTTGCGAAGCCAGTCGTTTTATTGAAGAGATCAACGAGCAATTTCTTGAATTTCCTCAGCGAACCAGATCTGTTCCTTCAACAAAACCATCGAAAACACTCAATAATCCACCTGCGTTTCAGCGAAAGAACCTGAAAAAAGTAAATGCATTCGATTCCGGATCGGCTGTTGGCGTTGATCCGGATCTGATCCAAAAAATACAACCTGGCATCGAAGTGGAACACAGTCGTTTTGGCAAAGGCAAGGTGATCAGTGTGGAAGGTGCAGGTGCCAGCAGAAAGGCGGCTGTGTTTTTTAAAAATGTGGGTCAAAAGCAATTGCTTTTAAAATATGCTAAATTGAAAATTGTAGGATAAGCATTAAGCTTCCTTTTGTATATTTGACGCTGGCTATTATTGAATCACTTATAGGCTCGACATATGAATGCAACCAATTTTTCCTTGCTTGATTACCTGATTTTTATTGTCTACGCTATCGTTATTCTGGGTATTGGTTTATGGGTTTCCCGAAATAAGAAGGGGCATGAACGCAATGCAGAAGACTATTTTCTTGCCGGGAAATCGCTTCCGTGGTGGGCCATAGGCGCCTCACTGATTGCCGCCAATATATCAGCTGAACAAATGATCGGTATGTCCGGATCGGGCATGGCACTGGGCCTTGCCATTGCTTCCTATGAGTGGATGGCCGCTCTTACGCTGATCATCGTTGGTAAATATTTTCTCCCGGTTTTTATTGAAAAAGGATTGTATACCATTCCTGAATTCATTGAAAAGCGATACAGCACGAACTTGAAAACCATTCTGGCTGTATTCTGGATCGGGCTATTCATTTTTGTCAACCTTACCTCTGTACTTTTTCTGGGAGGGAAAGCCCTTGATACCATACTGGGTATTGGTGACGGAAGTCTGATCTTTCCGGCTATTCTGGCACTGGCATGTTTTGCTGCCGCCTATTCGATATATGGGGGCCTTGCGGCGGTTGCCTGGACCGATGTGATACAGGTTGTCTTGCTTGTACTGGGTGGTTTTATTACAACCCTGATCGCCCTTCATCATGTTACGCCTGATGGAGGAATCATTGCCGGGTTCGCCCACATTTATGAAACAGCAGGGGATAAATTTCACATGATCCTGAAAAAGGATAATCCGGAGTTCTCAAATCTGCCAGGTATTGCCGTCCTGATAGGGGGGATGTGGGTTGCCAATTTATATTATTGGGGATTCAATCAATACATCATTCAACGAACACTGGCTGCTAAAAGCCTCCGTGAATCACAAAGGGGCATCGTTTTCGCCGGATTTCTAAAATTGATCGTTCCGCTGTTTGTCGTCATTCCCGGAATTGCCGTGTGGGTCATGTTCTCACAACCAGAAGGTACTTCTGTGATCGATGGTGTACAGGAGGCCTTTGTTAAAGCCGATGGCAGTATGAATTACGATAAGGCATATCCATGGCTGATCAGTACCTTCATTCCATCCGGACTAAAAGGCCTGGTGGTTGCAGCTTTAGCAGCAGCCATTGTTTCTTCTCTTGCTTCTATGGTCAACTCTACAGCTACTATTTTTACCATGGATATATATAAACCCTATTTCGAAAACAAGGCGAAAAAAAACAGAGATGTTGCCATTGGGCGTATAACAGGAGGTATTGCTCTGGCAATTGCCATTTTTATGGCCCCGATGCTGGGGAATTTAGAGCAAGCATTCCAGTACATTCAAGAGTATACCGGACTTGTAAGTCCCGGCATTCTGGCCGTATTCATGCTGGGATTGTTCTATAAGAAGGCGACCAATAAGGGCGCTATTGCTGGCATTCTGGCTTCCATTCCGGTTGCCCTTTTATTAAAAATTCCTGCTTTGGGATTGCCCTGGATGGATCAGATGTTCTATACCTTTCTCATCACCATGGTGGTCATTGCTATGGTTAGCTTATCGACCAATAAATTCGATGATGATCCCAAAGGGATCGTGCTAACCAATAAAATGTTTATCACCGGGAAAAACTTCAATATTGCTTCCTATGTCATTATGATCCTACTGGTCGTATTGTACGCTATGTTTTGGTAATCAGTAAATTTTTTCAGTTTCTCCGATCTTGTAAATTTCTCCGGTTTCGGAGGGCTAACTTTTCCAGTCTTTTTATTGTAAATAATTCTATTTCAGGTTATTCTTAATATGAGAATAATTGGCACGAAAATGTAGGGTATTATGGTGTTCGTATCCAAATTTTAACGCATATAGAATTAACACATGAAAAAAGTTATTATCAACCTGGCTATCCTTTTTGTTATAACCATCACCACCGTTTCTGCACAATTGCCTCCCCATCCCAATGGGGGTGTAAGCCCCACTGCTGGTAATACGCCGGTAGGAGGAGGCGCTTCCATCGGAGGAGGATTGATCATCCTGATTTCTCTGGGTATGGGTTATGCCATGAAAAAGATCTATTCCCTCAGAAGTGATAACAGAGAGAAAATCCTGAATTAATCAAGGAAAGCTTACCTTCGCTTGGTAACGGGCACAAATTCAAAGGCTCCGAGGTCCGGAGCCTCATCGGCCATTCTACTGTTGCCGTCAAAATCTGTTGTTATATCGATCAATGAAGCATTGATTACTTCCATCTTTCCTTTATCCGAAACCGGAGATAGGGTGTCCAGCCTGTAATTATTAATCGCAACATCAATGAATTTGGGTCCCAGATTTTTGTAGCAATCAATATACCTTTCATTGTCCAATGATTCTTCTGTCCGGAAATCGCAGCTTTCAAAAGTCACCTCAAAATCCGCAGCCGATTCTTCAGAGAACAAAAGTTCTTCATCCAGGTTGCCATATATAATGCAATTGCCAAAATATGCATTTAAGTCTCCAAGGTAGGTAATGGGATTTCCATCGGCATCAAATACCGTTAGGTTATTGCTCAGGGCAAAGGATGGATCCAGCCTGACGGACTGGTTCCAGTAGTTAGCAAACGTGCAGTGCCTGAAATCATAACTACCACCTACGGTAATAAAGGCTGTATTTTCTGCACAATTGGCAAAAACGGAATTAACGGCTACAATGCGGTATGAAATTGTAAATAATCCCCAGCGACTCATATTTTGGATGGTCGTGTTCTGCAGAATAAGGGTATTTCCCATGTCTTCTCGGGTGATCTCCGCCTGTAGGCCAATAAATCCATTTTTGATGACCGCATAATTAAATGAGTTGTTGATACTGCCTTCATTGATCCAGATGCGATCCCACTGGCCCGGAAGATCACGGTATTCATATTCCAACCGGTCGCCCTGGAATGTTACCACACTGTCTTTGAGTCCGTTGACCTGTATGCTTCCCCCACGGTAAATCCACAAACCTGAATTCTGATGAAAATGGATATTACAACCCGGTCCGATGTTCAGTATGCCGGTGCTGTCAACAACGGCCCATCCATAAATCACATAGGGTTTGTCGTCTTCCCAGGTAATGTTTTCATTTTCTCCGGCCACAATCGTATATGGATAACTTAAACCCGGGAGTTTATCGGTGCCCACAAAAAAATGGGCATCCTGTCCCCAGGCAACCAAATCAATGTCCTGCAGGTTTCCGTTCGTTTCAAACAAAATAGAATCTGAAATGATCAGGGGTGCATTGTTTTGGGTGGGATCCACCGTAACACGGACAAAAATAAACAGGCTATCATTGCTTTCCAGTTCAATGTTTTGGATGGAAGTCGCGGCGGTCCCATTCACATTCATTTCATAATTTGACTGGCTTCCTTCTGCTAACCGGATGCGGCTTATATTGACCTTTTTATCGTTTCGGTTGTAAACCTTCAGGGTTCGCATGGTTGATCCGACGGTGGTAAAAACCGTATCGAAGATCAGTGTGTCGGTCGAAAATTCAAGGGTGTAGTCAGGTGATGTCCCGATTGTTTCCTCCTTGCGACATGACGTGAAGAGGAGATAAATTGTGGTGAAAAGGATGATAAATTGAAATATCCGGGATGACATAGCGTTTTGAAAATTTCGGCAAAGATAAATAAACATGCCATTTAATACGTTGAAACAGGTGTTTTATTGTCAGCAACTATTGACAGGGAAATGCCGAAATAAAGCTCATTATTTTTTTTCTACTTTTGATACTTAAATACTAACTATGCGATTCGGAGTAATTGAATTAAGTTTGATCCCGGTCAGGAAAGAGCCTGCCGATCAGTCTGAAATGATAAACCAGCTTTTGTTTGGCGATTTAGTTGCCATCGATTCGGCTAAAGACAATTGGTTGCACATCCGTTCCCTTTCGGATAATTATGAAGGGTGGGTTGATCAAAAACAGGTTCATGTGATTGATGATGCAGAATTTAACAGATTGGATAAATTGCCGGTTCATTATGTTCATGAATTGATTGAAATTGTTACTTCGAAAAATTTGAAAAGACCTTTTCCAGTGCTTTTCGGAAGTTCGATCAGGGGGTTAAAAGGAGATGAATTTCAAATGGGTGGCCAATCCTACCAGTTCACAGGAGAATTATTATCCCCTTCATCAGTTGGATTCCCCGATTCAATACTTGAAAATGCCTTGATGTTTATAAATGCCCCGTATTTATGGGGAGGGAAATCGGTATTCGGGATGGATTGCTCAGGATTCACCCAATTGCTGTTTCGTTTGGCTGGAGCTGAATTGCTAAGAGATGCCTCTCAGCAAGCCACCATGGGTGAGTCGGTAAGCCTGATGGCAGAAGCTAAGCCAGGAGATATGATGTTTTTTGACAATGAGGATGGACAAATCGTTCATGTCGGAATATTGATGGCCAATCATCAAATTATCCATGCATCTGGCAGGGTTCGTATTGATCAGGTCGATCACCAGGGAATTTACAATCACGAATATAAAAAATATACCCACCAACTTCGATTGATTAAACGCATACTCTAATCTGCCACCACCTGTCACAATTGCCTAACTGTCTATTTAGAATGTTTTCCAAATTTTAATGACATTGCTTTTACATTCAGTATTTTATAAAAATATAGCACGCTCTTATCGCATAAGTATCACCAGTTGGCATAATTTCTGTTTTGCCGTGGGAATAAAAATTTTAAAATATAATCGATATGCTTCAAACAAATTTACAACACATAGAATCAGGTTCGCAGTTGGAAACCATCTTGCAGGAAAACGAAAATGTAATGGTATGTTGTGGCCGAATGGGACCCATGTGTGTTCCTGTTTATGCTGCCATGAAGGATCTTGAAGGGGAATATCAAAACATCAAGTTTTATGATATGGAATTTGATCTGCCCGATGCATCCCTGATTCGCAACCTTCCGGAGTGCAGAGGCTTTATGGGACTTCCATTTACGGTTTACTACAGGGACGGGAAAGTAGTCAAAGCGACCAGTAGCATTCAGTCGAAAGACCAAATACGCGAAATTCTTGATGCAAAATTGAACGGAAAATAAAATCTCCGAATTTAGAATGGTTATAAAGTTAAGCTATATTTAAAGGAAAATTAAGCTTAGCTTTTTTTTTGTGCTTAGTTTTGTAAGGCCAATGAGTTTATATAAACAGAAATTAGTGAAAATTTTAAGTTGATCACAAAGAAATACAGAAGGTATCATCGTTTCAACCTGTTATTAAGAAACAGCAAATGTTTAAAACTTTTATCCTTACCAGATTCAATATTTTTTTAAAATTGTCATTAAAATGAATTTTGCAAATTAATCATCTAAATTTTTATGTCTATGAAAAAGATTTTACGCAATTTTTCAATCCTAGCCATGCTGATTCTGCTTGGACAGATGACCATGGCACAAAGTGGGATCAAGGGTGTTATCAAAGATTCTCAAACCCGTGAAACGCTAATTGGTGCAAACGTGGTCATTGATGGAACCACCGAAGGTACCTCAACGGACCTGAACGGTCGATTCAAGTTGGATAAGGCTCCCGGGGATTATACCATTAACATTACCTATACGGGGTATGATCCAATGGTTAAGCAAGTTACAGTATCCAGTGGTCAATATACGGATATGGGAACCATTGAGCTTGAAGCCAGTGCCATTGGTTTGGCCGGTGTCGCCATTGTTGCCGACCGTGCACGGGAACGCGAAACGCCGGTAGCATTTTCGAATTTGAATAGGCAAGAAATCCAACAGCAGTTAGGAAATCAGGATATCCCGCTTGTGATGAATACAACGCCAAATGTGTATTCAACCATGCAGGGTGGTGGAGCTGGTGATGCCCGTATTAATGTTCGGGGTTTTGATCAGAGTAATGTCGCCATCATGCTCAACGGTGTTCCGGTGAATGATATGGAAAACGGTTGGGTTTACTGGTCGAATTGGGACGGTGTGGGTGATGCCACATCATCCATCCAGATGCAGCGCGGATTAAGTGCTGTCAACCTAGCGACTCCTTCTGTGGGAGGTACCATGAACGTGATAACCAATCCTGCTGAGCAAAAAGCCGGTTTGATGTACAAACAGGAATTCGGAAGTGGTAGTTTTGCAAAATCCACCGTCATGGGACATACAGGATTGATGAATGGAAAATGGGCAATGAGTGCAGGTGGTGTTCGTAAAACCGGTCAGGGCATCATTGATAAAACCTGGACCGATGCCTGGGCTTATTATTTTGGAGCCAGTTATAACATCAATTCCAAAAACAGGCTGGAGCTTTATGCGATGGGTGCGCCACAAAAGCATGGACAAAATCTTTACAAACAAAACATTGCGGCATACAGCCATGAATATGCCAAGGAATTTGATGGTTGGCCACAAGGTGCATTGGAAAAATTCCCAGAGTCAATATCTGGCCGTTTATATAATGAAAACTGGGGTGAGGTAAGTCATAAGTACACTGGCAAACAGTATTGGAATGATAAAGAACGTGATCGTTACAATCCTCACTACATTAATGAACGGGAAAACTATTATCACAAACCACTGGTTAACCTGAACTGGTTCTCACAGTTTAATGAAAAATTATCATTGTTTACCACCGCTTACTATTCTGGTGGTAAAGGTGGTGGGTCAGGAACTTATGGTTCAATGAAATGGGATTATAGCGGTCCTTCACGTATGGTTGATTGGGATGCTACCATTGAAAATAATACTCAAAGCGACACCGCTTTTGGTGTACTCCGGAATAGTACAAATAATCAATGGACTTTAGGCTTGATTTCTAAACTTCGTTGGAACATCAGTGAAAAAGTGAAGGCCTCCTTTGGAATTGACGGCAGAACTGCTGAAATTGCTCACTTCCGTGAAATTCGTGATATGCTGGGTGGTAAATTTTTGGTATTTGATGGCAATGAATTTGATTCACCCAGTCAATATAATAAAATGTTGGGCGATAGGATCGACTATGACTTTACCAATACCGTTAACTGGATCGGCGGTTATGGACAGGCTGAATACAACTATGGCAATGTTACTTTCTATGGCATGGCTGGTTACTCCATGATCAAATATACTTATACCAATCATTTCCGGAAAGCTGAAGGTTCTAATGATGAATTGACCGCAGAAACCGACTGGATCGGAGGCTATCAGGCCAAAGGTGGATTTAGTTATCGTTTCACTGAAACCTTAAGTGCTTTTGCCAATGCCGGTTATGTTTCCAAAGTGCCTATTTTTGATGCCGTTATCAACGACCGTGATGGAACCGTTGCTACAGATCCTGAGAATGAAAAATTCACTTCTTTTGAATTGGGTGGTACACACAAATCATTGAACAACCAGTTTATTGTTACATTAAATGGTTATTATACAACCTGGACCGATCGTACCAATAGCATCGGTGTTCAACTGGAAGATGGTTCCGAAGGCTTTGTATTCCTAACTGGGATGGCTCAGCAGCACTATGGTCTGGAACTCGAAGGTGAATACAAACCCTTTGATGTCCTGGGCTTTAATTTTGCCGGCTCACTTAACAAATGGACCTATACAGAGGATGTAACCGGTACATATAAGGATTATGCCAATCCTGATTCGGAAGAGACCTATAACTATTACGTAAAGGATCTGAGGGTGGGTGATGCACCTCAAACACAGTTTATCCTTGGTGTTACAGTATATCCTATGAAAGGCCTGCGTGCCCAACTGCTTGGAAAACATTATGCTGATCATTATGCATTCTGGGATCCTTTTACCCGCACCGATGAAACAGACAAGGAGCAGGTTTGGAAAACACCGGCATACACTGTTTTTGATCTGCATGCTTCCTACGATCTTCCATTGCGGACTGATGAAGTTGGTGTTCAGGTATTTGTTCACGTATTTAATCTCTTTGATGAGATTTTCATCCAGGATGCAGTTGATAACAGTCCTTATAACGGTTATTATGGTGAAAATGATGAATATTCACACGAGCCCTGGACTGCTGAAGTGTACCTTGGTATTCCAAGAAATGTCAACTTTGGTGTAATTATCAATTTGTAATTTAACAAACAGAGATAAAAAACCCCGGCCAGCCAGGCCGGGGTTTTTGTTTTAAGATCCAGTGCTTCCTATTTCTCTACTTTGAGGTCAAATTGAATGAGACATTCACCTACGTTCAAATTTTCTAATATATCTGTGATCCGGATTATGCCGTAGTTTCCGCCTGCAGTTTCAAAAGCCAGGATATTACTGATCTCAAATTCTACGGGTGGTTTGGTATTACCTTATTATTCATTCAGAAACAATAAAAAGAGGGACTTAAATAATAAGTCCCTCCAATAATTATTATTTTAAAATAATCTTATTTTTCTACTTTAACATCATATTTGATGGTGCTTAATCCATTGTTTGCTCCGGGATTCACTTCGGTAATTTTGATAAGACCGTAGTTCCCGCTCAGGGTTTCAAATGCAATGATATCTCCAACAGCAAAACCACCAGGATTGGAAACCAATTCACTATAAAAATCATCACCGAAATCAAGTTGCTGATTGGTGATGGTTAAAACCAACTGATTTTTATTTTCCACTGCACTGTAATCACCTGCACCCAGGGTTGTTTTAGCAAAGAAGGTGGTGTTACGGTTGGTCCAGTTCTCAACAGCTGGGAATATATCTATGGTAACATCATTATTGGGTGCCATGAGCGTATGGCCCCTGGTTGCTCCATGGAAATACATCCAGTCGATCTTGGCTTGCACTGCAGGGTCCGAATTGGCTTCAGCTAAACTGAATGTTTCACCTGTAATGGATGCAAAAGAACTGTTGGTTGTACTGGTATAGGAACCCAATTCTACATCTGTAAATACACTGATGCCGGGATCGGCTTGTGACGTAGTTACTGTAAAGTTGATGCTGGAAGTTTTCCCGTTTTTATCGGAAACGGTGACTTCAAAAACTTCGGTTCCCGGGGTGTTGGGGTAGGCTACCGTTTGAATGTCAATGGTAAAAGTTTTTACACTAACGGCTGAATCAACCAATGTATTGAGGAATACATTTTCATAATCTCGGGTTACTTTAATAGAGGAGAGGTTTTTGTCCGAATTACTGGATGCGGTGAAGCCAAATACAAAAGGCTCGCCAACATTCAGGTTGACATCACCGTCAACACGTTCCCAACCGGTTGTGGGCTCAATGCCTCCTAAAAAGGTGATCGTAGGTGGATCTGGTTCTTCATCATCCTTACTACAAGAGGTAAAAATCATACCGGCCACTACCAATAATCCCAATAAATAGCTTAGTTTTTTCATGTTATTTTCAAATTTAATTAATATTTCAATCGTGCTTTAATGAGGTGCAAAAGTATAAATATTTTAATAATTTAGAAATAGTCCAAAAAGAATTGGCAAACAAACGAAGAAAAAAAAATAATAGTGTTTGCCTAAGAAAAAAAGCCTCACCTTAGGCTTCCATCGTCTTATCATTAAGCAGGGGTACAAACCTGAATAAACCGTGGTCCTCTTCAGTGAGTTCACCTGAAGTTGATTTGATGATCCTTTTCATCAATTGTGTTTCGGTACCGACTGGTATAACAAGGATGCCGCCCGGTTTCAACTGATCGATGAGGGCTTGCGGAATATAAGGAGCACCGGCAGTAACAATAATCTTATCAAAGGGTGACCACTGGGGGAGTCCTTTATACCCGTCACCATAGGATTGTAATTTGGGTTTATAACCCAACTCCTTCAGGTTAGATTTTGATTTGAGATACAGCGCTTTTTGCCTTTCAATGGTAAATACCCTGGCACCCATTTCCATCAGGATACAAGCCTGGTAACCCGATCCGGTTCCGATTTCAAGGATTTTATCACCTTTTTTTATGTCCAGCAGTTCAGTTTGAAAGGCTACCGTATAAGGCTGTGAAATGGTTTGTCCGTTTCCTATTGGAAAGGGTTTATCTTCATAAGCGAATTCCAGGAAGGAAGAATCCATAAACAAATGTCGTGGAACATGCTCAATGGCTTGAAGGATTCGCTCATCCTGAATGCCCTTTTCCCTGATGGTTTCCACCAGCTTTTTTCTCAATCCTTTATGACGATATGTGTCGTTGATCATCCTGTGTTTTCTCTGAACCTTTTACATGCATTCAACAGTTAACCAGTTTTTGTTTATAACTGCTTCAAACTTTTTGCGAAAGTACACAATCACCTTCTATTTTTGCCTTGAAAATTATATTTAAATATCAATCGCTCTATGTTGAAAATTGGTGTATTAGGCGCTGGCCACCTGGGGAAAATTCACATTAAATGCATCCTTGAATCCAAAAAGCTGGAATTCATTGGATTTTATGATCCGGATACTTCCATTGCCCGGCAGGTTGAAAAAGAATTTGGGGTAAGGTGTTTCACCGATATCAATGAATTAATTAATGCTGTTGATATCGTGGATATTGTAACACCAACCGTTTCACATTTCGATTGTGCCATTCAGTCACTCAAGGGTTTCAAACATGTTTTTATTGAAAAACCCATCGTTACTACGCCTGCAGAAGCCAAACAATTGATTGCCCTTGCAGAAGAAGCGGAAGTGAAAGTTCAGGTGGGGCATGTAGAAAGATTCAATCCTGCTTTCACAGCTGCTTTACCATATCTTACCAAACCTATGTTCATCGAAACACATCGGTTGGCCCAATTCAATCCGCGTGGAACAGATGTTCCGGTAATACTTGACCTGATGATACACGATATCGATATCGTATTGAGTGTGGTGAAATCGAATATCCGAAAAATCAGTGCCAGTGGAGTTGCCGTGGTGAGTGATACGCCCGATATTGCAAATGCCCGCCTCGAATTCGATAATGGCTGTGTGGCCAACCTTACTGCCAGCCGAATATCCATGAAGAATATGCGTAAAAGCCGGTTTTTTCAACCCGATGCCTATATATCGGTTGATTTCCTTGATAAAAAGGCCGAAATATTACGGATGGAAAACATTGCAGATCCGGATAAAGCCGATCCCCTGGCCATGATCATTGATCTTGGTGAGGCAAAAGGGAGTAAGCAGATCATATTTGATAAACCCGTAGTAAAACCCATCAATGCGATTAAAACAGAACTGGAGAGTTTTGCGCATGCCATCGAAAGCAATACCAATCCACTGGTCTCAATCAACGATGGGTATGCAGCCCTGGACGTTGCCCATAAGATCATGGAGAAAATGAACTACGCGTTTGAGGGTTGATCACATATTTCTCGATTATTTTATCAATAATATTCCCTGCTATCATTCGTTTTTTTAATTTCGCACTCCGAAAATTGATAAAAGTGGATTGGATTCGTAAGTTTCATGTTGTTTTGTTGGTAGTCATTGTGGGAATGATGATCACATCGTGTGATAAATTTGAAGGGGATCAAACCATACCTTCCTATATTAAAGTCGACACCATATACCTCGCCAATAATCCAGAATTCGAAGAGGGGGCACTCACCCATAATTTTACCGATGTTTGGGTCTACCTGAATGATAATTTGCTGGGCGCCTATGAGTTGCCGGCTGTGATCCCTGTTCTGGCCAGTGGTGAAAATAAACTCACCCTGTATCCGGGCATCAAACTGAATGGGATGTCAGGAACGAGGAGTCCTTATATATTTATTGAGCCCAGGGTTTATGAGAATTTTAATTTTGTAGTGGACAGTGTTATGTTACGCAATCCTACGGTGATGTACAACGATAATATGAAATTTGAGTGGATGGAAAACTTTGAAGATGCATCCCTGGGATTGAAACCGACTTCAAACAGCGACACGACCATGAACCGGATTTTGTATGGCAGTGCGAAGCCACCCCTCGGGTTTGCCTCCGGCGCGGGATATATGGATGCCGAACATCTCGTATTTGAGGTGACAACATTCAGTGAAGAAAGCGGAGGACTGGACCTGCCACAATTTGGAGAACCAGTGCTCATGGAAATGGAATACAACACCAATGTGAAAATGCTGGTTGGGTTATTTGTGCATGATATCAGCATTGGAATCCAACAACATTCGATCATCATCCTAAATCCCACCAATAATCAATGGAAAAAGATTTATGTTAATTTTACGGCAACCATTGATGCATACAGTGGAGCCGATTATTTCAATGTCTTTTTCAGATCTGAGAAACAATCATCAGAAGAAGTGGATTACCTTTATCTGGATAATTTGAAAGTGCTATACCGAGACAAGAACAAGAAGTGATGAATAAAAATTTACAGGTTGCCAAATACGTACTTGCTGATTTTTTTTCTGCAGCCATTGCCTGGTCACTGTTTTTTATTTACCGGAAATATGTTGTTGAACCCGACATTTTTCAACATCCTGAGGATATCGTTGCAGATCATAAATTGTACCTCGGACTGGCCATTATTCCGGCATTCTGGCTAACCCTTTACATTATCATCGGTACCTACCGTAAAATCTACAGAAAATCACGTTTAAAGGAATTGGGCCAAACCCTTTCGATTACATTTATCGGTGTAATATTCATTTTCTTTTCCATAATTCTGGATGATGTTATCATCTCATACCGATCCTATTATCAATCTTTTTTGGTGTTGTTTATCCTGCATTTCTTTTTTACCTATTCCTTCCGATTGTTTTTAACCACCCGAACCATCCGTAAAATCCATAAACGGATCATCGGTTTCAACAGCATCATTGTTGGAAGTAATGGGAATGCCATGAAGATATTTCAAGAAATTGAAAGTGAACGCTTGTCCTCAGGTAATAAATTCATTGGTTTTGTCAATGCTGATGAATATGATCGATACCTGCTGGCCGAGCACCTTCCGCATCTGGGGAATATCAAGGATCTGCGTCAAATTGTGGATAAATTGCAGGTAGAAGAAGTAATCATTGCCATTGAACGTGCCGAACAAAAAAAGGTGGAAAAGATCATTACCCAACTGGAAGATACGAATGTGGTGATTAAAGTGATCCCTAGTTTGCAGGATTTTATTACTGGCGCTGTCAAGACGGAAGGTATTTGGCATGCCCCATTGATCAAAATTTCACCCGATTTAATGCCCGCATGGCAAATGTCGCTTAAAAGGATCATGGACATTATTATTTCACTGATTGGTATGTTGATCCTTTTGCCTGTGTATATTTTTGTAGGAATCGGCGTTAAGCTTTCATCCAAAGGACCCATCATATATAAGCAAGAGCGGGTTGGCCTGCATGGAAAACCCTTTTCCATGTACAAATTCAGGTCGATGCGCAATGATGCCGAAAAAGGAACCCCCATGTTGTCCTCGGAAAATGATGAGCGGATCACCCCGTTTGGCCTTTTCCTGCGCAAAGTTCGGTTGGATGAAATACCCCAGTTTTATTCTGTTTTTAAAGGTGATATGTCGCTGGTTGGACCCCGTCCTGAGCGCCAATTTTTTATAGATCAAATCGTTAAGAGGGCACCTCACTACAGGTTGCTGCATAAGGTTAAACCTGGTATAACGTCCTGGGGACAGGTGAAATATGGATATGCCTCCAATGTAGATGAAATGATCGAACGCCTGAAATATGATATTTTATACATTGAAAATATGTCATTGGCCATGGACCTGAAAATTATGATCTACACCGTGCTTATCGTAATCCAGGGTCGCGGCAAATAACCTACCAGTAATTTATATTGCTTGAGAAAATACAATTCTCATTATACAAATAATTAAAATGCGCAGACAATACATCATCATTCTATTTATTCTCCTTCAAACGATGGCTTTTGGCAGGGCGAAATTTGCAGATGGTTATATCATTACCCATCAGGGCGATACCATCTATGGGAAGATCAAAATTAAAGTGGATAAAAATGAAAAACTTATCCCATCCAAAATGCAGGAAAAGATCACTTTTAATAACCGTGAAGGACAGCGTTCAGTGTATGAAGCAGGTACCATCCGGTCTTTCTATTTTTTTTATGATTTCGAAACGCCCACCTTTGTTTCCGTGCCTTTTTTTAAAGAATCCAACCTGTTTCTAAAGGTGATTGGGGAACAGGGGTATCTAAAATTGTATCAATACTATCCCATAGATGAAAAAGGGTTGTCCAATGCCTATGAACTGGCTGAATATGTATATGGGGTTTTTGATTTTGGAGAACGCTATTTTTTTTATATTCTCAAACCCGATGGGGATCGTTTGCTCATGGGAAAACACACTCCCAAAAATAAGATCCTGGAATTCTTTAAGGAGGATACAGCGCTGGCACAAAAAATTGATACAAGGGAATATGGGTATGCCGATGTTTACCGGATGGTGAGGGAATACAATCAATGGAAAGCAGAAATTTCCGGATCAAATAATTTGGATTCGACGGAGGAGAGCATTCCTGAATAGTTTGGTTTTGCTATAATTGACCGTTTTCAATCATCACTACAATTTCTTCTATTTCTTTGTCTTCACCGTCCGGATCATACTCTGATTTAAGATTATAGCCAAATAATCGTGCGAATGTTTGCCAGAAGAAAGCCATAAATTTGCCCCTTAGCTCCTCGATCAGTACATAGGATGAATTGCCCGTTTCTCGGTCGACCAGCTTGATGAGAATGATTCCCTGCTTGAATGTTAGTTTTTTAAGATCATCCTCGAATTCATCACGGAGTTCATTTTCAGCCTCCTTCATTAATCGTTTTCTTTCAGCATCATTTTTTGCATTTTTCAGTACTACTTCGTATTCGCGAAGCTTAATGCCTGCCAGTTTTGCATAGGGATATACCTTTTTAACATTGTAAACCAGCCGGGCATTTCGATTGGCTGCCTTTCTTAACTTATATGGCAATTTCGCATGAACTGCATACTCAGGAAGAGTGGCCATAATGATGGTATCATCTCCGACTATCTTCGCAACAACAATTCGCAGGCTGCTATCCGCTATGTGAGATTCCTCCTGCGAAAATAGCGGGATTGCGAAGCAAAGAAACAATATGGTAATTATTAAACGGTGCATATTAATGTAACGAAGATAATGGACAATTTTTATGCCAACGAAAAAGGGTGTTAAAAAATTATTAACACCCTCCTCTGAAAGTTCCTGATAAAAAGTATTTCTTTACGCCACCCTGAGTTTTGCAATATTGGTTTTCCTGAACTTTTCCTCTGCATAATCCAGTGTGATATGCAGTACTTTCGCATTTTTTGCACTGGGCAACTCAAACATGGCATCGGTAAGGATCCCTTCAAGAATAGATCGCAAACCACGCGCTCCCAGTTTAAACGCAATGGATTTTTCAACCACGAAATCAAGCACCTCTTCATCCACTTTCATCTCAATACCATCCATTTTAAATAATTTGGTATACTGTTTCATGAGTGCATTATTAGGCTCGATGAGAATTCTCCGCAATGTTTCCTTCATCAGTGGATGAAGGAAAGTTACCACGGGCATTCTGCCAACGATCTCCGGGATCAACCCAAATTTTTTGATATCAGGGGGTGAAATGTATTGTAAAAGGTTTCCTTTATCAATTTGCTGTTTTTCCTTATCAAAGTTATATCCAATCACATTGGTTCGCAAACGTGACGCTATAATTTTGTCGATGCCATCAAAAGCACCACCAGCAATGAAAAGGATGTTTTTGGTATTGATCTGGATCATTTTCTGTTCAGGGTGCTTTCGTCCTCCTTGCGGCGGAACGTTCACCACAGCACCTTCCAGCAACTTCAGCAATGCTTGTTGGACACCTTCCCCAGAAACATCACGGGTGATGGAAGGGTTGTCACTTTTTCGAGCTATTTTATCGATTTCATCAATGAAAATGATTCCTTTTTCAGCAGCAGCCACATTGTAATCAGCCACCTGGAGCAGTCGGCTTAATATACTCTCAACATCTTCGCCCACATATCCTGCTTCAGTAAGAACTGTTGCATCAGCTATGCAAAAAGGTACTTTAAGCATACGGGCTATGGTACGAGCCAGCAGGGTTTTTCCGGTTCCTGTTTCTCCAACCATGATGATGTTGGACTTTTCTATCTCAACATCATCATCTTCCTTGATGGTTTGTTTGATCCTTTTATAGTGGTTATATACGGCGACTGCCATTATGATCTTGGCTTCGTCCTGACCGATCACATACTGGTCGAGGTAGTTTTTGATCTCTCGCGGTTTTTGAAGTTCAATCTTGTTAAGGTAACGTGATTGTTTAGAGGTGATCTCTTCCTCAATGATCGTTTGCGCCTGAGTTACGCAGTTATCACAGATATGTGCATCCAGACCGGCAATCAGCACATTGGTTTGTGACTTTTCCCGGCCGCAGAATGAGCACCGTTCAATTTTTTTTACCATAATATAGTGTCAGTCGATAGAAACGGAAATACAATCTTTATGTTTCAACCGTTATTGTCCTTTTGATTGTGTCAAAACTTCATCGATCATGCCATAATCCTTAGCTTCCTGTGCTGTCATCCAATAATCACGGTCGCCGTCTTTCCATATTTTCTTATAGGTCTGATTGCTGTGTTTGGCAATGATCTCGTACAATTCTTTTTTCAGTTTTTGAATTTCACGTGCGGTGATCTCAATATCCGAGGCCTGTCCCTGGGCACCACCCATAGGCTGATGAATGAGAATCCTGGAGTGGGGGAGTGCTGTCCGCTTCCCTTTTTCACCGGCACAAAGCAATACAGCCCCCATCGAAGCCGCTACACCTGTGCAAATGGTCGCTACATCGGGACGGATGTACTGGATGGTATCATATATCCCCAATCCTGCATAAACTCCACCCCCCGGTGTGTTGAGATAAATCTGAATATCTTTGGTAGCATCTACCGATTCAAGGAATAGCAATTGAGCCTGAATGATATTGGCAACATAATCATCAATCGGTACACCCAAAAAGATAATCCGATCCATCATAAGACGGCTAAAAACGTCCATGGTCGCAATGTTCAGTTGACGTTCCTCAATAATGGTAGGACTGATGTAATTATTCGCAGTGCTTTCGTATTTCTGTAAGGTGAGGCTACTGATTCCCCGGTGCTTTATAGCATAATTGTCAAATTCTTTCTTAATGTTCATGGTGATGATGATGTTTATGGTGTTCGTTTACTATTTCAATGAATTTATCATAGCTTACATCGATCTTTTTCAGCTTTAAATTATTTTTAAAGAGCTCGCGAACCTGCTCATCAAAAAGCTGGTCATAAATTTTGCGGACTTCTTCCTGGTTTTGCATAACCGAACTGGCAAGCCCATCAAGTTGTTTGCTCTTTTCTTCATCCGACGTGTCGATCATGTATTGTTTACCAAAATAATCTTTGATATGATTTCGGATATCGGCCTCTTCAACTTTTACGCCATGGTCTTTGGCTATTTTGTTGATGATCAATTGCTGCTTGAGTGATTTGGCATAATCTTCGAAATCATGATCGATGCTCTCACGGGTAAGTTTTTCGTCTGATTCAAGCATCCAACGTTTGACAAATTCCTGAGGCAGGTTGATCTCTGTATCATGAACCATTTTTTCAAGGGTTTCATGGACAAAGTAATTATCACTTTCTTTTTGGAAATATCCACTGGCTTCTTCCCTTAATTTTTCCCTGAATTGTTCTTCAGTTTCAAGGTTGTCCTTTGGATACACTTTGTCAAATAATTCTTTATTTATTTCAGCCGGTTCAATACGCGAAATTTCGGTTAGGGTAAAATTATAATCCGATTCGAGTTGATCCCTGTCTTCCTTTTTTATTCCAAGCATAGAGGCGGTTTCGGTTTCATTCCCTGTGGCTTTCAAAGGGTTAAAGCGAACGGTGTCACCAACTTTTTTACCAATGAATTCATTTTGAGCTTTTTCGTCCTTGATAAAATCAATGGACAGGGATGAGCTATGATTGACACCTGCTTCCATTGCTTCACCTTTGTCATCTAACTGCACAAAATCACCTTTGATCAAATCTCCTTTTTTAGCTGTTTCAGGATTAACTGATGTCCCAAACTGGTTTCTTACATTTTTCAGGTAATCTTCTACTTTTTCGTCTTCAACCTGAATATTATAATAATTGACCTCGGTTTTGTCGTTCAAGTCCAGGTTGATGTCCGGGGTCAATCCTATATCAAAATAGAAGCTGAATTCTTGCTGATGCTCGAAGTCTACTTTTTCGTTTTTGTCTTCATTGGCAAGAGGATATCCAAGGATATCCAGCTCATTTTCCTTGATGTAGTTATTGAGGGACTCGGATAAAATTTTATTCACTTCCTCTCCAATGGCAGCGTTTCCATACATTTTTCGGATCAATCCGAAAGGGACCTTTCCGGGCCGGAATCCTTTTAATGCTGATTTTTTTTGCAGGTCTTTCAATGCTTTGTTTACCTGTTCTTCATAGTCCTGCGGTTCCAGATCAATCTTAATCGTTGCAGTTAATTCTCCAGTACTTTCCTTTGTAATATTCATGCTGATAACATATTTTTTTAGGGGTGCAAAAATAGGCAATAATTGCCAATTCCCATTCAGCAATGTTCTATTAAAAACAATTTTAACCCATAAAAGGTTGTATTTTCAATCATTGCCAAAATTTAAAAAAAGCCCCGATGAATCGGGGCCATAATTTATGAAACTAAAACTAACCAACAATTTTACGTTGTAAGTCCTTATCATTCTCCTGTGTGCGGGTGAAGGGACTCGAACCCCCACGCCTTGCGGCACCAGATCCTAAGTCTGGCGCGTCTACCAATTCCGCCACACCCGCTCAAGGGCCGCAAAATTAATCATTTTTTAAATCTTCAAAGTTTTGATGCAGTTTTTTCTTTCTATAAATTTGTAGCAATTTAAAACCAATGATATGAAACATATTATATTTTCCACATTGTTCCTGATGATAATTTCACTGTCATTACAGGCACAGCAGCCTCCTGAAAATGGATATTATGAGCGCCGGCTTGGTAGCTTTACGGAACGTGGTTTTTATTTGGATGGACAAAAAGATGGATCCTGGATCAAAGAGTCGCGCACAGGTATCATCGCCGAAGTGGAAACCTATCATAACGGGAAAAGGGAAGGCGTATCGCTCACTTTTGACCGATCAGGAACCTTGACCAAGCAGGACTTTTACATTGATGGAAAGCTTGAAGGTTGGTCTATTGAGTATTATGATAAAAATAAACCCAAGGTTAAGGCTGAATATAAGGACGGTGAAATCACTGGAAAGTATACCGTTTATTATGAAAACGGTAGATTAATGGAGGAATCGAATTACCGTGCCGGCCAAAAAACAGGTGTTAGTAAATGGTTCGATGAAAACCAGAAAATGGTGGCTCAATACACATATAAAGACGGGGTATTCAATGGTTCCAATCGCACTTTCTATCCCAATGGTAATGTGAAAGAAGAGAAAAACTACGTAAATAATATTTTGGAAGGTGAATACCGCGAATATTATCCTACCGGAAAGAAAAAAACTGAAGGACACTATGCAGGCGGTGAAAAAAGCGGCGATTGGATTGAATATGATCCAAGCGGAAAAGAGATCAATCGAACCACCTTCTAAAAGAAAGAATCCAAGAGAGTAACATGTCAGAACATCCAGCACGAAAGAAAATTCGAAACCCATATACAAGCCTTGATGGATACAATTGTTTCGGTTGTTCGCCAAATAATATGTTTGGACTTCAACTGCAGTTTTATGAGGAAGCGGATTTTGTAAAAGCGGATTGGGTTCCAAATCCCAACTTCGCAGGTTACAAAAATATACTGCATGGAGGAATCCAGGCGACCTTACTGGATGAAATTGCCAGCTGGGCTGTGCAGGTAAAACTCAGAACAGCAGGAGTAACAGCCAATATTGATCTACGGTATCGCAAACCGGTCTATGTTGATAAAGGCCCTGTGTTATTAAAAGCTTATATCGAAAAGGTAAATAAGCGAATTGCATTTGTGAAAACCCAGCTCATGAACAGGGAAGGTGAAGTTTGTTGCGAGGGGACCGTTAAGTATTTTATATTTCCTGAAGAGGTTGCCCGCGAAAAGCTTTATTATCCTGAATTTGGAAAGTTTTTTAAGGAATAAAAGCGGATTTCTCAAAGAAGATTCAAGCGAGTTGGTATCCTTTTTATTTTATTCTCCCAAAAGCACGCTTTGCTCCTGAGGAATTTGTTCAGAAAGCTTTACAAATAAATCTGCCCAGTCGATATCAGCTACTGATTTCCCCAATCTCACAAATACGAGGTCTTTTGC
The DNA here is from genome assembly GCA_020444515.1 of Bacteroidota bacterium. Lineage (GTDB taxonomy): Bacteria > Bacteroidota > Bacteroidia > Bacteroidales > JAADJA01 > JAADJA01. Next base: position 752,422 of record JAHLKX010000001.1, on the reverse strand, counting down.
AGGAAATACTAAAATATACTGACCGAGAATTCCTTTGGCGAAGAAAGCACCATTCTCAATCACACGCCACTGATAGGTATAGGGATAACCTTGAGAATCGCGGGAATCATTGATAATCCGGGTTGATCTTTTTACCCATTCTGCCGGAACGATTTGTTTCCCATTCCATTTGCCATCGTTGAGATAAAGTAATCCAAACCTTGCAAAATCACGTGCAACAGCGTTGATACAACAAAATGCTTTAACGGTTTTATCTTTTTTACTGTCAATACTCCACGAAGCACTTGATTCCATACCCATCGGTTTCCATATTTTCTGCTCCAGGTATTTACTCAGTTTCGTATTGGTTGCTCTTTCAACAATCTGACCCACTAATAGAGTGTTGACGCTGATGTAGTTATAATGAAGATCTGGTTCCTCTTCTATCTTGAGTTTTTTGATGTAGTGTAACAGATTGGTTCCATAATAGTATTTCGGCATCTCAGCAAAAGGATTGGAATAACCTTCTTCAAATTGAATACCCGAGCGCATATTTAGCAAATCTTCGATGGTGATGTTGTCAAATTCTTTATTCAGTTCTTTGAGGAAAAATGTGATGGATTGATTTGTGCTATATATATATCCCTCATCAATGGCTATACCAACAAGTGCCGAAACAAATGCTTTGGACACACTAAAGGATGGAATGATGGATGTTTTGGAAAAGTTTTCAAAATAGTTTTCATAGATAATGCTATCATTTTTAAGAACAAGAAATGCTACTGCATCATTTAAAAGAAGAAAATCCTCAAATTTTTCATATTCTTTTTTGGTGGTGAAAGATTCTGGAACAGAAAATTGAAAATTTGAAGATGCAATTTTCAGTTGGGTAATGTGAGCTGGATCATTGGCAACCTCAAGCCTGGGAAATTTTTTATGATCATTGATGTCGGCAAAATTCCAATAAAAGTAGCGCCAAACATATTTTGGCAAAAACAACGATGCTACAATTAGCAGAATGATAATCAGAACTGTCCACACAGTGCGTTTTTTTTTGGATCTCATAAGGTATCTATTCGTGCATAGGTGTAAAAATACAGAAACCTTTTAATTACAGCCAAAATTGAATTGCAGTCAATTGGTCTATACCTCCAAGTTTGAAATCTCTTCTGTTATGCTGACAGGTTGCTCTGGGTATTTGTAAATGGGCATACGGGATTCCGTTTCACCGATGCTATAACCCCAAACATTGGCGTAATCCATGGGGTCTTCTCCCATTTCCTCCAGTTGCCTCAGGTAGCTGGCGATTGATTTGGATTCAATAATCACTACTTTACCCATGGTATTGATGATGGGGCTGTGGGCACGCGTGTGATCATGTTCAAACTTGAGAATGCGCCGGCCATCATGTGTAATGCCGATGGTTCTAAAAGAAAGGCTTTTACCAACGCCGGGTAGATTCATGACATTTCGATCGGTAGCAAGAAATGGTATATTGCAAATGCGCCGTAAGCTCTCGATGTTAACTACCATTTCTTCAGCATGTTGTGGGAATTCCTTGATGAGCTCATAATATTGCTCCGGTACCTGACCGACATATTTTTCCTCTAATTGTTCCTGAACGGCTCTTGCGTTGTTAGCGAAATTATGGGCATTTTCTCTATAGCCTTTCACTGTAAACGTATAATAAGTGAGAACACCAATGTCATTGAGCACTTTCCGAAGTTTAGCAGTATGCCCGCGACGAGAAGCAGCTGCTGTAAATACGAGCTGATTGGTGATGGTCCATCCAGCAGAGATCAGTTTACGAACGCCCCTGGCAGCTTCTGGTGTAACTTCCATGGCAGACTCAAAGTGTGTTTGAATCACAAATTGCCGGAACCCTATTTTACTGGCTTTATCTTTGAATTCTGCCAGAATTTCAACCAGGGAATCCGTAATACGTTGGGGCAAATAAACGGGTAGACGGGTGCCCAGTCGTATCCGTTGCATTTCGGCAAGTTTATTTCCATCCGGTCTTAATTTATTGGTTGCTTTTTTCTTGCTTGCCATATTATAAACTTCATCGAGGATGCGTTTAAGTGAAGCATCGGAACTCATCAGGGCATCGCCACCGGTAATGAGTATATCCCTCAGTTGTGCATCTTTTTCAAAGTAGGTGAGTAGCTTTGGCAATCTTTCCCACCAGGTTTCAACTGGTTTCAGTTCCTCCAGATCAAAATTGAGATGCCCGTCCTGAAAATCATACATTCGCTGACAGGAGACACATAAACCACCGCAAGCGCGACCGGTCGTATCCGGGATCAAGATAGCGACTTCGGGATAACGTCGGTGAATATTGCGTCGATGAGGAAGGATCCAGCCAGCAGCATTGGGTTTACCCGGTTCTACAATATCCTCTTTTTCCCATGCGACTATTTTCCCAAATTCATTGACCAGTTCTTTGCTGACCAATACATAATCACGGATGGCTTGATCCGTGTTTTCAAGTTTTTCATTTTCATCCACATTTAGCAAAGAGAGATAATAGGGATTAACGAAAAATGGAATGCCTGAGTCCTGGGCCTGCAGCAAAGTATTCATCGTATCTTCATCCAGGGATCGCCCGAGCATGCGATTGAGGCGCTCGGGTGTGCGTGCGGCAAACTGAAGGTGAAAGATCCGGTCGTTCCACCACTCCAGTACTTGCTTGTATTTTTGCCAGTAAGTCATTCCAGGTTCGAATCGGAACCGGCGTCTTTCAATATCTCCTGCATCTATTTTTTTAATAAAGAGCCGGATGATCCGGTCGCGATTCTTTTTTCGCTGCTCAATCACGTCTGGATCAAGACCTGATGGGTGAGCATCCATCCATTTTTTCACCTGCTCAGCATCCGGTATATATCTCTTTTTGCGACCGCTGAACTGCCGAAAAAGGTGTAGCATATCTCTGAAGAAATCGCTGGTGCCACCTCCTTTGTCCTCTCGTGCAGCAAGCCATAAGGTGCGAAAAGGACTGTTAATAATCACTTTACCATTAAGATTCAGATCTTCGTACTCCTGACCATCATGATCAATATAATCCAGTATTCGAATGGCTGCAAAATCCTGCCAGGTAAGCTGGTTAAAACTTGCACGACCCATTTTATCGCCATTGTAGTAATCCAGTGCATGAGGATGATCATTCAGATATTCATTTACCCATTCCCTGATTTGGATCTTGACTTCATCAAAATGATCACAGGTAAGGAGGATCTCTTTCAGGATTTCATTTTCGTCCAGGATCTTATCAATAATGATCCGGGATTCATCGGAAATTTCCAACTGAGAGACCCGAAAAGTGATACTTCGTTTAGTCGGGCTATTGCTAATATCTCGATACATAATCCATCATTTAAAAGTTTATGATTTTCGCTATAAGATACGAAAAAAATACCAATTTACCTACGGGGGGAGGACAAAAATATACTAAAATTTCTTAATATTCAACACATTTAAGGTTAAAATATTGTAACATTAAACCGATGAGTGGTTGAACCAAAACGACATTGCTTTGTTCAGCTTTGGTAATTAGTCATTTATAGGTATTCATATAATCAAAAAAAAGATGTCAAGAGGTCTTTATCATGTACCCAAAGCTTATAATGAACCGGTCAAAGATTATGCACCGGGTTCGCCGGAAAGGAAAGAATTGAAAACCATGATCCATAAAATGCGGTCAGAAATGGCCGATATTCCCATGTTTATTGGTGGTCAGGAAATACGAACGGAAGATAAACGTGAAATACATCCCCCGCATGATCATCAGCATTTGTTGGGGCACTACTATTATGGTACTGCTGATCATGTGCATGCTGCTATCAATGCAGCCCTGGAGGCGCGCAAAGATTGGCAGGAACTGCCATGGGATCAGCGAGCAGCTGTTTTCCTCAAAGCAGCTGACCTGGTTTCAGGTCCTTATCGTGCCAGAATCAATGCGGCTACCATGCTGGGACAATCCAAAAATGTTTATCAGGCTGAGATAGATGCTGCATGTGAAATGGCTGACTTTTTCAGGTTCAATGTTGAGTTTATGTCTGACATATACAATCAGCAACCTGTCTCATCCAAAGGAGTCTGGAACAGGGTTGAACAGCGGCCACTGGAAGGATTTGTTTATGCCATTACACCTTTTAATTTTACTTCCATTGCCGGTAACCTGCCAGCTGCCCCAGCCCTTATGGGTAATGTGGTGGTATGGAAACCAGCTGAAACCCAGATTTATTCTGCTGCAATCTTAATGGAGATTTTCAAAGAGGCTGGCCTCCCTGATGGAGTGATCAACCTGATTTTTGTCAATGGTCCTGTTGGGGGCAAAGTGATGGCCATGCATCCCGATTTTGTTGGGGTTCATTTTACCGGTTCTACTGAGGTGTTCAAAAAGATTTGGAAAGCCATCGGAGATAATGTGGCCGTGCATAATACTTATCCAAAGATCGTAGGAGAAACAGGTGGGAAAGACTTTGTGATGGTTCATCGTTCGGCTAAAGCAGCTCAGGTAGCTACAGCGCTATCAAGGGGAGCTTTTGAATACCAGGGTCAAAAGTGCTCTGCGGCATCAAGGGCCTATATACCTGATAATCTTTGGCCGGAAGTTAAAGAATTGCTTGTCAAGGATCTTAAATCCTTTAAAATGGGTGGACCGGAAGATTTTCGCAATTTTATCAATGCTGTCATCGATGAGGTAGCTTTTGAGAAGATAACCTCCTATATTGATCATGCTAAAAAAGATGCCACTTGTGAAATAATTGCCGGTGGAAATTATGATAAAACAGTGGGATATTTTATTGAGCCTACTGTTATACTTACTACTGATCCACTATATCAATCGATGCAAGAGGAAATCTTCGGACCGGTTTTAACCATTTTTGTTTATGAAGCCGACCAGTATGAGGAGACACTGGAACTGGTAGATAGCACTTCTCCATATGCACTTACAGGTGCGATATTCGCACAGGATCGCTGGGCTGTCGAGACCGCATTTCATAAACTGGCCAATGCTGCTGGCAATTTTTACATCAATGATAAGCCAACCGGTGCCGTTGTTGGGCAGCAACCTTTTGGGGGTGCGCGTGCATCCGGTACCAATGATAAGTCAGGATCCTATCTCAATTTGCTCCGTTGGGTTTCACCACGGACCATCAAAGAGAATTTCATTCCCCCGACTGATTATCGGTATCGTTTTATGGAGGAAGAATAGTAAAATACATAAAAAACCCCCGGCTGGGGGGTTTTTTATATGATTCAGTGAATTTCGAGAACGACATTATTAATTAATCATCATCTTCTTCAATCTCCAGGAAATTTCCCATTTGGTCGAAGACCAGTTCGATTGTATTTCCGTCTTCGTTTTTCAATTCAATATCATAAAAAGTACCTTCTCCCGTTTCTTCCAGTTCAGCTTCCTGAATGGTAAATCCCGCGTAATTGTCGGCTATGTATATGGCGATAGATTCCGGTAATGCAGAAATTTCAATGTTAGTTTCCTGTTCTTCCATTTCTTCATCCTCTGTTTCCAAATTATCTTCTTCTATTGTTGAGCTTATCAGCATTCCATCCGGGTCGAACAACAATTCAATTTCAGAGTCATTTTCATCTTCGATCATCACTTCATAGAAATTACCTTCCTGATTTTCGATGGATTCTGCTTCTTCTAATTCGGCGTTGGGATGGGTTTCACTGATATAGGTGAAAATATCTGCTGGTAAAGCATCCATTTCAATTTCAGTTTCTGTTTCGATGAGATTTCCCTGGGTATCATATACCGCCGACATTTCTTTGCCATTTTCCAAAAATTCAGCTTCATAATAATCCCCTTCAGCCTCCCATTCCACTTCGGTACTTTTGGTATACTGGCTTTGGAAATTATTTTTTACAACAGCAGGGATATCGCCGATTTCCTCATCAACGGCCGTATTGGATTTGCATCCTAACAGGAATACTCCAGCAAGGGCAAACAATAAAAATGAAAGGGATTGTGATTTCATAGCTTATATTTTAGTACAAAATTACATCTAAAATCTGTATTAAACCTGAATGTTTATCTGTTTTCATTGTTAAGACCAGGCTTCTGGCAACCCTTCAGGATCTTTAAAAAAGATAAATTTGAATGGAATTGTGGTGTTCACTCTAAAATTTCCGAATTTTGACACCGGTTTAAAAATCACACTTTTATGGCAGATGACAAACAGATCATCTTTTCGATGTATAAGGTAAGCAAGACTTATCCCCCCAGCAGAAAAGTTATCAAAGATATATCCCTGTCTTTTTTCCTGGGTGCGAAAATAGGCATCATCGGGTTGAATGGTTCCGGTAAATCAACTTTATTAAAGATCATTGCCGGCATTGAGACGGAGTTTCAGGGTGATCTTTCATTTGCCCCCGGTTACTCAGTCGGTCATCTTGCGCAGGAACCTGTTCTGGATGAAACAAAAACGGTTTTGCAAATTGTGGAAGAGGGAGCGCAGGATGTAGTGAATATATTAAATGAATATGAAACCATCAATCAGAAATTTGGTGATCCGGATTATTATGGTGATCCAGATAAATTACAAAAATTGATGGATCGGCAGGCTGCTTTGCAGGAACAAATTGATGCAACCGATGCATGGAATCTGAATAACCGGCTGGAACGAGCCATGGATGCCCTGCGCTGCCCGGAAGGTAATACCATGGTTAAGGTATTGTCAGGAGGTGAAAGAAGACGAGTAGCTCTTTGTCGTTTATTGTTGCAGGAGCCCGACATCCTTCTGCTTGATGAACCAACCAACCATCTTGATGCTGAATCGGTCGATTGGCTTGAGCAACACCTTCAACAATACAAAGGTACGGTGATCTGCATTACGCACGATCGTTATTTTCTTGACAATGTGGCCGGTTGGATCCTTGAACTTGACAGGGGAGAGGGTATCCCCTGGAAAGGCAATTATACCGGATGGCTTGAGCAAAAGCAGAAGCGACTTGAGATGGAAGAAAAGGGCTATTCCAGGCGACGTAAAACCCTGGAACGGGAGTTGGAATGGGTCAGGATGAGTCCGAAAGCCCGGCATGCTAAATCCAAAGCCAGACTTGGCGCTTATGAGAAGTTGCTGAATGAGGATGTAAAACAAAAGGAAGAAAAGCTGGAGATTTTCATTCCCAATGGCCCGCGATTAGGAAATAAAGTAATAGAAGCCCATCTTGTTGCCAAAGCCTTTGGTGAAAAACTACTTTTTGAAAACCTGGAGTTTGTGCTTCCACCCAATGGAATTGTAGGTGTGATTGGTCCCAATGGTGCCGGGAAAACCACGCTATTTAGATTGATCATGGGAACAGAACAGGTCGATACGGGTACATTTGAGATTGGAGAAACAGTGGTCATTGGGTATGCTGATCAGGCCCATCAATCCATTGATCCTGAAAAAACGGTATATCAAGTGATATCCGGTGGGCAGGAAGAAGTAATGGTAGGTGGGCGTCTCCTCAATGCCAGAGCCTATGTCGCTCGATTCAATTTTAGTGGAGCTGATCAGGAGAAAAAATGTGGTGTTTTGTCGGGTGGAGAGCGCAATCGTTTGCATCTTGCACTTACCTTAAAGTCGGGTGCCAATGTGCTTTTATTGGATGAGCCAACCAACGATATAGATGTAAATACGCTCCGGGCACTTGAAGAAGGATTAGAAAATTTTGCCGGTTGTGCGGTGGTAATTTCTCATGACCGTTGGTTTCTTGACAGGATAGCCACCCATATTCTTGCATTTGAAGGCAATTCTCAGGTATACTTTTTTCAGGGAGGTTATTCTGAATACGAAGAGCACAAGAAAAAGCGATTGGGTGATGCACAGCCTCATCGTATTCGCTATAAGAAACTTTCAAAGTAAAGTTTGTTGCTGATCTTGTTGGGTTTATCCAATAGACATATCGTGGTTAAACCGATTTTTGACGGGTCTTGATCCAACTTCGACACCATCTGCAAAGTCTCGAACGCAGTGAAAAATATCTTCATGGTAGCCGCCTTCCAACACGGCAAATATATTCTTAAAGGCCCTTCCCAGTCTGAATCCACTTTCATAGAAGGCCCGCAGACTGACATCCAGGTTCATCATTTTATCCTTATAATAAGCATCAAACCCTGCACTTACGCCCACGATGTCGGGTTTAAAAGTCTGGGCAGTTTCGATGATTTTATCCAAAGCCTCCAGAAATGCTTTGTCACCACAACCCAGCATCAGTTGAAAATTGAGGTTGTATCCAACACCAGGACCAACGCCTGTTTCTAAGGGACTTCCGGTATTTGGCCATGAAAAAGACTGATGGATGGAGGCATAAAAGACCTGATCAGAAGCATAAAATATATCCTGGGTACCATTTCCATGATGTGCATCAAAATCGATGATAAAAACTTTTTTCCCTTCATTTACATATTTTTGAGCAGCAATGGCCACATTGTTAAACAGGCAAAAACCCATGGATGATGCCCTGCCGGCATGATGTCCGGGTGGCCTCACAACGGCAAATGCTCTTTCATCTGCTGCCTTTACCGTAATGGCTGCTGCAATTTGAGCTGCTTCCCAGGTGGTTGGACTTAACTGAATTTCAGCAATTTTTTGATTCTCCAGACAGGCGTTTTTTATTTGTTCGATGTAATCAGGAGGATGAATCAGACGGATGTAACTGAGACCCTCATCTGCACTGATATCTCTATGGAATTTGGAAAAATCACGGATCCTGTATTCTCCCTCTTCCTGACTCCCAATATTGTGCTCAAGGAATTTGTTGTTAAATAAGATCTTCATTCGCTTATTCATTCAATGGGTTGTAAATATACGAAAACCATCGATGAATAAAGCGGGAACGGCAACTTTTATTGATAAATTTCCGATTTTTGAACAGAAACATGAAAATGTTTTGGAATTTGTGGTTTATTGTCCCCAGATGGATAACATTTTCCGTGATTTTTCTCACAAAAGGTCAAATTTTTTATTGATATATACAAGGGTTTTATATATTTGTTCATAAATATTTGAACAGGATGAAAGCTGTGGATACTTCAAAATTTTCGAAAAATGAATGCTGGGGCATTCAAATCAATGGCCTCAACCACTGTCAAAGGATTAATTGTAAGTGGCAGGGTTTATCCGCATGTGAGGGGCGGGAGATCATCCGGACCGGAAGAAATGCCCTTGGATATAAAATAGGTTCAACAGGTCTCGTGGCCAGTGATTGCATGATGGAGATAAAAATATAGATATCAGAAAAATAAAAAACCCGGCAACTAAACCGGGTTTTTATAAATCAGTCAGTATATCAAATTTCCTTTTTCAAAAACTGCATGCGTTCAAATTTTGCAGAGCTTCCTTCTCTATTAGCGACTTTTCCTTTAAATTCAGAAATCGATTCATACCGGTGTTTTTTCATCCATTTCTCCAGGTCGAAAAGAATGGTATCAATATAACTGATGCCATTGTTAAAAAGGGTAGAACAGATTTGTGTTGCATCGGCGCCTGCAAGAAGTTGTTTGATCACCCCTTTTGCATCATGAATGCCGGTGGCGGCTGCAATGCTGCAATCCAATTGTGGCGATAACAGGGCTACCCAGCGTAAGGATTTTGTTACTTCCTGGGGTGCACTGAGTACATTGTCCCTGACAATGGTTTCAGTTTCAATATCAATATCGGGACGATAGTATCGATTGAACATAACCAGCGCATCTGCTCCTGAATCATTGAGCCGGTGCGCTATTTGCAGTACATTGGTGAAATAACTTCCCATTTTAACACTGATAGGAATACTTACATAGCTTCTGACTTTTTCCAGTATTTCGATGTATCGATCACTGATTTCACCGCAACTCATGTATTTGTCAAATGGGAAAATGGAAATATTCAATTCAAGCCCATCGGCACCTGCTTCCTCAAGGGTTCTTGCAAATTTTGGCCACTCATGTCCTGATACGCAGTTTATGCTGGCGATGATGGGAATGTCTGTATATTCTTTGGCTCCTTTGATCAGACTGAGTAGTTGTTTTAGGCCATACTCTTTGGAGTGTTTATTGATATGTTCAATGGCTTCCGGAAACCAGAAGTATTTGATATCCTGGTCCATTAAAGCGCTTGAATCGGCAATTAATTGTTCTTCAAACAGTGATTTCAATACAATGGCACCTGCCCCAACATCTGCTGCTTTTTTAATATTGGCGATTTCGGAGGTGAGTTTTGAACTGCTAACAATAATGGGGTTTTTTAGCTTTAGCCCCATATATTCGGTTGAAAGATCCATATTGATTAATTTATTGTTTGATTGTTACACACACTTTCTTGATTAAAAAGGTTCAAAGGCATCGATTAGTTCTTGCGGATTTTCAAGCTTTTCTTTCATTAACTCATAAGCGTCTTCCAGGTTTTGCTTAGCTTTTGTTGATAACCCTTCTTTGAATTCCCATTCATAACCCCTGATGTGAAGGAGCCAGGTGGGGGGTATGGTTTTGTAAATATCTTTGCATAAACCCACGATGTATCCGGGTGATGCGGCATGACTCGTAAAAGCAACATCCGTTGATGCATTGACTTGTGTCAATATAAAATCATCGATATCTTCCGTCGAAGCATCGACAAAAATTACCAGATCACGTTTGGCTATTTCAGCAGCATCTTCAATATTTAATTGATAGTTGCTGTCGAAATGAATGCCTTTCATTTTTTGGGACTTAACCCACGATTCCAATTTTTCAATCATGGCGTTACCCAGACCATCATCCTGACGGCCCGGGTTACCATAACCATAGATCAATATATTATAATCCTGATGCAATGCTATTTCCGTTTCCTGTCGATGACCTGATTATTTTTATCCACCAGAATTAATTCCAGGGGCATTTGACCCAGGGCATGGGTGGCACAACTCAAACAGGGATCATAGGCCCGGATTGCCACTTCTACTGCATTCATCATTCCTTCTGTGATTTTCTTTTGGCCTGTCATGACCTCCTTGGCCACATGATTAACAGCCTCATTCATCGGTTGATTGTTGTTGGTCGTCGATACGATAAGGTTAGCCATGGTAATTTGATCATGCTCATTAATCCGGTAATGATGGAATAAGGTTCCGCGGGGAGCCTCAATTAATCCAACTCCCTCATTTTTCTTCTCACCTTTGATCACCAGGTCACCACTCATCAAATCTGGATCATTGAGCAAATCTTTAATCATCTCCGCAGAATGGAGCAATTCGATCAACCGGGCCCAGTGCATGTGCATCGACATGTTATTCGGTTTGCCCTTAGTGTAAGCCTTGAATTCCTCAAATTCTTTCTGAGCCAATGGAGTAGGAATAAAGTCGCACGTGTTTAAGCGCGCAAGGGGTCCAACCCGATACCAACCATCTTTTTTACCATATTCGGTTAGGAAAGGGAATTTCATATAACTCCAATCCCTTACCTCTTCATTGATGTATTCAAGGTAATCCTGGTAATCCACGTCGTGCAAGATCTTTTTCCCATCAGCATCAACAGCGCGCAGAACACCGTGATAGAGATCAAGGGCTCCGTCCTTTCTGACCAGGCTGAGGTGATTGGATGGAAATGCAGCAAAGCCATCAATGAATTCTTTGTTTTTCTTGTGATAATCTTTCAGGAAGTTAACAGCATCGATAGACCAGGCAATCATTTTATCAATGTTTAACGGATCAGCACCATTCAGGAAACTATCTTTTTCTTCCTGGGTAAGATGTTTATTGATGCCTCCGGGGATTGCACCCGTTCCATGAATCTTTTTACCTGCTGTGGCTTTGATGATTTCCTGTCCGTATTTACGCATCATCACGCCCTGGACTGCAAGGTCAGGATATTTTTTAGCCACACCGATGATGTTTCGAATAGCAGGGTCGCCATCTACACCGAATAGCAGGTCGGGTGAAACAAGGTGGAAAAAGTGTAAGGCATGCGATTGAAAGGTTTGTCCGTAATGCATGAGTCTTCTCATTTTTTCACCCGTTGGGGTTAGTCCGTCGCCGGTTCCTGCACCAACGATTACATCAAGGGCTTTGGCTGCAGCCAGGTGATGGCTAACAGGACAGATGCCGCACAAACGTTGCACCAACACAGGAGCTTCCCAATAGGGACGTCCCTGCACGAATCTTTCAAATCCCCTAAATTCAACAATATGTAAACGACTTTGGGATATTTGTCCTTCATCGTCGATGTGGATGGTAACTTTTCCGTGTCCTTCAACACGGGTTACAGGTTCTATCGTGATTTTTTGTTCCATTTTTCTGCTTCTTTGAGATTAATCGAATTTTACAACTTCGTAAGGCAACTTCAGTTCATCACCAGTCACAAGTGCAATGAGTGCATTCCAAATAAGGTCGGCCCTTGGAGGACATCCGGGCAGGTAATAATCTATCTTTACGATTTCATGACAGGGATATACCTTATCCAAAATAATGGGCAATTCTTCATTGTTAGGCATGATTCGTTCAGGATTGGCATTTTTTGTTGAAGGACCGTTCAGATAAGCTTCTTCAAGGCATTCCTTAATGGGAATGTTATTCCTGAGGGCAGGCAAACCACCCATGATGGCACATTCTCCAACAGACACCAGGACCTTGCAATTTTTTCTGAAATCTTTCAGTACATGCACATTTTCACTGTTACAGCATCCACCTTCAATAAGGCCGATGTCGCACATTTCCGTAAATTCCTTGATGTCATCAACCGGGGATTTGTTAAAATCAACCAGGTCGATCAACTGCAGGATCCGGTCATCTATGTCGAGAAGCGACATGTGGCAGCCGAAGCATCCGGCCAGTGATGTTGTTGCTACAATTGGTTTACTCATGACTTGTCCTCCTTATAAATTGGTTATTTGTTCTATTTCACTTCCGATGGGTTTGTTGTCATATTTCCGACTGCCAATCGGATCCACATAACCCCTCTCCTTTTTAAGAATACTTCCCACAGGGCATGTATTCATAACTTCCTGTGCTTCTTCATCTGATAACTGGTTGGCCAGTTCGTGATCGATGTTAATGACGGCCTGGTGCCCGCGACCAAGAATGGCGAAGATGCTTTTCCCATCTTTGGTTTTGACAGAACGCACACAGCGTTTGCATAAAACGCAGCGATTGCGATCAATGTAAAACTTCTGGGAGGTAGCATCTACTTCTTTTTCTTCAAATTCATAAGGAAAACGGGGAACCATCATCTGGTATCGATAACCCAACGCTTGCAATTCACAGTTTCCGCTCTTTTCACAAGCCGGACAAAAATGGTTGCCGGAAACAAATAATGTCTCAACAATGATCTTTCGAAGTTCCTGTATTTCAGGTGTAATATTTTCGATAACCATCCCATCTGATACTTCCGTTGTGCAGGCTGTCATAAACCTGCCATTAACCTTAACGTTGCATATCCTGCATGACCCGGCAGGTTTTATACCCTCAAGGTGACAAAGAACAGGGATGTAAATCCCATTCTCTTTTGCGGCCTCAACAAGGTTGGTCCCTTTTTGGGTCTTACATGCTTTACCGTCAATTGTAAATTTTACTTGTTCACTCATAACAGTTGACCTATTATTATTTTTATGGGTACCCTGCTTGCAGCTTGATGACTCGCTTTTATTAAAGATTTCAGTATGTTCTGAACGATGCCCATAAATATGATTATTAACTATAGATGTTTATTAAATTAATATGTTTGTGGAAACCGTCCGACTGCCCGGCTCGATTCCTGAATGGCTGCCTCCAGATTGAATTTTGTATCGAATTCTTTTCCTTTTTCAATCTTTGTCATATAATCCTGTTTGAAATTTTCAATGCTCGTCAGGATCGGGTTGGCTGCTGTTTGTCCCAAACCGCAACGGTTGGCCTTTTTCATTTGCTGACCCCAGTGAACCAAATCGTCGATGTCTTTGGCCACACCCTTGCCATCCATGATCTTTTTCAATTTATTTCGCAGAATAACAGTCAGGTACCGGCAGGGGGCACATGATCCGCATGACTCTTCAATAAAGAATTCGGTGAAATTCAATGCTACTTCCAGAATGTTTCGATTTTGTCCGAGGACAATCATCGCTCCGCCTGTTGGCAGATCTTCATAACAGATGGTGCGCTCAAATTCATTTTCAGCGATGAGGCGTCCTGAAGGTCCTCCCACCTGAACCGCCTTGGGATGCATGGCTCCAGACATTTCCAACATTTCATGGATGGTCATGCCCCATTCAATTTCAAATACACCCGGATATTTTACATCACCCGAAATACTTAATAATTTGGTCCCGGATGATTCTTTTGTTCCCATGGATTTATACCATTCTGCACCGTTTAATATGATCTTTACGACGGAGCACAAGGTTTCCACATTATTTACCACGGTGGGTTTATTCAAATAACCAACCTGGACAGGGAAAGGAGGTCTGTTGCGTGGTTCTCCGCGTTTGCCTTCACAGGATTCGATCAAAGCAGATTCTTCACCACAAACATAAGCTCCGGCGCCAAATTGGATACGAATGTCAAAATTGAATCCTTCAATTCCTAGCACATTCTTACCCAACAATCCCTTTTTTCTGAAATTATCAAGAACCGATTCGAGGAGTTTCTCCAGGTATTCATATTCCAGGCGCAAATAAAGAATACCTTCTTTGGCTCCGATGGCATAGCCAGCGATAATCATTCCCTCAAAAAGCAGGTGTGGTGTTTCGGTAAGAATTACCCGATCTTTAAACGTGCCGGGTTCACCCTCATCTGCATTGCAAAGAAGATAGCGATCTTCTGAAGGTGATTTTGTGCAAAAGTCCCATTTTAATCCAACCGGAAATCCGGCACCACCGCGTCCGCGCAGGTTAGAATTTTTCACTTCTTCAATGATATCCCTGGACTTCATATTGGGTAATTTCTTGAGTGCCTCACCAGGTGTATAGTCAGCAAAAATTACAGATCCTCTTCGGTTGAGGTTATTGGTTACCATTGCCTGAACCAGGCTGGATTGGTTTTGTCCGCCTCCATAACTGTTGATCATTTCAGGCGCTGTTTTACCCGCCCTGAATTCTCTGATCAACTCCCTAACCCGGTAAGTTGTAATTTTGGGGAATACAACACCATTGATAATGGCCGCAGGCTCCTGATCATTCATGCCAATACAGGAAGTGTTGAATAATCCGAACATTCCATCCGCTGAGACCTTCCCGAATTCCGTTGCCGTTGCCTTTTCAAATGCTTCAGCAATTTCGGCCCGTCCCATCATCTGAGAAACGAGGCTGTTGTTGAGGTAAATCGAAAACTTACCCCGGGATTTTTTGTTGAAGAAGTGATAGTAGGAGAGGGTTTGCTCTGCATCTACCTTTGATATGTCAAGAGCTTCGGCCATCTGGTTAAGGTCTTCATCATCGACAAAGCCTTTTTCATGCATCAGATGATGAAACATATCCATCAGTCTCGAGGCATCCTTTCCGTACTTTTCAACTGCAATCTGGACCTGTGAATTCATATGAATCTAATATTTAATATAGGTTAATATTTCCATTGTTAATTAATTAACAGGTCAAAAGTACCTTTATTTTTGATATTTTAAAATGCCACCCTGAAAAATGCCAGTAATGATAGCGGGTTGGCGAAAAGGATTGCTTACTGGGATCGCTAAGACCCGAATTTTTTAGAACGAATATAAATTAATAAAGAGGTCGGAAAATGTTGAAAATATCCCTGAAATACTTGTGGTTAAAAGGATTTATAGATATATGTAAATATATATAGATGATCTTTTATGTCCATACCCGCACTTTTGAATACTGGAAATTATTGATAGGATTTTAAAATTTCCAGGGTTGAATCAAGCATCTTCGGATAATTTTCTAAATCGAGTTGAAGTGGGATATTATTTTTTTTTGCAAATTGAATGATATATTGTGTTGGCAGATTACTCAAAAGTTCATACCCTGTCATGGGGCAGCCTCCAAATCCGCCAGTTACCCCATCAAAAACAATACATCCATTATGATAAGCTGCTTCAATTTTAGGTTCCCAGTCATGATCTCTGACATGTAGATGGATCCCGAATTCTATTTCAGGGAATGCATGACTCAGAAGATGAAAATATTCAGCAATCTGAGCTGGAACAGCCACACCGGTGATATCGGATAGTGAAATTTGCCGGATGCCTACATCATATAAAATTTGGGTCCAATGCATCAATAAATCCGTATCAACTGGGTCATGATATGGGTTCCCGAATGCCATTGTTAAGTAAACCCATTGCGTTTTACCGGCTTGATGGCAAATTTCCTGTATCTTCCGAATGGTTTTCAGGCCTTTCGGTAAATCTGAATGGATGTTTCGTTTCAGAAAAGTCTCGGAGAGTGAAAAGGGAAATCCTATGTAATCAATTTGATCATAACCGGCCGCTTTTTCTGCTCCCTTCACATTTCCAGTAAGTGCAAATAATCGCGTATTTGCATGAGCTTTCGGGAGTCGCTCTAAAATGGCATCCATATCTGAAAATTGGGGGATGACTTTGTGTGAAACAAAACTTCCTATATCCACAATATCAAAACCAATTTGCAAGAGGGGTCCAAGCAGATCGATCTTCTCACTGGTAGGCACAAAACGACTCAGGCCTTGTAATGCATCACGAGGCGTTTCAAGAATTTTAAACATGAGGATTTCTTATTTAGAATCTCCCAGGATCAAGGGCAAACCGTCCTTGGAATTACCAATCACGACCACTTTGCTATTACTTGATTGGGCGAGTTTCAGTGTTGCCTCGATTCCTTTTTCTCTGAGTATTTTATCAGTTAAGCTGGCATTGATAATATCGTTAGCACGTGCTTTGCCCTGAGCCTCGATCTTTTGCCGCTCAGCTTCTTTGCTTGCCGTTTCCAGTTTAAACTCATATTCAAGGGTCAATTGTTCTTGTTTAAGTTTGGTCTCAATGGCTTCCTTTATGGTTGGGGGCAGTTGAATTGAACGGATCAATACTTCGTTTAGCTGAACATTTTTGGTATCCAGTAATTTTTTGGTTTCATCAAATATTTCATCCTGGATGGCATCCCTTTTTGTGGAGTAGATTTGTTCGGGTGTGTATCGTCCGACCACACTTCTGGCTGAGGAGCGCAAACTGGGTATGATCACTCGCTGAAGATAATTGGTGCCGATTTGAGCATGTAATTTGGCGAGTTCCTCGTAAGAGGGCTGATACCAGGCAGAAACATCGACCTGAATTTCAAGTCCATTGCTCGATAATACATTCATATCTTCGGCAATTTCCTGTTGCCTTACTTCATAAATATACATTTTGTTCCATGGAGCAATAAAATGAAATCCTTCTCCATAGGTTTTATCGAGTTCCAATCCTCCGCCAAAACGTTTAAAGAGTACTCCGCCATGACCGGCTTCAATGGTGATGGTGATGCTGCTCCATGAAATCAGCAGGACAATGATAATAATAACCCCTATTGCAATGGGAATAATTTTTTTTGGATTAATTTCTTGTTGTGCCATAAATTTTCATTTTCAACAAAGGTATAAAAATATCGGGGAAGGGATTTTTAATCCTGTGTATATCAGATTTAAAATTTTAGTGTAATTTTGATTCAAACTAACCCGGTATGAAGGGATAATATTTTAAATATATGAGAAAGCTGTTTTTGTTCATTTTTATTACTGTTTTATTTGTCGCCGGAAATGGGCAGGTCAGTGTAAGGAAGGTGACTGGCAATACAGACCTTGCCGACAAACAGGGTGTTTTTTATGCTTTACCATCCACTTATATAAAGGTGGAATTGAAATTACAAAAAATTGAATATCTGGCGGGACCCTATGCAGAATATGCTGCCAAATATCTTGATATGGATGATGTGATCACCAGTGATTATGATGAGTATGCAATTTTGGATGCTACATTGAATACCATTTCCGTGCCTGACCCCGAACAGGTATATTTCGCTACAATGACGGATAAAGTTGCCAAAGAAGGAAAGGCCGTTTTGTTTTCACTGACCCAATCCGGTCTGGCTTATGATCTCCGGGGAACCCTTCCTGATCAGCCCCTTCAAAATATGGCCTCTTTAAACATTCAATCCGATCCGGGTAATCGTGATATCTTTCGCTATTTCGCGGAGACAAATCTTTATGAGCGCTTTGATACGATTATTCGGAAAGTGGTGGTGGATACCGTAACCGTTGAAAAGGTTTATTTGGATCAAAAATGGGTGGAAAAAACCGATGAGCAAAAAGCGGTGGAAGCAGCCAACAAGATCAGTCAGATTAGGCAAGCCCGATATAATCTGATTTCTGGTTATCAGGAAATCCCCTATGAGGCCAGCACGGTAGCATATATGGATCAGCAGTTACAAAAGCTTGAAAAGGAATACCTGACGCTGTTTACCGGAATTTCCTTGCGAAAAACTTTTTCCTATACTTTTTTTGTAAAACCCACCGAAGAAAATGAAATCCTCCCTGTTTGTGTCTTTTCAGAGCGCAGTGGGATCAAAGATGCTGCTGCATCAGGTGGCGAGAAAATTGAATTGAAACTGGAAAGGACCGGGGACTTCAGTGCAGTTCAATCTGTTGTAAACAAAAGAAATTCAGTAAATACCGATAACCAGGGATTTTATTACCGCATTCCGGCCATGACAAGGGTTAAGATGGCACTCAGTAAAGATTTAAAAGTGGATGCTGTATTTCCTGTTAGCCAGTTTGGGACAGTTACTTATTTGCCACCGTCTGCCACCTCTGTGCAGTTTTATGAGAGCACCGGTGGAGTCAAGACCATGTTGGTCGATTAAGTTTACTGAAAGCGGAAAAGGATCAGGGTTGATTCATGACCTGCCGGTTGAAACTCCTCCAGAATTTTTATGTTTTCACCCTTCACATTCCAGCCAGGGGTAATGTAATAGGCATCTTTTCGCCGGTCGCTGGTAGTATATATGATTTCATCACGGGTGGAAGAAAGATAATACATAAACCAATAGGTGGTGAGCCTTTTTCCATAATAACCATCAGCTTTTAAATCAGGATTCCACCAGAAGTACAAAGGCGCATCACTGGTTTCTTTGGCAATTCTGATGGCTGTTTTTTTCCCTTCCTCAGCACCCGATTCACTCACTCTGACAGGGATCACAACCAGGTCGAAACCAATCCTGAAAATCAGAATTGCAATGGCCAACCAGTATATTCGATTGGATTTTTGTTTCCAGAAAAGCAGGGTCACAGCACCGGTAGATAAAAACAATAAAATAGCGATCCAAACAGGATGACTGACACCGGGTAAAGTCTTAAAAATGGGAATAAGTGTTGAAACAGAGGCAATGGAAAGTACGATGCCAAGTATGATCTCGATTATACGAACAATCATGTGGTTATCTTTTTTTAATTCCAGGAAAAAGAAACCCGTTACACCAAAAAATAGTGGCATTAGCATCAGAATATACCGTGGATATACCTCAGGAGAGGTCCAGTAGACAATAATGTTGAAAATAAATACAAGTGACAGATAGGTAAGAAATGGATTTGATTTGATCTTTCTGATCGTCCCTTTGGTAAAAAGAGCCACGGTGAACAATGTCCAGGGAAGAAAATGATAGATCATTTCAAAGGGAAAAGCTACAAAGTGGAGCAAGGTGTTCCAGATTCCAAATCGCAATGCTGTTCTGCGGGTTGTTTCTCCAAACATCACTGTCAGCATATCTTCAAGGGCCACCTGGTTATGTGTAAAGTATAAAAAATAATAGGTGCCAACAATGATCAGGAAAAGTATTATACTGACATAATGTTGCCAGCTAAATAATAATTTAAACTTCTTGTGGCTGATGAACAACACCAATAAGGTTATACCCAGGAAAACAATGGAAGGAAGTCCTTTGAGCAAAAATGAAAAAGCGGTCAGGACATAGGCGATCATAAACAGTTTCAATAACTTTCCTTCATTGAAAGCTTTATAGATGAGCATGAAAAACAGGAAAGTTAGAAAAGAGAAGGTCAGATCGATCAAGCCATACAACGATTCATAAATGATGATGCGGCCACAAGTTAGAAACATAAGGGCACTGACAACACCTAAGGTAGTGTTGAATTCTTTTTTGAAATAATAAAAGATGGCTAATGTATAAAGATAAAGCGATACGATCATGGGTATCCTGACCGGCAATTCACTATAGCTGTCAAAAGCTCTAAAAGATAAGGCTACCAGCCAGTTGAACAGTGGTGGTTTTTTTAAGTAAATCTCTCCGCCAACAGTGGGAGTGATGAAATCCCCCTTTTGAAGCATTTCAAAAGCCACTAGGGCACGGATCGACTCATCGTCGATAAAGGGCTGGTGCCCGAGATAAATCATGTATGCTGGTACCGAAATGACCAGGGCCAGTATAAAAAACCAAACAGGATTTGATTTATATTTCATCATATCTTTCAGACCAGTAAATTATCCAGAGTAACATCGCATTCCACGAATTGGTAACATCTGGAAGTAAAAGTGGAAAAATTATACAGCGTGTCAAATCTCCATTCATTTGCGATATTTGAAAGCCCCTGTTTTATTGTCCAAACCCTTTTATTTTCAATAGCAATGGTTTTCACCATCTTCTCCTAACATCAAAATAAATTGGCGGGTAAAAATACAAATAATTGACTGAGTTCATTTTTTAGACGGCTCCAATCAATAGTTTTTATTACTTTGCTTCTCATATAAAGCATGTTCACCATGGAAAAAATTTCACTGGTCATTTCGGTATACAATGAAGAGGAGAATGTAATTCCTCTCTATGAACAGATAACAAGTGCACTGGAAGGTTTTATGTATGAGGTTATTTATGTGGATGATGGATCTACAGATCAAACCGTTTTAAAACTCAAATCCATCCAGGATGAGCGTGTTCATGTACTGGAATTCAAAAAGAATTATGGGCAAAGTTCTGCATTGTTGGCAGGCTTTGATTATGCCACCGGAGATTATATTATTACCATGGATGGAGATTTGCAAAATGATCCCACCGATATTCCCATGATGCTGCAGAAGCTGAAGGAGGGTGATTTTGACCTGGTAACCGGTATCCGCGAAAATCGCCAGGATGATCTGTTTATTCGAAAAATACCTTCTATCATTGCCAACAGACTGGTAAGCAAGGCCTCCAATGTTAAGATCAAGGATAATGGATGCGCCCTCAAAGTTTTCAGGGCCGACCTGGCCAAAAGCCTGGGGCTGTATGGAGAATTGCATCGACTGGTATCGGTACTGGCCGCGCTGGAAGGGGCTAAAATAGCGCAGGTAAATGTAAAACATCATCCCCGCATTCATGGTAAATCAAAATATGGTCTTTCCCGGACGATCAAGGTTCTGAGTGATTTAACTTTGCTCACATTCATGAAAAAATACAGCCAAAAACCGATGCACTTTTTTGGCTCATGGGGCCTGATCATTTTCGGAATGGGTATATTGATCAATCTGTACATGTTGGTCTTGAAAATTCTGGGTAATGATATTTGGGGTAAACCTTTGTTGCTTCTTGGAATATTATTGGTTCTGGTGGGTTTTCAATTGATAACGATCGGAATTATTTCGGAATTGATGATGCGCACTTATTACGAATCTCAAAAGAAAAGGCCTTTTGCCATTCGGAATGTATTTATTGGTGGGAAAAGGATCGAAAGAGATTAACGCAAATATCGTAAACCTATATTCATGTGGAGCTCTTTCAATGCCTACCCTTAAAAATATTCTGCCGGGTTAATTTAAGCCCTTAAAAATATCCTGGTAAAACTGTCCGATAAAGGGTACCGGTTTTTGATCTCCCTGTATGGCATAAATTAATCCTACGATCCATAAAACAAACATAATGAGGTTCAAAAACCATCCGATAACAGGTATCATGGCCATAATAATCATGGTGAGCATGATGCCCAATGACTGTCGAAGGTGATAAGCCCCCAGTTCTGATCGATTTTGATTGTGAAGAATGATGGCGATGATCCATCCGATCAGTGTAATATAACTGATGATGGCTACTACTTTGGCATCTGAATTATTCATGATAATTTGATATGATTGTTAATCACTGAATGGCATCGTGTATTTTAACGAGTTTTTCCAGCAGTTTTCCAAGTTGATCCAGGGGTAGCATATTGGCGCCGTCAGACAGGGCCTTTTCGGGTTCGGGATGTGTTTCTATGAATAATCCATCAGCTCCGACAGCTATTCCCGCCCGCGCAATGGTTTCGATCAAAAGGGGTTGACCACCGGTGATTCCATGCGCCTGATTGGGTTGCTGTAACGAATGGGTGCAATCCAGCACAACAGGGACTTCCATTTGTTGCATGACTGGTAAGCCTCTGAAATCAACAATGAGATCCTGGTACCCAAAGGTTGTTCCCCTTTCTGTAAGTATGATTTTATCATTTCCTGATGCCCTTACCTTATCCACCGCAAAACGCATGGCATCAGGCGATAAAAACTGGCCTTTTTTTATGTTTACGTATTTGCCTGTTTTAGCGGCAGCTACCAGAATGTCGGTTTGGCGGCAAAGAAATGCCGGTATTTGCAAAATATCTACGTATTCAGCAGCCCTTTCCGCTTCAAGCGCTGTGTGGACATCAGTCAGAACCGGAATGCCCAGTTCATTACCCACTTTTCTGATGATCTCAAGCCCTTTAATGTCTCCAATGCCGGTAAATGAATCAATCCTTGACCGGTTTGCCTTTTTATACGAAGCCTTGAAAATATAAGGGATATTTAGTGACTCGCAAAGATCTTTAATGGTTTTGGCGATCTCCATGGGCATGGTTTTATTCTCCACAACGCATGGCCCGGCAATGAGGAAAAAGTGACCGGAGGATGAATGTGTGAGCCTTTCAAGGTTTAGCATCGTTCTTAAATTGTTTTCCAAAATTAATGGATTATTCTTAATAAATCAGCACATTGTTGTTATTTTACAAACTCGAAAGATCGGACCAATCGCTTTAGATTACATAGCCTATCTTTATAATTTTCAGTATCATATGTCATGCTTTGCAGGATGTAGATCTCATTGGTTTTTTCATTTTTCACATAAACAACGAGGTGGAATATTTTATGTTCTCCCGAATTATGAAACATGATCCAGTGACAATTGCGTTCATCAATCATTACCATGCCTGTTTCCATCAACTCCACCGCATCATCTTTCTTCAAGGTTTTTAATTCGTTGAGAAAATAATCATCCCCGCTCATCTCTGTTTCATAACCGGTAACCATGAGGGCCATCCGTTCTTGTAATTCAACCGGAATACTCAGAAAATTTGCAGCAAACATGCCGTACACTGTATCGGTATAAGTTTCCCGAATATCCCAGCTATAAGGGAGGCTGATCATAAACCGGTCGTTGGGATCGCCAATTGTGATTTGATCTCCAAAATATACATCCGCTGTTTCACATGAGTCGTAATATGTCGTAATTTTTACTCCCTTTATGCTGTTGTTGTTGTGACTGCAACGTGCAGCGATCAACAATATCAAAGCAGATACGATGAGGATATAGGATAATGCTTTAGTAGCCATATTTCTTTTTCCAAAAAGATTGTAAACGTTTTCGAATTTCATTTTCGCGCGCATTCTGACCCGGTTCGTAAAAAACCGAACCACTTAGGTCGTCGGGTAGATATTCTTGATCAGTAAAATTCTGATCGAAATCATGGGCATATCGATATCCCTTACCATAACCGATTTGTTTCATCAGTTTGGTTGGAGAATTTCGCAAGTGAAGTGGAACAGGTAGATCTCCTTGCTGCCTGACTGCTTGCTGTGCTTTTTGTATTGCGATATAAGAAGCATTGCTTTTGGGAGAGGAGGCCAGGTATATGGCAGTTTGTGAAAGGATGATCCGACATTCAGGATATCCAATCACATTAACGGCATCAAAGCAGTTTTTTGCCAGTACCATTGCAGTAGGATTCGCATTGCCAATATCTTCCGAAGCAAGGATCAGCATTCGACGGGCAATGAATTTAGGATCTTCACCAGCTTCAACCATGCGGGCCAGCCAGTATACTGCCCCGTTTGGATCACTGCCACGCAGTGATTTAATGAAGGCAGATATGATGTCGTAATGCATCTCGCCCGATTTATCATAGATGGCAAGGTTTTTCTGGATGACTTGCTGCACAAGATCATTGGTAATCATTACTTGATCCGCTTTGTCATCCAGTGAGCTCGTCACCAGTTCAATGGCATTCAGTAATTTTCGGGCATCGCCTCCTGATATTCTCAACAAAGCCTCATTTTCTTTTATAAGGATTGTTTGATCATTTTGTTTTTCAAGCAGGGAGCGGCCTCGCTCAAGCAATTCCAGCAGATGCTTTTGTTCAAGATCCTTTAATATGTATACCTGGCATCGCGACAGAAGGGGAGAGATAACTTCAAAAGAGGGGTTTTCGGTAGTGGCTCCAATAAGCGTGATAATACCCCGTTCAACGGCTCCCAGTAAAGAATCTTGTTGAGACTTATTGAAACGGTGAATTTCATCAATGAACAGGATAGCACCTACATTCGATTCAGAGGCCTGTGATATAATATGCCTGACATCCCTGACTCCAGAACTAATGGCACTGAGTGTGAAAAATGGACGGTCGAGTGATTGGGATATGATATAGGCCAGGGTTGTTTTCCCAACACCGGGAGGTCCCCAAAATATCATGCTCGGAATGTTACCCGATTCGATGGCCTTTCGCAGAATGGCACCTTCTCCGACCAGGTGTTCCTGTCCGATATATTCATCCAGTGATTGCGGACGCAATTGTTCTGCCAGGGGTGTATGTGTCATATCAGACGGTCTGCTCAGCTTTCGTCGGTTTGTATCCAAAAAGTGATTTTGATTTAATTTCGTGTTCAATATACCGGGGAACCATCTTTTCCCATCCCGGAATACCTTCCTGAATCATTCTTAAAACCCTGCGGGAATTGATATACAACCATTCTTTCTTAACTTTATCTATCACAATGATCTTCCGGTTTTTTTTAAGATAGTGATAAAGATCCATAACATCCTCGGGCATGGGCAGGTTATCAGTGGTCAGTAATATGTCTCCCTTGGTGGGATCTTCAATGGAGACCGATGAGATGGTTGGATAAATATACAATTTCATATTGTCCGTAAAAAGTTTACCCAACGCTTCCAAAATACCTCCCTTGAGATCGGTATAATAATGTTTATTCAGGACCTGCAAAAAATTGGGAAGGCCCATGACTATTCTCAGGTTTTTAATTCTGAATGTTGAAAAATAAGAAACCAATCGATGATACTCACTGATGCTGCTGATCATCACATTCTGTCCCATGCCATTTAAAAGATCCACCCGTGCAAGAAAATCACGCTCGTCTAATTCACCTTTTTCCAGCAGATTGTTGATGGTGATCTCACACAATGCCATGGTGCGCTCTTTGGCATAATCTTCATCGCGTTTAAAAATGCTATAGCTGGTTTTCAGCATATCGAACCCCACATAGGTAATGGGTCGAAAACTCCCCCTGAAAGCGAGAACATTTTTTTTATAAAGCATATCGGCCGGTTCCTGAATATGGCCATATCGGTCGAACATAATGGCCTGAGCCATCCTGTTTTTGACAAGCTGAACGGCGAGCAACCGGTTATCAACATAGTCAAGGTCATAGCCTCCCATTCGGATCATGGTGACTTCAAGCCGATCGGATGACAATTCATCCATCAATGACTGCAGGAAAGTATTGGGTGTATCGTAATGATAAATGCAGGCAAAAATGAGATTGACGCCTAATTTCCCCAAAGTATTCTGCTGCAGTAATGAATCATTTTCAAGCAGCCTGACATGTAGAATCACCTCATTGGCCGGATTTCCTGGCTTCAGCTGAAACCGCATGCCCAACCATCCATGGGCTTCATTATCCTTTTTGAAATTCAGGGTGGAAACAGTATTGGCATAGGTGAAAAAGCAAGAATTGTCACCTCTTTTTGAACTCAGCAGGTTGACCAATTCCATATATTCCGTATCAAGCATTTTTAGTAGTCTTGCTTCGGATACGTAACGACCACCCTGATCTTCATTGTACAAGTGATCACTAAAGAGTTTATCATAAGCCGAGATCGTTTTGGCTACTGTTCCGGAAGCTCCACCTGCCTGAAAGAAATTTCTGGCTACTTCCTGGCCGCCACCAATCTCTGCAAAAGTTCCGTAAAACATTTCATTCAGATTGATTCTCAGAGCCTTTCGATTAGTGCTTAAAATATCCCTTTCCATGCTTTTTTTAATGATGGACGAAATTACGATAAATCTGCTAAACCCTGATTTTTTTTCTATACTTGCAGTGGGACTATAAAATCTAAAAATGAAAATAATCTTTGTCCTTGTTGAATCAGCGGTACCTGAAAATATCGGTGCTGCAGCCCGGGCCATAAAAACAATGGGATTTTCAGAGTTACGGCTGGTCAATCCTTCAGGCCATCTATCTGATAAGGCCAAATGGCTTGCTCATGGTTCTGCAGATATTCTTGAATCTGCCAAAGTTTACCAGCATTTTGATGAGGCAATTCACGATATTGATTTAATGGTGGCCACAACTTCAAAACAACGGATAGCAAAAGGTGAATTCTTATCTGTTCACGATTTGGGATCTTTTTTGGATCAGAAGTCGGATGCCATCAAGTCCGTCGCCATTGTTTTCGGTAAAGAAGAGAGTGGATTGCCCAATTTCCTTATTCGGCAATGTGATGTGGCTTGCTCCATCCCCATGAAAACCAGCTATCCATCACTCAATCTTGCGCAAGCAGTGATGGTATTTGCATGGGAGCTATCAGGGTTGAAAACTCTAGCTGAGACGAAGGAGACAGGCAAAGAAAAACCTCATTATCCAATCTTCAGGAAAAAATTGATTCAGCTATTGGAGCGGACAGAGATTGATCAAAATATCAATCTATATAACCGCATACTGGAGCGGGCAGCCTATTTGTCCGGAGATGATATCAATCTCGTTCTGTCTATCCTTCAACGATTGCGAAAAGACTAAATACTCCTTTTCAGACCTTTCTTTTTGTGCATGGGATCTGCCCAACCCTGCTGCTGCAAATTTGGAACTGTGTCCTCCCCGTTCAGTATCGTTCCAAAATATTTTTCCATCAGTTTTCGATGTTCCGCCCGGAACTCCATGATGTGTTTCATCATAATGTCTCCAGAAATCAAAGAATCTGTTTTGAACTTGTTTTGGCCTGGAAAGCTCAAATAAGGCAAGTACAAGGAATCTATGCCAAACTGACCAAAATTATCAAATGGTTGTTGAAACAATTTACTCAACAGATCCAAAGAAAAGTCAGATCTATCCATTCGAATGGAGTCATCGAAAAATGGGATTGAGTGACTGAAATACATTCCTTGTGTAAGCGAGTCCAACAATTCGTAATCGATTTGATCCGAAACCACTGATCTGCTCCATGTTGAATCATAACGCAGTAATTTGCCAGCGCTGTTCAAATCTTTTTGAACATCCCACCGGACACGGGGGATGAGATCAGTGTTGTCCTGATCCTGCGCCCAAACGGGTGACAACAGGATAAAGCAACTCAGGATGCTCAGCATGCTGGCATATGTAATCACCAATCGTTTTTCCTGTTTTAAATTGATGGATTTGAAAGCTTTCATCATGTAAGTTACTATAGGCTTTCCTTTAAACGATAGTGGAGCTTTAAAAAAGTATTAATTTAAAGAATTTTAACTTTTTTTAACTGCGACATTTTGATTCATACAACCTTAACTTTTCATGTTTGGTCTTTTAATAAACATGTGATATCCATATAATTTCGTACTTTAGCATTTTAACATAAAACACTCCACATGCTTCGATTTATAACATTCATAGGTTCCTTTCTGATTGTGCAATTATTATCATTCACCGTGGTTTCTCAAGTAGTGATCAATGAGTATTCCGTTTCCAATTTGAATAGCTTTACCGATAATTTTAGTAATTATGAAGATTGGTTTGAACTTTACAATTCAGGCTCAAATTCCCTGGATCTGGGTGGATATTTCCTGAGTGATGATCCGCAAGATTCATTGAAGTGGCAGTTCCCTGAAGGATCGATGATTGCAGCCGGTGGATTCATTAAGGTTTGGGCTACTGGTCGTAACCTGGTTTCAGGGAATAATTACCATACCAATTTCAGACTTTCACAAACGAAGGATGAACCCGAATACATTGTTCTTTCGAACCCATCCGGAGTCATCCTTGATCAGGTACAACTGGCCATTACACAAAAAGAACATGCCAGGGGTCGCACAACTGATGGAAATGCCGATTGGAGTATTTTTATCAATCCAACACCTGGTAGTTCCAACAATAGCGCGACGGCTTACGATGCTTATGCAGCCGCTCCTCAAATGAGCGAAAGTGCTGGCTTTTATGATAATCCAATATCCGTATCCATCACCAATACGGAGCCCAACTCAACCATTCACTTTACCATAACCGGCACAGAACCTACAATTTCCTCACCCACCTACAGTGGTCCCATTGAAGTCAATAATACCCAGATTGTTATTGCACGGACCTTCAGTAACAACCCTTCCGTTCTACCCAGTTTACTGAATTTTAATACATATTTTATAAATGAAACCCACAACCTTGGCGTAATGTCCACATCAGCTGACCAGCTCGACAACCTACTGAATGGAAATCAATCCCTGAGGCCTTTTGGTACCTTTGAATATTTCAATGCGGAAGGAGAGCGAACCAACATTGGGTATGGTGAATTTAATGAACATGGGCAGGATAGCTGGGTCCATGATCAACGAAGCATCGATTATATCAGCCGTGATGAATGTGGTTATAACTATGCCATTCGAGAACAATTGATTCCATTTACCGATCGGGATGAATACCAGCGTATTATTTTACGTGCCGCCGGTGATGATAATTATCCGGGCATTGATACGAGTGCACTCTTGCGCGATTATTTTGTGCAAAATACAGCAACAAAAGGGGGGCTGCACCTGGATTGCCGGAAGGGTCAAAAAGGTGTGCTATATGTGAATGGTCAGTACTGGGGTGTTTATGGTTTTCGCGAAAAAGTCAATGATCATGACTTTACCGATTACTATTATGACCAGGGGAAATATGATATTTATTTCCTGATGTTGTGGGGTGGAAGTTGGGCTGAATATGGCGGGCAGGCTGCCTGGGATGACTGGAATAATTTGCACGATTTTATCAAGTACAATGATATGGCTGACCAGGAGAATTATGAATATGTAAAAACCCGTCTGGATTATGCCAGTTTAGTAGATTATATCCTCATCAACTCTTACGTTGTGTGCTCCGATTGGATCAATTGGAATGTGGGCTGGTGGCGAGGAACCAATCCCGAAGGTGGCCATCAGAAATGGGGTTACGTTTTGTGGGATGAAGATGCCACGTTCAATCATTATATCAACTATACCGGTGTTCCGGGCACAACTCCTTATGTGCCACCATGTTATCCTGAAGGCTTGACGAGTGACCCGGAAGAACACATTGTGATGCTTAATCATTTGCTCGACAATGAAGAATTTGCAACTTACTATATCTCAAGGTATGTTGATCTTTATAACACAGTTTTTCGACCCGAAAAAATGATAGCTTACCTCGATTCAATTGAGGCAGAAATGGCTCCCGAAATGCCCAACCATTTAGCACGATGGGGTGGTTCTTTCCAGCAGTGGCAAAGCAATGTCCAAAAAATCCGAAATTTTATCAATACCCGACATGGTTATCTTGCAACAGGATTTAACAATTGCTATGATCTAACCGGACCGTATGAGTTCAATGTGGCCATTGATCCACCCGGAGCAGGTATGGTTCGTGTGAACACTGTTATGGTTGAGAATACGGGATGGGGCGGATATTATTTTGGGAATATTGATACCGAACTGCAAGCGATTGAAATCTCACCCAATTATCAATTTGATCACTGGGAGTTGTATAATCATGTCCTGGAGCCCTCTGATACAGCTCATAATGTTACCATTCAACTTACAACAGGAGATTATGTAACTGCGGTTTTTGAACCGGTATTATTTGCCGATTCACTGGTGATCAATGAGATTATGTATAATGCCGATACCTTGTTTGATACCAAAGATTGGGTTGAGTTTTACAATCCGCATGATTATGCACTTGATATCACAGGATGGCAATTCAGGGATGAAGATGATACCCACATATTCGAATTTCCGGTCAATACTGTTCTGGAGCCTTTCGGGTTTTTAGTGCTTTGCAGGGATACGACCGAATTTACCACTTTTTATCCGGATGTAACCAATTATCTTGGCGAAATGGATTTTGGATTAAACAGCGCCGGAGAGTTAATCAGGGTATTCAATGTGGATGGAATACTGGTTGATAGTGTTCATTATGATAACAATGAACCCTGGCCCACGGAACCCGATGGTGACGGTCCTACACTTGAATTGAAATACTGGGCCTATGACAATGCCCTTCCTGAAAGCTGGATCGCATCAGCGGAGTATGGTACTCCTGGAGAGATGAATGGGTACATTGTTGGGACCGATATCCCCCAAAGCAGTGCTTCAAATCTTTTATTCACGATCTATCCCAGTCCTGCTGATGATGAAGCCATTTTACAGATTACTTCAGAGAAGACAGTTGAAAATGCGGAATTAATCATTTACAATGGATTTGGTGAATTGATCCGCAGGCAATATGGAATCCACAGCAATCGTATCGTTTTAAATGTACAGACATGGCCTGCAGGGCTTTATATTTGCACGCTTCAGCTTCCGGGAGCCACTTCCGGTCAAACCCGGAAATTCATGGTTCGTTAAGGTCTGCTTAATTAATTTTGGCTACTCACAATTTCCGTACTTTTGCACTGAAAATGAAATCAATATGTCAGCTGAAAAATTAAATTATAAGGTCAATGTCAACTCAGAGGTCGGAGAACTGGAAGCTGTTATCTTACATACCATGGGAACTGAGGTGGAAAATATGACCCCGGAAAATGCCGAGCGGGCCCTTTATAGTGATATCCTCAATCTGTCGGTTGCTCGTATGGAATTTGACCAGTTGAAGGGCGTCCTGGAGAAAGTGACCAAAGTGTTTGAAGTAGAAGATTTACTGGGGGAAGTGTTGAAAAACGATAAGGTAAAATCAGGCCTCATTGAGAAAGTGTGCTCCTGTTGTGATGATCCCCACCTTCGGGAGTATCTGAAAGAATTGAACACTGAAGATTTGGCCCTGGCTTTGATTGAAGGTGTGCCCATGTCGCGTGATAGTCTCACCCGTTTTCTAAATGAACAGCGATTTGCCCTGCGGCCGTTGCATAATTTCTTTTTTACCCGTGATGCATCCATATCCATTGGGAACAAGGTGCTGGCAGCCAAAATGGCGAGCCAGGTGCGTGAACGGGAGTCCCAGATCATGGAAGCCATCTTTGATTATTATCCTGCATTTGATACCCAAACCATCACCGCCGACCGACGTGACAGGAATTATCGACACATCAGCATTGAAGGAGGCGACGTGCTGGTTGCCAGGAATGATTTAACCCTTATAGGAATTGGTGCCCGCACCACTCCTCAAGGTGTAGACCTTATCGTGGACAAACTTAAAAAACAAAAGGAAAAGCATCATATTTTGGTTCAGGAGTTACCCACAGGAAGGGAATCATTTATCCATCTCGATATGGTATTTACGTTCCTGAGCCAGGAAGAGTGTATGGTATATGAACCTGTGGTATTGCAGCCCAACCGATTCAAAACCATTCACATTACCCTTGATAACGGGCATGTGAAAATACGTGAAGAAAAAAATATACTGGAATCACTCTCTCAGCTCAAAATGGATTTAAAACCTCTTTATTGCGGTGGGCAGGATGACTTATGGACCCAGGAGCGTGAGCAATGGCATAGTGGTGCTAATTTTTTTGCCTTCGCTCCGGGAAAAGTAATTGGTTACGGTCGCAATGTGAAAACCATCGAACAATTGAGTTTCAATGGTTATGAGATAATTGAGGCTCAGGATATTATTGAAAATAGAAAACAGGTAAAAGATTATACAAAATGTGCCATCACCATTGCCGGGTCGGAATTATCAAGAGGCGGTGGTGGCGCTCGATGCATGACCATGCCGGTCAGACGAAAAGAAATTAAATGGTAACAAATCTTGTAAGTCGTGATTAAACCAATCGATACTGGCATTTTGGTCCTCAGGGTTTCCATTGCTATCCTCATGTTGTTGCATGGGATCAATAAATTAGCTAAAGGAGTAGCTGGTATTGCCAAAATGCTTGCCGATCAGGGATTGCCTGAATGGCTGGCCTGGGGTGTATATTTAGGAGAAATTGTAGCGCCACTTATGATCATTTTAGGTATTCGGACCCGTCTGGCTGCTTTTACTTTGGCATTTACGATGTTAGCTGCTGTTTACCTTGCGCATTCCGACGACCTTTTAGTGTTAACGAAAACGGGTGCATGGGGCATTGAACTGCAGGCGCTTTATTTTTTTGCTGCACTCACATTGGTGTTTACCGGCGGCGGTCGTTATGCGATATCACGGAATAAGATGGGAGATTGAGGATCGGAAAAAATCTTAGCGCCATTAAACATCTATATTCTTGCTTGACATCTTTTCTCTGCTTCATACAGGATCAATGCATCAAGGTCCAGTTGGTTCATTTGAGATCTATATTGCAAAGCATTCATCAGCTCAGGCTCCTTCCTGATTTCTTCAATGGTATGATTAAGCTTGATTTCATCTTCTGAGAGATTTTGCTGATCAAGTTCCGCCATATACAATGCTTCGATGGTAATCCTTTCATTCAAAGTTTGCCCGTTTTCAATTGCCTTCTCGCGTGTTGAAGCCATCCAATCTTCACTTTTTCTGATCTTCTCTTCATATAGTTTCACCAGGAATGTTTGATTTTTGGGGACCAGACTTTCATACAGTTGATCAGCAAAACCAAAGGGGAACATATGCATGGTAGCTTCTGTGCCCATGATAAAAATCACATCCTGGGCCATCACTTCCGATCGAAAGTTTAGAGAATCAACGGAAATACCTTGTTCATATTGATCGTTGTATGCCGTTTTTGAATAAAACCAAAATCCACTGAAGTTAAATAGATGCTGTGGAATTTGTGCCTCATAAGCCTGCCAGAAATAACTGTCGCTGATTACAAGTAACCTGGGAGTATCGTTTTTGGGTTCTTTAAATGCCAGGACAGGGTAGGGTACAGGGGGCTTCTTGATCTCCCAGATCAGGTTCATATTGACTTCAACATCGTTGTTGGGTGGAGCGATGGAGTCAGAAACAATAACATCCTCAAGGACCAATTCGGGCAGATCTAAATTTCTTTTGCTTTCAATATAGTGGATCAACGAATCCATCCCCAGGTACATGCCATAGTCTGTCCAGTGAACACCATTTAAGGGGTACAGATCATAGGGACTGTTGTTTTTTATTTTGCTGAACCAACTGTTCATGTCGATGAAAGGAACGTCAAGATCGGAGCAGCGCTGAACATAATAATCATGGTTGTTGAGTGAAAAAGGTTTGATGGTGTACTCACGGGGAATATATTCCGGAAAGAAAGAAGCTTTTCCCGGAGCGAAAACCAAAAAGAAAGTTTTCCCATAAAGCGCCAGATAATCATGGATAAACTTGATTTTTCCCACCTTTTGATCAATGTATGGCTGTCCCATAAACTCCATCCCCATATATTCTTCAATATAGGACCGCAAAAACAATTGACCATTTTTCCCAACTACACATCCCGGACTTTCGGCTAGATTAAAAAGTGAATAGTTTAACTGATTGTATAGGCGGATGATCCATTCCCTGAATCCAACATGATCCTCCAGATGAATGACGTATTTTTCCTGAAATTCTCCTGAGTACCATGTCTTCCAGGTGAGCTCTGGTTGTTCCTCAAGGGTGTAGGCTCCATCCAGTGGCTTTAGGGTGGTGAATGGCGCAAAATATTGAACAGCTGGTACGGACAATACCAATAAAAAAAAGATATAAATCAGTTTTTGAATCATTGGAATAAAGATCAGGAGTGATTATCATTCATGGCTGCGAAAGTAAACATTGCACAACAATTTCACAAGCTGACTTTTATCGATTTTTATAAGCCGAGAATGCTGTCAGGCACTCAGGATAATCGACGCCCTTGCCGGTTCATTAAGCTTCGTCCGTGTCATCGGCTATATCTTCCTGGTTGTTGGTATCGTCATCATCCGAATCACCAACGGAATAACCTTTTTCATCCTCTTTATCCAGATCAGCCTTAGAGTCAACCTTTACGGGCACTTTGATCAGGTAAGCCGTTTCCGGTGTATCAAGAGTGATGGCGTGGAAAAACTCTCCGTTTGGTTTGTTGATCCTGAATACACGATCCTTCCACCCTAAAGGATACTGTTTGGCAATCAAATCCCTGATTTCAGGGGTGATTTTGTCCAAACTGGTGACTACTCTTTTTTTATCCATGCATTGATTTATTGAAGTACTCAAAAATAAATAAATAACATTTCAAATATGCAGAAACGATATTTTTTTGCCCTAATACATTTAAAGTTAAAAATTGTTTAATTTTTAATAAATTTTTTTCAGGCTTCCTGGCAATAAATGAGCGTAACTCCTTTAAATGGAATTGGTTTATTTGCTTGTTTAGCTTATTAAAATTCGAATGCTTGACTTTTTGATATAATAAGTAGGTATCAACGATGATCATAATTACATAATACCTGATAGTACTCCTAAAAAAAATGTCGTATCTTAGCAACACCAAAATTTCCTAAAAAACGCGAGGTTTTTTCATTTTATTACGACTTGAACCATATAGTATTAACCAATACGCTACACAATGAAAAAACGAATTATGCTCGTTCAGCAATTCCTGAAAAAAGACGGCTTGTACAATGATGCCCTTGATGGGCTTGTTGGTAAAAACACCTTGAAGGGCCTGGCTGCTATCAATGCAATAGATTCCGGCTGGTCGGTAAACCGTAAGATCAATGGCGCTATTCAATTTTACGCCAAAAAAAATGGACTTGAAATCGGTCCCATTGACGGATGGTGGCGGCCTGATACGGAGGATGCCTTTAATCAGCTCAGTCATTTGCTTGATATCGGTACCATGCCCAATCCCTGGCGTCCTGAGGACATTGAAGATGTTAATCCCAATAACTGGCCCAGGCAATACACACCCGAATTTGATGCTTTTTATGGAGCACCTGGTGAAAACCTTGTGACCATTAACTTTCCCTATCCAATGAAATTGTCCTGGGAGCCGTATTCCAAAGTAACCCGAACTTCATGCCACACCAAAGTGAAGGAGAGCCTTGAAAGGGTTCTCGTTAAAGTTAAAGATACCTATGGATTGGATACAATCAGAGAGCTGCGACTTGATAGATTTGGTGGTTGTTACAATAAAAGGCGGGTAAGAGGTGGAACCAAGTGGTCAATGCACAGTTGGGCAATCGCATTGGATTTTGATCATACTCGGAACAAGCTGGATTGGGGTCGTGATCGTGCTGTTTTTGCTAAACCTGAATATATTCCCTGGTGGGAAATCTGGGAAGAAGAAGGTTGGCTGAGCCTTGGTCGTCAGCGGAATTTCGACTGGATGCACGTGCAGGCGGCTAAATTGTAAATTTTTTATTAAAAACCATACCATCATGGCAGATACAGATATTAAATCAGGCCTAAAAAATCTCGCGCATAAAGTGGGAGAGGCCATTGAAGACCTTGCATCGTTGGAGGTCACCACCTATTCAGGCGACTTTACAGTGAATATCTCCGATATCAAGGAAGAAGGACAGGATGCCTTTAAGATCAAATCACTGATGCAGTCTATGCAGGCCGGCGTGCAGTCGAAACTCAACCTTGTAGCTTATTCCAGATTTGAAATTGATTCGGATGCATCTAATATTGTTCGGCAAAATCTGGGTGATGAAGATAAAATGCTCATCGAAGTGCACAAGGAAATGGTAAAGGCTGCCCAGGAAGCACGTGCCTCCATGTTCAACTTTGCCAGGGAACTGCTAAAGCTTAATATTTGACGGGAGCGCTTGAACATATTATTTCCAGAACTGAAGCCGATTTCCTTCATAATGGAGGGGATGATTACCGGTTAAAGGTTCAGATGCTCACCGACCTGGGCTTTCTTGAAAAGGAATTCAAAACAGGTTCTATCAGTCCGGATAAGGTGCTTGCAGCGGTCGATGTTTTCCGTCACGAGTTGGCACTTCCAGGAACAATACCGGTAAGCCAAATTAAACAAGTGCAACAAGTCTATGGGAAGTCGGCTAACCAAAAATTGTTAGAAATTGCTGTGGATGTGGATGAAGGAATCAGGTTTCAGAGACTGCCGGACTTTGGAACTCAAAATCTGCAAACCCGTATCATCCATTGCCGCCTTTCTTTGCTGGGACTGTATCAGGGATTGGTCGCTTCACCCTGGAGTGCCTTCTCCTATTCAGCTCTCGAAAAGGCAGCACTATTTGCCGGTAGAACGAACCTGGAAACCATGAATTTGCTGGCTGACTTGGAACAATACACCTCTGCATTCCTCAAAGCCAGCGGTTATAAAAATCCGCTGGTCGTTTTTGAAAGTGAAACCAAAGAGCCAATCCCCGAATATACAGGTGCTTTTAAACGGCAATTGCGACGCGACCTTCGAAACTATGACACCGTATTTGATAATCTCGATGATCAATTATTTTTTCGTCGTGATCATAAAGTCAATGGAGATTATCTCGATAAACTCAGCAAAGCTGAAATCAATCGGTTTTTACTCAGGTTGATTCAGGTCCATCAATGGATGGCAGGGGCTTATGATGGTCTTCTGGATGGTGAATTCGGACCCATAACCATCGAAAGCCTCCTGGAGATCATCAGCCAGTATAATGGGGAAGAGCGAAAAGATGTTAAAACTGATAAGGTTCTGGTGCGGATCACCGGAACTACCTTTCTTTTTAATGCTGTGCATTTTCTGATCCGATATAGCGAGGAGAGCCTTGCCCAGGATCGCACCTTGGAGACACTGCAAATTTTATCTCGTAATATCAGTGAAGCACAGGCATCTGATCAGCAAGTTTTTGAGATTAACTTCCAGTCGGAGGTAGAGATCATCCAAAAAGGGGAGCATGTGCCACCCGAGAACAGAAATGGTCTTTTTCCCAGAATTTTTACGGGTGCAAGAATCTTCTTTAAGAAATTATTCAGGGTTGCCCGTCGATTGTTCAGGTGGATTGTTGACCAGGTAAAAAAAGGGATCCATTTTATTCGTAACATGATTCGGATGATCTATGCATTTTTAAAGGAGGCAGCAATCCATTTTATCAATGGTGTTAAATTTCTATTGGGGAAATTGCCTGTGTCCACCCAGCGGGAAAGAACGTATTTTGCCTATACCCGTTTCGATATCGATAAAGATGTTGTCAGCTTGTTGAATGAGCATCATGGGAATTTAATTGCCGATCATCTCCGCAATGTAAACCAAATGGTTCATAGCATGCATTTTAGCCTGGCAATGATCATTTTTCTATTCAAAACCTTAAAAGCTTCACTTGTGGCACCCATTCCTGTGGCATGGCCCGTTTTTGTTATTAAAATGGTGATCGCTTTTAAAAAAGTTATCGATCAATATAAATTAGTATTAACTGCATAATATTCAAATCATGGGAAAACAAACCACTACAGTCAAGTCGCCGGCGATCCCTGAAGATCAGCCGACATCAACTTTCAAAGAATTTGTCAATAAGGCCATGGCTCACCTGTCGAACCTCACCCGGTTGGAAGTGAATACCCTGGTGGGTGAATACACTTTTTACAGTCAAAGCGGTGTGTTAACAAAAATCAAGCAGGACAGTACCAAAGAACGAATGTGCTCACAGATCAATCTTATTACCGGTGACATTACCACAGCCATGACCGATAAATTTGCCACTGAATACAAAGACCTGCGCGAATATCACCTGATCCGCGAAAACCAGGGACATAAGATCATCGAACAGAATATTAAAACTCTGACGGAGATTGTTGGTGCCCTGGACTTTTTTAGTAAGAAAAAAGTGGAGCTGGATCGCAATTCGGAGCAGCCTAAATAGTGCGCTATGGCCATAAGCAGTCGATCAGAAGAAGGAGAGGGATGGGGAGACAGACTTATGTTCTGGCGTAAAACAAAGGTCCAGCAAAAGGTAAAAACCACCCTGTATGACCTTACCCACCTTGAGATCAACACCATCATCAAAGATGAAATGAATGCCTCCAAAGCTCCCGATAGTGTAAGGTTATTGCTGCATAGCATTGCTACTAAATACCATACAAAACTGGAGGAACTGGGCGAACTGTACTGCACAGAAATTCATGGAACAGCTAAGATTCCTGCTGCCATTGATGGTGAAAAGGATCAAAATTATTTTCGGGATCCTGTCGTATACGATGGTTCGAGTTACTTGTCTTTCAGAGAATTGCGATTGCGGGCACGGGATGCAATTGAAAAGGTGAAGGAAAACCGGAACCTCATTGTCAACCTAACTGAAGATAAGGTGAATGCCGACCTCAAGATGCTTGGCAGGATTGCAACCATTTCACAGGATCTGAGAAATATTCTTCAGACCAAAGAACGGTTGCGACTGAACCGGAAAGATGAAAAAGATGTCAAAACAGTTCCAGATGGTGAACTGGACTTTGATAAAGCATCGCAGGTGCTTGAATTCAGGACAATGAAAGAACGTGATGCGCGTAAATATGAGCCCGATCTTGACCTGCGGCAACTTATGGTGATCCAGAAAGCCAACGATATGGGGACCGAAAGGGTGGTGATGCAAACCATCATCGGGATGGACGGTGATGTGACCACCCGTATTTCCCAGAGCTTCGCCAATAATCCTGTCCCTTTTATTGCAGATATGCATCACAATGCCATTACCACTTCGGTTGAGTTTTGGAAAACCCTGGTGAACATCGTAGTGGAATTTGGGAAACAATTGATCAAACTTTTCAGGGGTAGTTGAAAACAATATGGGAAAGATAAAAAATATTTTTATGTCATGGCATGAACTATTTGTGCATGGCTATTTGCAGGCGCAGGCAGAAGGGAAGGAGGTGAGCCTGATGATCAAAGCACGGGCTACAGGTGATGTGATCAACATGTTAATGCCCACCAAAAAAAACACTCGACTAAGCCATGATGAAATGATGGAAGCCTTGCGTGCCGATCGCTTACTTTCCGATAATATCGAACACGCAACAAATGCTCTGCGGACTAAATTCCAAAGCTTATCCTACATACCCATTGCCCTCACATGGCTGCTGAATATCTTATTCAGTGCCTTGTACTTAAACTGGCAGCGAATTCATGTTGAAAAGTTATTAGCCGACTCCTTTCAATGGCAGGATCTCAAACCCATGCTGCCCTGGGCCATCTTTACTTTGGGTACCCTTATTTTTGGAAGATCTTTCGGTATGAAAATCATGAAGCCATTTGTGAAGATGATGCTGTGGGGGATCAAAGCATTCAGATGGCTGCTCAACCGGAAAGTAGAAGACGAACAGAAATAAGCTATTGTTTAATGAATTTCCCGGTGTAAATGAATCCATTACCCTGGATATGGATCAAATACATTCCTGCGGGTAAAAACCCGATGTCAATGATACCTCCTTCTGAGGCTTTTGGATGAACTACCAGCTGTCCCATTAAATTATACACACCGATCCTTGCGCTGTTTATTGATTCATTGCTTTTAATTCGGATCACATTTTCTGCCGGGTTGGGGAAAATACCCACACTGTTTTCCGGCGTTCCTTCATCTGTTCCGGAAGTCCACAGTCCTTCTTCATTAAAAAGCGTCAGTCCGCTTTCTTTGCAAATAATCCATTTATTATTGTCTGTGTCAATGGTCACTTTGTATACAATATCAGAGGTGAGTCCGGAATTGGCTTGTGTGTAAATGAACCAGCCGGTTCCATCAAACATGGCCAGTCCTTTTTCCGTTGCGATCCAAACATGGTTATTTTGATCAAAGGTGATATCATGGATGATATCACTTGGAATATCGGAATTATTGGTTTTAAAAGCGGTCCAATCTTCCCCGTCCCATCGATGGAGACCCCCATTAAAAAAAGCAGTCCACAGAATATTATTGGTGTCAAAATTAATGGCAGTGGCTCCTCCACTAAAGTTCTGACCACCATTGTTGGGAACAATGTGGCCAT
This sequence comes from Bacteroidota bacterium, assembly GCA_020444515.1. Lineage (GTDB taxonomy): Bacteria > Bacteroidota > Bacteroidia > Bacteroidales > JAADJA01 > JAADJA01. The sequence goes on along the minus strand of JAHLKX010000001.1, from coordinate 712,251 downwards.
TCCAGTAAGGAATGTCGTAGGATACCAAATAATCATAAACCCCTATCCAAAGGGTGTTTGACTTATCAATAGCATATGCGGAAAGTGTGTTCAGGTTAACACCCGTATTCAAACTATCATATTTATGCCAGCTATTCTGATAGTAGCTGACCAAACCATTTGATGTCAGGTAATCTCCATTTATCCTGAAAAACTGTTTATCTAGTTGATCGATTACGATGGGACCGTTAATCGTGCCATAAACATAGGAAGGGGGGACATGATAAGTAAATGCAGTACCATCGAAAGATGCAAGGCGAGGAGGATCATTGGTTCTCATCCAGAGCAATCCTTCCGAATCAAATACCGGTGATGAAACAAAATTATTTTCCAGGTTTGTATTTTCGGTATTGTAAACATCCCATCCTCCATCTTTAAAGGAAAGGAGTCCGTCATAACTTCCTATCCATTTGGTATTATTGGAGTCAATCGTTATGGATAGGATTCTGTTATCATAGGGAATACCGGAATTGGAGGTGTTGTGTTCGGTCCAGTCCTCTCCATCCAGGGATACCAGACCTTTTTTTGTACCGATCCAAACCTTACCGTCCGATGATGCCCGAATGGCAAAGATCATATCATTTGGGATACCTGAATTGTTCGTCGTATAGTTGATCCAATTGCTGCCGTCGAAGCGGATCAATCCATAGGGATTGAGTCCAAATCCAGCAAGCCAAATAATTCCTTCCTGGTCAATAGAAATCGAATAGGCTGGGTCAGGAGGCATTCCTGAATTGGAGTGATCATAAATATTCCAGGTTGAACCATCAAAAGAAGCCAGCCCCATTTCAGAATTTTCCGAATAGCCCATCCAGATGGTGTTATTTTGATCAGCAACAACCGCATGAATATAATCACCCGGTAATCCCGAGTTGGCTTTGTTGAAATTGATCCAGTTTGTGCCATCATAAAAGACCAGTCCTTTACCATATGTTCCAAGAAGAATCGTGCCGGTATTGTTGAGAGCAATAGCATTGACATGATTGGTCGGAATTCCTGAGGAACTGGTGTTGAAGTTGGTGCAGTTGATGCCGTCGAATTTTACCAGTCCGATATAATTGTCGTATTCACCGCCGGTCAGCCATAGCGTACCATCCTGATCCACCAGCAGATCTGAAATGATATCACTTTCCAAATCGGAATTACTTTTATTGTAAATAATCCAATCTTCCTCGTGAAAACGTGCCAATCCAAGGGAGGTGCCAATCCAGAGTGCTCCGTCAGGTGCCAAATCCATGCACGATATACCATTTTGCGGAAGCGCTGAATTGGTTGCATTATAAAATGTGGCTTCGTTGATTGAGAGGTCAATCTTAACCAGTCCGCCTCCCGTTCCAATCCACATTATATTCCCGTCTTCAATAATGGAACGAATATCATTTCCACTGGTATAATTGTACCAGTAGGTGGTTTGGGCCTGAGCAATAAAAACTATAGATAATGCGGTTAATAAAATGCATGCAGCTTTTTTCATAACTTTTGCCTAAGGGATGATGTTGATTCAGCGAGATCTGTTGGATAAAGTTATAAAAAATATCTGGAATGAATTCTTAAGAAAACAATTTTTTGCAGTTTTCAATAGATGATCTTTTGACCGGAATTGCGCCATTTGTTCGACGAATCAAATGTTGTTAAATAGCGAGGGTACCATCCTGAAAGTCTCTGTGCTGGCAATGCTAAAAAATTCTTTACCACGCTCCCGCGATGTTTTCAAAAACAATCCTTTCAATGTGTTACAGGATTTCGTAGAATCCAGGCGACAATGCAGAAAGCTAATTGTCAATGAGTTTTATGCTTCTGTCCCATTATTGATGAATGACTTTCTGAACAGCGAATTGGTTGTTAAATACCATGGTTATCAGATAAATTCCTTTGGGGACTGGCATGCCTGATTCATCGCAGCCATCCCATGAAAGGGTCTGTTTACCCGGGTTACCTATTCTGATATCAAAAGATCGCACAACAGATCCGAATGAATTATAAATCCGAATATTCAAAGGTCCGGTTGAAAGCAACTCAAATTGAAAGTTGATCAGATGATGAAAGGGATTTGGTGATACGAAAAACTGATTGGGATTGATTTGATCAAATTCGGGTGCATCGGTGAGAAAAGCTTCAAAAGCCCCCAGGTCCGGAGCTGATCCAGCATAAGGTAATCCCACATCAATGCCGGCATCAATCAAGTCGGAAGTTGTATCCAATCGCAAACCTATCTCAGGCATGGTCCCATTGTTCATTCGGGAAGATGTTGCCTCAAGCTTTAAGGTCTCCATATTAAGGTGAAGAAAGTCATGTTCCGATACCCCGATACCGTTCCAGGTATTGAATGCATTATCAACCGAAGAACTAAGTTCTGCCACCCCATTTCCATCTAAATCAAAAGCAATGGTATTCCTGACCGTGTGCGGCCGATCATCTGTTAGCCTGATTTGCAAAGGATTTCCATTTTTTGCATTGTTGACAAGGGTGGCATTGTTAATCACCACACCATTTTCACTTCCATTGCCATTGGCATCAATGCCCAGTGCTTTATTCCCAAAGGCAACCACGTTGTTCAATACTAACTCGGAAGCTTCCTGGCCGAGTTTAAACCCCAGGCCATCACCCCGCCACGATCCGTTGACCTCCGGTTCCCATTCAGGTCGGAAGAATCCATTGTCAAATGCCAAGCAGTTTTGTAAAACAACCGGGTGGCTTGCATGCCAGAAATCATAACCATCATCAGAATTACTCCACGACCGCAAACCTATAAATATATTCCCCGGACCCAGGGTCTCAAACTTGGCAGCAAATCCATCAGCATCCTCGCCATTGGTTTGCGGATCAAAGTTTAAATAAGCATCGCAGTTAATCACGATATTATGGGAAGGAGCATGTCCTTCTTTTCCGGTAATTTCAAGTCCGGAGGCCTGATTATCCCGCAATACCAATTGTTCAAATATATTATTGGAGCCATATACGCGGATGCCATAGTATGGGGCATCTTGAATTGTCAAACCTTTTAAGTGCCACCATTCAGCCACCGGCCCCATAAATATTCCAACTGCATCGCTGGTAGCCTCAATGGAATCATCATCCCTGGGTTGAGGTGGGTTTTCATGCCTTGGGTTATTACCAAAATCAATAATGGGTTTTTCATTGCCATAAGCCCATAAAAAGATGGGATTATTCTCGGTACCTGCTTTGTCAATATGAATGCTGGTTAAAGGGAAGTAAGTGCCATCCCTCACAAAAATCGTATCTCCTGGTTCAGCAATCTCAATGGCGAATTGTAAGGTGGCCAATGGATGACTGATGGTTCCATTATTGGCATTATTTCCGTCCATGGCAATGAAATAGGTTGCACCCTGCAGCTGTATTACCATAGAGCATAAAAAAACACTGTTTATGATAAATGAAAGTTTAAACATAATAACTAATATTTAATTTCAAGGATCAAATATGGAGCAGTTTTGATGATGATCTTTCTTTCAGGAAAAAACATGTTTTGCAAATATAATGTGGATCCTTCCCATTTTATAATATAGTGATTGCAATATTTTCTAATCTTCACGCCGGCAAAGTATAGGTTTGAATCTGCTGAATTTAAAATAGTCACGTCTACTATGAATATATACTGTTTTAAAACTAAATCGATCAAATTTAAGGCTCCTTAATCCATTTGCTTCTGGGGTTAAATGGCAATATCCGCCAACGGATTGGCTGTTTGAAACGGTGGGGCGAGTGGGCTGTTTTATGTTCCTCCTGATCTCAAAATTGATGCTTGATCATCAATGCTAATATGCACTTATAACCCTATGTTTTATGCATTCATACACTGGACGTATGCAAACTAAATAACCATTTACTAATATTTATGATGTTCTGTAAATTTTCTTCTGCTAACTAAGCGAAATATATACTCCACTATCAATGAGCCTGCAAAGGTGATGAGCGTTCCATAAAAAGCATTTCTGTGCGATTTCCATTGGTAAAGTAACAATGCAATAAAAACCGCATTTAAGACAATCAGATTAAATATTAAAAGAATTAATTTCCCACCATATTCTTTCCTTATCTTAATGTGTGAGATGACCACAAATACATACAATACCGTAAAAACACAACTGGTGATGGTAGCAATATCACCCATATTAAAAGTCAGGGCAAACAAAAGACCCAACCCTGCAGTGATATACAGTCCTTCCGTAGATTTGAACCAGACTTTCCTTTCAAAAAAAGTTGGCAGTTCTCCGTCTTTAGCCAATGAATAAGCAATATTGGCCCCACCAAAAATACTGGCGTTCAGGGCGGATGAAATGGAAAACAGCGCTCCAATTGAGATAAGTAAAAATCCAAATTGACCCAAAAAGGGTTTGGCCGCGAGTGCAAGCGCGTTTTCTTTTGCGTCAATTACTTCTTGCAGGGATAAATTACCCAGTGTAACCACTGAAATGAGGACATAAATAACAATTACAATAAAGATGCTTATATAAATTGCCCTGGGAACATTTTTGTGAGGATTTTTGAGATTCTCCGATGCATTTGTAATTAAACCAAACCCCATGTATGATAAAAAGAAAATGACCGATGCATTTATCATTCCACTTGAGTGCTCATAATCAAAATCCGGTTGAATATTAGCCCGCTGAATGGTCCATAAACCACCAATGATAAAAACAAATAAGATGGATAGTTTCGTTATAACAATAAATAGTTCTGATTTGCCAACCGCCTTGCTGCCAAAGAAATTAAGTGCTACGAAAAACAATATCAAGAGCGCCTCGACCAAGGCCATATTGAAATAAGTCAAATCAAGATTTACCAAAGGGAGAAAATAGCCGGTAAATCCTTTAACCAGCAAGGCAATGGAGACCACGTAACTCATCCAGAGTAAAATACTTAATGCACCGGTGACAATGCTGTCACCTAGGCCTTTCAGTATAAAACCAATTGGACCTGCATTTGATATGATTTTAGAACCCAAAATCGCGTACGAGTAGGCGACAACCAAAGCATAGAGCCCTGACAATAGGAATGCTTCAGGTAAATCATGTCCAGCAACCTGGGCACCTATCCCAAAAACTGAAAATATACTGGCTCCAATCATGGTGCCAACGGCCATTGATATTACTTCTATGAGGCTAAGTTTTTTCATATTTTATTATTTGCTGATATTCCATATGAGTGATGCTCTCAAGCCAATAGCAATGCTGGATTTTTTACCAGTTTCTTTATTCCAAATCAATCCCCCATCGGGAGCGGGTTTATTACCTGGCAAAGCGCGATTGGATTGAGAATATTTCTGCTTTTTCGTGATGATATCTGGACTTATTAATTCAATTGGACGATTTTTATGCTCACAGAATTGACAATTTCCATTTTGTGAATTTACCCTGTCCGCATTCATTAAAAGTCCGGGTTATCTATCCTTATCTACATTCACAATTGCGGGCTTTGGTTTAACCGACGGCCAGGATAGCAGTATATTTTTCAAGTCATCAAATAATTTTTCTATCTTTTTCCGGCTTTGAAGGATACGATCATATGAACATGAATGGTCATCCAAAACCCTTTATGAATATCGAAATCTTCATTTTTTATGCATCAGTTCAATCAGTTATTAAAAATCTTCCGATGGTTTTTTGCACAGTGCCATAAACCTTATCAACTACTGAAATTATCCTGAAATAAAGGCCTCAGGGTATCGGTTCATGAGTTATCTTATTTAACCAAAATAACTAATTTTCAGTATGATAAAACGTATTTTAAATTGATGTGCACTGGCTTTAGCTTCAAGCTTGCGATTGTGGTTCCACCAACACGAGTAACCACCTTTTACGATTGCCTTGGATGCGCTCCCATTTTGGATTCCCCGATTCATAAGCTCGTTACCCTGTCTCCTGATAAATCTTATTCTGGTTTGTTTGTGCTTTTTTCAGGTCCTTTCGTTTTTTGCTGTTGAGCCTGATCCATTTTTGGGTGGACTTCTTCCAAGAGTTGTTCCTGTTCAGCTGTTGTCAGGTAGCTCATCCAGGCAGGATCACGGTGATCCGGATCTATCATTCTTACCCATTCTGCGCGATGCTCGGGCGGTACTTCTGTAATATCAGGATAGAGAAGATGATCGGTATAAGCTGCCGGAGCTTCTCTTAACCTGATGTCTTCATAGCCTGCACGTTTGGCGACAACACGAAAATCGAAACCGGCACCATTAGCAGCGTCCGGTGCATATACCGTAAAGGAGGTTTCGCGTTTTTCAACCCACCAGCTTCCAAGATTTGCATTGGGGGTAATAAAAACCTTCATGGGATACTGACTGTTTATCGTAACGGTTTGCAAATAATCCATTGGGATTTGGATGATAGCCTGTCCGTTTTGAATATTGCCTTCTCCGAAATCCTCAAACCAGTTGCCGGGTGATTCCTGGCAGTATACTTCTTTAGGACCATTGGGTGTTCTGACGACTGCACTCTTTGTGCCGGAGCCGGCAAGTCCACCGCTGTAATATAGCCCATATTCATACGTCGCATAGCCACTTGTACCAGCCCGGACTCCGTATGCATAGGATGTTCCAGTGCTCGAACCGACATAGGAATAACCATATACGCCATAATTGTAACGGGTCGATCCTGTTTCGTCATCAGTGACATAACCACGTACACCATATTTCGTGCTGGCCGAATTACCGGACTTTGTGACACTGCCATATACCCCATAAATTGATTGTGAACCACTATATGAGCTGTTCAAAACGGCATCTAATCCATAAAGAGTTCCCGAAATAGTGCGGTTCTGGTAGAGGTACATTCCATAGCTGAAATCATCGCCCGGATAGAGTCCCAACATGTCTGTGGAATAGGGACTGCTGGTATTTAACCCAATGGCACTGCTCGCGTCATCAATCATAAAAGTGTTATCACTACTACCCCCGTTATCCCAATTTCTTATCATAAAATCATTGTTTGATCCCCAGGTGCCTACGATCCACAGATCTGAACCCGCCGAACGCAGTGCTAAAAACGAATTGCTTGCAGTTTCGCCTTTGTCAAGAACAAGCCAGGCGTTATCGTCCGTTTTCACGCGCATGCCATTAGCTGCATTTGAAGCAATATCTAACTTAAAAGAAGGAGTTTTGGTGCCCAATCCTAAATAACCAGTGGATCCTGAAAGAAAGGCCTTGTTATTAAAATTGAAATCAATATCCGATCCATTCCCAAAAACAATGGAGTCCTGTGTTCCTTCATAAAGATCGAGCAAATTGATCCCTCCGGCAGAGAATTGCATACGATCGTTACTAAAGTTAATATGGGTATTGTCATCGTCGTTATGGTATAAATACTGATTGATACCTGCGTTACCCGCAACATCCAGGGCATAATCAGGGCTACTGGTGCCCAGTCCGAGCCTGTTGTTTGAAGCATCCCAAAACAGGTTTGATTCGGCACCGAAACTTCCGGAAGCATTGAACTGTACCTGGCCATTTGAACCGGCCGGTTGCGATGTTCCAGCGGTTCGGGCATGCATTGCATATGGAACACTTAATAACTGAGTTGTTCCCATATTTTGGTACGATGTTCCTCCCAGGGGATCCATCTCAACTTTTAGGAAATAATCTGTTAATCCCCAGTCAATGGTACTGATATTTCCAATTGTAGTTGTCCCTGAACCAATTTCTAAATTGGCCAATCCCAGGCTGTTGGTTAAAGTTGGATGGATTTCCTGGTACACTATCGTTCCACTGGAAGTGGTTTGCAATATGCTGATCCGAAAAGTAACCGATTGGTTAATCAAAGGTTCTCCGACAGCATTGCGGGCAACAGTCTGATACTTGAAAGCATCAGGAGGTTGGGCTTGCATGTTGATCATACAACACATCAAGACAAGAATCAAAAGAATTTTCTTCATGATATTTCTATTAAGATTAAAAGATTGATGACCAAAATTTTGATTGATTAGTGGGGCAATTAGTAGGATCAAGTAACACGAGAAATGGAGTATGTTTTGTTTTGATATCCAAAGATAATATTTTTTAACTTAAAAATGAAAGTATTACCCGATCAATTAGGAGTCTGAAGGAGGTAATGGCTTGGTGACTCGTGATTGGACTGGATCAATTAAAAACACATCAAATGATGCTTTGCTCTTACCATTGTTTCAGGTTTGCCAATTTAGATGGTCGTCAAATTATGCTTGTAAATAATGATCCTGGCTATAATCATTGAGGAATTTTATGGTACATTCGTTTCAGTTTGACAATAAATTTTAGTGTTTGCATTTGCTTTCAATTCATTAAAAGGTTCTTTATGGATTGTAGCCATTTTTATCCCCTTTTATTGCAATAAAGTCATTAATCAATTCATAATACCTGTCTTTATTTCCATTTACTATATCATGTCCAGTGTTATTAATGACTACTAAATTCGAATTTTGTAAAAGATCTAAGTATTCTTGAGTGTATCCCCATCTCTGATTATCGCATTGACCTCTTAGAATTAAAACTGGAATATCTATGTTACGCAACCTGTCTCTTTTATCCTTAACATCATTAAAACTTTTTACCGTCATAATGTGAGCGTAATATCCTCCGCCTCCTCTGTGTTTTTTAACCACCTGGTTTATTTTACAAAAAGTTGATTTACTCAATTCTTCATTCAAGTATGTAAAAAAATCATCCACTTCCTTGTCTGAAGCTAACTTTTTGTTGAACATATAGGCCCATTTTAAAATGAGTTTAGTCCTCAGATTATACGCTTTTTTATTTCCTTCTTCATTTGTCCATTCAGGCGCTATCAAATTCAAGCTATCAGGAGGGATTTCGTACTTCAGTTTATTATTAATGGGTAATATGGGGCCCGGCGACCCTAAAATCAACATTTCAACACTTTCCGGGTGTTCTTGTATATAATTAATGGCTAATAAGCATCCCCACGAGTGACCTATGATTATTACCTTTTCGGAGCTGATTTTTTCAATGATTTCATGCAAATCTGCATTGTGCCTTTCTACGGTGTATTCACTGATGTCGTTTAACCTTGCTGAATGACCACTTCCGATTTGATCATAAAAGTATAAATCATGTCCAAGTTCTGTTAGCGGTCGCAAAGCTTCGATATTTTCATCTTTTATCATACCACCGGGTCCTCCGTGCAGAAAAATAATTGGGGACTTGGTATTTCCCAATGAGCTTTCAATTTTAAAATAACCAATTCTGGAGCCTGTGCTTAATTCCCAATACCTGGTTCTGAACCTTTCTTCGAATGTTTGCACGTCGTAACTTCTGGGAATAAAGAACAACCATGTCATGCCCAATAATCCAATCAGACTACCCAGTTTTACAAGTCGACGGAAATTCATTTGCATTTATCTATTTATTTGCTTGTGGATAACTTGTAAATCACCTTTTTCATGTCCGGTTAGCTATCGTAAATTCATCAAAGGTTAAAGAACGTGATATTTTATCACATTGTTATTTATCAGATATAGATGGAAATGTAGTTTTGGTCTTCTATTCATGTTATTTGATTTGATGAGGCCAATGTATGAAGATATTGAATGCCAATGTGATTCATCAATGATAATTCTAACGCAGGATTTCCCCTATCTTTGTCCTTGTTCAGCAACATTTATTACATGACCGAAAAACTAAAAGACCTTTTTTTTACAGAAACCTCCATCGACCACTTTGCGGGTGTTTTACAAAAACAATATCCCCGGTTCGACCACCAAAAATTTAAAAAACTGATTCATGATAAAACCTGGCCTGCACTCGAACTTAAGGCCAAAATGCACCATGTAACCCGCTGCATGCATGATTGTCTGCCTGAAGATTATATTGCCGCACTGGTCATCCTGGTAAAAGCCGCCCCCGACATCAAAGGTTTTGAGGGGATGGTGCTACCTGATTATGTGGAACATTATGGCATGGATCATTGGGAAGAATCCCTGAATGCCCTGGGTCATTTTACCAAATATGCCTCGTCGGAGTTTGCCATCCGGCCTTTCCTCGACCAGAATCCCGAACTGGTGATGAAATACATGCACATTTGGGCCGAAAATGAAAATGAAAATGTCCGTCGTTTTGCAAGTGAAGGTTGCCGGCCACGACTGCCCTGGGCCATGGTATTGCCGAAGTTTATTCTTGATCCCCGACCTATTCTTGAAGTGCTTGAAAAGTTGAAAAATGATCCTTCTGAATTTGTTCGGAAAAGTGTTGCCAACAACCTGAATGATATTTCAAAAGATCATCCTGATATTGCGATGGATACAGCAGTGAGGTGGTATGGCTATTCTGACCAAACCAACAAAATCGTAAAACACGGATTACGTACATTACTGAAAAAAGGAAATCCCAGGGCTTTGACTTTGCTGGGAATTGCCGGTACAGATGACATCAAAATCAAAGGTTTAAAAACGGATAGACCATTTGTTAAGATAGGGGACACGATCAACTTTGAATTTATCCTTGTTAATAAAGCAAAGATTCCAAAAAAAATAAGACTGGAGTACATTATTCAATTCGCAAAGGCCAGGGGGAAAACTTCAGAAAAGAATTTTCAAATTTCATTAAAAGAATTTTCCAAAGGTGCACATACCATTAAACGCAGGCATAGTTTTAGAGATTTATCAACCCGAAAACATTACCACGGTAAACATAAACTTATTATCGTTGCGAATGGTGAGCGCATGAAAGAAATTTCATTCAATCTGAAATAACAAAAGGGATTGAACCCATTATTAATGTTGACCCGAACACTTTCATAACCCGATTGTTTTTATAACATGGTTTACCTGATTGTACAACATAAAGTACCAGTTTTCGAAAAACATCTTTCTGTTATTCAATTGCATAAGAAAGCCCAAAATGAGACTGACTTTGTTAATCCTGACGTCTGCAGGGATCACCAAAATCCACAGGTTGTTATTTGTCGTATCGAAGTAACGGATATTCAAAAGGCCAATGATTTTGTGAATACCCAGCAGGCCCGTAAAGACCAACAGGAAACCGCCAGTCTCGAAACTCAAGAAATTATTTACCTCAAAGTGATCAAACCATGAATGCCCGCTTCAACGAACGGCTGAAGGCCCTTGAATATAAAGTGAAAGAGGAGGGACATGACGGCAGAGCCAATATAGAAATACTGAACCTTTTTCTCAAGCCAGGATCTTCGGTCCTTGAGATCGGGATGGGACCTGGCACTGATCTCGATATTATTGCTGAGAATCACCGGGTGACCGGTTCTGATATTTCGCCTGCCTTCATTGAGATGGTGCGCGATAAACATCCTAACCTTGAACTTTTAAAACTGGATGCTGTCTCCCTGAAAACCAATCGTAAGTTTGATTGTATTTATTCCAATAAAGTACTCCATCAACTCTCAAGAGAGGAGCTTAAGCTGTCCTTTAAACGGCAGTTTGATATTCTGAACCCCGAAGGACTGGTATGCCATTCAATGTGGTTTGGCGACAAGGAAGTCGTATACCATAATCAGAAATTCCAGTATTATTCGGAAGTAACCCTACCTGATTACCTAAATAACAATTTCGAGATACTTTTCCACAAGAAGTACATGGAAATGGTGCCTGATGACAGCATTATCTTTGTATTGAAGCAATGTTCATAATTAATTTTCTCAATGGCCGTGCTGCATAAGATTATTCCCATACCTTTGTCATCGCATACATGGTGCACCCGTTCTTAAACAGAGGAACAGTCTGAAAAGGGAATGCCGTGAAAACCGGCAACAGTACCCGCTGCTGTGATTCCGATAAAATCCCAAAAGGATTTTTATTGTTGATTGAATCTTAAGACACTGATCGTTGAAAGGCGAATGGGAAGTCATCAATCAGCCGGATAAGTCAGAAGACCTGCCATCTATGCAAAATCATTCAAAGCTTTCGGGTTAAAAAGCGGAGAATAATTGATTCGTCAACTATTCAGATAACTTTTCCCTGCAGGTTTTGAACGTGAGGCAATACAACAGAAATGAAACGACTTATTTTCATATTTCACCTTACGTTAGCTGCATGTTGGACTTTTGGCCAGGAAATTAAGACTGACAGTGTATATACACTGCCACACGTAGAGATCACTTCATCGAGGCTGAAGGACTTTACAGTCGGCCAGAAAACGGAGCAGGTCGATAGTACTGTTTTGTCAGCTTCGGGTAGCAATGGGCTGGGGGAGGTGTTGTACCGAAATACCACCCTCAACATTAACCGGTACAACCTGAACGGATTGAACCTTTTATCAGTAAGGGGAACTTCATCCTCCCAATCAAGCATTTTCTGGAATGGTGTCCAGATCAATCCCCCCAATAATGGCATGAGTGATCTGGCGTTGATCCCAGGCAATTATTTTAACCGTGTAAAAGTTTTGTATGGTGGTAGCAGCAGTTTGTATGGAAGCGGTAATATCGGTGCCGGGATCCATTTGGATACAGAACCTGTTTTTCGCAAAATCAACCGCCTGGAGTTTGGTGCTTCGGCCGGTAGCTTTGAAGATTATTCCGCTTACCTGAAAGGTGTATATGCGTCGGGAAAGTGGTATTTAAATACCCAGGTGATGGGCCGGCATGCATTGAATGACTTCGACTATACCAACCTGGCAGGGGAGCAGGAAAGCTTTCAGAACGCAGCTTTATCGCAAAAAGGTTTCATGCAAGATGTTTATTATAAATTCAACCGGAAATCTGTTGCCGGCATCTCATTCTGGTACCAGGAAAATGATAAAGAAATTCCCGCTACCCTAACAAGTAAACCATCTGACGCCCAACAACTAGACCGTTCCCTTCGAGGCATTGCTTCCTTCAGACACTATTATACGAAAGGACAACTCGTTGCAAGATTTGCTGTTTTTAATGATTACGAGCACTACCTTGATCCCGATGGCCAACCAGTTCTTGTGATCGATTCTGAAATTGAGACCACCCGTATTCAGGGGGAGTTGTCTGGTAAAAAACTGATCTTCAAAAAAACGCTTATAAGCGTTGGGCTGGAAGCCTCAGAATTGATCGGTCAAAGTGTTAATTATTCCGAATCTGTCAGGCAGAAGCAAGGCGCAGTGTATGTGTTATTAACACAATCTTTTCCCCATGGATGGAAAATAAATGCCAATCTGCGCCAGGAATTAAATTCGGACTATTCAGTACCCATTACACCCGCTGTTGGTGCTGAAGGAAGAATGTGGAAAAATCTATCAGCACGGGCCACGATTTCGCGCAACTTCAGAGTGCCTACCTTCAATGACCTATACTGGATACCGGGCGGCAATCCCGATTTAAAACCGGAATCATCATGGAATGAAGAAATCGGACTCATTTATAAAACGGATACATCTGCATTCATCACGATTAAAACTGCAGTTACCGCCTTTAATTCAAACGTTGAAAACTGGATCATGTGGGTGCCGGATGGAAATCTTTGGATGCCCCAGAATATTCAGAAAGTATGGGCCCGCGGGCTTGAGGCTGACCTGGAGTTGGGTCAATATTTGAATAAAGTAAGGTGGTCAATGCGAGGCGGATACTCCTACACGAGCACAACCAATGAAAAAAAATTGAAGGACAATGATCCAACTTACCAGAAACAGTTAACCTATGTGCCTTATCACCGGGCTCATTTCAATTTTTTACTTGCCTGGAAAGGTTGGACTTATAGAGCTGATCAGGCAATTACCGGCAAAAGGTATGTTACGGCTGACAATCTGGAAGAGGTGGATGGATATTCACTGCTGGACATGAACATTGAACACAGACTGTTATTGCGAAAAGATAAACTTGTGCTAAGGCTGAGTATCCAAAATCTGCTGGATGCTGAATACCAGGCGGTGCAGTATTTTCCCATGCCTGGTAGATCCTTTAATTTGTCAATCAATTTAATCATTCAATAATCAAAGAGTATGAAATCAAATTTTTCAGGAATTTTAAGCACTGTTATATTGATAGGTCTTCTAATCTCTACGGCAGCATGCAACAAGGAAGAAGATACGCCTCCGGTAACGGAAAGTGGATTTGAATCCGGTATTTTTATCGTGAATGAAGGTCCGTTCAATACCGGTACAGGAACCGTAACATGGTTCGAGCGGAGCGGTGCAAACAGGGTTCCAAAGTTATTTCAGCAAAGCAACAACCTGCTTCCCCTGGGAAATCTTGCTCAATCCATGACCGCCATTGATGGCAAAGGATTCATCGTGGTGAACAATGACAATACCGTATGGGCCGTGTCGTTAAAAACTTTCCAAAGCATGGGCAGCATCGAAAATGTGACGCTCCCGCGCTATATTGCCGATGCTGGTGATGGATCGGCATGGCTTACTACCTGGGATAATAAGGTGGTGATTTTTGATCCTTCCAATTTGAGTCTGATAGGTGAAGTCGCTACCGGAACCGGACCGGAAAAATTGCTTAAGATTAACCAACAAATGTGGATACTGAACCAGGGCGGTTATGGCATCGACAGCACCATTACCATTATTGATATTGCTTCCAGGCAGGTCGAGAAGACCCTTGAAGTTTATCCAAAACCCACCGGCATACAGATGGATCAAAACGGCTATGTATGGGTATTGTGTTCAGGACATGGTTGGAACGGGTGGCCTGATCCTTCCGATACTCAGGGGCATCTACTGTGCATCAATCCAACTGATTACACAATATTGGCAGATTTTATATTTCCAAACACCAGTGATCATCCCGAAAAACTCGAAATCAATGTTGCTGGTGATAAACTGTATTATGTTTATCCGGGAGGTATTTTCAGTCAATCCGTAAACGCAGGACAACTTGAATTAAGTGCATTTGCTGAGCGGGATGGTGTTTTCTATAGTTTGGGGTATGATCCTGTTGATCAAATAATTTATGCCGGAGATGCTAAAAACTTCATGCAGGATGGATGGGTATATCGTTATAATAACAATGGTGAGCTCAAGGATTCCTTGCAAGCCGGCATCGGTCCTGCTGGATTTTGTTTTCCGGAATGAAATATTTTGGATCCGTTGCATAGGCAATATAGCGGTCAATCTATGGAATAATCCTTAATTTTGCAGTTTAAAACAAGTAAATATGAAAAATATAGTATCAGTAAACTGGATGGAAGATATGGCTTTTGAGGCCAAAGTGAATGATCATAAGATTATATTAGATGCAGTGGAAGCTGTCGGAGGCAAAAACCGAGGACCCCGCCCAAAACCACTTGCACTGGTTTCTTTGGGAGGATGTACCGGAATGGACGTTGTTTCTATTTTAAAAAAAATGAGGGTCGAATTTGATGGATTAAATATTGAGGTGGAAGCTGAAATGACGGAAGAACATCCGAAGTATTATAACAAGATCAAGATCATTTATAAGTTTAAAGGCAAAGACCTTCCGTTAGAAAAACTTGAAAAGGCTGTAAATTTATCACAAGAACGTTATTGTGGGGTGACTGCTATGTTGAGTCAGGCAGCCGAAATTGATCATGAAATCATCATAGAAGATTAGTTTATAAGGATACTTAATCTATACTTTTAATAACTTCTGATAATTCGCTTAATATCATTGCAGTAGCGCCCCAAATAACGTGTCCTTTTACATCAAAGTAGGGCGCATCAATGTCATAGCCCCTTACATTGATCATTTTTTCTTTTCGCCGGGATGGATCAAACAAAAAATCAAGGTCCGTTTCAATAATTTCTGCTACTTCAAGATGATCGGGATGAAATTCCGGTTTATTTTTGGAATACCCAACAACAGGTGTCACCAGATAATTGGAAGGAGGAATATAAAGATCGGTGAGGTGGCCTAATACTGTAACATCATCCGGTTGGATATTGACCTCCTCGGCGGCTTCGCGAAGGGCTGTGGCAGTGAGATCAGTATCCTCTTCTTCCCATCGTCCACCTGGAAATGCAACCTGTCTGGAATGCACACCATTGTAATCAGGGCGAAGGATAAAACAAAGTTTGATTTTTTCCTCATCCGGATAGAACAATACAAGCACCGCACTTTTTAGCGCTTTGCTTAAATCTCTGGGCCGGTTTAAAGTATCAAGCCTGAACCTGGAAGCCATCTTCAGGTGGGCTTCATTACCGGGAAGCTGAAGGCGAAGTTGCCTCTCGATTTTTTGGCAAAATGTTTCGAAATTTTCCCGGTTGATTTTCATATTGGATTAACAGCAGCAGGGGTATTCATGTTCAGAATTTATTCACGTTTTATGAAATAATCTCAAGCGTGCAAAGATATTTCATATAATTGCTCTTCTTAATGAATTATTTTTTTAATTTTAGTGAAAATTAGGGAATAGCTTGACATGACTCGAGAAAAGATAAAACCTGGAGATGATACCAAGGAACTCAGCCAGGATCCGAACGATCTGGTACTCTTCAATGACGACGTCAATACCTTTGAATATGTCATAGAAACACTCATCGATGTATGCGGGCATGATCCATATCAGGCGGAGCAATGTGCAATGATTGCCCACTATAAAGGCAAGTGCACCGTAAAATCGGGTTCAGTTATTGAACTCAAGCCACCGTATGATGAAATGTTAAACCGGAAACTCAGCGTTTCGATACTTTAAAAATATGTCCTGGACCATCATTGCTGTTTTAATCATTGTAGGATTTCTATTCTTATTGCTTGAAATCCTGGTCTTGCCCGGTACCAATGTAGCGGGGATCATAGGTTTTGTACTTATTGGAATTGGTGTATGGCAGGCTTATGCTGTATATGGTGGCGTAGCAGGGACATTAACCTTAGCGGGTTCAGTGGTTTTCTCAGTCGTAGCCCTATACCTGGCACTCAAATCACGAACATGGTCGCGCGCCTCACTCAAAAGTGCCATTGGCAGCCGGGTCAATCTTGTTATGCCTGATAAGATTAAAGTGGGTGATACCGGTAAAACGATCTCCCGATTAGCGCCAATGGGAAAAGCTTTTATCAATGGAGAATATTATGAAGTTCGATCAAATGGTGAAATGATTGACCAGGGTTCGGAAATCGAAGTCACCAAGATCGATATCAATAAAATAACGGTTAAACTTAAAACCCCTTAACAGATGGAACAAAATGTATTTATTATTATTGCCATAGGAGTAGCTTCCCTTTTTGGCCTTTGGATAATCTTTTATTTTATCCCGGTAGGCCTATGGTTCACGGCATTGCTATCAGGTGTTCGAATATCTCTGATCCAACTGGTGTTCATGCGCTGGCGGAAAGTACCCCCCCAGGTAATTGTCAGGAGTATGATTTCAGCTACCAAAGCAGGCCTAAAAGTCAATCGTGACGAGTTGGAAGCTCACTACCTGGCCGGAGGGAATGTTGTTCCGGTGGTCAATGCATTGATATCGGCAGATAAAGCCAATATGAATCTGGAATTTAATGTAGCCACTGCCATTGACCTGGCTGGTAGAGATGTACTGGAAGCGGTTCAAATGTCAGTGAACCCAAAGGTCATTGATACACCTCCCGTTACGGCCGTTGCGAAAGACGGGATCCAGCTTATCGCGAAAGCAAGGGTAACCGTTCGGGCCAATATTAAACAATTGGTTGGTGGTGCCGGTGAAGAAACAGTACTGGCACGCGTTGGGGAGGGAGTTGTATCTTCCATCGGCTCAGCTGATTCCCATAAATCGGTATTGGAGAATCCCGACTCCATTTCACGGGTTGTACTTGAAAAAGGACTGGATTCTGGGACCGCTTTTGAAATTCTCTCCATTGATATCGCTGATATTGATATTGGAAAGAATATCGGTGCTGTGTTACAAATGGATCAGGCCAATGCTGATAAAAATATTGCACAGGCCAAGGCTGAAGAACGTCGTGCGATGGCTGTTGCTCAGGAACAGGAAATGAAAGCCAAAGCGCAGGAAGCACGAGCCAAAGTAATCGAAGCTGAAGTGCAGGTTCCCCTTGCCATTGCCGATGCCTTTAAGAACGGAAATCTGGGCATTATGGATTATTATCGCTATAAAAATATCATGGCCGATACAAAAATGAGGGACTCCATTGGAGAACCACAACAGCAGGCCAGGAAAAAGGAACGGGGGAAAAAGGATGATTCATCCGAATCCTGATGAATGAATCAATCCGGGTTGACCTGAAGGGGTCAGCCCGGTTTTCTTCCAGAATAAATTCACAATCTGATCGTTAAAGCGACCCAATTTTCCCAATACGTTATAATAAAACCGGGAATTTACTTGTTTTCAATTCTGGCAGTGCTAATTTTGCACCGCAGATTTGGTACCCCGAAAACGATGGCTGAGCTCACCAATAATAACATAAGGATCAGGGAAATTTACAGGACCCTTTTGCGGTATTGCCGTCCTATCATTAATAAAAAAGAGGCAATTCGGTTACGAAAAGCTTTTGAAATAGTACTGGAGTACCATCAACCCACCTGGGAAAAAACGGGGGAAGAATATATTTATCACTCCATAGAAGTAGCAGGTATCGCCTTGAAGGAGATCAACCTGGGAATGACCTCTGTGATTTGTGCACTGTTGCATAACATTGTGGATGGAAAAACCATTACCATCCAGGATATTGAAAAGGAATTTGGGGAGGAAGTAGCCTTGATTGTAGAGGGATATACTCGTCTTTCAGAAATTCAAACAGAAAAAATTTCCATCCATTCCGATAATTTCAGAAAATTATACCTTTCCCTCGTTCAGGATATTCGGGTAATCCTTATAAAGCTGGCGCATCGGTTACATGATATGCGGAATTTTGAGGTTGTACCTAAATCAAAACGAGAAAAATTTCTGGCAGAGGTCAATCATATTTATATTCCTATTGCTCATCGGTTGGGACTTTATCATGTGAAAACCGAAATGGAAGAATTATGGATGAAGCATTCGCATACAGCCATTTACAGGAGCATTGCCAAAAAAGTCAAGGATTCTCGAACCAAGCAAAGAGCATTTATTGAAGAGTTCATTGCACCCATAGAACGGGAAATGATCAAACAGGGGTTTGTTTTTGATATTAAGGGACGACCAAAATCTATCCATAGCATATGGCGAAAGATGAAAAAACAAAATGTGGGGTTTGATGAGGTTTATGATCTTTTTGCCGTCCGGATTATTTTAGATACACCCAAAAAAGATGAGAAGGGGGATTGCTGGCGTGCCTATTCCATCGTCACAGATATTTACCAACCCAATCCCAATCGTTTACGTGATTGGATTTCAACACCCAAAGCCAGTGGTTACGAGTCGTTGCACACAACGGTGATTGATTCTCATGGGAAATGGGTTGAGGTTCAAATACGCTCGAAAAGAATGGATGAACTGGCAGAACAGGGCCTGGCAGCTCACTGGAAATACAAAGAGGGCGGGAGAAAGGCTGATCAGGAAGAGTGGATGCTAAAGATCAGGGATGTTATCGAAAATGCAGAACAGGATAAATTAGACAGCAAAGCCATTTCAAAAATTGATCTTTACAGCGACAAAACCTTTGTGTTTACTCCGGAGGGCGATCTGCGCAAACTGCCGCATGGTGCTACCGTACTTGATTTTGCTTACGATATTCACACCAGTGTGGGTGACATGTGCAATGGAGCACGAGTCAATGGCAGAATCGTGCCCATCCGCTATATCCTTCAAAATGGAGATAAGGTGGAAGTAATCACTTCAAAAAGCCAAAAACCCAAAATGGATTGGCTATCATTCGTGGTTACCAATAAGGCGAAAAGTAAGATCAAGCGGGCTATGAAAGAAGAGCGCTTTAAGGAAGCCGAAGAGGGGAAGGAGATCTTGCGGCGAAAACTCAGAAACAGGAAGATCCAATTCAATGATGCCATCATCGACAAACTGGTCAGACAATATAAATTGAGCTCATCAGTGGATCTTTATTATTTGATTGCCATTGAGAAGATTGATCTGAATGATATTAAAAAGACAATTGCTGAGAGTCCGGCAGAAACAAAGCCTGCTGCTAAGGACGAATCAAAAGAACCGGAAAAATTAACAAAAACCCCGCTCCAGGAAGAGTCGAAAGACTTCATGGTGATCGACGATGATATTGATAACCTGGATTACGAGCTGGCCAAATGCTGCAATCCTATTTCAGGCGATGCTGTTTTCGGTTTTGTTACCGTGGGAAAAGGCATAACCATTCATCGACTCAATTGTCCCAATGCCCGTCAGATGCTGTCTAAATATAATTATCGTGTTATTGACGTGAAATGGAGAAAAACAGATGACGCTAAAACGTATTTAACAACACTTCATGTTATTGGTGATGATCAAATGGGTGTGCTAAATAATATTACAACAGTGATCTCCAATGACTTTAAGGTAAATATGGTTTCACTGAATGTGGATACTGGCGTATCAAGTGGTTTTGAAGCGAAGATCAAATTAAGTGTAAAAGATACGGGTCACCTTGAGATGCTCATCCATAAATTACTCAAAGTTAAGGGTGTAAAAAAGGCGGTCCGGGCCGATATTTCTTGATGTATATATAATGAGTTCGTCTGCATTTGTAAAACTTGAAGAAGGACATTTCTATGATTTTGTGGTAGAGGGATGGATCACCTTGCCAACCGGTGAGGAAAGGATTAAACTGATGGATCCAAACCGTGTAAAACATCTGATTCTGTCCGAACCTTACAAAAAATACAAGCTGGAACCAGGTAATATTATCCGTTGCAGAGTGGATCATATCAATTGCACAGGTCAGGTTTTCATAGAGCCACAACATCCGTGTTATGAAACCGGCAGACAGTATCAGTTCCAGTTTAAGCAAATTATTAAAATGCAAAATTCGATGGGGATGAAAGAAGATGTGGCCCTTTTCGAAGACTGCCTGGGAAATGATGTTCTTTTGCCTCAACGGGATATGGACATTACTACCAATGTCTTGACGGCCCGTGTGACCAGGATAAAAAAGGGTAAAGTTTATATTTCAACGGATGGGGTCAGCGAATCGTTCACGGAATTGAAACATGGTGATTTTCATCGCTTCCGGGTAACGCAACTGGTTAGTTATGGTGATAATTATGAGTATTTTATCCTGATTGATCAAAAGGGCCGGGAATATAAATTGCGCAGAAAGTATTATTCGGAATACGGTATTCAAATCGACCATGAAATTCGTTGTAGGATAATCAGGGAAGGAAGCGATTTTTATTTTGAGCCTGAACATCCTTTTTATAAAATTGGGAAACTATATGAGTTTGAGCTCATAGAGCGAACAGAAATTGATGTATATCCTGACGGAAGGTGGCCGACTTTTGTTTTTCGCAATGATTTTGGAAAAAATATTTTAATTCATGAGAAAAAGATCAATGCAGAAATTCAGATTGGCCATCTTCAAACCCTTTTGGTAAAAGACATCAGGAAAAGTGAATTGATCCTTGAAAAACCATAAAAAAAGCCCTTTCATTTTGAAAGAGCTTTTTGTTTGTTTAATATTAGCTGCTACCTTAGAATGATTCGCCGGGTTGACTGGTCTATTTGAATGAAATAAACACCTTTCTTTAAAAATGAAAGATCTATCTTCGTTTGTTTACCATTCGTCTTTTCTTTAAAGACAACCTGTCCATTGACGTTGAGAACTGTTAAATCAGATTCCGAGACAGAATTTTTTGATATGTTCACAATTCCTTCAGATGGATTTGGGAAAATTTTCAAATCGTCTTCTTTATTTTCTGAAATACCCACATTGATGGATCCGGGAACAAATTGTGAGAGATGGATTTGATCACCTGAAGTAGACCCGTTTCCATTGGCCGTATTAACGGCAGCATAAAAAGTGATCTCCCCGACATTGGTGGGGGGAGCTGTCCAGTTAAAAACGAAAATGGTTCCGGTGTCAGCGATGGGTGTTGATCCAAGCGCTGTATGGGTAATGGAAGTACCACCATTGAGGGTTTGTGTAAATCCCATGCCCCCTGCCATGAAGGTGCCTACTTTATTGCCCGAGGCATCTTCTGCTGTTGCTTCAAAACCAATTTTATTGGCATCCGCATCCACACCTATAACGAACATACTGTAGGTTTGACCGGGTACATAATTTGTAGTGAGCAATTCGGGTGAATAGATCCAGAAATCCTCTGTTACAGGTGTCCCTGAATGGCAATCCGTACAATTGTTACCATTATCACCTGGTGAGCCTGTTTTACCGCCGGGTGAGCCGGTGTGATATAATACTTCACTGGTAAAAAGGAGGAAAAGCGCAGGAATACTTAAAATAAAAAGTAAATTGTAATGTTTTCTCATGCTCGTGTATTTTTTGGTGAATAATTTTATGATGTAAATCAAACAAACAAATTTTGTGCTTGTTCAACATACGTCAAAAAAATATCGAATTTAAATGCATGTTTAATTTAAGGATTCCTTTTTGATTCAATCAGGAACGATCAAACGATAACCATTCCCATGAATATTGATGATTTGTACCTGTTGCTCCCCACTGAGATACTTCCGAAGTTTCGTTATGAAAACATCCATGCTTCGGGTAGTAAAATAGGTGTCATCGCCCCAAATACTTTTTAATGCCAATTCCCGGGGTAATACTTCATTTTTATATTGACATAAAAGCTTGAGAAGAGCAGCTTCTTTTGGCGATAGTTTTATGACCTCTTGGGCTGCTTGAAGTGTCCGTAATTTATATTGAAACGTAAGTTTACCAATTTGATATTCATCCGGTTCCTCTTCCGGAGGACTTTCTTTTTTACGTTTGAGGATTGCTTCAATCTTACACAATAAAATTTCCGAATCAAAAGGTTTGGTAATGTAATCATCGGCACCGGTAGCATACCCCCTTAAAATATCATCCTTGAGGGTTTTAGCGGTGAGAAAAATAAATGGTATATGCCTGTCAAGATTGCGAATGTGTTCAGCAATGGTGAATCCATCTATATGCGGCAGCATCACATCCAGCACACAAATGGAAAAACGCTCATCATTAAAAGCCTTGATCGCATCCTTTCCATCATCGACCCAGGTAACTACAAAATCGTTCATCTCCAGGTAGGCTTTCAAAACCGATCCAAAATTTCGGTCATCTTCTACAAGCAATATTTTTTCTATTTCAGCCATTTTTTATAACCAGTTGTTCAGGTAAGCGAATGGTAAATGTAGATCCTTCACCAGGGCGACTATCAACGTCAATTGTTCCTCCGAAAGACAATACAATGGCTTTGACATAACTTAAACCCAACCCAAATCCTTTCACATTATGGATATTTCCACTGGGTACCCTGTAAAACTTTTCAAATATTTTATCTTGTTCTTCCCGCGATAATCCCTGTCCGTTATCTTTGACCTTCAATATAAAGTGGTTTTGTGCAATTGCTGTGGTTAGTTCTATTTTTGGATGGTCTGAATACTTTATGGCATTATCGATCAGGTTGTTTATTACATTGGTGAAATGCATGCGATCAATTTTTAGCGTAGATATTGATGCCTCAAGATAAAAATCAAAGCGGCCCTGTTTTTTATCCAGTTGCAACTGAAGATGCTTTGCAACATCATGTATCAATTCATGAATATCAATAGCCTCCAAACGAAAATCAAAATCTTGTTTATCAATGAGGGACATTTGCAATACATTTTCCACACTATTATTCATCCGCTTATTCTCCTCATTGATGATTCCTGTGAAATAACGGATCTTTTCTGGATTCCCAATCACTTTACTATTATTAATGCTGTCAACAGCCAGCGAAATAGTTGCGATGGGTGTTTTAAACTCATGGGTCATGTTATTGATAAAATCAGACTTAATCTCCGAGATTTTCTTTTGTCTTAAAATAACCCTAATGGTGATGGTGAAGGTAATGAGTATGATAAGGGTAAACAATAAAGAGCCACTGAATAATAGCCCCAAAGATCTGAATAAATGCATTCTTCGGTCGGGAAAGGTGAGAAGCAGCAAATCGGTCTTATTGAACAGGCTTTCAGGGAATAAGCGCGTTTGATAAACTTTCCTTGATCCGTCCAAACCAAAGCCATCGGAATGGAGCTCGGTGAGTGAATCGCTTTGCGGTTTATAAACCCCAAAGTCAAATGGCATATCAATACCTTTATCAAGCAGATTGGCAGCCAGGGTGGATTGTATGTTCTTTTTATCAAAGAATGTTTCCGGTGGTTCATCATATGAATTGATTTCATAAACCAGCTCAGTCAATGCTTCATCCATCGACTTGGTGCGATTAGAGATCTGAGATATCTTTTTCTGGACGATCACATTGAGAGAATCTGTAAATTCAGACAACACAATTACCTGTTCATTTCCAAATTCAGTCTTCAATGAATCCAGATCATCATAAGTTGTAAATGTAAATTTCTTATTCCCCTGTTCACTGACCGATATTACACCCTTGTTGTCTGAATCAAAATGGATAGTTTTAGAAGGTTCTTTCCCAGTGACATATGTATAAGTTTTTTGATTATTGTGAATGATCAATTTATTGTCCCCATTCATTTCAAGCAAATCCACATTGGTATCAATTGTAAGCGTATCATTGAATATCCGGCTTGAAACCCATGAAACAGATTGTTTTTTTGCCAATGTTTTAACAGTATTGGTCAGGGCGTCGTTCACAGCCTGGTCGAACTGTCTTTCCTTTACCTCAATGGCATTTTTCATCCACAAAACCTGCACAAGGATTATTCCCAGGAGTGAAATACTCATCAAAATAATGATTCCGGTAATGGTGTTCTTTTTCAATTGCTTTTATGACGCTATCGTTTGAAAATGCAAATATGGGGAGTTTGATACGACATAAAAACCACTTTAACTTTTCCTTAACCTTTTTTAACCTAGCTTTAACTATCAGTAAATCAACAACTCTTTAGTTTTGCTTCAAACATTAATTTGAAAATCATGAAAACTACTAAAATTATGAAAAATCTGAACACCCTGGTCGTTCTGGTCCTGATTGGATTAATAATTCCAGTATTCGCCTTTGCACAGGACGCTGAAAAAAAAGAGTTAAAATTAAAAGTCATCAAAGAAGAAAATGGTACAAAAACCATAATTGACACAACCATTTCCCTCAGTGATCTGGTAAATTCTGATGAGATTGAGAAATTAAAATCTCTTATCGAAAGTGAGGATTTTAAATCACTGGGCATTGATTTTGACGAGTTGGATAAACTCGACAATATCTATTTCTATGATGTCGATGATGATGACGGTGGAACCATTGTTATGTCGCAGGAAGTTGAGGTTGATGGCAATGGAGAACAAACCATTGAACTGTATATAGGTTCCGAGGGAGAAGATATGAATGACAAAGGATTGAAATGGATGAGCAGTGGTGATGGGAAGGCATATTTCTATTCGGTTGATGGAGATACGACACTAATCGAACAAGATGGTGAACAAACAATCGTCATTAAAAGCATTAGCGGTGATAGCGGATCTAAAACTTTTACTTTCTCTGACGAATTGGAATGGACTGATACAGGTTCAACACAGGTAGAAGTGGAAAGTACCGATGAGGGAAAAGTTATTAAATTAACCCGGAAAGATGGTACCGTTCAGGAATACCAGGTTGATGAAGAAGGGACATATATCATTGATGAAAACGGAGAGATTACAAAGGTAGAAGATGATAAAGATATTCATTGGAATGAAGATGGTGACGAGATGATTTGGGTCCAACTTGGTGATGATGGCACAAATTCAAATGTTGTTTTTAAAAGACTGGGGGATGATGAAAGCGAAGTTAACATCAATGGTAATGAGAAACAGTTCATCATTCGTACCGAAGCGGAAACTGATGGTGAAGATGTTAAGGTGTATGTTAAAAAATTCGATTCGAAAAGCGGTGAAGATATGGTGATGGTCAAGAGCCATGTTGTTATCAAAAAATTGAATGACAAGGACCTGGACAACCTGGGAAAATCTGGTATTTCAATAGATGATGGTGGTGATAATCTGGAGATTGATGATTTGTCATTTAGCCCCAATCCAAGTAATGGGAAGTTTTTATTGGAATTTAAAACTCCTGAAAAAGGTCAAACGCTAATTGAAATTTATGATATAAATGGTAAGAGGGTCTATTCGGAAAACATGGCCAATTTGCAGGGTCGGTATAGCCAGGAAATCGACATCAGTGATGAGCAAAAAGGTGTTTATTTTTTGAAAATTCAACAAAATGAAAAAGTAAGTACACGCAAGATCATTCTGGAATAACAAACCATTTAAACCGTCAAGAGCCTGCATTTTTTTATGCAGGCTTTTTTTGTGGCTGAACATCAAACCCAGTAGATTGTTATTAGATGGTTAAAGCAAAAGACAATGAGTGAATTCTGGGATAGTCGGTTTGCAACCCATGAATATATTTATGGCAAAAAGCCCAATGCTTTTTTGAAGCAGCAATTGGATCGGGAGCAGCCCGGTAAAATTTTATTTGCAGCTGAAGGTGAAGGTCGGAATGCAGTGTATGCAGCCCATATGGGATTCGATGTATTTGCCTTCGATGCCAGTGAAGTAGCCAAATTAAAAGCAATCAAACTGGCTGATGAATTGAATGTAATGCTTCATTACAAAACAGCGAGCTTTAAAGAAGTTGTGTATCCCGAAAATAAATTTGACTATCTGGTATTGATATTTGCCCACATGCATCCCGACTATCGAACCGTTTGGCACAGGAAGTTACTGCGATATCTCAGACCTGGCGGGAAATTGATCCTGGAAGGGTTTTCTAAAAAACAGATCCATTATCAATCGGGCGGGCCCCGTGATGTTGCCATGTTATTTTCAGAAGAGGAATTGTTGAAGGATTTTGAATTCATGAGGGATAAAAAGATCACCCATGAGATCTATCAATTAAATGAAGGGGCATACCACCAGGGAAAAGCTGCGGTTATTCGTTTAACCGGAACGAAGTAATATTGTACTTTTGTTGAACCGAAAATCACAATTAAACACTCAATGATAATAGGGATAGGGGGCGTAAGTAACTCTGGCAAATCAGCCCTTGCACAGCAAATAAAAGAAGCAAGGTCACAAAATGATGTTCGGATTTTGTGCCAGGACAATTTTACCTTTCCCAAACCTCAAATCCCGGTCATACGCGATCATACTGATTGGGAACAACCTGGATCCATTGATTTTGTCGCTTTTGAAAGAGCCATTGAAAACGCAGCAAAAAATTCTGATATTGTCATTGCAGAAGGATTAATCATTTTTTGGGATGATCAGGTGAATGCTCTTTTTGATAAACGGATCTTTATCCATCTTCAGCAAGATACATTTATGCAAAGAAAAGAGACTGACTTGCGCTGGGGGCTGGAACCCCATTGGTATAAAGAGCATATCTGGCAAAGTTTCCTTAAATTCGGGCAACCTCCTACCAATAAAAACATACTCCATATTCATGGAGAAGATTCTTTTGACATGGAAAAGATTTTGTCTTTTTTATTTTCAGATTAAAATTAGTAAACCTTTGCACCACCTGCTTTGTTAATTAAGTAAAATCATTGATTAACAATATGACCTTGAAAAAGATTATCACTTTTTTCTTGCTTTTGGGGGCGGTAATGACTGTTTCAGTGGATGCCTTTTCGCAAAGGGAACAAACCATTCCGCGAATGGATTTTGAGACCTTTGAGCCGTGGTTAAACCAGGATAATGATACTGTGTATGTGATCAACTTTTGGGCAACCTGGTGCAAACCTTGCATAAAGGAACTTCCTGAATTCGAAAAATTAAATGCGACTTATGAAAATAAGAATGTTAGGGTTATATTGGTAAGCCTTGATTTTCCTAACAAACATGAAGAACGTCTGCTTCCTTTTGTAGCGGATCGAAATTTAAAGTCCCGTGTCTTTCACCTAACGGATGTGGATGCTAATAAATGGATTGACAAGGTTAGTCCGGAATGGTCGGGAGCTTTGCCAGCCACGATCATATATAAAGGTGATACCAGGGAGTTTCATGAAGCATCAATGACTTACGAACAACTAAAATCTATTGTAGAACCAAAACGATAAAACAATGAAAAAAACAATGATATTTATCTTTTTAATGATGATGACCGGCTTTACTTTCGCCGGAGGATATGAACTTGGTGACAAGGCCGACGATTTTTTATTAAAAAACGTGGATGGTACCATGATCTCCATGTCAAAATATCAGGATGTCAAAGGCTTTATTGTAATATTTACCTGCAACCATTGTCCGTATTCCAAAGCATATGAAGACCGCATCATTGCACTGGATAAGAAGTATAAGTCTGAAGGGTTTCCGGTACTTGCCATCAATCCCAATGACCCTGAAATGGTGCCAGAGGACTCCTTCGAAAACATGAAAATCAATGCCAAAGAAAAGGGCTTTACTTTCCCCTATTTATTTGATGCTGATCAGAAAGTTTATCCACTTTATGGAGCCACCAGAACGCCTCATGTTTTTTTACTCAATAAAGAGGAGGGCGATTTAATTGTCAGGTACATTGGGGCCATTGATAATAATCATACAGATGCTTCTAAAGTAACGGAATCCTATCTTGAAGATGCTGTTGATGCCCTGCTTGAAGGTGGGACACCAGATCCTGGTTATACAAAAGCAATTGGATGTTCCATTAAAAACAAAGCATCTAAAAAATAAAAGAGAGATGAGATTAATCTTTTTGGATGACCTTCAGGTTATGAAGGTCATTTTTTTTAAGGCCACCTGCTTTGCCCTGGATGAAGAGGTGATGGATCAGTTGCGTTGAAAGAATTCCGGCGAGGGCCATGTTATCAATTTCAGATACCATTTTACCACTTTTGATTTTTTCTTTCAATTTGGAGACCAGTGTATTGTTAAAATACCCGTATGAGGTGATTGAGGTTTCTGACAATAAGTCCTTGGCAAATTCAGGTTGTCGTTCTCCTGTTAGGCTCCCTGTTATAGGGGCCCGATAGGCTTGTTTGTTCCGGTTTAAAATAGAATCGGGAATATAACCCTTCATCATTTTTTTAAGGATGAATTTTTCATTCAGGGCATTTAGTTTATAACGTTCCGGCAGGGCAGATGCAAACTCAATAACTCTGTAATCAAGGAAAGGATAGCGTCCCTCCACCGAATTCCCCATGGCCATTCGATCACCCTGAGAGGAAAGCAAATAGTTAGACATAAAAATAGAGAACTCAAGGTATTGCGATCTGGCCAGTTCACCAAAACGATTGAAATCGGGATGTACCATATTATCCAATAATTTCCGGAAGGATTCATCAGTCAGGTTCGTTTTCCAGTCTTCATTCAGGTAATGGCTGATCCGGGAAGTATTGTGCCATCGCAATAAATGCGAATAATAAGGATTTTGCGTATCCGCCAGGGCAAATCCAAAAAACATTTTCAAACCACTGCTTTTAGCATCCTTCATCATGGGAAGGTATGGATAAAGCTGTCTCAGCAACAAAGGTCTTGCGGTTGATTCCGGTTCCCGGGACCAAAAACGACGGATCTTTGCTTCTTTGAAAATATTATATCCTGCAAGAATTTCGTCCGCCCCTTCACCTGTAATTACAACTTTGATGTTTCTTTCACGAACCTTTTTAGAAAGCAGGTACATGGGCGTAGGAGCTGTTCTCAGAATGGGATATTCAGCAAAATAAACCGTATTATAAAAGTTTTCGCCAATTTCTTCTGATGTGCAGGAAAAAGCAGTGTGATGGGTTCCAAAATATTGGGAAGCTTCATTTTGATAGGCAGATTCATCAAAATCCCGATCTGTAAATCCTATAGAAAACGTATTCAACAAACCTGGTTCTAACTCATGAATAAAAGCAGTAGTTACAGTTGAGTCGATACCTCCACTTAGGTAGGCAGCCACTTCAACATCAGCACGTAACCTGATTTTTACTGCATCCCTGAAAAGTTCTCGAAATTCTTCAATATATTCACCAATGGGTTTCTCTTTAATATTGTCAGGGTTAATGGGAAATGACAAAGACCAGTATCGTTCGATCTTTTTTTGATGCTGACTTATCAGCATATAATGAGCAGGAGGCAATTCCCGAATATTTTCATAAGGGGTTTCGGGGGTGATGGTCGTCCAGAATCTGAAAACCTGGGCCAGTCCATCCCTGGAGATGGTCCTTTCAATTTCAGGATTCTCAAATAAACCCTTTATTTCGGAGCAATAATAAAGACTGCCATTTTTCTCAGTATAAAAAAGAGGTCTTATTCCAGCCCGATCACGGGCAAGAAAAAGTTCTTTCTTCTGTGAATCCCAAATACTAATGGCAAATTGACCATTGAACTTTTGAAGACATTGCGGGCCCCAGCAAGCATAAGACTGAACAACCACTTCAGTGTCTGAAGATGTATGAAAATGATATCCTCGGGATTGTAATTCGTCTCTGAGCTCGGGATAATTAAACAACTCTCCATTATAAACGATCCAGTACCGATCGTTTTGAGCACTCAGCGGCTGACTTCCGGATGACAGGTCAATAATACTCAATCGGACATTGCCCATTCCAATGTTTTTTTCAAGGTAAATACCGCTCTCATCAGGTCCCCGGTGGCGAATGACCCTGAGCATGTTTTCAATGCTCTGCTGATGGACAGGTTTTTCCGATTGTTTTACATGGAAAATTCCGGCAATGCCGCACATGTTGAATTAATTGGATTTTTTTACTACAAAATTGGCAATTGCTTCTACCGATTCAAAGTTCTCTTCCAGTAATTCAGCATCTTCCGCTTTGATACTGAAATTATCTTCAATAAAGTTGATCAGTGAAAGGAAACCCATAGAGTCAAAGATACCCTCTGTGAAAATAAGGGTTTCATCTTTAACCTTATCCTCTGAGACAAAAGCAGTCTCGGCTATGAACTTTCTAATTTTATCTTTTACTTCAATAGTTTCTATCATTTTAATACAAATTAGGATTGGGAAATTTCAGGTATTATATCTTCGACAAAACAATATGTTTCGTATACAGGCTTATTTATTTTTTCTCACCAGTCAGGGTCGTTCGACTGCCTTCATTTTCAATAACATCAACTATACGGTTACAAAATAACGGCGCCACCCTGGCTGCAAATGCTTTGTTTGGATGGGAATTTCCCGGATTACGGGCATATTCATCTTTTAAATATATGCCACCCTCCGTTTCCAGATTATAAAAATCCCAAATAAAAATATTATCCCCCGGCGTGTCCCACTCATCTTTGACCCAATTAAAAAAGGCCCGGGTTCTCTCTGCATTTTCGGGTGTAGTTTTCCTTTCAACCAGGGCTGCACCTGTCCATAACAGAAATTTCGTATCAGGAAATTCGAGCATTTTATCTTTCAGCGCCAGGTATTGCAATTTATAATTTTCCAAACGTTTTTCTTCAGAGTTGATGTCGGGCATCCCGGTATCTTCCTCGATACGACCCACTGGAAAACAATGTTTAAAGATGATCATATCCCATTGGGGAGTTAACATTTCGAGGGTTGGTTCTTCCATAAATGAAGTTTGACCCCCATTTTTGACCCATATGTTATAGTAATCATAGGGGTAATTTTTCCATCCATATGGTTTTTCTTTTGGGAAACTCCTTTCTTCAATATAATAATCGGTGCCATTTTTTTCATTGTATGAAATAAACCATTCCGGCACAGCTTTTACATCTCTGAACCAATTGCGTATGGCATCGAACCCTTTTGGTTTGCCATTCCATATTAGATTACCGGTACTGTGATGTAAAAACAAAATCTTATAGGAGCTAGTCTCAGGAGATGGCATTTCAGGTGAATTACATCGGTTTAACATCATTAATGCTGCAAAAAAGAATACAAAATAAAAACCTTTTCTAATCATTTTAACACACTTAAATTTTTATAAAGCTAACTTATTTTTTTTACTTTCGTACGACCAATTTCCAATTTTATTTGGATTTTTAGCGTCCTTTTTGGAGATATAAACTATGCTATTCAATTCGTTTTATTATTTCCTTTTGTTAGGTGTCTTGTTTGTCCTGTACTACTCGATTAACCAGCGATACAGGAATGTGCTGTTATTGATTGCCAGCTTGTTTTTTATTGGTTATATCGCCCCTCGTTTGATAGTGTTTACCCTTCTTTTTACCCTCATTAATTATTTCATTGGAATTGGGTTGGATGTTATAAAAACAAAAAAGAATAGGAAAAGATTATTTTGGACAGGCATTTTTCTTGACATTGGAATCCTTGCTTTTTATAAATACATCAACTTCATTTTTGAGAACATTAATTTTCTGCTGGAATTATTTCCAAATAAACCTGAAATTCCCTATCTCTCGCTGGTCATACCGGTTGGTATTTCATACTATACCTTTCAGGCACTGGGATATATCATCAGGATCAATCGTGGAGCTGAGAAGCCCGAGCATAATTTTATAAAGTTTGCTTTATTTCTGACCTTTTTTCCAAAATTCCTTTCGGGACCGGTAGAACGATCCAATCATTTTTTCCCACAATTAGCCCATGATATTCATTTTGATAAAGAGAATATCAATGCCGGTGCTCGACTTTTTGTTTGGGGGTTGTTTAAAAAAGTGGTCATCGGAAATAACCTGGCAGCACCTGTATTGTTGGTTTATGATGATATTCACCAATACACAGGCATTCCACTTTTGACTATTTTATTTGTTCAAACAATCCACTTATATTGTGATTTTTCCGGTTACACGGATATGGCCCTCGGTTCAGCCAGAATATTTGGCATTAAGCTAATTGATAATTTTAATCGCCCGTTTTTTGCACGCAATGTAGGCGAATTCTGGCGTCGCTGGCACATTTCTCTATCTTCTTGGTGCAACGATTTCATTTTTTCTCCCTTTATCGTGAAATACCGAAAGATGGGACAAAAAGCGGCTATTATCGGCATTTTCCTGACCTTCTTTGTGATTGGTATTTGGCATGGGGCCAACTGGACTTTTGTTGTTTTGGGGATATTACAGGGTATTGCCATTAGCTATGAATTTTATACCAAACGTAAGCGTCTTCAAATAGCATCGAAGTTCCCATCCGGTTTCGTTACTTTCACCAGCAGAGCCATCACATTTATATTCTTTTGTTTTACCCTTGTATTTTTCAATGCAAAAAACATTGGTGATGCCATTTATTTCATCACCCATCTTTTTTCTAATATTGAAATACAGCTTACTGGTCATAAGTTCATCTATGAAAAATTCAATTTCATCTTTGCAATGGCTGCATTTAGTATCCTATTGATGATTGAATATATGCAAGAAAAAGGGGTAGACATGCTAAAACTTTTTTCGAAACAACCCCGTTTGATTAGGTGGTTAGGTTACTATATTTTAATTATTATGGTTTATTATTTTAGCAGTGGGGACGACACTTTTGTCTATCTTCAATTTTAGAGTTCATTTGAAATGAAAAAGTACCTCTATAAAGGATTTTATTTTACTATTCCATTCCTTATTTTGTTTGGTTTTATCCTTGTAATTGATCCTTACAATTTCGTTAATATTTTTCATGTGATCGATTCAGAAAATAAGCAAATGGTCATGAACCGGAATGATGAATCAGGTCCAAGGGGAAATATGCTTTGGAAAATATTACACTATAAGCGGAAGCCTGTGAATAATATTCTAATAGGTGATAGCCAGTGCAGGCTAATCAGCGAGGACTCTCTAAAAAAATATACCCATGAGGAATGGTTTAATTTCTGCATTCCGGGTGCGAGTTATGAAACGATGTTCGATAATTTCTGGTTTGCAGCCAAACACGGAAAACTTCAAAAAGTCGTCTTTGAAGTTTCATTCATGAACTTTAATAAAAATCGTTCCTATTCTTTGAGCCATTTTGCGCGCGACTTTATGAAAAAGCCATATCTCTATTTTACCAAAAAAGAAATTTTATATGACTCATGGGCCAATCTTTTATATGCATTGACAAAAGATGAGCGGATTGTACAAAATTCACATGAATTCGCACCCGAAGAAGATATGAATGTGCTGGCTGATAAACGACTCGAGCTCTTTTTTGGCAACTATATCTATCCGGACCAGTTTAGCCAGGAATTGGTAAAAATCACCAATTACTGTCATCAGAACAACATTCAATTGGTTTTTCTGATTATGCCAACATATATGGAAGTTCATCATTATTTGCAGGAAAAGGGATTAATTCCAATGCATCAAAAATTTAAGGCAGAGATAAAGGGGTTGTCAGAAACAATTGACTATGATGTAGATCTAGAAGTCAGTAAAAAAAGAGAAAACTTCATCGATTACTTTCATCCACGTCCTCCAATACTCAATAGGATTGCCAGGGAGGTATGGGGCAATCTCCCCTTACCTGAAGAAGTTGAGCACACATATCCATAAAGAATCTAAAGACTAAGAATTAAGCGCTGCTTTTGTTTTTTTGCCTGA
This sequence comes from Bacteroidota bacterium, assembly GCA_020444515.1. Lineage (GTDB taxonomy): Bacteria > Bacteroidota > Bacteroidia > Bacteroidales > JAADJA01 > JAADJA01. The sequence goes on along the minus strand of JAHLKX010000001.1, from coordinate 677,935 downwards.
GGCGTTAAAGATAAGTTTGGTCTCGAACACAACGGATTGAGGAACTTTATGTGAGGCTAATCGCTCTGCACAGTGTTTTTTAATCATTTCTTCCGAAAAGAGATCTTTATCAGGTTCATTTATATAAACAATGGCTTTGATGGCCTCACCAGCGATCTCGTCCTGGATACCTATGATTGAACAATCAACAACTCCAGGAATCCCAACGATTACTTCTTCGATTTCTTTAGGACTGATACGAATTCCTCGAACCTTTAAAATTTCCTTGGCTCTGCTTTGAATAAATATATATCCGTCTTCATCCACTGTAGCCATGTCACCAGTATAAAGCCAGCCATTTTTGAGGGTTTCGTTTGTTGATTGCATATCTTCGAAATAACCCTTCATGATGTTATCTCCTTTCGCAATAATTTCCCCAATTTCACCAGGTTTTACATGGTCTCCATGCTCATTCACTACACGAAGTTCAACACCAGGAATCCCTTTACCCATTGACCCGATTTTTTTTGGTAAAAGGCTGGGGGGTAGGTAGGAAAGTCGGGCTGTGGCTTCAGTTTGCCCATACATTACAAAAAACTGGATATTGGGAAAAGCCTCTGTAAATTCCTTGATAAATGCATTGTGTAATTTCCCTCCTGCCTGGGTTACATATCGCAGCGTTTCAAATGTTGTGTTTTTAAAATCCTTTGTTTTTCGAAGTAAGATTTGAAAATGACTGGGCACGCCTGAAAACCCGGTGCATCTGTATTTATTCAAATCATTGATTACGGATCCGATGAACATGAATGAATTGTTTAGAACCACCGATCCACCCACTCTCAAATGCGTATGCAAAAGTGATAAACCGTAACAATAATAAAAGGGCATCACAATCTCTATGGTATCCTTTTCATTCAATTTAAGATACGAGAGAATGGAATCTGTGTTGGCGATCAGGTTTTTATGGGTTAGCATGACGCCTTTTTGTTCACCGGTAGAGCCAGAGGTGAAGATAATTTGGGCAAGTTGATCTTCCTGGAAGTTCTTGGGTGATTCATTGAATTCAGATTCCATGCTATCCTTAATTTTTTCCTGCATGATGTCGGGATCAATGACCTCGATGGGGATGTTTTCAAATTTGGACAAAAATCGTTTATTCACAAAAGCGGTGTCCGATTGGGTTCTTGCAACTATATCTCGAAGTGATTCCTCTTCGATCAGCGGGTTTAAGGGTACACAAATATTGCCTGATTTCATAATGGCCAGGTAAGCAGTGATAAAAAAAACCGAGTTTTCACTGATTAGAATAATATTCGTATCTGTACCATAAGACCGGTAAATATAATCTGTCAGATGCATACAATCTGAATGCAAAGTCCTGTAGGAGATGGTTTCTCTGCTGCCCAAAACGAAGTCTTTACTTAAAGCAGATGTATGTTCAAAGAAATAATCAAAAACATTCATTTCTAAATAATTTCTGTACCCGGATACATCACCGGATTTCCGCGCAGATAATCGGTGGTTTTAATCTTTCGTTTAAAATTCGAAAATATGATCTTAACCTCTTCCTCCGACTTACCCATAACATCACTCACTTCTTTTGGTGAGTAGCCGTTTTCCATACCATACCACATCAGATCCATAACTTCAAAGGGGAGCTGATAAAAAAATTCTTCCTGCGTTTGCTCGGCACTGTATGTATCAGTCGTTGGTGTGCGTTCAATTATTTCCTGCGGAACACCCAGGTGCTCTGCCAACTGGTATACTTGTGTCTTATAAAGTCCGGCCAGGGGATAGAGGTCTGCACCGCCGTCTCCGAATTTTACGAAAAATCCCTGATCGATTTCATGTTTATTGGCTGTTCCCAGAACGACATAGTGTTTTGTTTCTGCATGATAGTAAACCATGGTCATCCGAACCCTCTGTTTAAAGTTGGATGCAGCTACAATTTGAAGGTATTCTGAAACCGGAAGTACCTTGCTCCTGGATTGATTTTTTTTATCAATGACTGTCAATCGGAAAACCGGAGGCAGGTTTTGATCCAAACCTGATTGATTGATACCGATCTTGGATTTATCGGCAGCCGGATTAAAATCAGGAAATACGCGCATGATGGCTTCATCACGCCGATCATAGCATTGAAGACCTTCCAGAGCAGGTCGGATATTTTCCACAACCGCTTCAACGCCATATTTATCAGCTAAAACCTGGGCCAGGTCTTTGCTGTCAGGACTGGAGTCTTTTTCGGGCATCATAACTCCAAAAACTCTGTTGGCCCCAAAGGCCTTAACAGCTAGCGCTAACGTTACCGATGAATCAATACCCCCGCTGATTCCCACAACTGCTCCCCTCCGTTTATATTTTCTGAAAATATCATCTACCAGCTTATCTGATAGCTTTTGAATCAATGCCTCTATATCATCTATCTTCAATATGTCTTTGGAAAAAGGTTTTTTGGATGTCATAAATATAAGTTTTAGCCTACAAACGTAGAATACAAAGATAGGGTTACTGGAATAAAAAAATATATCTATAGGAGAATAATTTGTGAGGAACCATTTTGTTTAAGATAGCTTCTGATGATCTGCTGGATATCACGATTGTCGGGATACGACCGTATGCAATTTCTCAGGTCTTCCAAAACCAGGTTTTGGTCAAAACTGGTTTCAATGAATCCAAATCCACGGTAGGTCCCGTTTTCTACCATCACAACAGATTTCTCTGTATCTGCTCGTCCTTTCCCGACTACCATAAAACTGGTCTCTTCAAACCGGTAGGGTTCAATGGCCTGACTTACCCGTTGATTATAAATTTCCGGCCGTTCTTCTCCAATACAGGCCCCTTTACATTGTTTTAGGTTATAATGAAAACAAGCCCCTTTGGTATCAAATAACCCGCATAATTTCTGGCATAGAGAAAATGCTTCCACCAGTGTAAATAAATGGTTTTTGCCAGCCTGATGCGAGTTAAAGGTAGTAAGGGGAAGTTCATCCCGGTCATTATGATCAATTTTAAGTCTTAGATAACCTTTTTTATCCTTGTGATAAAAAAGTCCCCATTGTGATCCGCTTCTTCTTTGAGCACGGTTGAAGCGGGGGAGGTGTTTTTTGATCTCATCCGATTCGAGCAGCAAAGCGATCAATTCATTGCCGGTTTTTTCATACCCAATGTCAGCGATCATATTTCGCATCTCGATGGCACGTTTGGTTCCATTGTTTGATAAGTGCGACATCACTCGATCATGGATGTTCTTGCTTTTTCCGACATAGATCAACTCTCCGTCGCTATCATAAAAATAATATACCCCTGGCTCATGAGGCAGTTTACGGATGAGTTCCCTGTCAAGGCTTGTATTTAATTCACGCAGGGAGATCGCTTCAATGTTTTTTTCTACTTTCATTAAAATCTCAAAGAGTCGGGTTGTCGCAGCTGCATCACCGAAAGCCCTGTGTCGATGCGGATTTTCAATGCCCAGTTCGGAGCAAAGTTTTCCCAGAGAATAAGAACGACGTCCCGGTAAAAGTTTTCGGCTCAGCTTGGCTGTACAGATTTTCTTCCGCTGATAGTCATAACCCAATTCCCGGAACTCCTTTCGCACAAAGTTATAATCAAAGTGTACATTGTGTCCAACAAAGGTGGTGCCTTCAGTCATTTCCACAATGTGTTTGGCCACCTCATAAAATTTTGGAGATTCTTTAACCATTTTATTATTGATACCGGTTAGTTGCATGATCCGGTAAGGGATATTTACCTCCGGGTTGATCAGTGTGGTAAACTCATCCACCACCTTTTTCCCGTCATGAACAAAAATGGCGATTTCAGTGATCTTCTCACGTTTGGGACTGAGGCCGGTGGTTTCTATATCAATGATGGAGAACATTCGTAGTTTGAAGTTTCAGTCCAATGCGCTCTGATTATAAATTCAACTTCATCTGTATCGCTTTCACTTCCTGTCGCAATGCCCGTACCTCATCCACCAGTTCATCTTTTTCCACATTGCGGTCGGGCATTTCGGAACTGATGTAATTGACGAACTTCCATATTTCTTTGATCTCATTGACTGGAATTTCATAAGGTTCGTAAAGGGTATTCAATGAATGTAACCGAAAAGTGCCATTGTTTTCGATCTTATTTTCCACCACTTTAAACACGATTCCATCATCCAATGTCAGAATGATACAAGGTTGACCGTCTTTAATGTGCTGCCAGTTTTCAACAAATTCACCGGTCACGAAGGATTGATCGGGGATGGGCAGCATGGAGTCGCCGCTGATTTGAAAGGTCCTGTATTTACGCTCCCGGGAAAGGAATGGCAATTTAAATGTTGGCAGCACCTTGATATATTCTGGGTCGGCAAATCCGCTGGTATAACCAGCCTTCGCCTTTTCTGAGACCAGTTCAATGTTTTCATTATCCTCGCTGTCAACGGTGGTAGCAAGTATGCGCAAGTTGCTTCCTTTTATAAAAACATCATAGCCAAGTTCCAACTGGCGTAGCTGACTTTCCGGGAGTGAAGAAAGGTCGATTTTGATCAAGGTATCGACTGATATTTTGTAATAGTCGGAAAAGGCAAGCAGCACTTCTACGCTGGGTTTGGCTACTTCGTTTTCGTAACCACTGAGGGTGGAGCGTTTCATCTCCAGGGCAAAAGCCACATCGTCCTGTGTGCGGCCCCTGCGCTTGCGCAGGAATTTTATATTGCTGTTGAAATACATTATAATATAGTATTGTCTGTTCTATCTGTTACTCTATTGATTTTTCGATTTTCAGTATGGACTTTTCTATGCCACCTCCATCACAATGCTATCCGGAAAAGGGAGCACATAGGTGTTTTTATCATCCTGGATTTTATGGATATGTGCACCAATGCTCTTTTTCAGAATTTTGTAGTTTTTGATCAGTTCCGGCAGTTGTTTCAGGTTTTCATTGTTTGCCCTGATCTTTTTTAAAAGCTTGATCACTTCTTCACTGGAAGTTTCAGCAAGGGTGAGGTTCTTTACCACTTCCTTTTCGCTTTTCATTCCTGTATAAGCTTCTGCAATCAGATCTTTGATTCGCAATGATGCCCATCGCAACCTGTTACCCTGGTTCAATAGTGCATTTACCGGTAACATGATGTTCATCCTGTAAACTTTTATAGCCAGGTTAAAAGCTGACTGATATATCTCAAGATTTTTGTATGCGCTCATTTTATAAAGATTTTAAAGGTTCTTCAAAAAAAATCATTCTGTTGTTTGTCGTTTTCAAAATAATGATTAAATTGTAATCGTTTATTTGTTTAAAATCTGATCAAAGATACAACGAAAAATTAAAATGTCAAGAAAAAAATGAAAAAAGTTTGAAGTTCGATGTTCGATGTTCGAAGTTGTTAAAAAGTTCTGAGTTCAGTGTTCTGAGTTCTGGGTAGACTTTAGGCAATCCAAACTCTATTCATGCTAGTCAATTAATTTATGTCACTCGCAAACCGTTGTATAGTCCATCTCGACCTCGACACCTTTTTCGTGTCGGTGGAACGTTTGATGAACCCAACGTTAATTGGTAAACCGGTAATCATAGGTGGTACTTCGGATAGGGGAGTTGTTGCTTCATGTAGCTATGAAGCCAGGCAGTTTGGGGTGCATTCTGCTATGCCGATGAAAATGGCGCGGATCCTTTGCGATCATGCCATCGTGGTACGCGGTGATCAGGATCAGTACAGCAAATTTTCAAAAATGGTCACCGAGATCATTGCTGAAAGGGCACCTGTTTATGAAAAAGCTTCTATCGATGAGCATTATCTTGACATCACCGGGATGGACCGCTTTTTTGGGAATCTTAAATGGTCGCAGGAGTTGCGTGAGAAGATCATCAGGGAGACACATCTTCCAGTTTCATTTGGTGTTTCTATAAATAAGACGGTATCAAAAATAGCAACCGGAGAAGCAAAGCCGAATGGACTAATTCAAATTCCGCAGCAGGGGGTAATTCCGTTCCTCGATCCGCTGTCGATCAAAAAGATCCCAATGGTCGGGGGAAAAACCTATCAGCTATTGAGGTCGATGGGAATTTCCACGGTCAGAACCCTTCGCGAGATACCATCCGACATGATTGAGCGGGTGATGGGAAAAAACGGAACGGTGATCTGGAAAAAGGCCAATGGCATCGACCCGACCCCTGTCCAGCAGTACTCGGAGCGAAAGTCGATCGGAACGGAACGTACTTTTGAAACGGATACCATAAATGTGAAGATGTTGAATGACATCCTGATCGGGATGGTGGAAAAGATTACTTTTCAATTGAGAAAAGAGAATAAGCTTACCTCCTGTGTGACGGTTAAGATCAGGTATTCGAATTTCGATACGCATACGTTGCAATGTCACATTCCCTATACTTCATTCGATCATATTTTACTTAAAACAGCGCTGGAACTATTCGATAAGGTCTATTCAAGAAGAATGCTGGTACGATTGATCGGAGTAAAATTCAGTGGACTGGTGCAGGGGGCTCAGCAGTTGAATATGTTCGAGGATATGCCCGAGATGACCAGCCTCTACCAGGCCATGGACAGAATCCGGTTGCGGTTTGGGAACAAGGCGATCAGGCGGGCAGCGGGGATGCAATCGGTTAAAGATGTGCATCATTTGAAGTTCAAGGTTTAAGGTTTAATGTTCAAGGTTGTGTTTTCAGGTTGCAAGTTGTAAGTTGCAGGTTGCAGGTTGTCCTCGCATCTGATATTTGGAAGATTCGCAAACAGGAGAAGTATTATGTATGATATATGAAGTATGATGCAGTCGATCCCTATATAGTATTATCAACTTTAGTCATTTTAGCTCACTTTAGGCATTTATAATTTTAATCAATCAAAATTGTATCTCAACGCACACTCATATTATAGTCTCCGTTACGGCACGCTGGCCATCGACAAGCTGGTGAAGCTGGCTGTGGAAAGGAATATCCGGGCTTTAGCTCTGACCGATATCAACAATTCCACGGGCATGGTCGATTTTGTCAGGATTTGCAAAGAAAACCGGATCAAACCCATTGGTGGGGTCGAGTTCAGGAATGGCAATGAATTCCTTTATACAGGCATTGCGCTAAACAATGAAGGAATGCGCGAACTGAACGAGTTCGTCACCTGGCACAATCTCAATAAAACAAATTATCCTGATCGGCCGAAAACGTTTAAAGATGCTTACCTGGTTTACCCATTCCGGGGAAAACAGACCATTCAAGCTCAGGAGAATGAATTCATCGGGATCCGGCAAAGCGATCTGTTAAAATTGTATTCATCTGATTTCTCAAAAGATCATTCTCACCTTTTGATTCACCATCCAGTGACTTTTGGAGATGAGAAAGGTTATATGTTGCACCAAAACCTGCGGGCAGTGGATAACAACATCTTGCTTTCGAAACTCAAACCGGAGATGCTGGCTCATACATCTGAGTGGATGATGGATATTGATCAACTGCTTAAACCTTTCCGGGATTATCCGCAGATCATCAAAAACACTGAAAAGTTACTGGAAGATTGCAGTATAAATTACAATTACAAAACTTTCAAAAACAAAAAGACCTTCACCGGTAATAAAGGTGATGATCAGAAATTGTTGACTAAACTGGCTTATGAGGGCCTGCATTACCGTTATGGTAAAAATAACCAGGAAGCTCTTCGTCGGGTCAAGAGTGAGCTAAACATCATCTTTAACCTGGGTTTTGCCTCCTATTTTCTGATCACCTGGGATATTATCCGCTATTCGATGTCACGTGGTTTTTACCATGTGGGGCGGGGGAGTGGTGCCAATAGTGTGGTGGCCTATTGCCTCAAGATCACCGATGTGGATCCCATCGACCTTGATCTCTATTTTGAGCGATTTATCAATCCAAGAAGAACCAGTCCGCCCGATTTTGACATCGATTATTCCTGGCGCGAACGCGAAGAAGTACAGGACTACATCTTTAAACGATATGGTGAAAAACACACGGCGCTATTGGGTGCAACCTCTACTTTTAAAGGTAAATCGATCTTTAGGGAACTGGGCAAAGTTTATGGTTTGCCCAAACAGGAAATTGATGAACTGGTGGATAATCCTGAAACAGAAGTTCATAAGAATGAGATCACACGAAACATATATGAAATTTCAAAAGAATTACTTGATTTTCCAAACTTACGCAGTATTCATGCTGGTGGAATACTGATTTCGGAAGAACCGCTGTCGTATTATACGGCCCTTGATTTACCACCAAAGGGTTTTCCTACGACCCAGTGGGATATGTATGTGGCTGAGGACATCGGATTTGAAAAGCTGGATATCCTGAGTCAGCGTGGGATCGGCCACATTCGCGATGCAGCTGAAATCATTCTGCAAAACAGGGGGATTAAGGTGGATGTTCATGAAGTAGATAAGTTCAAAAATGACAAAAAAGTGCAGGGACAACTTAAGAAAGGGGAGACCATCGGTTGTTTTTACATTGAAAGTCCTGCTATGCGGGGATTGCTAAAGAAGTTGCGCTGCGATAACTACCTGAGCCTGGTAGCAGCCAGTTCCATTATTCGGCCGGGGGTGGCCAAGTCAGGAATGATGCGGCAGTACATTCATCGGTTTCATCATCCCAATGATTTTGAATACCTCCATCCCATCATGAAGGAACAGTTGGAGGAGACTTATGGTGTGATGGTGTACCAGGAGGATGTGATCAAGGTGTGCCATCATTTTGCCGGTCTCGACCTGGCCGATGCCGATGTGCTGCGCCGAGCCATGAGCGGTAAATTTCGGGGTCATGAAGAGATGAAACGGATCGTTGATAAGTTCTTTTCGAATTGCAAAGAAAGAGGGTATCCTGACCAGCTGACCCATGAAATCTGGCGACAAATCGACTCCTTTGCCGGTTATTCCTTTTCTAAAGCACACTCAGCCTCTTATGCGGTGGAAAGCTTCCAGAGTCTTTTCTTGAAAGCATACTTCCCACTGGAATTCATGACAGCTGTGATCAATAACTTCGGCGGATTTTATCATACCTGGGTCTATTTCAACGAAGCCCGGCGGCAGGGAGCCCACATTAAACTGCCTTGTGTCAACAACAGTACCTATGCTACCCGCATCATCGGTAAAGATATTTATGTCGGTTTTGTTCACATTGTTAACCTTGAGTACAAAGTATCCCGTCGCATTGAGGAAGAACGCAACCGAAATGGTGATTTTGTGGATCTGGAGGATTTTATCCGTAGGATTCCCATCGGTATTGAACAATTGATCATTTTAATTAAGATCGATGCTTTTCGATATACAGGTAGCACCAAACAGGAGCTTTTATGGGAATCGCATATGTTTCTGACCAAAGAAAAAAAATCGGTACAAAATGCTCTGTTTTACTCCAAACCGAAAACATTCACCCTGCCACAACTTGAAACCAGCCTGATCGAAAACGCTTATGACGAAATCGAATTGATCGGTTTTCCAGTAACACTCACTCATTTCGATATGCTGCAAACTTCGTTTCGCGGAGAGATTCTGGCCAAAAATATGATCCGGTATGTCGGTAAAAAAGTGCGCATGGTTGGCAACCTGGTGACGATCAAATATGTGAAAACAGTGAAAAAAGAGTGGATGCACTTCGGGACCTTCCTGGATGCTACGGGGGAATTTTTCGATACGGTTCATTTCCCGAAATCTTTGCAGAACTATCCCTTTAAAGGAAAAGGAGTTTATTTGATCTTGGGTGAAGTAACAGAGGAGTTTGATTTTCCAAGCTTGACGGTGGAGAAGATGGCCAAGCTGCCGCTGAAGCCCGATCCGCGGGAGGCCTGACCGGATAGGTTCTTATACATCTTAGAGATGCAAGACCAGCTCAGCAAGACAGACGGTTATTGCTGTGCTGACGCTTACAAGATAAACGGCGGCCCGCTCTGCAGCCTCATCGGTAAATCAGAGCAAGGCTGCTTCCTCAAGGAACAAAGTGTCAAAACAAACACGCCGCCGAACACACCTTTCGCGCTCTGTACGAATCCTAAAGAGAACGAATGCGTCATCGACGGAAGCAGCGAACCCCTCAAGATCACCAGCACAGAAAATCTCGCTTCAGAAAAAGACCTCATCCTGACAGAAGAGAGCTACGGAGAAGTGGTTTGCCAAGCAACAGGCATCTCTGAAGTTGTAGAGACCTACTACGTCATGCCAGAAGGATGCACCTACGAAGACACGAACAACTGTTACCCCGTCACCCATTACTCTTGTGGTGGAGTATCTGGGTGCCAGGCGATGTGTGACGAATACGATGAGGCATCAGGAGAATGGATCGATTGCATAGAAGTCTGCGATGAATATGACTGTACAGAATTCACCACCTACCACGGACCGATCTGCACCTTCAAAGAAGGCTGCAACCCGATCGAAGAAATATCCATCTTACAATCAGTCTTCTATAATACACATGGTTGCACCACACCTTGTTACGAGAAACCCATAAAAGACCCATTAAGCAAAGAACCTATAAACAGTCCTTCAGAGATCATACAAACAGGCATTGGCGATAAGTGTCCTGATTATCACACCGCACTACTGGAATACACCGAACACACCTTCGAGACAACGCTGGAAGACGAAGTGTACTGCATGCCAGAAGGCACGCAGCTGGAACTGAGTGACGGGGCTATGATCGAGTGCTACGACGTCGCTGCGCAACAATTTGGAGACTACTGGTGCCCTGAGAATTATTATTATGATGAATTGTTAGGATTATGTACGCAGAGTACTGAAATCTGTGATCAGGGTTTTTCAGGAGGCCTTGAACATGGTTGTGATACGCCGTATAATCCGTTGAATGATACGATTTGGACACAATACCAGAGTGATTGTGTTGATCAATCAGCATCTGCTCCAAAAGAGTTATATGATACAATGTGTTGTTATGACTCCGTTTTCAATGGTTTCGAGATATACCAGTGGGGAAAAGAAGAGACACATGTCAAAGTGTACTGAGTGCTTTCTACCAACTTATTGAAGAACGTATTCGATAGAAGGAAGGGGTTTCTCTTTCAATGGCGTGCTGTTGTGATCACTTCCTTTGTTTTTCTTATTGCTTTTCTCGGAAAGGTTATCTACAATGTTGTTAAGCCCGAAATATATATTTCCATTATAAACGTCCTTGAAGTGTGCCAAGTCTAGTTTCCAGATGAATTTGTCATCGTTGGTAAATGCTGGAGCTCCAACTTGCATGATTCCATACCAGTTTGTTTGTTGTTCTCCACAAGCTCTTCCTCCTTCATGGGTTTGTCCGAGAAAGAACCCGGTTACCAAGCTCATTTCTGCTTTAAAAACTACTGGGATGTTGTTTCCTAGTGGGGTTGTTACATATATGAAATCAGGGTTTGTGTTGTTTGTTCCTGGACTAATGTTTATACCTACAGCTAAGGGGTTTGTGTATGGATCATAACCAGCAATGTTTTGATTCAATGAATCAAGTGACTCGACAAATAAAGTGTCGTTTCCAAGTATCTCATTCAACGCTGTGAAATTATCTCTAATCAAGTTTTTGTCTTCTTCATCGAAGGCACTATTTAGGTAATACTTAATATTCCTCAGTGCAGCTTCAATATTGCTGTTACCGGTGAAATCCCTTATCTTATATGCAGGTACTCCTGCGGTGTCTGCTGGAAGCTTATAATGGAAGACTGTTCGCAGGGTGTCGTCAGGATTCGTGATCTGTATGGGTGTCGACGCCTCGTCACCGTCGAAACTGTAATAGCCTGGGACGTCACCGACCTGGAAGTAGAAGTCTGTGCCAGTAGGGACTGGGCCGAGGAGGTAATCACCGTCAGGATCAGGGTTCGTCTCATCGATGACCTCGTTAGTATTCTGATTGAGGATGCGTACGATCGCGCTTGGCATAGGATTACTCTGCTCGTCCTTGACAGAACCACCGATGTATTGCAGCTGGGGGATTGGAGGGAATTTCTGCATGGTGAAGTTGATGTAGCCGTTGTCGCCATCGACGATGTCCACTTCCTCGTCGAGGTCATAGTGACCTGGATGTGAGATGTGGATGCCATACGTGGCGGTGAATGTCCAGTCGCTGCTCTTGAAAGGACTCTGTGATGGAAGATTTGGTTTATGCTCTCCGGAAGGAGGGGTGTTCGTCTTGACGATCTTGCCGCCTACCTTGCCGTTCTCCGTCAGGGCACTGAAGACGTAGGTGCCTGGCGCTTCCTTGCTCATGTCGACGTAGGCACTAGCTATCTTGCCGTCGTAGTCCACCTTGACTGTCTTGACGCGTTTGCCGGACATGTCGAAGAACTCGAGCTGGCTGAGCGGCTTGCCGTGGAACGCGAAGTTGAAATCACTGGAAGGGTTCGGCGCGACGATCGCATCAAGCGTCTGGTTATCCTTGATGCCATCAATGATGTCTATGTAGACTGGAAGATTGAATGGCGCTTGACCGTTGTTATCGGTCGTGAAGACGTAGGTCGTGTCTGGGATGGTGTCCCCTTGCATCTGTAGCGGTGTGCAGTGGATGTCCTCGTAAGAGATGGGTGTAGATTCGTTGTTGAAGACGGTGAAGATGCCGTTACCCCAGATGGTATCGTTCTGCATAGGGGATTGGGCTTTGGCGCTGGTGAAGAGGCTGCCGACTGCGAAAGTGGCTGCAAGAAGGGTGTAATTAAGTTTTAACATCATCAAAAATTTATTACTAAAAATACATAAAGTTATCTGAACCAATGCCAAGCCAGTAGATTCAATCTGCCCTTTGTTTGTAAGTGTAATAAAAAGCCATTTCTGATTTGATATAAGATTGGAAACTCACTGATAGGCGAAAGCTTGTGCCCAAGGTCAGCTTTCTGGTTTACTGCCCGCGCGCAAACAATCCGGCTGGCTCAAAAAACAATTCGGTTATTTATTGGTTTTTTATAAGTTTGGGGCAATATTCATGGCAAAAAAGTTACACATACAAAACCTTATTTTACAGGGCGAGCACCAGCAGCTTGATTTCAAATTTGAGATTTCTGATGCCATGAAGATCGCTAAAACCTTTGTGGCATTTGCCAATACAGATGGAGGAACCCTTTTGATTGGTGTAAAAGACAATGGAGCCATAGCAGGGGTTCGGAGTGAAGAGGAAAAGTTTATGGCTGAATCGGCCGCAACAATGTATTGCAAACCGGCAGTTGAGTTCACCAGTAAGGAATGGGTGATTAATAAAAAAGTCGTTCTTGAGGTTATCATTCCGAAAGGGGAGCATCAGCCATACATGGCCAAACTCCCCGAAGATAAATGGAGAACATACATCCGTGTAGGGGACCAAAATATCCTCGCCAATAAAATACTGGTTAAAGCCCTGAAGCGTAAAAACAGTCCGAATGGAACCTATATCAACTATACCGAAAAGGAAAAACTGTTGCTCGAATACCTTGAAGATAACCCATCCATTACCTTTTCAAAATTTAAGCGCATGGCAAAAATATCACCCTATGCTGCTGAAAATATTCTCGTTAATTTTCTTGCTTTGGATATCCTGGATTTTAAGCTGACCGAAAAAGAAACCCACTACATATTGGCGGAACAATATCGTCAGGATGAACCGTTTTAAAATCCACTTCATTGATATGGTCCCCTGATAACATCAGGCTGAAGGTCAACCGATCTAATGGAATATTCGAATCGGATTTTACCTTTTCACAACAAATATTTTATTGGTTAGTTGAGGTGCATTAAACTCAACCTCCATGAATGGTTACCGTGCAATTTCAAGTTTATTTAAAATGATCATAAATAGTGAAAAGTTGTATCTTTGGCCTTCCTAACCAAATTGTAAAAAGTATGAAATTATTAGATGGGAAAACTGCTGTAATCACAGGTGCAGCAAGAGGAATCGGGAGAGCCATCGCCCTGAAGTTTGGAGCCGAGGGAGCCAACGTTGCCTTTTCGGATATTCGGTATGACGAAAACTGTCAATCAGTTGAAAAAGAGCTTGAAGCCTTGGGTGTAAAAGGTAAAGGTTATGCTTCTGATGCCAGCTCTTTTGATGGTAGCGAAAAGTTTATCAATGATGTTCTTGTGGACTTCGGACAGGTGGATATTTTGGTCAACAATGCCGGGATCACCCGGGATAACCTTTTGATGCGCATGGGTGAAAGTGACTGGGATTTGATCATGCAAATCAACCTAAAGTCAGCTTTTAATCTTACGAAAGCAGTTCTGCGAACCATGATGAAACAACGCTCCGGATCAATCATCAATATGAGCTCGGTGGTAGGTGTGAATGGAAATGCCGGGCAGGCCAATTATTCAGCATCCAAGGCAGGTTTAATCGGATTTACCAAATCCGTTGCACAGGAATTGGGTTCACGAAATATTCGCTGTAATGCCATCGCTCCCGGATTCATCATCACAGAAATGACAGAAAAATTGCCAGAAGAAGTTCGTAATGGTTGGGCTGAAAAGATCCCTTTAAAAAGGGGAGGTACACCTGAAGATGTAGCCAATGTATGTGTTTTTCTGGGATCTGAATTGTCGTCTTATGTTTCAGGCCAGGTCATCAGTGTTTGTGGCGGAATGAGTACGTAAATATTTTCTGATGGGTCAATAAATTAACTTGATAATCAACAATTGCTTAAAAAAATGAAAAAATTACTCTTTATATTAACTGGCTTTATTTCTGTTTCTTTTGTTTTTGCACAAGATTGTAAAATGTATTTTCCTGCTGATGAGGGAACTCAAATCGAAATCACCAATTATGACAAAAAAGACAAAGTAGTTGGTTCGTCTGTTCAGAAAATTGCTGACAAAGAAACCAGCGGGGATGATGTTACACTGACAGTTTCACAGGAAACCTTTGACAAAAAGGGAGAGAAGATCATGGAAGGTGATTTTACGGTCAGCTGTCATGATGGGAAATTCTATATGGATATGCGAAACTTCCTGGATAGTGAAGCGATGGCTGCATATAAAGATATGGAAGTTGAAGTTGATGCTACAGATATGGTGTTCCCTTCAGAAATGTCGGTGGGTGATAAGCTGCCTGATGCATCCATTACGGTCACCATCAATTCTTCCGGGATGACCATGTTTACCATGAAGGTTTGGGTTACCAACCGAATGGTGGAAGCCCGGGAACAAATTACAACATCGGCTGGCACATTCGATTGTTTGAAAATGTCATATGATACAGAAACGAAGATGATGATTAAAGTTCAATCTAAAGCTGTTCAATGGATTGCCGAAGGTGTAGGAATGGTTCGAAGTGAATCCTACAATAAAAACGGAAAACTGGAGGGATATTCAGTACTGACAGCATTGAAAAATTAGCAGATCATTTTACAATAAATTACACTGGTGGGCGATCGCTTATAATATGAAGCTTGTCCAGGCGTTTCCATAGCATAAGATTTAATCGATTGGGACTTAACATCACAACAACATATCCGGAATGGTTTTTAATCTTTTGTGTTCTGGCAGGAATACTCTTCGCCACGGCACTGTATTACCAAAACCGGAAATACGAATTTTCACGGACAACAGTCTGGATATTGGGAGCTTTTCGTGCCATCGTTATATCTATTATCGCATTTTTATTGCTTAACCCCTTGTTAAACAGGCAAAAGAAGATCACTGAAAAACCAGTGATTCTTTTTTTACAGGATAATTCAGCCAGTATTCAAACAGGTAGAGACTCCACTTTTTACCAAACCGAATATCCAACGCGCATTGAGGAACTGATCAGTGAGCTAGGTGATAAGTATGAAGTTGAAACCTATGATTTCAGTGACGGTCTATCACCGGGTTTTTCGGTTTCCTATGAAGGGAACATTACCAACTATTCTGCTGTATTTGATGAAATAAAAGACCGTTATGCCTATCGCAATGTAGGTGCCATGATTGTTGCATCGGATGGGATTTATAACCGGGGTTCAAATCCTGTGTATGAAGCTGAAGGATTGAATTTTCCCGTTTATACAATTGCCCTGGGAGATACCAATTTAAAACGAGACATTATTTTGAAGAATGTTAGCTTCAACAGGATCGCTTATCTCGGAAATGAATTTCCGGTAGAAATCACCATTGGAGCAGGTAAAAGCAAAGGTTTGTCAACCCGTCTAACGATAAGTAAGGATAATGAAGAGCTTTATCGTAAAACGATTGAAATCAATGCAGAAAACTTTCTCTATACAGAAAAAGTATTGCTTGAAGCTGATGAAAAGGGTTTGCAAAGATATACGGTGAAGCTTTCACAGATTGATGATGAAGTCAACACAAACAATAACCAGCAGGATATCTTTGTTGACATCCTGGAAGGGAAACAAAAAATATTACTTCTGGCACAGGCCCCTCATCCGGATATATCTGCCATAAAACAGGCCATCCTTTCCAATAAAAATTATGAATTTGAAGAATTTATCATTGATAAATTTGATAAGTCTGTCTCGGGTTATAACCTGATTATTCTGCATGGGTTGCCAACATTAAGTCAGTCTATTTCCGGCATTCTGGAAAAGATCAGGGATGAGCAAATTCCAACCTGGTACATACTGACACAAAAAACATATTACCAGCTATTTAATGAACAGTTGGGAGGTGTTTCGGTTCGGGGAGAAAACCTTATCTATAATGAAGTGCAGCCCACTTTAAATGATGATTTCAGTTTGTTTTCAATTGCTGAGCCAACACGTGAACTGCTTGCGCAGGTACCGCCGGTCGTCAGTCCTTATGGCGCAATAGGTTTACAGCCATCAGCTACGCCACTGTTTTATCAGAAAATTGGTTCGGTAGAAACGACGGAGCCCTTGTTCGTTTTAAATGAAACGACGGAGATGAAGTCAGGTGTTTTACTGGGAGAAGGTATCTGGAAATGGAGAATGAAATCATGGGCACTCAATCAGAGCCATCAACCTTTTGATAACTTGATAAACAAGGTTGTCCAATTTTTATCATTAAAGGTTGATAAACGATTTTTCAGGGTTATCCATAAAAACAATTTTGAAGAGAATGAAAACATTGAATTTGAAGCCCAGGTATACAACGATATTTATGAGCTGGTGAATAATCCTGAAGTAAAAATGGTCATTTCCGATCAGGAAGGAAATGAGTTTCCATACATTTTCAACCGGACAAATGATGCTTATCATTTAAATGCCGGACGATTGTCTCCAGGTACTTATACGTACAATGCCTCTGTATTGATTGGAGACAAATTACTAACCGATCAGGGTGAATTTACTGTTAGCCAGATTACGGTCGAGTTGACCAATACAGTAGCTGACCACAATCTATTATATAATTTGGCTAAAAGCAGGGGAGGAGAAATGTATTTCCCGGATCAATTGGGTGAACTGGAGGCTAAAATACAGGAGCGCGATGATATTAAAACCATTACTTATCGGCAGAAACAATACAGCGAAGTTCTGAACATAGCGTGGTTAATGGTTTTCATCTTAGTGATGTTATCTACTGAATGGTTTATCAGAAAAAGAGATGGAGAATACTAAAAGAACAAATGCTTATTACGCCTTTACAAAATAGGCAACTTTTTCAAGTGAGGTGATCATATCATGTTCTTCCAGGTAAACTCCTTCACGTGGACTCAATGGTCGTGGTGTATAATTTAAAATACCCCGAATTCCAGCCTCTTTCAGGCGATCAGCCAGGGGGGATGCAACCTCAGGAGGCGTTGCAATAATGGCAATACCAATTCCCAGTTCTTTGATAATTTCTTCTAATCGGTCGAGATGATAGCAATACACATCCTCATAGGTTTTATCGATCTTATCGGGATTAATATCAAAAGCCGCCACAATCTTTAATTTGGTTTGCTTTTCATACATATAGTGAATAAAGGCTTTACCCAGGTTCCCCATTCCAATTACGGCAATTTTCACACCCTGGTCAGTGTCGATAATGGTTCCGATTAATTCGATCATTTCTTTTATATCATAACCTTTCCTCAGTGTGCCTGAATACCCAATGAGCATTATGTCCCTTCGCACCTGCACAGGGGTTATATGCAATAAATTTGCGATTTCGTGGGAAAAAATGTGGGTTTTTCCTTTTGCTAATTGATTATTGAGTGTTCGACGATATTGACTTAAACGTTCAACAGTTTTGTCGGGAAGTCTATTCATAATCATTGCCTTGTTATTCTATTAACAGGCAAATGTATGAATTAATCAATACGTATTTCGATTTGTTGTTAAATTTTTAGCAATTCTAAATAAATTATGTGGATGGATGATGGGATCTTAAAACTTCATTTTTGCGCATTTATAACATCAGGATAGATGACATTTTCCAGGAACAATCCCTTTGCAGGAACGGAATATCCGGCTTCAGCTCGATTTTTATGCTCAATAATTGCTGATAGTTCATCCAGTGTAATTTTATGTTTACCCATATCAAGTAGGGTGCCTACAATAGCCCGAACCATATTGCGCAAAAACCGATCGGCTGAAATCGTAAATACCAGGAGGTTATCTTCAATGGTCCAATATGCTTCCTTTATTTGACAAAGGTTTGTTTTTGTTTGGGTTTTAACTTTTGAGAAGGAGGTGAAGTCATGAAAGTTTTGCATCAATTCGGCACCCTCATTCATAATAGAAATATCAAGGGGGCCATGATAGAAATAACTAAACGCTTGTTTGAAGGGATCTTTGGATCGTAAAATATAATATCGATAGGTCCGAAGAATCGCATCAAATCGGGCATGGGCATCAGGTGATACAGGAAAAATATTAAAAATGACAATACTTTTGGGCAGATAATGATTCAGATTCCTTACCAGGCCTAGAAGGTCTTCGAGAGGATTGGAAAGGTCAAAATGAGCATAAAAGACCCTTGCATGAACACCGGTATCAGTACGACCACAACCTACAACATTAATGCTTTCTCTGCAAAGTTGTGTCAATGCTTCATTGATCACAGCCTGCACTGAGGGGGCATTTTTCTGTATTTGCCAACCATTATAAGGTGTGCCGTCATAGGCCAGTTTAATAAAATAGCGATGCATCAAGTGACAATATATAAGGATCAAAAATAGAAAAGACGGATGACAACATCCGCCTTTTCTTAAAAATAGTTAGTTAATTAATCTTATTGCTCATCGCATACAACACCGTGGGCAATCACATAGATGTCTCCAGAGAATCCATCCAATTCATAGGTGTCAGTAGTTTCACCTAAAGGATAGCCATGTTTGTAAGGGTATTGTCCAGGGGCCGCTGTGTATTTGTTATTTTTCTTTTTGGGAAGAATGTCGTTCCCAACATATAGGTGAGTTTCAGTCATGGAGTAATCATCAAACATTGAATAAGTAACCGTTACAGTGCCACCGCTGTAATCAACATCAAGTGTTCCCACATGGATGCCTTTTGAAAGGTCGCATTGTCCGGCACCGGCCCATATTTCAAATTCATAGGTTCCTTCACTGAGCGGTCCATTAGACCAGCCCCATTTTTTGCTGGTCAACTCAGGTAATCCAATAAAACATTGTGCATAAGAATCACCATAAGCATACATGGTTTCACAATTTCCCAGAGGAGGGTTGCACTCCTGAACACAATAGTCGAAATAATAACCTGGGTATTTTGTATTGCTCTTACCCCAGGCATAAAAAATACCATCGGGTCCATCCACTTTTGCGTAAGTAACCAGGATGAAACATTCGGGGAGGGTGGATAAATCTATTTCGAAGGTGTGAGAATTGACTTCAAAGTAGGGATAAAACGAATAGGGAAATGTCCATGCCTCGAATGATCCTGTCCCATCACCGTTTATAGTATTCCCTGATGGTATTTGGTCTGCTGGTCCTGCATAAACAGCGAGGTTTAAGATGGAATAAGGCGCCGTAACTTCATAAGTAACATATAACATATTCTCATCGTTTCCAACGGTAACTGTTCCGGGGAACATGGTTTCGTCAAAATCTACAAGGTTTACCATAATGGGATCACCGCAATAATCGATCTGGGTCTTTAAATCACCGGATCTTTCATTTTGCGGTTCAGTAGGAACAACTTGTTCAGTTTTCTGACAACTTTGCATAAAAGCAAAAGCAAACAGAAGTGAGAAGGCTAAAAAAAGATTGGATTTTTTCATAGTTGTAATGTTAAGATTAATATTTTTTATGTTCTTGGTATATTGGGATATAATATTTATGGTCAAGCCAATACACATTGGAACATTAGGATAGCAAAAATTGTTCAAATGTTTGATATTTATACTAAGACTTGACCACCAGTATTTTAAATCATTCTAATCAATTTTATCTTTCCCATCTTGGGAAAACATTCCAAAATTAGCCAAATCTATTAATGAGATCATTTTATTGAAATATTATTTACTTTTGTGTTACGAAATTTAAAATAGTGCCATCATGAAAGTGAAAAGATTTGGTGTCTCACTTGAATCAGAACTTCAGGAGGAATTGGACAGGTTGGTCACAAAGCATCAGTTCCCGAATCGATCGCAAGCAATCCGATACCTTATAAAAAAGTATTCCATTGAAGATGAATGGACAGAGAACAAGGAAGTAGCTGGTGCTATTGTTCTTGTGTATGATCATCACAAGCGGGAATTACAAACAAAATCAACAGATTTACAGCACGATTTTCATCATTTAATCCTTTCTGTCCAGCATGTGCATCTTGACCACCACAATTGCCTTGAAACCATTGCCGTAAAGGGCAAGGCCAAAGAACTCAAAAGTCTGGCCAATCAGCTCATTGCCATAAAAGGAGTGTTACACGGAGAACTGGTAATGACCGCAAAAAAATAAAATCACATGATATTTAGTCAGGAAATTATGCTATTGGCAGGTACTGCTGCAACCATTGGGTTTGTTCATACTGCTTTGGGGCCTGACCATTATCTACCTTTTATTTTCATGGCCAAAGCAAGGAAATGGTCAGTTGCAAAAACGAGTTGGATTACTGCTGCCTGTGGTATCGGTCATGTCGGGAGCTCTGTTTTGCTGGGGGTATTTGGTTATTACCTTGGAATAGCACTGGGAAAACTTGAGTTTTTTGAAAATGTTAGGGGTGATCTCGCTGCATGGGCATTTGTTATATTTGGATTGGGATATTTTGTCTGGGGGCTCTATCGGTCAATTGTTAACAAGCCCCATAAACACAAGCACATGCATCAAAACGGTCGTGTGCACGAGCATGAACACCAGCATTCAAACAATCATGATCACGTTCACAAAAAGAACCTGACTCCTTGGATTTTGTTTCTTATTTTTGTTCTTGGTCCTTGTGAACCGCTCATACCCATCCTTATGTATCCTGCAGCAGAAAGCAGCACATCCGGGATGTTGTTTATTGCTGCAATATTTAGCATTATAACTGTCGCAACCATGCTGGCGATCGTACTATTGGCCACTTTCGGATTTAAGTTTGTTAAATTAGGACGACTTGAACGCCATACCCATGCGCTGGCCGGTTTTATTGTTTTGCTCAGTGGTATCGCTATTTTAATGGGCCTTTAGAGGAATCATCCGGACCCCGGGTACGCAGTCGTGCTGTCAAATCTTCAAGCGGTTCATTATTCTCGGGTAAGATGGTATCTCCTGGATCCATATCCAGTTCATAAAGATTGTGCCTCTTGCAGGCATTCCAGCCTTTTTCTCCTGCCAAACAAAATACATTGTGATAAAGGAACAAAGGTTTATCGTCTTCTTTGAGTTCCCCGGAAAATACAGGACATCGTTCAGTATAGTTGCATTTTTGTTTCGTCATAATTTAAACTACTCTTTTATCAATATAATCTGAATTTAATATTCGCAAGGCACCCATATAATCCAGCCCAAATTCAATTAAATCACCGATTTTCAGGTTTCCTGAATTCCTGCCAATATCCAGAACGATCATATCAGAACTGGCTCCGCTGAATTCAAAACTTTTCTTTTTGATCTTCAGGTTTTTCATATCAATATCCAATAAACCGATATCAAGGATGGCCCGATAAGCCATTTTGCCATAATCCTGCTCATTAATTTCCGGTGATTCACCTGCGACATTGGTTCCAATCTGGCCCATGGGCACCTTCGGTTTTTCTGTCAATTCTATGATTTCAGCATAAAATTTAAAAACATCCTGCTTCATCCCCTTAATGGGTTTTCCAGTAAACAGATTGTTCCCAAAATATAAAGTCTCACCGATTCTGAAGTGATTCACTCCCTTTGGAATGAGCATTTTATAGATCATTGGAATGGTTACGGAAGACCCCCCTGAAATCCAGGGTATTTTTTTATTAAATGTGGCTTCTATGAGCTGTTTGTATAAACTCAATTGTACCAGTTTATCATGAGATGGCATTATTCCATTCAAACAATTCAGATTGGTGCCCAAGCCAATAACCTCAATGTTAGGAAGCTTAAATACACTGGAATAAAAGTCGATAAGGTGATCACCCATTACGCCTTCCCTCAAGTCCCCCATTTCGATCATAATGATCACTTTATGCGATTTATTTTGCCTGACGGCTTCCTCCGAAATAAGTTTAATCGTATCGAATTCTGTATTCATGCTAACATCTGCATATTTCACAAGCGTCCGAATACTTCTTTTTGGAGGAGGTTTTATGTAAACTGTTTGTACATCAGGGTCGATGGATTTGATTACTTTCAGATTACTGATTCTGGAATCATGGATTTCTTTGGCACCAAGATCAAGCAATACCTTGATATAATTCTTGTTGCCGCATAAAAGTTTACTTACAATGCCCCATTCGATGTTGTGTTTATTAAAAAGGGTGTCCAAAAAATGGAAGTTGTGTTGAAGTTTTTCTTTGTTGAGTTCAATAAATGCCATGGCTTTTTATTTTTTTTGTCGATGAATTTTATCGGGAAGACGCGTTAATAATTCATAATTCACCTGGTTACTTAATTCACTGAATGATGCAACGGACAGTTGGTGAGTCCCTTGTTTGCCTATTATGACTACTTCATCCCCAACTTTAACATCTGGTAATTTGGATACATTGGCAATAATCATATTCATATTTACCATTCCTATGATGGAGATCCGTTCATTATTGATGAGGACTTTACCCTGGTTGCTGAGATTACGGCTATAGCCATCGCAATATCCTACCGGTATTATAGCAATTTTCATGCTTTTATATGCCTGATAATTATTGCCATAACCTATAAATTCCCCTTGTTTTACTCTTTTTACAGACATCACTTCACTTTTCCATTTTAAAACCCGTCGAAGTGGATCACGTTTGTTGGTTTTGTCGTGAATGTAATGAATAAAGGTTTCGCGACTGGGCCAAAAGCCATATTGAAGGATTCCGATCCTTACCATGTCCATCCTTGTTTGGGGATAGGTAATGGCTGAAGCTGAACTGGCCGTGTGCCGTATTTCCGGATTTATTCCATGATCAGCCAGATAGCGATCTATTTCTTTGAATCGTTTTATTTGTTTTTGAATGCGAACGTAATTGGCAATACTTTCTGCTCCTGCATAATGGGTGCAGAGTCCTTTTACATTAAAGTATTCCTTATTTTTTTTGAGCAATATGAGCAGGTCTTGTAATTCTTTAAACTTCAGTCCTGTTCGGTTCATCCCGGTTTCAATTTCAAGGTGGATATTGGCCATGCAGGCCTTGTTGCGACAAACTCGTAACATTTTTTCAATTCTCTCAGGGTCGCTAACAAAAAATTCAATATTGTTATCAATGACCCAATGTAAATCTTCGTCAGAAATAAACCCCATAATCATCACCGTTACATCATCGGATGCAACCTTCTTCACCTGTCGGGCTTCAAGAGAGCTGAAAACCGAGAAATGGTCCACACCTGTTTTTTCTGCTATTGGCACAATTTGTTCAACACCGTGTCCGTATGCATTGCCCTTAACTACACTCGAAAACCTGACATTTTCTCCAATCAAATGCCTGATAAATGAAAGGTTTGCCAAATAGGCAGAATTGCTTATTTCTATGGTACTGCTGGAGCTCATATCAATTCAAAATTTTTTGAATGATTGCATAAAACATGCTAATTCCTGTTTCAGTAATGTCATCCGGAAAATCATAATCGGGATTATGCAGCTGGGGTGTATGAACTCCGGAACCCAATCCAAACATTGCACCTTTGCTGGCATTGATGAAATTTGAAAAATCCTCTGACCAGGGAAAGGGCTGTTCCAATTCTATGCATTTAAAATTGTTTTCATCCGCTGCTTTATGAATGAGTTGGGTACTTTCTTCATGGTTATTGACGGCCGGAAAGTCTTCTTCAAATTCATGATCGAACTTAAGTGATTCGCGTTTGCATATATTTTCCAACAAAGAGATCGTTTTCGCTTTTAATAGCTCAATATCCTCATCATATCGAGCTCTTAGGGTTGCTCTTAATTCGGCATAGCCGGCTGAGGTCCCAAAAGCAATGGCTCCCAGCTTAATGTGAACGATGGTGGTTAATACAAAATCTTTAAAGTCACCCTCATCCTCAGGCAATACCGTAATGCCTTTGATCAGATCTGCGATGGCGCTGGCTGGGTTAATTCCTTTTTCGGGTTCACCTGCATGTGAAGTCTTCCCAAAAAGCTTGATGGTGATACCGGCAGATGCCACGGCAAATGGCCCTTTGCGGCAGAGAATGGCATTCCTGGGATATCCCGGAATATTATGTAGCGCAAAGACATAATCCGGTTTTATTTCATCAAATTTCGGGTCATTAAGTACCCATTTAGCACCCTGTCCTGTTTCCTCAGCAGGCTGATAGAGCAATACGACTCTTCCCTTAATAGGCCGCTTATCGGCCAGTTTTTTTGCCAGACCGGCCAGGATAACCATATGTCCATCGTGACCGCATTTGTGTGCTTTTCCTTCTTCAACTGATCGATAATCAAAATCATTTATCTCCACGATGGGAAGGGCATCCAGCTCACAGCGGATCAAAACTGTAGGACCATTCTCTTCGCCGTTAAAAATGAAAGCTAGTCCATATCCGCCGATATCTTTGATCACGCGATCGGGTTTAAGCTTTCCGATAAACGATTTTATTCTAGCGGCGGTCCGTTTCTCCTGACCACTCAGCTCTGGGTTCCGGTGCAATTCTTTACGTAAAGCAACTAATTTATCTCTGAATTTCACAGTCATGCTTATTATGATATTTGCTAACTACTTAGATATTCTCTTAATAAGTTCGTTCGGGAAGGCTTCCGCAGGTTTCGCAGAGCCTTATTTCTCAGTTGCCTTACCCTCTCACGGCTGATGTTCATCTGGTGACTAATTTCAAGCAGCGTCATCGGTTGTCCATTTAACCCGTAAAATCCTCTGATTACAGCCTGTTCATTATCGGGTAGGGTATTGATGATCCTTTTGATTTCCTTTTTCAGTGATTCATGCATCAATGGCTGCTCCGGTGTAGAGGCCTGCTTATCTTCCATTAGATCGGCAAGTGATTTGTTATCATCTTCGCCTACAGGAGCATCCATAGAAACATGTTTCCTGTTGCTTCGAATGTTAAGCTTTAGTTTGCCCTCAGGCATTTCCAGAATATCAGCCAGTTCAGATTCGGTGGGAATCCTGTCGTGTTCCTGTTCAAACTCAGCGGAGGCTTTATTGATCTTATTCAAGGTGCTGATCTTATTTACAGGAAGACGTACCATCCTGGAATGTTCCGCAATGGCTACCAGAATCGATTGACGGATCCACCAAACGGCGTATGAAATGAATTTAAATCCGCGGGTCTCATCAAACAATTTAGCCGCCCGGATCAATCCCATATTGCCTTCATTGACCAGATCTTGCAGAGATAGGCCGCGATGTTGGTAGTTTTTTGCAACAGAAACTACGAACCTCAAGTTTGCATTTACAAGTTTTTGAAGGGCTTCTTCATTGCCACGTTTTATTTTTTGTGCAAGTTCGATTTCCTCTTCTGCTGTCAGCAAATCAACTTTTGAAATATCATGAAGATATTTTTCAAAGGAAGCAGTATCACGTCTGGTTATCGATTTATTGATTATGAGTTGTCGCATAGTATTGTGCGTATTTTTAGTTTAGTTTATGCATTAGTCCTTGTAATAGCGCATCTCGAGGTAAGGATTCGTAAAGCCAACTTTTTTGTATAAATGAAGCGCAGGATTATCATGTTCAACATGTAAGGCAATATTGCCTTTAGCCGTTTTTATAGCGTTCTCCATCAGCACTTTCCCGATTCCTTTACCCCGGTGATCACGGTGTACGGCGATATAAACCAGTACATTTTCAGGTATATAACCCTTCATGTGGGTATGGTTCATAATCACAGCACCGACCACCTCGTTATCTTCTTCTGTAAACAATACAAATCCCCCAAAGGCTGGCCCGGGGTTCAATGCATAGTCTACTGCATTGGAAATTGATTCCCACGTATCACCAAATTCATCGAGATGATCATGCAGAAAATCAATAATTCGCTTTCGTTCTAATGTTGTAACCGTATCTACTGAGTTATATTGTTCAATTTTCATTTTGTAAGATGTTTTTGTTGTTTGTTGTTAATAAGGAATTAATAATTAAAAAAGCTATGGCTGAAGCTGTTATGCCAAATACATTCGGATCGAGTCCGAAGGGTAATTTGATATTGATGATGATCAAGAATAAGGTAATGCCACCACCAACCAACATGGCCGAAATAGCAGCCACAGGATGAGGCCTCTTAAGGAAAAGAGAACCCAGCACTGGGACCAAAAGTCCGGAAACCATAAAGGCATAAGAATAAAGCATAAGTTCGAGTACATTGGTCATTTTCAGGGCCAGCCATAAGGCCAACAATCCCAGTATCAATGTCAGGAACTGTGAGAAAAGAACGGTGGAATGGTTCCTTTTCTTTTTGCCCAATTTCTCCAGGATATCTGTCAGTACATTCCCTGATGCTGCCATCAGGCAACTATCAGCAGTTGACATGATGGCGCTGAAATAGGCTGACATCATGATACCAAGGAGTCCAATGGGAAGAACATGTACCAGCAAAAGGGGCAACCCCGTTTCCTGATCAAAAACGCTGCCTGGAGTAATATAAGGATCAAATAGACCTGTATCATAGGCTACTCTGGACAACAATCCAAGAGTAACGCCCATGAAGGCCATGATGGGCCACTCGAAAATACCGGCAAGGAACCAGGCTTTTTGGGCTTGTTTTTTACTTCTTGATGCATATATGCGCTGGTATAAGGTCATTCCGACAAACCAAATGGGAACGATGGTGGCAAACCAATTCACAAACTGACTCCAGCTTAAACTGCTTAATTGAAAATATCGATCAGGCAAAACGCTTGAAATGGTTTCCCAGCCTCCAACATTGGTATAGGCGACAGGGATTCCAATAAATATCAAACCCAGAATGAGAATGGTCCATTGAATGGTATCGGTATAAATCACTGCCTTTAAGCCACCCAATGCGGTATACACGATGATGATTGCCCCCATGATTATGACAGCAGTTGATTGGCTAATCTCTGTAAACGCTGCATCAGCCAGTTTTGCACCCGCCAGTATTTGAGAACTGGTGAAACCAACATATCCAATGGCAGAGATGATACCGGCAATGATGGCGGCATGTCCATTATAAAAATGTCCGAAAATTTGAGGAAATGTAAGAAACCGGTGCTTATCAGCCAGGTGATACACCCTGGGTATTAAAACCACTGCTGCAATCCATGCACCAATAAGGCCTGTAAAAAGCAGCCATGAGCCGGCAATTCCCATAACAAACCCCAGGCCTCCCAATCCTATGGAGAAACCACCTCCCACATCTGTGGCCACAACGGATAATCCTATGTGCCAGGGTCCCATGGACCGGCCTCCAACATAAAAATCTTCTACCGACTTATTTTTGAGGGAGAAATAATAGCCCACACCCAGCATTAAAGAGAAATAAATAACAAATATGATAATATCGATATTATGCATAAAATGTCTTTATCGAATGTGTTAATAAAAAATAAAATTCTAAAACCAGAGAGAAGGAAATTTCTATTAGGGGTCAATAAAGAGGTAAGGAAAGATTCGTTTCATGGTGAAACTTGGCCTGTAAATATAATGGTAACGTTTTTTAAGCATTGTGCTCCAAAATTTTTGCAAAACTACAAAAATTAGGAGAAAATTCCCAGCAATGGCATTCCAAAGTTTTGAAATATCAATGGTTAGCAAAAAACACCGACCTTTTTGAACAATCAAAATGACCGGTGTTTTTGTATCAAATAATGCCTTTTACCTGACCATTAACTTACGGGTAACTTCACCCTTATTGGTATGAATCAATAACAGGTAGATACCAGGACGGACATCCAGATAAATGGTTGTTTTTGTGGTT
Source organism: Bacteroidota bacterium (assembly GCA_020444515.1). Classification (GTDB taxonomy): domain Bacteria; phylum Bacteroidota; class Bacteroidia; order Bacteroidales; family JAADJA01; genus JAADJA01. Next base: position 649,687 of record JAHLKX010000001.1, on the reverse strand, counting down.
TTTAATCCATTAACAGAAGTCTGCATTAACAGCTGACCTGAAAGATTATAAAGATTTATTTCCGAAAGGTATGTTTGTTTTTCTTTGACTTGCAATATTACCGCATCCTTTACAGGGTTGGAAATAAAAATGATGGGTTCTGATGAACGTTCCGAAATAGTTGTTGCCGATGGATTAAAAACTTCAGTCCAATAGCAGCTATTGGTGATTGTAGAAGCATAAAAGACCTTATTACCTGTACCGTCATCTATGATTCTTGAAAAACCCGAAATGTTGGTAGCGGGTAAGCCCTCATTGGCTGCAGTCCAGGTTGTTCCGTCAGAGGTCATATAAACGCCATCCTGCGATGATGCAGCATAGATAACATTGCTATTGTCAGGATTGATGATGATATCCGCTATTTTACTGTAGTTGGCCAGTGAAAACCCCATTCCGGTCCATGTGCTTCCGGCATCCTCTGATTTATAAATGGTTCCCGGAACACCTCCGTATCCGCCTACTCCACCATAGAGCACATCGCTGTTTTGGGGATCGGAAACGATGGCGCCACACCATTTTGCGGAGGCAGGAATGCCATCGTTAATGGGTAACCAGTTTGAACCACCGTCAATACTCTTTAAAAAACCACCAGCTGTTTCCGACTTATAGGCGGTATAAAGGTCCATGTCATTGGATTCGGGAACAATATGTATGAACCGGAAGGCATCATTATCGGGTCCCATGAACACGTTTTCCCAGTTTTCACCTCCATCTGCCGAACGATAGATCATAGATGCCCATCCATTGACACCAAAATTATTCCCACTGATGAAGATGAGATTGGGATCGGTTTCAGAAGTGGCGATGCTCCATATCTGTGTCTCAAAGACAGAGCCGATATTGGGTCCCATATTTTCCCAGGTCATACCCCCATCGGATGATTTATAAACTCCTTCAGCAGCAACCGTTGTAGGGCCATTTGACCATGCATACAGGGTGCCATCAATGCCGATATCTACTGCTGAAAATCGGGTAGCAGGAAGACTTTCCACAAGTGACCATTCATCATTGTTATAAAGATAGCAACCTCCTGAATTTTCTGCTTCAAAGGAAGCGAGCATGATCTCCGGATTGTTCGGATCAACCTCAATATCATTGATGGTAAGCGTTGCAATGCCTTCGGTCACGGATACATAATTGGCACCACCATCACCACTGTAACAAACGCCCAAACTCAAAAAACCGCCGATGATGGACTCATATTCGTCCACCTGGAAGATAAGTTTTCTGGCTGAGCCATTATCGCCTGCCCCCCCGGTATCAAATGTCCAGTTAAGGCCACCATCAATTGTGTAATATATCCCATCGCCCTCTGTTGCCACATACATTTTGTTGGGATCATCAGGATTGATCAGGATGTCATTGGCCACTTTATTGGGAAATGTTGTGGACATGTTGGTCCAGGTCGTTCCATAATTTTCACTTTTATAAACACCCATCACATTTCCACCAAATAATTGTCCGCCGCAAACATAAACGGCGCCATTGAATATTTTTATGGCATTCAGGGGTTTTCCGGTTGGCAAGTTACCCATGGCAGACTGCCAGGTGCTACCCCCATCGGTGCTGGTTGCCACAGTAGCATTGCTGATTCCTTCTGAGCCAATGGCAAAAAGGGTTTGAGGTGCTCCAGGATCAACAGCAAGGGCTACGCATCCGTATCCTGCGGGCATAACCGATGTCAGGTTAAGAAGCGTCCAGGTATTCCCTTCATCGGAAGACTTGGCTACAATATTGCTTTGCGTTGAACCAAAGATAGCCGACGTGGTGGCATAAATGGTGTTTGGATCGGAAGGATCGAGCGTAAGGCTGAAGACGCCTGCATTTACACCGATGTTTTTCTGCACCCAGCTTTCACCACTATCTGTTGATATAAAAACTTTTCCGTAGGAATAATTTCCTGCTGCAAACATGGTTCCATTGCCATTGATCTCAATACAATGAATCCCCGAAGGTGAAATGGCCAATAAACTCTCAACAATCATCCACGGATTTTCCTCACCGATCCGCATGTATGGATATCCGGCGGCAGCAAATCCCCGTTGAAGATTGGTAGGATCCATGGCAATATCCAATACGTCTCCGCCGAAGGGACCAGCGGAATTCCAGACATTGGCAATTTCCTGATTGTTTGTCAACGGAACCAGGGGCTCAATGGTGCTGTTCCGCAACACATTCCCATGTTCATCATAATTATTTATCGAAGATTGTCCATAGAACAGTAAAGTGATTAATAAAAGGGAAAAAGTAATAGCAAAAGTTTTCATAAGGGATCTTTTTAAATATTATTTTGATCAGCAAATATAAGCAATATCAATCGCTTCCGCATGATCAGTGAATAAAATCATGAAATAAAAATTACTGGTATATTTGTTATCTAAAGATGATGCAATTCACAATGGGATCCCGGTCGATTATCTATTTAATTTTCCCCCTTTTGATTATTCACGCCTGTAACTCCGGTGGGTTGCAAAAAGGTTTTCAGGAACCCGGAGTATACCTGAATCATAACGATACGGTCAAATATGTTGGGAGAGAAGCCTGCAAGGAATGTCACATACTGAATTATTTAAGTTACCTGCGAACCGGTATGGGATTGTCATTTGATACGGCCACACCGCAGAAAAGTGCTGCTGTTGTAGGTCCGGATAGTATTCTTTTTGACCCATATAAAAACCTTTATTATCTGCCATTTTGGGAGCAGGATACACTTTTCATCATGGAGTTTAGGTTGGAAGGTAAAGATACAGTGCATAAAAGAATTGAACGGGTTGACTATGTGGTAGGCTCCGGACAACACACCAACTCTCATATATATCTTTCCGGTTCCTATGCCTACCAGGTTCCTTTTACCTATTACACACAAGATGGAAGGTTTGATTTTCCGCCAGGATTTGAAGATGGGCAAAACAGTCGTTTTAGCCGGAAGATCGGCCTTGAATGTATGAGTTGTCATAACGCATTCCCTGATTTTATTATGGGGTCGGAAAACAAATACCATCACATTCCCGATGGCATCGACTGCGAACGATGCCATGGTCCCGGTGAAGCGCATGTAAGGCAATTTAAACAAGGGATTGTGATTGATACATCCAAATACATTGATTATAGTATTGTTAATCCGGGCAAATTGGATCCTGAGTTGCAAACCGATTTATGTGCCCGTTGTCATCTACAGGGAACCATGGTCTTAAAACCGGGAAAAAGTTTTTATGATTTTAAGCCCGGTATGCGCCTGACAAATGTGATGGATATTTTTATGCCCTTGTTCGAAGGGGGAAAAGATGATTTTATCATGGCTTCCCATTATGAGCGCATGTCGCAGAGCAAATGTTATATCGAATCGAATAATGGATTCAATTGTATCACCTGCCACAATCCTCACAAATCCCGGGTAGAAGTGCAAATTCAAAAATACCTCAGGGTGTGCGCCGGATGCCACTCAGAACCACAGACCATTTGCAGTGAAGTGAAATATACAAGGGATATTGTTCAGGATAATTGTATCCATTGCCACATGCGCGAAGAAGGTTCCCGTGACATTCCTCATGTGAAGGTCCATGATCATAAAATCTCTGTTGCTCCCTATATGGAAACACCTAATTCCGAAAGGATTTTCAAAGGGCTTGTTGCTGTGAATAATCCGCAAACCGATAGTCTCACGATGGCAAGGGGTTATCTGCTTGAATATGAAACTTATCATCCCGATCCACAATATCTTGATTCTGCCTGGACGTATCTGCAAGCCACTTCCATCGAAAGCCCGGAATATTATTTCAATGCCCTTGTCAATTATTATTTTCTCAAAAACTATTCTGCTGAAATAACCAAACTAATTGAAAAAAAAGGGATCCGGATGGTATTGGATAGTTTGTTAATCACAGAAGACTACAGCAATAATGATGCATGGACAGCGTACCGAATTGGACAGGCTTATCAGAATGAAAACAATCAATTGGTAGCCACTTATTTTTACCGGAAGGCTGCTGATCTGGCAAAATTTAACCTGGAATTTCAGAACAAATTGGGTAGTTTGTTCGTAATGTCAGGGAAACTGTCGGAAGCCGAGGCTGTATTTGATTTTATTTTGGGACAGGACAAACGATACACATCAGCCTGGGTGAACCTCGGTTTTATTAAGATGAGCCAAAAGCAATGGCAAAATGCAGAAAAAATGTTGTTGGAAGCATTGAAACTGGATCCAGATAATATTCAGGCCATGGTCAACCTGGCTGCTGTTTATCTGGAAACTAAAAGAAAACAGGAGGCCTGGAGCCTGGTGAAGCGGATTAACACTGTTGATCCGAACAATTATCGGGCATCCCAGCTAAAAATTTTACTGGAGAATTAACATTGAGAATCTTTAAAAGGAATATCTATTTAAAACCCTATCTGCTTGCATTCTTGTACAAGATTTCAAGAACCACTTTCATCATCAATTTACTGACGTTTCTGATCGTGCTGTTGCCAATCACGGAAATCTTCCTGGTGACCTATTCAACATTTGTTGATTTATCAAATCAGTGGCGAACCATTCGCATACCGGCCGGTAATCACAGTTATTATCCCTCGGTGGAGTTTGTCTATGATCTTAAGGAGATTGAGTTTTATTTTAAAACCGACTCCAGCTGGTTTTATCCTGAACCTGAAAGAAATGGGTGGAGCAAATTGCGGGGATTCTCCAAGGGTACGCATCATGAAGGAGGTTCGGCCCGACTGGTTTATAAATGCATCAATGATACCATGCTCCTGGTGGGCGGATATTGTTATGTCAATGGTGTTCATCCCAACGATGCCGAGGACCAACAGGCCACCATCGATACCATTCAGCCCGGGCAGGTATATCATTGTATAATACGTCATGAGGACGACAAGTTTAAGTTCTATTTTGAAGACAAATACTGGGAATGTGGAGCAGGAGACAGCCCGGCCTGGGGGTATATGTTAAATCCTTTTATTGGGGGAGTATTTACCCTTGATCATGACTGGAGAATTAAACTGCTTGATATCAATCGTGCCGACACAACTTCATTTAAAACCCTTCAGTTTGATAGCATCGACCGTGGTATTTTAACTATGCAGGGTTCAGGCCCCCTCAAACCAGGTTTTTAACTGGGCTACCCTTTCCCGGCTGACAATTATTTCCGTATCAAAAGGCTGGTTCAACTCAATCAATAATCGACTGTTGGAATAAACCACAACATCCTGAATCGCATTGATATTGACGATGAAGCTACGGTTAACCCTGAAAAACATATCAGGATCCAGGTTATTCATCAGTTCCTCCAGGGTGTAATCCACAATATACTTGTGCTGCTTACTGGTAATCAAAAAAACCGTTCGACCTTCAGCATAAAACAGAGAAATATTTTCAGTTTTAACAGAGCGGATATGTTCTCCCACCTTTACCATAAAGCGGTTTTTATAATTACGATTCATATCAAGCAGCACCCGGCTGAGTTCGTCATACTGGATACGTTCCTTATTGGCCGGCAAATTTTCGCGCAAGACTTTGATCTTTTCCATGCTCTTATAAAGGTCTTCATAATTCAACGGTTTAAGAAGGTAATCGATGCTGTTGACCTTGAAGGCTTTGATGGCATATTCGTTATAGGCAGTAATGAAGATCACCGGCTTATTGATCTCCACCTGTTCGAAAATATCGAAGCTTTGTCCATCGGTGAGCAGGATATCCATAAAAAAAAGATCGGCATCTTCACCAGCGTTCTTAATCCAGTTGACCGTTTGGATGACGGATCCAAATCTGGCCACGACATCGATCTCCGGATCATATTCCTTTAACATCATTTCCAGCTTTTCTAAAGCAGGTTTTTCATCTTCTACGATTACTACTTTCATAAAATCTGTTTTTATTCTTCTTCGATTTTTATCAGGGGTATCTTATATCTCACAAAGTCGCTATGGTGATTAACCTCCATTCCCTGTTCACTAAAAAACCCATATGCTTTCTCCAGGAATTCCATTCGGGTGTTGTATGGGTTGTGTTCCCGTAGCCGTTTGTTTTGATTATATCCTACCAAAAGGGAATCATCACGGGTTATGACGCTGAAGGTCAGCGGTAAACTTTTTGAAACGATATTTCCCATCACCGCTTTTTCCAGTAAAATAGACAAAGTGCAAGGCACCAGGCTTTTAAGATGTGCCTGGTTGTTTATTTCTGTTTCAATTTTTAAAGCATCCGGAAAACGTTTTTCATAAATTTTAACCAACACTTTGAGGGCATCCAGTTCATCTTTCATTGAAACCAATTCATTGTGTCGGTTATCCAGGGTATAGCGGTAGGTCCGTGCCAGGTCGTCAATCAGGTCATCTGCCTCCTTTTTGTTTTCATGCAGGGTGGAAATCACCGTTTCAAGTGATTGGAATAAAAATTCAGGATTCACCTGGTTCCGGAAGGTGTTCAACTCCAGTTGAGTTTGCTTTTTTTGCTGAAGCTCTTGCTCAACAAGCCGGTCGTTGCGCTTGTATAAAAAAACCATGCTCAGATGAAACAGATGATAAAAAACAGCGGTGAACAGGTAAATCAAATTAAAGGTGATCAGTTCGGTATTGATGGTCGTAAAACCTTCAATGTATCTAAAGTAAAGAAAGAGTACCGCCGAAACAATCGTCACACTGGCCACTGCTGCAACAACGTATTGAATTAAAATGCGCAGGCGAATGGAACGGTCAATGGAAAACAGTTTATTCAACAGGATAATGATGGCACGGTTAATCTCGAAGAAAAGGTAGGTTAGCCCGAAAATGAACATGATCTCACGGCTGAAAAAGTTCTCAGCCAGCATGTTCACCGAATCGAAAAACATCAGGATAAGCAGGTAAATCACAATCCCAAAAAGGGGAGGAGCTGCTAGTCGAAAAACGAGGTTGTTATAAAAAAGCTTGCTATTCAACGTTTTTCTCAATTATGGGTAGTTTAACAATAAAATCCTTTTCAAAGATAACCGCTGGTTGCCGGTTGGTAAAGTAGGCATAGCGCTTCCTGATGTTCGATAATCCTATTTTGTGGGAATTTCCATTCTTCGGTCTGTCCACCAGACTGTTTCCGATCCGGATGAGTTCCGGCCTGGGGATATGATTATTCTGCAAGACCAACATATCTTCTTTCGACATAAAAAAGAGCCTGAGGTGCAAAGGGTTGTCATCCTCCACGAGATTGTGTTTCAAAGCATTTTCAAGCAACATCTGCAGGGTAAGGGGCGGAATATAGGTTTGTTTGATTTCTTCCGGTACATCAATTTTAAGGCTCAATGCATCCCCATATCGGGTTTTTTGCATTTCAAAAAAGGACTGCATCATCTCCATTTCAATCTTTAGTTTTACCAGTTTTGTTTCATCATTGCCTAAAATATAGGTATAAGTATGCGCCAGTTGCCGGATAAAATTTTCTGCCAGATGCAAATCCTTGTATATGAGTGATGAAATCGTGTTCAGGGAATTAAAAAGAAAGTGAGGACTGAGCTGACTCTTCAGGGCTTCGAATTGCAAATTCAATTGCTGCCTTTCGAGGCTCAAGGTTCGGATCTGTTGCACAGCATACTGGTTATATGAAAAAATGGAAAAGTTAACCAATGAGAACAAGTAGATGATCACCAGGGAAACAATGCCAAATTTTACCACACCATCCCAATACTCTTCCCAGAAACTATCCAGCAGGTCGGTTTCAACTATCTGGTCAACAAACCCGTAAATATAGATCATGGCTGCCAGGGTTACCAACAGAAATCCGCTGAACACTTCCATGATAAACCGACCTGTAATATGGCGGTTCCAGGGCAGTATTTTATTAAAGGAAAGGTTCAACCGGAACATGCCTGCTCCAACCAGGTTGCCAAGTAAAAGTGCCAGCGACAGCCCTACCCAGTTCTCATCCATCAGGGGGAGCGCACCCGTTTCACTGTAGAAGACAAAAAGGAAGATCCCAGCTGATATGGTCGAACTGATCAATATACTTCTCCAGATCCAATGCATTTTAACAGTTGAATTGAATGGTTAAAGGTACGATTTTCGGTGATTCTCACTCTGCTTCTTCGTTACAAAAGCGCCATCTCAATCGGCAAGAATTGAATTGATCTATTGAACGATTTTCTCTACAGCATTTCTATATTCTGTATTGGAGGAGAGTGTTGAAGCTACATCCATATATTTATCCTTCACTTCTTTATCCTGGATTAGTGGTGTTCCGGCCACTTTTTGCAGAACGGAAGATTTTTCAGTATTGGATGTGATCAGTTTGGCGCTCTCCAATAATCCTAGGCACGCTGCTTTGTCGAATTGACTGCTTTCCGTCATGGTGCGCAATACCCTGCCATGCTCGGTGCTGCTTGTAAATTTATGGGTTGCATCAAAGAATGTGTTCAAAACATTGGGATTATAAGGCATAACCGGGATGGCCGTCCGCAACACATTCCCCATTTCTGTGTTGGAGGTTAATCTGCCTGTCACTGAAAACAGACGTTCCCATGCCGGATCCGTTAGTGGATGTGTTTTAATGGTATAGGATAATACATTGCCTGCTTCGGTATTGCTGGTCATGGTGTTGATGGCATCAAAATATGTGGTCAGAACCGCTGTATTTTGCATGTTGATTGATTTGATTTTCCTCATTACGCTGCCTGCTTCGGTATTGGAAGTGAGCTTTTTTACACAACCCAACAGGGAAACATAGTTTTCATCCGATAATTCATAATGACTGATCAAATGACGCAGTGTACTCCCAGCCTCGGTGTTGCTGGTCATGCTATTGATGGCATTGAAATAAGCATTGGCAATAGCGGGGTTTTTCATGTTCAACTTTTCCAATGATCGCATGACGGATCCCATTTCAGTGTTACTACTCAATTTTTTAACACTTGTAAGTAACCTGCTATAAGCATTTTCCGACAGATCCTGTGTTTTTTCAACATTGCGCAATACACTCCCTCTTTCCGTATTGCTCGACATTTTATCAACGCAACCAAAATAGGCCTCTGTCACTTTTGGATCGTTGAAATCTATTTCATCCGATATTTTCCGGAGTACCGATCCCCTTTCCGTATTGGACGACAATTTGGAAATGCTATTGAAATACACCACCATTGTTGCATTGCTCTGCATAAACAGGCTGCTGTAATCTCTGAAAAGACTTCCCCGTTCAGTGTTGGAGCTGATCTCAGACGCGATGGCACTGCAAGCCGCCATGGTTTCATTTTCATTGAGCTTAAAATTGTTGAACAGTTCACTAAAATATATGCCCATTACGCTGTTGGACTCGATCATATCAATCTCCTCCAGGAAACCATCGATCCCCTCTTTTTTATATATGCGTTTGGTCCGATCCTCTGCAGCAATACCTGACATGCGGATTACATCAAGAAGCACATCTGCCAGCCATTTTTTACCCTCCGGATCATAGGGAACCTCAGTGCGGCCTTCATAATACTCATAGCTCAGTGATCCTTTCGAATCGCTTTCGATGATAATGGACCGTTTGTTGCCAAAGGTCTTTTTGCTGATTTTTAGGTAGCCTCCGGAAGATATCCCGGTGATTCTGGTATCATCATCATTAACCGTTACCTTTCCCTTGATCTGAACGTCATAATCTGTAAAGTTATCAGAGAAGCGTATCGATTTGCGATTGCTGATGACATTGTAATTCTGTACATAATCCTGACCGATGACAAAGCTTGCCATCAACATCATGGTTGTCAACAGGAATAAGTTACGGAATGATTTAAATGTAGTTTTCATGGTTCAAATTGTTAAATGATTCTAATTTCACATTACAAAGGTGATCCATTGCCATTGATAAAAAAAACAGAATGTAATGAGTTGTAGAATGGATGTAGTGAGTGGGGGAATTATTGTATTCTCTAAAGAGATACTAAGTATGCCACATGCTTCCGTGAGCCTTTTAATTAATATTAAAAGGAATGCCTTTTGTTGCTGATCAACAATTATGTTAACGGTCTTTTTAATTTCATTTATCCATTAAAATAGGCTTATCTGATTTCCTTCAAAATCTAAAAGATCATGGCTTTTATTAAAAGGAGTTTGAAAATTATAACACATATTATCAAAGAGAAATCGCCCTGACTCACAACCATTGGTTTCCTGACTGTCGGGGTGTCTCGATAGCTGTGCACGTTTAAATAATTGGTCAATTTGCTTTCAACCAGTTTTCAAGGAGTATGGCCATCGCATCAAACGTCAATATAGTTAGATAGCCCCATTCACTTTTCAGTTTTACTTTGCCAATGATGCTTGCCAACATAACAATCAGTGCAAGGATGGGGGCCAAAAGGGCGTCCCCATGCCAATGGTTTATTACCCATAGCCAATAGGTGAACAGGAATGCTGACATGAGGCAAATGGTTATCCGTGTTCCTCTTTCCTTTTCTTTTGCTACCAGGCCATAAATAAAAGCAAGAGCTACAAAACCCAAATAAATGTAAAGCCCGGGTTCCTGAATGCTTCTGAATGGCAACAGCACCAGTATGATGCCCACAATCATTCCCAGTGTTATGATCGCCTGAAATATCTTTTTTGTCCTGATGGTAAGGTAAAGACCCAGTGCTGCACCCAGCCCAATGAGTGTTTTTAATAACATATTAACTTAATTTATTCAGTCATAATCTTATTTCTTTTTAGAAGGCTTTGATTGGTTTTATTGTTTCAAAGGTATGCGATTGCTCAACAAACTCAGCGGTGCTCGATCCTGATATATGACTAACAATTTGAATGTTCTAAATCCTCATGTTTTTTAGAACCATATAAATTGATGATATCTTAAAAGTTATTCATGTTCATAGCAATCAGAGATTTGTTTCACTGCCCTTGATGCAATTTTAATCCGATTTTAAACTGCTAAGGAATTCTTTTGCAAAGCCCAAATGAATTTTTCTTTTTTCATCCGACATGCGGTTGTAGGAATAGAGTAACATCTTGGTTCTTGGATTTTTTTCAAAAAAATCCTGATGGTTATGAATAAATGCCCAGAATAGTCCATCCCATGTTTTTTGCCATTCGCCATCGGGGTAGTCGCTCATCTTCATTAAATAATTTGAACTGCTTATATAAGGTTTGGTAGCAAATAATCCACCATCTGCAAATTGACTCATGCCATAAACATTGGGAACCATAACCCAGTCATAAGCATCAATAAAAAGCTCCATGAACCACTGATAAACTTCATCCGGATCAAATTCGCACAACAGCATAAAGTTGCCCAATACCATGAGCCGTTCAATATGATGACAATAGCCCGTATGGAGAACTTTATGAATGGTTTGGTCAATGGGATCAATGCCTGTTGTCCCATCATAAAAATTGGCTGGAATCTTTCTTTTGAAGTTCCAAAAGTTGCGTGTTCTCGACGAACGCCCTTTGCTTTCGTACATTCCTCTCATAAATTCTCTCCAACCTATAACTTGCCTTATAAATCCTTCTGTTGAATTAATGGGAACGCCCTGCTCTTTGGAAAAGGTGATGGCCTGATCAATGATATCTTTGGGATTTAGCAATCCAATGTTGAGCAGGGGAGAGATAAGGCTGTGATTCAGGATGGATTCATCCATAACGATTGCATCTTCGTAAGCTCCGAAATCATGAAAACGAGAATCTAAAAACTGCTGAAACCACTGTTTGGATGTTTCATGGGATATGGGATATATCGGATGAGGTTCAATTTTTCCGGGATTGTCTCTGAAATGTTTATCAACATATTGTACGGCCTCATCCCAGGTGGATGAAGGTTCAGGAAAATCAATCTTTGGGGGTTTCTTTACTTTTGGATATTTTTTTCTGTTTTCGGTATCATAGCTCCATTTCCCCCCAGCGGGATGACCATCCTGATCAATTAAAATATTGAATCTCTTTCGTTGCTGCTTATAGAATGTCGTTTGGAAAAACGATTGTTTTTTACTTCTGAAAAACGATTTCAAATCATCTCTGGTGTTCAGGAAGAGCGGATTTTCATATTCGATTAATTTACATTCCAACGACTTACTTGTTTTGCCGATTCGTTGGGAAAGCCAGTCATCGGTTGGGTCGATAAAATGAAGCTCCTGCATCGAATGTTTTTGAGCCAGGTAGGGCAGGAGTTGTCGAATGTCAGCAATGGATTCGAAGCAGGAAATATAGCTCACAGCTATATTTTTTGCAACCAGTTTGCGCTCTAAAGATTTCATCGTGGCCCGGTGAAATGCCAGCTTCTGTTTGTGGAATGCGTAATATTTAAAAAATAGAGATTCTTCAACAAGGTACAAATGATCACAAATGCTGAAGATTGGGTGATCTTCAAATAATTGGTGCGGAAAAAAAAGACCAATTTTAGTCATTATGGATTTTTAACTTATTTCTTCTACATTTTTCACTGCAATATACAACCGAATCCCAGCTTCTTTCACACTTTTTTCTCCATTTGAAGGGGCGTCCACATAACGGACACATTTTTTGAGGAAGATTCGCTTTTTTATGATTCATACTGTTTTATTTCAACTCCTTTAAAATGCGCAATGCTTCGGTTACATGCTTTTCGGTTTGAACTTGCGAATTAAACATATAGATGACTTTTCCTTGCTTGTCGATTACGTATGTGACCCTTCCGGGGATTAGTCCGAATAAATCACTGGGAACCCCAAACTGTTTGCGAACCTTATTGCCCTCATCACTCAATAAGGTATAATTCAGTCGATGCTTTTGTGCGAACTCAAGATGACTTTTGACAGATTGTCCGCTGATGCCAATGATCATGGCATCCTCATCGGCAAAAACTTCAAATTGATCGCGAAATGAACAGGCTTGTTTGGTGCACCCCGGGCTATCGTCTTTTGGATAGAAAAAGATGACCAGGTTTTTTTTACCCAATACGGATTCCAACGAAAACAATTGACCATGTTGGTCTTTTAACTCAAATTTAGGGACAGTGCTCCCTACAGCTAACTTTTTCATATTATTAGAATTGGTGTCGAAACTTAAATAGGCTATGAATAATATTAAATAAATGGTGAGGTATAGCAAATAAAAGTTTCTGAATTTTTTGTATTTCCGATTATCCGGATAAATGTTTCCAAAAAGGCCTCTCAACTCTTTCCAAAAAACCGGCTTGATGTTGATTGTCCAACTGTCGGTCTGATACACTATTTTGCGGAATTTACTTCGGTAAAAACCCAATGGTAAGCCCCAAATAACAAAAAGTATCAACCAGATATTTTTAATGATAAAATCCATTCATTTTAGCTTTTAGGAAACCAGGGGAAAAAAGAACTCGTTTTGCGCGTGTATTCCGTGTATGCTGGTTTGTCGTTTTTTAGGGTTTTTTCAAGCAGGGCGACACCGGATACTTTAAGCAACAGAAAAGTCATTACAAAGGAACCAATAATGTGCCAGTAACCGCCGGCAGCAATGCTGAAGATGGCATAGGCCCACCATACCACGGCATCACCAAAATAGTTTGGATGTCGGGTATATTTCCATAAACCTGTATTCAATACCTTGCCTTTGTTATTGGCATTTCTTTTAAAACGTGCCAATTGAAAATCGCCTATTGTCTCAAATACAAATCCGATTAACCAAACAAAAATGGCGATATAATCGAGTATCATAAGCTCACCCGACTTTGAACTTGTACTTATTGCAAGCAATGGCAGTGATATAATCAGGCTCAATGCTCCCTGCAATAAGAAGGTTTGAAAATAACTGAACCACCAGTAGCGGTCTTCACCATAATTTTTTCTGAACTGCTGGTATCTGAAATCCTCCCCTTTGCCAATATTTCTTATTGAAAGATAGATAAAAAGTCTTAAGCCCCAGATACTGACCAGCACTAAAATGAGTATCTTCCTGGGATTGAGTTCCCCCGACATGAATACATAAAATGCGTTAACTATGACAAAACTCAGCCCCCAGAAAAGGTCGATTATACTTACATTTTTAATGATAATGCTCCAGACCCATAACAAGGTCACCAGGATCCATATGAGCAGGCAGGCTTGTAAAAATAAATTCATCTGATATACGATTAATTCTGATTGAACAATAATGAAACTGCAATGGCTCCAGTACCTGCATGCATGCCGATTACCGGAGAAATATTGACCACAGAGACAGGCTCTTTGCCGATCAGTTGTTTCAGTTTTTCTTTTGCTTCCATGGCACCATTAACATGATTGGCATGGAGAATAATATAATTCCATACGGTCTTTCCCCTACTGATTTTTTCAATGTGGGTATATATTTTATTCAAGCTGGCTTTCTGGCTAAAGGTTTTGCCAAAAAGTAGTGACTTACCATTTGCATCCATTGAAATAACCGGATTTAAACCCAATGCCGAAGCCAATAAACCTTTTGGTTTTGAAACACGGCCTCCTTTGATCATGAATTTTAAATTCCTGACACTAACAAATATTTTAGAATGAATCACATCGTTTTCAATTGATTTCACTATGGATTCCAATGGTCTGGCCTGTTTGATGTAAAAAGCCGTTTTCAATACGAGCAGACCCAATGCACCCGATAAATTTTTCGAATCAATCACATGAACTGGTTTTTTAAATTCTTGTGCAATTCGTCTACCGGCTTTTACACTGTTTGTATAGGTCCCGCTGAACTGGCTGGTGAGGTGCAATGCAATGATCGCATCGTAATGTGAGGCCAGGTGAGAGTATAAGTTGGTGAAAACCTGTTCATTTATTTGAGCTGTTTTGGGAAATTCAGGGTGCGTTTCAAGTAATTCATAAAATTGTTCAGGCTGAATGGTGACCTTGTCCAAGTAATGATTATCCCCAAAATTCAGGTTTATGGGAACAACATTGATTTGATATAAATCGATTAGTTCCTGGGGTAAATCACAGGTTGAGTCAGTTACAAGTGCAATGTTCCATTTTCGTTTGAAAGCTGTTTCCTGTTGTCGAACCATGTCATCCACTTTCTGATAGGTGATGGTCCCGAAATCTTTTAAATGATGAAACAGTGAAGCTGGCTGATTGGTGTGAACATGGATGCGGCAAAGGTTTTCCGAGCCGGCAACAACAGAGGAATCGCCACTTTTATTTAAAATATTTTGCAGCTCTTTTTTACTGATTTTGGTATTTCGAATGATGGCCTCGGTGCAAAAACGGTAATGGATTTCTTCATCGATCAGTTCCTCTGAATGGATAAGGGTGATATTTTCCCCGGAGTCGACCACCAAATCACGAATATTTTTATTTCTGATGAATTCAATAATTCCTTTGATAAATATCACAAAACCTTTTGCTCCCGCATCAACAAAACCTGACTTGCTGAGTTTTTTTAATTTTAAGGGGGTTTCAGCCAATGATTTTTCAAGCACCAACAATGAGTCAATAATGGTGTTCTCAAAATGATAAATCGCTTCTTTCTTGCTGCTAAGAAAATCAGACCATTCTTTGATCACTGTCAGCATGGTACCTTCAACAGGATGGGCAATGGCTTCATAAATATAGGGGATGGATCGTTTTACACTTTCAGCAAATTCGGGAAAGGTGATCTTTGATTTGTTGATGGTTTCCCGACTGATACCATGTAAAAACTGGGCGAATATCACACCTGAATTGCCCCTGGCTCCCAGGAGTGAGGCTTCGGCAATATCCTTTAACATAGTCTTATAGGACTTTTGGGGTTTGATATTATCAATAACAGAACGGATGGTAGAGGCTAAGTTGGAACCTGTGTCTTTATCATTGACCGGGAAAACATTGATTCTGTTTAATTCAACCTGGTTTTTTAGGATTTGATTGCCTCCGGCAAGAAAAGCGTAGTAAAGAAATTTACCATTGATATGTGGCGCTTCTATTTTATTCATACCCTTTGCTAATTGATCCAATTTACCAGGAAAAATCCAGAAATACTTACGGTTGCCGAAAGCACGGCTCCCCATAAAATATCAATTATAACGATCGGTACGGGCCAACCTTTGAGTGTGGCTAAATTTGTTAAATCATAGGTGGCATATGTAAAAAACCCGAATAATGCACCCCATAAAATAGCATCACTGACCGAGTCATTTTTCACAGAAGGATAAATGGCAAAAAATGAAATTCCAATAACATAAATGAAATAAAATATAAATGCTGCCGTCCAATTAACCCGATTCGATAAAAATTTACCCAGGTATTTTCTGTACAGATTTTTAGCGATAATCCCCAACCATAAAAGATCTACGATCAGGAAAACAGCAAATGTTAACAGATAGCTAATGATTATATCCAGTATGCTCATGATTCGGTGTTTTTGCGTTTATCATTCACTTTGTTCAACTTTGATGAGTTTTGATGTATCGTATCCTCTGCCGGTCAATTTCTCCAATAATTCCCGGTATAAATGTTCTTCCATTTTTGGGCTGCGTGAGAGGATCCACAGGTAATTGTCGGAACTGCTTCCAACCACTGCCCATTGATAATTTTTATCCAGTTCAAGCACAAAATAATCACCATAGAAAAACAAAAAAAAGGAGACTTTCAATTTGGCGGGGTTATTGGGATCTGGAATTTTTGCCTTACCTATGGCTTTCGACTTTTTCCCGGTTAATTTTTTTTTGAATCCTTCATTCACAACTTTTATTTTTCCGTCGCTGCGAAAAGTATACGTTGCCGTAACGCCAACCAGGCCTCGCTCAAATCGATGATCATATCGTGCAATTTCATACCATTTGCCCAAATATTGATCAATGTCAAATTCTTCTACTACGGTTTTATAAATCATTGAACTTTGCCCCATACTTGAAGTGAAATTAATAAAAAATAACAATGAAAGTATTGTATATTTTAACATGCATGTATTATTCAATCGAAAATGAATCAATCTAAAAATAGTAAAAATTATTGATATTTAGGATATGTTCTAAGCTTGATGAAACAAATACCTCACATTTCGACGCTTTCAAAATCAGGAATCAAATGAATTTACATCATTTAAAAAAAATAAAGGGTTTTAAATTTCTCAATGATGAATGCGTCCGGCATTTTGATTTGTTAAAATAGGGTTAGTAGCTATGTATGATTATTCTGATCAAATATGTTACTTTTCAATGTGTCAGGTTAATTAAGAAAATACAAACTCGCATTCAATATGGAGGCAAAACTCACCCATAAGAAATAGGGGATATTGATGAATGCGGCCACAGGTTTTATTTTGTAGAATAAAACCAGCATAACAGCGATATTCAACCATAGTAGAATAATTTCAATGAGTGCCAGGCCAATCCTGTTGAAATAGAAAAAGATAAAGCTCCAAAAGAAGTTTAACAATAATTGCACTAAAAAAACGAAAATAGCCCGGTAACGTTCTTTATTTGCCGGCATTTTCCAGATTAGAAACAAGGATACCCCCATCAAAAGATAAAGCAATGTCCATACGGGCCCAAATAACCAGTTAGGCGGACTGAAGGACGGTTTATTCAGGGACGCATACGACTCAGGCACAGCTTCTGCCGTAAATAGTCCCGCTATGGCTCCTAAACCAATTGGCAGGGCTATGGAAATAAACAGTTTCAAAAAATTTGACTTGATCATGTTCAATAATCTTTGACTAATTTGTATTCTGACGGTTTTTAAAGGTATAACTGAATCCAACAGAAGCGTAATGGAATAAGGCAAAATTATAAACTTCGTCATTATCGGCTCCGCCTTCCAAAATCCGATAACCAAGGCGCATCAGGAACCGATCAGAAAATTTATACGTTCCTGCAAGAAGAACATCTTCGGCTCTGCCTTGCGGAGCAGCCAGTGCGTCTCCTTCGAGCAGGAGCCCCATCTTTTTATTTGATGTCCAATGCAACCTGAAATTGATAATCGGAACAAATCCAACGTTCGTTTTTGCTGAAGCTGTTTCATCACTCTTTAATGAAATTTCAGCATCCCTAATTTTTGCCGTAAAACCCAATCCAAATTCAAAATTGGGTTTTCGTACAAAATCATAGCGATAGGTTATCCTGTATGAATTGAACTTATAGGAGCCATTCAATTCGGTATTTGCAGGAAAAGCAGCATCTTCAAATAGAATGGGCATCGTGGCCGAACCCTCCGACTTTACAGTCAGAGGCGCATAAATAAGAGAGATCGTATGCCTCGAATTGATGGTATAACCGGCCCTCAAACGAATAAAAGCTGCTGTTTTCGTCTTTAAATCAGTATTTAGTGAAAACAAGGTTCCGGCATCGCCCGGGATTCGCACGTCATTGTATCCAGTAAAAACTGCACCGGACTCCAGGTCGATTGATGCTTGTGCATTAACAAACGATGAAGGGCCGATCACACTTACAAGGATGATTAAAGATATAACAAGTAATTTGTTTTTCATTTCTTATGCTCTTGGTAAATAATTGATTCAATACCCGACTTCCTATTTGCAAATTTACTTTTTATCCTTATCGGTCGTTAGGTAATCCATTCCATGAGGTTTTGATTTGTTGCATTATGTCACTGAATTGTGATGATCATTAAATTTTTCATACAAACATTTTCCGGTTGGTGTTTGTGCAAGTCCGCCCAGTCCTGTGCAGCATAAGCTAGAAGGTAGTGCATTTCCAACAGCTTTCATCGCATCGATCACTTCATGGTAAGGTATCAGAGCATCAAAGCCTGCCAGGGCCATAATACAGGAATTATAAGCATTGGTTGCTGCCATAATATTTTTACCCAAACAGGGCACTTCAACCCTCACGGCGACGGGATCACACACCAAACCCAGCTGGTTTTGCAAGGCCATTGATGCAGCGTCCATTGCTTGTTTTGCAGAGCCTCCGTTTAATTCAACCAGTCCGGCAGCGGCCATGGCTGAGCCTGATCCTGCTTCGACCTGACAACCTCCTTCTTCAGCGGAAAAAGTGTAGCTGGCAGCAATAAAAACACCTGTTATCCCTGCGGCAAGAAATGCCCTTGCCATGGTATGCAGGTCATTTTCATTCTCCTGAAGTGAACCGAATAAAGCACCTCCTACCACCCCACAGCTTCCTGCTGTCGGAGCGGCAACAATAAGGCCCATCGAACTTTTTACTTCCATAATAGCCGCGGTGTAAGCAATGATGGTGCTGTTAATTGTTTTTTGAATGCGACCCTCTTTTTCTGCTTTTTCAATCAATGGCGACTGGGCGCCCAGTATCCGGTCTTTGTAATGAGTGCCTTTTAATCCCTCATCAATCGATTTTTTTGTAATAAGAACAATTTCCTCCATTTTCTTTATGATGGTATCGGCAGGCAGACCGGTACGTGCCACTTCATACATGATGGCCAGTTCTGATAAAGAGCGGTCTTTCTCGGATGCTATCTTCAGCATTTCATCCACGGTGGTAAAAGGAAGGTTTACTTCAATAACCGAAGGGGTCGGCATGACGGGCACTAAATCATATTTCAGGTAAACATTTTCAAACAGTCCGGAAATGTTTTCGATCTCCTTCCTCAAACTTCTACCGGATTTAATATTGATCAGCCAATTTTGATCTGAATCTTGTGACTTGTACAATTTAAAATCCGAGAGATTCGTGTTTAAAACGTTCTCCATCTCAGAAATCTTCTCCGCTTCAACATGTTGAAAAAACAGCAGTGTTTCAAAAAAATCGCCTTTCAATGAAACTTTAAAACCGTTCCATTCCACAATCTCAATCATACCGCCGCCCGTTGATATTGCCAGGATATTCAGATCCTCCCTATCAGAATATTGAACGCTGATCTGATAAGCATTCGGGTGTTTGTTTTCAATATCAGTTACCAGGTATTCTATGGTGAAACTGCTGTTTTTTATATGCTTTTCATAATTGACGATTTCAGGATTTGTCATTTCCAACCCGAGCAATCCGCCTGTCAATCCCAATGCAGAGCCCTGCCCACGATAGGTTGTTGCAAGAGCGCCTGTTTTGTCAAACTTTACCAACACTTTGGTGAAATTTGGTTCACCTGCAAGTCTGATCAAGCTGCCAATGCGATGGGCTGCAGCCGTATGCGAACTGGAAGGCCCCCGCATCACCGGACCCATTACATCATTAAATATTCCCGGTATATGTGCTGATTTCATTCTGCCCGTTTTTGCTTTAAATACTTTTCATAAATCCCATTGGCCACAAACAGATCCTGAACACCCAGTCCAACACTTTTAAAGATCGTAATTTCATGGTTATTTTGCCGGCCTTCTGCTTTTTTGCTGATCAGTTCACCGATTTCTGATTCAATAACGGCATCGGTAAAAATATTTTCATTGATCGGCTTTATCAGGTCTCCGGATTCTTTGAGAACGGATTCCCTGGAGTCGACAAACAGCCTTCCACTTTTAATCACCGCGGGGTCTACCTCCTGCATATTGGGTTTATAAGAACCGATGGCATTGATGTGGGTCCCTTTTGAAATATGCTTTTGACCAAACAAAGGATGTTCTGAATGCGTGGCTGTGCAAATAATATCTGCCTCTTTGAGGTTTTCCGGATCTTTCACAACACGGATGGGGATTTTCAGTTTTTCTTCCATTTCCGTTTTGAGATTATTGGCTGCCGCTGAATGAATATCGAATAAAAAGGCCCGTTTTATTTCCCTTACGCTGCAAACCGCTTCCAGCTGTGTTTTGCCTTGCGCACCACAACCAATGATTGCCACTGTTGCTGCATTGTTGCGTGCCAGTATTTTTGTTGCAATGCCTCCGGCTGCACCGGTCCGGAGGGCGGTAATGCATGCCCCATCCATCATGGATAAAATGGCACCGGTTTTTAAATCCAGTAATAAGACGACTCCTAAAATGGTAGGTAATCCCTCTACATTGCCATCCGTTTTTTGGGCAATGATTTTCACTGAAGCCCTGCCCAGACTTTCATTATAAGCCGGTTTTAAAAATAAATTCAAATTTTTAATGCCTGAAACATATCGTTGAGGCACATGGCTTGTTCCATCAGAATAACTTGCAAATGCCGATTCCATTGCATCTATCGCCTCTTCCATGCTCATCAGGTTGCTGATATCTGATGACGATAGAATTTTGATATCCTTGAAAATTTGGTCACTCATGATGTGTTCCTCATTTTTGTTTCTTTCCCTGGCAGTTTTTTACTTTGATTTTAATTCCTTTTTATTCTTAAGAGCTAATAACTCGTTTGATGTTTTAACGGTTGGCAATAAGAAATGTAGAGCATTTAAAAACATCTTCCTGTCATGTTGCCAAGCCGTTTACAAGATATAATATTGTTCATGTTTAGTACTTTCTGCACTATGTTTTTTATTGCATGTTAGCGGCTTTTTTCTTTCACAATTTCAATGATGGTTTGATTAAATCTTTCAGCCTCTTCTTCAGGCACTTCATGTCCTGATTTTTCAAACCAAATGAATTTCTTTTCTGGAGCGGTCATTTTGTTTAAATGGTTTTCAGCCACTACACTGGGTAAGTTCCAGTCATGACGGCCACCAATGAAATAAACAGGTATCTTTAATTCTGTGATATGTGAAATGTCCGTTGTGAAAGCAACACCTTTCATTCGATCGGAGGTGTAGTTAAATGCTTCAAACCAGTCATAATCTTTGTAATCTTCATACATAGTTTCTGCTTTCTCAATTTCTTTCGCAATACCTGTATCGTAAACTGTTCCTCCATATTTTACAACAAGTTCGTACTTGCTCATAAAGCAATCCAAAATTGTAGCGCAAACAGTGCTGTCCTTTTTTTCAATCAAATCCAACTGCCGTAATGCTGCTGTATCATACTTTTGTTGGGCTTGCTCTTTCAACCATTGCATAGAAACATCCCAGCTTTCTGACAGACTAATCACCTGTGAAACACCTATGTAGGCGTAATAATCATCAGGGTATTTCTCGGCCAGTTTCAAACCAATAACACTACCATAAGAAAATCCCACAAGAAATATTTTTTCTTTATTGAATTTCTTTTTTAAATATTGTGTCAACTCATGTGCATCATTGACCAAACTTTCAGGACTTAAGTTTTTCGGATTGGGATTATGCAGATAAGATTGACCGCAACCTGCTTGATCCCAAGAAACTAAAATCATTTCTTCAGTCAAACCAGCATTAAAATATCTCAGATGCGGTGTCTGTGGCCAACCTGGACCACCATGCAAGAACAGCAGTACAGGTAATTGGTCAGAGCTTCCCGTCATTTCAACGTATTGTTTTTCCCCACCTAATTCTACAAATGTTTTTTCCTGAACAGGTTTTGTGCTTTCAGATAGCTTTTCTTGTCCATCTTTTTTGTTTTGGTTTTGACAACCCATCAAAAGAACTAACGATACTAATAATATAAGGTGTTTCATTGTTTTAATAATTTATTCAATCTCTTTCATTATAATTTCTTTAAGGTCAAATTGCCACTATCGGCCAAGTATAATAACCGTTTTAATGGTTTTTATACATTGTTGGCATTTGTTTCATTGATTTTAATCCCAAAGTATCCATTGATGATATAAAGGAACATAACGAGCAACATTGCTCTTTGGGCAGTTGATGATTCAATGATATTCACAAATCCAGCTAAGAAGGAAAGAAAGGCTAAAGTTGCTAATATTAAAGCAGATACCCTTAACCAATTACTTAAAATTCGAGCTTTCCAATGCAGGATTAAATATCCAAACAAGCTAATCATCATTCCGAAATTCACCATTTGATGTGCTCCCTTGCCTATTATTGATCCAAATTCATAGGGTGCATTTGGTGTGATTCCGATACTCAGAGGCATGGCCATGGCAAAAAATAGTTGACCAACGCCAATGATTATAAAGCCAGGGTTTTTAAAGTATTTTGAAAATAAAAATGATGAGATGGATAATAGAGTTGTCATCATTAATTCTGCCTTCCACTGATAATTAAAGATGCTCCAGTTTTGTATGATGTACTCAAATCTTTCAGGGCCATTGGATGGTGTATCTTTCAAAACAACCATGTAAAAAAAGCCTATAACTAGCAAATAGAAAGAAGCAATGGTCCATAAAAGTTTAGCTGTTTTCATATAAGTTCGTATTTTAGAATAAATGCCAACTTGTCGCAGCTATGGCATGTGGCCGTTTGCTACTCAAATTTATGTTGGTTTCCTTTATGTTTAATTTACAAATCATTTGTCTTGATGACCGCTATGCGGCTATGTGATATAGTTGCTGTTAGCCACAGTATATTATTAAAATTTCCATATCTTTATTCCGCAACTTATGTCAACTAATGGACTAAACTTTCCTTCTTTTGATTCGAGTAGAATAAAATACCCAACTCCTAAATTGAATTCAAAATGAAATTTTCTTTTATTCCTTTGTATTCCCCATGTTGGACCAAAGTAAATTACATCTTCTAAATTAACATAATAAACTTCATTCGATTGCGAGGGCAGATGTGAACCAAATTGGTAACCCATTAAAAAACTTGCAAAATCGCCGCTGAAATTATTTATGTCTTTACCATTTGCTAATCGTCTTTTCAAATTATAATATGTCCTGAATTCAGATTGTATTTGTGGAATAAAATAGCCATAGGCGAAACCAGCAATATTAAATTCTGCTTTGATAGACTTATTATTCGTAATGCCATATTCATATATTATTCCAGGAAGTATGAAGCTCAATCTGAATATATTACTACTAATATTGGAGTTTAGACTATCACTTGGTTTAGTGAGGTTTTGGGATTGACATAATGAACACTTTAATGCAAAAATAGTAAATATAAATAGTAAATATTGCCGTTTCATTGTTTTCTGTTCAATATTGTGGCTAACGTGTTTATAACAACAGCTTTTATCACTCCCGATAGCTATCGGGATTCCATATACGGTATTTAAACGTGATGTTTTTTAATTTTTTCGTTTAGTGAAATTTTGGGGCATCCTGGTTTTGTATTTTTACAACATCATTTTTGTTCCTGCTAAAATACAAAACAATCGGATTGTTCCATAACAGACCCGGCATTTTTAATCGATCAAAGCGGCATAAAAAAGCCTGCTTTGCTAAGAGCAAAACAGGCATTGTCAAACATGGTTTATATTTTATCTACTGGATGATCAGCTTTCTGGTTTGAGAACCTTGCTGAGTAGTTCCGATCAGGAAATAAATGCCATTGGGCAGTTCATCAGCATTAAGCGTGAATTCATGTTTACCGGCCGTTTTTGGTCCGTTCACCAGTTTGTTTATAACAGCTCCCTGGCTGCTCATCAATACCAACTGCAGGTCATCATCCTTAGCCAATTCAATGGATATTGTAGTTTGCCCGGAGAATGGGTTGGGGTAGTTGTTTAACGATACACCGCCATTTGCCAGCAATTGATCGATACCGGTTCCAAAACCAACAGGAGAAGCAAGCGAAACAATGCTGCCGATAGAAAGTTTTGCCATTTCATGAAAGTAAGGGAGGTTGAAAATACTGATGCGGTCATTCTCAGTGTGATAATAGGGATTGAAATCACCCCCATAATACTCTTCGATCATCAGCACAGCGGCATAACCCTGGTTCCAGAAGCGGGAGTGGTCGCTGGCCGTGGTCCCGGGGTTTTGTATAACGGGATTGGTGGCCAGATCATAGATGTCATCAATAGCCATGATGTAATCAGCCAGTTCCTGGGTATTGGTCGCACTATTGGTATGGATCTCGGCCACCATATCCTCATCATTGTCCCAGGCGATCATGTCCATATTGATCACCGAGAGGATGTCATCGCCATTGCTGGCTGCTTGCTGTGCATAATAGTTGCTGCCCACCAGCCCGATCTCTTCCTGATCCCAGAGGGCATAAATGATGGAATATTCAAAATCAATTGGGGTTAGAATGCGGGCTGCTTCCAGTACGGCGGCACTACCACTTGCATTGTCGTCAGCACAATAATAGTCTACCGCATCATAATGGGCGCAGATCATATAATACTGGTCAGGATAGAGGGTTCCTTCCTGCACGGCGAATACATTGGTGCCATTGGTACTGTAGTTCTGCACTGTCGGCTCAAGGCCATATTCTTCCAGCACTTGTTGCACATATTCAGCAGCCAGATCATTTCCCCAGCTATCTACCCGGTGTTCAATGCGTACCATTTCTCCGTTCACCCTCACCGAATCTTCACCGGTCAGGTTGCGGACAAACATCTTCAGGGAATCGAGGTTTACCTCTTCGATCATTGATTCCACCTGTGGATTGTACTCCTGCGCCATTAAATTAAGAACTGATATAACAACAAAAATGAATGTAAATAACCGCTTCATAATTTTATTTTTATGGATTAAAATTTAAAACCTTTACGTCATCGTTCCGGCTTCGTTGCGAAAGTAATAAACTAATGCTTTGTATGGGGAAGTTCGTAAGAAAATAATCGATGGTTTGTGATCCATGCAGGTGACACCCTTACCCAATCCCTATTTTTTTGTTTTAAGCATTAGCACAAAGGGTATGGCCCCCAGTGCCAGAAAAGCAGATACTTTGTAAGTGTTCTCCAGTCCGACCCAGTCGCCCAACAACCCGGCAAATACTACTGAAATAGAAGCTGTAACGAAACTGATGGTCATGTAAATGCTGTTGGCAAAAACCCGCTTTTCTTTTTCCCGGTCTTGCACCAGGGCCAGTAAAACCGGACCCGGAGCAAAGATGAACAATCCCAGCAACACCAGGAATACAAAGCTCAACATCCCGGTGGAAGAGATGAAAAAGAACATCAAAACAGGTGTGATGGATGCAATGATGAGCAAAGCTGTTTTGCGTCCAATCCGGTCGGAAATGGTCCCTGAAGCAATGGTGCCGATCGCTCCGGCCAGCTGGAACACTGCCAGTGCAGAATTGGCAAACCAGAGTGTTTCACCCTTCTCATTAAAATAATAGGTGGGTAAAAAAGCAGTCAGCCCCGATTTCATGATCGCCCGAAAGAAGGTAATACCAACCAGTATGAGGAAAAAGGGGAGCAGATCTTTGAACGCTTTCCAGAAACCTTTCGGACGTTCATCTTTTTTAATGTCCCCTGATATCTGAATATGTCTTAGCCGCAGGAAAAGGATGAAAGAGGCGATCAATCCGAAGGGGATGAGTTTCCAGGTGCCTTCGAGCCCCCAGAGGGTAACGGCACCGGTTACTACCAAAGGTCCCATGGTGCGGGCCATTTCACCGCCAAACATATAAAGGCTCATTCCGCGGCCGGTGAATTTTCCCGAAACTTTTTGCACCATCACCGGTGTTGGAACATGGAACAGGGCACTGCTGATGCCCATCACAAAAAGCAGGATAGAAACAATGACAAAAGAAGGTGCTACCCCCAGCAAACTCATCGATACTGCTGTAATGGCTGGTGTCAGGATCACAAAATAGCGGGCAGCCGTTCGTTCGGCAATCATACCCAGGAACGGATTCAGGAACCAGGGTAACCGGGATACCAGGTCCCACATAGCTGCAAGTCCGAGGGATATACCGAACTTTTCTATCAGTAAGGGGCGGAGGGGAGCCAGGAATGATGAGTAAATATCGTGGAGAAGGTGGGTAAGGGAGATCAATAAAACATTACTGGTCTGAAATTTATCATTCTGCTTCATGCCTGTCGAGTTTTTCATACACGGAATTCTGGCTAACAAACTCAGGTACAATTTCTTTCATCTTTTTAACAATGGTAAAATTATTCTGTTCATCGAACATTTTTTCAAGAGCATCGATTTTTTTGGTGATATCGTCAAGGTCATAGGTTCTGACTTTTCCGATCATGATCTGGGGATGATGGGTCGGAAGGGTGTTTTCGCCATCGTTGAGCAGTTCTTCAAATAATTTTTCACCCGGTCTTAAGCCAGTGAATTTAATTTCAATATCACGTCCTACTTCCAGCCCGGATAAACGGATCATTCGTTCGGCCAGGTCGAGGATCTTCACCGGTTTGCCCATATCAAAAAGATAGATTTCTCCCCCTTTACCCATCATCCCGGCCTCCAATACAAGGCGGCATGCTTCAGGGATGGTCATAAAATAGCGGATGATCTCGGGATGGGTAACGGTAACTGGTCCTCCATTCTCAATCTGATTGCGGAACAGGTTGACGGCCGATCCATTGGAGCCCAGTACATTTCCAAAACGGGTGGTAATGAATTTTGTGCTGCCTTTTTGATTGAGCGACTGGGTGTATATCTCTGCAATTCGTTTGGACGCACCCATCACATTGGTCGGATTGACGGCTTTATCGGTGGAAACCATGATGAATTTTTCCACCTTGTGATCAACCGCCAGGTCAGCGAGAATCCTGGTTCCTTTCACATTGGTAAATATCGCTTCTGATGGATTGTTTTCCATCATGGGCACATGCTTATAGGCAGCCGCATGAAAAACGATCTGCGGCCGGAAAGTCCGATATGCATTTTCGATGCGTGATTGATTGCAGATATCGGCAATGACAATCTGGAATTTCTTATCCGGAAATCGATCCAGTAGCTCTATCTCCAGGTCAAACATGGCACTTTCGGCCTGGTCAATGAGAACAATGTCGGCCGGTTCAAATCGGGCAATCTGCCGGACCAGCTCACTCCCAATGCTTCCAGAGGCACCGGTGATCATCACCACCTTATCCCGGATTCCCTGCGATATCGTTTCTACGTTAAGTTTGATCTCATCGCGTTCCAGCAGGTCTTCAATGCGTATCTTACGTATTTGGTTGAAGCTGAGTTCGCCATTGATCCAGGTAGCTACCGGAGGAATGGTCATGACCCTGGCATTGTGGCGAAGACAAACATCAACAATGGATTGTTTTTTTTCCGGCTTAAGTTTTTGTACGGCGATGATCACATGTTCCACATTGTTTTCGGAAACCACTGATTCAAGTTTGTCAAATCCATGGATGGTAACACCTTCTATCTTTTTATCCCATTTTGACTTATCATCGTCCACAAAAGCCACCACCTTGTATCGTGTTCCCACGTCCCGGTCGAGGGCCCGTTTGGTAATGATTCCGGCTTCACCGGCTCCAAAAATAATGACCCGGGTCTTGCTGCCCGATGGGTTCATGATTTCGAGGTAAGCAATTTTTACCACGATCCGGAAAGTGACCATGGCAAATATTACCGTGATAAACTCAATGATGATAATGGAAAAGGGGACAACATATTTTTCGTTGATGAAATAATAGGAGAGAACATTCAGGATGGAAAACAAAACGCTTCCCGACAGGATGACCAGGAAAATCCTTATGGCATCTTCGGTGCTGGTATAGCGAATGATGCCGGCATAGGTTTTTGATATGATGAAACTCAATGCCCTGACCAATAATACCGTAGTAAATACCAGGGGCCACTGGCGCATTTCCACATCCGGTACGTGAAAGTTAAAGCGCAGCATATAGGCCAGTACCACTGAAAATAATACGATGGACATATCGATCATAAAGATCATCCAACGTGGCATATTTTGATTGGATAAAAACATGCTGGAATTTTGTCGCACAAAGTTAAGTTAATTTGAATGAAGTTTCGATAACCATGACTGTAACCGAATAAATAATTTAGAATAAGTCCATCTTTGCACCGTGCCTATTTTTTATACATTTGCGGCATACAACAGATTTAATACTTTTAGAATGAAACATACAGCATTTACCGGATTCCACGAAGCCCTTGGAGCTAAAATGGTGGAGTTTGCCGGATATTATATGCCTATCCAATACGAGGGGTTGATCAAAGAACATATGACCGTCAGAAATTCAGTAGGAGTATTTGATGTGTCGCACATGGGCGAAGTTTGGGTAAAAGGGCCCAAAGCATTTGAATTTGTGCAATGGGTAACTTCCAATGATGTATCTGCGCTTTTCGATGGTAAAGTTCAATACTCCTGCTTCCCCAATGGAAAAGGTGGTATTGTGGATGATTTGCTGGTTTACCGATTTAGTGAAGAAAAGTACCTCCTGGTAATCAATGCAGCCAATATCCAAAAGGACTGGAACTGGTTGGTGGAACAATCCAAAAAGTTTAACATGGATATTGGTAAAGAACTGATCAACGTATCGGATGATATGGCCCAGCTTGCTGTGCAGGGTCCGCTGGCCTTGAAGGCAATGCAGAAGCTTACGGATGAACCGGTTGAAAACATGGAATATTACACCTTTAAGGTTTTGAATTTTGCTGGTGTAGATAACATTATCTTTTCCACAACGGGTTATACCGGATCAGGGGGTTGTGAAATATACATGCCCAATAATGTAGCTGAATCCATCTGGAAGGCCGTATTTAAGGCCGGGGAGGAGTTCGGTATTAAACCCATTGGATTGGGAGCGCGCGATACCTTGCGATTGGAAATGGGCTTTTGTTTATACGGAAACGACATCAACGACACCACTTCACCCATAGAAGCGGGATTGGGTTGGATTACCAAATTCAATGATCAAAATGATTTCATAGATAAAGAAATTTTACTGAAACAGAAAGAGGAAGGTGTTGCCCGCCGGCTGCGTGGTTTTGAAATGATCGACAAAGGCATCCCAAGGCAGCATTACGAAATTTGTGATGCCAATGGAAATGTGATTGGAGAAGTAACTTCGGGTACCATGGCTCCGGCATTGAATAAAGGTATTGGCATGGGTTACATTCAATCCGCTTTTGCAAAATTTGACAGTGAAATTTATATTAGGATCAGGAATAAGCTTTTAAAGGCTAAAATTGTTAAACTCCCATTTTATAAAAATTGATGAATTTCGATGAAGGGTGTATACTGTGTGGTAAGGAGCTTATTTATTCGCAGGAAGATAAGCCGCATACTTGTGAATTTTGTGGAAAGGAATTCAGTGTCAATGTAAGTTGTCCGGAGGGACATTTTATTTGTAACCACTGCCACAGTGCATCCGGAGCCGACCTGATCGAGGGTTTCTGTAACCATACTGAACTTACAGACCCCGGACAGATTGCAGTCCTGTTGATGAAGCATCAACAAATCAAAATGCATGGACCTGAGCATCATTTTTTGGTTCCGGCATCATT
The DNA here is from genome assembly GCA_020444515.1 of Bacteroidota bacterium. Lineage (GTDB taxonomy): Bacteria > Bacteroidota > Bacteroidia > Bacteroidales > JAADJA01 > JAADJA01. The sequence continues at coordinate 619,746 of JAHLKX010000001.1, read as the reverse complement.
GCTGGCGGCCTATTACAATCATTTAGACAAGCAGGACTATAAATCGATCAAAATTCACATTGCGCGAAAGCGGGCTGAATATGTCCTGGGAGGGTTTTGTGGATCGCATGGAAATTGTGGGGCAGCCGTTGGAACCGGAATTTTTATGAGCATCATTACCGGGAATACTCCGCTTGCGGAAAAAGAATGGCAAATGAGCAATACGCTAACGGGTACGTCTCTGTTGCGGATTGCAAAAGCCGGTGGTCCAAGATGCTGCAAAAGGGATAGTTTTATAGCCATTGCCGAGGCTGTAAATTATCTCAGTGAACATCTCAATGTAAATTTGCCCCTCGAACCAATTGCATGCAGTTTTTCATCCCGAAACAAACAATGCAAACTGGGTGATTGCGAATATTTCCCAGGTTCCAATAACTCAAAACTTGAAAAAGAATCTTAACCGATCGATCGAAATTTGCCTGACACCGGGATTGTTTCAATTCAGACAAACCCGGGGAGAGTTGATCACCGTGGTGGTCGATATTTTCAGGGCTGGTTCAAGTATGTGTGCCGCTCTGGCTCATGGATTTGATAAAATACTGCCAGTTTCCGACGTTGAGATTGCCCGCAAATTGAAAATTCAAAATAAATGGATGGCTGCCGGGGAACGAGATGGTATCAAACTCGATTTTGCAGATTTCGGTAATTCACCGGTGGCTCTTTCAAAAGCTGCTCCTCAACAACATCCCCTCATATTATCGACGTCAAATGGTACCCGTGCAATTGAAATGGCTAAAAAAGCAGGGGAAATCGTAATCGGCACTTTTAACAATATGGATGCACTAACCAGTTGGCTGCAAAAACAAGATCATCCCATCTTAATACTCTGTTCGGGGTGGATGGGAAATCTGAGTCTGGAAGATACCCTTTTTGCCGGGGCGCTGGCAGACAATCTGCTTGCGTCAGCAAATTATAAGCTCGTCAATGATGAAGCCCTGGCAGCTCTGGAATTATGGAGAATAGCAAAGACCGATCTGAATAAGGTAATGGAAACGGCAACCCATTATAAAAGACTGGTTCAGCTGGGTGCACTTGACGATATAGAATATGCATTATCATTCAATAACACAAATGTTATTCCCCGTTTTGACGGAGAATTTTTAACCAATTTATAAGTATGAGAAAACAGATTTTATCCTTCATTGTTACCTTAACAGTAGTTTTTACAGCATGTAATACAGGAGGAGATATGAAAACAACGGACGAAATGAAAGCAACAACAACAGAAGATTTCCAGTATTTTGTGGAACAGTTTGCGGACTTGAAGATCATGCGATACCAGGTCCCCGGATTTGAAGACCTGAATCTGCAGCAAAAAAAGCTCATATATTATCTGAGTGAAGCTGCCTTGTGTGGTCGTGATATCATATTCGATCAGAATTATAAGAACAACCTGAAGGTTAGAAAAACCCTGGAAGAGATTTATAAAAATTACCAGGGAAACCGTGAAAGCGAGGATTTTAAGAACTTTGTGGTGTATTTAAAAAGGGTTTGGTTCTCCAATGGCATTCATCATCATTATTCTTCCGATAAGTTCATCCCGGCTTTTCCGGTTGAATACCTTTCAGAACTCATGAAAAATTCTCCGGATGCAGACTTTCCAGTCGCTGATGGAGAAACCGTGGCACAAATCCAACAGGAAATGCAAAGCATTTTATTCGATCCCACGGTGGCCCCCAAAAAAGTAAGCCTGGATTCTTCCGGTGATCTGATTAAAAATTCGGCCTGTAATTTTTACGAAGGGGTAACCCAGGCAGAGGCGGAGGCATTTTATGCGAAACAAAAAGATCCCAATGATCCTACGCCCATTTCTTATGGCCTCAATTCAAAGCTGGTTAAGGAAAACGGGGTTATTAAAGAAGAAGTTTATAAAATAGGAGGTTTATACGGACCCGCCCTTGAAAAAGCTGCTTACTGGCTCAATAAGGCGGCCGAGGTGGCCGAAAGTGAGCATCAGAAGGCCATCATTGAAAAACTCATTGAATTTTATCAAACCGGCGATCTGGAAACTTTTGATGAATTTAATATTTTGTGGGTGCAGGAACTATCAGCAAGCGTCGATTTCGTGAATGGATTTACGGAAACATATGGCGATCCATTAGGCATGAAAGCTACCTGGGAATCAGTGGTGGATTTTAAAGATGAAGAAGCAACCAAACGGACAGAGATCATTAGTGCCAATGCACAATGGTTTGAAGATCATTCACCCACCGATCCCCGTTTCAAAAAAGAAAGTGTTAAAGGCGTTTCTGCCAAAGTGATTACGGTAGCTCAATTGGGTGGTGATTGTTATCCATCCACCCCCATTGGAATTAATTTACCCAATGCTGATTGGATCAGGGCTGAGCATGGATCCAAGTCGGTAACCATGGAAAATATTACCTATGCCTACGACCAGGCTGCAATTGGCAATGGATTTCTCGAAGAATTTTGCTACTCAGAAGAGGAAATTGAACTGGCGAAAAAATATGGTTTTATGGCGGGTAACCTTCACACCGATCTTCATGAATGCCTCGGACACGGTTCGGGTAAACTTCTTCCGGGCACCAGCTCCGAAGCCTTGAAAAACTACTCTTCAGCACTGGAGGAGTCCCGTGCCGATCTTTTTGCCCTCTATTATCTTATGGATGATAAAATGGTTGAGCTGGGTATTATGCCCAGCCTCGATGTTGCCAAAGCAGAGTACAATGGTTATATCCGCAATGGATTGATGACCCAGCTTACCCGCATTGAATTGGGTAAAAACATTGAACAGGCTCATATGCGAAACCGACAGTTGATCTCCAAATGGTGTTATGAAAAAGGATTGGCTGAGAATGTAATCGAACAGGTGAAAAAAGACGGAAAAACCTATTACAAGATAAATGATTACAATAAGTTACGAAATCTATTTGGAGCTTTACTTGCAGAGGTGCAACGCATCAAATCAGAAGGAGATTATGAAGCTGGTAAAGATCTCGTGGAAACATACGGGGTGGTTGTCGACCCAACACTGCACAAAGAGGTGATAGATCGGTATCAAAAGCTCAATCTTGCTCCCTATGGGGGTTTTGTAAATCCTGTATTGAAACCCGTTGTTGAAAATGATGAGATCGCGGATATCACTGTTGATTATTCCGAAGGGTATGCCGAGCAGATGCTCCGTTATTCAAGGGATTATTCTTTTTTGAAATGATCCAGGATCAAATCTGAGGAAATGAGTTTGTAAACTTCACTCCCGGCCAGCAGGAACGCCCCGGAAACAAACTCTCGTGAGTCCTCTTTATCAATTTTGCCGGGTGCCCGGGCAACATCCTGTCCCCAGCAAACTTTACCGTCGTCATCAACCGCTCCGGCAAGTGCCTGCCAGGCCTTGATAACAACCGGAATATATACTTCCTGGTCAAGAATGCCCTGATTGATGCCCCACGCATATCCATAAACAAAAAATGCGGTTCCACTGCTTTCGGGATCGGGATAAGAAATAGAATCAAGCAAACTGCTCCGCCAGAAACCGTCACCTCCCTGGCATGTTCGCAGGCTGGTTGCCATTGCTTTAAATTGATGCAGGTAATAATTTCTTAGTGAATCGCCTTCAGGTAAATAATTCAAAATTCTCGGGATAGAAGCAAAAGCCCAACCATTTCCCCGAGACCAAAACTCCGGCAAGCCACTTTCCGTTTTTTGTGTTTTCGCTTTCAGGTCGCGGTAATAAAGCTGATAATCCGGATCAAATAGTGCTTCGGTAACTTCCCCAAATAATCGATGAGCATAAGATTGATAGGAAGGATCTAGCGTTATTTTACTCATCATAAAATAAGCAGGTGTTCCCACATAAAGAGCATCTACATAATCCCATCCGGCTTCAAAGGCGGGTTTGTTTTGGTTTACCCTTTTGTCCATAAATTCCCTGGTGTTCTTAATCATATTGGCATTTGAGTAAATCTCATAGAGTTGAATATAGGTCTGAGAACAGGTCAATCTGTTTGCCGGATAAATCCACTCCGTTCCGATTCTCCAGCCATGTTTCTGACCCCATGCCAGAAGCTGATTTCGTAAGCTACTGTCTGCAGTAGTCTTATAAAAAGCCATTAACCCGGTGTAATAGGTAGCCCTGATCCAATTGCGATCATTCTGTTTCCATTCATTGTTCAGAAAATGTTGATTCACCAGATCCATGATCGCCAATACAGCAGCCGGATCAGAATAGTTACTGCCTGATTGCTGGGCTTTAGATTCAATAACGGCTAATGAAGCAATAAACAATAAGGATATAAGAAAGTTTTGAAACCGCATTTGTTTGTTTTAAGCAACTAATTTAACGGTTTTTGATCATGACAGATACACTACCGGCATAAAAAAACCACCTGCCGCAGCAGGTGGTCTATTATATTCGGTTAAAATCTATTGAATCACCAGCTTTTTTGTTTGAACCTGGTTGTTGGAATTGAGCCTGTAATAATAAATTCCTGAAGATAGACCAGCTTTCTCTACGAGGATACTATGCTTCCCCTTGGTCAAATTGTCATTGACGAGTGATCGCACTTTATGACCCGTCATATCATAAAGTAACAATGAAGTTGGTCCGCCATCCGTGAGTTCAAAATTGATCCGTGTTTGATCCTTAAATGGATTGGGTATGTTTTGAAATAGTTTCAGATAGGGGTTTGCATAAGGTTGAAGCTCAATACCTGTAGTAAGGTCAAAGGTCGCTTTGTACATTTCAGATCCAGAGGTCATACTTTTACTGTTTCCATACATCCCAAGATAAACCACAATAGTGGCTACCGTTGCTATGAGAACTGTTGAGTAAAAGATAGAAATCAGCGGGTTGGGAGGGAGTCCGGTTGTAAATTGCTGCCATGAAGCCATGGCCCCCAGGGCATAAAAGAAATTACCGGTGGTGGACGCATACAACGAGACTAGAAAAAGCGGTAAAAGATTGGCCACCCTATGGGCACGAATCCTGGTCATTTCCTTGGCACCAAGGGTAGCGACATGAACAGCGACTGTAAACAATGCTATGGAAGTGGCTAAAAATAAATCTCCGTCTGTACTGCCAAAAAGCAGGTTAATAATCGGGTTTTGATCTCCTGAGCCAGATTCCTCATCAAATGCAACACTGATGATATAGTCACTGGCTCCATCTCCGGTTACCTTATCCCAGCTATCGCCATTATCAGAAGAAACATAAAGTCCATAACTAGTTCCTGCAGCAATGGTGCCATCCGGCCCGACGGCCATCGACCTGACCCAGGCATCACCCGGAATAATGTCATTGGCATAAGCCCAGGTAACACCATTGTCAAAAGAGCGATACACCCCCTGACGGGTACCTGCAAAAATAATATTCGGACTCCCTTCCTTAATGGCACAAGAAAAAATATTGTTTCCTGAAGGTACAGATACCAGTTGTTCCCAGCTATTTCCATTGTCCATCGAACGGTATAACCCTTCGTCCTGCGGGTATTCCCATACAGATGCATACAGATGACCATCGGGACCTTTCATAATAAGACGACTGGTATAGGCATCGAAAATATTATCCCAGGAAGCGCCATCATTCGATGACCGTCTGATTCCACCATCTTCTCCACTGGGCCAGTTCAATGAACCGGTAGCGACGAAGAGGTCGCCACTCTCCTGATCAAAATAAATGTCGGTAATACCTCCGCCTTCAGGTTCTCCAGCCAGTTGTTCCCACATTTGTGCATGTGACAAAGCAGTGGTTAACACCAAAATAGTGGTGATAGAAAGTAATTTTGTTTTCATGATTGAAATTGTTGATTAATATTATTGTTATGAGAGGGAACACAATATATTAATTCCCGCAAAACAGGCCAAAGAATTAACATCCATTTAACAAAAAAGCCAGACCCTGAGGGCCTGGCTTTGAAATAATTAAGTCTTGCTTTTGTTTTACAATTTAAATATTTTTTCCCAGTTATATTTGCGGGGATTGATACACATTACAGGAATTTGGGAAGAGTTAAAGATCATTTCCTCATCATAGCTTCCCAGGATGAACTTGGTAAAACTCTTATCCGGATTGGTCATGATCATAATCATATCTGCAACATTGGCTGTTGCGTAGTCAATAACCTGTTTGGAGAAATTACTGCTATCGGTTTTTACCACCTTATAATTCACGTTTTCTTTATCGAAGTGATTGGTGATGATGGTAACAGCTTCATTCAATTCAGGAGCATTAATTTGATAAACATGAATTTCCGCTCCGAAATTCTTGGCAATAAAACTGGCCCACTTTGTTTTTTCCCATGGACCGGAATCGCTGGTAATAGGTAAAACAATCTTTTTATATCCCTGATCAAAAGGTCGTTTTTGAACCACAACAACCGGCACCGGTGAACTGGTCACCACCTTTAAAGCAAAACTGCCAGTTAGTTTTTGCATTCCTACTTTTCCGTGGGTTCCGAGATACATCAGATGTGCTCCCAAATCTTTGGCTACTTCACCGATGGTGGTGAAAATATCTCCTTCTTTTGAAATGGTGACCACCTCCAGGTTATGATCGTTACGTATTTCTTCGGCCAGAGCATTCAGTTTGCCCTCGATTGAATTGACATCCTGTCCCTCTTTTTTGAGCTGAGCTTTGGTGTTTTTATCAACCACATGAAGCAGGGCCACTTTGTGTTTTAAGAATTTAGCGGCTTCCACTGCCTGTTTCATGGCATTGTTACAAACCTCTGAAAAATCGGTTGGGACGAGGATTATGTCATTCATTTTTGTGTCCATATACTTTATAAATTTGGATGCAGGTTATTATTTCAGACAAAAATAGAAATTTTTTATTCGCAAGGGGAGAAGTTTTTAATTTTTTGGACAAAGCAAATTTTCAAGCTCCTTTATGTTTTTCTGTTTTTTTCGTTCTCTCAGTTTTTGTGCTGAAGGAGTAAAGAATGAATGATTCTTCAGAAAACTAAGCTGTTTTTCATGCCATTCACGCAGGCTTGATATCTTTCCAACATAATTCCATTCGTATTGAAGTTTCTGGCCAATCATAAATAAATCATCGCGTCCGATATAATCCAAATCAGCATCAGCCATGATTTCTTCCAGATGATTTTGAGGGCTTTGGGGTATTCGGGTTGACCGTATCATCCCTTTGATCTGTTCTAGATCATTTTCTGAATACCCATACTTTGGTAGCATTTCAGTTGCAATTTCTATGGAGGCTTCTTCATGGCCGTCGTAAACCTTGGTAAAACCAACATCATGAAAAAGTGCAGCTGTTTTGAGCAAAGTCATGGCTTTCCCGTTCACATTTTCCATCTTGGCCAAACGCTCTACAGCTCTGATTACGTCTTTGGTATGTCCAACCGAATGATAAGCAAGGTTCTTGTCTAACTCCTTCTCGAGCCAATTCAGAACTTGTTCTCTCAGAGATTCATAATCCATATTAAAATTTATCCATTATTAACTAGTATAAACGAAAGCATCAACTATTTGTTCTCATCCCATGCAATTGTTCGTATTCCATCCCAGTCATCAGGAACACCCCGTTCAATGAATTTCGTGCATCGGGTGATGTATTCATGAGCGGCTTTATCATCAGGATTTTGTTCATATACCGAAGCAAAACTTTCTTTTGCTTTCGCAAATTGCTGTGATTTATAAAAATTGATGCCTTCAGCAAAAATGTTTTTCGTTTTAATTTTCATCTGACGAATATCTTCAGGATCGCCATCGATGATCTCAAAAATATAAACTGCTTCTTTTTTACCTTTTACTTTGACAATATCAAGAAACCGATAGTTGTACTGACCCGGATTATTTAATTTAATCAGCGTATCCTGGCTGATTATAATGGAACTCCCATACACTTTGGTAAGCCCTTCGAGCCGAGCCGCCAGGTTAACAGCATCCGAAATCACTGTTCCATCCATTCTTCCTTCTCCCCCAACAACTCCCAACATCAGTAAACCTGAATGAATGCCAATCCCGCTATTGATCGTCGGTTTATCGAATTGATCCATCACCTGATTGAATTGGGAAAGTTTGATCCGCATTTCAATGGAAGCATTGATTGCATCTTCTGCTGATTCACTGAATAAGGCCATAATGGAGTCGCCTATGTATTTATCGATAAAACCATTGTTATTTCGGATGACTGGCTCCATATATCCGAGGTAATAATTGATGAAATCAAAATTTTCCTTGGGTGTCATCTGTTCCGATATCTCAGTAAACGATCTGATATCACTAAAAAGCACGGTCATTTCTTTCTCTACCTGGTCGCCAAGCCGGATGTCGACAAAGCTTTTCTTGCCCAGAAAGTCAAGAAACTGGCGTGGAACAAAATAGGAGTAAGCTTCTGTCATACGGGAAATATTCTGAATATGCTCCCCAATCTGGGATGTCATCTCATTGTATCCCTCGGTAAGTTCACCGATTTCATCGTTGGTCCTGACGATACTGTAATTGTTCAATTCTCCCTGGCCGGTCAGCCGCATGTTTTGCAAAAGCTCTTTTACAGGATGAACGATGTCCTGGGTAGTCCATTTAACCAGAAATAAAATATAGATGAAAGCAATAAATACACTGCTATAAATGCCGATAAACATAAAGAAACTGTTGATGGCGTTGATGTAAAATAGCCAACCAGGCATGTTCAACTCCGCATCACCTCCTCCAAACATGGTCCGAAATCTTTGATAATCACCAAAAAGTATATTGCGCTGTTCATCGGTATATTCATCAATATTCAGATCGCGCAGATAAGTTATACTCAGGAAAAGGTAAAAGATCACAATGGTTAATGGCAGCAATGTGGTCATGGCTGATGAAATAAACATCCGGTTTCGGATTCTGCCAACCTTGATGTTAAAGATCCGTTTACGCAACTCCTCAGCAGTGAAAATATGTTCAATATAACGGATGTGCACCCGGTGTTTTTCCCAGTAATAAACAAAAAGCAGTGACAATATGGATGCTGTAAGTGAAATATAAAAGAGGTGCACATAAAGGGTGCGTTCAAGATCATCCTCAAATGTTTGATCTGTAAACAATTTAACCAGCATGAAAATGTGGCTGCCCAAAAAAGCCAGGCCCAGGATGGCGGCATTGATCTGGGGTGATTTCAATAAAAATCGTTTGGTGAATTTAAAAAGTTTGGGGCTGATGGGTTTGTGTTTTCGTTTCCTTGCAAAATATCGTTTAAAAGGCAGATTGAAGACGAATCCAAGAAAAAAACTAACAAGTAAGAAATTAAACAGGATGTTAAAGGCTTTTCCTATCTGGCTTCCATTGTTGGAAGCGGTGTCGGTCTGATTCCGATCCTGGTTTAAAACAATTCCTTGATTGGGTGTAATCATGATATCGGGATCGCTGTCTTCCGGTAGTGTATCTCCACGCATACCCGTCATGGCTCTGATACTGTCAGGAACGGTAAGATTAAATATTTGTCGCAGCGTATCAGGTTGAATGAGGGTATCACTGATATGCGATTGTGATCGTTCCTGACTCCTCCTTTGTAATTCCGGGGCATACTTGATGGTAAGGATCAATAAAAAGGGCAATACCAGCCAATAGTATAACACAGACGCAGAAAAGTAAATTCTGAACCCATAAAAACGGGGTATTTTTCGCGTAACTTTTACCGCCATGCCAGATTATCCTTTAAATGTCAAAAGTAATTATTTTTTCAGATCAACCTGATATTGAATATGAAATTGCATCATTTTAAATTCCTTTGGATATTTCAAAAACCATGACAAATAATTATTATTATTTTTAGGGGTGTTTTTAAGTTGGTGCCAGAATTCAGGAATTTTAATGACCATGTTCCATAACGATTCATTAGAACATTTTGACCACCGGAAATTCATAATTTTAGGATTTCAAAAAATTGAATTGTCTCTTGCGATCTTAATTGCCATCCTGTTTTTTATTTTCGTTCCGGTTCATGGTCAGCAAAAAAAGAACCTCGATTTTTTTGTCCAGAATCAGGATACCACTTTTTGTACCCATATCCTGTATTACTCCAGTAATAACTGCGAAATAATCAAATGGTATGACATGGCGGGAACCGGGAAAACCATTGAATGTATAAAAGATGCTGGAGTGACAGCCTTTTCCCTTAATGGTCGAACATATGATCTGTTGACCATAAAAAAGGGCAGACAAAAATATTATTGGAAAAAAGTGGATGGACCCATTCAATTGTTTGTTCAGGACTTCACGGAAACAGCCTGGTACGATCAAAATATGCCTGAAACGGAAACCCGGAAATACATCGTGATGAATAACCAAATGCATCGCATTCGAAAAAAACGGGATATAAAACGCTACCTGCTGCCTTCCCTTGTAAATTGTGAAGGATTTCGATCAGGTTACTACGGCAAGTTTTCACTTGAAGAGTTGGACAATATGATCAAAGTTTATAATGCCAATTGCAATGCAATGGCAAAAGGAAAGTCGAATAAATGCAGGGATTACCTCATCAATGTAAAGGGAGATACCATCCCCAGTATGGCTATTGAAATCAGGAGGATATCAGGCATTGTGAATGGGATCCGATATACCACACCTGATGGACGTGTTTATTCCATCCTGGGTCGCAGTGAATGTGAAAATTATCCAACTTTTAGCATCAATGGGCAAACGTTTGATTTGATCCCTATGGATCCCTCGCGTCCGGGTGCAGGAAAACAGCATGTCTGGCGCAAAATTGACGGACGAATGAAACTTTATGACTTTTACCGGGAGGCTAAAGGTATTGAAAAGGGACTCTTTAACCAGGAAACCAATACCTATGATTTTATATTGTACACAGTTAAATTAGAAGATGATGTGCATATAGCGGTGACCGATAAAAATCTGAACGAGGTTTTGATGCCTTATTTTCTTCAATGTGAAGCCCTCTTGCAAGCTTTTAATGGAGAAATCACAACTCAAAGGGAGGTCTTTGAACTGGTGGTTAAATTATTCAATGTACTTTGTCCGAACGAACCCCAATAAACGGCAGCATCAATATATCAGTTAATCCTACAATATTCAAACCCGGTTTGGGTTTTTTTTGTATGTTTGACTTTTGCAAATGGAATCCAACAAAATATGTTTAAAGAGTTTAGCGTCAACAAAATAGAAGAAAACCCCTTCCATCTCATTGGAAAACAATGGATGCTCATCACGGCTGGCAATGCCAAATCATTCAATACCATGACGGCTGCCTGGGGTGGTTTCGGATACTTATGGAACCTACCTGTTACAACTATTTTTATCAGGCCACAACGTTATACATATGACTTTGCTGAGCGTAATGATTTTTATACCCTTTGCTTTTTTGATCGAAAACATAAAAATATCCTGACCTATTGTGGCACCCACTCGGGTATAAACCATGATAAAATCAAAGACACAGGCCTCATTGTGCGTGAAACCGATCTCGGCAACATTTATTTTGAACAAGCGCGACTGGTGCTTGAATGTAAAAAAATCTATTTTGATGATATCCGGCCTGAGCATTTTGTTGACCGGCTCATACAGCGTAATTATCCAAATAAAGATTACCATCGCATGTATATTGGAAAAGTCATCAAGTGCCTGAAAAATGAAAAAGAATCTTAATCCGAACTCTATAATGATTGAGTGGTAAAGCATGGCAGGGGTTATTGAAAATATTAAACGAAGATTCGGGGATTGGATCCTCAACCGTCAGCTGAAAAAATTTTCGAGACATAAAAAGCTCGTTAATCTTGATGAAGCCGTTCAAATAGGCATTGTTTATAAAGTTAACAGCGAAAAGGTCTTCAATGCCATCAAGGATCTCACGAAGGCGCTAACCTCCACTAAAAAACAAGTTCTGGCCATTGGCTTTGTCGATCGCAATGACATCCCCAATTATTGTGTTGCAGCCAATGCCGGTTATTATTTTTCAAGGAAAGACCTGAACTGGTATGGTGGCCCTAAAAACGATTATATCAAAACATTTATTGACAAGGAGTTTGATATCCTTATTGACCTGACCCTCGAAAATGTATATATCAACCGCTATATCACAGGGCTTTCAAAGTCGAAATTCAAGGTGGGGCCTGAATTAGAATTTACACAACCAGCGCTGGATATGATGATCAAAATGGACAAAGACGCCATGGAGGAAGAATACATACTCCAAATCCTCCATTATCTCCGCATGTTCAAGAGCTAATATCCCATTCAATTACAATTCCTCATTCACTTCAATAAACCTTGTTGTAAGCGCAACCAATTAAAGTTCAGATATGTCATTACATTGAACTTTTTTAAGGGTAAAATTTTATAGTTTTGTCCACCATTTTAGAATATATCTATGAAAAACATCTTCTTGATTTCCTTTATTGTTCTGGTAGCCTTTACAACAACAGCGCAGGTTTCACATAAAAATCAAGCACGCCTTTTCGAGAATAGGAGTGAGGTTTATTTTCAGTTTAAAAATCCAGGCATAAAAACACTGGATGCACTTTCCAAAATCATTTCAATTGATGATGTGGATCAATTGAACGTTACGGCCTATGCCAATGAAATGGAATTCGAAAATTTCATCACCTATAACCTGGATTTTGAAGTCTTGACACCTCCCAGTATGCTTTATCCACCCACCATGATGGATAACGTAAATCTCAAATCCATCAATGATTGGGATTTTTACCCAACCTACCAGGCTTATTTGGATATGATGTATCAATTCCAAACAGATTATCCCGATCTGTGCGAAGTGTTCAGTATCGGGCAATCAATTGAAGGCAGAGCACTCTTATGTGCCAGAATTTCTGATAACATTGGCCAGGATGAAGGGGAAGCCCAGTTTTTATATACTTCCTCCATTCATGGCGATGAGTTAACCGGATACGTGCTCATGTTAAGATTGATCGATTACCTCTTATCCAATTATGGTTCCGATCCTGAGGTAGATAACCTGGTCAATAACCTCGACATTTGGATCAATCCACTGGCCAACCCGGATGGTACTTTTGCCGGAGGAAACAATACCGTTTATGGTGCAACACGATACAATGCCAATGGCGTTGATATGAACCGTAACTACCCCGATCCGGAAGACGGTCCCCATCCCGATGGAAATGCATGGCAAACTGAAACGGTTCATTTTATGCAGTTTGCTGAAGACCATCAGTTTGTATTGTCCACCAATATTCATGGTGGGGCAGAGGTTTGTAACTATCCATGGGATACCTGGCCCGATCTTCACCCCGATGATGACTGGTGGCAGTTTGTTTGTCATGAATATGCCGATACCGCCCAGTTGTATTCACCGAACGGATATCTTAACGGATTTGATGATGGCATTACCAATGGATATGCCTGGTATACCATTAGTGGTGGTCGGCAGGATTACATGAATTTTTTCCACCAATGCCGGGAATACACCCTTGAAATTTCAGATGTAAAACTTCCACCCGCGAACCAGTTGCCTGACTTTTGGGAATACAATTACAGGTCGCTGCTGAATTATATGGAACAAACCCTATTTGGGGTTAGTGGTACCATCACCGATGCTGCAACAGGTGATCCGTTGTATGCCGAAATTTATATCAATGGCCATGATGAAGATAGTTCCTGGGTTTATTCCTACCCGGCCACTGGAAAATACTTCAGACCACTGTATGAGGGGAGTTACGATATCACCTTCGCTGCAGATGGTTATTATCCGCAAACCATTGAAAACGTTCAGGTTGAAAACCGCGAGCTCACTGTACTTGATGTGCAGCTATCGGCGGGGGATCTGATCGTGGATTTTACTGCCAGCGACACACAGATACCCATTGGATCAACCGTTGACTTTACCGATGAATCATTTGGTTCGCCCATCAGTTGGGAATGGGCTTTTGAAGGTGGCAATCCAGCCTTATCCTCAGAACAAAACCCATCAGGTATTCTCTATGAAGAGGAGGGAAGCTTTGATGTTTCACTCACTGTTTCTGATGGCACCAATACCCTAACCATCACCAAAGAAGATTTTATCAACGTTACTACAGAGTTTAACATGCAAACCACAACGGTTACTACCTGTACTGGTGTTTTTTACGATTCAGGGGGATCGGACAACAATTATGCTGACAACGAAGACTATACAATGATATTTCTGCCAGGAGAATCTGGCGGTAAGGTAAAAATAGAATTTACTTCCTTCAATGTTGAATATGAAAATAATTGCGATTATGACTGGTTACAGATTTATGATGGTAGCTCAACATCAGCAACACTCATCGGAGAATATTGCGGGACCGATTCTCCAGGGACAGTCGTGGCAACCAACGAAGAAGGTGCTTTAACATTTGTTTTTCATTCGGATCAGTCGGTAACAGAACCTGGCTGGATGGCCAATGTGAGTTGTGAAATGGAACTCCTGCCCCCGGTAGCTGACTTTACAGCCAGTGCAACAACTATTTTGGAAGGGGAGGTAGTTCAATTTACGGATCTGACCCTCAATAATCCTACTGCCTGGGAATGGACATTTGAAGGAGGAATACCCTCATCATCTAATGAACAGAACCCCAGCGTAACTTATAATAATGCAGGAATTTATGGTGCTATGCTGGTGGCAGAAAACATGGCCGGATCAAATACGATCATCAAAAATGATTATATTACAGTTGAAAGTTTGACAGGACAGCCTTCTATTAACGAAGATGAAATCAGAATTTATCCCAATCCGGCAAATCATAAAATAATTCTGGATCATGTTGAAGGATTTGAACAAGTCATTATCACCAACCTACTCGGGGAAACGCTGCATGTTGAATTTATAAATGAAGAAAGTGTTACCATGGATGTTTCATCCCTTGAAAAAGGTACGTATTTTATTAAACTTCAATCAGGTTATGAAACAGTGGTTCGGAAGGTTATCATAAACCGCTAATATCAAATGATCCTGTAATTCTTGTATCCTGTATCTATTCCCAGTTTATGCTTAAGGAAAAGTTTTAGCTTGTCTTTAGGGGTGGATCGGTTATTGGCCATGTCAAATTCAAAATCCCAATGCATTCGTCTCAGTCGTTCCTTCATTACAGCCGGATGGGTGCCGTCAAATTTTTCAAGCGCATCAATATTGGAATAATCATATTCGGAGGCTTTTACAACATTTTGCTCAATCCACTTATCATCATGCCAGTGTTTGTGAAAGTTTTCCTGCTTTTTTTGCATGGCCCGCGGATCTTTTACCCAGCCATAATGATACATGTAAGCATCCAGTGGTTTCACCCGCAACCGACGATTATTGCCGATTTTAAAACCCTGGGCATCCCGGAAAGAATATATGCGCTTGTCATTTCGGACAACCCTGATCTCATGGCTGTACCATTTCAATGAAGAACCTACATACTGGTAAGATCCATAAAAGTGAAGATATTTAAACAAAAGCCCTTCCACTTTTTTATCATCTTTGTATTTGATCATGCGGGTATAAACCTCATCCAGGTACTTCTCGTGAAGTACTTCATCCCCCTGAATGTAAAAAGCCCAATCCGAATCTTTTCTCACAGCCTGGAAAGCTTTATCTGTTTCAACAGCCAGCACCCTTCCACCTTCCCGCAGACTATCATCCCAGACCGTATCGATGATCCTTACTTTCGGATCGATACCAGCGATCAGTGAACGCGTTTCATCCTCTGATTTCCCAACTGCCACAACCACTTCATCACAAATGGGGAGGATGGACCGAATGGCCTCCACAATAGGATAGTCAAATGTAATAGCATTCCTGATAAATGAAAAACCTGATACTTTCATGGATATCTTTCTGAACCGATGCGAAAGTAAGTTGTTTTTTTAAATAATGGCAAAAATGCCTTTGCGAATTGTAAGGAAAGATGGTATTCATCGTCAATTATTAATATGATCACACATCTGATTTTGTTTCTGTTTCTATTGGCTTTGAACCTTCCGAATACTTTCAGCCAGGGCTGCAGCGATGCTGGTGCCTGCTCTGCCGGATCATTGGGTTTAAAGGATGATGATTTGGATAGAACAAAGCTTATGCTGGGATACTCCCAGAGTATCGGCTTAGCGGATAAAGAATCCATTGTACTGGGCTCTGAATTACGGGTCAACCATGAAATATTCCCGACATCCAATCTCGAAATTCGTGTTCCCTACCTGGTTACCATTGGAAATTTAGGTGCAACAAGTGGTGTGGGTGATTTGCTAATCACTTTTTCGCAGCAGGTAATAAACGGCGAAAAGTCAATTTTTACTTTGGTTGCAGGTGGACGTCTGAAAACCAACGATACCAATAAGAAACTGGATGGTGAGGCCTTGCCGATGGTCTATCAATCAAGTTTGGGAACCTATGATATTATCGCAGGAATGGCCTGGCAAAGTCAACGATGGAGTGTAAGTATCGCTTATCAACATCCCTTTGGATCCAATCTTAATGAATACCTTCATCCATTTGATGTTGAGCTTCCCGATAATAAACTGTATTACGAATCAGCATTCCTGAAAAGAGGGGATGACCTGATGCTGAGAATTCAACGAACCATAGAATTCAATGAAGCCAGTAAGATCCATTTTGGGTTTTTACCCATTTACCGCATCCAGGAGGATCAAATTAAAAGGGATGGCGTTTATGAAAAACTGCCCGGCTCTTCAGGAATTACCTATAATGTCTTTTTTAATTGGATGAAAGAATTGAAACCTGGGAAACTCCTCAATTTGTCAGTCGGTATTCCTCTTCATGCGAGAGATTATCGTGCTGATGGACTAACAAGAACTGTCATTGTTGGAGCAGGTTTGATACTGAAATTCAATAAGTCCGAAGGTGACACGAATGCAGTTGATGACTTGTACAATGAACTGAAGTTTGAAGATTAAATGTAAGATAAAAGGCGTGCCAAATCTTTTTACCTTTGCATTGGATCAATCCTTTTTTAGATGAAAAGACTTTACAGGTTCATAACTTTTTTATCAATCATTCTTCCTTTTGTTTGCTCCAGTCAAATTTTGATAACTGATCATTCAGAAGCTTACAGGAAACTTAAAGAGCGGGGAGAGGTTTATTTTAGGTTCAAAGCCGACATCAATGTTTTCAATAGTGAAATGGTTAAGGCTCTTTCCATTGATCAAATCGACTCCTCCGGTATGATATATGCCTATGCCAATAACAAAGGGTTTGAGCAGTTCAAGGATCTGGATTTGAACTATGATTTATTACAACCGCCCTCAATGATACTTAAACCTGCGATGAAAGCAGCAGTTGATTTGAAAAACCTGAACGATTGGGATTTTTATCCCACTTACGAGGCGTACGTTGATATGATGTACCAATTTGCTAATGAATATCCCGATTTGTGCACTGTTGTTAATATTGGCCAATCTGAGGAGGAAAGGGATCTTCTGGTGGCAAGGATTTCTGACAATGCTTCGTGGGAACCGGGAGAAACTCAATTTTTGTATACATCTTCCATGCACGGCGATGAAACCACCGGCTACGTGCTGATGCTGCGATTGATCAACTATCTATTGTCGAATTATGGTGTTGATCCAGTGGTTGATAACCTGGTAAATAATATGGACATTTGGATTAACCCACTTGCCAATCCGGATGGAACCTATTATAATGGGAACAATACCGTGTTTGGTGCCAAACGATTCAATTCCAATAATGTCGATTTGAACCGCAACTATGCGGATCCTGATGATGGTCCCCATCCAGATGGCTATGAATACCAGGTTGAAACGGAAGCTTTTATGGCTATGGCAGAAGTCAATCACTTTGTAATGGCAGCTAATTTTCATGGTGGCGCCGAAGTTTTTAATTACCCGTGGGATACATGGTCGCACTTCCATGCCGATGATGCCTGGTGGTATTATGTAGGGCGTGAATGGGCCGATACTGCTCATAAATACAGTCCGCCAGGATATTTTACCGATCTCGATAACGGTGTTACCAATGGTTATGCCTGGTATACCACCACGGGAAGTAGACAGGATTATATGAACTACTTTCATCATTGTCGTGAAGTTACACTTGAGATATCATCAAACAAGGTGTTGCCGGAAAGCTTGTTAGATGATTTTTGGGAATATAATTATCGTTCTTTTCTAGGTTATATGGAACAGGCTTTATTCGGCATCAGGGGAATAATTACCGATGAGCAAACCGGACTTCCTGTAAAGGCTTCCATTTTCATAGAAGGTCATGACATGGACAATTCCTGGGTGGCCAGTCACAAAGAAGATGGATGGTTTTTTAGACCCATTTTTGAGGGCAGTTATGATCTGACATTTTTTGCACCTGGCTATGAGCCAAAAACAGTTGAAGATGTCGAGGTCCAAACCCGTCAGGAATCCATTGTAAATATCACGTTAAAATCCACAAATTCTCAAGTTATTGAGCACTTGCCAGATGAATTGTTCACCGTTGGGCCCAATCCAGGACCCGGTCATTTTAATCTGCATTATAATGGCCATCGACCGATAATAACAAACCTTCAAATTTTAAGTGAGCAGGGAAGTGTAATCCTTCAGGATGCAACTATTTTTAATGGTTACCACCAAAGTTATCATTTGGATTTATCGGCTCAACCGGTCGGTATTTACTTTTTAATTGTTTCCGATGGAACAGCTTCAGCGACAGTTAAACTTATTCTCAGATAGATGCATTTATGAAAAAATATTTTATAGAAATAACCATTTTAACAGCCGGAGCTTTCACCATGATTTTTGAAATAGTCGGTTCAAGGCTATTGGGGCCATATCTGGGAACTTCCGTGTATGTATGGACCAGCCTTATCGGGATTATTTTTGGAAGTTTAAGCTTAGGTTACTGGATCGGTGGACTTATTTCAGTAAAGCGCACCAGTTTTTTATACCTGTCGGCCATGTTGCTGTCTGCTTCTGTCTTTATTTTGATAACAGCTACGGGCAATATTTATATTTTAGACAGGATCATAAAATATATACCAGGCTTTAAGCTCAGAACGGTGATATCGGCGCTGGTACTTTTTGCGCCTGCCAGTTTCTTTTTTGGGATGATATTGCCATATGGTGTAAAACTGAAAATGCAAAATCTGACAACCTCTGGAACGACTGTAGGACGTTTATATGCATTGTCGACCTTTGGCAGTATCCTGGGGACATTTTTTGCAGGATTTTTATTCTTGCCCAACTTCGGGCATACCAACGTGCAAATGGCCATTAGCTTTGTTTTAATTCTTCTGGCCGGTTGGATCATAATTTTGACACGCCGTTGGATCCTCATCATCACCCCCGGAATTTTAATGGTGATCACCCTTATGACCTGGTATTTCAGTGGGGAAAAAGATCAAGACTATATTGATGAAGACACCCGTTATAACCGTGTTTTGATTTATAATACAACAGATAAATCAACCGGTCGCCCGGTTAAAATGTTGCGCATCAATAATGAACGTAGCTCAGCCATGTTCAATGATAAGGATAATGATCTCGTTTTCGATGTTTTAAAATTCTATCGATTGGCAGAACATTTCGTGCCCGGATTTCAGCATGCTCTGATGATCGGCGGTTCGGGTTATGCATATCCCAAAGATTTCCTCAAGCACCATACGAATGCTCATATTGATGTCGTGGAAATTGATCCCGGATTGACCAGACTGGCCAAGAAATACTTTAATCTGCCAGATGATCCGCGACTGAGAATCATTCATGAAGACGGGCGGACTTTTATAAACCGGACTGAAAATACTTACGACGTAGTTTTTATGGATGCATACAAATCGATGCTTACGGTTCCTTTTCAACTAACAACCATTGAAGCTGTTCAGCATTTATATGATATCATTCCGGAAGGCGGAGCGGTATTTGCCAATATCATTTCTTCGCTTAGCCCTGATAATAACCAGTTTCTCTTATCCCAAACAGCAACCTATCAAGCTGTTTTTCCACAAGTTTATCTTTTTGCAGTGCAATATCCAAATCCAACAACTGAAGAAAAGGAACATTTTCAAAACATTATGCTGGTGGCTTTGAAATCCAACGACCCGGTTCTGATGTCCAGCCTGAATCCGGAGCTGAATAACTACCTTCAACATCATATTTCAATTTCAGGAACAGGGGAAGCTGAAATCCTTACGGATGAATATGCACCGGTAGAATACTTTGCCTCCAAAGTATTGGATTAATCTATAAAGTGCAGATTAAGGACTGACTGGAATCCCCGGAGCCAGAATGAACATGTGCAACAGAAATATGGCCAGTGTTATCAGAAGAAAAGGCCAGGCAAAACGAACGATCCTTGGTTCTTCATCAAAATAAATATCACCCATCGATTTAAAGGCCAGCCCCACCGGCAATAGGATCAACAAAATGGTACTGATCTTACTGACCTCGAAAATATACTCTTCATTGGTGGTATAGTAATCATCGGTGGGAATTTTAAGAAGGATCATGATGCCTGTTCCAATGATGGCTGGCAAAAGAACCTGGCTCAGGAATAAAAATTTTCGGTTTTCATGTTTTACAAAGTTAAAATAAGCATTCCCTGATATCAGAAAGGATCTTGTGATACTTGTTCCTGCAATAAAGAGGGCAAATATGGAAATGATTGAAAAGATCATCTTGCCGGTATCGCGGTAATACAAATAGGCAATCACCCAGCCGAAACCTTGATTGAGTAGGGTGCCCATGAGGGTTGATCCGAAGAACATCACCATGCCATGCACAAATGCCCAAAGGAAAAATAATTTGAAATATCCAGCTTCATTGCGTTTGCTGCTATAAAGAATGATGCCAATCGTTCCTAAAATCAATCCTGTGAAAGGGAGGATACTGAACAATATTTTAACAGCATCGGGGGTCCATTGATCACTATCGATATTGTAATAGATTTTATAAGGAAAGACGATAAGCTTGTAATCAAATGTAGTTGCTGCCCACACTGTGATCAACTGACCAATAATATAGATCACGAGGTAGGAAAGCATAAACATGAAGAGTGAATTAAAGAATATCTTTAGAAACCGGTTCCGATCATTCTTATTGGCTACCAGTTCTGTTGTCCAGTCAAACCAATCCCTTAAAGTGTGCCGGTTGATGGAACGCAGTCCCCTGAAAAACTCACGGGTCCGCCTTTTTAAAAGATATGGCCTCAATCTGCGAATCCGTTGTTTGCGTAATTTCTTTTGAAGTTTTGCCTGCTCCCTTTGTTGTTGCTCAAGTTGCCTGTCCTGTTCGGCTTTTTCTTTGAGCCGCTGTTTTACTTCTAGTTGTTCTTTTCTGAGTTCTCGTTTTTCAATTTTTTGTTTTTCCTGCTCGGCCAGTCGCTCCGCGCGCTGTCTGGCACGTATCTCGTCACGAACCTGCTTGCGTTGGATTTTATCTTCTTTTTTGAGGCGTTTCTGCTTGGCCTTTTCCAGCTTCCTTTCGAGTCGAAGTTGCTGCCTGATGGTAAGTTTGACTTCCTGTTGTTCCTGTTCCTGCTCGGTTTTGAGCATTTTTTGCCGTTCCTTTCGCAAGCGTTTGATAAAACGAATATACCGCATCCTTCTGTAGATAGTATACAGCCAATTTCCCATGATTTTGCGGCGGGTCGTTTCTTTCATTTAACGCGGGATTTGATAATTATTTTGCGAAGTCAAAAATAGCCAATAATTATTGATGGTTGGCTTTAAGTATAAAAAAACCCGGTTTAATACCGGGCTTTTTTGAGATTGTTATTTTACAACCATTTTTTCAATGTGT
The DNA here is from genome assembly GCA_020444515.1 of Bacteroidota bacterium. GTDB lineage: Bacteria > Bacteroidota > Bacteroidia > Bacteroidales > JAADJA01 > JAADJA01. The sequence continues at coordinate 598,050 of JAHLKX010000001.1, read as the reverse complement.
TCTCCGCCATATTTACCCTCATCCAGGTTTTTCTTTATTTCTGAAAAACATTTGATGGTGTAATCAACATCTTCAAGCGTGTGCATGGCTGTAGGGATCAAACGCAGCATAATAACACCTTTTGGAACAACGGGGTAGGAGACGATGGAACAGAATATATTGTGATTCTCCCTGAGGTCGCGGGTTACGTTGGTAGCCTCTACAACACCTCCTTTCAGGAAGACAGGTGTTACCGGGGATTCTGTATTGCCCAGGTCGAATCCATTTTCACGCAAGCCTTTTTGCAGCGCATTCACAATGGTCCAAAGTTTTTCTTTGTGCTCAGGTTCATTTTGCAACAGCTCAAGGCGTTTCATTGATCCAATAACCATGGGCATCGGCAATGATTTGGCATAAACCTGAGAACGCATATTGTACATCAAGTAGCTCACAACTTTTTTGTTACTGGCCACAAAACCACCAATACCTGCCATAGACTTGGCAAAGGTGGCAAAATAGACGTCAATTTCATCCTGAACACCGAGGTGTTCTCCCGTTCCTGCACCTGTTTTACCCATGGTGCCAAAACCATGGGCATCATCTACCAGTAGCCTGAATTTGAACTTCTTTTTCAGGGCTGTTATTTCTTTGAGGTTACCTAGATCACCGGCCATTCCATAAACCCCTTCAGTAATAACAAGGATACCACCATTTGTCTTCTCCACAATTTTGGTTGCCCTTTCCAGTTCTTTTTCGAGGTTTTCCATATTGTTGTGTGGGTATACAAACCGTTTCCCAAAATGCAATCGCATCCCATCAATAATGCAAGCATGTGCTTCAGAATCATAAACGATCACATCCCGTCTGTCGACCAGTGAATTGATGATGGACACCATTCCCTGGTAACCATAATTTAAAAGATAAGCCGCTTCTTTATTTACAAATGCAGCCAACCTGCGCTCCAGTTCCTCGTGGTATTTGGTTTGGCCCGACATCATTCTGGCACCCATGGGGTAGGCAAGCCCCCATTCTGCAGCAGCTTCAGCATCGGCTTTACGAACCTCGGGATGATTTCCCAGTCCAAGGTAGTTGTTCAAACTCCATACAAGGCGCTCTTTCCCATTAAAAATCATTTTATTTGAGATCGGCCCCTCCAGCTTCGGAAACATATAATACCCGTGAGCTTGTTCCATGTATTGCCCTAAAGGTCCAAAAGTCGTGTCGATCTTATTGAAAATATCCATTCTTGTTAATATTTTTATAATTTACTGTTAACCAAATTAAAAGGCGCAAATCTATAATTATTTGATTGGATATTCAACAAGGGTATCAATTAATTTTCAACAATAATATTAATGGTAATAATTGCGTTTTGACTTTCATTTAAAATGTTTAATTTTGCGCCCATGTTTGTAAAACGAGGCATATACTTAATAATCAGCATTCTGGCATTAATTACGGTTTCTTGTAGTAAATTCAATAAAATTCAGAAAAGCCAGGATTTTAAGTATAAATATGAAAAGGCTTTGGAATATTATGAAAAGGAGGATTATTTCAGGGCATTGAGCTTGTTTGATCAGGTAATACCTTTTTATCGGGGAACCGATGAAGCTGAAGATATTGCTTACAAATATGCTTATGCCTATTATAATCAAAAGGAATACATTATGGCATCCTATTATTTTGACCGGTTTGCCAAAACCTATCCCCGAAGCGAAAAGGCCGAAGAATGTATGTTTATGGCAGCCTTTTGTAAATACAAGCAATCGCCGAACTATAAACTGGATCAAACGACCACGCGAGAAGCAATTAGTCAGATGCAGCTGTTTATCAACGCCTATCCCACCAGTGAACGGGTTCAGCAATGCAATGAGCTGATCGATGAGCTGCGTTTGAAACTGCAACGTAAGGATCTGGAAATAGCCAAACTTTACCTGAAAATGGATCGCTATGAAGCGGCGGTTACATCATTCAAGAATTTATTGAATGATTATCCTGATACTGAATTCAGGGAAGATGCCATGTTTTATACCATCAAGTCCTATTATTATTATGCCTCAAAGAGTGTAAAATCCAAACGGAAAGAAAGATACCAGGAGGCGGCAGATATATACCAGAAATTTGTGACACAATATCCTGAAAGCAAGTACAACAAAGAAGTTGCCTATATGTATGAGAAGGCAATGAAAGAAATCAACAATTAACGAATAAATCAACATTATATATGGATTACAAAAAAGTTAAAACAGACACCACAGCTGTAACCCGCAAAATCAGAGATTTTGATAAGGACACAGCCAATATTTATGAAACGGTAGCCATTCTCTCCAGAAGGGCGAATCAAATTGGTCTGGAAATGAAAGAAGAACTGGACCAGAAGATCCAGGAGTTCAGTACCTCACAAGACAACCTTGAAGAGATCTTCGAAAACAGGGAACAAATTGAGATTGCCCGATTTTATGAGCGTTTACCCAAACCGACCCTGATTGCTGTTCATGAATTTGCCAATGGTAAAATTTATTATCGGAATCCACAAAAGGCACCCAATGAATTCTAGTCTGCATGTTGCAGGGTAAAAAAATACTTATCGGAATTACCGGAAGCATTTCGGCCTATAAGATTCCTTTGCTGGTGAGATTGTTGGTAAAGGAGGGGGCTGAAGTCAGCATTATCATGACGCAAATGGCCCGGGAATTTGTTACCCCTCTCACTTTATCCACCTTATCCGGAAAGCCTGTCTACACAGATTTTTTTGATAAGGATGATGGTAGCTGGCACAGCCATGTTGATCTGGGCAACTGGGCAGATGTTTTTCTTATTGCACCAGTTTCAGCAACCAGTTTGGGAAAAATGGTGAATGGTATCGCAGATAATCTTTTGATCGCCACCTACCTCGCTGCAAAATGCCCGGTCTATTTTGCACCGGCCATGGATGTTGACATGTTTCATCATCCTTCAACTCAGTCAAATATTCAAACACTTATCAAATACGGTAATCATCTGATCGAGCCCGAAGTCGGGGAACTTGCAAGTGGTTTAACCGGAGCCGGGAGATTGCAAGAACCTGAAAACATCTTGAAAGTTCTCTCCGCCCACTTTGAAAAAAAAAAAGCACTTAAGGGCATCAATGTCCTCATAACAGCCGGGCCAACTTATGAATCCATTGATCCTGTCCGTTTCATCGGCAATCATTCCTCAGGGAAAATGGGCTATGCCATCGCGCATGCATTTGCTGAAGCCGGCGCTGCTGTCGAACTCATCAGCGGACCTGTGAATCAACCTGCAAACCATTCCAACATTCATATCACTGCAGTTGTATCAGCCAAAGAGATGGAAAAGGCAGTGGATCAAAAACTGGATAAAGCTCAAATTATCATTATGGCTGCAGCAGTCGCTGACTATACCCCAGAAAAATCAGCTACTAAAAAGATTAAAAAAAAGGGGGATGATTTGACCCTAAAACTGTTTCCTACAACCGATATCTTGAAATCGATTGGAGAAAAAAAACGAAAAGAGCAGATACTCGTTGGTTTTGCCCTTGAAACCGATGATGAGCTGCAGAATGCCAAAAAGAAACTACGCACTAAAAACCTTGATCTGATCGTTCTGAACTCATTAAAAGAAAAAGGTGCTGGTTTTGGCTTCGATACCAATAAGGTCACATTGATCGATAGGAATGGTAATGAAGAAACGTTCCCGTTGAAATCAAAAAACGCAGTAGCCGCAGATATTTTAGATAAAATTCAATCATTAAGAAAGGATAAAAATGCATAAGCAGTTGCAAAAATCATTCTGGATTACGCTGTTTATTTTCACAACTTATTTTTTGCAGGGACAGGAATTTTTATGCAATGTTCAAGTTAATTCGCAGCAGGTAGAAGGAACCGACAAGCGAGTGTTTGAAACCATGCAAACAGCCATCACCGAATTTATCAATAACCGGCGATGGACCAATTATGAATTTAAACCGGAAGAGCGAATAGAATGCAGTTTCGTAATCAATATTTCAAGTCGGCCATCAACTGATCGCTTCCAGGCAACATTGAATCTTGTGGCCAGTCGACCGGCCTATAAAACGGCATACAATTCAACCCTGTTGAATTATGCCGATAAAGATTTTGAGTTTGAATATGTGGAATATCAGCCCATGGAATTTCAGGAGAATACCTATACTTCCAATTTGGTTTCTGTTGTTTCCTACTATCTTTATATGATATTGGCCATAGACTTTGATTCTTTTTCACCCAACGGTGGTACTCCATTTTATGAAAAGGCCCAAAACATTGTGAATGCGGCACAAAATGCCCCGGAAAGTGGATGGAAAGCATTTGAGAATAATCGCAACCGCTACTGGTTGCTTGAAAACCTTACCAATGCCAGCTATAGTGATCTGCGCAGGTTTTTATATGAATACCACCGTAAGGGACTCGATGTGATGGCCGAAAACCCCGAACAGGGAAGAAGTGCCATTTCCAATAGCCTGAACTTTTTGAAAAACGTCTATGATGAGCGGCCCGGATTATTTGCCTTGCGACTCATTATTGATGCCAAGCGGGATGAGATCATCAATATATTCAGTGAAGGAAATCCCCGGGAGAAGACAGATGCTCAAAATATCATGAAAGAAATTGATCCGTCAAATTCATCAAGTTATTCAAAGATCACCCAAAGAAATTAGAATCATTATCCTTACTTTTGCTTTGGATCTCCTAAATTAATTGAACCGGATGTTGCAACACCTGTCCATACAAAACTATGCCTTAATTGAAGCACTGGAAATGGATTTCACCGATGGATTCACTGTAATCACAGGCGAGACAGGGGCCGGTAAATCAATATTGCTGGGAGCCCTGAATCTCATCCTGGGGAAAAGAGCTGATACAACAGCACTAATGGATAAAAAGAAAAAATGCATCGTAGAGGCTACCTTTAGGATTGGAGGTTACAGACTTGAGACTTTTTTTGAAAATCATGATCTGGATTTCGATAAACAAACCCTTATCCGTCGTGAAATCAATGCTGGGGGAAAATCCAGGGCCTTTATCAACGATACGCCTGTAAACCTGAGTTTATTAAAGGAAATCGGCGACCGGCTGGTGAATATCCATTCACAGGATGACCAGCTATTACTGGGTGATGCATCTTTCCAGCTTGCCGTCATTGATAGTTTTGCTAAAATTGAAGCGGAAACAGCAACATATCATGAGACATACGGACTTTTTACTGACCTGAAAAATAAACTGGCAGCTCTAACCGAACAACAAAAACAGGCTGCTGCTGAGAAAGATTTTCTTGAGTTTCTTTATAATGAGCTGGAAGAAGCTAGATTGATACCAGGCGAGCAGGAAGGATTGGAGGAAGAACTGGAGATGATCAACCATACCGAAGAAATTAAAACCACCCTTTATGAAGCTGGGCAGTCACTAAACAATGATGACCTCGGAATTATCAACCGACTTTCAGAAATCAAATCCAATATCGACCGGATATCATCCTATGGACAATCCCTGACCGATCTGGCTCAAAGGATCAAAAGTGCCCACATCGAGCTCACGGATATGGCCAGGGAAATCGAAAAACTTGAGGAATCGGTTTCCTACCATCCCGGCCGGGCCGAAGAAATTCAGGACCGGTTGAACATTCTTTATCAGCTTCAAAGCAAACATCGCGTAAATTCTACAGAAGCTTTGATAAACCTTGTTAAGGATTTAGAAGAAAAACTCAATAATATTCAGACGTTGGATCAGGAGCTATTGGATTTAGCAAAAAAACTTGAGCAAACCCAAAAACAACTTCACCAGCAGGCAAATGAACTTACACAAAAAAGGACAGCTGTTTTTAACCCAATGCAGAAATCCGTTGAAAGAACTTTGCATTCGCTGGGTATGCCGGATGCTCAATTTATGATTAAAAACGAGCTTCAAAAAGAACCCGGGAAAAAAGGATTGGACAGAATCTTATTTCAGTTCAATGCCAATAAAGGTCAACATTTACAAGATCTTTCCAGGGTTGCTTCGGGCGGAGAAAAGTCAAGGCTGATGCTGGCAATAAAATCACTTATTTCACAGAAAAGTTTGCTTCCTACCATCATATTTGATGAGATTGATGCAGGGGTCTCCGGTGCAGTTGCTGAAAAAACAGGTTACATCCTGGCATCTCTTTCCAAAACTATGCAGGTGTTTGCTATAACGCATCTTCCTCAGATTGCAGGATTGGGTAATGATCATTTGATGGTTTACAAAGAAAGCCATAAGAGCAAAACAAGAACCAATCTAAAACGCCTGACACCAGATGAGCGGATTATCGAAATAGCAAAACTTTTAAGCGGACACGAAATTACATCTGCATCGGTTGAATCGGCCCGGCATCTGTTAAAAAATTAGTTTATTTTTGCGATTAATTTCTCAGAAATAAATAATTCAAATCTATACCAATCTAAACAAACTTGAATTATGGCTTATAATCTGCTCAAGGGGAAGAGAGGCATTATTTTTGGCGCACTGGATGAAAAATCCATCGCCTGGAAAGTTGCAGAAAAAGCACATGAAGAAGGAGCCATCTTTACCCTCACAAATACCCCTACAGCCCTTCGTTTTGGGCAATTAGACGAGTTAGCTGAAAAAACGAATTCAACCGTTATCCCTGCTGATGCCACCAGTGTAGACGATCTGGATATGCTCATCACAAAGTCGATGGATATTCTGGGTGGTAAAGTTGATTTCATCCTCCATTCTATTGGTATGTCGCTCAATGTCAGGAAAAAACGGGTTTACAATGATCTGCGTTATGATTTTTTTCAAAAAACACTGGATATATCATCCGTTTCATTCCATAAGTTGTTGCAAACCTGTTATAAACATGATGCCATCAGTGAGTGGGGGAGTGTTGTCGCTTTAAGTTATATAGCGGCTCAGCGGGTTCTGTATGGTTATAATGACATGGCTGATGCCAAAGCCCTCCTGGAGTCCATTGCCCGAAGCTTTGGCTATATCTATGGCCGGGAAAAGAAAATCAGGGTGAACACCATTTCGCAATCGCCTACCATGACAACGGCTGGTAGCGGGGTAAAAGGTATTCATGGATTGATGGACTTCACCGAAAGGATGTCACCTCTTGGAAATGCTACAGCGGAAGAATGTGCCAATTTTACCATTGTTCTGTTCAGCGATCTCTCTAAAAAAGTCACCATGCAAAATATTTTTCATGATGGTGGATTCTCCAGTATGGGTATGAGTTTGCGTGCGATGAGAATGTATAACAAATCACTTGATTGTGATGATTGCGACGAAGAGCTCGAATAAAAAAGTGTTGAATGAATATTAAATAATAAAATAAAATGATAGAGTTTAGTTTAACCAAAGAACAAGAGGAAATCAAGGCAAAATACCGGGATTTCTCCGATCGTTGGATTGTCCCAAATCGGCTTAAGTATGATCAACTGGCCGAATTTCCATGGTCGGTTGTCAAGGCTGCTTATGATGAAGGAATTATGAATGGTCCCATGTCAACTGAATTTGGTGGACATAGTCACAGTTTACTTGATGGGGCGCTGGCTTCAGAAGAACTTGGAGCAGGATGTGTTGGAATTGGAATTTGTATCGATGCAAACACCCTTGCTCTAACACCCCTTTATATTGCAGCCAACGAAACCCTGCAAAAGAAATGGTTTGGAAGAATCAATGAAGAAAAAGGCGTTGCAGCTTATTGTTTAACCGAACCCAATGCCGGATCCGATGTTCAGGGAATAAAAACCAGTGCCATAAAAAAAGGGGATAAATATATCATCAATGGGCATAAACGATTTATTACCAATGCCGAAGTTTCTTCTTTTTTAACTGTGTTTGCGCTTACAGATCCTGAAAAAGGGTCAAGAAGCCTGACTGCATTCCTGGTTCCATCTGATACGCCAGGTATAGAATTTAAACCCAGATTGAATAAAATGGGGCAGAAGGCATCGGTTCAAAATGAAATTATTTTTACTGATGTGGAAGTACCTGCAGAAAATATGATCGGAGACGAAGGCTATGGTTTTATCATCGCGATGAAGACTTTCGACAGAACCCGGACAGGCGTAGCTGCGTTGAGTGTAGGTAATGCACGGGCAGCATTTGAAACAGCCAAAGAATGGTCCAAAAACAGGAAACAGTTTGGTAAACCAATTGCTGCCAATCAGGCCATTGGATTTATGCTTGCTGATATGGCCACCAAAATTGAAACCGCCCGTTTAATTACCTGGTATGCGGCCTGGGCTTATGACCACGACAAGTCCAAACTGAATAAATTATCAGCCATGTCGAAGTTGTATGCTTCTGATATCGGAATGGAAGTTACTACGGATGCTGTTCAGGCCATGGGAGGCGATGGATATACCTGGGAGTTTATGGTTGAAAAAATGATGCGTGATGCCAAATTGTGCCAAATTTATGAGGGCACCAATCAGGTTCAGCGTTTGGTTATTTCAAAGGCAATTCTCAAGGAACAATAAAACCAGCGACTATAAAAAAAGCCCGCTTTATATTATAAAGCGGGCTTTTTTTTGAGTATTGATTATAAGTAATACGTATTCTCTTCGATGGCTTTTTCAGCAATTCTGCGGCGGGCGTCTTTGGTATTATAAGGAGCCAATCTTGTAAAATAATCAATCCGATCGTGCATGATCTGCAATTCATCACCTTCAACGAAGGCATTCACTGCATCTTTTGCAGCTTTATTGATCAAAGCGGATGAATCATAAACATACACATTCAGAATATCTTTATAGATTCCAGTGGCCTTTTCTCCTTTCATGGACTGAAGCTTTTCTGCACGGAGCATAGCTGATTCGGTACCGTATACCATCATGATCACATCGGAAATATTCATGAGTATTTCCTGCTCCTCCAGAAATTTACGCTGATATTTATCAGATAATACTCCCATTAATAATAACGCTACCTTTTTGAAATTTCCAATATCGTGTCGTTTAACTGCAAAATAATCATTGGGGTCAACCTGGGGTTCTTCTTCATTCAATTCACGAACGATGCTATTGGCGTATCGTACCACATCAAAACCGGTTTTTAATGCTTTTTTAATGGTTATATCAGTTACCAGCAAACGGTTGATCTCGTTGGTACCTTCAAATATCCTGTTGATTCGAGAATCGCGATAGGCTCTGTCGGCATTTGTTTCTGCTGAAAATCCCATACCTCCCAATACCTGAACATATTCATCCACGACATAATCAAGTGATTCAGAACCAAACACCTTGAGGGCCGCAGCCTCAATGGCATAGGCTGCAATTCCTTCAATGGTAGCTTTGGGTTTCTCCATTCCCTGTTCAATATTCTGAGCGATCAGGTCATCAATGTTTTTGCTTACCCTGTATACCGCTGATTCAGTTACCCATGTTTTGATAATCTGTTCAGCTATTTTACTTTTAATTGCACCAAAAGATGAGATGAAAACACCAAATTGTTTACGTTCATTCGCATAATTCACAGACTGGGTAATGGCTCTTTTCGCTGCTCCCAAAATCGTTCCACCCAGCTTAATCCGTCCCATATGAAGGATATTGAGGGCAATACGGAATCCTTCGCCTCTTTTTCCAAGCAGGTTTTCAACCGGTACTTTTACGTCATTGAAGAAAAGTTGAACAGTTGATGATCCTTTGATCCCCATTTTTTTCTCTTCGGGATTGATTATCACACCATCATATTTGCTTTCAACAATGAATGCACTGTGCACACGGTCGTTATCAATTTTAGCAAATACCGTAAAAACATCAGCAAATCCCCCATTGGTAATCCACATCTTTTGTCCATTCAGAATATAATGTTTTCCATCTTCAGAAAGAACAGCCTTTGATTTACCTGAATTGGCATCAGATCCGGCATTGGGTTCGGTCAGGCAATATGCGGCAGCCCATTCACCGGTTGCCAGTTTTGCAAGATAGCGTTGTTTCTGATCTTCATTTCCATAATACACGATGGGCAGGGTACCTATTCCTGTATGAGCGGAATAGGCCACTGAAAATGAATAACCAGCACCCATGGCCGCACTGGCCAGCATTGAAGTGACAAAAGATTGTTCAAATCCTTCATATTGCTCGGGCACAGAGATGCCCAACAACCCCAGTTCACCAGCTTTTTGGATAAGACTGCGCATCAATCCGGGCTCCTGTGCATCTATGCGATCAAGGATAGGAAAAATTTCAGTTTCTAGAAAATCGTCACAGGTCTGTGCAATCATTAATTGTTCTTCATCAAACTCTTCGGGAATAAATACATCATTGGCATCGGTTTCTTTGATTAAAAACTCACCGCCTTTGATCAAATTCTCAGTATCCATAGTACAGGGATTTAGTAATTTTAAATTTCGGCCAAAAATATAAATATATCTAATGGTAGATATATAAAATTCCTAATTTTGTGCAGAATCTAAAAAAATCGTGATAAACCATATAGTTCATGTCATTGATCGAAACCCTTTCTTTATTTGAAATTTTATTGATTGCAGCAGTCATCTTCATGATCCTGATTTTTATTTTTAGGATTCAAATAAAATTTCTGCTAACCAGACTAATTTATGGACGGTACCATTATAAGTACCTTCGCTTGTATAACCGATACCTGATTAACAGGCCGTACCCCGATGCTATAAAAGATGAACCCTGGGATTATATTCTGTCCGTTTTCAAAACCCAACCCAAGGTGGAGTTCGAAACAAAAGATGAAATTGGATTTGCCAACTATAAGGTGGGAAAGCAATATGATAATTTCTTCAGAAAAAATGGTGATCCTGATTATCTCACTATATCGGATCCACACTCCAAACTTCCTCATTTTATTGTTGCAGGATACCGTGCCCTGGTTTATGATTATGAAGCCATGCTGGTTTATTTTTTCATTGATAACATGCTGGTAATGGGCCAATTCAGGTTCAGAAGGGAGAAAGAGGCCATTGATGCTGCATCCCTTATCCAAAAATTGAATAGGAGATATGCTGTTCACATACCGACCGATGAAAATAATGCCTTTACTTTAAAAGATAATGATGGGAATAGAATTGTATTCAGGGACACAGGTTTTTCGGTTGAATTAAATATCTACAATCCGGACATAGAATGGATACAAAAGATGATGGGAAATCTGGGCGTTCATTTCGGAAGCGACCTACAGAAAAAAGATTTAAAAGAATCGGCTGTAACCTTTTAATAAAAAAGGCTGCTTAATAGCAGCCTTGTGTCGTCAGGATTTTGCTATCTCTTTTTTAGCCTTTTGAATATTGATGATCAATTCTTCCGCATCGCCTTTCCCTTTGAAGTCAACGATGATCTTATCGCCGCTGCCAAGATTGTGTTTGATGATCTCTTCAGCAAGTGGATCTTCCACATATTTTTGAATGGCGCGTTTGAGTGGACGGGCACCATACTGTTCATCCCAGCCTTTATCAACAATAAAATCTTTGGCTTTTTTGGTAACATCAATGGTATATCCCAAATCTTTAATTCGCTTAAATAAATAATTGAGTTCAATATCAATGATCTTATGGATATCCTCTCTTTCAAGTGATTCAAATATGACCACATCATCAATCCGATTGAGGAATTCAGGTGTGAAGGCTTTCTTTAATGCATTTTCGATGACACCTTTTGCATAAGATGAACGCGCTGATTTTTTGGCAGCTGTATTGAATCCAACGCCCTGACCAAAATCTTTTAACTGGCGTGAGCCAATATTACTGGTCATGATCAGAATGGTATTCTTAAAATCAACTTTTCGTCCAAAACTATCAGTCAGAACACCATCATCTAAGACCTGGAGTAGCAAATGGAACACATCCGGATGGGCTTTTTCAATTTCATCAAGTAAAACGATAGAGTAGGGCTTGCGTCGCACTTTTTCAGTTAACTGACCCCCTTCTTCATATCCAACATATCCCGGAGGTGCTCCAACCAACCGTGAAACGGCAAATTTTTCCATATATTCACTCATATCAACCCGCACAAGTGCATCTTCTGTATCGAAAAGATAGCGGGCTAGAACCTTGGCCAAGTGGGTTTTGCCAACACCGGTTGGTCCCAGGAAAATAAAGGTACCAATCGGTTTATTGGGATCTTTCAATCCGGCCCGGTTACGGCGGATGGACTTGACTACTTTTTTAATGGCTTCATCCTGTCCGATCACAGAACCTCCCAGATCTGTTTCCATACTTACCAAACGCTCACTTTCATTTTGAGCAATCCGCTGAACCGGGACGCCTGTCATCATGGCAATCACCTCAGCAACATTCTCTTCCGAGACCTCTTCACGGTGGATCTTTGATTCCTCTTCCCATTTCCGTTTTTCCTGGTCCAGATCTTCCTGTAGTTTTCTTTCTATGTCACGGAATTTGGCTGCCTCTTCAAATTTTTGATTATTGATGGCCTGTGTCTTTTTTGCTTTGGTTTCTTCAATCCTGTTTTCAATATCAATGATCTCAACCGGAACATGAATGTTGGTAATATGAACCCGTGATCCGGCCTCATCCAGGGCATCAATGGCCTTGTCGGGGAGATACCGGTCGCTAATATAACGCATGGTAAGATTCACACAAGCCTTTATGGCATCATCCGAATAATTTACCAAATGATGATCTTCATATTTTTCCTTAATGTTATTCAGAATTTCCACGGTTTCATCCGGTGAAGTCGGATCAACCAGAACTTTCTGGAACCGACGCTCGAGTGCTCCGTCTTTTTCAATATATTGTCGGTATTCATCCAGGGTAGTGGCACCAATGCATTGTATTTCGCCCCTTGCAAGCGCTGGTTTGAACATATTGCTTGCATCCAGTGATCCGGATGCATTTCCGGCACCAACGATGGTGTGAATTTCATCAATAAAAAGTATAATGTCAGGGTTTTTTTCCAGTTCATTGAGAACGGCTTTCATCCTTTCTTCAAACTGACCACGATACTTTGTTCCCGCTACCAGTGAAGCCAGATCAAGTGTAACAATCCTTTTGTTGAACAATGCCCTGGAAACCTTTCTTTCAACTATTCGTAGGGCAAGTCCTTCTGCAATAGCTGATTTTCCAACACCGGGTTCTCCGATCAGGATGGGATTATTTTTCTTCCGACGGCTTAAAATCTGCGCAATCCGTTCCAGTTCGCGTTTTCTTCCAACGATGGGATCAAGACGACCCTCCTCAGCATATTTTGTAATATCCCGACCAAAATTATCCAGGACAGGTGTTTTTGATTTGGAATCCGATATTTTTTTAATACTGCCCCCAAATTCCTTTCCACCTTCATCAGGATCATCATGCGCTGTGCCACCTGGGAGTTCATCCCGGGGTTCAATTCCTGAATCTTCAGCATTGGACATAATGGCCTTCAATTCATCTTTTACTGCATCATAATCAACGCCATATGTACTGAAAGAGCGGGTTACAATGTTATCATTGTCTTTCAAGATGGCCAATAATAAATGCTCTGTTCCAATGAGTTCGCTATTGAATAGCTTGGCCTCAAGATAGGTGATCTTGAGAGCCCTCTCAGCCTGTTTAATGAGGGGGATATTTTCTGTTTTCCTGGACTTACCTTCTGAATTATTGGCAATGGCCACTTCTATCTCTTTTCTGATCTTTGATAAATCAATACCAAAATAGGTGAGAATTTGGATAGCCATACCTTCACCTTCTCTGATAATGCCTAAAAGTAAATGTTCCAGTCCAATATAATCATTTCCAAGCCTGATGGCTTCTTCACGGCTATATGATAATACGTCTTTAACTCTTTGAGAAAATTTAGCTTCCATGTGTTTCGTTCAAATTCTATTCTTTAACGATCAGGCCGAACAGATATTTCGACTTTAGTCGTTTATTAACGGTCTATATAACTTTTTAGTTTCGCGATATTTTCGCTAGATAGGCTGTTATCAAAAACCCTACCTAAGTGTATAACAAAATCAACCATGACAAGTTGACGCAGGATTCAAATTTATTTACAAATGTACGGAAAAATAGCCGGAGGGGCTTTTTTTATTAACACGGCTGTGTTAGTAATAAAAGTAAGCTAAAAACAAGGTTTTTTAGCTGAAAAATTGCTACATTCGTATCCTTTTCTGAAAACTTGTAATTAACTGTTATTGAAGCTAGTATAAAATGGAAAATGAACAAAACGGAGAACGGATCATCAAGGTAAATATTGAGAACCAGATGAAGGCTGCTTACATCGATTATTCGATGTCAGTCATCGTGTCGCGTGCATTGCCTGATGTTCGTGATGGATTGAAACCTGTTCATCGACGTGTGCTTTACGGAATGCTTGATCTGGGTGTACTTTCAAACAGGTCCTATAAGAAATCCGCGAGAATTGTCGGAGAGGTTTTAGGTAAGTATCACCCCCATGGTGATACCAGTGTTTATGATGCAATGGTGCGTATGGCCCAACATTGGTCATTGCGGTATCCCCTGGTTGATGGTCAGGGAAACTTTGGGTCTATGGATGGTGATAGCCCTGCAGCAATGCGGTACACGGAGGCAAGACTAAGGAAAATTGCGGAAGAAATGCTGGCTGATATCAATAAAAATACCGTAGATTTTCAACTTAATTTTGACGACACCCTGGAAGAACCAACGGTGTTACCTGCTAAAATCCCTAACCTTCTGGTCAATGGAGCTTCCGGAATAGCTGTAGGTATGGCGACCAACATGCCACCGCACAACCTCACGGAAGTCCTTGAGGGTGTTGTAGCCTATATTGATAACCGCGACATTACCATCCCTGAATTGATGAAATTTATCAAAGGACCTGATTTTCCTACCGGCGGGCTCATCTATGGTTATGATGGTGTAAAAAGTGCTTACGAGACCGGTCGCGGACGAATTGTCGTTAGGGGAGAGGCCATTATTGAAGAAGATGATCATGGAAAGGCAAGGATCATCGTTACCTCTATTCCCTATCAGGTGAACAAAGCCGAAATGATTAAAAAAGCTGCTGACCTGGTCAACGAGAAAAAAATTGATGGAATTTCTGATATACGGGATGAATCCGATAAAGATGGTTTAAGGATTGTCTATGAGCTGAAACGGGAAGCCATACCCAATGTCACTTTGAATAAACTTTATCAGTATACCCAGCTCCAGTCTTCCTTCAGTGTCAACAATATTGCTTTGGTCAATGGCCGGCCGATGTTGCTTAACCTGAAAGACCTGATCCACTATTATGTAGAGCACAGACACAAGGTTCTCATTCGTAAAACCCAGTATGAACTGGATGAGGCCGAGAAAAAAGCCCATATTTTAGAAGGATTGATTATTGCCCTGGATCATCTTGACGATGTCATCGCCTTGATCAGGGCATCACGAACTCCTGAAGATGCCCGCAATGGACTCATGGAGCAATTTGATCTCAGTGAAATCCAGGCTCGGGCCATCCTTGACATGCGTCTTCAAAAACTCACCGGATTGGAGCAGGAAAAACTTAAAGAAGAGTATACTGAATTATTGAAGCTGATTGAAAAATTGAAAGAGATACTGGCAGATGAAGCACTCAGAATGCAGATCATAAAAGATGAAATGCTTGAAATCAAGGAGAAATATGGTGATGATACAAGAACTGAGATCGAATACACAGGGAAAGATTTTAATATTACCGATACCATTGCTGATGAAGAGGTCGTCATTACCATTTCACATCTTGGTTATATCAAACGCACACCCCTCACCGAATACAGAAGACAAAACAGGGGTGGAATTGGATCACGTGGTAGCAAAACACGTGATGAAGACTTTCTGGAACATCTTTTTATTGCTACCAATCATAATTATATCTTGCTTTTTACGGAGCTTGGAAAATGTTACTGGCTAAGGGTCTATGAAATTCCTGAAGGAACAAAAACATCCAAAGGCAGAGCCATACAAAATCTGATCAATATTGCACAGGATGATAATGTAAGGGCGTTTATCAATGTAAAGGATTTGACCGATAAGGAATATTGTGAGAATAATTTCATTGTTTTGGCCACCAAAAAGGGAACCATCAAAAAAACGTCTCTGGAAGCCTATTCGCGACCCCGCCAAAATGGGATCATTGCAGTGAATATCAAAGAGGGCGACAACCTGCTTGAGGCCAAACTTACCAATGGTCAAAATGAAATCATGATGGCTTTGAAGTCGGGCAGGGCGATACGTTTTCCTGAAAATACGGTAAGGCCTATGGGTCGGAATGCTTCTGGTGTTCGAGGAATAACCCTTGGCGGGTCCAGGGATGAAGTGATCGGGATGATCTGCATGGAAAATGGAGAACAGGATGTACTGGTCGTTTCTGAAAATGGTTATGGCAAACGTTCCAACCTGGATGATTACCGGATCACAAACCGGGGTGGTAAAGGTGTGAAAACCATTAACATTACGGACAAAACGGGTAAATTAATCGCCATTAAAGCAGTGACCGACAACTATGATCTGATGATTATAACCCGCAATGGGATCCTGATCCGCCTGGCAGTAGAAAACTTAAGAGTGATGGGAAGAGCAACACAGGGTGTTAGATTGATAAATCTTCGTGATGATGATCATATCGCCGCTGTGGCTAGGGTTGAAATTGATGAGGATGCAGAGGAACAGGCTGATGCTTTGACCGAAACAACTGAAGGTGGGGAAGAGGGCCCATCAGAAACACTGGATTCTATTCCTGAAAATGAAGAATAACAGGTATTTATACTAAATTAACTCAACTTATTATTGAAGTAAAAACCACTTGATAGACTGAGAACCGTTCCAAATTGGCCTGGTTATTGATTTGAAAAATCGTTAAATTGTTGTTAAATTAATACCTTTGCATTGCAAAGACAAAAATATCAACACAATAAAAAAATAGTTATGAAGAGAACAACATTGTTAATCACATTTGTTATGCTGATGGTTGCTGGTTTTACTCAGAAAGCTGCCGTTGTGAGTGCCTATAACTATCACAAGGACGGGAAACTGGACAAAGCCAAAGAATATATCGATAAAGCCATTACACACGAAAAAACCATGAATGATGCCAAGACATGGTTCTACCGAGGAAACATTTATATTGATATTTACAGGAGTACCAATGACGAGTACCGGAACCTGGATCCTGATGCCCTGAATAAAGCTTATGAGGCTTATGTAAGGGCCAAAGAACTTGATGATAAGGATCAGTACACCAATGATATCAATAATTTCATGCCCATTGTCGGGGAGGCTTATTTCAATGATGGAGCCAACAGATTCAATGATGGTATGGGGGCATTGGATGTTCAGGACTCTGCAGCTGCAAGGAATGCTTTCATGGGTGCGGTAAAATCATTCGAAAAAGCCTATGACATCTATAAAGAGGCAGGCACCAATGATACCACAACCATATACTATATCAGCGTCTCAGCCGAACTGGGGCAGGATTATGACAAAGCGCGCTCAACCCTTGAGCAACTGGTAGAAATGAATTATCCCAAATCCAGTATTTATTCCTCATTGGCTGGAATCAACTACAATCAGGACAAAGATGTTGAAAAGGCATTGAAAGTTTATGAAATGGGCAGGGAGCGTTTCCCTGATGATCTCAACCTATTGCTGAATCAAACCAATATGTTCCTGGCAGAAGAAATGACAGAAGAAGCGCTTAATAATCTGGAGAAAGCGGCGGAGATGGATACAACCAACGCCACCATCTTTTTTGCAATCGGGGCCAAATACAATGAAATTGCTGATGATAAATCCAAATCAGGAGAGGTTAGGGAAGACGCTTTCTTAAAAGCAGTCAATGCTTATGAGCGTTCTATAGCCATTAGAGCGGATTATTTTGACCCGATTTACAACATGGGAGCTTTGTATGTGAATAAAGCGGCAGTTGTCATTGATAGCGCCAATAATCTACCCATTGACAAACAAAAAGAATATGAGGTTTTAAAATCCTTAGCTGATGACTATTTGAAAAAAAGTTTACCATATCTTGAAAAAGCCCATGAAATGGAACCTAATGATATGGCTACCATGGCATCCCTCAAAGAAATTTATATCCGTTTGGATATGATGGATAAGAAAAACGAAATTGAGGCAGAAATGGATGGGATGTAATAACACTTAAAGAAACTAAAGGGGGACAGGTCTGATTCTGATCCCCCTTTACAATAAATCATCAATTTAACATAATATTAATTATAGGACAAATGCTAGTGTGATGTTGGCTGAGCTTGATTTGGAAACATCAGTAAACTATTGATGTTAAAGACCGATCATCAACCCTTCTTTTATTGGCAGATCAATATTTCTAAACATCCTTTCCATATTGGGATGGTGAATCGATCCCTCCATTTTTTGTTTATGGCATACTTCGCAAGAAAACTCAGAACCGATCGGCAAAGGTTTACCACTATATTGCATGGGTTGAGTATTATCTTTATTCCATCCAAAATCATTTCTTGCCGGATAGATGGAGTGAGTTGAATTATGACACGCTTCACATCTTACTCCTCCATCACCGGTTCTGATCCTGAAGAGTTCTTCAAATTCCTTATTCCATTTGTTAAAACTGGTAAAACCTTCCTCCGGTTTATTAAAGTCTTCGTGACACCCCAGGCAATCTGGTTCTTGCAACCAGGGTAACCTTGGATTTATATTGCTGGGTGATTCCGCATAAACTGTTTTCAAATACTTGATTAGTCTTTTGCTGCTGTTTGTTGTGAGTTGGGCATTTAGCAAGCCTGAAGCATGATCGGCAAGGGTTCCATGGCAATGGGTGCAATTCAGACCCAATTGTGGATGTATTCCCCTGTTGCAGCGTGTATTGCCCGTTGGAGAAGCCGGATGACACATCACACAAGCTTTACCACCTTCAATGTACATATAATTGGCGTGCCAGCCATGCATGGCCGTAGAAAAGTTGTTATGTTCTGGTTTTCCGGGTGCCCCTAGAGCAGGATCTGCATGACATCCCTGGCACAATTGAGGTTTTCCTGCCAATGCAGTTTCGTATAGATTTGTACCATTGATCCTATCGTGTACCTTAAGAATATTGATCGCGGTTTCATCTGCCACTCCCGAAACACCATTAACTTTCCATCCGCCTCCATGGCAATTTCTACAGCCCATTTCAGTTGAAACAGGCGCCACTGTTTTTGTAGCCATCAATATTTTCCCGGTACCTTTATCAACAGCCTCCAAATAAAATTGCGGATACGGATTAAAAGAACCATCATCATTATAAGGAACAACCGGGATAAATTCTGCTATAAAACTATTCCGGTCTTGGTTGTAATCAAAGACACCGCTCAATCCCTTTCCTGCCAAACCAATATTTTTTTCCAGTTTTTTGCCAAAATAACTTTCTGCAAACTCCCACAATTGAACATGGTCCGATGGGTTTTCAAATCCTTTTTGGACCTGATACCGTATTTCAACACCTTCATGAATGATTTCAGGTAAAGGACCTCTTTTAATCAATTGGGCTTCCAGTGTATTAGCAGGAGGTAATAAAATGAACCAGGGTTCACAGTCAGAAATGCAATGCATTCCAAGATCATTCCAGGCCAAAAGCACATATTCATCATTTTTCTGATCAAAGTCGGGGATTTCATTTTTAACTGGTTTCGGCTCAAATTGAGATAATTCGGTAGTGAGATTCTTTTTATTTATGTCGGCTGTTATAAATGCTGCCAGTGCTTCCATTTCATGCTGCGTTCCCACAAATTCCGGCATGTAATCCAGAATTTTTCCCTGCCCGTAAATCTGGGAAATCATACCCATATAGGTCAGGTTTTGGGTTTTTTCCTTTATATCATTTTTAACGCCGCCTACGGTATGACAAGGCAGGCATTGAATATTAAACAACTCCCTGCCTGCTTGTAAACTGTTTTCAGCAGTGATCTTTTTTAATGGTGTCCATTTTGCATGGCGCAGCACTCCCTCTTTATTCAGCATGGCTACATCTTTTTTCAGGATGGATGTTGAATACATATAATCGTAAATGATGTAAGGTTTTCGAGCGTACTCCCGCAGATACTCAAAACTTCCATACCATCCCAACCCGAACAAAATAAAAACAAACACCAGGATTCTTTGTATAGCAGGACTGGTTTTTAAGGCGAAATACAATCCTCCAACAAAGACCAGTGCTGAGGTGATAAAAAATACAACGACAACCAATTCTGATTGGGGATTCAGTTGAAAAGCAGTTTCTCGAATTACTCCTGGAACTGAAATATAATACCAGTAAGCTGTAACGGCAATGAAAGGTGTCGGATACAATAACCATTTCGTGCAATACCTGAGCATTTTTGTTCTGAACTCTCCTGTCTCACGAAAAACAACCGTAATATATCCGAACAAACCGGCGATCATGACTGCTGCAGCTGTTCTGAAAAAGAGAGAAGAAAAATAGGTTGGATTAAAAAATCCATCCCAAAAATTTTGCGTTTCAAGCCATTTCCCTGGTGTAAGCATATAAGCCAGTATGCCATTGATAATGACCATGCTTAACCAAGCAAACAAGAAATAAAGAAAGGAAACCTGCAACCTGTATTTCGGTTTCATTGTGTCGAAACGATAATGGTAAATCAGCAGGGCTGCGATTTCTCCTATAAAAAATACCCATTCAATAGCCCACCCAAATACAAAGCTATGGATCAGCGAAGATGTTGCAGCAGGGTTTGAAAGGGCAATAATAAACCAAATCCCAACACCTGATACTCCACCAAAAACCATCGTCAGCAAGAGGAAAAACCAAATATGCTTTTTAACATAAGCTTTTATTTGAAGATTGTTTTCCCGAACACTTTTTAAATCGGTCAGCCAGAGGAATAAGCCACCACCCACGGCAAGGTGTGCAATAAATGCATGTGTAACAGCAATAATGGCAACGATGGTGCCACTGTTAAATCCGTAAAGTTCCCAAATCGGATAATTCATGATGATACCTCCCTTTCTGTTTTAGTGGAACTGACTTTTAGCATGTAAATGATCGACCCCACCCCTATCAACAAAATGAAAATGAATAAAATGAGTAATCCATATTGAGGTGAAAGTGTTAATTGATTCAATTGAAAATTGTCGCTCAAATACATCATCCGGAGATTAAAACGGTTGATGATCATGGCGATAACGGTAATCACCAAATGTGCAATGGCTGCATTCAGTTTTCCTAAAAAACCAAAAACCAGGGAAGCTATTCCCGCTGCGATACCAACCATCAGCATGATGGTGCTAAAAAGATCCTGTCCCATGAAATTGGGCATAAAATCAGATGGGATGGAAAGTAAATACCAGAATCCAACCACAACCTGTATCGAAGTAGCAATCGCAAAGATCAACAGTCCCTGTTTGATCCTTTGGTCTTTCTCCGTGGAGTTCTTACTAAATTTGTAAATAAGCGCATAAAGTAATCCGCCGACAGCCAATGATGCAACAATAAAATGCAGATAACGGGGAATAAAAGCAGGATCAGTCAAATTCAAAATGGTACCGCCCCTGTTTTCAAAATAGGCACTCCACTTTTCGGGTTGCTCCATGAGGGAATTATTGTTTACCAGCATGAATCCTACATAAAGTATGAATATGACCGCGACAACCAGGGCTGACTTAGAAAACCATGGTGCCGTTATAAACTTAACGGAATGAATGTAAGCTCCATAATAGGCCAAAATCAGAACAGGAATAATCAAAATCCAGTAAGTACCCATTAACACTGAACTGGAATAGAATAAATGACCGTAAACCACTTGTAAAAAAAGCAAAGGCGGTATACCGAAGTTGATTCCCAGGGCTATTAAAATCGGGAGCTTTTTGGCAACGGGTTGTCCTGAATCTGATTGATCGGGAACTGTTTGCTTTCTGAACCGAGAGATTAAAAGAATTAGCAATCCCCCAAGAACAGCATTGATAACAAGAATGTGAAGCAGAAACAACAATTGCTCCAAGACAATAAATACCCAAGGAGGCGCCGGGATGGCATCTGGAGTAGGAATTAAGGTGTTTGGATCCATGACGTTTGATTTAGATATTTTGGTTATTTGACATTGTGTTTGCGCAATAAAACGATGGAGATAATAAAGATGAAAATTAGAACAGTGAGTACGCCGATTTCTATCATGAAATGATTGAAATGCTCGGGAACATAGGCAGTTTCAACACTGATAATTAATATTCTTCGAATGGAAGCAATCAGCCCAACTATTAAAAATGGTTCAGCACTGAGGCTATGCTCACGTATAGAAATCCTTACAGTAGTCAGAATCTCAATGATCATTAACAAGAGGAGGGTTTTTGCGATGATCTCAATGATCAATTTTATTCCAAATGTATCGCTGGTGACATGCAAGAAAGTTCTGATCTCGTCATAGATTAATAGCGCTGCACTGGCAAAAAGCAAAACGATGATGACGATATAGATAATGTTTTCACCGGCGGTAATCGTTTTATCAATTTTTGGATTGGTTTGCATTGATCATAGGATAAATGGTAAAGAAAAGAACATGTTTTACCCTAGCGAATATCCATAATTCTTTAATATGGATCAAGAAAAAATAATGATGATATCATGGGATTTATCTTCTAACTTAAAAATAATGTTTGATCATTATATGATCAAACTCTACTATAATTATTTAATAATATGGCCTTTATGAGCCAAAAGGCCTTTAATTTTTATTGAATAAATTTTCTCTGATCACCTAAAAGATGTGACAAATATCACCTTGTTTAATGACAGCCAATCAAATTTATTTTGAACAAAATCATGGATAGATTTGCTATAGTATATATGTGCTGTAAATTTAAGACAATGAAAAAGGCAGGATCTGCAATATTAACTGGTATTTTCTATATTTTATTTGTCGGTGTTCACGGGCAAAATCCAACTCATTATCCCTCCACTGAGCATGACCCGGTTCATTTTAATGCAGTAAATATTATAGTATTTATTATCATTCCCATAGCGATCGTTGTGGGCTTCTATCTGATTCGTCGAAATAATAGAAAAAAAGTCAACAAGGAAAGGTAACCGACGGTTTCCTCAATGAAATCAAATGTTTTCCAAAGTGTCAACAATTATCCCAAAACGTCATTCACCCACGTCATGCCTGCCATTACACTGGGAAAACCGATGGTATTGGTAAGCAATAATACGGTTTGCCTGATCTCCTCCACCGTAGCTCCGGCTTCAAGCGCTCTTTTTGTATGGCTGTGGGTAGCTCCTTCCGATCGTATAGAAATGGAGGCAGCCAGTTGAATGAGCTGTGCATCTTTTTCGTTCAAAGGGCCTGATTTGGTTGTATTTCCAAGTCGTTCAACAGCTTCCATGTATTCAGGATGATATTTTTTAACCTTTTCGTAATGATTTGGTTTTTCTTTCATGGTCTGTAGATTTTTATTTCAGAACGATCATTTTTTTTGTATTTCTACCAGCGTTGGTGACCAATGTGTAATAATAAACTCCATCAGGCAGATCTGATGCGTTGAATAGCACCTGATACTGGCCCGCAACTTGAACCTCATTTACCAGATTGGCCACTACCCTTCCCTGCAGATCAGTAATGTGCAACGAAACAGGTCCCGATTGATGAAGGACATATTGAATTTGAGTTTCGCCTTTGAACGGATTGGGATAGTTTTGTTCCAGTATCATGGAGGTCGCTGATTGATTTTGGGCTATTCCAGTGGTTTCCATTGAGATATAAGCATAATATACATCCTGTTCACCATTGAATGTACCCGCCCAGGCCAGATGAGCACCATTTTCATCCGAAATCATGTCGAAATAATCACCCATTTTATCCTGTTGTGGCCATCCCAAATGTGGGTTGAATGATTCACTCAATTTAATATTTTCCACCCAGGTTAAACCGCCATCTTCAGAATAACAATAATATAATGATGACCAAACATCACCGAGAACTTCGCGGGTATCCAACCACACCGCATCAATCCGGCCATTTGGGGCCACCGACATAGTTCCGAACCACTGATAGGCTTGATTTGATGGATCATCATTGATCCTTATGGGAGTGCTCCATGAAAGTCCTCCGTTGGTACTTCTCGTGAACATAACATCACAGGGATCAGCATTGGAGTTCCTTTCTACCGAAGCTAAAATATAGATGTTCCCATCATACTGGCCTCCACTCCTATCGGCATCAATGATGGTTTGACCCAGCAATCCTGAGGGATTGGGACAATCATATCCTCCAAATCCGACCAGTGAACCATCCAAATCAACAGGGATGTCAAAATCCCACCAAATATCAGCTTCAGGATCTTTTGCATTGGAAGACTTGACCACCACAAAACCGTTCCATTGCATTCCGGCAACATAGAGGTTCCCCTGAGAATCTGTAGTAAGTGTACCCCAATAGGGATTTCCATTCACTGAAATGCAATATTCCCATGAAAGACCGGAGTCAGTAGACCTGGTAAAAAAATCGGGTTCACAAATGCTGTAGGAAGAAGTCCAGAAGGCATAGAGGTTACCCGAACCGATGCTCTCTGAATTGTCAACGGTCATCCATTGTTTATCACCGCCATAGGCATAAGTACCAGCATCCCAAGTAGCACCACCATCGATTGATTTATATACATCACAGGAATATTCATCAAACTCAACGGTCAGGCTGTTGTAAAAGAAATTTCCTTCAGAATCTGACACCAGAACAGGATCTGAACGAAAAACGCCAGGGTCAATGACTTCCGGGAATGTCCAGGTTTGTCCTCCATCGGCAGAATATCCGTAACCGGCCTGCCTGAAATTATTATTCACTGTTGCAAATTGACGCCAGCCAATGGCCATTTTATTGGGATCATTGGGATCAACGGCAATGGAAGGCTCATTGGCCGCATCACCAACAATATTATTACCTTCTTCATCCACATTCACTTGCACCATAAAAAACCCCGGTATTGAAAACTTATAGGCCGGCGATTTAGGCATCGAACTTCGAGGAATGTATTGATAATCGCCCTCTGCGACTTCATGTGGCGGTGGAATATCTTTGGCCGATTGCGGTCTGAATTGCTGGGAATAAGCTAAATTTGAAGCGAATAGAATCAGGAAAGCTGACAGGATTCCCTTTGAAACCAAATTAAAGTAATTGTAATTCATCAATTGTCTGTTTTTGTAAAATATCATTAATTAAGGATCAGTAAAAAAATACTGCTATCATGGCGATAAAGATACATTTAATTAAAATGGATGCAAAGAAAAATGAACAACCCCTTCGGATTCCGAAGGGGTTGTATAGATCAGATTGATCGGATTGATTAACTGTTAATCATGCTGTCAACACATGTTATCCCTTGGTTCCAACCAATTCCACTTTTACTTCGATGTTATTGGAAAGCACCCTGTCTTGCACAGGTGAATCCCAGGAAACATCATACTTTTTACGATCGAAAGCAAGATCGCCTGAAATGACAACGTTTCCGTCCATTTCCCTGATATTGATATTTTCCACCTTTTCTTCATTTGTTTTTCCGCGTACCGTTAACATACCGTAGGCAGTGTTTCCATCAACACGGGTGATTTCAAATTTCGCAGTCGGATGGTTTTCTACATCGAAAAAATCCGGAGAAGAAAGATGCCCTACCAATTTTTCAGGGGTGCTTCCCTCTTCAGGGTTATAGTTTTCATCCGTAGGAATCATCGTACTGAGGTCAACGGTAAAACTGCCACCTGTGATTTTTCCGTTGTCCAATTTAATGTCAGAAGATGTCAGGTCAACTGTGCCTGAGTGGGAATAAATACCCAGCATTTCACCTTTCCAAAATACCCGGCTATCTGATGGAATAATTTCCACGTTGCTTATTTTTAGTGTTTCATTGCTGTCAGCGGAGGCTGAATCAGTGTTGGTCTCACTATTGTTAGAACAGGAAGCTATAAAGAGACCCCCAGCTAACATCATTACATAGAACAATTTGTTTGTTTTCATAGTTTTAAAATTATAATTATTATTTATTTAATTTATTTAAACATTTAATCTTTTAAGCACGTCGATCACTATATCCCGCTCAGTTTCATTGACTCGATCACTATAATAACCCATCAATACTTTTTCGATTTCGGGCAATGTTTCGTTAATCTTTTGAATTCCTTTCTCTGTAATCGATATATCCATCTTTCTGCGGTTTTTTGGACACGCAATACGGTTGATCAATGATCGTTTTTCGAGTCTGTCGAGCAATCGGGTAACGTCTGATGTCGGGAAAAGCAATCCATTATTGATTTCGCCAACCGATAGTTTTTCAGGGTGACGAGCTTCCAATATCCGAAGTATATTAAACTGGATATGGGTAATATCAAAATTACGCAGTACTTCTGTTACCTTGTGGTCAATGATATTCCCGGTCCGGAGTATATTCACCACCATTTTCATGTAAGGATTATCTTTTGCCAAATCTCTCATTCTAATATTTGTTCACCACGTTATTTGTTGTAAACAAATAATAGGATCAAGGGTTCAATGCTGTTATAATTTTTTTTAGTTATTAAAATATGTTTGTTGGTAAGTGAAAGGCTGATTGGCTTTCAGGCATTAAAAAATTACAGAAATTAGCTGCAATTAAAATAAATTAATCTATCCCTTGCACTCATTAAAACTTTCCTTATGAAAAAAAATCTAACATTTTCAACAGCATTCTTATTTGGAATCTTCATCTTGGCTATCCTATTGCCAATAACCGGACAATCACAAAAAAAGCAATATGAAGATAACCCGAACCTGGATCAGATACCCCAATGGTACATTGACCAGATTCAAAAAGGAAGCAAAGCTCCCTCCCAGGTAATTACGGTGAATGATTATGATAATTTTTACCTGGGTGTTGATTTTGCTGAGGGCCATATTTCCGAAAATCCTACAGCTCCGGGTGAATATTTCAGTGCTTTTAATACGGACTACACACACCGAACCCAAAATGGTCACGATTGGGATAATGCCACTCCTGTTGCCTGGGGAACGACCATTCGAGGAGATGTACTCACAGCTTTCGACAGTGATGGCAACCTTTATTATGAGAATATGTATGGCTCTCCTAGTATCCTTGGTTGTATTGTTGCCAGTTCAGTTAACAACGGATCAAGCTGGAGCTCAGTTGCCACGGCCATTAGTGGCGTAGATAAAAACTGGATGGCTGCGGACCAAACTTCAGGCCCTTATTCAAATAACATTTATACTGTAATGACCAGTTCATCAGGAGGAAATTTTGCAAGAAGTACTAATCTTGGTGCAACTTTTAACAACACCGCTACATTTGCCACTCAGTCCCTCCCTGGCATGATGGTATGTGTAGGACCAAACGGAACAACTGATGGAGGATCAGTATATGTGGTTACAAATAGCGGACTATCCTATGCATCGACCTATACATTTTATCAGTCTACAAATGGTGGAACCAGTTTTTCTTATAAATCAGATCAAAACTTTGCAGGGTATGTTGGTACTTATGTAAATGGAAGGAATTCAGTTGAAAACATGCGGACCCGCCCCTACCCTTTTATTGCAGCTGATAATAGCAATGGACCGTATCGTGGAAGGCTTTATGTAGTCTATGCTTCCAACTGGCCAGCAGGAGATGGCAACAAACCCGATATCTGGTGCCGCTATTCAACCAATTCGGGAAGTTCATGGTCATCAGCGGTTAAGGTCAATGATGATGTGAACACCCAAAACAACCATCAATGGGCGCCGGCTATCTGGTGTGATGTAAACACGGGAAGATTGTATGTGCATTGGATGGATACCCGTGATACCCCAACCAGCGATAGTGCCATGATGTATGCCAGTTATTCGGATAATGGAGGGGTAAGTTTTGTTACCAATAAGGCCATCTCAAATGAAAAAATGGTGATCGACTGTTCGACCTGTGGTGGCGGTGGAACACCACGCTACCAGGGTGATTATACAGGCATTGTATCGAATCCCGTAACTTCTATGTCTGCCTGGGCCGATTTCAGATGGGGATCATTCGCCAGCTTTACAGCCTATTTCCCCGATTATGCTATGAGACTGACCTCTGCCGGAAAATCAGTGGAGGGCGTTAATACGGTTTATGCCGAAGTACCTGATGTTAAGCTCTACACGGATGACGTTATATTTACAGCTTCAATGGAAACGCCACCTTCCGGTTCCTTTTCTATCAATTTCCCCGCGGGCAATACACTCAGTAGTTATCCCGGTTCCATCCCAATAGAAGTTACGGATAACAGTGTTCCCTCTGGCTTTTACACCCTGACCGTAACCGGTAAAGGGCCCAACGGCACGCCGGTACATATTAGGGAGGCGTTCATCGAAGTTGTTGAACCGGCGCCACCAGTAGCTGATTTTGTGGCAGATATTGTTAATCCTTTTATTGGGAATACGGTAACTTTTACAGACTTGTCAACCAACGCACCTACATCTTGGGTCTGGTCATTTAATCCGGCTACGATAACCTATGTGGGAGGAACCGGTCCAAACTCACAAAACCCACAGGTGCAATTCAATGCAGTTGGAAATTATAATGTTACATTGGTCGCAACCAATACTTATGGAAGTGATTCTGAAGTAAAGATCAACTATATCGGGGCTACCAATTGTACATACTGTACGGCAACTTCAAACAATGCCACAGAAGAATGGATCAGCAATGTAACTTTTAATACGATCAATAATTCAGTCAATACAATTGCCGGATATGAAGATTTCACCTATATTTCAACTGATGTTGAGCAGGGAAATACTTACAATGCCTCGGTATCCTGCGGATCTACGGGCACATGGACCGAATATTATTGGATATTTATTGATTGGAATGACGACTGTGATTTTGATGATCCTGGTGAAAGTTATGATCTTGGTTCAACATTTGGCCCGGGAACGTTAAATACCAATATTAGCATACCTTCAGGAATTGATCCAGGCAATAAACGGATGCGGGTCTTTATTAAATTTGGCAGTACCCCTACTTCATGTGAAACCTTTAGTTACGGGCAGGTAGAAGATTATACCATTTATGTGATGCCAACAGACCTTGTATTGGACCTTGCAGTAATGCTTGAAGGGCCTTACAATACTTCCACCAATACGATGGGAACCTCATTAAATACTTTTGGATACATCCCAACAACTCAGCCCTATAATCCGCCGATTCCTTACTATGATAATACCAATCCCGTTTGGCAATATCCCGGAACTGAGTCAGTGGCATCCATCCCGGTCAATGTGGTTGACTGGGTGGTGGTTGAACTGCGCGATGCCTCATCACCTGCCAGTGCCACATCGGCTGCTGCCATTGGAACACAAGCAGCTTTTGTACTCAACAATGGCGCTGTTGTTGGATTGGATGGTTTCAGTCCGCTCACTTTTAATGCCAGTTTTACTCAAAATTTATATGCAGTGATTTTCCACAGGAATCACCTTGGCATCATATCAAATACAGGATTAACATTATCCGGCGGAACATACTCATGGGATTTTACATCCGCATCTGGGCAATCGTATGGGGGTGTTAACGCTGTGAAAGAACTTGAACCTGGTGTTTGGGGCATGATCGCTGCAGATGGCAATGCCAATGGATTGGTTCAAAATACCGATGAAACAGCTGTCTGGAAAAATGATCTGGGTGCATCGGGATATGATGGAGGGGACTTTGATTTGAACGGCCTCACTCAAAATACCGATGAAACGAATCTCTGGAAACCCAATCTCGGAGGTGGCGGACAGGTTCCGGCCAAGGGAAATGAGATCTTTTATAAGTCCTGGGTTCCTGAATAGGACTTATATTTAATGACAACTAACCCGGATTTTTGCAATCCGGGTTTTTTATGCGGTGATCATCCGAAAAAATATAGAACTTTGACCACATGGAAAAGATCCAATTGGATGTCATTTATCACGATCCTTATCTTGTCGCCATTAATAAGCCACCTGGATTATTGGTGCATAAAACGCCGATGGCAGGAGATGCATCTCCATGTGCTTTGCAGGTGCTGAGGGATCAAATCCACCAAAGGGTTTATCCCTGCCACCGGCTTGACCGAAAGACCAGTGGGGTACTGTTGTTTGCCCTTGATCCGAAGACAAACCGATTGACCCAGGCACAATTTTCCAAAAACCTGGTGGCAAAAGTATACCTGGCCATTGTGAGGGGATTCACCGAAGAAACAGGAACCATTGATTATCCGCTTGTTCGCGAAGATGGCACCATACAGGACGCAAGAACATCATTTATCACAATCGCGCGTTCGGAAATCCCCCTTCCATATGGAAAGCATAATACTTCACGGTATTCACTTATCAGGATAAAGCCCCTGACTGGACGTACACATCAGATCCGAAAACATTTGGCTCATATTTTTCATCCTATCATAGGAGATCGACCATATGGATGCAATAAACAGAACAAACTTTTCAAAGAAAAATGGGGCATGAGCACCATGATGCTTCATGCAATTTCACTGGAGTTTGTACATCCCGTAACCGGAGAATTACTAAAAATAGAAGCAAAACTGCATGATGAATTCATCCGAATGCTGAAAGTTCTGGAGCTCAATAACCATCCTATTGAATAATGCCCAGTGATATTTTCATACGCTGAGTTTATACCTTCTAATTATACGAGTCAATCCTTAATAGCGCCTATTGAGTTTTAAAATAAACTTTTGAATCAACATCCCTTATTGTATTTTTTATATACATTTTAGATATTGGATCACATTATTACATATTTAATTTCTTTTTGCAAAAAACCTTTTCATATTGACAATAAATTGGGAGTTTGTTCCGTGGTCAATTTATTTTTTCAAAATCCATGAGATTCAAAATCGTTATCTGATGAGGATTTCAGAAGAAAATAAAACAAAGACTGGTAGCCATAGATTTTTCTGAAGGAACTTGCATAGCTTTTGCAAGTTGCTCATGTAATGAAATTAATTGCTATAAATAGTCTACGGAATACCCTATTCCTGCTCATCATAACCATCCTTTTTGGAGCCTGCGGTCAGAAAGATGTAAATGATAATCAACCCCTTGGCGGAAAAGCCGTTTTCCAGGTGCGAATGACGGATTATCCTGCAAACTACGATGCTGTATTGATTGATATTATGGAAATACAGGTACACAGTAATGCAGAGGGCTGGAAATCCATCCAAACCAATGATGGTATTTATGATTTACTTGAATTAACGAATGGTATAGATACTGTGATTGCTGAAGACGAGCTGCCTTCAGGGATCATTTCACAAATACGATTTATTTTAGGCGACCAGAATTCGGTGGTCGTCGAAGGTGATACACTTTCCTTGAGCATACCGAGCGGACAAAGTTCCGGTTTAAAACTTAACTTGCATTACGAATTGATGCCGGGGATCAGTTATGCAGTTCTCATTGATTTTGATGCGGCTGCATCGATCCACCAAACTGGAAACGGAAACTATAAATTAAAACCGGTTCTGAAAGTCATTGCAAAAGGCACCGATGGGTCCATTCGGGGTCAACTTGATCCGCAAGTTTTCGCCCAAATCTACGCTATTGATCCAATATCGCTGGACACATCGGGTGCCTTTTCAAATGACGAAGGTAAATTTTTAATCAGTGGCTTGCAGGAAGGCCTCTATAGGGTTGAAATATGGCCTGTAGATTATCCTATGCAGGTCCTGGAGGATGTGATCGTCATAAACGGAGTTATCTCCGATCTAGGCATTATTGTTTTGCATTAGCAGAACATAATAACCACCAGTAGTTGGGGTTGCCGGGAACGGCAACCCTTTTTTATGTCTTCCGGTGAACAAAGAACGCTTAGCAATGTTCTGAAAAAAACATTCAATCGTGAACAGAACTGTCAAATCAGGCATTTTAACCACCATCCAATTCCTTACCCTGGGATTATTACTCTTTTATAATGACTGGTTTGCCATGATTCCGCTGCTTTTGGGAGTGCAATTCTCAGGTATGATACTTGGACTGTGGGCCATTTTAGAGATGCGAAAAAGCCGGCTCAATGTTACCCCGGTTCCACTTCATGATTCCGTTCTGATCACGACCGGTCCTTATCGATTGGTGAGGCACCCCATGTATCTCAGCCTTATTTTAATATTATACCCCATGATTTTACCAGATGGTAACCTCTTATCCATTGTATTGCTGGCCATTTTCACGATCAATCTGGTGGTTAAACTCTTATTTGAAGAACGTTTGTTAAAGGAGCGTTATACCCGTTATGGCACTTACCAACTATCAACCTGGCGGATTTTTCCCTGGGTTTTTTAAAATAAATACGCTACCTACACCTTGAAGTTTTAATCAAGCCTGTATTTAACGAAGAAAATTCAAAGCTGAAATTCGTAGTATCCATCTTATTTTTTTCCATTAGTTTAGCATTCAAATTCAATGCGTTGTTCCAACTTCCCAATAATAAACTTGATCTTATTATGAAGTATAACTTTTGGTTACTTGTAATTACATTCTTTATATCAATGACTTACACTTTTGGGCAGGCTACTCACTCCCAGTATTTCCAGGGATATGAAAAAGATGTAAGTGGCACCCGGTTCGGTTATCATTCTCCCCTCCCAGAAGTGAATACTTCTTTGCTCATCCGGGGACGGGAAGATTATGCACCCATTGAATGGGAAAGTGAAGTCGTACCTGAAAATTACAACCAGGTTTTTATCCACTTTATCTGGTTGTTTGGTATGGATGTGGTCTCCGATCCGGCCACCTTCTTTCTTGATGTCAATGGCAAGCGTTGGTTTACTTTCAACAATTCCACCACCAGCGAAACAGGTCCTGTTATTTTTAAAGGTGAAGATGGTGCTGAATTGACCTTCAAGGTCACGATGCTCGACAAATATGAGGATCAGATGGGATTTGCCATTTTGAAGCTACCTGTTTCAGCTCTTAAGAAAGGAGTAGCGCAGACATTCAGGGTTGCCACTGATACCAGAGCAAACAATGCCTGGTATATGACTTTTAAGTCACCGGTTTTGGAAAGCATCAATATTTATCAAAATAAAGTTGTCGTAAAAAAGGAAAGCAGGCTATGGCATTCAATCAGTGCGGATTTCGTCCACATTGGAGCCCCCCAGCAGGTTCAGCTTTCAATAGCAGACCAAACCCTTGTTATTGATCTTCAGCCTGGATATAACAAAGCTGAAATGGACCTGCCGATGGTGAACGACACCACCTATTTGATCGCAACGATTCAGAAAGGCGATGCTCCCCCGATTCCAAAACCGATAATTCTGGCACCCATAAGGGAATGGACCATCTATTTGGTGCAACATACCCATACCGACATTGGTTATACCCGCCCACAGCAGGAAATATTGCCGGAGCACCTCAGGTATATTGACATGGCACTCGATTTTTGTGATCAAACCGATCATTATCCTGAAGATGCTAAATTCAGATGGACCTGCGAAACCTCCTGGTCGGTAAGGGAATACCTTGAAAGTCGGCCAAAAGAACAAGTCGAACGTCTTATCCGGCGCATCAAGGAAGGCAGGATTGAAGCTACCGGTATGTTCCTTAATTTTTCGGAGATCACCGACGAGCCGGCTATGGCCATGCAAACCAAAACACTGCATATGCTCAAGAGCAAGGGCATCGATGTGACTACAGCCATGCAAAATGATGTCAATGGCATCGCCTGGTGCATGGTCGATTATTATCAGCACACCGATGTTCGTTATCTCACCATGGGAATTCATGCTCATCGCGCCCGTAAGCCCTTTGATAAACCCACTTCATTCTGGTGGGAGTCACCTGCCGGCAACCGCCTCATGGCATACCGAAGCGAACACTACCAGCATGGTAATGCCTTGAGCCTGACAACAGGACAGCAGGATGTTTTTCGGTCCAACCTGTCGCAATACCTCTCAAAACTTGAAACTAAAAACTATCCTTATAATCGGATATCCTTGCAGTTCTCGGGATACATCACCGACAACTCTCCTCCTTCTGCGAAAGTGTGTGATATCATTAATGCATGGAATGAAAAATATGAATGGCCCAAATTAAAGAGTGCCCTGGCAAGAGATTTTATGGTCTGGCTGGATGAACAACATGCAGATGATCTACCGGTCCATCAGGCTGCCTGGCCTGATTGGTGGACCGATGGCGTGGCGTCAGCTGCCCATGAAACCCAAATCGTAAGAAAAACTCAGTCGCAAATGACAGCCATCACCGGTGTGTTGGCGATGTTGAGGATGATGAATGACGCTCTGCCGGAAGGTACGCTAAAAGATATCCGAAATATTTATGACAACCTGCTGTTTTATGATGAACATACCCATGGTGCCGCTGAAAGTGTATCGGATCCCAGGGCAAAAAATACCATCAATCAATGGTCCATGAAATCTGCTTATGCATGGGAAGCTTTTAAAAAGGCGCACGCCCTGGAAGAGAAGGCACTGGCTTATTTTGAACCCCTGCTCGAACAATCCCATAAGCCTACCATCACTGTTTTCAATACCCTTAACTGGATGCGATCAGGTTTGGTGGAACTGTTTATTCAAAATGAGGTGATCCCTGAGGGCATTGACTTTACCATCACCGATAGCGATCAGCAGGAGATTGCCTGGCAACGCATTGAACAACGAATGGAAGGAGCCTATTATGTACTTTGGGTAAAGGATATCCCGCCTGTGGGTTATAAAACCCTACAGATCAATCTGGATCAACAGGGTGCCAAAAACCGGCCTGACGACGGAAAGCAATTTGAAAATAACTTTTACCAACTGGTCATCAATGAGGAGTGTGGGGTCATCTCCAGCTTGTATGATAAAACTTTAAATAATGAACTTATTGATCCGGCTGATACACTCAGTATGGGACAGATGATTTATGAACAATTGACCAACCGTCATGATCTGGAACGGCTCACAAATAATAATAGAGATACGGTTTATCGACCGTTGGATCTAAAACGGAGTCTTTTACAAAATATTGAAATTACTGATACGCGAAATGGGGCAATTTATAAAAGCATTTTCCTGCATGGCGATCTTCCTGTTTGTGCTGATGAACGTGGAGTAGATCTGGAAATCAGATTGTACCATTATGAGAAAAAGATACAATTCCTTTACAGGATGTTCAAACTTCCGGTTACCGACCCTGAAGGATTGTATGTGGCTTTTCCATTTGTTATGGACGAAGGGGAATTGGCATATGAAGTTCAAGGAGGTGTGGTCATGCCCGGTATCAACCAGATAGAAGGAACCGCTTCCGATTGGAATACGATTCAGAACTTCGCTGCAGTAAGGAACTCGAAAGAACAAATCGTATTTATCAGCCCGGACATACCCCTTGTTCAGTTCGGGGATATCAACACAGGCCATTATTACTTCCGGCTTCGACCCAAAACCAACCATGTCTTTTCATGGGTTCTGAACAATTACTGGGTTACCAATTTTAAGGCCAGCCAGGAAGGTGAATTGCAGTGGAGTTACACCATCACCTCCGGTCCGGATGCTTCAACAACTTCGGCTACTCGCTTTGGTTGGGGTGAAAGAATTCCTTTATTGTCGCGTGTAATCATGCCACAGCAGGGAAGCAATGGGACGATTATTAGCAACAGATCCTTCCTTACGCTGGACGCTCCCAATCTTTTGCTGGTAAGCACAACACCAGCCATGGAGGGTAATGGGGTCATTCTGCAAATACGGGAAACCGAGGGGAACCATGCCCACATTGATATTAATGCCTTACTAATGGAAACAGGTGCCGTGGAAGCTTTCGAAGCCAATGTTCTGGAAGAGAACCTGAATCCAATTACAACGGACTTCCTCATCGAACACAACGAAACAAAATTTATTAGATTGGTCTTCTAAATTTCGATATTTTTTTGATTTTGCTTTCATCAGACCCAACTCCTTAACAATGATCTATATGATTCTTGTTCGTGAGGATGTTTTGGATCATATTAGCTGCTGCAATGACCAACTTAAAAACAGGATTAGGTTAATTCATATGAGCGCCACCTCAATGTATTACAAATTAAATTGATGTATTATATAGATCACCAAAGGAAGGGTAATAATACTTAATATGGTGCTTACCACAAAATTCTCCATGGCCTTAAGGTCATTGGCACCGTATCTTTTGGCCAGAATCACCAGGATGGTCATGCAAGGCATGGCAGCTTCAATGATGACAACAGATAATGCCAGCTGATTTACCGGAATGCCGGCGAATTCAATGATCCACTGTAAACCCAATAACAGGCCAATAGGCAGAATGAGTAGTTTATTTAGGCTCAGAATCAGTGTGTCTGTTTGTTTAAGGGATTGCCAAACTGCCGTTTCACTCAGCAGGATACCAATATAAAGCATGGCCAGGTAAAGGGTTGTCTTACCCAAACCACCCAGAGATGCCATTGCAATTTCAGGAATTGGAATGTGCAACCCCATAAGGAGTAAGCCCGATACCAGCGCAATTGTATTGGGATTCAGCAGTTTTTTTAATTTTCGCCCCGGGGTCTTTTGATCAAGTTTTCCAATCCCCCAGGTCCATAATACGGTATTCATGGTAAGCTGGTAAAGGGCAGCATAAAGAATTGCCTCGCCTCCAGGGAACAAGGCATCCAGGAGTGGGAAACCCAGGAATACTATATTACCCAGGAAAGTATGGAGTGTATGGATAACGGCCTTTGATGCTTCGAGTTTTAACAATTTTGCCACAAATGATCCGACCAGAATCTGTACCAGTATAATGATGTAGGTCATTACAATCACGAATATGCCATTTTGAAGAATGATGGGTGAAAATTCAAGCGTTGAAAGTTTGGTGATGATCATCAATGGCAGGGTGATATAAAATACCAGTTTCTCGATCACCTCCTTGGCTGAAACACTCAATACATTAAACCTGACGGCAAAAACACCTGTAAGTGCCAGGATGCCGAGTATCAAAATCTGCTGTATGATGGTACCAAATGGCATAAGCCAATTACTCATTTGAGAAATCGATGTAAATGTACCAGAAAATTGAAAGGAGAATCCTATTGATTAAGATTATTGTTAAAATCCGGATGTTAATACCAGTTTGGCTTTATCCGCCCTGGTGACAGTTTTATAGAATGCATAAAAATCAGGATAATCAGATGCGGGATACTGGCCTTCATTAATTCTCAAGCAGCGGATATAGGTGGCTCGACCATCATCAATATTCACCGATGTTGAAAATGTGCCAAATGCTGATGATAATTCAACCCGGGCAGGCAGATGTTCAGCCTCAAAACCATCGGGTAGTTTATAAACGATACTATCTGTGTGAATATAGGATTTGTGCAGACAGATATCATATTTTCTTTTTTCTTCCCGTGCAGGTAATTCGGGATAGCCAATCAGGGGGTTTAGTGTAATGAACAATCTTTTGCCGCTTCGAACAGCATATTTTTCGAGGTCATATTGCACTTCAAGGTTTGCAGATGGATGCATATCACCCTCATGATCGACATTGTATCCTGTGACTTTTCCATTGGGAATATATAAATTTTGACTCAACCATTTTTTTTGTGATTTATCATCAGCCATAACAAATCCGAACACTTCATCAAATTGTAATCCTGAGTATTTGAATTTCAATGTTCCATTTCCATCACCATTTTCATCAAGAATAATGGTTCCATGGCAAATTTTCTGGTTGGAATCGGTATGATAAGAGCGCGTTTTGATGAGCTTTCCTCCCATAGGTGTGATGGCCAAAGCCCAGCGGTTATCCGTAAATTCCCCCAGGAAGCCAAAGGGCATCTGTTGGTTTGTACATTCCAGCCAAATGGTATCCTTATGCAATGGCACAGCGAGGATGACATGGTTAAATTGCTGGGATGGAAAATCTGTTTTAATGTTTTCCCAATTCTCACCTGCTTTAACGATCGTATAGATGGAAGATATTCCAACAGATTCCAGCAAAGCACGGGTATAGTTGGTCAATGCTTTACAATCACCATATCCCACACGATCCACCGTTTCGGCATCAAATGGCTGGAAATCCCCTATCCCAAGTTGAATGCTTACATAACGAGTATACTCTTGCATATACTGGTATATCCTGCGGACCTTTTCGAGGGTGTCAGGAACATCGATCACCAAATCGGTGATCTTTTGTCGGGTTGATTCAGATAACGAAGTTTTTCCCTCCAGCAGTTCGTAAACCCAGTACCCAAAGTTTTCCCAGTTATCCATATTTCCGCGAGAACCATCATAAGAAAAATTTGAAGGAGCAAGGTATACCACCGGTAAAACAGCATTCATGAGAGGTTGGAAGGGTTCAGGTTGAAAAGCTTTAACCTGCTTCAGGATCCAGTGAATATCGATGCTACCCCCTGATTCTCGCCCCGTTGGTTTACCTTTCATGTGGTATGTTTTATACCGAATAGGATGATCCGAAGGCATTTTTAAATTCAGAATGGCATGCTCGATGGCTACATCTGATCCAGGTTGGGGTTGCCAGTAAGGGAACTGGATATAGCCATTGTAATTGAGTGAATATTCAATGATGACGGTATATGGATAACGATTTACCGTGGGTTCATAAAAACGGACCCGGTTATCTTCGTATAAAGAAAAGCCCGATATAGCGCTGTAGTCTTCAATGTCTGAGTTTTTCACTTTATCCACCAAATTACCCAACTGATCATATATTCTGATAGAAAGGTGACTGATTTTGCGCTGCTTGTCGTAATATCCAATATAAATGCCATAATCATCTCCCCGGCTATTCAATATTGTAATCACATTTTTGACCGAATAGGTTGCTTTGTATCCGGAGGAAACTTGAAGGTTAGTTTCACTGAACCGTATCACCGCATTGGCATTTTCTTTCAGGGAATCTGGGATCAAATAGGCAGGATAGATGGGATCACCGGCTATAATCAAGACCGGGGAAAAATTTAAAAAAACCAATATCGTCCATAAAAACTTGCTCATCCTCCTTGTTTTTTAAGAACCACCTGTTCTTTATGCTTAGTAATGATATGATCGTAAAATGCTTTCAGGTATTCATACTCATTTGCAAAAAATATGTTTTTACTGATTTGAATTTTACTC
This sequence comes from Bacteroidota bacterium, assembly GCA_020444515.1. Taxonomy (GTDB): domain Bacteria; phylum Bacteroidota; class Bacteroidia; order Bacteroidales; family JAADJA01; genus JAADJA01. Next base: position 559,064 of record JAHLKX010000001.1, on the reverse strand, counting down.
ATCACCTGTAACATATTTCCCATTTGGCTGACAGAGTAAACAAAGGTGCCTCCTTCGTCAGGCAATTGCACCATTACATTTTCAGGAATTTCATCAATTGTATATCCTTCGGGAACGGTAAAAGAGAGCATATATGAAATATCGATTGGATAGGCATACTCAACCGGGTATTTGCGTTCCTCCAATTTAAAAGGATTTTCAGCCATCATTTCTGTCAACATGGGGCTGAAATAAAGGACATCACCTGCATTTATCAAGTGGTCACTTATTTCAACATCCAATTTTTCTTTGTATTGTTCTGAATATGCACTTCTGTTTATCAGCTCATAATCTGCAATATCAAGTCCGGGATGATCATCTTCAATGGATTGAATATAATCATCTTCTGTTGTAAATCCATTGATTTTCCGTCGTTGTGCCAGTGCTGCATAGTCCTGAAAAGCTGATTGCAGCGATCCTGTAAAGGACAGTTCTTCGGACAGGGTTAAATTACCCATGGTAAATACCTTGAAGGGTTTATCCGTGTTGAGACTGATCCAATCCGACCGGGTTGTGGAAATGATCCGGCCACGATCATTCAGATCCCGCTTAGGCAGCATACCAAAAGGCAACATGGGATCAGTGGCATCCATTAAAAATACCTGATCACTATAAAAAGCACCTGCAATTACATAGTTAAATCCGTACAATGTAGGTTGTGCTGGGTGAATAATACCATGAGACCGGGTACTGATGGCAACCGGCTCTGTTTCGATGTCTAATCTATTTAAAAGCAGGACAAGGATGAGGTTGATGTCGGCACTGTTGCCGGCTCCGTCATGAAATGCGGATCGTAGATTCTGGCTGGTAGTAACCGAATTTTGTTCATTCCATTTCATGTGGTCTTGGATGAATTGATAGGCCAAAACCATTTTTTCAAACGGTCCGGTAGCCAATGCATTGATTTGATCTTCCAAATCCTTCAAAAAACCACCTCCTTTCAATTGCATTCCAAAATCTTCATCGTCGAGCAATAATTCATTGATATCTTCCCAGGTTTTGGTGTAATTTTCAATTTGTCCATTCCTGGGCTCATAGGATGCCAGTTCAAATTCCATTTTACTGATATAATTTTCGATAGAGGTCAGTGGTTCTTCAGCAATAAAGGGAGCTACATCCCTGGCTGCCCAATGTTCAATATTTACATTGTATTCATAAACGCTACTTTTAAAGGTAGTTTCGTGTACATATATATTGCCGGTGTTTTCTTTTGTCGTGAGCATGACTGACTTGCGTTCGGAACTGCTTTCATTGATGCTAAGCGGTATATAGCCACTCATGTTCTTCTTGTAATTCAAAAACTCAGGAATCTCTATGATGTATTCACTCCATTTCACAGGGATATCATGTTGGAAATACCAGGGCGTAAGGTTAAAAAAGAAGTCGGACACAATGCTGTATTCCATTTCGATAACCGACCCTTCACGCACTTGAGGCATAGAAAATTTCACAATTTCTTTGTATTTGCTTCTTTCTTCATTATAAACATCACTGTTTCGGAGTTTCTCTTTGATTATTTTACCATCGTCGAGATTGTAGGTAAAACATTTTAGCTGAGTCAGCTTTTCTTTATTGTTACCTGATTTATACAACTCAATTTCGTGATTTCCCCAGTCGTATCCTTCACTATTAAACACTTTGATACGCAAGAGCCGCTCGAAGCATAGCTGAAATCCCAGGTTGTCGGTATATTGAAAAAAGGATTTTCCAAAATCACATATGATCATCGCCCTGGCATTGGAATCCAAATCACAGACTTTCATTAGCAGTTCATCTTTGGTAATTTTTCCGGGTTTGATCGTGTAGTCCTGGGAAAAAACAAACAATGGCATGAACAAAAGGACCGTGCTCCATACCATAAAGATCATTCTTTTCATTGTTAAATAATTGATAACCGTTTCGACGCTCAAATATAGGCTTCAACAATAAGAAAAGCGAGCTTTGTGCTAATTTGTATAAATTCTAAATTTCATCAATAGAGGGCACAATGGCATCAAAAAAGCCGGTACGCTTTTATGCACCGGCCTTTTCGGTATTTATTGTAGCTTATGCGGTGATTATTTTACCGGCCAGTACAGCATGGTTATCCACTTTGATTCGTCTGGTTCTGTCATGGGATCGGTAATGTAGACTTCCCATGGGTTTCCAGCTGTTTTTAGGTTGTTATTTTTTACGTATTCCTCCAATACTCCCCATGAATACTGAGTGGATTCATAGTTTCCGGTATGTTTTGCCGTAACGACTTTTCCTGAATATGTTTTAATATTACGAATCGGATCATTTGCTCTTATGGCTTTCTTAACCGGAATACAATTATCAATAACAAAAGTTTCGCCTTCCCATTGATACCAAATGGCGAAGGGATATCCAGCTACTTCCTGACCAGAGGTCTGTATAAACTGCATAAGCTGTCCGAATGCCCCACCCATTGCATCAGCTAATCCTTCCATTGAGGTTTCAGCACGAATTGCAAGAGCATCCATTGATTTCACCTCGGTCAATTGAACCTCACCCGTTTCGTATTTTGGCTGAGGCTTCATGTCTTTTGTCAGTTCATCCAGGTTCTGCAATCCCTTTTCATAAGCTTCTGAAACATTGGGTTTGATCAATAGTGTGTTAATCCAACGTCCAATTGGATAAGGCGAATCGGAACGTATATTCCAGGTGACTTTTGTGCCTTCTTCAGTTTCTTCGAGGAAAAATTCAGCATCAGCTGTTCCCATTTCCTGAAAATCAAGCAGGGTTTTAATGTATTCGAATTCCCGAGCTTCTACAATGGCCTGACTTCCACCATTGTCCATATTGGTATAGGTCCAAACATTTTTGGCTCCAACCCCACATGCCGGCCCTTCATAGTGCCCTACAATATTAGAATCCTGGTGCCAGACATCCCATGCTTCCCATTTCTCTAAACAGATGATTTGATCCCAGATTACTTCGGGTTGTGCCTTCATGACATGGGTTTTCTCCACGTACATTTCAGATGGCATAAACAAAGGGGGTATCAAAATAATTCCAAGGATCACCACGAAAATGATGATCACAATTTTAAGTGCTTTCATATTTATCAGATTGATTGGTTATGATTGCAAAAATAAAGAAATATTTCAATCCCATGAAAACACTTGAAAATTAGGTCATTGAATGAACCTGTTCACCATTGGATAAATATACACACGATTTATTTTTTGAAAAATCTTTTGGCAGATTTTCTTGAATAGGATGCATGAATTGCGAATTTGCCATGGCTTCTTTTCAGCGATGTTATCAACTTCAGCATCCCCTTCTCTTTTGCAGGAGTAATTTTCCATCCTTATTTCAGTTGTAGCTTCATCCAATTCCAGCGATATCATTACAGATGTCCAAAGTTTTCGGAGGTACTTGATAATTCCGGATTCATTAACATTTCCTTTATTTGCAACAGGAAGAGATTTTTTGGAAATTTTGCCAGGCATAGATTCACTGTGGCCATCCTGTTCTTCAAAAAGCACGATCACCCGATTATAAAAACCTTCCTGCCATGATTCAAACTGCTGATCCAACTTTATACGGGCTGTAGTTAATTGTAGCGAAAAGGGCTGAATAAATTTACTTATTCTATGCGTCATCCATTTAGTAAAGTATTTACTTGTTTTAAAAGCAACCGCGGTTTTGTGGCCAAATTGGGCCCATCCTGGTTTTAGAAAGCAGGATATTGATACAATAGGCCATGGTAATCGCAATTGTAAGAGTTGTGTCGGATATTCAGAAGTCCGGTTGGCTACCTGGCTGGATTTCAACTCCTGGTTCATTCGCTCTTTATAATAGCGTTCCTTGTTTTTATGGATCTGGTTAAAAAATTCGCTTCTCATCTGAATTTATTTGCTTAATAATTTTGTAATATATTGATCTAATAGCCTAATTATTCAAAGATTGATTTGCAATATTACAACTTCAAAATATTTGTTGTCAATGCTTTTAAGTACTAAGTTCAGAATTAAGAAAGCATTTAAGTCTGCTTATCTGAAAATTTAAGCACTGTATTAAGCTTAATTTTAGCCTTAAATAAAATCTTAATTTTACTTGCATCTTCTTAAATATATATCTACATTTGCTTAAATTTTTCTTCATGAGTCGTTTCTCATTCATATCACATCCCGTTATTCAATTACATGATTTTATTCCGGGTATCATGCCTGGGATCGAAAAGCTTGTAACGGTTCATTATGATCCTGCCCAATCAATCATATTAGGAATGCTCACTGAAAAAAAGAATAAATCCTACACAACCCGCAGCCTGGATATCAATGAAATATTGCCCTCTCTCACGCGACTGATGGATGATAAAAACCCCTACAGCTGGTATAACCGGCAAAACCTTCCTTTCGAGGTGGAAACGAGGGGGATGAATCCGACCCTCAATATTTTTTCAGAATTGCAGAATATTGTACTATTGATCAGAGTTCCTGACAGCAAAAAAGAAATGAATGATCTGATCTTTCTTTATTTAAATGAGAATCCCAGTAATTTTGGGGTAACCAATTCCATTAATCCCCTTACAACGGATAATAAAAGTATCATTGCTTTTTTGCTGAACAACACGATCCGGTCTTATATCCGCATGCAACAAAACGATATGGAAGCATTGAAGAAAAATAATAAACGAACAAAACATATCATTCAACAGGCTGATCAGCTCAAAGATCAGATCAATCGCACTGCAGATAACTATGGAGAAAGTCTCGTAAAGCTTTGTCAACATCTTGTTCAGGAATATGCCGCCAATACAGGAAGAAAAATCACCCTGACACCTTCTGCTCTTACAAAAATTAAATCCTTTCAAGGTGATATCCGGGAATTAGAGACCATTGTTCATGAGGCTATTGCTTACGCGGAAGGTCTTATGATAGATGAGTCAGAACATATTGAGGTCAGTGAATGGCATATTGTAACTGAACACCTGCCTGGTTTGGAAGAATCCCATGGAAAAGAAGCAGAACCTCAAGAAGATAAATATTCCCGAACCGTGATGTTATTGGATAAATTGGAAAATGCCGCTTTGGTTGTTAAAAACAAAAGACTTAAAATGACCGGGACCAATGTTGGTGCCGCTTGTGAGGTTCCAATTTCTGCACCGGCAATTTCTGATGCATTATTCAATCATAAGTCAAAGATAAAATCCCTAATCACCATGCATCCGCACAAATGGGATATTCTGAAAAAAGAATTCAGGCCTGTGCAGAATATCCTAAAAAAATAAATGAGCTTTTAAGGATAAAGTCGGTCCATATTCGTTTGCATCTGCTCAAAAACAGACTGTGCTTCATTCCAATCCAATCCAATTGCGACCATAAAAAACTGACGATACGGTTTAAATGAAAAGGTTTTGCCATATTTATCCTTCACCGTAAAACCATCTTCTATTGCCACAAAATCAGTGAATTTGCGATGAGAATGCATCTTCCCTTTGGCACTGGCAAACCATTCACGCCGATTCCGATCATCGTCATATTTAAACACAAAATACCATTGATCACCAGTCTTTGCTGATATGGCTTCATCAAAGGCAGCAATGCTTCCGTGTCCGAAATTATAAACATTGTTCAGGGCAATCTGACCACGCATATATTTAATATCGCGAAGTTCAGCACCCTCGATATCCAATATATGTTTGATCAAGGGAATCTTACCCTCAATCTCAATTTTATCGACAATTGACTGTGTGATCATTTTCAGGGTATCCTGGGCTCCTTCTTCTTTTCTGGTCAGGGTGCAACGGATAAAACAATTTCCCTTCCATACATCCATGTAATGATCATACCTATAGGATAGTCCTCCCAAGTCCATTGGCTGCCCTTTGAATGTGCTGTTGAGGGTAAATATACCATAGGCTGCATCAATGTCTTTCATCTGATAAATTTCCAGATGGATTCTATTGGCTGCAGGATTCTTGTAGCGGCAGGTCACAACTTTTTCAAAACCATATTCCAGGTATACATCTGCACCACCGTTGATATAGAGATAAAGATCTTCATCATGGTATGTCTCAGCGGAATCCTGAATCGTCCAATTTCCCAATACATCAGAATCAGGCAATAATTTAATAATTTCTTGCTGGGCATAGAGTCCCCTCGAGAAAGACATGAAAACAATCAACAGGAGTCCGGTAAAATAAATTCGTTTCATCTGATCAGGCATTAATTTCAACAATATTAAGTTTTGAATAATCCATATCACCCAGACCACTTTCATGGGCTTTGAGGGTGGTGGTGATTTCTTCGGGAAGATAATCCAGGTATTCGCTTGTGAGTGCATCAATGGCAACAATATCGGTTCCAGCAACTATTTTATTCAGAGTCTTGAGTGTTCCGGGACCAGATGGACCATTATCTGTAATAAAGGTTGTACTATCGATGATGCAAAGCCCTGTCTTTTTTAACATATATTGATCAACGATGCACTGAGCCAGGTAGATTGGATTGTTTCGCTCACCGGATCCGAGGTGAAAATTCACATTCGCTTTTCGGGTCGAGACACCCATGATGTTTTTCAGGGCTCCTGTCATCAGGGTGGTTGCATGATGCTTGGATATAGCAATGTTGATAAACACATCACATTCAAGCCATTTTTTAACAACCTCTGTCTCTTTGAGTGATTTCCAGCCTTTTACTTGTTTCACCTTGATGAAGTCTGTGTCATTAAATTCTGAGGGAAAAGTATTGGTTTCAACTTGCATCAAGGTGTCCAGAATTTTTTTATGACTCTCGAAATGGGCACTGCGCTGCCAGTATTCAGGCTTCACTTTTTGAATACATGTGATGGAATCAGCGCCGGCATCATTAATCAATTGAATCGTTGCTAGGGCGATATCCGGATTCACATAGGCACCCTCCACTTCAAAATCACTATTAATAAGCAATCCTACTGTTGATCCCTGGGGCACATATTTGTTGATCCCTCCTATCAATTCAATAGCCCGCATGGTATTGCTGTAGTAGTCTGTACCGTTTACAATGCCAATGTCAGCATCTTCTTCAAAAATCGATGAAACGGCCATTCCCGGCATTGAGGCTAAACCGGCCATAGCGGCTGTATATTTACTGGTTTTCGTAATGAATTTTCTGCGTGAAATTTTCCTTTCCATAGCTTCTGCATTGAATTGCATCAAAGTTATAGAAATTAAATTTTTTAGAAAGATAAAATTTTATTCAAAAGTTGGATAATCAATATAGCCTTTTGCGCCGCCATAATAAAATGTGCTTTTGTCCCACTCAGCCAGGGGATGATGTTTTGCAAATCGCTCCACCAGGTCAGGATTGGAAATAAAAAGTTTGCCATAAGCCACCATATCTGCATGCCCTTCGTCGATGATCCTGTTACCGGTTTCGTAATTAAAATCTACATTGGTAATGAGAGGTCCTTTAAAGAATTTGCGGAAATGGGGTGTTACTGGATTTACATAATGCTGATATTTTTCAGCTGGCTCCAGCGGAACATAAGGCTCCATTATATGGAGATAGGCAAGATTGAATTCATTTAACTGCCGGATGAGGTATTCGTACAGTTCAATCGGATTATTGTCAAACATTCCCTTATAAACACCACTGGGCGAAAGGCGAAGACCCACTTTGCCGGAACCGATGGCATCGCAGCAGGCTTTTGTAATCTCAAGCATAAACCGACATCTATTTTTAATACTTCCACCATATGAATCCGTTCGAGTATTGGAGCTATCATGAAGAAACTGGTCAGGCAGGTATCCATTGGCTCCATGTACTTCAATTCCGTCGAATCCAGCTTCTATCGCCCTCATGGAAGCATTCCTGTAGTCATCAATGATACCCGGTATTTCGATGGTCTCAAGGGCCCTGGGGGTAACATGTTTTTTACGACCCTGGGGAGTCATCACTTCCCCCTCAACTGGAATGGCCGATGCTGATACAGGTAACTCCTGATTGGGCTGCAACAAGGGATGCGAAACACGTCCTACATGCCATAGCTGCAGGAAAATCAATCCTCCTTTTTGATGAACCGCATGGGTAACCGGTTTCCATCGGTCGACCTGCTCCTGATTGAATATTCCCGGACTGTTCATATATCCCACAGCCTGTCTGGAAATATTGGTGGCCTCTGCCACAATCAATCCCGCTGATGCACGCTGTTCATAATAGGTTATCATAATATCAGTTGGTACATGATCATCCGTAGATCTTCGGCGGGTTAATGGTGCCATGATGATGCGATTGCGCAATTGATAATCACCAATCTGAATAGATCGAAATAAAGGAGGTTTTTTATGCATTTCACGATAAGCTAAATGTCCAAGTTTACAAAGGGTCAAAACACGCTTTTTACGATGCAAAGTAAAGAAAATTTTGTGCTATCTTTGTTCAGTATTTGGAATAAATCCAAATAATAACAATTAACCAATTTAAAAGATTTTTATTTGAACAAAAATTGATCCCAATACTTATATTGGTAGAATTGATAAAACAAATATAAGATGCCACATTATCATAAACTTGGTAAAATACCTGCCAAACGACATGTGCAATTCCGCAAACCGGATGGAACATTGTATGCCGAGCAGTTGGTCTCCACGGAGGGTTTTTCCGACCTTTATTCATTGGTTTATCATTGCTATCCTCCTACACTGGTTTCTGAAGTAGACAAAGCCTACTCGGTTGAGCCTGAAATTGTCATGCGCAAAAATATGCAGCATCGCAGTTTTCTTGGATTTAACATCGCACCCAAGGATGATTACCTGGAGAGTCGTACTCCGGTTTTGGTCAACGACGATTTGCACATTAGTCTGGCTGCACCCCGGCAATCAACCAGGGATTATTTCTTCAAGAATTCAGGTGCAGACGAAATGATTTTTGTCCATAAAGGTTCGGGCAAATTACGGACAATGTATGGAAACATTGATTTTCGTTATGGTGACCACCTTATCATTCCCCGGGGTGTTATTTACAAAATGGAGTTCAATACAACAGATAATCGTTTATTCATTGTAGAATCATTCACACCCATACACTTTCCAAAACGCTATGTAAACAGGGCCAACCAGTTGCTTGAACATGCTCCTTTTTATGAACGTGACATTCGCAAACCCGAAGATCTAGAGACCCATGATGAAAAGGGAGATTTTAAGATTTTGATCAAACGCGATAATATGATCTTTCCTTATCATTATGCTACGCATCCTTTCGACTTAATTGGATGGGATGGATTCCATTATCCATATGCCCTTTCCATTCATGAGTTTGAGCCGATTACCGGCCGAATTCATCAACCCCCACCCGTGCATCAGACTTTTGAAGCCCATAATTTTGTTACGTGTGCTTTTGTTCCGCGTCTGTATGATTATCATCCTGAATCGATCCCGGCTCCTTATAATCATAGCAATGTTGATTCGGATGAAGTTCTTTATTATGTAGATGGAGACTTCATGAGCCGAAAACATGTGGAACAGGGGATGATCACCCTGCATCCTATTGGTATACCTCATGGACCACATCCGGGTACGGTTGAAAAAAGTATTGGGCAAAAAGAGACCAGGGAACTTGCAGTAATGGTTGATACTTTCAAACCGCTTTTCATTACCAAGCAAGCACTGGAAATCGAGGATAAGAATTATTATAAATCCTGGCTGGACTAAATAAGATATTAAAAACAATCAAAAAATAAGATCAAATCATGAAGCAAGATTTTCTTCCCATAAATGGGACCGACTTTGTTGAGTTTTACGTAGGTAATGCAAAACAGGCTGCTCATTATTATCAATCCGCTTTTGGATTTCAGCCCCTCGCCTACCGGGGTCTTGAAACCGGTGATAAAGAAAAAACCTCCTATGTATTGCAGCAAGGAAAGGTACGTTTTATGCTCACAACTGCTCTGGTGCCCGATTCTGAAATCGGGGAGCATTGCAAAAAACATGGTGACGGTGTTAAAAATGTCGCTTTGTGGGTAGATGATGCGACCAAATCATTCGAAGAGACTATAAAGAGGGGCGCTAAGGCTTATATGGAGCCTACACGTTATACCGATGAAAACGGAGAAGTGATTATCTCAGGTATTCACACTTATGGAGAAACCGTTCATCTGTTTGTAGAACGTAAAAATTATTCCGGGCCCTTCTTACCTGGTTTTAAAGTTTGGGATCCTGAATACCGGTCGGAAGAAGTTGGATTCAAATACATTGATCATATGGTGGGCAATGTCGACTGGGGCCAAATGAACACCTGGGCCAAATTTTATAGCGAAGTAATGGGCTTTGATCAGTTGGTATCCTTTGACGATAAAGATATTTCCACTGAATATTCAGCCTTAATGAGTAAGGTTATGGCCAATGATAATATGCGCATCAAATTCCCGATCAATGAGCCAGCTAAAGGAAAGAAAAAATCTCAGATTGAAGAATACATTGATTTTTACAAAGGCGCAGGTGTACAACATGTTGCCCTGGCCACAGGGGATATCATCCAGACAGTAGCTCAACTTCGTAAACGGGGTGTTGAATTTTTATATGTACCCGATACCTATTATGAAACAGTTGGCGAGCGGGTGGGCACCATCAATGAGGATATGAATGAATTGAAAAAACTCAACATCCTAATCGACCGGGATGATGAGGGTTACCTGCTACAGATTTTTACAAAACCCGTCGAAGACCGACCAACGGTTTTTTATGAGATCATCCAGCGGATGGGTGCCAAATCATTCGGGAAAGGTAACTTTAAAGCATTGTTCGAATCCATTGAAAGAGAACAAGAAAAGAGGGGAACGCTTTAAAGTTCGAAAAGGACCATCTCTCAGGATTAATTGAAGATTTAGGTAAAAGTGTGAGAATCATCAGTATTGATTTTCATGATTAACTTTACAATTTGATTAACATTTGAATGCAAAAGCAAGATAAAATGATGATAAAAGCAAATGATCCCAGTCTTGAATCATGGATTGAAATTCCTGCCGACAGTGATTTTCCTATACAGAATATCCCATTCGGGGTGGCCCGATTGAAAAACGGGAAAATTCATTGTGTTACACGCATTGGTGATTTTGTTATTGACCTTTATGAGTTGGCTGGCCTCGGATTTCTTGATAATTTGGATATTGAAGACCTGAGAATTTTCAAACAACCTGTTTTAAACGATTTCATCGCCCTTGGAAAACCAGTTTGGCATGCGGTAAGGGAGCGTGTTTCTGACCTATTTAACAGGGATAATGCCACGCTCAGGGATGATTATGACAGCCAGTCAAAATATCTTTTTTACATCTCCGATGTTGAAATGCAGATGCCTGTCAGGGTGGGTGATTATACCGATTTTTACTCCAGTAAAGAGCATGCAACAAACGTGGGTATGATGTTTAGAGATCCTGAAAATGCACTGTTGCCTAACTGGAAACATCTTCCGGTTGGTTATCATGGCCGGAGTTCCTCCATCGTCGTTTCAGGAACCAATATTCACAGGCCAAAGGGGCAAACAAAACCCAATGGTGCTGACACCCCGGTTTTCGGACCATCAAAATTATTTGATTTTGAATTGGAGACCGCTTTTGTCATTGGCAAAAAAACTGCATTGGGTGATCAGGTATCTACAAGCGAAGCTGAGGACCATATATTTGGTATGGTGATTTTTAATGATCTTTCAGCCCGTGACATGCAAACCTGGGAATATGTTCCGTTAGGTCCTTTTTTAGCTAAAAATTTCGGTTCAGTCATTTCTCCCTGGATTGTCACCCTTGAAGCTCTGGAACCTTTCCGTACACTAAGTCCGGTGCAGGATGTGAAGGTCCTGCCCTATCTTGAATACGATGGCGAAAAGAGCTTTGATATACACCTTGAAGTGTTGATCAAACCTGAAAATGGAGAAGAAAGCAAGGTTTGCCACTCCAATTTCAAATACCTGTACTGGAACATGTCGCAACAACTGGCCCATCATACGGTAAATGGATGCAATATCAATGTTGGCGATATGATGGCATCAGGAACCATAAGTGGGCCTACACCAGAATCATATGGCTCTATGCTTGAGCTTACCTGGCGGGGAACCAAACCGCTTCGTTTAAAGGACGGTTCCGAACGGAAATTTATCAATGATCATGATACCATCATTATGCGTGGTTTTGCAAAAAATGACAAAGTCAGAATTGGCTTTGGCGAAAGTGTTACTAAAATACTACCTGTAAAATAGTTATGTTAAAAATAGATCCTGCTCATACACCCCATCAAAAAGTGCATCAAATGATGCTGGGAGCCATTGCACCCAGGCCCATTGCATTTGCCAGCACCATGGATAAGGAAGGAATTTCCAACCTGTCACCTTTCAGTTTCTTCAATGCCTTTGGTGTGAACCCTACAACGCTTATATTTTCACCCTCCCGAAGAGGTCGTGACAATACCACCAAACACACATATGAAAATCTGAAACAGGTTCCGGAGGTGGTGATCAATGTAGTCACCTACGCCATGGTGGAACAAACCAGCCTGGCCAGTACCGAATATCCGCGGGGTGTCAATGAGTTTATGAAATCAGGTTTTACACCCATACCATCCGAAACCATCAAGCCATTTCGGGTCAAAGAGTCCCCGGTTCAATTTGAATGTAAAGTTCGCCAGATCATCGAAACAGGTGACCAGGGTGGCGCAGCGAATCTGGTCATCTGTGAAATCAAACTCATGCATATTGATGAAGCTATTCTGGATGAAAACGGCAGGATTGACCTTTACAAAATAGATCTTGTAGGACGAATGGGAGGTGATTATTATTGCAGAGCATCAGGAGATTCCCTTTTTAAGGTAAAAAAGCCGCTTCAAGAACTTGGTATTGGAATCGACAGTCTCCCAGAAAAGATCAGGTATTCAGCCTTTCTTACTGGAAATGAGTTGGGCAAATTGGGTAACCTGGAGCAATTACCCAGCGAGGCAGAAATTGCTGAATTTATCTCTATTTCTCGTGATGAACACAATGATCTTGATGTGGCAGACCTGTATGCCAGAGCCAAGGCTTTACTTGCAGACAATAAAGTAAAAGATGCCCTTACACTATTGATGGCTCATCTTTAGCGACTGCTGATTCACTGATCATATCCATTCCATTGTTGATCACGTTGGCCAGATCAGTATTTTTCTTCTTGATATTCTCCAAATGGTTTTGGATTTTGTCGGTTAAGTCCTTTCTTCCGAATTTATATACGAGCTCCAATATTTCAAGTGGCAGTAACCATTCTTTTGGATAGTCTTTTTTTACCTTCAAATAAATTTCTTCCAGAATTTTTTCATTGTATTCCGTATCCCGGATTTCACGAACCTGCTTGTAGTATGTGTGTAATTGCATGGCCTCGTCGTTATGGACAATCTTATGTGTTTTTTCCTCCGGCGGATCGTAGCTCAAACCAAATGCATCGGGATCAGCAGGACCCTGAAATGCAGAAACAACTTGTGTACCAATGGCCATATCGTAAGGTCCCCATGAAGGTTCAAACAAAACTTTGTCTTTATAAGTGACGGTACATTCATTAAACGACATCAGGATAATCTTTCCCTTACGACGTATAACTTTATCAAGCCTGCCAGATACAATTAAACCCGATTCGAATTCAAGTTCTACTTTACTTCCTTCTTCTATTCCATTGCGCTTGAGGTCATTATCCTTAAACATTTCAAGTGGTGTATAGAGGTTTTTTAAACCGCCTATTGGTGAGCTGAAACCATCTTTGTGGTAATCTTTTCCATGTCCTTCAAGTTGCTTGTCATAATAACTCAGCGCTGAGGGGCTACCCATTCTAAACCAGATGGGATCACCGTCAACTGCAAGGTATTCAGCAACAGTTCCGCTTACTTGCAAGCCTGAACTATATACAATGGTTGAGGTTGTTCCAGATTCAAGTGCTTTTTGCAATCCATAAATCCCTCCTTTGCGCAATGCCATGCGATCGGCGAATTCATTGAGTACGGTTGTCAATGTTTCAAAATCCGGGGTCACAAACAGCTGTGGCTGCCGGTTGGTAATATCAAAGTTATAATTAACAGCATCAATGGTATAGGGAATTTTGGCCACTTCAGGTTGTAAGGATGAATAACTTTCACCAATGGAAGAAAGCAATCCGGCTCCATAAATTTTTGGTTTTCTTAAATCACCAATCAGTCCATATTCCACAGTCCACCAGTGTAAATTCCGGATCAAAGACATTTCCGACATGGTGATCAGCCCACCCTGAAGTTGGGCCAGCTTTTTCTCTGCTTTGGCAATATCTTTTTTCTCCGAATAGGGATCTGCTTTCAAAATAGATAAATGGCGGATGGCATTGTAAATTTCATAATCTTTAGCAGATGAAAATGCTCTGGATCCAATTTTTCCGAATAAACGCAAATATTCAGCATATTGCGGATCGGAAATGATTGGTGCATGTCCTGCTGCCTCATGAATGATATCGGGCGCCGGGGTATATTCAATCTGATCCATGGGTCTGATATCAGCTGCTATTACCAGTACATTATAAGCCTGGAATTCCATAAATGCAGCAGGGGGAATGAATCCATCGACAGCTACCGCCGCCCATCCGATTTGTTTCAAAATGCGATTCATCCCATACATGTGCGGAATTTCATCAATACTGACTCCTGTTTTTTTCAATCCATCCAGGTAAGAATGATGCGCAACACGAGGAAGATAGCGGACATTTTGTTTCATCACATAACGCCACAATGCATGATCCTGTGGTGTATACTCATTATAAGGTTGATCAATCATAAGATTCAACAGGTGCTTCGGCAGCTTCTCAAGAACTTCATTCATTTCCATTGTCAGATCGGAGTTTTCGTTAACACATACAAATATATCAATCTTTTCTATTGTCGGGGAGGGATTCTTACGTATGGGTTAATATAATTGTCCTCAACCCCTTAATTTAACAGCGCATTTTGTACTTTTGTTTACACTAAGATAATTCCTATGCCTTCAAAAAAGTTAAACCTTGTTAAACAAGACCCATGGCTTGAACCCAGCGAACAGGATATCAACGATCGCTACGATAGATATATCAACCGATTAAGTGAAATCGAATCCGGTTTTGAAAGTTTGAAAAAATTTGCCGAGGGATATGCCTATTTAGGCATCAATTACGATCCAAAGCGAAAAGGTTTTGTTTATCGTGAATGGGCACCAGAAGCCTATAACCTTTATCTAACTGGTGATTTCAACGATTGGAAAAAACATACACATCCATTAAAAAAGGACGAGTTTGGAGTGTGGGAAATCTTTCTTCCCGAACAGGAATATAAAGATACGTTTCGTCATGGAAGTAAAGTCAAAGTGCTTGTCAATTCACGGCTAGGAGAGCAGTTCAGGATTCCGGCTTATATCAAAAGAGCAATTCAGGACGAAGACACCAAAAATTTTACCGGTCAGGTATGGCTTCCCCGAAAATATAACTGGCAGGGTGATAAATTCGACGTCAAACAGCTGGGAGACCTTTTTATTTATGAGAGCCATGTGGGCATGGCACAGGAAAAAGAGGGCCTTGGAACCTACAAGGAATTCATGGAAAATGTTTTGCCTCGTGTAAAAAAGGGCGGGTACAATGCCATCCAGATGATGGCGATTCAGGAACATCCTTATTATGGATCTTTTGGTTATCATGTATCCAATTTTTTTGCTCCATCATCCCGTTTCGGCACCCCTGAGGAGCTGAAGGACCTGATCAAAGAAGCACATAAGCTGGGAATAGCCGTTATTCTTGATATTGTTCATTCACACACTGTTAAGAATACGGTAGAGGGAATCAACCAGTTTGATGGTTCAGATGGGCAATATTTCCATCCCGGAGCCCGGGGTGAGCACCCCCAGTGGGATTCCAAATTGTTTGATTATGGAAAAACAGAAGTGCTCAGGTTTTTACTTTCCAATATCAAATACTGGCTTGATGAATTTCATTTTGACGGATTCAGGTTTGATGGGGTTGGATCGATGATGTATTATCATCATGGTAACGAACCGATAGATAGCCGTGAAAAGTACTTCCGACAGGGTGTTGAATGGGATGCCATTACCTACCTTCAACTTGCCAATAAACTGATCCATACCCTTCGACCTGATGCCGTGTCCATAGCTGAAGATGTAACAGGAATGCCCGGTCTGACTGCTCCCCTCGAGGATGGGGGACTGGGATTTGATTTCCGGCTGGGGATGGGCATTCCGGACTTCTGGATCAAACAACTCAAAGAAAAAAAGGACGAGGACTGGAACATTTGGGAACTCTGGAATACCCTCAATGATCGCATTCCTTATGTAAAAACCGTTGCCTACGCTGAATCACACGACCAGGCGCTGGTAGGCGACAAAACGCTGGCTTTCTGGCTAATGGACAAGGAAATGTACTGGCACATGGCCAAAGATGATCCGGACCTGGTGATTGAGCGTGGAATGGCATTGCATAAGATGATCCGCCTGTTTACCATCGCCCTGGGTGGTGATGCTTACATGACCTTCATGGGAAACGAATTTGGCCATCCGGAATGGATCGACTTCCCACGGGAAGGCAATGGCTGGAGTTACAAATATGCCCGCCGGCAATGGTCACTCGTAGATAGCCCGGATTTGAAATATCAGTATTTAGCTGCTTTCGACAGGCAGATGATAAAAACCATCAAAGACAACAACATCCTTTCGGCCATGTATGGTCAACAGATCAATATGGACGATTGGAATAAAACCATTGTTTTCGAACGCAATAACCTGATCTTTGTTTTTAACTGGCACATCAATCACTCCGTTCCTGACTATGAACTCAGGGTGCCCAATTCCGGGACTTATAGCATTATCCTTAATAGTGATGGTGCTTCTTTTGGCGGACACAACCGGATTGATGAATCTCTTGAATACCATACTTATCAAAAAGAGAACGATCCATCTTTTTATTTAAAAATTTACAATACCAACCGGACAGCGATCGTATTAAAAAGGATTTAATGTCAAGAAGATGAAAAATATAAGGGTTGGTGAAAAAACCGGTTTTTTCCTGAGGAATATGGGCAATGGAATTCTCTGGCTTTTGATCCTTATTGCTGCCTTTATATTCATTCGGCGAAATGTAGATGTCAGCTTTATGGCATGGCTTGAACCTTTTTTCCAGAATACACCACTGATTCTATCCATTTATGCCCTATCTGAATTTTTTTTCGGCATCATCCCACCTGAACTGTTTATGATCTGGGCATTGAGGACCGGCAATTTCATCGACTACAGTCTGTATATCCTGATATTTGCAACTATTTCCTACCTGGCCGGATTTGCGGGTTACCTGTTCGGGGCATATCTCCAGACCACGCTTTATTTCCGTTATGTCAGAAAAAGATTTCTTGGGAAATACCACAGCCTGCTTCAAAAATTCGGTGTATTCCTGATATTGGTGGCGGCACTCACTCCCCTGCCCTTTTCGGCCATCAGCATGCTGGTGGGTTCCTTGCATTATCCCATGCGACGCTACTTGCTATGGGCACTTTCGCGCTTTCTTCGGTTTATTGTTTATGCGATTATTATCTGGGAAGTTGGTTTGTTTAAATAGATTATTGATAATTCTCGGGGTCAACTGCAGCCGGCGACCAGTGTTTTAGAAACTGTAAGACCTTTTTTTCATCATACGATTTATCTTTCTCCAGGTAGGCACTGTTTTGGGTATGAATGCGTTTTCCTTCATCATCCAGGATCACGAACACAGGAAAACCAAATCTCTGTGGATATTCCAGTTCTGCCAGGATATCGAGGTTTTTATTCTCGCGGCTGTAATTTAACAATACAAATACATAATTTGCAGTGAGTGTGGAGTCAATCGTTTCGTTTTCATGTACATATTTATGAAAACGCAAACACCAGGCTCACCAGTTTCCACCAATCATCATAAAAACATGTTTACCTTCCTGTTTGGCTTGAATCACAGCATCATTAATCTGTTTTTGCCCGTCGAGTGACGGATTATAAGGTTTCTCTGTTTGCGCCCAAAGCGGTCCCGATAAAAATGCCAGGAATAATGAGAGCATTGATATTTTTAACGATAACTTCATTTTTAATCTGTTTGATTGACTTTACTTTCATATTCGACGCGGGAAAGCTTTTTTCCTTGCTTGCAAATGGGACACAATTCACCATACGCTGTTTTCACCGGAATAACCGGTATAAAAAATAAAGAAAACCAAGTGGTAATCTTGCTTAGCAACCAACGAGATGTATTGTGACAATGAAAACAATAAGTTGCATCCCTGAATGAGCGATTATTGTATGTTTTATGTCCTACACCGAAAATGATCAACATCATACTAAACTTTACGTGTGTATTGAATTAATCTATAAAACATCGGTTTAAGATAATGGTTCGACATAATTCTTTAATTATTAATGAATATTCATAAATCGACTCCAAAGAGTTGGATACAAATCCTATCTCTGTTATTCTCTGAACCATTACTGATTATGTAAAATGAAATGCATTTGATTGATTTAAACTTATGATGACCACAAAAAAAATCCCGGTGATTTTTGTCGCCGGGATTTCTTACTATTTCAAAAATTCTTTATCGCATATATTTAAAATTCTTTCCGATATATTGAGCCTGACCGCCCAGTTGCTCTTCAATACGGAGCAGTTGGTTGTATTTGGCAATACGATCGGAACGGCTTGCTGACCCTGTTTTGATCAATCCCGTATTCAGGGCAACGGCCAAATCAGCAATGGTGGTATCTTCGGTTTCACCGGAGCGATGGCTTATGACTGAGGTATAGGCATTGCTATTCGCCATGTTCACAGCATTGATTGTCTCAGTGAGGGTTCCAATCTGATTCACCTTGATGAGGATGGAATTGGCAACACCCATGTCAATTCCTTTTTTCAGGCGTTCAGTATTGGTCACAAAAATGTCATCACCTACCAGTTGGATTTTATTACCCATTTTCTTGGTCATTAACTTCCAGCCATCCCAATCATCTTCAGCCATACCATCTTCAATGGATACAATGGGATACTTTTTCACCCAGTCGTTCCAGAAATCAACCATTTGGGCAGGCGTTAATTTATCCCCTGTCGACCATTTGAGGTGATAGACATTCTCTTCAGCAATATAATATTCTGATGAAGCCGGGTCGAGAGCAATACAAATATCCTCACCGGCTTTGTATCCTGCTTTTTTAATGGCTTCCAATACCACTTTAATGGCATCTTCATTGGATTTAAGATTGGGGGCAAACCCACCTTCATCCCCTACATTGGTTGAGTGTCCCTGTTTTTTCAAAACCGCTTTCAGGTTATGAAACACTTCTGCACCCATTTGCAAGGCGTGGCTAAAACTTCTGGCCCCTACCGGCATGATCATAAACTCCTGGAAGTCGATGCTATTGTCAGCATGGGAACCTCCATTCAGGATATTCATCATGGGTATGGGAAGGGTATTGGCATTCACTCCACCCACATAGCGAAACAGCGCCTGGTCGGTTTCCAGTGCGGCCGCTTTTGCCACGGCCAGTGAAACACCCAGAATGGCATTGGCCCCTAGTTTGGCTTTATTGGGCGTACCATCGATCTCGAGCATTCGGGCATCCACTTCGTTCTGGTCGGTCACATAATATCCGTTCAATTCATCATTCAATACATTATTTACATTGTGAACCGCTTTAAGTACACCTTTGCCAAGGTAGTTTTTTTTATCACCATCTCTCAATTCAACTGCCTCGTGTACACCCGTTGAAGCGCCTGAAGGAACTGCAGCCCGGGCAACGATTCCGGTTTCTGTCATGACGTCAACTTCAATGGTTGGATTCCCTCGGGAATCAAGAATTTGCCGTGCGTGAATATTAATAATTCTACTCATACGTATATTTTTTATAGATTTAATATGTCTGTTAACCAATAATCAACAAAAATAAAAAAAAGGATAAAGCACAGGGGCTCTATCCTTGTTAATATAACTTAAACTTAAGGTTTACTTAGGTGTGTCGTCTTTTTTATCTTCCGGCTTTTCTTCATCCTTCGCTTCCGGTGTTTCTTCTTTATTCTCTTCAGTTGCCGGTTCTTTTGCTTTTGCCTCAGGTTCAGCCGGAGCTTCTTTCTTCACTTCTGTTTCTTCAGTTTTCGCTTCCGGTTCGGCCGGTGCCTCATCTATTGGTGCTTCATCTTCTTGTGCCACTTCCGGTACTTCTACCTTTTCAGCTACCTCTGCTTCGGGAGTTTCGGCCACTGTTTCTTCAGCAATCACCTCATCCTTCACATCTGCTTCAGTTTCTGCTTTCACCTCTTCGGTTTTATCCGGAGAAGTTTTTGTTTTCGTTTCCGTTTTTGCTACGGGTGCATCCGCCTCTTTTTTAGCACCACCCCTTCTTCTTCTGCGGGTAGATTTAGCCTGGCCTGCATCTTTTGTTCCGAGCAGGTTCTCGTTGTAATCTACCAGTTCCATCATGCACATTTCGGCATTGTCACCCAAACGAGCACCGATTTTGATGATGCGAGTATATCCACCTGGTCTTTCAGCGATCTTAACGGATACATCGCGGAATAATTCGGTAACCGCATCCTTATTTTGCAAATAACTGAATACAACCCGTCTCGAATGGGTGTTATCTTCTTTTGCTTTTGTCAACAACGGTTCGATGTATACACGCAGGGCCTTTGCTTTAGCAACAGTTGTATGGATGCGTTTATGAATGATCAGGGAAGAGGCCATATTTGCCAACATCGATTTCCTGTGGGCACTCTTCCTCGACAAATGATTGATTTTTCTCCTGTGTCTCATCTCAATTATTCCTTATCTAATTTATATTTCGAGATATTCATACCAAATTCCAAGCCTTTTGACTTTACCAGTTCTTCCAGCTCGGTGAGTGATTTTTTACCAAAGTTTCTGAATTTAAGCAGATCATTTTTGTTGAACTGTACCAGGTCACCCAGGGTATCAACATCGGCTGCTTTCAAGCAATTCAGTGCCCTGACCGAAAGATCAAGGTCAACCAGTTTGGTTTTCAGCAATTGCCGTGTATGCAGTGAACTTTCATCAAATTCTTCTGTAACTGTCTTTTCTTCTGAATCGAGCGTAATCCGTTCATCACTGAATAACATGAAATGATGGATCAAAATTTTGGCCGCCTCTTTCAATGCTTCCTTGGGATGGATGGATCCATCGGTTTCAAGCTCCAGCATGAGTTTTTCGTAGTCGGTCTTTTGCTCTACCCGGAAGTCTTCGATCTTAAAAGTCACATTCTTGATCGGTGTGTGGATAGAATCCATGAAGATGGTACCCACAGACGCATTCAACGTTTTGTTCTCATCAGCTGGAACATATCCCCTGCCCTTTTCGATGTTTATTTCGATGGACAGCTTCACATTGGATTCCATATGACAGATCTCAACATCGGGGTTGAGCACCTGGAATACCGATAGAAACTTGTTGATATCACCGGCTTTGAATACTTCCTGGTCACCGATTACTATATGTACCTTTTCACTGTTTTCGCTATCGATTTGCCTTCTGAACCTGATCTTTTTCAAATTCAGGATGATTTCGGAAACATCTTCTACCACCCCTTTGATGGTTGCGAATTCCTGATCAACGCCTTCGATCTTTACAGAAGTGATTGCAAAGCCTTCGAGGGAGGACAGCAGAATACGCCGCAGGGCATTTCCGATGGTAATACCAAATCCTGGTTCGAGCGGACGAAATTCAAAGATACCTTTGAATTCATCGGCTTCAATCATGATAACTTTATCAGGTTTTTGAAATGCTAAAATTGCCATTTTCAGCTTTTTATATTTATAATCAATTGAATAATCGTTGTTAATTTTTATTTAGAGTACAACTCAACGATAAGTTGTTCTTTAATATTCTCTGGAATCTCTTCCCTTTCAGGATAGTTCAGGAACCGACCGCTCATTTTCTCGTCATTCCATTCGATCCATGAAAAGCTATGTGAACTGCCAGACAGCGAATTGGTGATCGCTTCAAGTGATTTAGATTTTTCACGAACAGCAATAACATCACCCGGACGAACCGAATAGGAAGGAATGTTTACTATTTCTCCATTAACAGTAATGTGTCTGTGTCCGACCAATTGTCTTGCACCAGCGCGGGTGGGTGCGATTCCCATCCGAAATACGACATTATCAAGGCGGGCTTCAATCAATTGAAGCAACACGGTACCGGTAATTCCCTTTTTACTTGATGCCCTGGTAAAAACATTCTTAAACTGCCTTTCAAGTATACCATAGGTATATTTGGCTTTTTGTTTTTCCATCAGCTGTATACTATATTCCGATTGCTTGCGCCTTCTTTTGGAGGCTCCATGCTGTCCCGGAGGATAGTTCTTACGCTCATAACTTTTATCCGGACCGTAGATCGGATCTTTGAATTTCCTTGCAATTTTTGTCCTTGGACCAATATATCTAGCCATTTTTCTTTGTTTTCTTTTACAAGATCATTAATCGGTTTTATTAAACCCTGCGTCGTTTTGGGGGTCTGCAGCCATTGTGTGGCAATGGTGTCACATCGACAATTTCCATTACTTCAATACCGGCTGAGTGAATGGTACGGATTGCTGATTCGCGTCCTGAACCGGGCCCTTTCACAAATACTTTTACTTTCCGTAATCCGAGGTCATAAGCCACTTTGGCACAGTCTTCAGCAGCCATTTGAGCTGCATACGGGGTATTCTTTTTCGAACCCCGGAATCCCATTTTGCCGGCAGAAGCCCAGGATATTACCTGACCACTATTGTTAGCCAGTGTAATAATGATATTGTTAAAAGAAGCGGAAATATATGCTTTTCCAACTGCTTCAACTTTAACAACCCTCTTCTTTGATGTTTTAACTTTTTTAGCCATATAAATTTTTTATTCTAAAGGTATTTCTACATCATTAACCTGTTGGTGCTTTCTTCTTATTAGCAACAGTTTTCTTTCGTCCTTTACGCGTACGGGCATTGTTCTTGGTGCTCTGTCCGCGCAAAGGAAGTCCGATACGGTGACGGATACCACGATAGGTACCAATATCCTGCAGACGCTTGATGTTCATCTGAACCTGTGAGCGGAGTTCACCTTCAACTTTGAACTTATCACTGATAATATTACGAATATTACCTTGTTCGTCGTCGGTCCAGTCCTGAACACGTTTGTCCCAATCCACACCAGCTTCCGTCAGAATTTTTTGAGCAGTAGACCTGCCGATACCGAAAATGTAGGTTAAGGCGATTACGCCTCTTTTGTTTTTCGGGATGTCAATTCCTGCTATACGAGCCATATTCTTTAATTATTAAGATTGTTTAATTATTATCCTTGACGTTGTTTGTATTTCGGATTCTTTTTATTGATGATATACAACCGTCCTTTTCTGCGAACGATTTTACAATCCGGTGTTCTTTTCTTTACAGATGCCCTGACTTTCATGTTATCAATCTTTTATTTATATCTGAATGTAATCCGTCCTTTGGTCAAATCATAGGGTGACATTTCCAATTTCACCTTATCACCTGGCAGAATTTTGATGTAATGCATGCGCATTTTACCTGAAATATGAGCGGTAATCACATGACCGTTTTCAAGTTCAACACGAAACATAGCATTTCCCAGTGATTCAATCACGGTTCCATCTTGTTCTATAGAGGGTTGTTTTGACATAAATACGAATTTATTTTTCTAATTTTTATTTTTTAATATTTCTTCGACAAAGTCAAATGTTGACAAAATTTCTGATTTTTCTTTTCTGATCACAACATCGTGCTCGTAATGTGCCGATGGCTTCCTGTCGATGGTTCGAAAGGTCCATCCATCACTTTCCTGAACAACTTTCCGCGAACCCAGGTTGATCATCGGTTCAATAGCCAGTACCATTCCTTCCTGCAGTTTTGGCCCGATTCCTCTTCTGCCAAAATTTGGGACTTCAGGTTTTTCATGAAGGTTTCTACCCAATCCATGCCCCACAAGGTCGCGAACAACTGAATAGCCAAAACCTTCCACATAGGTTTGTATGGCATTTCCGATATCACCCACCCGGTTTCCAGCTACAGCATTCTCAATCCCTTTATAAAGAGATTCTTTGGTACGCTGCAATAACAGCATAACCTCTTCCTGTACGTCACCTACTGCAAATGTATAAGCTGAATCGCCATAAAAACCATTTTTTAAAACACCGCAATCAACCGACACAATATCTCCGTCTTTCAACTCACGTTCCGATGGGAAACCATGTACCACATTTTCATTGATCGAAATACACAGTGAGTAAGGAAACCCATTGTATCCCTTGAAACCCGGTACAGCCTGGTGATCCCTGATAAAGGTTTCAGCCAGCTTGTCGAGTTCAATGGTCTTTATACCCGGTTTAATAACTTTAGCAACTTCTGCCAGGGTTTTGCCAACAAGCAAAGAACTTTCTCTAATTAATTCAATTTCTTCTTCTGTCTTAATCAAAATCATTTCGCTCCAATCGGTTTTATCCGGTCATACTGAATGATGACCGGCCCTTAATCCTTCCTGATTTTGTTAGTCCGTCGTAATGCCTCATCAACAGATGGCTTTCAATTTGCTGCAAGGTATCCAGCACAACACCCACCAAAATCAGCAATGATGTTCCGCCATAAAACTGAGCAAACTGGGTACTAACACCGATTTGTGCCACCAGTGCCGGCATAATCGCAACAAAGCCCAGGAATATTGAACCTGGTAATGTGATGCGCGACATAACGTTATCAATAAATTCCGCAGTTTTTCGTCCCGGTTTAACACCCGGAATAAATCCCCCATTCTTTTTCATATCATCAGCCATCTGATTCGGATTGATGGTGATGGCCGTATAAAAATAAGTAAACAATATGATCATGATGAAGAACGTGAAGTTGTACCAAAATCCATGGATATTGGAAAAGGCAGCAGCAAATCCGCTCATTGCCTCAGATGACGTAAATCCAGCAAGGGTAATGGGTAAAAACATAATGGCCTGTGCAAAGATAATCGGCATTACACCGGCTGCATTAACCTTTAATGGAATGTATTGCCGTACACCACCATATTGTTTGTTCCCTACAATTCGCTTGGCATATTGAACCGGAATTCTCCTGGTACCCTGTACTAGCAATATCGAAAGCAATATCACCATTACCAGGATGGCAATTTCAATTACAAAATATACCAGTCCGCCACCTTGCTCTTCCATTCTTGCAACAAATTCCCCAAACAATGCAAAGGGCAAACGGGCAATGATACCGATCATAATGATCAGTGAGATACCATTTCCAATTCCTTTATCGGTTATCCTTTCACCAAGCCACATGATAAACATGGAACCGGCAGTTAGGGTAATGATTGAGGATATTCCAAAAAAGGAGAAAATGCTGTGTGAGGTCATATTCGGATCGAACGGATAAATGCCTTCAGCGGGTAACTGCCGCACCAGGTTACCGATATAAGCCGGCGACTGGAAAATCAGGATGATCACCGTCAAATAACGGGTGATCTGGTTGATTTTACGACGTCCACTCTCACCTTCTTTCTGCAATTTCTGGAAATATGGAATGGCCATACCCAGCAACTGTACTACAATTGAAGCGGAGATATAAGGCATGATCCCCAGGGCAAAAACACTTGCATTGGAGAATGCACCTCCCGAAAACATATTGAGTAATCCCAACAATCCTTCACTGGCCTGGTTCTGCAAATTCGTCAACTGGTGGGGATCAACGCCGGGTAATACGACAAATGATCCCAACCGGTAAATCAAAATAATACCCAGGGTGTAAAGGATTCGGTTGCGGAGGTCCTCAATTTTAGAAATATTTCGTAATGTCTCGATTAACCTTTTCATTCAGTGTTAAATTTTTGTAGCAACACCACCTTGTTTCTCTATGGCAGCAATTGCTGATTTTGAAAATGCATGTGCTTTCACTTCCAATTTAGCTTTCAGCTCTCCCCGGCCCAGTATCTTTACAAGATCTTTTTTCGAAGCCAGTCCATTTTCAATCAAAGTTTCCAAATCAATGCTGGTCACTTTTTTATCGTCGGCCAGTTTTTGCAAAACATCGATGTTGATACCACGGTATTCAACACGGTTGATATTTTTGAATCCGAATTTGGGTACGCGACGATACAACGGCATCTGCCCACCTTCAAAGCCAATCTTTTGGCTAAAGCCCGAACGCGATTTGGCTCCTTTGTGTCCACGGGTGGAAGTTCCACCATATCCTGAACCCTGTCCTCGGGCAATCCGCTTCCTGCCTTTTGTTGAACCTTTTGCTGGTTTTAAATTACTTAAATCCATTGTTTATTAATTAAAAGGTTATTAAATTTCTTCTACTGTTAGTAAGTGTTTTACTTTTTCAATCATGCCTAAAACCTGGGGACTTCCTTCCACTTCGCGTGTCTGATTCATTTTTCTCAGGCCCAGTGCTTCCAGCGTCAGCTTTTGCCTTTTGGTCTGGCCGATTCCGCTTTTCACCTGTGTTATTTTAAACTTCTTCATGTTTTGCTGCATTTTTGAAAATTAACCATTAAATACCCGTTCAATATCCATTCCACGCAATTGAGCAATGGTATGTGCATCACGCAATTGAATGAGTGCATTGATGGTGGCCTTGACCACACTGTGCGGATTAGACGAACCCTTTGATTTGGCCAAAACGTCAGTAACCCCAACGCTTTCGAGGACTGCACGCATTGCACCACCGGCAATAACACCAGTACCAGGTGCAGCTGGTTTCAGAAACACCCTGGCGCCACTGTATTTTCCTTCTTGCTCATGGGGCAGGGTCCCTTTCAGGATCGGCACCTTGATCAGATTTTTCTTGGCATCGTCAATTCCTTTGGCAATGGCTGAAGTCACTTCTTTGGCTTTTCCAAGACCATATCCAACAACACCTTTCTCATTACCAACGATCACGATGGCCGAAAAGCTGAAAGTTCGTCCACCCTTGGTAACTTTGGTTACACGCTGAATACTGACCAATCGGTCCTTGAATTCAATATCGCTTGATTTAACTCTTTTGATGTTAACGTCTGTCATGATAATTAAAATTTAAGTCCTCCTTCTCTGGCAGCTTCAGCTAAAGCCTTCACTCTGCCGTGATATAAATAACCGTTTCTGTCGAAAACCACCGTTTCAATACCCGCTTCTTTTGCTTTAGCAGCAATTTGGGTACCTACTTTTTTGGCTTGCTCAATTTTGTTACCTTTTGCATCAGCTTCAACGGATGAGGAGGCCGATAACAATGTATTACCAGTAATATCGTCAATCAGCTGTACATAGATCTGTTTATTACTGCGATAAACTGACATTCTGGGACGCTCGTTACTACCAACAATGGTTTTGCGGAGCCTCATTTTTATCCTGTTCCTTCTGAACTGCTTTCTGTTCTTTGTAGCCATTCTTACTAACTTTTTACAATGTTATTATTTCTCAGCAGCAGCTTTACCAGCTTTCTTCCTGATGTATTCGCCTTTGTAACGAATACCTTTACCTTTATAAGGTTCAGGCTTACGCAATGATCTGATTTTAGCCGCAACCTGTCCTACAAGTTGTTTATCGATGGACCTCAATGTAATGGTTGGACTTTTACCCCTTTCGGTTATGGCTTCAACCTTAACTTCTTCGGGCATCTCGAACACGACATTGTGCGAAAATCCAAGAGACAATTCCAATACCTGTCCTTTTACTTCAGCTTTATAACCTACACCCACCAATTCCTGAACAATGGTAAAACCTTCGGTAACACCCTGAACCATATTGGCGATCAATGCACGGTATAATCCATGTTTTGATTTGATCTCTTTGGTTTCACTGGTTCTTTCCAAAACGATACTGCCATCTTCTTTTTTAACCTGAATTTGGGTATCGATGGGCTGATGTAATTCACCCAGTTTACCCTTCACCGTTACGACATTGTCGTCGGAAACGCTCACCTGAACGCCATCGGGAAGTGGAATGGGAAATTTTCCTATACGTGACATATCTTAAAAATTCAAATAATTAACTAACGTAACACAATACTTCGCCACCGATGTTAAGCTTACGCGCTTCTTTATCAGTCATTACACCCTGAGATGTAGAAATAATCGCAACTCCAAGTCCATTCAGTACACGTGGCAATGATTTGGCATCAGCATACTTTCTAAGGCCAGGCCGACTGGCTCGCTCCAGTTTATTGATGGCTGGAAGTTTGGTTTCCGGATGGTATTTCAGGGCTATTTTTATGACACCGGGATTGTTCTCTTCTTCAAATTTATAATTGAGGATATAGCCTTTTTCGAATAATATCTTGGTCATATCCTTTTTAATGTTCGAAGATTGCACTTCAACCAAACGGTGCTTTGCCATTACTGCATTCCGAATTCTTGTTAAATAATCTGCTATCGGATCTGTTATCATTACTGTATCATTAAATTATTTACCAACTTGCTTTTTTAACACCGGGAATAAGTCCTTTCAAGGCCATTTCCCTGAAATTGATACGCGAAATTCCAAATTGGCGCATGTATCCTTTAGGTCTGCCAGATAGATTACAACGATTGTGTAACCGAACACTTGAAGAGTTTTTTGGCAGTTTTTGCAATGCTTCATAATCACCGGCCGCTTTTAGCTCAGCCCGCTTTTCGGCATAGCGTTCAACCATTTCACGCCTTTTTACTTCCCGCGCTTTCATTGATTCTTTAGCCATGTTTTATGCTTTTTGATTTTTAAATGGTAATCCAAATTCTTTGAGCAGGGCCAGACATTCTTTATCTGTTTGAGCAGTTGTAACGAAAGTTACGTCCATGCCATTGATATTGCCTACTTTATCAATATCGATCTCTGGGAAAATGATCTGTTCAGGGACACCAAAGGTATAGTTACCCCTGCCGTCAAATCCTTTATCATTGATCCCTCTAAAGTCCCTGATACGAGGAATAGCAACCGATACTAAACGATCCAGGAATTCATACATTTTGTCGCCACGTAAAGTAACCCGCACACCGACTGGCATTCCTTTACGCAATTTAAAGTTCGAAATATCTTTTTTCGATTTGGTGGCAACCGCACGTTGACCTGTGATCATGGTCATTTCTTCAACACCCTGATCGATCATTTTTTTGTCGGTAATGGCTTGCCCCAATCCCTGATTCAGGCTGATTTTTACAAGCCTTGGGATCTCCATGGCACTCTTATAGTTGAATTGCTCTTTGAGTGCCGGTGCAATTTCTGCTTTATACTTTGATTTTAACCTTGGTGTGTATTCCATTATTTGATTACCTCCCCGGTCTTTTTAGAATAACGAACTGATTTATTTGTCTTTCCGTCCTTTTTGTGACCGACACGTGTCGCTTTGCCTGATCCGTCAACGATCATCAGGTTTGATACATGAATGTATCCTTCCTTTTGGACGATGCCACCTTTGGGGTTTTCAGCATTGGGTTTCGTATGTTTCGAAACCATGTTTACACCCTCTACAATGGCTTTTTGCTTTTCAACGTCAACAAACAGCACTTTGCCTTTTTCTCCCCGGGAGTTACCGGATATCACGATGACGTTGTCGCCTTTTTTAATATGTAATTTCCTACGCATGGTATCACTCTTTTTTAAAGCACCTCAGGTGCCAGTGAAATAATTTTCATGTATTGTTTTTCCCTCAATTCCCTGGCGACAGGTCCGAAAATACGGGTGCCGATCATTTCGCCAGTATTGTTCAACAATACAACAGCATTATCATCGAACCGGATGTAAGATCCATCCGGACGCCTGTTTTCTTTTCTTGTCCTGACAACCACTGCTTTGGCAACCGTTCCTTTTTTAATATTACCCGAAGGAATGGTATGTTTTACCGTTACGATAATTTTATCACCAATTCTGGCATACCTTTTTTTGGTACCACCCAGTACACGGATACAAAGTACTTCTTTTGCTCCGCTGTTATCAGCTACCGTTAATCTTGATTCCTGTTGTATCATTATTTAGCCCTTTCAATGATTTCAACCAATCTCCAACACTTATTTTTACTCAGTGGCCGGGTTTCCATAATCCGAACCATATCACCTATATTGCAGTCATTCTTTTCATCGTGTGCGGTGAACTTGGAAGTTTTCTTAACAAACTTTCCGTAGATCGGGTGCTTCACTTTACGTTCAACGATGACTACGATGGATTTATCCATCTTGTCGCTGACGACCAGTCCCGTTCTTTCCTTTCTAAGTTTCCTGGTTTCCATTATTATTACTGCTTTTTATTTAATTCTTCCAACTCGCGCTTCCGCAATTCTGTTTTGATGCGCGCGATGATCTTTCTGTATGCTTTTATTTTATTAGGGTTCTCCAGGGGAGATACAGCATGGTTAATCCGCAGTTTAACCAGTTGTTTGGTTTCGTCCTCCAGGCGATCCCTGAGGTCAGCAGTCGAAAGTTCTTTTATTACATTTTGATCCATTACCTTCTAATTTTTATTCTTCAACATAATCGCGTCTAACAACAAATTTTGTCGTTACCGGAAGTTTTTGAGCAGCAAGACGCAAAGCCTCCTTTGCGATTTCAAGAGGAACGCCACCTGCTTCGAATAACATCCGGCCGGGACTTACCCTGGCAACAAACATTTCGGGTGCACCTTTACCTTTACCCATACGAACCTCTGCAGGCTTCTTAGTAATGGGCTTATCAGGAAAAATACGAATCCAAAGTTGTCCTTCACGTTTCATATGACGGGTAACAGCCTGACGTGCAGCTTCGATTTGTCTACCTGTAATCCATGCTTCCTGCAGCGACTTGATACCAAAGGAGCCGAATGCCAGTTGATTTCCACGCATGGCATTGCCTTTCATCCGACCTTTTTGCTGTTTCCTGTATTTAGTTTTCTTTGGCTGTAACATTATTTTCTATGTATTAATGATGTTCCAATAACTGTTATCTTCTTCTTCTGGGTTTACCACCTCCTGGTCCACCTGATCGTCCTGGCTTTTTCTTTTCTTGAATAAAGTGCGCACTTAGATCACGTTTTCCAAAAACCTCGCCTTTACAAATCCATACTTTTACACCGATCCGGCCATAAGTGGTATGGGCCTCAACAAGCGCATAATCAATGTCAGCACGGAGTGTATGCAATGGAATGCGGCCTTCTTTATAAATCTCACCACGGGC
The DNA here is from genome assembly GCA_020444515.1 of Bacteroidota bacterium. Taxonomy (GTDB): domain Bacteria; phylum Bacteroidota; class Bacteroidia; order Bacteroidales; family JAADJA01; genus JAADJA01. Next base: position 527,924 of record JAHLKX010000001.1, on the reverse strand, counting down.
CATTTCAGCTCCACCCAAACGACCTGAGATTAAAACCTTTATACCTTCGGCACCAATCCGCATAGTCGATGCAATGGCAGTTTTGATGGCGCGACGGTATGAAACACGGCCTTCAATTTGTTTGGCAATGGTAGTAGCCACAATGGCAGCATCCAGTTCCGGACGTTTGATCTCTGATATGTTGATCTGAATTTCTTTTTTGGTCAGCTTTTTAAGCTCTTCCTTCAACTTATCCACTTCCTGACCGCCTTTACCAATGATGATACCCGGACGGGCAGTGAAAATGGTAACGGTTACAAGTTTTAAAGTCCTTTCAATCAGGATTTTAGAAATTCCGGCCTTGGAAAGACGTGCATTGAGATACTTTCTGATCTGGTCGTCTTCAACAATTTTCTGGTCGTACTTTTTACCACCATACCAGCTGGAGTCCCATCCTCTGATGATTCCTAACCTAAGGCCTATCGGATTTGTTTTTTGTCCCATTATTATTAATTCGTTAAGTCTTAATTTTCAACATTTTTATTATCAACGATCAACGTCACATGATTGGAGCGTTTGCGAATGCGGTATGCACGACCCTGCGGAGCAGTCTGGATGCGTTTGAGCATCCGGGCACTGTCAACAGCGATTTCTTTGACATACAAATTGGCATCTTCAATCCTGACACCTTCGTTTTTCGCCTGCCAGTTTGCAATGGCTGATAACAGCAGTTTGTGCAGCCTGGTGGATGCTTCCATGGGTGAGTGCTTTAAAATGTGCAATGCCTTCTCAACTTCCATGCCACGGACCAATCCGGCTGCAAGCCGCATTTTCCTCGGTGATGTAGGAACATTGTTCAGCCTGGCAAATGCCACACTTTGTTTTTCCCGTTTTAATGCTTCAGCACTTAATCTTTTTCTGGATCCCATTTTCAGTTTATTTCTAAGTTTACACTAAGACGATTATCGCTTGCCTTTATCTTTTGATCCGGCATGTCCACGAAAGATTCGGGTGGGTGCAAACTCACCGAGCTTGTGCCCAACCATATTTTCGGTTATGTATACCGGGATGAATTTATTACCGTTATGCACAGCAATCGTTTGTCCGACAAAATCGGGTGATATCACAGAAGCCCTTGACCAGGTCTTAATAACCGTCTTTTTCTTGGACTCCATGTTTGTGAGTACTTTCTTTTCCAACTTATAGTGGATATATGGTCCTTTTTTTAGTGATCTGCTCATGATTACCGATTATTTTTTCCTTCTTTCAATAATGTATTTGCTCGATGCTTTTTTCTTCGAACGGGTTTTAAATCCTTTTGCCGGCAAACCCTTCCTTGACCGTGGATGTCCACCAGAGGCACGGCCTTCGCCACCACCCATGGGGTGATCAACCGGATTCATAACGACACCGCGTGTTCTTGGCCTACGACCCAACCAACGGCTGCGTCCGGCTTTTCCAGAAACCTCCAGGCTGTGATCCGGATTTGAAACCATACCAATAGTAGCCTTACAGGTATTAAGGATCATCCTTGTTTCACCTGAAGGAAGCTTCAGGATGGCAAATTTCCCTTCCCGAGAAACCAGTTGGGCATAAGAACCGGCACTGCGTGCCATCTTGCCGCCCTGTCCGGGACGAAGCTCAATGTTATGAATGATGGTTCCAAAAGGAATTTCACTCAAATACATGGAGTTTCCAACTTCAGGAGCAGCACCTTTTCCGGCTGAAATTTCCTGACCGACTTTAAGCCCATGCGGAGCAATGATATAACGCTTTTCACCATCGGCATAGACCAGTAGTGCAATTCTGGCAGTCCGGTTCGGATCATACTCAATGGTTTTGACCTTGGCCGGCATACCTTCTTTATCGCGTTTAAAATCGATTATTCTATACTTCTGTTTATGACCACCACCCATATATCGCATGGTCATTTTACCTTCATTGTTTCTACCACCTGATTTCTTCATTGGCGCAAGCAAACTCTTCTCAGGTCTTGAGGCAGTCACTTCATCAAACGCACTAATTATCTTAAAGCGCTGACTGGATGTTGTCGGTTTGAATTTTTTTAAAGCCATTTATCTTAAATATTGCTGTAAAAATCAATAGTTTCACCTTCGGCTAATGTAACGATAGCCTTTTTAAATGCGTTGGTACGTCCGGCAATCACACCGGCTTTTGTAAACCGTGATTTCTCCTTTCCGGAATAATTCATCGTATTGACAGCCACTACGTGAACTCCGTAAAAGTCCTCAACAGCTTTTTTGATCTGGATTTTATTGGCTTTTTTATGCACAATAAATCCATAGCGGTTAAGCTTTTCGCCCAGGCCTGTCATTTTTTCCGTAATTACCGGTTTTACTATTATTTCCATCGTATCCGTTAATTTAATTTACCGAATGTAACTTTTCAATCTCTTTTATCGAACTTTCGGCAATAAGAATGTTATTCGCATTCAGAATGTCGTAAGTATTGATGGCATTGGCACTGATCACTTTGGTCTGCTGCAGGTTCCGTGATGACAAGAATACATTTTTGTCATTTTTATCGAGAATCAACAGTACCTTTTTCCCCTTTAATTCAAAGCTATTGAGCAACTCAACAAAGCTTTTGGTCTTGGGGCCTTCAAAAGTGAAATCTTCCAACACGATCATATTATTTTCCTTCACCTTATAGGAAAGGGCCGAAATCCTGGCAAGGCGTTTCAGCTTTTTGTTAAGCTTAAAACCATAATCCCTGGGCTGCGGGCCAAATATGCGTCCACCACCGCGGAATATTGGATTTTTAATATCACCAAAACGAGCTGTACCGGTTCCTTTTTGCCGTTTGATCTTACGGGTACTACCGGCAACTTCATTTCGCTCTTTGGTTTTATGTGTTCCCTGCCGTTTATTGGCCAGGTGTTGTTTCACATCCAGGTAGATAGCATGATCATTTGGTTCAACACCGAAAATACTATCGTTTAGTTTAACCTTTTTGGATGTTTTCTGGCCGCTGATATTATATACTTCTAACTCCATCTTTCAAGTATTACATATGAACCATTGGGACCCGGAACAGATCCTTTAACTAAAACAAGATTCTTTTCAGGATAAATTTTTACTACCTGCAAGTTGATCATTTTAACCCGCTCCCCACCAGTGCGTCCGGCCATGCGCATTCCTTTAAAAACGCGGGATGGCCAACTCGAAGCTCCGATTGAACCGGGAGCCCGCATCCGATTGTGCTGGCCGTGTGTGGCATCATTTACACCCCGAAAGTTGTGACGCTTTACCACCCCCTGAAATCCTTTACCTTTTGAAAAACCAACCACATCAATGTACTCTCCTTCCACAAAAATGTCGGCTTTCAAAACATCACCAAATTGTTTTTTATGTCCGGCTTCAAAACGGGTAAATTCTGCAACCACTTTTTTCGGAGAAACGCCGGCTTTGGCAAAATGTCCTTTCATCGCCTTGGAGGTGTGTTTCTCTTTCTTTTCGTCATATGCCAACTGGATCGCTTCATAGCCATCGGTCTCTTTGGTTTTGACCTGTGTTACCACGCAGGGACCTGCTTCGATAACCGTACAGGGAATATTTTTTCCCTCCTGGTCAAATACACTGGTCATGCCGATTTTCTTTCCAATAATTCCTGACATCGTTTATTTTTTTAAATCGTTGATTCTTAATTCAAATTACACTTTGATCTCCACCTCAACACCACTGGGAAGCTCAAGCTTCATGAGGGCATCAATCGTTTTCGTAGTGGAACTGTAAATATCAAGTAAACGCTTGTAAGAACACAACTGAAACTGTTCCCGCGATTTCTTGTTTACAAATGTCGACCTGTTCACTGTAAAGATCTTTTTGTTGGTTGGCAGCGGAATAGGTCCGTTGACAACTGCACCGGTCGATTTAATCGTTTTTACGATCTTTTCAGCTGATTTATCAACCAGGTTGTGATCGTACGATTTCAATTTTATTCTAATTCTCTGACTCACAGTAATAAGTTTATTAATTATCAGATTGTAACCAAATATCCTTTGATTTTATACATTACGTTTTCCATAATTTCCCTGGGCGTTTGTGCATAGTGCGAAAACTCCATACTGGAAGTAGCCCTGCCTGATGAAACGGTTCTTAAAGCCGTAACATATCCAAACATTTCACCCAATGGTACTTTTGCCTTTACAATTTGTCTTCCGACCTTCGATTCTACATCTTCAACATGCCCTCTCCGCTTATTCAGATCGCCGGTTATATCACCAACATACTCATCCGGTGTTACTACTTCCAGACGCATGATCGGTTCATACAGCAACGGACCTGCTTTTTTACAGGCCTCCCTGAATGATCTGGCTGCAGCAGCTTCAAAAGCCAATGCATCACTATCGACGGTATGGAAGGAGCCATCTACCAGTTTCACCCTCAAATTCAACATGGGAAATCCAAGCAAAACACCATTTGACATAGCGGATTCAAACCCCTTTTTAATAGCCGGAATGAATTCTTTGGGAATGGCATTCCCTCTGATCTCATTGATAAATTCAAGTCCTTTTATATCTTTGGCAGCAGGTCCAACCTCAACAACGATCTCCGCAAATTTTCCTTTGCCACCTGTTTGTTTCTTATAAACCTCGGTATGGCTAACTGTTTTTTCAACAGCTTCACGATATGCAACCGAAGGTCTGCCTTTGTTGCATTGGATATTGAATTCCCGCTGCAAACGATCCAGGATTACCTCCAGGTGTAACTCCCCCATACCACTGATTACCGTTTGACCGGTTTCCTCATCCGTAGTCACTGTAAATGTGGGATCCTCTTCTGCCATTTTATTGAGAGAGGCATAAAGTTTATCCACATCATCCTGAGTTTTGGGCTCTACTGCCATGCGGATCACCGGATCGGGAAATGTCATGGTTTCAAGCACAACCGGATGTTTGGGATCACAAAGGGTATCTCCAGTCCTGATTTCTTTAAATCCGATGGCCACACCAATATCGCCGGCCTCAATGGATTTGATGGGGGTTTGTTTATTGGCATGAACCTGCATCAGGCGCATAATCCTTTCTTTCTTCTCCGTACCTGTGTTCAAAACCTGCTGCCCTGCATCCATCTTACCGGAATAGACCCTGAAAAAGGCTACCCGTCCAACAAAGGGATCGGTTGCGATTTTGAAAGCCAAAGCAGCAAAAGGTTCTTCTGCATCCGGATGACGCTCTACTTCTTTTTGCGTGTAGGGATTGATTCCGGAGATGGAGGGAACATCAGTGGGATTGGGCAGATACGATACAATGGCATCCAATAAAAGTTGAACGCCTTTGTTCTTGAAGCTGGATCCGCACAATACGGGTGCCACCCGTAATTCAAGTACAGCCTTCCTCAGGGTAAGAATAATTTCATCTTCCGATATTGAACCGGGATCATTCAGGAACTTGGCAAACAATTCTTCGTTCTCCTCAGCCGCTCCTTCGATCAAATGGTTGCGGTATTCTTCAACTTGTTCCTTCATATCCTCCGGGATCGGTATCTCGAAATAATCTTTTCCGAGGCTCGAATCTTCCCATTGGTAAGCTTTGTTGGCAATGAGGTCGACAATGCCGGTAAATTCATCTTCAGCACCAATGGGCAGCTGAACAGGCACCGGTGTTGCACCCAATTTATCCTTTATTTCATCTACTACTTTGTAAAAGTCGGCACCCGCCCTGTCCATCTTATTGACATAACAAATGCGGGGGACATGATAACGATTGGCCTGGTTCCAAACGGTTTCCGATTGCGGTTCTACACCACCCACTGCACAAAAAATAGCAATGGCACCATCCAGTACCCGCAATGACCGTTCAACTTCAACCGTAAAATCAACATGACCCGGAGTATCAATTATATTGATCCGATAGTCTTCACCTTTGTTCTTCCAGAAAACGGTTGTTGCGGCCGACGTAATGGTAATTCCTCTCTCCTGTTCTTGTTGCATCCAGTCCATGGTGGCGGCTCCATCATGCACTTCACCAAGACGGTGATTGATACCGGTATAGTACAATATACGCTCCGTCGTCGTGGTTTTACCCGCGTCGATGTGAGCCATGATGCCAATATTACGTGTATGTAAAAGTTTTTCTGACATTATTGTACTAACCTGCGCTGTCATTAAAATCTAAAGTGAGAGAAAGCTTTATTGGCATCTGCCATGCGGTGAGTATCCTCTTTCTTTTTAAAGGCACCACCTTCTTCCTTATATCCTGCGACAATCTCTCCGGCGAGTTTTTGCGCCATTGATTTCTCATGCCGTTTACGGGCAAATCCAATCAGGTTCTTCATACCGATAGAACTTTTTCTGCCCGGACGAATCTCTGACGGGATCTGGAAAGTGGCACCACCAATCCTGCGACTTCTTACTTCAACAGAAGGTGTTACATTGGTTAAGGCTTTTTTCCATACTTCAAGTCCATCTTCTTTTGTTTTTTCTGATACAATTTCAATGGCATCGTAGAAAATTTTGTAAGCAAGGCTCTTTTTCCCTTGTAACATCATATTGTTCACAAATTTCGTGACCAATGTGTCATTAAATTTTGGATCGGGAAGAATGATTCTCTTTTTTGGCTTCGCTTTCCTCATTTTATATATGTATTAATCTTTAAAATCAATTTTATTTCTTGGGCCTTTTGGTACCGTATTTCGATCTCCTTTGTGTTCTACCTTCAACACCTGAAGTATCAAGCGCTCCACGAATGATATGATACCGTACACCCGGCAGGTCCTTAACCCTTCCTCCACGGATCAATACAATGGAGTGTTCCTGGAGGTTGTGACCTTCTCCGGGAATGTAGGCATTCACCTCTTTTTGATTGGTTAACCGCACCCTTGCTACTTTCCGCATGGCAGAGTTTGGCTTTTTTGGTGTGGTGGTATAAACCCTGACACAAACACCACGACGCTGGGGGCATGAATCCAGTGCTGGCGATTTGCTTTTGTCTGTCAATTTTCTTCTACCTTTTCTTACTAATTGTTGTATCGTAGGCATATTAAATTGTTTAAATCAACTATTTGATATTTATAAAGCCCTCAAATTTTGGGAGCGCAAAATTACAATAATTTATATTAAATCAATTGCTACACATAAAAATAATTGTAACAGGAGATCTAAAAACTAAGAAATGTGGAAACACAAATAAGGCGGTGGTATCAAGACGTACTATTGATCGTATTTACAGGAACTTTACATCGGGTGATCAACAGTTGGAACCTTTATCCGTCTCAATTTGTCAGGTTTCCTAATTTCTTTAAAAATCAATAAATTAAATACTGAACGTTCACTTAAAGCGGGTGCAAAAGTATGAAATATTTTACAAAATCAAACTTTTTTTAATAAATATTTTAATTAATTGAAACCTTTCTCTGCAATCTGTTTGGATGGAGGGATTATCTGAAGGTTTCCTGCTTTTATTTTATTAACCATGAAATCCTTCTTGCTTTCGGTAAATTTCTCTTTTATAAAATTCGGATAAGCTAGAAAAATGTCAATAATTATATTTAAAAAGGCTATTTCTTTATTAACAGCTTATAGCCCCATGGACTCAATAACATTTCATCTTTCCATTCAATTTCCTCACCCGTGAAACCATCCACAAAGGGACCCTTTAAGAGAGCTCCTGTAAATTCGAATTCAACCGGCTCCCCCGAAAGGTTGGCCACGACAAAAATGGCATTGTCTCCTTTTTGACGAACAAAGGCAAGCACACGGTCATCTGCAGAGGTATGCACCCGTTCATAGGGTGATCCAAATTCTCCGTTCCATAAGGCAACGTTGTTATGTTTAAGGTCAATCAGCCGGCTGTAAAAGGGCAACCATTGGGAAGTCAGATCCCATTTGATCATGTCTTTTTCAAAAAATTCAAGTCGCTTGTCAAGACCAACTTCCTGTCCGTTATATAACATTGGCATTCCGGGTAATGTAAATGAAAGCATGGCAAAAACCTCGGCACCATCACCCAGCCTTTCTTTAATTGTGCCATTCCAGGAGTTTTCATCGTGATTGGTGATAAAATTCATCCGATAGGCACTAAACGGATAGGTTGTATCCATTTTCATAAAATAGGTATCCACGTCCATTGCGTTCATTTTGCCTTTAGCGATCTCATTATATATATGGTGTAATTCCCAGGCATAGGTCATATCAAATGCTTTTTCATGCAGATCGACAGCTTCAGCTTCAGCAAGCATGAATACCGGCTTAATGGCATCCAGTTCTTTGCGGGCTCGGTTCCAGAAATCAGTGGGAACCTCACTGGCCACATCGCAACGATAACCATCAATATCTGCTTCGGCAACCCAAAACTTAAGGGCATCCATCATGGCATCACGAAGACCCGGTTCATCATAATTCAAATCAGCTACATCAGTCCAGTCGTAGGGTGCAACCATCTGACCGGTAGAATCTTTGGTATACCATTCGGGGTGATCGTAAATCCACTGATTATCCCAGGCAGTGTGATTCGCCACCCAGTCGAGGATGACTTTGAATCCCATGCCATGCGCTGTCCGGACAAAGGATTTGAAATCATCCATGGTTCCCATTTCAGAATTAACTGCCTTGTAGTCTTTGACCGAATAATAGCTTCCCAGTGTGCCTTTCCTGTTTTTTTCGCCAATGGGATGGATGGGCATCAGCCAGAGGATATCTATGCCCATTTCACGTAAACGAGGTAAATGTTCTTCAAAAGCTTTGATGGTTCCTTCGGGGGTATATTGTCGAATATTGACCTCATAAATATTGGCATTTTTACTCCAGTCAGGATGGATCACGCCCTCAGGTGTGATTGAGGATTCCTGTTCCTGGGCCGGTTGCTGCGGTGAATTGCAACCACCCAAAACCAATGTTAATAAAATGGCAAAGCTTATCAAAAGCGGTTTATAATTTCCTGAATTGCTTAATTGCTTCATTGTTCCTGTTTTATGATTTGGCGTCAAAAATAAAAAGTTTTTCCAGTTGCAAAAGTGAAATTTGCGTTAAATCGTCAATGACAAGGTCCACATTGTTCAGCTCTTCGCGGGTATGTGTGGTTGCCAGTCCAATAACTTTCATCCCTGCCGCATTTGCTGCTTCAATACCACTGAAGGAGTCCTCAAACACCACACACCTGTCCGGATTGATTCCGATAACTGCTGCCGCTTTTAAATAGATTTCAGGATGGGGTTTACCATGGACGATATCTTCAGCTGTAAGCCGGGTATGAATATACTGGCTCACCCCGGTTTTTTGCATTACAAAATCAACATTGATCCGCGGTGAAGATGTTGCAAGTGCCACTGGTATATTTTTTTCATGAAGTGCTTTTAAAAAGGGAATGAGTCCCTTTACCGGTTGAATAAACGGTTCATAAAGTTCCCTGTAGATCGATTCTTTCTCCTGTTCGTATTTACTGATTTCATCAGTCGTTAAATCCCTTCCGAAAAAGGCATTCAAATGATCCCGGTTGGTTCCTCCGAAAATACCGGTGCGAAAAACCTCACTAAAACCCAACCCGTGGCGCCGGCAAAATTCTTTCCAGGCTTTTTCATGAAAATGAAAATTATCCACCACTACCCCATCCATATCAAAGATCAATGCAAATTTCATCCGATAATTATTAACAGTCAGCCAATAAAAGTAATTATTATCTACTTTTGCCCAATAAAGGAATGTGAAAAGAATCCATCTTGAAATAGTCGTTTTTGTGTGTGGTGCCGTGGTAATGGCTTATGAGATCATTGGATCACGCATGTTGGGGCCTTATGTGGGGACCTCTTATTTTGTTTGGACCGCCATCATTGGAATTATTCTGTTGAGTTTGAGTGCCGGTTATTATACGGGTGGCTGGTTATCGGATCAGAAACCCCGGACCAACCTGCTGGCATTGATCATCCTGTTGGCCGGCATCTACATATTGCTGACGGTTTTCATCAAAGACCCTTTCCTCAATTTCATGATAAAGACCATCCAAAACCTGCATTGGGTCTCCGTGTTGTCATCCCTTGTTTTATTTTCCATTCCATCCCTTCTGTTGGGCATGGTTTCTCCTTTCGCCGCCAGGCTACGAATGAATTCGGTCGCTTCCAGTGGCAAAACGGTGGGAAACCTGTATGCTCTTTCGACCATTGGCAGCATCGTGGGGGTATTTACAGCCGGTTTTTATCTCATCCCCCACTTTTCGATCAGTATGATCCTTATTCTATTTTCAATTATATTAATAACTATTTCATTATTTTTGAACCTCGTTTACCATTTATCCCTAAAACGGTCGCAAGATGAAAAAGTATAGTCAACTGGCATTTGTTCTGGGCATCTTGTTATTGTGTACCTTTTGTCAACCAGAGGAATCAGCCCAAACATTGCGGATCGCCATTTCGAAAGCGACTCCCAATACGAGCTATGAAAATTATATCAATTGGCTTAAAAACATCGATTCAACCATTGTTATCGAAGAAATGTATCACCTGAGCCTTGACTCCGCAGAGCTGGTATTTGCACAATGCGACGGATTGCTATTGACCGGCGGCACTGATATTTATCCTGGCCTTTATGGCAAAGAAGCCGATACTGCCCGCTGCTGGGAACCGGATTTTAAAAGAGATTCACTGGAGTTGATGCTGATTGGACTGGCGATTGAAAAACAAATTCCAATCCTTGGAATTTGCAGGGGGCACCAGATGTTGAACACCTATTTCGGAGGAAGTTTGATCATCGACATACCGGAAGATTTTGACACCCTCGTAAAACACCGCATCGACGATGGCTACGATTGTTTTCATATGGTTGGCATAGAAGAAGGCAGCTTATTGCAGGAGGTTTCCGGAGAGAAAACAGGCCGGGTCAACAGTGCCCATCACCAGGGGATAGATCAACTGGCAGAAAACCTGGTTCCGGTTGCTTTTAGCGAAGATGGACTCATCGAGGCTGTTGCCTATAAGAACAGGGAAAGCAAACCCTTTTTACTGGGTGTGCAATGGCATCCGGAAAGATTGGATGTTGACAATCCCTTATCCGGTAAAATCGGCAAATATTTCATTGAGCAAGTCCGGCAGGAAAAAACATACATACATCATGAATAAAATGCTAACCCTGATCGCAGCAGTCGTGCTGTTTTCAGGTTGTCACCAAAAAACACAGGATTCAAAAAATACGCAAAAGAATGTAAACATGGAAATCAAGAAAGAGCTATTCGGGAATATCGACGGGAAAGACGTTTACCTCTTCACAATGGAGAACAGCAAAGGGATGCAGGTGCAAATCACCAATTATGGCGGCATTGTCACTTCGATTAAGGTTCCTGATAAAAACGGAAAGTTTGATGACATTGTGCTGGGCTATGACAGCTTGAAAGGATACCTCATCGAAACGCCCTATTTCGGTGCCATTGTCGGGCGGTGTGCCAACCGCATTTCCTATGGGAAGTTCACCCTCGACGGAAAAACATACACCCTTTCCACCAACGAAGGTCCGCATCACCTTCATGGGGGTACCGTAGGATTTGACAAAAAAATATGGGATCCCACACCCATGACCGACGATTCAACCTCCAGCCTGAAGCTCACCTATACCTCTCCCGATGGTGAAGAAGGGTACCCGGGTACGCTGGATGTAACGGTGGTTTACACACTCACCAACGACAATAAATTCCAGATTGAATATACGGCTAAAACCGACAAGGCGACCCCCATCAACCTCACCCACCATACCTATTTTAACCTGGCCGGCACCAGCGGCCGCAATATTCTCGATCATGTCTTGATGATCGATGCCGACAAATATTGTGTCACCAATCCCGACCTCACGCCCACCGGTGAGATCAGGGATGTGGAAGGGACCAACATGGATTTCCGCACGCCTATGACCATCGGTGCACGCATTGGTATGGTACCGGGCGGCTATGACCACAATTATGTGCTGAATAACAACGGCCAGTTTGGCAAAGTAGCCGAACTATACGACCCGAAGTCAGGCCGTGTGATCGAAGTGTATACCACCGAACCGGGTATGCAGTTTTACTCAGGTAACTTCCTTGATGGTAGCATTGTAGGTGAATACGGACTGGTCTACCAGAAACATTACGGACTTTGCATGGAGACTCAACATTTTCCCGATTCCCCCAACCATCCCAACTTCCCGAATAACATCCTCAGACCGGGCGAAACCTACAAACAACTGACGATTTATAAGTTTGGGGTGAAATAAAAGTAGTTTCAAGCCTGCCTGATTGCTTACAGCTCCTGGGTGCGGGGTTTAATAGTCAGATAAAATCCCTGAGTTTCTCAATGCCTTTTTTGCGCATCAGTGTATGGAAATATTCAAAAATTTTAATTGAAGACTTGCAAAAGTGTAATTCAATAAATCTCCGGCACAAAGGTCTGTTCAGAAATGGGTGTCCGCACATACCCACTCCGGTTTTCACGCTCAGGTAATTCAATATCTTCCTGTTCGATGTATTCATAAGGGATCATTGATAAAAGATGGGATATACAATTGAGTCGTGCCCGTTTCTTATCATCGGCATTCACCACATACCAGGGCGATTGTTTGGTATCGGTATAGCTAAACATCTCGTCCTTGGCACGGGAATACTCATCCCACATGGTATAGGAACGGAGATCGATGTCGCTGAATTTCCAGCGTTTGGTGGGGTTATTGAGGCGCGACCGGAACCGTTTTTCCTGCTCCACATCGCTTACCGAAAACCAGTATTTGAGAAGAATAATTCCCGATCTGATGAGCATCCGTTCAAAATTGGGGCAGGAACGCAAAAACTCCCAGTATTCTTCATCACTGCAAAACCCCATTACTCTTTCCACTACGGCGCGGTTGTACCAACTCCGGTCGAAGAGTACCATCTCCCCTGCTGCCGGCAGGTGAGAAACATAACGCTGGAAATACCATTGGGTGCGCTCCCTTTCTGTTGGTTTTGCCAGGGCTGAAATGCGGCAAATACGAGGATTCAGCTTCTCGGTGATCCGTTTGATGGTTCCCCCTTTTCCGGCTGCATCGCGCCCTTCGAAGATCACCACCACTTTCAGACCCTTTTCCTTGATCCATTCCTGCAATTTAACCAGTTCGATCTGCAGCCTGACCAATTCGGGTTCATAAATTTTATCACTGATCTTTTTAGAATTATTTTCTTCTGACATCTTTATTAGGTTTTCAATAATTTACGAATTGAACGATTACAATTTTCTCACTCCTTCGGACGGAACCGCAAGATAGAATGCTGGTTTCAGCCCTGTTTTCTGTTGGTAAATCTCACCGACCTCATTTTTGAAAGTCGCCACGGAAACCTCTGGCAGCAGACTGATGGTGCAACCTCCAAAACCGGCTCCTGTCATTCTTGATCCCAGCACGCCATTCACATTTTGAGCTGCTTCAACCAATACATCCAGTTCATAACAACTGACCTCATAATCTGTTTTTAATGATTCATGGGATGCATTCATTTTTTGCCCGAACAAAGTCAGGTCATGATGCGCGAGCGCAGCCATACCATCTTTCACCCTTTGATTTTCTGTGATCACATGCTTTGCCCTTTTCCTCAGCACTTCATCCGAAATCAGGGATTTATATTGATCCCACTGCGCAACGGAGAGTTGGCTTAGATTTTTAATGGGATGATGACTGTTCACAATTTCAACAACGGCTTCACATTGCGATCTTCTTTCATTGTATTTTGAATCTGCCAGTTTGCGTTCCTTTTTCGTATCGGAAATGATAAACACATTGCCTTCCATCGGGATTTCAACCAGTGAATAATCGAGGGTATCACAATCCAGCATGATCACCCTGTTATCCATGCCCATACCCACAGCAAACATATCCATAATGCCACAGTTCATTCCCACAAAATTATTTTCAGCACGTTGAGACATATGAACCATTTCAAGCTTACTGACGCCAAAATTATTAAGATCATTCACAGCAAAGGCAGTCACCATTTCAATGGAAGCCGAGGAAGACAAACCTGCTCCATTGGGAATGTTTCCCATATAAAGGAGGTCCATGCCGACCGGTTCCAAACCTTTCAGCCGGAATTCGTTGATCACCCCCAATGGATAATTGACCCATTCATTCCCTACACGGGCAATATCAGTTATCAGGCATACATCCGCATTCACTTTAAAGTTTTTGGAGTTAAACCTAATCTTTCTGTCATTGCGCTTGCGGACCAGTAAGATCGTACCAACCTGAAGGCTGAAGGGCATCACCAGGCCACCATTGTAATCAGTGTGTTCGCCCAGGAGGTTAACCCGCCCCGGGGCAAAATAAACCTGTATATTCGTCATATCCCCTCCATAGAGGGCGATAAAATCATGTTTAAGTTCTTTGAGCGGGAAATCCATAATCCTATTGTTTTAACCCATCATTCCTTTTACCGATCCACCATCCACGCTGAAGGTCTGGCCGGTAATATAACCCGAATGGGGTGATAATAACCAGGCCCCCAACATGCCGAATTCCAGGGTATCACCCATTCTACCGACGGCAATTTCATGCTCATACTGCTGTTTGGCTTCTTCCATCGATATCCCTTCTATTTCGCTCCTTTTTTTATAAAGTCTGGCAGCAGCCGGGGTATCATGAAATCCGGGGGCCAGCACATTCAAGGTAATGCCTTCTGCTGCAATTTCCTGTGAGAGGGTTTTTACAAATCCCACGACAGCCATGCGCAATGAATTGCTAAGCACGAGCCGTTCGACAGGCTGCTTGACCGAAACACTTTCAATGTAAAGGATCCGGCCGTAACGCTGTTTCCGAAAGATGGGCAGGATGGTTTGCGTAAGCTGAACTTTCCATCGCAAAATATGGTGATATGCCTGATCCCAATTTTCTAATGGCGTTTCGAGGAAGGAGCCTGCCGGTGGTCCTCCGGCATTGACCAGCAATCCTGAGAGGTAACGATCACCAATGAATCCGGGTATTTTTTCAATAAATCCGGGATCAAAAGAATTCCCCGAAACAGGTTCTACCTGACCTGGAAATGCAATGGATAATGCCTTCAGTTTAGCAGGATCACGACCGATGGCTATCACCTTTGCCCCATCATTCAATAAGTTGGTTGCAACACCTTTACCCAGGCCACTGCTGGCGCCCATGACGATAAATACTTTATCTTTGATCTTTAAATCCATATTTTTCAATTTAAATCATAATCCTCTTTGCCATTCCTGCCGAAGCCCTGCCTGATCCGGCCTGCTAACTGCCTGTTCTAATTCTGAAAGCAAGCGTTCTTTATCCCTGTCAAGGATCCCTTTTAATGGTTTGTAATTGGATGCATGGTCACTGCGGTAGATGACGTTGTTGAGTTTTGTATTTTTCAGAAAGAGATATTGCTCTTCCAGTAAATCTTGTTTATCCATGGGTTCAAATGATCCTTTAAACCGTTTTTCATAATGCTCCTTTCCGAAAGGAAAACTGAGCACCAGTGTCGATAAAAAATCAGGATTGATAGCGTTGACCACCTCGGCGGATTGAATCGCATGTTGCCGGCTGTATTTCTTACCTCCCAGCCCGGTTATGATCATCACCGAGGTTTTGATACCGACCCGTTGCGCCTTTCTGAGGTTATGGACCATCTTATCCGGAATCTCTCCTTTGTTAATCAGCTTCAACACTTCGGGGTCACCACTTTCAATACCGACATATAAAATTTTTAAGCCTGCTTCGCGCAAAGACCTCAATTCTTCCTCACTTTTGTGTTCCAGGTCGCGTGGCATGGCATAAGCTGAAACTCTGTTCAAGGACGGGAACGCTGAATTGAGCTTATCAATTATTTGCAGCAGGCGATGGGAACTAAGCACCATGGCATTACCATCGGCCAGAAAAACCTTTCTTGTTCCCTGCATCTGGTTGGCTGCTTCATCAATCTCGGCCGATACTGCTTCCGGATTCCGAACCCTGAAGGTTTTGGAGGTGTACATTTCACAAAAGGCACATCGGTTCCATGAACAACCCAGTGTTACTTGAAAAATAAGGGAATGAGCCTCACTGGGGGGACGGAAAAGGGGTTCATCATATGCAAAGGGTGAATAAAACATGCTGTGAAAATCACATTACATTCGAATGATTGATTATTTTAGCCTGATCAAAAAAACAAAAATATGAAAAATATAAGCGCAGCAACCTTCGCTCTTTCGATCACCTTTGCCTTGCTGTTTTCTTCTTACCCCACCATAGCACAAAATACCGGCGTGTCAGATCCGGGGCCAATCGTATCCTTCAATGGTAAATTCATGAATCCTGAACCCGGACAATATTACAGATCCTGTTCGGGAAACGGCCTATTTGCAGCTACATACGATATCGGTTTGGTAACGGATGAGAACCGGGAATTGAAAAACTTCAAATTGTACAAAAATGATGAACTGCTTTATACCCTTTCAAAGCTACCCGGTGCTGATTTTTATATTTCCAATTCGGGTTATGTAGCGGTGATGAACATGGATTTACATTTTCAGCAGATTCTTACAATTTATTTGTTGGATCCACAAGGCAACCAGGTTTCTAATCACACCTATCGGTATGCATCCGTTTTCGGATTTTCACCTCTTGGAAATAAGTTTGTTGCCGGCACCGATGCATTCCTCAACATCATTGATTTGGATTCCGGAACTGCTGAAAAGATGGCACCCTGCAGTCAGTTTGCATTCTCACAAGATGAAACATACCTGGTCACTGCCTGGGAGGGCATGATGACCATTTACCGGAATAATCAGCTGGAAGCAACCCTTCAAACAGACCTCTTTTATCCTCGCGCTGTAGCAGTATCATCCGATCTCCATCAAGCCTTTGTTATCGGCAAGAAAAACATGAAATGTTTTGACCTGGAAAATTTTTCCCTGACCGGCACAGCCACCCTGAGTGAAAACCTATCCTACAGGGACCTGAAAATATCAGATGGACAAATTTATGCAGGGGTGCATTATCGGAAGGATGGGATTTCAAAAGGCCTCCTGTATACCTATGACAAGGATGCTGTTTTAACAGGCCGGGAAGAAAAAGCCATAAAAACTTATCAAACTTTCGAAAACAGCTACAAATCGAATAAAAACAGCAATAATTACGAATCAATTCCATGGCCTTTTGTACCTTTTGATGAAGTGCATAAAGTCTGGAATCATTACGAACAGCATATGGGCGATGGCACTGATTACTGGGCTTACCTGCACCAGGGGCTTGACCTTGAAACCCCCATTGCTGAACCCACCTATGCGGTTCAGGCCGGGTATGTAAAGCTGGTGCTCACCATCGGCGGTGATATTTATTGGCGTGTAGCCGTTTCGCCTGAGCAATCCAGTGGCTATTCCGATGGCTGGTTATATGCACACCTGATCCCATCAAGCATTCAGGTAGATGTGGGCGATTATGTTGAATTGCATGATTACCTGGGTGATATCATTGCCTGGACTTCCGACTGGGGACATATTCATTTTGTAAATATCCATGACCATGGTGAAATATGGTATTACAATGATGATGAATGGGGCATCAATTTCAATCCACTCCTGGCCCTTGACCCCATCACAGATGATGTTGCACCAGAAATTTATGATTTTTCTGGCAGCTCAAAATTCGGATTCCTCGTCAACCAGGGGTACAGTTTTCTTGACCCGATGGCTTTATCGGGGGATGTCGATATCATTGCCAGGATCAGTGATTTTCATGGAGATTCGGAATGGGAACAACCCGCTTTTAAAACCTATTATCAGCTCAATAAGCTGCCTGAAAACACAGTGATCATTCCGAAAACCCTCGGCCAGATCCTCAACCACACCTATCCCATGTATAACAGCGGATTTTATGAAAGTTATGCATCTATACTCTATTTTAAAGACAATTCCCATCCGTCACCACCCTGGATGAATACATCCCGGGATTATTACCAGATCCTCACCAATAACAATGGCGATTCCATCATCGATCTTTCGGAAGCTAATCTTGCGCTGAATACTGACAATTATGCCGATGGAATGTATCGCCTGTATGTTGAGGCATGGGATGAATTTGGAAACATGGCCATCGACAGCCAGGATATTGTATTTGACAATTTCAACACTGGTGTGGGATCACAAACCAGTCCGGTAAGCAAGGTTATTTGTTTTCCCAATCCCGTGAATGATGTCGTTTCGTTCAGATTAAATGGTGTGAACCAGGGATCGATTAAAATTTATGATGCGGCCATGAGGCTTATGGATGAAATAACGATTTCAGAATTCAATACCGGAAAGGATATAACTCTCTGCACGGAGGGTTTGTCACCTGGGATTTACCTTTACAATATTGAGACCGCAGGGAAATCTGTAGCCGGGAAATTTGTGAAAAAATAAATCGGGACGTTCACAAGTAGAATTAAATATTTATTTAAAAACTGTCAAATAACAGCCATATCCATTCCATTGCTTCCCTATCAACTTAATGGACAGATTTGTTTTAAACTTGGGTTGTGCTATCACAAATGAACTTTTCCCTATTCCCCTATTCACATTTTTCCTATTTAACTCAATACCCATTCCCCATAACCAACCATGTGAATACCATGTTTATAAATAAATTTTGACATAAGCCGCAATGGGGCTAATTTTGCGGGCCTAAATGATTTTTCATGCAAGAAACCATCCTGATCCTCGATTTCGGATCACAATATACGCAACTGATCGCCCGCCGTGTAAGGGAACTTAATGTATATTGTGAGATTCACCCTTACAATGATTTTCCTGAAATCACGTCATGGGTAAAAGGTGTGATTCTGTCGGGTAGTCCGTTTTCAGTGTTGGATCAAAATGCACCCATTCCTGATCTGTCAGCCATTCGTAATAAATTACCATTGCTGGGGGTATGTTACGGTGCACAATTTCTGGCCAAAGACAGCGGGGGAAAAGTGATGCCTTCTTCCATCCGTGAATACGGCAGGGCCAACCTGGGCTTTATCAACCATGACCACGAACTGATGCGAGGCATGACCGACCATTGCCAGGTATGGATGTCGCATGGGGATACCATTCTTGATATTCCAAAAGAATTTAAGATCATTACCAGCACTGCCGATGTAAAGGTGGCCGGTTATGAAATTGAAGGTGAAAAAACCTATGGCATTCAGTTCCACCCCGAAGTTTACCATACCACTGAGGGGATGATCCTGTTGCGGAATTTTGTAGTCGATATTTGCGGGTGCAGTCAAACCTGGACACCGGAATCATTTATCGAAGCCACCATAGCCAGTCTGCAGGAAAAAATCGGTAATGACAAAGTGGTATTGGGTTTATCTGGCGGCGTTGATTCATCTGTTTCAGCAGTACTTCTCGACAGAGCTATCGGCAAAAACCTGACCTGCATCTTTGTGGATAATGGCCTGCTGCGTAAGAATGAATTTGAGCTGGTGCTCGATTCCTATCAACACATGGGGCTTAATGTCATAGGCGTGGATGCAAAAGAGCGCTTTTACAAGGCATTAAAAGGAGAATCCGATCCCGAAGGCAAAAGAAAGATCATTGGGGGAACCTTCATTGAAGTATTTGATGAAGAGGCTCATAAAATCAAGGATGTAAAATGGCTGGCACAGGGTACCATCTACCCGGATGTGATCGAGTCCAAATCGGTTAAAGGACCTTCGGCAACCATTAAATCGCATCACAATGTGGGCGGTCTGCCCGACTTCATGAAGCTAAAGATTGTTGAACCACTGAATACCTTATTCAAGGATGAGGTACGCAAGATCGGCCGAAAGCTCAATATGGATCCGAACCTGATCAACCGACATCCTTTTCCGGGACCGGGACTGGGTATCAGGATACTGGGCGATATCACCGAAGAGAAAGTTAAAATCCTGCAGGATGCAGACCATATTTATGTGGAAGGATTAAAAAATTCAGGTTTATACGATAAAGTATGGCAGGCCGGCGTTATCTTACTGCCGATCCATTCTGTGGGGGTAATGGGCGATGAACGTACTTATGAAAATGTTGTAGCTTTGCGGGCTGTAGTCTCCACTGATGGAATGACTGCCGACTGGTCGCAGCTACCTTACGATTTTTTGGCAAAGGTATCCAATGATATAATTAATAAGGTGAAGGGGGTTAACCGGGTGGTTTATGATATTAGTTCAAAACCACCAGCAACAATTGAATGGGAATAACAGGATTGAATGAAAATTATGAATTGGAAATATCGAATTATTATTCTGCTTTTGATTTCTCTTACCCATGGATGGGCTCTTCCGGCCATATCCCAGGAAGTTACCAAGTCCCAAATTACGGAAATCATCGACGGACAGGAATATTATCTCCATTTTGTGAAAAGCGGAGAAACGCTCTATAACATTGCCAGGGCTTATGGCATAACAGTGAATGATATCTTTAAGTCCAATCCTGACTCCCAGGAAGGTATACGTGCAGGGAATATTTTAAAAATTCCGGCTGAAGAAAAGGCAGTTCAAAAAAAAGAGGAAACAACTGAACTTGAAAAACCAACCTATTTTTATCATATTGTAAAAAAACAGGAGACCCTCTATGCATTGTCACGAAAGTACAATGTGCCGGTAGATGCCATACGATCGCTCAACCCCGATACCGGCCTTGAATTGCAGGAAGGGGCCACCCTTAGGATACCATATGCCGGTGAAACCAGTCGGCAATCCGATCCGGTACCTTCCGAGTCTTCATCCCTGCACATTATAGCAGCTGGTGAAACGCTTTATGGAATAGCCAGGCAATACAATATTACAACAGGAGAGATCATCAATGCCAATCCGGGTATCAATCCAACCGATCTGGATATTGGTCAAAAAATTGTGATCCCCAACCAACAGGTCAATGCTTCGGCTGAAGCATCAAGCAAAGAAAATGAAAAGGACCTGAACTATTCTGAACATACTGTAGAAAAAGGCGAGACTTTATACAGCATTGCGCGGGAATATGCTGTCAGTATGGATTCCATCAAAAAATACAACAATGGACTGACCTTGAATTTATACATCGGTCAGAAAATTAAAATACCCAATAAAACGGTAGAACGCGGATACATTGTTTATAAACCGGATAAGCGGGAAAAGCTGGAGGACATTGCTGATAAATATCGCATTGAATATGAAGAAGTCAGTGAGATCAATCCCGATATCAACCGAAAAGCCCGCAAAGGACAAACGGTCAAGATCCCTGTTGAAAAACCAGAGATAACGACTAAAAATGAGACAGATCAGAATCTTGAAAAAGATCCGACTCCCATGGAAACCCCCTGTCCTGAAGATCCAAAATCTCATACCAATACCTTTAACATTGCTCTGATGCTACCCCTTTTCCTCGAAGAAGTGGATAGTCTTCAGGCATATGAAAGCAGAGGCCAGGAGGCCATGGATAATTTTATGTCGTTCAGGTTTCTCAATTTTTATGCTGGTTTTAAAATGGCAGCCGATTCTATGAAGAGACAGGGGATGAAATTAAACCTGTTTGTTTATGATATCGATAATGATCCTGAAAAAGCCAATCAGGTGCTTCAACAATCCGAACTCAGCAGCATGGACCTGATCGTAGGACCACTGTTTGCTAAAAGTTTTGCTAAAGTAGCACGGTTTGCCAGAACCTATGAAATACCCATTGTCAATCCACTATCTACCCGCAGTGAGATCATAGCCAACAACCCCTGGGTCTTCAAGATAAAACCGGATGAGGAGATGCAAACGGATCTGCTGGTAAAGTATATTCTCAACCAATACCCTGAAAGTAATATTGTGATTGCCAGGCACAACAAATACCAGTACCAGGCAACTGTTTCGTATATCCGAAACTACCTGAATGCCAACAGACCCGGCCATGTTATGATCCCCAATTCAAAAATAGCTGCCGCCATTGCTGAGTCAGAAGAAGATCAGATCTTTACCGAAAACAAGGTCCTTGAGGAGGAAATGATCAAAAGGAGCCCTGATGACAGTACCTGGTTCAGCAACCTGGTGAAGGAGATCACTTACGTCGACGACAGCGTCACCGGTCTGGAAATGAACCTGTCGGCCATCCGGAATAATGTGGTCATTGCCATCAGCGATGACATCGTATTTTCCAAAGAGATCATGTCGCAGTTGAACAAATTGCAGCTTGACCATGACATAACCCTGTTTGGTCTGCCCGACTGGAACCGTTATACCGACCTTGAGACCAATCAATTGCTCAACCTGCATGTTCATACTTTTACATCGTCCCTCATTGATTACCATGATCCGCGCGTAAAAAACTGGATAGCATCCTACCGTATGCGCTATCAGACAGAACCCACTACTACCAATTATGCTTTTGATGGATTTGATGCGGGGTGGTATTTTTTAAATGTGTTGTACCGTTATGGAAAAGATTTCAGGGAGTGTGTCAGTCACTATCATATACCATTGATTCAATCCCAATTCAAATTTGAATCAAAAACCGGCAATGGATTTCAGAATATATACTGGAATATGGGAGAGTATGAAGGTTACCACTTCCGCGAGGTCAAATTGCCTCAGATCCCCGGAACGGAATAACCTGATTTTTCTAAATAGAATTCCCTATCTTTGCACAAAATTCTTTGAAATATTATGCTAAGCAGAAGGCATTTGCGGATTAAAGTATTGCTGTCGTTGTACGCTTTCTTCCAATCGAAAATGGAAAACATGGCGATCGGCGAGAAGGAGCTTTTCAAGAGCATCAATAAATTGTATGAAATCTACATTTATCAACTTTCCCTGTTGATTGAAATTGTTGATTATGCGCAAAAGCGCCTGGAGGAAAACAAACAAAAGTTTTTTCCCACCGAAGAAGATTTAAATCCCAGCACCCGGTTTACCGACAACAGACTGATCAAACAATTGGCTGATAACAAAGACTTCAGGAAACATTTCAATGCCTATAAAATCAACTGGGTAGACGAAGAAGAAATGATCAGGAAACTTTGGATTGAGATCAGGGAAAGCAATGATTATAAAGATTATATGTCGGTGCCCGACAGCTCTTATAATGATGACCGGGAGATCCTCATCCGTATAGTAAAAAAGCAAATAACCAATTCTGAAATTCTGCAATACTACTACGAGGAAAAAAGCATTCACTGGAGTGATGATTTTTACACCGCCAATATGCTGGTCATTAAAACACTGAAAGCTTTCAAACCCAATTGGGGAGAAAGTCATCCATTGCCATCACTATTCAAAGTAAATGCCGATAATGAACCTGATGAAGACCGGGAATTTGTGAAACACCTTTTTCGTAAAACGGTAGTGCATAGCGAAGAGTATGAAAAATTAATCGAAGACAAGGTCAAAAACTGGGAGATGGATCGCATCGCTGTCATGGACATCCTCTTGATCAAAATGGCTTTGGCAGAACTCATTGAATTTCCCTCCATACCAGTAAAAGTGACCCTCAATGAATACATTGAGCTGGCCAAAATGTACAGCACACCCAAAAGCAAAGTATTTGTAAATGGTATTCTCGACAAGCTCATCGTTGATCTCAAGGAATTAAAAAAGATCAAAAAAGCCGGAAGAGGATTGCTCGAAAATTAATAAATATTAACAATTCCAGTTGCATTATACACCCGGATTTAACGAAATTTGCACAAGAATCAGGATATTAAAACACTCAAATCATGAAGGCAAGGAACATTATACAAATTCTGGTACTGATCATTTTGGTGACCGGATCTATTGGCTGCACGAACAACAGCAAAAAGGCGAAAACAAAGGATGAAGACTCAAAGCAAGAGCAAACCAAAGAACCGACAGCCAAACACGCCAACCGCCAGGAACCCGAACTCGTTTATGATGATAAAGGGAATCTTATTGAAAGACATGCCTACTCATATCGCAAAACGGATGGTTCGGTCCGTTCATTTGATAGCTATTATTATTCCCATGATGATCGGGGAAACGTTATCAAAGAAGTCAAAGAATCCTATCTTCCGGATGGAACACTCAATTATAAAAACATTAATTATTACACCTGGAATGATAAAAACCTTAAAACGGAATTGATATTTGAGTCCTATAATGCTGACGATGAATTGCAGCGCAGGGCCCGGCATACTTTTAAATACAATGAGCGGGGACATAAAATTGAGGACCTGGGTTATTTTGAAGACGGCAGCATTAAATCGAAAATCATACTGGATCCTGATGAAACAGGTGCTTTGCGATCAGAGGAATACATTCATTACAATGAAGATGGCTCCAAAAAGGATCACAAAAAATATTATTATACACAGTATGGACTGGAAAAGACTGTTGATTTAATGGATAAATAATGTATCAACCCCAATCGCCTTATACCGATATCGCACTGCAGACACTGATCCACTACCTACAGCATGGTGACATCAGAAAATTAAAATTAGAAGGGATACCCAAAGATCTGTTTCAGATCCAGCGGAGTTGCTTTGTCTCTTTGCATTTGCAAAATGGAGATCTGCGTGGTTGTATCGGGACAATTGAGCCCCAGGAAAAAAACCTGGTTCAGGAAATCTCCCGCAATGCGATTTCTGCCGCAATGAAGGACTCCCGATTTCATGCTTTAACCCTGGAGGAACTGGATGAAATTTCTTTTTCGGTGGATGTTTTAACTGAAGCAGAACCGATCAGCGACCTGGACGAACTGGATCCCCAGATCTATGGCATCGTTGTTAGCGATGGTTCATTCAGACGGGGAGTATTGCTTCCGGGTCTGGAAGGGATCGATACCGTTGAAAAACAGATAGAAATCGCCAAACGAAAAGCCGGATTGAATCGATCTGAACTTCATGAACTCACGATCAAACGTTTTACATCCAATCGCTATCATTAAAGTTTTTCATTTATAAACTATCTAAATGAAAGGATTCCCTTGAAGTCCCTTCCTTTAATTGGATACCAAATTTGTTTTTTTTGTAATTTTCGGCAGTCAATCTTAAAAACAACAGGTATCCATGAAATCATCCTATTTTATTTTTTTGCTGATCAGCCTCTTTCTGGCAACAGCAGCGAAGCCCTGCACAACATTTGTGTTGAAAGATAAAAATGATAACATTGTTTTTGGTCGTAACTTCGACTTTCCGACAGGAATGGGTCATGTGATCATCAACAAACGGAATCAGTCGAAAACAGCGTTTATCCGCCCACCTGAAATACCCTTTACCTGGACTTCTAAATTCGGAAGTATTACCTTTAACCAAAATGGAAAGGAATTCCCTTATGGTGGGATGAATGAAGCCGGACTGGTGGTAGAACAGATGTGGTTGCAGGAAGCTCAATACCCACCGCAGGATGACCGGCACGGACTCACCGAACTTCAATGGATCCAATATCAACTCGATTGTTCAGCTACCGTTGCTGATGTGATCGAAAGCAACCAGAACCTCAGGGTATCATTCACCTCCGTTGCAACCCTTCATTTTCTGGTGGCGGATAAAACAGGTGATGTGGCCACCATTGAATACCTCGATGGCAAAATGGTTTTGCACCGTGGAGCCGACCTACCCTATGCTGTTCTGGCGAATTGCCCCTATGATGTGTCCAACGAATATAAACAAAACAGGGATGCAAACACGGAAAAAGCATATACCAACTGGATTGAAAATTCATCCGGACGATTCACCACGGCCGCCCACATGATTGATGAATGGAACGGGGCTGAACCCGGCATTGAGGATTATGCCTTTAGCATTCTTGACGCTGTTGCACAAGAAAACTCAACCCAATGGAGTATTGTTTATAATATAAACAGCCAAACCATTGCATGGAAAACAAATAGCAATCAAAAAATCAGGGCTTTGCAATTGGACCATTTTGATTTCTCCTGCGAATCTGCCGATCTTTATATTGAAATAGAGCAAACGCCCGCGTCGCCTGATGATTTCCGGGTATTTAGTTACGACACCAATTATGAATTAATCGAAGGTGTTTGCAATGCCGTTGAATTCCTCAAAAACAGTGTGCCTCCCGAAGCCCGCATCGCCATAGCCCATTATCCTGAAAGTGTAATATGTTCCGAAAAGCACTGGTAATCTGAGTCTATAAAAATGAAGGAGTGGCAGATCATCATTACCTTTACTTATCCCCATGAGGCCCATATGGCCAGATCCTTTTTAGAGGCTGCAGGCTTTGAAACCACACTCGGTGATGAACTCACCTCGCAGGTCAATAATTTCTATTCAACAGCCATTGGTGGCGTTAAATTGCTGGTTGAAAAAGAACGGGCTGAAGAAGCCATTGCTGTTTTGAAAAATGGTGGATACATGCAGGAAACCGATGTTGACAAACCTTACAAATTGAATTTTTTCTATCGGAACAGAAAGGTATTCTGGTTCTTCATTGTGGTCATTGGAGCTATCTTCATATATCTGTTTATTACTGTTATCAATAATTTACCATCTCAAGCAGATAAGCTTACAAATGGCTCATGGTGTCTGTATGAATTCTATTATGACAACTATGAGTTACTTCCTTATACAGTGGATAGTTTACATGAAATTAAGTTCACCCCTGCCGGAGGTTGTTCAGAAAATATTAAATTCTGGAAGAATGGATTTGTTGTGTTACCGGGATTTAATGGTCCTGCTGTTGTGGCCAACTGGGAAATAGCAGGGAATAAAATAAATATTAAACCATTGAACGGGGATAGCTCCCTTATGAGTGAAGACAAGTCGGATGCCATCAACAATCAGGCTCCGCTTGAAACCATTTATTATGGGGAATACCGGTTAAAGTTTGACGGAGAAAGCTTTTATCTTGAATCATCAATGAGGTATCTCTCTGCTTATAAAAACCTTCCAATATGGTAGGCCAGAAAGAACGGATACTGAAATGTCCTTTTTGTGAGTCGGACAATGTTGTTATCATGAAAAGACCAGGATGGGCAATTGTCGGGATGATCATTTTACTGGGTATTCCGATTCCCTGGTTGAAGAAAAGTTATTTTTGTTTCGACTGCAGAAAAGAATGGAAAGGTCTGTCAAAGTAATGAATAATCGAAGTACAATTTTAAATCAATATCATTGCTTGAGCCCCCATCCGGGCATAAAACCTGGATGAAGATCCAGTCTTGCCATTTCCAACAATAAAATAGCCCATCATTTATTATCTTTACAAAAACTTCATACATGAAAGCGCTATTATTGCAAACCTTGGCATGGATAATCCTGGCTGTCGGGATTGTTTCCTGTGTTAATGTGTCTGAAAAAAAATACAAGGAACCTCTTTCATTTAACGAAAACTGGTCATTCCGGATGGAAGCCGACAGCCTGCACCCAACCGTTGATACTAGCTGGATGTCGGTTCAATTACCCCATACCCCAAGAATTGAACCACTCATCGTCAACGATCAATGGCAGGGAATCTGCTGGTACCGTAAAACCTTTACGCTGCCGGCAGATTTTAGAGGAAAAGCGTTATCACTGAAATTTGAAGGTGCCATGAATGTTGCTGATGTATGGGTAAACGGGGAAAAACTTACCCATCATCTGGGCGGCTTTTTACCTTTTGTTGTTGACATAACATCTGTGGCTAAATTCAATGCAGAAAATATAGTTGAAGTCCGGTTGGATAATAGGGATAATCCCATTACCGGGCCCAAACCACTCCATCAACTCGATTTCAATATGTATGGTGGTTTATACAGAAATGTTTATTTACTGGTAAAAAATCTCTTACATATCTCCGATCCAATAAAAGCCAACAAGGTAGCTGGTGGTGGTGTTTTTGTCACCTACCCGGCGGTAAGCGAAAACAGGGCACAAATCCGGGTTAAGACCCATGTTATCAATGCAGATAAAACAGCGCGGTCATTCGTGGTCCAGCAACGCCTTATGAAAGACGGGCACATCGTGCTTGCTTCAAACAGTCCCCGTGTTGATCTGGATCCCAACAGCAACCAGGAGATTACCATGACGTTTGAATTGCAAAATCCTTTGTTGTGGTCGCCGCAAACACCCGCTCTTTACAACCTGGTTACAGAACTCATCACTGACAACGGAATAGAAGATGCAATTAAGACGAGCATTGGTATCCGCCGTTTTGAAATCAACAAAGAACACTTCATGATCAATGGAACAGAGATGTTTTTAAGGGGTGTAAACCGGCATCAGGAATATCCCTATATCGGTTATGCCCTGAGTGATGAAGCCCAGTATCGGGATGCCCGTAAGATCAAAGAAGCCGGTTTTGATTATGTCAGGTTATCACATTATCCCATGTCGCCTGCCTTTATGGATGCCTGCGATGAACTGGGTCTGCTGGTGCTCGATGCCATTCCGGGCTGGCAATATTTTAATGAAGATATCCGATTCCAGGAATACATTTGGCAAACCTGCCGCGATTTGATCCGCCGCGACCGCAACCATGCATGCGTGCTTGCCTGGGAAGTTTCCCTCAATGAATCATGGATGCCTGACCCTTTCATTGATAAAGCTACAGCCATAGCTCATGCCGAATATCCTGGCGACCAATGTTATACGGCCGGATGGCAGACTTATGGTTATGACATCTATTTGCAGGCCCGCCAGCACCGGCTTCAGCATTATGAAACACCTGAGAAGCCTTATATTGTTTCGGAATATGGCGACTGGGAATACTATGCCATGAATGCCGGTTTAAAACAAGATCAATGGGGGGATCTGATGCAGGAAGAGCGCAGCAGCCGACAACTACTGGGCAGTGGTGAAAAAAGATTACTGCAACAGGCCAGCAACATCCAGGAAGCCCACAACGATAATTTTAATACCCCGGCCTTTGCCGATGGATACTGGGTGATGTATGATTATAATCGCGGTTATGCCCAGGATATTGAGGCGTCAGGGATCATGAGCATCAACCGCCTTCCCAAATTCAGTTATTATTTCTTCAGAAGCCAGTGTGATCCGGATGAAACTTTCGACCTGTTTATGGCTGGTCCCATGGTATTCATTGCCAGCTACTGGACAGCAGAATCAGATCAAGACATCAGGGTGTTTAGCAATTGCGAGGAAGTTGAACTCTATCTCAATGGCAGCCTGATCGAACGACAAAGACCGGATGAAAACAGAACCTCGAATCATCTCAAGCATCCACCCTTTACCTTTCATTTGCAACAATTCAAGAGAGGGACCCTTACCGCTAAAGGATTTATTGAAGGAAAAGAAGTTGCTGAACATTTTATATCAACCCCGGGTGAACCAACACTTCTTGTATTAAACTGGGACAAAAGCGGAAGGCCAGCTGTTAATGGTGTTAAGGATGCCATTTTTATCTATGCCCATCTTCTGGATCATAATAACAACATCGTCCGGGAAAACGGACGGATCGTTCAATTCAATATGAAGGGGGATGCATACCTGGTGAATCCGGCACCGGTTGAAACAGAGGCAGGAATTGCCACCGCTTTGATAATGATCGGAGAAAAGACGGGTGAGATCGAAATCATAGCTGAAAGTCAGGGACTTCAATCGGCACGGATGAAAATACAAGTGATCAGCAGAAAACCCTGATACAACGGATGACTTTCGACTTTCAATTTCAATTTGAAACGAAAAACTTACAGTTCTTTTGCATAATGCAATGAAGATAAATCCAAAATACAAACCGGCTGTAAACAAACCATGGCTTTATTTCCTTGCGGGATCCATGTGGACATTGGTGGGCATGTTGCTCATGCTCATTTCGTTGCACTGGATCAGAGAAGAAAAGCTTCATCATGCCGGCATTCTTCTGATCATGGGGGCCTTTGCAGGTCTGATCATCCACCATTTTGGATTTCTAAAGGTGGTGGATAAAAACCTCGGAAGGCTTTCGGAAATGGAAGGTAAACGGTGTGTTTTTTCATTTATGAGCTGGAAGAGCTACCTGCTGGTAGCCATCATGATGACCATGGGTATTACCCTGCGACATTCAGGGATTCCTCACCTGTATCTCGCTCCGGTATATAGCGGTATTGGTCTGGCACTGTTTTTATCGAGCATCCGATATTTCAGGTTCCTGTTGAAAATCATTCAAAAACATGAGTCCTAATATAAATACCCCAATCAAATGAAAGACTTCCTGATTGTATTTTACTCACAAACGGGAAGCAATCGCTTCCTGGCCGAAAAACTGGCCCAACGCCTCCAGGCAGATTTGGAGATGCTCCAACCCCGGATTAAGTCGATCCCGGTTTTATTGTTGCTCAATAAATTGGGTCTGAATCCAGGGATACGACCCTTGAAGCAAAATCCTGAAGATTTCAAAAAAATTGTTTTGATGGGGCCGGTCTGGATGGGACAATTTGTGATCCCACTCAAAGCATTCATCAAACAATACAACGACCGTATCCACCGCCTATATTTTGCTACTTGCTGTGGTAGTTACGACGAAGTAAAGGATGATAAATTCGGGTATGAACATGTGTTTAAAAAGATAAAAGCATTGATGGGTGAGAAGTGTGTTCATTGCGAAGCATTGCCCATTGCTTTGGTATTGCCTGATGAAAAGAAGAAAGATGGTGAAACCATCATGAATACCCGATTGACCGATCAAAACTTTAAGGGCGCTATTGCAGAGCGTTTTGAAGAATTTGTAGAAAAACTAAAGGAAACTTAAAAAGGTCAAAGGATCGACGGACAGTCCGGAGAAAATTTCGACACCAATGAACCAGCATGCTCAATATCAATGGTCTTGAAAAGGTGTCCGAATAATTTTAAGGGGGTGTCAGGATACAGACCAATTACGAACATAAAAGGCATTTACCCTGGAAAGCTCTGTGGTAACACCAATACCTTAAGGGGTGAGTTCACCCCCCTTCTCAAAGAAAACATTTCCCCTGGTAGGCATCAGCAGATAAAGCTTTCCGGATGAATCAAAAACACTCCCTGATATATGAGCCATTCCATTGATCCTAGAACTGCTCAAAAATTCACTTTCATCGGTATCAAATCGAACAAACGTATTCCCAATGGCATATTGGCCACAATTCTTCAAGGATTCATCCGGTGCAATCCGGACGAATTGTCCATTGACATCATCAGTCGCCGGTGAATTGACCAGCACATAATTTAATGAAAAATCTATGGGCTCTGATTTTACCCACTCAAAGGTATTTGCCGTTAGCAATCCCGGAAGGATCATCATGTAAATGATTAGGTACGATTTAATGAGATTAAATAGTGATCGGGGTGAAAGACTTTTACGCCCCAGGGCGTAAAGTATGAGAAATTTAATCATGTTGCTCACTTGTTTGCGATAGAAACACGCGTTTGGTTAAAAACATCAATAAATTTAAATTGTTCAATGTGTTCTATTTATGAATGCATTCAAACGTGTTCCCCTACCGGCCTGTTGAAAGCTGTGGAATTAAAGAGGTGCAGATCATTGACGGCATCGTAATAATTCATCACATATCGAATGCCATCGAATTTCACTTGTGTGATACTCACTGTTTTCAGGATATGCTGGCCCGTATCATGTTTTGGAATATTATACAACTCATAACGATTCTGCTGATGAATCTGGAATATATCCGTTGCCGAAATTTGTTTTTGTTGATAGTACCAGCGATAAAATTTCATACTCCGATCCTCTATTGAATCAGCAGGATATAGTGGAAACGAGAATCGGATCAGTGGCAATGATGCATTGTGCTCAATGATATCGATCGATTGTTCCTCCTTGATTATTTCAAACACTTTACCGTTTTCAACTACCACCAGGGTAAAAGGCTCCAGGTCATCGAAATTAAAGGTATTGAAAAAACTTTCAATGTCGGGATGCTTAAAATAGGCTGGAATGATCAAACCACGGCTATGGCGGTAAGGTGGCTGGTGTTTATGTTTTCTGGATCCTCCATTCAGGAGGCCGGCGGCGCGGCCATCGGATGACACTCCGATCCATGTACCTGTCCCCTGCGGATCAACAGGATATACCGCTACTATCTCCCCCAATTGTCTTTTGATCGGAGGTGCTGCAATGGGTCGCATGATGCTCTCATCCCGATTCTGTGTCAGGAGGAACTTCCCATTTTCCTGCGGTATATAAGTTAACATGCACATGATTATTCTTCTCCCAATAATTGGTGATGACGTTTTTTAATCCGTTTAACTCCATAAGCTTCGGGCATTGCATGTGAGGGATCCTTTTCATTAAGCACTTGCATGATCATCGCATTATGATGGATGGTATGTTCAAGATTATAGATCAGTTCACGCTCAAAACTTGACTTTACATAAAAATAATCACCCGGATTATCTTCAAAACTGACCTCAACCATCAATTCTTTTTCGAATGTAACAGTGGGGAGATCATGCAAAAGTTGATCAATGACTGCGAGCGCTTCTTCAGTATTTTGCTCGATCTCAGAATTTCTGCGCCGGAGATCATAATTGATTACACCTGTACTGCTTTGTTCAATGATACATTGCAGATGCTCAAGAACATGTCGTGTATGATATCCGATGGACTGTTCATTCAAAACTGCATGCTTTTCAATATAAATCTCATTGCTGATCTGAAGCAGGTACTTCCTGTTTGTATCAAGAACATTTTCAGTTAAATCCAATATATCCATCATTTTCCATTTTTATTATTCAGATCGATACCCTCTTATTAAAAGTCGATGTCTTCGACCAATCCTTACACTTCTGATCGACTTTAATTTTTGATCCTCTATCCAAATAACCATTTCTGGCATTGTTTTGTTCGTTCAAGCCATAAAAATTTAAGGTTTATTCACAATTCAGGATAGCTCCTCACTCAGATTTAGAAAATCTCAGGCAATAAATTATTTCCCGGTCCAGGGGAATAACTGCTTAGGATTGCAGTTCAATGAGGGTAATCTCAGGCAGGATCCCTACCCTTCCGGGGTAACCGATGGATCCGAGGCCACGATTAACATAGAGATATTGGTCCTGGCCGGTAGCAGGGTTCTCTTTGGAATACAAACCGGCCCAGTATTTATAAACATATTGGGAAGGGCTCCAGCGCATACCCGGGACTTCGATTCCAAACTGAGCACCATGGGTATGACCTGAAAAAGTAACATCAATGGTACTGGTAAATTTGGAAACTTTAAGCTGCCAGTGCGAAGGGTCGTGTGATAGCAACAACTTTACCGGTGCAGACTCAGCCCCTTTCATAGCAGCCTTAAGATCGCCATATTTCTGGAACCTTTTCATCGATCCCCAATTTTCAACACCCAGAACAGCCAGCTGACCATTGCCCTTCTGAAGAATCTTGTTTTCATTGCGCAGCAAACGCCATCCCAGGCGCTTGTATAGGTCATACATCTCTTCCATATTTTGCTGCTTGGCCTCTTTTGATTTCCAGCGCTTGTAATCACCATAGTCATGGTTCCCCAATGTGCAATAAATCCCATGAGGGGCTTCAAGTCGTCCCATAATATCCTCGAAACGATAGGCTTCATCGGTGCTGTAATTTACCAGGTCGCCGGTAAAAAAGATCACATCGGGTTGAAGGTCATTCACAATCTGAATGGCCTCAGCAAACTCATTTTTCGAAATCCATGACCCCAGATGGATATCAGAAATCTGGGCGATCGTGAATCCCTTAAATTCTTTGGGCAATTTGGGTAAATACACTTTTTTCCTGATCACATTAAAGTCATACACCCATTTGAACATACCCAGTGTTAAGGTTCCAAAAAACAAAGCCCCGGTCGCCAGTCCGGCCTTTTTAATGAACTCACTACGGGTCATTCCCTTCTCACCGGTTTCATTTTTCTTTTTGCGATAGCGGAAAAGTTTCCTGATGATGATAACAAAATCCGATAACATGATGAGGACAATGGGAATGAGCTTGGAAACATAGCCAATAAAAATAAACCCGGCATAATAACCCTTGAATTCAATGTTCCAGTTATCATAAGGTTTAAACAACGAAACAATGGCCATCCCTATGATCATAAGAAGGGGCAGGGCATATAAGAATGTCAAAATGGATCCGCGTACCCAGGAGCCTGACCAGATGTTTTTATGATAAACCCAATAGAGATAAAGATCGAGGGCATACAACACCGCCAGGCCATAAATCATCCCGATGTTTTTCGGGTAAAATTTCCAGAGGAAGAAGTATGTCACTGCCAGCATCAGGACACCGGCAATGATGATTGTTACTTTTTTCATTCGGGGCGCAAAAGTACTATTATTATAATATGGGTATGTTAACTTTATTTTAAGTTATTTATTTCATGGTCAGGGATCAGGATATCCACATGTCATTTTCTTCTTGATAGCCCGGGAAACAGGGCAAAAAAAAACCCCTCCGGTGAACGAAGGGGTGTTGACAGCATAATTTATTATCAAGCATACGCTTTGATATAGTTAACTAACCCTTTTGATTTAAAAATGTTCATTAATTTTTCAGGAAGTGGTGAAAATTTAAAATCCTTTCCTGCTACATTCACAATTCCGGCTTCAAGGTTAACATTTACTTTATCTCCCTGATGATAAGCATCTACTGCTTCTGGTAAAATAATAATGGGCAAACCCTGGTTGACAGAAGACCGGTAAAAGATCCTGTTCACCGACTTGCAAACTACGGCTTTCACACCAGCATGAGCCAAACCCACAGCAGGATGTTCCCGCGAACTTCCACAACCAAAGTTGGCACCAGCCATGATCACATCACCCTCTTTTACCCTTTCGGCAAATGTTTCATCAAATCCTTTAAAG
The DNA here is from genome assembly GCA_020444515.1 of Bacteroidota bacterium. GTDB lineage: Bacteria > Bacteroidota > Bacteroidia > Bacteroidales > JAADJA01 > JAADJA01. The sequence goes on along the minus strand of JAHLKX010000001.1, from coordinate 493,328 downwards.
AGGTGTGGCATGATCTTTTCAGGTTCGGAGCTCAGCACGGCATAAGTGAGGTTGCCGGCAAACATCTGGTCGGTGTTGAGGTTATCGGCATCGGAATAATTCCAAACCCCATCCACATAGCGATCATCATCTTTACCAATGTCAATCGTCCCTGACTCTGACTGAGCATAGGGAAACTGATCGTTGGCTTTTATCCCACGCGGATCAACAATTTCCCCGGCCAGAGCCGAATGGGCAACTGTTGCAGGAGAGGCCAGGTATACATTGGATTCTTTGTTACCCATTCGGCCTTTAAAATTCCGGTTGGCGGTGGAGATCACATTGAATCCATCGGCGGGTATCCCCTGCCCTGTCCCCAGGCAGGGCCCACAGGATGAAGCCAGCAGTTGTGCTCCGGCCTCCATGAATATTTCAGCCAATCCACTGCGCATGGCCTGCATAAAAATCTCGCGAGATGCCGGGATGATAAGCATGATCATATCTTGGGGAAGTTTTTTCCCTTTCAATACATTGGCGGCTTCTTCCAAATCTTCATAACGACCATTGGTGCAGGTTCCGATCATGGCCTGGTGGATTCTGGTTCCCTGTACTTCCGATACAGCTTTTACATGATCTACATGATGCGGAGCAGCAACCACCGGAAAGAGGTCATCCAGACAGATCTCAATCTCACGTTCATATACCGCATCCTGATCAGCCCAAACACCTTCCATATGCTCTCCATAATAAGCATCCAACACTTCATCTGCCGGAAATACGGCATTTTTGGCACCCATCTCCGATGCCAGGTTGGCGATGGTCATCCGTTGCGACACTGTCAGGGTCTTAACTCCGTCACCATGATATTCAATGGATCTGTAATCGGCACCGGCAGACCCGATCATACCGATGATCCACAAAGAAAGATCTTTGGCATAAACACCTTTTTTCAATTTACCAATTAAGGTGATCTTGATGGTTTCGGGAACGCGGAACCAGGTCTCCCCTTGTTTCCAAAGACCAGCAGTCTCGGTTCGATCGATACCGGCTGCAAAAGCATTGAAAGCACCGGCCGTACAAGTATGGCTGTCACTACCCACAATCACCATCCCTGGTTTGGCATAACCGGCCATGATCTGATGACAGATGCCCTTTCCGGCATCATGGAATTTGGTAATTCCCCGCTCCTTTACCATGGTACGGATGAACTGATAATCATTCGACAGCTTTGCATTAGTGGGTGGAGCATTATGGTCGAGAACGATCAATAACTGATCGGGATCTTTGATCTCTACACCGCCCATTTTCTCAAAGGTTTTGGAAATACTGGCCGTATTATCATGTGATAAAATGATATCGGGTTTCTGAAAGACGATGCTCCCGGCTGAAGCACCAAATATCTTCTCTGCAAATGTTTTTCCTGCCATATGTTTAAACTTTAATCTAATTTATATCCAGTGTATTTGAGGAATTTATTATTTCCCGTTGGTAACTGACATCACTGATCAAACACACAAATGAAACACAATCGTTATTTTTGATAATAAAAGTCAAAATTAATTTATTTTTGAACCTTCTATCAATCCTTTCGTAATTTTGAATCGTTTTAAGTTTCATAAAATATGAGCACATGAACATTGACGGACTGAATGAAGAGGATCGCATTCGAGAAGCGATCAAAAACAAAAGTTGGAACGAACAAATGACCACCGATTCCTGGGCGGTATTTAAAATCATGTCGGAGCTGGTGGACGGTTTTGAAACCCTGTCACGTATCGGGCCCTGTGTATCGGTTTTTGGATCTGCCCGCGATAAAATGGACTCCCCCTATTATAAACTGGCCGAAGAGATTGCTTACCTGCTCACGAAAAAAGGATTTGGTGTAATCACCGGTGGTGGACCCGGTATCATGGAGGCCGCTAACAAAGGTGCTCATTTTGCCGGTGGTAAATCAGTAGGACTCAACATCGATCTACCACACGAACAGCGGCCCAACCCTTTCATCGATCAGGATAAGTTCATCAACTTCAATTACTTCTTTGTCCGCAAGGTAATGTTCATGAAATACTCACAGGGCTATATTGTTTTGCCGGGTGGGTTCGGCACCCTTGATGAATTGTTTGAGGCCATCACCCTTATCCAAACCCATAAACTGGTTCGGTTTCCCATTGTTCTCGTTTCCAAAAAATACTGGGAAGGGCTCATCAAATGGATCCATGAGCGACAGCTCGAAGAAGGCAAGATCAGTGAACAGGATCTGGATATTTTTAGCGTAGTGGATACACCGGATGAAGCCGTGGGCATTGTTGAAGAATTCTATCACAAATATGCATTGAGGCCGAATTTTTAACTGGTGATTGATTTCTGTTGGATAAAAGCTAAAATTCGTAAACTCCTAACGCAGCAAGAGATAGCTTTGTTATTACTGGAATTCCATTGAAGTTTTATTAAGGTTCCGTTGCCGTATATTCCGATTCGTCTTTATGAAAATATCCTTCTATTGTGCAATTACATTTATACAACAATACTTTCGTTTTCCGTATCAAGGTTTTACCGTTTTTTTGAATAAAATCAATACCACTTAACAAACCCACCAACAACAAAAGGATTCCAGCTATGGCCATGATGAAAGCCATTTCATCACGGGCAGTGCCTGTACCTGCAAAAGCTCGGATCGAAAAACCTGCAAAAAACAGATACGAAAGAAAGATGCTCTTTTTCATTGCTGGAAAATTTATAAAATAATCATTAAAGATACGATAATTCATACATATGGTTGAAAGATCAATATTAATTCTTTTGAAGTATAGATCAGGACCACAAGTAGTACCTTATTTTTAGAGATATTCTATAATAACCGCGGTATGTTTATTTCCTCCGCAAAATTTTTAGTGTTGCAAGCGTCCGATGATCTGACAGCAACCTGGCCAGGTAAATACCATTTGGAAGCCCTTCAGCATCCCAGGTAATAGAAGATGCGTTGCCGGGTATTTTTTTCGAGAATACCCTTTGACCTTGCAGGTTTACGATTTCAATTTTGAGAGTACCATGGGCCATATTAAAAGATAAAGTTGTTTCTGAATGAACAGGATTGGGACAACACCTAAAATGAGGAGCTATAAGCCTATGGTCAGTACGACCCAGGTTGGAATTTAGATTAAGTTTCAGTGCAACAGGTCGATGGTCTGATATGTTTTGCTCATATTCCCACCAGCCTCCCACTAAATATTGATCAATCTTAATGGTGGAAATAGCAGAACCCTCTGTTTCGAAATCATCAAATAATTCATTGGATATCAGGATATGATCAAGGTGTGAAGGCCATGTTGGGTAGGACCATTCAGAAATATCACCCCCGGCAATTTCATAATCTGCAAATTGATAATTCTCAATATCAACAAGAATCAGTTGAAATACATTGTTTTGATTATCATCGGTTAAAATGTCATTCAAGTCGCCCAATACGATTACATTTTCATTGGGAAAATGCAGATCTATGTATTCTTTTAATAACTTGCTTGCATAATATCTTCTTGTCTCCTCATCATCCGGATCATCGAGATTCAGGATGCCATCACCACAGCATTTAAAATGATTGTTGATGACAATTACCCGTTCATTCTGAAAATTTAAATCCATGACCATGGGTGATCGTGGAAAAGGACTCCAATAGGGTGAAGTGGTGTATATTTCATAAATATCATTGATTTGAATAAGAGCAGGTTTGTATATGAATGCCAATCCTGCAAACCACCCTGATTCTAAATATCCATCATATGATTCCAGGCCTGCGGCCATTTGTTCAAATGCATCTGTATCATCGACCTCTTGTATGGCCAGCAGATCAACATCCAGGGATTCAATGATCCCGCTAACGTAATCAACTGTAGTCTGGCCGTTTTTCGGAAACCACTCAATATTCCAGGTCATCACTTCGAAGGTTGTATCCGTACCAAAAGTCAGTTCCTGAATGGTCTGTCCCGATGTTGACAGTCCCATCAACAGAAGGCATATCGACAAGTATATAAAGAACTGCTTCATACTATGCTTTTACTTATTTTATTTAAGTTTCAGAAAGATAATAAATAAAAGTAATATTTGTTTCGCTTCCTTAATTTTTAACAATTTTAGGCCTTAAAGTTAAAATTTTATCGGGCTTTGTTTTTAAAAAATTTTAGAATTGCCGGATTATACAGTATGATCAGGAGGTAGTTTTGATAAGGGGATGCATTTGGCTAAGTCAATCCACCCCCCTGGCATTCAGTTCGACCCTGTAAATTGATGTACGGGCTGTTATGTAAAGTTGATTTCTGTTTTTCCCGCCAAAACAAACATTGGATGGTTTTTCCGGCACTTCGATAGACGTTAATAAATCGCCTGAAGGTGAAAAAATATCCACGACGTTTTTCCCATTGGTGGTTAAATAGACATTTCCTTCTGTATCGATGGTCATTCCGTCGCATCCAAGATCCACAAACAATGATTTATTGGACAAAGAACCATCTTCCTGAACATCGTACTGGTAGGTTTTTCCTGCCTGGTTATCTGTAATATAGAGTATTTTACCATCAGGCGTTCCAATGATGCCATTGGGTTTTTCAAAATCATCACAGACCCTTGTAACTGATGTCCGGTCGGGATGGATATAATACACATGCATCCCATCCTGAGGAAGTAGGGTATCCTCGCTGTATTTTGGATCGGTGAAATAAACACCTCCTTTCCCATCGGGCCAAATATCATTGGGCTGATTGAATCTTTTTCCATTGTATTCAGTTGCAATGGTCAAATATTCACCACCAGGACTGGTTGAGGTTATTTGTCCTTTTTCGCCTTCACAGGCCAATAGGTTTTCATCTTTATCAAAATACAATCCGTTGGCACGACCACTGTTTGTGCGAAAAGTATCGAGTTCGTTGTCTATGGTCCAAATGAGGATCATGTTATTGGGAATATCAGTGAAATAAACATTGCCCCGGGCATCTACTGCCGGACCTTCGGTGAATTGAAAGCCACCGGCCAGTTTCTCGATCGAGTTAACAATAAATGGTTCTGTTTGAGGCTCCATCTTTTGATCTTTCTTATCACCCGATCTACCTGTGCAGGCAATGAGCCCGAGGGTCATAAAAAACCATATGATTTTTTTCATTTTGGAGATATTTGTTATTATATGCTGTGCAATTTTTGATCAATTATCTGTTTCATGAATGCACTGTCAAAGGTTTGTATATATGCGCAGTAAGGGACTAGAATCACTTTCCTGTCCACTTAGCCTCATGTTTATTAGGAGCATGATTCGTAGGTTTACTACTTCACCCGTTATTGTCAGATACATGCTGTTAGCGGTTCGGTTTTTCTATTACTCTAAAAAATTCCTTATTAAAAATCCCAAAATAAGTCTTTGCGTCAAATTCTTCGTAATAAGGTATAAACTTTCTTAAGTTTTTCCTTACGTCTTCATCATAAGCCATCAGGTATTTCATTTTTATTTCTTCTACTCCTGAAATTTCTATTTGAGTTGTTGGATCCGGCATCCCCGTTATGCCATACATTTTATTGGCAATGTCACTAGCATTTGGATAGCCCCACTTTTTCATTCTTTCACCTAACCACTTATCCACAATTTCGTTTTCCATATGGTCAGTATAGACTGATTGATATATCCTGTCAATTTCAATTTTTCCTTCTTCAAACACATCTATCAACAATTGGCTAATAAAAATGTGTTCCGGATGTCCGTATCCTCCTTTTATATTATCAAGCGTAAAAATTACTGAAGGTTTAAACCCATTTACCTTTTGTATGATGGCGTTGCCAACTTTTTCAGTGAGAAATTGTTCCTTTATCTTTTGATATGGAATGGGAAGGTATGGATTTTTCATAGTATCTAATCCAATTCTGTAGTAACCATCTTCTAATAAGAGTTCATTCCCTTGGCAAATAATATTCGCAGGATTTTTACCTGTTTCAGATAGGATATGGTTTTGTAAACTTAATTGTTGGATTATCCAGCCTTTTGCAGAGAGTTTTGCAATTGTGCCAGACATTGCACAATCATCATCATCATGAGCTACAATAATAAGAGCTCTTTTGTTGCTTACCGTATCTAAAAAAACATCAGTTGGATATGTTTCCGTTGCCACAAATTTTTTCAAGTCTTCAACAGTTACCTTCTGTTGGCAACCCAAAAAGCTGATAGCCAAGATTATGAATAGAATTAATTGTGTTTGCCTCATTTTTTTTTGTAACTTTTTTTAATTAACTGACTGCTAAATTACCAATTGGTTTTGTTGTTTCATCCTTTAACTACCAGCAAGTGTGGCATCGGGCTAACTTTATCATTCATTAACATAGCCTGTTGATGTTTTTTTTGGTTAACATTCCATTGCTTCATTAAAAGCAACTTTAAAATTAAGAAAATAATTGCTCAGGGATACAATAAAATGGGTTCAAATTTCGCGGTATAGATGATCCATAAAAGATCTAAAATCTTTATTGCGGGATTTGAGCTGCCCTACCTTCATTGGGTTTCCAGTATTCATTTTTATCAACATTCTCAACGTCTGTATTCAGGTTATAATCGCCGGACTTATATCCTTTTTGTCCTGCCTCGATATTCCAGACATTGAGCAGATCATCGGTGGAAATCAGTCCATTGGCAGATCCATCCCCACTGATCAATCCAAATATACCGGGTGCCAGCATAGTCTGCGCACTGGACCCAAAGGCTTTATCCGAAGCCAATGTAAAATCCCAGGTATAAGCGCCACCGCTTTTTGGTAAAGCTGCTGAACTCATCACGGGCAGATGGTTACGATGCCGGATCACTGCATATAGATCCGCATTGGGGATGATTTGAAAAGCAGGCAATGAAATACCATCCAAATCCACAATGGTTCCATCAGCTTTTAGAAAACAGGCTTTGCGGGCTATGATCTTATCTGCTGTGGCACTTCCGGGTCCGGCATCCGTTTCCCGTATCTCTACCAGCACCCAATCCACCACATCATCCGGTACCTGCACAATACTTTCTGTACCCATATAATTCCAGGGAGCTGCATCATAGGGTTGATTCAATGGAAATTCAGACGAGGTTCTAAGATCAGGGTTCATAGCCGACCCATTAAAAGGTCCTTCCAATATCACTTTCAGATCAAACTTTACCCGGTCATAACCATACGCCTTGATGCACTGATCGTACTCAAAACCGGTTCCCATCCCCCATGCTTCCCAAACACCATCTTCGGCCCTCGACCAGCATTTACCGGTTTCAATATGCGGATTGGTATAGCCATCTTCAAATCCTTCACCTGCCAAGGGAAAATCGGCTCCGGGTGAGCTCCAGCGAATCTGGATATAAAAATCCTGATCGTTTTCAAGACTGATCCGCTCGGGCAATTCAATGCGATGGTAGCCTGGGAATTCACAATATTGAGCCGGCACGGAGGCCAGCAATCCGGACAGTTCAGTGCCGTTAAATGCACTGTATATCTCTGTTTTCAGAGTGGTGCCGTATGAGACCGTATAAGTCCCCACGTGGGTAAGGAACTGATCACCTTCCGATGTATATTTGATCAGTCCATAAGCAATGGAATCACTGTATCCAAAGAACGGCCAGCCACCGATGGTATCATATTGATAGATCTTCAGATCCGGATTTTGCGCTTCCCTGGCAGGCCAGTAAGCGTTGTATTTCAGCACCAGGGTATCCTGGTAGGCGATGTAATAACAGCCGTCATCACCCCAACCGGTTCCGTACTGATCTTTCACCAGCCATGCCCCCTGTCCGCAGGCCGTGGTGAGGGTATCGTTCCATCCCACTATGGCCACGGCATGGCTCGTGGAAGAAGCGCCCTGGTAGCAAAAGGTGAGGTTACCATAGATCCATTCATAATTGGCTGAAACCGACCGAAAGGTATTGTATACCGGCCCGATATTCATGATCGTGTTTTTGAAGGCATCATGATCTTCCGGCAGATATCTTGATTCGGGGACAAACGCAACCGGGTTCATACCAGATTGACAGGTGTCGTTGTCGGGTTGATAAGGATCATCGGTCTCTACTATGGGTCCCGAACCCCTTGCCAGGTATGCTGTCGACATAAAATGATGGCCCCACTGGCAGGGATCGGTCGAAAATCCCGAGCAATTTTTCAGGTTGTTTTCAGAAAGATCATATTCACCCAGGCCCATCATTTTCCAGGTGGATTCGATGCTACCATAAGTAGCAAAAGCCCAACAGGCTCCGCAACTTAACTGGTGTTTGACCGGGGTCAGCAATGATGTGCCACCCGGTCCGGCAGTCCTTAAATCAAAAGCAATGGGAAAACTACCCGGAGATTTTACAGATTTCTGTTCCCAGTAGGTTGTAAAAACAGGGAGATAAGGAGATGGAGCAGCCTGCTTATCCTCTCCGCCCGCATATTCCTTCAAAAATTTGATATAGTCTGGATTGGGAGGCGCCATCTTTAATTGCTTCTGGGCAACGACCGGGAGTATTAAAAATACCAAGAGTATGTTCAGTAAGGCAAGACGCATTTTTTAGTTGAGTTTAGGATTGTTATTCATACCGAACTGATCTAAAAATTCTTTCATTGTTAAACACACTTTGTCGGCTTTTGGTTTATTGAACCTTAATGAACCGTTCCTGAATACCGGCAGCTTTATTGCCAAAGCGGACTGTTAACAGGTAAACTCCCGGATCCAGATCCGAAATATTTATTTCTTTTCGGGTATTGGTTAAGCCTTCCTGATGCCAAAGTTTCCGACCAGTCAGATCACAAATTTCGAGGTAACAGGATGCTCCCTGATCAGCGTTTACCATCACATATAAAATATTTTTTGCAGGATTTGGCCACACATTTACCATTGTTGAGGCCCGATATCTTGAATGAATGCCTGAAACGGGGCTGGGGATCCCGGCATAATAGTTTACTCCACCCGCATAATTACCCACAATCATTTCATAAAATCCATCCTGATTGAGTTCAGCTATGGCAACTGCTGTTCTGATTCCATTGGAGAAAGTTACTGGTTCATTATCCAGCAAAAGATACAAAGAGTCATTCTCATTAAAAGCACCCGTCAGGTTATTTTCAATGTTTTTAAAATAATATAATTCCCCACTCTCCGAACCTACGATCAACTCCGTTTCCTGATTGGGGTTTTTGAAAAAACAAGGGGTGCTATAACCAGTATAGGACAAATTGGGGTCAGTAACATTGACTTTCCCAAGACTATCGGTAACCAAAATAAACTGGGGATTGGCCGCATTTCCTGTATTCTCATAATAGTTCAGGTTACCGGCTTCTTCACCGATGATCAGATCGGACAACCCATCCCCGTTCAGGTCAAATAGCTGAGGTGTGCTATAAACACCCACATCGATCCCCTGATAATCCGGAACAGGATCTGCAAAATCCATTTCTGCTCCGGGGCCCGCAATGTTCTCCAAATACATGAGCGTACCATCCTCATGGCCAATGAGCATATCAACATCATTATCACCATCCAGGTCACCAAAGGCCGGATAGATGCCAGTCATATGTAACTTTTGTAAACCTGCAAAATTATGGGTCACCTGGCTAAACTTTGGACTGGAGATCGTACCTGCATTGCGAAACAATGCTATGGCTGAGTAATAAACAGAATGTAAAAACATTCCCGGCTCATAATAGGAGTACATGTAATATCCAAAATTAGCGATGAATAAATCCTGTAATCCATCACCGTCGTAATCGGCCAGCACAGGGTAAGCGCCTGATCCAACATCGATCATACGCTCCTGAAGAAAGTTATTTTGCTCAAAATGAAAGACGGGGGCATTGTTTTCACCTGAATTGCTGTACAACCAGGAGCTCCGATAATTTTCCGATGTCACAAGGCTGGGATCGAAGGGCGAAAAGAGCAAATCTTTTTTCGCATCATTATCAATATCCATATAGGTTGCTGCCGGCATGGAAAATAAATTAACAGGTTTATCATAAGAAGGAAAGGCCGGATCCTGGCTGATCATGAAGGCTTCGTTGATGTCTCCGCCATTGATTAGCTGAATGGGATTGGGATAGTCCACATCCCCCAGCACCAGATCTTTATCATTGTCTGCATCCAGGTCAATAAGCAGGAAGGTGGAGCCGGTATGTCTGTTGCGTAAAGAATTCAATGCCTTACTCCTGCTGCTATTATTGAAGTTACAGGTATCAAGATAGATCACATTGGATTCATCGCTTTCCGCAAAACGTCCCCAGCACTGGGTTACTTCCACATAGTCCAGTGAATCGGGAATACCATAGAGTTCCATGGACTGATTCTGATGATACTCCACAAAGGATCCCAATCCCCAAAAGGTGAGAATATCCAAATCGCCATCTCCATCAATATCTTCTATACCCGGATAATCCACGTCGGTGGTCAGAATATTCACCGGTCCGCCCCCCTGAAGGGAGGTTAGAAAAGGATAGACCTCCAGTTTAAATTCCAATTCTGTAGTCGAAACATTTTTATAGACAATGATACCGGGATACTCCCTGGCATAGGTAAAAATGTCCTGTAATCCGTCGTTGTTGTAATCCCTGAGGATCACCCAGTCATATAGATCCGGAAAGGCCTGCACAAATTCGGGTGCATAGGCATAATCAATGTTATTGGGTTCTCCTCCGTTAATAAAAGTCATGAGCCTGTCACCATGTCGATCAAATACGATCAGATCCATGATGCCGTCCAGGTTGATGTCAATCTCTCCGAACTGGCAGGAGTTCATCCCTCCCGCCCAGGCATAGGTATAATCCTGTTTCGATTGATCCGTGACACTGACCTGTCGGTAAGTACCCTCAGGATGTTCAAAAAAATACTGCCCTGAGACCAAATTAGAGCCAATAACGAAGCAAATCCATAAGATCGTATTGTATTTTTTCATGTAGGAATGATTATAAGTTTTTCGCCAGTAAGGGTTTCATAAAGGCTTTCCATTGTGTCACCAGCTTTGTCTTGCAAATGGATATCGGTAATGACAGGGGTGAATTTGGAAGTCCCGGGATTGACCTCAATGATGGTGGCGCCATTTTGTTTGGCCAGGTAGGGCATTTGAGCTGCAGGCATCACTTCCCCTGTGGAACCGATAACAATGACCACATCTGCCCTGCCAGCAGCTTCCACTGACCTGTGATACGCTTCCATTGGAATATTTTCACCAAAAAAAATAAAATCGGGTTTAATGAGTCCGCCACACGAACATCGGGGAGGCAGGTTGTCAAAGTCAATGTCGGCAGGAATAAAATGGTTATTGCATTGTAAACAAATGAGCTTTTGAGAATTGCCATGAAATTCATACACCTCCGAACTTCCTGCTTGTTGATGCAGGTTGTCGATATTCTGCGTAATGATACTTTTAAGAAATCCTTTCTTTTCCATTGCTGACAGGGCATGATGAGCCGGATTGGCTTTAGCATTGCCGAAGAAATTATAAAATAGTTCGCGAATCACCAGCCACGACTCATAAGGATATTCATAAAAATAGCCCAGTTCAAGGGTGCGCGGGTCATATTTGCTCCAGATACCATGTTCACCCCGAAAAGGTGGAACGCCACTCTCCACCGATATTCCAGCCCCGGTAAAGGCAATGGTAAAGTCAGATCCCTTAATAAGTGCAGCAGCTTGTTGCAGTAAAGACTGATCAATCATAACTCAACATATTGATGTATCAAAGATAAGGAGGATTTTGAGACCCATCCTGTCAATTCCCGACAGATAATAAACTAATTCTAAACATTTAAATAACACAATATGTTATATGATTAAACGTATTTTTGCTGAGATTATGCATTATATCATAGAATACGTCAATGAATTTATTTACCTCTTCGGTGAGATGGCGCCCTGGTTGCTGCTTGGATTTATTTTTGCGGGCATACTGCATGTATTTATGCCCGAAGGTCTGGTGGTAAAATACATGGGAGGGAAAAAGATCAAATCGGCCATTTATGCGGCACTGCTTGGGATTCCCCTTCCCTTGTGCTCATGTGGTGTGATTCCTACAGGAATTTCATTTTATAATGAAGGCGCCAGCAAAGGATCAACTGTATCTTTCCTTATTTCAACGCCGCAGACAGGTGTCGACAGCATCCTTGCAACGTATTCTTTACTTGGTTTACCATTTGCCATACTTCGGCCAATTGTAGCTTTTTTTAGCGGCATCTTTGGTGGAGCCATTACAAACATTGCTACCCGAAACGAAGCAAGCAATGTAAGGAAAGCAACAGTAAGCCAAAATGATAAATTAAGCTTGACAGATAAACTGAAGTCAATGATTACCTATGCTTTTCATGATTTCCTGATGGACATCGCCAAGTGGCTGGTGATTGGCTTGGCAGTGGCTGCATTGATCTCGATGCTTTTGCCCGACAACTTTTTCAGCCTTTACCTCAATAACCAGTGGTTGAGCATGCTGATCGTTCTTGCCGCTTCGGTGCCGCTTTATGTATGTGCAACGGGTAGCATTCCGATCGCTGCCGTGCTTATGATGAAAGGCCTTTCACCCGGAGCAGCCCTGGTTTTTCTGATGGCCGGTCCGGCTACCAATGCCGCGACCATGGCCGTGATCGGGAAGGCCATTGACAAAAAGACGCTGGTTATCTATATGGCAACGATCATCGGCAGCGCCCTCTTTTTCGGATTTCTGACCAACCAGTTTTTGCCCAGGGAATGGTTCACCATGATGATCTCCGGACATGCTGCCCATGACCATGAAATATTGCCCATGTGGCTCAAAATTGCCTCGGGTATTGCTCTGGCACTTATGATCATCAATGGATACGCACGAAAATATTTAAAAACAAAAAAACAAAAAACGATAACAGATATGAGTTCACAGGTGAATCAATTAAAAATTTCAGTGGAAGGCATGACCTGCAACCACTGTAAAATGAATGTCGAAAAAAACCTTTCGGGACTGGAGGGCATCAATCATGTAGAAGCTGATCCGGACCATAATGAAGTGCTGATCGACGGCGAAAAATTTGACCTTGACAAGATCAAACAAACTGTTGAATCCATCGGCTATAGTTTTAAAGGAAAAATTTAAGATGAATGGGGAAAAGTCCTATTTTCAGAAGAGTTGAAAATTTCAGGACCAATGCGCACATGACTTATGTCAATCATTATCATCAATGGTTTTCTGATACGTCTTGCGTCCATTTTGCATAGTAATGCTTCAATTGTCGGGCAACCTCAGGGTGGGTAGTGATCAGGTTCACCGACTCCGCAGGATCGACCTCCAGATCATATAAAAACTCACCAACCTCAACATCAACCATTTCATAGGTAGCATTCCGATTATCGAGTACCAAATGCCACTTCCACTTGCCCGCTCTCACGGCTTTTTCATGGTGCGTATCCCACACCAGGGTATCATGCTCCAATGATCGGTCAAATCCCGTAAGCAAAGTACTGATATCCATCCCATCAATGTTTTCAGGAGGAGTCATCCCCGCTGCACGACAAACGGTAGGGAGAATATCCATGGCACTGATTACATTTTCAACCACCGTATCCTGCATGTATTTATTTGGCCAGGACATGATGACCGGCACCCTGATCCCCCCTTCATACAGCACATACTTTGATCCCCTCAAAGGAAAATTATTGGCATAAATCGGTGTGGATCCTCCATTGTCGCTGATGAAAATGACAAGTGTATGTTCATCAAGATTCAAAGTTTTTAAACAATTCAAAACACGACCAATTTCCCGATCAAGATAATGCAATTGACCCAGATAGTGCGCCCTTCCTTCCGGATTATTGGGATATCGACCCTGCCGGTACCAGTCGTAATATTCCTCCACCGCAGGATCCCAATCGGAATAACCTTTTAAACCCAGCGAATCGAGATAATTCTGTGGCAACTGATGGGTAAAATTATGGACCGCATTGAAGGATAACTGGAGGAAAAATTTATGATCCCGGTTATTTTCGATGAAACGGCAGGCCTCTTTCCCAAACATTTCGGTTGAAAAGGCAAGGGTATCCAGCGTTCGGGTATTGACCCACATGCCTTGTTGTCGAAGGCTCTGTCCCTGCCGGTTAAAAGCCTTCTTTATCTCTTGAAAGTGGTCTTCATATTCTTGGTCATGGATCAGGTAATGCTTACGGGGAGAGGTAAATCCATAGAAATAATCAAATCCATGATTTAAGGGAAAACTCCTGTTGGCCGTATCATCGTCATAACCACCATAATGAATCTTACCAATATAGCCCGTTTCATACGCCTCGTTTTTCAGGATCTCAGCAATTGTCCGGAAGCACGAATCATGAATACCAGGACCTCCATACCAGTAGGTCCCCCACCGCTGCTGGTAAGCACCTGTGATCAATCCCGAACGGGATGGGCTGCAAATGGGAGAAGTGGCATAAGCATTTGTAAAACGCACACCCGCTTCCGCCAGTTTGTCAATATTTGGTGTTTTTACATCCTCCGCCAGTTCAGAACAGCTGATATCGGCATAACCCAGGTCGTCAACAACAATCAATACCACATTGGGAAAATTTTGGTCGGTACAGGAAGTGCATAATGATATACCAATGATCCCCAGCATGAATACGAAAAAATAAGTTTTCATAAATTCCAATTAAATCGGATATGAAGATAGTAATTAAAGTCTATGGTCACAATTTTGAGAATAAAACACCTCGTGTCAAAACGGAAATTTGCTGAACAGGACTTTAAGTCATTAACAAGTCTGGCCCGGATTTGGAATCCGGGCCAGAACATAAAATTAATAAAGTTAGAGTGATCGGCTATTCCAAAAAACAATCATTCAGATGACGATTCATTACTCCGATCGGCTCCCTGAAGATTCAGCATCCAGCCGGGATATTCGGGTGTAAGCTGGCTCACCTCTTCCAACTTATCCAGATCGTCTTTGGTCAACTTTACTTCCGTCGATTTCAGGTTATCCTCTAGTTGTTCGGGTTTATTGGCCCCAATGATCACGGAAGTTACAACCGGCTGATGCAGCAACCAGGCCAGGGCAACTTGTGCTACGGAAACACCTTTGCCTTTTGCAATTTTTTTCATTACATCAACAATGTCGAATGCTTTTTCTTTATTCACCGGTGGAAAATCAAAATTGGCCCGGCGGCCTTCTCCCGATTCTCCTTCCCGACTGTATTTGCCTGTTAATAAACCACCATCCAGCGGACTCCATACCAAAAGGGCCATTCCCTGATCAAGGAGCATCGGCACGACATCACGCTCCAGGTCGCGGCCTGCAAGTGTATAATAAGCCTGTAGACTTTCAAAGTGACTGAGATGGTCCCGTTCCGATATTCCACGGGCTTTCATGATCTGCCAGGCAGCCAGGTTGCTGCACCCAATGTATCGTACTTTTCCACTTTTCACCAGGCTATCGAGGGCATCCAGAGTTTCTTCCAATGGGGTCATCGGATCGAAACCATGGATCTGATAAAGATCAATATAATCCATCTTCAGTCTTTCCAGACTTTCATCAGCCTGCTGCAGGATATGTTTCCTGCTTAAACCTGAATCGTTGGGCCCCTCTCCCATTTTTCCACGCACCTTTGTGGCAATGACCAGGTCATCCCGTTTTATTCCCAGATCACGAATGGCCTGCCCCGTCATTTTTTCACTGAGTCCTTCACTGTATACATTGGCCGTATCAATAAAATTGATACCGCCGTCTATTGCCTGCTTCATCAGGTCGTTTACCTGTTTCTGAGGAAGCGTTCCAATGGCCGTCCACATGCCACGTCCACCAAAGGTCATGGTTCCCATACACAGTTCCGATACCATCAGCCCCGTATTTCCAAATTTTTTATACTTCATAGGTTATGTTTTATGATTATTTATTGTAATCGTGATTCTTCATTATTAAGTGAAATTTTACTAAAAATCTAACATGTGTAAACCATTTTTGTTGGTTCCATTAACAATTTTTTAAATTTTGTAAGTTTTGTCTTGTCACTGCACCGGTTACCCATCCAACACCTTGATCTCTTTCGAAATGAACATCAGAAATTTGAAAAGCTATAGATTAAAATCCAGCCATGTTGGTTCAGGATTGCGACGAATGTTCAACAGGCAGTAATCCAAGACATCCCGCTAAAATTATCTGATCCGCCTTGAAGGAATTTTAATAATACAGGACTTTCTGATAAAAAACCTGGTTTTCCTGAACAAAATAAATCAAATACAGTCCTTTTGCCGCATCCGGTTTTGGCCGCCACTTCAATTGATCATAAAAAGGTATTTCAAATCTTTTAACCCATTCTCCCTTCGAATCGATAATTGTAACGGATTGTGTTTGTTCAGGATTTTTCAAAATAATGAGAAGATCATCGCTAAAAGGATTGGGCGAAATCAGGAATGGTTTCACAGTACTCATGGTCATCAATTGCGGATTATCAGTAATTACTGCGTCTATATGATTACTGAATAATCGCTCTGCTTTTGCCGGATCACTCACAATACCCACCCAGTATTCCAATCCCTTATCATGCGCTTTAGCGGCAAGCGTTTCAGAAAAAACCGTGGAACCGCTCACAGCGCTGGCCCCGATCGACTTTGCAACTTCAAGGTCGACATTTGTGATGGTATTTTTAATCAGCACTGTTTTGATTACCGGATTCAGGGTCTTTATGCGTTCAAGTTTATCCACATTGTACGACATCAGATATACATCACTCTCCATGTTCATTTTTTCAATCATCGCGATGATCAGTGCTTCCGCGGTATTTTTAACATCCAGGCAGACCTTAACCCGCCCTTTTGTCATGTTTAACACCTCAAATAAAGTCGGGATTTTCTCATTGTTATAATCGGATCCAAATTTCTTTTCATAACCTGCTGATAGCATTCGAAGTTCCTGATAACCAAACTGATCTATGTTTCCAGATCCATTGGTGGTCCTGTCGAGCGTTTCATCATGGATCACCATCAATGAGTCATCTGCCGACAACCGCAGATCTGCCTCTATAAAATCCGCACCTGCTTCCATTGCTTTTGTAAAAGCAGCCAGGGTATTCTCAGGGGCAATAGACGAAGCACCCCGATGGGCGATAATGGCTCCCTGGCAAAAAGTAAAAATGCTTATCAGCATCCCGGTGAAAACAAAAACTACTTTCATTGACGCTTTTTGATTGATTTAAGTTTGATCCCAAAACCAAGATTAAACGAAAGGCTCAGGTCTGAAAAAGATTCATGCCCCCGGAACCATGCGTTTTCAATTCCCGCCGCCAAATGGTGAACCAAATAGATTTGATCATTGAAGTAAATATTAAGACCATAGCCAATCAGATTTTGTAAAGAAAATCCGTTTTCGGTCGATTTCGAATACAACTTTCTCGAATCAGCTTCAATTAAGTACAGGAAGAAAAAATCGAATTTCTGCCGGTTTCTGTTTGGAAAGAATTTATATCCTGCAGTCACCCCAAAATTGGCAATTGGGTCAAGGCTTACCGGAAACTCCAGCCCTGCAAAGGGCATATGCTGCCTGATAGTGTATGAAATTAAAAAATGAAGTTTAACATCCTGCAGGTAATCGTAAGAAGCTGAAGTCTCAATTCCAATTGGTGCTGACCTTTCGTCCTGACTTGCACCATTTATCGGAATCAAAAAACAGATCGCCAGAATAACAGTCAAAAGGATGATCTGCATATGCATTATTTTATTATCCAAAGTGATTGTCATTTTAAGGAAACAGCTTATTTCAGAACGAATTTAAACAATAAATACCGAACAAGAAACAGCTTCATTTTAATTATTTTGAGCGTGGTCTATTTTCGAGTTTGTTATTCTTAAGCATTAATCCGGCAGACTTATTCTTTATCCTGTTCCTTGTTTGAGGATAAGGGTATTGATTCTGCGGTGATTCAAATCTGAGATTAACGCTTCAGGTAGCGCAGTCAGAAAATTCGCTGAGTTATAAATTACCTGGTTTAGAAGCATTAATAAAGAAATCTTCTCATTTTTTCGATTACCTGATCAGCATTGGATTTATTAAAGCAGAGTGGCGGCTTCATCTTGATCACATTATCATACGGCCCATCCGTGCTTACCAGGATAAAGTTTTCACGAAGTTTATTCTTCAGGGTTTGTGCTAGTTCGGTGTTGGGTTGGCGGGTCTCGGGATCGATTACCAGATCAACACCGATAAAAAGGCCGGAGCCACGGACATCACCAATCATCGGGATATCCTTTTGCAATTTTCGCAACTCTTCCATGAAATAGCTTCCTGTCTTCAATGCATTTTGTTGAAGACTTTCCGCTACGATCACATCCAGCACGGCCATACCAATGGCACAGGAGACCGGGTTGCCACCGAAGGAGCTGAAAAACTCCATGCCATTGTTGAAAGCCTCTGCTATTTCATCGGTTGTTACAACGGCTCCCATGGGATGGCCGTTGCCCATGGGTTTTCCAAGAACAACTACATCCGGAATTACGCCCTGCATTTCAAAGCCCCAGAAATGGCTACCCATCCGCCCAAAGCCGGTCTGCACTTCATCGGAGATGCATAGTCCGCCTCTTTTCCTGATCTCAGGATAAAGAGATTTCAAATAATCCTTTGCCAGTGGAACCTGTCCACCACAGCCCACAATGGGCTCGGCAATAAATGCAGCAATTTGGTCATTGGTATTCTCAAGTACCTTTATGGCTTCTTTTGCATAAGCTTTCCCGGCGGTCCCATCATCATTACTTTTTGGCCCCCGGAAGGTATCGGGAATGGGTAAAAGGGTAATAAAATCTTCAGGGCCGCTCCCGCCTTTACCACCAAACTTATAATGACTGATGTTAATTCCCATGCGGGTATTGCCATGATAACCATGTTCCAGAACCGCTACCCGACTGTTCCCGGAAAAATTTTGCGCGATTCGAATGGCCAGGTCACTTGCTTCACTGCCTGAATTGACAATGAATACTTTATTAAGCGGTTTGGGGAACTTCGATAACAGTTTTTCAGCATAATCCGCAAGCTGATCATACAGATAACGGGTATTGGTGTTCAGCATGGCCATTTGCCGCTGTGCTGCCTCCACCACCTGCGGATGCTGATGACCCACGTGTGGTATGTTGTTATAGGCATCCAGAAAAGTATTTCCATCGGCATCAAACATATACTGGAAGGCTGCCCGCTTCATTTTAATGGGTTGCTTGTAGGTGACCGATTGTACCTTTCCGATGTGTGCATATCTTTTTGCCAACTCCTGATCATAATCTGTTTGCGCTGGGATTTTAAAACGGAGTGCTTCCCTGAAAACAGCAGCAGCCTTATCGGGACTGATGGTGATCCATTTTTTCAACAAGTCGATCGCTCCTTTCTGACTGATCAGAATATATTCATCTGCCTTACCATCCTGAATGGCATCAAATGAATGGATCAGGCTGAGCGATAGTCTTGCTGCAATGAAATAGTACAACAGGTCGATTTCTTTTTCCTCTAGTGGTAAAACTTTATGATAAGCCATAAGGAAATGTCCGGCCCATTGCAAGGGTTCTTCTTTACCCATTAAAATATAGGTCAGCGCAACAGCAACTTCCTGAATAATGGGTGCAAATACGACATCGCCAAAGTCGATAAGCCCGGAAACCCTGTCACTTGTTACAAGAACATTCCAGTCGTTAGCATCGTTGTGGATAATGCTATTGCGAAGCGTATGTATTTGAGGCTGAATAAATTCACGAAATTGGAGTAAAAAATGGTCCACCAGTTTTCGAATGGATGCATCCTGTATGACCTTTGATCTGCTTTTTAAATCCAGGAAATATTGAACATCCCAGTCCATATGACGTGCTTCAATTACTGGATCAGAATACGTGAACAATTGTTGGTTGAGCTTCGCCAACATTCCTGCAAATGACGAAAGGATTGTCTTATTATGATTTACTTCTGCCAGAAACCTTCCATCAAGCCATGTATAGAGCCGGCATATATGCGATTCGAATTGAAACAGATAATTTCCATCCCGATTTGTGATCGGCCTGGGAAAGAGGCCGGGTAATTGTTCATTTAAACAGGCCAACAATTTACTTTCAGCTTCCAGAAATGATATACCTACAGAAGGATTGTGCATCTTCAGCACAAATAGAACGCCGTCTTTACGAGTCAATTTAAAATTGCGGTTATCATATCCAGAAAGAGATGAAACCTTTACAATTTCAAATCCAAAATGAGCGGAAATGGAATCTTTCAGTTGATTGAAACTTAGATCATCAGTCATAGAACAAAGGTATTCACTATCTTTGAATGTTATTCATTTAAATCACTGACCGGGTTGTATAAAAGTTTCCTTATGTTAGTGATCAGGCATCTGCAAGCTGGCCTTTGGAATGAATAGCTCGCTCAATTTATCCCAAAATTCATTTCCCTGTACTAATAAACTGATCTGTAAAATGATATTCCCGCCAATCACAATTTTAAAATAATAAAGGTCAAAAAAACCAATTTCTTTCATCAAATAGGTCATCACCGGAGGCAATCACAAAGGGCATAAATACAGGAAAAATAACTCCCGGTATAAAAAAAGCTCCTCCGAGAAGGAGCCTGTTTCTAAGTGGCTTTATGATATCACTTTCAAAACAAACCTGCATGGTTAAGAATAGAAATTTCTGGCAAACTAATTCTCTTCTTTAGGCGCAACAGGGTATTTCTTCATTAACAGAGCCACGGCTTTTGGAATATTCTTTTCACGGGTATTGGGGTTATCATCGATGGTTTTTGTCGCGATTCCTTCCCAGATAAGTCGCTCCTCCGATTTATCATATACATCGCAAATAACGGTACCCACCTTGTAGTCATAAGTGGAAACAGAAGTAGTGGTATAGGAAGGCCCCCAACCCCAGCCCGGACCATAACCATAATAGCCACCATAATAACCTCCGTAGCCCATATTGGCGGTATGTGCTGTGGTTTCCGTCTTATTTTCAATGACAATAAAAAGCGTAACAACGAGATCACCATCCGATTTAACAAGGCTCATTCCTCTTTTATAGAATTCATTGGCAAAAGCATCCTCAATGCGGGTTTTATCCATTCCATTGAGCAGTTTATCACTTTCCTTGGCCCAGCCGTAGAATTCAATGGTTTTGTATTTGGAAAAATCTACGGTTTTGTCATAATCGGCACTTAACTTAAGACTTGAACATCCTGAGAATAAATATGATGCAACAATCAATGCGAGTAAAATAAAAGATGATTTTGATTTCATAATAGCAATTTTATAAAGTTATTTAGAGATCAAAAATACATCTAAAATAGCTAAACAGGATAAAAAATATTTGTTACGAACCACAAAGGGATAGGTCTATCCAAAATCAACTACTTATGCTTTTTGTCCAATGAATTCAATCATTTTCTCAAAACATTGTCTCATGAAAAAACGAATCCGATCTGTTTTATTGATTCTGCTTACCGCATTCATTAGTCTGCCAGCAATTTCCCAGCAATATTTAAATCAAATTGTAGGCCGGGGAAAACTCCGTGTTGGAATGTCAGGGACCCAGCCTCCTTTCTGTATGAAAGACACTTCCGGTAATTTTGTTGGTTATGAAGTTGAATTAGCTGAAATGCTTGCTTATGGGATGGGGGTCAACCAGCGAAACATTTGTCAAAAAAGAAATCCCTGAAGCCGTTCTTTCACTTTGCGCTGATTACGATGAATGTATTCAATTGCTTGAAAGCGGAAAGATTAACATCATGGTAGCCGACTATCCCATTTGTGCCTACACCGCTCAGCTTCATCCTGAAAAAGACTTAATAACCGTGGATCACCCCTTAACGATTGAACCCATTGGTATTGCCCTGCCACCAGATGCATCACATTTTATAAATCTTGTAGAAAATTATTTGAACAGATTACTGATAACGGGTATTTTAGACGATTTACAAATGTACTGGTTCGAATCGGGTGATTGGGTCGGAAGAGTAAAAGAGCGATCCCAGTAACATCCTATTTGGAACTTATTACTTTGACTTTATAGTAAGGGGTTCGTCTGCAACATACATTTTATGCTCAATTATTTGAGCGGGCATATTGATTCCATTTTCGATCAACAAATCTTTTATCTCACGCATCATCCTGCTTTTCACTGGTTCGCCAAGCAAAACCTGGTCTTCCTTTTTATCCTTAAAAATATCGATCCAGAAAACCACTTTTATGGTTATCGAGCTCTCACCAAACTCCTCCATGGTGACATTTGCCAGCGGTTTTTTAAGAATATCCTTTTGTTTTGCCAGGTGATCCAAAACGATTTTGCGCACCATTTCAATATCTGAAAAAGTATCAATACCCAGTATAAACTCAAGCCTCAATAATCCATCCCGGGTATAATTGGTAAAAACATTTTTAATAACCGTTGAATTGGGTATGAAAATATCCCTGCCATCCACCATTTTCACCTGGGTGGTTCGAAGATCAAGTCCGCTAACAGGTCCCTTGATTCCGCTAACTTCGATGATATCACCAATTTTAAACGGCCGGTTGATGGCGAGCAGGATCCCTGCCAAAAAATTTTCCGCAATGTCTTTAAAAGCAAAACCAATGATGATGGCTGTTACGCCAGCGCCAGCGATCAAACTGCTGGCAACGCCTCCCAGACCCAGGTTAAACAGTGCCACTGTAATACCAATAATATAGATCCCCCATTTGATCAATTCACTCATAAAAGATGAGATCAGGCTATCCTTCCAACGGGTTTGCATGCGCTGCTTAAAAACACGGTAGATCAATTTCCCCAAAACTATAAAAACCACCAGGACAATGACACTTACCAAAATATCAGGAAGGCGGGTTATGACTGATTGCCAGAAATTCTCGAAAGATTTTAATACATTATCATACATGTTCAATCGTTTTAAGCAAAACATTTCGAAATAAAAAATACTCGTCTTCAGGCTAAAACCAGCGTCTTCGGCGCATATAAATATACATTCCAATACCCAACACCAACATAATGATCAGCAAAAGTGGATAACTCCATTTCCAGGCAAGTTCGGGCATATACTGAAAGTTCATTCCATAAATACCGGCAAGGAAAGTAAGGGGAATAAAAATAGTGGCGATGATCGTCAGGGTTTGCATGACTTTATTCATCTGATTGCTGATCTGGGTCATGTAAAACTCCATCAATGACGTTAGCATTTCCCGCTGGTTATCGAGGTGTTCAACAATATTTTTAAGATGATCATAAACATCCATGAAATAGTTGTAATAATCCTCACTGATAAAATCGGTCTCTCCGGTGGTAATATCTTTTAAACTGTCGCGCACCGGATAAATAATTTTTCGGAGCGCTGAAATGATCTTTTTCTGTTCAATGATTTTACTGACCACATGGTCCCTGGGATCTTCAAAAATCTCCAGTTCAAGATTGGCGATGCTCTTGTTAACAGTCTCAATGGCCAATAGGTATTGATCCACAATGGCATCTACGAGTAAAAATAGTAAATAATCCGATCCTCGCCCCCTGGCCTTTCCTTTTCCTGTTCGGATTCGTTCGCGAATATTATCAAAAGGGTCACCTTTATATTCCTGGAAAGAAATCAGCATGTCTGGCATCACAACAAAACTGATATGTTCAACGCTAAATAACTCCTCTTCAGGTTCTGGTTTGATCATTTTCAGGGTAAAGAAAAGGTAATTGTCATATTCTTCCATTTTAGGCTGATGCCCGACGTGCACGATATCTTCGAGGGTAAGATTATGGATATTAAAATCCTTACCGGCTTCAATGATCAGGTCGGTATCGTGCAATGAATTAAAATTGAGCCAGTTGACTTTATTTTTACCAATTTTTGTAAAAATCTCGTCAAGGTTCTCAGTGGCTGCTTCGTCCACGTTAGCTTCATCGTACTGAAGCAGGGAAATAATGGTTTTTCCTTCCTTTGGGGCACCGGTATAAACAATTGAGCCAGGTGGAAGCCCAACTTTTTCACTTAATTTCGGCTGGCTTCTTTTCAGTATCTTTTTTAAAGACAATGGTGCGATAGGGGAACGGAATTTCGATGCCTTCATGATCAAATCGTTTTTTTACGGAATAAAGTAAGTCGCATTGTAAAGCAAAAGCCTCATCATTACTGGCGGTCCAGACATAAGCCCTGAGATTGATAGAAAAGTCGCCATGGCCCACTATCCGAACCAATATTACAGGTTCGTTCTTCGCTTTCTGCTCGGGTGTGCGGTTATCTTTGCAAAAGGGATGATTGATGGCCTCTTCCTTTATGATGGCGATGGCCCTGTCAACATCTGCGTCGTAGCTGATCCCGAATTCTATAAATTTACGAATAGACTCGTCACTGATGCTGCTGTTGATTAAAATA
Source organism: Bacteroidota bacterium (assembly GCA_020444515.1). Lineage (GTDB taxonomy): Bacteria > Bacteroidota > Bacteroidia > Bacteroidales > JAADJA01 > JAADJA01. The sequence goes on along the minus strand of JAHLKX010000001.1, from coordinate 469,020 downwards.
TCGTCGCTGATCTGGCTGTTGGGGATGATGATCCTCCTGTTTTCATAATCTTTGATCACCGTGTGCCTGAGGGTAATCTCTTCAACAATCCCTTTCTTTGAATTGGAGATCTCAAGGGTATCGCCCACCCGAAAGGGTTTGAACATCAGGATAAAAACGCCACTGATGATATTGGCAAAGGCCTTCTGAGAAGCAAAACCGACAATGGCCGCAAGAATTCCTGCACCTGCAAATAAAGCGGTCCCCAATGATCGCAAAAAAGGGATTTTCAGAAAAATAAAGATGGTAGCTACTGAAAAAATGGTAAAAGGGATGGCATTTTTCAGAAACGAAAAGTTGGTAGGATCGGTTTTGATAACTTTTGAATAACGTTTAATGAATGCGTTCACCATTTTCCGCAACACCACCGTAAGGATAAATGCAATAAGTATCGTTCCGGCGATCAATATGGTATAATGTAGCAAATTCGGATCCATAGGGAGATTTATATACGCTAAATTACACCATAATTAAGTTCCATTGGAACAAACTTTAAAAATGAAATCAACAATGATTTTTAATAAGTTTTTTGAACCATTCGCCCAAGCAATATCCTCCCGGTTCCGATATCGCTAAATTGTATTTCACTGCGTATGTAATGAACATAGTGTTGATTTCAATTCCCACATTAACTCAGCTACATATTTTAATCATGGCATTCAATTAATTCCCATTCAGGCATTTCCCTGCTATTTCAAATTTCGAAACATACAACATGTAGGATGGCATATTTTTTTGATAGTGTATATCAAATTTTAAAACAGATATAACATGGACAAATTAGAAATTAAAGGAAACTGGAATGAAATTAAAGGTAAAATCAAACAGAAATACGGGCAGCTCTCTAATGATGATCTCACCTATACGGAGGGTAAAGAGGATGAATTGCTGGGACGCCTCCAAAAGAAGACAGGAAAAACCCGTCAGGAGATCATTGAAGAAATCAATAAGCTTTAACAAGGTTATTCAGAAAAGAATTATACCCTTTGGCTATTATGGAAAATGCCTTTCGCACAGAGATCTCAGTATCCTGTGCGATTTTTTTTATTGATCTTCGGGTGAAATGGCCACCTTATCGATCCTTTCGGCAAAACTTGTGGTATCAATCACTTCATTTTTTCGTTCGGCATAAACACGGGTAAAAGCTGCACCCAATAAAAATATCAGGGAGGAATAGGCCACCCATATAAGGATGAGCACCAATGATCCTGCGGCACCATAGGTAGACCCGGGGTCGCTCCGCCCGATATAAAAACCAATGAGCCAGATTCCAAAATTGAATAGCACCGATGTTACCAGGGAACCTATCATCAGGAATCGCCATTTTATTCTTGCATCCGGCAATATCCTAAACATTAAAAGAAACACAACTCCGGTAAAAAACAGGGTAAAAATGGTGTTGGTCCCGTTAAAGAGAAAACCTGCTTTTATGCTGAAGTACTCTGTTATAAATCCGCTGAAGATGGTAATAAGCGATGAGGTGACCAGTGAAACCAGCATCAGGAAACCTAAAATCACAATGGTGCTGAGGGTAAATACTCGATTGATTAAAAATTTCAGCAATGCTTTTTTCGGTTTCACACGGATATCCCAGATTTGATTAAGTGCCCTTTGCAATTGAAGAAAAACACCTGTGGCAGATATTATGAGGGTAACAATCCCGATCACTGTGGCCCAAAATGTTTGCGTACTGATCTTTGCCTTGTCAATCATATTGATCACCTGTCGTGCACTCTCGTTTCCGATCAATTGGGTGATCTGATTGTTGATCTCCTGCTGTACTTTTTCTTCGCTGTAAAAATAACCGGTGATTGTAAGCATGATCACCATTATGGCAGGTAAACTGATGATGGTATAATAAGAGATGGCTGCACTCAGGGTCCAGGGGTCATTGAACGACCAAACCTTAAAAGTATTCGCCACAATCTTTTTTAAATTGTTTAAAAGTTTCAAGAAGTTATTTAACGTATTTTTCATCATCATAAGAATCTGATTTAATTTTGGAAAGACCATTTATCCGTTAACTTTTCAATTTTAATACCGTTTTTTTGAAATGCCTCCGGTGGCATAACTATTGAATTTTAAAAAAAAGTCGAACTAGAATTACCTTATTGATTTGGGAAAGTACCTCAAAAAAATCACGAAGATCATTGCCTGGACCGTCGGATCAGTGTTGTTGTTATTGTTATTCATCAACCTATCCATTCGCATTCCGGCAGTTCAGAACTTTCTTGTTCAGAAAGTGGTGAACACGCTGTCGGAGCAAACAGGTGCAGAAATCACACTTGATCATATCCTGATATCCTTTCCACAGACGATTGTGGTGGAAGGACTGTATGTTGAGGACCTGCAAAAAGACACGCTGGCTTATATCGGGGAACTTCGGGTGAATGCTGCTTTGTGGGGACTATTGAGGAATAAAATCCACATTCGCCAGGTCAAGATTTCCACAACAACTGCGCACATTTCCCGACCTAAAAATGATACTGCTTTTAATTTCAGTTTCATAGCTGAGGCCTTAAGCTCCGGTTCCACCGATACCATTCCGGCTGATACCAAATCAGCAAAGTGGCAATTTTCAATTGATCAAGTCTCACTTCAAAATGTGCAGTTCAGTTTTATTGACAGTACTGGAGGCATTAATCTCAAAACCAATTTCGGGAAATTTGATATAGATATCAACAAGCTTAACCTCGACACCTTAGCACTGGATATCGATGAAATTGATCTTGAAAATAGTGACCTTGCGGTTGCATTTTTCGGCACACCACAGCCCACTGATAATGGATCAGGATCTGCTTTGCCGGAAATCAATTTGAATACAGTCCATTTTGAGAACGTCAGCTTTGAGATGGAGGATGCCGTATCACAAATGAACCTTAAAACCCAAACAGGCAGCCTCGACCTGGAATTCAAGGACATTGATCTTAATAAACAGATCGTCGATCTGCACCAGCTTGCTTACCAAAATTCAACAGTATACTTCAATTTTTATTCTCCTGCCACCACTGACAGTGTTACAACGGATGCCTCTACAAATAATACAACAAGCTGGGAAGTTTCGCTGGGAGAACTCGATATCAGCGAATTCGATTTCCGGATGAACAACATAGCTTATCCCGATTCAATTCATGGTTTTGATCCCAATCATATATCGGTTGAAGGAATGAACCTTCAGTCTGAAGCCCTTTATTACAAGGGGATGGATATCCGTACTCATATTGCACGTTTGGATTTTTCTGAAACCCATGGATTTAATTTACGTGAATTAACGGGTAATTTTGCCTTATCTGATACCTCAGCCAGTTTCCGCGATTTTGTTTTAAAAACAGACGGATCAGCGTTCAGCCAGGAAACAACTTTGTTTTTTCCGGCTATCGATCAAATCACCGCGCATCCTGATTCTGTACGGATAGTAAGCAATCTTGAAGTTTCAAAATTCGACCCGGCAGATATCGACTTTTTTGTTCCGGGATGGAGAGATTCAGTCCCTCTGAACATCGATTCACTGCAACCTTTGTTTTTTGCTTTTTCGCTGGAAGGCAGCTTATCAGACCTCGATATTGCTGCGTTCAGAATCGAATTGCTCGATTCGACCCAACTCACATTAAAAGGGAAGGTTGCAGGTCTGCCCGAAACCAAAAATCTTCAAATAGGGTTTGCTGAACTCCAATTCACCACCACCCATACCAACCTTGCAAAAATGGGTATCGATTCGATGATCCCTGAGAATATTGCCCTTCCGGCGAACATTGGGCTATCGGCCCGCCTTGATAACAATGCCTCTGCGATGAATACACAAGCCAGTCTGACCACAAATTTTGGCAATGTCAAAATCGATGGTCAGTTGCTGCTCCCACAGAACGGCGACACCTCCTATCGTTTTGTTTTAAAAACAGATGCTTTTCAAACAGGCCGCTTACTAAAGGACACCACAAGTTATGGTTTGCTTACCATGCAAGTGGATGCTAAGGGGCAAAGTTTTGATCTTATGAACATGCATACCGACGTTAAAATTGAAATAGGGGCGTTGGAATACATGGGCCATATTTACCAGGATATCATATTAAATACAAGCGCCGATGAGGGCACTTTTACTTTAGACGGTGTTATTGAAGATCAATATGTCGACCTGTCGCTCGACGGACAATTTATGTATGACACCCTCACCCCGCAAATTGATCTGACACTGGATTTGAAGGGAATCAATTTGCAGAAGCTTGGTTTTAGCCAGGAAGATATCCGTGCACGAGGAAAACTGGTAGCCCACCTCAGGGGGAGCAATGCATCCAACCTAAACGGCAGGATCGATACGCGCGACATCCTGATCATTAAAAACGGTGAACGTTACCCGATCGACTCATTGATATTTGTATCGATCAATGATTCTGTCAGGACAGAGGTGAATATCAATTCCGATTTTCTGGCAGCAAAATACGCGGGTTCTTTAAAGATCGACAAAGTGAGCCGGGCACTTACTCATCATATTAATCGCTACTTTGCAATGGATCATGACACTTCTTACATACCCGGAAATAATAATTTCGAGCTCAGTGTTGATTTGAAAAGTTCTGCGTTGCTTACCCAGGTTTTGGTACCCGGACTTGAAAAACTGGATCCAGGAACCATTGAAAGCAGTTTTGATGAATTGAATGATCAGTTCGATCTAAAGATCAACCTTTCCTTGATCGGATACCAGGGAAACAGACTTAAAAACCTCAATATCAACGTCACGTCGGGAGATCCATCCTTACAATCCAGTGTTGAACTAAGCCAGTTAGAGATCGCCGGCTATTTTTTATCGGGTATATCACTGGGCGCAACGTTATCAGACAATGCACTCAATGGATCGCTTAACATGCAAACTACTGACAGGGCGATCGCTTATCAAATCCCATTCAAACTTCGACAGGCCGATTCGGTTTACCTACTCTCTTTCCCTGATAAAAAGGTGATCATCAATTCCAAAAGCTTGCAGTTTACCAACGATGATGAAATTCAGCTCAGCGAACTGGCGTCGGGTCATTACACGATGGAACTTACCAGCGGTGAGGAGCGCATAAAACTGGAAGGAATGGGTGATCGCTTTAAGGCCGGGCTGACCCATTTCAGTTTGGCCAACATCGGAAATCTTCTGAAAACAACATCGGGAGATACGCTGTTGAATGGTTACGCTGATGGATATCTTGTTTTAACCAAAGCCACTCATTTCGATTCCATACGTGCGAAGTTTACCCTCCGGGATGTTCAAATTCTGGAGAACAGCTTAGGCAATATCCAGATCGATCTGCATCGCAACGATCCTTCATTTATGAGCGGAAATCTACGCATAGGTAAAGGCAACGACATCCTTGCTGACCTGAACAAAATCCCCCTCGACACCACCCAACAGCTCGATGCTAATATCACCATCAACCGCTTTGGTCTTTCAACTATTCAGGGATTTTTACCCGGTAAGTCCGACAGCCTTTCAGGGTGGCTCAGCGGTTCGTTCGAGCTCGGGAATACCCTGGCGAAACCTCTGGTGAATGGCAAGCTAACCTTCAATGACATGCATGCCCAGATCAGGAGTTACGGCACTTTTGTCAACATCAACGGACAATCGGTCCAGATTAAAAACAACGACCTTATCTTTCCTCAATTCACGATTCAGGACAATCAAAACGGGAGTCTCATTCTTGACGGAAAGATCATCTCCGATCATTTCAGCAATTTCAAAATCGATCTGAAAGCCAATGCCAGTAAATTCCGTGCTGTGGACAATCCTGATAAAGGTGATAGTCCATACCAGGGTGTGCTTGTATTCAGTACCAACACCAAAATCTCCGGCGCAACGAATGATATAAAAATCAATTCGGGATTGACCATTAACAGTGAAACAGATTTTGAAATGGAGATGCCTGGAAGCGATCCCACCAGTTCATCCTATCAGGGTGTGGTGGAATTTGTGGACAAAAGCCAGTCCCTCAATCCCATACTTACTGATTCCACCTCGCAGGAGGTAACTTTCAGCCAACAGGGCCTCAATGTTACCGCCAACATTGAAATTGAAGAAAAAGCCTCCCTCTCCATGATCATGGATCCAAAAGCAGGCGACCGACTCTGGGTAAGCGGGTCAGCGAACCTCACCTTTGAATTGGACGATTCAGGGATCCCCTCTCTTTCGGGACGCTATAACCTGAATGACGGTGGTTATAAACTTACCCTGTTCGATATCACCCAACGGGAATTCAAATTGCAGGACGGAAGCTATATTATTTGGTCAGGCGATCCTATGGAAGCCCGGATTAACATTGATGCCACCTGGGATGTGAAAACTTCGCCCTATAACCTAATCGCTGATCAAACCAGCAGTGCATCCGATGCCGAAACCAAACAGTTCAGACAAAATCTTCCATTTACAGTGATTTTGATGATCAGGGGCATGATCAAATCACCTGACATCAATTTCAATATTGTTTTGCCTCCTGAAAAGCAGGCGGTTTTCAATGGCATCGTGCAATCCAAACTCACTGAATTGAAAGCTCCCGGCAATGAATCCAATATGAATAAGCAGGTTTTGGCACTGCTGACCTTTAAACAGTTCATGCCTCAAAATCCGCTCGAAATGGGCGGAGAATCCTCTGGCTTGAGTGGCATTGCCAGAAACAGTGTAAGCCAGTTGCTCAGCCATCAGCTCAATTCTTTCTCAGAAAAATACATCAAGGGCGTTTCGGTCAATTTTGATCTTCAATCCTATGATGAATATAGTAACGACGGGAGTATGGAACAACGCACTGAACTCAATGTGGGCTTATCCAGATCGTTTTTCGATAACCGGCTGGAAGTGAGTGTTGGGAGCAATATCGAGCTTGAATCGGATAAATATAAACAACAAAACAACCTGGGTGATATTGCCGATGACATCGAGGTGGAATACAAGATCACACCGGATGGCGTATACCGCACCAGGGCCTTTCGTTACAACCAGTATGAACAATTTGAGGGGGATATCATAGAGTCGGGAGTCTCGTTTATTTTCAATAAGGACTTTAATACGCTAAAGCAACTGTTTCAAAAACAGGATTCGGTCAAAACCCAAAAGGCCGCTTCAAATGAAATAAAGGAGAAAGCACGTGAGGAATAATAGCCACAGGGCATATCGTTTGCACAAGCCTGCGGGCAATGTGATTCAACTGCTGACATTGCTGTTGTTGCTTGCATCGTGCAGCAATACCAAATTTCTTGCTGAAGGTGAAGTCCTTTATACAGGTTCAAAAATCGACATCAAAAGCGATCAACCGATCCCTGATAAACGAAAGCTGGCTTCGGCACTTGATGAAGCGCTCTATCCCGAGCCGAACAGCAAATTCCTTGGTGTGCTCAAGTTACGCTTGTGGTTTTATAGCATTGCGGGTAAAACCAAAAAAGATAAGGGTTTCAGGCATTGGCTGAAATACAAAATGGGAGAGCCGCCGGTTTTACTGGATCAGGTCGACCAGGACAAAGTAAGCAAACTCATCAGGAGCAATGCATTCAATAAAGGGCATTTTAAATCGATGGTATCGCATCGGTCTGAAATAAAAAAGAATAAAGCCGGGGTTAGGTATACAGTTGAAGTAGAGCAACCCTACAGGATCGAAAAGGTGATTTGGATGAAGGATACGTCTTATATGATGCAAAAGATCATCCAGACTACCGATGAGACCCTGCTCCAGGAAGGTGAGATCTACGATCTTGATTTGCTTGAGAATGAAAGGGCACGCATCAGAAAGGAGATGCTCAATATGGGTTTTTATTATTTTTCGCCTTCACAACTCTTTTTTCAGGCCGATACCTCAAAGCAGGGTAAAAATGTTGCCCTTTATGTGAAAGTGAAAAATGAGCAACCCGAAGAAGCGCAAATCCCCTTCAAAATAAACGATATCTACGTATTTCCTGAGTACTCTCTGGAAGATTCACTTTCGACTTCTACATCCGATACATTGTTGGTTGACAATATGCATTTTATCAGCCGAAAACGACGAATCAGGCCCGATGAAATTGCCAATGTCATTTATTTGAAAAAACATGGGTTCTATAACCGGGATGACCACGAAAAGAGCATCAGCCGACTGATGGGCCTCAATGCATTCAAGTATGTGAACATTCGTTTTGCGGATAAAAACCTCACCGATTCGACAGGATGGCTCAACATGTATGTTTATCTCACCCCCGAAAAAGTGAATTCCTTTCGTGCTGAGATCAAGGGCATTGCCAAATCGAACAACTTTGCCGGGCCGGGCCTGGAGCTGAGCTACATCAATCGCAACACCTTCAGGGGAGCTGAAATGCTGACCATCGCCACCCATGGCAACTGGGAAACGCAAATCGGAGGCGGTGAAAACCTCAATTCATGGGAATTGGGAATTAACACACGATTGCAGTATCCGCGGCTGGAAACACCCTTTAATATCTCTAAAAGCGATCAGAAATACGTCCCGACTACTTTTATCGATCTGGGATATAATTTTAATCACCGTGTGCAATATTATACTGCCCATTCTTTGAATGCTGGTTTTGGGTATTCCTGGAAAAACGTAAATACGCGCCGTAACGAATTTACCCTCCTGGGCATTGAGTATTACAGGCTGGGCGAAACCACTCCGCTTTTTGATGATATCCTGGCTCAAAATCCCTACCTGGCAGGAACCTACCGCGATCAGTTCATGATTGGGCCGGCCTATACCTATACTTACAACGACCAGGTCTTGAACTACCTGAAAAACAACTTATATTTCAAGGGCAGGGTGGATATGTCGGGGGTCATTGTCAATGGAATTATGCAGGGCATCGACTACTTTCAAAAAGGAGATCAGCAAACCGATACATTGCTGGGAACCCTGTACGCTCAATATATCAGGATTGACGGTGATGTTCGATATTATCAACATTTTAAGCGCGAGCGCAAACTGGTATTCCGTTTATTTGCAGGCACGGGATTTCCTTTTGACAGATCAAGATCGCTACCCTATGCCAGGCAATATTTTTCAGGGGGCACGAATGGACTCAGGGCTTTCAGGGCACGGGATGTAGGTCCGGGAAGTTATGCCCCTTCCGATTCAACCTCTGCATTCTTCGAGCAAACCGGCGACATCAAACTGGAGGCAAATATCGAATACAGGTTTGGAATCCAGGGGCCCGTCAAAGGAGCTATTTTTCTGGATGCCGGGAATATTTGGTTGAAAAACGATTTTAAAGAACGGCCGGGCGCTGCCTTTGACTTCAACCGGTTTTATAAAGAAATTGCAGTGGGTACCGGTTTGGGATTGCGATTCGATTTTTCAATCGTGATTCTTCGTCTCGACCTTGGCATTCCTTTACGAAAGCCATGGCTCCCTGAAGGGGAACGCTGGGTAGCCGATAAACTATTTAGCTATAAAGGATGGAGTAAAGATAACCTGGTGCTGAATATTGCGATTGGTTATCCTTTCTAAATTCGGTGGAATAAAAGTTCAAACATAAAAAAAATGCCGGGTCACAGACCCGGCATTGTCTGATTTACATCATTATGCAATCTTGATCATCCTGGCCGGCTTGGGTTTTGCTTCCTCTTTTTTGGGTATCTGGATCGTTAAGATCCCGTCATTGTAGCTTGCCGCTATCTTATCACCATCTACCTCATGTTCAGGCAGATTGAATGTCCGTGTGAAGGATTGATAGCTGAATTCACGTCGTGAGTAATTATCATCCTCTTCTTTTTTCGTGGATTCCTTTTCCGATGAAATTGTCAACTGGTTGTTCTCCAAATTGATTTTAAAATCCTTCTTACTCAAACCCGGTGCGGCAACTTCAATCTTATAATCATCTTTGGTCTCCTTGATGTTCACCGCCGGCAAGGTTGTGTTGGTGTTTGAAAAGTTCATGTTGGACCAGTCCATCCAATCCCGAGATAAAAAGTTATCAATCAAGGATGGAAACGTTGGCCACATTTGGTCATTTTTTCTTACTAGTGTCATGGCAAATCCTCCTTAATTTTTAAATTTAACAATCTAATGAATTTCAAAATTTAATTTTCATCTTATTGGAATCAAATCACATTCCATAATTATTTACAACTTTAGGTAATACTACATTAACAACTGATATTTAATATTTTATGAAATAATATACAGATTATGGAAATGGAAAAAATGTCAGCTTTTCCCATTGAACTGTGTGACAATTTTTCACTTCAGGCTGAAGTGTTTTCAGGATTTCTTTAACGAACAATCTCAACATCTGTTCGAAGGCTTACCGGCACCGCTGTCAGATCGCCCGGGCGCAGGGCAATACCCAGTTTATAATGGCCGGAAGGAAGCTCTGTTTTAAAGGTCCCCGTTATGATTTTACTGCTCTGTGCCGGTATCACTTCAACATCCACCGACTCAACAATCCTGTGGGTATAATCCCTCCCATGAAAAAAGAAAAGTTCAATGGATAGTGGCAATTCCCCTTTATCAAAGTGCAGGGGATAGTCATAAGGATTCTCAATCTTTAATTTGAAATCCTGTATAACTCCGGATTTGATGGGTTCTGGCATATGAACAAGATCCGCATGTACCCGGCTTAAAACCTGAAAGTCTTTTACATGTTTGTAATAAAGCATACTGCCATCTTGCATCCAAAGGGTATCCAGGTAAAAGGAAGGCCAATCCCCTACCAGGAAAACATCAGCACCCTGATAGGTTTTTTCATAGGGCCAGTAATCATATTGTTTTTTACCATAAGGCATGCAATTGTATGAAAAGGCATCCTCGCCCGTGTAGAATGTAAATTTGGCCGCTCCGTGATAGGAATTGATAAAGGCTACCTGTTCACCTCCTGCGAGCTGCTGAATTTCATGATAATATGCAGATTCATCTTCCAATAGAGGATTAAAACGATTGGGAAGCATCAGTGCTATTCTGGCAATCATCAGTATCGCTATGCTAATGATCGCAGCAATTCTAAAAAACTTATGAAACCTTGACTCAGTGAGTACCACTTGATGAACCATCGCGATCAGCGGCAATACTGTAAAGGCAATCCAATGCGGCTCCACATGATCACGGAAAGCAGATAAACCAAAAAAAACAATCCCACCCCATAAAAGAAAATGGTAGTGAAGCGGGAAGTCTCCGGTAGCTTTATTTTTAATCAGGTTAAAGATAAAGATGGCAAACAAAAACGGATTGAGCACCAATATAACATTGAGCATATAATTCAGTATGTTTGCTAGAAGCAATTCATTTTCGGTACGGTACAACAGGTGATATTTAATACTGATAAAACCGTGTTGATATTGCCAGATTATATGCGGAATAAAACAGACGATTCCAATAATTAAAGAGATATAAAATCGTCGTTTCAACAATAATTTGGGGTATGCTAAAAATGACAATCCGATCACCAATACTCCATGATATTTTGAATACAAAACAAGGGATGCCACGACACCCAACCATATTGTATTTTGCAGATTGTCATCCTTAATATACCGTTTAAATAACACAAGATATATAGCTGAAAATAAAAGCAATGGCGTGTCGGGTGTAGTTACAAATCCGTATAGGTTTAACAAGGGCATACTGACAATGATCAGGAAAAAATACAACAGGGAATTTTTTTCTTTCTTGTACTGGTCTTCTACTAAAAGCCAGATGGCATAGCTGGTAATCAACCAGGCTATATTGGAGATGATCCTGACACCCAGGGTACCCTTAAAAATAAGATCGCCCAACCAGATCATCAGGGCTACCATGGGTGGATGATCAAAGTAACCCCAATCCAGGTTTTGGGCATACATCCAATAATAGGCTTCATCTTCAGTAATAGGCATCCACACTGACTGAAGCACATTCAAAAGAAAGACTAAAAAAAAGAAAATGCGGGGATCCGGTTTCTTCATGATCAGTTATCTAACGCACAAAAATAATACAACCAGTTTAATGGCCATCCATGGACTTCAATTTTATCAAGATTTATCCATTATTGAAGACAGGATTCCACCTGCATAAGCAGCAGGAATATAAACAGCCAGTCCAGCGATCCAGAACCAAAGCGGGTGCGGAATGGTCAAAAGATTGATGAGTCCAAACAACATAAGGATCACTCCTACGACCAGGGCAAACCGAATACGTTGATCAGGATGAATGATTCCGGCAACCAGCCCCCCGGCAAAAGATCCAAGTGCCCAGGCCAACAAAATAAATAAAAACGCCCCAACCGGTAATTGTGCAATAAATGCATTCATGGATTCAATATCCCCGGTATCAATTTCAGCAGGCAATGGATAAACAAAACTGCTTAGCATCTCGATGAGATAAACAACTATTCCGCCTGCTAACAGGCCACCAATGATTGAAAAGATTCGTCTTGCCATAATTTTAGATAGTTGAATATTAAAGGATTTCTTATTAAACTAAATCTCAAAAAAATCACGATATTTTAATCATTGATCAAACTCAAATACCAGTTTCAGGAAACAAATTTAGTTATCCTGGATTAATTTTAGGGTTCTAACCTCTTTCATTTCTAATATCCCGACTGGTATTGCTGGGGATGTGTTGACATATACCGTATAACCTTTTTGCTGGAGCTTCTCTACTTCTTCTTTCGACGGAACATCTTCATAGGCCAAAAACGGGGTATAAAACATGATATTGACATAATGCTGAGCATTGAATATGGCCACGCGATCTTCATGTATCTCCTGAGGCAAAGACTTAATTTGTTTTATCCATCCAGGGTTTATATCACGCGAATGGAAAGGCTTTAGGCGCTCAAAAGTATGAATGAGGGGCAATATGAGCAAAAGGGATATAAGAAGATATCTTACTGCATTAAATGTCTTCCAGTGTCTTTCTAATTCTTCTGAGATGAAGACTCCGATCATCAGGAAAAGAGCAGGTGCTGCAAAAAGGGTGTATCCTTGCATACGGGTCTGTACAAAAGTGAAAAACACATAGGGCAATAAAAACCACACCAATACGGCCAATCCAGCACGCGATATTTTGTTACTGATCATCCGGTAGACATAATATGCCAGTGGGATGTATACCATTGCACCATAGAGCATCCAAATTTTCCGCCAATGATAAAAATATCCATTTTCTGGATAGATCAGGGCCTCAGTGATATGCCGGCTGTTAAATTCCTGCTCCCATATAAACTCGGTTGGAAATTCGATATAGGTGTAGATCTGCCAGGGAAGGAAAATCGCCAGGGTAATCAGGATCAGAAATGCCAGCGAAGCCAACCATTTATTGAATGGCAGTCCACCATGGGTCAAAACCATCCAGACAGGGATTACGACCAGGCCGGGCAACCATTTACACAATACTGAAATGCCAGTCAATAATCCGGTAAAAAACAGGTATTTTATTTTTTTTGTCTTTTGAAACTCTACAACCGTAAGAATTGCAAACAACACAAATGACAGAAAAAACACATCGATGTGATCGGTGGGAGATCTGCCGCTCGTAAGTTCCAGTATCAAACCGTTGGTGGCCATAAAAAATGCGGCGATGGCACCGGCTTTTTGATTAAAGAGTCGGGCGCCCAAAAGAAATATGATCCAGATTCCGAGCGTCCCCAGCAAGATGGATGGCAATCTCACGGCAAAAGCTGAGTGGCTAAAGATTGTAAGACTCGCTCCCATTGTCCATAACGGAAAGGGCTGTTTATGCAGCCAGATATGATTTTTTGTCCAGTTTCTGTAATCATATTCAATCAATGCTTCTTTATATAGTTTCGGGGCAAAGGGATCACTGATCATATTTTTGGCCACCAACGCATGGTAACTTTCATCCCACTTATGCAGGTAACGGTCGGAAGCGATAAACAGCCTTAAGCTCAATCCGATGACCACCAGCCATAAAACTGCTTTTCTGAAGTTATTTTTGCGGTAGGCCTGCAAGCTGAGATAACCCAGGATCAGGCTTATAAAAATCAAAAGAATGCCAACTATCTGGTATTGCATAAAAGCTTAAGGTATTAGCGGCACTAAATTAAGCAGAAAACAACAATTCACCGGGAACATTAAATTAATATTCCCGCCAACTTTTGATGGTGATCTCATCGGGCTGAATGCGAGTAAAAGCAAAAATAAAGGCCGAAGCAAGACGCGCATTGGTCACCAGGGGGATATTATAATCAATGGCTGAACGGCGAATGGTATAATCGTTGGCCAGCTCGCCCTGTGTAAGGTTTTTCGGAATATTGACTACCAGGTCGAATTGTTTATTGCGGATATAGTCGAGCACATTGGGTTTTACGCCCTCGTCGGGCCAGTGGAGCATAGTGGAAGGAATGCCATTGGCGGCTAAAAACTCATGAGAGCCTTTGGTCGCAAAAAGATGAATCCCTATTTCGGTCAACCGGCGGGCGCTGTTGAGCAATTCAAGTTTGTCGCGCATGGGCCCTGAACTGATCATCACATTTTGTTTGGGTATGCGATAGCCTACCGATAACATCGCCTTAAGCACGGCATCATAATAATCGTCGCCGATGCAGCCCACTTCTCCCGTAGAAGCCATATCCACGCCCAGTATCGGATCGGCTTTGGAGAGACGGCTGAAAGAAAACTGCGATGCTTTTACGCCGATATGGTCCAGGTCAAATATGCTTTTGGAGGGTTTTTCGTAAGCAACACCCAGCATGATCTCCGTGGCCAGTTCAATGAAGTTGGATTTCAATACTTTCGAGACAAACGGAAAACTCCGGGAGGCACGGACGTTACACTCAATCACTTTGATATCGTTATCCCTCGCCAGGAATTGAATATTGAATGGTCCGCTGATCAGCAGCTCACCGGCAACTTTACGGGCTGCCCGCTTGATCCGGCGAACGGTCTCAAAATAAATCTTTTGTGGTGGAAAAACCATCGTCGCATCCCCGGAATGAACACCGGCAAACTCAATGTGCTCGCACATGGCATAGGCAACAATCTCGCCTTTATCGGCTACAGCATCAATCTCTATCTCTTTAGCCTGTTCGATAAATTCAGTAACCACCACCGGATGTTTTTTAGAAACCCTGGCTGCCAGTTCGAGGAAATGCTCCAGTTCTTCGCGATTGGAAACTACATTCATGGCTGCTCCCGACAGCACATATGAAGGCCGGATCAATACCGGAAATCCTACCTTGTCAACGAATTGATAAATATCCTCCAGGCTGGAGGCTTCTCGCCATTCTGGCTGATCAATACCCAATTGATCCAGCATCATCGAAAAGCGGTGCCTGTTTTCAGCCTGATCGATGGATGATGGTTGCGTTCCCAGAATCGACACCCCTGCCCCATCCAGCCGTATGGCTAAATTATTGGGTATTTGTCCACCTGTGGAAAGGATCGTCCCAAGGGGTTGTTCCAGATCAATGATATCAAGAACCCGCTCAAAACTCAATTCATCAAAATAGAGGCGATCTGTGACGTCGTAATCAGTAGAAACGGTCTCAGGATTATAATTGATCATGATCGACCGGTAGCCATGCTTATTGATCGCCTTAACGGCATTTACACCGCACCAGTCGAATTCAACCGAGCTTCCGATGCGATAAGCTCCCGAGCCAAGCACAACTACTGATTTTTTATCTGCTTTGAATTCCACATCATGTTTGTTACCACCATAGGTCATGTACAGATAGTTGGTATGGGCAGGATATTCGGCAGCCAGTGTGTCGATCTGTTTGACCACAGGTAAAATTCCTCTTTCCTTTCGGTGCTTCCGAACATCAAAGCTTACATCATCCATCTCATCTGCTGTGGGTTGGAGAATAAGCCTGGCGAGCTGAAAATCAGAAAATCCTTTCTTTTTCGCTTCTCTGAACAGTGCATCCGGAACTTTTTCAAGACTTTTATAATCCCTGAGTTGCGCACTCAGGTCAAAGATCAGCTTGAGCTTTTGCAGGAACCATCGATCGATGCGGGTAAATTCATGAACCTTATCAATGGTATAGCCCGCTTCAAATGCCTTCTCGATCACAAAAATGCGCATCTCTGTGGGATTGGCCAGTTCTTTTTCAATATCTTCCACAATGATGTCACGGTTGCCAACAAAACCATGCGCCCCCTGTCCGATCATTCGCAATCCTTTCTGGATGGCCTCTTCAAAGGTGGTCCCGATGGCCATGACCTCTCCCACCGATTTCATAGATGATCCGATGGTATGGCTTACACCACTGAACTTGGACAAATCCCAGCGTGGAATTTTACAAACTACATAATCCAGTGCCGGTTCAAAAAAGGCGGAAGTGGTTTTGGTAATGGCATTTTTCAGTTCATGCAATCCATAACCCAGGCTTAGCTTTGCTGCAACAAAGGCCAGCGGATAACCGGTAGCTTTGGATGCCAGTGCTGAAGATCTGGATAGGCGTGCATTCACTTCGATAACACGATAATCCTCTGAAGCAGGATCAAGCGCATACTGCACATTGCACTCCCCCACAATCCCGATATGCCTGACGATGCGGATGGATAGTTCCCGAAGTTTATGGTATTCGCGGTTGGTGAGGGTTTGAGAAGGCGCTACCACAATGCTTTCACCTGTATGGATACCCAGTGGATCAAAGTTTTCCATGTTGCAAACAGTGATACAATTGTCGTGACGATCGCGCACCACCTCATATTCAATTTCCTTCCAACCTTTTAAGGATTCTTCTACCAGCACTTGCGGACTGTATGAAAAGGCATTGGTAGCCAGTTTCAATAATTCATCCCTGTTACTGGCAAAACCACTCCCCAGGCCACCCAGTGCATAAGCGGCTCTGACGATTACAGGAAAGCCCAGCTTTTCAGCCGCTTTAACGGCATGATCGACACTGTCTGCTGCAATGCTGCGGGCTGTTTGAACATCAATCTGTTTTAATTTTTCAACGAAAATGTCTCTGTCTTCGGTGTCAATGATTGATTGTACCGGCGTTCCTAAAACTTTTATGTGATATTTTTCGAGTATCTTATTTTGATAAAGCTCCACACCGCAATTAAGCGCTGTTTGACCACCGAAAGCAAGCAATATTCCTTGAGGTTTTTCCTTCTGGATCACCTTTTCAACGAAAAAAGGGGTTACCGGTAAAAAGTAAATTTCATCTGCCACACCCTCTGAAGTCTGCACTGTAGCAATATTAGGATTGATGAGCACCGTTTTGATTCCCTCTTCACGAAGAGCTTTTAGTGCCTGTGATCCTGAATAATCAAATTCACCGGCCTCTCCAATTTTTAGTGCCCCTGATCCGAGGACGAGTACTTTTTTGATCATTGGTTTTTGTATTTTTTAATCTGGGCTATAAAATCATCAAATAAAAATTCGGTGTCGGTGGGACCACCGCTAGCCTCTGGATGAAACTGGGTTGAGAAAAACGGTTTGCTTTTATGACTGATTCCTTCACAGGTACCATCATTCACATTCCTGAACAAGGGTTCCCATTCATTTCCCAGCGATTTTTCATCTACCGCAAAACCATGATTTTGAGAGGTAATATAACACCGTGCTGTTCCAACTTTTTGAACGGGCTGATTGTGACTCCGGTGACCATATTTCAATTTATAGGTGGATGCCCCGGCAGCCAGTGCCATCAGCTGGCTTCCAAGACAAATACCAAATATCGGCTTATCACCGGTCAGTGCCTTGCTTAAAGATTCAATGGTTGGTTTACACATTTCGGGATCACCGGGACCATTGGTGATAAAGAGGCCATCATATTCATCAAGTGTATATTTATAATCGTAGGGCACCCTTACAACCGTCGTATCACGGTCAAGCAGGCAGCGGATGATATTGTTTTTAACCCCGCAATCGATCAATAAGATTTGATGAGCTCCATGTCCATAAACCTGCTTCTCCTTTGGTGAAACCAATCCCACCAGATTATCCGCATTGGGATCATACCAATCCACATCCTGATCATCGAAGACAATCCTACCCAGCATGGTACCACTTTCGCGCAATACCTGCGTCAATTCACGGGTATCTATACCAGATATACCAGGGATACCCTGTGATTTAAGCCAGTCACCCAGGCTTTGTTGCGCATTCCAGTGCGAATAGGCTTCGGAGTAGTCAGAGATCACAAAACCCTGCACGGCAATGCGGTCCGATTCATAGTTTTTATGGAGCGCCAGTTCGGTTTCTTCTCCCGGCACACCGTAATTTCCAACCAACGGGTAGGTCGCGACCAGGATTTGCCCTTTGTAAGATGGATCTGTCAAACTTTCAGGATAGCCGGTCATGGCAGTATTAAAAACCACTTCGCCGGCCATGGCAGTTTCACAGCCAAAAGAAATACCCGGGAATTCCATACCGTTTTCAAGGATCAACCTTGCTTTCATAGTACGTTATCAAGTTAGTAATTTAGTCATCAACAGGAGTTGCATCCTGTTCCCGGGAAAGCAAAATTAAAGCAGGAACAATTCTGAACTAAAAAAAGCTTTCAGAAGTTATCAAGATAATAATCAAATTTTCAATGAATACTTGTAGGTAGTTTCATTTATATGATATAATTCTGTTTATTATTGAAATTCAACTTATAAATTATTAACTTTGTTTCAAAGCATTAAGTCATGAAAACCTCAATTTTATCCACTTTATTATTTTTCATTGTTACTATCTCCAGTGCACAAATGGGCATATTTTATGCCGTTGTAAACAATGATTCGGTGACCATCCATAACGATAGCTCCGAATGGATTTGTGCCGCTGTTTTTGAATTTGACATAGAGGTCGACGGATATCTGGTCAATCTTTACGAAAACGACGTGCAGGTTGTCTTTCCTTATTGTTTGTGTCTCTATAACCTGAGTGCTACCATTGCTCCCCTTGAACCAGGATCATATCAGGCGGATGTATACAGAACCGTTCTGAATATGGGTTCCGACACCACGTATGCCGGAACTGTTTATTTTGAAATTGAAGGTAAAAAGACGACCACCAATGCTGGCATTGTTTCTACCTATGCCAGTGATTGTCTGCCAAATACAACAGGCATCAATGAGCCAAATAAAGAACCGTTGCTGATAATCTATCCCAATCCCTCATCTGAATCTGTTGAATTAAAATTTGCCGACCGAATTAATGAGATGAATGAAATCATCATTTTTGATCAATTGGGTAAAACCATCTTTCAATCAAAAATTAACACAATGGAAGAATCCATTATTTGGAATGGAAACGATTTAACCGGAAATAAGGTAAATTCAGGTTTTTATTTCATCAGGATCAATACCAATTATGGATCATATACGACCAAACTGATCCGATCACAATAACTTTTTAATAAGTGATTAGTTTTTCCTGATTGCTCTTATTTCCTGACCACCCTGGTAAAGCATTAAGGCATCTATCTCACCGGTATCGTTTTTCAGGAATTCGATTTGTGCATCCACCACTTTGAGGAAAAACCGGGTTTCCGATTCGGGGAACACTTCAAACTTTTGCTGACCGGTTGCCTGTGTCATGAGGTGTCCCTCTTCAAGCGTTACGGTGAGATCGAAACCAGTTTGAATCTCATAAACTCCAACATATTGCTGCATAATCGCTTCAGAAACCTGGACCACTTCATGGTCCGGAACATCCAGACTGGTGCGATGGCCCTTGAGATCAACAGAACGATTTTTAAAATTTGCTGCCATACCATTGTTTTCTTTTTCGGTAAAGACAATAGAAGCCAAACTACCTTTGAAGAAAAATTTATTATCTGCCATCGGAAAGATCTCAAAACTGCTACTTCCTGACCTTTGACTAAAAAGTTGACCATTCTCAAAGGTGATGTAGCGAACTGATCCGTCTTCAAATTCATACTGACCGACATACTGCTTTAATATATCATCATCCACACTAATCTTCTCTTCTTCTTCGGGATAAGGCTTACCAATGGCCATGGCAGCAAGTTTGGTGGACAGGTAATTGGGACCTTTATCATCCCGATTGGAAAGCATCACCACGTATACATTTTCTTCAGGGAGCCAGATCCCGTTGGAGGTATACCCAAAAATACCCCCGGCATGCTCCAGTGTCTGACTGCCCTGGATCTCGTTGGGCATCCAGCCATAACCATAATCAATTTTTTCACCATTATTGAGGGTGTAGTCTGTGAATGCCTTTTGCTTGCTTTCAGTACTGATGAGCTTGTCGTCACGAACTGCTTTGTTCCAGGTATAGAGGTCGTTCACTGTCGACATAATGGAACCGGCCGCTCCCGGCTGGGTCATGCTCAGGAACTCAGCATTTTTCCAAACATCCTCCTTCTGATAACCCAGGGCTCGATTTTGAATGATCCGGCGGTGACTACCATAATAAGAATGGTCCATCCCAAGTGGTTTGAATATTCGCTGCTTCAGGAATTCGGGATATGTCATTCCAGAGACTTTTTCAATGATAACACCCAGCAGGAAGTATGCGGAATTGTTATAACGAAACTCTGTTCCCGGCGCAAAATCCATGGGTTGGTTCTTGAAGAAGTCGATCAGTTCATCATTGGTAAAATCCTTGCGCCATATCGAATTCCACTCTTCCATAGACGTATAACTCTTGATCCCGGAAGTGTGGGTGAGCAGGTGGTGAATAGAAATGTGATGCCCCTGCGTAGGATAATCTTCAATAAATTTGGTAATGTCGTCGTCGAGGGATAGTTTGCCTTTTTCCATGAGCATAAGGATGCAAACAGCGGTAAACTGTTTGGTAATGGACCCGATCTCAAATACCATTTCAGGCCGATTGGGCACATTGCGCTCCATGTCAGCCATGCCAAAAGCCTTGCTGTAGATCACTTTATCACCCTGCGCTACCAGTATAGTGGCTCCGGGTTCATCAGAGGGATAATATTCGCTGAGCATGGCATTCGCTTTCTTCTCAAAACTCTGCGAATAAGAATAGGAAGTAAGAAATAGCATAAATGCCAAAACAACGATGGAAATTGAATGAAAGGAATTTTTCATGTTAATGATTTTAAGTTGGTGTATTTTATCCAGCCGGTTATTCGAAGCCAGATCGACTGTTCGTGTTACAAACAAAAATATAAAATATCAATGGTATTCCTGTTATCTACTCTTCAACCCATGCTGTAAACTCAATTTCAACAGCCATATCATTGGAGACCAGTTTGGAGACTTCAACCATGGTATTGACCGGTTTGATGGTGCTAAAATATTCCCAATGCGCGCTGCCAATCTCTTCCCATTTGGAAATATCGGTAGTAAAAATACGGGTGCGAATCACATTTTCCAATCCAACACCGAGTTGCTGCAGGACATCTTTGGCAATTTCGATGATGCGACGGGTTTGCGCTGCCGGGTCATTGATACCGACCACCTCCCCATCTTCGCCGATGGCAGTGGTGCCGGCAATCTCAATGAGGTTACCTGCTTTGATTGCACGGGAATAGCCAACAATATCTTCCCATTTAGCGCCCGAAGAGATTTTTTTAAAATAAGTCATTGTTGCAATTATTGGAGGATAAAAGTAGTAATAGGAAATGGTGCCAGGGAATTATTAAGCATTAATTTTTAAACAAGAGGAGGTTTAGCGATCACGTATTTGCTTAAATACAACTACAGTAGTTATGAAAAAAATATTCCATACTTTAACATTCTTATCGATCATGTATCCTTGTGAGAAAACGAATACTGAAATTAATGACTCTTATCAATTACCATGGAAAATAAAATATATTCACTATAAAAATACTGCTTTGTGCAAACGACCATTTCATGCCGCTTTAAGTCTATGATATACCAGAAATCTCCATTTCAGGATAAAATGCTACAAGTACCTTATTCGATGAAGCATTTAAAGGGATGATCACCATTTGCTTAAATACCTACTCAACAACCATGGATATTTCATACATAGGGGATTTTATTCAATGCAATTGCTGGTGGTATATAGATATCCCATCAAATAGCCATCTGGCATTTTCACGCCTATTGAAATATATAATTATGCGGGAGTAGAGTCTTTCGGTTTTAACACTATCGCTTTACGGTTCCCCCCTCGCGTGCAATCAATCTATCTAGGTACCGTTTCCGGGCTTCAACCGGATCTGCTCCTTTGGGAATATATATCCGGGTTCTTTCATCAATCATAACTTCCTGCATCTTGGAGGTATCAGGCGATTTAAATGTATTTTGTTTTTTTGAGTACATGGTATGTAAATAAAATAATAACTAATAATGATCCATTCAAGTGATCACTTTTTTAATTCCCATAAAAATTATTAGATCGAACGACACCGAAAAAGCACATTAAATTTTCAGAATTATGCATCGAATCATCTCTCTGAAGGAGATAAAACCTGAAGATGCAGGGTAATCAGTTCAATTGCAATTTTTGAGACTTCTCAAAGATAGGTTAAAGAAGGACCAATTGCAAGATAATTAACAATTAATAACAATTGAATAAGAATATTAGCATATAAGTTATGGCAATGGTTAAACGCCTTTATCAAAACCTCCTTTTTGAAAGAATGCCTAAATGAATATAGCGGCGGAAATAATCTTGCAGTTGATAAAACAAATAAAAGATTTTTTTGACTTAACCTTTTAAAAACCAATAAATTTAATTATCTTTAGAGCAACAAAACCTATTCAGGCATGAGTTCCTGTACTGAAATACTCTCGCTTACCTTTTTAATATTAGATTTTAAGTTCATTGAATCTTTTTCACGATATCAATTTCTCACACTAAAACTATATCAAGATGAAAAAACTATTTACTATAAGCTTGGTTTTGATCATGATATCAGCAAGCTTATTTGGCCAACCTCCTGAAGTGATCAAATACCAGGCAGTAATGAGAGATGCAGCTGGGGATATTCTTGCCAATCAATCAGTAGATATCCGGATTAGCATCCACAATGAAACTCCCACGGGGACAATTATTTACCAGGAAACCTTTTCGGAAATAACCAATCAATTCGGATTGGTCAACCTGAATATAGGGTTGGGAACTCCTCAAATAGGGAGTTTTAATTTAATAGACTGGGGTGCCGATTCAAAATTTTTAGAAATTGAAATCTACAATGATGCAGGAGGTGGATACCTTTCTATGGGAACGTCGGAATTATTTTCGGTTCCTTATTCCCTTTATTCCGATCGATCCTCGGACAGTTATTGGGATTTATATAATTCCAGCATCTATTATAATTCGGGGAACGTTGGCATCGGGACCTCCACTCCGGGAGAATTATTTGAGATTAACGGCAATGGAGGTGCTTGCGGCCTCAGGGTCAACTACGGAGGGACAACTTATGATGGACTGTATGGTGATTTCAGACAGACCGGAAGTGGTGGTTTACAAATCAATTCTCAAACGCCAAGTGGTGGCGGAGGTTGGGCTGATATCAGTCTTATGACCAATGGAACAACTAAAATGTTTATCGAAAGTGGCGGCAATGTTGGCATTGGCACAACTACACCCAATGCGGACCTACATGTTGAGGACCATATTCGAATCGGTGAAGATCCTAATTACTCCACTGTATTTGGAGAGCTTTACCATGAGGGAGGTGGAAACGGATTCAAGATCAATGCGAATGCAGGGGGCGGGACATGGGCTGACTTGTACTTTCAAACCAATGGAAATACAAGAATGTTCATTGAAAGCGCAGGCAATGTGGGTATTGGCACTACCAACCTGGCTGCTGGCTACAGGCTTTCGGTTGATGGAAAGGTGGCCTGTGAAGAGGTTTTGGTAGAATATTCTGAATCCTGGCCTGATTATGTATTCCTTAAAGGGTATAAACTAAGACCGTTAGATGAACTTGAATCAAATATCTTTATGCAAAAACACCTGCCCGGATTACCTTCTGCTGAAGATGTTAAAGAAAATGGGATTCAACTGGGTGAGATGCAAAAAATCCTGCTCGAGAAAGTCGAAGAATTGACATTATATACCATTCAACAGGATAAACAAATAAAAGCGCTGCAACAAGAGATTGCTAATTTAAAATCGCAGGTTCAAAGCCGTTGATGTGTATCCTCATTTATCTAATTGTAAAAAATTCAGACGATGAAAAAAATAGTATACATAACGATTTTGACAAGTGTCTTTTTTGGCCTGGAGCTGCTGACTGCGCAGGACTCACCCTATGATTTATGGCTCAAATCCGACACGAAAGATTTCAAGGAAATACAAAATAAAGTTGAGGATTATTTCTCAGATAAGGATAAAGGTCAGGGTTCAGGATATAAACAATGGAAACGTTGGGAATACATGAATGAACATCGGCTCATGCCCGATGGAAGTATCACAAACTACACACTTCGAAACTGGGAAGCATACCAGGAATACCTCGATTTGAATGGATATAACAAACCACCGGAACCTGCAGATGTAACAAACGGTTCATGGTATTTTATTGCTCCAACAAATTACACGAGTGGATATGGATGGAATCCGGGTGTTGGCCGGGTTAATTGTATTACGTTTCATCCTACAGACCCTAATACCTATTTTATCGGCACTCCTGCAGGGGGCATGTGGAAAACGACCAATGATGGCAGTTCATGGACCAATTTATGCAATGGGCTTCCGAGTATTGGGATTTCCGGAATAGCCATTGATCCAGGCAACACAAACCATATTTACATCTTAACCGGTGATGGTGATGGAGGTGATACCAAATCTATCGGCATACTGGAAACTTTTAATGGAGGAACAACTTGGGAAGCGACTGGTCTTTCATGGGGAGTTCAAGATGAAGTAAGGGGTTATAAACTAAGAATGCATCCTACAAACCATGATATGTTGTTTGCCGTTACCAGCAGAGGCATATATAAATCAGCCGATGCAGGTGCAACCTGGGCGAATGTCAAATCCGGTTGGTTTTTCGACATTGCATTCAATCCTGCCAATCCTTCTATCATGTATGCCACAAGAAATACAACATTCTGGAGATCAACAGATACAGGAAGCTCATGGACGCAAATCACCTCCGGAGTTCCAACAAATGCAAGCAGAACACAAATCGGTGTATCCCCATCCAACCCAAACTACGTTTATTTATTATGTGGACCTGCAACTGCAAATGGATATTTTGTTGGTGTTTATCTTTCCTATGACGCTGGTCTTAATTTTTACCTCAGATCAAATACACCAAACATACTGGGATATTCTACAACGGGAAGTGACGATAAACATCAAACCACATATGATTTAGCGATCGTTGTATCCCGCACCGACCATGCAGATATCATGACAGGTGGAATAAATACCTGGATATCGACAAATTATGGGACTAGCTGGACCATCACATCCTGGTGGTCCACCGATGGAAACACCATAGGCTACACCCATGCTGACATTCATGCACTCGAAATAAATCCATTGAACAACCACCTTTACTGCGCAAGCGACGGAGGAATTTTTAAATCTACAAATTTTGGTAATACCTGGACAGATTTAACAGAAGGGGTATCTGTTACGCAATGGTACAGGATCGCCGGATATGAACCCAATCCTAATTTATTGATCGGCGGGACTCAGGACAACGGATGTAACAAATGGACCGGAGGATCATTAATTACGCACATTCTGGGTGCAGATGGTATGGATTGCATGATAGACCCTTCAAATCCTGATATCATGTATTACAGTTCCCAGGGGGGAGATTTGCATAAATCCATGAATGGGGGTGCTTCTGCATACAGTATTAAACCAGCAAGTGCAACCGGTTCCTGGGTCACTCCTTTTGTCATGAATCCTCAAAACCCCGTGATTATTTATGGTGGGTATGATGATGTATATAAAAGTACAAGTGGAGGATTGTTCTGGACGAATGTTGGAGTTGATGGTCGCGGGGCCATGGCTATTGGCATTGACAATCCAAACAGGATTTACGCTGCAAACGGAAATACAATTTCAAGATCAGATAATGCTGGTGGTTACTGGTATAATATGAGTAGTGGTCTTCCTGGACATAACATTAATTTTATAGCAGTGAATCCGGATAACTCTTTGGACATATTTATAACACTTTCCGGATTTAATGACGGGGAAAAGGTTTACAGATCTACAACCGGAGGCACCTCCTGGACTAATATTACAGGGTCTTTACCAAATATTATCGTGATGTGCATTGCATACGAAGACAGGAATGGATCACCGGATGATGCCTTATATATTGGAACGGATGTAGGTGTCTTTTACAGGAATAATAGTTTAGGAGACTGGATGCCATTTTCCAATTGGTTACCTGTTACGCAAATAAGAGACCTGGAAATAAATGAAGCCAATAATATTATTACTGCAGCTACTCACGGAAGAGGCTTGTGGAGGTCCCAAACTTTTACAAGTTGTGAAACCGGATGGACTTTTAGTGGTACAGCACCCCAGGGCTATTCCTATTATCAGGCAAGCGATTGGATCAATACTTCACGCGTATTTGATCAGGGAATCGGTCAGGAAGGCTATAATAAAGCCGGTAATTCAATCAACCTGCTTCCCGGATTTAAAGTTGCCAATGGATCCAAATTCAAAGCATTTCTGGGACCGTGTACGGCAGGAGTCCCTGACAATAGTAAAAATCCAGAATTTGAAGCTGAACGCGATTCTATTGTCAATCAAAAACATAAATAATTCATCTAACAATCAATATAAATTATATGAAAAACAAGATTTTCACTTTCGCGTTTATGATGATTGTTTCATTCGTGATAGCTCAACCCCCCCAATTCTTTAAATACCAGGCTGTAGTGAGGGATTCCGGTGGAGAAATCATTTCAAATCAATCAGTAGATCTGCGAATTAGCATTAGAAACGGAAGTGTAGGAGGCACTATAGTTTACCAGGAAACTTTTTTGGAAACGACCAATCAGTTTGGACTTGTCAATTTAAATATTGGAACGGGAACCGTTTTAATTGGCACCTTTTCTGCGATTGAATGGAGTTCTGGCTCTAAGTTCATGCAGGTTGATTACAAAGATGGAGCATATTATTCAGAACTTGGAACTACTGAACTAACATCTGTCCCCTATTCAATGTATGCAAACCGATCAGCGGATAGTTACTGGGGAAAAACCGGAAACAATATCTTTTATGACGCTGGCTATGTAGGAATTGGAACAGATAACCCCCTGAACGATTTCCATGTTTATGGAGCAGGGTTATTTAAGGAGGATGGCACAGGCCTCTCTATTGCACCGGGTCCATCCTACAGTCAACTAGTATATGTAAGTTCCGGAGGGAGTGGATATGTAAGTGCTCGGTATGAATGGGCTCAAACATCTTTATATGGGAATATAGGGATCAATGAAAGTAGTCCGGCTTATCCTCTACATGTAAAAAGTTCAGCGTATGGAACCTGGCTTGCCGGATTTCACAATACCAATACCAATAGTACGAGTCATGGCGTAGTAATCCGGGCTGATGGCGGTAATCCTTTATTGGTCCAAAATGCAAGTTCAAACTTATTATATGTTTTGCATAACGGCAATGTGGGAATTGGCACCTCTTCCCCCGATGCCAAATTGCATGTAAACGATCGCATCCGGGTTGGTGAAGATCCCTCCTATTCCACGGTCTATGGTGAACTCATGCACGAGGGCGGTGGCAATGGATTTAAAATCAATGCAAATGCAGGTGGAGGTAGCTGGGCCGATATGTATTTACAGACCAATGGAAACACCCGTATGTTCATTGAAAGTGCTGGCAGAATAGGGATTGGAACAACTACACCCCTTCGAAAGGTACACATCTATTCCACTGGAACAGAAGATGCACTTTATTCTTTAAGTGAGCATGGAATAGGAGTTTGGGCATCATCCATCGATGACTATGGTCTTTTTGCTCAGAGTTCAGTATATATCGCCGGCTACTTTTCAGGAGATGTTCATATTACCGGAAACCTTTCAAAAGGAGGTGGATCTTTTGTGATCGATCATCCACTTGATCCTGAAAATAAACTCCTGCGTCACAATTTTGTGGAATCACCGGAAAACCTGCTGATATACAGGGGTAAAGTTGAATTAAATCAAGATGGGGAAGCAATTGTTGAGATGCCAGATTACTATAAAGCGCTAACCAAAGAGGATGAAGCTTCAATCCATATTACTCCTGTTGGAAAGCCATTTTTAACAGGCGCAGAATGGAACAGTGATTTCTCAGCTATCATTCTTTATGGTGATCCCAACCGTGCTGTATTCTGGGAAGTTTTGGCTGACCGGGATGATCCTGTTATCCATGAACTGGGACGTCCGGTTGAAGAAGAAAAAGGCGGTCAAGATAGATTGTGTGAAAAAGGTAAATTACTATATCCTGAAGCATATGGCTATCCTGCTTCAATGGGTAGGGATTATGAAGCAAAAAAGGAGGCATTGACCAGCCAATCAATAAAATAGAATGGACTTAAAAGTGACGCTGTTTTAAAATAAGTTGTTATTTTGAAAAATTCCGACTTAATTCATTTTTTGTTTTATTCAATACCAAATATCTGAAGTCATTAATAACCAGAAATCTTCTAACCTATTGAAAAAAAATCGGGTTGTGAATCTACTCCAATACCTCATAGATAACTTCAGGGTTGGCCTTATTCTTTAAGCGCACCTCCCCTACTTTTTGGCATTTAAAGGACTCTTTTACTTTATGATAAGATTTTTCATTGATGATCAGCTGTCCGGGCCCACCGGCTGATTGGAGACGCTGTGCCGTATTCACCACATCACCGATCACGGTATAATCTAATCTTTTGAGGCTTACTGATCCGATATTACCGGAAACCAGTTCACCACTATTCACACCGATTGACACCTTGGGTCTGAATTTGACATGATCATCCACCTCCGGTAATTTGGCAATTTCATTTTTCACAGCAATGCAGGCGTCGAGGGCACGGTCGAGGTGGTAGTCACCACGGAAGACGGCCATGATGGCATCACCGATGAATTTATCCACAAAACCACCCTGGTTGATGATCTCCTTGACCATCACATCAAAATAACTATTCAGCAGCTTTACCACATCGTCGGGTTTCTCATTTTCGCTTATGGCAGTAAAGCTGCAAATATCAATGAATGCCACAGATGCCTCCACCGTTTCATTTTTCATGATCGATGACTCGTACTCACGGGTATCCATGAAATTAAGCACCGTTTCATCCACATACATCTTCAGGATATTGTTTTCCTTAATTGCTTTCAATGTCTCTCTTAACTGATTAACATGTTTGAGAGTTTTTTCAATGGTGAGCTCCAGGTCATTAAAATCAACTGGCTTGGTAACAAAATCGAATGCTCCTCGATTCATTGCTGTTCGAATATTTTCCATATCACCGTAAGCCGATACAATCACCGATTTCAGCAAAGAATGTTTTTCATTCAACCTATTCAATAAAGTAAGTCCATCCATCTCAGGCATATTGATATCGCTGAGAACCAAATCAATATCCGTATGTTCTTCCAGTTTTTCGAGAGCACTTCTACCATTTTCGGCAAATACAAATTCGTAGAGGTTTTCCCTGATCTTTTTCCTGAATTTTTGCTTGATGAGGATCTCAAGATCGGCCTCATCATCCACTACAAGTATTTTAGCCATTATTCCAAGATTTTGATTTTTTCTTTAAGTTCTGCAAAGTCAACCGGTTTGGTCAGAAAGTCATCGGCTCCCAGTTCCATTGCTCGGTCATAATTCTCCGAGTCACCATAAGCCGTGATCATCATGACCACAGGAGGTGGATTATGATGTTTTTGTTTGATGCGATTGAGGAGTTCCAGACCGCTCATTCCGGGCATATTGATATCTGATAGGATGAGCACAGCTTCATGCTCAAAGCCATCTAAATAGGTAAGTGCTTCTTCCCCTGAGTAAGCGAATTCAAATTCAATCAAGCCATTCCTGATCTCCTTACGAAATCGTTGTTCAAACAATGGTTGAATATCTTTTTCGTCGTCAACAACAAGTATTTTCATAGGTTAGTTTTGTATGGGTAATTCTATTATAAACTCTGTTCCTTTTTCTTTATCTGATTTCATTTTCAAATTTCCACCATGCCCCTTGGTAATGATATCGTAACTCATGCTCAGACCCAGACCAGTTCCCTGTCCCGTCGGTTTAGTTGTGAAAAAGGGCTGGAAGATTTTATCTTTAATTGCATCGGGAATTCCATTCCCATTATCAGAAATGGTAATTTTGACTTTATCATTTTCCTTTAATGTTGATATAACAACCAACGGAGTAAAACTGTTTTCAATTTGTTTTGCTTTTTCTGCAACTGCATAAAAAGCATTATTGATCAAATTCAGCAATACCCTACCAATATCCTGTGAAACCACATTCACTTTTGGCAGTTCAGGATCGGTTTCCAGCTTAAAATCAGCATTGAATGATTTATCTTTCGCTCTGAGGCCATGAAAAGATAGCCTCAAGTATTCATCTGCCAGGGCATTGATATCGGTAGGTTCTTTTTGTCCGGAGCTGGTTCGGCTGTGCTGGAGCATACTTTTCACAATGGCATCGGCTCGTTTACCATGTTGATTGATCTTTTGTTCGTTTTGGATGATGTCAGAGGCAATGGCATCGGCTTCATCAATATCACCTTTTTTAAGCCCATCTTTAAGTTCATTGGCAAGCTCAAGATTTACTTCTGAAAAATTGTTTACAAAATTCAAAGGATTCTGAATTTCATGCGCAATGCCTGCCGTCAATTCCCCGAGAGAGGCCATTTTTTCCGAATGGATCAATTGCTTTTGTGTAGCTTTAAGCTCTGTGTATGCCTTTTCGATTTCTTTGGCCTGGGCCAGTTCTTTTTCTTTTGCCAGTTGACGCTCTTTTTCGAGCAATCGTTTTCTGCGTGTCCTGTCGAAAACTATGATAAAAGTTATAAATATGATCGCATAGATTGCATAGGCCCACCAGGTTTTCCACCAGGGAGGACGGATCATAAAGCTAAGCGATACCGGTTCTTTATTCCATACGCCATGACTGTTGGCTGCTTTAACCTTGAAAATATATTTACCAGGTGGTAGGTTATAATAATAAGCCGACTGCTGATTATCAACTTCCCGCCATGTTTTGTCAAAGTTTTCAAGCAAATAGGCAAATTTATTCTTTAACGGATCATCATACTGGATTCCTGTATAATCAATGGAAATATTATTTTGATCATGCGACAATTTAAATGGAGAAATATCCTTGTATCCCTGTCCTATTGAAACAGACTGTTCTCCTACATGAAAACGGGTGATGTATGTGATGGGGGGCATTGCATTCTCTGCAATGTCATCAGGTTTAAAAAATGTGACACCGTTGTTGCCTCCAAAAAGACAATACCCGGATGATGTTTTCAGGTACTGGCCATCTGCATACAATAGTCCTTGTATTCCGTCTTTTAGTGAAAAATTATTAAATTGCTCATCGTCCAAATTGAAACGGCTTATACCTGCAAACGTGCTGAGCCATAGCGCATCATTTTTTTCATCTCCAAGGATTCCCTGTATACTCATAGACGGAAGTCCGTCATTGGATGTGTAGGTCTTTATCTCACCTGTTTTGACATTATAACGGCAGAGGCCACCCTGCCAGGTGCCCACCCAGCAAATCCCATCAGGAGATTCGTAGACAGAGTTGAAATCCTGTACCGGGAAAACGGCACCTGTCTCCGTATCGTACCCATGTCTCGAAATATCCCTGGAATCGTAATCGTATAAAAAAAGACCGTCATCAGTGAGGATCCATAGACCGTGAATCGGGCTTTCATATAGATTGGTTACAGAATTGGAGTTGGCCCCTGCAGAAGACAAATTCATTAAATTGAAATGATGGATATCACCGGTTTTAGCGGATTGTTTAAAAAGACCGGTGTAGGAACAATACCAGATATTTCCGCGGCTATCTCTGATCACATTGTTAACAGCAGTGGTATCGTTTAATAATTCCACGACTGTATCCTGTAATGTCATATTCCGATAGTCCAGGTTTTTTACACCGTGGTTGGTCCAAAGCAACATTTTACCGGGTGTGATGCCCATATACAAATCAAACACTCTTGTTCCGGGGGCTATTTCATCAAATAAATAGGGATATGCTTTGTTATTTGTGAAATCGATCCGGCTGATCCCTGCATTTTCACCTGCTCCACGTGTACCAACCCAGACTTCTCCCTGCTTATTCTCAAACATCCTGAAAACCCAACCCGAAGTGATGGTAGTGGGATCATTATCGTCCCAAACAAAAGATCCCAATAAATTACGGGAATTGTATTTTAACAATCCCACAGACTCAGTTCCTATCCATAGATTGCCGAAACCATCAGCGGCAAGTGCAGTTGTCATATCGCGATAAAGCCTGTCCTTTGATCCGGGATCCAAAACTTCTGTAATGGATTTTTTCCTATCGAAATGGATCAATCCCTGTTGGGTGGCAAACCAAATATCCTGTTGGTCGTCGATGAGCATATCCGAATAAATATTAAATATATTTCCGGTTAGCGGAATATCGAGATCAACCAGTTCCACCTGATCCTTTTTTGGATCATATTTTCGAATTTTAGATAAAGATGAAACAAACCATACATAACCTGATGAATCTATATCCATACCTGTGATGTATTCACCATCTTCCAGACAAATTTCATCATCCGGACAGGGTATGTTCACCAGTTGATTCAGTGTATCCAGCTTATAAAATCCTGAATTGCCGAATATCCAAATATTATTATCAGGACCTGTTGACATTAAGTATGCAGTATACAGATCAATGCCTGCCGGCAATTCAAAAGGAAGCATGGCCTCTTTGGCCTCATCATAATAAAAAAGTCCTTTCGACCTGTAATCGTCCTGCTCATCTAAAATCTGTGTATATGCACCAAAGTATATCCTGCCCCGGTTATTATCAGCAATGGTTAAAATATTTGCCATATACCCATCACGCATTCCGAGTAACTCCCGGTAAGTAAACCGTTTGAATGAACTGTACTCCGGATTATACCTGTAAACGGCATCCTGACTTCCAATCCAGATATTGCCATCCCGATCTTCATAAAGCACATAGGTTAACAATTCTCCCATCGTGGTGGTGTCAGTTGGATCAGGATGAAAGCGGGTAAACTTATAGCCATCGAATTTAACCAGGCCACTCTGGGTAGCAATCCAGATATTGCCTTCGCGATCGGGCAATATATCCCTGATAGGCGTTCCTTTTAGTTCATCAAATTGAATGAGTTTTTCTACGTCCAACTGAGCCTTTGAATGGAAACCAGTAAGGATAAACGTCATGGATAATATGCAAGCCAGAATTACTTTCATACCTTAAGATTTACTGAATATGCAGGCAAAGTTATGACAAACTTTGTTCCTTCGCCTTCTCTCGATTCCATAGTTAAGTTACCTCCATGCCCTTTGGTAATGATGTCGTAACTCATACTCAGACCCAGACCAGTCCCCTGTCCGGTGGGCTTGGTTGTGAAAAAGGGCTGGAAGATTTTATTTTTTATTTCATCCGGAATTCCATTGCCGTTATCTTTCACCGTGATTTCAACTTTATTGTCCAGGTTTTTTGTTGTGACGATAACGGCTGGTTTATAGTCTGTTTTGCTATGTTTTGCTTTTTCTGCAACTGCATAAAAAGCATTGTTGATCAGGTTCAGTAACACCCGGCCGATTTCTTGTGAAACAACATTCACTTTTGGCAAACTTTCATCTGCATCCAACCTGTAATCCGACTGAAAAGATTTGTCCTTTGCCCTCAGGCCATGATAAGCCAGGCGAAGGTATTCATCAGCCAAAGCATTGATATCGAAGGGTTGCTTTTCATTATTCCCGCTGCGTGAGTGTTCCAGCATCCCTTTTACGATGCTGCTGGCCCGCTTGCCATGCTGATTGATCTTCTCCAGGTTTTGCTTTAAATCTTTTTTCAGGGTATTGATTTCGTCCTGGTTGCCTTTTTCCATCTCTTCGGTCAATTCATCAATCATATCAACACTTAATTCGGAGAAATTGTTGACAAAATTCAATGGATTTTGAATTTCATGGGCAATACCAGCTGTGAGTTCACCCAGGCTGGCCATCTTCTCCGCATGAATGAGCTGTTTTTGGGTATTTTTCAATTCCAGATAGGCTTTTTCAATTTCCTTGGCCTGTTCAAGCTCTCTTTGATAATTTTTCTTTCGCTCAATCTCCCTGATCCGCCTCCGTTGAAAACGGTCGATTCCAAAAATAAGTAGCGCGACAACCAGGATATAAAAACTATAAGCCCACCAGGTTTTCCATGGAGGAGGTAAAATTGTGAGGCGTATTTTTTTCTCCGACCAAACCCCATAGCTATTGGCCCCCTTGATACGAAAAATATATTTCCCCGGAGGAACATTAAAATAATAGGCCCTTTGTTCGGAATTTGGCTGACGCCAGTTTATATCATAGTTCTCTAAAATGTAATTCAATTGATTTTCTTCAGGATTTACGTAATCAATAAGGGCATAATCAAATGAAAAGATATTTTCATTGTAACTCAGCTTGATTTCTTCAGCGTCCAGCAGGTTTTGCTTAAAGGGACCATCCGGGCCTGGTTTCACAACCGTGTTGGCCAGCCTGAAACTTGTAATGACTATATCTGGTTTATCGGTTTCAAAAATAACTTCAGAGGGATCAAAAACATAGTATCCGGCATTATCTCCAAAATACAACTTTCCATTTCGGTCCTTATATGATGATATGAACTTAAAATTTGATTTACCTAATCCATAAGCTTTTCTGAGTCTGCTGGTTTCGTTTCGTTCGGGATTTATTCTGGCAAGTTCCGACTGGGTACTTATCCACAAATAGCCCTCATTATCCTCTTCTATGGCATAAACCATTGGAATTCCACTGGTTGTAAAAGGATCAAGGTACCTGACAAAATCATCTGCATCAAAGTCATACCTAAAAAGACCCGAGGAACCACCGAGCCAGATTTCTTTTTTTTCATCTTCAAATACATTGGTAATACTGGTACCACTCAAATATTGTATAGTGGTGTTTTGGTCGGGATCAAAAGCAAATACACCTCCCGTATTCCAGGTTCCGACCCAATATATGCCATGTTTATCCTGCACCACTGATGTCACTATATTAAGGCCAATGTATGAGGTTGCCTCTTTGTTCATGTAATATGTTTTAAACGAGCCATCCTTTCTATTCATCAGGTTGAGGCCATCAAGGGTTCCCAACCATAAATTTTCATCATTGTCTTCATAAATCGTAATAATGGTGTTGTTGCTCAAGCTATTTTCATCGTCCGGATCATTTTCATAGCGGATCAGCTTTTTATTTTCAGGGTCCCACATCACCAGTCCACCACTGTAACTGATCCACAGGTTTCCTTGTTTATCCTCCAGCATAGCCTCAATATGATTGTCTGCAACATAATCCGGTGTAATGTCCATTTCCCTGACTTCAGATGTACCGTTATTTTCTTTGATTTGTATCTTGTCTTCAGTCGCAATCCACAGATCACCATCTTTGGTCATATAAAAATCGGTCACTCCGGCCGGGGTATTCACAAATTGAATCTTTCTGGGCGATGGATTGATGCGGTATATGTTACCATTCATTCCTCCTAACCAGAAGATACCATCCCGGGACGTAAAAGCGCTCCAGACTCCATCATCAGCTATTTGTGATGTTATTTCCGAATAACGTCCATAGTGAAAACGCTTATCAGAGTTTGGATCAAAATAAAATACACCTGAGCTTACAGTACCTATCCACATTCCTCCCGCAATATCTTGCTTTATAAAAGTAATATGCTCATAATCAAAAAACCCTGGTAAATCTTCTGGAATACTTATAATGTCAGGGTTCTTGGGATCAAACAGGACTCTTTCAACCATATCCTTTTCCCTGTTCAACGTGTGGAGTCCCAAAGTTTTTGTTCCAATCCACAAAACACCCTGATCATCTTCACATATCGCACTAATTTTGTTATTGAGCAACCCGTTGGGATTTTCAGGGTCATATAAATATTGTTTAAATGTCCTGGATGCTCTGTTCAGCCGGTTTAATCCGCCTAATAAAGGACCACCTCCATTGTCAGCATAAGGACTTCCTGTACCCACCCAAAGGGTGCCACTCCTGTCCTCATACAATGCACGCACCTGATTATTGCTTATACTTTCGGGGTTTTCAGGTTCATTTCGAAAGTGAATGAACTGGCCGGTTGTGGGATCAAATTGATTCAAACCACCATGGGTTCCAATCCAAAGGATTCCCTGACTATCCTTCAGAATTTGGGTTACCGTATCATTACTCAGACTTAAGGGATTATCCGGGTCATACTTAAAGTGTGTAAAAAGACCGGATGCCGGGTCATAAAGATCCAATCCAGCCCCCAGGGTTCCAATCCATATTTTTCCCTGATCAGCGTAAATACACTCTGTTTGATTGCTTGATAAAGAGTTAGGGTTAATAGGGTCATTTTTATAAAAGGACATGGTATTCCCATCATAACTTATCAGGCCTGCCTTTGATGAAAACCACATAAGACCGTTTTGATCCTGTGTAATACCTGTTATAAAATCAATATTTCTGTCCGAGTCAAATGGAACTTTATGAATAATGACCTCCTGACTCCTTATTGATTGAGGAGGAAAATAAAAAAGGAAAATAAAAAGAACCAATAATTTAACTGGAATCGCGAAATAGGGTTTGATTTTCATATTATGTTTTAAGTGATATTGTATGTAGTACATTTTGAGCATACCTGGTGATATTTAACTTTTTGTGTTTAACTGGATAATAAATTCAGTTCCTTCTCCTGCTATGGTCTCGACTTTCAGATCGCCTCCATGCCCCTTGGTAATGATGTCGTAACTCATACTCAAGCCCAGTCCGGTTCCCTGCCCGGTGGGTTTGGTGGTGAAAAAGGGTTGAAAGATTTTGTCTTTGATTTCATCCGGAATCCCATCGCCGTTGTCTGCTACCCGTATCTCTACTTTGTCAGCTGTTTTTTTAGTACCTACAATAACCATGGGTTTGAAATCCCTGTTTTCCTGTTTGGCTTTTTTATCCACAGTATAAAATGCATTGTTGATCAGGTTCAGCAACACCCGTCCAATATCCTGGGGAACGACATTGACATGAGGCAGGTTAGGATCAGATTTTAGCTTAAAGTCCGCATTAAATGATTTGTCTTTTGCGCGCAAGCCATGATAAGCCAGGCGCAGGTACTCATCGGTTAATGCATTCAAATCAGTGGGTTGTTTTTCGCCAGAACCAGTTCTTGAATGCTCCAGCATACTCTTTACTATGTTGCTGGCTCTTTTTCCGTGATGGCTGATCTTTTTAAGGTTTTGCATCAAATCACCAGCGATCGCATTCACTTCTTCCGTTTCACCTTTTTGCAATTCTTCCTTTAATTCTTCAATCAGGTCGGTGCTGACTTCCGAAAAATTGTTGACGAAGTTTAATGGATTCTGTATTTCATGGGCAATACCTGCGGTTAGTTCACCAAGGGAGGCCATTTTCTCCGAATGTACAAGTTGTTGCTGAGTTGTCTTTAATTCGTGGTAAGCTTTTTCAATTTCTTTGGCTTGCTGAAGTTCCTTTTCCCGCGCCTGTGCCTGCTCTTTTTCCCTGAGCCTCTTTCGCTGAATTCGGTCAATGATGAATACACCAGCAATAAAAATTAAGCCATATATTACATAAGCTATTGTGGTTTGCCACCAGGGTGGAGCAATTGTAATCGAAAAACCTGAGCTGGCTTCACTCCATATCCCATCGCTGTTTGAAGCTTTCACAACGAAGGTGTAATTTCCCGGAGAGAGGTTTGTATAGGTAGCAGATCGTTGCGTTCCTGCTTCTATCCATTCGGTATCATATCCCTCTAATTTGTAGGCGTACTGGTTTGATTCCGCGTTGGCATAATGCAATCCCACATATTGGAAACTGAGCTTATTTTCGTTGTATCTAAGCTTTAATTCAGGATTGCCCTCAGCAAACACAATGGTATCCCTGTTCTTATAATTTCTGTAACTAACTGATTCAATCACCGTGATAGGGGGAACAGCGTTTACGGTCAATTTTTCCGGGTCGAATGTTATGAGGCCATCTTCGATAACAAACTGAAGCCAGCCCTCTGAGTCAATGAAAAGTGGATTGGTGCTTATTACATTCCCAATGGGAAACTGGAAATTTGTAATGTTACCATTTTCAGGATTGAGCCTGGAAAGACCTCTCATGGAACTCACCCAAATGTTACCGCTGTTATCTTCTGCAATTCCAAAGGCGGAATTATGAAGGAACCCATTTTCAGGGGAATATCTTTTCTTTTCCCCGGTTTTTTTATCGATCAAAAATAAACCCGAAAGATAAGTACTATTCCACATGCGTTGCCGGCTATCTTCAAATATATTTACCACACAAAAAAAGCCAGCCTTCGGGTCCAGATAAGAAGTAAATTCATTGGCCACGGGGTCATACCTGTTAAGTGCGCCAGTATTTGTGCCTATCCACACAATATCGTCATCGTCAATATATACCGACAGGGCTCTGGCATCATCCAGCTCATTGCCGGCTTTGATCATACCATTGTTTGTGATAAAAGGGAAACGTGTAAACTTTGACGTTTTCCTGTTAAAGCGACAAAGCCCCTGACCTGTTGCAACCCAAAGGTTTCCTTTGCTGTCTTCAGCTATTTTGTTAATGGTATTGCTGCTGATGGAAGTGCTGTCATTCGGATCATTGGTAAAGTTTATCACAGATTTTTTTTCAGGGTCATAAGCAATCAGTCCTGCTCCATTGGAACCAAACCATATCATCCCATCCTTCGTTATATAACTATTTGAAATCCGACGATATAAGTTGTTATCAATATCAATTCTACTATAAACATTTCGCTTAAAGTTCCATTTAAACAGGCCTGAGCTAATGTTTACAAAGAATATACTATCGTTATATTTTCCAATAATGTAAAAATCATCCTCGCTGTCATTGTCATTTACTCCTGCCGACGAAGGTTCGACGAGAATGGGATTGAGCATTGATTTTTGATGATTCAGGTATGAAATTCCGCGCCACGGCATACTAACCCAAAGTATACCTGAGCGATCGTAGAAAAGTTTATTGGTTCCCCTTGGCGAATCAGGCAGGCTTCCTGGTGTTTCATTATGAACAAACAAATAATGTTTGGAAGTTTTAATATCCAGATAAATCAACCCATTAAATGCTCCGGCCATCCATAGGTTTCCTTCTTTATCGGCAACTATTTCCGATATCGCTGATCCTCTCCCTGAATAAGAAAATGGAAAATTTATACTATAATTAGAAAATGTCCCGGTTTCAGGATTAAAAAGTGAAATACCTTTATCAGTGCTGATCCAGGTTCTACCCAGGGAATCATTGAGAATAAAAAAGCTATTACCCTCAATGCTGCCAGGGTCACTTTTTTTATGCCTGAATGATTGAAAGTTTTTTGTTTTTGTATTTACCTGGTAGAATTCATTTCCGGCCGGATCGGCCTTTATATCATTATCCGGAATATAGGTGGATACCCATAGCCTGTCGCTGTTTGCCGGATCTATGGTAATACCCGAAATCAGGGTGCCTTCCTGGTCTTCAGGAATCGTGAACCAGGGTTCAAATGATTGGGAAGATGAATTGAAATAACTGATTGTACTATCATCAGCCATCCAGAATTTTCCATAAGCATCCCGGATCAGGTATTGGTTATTATACCACAACATAAAATTACTGATTTCATCAAACGCACTCATTTTTTCAAATTTATTATGCGTTTGGTCCCATGTAAAAACACTTGATTCTGAGGTGGAAATATTCATAGTATAGAACCAGTGCGTATCATTTTTTTTATCTTCAATCCAATTCACAAAATAATTATTCCGAAAAGCATTTCGCCCAACGGAATCAAGAGGTATTTTAACAAAATGGTCTTTTTGCCTGTCTAAGTAATACAAACCATATCTGCTGACAATTGCCCACAGCTTATCGCTTTTATCTTCATGCAACTGCCCAATACTGGCGTTGACAATTTGATTTCCGTTTTCATCCTCAAAAGAATATGGTTTGAGTTCATAGCCATTGTATCGTACGAGCCCATTTTGTGTACCCAACCACATATATCCCAGTCTGTCCTGTAACGATGATACTACAAAGCCTTCTGGCAAACCATTTTCAACAGAAATATTATTAAAATAGGGTTTGAGGTATTGTGCATATAAACCAGTGAAACTTAGTAGCAATACTATGGTTATGATCTGTATTTTCTTCATATTCCTTAATTAAAATCAATGGAGATTTTGAAAACAAATTGGTTCATTTTTTATCTAACAGTTTTAACAATTAAGTTAATTGCGAGGCCTTGTTGTTAACAAAAGCTTATCATTTCCTATTTGATCTATCGCAGATTAAAACATTTCTATAAGAATGTTTACTTCCTTTTCATAATTTATTTGCTGACCATAAAACATACCTTGCGTATCCATTTGATTCTGAAATCGATTTAAATTGGCATTAAAATGCAGCAAAGAATCGAAACAATTGACATATTGTTGTTTGACATTGTCATTTTGTATTGCAGCCATTTCCCATATGAGGGTGTGCAAATCTTTGTCAGCATTTTCGCCGAAAATGGCTTTATAGTTTGCGCTTGCTCTGTAAATATCTTCAATATCTTTAAAGGTATGCATACCCAGGTGCTCGCTGGCAGAGCACTTCGACTCAAAATAATTATCCATGACCAGAACGCGGTACGAAATTTCGGTACTTAACATTGCGAATTTCTCAGACAGTGCCTTTTCTTTTTCCAGGGAATCTGTCCATTGGGTATAACCCCATGTAATGAAACTCAAAACGATGGAAGACATCATAAACAAGCCGAAATTGCTATTTAAAAATTCCCATGATTTTGATTTAAATGTATTTGTCATATCAGTGTATTTATCGTTTGTTTTAATTTTATAGTGGTAAACGAATGATAAACTCGCTTCCTTTACTCAGCTCTGAGGATACTATTAATTCACCACCGTGCCCTTTTGTAATAATGTCGTAACTCATACTCAACCCCAGACCTGTTCCCTGCCCGGTGGGTTTGGTAGTGAAGAAGGGTTGAAAAATCTTATCCATAACAGATTCAGGAATTCCATTGCCATTATCTTTCACCCTGATCTCGATTTTATCGTTCAATTTTTTCGAACTTACAACAACTGCAGGTTTATATTCATCTTTTTCTTGCTTCGCTTTTTCAGAAACAGCGTAAAATGCGTTGTTGATAAGGTTCAGTAATACCCTGCCAATATCTTGTGGAACCACATTTATTTCTGGCAGGTTGGGATCGGCCTCCAGTTTAAAATCGGCATTAAATGATTTATCCTTTGCCCTCAATCCGTGATAGCTCAGGCGCAAGTATTCATCAGCCAGGGCATTGAGATCAGTAGGTTCTTTTTGGCCTGAACTCGTTCGGCTGTGCTGGAGCATGCCTTTTACAATGTCGTCGGCGCGTTTGCCGTGATGACTGATTTTTATTTCGTTTTGCTCCAAATCACCGGCAATTTCCTTTACTTCCTCCAGATTTCCATTTTCAAGTTCTTCACGTAATTCAGCAATCAACTCGCGATTTACCTCTGAAAAGTTATTGACAAAGTTCAAGGGATTCTGAATTTCGTGGGCGATGCCTGCGGTGAGTTCCCCGAGTGATGCCATTTTTTCAGATTGGATCAGCTGTGATTGTGTAGTTTTAAGTTCGTGGTATGCTTTCTCAATCTCTTTTGCCTGGGCTAACTCCCTGACCTGGGCTTTTGCCCTTTCAATACGAATAAGCCGTTGTTTTTGGAAACGATCTGCAATTAAAACACCAACAATAAATAACAAGCCATAAATACCGTAGGCCCACCAGGTTTGCCACCAGGGTGGAAGAATGGTAAAGTTGAACTCAGCAGGGGCACCCCACTTCCCATTAACTCCTTCGGACTCAACTTTGAAACTGTACTTGCCTGGCGATAGGTTAAAATAGGTTTTTGAATTGGAAATATCCTTATTGTATATCCAGGTTTCATCTTCTCCTTTTAAAATATACCTGAAGTGTATCTTGTCCCTGTTTAGGACGCAGATGCTGGCAAAGTTAAACTTTAATGAATTCTGATCATACGGAAGTTTTAATCCCATGGGAATGCTGTAGAGCAGCGACAAACTATCCCAATGGATATTGTGTTCAAAAACATATCCGGAATCCCTGGGGAGTGTATTTTTTGTTAATGGCTGATTGCCATCTCCTGACCACAACGTATCACCCGTCTCAAACCAGGATTGAAAACCTGACATGCGCTCGAAGGATGGATTTTCATTCATGATAACCAGGCCGGTGATAGTTACAGCACATGGCGCAGTGTCAATCACCGGGTCCTGCGTTAGTATGGTTAGTTTATGCATGGGGGAGCTACCTAACCAAAGTTGCCCATTATTACGCACTAAACCCGAATTTCGTTTATAGTCACTTGAAGGAAAACCCTGAGCTTCTGCATGCTTATAAAAAATCCAGGGCTTATTTTTATCTGTAGCAGGTTTTACCTGAATAAGTCCATTTACACTACCGATATAAAAAGTCCCTTCTTTTTCCCTCAATTCGTAGAGTTCATCGGGCACAAGCCCTTCTTCCTCTCCCACATTGGTGATGGTTTGGTTGACAGGATCAATAATTGAAAGACCATCAGTAGTTGCCACCCAAATTTCCCCTTCCTTACTCAGCATTACCTTCATAATGTTGTTGTTGCATAAGCCTTCCTTTTCACGCAAATGTCGGATCGTGTTTTTTTCCGGATCTATGATTGCCAGTCCATTATCTGTACCTAACCAGTAATGTCCGGATCCATCTTCTACAATATTGATCACCCTGCTGCAGTCCAGTTGAAGCGAGGTTTCCCGGATGAGTTTTAAGCTATTTAACTCCGGATTGTACACCGTTAATCCATCCAGGGTGGCTAACCAGTACGTCCCGTTTTTGTCTTTTAAAGCTTCAAATACCCGTTTTGCTATTTTTTCATCTTCAATAAACCGGGTCATAATCTTCTCAGAGCGGTCGATAATATTGAAACCGTTTATTCCATCGACAAAAACTTTATCTGTTTCGAATTCCTTGATGAAGGGAATTCTGCTGATGCCCGGATTTTTTAAGGTTGAATGATCAATAGTTTTGATGGTTCCTTTTGAAGGGCTGTAAATATCCACGCCATTTAGAGAACCTATCCAGATATCCCCCCGATGATCTTCTTCAAGACTCCAGATTTCACTATTGGCCAGTCCGTTCGATTCGTCGAGGTGCTCGGATAACGGCCCTTCCGTATCCACAAGAATGACACCCTTACCCAACGTCCCAATCCAGATCACTCCACGTTCATCTTTCATGGCGCAGCCAATTTTTAGGGG
This sequence comes from Bacteroidota bacterium, assembly GCA_020444515.1. Lineage (GTDB taxonomy): Bacteria > Bacteroidota > Bacteroidia > Bacteroidales > JAADJA01 > JAADJA01. Next base: position 425,672 of record JAHLKX010000001.1, on the reverse strand, counting down.
CAACTTAACGGGGCTGTTTGTCACAATTACCTTCATCTGCCTGCGATCTTTACTTAACACCTGGATGGTATCATTTTTTATAATCCACAACCTGCCCTGGTCATCTTCTTCATAAAGCTTTGCCATTCCATAAAATCCTTGCTTATCGCCCAGGGTACTGACTGTTTTATTTGCTAATGAAATGGCCATGGCTCCGCTTTCAGAACTTTCACTGGTTTCACTTACCCACATTCTATTTTTGTGGTCAAGAAAAAACACATGTGGTCTGCCCCAATCAAAATGGTTTACTTCCTGAATGCCGTCATAAATGATTGAATAGCTTGCTCTGTCTTTACCAATGAGGTAAATTTCATCTTTGCCAGTTCCGGAATGACCTACCCAAATATTTTGATCATGATCCTCTTTTATTTCTGTCGGGTAATCAAATCCGGTATTCGTAATTTTTCTGAAATGCCTGATTTCACTGTCTACAATATAGGTTCCTTTTCTCCAGTGGACCATCCAGATTTGGTTTTGATGATCACAGTATAGGTCAAGGATTGTGGTATAAGGCAAAAAATGGGTTTGGATTTTCTGTTTGAAGTCAAGGACGTAGACCCCATTATTTCCTGTAGCAACCCAAAGTTTGCCATCCTGATCCAATTCGATATCCCAGATATTCGTATAATTATACGTATACAAATCATTTCCATTGTACAAACAGATTCCCCCATCAAAGGTGGCAATCCAATAGGTTCCATCTTCGTTCTGGATGACCCTTCTGATCTCGTTCGAGGGCAGTCCCTCACTGGTTGACAGCTGTAAAAGGCCTGACGTTACATCATTCAGGATTTGCGGCCTGTTCATCTTTGACACAACCGGCTTGGGAAGGATGGATGTTTTCAGCTTAACCTGCATGGTGTCATATCGCAGTGGGTTTTGTTCCTGAACATCCCAATCCAACGGATACTCCTTAATTGTAGACCGGAGTGGTTTGAATTCATTGATAGAAAAAGGCTTTGAAGGCATTTTATCCATATCCAGCGGGTAAGTTCGAGGGGGCGGTATATCCTCCGGGTCAACAATCTCCCATTCGATGGGCTCAGGAGCAGTAAACTCAAATGAACTGGTTACGGGCGCTTTATAGGCAGTTGGATCCTGGTCATCATGATTTCGCAAATTTTGCTTGCAGGAAGTAAGCGCTGCAATAAGAATTATGCCGATGATAAAGGAATGGTTAGTTTTTCTCATGGTCTATTTTAGTTTATGGCTCCTTTTCATTTGTTATAGGGTAAAATGATAATAAATTCAGTCCCTGCCTGTTCGGCAGACAGGCCTTTCCCTTCATTACTTGTAACTTTTAATTCGCCATTATGGGCTTTAATTATATCATAACTTAAACTCAGGCCCAGACCGGTGCCTTCTCCGGTGGGTTTGGTGGTGAAAAAGGGTTGGAAGATCTTGTCTTTAACTGTATCTGGGATGCCATAACCATTGTCCTTTACACGGATTTCAATTTTGTCATCCAGTTTTTTGGTTTTTATAATAACGTTTGGTTTATATCCTTCATTATTTTGAATTGCCTTTTCAGATACTGCATAAAATGCATTATTGATCAGGTTTAACAAAACACGGCCGATATCCTGGCCCAATACCTTAACCATTGGAAGATCTTCATCCGCTTCCAATTTGAAATCAGCATTGAATGATTTGTCTTTTGCTCTCAGGCCATGATAAGCCAGCCTGAGATATTCATCGGCCAGGGCATTCAGGTCGGTGAGTTGTTTTTCACCGGATCCAGTTCTCGAATGCTCAAGCATACTTTTTACGATATTGCTGGCCCGTTTGCCGTGATGAGTGATCTTTTCGAGATTTTGCAAAAGATCGGTGGCAATAGCATTTACTTCTTCCGTATCGCCATTTTGTAATTCTTCTTTCAGTTCTTCCATCAAATCGGTGCTGACTTCCGAAAAGTTGTTAACGAAGTTCAATGGATTCTGAATTTCATGGGCGATGCCTGCGGTGAGCTCACCGAGACTGGCCATTTTTTCGGCATGTACCAGTTGTGATTGCGTTGCTTTCAAATCGCTCAATGCTCTTTCAACACGCTCTTTGGCCTCTTCCAGCACTACAAAATCTTCATATCGGGCATACGCAAATGAAAAAGCTTCGGCCAGTGATTTCACCAGGTCGATCTTATCCTTTGTTAGCTGTTCCTGATGACCCACATAAAGCATTCCCTGGGCAAAGGGAATAAAATGAAGGTGCAATGATTCAGGTGGCGCTTCAGCTCCCTGGTATTTTTCGGGCACCTTAACCTGTCCGAGGTTCATCATTTCTTTGGTCCAGGCTATAAATTCTTCGCGGTTCCAATGGGTTTGATAAACTTCCTTTTTCTTCCAGCTTGCCACGGTATCACGGGCTAAATCGTTGGCCTCAAAATCCAGGTCGAGCACACCCAGCGGTTTTCCATCCGGTGTGGTGAGGTACACATTCACATGTTTTTTCTTTTCGTCAACGATAAAAATTCCACAACGAAAGAATGGGACTTCAAGTGTTGTTAGCTCCCGCCAAACAAGTGGGGTTAGCTGTTTCAGGTCCTCGGTGGTACGCATACTTGCGATCTGTCCGCGGATGCGATCGAGCGATGCTTGTTTTATAGCCTCACTTGCCTGAACTTCCGCTCTTTGGAGATCGAGGAAGCGGGTATAAGTTTGTTCAAATACCCGGGCAAAGCGCTGAATGATATCAAAATATTCATCCTTCATTTCCTCTACCGTATGAATGGTAAAGAAGCCCTGTTTAAAGAAAACCTGATTCAGGATTGCCGGTTCTGAAAGAATCTTTTTCTTATTTATCTTTTCCGGCTCATATTCTTCAAAATCACTGAATTTTCTGATGTATTGCGTCCATTCCAACCTGTTTTTGCCATGGATAATTTCAACAAAAGGAGCGCCCTGCTTTTTCCAGCCACTAAAGATCTTTTTCAGGTGCTTATTTTCAGTAAGGGGAATATTGGGGGCCAATGGGATCACTTTACCTTCACTGGTTGTTGACCACAACCGACAGTGTTTAGTTTTGTCATTGATGATTCCCAGGTTGCAACGATAGGTTTTAATTCCCAGTTCATCCAACTGATGAAAAAGATTGGTGACCACCTCACTGAGTTCCTCGCTTTTCTGCATAGCCATGGTTTTAGCCCTGACCCTTTCAAGCGCCAGGTCGATTTGTGTTTCACGGTTTTGCCGTTCTGCACTTTTTAAATCTTCAAACCGGCGGTATGCCAGGTCGAATACACCGGCAAAACGGACGAGAAGGGCAATATCTTCTTTGGGTGGATTCGGAACTTCTCCGGGCAGGGTATACCCGATCTCTCCATGGGTGGTGCGGGCCATCACGAAGGTAAGTCCGCCCATATCGTGGACTTCATCCGGTCCGGGTGCGGTATGATCGATCTCCTGAAAATGTCCCAGCTTGATCATTTTATCAATGTAATCGGCAGCTGTGTCAGGGTCAAGCGCAAAAACTGCAGAGGGCTCATCCGATTTTTCCCAGTCCATCATGTTTTTTAATCCGTGAAAACCACGGGGTAGTTCCAGCACATTCCCGATGCGATCTCCTTCAGCGTTCGTTAATGCTTTTTCATATTTATCAGGCAACCAGCGCATGTGCCAGAAATAGTGCGCTTCATGACCCAGCTTATTGAACTCGGTTTGCATGGTTACTACAATATCGAGTAAATCAGTCGATTCCTGCATGGCAGTGACCTGCGCCCGGATCCGTTCCAGCGATAGTTCTACCAGTGCTTCACGGGCCTGATGCTCCGCCTGAAGCATGTCGTTGTATCGTTTGTAAGCAAAGGTGAAGACATTGTTGAACCTGGCCAATACGGTTTTTTCCTCTTCGCTCAAAAGGCCAAAATTGGAAATACCGATAGCACCATTTCCAAAGGAATAAAGGTTATAGGTAAGTACATCAATTTTATCCAGTCTTGGATCCGGCGCTTCCCCGTTTTTTATCCTCATTTTTTTCAAGTCTTCTAATTCTTTGCCCTCAAGTATGAGCTCAAAAAAGTCGCTGGTGGTTGTGGCCATTTTTTTAAACTGCCCTTCCAGTGTGGGGTCATCGTGATACGACATTTGTGTAATGGTGCCGGACATCTCATGGGAATAGTCATAATCGGTAAAGGTATCAGTGTCACCGTTTTTTATGTCGATGATAGCGTTGCGCATGTTGTTAAAACCAAGCTCCAGCAGTTGCTCATATAACACCTGGGCTATCTGCAGCATTTGATCCGATTTCTGCAAACTGAGCGCAACTCCTCTCACTTTTTCGAGAGAGGCTTCAATCTGGGCTTCACGTGTTTGGGCTTCTGCTTTTTCAAGGTCGAGGAAGCGGGTATAGGACTGCTGGAAAACTTTACCGAAGCGCATCAGGATCTTATTCTCTTCATCGGAATAAGGGGTTCCTGAAAAGTTCTCGATATACAAGCCCACATTGTCAAGCAACACGGTTGATATGGCGAGTCCGGGACACTCAAAATAGAACTTCCTTGATTCTTCCGGCAAGTCCGGGATAAACTTGAACAGCTTTTTGTAAAACTTATTTTTTGTTTCAAAATCGAGTTGATTGGCAAAAAAATCTTTATCTGACTTTTTAGCTTCCAAAAAGCTGTTCCAATGGGGAGAATCAAAATACGGTATGGATATTTTTGTGAGTGGTCCATTCTGATCGGCGAGCCAGATCAGCATGTCGTCTCTCTTTTTGTAATCGACGATAAAGCCGGTATGGTCAACGTTAATTCCCACACGATCAAACTGATCGTAAATAATACGAATGACTTCTTTTAGCTCATCGCTTTTCTGCATGCCCATTGAGCGGCTACGGACTCTTTCAAGGGCAGCTTCAATTTGTGCTTCCCTGGCTTGTGATTCGGCTTGCCTCAGATCAAGATGCCGCCTAAAGGCAAGATTAAAAACATCTGCAAATCGTTTCATCAATTTTTTGGCATCTTCCGAAAAAGAACTATCCTTAAATGTAAATAATCCCCCAGCAGGAAACATAACACAGTGATAATACTGAACAGCTTTATCAATGGCCTGGTTGGGTCCGGAAACCGGTAGATTGGAATCAGCTGCAACAGAATAATAGTTTTTCAAATCCTCTCCTTTGAGAACATAGGAATAATCTTTTTGATTTTTATATGCTTCATAAATACCTTCGAGCAAGGGATGTCCTTCGAGAATTTCATCACCGGAAAGATTTGCGGTTTGGTTATCTTCACTTTTTGAGGCAGTCCAAACATTCACTTTTTTACTTGAATCATTAAAAATTCCAATCCCACAGCGAATTGTATTAAATCCAAACCTCTCGAGTTCAGAAAATACGGTTGAAATGGTAGCACTTAAATCTTCACTTCGTTGCATAGACATTGTTTTCGCCCTTAATCTTTCAAGTGATGCCTCAATCTGTGCTTCGTGTGTCTGCGCTTCCGCTTTTTTCAGGTCGAGGAAACGGGTGTAGGTCAGGTCAAAAACGCCGGCAAATCTCACCAATAACTTCATAATTTCTTCAGCAACCGGCTGGTGGCTGGTGAGAAGTAAAAATCCATGGGAAAAGAAGGCTGCTTGATGAACCCTTCGGCCTTTAATTTTTGCTGCATTGATGGGGAGTTTAACTTCTTTCTTTAAAAATTGTAACCAATCCTTTAATTCCTGTCCTGTAAGGTCTACAGCAACAGCATCCTTCTTTTTCTTCCAGGCTTTATAAATCTTTGAAACACTTGTAGTTTCATCTAACCGGAACAAAAATGCATGATCCGTAGTTTCTCCTTTTTGATCTGTTACCCAAAGTTCGAAATTCCCGGTTTCCTCATTGATTATACCGATACTCATCCGGTCCGGAATTTTGCCAAGTAAATTAAACTGCTCAAAAAGAACTTTGGCAGTTTCTGCCAGTTGCTCACTCTTATGCATGGCCATAGCCCGAGCCCTCACTCTTTCCAATCCTAATTGAATTTGAGACTCTCTTGCCTGTGCTTCGGCTTTTTGCAAATCGAGAAAACGGGTATAAGTTTGTTCGAATTCCCTCGCTAAACGCTTGAATATATCGTGAGCTTCAGGAGCCGGCACCAGGGTGATAAATAACAGGTAGCCGTACTTGAAATACGCTACATGGTCTATCTGATATTCCGGAATTACCTGCACGTCTTCTGCAATTGTTTCATCCTTCCCGCCGGACACCGGGAGCGTTGCCAAATACTTATAGTGCTCTTTGATTCTTTCACCTCCATATTCTTCAATCCAGAGTCTTTCACCACGCTGACCCGCTTCATAGTATCTGAGAATGAAATTTTCACGGGGTGTTTTGTAGGTTGGAATGGTGCCTTCCAGGTTGCTGAACCACTCTGTTGAATCATGTTCATTGTAAATATTGAAGGCGCAGCCTCTTGTAGGAATGCCCAGTTCCACTACCTGTTTGTTGAGCAGGTATGATACTTCGGCCAGTTCTTCACTGCTTTGCATGGCCATGGTTCTGGCACGAACCCTTTCCAATGCCAACTGTATCTGGGATTCCCTCGCCTGTGCTTCGGCTTTTTGCAGATCAAGAAATCTGGAATATGCCTGCTGAAACACCTTTGAAAACCGCCGGATGATTTGGTTTTCTTCCTCCGAGAAATTAATTCCCTGGTAGTTGTAAATATTAAGCGCAATATTTTCTGAAAGAGCAACCGACATATCAACGCCTTCACTGGCAAGCATTAGATCTATCCTTTCCTGTGCGACATCATAATTGGCTGCCAGGTGTCGGACAAACCGGTCTTTCGATTTTTTAGCATCTTTTAAAGTAAAAAACGATTCTCCTTTTAATCGAGCTTTTTTGGTTAGCTTAAATAAGGGATGATCGAGGTATGGAAGGGTGAGTTGATCAGGATAGGTTTCCATACCGGTGCCAACCCAGATGTGCAGGTCATAGTTATCCTCCTCAAAAATATCGATATAGCAGGCATCCAATGGCAGTTTTAGTTCACGCAACTGACTAAAAACGGTTTCGATAACTTGTTTCAACTCATCGGTTTTATGCATGGCCAGGGAGGCAGCACGTACCCGTTCCAAAGCTGCTTCAATCTGTGCTTCCCTCGCCTGGGCTTCGGCTTTTTTCAAATCGCTGAAACGGGTGTATGCAAGAGAAAAGACGGCGGTGGCACGTTTCAGTAAATCCCAGCTTTCGGCAGATATATCACCGGGCGCAGCAGCTCCCATGTAACCGTTCTTGAATTTGTATAAATGATACGTGCGTTCGGGGATGGTCTTACCATAAAAGCCTTCGGCTGAAAACAAGTCGGACTTTTCAGCACAATAGCTGATCCATTCAATGCGGTTTTTACCCTTCATTACAATGGATGTAGCAGGATTTCCTGAACGATAAAATTTCTGCATTTGTTTGCCAACCCAGGTGTCGTTGAGGTCAAGGATCATGTGGTCGGAAATCAGGTTGTTTTCATCTTTTTGATCCTGGATCGAAAACCAACATTCGGTTTTTCCTTTAGATTCATTGTGAACGTAAATGGAGCTTGTTTCCAGTTCCTCAACGCCCAGTTGACCCATTTCTTTCCGAAGTAAAAGCGTGACTTCTACCAGTTCATCTGCTTTGTGCATGGCCATTGCCCTTGCTCTGACCCTTTCGAGGGCTGCTTCAATCTGTGCTTCGCGGGCTTGTGCCAGCGCCTGCCGGATATCATTGAAACGTTGATAGGCCAAAGTGAAGACTTTATGAAAGCGCTTAAAAATCTCCAGACTCTCTTTTGAGATTTCCTTGTAAGTGGTTAATCCCAGTCCGCCTTTACCGATCGAATAAAAATAATAGTAAACCGCATCGGATTTGTCGAGTAAGGGATCCGGAAATTGATCATTTTTGTTTCTCCACTCAATAAAGTTCTTTAATTCCTCCCCGTGAATACTTCCAATGAAAAATGAGTTGACCGATTTCTGCATGGCTCGTACCATACCATCAGCTGAAGGATTTGTGCCATACTGTGTTTCCTCAAAAACCTTTTTTAAATAAGCCGTAAAATACTGGTAATTGGCGTAATTTGTTCTCTCTTCATCAATAATGGCAAGCTGCACATTGCGGATATTTTTCACATTCAATGCTTCCAGTTGTTCAGAAATAATCTGACAAACATCGAGCAGGTCATCCGGTTTTTGCATGCTCATGGCTATTGCACGAACCCTTTCGAGGGCCGATTCGATTTCCAGTTCGCGGGTTTTGTGTTCCAGTTCAATTGTTCTTCTCCTGACAGCTTCCTTTAAAATCAGGTTTTCATTAGCGATCTTTTGCGCACCGATCGTTTCCCCCTCCTCTGCCTTTGTATCCGGCATGGAAAAATGCTGATAAATGAATCGCCAGCCTTCCTTGTTCTTTTTGAGTACAGAAGTGAACCTGAATATGCCATAATAGGTCCAATCTCCCTCAATGAGAAAGTAAGTGTCAAAAATTTCGGTAACGAAAATGAGCCCCTCAAACTTTTCGATGGTTCTGGTGTTATTCCTGATTTTTGTTTTTCCGGCAAACTGATCTCCTGTATTTGCAAAGAATTCAGTTGTATCTCTCCTGTCAAGGAAATGCTCATTTTCTGTTGATCCGATAAAGTGATACCGGTCGTCGAAAAATGAATCGTAGGATTCAACATCGCCTGTTATATAACTATTAAACCACGTGTCATAAACCCTGGTAACTTCTTCCCGTTCTTTTTTTGTCAGGTTCATTGATCAATCAATAATTGGTAATACAATAATAAATTCAGTTCCTTCTCCTTCTCCTTCTTCTGTTTCAACTTTTAATTCTCCGCCATGCCCTTTTGTGACAATATCATAACTTAAACTCAAACCCAGCCCTGTTCCTTCTCCGGTGGGTTTGGTGGTGAAGAATGGCTGGAAGATTTTGTCTTTGATTTCGTGGGGGATGCCGGGACCGTTGTCACGGACGCGGATTGACACCACCCTACCCCCCTCAAGGGGGGAGGAAACCCCCTTTTGTTCCCCCTTATAAGGGGGAAAATGGGTAGAAACAACAACCTGTGGTTTGTAATTTTCGGAATTCTTTTTGGCTTTCTCCGAAACTGCAAAAAAGGCATTGTTAATCAGGTTTAGCAATACCCTTCCAAAATCCTGCGGAACCACGTTCACCTTTGGAAGATCAGGATCGGCTTCCAGTTTGAAATCGGCATTAAATGATTTGTCCTTGGCCTTGAGGCCATGATAAGCCAGGCGCAGGTATTCATCGGCCAGGGCATTCATGTCGGTTGGGATCTTTTCGCCGGAACCGGCCCGGGAATGTTCAAGCATGCCTTTGACAATCCCGCTGGCACGCTTGCCGTGATGTATTATCTTTTCGAGGTTTTGTTTCAAATCGGCAGCAAGGACTTTTACTTCTCCGGTTTCCCCTTTGTCTATTTCTTCATTAAGATCCTCGATCAGATCGGCGCTGACTTCTGAAAAATTATTGACAAAATTCAACGGGTTTTGGATTTCATGGGCAATGCCGGCGGTGAGTTCTCCAAGCGAAGCCATTTTTTCGGATTGGATCAGTTGCGATTGTGTGGCCTGTAACTTTGAATAAGCTGACTGCAGAATTTTATTTGCTTTTTGTTTTTGACGTGATTGGCGATAAAATCCCCCGGCTACCAACAATATCACAAAAAGTCCTGCCAGCAAGGAATAGGTTCTGATCTTGCCCTGTGTTTCTAATCTTTCCTTCTCCAGTTCCTCAAGCCTTAGCTGCTCATTAAAGGTCAGGTTTTGGTATTGGGTCAGATTCCGTATCCTGGCCGAATTTATACTGTCGCGTGAAACAAATGACAGTCGCAGGTATTTTAAGGTACTGTCCTGCTGATGGCTGAGTTCGAAAGCACGATACAACAACTCATAAGCAATGCTGATATTGATGTCTTTCACCGGGTTGCCATGCAATTCCTGAAATCCGGCCATAAAGGAGCGGGCATAAAAGAGGCTGGAATCGGGGTTTTTCTCCGCCAGATATATCTGCGTAAGCCCCATCTGATTGGTGATTAACTGGCTAAGACTTTTAAGCCTTAGTGCCGAATTAACTCCCTTGTAGTAAAAATACCGCGCTGAATCAATATTTCCCAGACGGAAAAAGACATCACCCATATATTTGAACATGGTTGGCCTGTAAGTCGGGTGTTTTTTAGCGATGGCTTTCCGCTCATAATACATGGCCGAATCAAGTATATTTTGATCAAGGTATGTAGCTCCAATATTCATGAGCGCCGAATTGTGGGAGGTGGGTAAGGCTTTATCAAGGTATTGTAAACAAATCCTGAACTGCCGGATGGCTTCGCCGTTATTGCCTGTTGAGCGCATCACGTGGCCCAGTTCGTGGTGCAATCCGGCCAGTACCTCCATCCTGTAGCGGTGCGGATCAGCTTTCGCAGGGGTAGACCACGCCTGCATTTCGGTAGCCGGGTTTTCTGCCAGCCTGAAGCCCTCCATGAAACATTTCAGGGCCTCGCCGTAGCGGTCCTCTTTGTTTAGTAAATATCCCTTGGTACTCAGGCAGGCAGCAATATCCAGCATCTTTTTGTTTTTCCTGGCAATTTCAAGGGCTGATTCATTGTATTCAAAAGATTTTCTCCGGTCATTGTTAAAGTTATACAATGACAGCTTTCGGTTTAACATGAACCGAACAGAATCATTGGGAGCTTTTTCCAGCATATACAATAAGCTGTCTTGATAAGTGTCCTGCCCTTTCAGTGCAAGCGTTGATGCGAATATTAATATGATTAAAGCTCCCTTCATAAATTAATTTTTAACAGGAATTTGGATCGTGATTGTGGTTCCTTCACCGGTGCCTGATTCTACTTTTATCGTTCCTCCATGTCCTTTGGTGATGATGTCATAGCTCAGGCTTAATCCAAGGCCGGTTCCCTGTCCGGTTGGTTTGGTGGTGAAGAAGGGCTGGAAGATTTTGTCTTTGATTTCTTCAGGGATGCCGGGACCGTTGTCACGGACGCGGATTAACACCCCCCTTTGTCCCCCCTCGAGGGGGGAAATGGAGGTCGAAACAATCACCTGTGGTTTATAACCGTCAGGGTTCTTTTTGGCTTTCTCCGAAACTGCAAAAAAGGCATTGTTGATTAGGTTAAGCAAAACCCTTCCGATATCCTGCGGAACAACGTTCACCTTTGGAAGATCGGGATCGGCTTCCAGTTTGAAATCGGCATTAAATGATTTTTCCTTCGCCCGAAGGCCGTGATAGGCCAGGCGCAGGTATTCATCGGCCAGGGCATTCAGATCGGTTGGGGTCTTTTCGCCGGAACCGGCCCGGGAATGTTCGAGCATGCCTTTGACAATGCCACTAGCCCGCTTGCCGTGGTGGACGATTTTTTCAAGGTTTTGTTTTAAATCGACGGCAATGGCCTTTATTTCCTCGGTGTTGCCAGTATCGGCTTCTTCATTTAGTTCGTCGATCAGATCGACACTGACTTCCGAAAAGTTGTTGACGAAGTTAAGCGGATTCTGGATCTCATGGGCTATGCCGGCTGTGAGCTCTCCGAGGCTGGCCATTTTCTCGGAATGGATCAATTGGTTTTGGGCGGCTTTTAATTCCTCCATCGATTTTTCCAGGGCAGTATTTGTTTCTTCTACTGCTTTTCTTTTTTGCTCAAGCTCTTCAATGGTTTCCTCGAGTAATATAGCGGTGGTCCGTTTTACTTTTTCAGTGCGGTCCAATTTAAAGGAAATGATCTCGATTTCCTTTTCAACCTTTTTAATCGAATCATACAAGTTGTTTTTCTGTTCATCAGAAAATTGATGATCCTGCTTAATCAGATTCAATATATTTTGGAGGTGTTGATTCATCTATTTTTCTTTAATGGCTACACAGCAGGTGGTCAGGTTATGCATTTCCAGGTTACCACCTGTAGCTCTGGCCAGTTCAGCATTGGAAAACATCCCCGCCATAGGAACATTCCAGACTTTTTTTAATCCTTCAATTTCCATATTCATCATGGGTCCGAATGCCAAAATTCTACCAGCACAACTGAACACAATTAAAGCATCGGCATCTGGCATTTCAGTTGCTTTCAAGTCTTCAACCCCTTTGATCACCTTTTCCATCACATCAAAATCGGGTGGTATTGAAAAACGGACCTTTGATCCCTGGGGTACGGAACCACTGGTATAGAATGATCGGTCGTTCCAATCTACCACCAGGCCAGGCCGCATCACAGGATCTCCTTTTTCCCGTTGCAATTGCAAGGGTAAATTGGCTGCCAAATCCAATAATAAACCAGGATTATCAGGCGAAACGTTTTCCAGTCCACCATATTTAGCTGTAAGATCAAGAACAGGAGTACCATCAACTGTAAACACATGGTTACCTTCGCTTTTGGTCACTATTTTTTCAGTACCCACAGCTTTCCAACCGCATGTGGCTTTTCCTTTGATTTTAACTTTTTCTTCATCCAGTACTAAAGCAATGATGCCCTGATTGCTTTCCTTTGCATTTGTAAATACAAACTGTTCGGTAAATGTGTAGTCATCGGATGCCATGCCGCCGTATACATTTACCTCTTTTCCCACAATGTCTTCAAATCCAAAAAGCAACTGCTCTGCATCCGTTTCCAGGTGCGAGCCGGATATAAGGAATGCGGGCTTCGTAAATTTGGCTTGTGCTTTTTCAGCAATAGCAGCGGCTGTAGCCCGGTAGTTATTTTCCGGGAATTCTTCCAGGTAGATTTGAAAATGTTCCCTTTTCATATCCAGCAGCAGCACCGCCACGCTGCCTTTTTCGGTCACTTCATCGATGAACTCGCCGCTTGTGGTAGCGCCGAAAACCGCAATTCCATGCTTGTCCAGCAGCCTGCTTATGGCAGTCCTGTCCTGGCTTACCGACAGGAACACAATGGCCAGCGTGGGTTTGAACCCGTCGGACATGCTCTGTTCCAGTGCTGTTTTAATTTCTTCAGGAGATTTTCCCTTAATTGATTTTGCTTTCATAAGAATTATTTATCGGATCAGCTTGTTATTTTTCTCATTTCTCTTTTTAACATTTTGAAATTCTCAGGGTCATAGCCGGAATGTCCTGCATTCATAATATTCAGGTTTGAATTATTTAATGCATCATGTAGTTGAAAAGCCTGAACCGGTGTGCATATAAAATCGAACCTCCCATGAACAATGGTGGTTTTGATGTTTTTGATTTTATCGATATTATTTAAAATGAAATTCTCAGGTAAAAAACAATCGTTGGCTATAAAATGGGCTTCCATGATGGCCATTGATTTGTAGGAAAAAGTATTCAGGATTTCATCGATTCCGGAGATTTTGCGAATGGTATAAAACGACATTTCGTAATAAGCCCATTCGTAGGCATACTTATCGCTGGTTTTTTTGTCGGCTGTGAGCATTTGATTCAGATAATACTTTGCCGGGTCTTCACCTTTCGGCACCAACTTTCCAAAGCGTTCCCACACATCAGGAAAAAACTCTTTGATTCCGCCACCGATATAATGATCGATGGCGTATCTGTTTGCCAGCCAGATACCTCTTAAAATCAAACCCCGAACGCGCTGCGGATGATGAATGGCATACACCAGGGCCAGGGTGCTTCCCCACGATCCACCGAAAACATACACTTTGTCGAAATTCAGGTAATCCAGCAACTTATTGATATCGTTGACCAAATCCTGGGTAGTATTGTTTTTAATTGAACCGAATGGTGTGCTTTTCGAAGAACCACGCTGGTCGAAAAGGAGGACATGGTATCTCCGTTTATCAAAAAAGGTTTTGTCTTTATCTGAAAAACCAGCTCCCGGGCCGCCGTGCAGGAAAATAACCGGGATGCCTTTGGGATTGCCGTACAATTCATAATAGAGTTTGTGGCCGTCACCGACTTCAAGAAAGCCTTTTTGGTAGGGGTCAAAGTTTTTATTTGCTGCCATAAAATGATTTTAGGTTAAATGTGTTTCTGGAATCAATTCGCTTTCTTTTGACTGATCTTTCTTATTCCGATTTATAGGCTTCCAATTCGATCTCGATCAACTGACCTGGAAGAGCGAGTCCATTAACCTCAAGCCAGGTGCCGGTTGGGAATTGTTTCGTGTAAATGGAATTACGATATTCTGCAACCTCAAAAAATTTCGCCATGTCGGTGGTGTACACGTTTTCAACCACCACATCATCGAAGGTATATCTATAATGCTTCAACACTTTTTCGAGGTCGCTGTAGCAGTTTTTCATCTGCAGTTCCATATCGCCTTCGCCGATCAAGTTGCCGTCGTTGTCCATACTTACCGCACCCGAAATTTTCAAATCGTTCCCAATCCTGACGGCATGTGAATAGCCATAGGTTTTTTCAAGCTCCGGCCGCAGCAGGAAATATTCAGGTTTTTCCGGAATAACCACAGTTTCGTCAACGTCTTTTGAAACTTCATTACAACTTTGCACTCCAATTGCCAGGACGCCTATCGTTGCAATCATTAATAATTGAAATAGTGGATAGATTGCTTTTTTCATTTCTTAATATTTTTATAGTCATTGCCTACTCTGACCGGTTTTTAGCCTATCTTTCTTTAATAGCCACCCAACTGCAGGTGGTGGAATGAAACTCGTGTTTACCGTTTAATCCTTTTCCGTATTCACCATAAGTGTAAAAGCCTGCCATGGGAGCATTCCAGACTTTGTGCAAACCTTCGTTTTCCTCCTGCGCCATGGGGCCCAATGCGCTCAGGCGACCTGCACAGGAAAAGATGAGCAGCGCATCTGCTTCGGCCTGCTGGTCTTTCTTCAATTCATCTGCTTTGCTGATCACCGTTTCGATGATGTCGAAATCGGGAGGTGTTGAAAATCGCAGGCGAGAACCCTGCAACACATCCGACTCGCAGATCAGCGCCTGTTTTTCGCGGTCGTAGCCAATGGGATTGCACATCTTGGGTTCACGGTTTTTCCGTTCGATCTGGAAGGGATAATGGACACCAACCTTATCAAAAAAATCGATTTGGTCGTCTGTTGAAGATACTTCATGGCCCAGGTAATGCAAATACATTTCCAGTGCGGGGCGGTCATCAATAGTAAATATTAGGTTGCCCTCACTTTTGGTGGCTGTGCGCGAAACACCCATCGGTTTCCAACCGGAGAAGGCCAGCCCGTATAGTTCAATTTTCGATTCATCCAAAACCAATGCGGCAACTCCGTAATCGGTTGATTTATCTTTTGTAAAAATCCAAGTGCCGGAAAACGAAAGATCATCTCCGGCCATACCACCAAACATGGTGATATCAGGACCGGCCAGTTTTTCAATAAACTTCACCATCCCTTCCCCATCCAACAAATGGCCGTCTGATCTTATCAGACTGGTAATGAGAACAAATGCGGGCTTCTCAAATTTCAGGAAAGCATCATGAACCATTCGGCTGGTAGATTCCTCCAGGCTCCTGTTTCCAATTTCCTCAAACAGGATGCTGTAGTTTTCTCTATCCATATCCAATAATAAAATTGCAATTTCACCTTCACTCTGATGTCCGTTAATAAATTCCCCACTCGATGTGGCTCCTATCACATCAATATTCTTCTGACGAAGGATGTCAACAACTGCATTTCTGTTTTGCTTGATGGAAATAAATACGATGGCAAGTGTCGGTTTAAAACCCGATACTAAACACAGCTCCAGTTCTTTTTGGATTTGTTTAAAAGAACTGCCTTTGATTGGTTTGGCATGCATTGGCTAACATTTAGGTGTCACATTTTCAATTGAGAAAATTCGCAAAAACAACTTCAGGAAATATTGCATTCCAGGTAGGTTTACCAATATCTGTAAATGGTTACTATTTAAATCGGTAACCATCTCTGAATTTGCTACTTTGATTTTCAAGGGTTCTGCTGTTCAATCAGATAATATGGTTAAATAACAAGGAAGGGGGTGAACTGTTCACTTCATTAAAAACCTGAGCTTTATTCTATAAATCCGGCAACAGGGTAATTCAGGAACATTGGTGTAAAAAAAATCCGGTTTAATCTGTTGAGATGGGTAACCCGTGCATCCTCAAAAAGGAAAGCTTATCCCAGTAACCCCGCTGAAATTTGATCTTACCGTCCACAATATGAAAAAAACCACATCCTCTCAGTCCCAATGGATCTTTCCATTCGAGTATACCCCATTCGCCGTCTTCAAAAATATTTTCAACCATGCAAGTCATATCAGCGGTGGCGAATTCATTTAAAAACATATGACGGATATTTTCCCTTCCAATTATCGGATCGGTGGTTACCTGATGATTGATCGCATCCTGATGATAAAGGTTTGCGATGGATTCAGCATCAGATTTATTGAATAAATCAACCCACAATTTTATAACTTCAGCAGGGGACATAATTAGAAAAATGGTCTATAAAACTACTCAATATCTCCAATTTCAATTTTACGTATGAAGTTTATTTTCTGACCCGAACAAAAATATGCTTGTTCTGAGAATTGGGGATTTCACGAACATCAACTACAAAATGATCGTTAAGCGATTTGATCATGGGTGTAAGTTTGGTAAACCCATAATTTCGGGGATCGAAATCGGGTTTCTTTTTATTGATCAATGCACCCACTGCTGCCAGGGGCGCCCATCCATCATCATCCGCCAGGTCATCAACAGTACGTTTTATTAGTTGAATAAATTTACGATCGATCGGATCAACTTTGGATTTTTGAGGTCTTGATTTACTGGTCTCTGTTTTTTCAGTCTTCGGAAGGGGATCGGATTCTCCAATGATCTCGATATAGATAAACTTATCACAGGCGACAATAAAGGGTTGGGGCGTTTTCTTTTCACCAATGCCAATGACACGCATGCCCGACTCTCTCAAACGTGTTGCCAGACGGGTGAAATCACTGTCACTGGAAACCAGGCAAAATCCATCTACCTTTTCACTGTGCAGGATATCCATGGCATCGATGATCATGGCTGAATCGGTAGCATTTTTCCCTGACGTGTAACTATATTGTTGAATGGGGGTAATGGCGTGTTCGAGCAGGGCGGGTTTCCATCCAGATACGGTACGCTTGGTCCAGTCCCCATAAATTCGTTTTATGGTAGGCACACCCAGTTTGGCTATTTCATCAAGCATTCCTTTAATATTCGAATAGGGAATATTGTCAGCATCGATCAGAACAGCCAGTTTCAGGTCATTTTTTTCACTCATTGTTTTTTAAATATCTATTTGCAAAATCTCCTGTCAGTATGATGGAGATTAAATGGCAGGTAGAATTATTTCAAATAACTGATTTAAAATTAGTTCATCTATATTAATCAGCGTTTGTTTTATTCAGAATATCCAGATGTTTATTTGGATAATTTAACCTGGGTAGCAGCAGGCCCTTTGGGTCCCATCATGATTTCAAATTCTACCACATTGTTCTCAATAATCGGTTCAAGCAGATTATTGGCATGAACAAATACACTATTACCAGAGGATAAATCGCGTATGAAACCGTATCCTTTTGAATCATTAAAAAATGTCACGACTCCTTTTCTGATGGGATCGTCATCCTCCGATTTATCTCTTGGAGGTACACTAACCTGAATATCTTCGGCTTTAACTTCTTCTTTTTCATCCGGATCAGGAGGTGTATCTGTAATCCGGCCAAATTCATCAACATAGGCTATCATATCATCCAAACCGCTTTTCTTTTCGGTTTCTTTTTTTTCCAGCCTGCGTTTTTCCTTTTCTTTACGTTTTTTTTCTTTTTTATTCCGTACTTCTTTTTTGTTAAAGGATTCTTGTGATCTACCCATAAATTTTTTTCAATTTTTTATTACTAATTTATTTTACAAACCTATTAATATTCCTGAAATACGCGACTATTTCGCAACAATGATTTCAATTTATTCAATCCGCTGATCCGCAATTGCCGGACACGTTCACGGGACATGTTATATTTGACTGCAATATAATTCAATGTAAAGACCGGTGTACCCTGTAAACCGTATGACATGGTGAGGATGGCTGCTTCTCTTTTGGAGAGCTTATTCAAAGCCCTGCTCACATCTTCGATGAGGGATTCATTCATGATGTTATGATCGGTCGAAGGAATATTTCCTGTTTGGACAAAATCATACAAGTTTAAATCACTCCCATATTCCTGCGAAATGGGCATATCGAATGAAACCTGTCTTTTTTTAATTGTATTGGCCAATTCAACATCTTCACCGGGCATATCCAAAAA
Source organism: Bacteroidota bacterium (assembly GCA_020444515.1). Lineage (GTDB taxonomy): Bacteria > Bacteroidota > Bacteroidia > Bacteroidales > JAADJA01 > JAADJA01. The sequence continues at coordinate 407,456 of JAHLKX010000001.1, read as the reverse complement.
GTCGGCAATTTCCCTGTCTGTTGGCTCCCTTTCAAGCTCTTGCTCCAAATATGGAATGGCTTTTTTTATTTTATTGATCGCCGTCAGTCGATTAACCGGCAGCCTAACAATTCGAGTATGATTGGCAATCGCTTGCATAATGGATTGACGGATCCACCAGACAGCATAGGAGATAAATTTAAATCCCCTTGTTTCATCAAATTTTTGAGCAGCTTTAACAAGACCGAGATTACCCTCATTGATTAGATCTGAAAATGATAATCCCTGATGTTGATATTGTTTGGCCACTGATATCACAAAACGCAGATTTGAAACGACCAGTTTTTCCAGGGCAACCTGATCTCCATCGTGAATGCGCTGGGTTAGTGCCACCTCTTCTTCCGGCGTAACCAGGGCATATTTATTAACGTCCTGAAAATACCGGTTGATGGAAGCCTCATCACGATGTGTAAGTGTTCTGGATATTTTTAACTGTCTCATCTAATCTTCATTACCAACTGATTGAACCAAAACCTGAACTCAGATACGCATCGGAATTCAGGCACAAAAGCTATGCAAAGAGGCTGATCGGCAGAAATCGACGCCTCCTCAGTAGCCGATCCCTGGAAATATTCTAAAGGGGGTCTGTTAAAAGCTGCAATCGATTGACTATTCAACCGTCACGACATTGATTGCAACTGGCCCTTTATCGCCTTGTTTGATTTCAAATTCAACAATCTGATCAGGTTGAATTCCGAAATCAGTATTTTTAAAACCGGTACGATGAACAAAAATGTCCTTACCTTCTTCAGATTCTATAAAGCCAAATCCTTTGGCCTCATTGTACCATTTAATTTTTCCTTTTGACATGATTTAATGATTTTATGGTTAGTATTGATTTTTTCTGGGTTTTGCTTCGTTAACCACAATTTCGCGGTCTTTCACCTGGGTTCCGTTCAATTCGCTGATGGCCTTGTTTGCTTCATCAGCATCATCCATGGTTACAAATCCAAATCCTTTGCTTCGTCCACTGTATTTATCAGTGATCAGTGTAGCGGAACTTACCGTTCCAAATGATGTGAAGAGTTCTTCGAGATCGGCTTCACTTACCTTGTAGTCAAGGTTTCCAATGTAAATATTCATAGTTGTTAAGTTTGATGATGTAGGTAGATTTATTGAATTGCCTGGATTCCAGGAATCCTTATCAAAACTCGTCAATAACAGGCAAATAGTGCACCTGCAAATTAACTTTATAAACCGACCATAAATTTCTATTATTTTGGGATTCAAAAAGGTGAGCAGCAATGAACCAACCGAAAGCGGTTAAGAGTTAATGTTTGCGCAATTTCTTAAATCTGAATTTTTAGCAAAGATACGTTTTAATTTACTATTACTGTAAATAAACATTTAAAACTCCAATTAGTTTTAAAATCGACAACATAAGCCTACTTATAAAGCCAATGATCCTGAAAACATCAATGGTTAAATCCGCCCCAATCTTTTCAACATGATCACATGATTCTTCACAGCCTGGTAAAAATTGGGTTGAACATGATAAGGCAGCCCATATTTTAAAGCTGTATCCCTAACCACTGCAGCAATCGCAGGATAATGCACATGACTTATATTCGGGAACAAATGATGTTCAACCTGGAAGTTTAGTCCGCCAATGAACCAGGTAAAGGCTTTACTCCGGGGTGAAAAATTAGTGGTTGTCAATAGCTGGTGAATTGCCCAATTGTTTTCCAATTCCTGGTTCTCGTCTGGAAGCGGATACAAAGCATCAGGCATAATGTGAGCCGCTCCAAAGATAAGGGAAAGTGATAATCCGCAAACAAAATGCATGGCTACAAATCCTGCAACGATCCAGTACCAGGCAAAAGGCAAAAATATCAAAGGCAACACCAGGAACAGAATATAATAAACCAATTTTGAAAGGATAAGCTCTCCCAAAAGCCTGTCATAAGACTTTTTGCTGGGCAATTTTACTTTTTCCCTGCGATACCTAAACAATTGTTTAAATTCTTTCGCTGTTATCCAGGAAAGGGTAGAAAGACTGTAAAAAAACCAAAAATATAAATGTTGAAAGCGGTGTAATTTATTCAATGGCCGGTGTGGTGAAAAACGAAAAAGGGCACCTTGTTCAATGTCCTCATCAAAACCATCAATATTGGTATAACCGTGATGCATGGTATTGTGCTGATGCTGCCATATAAGGGGAAAACCACCCAAGAGGTACATCGACTTTTCGAAAAGTTTATTCATCCATGATTTGTGTGAAAAAGACCGGTGATTGGCGTCATGCATAACAGAAAGTCCCACACCCGACATTCCCACACCCATCACAACCCAGGCTATAAACATTCCTGCCAAAGTGTTAACAACACCTGTCATCATTAATATGAGGGGGCCGATGTAGAGTAAAAACATAAAGAAAGTTTTTACGCCCAGGCCAGCATTGCCTTGTTTTGAAATGTTTTTATGCTCAAAATACGCATTCACTTTGTTTCTTAGTTCAGTGACGAATTGAGTGTTTTTTTGATTCGGAAATTTAATATTTTGTCGATCCATTTTTGTATTTGTTCACGTTGTTATTCAAATTTATAAAGGTTTATTCCATTGTTTTTTCAAATTGCTATTCATCTAAGAGGAATCTTTTTTTTCGTTTCTCATGGGATCATCATGCTCATGAAATTAAACCATAAGATTTTCTGAAATGGTAACCATAAATGGTAAGGGTCACGGCTTCCACCAATAGAGCGGGCTTACGATAAAGGGTCCAGATGATAAGTTTCCAGTACTCCCTGCGGCCCTTTCTTAATAATCCCAGGATAAAAAGCGATCTGATAAAACCTTTTACATGAGATAATCTGATTTTTTTCTTTCTATCGGGAAAAGGTTCATAATTGTTAAAAAAGCGTCGGACCCGCATGTAATAAGGTTTGATGCTATATATATTATCAATGATCTGATCATATCCTTTTAGCAATAGGGTTTTATCCATTTTTGGATTAAAGTTCATGCTGTAATCTGTATTGCTGCCCGTAGTATTTTCTGCAAGTCGATGTTCCGCATACAATCGTTGATAAAGTTTGGTGTTTTTGGGGGCATTCAGCAAACCAACCATGGCCGAAACAATGCCACTCTGGTGAATGAAATCAATCTGACGTTGAAAAACCGAAGGTGTATCACTATCAAACCCCACAATGAATCCGGCAGACACCTGCATTCCTGCTCTTTGCAGGCTTCTTACACTTTCGAGTAAATCCCGATTTTCGTTTTGCACCTTGTTACAACCATGCAATGACACTTCATCCGGCGTTTCGATCCCAATGAAAGTTGATGAAAATCCCGAACGGGTCATATCTGCAACCAGTTGTTTATCATCAGCAATATTGATACTGGTTTGGGTATTAAAGGTAAAAGGATGTTTGTGGGCTTTCATCCATTCAAAAATTGCCGGAAGCAGGTCTTCTTTAATTTGCTTCTTCCGACCTATGAAATTATCATCTACTATGGCAATGGGTCCTCTCCATCTCAATCCATAAAGAACATCCAATTCATTCAGAACTTGCTGTGTTGATTTCATTCGCACCTTATGGCCTAGCAAAGCTGTTATTTCACAAAAGTCGCATGCAAAAGGGCAACCGCGGCTTACCTGCAGGTTCATGAATGCATAGGATTTCATATCCAGTAAATGGTAGTCAGGAACCGGTGAAGAAACCATGTTGGCAAATGTTTTGGTCCTGTATATGTGTTTTAATTTCGTTCCTGCTTCAATATCTTTCAAAAATTCTGGTAAAGTTATTTCTGCTTCATTCAAAACAAAGTGATCCACTCCCGGGTAATTCTCGTACTCTTGTGTAAAAAGAGGACCACCCGCAACAATTTTAACATCATATTGAAGACATTTTTGAATCACCAACTCAACCGATTTTTTTTGTACGACCATGGCACTGATAAAAACATAATCTGCCCACTCAAGCTCTTCCTTTTTTAGTTCCCTAACGTTGAGGTCAATCAATTTCTTTTTCCAGGATTTTGGAAGCATGGCTGAAACAGTAATCAGTCCAAGTGGTGGTGAAGCTGCTTTTTTAGAAATAAATCGCAAAGCAAAATTAAAACTCCAAAAGGTATTCGGGTAAATTGGGTATACCAATAGTATGTTCATAATACGATCTTCTTTCGGGTTTTCTGCAAAGATACCTTCCTAATGTAATTTTTTTAAAAAGAAGGGATTAATGTCAATAAAACAGGGGTGAAATAGTTAAAAACGGGACCGGTGTCAAATAATATGGGCCAATGTTATTCGTCCCTAATTGCTATGCAATGCTTTGATTCTTAATAGATACTGTCGGGAAACCGGGAGAATTTCATCCGTAAATTTTAAGGAAATGGAATAATTGTAATCACTTTTGATAAGTTTGTTGATATAATTGACATTAACGATGCATGTTCGGTGGCAACGCTCAAATTGATTGAAGGATTGCAATTGAATTTCAATATTTTTCAGGGTATTTCGTATCAGATCTTTTTTAAGTCGGTCTCCTTCTATATGGACAATTTCCACGTAATTATCTGCCGAACGCAGGAAGATAATATCTGCCAATCCCACTTCCAGATTTTCAGTTTTACTCTCAGTAACAAGTGTAATGGTTTGACTCGCAAAGTCTTCCTGGTATTGTTCCATTTGATGAATCAAATCCTCATTTTTAACGCTTAGTTTTTTAATCTGGTGAAGCAGGCTTATGTATCGGTCATAAAGGTGTAAAATCACCGGAGGAACAAGGCTAATAAAAACAACCTTTGACATGAGATGAAATGTGATGGGGATGAATCCAACATATCGCAGATAGAAAGCAAAGGCCACTGAATTGGTAATCATAATCAGGAGGATATTCAAAAAGGCAGTCCATCCTGAATCATAATTGAACCTGTCACCAGGAAATATAAACACTGAAAATACATTCCTGAACAGGACCATGATTAAAAAAACAATCACACCAATGCCTGCTGTAAACAACAGTTTATTATTCATATCTAGATTTTCAGGCCAAAAAGGCTGAAAAAAAAGCACAAATAAAAAAATGCCGATACTGATACTAAAAAGGAGTGATTTGTCCCTTTTTATTGAATTGACAAATTGATTTAGCGTTACGTCCACAATTCAAATTAAGTTCTGGTCAGAATATCTATATTGGTTATACTTTTTATGTTATATGATAAATTTATTCAAAGATAACGATATTAAAACAAAAAAATGCATTACCCTATGAAGTTAATTAAACAGTTCCTGATCCTTAAAGTTGATTTTTTACTAAAACAAAAGTTCTTATAGTATAATTTAAATTTTTATAATAATGAGAACCCCATTGAAATTAAAGCGCAACAGAATAACTGAAGAAAGTCTTATTCTTATAATCCATTTTTTTGAAGATCATGACAAAGCCTGCATATTTTAACAACCTGGGTTTTCAAAATAACCCCTGAGACAGTGAAAACTGAAATCCCTTTCAAAATCTTATGCCATATCTGTTGAATCCAGACTTTTTGACGCCAGATATCAGACAATATTCATTCAGGTATTTTTGCTTCAGTTTAAAGATGCAGGATGAACATTTCAATGGGGCACCTGTTTGTTGGATTGACAATTTAGTATGTAAATATTTTATATTTTTAAATCGCCAATCTTCAGATTTATGATGACCATAAAAAACCGAACACAAAGTAATTTCAACATAGGAAGTTATATCAAGGAAGAAAGCCTGGGAGGCATCATTCTGATCCTAGTTACAGTTATAGCATTGATCTGGGCCAATTCTGGATTCTATGACCAATACCATTATCTGTGGCATGAAGTCAAAGTTGGAGTTTCACTCGGGGACCTGGAATTGAAGAAATCACTGCAGCATTGGATTAACGACGGACTGATGGCTATTTTCTTTTTCATGGTCGGGCTGGAGATCAAAAGGGAAGTATTGGCCGGTGAACTCTCAACATTCAAAAAGGCAAGTCTGCCTCTGGCTGCAGCCATTGGAGGAATGGTTGTACCTGCCCTGTTTTATGTTGCCCTCAATTATGACAATCCCGACTATTCCAGGGGCTGGGGTATTCCCATGGCAACCGACATTGCATTTGCATTGGGAATCATGTCAATTCTCGGAAAAAAAATTCCAACAAACCTCAAAGTATTCCTGACGGCTTTGGCCATTGCTGATGATATTGGCGCCATTCTCGTAATAGCCATTTTTTACACCGAAAATATTCAAACCGGTGAATTGATCAATGCCGCCATTTTTATGAGTGTATTGTTCGGTGCAAACAGATTGGGCATCAGAAGGACAGCATTTTATGCCATTGTAGGGTTTCTGGGGGTATGGTTATCCTTCCTCTATTCTGGCGTGCATGCTACGGTGGCAGGTGTCCTTATTGCATTTACCATACCCGTCCGAACCAAAATATCAGAACAAAAATATATTGATGATGTATGTGACCTGATGGATGAATTTGAAAATGCCAAACCAAATAATAAAGAACTCCTCACCAATAAACAATCACACCTGATCAGTGATATCAGCAAATTGAGCGATGAAGCTCAAACTCCGCTTCAAAAACTGGAACACGTGCTTCACCCGTTGACTGCCTTTTTTATTCTTCCCTTGTTTGCTTTGAGCAATGCCGGCGTCAGGATTGAAGGAAATATTGCTGATCTGCTGTTTCATCCCATTTCTATTGGTATCATTGTGGGTCTGCTTGCTGGTAAAGTCATTGGAATTTCACTCTTCAGTAAGCTCATGGTGAAATTGAAACTGGCTTCTCTGCCTGAAGGTGTTCAATGGCGGCACATATATGGAGCCGGTTTTTTTGCCGGCATCGGGTTTACCATGTCCATTTTCATATCAGGACTCGCCTTTGTACCCAAGGAATTTGAAGAAATTGCCAAAGTGGGCATTTTTGCAGCGTCCTTCATTTCTGCTGTTACTGGCATGATCATGCTGGGTACAGTAAAAAATAAAATGAATGAAAACGGATAAACCCGGTATTTCAATCAATCGAAACGAAGCTGGTGATTTGTATATTTTAAAACACATTACCATCTTTTATCAATCTAAATATTCCTCAATGAAAAAATACATGATTTTCCTTCTTCTCCTGATACCTTCTTTTTATTGGGTATCCGCTCAAGACACCCTTCAAAAGCAAAAACCCAAAACGCCCCTGAAAGACAAAATATATTTCGGGGGAAGTATCGGGGTCTCATTTGGCAATTATTCGCGGATCGCTGTGTATCCGATGATGGGATATAAAATTACCCCAAAATTAAGTGCCGGGATCGAACTGGGATACGAATACATCAGCGACAATCGATATACCAGTACCTACAATACATCAAATTACGGATTCAGTTTGTTTTCCAGATACCGGTTCATACCCCAGCTGTATTTGCATGCTGAGTATTCAATGGTCAATTATGAATTATATTACATTGATCAATCCAGGACACGGGAATGGGTGCCTTTTCTTTTTCTCGGAGCGGGCTTTTCGCAACAATTGGCATCTGGGATTTGGGCCTATGCGCAAATCAAATTTGATGTGCTTCAGGATGAAAACTCGCCTTACAATGAATGGGCGCCTTTTTATACATTTGGCATTAGTGTAGGGTTTTAAGCGCATACATTGGGTCCAAAATGCAGGAAATACGACAAAGAAAATTGCAATATTCCATCAAGGGATGTAAATATTATGAATTCAAATTGATGGGAATTTCATAAATTAGCGTCCCTTTAAATAAAACCTTATATCCCTGTTTTCATATGCCAGAAAATAAAAAAAATAAGCTGAGAAGGCGACTAATCATCACTGGAAGAATTTTAATCGTCTTTTTTTTGATCCTCTTTTTTGGATCGGAAATGCTGATCGAGGGCCTTGTTTCAAATGAAATCAAAAAACAGATCAATAATGCGCCTTCTTCCCTTTATACACTCCAAACAGGAAAGGTGAAACTTAAGTTTTTAAGTGGGGGTGTCGAAATCGAAAACATTACGCTTCAACCCAATGACTCTGCCCTCAATCTTTTATCAGAAAATAAAGTACCATCACTGCTAACTCTAAAAGTTGACAATTTTGAACTGAATGGTTTCAAGATATTGCGATTGCTCAGAAAAAATGATATTGATATCCGAACCCTGGCTATTTCAAACATTAATCTGGAATTATATAAAAGCGCTGACTATATAGAAAACGATACAACCAAAAAGGTAAAAATCGGAGATATTTTCACCGAGCATTTTCAGGAAGCTATCATTCAAAAAATGAAAATTATGAATTTTGAGGTTCGCAGCTTCAATGCCCATGATACCCTGAAGCCCGAATTTGAGCTGGACTCCCTTAGCCTGACATTCGATGATATACTGATCAATCAAAAGACACTCCAAAAACATATTCCGGTAGCCTTCTCAAATATGAACATCAACAGTGGAGATTTAACCCTGAACACACTGGAATATTACAAAATAGCTACTTCTGACATTTCACTGACGCTGGCAGACTCAACATTACACATAAACGGATTTAGGCTGATCCCTCGTTACACAAGGGAAGCTTTCAATCAAAAACAACAATACAATACGGATTGGTTTAATATTGTTACACCGGTTATCAGGGTAAACAAAATTCATTTTGCCGAATGGATTCAAGAAGGGGTATTGCACTTGAATTCCATTGAAATTGAAGGGCCTGAAATTATTATTTACAGGGACAAAAACCTTCCTGATGCCCCCTTTAAACATAAGCCTTTGCTAGCCTCCCTTCTGCATAAAATCGAAAAGGCAATCAGGATCGACAGCATGTTCATAAAGGATGGCAGCATTCAATATGAAGAACTTATAAAAAATGGCAAGCAACCAGGCAAAATTGTTTTCAAGCCTTTTTCCATCACGGCGACAAATATTACGAATCACGATTCGGTAATCGCAAAAAATGAAATCCTCAATGTTTCATTCACGGGTAACTTGATGGAAAAAACCAGGCTGGAGGCGGATCTGAATATAGACCTGTCTGGAAATTCAGATTACTTTAAGGTCAAAGGATCCCTTGGTCCTTTTCAGGCTTCTGTTCTCAATCCTGTGGTTGAAAAAATGATGTTTGTAAGCATTGAATCAGGAGACATCCAAAACACTGATTTTGTTTTTTACGCCAATGATGATGTCAGTCAGGGCCAATTATTCATGCAATATGACGATTTGAAAGTTAAAGTGCTGAGTGAAGAGGATCATGAAAAAGCCAGGGCAGCACTTTCTTTTGCCGCCAATAATATTATCCGTAACAAAAACCTTAAAACCGACAGGAAATTCCTTGTCGGGCAGATCAATTTCGATAGGGATAAAAACAAAGGCATTGTCAATTATATATGGAACAGTGTGAAGTCGGGATTGATTTCGATCGTTGCACCTGTTGCTTCCAGGGACAATAAGGCGGAAAAAAGAAAAAGGTCGGGTAAAATAAAATAAATAAAGAATTAGCTTTCTTTTCTGAATCGGAAAAAGTTTTTAATGTTTTGCCGGTTCAATGCATATTCCTCCGTACCCCGGTCACCAATAAGATATCCCCAGTGTTCGAGAGAGGGCACCCTGTCGAAAACAATCTTAGCCATTCCCATAAACGGAACCACCAGGAACATGCCGGGTATTCCCCAAATAATACCCCCAAACAATACACTCAATATCACCACAAAAGGGTTAAGCCGGATGAGTCCGCCGACGATATTGGGTGTTAAAATATTATTTTCTGTAAACTGGATTATGATAAAAAGAATGATCACACCCAAAGCCAGATTCGGGGACTCTCCCGTTAAAAGTGCAATGGCCAGGGGGAGGGAATAGCCAATAATGGTCCCGAAATAAGGAATAAAATTGGCAATGGCAGCCAGTACACCCCAGAGTATGGCAAACTTGATCCCTACGATCATGAGTCCCACCGAGTTGAGAACACACAGGATCAAAACGACAATGGCTATTCCCCGCATGTATTTAATCGTTACATTATTGATCTCCTCGATGATTATGCCTGCCCGTTTATGCTCATGCTCAGGGATGACTCTCATGATGAAATTTTTAAACTTATTCCTGTAATACAAAAAGAAAAAAATATAAACCGGCATGATAAAGACGGAGAAAAAAGTATTGAAAGTCGCTGTGATGGTTGTTGTGATGCTTTCATTACTGGACTGAAATAACTGACGGGTCAATTTAATGATCTGACCCTCCTCGGGTCCGGTCTTTAACCCCAGTCTACCTTCGATTCCAGCAAAAATGGACCGAATATTCTTGATGGCCTGCTCTTCCATGACCGGCATATCGACCATAAATTCCTGTAATCTTCGGTAAATAAAGATCAGGACACCGTAAACGATCGATATACCAATGATAATACTGAAAATATTGGCCAGTATCCTGGGGATTTTTGCTTTTTCAAAAAAACTGGCCAGGGGATAAAACAGGTAAGCAAACAATACCCCGAGGAAAATGGGATATAAAAAATTCCGCAAATGCTGAAGGATCACAAATAGCAGGATCCAAAACAAGAAGTTTATGGTGAGCCTGGTAATGACAGGCATGGGAAAATGTTGTCGGACCATAGTGATCTTTAGATTTAGCAATCCAATACAAAATTATACAAATCTTGTTCACACATCGCACAAATCAAAAACTTAATATTTTGTTTATAATTTCTTTGGAGAAGGAACCGAAGATTTTTATAATTTTGTTTGGCATCCTGAAATGTGTCAGGATGGTTCAACTTATTGTAAGGAAACCAACCTTTTATAAAATTATAGAGTAATAATTATAAAATCTTTGAAAAATGAAGAAAATTTATCTTTTAATCGTCACGATGACGATTGGAATCTGGGCTGCAATGATGCCCGTGCAAGCACAAAACTTGATGACCAATGGTGATCTCGAATTATGGGATGATCCGACAACCCCTACAAGCTGGGATAAAGCTGAAAGCACCGAACAAGAATCGGTTACTGTATATGAAGGCACCTATTCAGCGAAAGTAACGGCCGGGACCACTGACTTGCAGCAAAATGTAGCTGGTATAACTGGAGGTGAAACTTATACAATTTCGTATTGGTACCTTGATAACGATATTAATGCAAGGTCGCGAATATGGTCATATTGGCTTACCGGAACCGTTACTATCCCTGATAATGAACTGGAGTTAAGGCCTTCAGCCTATTCCAGCGACGATCCAAACTGGGTTCAATATTCTGTAACCATTACAGCTCCATTAGCAGCTGATGGTTTCAGGTTTGAGGTAAGAACTTACAACACAAATTCCGGTGGGGGTGTTATTTATTATGATGATTTTATTGTTGAACAAAGTGGAACGGTAATTACTGAGATAACCGACGCTTTTGCTGTTGACGCCAGCAGTGTTGATGTTTACTATAATGTCGACCTGGAAAGTGTTGATCCTGATGATTATTACCTAACGGGAACAACCTATACAACCTTTTCTGGAGCTACGATTGATGGAAGCAATCCCAAATTGGTTCATTTAACAGGTGCCACGCCACCCATGACTGGTGATATCACGCTTGATGATGTGAACGATGATAATTATGGTACCAGTTTTACTTTCTATGCTGGCATCATGCCTATTTCTTATACCAACACAACCAATCCGGGGGGTATTATGAATACGACAAATAGGGCTACTTTCCAGGGTATTATATCGGCCAATGATGCTTTTAACAATGTCTGGATTGCAGATGCCGCTGGAAGTCGAAACGGAGTAATGATCTTCGATTATAATTTTCATGAAGTTGTTACAGTGGGAGAAGAAATTATATTAACTGCTAACTACAGTCCTTATCAAGGCCTCTCAGAAATTGTCAATCCCGAACTTCTCAATTCCCTTTCAACCGGTAACGCACCTTATGGACCTGATCTGATTGCAGGATCAGTCATCGATGAGAATTTAACAGTGGATACAGACCCTGCTGAATCCTGGGAAGGTCAGTTGGTAACCATTGAAGATTTCACCGTTGAATCATATGATGGTACAAATTATGAGTACCGTTGCAGCTGGTCAGATGGAGCTGAGGCAATTTATTATTTTCATATTGGTGATAATGTAGCTTTTCATTTTAATAATTTAACCATCAATGTTGGACAAACTTATGATGAAATAACAGGTGTTGTTGACTGGGATGACGGGACAAGCCACTATCGTATCAATCCAAGAGGCCAGGAAGATTTTGTTGGTGGAGAACCCCCTACACAACTAACAATTTCATCCGTAAATGGCGGCATTAATCCATTTGTGGGTAGTAGCTTCGAAGTTGTTGTGCAGGCATTGGATCAATTTGGAAATCCCGCGGTTGTTGATAGTGATGTTAATTTTACTTTGGTTTCTAATGTTGGGACATCAGGAGTTGATTTTACTGGAACATCAACAACTACCGGAACAATTTCAAACGGACTCAGTGAAGTAACTGTTAGCGGTGTACAGATGGAACCAGCCGGTACCGGTGTTATTTTAACGGTAAATGATGATGCCACTGTCCTTACCTCCGGAACCAGTCCTTCATTTGATGTTGTCGAATTTGCAGCACCTGATTTGATCGTTACTGAAGTGATGCAAGATCCTCTTGCTGTAAATGATAGCGATGGTGAATATTTTGAAGTATTTAACACCACTGAATCGGACATAGATATGAATGGATATGTAATTGCAGATGCAGGCAGCGATAATTTCATTGTTTCAGTAAGTTTAATTGTTCCAGCAGGCGGTTTTGCAGTATTTGGGAACAATTCTGACAATGTCACAAATGGGAATTTCACAGTAGATTATGATTATGGAACAGATATGTTCCTTAGCAATGGTGATGATGAAATCATTATTTATTTATCAGATGGAACCACAGAAGTGAGCCGTATCGAATGGGACGGTGGATCTGTTTGGCCCGATCCTACCGGAGCTGCTATGGTTTTCACTGGCACCTCTGATGTTGAGACAAATAATGGCTTGAACTGGACAACAGCCACTCTTCGCGAGCCCAGCTACGTTGGAACAGAAGGAGACCTTGGCTCACCCGGTACCAATGGCAGTGACCAGAACCTGACCGGCGGACTGACTGTTGATCTCACTGTATTTCTTGAAGGACCTTACCTGGGTGGCAACCTTATGTCGACTACCCTGAATACCGAAGGCTACATACCGCTCAGTCAACCCTATGGCCCCACCCTGCCCTATTACGATATATCCGATGCGAATGATATTGTTTGGTACTATACCGGAAGCGAAAATGTGGCTTCCATACCAGCCGGTGTAGTTGATTGGGTTGTTGTGCAACTACGTGATGCCGATGATCCGGCCAATGCAACCTCAGCAACCATCATCGGAGAGCTAGCTGCATTCCTGCTGGATGATGGCTCTGTCGTCGGGCTGGATGGTTCCAGCATGCTGACATTTGGTGCCAGTTTCACTCAAAATCTTTATGCCGTGGTATTTCACCGCAATCACCTGGGAGTCATCTCAGCAAATGGGCTCACCGAAACAGGTGGTGTTTATAGCTATGACTTTTCTACGGATGCTGCACAGGCTTATGGAGGCAGCAATGGACATAAGGATTTGGGATCAGGTGTCTGGGGCATGATCGCTGCCGATGGAAACGGCAATGGTTTGATCCAGAATACCGATGAAACAGCCGTCTGGAAGGTGGACCTGGGGAACTCAGGTTACATGGGTGGTGATTTTGAAATGACCGGTCTGACACAGAACACAGACGAAACTTCTTACTGGAAACCCAACCTTGGTGGGGGTGGACAAACACCGGCTAAGGCCAACCTGGGTTATGAATGCCAGGTACCCAAATAAAATAAGGTACATTTGTATTTTAAAAAGCCCGGTTAAAATAGCCGGGCTTTTTGTTAATTTAAGAGGGCACTCCGGTGTTTACAGACCATAAAAATATGCCTTGATCATAGCTTGAATACATCCAACTACCATTGATTTGTAATGTAAAATTTACTTCACAGCAATAAATTACTGACAGGAGGTTTTTAAATTTATTCCAAGCATCATCAATCGCTCAAACCGAAACAAGTGATTATCAATACTTTTTAGCTGAATTATATTGTTAAAGTATTGTTAAATATTAACCTTTCCCTTTCTGTATTGTTACCTTTGATTAGAATTGATCTAAATAAGGTGTATTATTTGGAACCAAAAAATTGTTCTTAATTGAAACCCTCTTGAATCAAAGCAAAGGAAGGTCGGACTTGCTGCTTACCAGGATTTTTAGCAAAATGGTAATCAAGTAAATGGCCCAAAATTATTTACTAAAACTAAAATTTATAAATTATGCTTAAAAAAGCTACATTACTCGCTCTTTTCCTGGGAGTGTTTTTCCTATTATCATCGAATTTAAAAGCTCAGGATGATTGTTCCGTTTTAAAAGATCATGATCAGGGCTATACAACGGCCATTCAATCAGTGGTTGATAACGGTGACAATACTTATACCATTGTTCTCAACGTCAAACACAATGGTTGTTCTGGAAATTGTAAATCGATGGCACATTATGCTGTTGAGGCTGATCCGGGGACCTATTCAAATGTTTCTATAGAACTGATCTCAGGCAACCTCAATTACAATAACATTGATTTAGGGCCTGATCTTGGGAATTACCCGATTCAGGGCTTCCGAATAACCGGTACGGCTGGTTTTGGAGGAGGAAATCCCGGTGAATTCACCGTCACCTATACTTTAACAGGAGGGCTGCAAGATCAGCAAACCATTGTAAAAGCCGGAAATAAGTTGCTAACTGTCAGCTTCTCGAGTCAGGACTTTCAAAATGTTCTGGATTGCTTAAATTCCAATATCTATCCTTACTACCCACCCCCTGCAGGTGGTAAATTAATCAACTCACTGATCGGACCTGAACTGACCAGTTTATACAATACATTTCAAAATACGGGTACAGCAGTATCAGACAATATTTTCCAGATTGATGGAACAGATGTATTGATCAAAGTTTTTGCGTTAGATGGCGAATACAATAATCTGCTCAATACGCTTACAAGTCAGCAATTTGGCCTAACCGATCCCAAAGGCATTCCCGGTCAATTATCCATCACAGGATGGTTTCCGATTGATAATCTTTTGCTGATCAATGACCTCATCAACGAAGTCAATTATGCACGACCTGAATATCCACCTCAAGTCAATGGTGGGATCGTGACTACGCAGGGGGATATTGCCATGCGATCCGATATCGCAAGAAACGCCTTTCTACTGGACGGTGAAGGTGTTAAAGTGGGTGTACTGTCTGACAGTTATAATAAAAAAATCGGTAATCCAGCCAATGATGATATTTTAAAAGGAGACCTGCCCGGAATCGGTTTCGATCCAGATGGGAATCCGGTTCCCAATCCAGTAAACAGCATCAATGTTGATGTGATAAAAGATTATCCTTATACTGCTTCAGATGAGGGCAGAGCCATGTTACAGATCATACACGATATTGCACCAAAAGCTGAACTGGCTTTTAGAACAGGAACTTTGAATGCCATAGATTTTGCACAGGGCATCATTGAATTGAAAGATGCCGGTTGCGATCTCATTGTGGATGACATCACCTATATTTCCGAACCGTTTTTCGAGGACGGAATTGTAGCACAAACCGTGAACAGTGTTGTTAGCCAGGGTGTTGGATATATTACAGCTGCCGGTAACTTTGGCACCAATTCATACGAAAACGACTTTATTGCTGGAACAGCACCATCCGGCCTGATGGGTGAAGCCCATAATTTTGCTGGTCCGGGCGGAGATGATATTTTCCAGAGCGTATCAGTAGCCGAAGGTAATTACACCCTCGTTTTGCAATGGGATGATGGTACAGTATTCGGCAATACTGCCACGGACATGGATATTTACCTTGCCAATGATGACGGAACCACCCTTTTTGGATTTAACCGCGACAATACCGGCGGAAATCCGATCGAGGTACTTCCGTTTACTGTAGGAGAAGGTGGTGCCGAAACCAATATCCTGATCATGAAATCCAGTGGATTGAGTAATGTAAAACTCAAGTACATTGTTTTCAGGGGACAGTTGACCATGAACGAATACTTAACGGTTGCCAACTCCACCATTTTTGGGCATCCCAATGCAGAAGGAGCCATTACAGTGGGTGCTGTTTTGTACAGCAATACGCCGGAATATGGGGTTAATCCTCCCACCATTGCTTCCTTTTCATCACGGGGGGGCACCATGGTCGACGGCATCATCAGGAACAAGCCTGATATAGCTGCTCCCAATGGAGTGAATACAACCGTTGACTTTGGAAGTGTTAACATTGATGGAGATCCTTTTCCAAACTTTTTCGGAACTTCAGCGGCAGCTCCTCATGCTGCAGGTGTTGCAGCCCTTATCAAACAGGCAACAACAAAATTTTATGATGCCAGTCTTTCTCCATCAGCATTGAAATCGATCATGACCGGAACAGCCATCGATATGAATACACCGGGTTTTGACAATGCAACAGGTTCAGGGTTCATCCAGGCTGATGCGGCCCTGTTAACCCTTGCAAATCCATCACCGGTTATCACGGATCTTATTTATGATACCACCCTTGTACCAGGAGAAGATACCCTGGTAATCACCATCAATGGTAATTATCTGACAGATGGCGCAGTGGTAGTTTTTAATGGAGACACCATCAGCGACGGTATCGTGCTATCCGGTGATACTGCCATCATTACAAATATTTTCCCGTTCACTGACCTTTATCCCGGCATACAGGTTTACAATCCACCTGCACCCCAGACCAATGGAAATGATGGAGGAGTTTCCAATACACTATATTTCACAGATAAAGAGACTTTGCTGATCACGATAAACGATACTACCAAAGCATATGGTGAAGTTTTACCGGAATTTACTGCAAATTATGCGGTTGTAAGTCCGGACACAAGTCTAACCCTTTCGGAAGCTGGTCTTTCGGCAGAAGAGATCAACCGGATCATGAACATTCAACTTGAGGCCATCAATGTTACCGAGCTATCCAATGCCGGGCTTTGGTCCATTTCAGCGGATGCAACTGACCCCCTCAATCCCGATAGCGGAATTCCTGCATCGAATCCTGTTGATATTGGTCTTTTGGAACGGTTTAATTTTGTAATAGAAACAGGACTTTTAACGATTGAAAAACTGGATCTTGTTATCAAACCACAGGATACGACTTTTGTATACGGCGAACCCATTGCTGGATTTAATTTTGATTACAACTACAATGATGATGGCAGTTTAAATATTCCAGATCCGGTTAATACAAGTATATTGAATACATTGCAACAAAGTCATGCAACCGTTTTGGTGAATGCCATGGCAACCGCACTGGTCAATGCTTCGGCGACTGCTCTGGTCAATTATAGTTTTATGATCTCTGCAACGGCATTGGTTAATAATACTGATCTGGTTGAATTTACTGAGGTCAATGATACCTTGTTCAACCCGGATGGAACCATCAATGCAACAGCTCTGGTCAACGGAGCCGCAAGGGCAACCGTCCTTGTAAATGGAGCAGCCAGAGCCACAGTTCTGGTAAACGCAACGGCCCTTGTTAACGGCACCGCAACTGTTCTTGTAAACGGAACGGCTACAGCACTGGTCAATGCCACGGCACTGGTCAATGCAAGTGCAACTGCCCTGGTGAATACAAGCACCATCAATGCAAACAGCAACAGCGATGCTGTCGTTATTTTGACCGAGGATGATATAGATATTCTGCTGGGTGCACCCGGAACAGTCGATTTGGTCCCAATGAACCTGATCCCCGGGAATACAGTTGGAACCTACTGGGTTGTGCCTGGAACATACCTTACCAATAATTTTAATGTAACCTACGAACCTTACTTTTATTCAGTTGTCCCGGCAGAAGCTTCTGTTACCTTTGATCCTGCCAGCCTGACACAGACCTACGACGGGATGCCTAAAACGGTAATCGCCAATACAGGTCCTGAAATTCTTAACCTTGTCTATACCTACAATGGATCCACTGAATTGCCAGTTGAAGCAGGCACATATGAGGTAATTGCAACCGTGAATGATCAAAACTTTATTGGTGGCGATACGGCTTATTTGATTATTGAGCAAGCCCCATTATCCTTAAGTGCAGACACACTTAATAAAGTATATGGGCAACCCGATCCGGCACTTACTTTTGAAATCACCGAAGGAATGCTTTTCGGAGAAGATTCCTTTACTGGTGAATTGATTAGAGAAGCTGGTGAAAATGTCGGAATATATTCAATCTCACAGGGAACCCTGAATGCCGGACCCAATTATGCGGTTTCATTCACCGGCAGTCAACTAACCATTGCTCCTGCAGCATTGACTGTTACTGCTGATAGCATTGCAAAAATTTATGGCACAACGGATCCTGCGTTGACATACCAGCTAACCTTTGGAACCCTTGTAGGCGATGATATCTTTACAGGCACCTTGCAAAGGGTTAGCGGTGAAGATGTGGGTGAATATGCTATTTTGGAGGGAACATTTACAGCCGGGAATAACTATGACCTGACATTTGAACCGGGTGTGTTCACAATTGATCCGGCGACCATATCGGTTACTGCTGATCTGATTAGTAAAACCTATGGTGATCCTGATCCTGAATTAACGTATACTTTAACATCCGGATCATTGGTTGGCGAAGACAGTTTTACCGGCACACTAACCAGAACATCCGGAGAAGATGTGAATGATTATAACATTTCGCAAGGGTCCTTATCAGCTGGTGGAAACTACGACTTAACCGTTGTTGAAGGGACATTCACCATCAACCCTGCGCCCATTACAGTTTCTGCAGATAACCTGGGAAAAACCTATGGAGAAGCCGATCCTCCACTCACCTACCAAATAACTATTGGTAGCCTGAAGTTTGAGGATACATTTACGGGTGATATCAGTCGCGAGACCGGGGAAGATGCCGGTTCCTATGCAATTGGAAGTGGTGACCTGTCAGCAGGATCCAACTATGACTTCTCATTTATGGCTGGCACATTTACCATTACCAAGGCTGAACTTATCATATCCATAGTTCCGGAAATTCAATTTATGCTCGAAGATGATCCATTCCCGGTTATTGAATTTGGATTCACTGGTTTTGTTAATGGGGAGAATGAGAATGTACTAACCACCCTGACTTATACCATTTCGCCTAATTTTAATTTTAATCCAGGGACCTATGCGCTTACACCCCAGGCAACAGCCGTTAATTATTCTATATCCTATGAAAGCGGAACTTTATATGTCAACCCGGACGGACCCGGAACCAAGCATATCATTCCAAAGGTGATTTGTGTTGATCCGGCTGCTCCAGGCGCAGCATATCCTTACATTGCATTATTTCAATACACTAATAATAACAATTCGGATGTTTTCATACCTATCGGGGAAGATAATTTTCTCAGCGGAGAAGGATCTTATGATGCCAGTAATCAGCCTGAGTTATTTCTTTCCGGAGGTGGAACCTTTGAAGTTCCATTTGATGGTCAGGATCTGACCTGGACCGTAGCAAGCTATAACCATAAAGGACAAAAAGCAGCACAAGGCTCCAGTGCCAGTTCATCTTCACCAAGTTGTTCAAAAAGTGCGGAAATCACTGACAATTCAGGAATAGATGCTTATGCTGAGGAAATCATGGCGTACCCTAATCCCACATCAGGAGATGTATTCATAACGCTTACAGAAACATTTAGTGACATCTCTACGGATGACATTAAAATTGTTGATGTTCATGGAACCATGCGTCGTGCATCCATAACCAAAACAGGGAATAACCTGATTGAAGTGGAACTTGGAGAAATGGAAAGCGGATTGTATTTCGTCGTTTTAACAACGGCTAAGGAACGGAAACTCATACGAATTGTAAAACAATAATACCAAATATTTGAAAGCAAAGAGGATATGGGCCAAACATCCTCTTTGCTTTTGTGTTTATTTAAATAACAGTTTAAGGCCAAACAAAATGATATGATGAAACCGGAGGTTAAATTGATCAGAAAACTAAGCTTTCTATGGCTGCTTTTTGCACTTATAAATGCAAATGGATATGCTCAATCGGCTGAGATAGACAGTCTTAGAAAAGTGCTGGCCTCAAACATCAACGATACAATGCGTGTCAACACCCTCATTGAACTTAGTAAAGAATACTATGTTCCACCCTATGAAGAAGCACTGGCCTATGCAACTGAAGCCAAAGACCTAGCAGAACAGATTGGTTTCTCTTCAGGTTTGGGTTATGCGTATAAAAGCATCGGACTCGTTTATTATTTACAATCCAAGCTTGTTGATGCCCTCTTTAATTGGGAAGAATCATTGAAAGTATTCCAAGAGATCAATGACCTTAACGGCGTATCCAACATGATGAATAATATCGGTGCCATCTATTTTACTGAGGGCAACGATGTTAAAGCACTGGATTATTATTTAAAATCCTTAAAAATCGCTGAGTCCATCAAAGATACCTTGCGGATTGCAACAGCACTGGTCAACCTGGGTGCGATCTATTCGAGTAAAGAAAATTCCCAGGACATGGCGCTCAATTATTATCAGCAATCCATTGCCCTGAGTGAAATCCTGAATGATTTTGATGCCATCGGTGCATCTTCTGTCAATATCGGTGAAATTTATTTGGCTCAGGGTAATGATACTGCCGCTCTGCACTATTTCAATAAATCCATGGAAGCCTACCGAAAGACGCCCACCGGTAACGTTCCCTATGCCATGATTGGAATTGCAAAAGTATACTTTCAACGGGGTGAATACCCAGAAGCGATTCAATTTCTTAATGGCGCTTATCGCATGGCCATCGAAAGTGATAAATCCATTGAGCAAACACAGGCACTGATTGAATTGGGTCGGATCTACAAAGAAAAAAAAGAATACAAACTGGCCGTAGAAAAATTGCTTGAAGCCGAAGCCATTGCCGATACAATGAAAATGAGAAAGGAGTTGAAAGACACTTATGAGGAATTGTCTTTAGCTTATTCAGAGATGGGTGAATACAAG
Source organism: Bacteroidota bacterium (assembly GCA_020444515.1). GTDB lineage: Bacteria > Bacteroidota > Bacteroidia > Bacteroidales > JAADJA01 > JAADJA01. Next base: position 386,390 of record JAHLKX010000001.1, on the reverse strand, counting down.
AATGCATTCAAATACAACAATTTGCTTGTAACGATAAAAGATACCATTTACAATGCGGTAATGGACAAAAATATGCAACGGCAGGCATTGATGTACGACATAGAAAAACAGCAGGGAGAAATTGAAGTACTGGCCAAAGATAAAGAACTACAGGAGGTTAATCTCAAGCGGCAGAAAACCATTCGCAATGCGACAGCATTGACAGGAGTCCTTCTATTATTGCTGGCTGGTGGATTATTCAATCGTTACAAGTATGTACGTCGAACCAGTAAAATTATTGCAAATGAAAAAGACCGGTCTGATAAATTACTCCTGAACATTCTCCCGGAAGAAACAGCGGAAGAACTCAAGGAAAAAGGCTTTGCTACGCCTAAACATTATGGTAAAGTATCGGTCCTCTTTACCGACTTCAAAGGATTTACCAAGATCGCTGAAAAATTAACACCACATGACCTGGTGCGGGAGCTCAATCAATGTTTCATTGAATTTGACCGGATCATCGATAAATACAATCTTGAAAAGATTAAAACCATTGGAGATGCTTACATGTGCGCCGGGGGAATTCCTGTTGCCAATGATTCCAACCCGGTTGATATCGTACATGCTGCCCTGGAGATCAAAGAATATATGGAAAACCTCAAAAAAGAGCGCGAAAAGAAAGGAAAGGATTACTGGGAATTGCGAATTGGCGTGCACACGGGCCCAGTCATCGCCGGCGTGGTCGGTAAAAATAAATTTGCCTATGATATCTGGGGGGATGCAGTCAACACGGCCAGCCGGATGGAATCAAGTGGTATTCCGGGTCAGGTCAACATTTCCGGTTTTACATACGAATTTATCAAAGACTATTTTGAATGCACCTACCGTGGTAAAATTGAAGCAAAAAATAAGGGTGAAATCGACATGTACATCGTTGATTCAAAAAAAATAAATGATAAAAAGCCAAATATGGTTGAACAGGATGTATCCATTTTGTCCTGAGCCATCCGGCCAAATATTAATCCTAACGATAATACAAATTCAAGATCATGGTTAAAGAAAACATTCTGGTTCCTGTTGATTTTAGTCCTGCTTCTGCCAGTGCATTAGATGTTGCATTGCATATGGCTGAAAAAAATAATCAGGGGATTACTTTACTTCATATTGAAAATGGGAAAGGTTCTGAAGATGCAGAAAAACAAATGCAATCTACCATTGATCTTATTTCAGGACACAGTGATATAACTGTTGAGAAAATGATCCGTAAGGGCAACCTGTTCAGAGAGATTGAGGACATGGCCTGTGATGATTGTTTCCGCCTGATGGTGATAGGAACCCATGGATTTAAAGGATTGCGTGAAAAAGTATTCGGTGCGGATATTCTCAAGCTGCTTAAAAACATCCCAATCCCTGTAATTTCTTTGCAAAAAGGCTATACCCTGCCCGATGAAGGATTTAAAAAAATTCTTTTCCCGGCCAGCACCCATCAGGCTTTTGCACGAAATGTTCAGGCAACCGCTGAATTAGCCAGCCTTTTTGATGGAGAAGTCCATATCTATACAGTGAAAAAACCAGGGGTGGATTTTTCTGAAAACATGTTGGAAAATATCCAGTACGCTAAAGAAACCTTTGATAAAGCCGGTATAAGATATCTCCGAATAACGGAAGAACAGGAGTCTTTTTCGGTGGGTTATTCCAAGCAGATCATGACTTATGCCCATACCAATGGCATTGATATCATAGCACTCATGACCAATTCAACTTCAGAAAACTACTACTTTGCAGATTCTGATAAAGCATCTATTCTCACCAACCCGCACAATATACCTGTATTGTGCACCAATGATCGATGATAGGCCATATCGATGATAGGCCATTAAGCAGAATTCCTACTGGCATTGATGTTCCCATACAGCGACCGTTGAACAATCTTTTCATAGGATGATTTATGGGAAACATTTTTAGAGATCATTTGCAAGGCATATTGCTGTATAACCAACAGGGGTAAGACGATTTTCTCACGGATCTCCACTGAACTTCTCGAGACAGGCTCTTCCTCCATCAATTGCTCATAACCTGATATTTCAAGCAACATCGATTTTGATAATTTATACTCATCATACAATATCTCCCAGAAATCGCTGAATCCATCATTTTTGTCCATATAGGCCGTCAATTCAAAATAGCATTTATACAACGACATCATACTATTCAGCATCAGTGCTTTAAAGAAAGGCACCGTGTTAAAAAGTTGTTTCAGATCCCCCAACCGACCTTCATCTTTCAAAGTCTTTAAGGCAGTGCCTATACCAAAATAACCCGGTACATTTTGTTTTAGTTGACTCCAGGACCCGACATAGGAAATAGCACGCAGATCCGACAATTCCAGCTTCTTTTTCTGTCCCCGTTTCACCGGTCTGCTACCAATATTGGCAGCACCATAATACTTCAGGGTACTCATTTTTTCGAGGTAAGGAATAAATTTAGGATGGTGTTTTAAAGCTGTATACTTTTCAAAACTAATATTGGAAAGCTTTTCAATGAGCGATCTCGCTTCACCGGGGATGAAATTTTCCGATTTAAAAAGTGCATGATACAACCCGGCCGTCAACAATTGTTCAATATTATATGCAAATTGTTCCTGTGTACCATATTTACTACTAATGGTTTGTCCCTGAATGGTCACCTGGATTTCATGGCTGGCGATTCGATCACTTTGCGCTGCATAAAACCGATGCGTTCGCCCGCCTCCGCGGGCTGGTGGACCTCCCCTGCCATCGAAAAAAATGGCACTGATACCATTTTCTGCGCAGGTTTCTGATAATATTTCTTTGGTTTTAAAAATTGACCAGTTTGCTTTCAGATAACCCCCATCCTTGGTACCGTCTGAAAATCCCAGCATAATGGTCTGGCAATCATTTCTTAGCGCAAGATGTTTTCGGTATTCAGGGATATTGAAAAGCCTTTTCATGATTTGTTCAGCATTATCCATTCCCCGCATAGACTCAAACAAAGGTACAATGTCAACCTTTGGATATTCCTTGAATTGACCAAACCATCTCAGCAAAGCATGCACAAATAAAACAGCAAAAATGTCTTCCGAGTTACTTATGATATAACGATTGCAGCCTTCTTCCCCATTTTTTTCCTGGATTTTATCTATCTGCATAACGGTTTGAATCGTATCCGTTACCAGATCATTTGCGAATGAAAGATCGCCAATTTTAATATCCTGGTGAACCAGTATGTCGATCAATTCGTCCTCCGTGAGTTCTTCAAGGCTTTTCTGAATGATTCCGGCTTTCTTCAGGATGGTTTCCACGGTCAATTTATGAATGCTGTGATTCTGTCGAATATCGAGGTTGGCAAAGTGGGATTTGAAGATTTTTACTTTATCGATCAGATTGTCTATATCATCCTTATAAAGGCTGTTGTACTTTTGTTCCACGTTTTCTTTGACCGACAGAAGCGGATTAAGGATTTCTTTCCATGGCAAAGCATGATCAGGATCGAACATCGCCTTATAAACCTCACCCCGGAGTTCTTTCAGCAAGCTTTCAACCCCTTTAAAGGTGAGCTTTCGCTCCAGCTGTTTAATATCCCGGTAATAACATTTCATGAGGGACATCCGCAATTCATTGGCCACTGCAATTGTGGTATCAGAAGTAACGAAAGGATTTCCATCCCGATCACCACCCGGCCAAAAACCCAGTTTGACGACATTGGGATTATCGAACCCCTCATCCTGTGTGGAAGTCCTGATGTGGGCCATTAGCTGTCCACTTGCGTCATAATAAACATTGCGCAGAAAATAAATGATGTTCCTCGCTTCCTCAAGGGGTGTGGGTTTTTCAGGATTTAATAAAGATGAAAGTCCCAATTGCTGCAACAGGATATCTATTCCATTGATATCGTTGTCCCTTACCTTATGGCGAAGGCGTGACATAATATCCAGAACCCGGGGTGGATAAAATTGGGTAGGATGCGCCGTTAAAACAATCCGGGCACTGAATGTCTGTAATTTACTCCGAATATCTTCTGCACTGATGCGATGATCCATTTGATGAAAAAAATCACGGATAGTAAGGTCATCCTCCATTTGCCTTATCTCGGGCAGGGCAACATCCTCAACGCTATCAAAAAGAACCACCTGGCGCTCAACATACTGAATGACCTGAAACATAAAATCAATCCGATCCATTTCTGTCTTCAAGTTTGTTTGTCCTTCAAAAAAGGAATTTAAAATTTCAAGAGGTTCTTTGCCTTCTTCCAATCCCGATTTGGACCAGCGCTGTAAAATGGGTATCAGCATGCCTACATTTTCCACCTTGCGATAAGGCAAATTGAGAAACATACTGTTGTACAGATTGAATTTCTTATTCACCAGGCGATTGAATTCCTCGATATGTTTTGAATTTTCCATGGTGTTAAATTATATCGAATTAAAATTAACCTTTCAAAGCTAACATCTGAAATTACAATTGGTTCTTCTTTATGAAAATAAACCTGGTATTGAAGTAAAAAAACCGACAGGGAATAACTCCGTGCCGGTTTATGAGTAAGGTGATGAAAAGAAGAAAAGAATAAACCTAATTATTAACCAAAACCAATTTTTGAAGGATGTTCACCTCACTCTCTATTTTCTTTAAACAGCCGGAACAAATATAATTGATAATTCTAAAAATGCAAAGCTTTTTATTAAAAATTCAGACATTTAAAAAAATCGGCTTTTTAATACCCAAAGTCCTGAATTCTGTAATAAAGATTATATCTTCAGAAAATCAAATATTTAAACTTGAACCTGAACAATCACATTTATAAATAAAATCTTTTAAGAAATGACAACCTCACACTGACATGGTTTTTTAATTTTAAAAGTTAAAAAGCGAAAATGTAATGCCTCTACTTAATGTACTCTAAAACATTGACATTTTTCATTTACAAATTCGAAAAATGATAGGGTCTCAGGCAAATAGGTATTTATTTTTCATATAACTGTTTCTGTCCGCACCCGAACACATGAACATTCAATTGCGAACAACTTCTCAATTCGAATTTGCAAGCATATCAAAATCAAAACAAATAATTTTAAACGATGTTTTTCACAAAAAACCCGATCCCAATTACCTAAAGTACTATAAATCCGGGCATTTTGAATAGTTTAATTAGATATATCAATTTTATCATACACCCCATATAAAACCACTCAAACAAATCGGGTGTGTCTGGCATATTTTATGAACAGCTTTTCCTTTTATTTTATTCGAACCTACTGAAAACATGCTTATCAAAAACAAATTTTATAAACATTTAACCATGGAGGTACACATGAAAAAGTATTATTTATCAATTGTATTATTGTTCATTTTTACAGCGGCTACAATTGCACAGGAGGGCATGTGGTTGCTGAACCAAATCGATCAGCTAAATCTGAAGGAAAAGGGATTGGAGATTGATCCATCCGAAATTTACAATCCTGACCAACCGGCGCTTTACCAGGCCATTGTGCAATTGGGGGGCGGAACTGCTTCCTTCGTTTCACCGGAAGGATTGCTCATAACCAATCATCATGTTGCTTATGGTGCATTGCAAAGGGTCTCTACTGCCGAAACCGATTACCTGACCAAAGGTTTCCTGGCCAGTAATCGTGGTGAAGAGATCAATGCTCCGGGATACGAAGCCCGTCTCGTAACTGAAATGACAGATGTTACCGACGATATCCTCAAGGCTGCTAAAAAGGCTACCGATCCTGAAGAGCGGGATAAACTGGTCAATGAAGCCATCGAAAAAATGACCGAAAAAATTGAAAAAAGTGGTGATGATATTGATGCGCGGGTAGCAGAAATGTACAATGGAAAACAGTATATCTTATTTGTTTACAAACTCTTCAAGGATATCAGGTTGGTGTATGCACCCCCTAAATCAATCGGTAAATTTGGTGGTGATATTGACAACTGGATGTGGCCACGACATACGGGCGACTTTTCATTCATGCGGGTCTATGTTTCACCGGATGGTAAAGGAACTGATTACAGTGAAGACAACATTCCTTACAAACCTGCCGTTTGGCTGAAGGTGGCCAAAGATGACCTGAAGGAGGGAGATTTAACATTCATCGTAGGATTTCCCGGAGCCACAACCCGATACCGTACTTCCAATTCCGCCAGATGGAATCTGCTTTATAATTATCCGTTCAGCATTGAGAATTTTGGAGCAATCATAGCACTTATGGATGAACTCACAGCCGAAGATCCAGAAGGCAAACTTAAGGTAGCCAGTTTGAGAGCGGGCCTGGCCAATGCCATGAAAAACTACCAGGGCAAAGTGGATGGTATGAACAATACCCATTTTGTAGATAAAAAACTGGAGTTTGAAAAAGAATTTTTGATGTGGGCCAATAATAAACCTGAAACAAGGGAAAAGTACGGCAGTATCATCGACGATATAGCACAAACCTATAAAACCATTGAGCGCTATAAAGATCGTGACAATGTGATGGGCCTTTTTGGAGGACTATCTGGCACCCTCTACAATGTAGCCTCGCAACTATATAATGTTGCCCGTGAAATGGAAAAACCGGAAAAAGATCGGGATCCAGGTTATAATGACGAACTCCTTGAGCGGTTCAAAGCACAGGTGCCATTCATATATGCCAACTACTATCAACCCCTTGACAAAGCGCTATTGGAACGTTCACTGATTTTGGCCAATGATCTTCCAAAAGATCAGCGCATCGAAGGATTCAACTATATCCTCAGCAATTCCGAAATGACCATCAATGAGTTTGTGGATCAGGCATATGACCTTTCCAAACTGAATGATCCTGAGTATGCAGCTGGTCTTATCGGTAAAAATTCTAAAGAACTGGAAGCGCTGAATGATCCTTTCATTAAAATGGCCGCATCCGTATATGATATGCAACAGGAAAGTCAGAAAGTGTACAATAAGTTTGCTGCTGAAGTTACCGATCTTCGGAAAAAATATATAGATGGTTTATACGAGTGGAAAGGCGAAGGTCTGTACCCCGATGCCAATGGCACAATTCGCTTTACTTCCGGACCGGTGAAAGGGTACAGTCCCGAAGATGCCGTATGGTACAGACCATTTACATCACTTTCAGGCGTTATGGCCAAGGATACCGGAAAAGAACCCTTTGATGTACCGGCAGGTTTAAAAGCATTGTTTAAAAAGAAGGATTTCGGACCATGGGTGGATCCTGAGTTAAAGGATGTCCCCGTGGCTTTCCTTCACCAGTGCGATATCACAGGCGGCAACAGCGGCAGTCCTGTCATGAATGCCAAAGGAGAGATCATTGGAGTCGCTTTTGATGGCAATTACGAAGCCATGATCAGCGACTGGCAGTATGATTTTGAGCTACAAAGGACCATATCCGTCGACATCCGTTATTGCCTTTTTATCACTGAAAAGTTTGGTGGAGCTGGCTTTATTCTGGATGAGATGGGTGTAGAAAGATAACAAATCGAAAACCACAAACCTGAGATCACCCGATCGTATAGTCGGGTGATTTTTTTTATTTTTCAAGATGTTTTTCTAAAGAGGATTTAATGAAAAGATTCCCCCTTGAAAGAGGAATCGATTTCCCCATATTTTGTAAATTAGCCTTTAATTTCAGCTAACATTCAATTCATATCAAAAACAAGAATCATCATGAAAATTTTGCTACTCGGCGCAACCGGAAGAACCGGAAAGCACATTCTTAAAGAGGCTGCCAAAAGGGGCCATACAATTTCTGCCATTGCCCGCAATCCTGAAAAACTTAACGAATATCAAGCAGAGATCACTCCCGGATCACCATATGATTATGAAGTCGTTGAAAAAGCCATCAAAGGCTGCAATGCAGTGATCACGACGCTGAATGTATCCCGGAAATCTGAAAACCCCTGGGCTCCGCTGAATGCACCGAAAGACCTCATCTCTAAATCGGCGTCCAATGCCCTGGCAGCCATGGAAAAAGAGGGAATTAAGCGATTTGTGGCTTTGGGGGCCATCGGAGCTGGGCGATCCTGGGGAAAAGCTCCTGCCATCCTAAAAACGATCATTTCGATGAGCAATTTAAAGTTTGCATTTAGGGATCATAGCAAACAGGAAGACATGCTTGAAAAATCGGCGATGGATTATACCATTTGCAGGGCGCCCATGTTATCGATGAAACCCAATCATTCAGGTGTCATCGCCACTCCTGAAGGAGAAAAACCAGCAAGTATGGTTCTGAGCAGGAATGCTGCAGCAGCATTTTTCCTTGATGTTATCGAACATAATGAACATATCCGCCAAACTATATACCTGAGCAACAAACCCGAAGTGAAAAAGAAATAATCAAAACGCCTCATTGAATTACAGCTGATCACTCAATTTGATTTGGTTATCCTAATTAAAATCAGAAACAAAATACCAAATGCAGTATTGATTGCCTGATTGCCTAATTTATAATATATATAAATTACTACATATATCATTAACTTAAGCAATTCATTTTCTTTTAATTGTATTGTTATTATTGATATTACTGATTTATGGAAATAATTAACAGAAACCCCAGCTCGTTTCTCTTCGTAATGACATGATTAAATAAGTATATTTGTATTTGATTTTTTTAACCCCATCATGTGACGGATGTCGGCTACAACGCATAAAATCTATATCACCGTTTTATCGCTGATTGTATTATTAACACTGGGTTATTTGATTAACCTGGGGCTCAATTACTATTCAACACCACTGCACGAGCGATTTTATCATCCCGATCATACCAATCTAAAACCCAGTGGTATCCTCGGACATGGATTGGGTATTGTTGGATCACTGGCAATGATCGTTGGTGTTTCCTCCTATATGGCCCGGAAGCGTTTCCGTTCATGGTCACGACTGGGGAAACTCAAACACTGGCTTGAATTCCATATTTTTCTTTGCACCCTGGGGCCCATTATGGTTTTATTTCATACCTCCTTTAAATTCGGCGGCATTGTTTCGGTTAGCTTTTGGAGCATGGTCGCAGTATTTGCCAGTGGTATCATTGGGCGGTTTATTTATATACAGATCCCCCGTACCATAGAAGGTCGAGCATTGAGTCTTGGCGAAATTCGGGATTTAAAATCGAACCTGAGTCAGATGCTTAAGGAGGAATACAACCTTGATAAAGCCAGTTATCGAAGCATCGTAGCTACAACGGTAACGAGTGAAGCCGAGTCCAGCGAAAAACCACTATCAGGGTTTTTGGGCCAATACCTTAGGGATATTAAATCAAAAAGCATGGTCAGGCAGATCCTGAAAAAATCACAATTATCTGCCAAAGAAAGAAAGAGTGTGGTGCGCATAGTCTCCGACGAACTTTCATTAAGCCGGCGTATCGGTCGCTTGCAAACAATGCAAAATTTATTTAAATACTGGCATGTGGCCCACCTCCCTTTTGCTTTGGTGATGCTTATCATCATGGTGATCCATGTTGTGGTGACCATTGTGTTCGGTTATCGATGGATATTTTAAAATATGTCAGAACAACTCATTGAAAATATCATTGTCTATGGACTGGTCGCCCTATTATGTGGCGTCGTGATCTGGATCTATATCCGTAAGCAGATAAGGGAATCGCGACAGGTAGATGAAAAAATTAAAAAAGCGAAAGAAACGGGTCTCTTCGAACCAATCTCGTTGCATCCGGTCGTTGATCCGAACAGTTGCATAAAAACAGGGGCCTGCATCATTGCCTGTCCTGAGAAAGACATACTGGGCATTCGAAATGGCAAAGCCACCACCATCAATGCCTCACGATGTGTGGGTCATGGTGCCTGCTTTCATGCGTGCCCAACACAGGCCATCACTCTGGTTATTGGCACCGAAAAGCGGGGTGTTGAATTACCCCATGTCAATCAAAAATTCGAATCCAATGTACCCGGCATTTCGATTGCCGGCGAATTGGGTGGTATGGGACTGATTAAAAATGCTGTGGAGCAGGGAAGACAGGCGGTTGAATACCTTACGCACCAGGCAAAAAGAAAACATGATGCTGAATACGATCTGCTCATTGTTGGTGCAGGACCGGCCGGTATTTCTGCTTCGCTCACAGCAAAAAAAAATAAACTGAAGTTCATTACCCTTGAGCAGGATACCCTTGGTGGTACAGTCTTCACTTTCCCTCGTTCCAAGATCGTGATGACCTCGGCCATGGATCTTCCGCTTCATGGGAAGGTTAAACTTTATGAAACCCGCAAAAGTGAGTTATTGAAAATTTGGGAAAATGCGCTTACGACAAATAACATCACCATCAAGGAAAACACCAGGGTTGAGATCATTAACCCTAAGGATGATTATTTTGAAGTCATCAGTGCAGAGGGTGATAAATTTACGACAAAACATATCCTCTTGGCCATCGGAAGGCGCGGAACGCCGCGCAAATTGAATGTCCCGGGCGAACAAACAGAAAAGGTGGCCTACCGGTTGCTCGAACCGGAGCACATCGAAAACAAGGAGGTCCTTGTGGTGGGTGGTGGCGACTCTGCAATAGAATCAGCACTGCTGTTAGCTGATCAGAACAGTGTGACCCTCTCCTATCGTAAAAATGTTTTTGGCAGGATCAAACCAAAGAACAGTGAGCGCATAACCGCAGCCATGGAAAGTGGAAAAATAAAAGTACTTTTCAATACCAATGTGGCCGAAATCAAACCCGAAGAAGTGATCCTGACCAATGGAAATGAAAACAATAAGATTACTATCCAGAATGATCTGGTGTATATTTTTGCCGGCGGAGAATTACCAACTCAATTCCTTCAGAAGATCGGGCTGGAGATTACAAAGAAACATGGCGAGGCTATTTTAAAACATTAAAGCATGGAATGATCAACATCCTATGATATTGAAAAATAAGATACATATCCTCATGATCAGCTGGCTTTTGATGCAAACGGTATCAGGCCTTTCTCAGATCTCGCCCGGTGACCTGGCAGAACCCCATGCTCACCTCGAAGGTCTGTCAAACTGCACCAAATGTCATGTTCTGGGTGATAAGGTCTCAAACGATAAGTGCCTTGACTGCCATCAGCTTCTAAAGTCCCGCGTTGACCAGAATAAGGGTTATCATGCTTCTTCAGAAGTGAAGGGTAAGAATTGTTTTAGTTGCCACAGTGATCACCATGGTCGTAAATTTGAGATGATTCGATTTGATGAAGACGAATTTGATCATGACCTAACAGGTTATAAATTGGAGGGCGCCCATGATCAAAAGCAATGCAAAGATTGTCATAAAAATGAATTCATCACCAACAAAGAAATCCGACAGAAACAATACACATTTCTTGGCCTTAATACGGAATGCCTGTCCTGTCACGATGATTATCATCAAAAAACCCTCTCATCCGATTGTGCATCCTGTCATAACTTTGAGAAATTCAAACCCGCACCTAAATTCAACCACGACAATACACAATATCCACTCTTAGGCCAACATCAGGAAGTAGAATGCCTGAAATGCCATACCAAAGAAATGAGGAATGGGAAGCAATTCCAGATTTTCAAAGGGCTGGAATTCGAAAGTTGTGTGAATTGCCATCAAGATGTGCACAATAACAAATTTGGTCCAAATTGTACCGATTGCCACAGCGAGATATCTTTCCACCAGATCAAAAGCATGGATCAGTTCAACCACGACAAAACCGATTACAAACTGGAAGGGAAACACCGTTATGTAGATTGCAAAAAATGCCACAAGACCAACTACACCGATCCCATCTATACCAATCGCTGCAACCACTGTCATGTCGATTATCATCAAAAGGAGTTTGTTCGAAATGATGTTTCACCGGACTGTGCGGATTGCCATACCGTTTATGGATTTGAACAGACATCCTTTACCATCGAGCGGCACAATGAATCCGAATTCAGGCTCAATGGTGCTCATATGGCAACCCCTTGTTTTGCCTGCCATAAAAAGGAAGGCTTTGAGCGATGGAGATTCAGGGAAATCGGCACCAAATGTGTCGATTGCCATGAAGACATTCACCAGCCTTATCTTGACAAAAAATATTACCCGGAGGCCACCTGCCGCAGTTGCCATAGTGAAACCCGTTGGAGCGATATTGCATTCGATCACAATCGCACCGATTATGAGTTAAAAGGTGCCCATGAATCACAAACCTGCCGCTCATGTCATTTCCGGAAGGATGAAGATGGAACCATCCATCAGTTATTTACCGACCTGCCTTCCAGCTGCATCACCTGCCACAAGGACATACACTTTGGCCAGTTTGAAAAAGAAGGGGTCATTGATTGTTATGGTTGTCACGACTATAAGGCTTTTAAACCTGCCAGTCGCTTCGATCACAACAATACGAAATTCAGCCTGGAAGGTGCCCATGAAAAGGTGGCATGCAAAGCCTGTCATAAGCCCACTCAAACAGCAGATAACATCGTCTATATACAATATAAAATCGATCACAGATGCGAAGCCTGTCACAAATAATCCTGTTATTAATGATAACAGTGAACATTTATTCTCAATCACCCCATGGTGATGATTTTGAAATGTCATGCACCGACTGCCATAATTCTAAAAGCTGGAAACTGGAGGCTGGCACTTATACCTTCGATCATAGCACCACCACGTATCCCCTGACCGGAATGCATGAGGATGTGAATTGCAAAAGCTGTCATCCCACCCTTCATTTTGATGATGCTGAAACGGAATGCGTATCATGCCACACGGATATGCATAACCAAACAGTTGGGATGAACTGTGCTGATTGCCATACACCCAAATCATGGATTGTCGACAACATCACTGAGATCCACCAGAGAAGCAGGTTTCCACTATTGGGGCCGCATACCACGGCCGATTGTTACGAATGTCATCCTTCGGCATCCACTTTGGAATTTGAGCCCCTGGGTATCGAATGTTATGACTGCCACCGAACCGATTATTTAACCACTACTGATCCCAATCACAGCGAAAGCGGATTCTCAACCGATTGCATTGAATGTCATCGCATTGATGGCACTACCTGGACAGGAACCAATATCAACCATGCGTTCTTCCCCCTTACCGAAGGACATGCCATTAACGACTGTTCTGCGTGTCATACCAGCAATGATTTCAACAATACCCCCACCGATTGTTTTGCTTGTCATGAGGGCGATTATGTGGCCACGACCAATCCCAGTCATCCTGCAGCAGACCTGTCGACCAATTGCAGTGAGTGCCACACGACTGCCCCGGGTTGGCGGCCGGCTGAGTTCATGATCCATGATGCCCAGTATTTCCCGGTTTATTCCGGCGAGCATCAAGGCGAATGGGAAAGCTGCACCGATTGTCACAACACCCCGAATAATTACAACCTGTTTACCTGTATCGATTGTCATGATCACAATCAACCCGATATGAATGATGAGCATGATGATGTAAATGGTTATATTTATGAAAGCAATGCTTGCTTTGAATGCCATCCTACTGGTGATGCTGAAAATGTATTTAACCATGCAGCTACTGAATTTCCCCTGACGGGAGCCCATGTTAACACCGATTGTTTGGAATGCCATGTTTCAGGGTACCAGGGAACCACGATGTTTTGTTTTGATTGCCATACCGAAGCATATAACCAGTCTACCAATCCCAACCACATCGAAGCCGGTATCAACAACGAATGTGCAGAATGCCACACCACAGAGCCCGGATGGATCCCAGCCCTGTTCCCCAATCATGATGAAGTGTATCCCCTTACCGGTGAACACCTCACCACCGATTGCCTCGATTGTCACCAGGATAATTACACCAATACACCCAATGAATGCGCTGGTTGCCACCTCGAAGCGTTTAATCAGTCGGTGAATCCCAACCATTTGGCCATCGGGCTAACCAATGACTGTGCACTCTGCCATACCACTGATCCCGACTGGCAACCTGCCGCTTTTCCGGTTCATGATGAATATTATGTTTTGGAAGGAGCCCACGTGACCATCTCAGCAGACTGTTTTGAATGTCACCAGGGCAATTATACCACAACACCCAACACTTGTTTTGGATGCCATGCCGATGAATACAATCAGACCAATGATCCCAATCATCAGACAGCGCAATTCCCGACTGAATGCGAGGCGTGTCATACCCAGAGTGCCTGGGAGCCGGCCACTTTCAACCACGACGGTCAATTTTTCCCCATTTATAGTGGTGAGCACCAGGGTGAATGGGACCAGTGCTCCGATTGCCATAGCGATCCGACCAATTATGCCATCTTTCAATGCCTTACCTGTCACCCCCAGGGTGAAATGGATGATGAGCATGAGGGTATTCCGGGATATGCATACAACAGCATCAATTGTCTCGAGTGCCATCCCGATGGCAGCAGTGCAAGCGGGTTTGACCACAGCATTACAAATTTCCCTTTGACCGGAGCCCATACCACCATAGATTGTTCCGATTGCCATGAAGGCGGTTATACCAATACCCCCGATGAATGTGTCGGTTGTCACCTGGAAAACTTCAACCAGACTACTGATCCCAACCATATTGAATCGGGATTTCCGCAGGAATGTGAGATCTGTCATACCACCAATCCGGGCTGGACACCTGCCAGCTACAGCGGACATGATGAAATCTATCCACTCACAGGAGCCCATACCACTATTTCGTGTTTCGACTGTCATGAAGGAAATTATACCAATACACCCAACGAATGTGCCGGATGTCACCAGGAGAATTTCAACCAGACTAACAATCCCAGTCATAACGACCTGGGGCTGACCAATGAGTGCGCCCTGTGCCATACGACCAATCCCGACTGGCAACCCGCTGCTTTCCCGGTCCACGATGAATATTATGTATTACAGGGGGCTCATGTGTCCATTGCCAATGATTGTTTCGAATGCCATGAAGACAATTACAATACCACCCCCAATACCTGTTATGGTTGTCACCTCGACGATTACAATGCCACAAATGATCCACCCCATCAGTCGGCACAATTTCCAACCGATTGTGAAACCTGTCATACCCAGAATGCGTGGGAACCCTCCACTTTCAATCACGACGGACAGTACTTCCCGATATACAGTGGCGAACATGAAGGTGAATGGGATCAGTGCAGCGATTGTCATAATGATCCGTCAAACTATGCGATCTTTCAGTGCCTCTCTTGTCATCCCCAGGGTGAAATGGACGACGAGCATGATGATGTTCCTGGGTACGTATATAACAGTATTGCCTGTTTTAATTGTCATCCCAATGGAGGCAGTGAACAGATCCGCAAAACAAAACTCCGTTAAAATCTGAAGGCATGAGAAAATTATTGTTAGCAATACTGATCACACTGGCCGGCTGGAACATAATGGCGCAAACCACCGGTGATCAAACCGAAGGCACCATTTCTTATGTCACTTCACAAAGCGTTTATGTGAAGTTCACCAACACAGAAGGAATCGAGCCAGGTGACACACTATTCATGAATATCGACGGACAAACAAAACCGGCCCTTCGGGTGAATAATGTTTCCTCTATTTCAGCAGTGTGTGCCCCCCTGTTGCAACGAACTTTTAAAACAGATGAAAAAGTGGTGGCCAACCTGAAGTTGTTGCCGCTCCCGGTCATCGAACCGACAGAAACCGAACCTCAGGAAGTAGTCATTGAAGGACCCGATTCATTGGTTTCGGCAGAAACGGAAGAGGAAAAATTGTTTGAAGAAAATATCCGTGGAAGAATACGGGTAGCTTCCTATTCCAATTTTTCCAATACCGATGCTCCTTTTAATCAAAGAATGCGTTACACCTTTTCCCTGAATGCCAATCACATCAACGACTCCAGGGTATCGGTGGAAAGTTATTTATCCTTCATCCATTCAAATCTGCGGTGGAATGAGATCCAGGACGACATATTCAATGGACTGAAGATATATAACCTGGCGGTAACTTATGATTTCAATCAATCTACCCGGGCTGTTTTCGGACGAAAGATCAATCCCCGTATGTCGAATATAGGGGCCATTGACGGGTTGCAGTTCGAAAAAAAGTTTGGGAACTTCTCAGCAGGGGCCATTGCCGGCTCCCGTCCTGATTATATCAACTATGGCTATAATTTCGACCTGTTGCAATACGGGGTTTATTTCGGGCATGATCAATCTGGCAATAATGGTCGCACACAGAGCACCGTTTCTTTTATGGAGCAGACCAATAAGGGCAACACCGACCGCCGATTCCTTTATTTCCAGCACAGCAATGCACTGGTGAAGAATGTTTACTTTTTTGGTTCTGCGGAAATGGATCTTTACAAAAAAGTGGATGGCCAGGCCACGTCAACTTTTGACCTAACCAACCTTTATCTCATGTTACGTTACCGGCCTGTACGTCAATTGTCGCTTACAGCCTCCTACAGTGCCCGCAATAACATCGTTTATTATGAAACCTTTAAAAGCTTTATCGACCGTCTTCTTGAGACCGAGACCCTGCAGGGATGGCGATTTCAGATCAACTACCGGCCCATTAAATACCTTGCCCTTGGTGTAAGCGGAGGCTACCGATTTCGCAAAACCGACCCCAACCCCTCCCGCAACCTCTATGCCTATGCATCCTATACCCGCCTACCGGGTATAAATGCTTCCGTAACGGCTTCGGTCACCATCCTGGAAACCGGATACCTCAGCGGTCGGATATACAGCCTGAGGCTTAACCGCGACATCATCCCCGGTAAACTTTTTGGTGGCATCAGCTACCGCCTGGTCGACTACCAATATATTAACTATGAGATTGCCATCGACCAGCACATGGCTGATGTGAACCTAACCTGGAAGATCCTAAAAAAATTATCAATGGGTATGAACTGGGAAGGCACCTTTGAAAGCCCCAGAACCTTCAACCGGCTTTATGCCAATTTAAATTACCGGTTTTAAAAGCAATCCACTCCCCTTTCATGATCCATCCAAAAAAATTCATGAAAGTTTCTTATGTTTATGAAGGGTTGACCAAATAGATCCCATCTTTTTCGAGGCGGATAAGCCTTTGCTTGTAGAGGGTGCCAATGGCCTTTTTGAAGGTCTTCTTGCTCATTTCAAGTTGTGCCAGGATGATCATGGGATCACTTTTATCAGTTAGACCCAGAAAATGGTTGTTGGCTTTAAGCACATCCAGAATTTTTTGGGCGGCAGGTTCCACGTGCCCGTAACCGGGCTGTTGGAGTATCACGTCTACTTTATGATCGGGACGCACCTGTTTAACATATCCTGTGACCCGATCGCCAGGCGAAATACCCTGAAATAGCTCGTTATCATAAAGTAATCCCTGGTATTTATTGTTGATGATCACCTGCATACCGATTTCGGTAGGTTCGCCAATGAGCAGGTCCACGGCCTCGCCTTTCTCCAGCTCTATGTTTTCTTTTTCAACATAATATTCGATGCGGGTGGTAGCAATGAGCCGCTGTGTCTTTTCATCCAGTTTCAAATATACCATGCATTTTTTACCAGGAAAGAGGCGATGCTTTTGTTCCGAATAAGGCACCAGCAGGTCTTTTTCAAGTCCCCAGTCCAGAAATGCACCAAACCTATTCACTTCTTTCACTTCCAACACCCCAAACTCATTGACTCGGATCAGGGGTTTTTTGGTTGTGGCCACCAACCGGTCGTCCGAATCACGATAAATAAACACCTCTATTTCATCATCAATGGCAAAACCTTCGGGGACGTACTTTTTAGGAAGCAGGACTACATTTTCTAATTCATCGGTCAGGTAAACACCATGATCGGCTGAACGAAGGGCTTTGAGGGTATAATACTTTCCTGGTTCCATAAAGATGAGATGATTGAACTGGATACAAAGGTAATCAAAGGAACAATATACCATGGCGGATGCAATACTTCACCAGAAAGATTGCAAAATCATTCCCCTTTTTGTCGATTTTCATGAACCTGTGCAAAATCAGCTCACAAATATTTTTGGCCATCAAGGACAATATTAGTGGGATATTTTTATTTTTATGGTTGTTTAAAGGATCAAATTTGCAGCCTGTGAAAATGAAAAGTTATATGAAAGGTTTCAGTAAGCAGATCGCTTTTACCAGAGAAAAATATTTTACTCACATAACCGTCTTAAATATCGAATAGACCAATAACCCGGAACTCTTAATTTCTGACTACCATGCCCAATAAAAAACAATGAATACGTTAAAACCTCATGCGATTTAAATTTTTATATATTCTTCTGATTAGTTTGCTGTCAGGATGTTCTTATCAAAAAAACGGTGAATTGCTTTTTGTTGAGCCTACCCAGGAGGATCCCTTTCATTTCCCCTATTTTTTATTTATCCCTGATCAGGTTCCTCCCGGTCAAAAGTTAACCATGATAATCGAGCCCAATAATTCGGGATTTGTGGATGATGAACTCCAAAAACACATTGAAAAAGCCGAAAGAACAGCCAGCAAAGATTTTTATCTTGGAAATTATGTTGCCCAAAAGTTAAAAATACCACTTTTAGTCCCTGTTTTCCCGCGTTCCAAAACGAATTGGAAGATCTATACCCATTCTTTGGATAGAGATGTAATGATACAAAAAAATGGTCCATTGGAAAGAATCGATGAACAGCTATTGGCCATGTTTCAGGATGCCCGGAAATTGCTAAAGGAAAAAAACATAACTACCGGGGATAAATTCCTGTTAACCGGATTTTCAGCATCAGGTACTTTTGCCAACCGGTTTGCGCTGCTTCATCCGGATAAAATACTTGCAGTTGCAGCAGGAGGCTTAAATGGCCTGTTAATGTTGCCAATGGACACTTTATCTGGAGAAATCATCAATTATCCAATTGGCACCAATGATTTAATAGAATTGACCAACCGCGATTTTCAAAAAGATTTGTTTCTTAACCTGCCCCAGTTTTACTTCATGGGAGAGCTTGATGACAATGATGCCATTCCATATGATGATGCCTTCGATGAAAACGAGCGGGAACAGATATTCAGGTTATTGGGCAAGGAGATGCAACCTGAGCGCTGGCAGAGATGCGAAAACATTTATGCAAATGAAAAGGTGAATGTTGTTGTAAAAACATACAAAAATACGGGCCATGAACATCCTGACATTATCAAAGACGAAATTGTGACATTTTTCCAAAAAAGTGTGGCGGGAAATCAAGATAGTATAAAACATGAAAAAACAAATAAATGATGGAACTGGAAGACATGGGCTATCATTCTCAATTGGAAAACTATCGCAAAGATCAAAAGCTGGATTCCTTTGGTGTGGGACGCGTTGTTTCCGAACACAAGGAAAGATACGTGGTAAAAACAACTGAAAGGGAATATGATGCCGAGATTATTGGAAACCTGCGATTTTCAGCATCCAATCGTTCCGATTTTCCGGCCGTAGGCGACTGGGTGGCCATTTCAGAATACGATGACCACAAAGCCCTGATCCATGCAGTCTTTCCCAGGCAAACCATCATAGAAAGGCAGGCGGTCGGGAAGCAGGGCGAAAAACAAATCATCGCCACCAATATCGACCATGCCTTTATTGTACAGGCAGTTGACAGAGATTTTAACATTAACCGGATTGAACGTTACCTCACCATCTGTTATTCATCCAACGTAAACCCGATCGTTATACTAACAAAAATCGACTTATTGGATGAACAAAAGGTAACAGAAATAGTGGAAAGTGTCCATCAGCGGATCAAAAACATACCGGTGTTCGCCATCAGCAACGAAACACAAGCCGGACTTCCATCTTTACAAAAGCTTATTGAAAAGGGTAAAACATATTGCATGCTTGGTTCTTCCGGAGTTGGAAAATCTACCCTGTTGAATAATCTATCTGGAAAACACATGATGAAAACGGATGCCATCAGCCAAAGCACCAATAAAGGCAGGCATGTTACAAGTCACCGTGAATTAATTGTACTGAAGAATGGAGGAATACTGATTGACAATCCCGGAATGCGGGAAGTTGGGATCGTTGATGCCGGACATGGGCTGGAAACAACCTTTGATAACATTATCAGCTTGTCTAAAAACTGTAAATTCAAAGATTGTACACACACCAGTGAAATTGGATGTGCAGTCATTGAAGCGGTTGAAAAAGGCGAAATTGACCAAAAAGCCTATGAAAACTTCTTAAAAATGGAACGAGAACAAGAGCATTTTGAACTTTCTGTTTTGGAGAAAAGAAAAAAAGACAAGGAGTTTGGAAAGATGATCAGGAACATTAAACATGACATCATAAAAATAAGTTCCAAACACAATAAGGGTTTTAAATCATAGCGTTTGGTCCGGAAGTATTTTAGTGAAGCAAATATTGAGCTGCTTTGAATACCAGGCCCGGGATGTTAAAATACAGTCTGAAAAAGTCACTAAAAAAAATCCAGTCTCTTTCAAAAAACCAGTTTTGACAATATAAGCAAGGCTTTTGCCCCTGATGGATTATCACAATAATTGATTCAGGATGCAAATCCGCAAACTCTTTGATAATTAATTGCTTTCTCAGGAATAGAAACGCCAAAAAAATACTTTACTATCTTCTGCTGATATTTTATGCACCAATACTCATTTTGAAGGTGATTGCATTGTTTTTATTTGGACTGAATGCATGACAATTTGGTGGTATATATCACGAAAATCAAAACATATCTAAATAATTCGTATATTTATCAGGCCTAAATTAATAGCAGTTTCACATCAACATCAATCACCCATGAAAAATCAAATACCCCTTATTCTGGCCGCTTTCATATGCTGTGGGTTGCCGCTCACATCAGCAGCCCAGGAAATAATCCCCTATACCCAAAATTTTGAGAATGTCGGTTTATGGCCGGATGGATGGAGTACCAATAATTCCAATGTGTGGTCTTTCAGCACAAATTGGTATGGAACAAATAATCCTGGTGGTTATAATGTTTATTCCGACTATACTCCATATGAAGCAGGAACAGTATATTCTCCCACTTTTAATGGTTCGTCAAAATCAAATATTCATGTGAAGTTTTATCATTACTGGCAGGCCAATTATTCAGGCGGAACACAAGATGGATATCTTTATGGGAGCAATAATGGTGGCTTTTCCTATAATTTTCTGATTGATGAATGGCATCACAATGACCCCGCTACTGAAGAGGGTGAAAAAGTGTATGATATATCTTCCTGGGCAGATGGCTATAGTAATATCGCATTTAAATGGGTCGTGTTTCATAATAACGATTACTACTGGCAATTCGATAATTTTGAGATTTATGAAGCCGGCGTCCCAGGATTGTGGACAGGTACTGTAAGCTCAAGCTGGACAGCGCCAGGCAACTGGGACGACCTGCAGGTACCCAATTCAACGGTTGATGTGGTTATATCCGGTGGAACCCCTTACTCACCCCATATTGGCGCCGGAACAGTGGCTTCGTGTCGCAACCTTACGGTCAATTACAGCGGGACACTGACCCAGTCAGGACTCCTGGTCAATAACAGCTATTTAAATGTTTATGGGAGTCTGAACACCGATTATGGAAATTTTACACAAACCGATTATTCCTATTTGTACTTC
Source organism: Bacteroidota bacterium (assembly GCA_020444515.1). GTDB lineage: Bacteria > Bacteroidota > Bacteroidia > Bacteroidales > JAADJA01 > JAADJA01. Next base: position 364,901 of record JAHLKX010000001.1, on the reverse strand, counting down.
CGGGGTGACGGTAACGTCAGCTGGGATGACGACAATATGAATGATACTTATCGAAATGTCAGAATAATAAAAAGTAATCCCACTGATAACGTATCCCTATATCAGCATATGACCATTCAAAGGAATCTGGAAATTCAGGAAGGGACCTTGCTTTTTAATGACAATTGGACGCTTACCATAAACAGTACTGCATCCAATGCATTGGAGGTAGAATATGGAGGTGCTTTAAAACTGGCCAATAATCAAACAATTGATGTCGCTGGTGATGTTCAATTCTTAAATGGCAGCAATGCCATCGTTACGGGAGGATTGATCAAATGCGCTGGTGATTTCAGGGTGATGGATAATATTTATTTTAATATCCAGTTTACAGGCGGCACATTGGAAATGGACGGTTCCTCTACGCAGTATATTGAAGACCAGGATGGCAATTCAGAGCTATATAATCTAACAATTAATAAAAGTTCAGGAACATGCATGGTGGATTATGCAGATCTGGACCTCGGGCATGAACTCATGATCAGCAGCGGCACCCTGGATGCCAATGGATATGATATTTATATCGGGGGTGACTGGATCAACCAGGTCGGCACCACAGGTTTCACTGAGGGTACCGGCAGGGTGATCTTCGACGGGGGCAATTACCATCAATATTGCTCTACTGAGACTTTTAACGAGCTTGAGATCAACAAAGCCAGTGGCGGAGCACTTCGGATCAGCGGGAATGATGTGATCTGTGCCGCCTATGACTGGACAGCCGGCGCAATTGATGTCTTATCCGGAAGCTTTACTGCCAACGATTTGATAGATAATGGTTTGTTTGGCGCTTTTTATTTAAATACGGGTGGCATAATAAACCTTACAAATATGGATGGACAGGTTGGTCTGAATGGCGACCTTTACATTTACGGCGGAACGATGAACGTATATGGCGGGGTAAGCTATAGCGGCTGGCCTATTGGTGCGGACGCAATTGTAACCATGACTGGAGGAGTACTTGATTTTCATGACCAGGGGATCTGGATCTATCCATCAAGCTTCTATTTAACTGAAAACATCACCGGGGGAACTATACGGACATCAAAGGGGTTCTGGTTTGGGAGTTACTTTGCCCCATCAGGTGGAACTGTTGAGTTTTATGGAAGTGATGATTGCACCCTTTATCAGCCAGAAACCATCTATGGAGGGCTACATAATGTGATTGTCAATAAATCTGGTAAGGACAGTAAGTCAAATACGCTATCACTAAGCGGTGAAGTCGTTATTTCAAATGATCTAACCATATCGGCAGGAACACTGAACCCAGATGGATATGATCTTTATATTGGAGGTGACTGGACCAATAATGCAGGTGATGCCGGTTTTGACCAGAGCACGGGAACTGTTTTTTTCAACGGAACTGGCCCTGCAATGCAATCAATCTTAACAGATGAATCCTTCAATATTCTCCATAATTCATCTGCTACAGGCATTCAGATTGATGGCATTGACTTAGCAGTAACCTGCAATGGGTATGATTGGTCTTCGGGAAGCCTGGAAGTACTGGGTGCCACCTTTACAGCTTATGACCTTGTGACCAATGGTTTGTACGGTACTTTTTCAGCTAATTATAATGCTGAAATAGTTCTCCACCAGGATGCTACCCACTTTATTGATCTTTACGGGAATTTCCAGGTGCAGCAAAACAGCGTGATCGAAGTCCATGGTGGCGGTGATGATAGTTTCTGGTCAAATGGTGTAACAAACAATGTGGAAATAGCAACAGGTGGAATCATTGATTTTGTTGATTGGGGAATTGAGATATGGAATAACGGTACGCTTAATGATATAATAACAGATGGGACCATCAGAACCAGTGGAGATTTTATGTGTTACCGGACGGATTTTGACTTAACAGGGGGGATGTTTGAATTTTATGGGGGTTCGGATGCGCAGGTAAATATGATAGGAGGCTCTTCATTCAATAATGTAATGATCAATAAATCAGGAGGTGACGAATCCATGGTTCAGCATACTGACAGGGATGGTTCCAAAACAACCAAGACCAAAGGGAACACTGTTACTTTGCTCAATGATCTGACCCTGAATGGCGGCTTGACAATTTCCAATGGAGACTTGATTTTAAATGGGCATCAACTTTCTGTTCAAAATGATTTCGATGTTTATGGCATCCTTACCATGTCTGACCCGGCTGATGTGCTCGAACTTGGAACCTATGGAGAATTGGAATTTTATTCCGGTTCAACCGGAAATATTGCCAATGGAGAAATATTCATGCAATCATGGTTGGCCACCCGAAGTGGTTGTTCTTTCATAGCATCAACCAATAGCACCATCCATTTTGTCGATGGTACGGGTGTCACCTATGGAGGTTTGAGTAATTTTGAACCCTCAACAGTTTATGGAAATATAGTTATCACTAAAACCAATGAAGCCATTTATTTAAGTTCCACCGCAACTGAACCTCACCTCGTTAATGGAGATTTTACTATTTCTTCAGGTAGCACCCTACAGATGCAAGATAGAACATTGATCGTTCACGGTAATTTTACAGATAATGCCACCAGTGAAATTTATTTAAACAGTGGTTCGGATGGCAGCGCCATTGATTTTTCGGATAAAGTTATACAACCCGGTCAGATGAATGGCAAATCAATGGCATCATTGACTGATACACCTAAAAACTCAAAAAGCAAGGGCGGGTACCTGGAAATGGACAGCGATTTCATCCTGAACGGACTGATGGATGTCGATGATGGTGATGTTCTGGTCCATGGAGATTTTGGTATTGCATCTACCGGCGAGCTGACCATCAATGGTGGGAGTTTTATTGCAGATAAACCGTTTGCAAAAAATGATGACCCGGGACTCATCAACGAAGAAACACAAAGCTCAAAAGACTGGCAATACATTTATGGTACCCTAAATCTTACCGATGGTTTGTTCGAAATTAGCCACAACAGCTTTAATTTGGCACCAATAGCCTCCACAAATATTAGTGGGGGAACCATCCGTATTGGGGGTTCATTTCAGGCATCGCTGGCTGATAATTTTCAACCCACGGGAGGGATCGTTGAACTGGTAGGTGATGGACCCTCAGATCAAATGATCGTCATGAAGAGTTCAAATCATTTCCATGATCTTGTCATCAATCGCATCAACCCAGTATTATTGGTGATAACAGAGTTGAATGCCTTGTTCATCAATAATGATTTTACCATCCTGGGGGGTGGACTGGATACGGATATCTGGGATGTAAAAGTGGGAGGTGACTGGACCAACACTGCCGGACCTGACGCTTTCGTAGAGGGATCAAATACGGTTTATTTCAGAGGAGTCAACGATGCCGAAATTACAACGAATGAAATATTTTATGGCTTAGCGCTGGAAAAATCGCCAAATATTGAGTTAACACTTTCAGGAGATGTTACGGTACTTGAAAGTTTGGCAATAATTTGTGGAGATTTACATACGGGTCCACACATTTTGGATGTACATAATGATGTTCAGGTTAAGTGGCCATCTACATTATTCGTTGAGCCAGGAGGTACTCTTAAGCTGGGTACAATGAGCTCTCTAACTGTGGATGCTGGTGCACATTTATATGTGATAGGTTCCGCTTCAGATTATGCAAAAATTACCCATTCAGGTGAATATTATTATTGGATTGAAATATTTGGTGAAATTGCGGCTAACTATGCAATTTTTGAATTCCTGTGGGATTATGGAATCGTTTTACAAACAGGGGCGATGGTAAACCCGGTCTATTCTTTTAATCAATGCATTTTCCAAAATCCACCTTTTCAAACATATTTGCCCTTGTATATGAACATACGAACATCCTGCCCTTTCACTGCAACCGATGTTTATTTTGAAATAATTGAAGGGGGTACTTTTTCCGGTCAGAAATATAATGTGATGAAAAGCTTTGACTCGACAGGTGATGTGTTTTTCCAGTCAGCCACCGGCGACTTTGCCGGCCCTGAATTTGAAGATGATCCTAACAATCTTGTCCACTGGACCGATATGGATGTGAGTCTCAACCTGAATGTGATGCTTGAAGGACCATTCAATGGAACTGATATGAATACCGACCTGAATACGCAGGGACTGATCCCCAATAACCAACCCTTTAATTCCAATACTTCTGCAGATTGGTATTATACAGGCACAGAAACTGTGGATGTCATATTTCCAAATGTAACTGACTGGGTATTAATTGAATTACGGGATGCATCATCACCTGATGAAGCCATGCCGGAAAATGTTGTTGCAAAACAAGCGGCACTGCTTCTAAACGATGGATCTATCGTTGATCTTGATGGAACCAGCAATCTATATTTCCCGGGATTAGACTATTCAAGTGGACTGTACCCTGTTATCTGGCACCGAAATCACCTGGGTATTATTTCATCGTATAAGATGAGGCGAATAAATGATATATATACTTATGACTTCACGGAGGAAGGGTCAGCTTACAGCAATGGTAATCCTGGAGAAAAACTGCTGGGAGGAAACGTATGGGGCATGATGGGCGGCGACTCCAATGGCTCAGGATTGGTTGCTACGGGCGACCTCAGCAATGACTGGACCCCAGCTGCCGGAAAGCCCGGATATAAACCTGCAGATTTTAACCTCGATGGGCAGCTTGACAATAAAGACAAAAATGACATCTGGTATTTCAACCTCTTAAAATCCTCGCAAATACCTGGAAGTAAAAAACTGGATTGAAAACATTGTTCCTAAAGCATGACAATATTTGATTTCAAACATCATTAAAAGAATGGTAAAAATTTGATTCAGTCCTACATTTTCGCATCTCATGCTGCTTAAAACAATTTTCAGCAATATTCAGGCTTCATGCCATTCGAGTTTCTGTATTTTTGACTAATTTCGTAGTTATTCATCAAATGATGAAAAAAACGATGGGTTAAGAAATTGTCCCGAACATACCCATTCAAATAAAAAAGTAGGGCAAAACACATAAAATTACACCTATGAAAAATGTAACCAAATTATTCATGCTGGCTGTTTTTGTTGCCTTCATGACAAGTTGCGCCATGCATACAGGCTATATGAACAATTCAGCATCATTGAGTGATGCCAATTTTAGTTATGTCAGTCAAAGTATCAGTGGCTCGGCTGAGACCATGCATGTTTTTGGGATTGGCGGTCTGGAAAAGCAAGCCCTGGTAGAAGAGGCCAAAGCAGAAATGTTGAAAAACAATCCCCTCCAACCCAACCAGGCGCTGGCCAATGTCACTGTCAACTGGAAAAATTCATTCTTGATAGTCGTTATGATATCGAAGGTGACTGTTACGGCTGATGTGGTAGAGTTCAAATAATATAAACCTTTGCACAACTTTATTTAGTAGGCATGATTCTTCCTCTATTAAATCATAAAAAAAGGATTATCAAGATTCTGGCTTACTAATGAAAGTTGATGTTTACAAAACTGAGCACATGCAGCTTTGACTGCATGTGCTTAATTTTCATCACAGGCCGAGAGCAAGTAAATTGAGTTTTGGATCACCAAAAAAGTATCGGATTGGAGTAATTAGCCACTAGATTTGCAGTTATCAATAATGAAACTTAAAATCTATTGTTTATTACCGATTGGGCCGCTGGTTTGCTCTACAAGAAATAGCAAGGAATCCACGGACAGTTTTCTGGCAGGCACCTCGGAACTTATTGAAGTTCTGATTGATCGGGGCACGAGCAACGGAACCTATCAACCGGAGAAGAGCAACATAATGATGATATTCAAAGCCGACGGTACGGTTACCTCCAAAGGCGATGTTTACTTGATTTTCGTTGAAACAGAAATCCCCTCTAAAGGGACTTACACATTGGTCGATTCAACAAACCAATTCTCAACCTTTTCAGATTAAACCTATGATATACCTTTTGATTAGACTGAAAATAACCTGATCATTGACTATGTTTGCATAGAGGCCTGCAGATTGAAATTTTATTAAAAAGATTTAGTTTTATATAAATTCAAAACAAGGAGCTATGATACTTGAAAAAAAATCCCGTCCTATTGGAGTAATCATGCTTTATGTATTGATCTTGTTTCAGGGACTGAGTGGCATTGCCGGTGGAATCGGCCTGATTGGTGATCCTTCGGGTGAATCCCTTCAGATTCCCCTGATATGGCTAAAAGGATCCCCTTTTCACAATTATCTTGTCCCTGGTATTGTGTTATTAATAATATTGGGAATATTCCCTGTTGGTGTATTCCTGGGCTTGCTTCGGGAATGGCCGTGGGCATGGCATGCTACCCTGTTCATAGCGATTGCCTTACTTATCTGGATCATCGTCGAGATAATGGTCATTGGATACCAGCCACAGCCACCACTTCAGTTAATTTATTCGCTGGTGGGCCTGCTCATGCTGGTGACCGCATTATTGCCACAGGTCAGGAAGCATTTCGGGGTAAAATAAACCCCTGTAAGGGTAATAGCAAACCATAATTTCATAACCGGGAAACTGTTCATTCCTGTCCAAAGCCCAATGGGAGCATTTTCGGGCCTGAATTAATTATTTCCCAGGCCATCAAGTCATAGAGAATATCTCTATTTTTGCCGGTTAAAATTCATTTGCATGCACTGGGAGAAACGTTGGTTTCAGTTAATGATTTTGATGATTCTGGCCTTTATCTGGGGCAGCAGTTTTATCCTGATCAAAATCGGATTGCGAAGCTTTAGCAATGACCAGGCGGCAGCCATTCGACTTTTACTGGCCTCAGCTGTGCTCCTCCCCTATGCCTACAGGAATCTAAAATTCTTTAATAAAAAAGATTTAAAAAGTCTTTTGATCGCAGCCTTTATCGGCAGTTTCATTCCTGCTTTTTTATTTACCAAAGCACAAACCCGCATCGACAGTGCCCTGGCAGGTATCCTGAACAGCCTTACACCGGTCTTCACGCTGATCGTCGGTTTGATCTGGCACCAATCAAAGGTAAATAGCAGGCAGGTGACCGGACTCATCCTGGGATTGATTGGTGCGGTGGGCCTCGTCTTGTCGGGTGAAAACATTGCCGGCATCGAATTGAACTCCTATGCCCTTTTTGTAGTTGCGGCTACCTTGTGTTATGGCATCAATGTCAATGAGATTAAATCCCACTTAACCCACCTGAATGGTGTACAGATCACGTCCCTGTCATTCATGTTCATCTTCCCTGCTGCGCTGATCTATATATTGACAACCGATTTTCAACCTGTCGCTGACAGTCCGGGATGGCCACTTCACCTGGCAGCCCTGGCGGCACTGGGTATCATCGGAACGGCTTTTGCCATGTTGCTCATGAACAGCCTCATTCGGTATACTTCCGCCATCTATGCCTCTTCGGTGACCTATATCATTCCTATTTTTGCCATTCTATGGGGGATTGCCGATGGTGAAACCATCTCAGCGGGCGACCTAATCTTCATGGCAATAATCCTGGTGGGCGTTTATTTGATCAACCGGAATAAAAAGGCCGTCCCTTTTTCAAGGAATTAAGAAAGTCCGTTTATTCCGGATTATTGTTCGATAAAGTGCTCTCCTGATTGAATATACACCCTTGACCAGCCAGGATACTGTGCTTTTGTTGAATCGGAATAATACGGGATATAAAACTTACATTGGAGATTACCGGTACTGTCCAGTACCATGTATTTGGAACGGTCGGTCTCCTCTATGATCAAATATCCATCAGAGGTGAGCGTTTGGCGTCCGTTGCTATGTGAATTAAAAATCCCCTCTGCTTTAAAGGTCGTTTTTCCGGTAGCAAAATGATAACAGGCAATGTTGCTCCACTTTTCCAGCATCCCGGAAAAATAAGCGTTATTATTAAAAACCGATATAACGGAGTCACTGAGGATTTGAATATCATGTTGGGTAAGCCAGGGACCTTTTTGCTGCCAAACGATGGAATCATTGCCCGGTCGATAGAGTGCGATCATACTTTGGTGACGAAGGCTTAGAAAGAGATCTCCAGCTTCCCAGTATGGACCATCCGTTTCAACCGGTAATACATCATTGATATGGAACGGATCATAACCACCCGCTTCGTGCAGCGATTGGGTAGAAACAATCAGCCTTTTAAAGAGGTTGTTGTGCATAAAAATATCGGTCAGTGAATAAAAGTGTTTCTCAGTGCCATCAGGATTGAGACAAAGAATCGCATCATCGCGGAAACCAATTTGATTGGCTACCACATTATCGGGATCGACCGAGCAGGTCCAGATATTGCCTGCTTCATCCAACTCAATGGAATGGTGGGAAAGCTTATCACTCTTCCAGATGAGATTAGAGTTTTTATCAAGTTTATACACTTTACCAAGCACCAAATTGAAAATGAGTCCCGAATCAGATGTCATAATGGGTGAATGGACATTGATGTCCCGAATATTTTGAGAAATATAATGATCGAAATGGTTTATCAATTTACCGGCTTTAAAGCGGCCCGACAATTCCCGGTCCATTTGTTCCACGTCATGCATTATTTCAGCAAGAGGCATAGACCAGCGCCAGGCGATCTCACCGTTGCGTATATTTTGCAACCAGACTTCCCCTTTGCGATGTCCCAGATACCGGTAGTGCAACAAATAATAAGATTCATCCAGACAGGATGCTCCTTTCAAATCACCCAGTAAATGAAGCTGATCATCGTGCCGGATGGGTTTTTCGAGGTAATCATTCTTTTCCTTCAGGTAGCGTTTTGCTTGTTCCGGTGCTTCACTGAAAGTTACCAATGTCCGCTCAATCCAATTTCGTTCCCTCGCTAATTTGTTAACAGCATTCACCGAATACCAGAGCATCACCCACATAATAATGAATAATATCAGGACAATCCTTAATATTTTAATAAATCTATCCATGATTGATATTGATTGATTCGTTCATCAATTGGGTATAAAGATGTGAATATTTACTGTCAGGTTCAATATGAGGTGACCTTTTAGGGGCGAACTCTTTAACCTTGATAGATTTCACCAGCTTTTTAGGCATTCCCAATACTTCAATCAATTGGCTAAGCGATGCTTTGGGTTGCTGACAAAAAGCTTCATAGCAGAAAAAATAAAAATCATCGATACCCCTGAACTGATGGAAGGCCTTTTTATAAAACTGATACCAGATCTCAAGCCAGTACTCCAGCGAAAATTGATCTTCGGGTAGTTCAAGCTTCGGTATATTTTCATCCAATACCGGAACTTTGTGCGACAATCCAAATTCGTGGTGAACCAAAAACTCCATATAATCCTTCACAAATTCATCCTCCTCAGCCATTTTACTTAGAATTTTATGCTGATTCAATAAAGAAAAGGCTTGCGAATAGGGTTCCCGGAATGGAATGATGGTTTTCGTATTATGGCCTGCCTCCTGATCAAGTTCATGCAAGGAAGCAGCCCTTAAGAGATGGTTATTATTTTTGGCCAGATAGATTTTATCCCCTGACACCAGCTTGCGGAAGGCATCGTATTTTTCATGGAGACCAGATTCAATGGAATGGCTCACCAGGAATTCATCCCTGATGTAATCGTTCCCATCAAAGTTACGCCAGAATGGTTCTTCCAGGGCTTCATAAGAATCAAGACTATGCATGATTCCATCTTTATGAGCCCTTTCCCGGGCCTCTATTTTTTTCTTCGAGCGCATTCTGATCCAGGTCCTGGGCATAAAAAGAAAGGGCATATGCCGGTATGAAAGACTGGCGAATTCAGAGATTTGCCCGAGGTATTGCATCAGCACCGTGGTACCTGCTCTGGCCATTCCGGAAATATAAACGTTTTGTGTAGCACCTATTGAATCAAGCACTTTTCGATTTCTTTTTAATTCGATCTTAAATAGAAATTTCGCCACATTGCTATTGCCCAGAAAAACATAATGAAACAGCTTTTCGATGGGGGAATAGGGTTGATCTTCATTTTCTTTCTTCCTGATCAGAAAAGGTACCAAAATAATGGGAAGAAAAGTCCCTACGAGGAAAGGAGCTTTATACAGATAGGGAGGAAAAAGAGTCGAGATCCATTGATCGGGTCCGGGCCAGTTTTCACCCTTGATCATTAAAAGAGCAACCGAAACAATTGCAATCATTGCAGCGACAAATAACAGTAAAACCAATGTCTTCAGGATCACCATCGACAGGGAGCCGAACACTTTCTTAAAATGTCCTGTAAGGGTTTTGTATTTGGCATCATCATCCCATAATGGATGCCCGATGTAATAAATAAACTTGGAGGTTTCGATGATCCATTGCTGAATGGATTGATTATACTTCAAGGATAAAAAAAACAGGATCCCGGCCATGGAGACCATAAAACCAGCAATGATTTCTAGAATCATTTCTTTCGTTTTTTAAGATACCGTTTGATGGGAAACCACAAGAATGTGAACAAGGTGATGAGCACCAATACGATAATTCCTATAACTGTGATGATGGCTCCGGCACCCAATCCCGGACCAAGGTATAGCGTAATCATGTTTAAGGTTTTTTTGTAGTTGGTTTGTCCATCAATATTTTAATTAAGAACAAACATAATAAATTTAATTCAACACTCCAATTGACTCCTTTTTGATTCTTAAACAATTGTAATCCAATTTTGTCAATGATTTACTTAACAATCGTCAAGAACATCTATATTTCCTAAGGTTATAATTGAATAGTTTTTACTCATAATATAAGGGATGGGTTGCATTGATCTATTGCAATATAATAGAATAACATGTATTCGAAATGCCTTTACCAACGTTTAAGTTCCATAAATTGGCTTTGTCTGAAGTATTTACCTGGCCATCCATGTTAAAGTCACCCTGAAAGTAGCCATTGTTATTCAATGCCGGGTACCAGCAATCATTGATGTCCTTTGTATTGATTTCAGCGTCGCCATTACCATCAGCGGCCATCATGCCCCAAAGGCCCGAAACCAATTCCTTTAAGCCGTTGAATTGTTCCTGGGTTTTGGTTTGAACGGCAGAGAAATCATAGGTATACACACCGCCCTGATCTGTCAGTGGCTCGAAGCTGATCACGGGAAGATGATTCCGGTGATGCACACATACATAGTAATCGCCACTTACAACCGTTTTATAAAACAGGTTTCCATTTCCCGACAGGTTCACGATTTGTCCGTCATTCCTTAAAAAAGCCGCTTTGCATCCCAGGATATGAAAAACGGTGGTATCTTCGGTATCCCTGGTCAATAGATCAACCAGTATCCAATCGGTGATATCTCCCGTAGGAATTCCTGCAACCATTTCAGGACCATTGTAATTCCATGGAATAACATCAAATGGCTGATCCATTGGTAAGTATCCGCCGCTATTTAGCCAGGTACTCAACTGACCATTATCAAACGGGCCCTCCAGCAACACTTTTATACTAACTTCCACCTCCGGAGCAAACAAAGTAGTGGCAACGGAAATGGTGTTCGAATAATCCGTCGTATCATTGGCATACCTGGTCCGAACCCGATAATAATAGGTTGTTCCTGGGTCCAGACCGATAACGAACTCCTGCAAAAAGGGACCCACCGGACGATTTTCATAACCGGGTACAAAATCACCGAAGGATGGATCGGTTGAGAGATCAAACAGGAAACCCTCCACAAAAACAGGATTGCTAAACGACCAGTTCGCAGTAAATCCTTCATCGATGACCTGTGAAGCATCAATAGCCAAAGGTTTTTCGGGGAGTGTTACCGCCGATGTCACCCCGGAATTCTCACTGGAATGGCCATTGTAACTCCTGACCCGGTAGTAATAGGTAACACCACCGGTCAGATTTTCAACATACATGTAGTGATTGGTAACCGCTTTGTCATGCAACACCGTAAATCCGTTAAAATCAGGACTGGTATTCACATCAAGCCGGTAACCGGTTGCTTCTCCGACAAACGTCCAGTTGGCATAAAACCCGTCTATATCAATGATACTGGGAGGCATAATCGTCGGCACGGGTGGTGCGGTTTTGACAGCAACAGTTGCGGAATAGGCTGACGTATCGCCTGGCTTATAAGCTTTCACACGATAATAATAGGTAACACTCGCCTCCAGTCCGGTAATATTTTTACTGGTCAAACTACCCACATCCCAGGAATGGTAACCCGGCAGGAACTCTGTAAACTGCGCATCCAGGCCTACGTCTAATATATAGCCCTGCGCTGAACCTCCGATACCTTGTTTCCAGTTGGCATAAAAGTTATTATTGTCGACATGGGTCGGTTGCCTGGCAATTGGGACGGCAGCTGGCTCAATCACACCCATTCCCTGTATGGTAAAGGTGAATGGATTTTCATCAGGATCATTATTTTGAATGGTTACAATGGCTGTTTTCAGACCATACGAAGTCGGAGCAAAACCAATGGCAAACAGGGTGGTATCATATCCCGTGGAAATAGATGATTCCGGTTCCTGGTGAACAAAAAACTGATCGGCATGGGAACCTGCGATCTCCACTTTCTGAGCAGGGGAATATTCAAATATCAAGAGGTCTCCATTCAGTCCACCAACCGGAAGGTTATTGGTAATACGGTAGGTTCGGAAAGTTGTATCGACGGTATAGGCCGTTTCACCAAAATCTGTTCCCTTCAGCAATGTCGGATTCGATTCATCATCAATTATTTCCTGCCAGCCACTGGTAATGACCTGGCGTCCCTCGATCAAAATCTCAGGGGCTTTACCTATTCCCTGGACAGGTTTCTCATGAAATGTAAAGGTCTGAAATTCATAAATGGACAGGTTGATCATGACTGCTCCAGCGTTGACTGGAGAATACTTTACGTAAACCGTTTGGCTGACCACACCCGAACCATCGGCAGTAAAAAACTCGCTGGTGGTATAACTTCCGCTGGTCCCACTCATTGAGACAGTGAACAACCCATTGGGGGAGTCCACGTAAAGAATCTCAAAGGGATTGAATCCGTTACCTGTAATATCAAAGGAATGTGCCCCATCAGGTGAGGATTGCCCTGTGAGTATCACGCCAATGTTCAAAATACCTCCTGTGATTTCCAGGGTTTGAGCCAACGGGCGATTCAAGCCGATAAAAATTGCAAAACTCAAAAATAAAGTGATCAGTATATTTTTCATTCTATTGACTAATTTGATCTTAAACCTGATTTATTTGAATGTTTACCTGGTTGGTCAGTGAATCAACCATTTTCACAAATGGTGCCATAGTATGTTATCAATTCAATTGTTAGCACTGAATTTATGCTCTGTTCGGATGTGGATGACGGACATGAAATGCTGCTTTTCATCATCAACAGGGAGATCCCATTCAATGCCAATCAGCCATTCATAACATTCTGGCTTTTATTATATAAACCGTTCTATCCCGGATTGGTCATCACAGCCCCATTGCCCATTCTTCCAAAAATGGGAAAACAAATGCGATAATCGGAAGTTTATTGTATCAAAACCGCTATAGATTTTCATTTAATGGCGCAAAGTAAAATTTGGTTCAGCTTGCATCAGAATAGCAAATGAAGTTATTATTATTATCTTTAGCCAGGAAATCAAAACATCTATTTCGAAACAAATTCATTAAGTTTATGATTGGACAGAAAACAGTTTTCAGGCTACTTTCAATTTTGATAATCTGCATGTTGACCATTGACGGATCGGCTCAAAGAAGAAGTAACTCAGGTCAGGGTCAACAATCCTGGGACCGGCTTTCCCTCGAATTGGGTGGGTATGCTGCCAACATCAATAGCAACTTCCGATTGGGGCTTGATAATCTTGGCATCGGACTGGATATTGATTTTGAAGAAGCATTAGGTCTTGAGACAACAGCGTTTACCTTCAATGCCAATGCAAAATACCGATTTTCAAAAAACAGAAGACATGCGGCCTCTTTTCGCTATTTCGATTTTAACCGAAAAGCAACCAAAACATTGCAGGCCGAGATAGAAATTAATGACCGGGTTTTCTCGGCCGGAACAGAACTGGGCTCTTCCTTTGGCCTCAGTGTGATCAATGCGGATTATAGCTACAGCTTTTTAATGGACGACCGGATGGATATCAATGCATCGTTTGGTTTTTTTGTAATGCCCATCAAATTTTCGGTCAGCAAGAATGATCAGGCCGCCGAGTCGACCAGTTTTACGGCACCCCTGCCCGCCCTCGGACTTGAGTCAGGATTCATTCTCTCTCCAAAGTTTTCGCTTCACCAGAGCGTTCATTTATTTTATATTCAACTAAACAATCTGCAGGGCAAGATGACCGACCTATCCATAAAACTGGAATACAGACCCATTATCAATCTGGGATTGGGAACCGGGTTCAATACCTTTGCCGTTGATATTCAACAGAGTAAAACCAAAAGGCCCCTTTTTGGAGACCTTGTAGGAAATATTGGATATAAACATACAGGGTTTTTGTTATATGCTGTCTTCTACCTCCAATAACCTTGCTCTCATTCAGCACATTAACTGGTATTCACATCGGATTCAACGATCTGTTCCAGGGTATAGGCTTGACTTTGCCGGCAAAGCATTCTGCCTAATATAAAAGTTCGTCATCGCTGAATTTTTGCAGGGTCTGAAAAGATGAATATTGGATATTAGAAATTTATAAGCCTCTCATTCAATTAACTTTGTGTTATCTGAAATTCAATTTTGATATAATTTCAGTGTTCAATTTATTTAAAACAGATTCATCTGACAGTTTGAAATAACTGCTATATTATTCCGAACAGAATTTAAGACATTCTAAAATTTGAGCTATCAAATAATAACCCTTACCAATTCTATCTCGTAGAAAACAAATGTTAAACATTTAAGCCATGATAATATGTAAAACATCTGATGATTTAATGAATTTAATAAACGGTATTCAAACTTGTTGTTAAACCGTATTTTTTTGACAGGTTAGTATAAGGAGTATGACTGATATAGAGAATTATTTTCTACAGGAAGGAACTCATTAATAAATTTTAAATATGAATATCAAATTATTAATTATCTCGACATTCATGCTTTTGGGAACCATAAGCATTGGCCAGGTATATTTCGAAACTTTTACAATTGTAAATTCTGATTATTACAAAAGGGTAGTTTTTTCTGCCGATATAGATGGCGACGGAGATGAAGATGCCATTGTCGGTGGAGGAGATTACAACACCCTTACCTGGTTTGAAAACGATGGGATGGGAAATTTTGGGGACCCACAGGTTATTCTTGCTTATTCATCTGGCATATCTTCTATTTATGCATGCGATTTTGATAATGACGAAGACAACGATGTATTGGCGGCTTCATTTTCAGATGATCAGATTTTTTGGTTCCAAAACGATGGGAGCGGTGATTTTGGAACGCAACAAATAATATGTGATACGGCGGATGGTCCGCTTGGTGTTTTCGCCTGTGATATAGACAATGATGGAGACAATGATGTGCTCTCTGCATCAAAATTTGATAATAAAATTGCATGGTATCAAAATGATGGTAATGGCAATTTTGGAATTCAACAAATTATATCTGTATCAGTACTGAACACACAGTCAGTCTATGCATGCGATTTAGACGGTGACAATGATAATGATGTGATGGCAACATCCTATGATGAGGATAAGGTAGTTTGGTTTCAAAACGATGGGAGTGGTAATTTCGGCAACCAGCAAATTATAACAAGCATTGCTGATGGCGCCGTGAGTGTATTTTCATGTGATATTGATGGTGATAATGACAATGATGTATTGTTGGCCTCGACCAAGGACGATAAAATATCATGGTATCAAAATGACGGTGCCGGAATTTTTGGGACACAGCAAATCATAAGCACGATGGCTGATGGTGCGACAGACGTTTATTCTTGCGATATTGATAATGATGGCGATAATGATGTACTATCCGCTTCCTATAATGACAATAAAATCTCATTGTATCTGAATGACGGAGCAGGAAATTTCGGAAATCAGCAAGTAATTTGTGATACTGCTTATGGAGCCCGTTCCGTGCACGCTGCTGATTTGGATGATGACGGAGATATTGATGTACTTTCCGCATCCGACGCAGGTAAAAAAGTCTCCTGGCACAAAAACAATATGATCTCAACAAACTTTAATGAAATAAACAACACGCTGTTTTCAATTTATCCCAATCCTACTATTGGGAAAATACATATAACCGGTAAAAACATTTTAAAGATCGAAATCCTGGATATAAGGGGCAATTTAGTCAAAACCATGATTTTTGAAGATGGAGAGGATTTAACGGTCAACTTAAACAGTGAACCCAGCGGAATTTATTTTATAAAAGTGACAACCGATCAGAGAATTATAACACGGAAAGTGGTGCTTGAATAAATTAACTTTATCCTTAATCACAAAAATCGCCTTGTGGGCGGGACCTGGTGATTCCTCTCAATGAACTTTGGCAACCAAATATTCCAAATTATAGTTAAGTAATTCGGCAAATTTGATTGTGAGCTGAAAATTAACATTTTCACATCAACGGAGGATCCACGATAGATTTTATATAGGGAACCCAAACAAAATCAATTTTTTATAATTTATTGATGAGGGTTTATTAGTTGAAAATATTATAGTTAATAAGAATAGAATAATAAAAGCCATTGGGATATTATTAACAACATAGGATCAGGTCTTGAAAATAAGATGTCTGTTGACAAAAACAAGTTAGCCCCTTCGATTATTGATTTCGATATATTCTAAGAACCTTTTTTATTTACGATCCATAAGTTTAAAGTTATCTACCATAACACATTGATCTGATGCAAGCTCCTGCAAACAATTAAGGTTATTACTTGACATTTATGTGTTTTTTTTCGTATCTTAGGAGATTATTATTAATCGTTTTTCTCCTCTCCTCAGAACAAAAACATCTTGGTAAATAAAAAACAACCGCCATGAAAAAAACAATTACCACCTTGATTTTTGCCCTATCCCTGTCGATTCAAGGGATTTTTGCACAAGTACCAGTTACATTTCATTTCCAGGGATCCCTCAAAGACAATGATGGATTGCCTGTAGATGATACAAAGTACATTGAATTCAGAATGTATAACACACCAACTGGGGGAACACCCTTATGGAGTGAAGGACCCATACCGGTTGAAATTAAAAATGGAATCTTTTCTGTTGAACTTGGTACTGCAAATCCTTTTCAGGAAGGACTTTTTGACAATACCCCACTGTACATCACATTTGCCCTGGCAGCTGGTGAAATGGAGCCCCGGCAGAAGCTGCTTTCTGTCCCTTTTGCACTCAAGGCAGCATCCAGTGATGAAGATTGGGAGATGGTAGGTAATTATGTGATCAACTTAGCTGATTCTATTGGAATTGGGACTTCCAATCCGCAAACAAAATTTGAGGTAAATGCTATCATGCGCTTAACACCTGCTGGAATGGATGCACTATGCGATCCTGATCTGGAAGGAAGCCTTTACTATGATGGGAATTTAAAAGAGTATTGTTTCTGCGATGGAACATACTGGCAACAGTTGGACGGAGGAGGTCTTTGCGAATGCGTGGATCTGGATGGTGATGGTGCCGATATCTGCGATAGCGATCATCCCTATGACACCGATGGCCTGGATGCAGATTGTGATGATGGAGATAATACCATTTATCCCGGCAATACAGAGTATTGTGATGGAATTGACAATGATTGCGATTCGGCTACACCTGATGGTTCGGGAGAGCCCAATTTTGGTTTGGCATGTGATGGACCCGATAGTGACCTGTGTGAAGAAGGCACCAACATATGCATGGCCGGTGTGATGGTTTGTTCCGATTTTACAGGTGATAATGAAGAATTATGTGACGGGCTGGATAATGATTGTAATCCGAGTACACCTGATGGTACAGGCGATCCTTTATATGGAAGTCCATGTGATGGACCCGATGCGGACCTGTGTGAGGAAGGAATCTTTGATAATTGCATTGATGGAACTTTTACTTGCTCAGATAATACGGGTGATAATGAAGAAATTTGTAATGGTATTGACGATGATTGTGATGGCGAATATGATGAGGGTCCCGTTTGTGAAGCACCCAATACAAATGGAATATGCACAGGAGCGGGAGGATGTCAATTTGAATGCATACCACCCTATCTTGATTGTAACGGAAATATGGAAGACGGCTGTGAATCCCTGGGCTTAACTTTTTATCTGGATAATGATAATGATGGCTATGGCGATCCTTATGAGCAAATTCAGGATTGTGTAGCTCCACCTGGCTATGTCGATAATGGGGATGATTGTGATGATAATGACCCCAATGAATTCCCCGGTCAAATGTGGTACCCTGATTGCGACGGTGATGGATATTTTAGTTCAGTGGGAATGGTATCCTGCGAAATTCCAGCAAGTAGTCCTTGTAGCGGAGGCTTGCCTCCCATAGGTGGCTACAGCAATGCGCCAGGCACCGACTGTGATGATGATGATCCCAATGAATTTCCCGGGCAAATGTGGTACCCAGATTGTGATGGTGATGGAATTTTCAGCTCTGTGGGAGTAGCATCTTGCGAAGTACCAACAAGTAGTTCTTGTAACGGGGGTTTACCACCTATCGGCGGTTACAGTAATAACGCAGGTTCCGACTGTGATGATGAAGATCCTAATAATTACCCTGGCAATGCGGAAATTTGTGATGGTTTTGATAATGACTGTAATCCATCAACATGGGCCGTTGGAGAAATTGATCAAGATGAAGACGGTTATATGGAATGTGAAAATGACTGTGATGATACCGATCCAGATATCAATCCAGGCATGACCGAAATATGTAATAATGGTATTGACGATAATTGCAATGGCCTGACCGATTGTTTTCCCGGTTTTGAAGACCCAGATTGCGGATGTGGAATGGGATGCTGGGACAATGATGGGGATGGCTACCCGGATGAGGCTTGTGGAGGAACGGATTGCGATGACAACAATCCGGATGTACACCCTGATGCTCTGGAAATACCGGATGATGGCATCGATCAGGATTGTAATGGCATGGATGCTATTGCCTGTGTTTTGGATAGTGACATGGATGGTTACGGGACGGACCAGGGAACCATGGTTATCGCTGGCGATGGAAGCTGTGATGTAGCGCAGGGAGAATCAAATTCAGCTGATGATTGTAACGACAATAACCCAGCAATAAATCCGGGAGCTATAGATGATCCTGGAAATGACCTTGATGAAAACTGCAGTGGCACAGTTGTCTGTTTCCACGATAATGACAATGACGCATATGGAAGCAGCACAAGTCAGGAAAGCACTTACGTTGCTAATGGAGGAGTCGCTATAGTAACTAATGCATGCAATTCAAGCAGTTCCGACTCATGGGATGATGCCAATGATGACTGTAACGATGCAAATGCTAATGTTAATCCTGGTGCAACAGAAATTTGTGATAATACGATCGATGATGATTGCGATTTTCTTATTGATGAAGCAGATCCTGACTGCGAGGGATTTTTAGATGATGATAATGACGGATTGATTAATAGTCTTGATCCGGACCCAATTGACCCGGATTCAGACAATGATGGTTTGTGCGATGGCAATCTGGATGTTATCGGAATTTGCATTGGTGGAGAAGACTTAGATGCCGACGGCATTATTGATGCTGGAGAAACAGATCCTTTAGATGCTGATACCGATGATGACGGATTATCAGATGGTGAAGAAGATATAAATGGAAGCGGATCAATGGATGCCAATAATGAAACGAATGCGCTTGTTGCTGATACGGACGGTGACGGATTAATGGATGGCCTGGAATTGGGAAGAACTAGTGGGATTTCTTCCGGGGTGAGTATTGGAGGTGTGCCATACGCAGGTTCTTCAGGGTTTATTGGCGACCAGGATAGTTCAACTACAACAGATCCCCGATTAATGGATTCAGATCAGGATGGATTCTTTGATATGGATGAAGATATAAATGGTAATGGAGCTCTGGATCCTGGTGAGACCAATCCCATTGATTTAGATACAGATGATGACGGTATCAGGGATGAAAATGAAGCTCTTTACTCTCTTTATCCCTATAATTCTGACTCAGATGGGGATGGCTTACAAGATGGTACTGAATTAGGCAAATATAACTTCATTTCCGGTGGATTTACATCTATGTTTTCTATTCCTATTAGGGGAACAAATAGTTTTTTTATAGCAGATGGAGATGCTGGTGCTACAACTACAAACCCGAATAATCCGGATACAGACAATGATGGACTCTGCGATGGCAATGCAACCCTGGGAGGTATATGTATGAGTGGTGAAGATATTGATCAGGATGGTGTTGTTGATTCATCCGAAACAGATCCAGCGGATAATGATACCGATAATGATGGCTCAGTGGACGGAGCAGACTGTGCTCCACTTAATGGATCTGTATTTCCTGGCCAAACTGAAATTTGTGACAATGGAATTGATGATGATTGTGATGGCCTGACAGATGAAGATGATCCGGATTGTCAATAACCAGATTTCATTTGGAAGAAAAAGGTTCATAATCTTAATCATAAAACCAATGAAGAAAATAATAATAATACCGCTGCTGATTTGCTCCACCCTGCTATTTTGCCAGGATTATACATGGGATAAATACGCAACAAATTATGCAGGTGGGCATCAGAGTGTAATATTGTATTCATCAACAACTTCCCCTAACTGGTTTTTTAGTGGATCATTATCAAATGATAATTATGAGGGATATTCCGGATTCCTGACCCCCAAACTGGATGTACGACCACCCAGGATCGATAGCATAATAGATATTCCAAACGACCAGGGAAGATGGGTGCAAATCATTTGGGATAAGTGCGGATATGACGCGTTTTATAGTCAGGATAATTTTTACTCAATATGGCGTCAGGATGAAGATCTAACTGGAAAAGAAATTGGATTATCTAGTTCTTTTGACATCAATGAAGTGCTGGATAATGTTGCAAAAAACCCCAAAGATGATTGGTTCTGGCTGACAGATGGCAGTATCTGGACCTTTATTGATCAGGTACCTGCATTGGTATACGAGCAATATTCATATGATGCGCCAACTTTAAAAGACTCCATTGCACCCGACAATTCTTACTTTTCATCCTTCAAAGTTGTATTTCACGATTTATATAAATATTACGAATCTCAACCTGACTCAGGATATTCGGTTGATAATATTGCTCCCTTTGCACCAGTTCTTGACGGCTCCTTTCACCTGAATTACATTTCATTGCAATGGGATGAAAATAAAGCAGAGGATTTCCAGTATTTTGCCGTTTACAGGAGCAATGACCCGGAAAACTTCCCCGAAATACCCTTTGAAACAACATCTGATACTCTTCTCAATGACAACGATATCTCATCCGATCAGCTTTATTACAAAGTCACTGCGTTTGATTTCAATGGAAACGAAAGTGAAGCATCAAATACCATCGTGATAGAAACAACTTTACGTTTTGAATTAAAGGTATTTCTCGAAGGTCCTTTCCAAGGAACCCTGATGTCTACACAAATGAATGCTTTAGGATTAATTCCTGATAGTCAACCCTTCAATCATGCCCCCTGGTTTTATAATGGGATCGAATCAGGGCCGGTACCTGGAACAGATATTGTTGATTGGGTATTAATTGAATTGAGAGATGCAGCAACACCTGAAATGGCCGGTCCATCAACCATGATCAAAAGAAAAGCAGCATACATAAAGAATGACGGAACAATCGTTAACCTCAATGGAATAAGCCCCGTGTCCATATCCGCTGAAATAGATCAAAACCTCTTTGTCGTGATCTACCACCGCAATCATCTGGACATCATGTCATCATCCGATATGGAATTAACAGATGGTTTGCTCACCTATGATTTCACTACCGATGAAACTACTGTTTACGGAGGTTTATCCGGACACAAGCAATTGAGTTTAGAGACATGGGGAATGATCTCCGGCGATGCAAATAATGATGGTATTATTAACCTCAATGACAAGATCGATATCTGGAATATTGAAACCGGAACAATTGGATATCTTCCGGGTGATTTCAATCTAGACGGTCAGATCAACAATTTAGATAAAAATGATTTCTGGTGGATCAACATCAGTCAGGAAACTCAGGTTCCGGATTAGGCGCGAGAATTAGATATTATGCTAGAAATAATTTGACTTTTATTATTCCCGGGTAATTATAAAACTTTAAAAAAACCCGCCTTGTGGGCGGGTCTATGTGATCCCGGGAGGACTCTAAAACCTTCACCCCTTTTCACTCATATGCTCTACATCCCCCTATTTACAACACTTTTAAACATTTTACTGAAGCAATCAAATGCAAAAAAATTAATAAAAAAGCAACATTTGTTGTACCAATTGTTGTACCCTTCAAATATTATTCGTAAATTTAATGAAAATTAACGCATATGGCTACAGTAAAGGTTTTACTCAAAGAGAACAAGAAAAATAAACGGGATGAATTTCCAATTTATATCCGTATTATCAAAGATCGTCGTACCAAATTTATATCCACTGGCAAATATATAAAAAAAGAACATTGGAACGACAAAACCAGTAAAGTCAGAAAGGCCCATCCAAACTCCGCCAGGCTTAATGCATACATAGCTAAAAAAATGGCAGATGCTGAAGGTGTCGCCCTGGAACTTGAAACCAAATCCAAATCTGTCTCTTCCAACAGAATCAAAGAAAAAGTCATGGGCATTTCCGCAGTTGATTTTTTCAACTATGCTGATCAGTATTTGGAAAAATACGAAGCCAGGGCAGCCGTAGGAACATATCGTTCAGTTAAAGCCATCGTTGATAAGCTAAAAGAATATCGCAATGGTAAACCCTTATTCATGGATGAGATCACCGTTTCCTTCCTGAAGAATTATGAAAACTACCTCCGTACGACGTTGGACAATAGCAGCAACACCATTCACAATAATTTCAAAAAGCTAAACCAGATATTGAATGAAGCCATCAGGGAAGATTTAATGGATATGCAGAAAAATCCTTTTTTAAGGTATAAGGTCCGGCAACAGCCAACACAAAGAAGCTACCTGACCGAAGAAGAATTAAAACAAATCGAAGATATGGAACTCACCGAAGGCACGCTCAAATTTCACCACAGGAATATGTATGTATTCAGTGCCTATGCAGGTGGCATCAGAATTTCCGATCTGTTAAAATTACAGTGGTCAAACTTTGATGGTGAACGTTTAATTTTCAAAATCCAAAAAACCCGCCAGCCCATTATTATCAAGCTCCCGGCCAAATCCCTTGAAATATTGAAATATTACAATCAATTCAAGAAAAAGGAAGCCGATTATATATTTCCTGGTTTAAAAAATGATTTTGATTATTCCGATCCCAGGGATTTACACAATGGCATTAGTAGAGCTACAGCTTTGTGTAATAATAGTCTCAAAGCAATAGCAAATAAATTAAATATAGATAAATCTATATCTTTCCATACTTCTCGTCACACATGGGCTACACGGGCACTTCGACGCGGAATGAGAATTGAATACGTTTCAAAACTGCTTGGCCATGCCGATATTACCGAGACCCAGATTTATGCAAAAATCATCAACTCAGAACTTGAAAAAGCAATGGATGATGTCTTCAATGATTAACAACATTTGGTGCATAAAAATCTAAAGTGTTGGAAAAGTGTTAAGAAATCGACTGAAATCCAGTGAATCCAACTTTTTATTTGCTATATTTTTGCAATGTGATTTCTTGCATATATGGCAAATGAACTGGAATATCTGGAAAAAATGATATCCTGGGACAACCGAAAGGAAATTTCAGATGACTATCATAACGAGTTTTGGAGCCCTAAAGATGGTGAGTATATCCGTAATGCGGGAGCTGGAATAAAAATCCCCATTTCCCTTCCCCAGTATTACGATGAACTTGCAAAAATTGAAATTAATCGCATATCAATAGCATTAAAGGAAGAAGTTTTAAGGCACGGAAATCATAAAAGGTCGAAGCACTACATCACTAATGTATACAGCTTTTTAACTGGTTTAATTGAAAAGAACAAGATAAGGTTAAAAAGTTTTGGTGGCGATGAGCTTGATGAGAGATTAACCCACGAATTTATTAGGGTTAGGCTCTTAGATTTAAAGAAATCTATTGAAATGGACTTCAAGCATTATCTTTCACCTGCCAAATCCGACTCCCCTCCCCTTGAAGATTATCTTAACACAAATATGACTGACACAGAAGTTCTTGAACTGGTTACAGCCCTCCATGAATCCAGATCCATCAATAATAAAAAGGGAGACCTGACTCGTAAGGATGCGATTGCCATATTTGAAAAGTTTTTAGGTAAAAAAATTAAAGACGCTGAGAGCAAACTCTCAAGAGCCACAGCAAGAAAAAAAGAAGTTGCCCCCTTCCTGAAAAAACTTTATGATACTTTCGTAAAATACTCAACCGACAAAGACGAATAACCACCCCTCATTTACAACCCATTACACTTTTTTTCATTCAACTTGAATTCAACTGTAACACAAAGATTCATTCGTTGAATTTATTTTGCCTCATCTTTTTGTAAATAAATGATGTTGAACTAAATATTTAAAGCAATGAATGTCTTAACAATTGAATCCCAGGCATTTCAGGAAATCATCAACAAGATCGACTCCCTGAACAGCAAGATCGACAGTCTTCACAAAGGAAACAACCACAAGCTCAGCGAAAAATGGCTTACCAATGACGAGGTTGCCCATTTATTAAATGTAAGCAAACGCACTCTTCAAAACTACCGGGACACTGGAATACTGCCGTTTGCCCAACACAAATCCAAAATCTATTATCGGGCTAGCGACATCGAAAAATACCTGGAAAAAAATATGAAGCCAACCCTAAAATAGAAATGCCATGTTCTTTCTGCTAAAACAATACAACCTGAACGGCATCCCTCCGGAAATCCTGATGGACGCCTACACAACCGAACTGGAAACATTTACCAGTTGGTTCACTGACTACACAAACAGAAACCTGATTCAGCAGGTATTCGATCACCTTTTCGAGGCAAAATACCTGAAGAAGGACGGGAAGGGTAACAAATTTTGGTCACTTGAGGAAAATTAAATTAACGATGAAAGTATCAGTCTTAAACAATTTTTACAAAATAGCCGGTGAAAAAGAGATTATCGCAATCCTTCAACAGATAAAACAAGGTGAGTACCGTACCAGAGTCCTCGAACTTCGTAAATTGCTTAAATCGGGAAATCAAAAAGATTACGACAATAAAAAGCGATCCCTGCCAGGTTTCACCCCCAGTGGGACTTTCAATGATCGTCGTAAAAACGATAATCTGAAAGAGTACAGTCAATTTCTGATCCTTGATATTGACAAAGTTCCCGAGGATAAACTCCCTGATATACTTAACAAGGTCATCGCAAACCCATTAACATATGCAGCATTCAAGAGTCCAAGTGGTTTAGGCCTAAAGATACTGGTGAAGACCAATGTTTCTGATAAAGACCACAAACTTGTTTTTAACCAGGCAAAAAATTACTACACAAAGTTGATCAATTTTGAAATTGACCCCAGCGGTAAGGATGTCTCAAGAATGTGTTTCTTTTCATGGGACCCGGATCTTTATTTAAATGAAGAGGCAGATGTTTTTATTCCAATGAATGGTGCAGTGATCAGTGATATTGATCAGACATTCCAAAATTGTGTTGATTTCACAAACAAAAAATTGAATTTTGAAGAGGGTTCTCGGAATACATATGTCCACCAGTTAGTCTGTAATTGTAACCGGGTAGGTATCCCGGAAGAAAATACCCTGAGCAAGGTCCTTGAAAATTTTAATTTCAATGAACCGGAAATCCAGGCTACCGTGAAAAGTGTTTATTCCAACAATGCCACCGAACACAATATCTCAACAAATGAAAAGAAAGATACAACTCCTACTATCGATAAGATCGAAAGATTCCTGAACAAACGGTATGAGTTTCGTTTAAATGTTGTCCTCGACAGGGTTGAATTTAGGCCATTAAATAATAAAGAGTTTCGTATCATGACCGACTACGATGAACGATCTATCCACCGGCAAATGCTCAAGCAAAAAATCGGGTGCTCCCTCGGTTCATTGCGTAACACCCTCTATTCTGACTTTTCACCCAAATATGATCCATTCATTGATTATTTTGAATCCTTACCGAAGTGGGACAATAAAACCGACCATATCCATCAGCTGGCCTTTACTGTGAATACGACCAACAATGATCTTTGGTACCGTGCTTTTAAAAAATGGCTCATTGCCGCAGTTGCATCAGTACTGGACGAAAATACCATCAATCACACAGTCATCATCTTTTCAGGTCCGCAGGGCATTGGAAAAACAACCTGGATGCAAAACCTCATTCCTGATTGTCTCGACAAATACATTTTCAGTGGTACAATCAATCCGGGAAATAAAGACACCCTCATTCAATTATCCGAATGTTTTCTCATCAACATGGATGAACTTGAAAACATGAACCGAACTGAAATAGGCACTTTTAAGGAGACCATTACAAAATCAAAGATCCGGTTGCGTCGTCCCTATGGGTATAACAATGAAAATTATACCCGTCGTGCAAGTTTTATGGGTTCTGTTAACACCCCTCAATTTTTGAATGACCTGACTGGTTCACGGCGATTTCTTTGTTTTGAAACCACTTCCATCAATTACCTCCACACAATTGAACTTGACAAAGTGTATGCCCAGGCATATTCCTTGTATAATTCAGGTTCCAAGTTCTATTTTGATAAATCTGAGATTGATGAGATCACTGGCCACAATGAGCAATACCAGATTAAAACCTCTGAGGAAGAATTGCTGTTAACCCACTTCGAACCTGCTACAGCAACGGAAGCAACTCACTTCCTGTCAGCGACAGATATATTGAATAAGTTGACCGAATCAGCAAAAATATCTGTTCATACCGGTGCAGCTATTGTCATGGGTAAAGCATTAAAAAAGCATAATTTTTTGAGATTTAAAAGAAATGGTAGATATGTCTATGCAGTGAAAGAAATATCTTACTATGATGTTGAAAAAGATACAAAAACCAAACCCGAAGACGATGACACCCTACCTTTCTGATTCCTTCTATTGAACATTGAATCTCCCCCCTTCAGGGGGGACTAAGGGGGGTTTTTATTAATTCTCCCTATTTCCCTTCCCAACCCCAAAATCCACAATTTCATCACCAAATCAGCCCCCTTCATACAATATACCTCTCAAATTATTATTGTTTCTATATATTTTTTATTTTTACCATTCCAAAGCTAAAACAAGGTTATCATGAAACTAAAACGTACCATTTATCTCATTGCCGTTTTCACTCTCGGCAGTCTTTTTATTTTTCAGTATGGATGTAAAAAAGACGAGGAACAACAATCCGATCCTACACCTCCGGTTTATACCAATGGAGAAGGTGAAATAGGAAATATTGGCGGAACCATAAAAGTAACAGACCCTTCATCCGCCCTTAACGGCATTGAATTATACATTCCCGTAGGTGCCCTTGCAAACAATCAGGTTATTTCTATCCAAAAGGCCAATGATACCCTATTTTATCCGGCTGATTCATCTGCACTGGTGGTACAATTAGAGCCGGAAGGATTGGAATTTAGTAAACCCGTTGAACTGAGCATACCATTTAATAGCAATGAAAATAAAAAGAAGATCAAAGGATTTTATTTGGATTTAGAAAATGGAGTTATAAGTCAAATTCCAACAGTTATCGACTCAAATGCCATGATAGCCAGATTATCAACGATACATTTTTCTTCTTTCTGCATTACTGACGAAGGGGTGACCATGAATACTGAAATGTTTTATATCAACAACAAACCCAAAGTTGCAATGTCTGTTAATGCCTGGAACGGAATAGATTATGGTTTTGATGGAATTCCGGTAAAACCGATTATTTATCTTCAGGGTATGTTGAATGCCATGGAAGTTGTTGATGAATGGGAAGGATTGACTGACCCCAATGTATTTTCCGTCTTTAATATTAAACTTAAAAAAAAGGTCGATTTCTGGTTTGATCCAACCATCGAAGAAAAAACCATATTTATCAAAAGAATTGGTCAGTCCGGATTCTATGGTGCAGAGGTGTATAATAATTCAATTAATACCCAGGGATTGATGTTATCTCATGAAGAGCTTAATAATACTTTAAGGGAGGTATATTTTAGTGGGGAAGCCACCATAGCAAATTTTAATACACAATTGGAATCCAATGAAGAATATTACATAGTTGCAAAATGGGCATTATCTCATTGGGGGATCGATCCTTTGATAGTTAAATATACAGATGTTTATGAGTTCAATAGCTTTGATTATGCAATGAGCCCCGGCGAAATGAGTAGTACCAATCCTGATGTGAACAATAATTGTGTTGTAGATAACCTGGAATCAACCAATCAACAACCTGTTGCATCCTTTACTATATCACCAACCGGAGGTAATCTGACAACTGTTTTTACTTTTGATGCATCTGGGTGTAGTGATGAACAGGACCCTACTTCGGCTCTCCAGGTAAGATGGGATTTTGAGGGTGACGGGATTTGGGATACACAATATAGTACCGACAAGATAACCTCCAATCAATTTCAGGAACCAGGTTCTTATAATGTCAAATTGGAAGTGAAAGACACAGATGAAAATATGGATGAGACAAGCAATATTTGTGCTGTTTATTTGAATAATACACCACCTTTTGATATTTTTCTAGAAGATGTAATTGCACCCAACAGTGAGTTAACAATGACATTTGTGGCAAGTGATATTGAAGGACCGTGGGATATTATGGAATTTAGGTTTGATTTTGAAAATGACGGCAATTGGGATACCGATTTTTTATTAGCTGATGAATGGATTGCTCAACCAGGGTTTGGTATAGCAAAAAAAACCATCACACATGATTTTGGGCAAACTGGGCTATTTTGGATAAAAATTGGGGTAAAAGATGCCCAGGAAATATACAATGAAGGATTAGACAATGTAAACGTGCAACCATGGAATCCTACAGGGACATTCACAGTTGATCCTACATCCGGTAATACCTCAACTATTTTTGAATTTGATGCAAGTGGTTGTACGGATTATCAGGATCCCGTTCAGCTTTTACAGGTCAGATGGGACTGGGAGGACGATGGCACCTGGGATACAGGATTTAGTAATGACAAAACAATTAGCCATCAGTTTTTAAATCCAGACACTTATACAATTAGAATGGAAGTTAAAGATACGGATGAAAATACCAACAGTACAACGAAAATTATTGAAGTAACCCAAGGAAATAATGTTCCAGTAGCAGATTTCATAGGGGAGCCAACGGCTGGACCCGTGCCATTAACTGTTAATTTCACTGACCTGTCAACAAATAACCCAACAAGCTGGGAATGGGATTTTGGTGATGGAGGAACAAGTACTGAGCAAAATCCTTTGCATATATTTGAAACTAATGATACTTATACAGTTTCATTAACTGTAGCGAATGATTTTGGAAGTGATAATGAAACTAAAACAAATTATATATATGTTGGCAACACTGGTGCTGGAGAACCATGCCCCGGGACACCAACTATTACAGACGTTGATGGAAATGTTTACAATACGGTACTAATAGGAGACCAATGCTGGATGAAAGAAAACCTAAAAACCACAACATATAACAATGGCGTATCCATACCAAATGTTACCGTTAACAGTGCATGGTCAAGTTTAACTAATGGTGCTTATGTATGGTATGATAATGATATATCATGGAAAGATAAATACGGTGCTCTATACAATTGGTATACAACGGTTGATGCCAATGGCCTTTGTCCCAATGGATGGCATGTACCAACCCATGACGAATGGATGGTATTGACCGATTATATCGGTGGAACAGGTGATCCTCATGGTAATGAATTAAAATCATGTAGACAGATCAATTCTCCTCTTGGAGGAGGATGTAATACATCAGAGCATCCTAGGTGGCAACAACATAATATTCACTATGGTACTGATGATTATGGATTTTCGGGCCTTCCTGGTGGATACCGATTTAACACTGGTTACTTTAATAGCATGACTACTTATGGAATCTGGTGGTCGACAGAGTCCTCCTCAACTAATGCCGAAAATATCAACCTAAAGTTTGACCTTGGTACTGTATACTGGAACAATAACAATAAGAAGAATGGTTATCATGTCAGATGCCTTAAAGATTAATTAATTGATTTGATTTTGCCATCTATTGTATATTTCCTACTGGCACGAGTGTTCCAGCAAGGAATTGAGCGTTAGCGTCACTCGTGCTTTTGAGTAAATCTCGCCCCTTCAGGGGAGATGCCCGTAGGGCAGAGGGGTAAATGTTCGTAACTTCCCCCAAAAATTTTCAAAAAAATAACCCACCTTACCCTCCTCCTTGCTTTTCATTGCTTAAATTTGCCTCTCTTTGCTATGTAACATTGTAACCGATGCAGATTTCGAAAGGTGATGTGGTTTCCGGACCCAAATGGAACACGCCCCTTAAGGTCGATCTAATCGAAGACCTGGGCGGTGGATACATCCGTATCCTGGGTACTTTTATAAATCCACCGTACTCCAAAATCGATCAGATATTCAACTTCGATGAATACAAGCAAATTCAGGTATCAAAGGTTGAGTTAGACTTCTCCGCTGATCCCCTGGATGTATTTCTGGCCCTTGAATGTACCAGATATCGGTTCATCGCTGAATATGATCCCCTGCTGGCCATCAACACTTCAAAGGTTGATCCGTTGCCCCACCAGATTGATGCAGTTTATGGCATTGTCCTCAAAAAGCCTCGCATTCGTTTTTTAATTGCGGATGATCCCGGCGCAGGAAAAACCATCATGGCTGGCCTGATCATCAAGGAGCTCAAGTTACGCAACCTGGTAAACCGTATTCTGATTGTGACTCCTGGTCATTTAAAAGATCAATGGCGCCGTGAATTGAAAGAACGTTTCGAGGAAACCTTCATCATCAACGACCGGGGTATGATGGATGCTTTTTACGGTGAAAATACCTGGCAACGTGAAAACCAGATAATAACATCTATTGACTTCGCCAAGCAGGATGAAATTATCCAAACATTGAATGCCTCCCGTTTTGACTTGATTATTGTTGACGAGGCACATAAATTGAGCGCCTATCAATACGGCAACAAAATCCAGAAAAGCAAACGGTACAGGTTAGGAGAAACGCTTTCGGATATTACCGAGCATTTGCTTTTCCTGACAGCTACCCCCCACAAGGGTGATCCAGAAAACTTTAGGCTATTCCTCGATTTATTGGAAAAAGGTTTTTTTGCTACCAATCAATTACTCGAAGATTCAATCAGGAATAATGAAAACCCCCTTTTTGTCAGAAGGATTAAAGAGGACCTGAAGGATTTTGATGGAAAACCCATTTTCCTCCCTCGCACTGTAACAACGCTTTCCTTTAACCTTGGGAGAAATTCGCACAATGAGGCATTGCTCTATAATAAGCTGTCAGAGTATGTAACTACTCAATTTAACAAAGCACTGCAACGTGATAAAAAAAGAAATGTTGCTTTTGCCCTGGTGATCCTTCAGCGAAGGTTTGCCTCCAGTATATATGCATTGTGGCGGTCATTGGAACGAAGAAAGAAAAAACTGGAAGACCTCCTCAATTCCATCGACACCTATACCAGCCAACGGGTAAGGGATTTTGATTTCGACGAAATAGATGACCTCGACGAAGAAGATCGCTGGGAAGAGGAAGAAAAACTGATTGCCCTCAGTGCTTCCGAAAATCGCCAGGAACTCGAAAAGGAAATTGACACCCTGAAGGAGTTGATCATCGATGCTAAGAAAATCATTGATAACGAAGAAGAGATCAAATTAAAGGAATTAAAAGCCACCCTGGAGAAACTGGATAAAACGCATGAAGACGCTCAGATTATCATCTTCACCGAAGCAAAAGACACACTCGACTACCTTGAAAAAAGAATTAAGTTTTGGGGTTATTCAACACTAACAATCCATGGGGGAATGAGGCTTGAAGAAAGGATTGAGGCCGAGAAAAAATTCAAAAACGACAAAGCAAGGGTGCTCATTGCCACCGAGGCTGCCGGAGAAGGTATCAATCTACAGTTCTGCAACCTGATGATCAACTACGACCTTCCCTGGAATCCAAACCGCCTTGAACAACGCATGGGGCGCATCCATCGGTATGGTCAGACAAGGGAAGTGTTCATTTTCAACCTCGTTGCCGAAGATACCCGCGAAGGATCCGTCTTGCATAGGTTAATGGAGAAACTGGATGAAATCAGAAATGCACTGGGTGATAAAGTTTTCGATGTGATCAGTGAAATCCTTTATGGTAAAAATCTTTCGCAGCTTTTGGTTGAAGCTTCACTCGATGCAAGGGACATCCATGACATTCTCGAAGAAATAGATATTAAAGTTGATGAAAAGTATATTCAGCAAATTAAAGACAATCTGGGCGATACCCTGGCCACCCGTTATATCGATTATACCAGGATCAATGAACTCAACGAAAAGGCCCGTGAATATCGGCTGATCCCTGAATATACCGAATCTTTTTTCATCCGTGCTTTTGAGAAACTGGGAGGTTCCTTTAGCACACGTAAAGATCATTTTTACAACATCGACAAAATACCTTTTGAATTAAAATCAATTGCCCAGTCATCTGACTTTAAAAAGAAATTTGGTTCATTGCTGCAGCACTATCGAAAGGTAACTTTCGATAAAGATGCTGCCTTTAAGGAACAGGACGCCGAATTTTTATCCTTTGGCCATCCTTTGTTTGAATCCCTGATGCAGTGGATTGAAAACAAACTGCTGGGCGAGATTAAAAAAGGGGCAGTATTCGTTGATCCTGAAAACAACCTCAATGGTACGATCCTCTACTATGAAGGGGCGATCAAAGATGGCAAAGGCGATGTTACAGGCAAACGATTGTTTTCTTATTATGCGGATGAAGCATCCGGAACATTCACCGAGTTCAATCCCTCTTTGATATGGGATTTATCATTCAGTAAAAAAGGTTCGCTGGATAACGAAGACATCGAGCCTCTAAAATCCAAAGCCATCCCATTGATCCTGAACAACCTCGAAAATTACAAGAACGAATTACTCGAAGAAAGAAATCGCCAGGCAGAGATCAAGCAGCGCTATGGCATCAGGTCCCTGGACGATTTGATTCTCAATATCGACAATGATCTAATTTCATTGGAGGATCGTAAAAATGCAGGTGATAATGTCGACCTGGTGATGAGGAATAAAAAGGACCAGCAGCAGGTGTATGAAAGAGCAAAAACCGACCTGATTTTAAACATTGAAAAAGAACGCAATTTATCAATAGAATATCCGAGGTTTATAGGGGCTATAAGGGTGATTCCACCGCCAACCGGTGATGTTGCAATGAAATCCGATAAAGAGGTAGAACTAATTGGAATGAAATTGGCCATGGATTACGAACTGGAAAAAGGCAGGAACCCGTTGGATGTATCGGCTAAAAATGTGGGTTACGATGTTTTATCCGAGGATGGAGAAGGCAAAAAAAGACGGATTGAAGTAAAAGCACGTGCCGTTGAAGGAAGCATCATTCTCACCACCAACGAAATGTTCAAGGCACGCCGTTATGGTGATGAATATTACTTGTATGTTGTTTATAATGCCAATAGTAATCCATACCTCACCATCATCAACAATCCCGCAGAAAGCCTCGAAGCAACAGAAAAAAAAGAAGTCGTTCGCTTCATGATCGACAAAAAAGAAATAACAGACAAAGGAACAAAAGTTTAATTATTTGAGTGCATCTTCCCCTTTTTAGGGGGGACTGAGGGGGGTTTATGGAATACACAAAACGATTCATTGAAGAATTTTTCCCTGTGAAAGAAATTAGTGCTGGGGGTGCTAAAGAAAAAAGCATTCGGCATGGTCATATTTCAACTATTCATTTATGGTGGTCACGTAAACCATTAACCGTTTCCAGAGCCATTGTGCTTGCATCTTTACTTGATGCTCCAAAGAATAATGGTGAATATGTTAAGTATCGTGATCTCATAATTGCTGCATCAAAGTGGGAAAATTTAAATGATAAAGATTTGATCTTACAAGTTGAGGAAATACTTCAAAAACAAAATAAAATTGGATTAAAATTTCTTGATCCATTCTCTGGCGGAGGTTCCATACCACTTGAAAGTGCTGCTATTGGCTTAAAATCTTTTACATCTGATTATAATCCAGTTGCAATATTCATTCAAAAGTGTATTTTAGAATATCCCACTTTATATGGAAAACTAATTGAAAGAGAAATAGAATTAAATAATTTTAAAACCATAACAAAGGTTAATCCCTTACTTGCAGATGTCAAACATTATGCATTAAAAGTATTGGAGCTTGCTAAATCGGACATCGGAAAATATTTTCTTTATCACAAAAATAATAATATAAAACCTATTGGTTTTTATTGGATGCGAACTATCAAATGCGCCAATCATGATTGCGGTATTGAAATACCTTTAACTCCAAATTGGTGGCTATCAAAAAAACCACTTAAAAAAATTTCCTTATTCCCATATTTGCATAATAATACTATTCAATTTAAAATTGTCGGAGAAGGTCATGAGCCGATTCCGAAAGATTTTGATCCTGAAAAGGGTACGATTTCGCAAGCGATTACAACATGTCCAAATCCTGATTGTAGAAGTGTTTTAGATGCGGTCCGATTAAAAGAAATTTTCAGAAAAGGATTAGCTGGAGAAAGAATGGTCGCAGTAATTGAACAGAATGATAATACATCTGGTAAATATTATCGTATTCCTAATAAAGAAGATATCGAAAGGTTTGATGATAGTACTAAATATTTGATTTCTAAAAGACAAAATTTATATGATAATTTAGGTTTTGACCCTGTTCCAGATGAAATAATTCAAACACCCACAAGTAAAGCATATGTTCATGGTGCACCTTTATATAATTTCACACCAGTAGTTCTGTATGGTATGACAAAATTTGGTGATCTTTTTAATGAGCGACAAAAACTTGCAAATATTACATTTCTCGAAAAGATAATAAATATCTATGATCAAATTATTCTTGATGGTCATAAACCAGATTATGCTAAAGCTATAATCAGTTATCTTTCTTTAATGATGGATAGGTTGGTTGACAAAAACTCAAATCTTGTAAATTATCATAAAATAGGTGAAAAAATTGAGCATGTTTTTGGACGACAAGCATTTTCAATGTCATGGGACTATGTTGAGCTAAATCCTTTTAGTGGAATGAATGGTGATTGGCTTTCTGCAATGCAGTGGGTATTATTGGCAATAGATGCTTGTTCTAAATCAACATCACATATTAGTAAAGAAAATGTTCCTATTTGTTCTGTTTCTTCTGCCACTAGCTTGAATCACCCAAACAATTTTTTTGACATAATTATTACCGATCCACCATATTATGACAATATACCATACTCAAATTTATCCGATTATTTCTATGTCTGGTTAAAAAGAAGTACAAATAATCTCTTTCCTGAGCTATTCACCACACCTTTATCGCCAAAAATCCAAGAAATAATTGCAGATGAACCTTTGCTTAGGGGTCTGCCTAAAAGGGATGCAATTACTTCAATACCTACTTTAAAAACAAAAAAAATATTTGAAGAGTCTTTAAAAATTGCATTTCAAGAAATTTATCGTACACTTAAACCCAATGGTATCGCTGTAATTGTTTACGCACATAAATCTACAGATGGATGGGAGTCTGTTGTTAATGCTTTGTTGGATTGTGGTTTGGTAATTAGCGCAAGTTGGCCTTTAAATACAGAATTACAAACTCGTTTGCGAGCAAATGATTCCGCTACTTTATCTTCCTCTATTTACATTATTACTAGAAAAATTGAAAAATCTAAAACAACTTTTTATGAAGATGTTAAACAAGAATTAAAAAGTTATCTTAATAAAAAATTAGATTATATTTGGAATGAAGGCATAATTGGCGCAGATTTTTTTATTGCAGGAATTGGTTTTGCGATTGAAGTATTTGGGAAGTATGAAAAAGTTATGGATTATGATGGAACAATCATTCGAGCAGATAAAATGCTGGATGATGTCCGTGAAATTGTGATGGATTATACAGCCCGTCAGATTTTGCACAATGGTTTTTCGGGTGAGATCAATGACCTTACTCGCTTTTATGTATTATGGAGATTTAGTTTTGGTGAAGCAAAAGCCATATATGATGAAGCTAACAAAATTGCACGCAGTGTGGGTATTGATTTGGATTACCACTTTACCCATACTGGTTTTATAAAAAAGGAAAAGGAATTTGTCAGGGTATTGGGTCCGACAATGAGGAAATTGGATTCACTCGAAAAAACAACAGAACTGATCGATGTGCTTCACATGACTTTATTGCTTTGGGAAAAAGATAAGCGTCCGCAGGTAAATCAGCTACTCGCCAACACAGGATATGGCAAAACAGAAGCATTTTATAGGGTAGCCCAGGCAGTATCCGAATCCCTGGCCAAACTAACTCCCGATAGCAAAGAAAAAAGATTGATCGACAGTTTCCTTGGAGCCAAGGAAAGAATTAAAACAGAAGTAGCAAATACAAAAGTCAACATAACGAAACAATTGGATTTAGGTTTTTAATCCCCTCTTGAGAGGGGAAAGACGCGAAGCGTCAGGGGTGTGTAATTACCCCATTTAAATAAAAGATACAAGATTATATGAAAGCATTCCACACCATAGCAACACCTCATCGTGACATTCAGGAAGGCAGATTTACCCTCGACATTTATGCTGCCGATTTATGGGAAGTTCTTAAAGGTAGAGCCCCTAAAGATTACAGCGACAAGGACGAGTTTTTTACCAAAACCTATTTCACCGATGAACTCAACAAACTCCTTGATATTGTCGAAAAAAGACTAAAAAGCAAAGGAGGTGACCCCGTCCTTCATTTAAAAACACCATTTGGAGGTGGAAAGACCCATACACTCATTGCCCTCTATCACAAAGCCAAAGAATGGAAGGCTAAACCAGTTGTTATCGTTGGTGAAAAACTGAATACCGGCTCTACCTTAAACGATTTTGAAACGCCCTGGGGAATGATCGAACAGCAGGCAACCGGCAAGCTCGATAAGTTTAAAGGCTATGTTCCGCCGGGTGGCGAGCAGATCAGAAATTTATTGGATGCTCATGGGCCGGTGATGATTTTAATGGACGAAATGATCCCTTATCTCAATAAGTGTGAATTGATCTCCCGTGAACTCGATTATAATTTTACGACCGTTGTAATCGATTTTATCAAATCACTTGCGGATGAAGTCAGTTCAATTGGAAATTGCAGCTTTGTATTCACAACCACTCCAAGCAATCCCAACGACAAAACACAAAGAGGGATGGAGATCATCCAGCAATTGCAGGATGTAACAGGTCGCCGCGACATTGCCCGGGTTCCCATCAAAGATGAAGAGGTCGCCATGATCATTCGCAGAAGGCTGTTCTCAAACATTGATGAAAAGGAAGCCAAAAAAGTGGTGAGGATGTTTGTCGACTATGCGGTAAAAAATTCAATTCTCCCAACAGACGTTGAATCTTCCGAGTATAAAAAATCCTTTGAAGATTCCTATCCTTTTATGCCCGAGGTAATTGATGCACTCTACCATCGCTGGGGTAGCTTCCCGAATTTCCAACGTACACGGGGAGTATTACGGTTATTGGCTTTGGTTGTTAGTGCCGTGAAAGACAAAAATATTCCTTACATCTCCTTAGCTGATTTCGATTTAAGTGTACCTGCTATCCGTAACGATTTAACCAAACACATTGGCGACGAATACAACACCATCATCGATCAGGACATTTCTGGAGTCAATTCTGGCGCAAGCAAAGTAAATCATGGTTCTGGTGATTCTTATAAAGGGTTGCAATTGGGAACGAGAACAGCAACTGCAATATTCATGTATTCCTTTTCAGGAGGTATAGAACGAGGCATAACCACCCAGGAAGCCAAGCGAATAGCAACTGTTTACGATCATACGGCCAGCACCATTACCGATATCCTTGATTCCCTCAACAAGAAACTATTTTACATGAGGTATGAGGCGGGTAAATATTATTATACCAACGAACCCAACCTCAACATGATCCTGATTACCAAAATGGAAAATATCAAGGAGGGTAAGGTAAGTGAAAATTTAGAAAACCTGTTCCGGTCCAACTTAGCAAATACCAAACTGAAAACCTATTTTTCATTCAACAGCACCGGTGACATCCCTGATGGAGAAGGTTTCAAACTGGTCATTTTCCACGATAAAAAGAATGCACAACTCAAGGAATACCTTGAGAAGAAAGGATCAACACCTCGTGTCAATCGAAATACAGTTTTCTTCTTAACTCCCATTTCAACTGAGAAATACAAACTTGAAAACCTGATCAAAGAGTACCTGGCATGGGAGAATATTTCACACGACAATACCATTAAATTATCACTTACCCAAATGCGTCAGGTTGAAAATTCATTGAATGATACCCGTCAAAAACTTCCGGGCAGTGTAAGAAATGCCTATCGTGTGGTGCAAATACCAGATAAAACAGGTTTTGTTGAATTTGACATCGGAATCCAGACGTCATCCCGTACCAAACTCGATGATGAAATCTATGAACATTTAATTTCAGACAAAAAGATTCTGTCAAAGATCAGCCCCATAGCCCTCAACACAAAATACCTAACTAAGAACGACTACGTAGAAATAGACAATATTTACCGTACTTCTTTGTCAACTGTAGGCGAAATCCGCTATGCCAGTGAAATAGTATTACACAATTCAATTCAGGAAGGTGTAAAAGAAGGAATATTTGGTTTAGGTCGTTTAGATGGAGATAAACCAGTATGCAAACATTTTGAAGTACACATACCCGAATTAATTTACGGCGACCAAATCATTATCAAGGGCGATATTTGTAGAAAGCAAATCGAAGAAAATAAGCCAACAGTAAATATAGATGAAGGTGGTCCAAGAGGAGAACACAGCCCTGATGTAAAGGATGGTGGTGAAGATACATCTGTAGAAGGTGAAGATAAGGGAGAAGAGACAGAAGGTACACCCACCGAAACTTTCAAAAAAACAGTATCTTTATCCTTCGATTTACCACATGGAAAATCGTCAGACATAGCCCGGATGCTCAATCTACTGCAACATCACTACAAATCGCTCAAGCTCGACATCTCCGCCTCCGACGGCCAGATGTCCGAACAAGATTACGAAAACAAGATCCAGGAAACGTTGCGGCAATTAGGAATAGAAAAATAATTAAAAGCTTATGGAAAATAACTATTTTGAATCATTCGGTTTAAATAATGGTGATACAATTAGAATAGTAAAAGCTAATGGTGACGTATTTATTGGATATTATCGTGAGCAATATGATTTTGTTAATGGCACTTTTCTATTTTATAATTTCTCAACAGGTATGGATGAAGTCATAGATATTTCCGGATTACAATTTTTGGTACGTGAATAATAAATTTAATGTTTCCATAATTTACGAATTCGATATGGCTCAAAATCTCTATAATCATTGATTTTTTATATGGCAAGAATAAATTTGATAGGTAATTGGACGGAAACACAATTTGATGAAAAGGGTGATTATTTCAATATTTCAATAGAGGGCACACCTTCTTTAACAAATGAGCATCCTTTTAGATTGTCATGTCACTTACCTATTCAAAAAAATACCTTAACTGAATTTATTTTCACTAATCAGCTTGAGTTATTTAAATTTTCAGAAAAAATAAGAGGAATTCCACTGGCAAGATGGCATGAAATAATCTCGGAACTAAGAGGTGAAGAAATAGCATTTAATACGCAATCTTTTGTAAGAATTTATCAGGAAAATTTCCTCAAATCAATATTCATGCTTTATTATTGGTTGGATTTAAGCCTACTCGAAAAGTCAATTGACATAGAAGAAATGATCTTTGATCAGGTAATTTTAGAATACACAAGTAGGCCTGGGAAAGTAAATTTTTTATATTGTGTACCTAAAAATATGGTAATTCAGCATCCAGAAAATCTCAATGAGTTAGTTAGATTAAATATGCTTTATAAAATTGAAATTGAGTCATTTTCTAATTATGAAACCTTTTGTGTTCCTTTTTTTGAATTAGGTATTCCAGTTAGAATGTTAAAAAATGACACAAAAAAAATATGGGATAAAATAATTTTAAAAGCCAATAAACGCGTAAAAAATATTTTTCGATAATATGGAAAAAGATATTCTAATGACATATGGTCGTGTATTTACAGTTATTTTCACATTTATTGTTGCCACTTTACTTCCCAGTTTTCTAACTTATTTTGGCAAGAATCGAAGAAGAAAAGCTGCCTATGATACAATGATTAAAACTATTGGTAGTGAAGAAGATGCAAAAGAAAAATATGGCAATGTTGAAGGGACATTAGATGCCTGGGGCCATAAATTACCCAAATTCAAGAATTTAATTACGGAAAAAGGTGTTACACCATTATTTGTTTTAACGATTTTCAATATTATAACTTTTGTTAATATCAGTTGGTACAATGTATATGGCTGGATTTTGGGAATATTGTTTTTATTCCTTTTTCTGGCTAATGATGAATTCACTTCTAATAAATGGTATTTTAGACTTTTTGTTTTACTGGGTTGGATAGCTATTCTAATTTATATTTTCCCTTGGGATATTTTCGCTTCAAGTTTTAATCCAATAGCTAATTAGAAATTCTTATCAATTAATCCTACCTTTCCTACCCTCGATTGTTCAATCCTCTCTCCGTTAGGCCGTTACATTCATTCATTCCTCATTTCGCTCAGTTCCGTTCCCATGCGACCCTCCTTCGTCGGGACGCATTTCACTCCATTCCTTCATTCGTCATCCATTCACCCTACCGGCTAATTTTGCTCTCTGTCACAGACCTCTTTATTTAAAATTGCTTTAATTTTCCTGAAACTTTTAATCAATTGCTAAATTTTACCAGAAATTGCTACTTTTGACCTTACCCGGTTCTTGATAACAGAAAATTAATTTTATTTATATCGTGAAAAATATTTTAACCTTTTGTTTAATTATATTTCTAAGCTCTAACATTTTTGCTCAAGTAATAGCATTTGCTGAAAATGAAAATGGGTTATTTTTCTTACCTTGTAAGGTAAATGGTTTAAAACTTGATTTTATTTTGGACTCGGGTGCTAGTGACCTTTGCATTTCCTCTACAGAAGCTATTTTCATGCTGAAAAATGGATATTTATATTCAGATGATATTCAAGGTTCTTCATTTGCAAAAATTGCAAGTGGCGAAATTATGGAGAATACCAAAATTACTATAAGTTTGATTGAATTTTTTGGCATGAAAATTCATAATATCGATGCACACATTGTACATAACTTATCTGCACCTCTTTTAATGGGTACAAGTGTCATTTCAAGATTAGGTACTGTTACAATCGAGGGTAATAAACTATCCATCAAAGGATATCCGATTGAAAAAGAAATTATCTTACTTAATCATTCTATTAAAGATCAAATTATAGCATACTACTATGATAATTACAATGGAGATGACATGAAAGTATCTGAATCAGAAAACGATTCAATAATTGACTTATCCTTTTATCATCTTCCTGAATTATCGTTCGAAAGAGTTGTTTTTATTCCAACAAGAAGCAATCTTAACCTATTTGGTACAAATCCAATACTTCTGGGTAACATTAACAATAATTATTTTGACGAATTAATTGTAACGGTTCACAATGAGTATGGCGCAAGTAGCTACAACAATGATATTTTTATTTTCGAGTTTGTCGATTATTCCTATGAATTAGCTGCAGTATATGATGCACGAGAAATAGCTGGATGTGAACGTGGTAGTTTTATAATAAATTTTATAAAAAATAATTTCATTTTTGGAATATCCGATTGCTATGATGAAGATGACGCAAATTGTTGCCCATCTTTAAAATATGAAACAATATTAGGTTATAAGGATAAAAAAATATTCCACATTTCAAGTTCACCAATAAA
The DNA here is from genome assembly GCA_020444515.1 of Bacteroidota bacterium. GTDB lineage: Bacteria > Bacteroidota > Bacteroidia > Bacteroidales > JAADJA01 > JAADJA01. The sequence goes on along the minus strand of JAHLKX010000001.1, from coordinate 322,876 downwards.
ACAATAGTTTTAATCACTCATTACCTTTACTGTCGCCAGTCTTCTAACATAGGCATGCACTATTCAATTACATTATAAAACAACAAAATACAACTAAATGAAAAGAATATTAATCAGCTTAAATGCAATACTCCTTTTTATATTAACTGTGGATGGTCAAAATTTATTCTTTATCGATAAACTTAGCTATCCATGTACTGATACTATTAACCTTCAATCAAATTCAAATAATCATGGAGATCTGGATATTCTGCTTGCCAAAGATGGAAAATCAGGCCTATTCGCAGTTATTACAGAATCTTATAGTGGTATGGAATTTAGTAATCAACTATTTATTTATCTCGAAGATGGATCAGTTATTAATTTGATTGATCAAATAGCATCTGAAAATGTAGATTTTCGTGCAATTTCATTATACTCTTTAACAAGCGATCAATTGAATAAATTAAAAAATAGCAATATACATACTGTCCGATATACACTTGAACTTAGGCTTGACAAAAATCGACCTCCTGTGAATAAAAAAAATTGGTCGGCTTCAAATACCGGAACACCAACCAAAACAATAGTTACTGAATTTTTTAAGGAATAAGAAGAAGCACGAGTAATCCCAAAGCTAAGTAACATAATGTGAGTTATATGCGCAGCCGCACACGTCCTGCGCCTCACGCTTCAGTTCTTCCCCTGCCCCAACCCACCGTCAACCCTATTCAAAGCTGGACATATAACAACATTATGTTAAATAGCCGCTGACCAGCCCAGAGCGGCCTCGCTGACCTACCCCAATAGAGAAGTACAAGAAAATTGAGTTTGTAAGCCCTCCATTTCTCCGCCTGGACTCTCTTAGGCAGCAGTTACACTCCATTCCACAAGTAGTACGAGTGAGTTGGGTTTCTCCCCCTCTAGGGGGAGTGTCCGAAGGACGAGGGGGTTTCATTCCGTTGCACTGCCGCCACGTTCACCAGCCAAGCCATTACGGGCTTTTCAATGAAACTTGCATTTCACGATTAAAATGAAGTGAAATGTATAGTTGAATTAATCCCGCATATGAATTACTGCGGGAATAGCATTCCCTGCCCTCCCCCCTTTGAGGGGGTGCTCCTTTAGGAGCGGGGGGTGTAAATACTCACCCCGTTTTACCATGTTCATTCATTCCATTCCACTTCGGGACGCCTGCACTCCGTTCATGGATGCGTTTTTCTTATCCTGAGCACAGGCTTATTAAAAAATAAGCTAAGTACCCCCTGCATCCGCAGGGAACTTAGCCCATTTTTCAATCCCGCAAAAACCCATATGCTTCACTGCATTCCGGCGATCCCTTCGTTCATTACATTCATTCACAGCTAAAACCGGGTCCTGTCGGATAATCAATGATCATCCTCTAAAAAGGCAAAAGAATGCACGTAAAATTGCCTTCCCTGAAAACCCAAAACAGACTAAATGCTTGCTATCCCTATTCCACCGCTCACAGCATTAGCCTTTTTGGTTTGCCTGCCTAAATTTTACGCCCATTCCTTTGCGCCAGCCCTTCACTCCACAACCTTCCCCGACCATTTATCTGCCGAAGTTTCAATGTAGGCATGACCACCCCAATTGAATTGATTTAAAAAATATTATTATTTTTATAAGTCAATCAAACAAGCGGTTATCATGAAAAAAATTACCTCCTCTATCCTATTGGCCATTTTATCATTTGTATTAATTGCCCAGGCTCCACAGGCTTTCAAGTACCAGACAGTAGTCCGTGACAACACCGGCAATGTAATGACCAACCACAATGTTTCCTTTCGAATGAGTATTCTGCAAGGAAGTATTACAGGCCCATCTATGTATACTGAAATGCATTTATTGGCTACCAACGGCCAGGGGCTTGTAAATCTTGAAATTGGTAACGGTATACAATTAAGCGGTGACTTTAGTGCCATTAACTGGGGAGATGATGCATATTATTTGCAGGTGGAACTGGATCCAAATGGATTAACTAATTATCAGCTGATGGGAACCACGCAATTGTTGGCTGTACCTTACGCAATGTATTCAGAAGCTACAGGAGATACCACACGATGGAGAAAAAGCGGAGATGATTTGTATTTTAATAAAGGAAATATAGGTATTGGGACAACCTTACCAACGTCCGCATTGCATGTAAAAGGTCAGGCTACATTTGAAAACAACGATTGGAATTACTTGAAGATTAAATCTTTGGATGAGGGAACAGATCCATCATTACAGCTCTATGCGGGTGAGGATATTTGGGCCATACATAATGATGATAGCTGGGCGAATGATTTGAATATCAGGTTTAACAATGATGTAAAAATGACCATCGACTCAAATGGCTATGTGGGGATCGGCGTTACCAATCCGAGTAGCCTTTTGGATATTAATGGAGCTACGCGATTTGTTGTCAAGCTGGATAGCGAGGGCAGGTCAAAGGTTGGGAACCTGACCTCCAGTGACGATACCCTTGCATTGGTTTCCTATGGAAATGCAGAGATCAGCATCGACGAAAACAACAATAGTTCGGATAAGGTATTCCGTGTAGTTCATAATGAAAATGAAGAACTATTCAGGGTTCAAGAGAATGGAAGTGTTGGTATCGGAACATCAAGTCCAGCCTCATCCGCCATCCTTGAAGCCAACTCAACCGAAAAAGGTTTCCTGCCACCATGTATGACAGAAGCACAGCGTGATGCCATAAGCAATCCTGTGGCAGGCCTTCAGATATTCAATACTTCAACCAACCAGCCAAATTATTATAACGGCAGTATTTGGATGAATTTTGATGGTACTGCAGCCCAGCCATTAGCGATAGGTGATTACTATCAAGGAGGTATTGTTTTCTATTTAGACGGCAATGGCGGTGGGCTGGTATGCGCATTAAGCGACCAAAGTTCCGGAGCAGAATGGGGATGTTACGGCACTTCAATTAATGGGGCGGACGGAACAGCCATTGGCACAGGAGCACAAAACACAATAGATATCGAAGCAGGCTGTATAACAGCTGGTATAGCAGCTGATATTTGCGCAAATCTTTCACTAAATGGATATGATGATTGGTTTTTACCCTCAAAAGATGAACTAAATGCAATGTACCAGCACAAAGATGCCATTGATGCAACGGCACTAGCAAATGGTGGTAGTGCTTTTGTAATTACCTACTATTGGAGCTCCAGCGAGTACGATAGCATCTACGCATGGAGACAGAACTTCTTCAATGGTGGCCAGGTCTACCACGTTAAGAGCCTCTTACTCAGGGTGCGTGCTGTTCGGGCTTTTTAACAATTTGCCTGCCGTAGCTTAGCGTAGGCAGGTTTATCAATTTTACATTAAAAGGCGAGTTTCTTCCAGCCAGGGCAAAGCTGTATGCGTTAGTCGTGCTCCCTGTAAATCCTAAATACTAACACTCCTCACCCCAAATATCCTCTTTTTCTGGATCATCGTTTTATTCATAACAACATACCTGACAGCATCCAATCCATGATTAAAATTATCAATCGGAATATTCAGACTATTCCCATCCTTATCCATCTTCCACCGGTAATTCTTTAATTCCCTGATCAAATTCCGTGACCTCGCCGTCACCCTGATCTTGTATTGCCGAATTTTACTAATCCCCGCCCTGACACTATCCGGTCCCTTCAAAGCAGGATGAACATTAAACCCACTCGCATACAACTCCTGTATTGACTTCGGTTCCGCACTGTCCGCTACAATCTCATCCGAAGCATTTATTCCTGCACTGATCATCTCTCGACACAACTCCTGATTTGTCATTCCCTTTTTATATAGGATTTCATCCAGGTAAAGGGTATTTTCTCCCATATTTACCCTTACAATAGCGGTAGGGTCATTTGTAAAGCCCCAGTCAAGACCGTAGCCAAGTAATCGAATTGGTTCACCATTTTCCCCCCTGTAGGGGGGAACAAGGGGGGTTATCTCCCAGGAATCATAAATCAAGCCCTCTAAAACACCTCCCCAAAGCCCAAGTGTATAAATCTTGTAGTAGTTATCATCAATATCTTTGAATGATTCCAGCAATTCAGCACTCTGCGGTGTTACATAGGTATTGTCCTTATAGGTTGTATGCAGGATAGTTGTATCATCTCGTACACTTTTTACGAAATGAAAATTACCGTCCGCCTTTTCATACGATTCCTTTGCCGGAAAGAAATAGGAATTGATCCATTCTGTTTCCATCTCCGGGTTAAAGGTGGCTATTTCCTGTATGATACCTCCACGTAAGCTGGTGGTTGTCTTTAGGAAGTCATTGAACCCTATCTCATTCATTTCTTCATACCACACACCGGTAGGATCTTTAATCGATTTTGTTTTATGCTCTTTATCCAGCCCCCTGGCTATGATCATATTCCCATTTTTCTTGAATATGATGCGTAAAGGGTTTTCTACAAAAGCAAAATAGTCCATCAATCCATAACTGCTGACAATGTCCTTAATGGTCTGAAACTGGCTGTCTTTAATATGTGCATATGCTTTCCTGACAAGGATGATCCTTGAATAGGACTTTCGCATGGTATCAATGATAACTTTTTGTGCAGCAAAATAGCTTTTAGCCGAATCCCTGCCCCCATACATAAGAATGTACCTGTTTGTATCATTCAGGAGCGGCAGGTAAACCGGGTTGAATATCTTCGGATTCGAGAAGTCTATGATCATAGCACCCTCCAAAGCTTTAGCGAAGGAGGGTTTCATCATCCCTCCCCCCAGTTAATTGTTTCGTAGGTTGATTTTCAACAGCTGAAGGAAGTTGTATTATTATTGTTTCATCGCCCAAACTCATACTATGGTCTGTCCGATTCAATTTAGGTATGAAGAAGTCAAGCAACCCCGACATGATCCTGAGCCGTTCACCGGGATCAAGTTCCATCAGGTCCAGCTTCATCTGTTCCAGTGAATAGGAATCCACCAGTTGCTGAAACTTCTCCCTGATAGCCCCGGTAGCCTTATTCTTACTTCCTTTCGGTCGTCCGTTAGAACTACACCCTGGCAAAAACCGTCCTTGTTCATCCCTTTTATCCATCTTTCTTGTTTTTACTTTGTGTGTTGGCCTGTCTCCCCTTGAGGGGAGTGCCCGCAGGGCGAGGGGTGTCCCTATATACCAACTTCTCAATACTCGAAACACTCAAACCATATTTTCCCGATAATTCCGCTTTTATATCCTTGTACTTTTTACCTTGTTTAGCCATCTCATCATATTCCTTTTTTACCAGGGCTTTGATGATCTCTTTTTCGCCAACCAGTCCAACATCAATTATTTCCTTAATATCAATCTGATATTTCTCCATAAATGATCCTGCAAGTATTTCTAAATTTTCAGGTAACTTTATATTTACCTTTTGTGTTGGCTCTTCCGAAATACCAATCTTTAATCTTAACAATCCCCTTTTTATTCCAACAATACTGGTGATGGGTTTTCTGTTTTCAGCCAGCAATTTGATGTGTTCATTGATTCTGTCAAGTAAAATCCCATAGGCTTTTTTTACCTCCGCATTCGACTGTTCTATCGCATATATCTTCATCGCTTTTTATGGCAAATATAACAATTAAAATCGTAATTATTGGCAATTTATATACTTGTTTTTTAACTTTTTACTAACTTTATTTAAAGCTTTACTTTAATTTAATTAATATTGTAAATAAAAATATTTCAATGATGTCAAAGCGTAAAATAAAAAAAAGCAAACGCCGGGTAAAACAACAGGGTGTATTCGGCATTAACGCTTCTAAAAACAGTATCTCACCCGATGGATTAGTTGAATCTGATCTCGCTCATAAAATCAAAAGTATAAAGGTCAAATGAAAACATATTTCCGTTCAAACACAGTCTATGATCAATCCATTGGTCAGATCGACAGGGAAAAAGGCATTATCAAAAATGTAACGCTCTGTCAAACCGGCGAAGCTCGGGGCCATGACCTTTACCTGGATGATCCTTTTATTGAAAAAGTGGTCGAATTGGGGAATGCTTCTTCTGTGGGTATCAAAGCCCGGTTCGGTCACCCGAATATCTGTACCACTGCCCTGGGTACATACCTTGGGCGGTATAAGAATTTCCGCAAAGTGGATAACAAGGCAATTGCCGATTTATACCTCGATAAAACTTCTAAGAAAAGTCCCAATGGAAACTTATTCGATTATGTTCTGGATTTGGCTGAGTCTAATCCCGATATGTTTGGAGCCAGCATCGCTTTCAAGGCTGGCGAACCGCTTAAAGCTTTTGAAACGGTCAATGGCGTGGAAGTTGAAAAGAGCCTCGCAACTATTATTAGCCTCTATGCTGCTGACATGGTTGATGATCCTGCTGCTACAAATGGACTCTTTAAAGTAGGTCATACTGTTCTTACCAATGTACACGAAGAAGATCTTGCCTTTCATGCCTCAGTATTTCTCGATGAACATCCCGAGATATTTGAACTGATTTCTGACAAACCTGAAATAGTTACTGAGTTTCTTGTAAACTACAAAAGCCAGAACCCTGTCAAAACTCAGGAGGCCAATAAGTCTTTGTCCATCAAAGAAGAAATCACCAATCTTAAAAACTGGATTTCCGAAAAATTTGCAAAGGCTGAAAAGTCTTCCTTGCAGGATAGACAGCACGCAGTGCAGGGGGAGTTAGAATTGCTCAAAATTTCATTCGAATCCAAACTATCTGATCTCGAAATAAAGTATCAGGATAAGATAGACCAGCTTCAATCTGATCTTAACAAAAGTAAGGCATACCCTACCCTGCCCGGCAAATCCACGGATCCCCAGTTGAGTATTAAAAATAAGGTGAACGCCGATGATTCAGGAAAGGTCTTGCTGCAAAATTTACCCGACAATGCCAAAAGGAAACTCAAAAAGGAAAAGTTTTAAAACCAAAAATAATTTAAACCATGTCAAATATATTCACACAATCCATCGACCCACCCTTCACTAAACAAAGTGTTAGTGAATATTTCATCGACCCCATGTTCATGGGTGAAGATATCCGGGGTGCAATCACTGTCCGTACCGACATTAAAGGCACCGAGAAGCTTAACCGCATTTCCCGGCCTTCAATGATCACCAAACCAAAGGTTAATCCTGGGTTTAACCCTACAGGTACCTTTGAATTAACAACTTCCGACATTACTGTAAAACCCATGGCCATCGAATTTGAACAGAATGGTCGGGAATTTTGGGGCTCTATAGCCGAACAGCTATTAGCTTCAGGATATAAAGAAGATGATGTTGAGCAGATGTCCAATCCTGATATCTGGAACAAGATCATGTTGCCCATCATCGCCCAGGCTGGTCAAAAAGACCTTGTCCGCCAAATGTTCTTCTCTGATCCTTCAAATGAAGTGCTTACTTCCGGTAAACCAGGTGGTACATTAAACGACAATTATTCGGGTTATACAGGCTTTTTAACGCATTTCCTTGCCGACTTACTTGCAGGTACCATCCCTGCTTCCCAGCATGTTAAAATCGATTCTTCGGTTACGCCTGTTAAAGCCGAAAAAATCCTCACCTATACAGCCAATAGCGATGATAAAATTACGGTGACGATTAATGGTGTTGAGTATGAGGAAGATTATATAACCAATGCAGCTACTACGGTGGCTAACTGGCTTACTTCTCATAAAACAACCATTGAAGCAAGGGCCGGTATCAATGGGGTAATCGTCACCAATCCCTCAGGTTCGCAAATAAAAGTGGTATCCAAATATGCCGGTCAGGCTTTCGATTTCACAGCGGTAGCAAGTGGTTCTGGTTCATTTGCTCAATCGGGTGTTGTTGCAGCAGTAAAAGCGTCTACCCTTGATACGGATGAGGCTGATGCTACCCTGGAACAAATGATCGACAATATGCCTTCAGAGTTACTGGAACTCGACCCGATCTTTTTGATAACCCGTTCCATGTGGCGCAACCTTTTTAAAACATGGAAGAACATGGGTACCGAAACAGCCAATGAGATCAGTTTCCGGGGTATTAAAGTACCAACCTATGAAGGTATTCCTATCATCATCAGGCCGGATTGGGATATCTGGATTAAGGCTTCTTTTAACGATATTCTCCCTCACCGGGCCATCCTCACTACACAAAAAAACCTGCTATTTGGCACCGATGCCACTTCAGATAGTGAAATGATGGAGACCTGGTACAATCAGGACGAGCAAAAACGCCGGTACAGGGTGCAATACAAAGCCCAAACCGCTTACTTACATAAAGAACTTGTTGTTTTAGCAGGCTTCAAGGATGACTAAAAGCCTTGTGGGCTGGGCACTCTCCCCTGGAGGGGAGTGTCCGCCAACTGGCGGACGAGGGGTGTCAAACAGCAACCAGTAACCAGTAACCAGTACAATGTCCTACAAACTCTTTGAATACAACTACACACCACTGCTCGACTTATTCGAGTCCGATTTCATCGACCTGAACAACAGCCACGATTATATCCCTTTTGGTGAGGATAACCTTTTACCCCAGCAGATCATTCAATTATCTCGCTCTGTAGCTGTCCACAGGGCCATCCTGAACAGCAAAACATTTTTTATTGCTGGAAATGGTTTTGTATCTGAAAATGCTGACGTATCTGTCTTTATAACTTCTGTAAACAATTTTAAGGAATCCCTGCGGGATGTATTTTTTAAGGTTTTGTTCGATGAATTGAATATCGGCAATGGTTATCTGGAGATTATCACCGATAAAAACAAATCCTTTTTGTCGCTCTTCCACATTGATGGCTCCAAATGCAGGTTATCTGCCAATGCGGATACCATCATCATTCACCCCGATTGGGCAGCTTATAAGAGTAGAAAAGATGAGTTGCGCCAGGAAATTCCTTTATATCCAATTTACAAAAAGGATGATAATGGTCTTTACCGAAGTGTTTTGCATATCAAACAATACGAACCTGAATTTTACCACTATGGTTTGCCCACATGGTATGCAGGTTTAAATAGTGTCATTATTGCTGGCCTCACGGATGTATGGAATCAATCCCGTCTGGAACGGCAGTTCAATGCTTCGGGTTTGTTGGTGATCCCCGGAGTAAATGACGATAAGGATGCGGAGGTTTTGGATGCTGAGTTTGATAAATTCAAAGGTGCTGCCAATGAAAAAAGCCACGATCTGATTGTCCAGTATCTGAAGGATTTAGGTCCCGGCCAGCAACGTGATCTTGCACAGTACATCGAATTTAAAAAGAATGAAGAAGGCAACTGGATCGAATTGCACAAACAGGCGCATACAAACCTTCTGTCCATTCACAACTGGTTTAAAAGCCTGGCCAGCTTCTTTGGTGAAAAAACAGGCTTCGATACCAAACGCATACTGAACGAGTATGAGATCGCCCTGAATACGTCCATACGGGTGTATCAGTCCCGTTACCTTGAAATATTCAGTAGGTTATTGTCAGATTTCGGATTCAATATCACCGATCTCGACATTTCCAACGAATCCCCGGTTTACCGCATCAGCCCGGTCAAATATGTTTGGGAGGTCCGCCGGGATATGGGCCTGGAATATGATCCTGAAGATCCCAAACAAAAGCTGTTCTACAGCGAGCTCAAAAACAAGTTCACAACCGATTCAGATAAGGAGGAACCGAATGACAAAGAATATTAATTTCCAGCACATCCCCCCTGTTAAGGAAGCTGAGGGGTGTTATCCCCCCTTGAGGGGGGCAGGGGGGTGTTATATTACCTATCCCCCTATCTTATATGAAATAAAGGCGGGGGGTATATGCTGATCACCGCTACCGAAATAATATCCCTGGCCTACATCACCAACCTCGATGAAAAACTCATCAAAGACCAGGTAATTGATGTTGCCGAAAAGTCTTATATCAGTCCCATCCTGGGCAGTGATTTTTTTAAACAGGTTTCAAACGATCCTGCTTCCTATTCAACTTTGGTCGATACTTTTATCAAACCATGTATCGCCTTTTTTGTCAAATACCTTATTTACAGCCAGCAGTTATTTGAAACTGCAGCATACAGCAACCCCGATCCCACAAAAGCACCTGAATTGATCGACCCTGCTTCAGCGCCTTTGATCAATAGTTATGTGCATCAAAATATTATAAAAGATATCCTTTTCATAGCACGGCAAAAAGAACAACTGCTCAAAGAGCACCTTGATTCTTATGCTTACGAAGGCTATGAAAAACCTGTATTAAAACGAATTAACGGATTTTTAATCAAAACATCTGAATCATGAGGAACATCAATAAACTATTCAGTCCCAATGGCCAGCTTCGCATCGATGATGACAATGTTTATGAAGGAGATTTCCATACCATAACGATCAGTGAAGATGCAAAATTCGTCAGCTTATTGAATGGAGAAGTTGACATCCTGTTGCGTGATAACCTGCAAGAAAAAGTTATCAAATCAACCGATCAGCCCTTAACTGGCCATTTCACCCTAATCCGCCTTGAATTCGGTGTCGTTTATGCAAACAGAAATTAGCTCGGATCGTCATTGCGAGCCAGCAGGGAAGCTAAAGCGCAAGTGCGAAGCAATCTCAAAATTAATTGTCATATGATTTTTAAAAACACCATAACAATCTTTCGAAAGTTAACTTACACAGCTGCTCTGGATTATTGTCTGCGTTTTAGCGGTGATGGGTTCATTGGCCTTGATCCGCTAACTTCTTCTCTTAATGTAAACACCGATTTTTCATGTGAACTGTACTTCAAAGTTGATATCACGCCCGTTGGTGGCAATCAGTTTTTGATAGCCAATGTCATACATCCTGAATCCAATGCCCTGGCCATTGCCATCAACAACAGAAATATCATCGCTTCATTCCTAACCCAGGAAGGTCGTATGGAATATATTGCTGCATTTAAAGACATTAACAAATGGAATCACATTCGCATATCAAGAAGCGATGAAATATTTGAATGTACCTATAATGGTGAAGCAATGTCCTCCAATCCTGAGCCTGTTCTTTCATTCTCTTCATCAGCAGGTTGCCGTATTGCTTGCGACACTGACAATTCAAATTATTTCACGGGTTATATCGACAATATCTATGTAACAAAAAACACCGAACCCCTTGCCAGTTATCCCCTTAATGAAGGCTCCGGTGAAACTGTTATTGATCAAATCTCTGGTCTTAATGGTGTCCTGGTTTCTGCAGAATGGTTTTTGAGGCAATAAAGCAATCTTTCTTACCTCTTCACGCTAGTTTGTGCCTTCCTAGCTCAATATTTATTAAATTAACGGGCAGCTTTAGTTATTTTGATAACATCAATCATTATGATGGTGCTATATTTAACGCTTCTTGGATTCCCAAATAACCCCTATTTTAAATGTTTTGATTTTTGTACCTTAGCATTATTAATTATTACTACATAATTAAAAGATGGGAAAGGTGAAGAAGACTTTGAAAAATTTGGTTATTGGAGCAACTCTCTTAGGAGCAAGTATTTTGCCTAGTTTTGGGAACGCCCAAAGTAACAACCCTCAAAGCCCTGAATATGGCTTAAACATGTATGTTCCTGCGCACAATTCATTATATCAAACAGACACGGATTGGTACGGTTCTGGGGATGTTAATAATGACGGAGTTATAGATATGCAAGATTATAATTCAACAATTACAGGCAACGACCCTTTTAACGATGGAACTTATCGTGGGGATACTGATTTAGATGGTCAATCAGGAACTCCTGCAGACAAGCAAATTATTTTAAATTATATAAATGGAGATATTAATCACATAAATAAATGGGAGTTTGAAACCGAAGAACAAAAGATTGCTCATTTGGAGAAGGCCTTGGCAATTGACCCCACAGATCAAATAAATCCAAATACTTCTGGATGGATTTGCAACCAATATGTTATCCAGAATTTTATTAATTTCAGTGGGGTTTATGATGTTGAAAATTCTCCTTTTGCAGAAGATAATGGGACAAATCTTCAATATGATTTATCCCATAATGGAATTTTTAGGATTCGTTCTAATAGGGTATCAACAAATTCTTATTCTGGAGCACATGCAATCAATTCAGTTTATCTTGGTTCACCAGAAAATCAAGATGCAACAAATTTTGAAAAAAATCTTTTTTTTGAACCTCAAACAGACGAATTTTATGAAGTGGGAGATTGGGGTCTAAATGATTTTGCACATGAAAATTGGTATGGGTATTATTTTAACGTGCCTTTTCAAGAATGGAAATATGGAAGTGTTCCTATTGTTAATTATGACTTGTCGGGAGGAAATCCTAGTATTACTTATCAAAATCCAGATTTAGTAATTTCATGGACGCCTTTTGATGGAGTTCAATTTCCTGCAGACCAAGAACATGAATTTTATTTGGGAATTTTAGATGACATAAATCCTGGAGAACCAGATAGCTTGTATAATGGAACCTCTTTAGAACATACTGTTCTGTCAAATCAAACAAATAATGGAAGTTGTTCTGACGTGACTTTCACTCAAGAACATACTTGGGAATTAACTGCCGGGGCTTACAATCCCTCAAATACCTCCGCAGCGACGCATGTTCAATACATAAACGTACATGATCAAACTCCTCCGGAATTTGAAGTTGATGAAAATGGTCCTTACAATATTTGGGACAATTCTGGTTTGGAAGTTACGTTCGAGGAAGACAGCACTTCAACACAAGGAACAAACCCCAATAATGCAAATTTTTACAATTATCTAATCACAGAATCATATACTGGAAAAGATGTTTGTGATAATGAAGATACAAAAGATTTCATAACAGAAGTTCAAGATTTAGAAGGTCCTTTAGTAACAAGTTATCCTATCACAAACAATGATACAATCATCGCTCCCGAAGGAGTTTCAATACATCCAGATAGTTTAGAACTTTATGGAGTTCCCGCATGGGCAACATGGGAAGACCCTCAAAATTCTCCTATAATTAATAAAACCTTTGAAGATTCTTTAACTTATGAAGATGGAATTAAAAAAATATGGTTTAGGGAACAGTTTGCCGAAGATGTTTCAGGAAATCCCTCTCAAAATATTGTGGAACATTATGTCTTAGAGCCAAAAACAACTTCTGTAAAAGAAAGCAAAAATCTTGAAGATTTAGTTGGAAATGTTTATCCTAACCCCACAAATGGAAATTTAAAGGTGAAATACACCTTGAGCAAAAATAGCAAAGTTGCAGTAGAAATTTATGATTTATCTGGAAGGTTGATTGATAATTTTAGTGAAGAGCAATTTTCAGGTGTAAATATTTTAACCTTCAAATTAGATCATAAAAACAAAGGGTTTTTCATTATTAAAGTCTTTTTAGATGATAATCAATATTCAACCCAAAAGCTTCTAATACATTAGTATAATTCATTAGCCCCTTCACCCTGTCACAAAAATATTTTCCATAAATTTTTTTAGCAAGCAAAATGAAAATTTAATAGGTCCATATGATAATATCCTTTTAACAAGTATTTCAAATACCTTTTAATTGAAGATTTAGTCTCTATTACCAGCTATTCAAAAAGTCAATATTCACCTAATATTATAATGGTTCCTGGCAAAAACATAGTTAGTCTTTAATGCAGCGGACACTGTGTCCTTCTTGTTTCGGAAAGTGATGTCGATCAATTTTACTATCATTACATATCAATCTACGCCACCATGCATCACTTAGATCATATGCAGTAGATTCCCAGAAAGAACCACTACCTCCCTCACCAAAAGAGCCGTTACATTGTGATTGAAATCCCCCTGGTAGTCCACTAAATCCTACTGAGTTAGTTGCATCAGTATTTGGATCTTCCCATAATGCAGTAACGGATTTCATTTTACCACCTGCTACATTTTCTCCACCCAAATATAAGATTAACTTATCCCAGTCATCTCCTGATGGTGTATGCCATCCTTGTGGACATAGTTTCCTGATATCAACTACTGCATACCAATTATACAAGACTCCATATTTTTCATAATTACTTTGGCTAAACATATACCAACAATACCCACCATAATTTAAACTTGACCATACACCATCATCTGTAATATATGGTATCGGATACCCATTGTTGTAATGTGTTACTCTTAGGTTTTCTGCCATCCACACCGTGTTTCCGATTTGAATTGTAGGATAAGCATTACCATCGTAATCAATACAGCTATAATTATTGCCTGAAATAAATCCCATACTAGCAATGGTTGTTGAATCGATCTGGTCTTCCCAGCTAACTATACCTTCGCCATTACTTTGCATAACCTGTCCATTATCACCATCCGTTTTAGGTAGCTGATAAGCGTTATTAATATCGAGTACACCGTTTATTCTGATCAAATCATTATCAAATTCCCCATAGACAAGAGGTGTTCCTGAATCAGAATTTTCAATATAAAGTTTGTTGCCTGATGATTCATTAAATCCTGCATTAGCGCCAATAAACACATTACCACTTGCACTTGAATTAGCTCCTGCTTTATAACCAATCATTGTATTATAGGATCCTTCCTGGTTTGTCTCATTAGCACCGGCACCTATTGCTACATTCCGGTTGCCAATAGTAATACCTGCCAATGCAGATAATCCTACAGCTGTGTTTTCCCATCCTGAAGTTATTGAAAATAAAGCACTATTTCCTAATGCAGAATTTCCTCCATTACCGCTAAATGTAAAGTTAACACCTGAATTTGTGCCGATAAAAACATTATCACCGCCTGCTATCGCATCTGTAAGATCGTCAATTTTAGTTGCTCCTGAGCCAATCAATTCCCAAGTATATCCGCTATAAAAGTAATATCCATTAAGTCCATCTGTTTGATAAACCAAAAGTCCAGAAGCTGGAGTAGGAATCGCCATACGTTCAATTGAAGTCATACGGGGAGCCACGAACCCTTTTGTACTGGAAGAAATATCAACAAGGGCTGAATTATCCGGTGCCATTGTGCCAATTCCTATGCTTCCATCTCCCGTAATTCTCATTTTTTCAGACCATCCACCTTCATCGGTTGTAAATCTTAATGGATCACTTTGGTTCCAATGAATAAAGGGATTAGGGTCACCAGTTCGCCCTCCATAAAGTAAAAGTCTGTGCGAATTATCAGAATTGCCAAGTGATAATGCTGTACCATCATCAGGATTAGTGCCCCTGATATCAAGCTTTACAATTGGATTTTCAGTACCAACACCTAGTTTTCCCTTGTTATAAAACAAGTTTCCATTTTCGCCCTTTCTCCATCGTGTTGTGTCACTTGTTGTTGCAGCATGTAACGCGTAAGGAACTGACAGTAATTGAGTTGTTCCCATTAATTGGTAATTAGTCAATCCTTGTACATCCAGTTCCACTTGTAAAAAATAAGAATCACTGCCCCAGTCTATGTCAATAAAATCATAACCTCCTAACGGGATGCCATAACCTATTTCCAGGTTGGATAAACCAAAGTTATTAGTAATATCATTGTGAATTTCAACGTAAACTGGCGGACCCGAAATACTCCCCTTTAAAATGCTTATACGAAAGGATACATTTTGATTCACAATTAATTGCCCTGTATTATCCCGGATTACAGTTTGGTACTTAAATGCCTGGGGTGTTTGGCAAAACAGAATTGCTGCTGCTACAACAGCAAGCAAGGTTAAAGCAAGTTTTTTCATGGCAGTTGCTTTTTTGTTATAAAAAGGTTGAGAATATAAAGGTAAGAAAAAAATAATTTGCCCCTTCACCCTGTCACAAAGCTATTTTCCATAAATTTTTTGTAAAGCAAAATAAAGATAACTGTGGCTTGGTTAATAATATCCTCTTAACCGATTTACGAGCCCAAATCGCACAATATTTATTAAATGAAGGTGATGGTGCTACAGTTTATGACTCCGTCAACGGTTTTAATGGATTAATTAAAAAAGGATCCTGGCAAGTTCAAAGTTAGTCTTTTAAGCATCGAACAGAATGGCCATACCACGATACCCACACTCCTATTCCTGCATCATCATCATCATATGTTAATTGAATACTACCAAATGTACTTGTCCAATAGTGTCCAATCTCTCCTAATTCTTCAAATGGGTCTTCCCCCATATGGTACCTTATTCCTCCTGGTAAACCAGTAAATCCGCTTTCATTGGTAGCACCTGTATTGGGGGATAACCAGTGTAATGTCCCGGTTTCTTTCATTTTGCCCCCGGCAATATTAACGCCTCCAAGATAATCAATCATTATGTTATACTCATATGCAGTGGGGATATGCCATCCATTCGGGCATATCCCTTGCGCTGCAGAGTCTGTAACATAGTTCATCATTTCATCCCATTGATATAATCCACCATAAATGAAACAATTTATAGGAGCATCATCATAGCAGTATTTTTCAATTATTCCATCATCTGTCATCTCTTCTGATCCATTAATACCATATCCTATATTAAGGTTGTCTTGAAACCAACATTGATTTCCAATTAAAACCGTATTATAAACTTGAGTAGCAAAACCAGGGTGATTATACTCTATGGTATCTCTGCAATGCCATTCTTTAGGTAGCACATCAATGCTAAATATGCATGTGCCTCCATTATTTGATGCTGTAACAGTAAAAACATCAGTTTGTATATTAACAGGAGTACCTGTTCCTAATAAATTAATGGTCTGTATCCCATTTGATGTAAATGTACCAGATGTACTAAAATAATAACCATTAACAGTATCAGATACTACAGAATAATCACCTACCGAAATTACATTAACTTCAATACCAACATATTCATATGATGTTAAAATCCTATTCTCCTCAAAATATCCGTTTACAATTATATTTTCGCAGGTGCCACCCAAGCCTATCTCAAAAGAAGATGTTGTTGGTAATGTAGTTGTTCCATAGCTAATCTCCTGCCAAGATGCTAATGATGTAACAAAGATGTATAGTTTACCATTATCAATATTATATACCTGCAGTCCATTTGCTGGATTATGAATATCAACTATTTGTTCAGTCGTCATTGTTGGAAGTAAAAAACCCTTCGTTGTACTATTTAGTTCCATTAATGCTGATTCTTCAATCGAAGATGTACCAACTCCAACACTTCCCTCACCTGTTAAACTCATTGTAGGAGATCCATTCCATTTTCTTATTAAAAGACTATTGCTGTTGGGAGATGCAACCAATTCCCAATCGGATACAGCATTAAAAATATTGACAATTGATTCAGAAGAATCATTTTTCCCAATGTAAAATGGGCCATTTATCCAGCTATTGCCGTTTACATCAAGTTGTGTCCCCGGGTTTTCAGTTCCAATTCCTACTTTTCCCTTATTATAATAAATATTGTCTCCATTCTTTCTCCATAAAGATGTATCACCTGTCGAAGCAGCATACAATGCAAAGGGTACAGATAGTAATTGCGTTGTTCCCATTATTTCATAATTACTACCTCCCGTTTCATCTATTTCAACTTGTAAAAAATAACTATCTCCTCCCCAGTTAATATTTGCAAACATTCCAGATACTAAATTTCCATTTCCAATTTCCAGGCTGACCATACCTTGTTCATTAGTGATGGTGTCATGTGTTTCAATATATACAGCTGCTCCGGTTGTACTGCCCTGTAATATGCTTATACGAAAGGATACATTTTGATTCACAATTAATTGCCCTGTATTATCCCGGATTACAGTTTGGTACTTAAATGCCTGGGGTGTTTGGCAAAACAGAATTGCTGCTGCTACAACAGCAAGCAAGGTTAAAGCAAGTTTTTTCATGGCAGTTGCTTTTTTGTTATAAAAAGGTTGAGAATATAAAGGTAAGAAAAAAATAATTTGCCCCTTCACCCTGTCACAAAGCTATTTTCCATAAATTTTTTTAGCAAGCAAAATGAAAATTATTTTTATCTGTTATTGGTAATATTTCAATGGTATAAAAATAATTTGGCTTACCCTCAGTCCTGCCTATCGTCATTTTACTTGCTAATCGTAAATGCAAAATACACTCACGCCATGCAAGGTTCAAGGCTACCGCCTTTCACTCCATAATAATTTTGCATTTACTAAAAATTTATTCCAAATAAAGAGATGTTTACAGGTTGTAGGCGCCCTTGTGCGCAGGATTTTATTATGGTGACAAAATTGACAACATATAAACAATCAGCGACTCAATCAAGTTTTAGTCTGAAATATGAAATTTTAATAGACTGCTTATCAAGCTATTACAGCTGTATTTTCACTCTTTTTGTTGTACCTATGTTGTACCCTATAAATGGAAATAGCCCGTATAATATTATTATACAGGCTATTAACTTTTTTGTCTGTGATCCCGGGAGGACTCGAACCCCCATCGCAAGAACCGGAATCTTGAATTCTATCCAGTTGAACTACGGGACCGGTTAATTTGTGATTGGTAAACTTTAAATAGTGATTTGCTAAGTAAAACCTCCATTATCATAGGCCATGTCAATATTTCATCTACAACCACAAAATCGCCGCAAAAGTAATAAAATTACAATTTGACAAGCTTTTCGGTATGGATTATTTTACCATTGTCATCAATCAACTTGAGGAAATAAAAGCCCGAATGTAAATTTTTCGTATCCAACACATGACCTTGATAAGATTCGAGCAGCTTTTGTCCATTGGAATTAAATAAAACAAGCTTTACAGGAATCTCTGGTCCTTTGATCTCAATCCGATCATTAAACGGATTCGGATAAATTTTAAAATCGTCTGAATGGGTCATTTCACCCACACCGGTTCCAGTTACCAAATCATCCATATTGAGCCGATAGGCAGAAACACCGTATGTTCCGGCGACCAGGATTCTGGTTGTAGGGTGAACCTTAAGTGCCACAACGGGAACCGCATAAATACCCTCATTGATCGCTGTCCAGGAAATTCCGTCATCGTTGCTAAAGAAGATACCGGCATCGGAAGCAACATAAAGATATCCGGGATGATCAGGATCCACAACGATATCATTCATCGGCAATCCCGGCAGGTTACCACTGATATCCTGCCAGCTCTGGCCAAGGTCAGTGGTTTTCAGTACATGGGGAATGTATTCATCCCAACGGAATCCACTAACCGTGGCATAAATGGTATTTTCATCAAAGGGATCACAATAAACATGGGTAACCCAACGATCAGGTATGCCATTGGTTATGTTCGTCCATGAATTACCGGCATCCTCCGATACATGGATCAGACCATCACCGGTACCGGCTACCACAATGTTATTATTCACAGGAGAAACATGAATGGTCGTAACGGTATGGAAATACTGGTCAATTCCTTTGGTGATATCACCACTTACATCGTTCCAGGTGAATCCGCCATTTGTTGTTTTCCACACCCTGTAGGTTCCAAAGTACATCACCTGGGGATTCTCCGGATCCATGGCCAGCGGTGCCGACCAGTTGACACGATCATCAGACCAGTTCCAGGCGATATAGTCAAAATCATCACCGCCATTGGTCGACTTATGCAGGCTACCCCACTGGTATTCAGCAAACATGATATCAGGGTTGGTATAGTCAATCAGGCAGTACATGCCATCCCCGCCCAGGATGCGGTCCCAATTATCAATCTCTCCATCATAGGTTATTATTGTAT
Organism: Bacteroidota bacterium; assembly: GCA_020444515.1. Lineage (GTDB taxonomy): Bacteria > Bacteroidota > Bacteroidia > Bacteroidales > JAADJA01 > JAADJA01. The sequence continues at coordinate 303,350 of JAHLKX010000001.1, read as the reverse complement.
TGTTATCCTGGGTGCCACCAATGATTCTTTCAGGGTTATTATAATCAATATCAATGGCATAAAACTGGGTAAAGGGCAGATTATTGATGTGGCTCCAGGTAGTTCCATTATTGGTTGAAACATATAAGCCCCCATCGTTTCCCAGGTATATCCGGTTGTTGATTTCATCAAAAAACATGGCATGATGATCCACATGCACATCCCATCCCCCCAGCTCCAGCCAGCTGCTGCCCGCATTTTGAGTGCGGTAAAATTCAACACCCATGACAAACACCATGTTTTCATCCTGCGGATGAACGCGTACCTGACCGAAATACCAGCCAAAGTTGCTGTTCATCCCCTCCAGGGTGTTATCATTGGTCTGACTCCAACTGGCACCGCCATCGGAAGTCTTATAAACGCTGACTTCATAATCCGGCATGTCATAAAAAGCAAAGAGCACATCAGGATTTGATTTTGAAATGCTCAGCCCTACCCTTCCGGCATCTATATCGGAAGGCAGTCCATTGGTCAGCTCGGTCCAGGAATCACCCCCATCATTGCTTTTATAAACGCCGGTAGCCTGTCCGAAAGAATGACGATAGGTCAATCCCCGCATTCGCTCCCACATAGCCGCATACAAAACATCCGGCTCGACAGGGTGTTGCACAATATCAATGGCCGATGTGGAATCATTGATAAAAAGCACTTTCTCCCAACTATCACCGCCATCTTCACTGCGATAAAGACCCCGTTCAGGATCGGGTGTAAAAAGATTCCCGCAAACCGATACCCACAAACGATCGGAATTGGAGTGATCAATGATGATGCGGCTGATGTAAGCGGATTGTTCAAGGCCTTTGTGCTCCCAGGTTTCACCTCCATCCAATGATTTATAGATACCATCACCAATGAAGCTGTAACTCGCATTGTTGGCCTCACCTGTGCCGGCATATACAATATCTTTATTATCGGGATCAATGGCAATGTCTCCCACTGAGATCATGTTCACATCATCGAATTTAAACGCCCAGGAAGCACCCATATCGGTTGATTTCCAGACACCACCGGTAGAGGCTCCGATATAGATCGTTTCAGGATCATCGGGATGGATTTCGATATCGCTCACCCGCCCACCGATGTTGGTCGGGCCTGCAAACTCCCAGGTATAGTCGAACTTGGGGTTTCCCTTGTTCAACTTGCCCGCCTCATTCATGGCTTGTTGGTATACATCCGTTTTAATCTCATCAAAAGGATACATCCGCTGATGAGCCATATATTCGCCCGGTGATAGTTGGGGTGGATCAAATTTTTGGGAAGATAAATGATGGACAATCAATAGAACGAAAGCGCTAGCAGCAAATATGATTAAACCAATTGTTATTAAAATCCTGAATTTATTCATTGATAAAAAATTATGTTTTCAATCTCAAGACAAAAATAGCAGAATAATGTTGCTTCATACCGGTTGAATATCTCAAAAACAACTTTTGCAGCATAATTTTATCACCCACATGAATTAACAGAATTTAATATAAATTTAAGAAGTATAAGCCCATTTTGGTTAATTTTGCGAGCCTTGAAAACAAAGTCATAAAATAAAACACAACGATATGTCTGACAAAATTTTAGATCACGTCAAACCCGGTGTGGTAACCGGAAATGATGTTAAAAAGGTATTCGAAATTGCCAAAAAAAATCAGTTTGCCTTACCAGCCGTTAATGTGGTGGGAACCGATTCAGTAAATGCGGTACTCGAAGCTGCCAAATTGGTAAAATCCCCGGTCATCATCCAGTTTTCCAATGGAGGTGCTGCTTTTTATGCCGGTAAAGGGCTCTCCAATGAAAACGAACAGGCAGCCATTGCCGGTGCCATCTCCGGTGCGCTCCACGTGCATAAAATGGCCGAGCTCTATGGTGTAGCAGTAATCCTTCATACCGACCATGCAGCTAAAAAACTGCTGCCCTGGATTGACGGACTGCTCGATGCCGGTGAAAAACATTATAAAGATTACGGCAAGCCACTTTTCAGTTCGCACATGCTCGACCTTTCGGAAGAGCCAATTGAAGAAAACATCGAGATATGCAAACGCTACCTGGAGCGGATGAGCAAGATTGGCATGACGCTCGAGATCGAACTGGGCGTTACCGGAGGTGAAGAAGATGGTGTAGACAATACGGATGTTGACAGCTCCAAATTATATACCCAACCAGAAGAAGTGGCTTTTGCCTACAAAGAACTGATAGCGATCAGTGAAAACTTTACAATAGCGGCCGCTTTTGGGAACGTTCACGGTGTTTACAAGCCCGGCAACGTTAAACTTCAACCCATCATTCTCAAAAACTCACAGGAATACATCAAAGAGAAATTCAATACGGGCGACAAACCGGTGAACTTCGTATTCCATGGTGGCTCAGGTTCCAGTCATGCTGAGATCAGGGAAGCCATTTCTTACGGTGTGATCAAAATGAACATCGATACCGACACCCAGTGGGCAGCCTGGGATGGTGTTCGTGCTTATGAAGCCAAATATCACGATTACCTGCAGGGACAGATTGGCAACCCGGAAGGGGAAGATAAACCCAATAAAAAATACTACGACCCACGCAAATGGCTGCGCGAAGCTGAAGTAGGTATGATCAACCGGTTGAAGGTGGCTTTTGATGATCTGAATAATGTGAACAGGAATTAGTTTGAAGTTTGAAGTTTAAAGTTTGAAGTTCGAAGTTTGAAGTTCGAAGTTTGAAGCTAAAACACTGAACCTTATACCCATCCGTGAACAAGGAAAAATACATAGCCATCACGCTCTTTACAGGGCTGATGACCTACCTCTTGCTCCGGGCGGTGTATGTTCCCATGCTGCACGATTCCATTGCCACCTTTTTTCGTTATGTGCACATTCATGAAGTGTGGCCGTATTGTTCGGAATGGTCGGCCAATAATCATTTCCTGAATTCCCTTTTAATGTTGGGCAGTTATGAGTTATTCGGAAGTTCTCCGTTTGCATTAAAACTGCCCAACCTGATCTTCTTTCCGGTTTATTTTTATTTTACCTGGAAAGTTTCCAGCCGGATCAGCAATCCTTATCTGAAATGGGGATTCCTGATCAGCATGCTTTTTTGTCACAACTTTTTTGAGTTTTTTGGAACTGGCAGGGGCTATGGCATGTCGATGGGACTGGCAATGGGAGCTGTTTGGTTCACCCTCCGGTCACTGGAGCGACAAAAAACAACAGACTTTATTTTAACCCTGATTTTCCTGATCCTGGCCACCTATGCCAACCTCACCATCATGAATTCCTTTATCATCATGGCGGGGCTGTTATTCCTATCCATCCTTGTTCTGAAACCAAAAAGACCATCATTAAAATTATCTTCCATATTATTGCTGGGTTTGCTGCCGATCATCTTGTTTATTATCTTATTATTCCGCATCAAAGCCGAAGGTGAACTATATTATGGAAAACCTGATGGATTTATTGAGGTCAGTGTTTTTACCCTTGGTAAACTGCTAACAGGAACAAGGTCAATGGTGTTTGTGTGGATTGCCATCGGGCTTTATCTGCTGGCACTGATTATTTTTGGGGTGAAGCAATTTCAAAACATCAACCGGCGGAATTTCAGCGTGTTTCTGGATGCACGATGGCTCTTCTTTTACCTGGTCACGGGAAATATCATTGCTTCCATCCTCGAACATCAACTATTTGGCATCAATTATCCCGAAGATCGGACGGGTCTCTATTTTTATCCCTGGTTGACCGGTGCTGTATTTTTCGCACTGGATCAGCTTAAATTTAAAAAACAATGGGTGGTCATTATACCGTTCCTGCCGTTTTTATTTTTCCCGGTTCATTTTTTTATCAACATGAACCTGAGTTGGTCTTCCATGGAAAACCAGGCCATTCCCAAACGTTTTCTTGAGGTTGTCCAATCCGATCATCAACCTGCCAATTACCCACCCACGGTGCAAGGTTACCAGGGCAGAGTAATGCGCTGGGCTTTTTTGAATTTCAGGGAAGGAACGGAACTCGGCCGCATTCATTTTGAAGGTTATCCTGCTACCGAAGGCGATTATCAAATTGCCGAAATGACTGATTATCCTGAGTGGCTTAATTTATATGACTCACTGGATACCGATCGTCATTCCGGGCTATCCTTATTAAAACGGAAAAACAAACTGAATCGACACCCGGTTTATCAAATTAATAACATACATACACCCGGTAGTATTCAAGATGAATATTTTGAGCTGCATCGCGGAACCCTGGATTCCCTGGCCGGACAAATCCTTTACATTGGCTATACAATGGGCCTTGTATCAAATGATGATCCCTTCCATGGGTGGGTTGTATGCACCGTTTATAATAAGGATCATGAAAATGTGCGCTATGAATTTGTTCCCTTCGACTGGTACCGAACAGTTTGGTCGCGACCGGGAAATCCTTTCACCAATGGTATGTTGATCCACAAGCTGCCCAAAAATGCACATTCATTGGTAATCTATATTTGGAATATTCAGCAAAAATCATTCAGAATTACTGATGCTCAAATGGATATCTTTATCCTTGAAAAAGATTAACAAACTGTTAAAAAAAAATTAAACTCAATCCAGCCTAAACTATTAATTTTACAAGCTTTTTATTACTGAAAAAAAATTAAAATGAGAAAAGGATTACAATTACTGGCATTCGCCTCGCTGTTTTTTTGGGGAGCGCTTCAAGCGCAAAACCTGGTTGTTAACGGAGATCTGGAATCGTGGACCGGGGGTCAACCCGATGGTTGGACCGTTATGGAAAACATAACCCAGGAAACCACCACGGTGCATGGTGGCACTTTTTCGGCAAAGCACACATCAGAAGCATCCACCAAAGATTTTCAGCAGGTGATCGGAGGCATCCAGGAAGGCCAGGAATATACCATCAGTTACTGGTATTATGATAATGATCCCAATGCCAGGACCCGCATCTGGTCGTATTGGACAGCTGCAGGAGCCAACCTGCCGGATAATGCCGAAGAGCTCCGACCTTCAACCTATTCTGAAGACAACCCGGGATGGATACAATTCAATGTTGTATTAACAGCCCCGGCCACAGCCGATGGATTTAAGTTTGAAGTAAGGGTTTACAACCAGGATGGGAATGTAGGCGGATCGGTATTTTATGATGATTTTGAATTTACCGGTGATGTGGTGATCAATCCCGAACCATCAAATTATCCGACCGCTTTTGTGGCCAATGCCAATGGTCTCGCTGTCGATCTCTCATGGGTGGATGCCACCGGTGCACAACTGCCCTCCGGATACATCATCATGGCCGGCGACAACAGCTCATTACCTGTTCCGGTAGATGGGACTCCCGTTGCCAATGATCTGGACCTCAGCGACGGATCAGGCGCCTTGAATGTGACCTATGGCACGCAGTCAGCCAACTTCCCTTTTCTCAATGGAAATACAACCTACTACTTCACCATTTATCCCTACACCAACAGCGGAGCAAACATCGATTATAAAACCGATGGGACAGCTCCTGCAGCCAATGCTGCAACTGCTAACTTCACCATCATCGAAACAGAGAACTTTGATGTTTCATGGGGAAACTGGCAAACCATCAGTGTTATCGGTGCCGAAGTCTGGGATCGTGACAACACCTATGGTATCAACAATACCCCATGTGCACAAATGAGCGGTTATGCCGGAGGACCGCTGGATAATGAAGACTGGCTCATCTCTCCCACCCTTGATTTTGACAACTACGACAATGAATCACTGGTGTTTTATACAGCTATGAATTATACGGGTCCGGACCTCGAATGTCTGATATCCGAAGATTACAGCGGAACAGGCGATCCCAACAATGCGACCTGGGATAATATCACATTCACCCCGTCGCCTGGATCATGGACCTGGACAGAATCAGGGACCATTGATGTTTCCGGGTACAATGGCATGGTGCACATTGCATTTAAATATACTTCCACAACAGCGGATGCAGCAACCTGGGAAGTTGATGACATTACCATCACCGGTGAAGAAGATATCATCATTGATCCGGAGCCCAGTAACTATCCAACCGATTTTACCGCGACACCTGCGGCAACCTTTATTGACCTGAGTTGGACCGATGCAACCGGGACACAGCTTCCGGATGCCTATATCGTTTATGCTTCGACATCTTCCTCATTGCCAGTGCCGGTTGACGGAACCCCCGTGGCCAATGATCCCGACCTGAGTGATGGAAACGGAGCCCTGAATGTCGTTTATGGACTGGAAGAAATTTCATTTACAGGTTTGGACGCTGCCACTACTTATTATTTTACCATTTTCCCATACACCAACAGTGGCAGCAATATTGACTTTAAAACCGACGGGACGGCACCAACAGCCCAGGCCACAACCACAGTTGATCCTGAACCAACCAATTACCCGACGGCCTTCACGGCCAATGCAGGCTCCACCAGTGTCAATCTGAACTGGACGGATGCTACCGGTGCACAATTGCCTGTGGCCTACATTATTTTTGCCGGAACAGATGCTTCCCTGCCAACACCGGTTGATGGAACTCCTGTAGAGGACGATCTCGACCTGAGTGACGGATCCGGGGCATTGAATGTACCTTACGGTTCAGGACAGGCCTCCTTTTCAGGTCTGACCTCTGCCACAACGTATTATTTTGTGATTTACCCTTATACCAACTCGGGTGCCAGCATCAATTATAAAACCGATGGAACGGCTCCAACAGCCGAAGCAACCACCACCTACTCCCCCATCATTATTGAGGAGACCTTTGATGATAGCTGGGGTGGATGGAATCCGTTAAGCGTAGTGGGTGCGCAAGTCTGGGACCGCGACAATACCTATGGAATCAACAATACACCCTGTGCCAGGATTAGCGGATTTTCCGGTGGAGCCGTTGAAAACGAAGACTGGCTGATCTCACCGGTGATCAATATGAACAATTATGAAACGGTCATCATGACCTTTTTCACGGCAAAAAATTACGATGGTGATGACCTCCAATTGAAAGTTTCAACCGATTATTCCGGAAGTGGTGATCCCAATGCGGCCACCTGGTCTGATCTATCCTTCGTTCCATCACCTGGCACATGGGAATGGACCAATTCCGGCGAGGTCGATCTGTCATCCTACAATGGCAGCAGTGTTTATGTCGCCTTCTTATACACCTGCGACAATGTTGCTTCCGCCACCTGGGAAGTAGACAATATTTTAATCGAAGAGGTGGTTACGTATCCCGAACCAAGCAATTACCCAACGGATTTTGAAGCCAGTGCCACCGGAACCTCTATTCAACTGAGCTGGACCGATGCCATTGGCGCGCAACTGCCCGAATCATACATTGTTCTGGCAGGCACAAGTGCATCATTGCCCGTTCCCGAAGATGGGACACCCATTGCTGATGACACTGATTTAAGCGATGGTTCGGGCGCATTGAATGTACCTTTCGGAAATGAAGAAACAACCTTTAATGGACTCGATCCGGCAACAACTTATTATTTTGCCATTTATCCCTACACCAATAGCGGCTCCATTATTGATTACAAAAACGATGGAACGGCACCTGCTGCCAATGCCACAACGACCAACGTTACCATTGTGACCATTGAATACGAAAACTTTGATGATTCATGGGGCAACTGGGATGTCATTTCACTGGAAGGCGGAAATGAATGGGACAGAAACAATACATATGGAATAGGAAATACACCTTGTGCCTCAGTAACAGGATATACAGGCGGAAGTCCTCCAACATATGAAAACAGCGATGACTGGTTGGTTTCACCTGCTATGAATTTCGACAACTATGAAAATATCAAGATCGTATTCTACAATGCGCAAAATTACTCTGGACCGGATATGGAATTCAAAGTTTCGACGGATTACGATGGTGGTGGAAATCCAAGTACGGCGACATGGGAATCGGTTCCGTTTATTCAGTCATCCGGTAATTTTACCTGGACCTTAAGCGGAGAAATTGATTTGAGTGAATTTGCAGGAAGTTCGGTATATGTAGCTTTTCATTATACCAGCACCACTTCAGCAGCGGCCACCTGGGAGGTGGATGAAGTGCTCATCACCGGTGAAGAAGAGACTACCATCGATCCGGAACCCACCAATTATCCCACTGATTTTACAGCTATGGGAGCAGGAACATCTGTTCATCTGAACTGGACCGATGCCACGGGTGAGCAATTACCCGATGCATACATCATGCTGGCCGGATTGGATGCATCCTTACCGGTGCCAGCAGACGGGACACCCATCCCTGATGACACCGATCTGAGCGATGGCTCCGGTGCATTGAACATAACCTTCGGACAGGAAGAAGCTTCCTTCGGAAACCTTGCAGCATCAACAAACTATTATTTTACCATATACTCCTACACCAATAGCGGCTCCATCATCGATTACAAGAACGATGGAACGGCTCCTGCTGCCAATGCCACCACAGGCAACGTTACAGTTGTAACCATTGAATATGAAAACTTTGATGATTCATGGGGCAACTGGGATGTCATTTCACTGGAAGGTGGAAATGAATGGGACAGAAACAATACCTATGGAATAGGAAATACGCCTTGTGCCTCAGTAACAGGATATACCGGCGGAAGTCCTCCAACATATGAAAACAGCGATGACTGGCTGGTTTCACCTGCCATGAATTTCGACAACTATGAAAATATCAAGATCGTGTTTTACAATGCCAAAAATTACTCCGGCCCCGATATGGATTTCAAAGTTTCGACGGATTATGACGGAGGTGGTGACCCATCAACAGCAACCTGGCAAACGATTCCTTATACCCAGTCTTCCGGGAATTTCACCTGGACATTAAGCGGAGAAATTGATTTGAGTGGATTTACAGGAAGTTCGGTATATGTGGCTTTTCATTATACCAGTACCACTTCATCAGCGGCCACCTGGGAGGTGGATGAAGTACTCATCACCGGTGAAGAAGAAACCACCATCGATCCGGAACCCACCAATTATCCCACTGCATTTGCAGCAGGATCGGCAGGTACCAGCATCATCTTATCCTGGACGGATGCCGTCGGAGAAGTATTGCCTGATGCCTATCTCATCTATGCCGGAACCGATGCCTCACTCCCCATGCCTGAAGATGGCATTCCGGTACCTGACGATACCGACCTGAGTGATGGCAATGGCGCCCTCAATATTGATTTCGGCGATGAACAAGCCACATTCTCTGGCTTGGATCAGGCCACAACCTATTATTTTGCTATTTATTCCTACACCAACACCGGTGTAAACACGGATTTTAAAAACGATGGTACTGCACCAACAACAGAAGGTACCACCGGTATTTCACCCGTTATTGAATACCAGAACTTTGATGATGGATTTGATGACTGGATCACTGTCAGCGTGAATGGAGCACAACAGTGGCAGGTGGACAACCTGTATGGATTCCCCAATCCTCCCTGTGGCAGGATGAATGGCTTTTCGGGTGGTCCGGTCGCCAATGAAGACTGGCTGATCTCACCCGCCCTGAACCTCAGTGATTACGATGATGTGATCATGACTTTTTACAATGCCAAAAGTTATGACGGACCCGATATGGAATTGAAAGTATCAGAAGACTACAGCGGATCAGGAAATCCCAACGTCGCCACCTGGGACAATATCCCGTACACCCTGTCAACCGGCTTCTTTGAATGGACTGAAAGTGGCGAAATTGATCTGTCGGATTATAATGGCTCAGCTGTTTATGTAGCATTTCGTTATACTTCTACCGATAGCCAGTCGGCTACCTGGGAAGTGGATGAGATCCTGATCAAATCCACCATCGTATTGCCTGAGCCCACCAACTATCCTACCAATTTCAGTGCGGACGGAACCGGATCAAGCATCCTCGTCACGTGGACCGATGCTACCGGATCGCAAATACCTGATGGTTACGTGGTTTATGGTAGTACAGATCCTTCTTTACCCATACCCGTTGATGGCAATGTGGTTACTGATGATACCGATCTGAGCGACGGTTATGCCGCCGTTAATGTGGCCTATGGTGTGAAAGAGGTTGGTTTTGGTTCATTGCCGCCCAATACGACCTTTTATTTCACCATTTATCCATATACCAATATCGGAACCGACATTGACTATAAAACAGATGGGACTCCTCCAACTGACAATGCCTCATCCGGTAATGTTACGATTGTGACGATTGAGGAAGAGAACTTCAATAGTTCATGGGGCAACTGGACACCGGTATCGGTTATCGGTGATCAGGTCTGGGACCGGAACAATACCTACGGACCTGACTTTTCACCCTGTGCCCAGATGAGCGGTTATGACAGCGGGAATTTTGAAAACGAGGACTGGCTGATATCTCCACCGCTCAACCTGAATAACTTCCAGAATGAAAAACTGGAATTTATGAACGCCAAGAACTACAGTGGTCCAAACCTGGAAGTAAAGGTTTCTGAAGACTATGATGGATCCGGTGACCCCAATTCTGCAACCTGGACCACCAAATCATTCACCCTTTCAGGCGGATCATGGAGCTGGGTGTCCAGTGGACAGGTCAGTCTGGATGAGTTTTCAGGCAATGCTGTTTATGTGGCTTTCTTTTTCACCTCTACCTCCTCAGCTTCGGCTACCTGGGAACTGGATGATATTGTGATCACCGGTGAAGAAGAATATGTGGTTCAACCCGAACCGACCAACTACCCGGTTGCTTTTACGGCCACCGGCATGGGCAATATTGTTAAAACCACCTGGACCGATGCCACTGGTGAGCAACTTCCGGATGGGTATGTCATTTTTGCCAGTACCAGCGATGATCTGCCTGTACCGACGGATGGACTGCCTGTGCAAATCGATTCGGATCTGGCCGACGGGGAAGCTACCCTCATGGTAGATTATGGCCAGGGTGAATTTACTTTCTCCAAGGGATTGCAGAATTTCACCACCTATTATTTTGCCATCTATCCATTTACCAATGTAGGGAGCGACATCAATTATAAAAATGATGGAATTGCTCCGCAATCCTCAGCCCAGACTACAGCTGTTGAGGTGGTAACCATTGAAGAAGAAGACTTCAATGCAGACTGGGGCAACTGGACCCGCATCAACCTGGACGGCGATCAGGAATGGGATCGGGGCAACTCTTTTGGTCTGAACGGCAGTGCCTGTGCTTCCATGAGCGGTTACAGCAACCAGAATTATTATGACAATGATGACTGGCTGATTTCACCGGCTATGGATTTTGATACCTACATCAATGAAAAACTGGTATTTTACAATGCGAAAAATTATAGTGGACCCGACCTGGAGGTTCTCATCTCCACAAATTATGACGGTGGGACAGATCCCACCCAGGCCAATTGGGAAAACCTTGATTTCAATGCGTCAACTGGTGGATTTGAATGGACCGAATCGGGTGCCATTGATCTGTCCGGTTATGAAGGTTCATCGGTTTATATCGCATTCCGGTTTACCAGCACCACAGCTTCCTCAGCCACCTGGGAGTTGGATAACATAACCATTACCGGAGAAATTGAGATCGGTGTCGCTGAAAACCTACTGACGGACGGGATCAACCTGTTCCCCAATCCGGCCAATGACCGTCTCACCATCAGCCAAAACAGCAATGTTTATGATCAGGCCCGCATTCTGAGTGGAAACGGCCTCCTGATCAAAACGGTTGAAATGAGTGGGTTCACAACACAGATCGATCTTTCCGGCATCAAGCCCGGGATCTATTTTGTTCAGCTCATCGACAATGAAAACAGCCAATCCATTGTAAAGAAAGTTGTGATCAGATAGTCTCGTGCAGCTTAAAATTTGAACCGTCATGAGCAAATGTTCATGGCGGTTTTTTTATCTTCATTGCAGACCATGCCTGGAAGGGTTTCATGAATCCTACCTACAATTAATTACCATTCATTTTCGTTATTCCTGAGCTTTATTTATTTTTGTTGAGATCTATCCTTTATAGCAGATGAAGATTATCCATACGCAGTTTTTAGCCATGTTCTTAATCCTGGTATCCATTCTTCCTTCCCGGGGTCAAAATGATCCCCTGCTCCGCATTGAGATGGAAACCAAATCGGATGAAGCCAATTATCGGGTCACGCCCTGCGGAGAAAACGGGCTCATGCTTTATTACAGAACCACCATCAAAGAAAACGAATATAATTTCTGGATTTTTATCCTTTACAACAAATTCATGCAGGAAGCCTGGAAAGAGGATGTTCCCATCCTGGAGTCCCTGTCATTCCGTAAGCAAATCGTTGTGGATGACAATCTGTATCTCTTCTTTTATAATGATGAAAAAAGAAAATCCGAGATTTACAATTTCCAGGTATTAAAGATCAGGCTCAAGGACCAACGGTATGAATTGTTCACCGGGTTGCTTCCCGACGAAGGATCCATTGCCCTATTTGACATCTATAATGAAACCATCATCATTGGGATGAATTTCCCGGAAAGAGCAGCAGGCCTTTATACCTTTAACCTGCAAACCAAAGAGATCGTCGTCGCCAAAGAGATCCGTGAAAAGAAAGCCAGACTGGAGAATGTTTACATTGACACAACCCAACAGACTATTCGGGGCCTGTTCAATGTGTATGCTGATAAAAATAATTATTACCTGGAATTGTACACCTTTGATGCTAACTGGCAGGAAATCCGATCCCTTCAGTTTTATGCTGAATCCGGGAAGAAATTCAACACCGGAAAAATTTCTACTGTCAAAGGGGATACGCGGTTAATATTCGGGACCTATGACCTGACCAAAAATGGGTCGGTCGACGATAAAGACTTTTTCGTATCCGAAGCTTCCGGCTTTTATGTGATCAACTTTTCGGATGAGGAAAATGTCACCACCCGTTACCAGAACTTTCTGGATCTTGAAAACATGACCGGTTATTTGCGGAGCCGCGAATACCAGCAGGCCAAGAAAAAAGCTGAAAAGAACGAAAATGAAGAAACCATCTCCCTGGGTTATAATTTGCTTTTACACGATATCATAGAGCGGGATAGCCTGTTTTATTTTGTTGGAGAAGGTTACTATGAGGATTATCACCTGGTAACCAATACCTACTACGATTTTTATGGTCGTGCCATGCCCGTTTCTTATAATGTATTTGATGGATACCGCTATTTTAATGCATTTATCTCATGCTATGATTACCAGGGTAAAAAGCTATGGGATAATGGCATGGAAATCTTCAACATCATCAGTTTTGATCTGAAACAACGGGTCAATGTATTTTTTTCAGGTGGTGAAACCATCCTGGCCTATAACCGTGACGGAAAGATCAGTGCCAAAATCATCGCGGGACCGGAGACCATAGAGGGTGTTGATCATTTTCCGCTGGAGACAACCTATGTGAACGACAAGATCATGAGCGATACCAAAAGCAATATGGAATACTGGTACGATAATTATTTTGTGGCTTACGGTTTCCAGACCATCCGAAATAACTCCTTATCCAATAGCAAACGAACCGTATTTTATATCAACAAGGTAGGGTTTGAATAAACATATCCTATGAACTCAATGAGCATGATTCAGCAATTCAATCGCCATGATCAGAGTTTACATTCAATAAATTAGAATCTCTTATCAACTGCTCCGGCCTAAATCATCTTCTTCGGGTCAACCCATTCTGTAAATTCAGCATCCGACAAATAACCCAGTGATAGCGCCGCTTCCCTCAGTGTAGAACCTTCTTTGTGCGCTTTTTTGGCAATCTCAGCTGCTTTTTCATACCCGATGTGGGTATTGAGCGCCGTTACCAGCATCAGGGAATTCTCCAGGTTCTTATTGATGAACGGCATATTGGCTTCAATGCCCACCGCACAATTATCACTGAATGAAACGCAGGCATCACCGATCAACCGGGCCGATTGCAAAAGGTTATAGATCATGACCGGTTTGAATACATTCAATTGAAAATGGCCCTGCATACCACCTGCGGTAATGGCCGCATCATTGCCGATGACCTGCGCACAGACCATCGACAGTGCTTCATTCTGCGTCGGGTTTACTTTACCCGGCATGATGGATGAACCGGGCTCATTGGCCGGAAGCTGGATTTCCCCTATTCCGCAGCGTGGTCCGCTGGCCAGCATGCGGGTATTATTGGCAATGTGCATCAGGCTCACCGCCAGGGTTTTTAGTGCGCCCGATGTTTCAACCATGGCGTCATGGGCCGACAATGCTTCAAATTTATTTTCAGCTGTCCGGAAAGGATAACCGGTCAGTTTGGCAATGTTTTCAGCCACTTTCACCGCATAATGGGGCGGGGTATTGATACCGGTACCCACGGCAGTGCCGCCCAGAGCCAGTTCAAGAAGATGATCCAGGGTGTTTTCTAGGGCTTTCAGTCCATGATCCAGCTGCGACACATACCCCGAAAATTCCTGTCCCAGGGTCAGTGGGGTTGCATCCATCAGGTGGGTACGACCGGTTTTTACAATATCTTTAAATTCCGTTGCTTTTGCCGCCAGGGTATCCCGCAGTTTACCCACCCCGGGAATGGTATTCTCAATGATGAGTTTATAGGCCGCAATGTGCATGGCCGTGGGGAAGGTATCGTTGGAAGACTGGGATTTATTCACATCATCATTGGGATGAATGGTTCGTTTTCCATCGCCCAGTTGACCACCTGAAAGAACATGGGCCCGGTTGGCCACCACCTCGTTCATGTTCATATTCGACTGGGTGCCGGAGCCGGTTTGCCAGATCACCAAAGGAAAATTATCATCCAGTTTACCGTCCAGGACTTCGTCACAGGCTTTCCCAATCAGTTCAGCCTTTTCTGCTGAGAGCACTCCCAGGTCTCGGTTGGTAAGAGCAGCAGCCTTTTTCAGGTAGGCAAATGCCCGGATGATCTCGATGGGCATGGAGGCCGGATCACCAATCTTAAAATTCATTTTTGAGCGCTGGGTTTGAGCACCCCAGTATTTGTCCGCAGGAACTTCAACGGTCCCCATGGTGTCTTTTTCAATTCTGTATTCCATGATTCAATATATTACACTGTTTTTGATGTCGCTTTTTCTCTATTTGATCAATCGGTCGATCTCATCAGCCGGATCGGCCCATACCGCTTTGTAATCCTTCAAGACAATAGGCCTTTGGATCAACTTCGGATTTTCAGTCATGATGCGGATCCATTCGTCATTGGTGAAATTTTTGCCTTTGAACTGCTTTTTATAAACCTCTTCCTGGGTACGGATCATCTCGGTGGGTTTCTTATTAAGCTTCACAAGGATATCCTTCAATTCGGCTTCAGATAATGGATTCTTCAGATATTCCACCACTTCAAATTCAACATTTTTTCCTTTTAAATATTCCAGTCCGGCCCGGGACTTCCTGCATCTTGGATTGTGATAAATTTTGATCATATTTTATGACGTTTTGTATTTGTTATTCTCGGCTCTGCATTGCATGCGTGCCTTTGTGATTCTTATCAGTCTCCTTTAAATAACTTTCAGCCTGAAACATCAGCCCCACTTTCAACAATTTCAACGATTTAAACAGCTTCAAAATGGTTATTCATCCATCTGCCTGATCTGTTAACCAAATCCTCTTTTAACCTACTCCCTTTCCCCCTATTCACCTATTCACCTATTCACCCATTCCCTCTTCCCAAACCTTCCCATTTTTCCATCACCGCATATTAATCCACAATGGTCATCTCATCGACCAGATGCCCTGCTCCGGCGAATTTATCAATGATAAAGAGGCAATACCGAATATCCAGCGCAATATTCCTGCACTGGCTCATATCATAAATAATGTCGCTCATGGTACCCTCCCAGCAACGGTCGAAATTGATCCCGATGAGATTGCCCTCCGCATCCAGAACGGGGCTACCGGAATTTCCGCCTGTGGTATGATTGGTAGCGGTAAAACAAACATGCATCTGTCCATCTGGATCACCATACCGGCCAAAATCCTTTTCCTGGTAAAGTTGTTTCAACTTATCCTCAACAACATAATCATAAATATCCGGATTCTCTTTTTCCATAATCCCTTCAAGGGTAGTGAAGTGGCCATAAAATACTGCATCATCCGGATTATATCCATCCACATTGCCATAGGCCACCCGGAGGGTGAAGTTGGCATCGGGATAGATCTTTTTCATGGGCTGCATCTCAATCTGTGCCTGCATATAGATTCGCATCAGGCTATCCAGATTTTGATTGATGGTACGAATCTCCGGCAGATATCGATCATAGTAAAGCCCGGCGAAGGATTGTGCCAATAAATAGATCGGATCCTTTTCAATCTTTTTATAATGGGATGCTTTATAGCCATTCAAAAACTCAGCGGTTTTCTCCTCAGAAACAAACATGGATTTTTCGAAAATGGCATCTGCCATATCTTCGAAATCGCCTTTATATTTTTTATGCAACTCCTGCAAATAATCAGGAATATGATCGAGCTCCAGATGATCATAATAATCACTCAACATAGCCACAAATACTTCTCGATCAATGGATGGCTGGTAGTCTTTAAAAAAGTTTTCAGAACCGTTGATCTGGCGACTGATCAATTGAGCGATTTCTTCTTCTTCCCGCTGTTTCATTTTTGAATAATCGACCAAACGGTCGAATGAACGTGCATAGCGGATGGCTTCCACACCCAGGCCGGCTTCACGCAGGTAGGTCGAATAATAACTAACCTTTCCCATTTCGCCGTAAATTTTTTCCAGTGCCGGTAACAATGATCCATATTGTGCTTTTCGTTCAGATGATCCATCCACCCAGGCAGTGAAAGCTTCCTCAAAATCCTGTTTTTGCTGAATGGCCTTTAACCGTTTGATTCCCCGGTTTTCGCCGATCCATTTTTTCCAGCCATTGCTGATACCCGATTGTTTGGCCGCATATTGAATCCTGATCTCAGGGCTTTCATTCATGTATTTTTTAAAGATATCGATCCGTTGCTCACGTAACTGAATCCTGACCGGATTGATCACATTTACCTGAACATCGACGGCCCAGGATGGAATGTATTGCTGGGTGCTTCCCGGATACCCGAAAATAAAGGTAAAATCACCTTCATCAACACCATCCAGTGAAATCTTCAGGTGCTTTTTGGGCTGATAAGGTACATTGTCTTCCGAATAAGGAGCCGGTTTGTTATCCTTGTCGGCATAGATCCTGAACATTGAAAAATCGCCGGTATGTCTTGGCCAGACCCAGTTATCAGTATCCCCGCCGAATTTCCCGATATTTGAAGGCGGTGCACCCACCAGCCTGACATCTTCATATACTTCATTGACAAAAAGGAAATAGCGGTTTCCGTAATAAAAGGGTTTGATCAATGCTTTATAATGGGTATCCTCAACTGCAGCTGCTTCGATTTGTTCCATATTGGCATCGATCAGTGATTTTCTTTCAGCTTCATTCATATCCGGTCCAACACCTTCCAGTACCTGATCCGTTACTTCTTCCATTCTGACTAAAAAAGTAACCGTAAGTCCGGGATTGGGCAATTCTTCTGATTTGTCCATGGCCCAGAATCCATCGGTCAGGTAATCGTGCTCAACGGAAGAATGCCGCTGTATACGGCTATAACCGCAGTGGTGATTGGTCAGGATCAGTCCCTGGTCGGAAATCACTTCGCCGGTGCATCCTCCACCAAAGATCACGATGGCATCTTTCAAACTTGATTGATTTACACTGTAAATATCCTCAGCAGAGATATTCATGCCCATGGCCTGCATTTCGGCTTCATTCAATTGTCCCAAAAAAAGCGGGATCCACATTCCCTCATCGGCCCTTACTGAAATATTGATAACAATTACAAATAGTAAAGGATAAAGCAGTTTTTTCATTTATTCTGATTTTTAATAAGAAAGGCAAATATACTAACATCAGGCTTTCGCCGATAGGAAATCACGCTAATTTAGAGTGAATTTAAAATGACAAAATCCTATCTTTACCTTTTGAATCGGATATATGGAAAAACTGAATCTCCGAATGATCGCCTTTCCGGGTGCAGAGCCGGAAATCTATGGAAAGGGCAAACAGCAACTTTGGGATGCGGGGTTGGCGGATATTGTTAATCCCGACGGCACCGAGCCTGACTTGGTGCTGGTCCTTACCGGAGGTTCCGAACACGAAAGTGTCGGGCTGTTAAAAAAATCCCGGGGGATAGCCATCCTTGCCGGTGATAAGGATAACAGTTTTGCAGCGGCGATGGAAATCAAAGCCTGGTGTCATCAATATAAAATTCCATCCTTGTTATTCAATCTCAGCGAACGGGAATTGAAATCAAAATTAATCGCCTTTTTACGAGCGAAGAGAGCACTTATAAACATGAATGGGACTTCGTTGGGAGTTTTGGGAAAACCGTCGAAGTGGCTGATCTCCTCTGGCGTGGATGCAGAGCGGTTGAAAGCTGTTTTTGGGATTGATTTAATTCAGATCCCATGGGATCAGCAGGATACCTTCCGGAATGCTCAACCGGATGAACGTTTTCTGCAAAAATTTGGCAGGGAATACAGCGACGCAGCCAGTGTTTACACTTTCATAAACAATACCATAAACAAGAAAAAGCTCGATGCCATTACCGTTGAATGCTTTCCCCTGGTCAATCAGGAAAACGTGACTGCGTGCCTGGCACTATCCATGCTGAATGACAAAGGCATTGTTGCAGGCTGTGAGGCTGACGCAACTGCTGCCATCGGTATGATCATGGCCAGAAGGCTGGGAGCCGCCGCTTCCTGGATGGCCAATGTTGCTTCCATTGATTCAGAAACGGGATCCATCCTGCTAGCCCATTGCACCATTGCCACCCGACTGGTGGATGTTTTCTCGGTAACCACCCACTATGAATCAGGAAAAGGTACAGCCATTCAGGGTGAATTTAAGGGTGAGATGGTGACCATTTTCCGGATCGACCGCACCCTTTCCAAAGCTTTCATTACAAAAGGGAAAATCCTTTCCCGACCAAAATCGCCCCATGCCTGCAGAACGCAGATTGAAGTAAAACTTCCAGTTAATGACATTAAAACCCTGAAAGAAAACCCTTTAGGCAATCACCATATTGTTGTACCGGGCGATTGGGTCACCCCATTGATTTATTTTTGCAAACTTAAGAATATGGAGTTGATCCCATAAGAGAAGAAGGTTGAGTTATGGGTTTAAATATCTTTGATCACCTTGAATTCAGTTCTTCGATTGTTGGCCCTTCCCTCCTTCGTTTCATTGGTATCAATGGGTTCCAATTCGCCATACCCTTTGTATAAAAGTCTTGCCTGATCAATACCATGATCGACAAGATAGTCATTGACCGCTTTGGCCCTGTTTTGCGATAATTCCTGATTGTATGCGGATGTTCCGACATTATCGGTATGCCCGCTGATCTCGATCATCAAACTGGGATTACGGGTAAGCAGGTCGATGAGCTTTTGAAGTTCAACACGGGATTCGGACTTGAGATCATATTTATCCGTTTCGAAAAATATGTTTCGCAACACCACTTTTTCACCAGCTTTGATGGGTTTTAATGGAATATCTTTCAGAAAAGGATCGGTGGTTGAATGAACGCCACTGAGATTAAAATTTTCTGAATAAAACAAATATCCTTCTTTTGAAACATTGAGTGCATAGTCACGATTGGTAGGGAGGCATACGATGAATTCGCCGTTTCCCTCATTGGAAAAAGAGCGAACGACCAGCTCTCCGGTTTGAAGATCGGTCAGTTCAAAACGAGCCTTTAACTTTTTGCCGGAGTTCGCCTCGAAGACGGTTCCTTTCATATAGGTGACAAATTGCGGGCGGGCTTCCTCGTAGAGTTCAAAACCATACAGGTCCAGTCCACCATACCCTTCATCCCGATCGGAGGCAAACATGGCCAGGGAACCATCGGAACTGATCAGAATGCTGTTTTCATCCTTATGCGTATTGATGGGATATCCTAGATTGACAGGTTCACCCCAGTTACCCAAACTATCCCTGCGGGTATAGTAAATATCCATCCCTCCCATCCCTATGTGGCCATCGGAAGAAAAGTAGAGGGTTTGGTTATCGGGATGAATAAAAACCGATCCTTCATAACCTTCGGTATTGATATTGCCGCCCAACATCTCAGGTTCACTCCAGATGCCCTGGTCATCCTGGACTGTAAAAAAGATATCGTAGTCATCTTCACGATTGCTTACAAAATATAGGGTGCGGCCATCTGCTGACAGGGATGGTTGGGATTCCCAGTGGCGTGAACTGACCGGTATCCCTAAGTTTTGAGGAGCCGACCAGTTATCACCGTTTTTTCCTGAAATAAAGAGATCACAACGACCATATCCCGAACGATTTGCTCCATACCCGTTAACACTTTCGCAAGCGGTAAAGATCAACACATTACCATCCACCGATAAGGTGGGTGCTCCTTCATTATAATAGGTATTGATGGGAGGCCCGATATTCCTTGCGGGTAGCCATTCATTGTTGTACCTGCTGCTGGTATAAAAGTCCTCCTGGCGACCGGTAAAAGAGGCTTTATCATATAATAACCGGGTAAACAACAAGGTTTGATTATCCGCAGTCAGACAGGGAAAATATTCATTCAGATCTGTATTTACATTGGGACCCAGATTGATCGGATCGAACGGTACCGGGTTTTTGATGGCTTCAATGGCAAAACGACAATTGAGGATGTGTTTTTCTCCATTGGAACGATATACCCTCGGCACTTTCTCAAAAGAGAGGAATTTTTCAAAATGATCAAGGGCATCAACATACCATCCATTGCTGTACTCAAGCTCGGCCAGGAAATAAAATGCCGAAGGATAGGTTACAGAATCAATGGAAACAGCTTTGCGATATGCTTGCACGGCACTGCTGTCATCCTTTGTTTTTTCATACAACTCTCCCAGCATGACCCACGCTTCAAAAAAACCGGGATCAAGCTCCAGGGATTGTTTATAAAATGATTCTGCATTTTTATAATCTTGCAAACGATAAGCATTTTCTGCTGCTTCAAAGGCCCGGATCGCCTTTTTCGATTTGCTGGATAATTCCTGAGAATACAGTTCAGAAGTAGATACAATACCAACAAACAATATGAAAAGGGCAGTTATTTTAAACATGATGTGCTTATTATAATTGGGCAACCGGATCATAACGTATTTTTAAGGAATATGCATATATTTATGACTTTGCAGTGAGATATTCCACTCCGGATGATCTTTTACGTAATCGACAATGGCCGGCATAATTTCGTCTACCTTGCTCCATTCAGGTTGAAGATAAAGTTTACAATCATTGCGAAGCCGATGCGTATTTTTCGCGGCCCATTCAAAATCTCCCTTTGATTGAATAATCACTTTGTATTCATCAGCAAGGCTGTAGATCTCTTCAAGCGGCGGACTGTACTTTTTCGGTGAGAGACAAATCCAATCCCAATTCCCTGATATCGGATGGGATCCTGAGGTCTCAAGAAAAGTTTCAAACCGGGCTCTTTTCAACTTTTCACAGAGGTAATTGAGATTGTACATCAAGGGCTCACCTCCTGTCACTACCACAGCTTTAGCCGGACAACGAAGAATACGTTCCACAATTTCATCGGTGGGCGTTAGCGGCCAGATTTCAGCGTTCCAGGATTCTTTAACATCACACCAGCTGCAACCTACATCGCAACCACCAACCCGCGCGAAATAGGCCGGTTTACCCGTATGATACCCTTCACCCTGAATGGTGTAAAAATCTTCCATCAACGGCAGGGCCAATCCTTTTTTTAGCAATTCTTCATTTGTCATGATTACGGGGCCTTTGTCCCTTTTTTCAAGATCATATTAAGATCCAACCTGTATGCTCCCTGCTGAAAATCATTGCGGGCTTCGGTGGAAATCAATAAAGTTTCCCTGTCCTGCCAGCATATTCCTTCTGTTTGAGAATCAGTTAAACCAACGAGATTGATCCTGTATATGTTATTTGCTTGAAAAGAAACTCCATCAAAATTTTCAATTATCCAAATGAAAGGTACAAAGTTTTTGTACCCAATGAGCGCCAGAGTGCCGTTTTCCGGATTATAGGAAGCTCCCGTTACCAAACCATCTGCATTAAAGGTTGCCCTGGGTTCTGGTGAATAACGACCTGGGTTTTTGCCCAATTTATACAGTCGGCTTTTCCCATCCCCCCAATTCTTCGAAAAAAGCAACAGTGAGTCACCAAAACAAGTTAAGGCTTCGCAATCATAATCATTTTTACGGTTGCGAACGCTAAAGTCTTTTTGATCTGCAAAATGAAAATAGATGGCATCCACATTGATTTCCGTTTCCTCTTCGTCACCAATCCGGGATTTGGGCAACACATAAATGGTCAGATCTTCTCTGTTGCCCAGGTTGTTTCCAAAGTCCCCGATATAAATTTGATTTTCGTCTTGCGTGATATCTTCCCAGTCGACATTTTTAGCACCATTAATTTTTATTGTTTGAATGATATCACCCTTTTCGCTGATCCTGTATAGTTCAGGTTTCCCGCCACTGTCATTGAAAGTCCAAATGGATTGATCCAACCATATCAGGCCTGAAGTCTCTTCTGCCTTTTTAGGGAACAGTGCATAGGTTTCAGGCTTCTCATCCCAGGAAATGATCCTTGTCCCTTTGGGTAATGGTTGACTCTGAGCAGGTATAGCCCCCAAAAGGAAACCGGCTATGATATAAATGATAGAAGATTTCATAAAAATACAGTGAATGATGGATCAAGAGTAAATTTCTTTTTTAGCTGCCTTCAAGGTATTCATGATCAGTGAAACAATGGTCATCGGCCCTACACCCCGGGGCACCGGCGTTATGTATGAGGTTTTGGAAGCAACCCGATCAAAATCCACATCCCCGATAAGTTTAAATCCTGAATTGGTTTGATCCGATGGAACACGATGGATACCCACATCTATAACGACGGCATCCTTTTTTACCATATCCTCCGTCACAAAATGAGGTTGTCCCATCGCCACGATCAGGATATCGGCGCTCCTGGCAATTTGTTTTAATTTTTTTGTCCGGCTATGGCAGAGGGTCACCGTCGCATTGCCGGGATAGGTTTTGCGGGATAATAAAATGGCAATGGGAGATCCTACAATATTGCTGCGACCCAGAACAACCACACGCTTACCTTCCGTTTCGATTTTATAACGTTTGATCAGCTCAATGATGCCGAAAGGTGTTGCACTGATATAAGAGGGCAATCCCAGGACCATTCGCCCGACATTAACGGGATGAAAACCATCCACATCTTTTTCAGGTTTGATCCGCATGATCACTTTGTTTTCATCAATATGCTTTGGCAGGGGCAATTGAACGATAAATCCGTCTATTTCATCATCATTGTTCAGATAATCCACGATATCCAGCACCTCTTTTTCAGTCGTTTCCTCCGGCAGACGATAGATCGAAGAGGTCATCCCCACTTCACGACAGGCCTTTTCTTTTCCATTCACGTAGGTCTGGCTGGCAGGATCATCACCTACAAGTACCGCTGCCAGGTGCGGACCCTTTTTACCATTGTCGATCATGGCGGCAACCTCGGTTGCTATTTCCATTTTGATGTTAGCCGCTGTTTCTTTTCCATTGATTAAAATCATTCCAGGCTGAATTTTGGTTGAAGTATTTCAATATTGTTTTGTGCCAAACAGACCCTTAATATTCATATTATCTACCAGGCATATTTTTAGAATTGGAAAGGGCTCGCATGAGGTTTTTCCCTTTTCCACCCGACATCATTTTCATCATCTTTTGCGTTTCACCAAATTGTTTGATCAACTGGTTCACCTCCTGGATATCGGTTCCGCTTCCCATGGCAATCCTTCTCCTGCGGCTTCCGTTAAGTACTTTGGGATTATCTCTCTCTTCGGGGGTCATAGAATGAATGATTGCCTCGATTCCTTTAAAGGCATCATCATCAATATCCATATTTTTAATAGCCTTGCCAACACCGGGGATCATTCCCATCAGATCTTTCACATTTCCCATTTTCTTGATCTGCTTGATCTGGTTCAGGAAATCATCGAAATTGAACTGATTTTTGGCAATTTTACGCTGCAGTTTGCGGGCTTCTTCAGCATCAAATTGTTCCTGTGCTTTTTCAACCAGCGAAACGATATCACCCATACCCAGGATCCTGTCGGCCATCCGGCTGGGATGAAACTGGTCGATGGCATCCATTTTCTCTCCGATCCCCACAAACTTAATGGGTTTATTCACCACCGATTTAATGGTGAGGGCAGCCCCACCACGGGTGTCACCATCCAGTTTGGTTAAAACAACACCCTCATAGTCAAGTCTGTCATTAAAAGCTTTGGCTGTGTTTACAGCATCCTGACCGGTCATGGAATCAACCACAAACAAAGTCTCCTGTGGGTTAACCGCCTGTTTAATGGCAGAAATTTCATCCATCATCTGCGCATCAATGGCAAGCCGACCTGCAGTATCGATAATGACAATGTTATGGCCGAATTCTTTAGCGTGATTGATGGCATTTTTAGCAATCTGAACAGGGTTTTTATTCTCCTCCTCAGTATATACTTTCACCCCAACCTGTTCGCCCAGAACCTTAAGTTGGTTAATGGCAGCCGGACGATAGACATCACCTGCGACAAGGATGGGATTGCGGCTTCTTTTATTTTTTAGAAAATTGGCCAGTTTGGCTGAAAATGTTGTTTTACCTGAACCTTGCAAGCCTGCTATGAGAATAATGGCCGGACTTCCTTTGGTATTGATATCAACTGATTCGGGACCCATAAGCTGAGCCAGTTCGTCATGAACGACCTTAACCATGAGCTGTCCGGGAGATACCGAGGTCAGGATTTTTTGACCCAGCGCCTTTTCCTTCACCGTTTCCGTAAAATCCTTGGCGATTTTATAACTCACATCCGCATCCAACAATGCCCGCCGTACCTCCTTCAGGGTCTCCGCCACATTCACCTCCGATATATGTCCATGCCCCTTTAGGACCTTAAATGATCGTTCCAGTTTTTCCGATAAACCTTCAAACATAGTATTTCATTTTTTGAGGGTGCAAAGTTAGCAATTTATAAGATACTCTGGATAAGAACAACCCCTGGAAATGTTGATTCATTTGTGCTGATCATGAAATAAATAATACAGGTAAAATAGAGAAAATCTTTCTCTATTATCCAAATTTTTCCCTGATTGGGAAATTTCAATTTTTATCAACAACTGTAAATCAGCTAGTTATATTATTGTATAGTTTTTGACTTCTGGTAAAGTGGTTCTAAAAAACAAAACATATAGGAGCAAGAAACCAATGAAAGAAAACGACATAAATACAGAATTTTTCGAGCAGTTCAACGACTGTTACTGCATAGTAAAGAATAAAGAAAACGGATTTTACTGGGTAATAAATTTGAATGACCACCCCAATTCATTTTTACTCGATCATTCGTTTCAGCATATGATTACACAGGACGCAATGAATGAACAAGAATCGATGGTAGTTATCCAACCAAATTTTTCATAACAACTTTTCTTCATAATACTTTATGATGTAGCGAAAAGGCCATTGCGGCTTTTTCGCTATTTTTATTTCCCAAATTGAACAGTCTCAAAAACATAAAGATCATATCAGGAGGCCAGACCGGTGCTGACCGTGCTGCCCTTGATTTTGCCCTGAAGAACAATATTCCATGCGGAGGTTGGTGCCCCCGAGGTCGGCTGGCGGAAGATGGGAATATTGGAGCACGATATCCACTTGTCGAAACAACCTCAACAAATTACCCCGACAGGACCCGAAAAAATATCGAAAACAGCGATGGCACTGTAATTTTTTATCTGCAACAATTTGATGCGGGAACAGGATTGACTCTTCATTTGTGTAAAAAGCTCAACAAACCTCATCTGGTCATCAAACTTTCGATGAAACCTGCACCCGGATTACTGGGAAATTGGCTCAATGAGCAGCATATACACACACTCAACATAGCCGGACCAAGGGAAAGTGTTGAGCCAGGTCTCTATCAGGCCGTAATAAACTACCTGTATCAGGTATAATCCAAATAATCTTAGCTTCCTATTTACCACCAAACTTATAACCTACTCCTTTGATGGTTTCAATAATGTTGTGGTTGATCTTTTTCCGGATACGACTGATGTGCACATTGATTGTACGATCCGACCCGTGATAATCAGTCCCCCAAACCCTGTTGGACAATTCCTCCCTGCTAAATATGGCCCCTGGCTTACTGGCAAGCATGTTTAAAAGTTCAAATTCTTTTATGGTTAAATCAATTTCGCGCTCACGGTACTTTACCAAAAAACGATTCTTGTCAATGATCAGATCATTTGATAAATGAGATTCATGTTGCGCTCTTTTCATCCTCTTTTCAAGTGCCTTTAGTCTTTCAATAAGCAGACTTAAGCGAATTGGTTTCTTAATATACGCATCGGCTCCAGCTTCAAATCCAACAATTTGACTATAGTCTTCTCCGCGGCAAGTCAAGAAAGCAATGGCCGAATTATTCAACGCGCTGATTTTTCTCATTTCTATGCAGGTTTCGATTCCGTCCATTTCAGGCATGAGGATATCAAGCACGATGATGGAGGGAATAAGCTTCTTTGCTTGAACAATAGCATCCTTCCCATTTGATGTGGTATACACTTCATATCCCTGCTTTGATAGATTGTAGCTCAAAAACTCCAACGTGTACTGCTCATCATCAACAAGTAAAATGGTATTTTCAGAAACTGACATCACGCTAATTCAGAGAACAAAAGTATTCCTGTATTCTGAACCTTTTCTGAAGCAATTATTAAAGAAATGTAAAACAATGTGAAAGTTTAGGTTAGGATTGTTAAAATTCTGGGGTTTCCGAAGAGATCATTCTCCAGAGATGCGTTAGCATAACCATATTCCTGAAATAATCTCAGTGTTTCCTGGGATAAATATTGATTGATCTCAACGAAAATTTTACCATGAGGTAACAGATGGGACTTTCCGAATTCCGCAATAGATTGATAAAAAATCAGGGGCTCCGCTTCAGGAACGAAAAGGGCTGATGAGGGCTCATAGTCCAACACATTTTTCCCCATCTGTTTTTTTTCGGAAGGTCTGACATAAGGCGGATTGGCAACAATCACATCAAATGGATTCAGTTTTTCAACAGAGGCTGGATTCAAAATATCCATCTTTATAAATTGGATAGAAACATCGTTCAGATCGGCATTGGCAGCCGCCACTTCCAGTGCAAATTCCGATACATCAAGCGCTGTGACCTTACATAACGGACGATTCTTTTTAAGGGTGATGGCAATGCAACCAGAACCGGTTCCGATATCCAGCAGGTGAAAGGATTTATTTTCAGGAATTTTCTTGAGTGCCAGATCAACCAATTCCTCCGTTTCAGGCCGGGGAATCAGTACCTTGGAATTCACCATAAAGTTCAATCCATAAAATTCAGCTTTCCCCAATACATATTGAATGGGTTTGTGCTTGAGCAATTCTTTTACGCCAAAATGTATTTTTAGCAATTCTGATTCACTAATGGTTTGCTCGGGACGGGAAAGCAATTCGGCCTTTGAATATCCGGTATATTCCATAAGCAACTGAAAAAGCATAATATCGGCTTCCCGATCCGTAAAACTTTCAGTCAGTTTTCTTCGATAAAAACTTCGGATATCACCGATCTTATTGGTTCTTACTTCCACCCAACCAAAGTAAGGAAAAAATTATATTTTTGAAGTAACATAATCTCTAATTAATTAACATTATGAAAGGCGATATTCTGATCATCGACGAAAATCACAGGAAAGCTGCAAAACAAGTGGTAAACCTCATCCTGGATGACATTCAAAATGCATCGAAAAAGTATGTAATTACCGTAGCAGGAGAATCCGGAGCAGGGAAATCTGAAATCGGAGCTTCCATTGCTGAGAAACTTAAAGAACATGGGCTTCATGCATATGTATTCGGTCAGGACGACTACTTCGTTTACCCACCAAAAACCAATGCCCGAGAGCGGGAGAAAGACATTTCATGGGTCGGGACACAGGAGGTTAAACTGGATCTGCTGGATCAGAATATCATGGATACGGTCAATGGTAAAACAAAAATTATCAAACCTTTGGTAGATTTTGATGCAGACCAAATTGGTGAGGAAACTGTCGATTTGAGTGGGTATGATGTGCTGATTGCAGAGGGAACTTATACAACAGCTTTAAAAAATGCAGATTGTAAGGTTTTTATCGATCGGAACAAAATGGACACCATTGAATCCCGAAAAAAACGCAACCGGGAGAAACAAGATGCATTCCTTGATCGTATTCTGACCATCGAACACGACATCATTTCCAAACATAAAGCGCTTGCCGACATTGTTATTTCAAAGGAATGGAACGCCAGCAAAAATAAATAAACGACAGACCATAAGGAAGTTTACAAACATTTTAATCATACAAATTAAAAACTAAAAATTATATAATGAGCAAGGAAAACTTTAAACATATCGCATTACTCAGCACCCATGGTTATTTTGATCCGGTTCCGCAACTCGGCCGCACCGATACCGGTGGACAGGTTGTATATGTCCTGGAAATGGCAAAGGCCATGGCTAAAAAAGGGATCAAAGTGGATATTTTCACCCGTTGGTTTGAAAGGGAGAAGCAACAAGAAGATCCGGTTCCGGGACATCCCAATGTGAGGGTAGTCAGGATTCATGCCGGCCCCTGGAAATTCCGGCCAAAAGAATTCATCTATGAATTGCTGCCTGAATTGGCCACTAATATGCTCAACTATGTACATGAAAAAGAGATTGATTACGATCTTTATCATGGCCACTATGTAGATGCAGGAATCGTAACACTGATCCTGGCCAAAGCCTTGAATAAACCGGCCTTCTTCACAGCACATTCACTGGGTGCCTGGAAAAAAGATCAAATGGGAGGAGATCCTGAAGAGATGGAAAAAAAGTTCAACTTCGAACACAGGATATCTGAGGAAATGAGAATTTTCAAGGAAGTGAACGGACAAACCTTAACATCAATCGTTCAACATGAAAAGCTCCAGGAACTATACAAGTATGATGCAGACAACATAGAAATCATCCCACCAGGTGTGGACATTGAAAGGTTTTATATGCCTTCGGAAAATGACCTTCGCAAACCTTCAAACTTACCTGACAAATATATCTATTGCATGAGCCGCATTGATACCAACAAAGGTCATGATCACCTTTTACGAGCTTTTGCATTGGTGAAAGATGAAATTCCAGATGTAGACCTGGTGATTGGCGGCGGATCGCCCAATCCTAAACCCCGCGAAGTGGAATTGTTTGATAAAATGCACGCCATCATCGCTGAAGAAGATATGGAAGACCGCGTGGAATTCATCGGCTACGTCCCTGACAAGATGATGACACAATATTACCAACAGGCGCAACTATTTGTACTGCCTTCACAGTTTGAACCCTTCGGTATGACCTCGCAGGAGTCGATGGCTTGCGGAACACCCGTTGTGGCCAGTAAATTCGGGGGAATTCGAAATGCAATCACTCATAATGAAAACGGGTTACTGATCGATCCGACCGACAAAGAGGAATTTGCCCAGGCAATGATCAAAGTTCTGAAAGACAACGAATACCGGGAGCGCATTGGAAAAGCAGCGCACAAGTTGATCATTGATGAATATAGCTGGGAAGCTATTGCTGATAGGTTTTTGGATTTTTATGCGAAATATCAATAATCTTAACAAACTGACCAATAAATCTTGAGGTCACATATTGTGACCTCAAGTGCAAAAAAATGGAAGAATTAGCACCTAAAGAGGAATTTATCGCCGATAAGATTTTAAAAATCAGGAATCAGAAAGTTTTAATTGATGCGGACTTAGCAACTCTTTATGGGGTTACTACAAAAGCTCTTAAGCAGCAGGTCCGTCGTAACATCGAGCGTTTTCCTGAGGACTTTATGTTTGAACTCACCAAAGAAGAATTCGAAATCTTGAGGTGCCAAATTGGCACCTCAAGTTGGGGAGGCACTCGTTATTCTCCCATGGCATTTACGGAACAGGGGGTAGCTATGTTATCCAGTGTGTTAGGCAGTCCCACCGCCGTCCAGGTCAACATCCAGATCATGCGGGTTTTTGTGAAGATGCGTAACCTGATCACACGCTACGAAGAATTGCTGGAAAAGGTGGAAGCGCTCGAAGCCAGTGCCCTGGAACAAAACGAGCACATTATTCAGATTTACGAAGTGATCAAGGAGCTGGTGGAACCGGCTTACAAAAACAGGCAACCCATCGGGTACAGAGTCAAAGAGGGATATGAAAGATATATTAGAAAACATCAGGCAAATTAAGTCATCCGGCAAAAGAGCCGCCCTTTGCATCATTGTGGAAACCAAAGGTTCCTCGCCGAGAAAAGCCGGTTCGAAGATGATTGTTTTTGAAGATAAAACCATCGAAGGAACCATCGGCGGCGGCAGTCTTGAAAAACAGGTGATGGAAGATGCACCAAGCGTAATCGAATCCGGCACACCGCAGAAATTCAGCTATAATTTAGAAGATGACCTCGGCATGCATTGCGGCGGTTATGCAGAAGTGTACATTGAACCAATCCTACCTGATGAACAGCTTTATATTTTCGGTGCCGGTCATGTGGGAAAAGCCCTGGCTAATCTGGCGTCCCAGTTTGGTTTTGAGATCATTCTGATCGATCCGAGGGAAGAAATAATAAAAGGTTTTGAAGGTAAATCGTATAAAATTATTCAACAGGATTTTGTTGAAGCCTCTAAAGACTTGAATTTCGGCAGAAATGCCTACATCGTGATCACCACGCCGAAACACAAATACGACGAAGATGTGCTGGCCCTATGCGCTAAAAAGCCCTCTGCATACGTTGGTATGATTGGAAGTAAAAACAAAGTGGCTTTGGCGAAGAAACGTTTTCAGGAAGAAAATATACTTACACAAGAAGAGATCGACCGGGTGGACATGCCCATCGGGATCAAGTTTAATGCACAAACACCGGAAGAGATCGCGGTGAGTATCCTCGCCAAACTGATCGACGTAAAAAATTCAAAAAGCGAATGATGGACCAGGTTCGGAAAACGGTTAGTTTTATCCTCGATGGCAAAACAATCACCGTCGATTTTGAGAAAGAACGGCTTTCACCCACAATCACCGTTCTGAACTATCTGCGCTCATTACCAAATCACAAAGGCGTTAAAGAGGGTTGTGCCGAAGGCGATTGCGGTGCCTGCACGGTGGTTTTGGCAGAACCGGATCATTCTGGTAAGATGATTTACCGGGCCGTCAATTCCTGCCTGGTTTTCCTCCCGATGATCGATGGCAAACAACTGATCACCATTGAAAACCTCGCCTGGAAAGAGAAAGGAGAAGTAAAACTTCACCCGGTGCAGCAGGCCATGGTCGATCTGAATGGCAGTCAGTGCGGGTTTTGCACACCAGGCATTGTGATGTCGATCTTCGCTTTACAAAAATCCCATGTCAGTCCAACCCGGGAAATTGCAGAAGATGCCCTTACCGGAAATCTCTGCCGTTGCACTGGATATCAACCCATCCTGGATGCTGCCATACAAGCTACGAATGGTCAACCTGATCATTTTTCGGAAAATGAAAATGCAATTCAAAAGGAACTGAAAAACCTGAATGACGATCAAAACGATGTTGTCATAAACGTAAATGGTCAAACTTATATTCAGCCCAAATCACTGAAAAGTGCACTTAAGTTTTTAACCGAACATGCGGATGCAACAGTGATAAACGGTTCG
The DNA here is from genome assembly GCA_020444515.1 of Bacteroidota bacterium. Classification (GTDB taxonomy): domain Bacteria; phylum Bacteroidota; class Bacteroidia; order Bacteroidales; family JAADJA01; genus JAADJA01. The sequence continues at coordinate 271,634 of JAHLKX010000001.1, read as the reverse complement.
ACAGATGTTGCCCTGAAACAAACGAAAAAGTTTGAGTTGATTGCCAAAGTGATCGATCTTTCAGCAGTTTCGGAATTGAAATTTTTCAACGAAGAAAACAATCAGGTTGAGATGGGTGCCGGACTTCCACTTGAATCGGTCAAAACCAAATTAAATGGTGAGTTTCCGGCTTTCTGCGAAATGCTGAAGGTTTTTGCTTCCAAACAGATCCGGGAACTGGCTACATTGGGTGGCAACATCGGAACAGCCTCTCCCATTGGCGACACCTTGCCTTTGCTTATTGCTTATGATGCGAATTTGAAGATTCTTAGTCAATCGGGAGAAAGGAGTATCAGGATTGAAGATTTTATCAAAGGCTACCGCCAAACCGATTTGCAGACGGGTGAATTGATCTACTCGGTTACGATCCCGAAACGCCAAAACGTAAGGTTTTACAAAGTGTCTAAACGAAAAGACCTCGATATTTCAACTGTGAGTGCTGGCTTCCGATTAAAGTTAAATAATGGCAGTGTAGAAGATATTTGCCTGGCATATGGCGGAATGGCAGCCATGCCTAAGCGGGCAAAGCAAACGGAAGCATTTTTACTGGGAAAAGAATGGAAAGAAGAAAATATTGTGGAAGCGATGAAAATCCTGAAAGAGGAATTCCAGCCCCTCTCCGATGCCCGTTCGGGAGCAGAGTTCAGAAAGCTCGCAGCCAAAAACCTGTTGTTAAAATTTTATGAGGAGACCACGCATGAATTTTCTCCCGCACGATAGCGCCCACAATCATGTCACCGGAGAATCGGTGTATGTGAACGACATGCAGGCCAGCAGCCAGATGCTGGAAGGCCATGTGGTTTATAGCCGGCTGGCACATGCAAAGATTACATCCATTGATATATCCGAAGCCTTAAAGGTTGAAGGTGTGGAGACCATTGTCCTGGCAAAATATATCCCCGGGCAAAACCAGATGGGGCCGGTGGTGCATGATGAGATTTGCCTGGCAGATGAGCAAGTGACCTTTATCGGACAGGCTGTTGCCCTGATCGCAGCCAAAACAAAGGAAGCAGCCCGAAAAGCTGAGAAGCTGATCAAGATTGATTTTGAACCTTTGGAAGCCATTCTCGATCTTGAAACTTCAATAAAAAAAGGAAAACGGCTGGCTCCTCCCCGGAAAATTGAGTGCGGCAATCTTGAAAAGGGATTTTCAAAAAGCACTACAATCTTAGAAGGTTCCCTAAAAACCGGCGGACAGGAACACTGGTACCTCGAAACCCAATCCTGCCTGGCTGTTCCGGGTGAGGGAAAAGAAATAAAAGTCTATAGCTCCACCCAACATCCCTCCGAAACGCAGGCCATTGTGGCCGAAGTGTTGGGCATCCAAAAAAACGAAGTGGAAGTGGAAGTCCGGCGCATGGGCGGTGCTTTTGGCGGCAAAGAAACACAGGCCAATCATGTGGCTGCGTGGGCATCATTATTGGCAAATGCCACCGGTAAACCGGTGAAAATCTGCCTCAACCGCGATGAAGACCAGATCATGACCGGAAAACGGCATCGCACATTGAATCATTATAAAGTTGGATTTGATAAAACAGGAAAGATCAACGCACTGGATGTCGATCTTAACCTTGATGCGGGTTCTTCCACCGATCTTACCATGGCCATCACCGAAAGGGCCATGTTCCATATTGACAATGCTTATTTTATTCCAAACTTGAAAGTTGTTGGGAATACATGGAAAACCAATCTACCCTCCAATACGGCTTTTCGTGGTTTCGGTGGACCGCAGGGAATTGCAGTCATTGAAAATATCATGGACAGGATTGCACGGCACCTGGTCAAAGATCCAATTGAGATCAGGAAACTCAATTTTTATAAAGAAGATACTGAAAACACCACCCATTATGGACAAAAGGTTGAAAACAACCGGTTGCCAGCGCTTTATGATCAATTAACAAAAACATCATGCTATTTCGAGCGCCGTTCCCAAATCAACCAGTTTAATCAATCGAACAAATTCACCAAGAGAGGTCTGGCAATGACCCCTGTCAAATTCGGCATTTCATTTACAACATCATTTCTCAACCAAGCCGGCGCTTTGGTTAACATTTACAAGGACGGAACGGTACAGGTGAACCACGGCGGAACGGAAATGGGACAGGGATTGCATGCCAAGATATTGCAGGTGGCTTCTTCAGAGTTGGGGATTGATCCAAAGTATATCAAAATCACCTCAACCAACACTTCCAAGGTACCCAACACTTCAGCCACGGCAGCTTCCAGCGGCAGCGATCTGAACGGAATGGCCGTAAAAAATGCCATCGATAAATTGAAAACGAGATTGTCGGAGGTGGCTGCGAATGTTGCATTTAAAGGCAATTCATCAGCTGACGACATCCGTTTTGAAAAAGATGTTGTTTTTGACTCAAAAAATCCGGAAAATAAAATTCCATTCCCTGAAATTATCAACCTCGCTTACCTCAGCCAAACAAGCCTAAGCGCCACCGGGTTTTACAAAACACCCAACATTCATTATGATAAGGCAAAAGGCAAAGGACATCCATTCCACTATTTTGCTTTCGGAATGGCCGCTACGGAAGTTGAAATGGACACACTCACAGGGTATGCAAAGGTTTTGCGAACAGATATTCTGCATGATGTTGGGAAATCGCTGAATGAGCGCATCGATCTGGGCCAGATCGAGGGTGGTTTTGTGCAGGGACTGGGCTGGGTCACTACGGAAGATTTAAAATACGATCAAAATGGGAACTTACTCAACCATTCTCCCGACACCTATAAAATTCCCACCATACAAGATATTCCGAAAGATTTCCGGGTTGAGATTTTGAAAAACGTTCCAAATCCCGGCACCATCAAACAGAGCAAAGCAGTGGGTGAACCGCCGTTTATGCTGGCATTGTCAGTATGGCTGGCGATCAAGGATGCAATTTCGGCAGTAGGCAATCACCAATTTGAGCCGGAGTTTTCTTTGCCGGCGACGAATGAGGTGATACTGGAATCAATTGAAATTATCCGGGAGAAGATAGAACGCTGATAACGCGGATTGTGCAGATTAACACGGATTTAAATCTGCGAACATCTGTCAGATCAGCGTCATCCCTGCCTGCCGGCAGGCAGGTGCGTTCTACAAACCGGAAAAATACTTTCGATAATCCTCCTCCGTATTGATATTCGCCAAAATATAAGGATCATTCATCGGAACGTCCTTGCGGATGAAGTTCAAGAGCACATCACTCAATTTGTCCTCCTTTTTAAAGTCTCCAGCAACTTTCTTGATTATCTTTTGCGATAGTAAAATCGGGTGTCCACCTTTTCCATTATAAACCGGAACAGCATAATCGTGATCATCAATACCATCTTCAAGTGCCATCTGCAATCCAGGGTTAACAAAGGGATTGTCTACATTCTGAATAAAAACAGGGACATGGTTGAATTCTTTCAGACCCAGTTGGATTGAGTGAAGCCGTCCAAATTCAGGGTGTTTGTTGACGACGATCTTCAAATCCTCCTCATAAAAATACCTGCGGAAATCATGCTGGTTATTGATGACCAGCACAATTCGTGAGGCCACAAACTTTTGATACACTCTGATGATGTGTTCCAGAAATGTGACCTCCTCTAAAAAACGAAGATCATGCTTCGGTAAACCCATTCGCTTAGACAATCCAGCAGCTAATATTACAACACCAGGTCTGTCGGAATTAATTTCCATTTTTTTAACACCAATATTGTTTATAGATTTTTTCTTTCGGGTTGCCAAAACTACGAATATTTGTAGATTTGCTGTTTATGGAATAACACAGAGGTGACCGATAAATTCTCCATCATACCGTTTCGTCAACTTACGAAGATAATTCTGGATCAGATCGGTTCAAGAGGTCAGTATTTTGGCATTCCTGAAGAAATATTTTTCAGATCCGAACAAACTGATCCTTTTCGATTGCAACGATTTGGCCAGAGCCTAGAAACACCCATCGGCGTCGCTGCCGGACCGCATTCCCAACTGGCACAAAACATCGTGGCAGCCTGGCTTTGCGGTGCACGGTATATGGAATTGAAAACCGTGCAAACACTTGATGAAATCGCCGTTGCCAAACCCTGTATCGACATGCAGGATGAGGGCTATAACTGCGAATGGTCACAGGAACTGAAAATTCATGAATCCTTCGATCAGTATCTAAATGCGTGGATTCTGATCCATTTACTAAAACACAAACTGGGTTTCGATGGGAAAGAACTGGGAACGATCTTCAACATGAGTGTCGGGTATGACCTTCAGGGAATTTTAAATGAAAATATGCAGTGTTTTTTCCATAAAATGAATGATTGCAGCATAGAGAAAAAAGCTAAAATTAAAGAGATCCGTGATCTTTATCCCGACATCGATGCGATCAATATTCCTGACTGCATATCCGACAGCATCACCCTTTCCACCATGCATGGATGTCCGCCTGACGAAATTGAAAGGATCGGGCTATACCTTATCGAAGAGAAAAAGCTACATACGGCCATTAAGCTCAACCCTACCCTGCTCGGGAAAGAAAAACTTCACGAAATATTGGGTCAAAGCGGTTTTAAAACCCGGGTCCCGGACGAAGCTTTCGAACACGATTTGAAGTATCAAGATGCCATTCAGATCATTAAAAATCTGCATAAGGCTGCTTCTGAAAACAACGTTCATTTTGGACTGAAACTCACCAACACCCTCGAAAGCCAGAATCACAAACCGGTTTTCCCGGAAACAGAAAAAATGATGTACATGAGTGGTCGGGCTTTGCATCCGCTTGCGGTGAACCTGGCTTTCAGGCTTCAAAAAGAATTTGACGGAAAACTCGATATTTCTTTCTCCGGTGGTGCCAATGCCTTTAACATTCACCGGTTGCTGTCGTGTGGATTAAGTCCGGTCACGGTCTGTTCCGATATCCTCAAGCCCGGCGGTTACGGACTATTGCATCAATATCTTGATAATCTGAAAGCCGAATTTCAGAAGGAAGAAGCAAATTCTGTTGAGGATTATATATTGAATGTATCTCATCTTAAATCGAAAGAAAAAGCGATTTTAAAAAACCTGGAAATTTATGCAAGAGAGGTTATTGAATCAAGCGATTATAAAAAAACGAACATACAGGAACCTTCAATAAAAACCGACCGCCAACTTGGCGTTTTCGATTGCATTGCAGCCCCCTGCGTTGAAACCTGTCCGACCAACCAGGACATCCCGGATTACCTGCATTATGTGGCGAATGACGATGATGCAAATTCTTTCCGGTCGATCCTGCGCACCAATCCTTTTCCCAACTCAACCGGTATGGTTTGCGATCATCTTTGTCAGACCAAATGCACCCGGATCAATTACGATGACCCGCTGTTGATAAGAGAGATCAAGCGTTTTGTTGCTGAGAAGGATTTGGATTTTAGACCCGAAAAACTTACATCAAACAATAAAAAAGTCGCCATCATAGGCGCAGGGCCTTCCGGATTAAGTGCCGGTTATTTCCTTGCACTGGCAGGTTTTCAGCTAGACGTTTATGAGAACAAGGACCAGACTGGCGGCATGGTTTCGGGTGCAATTCCTTCTTTCAGATTGACAGAAGAAACCTACCGCAAAGATCTTGAAAGGATTGAAAAAGCCGGCGTAAAGATCCATTACGACACGAAAATTTCGAAAGGTAATTTTGAGGAGATCAGGAAAAAATCCGATTTTGTTTACATAGCCACCGGCGCCCCCCGAACCCGGAAATTTAAAATTGAGAACATTGAAACAGGTGGAGTGCTCGACCCGCTGGATTTTCTTTTCAAGGTAAAAGAAGGAAAACGAATTCAACTGGGGAAGAACATCGCGATCATCGGTGGCGGTAATACCGCAATGGACACCGCCCGAACAGCATACCGTCTTGCTGGTAATAATTCAAAAATTACCATTCTCTATCGAAGAAGCATGAATCAGATGCCGGCCGATCACGGGGAGATCCAAGCGGCACTGGAAGAGGGAATGGAAATTCAGGAATTGGTGCTGCCCATTAAGGTGAATATTGAAAACTGCCGGGTGAAATCGCTGACCTGTATCCGTATGAAATTGGAAGGCAGGGATGCTGCCGGGCGACCAAAGCCGGTGGAAATTCCCGGATCGGAGTTTGAAGTGCCCTGCGACACATTGCTTCCGGCCATCGGCCAGGATCCCGAAATCGATTTTATCGAACCCAAATACCTGAAGGCTGAACCGGGCATCTATGAAACGAAAATCCCGAATGTCTTTATCGGCGGAGATGCTCTGCGCGGCGCTTCCACGGCCATCAATGCCATTGCTGACGGTCGTAAAGCAGCAGAACAGATCATGCGAAAAGCAGGTATTAATTTTAAAATTGAACTACCCTCTGAACGGCAAAAAACCGATCCACGTACGCTGATGATCAACCGGATGAAGAAAATCAGATCGGTGGAAGTGGAGGAGATCGGATTGGAGGAAAGAAAGAGTTTTCAGTTGGTCTCCCAAACCCTTACTGATGGTCAGGCCCGGTTGGAAACCTCCCGCTGCCTGAAATGCGACGAACTTTGCAATACCTGTGTAACGGTTTGCCCCAACATGGCACTCTATTCCTATTTTGTGGAACCCCAGGAAATCAGGCTTTCGAAATTGGTTCAATCCAATGGTAAAATGGAGGTGGTGGATGATGGAAACTTCAGGATCGATCAATCCCCGCAAATCCTTCACCTCGCTGATTGGTGCAATGAATGTGGCAACTGCAACACCTTCTGTCCGACTTCGGGGGCACCTTACAAAGAAAAACCACCCCTATATCTGAATAAAACCGCTTTTGAAAAAGATGACGATTGTTATTACCTGGAAGGGGATACATTGTTTTATAGGAAAGAGGGTCAAGTCTGCAAATTCAAAGAAAACAATAATCATTTTGAATATAGCACACCAACTTCAAAGATTAGCTTATCAAAAAATGATTTCAGTATTTTGGATTTTGAGATTGGAAATGATGGAGAAGTTGATTTGAAAAGGGCTGTGGAGATGAAGATGATTTTAACAGCTGCTGAGGATTTTATTGGAACACAGATGACGCAGATTTAACAGATTAGCACGGATATGGAATTTAAACATAAGGATATTACGGATAAGATCATCAGGGCGTTTTACAATGTGTACAACACACTTGGGTATGGGTTTCTGGAGAAGGTTTACGAAAATTCCATGCTGCTTGAATTGACGGAAATGGGGCTATCCGTGCAAAAACAATATCCGATTGATGTGTATTACAAGGAAAAATTAGTGGGCAGCTATTTTGCAGATTTGATGGTCGAAGAAAAAGTCATCGTTGAATTAAAAGCTGCAGAATCCATCTGCGAAGAACATGAATTCCAATTGATCAATTACCTGAAAGCTACAGAAATTGAAATCGGTTTGTTGCTTAATTTTGGCAAGGAACCACAATTCAAACGAAAAATATTCACAAACAATCCGCGATCATCCGCTTGATCCGCGTCATCAGTGTTCAAATAAAAAGTATATGAATAATAGAGACGAAATTTTACAAAACACCATCCAGCGCTGTCGGGAGCGGCACATCATCATCCCGACATACAAACAGATGCGCAACCCGGAACTGATCCCGGAGAAGATCAAAGCAAAACTTAAGAAAATAGGGCTGTGGGACCTCAACTCCCTTAATCTTTTCCGCATCACCTGGAAGAATGAGCCCGTGGAGTTTGGAGGCGGATTTGGGAAGGTCAATTACATCGAACTGCCCAAAGCGCTGACCGGCGTCGATGCCCGCATCATCATGCTCATCGGGAAATATTTTCCGACGGGTGCCCATAAAGTAGGTGCTACCTTCGGACCGCTAGTCGAAAAGCTGGTTTCCGGCCGCTTCGATCCGACAAGACAAAAAGCCCTCTGGCCCTCCACCGGGAATTATTGTCGCGGAGGAGCCTATGATTCCTACCTGCTGGGTTGTGAATCCATTGCTGTTTTACCCGAAGGAATGTCAAAAGAGCGATTCGACTGGCTGAAAAAAGTGGGCGCTGAAATTTTTGCAACTCCGGGTAGCGAAAGCAATGTCAAGGAAATTTATGATAAAGTCAAGGAACTGAAAGCAGAGCGCGGCGATGAGATTGTCAACCTGAACCAGTTTGAGGAGATCGGCAATGCGCTATGGCATTATGCGGTAACCGGTCCGGCCATGGAAGAGGTTTTTAACGCTATCAGATCACCTGAAAGTCGATTCAGTGGAATGTTTTTAACTCAGGGCTCTGCAGGCACATTGGGTTGCGCTGATTATATTCGAGAAAAACATCCTGCGATGAAAGTCTGTGCCGGGGAGGCGCTGCAATGCCCCACCCTGCTCTATAACGGTTACGGTGCTCACCGCATCGAAGGCATTGGCGACAAACATGTACCCTGGATCCATAACATCAAAAACATGGATTTGGTGGCCGGAATCGATGATGAGCCGAATATTCAAATAATGCGACTTTTCAATGATCAGGCAGGAAAGGATTTCCTCACCGATGAACTCGGGCTCGATCCTGAACTGGTAAAAAAACTACGCTATCTCGGCATTTCATCCATCGCCAACCTGATGGGAACCATCAAACTGGCCAAATATTTCGAGATGAATGAGCATGACACCCTCTTCACCGTGGCCACCGATTCGATGGAGATGTATCAGTCACGGTTGCTTGAGGAGAAAGAGGAACACGGAAAACTAAGTACGCAAAAAGCGGAAGTGATATTCCAGCGCGACCTGCTCGGATTGAAAACCGATCACATGATCGAAATGACCTATTACGAAAAGCGGCGGATGCATAACCTTAAATATTTCACCTGGATCGAACAGCAGGGCAAAACCGTGGATGAGCTCAATGCTCAGTGGTATGACGACAATTACTGGAAGTCCCAATTCGCAAAGGCCGATGCGTGGGATGAGAAGATCATGGAATTCAATGAGCGGACAGGGGTTTTGAAGGAGTATGAATAAAAATTACCAATGAATCTAATTTACGATGCGCTAAAAGCGGTGGGTCACACTGAGGTGCGAAGCCTCGAAGTGTGTGGGGTGGCCATTGAAAATTATGTCTTTTTTCGAACCCGGTCTACCCTTCGAGACATCCGCCTGTTGGCGGACCCCTCAGGGTGACCTGATCGGGGATCGGCATTTGGATCTTTTTTATTGATAATTTTTATACTAATTTTTAAAATTTCGGCCTAAATTTACAAGTTACGAATGGGAAATAAATATACATACGAGTGCACAAAATGCGGCAAGAAGCTGAACGCAAATAAAATTCTTTACCTGTGCCCTGATTGTTCCAAAAATTTCCCAAATGCCCTCCCTCCCAAAGGCATCCTAAAAACCTTGTACGATTACGATTCACTCAAACAAAAAGGAATAACATTCAGCCAACTCAAACAAAACCGTTGGCTTGACCTGCTTCCGATCCATGATTTAAAAAGCCTTCCCAATCTCAGGATTGGAGACACGCCATTATACCATTTTAAAAGGGTCGGAAGTGAATCGCTTGATTTCGATCTTTACCTGAAAGACGACTCTCAAAATCCGACTTTTTCTTTTAAGGACCGTGCTTCAGCCATTGTTTCGGCTTTTGCCAAAGAAAAGGGGATTGATACGATTGTTACCGCTTCCACCGGAAATGCCGGATCTTCACTGGCCGGAATCTGTGCGGCGCAGGGACAAAAAGCTATTGTGATGGTTCCGGCATCGGCGCCCATTGCCAAGCTGACGCAGATTATCATGTACGGTGCGACCATTGTCCCGGTGAAAGAAACCTACGATGATGCATTTGATTTGAGTGTGAAAGCTACAGCGGAATTCGGCTGGTACAATCGCAACACGGCGTTCAACCCATTGACGATCGAAGGGAAAAAGACCGTTTCGTTTGAATTGTTCGATCAACTGGAAGAATCTGTGCCCGACCGGATTTTTGTGCCTGTGGGCGATGGCGTGATCATCTCCGGGGTTTACAAAGGTTTTGAAGATTTATTGAAATTGGGCATGATCGATCACATACCGACCATCGTGGCAGTCCAGGCTAGCGGAAGTGATAATTTGGTGAGGAACCTGGACAATGAAGTATTTCACGCAAAACCAAGTCAAACCGTGGCTGATTCCATTTCGGTGGATTATCCGAGGAACTTTTATATGGCCCGGGATTTTTTGAAAAAATACAAAGGCGAATGGATCACCGTTTCAGATGAGGAGATTTTGAAGGCCTCCAAAAAACTGGCCTCAACAACTGGACTTTTTGCTGAACCGGCGGCGGTGGCTGCGTTTGCAGGATTGTTGAAATATAAAAAGTCAAATAAAATCCCCGAAGGTTCGAAAAATGTGGTATTGCTGACGGGTAGTGGCTTGAAGGATATAAAGTCGTTGGAGAAAAAGTTGCAGATACCGGAAGCGATTGAACCGGGGATGGATGAATTAAAGAAACTAATTGGATGGAACGCGGATGACGCGGATTAAGCGGATAGACACAGATTAAATCCGCAAAAATCAGCGCAATCCGCGTCATCCGCGTGCTATAAATAATATGCATAACAACCTCAAATATCTGATACTGGGCTTTGCATTTTTATGGAATATGAATTCCCTCTTTGCCTGGACCTCCTCCAATGAAGGGGTGTGTTACACTATGGATACCCTCGTACAGTTAAGCCCTGACATATCTTACAACACAAATGATGAAATGTATGAAGTGGATTGTGATATAGTTATTTTGGAAAATGATACATTAAAAATTTTACCGGGGGAAACGGTCAAGTTTTTTAGTTATGCAATACCTTATACAGTAAAACGAGGGATTAAAATTTATGGATGTTTAATTGCAGAAGGTGAACCTGACAATAGAATTCACCTTGGGGACCCGGAGGCAACTTTTATCCCTGGAAGCGGTGATAGGTGGAATGGAATTGAGTTTTATAACACTTCCACTGACGGTGAAAGCATTTTAAAATATTGTACTCTAAGGGCTGGAACACATCTTGATGAATTTAAAGAAACAGCAATATTTTGTGAAAATTCATCACCTATTATCGACCATTGCACCATCAAATATATGGGTACAGGTGTTGAGGAGTATGGATGTTCAGCCGTTGGGATTAAAGGTCTGAGTTATCCACTAATAAGTTATTGTACATTCGAGAAAATTATGAGGGGAATTGCAGTGTGGTGTAATGTATATGGCTTTGTTCAGGATACTTTAAACTACCCTTCGCCATTAATTTATGGATGTAATATAATGAGTAATGTTCAAAGTTTTTCTGGAGGCCCTTGCGATTATGATATAGTTATACTTTATGGTGGTTTTTTGGATAACTGCTTTTTAGGGTTTTGGTCAACCTATGCTGATACTACACTGGGCAATCCAATAGATTCAATTGGAGATGGCATATGCTCCACAAAATCAACAAACGTAATACAACAAAAATATTTTATGGTTGACGGTGTTGTCAATCCAAGAGGAGATACGCTTCTTACCGGAATAAATACGGACGAAACGAATATTTTACCCACAACAACAAAATTCCTGACGCTAAAAGAAAATTATCCCAATCCATTTACAAATCATACGACCATAGCCTTTGAAATTAAAAAAGAGAAATCAACTCTAAATCTTGTCGTAATTGATTCAAAAGGAAACCTGGTAAAAACGCTCCTCAGCAATCAAACATTTTCAAAAGGGAAACATGAAGTAAAATGGTTTGGCGATAACGATGCCGGGCAAAAAGTACCGGAAGGGATCTATTTTTATAAATTGGTGAGCGGAAATGAATTATTGGTTAAAAAAGCAATTGTTGTCAAATGAAGGAACGCGGATAATACGGATTTAGCAGATTTACACGGATAAAATCTGTGATCATCCGTTTGATCCGCGTCATCCGCGTGCTATAATATCATGATCAATTTTACTTTAAACGGACAAAAAAAACAATACCCCGGCCCGGCAGAAACCAGCCTGCTCGACTATCTGCGCCTGGTGGTAAAGGTCACCTCCGTGAAAGACGGCTGCTCAGGACAGGGAACCTGTGGTGCCTGCACGGTGGAGATCAATGGAAAACCCAGGCTGGCCTGCACCACAACCATGCGGAAAGTGGAAGGCACTGAAGTCACCACAATGGAGGACATACCGGAAAATGTGCGGGAAACACTCGTTCATTCTTTTTCGGAAAAAGGAGCCGTTCAGTGCGGATATTGCTCACCAGGGATGATCATGCGGGTAACGCATCTGTTCCAGCAACCGAAGCCAATGAGCCGGGAAGAAATTTTCAAAGCCATCTCCCCCAACCTCTGCCGCTGCACCGGCTACGTCAAGATCGTGGATGCCATTGAAGAGGCGTTTAATCGAATTGCAAATCCTGAATTCCATTCGAAAAAGACAGGGGCAAAGATCGGTGATCCGCTGCCCAAATACGAATCCATCGAAACAGCGCTGGGCAAACGACCATTTGTGAATGACCTTCATTTCGATGGGATGCTTTACGGTGTTTTAAAATTCAGCGAACATCCGCGGGCAACGATATTAAAAATCGATCTTTCTGAAGCTGAAAATCAGGAAGGTGTTATCAAAATTTTCACTGCCAGAGACATTCCCGGCGAACGCTATTCCGGGCTGATCTTCAAAGACTGGCCACTGATGGTAGATGTGGACGAACGAACCAACTGCATCAGTGATGTGCTGGCGGTGATGGTTGCTAAAACCGAAGCCCTTGCCAGAAAAGCAGCTGAGAAGATCAAAGTCGAGTACAAAACCGAAACGCCGGTCACTGACATGATGGAAGCCATCCGGTCGGATAGTCCGCAGGTTCATGACGGACAAAGCAATGTGCTGGAAACTTCCCGCATCCGATTCGGGAATCCTGAAAAAGAAATTGAAGCAGCCCCCTATAAATATAAAGCAGTCTTTGAAACGCAACGTATCGAACATGCTTTTCTGGAAACAGAAACAGCCGTTGCACTTCCTGAAAATGGCGGCATCAAACTGTACAGCCAGGGACAGGGTGTTTACGTGGATCGTAGGCAGATTGCCGCTTTTCTTAATCTTCCCGAAGAAAAGGTGCATGTGATCCAGGTTTCGAATGGCGGCGGGTTTGGCGGAAAGGAAGACCTTACCGTGCAGGGACATGCTGCTTTGTGTTCATACATTTTACAAAAACCAGTGAAGGTCCACCTGACCCGGGAAGAGTCGATCCGTATGCATCCCAAGCGTCACCCGGTGCGGATGGAGATGGAATTAGCCTGCAATGAAAGCGGCAAATTCACCGCCCTCACCTTAAAAGCTTATGGTGACACCGGCGCTTATGCCAGTGTCGGGACAAAAGTGATGGAACGTGTGGTGGGCCATGCAACCGGGGCCTACACGGTTCCCAATGTTGACATTGAAGCGCATACGATCTACACTAATAATATCCCTTCCGGCGCCATGCGCGGATTCGGGGTACCACAGGTGGTGTTTGCCATTGAAAGTTGCATCGATGAGATTTGCAATCAGGGTGGATTCGACCGATGGCAGATCCGTTTCGACAATGCCCTGGAGAACGGCGCCAAAACTGCCACAGGACAGGAGTTACAGGGCGTGGGTTTAAAACAGACGTTGTTGGCAGTGAAAGAGCAATTCCAGAAAGCCAGATTCGCCGGCATTGCCTGTGGATTGAAAAATACCGGTGTCGGCAACGGCATGGTTGATGACAGCAAAGTAAAGATCGAGATCGTTTCTGAAGATAAAGTGGTCATCCACCATGGCTGGTCGGAGATGGGACAGGGTGTGCACAACATGGCCATCCAGACGTTGCACCAGGAAACCCGTATCGCTCCTGAAAAAATCGACGTGATCGTGGATACAGCCGCAGGAATTCCCACAGGAATGACCACCAGTTCGCGTGCCACCGCCCTCGTTGGCAATGCCATTCGGGATGCGTCCAAATCACTGGCTTCGGATTTAAAATCAAAATCCCTGAAACAATTAACCGGACAAACCTACAAAGGCAAATTCCTGTGCAACTGGACTTCCAAACCTGGTTCGGATACGAAAAAGCCGGTGATCCATTTTTCCTACGGCTATGCCACGCAAGTGGTGATCCTCGATGATGACGGACGGATCAAAAAAGTAATCGCCGCCCACGATGGTGGGAAGATCATGAACAAGATGCTGTTCGAAGGGCAAATACAAGGGGCGGTTCACATGGGACTGGGCTACGCTTTAACAGAGGATCTGCCCATGAAAGACGGAAAGCCGGTGAGCTATAAATTCAACGGCATCGGCATCCTGCGCGCTAAAGAAATGCCTGAAGTGGAAGTGATCGGCATCGAGGAGAAAGATCCGGTGGGGCCCTACGGTGCCAAGGGAATCGGGGAGATCGGGCTGGTGCCGACGGCTGCGGCTGTGGCCAATGCGTTGACGCAATTTGATGGAATTCGTCGTTTCAAACTTCCGATGAAAAGAAAGAAATAACCAAATATCCATACAATGAACCTCTTATTAAAAAACGCCACCTACATCGACTGGAAAACCCTCAGTTTCACCGAAGCCGACATCCTTGTCCAGGAAGGAAATAATGGAAAAATCAAATTGTATTATCCGGGTGAAGCGGATGAATCCAATGTCGAAATTGTGGATTGCTACGGAAAATATGTGACCAAAGCATTTGGCAATGGCCATCACCATGTTTATTCCACATTGTCGAGAGGCATGCCAGCTCCTCCGCATATACCCCAAAACTTCCATGAAAAACTTCAATATGTCTGGTGGCGGCTCGACAAAGCCCTCGACTTGGAAATGATTAAAGCCAGCGCATTGTTCACCGCCATGGAATGTGCAAAGAATGGGGTGACTTTTGTAATTGATCACCATGCTTCACCATTTGCTGTTGAAGATTCGTTGGAAACCATTGCCCAGACCTTTGAAAAAGTGGGCGTTTCGCATTTGTTGTGTTATGAGATCTCGGACCGGGATGGCGAAAAAGTTACCAAAGCCGGTCTGGAAGAAACCCATTCTTATTTAAAAAATCACCAGTGTTTGATGGGATTGCATGCGTCATTCACCATCAATGATAAAACCCTGAAGTCGGCGGTTGATCTGGCAGAAAAGCACAATTCGGGTATTCACATTCACGTGGCAGAAGATCGCATCGATCAGAAGGACAGCATTGAGAAATACGGATACCGGGTGATTAATCGACTCAAGAAATTCGGGGTGACCGATCTTCCAAAGTCCATCCTGGTGCATTGCATCCATCTGAATGATGAAGAGCGGAATATCCTCAAAAATGCAGAATCGTGGATTGCGGTAAATACGGAATCAAATTTAAACAACAACGTCGGGCAGTTTAGTTCGGCGAGATTGGGCGATAACATCATGCTCGGCACCGACGGTATGCACAGCGATATGCTGCGGGCCGCCAAATCGACTTATTTCAATTGCCTGCGAATTGATAAAACATCACCCGATAAATTGTATGCGCGGTTCAGGAACATTCATAATTACACCTATCAGAACGGGATCAATGGTGATGGCGAAAACAACCTCGTGGTGCTAGATTACCCGACACCAACGAATTTTAATGCGGATAATTTCATTGGACATTTTGTTTACGGATTGGAATCGAAGCATGTGCAACATGTAATATCCAACGGAGTATTAATCGTCAGAGAAAAAAAATTGACTAAGATGGATGAAAATGAAATATTAGAGAATAGCAGGGAAATGGGTAACAAGCTTTGGGGTAAATTGGATTAATGCTTTCTTTATTAGATTCATATAGGATTAAATCTGTAAAATTAATAATGTTCCGGCAGGGACAAAATAGTTATAGTAAACCAATAAAAATCGAAGTAAGTCCCATAGGGACGAAATATTATTTAATATGGCCAGTGTATTGGCAGATTCGGGAAATGAAACGTGAGTATTAAAGTTTGCAAGGGAGCCGATGGACCGTTTGAAGGGAAAATTGCAATTTCCCCAAAATTTAAGGTAAGTATATGGAATTAAGTGTTTTGGAATGGATCGGTTATATTGCTTCAGGCATCATCGCACTGTCGATGACCATGAGTTCGATTGTTAAGTTCAGGTGGATCAACCTTGTTGGTGCCAGCACTTTCGCAACTTATGGATTATTGATCGGCGCCTATCCTGTACTGCTGTTGAACGGATTCATTGTTTCTGTCGATATTTATTACCTGTTGCGGATTTATTCCAAAACACAATTGTTCGACATCGTGGAAGTTCGCAGCGACAATAAATACCTGTTGAAATTCCTGGAGTTCCATGACGATGAGATTCAGAAGTTTTTTCCCGGATTTGTTTACAAACCCGAGTTGAATACCATCAGTTTTTTTGTGATGAGAAACATGCACGTTACCGGTCTGTTCCTGGCTCACCGGTCCGATGACCATGTGCTGAACGTCGGGCTGGACTATGTGATCCCGGAATATCGCGACTATAAAAACGGTAAATATGTCTATCACAGGTTGAAGGACCGCTTTGTTGCGGCCGGGTATCGGAAAGTTTTAACGAAGAGTTCAAATAAGAAACACATACAATATTTGAAGAAACTGGGGTTTAGCGAAACTGAACCGGGAAAATATGTAATAGAAATTTCATAAGAACGGAGTCAAAAAGGAAATTACGGCAGGCATATTTATAATTTACATTTTACAAACCCAAATTTCATCCAAATGAGCAATACATTTACACAAATTTATATTCATACCGTTTTTGCTGTTAAAGGCAGAACCTGCCTGATCGGAAAAGAGTGGGAAGACGAATTATATAAATACATAACGGGTATTGTTCAAAACCATGGACATAAATTATTGGCTATTGGAGGCATGCCGGATCATTTGCATGTTTTTATCGGAATGAAGACGAATCAGTCATTATCGGATTTGATGCAGGCGGTAAAAGGGAGTTCATCGAAGTGGATCAATGAAAAACGGTTTATCAAAACAAAATTTCAATGGCAGGAAGGTTATGGGGGATTTTCATATGCACATTCGCAATTGGATTCGGTAATTGGTTATATCAACACGCAGAAAGAGCATCACCGGAAGCGTTCATTTCAGGAGGAATACATCGAGTTTTTGAATAAGTTTCAGGTGGATTACGATGCGAAATATATTTTTGAAGAGGTGGAAGAATTGTACCGGTAAGATTTGGTAGGATTTTTTTTGATCTATATCGCCCCAGACGGGACTTAATTGTTTTTCGCCTTTTGTTTTCTATAACTATGTGACCCCTACGGGGTCGGGCTGATAATCTAACTTTCAAATTGCTGACGATACTGTAATAATATTACTTATCAGGAATTTGTCCCGGCAGGGACAAAATAGTTATAGAAAATCCATTACCGAATTTAGTTCCGTATGAACGAAATAGGGATATAAAGATTAATACATTCGCCAGATTGAAATCCGGGTTTTTAAATGAATTGATTGGAATTGTTTTATTTGAGATTTAAATCCATTCCTGTCAATCTATGTCGCCCCTACAGGGCTTAATTATCATTCCGCTTATTTTTTCTATAACTATGTGACCCCTAACGGGGTCGATTGATGTTTGAACCTTCAAATTACTGACGATACTGTGATAATATTACGTATCAGGAATTTGTCCCACTAGGGACAGAATAGTTATAGAAATCCAGATAGAAATTGAATCAAGTCCCGTAGGGACGATATGCCGGATATATCTTTAAATACATCCGTCAAATCGAAATCCGGGTTTTTAAATGAATTGTGGGAATTGTTTTGTGGGAAATTTAAATCCCATTCCCTCGCAATCTATGTCGCCCCTAAAGGGCTTAATTATCATTCCACTTATTTTTCTATAACTATGTGACCCCTACGGGGGTCAGTTTGATAATCTAACCTTCAAATTGCTGACGATACTGTGATAATATTTCGCATCAGGAAATTGTCCCGCTAGGGACAAAATAGTTATAGAAAACACGATTGAAGATGCATCAAGTCCCGTAGGGACGAAATGGCAGATGTCACGCAAAACATTCTATCTTTGTACAAACACTTTCGCAATTGGGAAAATTTCTTTTGCAAAACGGCCAACTCTTCCTTAACGATCATCTCGTTGAAGCCGATCTGTTGATTATCGGTTCAAAGATTGAAAAAATCGGGAAAAATATTTCTTCAGATGGAATGTTCCAAACCATCGACTGCTCCGGACTGCAAATTTCCCCTGGCGGCATCGATCCCCACGTGCATCTCCACCTTCCTACTCCGGCCGGATTTTCGGCCGATGATTTCGAAACGGGTAGCAAAGCAGCCATTGCCGGCGGCACCACCAGCCTCATCGACTTTGTTACACCCCAGCGTGGACAATCGATCGTTGAAGCGCTTCAACTCAGAAGGCAGGAAGTTGCAAACAGCCTTTGTGATGTTAAATTGCATGTAAGCCCGGTGGAATGGACTGATCAAACCGAGCACGAGATCATTCAATGTATCAAAAAAGAAGGAATTAAGTCCTTCAAGGTTTACATGGCTTATCAATCGACGATCGGGCTAAAAGACGAAGACATTTTTAAGGTGATGAAGGTGGTGGGTAAACACGAGGGCATCGTTACCATGCATTGCGAGGTAGATTCAATCATTGAAAAAAACCGGAAACAATTCCTTTCCGAAGGGAAGACTGCTCCTAAATACCATCCCCTCTCCCGCCCCAACGCTGTGGAAGCCGGCGCTGTGAAAAAGGCCATCGAACTGGCTGACAAGGCGGATTGTCCATTGTACATTGTTCATGTTTCAACCCATGAAGCACTGGATCACATTCACAAAGCGCAATCCAAAGGACAACCTGTTTATGCCGAGACCTGTCCGCAGTATTTGCTTTTAGAAGACAGTCTGTATGACCAACCGTTTGATCAGGCCTGTAAATATGTGATGAGTCCACCGTTGCGAAAAAAGGAAAACCGGAAAGCCTTGTGGCAGGCGATTGCTGAGGGGATCATTCAAACCGTCGGGACAGATCATTGTCCGTTTACTCTGGACCAAAAAAGAATGGGATTGAATGATTTCACCAAAATACCCAATGGTGCCGGAGGTGTGGAATATCGGATGAGTTTGCTTTATACCTTTGGTGTTTTAGAAAACCGAATTACTTTGCAAAAATTCGTTGATGTGACCTCAACCAATGCAGCGAAGATTTTTGGCTGGTATCCTCAAAAAGGAATTATTCAGGAAGGTAGCGATGCCGACCTGGTGATCTGGGATCCTGATGCAAAACAAACGATTACATCAAAAACCCATCATCAAAATTGTGATTTGAATATTTATGAAGGATTGGAGGTGCAGGGCTTGCCAAAGTATACCTATGTTACTGGAACGCAGATGACGCGGATTTAGGGGATTTACACAGATTTAATCCGTGATAATCTGTATGATCTGCGTTATCCCTGCCTGCCGGCAGGCAGGTGTGTTCTAAACCATCACCCTGTTTTTACCATTCTTAAACAACTTCCTTAAAATTTCTCCCGGATCATCAAACCTGTTCGCCATCATCATGGCTGCAATGATGTAAGGTTTGTAACCGGCTTCGATGTAAGTAGCCAACCTGTATTTTTCAAATACACCTTCCGATACTTCGCCCTGTTTGCAGGAAACACCGGAAATGTCGGCCGGCAGACAATGCATGTAAAGCGCTTCGCCACCCTTTGTGAGCTTCATTTTTGCCTCATCACATTCCCAGTTCGTATAATTTGCATTTTGTGCCAGGCAGCTTTTCTCCAGGGCTTTCAATCCTTCAGTATCTTTATTTTGAAGCAATAGGGTGCGCTGCTGCATGACGGAAAACGGCGCCCAGCTTTTGGGATAGACGATGTCCGCATCGGCAAAGGCTTCTTCCATGGAGTTTACGATCTCAAACTTTGTATTGTTTTGTTTGGCAAAACTGGCAGCCTGTTGCTCCAGTTCGGGGATCAGGTTATAGCCTGCGGGGTAAGCCAGGGATACATCCATTCCAAAACGGGTCATTAATGCAATAATTCCCTGCGGCACAGAGAGGGGCTTTCCATAGCTGGGAGAATATGCCCAGGTCATGGCAATTTTTTTGCCTTTCAGTTTTTCCAGGGAGCCGAAGTGATTTTTTAGGTGAAGTAAATCAGCCATACTTTGCGTAGGGTGATCACGATCGCATTGTAAATTAACAATTCCAGGACGCTGCGGCAGCACACCATTTTTAAAACCATCATCCAGGGCCTCGCCTACTTCTTTCATGTATTTATGGCCCTCACCAAGGAACATGTCATCGCGAATGCCAATTATGTCGGTAAGGAATGAAATCATGTTGGCGGTTTCCCGAACTGTTTCCCCGTGGGCAATCTGTGATTTGGCCTCATCCATATCCTGCACTTCCAACCCCAGGAGGTTGGCCGCCGAAGCAAACGAGAAGCGCGTTCGTGTGGATTGATCGCGGAATATGGAAACTGCCAGTCCCGAATCAAAAGTTTTTGTGGACATGTTGTTATCCCGAAAATCCTTTAGAAGCTGCGCCAGGTCAAGGAGGTACTCAAGGTCGGATTGGGTTTTATCCCAGGTTTGTAAAAAGTCCAGGGCAAAAAGACCATTGTGTTGCCCTGCAAGTTTATCTATCTTGTTTTTGAGGTTATGCATAAATTAAATTCTAAGTGATTTTGATACTTACTCTCGATAAACATCCTTTCTGTTTCTGACAGTTACAATATAAACCATTAACTGCTTATCCTGAATTTCATAAATAATCCGATAATTGCCCTGCAGGATGCGGTATGCATTTCTTCCTTTGAGTTTTTTACATCCAGAGGTCTGGGATTGTCAGCAAGAGTTAGTATCTTTGATTTATTAGCATAGTAATCCGATTCTGACAATCTTTTCAAATATTTTACTACCTTTTTGTCGAGGAGTAGTTTGTACACTATTTTGACTTTTTGTGGTAATTTTCAATTTCCTCAAAAGCAGCAGAAGACTCGACAAAATCCGGATTACTTTTTTTAGCCTTATCATAAGCCCTGATATCTTCAAGCTCTTCCCAGGCCTCCAAAAGCTTTTCATATTCATTGATAGGTACAATAACGCTGATTCGATTTCCATCGGCATCGACAATGAACTTTTTTTGTTTTATTGACTTTTCCATAATACAAATTTACATCATTAAAGCAAAAGCTGCATAAAATGCTGTGGCGACTACCAGGTCGCTCACCGGAACTTTTTCATTGGGCGCATGCGCCATCACTTCATTCCCAGGGCCAAAACCAATGGTCGGGATGCCATACATACCATTGATGGTGACGCCGTTGGTTGAAAAAGTCCATTTGTCGGTTACCGGTTTTTTACCGTACAGGGCTTCGTAGGCTTTCTCACCTGTTTGAACGATGGGATGATCCGCTTCCATCTTCCAGGTGGGATAATATTTTTCCATACCATACTCCAAACCTGTAAAGGCTTTCTCATTGTAATCAAGCAATGAAACCTTAGCCTGTTTCGGGTCCAAAAGCGCTTCAATCTCTTTCACAGCCGATTCTTTGGTTTCACCCCAGGTCAGCCTCCTGTCCAAATGCAAACGGGCATAATCAGCCACCGCACACAGCGAAGGGCTCCCTGAAATGATCTCGGAAATGGTGATGCTTCCTTTCCCCAGAAATTCATCCGACTTAAGCCGTTCATTGAGTTTTTCGATTTCAAGAGCTGCACGGGAGGCCATATATATTGCATTATTTCCCCTTTCAGGTGCCGAACCATGTGACGAAACTCCATTGAACTCAACGTGCATTTCCATCCGCCCGCGCTGACCACGATAGATATTGAGGTTTGTCGGCTCGGTGCTGATCACGAAATCAGGACGGATCTTATCTTCTTCGATGATGTATTTCCAGCAAAGGCCGTCGCAATCCTCTTCCATCACACTTCCCACGAAATAAATCGTCAGGTCTTTGTCAAATCCAATTTCTTTCAAAATTTTTCCAGCCGTTATAAAAGCTGCGGGCCCGCCTTTCTGATCAACGGAACCACGGCCATGTACAAATCCATCTTTTATCTCACCCGAAAAAGGATCGAAATCCCAGTTCTTCAAATTCCCAACATTTACAGTATCCATGTGCCCATCGAAGGCAAGAATGCGCTTTCCATTGCCGATCCGGCCGATCACATTACCCAGGCCATCCATTTTCACTTCATCGAAACCGGCTTCTTTCATTTGCCTCATCAGTTCAATCTGAACTTTTTCCTCGCCGGCACTCAGCGATTTAATTTTGACCAACTTCGATAAATTTTGGGCAGTGTAATCGCTGTGATGCTCTGCCAATTCCTGTAACCTCTTTACCATGTTTTAAAATATTAGATTGACCAAAATTAGTGAAAAATCCCAGTCAGATATTCTTTTACATAGGCAAACCAAACTTCAAAATGAATTTTTTTGGGTTACTTTTGTAATCTAAGGCAAGACGAGATTTTGAAACCAGAAAGAAATAGAGAACTCCGGCGGGCCTCATGGATCGGAATTATTGGGAATAGCTTCCTGGCGATTTTCAAGATCGTCATTGGATTTATTTCAGGAAGTCTGGCGGTGATTGGTGATGGCATCGATACCCTTTCTGATGTGCTCACCTATTTCATCACCCTTTTTACAACCCGGCTCATCAGCAAACCACCTGACTGTAAATATCCGTATGGATACAGGAAAGCTGAAACCATTTCCACCAAAGTGCTTTCTTTTATCATCTTTTTTGCTGGAGCACAATTACTGATTTCCACCGGATCAAGACTTTTATCGGGTGAAGAGCGTGAAATGCCTTCCATCATTGCCATTTATGTAACGATTCTGAGTATTTTCGGGAAAGTGATCCTGGCGGCATGGCAATTTAAGATCGGTAAACGAACCGATAGTTCCATGATCATTGCCAATGCCAAGAATATGCGCAATGACATCCTGATTTCAGCCTCTGTGCTGATCGGTCTGGTTTTCACTTTTATCCTAAACATGCCCATCCTGGATATCATCACTGCTATGTTTGTAAGTTTGTGGATCATTAAAGTCGCATTTAATATTTTCCAGGAAACCAATATGGAATTGATGGATGGCATGCAGGACACCGAATTATATTTTAAGGTTTTTAAAGAGGTTGATAAGGTTAAAGGGGCTCATAATCCCCACCGGCTGAGGATTCGTAAGTTAGCCGATGTTTATTTGATTGCCATGGATATTGAGGTGGATAGCAGCTATACAGTCTCTCAGGCTCACGAAATTGCCATGCAGGTTGAGGACAGACTCAAAGCAAATATCCCCAACATCTATGATGTACTCATTCATATTGAACCCTATGGAAATATTGAAAAAAATGAAGCTTTTGGATTATCAAAAGACAATATTAAATAGTAACGAATGTCGGATATAAGCTTAATAATTCTGCTGGGTAGTATTGTCATGCTTCATATTCTGGGGGGTTTTGCCTGGGTCATGTGGAAGATTTTCGGTAAAAAAGAAAGGAAACCTCAGGAAGGAGGAGACCATGAATAAAAAAATGCTTTTACTGATCATTCTACCTGCTGCTGTAATCTCTATCATTGGCTGGTTAGGGGTTGCAGGATTGCAGGGAGAAGAACCTCGTCGGGCATTGGTTTCCATTGAAATGATGAAGTCAGGAGAATATTTTTTCCCTCATATGTTCGGATGGATGTACTACAACAAACCGCCATTTTTCAATTGGATCATGATTGGTATTTTCAAGATCATGGGAACATTCAATGAATGGGCCGTGCGGCTGCCTTCCATATTGGCACTCCTCCTGTTGAGTTTTTTAAACTGGCGCATTGTTCGTAAATATGTCAATGCTGAAACGGGGTTACTATCCAGTCTGTTTATACTGACCAATGCCGACACCTTATTTTATGGAACCCTGGTTTCGGGTGAAATTGACTTGCTATTCTCCCTCATCATCTATTTACAAGTCATCACCTTTTTCATTTTTCTGCAAAAGGAAAAATTTTTAACCATGTTCGTGGTTTCCTATTTTTTCACAGGAATTGGATTTCTAACAAAAGGGTTACCGGCACTACCCTTTCAGTTTCTAACCCTGATTGCAACACTGATTCTATTTAAAAAATGGCGACTACTGTTCAGCTTTCAACACTTTACTGGCATTCTGGTCTTCTTGCTGATTGCAGGTGGTTATATAGCACTCCTGGCCACGGATGGACAGGAACTCCCGTTTATCATCCGACAATTCAAGGAAGCCTCTCAAAGAACAGGCCTGGAAACACCAATCATCGATACCATTTCAGATGCTTTATTATTTCCCTTTCGAATCATATATATGCTCATGCCTTACACCCTTTTCCTTGGATTTCTTTTCCATAAAAAGATATGGACACAACTGAAGGATAATAAACTCATCTATTTCAGCCTCATATTTATCCTGGTAAACATTCCAATCTATTGGTTGACCGGTGATTTTAAAGGAAGGTATATCTATCCCTTTATTCCTTTTATATGCATAATTCTGGGGTATCTGGTCATGAAATTTTCTGATCAATTTCCTGCTACTAAAAAATGGATCGAACGAATTCTGGCCTTTGCTTTTATGGTAACACCAATGGCTCTGACAGCAACTTTTTTTATTCCCGCGCTAAAGGGAGCATCTGTGAATGTTCCATTTCAAATTATTTTAATACTTGCAACCTCTTTTCTTGCATTTTTGTTCTTCAAATTCAGAAAGGAACGCATTTATCTAGTCATACTGCTTATGGTTTTCCTTCGGCTTGGAATGAATAACACATATGTACAAGCCTTAAAAAATGAAAACCATGCAGCCTATTACAGCAAAATGATCAATGGATCGGAAGCGATAAATGCTGACCGGCAAATTTTTATGAGCGGACCTCCTTTTGCCTATGAATCAGAATATTCCCTCGGTCCTATCAAGCTTGATGTGGAATCCCTGAATACGGCACCCTATATTGCTTTCCAAATCCCCTATTACATCACCTTAAAGACCAATCAATTGGTTCTTTATGAAGAACGCATGGAACCCGGCAAACGTTACCTGATCCAGGAAAGATATGTCAATGGTGATTCCATCCAGCCAATGTTGCGCATCAAAGATTACTTCATCCAACAAACCTGGGTATTGATTGATAAAACTGATAAAAATTAACAGCTACCTGCATCCAAAAAAGCTCCTGCAACCTGACTGCCTTAATTTTATAGGGTGCTGGATGAAACTTCCGCCAGGTGGCAGATATTTACCAGTCTGCTGGCTGGAAATTCTCGTCCTATCGTGTTTTCATGAAAAAGCAAAAAGGAAACCAACAATCTGATTTCCTTAATTTTATGGGGTGCTAGATGGGACTCGAACCCACGACCCTCGGAACCACAATCCGATGCTCTAACCAGCTGAGCTACAAGCACCATTTTCGGGAGCAAAATTAATAAATAAATATCTGAACAAACAAAGAAAAATGATTATTATTGCATACACTTATCTATTTTATTCCATATCATGAAAAAACAATTACTTTCTTTTTCAAGTCTTGCCATAGCTGGCTTTTTTATAATTGCACTGTTTTGTAGCTCAAACTCGCCCCATACGGAAAAACAATCAAAATCTACAACGGGTGGAGAAATGACTTTTACAGTAAGAACCGTGCAGGCCGGTGGAAATTACGCCCCGAAACATGTATTGGCCATTTGGGTAGAGGATTCGGAAGGATTTATCAAAACCCGAAAAGCCATGGCTAACCAAAGAAAACAATATCTTTATACCTGGAAAGCTGCTTCCAATTATAATGTTGTGGATGCGATCACCGGTTCAACATTAACCTCGCATCAAACCCATACCGTGAGTTGGAATTTTATTGATCTGGAAGGAAACCTGGTACCTGATGGAGAATATACCGTTTGGACAGAATTCACAGATGCCCATGCCCAGGGCCCCCTCTATACCCTTACCTTTGAAAAGGGACCCGATGGTATATCGTTGACACCTGCCGACGAAACTTATTTCAAGGACATTGAATTCGAATTTATCCCCTATACCGCTGAATTCGGAATGGATGTTACCGATATTTGCCAATGGGAAACCGTAACCTTTACAGATGAATCGATCAATGCCACCTCTTGGGAATGGAATTTTGGAGAAGGCGCAGCCCCCGCTACATCCACAACACAGGGCCCCCATACGGTATATTACACCACACCCGGAGTCAAAACGGTAAGCCTCACCATCAATGGTACGGTAACTGAAACCAAAGAAGATTTAATTGCCGTAACGGTAGCACCGATTGCTGATTTTGAGTTTGTGGGAGACGCATTGACTGTTGAATTTACCAACCTGTCGGCCAATGCAACTACCTATTTATGGGATTTTGGAGATGGAAATACCAGTACTGATAACAATCCGGTTCACACTTATGCAGAAGCTGGTTCTTATAATGTAAACCTTACAGCAAATTACCTGGAATGTTCAGATGAAGAAAACCATGAAGTTTCGGTCCCATTAGTGGGTCTTGATCAAGAAACTGAAAAAGAGCGCATTGGTGTATACCCGAATCCGGCAGAAGGGAAGTTCATTGTCGAACTTTCATCAAAGATCAACCAGTCAGGAACCATTCATGTTTATAATACCCGGGGTTCCGTAATAAAACGTATAGAAACGAACCCTGCATTCGCAACGGGTAAATATATGATTGATCTGTCCAATCAACCGAAAGGATTATACATGATTTACTTTCAAAATGAAAACGAAGATTATAGTACGAAGATTCTGATAAAGTAAGGTAAAACAGACTATCTGATTTCTAAAAAAGAGCCGGGATGGTGAATCATCATCCCGGCTCTTTTTTGTCTTTCTTGAAGATATAATTTTTGTAGATTTTAAACCCTGTTGGGATCAATACAAATCTGCATGACATTCCACACAGAGGTATTCCTTCCAATCCTGGTAGGGATCATTGGGATGGACAAATTCCAACTCCTCATATATGGAACCAACCTGAAGGGTATCGGGAACACCCTGCGCAACGATGCCGTGACAGAGATTACAATCCCGTGATATGACGTTGCCCCTATCCGTTGTGTGTTTATCATTGTGGCAGCGGAAACAACCATTGAATTCCATATGGCCGATATTGTTATGATAGGCATTCCATTTTACCTTCATTTCCGGGAAAATATTTACCTGAAATTCATCCTGAATGGCTTTAACTGCCTGGGCAATCAAATCTTTATTCTCATTATAAAAATCTTCATAATAATCTGAATAATAACCATTGATCTCATTGTCGATATATTGAAGTGCACTATCCGTGGTAGGAAAATCCATTCCTAAAATATCCATAGCTTTCCATTTAATCTCAGGGATATCTTTTGAAATATCACCAGCTGTAATGGCATCATTGATAAATCGGAAGGGAGGCCTGTAATCATGCGAGGGCCTGTTGTGACAATCCATGCAGTCCATTTCCCGGATTTCTGCAGCAGCGATCTCATCATCCGTCAAACTGTTTTCCTCATCAATAAACACCTGTACCTCACCGGTTTTCAGATTGGTATACCGAACCCACGGAAGGTTTTGCCGAACAGAATCTGTAGCAATGTATTCTACTTTTACATTGGGATTGATGTGCCAGTGAATACCTTCCTGTAAACCAAGGGCACTGTATGTCGGACCCGTTTTCATCTGTAAGCTGATATCCCATTCAGTATTTGCCTCATCGGCAAGATAATGTTTTTCAACCACCAACTGACGGGCATAAAACTTCTCAGGCCAATGGCATTCCTCACAGGTTTCACGCGCAGGGCGCAGATTTCGCACCGGAGTGGGAATTGGCTTGGGATATACATCGGCTAATACAGCATATACCTGGTATAAACCCGACAATTTGGACCGAACATACCAGTCGGCACCAGAACCAACATGACACTCAACGCAGGATACCCTGGCATGTGATGAATTTTGATAAGCCATGTATTCAGGTTTCATGACGGTATGGCAAACCGTTCCACAAAACTCAACGGACTCTGTATAGTGAAATGCTTCATAACTTCCCACTGCAGATAGCAGCAGAAAAAAGATGGTACCGATACCAAAGATCATTGTGGCATTGCGGGTACTTAGATCGTTGAGGTCAATTTTAGGCCACAATTTGTCATCTTTAATTTGCCGCCTTTTGTTCTTCCGGCTCCTGATAACCATGCCTATCGGTATAAAAACAAGGCCGAGCACCAGAAAAACCGGCAACACAATCCACATCACGAGTCCCATGTAAGAACTCTCACCCTCACCAAAGAATACAGAGATTACAAAAAGGAAAACAATCATAAATAAACTGATCACCGCAATGGTAGTTCCAATCAGGGAGGTCCAGTTATAATAAGATTGAGGTAGTCTGAATTTTTTCATTTCATGAAATTTTTGATGTTAACCAATTGAAAATGTAAGCTACAAAGACAACTCACTATAAAAAATTGTATCCTCTTGTTTCTTCGTTAACAATCCGAATGTTATCCAAAATGGATTAACTGATTAATGCCAGCCGGTAAACATACTTTTAAAATCGCTGCCCAACGTTTTTCCAAATGTACAGAAATAAATGTGGACAATCATAAATATCGACAATACAAAACCAGTAATGATATGCAACAGATCGGTTAAATAAATTCCACTCAAGCCAAAGACATTTTCAATATTTGTTTCTGGAAACAATAAACCAAAACCCGTGATAATAATGACCGGCATCATCACGAACATCACCATGACATAACTTAACTTCTGCAGCGGATTGAATTTTCGTTTTTCGCTAATGGGGTAAGGTTTGGGTTCATGGACAAAAACACCATAAACATAATACCTGAATTGTTTCATCAATCTTTTAGGAAACCCTTTGTACTTGATCCGGTAATATTTTCTATTTCCTGAAATTCGATTGGCAAGTACAAAAAACAAAAAATTAATGGTAAGTATAATCCCTGCGATATTGTGGTATTTAACAGCAATATCAAAACGGATGAAGGTTCCCTCAACACCCGAATATTGTAGACTTAATCCTGTAATGATTAATACCAGAAACATCAGTGCATTGGCCCAATGCCAGATCCTGAGCCAAACCGGGTATAAATATAATTTTTCTTCGCTCATTTTATTTTTTTATTATTCTAATTGTACCATGTATTCCTATTCCCACGACGACCAGCCCGAAAATGATCAAACTGATAAGGTTCAGATAATAATTCCGGTTTGCTCCAATGATATATGAATTATTCATAATGGCAGCATTAAAGAAACCGTATTTACTCCTGCTCTCTTTAACCTGATGTTTATATAAAGAAGCAAGTAATAAAGAATTCTGTGAATGACATTCAACGCATTTTCTGACTGCCTTTTCCTTTGGTTGAATGTTGTGCGATATCAACATATCTTCTTTGATTTCAGCATGACACTCGATGCATCGTACATTCTGCCAGTGAAGTGCCTGATTGGGCAGCCAATCATGGGTTTTAAGTACATTGGGATTCACAAAATCAACAATGAGTTGATACTTATTGATGTTGGCATGACAGCTAAGGCAAATCCCATTGTCGTATTGAATGGTCTGTTTGATGTTTTCATTGGTACGTGCATTGATCTTGTAGGTATGCGGATCGTGGCACATATTGCAGTTAAAGTCGATACTATGCTTTGTACTGTGCACACTTTTCAGGAATTCATCGTTGATTTGTTCCCAGTTTCGATCTTCATAGGTATCATCGCCACCATGGCAGTCAAGACATGCCGGTAATTGTTCAAATCGCAATTCATTGGGATGCGGGAAATTTTCATATTCATAAGAATGACAATCGAAACAGCTGAAATTCCAGTGATTGGAGGTGTAAAACTCCGAAGAATCAACAATATAATACGGATTCATTCTTTCGCGAACTTCCTGCCCCATTTGATCATTATAATAGTGAAATGTTTTGTGTCCGTGACATTTAAAGCATTTATGGTTTTCTCCGGCATAATCATAAACACGCTCTTCTACCGCATCATCCTGCCCATAACCATTAAATAACACCAACATTATGGATACGATTAATATCAGTGTTCTCCTCTTGTATGTTATCATTATTGTAATTATTGATATTAAGAATATAAAAAGGGGCAAAGTAAATGCCCCATGAATATTCAAATAATTTTTTTCAAATTTTCAATGAAACAACCAAATAGAAACAAACTTTTAAAGACTTCATCCATCATCACGGGTTTCAATAATACTTGTTTCATCTAAATATTGCTTATTTTTTAGAACATCCAAAACCTGTTCATGGTAAATCCAACCATTACAGCTTTTGTACCTTCCGTCCAATCATTTTCATTCAGCATTGAAATGTGTTGAGGCAGAATACCTTTGGCAGAAGTAATATAAACCTGGAAATAGTGACCACCAGTGTAAACCTCATAACCAATGCCGATAGATGGTTGAGGATAATCCAACCACTCGTTGTTATCCGTTTTGTATTCGGAAACACTTTGAATTTTCAATGGAATGTTATACATGAAATGCAATGCTGATTGAGGTGAAAATTTGATCATCCCGTCAAAACCCACGCCGATTTTATCATGATCATTTCCAGGTGCTACAGAGTTGTAATGACTGAAACTACCATTCACTTCAAAGCTAAACCAATCGGTAAACTTTCGTCCCACGATCAGTTGACCAAAATAGGAAAAACGGTTGGAGAACTTATAGTTATCTCCAAATACTTCATCGCTTCGTCCGTCAATGGCCATGTTTCCATAGGCAGTGACGAAGACAGGAACCACGTTTTTACGGGTTTGCTTTAAAATGGCATATTTGGCTGAAAAATCGGAGTACATCCGGTTCATGGTCAAACCATATCCAATTTGCAAACGATCAATGGGGACATAATTGAATCCAACCCGGATATTGGCTCCCGGAGAAAAGATACCCCAAATATCAGAGATTCCGTTATTCATAGGACTGAATCGGTGCTGCAACACCATTTCCAACGTTCGCTTTTCAGGAATAAATACCGTTTGATTATCAATGATGGTTCCTGCCCTGAATGATTCATATACAGGTTTATCCTTTTCTTTTTCCTCATCCTGGGCATTGATCAGATTAAACCCAAAAATTATGGCTACTACTAGAAATACTAATTTTTTCATCTTACAAATTTTTAAAGTTAAACCTAATTGTCCATTGCGCCCTGGAATATCCACAAATAGATCAGGTTGGCATCATCCGCTGAACCATATCTTGTATTGTGCGAACCGGAAATAGGGTTGGGATAGGTATAAATGATACTCGCTTCAGGATCTCCGGGCGTCACCAGATCATTGCTGATAATGCTGTTGTAAGCATTGCCTGCAGATAGGTTCAGTCCGGCTGAGGGACTACCGCCACCGTGACAGTTTGTGCAATTGGATGCACTGAAAATCGGTTCAATTTGTGTTGAGAACAATACAGTTTCTACCGTAGTGTCATTGGGATCAGGTGGCTTAGGTGTAGCGACCTCGATAAACTCGTACTCACACGAGATCAGCATAGAAATTGCAAATAATGCCAGAAAGGCTTGTTTAATTACACTTAATTTCATCGATAGTTATATTTAAGATTACACGACTAAATTAAAAAAAAGGCTTCGGATAAGGAAGCCTTTTTTTATTTTATTTAGATCATTATTATTCAGAAAATAATGCAATGGTATTCTGGAGTACCTTTTTAATGTAGGAAGGATTGTGAACACCAAGACTCCGGTCTTCAGTTATTGCTTTATAGTTCAGGCAGGCACCTGCAACTTCTGCAGAATAGGTACCCGGAATTGAACTGTCACTTCCTTCTTCAGTAATACCTGCAGCATCAAGATGTCCTTTTAATTCATCTAAAAGGGCTTGAATTTCAGCTTGCAATTCTTCTGTATTTTCGATCAAACCGTCAGGATCAGTATGGCAATCTGTACAACCAGCAACATTCACCTCGGTAGAACCATGATATACATAAGAAATGTTCATGGTATGTCCGCCTGCTTGTTGTCCAAAAGGTTCAGCCATATGACAGGTAACACATCCATTGGCAATACCGGTTTTGTGTGGGTGATCGGTGTAACCTGTGCCGGGTTCAAACAATCCCATACCAGCCAGTGTATTGGCTTGAGGACCGTGGTGAACTCCATAACGGCTGGAAGTTACTTCAATATCATCTCCCCCTACTTCCGGGAATGGATCAACTGTACGACCCTGGTGGCAGGAAGCACAAAGGCTACCGTTTCCAAAATCAAAGGTTGCACCACCGGTATTCCTGAGTTCCACAGGACCTGTAACAGTAAATGCAAGGTCATCAGTTGTATACGTGTCATGTATCATATGACAGGTATAACAGTTCGGCGGATTGGGATTTGAAATAAAGGCACCATCTTCTTCATAATTATATGAACCATCAAGATTGCCCAAAAATCCCTGGCTGGTGTGACAAATGGCACATTCACCTTCGTTCCGCTCAAAATTTCCACCTGTAGCGTGTGTTGAATGTTCCCACTGGATGGTTCTTGCAAACAATACCTGCGAGTCGTCATGACACTCAATACACGTGGCGGTCCCGTCCTGGCCATCAATGCCATCTTCACCATCCGTACCATCTGCACCAGCTGGTCCGGCGGGTCCTTCTTTTGTACATGAAACTGCGATCATCATCCCAAAGAGGACCATACTGATCAAATAAAATAAATTAACTTTTCTCATAGTATAAAATTTTAGTGTTGTTTTTCGATTCACAATATTAGATAATATCCAAGAATATGTATATATATCTATGATGATAGATTCACCACTTTACATTGATATAAAATTTTTTATTGTTGACATATATCATTTTTTTGTTGACTTTTGTCAGAATATTGTAAAATAGATCTGTAAATATACAAAATTTAACTTTGGATGGCAAATTTTACGAAAGAAACACATTGTTCATGTTGTAATCTCAAGCTCAACATATTCAGGTTTCTGACCGATGATGAAATGAATGAAATTAATCAGGGTAGGTATGAGGTTCAATTTAATAAAGGCGAAACCATCTTTAAGCAGGGAGGACCTTTTACACACGTGGCATGCATAACGAAGGGAATGGCCAAAGTATACCTGGAAGGCAATAAGGGAAAGAATGTTATTCTAAAAATTCTGAAGCCAACAGAGTTGGTGGGCGGCCCCGGATTTCCGGTTGATTATCGGCATCATTTTTCCATTACTGCCATTACGGAAGCCAGAGCGTGTTTCATCGACATCCATGCTTTTGAGCAGATGGTGAAAGCAAATCAGCAGTTTGCTATGGAGTTTTTAAAACACCTGAACAAGGCGACCATCAATATTTACGATAAACTACAAAATCTCACCCAAAAGCAGATGCATGGTCGTATTGCTGAAACCTTGCTTTATTTATCCAAAGGTGTTTATTCCAACATGGATTTTGAAACTACCCTGACCCGTCAGGATATCGCAGATCTATCTGCCATGACAAAAGAAAGTGCCATCAGGATACTCAAAGAATTCAAAGATGATGGCATCATCGATTATACTTCCAATTCGTTTCACATTATCAAAGCAGATCAACTGGAAGTGATCAGCAAAACCGGATAGTCATTGATCCTTTCAATCTCCAAACCATTAAACATCCTTACATTTAATAATATAGTATGAAGGTCCAACTTCAACATCAGGGACGAAAAATAAATTACCAGGTCAATGGCACCGGGGAGGCCATTGTTTTATTGCACGGCTTCCTGGAATCGCAGGATATCTGGGAGAAATTTTCCCAAAAACTTTCAAGTGATTTCAAGGTTATTACGACGGACCTGCCCGGTCACGGACAAACTGAAGTGTTCGGTGACATTCATTCCATGGAATTTATGGCGGATATGGTAAGGCTCATTCTCCAAACACAAAACATTGACAAAGCCATTTTTATCGGACATTCAATGGGTGGCTATGTAGCGTTGGCCTTTGCAGAAAAATATCCTGAAATGACCGGTGGATTGGTTATTTTTCATTCGCATGCAGGTGCCGACACGGAAGAAGCAAAAATGAACCGTTCAAGAACCATTCAGATAATAGAGCAAAACCGAATAGGTTTTATCAATACCTTTATCCCCGATCTTTTCGCACCTGCTAATGTCAGTAAGCTGAAAAATGAAATTGAACACCTTAAAGAACTGGCTGAGAAAACGCCCAAAGAAGGCATCATTGCGGCCCTGAACGGGATGAAAGAAAGAACGGATAAAACAGAAATGCTTTCCCAGCTGGATGCTCCGGTTTTATTTATCATTGGGAAACAAGACAAACGCATCAACCTGATGCATGTTCTGGAGCAGGCTGCTAACCCAAAGCATTCCGAAGTTTTGATCCTGAATGATGCAGGGCATATGGGATACATTGAAGCTCCCCGAATGACTTTTGAAACCATACGGAATTTCTGTAAGAAAATTACCTGATAATACCTCAGCATTCAACGAAGTAGGGTAACTGTACCTTTTAATAAGGTGTTACCGCTAAAAAAGGCATTGTCCTCGAATGTTTGTGCATTGATCACCCATACATATACTTCCATTGGGCAGGGAACATCCTGAAAAGAGCCATCCCAGGACTCTTCGGGATCGTTGGATTCGAAAACCAGTTCTCCCCAGCGGTTGAATACCATCAGTTCATAATCAAAATCAACCGTGTAAGATGTCCGGATGAAAAAAGTATCGTTGATGTTATCATCATTGGGTGAAAAGGCAGTGGGTACATGAATCTTAAAAGGTATCGGATCGATCTGAATGGTATCGGAGGACTTGCACCCCAAAGCGTCCCACACATCCACATAATAAGTTCCGGGATAATCCACCCCATACTCCGGCAGGGCCGATCCATCCTGCCACATCACCGAAGCATGTTCATCACCAGCATCCAACCATATAACGGTTTCATATTTGATGAGGGTATCCTTTCCCAATTCAACCTCAGGAAGGGGTTGCACATAAACGGTTGTGGTGTCATAATCTTCACCACATACATCGGTAACTTTGATCCAAACCTTTCCTTCCTCTGCTGTTCTAAAAAGTGGTGTTTGATAATGCACATCATCCATCCACAGGTAGGAATCAAAATTATTCCCTATCTGGAAAATCGCCGTATCACCGGCACAAATGGTTCTTTCAGGCCCCAGTTCAACATGAGGTAAAGGCAGGATGGTAACCTGCTCGGTCAGTACCGTTTGTGTGATGAGATGGTATAAGGTAGCCGTGATCGTATAATTACCCGGACTGCTAAAAAAATGATGGGCGGTATCTCCCCATTGGATATTGGCCGGTCCGGTAGCAGGATCACCGAAATTCCAGTGAATGGAATCGATGTTGATCACCGAATTGATGGTAAATTCAATTTCCTGGTCGATGCACTGGTTTTCAGATAAAATCCAGAGGTTATTGAAATAGCTTTGGATAAAGGTGGGCAGTCCTTCCTTACACTGTCGGCCATTTAATTCAACTCCCATTTCCTCGAAACCACAATCCATCCCGGGCAAATATGGATACTTAATGCGGCTCAGGTGAAATTTCGATTTACGGGCAATGTATATTTTCCCGTCCGAAGCCATCTGCAGAGCACCTCCGAATGGATTTCCAAGCACCCCTACCACCAGCCGGGAAGCTATGATCTCTTCCTCCGAACCGGCCATCATGTTCCACTGATAGATTTTATCGCCCTTGCGTTCACTGGCATATAAAAATTCCGCACCAGCTGAAAATTCAACACCATAAGGAATGGTATCCACCGGCAGGGTCATGGGATTTGAAACTACCCCGGTCGTATCATTGAAATCAAAAACCTGAACAACATTGGCACCCATAACTGCAACCGCCAGCCTGCGCCCGTCCGGTGAAAGTTTCATATACCCTATGCCATCCCTGTTGTGTCCATCATGATGGCCATGATATAAACCCGAATTACTGAGAACCGGTGCCGTAATATCAATGCCATCGGTGGTGATCAGATAAGCCCGGAAACGATCACTCTCCCATTCATGCATGATCACCCAGACGCCATAATCATTCTTATGATGAACCGACGTGACCCTTTCTGTTGTGGAGGGATGGATCAAAATATTTTTTTGACCATCAACAACACCCCCTTTCCCATCATGTAAATCAGCATCAATCAGTGTATACCTGAATCCGTCAAAGGGTTGTCCGACACCCAGCGAACTCACCGTAAAAATATAGAATTGGGTCGTATCATTGGGAACCGGCACAATGACGCCCGATTGGGTAGCGTCGGGACTGCCCATTAAGCCATTGGCGATAACTTGATGAAACCGGTTATAAACGGTGATCCCATCGGTATAGAACATCAGCTGGCCCGAGGGGCTCGAAATAGTGGAGCATCCTTCAACGGTTGAAAGCGCACCATTGGTAAGGGGTAAGGGATTGCCACTGTGAAAGGATAATCCTGCATTTCCGCCAAAATACCAGTTTAAACCCTCTTTTTGGGCTGAAGCTGAAATTACTAATAGAAAAACAAATCCTATGATAATGATTTTTCTCAATTACAACTATTATTGCTTTACAAATTTAATATTAAAGCGCTTATCGTCAGTCAACACATTTAATATGTACATACCGGGTCTTAAAGAACGGCAATCAATGGAATGCATACCATCCAAACTTTCAAGTCTTAGTAACCTTCCCGATAGATCAAAAATTTTACATAAAAGAAATTGGTTTTCACCTATATCACGAATCTGGAATTGATCTTTAACCGGATTAGGATAAACCAAATATGTATTCTTTTGAGTTGTCCTTGAGGGCATCCCCAACCATTCCCGGCCACAGGGTGTGCTGTCATTTTCATAATACCACCGCAGTTGCGGGATTCGTTCCTGCAACAGGGCCAGGCTTGAAATATTGTCACCCGTATAATCCCGGGCCCAGATCAACCCCAGGTCAATGGAAAGGGTATCTCCGATGGGAAGGTCAACCGGACCGACCACGCCAATGACCCGCCGGTCACCCGGCGGATTTCCTCCCATTGCTTCTGTCCAGCCGGCATTGCCAACAGGATCCCCGGTGTACATGAGCTTAGTAGGCGATCCGGCACCTATGCCATTCCCACCATACACAATGGCCGAGCTGTCCTTCCACAATCCTTGCAAATTATTGTACACTTCATCGTAGGTATAGGCCAGTGAACTGGGCCCCACATATCCGGAAGGAACAACGAAAGCCGATAAGGGGTGATTCAGGACGACAACAGCCATGGCAGGAGGAGATGTTCCGTAGCCGGCACCACCAAGGATGGTGGAAACTTCATCATCGGGATCGCCATTGAACACATAATATGCCTGGTTAATGGTATCACATCCTACATAATCATCCCAGGCATAGCCCAGGTCATAGTCGGTATAAATACCGGCATAAAATTGATAATAGGGTTGTTCGCTCCGGTTGATGATATCGTAATGCAAAAAAATGGTTTGATTAAAAATGGAATCACCCGGACAATCAAACCCATAGGTCTGGCCGAGAATTTCCACACCCAGTTTATCACCCCCGGTTTCAGCATGTTCTGCGAGATCATCATTATATATGAAAAACAGGTTTTGATCTCCGCGTATGGCCGGCAGGTCTCCCCATTCAGGCTGATAAACTTCATCACCATTCCAATCGATATAAGGTGCCAGGTTTGGTGCCTGCCCTGATGCAACAACCCCATGTGCAGGCCAGCTTTCAATGGCACCGGGTATTTGATAACCTGGATCATTCCAACTGGATTGATGGGTTTCGATCTCTTCACGACTCAAACGCCACAACTCATTCCAGTCTAATTCATAATCATCACCATATAAACCGGCAAAGGGGCCGGCAAAAAAATCAGCACCGGTCTGTCTGTATCTTTCAGCGGCTACATGCAAGTTTCCTGATCCATCCTTTCCACCTAACCACAAGGTGAGCGAAAACAGGGATGACACACCCGAACCTTTGGGTACTTCAAACCAGGGTGTGTATTCTGTAATGTCACAAAACTGGTAACCGTAGGCATTGACCATGGCCCGGACATCATTGACCTCAAGAATTTCTTTGCCCGGATTATCAACCGTAACGATCAGGTAAGCCTGCTCAGAAAGAAGGCCATTGGTGAGGTCTTTCACCGAATACGGGACTGAATCAATCCCTTCAAAATAATAATAGGACGTATATACAATCAGATCATCCACAATGTTAACCGTTGCACCCGGCGTGGAGCTGGCAAAGAACAATTTCATTTCATGACCTGTCATGCACCAGTCATTTTCCAGGACAGGGATTTCAATGGTCATCCCAGCCTTTATGAAGGCATAATCATCCTGGCATATGGGTGGTTTTTCTTGTGATATTAACTGTGAGACAAGGGAAAAAGCAATTAACGAAGCTGTAAAATTTTTCATGGTCTTTAGTGTTTCAAAAATTTACTGGTCACCATCCCTTGTTCAGATTTCATTTCGATAAAATAAATTCCTCCAGGGAAATCTGAAAAGGATATGGTTTCATCAAAAAAGGGAGATACGGGTTCAAATGTTTTTTCCACCAATTTTGTTGCAAGCGCGTTATAAATCCTTACCCGGATTAGTTCCGATCGACCCAGTGTAGCCTTTATCCGGATCCAATCATGGACCGGATTGGGTTGGATTGAAAAATCAGTGATATCATCTGTCTCGTCAACTCCCGGAGCAAGTGCCGTATAGTGCAGGCTCCAGCCTGAATAAACAGAGGATTCATCGGTTATGAAGTTCAGGAGCAGCCGATTGGTATGGAAAGTCAATGGTTCGGGGATCTCATCACCCCAGAGGGTCTGGATCAAAACTGCCGGATATTCTGCAGCATCATAGATCCGCAACTGATCATAACCCCATTCCAGTTCAAATTCAGAAAAGGCAAGGGTAATGACTTCAGCTTCATCATAGGTTATCAGCCAATAACAACTGGAATTGTTCACATAGTTTTTATCACCACTGCCATCTGAAATAAAACCCGTTTTCTGGGTATAAGTGACCGTATCTTCACAATAAACCGGAGGCAGGGATGCATATCCAGCACCCCAGCCTGCACCGGCGTGGGTATCATCCGTACTGAATATAACCTCCAATTGATTGGTGTTGGTGAAAACTGTGTCAGGCAATGCAGAACCAGTAAGCGCTGCATAGTCAGGCGTTGCCGGATGGCTGGCATCTTTTAAAAACAGGGTATCACCAGCTGCCAGATTGAATTCATGAAAAAACACCGCGATGCCTGAAACACTGTCCCCGGCACTGACCTGCGGCTGAATGATCCAATGGCAGTCACTATTGGCGATGTAGGGATAAGGACCACTGGCATCACTGAACCAGGTTTTTGAAAAATCGGTATAGGTGGTCAGTTCATTGCACCAGGGACCATTGATGGAAATATACTCAGCCTGGAAACCCTGGTCTGTCCCCGTTTCATCGGATTCAAATACCAGGAATAACGATCCTCCGGAAGACTGATAGTCCGTTTCTGAAAAATTGCCGGTAATCGTGGCCAATAGCGGATCAGATGAAGAGCTTCCGTCATAGAGATAAATAAAATCTTTTTCTGCTTCAAGGTTGAGATCGGGAAACCAGATCATCACCGATGAGCCTGCAGCCCCCTGAGGTTCAATCAGCCATGAGCAGCTGCTATTGTTCAGATAATGTTCGGGTCCACTTCCATCGGTAAAGGTGCCACGCTTGGCCGTCAGTGTATCCGGACTCTGGCAGAAAGCCGGATAGTCCTCCAACGGGTATATATTGATGATGGCACCTTGATTAAAGGTAAAGTTATAACCTCCGGGATTCAGGTTATCAATGAAGAAATAACCGTCCCAGTTGCTATTCCAACCCCAGTTAAAATGGAAATAGAGGGAATCCTGGTAGCCATCACATACAAAAGAATGCGAACTCGACAGGTCACCTCCCCTCACGACGCAGGGCAGATACTGGTCAAGGTTATGAATGAGCGAATCTTTAAAACTATCCGGAACATCAAAACGGTTCAGATAAGATGTAGATGGGCTGTACCTGAAATAATCCGTCAGGGCTTGAGCACCATCCTGGGTCAGTGATCCCGAACCGGAGGCCGAATAATCCATCTCCACCGATACACCGACATGATAAATCAACTCAGCAATGGCCGGATTGCCCATACCATATATGGAATTGACCATGTCGTTCCAGTGATACGTCGTGGCACCAAAGTCCACAAATTCATAACCATAGTCGGAAAAATAACCATGGGAACCATTTCCGGTTTCCGGATAGCGGTAATAGAACATTACCTGTGAAATGGCAATGGCCACGCAGCCTGCCAGGGCATGTCCGCCCGGTCCATCCGGGTCCTCGGGGCACATGGCATTGTAGTAAACATGCTGTCCCCATTTTGAATCAAGCAAAGGGGCTATTTCTGTGATCATCCTAAAAGGGGCTTTTTGATCCGCTTGTAATAGTGCATCCCATTCAAGGTTGATGATCTCTGTAGCTTGCAAATTTTCCTGCCTTATTTCGGCAATCTGGTTTTTCCATGAAGTGATCCAACTTTTCAGAGCAAGTGGCTTTTCATCCTGAATTGGGCTCTCAAGGCTATATCCCAGGACAGGCCACGCATTGCTTTCAGCAGATATGAATATAAAACCCGAAGGCTGCAGATCAAAAAGATAAATGGCCGGAATACCGTCCTGAAGAAGTATACTATAATTTGATATTTCCGGAACCACCAGCCCATTTCGAAAAAATGGATGCACAATTGAGATTTGATTCAGCGCAACTTTTTTAGCTTCATCCAAGGGTACAATATCGCCTTTCAGGTTTATGAATGGACTCATTAACAATATGATCAGAAACAGGATGAATCGGTTGGGGACATGTGTACGCAACGCAAATAAAGAAAATAAACCCTGCCAACCGGTTAAGAACAAGCAGCAAATATTGGGGTATATTTTGTGAATAACCAGCATGCCGACAGGGTTCGGGTATTAATAAGCCTAAAATTAAATAAAAAAATTTGAATCGTTGTCACCAAATCAGGGAACGGTGGAATTTGATCAGGGAACGGAAAAGTGTAAATCTGACGTTGAAAGTTCAGAGTTGGGATACCCGGATATTGGAATTGATCTCTGGAAGGGTTCTGGATAAAGCAGCAGATGGCTAAGAATCTGAATTTTGTTTACTTTTTCACTTCTCTATTTAAGGGGCTAAACGCACAATTTCCCAGGCCTTTCCGGTTCGTTTGTATAAAATCCGGTCGTGAAGCCGGTTGGGACGGCCCTGCCAGAATTCAATGGAATCAGGTATAAGCCGAAACCCACCCCAGAAGTCGGGTCTTTTCACATCTTTATCTTTTATTTCCTTTAAATATTCAACCCAGCGATCCTCTAGAAATCGTCTTGATTCAACCACTTTACTTTGGGGTGAAATGGCTGCACTGATGCGGCTTTCCAGGCTTCGCGAATGAAAATATTGATCCGATTCATTCCGGGTGGTTCTCTTAACGGCTCCCTCAATTCTCACCTGACGTTCCAGTTCTT
Source organism: Bacteroidota bacterium (assembly GCA_020444515.1). Lineage (GTDB taxonomy): Bacteria > Bacteroidota > Bacteroidia > Bacteroidales > JAADJA01 > JAADJA01. Next base: position 230,047 of record JAHLKX010000001.1, on the reverse strand, counting down.
TCCAGAAGATCAAAAGCGCTGCCAGGGGATTTTTATCCAGTTCGGAGCCTTTGCGACTGGTATAGTTGGTAAAAAAGTAAAAACCCTTTTCATCAAATTTTTTCAACAAGACAATGCGGGCTGAAGGCCGGCCCGATAAATCTGCTGTAGCCAGGGTCATGGCATTGGGATCAAAAATATCGGCATGCAGGGCCTGTTCGAACCATTTTTCAAATAAATGCATAGGATCCGGATCAAGATGATCATCTTTTAATTCGCCCTTTTGATATTCCCTCCTGAGAGCATCGATATTCATAACGGTAATTTTTAATCGTCAACACTTAAATTTTTGTACGTTTGAACACCCATTAAACAATTTACCGATGGCAAGGTTCGCAATCATACGCAAAAAAGAAAGATGGTCAACCACCTGGCTTGGAAAATTGATAGCAGTTATGCTGCTGTTGGGGATGGCTTTTGTTTTTTCGCGGACCATCCATCCTTTCCTTGCTAAAAATGAACCCATCCAGGCCGGAATCCTCGTTGTAGAGGGTTTCATCCCCGATTATGCCATTGAAGCCTGTATGCAAATTTTTGAACGCGGTGGTTATAAAAAGCTGATCATCACCGGAAAAAAGCGGATGAAGGGAGCCCATCTCGACCAGTATGAAAATGACGGTGAATTTTCTGCCGCAACCCTCCAAGGGCTGGGGTTCGACCGGTCGAAGATCATTGTCATTGCCCTGGATGAGGATATCCAACGCGACCGTACCTATGCCAGCGCTGTGGCTTTACATGATTGGATGATCCACAATAACTGGAAAGACAATTTCAACCTCGCCACCCTGGGAACCCATGCCAGGCGAAGTCAGTTGTTATTCGAAAAAGCTTTTGATCATCAGAATCAGATCGGCATTATATCTATCCCAAATCAAAGTTATCAAGCCAAAAAATGGTGGAAAAGCAGCCAGGGATTCCGGGAAGTAACCAAAGAACTGATTGCATGGATCTATGCCCAATACTTTTTCTTTCCTGAAGACTGAGGTTCATTTACTTTTCATACTTTTGCCCCTCGGTTGATGTCATGGGTTCAAATCTAAATATACGACAAACCAGCAACCTACAAAAAGTGGCCAGTAAGCAGCAACATGCAGAGTCAGATCAAAATAAAAAACAAAAAAGCGTCTTTCGAGTATCATCTCGTTGAACGGTATGTGGCAGGGATTGAACTGCAGGGCACCGAGATCAAATCCATCCGCACCGGCAAAGTCAGCCTTGCCGAATCTTACTGTACTTTCAAAGGTGATGAATTATTTGTGATCAACCTGCACATTGCAGAGTATGAGTTTGGCACCTACAATAACCACGAGCCCAAACGCGATCGCAAACTGCTACTCACCAAACGTGAATTGAACAAGCTCGCTACAAAAACCAAGGAGCGTGGGTTTACCATAGTTCCTACCCTGCTGTTCATCAATGAAAAAGGGCTGGCCAAACTTGAAATTGCGGTAGCCAAAGGAAAAAAGCTTTATGATAAACGGGAATCTATCAAATCGAAAGATACGGACAGGGAGATGGAAAGAAGGGGTTTCTGAGTTCCGTTTTATCTCAACAGCAGGAAACCTTTAACGGCTGTTAAAGTTTGTTAAAAGCTTTGTCCGAACTTGTTATTTCGTTAGCGGATTATTTTTTTTGCATAAAATTTCAAACCTATGGATATAGTAGTAGAAAACCTGACCAAACTCTACGGAGCACAACGGGCAGTTGACAATATCTCTTTCAGGGTAAAAACCGGAGAGATCCTGGGTTTCCTGGGACCAAACGGAGCGGGCAAAACCACCACCATGAAGGCCATCACCACCTACCTCAATCCTACAGAAGGGAGCGTTTCGGTAGGTAATTTTACCATTCATGATAATCCAGATGAAGTAAAACGCAGCATTGGTTACCTTCCGGAGAATAACCCCCTTTATTCTGACATGATGGTGATTGATTATCTAAAGTTCGTAGCCGAATTACAGGGCATTGAGCCCAAGAAAATCAAGGAACGCATCCGTGAAATGATCCAGACCACCGGCCTTGATGATGAGAAGCACAAAAAGATCAGTGAACTGTCCAAGGGTTATAAGCAGCGTGTTGGGCTGGCTCAGGCATTGATCCATGACCCGCAAGTCCTGATACTGGATGAGCCCACATCAGGCCTTGACCCGAACCAAATCGTCGAGATACGGGAATTGATCAAAAAGATCGGCCGTGAAAAAACTGTGATCCTTAGCTCCCATATTCTTGCTGAAGTTGAAGCCACCTGCGACCGGATCCTGATCATCAATAAAGGTAAAATTGTTGCAGATGGTACGGCGCGTGAGTTGAGGAAAAAATCGGAGGGACAGGAAATCCTCAAGGTAAAAATTGAAGATGGAGATAAGAATGAGGTTTTTAAGGCCATTCAGACCCTTGAATGTGTTGGAACCGTCGACTTTATCAAGGAGGAAGACAATGCTTTTGAGGTACAAAGCAAACCCGAATTGACCTGCCGGAAACCCATATTTAAATTGTGTGTGGATAAAGGCTGGACCCTGACGGAAATGACGCCCATTGAAACCAAGCTGGAAGATATTTTCCGCGATTTAACAATGAATTAAATGTTTCATTCAATATTCAAAATTTAAAATTTCAGAAATGAGACAAATTTGGACCATAACAAAACGAGAGCTACAATCATTTTTCGATTCGCTGATGGCATACATCATGCTGATCGCCTTCCTGGGATTCACAGGCTTTTTTACCTGGTTGTACGGTTCCGACATTTTCTTTGTGAAGCAGGCCAGTCTGTCGGCATTTTTCAGCATTGCCTACTGGACCCTTTTCTTTTTTATTCCGGCCATGACAATGCGCCAGTTAGCCGAAGAAAACCGTTCGGGGACCATTGAATTGTTGCTGACCAAACCGGTAAGTGACTGGCAGGTGGTACTGGGCAAATTCCTGGCGACACTGCTGTTGATCGTGATCGCCCTGGTGCTCACCCTCCCCTATTATATTACGGTGGCCAGTCTGGGCCCCATTGACCATGGAGCCGTTCTGACGGGTTACCTGGGTCTCATTCTCATGAGTGCTGCCTATATCAGTATCGGGATCTTTACCAGTAGTGTTTCCAATAATCAGATTGTGAGTTATCTGTTGGCCCTGTTTATCGGGATCTTTTTCCAGATCATCTTTTCGATGTTATCATCGAATTTCGGGGGTTTTATTGGCGAAGCGCTTAACTTCCTGAGTGTTTCATCCCATTTTGATTCAATCTCAAGGGGCGTGGTTGACACCAAGGACTTATTGTTCTTCCTGTCGCTGATCTTCCTGGGACTGATCCTGACAGAAGCCAATTTGGCCGGTAAAAGAAATTAATTGTAAAACCTTAAAGCAATTCAACTGAGATGAAAAACAAAAAAACAATACTGACACAGGTTTTACTGATCGTGGCCGTGCTGGTGGTCATCAATGTTTTATCGGAAAAGTTTTTTTTCCGGCTTGATTTCACGGCCGACCAGCGTTATACCTTAAGTGAAGCAACCAAGAACATCCTGGCTTCGATGGATGAACCGGTCACAGTTACCGCTTACTTCACCGAAGATCTGCCACCCGATTTTGCAGCGGCCCGTGAAGATTTTAAAGACCTGTTGATAGAATATGATAATCGTTCGGGCGGTAAAGTGCTCTATGAATTCATCGATCCCAAGAACAACCAGGAGATTGAGCAGCGAGCTTACCAGGCAGGTATCGCTCCTTTGCAGATGAATATGCGGGAAAAAGACGAGATCGTTTTGAAGAAAATCTATATGGGTGCCGTCGTGCAGCTGGGTGATAAATCGGAACCCATCCCAGCCATACAACCCGGATCATCGATGGAGTACGATCTATCGTCGGCCATTAAGAAGCTTTCCATCAAAAACAAGCCAGCTGTTGGTTTCCTGCAAGGTCATGGAGAACCATCCCTGGCATCTTTGGGTCAGGTTCGGCAGGAATTGGAAGTGCTATACACCGTCGAAGGTGTTGATCTGAGCAATGATGTGTCTGATTTAAACCGATTCAATGCATTGATCATCCTCGGCCCGACAGATTCCATTCCCAATGATCAGTTTCAAAAACTGGACAACTATCTGGCGGGTGGTGGCCACTTATTTATCGGTATCGACCGCGTAAAAGGTGATTTTACAACCGTTCAGGGAACACCGATCAATACAGGTCTTGAGACCTGGCTTGCCGGCAAAGGATTGAGTGTAGAAAGCAACTTTGTGATTGATGCCAATTGTGGAACGGTTTCCATCCGGCAGGGTAACTTTCCCTTCCCGGTGCAAGTTCCGTTCCCTTATATACCCAAGATCCAAAATTTCACAGAACATCCGATCACACAGGGAATTGAACAGATACTCTTCCAGTTTACCAGTTCCATCAATTATACAGGTGACACAACGCTACGGTATGAACCCATTCTGAAAACATCCAAAAAATCAGGGACCAAATCGACTCCCCTCTATTTTGAAGTGAACAAACGCTGGAATGAAAATGATTTTCCACTTTCAGGCATTACCGTTGGAGCCATCCTGGAAGGAAAAATTGTTGGCAATAATGTTTCTAGGATCGTCCTGGTTTCGGATGGCCAGTTTGTGACCAATGGCGAAGGTCAGAATGCACAGCAGGTATCTCAGGACAATGTCAGTTTACTGGCCAATGCCGTTGACTGGCTCTCCGACGATACCGGGCTCATCGACCTGAGAACAAAAGGTGTATCATCCCGTCCGCTGGACCAGATCGAAGATGGTCGTAAGAACCTGCTGAAGTGGCTGAATTTCTTACTACCCATTTTCCTGATCCTCATATATGGAATTTTCAGGATGCAACGCCGGCGAAACCTCCGGGTAAAAAGAATGGAGAAAGGTTATGTTTAGCCTTGAAATTTGAGATCATGGAAGAAAACCATAATAATGAACTGATTAAAACCTTTAGGATATGTTATCGAAATTTTTAAACACACGTACGCTGCTGATACTTCTGGTCATTTTAGTTGGGATTTATTTCATGACCACCCTCACCGATAAAAAGGACAGGACTTTTCAGAGTCAATTGGTGCAGATCGATACAGCAGAAGTGACCAAAATTGAGATCCTTCCAAAAACCGGTGGCGGTGATGAAATCAGGATGACCAAAACGGGAGATGAATGGTCACTTGAGTCGAATGGTAAAACTTACCAGCCCGACGAATCGGCCATCAATAATATCCTTGCTGAATTGCTTCGTATGCGAACAGAGCGTGTAGCCGCCACCGACGATTCCAAATGGAAAGAACTGGAAGTAACCGATTCAACGGCGACCAGGGTAAAAATATACGGAGGGGATGAACTCCTGAGCGATCTTTATCTTGGAAAATTCAGTTATACCCAGGCACCCCAGCAAAACCCCTATCAGCGACAACAACCCAGGATGTTCACACACATTCGCCCTGCCGGAGATGAGAAAGTATACGTGGTTGAAGGATTTATCAAAATGTCGGTACAACCCAACCTCGATACCTATCGGGCGAAAACACTGGCAGAAGTGGATCCGGCCAATGTCACCAGCGTATCCTTCAATTATCCTGACATGAGTTTCACGCTGACCAATGATAATAACATCTGGAAAATAAATGGGGAACCGGTTGATTCAAGCAGCACGGTCAGATATCTGGGCAAATTTCGGAAACTGACCAGTAATAATTTCATTGATGATGTGATCCCTGAATCAGGTGAAAAGCCTTATGTTGTGACCATTGAAGGTAATAATTTTATTCCCATTGAATTGCGTGCCATGCCTGCGGATTCTGTTAACCAATATGTCATTACCAGCTCACTGATCCCCGACTCAAAGTATAGCGGATCAAAAGGGAAGTTATTCGAACGGGTGTTTGTGCAACCAGATGAATTTTTAGCTAATAAACCTGAATAATCTTGCTTTGATAAACAATTTACAAATCCCTTTCCTTTAACAGGTAAGGGATTTTTTGTATCATTGCGCTAAACAAGGAGTTTCATGTATGACAATATTCCGATAGAACCTGGTGATATTGTTTTTTTAGGAGACAGCCTCACGGAAGGATTCAACCTACGCAAATATTTTGGAAGAGACGATCTTCGTAACCGGGGCATCAGCGGAAGCACCACCGATCAAATCCTTTATCGTTTGGAAGGGATCATCAAAGGAAAACCACATAAGGTTTTATTGATGGCAGGTGTCAATGATTTGTTCCAGGGAAGCGACCCTCACGAAATTACTACAAACATTCATAAAATAGCCGATCAGCTGGTAGCTGGAACACCCTCCACAAAAATCTACATAATGTCTGTATTACCGGTCAATGAACAAAAACTGCTGATAGAATCAAACATCAACATGCTGGTTTATGAACTGAATGACCTGATCAGGAAATTATGCAAAAAGCTGGACATGGGATTCATCGATCTTCACAGAGATTTTATCAACAGTACCGGCCAGTTGGATTCAATCTATACCTTTGATGGTGTTCATCTGAATGAAAAAGCTTACCATCACTGGGCGCAATTGATTGAGTCATTTTTAAATTAAATGGGGCTGGGGTTATTTCGGGAAGGCCTCTCCTTACATTCCAATATCCATATCTGATTCACCACCATTTCCACCTTCCATATTGCCATCCCGTTGACTTTTGTAATTGTTGATGATGTAACTCAGATTCAATGTCAGAATGGGCGCCTCCCTTTCAAAATGATCCCATGAATAGAAGCCTGTCCCCCGGGTAATGGTTTCGCGCTTACCCGTTGCGAACAGATCCCTCACTGAAACCGTTGCCATAAAACGCCCATCAAAAAAATCTTTTCTCACAGCCACATTGGTCATGAAATATCCTTCGCGTTCTCCCTGGGCAGTTACCGTTGCTCCCCGGTACCTCTCGGTGATTTGCGTTCGCCACCCCCCCCTGATCTTGAAGGTTAAGTTCATCCGGCCATCCCAGTTGGTGCTACTGACAGAAACATCATCATCTTCCACGTTTCCTTCTAAACGATAATCAAATACATTAATGCTACCATTAAAATTGAACCATTTGGTAAAATCGGCATTCAGCATAAGCTCAGCACCCAGGGAGTAATCTTTATTCAGATTCTGGTAGGTATGGAGTATAATCCCATCATCCTGAAGGGTTTTGATCCGTGTTATTTTATTTTTATTGATCCTGTAATAGGTCTCCAGCGATATAAAAGCATTTTTCAACCGCTTTTGATAGGCCAGCTCGTAGGAGTCGATGTATTCGGGTTCCAGGCCGGGATTGCCCTGTCGGATGTTATAGGGATCATAATAACTCACGAAGGGATCCAGTTCACGACCACCCGGGCGATCGATCCGCCGGCCATAGCTCAATAAAACCTGGTGATCATTGGGAAACTGTTTTGAAACATGAAGCGTTGGAAACAAATCAAACCGATCAATCACATAGGGAGCTTCTGATTGGATGTTTTCGATACTCCGATCGGTATATTCACCCCGCAGACCAGCCTGATAACCAAAGCTCCCCCAGGTATTTCCATAGATGCCATATATTGCGTGAATATTGCGGCTAAAATCCATTTCACTGGTGTAAAGCGGATTTTCGATCCAGTCATTGACCACATAATCAAAATCGCTATATACATATTTTTCATTTTCAAATTCAAAACGACTTTGATAGCCTGCTTCAATCCTGCCCTCTTCGCCAATGGGTTTGGTATAATCCGCTTTTACCCTCAACTCCCGGTCATAATCCTTTTCTGTGGTTTGAATGGCATCGGGTACATCATCTATAATATTCCAATCACTATCCGTGGTATAATCCGACTGTTCTTCATAATCATCGCCCCCCCTTCTTGAAAAAAATCCCAGTATTTCAAGTTGATGACCCCGATCATCAAATTTCTGCACATAGTTCAAATTCATATCATAATAATTTCCTTCCCTTTCAGAGCTACTTTCCGACCGGGAATAATCATTATCAAGTGCTGGAATGGTATAAACATTTCGATTGGTGCTTCTGTCGCGACCAAAACGGTAGCCACCATACCGACCGGAAAGGGTTAGTGTTGCTTTATCGGTCAAATAATAATCGAATCCACCCTTGGCGCTGAAACCGCTTCGGTTCATCAATCCTTCCATTTCCGAATTTCGATAATTGGTGGTATCAGGCAAATACGTTTCATAACGCGACTCTCCATCCATCCTGAATTCACGATCATTAAAATCCAGACCTGCGAAAAAATTGAAATTTTTAGTCCTGTGATTTAAAAGGGCATCCAATTCATATTTATTCCCGGTTCCTACCGATGCATTGACAACCCCATTCATGCCTGTTTTCTTCTGCTTTTTCATCACCACATTGATGATTCCTCCTACGCCATCCGGATCGTACTTGGCAGAGGGGTTGGTAATGATTTCAATTTGATCGATGGAACTGGCAGGTATTTGCTGAAGGGCATCGCTTCCTTGCAAAACACTGGGCCGTCCGTCAACCAAAACGGTAAAATTAGAAGATCCCCTGAGGCTGACATTTCCTTCAATATCCACCTGAACCGAAGGTGTGTTTTCTAAAACGGCAATGGCCGAGTTACCGGATGACATCAGATCCTGGCTAACATTAACGATCTTCTTGTCAATTTTATATTCTACCCGTGCTTTATCGGCGACCACCTCCACCCCCTCCAGGTTGGTGGTAGCTGGATTCAAAAAAACAGTACCCAGGTCGACAGTCCATTGTTTTGGCGTGATCCGAATATCATTGATCGTTGTTTTTTGGTACCCAATAAAATTGGCAATGGCATAAAAGCGACCTGGCCTTAAGTTCTCCATTTTAAAATTACCCTCCGGATCTGTCACAGTTCCGGCTACAATGGAGGAATCACGCATACTATATAATACCAGATTCGCATATTCCATAGGAATATTTGCAGATTTATCCATAACCTTTCCTTTCAGAATCCCATCTGCCGGCATATTTTCCATCGGGCCTCCAGGTCGTTGGGCAATACCTCCCAAAGAAAACAATGAAATAGTAATCATCACAAGTGCTATCCGCATCGCATCAATTTATTAAATATTGGGTAATTTGAAAATGCATTTTTATTTAAAAATCCACCATTAGATAGTCATTAACCTCCATGGTTTAAACTTTTAAAAATAAAAGACATTTTATTCCTGTGAAAAGATGCAATACAATGCATATAATTTCAATCATATCCAGCTTTTTTCGCAATTTTAAAAAATGAACCTTTATTGGCTTTATCCATTGAGGATATTTTTATACATTTATGTCAAATAAATTACAACCATATGAACGTACTTGCCAACAATGACTTTTATGAAGTTTACAGCAATGATGATATTGCATTTATTGAGATCAAGGAAAAGGTTTTCGACCTCATTACTGATGTGCAACTAAGTGAAACATTGCTACAGCTAATCAATGATATTGACCATAAACAAGACACTAAAGCCTTGCTTTTTTACAATCATCCCGATAGTTTCAGTGATGCCCAGTATGACCGTTTCATCAATCGGGTTTTGGAAAAAGAAAAAGTTCATCAGGATGGAAGGCCGAATATCACAGAACGGAATGTAAGATTTCGGGAGATTAATATCTTAAATACATTGATCAAACGGATCGGTGCAGTCCAGAAAATCGTCGTCTCGGCATTGCAGGGATCAGTGGTAACGCCCTTTGTTGGAGCAGCCATGGTGGCCGATTTCCGCTATGCTGCGGAAGGAACCATCCTCTCCATGATCCACAACAAATATGGTCTGCATCCTGCCGGAGGACTCCCTTATTTTTTATCCCATACGGTTCATCATTCTAAAGCCCTTGAATTGCAGCTGCAGGATCAAATTACAGCTGAGGAGGCGCTCGAAAATGGTTTGCTCAATAAAATACTCCCAAGGGAAAATTTCAAGGACCACCTCATTCATGAAATTCATAAAATAACCGTGAAACCCTACAGTACCATTCGTGATACGAAGCGACTCACGAATTACAGCAGGGAGGCTTTAAAGGATTACTTTGATTTTGAAGCGGGGCTTTTAAACCTGTAATTTTGATGAATGTTATTGAACAATTCAATCCTTATTAAAATCACCGGTTTTGGTTCAGGCAGACATCAAGCAAACATTTTTAAATAAAAACTGTTCCCATATATATTTCAGCAAAATGCGAAGTTTAATTGGTATAATAATATTGTTGGTGGCACTGGGTTCAACTTCATGGGGACAGGAAGAATCCAAAACCCGCAAAGATGAGCGCAGGGAAAGGGATAAGTATCTGGGACTGGGAACCGGATTTTCATATGTAAAAGTGACGGACAACAACACCTCTCCCCTGCGTTATAAAGGAATAACCATTCCAGCCAATCTCAGTTTTCTGGTACATTCTGAAAAGATCATCAAAAGCTTTGAGACGGATTTCAGCTATGGCAACCTGACTACCCCGACCGAACTGCCCTGGTATAACCCAACCAATACCAGTTATTATATTTCACTCAGGTACAACATCCTGTATCGCTTTAAGCAACTTGCCGAAGACCGGATCAACTGGTATCTCGGTCCAGAATTTAACATAAATGGACATTTCAGGGTCAATTATAAATATGGCAATTCTGCTTTTACCTTTGACAATTACAATGGGATTGGGTTGGCTACTCGCTTCGAATTTCCATTCCATTATCGTGCTAAAAAGATGAAGCTATGGTTTATCAAATTAAACCGGCGTGATCGTGATCTCAGGCTTAGCTGGCAACTTTCTACACCCTTTGTAAGCTTTATGATCCGACCGACCTATGTGACCATTACCAACTTTATTGATCCGGATCTACAGTCCAAAATTACAGCCGATCACATCAGCGGGGGATTTTTTGTACCCTTCAATCTCCGTTCCCAAACTGAATTGCACTATATACTGCACAACGGAAATGCCATCCGTCTGAGTTATGTATGGAACTTTTTTCACCATGATCCAGGTTATAATAAAGTACAATCAGCCTATCATGGACTCACCCTTTCATTGCTGTTTAAATTCAATAATAATTCTGATAAACAATGATTCGAAATTCGATATATGCGTTGCTGATACTTCTCACTTTTTCTTCCTGCGAAAAGATATTGATGGAAGAAGAACCCGAAAATGATCCCATTTCAAATTTTGAAACGATGTGGAAAACGGTGGATGAAAAGTATGCTTTTTTCGATTATAAAGGCATCGACTGGGATGCAGTATACGCCAACTATCGGCCGCAAATAAATAATGGAATGAGTTCTTACAGGCTTTTCGGGGTACTGGCCGATATGATGAATGAACTTCAGGATGGACATGTTAACCTGACCGCGCCTTTCGATATTTCCCGTTATGATTTTAAACGCAATGCCCCTGAGAATTTTGATTTCAGACTGATCAAGGATTATTATATTGGCTGGGACTACCGGATCACAGGCTCCCTGATCAATACTACGATGGTTCGTGACAGTATACCCATCGGCTATATCTATTACGGCAGTTTTTCCAATACAGTGCAAAGTGCAGACATCGATTTTGTCATTGCCAGTTTGTGGCACACCAAAGGGATTATCCTTGATCTGAGGAGCAATGGGGGAGGAAATGTAAATAACATTTATCGTCTGGGTTCACGGTTTGCAGATAAAAAACGGTTCATCTACTCATCCATATTAAAAGATGGACCCGATCATGAAGATTTTTCTGAACCAGCCGACGTTTATATGGAACAGGGAGGACCCTATCAATTTACCAAACCGGTGGTACTCTTAACCAACAGGGGTTGTTTCAGTGCTACTTCGTTTTTTTCGTTGGCAATGAAAGCATTTCCCCATGTGATACAGGTGGGTGATACAACCGGAGGAGGTCTGGGAGCACCGGCCGGTTATGAATTGCCCAATGGCTGGGGATACCGTTTTTCAACCTCCCGAACGTTCAGCCCTGATGGCGAAAACTTTGAAAATGGAATTCCACCAGACGTTACCGTATGGATGAATCCTCAGCATGCCCTCGCTGGGAGGGATGATATCATGGAAACCGCCATAGAGATCATCCTTGCAAAATAAATCAATCTTAACCGAATCACCAGGTTCTGATCAATGTTCATAATTCTTTTAATATTTTAAATGATATGAGCTTCTGAAGAGCCTTCTAACCTGTTAAATTTGCCTTCCAGAAAATGATGGGAATGGGATTTATCAATCTGGAAATAAAAGCGCGCTGCAGTGATCCAGGAAAAGTGGAAAAAATATTATTAGAGAAAAATGCACGTTTTGTCGGATCCGATCACCAGGTTGACACCTATTTTCAGGTGGCATCAGGAAGACTGAAACTGCGGGAAGGGGTAATTGAAAATGCTTTGATCTTTTATCATCGCCATAATCAGTCCGGGCCCAAGGTTTCTGATGTTGAACTCTATAAAACAACACCGAATACCTCATTGAAAAATCTCCTGGTCGCCGCCCTGGGAGTTAAAGTGATTGTTGATAAACATCGAAAGATCTTTTTTATCGATAATATCAAGTTCCACATTGATGTTGTTAAAGGGCTGGGGAGCTTTATAGAAATCGAAGCCATCGATCAGGAAATGACAGGAAATAAAGCGTTGCTTGAAAAACAATGTACAAAATATATGCAAATACTGGAGATTGAAAAGAAAGACCTCGTTTCTGAATCTTACAGTGATCTTTTAAATGGTTAGGGGAAAATGATATTTAAAATACTGAACTTAATTATTCTTTTACACACCTTTTTTCAATTGGCGGGTCAAAACTATGAATACCTCCGGGCAGAAGTGCAGAAGGGCGAGGGCGCCTATTCTCTGCTCGAACGACACGGACTCGACCGAAGCCATTCAAACCTTGATCGCTTCAAACAAATCAACCAGTTAAATGATCTTAACTTATACATTGGCAAACGATATAAAGTCCCCATCAGGGTTTATCAATACAATGCGACCAGCATCCGAACGACCATTGGTAACAGCGACTATGATTACGCTGTTGCTATTCAAAAGTACAATGAGCTCATGCACAAACTGGGTGTAAAGGAAAAAGATTATAGAGAAGACAACATCCTGTGGGTACCCGAACATCTACCTGATAAACAAAACAATGAATCAAAAGAACCAAACCTTGCTGGCTCAAGCATATTCCCCATCTTTGGAAAAGAGTACGAAAAAGTTGATATCCAATCAACTGCTTTAACAGGTCATGTATATTACATCGTTGCCGGCCATGGTGGACCTGATCCAGGAGCCATGGGCAATTACAATGGCCACGTTTTGTGTGAAGATGAATATGCGTATGACATCTCCCTCCGCTTAGCCCGAAACCTGCTTGAACAAAATGCAACAGTGTATATGATCAACCGCGATCCCAACGATGGCATCCGGTCAGGAGCTTATCTTGAGCCGGATAAAGATGAAGTGTGTTACCCGGAACAAGTGATCCCCTTGAACCAGATCAGGCGGCTTAACCAGCGGGTGGATGCCATCAATAGCCTGTACAATCAACACAAAAAAGTGGGTGCCAAAAAACAGCGGGCCATTATCATTCATGTTGATTCCAGAGCAACGGGACAACGCATTGACATGTTCTTCTATCACAATCCCAAAAGTAAAAATGGGAAAAAACTCGCCGAAAACCTGCGAAATACCATTGCTCAAAAATATGATCAGCATCAAAAAGGCAGGGGCTACAATGGCACTGTTAAGGCGCGTAACTTGCACATGCTCCGCGAAACATACCCTGTTGCCGTTTATGCTGAACTGGGGAATATCCGGAATTATAAAGATCAAAAGCGATTTATCATCGAAGATAACCGGCAGGCAGTTGCCAACTGGTTGCTGGAGGGAATAATGAAAGACGATTAACTGTTTTGAACAATGTAATCCCTGACCAGTTGCTCAAACCCTTCAGAAATACTAAGCAAAATAGCATTTTTCGGATCAAATGCTATATCTTCAATAAATCTGACTGGAACAATACGCCTGGCAGTTCCGGTTAAGAAACAAGCATCATATAAAGCAAGATCAGAAACGGGAATAGATTCCAGGTGAACCGGAAGGTCCAATTTCTGACAAGCCTCCAGAACCTTCTGGCGGGTAATACCGGGTAAAACCAACTGGGGTGGAGAAGTGTAAACCAAACCATCCCGAATAAGGAATACATTGGAACGACTGGCTTCGGTAATATGATGATGGTCATCAACCAGTATCGCTTCATAAGCACCGGATTGTTGCAAAAGATCCACTGAATTTTTACGCAACTCCTCATTCCACATTTTGGCATTGGGATTATGTCTGATTGCTTCCATTAATATGGTCTTTACTCCGGTCCTGTATTCCTCTGGTTTGGGGAGATGCGGTTTCATCAGGTACATGATGAACAATGGTACCGAACTCAGTCCGAAGATCATTTTTACAGGTCCGCTGCGATGATCATTGATTTGGATAAGGTGCTGCATGGTTGAAATGATATCAAACCGGGAAACGGGAAGAGATTCACCCATGATCCGAAAAGAGTTTACCAACCGTTCAATATAATTATCAATGAATAGTGGCACACCCTCTTCTACCCTGACCACCTCATAAATTACAGGCATGGATTTTATCCGGCTTGCAATGGGATCAAGTTCTTCAATGGATTTTGGATTACCATTTTCAATAAATTGTGAACCAATTCCATCGTGCATAATAAATCATATTAAATCAGATATTGCTTGTGCAGGATCTGTGAATCGAAATTGATAACCGGACTTTATCAACTTATCAGGTTTCACTTGCTGGCTGCCGAGCACCAGTTCATCAGCAAATGAGGCTCCCATCAATAAACGTATCAGAAAGGCAGGAAGGTGAAGCCAGGAAGGTCGTTTCATACATTTTCCGATGATCTTCATCAGTTCTTTCATGCGAACAGGTTCAGGTGCCGTGAGGTTATATGCTCCCCGGGCAGCTTGATGTTGGATTAAAAATACAATGGCACCAACTTCATCAGCTATATGAATCCAGGGATAATATTGATGACCGTTTCCAAAATGACCGCCTGCAAAAAAGTAAAAGGGTAACCGAAGAACCCGAAGCAAACCACCATCCCTGCCCAATACCAGGCCTGTCCGGATATAAATCACACGGGTAGATTCTTGATTATTTATGGATAAAGCTTCCTCCCACTTTTGAGTTACCATCGACAGAAATCCCTTTCCTGCCGAAGAATCCTCTGTAATTACCTCAGAAGTATCAAATCCATAATAACCAACGGCTGAACCTTGAATAATGAATTCGGGTTTTTGTGTAGCTTGATTGACTGAATCACAGATCAATTTTGTAATCCGAATCCTGCTGTCCAGGATTTTCTTTTTCTGGCGACCCGTCCAGGGCCAGTGGCTGATGGATGCACCGGCCAAATTAACAATGCCATATTGCCCGGTATATAAGTCCAATAGCCGTTCTTTAATTTTTTGATCCGACTTGATCAATTTCACCCATCCACTTTGATCAATATTTGTGCTTTCTGGATCTCGGGTGACGACATAAACCTCCGATTCCCTGAATAAATCCGTTTGAAGCAGGGCGGATCCAATAAAACCGGTTCCTCCAAAGACAATAATTTTCATTTGTAATGATCAGTCTTAGATTAACAAAGATAGTTGCTTTAGGTTTAATAAAAAAGCAAGCCGTTTTGACTTGCTCCTTCTATATTTAAGAAATAAAATCTTTACTGGTTCAGCATGACAGGCATCACAAGCATGAGAATATCCTCATGTTCGTTGTCCGGATCGACAGGTAATAAAATCCCAGCCCGGTTCGGAGCCGACATTTCAATTTTGATATTTTGCGCATCAATGTTATTGAGCATATCCAGCAGGAATTTGGAATTAAAGCCAATTTCCATATCTTCACCTTCGTAGCTGCAAGTTAGCCGTTCTTTTGCTTCGTTGGCATAGTCGATATCTTCGGCTGATAAAGTCAGCTCTTTACCACTGATCTTAAGTCGCACCTGGTTGGTGGATTGATTGGCATACAAGGCAACCCTGCGTATCGCATTGATAAAGGGTGAACGTTCAATGGTCAGTTTATTGGGGTTATCCTTGGGAATGACCGCATCGTAATTGGGATACTTCCCATCAATCAAACGACAGATCAGGTTGACGTTTTCATATTCAAAAAAGGCATTGGTCTGATCATAATTTATCACAACTTCAGCATCATCCGGTAAAACGTTTTTCAATTGATTGAGTGGTTTTTTGGGCAAAATGAAGGAAGATACTGTGTCGGCCTTTGCATCACCCCTTTTATACCGTACAAGTTTATGTGCATCAGTTGCAACAAAAGTCAGGTCATCAGGAGAAAGCTCACAAAACACACCCGACATTACCGGCCTCAATTCATCATTGCCTGTCGCAAATAAAGTCTTGAGAAATGCGCTTTTTAAAATTTCTGAATTTACCTTAATGGTGGTGGCATCATCAATGGTCGGTTTTTGAGGAAACTCATCACTCTTATGACCTGTAAGTTTGAACTTTCCATCGCCAGCCGAAATCTCAATTCCCATGGTCGTTTTATCAATGGTCATGGTGATGGGAACATCGGCAAATGTTTTCAGGGTATCCAACAGCAATTTTGCCGGGATGGTGACCTGACCGGGGTCCTCAGCCATGTCGAGCGGAACACTCACCGACATGGTTGTTTCCAAATCGGAGGCTGTAATGGTCAGTGTTTTATTATCAAGTTCAAAAAGAAAATCATCGAGAATTGGCAAGGTATTACTGGGATTGATAACCCCGCTGATCAACTGCAGGTTTTTCAATAAGACCGAACTCGACACAATAAACTTCATAGTATTCTATTTTCTGGTTGTTGTTTTATGAAAGTCGTAAAATTATTAAAATTTTTAATTGAATATGTTCCTTAAAAATTGATTTCTTAACAATTTTCAAACACGACACCCAGAATTTTCATAAATACAAAAACCGACTGAAATTCAGTCGGTTTAAATAGTCAAACATATAGAAGATTTGTCTTATCTGGTCGCTTCGTTATTCAAAAGTTCACCCAGCACTTCAAAATAACGATGTTCACCGATTTCCTGGTGTAACTGTTCAGTAGTGAAACTATTGGTTTCCGTCATGTTTTTCAAGACCTGTAGATTATACTCTGAATTTACACCCAGTTGAAGAGCCGTTACAAAATAATCACGTGCTTTCTCAAAATCATTTTGGTAGCAGGCAAGAATACCCATGTTGTTATAAATTTTACCATTGTCTTGCGAGAGGAGTGAAGCCTGGTAAAGGTATACTTCTGCCTGGTCGAGATTACGAATATTAATGGATGTTACAGCTGCATTGTTGAAAGCCCTCCAGTCACGATCGAGGTGAATAAATGCCGTGTTATAAATATTGAGTTTGTCTTTTGCATTGCTGGTGAGACTGGCTGCAAATAAAAGCTCTTCATAATCCAGGTCATCCGGATTGGTAAGGGCTGTTCTTAATACTTCCATATCTGTCCTTGAGGATTCGATCTCACTGGCTAATGATACAGACTCTCTTAAGTAAAATACGTCAGTCGTTAATGCAGGAAGTTCACTGATATCTTGTGCACGTTCAGCAACGGTTAAGGAATTGTCAGCGGATGCCATCAGCGATTCCTGTGCCTGATCGTCAATTCCAAAATTGATGACGATATCGGATTCGTCCAGTTCTAATTCAGTCGGTGTCAATGTTGAATAATAAATGGGCTCAACTTGTTCGGGCATGGTTTGCAACAACTGTTCATATTTATTGAAACGAATCTCAAGTACTTCCTCTTCAGGTTCAACCATTGCAAATTCAGAAACATATACGGGTTCAACCATACGTTCGATGTCAACCGGAGTGGGGTCTTCTGATTCCATCCGAATCTCCAGGGACTCATTTTCCATGCGGAATGGTTCAAATGCAATGGCTTGGACATTCACCGGGTTGACCAACTCATAAACCGCAATTTCCTCTTCAGACTGGCTAATTTCAATTTCTTCAGCATCAAAATCTATTGCTGCAAATTCTGTCACCTCTACCGGATCAACTGGTTTATATATGTGAACCGGATCAGATTCAATTATTATTTCCAGTTCCTCATTTTCCAGAATTGAAATGTCATCATTATCCGCAATCCATTCAACAGGTTCTACTTGTGAAATGATCACTGCAGATTGATCTTCAATATTTATTTCAAGCATTTCATCCATGGGGAATACATCTGTAAATTGAGCGATCTCAATCGTTTGGGGGATGGCATGAACTTTCACATAGGTATCCTCAAGGGACAATTCCAGGGGCTCTTCGACAGGTTCAGTATCAGCATAGGCAAGCTCATCGAAAACCACCTGTTTAACTTGATTCAAAGCTTTAATTGCTTCTGATTTCAGATTTATTTCCAGGTCTTCATCAGTAATTGCCAACTCTACATCTTCGTTCACGAAAACGGGTTCCACCAATGCAGCTGCTTCAACCGCATCCACAGCTGTGTTGATCTCAATATTCTCATCCATTTCTATCTGTTGATCACCAAAAGCGACCAAAACCGGCTCTGCAACTGCCAAAGCATCAATAACATCAAGACTGTTATCAATTTCCAATATCTCCTCATCAGGCATGGTATTGCTTGCAAATTGAACATTCACAGGATCCACCACACGGATCGGATCTATTCCATCAGCCAATGTATTGATTTCAAGTTCTTGTTCATCAATTTCAATGGCAAAAGCATATTCAACATTTATTTCTTCAACGACCATGACCGGGACAATAGCGTCTATACCATTGTTGATTTCCAGGTTCTCTTCTTCCGGCATGGTGCTCGCAAATTGAACGTTGACAGGGTCAACCAGATTGAAAGGTTCTATGGCGTCGACACGTGTATCGATTTCAAGTTCCTGTTCATCAATTTGAATGGCAGAGGCATATTCTACATGAACTTCCTCAGCGATCATAATCGGCTCAATGGCGTCAACAGTCATGTTTATTTCCAAAGCTTCATCTTCGGGCATTTGATCAATGGAAGCATAAATAACCGGCTCAACCATGGGTATCACTTCCGGCATATCCATTCGAAGATCCAATTCAAGCTCTGTTTCATCAATGTCTATTGTTGAAGCCAGGGTTTCATAAGCAACCAGTTCAACTAGCTTTTCCGGTGTGATGGCATCAATGGAAAAATCAATATCCAATGATTCATCTTCTTCAAAAATTGTTGCCTGAGCAAGGGTATTGACCAGGATAGGGTCAACTAAGGGCTCAGCGGTAATGGTCGGTTCGGATTTGGGTTGCTCAACAAATTGGGTTCGTTTATCCACAACAACGATTGGAATATCCTCTTGTATGGCCTTTTGATTGGCCTTATTGGCTTCTGCCAATAAGGTATTATTTTCAAAACTTTTTCTTAAATCCTCAACAAAAGCAAGTTCCGATTGTGGAATGGTATATTTCTTTTCATCACTGGATAGTGCAAATAAAAGGTCCGAATAATCCGTCAGGGTATCCCCAAGGTTATAGTTGCTGCGCAGATCCAGGTATGCAATGCGGGTTTCTTCCATCTTTCCGGCTACCGAGTTGGTTTGCACCTTCCCGGCACCAGCTTTAATACTTTCAAGTTCCCTCGATTTAACCTTAATATGTTTTCCAAGGTTCCATGCCACCAGGTTTGCCTGATCAGCACGCTGACGATATTGATATATTTCTTGCTTAAGAATCATAGAATTTTCAAGCATCTTCTCAAATTCCACATCTGATTCAACAGTTGCCATTGTTGCCATCAATTCTTCAAATTTTACTTCGAGGCTTTTAGCAGCTTCCTGCTTTTTCTGAGAAACCGCATTGGCACGATCGCGCTTGGTTGTCAAATCACGGATTAAATTTTTAGTTACTGTTACCAGTTGGTAAGAAGTATCCGCATATTTATTCATCACACTGCGTTCGTTCTTCATTTTCGCGGCACGTTCAGCGGGAGATAGTTGCGGTTTTGAAGGTTTTGATACTGCCGATTGTGAAAGGGTTGGTGAATTGGAAGCAATTTGTTGGGTACTGACCTCAGTTGTGGTTTTTTGAGGTTCAGGTTTATGTCCCAAATTTGCTTTGATTACATTTTCAGCCAGGAACTGATTTTGTTCCAATGAATTTTCGATCAACCGAATTTTATAAACATTGATGGTTCCATTCAGATTATCACGATTGGTTGAAAAATAAGCAAAGTGACCAGTTTTATCAGGAATGAACAACACATCATCAAAGGGGGAATTGATTCCAACTCCCAAATTTTCAGGTTCACTGAAACTGTTATTAACTGTATCAAGTGTCGTTTTATATATATCAAAACCACCCAGGCTGTTATGTCCTTTTGAACAGAAATACAATGTCAAACCGCCATTAACCCCAATGGGATAATCTTCATCAAAACTGGTATTGATGGATTCAGGGAGCTTCACCGGATCACCCCAGTCTCCTTTTTCGGTCATCTCAACCATAAAGAGATCCCTTTGATCTGTATTTCCATCGTAACCCGAGTAATAAAGTAATTTTCTTGGATCAGAAATATATACGAATGAATTTTCCCCCGACTTCTTTTCTTTAGATGTGAGAAACATCTCCGGTTTCAGGATAAGCATTCCGGAGAACTCATCAGCACGATAAGCCCGGTGGAAATTATCCATATTGAACTGGGATGTAGAAATAACATCGGAGATGATATTTTTATGTTCAAGATTCATCCCATTCAAACAGGCATTGACCTTTTCAAGTATTACAGGTCGCTCGGGCGAATCAGAACCCAGCTTGGCCAGATAAAGATTTAGGTATTTCATGGCATCGGCAAATTCCTGGTTCTGATAATAGGCGATGCCTAAATGGTAGTTTAACTGAGGATCATCCTTAATAGAGCGCATTGCTATGGTCAGGTATCGGATTGGCCGACGGCGATCACTTCGATCACCATATAAGGTGCATACTCCGAATTTGTAATTATACTCCGGATTCTCAGGGTGAACACTCACCAATTGAGCAAAAAGAGGAAGGGCTTCCTGGTAATTTTCCTTGTCAAAATAATTTTGAGCTTTGGCAATGATATCCCCCTCGGTTAACCCGGAATTCTGACTGTAACCCACTGTTAATAAAAACAATAGGAATAGTAAAGTGAGTATATGTCGTAGTGCTGAAGTAAGCATTTCTGTGCGATTTTTGGACGTTGTTGGCGATATTTTAGAAAATTGATCGATCATATTTTTCAAAATACATCAATCAGTTTTGCAATACCTGTACCAAACGCCACAAAGCACTGATTCAATGACCCTTAGAAAGGTCAACTTTTAAAAGAAAACAAAACATGAGAAACCCTAAAAAAACTAAGTATCTGACTTTGTGTATACTAAGTTTATCAATGGTGATCGTTCCGCAAATAACTTATCCGAAATCGTAATGGAGGTTAATAATAAGGAGGGAATCTTGGGACAAAAACCTAATTATTCTGGTTTTTCTTTCTTATTGAAAATTTTGATTCTTCTCCCCTCAACAATCTTTGGATATTTTTTCGATGGGTAAAAGGAACAAAAATGGCCACAGCGAGCGCGAGAATGATCAATGAGAGATATTGTGTATGCCCGAGAATAAGCAATTCCGAGATAGGAAAAGTAACTGCAGCAATAATAGATCCCAGCGATACATAACCTGAAAGTAATAACACCGCTAAAAATATCAAAATGGCGATAATTGAAGCCACAGGAAAAAGAGCCAATCCAACGCCTAACAGGGTTGCAATTCCTTTTCCACCTTTAAATCCAACATAAACAGGGAATACATGTCCAATAACAGCAGCCCCGGCAAGCATGATCTTCAAGTCAATCACATCCGGAGCAGTCCATTCGGGTTGATAAAAATAATGGGCCATATAAACGGCCAACCAACCTTTGAATACATCCAGGATCAGCACAGGCACCCCGGCTTTCCAACCCAGAACCCTGATGGTATTGGTAGCACCTGCATTTCCACTTCCCTGTGTGCGGACATCGATTTTATAAAAAATCCTACCAATCCATACCGATGTAGGAATTGACCCTATCAGGTATGCAAGAACAATGGCAATTGTAACATTGAATAGCATATGGTTTACTGTTGAATCCTTCTCAGAAAGTCGGTTTTCTTACGTAAGTTCGATATAATGAAACTGTACTCTTCGCCGTCTTTATTCTTTTTAACCGTTCGTTTATCATCTTTCAATTCTCTGATATAATTGTTGTATTCAGTATTGGAGGAGATGGTCTGCATCAGATTATTTCTGCAATTGAAGAAATACCATCCCTTTCCTTTGTCAAATTCCAAGTAAATACTCAATACGTCTCCGGTCCGCTTTTTCTCAATTTCAATGTGTCCGTTCACATATTTATTGATCTGGGTTTTCCCAATGCTGCTGATACCAATCTGTCCGTACGACATGTATGAACGGGTCGCATAGTTCCAGCGCATTTTAAGATCGGAAAACACAATGGTTTGTTCCAATTCCGAAGGATATTTCCTGAATTTTCCAAAAAGACGCACATCCGCCAAAACTTTTTCCGCATCCTCCTCACCCATTATATCAGTTAGGGCTTTGGTAAATTCGTGACGGGTTACGTTGACTCCCTGAAGATTTTGCCCGGAAATCTCTTCCGCCATCATACCCAGAGGTGTATCATCAAATGGGAAATCGACCAGAACGACCAGATCAAAACGGGTGGAGTCAGGAATGATATAATGAATAGTGGAACCATAGGCATCCAGATGTACCCGACCCAGTTCGGCACCCAGGTTTACTTTGCCTTCGCCCGAAAGGATGCATTGCTTGCGGCTCAGGGTTAGCTGATTGCCTTCAACAGTGAGTCCTTTCAGCTTTTCAAGACTGGCAATATCATACTCATCCATTCCCTTATCATATCGAATATAGCCATGTGATTTGAATACCGGAATATCTGTAGGAGCGCGCTTTGTTGCCAAATATCCGGAATAAAACTGATTTCGCTCATTGCTGAACATAATGGCCGATTCAAGCTGATCATTGCTGATGGAAACAAGATCTTCAGCTACATCAATATATATATCCTTTGGATTGATATCGCTTTTGAATTTAACCCAATGTTGCTTCCCACTTCCACATGGATCCTTAATTTTAAATCCACCATCGAAATTGAGAAATTCCTTATTAGCAAAAAGATGGACATCCCCTGTAAAATAAAAATCCTTGCTCAGTTTAAATCCCATGGTATCACTTACCGTCCCGGTACCAACCGATTGGTAGGTCTGATCCACACCAATTTTTTTGAGAAAAACCTGCTGTCGGTCACCATTTTCATCCAGGTAGTCATAATTCCCAATTCCCACATAATCACGTCTTCCTCTGACATCCACAACAGCATCATAAATTTCATGATATCTGGTAACCGAATTGGTGAGAATTTTAGCATCGCTTATGGTATTCATAACCGCATCTGGTTTGATGATGATCCTCCTGTCGGATGGAAAAACAGTTGCATCAGCTACACGGAGATATTTAACATCTTCTGCGTAAAGGGTATATTCCCTGAGGTTATAGGTCGCTGTCGTTGATATAAACCGCAATGAATCCTGTTCCGGATGGATAGAAATAAACTCTGAGCCCTGCAAAGGAATATCGATCAACTCGCGAATGGTCAGGTTATCATACTTCGACATCTCAACTTCTTTTTCAACACTTCCAATAGCAATCTCATAAGAGTCCATATACCAGTCGAACTCATCGATAAGGCAGACATACATATTGATAGGGAAATCAACAAAAGAGGCACCACCATTGGATACAAAACTACCGATCCGATCGTAAAAATCAATATGGGATTTATAGTTGGATGTTGCAAATGCCGATTGGATATATTCAGCAGATTTTAACGTAAAATCAGCTGAATCAGCAAATATTTCGTGTTGTCCGAATGTATAAAGTTTAGAATGCATATCGGCATCTTCGAAACTCATATTGCCCGATCCCTTTAAAATTTCGGGTGTTAAGACCAGTTTGCCCAGTAACTGTGACTGATTGCTGAACATATCGATGGGTTGATCAATATAGGAGATTACCATATAGTCCTCATACGGAACCCAATGCTGATAAACATGGTTAGCAGAAACAGTGGGATATTCAAGCGGTGTTAATTGCTCTTCAATGATAAACTTACTGGCGTATGTATTGGTAGAATCCGGAAAGAATATATAATCTTCTGACCAGGAAGTTGAGGTTAGGTATTTTAGGTAGCCATTGCCTCGGAGTCCTGCATTGCTCAGGTTCAGATTTGCATAATAATAGCCTCGTGCACCATAAACAGGGAACCCGGATTCGGGTGCTTTTTTCTGAAATCCAAGCGAATAATCAGGTTGAACCCGCAATGTATCTTCCATATCAGGGAATATACCTGCTGAAGCCAGGTATCCCGAAAACTCCAGCAATTCAGTCTTGAAATTATCCAAACTATCAATGGTAAAGGGGTAAACATAAAAGAAAAACTTATCCCGGGTATAAACACCATCAAATATTCGTGGATCATCATAATACACATAAGCATCCTTGGTACTTGAAAAGATGGGATACTGCGGAAAGTTTTTCAAACCCGATTTATTGAGGGGATCATCAATGTATAGATCACCCCCAAGGTCGGAAATAACATTTTGAACCTTTTTTTGCCTGTGCCTGCCAAATTCATCGGTTTCAAAACTGGGCACATGGAAACTCATGGAATCAATGATGGGCATATCAAGTTTAAACTGATCATAGTTGAATTGCACCTGCCGGGAATAGAAATCGAAGGTCCCGGCGTGCACCCTACCCGTAAAGGTAAAATCCATACCTTTTTTTATAACCAGTTGCTGACCGGCGGGGTAAATAAAAACCTGCTGCGAATCGCTCAGATAAACAAAAGGTACACCATATAACTTTAAACCGAAACTATCCAGTTCAAGAGAGGCATTGTGTCCGCCCATTGTTTCGGAATTGAATTGGATAACATCATAATCAATCTTACCACCTACAGCGCTGATATAATCGTATAACTTGTCTTTGATTCGGGCACTTTTTTCTTCCCGCTCGTAAATCAGAAAGCCCTGATTTGATAAATTGACCAACATGGCAATCACCTGATTTTGGGGCATCAGTATTTCTTCAGAAAGGCCCTGCACCGATACTTCACTTACGTTGTACTTGTCCGCATAATTTTTAATGATATTGAGGGGATTCATTAAATCTATGCCCTGTAATCTCAGATAACGGGGTTCTGAAAAATAACTACTGGATTCAAACACGGCCCTGCTCACACCCAGCGAACCTTTAACATTTTCGAAACTAAGAATGGGATCGTCCATCTTCCAATAAATTGCCTCCGCGTAAATGTCGAGATTGTGAAAAGAATCATAGTAAGGACTTTTTGAAGTACCCTCTCCGGAGCGGATCAATGATAATTCCTTGTTCTCATCTACATAGTTCAGTTTCAAGCCGGGATGAAAAATGGAATCCTGATCATGATAAATCGTGGCGACACTGAATCCGGAGCTAATCCTGTCGGGATAAATAACATAATTATCCGACATCACCCGAATAAAATCTTTGCCATCCTTTTTAAACGTCAATTGGGCATAATTATCACCAACGCTAATTCCAATAAGTTTTCGTCCACGAATCTCTATACCTCCTTTGTAATCTACATCCTTGAATACCTCTTTAATTTCGATTTGCTGAAAATAAGATTGAAACTGGGGATAGGTCGCTTTTTCCTGTGAAACATCTGCCAGTACTTTTTCCTCCAGCTTACCCAGCAAAGGTTTCTCCCAGTAATCTTTGTGGTAAAACTTTACAGAATCCGCAGAATATCTTGAAAACCCCAGGTAGATTTCATAATGGGAAAGTTCGGCATAGACCGTATTCTCATCAAACCCTGCTCGTATCCAGGTTACCTTGCCTCTTTCTCCGATAAATCGATTTTCAATGGGATAAAAGATCCCCTTGGTGTCGAAAATAACTGAGCTGTCCTGATAAGCATGGCATATGAGGTCCATATCCTCAAAACGAACAAAAGGAAGACTATCATAATCAAAATGAAATTCGTATGTGCTCGCTTTCCAGGATGTAGCCCTGGAAGAATACAAAATATTTTCATTGAGTAAATGATAACTGGTTTTGAGAAATGACCGAATGGGTTTCGAACTACGTTTGTCTTGCACCAGTTCCATGACGCCCTTATGCCATGCCTGGTAGCTTTCTTCATTATGATCGAATTCAACCAAACCCATGTTAGCCGAAAGATAGTAATAAAAATCAGGATAAGCCTTTAGCCTTCGTTTGAGCATGAGATTGGATACCGTTTTAATATTCTCTTTCATTTCTTTTGAAAAAGATCCGGTATTCCAGAACTCGGTAAAACGTTCCAACATTAATTCGCTCTCATCTTTGTCTTCTTTCACATTTATTTTTGAAAATAAATCGCCCAACTGTTTGAGAAATTCGTCTGAATCGGATGAGAACTCAGAAAAGTTTTGTGCAGATAAGCTATTGCTAATCAATAAGGGAAGGAATAAAAGTAAAATACCGATTTTCAATTTATCCATTTCGAAATTTAGCTTACAGTTTGATGAAACGGAGTGCCGTCCAGTTATTTTTTATCATGGATCGGTCATATTTCAGATTGGATTTTTCTGCCGAATGCCGGATATCCTCCATATCTGATTCATAGAATCCGCTCAGCAGCAATACGCCTCCTTTTGTTAAGTGTTTTCCATAAACGGTCATATCTTTCAAGAGGATATTTTTATTGATGTTGGCCAAAATGGTCTCATATTCTCCTGAAATTAACTCGGAGTCGCCATGAAAAACTTGAATATTCTTGCATTTATTTTTCCTGATATTTTCGATGGAATTTTCAAAGGCATTCTGATCATTATCAATGGCAACAATTTCTGAAGCACCCAGCATACTGGAAAGGATGGCCAGAATTCCGGTTCCGCAGCCCATATCCAACACCCGTTTCCCTGAGAATTTCTCCTCCAGCATCAATTCCATCATCAGATAGGTGGTTTCATGGTGTGCGGTGCCAAATGACATTTTTGGTTCAATAAGAAGTTGATAGCGAAAATGATTCTTTTCTTCGTGAAAAGGAGCCCGTATATAAATATCTTTACGGATCATAATGGGCTCATAACTGCTTTCCCAAACTTCATTCCAGTTTTGATTTTCAATGATGGAATGGTGATAATCAATTTTGAATTCCTCCTGAACCGAACCGATAACTTTGTCCAAATCAGCCATTTTAAATTGTACCGATGGAAGATAGGCTTTCAATCCATATTCTGTTTCCTCAAAACTCTCGTATCCAATTTCCGATAAAAGGGCCATTAGAATTTCCGATCCCGGAGAGACCGGCTTAATATGGATGATGACTTCGATATAAGACATGGCTATTTAACGGTTATGAACACGCACCTAAAATGATTGTATAATTTTAATGAAATCATCTGATTTTAAAGAAGCTCCGCCTATCAAACCACCATCCACATCCGGGTTGGCAAAAAGCTCTTTTGCATTCTTTGCATTGCAACTGCCTCCATAAAGAATGGATGTATTTTCTGCAGGTTCTGCCCCATATTTATCGGCAACCAGATTCCGGATAAAAGCATGCATCTCCTGCGCCTGATCCGGGGTGGCATTAACGCCTGTTCCAATAGCCCAAACTGGTTCATAAGCAATCACGACATTGGCAAAATCTCCAACCTGTAGGTGGAATAAAGACTCTTCCAATTGCTTCTTTACCACCTCAAAATGAGTTCCTGCTTCGCGCTCAGGCAACAATTCACCACAACAAAATATGGGTACAATGTCATAATGAAGGGCCCTGTTTACCTTTTCAGCAAGCATCGCATGATCTTCATTAAAATATTTTCTACGCTCTGAATGCCCGATTATACAATAACTCACCGCCATTGACGATAGCATGCGCGCTGATATTTCACCCGTATAAGCCCCGCTTTCATGATTGCTTAGATTTTGTGCTCCGACATACAGGTCATTATCCTGCGCATGATCGGTCGCCAGTTCAAGGTATACCGCCGGAGGGCATACAATCACGCCGATATTTTCAAGAGACTCTTCTTCAATAAATTCAACGATGTTATTGATCAGGTCATCTGCTTCCTCAAAATTGAGGTTCATTTTCCAGTTTCCGGCAACAATATTTGTTCTCATATCTTATTTATTTGATCATCATTATAACTGATTTTAATGATCAAAATTATCATTTAACCCCATGTTCTTAAAAACTGATTTGGAAAACTTTCAAGAGTTTTATTAACAGCAATGGGTGGTTTCTGGCTCATCGATGCCAGCAGACCTATTTGCAGAGATTGCCAGCTGGGAAATAGACAACTGGAATTAAAATTTGTAATGTTAAAATCCAGAGATTAATCGGAGACTATTCAAACCGGATAAGGGTATCATCCAGTTGAGGCCAATCGTTATAATGCCATTTATCCAGCACAAGACCATCTTTAAGAAGAATAAGGCCGGGATTGGATCGGATCATGGCCTTTAAGGTGATATCATCAGCGAAATATGGATCCACCTGCAGGTCGTGTTCCTCTGTAAAATCATCCACAGTTTCCGGCAGGCTACTTGTTATCAGGGCAATAGAAACGCCCTGCACATTGCATTGCTGAATAAATTGCCTGATCTCATCAATTTTTTTCAAACTTGCATGGGGAATGCTTTCTATGATGATCAAAAATTGAAAATCAGGGTTTTCTATCAAGGCAGCTGTATAATTATCCCCATTTTGGTCTTCGATGCTGAGATCATGCAACCGAGGATTAGGATCAACCACTCGCTGACCAACGAATTCCCAATTCGACATCCATACCGAATCATTGTAAGGATAATCGGGTGAGAGGTATTCCTTCTCTATTCCGGTTTCAATATTCCGATATGTCAAATAAAATTTCTTGGGCAATGGGTTTTCATTTACCATGTGGTTTCCCACTTTCCAGTTTCTGAAATCCAGCAAGGGTAAGTGCCGGATATTATAAATTTGAAATCCTGTAAATCCAACCAGTATAATCAAGCCTAGCACCCATTCCATACGGGCAGAAAACCATTTTTTAGTTTTCGAATGACCAAATAAAACGATCAGTAAAAAAGCATCAATGACGAGGTTTTTGTACATGGTTTGCCAGTTGGAAATGATCAATGCATCACCAAAACAACCGCAATCAGGAACCGGATTATTCAGGGCATCATTGATGGTAACGATGGTAAAGCCAACCATGACGAATAACACTATCCAGATTGTTAATTTTAACCGCAAATTCAGCAATAGCATTCCTCCCAGGATAAATTCCACTCCATTGAGGATTACCGAAAGTGGCAATGCCAGTGGCATGGCCCATTCGGTTCCAAAGGCAATAAAATAATCTTCAATGCGGTATTGGGTACCAATAGGATCCACGCCCTTAACAAATCCAGAGAACAAAAAAAGCAGCCCAAGCAAAGTTCTGGCGACACTTACATGAAAAGGATTAAAATCATTTCTCAGGATAACCACCATCACCAGTGTGGCTGATAATAAGGTAACGTAAATGCTGTTGAAATTTTCAAATTTCGTGATGAGATAGCCAGTTATGATGACCACTATAAAAACAACCCATACCGAAATTTTACGCTTTAGCCCAGTTTCCTGCATAAGAAATAACTTTGAGATTTATGCCGAAGCTTCATTAAGTTTGATCAGGGCAAAAACGGAATAATTGATAATATCGTTGTAATTGGCATCTACACCTTCCGAAACGAAGGTCTTGCCCTGGTTATCTTCAATTTGTTTAACACGCAATAACTTCATCAGGATGATGTCAGTAAGTGAGCTGATACGCATATTTCTCCACGCTTCTCCATAATCATGATTTTTGTCTTCCATCAATGATTTGGCATTCAGGAAATGTTTATTATAGAGATCCAATACCGTATCGGAACTCATTTCAAGTTCTTCTTTAACTCCTAACTCGAGTTGTATCATGGCCATGACCGAATAGTTCACGATACCAATAAACTCGGGTTTGATGCCCTCATTAACCCGTGCCGTCCCTTTTTCCTGTATGCTTCTGATGCGATTGGCCTTGATGTATATCTGGTCTGTTAATGAAGGCGTGCGCAATATCCGCCAAGCACTTCCATAATCCTTCATTTTATTTAGGAATACTTCCCGGCATTCGTCGATTACCTGGTCATATTGTGCACTGGTTTTTGACATGTTCCTGATTTTAAGTCTGACAAAAATAAAGGTTATTCACAAACGCTTTTACCGGGATTTGTAAATATTTGTTAAGGTTTTATACACAGCATTGTTGTCCTTTTCCATCAATTTCATCATTTATATTAACTTCGCTGACGGATCAGAAAATTAAAGCATGGGCGCATCATCCCCAAAAATATCAATAAACAGTGGCTCGAGAACACTCGATCTTATGAAACCGGCGGTGATGGGCATTCTCAACATTACCCCCGATTCCTTTTATGATGGTGGTAAATTCACCAGTGAAAAACAGATATTAGAAGCAACAGAACAAATGCTACTGGATGGTGCCGGCCTCATCGACATTGGCGCAGTTTCCACCCGACCCGGGGCTTCTAAAGTATCGGAAAAAGAAGAGTCAGACCGGTTGATCCCGGTGCTTCAACTGATCAGCCGACATTTCCCGGAGGCCATCCTTTCCGTTGACACGTATCGCAGTGAAATTGCAAAAGAGGCCATTGCTGCTGGCGGACATATGATCAATGATATTTCAGGGGGGGACATGGATCCGAACATGTTTAAAACCATTGCGAAATTGGGGGTACCTTACATCCTCATGCACATGCAGGGCACACCCGAAAACATGCAAAACAACCCGCAATATGATGATATCATTGAAGATATTCTTGGGTTTTTCAACACTCAGTTAAATAAACTGGCCCACCTGGGCGTTCATAATAACATCATACTGGATCCGGGTTTTGGATTCGGGAAAACAGTCGATCACAATTTTCAAATATTGAAATCTCTGAAACGATTTACCGAAACAGGCTTTCCTGTCCTTACCGGTATCAGCAGAAAATCAATGATCAACCGGATTTTGAAAACAAAACCTGAAAATGCCCTGAACGGGACTACCGCTTTACATGTGATCGCATTGCTCAATGGCGCATCCATCCTCCGGGTTCATGACGTGAAAGAAGCATTGCAGGCAATTGAACTGGTAGAATATTATAAAATGATTTAACCAAAAAGTATGAAACATATTCACTTTTACTTATTTACTTTAAGTTTACTTCTTGCCTCGGGAGTGTTTGCTCAAAAATCAGCGGCATTGCAACAACATTACAAAAATGAGTTTCAGACCTTTAAAGAAATGGTTAAATATAGCCAGATCGTTAAAGGGGATACCAACATTGATGTTAAATTTTATTATATCGATATTGCCATTGGCGTTCCAGATCCTTACATTTCAGGAGATGTCACGATTCGTTTTGAACCCAAAGTAGCCAATTTAAATTCCGTCATGTTCAGCCTTAACAGTTCACTTACGGTAGATGCCATCGGTGGGCCTTGTGAATCGTTTTATCAGGACAATGATGTGATCATTATTACCCTCAACAACACATTCAATCCCGGCGAGCACATCGATCTTACCATTTCTTACCAGGGTGTCCCCGTGATGGCTGGGGGTTATAAAGGATTGCGATATGAGAGTCATGCAGGTGGTGAGCCCATCATCGCCACCCTCTCCACACCATACCTGGCTCATTACTGGTATCCCTGTAAAGATGGCCCCCAGGACAAACCGGACTCTGTTTATATGGATATTACCCTACCCAAACTGGTCTATAATGATATTGAGATCATGGGTGTTTCAAACGGGGTTCTCGAAAACACCATCGATAATGGTGATACCAAAACCTTCCAGTGGCGACACCGTTACCCGATTGTCACCTATTATGTTATGGCCGCCGTTTCGAATTATGTTCATTTTCAGGAGATTTTCAACGGCACTTCGGGTGAATCATTCCCACTTGACTATTACGTTTTTAGCGAAAACCTTGCTGCTTCCCAGAGCGGTGTAGCTGATCTGCCCGAAGTCATTCAATTTTATTCGGACGTATTTGGCATCTATCCCTTCAGTAATGAAAAATATGGGATGACCCAGCTTGGATTTTATGGCGCCATCGAGAACCAGACCAATACCATTCAGAATAATCTTTCTTCCAGCTGGTTTTACACCAGCATCCATGAGCTGGGGCATATGTGGTTCGGCGACATGATCACCCTGGCCGACTGGCATCACTGCTGGCTGAATGAGGGATTTGCAACGTACACCGAAGCTTTATGGGATGAGCATCAATATGGCTTCGATGGATACAAAAACAACATGGCCAACAATGAATTCTGGAATGGCGGAACCCTTTATCTCCAGAATCCACAAGATACCTTCAACACATTTCAATCCATCTTTTATTCCAAGGGGGCTTATGCAGTGCATATGCTCAGAGGGGTGCTGGGTGATGAAACATTTTTTGATGCCCTGCTCGACTATACCCAAAACCCTGACTATAAATACAAAAATGCTTCCACCGAAGATCTTCAACAGAGTTTTGAAACCAGCAGCGGGCTGGATCTCGACTATTTCTTCGAACAGTGGGTTTATGATGAATACTGGCCCTTTTATGCCTATAACTTTGCTCAAAATGACGACCATGATGTAAACCTGCTTATTGACCAGCAGCAGGAAGCTCTTTTTGGTTATCGGCCGGTTTTTAAAATGCCGGTCCAGGTAAGGTTCAACTTCAGCTCAGGAAATGATACCACTGTCACTGTCTGGAATGACCAACAAAGCCAAACCTTTTGGTTTGCATTTAGTGAGGAAGTAGCGTCGGTAGATATTGATCCTGATAAATGGATTTTGCGCAAGACCCTTTATCAACCACAACTTCCTGTAAAAATTGAAGAGCGTACTAAAAAAGCGGCACTGGAGTGTTTTCCCAATCCATTCAATGATGGTATCAACATCCAAATGAATGATTCACAAACAAATACTTTCCAGATCAGGATCCTGGACCTGTCAGGCAAAACTGTCTTTTTTATTGATATCATTGATCAAAACTCACACCCGTTTATTTATACCTGGGATGGTCGAAACCATCATCATCAACCTGTCAATCCTGGAATTTATTTGGTTGAATTAAAATCCGGTGCCAATATTTATACAACCAGGATTGTGAAAACACCATAAAATGATCATTATTTTTTTAAAAAGAAAGAATGGCCAAGGGATCTGCCCGGTCAGGTAAGATTTGCAATATTAAAATAACAGAAGCCTTAAATTTCGATTTTCAAACTTTGAATGCTTACCCCTACTTGGGGTATTCAATTCGCAGATGATAAATATTCATCAGCTTCTTTTTAAAAATGCTCTTGATCTTTTTAATATCCCGTAGGGTGAGATCGGCATTGTCAAACTGGCGGCTGCTGATCTGATTATCGATTACACTTTCAACCAGCTTATCAATGGTCTCCTCATCGGGTTTCTTAAGACTTCTGGAGGCCGCCTCTACGGTATCTGCCATCATCAAAACAGCCGTTTCTTTTGAAAATGGTGCCGGTCCGGGATATGTATAGGTTGAACTATCCACATCTTCTTCAGGGTTATCTTTTTGGGCCATTTTATAAAAATATTCGGCTTTTCGAGTCCCATGATGGGTGCGGATAAAATCGATGATCTGCTCCGGCAATTTGTATTTTTTTGCTCTTTCAACACCACGTAGAACATGATCAACAATTATTTCAGCACTTTCCTCATAAGTCAGTTCATCGTGGGGATTGACACCGGTGCTTTGGTTTTCCACAAAATAAATCGGGTCATCAATCTTACCAATATCATGATACATGGCACCTGTTCTTACCAAAAGCGGATTCCCCCCGATTTCATAAATGGCCTCCTCTGCCAAATTGGCCATTTGCATCGAATGTTGAAAGGTGCCAGGTGCTTTCAGCGCCAGCTCTCTTAAAAGTTTATTGTTGGTATTGGAAAGTTCGAGCAGGGTCACATTGGTGATCATACCAAATGATTTTTCAAAAATAAAGATCAGGGGATAAGAAAACAATGTAAGAAAAGCACTGCCGCCAAAAAGGAGATAGTTGGTATAATTCAGGTCCTGCAAACTTCCTTCCTTGATCAGGACCATTCCTGTATAAATCAATGAATAGGTGATAAAGATCACGAGGGAGGTCAAAAAGAACTGTGAACGATGTTCCAGTTTGACAGTGCTCAATATGGTAACAATTCCTGCAAAAAGCTGCAAAAAAACATATTCATAACTGTTGGGCACTAAAAATCCGGTGAT
Source organism: Bacteroidota bacterium (assembly GCA_020444515.1). GTDB lineage: Bacteria > Bacteroidota > Bacteroidia > Bacteroidales > JAADJA01 > JAADJA01. The sequence continues at coordinate 195,572 of JAHLKX010000001.1, read as the reverse complement.
GGTAATGGTTATCAGGTGCGAAAACAAAGCAAGCCTTGAATCATTGAATACACTTATGATAATGGGTATCAAACAAACCGGGATGATAAAAACATATTCGGGGGAGAATTTCACAACAAGTGTGGTCACAAACACCATCGTTTGGATAAGCAATAACAATAAAACGATCTGTTTGGTCTCAGCAAAAACTTCTTTCCTGAAAAACATAAGGAAAAGGAATAATGATGCCATGCTTACTGCCAGCAATATGATCTGACCAGCAACAATCCCCACCGATTTAAAGGATGATCCTAAACGACCCTCATAGTCCTGTCGCAATGATTCCAAAATTTGGTATTTTTCTCCTGAAACCAACTCTCCCCTTGAAATGATCCTTTCTCCAGTCTGGACCAGTCCGCGGCTCGGTGATATTTTCGACACAAGACTTTCCTGTTCCTTCTCCGTAGTTGTTGCATCATACTTAACATTCTGTGTGAGCATCTGCTCCAGAACATTCAACAGCAAAGGCTCATCGACATTTCCATAGTCGGGTAATTTTTTACTGATGTATTGGTCTGCCCGCTGAATGGTAAAAATTTTATTAAGAGGAGTGGGTTTGAGCACATTGTAGCGGATCAGGTTTATGGTATAATCATCTGGTTTCCCTTCAATGGCAGGATGAGCTTCAATTACACCGGTTTGCATAACCGTATCAAAAACAGAAAGGGCTGCATGAAGATTGGCCGCCTTTTTTTGATCAGACCGTTCATTGTCCACATATTTGGTTTTCCATTTGGAATTGAAATAGGCAATAAGGTCTTCCCTTTGTTTTAAAGTCAGGTTTTCATCCAACCGGAAATAGGGTTTCAGATCTTTCAGGGCTTCGGCTTTTTCTGCTTCGACTTCAGCATCTGATTTTAAAATTGCAAAATCAAAAGGTGCGATCAGATCTTCATGCATCCATGGTTTGCCCTTTGAAAATTCATATTTGAATTTCGCCTCTTTTGGGAAAATCAACACAAGGATCACGACACTGGTCACAAACAATGTGATTTTCATCAATTGGGAGTAATGATTTCTGAGATAGGAAAAAAATCGTTTCATTCCATTTTTTCTTGACCCCACGAAATTACGACATTTTCTGATTTGAACATTTCTTCGTTGGATAGGATAAAAGGGAATGATGATCTGCAACGAAAGGGATCACTCTTTTTCCACTTCCGGCATTTTTCCCTTAAGATTTTCAAAACCAGTGAGGTAAGCCTTTATCGATCCCACCAATATCCTGGCTTCAGCCATTACAGGTACTTTATTTTCATCATCGGTAACCCACACCACAAGGTCTTCACCTCCCTTGAAAATCGTACCCTCAACCAAAAGCGCACTGAATTTAATACAACGGTATAACTTACCATCCCTGTTCTTTTTGACCTCCCGACCCTGATAGCGAATATACAACTCATAAAACTCCCCATCAATGATAAATCGGACCGGTATCTTTTCACCGGGTTCAAGGGTGTCAAAATTGAGATTCCTGGCATGGTAGATAGCGGTAAGTACGTCCAATGTTCCAAAAGGAAGATCGAGGGTATCAGCAGTCCGGGGGCGGTCGCTGTGTTCGATCTCAGCTATAACTTTTTGCTCTTTGTTAAGGAATTGATAGGTGTTATTCACCTCGAATCCACCTTCATAGGTATCGCGTTTAAATTGAACCGGTTGAAGACTTTCTCTTAAGGCGACCGATTGAAAGTGATCACGGACCTTAAATATCCAGTCGTAAAAACTATAGGATTGCCCGTAACTATCAAATGCATATGCAGGTTGATTTTCATGAACAATGGTATCAACTTTGAAATAAACTTCGCCGGCATTAACCCAGATAATCCCCCAGTTGTAAGCTACCTCATAGTAAAGTGCTTCGCCTGAGCGAAAAGCATGATCATCCTGTTTTTGTTGAGAATAAACAGAAAGGCATGTCATCATAGCCAAACAAATAGTGATATATGCCAAATACCCGGTTTTCATTGAATCATCTAATAGTCCAACCTATATTTTCCTGCAAATGTAATCCTAATTTATTCAGATGGACAAACCCGGCAATCACAGATTAGCCTTAAAAATAATGACCAGTGTACAAAGATGGAATCATCTGACTTTAAAAATCCGTATCTTTGAAAAAAACAGAACAATGAAAAAAACCGCTACTCCACTACTATTGCTTGCTTTTGCTGTAATGTTATCCGGATCACTTAAAAGTCAATGCATCCCCGGTGATAAAACAACCTGTCCGGATCCTGAAAACAACGGGGAGGTGTGTCCCGATTCAATGCCGGATGCGACCATCAATCTAATGTACAACCAGGATTTCACCATATTAGCCCCTGCTGAATATATCTTAGACACAATCGGAGGTGTTGTTATAGATCTGCATCACATTAAAATAAAGGATGTAGGCAACCTGCCCCCGGGCATCACCTGGGTATCCAATGCCGAAGACAGTATTTTTATGGTTGGAACCTATTATTGTGTGCTGCTGGAAGGCATCCCAACCCTTAAAGGACATTTTAAGCTTGAAATCGTTATTGATGTCTACATCCCCGGAATACTTGGCTCCCCTCCTATTTATGTTGGCACCGTGACCGATTCCACCTCCCTTGCCATGAATGTTACGGACCCCAGTGCCATTGGGGAATTTGACCCCAACTTATTTAAATTGATCACCACGTCACCCAATCCGTTTTCGGAATCCACAGACTTAAAGTTTCAATCCGCAGAACCCGATGAGTATTCCTTTGAAGTATTTGAGCTGTGCGGCAACATGGTGTTCGTCAAAAAGTTTCAAGCCACTTCAGGCATTAATATTTTGACTTTCAAAGGGAACGATTTAAAACCGGGTATCTACATTTATCAACTGCGCAATAAGCATGGCTTATTTACCGGTCGATTGATGAAGTCGCAATAAATCCTTTCTCTGCCTTTCGATAAACCGGTTTAAATTTTTTAGGAATGGTCAAGATGGTTCCCCTGCTGATTATGTTTGGTTTCATTACCTGCAACATGGAACTTCACTCCCAAACGGGAATGGTCAGTGGAACGGTATATGATGCAGAAACCAATGAAGTTTTACCAGGTGTCAATATTCTGGCAGACAGTGCCTATGGAACCTCCACTGATTCAGAAGGCAGGTACTACCTTCATATTGCTGCCGGCGAACATCAACTAATATTTCGCTTTTTGGGATTTTCAGAATATAAGCTGACCCTCAAGGTCAGGGTCAATGAAACCATTAAACGGGATATTTACTTATCAGTCGGGCAAATCGAATTGGACGCAGCAGTGGTTACAGCCGGGAAATATCAGCAGAAGCTTTCGGATGTAACTGTTTCTATGGCGATTATTCAATCCGACTTCATTGAAAACACCAACACAATGAATATGGCCGATGCCATCAGCAAACAACCCGGGGTGGATGTCATTGACGGTCAGCCGAACATTCGAGGTGGAAGTGGGTATAGTTATGGTGCTGGTAGCCGTGTAATGGTACTGGTTGACGGATTGCCCATGTTAACCGCCGATGTCAATGAAGTGAAATGGAATTTTCTACCTGTAGAAAATATTGAACGGGTTGAGATTTTAAAAGGGGCCTCTTCAGCGCTGTATGGTTCATCCGCCCTCAATGGGGTAATCAACCTCATTACCACCTGGCCCGGAACACGCCCCAAAACCAAATTTAATTTATATTCGGGGCTCTACATGCAACCCCAAAGGAAAGAATTGGCCTGGTGGTGGGATGGCAATCCCATTTTTGGTGGTGCCAGTTTTTCAACAGCACATAAAATGGGTAACTGGGACCTCGTTGCAGGTGGCAACTATCATAACGACCCGGGATACCGAAAAGATGATTATGAACAGCGAATCAGGGCTAACCTAAAAATTCGTCACCATCCCGCCGGGATCAAAGGTTTGACTTATGGACTCAACACCAATTTTCAATGGCAAAACACCTCTGATTTTTTGATATGGGTGGATGCTGATTCAGGGGCATTGATGCAACCGCTGTCTTCGGTTAATCCTTCCCGGGCTTTACGTTTCAATGTTGATCCCTGGGTTCGTTACTATGACAGGCATCATAACCGTCATAGCTTGCGAACCCGTTTTTATAAGGTTTACAATCGGTTTGAAGAAGACCCTGATAAAAATAACGGATCAGATCTGTATTTTGGCGAATACCAGTTTTATCGAAATTTTAGCAAAAAACTCGACTGGACATTTGGAATCAGTGGCCTTTATGGGGTCACGAATGCAGAATTGTATGGCGATCATTTCAACTCGACAATTGCCGTTTTTACCCAGCTTGATTACAAACTATTTAATCAATTATCGGTATCAGTTGGATTGCGATGGGAACACTACACGCTTGACCAAAAAGATACTGAGTCAAGCCCTGTCGCAAGAGCGGGGTTAAACTATCAAGCTGCCGAACATACATTTCTCAGGGCTTCCATTGGTCAGGGTTTCCGTTTTCCCTCCATTGCAGAAAAATACATTTCCACTTCAGTAGGCAGTTTGAATATCTTTCCCAATTCTGAATTGAAATCAGAAAACGGCTGGAGTGCCGAAATAGGGATCAAGCAGGGTATCAAGATCAGCAACTGGAAAGGTTATTTTGATCTGGCAGGATTCTATACAGAGTATGAGGATATGATTGAATTTACCTTTGGCGTATGGAACGATGATCAAAACCCAATCGTCACCCTTGATGACATAGGTTTCAAATCTCTTAATGTTGGAAAAGCACGCATCAATGGAATTGATATGAGCATTACAGGTACGGGTAAAGTTGGGAAAATGCCCCTGACTTTGTTTGCAGGCTATACCTACATGAACCCCATTGATTTGTCCTCTGACACACTGGAAAATAACATCCTCAAATACCGTTACAGACATGCGGTAAAAAGTGATGCTGAAATAAAACTAGGCCGTTTTACAACAGGATTAACAATCACTTATACCAGTTTTATGGAAAGGATAGATGATGCTTTTGAAGCCACGATTCTGGGACAGGAAATTTTTCCGGGACTCAAACAATACCGGATTGACAATGATAAAGGAGCATTGATCATCGATTACCGCATTGCTTACCGGGTATCAGATTTATTTAAAATCGCTCTCCTGGCAAATAACTTACTCAATAATGAATACATGGGCAGACCTGGGGATATTCGTCCTCCCCGAAATGTGATTTTTCAGGTTTCTGCCAATTTTTAACCTGCTCGGTTTTTTAAAATCCTGACCTTTGATCATCAGTGGTAGTCGTTCATAAATAATTTTTATTCATAAATAAGAATCAGTCTTATTCGGAATTCCGCATTATAACTGCGACACCAAAAACATAATAATGGTCCAAAGTTCAACGTTCATAACTAGTTCTTGCTTTTGGGATAAGAAATTCGTATATTTATTGCCGTAAACTCGAACCAAAACATTCAAGCCATGAAACCAATTACTCATTTCAGAGCCGCCTCTTCGCGCATATCCTGCAATAATTTTCGACGACATTTATATTTGCAATTGATGGGGGATCATCAAAATTACTGTAACCATGGATTGAATTATTTACCATGGAAAAAATTTGCAATTCCTTTTATTAACTAACACGCAGATACCATGATGGGAAATTTACACTAGAACCAATGATTATATAAGAGTCATCTCAACCCATGCAAAGCATGAAACGTTTAAAGATACTCATATTGGATGACAACCCGCTTTGTACCGATAAATATGCCAGTATTTTAAAGGAACAGGGCCATGAAGTATTTTGTGCACATCACCCTACCCAGGCTTTCGAAATTTTTAAATCAACCCCCATTGATATTTTTATCTGTGACATCCTACTTCCAGATGCCAATGGACTCGATATTCTTCGCACCATTAAACAAAATCATAAATCAGTAGATGTCATCATGGTCAGTGGCCAGAAGGATCTGAACTTGGTGGCGAAAGCTTTCAGAATAGGAGCATTTGACTACATTGTCAAACCGGTCTCTGCAAAAAAACTTATATTATCAATCAAAAGAACTGCCTGCTACCAGAGGAATATTTCACACCCATCAAATATATCGAATCCCAATTCATTAATAGACAATGACCTTGCTAACAAAATCGGAAGAGAGTTTATAGGTGTTAGCCAACAAATGCAACACGTGGTCAATATGGCTTTGCTGGCAGCGACTGATAAAGAAATGAATGTTATGATTACCGGTGACAATGGAACCGGCAAAGAAATTGTTGCCAGAATTATTCATCATGCCAGTGAACGGCATCCTGAGCCCTTTTGCCCCATCAATAGCGCTGCAATACCAGACACCCTCCTGGAAAGTGAATTCTTCGGACATAAGAAGGGCACTTTTACAGGTGCTGTAGAAAACAAAAAGGGGTGCTTTGAACTCGCCAATAACGGAACCTTGTTTCTGGATGAAATCTCAGAAATGCCACATGGTTTGCAGGCCAAATTACTGAGGGCCATCGAAGAAAAGAAAATAAAACCACTGGGGAGCAACGAAGAATTTGAGGTTAATTTGAGGATCATTTCAGCAACCAATTCAAAACCCGAAAAACTGATAAGCAATAATAAATTGAGAATCGATCTTTTCCACAGACTCAATACCTTTATGATTCATATTCCGCCATTGCGTGATCACAAACAAGATATTGAACCCCTGACGAACTTTTTCGCCCATGATATTGCCCAAAAGCGCAAGATGAATCCTATAAAAATTGATAAGCGCGTATATCAAAAACTCAACAATTATAACTTCCCGGGAAATGTCAGAGAACTCAGAAATATGGTGAACCGGGCAATACTCATTTCCGGAACGAACACATTGAGTCCAAATAACTTTAAAATAGAAACAATGGCCAATCAAAAACCAAATGCAAAAGGAAGCTTGAAACTCGAAGATAATGAGAAAAAATTAATTCATTATGCCCTGATCCAGAGCAACAACAACAATTCAAAAGCTGCAAAGCTACTGGGTATTTCCCGCGATACCCTGATACGAAAAAAAAGAAAATACAACATATTTCTTTCTGAAAACAATTGGTTTTCAAAGAATCCGAATGGCAATTATAATTTTTTATAATCGATTCTATCCTTTATTAATCTCTGCTATATTTCAAATTGTCGATATGACCTATTTTGCTATAGCAAAACAATACACTTTGCAGTTCCTCCTTAAACTATTTGACCCTACAAACAATCTCCTCAAAAAAACTTGTCTGGGTGGTTTCCAATAGCAATAGTATTTCCCGAAGCAAACTTGCTTTGATTTGATTTTGAAAATAGTTTTTGGTATTCCACTTGCTATAGCCATGGCATATAACCTATCATTTAATCAAATACAAAAAACAAAACCCTAAAAAAGGAGGTAGCCATGAAATCTTTTAAAAATTTAATTGTAAAATCAGCGGTATTGTTATTACCGATGATTTTTTTATGTTCCTGCTATGAAATTGTTCATATCAAGCAAAACAGTGATGCTAGTCCTATGTCAATCTTCAAACCTGAGCTTTGTATCCAGGTATACGGGATTGGAGAACAAGCGGTAGCACCCTATGTTGGGTTCCTGATTCCGGAGGACTGGAAGGTGAAAGACAATTTTCCATGCTCAAAGTCATTCAATGGAATTTCGACTAAAATCGGGGAAATCACGCACAGTGGCGAATTGACTTTTGAGATGCAAGAATTAGACCCTGCTCCCAACGGATATAAGTGGTGGGTCGGTCAGGGTGATTTTCTTATGGGTAAAAAAGGTGTTTATTATGCCCATCCGCAAATTAAAACCGGAGAAAAAACGGACAAATTTCAACTTGATTACATGCTTGGTGATTCATTCAATGGTCTTAACTTTATCCGCAGCGATAAAAAACCCATTACAGTAGTCAATGACGAAACCCCAAGAATGTTAAAGGCTTCTGCCAATAACAAACACATCGATTTAAAATGGAAAGCGCCGGCCAACACATTTACCCTGTTGGGTTACGATGTTTATCGAAATGGACAAAAAATCACAAGCCATTTGGTTACCGACGAGTTCTATTCAGATGCTGACATCACTAATGGGTCCTATGAATACCAGATCATGCCTGTATACATTAAACCACACGGTGAAAAAAGCATCCCTGCAAAAATATGTCATTCCCTCTGCGGACCTTCGGTTATGCTTGATGGCTATAATGATAAAGTATTGGTATTCGATGATCCGTCGTTGCATTTGGATGGTCATCTCACGTTGGAAGCGTGGATCAAACAAAATTATGCTGACACTGAAAAACCACGAATTATTTCAAAAGGTGGTAATGGTAATGGCTTCGAATTTTTCCTGAGTAATTTAAATGGGGTAAAAAGCCTGGAATTTGCATTGCCCGTTGGAAACCTAAAATCCAAAACACCCATTTATCCGGGAACCTGGTACCATGTTGCAGCAACTTATGATGGTGAATTCATGAGAATTTATATCAATGGGAAATTAGACTGTGAGAAAGTTGCTCTCGGCAAACTCGTTATTTCAGATGACCCGATGCTCATTGGTCGCAGTAGCCTCAAAAACCGGCATCACTTCAATGGGAACATTGATGAAGTAAGAATATGGAATGTCATGAGAACTGCCGATGAAATTTGGGATAAATTTGCTTCCAAACTCAAGGGGACAGAAAGCGGATTGGTTGGCAGCTGGTCAATGTCAGAAGGATGCGAATACATGTCATGCGATCTTTCACCTGAAGGAAATGATGCTTACCTGGTAGGTGGCAATTGCTGGTGTGCCATTCCATTTCCTTTTGTAGAGGATCAAAATAATCTGACCAATCCCGGACTTGTGATCCCGGTCATGAATTATATTAAAGAAAATCCGGTTCCACAAATCATTGAACTTCAGTTCAAGATCAATCCCAAATTGGTTCAGTTCCAGGGAGTGGATGCAAGCCAAACACAGCTTACCCAATTTAAACTCATTACAACATACAACCCCAATGGCAACATCAAGATCATTGCAGTCAATAATCACCATGCAATCATGCACGGAAATACTTTGATTAAAATTGATTTGAAAGCATTGCAACCAAACCTAAAAACAGAACTTAAATTCCATGTTTTTAAAGTAGATGAAAAACCAATGCGTACTTCCAGTGGAGAAGTTGTTGTAGCTGCAATTCCAGGCATGGAGAAAACAACCGGCCTGGCCGATCAAAATAATTCATTGATCAGGAACCTTTATCCAAACCCTGCAACCACAACCTTGAATGTTGAACTTGGTGAATTGTCTTCTGATGGCTACCTCGAAGTACTGAATATGACGGGTCAGGTAGTGTATTCACTATCCATGCAAGAAGGTAATTCCAACTCCGTTTACACCATTGACCTCATAGGGTTTAGCAAAGGCGTGTATTTAGTTAAACTTGTCAACAACGGGACTGCGATCGTCAAAAAATTCACCAAAAACTAACCATGTCCGTCCTGTTCAGACTAAATTAACTGTTTTATTACTGATTAATGATCCCGGTTGTTTTTCACAACCGGGATTTTTTTGTTTTTCTCAACATATTTTACACATTCAGAATTTCATTATATTTGAGACCATTATTCGTTATTATCGCAAAATGATACGCTGAACATCAATAAAATTTAAATATAAAACCAAAAACTATGAAACACATTATCTTATGTCTTTTATTCCTTTGTGCAAGTATTTTCGCGATAAAAATTCAGGCTCAGGGAGATTGTAAAGTTGCGAAAGAAGAAATATCTGAATTTTATCAGGGTGAATGTAAAAACGGACTGGCCCACGGTCAGGGCAAAGCCACTGGCATCGACCAGTATGAAGGAGAGTTCAAAAAAGGACTTCCACATGGAAAAGGCACATATTTATGGAAATCGGGCGATACCTATACCGGCGAATGGAAAAAGGGGGAAATGAGTGGCCGTGGTACGATGCATATTGTTTCAGGAGGTCGTGATACCACATACACCGGTATTTGGAATAAAGATGCCTATGAAGGTCCGGAGCTTCAAAAACCACAAATACGACAAAAGGTGGGAATTGATCGCTACGATTTCGATCGGGTTGCTGAAGGAAACAGATTGACCATTGATATTTTTATGAATGGAATGCCCAACAACAGTGTAACAAATTTTACGATCAATGTATCCAGTGGTATTCAATCCAGGCGAGGCAATACTTTTGTGTTTGATGAGGTAAACTATCCGGTTGAGTGCCTCCTCAGGTATAAAACATGGAACAAGTTGCACACTTCTCAGCACGATGTAATCTTCAACTTTGTCATTGAGCAGGAAGGAGAATGGGACGTAGATATTCATAATTAGGATAACTTCACCATTCAAAAACTTATATTATCCTTATTATTTCTAACAAAAAACCCTGCAATGAGCAGGGTCATTTTTGTAGCGGGGACGAGAATTGAACTCGTGACCTCCGGGTTATGAATCCGACGCTCTAACCAACTGAGCTACCCCGCCATAATATTTTAATTAACGTTCTTTATTTTCAGGCTGCTTTTTCGACCTTTAGCGAAAACTCGTGTCCGCCAGCCGGCGGAAACCTGTCAGCCCTCCGGCTGATGAATCCGACGCTCCCTGCCTGCCGGCAGGCAGGTAACCAACTGAGCCCTGTCAGCCCTCTGGCTGATACCCCGCCATAATATTTTAATTAACGTTCTTTTATTTTTAGGCTGCTTTTTCGTCCTTTAGCGAAAACTCGTGTCCGCCAACCGGCGGAAACCTGTCAGCCCACTGGCTGATACCTCGCCAAAACGAGGTGCAAAAGTAAAAAATCTTCTTTTTAATCAAACGTTTTATTAAAAAATATTGTCCTTTAATTTACAGGCAGATAGCAAGCGGATTGGATAAGTTACAAAGAATTAAGGATATACCGTGTACAACTTATCACCCGTTTTATCGTTGAATTTTGAATCTTTATTTATATTTGCAGCATTCGAATCGTTTATCATTAAATTTAAAAATATCATGAAGAAACGCTTACTTACACTTCTATTACTGGCATTTACAGGCTCATTATTTGCCGCCAATGTACCATTGGAGCAAGCAAAAACTTATGCCATCAATGCTTATTATCAAAAACTTAATTTACATCATCAAAACGTTGCACCCGCTGATGTGCAAATCGAGCAGGTGTTCGACATTAAAAGAAATGGTGAATCCACCTTGTACATTTTTAATATCGAAGACTACGGTTACATTATTCTTTCAGCGGATGACGTTGTGAACCCGATAATTGCTTATTCTTTCGAAAGTCAATACGATCCGAACAGGATCAACGATAATTTCACCCCCTGGATTGAGGGACGTTCCGGTGCTGTAGAATATGCCCGGACCAGTGGCATCATAGCTGATGAAACCGTTCAAGCAAAATGGGAAGAAATAAAAGAGATCCATCATTTTTCCGCTCCGGAAGGAGGAAAAGCAGTTGAGCCCTTGCTCACCAATACATGGAACCAGGACTGGCCTTACAATTACTATATGCCACTTGATCCGGCGGGTCCGGGCGGAAGGTGCTATGTGGGATGCGTGGCTACGGCCATGTCGATGATCATGCATTACTGGCGATATCCGGAAGTAGGTGATCACTCCAAAACCCACTCATATGGAGGTTACCCTTCAATAACCGTCAATTATGCCGAAACGTCGTATGACTGGGATGGCATGTTGGATAACTCCGATATAAAAGTTAATCTGCCTACAGCCCTTATTGGAATGCATGCGGCAGTAGCTGTAAGTATGCACTGGGGACCTTATGGGTCGGGAGCACAAAGTACCAGTGTTCCTTTTGCTTTGTCTTATTATTTCAGGTACGATTCGGATGCCGAATATCTCGACAAACAGGGAATTGCCATCAGTACCTGGAATAACTATATCCAAAGTCAATTGGATGATAATTGCCCGGTATATTATTCAGGATTTGATGGAGCAGGAACCAATGTTTCCGGACATGCATTTGTTTTGGATGGTTATCATACCGATGGTACCTACCACTTTAATTTTGGCTGGAGTGGTTATGGAAACGGCTGGTTTGATATAACAGATCCTGCAGGATATGAATGGTATTACGGACAGGGTATGGTCAGAAACATCTACCCGTCTGATCCGGCTTATCCTTATGGATGCCAACCTGATTATGAAAGGACAACCCTTGTAGGTTCATTTGAAGATGGCAGTGGCCCGCAGGAAAGTTATGATGGCAATGCCAGTTGCTCCTGGTTGATCAATCCGCAAACAGAGCAGGATTCAGTTAAATACATCAAACTGAACTTTGCCTATCTTGATACAGATCCCGATGATGTGATCAGCATTTATGATGGTGCTACCATGGATGCAGAACTGCTGGGTACTTATTCAGGTACAACGACACCGACAGCCACCATTATGAGCACAAGCAATAAAGTATTGGTAGTTTTTGAGGCCGATGGTGATGGAACAACTGGTTCTGGCTGGAAAATGGAATATGAATCGATGCTTCCGACTTATTGCAGTGGAATGGATTTGCATACGGCGCCTGCTGGATCTTTTGATGATGGTAGTGGAAGTTTTAATTATAAAAACAACACCAATTGCATGTATAAGATCCAGCCGGATTACGCAAACGGTGTAACCATGACGTTTACTGAATTTGATACGGAAGAAGGTGTCGACATTCTGAAGGTATATGATGCCAGCAACAACCAGTTGATTGAAGAGCTTTCAGGTTCCGATCTTCCCGATCCGATCTTTATGGAAAGTGGCCAGATTTTCCTGGTATTCCAATCAGACGGCGCCATGAATCATGGTGGGTTTACGGTTGAATATGAAGCCGACAATGTAGGCATCGATGAAGCAGATGCTTTTAAGGGTTTACAGGTTTATCCAAATCCTGCCAGCAATAAGCTGAACATCACCTTTATACAAAATGAAGTATCTTCATACACCGTTAAACTTATCAGTGTAACCGGCGAAGTGGTATACAGCGAACGAAACGACCGCTTTGAAGGAACTTATGTCAACAGTATTGATCTTTCTCAAATGGCCAAAGGGGTTTATTTCCTAAACCTTTCAAATGAACTGGGCAATGTGAATGAGAAGGTTATTGTCAAATAACCATCATTATAGTTAATCTTCTTTTAAGCCCTCCCAGCTTTTATTGCGGAGGGTTTTTTATGAAAAAATATCTGTAAAATGATCTGCTGGTGATTATTTCCTTCATTTTCATTTTTTGCTTTTTTCAACAATCCATTCACTTTTCTGTTACATATTAAAACCAAAAATATTGAGATATGGCAGAAACTCCCAGCAAGATGAATACATTGGGTTTCAAAGCTCCCGGATTTAAACTTTTCGATACTGTATCCGGTCAAAACCGCTCATTGCAGGAATTAAAATCACCCAGAGCTACGGTGATCATGTTTATTTGTAACCATTGCCCTTTTGTGAAACATGTCAATTCCGAACTGGTCAGGGTAGCCGGGGATTACATGCCCCAGGGGGTGTCATTTATAGCGATCAGTTCCAACGATGCAGATAAATATCCGGAGGACGGGCCGGATAAGATGAAATTATATGCCGAACGGTTGGGATACCCATTTCCCTACCTCTATGATGAAACCCAGGAGGTGGCCAAAGCTTATGATGCCGCCTGCACGCCTGACTTTTTTGTCTTCGATGGTTCGATGAAATGTGTTTATCGCGGACAGCTCGACGATTCCCGGCCTAGTAATAACATGCCGGTGGATGGAAAGGATTTGCGCAATGCCCTTGATTCAGTCCTGGCCGGAAAACCGGTCGATCCTGTTCAAAAGCCGAGCATCGGTTGCAATATCAAATGGAAGCTTTAAGCAGAGATTCGTGCTTAATTTTTAAATCTTATTTTTGCAAATCAATCAATTCTTAACTAATTAATATAAAACAACTATGAAAAAAATCAAATCATTTCTCCTTGGCGTGGTTTTCCTTTCGGTAACGATAGTTCAATCAGGCTGTTTCGGGTCCTTTCAATTGACAAATAGCTTATATGACTGGAACATGGGTATTGGTGGTGATGCTGCAAAAGAAGTGGTATTCCTTGCTTTTGTCATTATTCCGGTGTACGGTGTAACGTTGTTCATTGATGCCGTTATTTTGAATACCATTGAATACTGGTCGGGTTCAAGTCCAATGAGTATGAACGAAGGAGACATTGAAACCCAGATTGTAGAGAATGGAGGAAATACCTACCAGATTACCGCCACAAAAAATAAATTCCATGTGGAACAGCTCACAGGTGACAAAGCCGGTCAGCAATATGAGCTGGTTTATCATAAAGATGAAACTGCCTGGTATATTGAAGCCAATGGCAAGTCAGAGAAATTTGCTGCTTTCAACATGAAGAATAAATCATTGGATCTCATCAAACCCAATGGTGATGTGATTGAAGTAGACCCGGCAGTGGCCAGTAAAAATGCAGTGAAAGCTGCTGTAAATTTGGAATTGGCTCCGGTTTCCGAATAATTAAGGACAATCTAATAAAAGTTAAAATGCAGGATAACCATCAGTTATTCTGCATTTTTTCTATCCGCAATCCAATATCTTCTATGCCATTCAACGCTTCGTTGCGCATGGCTTGTTCAAATTGCATTTTGTAATGACCGCTTAACGGAAATTTAACCCCTCTTGCAATGGCCACCTGCAGCGCTTTGATCTTTCCGAAACCATCCCCGATCCACTCACCATCCGGATGAGCAAGGACAAACTCAAGGGTATCTCGCGTATGATGATCATTGGGATACCATGTATCCACAAATAAGAAAAGATTGCTTTTTTCGTAAGATGTATTATGGCGCAAATTGATAAACAGGTTCATGGGGGTCAGTGTATCATGGATCTCGAAATCAATGGTTACAGGATCGGAAGCTATCCAGGGAGGTCCGGGAACCGGCACATTTTTCTCATAAACCAGGTTTGGATCGCATGAAGCCATTATCATTAAAAAAAACCCAAGGCAAAATGTGAAGATGATTTTATTTATGAAGGGTTTCCTCATGGTGATCATCAATTGATGTTATCTTCATCAAACCGGTAAAAATCATCATTTTCCATCTCTTTTTCCATTTCGGTTTGCTGTCCGGTAGTAATGGCAAAATCCTCCAGATTATCCGGCTTTTTATTTCTTTTGTTCAGATCCATAATTTCCCAAACCTTATCCAGCGGAATGGCCATCATGCTACTAAAATCATTGGTATAAGAATACCATAGAATCCGCTTGAAGACATCCGCTTTCTGGAATTCAGCATTGCCTTTATTGGTTTCAAGCTGCAATGTTTCAGCAGGAAAGTCTTTCAATGCTTCGAGGTAACTGTCGTTTTCATACCGTAAACAACATTTCAATTTACCACACTGTCCTGCCAGCTTCGAGGGATTTAATGACAATTGTTGGGTGCGGGCATTGTTGGTCGATACCGATTTAAAATTGGTTAACCAGGTACTGCAGCATAATTCCCGACCGCATGAACCAATCCCTCCCAGTCGGGCGGCTTCCTGCCTGGCACCGATCTGTTTCATCTCAATTCTTACTCGGAATTGTTCTGCCAGTACTTTGATGAGTTCTCTGAAATCAACCCGATCTTCAGCCGTATAGTAAAAAATTGCTTTGGTACCATCTCCCTGGTATTCCACATCGTTGATCTTCATATCGAGGTTAAGATCACGTGCTATGGCCCGGCTTCGAAACATGGTATTATCTTCCTGCAATACAGAACTCACCCATTTTTCAACATCAGAAGGACGGGCTCTCCGGTAGATCTTTTTAACCTCTTCGGGTTGCACTTTGAACTTCTTCTTTTTCATCTGAAGCTTCACTGTTTCGCCTGTCAATACGACGATGCCTATATCATGACCCGGTGATGACTCAACTGCAACAACGTCACCAATTTCCAGTTTCACCCCGTGCATCACCCTGAAAAAATCCTTCTTGCTATTTTTAAAACGAACTTCGGCATATTCAATTCGTTCGGGATCAACCGGTGATTCCAAATCGCTCAGCCAATCGTATGCATCCAACTTAACACAACCGTGCGCAAAATTTGTTTTAGGCTGACCGGGATCGGGCTTGGCCTTAAAACCACGTGTAAAAAAGGGATTGGTATATATTATTGTTCTGTCTTCTGGTTCCATATCTCAAATTAAATTTGCAGCAAGTGCACGCATCAAACAACATTTAGCTATTCAAACAGTCCTACAAGATGGCGCTAAGATATCAAATTTCTGGTGAATCTAAATACCCATTACCATTTCTTTCCTACTTTTTAAGGTATTGAGCAAGCTTGATGGAGGCATCAAGGAACAGCACATTGGGATTGGCATTCCGGTCGATATGAGCAATAGACCGGTTCATTTCATCAGCAATCATCCCTATATTTCCGGCATGGATAAATTTATGAAACCGGGATGTAAACTCAGATTCTTTGGAATTCAACCGGATCAGATCATCCTGATGAAATCCCACGAGCAATGATTCCCGGATGATCCGCAAACCGTATTTCAGCATGCCTTTTTGGGCATCCCGATTTACCCTGGCAAAGTCATTTACAAAATCGAGTATCTCCACAAATTTACCTTTATAACAAACCCGCATCCAGTTGATAAACCAGGTATAATTCTGGCTTTCTGCATCGGGTTGAGCAACGAGTCTTTTAGCCTCCTTGTAATTACCGCTGGCCACCCTCACCGCATCGCGGACCAACACCGGGTCATAACCTTCGGCTTCGAGGGATTCCTGCAAAGCATCATCGGCAATGGGATTAAACTTAACGAGTTGAGTCCTGGATAAAATGGTATTGATGATATTTTCCTGAGATTCAGCAATCAGAATAAACAATGTCTTATCGGGGGGTTCTTCAAGTATCTTCAAGATCTTGGGAGCTGCTGAATGAAACAGTTTTTCCACCATCCAGATGATCATTACCTTGTACTCAGCCTCATAGGATTTATAATTGAGGGTAGAGATGATATCGTTGCAATCCCGGGCATTGATAATCGCCTGTTTTTTTTCAATCCCGATTTTTTCATACCAGTCGGATAAATGGAAATATTGATTTTGTTCCAGCAGCAATTCACGCCAATCCTTGATAAAATCCTTACTGGTGGGTTTATCGATATCCCTGGCTTTTGCCGTTGGATAAATAAAATGCAGATCAGGATGGACCAGTTTTCCATATTTCACACATGACGGACAGGTCCCACAAGAATCGGTCTCAGAGCGATTTTTACAATTGATATATTGTGCGTAGGCGATGGCCATGGGCAATTTCCCGCAAGCCGGGGGACCCAGGAATAACTGGGCATGACTCACCCGACTGTTCCTCACCGTTTTGATCAGGTGTGTTTTAACCTGATCCTGGCCTATGACCTCCTTGAACTGCATGCCCTAATAAAGCGATAACTTGCTTACAAACCTTTTACCATCCACCTTCAGTTCTGCAAAATAGAGGCTTTTATTTACCTTTTGCCCCTGATCATTGGTTCCATTCCATTTTATGGTGTATTCTCCCCTATTAAGGTTTTCTGAAAGTATCGTTTTTATTTTTTGTCCATTTGTATTAAAAATGTTGATTTCAACTTTCGATTTATCCATTAACTTAAAAACCATATTAAAATCGGCTCGGGAAGGATTTGGATAAACAAGATCAAAACCATTTTGATTTTCAGGATTTTCATTTATGCTTAGTCCAATCTCGGGGCGATCGAGTTTGACATCCGTATAAATGCGGTATTCACCGGGTCCGAGGTTAATGGAATGATTGGAGGATACCGCGTTCAATGAATCACCGGCAAAATAATCGAACCACATTCCGGCATGTTGGAAATTAACGGTCATCGCTGACTCATCCACAGAAAAATTGCCTACAACAGTGACATTCATATCCGTATGGTTTAAATGTATTTGTTTTTGCGCTCCACCAACATTCAATTCGTAATCAGTTGTCCTGAAAACAGGATACTCCGATTTCAGATGGATCATGGATGAAAATAAATTGTAAACAAGTTTTCTGCGGTAATCATTATAGTAATCCCATCGAATGGGTTTCTCCCCGGTTCGTCCGTTAAATTCTATGGAGTAATCGTAGCCCAGTTCACCGAACTGCCATATCATTTTCGGACCCGGTATGGTAAAGAAGAAAGCAGCGGCAAGCGGCACCCTTTTCAGGGCAATGGCCGTATCTTTAACATCGTGAAACGCGTTACCGGAATTACCATATTCGAGGTTCTTAAACATCATCCGCTCTTCATCATGACTTTCCATATAACTCACCAGATGGGGATCATTCCATCCACGCTCCTGGTAGGATGCCCAGGAAAGATCAGAAGTGCTGGTCCATCCCATACTGGCTTCCGTGTAATTGTAATTCATATTTCCCCAAAGCATCATCCCGTCGGCTGAAAGCACTTTTTCTTCTGAATTATCGGCAAAATGTTCCAGTATAACATAGGCATCTTCATTAACTGAAAAAATGGAGTCAGCATATTGATTTAAAATATCAATCCGCGATTGGTCATACTGTCCCCATGCACCCACGTTTCCCAGGGTGTTTTTTTGTGTAAATCCTTTGGACAGATCGAAACGAAAGCCATCAACATTGTATTCCGTAAGCCAAAACTTCAATGCGCGACTGATGTATTGCTTGGTTGCAGGACTTTCATGGTTCATATCATAACCAACATTGAAATCATGTTTGGCAACCGTATTATAAAAAGGATTGTTTTCTGCCGGAGCATTGATGGTTTCATCCCAATAGATCCTGACATAAGGTGATGTTCCAAAAGAATGATTGTAAACAACATCCAGAATAACTGCGATCCCTTCATCATGACACGCATCTACAAATTGCTTCAAGGTATTTTTTGGACCATAATATTTATCGACAGCAAAATAATAATTAGGGTTATATCCCCAGCTTAGATTTCCCTCAAATTCATTTACCGGCATCAATTCTATGGCATTTACCCCCAATCTCTTCAGATAATCCAGGGTATCGATCAGGGATAAAAAAGTATGCTGAGGTATAAAATCCCTGACCAGTAATTCGTATACAACCAGATCAGTAACTGCAGGCGGTGTAAAGTTGGTATTTTGCCATACGTATTCATTCTGGTTGGTTTGTAAAACAGAAACAATCCCATAATTTGTACTTAGCGGATAAGGTTTAAGGTTGGGATAGGTAGCATTGTTAATATACTGGTCATTCCACGGATCCAGTACTTTTTCACAATAGGGGTCACCTACCCGGGTTACAACTTCAACATAGTACTGATAAGCATATTCCTGCCCGGGTACCAGATCGTCAATCTGCAACCAAAAACGGTTTCCATCCGGTGTGCGATTCATATAACTCGCTTCCGATAATTCCCAATTATTAAATTCGCCGATTAAAAACACAAAATCTTTTCCGGGTGCATACAAGGATAGTATGACAGATGTGGCTGAAAGGTAATTGATACCATCTTTTATCCCCGCCGGCAAATCAGCTTCAGGAGGTAAAGGGATAACCACGAAACTGAAAGAATCCACTACCATCGCAGTTTCATTAACGGCCTTTATTGTTACCCACTGATAATCTTCATAGGTCGTAGGATTTTCTGCAATGATGGTATGCGTAAGGTAAATATCGGCAACGGCCGCGATTTCAACATCGTTTAAGTAAAGATATATGCTATCGGCTAATGGGCTCACAATTGAAACTTCTATTTCGTCGCCATCAAGAACGACAAAGGCATCACTCGCAGGTGACTCAACAAAGATGCTCAGCTCATTATCAAATACCGGTAGAAAAAGATCAGCAGATTGTGTATTGGCATCTTCACTTCTGAAAACCATGCACAACTCGCTGATTTCAGCACTGGAGGGTGCATTGTAAAAATCTCTGATACCTGAACTCATAACCAGTTCATATAGATTGGTTGAAATCTTAGTCAGTTGGGGTTGGGTATTGTTGATGCCCCATTCGCCAATCACATATTGCCATTGACTTCCGTTAACTGTGATCCCGGTATGGGTATACAGGTCTCCGTTGTATCCTTCCAGTGGGGTTCCTGTTGCATTAAAATACAAAGTAACCGGTTCATCTGCAGTTGGAAGCTCCGGATCGGTATAAACGGTTTGGGCAGTTAAGCCGGTTGTAAAGAATAACAAAGATGAGATCCATAAAGGAAAGATAAAAAACTTCATTTTAATATATTTAATTGATGAAAATGCATTGCAAAATTAATCATTTTAAGTCGGATGACTTACAAGTTAAAACGCCCTTTGAGTCGAAAAAATTGAAAGGAACGGTTAAAAAAAGCCTGCCCCTTTCAGGACAGGCTTCTTATCATAGAACCACCTGCTTTATTTAGCCTGAATGGTATAAGTCAGGGTTGTCAAATCAACCGTGATGGTAAAGGTACCTGAACCTGGCGAAGGTACTTCTGCCGGATCCGGAACACTTTCTGAAGGACGATAGATCAATGGTCCACTCTCTCCTGTAGCGGTATCGTCAGTTCCCCATTGAGGAGCCCACGCACCCAATACTTCCAGAAATTTCATACCACCCTCAATCAGATCAGTTGTAATCTCAAAAATATGGGGTTCAACCTCTGTGAATGGCAATCCTAAAGTATTGTCCCAACCTGCAGTTGTTGCGTTGCCAACCAGGAAAAGTTCACCCGAAGTTTTAAAGGTTTCATAAGTCAGGTTCACCGTATCTGCCATAATGTAATATGCTCCTGCTTCTTCCGGAACAGGGATTGCTGCCGGATCAGGGGTAGCTTCATCGGGACGGTAAACCAGCGGGCCGGCTTCTCCGGTACCCGTTTCATCGGTTCCCCATTGTGGAGCCCAGAAACCCAATACTGAAATGAACTTGAAGAAACTGCCAACTCCAGGATCAAGGGTTTCAACACGGGCAAATTTTCCACCGCCAATATTGGCCATTGGCAATGCCAATGTGTTGTCCCAACCTACGGGAGTTGCTTCACCCAAAAGGTATATATTCTTTTGAACCACTACCGTTTGGTAAGTAGTAAAATTCAATGTGATCATATCCGACATCAGGTCTGTTTCATCTGTGCCCGAATTGATGTAGGATCTGATGTAGAACTTAACATCCGCCGGATTGCCTGACGCAACACCCAAACCCAATAAAAAGTTATTCATTGAACCAATGGTAACGCTTACCGAACTTTCGGTGGTACTTTGCCATTCTTTGGCGGTTGAAGCAGCGCTATCAGCAGGATAGGCCATAATGCTGTAATTGGTCAATGCAAGGTTATCCAGGTTATAGACTACCGGTTCCCAACTAACCATAAACATCTCTTCAGCCATATCCTCGGTAAATACGAAGGATGCTCCGTTAGCCGGATTTGTGATTGCAGGCGGATTGGCCTGGCTCATATCCAGGACCGGATCTTTCGTTACCTTTTCGCAGGAGAACATGAATCCGAGTCCTATGATCGCTATGAGAAAAAATATTATCTTTTTCATTTTGCTTTCCTTTTAATTAATCATTAGTAACCCGTATTTTGTGTAAGATTAGGATTGGCACCGATATCGGAAGCAGGGATGGGGAACAGATTGTATTTATCATCTGTCACTTTTCCATCGGGTACATTTCCTTTCCAGGGCCAGATATAGTCGCCACCTGTAAATTCACCAAAGCGGATCAAATCGGTACGGCGGTGACATTCCCAGTACAATTCCCGTCCACGTTCTTCCAGAATGAAATCAAGATCGATACTTGAAACGGTAGCTGCATTGGATCGCTGACGGATCATATTAACATAATCGACGGCTGTACCCGTATTACCTCCTCCTCCTCTTAATACGGCCTCAGCATACATCAAGTATACATCAGCCAGTCGGAACATGGGAAAGTCAGTATCGGGAAAGTCAACATTGGATCCTGTGGTTCCATCAGAATTGATGTTTTTCCATTTGGTAATGGCATACCCATTGGTAAAATCGCCGATATCGACAATTTCCTTGGTTTGTCCTTCAGTATGGAACATGGCCCGTCCATCGGCTTCACCAGTTTCGTCGGGGAAAAGATCAACAAATGCACTTGTTGCACGGGTACCACCCCATCCACCTCCAACTCCAAATTCATTGGGATCCATATCTCCACCTACAGCAGCGTGAATGATAAAGTTTGTCCCACCATAGGTTTGGGTACGGTTACCATCAAAGTTAACTGAAAAAATCACCTCCGGAAGCATGTCATTATCTGCCAGGAAAAGTTGTTGGTAATCATCCACAAGGCTATAACCAGCATTGATCACTTTTTCGCAATAAGAAATACAATCTGCATATTTATTTACACCGGCATATACTTCAGCATTCAGGTAAAGTTTTGCGAGCAACGTCCAAACTGCGCCTTTGTCGGCACGACCATATTCATTGGCACGGGCTTCCACCATCAGGGGTTCAATCGCCTTTAACTCACTCTCGATGTAGCTGAACAAATCAGCCCTGGAAATCTGCTCGGGGAAGAAGGCACCAACAGCATCTTCTTCGGTAACGAACGGAACATTTCCAAAATGATCAAGGGCATGCCAGTAACTGAGTGCTCTCAGGAACCGGGCTTCGGCACGAAAATGCTCAACATCGGTCCTGAGTGAACCACTCACGCCACGCTCGTCAAGTTTGGCATCCGAAGTTTCGCGGATATATTCATTACAAATTGAGATCTGGTAGAAAACCCTGTAATAGAAGGCAGAAATGAAAACATCACTGGTGCCCCAGGTTTGCCAGTGCAGATCTTTTATGGTTTGGTCGTTCCAGGCAATTACAGCCTCATCGGTGGTAAGTTCCTGCATGTACCACAATCCACGGAGGTACTGACCGAAACCTTCATCGATACCACTGATATCGCCATTGCCGGCAGGTCCTTGTTGACCGGAAACGGCAAGGCCCGCATAGAGTTTGGCAAGAACTTGTTTGTATGCAGCAGGATCATCATATACCGTGGCCGCAGTGGTCACATCTTTATCCAACGGTATTGTATCCAGATCCTTCATGCAGGAGTTCAGCATTAAAAGCAATCCTGCAAGTACAGTTGTTATTTTTAATATATTTTTCATACTATTCAATTATAAATGGTTAGAACTGGAGGTTTACACCGAAAACATAAACTCTGGGTCGCGGATAAATCCTGTTGTCAATTCCTCCGCTGATCTCCGGATCAATCCCTTCATACTGTGTAATGATAAACGCATTGTTAACAGTTGCTGACAACCTCAACGTAACATTATCATTTAATAAATTAGCAAAGGTATATCCAAGGCTGATGTTATCCATGCGGAAGAACGATCCATCCTGAATATAATAATCGGATAAGTATTGAGGATTGGCAAACTGGGTTTCCGTGACGGCAGTTACAATGTTGCTCAGATAAGGTCCTTCAGGACGATAGAGCCTTTCATACACGGCATTCTCAGAATTGATGTTGTTGTAGACGTAGTTACCAAAATTCGCCCGTCCGCTAAAGCTGAAATCCCAATCCTTATAATTAAACCTTGAAGATATCCCCAAATAGACATCCGCAGCAGGATCTTTGTAATGGTAGAGATCCTCATTGGTAATTTGTCCATCGCCATTGCGATCTACATACACTCCCTGAATCGGCTTACCACTGGCATCATACACCTGCTCGTAAACAAAATATGAATTGGCCGGATAACCCACTGTGTTGATTTGAATATTGTTACCAACACCACCTGAAATACCGCCTACGGGATCACCAAGATAATCAGGATCATCCGTAGCTGTAAGTTTGGTGATCTCATTTTTATTATAAGTGGCATTCAACCCAACTTCCCAGAACATATCGTCGGTTGAAACTGGCCTTCCGATAATGCTGAATTCCACACCCCTGTTTTCAAGGTCACCAACGTTGGTCAGGATAAAGTTTGAAAGATTGGTTCCTGCAGGAATGGGAATGAAGTTGATCAAATCCTTGGTTTGCCTGTAATAAACATCGATCGATCCATAGATCCGGTCTTTTGCAAAACCATAATCGAGGGCAAAGTTGTAGGTAGTTGTTTCCTCCCATTTAATGTTTTCATCGTATCCTTCGGGACGCAAGGTATAGTAAAACTGATTCCCCATTTGATATTGGGCAAACTGGTTACTGAGCGTGTAACGGGCAAGATAGGGATAATCGTTGTTTGTAATGTTCTGTTGACCGGTAATACCCCATCCAAGACGCAATTTCAGCTGAGAGATGGCTTTGGCGTTTGCCATCCAGGGTTCGGATTTGATTTTCCAGCCAAGCGCCACAGATGGGAACCATCCGGAACGGGTATCGGGAGAGAACCTTGAAGTATTATCATTCCGGAGGGTGAAAGTTAACAGGTACTTATTATTATATGTATAGTTAAATCTTCCAAAGAATGAAATAAGGTAATATTCAGTAGGGTCATCAATGGTATCGGTAAGGTCAGGGGTCATCACTACATTGGAATTAACCGAATAATTGCTGTAATAAAAATGTTGCCATGAATGACCTAACATTACATCGAAATTACTATTGATACTTTCCACATTTTTGGCGTAATTCAGGTAGAAATCAAGTAATTCATTTTTCTTCTCCTGGGTGTAATAATTGTTTACACCACCCCCATTTTGTGAATTGTAAGCAAATGCGGCAGTCGTGTCAACAAAAACAGTTCCTTCACTTTTCGACCGGTCGTAACCGAGGTTTAAATTGGCTCTCAACTCGGGAAGGAAGTGAAATTTATAATCTAACTGTGCATTACCGATGAATCGATTTACATCTGATTTATCTTCACGTTGATTCAACAAGGCAACCGGGTTTCCTGCTCCCTGTTCAACCGGGTTGATCCCATCGTTTTGCAACCATGCCCAGTAACCGCCATACCGTTCCTGATAAACAGAATTGGAACCGTTAATGGGTTTTGTTGGATCATATTGCAGTGCTGCTCCAATGGCATCACGGTTGGCAAAGAAGTTTTTAACCTTCATGTACTTTGCATTCAAATTAATTTGCAAGTGCTCATCAAACATTGTAGGATTGAGTTTAGCACCCAGTGTTGTACGCTGAAGATTATCGGTTTTCAGGATACCATCCTGATCCGTGTAACCAACCGAAACCCTGTAGGGTAAGTTGTCAATTGGGCCGAGTTCACCGGTTCCACCCGATGCACTCAGATAATGATCCATTCCAAAAGAGTTTTCATAAATTTCTTTCTGCCAGTCGGTGTTGGCATACATTTTTGTTTCACCTTCCATATAACCAAGCCTGTCTACCTGGCCTGGGTAAAACTCCTGGATCAATGACTGAAAAGCCTCTCCATCATAAACATCAATGGTTTTAGGCACTGTATTCAACGAAACATTTCCATTGTATTCAAATTTGATCGGCAATCCTTTTCCACTACCACTTTTCTTTTGCCCTTGTTTTGTCGTGATGAGGATCACACCATTGGATGCCCTTGAACCATAAATAGCTGTGGCAGATGCATCCTTCAGTACCGTAAAGGTCTCAATATCGTTGGGATTGATCGTGTTCAATGGATTACGCATTCCACTGATACCTTCATCATCCACAGGAACACCGTCAATAACGATCAATGGATCATTTGAAGCAGATAAAGATGAACCACCCCGGATACGAATGGTCGCTCCTTCTCCTGGAGCACCACCCCCGCTGGTGATTTGAACGCCGGCAATTTTACCACTGACAAGTTCAGTGGGTGATGTAATGGATCCCCTGTTAAATTCCTTTGAATCAACAGCGATCACAGAGCCGGTAGCATCATCTTTCTTTTGAACACCATAACCGATGACCACGAACTCATCGATAAACTCAGCACTCATACTGAGTACTACATTTACCGTCGTGTTAGGTTGAACAACAATTTCCTGCGGTTCAAACCCAACATAGGAAAATAGAAGGGTGGTATTCGGATCAACCGAAAGGGTGTACTTACCATCTATGTCTGTAGCTGTTCCGGTGGTCGTTCCTTTCACAAGCACAGTAACCCCCGGCAACGGCTCACCTTCTGTGGCATCAGTAACCGTTCCGGTTACCGGGCCGCTTTGTGCATACCCCGACATGTATCCCAGAAGGATAAATGACAGGAGTAGCAACATCTTAGAGGATAAACGTTTTACCATAATACATTTAATTAAATTATTCAATTTTTGTGAGTATAACATTCGTTGTATTTACATATCATCGTTTTTCGATAAAACAGGGTAAAAATAGTTAATTTTAAATAATCTTAATATTAATTTAATGTTAATCTGCGGTGGAAACACCTACTTTAGATTCGTTTTTAATTAACAGGTATAGGTTAAAAAAAACGTGCAGAATTTAAAGAAATGAATGGATAACGATATTAGTTTTAATTTTTGAAAAATAATTAAAGTCATTTCCATTAAATTATTAACTTTGCTAGTCAATTGACAACAATTCTCAAACAAATGATTCTTAAATAAACAATTATTATTATGAAAAAACTAGTACTTTTTATTGCAGTTTTATTTTCTTGCTCAATTACTGCGCTTAACGCTCAGGTAATTGAGAACTTTGAACCCATCCAAATGAACCTGTTTTCAGGAGGAACGAATGGTGGGCTTTCTGTTATAGCCAACCCTGACATGAATGTAAACGAAACCATGTATGTTGGTCAAATGGATCGTGGTTTTGATGGAGACCCATGGGCAGGCTGGTATGCTGACATCGATGAAGCCATTACAGTTGATGTTGGAACCAACCAGTATGTGCATCTTATGTTATGGAAACCACGCATCAGCCCCATTGTTTTCAAATACGAAAATCCGGATGCTGGAACAACAACTGGTGATGTTAATCCGATGACTACGCAAATGTTAACAGATGAATGGGAAGAATTTGTATTCGATATGAGCGTCGTTCCAGGTGATTATACCCGTATCGTATTAATCCCGGATTTTGAAAATCCTTTGACACTTACCGAAGACATTACATTGTATTTCGATCAGATGTATGTAAACGATGATCCTACCCCCGGTAGCGAACCTGTTATGATTTTGGAAGATTTTGAACCCATCCCGATGACTTTGTTTTCAGCAGGAACCAACGGTGCACTTGAGGTTGTAGCCAATCCCGATCCTGAAGGTAATCTTACCAACAGAGTTGCAAAAATGACCCGCGGTTTTGATGGTGATCCATGGGCCGGTGTATTTGCTGACACAGATGAACCAATCGACCCTGCTGTCACCCCGTATATTCATGTTATGGTTTGGAAACCAAGAATTAGCCCAGTCGTATTTAAATTGGAAAATCCTGGTACCGGCGGGAATACAGGGGATGTAACTCCAATGGAAGCACAATCAATGGAGAATGGTTGGGAAAACCTGGTATTCGATTTTAGCTCGTTTGCGGGCGAAGAATTTACCCGAATTGTTCTCCTCCCCGATTTTGAAGATCCGCTTACCCTGACTGAAGACATCGTAATTTACTTCGATGAGATTATGAAAAGTGACCAGGCTAGCATGGAAGGCAATGTCACGCTCAACCTGAATATGGAAGGAGCAATTGGCTACAACAGCATGGTTGTTTTTGATCCTGAATTACATGATGTTTTTGTTGCTGGAGATCCATGGGGCTGGCCTCAACCTGGCACCGATCCATCGCTCATGTTAACATCGGAAGATGGCATCAATTATACAGGGACCTTCTTTATCGAAGATGGCCGCTGGCAATGGAAATATTTCTTTGTACCAAAAGGAGAATCAAGTTGGGATCATGGTGAATGGGACGGAACAGAAAACCGCCACCACATCATCATGGGTGAAGTAACGTTGGATCAGGTATGGGGCGACAAGCCGGTTGATTTTACTTTTAATGTAGATATGGAAAATGCCGATCCGTTCGATCCTGCTACAGATGACGTT
Source organism: Bacteroidota bacterium (assembly GCA_020444515.1). GTDB lineage: Bacteria > Bacteroidota > Bacteroidia > Bacteroidales > JAADJA01 > JAADJA01. Next base: position 167,616 of record JAHLKX010000001.1, on the reverse strand, counting down.
TACATTGCTGGTGAATTGCTGAGTGATTGGAATCAACCCGGAACCGTTGAAGATTACAAATTGGAACCGGTAGAAGGTAAAGCCATGATGTACACCATCACATTGCCCCTTTATATTGGCGAACACCAATACAAATATTTCCGTGTAATCAATGAAGAACCAAGTTGGGACAACGGCGAATGGGAAGGTGGTGACAATAGAATGGTTGCTGTTGATACCAATATGGTAGAAGTATTTGATGTTTGGGGCTCACCTGAAGCGATCTTCGAATATCAACCCATTACATTCAACATGTACCCCAATCCTGCCGGCAACCAACTTACCATTGATAAGCTGGATGCTGCCAATATGATTGAAGTGTATAATGTAATTGGTGAAAAAGTGATTTCACTTGATAATATCCAAAATGAGAAAGTAACAATCAACACCTCCGAATTAACCGAAGGTGTATACCTGATTACAGTGTATACTGAAAAAGGAGTTCAATCTACTAAATTTCTTAAAAAGTAATTTTGAACACTAGCAAATGATTTACCCCTGTAGTTGAACACTGCAGGGGTTTTTTTATGTACCAAAAACAGGAAATGATTGCATTTTACACATTAAGGCATGATACAACTTTTAACCGTTTCGGTTTATCCTTTCCAGACTATCATTAAATAAATCATTTTTGATTCATCCCATTTAAATCATACTCAAGAAATTGCATATCCAGGGAATCTGAATCACCATAATTATGTCTTAAACTATCAAGCAATGCCATCAAATCATTTTTTATGTCAAAAAAATCCGGATCATCAAACCGATTGTACAATTCTTTAGGATCCTCCTGTAGATCATACAACTCCCATTCATCAATATCATAATAAAAATGGATCAGCTTGTACCGATCGGTGCGAACCCCATAATGCCGTTTTACAGCGTGTATGCCTGGATATTCATAATAATGATAATAGACAGCATCACGAAATTTGACATCTTCCCCTTTAAATAACGGAACCAGACTTTGGCCCTGCATATCAGCAGGAGACGGAACACCTGCAAGATCGAGGAAAGTCTGTGCAAAATCGAGGTTCTGCACCAGGTGGTGATCAACATGTCCACCATCGATCCATGCCGGCCAGCGGATGAGCAAGGGTGTCCGGAACGACTCTTCATACATAAACCGTTTATCGAACCAGCCGTGCTCACCCAGGTAAAATCCCTGATCACTCGTATAAACGACTACCGTATTTTCATCAAGTCCGCTTTGCTCGAGGAAATCCAGGATATCGCCCACACTTTCATCCACCGACTTGATCGTACCAAGATAATCCTGCATGTATCGCTGGTATCGCCATTGCAATAGTGCATTTCCCTTGAGCGAATCTTTCATAAAATCCGCTATGATCGGATTGTAAACAGAATCCCAATTCTGCTTTTCGGCATCGGTCATCTGGTTATAATTCTTATCATAGACCGGTTTGTACCATCCATAAAACTCTTCGATACCGAGTTTATCCACTGAATCGGGTTTGATCTTGTTGTCGTTGGAATAACCCATATGGTCGAGGATACGCATTTCGGCTTCGCTGGCTGCTGAACCGCGGTTGGCATAGTCGTCATATAGCGTTGCCGGTTCCGGCAGGTCCCAGGTCATGAAGTCGCCAAGGTGGTCCTGTGAAGGCAACCACTCCCGGTGCGGCGCTTTATGCTGACACAGGAGCATGAACGGTTTGGAAGGTTCCGGTCGATCTTTGATCCAGTTGATGGCCATGCTTGTGATGATATCTGTGACATACCCCTTTTCAACGATGGGACCATCAGGTGTCCTGAATTCGGGTTGATAATAATCGCCCTGGTCACGCAAGACTTTCCAGTGGTCAAAACCGGAGGGTTCTGATTTCAAGTGCCATTTGCCGATCACAGCAGTCTCATAACCGGCTTGCTGGAGTAGCTTGGGAAACGTTTGAAGGGTGCTGTCGAAAACTGCCAGGTTATTCCTTAAACCATTGATGTGGCTAAACTGTCCGGTCAGAATGGTGGCCCGGCTGGGAGCGCAAATAGCATTGGTAACAAAAGCCCGGTCGAAACGAATACCTTCCTCTGCCAACCGATCGATATTGGGCGTTCGGATCAATTCAGAGCCATAGGCACTGATGGCCTGGTAAGCATGGTCGTCGGCCATGATAAAAATTATATTCGGACGGGAGGGTCGCTCTTCCGGTTTGCATGAAAAAGCCGCTCCAATCAACACCATAAACCAAACAGTGTCGATCAGCAATTTTTTTTTAATCATATACAGTCCTTTCTAAAAGGGATTATTAATTTAATTCCAGTACAAGAACCGATCTGGCCGGAACATTCAGTTTATCCAATGGGTATGTTTTACGACTGATCACATCACGGGCGATGGTTTTACCATCAATGGTCTCTTTAAAACGATCCGTATCAAGTTCCGACATGGTTTCATTTTTATTCATGATCACCATCACCATTTGTTGGTCATTGAACCTGAAATAAACATAAACACCTTCCTTTGGTGAATAATGGATAAGATCACCGGTATGCAAGCAGTCCATGTTTTGTCGCCATAAAAGCAAATTTTTCACAAAACTTTGGGCTTCATTTTGTTGATCCGAAAGACCACTTTGCTCAAAGGCGTTGATTTGATCTCCCTTCCAGCCGCCCGGAAAATCACTCCTGATCACCCCATGCTCTTCAGTGCCTGGATTGCCCATCAAAATTTCGGTGCCGTAATATATTTGGGGGATGCCTCGCATAGTAAGGATGTATGCCATGCCCATCTTAAAAAGATCAAAATCTTCTTCAAGTTGTGTATAAATCCGGCTCATATCATGGTTGTCCGGAAAGATGACCAGGTTATAGGGATCCGCATATAAAAAATCATTGGCGAGGCTTTCATACATTTTAATAAACCCTGAATTCCAGCTTTCATCTTCTTTCAGGCCTTCAACCAGGGTCATTTGTGTGGGAAAATCGAACATGGATGGCATGCATGAAGTGTATCCATCCGGATTGGTTTTGCCCTTTTGCCAGTAAGCGATGAGGGCCGGATTGGGGCTCCACTCCTCCCCCACTATATTGAAATTGGGATATTCCTTCAGCAAGGCACATGACCAATCGGCCATAAAGTCCTTATCAGGGTATGGGTGCGTATCATGCCGGATCCCCTGCAGGTGTGCGTATTCTACCCACCAAATTGAATTCTGAATGAGATAACGGGCGAGTAGCGGATTTCGTTGGTTCATGTCGGGCATCGTGGCAACGAACCATCCGTCCGAAAACAATTGTTTCTCCGAAGGAGGGGCATAGGGATCCTGAATGGTCGTCCGACGATGATTGGTCACCACGAATTCGCCACCAAAATTAATCCAGTCCTCGGATGGCAGATCTTTCATCCACCAGTGTTCTGAGCCACAATGATTCATAATCATATCCATGATGAGTTTGATCCCCGTTTTCTGGCAGGTTTCTCCAAGGGTTTCGTAATCTTCGTTGGTCCCGAACCGGGGATCGACCTTGTAAAAATCGGTAGTTGCATACCCATGATAAGAGGTGCGAGGCATTTTATTTTCTACCACCGGGTTTAACCAAATGGAAGTAAACCCCATATCTTTTATATAGTCCAGGTGATCCATTATACCCTGAAGATCTCCCCCATGACGAGCCAGTGGGTCAGCCCGATCCAGGGTATCACCGTATTCATGAATATAGTCATTTCCGGGATCCCCATTGGCAAACCGGTCGGGGGTGATTAAATAGATCACATCAGCATTGGTGAATCCCTGTCGCATCGCAGAACTGGATTCCCGCTCTCTCAGGGTATAGGAATAATATACTTCCATATTGCCATTTTTTTTAAACTCAATGGGAAAACTACCAGACTGAACATCAGGGTCAACTTTTAAAATCAGGAAAAGGTAGTTGGGACTCTGCACCCTGACCACCTCTTCCATTTCTATTCCCGGATAATCCATTGATGGTGTTAATTCGGCAATAGCCGGACCATAAACTAAAATCTGAAGTTGCGTGCTTTTCATTCCGGCCCACCAAAAAGGGGGCTCCACCCGTTCTATCTTATATTGGGCTGATAAATTGGATATCAGTGCTAAACAAACAAGCAATAGGGTAAATCTGATTTTCATAGGAATTTAAATTATCTCATCTATTTGTATCTATTTACAAAAATAGCGTTAATTTTATAAGAATTAATCTTACCCGAATGAAACGAATGATGTTCTCTAGAAAAAATCGGATAAATATCAATAAGTTGCCTTTCATCTTTTTTGTATTGATGATTGCAGCTTGCGGAAAGATTGACCATGATACCCTCATACACATGGAAAATGTACCTTCGGAATATGTACAGGCGCGGAATGTTGACATTTGGCTTCCTCCGGGCTATTATCTTGATCCGGAAAAGCGGTATCCGGTACTCTATATGCACGATGGACAGAATCTGTTTGACACGGCCACTGCCTATGGCGGAAATGAATGGGGTGTGGATGAGTGGATTAAAAAATTATCGGCTGAGAAAAAAATTCCAGAAGTGATCGTTGTAGGCATCTGGAATACGCAACAGCGCTTTCGGGAATATAATCCTCAAAAACCATTTAACAATCTTCCCGACAGTCTGCAACAAATGCTCATCAAGGAATATGGTGGCCCACCCCTTTCTGATGCATATCTTCAGTTTATTGTCAGAGAATTAAAACCGATTATTGACAGCACCTACCAAACACTTCCTGATCGTCAACATACAGCCATAATGGGTTCCAGCATGGGTGGTTTAATATCTGCTTATGCCCTGGTAGAATATTCCGAAGTCTTCAGCCGTGCCGGGTGTTTATCAACCCACTGGCCGGTAACCCTTCAGAGGGATGACAGCTTGATCGCTATGTCGATGGTAGATTATATCGCTTTAAAAATACCCGTTGGGGATAATTTCAAGATCTACTTCGATCACGGTACCGAAACACTCGACCGCTGGTATGGTCCTTATCAGAAAAGAATGGACGCCCTGTTACTCAACAAAGATCTCACACCCGGAAAAGAATGGATTTCCCATGTTTATGAGGGCCATGAACACAATGAAATTTACTGGAATGAGAGGCTGGTCATTCCACTTGGTTTTTTGCTGGGGGACTTAAAATAATTTTAATAAGAATTTTTACTCCTTCATAAAATTATACTAGAAAGGGCATATTCCATATATATATTATACATACATCTACCAATCAACCAGTTAAAAAAGATTTTAACAATTTGTTCATAAAGTGGAAAATAAGAACATACGCTCTTACCCCTTACTATATATACATTTCAAAAGTAATGAAATAAAAAATCCCAATGTGTCATGAGTATATATTTAAAACATTTATTTCACTTAAATATGTATTAAAATAAAATTTTTGTATATTGCAATCAATATCCAAAAAAAAGACCTCTCATTCATTAAATTCAACCATCATGAAAAAAATTTACACTGTTATTTCAGTATTATTTGTATTTGTACTGTATTCAATTCCAGCCTGGTCTCAATATACAGGACCAACTCCAACGGTAACACCATGTGCATATCATGATGTTTCACCTCCATTAAAAGATATTGTACCTCATCCATCACTTCCCAAAGCGACTGATATAGAGGATTCAGAATTACCCGATGTCATAACCCCTCCAAAAGCAGGCGCTTTACCAATTGGAGAAGACCCAGCCTGGCAAAAAGAAAATGGATCAAAAGGAACTGTAAATCCATACCGCAATTTTCAGGCCCTGCAAAATTCTGATAATTCAAGTGGTGTTGCACCTCCTGATTCCGATGGAGATATTAGTCCGGATTATTATTTTGCTATGGTAAACAACGTTTTTCAAATTTTCAACAGAAGCGGATCGTCCGTTTATGGTCCAGCTGGTAATACAACCATTTGGGACGGATGGGGCGGATATAGCGGGCAATCCATCAGTGATCCGATTGTCCTGTGGGATGAGCAGGCTGAAAGATGGTTTGCCAGTGTATTTGTTACGACAACTATCAGTGGTTATTATCGCATATTGGTTGCTGTTTCTACAACATCTAGCCCATTGGGAACATGGAATCGATATTACTGGGAGTTTTCATCGAAACCGGATTATCCCAAATATGGAATCTGGCCAGACGGTTATTATCTCGGAATCAACAGAACCGGAGACGATGTACTCGTATTGGAGCGAAGTGCAATGATAGCAGGAACCACTGCTGATATGGTTTCCTTTGACAATCCCGGTAAACCGGTTCCAAACAATACGACTTTTAATTGTGTATTACCCTCCGACTGTGACGGCGCCTTTCCTCCTTATGGTACCCCTAACTATTTTTGGGGAATTGGTGATGATGCCTGGGCAGCCTATTCTTATGACCGACTTTTGGTCTGGGAATTTCACGTAGACTGGACTACTCCTACGAATTCTACCTGGACTGGACCGACTGCTATTGCCACTTCTGCGTTTGACGCTACGTTTAATGCATTTGGTGTGGGAGAAATAACACAACCGGGGACATCCCAGGTTCTTGATTGTATTCCATGGGTTTTAATGTTTCGGCCGCAATTCAGAAATTTCGGATCGCACTACAGTCTGGTTTGTAATCATTCGGTTGACGTAAATGGTGCCAATCAGGCAGGCGTTAGGTGGTATGAACTCCGAAAAACAACCGGAAGCTGGTATATCAGGCAGCAGGGAACCTACAGCCCTGATGGTGATAACCGCTGGATGGGCAGTATTGCAATGAATGCTCAAGGTGATATTGCCCTTGGTTACTCTGTTTCAAGTACAACAACATATCCATCAATCAGGTTTACCGGAAGACTGGCGGAAGATCCGCTAAACACAATGACTTTTACTGAGAGTAATATTTATTCTGGAAGTTATTCTCAGACAGATTCCAGAAGATGGGGAGATTACAGCATGATGAGTGTTGATCCTTTAAACGACCATTCATTTTGGTACATCTCAGAGTATGCGGATAATTATGGAGGCTGGGCTGATTGGACAACCCAGGTGGCAGCATTTACCCTTGACGATTACTGTTATGCTTTAGGCAATTGTAATGAAGGAAGTAGCTCATATGAATATATCTCCAACGTCAATATTGGTTCAATTAATAACTCTTCGACCTGTAGTCGCTATAGTGACTATACTGATCTATCTACCAATATTCTCAATACTTCTTCGGCCCCAATGACAGTTAGTGTCGGGAACTATTATTCTGGAGATGATGTTAGTGTTTGGGTGGACTGGAACAAGGATGAGGATTTTGAAGATGCAAATGAATTTATTGGCACTGACGCCTCCCCTCCATATGAATTTACCATTGATCCTCCTGCAGGTACTGCAAATGGCAGCTGCAGAATGCGGGTAAGGTTAAGCTACAGTGCCACACCAGTACCTTGCGGAATTACTTCCTTTGGCGAAGTAGAAGACTATACTATTAATGTAACTGGCCCCAATACCTGGGTTGGAACCTTTAATCATTACTGGCACCAGGCTGCAAACTGGTCAAATGGTCATATCCCACTTGCGACTGAAGATGTTTCCATTCCCAATACAGGATTTCAACCGGTTTATGTTGATGATTATCCAGCATATACGTATGAAAATTGTGAAGACCTAACGATTGCTGCGGGTGCTTCCATTGAAGTTCGGAATATGGGGCTGGTTGTTAACAGCAATCTCACCGTAAATGGCGAAATCACCATGATCGAGGATGGAGGTTATATAACCGTTTACGGAAATACCATTTGGAATTCGGGTTCTACTTTTGATGCTACTGCATATAACACTTTTATAAATGCATACGGAAGCTGGAACTTTGAAAGTGGTTCAAATTTTACACCCTCTACTGGCTTTGTTGATTTCGAAGGTTCCTCTTTGAGCTGGTTACGATGTTACAGTAGTACAAGCCATTTTTACAACCTGAGAATTTACAAGACAGGAAGTGCAGCTGCACAGATGAGCAACCTTTGTACAGAAGACCTTATTGTTAACGGATTAACATTCATTGGTCCCAATGCTGCATTCAATAGCCTCTCCAATCATAATGTGGTCATGAACGGCGCATTTAACTATTATGGCACATTTGACTTTACATTGAATAGTAATACAGGTTCAGCCGTATTTGACGGTGCTACTCAAACCATCAACAATTATAGTTCAGGTTCAGGACTGTTCAACAATGTTGTTTTTAGTTCTTCAACTGGAGCAACTGTATCAGGTGGTGCTATTAATGTTGCCGGAAACCTTACTATCAATGAGGGATATTTCAGCCCCGGTGTTAATATTGTTTCGGTTGGTGGTGACTGGACTAATACTGTGGGAGATGCAGGATTTTCAGAAACCGGTACTCATGTGATCATCAATGGTGGGAATTATCACCAGTATTGTTCTACCGAAAGCTTTGGTTTGCTTGAAATCGATAAAGCATCCGGAGGAGCATTCCGGGTAAATACAGGAACTGTTATTTGTGATCAATACGACTGGACAGCAGGAGCAGTGGATGTAAATACAGGTACTTTTACAGCAAATGATTTGTTGGATAACAGGGTTACAGGGGCTTTTTATGTGAATCCAGGTGGCACAATTAACCTGATAAATCCTGCACCCGATACTTATGTTGACCTTCAGGGTGAACTGCATAATTATGGCGGCACCATCAATATTACCGGATCACTAAGTTATTGGCCATACATGGGCGATGCGCTTGTTGAAATGTCAGGTGGAGTAATTGATTTGACAAGTTGCGGTCTGGTTCTTTTTAACAGTTACAATTTAACGACAAATATTACAGGGGGTACAATAAGGATGAATGGTGGATTCACAGGTAGCAGGTCAGATTTTACACCCACCTCCGGCACAATTGAATTATACGGCACCAATGTGGCAAATATATTGCAATTGAACGGCTGTACGGTATATGATCTAATCATTGACAAATCTAGTAAAAGTAATGGTGCTGGACAAAAATCAATCATCATCCCGAATGATGAAAGAAAAGATCCCACAATCAACTACAACAGTGATGACAATTTCGCTTCTCTCAGCACAGACATAGTTGTTACAGGAGGTTTGAATATCAATTCAGGTTCCTTAAGAATTAACGGAAATCAATTAGATGTAGCAGGGGATATAAATGTATCAGGCAACCTGATCATGGATAATGTTGCAGACGTAATTAACGGAGGCAATGAAATTTATTGGAATTCGGGTGCTACTGAGCAAATGTCAGCAGGGACAATCAATCTTGATTACAGGATGGTCTTTAATGATGGTTCAAATGTTCAGATAGGGCCTGGAAATACTTTAAACCTGATTGGAACAGGAACAACAGCAATCCGCAACTATTCCTCCGTTGCTGAAATCGGAAGTATGAATGTAGCCATGCCACCTTCGTCAGGGACTTGTTTTATTTCTTATACCACAACCTTCCCAGTCGTAATTACCGGCGATCTCAATGTTAATACAGATAACTATTTCCACTTACAGGAATATGATTTATATGTAAATGGAAACATGGTTATCGCAAGTGGCGCAACCGTAGAATTGGGATCCATTCTTGGACCCGGCTTTCTCGAGGTAGGTGGTACACTTACCAATAATGGCACACTGTTGGTTGACTACGATGAAACCACCAAAACATCCGGAAGTGGCACAGAAGATGAATCTCTCGGCAAAACACCACTAGCTGGCAATAGCGAATCACTGCAAAAAAGTTCCGGTGAAAATACAGACTGGTTCGCCGGTGAAGCTTACGTTCATGGTCACTTCACTCAGAGTACAACAGGAACGACCAGCATTTTAGGTGGAGGCACCTTTATCTGTGATGAACCAACAACATCATTGGTTTCAGTCGTTGGTCATTTGAACCTGGATGATGGAATATTCGAGATATCCAATAATCACTTACAGTTAAATGCTGTTTGTGCAATCAATGGGGGTATTATCCGCAGTGGAGGAACATTCTGGGCAACAATTGATGGCAATTTCCAACCCACTGGAGGCGTCGTGGAATTGATAGGCAATGGAGGAACTGGACAGTACATTCAAGTTCATGCCAACAATTATTTTCATGATCTTACTATCAATCGGACCAATACCATCATGATCTACACGGGTTATAACCTGAATGTTAAGAATGATTTTTCCATTCTGAGTGGTGGTTTAAATACCAATACCAGGGATATGTATGTCGGGGGCGATTGGTACAACCAGGCGGGCACGGCAGCATTTCTTGAAAGTACCGGAAAAGTAGTCTTTAACGGACCGGGTCCGGAAATGCAATATATTAAATCGGATGAAACATTTAACATACTTGAAAATAATACCTTTGAGGCCATCAGGGTTAACAGCGCCGAAGATGATGTAGTTTGTAACAGCTATAACTGGATTTCAGGAAACGTGAGTGTCTCCCAGGGTTCTTTTACTGCCAATGACCTGGCACAATCAGGCTTATACGGTGGTTGGTATGCACTTACAGATGGTGAAATTTATTTAAATCAGGATCTCAGCTCTTATGTTGATGTTTTTGGATCAGAAATTTATGTATATGGAGGGATGATGAAAGTAACCGGTGGTCAGGATGAAAGTTACTGGTGTTTGGGTGATCCGCTTAACCTTACGATTACTGGCGGAGGTATACTGGATTTTGATGGTTATGGTATTACGATTTGGAATAATGCAGCCCTGACTTATAACCTTTCTGGTGGCACATTGAAAACTTCAGGGTGGTTTGCCTGCTATCGAACAGACTTTAATCCTGCAGGCATTGTTGAATTTTACGGAGGAACAGATAGCCAAATTGATGTAGCGGCAGGATCCTCTTTCAATGATCTCAGGATCAATAAATCGGGCGGACTTAAAACAACCTATACGTTTACTGACAGGGATGGCAAATCACAAACGGGTTCAAAATCCAACACTGCCTATCTGCTAAACAATGACCTTAATGTTGAAGGTAACCTCATCATTGATGAGGGAACCATGGATATAAACGGCTATATTATGAATGTTTATGGCGACGCCAATATCAATACCGATGGCATTCTGCTGCTCGAAGATAACGCCACGTTGGCCTTCGATGGTGGTTCACAGCTCCATGTAAACAATGGAGGCTGGCTGCTAACAGTAGCTACCCCAGCCAATGATGCCCTGATTACAAATATCTCAACGGGCTACTATGATCTGTGGATTGAAGATGGCGGATACATCAGTGCTGAGAATACGATTTTTGAATATACGTCAAACGCAGGGGTATACCTGCGTTCTGGCTCCATGGTGAATCCAGTATATTCCTTCAATAACTGTACTTTCCAAAATGGAATACCGGGAGGTAATATGATGTCCATTTATAGCGATCAAACCTTTAGTGTTAATAATGCTGTATTCCCAACCAATACCTGGGGAGGTGCTTACAATGTTTTCAAAAATGTTATGACTGGTAATGTTTATTTCAATGATGCCACAGGCGACTTTGCCGGTTCTGATTTTGAATTTGATCCCTATAACAAAGTTTTCTGGGGTGATGAAATACTGCGGCTCGATCTGACCGTTTACCTTGAAGGACCTTACCAAACCGGTGGTATCATGAGTACAAACCTCAATACCAATGGATACCTTCCCCTATCGCATCCCTATGCTCCATCCATGCCATATTATGACATGACCGATCCGGGTGATATCCCCTGGTATTATACCGGACCGGGGACTGTTTCTTCTATACCACCGAATGTAGTCGACTGGGTTATCGTTGAATTGCGGGATGCAACCACACCGGCCAACGCAACATCAGCCACGACCATTGGCACCAAAGCTGCATTTCTACTGGATGACGGAAGCATTGTGGACCTGGATGGATTCAGTACCCTTAATTTTGATGTGATTTTTACAAACAACTTATATGCTGTTGTATTCCATCGAAATCACCTGGGTGTTATGTCATCCACCGGATTAACACAGACTGGTGGCATATACACCTACGACTTTTCAACGGGAGCCAGTCAGGCATATGGTGGCAGTAACGGTCACAAGGAAATGGAACCGGGTATTTGGGGTATGGTCGCAGCCGATGGAAATGGAAACGGCCTCATACAAAACACCGATGAAACAGCCGTTTGGAAAATTGACCTTGGTAATTCCGGGTATATGGGTGGCGATTTTGAAATGACGGGCCTTACGCAAAATACGGATGAAACCAACTATTGGAAACCCAACCTGGGTGGCGGCGGACAGGTGCCGTCCAAATCAGGTACTGGTTATGTAAGCCAGGTTCCCAAATAGAATGACTATTTTTGAAAAACCCCGGTGCCATAACCGGGGTTTTTTTTGGACAAACCGATTAGGAAACCTACAATTAAAAATGGATGCAAGAATTCGTTGATATGGACGTGTTAAGCATGTGATAATATTTACATTAAAAATATCTATATATATTACTATCTATCTTTTTTAGAATCAATCTAAATTTTGAGGCTAAATTGACTTCGATGCTTTTTTATTTTATCTTTAATCATAATAACTAAGCATTTTTTGATCCAAATCATGTAAGATTTCAACAAAATCTAATTCATGTATCAGTGAACTGAAATTCATATTAACTAAAAGATTAATGAAAGGAGGTCTTTTTCAATATTTAATTACCCCAATACGCGTTGAAAGTTAACACTAATATCTTATACAGAAACATATCTTTTAAGGAGGATTAATTATGAAACCAACCATTACTTTAATTTTTTCGACCCTTGTTTTGCTAACCATTAGCTTCAAACCCATACAAGCACAATCACCCACCGCCACAGGGGAATTAACCTTGATGGAGGAGCTGGGCAAGGCTTTATTCTTCGACAAAATAGCTGATCCGGATAACATGTCCTGTGCAGATTGTCATGCTCCAGAAGTAGGTTTTACGGGTCCGGTCCCGGGGATCAATAAAAAGGGTTCGGTATATAGAGGAGCCGTACCCCAACGATTTGGAAACCGTAAACCACCCAGCGCAGCCTATGCCACCCTCAGTCCAGTATTTTACTACGATGATGCAGAAGGTTTGTTTGTGGGCGGCAATTTTTGGGATGGAAGGGCCACAGGAGAGCATCTTGGAAACCCGGCAGCAGACCAGGCATTGGGTCCATTTCTCAATCCCGTAGAACAAAATAATGCCAGCAAACAAGCAGTGCTTGAACAAATTGCTTCCTCTACCTATGTGTGGATGTGGGAATTAGTTTGGGGAGAGCCGCTCTCCTTTACAACAAATACTGAAATTGAATTAAATTATGATCGTGTTGGTCTCGCCATTGCAGAATATGAAAATTCATCAGAGGTCAACCAGTTTTCCTCAAAATTTGATTACTATCTTCAGGGATTGGTTGATTTAACAGAAGAGGAAGAATGGGGCTTGGATTTGTTCAATGATGAAGAAAAAGGGAAATGTGCATTATGCCACATCAGTGAACCCGGTCCTGATGGCACGCCACCTTTGTTTACGGATTTTACCTTTGATAATCTGGGCACGCCCAAAAATCCTGATAATCCATTCTATAATATGAATAAAGTTTATCTGTCAAATGGTTCACCTATTAATCCGATAGGTGCAGACTGGATTGATTATGGATTAGGAGGTTTTCTTGCCAATCATCCTGATCCTGCATGGCAGGCCATGGCGGGAGAAAATATGGGCAAACATAAAGTACCCACCCTTCGAAATGTGGACAAAAAGCCAGGTAATAATTTTACCAAAGCGTATATGCACAATGGCGTTTTCAAAACCTTAAAAGAGGTCGTTCATTTTTACAATACCCGTGATGTTGGCATGTGGCCACCGCCTGAAGTATCAGCAAATGTGAATGATGATGAACTTGGAGATCTTGGACTAACGGATGAAGAAGAAGATGCCATCGTTGCATTTATGAAAACACTTTCAGATGGTTATAACTTACCAAAATCAGCTGCTATTTCTGGAAGCACACCAGAATTATTGAAAACGCAGTTGTTGATTGGTCCTAATCCATTTCAAAACAATACTTCTCTTACTGTGACCTTATCCCAATCTTCCAATATCAATATTTTAGTTTTTTCATTGAATGGCTCTAAAGTAAAAGAAGTTTATAATGGTTTTGTAGATAAAGGAGAGTCAAGCTTTACGTTAAATGCAAGAGGGTTAGATCAGGGGGTTTATATCGTTTGTGTGGAATTTAACGGACAGCGCATCAGTAAAAAAATCACCTTAATCAATTAGGAAAAATTTTCCGCCCCGGTAAACCGGGGCGGAAAATCACCATGTAATGAGTGTTTTAATTTTTATTCATTAAAATTAAAAGGCCAAGCGGTAAATTCAATTAGTCAACTTAACATGAAAACAATAAAGAAAAATCTTTTACTTTTTACCTTTTCAGGACTTTTTGTTATCATAATGGTTTCTTTAAAGCCACCTCAAAAAGGTTTTGTCCCCACCACCATCAATGACTTTTTTCTGCCTGGGTCTCAACCATTGGAATCCGGCACATTTGCAGATCCGAGCACCTGCGATAACTGCCATGGCGGTTATGATATCAATGCTGAGCCCGCCTTTAACTGGCGGGGAAGCATGATGGCCCATGCCCAGCGCGATCCCCTCTACCTGGCCTGCCTGACGATTGCCAACCAGGATGCTCCGGAAGTCGGCGACCTTTGTATACGCTGCCATACTCCAGTGGGGTGGCTGGAAGGAAGATCAGAACCCACGGATGGCTCAGCCCTCATCGCCACCGATATGGAAAGTGTTCAATGCCATTTTTGTCACCGCATGATTGCGCCATCTCAACCCGGTGCCAATCCCTACCCGAACAATAACCTTTACAATACCGGCCCGGGAAATAACAGTTCTACTTATACCCTGGATCAAAATTACCTGACAGTCTTGCCCAATATTCCAGATTCAAGTGCCAATGGAATGTATATTTGCGATGACCTCGATAACAGACGTGGACCCTTCTATGATCCTCAGGCTAATCATGAAACACCCTACTCACCCTATCATTCCGAATCGCAAATTTGCGGGACCTGTCATGATGTTAGCAATCCTGTTTATGAAGTTGTAAAGGACATTAACGGTAACATTATTGGTTATACACCCAATGCATTTGACACCCCGGCAGCTGATTTCAGTCCTTACTCTATGTTCCCCATTGAAAGAACTTATAGCGAATGGTTAATGAGTGAATACAACACTCCAGGGGGCGTTACAGGAACTACCTTTGGTGGAAATAAAGTTTTTGTCTCAACCTGCCAGGATTGCCATATGCGCGATGTAACGGGTAAAGGGTGCAACAAAAGTTATGCACCAGTCAGGGATGATTTGCCATTACATGATATGACCGGAGGAAATACTTTTATCCCTACCCTCCTCGAATCTCTATTCCCGGGTGATGTTGATGCAGCAGCGCTTGCTGCAGGGATTGACCGCGCAAGAAGCATGCTTCAGCAGGCGGCTACTGTCGAATTAACCGTGGATCAACCGGCAAAAACCGTAACCGTTAAAGTCACCAATGAAACGGGTCATAAACTTCCATCCGGATATCCCGAAGGCCGGCGAATATGGATCAACCTCAAGGCATATAACTCCCTCACCGCCTCCACCTATGAATCGGGAGCCTATGATCCCCTGACCGGTATTCTTAATAAAACAGATACCAAAATATATGAAATCAAACCGGGATTGAGTCCCGGACTGGCAGGAGCTGTAGGATTAACACCTGGAGTATCGTTTCACTTCGTATTGAACGACACCATTTATTCGGATAACCGAATACCGCCCAGAGGTTTCACCAATGCCAATTTTAAAGCAATCCAGTCACCGCCTGTAGGGTATCTTTATGCAGACGGTCAATATTGGGATGAAACAACCTATGATCTCCCCTTTATTCCGGATTCTGTCGAGGTTACTTTATTTTATCAAACAACCAGCAAGCAATATGTTGAATTTCTGAGGGATGAAAATGTTACGAACAACACCGGACAATTATTTTATGACTTATGGGATCAAAACGGAAAGTCAGCACCGGAAACCATGAATTACGAAACGTGGTCAGGTGATCCGATTGCTGAAAGCTTCCAGGTAGATCTAAAGGTCATGCTGGAGGGCCCCTTTGAAACAACAGAAATGGACACCGAGCTTAACGAGCACAATGCAATACCTTTCTTACAGCCCTTCAACACCTCACCCTGGAACCATGATGGTGATGAAAGTGTGGTGGGGATTCCTGGTGAAAACATTGTCGATTGGTTATTGATTGAACTTCGGGATACAGATGGAGATGCAGCTTCCGCTACATCTGCTCGCACCATCGCCAAAAAGGCTGTTTTTCTAAAAGCCGATGGATCGGTCGTCGATCTTGATGGCCTCTCTTTCCCTGAATTTGATCTTTCAGTTTCCAATAACCTGTTCGTTGTGATATGGCACCGCAATCACCTTGGAATTATTTCATCATCGGCGTTGGTACAAACTGGAAATACTTATGCATACGACTTCACATCGGCTGAAACCCAGGTTTATGGCGGCAGTAATGCCGTTAAAGAACTTGTTCCGGGTATTTGGGGAATGATTGCTGCTGATGGCAATGCTGACGGTGCCATTGATCAGTCGGATCATGATCCTCTGTGGAAAATTAAAGCCGGTTTATCGGGATATTTATCCAGTGATTATAACATGGACTATGAAGTAAACAACATGGATAAAAACAATTACTGGCATGGTAACTCAGGATTCAATACGTTTGTACCCAATTAAGGTACAAACGTATTTCAATCCTTTTGTGTCAGTCATCCTTAATTCTTTATTAACTTCTTCATTATCTGCTTCGCAGATCCGTTATTAAAAACATTTACATTGAGAAAATAGATCCCTTTGGGCAAGGTTTCCAAACCGGATAAGCTCAGATAATCGCCACTTTGGCGGAATACTTTTTCCTGTATTATTATATGGGAACCCCATGCATTGGTCAGGGAGATTTCAACACGCATTTCTTCACTTCCGGTGTATAATATTGACAATTCATCTTCAAACGGATTGGGGGATACCGAAAGGTTTTCTATCATCGAATTGTATTGATCAATCGCTGTATTGATGCAGGGCTCACAACTGCTAAAGCAAAGTGTGATCAATGTAGTATCCATAGAAGGCACATCAATGAAGCGGTTGTAGCCACCCTGGCCATTATCTTCACCGCATGCTTCCGGAACAACCTCTTCGCCATCCCATGTGTTGCCATTGATGAATTTATACTGGTAATGATATCCTTCATTGAGTGTTACGTCAACACCATAAACGGCATCTTCGATCAGGGTCATGGGTGTGGCTCCCGGATCCCAGCCCTGGAAACTCCCGGCGAGATGAACTCCTTCCGTGGCAACTACCTCTTCTGCCATATCAATCCGAAACGAGACTGTAATTTCATTGGGGACAATACCACAGGGTTCGCAACTGCTGAAACAAAAAGCTGGCAAGGTTGTATCCATATCGGGGACATCAATATATCGGTTATAACCGCCCTGGCCATTGTCCTCGCCACATTCCGCTGGAACTGTTTCTTCATCATCCCAGGTCATACCATTGATAAATTTATATTGATGGTGATCACCAGCCCATAGGGTGAAGGTTATTTCGTAGATATTATCCTCAACAAGGGTCATTTCATCTGTGGCGGGATCCCAACCCTGGAAAGCTCCGGCAATATGAACACCATCGGGCGAAACGGCCTGTTCCGACATATCCACCCTGAAGGTTACATCTACTTCGGTCGGGGTGACGCCACAGGGGTAACAGCTACCAAAACATAGTGCATCCAGGGTTCCGCCACCCACTGGTACTTCGTAAAATCGATTATATCCGCCAACGCCATTGGGCACCCCGCATGCTGCCGGAACGGTTTCTTCACCCGGCCAATCATTACCATTAATGTATTTAAATTCAAGGAAATCACCCTCAGAAACAGAAACCGTTACAGCATATACATCATCACCAATGGGCAACATTTCGGTTGAACCCGGATTCCAACCCTGGAAACTACCGGCAACATGCACACCATCGGGTGATACTGTTTGTTCCGACATATCAACCTGGAAAGTTACCTCAGTTGGAGTGCCACATGGATCGCATGAGCCAAAACAAACTGCCGGTAAAAGTGTATCAATAGAAGGGACAGTCATGTAGCGGTTATTGTTTTGCGCACAGGCTCCCGGAACACTTTCATCCTCCCCCCATTCATCTCCGTTCACAAATTTATACTCGATGCTTTCACCACCCGAGAAGGTATGGGTATAGGTATAAATCCCACCTCCTGCATTGGTCATCGCAGTGGCTCCAGGATCCCATCCCTGGAAACTGCCTGCTATATGTACCCCTTCAGGAGCCACTGTTTGCTGCGACATATCCACCTGAAAGGTAACATTGACACCAGCAGGCGCAACATAGGAAATAAAACGCATACTGGCGCCTGATGCCTGGTATTTTGTTTCAACAAGTGTATTGGATTTACTGATCTCATAAATACCATCACCACTGGTGACCAGCAGGTTGCCGTTGGGTAATTCATACACACCACGACAGGAGGTTACCACATCATAGTATCCAACGAGTGTGCCATCAGGAGCATATTCATAAACTCCCGAGGGAGATGAAAATGTTGCCACCAGGATATTACCGCCAGGTGACAGGTTTACCTGTTCCGGAAAATCAATACCTGTGATCAAATCCGATACATAAGCTCCGGTATTATCGAATACCTTGACAGCATCCGCATCATTTCCTCCGGAGATATCACAAACAAGGTATTGATCATTTGCCGACCAGTAAATAATATCGAACGGATCTATCAGGCCCGGACTGGTGAAATATCCTGCTGGAGCGCCAGTGCCATCAAATTCAGCAACCACATCATTGTTGCCATCTGATACCAGTATATGATCAGTACCATTCCGGTAACAAAAACCACGAACATTATCCAAAACACTTGGGTTCGGCCCAGAAGATGGAGCAAAAACACCTATGTAATTTCCATCATTGTCAAATTCATGAACAACATCTGCAATTTGGTCCGAAACATACAACCTGGTTTTATCCAAACTTTGAAGAACTTTAATGGGCGTTGAAAAATAACTACCGGTTGAACCATCTATAAAATATTCATCAATTACATCACCGGTTTCCGGATCAAGCGCTATTACGCGATCTCCGCTACTTTCAGGGATCAGGATGAGCCCACCAGCCGGAATTTCATCGATTCCTTTCAAACCCGATCGAACAGGTTGAATTGTATTTTGAGAAGCGGGATTCAGTTCGACACCATCGGCCTCAAGCTGAGCCAGCGATTGTGCCTGGAGCAATTGCACAAACAATCCTCCAATGGCGATAAGGAGTAAAAATTTTTTCATGATTTGATATTTAATGTTGACGTTTTATTCGATTTACTTTCAGCGAATTTACGAATAAATAAGATCCTTAGAAGCAATTATTAATCATTGACTCACCATGAATATAAAAGTGAATATTGAATCCTGAGAGATTATTGAGGGACTGTGGTGCCAACACCCTGATTGGGCTCCCAAAAATCTATTTTATCGGGATTATTCACCTGTCCATCCATGTTGAGATCACTGTTTTGATACCCCGATGATCCGGCTTCACTGGTCCAATTGGAATCCTTATCAGTAGCATCAATAATTCCATCACCATTGCTATCTCCGGCAAACATTCCAAAGTACCCGCCACCAAGGTCTTTTTGACCATCATTGTATGCATTACCAAGTGCTGTCGTAAAATCATAATTGATTTGTCCGGTTCCCAGGTCAACCCAATTGGCATTGATCAACGACAAGTGATTCCTGTGGTAAACCACTAAATATAGATCATATTGAACATACCCTGTGAATTCCAATGGTGAAGTACCATCGGTCCTTACAATAGAGCCGTCGGTCTTCAGCAGTGCGGCCCTTCTCCAGATGCGGCGGTCAGGTGTTGCATTGGCCGCTCCGCCTCCTGCATCCCTGAATTCTACGAGCACCCAGTCGACAATTTCTTCACTGGGACTCAGGTCAAAATGTTCTGTCCCGGTATAATTCCATGGTGCTGTATTGAAAGGTTGTGTCTCAGGAACATCTCCGGCATCATAGAGGTTTTTATGCATCACTGATCCACTCCATGCACCTTCCAAAAATACTTTGAGATTTACCTGGTATGAACTGGCCACACATTCTCCACACTGGCCGAAACAATCAGTAATAAGGGTGGTGTTTTCAGCAGGAACAAAAAACTCGCGGTTACCCCAAAAGTTTGCACAATCACCTGAAATATTTTCCGCATCAAGAAAGCTATTTCCATTGATGAATTTATATTCATGGAGTTCTCCTTCTCCCAGTGTTACGGTTGCTTCATAAACATCTCCGCCCATATCGGTCATGGGGATCAGGTTCAGTTCATCCCATCCCTGAAAACTTCCAGCTAAATGAACACCTGATGATGAAATTAAAACCTGCGACATATCAACGCTGAAAGTAACATCTATGGGATTGGGATTACAAACAAGGCATTCGCCAAAGCATACATTGTCAAGGATCAAATTGGCTTCCGGAACATTGATGAATCGGTTTCCTGTACTGTTATTATTACAATACCACGGCACATCTTCCGCATCGTCAAAGGTGATCCCATTGATAAATTTATATTCATGGTAGGATAATGATTGAAGTATGGTCGTATATTCCCAGATTCCGTTACCCACATCTGTCATTACAGTTGAAGCAGGATCCCAACCCTGGAAACCTCCTGCAATGTGAACACCCTCAGGTGAAACTGTTTGCTCCGACATATCCACCCTGAAAGTGACTTGTATGTCAGTGGATGAAACGCAGGGATCACAGCTACTGAAACAGACTACGGGAATGGTGGTAGTTGTGGGTGGGACTGTTAGATATCGGTTACTATATCCACCCCAGCCACAGGCGGGTGGGACCGTTTCATAAATTGAACCATTTAAAAATTTGTATTCCTGAAAGGTTCCTTCAGGCATTTGTACAGTAATTGCATAAACGTCATCACCCATGTCGGTCATTTGCTGGCCACTCCAGGAAGGGTCTTGGAAACTACCCTGGACAAACACTCCAGAGGGAGAAATTGTTTCGTTTGACATATCAACCTGCAAGGTGATGTCAATAAGCGGAGGATTACAAACTAAACATGATCCAAAACAAACGCCATCCAGAATAATATCGTCAGCCGGCACCGTCAACTGACGGTTACCGGTTCCATCCCCGCACGAACCATACACATACTCATCCGATCCCCAGGCATCACCATTCACAAACTTATACAGGATGGTGGTTCCACTGGTGAGTTGAGTAGTATATTCCCAAATATCGGCAAGGGTATTGGTCATGGGCGTCCCGGCAGGATTCCAACCCTGGAAAGATCCGGCGATATGAACACCAAGTGGCGATGTAACCTCGTTCTGCATATCCACCCTGAAGGTAACATTCACATCCTGCGCCGGAAGCGTAAGCGCTTGCATCATCATGAAGGAAAATCCTAATGTAATTAAAGTAATCTTTCTCATTGTAGTCTTTTTGTGTTTTTTGTGCATACGGTTTCTCTATGCGAAAATATTAATTTATTATATCAGTCCAACGGCTAAAATAAAAATTAAGGAAATGTTAAAATTGGGATTAAAAGATTGTTATATCTTAGCTCAATAAATTACAAAAACGCTTTTCATGCTAAAATTTTTGGCCCTCCTATCGCTCATAGTTGCATTCTCAGGATTATCTGCACAAAAAAACACCCTCAATCTCGATGGTGATTTAATGCAATATAGCGCTTCCGACTTCCTGGGTTTCGATGAAGTAGGAGATGCAACAGGACCTACCGGGGATATCAGTTCTGCATTTTTAAGGTTTCAGAAAGAAACGCCTGTACTGAGGATCTCATTTGATAACATGGTTGAACGAAAAAATAACCGCGTGTTTACTGACCTTTTTTCACAGAATGAAGTTTCAGTTGCAGTTGCCATATTTCATAAAACAAACAGCCAGCTTTCCTTTACGTGGGATCTGGATGTCCGGCCATTGGAAAACATGGGACCAGTGCAATCCTTTTTAAGAACACCGGAAAATAATCTTTTGGAGATCGTCCTGGATAAAGGCTACTTTGATCCTGAATCAGTTCTGATCAAAATAACCGTAACCGTAAACGGTAAAAAAACTGATGAGATGATTGTGGACGGGGGTGGCAGCAAAGACACCGGAAATTGTGCATTTGTCCATCACGGCAACCAGGGATTAACTTATACTGATGTCTTTTATGGAAATGCATTTGGCATAAGCGGCTTGGATGGTAGTGGATTTGACGAAGTATTACAGGTACATGAATCAACCGGGATACCCGGAAATTTCCACATGTCGGGCACACTCATGCCTGCTGCCGAATGGCATAATCCGGAATTCAACAACTGGCTATATACCATGGCGCAAAACGGATTGGCTTCCATGATGACTTCCGCGCTGGGTCAACACATCATGCCTTTCATGACCAATGAAATGAATGATTGGTCGGTATATACGGAAACACAAATGGTACAACACTTTTACAATTACACACCCCGCATTGCCTGGATTCCTGAGCGTGTGTGGTTGGCCCCCGGCTATTACCCTGAGGCCGGGGTTATTGACTGGCTGGGTGACAATTGGTCCCAATATGGAGTTTGGGGTGTGGTTCTGGATGACGGCCCTCACCTGAATGGATATGACAATCGGAAAATACACTGGATGAACAATGGCAGTGGCATTTCACTGCGGGTCATCCCCATCAACAATAGTTTCGTCGGCAACATGCATTACGATGTCACCGCAGCTAAAAACCAGATTGCCTCCATGGGACAATACCAGATATGTGTTTATGGCACCGATTGGGAAGTAGCTGCAGAAATGAATGAACACGATGGGACATTTTTCCTCGACAATTATGAAAATGTATTGTGGTACTGCCATGACAATTTTCCCGGGATCAATGTCTGGAAGCTGGAAGATGCCATTCAGAATCCAGATTTTAACGGCACAGGTGCTGAAATAACACCTGGGACTTATGGATTGCTGGGTGGCTCAGATGGATATGGTGGCAGTAACAATAGCTGGTATATCAATTGGGCTTCGACTCCTTCACATTCTGATTTTCATGATCCCCAGTGGGATTATGGGACCATTTGGTCCGATGCTTATAATTTTCTGATGAGTGTAAATGATAATGGTCTCAGTCAACTGGGTTGGTATACCCTCATGATCAACCTGCACGAAACAGGATGGCATACCAGCGGCGAAATAGCTGATTGGGAACACCGCTATTCATCACATATAAAAAATGCCAATGTTTACACAGAGGCCTCCCGATGGGCCGATGGAGAATATGTTACCACTACCGCTTGTTATTTTGATGATATCGACCGGGATGGTACCGATGAACTGGTGATGCATAACGACAAAGTTTTTATGGTATTTGAAAGCATTGGCGGAAAGGCCAACTGGGTTTTCTACAAAAATGGCTTTGGTGATGCATATTCGGTTGTAAGCAGTGATATGGCATACTGGGCTGAAACGGATGGCGATTATAATGAAAGTTCGAATAACCATGTTGCCGCCCTGTCGGATGTCTCTCCCAACCAACAAAACAGCATTTATAACATATCCATCATACAATCAAGTGGTGATACTGTCATTGCGATCCTGGATCAGTGGGGTGTTCAAAAAACACTTAAATTATATACAGGTGTGGACTATTTGGATGTAGAATATAATTTTTTCGGACAAACAGGTTATATTAAATCAGGATGGTCCCCCGACTTGCTGGATTTGATCTGGAGTGGTAAAAATAACCTGGAAAGGGTTTGGGGTGATTACGGTAGTTACTGTGGATATCGCAATTCAAGCTCAGGAGCCACGGCTGCACTAATTCTGGGGAATGGCGGTGGTCAGCACAATTTAGAATTTGAAGGCACCCTGGTAAAAGGAGATGAGATCAAAGGTCATAATAAATTTAAAGTAAGGCTCTATGCCGGATACACATCGTCTCTCACAGGGTCAACCACCCCGGAACTCAATACCCTGGCGGCAGAAAACCTTGAAGTTTTTCCACCCGAATTATACAGTCCTGCTGCTTTATTATCCTCCACCGAAGTGATCCTGTCGTTCGATGAAGCCGTTGACCTGGCATCAGCTGAAGACATTGCAAACTATCTTTTGGTTGACTTTTCAAACAGTTATACCCTGCTTTCTGCTCAGCGACAAAGCGACTGGAGCAAGGTAAAACTCACCATTGCTGAAACATTTGTGCCTGGTGACGCAGGAGAAATCCAGGTTTCCAATATTGAAGACCTCTATGGAAATACCATTTCGACCAATAATACAGCTACCCTTTCGATACCAACCGGAATTACACCCCATACTATTGTGATCGATGGCATCAACGACTTTATATCCGAAACCGAACTCATGGAAGATATTCCACAATCATTGTATATTTCATGGGATCAGGACAATCTGTATGTCGGTTTATTTTCACTGGACCTGGGAAGCGGAGGAGACTTTTTCGTCAGCATTGATACGGATCAAACGGCTGGGAGTGGGGCAACCACAGGGTGTTGGGGAAGGGTCAATTTCTCGGGGAATTACCTTCCTGAATTCCAGGTGGCCATTGAAGGAGGGGGTGGCAGCATGCAGGTAAACAACTGGACCGGAACCGCCTGGAATTATCCAGGTAATGGAGCAATCGGTAATTCCTACGAAGGATGGACCAATAATGGAATGACTGAGATATCCATCCCCTGGTCTGATCTTGGAAATCCGACTGGTATTGCAATTTCAGCGCATATTACTGAAGAAGATACACAAATAGCCACAGCAATCTATCCGGATTTAAATATGCCCGGAAATTTGGCTACCATTACCTATTTTTATGCCTTTTTCAGCCCCTATATTTCAGCCAATATGCCCTTGAGTGCATTTGAACCCAATGCAGCATTTATCGTACCCAATACGCCAGTCGAAATTGTTTCATTTGATCCGCTGGAAAGCGAAATATCCATGCTAGCGGGCGAAAGCCTGTCATTCTCAGTGATTGCCAACGATTCTGAGGACGATCCCATCCTTTACACCTGTAAGCTGGATGGAACCGCAGTTGGCTCATCCAACAGCTATTTATATGAACCAATGGAGGGTGATATTGGAAATCACATTTTAAGGATCATCGCATCGGATGGGGTCCCCGGCAATGGCAGTGACACAGCCACATGGGCCATTGAGGTTGTGGAAGCAGTTATCAACCTTAATTTAAAAGTATACCTTGAAGGTGCTTTTAATGGATCCGCTATGCATACACTGCTGAATTCACAAAACCTGATACCGCTCACCCAGCCTTATGATCTTTCTCCCTGGAATTATCCCGGAGATGAAGAGGTGTTAACCATTCCGGGGATAAACATTGTGGATTGGGTCTTGATTGAATTAAGGGATGCGCCCTCAGCCTCGCTTGCCACTCCGGCTACAATCGTTGCACGTCAGGCAGCCTTTCTGCATGCAGATGGAAGCATCAAAACCATCAATGGCGATCCTGATCTTGATTTCGGCTTGATTGTAAACGACAGTCTCTATGCAGTTGTTTATCACAGGGATCATCTCGCCATCATGTCATCCGTTGCCCTCACTGAAACGACTGGTGTATACAGTTATGACTTCTCTACATCTGCATCCAAAGTATATGGCGGACAACTGGGTTATAAAGAAATAGCAACCGGAATATGGGGCATGGTTGGTGGTGATGCGGATGCTAATGGCACGGTTGACGAGCTTGATAAAACAGTCGGATGGGAATCGTCGGCCGGGATCACAGGTTATACTGAAGCTGATTTTCAATTGGATGGACAGGTGAATAACCAGGATAAAAATGAAATCTGGATTCCTAATTCAGGAACTGGAACACAATTAAAGGATATAAATTTTTCGAAATATCAAACACAGGTCCCTAACTAATATTGAACAATGAATAAACTTTTATTTCTCATACTTTCTGTATTTATTGCCAATTCATTGTCTGCAGAGGATATTGAACTCAAGCGGATAGAACCGCCCAATTGGTGGGTCGGCATGAAAAATCCAAACCTTCAGTTACTGGTTTATGGTAAAAACATTGCTAAAACCACCCCAGAAATTAATCATCCCGGGATTGAATTGAAAGAAGTAAAAAGGACAGATAATCCCAATTACCTTTTTTTGAATTTGACACTCAAAAATGAATTGCAAGCTGGCAACATGACCATTACATTTACTGGAGGAGAAAAGAAAATCCTCCATGAATATTTTTTTAAAAAACGAAGAGAAGGTTCCGCTCAAAGAAAAGGATTTGATGCTTCGGAAGTGATGTACCTGCTCATGCCGGATCGCTTTGCCAATGGCGACACCCTCAATGACAATATGCCGGGCATGACGGAAAAAGCCGATCGAAATAATAAAAATGGCCGGCATGGCGGCGATATCAAAGGAATCAGCAACCACCTGGATTACCTGAAAGATCTTGGTATTAAAAGTTTGTGGATCAATCCGGTAGTTGAAAACAACAATCCTGAGTTTTCTTATCATGGTTATGCCATTACGAATTTTTATAAAACCGACCCCCGATATGGAACCAATGAAGACTATGTGAAACTGATAAAGAGCTGTCACGATAAAGGGATGAAAGTAGTGATGGATATGGTTTTTAATCATTGCAGTGTTCATCATTGGTTTATTCGTGATCTCCCATCAGATAATTGGATCCATCAGTTTGATGATTATACACGTTCCAATTTCAGGGCAGCTACTACGTTCGATCCTTATGCTTCGGATTATGATCAGGAAAGAATGTTAACAGGTTGGTTTGATGTCCATATGACTGATCTTAATCAAAAAAATAAAAATCTTGCCACCTACCTGATCCAAAACTCAATTTGGTGGATCGAATATGCTGATCTGGATGGTATCAGAGTCGACACCCAACCCTATTCTTATAAGGAATTTCTATCCCAATGGGGAGAAGCAATTTTCAAAGAATATCCCAATTTCAATGTGGTTGGTGAATCATGGCTTCATAAAGAAGCATTTGTAGCATATTTTCAGGAAGGAACCAAAAATTTTGACGGATACAATTCCCACATCCCCTCTGTCACGGATTTCCCCATGAAATATGCACTGAGTTCAGCTTTTAATGAGAAAGATGGCTGGCTCGAAGGAATCGCAAGATTTTATTATGTACACGGACAGGATTTCCTGTATGGTGATCCCCAACAATTGCTGGTATTTGCTGATAATCATGACCTGGATCGCATATATTCATCCCTGAAGAATAATTTTGCCAGTTGGAAAATGGCGATGGCACTGATGCTTACAACAAGAGGCATTCCCTGCATTTATTATGGAACAGAGTTATTGATGGAGGGACTTGAGCACGACGGACATGGTTTTATCCGTGAAGACTTCCCGGGTGGATGGCCCAATGACCCAAGAAATGCCTTCAACAAAGAAGAAAGGACAGCCCGGGAAAATGCTGCTTATGAATACCTGCATAAATTAATCAAGTGGCGAAATTCACGTTCGGTGATCCATTCGGGTAAATTCAAACATTTTATTCCCGAAAACAATACCTATGTATACTTTCGCTATTCAGACAATGAATGCACCATGGTAGCGTTTAACAACAATCCCAATGAAATGAAAGCGTTGGATGCTATAAAATATAAAGAGTGCCTTGATCCTTATACCTACGCCATCAATGTGATTACCGGCGAACCGGTATATTTCATGGATTCATTTACCATACCACCAAAATCGGTACTAATACTGGACTTTAAAAAGTAAAACAATGAAACAGGTTATCATTTTACTGATCGGTTTTTATGGATTCTTTGGTTACGTTAACGGCCAGAATTCTGATAATCCCCCAGTTCAAGCCAAAAACATCATCTTGCTAATCGGAGATGGTATGGGCGTAAGCCAGATTTATGCTGCAATGATCGCCAATCATGGACATTTAAGCCTGGAAGGATTTACCCATGTGGGTTTTTCAAAAACTTATTCTGCAAACGACTTTATAACAGACTCCGGAGCAGGAGGAACGGCCATTGCAACCGGCTACAAGACATACGACCATGCCATTGGGGTTGATGCAGATACCATTCCACGAGCCTCCATCCTTGAAATTGCTGAAAGCAATGGAAAAGCTACCGGACTGGTAGCTACAAGCGAAATAACCCATGCCACTCCGGCATCATTTATTGCGCATGTTCCCAACCGAAATGATTACGAAGAGATTGCAAAATCTTTCTTAGAAACAGATATTGATGTTTTTATTGGTGGGGGTTATAAATATTTTGCTGACCGGGAAGACAATCGCAACCTTATTGATGAACTCCAAAAAAAGAATTATACTGTTTGCACATCAACTGATCAGCTTAAAGATGTTAAAACGGGGAAACTTGCCGGCTTAATCTATGATGACAAACCCCCGCGGAAGCGAAAAGGCAGAGATGACATGTTAATGATAGCCACCCAAAAGGCCATTGAAATTTTAAATCAATCCGAAAGTGGATTTTTCCTGATGATAGAAGGATCACAGATTGATTGGGGTGCACATAAAAACAACACAGACTATATCATCGAAGAAATGCTTGACTTTGATGCAGTTGTTGGTGCAGTGCTTGACTTTGCTCGCCATGATGGGAATACCCTTGTTATCGTAACAGCTGATCACGAAACGGGTGGAATGAGCATCATGAACGGAGATTTCTCAACCGGAGAGGTAAGTGCCAAATACAGTTCTTTTGGGCATACAGGAGTTATGGTCCCGGTATTTGCAGACGGTCCGGGAGATGATTTATTCGGTGGGATTTATGAAAATACTGCGATTTTTGAAAAAATGAAGTTATTGTTCGGATTTCAATAAAATAATTTCAATTAAATAAATTCCCTGCTTTTTATTTCATTTTGATAAAAATGGTGTCATTTTTATTCCCGTTTTGGGTTTTCATGTAGTAGCCGGTTTTGGCTATTCCATTTTTATGCAATATAAACCATTTCAAATCCCCAACGACCCTGATTACATTTCCCTCTAATAACCAGCCTCTTACATAGAGTGAAATTTCTCGATTTTTTGAGCAATTCTGGCATGCAAGCTAAAAAAATAGATTGGCAGACAATTTGTTTCCTTCAATAACATCATTAATCAATCAAACCATTTTCTCTATAAATAATTAAGTAACCGTGGTTGTTAATATGAGAATATTGTCTGATTTTGAGAAAAAAGTATCATGATATATAAAATTATTGTATATTAGCTTTATTAATCCAAAACGCAATGAAAGGTGTCGCTACATACCTCAAGGGGAAAAGTATCTCATTTTTGATTTTATCCCTCCCGCTTCTACTCCATAGTCAGGATTGGTCAGGTAATGAAATCCGGACTTTTGATAAAAACTGGACACTCAATATTAACGCCGGTTTGACTAGTTTTTATGGCGACCTCAGCATTTATGACAATGATTTTGTGGCAAAGTTGCAGCACGAGAGTAATTATGGATTGGGTGCCATCATGACCAAACATTTGAGTCCAACATTTGGATTTTCTGGACAAATATTGCTGGGAGAACTTAAGGGCCAAAAAAACAATTTCCAGATGAAATCCAATATCATTGAATATAATCTGCATGCTCGCATTAATTTTGTGGAATTGTTTTCAGGAAACCGATATCTAAAATTGGGCATCACGGGTTATGCTGGTATCGGAAATTTCCTTTTCATGACCAAACTATCTGAATATTATGAAGGGGGTGTAAAAGAAACCAAGGTCAATGCCAGAGTTCCTGAATTTATCTATTTCTTTGGAGGCGGAATTTCGTATCAACTTTCTGATAAAATGGACCTCACCATGGAATTAACCATTAAACAATGTGAAAATGATAAGGTTGATGGCATTGTCGCTAACAACGAATACGATTATTATTCTTACTTTTCGATAGGTTTTTCCTATAAAATCAATAATTTATTCCAATCCTATACCAATCAGAAACCTGATCGGTTGGTTCAGATTCAAGAAAAACAGAAACCGATCTACAGGCCCAATTTAAATTATCACTAGATCTCCCTGATTAAAAAAATTTCTGTTTATTTCCTCGAGTGCAGTGCAATCCGATTTCCTTCCGAATCAATGATCACGGCCATAAATCCTATATCAGGTGTGATCTCTGTTTTGGGTTGCACTATCTTTCCCCCGGCCTTTTCTACGCGCATCAACTCATGGTTCAGATCACCCGAGAAGGCAGTAAAATATACCAGCGGGCCTTGTTGCGAAGGTTTATAAAAATCAGGAGACTGAACCAGGGAGCCACCCGAACCGATGGCGTCAGGTACTGATGGGAACCAGGCCATATCTAGTTCACCCATCTGCTGACGTATAAGTTTGTAATCAAAAACGGATTCGTAAAAACGTATGGCCCTTTCCATTTCATGTACAGGAATCTCGAACCATCCTACCACATTGTGATTGACTTTCATGATAACAAATATTGATTTGTAAAAAACAAGCGATCAAGCCCGAATGTTTATCAATCTTTGGAAATTTCTCAAAAAGATTGTGTTACATTAAAGGATGAAAACATCCTTAATATTATCGTCAACCGACAGAACAAAATCCAGTGACTTACAGTATCTTTGCATGAGTATTTGATCCATAACAAAAAATAACATGACAACCCATAAGGTATTGATATTGGTTTTTATTTTTCTTGTTCCTTTCGTGATGATAGCGCAACCGCATTTTCCTGATGATGGTGTTGTTTTTGACGATAGCGAAGTCCCTCGGGTAGATATCCTGATCAATCCTGATACCCTGGAGTGGATTTATGAAAATGTGGACAGTTATTTAGAATGGCATGCAACATTTATTTTCCAGCGAGATGATTACCTTGATACTGTTGAGAATATAGGGTTCAGATTGCGGGGAAACACATCCCGTTATTCGGCAAAAAAATCATTTAAGGTTTCCTTCAACACCTTCGAACAGGGTCGAAAATGGAACGGTCTTGAAAAACTAAACCTCAACGGGGAGCACAATGATCCCAGTATTATGCGGAGTAAACTTTCATGGGATTTGTTAAGGGCACTGAACATCCCGGCACCCCGATCGAATCATATCCGGTTATACATCAATGGTAATTTTCATGGTGTGTACATCAATGTTGAACACATTGATGAGGAGTTTGCTGACTCACGATTCAACAACCAGGATGGGAACCTCTACAAGTGTCTTTATCCAGCCGACCTGGCTTATAAAGGATCGAATCCTGATTTATATAAGGAAGAGGTTTATGGTCGAAGAGCCTATGAATTGAAGACCAATACCGGGATTGATGACTATTCGGATCTGGCAAATTTCATAGATCAATTAAACAACACTTCTACTTCAAGTTTTTTCTGCAGCATGGATGAAATTTTGAATGTATTTGATTATGCCAAAATAGCTGCAGTGGATGTATTTATTGGAAACTGGGATGGCTATATTTACAATAAAAACAATTTTTACCTCTATTTTAATACCGAATTTGAGAAGTTCGAATACATCCCTTATGATCTTGACAATACATTTGGCATTGACTGGATGAACAGGGATTGGGCTACCCGTGACATTTATGACTGGCAGCAACATGGTTCGGAAATAAGACCGCTTTATACCAGAATTATGGACAATGATGACTTAAGGGGAATTTATTCAAACTATATGAATCAAATCATTTCAGAAAAAATGGATCCTGATGTACTTTTTGCCCGCATCGATTCATTAAAGAACATGATTGCCCCATTTGTTGAAATAGATCCTTATTATCCCCTTGATTATGGATATACCATTGATGACTTTTATAACTCGTTTGAGGAAGCGATCGGCGCGCACGTCAAATATGGAATTAAGCCTTATATTCTCGCACGACGCCAATCAGCCCTGGAACAGTTGGAGCTTGAAGAAACCAAACCGGTGATAAAATACATCCGGGGAAATTATCCCCTCCCCGATCAGGAGATTTGGATCCGTGCGCAGGTAGAAGCGGCTCATCCCTTGCAGACCGTAAAAGTTGAATATTCGATTGATGGCAGCTCTATCCAGTTTGCTGTAATGTATGATGATGGCGAACATCAAGATGACGACCCTGAAGATCAGGTATACGGTGCATTCCTTCCTGGCATCTCTATGAATAGTTCCCTGAGTTGGCAAATCTTTGCCATGGATGAATTTGGCAATGCACAAGGGCTTCCCTGCGAACCGGTAACCGTTGTTTTTGAGCCATCCCAGGAACCAGCGCTTTTTATCAACGAATTCATGGCCGCCAATGATGCAGTGATTGAAGATGAATATGGAGATTATGACGACTGGATTGAAATATACAATGGAGATGACAGCCCGGTATGGATGGGTGATAAATACCTGACCGATAATTTAAGCAATCCTGACAAATGGTTATTTCCTGATGTTACCCTCCAGCCTGGTGAATTCCTCCTGTTATGGGCAGATGAACAACAGGAACAAGGAATTTTCCATACCAACTTCAAGCTTGACAAGGAGGGCGAAGAGATTGGTTTATTCGATTCTGAAGCCACAGCCTATTTCCCGCTCGACACCATTATCTTTGGCCAACAGGATAGCAATATTCCTTTTGGCCGGCAGTTGGATGGTGGGTTACCATGGATGCAGCTAAACACACCAACACCCGGTGCAAGCAATATGACAGGCGGAATCAATCACAATCCTTTTCAATCAGCATTCGGGGTTTATCCAAATCCCGTGATCAATGGCTGGTTATACCTTGAAAAACTTACCTCTTTAACAATTTATAATACCCATGGACAGAGAATAAAAAAAGCAAGCAAGGTAAGCAAAATAGATACAAAGGGAATGAAGAAAGGGCTCTACCTGCTCATTACAGAAGAGGGACAAACAAGTAAATTCATTATTCCATAAAACACCATGGCTGGAAATACTTTTGGAACAAGATTTAAACTTACCACCTTTGGTGAATCACATGGCACTGCTATAGGGGGTATCATCGATGGCTGTCCTGCCGGATTGGAAATTGACACAGCATTCATTCAGGTTGAAATGGAGCGACGGCGGCCCGGTCATGACAAAATCAGTTCGGCACGAAAGGAAATGGATCAGGTTGAATTTCTATCCGGCTTTTTTGAAGGAAAAACAACCGGAACACCCATTGGTTTTATGATTCGCAACCAGGATCAAAAAAGTACAGATTACAACCACATTAAAGACACCTACCGACCGTCTCATGCCGATTACACCTATGATCAGAAATATGGGATCCGGGATTACCGGGGCGGTGGACGTGCATCCGCCCGTGAAACCGCCTGTCGGGTTGCAGCCGGTGCAATTGCCAAACTACTCCTGGGAAAAGCGAACATGGAGATTTACAGTTTTGTTTCCCAGATCGGCGCCATCCAATTAAAACAGATTCCGGATATCCTTGACCCTAAAGATGTGGAAAGTTCACCGGTTCGTTGTCCGGACAAAAAAACATCCAGAGACATGGTCAAGCTCATCGAGAAAACCAGATCGGAAGGCGATACACTCGGTGGGATCATCACATGCGTAATACGTCATGCACCAGCAGGCCTGGGAGAGCCGGTATTTGACAAACTGGAGGCAGAACTTGCCAAAGCGATGCTCAGTATCAATGCTGTGAAAGGTTTTGAAATCGGTTCAGGTTTTCAGTCAGCAGCTATGAAAGGATCGGAACACAATGACATTTTCACCAATACCGAAGGCCAGACCTCGACATTAACCAATTTTTCAGGAGGCGTTCAGGGCGGCATTTCCAATGGGATGGACATCATTTTCAGGGTGGCGTTCAAACCAGTAGCCACTTTAATGAGCGATCAGGTCAGTGTGGATCGATCGGGAAAGCAAATTACCCTACAAGGCAAAGGACGACATGATGTTTGTGTTGTGCCCAGGGCCGTACCCATTGTCGAAGCCATGGCCGCGCTTGTAATCGCCGATCTGTATCTACGAAACATGGGTGCCAAAATCTCTCAATAATTCCATGTTTTTCAAACAATGGAAGGTGTTATTGGTTAGATTATAAAGGCTTTTTTACTTTGATTGACAGAACACCTAAAAAAATATTACGGGAATCAACACATTGTGATTAAACAAGTGATAATTTTGTACAAGCAGGCGGCGGTTATACCAAATCAAATATTAGCGATTAATAAATATAAAATATAAAGCACATGAAAACTTTTCTAAAAATATTGGGGATCATCATCGTGATCATCATTGTGGCAGCCTTACTATTGCCCATTATTTTTAAGGGTAAATTGGTGGAAATTGCAAAAACCGAAATCAATAAAAATGTTAATGCAAAGGTTGAGTTTGCTGATTTCAGTCTTTCACTTTTCAAAAGTTTTCCCAATTTCAATTTTGGCATTGAGGGATTGATCATATCTGGAGTGGATGATTTTGAAGGCGACACACTTGCCAACATTGGGAATATTGACATCACAATTGACTTGATGACCGTTATATCCGGAGATAAATATCAGATTTCAAGGATCGGCATTGACAATGCAAAAGTACATGTTAAAGTGCTTAAAACAGGAGAAGCCAATTATGATATTGCCATCGAATCTACCGGTGAAGAAACGACCGCAACAACGGATGAGGAAGCTTCCCCTTTTACCCTGTCCTTGAAAAACGTGATTATATCCAATGCAACCATTGTTTATGATGATGCCGAGCTTAACACATACGTGGAACTGAAAGGGATGAATCATAGGCTGAATGGAGACTTGACAGCCGATGCAACCATCCTTCGCACCAAAACCACGGCTGATAAATTTACAATTATTTATGAGGGCATCCCATACCTGAATAAAACCAAACTTCATTACGATGCAGACATCGATGCGGATCTGAAAAATGAAATTTACACCCTGAATAGAAACGAACTCAAAATCAATGAACTGGCTCTATCATTCGACGGTTCAGTTTCCATGCTCGCAGACGGGTATAATCTCATTCTCACATTCAATGCACCTCAGACTGATTTCAAACATTTCCTGTCACTCGTACCGGCCATTTATACCCAGGATTTTGCCAGTATTCAAACGAATGGCAAACTGGGCCTGACAGGTTATGTTAAAGGAGTTTACAATGATCAGTCTCTCCCCGCATTTGAAGTTAATTTAACCGTTGATGAGGCCATGTTCAAATATCCTGACCTTCCTCAATCTGTCAGGAACATCAATATTCGCACAAAAATAACCAGTCCCGGAGGAGATGCAGATAACACCATTGTTGATGTTTCAAAATTTCACATGGAGCTCGGCCAAAATCCTTTTGACATGAGCCTTTTGCTGAAAACCCCTGTGTCAGATCCCGATATCAGGGCACGATTGAGAGGGACCATTGACCTGGCAGGTATTGGTGAGTTTTACCCGCTGGAGGAAGGTGAATCCATGAAGGGCACATTCAATATGGATGTTACCCTGGAGGGTAAATTATCTGCCGTTGAAAATGAGAACTATGAAGATTTTACCGCAATCGGGTCGTTGCTTATAAAGGGATTTGATTATCAAAGCAATCTGCTGAAGGAGCGCATGGAGATCAGCAATGCCCAGTTAAATTTTTCACCCCGTTACCTCGACCTGGTTTCTTTTAAATCCAGAATAGGCCGCAATGATTTTAATGCAGACGGTAGAATTGAAAACTATCTGGCTTATGCCCTCAAGGATGAACCCCTTCAAGGAACACTCACAACTTATTCAACCTATTTCAACCTCAACGACTTTATGCCTGAAACCGATGAATCAATAGAAGAGAGCCCAGCGGAGACAGACACCACAACCCTATCGGTGATTGAAGTTCCGGCCAATATTGATTTTACGATGAAAACAACCTTCATGAAACTGATCTTTGATAATATCGAAATGGAAAATGTTGGAGGACGCCTCTTTGTGAAAGATCAGCAGGTGATCCTTGATAAACTGAGCATGAATTTATTGAGTGGTGAAATGGCCCTCTCTGGGAAATACAGTACTGCTGAACCAGACAACCCGAACTTTGCATTTGATTTCGACATGAAAAACATTGATATTCAGCAGGCCTATCAAACCTTTGATATTGTTTCTCAATATGCACCCATTGCAGAAAAAATAAAAGGCAACATGAATACCAGGTTTGATCTCAATGCCAAATTGGGTCCCGACATGATGCCGCTTTACGAGACCATGACGGGAGGGGGTGAATTAAGTACTTCGAAAGTGACCATTGAAAATGTCAATTCTCTGAATAAAATAGCCGATGCCCTGAAAATTGAAAAACTCAAACGAATGGATGTCGATAAGATACGCATTGAGTTCGAGTTTGTAGATGGTAAGATCATGGTTGAACCTTTTGATCTGAAATATGACAATTTCAAAGCCAACATTGCAGGTTGGACTGCATTGGATCAATCCATTGACTATGCCATGGATTTGAATGTACCCCGGGCTGAATTGGGGAGTGCCGCCAATGAAGTTCTATCTAACCTTGTGACACAAGCCAATGCGAAGGGTGCGAACTTTAGTCTTGGTGACAATGTTTCAGTCGACATTTCCATTGGAGGTACCCTCATAGACCCCAAAATCAAAACTGCTTTTGGGGAGTCCTCCAAAAGCGCTGTGGAAGATGTCAAGCAACAAGTGAAAGAAGAAATCGAGAAGAAAAAAGAAGAAATTACCAAAGAGGCCAGGGAAAAAGCTGATAAAATCATCGCCGATGCCGATGCTCAGGCCAAAAAGCTCATCGCTGAGGCAGAAAAGCAAGCGGAGGCCATCCGCAAAACTGCTGCGGAAACGGCAAAGACCATACGGGATGAGGCAGATAAGCAAGCAAAAAAAGTCGAAGAAGAAGGCAAAAAGAAAGGATTTCTTGCTGAAGCAGCTGCTAAAGAGTCGGCTAAAAAGATCAGGCAGGAAGCAGATAAACAGGCCAATAATGTTACCAAAGAGGCTGACGACAATGCCAATGCCCTGGTAAACAAAGCGAAAAAAGAAGCGGCTGCGTTGAAACAAAAGGCAAATAATGAAGCTGATCAAATATTAAAAGGAAATTGATAAAGAAACGCCACCAATTGTTTCGGCTGTTGTATATTAGCTGGATCAATCTACCGGTGGTGCATATGTACTCAAATAACGGATCGGGTTTACCGCAAAGAATAAAATCAAAGGTTCTCCTCGGAGAACTGAACAAAAAGGGTCATTGCCTTTTGTCGATGCTGGTTTACATCCTAATCCTTTTCTTTGTCACGTATACTACAACCCATGCTTTGGGACAATCGGATACAGAATGTCCAGAATACCACAATAACCGGACGGATAAAATTTTCGAGAAGGCTATCAGATCTTACCGCTCCTATGATTATTCAGAGGCCATTAAAAGCCTCAATGAAGTTATCAGGAATGAACCGGATTATGTGGATGCATATTTATTATTGGGATTGAT
The DNA here is from genome assembly GCA_020444515.1 of Bacteroidota bacterium. Taxonomy (GTDB): domain Bacteria; phylum Bacteroidota; class Bacteroidia; order Bacteroidales; family JAADJA01; genus JAADJA01. The sequence goes on along the minus strand of JAHLKX010000001.1, from coordinate 130,001 downwards.
CTATATCGACGACAGCCGGATGAACCTCAATGCAGCCCGGGAAAATTTCAATGCGGTGATCCGCTTGTGTCCTTCATATGATATTTATGCATACTATCACCTCGCCCGCATCGCATATGGTGCCGGAGAATATGCTCAAACGGTAGATTACATCAGTCATTTCCTGGAGGATGTGGACTTGATCAGGACCGATGAAGATTATGATGAAGCCATCCAACTGCTTGAATATTCCAAATTTTATGATGAAACACTCAGCAACCCGGTACCTTTTAATCCCACACCTGTTCCGGGCATCTCAACCCCAATGGACGAATATTTACCCATCATATCCCCGGATAATGAAATGGCTCTGTTTACCCGGCGAATTCGGATTCCACCCCGCCGTGATGATATAACACCGCAGGTTAGGTATAAGGAACGATTCATGTACAGTTACCGAATCGAAGACAACTTTTCACAAGGGGCCATGATGCCCGACCCATTCAACCGAAATGATAATGAAGGCGGAGCGACACTGACCATCGACAACAAGCAATTGTTTTACACACTCTGCCAGTATTCCAGGGGTAACACATATTATAACTGTGATATTTGTTTTTCTGAAAAAACAAATGGAGGCTGGAGCTCCATTGAGAGCATCAGTCCGAAGGTAAACCTACCCGATTCCTGGGATTCACAACCCTCCATCACTTCCGATGGCAACACCCTTTATTTTGTGAGTGATCGCGAGGGAGGTTACGGAGGTTATGACATTTATAGAACCACGCGTGATTCATCGGGTCAATGGAGATATCCAGAAAACCTCGGGCCGACCATCAATAGTCCGGGAAACGAGAAATCTCCGTTTATCCATACGGATAGTCAAACACTTTATTTTTCTTCTGATGGATTGATGGGATTGGGCGGATATGATATCTTCTTCACCAAACTCAAAATGGATGGTTCATGGGAAGAACCCAAAAATATTGGGTACCCGATCAACTCCTTCGATGACGATGTGGGATTTTTTGTGAGTACGGATGGGCATTATGGCTATTTTGCATCCAACAAATATAACGGTGTCGGAGGTTGGGATCTTTATTATTTTGATCTTTATGAAGAAGCCCGTCCTGAAAAAGTATTGTTCGTTAAAGGAAAAGTTGAAGAAAATGGTGATGAAGGGTTTGCAGATACCCGTGTAGAATTAAAAAATGTGGAAACCAAAAAAGTGACCCATGTGCCGGTTGATACAACCACCGGTGAATATGTGGCCGCACTCCCATTTCGCAATGATTTTATCATGACCGTTAAGCGGAAAGGGTATGTACAGGAATCAAAATACCTTGCCCGCATCGATCCACGATACAACTCCCCCATTGAGTTGCTCGTCAACCTGCGGCCCATCGAAGTTGGTATGTCATACCGCCTGAATGATATTTATTTCGATTTCAATTCATTTGAATTACGACCTGAATCCGAAGTGGTGATCGAGGAATTTAAGGCCTTTTTGCAGGAAAATCCAAACCTGAAAGTCTCCATTGAAGGCCACACCGACAATATCGGCAACAACCAGGATAACCTGATCCTGTCGGAAAAAAGGGCAAGGGCTGTATATGATCATCTCATTCACCTGGGCATCCCTTCTTCACAGATACAATATAAAGGCTATGGTGAAACGAAACCCATTGTCTCCAATGCATCCAAAGAGGGTCGGGCCAGGAACCGGAGAACAGAATTTGTCATCATTGAAAAATAACTGCCTAACGCAACAGGTTTTCTTTGATCAGGGCCGCCTTTAATTCCCCAAGCGTGATGGGTTTAGCAATGATGGATTTATCTGCATCCAACAAGAACATTGTTGGAGTGGCATATACATTATAATCTACAGCCGCACTGGTATTCCAGCCTTTTAATTCGGAGGCATTGATCCATTCCTTATAATGACCTTCCAGGGCTTCCCCCCAGGCGGCTCTATCAGTATCCAGTGAAACGGAGAGGATGGCAAGCTGTTTTGTTTTCAAACTGCTCTCGTACAGTTTTTCTATTTCTGGAAGCGTTTGCATGCAATGCGGACAGGTACTTGCCCAGAAGATGATCAGTGTATAGTTTGATTTTATCGCATTGAGCGAAACCGGTTTACCTTCCTGATCCATCATTTCAATAGCGGGTGCTTTTTTGCCAACCGACAATTCAGCATATTTCTTTAACCGTGTTTGCAAATCAGTGGCAGCATCTTCATTTTCGCACTGATCAGGAGCATAGTTCTCCGCGATATAGTCCAACACTTTATCAAAGTGATACTTTTCGAATCCACCCACCATGTATTCGACCATGAACTGATAAACCATATTGTTGTCCATCGACTCAAACATGATTTTATCAACGGCTTTGATGAACTCATCCTGCAGTTGGTCCTGGTTCATATTTGGATTGCTGAAAAGCGACATGTATTCAATGGCCATACTGCTGTAGACATTGCTCCTTATGAGATCTACATCGGTAAAATCGACAAAATCGAAAAAATGATCCTTCGCATATTCCCGTCTTCCAAATTCATTCAATGAAGGATCAAAATAAAGCGGTTTTCTTTGTCGAATGATCTTTGTTACCCATTTATCAGGATGGGCTTCCACAATGGAATCAATCCAGCCGATCATGTTGGATTGTACTAAAATATATTCCTGTCTGGCTAATATAAAAAACGTATCATCCCTTGGATAATAATCATTGACTGGGGCCAATAGATCGAATTTACGATTGTAATTGTTCATTCGTCTCAGAAAATCATAATAGATCTTATTCTCTTCCGATTCCTCGACAACCAGGCTTTCATAAAGATCCTCCATATCGGATGTTATCAGGATGTCTTCTTTGTTATAAACCACATCAAAAAATATATTCTTATCCAGGAAAACACGGAACATTCCGGCAGGCAGGTTTTCCTTCAAGGTAAATGCTGCATAACCTGCAGTATCTGTGATCGTGGTATCAACAAAAGTATTTTTATCTCCGTAAAAATCAGCCAGGTAAATCTCCTTTTCAGGCAGGTTTTTCAAAGTGACCTGGAAGGTATGTTCTTGTGAAATAAGCCAGGAAGGCAAACAGAAAATGCCAAGTAATATAAAATATCGCATGATAAAAAAGTTAACCCGGCAAATGTAAACATTTACCGGGTTCCAGCGTGAATTTCCTACCTTGTCAGAATTTCGTCTTTGACCAATTTCTAATCAGGGACCTGGCTTTTGTAGCCTGTATTACCAGACTTATCGGGCGTTTGGCCACCTGCTCCCAGATTGATTTTCCAGTAATCAGTTTCATCTGTATTCTGTGTAAGGCCATTCAGATTAAAATCACCACCCATATACCCGGAGTTGCCAAGGTCGGTCTTCCAGACGGCGGTTTCATCTGTATTTTGAATGAGGCCATTTCCATTGCCATCGGCTGCGATCATACCCCAAATATTGCTCTCCAGTTCTTTATGCCCATTGGCTCCTCCATAAACCTGATTTTCAGAAGATGAGAAATCATAGGTATACATTCCCCCACTTTCGGTCAGCGGAAAGTTAGAAATAATGGCCAGGTGATTGCGATGGTATACAACTGCATATAGATCCTGGGTAAAAGTCACATCAAAATAGAGCGGACTTACGCCATCAAGCCCGACTATGGTTCCGTCATTTTTTAGGAATGCAGCCTGTGTTTCCAGGATGGTGGCGGAAGTAGCATTGCCTGGCGAGGTAGCTTCCCGGAGCTGAACCAAAACCCAGTCCACCACACCGGCTGGAATTGCCCCTACAGTTTCTGTACCGCTGTATAGCCATTTTAAATCAGCCGGATTGACAACATCATAATAGGGCAATGTCGGATTATAAGGTTGTGTCAGGGGGATATTTGCACCGGTATTCAATATTGTACTCATGTTTCCGCCACTGGCAGGAATAAACGGTCCTTCCATGAATACCATCAGATCGAGATCCACTCCATGTAGCGAAACCGCAAGGGGTTGCTGAAATCCCTGTGTAAGAATGATATCCCCGGCTGCAAAGGTTTCTGTTACCAGTTCCCCCAGTGTCCAACTCAATGAAACACCCGTCCCTTCAAAATAATCACCTGAAGTAGCGATAACTTGAGGAGAGACTGTTTGTGCAATTGATAAAATAGGAATAAATAAAATCAGAAAAAGGTACTTAATTTTTTTCATGATATTTTGGTATGAAGTTCATTCATCATTAAAGAAGTGTAAAGTTATGAATTCAAGTTCGATAAATCAAGATTTTTTTTAATAATTTATACATCGTTTCCGGTTTAAAACAAAAATGTATGACTCCTTCCAACCATGATCTGCAGGAATTTCATCAATAAAAAGTACAGGATTGGCGCAATGAAATTCGATTGTAAAATTTCCTGGTCAGCAACGATATGAAATGAATGATTAAAATATTGGCTCAAGGATATCAAACCGTTTTCATAAAATCCGAAAGATTAGCTTCAGCTTCAAGGTTTAGTTTTTTACGCAATCGCTGCCGGTTTTTATTTACAGCCGCGATCGAAACACTTAACAGGTGGGCTATCTCACGGGTTGACAGCTCCATACGCAAAAGCATGGATAACCGGATAAATTGCTCACTGAAATCAGGATGAACACGCCGCATCCGATCAACAAATCCGGGATGAATCTGCTCAAATTCCAACATGAAATGTTTCCAGTTGCGGTCGGAATCGGTATTGTGATTTATGATTTGAACGATTTCATGGGCCCTGGTCTCAGAAACCATTTGGGTATGATTTACCTTATCCTTGATCTCTGATAATACCTCATTTTTATTCACCAATTGCAAGGTAGAGGCAACCAATTCCCTGTTCTTCAATTTTATTTCGGTCTCATACTTTTCCCGCTGTAAACGATTCAGTTGCTTTTCAGCAAAAACTTTATCCTGCAGGTTTTGTCGTTCCAGGTCTTTTTTCTCCAGTTCGAGCGAAGTGAGTTTATGCTCTTGCTCGTGCAATTGACGGGATTGTTTTAATGTCCTGGTTTTTAAACGCAGCAAGAGGAAAAGCAACAAGGCAACCACAAAAATCGCTGAGCCAATGATGATCAAGGTCCGCTGGGTTCTTTTCTTAAACAAAATGTCCCTCCTGAGCAATTGATTCTCCTGTTCTTTTTTTTCGGTTTCATATCGAATCCGGTAATTGGCAAGTTGCTTATGGATGCGCGCATTGAATATCGTGTCGCGCAAATCATCATAACGTTTATGATACATCATCGCCAGCTTGTATTCGCGCTGCACTTCATAAAGATCGGCCAATACTTTCAGGGTGGCCATTTCGTTTGCCATGGATCCAATCTCATGGGCGATCTCCAGACTTTCCTTGAGGAACTTTTCGGCCGCTTCATACTTCAACAGGGCTATATTAAAAGCACCCATATCCTTCAGGACAATGGACAGGGATTCCTTTCTGTTTACTGACCGAAAATATTGCAACGCTTTCTGATTGTATTCAATGGCTGTTGAGGGATCACCGGAAGCAAACAACACACTGGCAATTTCATTATTGCGAACGGCAACCTTTTCACGGTCTCCAACCAGCTGGTCAATGCCAAGGGCTTCATTCAGATAGTTTAAGGCTTCATCATAGTCTCCCATTTTGTAAAAAGAGGTTCCGATATTGCTCAACCGAACTGCTCTCCGGGACGGATGTGCACCATCAGCCAGATATTGCAGGGAATTTTGATAATGTTCAATGGCGATATCATAATAACCCCACGATTCATAAACCTTTCCGATATTATTATAAGAAATTGAAATAGCAATACTGTCGGCCTGTTCAAGATCCAGTTTCAAGGACCGGCTGTAGTATTCAATGGATAGATTGTATTTGCCCCAGTTAAAATAAACTGATCCAATATTATTGATTTGATTGCTAACCTCCTGATAATTATCGGCTTTCTGAAAAAGCTCTAAGGCCTGCCGGTAATGCTCAATGGCCAAATCATATATTTGCAGCACATAGAAACAATATCCAACATCACTGATCCGGGAAGCATATTCTTCAGATGTATTTCCAAACACTTCCCAGGCATGTTGCGCTGCCAGTCTGTAATATTCGATCGCCCTGGTCAGATCATTTATATAGAAACAAGCATCTGCAATCAATTTTGCTGCTTCATATTTCAAGTTTTGTTCGTTTTTTTCAATGGCCAGATCATAGGCAGGCTCTGAAAATTGAAGGCTTGAATCCGGATAATCTTCAACCAGTTGGGTGGCATTTTTCAATAGAATTAAAACATGCTCGTCCGTATTCTGCTTTTCAATATTTGAATTTGTCTGGTTTTGGCCAGAGGTATACACAAAGAATCCAAAAAAAATAATGATATTAATGATGAATTCCTTTTTCATGTTGGATTGGGCTAATTCTCCGTAAAAAGCAAATATAGTAATTTTATGCAATTTTCGTTATATTTGCTGATCAATCAGTTAGCGCCATGTCTCCTAAAACAAACCGCCCGATCCCTGAATGGGTCCTTTCCAAAATGAAACACTATTGTGCTTATCAGGAGCGATCCATTCATGAAGTCAAAGTCAGGCTCAAGACTTTTCACCTGCAAGAGGAGGTATATGATGCTGTGATCAACCAATTGATCAATGAAGGATTTTTAAATGAAGAACGGTTTGCCAAAACCTTTGCCAGCGGTAAATTCAGGATCAATAAGTGGGGTCGCAATAAAATATATCAAGCCCTTCAACAAAAAAAAGTTCCTGAATTGTTTATCCTGGAAGGTTTGAATGAAATTGATGACATGGAATACAAACAAACATTGCTTGAGCTGATCCAAAAAAAGAGCGAGACAATATCCGAACCAAAAGGTTTTAAAAGGAACCGAAAACTTGTTAACTTTGCCGCCGGAAGAGGTTTTGAACCCCGCTTGGCCTGGGAGGTGGTAAATGAATTAGATTCAGGAGAATAGCAATCCCTCACCCTGATGCGGAATGGATTAAACTGACCTTTATTTCCAAAAATTTTAATTCAACTATTGAACTTCTAATACGTTAGAAATTAAATTTTATTTAAGACGATATGGTATTAAAAGAAGATATCAAAGACCTGCATGAAAGGCTGGATGCCTTGAGGAGGTTCCTTTGACATTGATGGCAAGTTAAAAAAAATCGAAGAAGAAGAAATACTTACCCAGCAACAGAACTTCTGGAACGACCCAAAAAAAGCAGAAGAGATTCTAAAATCTATTAAAGAAAAGAAAAACTGGACCAAAAAGTATAACGAGGTCAGGACCGGCATAGAAGACCTGCAGGTGATCTTTGAATTTTATGAAGCAGAGGAAGCTTCGGAGAAGGAACTTGACGGACAATATGCCAAAACCCTTAAAAAGATTGAAGATCTTGAATTTTTGCGCATGCTCAGTGGCGACGAGGATAAATTCAGCGCCATTCTCCAGATCAATGCAGGTGCAGGTGGTACAGAAAGCAACGATTGGGCAGCTATGTTGATGCGCATGTATATTCGCTGGGGAGAGCGCAATGATTACAAATTAAAAGAGCTTGATTTGCAGGAAGGTGATGTGGCCGGTGTTAAATCGGTTTCCCTGGAGTTTGAGGGTGAGTTTGCTTTTGGGTACCTGAAAGGCGAAAATGGTGTTCACCGGCTGGTACGACTATCACCATTCGATGCTGCCAACAAACGACACACATCCTTTGCTTCAGTTTATGTGTATCCGGTGGTTGATGAAAATATCGAAATCGACATCAATCATTCCGACATAAGCTGGGATACATTCCGGTCCAGTGGTCCCGGAGGCCAAAATGTAAACAAAGTCGAAACAGCGGTCAGGTTGCACCATGAACCAACCGGCATTGTTGTTGAATGCCAGGAAACCCGCAGCCAGGGGCAAAATCGCGAAAAAGCCTTACAAATGCTCCGCTCCCAACTTTATGAAATTGAACTCAGAAAGAAAAAAGAGGCCCAGGCAACCATCGAAGGCAACAAGAAAAAAATTGAATGGGGATCCCAAATACGGAATTATGTCATGCATCCATACCGGCTGGTCAAAGATTTACGGACCGGGGTTGAAACCGGCAATACACAAGCAGTTATGGATGGCGACCTCGATGAATTTATCAAAGCTTACCTGATGGAATTTGGTGGATAGTGATTCAATTATCGCACTGCAACCGGATCCTGGTAAAGCATTTATGACGTGTTTGCAACCACATGTGCATCAGGCTTGTCATATACATGAATTCTGAAATTAGAAACAACGCATATAAAAAATCAGATTGTATACTTTTATCACTCCTTGAAACGAAAAACGTGAAAATGAAATACACCTTACCGCTTTTCTTCTTACTGGTCATGGGTTTATCAATGAATTCACTGATTCAGGCACAAACTACCATATTATTCGATACCACCTTCACGATCAGCACCAACGATACGGTATTTGACATCCTGCTCGATGAGTCGGGAGACTGCATCCTGGTGGGAGCAACAGATACAGTTCCCGACAGATCCATTTTATGGCTCAGAAAAATGGGGGGGGTCCATGGGGACAGCCTCTGGGAAAAAACCCATGAATTCGACACCACCATTCTTGGAATGGAAATGATAGCCACAGCTGATCTCCATTATATCGTGGCAGGATCAAAAGCAGATGGAGCCTGGCTCTTTAAGTTTGATGAAGATGGTGAACTTGTTAATGAATTTGGCTTTACAGATACGGTCACCTATTTCAGCAGGGTCAGGGAACTTCCCAATTCGGATTTGATTGTCCTGCAAACCCTACAGGAAAATAAAAACCGCTCCCGTGTAATGCGCCTGACCAGCGAAGGGAACATTGTATGGGATATGGATTATATCGGGTATGAATACAATGGGCTGGTCCAATATACTGAAGACCGGTTCATGGTATCAGGCTGGAACAACGACCTACAATACCCACACCCCATCCTCACCAGTTATACCTTGAACGGAGATTCCATTTTCACCAATCAAATCAATGAACTTTATGGACCCAACCTTGGTTTGATCCAGGATGGTTCAACCCTGCTTATGATGAACCGGAAAAAATTCCTGATCAGCAACAGTTATATAGGCAATGTGACCAGGGTGGATGAAAACGGGGATTACCTGTGGTTCGAGGAACTAAAAAGCCCGGGATCCGCTCACATCCGTGATATTCTGGTATACGATGACTATGTAATAGCGGGCTCCGAACACAACAGCACCAGCGTCCTTTCCGTGATTATTTCGGTCATTACTTCCGACGGATCACTGATCAACGGCTATATGATACAGAAACCGGGACCGGTAAAACCCATACTCACGGCCATGGTCAACCAACAAAATATGCTGTTTATTACAGGTATACAAACAGCTGACACCAATGGCAACAAAGGTGTTTTCCTGACCAAAATTGACCTCGACTCCTTGCTGGTTACAACCGTAAACAGACCCGAAATCGTGGCTGCCGATGGATTCTCCGTTTTCCCCAATCCTGCGGGGGAAGAACTTCATATCAGGCTGGATGAGGCCCCTGATCAAAATGAAATTGAAATTCTGATCTTTAACAGCAATGGCATACTGGTGAAAAATGACACCTTCAAAGGCCCCGTTTATAAAACCACCGTTGAAGCCTATTCCGAAGGTCTGTATTTCATTAAACTTATTCGACCGGATGGCGTGATGACCACGCGAAAAATTGTCATTATGCACTAGCCGCCATGAAGGATCATCATCCATCCTTCGATCTTGAGGAATTACTTCCCAACAGTTCCCGCCGAACCATTGATATGGCGATCAGTATTGTTGGAAACAATCCGAACATATTTAAAAAGATACTGGATGTTGCTATGCTCGACAGGGGTCAGCTTACCATGCGGGCAGCCCGTGTTGTTAATTTTTCAGCGGGCCAGTACCCCCATCTAATTGAACCCTATCTGACGGAGATCGTTCAAAAATTGCACACGTTCAGGCATGATAGTTTGCGGCGGGAAATGACCAAGACCCTGGCTGAATATCCCGGTGAATTTGATGATGAATCCCTTTCCATTCTGCTGGAAACTTGTTTTAAATGGTTTATGGATCCGGAAGAAAAGATTGCAATCAAAGCTTACGCCCTGGATATTTTGTACAATATTTCGAAAATCTATCCCGATTTAAAAATTGAATTGATCTCAGCCATTGAGCAACAACTGCCCTGGTCCTCCCCTGGAATGAAAAGCCGTGAAATTAAAATGCTCGGGAAACTTTACCGCGAAACCAATCAGCAAGCCTGATCATTCAATCTTTTGCTATATCTTTATGATGACGGGGCAGGGATCACAGGATCATTCCTTAATTTTTCATTAATTGTGAATTGGCCAAGAAACTTTAAGCCATGAATGGTGTCCAATATGATATTGGTCATGAATTTAGTACCATGTCAAAAAAAGAGAGGGTTCAAAAATAAACAAGGAAAAGATGGATGACAAAGAAGCTTTTCAGCCGCAAGACTACGTTCAGTTAACCCACCCGGAGTGGAGTAAAAATGCAACCATCTATGAGGTGAACCTCAGGCAATACACCGGGGAAGGCACCTTTGATGCTTTTGCCAAACACCTGCCGCGCCTTAAAAAGATGGGTATAGATATTTTGTGGTTGATGCCCATCCACCCCATTGGTGAAAAAAACCGCAAAGGTTCACTGGGTAGCTATTATTCGGTGAAGGATTATTATGGGATCAATCCTGAATTCGGCACCTTCGATGATTTTAAAGAACTGGTGCGTCAGATCCATGCTCTGGACATGTTTGTGATCATCGACTGGGTGGCCAATCACTCAGCCTGGGACAATCCCCTGGTGCAGGAACATCCGGAGTGGTACTCCAAAACAGCTGCTGGAGATTTCAGACCAACACCATGGTACGATTGGGATGATATCATTGATTTTGATTATAATCATCCCGGCATCCGGCAGTATATGACCGAAGCCATGAAATACTGGGTAAAAGAGACGGACATTGATGGATTTCGTTGTGATGTTGCAGGATTTGTCCCGCTGGATTTCTGGGAAAACCTGCGAGCAGAGTTGGATCAAATCAAACCGGTGTTTATGCTTGCCGAGTGGGAATCACGGGATCTACATCGGAAGGCGTTTGACATGACCTATGCCTGGAGCCTCTGGGAGAAAATGGTCGCTGTTGCCAATGATCCTTCCAAAACACACATCCTAAACGAATACCTGGCCCATGATGTCAATACCTTCCCGCGAAATGCTTACCGCATGACTTTTACCGACAACCATGATAAAAATTCCTGGGAAGGAAATCCGGAAAATAACTTTGGGGAGGGTTTGGAAACATGCATGGTTTTTGCCGGTATCGTAAATGGCATGCCACTGGTATACAGCGGTCAGGAAGCAGGACTCAATCGTTCCCTTGCTTTTTTCGACAAAGATCTCATCAACTGGAAAGATCATCCCCATGCGCTTATTTATCGAAAATTGTTTGATTTAAAACATCACAACCAGGCCCTTTGGAATGGAACGTATGGTGGAACGATGATCCGGATCAACAATGACAAACCGAATCAGGTCATCTCTTTTTCTCGGGAAAAGAATGGAGATAAGGTGATTGCCATCTTTAATTTCAGTGATCAGGAAGTTTGTACAAAACTCCAGTCAAACTGCCACATCGGCGTTTACAGTGATACTTTTACTGGGATTCCGAAAGAATTATATGGTGATGATTTGATTACCCTTCGGCCCTGGGGATACCTGTTGCTTGAGGAGCAAAAATGAGCTACATCAATGGACGATGCAATTTTTTAAATCAATTCCCGTATCACCACCGAAGCCACCATCAAACCAAACATAGCCGGCATATAGGAGATCGTTCCCACCGTTGATTTTTTATTGGGTGAATTATCGGTCACGATCACCGATTCTTTGATCACTTTTTCAGGAGAGAATACGACCTTGAATCCCTGACGGATTCCCCAACCGTGTAACTTTTTCCTGACAACCTGAGCGAACGGGCAGCCGTATGATTCGGACACATCCCCTACCCGCACCTGGGCTGGATCCAGCCGACCGCCGGCCCCCATGGATGAAACCAATCGAAGCTTTCGATCCATGCATTGTTTAATAAAGAAAATTTTCGGTGACAGGGTATCAATGGCATCAATCACATAATCGAAAGAAGCATTCAATATCTCAGGGATCTGATCATCCTTGAGATAAACAGCATGGGTATGCAATTTCAGATCCGGATTGATATCAAGCAGCCGGGTTGCCAACAAACCGGTTTTGTCTTTTCCTTCAGTACTTTTTAAGGCCAGCAGTTGTCGATTTCGGTTAGTCGCCGTTACCACATCATTATCCACGATGGTCATCTCCCCTATGCCCGCCCTGCAAATGGCTTCGGCAGCATAGCCACCCACACCACCCAGTCCGGCTACCAGCACATGCGATTGCTCCAGCTTCTTCAGCGCATCGGGTCCCAGTAAAAGGTGGGTTCGTTCTTTCCAGTTTTCCACGTCCATATTACACCCTGAAACAATTGATAAAATTGAGGTACATCAGATCCTTCATCTTCTCAGGCGACAGGTTGACAAGACCCGCTGCAGCCAGGTAAATATCGCTGATGGGGGTATCTGCATCATCTGTTTCCAGTAAAAAAACTTCATCGGGCATTTGCGGTAAAACTTGAGCCGCATTGGAGGATGGATCCAGCAAAGCACGCCCGAAAGAAAGATAAATTTCGTGCCGGATCAACATATCAGCGGTTTGGAGGTTCTTATTAAATCCATGAACGATCCATGACACAGTCGGATGAATGTCCTTTTTTAATTGAACCAGTTCATTGAAGGCTTTTACGCAATGGATGACCAGGGGCTTTTGCAACTGTTCAGACAACGCAATGTGCTTTCGAAAAACCTCCATCTGCAAATCCATAGGTGTTTTGGCCAGTTTATCCAAACCGGTTTCGCCAATGGCATAAACCGCGTGATCCCTGGCGATGTCGGCCACCACCTGAAACTTCTTTTCCCATTGCTCATCAATGTACCAGGGATGCAGACCGATGCTGCAGAAATCTGGCAACGGCGCCTCGTTCACCTTATCAGGAAACAGGTTGACGATCTCCACCCCCACCCCCGAAGGTTGATGGGTGTGAACATTGATCCATGTATTTTGCAGGTTATCCATCCGTAAAATCCGTCACAAAAATAAGGATATTCAAAAAAAAGCAGGATTTCTCAGGGTATATAAATATTTTATCTGACGGCACCTTCAATTCAGGCCAATTTTGTATCTTGGTTGCTTCATAGCATGGTTATTCATTTGAACAGAAAAAAATGAACTATTATCTCAAATGCGAACATTGCGGTCACCTCAATGAAGTAAAAACCGAATACCTGGTATTTTGCCAGCAATGCAATAAAAAGCTGGGGAATAATTATACCAACTGGAAAATGACCAATTTCGGTAAAAGCTTTGAGGATTTTAAAAAGGAGGCATGCATAACATCAGACCACCTGCAGCAGCAGGAACCCAAATCAAAAAGCAAGAAAAAAAGAATGACACGCAAACAATGGATAGCCATAATCATCGGAATTACCATGATGGTCATAATCGGGAAGGGCACCGAACTGCTGATCCGGCATTATTTTTACCCCAGCCTTGAAAAATACACACAAATAGAATGGACCCAACAAACCTGTGGAACATTGGGTTTAAGACTGGAAGCACCACTTGAACTCAAGCCTGGCAGCGAAATGGAAAAGCAGATTCCGGAAGAAGCCATGAACCTGATCCAATCAGTGGAATCGTACCAGACCGATGTGAAAAACCGAAAGTTATACATCATGGCCAATTCAATACGTTACAATCCTGAGATCAACGCTTCGCTGGATGGCGCCATCCAGGGCTCAATTCAGGAGTTTCAAAACAAAATGGATGTAGAAAATTTCCAGTATGATGTAACACCGATACGCCAGGGCGAACTGGTGGGCGGATTGATCACCGGCAAATGGAAGGAAGGTTCGGACCTGGTGGGATATCGCATGGTAATTTTTGTAAAAGGAACTGCTATGTGGCAGGTATTGGTGGGATATGATTACACCGATCCATTTGGACGTGAAATTGCTGACAAGATCATTCAATCGATCAGGATCACACCCAATATTGCTGCATTACAGCTACCATCAATCTTTGCTCAGTAATTCTTCCACAAGTTCAGATAAACCTTCACCTGCGTTTTTCTGGATTACTTGCAGGTTCTGTATCCCACCAACGGGATAGGCTTTGGGATCCACATAATACTTGGGTTTGTCCGGTCTCACATACACCACCAGGCTGGCTGCCGGGTATACCACCAGGCTGGTTCCCACCACGATTAGCAGATCAGCGGTTTCCGCCATCTTCAAGGCCGGGACTATCATGGTCACCGCTTCCCCAAACCACACAATATGAGGCCTTAGCTGCGATCCCTTCTCGCACATATCACCGAGATTGAGCTCCCAGGAATCAAGGTCGACGATCAGGTTTGGATCGGCCGTACTGCGGGCTTTGCGGATTTCACCATGGAGGTGCACCACATTTTTTGATCCGGCCCGCTCATGCAGATCGTCTACATTTTGGGTAATGATCTGCACCTCATATTTACGCTCCAGTTTCACCAATGCCTTGTGTCCTTCGTTGGGTTGAGCATCCACCACGATTTTTCGACGCCAGTTGTAAAAATCGAGCACCAGGCCCGGATCGCGGGCAAAAGCCTGTGGAGTGGCCAGTTCCTCAAAACGGTATTGATTCCAGAGGCCATCGCCATCCCTGAAGGTTGGGATACCACTTTCGGCACTGATGCCGGCACCGCTGAGCACAACAATTCTTTTCATGGATAACATTTTAAAAACCGAAGATATAAAAAAAAGGCACCCCGGGGGATGCCTTTTAGATTGTTTATTACCGGATCAGAACAATTTCATATCATCCAGCGACTTCATTACTTTTTTGACAGCATCGGCAGATTCCATGAGTTCCTTTTTCTCATCCTTCAGGAGTTTCAGTTCAAAGATGCTTTCAATTCCATTTTTACCCAGCTTGACCGGAACACCCATATAAATATCCTTCAATCCGTATTCACCATTCAGGAAAGCACAAACCGGGAAGATCCGTTTCTGATCATCCACGATGGCCTCTACCATCTGAGCAGCGGCGGCACCCGGTGCATACCATGCAGAGGTTCCCATCAGGTTAACGAGCTCACCACCTCCAAAACGGGTCCGTTCTACAATCTTATCAATTTCGTCCTGCCCGAGCAATTCCAGGATGGGAATACCATTCACCGATGTATACCGTGGCAATGGGACCATGGTATCACCATGACCACCCAGAGACAATGACAGGATATCCTTCGGTGATACATGCAATGCATCGGCAATGAAAGCACGATACCGGCCTGTATCAAGAATTCCGGCCATGCCGAATACTTTATTCGACGGTTTATTGGAAGCCTGGTAAGCACAATAGGTCATCACGTCGAGGGGGTTGGATACGATAATGATAATGGCTTCGGGTGAATATTTCACCACTTTTTCGGTTACATCCTTAACAATGGTCGCGTTGGTCTTGATGAGGTCATCGCGCGACATGCCCGGCTTACGGGGCACCCCGGAAGTAATCACCACAACACCCGACCCTTTGGTACGGAGGTAGTTATTGGTAACACCCACCACACGGGTATTGAAGTTGTTGATGGAGGAAGTTTGCCAGATGTCCAGGGCTTTACCTTCTGCAACACCTTCTTTGATATCGACGAGAACCACTTCCCGCGCCAGGTCCTTATGTGCAATGACGTTTGCACAGGTGGCACCCACATTACCGGCACCAACGACTGTAATTTTATCCATAATTGATTTGATTTGTTTTTTATTTGACTTTTTGCTCACATTCGGATATAATGCACAAAAGTAGATGATAACATTTATTTATCAAAAAATAAATTGAAGGAATTACATATATAAGCATACGCCATAATACATGCATGGTGTTTAATTTAAAACCATTCCAACCTGAATAATCCTTATTTTAGCAATAACAAAATGCCCATGACAAGAGGAAGACCAATCCGTAATTGTACGTTTTAAAAATCGCAAACGGCAAACCGTGTTTAACTGTTTAAAATTGGATTTTGCAATGATTATAAGTACTTAATACGAGGCGAAACGGATTGAGGAGTTGTTGTTATAAACAAGTTGGCAGCAACTTTAAAAGAAAACCAAAAAAGATGAAAAGAAAGATATTGATTGTTATTTTACTTTTTTCGACCACATTTAATTTAAATCTTCTCAGTCAGAATTGGCATTGGGAATGGGTTGAAAAACAAACTCTTAATGGAGTGGGCACTGTTACAAGAGTTTTATGTACAGACTATTTAAATGATATTTATTGTTATACCCCGTACGATACTGTAATCTATATTTCGGATACCTCTTTTTATCATCCTGATCAATATCCGACATGGTCTAAATATGCAATATCACGGTATTCAGATAGAGGTACTTTTATTGATGCGCTTGATTTTTATACAAAGCCCGGGGAATATATGAGTCCACCTGAATTAAAGACTGACTCTTCATTGAATATTTATCTTAGTACATCATTTCCATATAAAGTATTTATCAAAGATACTTTTTTAGTCACAGCCCCAACTCCATATCCATGGCAGCCTGATGTTTTCATAGCTAAATTGACTCAAAATTATGACTTATGTTGGAGTGGATTAATTGCTAGTCCATTGCAAGACGCATTAAGAGGAATGGTTATGTCGGATGATGGTTATTTGTATTTAGCCTGCATTCACCATGCAAATTACTATCCACAACAATTGAATTATTTAAACCAGGATACGTCTGCACCTTATATTACACCAATGAATACCTTGGCTAAAGTAGACTTAAATGGCAACTTAATTTGGAAGAAAGAAATAAGAAGTGAATTCCTAGGAACCGATACACGTGATTTAATTATTGGAGATGATGGATTATTATATTTGACAGGTACTGCTTATGGTCATATCAGTATTGATAATGATACAATTTATCACCCCTATTACCCGGAAGTAGCTGCTCCTAGATTTTTAACAGTTTTTAATCAGGAAGGTGAACTGGTTGATGGTTATTTTTTCGATTGGGATATATGGCTATGGTATATTAAAGTTAATACCAATGGTGATCTCTTTGTTTCCGGTTCAATTAGTGATACAGCGATCATAGGAAACGATACCATCATTGTTCCCGAAAATGAGTATTATGGGATAATAGGAAAATTTAGTCCTGACCTTGAACCGATTTGGTATCAAACAATAGTAAATTCATCACTACAATACACAGTATTAGATGAAGAAAATTTAATATTTAGTGGTGTGTCAGATGGAACTGTTCAAATTGCTGATACAGTTTTACAACTGGGAAATTATTATGAAACATATATCGGTGAATTAAATGAAATTGGTCAACTAATAAATCTCGCTGTTACAAACTCATCCAAAGACTTAGTCTCAAGTATAAAGATAACTGATAATTGTAAAAATCCACTCATTAGTGGAGGTTTTGCCGGAAATGCTACTTTTGGAGACCTCTCATTCAATTCTACCCTGAGTTCTGTTAAAGATGGCTTCATAGGTAAATTAATTCGAAATGTCTCTCCAATAGTTGATCTCGGACCTGATAGCATTTATTGTGAAGAATTTACTCTTTCTGGACCTGAAGGTTTTAAACATTATTCCTGGAATGACAGTATCACAACCGACAATTGGTACACAATTTATGATTCTACAACTATTTACTTTGGCTGTTCAAATGAAGATGGGTGCTGGTCATATGACACTATCAAAATTGATATCCATCCTGCCATTGAAATGGAACTTGGTCCTGATACAACCATAAGAGAAAACGACACAATATTCTTATCAATAGCTGAACAATTTGAATCATATTTATGGTCTAATGGCTCTACTACAAATAAAATAACAATCCTTGGAAGTGATTTTGGAATTGGAACTTTCCCAATTTGGATTAAAGTAACAGATGGACCATGCACTAAAGCTGATACATTATTTTTAACAATAAAAAGTGAATTTGGAGTTGATGAATTGAATAGCCAGTTAATAAACATTTATCCAAACCCATTTACTGACAGTTTTATAATTGAAATTGAACCAGAATTTCAAATATTGGAAATTTACGATCTTAACGGAGTAATTAATTTAGCAATAGAATTAGATCAGCCAAATCAGAAAAATTTGGAAATAGAAACAGGAAGGCTAAATCAAGGAATTTATATTTTTACGATCACAACAAGCGACAAAAAATTAATTAAAAAAATAATCAAGATTTAAGAAAAAGTAACTGCCAACACGCGATAAAAGCCAATTGGCGCAGCCCTTGTCTATAAGATAAAGATATCAAAGTAACCATATAAAAATAAATTAAATCAAGCATTAAGACATCCTATGAAAAAAATCACCTTTCCCTTTGTATTTGCCATCATTGCGCAAATATCCATTGCCCAGGTGATCACCCTGGACATCAAAGTATACCTGGAAGGGCCATTCAATGGCGTTGAGATGAATACCACAATGAATGGAGGAGGGTTATTACCCCTTGCCCATCCTTTCAATCAACCACCCTGGAATTACTCCGGTACAGAAAGCGTTGCCGCCATTCCGAACGGAGATATCATCGACTGGATTTTACTGGAGCTGAGGGAAACAACTGGAGATCCTTCAACAGCTGGTTCCAATTCCATGGTAGCGCGACAAGCAGTGTTCTTGCTGAAAAACGGACAGCTCGTGGATTTAAATGGAACGGATTTTCCGCAATTGACCCTGACGGTAACAGACAACTTATATGTGGTATTATGGCACAGAAATCACCTCGGGATCATGTCATCAACACCTCTGCCGGGAACGGCCGGGACCTACAGCTACGATTTCACGGACAATGTTTCAAAAGCCTATTTGAACGGGCAGAAAGAAATGAGTCCGGGCATCAGTGGGATGATCGCAGGGGATTGTGATGGAAACGGGATCATTGATGAAACTGACAAAAACGATCACTGGTACATGGTTGCCGGTGAGGCAGGTTATGATCCGGCAGATATCAACCTCGATGGGCAGATCAACAATCTGGATAAAGATGACTTTTGGATCATGAATGCGGGAAGTGCCTCAACCGTGCCCACCATGATCCCTTTTATCTGTGGGGAACAGATAACCGATTATGATGGCCATGTTTACAATACCATTCAAATTGGGACGCAATGCTGGATGAAGGAAAATCTTAAAACCACAAGCTACAGGAATGGTAATCCGATCCAAAACATTACCAATGCAACGACCTGGTCGACCCTGACCAGCGGGGCCTATGTTTGGTATAACAATGATATCGGCTGGAAAGATCATTACGGGGCGCTCTATAACTGGTATGCGGCCATGGATCCCAATGGACTCTGCCCTGAGGGCTGGCATATCCCCTCAGACAATGAATGGACTATCCTGACAAATACCATCGGAGGTGCCGGTTCACCCCACGGCAATGAACTCAAATCCTGCCGGCAGGTCAACTCACCCATTTCGGGTGGATGCAATACCACTGAGCATCCGCGGTGGGATGCCGATGATATTCACTATGGTACCGATACTTATGGTTTTTCAGGACTTCCGGGCGGAACCCGGCGCTTCTACAATGGCGGTTTCTTTAATATGGGAGCCTATGGGGGATGGTGGTCATCCACCCCGCTTACTTCCGATGAAGTTTTGATGCGCGGACTCGGAAATTACTACGGTTTTGTGGATTATAACTACTACAATAAGAAGGATGGATATTCCGTCCGTTGTTTGAAGGATTAATCCGACCTGCCTTTATGTATTTAGACGGATCAGAAACCAGCAGATTGTGGATTCGAAAACTTGAAGTTTCGGACAGGGCCATCTGGGAATCCTTTTTTGAAAATAATCCATCACTACCCTTCCTGGGATTGGATTTAACCCTGGATACGAAAGCTCAGTCAAAAGATTGGATTGAGAGACAATTAAGGAGGTATGAGCAGCACAAATTCGGACATCATGCATTGATTGATAAAAAAAGTAACCAGTTCATCGGTCAATGTGGTTTACTCACTCAGGAAATTGATAATCAAACGGAAATTGAATTGGGATATCATATTCTCCCGGACTACTGGGGTAAAGGATACGCTACAGAGGCAGCAACTAAATTTCGGAATTATGCATTTGAAAACGACGTATGCGACTCCCTGATTTCTATTATTGATATCCGAAACAAGGCTTCACAAAAAGTGGCTGAAAAATTGGGAATGAATAACACCAGACAGTTAACTTATTGCAACCTGGATGTTTTTCTATACAGAATTGACAAATCAGATTTTCAAAGCCACTCATATTAGTGTTGCTAAAATATAACCGGGTAACAAAAGGTATCGAAAATAAAGTTCCAAAAACCACTGTCTGCCTCCATTGAATTTTGGGTACAGTTCTTGCAACAAACAGGAACATTCAAAAGAGAGAACCATGCAACAATTGAATCGCTACCTGCTTCTGCTGATCCTTTTTAGCGGACTGTTGATGGCTGCATCGTGCAATAAAAGAACCGATCCGGTACAACTCGTTCCTGCCGGAAATCCGCTTACAGACCTTCCCTGGTTGAAAGAAATAAAACAGAATCTTGAGATCTCAGCGAAAGTAACCGGGGCACAGATCATTCAATACACATACCGGAACGAACCTGTTTTCTGGATTGACGATTGCTATAACTGTTTCGACAAGATGATCATCGTATATGATGAAGCGGGGAATGAGATCTGCAAGTTTGGGGGCATTGCCGGCTTGAACACCTGCCCTGATTTTATGCAAACGGCTACCGATAGTACCATGTTATGGAACTATGTGCAGCAGTGAGCCGGCAACAAAAAAACAGAGATCTAACAGCGACACTATTCCCGTTCATTGGCGCGTGTTCAGAGTTCTGGTATTGTCGCTGATCAGAAAATAATGGATTACAATAATGGCAAAGAATTAGCTACGCTTCATGCATCATTGGCAATCTTGCTACCCAATTCATTAAAATCAATCCCATCAAAATTTCCAGAGCTCATCATCAGCAAATTGGCGCCCTGCCAGTCCATTTTAAGCAGGTCGTTGAGCAACTGCATCGAATCGGTATAAACCTTCAGATCGGGCCGTGCAAAAGCCTCTTTCACCTGCTCCTTCGTAATGGCCGGCAATCGTTTTAATTGCAGCGTATGCGGATTAAAATAAACGATGGCCACATCTGCTGAATCCATGCACGATGCATACTGATCCAAAAAATTTTCATTGAGGCTGCTATATGTATGCAATTCCAGGCAGGCAATCAACTTCCTGTTGGGGAACTGGGACTGAACAGCCGCTGTGGTGGCCTTTAATTTGGAAGGTGAATGGGCAAAGTCCTTAAACACAGAGGTCTGATCATTTTCAGCAACCTTTTCCAGCCGTTTGGATGCTCCTGAAAAACTTTGTATGGCCTCGTAATAATCCTTATTGAAAATCCCCAACGCATTGCAAACCAAACGGGCACCGTTCAGATTCAGGAGATTGTGTTCGCCAAACACACGAAGCGGGACTTTTTGGTTTTCAAATAAAATAAGGGTAATCCCATCTTCCACGCTGTGCTCAGGCAATCCATATGGAATGCTTTGAATATCGGGGCGAACATTCTCACCAATCTCTTTTACTTCCGGATCTTCGGAACAATAGATCAGTTTACCCCTCGGAGTGATCAGCTCGGCAAAAATGCGAAACTGGTCGACATACATTTCAAAGGTTGGGAAAACATTGATGTGATCCCAGGCAATTCCACTGATCAAAGCAATATCGGGCTTATAAACATGGAATTTAGGACGCCTGTCCAGGGGTGAAGTGAGGTATTCATCGCCTTCCAGTATCATCACCCTGGCCGTCGGTGTGATCTTTACCATCACCTCGAAACCTTCGAGCTGTGCACCAACCATATAATCACAGTCCATATTATGAAATTGCAAAACATGGAGGATCATAGAAGTGATGGTGGTTTTACCATGGCTCCCTCCGATGACCACACGGGTTTTATCTTTGGCCTGCTCATACAGGTATTCGGGATAGGAAAATATGGGTATCCCCAAAATTTTTGCCTGGTTGAGCTCCGGATTGTCCTCTTTGGCATGCATCCCTACGATCACGGCATCCAGATCGGCCTGAATGTGTTCGGGGTCCCACCCTTCCTTTTTAGGCAGAATACCATATTTGGCCAGTCGTCCACGCGATGGTTCAAAGATCTCATCATCCGAACCGGTGACCCGATATCCCTTTTTCACCAGGGCAATGGCCAGGTTGTGCATGGCACTTCCACCGATGGCAATAAAATGTACGTTCATGGTTAAGCTTTTGGCAAATTTACCCAATTCGGAAATGTGATGATTCGTTGGAAACAGCCAGTTATAAACAGGCATGTTTGAAAAAGGGTCTGCGTAACTTTATGATCCTCACAGTTAATTCTTTATTTTTGTTGCAAATGAACAGCCTATGCAAATTCACTCGATCGTAGCTGAAAACTGGAAAATGGACGGAGGGGCAGCCTTTGGCGTGGTACCCCAAACCATGTGGCGAAAATTGATCAAACCCGACGAAAACAACCTCATACCCATCACTTCAAGATGCCTGCTGGTAGTGGACGGCGACCGGAAGATACTGTTCGATACCGGAATGGGAAACAAACAGTCGGATAAGTATTATGGATTCAGGTTTCTGTTTGGTGATCACAGTCTCGAAAAATCATTATCAGAAGCAGGTTTGACACCCGGAGATATTACCGATGTTGTTTTCACCCATTTGCATGATGATCATTGTGGTGGTGCTGTAAAAATTGATCCAGACGGGGAACCTGAGCTGGTATTTAAAAATGCTACGCATCATGTCTCTTCAGATCAGTGGCATTGGGCCAATCACCCCAACAGCCGTGAGATCGGCTCCTTTTTCAAGATCAACTTCAAACCCATTGAAACCGCTGGCAAGTTGAACCTGATCGACAAACCCGGATATTTTACTGAAAACATAGAACTCTTCCAGGTAGATGGTCATACAAAAGGGCAAATGATCCCGAAAATTCAATACAATGGAAAGACCTTTGTATTCACCGCTGATTTTATTCCTTCTGCAGCACATATTCCCCTGCCCTACATTGCCAGTGTTGACATCCAACCGCTGGTAGCCCTGAACGAGAAAGAGGCTTTCCTTCAGGAAGCTATCGAGCTCAATTACTTTTTGATCTTTGAACACGACATCGATACCGAATGCTGCAACCTGGTGATGACCGAGAAAGGACCCCGGGCCGGCGATGTTTTTAAACTGAAAGAAATTTTACACTAAATTTGCAGCGGCATATGAAAGAAGAATTAATCAGGGATTTCAATGAGCGTTTCGGGAATAAACCGGCTGAAGAAGTGCTGGCTTTTTTTCTGAAAGAATACAAGGGCAGAATTGCTTTTGCATCGAGTCTGGGGGTCGAAGACCAGGTACTCACCCACATGATCAGGCACATTGCTCCCGATACGAAAATATTCACCCTGGATACCGGCCGTATGTTCCAGGAAACCTATGATCTCATCGATCGGACCAATAGCCGGTACAAGATGAAAATGGAGATCTATTTCCCGGCAGCCAAAAAAGTGGAACGCATGGTCAATGAAAAAGGGATGAACCTTTTTTATGAAAGTGTTGAAAACAGGAAACACTGCTGCTTTATCCGTAAAATAGAACCGCTGCACCGTGCACTGGAAGGAATGGATATGTGGATCACAGGGCTGCGCAAGGAACAATCCATTACCCGCAATCATAACCAAATGGTTGAACTCGATGAAAACAACCACGGACGGATCAAACTCAACCCCCTCATTCACTGGACTGAAGATCAGGTATGGGACTTCATCCAAAAACACAAAATACCTTACAATCCCCTCCATGACCAGGGATTTCCAAGTATTGGATGTTTACCCTGTACCCGTGCCGTGCAACCGGGTGAGGACGTAAGGGCCGGACGCTGGTGGTGGGAACAACCGGAGCACAAGGAGTGTGGATTGCATCAACGATAGGGAATCATTCAGTTTATTCGGTCTTTGTATTGATTTGTCAATTACATCACGCTTCATGGTTTTGGATTTTATGAATAAACCATAATAAAAAAGGCCGTCTATCTTGTGATAAACAGCCTTTTGGTTATTATAAATTTACAAATTCTATTCAATAATCATGTTCCAGCCAAACTTATCTTCGATTTCTCCTTCCTGGATCCCTTTCAGGGTTTTGAACAGTTTGGTAGAAATGGGACCGGCTGTACCATTGCAACAATAGGTGTATTCCTTTCCTGTTTGCCGATCGACGATCTTTTTAATGGGTGAGATCACAGCAGCTGTGCCACAGGCACCCACCTCATCAAATCCTTCTAATTCCTCCACCAGGACATGACGCTGTTCCACTTTCATGCCCATATCTTCGGCCAGTGCACGAAGACTCATATTGGTAATGGAAGGAAGAATGGTCTTGGAATCGGGCGTGATATAGGTATTGCCTCTGATCCCGAAGAAGTTAGCAGGTCCGGCCTCATCGATGTATTTATTTTCTTTTGAATCGACAAACAAAACGGTGCTGAATCCCTCTTTTTTGGCACGATCGGCAGGACGCAGGCTGGCAGCATAATTCCCACCCACCTTAATATGGCCGGTTCCATGGGGAGCCGTGCGATCATAATCACGCACGATCTGCACATTTACCGGATTGAATCCCTCTTTGAAATAGGGGCCCACCGGTCCGGCAAAGATCATGAACATATACTCTTCAGCAGGTTTTACGCCAACTTGTGGACCAGTACCAATGGTCAATGGTCGAAGATAAAGCGCTGCTCCCAGTCCGGGTGGCGGAATAAAACGTTCATTCAATTTAATTACTTTCAGCATCATTTCTTTAAAAAGCTCAAGTGGTGGTTGGGCCATCATGATACCGTCACAGGAACGCTGCATCCGTTTGGCATTTTCTTCCCAACGAAATACGCGAATCTTTCCATCCTTACCACGAAAAACTTTCATCCCTTCAAAAGCTTCCTGACCATAGTGCAAACAGGTAGCAGCAATGTGAATATTTATGGTTTCAGATGATGAAATCTCAACTGTTCCCCAAGCTCCGTTTCGATAATAACATCGGACATTGTAATCCGTTTTAAAATAACCAAAGGGCAACTTTCCCCAATCAATATTTTCCATAGATCTTTAAAATTTAATACGTTACGCAATAAAATAAAGTCGAACCCAAATGATCAACTCCTCTTGTTTTTTCACTCGGGCTAATATAGAAATAATATTTCTGATACATAGAGACGGAATATGAAAAATTGTTAAGATAATAACAGAAAGGGCCATTATCTTTCTCTTGGCATTCAATTCGCCGGGAGGGACCCTTTGAACTTCAGACTAATCAATCACCCCCGATCCCAGCAGTTCCTCACCTTCATACCAGGCTGCAAACTGTCCGGAGGTAATGCCCCGCTGCGGTTCTTCAAAGATGATGTAGATCCCATCCTTTTTTTGATATAAAGTTGCTTTTTGCAATTCCTGGCGATAGCGTATGCGAACCAGGTAGTTAGAAGAATCATCTAAATTGAATGCTTTATCCGGACGGATCCAGTGAACATATTTTTGCGGAACAAACAATCCTTTGCGATACAGTCCGGGATGTTTTTTTCCCTGTCCGACATAAATGATATTATTTTCGATATCGGTGGAAATGATGAAGAGGGGTTCAGGTGTTCCACCCACATCCAGACCTTTGCGCTGACCAATGGTATAATAATGGGCTCCCTTGTGTATGCCTTTTAAAATTCCTTCATCGCGATTGAATTGCCGGCCGGAGCAAAGTACTTTCAGATCATCATGAGCAATTAAATTATCCTTTTCGACAACCACCTGATCCGGAATTTCAATAATATCGCCTTCTTTCGGCTTGAGCTTTTGTTGCAAAAAAGTAGGCAGATCAACCTTCCCCACAAAACAGATCCCCTGTGAATCCCGCTTATCGGCAGATGCAAGGTCAAGCTTAGTTGCCAGTTCCCTCACTTCAGGTTTAAGCATATGCCCGATGGGGAAAAGTGCATCTTTAAGCTGCTCCTGCGACAACTGGCACAGGAAATAACTTTGGTCCTTGTTAGGATCGGATCCGGCAAGCAAACGATACACTTTTTTACCATTTACCTCCGTGGTTTCTTTTCTGCAATAATGGCCCGTTGCAAAGAAATCAGCACCGATCTCACGGGCTTTATCCATGAACACGTCAAATTTGATCTCGCGGTTGCAAAGCACATCAGGGTTTGGAGTTTTGCCTTTTTCGTATTCAGCAAACATATAATCGGCCACCTTTTTCATGTAATCTTCACTCGAATCCACAACATGCAATGGGATGTCAAGCTTTTTAGCCACCAGCTTCGCAATGAGGATGTCTTCCTCCCAGGAGCAGTCACCACGCAGGGTAACGCTTGAATCTTTCCAGTTGATCATAAACAGTGCCTCCACATCGTATCCCTGTTCTTTTAAGAGATACGCCGCCACGCTGCTATCAACGCCACCCGACAAACCAATGATGACTTTTTTCTTCATGCGGCTGCAAAATTAGGCATAAAAAAAGAGATGGCTCCGACATGAAGCCATCTCCGATCTTTTTAATTTTTTTAATATTATTCGTAAATCGGCGTTATACCCAGGTTATACATCATAAAAGACCACTCATCCGTATATTCTTCAATTACTTTAGCAGTTGGTTTACCGCCACCATGTCCGGCTTTTACGTCAATGCGGATCAGCACGGGATTGTCACCTTTGTGTTTTTCCTGCAAGGTTGCAGCAAATTTAAAAGAGTGTGCCGGAACCACACGGTCGTCATGGTCAGCAGTGGTAATGAGGGTAGCCGGATAATTTACGCCATTTTTGATATTGTGGAGCGGCGAGTATTCAAATAAATATTTGAACATCTCTTCAGAATCCTCGCTGGTCCCATAATCGGAAGCCCAGGCCCAACCAATGGTAAATTTATGATACCGTAACATATCCATTACCCCCACTGCTGGCAGCGCGACAGCAAATAGATCAGGTCGTTGGGTCATACAAGCCCCAACCAGCAATCCTCCATTGGAACCACCGGCAATGGCCAGTTTATCAGGGCGGGTATATCCTTCCATGATCAGGTAATCAGCAGCTGCAATAAAATCATCAAATACATTTTGCTTACTCAACTTAATCCCGCCTTCATGCCACTCTTCACCATATTCACCTCCTCCACGCAGGTTGGGCATGGCAAACACAAATCCATTTTCAAGAAGTACCAAACGTGTGATACTGAATCCTGGAGTTAAACTGATGTTAAACCCGCCATAACCATAAAGATAGGTTGGGTTTTTACCATTCATTTTTAATCCTTTTTTATGAACGATAAACATGGAGACATCGGTACCGTCTTTGCTTTTATAGAACACCTGCCTCGTTTCATAAGCATCGACATCAAAATCAATTTCGGATTGGGTATAAACTTCAGCGGTATTTGTTGCAATATCGTATTTATATACCGTTGATGGAAACGTAAAAGAGGTAAAAGAATAAAATGCCAGATCTTCATCCTTTTTACCCCTGATCCCTGACAGGGAACCGATTCCGGGCAGTTGGAGGTCTTCCAGATAATTACCCTCATAATCATAGATAAAAGCCACACTTGTTGCGTTTTTCATGTATTCCGCTACGATTTTTCCACCTACCAGCGAAATAGATTGCAACACCTCATCTTTTTCAGGAATGATCTCTTTCCAGTTTTCTTTTCCTGCATTGGCAGGATCTACAAGTACCAGTTTCCACTTGGGAGCTCCATCATTGGTCATGATCAGCAACCGGTCATCCAGGTTATCAATCACATTGTACTCGTTATCAAAACCTGGTGCAACAAGGGTAAAGTCTTTCTGTGACCCATCCAGCTTTTTCACCCACAATGCATTCCCACTGGTCCCGGCAGATTCACTCAGGATCAGGAAGGATTCATCTTCGGTGGTGCCGGCATAATAATTTCTTTTGGGGTGATCATCATTCTTGTAGATCAGTTGATCTTCCGACTGAGATGTCCCGATTTTGTGGTAATAAACCTTGTGAAATTCATTGGAGGCTTTCAATGCATCCCCCTCTTTGGGTTTATCATAGCGACTGTAATAAAAACCATCATCTTTCCATGAAGTTCCTGAGAATTTGATCCATTCCAGGTGGTCATCCAGCAATTCTTTGGTTTCGGCATCCATCACAAAAATCTCACTCCAATCGGAACCTGATTTTGAAATACTATAAGCCATCAGGGATCCATCATGATTGAACTCCAGGCCTGAAAGGGCTACAGTACCATCTTCAGAAAAGGTATTGGGATCGAGAAAAACTTCAGGTTCTGCATCCAGCGAAGTTTGTTGATACATCACATACTGGTTTTGCATACCATCATTTTTAAAGAAGTAATAGTTGCTTCCTTCTTTGAATGGCACACCATACTTGGGATAATCCCAAACCTCCTCCAGCCGTTGTTTGATTTTGTCCCTGAAAGGAATTTGTTCCAGGTAACCAAAGGTCACTTCATTTTCTGCCTCAACCCAGGCAGCAGTTTCAGCCGAGTTATCATCTTCCAGCCAGCGATACGGATCTGGCACTTCATGACCGAAGTAGACATCGACTGTATCCACTTTTTTGGCAACCGGGTAAGGAGCAGGCTTAATTTTCATCTCTTTTTTTTGCTCACAGCTCATTAAAAATAATAACCCAATGAGTGCGAATGCTAAAAATATCCGTTTCATAACATTTGAATTAAGGATTAGTTTAAACTGATTTTTGAATATAAAACCTAATTTTGCAGCTAAATTAAAGAAAGTAACATAATATAGCGCATAAAAAGTTAGATTTGATATGACGAAAGCAAAGACTAAAAGCGTAACGATACACAAGTATGATATTTATTATCCCAATGGTCCCGAAAATCCACCCTCACAAACCGGGCACAAAGCCAGTGAAACCTTTTACAATGAAGAGGGCAATATCATTGAGGAACTAAAGTTTCGTCCGAATGGCCAACTGGATGAGAAATATGTTGCCAGTTATGACACCCGGGGTAACCTGCTGGAAGAAAAAAGTTACCTGGATGACCCTGAACCTGCGGATCATAAATCCTATGAACGGGACGAGAACGGGAAATTGATCAGGATGTTCAGGCATTATATTGACGGTTCGAAAGACACCATCAATATTACCTATGACAATCAAAATCATCCTGTGCGCAAAGAAACGATCGACTCCTATGATGAGGTGGAATCAATTGAAGAAAGATCCTACCAGGGCGATAACATGACCAAACGAAAAATAACGGAATATGATGAAGTTGTGCTTGAGGAAAGTCTTGAATATGATCAGGATGGCAACCTGATCAAACAAACCAAATGGTCTATCGATGAAGAAGATATCACCTGGGTCAATCATTTTAATACCGAAGGCAGCCTGGTAAAAGCCCTCAAATATGGGCCAAATGATAAATTACTGGCCCGGTCGGATTATCACTATAACGACCAGGGACAACTTACCAGTTTTGAGGAAGAGTCAGGATATGGTAAATCCGAAACCACCCTCGAATACGATGATAAGGGAAATGCCATTTTACAAAAAGAGGAGAACCCGGAAGGAGAGATCAACAACCGGGTCAGCCGAAAGTTTAATGATCAGGGTCAAATTCTGGAAACGGAAGTATTTATGGACTTTCATGGCCAGGCACCCAGCCAGCACTATACCTTGAAATATGAATATACCTACTTTTAATCAATGCCTTTGCGGATTCATTTCCTTTGAGAATCAAGTATTTCAATACCGATTTTTTTAATCGCTAAAAAAGCATAAAAAAATACCGGATAAAATCAACTAAAATTTAACAACATAATGTTAATAAATACGTTGATTTTTAGGACTTTTCAAGATTTTCCAATCTTTGAATTTCGTATCTTTACACCTTGATTTTTAGGGAATTTTTATAAATAGCAGAAAATGACAACGGAAGAGAAAAATAACATTTCGAAAAACAGTTACAACGAAAGTAATATACAGGTACTTGAAGGCCTGGAGGCGGTAAGAAAAAGACCGGCGATGTACATTGGCGACATCAGTTCACGGGGTTTACACCATTTGGTTTATGAGGTAATTGACAATTCCATTGATGAGGCCATGGCCGGTTATTGCGAAACCATTGAGGTTATCATCCATGAAGACAACTCCATTACCGTCAGTGATGATGGACGGGGTATTCCAACGGGTCTGCATGAAAAAGAAAACCGATCTGCCCTTGAGGTGGTCATGACGGTATTGCATGCCGGGGGTAAATTCGATAAAGGATCCTATAAAGTATCCGGTGGACTGCATGGAGTGGGAGTTAGTTGTGTCAATGCCCTTTCAACTCAGCTGACAGCTACCATCCATCGCGACGGCAAAATATATTTTCAGGAATACCACATTGGAAAACCAGTTGAACCGGTTAAGGTGATTGGCGAAACCGATAAGACAGGGACCATTATCCATTTCAAACCGGATACCACTATCTTCACCGAAACAAAATACAGTTATGATATTTTAACATCCCGATTGAGAGAACTTGCTTTTCTTAACAAGGGCATTACGTTAAAAATTACCGACGAACGCGAAAAAGATGATGAAGATCAATTCATCACCAATACCTATTTTTCTGAAAACGGACTGATTGATTTTATCAATTACCTTGATGAAACCCGCGAAAAGTTAATGGGTATACCAATTTCAATGGAAGGAGAAAAAAATGGCATTCCCGTGGAAATTGCCATGCAATACAATACTTCTTTTGCCGAAAACCTCCATTCCTACGTGAACAACATCAATACCCACGAAGGAGGAACCCACCTGGCTGGTTTTAGGAGAGGATTGACAAGAACACTGAAGGCGTATGCTGAAAAATCGGGCATGACAGCCAAATTAAAGTTCGATATCAGTGGGGATGATTTCAGGGAAGGATTAACAGCAATTATTTCGGTTAAGGTTGCTGAACCACAGTTCGAAGGCCAAACCAAAACAAAGCTGGGAAATTCAGATGTAATGGGCTCTGTTGATCAAATGGTCAGCGAACATCTGTCCTATTACCTGGAAGAAAATCCTAAAGAGGCAAAAACAATCGTTAACAAAGTCATTCTTGCTGCAACCGCTCGTCATGCAGCCAGAAAAGCAAGGGAATTGGTACAACGTAAAAATGTACTATCCAATACCGGATTGCCAGGCAAACTGGCTGACTGCTCTGAAAAAGATCCATCGTTATGTGAAATTTACCTTGTGGAGGGTGACTCTGCAGGTGGAACTGCTAAACAAGGGCGCGACCGAAAATTTCAGGCTATCCTCCCCCTGCGAGGAAAAATCCTGAATGTTGAAAAAGCCATGCAGCATAAGATTTTTGAAAATGAGGAAATCCGGAATATGTTCACCGCCCTCGGGATCACCATTGGGACAGCAGAAGACAGCAAAGCCCTCAACCTTGAAAAGCTTCGTTATCACAAGATCATCATCATGACCGATGCGGATGTGGATGGTAGCCATATCGCCACCCTGCTCCTCACCTTCTTTTATCGATACATGAAAGAATTGATCGAGAATGGTTATGT
The DNA here is from genome assembly GCA_020444515.1 of Bacteroidota bacterium. Classification (GTDB taxonomy): domain Bacteria; phylum Bacteroidota; class Bacteroidia; order Bacteroidales; family JAADJA01; genus JAADJA01. The sequence continues at coordinate 98,223 of JAHLKX010000001.1, read as the reverse complement.
TTACATTGCCACACCCCCACTTTACCTCATCCGCAAAGGAAATAAGGAACGCTACTGCTGGTCGGAGGATGAACGCAAAGAAGTCGTGAATGAATTTTCGGATAATGGCAATGAAAAAGGAGTTCATATCCAGCGGTATAAAGGATTGGGAGAAATGAATGCAGACCAGTTATGGAATACTACCATGGATCCACAATTCAGGATATTGCGGCAGGCCACCATTGATAATGGAGCAGAAGCCGATAGGATATTCAGCATGCTTATGGGTGATGAAGTGCCCCCTCGCCGTGAGTTCATCGAAAAAAATGCAAAATATGCCAATATTGATGCATAACAATTAAACATTGGCGACAATAAAACAAAGAACTCTCCATTCAGGAGGGTTTTTTTTTATCCATTTCGGAGACATTTCCAATATTGAAAAAAAATTCCAAAGAGTAAGCTTTGTTAACCTATTCTAATATTGGGAATTGCAATCAAAATATACACGTGTTGGAAAAAGAATGGGCTGGCAGATAAATTTTTATGAAACAAATAGTTATACAAATTCGTACTACCCGGGTGATAAAATGAATGGACAATTTTTTATGCAAGTTGAGGGGGCAAAAGATATTTTCACAGATTGACAAATCAACTGAAAATTATAAGGATAATAAAAATCAAGCAGTCCAAAATCTTTTTTCTCATTTTGGGAAAAACAAAATTAAAAAATTGTAACTTCGAAACAAAATGACTTCTTTATGAATTCTTTTAAGATTTTTATTGTTGAGGATGATCCGTTGTATGGAGAGATGCTTAAATACCATTTATCATTAAATCCCGACAATGAAGTGATCAAGTTTGAAACAGGTACCGCGTGCCTGAAGAACTTGCATCAAAACCCTTCTCTGATTTCGCTGGACTATTCATTGCCAGACATTTCAGGATTTGAAGTCATTAAAAAAGTTAAAGAATACAACGCAGATATTCCAGTGGTTGTGGTTTCGGGCCAGGAAGATGTAGCCACCGCCGTAAGATTGCTGAAAGATGGAGCTTACGATTATTTTGTTAAGGATGAAGATACCAAAGAGAGGCTTTGGAATACCATCAAAAACATCAAAGAGCGGAATGAACTCAAGGAAGAAATCAATGTCCTGAAGGAAGAGATCGGTAAGAAATACGAATTCAAGAAGATCATACGGGGGAACAGCCCTGCCATTCAGCAAATTTTCGGGCTCATCGAAAAAGCGACACAAACCAATATTACGGTTTCCATTTATGGTGAAACCGGAACCGGTAAAGAGTTGGTCGCCAAAGCCATTCACTACAATTCTCCACGGGTAAAATATTCCTTTGTTCCGATAAACGTCACCGCCATACCAAGCGAATTAATTGAAAGTGAATTTTTTGGACATGAAAAGGGGGCCTTTACCGGAGCCAATTCAAGGAAAACCGGGAAATTTGAAATTGCCAACAGGGGAACCATTTTCCTGGATGAGATCGGTGAAATGGACCTCAACATGCAGGCTAAGCTATTGCGTGTGATCCAGGAGAAGGAACTCTACAGAGTGGGTGGCACCAAACCGGTCAAGTTTGATGCACGTGTGATCGTGGCAACCAACCGCAACCTGGCCAAAGAAGTTGAAAAGGGCAATTTCCGTGAAGATCTATATTACCGGTTACTGGGATTACCCATTGAAATTCCGCCATTGCGTTATCGGGGCAATGACATTCTGATACTGGCAAAATTCTTTGTTGACGATTTCTGTAAAGAAAATAAATTGCCCAAATTGAACATTGCCCAGAATGCACAGGAAAAACTAATGAAATATCCATTCCCGGGTAATGTGAGGGAATTAAAAGCTGTGATGGAACTGGCTTGTGTACTGACCAATAGCGGCAATATTGAAGAAGAACACATCACCTTTAACTCAACCAATGCAAAGAGCGATTTTCTATTAGAGGAGGATACGTTACAAGGTTATGTCAGAAAAATTGTAAAATACTACCTTCAGAAGTATAACAACAATGTGATGGTAGTAGCCAAGAAGCTTGACATCGGTAAGTCGACGATTTACAGGATGTTAAAAAATAATGAGATCTGAATTATAAACAAATAAGTGTTGAAATATTAAATAATTTTCATTCAAATCAAGGTTGGTATTGAGTATTTTCAAAATTAAAACCGGTTCTTTTCATTTAGGGACAGTTTCTTTTTATAAGTAGTTGATTAAAAACAGAGTAAAGAACTGGTATAATAGTTGCGATCACTCACACGGTGTACAGTAAGATGAATTATTAAATCCTTCAAAAAAAGTATTAAATGGAATCTAAAAGACTTTTTGATCTGACGAATTTGAATGAAATGCTAGCTGGCGACAAAAAAGCAATCCTGCAAATGGTTAAAATATTTTTGCAGGCGACTCCTGAAAGTTTGAGCGAACTCAATAAATGTTATCAAAAAAATGATTACGACGGTGTGAGCAAACTTGCTCATAAATTAAAATCTTCGGTGGATATATTTGCCATCAAAGACATTAAACAGGATATCCGGCGCCTGGAAAACAATACCCGTGATAATATCAACCTGGATGAAGTTCCGCAATTGGTTGAGAAGATCAATGACATCCTCGGAAAGGCCATTAAGCAGGTAGAAGAAGAAAAAGACATCCTTAACAAAAAGTTATACCACAACGAAGACGCACCCAAAGCCTGATCTAAAGCGGGATATTCCCGTGTTTTTTTGGAGGATTAGACTTCGCTTTGTTCTGTGTCATTTCCAGTGATTGAATAATCTTGTACCGTGTCTGTTTCGGATAAATAATCTCATCAATGTAACCCAATGCTGCAGCTTTATAGGGGCTGGCAAAGGTTTTCTTGTACTCTTCAACGGCTTGTTTCTTATCCTTATCACTGAGTTTATCCCTGAATATAATATTAACGGCACCTTCCGGTCCCATCACAGCAATTTCAGCGGTTGGATATGCCAGGTTTATATCAGCACCGATATGTTTACTCGACATCACATCATAGGCACCGCCATAGGCTTTTCTGGTGATAAGCGTAATTTTAGGGACGGTGGCTTCAGCAAAAGCATACAATAATTTTGCACCATGTTTAATAATCCCTCCGAACTCCTGGGCAGTTCCCGGCAAAAACCCCGGAACATCAACAAATGTAACCAGTGGGATATTAAAAGCATCGCAAAAACGAACGAAACGGGCACCCTTTATGGATGAATTGATATCAAGAACACCGGCCAGGCTGGCAGGCTGATTGGCAACAATACCCACAGGACGGCCGCCAAATCGGGCAAAACCAATGATGAGGTTTTGCGCATAGTAGGGCATGACTTCGAAAAAATTATGCTCATCCACCACAGTATTGATGATGTCCTTCATATCATAAGGTTTATTCGGATCATCCGGTACAATGGTTTGAAGTTTTTCATCTTCCCTGTGAATATCATCCGTGCAGGGCTTCAAAGGAGGATCTTCCATATTATTTGAAGGCAGAAAACTCAGCAATTCCCTCAACATCATCATGGCTTGTTCATCATCCTCAGCTACAAAATGCGCAACTCCACTTTTGCTGTTATGGGTTAAGGCACCACCCAGATCCTCTTTGGTGACCTCTTCGTGCGTAACAGTTTTAATCACATCCGGTCCCGTAACAAACATGTAAGAGGTATTTTTAACCATCATAATAAAATCGGTAATGGCCGGAGAATAAACAGCTCCACCGGCACACGGACCAAGGATTGCTGAAATCTGCGGAACCACACCAGAGGCGATGGTATTTCTATAAAAAATATCAGCATAACCAGCCAGGCTTTCGACTCCCTCCTGGATGCGGGCTCCGCCCGAATCATTCAAACCTATAACCGGTGCACCCATCTTTAAAGCAAGGTCCATTATTTTAACGATTTTATCGGCATTGGCCCGGCTGAGGGTCCCACCAAAAACCGTAAAATCCTGGGCAAAAACATAAACAAGACGACCATCGATCTTTCCATAACCGGCAACAACACCATCACCCAGTATTTTGTTTTTATCAATCCCAAAATCAGTGGCCCTGTGGGTCACGAATTTGTCCATTTCCACAAATGTATTCTTATCCAATAAATCTTCTATTCTTTCGCGCGATGTCTTACGACCGGCATTATGCTGGCGCTCAATGCGTTCCTTTCCACCCCCCATTTCTGCCAGTTTATTACGCTCTTCAAACTGATTGTACTTTTCCTCTAATGTCATATTGGTTAATTTTTTTATTTGTAATTTGAATTATTCAATAATAACAAGGGGTTGATTCCCATCAATGGTATCTCCTTCCTTTACTTTAACATCTTTTATAACCCTGTCTTTTTTTACCTTATACTCACTCTCCATTTTCATGGCCGATATGATGATGACTGTATCACCAGCTTTTACCTTATCTCCTTTTTTAACAAGAATCTTCACAACCTTTCCGGGCATGGGTGAAGATATGACATTTTCATCACCCAGATCATCCTGTTTCCGACTGCTCAGATATTTGGCCTCTGCATCCAGAATTTTTACGTCAAAGGAGTTGTAAAGGGTGTTGATGAAATAGGTTTTAGGGTCTTTTCCGGGGGTAAGCTCAACATTATAGGATTTATTCTTGTAGAGGATAGAAAAAATCCCCTGCTCAACCATGACCAGGTCCACATCATAAACCCTCCCATCGATGGAGATTTTATGCATATTGCCATCTTTTCCTAATAATTCGACGTTAACGGATTGACCGTCTATATTTATCTCAAGTGCCATACTGTTCTGAATTTAATTATAAACGTTGTAAACTCATGCGTCTGCCAGATGCTTTCCAACGGCTGATCTTACCAGCTTCTCCATTGGTAGGTTGAGCTTTAGCAAGCCGATCCTGGTGATCAATAAAAGCGGCTATGATAGCCATGGCCTTGCAATCACCTTTACATTTATCAACATCGCTCAAATATTTCTGGTTTTTCTCAATGAAATGCGTATTGTAGTTGCCTTTGACGAAATCAGGGGTTTCCATGATGCGTTCCAAAAATTTAATGGAAGTTTTCACACCGGTAATTTTATAGGTTGAAAGGGCCCTTTTCATCCTGGCAATGGCCTCATCTCTTGTTTTACCCCATACAATCAGTTTCGAGATCAACGGATCATAGTATATGGGAATTTCATACCCTTCATACACATATCCATCATGACGAACGCCAAAACCAAGAGGTTCAGAAATATGTTGAATTTTTCCGGGACTGGGCATAAAATTTTTATCCGGATCCTCGGCATAAATACGACATTCAATGGCATGTCCGTTTTGATACAGATCTTCCTGTTTGTAGGTTAGTTGCTCTCCATTGGAAATATTGATTTGCTCTCTCACTAAGTCAATGCCCACCACCCTTTCAGTTATGGGGTGTTCTACCTGCAATCGGGTATTCATTTCAAGGAAATAATAATTCAGTTTATCATCAACGATAAATTCTATGGTACCTGCTCCTTCATAATCGGCTGCTTTAGCTGCAGCAACGGCATGTTTACCCATTTCTTCACGAACTTCAGGAGTCATTAGCGGACTGGGTGTTTCTTCGATCACTTTCTGGTGACGACGTTGAACGGAGCATTCCCGCTCAAAAAGATGGATCACATTGCCATGTCGGTCAGCCAAAACCTGAAACTCGATATGATGCGGTGAAGAAATATATTTTTCGATGTAAACAGCATCATTTCCAAAAGCAGATTTGGCTTCCGAACGGGCACCCCTGATCTTGGAGATAATATCCTCTTCCTTTTCCACGAGGCGCATGCCTTTTCCTCCTCCGCCGGCTGAAGCCTTGATCATGACAGGCAGCCCAATTTTTCTAATAACCTTGATGGCTTCCTGTTCATCCTCAATGGGCTCGGTTGTACCAGGAACCACAGGAACACCAGCTTTCATGATCGTTTTTCGGGCGGTTATCTTATCACCCATCATCGAAATTGAATGTGCAGAGGGCCCAATAAAAGTGATCCCTTCTTTTTTACAACGATCCGAAAATTCGGCATTCTCTGATAAGAAGCCATATCCGGGATGAATGGCATCCGCACGACCTTTTTTAGCTGCTTCGATGATCTTTTCAATATTCAGGTAACTCTCAGATGAGGGGGAAGGCCCAATGTAAAAGGCGAGATCGGCAAAACGCACATGCATGGAATTTCTGTCTGCATCCGAATAAACGGCAATGGAAACGATTCCCATTTCACGACAGGTGCGCATGATCCGCAAAGCTATTTCACCCCTGTTGGCAACAAGTACTCTTTTAATCATAAAACTCCTGCTTAATTATTGTTTTAGCTGAATTAAAGAATGATTCGACTGTGATATATGTCATTCAGTTCAATTCTTATTTAGAATGCGTAAAAGTAAGAATTTTTTTTGTCCAAATACAACTTTCAAATTTAGGCTTTCACCAAATTATTGAACTTTAATATAATAATGCTGAAATGGTTGATAAATTTCCCATATTTGTTTAGAAATAACAGGGAACACTTCACATTCTGGCGTATTTTTGAAAAGGTGATAGGCGCTGAATTATTAATCCATTAATCCCCGGTAATGATGAGAAAAGTTTTAATCATTCTTTCAGGAATTTTTATGATGGCCACCATCATTAAATGCAGTGAGCAGCAAGTTGACTACCTAAATGAAAACCCTATGGACAAAGCAAACCGGATGCAATGGTGGAATGAAGCCCGTTTTGGCATGTTCATACATTGGGGATTGTATGCGATACCGGCCGGAGAATGGAATGGAGAGACCAACCATGCTGAATGGATCCGAACAACTGCTCAGATTCCAATTGAGACTTATGATCAATTCGTTGAACAATTTAATCCGGTAGACTATGATCCTGTTGCCTGGGTTAAAATGGCCAAAGATGCAGGAATGAAATACATAGTTATCACTTCCAAGCACCACGACGGATTTTGTTTATTTAACTCAAAATATACAGATTTTGATGTGATGTCGACGCCCTATCAAAAAGACATATTGAAAAAACTGGCGGATGCAGCCCATGATGCAGACATTAAAATTTGCTGGTATCATTCCATAATGGATTGGCATCACCCGGATTATCTGCCCAGACGAGAATGGGAAAAAGAAAGGACGACCGAGGGCGCCGATTTTAATCGCTATGTTGCATATATGAAAAATCAACTCAAAGAATTGGTTGATAACTATGGTGACATTGGGGTTTTATGGTTTGATGGAGAATGGGAAGGAACTTGGAGCAATGAATACGGCAAAGATCTCTACAATTATGTACGAAATCTCGATCCCGATATTATCATTAATAACAGGGTTGATGTTGGGCGCTCGGGAATGGAAGGTATGACCCGAACGGGAACCTATGCGGGCGATTTTGGCACACCTGAACAGGAAATTCCGGCCACCGGGTTACCCGGGGTTTACTGGGAAACGTGCATGACCATGAATGACCACTGGGGATACAATAAGCATGATAACAACTGGAAATCAGCCAAAGACCTGATCCGCAAACTATCGGATATTGCATCAAAGGGGGGTAACTTTTTGCTCAATGTCGGACCGATGGCCAATGGAGAATTTCCGCCCGAAAGCATCAACAGGCTGGAAGCGATAGGGAAATGGATGAAATTAAATGGTGAAGCCATTTACGGTACGAAAGCCAGCCCGTTCAAAGAACTTTCATTTGGACGTTGTACCCAAAAAGAGATGGGCGGAAATACCCGATTATATTTTCACATTTTTAACTGGCCAATCAATGATACATTGCGCATACCCGGGATCTATAACAACCCTGGAAATGCCTACCTCTTGGCCGATCAGGACCAGCAACCCTTGGAAGTGAAGAGAGATGAAGACGCGCTGCTCGTAGCACTGAACAGGGCTTTTTATGATGATGATAATAGCATTGTTGTTCTGGATATAGCGGGAGATCCAGACATCAGTAATCCTCCTGTGATCAATGTGGGACACAATATGTTCATAGATTCGGTAAAGGTAAACCTGACATCAGACCGGGAAAATATTCAGATCCACTACACCCTGGATGGAAGCATGCCTACAGATCAATCACCCATCTTCGATCATCCTTTTTCCCTGCATAAATCGACGCTGATTTCTGCACGCTGCTTTCGAAATGGACAGGCGGTAAGCGATAGCATTCATCAACGGGTACGGCAGGTAGTTCCAGAAAAAGCTTCAGATCCCGGTGAATTAATAAATGGATTGAAAGCGTTATACTTTGAGGGTGATTGGGACAGTGTCCCGGATTTTAAATCCCTAAACCCAGTGGATCAAACGATGATTCCTAATTTCAGCATCGCAAGCAAGAAGAAGGATGACTATTATGCCTTTGAACTATCCGGCTATATTTTAATTGATCAAGCTGGTGTTTATGATTTTTTCACCGATTCCGATGATGGAAGTATCCTTTACATTAATAACACGCTTGTTGTGGACAATGATGGCCTGCATGGGATGGAATTGAAAAAGGGCAGCATTCCATTGGGTAAAGGATTTCACAGGATCACAGTCGGTTTTTTCGAGAAAAATGGAAACGACGACCTGAAAGTGTATTTTCAGGGACCGGGATTTGATCGGATGCACATACCCGATAAAATCTTGTTTTCCAAAAAATAATGTTGGCCAAAGGCTTAATTACCGGCTTATTTCATGATGGCATTTTCGAGATGAATACCAGCTCCCGGACCAATTTCCCAACCAAATGTAACCCAAATTACAAGTAATATAACCCACGCTATGAAAAACACAATGGTATAGGGCAGCATGGTTGCGATCAATGTTCCGATGCCTGCATTTTTATCATACTTTTCAAAAAACACAATGATCAATGCAAAGAAACTCATCATGGGTGAAATGATATTGGTTACGCTATCGCCAATGCGGTAAACGACCTGAGACAACTCGGGGGTATAACCCATCAGCATGAACATGGGAATAAATATGGGGGCGAGCAATGCCCATTTGGCCGATGCACTTCCCATCAACATATTGACAGAAGCAGACAATATTATGAATAAAACCATGAGTGGTATCAAACCCAATCCGGAAGCAGATAATACTTTCGCTCCATCAATGGCCAGGATAATACCCAGGTTCGACCATTTAAAATAAGCCACAAACTGGGCCGCAAAAAACACCAGCACGATGTAGGTGGCCAACGTTTTCATATTATCAGCCATCCCCTTCATAACATCTGAGTCATTTTTATATTTACCCACGATGATGCCATACACAATTCCCGGGATCGCAGAAAATATAAGCAGGATGGCAATAAATCCCTTCAGAATCGGAGAACGCAGAATACTTCCGTCTTCAGCACGCAATATCCCATGTTCGGGAAGAACGCCGGCCAATACGATGGCGGTCAGCATGATAAATGAAATCGCAGACCAGTTCAATCCCTTCTTCTCCAGTTTTGATAAAGGCTCGATCTTCTCCTTTTTAACATCACCTGTGTAGGTTCCGAGGCGGGGCACCACCATTTTTTCCGTTACCCACGTCCCTGCCGCTGCAATGACAAATGTTGATACGACCATAAAATAATAATTGGCAGTAGGATTCACGGTATATTCCGGATCAATGATATGCGCTGCTTCTTCTGATAATCCGGCGAGTAAAGGATCAATGGTCCCAATGAGCAGGTTGGCACTAAAACCTCCTGAAACACCTGCAAAAGCCGCAGCCATTCCCGCAACAGGATGCCGGCCTACCGAAAGAAAAATGACACCTGCCAATGGAATGAGCAAAACATAACCTATATCACTGGCCATATTGGAAAGAATCCCAGCGAAAACAAGCACAAAAGTCAAAATGCGTTGGGGAGCAGAGAGGACCAGCAACCGGATCAGGGCTCCAATAAGACCGCTCCCTTCAGCAATTCCAATACCCAACATGGCCACCAGCACAATCCCCAAAGGGGCAAAACTTGTAAAGTTCACCACCATATCATCCAGAATTCGGTGAATCCCCTCTTTGGATAAAAGATTGACAGCTTCATATGTCTCGCCTGTTACCGGATGCACGGCAGAAGTTCCCAATGCATAAAATATGGCAGACAATATCAGTACCAATAAAGCAAATATGCCAAATAAAGTAGCAGGATGGGGCAATGCATTTCCTCCTTTTTCAACCCAGTTCAACAAGGTTGTAAAAAAGCTTTTTTTCATATTTCGATGGTTATTTAGTCAATGACAACACGAAAATATCTCACATTGTTTAAAATAATGCTTTGTAAAAAATAAAAGGCTGTCCATACAGGAACAACCTGAAGATAAAAATATCTTGATTTCAGATATTGTTATGTAGTCGGGAATATCTCTTTACAAGTTCAAAATGATCAAATAGCTTCAACCGATTGTATCTCAGGAATCGCTTTTTTAACAGCCATTTCCACACCGCTTTTAAGTGTCATTAAACTGTAAGGGCATGATCCACAAGCACCTTTAAGTTCGACATTTACCACATTGTTATCGGTTAACTCGATGAATTCGATATCCCCACCATCTTGTTGCAGATAGGGTCGAATTTGCTGGATCACATTTTCTACTTTCGAGATAATCTCTGCTCTTTGTTCGTCGGTCATCTTTGGTATTATTATGCTTTAATCACTCTTAATTTCAACAATTTTTGAAGGCTCCAAATTGGCATTTCGGATGGCTACTTGTTGGGCAACATTCTTGGCCAGCGCATCAAAAGCCTGACCAACCATGGTATCACTGCTCAAGGCTACAGGATTACCGGAATCTCCCCCTTCGCGAATACTTTGTACAATGGGTATCTGGCCCAGTAGAATTACATTGGCTTGTTCAGCCAGTTTTTTACCCCCATTTTTACCAAAAATATAATATTTATTTTCCGGTAATTCTTCAGGGGTAAACCATGACATATTTTCAACAAGGCCCAGGATAGGAACATTGATATCCTTCTGATTGAACATACTGAAAGCTTTTCGGGCATCAGCCAGGGCCACTTCCTGTGGGGTACTTACAATTACTGCTCCGGTTACAGGAAGCGTTTGAACCAGGGTAAGGTGGATATCACCGGTTCCGGGAGGAAGGTCCACGATAAAATAATCGATCTCACCCCAGTCCGCATCATTGATCAACTGGTTCAGTGCATTGGTAGCCATTACACCACGCCATATCAATGCTTGCTCAGGCTTTACAAAAAATCCAATGGATAGGATCTTGATACCGTATTGTTCAATGGGAATAATTTTGGTTTTCCCATCTACTTCTTTGCCCATTGGCTGAGCACCTTCGAGATTGAACATAAGGGGCATGGAGGGCCCGTAAATATCCGCATCCAACAAGGCTACCCTGGCACCGTTGCGAGCCAGCGCTACAGCCAGGTTAGCAGCTACAGTTGATTTCCCAACACCCCCTTTACCGGAAGCGACGGCAATGATATTTTTAACTCCTTGCAACATTTTCTCGGTATCCTTGCGCCGGGTCGAGACACGGGAGTCAAATTTAAGATCAACCTCATATTCCGGACCAAGGTGTTCATGAATGGCTGCTTTACAATCATTTCTTAACTGATCCTTCAACGGACAGGCCGGAGTTGTAAGAACCAGGTCGAAACGGATGGTCTTCCCCTCTATTTCAATATTTTGAATCATGTTCAAGGTTACCAGATCTTTTTTTAAGTCGGGGTCATCTACGTGCCGCAAAGCATCCAGTACCTGCTCTTTCGTTATCGACATAGCTTATTTTAATTTAGAATTGGTAAAAATAGATAAATATTACCAATTACAAATCGGATTCTTAAAATTTTGAAAGGAGAAAAAGGAATCAATTCTGATGACTAATCCGCTTCGTCAATGATCAGGTAAATGTCTTCATTGTCCCGCTTCATCAAATATTTTTCACGTGCATACCGCTCCAGTTCTTCATCATTATTTTGCAACCGGACCAATGCAGTGCTGTCATTGATTATTTCTGTCTGGTAATATGTTTTTTCATTCTCCAGATGATGAAGCGAGGATACCAGACGATACTGGTTGATCATACTGTTCCGGTCGAAAAACAACATCCAGAACCCAAAAATTATCAGGGCCAGAACATATTTGTTTTTTAGGTATGGTGGGATATTAAAATTCATCACTGGCAAATTTAACATGCAAACGGAAATGAATACCCGGGAATTGTAGATTTTATTAAAAACATTCTGTTTATAAGTCTATTGGACCGACGTTTTAATCAAATCCCGGCATTATCTTAAATTGATTTTGTTATAAACCTATGTCATCACTAATCTCCTGCATGGCACTTACACACAAAGCTGCAAATTCATGGATCGGTATGCCGATCTTTTCACATTCCAGAATATTTTCCCTGCGAACAGAAGCAGCAAACTTCTTTTCCTTCATTCTCTTCACAACCGACCTGGGTTTGACACTGGCCAGCTTTTTATCGGGATAGACCAGGGTTGTGGCTACAATCAAGCCAGTGATGGTTTCTCCGGCAGCAAGGGTATGTTGAAATTCAGTGGATCGCTTTTTCCCGGAGGAGGATTCATTGTGCATTTGAATCGCATCGATCATGGCTTCATCACAGCCTTTCTCAGCCAAAATGCGGGCGGTTTCTTTTCCATGAATGGTCATATCGCCAGCTACCAGTTCTACATCCAGGTCATGAAGCAAACCCGTCAGGCCCCACAAATCTTTATCACGACCGAGCTTACCGGCGAGCGCACGCATCACAGCTTCGGATGCAAGACAATGATTAATCATATTGCGCGATTGAACATATTGGTGCAATAAATCAAGGGCTTCAGTTCGGTTCATGGTAACATAATATTTTAGATATTTTCATGCGCAAACGCTACTTTATTATCTAGTGAGCATCCAACCCATGTATCATATAAATGAGATGTTTCAGGGTTTTAAATATCTCTTCCAAATACTCGTTTACCGCTTTTACACTTCCGGGAAGTGTATATACCAGCGTTGTACCCAAAACACCGGCCACCCCCCTGCTTAAAAGTGCATTGGGTTTTTCCATTCCATATTTCAAACGAATGGCTTCCATAACGCCCGGTATTTCTTTATCCAGCATATCTTTAACCACATCCGGTGTAAAATCCCTCGGACCGACACCGGTACCGCCTGTGGTAAAGACGACATCCACTGCCTGATCCTCCGCGCGGTCGAGCAAAACCCGCAAAGCTTCAGGATCATCCGGTATGATGGTATGCTCAATTTCAAATACTATTTTATTTTTATTTAAAAATGTTTCTGTTAGCTCAATTATCCGCGGGCCACTGCGGTCTTCATAGGTTCCCGCAAATGCACGATCAGAAAGGGTAATAACATGTATCTTATAGATTTTAGGAAGGTAATGAATGGTATCTCCGGCTGATATTTTTCCAGGCTTCAATACACGGGCAAAAATCCCTTCTTTGGGCATTACACAATTACCAACCTCCTTAAAAATGGCACAGGAAGTACCGTGGCACTTTTTCCCTATCTGGGTTACTTCAATTTCAACATCCCCAATAATGAATCGATCCAAAGGTGTTGTTTCATAAAGTATGATTCCTTCGGTGGTAATATTTTCAGCAAACTCACCAAAATTGATTTTGCGATTTGCTTCCTTTTCAAATTTCTCTACACTCTCCTTCGCCAGCAGGCTTACCTGTCGATGCCACTTCCCTGCATGCGCATCATTTTTCACACCCCAATCATTCAGCTCAATCTCATTGACCGGCTTTTTGATGGTTCCCTTTTTTTCAGAAATATTTACAGATACAACTTTCATTTTCCCACTGCCTAATATTAAATATTGGATTTTTTCTTTTCAATTAAACGAATGCCTTCCATGTGCATTGACTTATCTACGGCCTTACACATATCATATACGGTAAGCAAAGCAATATTCACGGCGGTTAAGGCCTCCATTTCAATGCCTGTCTTACCAATGCATTTTGCAAAACTGGTTACCCTGACGCCATCCTCCTCAAGCTCAGCTTTAACATCCAGTTTGGTAATGGCCAATGGATGGCAGAGGGGAATTAACTCACTGGTCCTTTTCCCGCCTTGTATACCTGCTACTTGTGCTACAGTAAGGACATCTCCCTTTTTCAGCGCATTTTCGCGAATCAGGTCAATGGTTTCATCACTCAGATGGATTTTGCCTTCTGCTTTGGCAGTCCGTTCCTGTTCGGGTTTGGATGCCACATCCACCATGTTCAGCTTTCCTTTTGAATCGGTATGGGTAAGTTTTTTCATGCCAATGAATATTATGATGGATAAACTAAAGTTATCCGCCAATATTGCTGAATTTATTGATTTTACTCCCGGTACCGGTGTGTGGCTTCTGTCCAATGGCTTTTTTGAAAGCCCCCTCAATTCCCAGTTCACGGATGCTAAATTCAAGGTCGGAAAACAGGCAGGGTTTGATCCTGCCATCCGCTGTCAACCTCAATCGATTGCATTTGGCACAGTGCCCGCCTTCACCCCCGATGACTTTTGAAAACTTGCCTTTTTCCAAATCCATTTCCTTAATAAACCGAACTTCCAGATCATTATCACGACAGAATCGGGCCACTTCCATGGCATCCGCTTCCATGGGTGAATCCTGCACTACGCAATTGATCTTTATAGGTGTCAAGCCGGCTACACGCGCAGCAATGATGCCACTGATGACACTGGACAGATCACCTACCCGTGTAATCCTACGATACCTTCCGGGGTCCATGGTATCGAGACTGATATTCACCCGTTGCAATCCTGCATGGGCTAATTCAACGGCAAAAAGGTCGAGCAAAGAACCGTTGGTGGTCATGGATAAATCCTTCACGCCTGGCACCCTGGCAATCATGGCGACAAGATTAACAATCCCTTTCCTTACCAGTGGTTCACCCCCGGTTATTCTTATTTTATCAATTCCGTATGCCACGCCCGTTTCTACCACCTGAAGAATCTCCTCAAAAGAAAGTATATCCTTGTGCCGAATCAAATTGATACCATCGGCTGGCATACAGTATGCACAGCGTAAGTTACAGCGGTCAGTTACCGATATGCGTAAGTAATTTATTTTTCTGTTAAATCTGTCGTACATTCACAAATTCTCCTTTTTTAATTTCTGTTTTACCAATGGCAATAGAAATTATTCCCTGCGCCATGGTGAGTGCATTGATATGCGCTGATCCATGGTAATCGATCGGGATTACCTCACCTCTGTCATTGATCCTGATTGGCAGCCAAGATAACCTACCAGACTTTCGGCGTGAATAATCTTCCCCCATAGGCAGACGCCATGTTACAGGCTGATAAACAAATCCGGTAAGTTTATACAAGAGTGGTTTTACAAGCAATTCAAACTGGACGAAGGACGAAACCGGGTTACCGGGCAGACCAAACAAAAACTGCCTGTTTTTCATTCCAAATACGGTTGGACGACCGGGTTGCACAGCAATGCTTTTAAATTTTATTTCGACTCCCAGTTCCTTCAGAACCTTAGGAACATGGTCAAAATCGCCCGTCGACACACCCCCGGTGAGGAGAACAACATCATTGCCATCCAAAGCCCGCGAAATCTTTCTATGGGTATCCACCTCGGTGTCAGAGGCAATACCGATATAATCGGGTACACCACCAAATTTATGTACTTGCGCGACCAACTGGTAAGCATTGCTATTGCGTATCTGTGAAGGTTCCGGTTTTTGGTAAGGTTCCACCAACTCATCACCTGTAGAGATGACAGCTACACGCACTTTCCTGTAAACCCTGGGATTTGTAAACCCTGCTGTTGCCATCACGGCGATGTGCTGGGGCTGAATAAGGGTTCCTTTTGTAAGAACAACCTCATCCTTTTTTATATCTTCTCCCAGATAACAAACATTATCCTTCACTTTATCCCTGCGATATCGAATTGTTTTTTCACCCGTTTCCTCCACATCTTCCACCATGATAACCCCATCAGCACCTTCAGGCATAGGTGCCCCGGTCATGATCTTTGCACATTGTCCCAGCTCAATTTTTTTCGTTGGCATTTTTCCGGCGGGAATTACCTCAACTACCTCCAGTTCTTTCCCAATATCTGCTATTCTTAGCGCATAACCGTCAACAGCTGATTTATCAAAAGGGGGCATATCCATATCGGAACGGATATCTTCTGCCAGCACCCTGTTCATAGAATCAAGGATATCTACCTTTTCATGTCCAACTTCGTAATCTGGACTGGTAACGATTTCTAATGCTTCTTCAAATCCGATCATCTCTTTTTTTTTCGGGCGTCAAAGTTAAAAAAATATAGGCAATCCATATTTTTAATGGTTCAGTCAATAAGACTAACTTTGCAGTTCTGCTCAAATTAATATTTAATAAACTAACTTATTATGTTAGGCAAACAGTATTCATTTCAACAAACCATCCTTGAGCTGCGCGAACGTGAAAAGGAGCTCAAATGCATTTACCGGGTTGAGGAATCGGTCAACAAAAAACTACCTGTAGAGGATTTTCTTTTCGACCTGCTAAAACGAATCCCCAATGGCTGGCAATATCCTGAAATATGCCGGGTAAAGATCACGTTTGAGGGTAATGTTTATAAAGAACCCCACTGGGAAGAAAGTGAATGGAAGCAAGAGGCACCTATTATTATTGATGAACAGGTGTTGGGAAAAATTGAGGTTTATTATATTGACTTCAAAAAACTGCACCGCGACAGTCAGTTTTTACCACAGGAACAAAAGCTTTTGCATACCATTGCCAACAGGGTGAGTGATTACATTTTTGATCGCCGGCTCGATAATACCATCCGCATTTTGCAACAGGAGATCGACAGCCAGGACAAGGCCCCGCAAAATATTTTGTCTGCCTCCTCGGATATTCACTGGCAGTGGCGAAAAAAAATGGCCGGGCTTATCGCCAATAAAATGGATTTCGACCGATTTGGCGTAAAGGGTGTTTACCTGATTGGAAGTACCAAAACCACAGAGGCCGGGCCTGCAAGTGATATCGATCTACTCATTTACATTCCTGAACTCCATGAATCCATCCCAATTTTGAAAGCCTGGCTGGAAGGATGGAGTTTGTGCCTCTCCGAAATGAATTACCAGAAAACCGGTTTTACAAGTGAAGGTCTCCTGGATGTTCATTTTGTTACCGACGAGGATATCCGAAATAAAACCAGCTACGCCGTTATGATTGGATCTATAGAAAACAGCGCCCATCCCATTAAAGTAATTAAAAACTGATTTGATGCATTGTTTTTTTGTCACCGATCTCCATGGTAAGATTGATCGCTATCACAAGTTATTCAACACCATTCGTGCTGAACTACCCGAAATGGTTTTCTTCGGGGGAGACCTTCTCCCCCATGGATTGAAACCCATGGAAGGTTATGATCATTTTGCAACGGATTTTCTCTTTCCCGAACTTCTGAAATTAAAAAATAGCCTCAGGGAAAAATATCCTGCTATGATGATGATCCTGGGCAATGATGATGCCCGAAGCGAAGAATCCTATTTTCAGGAACAATCCAATGCGGGTTTGATCCAATACATCAATGAGTCCCGGGTTGAAATAAAGGACCTGGACATTTTCGGCTATAGTTTTGTCCCTCCCACCCCTTTTCAATTGAAGGACTGGGAAAAATATGACGTTTCCCGTTTTGCAGATCCGGGATGTGTGCATCCAACCGAAGGATTCCGCACAGTAGAACCTCCCCATGACACAGAATACAGTACCATTCAGAAGGACCTGGAGAACCTGACTGAAGGTAAAGATTTAAGCCGATCGGTTTTCCTATTCCATTCACCACCCTATCAAACCAATCTCGACCGGGCAGCACTGGATGGAAGGATGGTGGATCATGTGCCCATGGACGTGCATGTGGGCAGCATTGCCATACAGCGTTTCATTGAAAAAAAACAACCATTGGTTACATTGCATGGCCACATCCATGAATCCACGCGGCTAACGAGTATTTGGAAAGAAACATTGGGAAACACATGGATGATCAACGGCGCTCAT
Organism: Bacteroidota bacterium; assembly: GCA_020444515.1. GTDB lineage: Bacteria > Bacteroidota > Bacteroidia > Bacteroidales > JAADJA01 > JAADJA01. The sequence continues at coordinate 80,210 of JAHLKX010000001.1, read as the reverse complement.
GATGGTCCTGAACTGGCACTGGTGAGCTTTGACACCGAAGAACCTGAAAAAGCTACACGCCGGCTGATATAAAAAAAGCGGGTCTTCACCCGCTTTCATTGAATCTTTTATGAATTTATTCTAAAGTCCTGCAGCTTTGGCCTGCATATCAAGAATTTCATAAGCTTGTGATAAAGCTTTCTTTACATTCTCGTCACCAGAATCCAACTCATATGCTTTTTCGAGCAATGGCAATGACTTTTGGAATTCAGCCTTTACTTTTTCCATTTCAGATGTATATTTATCCGGGTCAGATGTTGCCAACGGAGTAATATCAGCCTGCATTTTAGCTGCATTGTTAAAAATATCCAATCCTGCTACCAGGTAATTCTGAAATAATAACTCATTGAATTTACTTTTGTATTTCGGACAATTTTGAACGCCATCCAGGCAAACGGTCTCCATTTCATCGTTGCGATCAAGTTTTTTCAGAGCATTGGCCTTATAAAGTTGGGCTTTGCAAGCCTTATAATCGAGTTCCATCGAACGATCAAAATAACTCACTGCCTTTTCATAATCTTGAACCTTGATGGCGCAAATGGCTGCATTGTAATAGAGGGTAGTATCAATTTTGCCATCGGCTTCATATAATTGGATAGATTTTTCAAACGAGGCGAGGCCTTTTTGATAATCTTTTGCCTTGTAAGCATCAGCAGCTTCTATTTTGTAGTCTTTCGCTGATTTATCTTGCGCAAAAAGGGAGCTGACTCCAAAAATTAAAATAAATACAAATAACAATCTTTTCATTTTAAAAAAATTTTAAGTTTTCTTCCTGTTTTTAAAACGGGGCAAAAGTAATAAAAAATATGCAGAAACTAACATACCTAACCATTGCCATCTATTACAACTAATATTCATGAAGAATATTATGCATCCTAAAATTCAGGCGGATAAACTAACTCTTATCCTGAATTCGTTTAAATTTGCAAAAACGAATATAATTTTGAAAGAACATTTTACTCTTATACTCCATTTTATAACAATAGTTTGTATATCTGGTTCGATTTTCGCTCAGAAAAATCATAGACAAGCATTAAAAAACCTCTCACCCCAACCAGCATACTATCTCACTGCAAATGATTCAACAGCATTAAGCAATTTGCCTGCGCTCTCTCCCTCTCATATCAGTTTTAAAGCTGATTTGCCCGACCAGATAAACAATGCGACACAACCCTATTTCAGACCCTTATATCCGCAGGAGTCCATTGAATGTGGGCAATATTCAGGTATTGCTTTCAATTTTTGTTATGAAATCAATTATCAAAGGAATCTGCCCGCCAATGTTCCCGAAAATCAATACCCAACCCATTACACCTTCAACTTCATGAACGGAGGATGGGGATGGCAGGGGGTATCCTATCATCACAGCCTTGAAATTGCCAGGGCCAATGGTCATCCCAACATCATTGACTATGGGGGCAATTACGAAAACGGACCCAGTATGTGGATGAGCGGGTATGAAAAATATTACCATGGTATGTTCAACAAGGTGGACAACATCTATCAAATTCCCGTTGGGACTCCTGAAGGTCTATTGGTTTTGAAAAACTGGTTGCATAATCACCTGGATGGCTCGGATGTAGGGGGGATTGCAAGCTTTTATTCTTCTTCACCATGGAATCCCGTTACCCTTCCTCCCGGAACACCTGAAGGCGGGAAACATGTTATTACGGGATTTGTGGGACCAGTAGGCCATGCCGCCACCATTACCGGTTACAACGATTCCATCCGGTTTGATTATAACCAGGATGGTTTGTTTACAAATGATATCGACATCAATGATGATGGAATCGTTGATATGAGAGACTGGGAAATTGGCGGATTGCTATTTACCGACAGTTACATCAATGGCTTAAACTGGGCTGACAGTGGATTTTGTTATATGATGTATAAGACGCTGGCTGAAAGGCCTGAAAATGGGGGCATCTGGAATCATGTAGTCCATGTTGTAAAAGTACAGGAAGATTATGCACCCCTGATCACAATGAAAGCAAAGGTTCGTCATACATGTCGAAATCGCATCAAAATTTCGGCCGGAGTAGCATCAGACCCGGATGCTGTTTATCCGGAGAAAATATTGAATTTCCCAATCTTTAATTACCAGGGAGGTTGTCAGTATATGCAAGGGGGCTGGGGAGGCGATTCAATATCACTTGAATTGGGATTGGATATAACACCACTTTTATCTTACATCGAAAGTGGGGAAATGTCCAGATTTTTCCTTCTGATCAATGAAGATGACCCCGATGGATGGGGTTCAGGAGAATTGGAATTTTTCTCCCTCATCGACTATACCAACGGTCAGATCAACTACTCGGACACCCAAAATTACGGGCCCCTGGTTCAAAATGGTTTAACCCTGGCCAGTGTAAACGCAACAATTGATTTTAATGAACTGGATATAAGCACCCCCAATATCCCTGCAGCACTGACGGGTGAGCCCTATGAATACCAATTAGAAGCTCAGGGGGGAAAACCCTTATACCAATGGGATTTGATAAGACATTATGGACAAACCCATGAAACCTTTGACTTCCCTACCATCAATGGTGAGGCCTTACAGTTTGAGGATACCATTCATGCTACCATCCCCCAAAAACTCGATTTTGATTTCCCGTTTTATGGTAAATCATACGACAGTGTCTATATTCATACAGATGGATTCCTGATGTTCGACAGCCAGCAATATCCCTGGCCTTATATGCATGATGAAGAGTTGATGATCAGAAAATCCAGCAGCATCGCTCCTTTCCTTAATGTTTACCTGTATATTAAAGAATCTGCCGGCAACGGGATCTGGTATGAAGGAGATGAAACGAAAGCAGCCTTCCGGTGGCACATGAGCTCTGATAAACTTCAGTCCAACGATGTGGAATTTGCAGTATTCCTTTATCCATCTGGTGAAATCGAATTTTATTACGGGGCTCAGGAACTTTTTGTCGACCACAATTGGGGAGCAGGAATCAGTATGGGTGATGACCTGAATTATGCACTGGCTACCATATCAAATCAGCAAAAACTACCTGTGAATAAAAAAATCAAATTTAATCCTTCACCGCTCCCCAATGGGATGAGCCTTTCAGAGGATGGCACATTGAGTATCACACCAGCAATAAATTACAATGGCATTCCAGTACAGGTGCAAGTAAAGGATAAAAACAATCTGATAAAAAGAAAAACCTATGACTTTTATAGCTGGTACGCCGGTGTGGATGAACAAATAAAAAAGGATGCTGAAAGTTTAACAGTGTACCCCAATCCCACCAGCGGTAGTTTTCATCTTGAATTGAACCTGACAAATCCGGCTATTTTGACCTTTGAACTGATAACCGCCCGGGGGCAAACCATCAGTAGTTATGCAGCTCAGTCACATCCGGGTGGATTGGTTGCCATTGATTTTACCATTCCATCTGATCAACAGGATGGAATTTATTACCTCGTCATGAAATCTCAAAACTTTATAAAGTATAATAAAATAGTCCTGATTCGTTAATAAAAGTCCTGTATGATATTATTCTATAGCCCGGATATCAATGATGACCAGTTTACCCTTTCACCGGAGGAGTCGAGACACTGTATTCGTGTATTGAGGATGCAAACCGGCGATGAGATTACCCTGACAGATGGTTCTGGCAATTTTTATGAGGCTGAAATTTTAACACCGGATGCGCGAAAATGCATCCTGTCAATCAAGGGGCGAAAAAGGTCGGAAAAATCCCGTTCAGTCAACATCCACCTGGCAGTTGCCCCTACTAAAAACATCAGTCGGTTTGAGTGGTTTCTCGAAAAAGCGACAGAGATTGGAGTGGATGAGATCACTCCAATCATTTGCAGCAACTCCGAACGTACCATCGTCAAGATCGACCGGCTTAATAAAGTGATCATTGCAGCTATGAAACAATCCATGCAGGCATGGAGACCCTTGTTGAACGAACCGGTATCTTTTTTCAAATTTATTAAAAACGATTTTAGCGGTCAGCTGTTTATTCCGTGGGTGAGTGATGAACCGTTGAGGAATATGGCGGATGTGTATGAGAAAGGAGAGGACGTTACGGTTCTGATTGGCCCGGAAGGTGATTTTACTCCGGAAGAAATTAAATCTGCTGTTGATGCTAATTTTAAACCGGTTAGTCTGGGCGCAAACCGATTAAGGACAGAAACGGCGGCCATCGTTGCCTGTCATACCCTCAACCTGGTTGACCAGGGAGGGATCAAATTCAAATGATAAACAGATCACTGCATATGAAAATAAAACTGGTTTTAATTGCACTTGGGTTTCTTTCCCTACAGGTATTCGGTCAAACCTCGGTAAAGATCGCCCTGCTCAAATATTCAGGAGGTGGCGACTGGTATGCCAATCCTACTTCCCTCCCCAACCTGATAAAGTTTTGCAATGAAGAACTGGGCACCAACATCGATCCCGATCCGGCAACTGTTGACGTTGGCAGCCCCGAAATATTCAATTATCCCTTCGTTCATTTAACCGGACATGGAAATGTTGTGTTCTCTAATCAGGATATCAAAAATCTTCGTGAATATTTGACAGGCGGCGGATTTTTACATATTTCTGATAACTATGGCATTGATGAATATATCCGCAGAGAAATGAAACGGGTTTTTCCAGAACTTGAATTTGTGGAATTGCCCTTTGATCATCCCATTTATCATCAGAAATATGATTTCAACCAGGGATTACCCAAGATACACGAACACAATGACAAACCCCCTCAGGGATTTGGACTGCTGTATGAGGGTCGGCTCATATGTTTTTATGATTACGAATGTGATCTTGGGGATGGGTGGGAAGATCCTGCTGTGCATAATGATTCGCAGGCAACCCGCAAAAAAGCACTGGAAATGGGCGCCAATATTATACAATACGTATTTACACAATAGTCAAAGGAGGATTAAATGAAAATAGGATTTATCGGACTTGGCATCATGGGCAGCCGAATGGCAGCCAACTTAATTAAAGCAGGTTACACTGTTCATGTATTTAACCGAACACCGGAAAAAGCAGAAGTTCTCAAAGGAGATCACGTTCATATAAAAAAGTCACCCGAAATGGTAGCCATGGATTCTGATGTCATTTTCACCATGTTATCAACACCGGAAGCCGTGCAGGAAGTAGCACTGGGCGATGAAGGTCTCATGAACGGTATGGGAAAAGGAAAAGTGTGGATCGATTCATCAACCGTCAATCCTTCATTTTCGAGGCAAATGGCTGAACTCGCCGAACAATTGGGGTTTAATTTTCTGGATGCACCCGTGGCCGGCTCTATGGCTCCGGCTGAAAAAGGTGAATTGGTTTTCCTTGTGGGCGGGAAAAAAACCATTGTTAAATATTGTGCGCCCCTCTTCAAAGTGATGGGGAAAAAATTTATTCATGTTGGAGATGCAGGTCAGGGTTCTGCCCTAAAGCTGGTCAATAACCTGTTGATGGGCCTATCGATGTATGCCTTCACGGAAGGCCTGGTGCTGGGGGAATCACTTGGAATTGATAAAGCGTTGATATTTGACATGATGGAGGGTTCACCCATTGCAGCACCCATGGTATCTTTAAAACGGCAAAAAATAAGCACCGGTGATTTCTCAGCTGAATTCCCATTACAATGGCTGCAAAAGGATTTACAACTGGCTACCCAAACAGCTTATGAGCAGGGCATTGCATTGCCCGGAACCAATATCATCAAAGAAATTTTTGCTTTGGCCAAACAAGCCGGACTGGCTGATAAGGACTTCACAGCCATTTACCAATACCTGTCCAAAGAACAATCACAATAATCTCCTGCAATGAAACTGTTCGATAACCACAAACCGGTAATTGGATGCATTCACCTTCTAGCACTTCCGGGTGCCCCCAAATATGAAGGCAGCATGGAAAAGATCCTGGATGCGGCTTTAATGGAAACAGAAATTTATACCCAATACCACCTCGACGGCCTGATTGTGGAAAATTTCAGGGATGTGCCTTTTTATCCCACAAAACTTCCCCCTGAAACCATAGCTGCAATGGCTGTTATAGCAAAAAAAATTACAGAAATTTTCAATGGACCTGTTGGCATCAATGCGCTGCGGAATGATGCTTCCTCGGCATTGGCTGTAGCAGTTGCATCAGGTGCTCATTTCATCCGGGTGAATGTCCATACAGGAGCAGCCCTCACTGATCAGGGAACGGTTGAAGGTAAAGCCTTTGAAACCCTCAGGTTGAAAAAAAGCCTCCAAGCTGATATAAAGATTTTTGCCGATGTGCATGTAAAACATGCCGCTGCATTGGGTAACAGGAGCATTGAGCAGGAGGCCACCGATGCTGTTGAGCGCGGATTAGCCGATGCATTGATCGTTTCGGGATCGGGAACCGGAGCAGCTACACCCATCAAAGATCTGGAGCGTGTTAAACAATCGGTGCAGGCACCTGTTTTCATTGGCAGTGGCACCCATCCTGGAAACCTTCAGGAACTTTATAATCTGGCTGACGGGTTTATCGTTGGAAGTTTTTTCAAAAAAGATGGCAAAGCCAACAACCTGTTAGATGAAACAAGGGTCAAAGAATTTATGGACTTCTACCATTCGATACAATAAGTGAATGATGAGCAACCGATTCGAAGAAAGATACAAAACCGGCAACCTGCCATGGGATATCAAAAGACCGGACAGAAATCTCATTGAAACGATCCGTGAATATGACATTGCACCGGGGCATGCCCTCGATGTTGGTTGTGGTACCGGTGATAATGTTTTTTGGATGATAGAAAATGGCTTCAATGCCACCGGAATTGATTATTCACCCTCCGCCATTGAACACGCCAGGGAAAAAGCACAGACCCGTCAACTAAACCCTGAATTTTATGTCGTTGATGTTTTGAAGGATAAAATACCGGGAGCGCCGTATGATTTTGTTTTCGATCGGGGTTGTTTTCATTCCTTCGACAAACAAAAAGAGCGAAATCGTTATGCTGCGAATGTACACCAGGTCTTGAAAGAAAGTGGTCACTGGCTTTCATTGATCGGCAGTGTGGATGATGGCCGGCTCGATTTCGGGCCACCCAAACGAAAGGCCAGTGAAATTGTAAAAGCTGTTGAACCTTATTTTGAGATTTTATCTCTGAAACAAAGCCACTTCGATTCTGATGATGAAGTACCCTCGAAGATTTGGGTTTGCCTGATGAAAAAGAGATAAAACACGATCAAGAGGTCATGTTCTATTGAAGTTCGATTTTCAAACACCAGGCATATTTACAGGGAATTTTATCAATCGTCAAAGCCGGTATTTCGACTTTAAGTGAATTACGATCATTTACTGACCATTTTATGGGTCCCTTATAACCCAGCAGGCTGACATCCTTCACTTTTTCATTTTCCAATAAGTCGAATTCAATACGATCTTTCCATTGGGTGAAGATGCAATAGATTGAACTTTGATCTGAAGTAAAATATATTTTTGAACCCTGATCTTCTGCACTGCTAATACTGCGTTTTCGCGTTTCATAGATCACCTGGCTATTTATCTGCAGCCACTCCCCTATTTCAATCAACCTTTCCTGCATCACAACAGGAATGCGACCGTCGGCAGTTGGCCCGACATTCAACAGCAAATTACCTCCGCGGCTCACAATATCAATGAGTTCGATGATCAGTTCCTTCGCAGAGGAATAATCTTCAGCATTTTCAGCCCTGTTAAATCCATAGGAGCCTCCAATTCCGCGGCTCTCTTCCCAGGGTTTATAAAATGATCCCGCATCGGCATCTTTATATTCGCTGGAAAAATAATCACCATGTTTACCCGACATCCCTTTGCACCATCGATCGTTAACAACCACTTCATCCTTGCAGGGTGATTCACCATAAAGCCATGACAGAAATTCCTTCGTACCCCAAAACTGATCATCATAAAGCCATTCACCCGCATCACTGAAAATAATGCTGGGTTGATAGTTGTTAACCAGTTCTTTCAGCTGAGGCTTCAATATTTCATCCCGGTATTGCTCCGGATCCAGACCATAGCGATCCACAAATTCCTGACGGATATAATAAGTTTTAGGCTCCAGCGTCCGTGGTATGCTTTCCCAATCGGGAATGGAGTAGTAAAATCCCATTTTCAAACCGACATTTCTGACAGCACTGGAAAGATCGCCCAGCAAGTCGCGTTCAGGGCCAATATCGCCAGAATTCCAGTTTTTCTTATGCTCATTTTTTGTTGGCCACAAACAAAAACCATCATGATGCTTGGAGGTGAGCACCACATAACGGGCACCTGATCGTTTAAATAAATCCGCCCATTGATCCGGATCAAATAATTCGGCCCTGAACATAGGTGCAAAATCCCGGTATTCAAAATCTTCGCCATAATTCTTGCGATGAAATTCATAACCCCCATTTTCCTTGTTATCCATTACCCTCGCATAATACCATTCGGCATAAGAGGCATACCTACCGGGTTCAACTTTTCGCCAGGATGGAACGGAGTAAACACCCCAGTGAATAAAGATGCCAAATTTCGCATCTTCAAACCAGGTGGGAATCGGCCTTGAATCCAGTGATTCCCAGGTTGGCTGATAGGTTTGTGCAAATGATTGCAAAACAAAAGGAAATAGCAAAAGTAAACTGGCTAAAAATTTCATGTATCAGCAATCTGTTTACATCTTTTTTATCTTAATATTCCTGAACCACACGTCATTTCCATGATCCTGCAGTCCGATATAGCCTTCTTCGGTTGTGTTCAGAAAATCTTCGTAATCCTTGAACTTGCTGTTCAACACCATGTTTTTCCAGTCATCGGTCCATAAGTGATACTCCAGCACCTGTTCGCCATTCATCCAATGGACGACCGTTCCGTCGTAAACCAGGATTTTAGCTTCATTCCATTCACCAGCCGGATTGACTGCTTCCATTTTACCGGGAATCAAATCGTATAGCGATCCTGCAGCGCGATTACCATCCACGCCCAGTTTGGCATCGGGGTGGCGCTCATTATCGAGGATCTGCATTTCGGGTGAGGATTTCCAGATGGGTTGATCGGGTTTTTCCTGTGCAAGATAAAAGATACCGCTGTTACCGCCTTCACTTACTTTCCATTCGAGCGACAATTCAAAGTTTTTGTATTTTTTATCAGTAATGATATCACCACCGCCACCACCGGCTTCGCCTTTGCCTGAGCCGATCACATGAAGGGTTCCATCCACCACTTCCCAGCCCTTTTCGGGGAAAGTTTCCTGGTTGTAGCCCCGCCAGCCATTGGTTGTGGAACCATCAAATAACAAGACCCAGCCATTATCTTTTTCAGCTTGTGTGAGGGTATTGGGAGCGGCAGGTTGTTCTATTTTCTCAGTTTTGGTTTCTTCAGTTGTTTCTTCTTCCTGTTGTTGCCCTCTGGGTGCACAGGAAACAATTAAAAATGATACAATGATCCCGAATAATATAATTTCAAATTTTTTCATAGGTATTTTAGTTGTTAGTTTAATTTAATTGTTTTTCAATTTTTTTATACGCAAAGCTTCGCAGAGTTAAAGCAAAGGGGCACAGAGATATGTCACAGTTTATTAACAAAGCGGTGAACACCATTTTTCAGTAAATCAACATTAAAATTAATCAGAAGACCAAGCTTGAAGTTGCCAAGTTTTAAGTAAGTCAAAATTTGTGCTTCGTGCACAGGTAAAATCCCTTCCAAACTTTTGACTTCAATTACGACTTTTCCTTCCACCAGCAAATCAATCCGGTAGCCATGATCCAGTTTGATATCTTTATAAACTACCGGCATAGGAATTTCCTTTTCAACCTCTAATCCCTGCTGAATCAACTCATACATCAAACATTCCTGGTATGCAGATTCAAACAACCCCGGCCCCAGCGCCTTATGCACTTCAATGGCAGCACCAATAATCTTTCGTGATATATCGTTTTCAGTCAACTTATTGTAAATTATTTAAAACTTCTGCGAAACTCCGCATAGTTTCTTTATCTACTATAATTCCCATCCATCCCGATACTTATGTTTGATGTATTCCTCCGCTGCTGGTTTTGCAAGAACGGTAGAATACTGCGTATCGAAATGGGGATGACCTTTGATCACATTAAACCGGTCTGTCGTCACCACACGGATCTCATCTTCTTCTGTAATATTGGTGATCTTCATATTTTCACCATCCCACTGCAATTTTCGTTTCAGATCCTGCAATCTCACCGCCAGATTACCCATCACCACTACTTCATTCAATGGCCCTGCATAATTGAAGTTAGAGCTGGTTTCTACCCTGCTGGCCGGATCTTCCTTACAGGCCCTGATCCAATCGGTTTCATGCCCGCCACTCATGGCATTTTCAATCCTGCGGATGCTGGGTTTGGGTCGTTTATAATCCTTATCCAGTTCTTCAGGAAGCAGGATGGGATCGCGCCCGTAACAACCGGTCATCAGTTTGCCTTTGGTCCCTACAAACAGAACACCGCCACTCTGATCGCCCATGATCTGCCCATCTTTCAACTCTTCGGGACGGGGAGGCATTAATCCACCATCATACCATGTCATTTTAACCGGAGGCAATTTAATATTACCCACCGATCCGCGATCAGGAAACTCATAATGTACCATTTCTGCATGGGGTGCACTCTCAGTGTTTACCTGCGTGGAACTACCATATATGCAGGTTGGATGTCCGAGTTTCAATGCCCAGAAAGCCGGATCCACAATATGGCAGGCCATATCGCCCAGGGCTCCCGTACCAAAATCCCACCATGCCCGCCAGTTCCAGGGCGCATAAGCAGGATGGTAAGGTCTCCATTGTGCCGGTCCGATAAAAAGGTCCCAATCGAGGGTGGGTGGCTTGGAAGGTGTTTCCATGGGACGCTCCAGTCCTTGTGGCCAGATGGGTCGGTTGGTCCAGGCATGCACTTCGGTGATTTCACCAATGGCACCGTCCCAGATCCATTCACAGGTCTGACGAATACCCTCGCCCGAATTGCCCTGGTTGCCCATCTGTGTGGCTACTTTGGTTTCATTGGCCAGGTTGCGCAACAATCGTGATTCGTAAACAGTATGGGTCAAAGGTTTCTGGGTATAGACATGTTTGCCCATTCGCATGGCAGCAGCCGTGATGATGGCATGGGTATGGTCGGGTGTAGCTACGATCACCGCATCGATCTGATCGCCCATCTCATCGAACATTTTGCGGTAGTCCTTGTATTTTTTAGCGTCCGGATATTTTTCAAACATCCCGGCAGCATAACTCCAATCCACATCGCAGAGGGCTACAATGTTTTCGCTGGCACAGTTATTCACATTGGTGCCGCCAACGCCTCCTATGCCGATCCCGGCAATATTGAGTTTATCGCTGGGCATTTTATAGCCCAGTCCGCTCACAACATAACTCGGCAATATGGTGAACCCTGCTGCGGCAGTGGCCACGTTTCCAATAAATTTCCGCCTGCTGATGCTGTTCTTTTTTTCGGTGTTGTTTTTATTCATACTGTTTTTTTTATTTTTTTTATATCCAATTACTTGCAACGATTTTCTGTTATTTCCATTTCATACTCTTCCCTACCCGACTGCTCTCAAAGGCCATTTCAATGATCCGGATCACCCTTGCAGCTTCCTGTGGTTTTATGGCTTGTTCGTCTGCATTTACCAGTACATTGTACACATTATTATAAAACCCCATATAATTCCCGGGTTCTGTCTCAATGCGACCATCAAAATTGAGATCATCATAGTCGATGGTGATCAAACCCCATTTTCCGGGCTCTTCCTCGCCCCAGCCTTCACCGCCGGGCATTTTACCTTTTCTCAGGGCTGCTTCTTGTGGGTCGATTCCATATTTAATGAAAGAACCCCGCATACCATGAATGATATAACGCGGTCCCGGGTCCTGCACCAGCATTCCGGCTGTTAGCACCAAAGAAAGTTCATCGTAACCAATTTTAAGGTTAAAATAGTCATCCACAAGACTTCCTTTACGCTGCGACTGAATATCGGCACTGATGCTTTTGGGTTCACCAAATAGAACCAGTGCCTGGTCTATCAAATGTGGTCCAAGGTCATACAATATTCCGCTTCCGGGCAGGTCTTCATCACGCCAGGCGGCATGTTTCCGTTCGGGGGCATAACGGTCAAAATGGGCTTCGTAATATTGGATATCTCCCAACACACCGCTTTTGAATATCTTTTGAATGGTGAGAAAATCGCCGTCCCAGCGCCGGTTCTGGTAAACAAATAATTTCACACCCTTTTTATCAGCAAATTCGATCAGTTTTTCAGCTTCCGCATAAGTATTGGTAAAAGGCTTTTCAATGATCACATGTTTTCCGGCCTCAATGCATTTTTGCACCATTTCGAAATGGTAAATGTTGGGTGTGGTAATGGCCACCAGTTCAATATCTTCATCTGCCAGCACATCCTCCAATCCACGGACAATGGTGGCTTCAGGATACAATTCAGCAGACTCATTGCGATGCCGTTCCAAAATCTTACGCAAATGAAAACCGGGGTGGGTTTGAATGAAAGGCGCATGAAAAGCTTTACCTGACAGGCCAAACCCAACAAGGGCAGTTTTGATTATTCTTTCCATATAAAACATTTATAAGGTTTTGAGGTATTGGTAACTTTTGGTGATGCTTTCAACCGGATCCAATTTAAAAGATTCCTGTTCGACAAAAATGGCTTCCAGTCCGGATATCTTGGCTTTTTCAAAATAGACAGGGAAATCGAGTTTACCTGAGCCGATCTCGGTACTATCTCTTGAATCATCCTCCACCATATCCTTGACATGCCAGAGTCTGAAACGACCGGGATAATTTATAAAATAATCCAGCGGATCATATCCTCCATACACCATCCAATAAGTGTCGACCTGCATAAAGACCAGTTCGGGATCGGTATCTTTAAGCAAAATATCATATGGCACAACCCCATCCATCCTTTCAAATTCAAATGCATGATTGTGGTATCCGAATGAGATCCCAATAGATTTGCAGGTTTCACCGATTTGATTGAAATCATCGGCAGCTCTTTTATAGCCATCCAGATCCTTACGGTATTCCGATCCCAGTGAAGGCAGCACCAGGTATCGCATGCCTGCCCTGATGGAATCTTCAGCAACCTGTGCAGCATTTTCAACGGTAACTCCCGAGTGCGTACTCATCGGGATGAGCCCGGCTTCTTGGACCATTTTTTTGAACGCTTCGGGTGCATGGCCATAAAACTGACCATTGCCATAACCGGCTGCTTCAATGGTATCATAACCGATTTTAGCTAAAATTTGCAGGGTTCCCAATAAATCCCTGGCAACCAGGTCGCGAATGGTATATAACTGGATTCCGATGGGATAGTGCATTTCTGCGGCAAAAACAGATTTGGGTAAAAGCGCTGTGGCAAAGCCTGCCAGGGCTGTTGTTTTAATAAAAGTACGTCGGGTGATCATGGTAATTTATTTCTCGTAAACCAAAAATAAGCAATTTAAGCCCGGATTTGCAAAAGAAATGTACTAAAATTCACAAATAATTCAGGCTAGACGATCAATTGTCTATCGGGATCCCAGTAAACCTTTCGGTTTTCGCGATAAGAAATGGTTCCCATGTGAGCCGTCATAGCCTCTTCAAAGCCAAGGTCCACATTGCAACTGGGCTCTCCTCCTCCGCGAATGCAATCGAGCCAGTCTTTGATGTGCAAATGTGTGGTATCCACCCGTTTGCCTCCGCGATAGGTGTATAGTAAACCCCTTCCTGCAAAGTACTGTTCCGTCGCTGATGTAATGGCATCCACCTGCTTCATCCCGGGGGTGAATGCATATATTGGCAGATTTGGATCGATCAGCCCCTCCTCCAACTTGTCTTTATATTTAGTAGAGCCGGAATCCACATAAATTTTAAGATCTCCCCCTACCTCCATGTAGGCATCATGTCCCATCACCATTCTGCCGCGTGATTTACTGCTGGCCAGTGAAGCGCTGTAGATCAGGGTAAGGTCTTTTTCAGGATATTCAAAGGTTTGTTGCAAAACATCAGGTACCGTCCGACCATCTTTATAAAAATAGATCCCTCCGGATGCCATTGCTGAACGCGGAATTCCGAGGTCCAGGATCTGATTCATGGCATCGTATTCATGGGTAAACAAATCTCCGGATAAACCAGTTGAATAATCCCACCAACAACGCCATCTGAAAAAACGTTCCAGGCTGAAAGGATGCCAGGGAGCCGGTCCAATGAATTGTTCCCAGTCGATGTTATTGGTTCCGGCCTCTTCATCAATATCATAAACCCAGGCACCATTGGGACTATTTCGATTGGTGGTTACCTCAACCAAATTTACTTTTCCAAGAATGTCTTTTTTGATGGCTTCTTTTGCTTTATAATAAGCTTCCGTTTGACGGAGCTGATGACCAAGTTGAAAGACAATGTTATTATCCCGAACAGCTTTCACCACTTCATAAGTTTCAGGAACCGTCCATGTCATGGGTTTTTCACAATAAACATGCTTTCCTGCCCGGGCAGCTTCAATGGTCATCGTGCCGTGCCAGTGGTCGGGTGTGGCGATGATCACTGCATCAATATCATCGGACGCAAGCATTTCTTTGTAATTTTTATAGCGCCTGGGCTGATCCGCCATGGCTCCATCAGAACCCAATCGTTTAACATTCGCACAAGCCCGCAAGCCCCATTCGGCATTTTTATCATAGATATCGCAAACACCATTCACTACCACATTTAAATCTTCCTGCTCTAGAAACTCCTGATATCTTTTGTCAGTGCTGTTTTCAGCTGCAGCCTCCAGGTAATCATCCATGATCTCCGGACGCAGAAAACCAGCAGCTTTCAGTAACGAACGGCCTCTTCCACCTGTTCCGATGATGCCCAACCTCACTTGTTTATCCTTGCTCACCACCCTGTTCAAGATGGGATTTTCAGTATCAATGCGCACCTCTTCCTGTATGGCCTTTTTTAGTAAATGGTCATATCTTCTTTTCTGATACCAGCTATACAGAAATGCGCCTGCTACCGGCACCGTGGCCAGTCCTTTAATGATATCTCTTCTTGTAATCTTTTTCGATTTTTCTTCCATCAATCTGAATTTTTCAATTTAAAAATCAACCGGCAAAGTCCGATCCGTTGCGAGGTGGGGAAAAACAGCAATACGATCAGGGTGACCAGTTCAATCAATACTTTATTCACCACCAGGTAGCTACCCTCTGATGGAAGATCATATTTAAGTCCCGGAAAAGGAGGATGTGACAGATAATACAATGACAGTAATGCAATTCCCCCCCATAAAGCCGGCTTTTCAACCAGGCCCAGTATCAGGGCCAAACCAATGGCAATGAGCCCCCAGACATTTAAAAAATCTGCGACGGCAAGGAGGCTTTCTGAAGCTGCTATTCGATAAAAGATACCTTTGAAAATCCCTTCTGAATCAAGCAAATAACCAACTGAAGACCAATTGGGATTGAACAACTTTACCATGCCTTCATACAGAAAATGCCAACCGATCAATACCCTTAACGCTGTGATCCAAAATAAGCCTGCCCTGTTTAATTGATGTACATCCATGTTTCAAGTAATTGATATCCAGGTAATCCCGGATTTATTGAATTTCTTTAATATAAATATTTCTCCATTTCACCTTTACACCACCACCGTCATGGATCTGTAGTGCAATAACACCATTCGCCTGACCGATTTTTTCGTCTGTCAGATCGGTCATTAACTCACTATTTAACCAGGTCATTACCCTGCTGTCTTTCACCTCGATGACCAGGTCATTCCAATCCCCTTCTTGCAAAATATTTTCCCGATCTTCTGGAATTTCATTTAACCACCCCCGACCATAGGATTCATATATGGCACCGCTGTTATTACCTTTCGGGGCAACCTCCACCTGCCAGCCACTGATTTTTATACCATCCAGCTTCGATCTAAAAAACACACCGCTGTTTCCATTGCTCTCCTGCAGGAATTGCAGCCGCAGCACAAAGTTTTTGAAATTTTTTCGGGTTGACAGGTAACCATATGCTTTATCAGGTCCACTTTCACAAATAAGCTCTCCGTTATCCACATACCATTGCTCCGTGCCGTGTATCTCCCATCCATCGAGGTTTTCACCATTAAAAATAGGATGACCAGGATCAGTCAGGTCCCGTACTTTAATATTTCTGAACCGGATCACACTGCCATGATCCTGCAATCCGATGTGTCCTTTCCGGGCCAGTCCATAATAGGGATAGTCCTCCCATTTACCTGCTTCCACCCTGTTTTTCCAGTCGTCGGACCAAAGCTTGTAATCTACTATCAGCGAACCATTCAGGTAATGCTGAACCCTTCCGTTGTTCACTATGATCCTGCTGGAATTGAATTCACCCACTGGTTTTAAGTTTTTTTCAGAGGCATTGTGCATGGCATAATTGGCACCCGTTTTTTGCCACTCTTCAAGAGTTTGCGGGAATCCTTCATCATCAATCAATTGATATTCGGGCCCGGTAGCATAAGTGGTTGGATGATCACCTTCAAGCACATGGAAAAATATCCCACTGTTACCACCCTCTGAAATGGCCCACTCAAGATAAAGTTCAAAATCTTCAAACTCATCCCTGGTGATGATGTCACCTCCTATGTCACCGCCTTTTCCCAGTGATACGAGGTTGCTATCCATTACGGTCCAACCTTCACCAACATCCTCCTGTTTAAAACCACGCCAGGCATCCATGGATTTTCCATCAAAAAGAAGCTCCCATCCAGCCATTTTTTCGGCATCCGATAACTGGTTATGCAACCCTATGGCTAACGAGTTGTCTTTATTTTGTGAAGGTTGATTACAAGAAAGTAATAAAACCGGAAGCAGGATCGTTGGAAATATCAATTTGTTCATTGTTTATTTTTTATATCAGCGGCTTTTTGCTTGATTGATCGATAAAATTAAAAAATGTTAAATAGCAAAAGCCGGATTCAGGAAAAAAAGATCAATTTAAATTGGATTCAAATTGCTATCTTTGAACCCGATTTTATGATAGGGCGGGCATTCTTATGACCGTTAAGTTAAAAAGAGCAAATAAATAAAAAAATATCACAAGATTATGAAAGCAAAATTACTCGCAACACTTTTTTTAGGATTTATTGTTTCCGCATTTGCTGTGGGGCAGAGTTTGGTGCTCTCTTACGAAGGAGAAATCCTTGAGCCCAATGCAGAAGTTACCAAAGAAGGCACAGCAACTGATGAGATTATCGTTGAGATGGACGTAACCAATACCAGTGGTGCTGCCATGGATGTTTTATTGCAGCGCTATGAAGAAGATATGGTCCCCGGCTCACAAAGTGCCATTTGTTGGGGAGGGCTCTGTTATCCGCCCAATGTTAGTTTAAGCCCATCCGCAACCAACATCGGTGCAGGACAAACAGTACTGGCTGAATGTCAGTTGCATTATTATCCCAATGGCAATCCGGGCGTTTCAACCATTTCCTATACCCTGTTTGATGCAGCCAATGCTAATGACTCGGTTTTTGTAACTGTTCTTTACGACGGATTGATGACCAGCATTGAGGTCAATTATGGTTTAGAAGCAAACGTATATCCGAATCCGGCCAATGAAAATGTTACCATCGCCCTTGAAGGAGAAATGAATGATAATTCAATCGTGGAGTTAATGACGCTCACTGGTGCAGTGGTTGCTAAAGCCGAAATCCATAACAACAAAGCCCGGATAAATACGACCAACATAGCGGAAGGATTGTATTTTTACCAGGTTAAAAGTAATCAAACGGCAACGGTATCAGGAAGAATCATTATTCAGCACTGATGTCTTACACAAAAAAATATGGAGCCGCCTTACCGGGCGGCTTTTTTTATGATCCGGGACTGAAGAGACCTTAGTAAGTCAAAATCAGAGCTGGTGCGAAGGACTGGAGATTATTCACGACTACCTTTAATTACTCTTTCACTAATATATACTTCCGGCTGAATCCTTGAACTTTGTTTCATTTTTTATACTTTTACTTCAATGAAAAGCAACCATATTCGTATAGCCGTTTTGTTGGGATCCATCTCTGTGATCGGGATCATTGCTTTTCAGTTATACTGGGTGAATAAATCATTTGATCTGGCCGAGCAACAGTTTAATCAAACCATTGAAATTGCATTGTACAACGTTGCTGAAAAAATGGCTAGCTTTAATGGGCATCAGTTACCCAATGAAAACCCGGTCCGCCAGATTTCATCCAATTACTTCATTGTCGACATCAATGACATCATAGATGCAAGCATCCTGGATCACTACCTCAAGACAGAGTTTGAATACCGAAATATCCGAATTGATTATGAATATGCTATTTATGATTGTGAGACCGATGAAATGGTTTTCGGTAGTTATTTCGATCCTTCGGATGACACCAATAACCAGGTCGAACGTACCTTTCAGAAATACGATGAATTTACCTATTACTTCGGTATCATATTCCCCTCCAAGACACTTTACATCATCAAAACCATGAATGTGTGGATCATTTCAACCTTTGTTTTAATTACCGCCCTTGTATTTTTCGCTTATGCTATTTTTGTGATCTTAAGGCAAAAACGACTTTCAGAAGTTCAGCGTGATTTTATCAATAACATGACCCATGAGTTTAAAACTCCGGTTTCTACCATTGCCATCTCTGCAGATGTGCTCAACCAGCCGGAAATCATTCATGACCCATCGCGACTTCAAAATTATGCCGGGATCATTGCCGAACAGAATAAACGCATAGAACATCAAATCGAAAAGGTCCTGCAACTGGCCCGCATCGACAAAAAGCAATTTGAAATTAAACCCAATCGGGTGAACGTTCATGAAATGATCCATAAAGTAGCCACCAGTTTTGAACCGAATGTTTTTGAAAAAGGAGGGGATATACAATTGGAACTTCAAAATGAAAACCCTGTGATCATGGCTGATCCGGATCATTTCATCAATGCACTTTACAATCTTGTGGACAATGCCATAAAATATTGCAAATCTCACCCAAAAGTAACCATCAGAACACATACCCATCAGGGCAAACTTCATATTTCGGTGAGCGATAATGGCATTGGCATAGAAAAAAAATACCAGCACAAAATATTTGATAAATTTTACCGGGTTCCAACCGGGAATGTTCACGATGTAAAAGGATTTGGCATTGGCTTGAATTATGTCAAATCAATTGTTCGAAATCATCATTGGGATATTCGGGTTAAAAGCAAACCTGCTGAAGGCAGCACATTTATCCTGATCATCCCCTTAGCTTCACAAAAACATGAAAACTAACCGACCGCAAATATTGTACGTTGAAGATGATGTACGTCTTGGCTTTGTAACCCGTGACAATCTTGAACGGAAAGGATATGCAGTGACCCTTTGCAAGACCGGAAAAGAGGCTGAATCAGTTTTTCGTGATCAAAATTTCGACTTGTGTATCCTCGACGTCATGTTGCCAGAGATGGATGGCTTCACCCTTGCCCGTAAAATCAGGGAACGTAACGAACACATCCCGATATTGTTTCTCAGTGCCAAGTCATTAAAAGAAGACCGTATTGAAGGATTTACTTCCGGTGGAGATGATTACCTGACAAAACCTTACAGCATTGATGAATTGATTTTAAAAATTGAGGTATTCCTGAAGCGGAATAAAATTTCGAATGGTATAAAATCATCCCCGGGTTTATATTCCCTGGGCAACTTTAGTTTTGATTATTACAACATGCAACTCACCCTGGATAATAAAAAGCAGCGATTGACATCCCGTGAAGCAGAGCTATTGCATTATTTGGCGCAACACACCAATGAAGTTATTAAAAAAGAGGATATACTGCGGGAGGTATGGGACAACGACAGTTATTTCAACAGCCGGAGCCTCGATGTGTTTATCAGCAAACTCCGCAAGCACCTTTCAGGTGACCCGTCTGTAAAAATAAATAATATTCATGGTATCGGTTTTATCCTTGTTGTGGAGCAATAAACCAATGACTTCAACCTGCAATAAACCAAAACCCCTAAAAAATCAAGAATATAACCGTGACCGGTAGAGGCCCAGCTTGGCAAACATATACCTGACTGATACACCCAGTACCCCTAAACCGTATTTAACACTGCGCCTGAAATTAATGGACGAAGCCTCGGGAAAGTATTTCGTCGGACAGGTGATTTCCGCAATTTCGAATCCGGCGAAGAATATTTGCGACAGCATCTGGTTATCAAACACAAAATCGTCAGAGTTTATATTATAATTTATGCCGGTCAGCACCTCTTTTGAAAAAGCGCGATAGCCTGTATGATATTCGGAAAGTTTTTGCCGGATCAAAATATTTTGGGACAGGGTAAGAATCCGGTTGGCCATGTATTTATAACGAGGCATCCCTCCTTTCAGGGCACCTCGTCCAAGTATGCGTGATCCCAGCACGACCGGATATACATCGTTGGCAATCAGGTAGGCCATCGAATGGATGAGCTTAGGGGTATATTGATAATCGGGATGGAGCATGATCACAATATCAGCACCCAGCTCCAAAGCTTTGTTGTAGCATGATTTCTGGTTCCCACCATAACCTTTGTTTTGATCATGTTTTACAATGTGTTTGATCCCCAGCTTTTCTGCCTTTTCAATGGTTTTATCTTTGCTAAAGTCGTCCACCAAAACCACTTCATCCACAATATCAAAAGGGATCTCTTTGTAGGTTGGTTCAATGGTTGATTCTGCATTGTATGCAGGCAAAACCACCACTATTTTTTTATCTTTGATCATAGCACCCCGGTTCGGATTTCCACGACAAAAGTAATACTATTAATCAAAATCAAACTGAAGGGATTGTATACAATATTTTATACATTTGACACCGAAAGATGAATCATGAGCTATAAAGCGGCATTTAAGGAGTTTTTCATTCCTAAGTTTAAATTCGCACTTACCTCATCGGTGGCTACCCTGCTCGATTATGGTATATACCTCACTTTAACGATGTTATTGTTGACCAGCGAAACCATAGCTCATGCCATCTCTTATTCGGTTGGGATGATATTAAACTTTCTATTGCAGCGACATTTCATTTTTACTTCCAAACGAAAAACTTCTGCCATTTTTGCCATGTCAGTTATGTTCTCGGGCATCGGATGGCTGCTCAGTCAGGGGATATTCAACCTCCTGATCTACTCCATCTCCTTTTTCAAAACCTATGACATCCTGGCCAAAATATTGACAACAGGAACCATATTTCTTTATAATTTTTACACCAAACGGTTTTCATTTGAGCGAAGGATGCCACTGCAAGATGCCCGAAAACATTTACGAAGGAATAAGGATGATTCGTAATACAATATTATGCTTGATATCATGAAAAAAATCATTAAAACACAATGAGCGCTTTACATACTTCATTAATCCTGATTATTGTTTTTTTTGTGGCCCATACTGTAGTTATCGGACAGGATAATTTTCTACCAGGTTATGTTGTCAATATGGAAGGTGATACCCTTCAGGGTGACATACACTTTGCCGACTGGGATAAAAACCCGAAAGTGATCCGTTTCAGGAACACGAGCAACAGCGAAGTTTACAACTTTACCGCCAACAATATCAAATCTTTTGGTGTTTCAGATGTTGTTTACAGATCAGCCATCGTTGAAATCGAGATCAGCCCCATAAGGTTGCAGGAACTGGATCATGATCCAACCTATAAGTTTCGCAAGGATACGGTCTTTTTAAAAATGCTGGTGACCGGGGAAAAGGAACTGGCCATTTTCATTGAGGCCATGGGAAAAACCCAACTTTACACCCGGGAAGGATCAGGTTATCAGTTGTTATTATTCAAAGAATATCTCAAAGAGGTAGACGGATTGAATCAAAAAGCCGAAAACAGTAAATA
This sequence comes from Bacteroidota bacterium, assembly GCA_020444515.1. GTDB lineage: Bacteria > Bacteroidota > Bacteroidia > Bacteroidales > JAADJA01 > JAADJA01. The sequence goes on along the minus strand of JAHLKX010000001.1, from coordinate 58,324 downwards.
CAAAGGTCAACTGATCCTTTACCTGTCTGACTGTCAGTCGATCACAGACATAGTCAAAGATGCACAGTATACTGAGAACAGCATAGCAAGGGTATTTCAGCATTATGCTGATTGTACCGGTGAGGAATTGCATGTTGACAAACCAGAAACGAAAACCCAAACCAACTGGTCTTTATTTGCAGGGATTTCCAATACATCACTGATATTGGAGGGAGCCATGCATCCGGAATTAAGCTCTATGAATTTCGACAAGTCAACAAATAGTACTTTCGGTGTCGGATTGAATTTCAGATTTAAAGGTAATCAAGGTAAATGGTCACTTCAAAATGAATTGATGACATCATTTTACAGCCTGGAGGGTCATTATAAAAAAGAGATCAACCCCAATGAATATTTTGTATACAATGCTGACATCTCATTTACTTATTTAAAAATCAACAACCTGGCGCGTTTTAGCTATCCTGCCGGGCCCATCAGAATCTTCGTTAATGGGGGCATCTCTTCCGGATTCATGTTGAGTGAAACGATTGATGCAGCAAAATCATCCAATTTCTATAGCAATTCAACAAATAGTCCCATCGAGGTCTTTGAGGATATTCGAAAATTTGAATTCGGATTGTTGATGGGGGGTGGTCTGGGTTTTCATCAATTTGATCTGGAATTCCGCTTCGACAGGGGAAATGGATTTTCAAAAATTACCAGTTTGAAATCAAAAACAAAAAGACTTTTTATCATTTTAAGTTACAACTTTTGAATTTGCGCTCAAGCCATTTTGATCTCCTGAACATGTGAAATAAAAAACCTCCCGAACAAGCCATATTGGTCATATGAGTCCGAACAATTTATACCTTTGTGATGAACCCCCCGATTACTTATATTATGAAATACATCAAAATTTACGTTTTCACGGCTGCCTTATTTTCCATGATGCTGGCAGGGTGCGATCAAAAACCAACCGGACATGAATCTGATGGTTCAATCCCGAATCTTGAGGAAGCAACCATTGCTGATCTTCAGGAAGGTTATACCAATGGGACCTTCACCATCCGGGAGGTGGTTCAATACTACCTGAATCGAATCGATTCAATCGATCGCAATGGGCCACATTTGAATTCCATCATCAGGATCAACCCGGATGCACTGACGATTGCAGAATTATTGGATGATGAACTGGCCGAAGGGAAAAAGCGCAGTGCTATGCATGGGATTCCGGTGATATTGAAAGACAACATCGACACCCACGACAACATGCCCACGACTGCCGGCTCCCGTGCCCTGGCCAACTCATTTCCCCTGAAAGACAGCTGGGTTGCTGCAAAGTTAAGGGAAAGCGGGGCCGTCATCATTGCCAAGGCCAACCTCAGTGAGTGGGCAAATTTCCGTGGAGACCTGTCATCAAGCGGCTGGAGTGGCGTAGGAGGACAAACTGCTAACCCCTATAATATCAGTAGAAATCCCTGTGGTTCCAGTTCGGGATCAGGAGCAGCCGTTTCCGCCAATCTCTGCATGGTAGCGATCGGAACAGAAACAAACGGATCCATTGTATGCCCATCAAGTGCCAATGGAATTGTTGGTATTAAACCAACAGTTGGCCTGGTAAGCCGCTCCGGGGTGATTCCCATCTCTTTTACACAGGACATTCCAGGACCCATGGCCCGAACAGTTACCGATGCCGCCATCTGCCTGGGAACCCTGACAGGTGTGGATCAATTCGATTCTAAAACCCTCGCTTCCGAAGACCATGCATTGAAAGATTATACCCCATTTCTCAAAAAAGATGGATTGAAAGGAAAAAGGCTCGGGTACTTCACCAAACCAATAGGAATCAACTACAAGGTGGATTCACTGATGGCGCAAAACGTAAAATTCTTAACAAGTCAGGGTGCAACCATCATTGAATTGGATCAGTTGTATGAAGATTTTGTGAATGATCTTTCTTTTGAAATCATGCTGTATGAATACAAAGACGGGCTCAATAAATATTTTGCTTCGCTGGGACCCGATGCCCCGGTTAAAAGCCTCGCAGATGTAATAGCATTCAACAAGAATGATTCAATTGAATTGATGTATTTCAATCAGGAATTGATGATCATGGCTCAGGCAAAAGAAAGCCTGGACTCACCTCATTATAAAGAAATTCTCTCAAAAATGCTGAAGGCAGTCAGGGAAGAGGGCATCGACCGGATCATGAACGAAAACAATTTGGATGCCATCATCGCACCGACCGGAGCTCCGGCATGGAAAACCGACCATGTCAATGGAGACGCCTATCATGTTGGAAGCTCTTCTCCTGCTGCTATTGCCGGCTACCCAAACATCACCGTACCCATGGGATTCATTGAAGGATTGCCCGTGGGCATCTCCTTTTTCGGGCGGGCCTGGAGTGAACCGTTATTGCTTGAATTAGCCTATGCTTATGAGCAAGGAACCCAATACAGAAAGCCACCCCGCTTCCTGGTTTCGGACTAACCGGAAACATGCAAAATTTAATGGTAACTTGCTTTCACATAAGAAAGATGCTATATTTGTTCTCTTTCTAATGATCCACATCATGAAAAGAATACTGATACTGTTCGTATTATTATCCATTACCTTGCTTTCCTGCCGGAAAAATAAAGATCATGATGATACTCCCCAATTAAAAAATCCTTTTATCAATACCTGGGAATTTGTTTGGTTTGAGGACAATGTGCAATATATGCTAAAAACAACTGATTTGCCCGACAACAAATATGGATTTCAGGTATTACCTGATGGCACGTTCATTGAAAGTAAAAATGCAACTCCATGTGATACCAACAGTTGTTTCGAATATGGCATTTACCAGGGCACCTGGTTACAAACCAGCGATGACATCTATCATCTCAGCGTTCCTTATTGGGGAGGGAACATGGAATATGACATCAAAGTTTTATCCATCGCACATGATACCCTTAAATATACTATACCTTACCCACCCCAGTAACTTGATATCATGTATTTCGCTAACTTTTATATTTTTGGAATTTAGCTTTCAACAATTTTTTATCTATGGTTAGAAATGCTACCGCCAAGGATGCAAAACAAATTTGCGACATTTACAATTATTACGTTAAAAATTCCATATCTACCTTTGAGGAAACACCGGTCAATCCATCAGAAATGGAAGGAAGGATTAAAAAAACCATGGCTCGGTTTCCCTGGATCGTTGCCATTGACAAGGGAAATATCATTGGGTTTGCCTATGCCACTGAATGGAAAGCCAGACCGGCATATAAATTCACGGTAGAAACATCCATTTATGTGGATGCACATCAATCCGAAAAAGGGATTGGCAAGGCGCTTTATCAAAAACTTCTTCAGTTACTGGTACAATATGGTTTCAGAAATGCCATCGGAAGCATTGCGCTACCCAATGAGGCCAGTGTTATGCTGCATGAACATCTCGGATTTAAAAGAACGGGTAAGCTGATAAAGGTCGGGATTAAATTCGGTCAGTGGATTGATGTAGGCCTATGGCAAAAAACATTATAAAAAAGGCAGAAGACGATGATTGTCTTCTGCCTGGAAATTGGAAATTATTCATGGTGGGTTTTTATTTTTCGGCGACTACCTCCTGAACCCTATTCAGATTCTCTTCATAAACCTTTAGATAGGGGTGATTATCATTTTTAGCAATCTTCACTGCTTTTTCATAATTCTGCCGTGCTTCAGCAATTTGTCCACTCTTTTCCAAAGCTTCTCCCAAACTATCGTAGACATTGGCCGATTGAGGAAAGCGTTTGGCATTTTCTGTGAGCACATCAATTGCTTTTTCGAAGTTATTAGCCCACATGTAGTTATAACCCATTAAATTCAGCACAAACTCAGGGGCTTTGATTTCATAACCATAGGTTTTCGATAGTTTTTTGTAGTGCTGGTCAACAGATGCAATACCTTCTTTGTATGCCGCTTTGGGTAATTTCCAATCATGATAGATGGTTTGCATCCCTGCATATAAAGTGAGGTGAGGAGTTGAATTGTGATCCTGACCTTCCATTTGGGTATATTTGAAAACCAGGCCTTCAGGTTGGGATGTTTGAATGGTTCCAACAAATTGTCCCACCGATTCATAATAAGTCGGTTCATCACCAAGGGTCATGTAAAAAAATTTGTGGTCATATGATTTTCTAAGTTTTTCAGAAGCCTCTTTTGCAACAAGTTTATCATCAAAACCCAGGTAGGGACTCACGGCAATATAACCATCAAACAAGTCAGGTGTATGGAGGAAGGTATGGGCCACATACATACCACCAAGTGAATGTCCATATATGGTTTCGAATGGAAGGGTGCGATAATTTTCGTGAACATAAGGCATCAACTCCTTTTTGATAAAAGCAGTGAATTGATCGGCCCCTCCTGTATTTGCTTTGGCTTCAATTGCTGTTGGGGTAAAATCCCTGTTTCGGTCAACATTGACAATAGCAACAACGATGGATGCAGGCATCAGGCCCTGACCCGATAAAAAATCGACAATTCCCGAAGCGTGCATAAAATGCCATTCTCCATCAAGCAGATAAATGACCGGGTAGCTTTCTGAAGATTCTTCATAACCTTTGGGGGTGTAGACCATGATCTGTCGATCTTCATTCAGCACTTTTGAGTTTAGCATTATTTTTTCGCCCAGGACCACTTTTTTCGTTTCCCCTGAAAATGCAAAGGACGTGAGGGTTACTGTGAAAAATGCTAAAAGCAGCGCGGACAGGATCGTGTTTCGTTTCAATTGAATGGTTTTCATAGTTTAAATGTTTTATGGTTTTACAATAAGACTTCGATATTCAATTTTTCCCTCCAATCTCTGAAGGATGGTCCCCGGCTCTTTCCTTTGCAGAAAGAGTCGGGATTACCATTTTACAGGACTAAACATCAGAAATGTTTAAAATAAAAAATGATCATGAAGAGGGGGCATTAGTATTTGAGTATTTTTTCGACATACACCTTGTTTAATACATTCATTTGAAGAAAGTAGGTTCCCCGGTTCAGATCCGAAAGATCAAGTTGCACTGAATGGCCGGAAACTGAGGCCACACCTGAGTGAACCTTATGACCGGCAGCAGAGATCAATTCATACGATACCGAACCTTGAATTGAACCGGAGAATTGAATACCCACTTTGCCAAATGTTGGGTTTGGGCTTATCGTCAGATCGCCTGTTATATATTGAGTAATGGTTGTAGTTGGATTAAAGTTGAACGTAGAAGAATAAAACCCTCGACCGTGTGTACCGGCTAATACAGTATGGTCACTTTCACGCAATTGCAACATATCTATCCGCACATTGGCCAATCCCTCATTACTGGGTACCCAGGTAACATTTTCGGAATTAACATTGGTAGAGATCCAGACACCCAGCTCTGTTGCCAGCATAGCCATCTTTGCCGATTCGGGATGATACAGGGCCCAGCGAACAGGCATGTCTGGTAGGTTTCCTTCACGGCAATGCCACGATGCACCCTGATCATAGCTCTGCCATATTGATGGAACCCCGTAATTAGAAAAGGTAACCAGAATTGTATCTTCAGATCGACCAAGAGCAATGCAGGAAATAGCAGCAGCAGGAAAATTATTGGCACCGATCTCCATAACAATTGGGACATCCTGTGCATTTTCAACTTTGAACATCCTGCCCGATTGAGTTCCCAAAAATAAATTTGTGTTTCCGGCTGGTGAATGCTTGCTATATTTAACCACACTGAACGGAACCTGAGAACCGGTATTCATATTCAAAAACTCACCTTCATAGGGGCCATAAGGAATGCCACTTATCCTGAGGATGCTGTCTTTTGATTGATTGGTTACACTTACAGCATTGGCATAAATGGTATTCAAATTATAATCATAGTCGACAGAGCTGATAAAATTTCCACTGGCAAAGTTATGGATCTGACTTTGCAGCTGACCTGCAGCAAAAACAAAAAATCGATTATTCTGGTAGGAAGTAATCAACACATCGGGTTCATTTTGATCAATAAAGCAAGCCCCACCGTCTCCCCCTGATATTCGCTTGGTATTATCAATGGGGGTACCGTCATAATATACTGTTCCATTGTCCTGCATACCCCCCAGGAAAAAGGTATTACCTGCCTGCGGGTCCAGGGCAATCTTATACAATTGTATCGTGTTTAAACCTTCGTTTTTTTCCTGAAAATAGAGGGTGGTTGAAGCAGCATTTTCGGTATAAAAAACACCCCCGTCGGTCGCTACCAGGAACTTATCCGAATTCCCTTCCTGGAAAAGGATCCGGTGATGATCGGCATGAACGAAGTTGAATGCTCCGGGAGCCGTCCAATTTGATCTTTTGGTCCAGGTAGCTCCGGCATTTTCAGAGCGCCATAGATCCAGGGCACCTATAAATACCCGGTCGGGATCAGCCGGATCAACGGCTGCGGTAAGGGCATGCCAGGCTATGAAAGCCCAGTTACCCGTCGTTCCCGAATTGGGTGGTACACTCACAAAATCCCAGGTTTCACCACTGTTATCGGAACGAAGAATGATATGACATTCATAGGCCGGGATACCATACCAATATCCTTGCGCAACCAGCGCATAAACCCGGCTTGCATCCGAGGGTGCCGATGCCAGGATCACCCGACCCGGAAGGTTGAAGAAAGGTTCGGCTTCAATCAGTTCTTTATAATCCTCATTAACCACCCAGCTATTGCTGCTTCCCAGATCTGAATACAGTATGGTAGCACCACCTTTGAAATCAATGTTCTGCATCGTTCCCACATAAATTCTTCCATCCGCCCCTATTTCAATGTCAGAAGGTGTATATGGCCTAGTTGTTCCGGGAATGTCAGGCAAGACCTGAACCCACTCGGTAGCACCCTCCTCCAGTCGGTAAAGGCCATCCGAAGGCTGACTGAGGTGTTGTGATCCCTTATAGATACCGGAGGCGACAGCCGCATAAACCACACTGATACCACCTTCATCCCTGACAACAATATCAGTTACATATTCAAAATTGTCGGTTCCTTCCATGACCTCCCAGGTTTCTCCGCCATCTTCCGACATCATAATCCCAAATCCAACACCGGAGGATTCACGGTAAATGATGAGCGCTGTCTGAGCCTCTCCCGTGCCGACATAAAAAGTTTGGGGATCATTGGGATCATAAGCCATGCAACTGATGGCGAGATTGGGCCAGAAATCATCCACCGGTATCCATGAGTCGGCATTGGCAATATCCTCTTTATACCATAAACCGCCTGTGACTCCCCCCGACCAAACTTTATTTCCAGAAGGATCATTGGGATCCCACATGATGGCGCGTATTCGGCCACCCAGATCAGAGAGGCTTCCCTCCCACTCCAATACATCCGTTGATTTTAAATTCGCTTCTTTTTGCAGCGCTTTGGTTTCATCATAGGCCATTTTCAGCCGCTCCTTTGGAACGCGTTTTAAAATCGGATCGACGGTCATCAGGTAATCCTGAAGGGCTGCCATATCAGGATCATCTGCTTTGATTTGATTTTCAGTGGCAAACTTCAATTTAGCCATGTAACGTTCCAATTGATCATTGATAAAAGACTCAAAGTCAATTCGGTTGACAGCCCGCTCCATTCGGTTGACAACATTTAAATTTAGCAGAAAAACAACCAGGCCCAGGGCAGCGGCGAAAAAAAGCCAAGAAACGATTTTTATGAAAATAGTTTTCATGGTTTAAATTGTTTGTTGGTTTTTGGATCTCACTTTCATGAAATTCCAAAAGCTAAAGTACTACACAATTCATAAGATAGCCTTGCTGAATGTACGGATTACCTTGTTGAATTAATAAATGGTAAAATCGATGGCATTTCTGACATAAATATTAAAAGTATGTCCAATCGGGAAACACTGACCTTCACTTGTTTGCTTTAAACCTCTAAAATTCAATCGCCTGCATCCTCTTATAAATTACAACTCGGCGCCGGAATGCAAAAGTCGGGTTGCCCTATTCTAAAGCTCATCCGTTTTTTGGTTTATTGGCCTGACCCATACACTAATTTCGCGCTATGCTTTTTGCAACCCTTGAATTAAATTTTTGTCACTAACCTTGAAAATCACCTGATCTTGGCGGAAACGCAGACGGACATACACAGAGATCTGATCGAACTGAGCAAGAATGGCGATACAATGGCACAATACAGGCTCTATCAACTTTATGCAAAGGCCATGTTCAATGTCGCCTGGAGAATAATGAACTCTCGAGAAGAAGCAGAGGATATGTTGCAGGAATCGTTCACAGATGCCTTCAAAAGATTGAATTCGTTTCGGTATGAGTCAAGTCTCGGGACCTGGTTAAAAAGGATCGTAGTGAACAATTGCCTTAATGAGATCAAAAGGAGAAAAGCCGATCTGCAGTATGTAGACGATATGCAAACTTACGACGGGAATACCGAAGAAGAAGCGGGGTATAAACCCTGGCTGACTGTCGACAATGTTAAACAGGCAATGGAAAAACTGCCCAATGGAAGCCGGATGATCTTTTCCCTTTATTTACTGGAAGGATATGATCATCGGGAAATTGCACAGATACTGAACATCAGCGAATCGAACTCTAAATCGCAGTACATGCGTGCACGCTTGAAGGTGAAAGAAATATTAAAATCAATGGGACATGAAGCAAGATAAACTGGAGCAATTCATACGGGCAAACCGGAGGGAATTTGATGCCATGGAACCACCTGACGATCTGTGGAATAAAATCAAACCCACCAGTTCGATTGATCCAAAAAAAACCTTCAAAAAGTATGCTCTGCGAATTGCGGCGGCGATTACAATATTCCTCGCAGCCTGGTTCTCCAATGATCTGATCAGATCTTTTCAATTTGATCATGGTGCTGATGAAATGAAAAATCTAAGTCCTGCGCAAATGGAACAATACCAATTATTGATGGAAGCCGAATTATTTTATACCTCCCGGATAAACCAGGCCCGAAGCGATTTGACCATTTTGGCCGGAGAGGATAAAACCATCATCCGGGATATCAATTCCGACCTCTCGGAACTGGATGAAGTATTTGAAGATTTAAAAAATGATTTGATGGATAATGGTGACAACCAGGAAGTGATTGAAGCCATGATCCAGAATTATCGGATCAAGCTTGATATATTGGAGCAGATGTTGGAACAATTGCGTCGTTCCGAAATCAATCAAAAAAATGAAGTGGATCATGAAATATAAGATCATCCTGCTTTTGCTCATATCGATTTATTCGGTAGTAACCATAAAAGCACAGGTATTTGAAAGGAGCCGAAAGGAGATAAAAAACTATAAGGTTTATGAGCAGACCTCACTGGAGATCGTCAATAAGTATGGAAACATCCACCTTTTCAACTGGAACAACGACTCGGTCAGGATCGAGATTGATATTCAGGTGAAGGCAAGCAAACAACAAAAAGCGGATAAGCTTTTTGAATTTATCGATTTCGAGTTCACCGATTCCAAATATTACATTGTAGTTAAAACGCAATTGCGCCAAAACCAGGGAAGCCTGTGGACTGAATTGTCCGACCTGGCCAATACTGTTTTCAGCGGAAATAATAAAATTCAGGTGGATTACAATGTTTATCTGCCCTCAGATATGGAAGTTAGCCTTGAGAACAAATTCGGTAATATATATTGCACCAACCACCGGGGGAAACTCTCGGTTGATCTTTCTAATGGGGATTTTAAAGCGAATGACCTTAGTGGAGAGTCCGACATAGCCGTTGGCTTCGGAAATGCCAGTATCCAATCGATCGAGAGGGGATTCATAAAACTGGCCTATGCAGAACTTTCACTGGCTTCAGCAGAAAGTCTGAAACTGGAGAGCAAGTCCTCGGAAATAGACATAGCATCAGTTGACATGCTGATCCTGCAGTCAAGACGGGATCAAATCACCCTTGGGGAATTGGTTGGCTTAAGCGGAGAGACAAACTTTTCATACCTTACCATTCAGCGCTTTCATCAAAGATTGACTATGCAAAGTGAATATGGAGATCTGAAGATCAAACAAATCCCCATGGATTTTCAAAAGATTGATCTGAACGCCCGATACACTGATATTTCCCTCACCCTGGATATGCCTGTGAGTTGCCAGGTCAATATCGAGCACTCCGAATCGACTGGTATATATTATCCGGATCATTTTGAGGGCCTGCAATTGGAACCCATCGATAAAAAAGCAAATCGATACAGAACCGCCGGGATCATCGGAAATTCTGATCGTATTTCGGGTTTGGTTAATATTACAATTCAGTCGGGAAAAGTGTCACTTCAGGAGTTAAGTTCTGATTTACGGTAAAAAACAATAATAAAATGCGACCCCTCTGATATAATTTTGTCCATCTAATCAATCAATAAATCATTTAAAACGATGAAACTACTAACTACCATTCTACTGATCAGCCTGAGCACCATGCTTGTCGCTCAATACGAAAGGACTGCGATCGGGTTGAGGGCAGGTGGTGTATCAGGTTTTTCATTCAAACACATTGATGAGAGCCTTACAGGAGTGGAAGTAGTGGCAGGATGGCAGGAAAACGGATTTCGGTTGGTCGGCATGATCCAGAAGTATAAACCCATTGCCACCCACAGGTTGGCCAATTTGTTTATGTTCACTGGTTTTGGAGCCCATAGTGGCTATATTCGGCATGATCGGTATTCTAGCTATCATGAGTATGGTGTGCCCATCTATTCGGGGAACCATAATTATTCACCTGTTTTGGGGGGTGACTTTATACTGGGACTGGAATATCACTTTGAATCCATCCCTTTAAATTTCAGTGTAGATTACAAGCCCTATTTCCAGTTATTCGGGGAGGAACATTTCCGGCTGGACCTTTGGGATCTTGGATTTACAGTCAGGTATGCATTAAACAATTAAACCATATAAACGATGAAAACGATTTTAAGCTTTATTATGATGATCTCCTTTGCAGGAATGCTTTTTGCTCAAGACGAAAACAAAAATACGCAAGAATACAAAACGCTTTTTGGCAATGAACCTGTCAGCCATGGGGCTTATGGAGGTCTTTCGGTGAATTACTCACAGATTGATGGCAATGATGCTATTTTGGTTGGTGCCCGTGGAGCCTGGATTGTCAATCACAGCCTTGCAATTGGATTCGGAGGTTATGGCTTTGCCAATGACCTTAAATATGAGAAAATTTATGACGGCTTCCAGGATAATTACTTCCTGGCTGGCGGGTATGGAGGATTATTGATTGAACCGATCATTGCAGCCCGGCAACCCGTGCATGTTTCATTCCCGATCCTGATTGGAGCAGGTGGAATATCCTATATCAACACATACTGGTCCGACTACGATCACCGTTATGACGAAGCCTATACCCTGGATTCGGATGCCTTTTTTGTCATAGAGCCAGGCGTGGAACTTGAATTAAACATGCTCAAGTTCATGCGCATAGCCATAGGTGGTTATTACAGATATACTTCGGACATTGCATTGTACGACACACCCAGGGATGTTTTGCATGGATTTTCGACGGGTATTACCCTGAAATTTGGGAAGTTTTAAGAAAAATATATGATCTTGATATAAGGCCGGAGCTTTGCTCCGGCCTTATTTTCTAGCAAAAATTGTTTGGTATTTTAAATCGGAAAATTTATACATTTGCTACCCAAAACGCGGGAGTAGCTCAGTTGGTAGAGCATCAGCTTCCCAAGCTGAGGGTCGCGGGTTCGAGTCCCGTTTCCCGCTCGTATTAAAGGTCAGTTAATTAGCTGACCTTTATAAGTTTTAACCTATATTGAAGCTCAGAGGTAATCCGCCAGTTGTCGGATCCCAAGCTGAGGGTCGCGGGTTCCCTGTCAGCCCCTAGTTGCCTAAAGGCAGTAAAGGCGGAGAGTCCCGTTTCCCGCTCAAATTTGAGGTCAGTTGAATAGCTGACCTTTTTCAATTTTAAGAATTAAAGTGGCTCAGTGAGCGTAAATCATTTAGTAAAGAAGGTGGCTGAGCCTTCCTGTCGGCAGAAAGGCAGAGTCGAAGCCACCATCAAAAAAAACAGCTTGCACCTTTCGATGCAAGCTGATTATTTTCTATATGTGAATATTTCTTATTTATAAACCGGCCAATCGGTTTCATCCCAATCGAAGAAATCAACTTCTTTCCATTTTGGATGACCTACCTTTTTAAGCTCATCGAATTTGTTTTGAATGGCCATCTTCAACTGCAATACTTTGTTTTTGTCATCGGCAGTCAATTTGGATTCATTGACCACCAGCAGCGCACGCACACCAAAGGTAGGCACACCATAATCCAGCCACTTGTAATCACCAGCATAAATGGTGTCATTATCATAATACTTGGCCCAATCATTAAAATTCTCGAGTGGTACAAGATCCAGATCTTCCACCATGGATTGGGGATTCAAATCGAGTTTTTCAACCGGTGCTGATCCTACGAAAAAGAATGCATCAATTTTATCAGCATATAATTCTTTCAACGCATCATCAAAGTGAATATTACGAGAAGTCCAGTAGATACCGGAACGGTCTTTAATGAGGTTTGCTGTGGCATAAGTTCCCTGATCCTGGGTTCCAATGGCCACTGTCTTATCATCCAGGTCTTTCAAACCCAGAATACCTTTATTAGCCTTGGTCACCAAATGGATCTCCTCATTGGCAAGCGGTAATAATACTTTTAATTGTTTGGTTTTCTCAGTATTCTCACGGCTATCTTTAGCCTGCATGTAATATAAATAATCTGACTGGATCATAGCGATCTTGTCGGGTGAATCGGGATCGGTAAGTTTTTCGAAATTGTAAGCAGCACCACTTGTAGGACTATTAACTAAAGGTGTTGCAAAAGCAGGGGCAACAACTTTAACAATATCGTTTGTAAATTTGTAGTAGGATCCTTGTTCAGGTCCGGATAAAATTGTCAATTGTGCCATTGACAAACTTGAAAATGCCAGCATTAAAGCCAGTGTTAAAAATGTAACTTTGTTTTTCATTTTGTTGGATTTAGAATGGTCATGAATTCAACTGCAAAAATAAGAAACATTGTGGATTCAAAATTGTTTAGCGGAATAAAGCCAGTTTAAAAGTTAATCTCAACAACTAAAATGCACAGATGCAACTATTAGTGTAATGAATATTCACTTTTTGTTACCTTTCTTATATTTGCATATAAAAGCAAATTTCTTGATAAAGCTGCGAATCATACTATTTTCATTCCTTGTATTATTGGGGAGTTTTCAATTGCGTTCTCAAACGACGCAAAAAAATACTGACAGCCTGATGAGAATCCTGAATCAGGTTAGTCCAGATACGACCTCGATCAATTATTTGATCAAACAAGCAAAAAACATGTCATGGTCAGACATTAAAATGGCAGAAAAGTTTGCCCATAAAGCAATGGTTATGTCTGAATCATTGGGTTATATGGAAGGACTTGCCAAGTCAAAGTATCAATTGGCATTGCTCTTTAAAGATTCTGATTTTAAAATTGCAGAAACACTTACACTGGAGGCTCTTGAACATTGCCAAATTATGAATGACAGTATCCTCATAGGTAAAATTTACAACACCATTGGTAATTTAAAAGACAATGTAAATGAGAGCAATAACGCGGAAATATATTATAACCGTGCTATCGAGATATTTACCTTAACAGGCAATGACAGTCTTAAAGCCAAAGTATACAATAATCTGGGTATCCTGTATGATAACAGGGAATACTATGACACAGCGCAATATTTTTTCAAGAATGCTTCAGCAATAAATAAACAGAAAAAAAATGAATTAGGACTTGCTATTAACTACCTGAACCTGGGATATAGTTATATCATTTCAGGAAACAGTGCAGAAGGATTGAAATATCTTAATTTGAGTGAAGAAATTGCACTGTCGAATGATTACAAGCGTTTACTAACCTATATTTACAATGATTACGCTGAATATTACCAAAGCATTGATGATAATAAGCAAGCTATCTTTTTCGCGCAAAAAGGTTTGAAAATAGCCCGTGAAAATAACAACAGATTGCAAGAAAGATATGCCCTGCAGCTTTTAAAAGATGTCTATGTTGAAGCAAAAAATATTGAAAAAGCATTTGAATCGGCTGAAGAGCTTATCAATGTGAATGATTCGATAAATCAAAATAAAAAACTTAAAGAGATAGATCTTTTAGAAATGCGGTATGCATTTGAACAGGAACGTACGCAACAACAATACCAAAGGGAATTATTAAAAGCCAAACTCAAACAAAAGGAATTAACGGTTGTATTGATATCAGTGGGCACCGGACTCATCATTGTAGCACTGGTATTATTGTATATCCTCCAGCATAACAGGATCAGGCGCAAAGTCCTGGAGCAAAAAGCTATACAGCTTGAAAAGGAAAAATTAGAACAACAACTTGAATTTAAAAACAAGGAACTCACCACCAATGTGATGTACCTGATTAAAAAAAATGAGTTCATTTCTGATATTGTCAATAAATTTAAAAGCAAAGATCTTGAAGATTTGAATCAAAAAGACAAGGCGATCAAACAGATCATTAAAGAAATGGAGCGCAGTATTTCAAAAGATAGCTGGGAAGATTTTGAAGTTCGTTTTCAGGAAGTACATGTTAATTTTTATAAAAAACTGAGTGAGCAATTTCCTGATCTAACTGCAAATGAGCTGCGTTTGAGTGCTTTTTTAAGGCTAAACATGACATCCAAAGAAATAGCCGGTATAACTTATCAATCAATCGATAGTTTGAAAGCAGCACGATACCGGCTTCGTAAAAAGCTGGGCATTACCCGCGAAGACAATCTTGTAGCTTTTTTGACACGAATTTAGGTGCAGTCACTAATCTTTCTTCTCATCATGTGGGTTGGAATTACCCTTATTATCAGGGGTATCCTTAACATGTAAGTCAACTTGCGGGAATGGTATCTCAACGCCATTCTCTTTAAAAATGTTATAAATCCCAACAGCTACCTTGCTTTTTGTACCAATACCAATATCATAAGGCACCCAAAACAAAAGCCTGAAATTAAGCGAGCTGTCGCCAAATTCCTCAAACAATGCCCAGGGTGCCGGTTCTTTCAAAACATCTTCATTTTCACGCGCTACCTTTTCGAGTAATTCGATCACCACATTGGGATCGGAGCCATAAGCCACCCCCACTTTGATCTCAATCCTCCGTTGATTATCTGACAATGTCCAGTTGATCAATTGATTACTGATCAGATTACCATTGGGAACAACCACCTCGGCGCCGTCATAGGTTTTCACGTTACTCGATCGGATACCAATGCGGTTTACTCGCCCTAAAAGATTTTCAACTTCAATGGTATCACCCACATTCAATGGACGTTCATAGATCAGTATCAAGCCGGATATAAAATTGTTTACAATGTTTTGTAAACCAAAACCAATACCAACTCCCAAAGCACCTGCCAGAATACTGAATTTACCCAGATCAATTCCCGCAGCCGATAATGCAAATAGTACTCCGAGGGTAATAAGAAAATATCGGATTGTAACAGAAATGGCCATGGGCACGCCCCGCGGCAACCTTGCGTTACGCAGGATTACATGTTCAATGAGCACTTTGAGGAACCCTGCCAATAAATAGGTTACTATCAGAATAAGGATAAGGGATATCAAGCTTCCAAATGTGATCTGCATGGTTCCAATGCTCCGCTCCTCGATAAGAAAATTACCGATTGCATCAATTACTTCTCTGGATACCTCTAATGAAATAGTAAAAGAAAGGAACCAATAAAAAACACCTATAACTCCCAATACCTGTATGAGCCGCTTTTCAATAACATCCCAATATATCATTAAGTGTTCATGTCTGGAAGTTCTTCCCAGGGTGATCAATGCACTTAAAAAGATGGTAAGTATTTTATAAATTCCGAATAATACAACGGAGAACTCAGGAACACGGATGGCCATTTTTAAAATTAAAACAGAAAGATCCAGTAATCCAAATAAGTTGGTTACGATGGCGATCACATACAAAATACTCGAATAAATCGCCAATACTGCTATACCTTTGCGTAAAGTATCCTCCTTAAAAAATCGCTTAAGCTTAACCTTGTGCACAAAACGTGACATGATATAAAAGCCGGCTACCGCTTCAATTAGAAGATACAATCGCGCAATATCACCAAAGTACCAGAATACAATTTCCAGGATATTGAGAACAAACAAGATCAATAAAGCATCTATATAACGAATAGCACGTTGATCGGTAAATTCGCGGAGGATAAAACGGATAGCAAAAAGTGAAACCAGGCTGAGTAAGTAGTTCACCAGGAGTGGATAATATGGAGAATTCAGATGAAATCCCACAAACATCAAAACAATGATGGTAAAATAGGGGTCTTCTACAAAAATTCTGTGGGCACCTTTATAGCCCGGTATGGAATCATCAAAACCTTTTCTCAGATAAGCTCTTCTAACTGCAAAAAATAAAATGATCAGTAATAATTCGATTATGATGGTTGAGGTAAAATCTTTCGTTTCTAAATAGTTTTGCAGCGTTTTTTTATTCTCAAACACAAATTTGTTCAAGCGCTTTACCGGGGAGGAGAAATCTTCCTTACCAAGTTTTATCTGCCAAATAGCCGGTTCAGTTGAAATCATTAAACTATCCTGCCTGTTTTTCTGCAATTGCAATATATCAGCTATGATATCATTACAAAAATTGGTGGCTTCAGAAATTCGGTCTTCCAGTTTGATCAGTTCGCTGGCATAGTCTGAATAACGCTCCCGATAGTTTACTGCATCATTGATAACAGTTTGAATTCTTTTTTGAAGTTCTTTGGGTTCATTCTGAAAAAATTCAGCACGGGTAACTTCTTTCCATTTGATTATGGTTTCATTCAGTTCGTCCAATTGAGTCTGAGCAGTTGTAAACTTTGAATTTACCTGGCTATCCCAGCCTGTCAGTTTTTTCAAATACCCTTCCCATAAACGATAGGAGCTTTCCAGGAAAAACTTTGAAAGATTGTTCGGATTGAATCCCCTGAAGTCTTTTGCTTCATCCTTTAAGAATTTTTCATATTTCGTAAAAACGGTATCTATGAGTGCAATTTCACCTGTTTTACTGAGGCCTGCCTCATATTTTTTAAAGGATAGTTCTAATTTGCCGATCTCATAATTGATATTGCTGAGGTCGGGTATTTGTTCGTCGGCTGCTTTAGCAGTCGAATCGTTTACATTTTGTCCCGAAACCAACAAATGAGAAAATGCATAAATGAAAAGCAAACCAATTTGCAACAATTGTTTACGATATTTATTCATGATGGAAATGTTTACAGCAAAGTATGGTTTTACAAAGATAACAGGATTAACTTTTCATCTTCATGTTTTATATGGCGACATCCAATAAAAAACTGTATTAAATCCATCATTAACCCTTGCTCTTCAATTCATTACATATAATGAACACATTATAAATCAAGATATTTCGAATAACCATATTGAGCCTGCAAATTTGTACGTGTCACTTTTTGTTACCATTAATTTGGCTATAAACCAATTATTTTTGCAAACCATAATTCAACCAAACTGTTTATGATCCAACCGAATATAGAATTGATGTTTTATTAGAGAGCAAAACATTGATTTCTATATGTTAAACTTATATTTCAAACTTAAACAGTTGTAGAGAAAACTAACCAATAAATAAACATTACAATGATGAAAAAAACACTTTTTACTTTAGCTTTGGTTTTGGGTGCAATAATTATGTTGCAAGCTCAAATTGAAATCAAACCAACCTTTGGCTTGAACTTTTCACGTTTATCGGATGAACCCGAAAACTTCAATCAATCTGCACGCGTAGGATTCCAGTTTGGAGGCAGCGTGGCAATTGGAAAAAAATTCTATGTTGAACCCGGAATTTTCTGGACTAAAATGAGCAAAGACCTGGTACATGCAGACGATAAAGATTTTGATTTTGAGAATAACATCAGCGCGATCAGGATCCCTGCATTTGTTGGTTATCAGATCATCGGCGGAGATGAAGAGAACATCCTTGGCGTGCGTGTTTTTGGGGGTCCATCCATGTCGTGGATCACTAAAATTGAATCCAATGATACGGAGTTGGATAAAGAAGATTTCAACAGCCTTCTTTGGGGTATCAATGCCGGTGCAGGTGTAGATGTTTGGTTACTATTTCTTGATGTTGGTCATGAGTGGGGCTTGAACCAGGTCTTTAAGGAAGACCCCAATGAAGCAAAAAATCATGCATGGTGGTTTAACATCGGTATGCGCTTTAGATTTTAAATGAACATTTAGGTGTAATTTTTCTCATGATTGGCAACAATGCTATTGACTATTGTTGCCAATCTATTTTAAACTTGAAATTTTAAAATCAAAAAGTATTTCAAACAATGAACAAAATGCAATTGAAATTAACTACTATTTTAGTTTTCCTTCTTTTGACCATCTATTCAAATGGACAGGATCGCAAGTTCGGACTGGGTGTGGTTCTGGGCGAGCCAACCGGTATCAGTGGGAAATACTGGACCGGCGAAAACAATGCTTTTGACGGAGCGATGGCCTGGTCACTCAAAGGTGAAGCACTTTATCTCCACATTGATTATTTATGGCACAATTTCAACCTGATTCAGGCAAATAAAGGTAAGTTCCCCATTTATTATGGAATCGGAGGTTTTGCCGTTTTTTCTGATGATTTCAGGCTCGGACCGCAAGGTAATTTCGGATTGGCTTACATGTTTGATGGTGCCCCCCTGGATATTTTTGCAGAAATCAGACCAGGCCTGGAAATTCTTCCTGAAATTGATTTCGGGATCGGTGGTGGTCTGGGTGTGCGTTTTTACTTTTAATATTAAACCCTTATATATAAAAAAAATCATGCATAGTAAAATTATAACATACTCACTGATCCTTACCCTCCTCGTTGCTTCCTGCTCGGTAGGTGTTCAAAAGGAGAATCTTGCTTTGAAAGCGGAACTGGAATCTCTGAAGCAGGAAAATGAAATGCTGGCAGCAGGTGCGTTCAATATGGCACACTCGATTGAACATTATCATGAAACACTCCAGCAAATTAATACACAACTGGCAGTAATCGACGAGAAAAAGGAACTGATAAAAAGTAAATCTGCAGAATTTAAAAATGATGCTCAGGTGGAAGAAGAAATTAAACTTCACCTAGAACACATGCATGAAATGACGGAAAACAGCAAGCACAAAATTGCCCATATGAGCCGCAATATGGACATGTTGCGAAGGGATGACATAGATAGCCATCAGAAGATTCATGAACTTGAGAACGAAGTACATGATTTGGCTAAGGTCATTGTGATCCGTGATCAGGAAATTAACAACCTGCACAATATGGTCATTGGCGAAGGTATAACCATTACAGCACTGGCAGACGCTTATAATGAGCAGGTTGCCTATAGTGATGTTCTGCTCGAAATCATCAATACCGGATTTTTTGTGGCGGCTACGGAAAAAGAATTGAAAGAGATGGGAATCATAGATATGGAAGGTGGATTCATTGGAATTGGACGGGTTAAATCGCTCAACGCCCATGCCCCTGTTCAATTTTTAACACCCATTGACATCCGTGATACCGACCTTATTGAACTGACAGGAAAAAGGGCCGAACTGATTACTCCTCACCCCATGGAAAGCTATGAGTTCACATTTGAAAAAGATAAAGAACAGGTTTTCCTTGGCATTGCCAACAAGCTAAAATTCTGGCAGGAAACAAACTATCTTGTGGTGGAAATTATGAATTAAGGTTTGGATTATATCAACTAAACCTTCAAATAAAACCGTAAATAATCTTTAAGAAAATCATGGAATTTCTTGACGATATTTTGCTAAAGTCTCTTTGACGAATCGAAGATTGCAGATAGATTTTTTAAAGATCTGAAATTAGTTTTTTTAATTTAGTCCTAAATCAATACTGTTTAATAAATGGAAACCCAAAGCAATTTATTAAAAACAACGGCAAGGCTTGTCATTGCAACCCTTATCGTCATTGTGATGGTCGTCGGTAAGTCATTTCTGGTACCCATGGCCTGGGCCTTACTAATCGGGCTGGCGAGTTACAGGTTTCTCAATCATCTCGAAGAAAAAACCAAACTCTCAAGGTCAGCCATTAATTCGTTATTTCTATTTTCTCTTCTCCTTTTCCTAATCGGTATCGGATATTTTTTTTATATAGAATTGAGTCACATTTTCAGGGATTTACCCGGTCTGATGCAGACAATTTCCGAACGTTTGCATGAAATTTCCCTTACCCTTAAGAATTATGGAATCTTCATTCCCGATCATATTGATAAGAGATTCATCAGTGATTGGGTGCACGGCCACAACGACATGATCATGAATGTTCTATCCGGAATTGGACTTAATCTTTGGAATATTGTCCTGATCATGTTTTACATGTTTTTTTTGCTTTACTATCGCGACCTGGTAATCCATTTTTATATTGAGCGCTTTAAAAGAAAAGAGCGCCTTAACCTGGCCAAAGACCGTTTCAACAAAGTACTCGATCTGGTTAGGAGTTATATTTTCGGACTGGTTTTACTCACATTGATTTCCGCGGTCATGAATTATGCAGTATTTTTGGTATTCGGTTTGAAATTTGCACTCTTTTGGGCCGTTTTCCTTGCCCTTTTAAACCTCATTCCTTTTATTGGCAATCCCATTGGTTTGCTGGTGATTATGCTTTTTGCCATTATTACAAAAGAAACGATGCTGATCCCGATTTTGATTTTTGTCGCTTTGTTTGTCATGAATTTCCTTCAGGACAATGTCATTCGCCCCTGGATTGTTGGTGATAAACTCAAGATCAATGCTTTTGCAGTCTTTGTAGCCATTATTATTGGGGGTATGGTATGGGGTGTTTCCGGCATGATACTTTTTATTCCTATTGTTGGTGTAGTGAAAATTATTCTTGAAAGCAATAAGGAGAGTGGTGTTTATGCGATTTTCTTTTCGGAATTACCCAAAAATAAAAAATCGATAGAAGAAGATCTGACTATGGAAGTTCAGGACCTGGATTAGTTCTCATTACTGTATATTCATGAAAAAGAGAACAAAGATCATACTGGTTATACTGCTGGTTTTAATTACTACCCCTGTTCTGGTTCTGTTTATTGTATCAAAAATGCATCATCAAACTGTTCATGATGAATTTGTTCATTTTGTCAATTCTGAATTTGGGGAACAAATCGAATTTTCAGACCTGAGTTTTTCATACCTGAAGAAATTCCCGAATGCCCAAATCGAATTAAAAGGAATAACCATCAAAGATGACACTGCGATTCTTTCGCAAATTGGAAGGGTAGAAATTTTATTAAATCCGGTCCAGTTGATCCAACGGAAAGTAAAATTAGTCAAACTATTAATTGTTGATGCCACCTTTCATTCAGTAATCGACAGCCTGGGTCACAAACCTAAAATACTGTCAGGAAAAGATAAAAAATCGGACAGCATCCATACTGCTCTGCTCCTCGATGCCGATAAAATAATATTGAAAAGAAGCAGCTTGTATTTTGCCAATCAAATAAAAGGTAACCGAACCTGTATATCCATTGAAGAGGCCCATCTGAAGATTACCTCTATTGACTCCATCCTGCAATTTACAGGAGAAATGGAAGGCAGACTTGACACCCTGATTTCCAATAATACGGTATTATTTGCCAGCATACCGGTAACGGGTCACAATATAAAACTGATTGTCAACCGGTATACGGGAATAAAAGAATTAAAAAGCGGATATCTCATGGCCCACGACCTGAAATTAATACCGCGGTTTATGATGAAGCCACACGGAACGGGTCAACAAATGGAGCTTCATATTTCAGGTGAGGACAACTTTGACGCTTTCCTGGATCTGTTTGAATTTCATTCTGGTATGGACTTAAAGCAAACCAATACCGAAGCTAAGCTGGCATTATCATATAACCAGAAAGGATTTGTCAATCCTTTTCTGAGGCCCTACTCTGAACTTGACTTTTCAATAACCGGTGCACTTTTCGAGGGTGAAGTTCTTCCCTATCCTCTCAATGTGCAAAAAATTTCAGGCAATTATAACAATGGGGAGGGACACTCGCCACAAACCGTCGAACTTGTTATTGACACCATTCATGCTCAGGTGAATGAAAGTTATATTCATGGAAGGTTCCAACTCAACAACCTTCACGATCCACTGGTTGATGCTCATCTGGTGGCCATGCTGGATTTAGAGCATCTTATGAAAAATACAGGGAACATTCAATTGAGGGGTTCCATTGACCTTGATTTAAAACTAAAAGGGAAGATCAATGAGATCAGGCAGTTTCACCTCGAAGGCAGACAACTTGCTTCCGGTAAAATCGATGTGCATAACCTGGCCCTTATGCTCAATGACCAAGGATATGAACTGGAGCTATTGAACGGATCAACCATCCTGAATAATCATATCCTTGAAATTACGACCCTGGTCGGTACTTTTAATAAATCAGCTTTCCATTTTGAGGGACTCCTTGAAAACCTGGATCGCCTTGTAATACCGAACGAAGAGAAACTGGTTGGACAGTTTACACTTCATTTCGATGATCTGGATTTGACAAAAATCGATGCAGGTAAAAAAGATCAAAAGGACCAGGGATTTTCGATACCGCCTTTTTCGAAGTTGGCGCTTGATTTTTTAATCACAGGCGACAATCTGGTTACCGGTTATGGTGCTTTAAAAAATATAAACCTGGATTGTCGATTGCAACCTGAAAAACTGCAGGTACGCAACTTTGGTTTCGACTTTGAAGAGGGTGCAGTCGACGGTAACGGTGTTATAAGCTTTTCTGAAGCAAAGATCGGTACGATTGAGCTCAATCGCCTGGAAATAGATGCCTTTGAAGGTCATTCGATGCTGAATGGAAAAGTGGATCTTGATTCCTCGGGCATCAAGAATATCCGCTTGCTGGGAGATATTGATATCGACCATTTAGAAATAGAGAAAATTATAAATACATTTCATCTGGGCCCCAAAGAATCAAAAATCAAAAAACCTATTAAATATCCTGACGAAATTGACATTGCCATTGGAATCAACTCCCGCACAATGAAGTATAAAGATGTCGAATTGGAAAATACCCGGTTTGATCTGCGGGCTACGGAAGCGGAAATTGAGATCAGAGATTTTAAAACGGACCTACCCTTTGGAAATCTTGAACTGTATATTACCATTCAGAATTTCAGAAATAAAAACATCCAATATGCAGGAACTGCAGACCTAATTATCGACAGCCTCAGCATCAATGATCTTCTGGATCTGGAAGCATTGGGAATCCCTGATCTGGATCAAAAAAATCAAAGCCATGAAAACAAAGTCAGACATGACTGGCCTGCCATCAGGGATCTTTCTTTGACCATTCAGGCAGGCCACTTGTCATACAACAATGCAACCATTCACAACCTAGATTTAAAATTTGATTTCAAAAACGATATCCTTAACCTCGAAAACCTTGATTTTGATTTTGCGGGAGGGAAAACCAAAATTTACGGTCATTTAATCCCTGATCATGATGATACCCGCACAGGGTACCTTTATTCAAATACCAAAGAAATTGATCTGACCCAATTTTTTCAAGCATTCAATAATTTTGGCCAAGACGTATTTACTGAACATAACACCTCTGGCAACCTGTCCTGGACTTCTCATTTCTATTTTAGACTGAATAAAAATCTGGTGCCTGTCAAAAGTGATAATGCCTGGATATTCAATGCCAGGATTCACCATGCCGAATTCGAAAAAGTTAAACCCATAGAAGAAACATTATTTTTTGTCGGTCATAAATCAAAGGACAATATGATCGTGAGTCAAATGAATATCAATGCGGTACTTTTTCAAAACAAAATATATTTCAGGGATGTTTTTATGAATGACAATATTGCTAATCTGGGCGTATTCGGTGAGGTTGACCTCGATCAAAGGGATA
Source organism: Bacteroidota bacterium (assembly GCA_020444515.1). Taxonomy (GTDB): domain Bacteria; phylum Bacteroidota; class Bacteroidia; order Bacteroidales; family JAADJA01; genus JAADJA01. The sequence continues at coordinate 34,408 of JAHLKX010000001.1, read as the reverse complement.
TGAATCTGGATATTGAAGTTAGTCTCAGCGATCTTTTTTTCAGATCGAAAAAGAAAAGATTGATCCAAACAATTGATGGAGAGGCAAATATGGAAAATGATTCAAGAATTTATCTGAAAATGCTTGGCCCATTATCAGATGGAAAAGTCAGCCTGGGAAGTAAGCGGGAGTTCAAAAAAAACCAGGAAAACCTCATGCAGGTTATCAATGCATCATCCAATTATTTCAAGCAAAAACAAGCCATTCAATGATATTGGCTAATAATTTTAATTAAGCAATAGGTTATTAAAAAAATTCATAAATACAAGTTCCTTCGCAGGATGGCTAAAATCCTGATGGTATCCGTTTTATCCATAATTGGATTGCTGATTTTGTTGCAACTAGTCATGATGCTCCCACCGGTTCAACGAAAGCTCAAAACTGTTTCAGTTTCCTTACTGAATGAACAATTAAATGCGGAAGTCTCCATCGGAGATATAAGGCTGGGATTTCCAAAAAAATTAAAGGTTCATGATATTCTAATTGCAGGAACAGCAACCGATACGCTCGCATATCTTGGAGAATTTAATATAAATATCGAGTTATGGCCTTTGCTTCACAAGCATTTGATTGTGCAAAGTGCCGGGCTCAGGAATGGAAAAGGAGACATTGGGAAATTACTGGCACAAATCCCGTCAGACACAACTACAAGAGAACCCATCGATCCAGCTTCGGACAATGATTTACCCTGGGAAGTCGGCATTCACAAACTGATAGTAGAATCTTGTTATTTCAAGTACCGTGATGAAGAAATTAATGGATTTGAATTGATCCTTGACATTGGAAAAGCACACTTTTTTCTGGGAACGCTTAATCTCAACAAACTTATTGAATTTAAATCCCTGGACATCAGTAAAACTTATGTGAGCTATGAATCGCTAGATGTAATCTTACCTGATGATGATCCAGATACTTCAGCTTTTGAATTTGCCGATATCAGGGTGCAGGATGTTAACCTTCGTCATGTTGAATTTACTTTTATTGACTCCAGTGGTGCCATCATTTTTAATGCTGGGGGAGATCAGGTGGGTGTTGACGATTTGCTTTTAGACCTGACCCATTCCAAAGTGGCCATTAGCAATGGTTTTATCAATAGCATCACCTGTGCCATCAGCTTTCTACCATCCGTTGACACAATGCCTGCCAGCGATGATTATCTGAACTGGGGACAGTACCTGTGGCGTGTGGAAAGTGACAGGTTGGACTTGAAAGACTTTCGACTGACCCTTGATAATTTAGATGCACCTGATCCGGGTGGTCATTTTAACAATGATCATATGGATATCCATCAACTTTCGGGTAGGCTGTCAGATATTATCGTGGACACCGATACCCTTTCGCTTAAAATTACGGATTTGAGCGGTAAGGAGAAAAATAGACTGACCATAAAAAACTGGAATGCACATTTATTTCACCGAGATTCTTCTTTTTTCATCCAAAACATGAGCCTGGTAACAAATGCAGCTCAATATAAAGTAGAACTCGAAACCAGTCTCAGTCCGACAAACTACTCTGAAACCGTTGGCCAGTTTTTCGACCTGAAATTGGCCATTGATGCCAACAACATGCAGGATATCCATTATTTTTATGCCGTCGATGGACCTGAACTGGGACTTGCCGATGGTTTTCTCAACAACGGATTTTCATTATCTACGAACCTGAAAGGGTCTGATAAGGCAATTCGAATCAATGATTTCAAGCTGGATTATCTAGATTCAACGGCTATCTATACCCATGGAGAAATTGAAAACATCAATAATCCCGGTATGCTCAGGGTAGATCTCGAATTACAAAAAGTGACCACGAGCCGCAAGGATATAATCAAAATTATAAACCTTGACCTACCTGACCCTTTTCTGGGCCTTCCTGAAATGCTGAAAATTACCGGCTGGTATCAGGTGAATGGTTCATCCCACCATTTCCTGGGAGACCTAAATTCTGATATTGGAATAATTTCTGACATCAGGGTTTCAGCCAACCTTGATGAGCATGCAAGTTATAAGACTTCAATGCAGGCCCGTCTTCAAAAGCTTGATAAAATTCTGGACTTCGGCATGGATACATTGGATTTTTCGCTTGATGCACACTGGAATGCAAAGGAACTATATAATTCAGATGCGGGTCTTAAATTTGTGGTTGATCGGATTAATTATCAGGGCAATTCATTCCATGACCTGAATATAAATGGAGAATTGACTCAAGGATTATTCAAGTCAGAGATTCATTCACCTGATACGAGCATCCATTTTAACATTTCGGTCAATGGGGAGTTTTCTAAAGACAATTTGGTAATGGCTGGTAATTTCAATCTTCAAAAAATTGATTTATACCGGTTACACCTGTATCCTTCACCCTTCAGTTTAAGCAGTGAAACTTCCATTCAGGTCAACTATTATTCGTTGGATGAATTCATGGTATCAACCGATATACGTAGCCTCGACTTCCGGTTGCCTGATACCCTTTACAATATGCACCCGGTCAAGTTATCCTTTTCAACCAGTCCGCTTAATACAGATTTTCACCTCAAAAGCTTTTTCTACAACCTTGACTTTTTTTGTAAGGTACCGGTGGGTGAATTCATCCATTCTGTAGCCCATCTCCCTGGTTATTATCTGTCGGACTACGAAACCGATTCCGTACCTTTCGGCTTCCCGGAATTTGATTTACAGGGAAAACTGGAATACCCGGAGGCTTTTGCCAGGCTGTTTTTCCCGGATTATCCGTCTTTTAGTGAGTTGGAACTGGAAGGATCTTTTAATCCATCGAACGATCAGCTCAACTTCAATTTATCATTACCTGGTATAGTATATCAAAACATCAGTTCGGATAGTCTGAAGTTTTCTGCCCGGGGTACATCCAATAATCTCGAATACAATCTTGCTTCAGATATTGCAATGGACGACTTAATCAGTGGTTTTATCGATTTATCCGGGGCCTTCAGGAATTCGATGTTGACCACTCGGCTGCAGTATTTCGATTCTTTTTCAAATCCTTATATAGACATAACATTGAAGCTTGATACATTGGGAAATAGTACTGTTTTACATTTCATTAAAGATAGTCTGATCTTCAGTTATGATCCCTGGGAGATCAGCGCAGACAACCAGGTGGAAATCAACCCGGCCTATGTAATTTTCAGCGGTTTTAATGTGTCAAGCGGGCAACAGAAAATTTTGATCGACACACCTGAACAGGATAAGCCCCAGGATATTGAATTGGAATTGATAAATTTTGAGATGGGAAGTATCGAACAACTTTTAGCATTGGACACACTGGTATCAGGAACTGCCAATGCTCATTTTAATTTCAGAAATATATATGATTCACCTGAGATCCTGGGAAAACTGACTATTGATGAAATGAAACTCTACGACTTTGAATTAGGTCGTCTGAATCTGTCATCCTTTTCCTATAATGCGGATTCTCTCAACTTCGTCATGGCCCTGACCGGTGACCATGAAGACATTCAGCTCACCGGACACATCTCATCCGGGCCCGTTATAACACCTATAGATATTGAACTCGATATCAATCAACTTGACCTTGGTCAAATGAATTATATTTTATCCGAATATATAACCGATGCCAAAGGCAATATGGAAGGTCAATTAAGAGTAAAAGGAACGAATGAATCCCCTGAATTAAGTGGTTTCATAAAATTTAAAGATGCGGGCACCCGTGTCATTCCGCTGAACAATACCTTTACTTTCGGGAATGAGCCCATCGAAATATTAAACAATGTGGTTCAGTTCAATAATTTTTCATTCAGAAACACAAAGGATCAGGAGGCAAAAATCATAGGATCGCTTTCCCTTAATCCGCAGGGGAACACATACCACAACCTCCAGATTATTACCGACAACATGGAAATCATGAACGCTCCAAAAAGTGAAAATGAAATCCTTTATGGACTGTTGAAAGCACAAACGGATATTGAAATTAAAGGCCCTTCAAATAATATTAAGGTGACTGCCAATGTCAGGATCGATAAAACTTCAAATATCACCTATACTTTTCCGGATGAACTGGCCATGGATGATAATGAAGGCATTGTGCAATTCAACCGCTTCGATCCGGGAACATTATCCAATAAAGACGCTAAGGAAGCCGGTTCATTTTTGAGCATGCAAATGTTTAGCAATTTCAAATCGCTAATTGAAATAGAAGAAGGAACTACTTTCAATCTTTTTTTCGATAATGGCGGGAAAGATTTCTTGCAAGCCTCCATGGATGGATTAATCAATTATACCGTTGTAGAAAGCAATTCAGAAATATCAGGGATGTTCGGAATTGAGAGCGGCATCCTGCATTACGCCATTCCCATGGTTACAGTAGAAGAATATACCATCGAACCCGGTAGCTTTATTACCCTGTCCAATGATGTTTATAATCCTTATTTGAAAATTGTGGCCTCCTCTGAAGTGAGGGCGTCTACTGAAGGCCTGATGTCCAGCGATCCTAAGGTTATGATGTTTAAAATTCTCCTTTACATGGAAGGTGAACTTAACGACCTGCAGCTTCGTTTTGACATTTCTCAGGAGACCTCCGATGCCCTTGTATCATCACGTTTAGCACAACTTACTGAAAAAGAAAGAAATGTAAATGCGCTGAACCTGCTTGTCAGGGGGTCTTTTCTAATCAGCCTCCATGGAGATGAGCTGGGATCTACAACCACTTCCAATGCACGGATAGATAAATTTTATGCCAGTCATTTGAATCACCTAATCAGTGAGAACATCAGTTTTGTAGATCTTAAATTTGATGTTCAATCTTTTAAGGACTATAATACCTCGGGCGATGCCGTCTTACGTAGAAACTACTACTACAATATTGGTAAGAGTTTCCTGAATGACAGGGCCCGTATTAACTACAAGGGGAGCCTGGGTGTAACCACCGACGCGGATGCCGATCAAACCAACTCCCACTTCGTGCAAAATGAGCTGGAGATAGAACTTAAAATTACAGCGGACGGTACTTATAAAGGGGTATTTTTCAGGAAAAACAAATACGAAGGTTTGCTGGAGGGTGAAGTGATTGAAACCGGAGGTGGCATTCGTTTCAGCAAGGAATATGACTCCATTGGTAATGTATTCAACAATGATAAACGGCAGGAAAGGAAGGGAAAATCACAGTAAATAGTTAAACCAATTAAAACTAAGTTTCTGGAAAGGCAATCAGAAAATAATATTCATTCGTTGATAAACCCAGGTTTATTGAGATTACGGCTTAGATCACCATTGGTCCTGATACTGTGGGCTTGGTTCTTGCAATCGTGCTCCAATATAAAATTTCTGGCTGAAGATGAAAAATTATATACCTATACCTGGTTTTCGGAGCAGGGATTTGAAAAGATCAAAAATAAACCCCTGAAAGCCTATGAACTTTATCTGGTTGGTAAGGTAAAAACCAACCGTCCAATAGTTTTATTACCGCGGACCAGCCTGACCATCTACAACTATTGCAAACCCACTGGTAAATGGGGACCTCGCTATTATATTCACAAGGTATTTGCAAAACCTCCGGTATTATTGAAGGAGGTTAATCCCGAATTCAGGGCAAAAGTGATGGAACAGCGGTTGGCCGAAATGGGGCACTTTGACAGCAATGTTAAGCTGGACCTCAAAGAATATGGTAAACATCAAAAGAAGGTCAGGGCCAAATACAATATATTTTTCAAACCAGCCTACACCTACCGGACGTTTGAATTTTACAATCAACATACACGGGCCGATAGCATTATCTCCGCTTCTATGTCTCAAACATTGATCAGGCCCGGTGATGAATACTGGCTAAAAATCCTGGAGGAGGAACGCAGCAGGGTTAACAAAGTCCTGAAAAACCAGGGTCATTATTTTTTCAACTCCGATTTCTTGTTGTTTCATGCAGATACAACTGTAGGTAAAAAACAGGTTGACCTCACGATGGTCATAAAGGATAAAATACCAGAAAACGCTTATAAATCTTACTCCATTCGCAATGTTACTGTCCGCATTAGGAATGATAATCCAACAAAGAAAAAACAAATAGCGACAGACTCGATATTCATGGATCCTTATCAATATTTGACGGACGGGCAACATTTCAGGCCTAAGATTATCACACGACATTTATCTGTCAAGCCAGGTAAAAGATACACTTATAGCGATCATGAAAACACTACCCGGTATTTACAGGGCATGGCAGCTTTTCGATCAGTGAATGTTACTTTTGAAGTACCAGACACCACCCTCAACCAACTGGATGCTACCATTGACCTGATCCCTTTAAAGCCTATCCAAACCAGTCTTGAAATTAATTTCGCCACAAAGTCAAATGATTTCCTGGGACCTTCAGCTATTGCATCCGTTGGCCATCGAAACATTTTTAAAGGGGCGGAACAGTTAACCCTGCAGGTAGATGGTGGGTTTGAATGGCAAAAACGATCAAAAACAAAATACTATGAGTTGGGGGTCAATTCTTATGAAATAGGAACACAACTTAAACTTTCTATTCCACGATTTCTGATCCCCCTCCGATTAAAGAATCAATCGCCGCGGTATGTTCCTAAAACATATGCCAGTATTGGTTTTAGATCCTTAAAACGGGTAAAATATTATAGCATGAACTTATCCCAACTTAAGTTTGGTTATACATGGAGAAATTCGCCCCGCATGGTATTCAAAGTTGAACCCTTTTCGGCAGATTATTTAAGATTAACCCAAACCTCCAAAGAATTTGATGAATTTTTGACTTACTATCCGCAAGTGGCAAAAAGTTTTGAAGAACAATTTATCATCGGATCTTTGCTCAGTGCCACCTACACCAACAATCCCAAAAATAATCAATTCAACCACTATTACCTCAACATGACCCTGGATTTGGCAGGTAACTTGCTAAACAGTATATATAATGCAACCGGACTGAAAGATCCGGGAAGTGATGATCCTGGTAAATTATTTGGGACACCTTACTCACAGTATACAAAGATCACCAACGATTTTCGTTATTATATTTACTTTAACGAAAAGAGGCAAATTGCAACTCGCCTACTGGTTGGGGTAGGTGTGCCCTATAACAACTCAGAGGTATTGCCCTATGTGAAACAGTATTTTGCAGGAGGAAGCCAGGATATAAGGGCTTTTTATGCCCGCTCCATTGGCCCGGGGAAATACAGCCCGTCGGACTCCACTGGCAGCCAGGGATTCCTGGATCAGTCAGGAGAGATTAAACTAATTGGCAATATCGAATATCGTTTCCCGATTACTTATAAAACGTATGGAGCTTTTTTTATTGATGCCGGGAACGTATGGTTGATCAACGATGATGAAAGTCGGCCTCAAGGTAAATTTGAATTTAACAGGTTTTTGGATGATATTGCCATTGGCAGTGGATTTGGAATCCGAGTCGACATCGATTATTTTATCTTTCGCCTCGATGTCGCTGTGCCTGTCAGAAAACCTTTTATCGATGGGGCTGAAAAATGGATTTTTAACAATAGCGGATTTTTCAACGATTATATCTTTTCATTGGCCGTGGGATATCCTTTTTAAGGTTTGCATGATCTTTCATGTCAACTCAAACCGCACAGTTATTTTAATATCGATGAGAACAATATATTTTTAAAGGTATTATCATCGCTAATCAAAATGGATACTATAAATTTGGGCTCAGAAAAAAAGAAGTTTTTGAGAAGAAGTCAAAAAGGATGATGATAAATGAAAAGAATTGCCTCAAACATTGTCGCCTATTTAATTAAAGGATTTTCAAAACTACCTTTGCGATTACTTTATGTGTTTGGTGATCTCCTTTATTTATTGATGTTTTACATCATAAGGTATCGGCGCAAGGTGGTTCACCATAACCTTGTAATGTCATTCCCGGAAAAATCTACGCAAGAGATCCACAACATAACCAGGAAGTTCTACCGGCATTTTAGTGATCTCATGATCGAATCCCTTAAAAATGCTGGCGATACAGGTAAAAAAATTCCAAAACGCATTCATTATAAAAATGCGGATCTTTTGCATAAAATTTATGAGCAAGGGAAGAGTATTATTTTATATGCTGGTCATTATGGAAATTGGGAATGGCTTTCGGTACTGCCCATTACTTTCAGGTTTAAAATGATCGCCTTCTATCAGCCCCTCTCCAATTCTGTGATTGATGATCTGATCAAAAAATCACGAGAGCGTTATGGCATTGTTGCTGTTCCTTCAGCATCAGCCTACAAAGCGTTAAAAACCTACAATGATGAAGGGATACAAACACTTTCCCTGGTTTTGGGAGATCAGAGCCCTCCTGCCAATGGGAACAAGGTCTGGTTACCTTTTCTGAACCGGGAAACGGCCTTTCTGGTGGGAGCTGGCAAAATAGCTAAGAAACTGGACCATAGCGTTGTCTTTCCGCATTTTAGAAAAATTTCACGTGGCAACTACGAAATTGAATTCATCCTCATTCAACCTGAAGCTGATAGTCAATCAGAAAATCCTTACATCAAAGGGTATGCCCGGCAACTTGAAAGCAGCATTCTCAGCAACCCGCCATTATGGCTATGGTCGCACCGCCGTTGGAAATTAAATAGGGAAATAGACCAACCAAAATAGTAAATGCACATCCATAACCATGTGGCATTCAAACGCTGTAAATCGTAAAACTAAAACCAGAGATTATTTCCTATTCCTATTCAGGTCCAAAATCACTGCTCCCCTGTAAATTTATCACGGCAACATAAAAATCCGGATCAATGACGTGGTTCTCACCGGGGTTTTCCAAAACAGTCGCCTGCCACTGTGTTCTTGGATGTATCATTTGTTCTTTCCCATCTATGTTAATTTTTAGGGGCATATCAAAAGCATCGATGCAATTGTTCCAACGGAACCGCAACATGTGTTCATGCAGGGTATACTCAAATACCGGGATCCGTTTATCCCGTAAATATTGATTGAAGAATGATGCAAGTTCCAGATCCAGGAAGGAGGCAATATAATCTTCGATTTGACTGGTCGTCACTGTCTGATGGTAAAATTCCCTGTTCAATCCCCTTAAAAGCGCTCGCCAGGTAGAGTCGTTCCCCACAATCTGCCGCAATGTATGAAGCATATTGGCGCCCTTCGGGTACATATCACCTGAGCCTTCATAATTCACATCATAGTATCCGATTATGGGCCGATCATTGTTAATATTGGCCCTTGTTCCCCGGACGTATTCATATCCTGCCATTTTACCAAAATAATACTCGGTGTACAGGCTCTCCGAATAAGCTGCAAAACTTTCATGGATCCACATATCGGCAATATCCCGATAGGTGATATTATTGGCGAACCATTCATGAGCCGATTCATGAACAATGATAAAATCGAATTTGCTGCCCCAGCCTGTTTGGCTGAGATCCACACCGTAAAACCCATTTCTGAAACCGTTTCCGTAAGTGACCGAACTTTGATGTTCCATTCCCGGATAAGGCACCTGCACCAGTTTATAGCCATCCTCATAAAAAGGATAGGGTCCGAACCAGTATTCAAAAGCTTTCATCATCATCGGAACTTGTTTGAAATGCTCCGTCGCTTTTTTAAGATCAGCAGGAAGCACATAATAATCGCAGGACAAGGGTCCCTTTTCTCCTGCATATATTTCGGAATAATGGGAATAATGGGCCACATTCATATTGACAACATAGTTGCTGATCGGATTGGCAACAAACCAATGGAAGGTCTCCATCTTATTCTTCCTGTTTTTATCAATTTTTTCCAAACGGCCGTTTGCCACCCCCATCAGGCCTTTAGGCACGGTAATGCTGATCCGCATACTGTCTGGTTCATCATACATGTGATCTTTACAGGGCCACCATAAACTGGCTCCCTCACCCTGACAGGCTGTTGCTATAAAAGGACTTCCGGCGGAATCACGGTTCCAGGTAATCCCTCCATCCCAGGGTGGCCGGTAACTTACCTTTGGTTTACCATGATAAAATATTTTGATTTCGTTTATGTCGGCTTTATTTGGGGCTTCGATTAAGTTTAAGTAATATACATTTCCCAACCTGTCGTAGGAAATTGATTTCCCCGACTGAATAACACTGTCAATCATCATTGGTTCCTGCAGATCAATCTGCATTTTCTGTCCAGGCTCAACAACTTTGTAAACAATCAATACATCACCAAGCAGGGAACTATCTTTCGGGTTGGGTTTAACATGCAAATGGTAATAGGTAAGATCCCACCAGGCCCTTTCAGGAGTGATAGAACCTCTTAAAGAATCCTGAAGATCAAATACCGGTTTTTGAGCATGCAATGTAGAATGTTCCTGACAAAAACCCAGAACGATCAGCATGACAGCGCAAAACAAAACAATGCGATTGTTTTTCATGAAGGCGATAATTATCAAAAAACAAACTTACTAAAAAGCTTTATTGGATTGATCGTTTTTGGCGCCATTGTCGTCTCAATTTTTTCTCTAAATTAGCCAGACATAAAATTTACACCTATGATCCCCAATTCTTCTGCCGCACTTCTTTTCCTCATGCTGTTCCTGGCAGCCTGCACAGGAAAAAAACCAGAATACAAGTCGTATGATGACTACCCGGCTTATCCGGATGCCAACCTCTGGGTACAATACACCCCTGAAGCCACGACCTTCACCCTTTGGTCGCCCCCTGCCGATGCTGTAAAGATCAATTTTTACAATGAAGGAAATGGTGGGGAGCAGTTTGATTCCCAAAGCATGGAGCAAGTTGAAAAAGGCCTTTGGGATAAAACCATTCATAAGGATTTAAGCGGTGTCTATTACACATACCAGGTAATGATCAACGGGCAATGGCTGGATGAAACACCGGGCATCTATGCTACGGCAGTAGGTGTTAATGGAAAGCGGGCCATGGTGATCGATATGACACAAACCAACCCCGATGGCTGGAATAAAGATGCAAGTCCGGAAATCAATACACCCAATGATGCCATCATATACGAGTTGCATGTGCGTGATATCACCATTCATCCCAATTCAGGTTCGTCATTTCCCGGCAAATTTTTAGGACTGGTAGAAGAGGACACCAAAGGTCCGCAGGGTGTTTCTACAGCCATCGACCATATGAAAGAGCTGGGCATTACCCATGTACACCTGCTCCCCTCTTTTGATCATTATGCCATTGATGAGACCCGGCTTGATGAACCTCAGTTCAACTGGGGATACGATCCGCAGAATTACAATGTTCCCGAAGGAAGTTATTCAACCGATCCCTACCATGCTGAAACAAGAATTAAGGAATTTAAGCAAATGGTCAAAGCCTTCCATGATAACGGGATCGGGGTGATTTTGGATGTCGTTTATAACCATACCGGTCGAACCGATAATTCCAATTTCAACCTGGAAGTACCGGGATATTATTACCGGCACAATGCTGATGGCAGTTTTTCGAATGCTTCTGCATGCGGAAATGAAACGGCTTCTGAAAGGGCAATGATGCGAAAGTTCATGATCGAATCCATTATTTTTTGGGCAAAGGAATATCACCTTGATGGCTTCCGTTTCGACCTGATGGGTATCCATGACATTGAAACCATGAATGAGATTGCAGCTGCATTAAAAGCCTATAATTCAAATGCATTTATCTATGGCGAAGGTTGGACAGCCGGAGGATCTCCCCTGCCTGTCAACAAACAGGCTTTGAAAAAAAACACCTGGCGGATGCCACAGATCACGGCCTTTAGTGATGACATCCGTGATGGATTAAAAGGTTCTGTCTTTGATGATCAAAGCACTGGTTTTGTAAGTGGTGCTCCCAACATGGAAGCTTCGGTAAAATTTGGAGTGGTGGGCAGCATTCAGCATGGTCAGATTGACTATCAGGCGGTGAATTATTCCGATTCAGCCTGGACCATCGATCCCTGGCAGGCCGTTTCTTATGTTTCCTGTCATGATAATCATACCCTGTTTGACAAACTGAATACTTCAGTGGACAATGCATCTCCTGAGGAGATCATCGCCATGGACAAGCTGGCCAATGCAGTAGTTCTGACTTCGCAAGGCATTCCTTTCCTGCATGCCGGCGTGGAAATGCTGCGCACCAAAGGAGGCGAGCACAATTCCTATAATTTACCCGATTCTGTGAATCAGATCAACTGGCAGTGGAAAGTCGACCATCATGATGTGTTTGAATATTATCAGTCACTGATTGCTTTGCGTAAAAGTCATCCGGCATTCTGCATGCCTTCGGGCAACATGGTCCGGGAAAATCTCTGGTTTCTGGAAACAGAACCCGGAATGGTTGGTTATACCATCAACGGGGAACCCATGGGTGATGCATGGACAGAAATGTTGGTTTGTTATAACGCGAACCGCAAAGCAAAACAAATTGAGGTCGAAGGTTCATGGACCATCGCAGTACTGGGTGATCAATTTGATGAATCGGGTATAAAAACGGTAAGCAATAACATTGAAATACCTGCCATTTCGATGATGGTAGCATTTAGATAATTTTTTGCATCCCCATAAATCCTCCGTTGCTCTGGACCCTTGGAAGACAAATTAATCATTGGATATTACCGTAATGGCAATCCGCCTTTCGTTGCGGGGGCCGTCAAATTCACAAAAAAAGATATTTTGCCAGGTGGATAACCCCATTTTGCCGCCAATGATGGGAATGGTCTCTGATGGACCGACAATACCGGCTTTCAAATGGGCATCTCCGTTACCATCCTGTCGATCGTGCAACCAGATGCCATTTGGAATGAGCTTTTTCAGAAGGGTCACCACATCTGTCTGTACCGAATCATCCCAGTTCTCCTGGATCATAATGGCCGCTGTGGCTCCTTGTGCATAAACATTTACCAGGCCTTCTTTTACACCCGATGCAGATACAATTTGTTCAACCTGGCTTGTGATATCAACGAGGCCATTGTGGAAATTCGTTTTGATGGTGATGATCTGTTGCATACATGATATTTGAAACGTTCATCCGATAAATGCAATACGTCAAGCCCTCCTTAAACAAATGCAAATGAATATGGATTGAAGCGGGATCAGACGAAGTCAAACCAATCTTTTACATAAACGGTTTTGTCTTCCGGTTCGTTTTTATGTCGGAACTCGTTCTTCTTTTTATTATAGATATAGTCATCTTTCCATTTATGGATATTCCTTGATATTTCACCGAGGGCTTCCACAACGGTATTCAGTTCCTGATCAGTCATGGTGGGGTGTAATGAAAGTCTGACCCAACCGGGCTTTACTGACAGATCACCGGAATTGATCAATTGGGTAATGCGATGCGAATCATCATAGGTTACATTCAGCAGGTAATGGCCATAGGTGCCGGCACACGCACAGCCACCTCGAACCTGTATGCCATACCGGTCGTTGAGTAGTTTGACCAGCAGGTTGTAATGAATTCCATCAATATAAAATGACATAACCCCCAGCCGGTCATGATTATTTTGAGCCAGAATATTGAGTCCCGGAATAGGTTGCATTTTATCAAAGGCCTGGTTGACCAATTGCTGTTCCCGCTGATGCATATTCTGGGTTCCCATTTCGTTTTTCAATTCTATGCTCAAAGCTGTTCGGATGGCCTGCAGAAACCCGGGTGTTCCGCCATCTTCGCGCAATTCAATATCATCAATGTATTTGTACTCTCCCCATGGGTTGGTCCAGTCAACAGTGCCACCACCCGGTTGATCAGGTGTAGGGTTTTTATACAAACTCGAACAAAATATCAGGACACCGGAACTACCCGGTCCACCTAAAAATTTATGGGGTGAAAAATAAACCGCATCCAGTTTTTCCATCGGATCTTTGGGATGCATATTGATATCCACATAGGGGGCTGAAGCTGCATAGTCGACAAAACAATAACCATCATATTCGTGCATGAGCCTGGCCATTTCATGAATGGGTGTATGGATTCCTGTAACATTGGAGCAAGCAGTAAATGAGCCAATCTTCATTTTGCGATCCTTGTATTTCTCCAGCTCCTCTTTTAAACGATTCAGATCAACAGAAAGATCTTTTCCCGGAGGAATCACCACCACATCGGTCATGGTTTCAAACCAGGAAGTATGGTTGGAATGGTGTTCCATATGGGTAATGAAAACAATGGGTTTTTCTTTGTCTTTCAAACATTCGGAACCATTGAGATGGCTGCAGTGCTTCAAACCAAGGATCCGTTGAAACTTATTGATAACACCTGTCATTCCAAAACCCGAGGTAATGATCACATCGGTAGGTGCAGCGTTGACATGTTCCTTTATTTTTTTATGTGCCAGGTGATAGGCATTGGTCATCAAAGTTCCGGTTTCTGATGTTTCGGTATGCGTATTTCCTATAAAAGGTCCGAAGGTTCCAATGATCTTTTCTTCAATGGGTGCATATAAGCGGCCACTGGCTATCCAGTCGGCGTAGATCATGGTTTGTTCACCATAAGGAGTTCTGAATTTTAGCTCATTACCAATGGTATGATCCCTGAATTTCCTGAAGTATTGTTCCATCTATAAAGGATTAGTCGCTTCAAAATTAAAAAATTTGATGAAAGACACACTGGGTTATGATGAAGTTGTCAAGACCCCATTAAACCAAACGCTTTTTTTCTTGTTATCATGTATATCAAAAAGGGAAAAGGAAATGCGCATGACGACGACGTGAATCAATGGATTGAGTTGGAATCTGCATATTTTATCAGGAACCTTCAAAATCGTTATTAACCAATAAGCATAATAAACGAGGACAAGAGTATGATGGAAGAAAACCATGTGACCTATACCCGGGCGGAGCTAAAAAACCTGGATGCTGGATTCAGGCGCAATTTTATCAACTCAATCAGTGGATACAAAAGTGTTAACCTTATCGGCAGTGTTGATAAGGGTGGAAATACCAACCTGGCCATTTTCAACACGATTTTTCATGTTGGCTCAACCCCCCCGCTCATAGGGATGCTGATAAGACCCCCCAAAGTGCCGCGTCACACCTTACAAAACATCAGGGAAACAGGGTTTTATACCATTAACCATATCAAACAGGAATTTTTTAACAAAGCCCATCAGACGGCAGCTCGCTATTATGAAAAAAAATCGGAATTCGAGGTGGTTGGATTGAAGCCATGGTATAGTGGAAATATGAAAGCACCTTACGTTATGGAATCACCCGTTAAAATCGGCATGGAGATAAGGGAGGATTACGTGCTGAAATCCAATGGGTCGGTTTTAATTATCGGTGAGATATTAGAAGCTATTGTCATGAAAAATGCCATTTTATCCGATGGGCTCATCGATCTGGGTATAACCGGAACCGTTGCCGGGTCAGGCCTCGACACGTATTATTCTACGACTAAAATAGCCCGTTTGTCCTTTGCCCGTCCCGATCGCGACCTGGACATTATAGGTTAAAGAGGCTACAAAAAAATACCGGAACATTCCGTTGAGATCCATTGATGAATCCCAATACCGATTCGGAATTTTACTATACTTGCATAACAATTAATCCTGCATGTTCGAAAACTCCTACTTCCTGATCATATTGACCAGCATGCTGGTGATCCTGTCGTATGTGTACAGTGCAATCTCTGTGAAAGCAAGGATACCATCGGTATTGCTGCTGCTACTTACCGGAATCATTGCCCGGATCGTCTTTGACAGGATGGGTTACGAATTACTTTACATCAAAACCATCCTTGAATTTTTTGGAATTGTCGGGCTGATCCTGATTGTGCTGGAAGGAGCCATGGACCTGCGGTTAAAGCGGGATAAACTCTGGCTGCTGGCAAGAAGTTTCCTGTCGGCTCTGTTTATCCTTTTAATCTCAGCCTTTTCCATCGCTTATGTCATGCATCTTTTTTATGCTGAATTCACTTATTATGTGTGCCTGATCAATGCCATACCACTGGCAGTGATCAGCAGTGCCATCGCCATTCCAAGCGTTCATGGGATTCATGAGGACAAAAAAGAATTCATCATTTATGAATCTATATTTTCTGATATTCTGGGCATATTGTTTTTCAATGCCGTGGTAAACAATCCAACCTTTGAGGTGCAATCGGCTGCCTGGCTATTGGGGGATTTTCTGATCGTGATCCTGGTTAGTGTCGTTGTGACCGGTTTGATCCTATTTTTTATCGAAAAAACGACCATGAAAATCAAATTTTTCCTGTTGATCGCCATCATGGTCCTGTTGTATGCCTTCGGAAAAATATTGCATCTATCCTCTTTACTTATGATCCTGATCTTCGGGGTGATATTCAATAATCTCGATTTGCTGACCCCTGCCCGGATCAATAAGTTCCTCAATACCGATAAATTGCTCGAAGGGATTGATCGGTTTAAAATGATCACCAATGAATCGGCCTTTCTCATCCGGACTTTCTTTTTCTTTATTTTCGGATTTACTTTACAGCTTGTCGTTTTCAGTGATTTTAAGATCATCCTTACCGGTCTGGTGATCGTTTTTATTTTGTATGTAATCCGCTATCTTTACCTCAAGATGGTGGCCCACCGGAACCTATTCCCGGAGCTCTTTATTGCACCTCGCGGACTCATCACCATTCTGCTTTTTTATGCCATCCCGGAAGAATACAGCAAAGGGCTGATCAGTGAAGGGGTCCTGTTTTTCGTGATCCTGCTCACCAGCCTGGTGATGATGCTCGGCTTAATGAATTCCGGCAAGGAGATCCCGGAAATGGAAATTTATGCGGAAGATATGCTCATGGAAGATATAGCTGATACGGAGGAAAACCCAGAATCTGAATCTTAAGGAATATTGATTTTTTATTTTTCTTCTACTGTGGCATAAATGTAAAGATGTACCTCTTTTGTGTTAAGAGTGGAAAACTCACTATATCGAAACTCCTTATAATCATAATTTTTCTCAAAATAGTTTTCTAAATCCGGTGCAACTGCACTACACCCGACTTTATCTTCAGAATTACGCAGGTTATAACCTATCTCCGGGCTGGTCCAGCTTCCATTAGGCCCAGTTACGATGTTATAAGTTATTATTCCCTCAGAATCGTAGCCGCAGGGTATTTTGTATATCTGAAATCTAATCGGCTCATTAACAAGGGGCTCTTCATTAAGATTTAGGATGTGAATAGTCGTTCGAACATAAACTGTTATTTCAGATTTTACGGTGTCGTCACATGGATCATTCTGTGATTTTTCACAGGATGACATAAAAAACGGAAATACCCATAATAGCAGAATGGAAATGGATCTTGTTTTTGACATGATAACCTGTATTAAAGTTGCTGAAACTCAAAATTAGAAAAAATATCAATTTTTATTAAACAAGGATGAAATGATTATCAACAATTTAATAATCTTAATTGCCTTTTGAAATTTCCATAACGAGCAATTCAATCCCTCCGCCCTGCGGCGTTAAACTGATGTAATTATTCCCTTCCGAAGACCAGGTATATTGCTTTCCTAGAGGAATAATAAATTCCTGGGCATCACCCTCGGTGTTCATAGGAAGAATTACACCACCTTTTTTAGCTCCCCCGATGCCGTAATTCATGATAACTTTAAATTCCGAATCTTCAAGATTACGGACTTTAATCAGGAGAATACTGTTTTTTCGATCAGCAAAATCAATGGGATTAAAAGTAAACTTTTTCACTTCGTTATTGGCCAGGATCATCGATCCGCTATGAAGTTTGCGCATAGCATTATCATTCAGAATTTTCATAATCCTGCTGATCATTTCATCCGGATATGTTTCATCCGGCAGGATCGCCCTGGCCTTGCGATATGAATCAAGGGCCTGGTCGTAGACTGCCGAAGCGAGGAATTTATCGGCATCGGCAACAGCCTTATCATAAGCTTGTTGTGATTGTTCCATTTGGGAACGGTTCACCAGGTTGATCTCTTCCAGTCGTTTTTTAGGATGATCTTCACCGGGCAGGATGGCTGCTGCTTCCATATATTTTACCTTGGCTTCTTCATATTCTTTGGAGGTAAAAAGACGATCAGCCTCTGCAATGATGCGCATGTACTGAGCCTGCAGTTTTTCATAATCCTCATTCATTTGTGCAATCTCTCCGAGCTTTACAGCCGGATAGGTAGCACTGGGCCTGGACTCCTGGGCTTCCAAATATTTTTTTCGGGCACCTTCATAATCTTTGGCATTGAACAATGCGTCGGCATCCTCAATAACATCATTATATGCCCTCAGTGAGGCCCGGTCGTTTGCCTCTTCAATATCATCAATCTCCTTGAGTTTTTGGGTTGGATAATTGCTCCCGGGGATGACCAGAAGTGCTTCAATGTAACGTTCCTTTGCCTTTTGATATTCACCGTCTTCCATCATGCGATCAGCCGCCGCTACCAGCTTATTAAAGGCTTGCTCATTCTGGGCTTTTTCACTCAATATCGTTTCAAGTTCATCCAGTTTGGTTTTCGGATATTGATCCCGCGTATTCAGGTAGGACGCTTTCAAATAAAGTTTCTTTGCTTCCTCATACTGCTGCAATCCAAACAAATTATCAGCCTGGTTCAGGATATCATTGTATTCTTCGATTTCCTTATTTTCCTCGCTTAGCTTCAGATTTATTTCAGCAATGCGATCCTGAGGCACTTGTTCGGAGGGTTTCAATTGACTTGCCTTTTCATATTCAGTGAGGGCCTGTTGATATTCGCCTTTGTTATAATACAGATCAGCAGTGGCCATTGACTTATTATAAGCATTGTTCAGCTCCCTTTGATCCGTTAATTTTTGCTCAATCTCAGAGAGTTTTTCTTGAGGGTATGTTTCCGAAGGTTTAAGATTTTTGGCAGTCGTGTATTTTTCACGGGCCCCTGCAAAATCCTTCACAGCCATCAGGGCATCAGCATCAGCCACAAGCTGTGTGTATTCAAAGTCTAAATCCTTTTCTGCCTTTTTGATGCTTTTGATCTCTTCAATTTTTTCAGTCGCTGTGAGATCACCGGGCAAAATAATGAGTGCATTCTTATACTCGGCCAGGGCCTGATCATAATCCTTAGCATTGAAAAATGCATCTGCTTTTTCAATAGATGCATTGTAACTGTCCATAACGGCCTGTTGATCTTCAAGTACTTTATTGATGGCCTTGAGTTTTTCATTGGGATAAGGCTCATCAGGCTTGATCGAGCGGGCTGTTTCAAACTCCTTTTTAGCAGCTGCATAACTTTGGGCATTCAAATAGGCATCACCATTTTTAATGGCGAGGTTATAAGTCTGCTCATCTGCCTCTTGCTGATCAATGATGGCATTTACCTCTTTGATCTTGTTTTTCGGATAGGATTCTTCTGGTTTTAAATCTGATGCATTTTGATATTCCGACAGGGCATTTGTATAGTCCCTTGCTGCTAAAAAAGCATCACCCTGCTTTACAGATTGCTGGTATAGCTCATCCTTGCCAAGTTTATCCTGAAGCGATGAATTGATCTTTTCAATCATATCTTTGGGATAACTTTCGGCCGGATAGATTTTGAGCGCGGCCTGGTAGTTTTCTTTGGCCTTTTGCAACTGTTTGTTCATGTACATTTCATCGGCCTGATCCACAAGAATGTCATAATCCTTCTTCTTGACCAGCAATTTATCTATCTCCTTTATTTTTACCTGGGGATAATCCTCATCCGGCCGCGCCTGGAAAGCTTTCTCATATTCTATCCGGGCATTTTCATAATATTTCAAACCAAATAACCGGTCTGCATTGGTGACGATCTCATCATAAGCATCCACAGCTTTTTCAAATTCCACTTTTTTGGTATTCAATTCCGCAATCCGGTCTTTGGGTTCCTGCTTATCCGGAAAAACAGCCAGGGCCTTTTCATATTCAGCAATCGCTTCATCAAAGCGGTTGTATTTTTCATATTTTTCAGCGCGATACACAGCATCATCATAAGCTACCTGCTTTTTCCTGACCTCTGCTTCCCTGTTTTCAATCTCCTTTAATTGCTCTGCCGGATAGCCTTCGGAAGGTACAATTTTAGCAGCTTCCTTATATTTTTCACGTGCCTGATCATAATCTCCACTCCGGTAATAATCATCGGCCTGACTGATGACACTGGTATATTGTTCCATCACCACCATCCGATCGCGTAATTTTGAAATGGTCTCCTGAAGTTTTTCCTTGGCATAAGTGTCGGAAGGCCTTAATCGGGAAGCATACTGGTAGGATGTTTTGGCCTTGATGTAATCACCGGAATTGAAATAGGCATCGGCTTGTTTAATCACCGAGGCATAATCCGTTTGGCTTTCCTCCTGCCCATAAGAAGCCAGGCTAATAACCAAAAAAAATAATGCAATAAAAATTTGTTTAAATAACATTGGAAATTTCATTAACAGCATATGAAATACAACTTCCTGATCGATTTAATTTAACGTTAACGCAATCGGTTTATTATTGTTTTGAAATTATTGTATAATGCCATCTTTAATGGTCAATTTTCGGTCAGCCATATTGGCCAGTTCTGCATTGTGTGTGACAATGATAAACGTTTGATTGAATTTTTCTCGCAGGTTGAAGAACAACTCGTGCAACTCAACGGCCGAAGCTGAATCAAGATTCCCGGAGGGCTCATCGGCCAAAACGACCGTTGGGTCGTTGACCAGTGCACGGGCCACGGCAACCCGCTGTTGTTCGCCACCTGACAAGGTTGCTGGCTTATGATCCAACCTGTCCGATAATTTTAGATAGTCCAGTAATGTTGTGGCCTTGTCAACAGCTTCTTTTTTCTTCATTCCGGCTATAAAAGCAGGGATACAAACATTTTCCAGTGCGGTGAACTCCGGCAGAAGATGGTGAAACTGAAATACGAATCCAATATGCCGGTTGCGAAACTCAGAAAGCCTGTCATCATTGAACTTACTGATATCCGTATCATCAAACAGAAGACTGCCCCTGGTGGGCTTATCCAATGTACCTATGATGTGAAGCAAAGTCGATTTGCCGGCACCCGATGCACCCACTACCGAGACGATCTCCCCTTTTTTGATGGTCAGGTCGATGCCCTTGAGAACTTCCAGATCACCAAAATATTTATGTATGTCTTTTGTTTTGATCACATTGTCCGAATATCGTGCAAAGATAAAATATTTATCTTTGAGCGACAGAAACAGATAACGGTTTGCACATGGCTACTATTCTTATTGTGGATGATGAACGCAGCATCCGAAATACGCTTTCGGATATCCTGACCAATGAAAAATACGAGGTCGACCAGGCAGAAAATGGTGAGGTCGCCGTTGATAAATTATCTCAAAATACCTATGATGCCGTCCTGTGCGACATTAAGATGCCGGGAATGGATGGCCTGGAGGTACTGGATTATGCGCTGAAAAAGACCGATACCCCCATCATCATGATCTCCGGTCATGGTACCATTGAAACAGCAGTTGAGGCCATTAAAAAAGGTGCTTTTGATTACATTGAAAAACCACCCGACCTGAATCGACTGCTGATCACCATTCGCAATGCCATGGACAAGTCCTCCCTGATGACCGAAACCAAGAAGCTCAAAAAAGAAGTGAGTAAAAACTGGGAAATGATCGGTGAATCGGAGGCCCTTAAAGATATCAAAGAAATGATCGAACGGGTAGCCCCAACCGATGCCCGGGTGCTGATCACAGGGGAAAACGGCACAGGCAAGGAGCTGGTCGCCCGATGGTTGCATGAGCAAAGTCAGCGATCACACGCACCCTTTATTGAAGTGAACTGTGCCGCCATTCCCTCTGAGTTAATCGAAAGCCAGTTATTCGGTCATGAAAAAGGATCCTTCACTTCAGCAATCAAGCAACGAAAAGGTGACTTTGAGCAGGCACATGGTGGTACCATCTTTCTGGATGAGATCGGGGATATGAGCTTATCTGCACAGGCCAAGGTTTTGAGAGCCCTGCAGGAAAACAAGATCACCAGGGTGGGAGGCGAAAAAGATATTCCGGTGGATGTTAGGGTTATTGCTGCTACCAATAAAAATCTTAAGGAAGAGATCCAGAGAGAAAAATTCCGCGAGGATCTCTATCACAGACTCAGTGTGATCCTGATCCATGTCCCCCCATTGCGGGAACGAACCGATGACATTCCATTGCTGGTCGATCATTTTATGGATCAAACCCGCGCTAATAATGGAAGGGCAAAGCTGCCCGTTGAAGAAGAGGCCATCAACGAATTGAAAGAGATGACCTGGACGGGTAATATCCGTGAACTGCGCAATGTGGTCGAAAGGTTGGCCATTTTATGCGATGAAAAAGTCACCAAAGATGACGTGATCCGGTTTGCTCAACCGCTGATGACCAAAAAATAAGTCATTACCACTCATATTTTAACATCGAACCTTTATCGATACCACTTTTTTTTGGTTACCTTTAGGGCCACAATAGAGGTCAATCATCAAAAAGTTATTCCCATGAAAAAAATTCTGTTTTTCCTGATTTGTTTTTCATTAACAATTTCTGCAATAAGTCAGCTAGCCATTCAATCCCTCAAAACGCCTGTTGCAAAAGCCGGTAGTTTTGACATTTCCTGGCAAAAAGCAGAAACCTCAAATTCAAAAGCTTCTGTTTTAGAATATGATTCACTGAACATGTTCTGGGCCGGTGGATGGTCATTGGGACAAAGTTTCTGCATAGAAAGCAGCCCGACTGGTGACACAATTTTTATTGGTTCGGGAGCCGGGGTGATCATCATGGATGCAAGTGATCCTTACAATCCTGTTTTATTGTCCGAGGTCCACGCCAGGGCGCTGGTGGATGGTATTTATTATAACCCCGTACTGGGCAGATTATACCTGGCTGCTTATTTTTCAGGCCTGGAGATCTGGGATGTGTCAGACATAACCCAACCCTCGCGCATAAGCCGTATTCCTGTTACCGGACTTCCGAGAAGCGGTATTTATGAAAAAAAGAACGGAGACGATATCTATTGCATCCTGGTTACGGTGGCCGATGGCATTCAGATGTTTGATGTTACGGTGGCCGAAAACCCGGTTTTTGTAGGCAGTTTCCCCATTTCGAATTTGGCCTGGAGTTCCACCTTTAACGGGACCCACCTCTTTCTGGGCAAAAGCACCAGCGGAACCCAGATTGTAGAAGGGTTTGATGACATTCCAAACCTGGCAACTTTCGGAACAATTAATTCCCCCACCACTGATATTGCTGTTGATGGAGATTATGCATACATCCTCCATTCCGGATCAGGATTAAAAATATACGAATGGCAACAACAACCTGCGGCCATGGTGGGACAACTTACAATCAATGGTTATCCCAACCGGATTGCTAAATGGAACGACATGGCATATGTCGCCAATTCAACGACCAATCCCGGCGGAGGGGTCAATATCCTTGACCTGACAAATCCTGAAGAGCCTGCGGAGTTGGGTTTTTACAACAGTCCCAACACATACATTACGGGCAACGGGCATTTGCTCGCCACAACAGGTGGTCAGGAGGGTTGCCTGATGTTGGATGTCTCCGATCCTGAAAACCCGGAATATGCTTCGAGCTACCTGCTTCCTGTTTCTGAAAACGACATAGCCGTGAGGAATGATTATGCCTACACCGGCAACAATGGCTTCAGAGTATTTGACGTGAGTGAGAAAACGCATCCGGTCCAGGTTGGATACAATGATACACCGGGAGCTCTGGTTAAATTGCATGGTGACATCGCCGTGTTTTGTCCCAAAAGCATGGGAAGTGGAAACAGGGTGAACTTTATGGATATTTCCGATCCAATAAATCCAACTAAAATAAGCTACTATAATCCTCCTGCCATGACGTATGATCTGGATTTGAAGGGCACATTCGCCTATGTAGCCTGCTGGTGGGATGGGATCCGAGTAGTTGATTTTACCAATCCTCAATCCCTTGCACTTTCTGCCCATGTGATGGGATGGGTTAATGGAGCTATTCCTGGTGAAGAATGGTTTTATTGCCAGGCACTGGATGTGGAAGATGATTATTTATACGCCATTGACTATGGCCCTTTCCCTGATGAGGATACCAGAGGAGTGTATGTATTCGACATTTCCGATCCGGGGAATCCACAGTTGCTCAAACGCCTGGCCGAATACCAGGGAACACCTTATGACATCGAAGTTTCAAACGGTTATGCCTATCTGGCGGATAATGCCGGTGGATTATCAGTTGTTTCGGTACAAGACCCGCTCAGTCCTATCCAAACCTCCTACCTGCCATTGGGTGATGCAGCCTGGGCCGTGGATGTATTTGCCAATTATGCTTTTGTGGCCAATTATATCAATGAGGGTGTGCAGGTGATCGATATCTCCATACCATCAATGCCAACAGTTGCAGGATATTATAAACGAACCGGCTGTTTTGCACTGAATGTTACCTATGATGCAGGACATGTTTATGTGGCAGATGGGCCTGCCGGCATCCAGATTTACAATTTTGATTTACTTTCCGGGAGAAATGAAAAATCAACGAATGGTTTGTCATTGACAACTTATCCGGTTCCTGCTAACGACATCCTTCATGTCAATTTACCAGAGACCGTAAAAGAGAATGCAATCTTTGAGATATTTGACCTCAGCGGTCGCAAGCAATTCACGCAACATGTCAAACTGGCTCCTCATCAAGCCTCCTGCATCGTTGATGTGAGCCATTTACCGGATGGTATTTATTTACTGAATATCAGGACGAAGGAAATAACCTGTTCTTCCAAAATTGTGATCAACTAAGTTATTTGGAAAGAAAACAATAGTCCATTATAAACGTTTCATCATGGAACGGGATTTGTTATCTTTGCAAACCCAAGAAACGTTCTTTGCAATTATCAGTAGTTTAGCACACTTAACTTCAAACTTCGAACATCGAACTTTGACCACTAAATGCTGATTGAATACAATGGGGCTGACTGGTTTTGACAGCAAGGACAGTGGATTTGTAAGCATGCCGGGCATTAGAGATGTGGCTCGTTAAAAACTATCTTTAAATTATAATTGGCGAAACAAATTACGCTCTTGCAGCCTAATCGAAGTACAGTAGATGGGCTTTTCACAGCACAAGGTGCAGTGACAAGACATCCTGCAGAAGGATCTGCCTGATTCCGACTGATCACGGGGTGCTCATAATTTCGGGCTGGTTTGGTAGAGGCTCCGGTTACCAAACGAGATAAAGGAGTTAAGGCAAAACTGGGGTGCTTTTTCCCGGGTTTTGTTCGAAAACCAATAAGAAGCTAAGCATGTAGAAAGCACTTTTGCTGCTTGTTTGGACGAGGGTTCGACTCCCTCCAGCTCCACAAATACATTTATAAAGTCTTGTATTCAAACAACATACAAGCCTTTTCTGGTTTACACACTCATTATTATACACATCATTATGAAATCAGTTTTGTAGGTTTCCCATTTTTCAGACTGACCTCCTCCCAAAAAACCAGACAATTTTAAAATAGCGTTTCTTAGTAATTAAATATTAATTTTACGATCAAATTAGAATTATAGAAACGATGATTCCAAATCAAATCACAGATAATCAGAAAAAGACTGCCCGTTACGCCAAAGCAATGGGACACCCTATACGGATGTACATTCTTGAATTATTATCAAAACAATCTTGCTGCTACAGCGGTGATCTGAGTGAAGTACTTCCTATTGCTAAATCAACGTTATCCCAACATTTGAAAGAATTAAAGAAGGCAGGGCTTATTCAGGGCGAGATTGAGGCTCCTAAAATCAAATACTGTCTGAACAATGAAAATTGGCTGGAAGCACAAAAACTTTTTTCGAATTTTCTTGTCCGTTAATTATTTTTTGATCATTTTTGTTCGCAATTTTACGAACTACGAAATAATAATAAATTTATTTAGAATGGAAATCAAGATATTAGGAACCGGCTGCCCTAAATGTAAAACACTGGAAAAAGCTACACAGAATATGGTTTCGGAACTGGGTATTGAAGCAACTGTTTCCAAAGAAGAGGACATTATGAAAATAATGGAATATGGAATTATGCGTACTCCCGGACTGGTCGTTGATGGAAAAGTAGTGCTGAGCGGACGTGTGCCATCTTCAAGCGAATTAAAAAAATTTCTAACTGTATAAATTATTGAACAATGAAAAACAAAGGTTTGATGTTATCTGTTTTGGTCGGCTTATTTATCTCGTTGCTTACATGCAATGCACAGACTGCTGATCAAACTAAAGAAAAGGAAACTGTATCAACAGATAATGTGGAAGTGTATTATTTTCACTATGAACGAAGGTGCGCTACCTGTATGGCCGTTGAAAATGAATCAGAGAAGGCTCTCAACGAGCTCTATCCTGAAAAAATGAAATCGGGAGAGATGACCTTCCTTTCGGTAAACCTGGAAGATAAGACCAATGATGCATTGGCAGAAAAACTTAAAGTCGACGGACAATCATTGTTGGTTGTAAAAGGAGAAAAGCAGGAAAATCTGACCAATACTGCCTTTATGCATGCCAGGAATAATCCTGACAAGTTAAAAAAAGCACTGAAGGAGTCCATAGAAAAATTATAAGGCTGGATGGAATTTCTTACCAACCTTTTTGAGGATAGTTCTTTTCCTTTGCTATCAGCTTTTATTCTGGGTTTGATGACGGCTATCAGTCCCTGCCCGCTGGCTACCAACATCACAGCAGTTGGCTTTATCAGTAAGGACATTCAAAACCGCAACCGTGTTTTTGTGAATGGATTGGTTTATACCATCGGACGTTCGCTTTCGTATACCTTACTTGCCCTAGTTTTGATTCTTAGTGCGGACCAATTCAGTATTTCCGGGTTTTTCCAGATGTATGGTGAAAAGATCATTGGTCCACTGCTCATCCTAATCGGATTGTTTATGCTTGATTTTATCCGAATCAATTTCCCGGGCCTGTCCTCCATCACCGACCGATACAGCCAGAAGGGAATCAAAGGATATTGGGATGTGTTGTTGCTGGGAATTGTTTTTGCGCTTGCTTTTTGTCCTTATAGCGGTGTATTGTATTTTGGAATGCTTATTCCAATGACCATCAGCAGCAGCGAAAGTATTTTACTCCCTGTTTCTTTTGCTATTGCTACCGGAATTCCTGTAATTATTTTTGCCTGGCTTATAGCCTATACAGTATCGGGTGTCGGTGGGTTTTATAACAAGCTAAAAACATTTGAGATCTGGTTTCGCAGGGTGATCGCTGTGGTGTTTATTGGCATCGGGATTTATTATGTATTCCTTTTATTCTGATTTTTTTTAAATTGATTATTCGTAAATATACGAACTTATAAATGCGATTATGGAATTGAAAAAAGAACTTAAAATTTTATTCTGGATCGTTTTCTTTTTCATTTTGGCTTTTTTTATGCCACTGGAAAGTCTGCGGTTCCAGGAGGCGGTAGATGCAACCCTTGACCTCACCCGCTGGTATGCGCAGGAACATGTGATTTTATGTTTATTGCCAGCCTTTTTTATTGCGGGAGTTATTTCAGTATTTGTGAGCCAGGGTGCCGTACTAAAATATTTCGGCGCCCAGGCTAAAAAATGGGTGGCATATACAGTTGCATCAGTTTCAGGAACCATTTTAGCTGTTTGCTCGTGTACAATACTTCCACTTTTTTCAAGTATTCATAAACGTGGAGCAGGATTAGGACCAGCCGTTGCTTTCTTATACTCAGGGCCTGCCATAAATATACTGGCTATTATTCTCACTGCACGAATATTGGGTTTTGAAATGGGTATTGCAAGGATTATTGGTGCAGTTGTTTTTGCTATCGTTATTGGTTCGGCAATGGCGCTAATTTACCGCAAAGAAGAAAAAGCTAAAGCAGATGAACAAATGAAGGTAGTGGTGCCACCTGAAAAACGACCGATGTGGCAAACTGCTTTTCATTTCTTTACCCTTGTATTGATCCTGGTTTTTGCTAACTGGGGTAAACCGGGCGAAGGTGTGGAAAGCGGCATTTGGTATTGGATATGGGCCAATAAATGGTATATAACCTCCTTCTTCGGGCTGATGTTGGTTTATTCACTGGTCTTTATCCTGAAGATTGCATGGTGGCAGGTATTACTGGCTGCTCTTGCAACCGCCCTGGCAGGAATGCTGAGTCCTTCACCGTTAGTCCCTATGATTGTGGGTATTGCTGGTATTAGCATGATCACCCTCATGGATAACAGAGATCCGGATAACAGGGAATGGACAATCTCTTCCTGGGAGTTCACCAAGCAGATCATGCCTTTGCTGGCACTGGGTGTGGTAATTGCAGGATTTCTTCTCGGATCTACCCATGATGATGTGGCCCTGGCCGGTATCATACCTGGCGAATGGATCTCAGCCCTTGTAGGAGGAAATTCAGTATTCAGCAATTTCTTTGCCTCCATCGTCGGTGCGTTCATGTACTTTGCCACTTTGACCGAAGTACCCATCCTTCAAGGATTGATCGATTCGGGAATGGGAAAAGGACCGGCACTTGCGTTATTGCTGGCCGGGCCATCGCTTTCATTGCCCAATATGCTAGTGATACGAGGCATTATGGGAACACAAAAGACAGTGGTTTATTTAGTGCTTGTTGTTATTATGGCTACAATCTCAGGCTTGATATATGGCACAATTTTATAAATAAATTTATCACTTTGATTGTAATTGACAACTCATCCAAAGTAAAGCCACCGGTAAATGTCAATAGATGGGGTTTGAGGTTTCTCTCGATCCTATTGAGGAATTTAAATGAACCATGAATGTAAACCTCACCCCGTATTATTTTTGATAGGGAACAAAATCTGATATGGCAAAAAGTAGGGTTTTTGCATGGCGATGAAGTGGAGATTCAGGAGGTTTTGGAATCCACGGCTAAAAAATAGATCAAACCATTGATCTTCATTAATTTAAAAAACATGAAAGTCAAGTATATCATTGTTATCACCACGATCTTTTCAGGTTTGATCGCCTGCGAGAAGGACAAAGATCAAAAACCATCCGACACTACGGATCAAATCACGATTGATAGTCTTATTGCCAGTCTTTATTCCGTTAAAGCCTGGGATACAGCAACTATAACCTGTTATGCAAATGGTATCGACCTGGTTTACTCGTGGGAATGTGATCACGGAAATTTCAATGGTGGCGGTACACAAATAAAATATGCAGCTGGTGAATGTTGCATAGGATTGAATACCATTACATGCACGGTTTCGAATGAAACAGGACAGGTTACAAAGGACATACAGATTGAAGTTACATCTTATTTTGGTGGAGGAAAATAAAATGATGATAAGATTATTACCCATCTGTGTTTTCATTATTTTGTTTTTTGATCATTCAATTGCTTTTGGACAATGCTGTTCGGCAGGGAACCCATTTTTTTACAGCGAACAGACCAACCCAGGCCGTAAAGAGTTACAGGTAGTTGCCGGATATAAGTACAGTATTTCTGATACTTACTATGAGGGGTCAGAAAAAATTTCGATTGATTTTGTTGATAAGGCATACTTTAACTATCTGAACCTGCAACTTATATATGGATTAACACCAAGGATCAGCCTGCAAACGGATCTTGGATACTTTCTGAATAAAACAGAAACTTACAGTCTTTCAGATTGGCAGGATAGCAAAGGATACGGATTAGGCGATGCCGCTTTAACCATCAAGTATCTGGCATATAAAAATTTTGTACGAAAAATTGCCATTACACCATCCATTGGAATGAAATTTCCGATTGGTGTGTTTGATCAGGAAGCGGATCATGTAAAACTGCCGATAACCGTACAACCCTCTTCCGGGAGCTATAAATACCTCATTAATCTTTATATCAATAAATCCTTTAAACATCCAAAATGGAACCTGGGCTTTTTTGGTTCTTTTGAATATGCCCAGCTTATTGACTCCGAAAATTTTTATTATAAGTATGGAAACATGTATTTGTTTTCTATGCTCGCTTCTTATAAAGTCTCCAAAGCAATTAATACTGGGCTGGAGATAAGAAGTGAAAACAGGGGTAAATCCAAACGGAAAAATGAGCACATCGTTGAATCATCAGGATACAAGATTATTTATGCTATACCTCATGTTAGTTATTCCTTTGCTAAGAAATGGTTTCTTGCCGTTAATGGTGATCTGCCGGTATATAAATACTATAATGGCATCCAACTGGCCAATAAATTTGCTATGTCAGCGCGTATTACTTATAAAATAAGCTGTGCAAGAAAATTAGTAAATGATCTAGAAATTAAATAATAATGGCATGCTAATGTTACATGGATTGTATAAAAACCGACCTGGGATATCCCCTAACGACTATTTTTAGTTTCTAAGTGAATTTACTAACCATGACACAAAATGATTTTGCAGATCTCTGAAACATTGTTTTCCTTTTTAAACGGTTAAAAATAAATTTCCGTTGGATATGCTTCTTCCAGCGCCACCTTCCAGCCTGCAGCAAGCAAATGCTCTCCGAAGCCTGACATAGTTATGATTCAATCTTATGCCAATATTCTTTGAGCTTCGGTGGATATATCCACTGCTTTTTTAAACCCAATCGATCATGTGGCTCGCATAAATCCTCTAATGTGGTGATGGTAGTTATTATAACGGCTCTGCCTAAATTCTGGGAAAACGGCTGGTAATACATGGAAAGCAGGAAGTCCAATAATCCTGAGAGAAACTGCCCCAGAAACAGATCACATTAACTGATTTATCAGATAACTCTTAAAAAACGTTCGAGACAATTAGGCTCAGTCCGATTCAATTTCTATTTCTATTTCAGGCTCCGGCTCTTCTATCACCAACTTTTTTAAATTAAAAGCCAGGATCACACTGTATATCCCCACAATCAGCATGATAATAGCGATCCAGATAGCGATTGATATCCCAAACAACAAAGGATTAAACATGATAAATGTGGATATCCAGAAGACCAGCAAACTGGCAGCAAACTTCACAAACTGATTTTCTTTGTGGGCAAAAGCATCGATGAACAGGGCAATGCCATAAAATGCACCCCACAATCCGAATAAAAATGGGATGATGGATGCTGTAACAAGTGGATTTACCATGAGCATAAAGCCGATGAACATATCCAGCAACCCTTCGAAAATTTTCCAGGTCCAGTTCTCCTCTGCTCCGCGACCGGCAAAGCCCTGATAAATCAAGACCATACCGGTAATAACGAAACCGATACCGATGTAAAAGGCCCAGGCGATTAGTGCCCCGGCAGGGCTTGCAAAGATCATGAAGGCCAGCAGGATCATGACGATCCCCTTGATCAGGGGAAGGTACCAGGTAGGGATAGATTGTTCTTCCATATTTGTATGATTTGGTGAGCACTAAAATAATTAAAATCTTTCATATGTAAATAGATGTTAATTATTATTTGAGCATACAATAGATGTTATGACCTGAAATAGGGGTATTTTATTCCAATCACAATTCTTCTTATTGAAAATAATTGTGGAAATTTAATTAGCAGCCAATGACACTTTCAAGACCGTGAAATTGCAGGAATCAGATCAGACTATTTGAATGTTGTGAATGATCCATGATATCATCACTTTCTGATGTTACCCGATCTGACCATATCGGGTTTTATTAAGACTAAAAAACGCATTTTCACCCCCACTCAATCCGCGTTTAAATAAAAATCTCATACGTTCATAAGAATTTATGAAGCATTCAAATAAATACACAATTCCTCACCCTCTTCATGAAGTACATTTGTTACGTAGATAAATTTACGATGACCAACATTCAGTCATATGACGAATTTTAATATATTCGTAGAAAATTTTTTCATGTCAACGGCGATCTTCATTGGAGATAACGATACAAGCCTTCAAACAGCAATTAACACCATCGATAATTATGTGCCTAATGTTAGTTTTGCTGGCTCAGCGAAGGATATTAAATCGGGTATTGGCATTGTCAATGAACTTGAACCAGACCTGGTCATTCTTGATATTAAGTTAAAAGATGGAAGTGGTTTTGAATTGATTGACCATTTTGAGAAACCTGATTTTAAAATTATTTTTATTTCAAGCTACAGCGATTACGCCATCAAGGCCATTAAATACGGTGCTGTCGATTACCTTTTAAAGCCCCTGAAAGAAGAAGAGCTTGCGCAGGCCATTAGAAAAGCAGATGACCTGGTACGTTATGAAGAAAAACTTCAGGCAAAAGCGTTGGGCACCAGTATCAATGAACTCAATAAATCACATAGATTGGTTTTGAAATCAATGGACCAGGTTCATGTGGTGGACATTTCAGATATTGTTCATATCGAAGCTGATGGCAATTACTCTACTTTTTACTTGCTGGACGGACGCAAAATAGTCATTACCAAGTCTATTAAGGAGTTTGAAACACAGTTGCTGGACAATGGATTCCATCGCATACATAAATCGCACATTGTGAATATCAACCGGATGAACTATTTTGATAAAGCTGATGGAGGCACACTGGTCATGTGCAACGGAGATGAAGTCCCTGTTGCATCAAGGAAAAGGGATATGCTGATGGAATTGTTTGATAACCTTACCTAAAGTCACAGTTAATTCACGTGGACACCTCAGGATGTCGGGTGAATTCTTTACGCAAGACAAAGCACTCCTTTCTTAGTTCTTCTCAACAATCAGTTATCAAGCTTTTCCTTTACCATATAACTCCTTCTCCTCACTGCGTTCGTCATGAAAATCCCCGCGTTCAAATAAAAACCCCCGGCGTTCAGATAACTGCCACCTTTTCCCCTTTCTGATATTGTAGTTTTGATTTTAGTTAATCTTAAAACAAGAATATCATGAAAAAACTTACAAACATGAAAGCAAAAAAAGCAAAATACAGATACCCGATTTTAGCGGTGCTGATATTCACTTTGCTTCTTACTGGCTGTTTCGACTTTGAAAACATTTACCAGCCTTACCAGGCCGACCCGAATTCTTATTTTGATGTTCAGATTAGTGCCTGGGCAGATAGCTATCAAGGAGAAACCGAGTTGCCCCGCTTTGGGGCATTACTTCCTGTTGGATGGGTGCCGCAGGATTCAATAGCCTATTTCGACAGTACTTCTTTCTTTGTCGGAACTCTTATTTATTCGGAAAACCTCAGTCAATTGATGAGTGCCATCGATCCTCCACCTGAAAATTATTACTGGTGGGTTGCACATGATACAATCGGCATCGGAGGAAGCACTACTTATTATTTCGATCTTAGAATTTACACGGATGCACAAACAGGGAGTTTCTTTATAGATTATATGCTAGGAAGTGAATATGCGGGGTTGAATTACTCCAGAAGCAATGATCATTTAGTCATAATAGGCGAAGTTGAGGGATGTGCACCTGAAGGAATTTTGCTAACTAACCAGGCAGAAGTGGACAGTTTCCAGGTGAATTACCCCGGTTGCAGCCAGGTTGCCGGCGACGTTTCCATAAGCGGAAACGATATTAGCAATTTAAACGGGTTGGTTGGTTTAACCCAAATTGGCGGTAGTTTGAAGATGGAGAATAATACCGCCTTGACCAGTTTAATTGGCGTGAATGATTTGACTCTAATTGGAGGTTCCTTTTATTTTAAAGGCAATAATTCCGTGGCAGATTTTTCAGGGCTGAATGATCTAATTGAAATTGAGCGTGGTTTTTACGTCGATTCAAATCAATTATTGGTGGATTTTTCGGGTTTGGAAAATCTGGTTTCTGTTGGAAGGAGCTTTCAGGTTACTGCAAATCCAGGCCTTGAAAGTATGTCCGGCCTGGATAACCTGAGTTTCATCGGTGAAAGCTTTATTATCGGTGATTATAATTTGGGAAGCAATCCGGCACTTAGTTCATTAAGCGGTTTGGAAAACCTGGCATCAATTGGTTTAGATTTCCAGATACATAACAACAATGCCCTAATCTCTATTGTGGGTATAGAGAATTTAAGTTTCATCGGTAGAGACCTTACGATTAGCAACAATGCCCTGACCAGTTTAACGGGATTGGACAATGTAACAAGCATCGGAGGACTTCTTTCAATCGGTCAAAATGATGCCCTAACCAGTTTAACGGGATTGGAAAATCTAACAAGCATCGGAGGGTATCTTTCAATCGGTCAAAATGATACCCTGACAAGTTTAACAGGATTGGGGAATTTAGAAACAATTGGTGAATACCTTAGCATTTTGAGTAATGATGCCCTGACCAGTTTAACGGGATTGGAAAATCTAACAAGCATCGGAGGGTATCTTAGAATGTCGGACAATAATGCCCTAACCAGTTTAACAGGATTAGAAAATCTAACAAGCATCGGAGGGTATCTTACAATGAGGGACAATAATACCCTAACCAGTTTAACAGGATTAGAAAATCTAACAAGCATCGGAGGGTATCTTACAATCGATGACAATAATGCCCTAACCAGTTTAACAGGATTGGAAAATATAACAAGCATCGGAGGGAATCTTACAATCGATGACAATAACGCCCTAACCAGTTTAACAGGATTGGAAAATCTAACAAGCATCGGAG
>JAHLKX010000007.1 GCA_020444515.1 Bacteroidota bacterium | reverse complement strand
CATTGACCAATTGTACGTTATTAACACGCCAGGTCAATTGGGGTTGTGCCATTATCGCCGTGCTGGCAATTAACAGCGTAAAGAGTAATAATTTATTAATGTATTTCATTCGACTTTAATTTTAATTGTTTAGGTTAAAGCTGATCTCCTCGGTAATAGGAGATCAGCTTTAATGATTACTATTTTTTATTTGGGAATTTGACTTTGATATCCTGTATCAGAGGATTTAGCAGGTATTTGACCGCCACCTCCTAGATTTGGTTTCCAAAAATCCGTTTCATCCGTATTCTGACCCAGTCCATTCATGTCAAAGTCACCACCAAGATAACCTGAACTTCCAAGGTCAACTTTCCAGGCAGCAGTTTCATCGGTATTCTGGATCAGTCCGTTACCATCTCCATCGGCTGAAATCATACCCCAAACACCTGCACCAAGGTCTTTGTGACCATTAGCACCACCATATACTTGTGTTTCTCCGGTTGAGAAATCATACGAATAAACACCATCTGTTTTGGTTAATGCATTGGCAGACATGATTCCAAGATGATTTCTGTGATAAATGACGACATATAAGTTTTGTGAAACTTCCAGATTGTTAAAAATCAACCTCGCTCCATCGAGCCCAACAACTGAGCCATCACTTAATAAAAATGCTGCCTTTGTCCCTATTATAGTTCCAGATCCGGCACTTGCAGCATCAGCTGCATCTCTCAACTGTACAATCACCCAATCAACCGTGTTTGCTGGAAAATCAGTTACGGACTCAGTGCCTAAGTATAACCAAACAGGTGCATTGTTACCATAATAAGGCAGTACCGGGTTATAAGGCTGATCAAGAGGAAGATAAGAACCTGCTGATAGGTCTGTTATCATTAAGCTTCCTGTGACAACATCATATGGACCCTCAAGGAAGACAGTAAGGTCTAAGCCAATAGCCGGGATCACATTCATTGTAACAGGGACAGTAGTTGTAGGGTTACCGGGATCACTTGACGTTACTAAAATTTCTGCGTTATAAGTACCAACCGATAAACCTGTTGCATCCATTTGTACACCAATAGTGCTGGGTACGTTATCGGCATCAGGAAGTGAAACCCCTTCAACATATTCTCCACTATTAATGGTTAGCCATCCAAGTGGAAACATAGAAGCCCTTAGACGAATGTTATCCAAAGCTAAATAATAACCCCTGTTTACAGGACCATCAATGTAATGAAATTTAACCTGGAAATTTGCATTGGCATATTGTGCCACATTAAATGATTTATGAACTCCATTTGAATTATAAGACAATAATCCATCATCAACCCATGATTCATAAATCATAATCCAATCAGTACCGTCATAAACATATATTCTTGCCGTATCACCTACAGAATAATAGGCATCGAAGGCCTGATCAAATTCAAGAAGCAATCCACCACCGCTGTATGCAGAAGCATCAATTACCGGACTGATCAATTCATCGTCCATGGTGATTGTACCGGCTCCATAATTCTGATAACCATCACAAATAGCAAACCGGGTTCCATCAAAATCGTAACCGTTGTAGGATGATATTGTATCTACCCATGTCACTGAATTATTTCCATTATTAACAATTGTCCATGTACCGGGAATTCCTGAATCAAAATTTTCAGTGAATATATCGGATTCATTATAAATAACGGAAGCAGAATAACTTGCTGGATACCCACCGGTATTTCCCATATTCATTTCAACGGAAGTTGGCATAACCTCTGAAGCATCTTCGGTAATGGATAATGGATCAACATTAAAACCAGGTGCTGCCATTGTTTCCACTGCAATGTCATCTATGTACCAGCCTGCACGATTTGTATAACCGTTTGAAACCAGTCTGAAGCGGATCACAACATTATCATAGGTATTATAATCTGTCAGGTTAAAATATTCTTTTTTCCACCATGAATTATCGGGGGTAGTACTTGAGGTTCCCCAATCCGCATATGAGTCTTCATCGAAGCAAGGTCCTTCCGGATTATTATATAATCCTTCTTCTCTGTAGTTGCCGGCTCCGGCATAGGTCGATTCAGGCAATTGATCATAAGTATTTCCGCCATCAGTAGATATCTCAACATAACAATGATCATAGGTACCGTCTGTTTTGGCAATTTGCCAGAAAGAGAGCATGACATCTGTTTTAGCTGTGAAATCAAATGTTCCACCTAGAAACAGGATATTGTCACCATTATTCCCGTAAGGATTATGAACAGAACTTGTACCACTTACCATGAGATCATTATTAATAACCCAATCCTGAACATTGAACGGGCTGTTTGCTGTAACACCCATACCACCTTCAAAATCCTCTGAAACAGGTAAGGTAGCAAACTGATCAAATCCTGTAAGGAAGGTAACCGGTCCTACCCAAACACTGTAATCACCGGTACCACAACTGGTACGAATATAGGCGTCGTATGTGGTTGCAGCAGATAAACCTGTCATTTCAAAACTTTGAGCAGAAGCTACAGCGTTATTATATGTAAAGGTATGTAAAGCTGTACCGGTTCCAGGCGTAAAGCCCGGGGCACCTGCTTCTATTTCCCAATCGGTTCCGCTTTCAACCGGATCGGTCCAGTGGATCATTCCTGTATTCGCTGTTAAACCGTCAACCCAGGGTTTATAAGGCTCAACGCAAGAAGGAATCGTTTCAATTGTTATATTATCAATAAAAACCTGACTATTTAAATATTCGGCAGCATTATCTCTCCAGGCAATATAAGTATCCGTTCCTGAATAATTGTTGAAATACACCGTAAATGATTGATATTGATCAATTAATCCTGAAATGGTATCATAAGGAGTAAATGTTGTTTCGTCCGTGGGATCGGTCATCGTACCCATAATTATAGCCCTGTCTCCGGTTGATCTTGCCATGAAACTGGTTCTGAGTGTATTGATGGCCGGAGATAATTCAGGTCCACTTAAAATCAACTCAGATGCAGCATCTCCAAAAGGATCCATTGCAATACATAAGCCAGCATAGGAATTATAAGTCTGAACCCAAATTCCGCCGTATTGTCCTCCGCAGATATTAATAAGCGACCAGCAAAGCGGTAGCTCGGGAGTTTGAGGATAGGGATCTAATCCAAAATCTTCATCAATGGGTACTGACCAGGGCAAACATTTGGTAAGAATGGTTATAGGCCAGCTCCAGGCGCTTTCATCTCCACCGCCGCAATCGGCCTGAACATAAATATCATAATATGTTCCATCCATGAGACCTGTAATGGTTCCTGGGTTGGAGGTTACATTTACAACAGTTCCTGTACCGGGAGTAAATCCTGCGGTATCGTATTCAATATTCCATGAAGTGGCTCCATTTACATCGGTCCAGCCTATTGTGGCCTGTAATGCCTGTACATCAACTTCAACCAGGTCAGACGGTTTTATACAGGAAGGAACCTCATCTATAGTAATGTCATCCACCCAAAGGTTTCCATATTGTGGCACTACCCCTCTTAAGGCGAGGTATGTATCGGTTCCGCTATATCCAGTCATATAAAATTCATGCAAAGTCCATTCTGAACCAGGGATATAGGAGTCAAATGCCGTAAAAGTATTAATATCAAAAGGATCGGTTATGGTACCAATTTCAATTGGGTATTGATTGGTCTGACCACCTATCCAATCGACTTCATTCATACCATACACTGAAACCACTTTATCTGATATGGTTCCGACTTCAGGGAAAACCAATACGAGGTTTGGAGTAGGTTCTGCATCTGCAAGGAACCGAAGAACATTGGGTGCACTTCTTGCATAACCACCCCACTGATCGTACCAGTTATCTATTCTACTAAACTGGTTTGTGGAACCTGATAAGGGTATCCAGCATGATGGGAAATTCGGGGCAGTAATCCCATCAAAACCCTCTAAATAAGGATAAACCGGTGTGGCACATTTGGTTGTGAACGACCAGACATTACCAGGATTCTCATTCAAAGTATTTTTAGCCACTACTCTCCAGAAATACTCACTTGCCTCTGTCATCGTACCCGGGTTATAAGATCCGGTAGCTCCACCTGGAACAGCATTGGAAACCACCATGGTAGTAGGTGGGTTGTCTGTACCGAAATAAACATCGTAAGTATCGGTATTTGACCCAAAATCCCATGTCAGGTCCGTATCAACATCCACGAGCTGTTCCATATCTGCCGGAACTGGATTACTTGCATTTCCTGGTGATCCGGGAGGAAGATAAATGACTGTAACGGTCCATGTACCATCATCAACTACCTGGTATAAGTCACTACAACCTGCAGGTGCATTCCAGTATATGGTACCGGTGTGTAATTCAAAATTAACACCAAAACCAAATATTGGGGTAACTCCATTCGCAATATCTAATCCGGTACGACTATACATTTCAGTTCCCTGGGACCAGCCACCCGTTCCTGCATAAATTTGAGGCTCAGCAGCACCATTTGGTGAGGTACACTTTAACTGGGACATGCCATTGTTCATAGATGCTCCTGTAATGGCAGTCATGGAATACTCAACATCTACACTGACAATGATTGCATAATCCGGTACCGGGACGTTTAAAACACCCGGACAACTCGAGGATTCTCCAAGTTGATCAAAATCGCCATCGGTCTGAATGACACCGGCGACATAGGTTGCACTTATCGTATCATAATTGGTTTGCGCAATGGAATTGCCAACCATTATGAACATAAGCAACATTGGAAGTAAAATTACTTGTTTCATTTTCATACGTTTTAATTTTAATTGTTCTATTGATTATTTTAACTGAGCACTTGCTTCTAAATCAATTCAATAATCATTGCAAATTCGAGAACACAAAGGAAAACAAGGAGAATTAGAAAATTAAAAAACGGTTTACTACAAAAGTTCTACAAATTGAAAACGATAAGCCACAAAAATTCTACAGTCTGTTATAAAAGCCTGACTAAATGGTAATTACAATACTATTGGGATAAGTTTCAGAGGGGAAAAAGCTAAAATTCGATCCTTTTGTTAACAGGTTAAACAATTAGCAATAATCCGTAAATGACTCATATTAAATGGATTGGGGAAAACTTATTACAAAATAAGACTTTTAATATTATAAATTGAGACTACCTTAATTATTATTTAAGACCTCAGACCCCATTAGTTGAGACTCGAAATGTAAACCAGCTAGTATTTTTGCTCCAAAAACAAACTCTTCTCACATAAAATTGCCAGATAACTCATATTCAATACATAGCAATTTTTGTAGAACTTTTGTGGCGACCATATCCTGGTTTGTAGAACTTTTGTAGCAGCCTTATACTTCTCGGATACATTTTAAAATTTTTGCTTTGTAAGTGATTTTGAAATGATAAGACCGATGAAAAAAAGTATTAAAAAAGGTGAAAGTGAAAAGACCGATGATTTAAATGAAAAGCTGGATAAGATAATAGAACATTCTCGGACGGAAAACAAGGCATTAAAAAAGATCCTTAAAGGACTTGAAGTAGTCAGGGAAGATTTTGAAAGCAACAATCAAAAAAAGAAAACGGGTAAAAACAAAAAATAAAATGAAAAAAATAATTGTAACCACTATCATTAGCCTTATCATAGTCCTGATATTTGTAACTATCAGGACCGTGAATGGCACTAATAATCCTGCAGGATATCTGCTTGATCCAGTGCTTCTGGTAACGCCTGATATCTATGCTTTTGATGACACATATATCGGTCAGACTTCATCCAATGACTTCACATTTTCGAATATGGGCACAGACCCGGTGACTATTACTGATATAACATTTACCGATCCTGCCTTCAGTATTGATTACACTTCTTTTAATATACCACCAGGACAAAGTGGCGATATTCCGGTTCATTTTACTCCGCTCTCAAGCGGTTATTATGAAGGGACAATGCAAATATGGAGCAATGATCCGGTTAACAATCCTTACGAAGTGCAGCTTTCAGGAAATGGCATTATTGAGTTGAATATGGGCTGGGAATGGATCGAAACAGGATTTAACTATATCCTGATGGACATCGAATTCCCGGAAGGGCAAAATCAAATCGGCTATTCCATCGGTCAAAGTTTAACCTATAACGGTGTAGGAATTGTCATTAAAACCACCGATGGAGGATCCACCTGGGAACAACTTACACCTGAGGGTATTCCCGGATTACAGGGGTGTTCGTTTCTCGACTTGAACACCGGATTTGCTGTAGGATGGGATGGCTATATGATTAAAACAACAGATGGAGGTAGTACATGGGATACCATTGTGGTTCAGCCCAATATCTGGCAAATGGTGGATGTGGAATTCTGGGATTATGACCATGGTATTGTAACAGCATGGACTGATGGTACTTTCGTTACAGATGACGGTGGACTAACCTGGACCGCAGCCACCGGCATAACAACAGCGCCTCAAATGATCGAATATGCTGATGAAAACACTGTTTTTCTTGTAGGAGGGGAAGACAGGATCAATCGTTCAACAGATGGTGGATATACCTGGTCTGAAGTTTACAGTACTGGTGTGCCGGGTAATATTTTACTTGGCGTTGATTTCCTGAATTCGGATTTTGGCATTGCAACAGGTGATTATGGCCATGTACTGACCACAACCGATGGTGGAGATTCCTGGGTACTCACAGAACCATTTAACGATCAATTGCTGCATGTTGCATATATTTGGGATCAGGATAGCATTTGGATATGTGGTACGCCCGAACTGGTATACAAAACAACCGATGGTGGAAATAACTGGAGTACAGCCTACAATGGAAACTGGCAAAAAGCTTTCTACAGGATAACCTTCACAGATAATTACACTGGATTTATGTGTGGTGGTTCGGGAGGTATTGTGCTTCGTAAAGAAGGTATAAATGCCCCAGTCCTTTCAATAACTCCCGATACAGTAACATTTGAGGATACTTTTGTAGGAGAAACATCCAGTGAGAATGTTACCTTTTCCAATACAGGAAACGAACCGCTGGAAATAACTGACATTACTTTCTCGAATCCTGCCTTTAGCATCGATTATACAGCTTTTACAATTGAGCCCGGTCAAAGCGGTGATATACCTGTTCATTTCACACCCCCTGCTTCAGGATTATTAGAAGGTGTTATGCAAATCTGGAGTAACGATCCGGTCACCGACCCATACGAAGTTCAATTATCAGGAACAGGGGTTATTGAACTAATTGACGGCTGGGAATGGATTGAAACCGGTTATGACTTTATTTTAATGGATATTGAATTCCCGGAGGGCCAAAACCAGGTTGGTTACTGTGTTGGAGAGAGCCTCACCTATAATGGAGATGGAATTGTGATTAAAACCACCGATGGTGGCAGCACCTGGATGCAAATGACTCCTAACGGAATACCCGGATTGACTGGCATGTCATTTATTAATATGAATACAGGCTTTGCCGTCGGCTGGGATGACTACCTGATAAAAACCACCGATGGCGGCTTAACCTGGGATACGCTTAGTTATGCATCAGGTACATGGTCATTTTATTATGATGTTGAATTTTGGGACGAAAACAATGGTGTGGTGTTGGCCGGAACTGAGGTTTATGTAACCGGCGATGGCGGATTCACCTGGACAACCCCGGTTGAACTAAACGCATTATGTAATATGATTGAATATGTAGATGAAAACACCCTGGTAACCGTTGGAAATGAAAACATCATATTACGATCTGCAGATGGCGGATTAAACTGGACCATCGTAAACCCGGCAAGCGGCGGAGCCGGCCCCGTTCTGCTTGGTGTTCATTTTCTGGATAACAATTACGGGATGGCAGCAGGTGATTATGGTTATATATTCACTACATGGGACGGAGGAAATACCTGGACTCCCGATCAGCAAGTTGGAGACCAATTGTTGCATACACCGTTTATCTGGGATGAAGATACAGCATGGGTAGTGGGCACCCCTGAAATGGTTTACAAATCGATCAATGGGGGCACAAACTGGAATTCAGCATACAGTGGAAATTATGATAAGGCTTTCTACCGTATTACATTTACCGATAACTATACCGGTTTTATTTGTGGAGGTTCTGGAGGAATTGTATTGCGCAAAGAAGGATTGCCTGAATTGCCAGCAATCAATGTTAATCCTGAATCCATTGATTTTGAAGATACCTATGTCGGTGAATCGTCCACTGAAATCATTACCGTGTCGAATAGCGGTTTTGCGGAGCTGGAAATTACAGATATCAGCTCAAATAATGATGTTTTTGTTGTTGACCTTTCCTCTTTTACACTTGATCCGGGAGATAGCCAGAACATCAATGTAACTTTTACACCCGATGAAGAGGGCTCGTTTGATGGAATGATTCAAATCACGAGCAATGACCCTGACAATAATGTCACTGAGATAGAGTTAAGTGGCACCGGGATGATCGCTTACCCACAAATTACTGTGAATCCAATGACGATTACATTTGACACCACACTAGTGAATGAAACCACCACGGAAAACTTAACCATTAGTAATACCGGGATCGCAACACTTTTTGTGACGGACATTGTTTCCTCGAACCCGGTTTTTACAGTTGATATGACATCGTTTGACATTGATCCGGGAGCTACCCAGGACGTTGAAGTAACCTTTGCTCCCGATGAGCAGATGTTATTTGAAGCTACCCTTCAGATTGAAAGCAACGACCCCAATGGAATGGTTGACATGATGCTTGCTGGTTTTGGAGATATTGAAACTAACATCAGCGATTTGAATTCCGAAAATGCGATAAGGATTTATCCCAATCCCGTAAAGGATATTCTCCACCTGGAAAACCTCAAGGATCACCAGATCATCATCTATGATATTTTGGGAAATTCTGTTTTGAAAACATTAGGAGCTACGGGCACAGAAGAAATCAATGTATCGTATCTGCCTTCTGGAATATACCTGGTTAAAATTACTGACAATCAGCGCACTTATATAGAAAAAATAAAGATCACAAAATAAAGAAGACGCTTCATTGAGTTTGTTGCTCATTAAATAAATGGAGAGTCTTAAACTTTGAAAAAAAACACATGAAAACACTTACATCATTTTTAATATTATTTAGTGCCATTGTCCTGACTACGTCAGTTTATGGTCAGGATCAAAAGTATATGGGGAAACTGGATCAACCAACTCCATTCAAGACACCAAAATCAGGTGAAATCCTGTTTGATCAGATGTATAATCCAGGAACCGGGTTTATGGCATCTCACCATTTCAGCACAACCTCTAATAACACTAAAACCTGTGCAGCTGCTGATGATTTTGATATTCCGGCGGGAGAAACCTGGGATATTCACTCAATTGCTGTAGTGGGTTCATATTGGCAAAATGCTTTAGGTGGTGCCGATACATTGAATGTTTATATTTTAAATGATAATAACGGAATACCGGGAGATACGGTTTTTAGCTCCTTTATACATACTGACTTTTATAAAGACGAAGAATTGTTTAACGGATATGTAACCACCTATTTTGAAATTTACCTCCCCTCCTTAGTAACTTTAACTGGGGGAACCTATTGGGTTTCGGTGCAGGTTTATTCCGACTTTGATGTTACTGGGCAATGGGGCTGGATGGAACATATATATGAAACCGCTATCTATGGTGCCGAATGGCATTGGATCAATCCCAAGAATGGCTGGGGTATGGGATTTACTGACTGGACGCCTGCCAGCACGGTGATAGGTCCCTGGATGACATGGGATTTATCATTTGCCTTGTTCGGGCCTCCTGCTGTAAAAGATCTTGCCGTAAAGGAAATTACATCTCCAGAGGACTATTTCAATTCACCCCCTACCATTGATCAGCAGGTAAAAGTTATCATTAAAAATG
Source organism: Bacteroidota bacterium (assembly GCA_020444515.1). Lineage (GTDB taxonomy): Bacteria > Bacteroidota > Bacteroidia > Bacteroidales > JAADJA01 > JAADJA01. The sequence continues at coordinate 276,491 of JAHLKX010000007.1, read as the reverse complement.
AAGGAACTGAACCACAAACCGGATTTGATGTAAAATATAATTTTGAAGGGGTTGAGGTGGTTGAAAATGTAGGCTCGGTCACCCTGGATTACAATGAAAGCTTTGAATATACTTTTACTCAAACCATTGATTTATCGACACCCGGATATTACAATCTGGAGGTATCGGCCATTTTACCCGGAGATGAAAATCCCGGAAACGATACGCAGAGTTTGGGTATTACTGTATTTGACCCGACCATATATACAATGCCTTCCTTGCAAAGCTCTACCATTACTGCCTGCTCGGGTACCTTTACTGATGCCGGCGGTCTGGATGGAAACCTTACGGTAGATGATTGGGGAATATTGACTATTTATCCTGCTACTGCCGGATCAAAATTAAGACTCGATTTTATTCAATTTAATATCGATTGGTCAGAATTTTATATTTATGACGGTGAAGATACAGATGCTACTTTGCTGGGATTTTGGGAAGATGATCAGAATCCCGGAACCATCACGGCATCTTATCAAAATACATCCGGTGCGCTAACCATTCATTTCATTGCCCAGGGATGGACACCGTTTGAGGCTCCCGGTTGGGCTGCCAACATCATTTGCTATGATCCTTCTGAGGATGATTTTGCCGTCATCGATCTAACATTATCTCACCCGGCTGTTTTTGAGTATGATTATGTTACAGCCTATGCCTCTATTAAAAATAATGGCACCTCCATCCTCGATAAAAATGTAACTTTTACCGCTAATGGCGTTGAATTCGCCACCGCTGCAACCGGACCAGTTACACAATCGGATACGGTAGTTGTGGAAGTGATTTGGAATCCCGATACGGAAGGCGATTATGAAATAACTGCCACCCTGCCCGATGACATGGGAACCGACAATGACAATTCGATGAGCATCATACAGCATGTGTATCCTTTTGATCATTTTTATGAAGGATTTGAATTATCCCTATTCCCGCCTGATGGCTGGAGTCAGTCAAGTGTGATGTGGACCCACCATGATTATGCTCCGGCGGTTGGTGAAGGGCATGCCTATGCCTGGGTTGAATATGGATTGTTTGATACACTGTATACGCCCAAATTGCATATCGAAGCAGGTGATAAAATCGGATTCTATGCATTCAGCAGTCCGTGGTGGCCGGGAGAGTTATCACTTGTTTGGATAGATGGCCAGACCGGTGTATCAAGTTTGATCCAGAATTTAAGCATTCCGTGGAGCTGGTACACCTATATGGAAGTGGATGTAAGTGCAGCAGCCGGAGACAATTACCTTGGATTTGTAGCCAAATACAATCCCGCCGGCGGACAGGGCGAAATTAAACTGGATGAAGTGCAGGGCATTGGCCTGGAGAGGTTTTATTACCAGGATGATCTGAAAGCATACACTCTGGCCGGGGATATTACCCCTGAAGAAAATGTTTCAACCACGCTGGAAATTGATATTAAAAACATAGGGTCCGCTATGCAAGCCGGATCGGAATATACGGTCAAGCTGATGCAGGAACCCGGTATCGAACTGGCCTCTTATCCCGGCCAGGACATCAATCCAAAAGAAGTGCTCACCTTCAACCTCGATTTTACCTTCCCTTATGCCGGTTTATACAATTGTTATGTTGAAGTGGCCTTTGCCGATGACCAGGATGTTTCCAACAATATTTCATCAAAACTGGAAATTTATGTTCAACAGGAAGGCACTTTTCAGGTTGAAATAGGTAACGGATTTAACAGTGATTTTGAGTCGAACTGGTGGCATCCGATTTCAATAACACATTCGGGCGAAGGATATTACGCACAAACACTTTATAAATCGGAAGATGTAGGAGGTCCGAACACCATCACAGGCATCATGTACTATTACTATTTCGATGAGAACTATCCCAAATACGATATTCCGGTTACAATATGGATGTCTGAAACAAGTGAAATTAATATGGAGGATTCACTGGAAGCAGCAAATGATTTCGACCTGGTGTTTGAAGGAACGTTTGATGTCAAACCAGGACATCATGGTGTTTATTTCCCGCTCGACTATGTGTATAGCTACCAGGGGGGTAACTTAATGGTAACTACCCATAAACATTTTGATGAACCATCGGCATGGGGAAATTTTTTCGTTGGCACCACCCATGTAGCCGACACCATGGTGAGGTATTTTCATGGCTGGAGCAATGGCGATGAGATGGATCCCTACGATCAATCTACGCTGGACTCATTGTATCAACATAAAAAAGCAGAATACGGTAGTGCCAGGTTCTTTAAATTTAACCTGGAAGGTCAGTATTGCATTCCGCAGCCATTAAATGGGACTATATCAGGCGATTATATCGATGGGGTTACTTTCGGGTCCATCGAGAATTTGGGAACCGGCAGCCCCGGAGGAGTACCCTATAACGATTATACCAACTTGAGCGCCAATCTTGAACGAGGCCGAACCTATGAATTGACCGTTCAGGCTGAAACAAGCGGAGCTAAAGGTTCCATCGCAGCCTGGATCGATTTTAACGGCAACAATAGCCTGGATGATGAAGGGGAGCGCATTATGCATATCAGCAGCGATGAATCTTCTCAGGAAATAACCGTTCAGGTTTATATCCCTGAGGATGCATCGCTAGGTTTGACGGTTTTAAGGGTACGAAACAGTGCCGATCCCGATCTATTCTCAAGTTGTGAAGCGGTAAATTATGGCGAAACAGAAGATTACGGCATCAACATCATTCAGACGGTGCAGGTATACAATCCCGTTCCGGAATTTACGGCTACACTTGACTATGATGGCAATGTTGATCTAAACTGGATGGTTCCTGAAAACCCGGGAATAGCCCATGTGGAAGGATTTGAAATGAGCACCTGGCCGCCAGCAGGAGGTTGGGAGATCAAACAAAGTACATCGCTTACCGGACCTCTAAACGACCCGGCAGGTGCATCATGGATACAATACAATGATGATATGGCATACGTTTACAATGGCGCATTTGCCGCCCTGTGTGCCGATACAGCACAAGACTTCAACTGGCTGATAACCCCGCAGGTTCAGTTGTATGGCAACGACGAGCTATCATTTATGTTGAATTATACATCTGATCCAGATGGTTATTCAAAATTTTATGTAATGCTTGAAACGGATAATACCTGGGATACATTACTGGCCTATACCGATGAAATCACGATGTATAATAACTACGATGAAAAAGTCGTACTTGACCTGGCAAATTATGCCGGAAAGATGGTCCGTTTTGCATTTGTCTCGGAATTCAACAATGCCTGGCCGATTGCGATCGATGATATTGTTCTGAATAAAATGGCCATGACAGGTAAAAGCGTTTCGGGAATTACCGGTTATGAAATTCATAAAAACGGTAATCTATTTACAACAATAAGTGATCCTTCAACAACCGATTATCCTGATGTTTTGAACACTACTGAAAACTATGAATACTGCATTTTTGCCACGTATGACGACGGTCAGAAATCTGAGGATTTATGTGATGAGGCATTTTATCTCGCTCCGCTTACACCTCCTGTAAATGTTGTGGCAACAGCCGACGATGATGATGTGTTGGTTTATTGGACGGCACCTAATCAGGGTATCACACGGTTCAGTGACGATTTTGAAAATTACTCTATCGGTCAGCAAGTTGCCTGTCAAAATCCTGACGATTGGACCACCTGGACCCTGGAGCCCTGTACCTCAAATGACCCCTATATTTCCACTGAGATGGCATATAGTGGCGACCAATCGGTCATTATCCAGTATGATGCCGATCTGCTTTACCTTACAGATGAGCTGTTGGAGGAAGGAAAATATTCCATCAATTTCAGGATGTATATCCCTGACGGCTTTAATGCCTACTTTAATGCGCTGCAGGACCATGACCTTACAATAGGTGCACTTTGGGGTATGCAGGTATTTTTTGATGAGAATGGAATTGGAACTCTTGATGGCGGCGGATTTGGTAGTGCTACCTTCTTTTATGAATATGACAAATGGCTCCATGTTGAATTAATGGTGGACCTCGATAATGACTGGGCGGAGCTTTCCATCGACCATGAATTGATCCATGCATGGCAATGGAGTTTGAGCATCTATGGCACGGGTGGCGACAATACTTTCGAAGGGGTTGATTTCTATGCATGGAATGCCAATAATATCTGTACTTTTTATATGGATGATTTCAGAATGATCCAGTATTATAATGCTCCTGATATCGTCAATTATAATGTGTATAAGGACGGAATCATGATCGGAAACACATTGGAAACGACATTTGCCGATACGGAAGTGGTTGCAGGCTATCATGATTATTGCGTAAGTGCCAATTACGACGAGGGTGAATCGGAACAGGTATGCGATTTTATTACAATCTATACAGCACCGGCCAATTTTACGGCAACATTGCAAAACATGAATGAAGTTTATTGTACCTGGGATGAAGTTGTGAGTCCGGAATTGGAAGGATATATGGTATACCGGGACGAGGAGATGGCATCGGGCCTGATCACCGGAAATGAGTGGACCGATGAAAATGTAGAAGGCGGAACACATATCTATTATGTAGTTGCTGTTTATTCCAATGGTGAATCGCAACCATCCAATTCCCAAACGATTATTATATTGTTGACACCACAAAACCTCACAGCCACTTCCGATGGAGAAGGTAATATTGTTCTGAATTGGGAATATGTTGGAGAGGTTCAGGAAGGTGAATTGGTGGAGCTTTACCAGCATGACAATGATCCGGTAAATGGTATGTACGAATGGTTTGATTACGGTTATGGTGTTGTATTCGATCTGTCGGCTTATCCCGGTGCCACAGTCGAAATGGTTGATTTCCATCATGCATCTTGGGGCGTCACAGGCATATGGTCGTATATGTTCCATATTGTCGACTGGAATACTTTTACAGAAGTAGCGTATGCAGGGCCTTTCCAGACAACGGCAAATGATATTTGGGAATTGGAAATCCCGCTCGGCTCGGTTGATCCCAGTACGACTCAGGTGGGTATATTTTTAGAACCCATGAGCAATGATCCAACGGATGCATATCCAGTTCTTTCCGTCGATCAAGAACTTCAAGGAAATTCAGTTGAGGTGAGTTTAAACAGCCTGGGTGATTTTGCACCTGCTATCGGAGACTTTTTACTTGATCTTTGGATCTGGGCCCCTAACCAGGATAAAATGGTAAAAGCGCAAAAGTTAAAAGTGAACAATGCAAATGCAAAGGCACGGGAACCTTACATCCCGGTTAAGGGTGAGATCACAGTAAACCAAAAAGAAAAAGCTTCTAAAGCTTTGCTGGGATATAACATCTATTATGCGCATAATGAAGATCCGTTCGAATATCTTGATCAATCTATGGATACAACTTTTACACACGTTGATGCCGGAAACATCATTGGTTTGCACAATTATTATGTAACTTCCAATTATGAGGAAGGAGAATCTGAGCCATCTAACATTGCTACCGAAGTGATCAGCAAAATAGAAAATCACAATGCAGGCGATATTCAAGTTTATCCGAATCCTGTTTTGAATAAAGTTATCGTTAGATCTGGTGAAATCTTGCAGGGACTGACCGTAATAAATCCTCAGGGTATCGTGTTGTTTAAATCCGAGAATTTGAAAATTAATGAATATATACTTGATTTCAGTCAATACCCGTCAGGGATCTATTACTTAAGAATTCAGACGGGAAATAAGTATATCAATAAAAAGCTGATCAAAGAGTGATTGCTTTGAAAGCAATAATTGAGTCTCTTATCATTTAGTGGGGTAAGTTTTTGTAAATTTAGGTTATTTAGTTAACACAAAGCCGGATCATTTGATCCGGCTTTGTGTGTTTTATGGCCCCTGGATATCTCAATCCGACCGGAAAGCCATATCTCCCGCCATAGTACTGCCCTTTTATTTTCTCTTAAAAAAACGTATTTTTGTTTGAATTTTGAACAGGTGTGAAACATTTGTCTTCTATATTTTGGGGGGTTCAATACATTGTCGTTTTGGCAATGTTTGGCCACATGCCTCTAAAAGCCCAGGGTCAACATAAACTTGACTCATTGCTTACGCTCCTGGAGCATGAAAATTATGATACAGCAAAAGTAAAATTGTACCAGGGTATTGCCAAAATCTACTTAAAAATAAATCTTGATTCTTCGCTTCACTATTCCGACAAAGGATTAGATTTGGCCAGGAAGATAGGATTTGAAAAAGGGGAAGGCGATATTTATATGGTAATGGGACACATTAAGGTCGTTCAAAATGACCTTTTCAATGCGCTGAAATATTATCAAAATGCTGCAAATTTATTTCATTTAGCCAATGATGCTGAGGGAATTTCAGCAGCTTATCTGCTCCTGGGGAACGTCTATTTTACATTGTCTAATTATCCTGATGCACTGGATTACTATCAAAAAGGGGTGGTAATAGCCGATAGTAACAATAGCATTGCTATCCTTCCTGATTTCTATAACAACCTGGCAGTGTTAAACGAGTTACTTAAAAATTACAATGAAGCCATTGAATACCTCAATAAGAGTTTACAATTAAGGGAGGATTTAAAAGATCAAAAAGGATCTGCAGGTATTCTTATTAATCTGAGTAAAATTTATCTGAAACTTGATGAATCGGGGATTGCCAATGACTATCTCGACAGGGCATATAAACTTTGTCTCGAACTGAGAGACAATGAAGGATTGTATAATATTTACAACGTATATGCCGATATTGCAAAGAGAGAAAACAATTACTCAAAAGCGATCGAATATTATAAGCAAGGATCCAAATACCTTGAAAGTATCGGATCAGAATTCCTCGGACCAATATCAAGCATGAAGTCCGACTTATTTACAAAAATGGGATATTCCTACCTTGAGAATCAGGATTATAAGTCAGCAGAAGAATATTTATTGAAGGGTTACACGCTCTCCGGCCTAACTGGACAGTTAGAACTTCTCATGTCTGCCTCCGATTACCTGAGCAGATTATATGAAGAAACCGGACAACCCGTCAAAGCACTCAGGTTTGCAAAAGAGTTCAAAACCTATTCCGACAGCCTTTCTAAAAATGAGAACATCAAAAAGATCACACAACTCGAAATGCAGTTTGCCTTTGATGAGCAACTGAGGGAAAGAGAAATTGAGCAAGCGAGACTCGATGCCAAACAAAAGCGAAAAGAATTGATCTATATCATGATCTCCGGCAGTATTTTCCTCGCTTTGATCATCCTTTTCCTCCTCTTCAGATTACAAAAACTTAAAATGAAAAGGATAAGCCTTGAGAAAACAAATCTCAAGAACGACCTGGATTATAAGAACAAGGAGTTGACAACCAATGTGATGTATTTGCTTAAAAAGAATGAATTTATCATCAATATTTCCGACAAACTAAAAAAATCAAGGTATGATTTTAAACCGGAGAACAGGAAAATTGTAGATGACATCATCCGTGAATTGGAAAGTAGTTCAACAAAGGACACCTGGAAAGATTTCGAGATGCGGTTCCAGGAGGTTCATGCCGATTTTTATCAAAAGCTCATCAAACAATTTCCTGACCTATCCCCCAATGAATTAAAATTATGTGCTTTCCTCAGGTTGAACATGTCGACAAAAGAGATTTCAACCATTACGTTCCAATCGCCGAAAAGTATTAGCATGGCCAGATTCAGATTAAGAAAAAAAATGGGAGTTGGGAATTATGATAACTTAATCTCATACTTAAACCAAATTTAATAATATCATGCCTTAATGCATGGAGTTTTCTTAATGCATTGCTTTAGGACCATTTTTCCCAATCAATGCTAATTTACAAATTGATCCGGAAACTTTTTATTACTGGAAACAGCAAAAGGTACAATTGTAAAAAAGACAAAACCCTGAAAATTTTTCAGGGTCAGTGTAGCCCCAGCAGGAATCCCCGCCTGCCATGCGTAAGCCCCTATTTTCGGAGTGCAGGGAAACTACATTTAAAGTTTAGGAAACTTCCGTTCCCTGCCTGCCGTTGCAATGGCCCTGGCGTCGGCAGGCAGGTATCCATTGAACTATTTAAGAATTTCAAGGAGTTTCTCTCTCAATCTTTCTTTTCCGATACCACTTTTGAAATATTTTTCCCGATTCCTTGCTAATTCGCGCGTGGAAAAGATTTCATAATAAAATATTTGCCAGGGACAATAGGCTTTTGTTGATCGCGTATGGCCTGCATTATGCGCCTTCAGGCGCTTGTCGGTATTTGTTGTTAATCCAACATAAATCCGATGGTCTCTTAAACTGTAAATTGCATAAACGTAAAACATCGTAAAAAAACCCTGAAAAAAATTTCAGGGTTGATGTAGCCCCGATAGGAATCGAACCTATATTTAAAGTTTAGGAAACTTCCGTTCTATCCATTGAACTACAGGGCCAAAATCTGGTGCAAAAATAATAATTTCTTTTGGTTTCAAAATGTTGTAAATATAAAAGTCCGAAGATAACTTCGGACTTTAGTGTATAAATTGGAATATCAAATTTCGATCTACGAAATTTTTCTGAATTAATACCTGTAGTGCTCTGGTTTATAAGGCCCCTCAATGGGTACGCCAAGATAATCAGCTTGATCCTTAGTAAGTTTTGTCAACTTAACCCCAATTTGTTCGAGGTGGAGACGGGCTACTTCCTCATCCAGTTTTTTAGGAAGGCGATAAACACCTACTTCATAGTTATTTTGCCATAGATCTAGTTGAGCCAGTGTCTGGTTCGAAAAAGAGTTACTCATAACAAAGGATGGATGTCCATTGGCACAACCCAGATTAACCAGGCGTCCTTCAGCAAGCAGGAAAATCTCATGACCATCAGGGAAGATGTATTTATCAACCTGAGGTTTAATATTGATTTTCTTTACGCCCGGAAGTTCATTGAGTGGCTCCACCTGTATTTCATTATCAAAATGGCCAATATTACAAACAATGGCCTGATCCTTCATAGCTTTCATATGATCTACCGTGATCACATCCTTATTTCCGGTTGTGGTCACGAAAATATTCCCAAACTTTACGGCTTCTTCCATAGTGGTTACCTGGAAACCTTCCATAGCAGCCTGAAGTGCATTGATCGGATCAATTTCTGTGATCACAACACGCGCACCGTATCCTTTCATTGATTTGGCACTACCTTTCCCAACATCACCATAACCAGCCACAACAACCACCTTGCCGGCTACCATCACGTCGGTTGCACGCTTTATACCATCAGCAAGTGATTCACGACAGCCATAAAGATTATCAAATTTCGATTTGGTAACAGAGTCATTCACATTGATGGCAGGAGCAAGTAATTTTCCCTTATCCATCATCTGATACAATCGGTGAACACCGGTAGTGGTTTCTTCTGAAACACCTTTCAATCGCTTGGCGGAACGATGCCATTTGCTATTATCTTCTACATAGGTTGACTGAAGTTGTTTTAAAATGGCTGCCTCCTCCGGATTTTTCACTTTTTGCTTTAATAATTCAGGATTGTTCTCCACTTCAAATCCTTTGTGGATCAATAGTGTAGCATCTCCTCCATCATCAACAATCATATCGGGGCCATCACCATCCGGAAATGTAAGCGCCTGGTTTGTACACCACCAGTATTCATCCAGGGTTTCACCTTTCCAGGCAAATACGGGAACACCAGTTGCGGCAATGGCTGCAGCAGCATGATCCTGTGTGGAAAAGATATTACAACTGGCCCAGCGCACATCGGCACCAAGTTCTACCAGCGTTTCAATCAATACCGCGGTTTGGATGGTCATGTGCAATGAACCGGTTATGCGGGCACCCTTCAATGGTTTATCTTTGGCATATTTTCTACGAATCGACATCAAACCGGGCATTTCCTTTTCAGCAATTTCAATTTCTTTCCGGCCCCATTCGGCCAGTTTGATATCTGCAATTTTATAAGCCAGGTTTTTATCAACAGTTAAAGTTTCCATAATGAATTCAGATCTTAATATTGTGTTAATTGTATGATATTAAAAAGTTTGCAAATTTACGATTAAATCCGGTTTTACCAAAAACTCCCGGATGTATAAATTCTACCTTAATAACCTGCGAAAAGGGATTAAGTTCACACGTATAGGAAAAATGCAATGAAAGGTTACAAATTCTTCACAAAACAGCGACGGCGCTTATGTTGAATGTGAGGAAAGTTTTTCCAGTTGCTGATCACATTGTGGTTGTCTTCAAAAATTCCGGTGGTCTCCATTTGGGTAATGCCGTGTTTAACCATTTCATTTTGCAACTCTGCAAACAATATGACAGCAGCACCACTCGTATGATATTCCGGTGCTACACCGGTAAGCAATAAGTCGATTACCTCAGGTTTTTTCATGGCTTTCATGATATGAAATACGCCAAACGGAAAAAGCTTCCCATTGGCTTTTTGCATGGCTTCAGTCAGGGAAGGCATGCCAATGATGAAGGCAACGATCTCATTTTCTTTCATGATGATCTTAACAAATCGCGGATCCAGCACCCTGAAATATTTCTTCCGGATATAATCAATCATTTCATCATTGAAAGGGGTAACATAAGGCAATACGCCAAAAGCTTCATTCATCATATTGAATACCGGCCCGGCAAATGCTTGCATTTCTTTGGTCGACGGAAAGGTTTTGACAGTAAAGCCATACCGTCGTTTGACAATTTCAGCTCCACGTCTGGCTTTATCCAGGGCGGTATCACCAATGGTAAGCCTGAATTCGATCCAATCATTTTCCTTTTGGTAGCCATGAGCCTCAAAGTGCGTCTTATAATAAGGGAAGTGATAGACTGAAGCAATGGACGGCTGATAATCAAACCCTTCGATCAACAGTCCCTGGTTGTCGAGGTTATTGAAACCAAGCGGACCGTGCACGGCTGTCATACCTTGCTCACGCAGCCATGATTCGGCGGCACTAAATAGTTGAGCAGAGGCATTCTGATCATCTATGAATTCCATCCGGGAAATACGACCCATCTTTGCATTGATCTTCTGATTGTAATCGTGATTGATGATCGCCCCGATACGACCGATGCAATTCCGTCCATCCCATAAGGTCCAGAATTTAGTGGTGCATGACTTAAAAGCAGGATTGGTTTCCGGTTGCAATTGTTTGATCTCATCTTCTTTGATTGGAGGTGCCCAAAAGGCATTGCCCTTGTAAATCGAAAAAGGTAAATCAACAAATTGCTTTAAGTCTTTTTTATGGTTAACCTCTTTAATTTCAAACATTATAAAAACTGGTATGTTTTAAGTGAACAAATTTAGTAGAATGATTTTACAATCGCACTATTTTTTGGTGATGGTGCCTGAAATTCTTTATTTTGCAATATATTTCATCAAAACTAATGATACCTGACTCAATGAATAAAAATATATACACCGAAATAGAAAAACGCATTCTGGTACTTGATGGGGCTATGGGAACCATGATCCAGGATTATAAACTGACTGAGGAGGATTACCGGGGTGAACGTTTTGCTAATTTCCCGCATGATCTGAAAGGAAATAACGACTTATTGTCTTTGACACAACCGCATATCATCCGCCAAATTCATGAAAAATACCTGGAAGCTGGTTCTGATATCATTGAGACCAATACTTTCAATGCCAATCGCTACTCCATGGCTGATTACCATATGGAAAACTTGGTTTATGAAATTAATAAAACCTCAGCAAAAATAGCCATAGAAGCGGCTGCTAAGGTTACCGCTTCCAATCCTACCAAACCACGTTTTGTGGCAGGAGCCATGGGACCAACGAATAAAACCGCTTCTTTGTCACCCGACGTAAATAATCCTGGCTATCGGGCCGTCAGTTTCGATGACCTTAAAGAGGCTTATAAAGAACAAGCCATCGGTCTCATGGATGGCGGTGTTGACATTTTGCTCATCGAAACCATATTTGACACCCTCAATGCCAAGGCAGCTATCATGGCTGTTTCAGAGGTTTTTCGTGAGAAAAATGCAAAACTCCCATTGATGGTCTCAGGTACGATTACCGATGCCAGCGGACGAACGCTTTCAGGTCAAACCACCGAAGCTTTCCTGAATTCTATTTCACACCTCGACCTGCTTTCTGTAGGACTGAATTGTGCGCTTGGAGCCCGGGAGTTGCGACCCTATCTTGAAGAACTCTCAAACAAAGCACCGTTTTACGTGAGTGTTTATCCCAATGCAGGTTTGCCCAACCAGTTTGGAGAATATGATGAAACACCGGAGATCATGGCCGGACATCTCAAAGACTTTATGGATCAACGATTTGCCAATATCATAGGAGGTTGTTGCGGCACAACACCGGATCACATTCGTGAATTTGTTAAAATTGCCGAACAATCCCAGCCAAGGGAAAAACCGGTGGATGACCATCATATGAAACTCAGTGGACTGGAACCCTTAATGGTTTATCCCGGAAGTAACTTTATCAATATCGGAGAACGCACCAATGTGAGTGGCTCGCGGAAATTTGCACGGCTTATCCGGGAAGAAAATTATGAAGAAGCGCTATCCATTGCACGTCAACAAGTGGAAAACGGCGCCCAGGTGATCGATATCAATATGGATGATGCGATGCTCGATTCAGAGACAGCCATGGTGAAATTCCTGAACCTTGTAGCTGCTGAACCGGATATTGCAAAAGTACCGATCATGATCGATTCCTCGAAATGGACCGTTCTGGAAGCCGGTCTCAAATGTGTTCAGGGCAAAGCCATTGTAAACTCCATCAGCATGAAGGAAGGTGAAAATGAATTCAGGGAACATGCTGCTAAAGTGAGGGACTATGGCGCTGCTGTTGTGGTAATGGCCTTTGATGAAAAGGGACAGGCTGCCAGTTACGAACGAAAGATTGAAATTTGCGAAAGGGCCTATAACATCCTCACCGAAGAGCTCCATTTCCCACCGGAAGATATTATCTTCGATCCCAACATACTGACCATCGCTACGGGCATTGAAGAACATAACAATTATGCTGTTGATTTTATCAATGCTACAAGATGGATCAAAGATAACCTGCCGCATGCCAAAGTGAGTGGTGGTATCAGCAACCTCTCCTTTTCCTTCAGGGGGAATGACGTGGTGAGAGAAGCCATGCATTCGGCTTTCCTTTATCATGCCATACAAGCCGGCCTTGATATGGGAATCGTGAATGCCGGAATGTTGCAGGTTTATGATGAGATTCCTAAAGACCTGCTGACATTGGTAGAAGATGCCATTTTGAATCGCAGAAAGGATGCGACCGAAAGGCTAATCGCTTTTGCTGAGAAGGTGAAAGCCAAAGATGAAGTTGAGGTTAAAAAAGATGAATGGCGTGAGAACACTGTCCAGGAAAGGCTTAAACATGCACTGGTGAAAGGGATTGTTGATTTTGTAGAGGATGATGTGGAAGAAGCCCGACAACAATACGAGCGTGCCCTGAATGTGATTGAAGGACCCCTGATGGATGGAATGAATGTGGTTGGTGATCTTTTCGGTTCTGGAAAAATGTTTCTTCCCCAGGTTGTAAAAAGTGCCCGTGTAATGAAAAAAGCGGTGGCCAAATTGCTACCTTACATTGAAGCGGAGCAAAAGGCAGGCGGTGGAGAGGTGAAATCTGCCGGGAAGATCGTCATGGCAACCGTAAAAGGGGATGTCCATGATATTGGTAAAAATATTGTAGGTGTGGTGCTGGCCTGCAATAATTTTGAGGTAATTGATCTGGGTGTAATGGTCCCGGCTGATAAGATTTTAAAAGTGGTTCAGGACGAAAAAGCCGACCTGTTGGGGTTGAGTGGATTGATCACGCCTTCACTGGAAGAAATGGTCCATGTAGCCAAAGAGATGGAAAGGCAGGGATTGAACGTACCGCTGCTGATTGGTGGTGCAACCACCTCCGAAATTCATACAGCAGTTAAAATAGCCCCTAATTATCATGCTCCTGTAGTCCATGTGCGTGATGCTTCAAAAGGAGTTGGTGTTTCGGCAAGCCTGATCTCAGAAGAACAAAAAGAGAAATATGCTGCTGCAGTTAAACTGAAGTATGATGAGCTTCGCCAAAAACATGAGTCGAGGAAATCCGAATCCAATTATATCAGTTACAAATTGGCCATCGAAAATAAATTAAATATCAAATGGAGTCCAAACGATCTTTACAAGCCAACTTTCACGGGTAATAAATACTTTGAAAGTTATCCGCTTGCGGAAATTAAGGATTACATTGACTGGACTTTCTTTTTCCATGCCTGGAAAATCAATGGTAAATACCCGAAGATTTTTGAAGATCCCATTAAAGGAGAAGAAGCTAAGAAACTATTTAATGATGCGCAAATCCTGCTCAGCAAAATTGTGAAGGATAACATGCTTACTGCCCGCGGTGTTATCGGGTTTTACCCGGCCAATTCCATCGGTGAGGATGTAGAGCTTTATAAAGATGAAAGCCGCCACGAGGTAATCACTACGTTCCGTTTTTTGCGCAATCAGCAGGAAAAGAAGCCTGGAATTCCCAATCTTTCCCTGGCGGATTTTATTGCGCCCAAAGATTCAGGATTACCTGATTATTTTGGTGGTTTTGCGGTAACTGCTGGGATTGGTCTGGAGAAATGGACCGAACTGTTTGAAAAGGATCTGGATGATTACAACAGCATTATGATGAAAGTGCTGGCCGACCGGCTTGCCGAAGCTTTCGCAGAACTCATTCATGAAAAGGTTCGAAAGGAATACTGGGGGTATGCAAAAAATGAGAACCTGGATCTTGAATCGATGCTCCGTGAAGAATATCAAGGCATCCGTCCAGCACCGGGATACCCTGCCTGTCCAGAACATTCGGAGAAAGGCGTATTATTTGATCTGTTGAATGCTGAAGAAAAATCAGGAATCAAACTCACGGAAAATTTTGCCATGTACCCTGCAGCCTCAGTGAGTGGCTATTATTTTGCACATCCTATGTCACAATATTTCAATCTGGGTAAAATCGGCAGGGATCAGGTAAAAGACTATGCCAATCGAAAAAACGTTTCGGAAGCACAAATCGAAACCTGGCTTAATGCCAATCTTAACTACAAATAATTGAATGAACGAAATTTGAAATTCAGGAAAAATGCGCATTCCTTTTATTGATTTTATCAAAGACAATCTGGTGCTCTTTGATGGGGCTATCGGAACCGAACTATATAATAAAGGTATATTCATCAATAGTTGTTATGATGAATTGAATCTTACCCGTCCCAAGCTTATTCAGGAATTGCACAAAGCATATGTGGAGGCTGGAGCTGATGTGATCGAGACCAATACCTTTGGGGCCAATCGTCCTAAACTTCAGAAATTCGGTCTGGAAGATAAAGTTTATGACATTAATTTTAAAGGTGCCACTATTGCCAGAGAAGTAGCCGGTGAGGATATTTATGTTGCCGGATCGATTGGTCCTTTAAAAGAACGTTTGGAACCATGGGGTCCCCTATCGGAGGAAGAAGCCAGATCAATTTTTCACGAACAAGCCAGCGCTCTTATTGACGGGGGTGTAGACCTGATCATCCTCGAAACCTTCTCCGATCTTCACCTTATCCAACAGGCCATCAAAGCCGTTAAAGATCATTTTGACATACCTGTTATCGCACAGATGACCATTGGCAATGATGGGAACTCCCTATTCGGAACGAAACCTGGATTTTTTGCCTCCCGTATCCAGGAATGGGGAGCTGATATTGTTGGGATCAATTGCAGCGTAGGGCCTAAACCCATGCTTGATGCCCTTGAACAAATGGCCGATGTGGTCGGTATTCCAATCAGCATCATGCCCAATGCCGGGACTCCGGTAGATGTTGATGGTCGGAATATTTACCTGGCCAGTGCCGATTATTTTGCAGAATATACCCGCCGATTTATTCAGGCTGGAGCCTCAGTTATCGGTGGATGCTGTGGAACCAACCCTTCCTTCATTAAAGAAATGCGCAAATCGATCCAGTCGATTCAGCCACGCCAGAGAATCATTAAAGAATTAAAGGTGGTCGAAGAAGAGATGCGAACACCAGCCATTCCCACCTGTCAGAAATCTTCCTTTGCGGAAAAAATCTGCAATAAGGAATTTGTGACTTCTGTTGAGATTGTGCCTCCTCGTGGTGCCAATGCAGACCTTCCTGTGGAGCAGGCCATAGAAATGAAAATTGCAGGCGTGAATGCCATTAACATTCCTGATGGGCCACGTGCACTATCGAGGATGGGTGCCAGCTACCTTTCTTTGATGATTCAGCAGCAGGCCGATTTGGAAGTGATCCTGCATTATGCCTGCCGCGACAGAAACCTCCTTGGTATGGTAGGTGATTTACTGGGTGCCTATGCTGCTGGCATTAAAAACATTTTGCTGGTAACCGGGGATCCTCCCAAAATGGGGACCTATCCCGATGCCACGGCGGTTTTTGATGTGGATTCCATCGGTTTGACCAATGTGGTAAACTACCTGAATTCGGGTGTCGATCTTGGTGGCAATACCATTTCACATCCAACCGGTTTTTTTATTGGAGTCGGTGTAAATCCGGGAGCAATTGACCTGGATTACGAAATCCGTCGATTCGAATGGAAGGTCAAAGCAGGAGCTGAATATGCCATCACACAACCTGTATTCGACAACGAACTTTTTTTCCAATTTAAAAAACGGATCGAACATCTCAACATACCCATTATTGCAGGAGTATGGCCACTGGTAAGCGTTCGAAATGCTGAGTTTATGAACAACGAGGTCCCGGGTGCTTCCGTTCCTGATCGAATTATGAAAAGGATGTACACCACAAAATCGAAAGAGGAAGCGCGAGAAATTGGTCTTGAAATTGCCCGGGAAACGATTCGGGAGCTTAAGTCTGAGATTGCCGGCGTGCAGGTGTCTATGCCTTTCGGAAATATTAAATACCCCCTTGAAGTACTCAAGGAGGTATTATAAAGAGAATTATGAAAAAGAAGAAGTTTTTAAATCTTTTGTCGTAGTTACCTTACCATTTTTTCCACTTACCTTTTACATGTATGCGTCTGTGATGCTAATATTTTCGAGGTATAAATTCAGAACCTCATCTGAGTGCACAGCCACTATCTGATCAATTTCATCCGAACCGGGCAAATAGTATACTTCAACGAAAAAACCATAAACCACATAAAGTTGGATGCTATAAATTCCATAACTTCTTTCTGCTACGTGTTGACCGTTATTGAGTAGAACATAACTTTTTAAGTCTTCGGTCAAATTTTGAAAGTCTAACGATGTAATCACTTGTTCAGGTTTTTAGTTTATACTTCAATTAATTAGAAAGAAACTTAAAATTGCGAGGATCAAACTGATCAACTGAATGTAAAAAAGGCTTTTGGAAAAGCTCTCTTTTGATTCTTCAAATTCTCTTTTTGACAGTTCTTCATTTTTTAAACTCATGTTACCTTACTGATTTGAATAGTTTTCCTTACCGGGGACACGCTATATATAAAAGCGTACCAAACTATTTTATATCTAACAAGAGTCTGTTTTTCAGACTCTTAAGTATGAGCTCCTACAATCAGGCCACTATCCGAAATCGAAGTTTTCATTGATATCGGAGAGCAGGTGATTTATGAAAACGGAGGCTTAAAAGAAATTGAAATGAAAAAGGAAATAGAAAAATCAGGATGGGGATAAATAAAAATGTGGCTATATGGCAAGATCAGAGAAAGAGAATTCGAACAGAAGATTAGGAAAAATCACCAGGAAGTAACAGATATGTTAGAAAAAAATAATCCGGATACCTCCGGTAACCAATTGAATTGAAAACAACATCTGAGGATATCAGAGGATGCAATAATTACATATCCCCGCCCATTTCAGAACGACGATCCTGACGCTCCTTGAAATTATTGAGCCGGTAGCTGAGTGTAAGCGTTACAACACGGGATTCTGGAATTCGGGTTTGCGAAATATAAAAATCTGGACCATTCCTGTAAGATCTTGCCGTACGGGTGGCAAAGACATCGCCAACTTTCAGGGTAACATTGAATTTTTTCTCAAAAAAGTCCTGTCGAACAGTAACATCCGCATAATAACTTTCCTCCTCTCTTCCCTGAGCTTCAACAGTGGGACTTTCATAGGAAAGATTGACTTGAAAACGGGTGTTGGTTGGAAGTTTAAATGAACCTATTAAGCGGGAGTCCCAATTATTACTGGTTTTGGTTCCACCCGACTCAGAAGTTTTGTCGTCCAGTTTATAATTGTAAAATGTTCCTGAAAGGTTCAGGTTAAACCATTTGGTCAGATCATAAATAAACGCCCCTTCAATACCGAGCGCCTGGTCACTGTTCAGATTCTGGAACTGATAGTAGAGGATACCTGTTTCCTGATCAACATAACTAATATTTGTGATCTTGTTATCGGTTTTCCGGTAATACACATCTACCGAGACATTACCTGCCGACAGAGTTCGTAAGTAACCCAGTTCATATGAATCGGTATATTCAGGAAGTAAGGCCGGATTTCCCAACCGGCGGGTATTTTCATCAACAAACGACTCATAAGGTTCAAGATACCAGCCCCTGGGTCGGTCAATCCTTCTGCTGTAACTTGCCATTACCTGATTATTATCATTAAATCGATTGGAAACATGCAGCGATGGAAAGTAATCAAATCGGTCGATCAGTGAAGATTCTCCGGTGTTGGATACTTCGATATTGCGATAGGTATACTCTCCCCTCAAGCCAAGCTGGTATTCGAAGGATTTATAGCTATTGCTATAAGTACTATAAACTGCATGTATATCTCTTTCAAAAAAAGTATTTTTAGTAAAATCATCATCCGTGATCCATGCCGAGGCATCATAATCAAATGTTTGAAGTGTATAATCTTCATTGTCAATGCCCCTTCGATAATGATACCCAAATTCCATCTTCCCTTCCTCACCTACAGGTCGGGTATAATCCATTTCTGTGCGGATATTGTATGAGGGACCCGATTCATCGGTTCTCAACAGAAATGGATCCGAGTCAATAGAGTTCCAATTGGCATCAGTATCATACTCTATCTTGTCTTGTTTTTCAGAACCATCCCTGTTGCTATAAAAACCGTACAAAGTCAATTCATGGTTTTCTCCCGCAAATTCCTTTTTAAAACTTCCATTAAGGCTATAAAAATTACGTTTCCAGCGGCGCTGATCATCATTAATATAATAACGAGTTGATGATGCAGGTTGACTGAATTGCTTCACATGCTGATAATTATCCATTCCAAATCCAAAATCACCATATTCTCCTCCTACCGACCAGGTTGTATTATCATTCGGAGTAAAATCCAAACCTCCTTTTAAGCGCAAACCATTCCGCAACCAGGCACCCTCTCCGAAGGAGTTCTGAAAAAATGAGGTGTCGTTGTTGATGGTTTCACGATTTTCAGTACTCTCATTATAAAATTTCCGGTCATTCCAGTCAATACCACCAAAAATGTTAAACTTACCGGTTTTATAGTTCAAATAAAGGTCGGAGGCATATTTATCACCAGTTCCAACCGTGGCATTTACAACACCACCCAGACCATCGATTCGATTCTTCTTGAGTTTGATATTGATGATCCCGGCAGTACCATCCGGATCATATTTAACAGAGGGATTGGTGATAATTTCAATATTTTCGATGGTGCTGGACGGTATTTGTTGCAAGGCTTCGCTTCCCTGCAAAACACTGGGCTTTCCATCGATGAGCACAGTAAAATTTGAGCTTCCGCGTAAGGACACTTCCCCGCTGATGTCAACCCGGATAGACGGAACTTTTTCAAGAACTTCAACCGCAGAATTACCCGCTGCATCCAGATCCTGGGCCACATTAACCACTTTTCTGTCAAGGTGATATTCAACAGCCATTCTCTCAGCTGTAATTTCAGCAGCCTTTAACTGAACAGCCGTCATATTCAAATCAATTTTCCCCAGGTCAATGTGTTGATTTTTTTTGGTAACCTTCACATTATCAATCATCCTTTTTTCATAACCGATAAAATTAACAACCACATAGTAGTCACCCAGGGGTATATCTTTAATTTGAAAACGACCATCCAGATCTGTAAGTCCACCGGTCACCATAGAGGAATCTCCTGGATTCATAACCAGGATGTTGGCATACTCCACCGGGACTTTTTCATTTCCATCCACAACTTCACCTTCAATTTTTCCCTTCTCTGAGGGAACTGCAACGACGGGGTCAGAAGCCTTCAAACTAATATTTAAAAGCATTAGACCAAATATCAAGGCAATTATATATCTCAATTTATCCATGCATCAATCAAACAAGCTTTCAAGGATATTGTTCAGGAAATAATCTGATATATTCAACAAAATAGAATCCCTTCTAAATAAGACAAAGACCTTGAAGTATAGGAGTCGGAATTGAAGTGAAATCTAGCAATATTTGGGATTTTCACAGAAAACCACCTGAATACAATCGTTATTATATGTAGTTCATGAGGAAATCAAATAGAAAATGATCAACGGGCAATTATAATTTTTCGAATCATTTCTTCATTTTCAGTTTTGATATACAAGAAATACAGCCCATCCGGAAGAGAATCATTACGATAAGTCATTTGATGACTTCCCTGGTTCATATCTTCTTCCACCAGTATCCGTGTTTTCTGACCCGAAACATTCCATAACTCCAGGGTGACCTTTGAGGATTGCGGTATCGAAAAACCAATTTGAAAAATCCCGGAAGTTGGATTGGGGAAGGATTGTATAAACAATTTATGGTTTAACCAATCCGGATTAAATATGTCAGCGATGATTGGTGAACCAGCATTGACCCATGCAGTATACATTAATTCGGCCAGTGTGTGGGAAGCATTTTGAAAAAGGCCAACGGTAAACGCTTCTGATTGCTCCCACAAGGCATTGTAATAAGCACTGGAAGAAGTACTTCCCGTCAAAGAAGTTGCATAATCATCGGCGGCCAATACTGAATCCACATAGGAATAATTACTATACAGGTAATCAAATACATATTGATTGACATCATCAATCACATCAATCGGATTTCCTTCATAAGAAATCTGACTGTAAAAAGCATCAATCATGTCGATTTCATAACGGCTGTGGATCCCCTGATTTCCCGAATACTGTCCATTATAGTTTCGGGTGATGTGCAGCGGCATGTGTCCATCGGCCACATAATGGCCCAGGTCGGCAGCAAATAACACAGCGCCGTCCCAATCGTTGTTTTCAAAACAACTCTGAAGGCTGTCAAATGTTGCCAGGGTTGCCCATGGTAAAATACCCTGGTCATAAACAAAACCGGCACCATGAATTGAGATGGCTTCCTCAAGGGTTTGAGGGATGGTTCCGGTATTCAAAAATTCAGGATAATTATCAATATCGATATAATGTTTCGGTGCCTCCGTTGGGTCCCATGCTTTGCGCATGTCTGCGTCGGATGCATGATCAGCAAGGATGCTGCTCCATTGATAAAATTGAGTCATCTCTTGATTATAGGACAAAGCAGCATTATTATTGATTTTATAATGCCCGGATTGTCCCCATCCACCCATTACCAAAAGGATAATTATTGAAAACAAGGGTATGTAAAGATGCCTGTAGCGCTTCATGAACTCGTTGATTGAGGGGTTAAAATTAATAAATATATGCATTGAGTTACTGTCAATTTTCAATTCCGGCATTTGTTGCTTTTTGAACGATTTTAAAATAATTATCTACCTTTGGTCTGCCAACTACGTTATCAAATGAAAAAAATTTACCTCCTTTCCTGCTTGTTGATCTTTGGTTTATCTCTTTTCTCTCAAACCCAGATAACCGGTGGAATGGTAAGCGGGACATGGAATAAATCAGGTAATCCCTACCTGATAGAAAATACAATCACCCTTGATTATGGACAAACCCTTGTTATTGAAGAAGGTTGTGAAATCATTTTCAATCCATCTGTTGAATTTCTTATAAATGGAACCCTAATGGCTGAAGGGATAACCAGTGATAGCATTCATTTTACCTCCACCACCGGATGGTGGTCCGGACTGCAAATTGTCGGACTTTGGGAGTATAATCATTCTGTTCTGGATCATTGCATCATTGATAATGCCGAAACCGGTTTATTAACTTTCTACACTGGGAGTGTAACAATTACAAACAGTTCTGTCCGAAATAATGGCATAGGAATATTGATTCAGCATTCTTCTGCGTACATGAATCATATCGATGTTCAGGACAACACCAGCACGGGTATAAAAATGTCAGGAAATTGTTGCAACATGGAATTCTTTTTGACTGGCTTCAATATCCGCAACAATGGGGCCAGGGGTTTGGACCTTGAATACGACAGTGGTGGCACCCAGGAGATCGGTCAGGGGACTATAAAAAATAACGCGGGTGGTGGCATATTCAATAGTTCGGTGGATGGGTTTGCCCGTTTCTCGGACTTGTTGATCACACAAAATGGTCCTGCTGATTTCGGGGGCGGTATTCATGCTTATGCTGCATGTTCCATTGAACAATGCCGGATTGAAAATAACAGTGCTAACCTGGGTGGTGGAATTTATTTCCGGACAGACTATGCAATTCAAAATATTGAAGCATGTGTAATTCGCAATAATTATGCTCTTCAGAACGGAGGCGGCATTTATCTTACCGATGGCGCCACCGACATCAGCAACAGTGAAATTTCAGGCAACAATGCGGATGAGCATGGTGGTGGAATATTCATTGAGAAGGTTAATTTTTTGCATGGCATCCAATTACGCAATCTTTTGGTAGCAAATAATGGGGCTGGTCAATACGGTGGAGGCTTTTATCTTGATGTGGTTGATGGCGACCTGAACATCTACATGTCGACCATTACCGGAAATACTGCTGATAGTGCAGGAGGTGGGATTGCTTTTCTTCAAAACCCCTTTAATGAAACGGTAGAATTCAACTCTTCGATCATCAGGAACAACCTGCCCGACCAAATCGATGATCCTGCAGGAGGGTTCGAACTTAATTATACCAATGTTTTTGGAGGATGGGTAGGACCCGGAACAAATAATATAGACCTCGATCCTCATTTCATTGCAGCGGGTTTATATCCGGTCGATCTTGATCAGGGCAGTCCCTGTATCAATGCAGGTGATCCTTCCCTGAACCTATTCATCAATGAAACCGATCTGGCCGGAAGGAACCGGATCATGAATGATACCATTGATATGGGTGCCTTTGAAAGCGGATCGAAGATAGGGCCAACCTGGGCACTTGATGCCAGGGTTTGGCTTGAGGGAGCTTTTAAGAATGACAACATGTGCAATGACCTCCGCATGAAAGAAATTCTGCCACAGTTACAACCATTCAATCAATTTCCCTGGCAATATGAAGGCCATGACTCACTGCAACCTGACATTGGAGAAAACATTACCGATTGGTTATTGGTTGATTTGTTTGATGCTGCCTCTCCAGAATCTTCCTGCGAATGCGGACATTTTTTCAGAAAAGCACTTTTCCTGAAACCGGATGGCACCATTGTCGAAACTGACGGTCAATCCATTCCTCTTTTTATTCATGATTTCAGCGATAGTTTATTTATGGTGGTGCGTCACCGAAATCATCTGGATATTAAGTCGGCTCAACCAATTATTGAGGCAGCCGGCACCTTTCATTATGATTTCCGGACGGATGCTTCAAAAGCTTATGGAGAGGATTTAGCAATGAAAGAATTAAGCCCGGGTCAATGGGGTATGGTGGCAGGAGATATCAATTTGAACGACTCAATTACCTCATCTGATCAGGATGCCTGGAAAACATTGGCCGGGAAAACCCTGTATCACCCGGCTGATCTAAATTTTGATGGACAAATTGATAACCGTGATAAAAACCCGCTTTTATTGAATAATCTGGGCAAGGTTTCGTTTGTCCCGGCCAGTGATACCATATTTTCCTGTGGAGAAACGTTCAAGGATAATCGTGACGAATCATGTTACCGGACCGTTAAAATCGGCGATCAATGCTGGATGGCTGAAAATCTGAATGCCGGTTATCGAATCGACAGCCTTACGTCTTCAACAAACAATGATACCATTGAAAAATATTGTTATCGGGATATGGAAGAAAATTGTCATGAATTTGGAGGTCTGTACCAATGGGATGAATTGATGGATTATGGCACCGGCGAAGGCATTCAGGGCATTTGTCCAGAAGGCTGGCACATCCCTACCGATGCTGAATGGAAAATTCTGGAAGGATATATTGACACTCAGTATGGCCCCGGGGATCCGGAATGGGATTTGGCCGGATGGCGGGGATTCGATGCAGGCCAATCACTCAAAAGTCAATCCGGTTGGAAAGATGGTGGAAATGGAACCAATGACTTCGGATTCACAGCCATTCCTGCAGGATATCGGGAATATACGGGAGCCTATTTCAGGCTTACAGAAGGAGCTTATTTTTGGAGTTCTTCTGAGGATGGAGCGAATGAGGCATGGCGCCGCGGACTGCATTATTCAAAAGAAACCATTCATCGCTGGAATTATGAAAAAACAGGAGGTCGCAGTGTGCGATGCCTGAAAGATTAGTCGTTTATTTTGTGAAATTAGCTCCACTTGCTGCCACAAATACTCCTGAAAGGCTCCTTATTGAAACTTGAAATAAACATTTCTGCTCTGATGATTATATATTCTTCCGTTAGAAATTTTGAATCCTCTTGATTTTCACATTATTTATCACAAAATTTTGAATTTAGAAAAAGAACTCAAAATCTGAATTTCTATAAAAAATAGAGATTCTTAAGTGAAAAAATAGTCAAAAAAGTGCAAATTGTTAATAAAAAATCCTATTTGTAGCAACTTCTTGCTACACGAAATATTTTTAATGGCTATACTTTTACAAAATTGAAGGAATTTAGGTAAAATCAATTATGTTGAAGGCATCTTCACTCTCTATTGTAGATCCGGAAATCTGCAAGCCTTAATCAGAACCGGGAAGGGTAAACCTTCCCGGTTTTTTTATGCAAAAGGCAAATTAATTTTAAAATATATTCTATTTTCCCCGCAGTGGTACCTCAATCTTGATCCTTGTTTCTGATTTCTCAGAGATGAAATCAAAAGAGGCATTCAGGAATGTGATCCGTGATTGGATGCTTTTGAGTCCAACAGATTTACCTGCTATATGAGAGTCAAAATTAAAACCGGTGCCGTTTTCCAAATAATGGATGATCAGATTAGAGGCAGTATATTCCATTTCGACATCTATAGTATCTCCCCTGGAGTGCTTGAGAAAATTATTGATCAGTTCCTGCATGATCCTGTATACCATGATCTCACGTGTTTCAGACAGCCTGATGGGTTCACCCTTTATGAAGAAGGATCCATACTTGTCGGGGATCTTATCAACTTCAGCCAGCAAATCCTCAATGCCATCATGGAGCCCATTAACCTGCAGAACGGGAGGAAACAGCCCGCGTGATATGCGCCGGACATCTTCATTGGCGCGGTTCACAAGGTCTTTGGCCTGATTGAGCACATCATGGTCATCAAGACCATTGTCGATGGCTTTTTTCAGATGAAGATTAGAGGTTGACAAAAGCAAACCTATCCCATCATGCAACTCCCGGGATACCCGTATCCGCTCCTGCTCCTGCCCTTCCAACAATGCTTTGGCTGAGGATAATTTTTGTTCTTCTTTTGCATTTAAGAGCTTTTGTTCGTTTAGTAAACGATTTTTCCGAATCCTGAGCCGGAAATAAATGAACGTAAAAATGGTAAGCATCAAAAGAAAGCCTCCTGCTGCGAGATACCCGTTCTTTCGGTTTAATGCTTTGTGGAGCTCCAGATCTTTTCGCAGATTTTCATTGTTTAAAGTCAAAATCTGGGCTTCTTTTTTCTCAGTCTCATATTTTAACCCAAGGTCATTGATCAGTCTTGCTTTTTCGAGGGTATATATTGAATCATTTAAATTGATATACTGTGTTAAAAAAGTGAGAGATTTATCCGTTTGTCCCAGCTTTTTATAACACAGGTGTGTATTGAAATATATTTCAAGTAATTCATCCCTTGCATTCAATCGTTTAGCCAGGTTCAAACTCGAATCGTAATAGAGGATGGCCTCTGAAAATCGACCGCTTTCTTCGTTTAATACAGCAAGATTCATATATACATTCAAAATTCCAGCTTTATCACTGTTTTCCTTAAACTGCTTATAACCCAACTGATAATATTGTCGCGCTTTATTGATATTTCCCAACTCATAATAACTGGATGCCAGGTTCAGGGACACATTGGCCATTCCTTCCCGGTTCTCAATTTTTTGATAAATGGAATCCGATTTAATATAAAATTGAATCGCTGTAGTATAATTTTTCTCCATGTAATAAATACCGGCCAGCTTGCTGTAAGAAATGGCCAGGCTGAGCATGTTTTCACCTTCCGACTGGAGTTGTATACATTTTTCGAGGTGCATTCTGGCATCGGTAAACTGATTCAACTTACTTAAAACTTCACTTAAGTTGATCAAACCAGCAACATGACCATCCCGAAAACCGATCTTCTCCGAAAACGTGATCACCTTCATAAAATAAATGGCGGCACTATCGAAATTGGAGAGATTTTTTTGGATAAGACCAATATAGTTATAAGATTTGATCAAACCCATGGTATCATATACATGCATGAAATAAGTGAGGCTCTCCCGATGTTTATCAAGAGCTGAATAATAATTTCCATCGCGTTTCAATAAACTTCCCTGTAGATTTAAACAATTAGCGATTCCGGACTTATTGTCCAGTATGGTATATAAACTTTGGGCCATCTGGTTTTCAATCAGCGCTGAATCCAGTATATTGAGATTTTTATAAATGGCACTGATCATATATTTAATTTGTGCCTGTCCTGCAGTATATTCTAAATTCCCGGCACGATCATACACGCCCTCTAAAACCTGCAAAGCACGTCTGGGCTCAGAATCCTTTATTATTTCCACCATGCTAATAAGATTATTAACATCGCTGGTATCCCGGATATTTTGGACAACAAACTCCCCTCTATCCTTTTGAACAGCCAAAAGGATCGGGAAGTTTATCATACAAATAAGGAAGCAAAACCCCTTGAATAATTTAGTCACAAACTCTAATTTAAAATATCAACTATCATGAAAGTTGGCTTTCACCACCTTAAAAATACACAATTAAAAGTCAATTAGTCCAATTCAGCATCCTGAGATTTGATGGTGGTTCGACCACTGCCGGGTGAATTGCCATCTCCAACAACCACTTCTACTTCGTAATCATTCCCATTCCAGCTAAACTGGTTTTCACAATACTCCTGTCTTCTTTGGGTTTGGCTGGAGTCCTCAGCAATAGAATAACGAATAAGCACTTTGTCCCCAATCAATGAGGGATCACCGGTTCGCAATACCAGTTTTTCACCGGCTGGGATCATTACCACAAAACATGATTTGAGCCATGCGGGTTCAGATACATGTTTGTAGAGGTAAGCATAAGGTTTGTAATTGTCCATCATAAAGCAATTTGTTTTTAAGGTTTCAACAATTTATTTAAAAGATACCTCAAAAATACACAGTGCTCAGAATTGATTGTAGCAAGAAGTTGCTACAAATAGAATTTTTTTCGAACAAAATGTCTTTTTTCGTAAAGAATTTTTACCATGCACTCTGAGAATGGTCAATACACCAGATCATTCTCAAAGGCCCATTTAACCAATTCAGCTGTATTTCGCATGCCTGATTTAACCATCAGGCGCGACCGGTAGGTTTCAACTGTATGATTACTGATATTCAGTTTTTCGGCGATAACATCATTTTTTTCACCGTTGCAGATAAGTTCCAGAACTTGCTTTTCTCTTTTGGAAAGTGAATAGTTATACGCATTGTATTTGGGAAATTCACGTGATAAGTCCTGTTCACCAGCGAAGTCACCATCGGTAAATACACGTTCTCCTTGATAAACCTTCCTGATGGCTTCAATGATATCCTCTTTTTCAGAGTTTTTGACCAGGTATCCGTAAATATTAAATTTCATCAATCGTTTTATCAGCCTTTCATCGCAGAATTGAGATAAAATGATTACACGCTTATCGGGATAGAGGTCACGGATCTTTTTCGAACATTCAATTCCATGCATCACCGGCATACTGATATCCATCAATACCACATCCACCTGTTTATGCTGCAGAATGTCCAAAACACTCACTCCATTGGTGGCAGTGGCTACAATATCGATATCTTCTGCTTCACTGAGGGCATTGATAATACCATCAATAAATATCTTATGATCATCGGCAATTAATAATTTGATCATATCACAACCGAATTGAAAACCCTTATAAAATGATGGATAAAGGTAGAGAATTTTTCAAAATTAAATGTCGGGCCGAAAAAATGGTCGCAACGATGGATAGAAGTCCGCAAACAAACCGATGATCACCAGGATCTGAAAACAAACAAAAAGGCCGCTGAAAATCAGCGGCCTTTTGTAGTCCGTAGGGGAATCGAACCCCTGTTACCAGGATGAAAACCTGGCGTCCTAACCCCTAGACGAACGGACCATTATAGTATATCCAAAGAACGATATATCGAATTTGGGAGTGCAAAAGTAATATTATTTTTGAAAAATGCAAAAATTTTGAAAAATTTTGATTTCTGGAAAGCCGGGTTCAATTTTTACTTCCCATTGTCATAATCGGCCTGGAAGCGAAAACCCAATCGCTTGCCGGTTTTGATTTGCATGCTATCAAGGGCTGTGATGAATTCCTGAACAGAAACCTCTTTGATATTGTCATAGGGAGGAACCAACAGATCAAAATTAATGGTATAATAAATGGCAGACTCCAGGATTTCATTGATGTTCTCTTCATTGACTTTGGAGGTCCCGAAATTTGAATAAAGGAATCCCAACTCTCTTTTTCCTTCAACAAAATAATGGTTATCCTTATTGATAAAAATACGTCCGATCAGATACCCAATATCATTCATTCGCTGGTATTTGAAAGAATCACTCAGGAAGTTGAAAATATTGATCACACCACAGTATGATCTGTTGATATCATCCTGTATATAAGGAGTCTTCATGACCGTATGATCGCGTGGAAACTCGAACACATTGGTGTGCATCATAAAAACCAGGGTATCACCGGCAAATTTCAATTCCGCTTCAAACTCACTGCGGTCCTTGAATGTAAATGGTAGTTTTTGCGCTTCTTTTGAATCGATCTCTTCATACTTTTGGGTGAGGTGAACCATTCCCTTTTTAAGCATGTTGAGGGTGGTCAGTGTATTTTTATATACTTTTTGCTTGAGGGTGGCTTTACTTACCAGTGATTCAAAAAGCTCCTGTGTGCGTTTTGCAACCATTTTGAAGGATTGTATTATTCAAATGTGAATGAGACCTGGAACATTTTCGACCGTAACTGATCAATTCCCAGGGTATAAATATTGTTTTCCCGTTTTAAAACATCAAACATTCCATATGACATTTTAATATCTGTTCCAAATTTGAACCATTCAAAATAAAAATCGAATCCCACGCCCAATTCCCATGCGGCATCCAGTTGATTAAGTTTCACCTGCACTTCGGCAGCATCCTGGCGCTTTTTCGCTTCTGATGCAAGGTCTATTCGTAAATTGGGACCTGTTAATACATAAGCCCTGAAATTATTCAGTCTTTTCGATTTGTATTTTAAGTGTAGCGGCGTTTCAATATAGGTTGAAGGAATGTTTTTGGTGATCTCGACAATTTCAGTATTTCCATCACGATATTTAAGGAAACGGTAATTCAGATTGCGTTCCCCAAAAGAGAGTGACGGAATGAGCCTTAAATCGAAATAATTACCCAATCGCAAATTACCCACAATCCCAACAGTAAATCCAAAAGAGGGTTGGTGTTCGATGCTGTAGATCATGGCCGAATCTGCATTGATCTCGTTGGCCTGAACGGCATCAAAGGTTTTGTAATAAAGTCCTTCAGTTGGACGAATTGAAAAATGCATTTGGTTTACAGCCAGGATAAATCCAAAATGATACCTTGAAAAATCATACGTGGGCATGTTCTCAACTTTTCGGGCTTGACCAAAAAGATTGACAGAAAACAGCAACAGGATGAAGGCAGTTATGACAGAATGACGAAATTTCAAGGACTTATCTATTTTGATCAATACTAACGGGTTATGCAATGATTTATTTTCAGGCAAATTTAAATATATTTTTATCAAGAAAAAGTATGAATTAACACTTTAACCTGAGTATCTCATTCAACAGACGGGCTTTATCCACAGGAACCACACCGACTTTTTCACATACCTGACCCCCTGCCAGGTTAGCGATAAAGGCTAAATCTTCAGCACCGGTCCGCAGGGCAAGACAGACAGAGGCAACACTGATCACTGTATCACCGGCTCCTGAAACATCAGACACTGCACGTACATTGGAGGGCAAAATATGGTATTGGTTTTCATTCTCATTTTTCAGATCAACGTAAATGCCATGTTCAGAAAGGGTGATCAATATGAATTCCATATTCAGTTTTTTCCTGAGCTCTGCAGCGGCCGCTTTCAAATCAATGACCTTCTCAGGATCTATCGTTGTGTTTAATCCTTCTGACAATTCTTTCAGATTGGGTTTAAACAAGGTAACCCCCTTGTAATCAAGAAAATTATTTTTTTTGGGATCCACCGCAACTGGTATATTCAACTGCCTGGCATTCGC
Organism: Bacteroidota bacterium; assembly: GCA_020444515.1. Classification (GTDB taxonomy): domain Bacteria; phylum Bacteroidota; class Bacteroidia; order Bacteroidales; family JAADJA01; genus JAADJA01. Next base: position 245,850 of record JAHLKX010000007.1, on the reverse strand, counting down.
AACTACATGATTTATAACATCCGCATTGATCACACCTTTATCATAATCCTGAAAAATAATGACCTCGATCTTCAATTCCTTCAATAGTTTATCAAAACGTTGAAGCAGGGTTTCCTGATCCATTGATGAGAGTTCATGCTCATCTTCCTCATCCACCCGCAATAACTGCATTTTATTACCGATGACCCTGAATTTGGTGGTGGTGATGCGTTGGTTACTTTCAACAATACCAGCAGTTTCCATTCCCTCTGTTTGCAACAATTCAATAATCTCTTTCCCTTTAGGATCATTCCCAACAACGGAGCAAAGTACCGGATTAGCACCCAGCGATTTGATATTAAGCGCAACATTGGCCGCACCCCCCAGTCTGTTTTCGCGCTTTTTTACTGCCACGATAGGCACCGGAGCTTCCGGGGAAATGCGATTTACCTGACCCCAGATATAGGAATCTACCATCACATCCCCGATGATCAATACATTGAGATGATTAAATGAATCGAAAAGTTTTTCGTAATCCGTTTTTTGCACAACATTGAAAATTATACTTTTCAAGTGCAAAAGTAGGTAAATCAGCTAAATTTGAATAAGATAATTTGCAGAGCAGTTTTACTGCTGCAAAATCAAAGAGTCCAATTTTTGCATCAGGAACTAAAAACCACCACTTTGTTAATTTTAACCAGTGTACTTTCATGAAAAGCTTTGGATAATCCATTGGTCCTGATACCCTGTGATTCAAGGACCATGGCCGGAATGCTGACATCTGCCAGGTACAGGGCCCCAACATGTTTGGAAGCTGCCATCTTAAACAATCCGGTCTTGGGAAGGGCCAGGGCCATGGTGGCTGTTGCTTTTATAGTAGGGTTAGCTGGTTTTCCGGTGGTTAAATTAAGCCCCGACGGAGCATCAATGGATAATACAGGGATCCCGCTGTCGTTAACTTCCCGGATGATTTTGGCTGAGCTTTTGTCAGGTTCTTCTTCCAGACCATATCCAAAAATACCATCTATAATCAGATCTATATCTGAAACTGATTTACGGACAGGAACACCGACCTTTTCTAAAAAATGCAGTTGAGATTTGGTCTCTTTTTTCATTTTGCTTTTTGCTCCGACAAGCATCAGCGACACCTCAAAACCCCAGGCCATTATTCTTCTGGCCGATACGAGGGCGCATGCTCCATTGTTACCATTTCCGGCAACAACCAGCACTTTCTGTCCCCCATTGGTCAGATCAGCAAGCATATTTCTTGCCAGCAATGCTGCATTCAACCCTGCATTTTCAATGAGGGATGACTGATCAATTCTGTAAGTTTCTTTTAAGGCACGGTCGACCTCCTGCATTTTTATCGAATCAATAAACGGGACATTTCCCTTAAAGTGTGGTATCATAATCTGGTTTTAATTTGGTTCTAAAATCGTTTTGTATATCCATGACAGTATGGTAACGAACCTTTTCGCTCATAGTAATCCTGGTGATAGTTTTCTGCTGGATAAAAAGTAGTCGCTTCAGTAACTTTGGTAGCAATCTTATATCCCTTGCTTTCGAGTTGGGCAATCAATTTCTCAGCAATGGCTTTCTGTTCCTCATTGAGATAAAAAACCTCAGAACGGTATTGCTCACCGATGTCAGGTCCCTGACGATTGACCTGCGTCGGATCATGAATTTCAAAAAACAATTTGGCCAATTCTTCATAAGTCGTTTTGGCAGGATCATATTCAATTTCAACAGCTTCAATATGACCGGATGTGCCAGAGCAAACTTCTTCGTAGGTTGGATCTTTTGTTTTGCCTCCGGTATAACCTGAAACGACAGATTTGACACCGGGCTGCTTTTCCATGAAATATTCAACGCCCCAGAAACAGCCTCCTGCAAAGATGGCTTTTGCTGTTTCCGTTTTCGCCGTTTTATCCTGAGGAACAAAATTCAGTGAAACTGAATTCACACAATGCCGTGTACTCTTCGGGGTAAATCCCTCACCCTCGAAAACATGGCCCAGATGTCCACCACAATTGGCGCAAACAATTTCGGTTCGTCTTCCATCCGCATCGGGAACACGCTTGACTGCTCCATCAATTTCATCGTCAAAACTGGGCCATCCGCAGTTGGAATCGAATTTATCATTCGATTTGTATAACGGTGCATCACATCGCTTACAAGTATAAGTACCATCGGCTTTATGATTCACAAACTCCCCAGAGTAGGGCCTTTCGGTTCCTTTATTCAGTATTACGTATTCTTCAAATGAAGTTAACTTGTTGTATTCCATCTTGTGATCTGCTTTCTGAGTACATCCAGTTTGATATAATGTCATGGCCGACATAAATATCAGTACCTTTGTTATGTTTATCGTTTTCATTGAGTTGTATTTTAAAACAATTTGTACATTATAATGTTTGCCTGATTTTGACCAATAAGTCGTTATTTAACATGCCACATTACAATAACTCTTATAATAATTGTTAAATTGTTTAACTTTTAACTAAAATTGTTGAACATAAAAATGCCAAACTTGTTTGAAGCTTTATGTAAATTTCAAACCATGAGAATAGTAAAGATCATTATAGTAACGTTAATTTTATTTAATATTTTGCCCATTATGGCGCAAAACGGTAAAATTACGGGTAGGGTATACGACAAGAAAAATAACGAGCCACTGCCTTTTACCAACATTATTATCTGGGGAACTACCATAGGATCTACTTCTGATCTGGATGGTAATTTTACCTTCACCGGTATTGAACCTGGATATGTTCGCCTGGCAGCAACTTCAGTGGGGTATGAAGATTATGTATCGGAAGATATCCTCGTAACCAATGCCAAATCTGTTTACATTGAAATTCCAATGACAGAAAAAACAATACAATTAGAGGAAGTGGTCGTGAAAGCCAGTCCTTTTCGAAAACCACTGGAAAGTCCGCTCTCTTTGCGCACACTGGATATTTCAGAAATAGAAAAGAATCCCGGTGGCAACCGTGATATTTCACGGGTCATTCAATCTCTCCCGGGGGTTGCCTCCAGTGTATCTTTTAGAAATGATGTGATTGTCCGTGGCGGAGGCGCCAGTGAAAATAGTTTTTACCTTGACGGGGTGGAAATTCCCAACCTGAATCACTTTTCAACCCAAGGGGCATCAGGTGGACCTGTCGGTATCATCAATGTAGATTTTATCCGTGAAGTGGATTACTATTCAGGTGCATTCCCTGCATCGAAAGGTTCTACCCTCAGTTCTGTTTTTGAATTCAAACAAATTGAACCCAACAAAGACAAAATGAATTTCCGGGCAACTTTGGGTGCAACCGATCTTGGGTTATCATTAAACGGTCCGATCAGTGAAAAGTCAGGATTGTTGCTTTCGGTGCGCAGATCCTACCTGGGTTTTCTGTTTGATGTCATTGGATTACCTTTTCTACCGACCTATAACGACATTCAGTTAAAATATAAAATTCGATTCGATAAAAAGAATGAACTTTCAATCATCGGTTTGGGCGCCATTGATCAATTTAATTTGAATACGGGAATCGAAGATCCGGATGAATCTCAGCGTTATATTCTGGGTTTTCTTCCGGTAAATGAACAGTGGAATTATACCATTGGTGCTGTTTACAAACATTTTCGGGACAATGGTTTTGATACCTGGGTACTCAGCCGCAATTACCTCGATAATCGGGCATATAAATATCTCAACAATGTGGAGGTTGATTCTCTAAAAACCTTTGATTACGTTTCTTCAGAGGCAGAAAACAAGCTCCGTTACGAAAGGAATATTTTTGCCAGTGATTACAAAATAAATATGGGTGCAGGCGCTAACTACGCCCGCTACACAAACAATACGTTTCAACAAATCTTCACCGATGAGTCCGAAACCATTGATTACAATTCCAAACTGGATGTATTTAGCTGGAATATTTTTGGACAGGTCAGCAAAAAAGTGTTTAAAGAGCGTTTGACACTCAGCCTCGGCGTTCGCATGGATGCCAACAACTATTCCAACAGCATGTCGAACATGTTGGATCAATTTTCACCCAGATTTTCTGCCAGTTATGCCCTGACCGAGAAATTATCGTTGAATTTCAACACGGGTCGGTATTTTCAGCGACCTCCTTACACAGCGCTGGGATTCCGCAGTAACAGCGGCGAACTGGTCAATAAGGACAATGGGCTAAAATATATCAGCTCCGATCACATTGTGGCAGGCATTGAATTTTTGCCGGATGAAAATTCAAAAATAACCATTGAAGGTTTTTATAAGCATTACCGGGATTATCCGTTTTCCATTCGGGATAGCATCAACCTGGCCAGTAAAGGAGGTGATTTTGGAACATTCGGTGATGAGGAGGTGATTTCTGCTTCAGAAGGAAGGGCCTATGGATTCGAAGTACTGGCTCGGGAAAAGGATCTTTACGGATTTAACATCATTCTCTCTTACACCTTCGTTAGAAGTGAATTCCAGGACAAAAACGAGGTCTATATTCCCTCAGCCTGGGATAATAAACACATTCTGAACCTTACGGTATTGCGCCCCCTTAAGAGAAACTGGGATATTGGTGCCAAGTGGAGATTTGTGGGTGGTGCCCCTTTTACACCTTATGATGTCATGAAATCGAGCATCAGGCCGGCATGGGATGTGCAAAATATCGCTTATTTGGATTATGATCGCTATAATTCAGAAAGGACTGGTGTTTTCCACCAGTTGGACGTCAGGGTTGATAAACAATACTTTTTCAACAAATGGTCGCTGAATGTTTATCTCGATGTACAGAATTTATATAATTTCAAACTTCAGCAACAAGACTTCCTGACCAATTTGGATGAGAATGGAAATCCAAACATTGATCCGGCAACTGCCAATTTACCCTACGAGCAGCAGCGGTATATTCTTCGTTCTCTGGCCAATGAATCAGGAACGGTACTGCCAACACTGGGTATTATTGTCGAGTTTTAAATTTTAAAATTAATGATGATGAAAAAATTTGAGATAGTCGTTCTAATTGTCATGGCGGGCTTATTTGCATGGGCAAATCCCCTGGATCTGAATCATCGATTGATCCCTCAGAAGGAAAGAAAGATGAAGGATTCTAAAACCGAGGTTTTGAAAACCAATGAAAAAGGTACCGGGCCTGCCATCACCATTGAATTTACCCGGGGCGAATTTCACAATCACCCCCTGATGGTTATTTGGGTAGAGGATACAAACGGTCAATACCTACAAACGTTGTATATTTCCAAATCCATCGCCACCGGCATTTTCAACTATGGCAATGTTTCCAATGGTCGCTGGACCCAGGGTGAGGTGCGTCGTCCGGCCGCTTTGCCCTACTGGTCGCACCAGCGAGGAATCATGGCTGATGATAGTCTTTATCTGCCCACGCCAGAAAATCCCATTCCTGATGCTTATACGGGGGCTACTCCCAAAGAGAATTTTATACTTCATACCAAACTGGATGATGCAGGCCCAAAGGTTTTCAATGTTTTGCTGGAGATCAATCAGCCATGGGACTGGAACGAATACTGGACCAATGGAAAATTTCCTGAAAACGAGGAATATAAGACTTCGGCACAACCAGCTGTTGTTTACGAAGCCCGGGTCGACCTGCAGAAAGGGACTACCTCTTATGAGATGCAACCCATCGGGCACAGCCATTATGCCGGGGAATCGGGTGAATTATTTACAGACATGAGCACCCTTTCCACTGCTCTGGATATTGCCGAATCGATTAAAGTAAAAGTTGGTAATGATGAATAGCTGATATGGGTTTAAATCCTTTTACAAAAACCGCATCATCGACGAGAGTACCAAAATAACCAGGGCAGAAAACATGGCCAGCATGCCTGTGAATTTCAGTTGATTTTGAATTGCCGCCAATTTAGGTGAAGGACCTTCTTTTGCCAGCCTGGCTATTTTTGGAGATACGATCTCAAAATTATAAATGGCCAGAACGGTAAGCAAGCCATAGAAAATGTGCTTCACAAACGAAATGATCTCCCACTGATTTTCGAAATTGATAATATAAATATAATTTGGATTGACAATTTTCAATGGTATACCAGTCACACCTAAGATTACAATGGACGTGTAAACTACAATTCGGAACCGTTTCATTATTGCCTGCATCAGTTTACCGGCATTGGAAGGATCCAAAACCTTTTTGGTAGTAGGCATGAACACCAGCATATTCACAAACATCCCCCCGATCCAGATCACCGTTGCCAAATTATGAATGACTGAAAGAAGGGTTTTCACAAATAAATTATCCATTATTTAAACCTGTTAAATTTTGGGCAAAGATCGGATACTTTGGATAATGAGCAAGTAAAAAATATAGTCATTGTGCTAATAAACTCATTGCAAATCCACCGCCCGGTGCCAACCAAAGTTTATACTCTTCGCCCTTTTGTATTTTCAGCTTTTCGATGTCGATACTGGTGGGATTTTTATCCCAGTCGGCATCCGTACCATCCCTGTAAATGGTGGCCTCGTAAACCTTACCTTCTTCCAGGAAATCAAAATTGATGACCATGTCCCTTTCATTTTCATCGGTAATGCCACCTACGAACCAGTTGCCGGTGTTGCGTTCCTCCCGGGCAATGGTCACGAAATCGCCGGGTTCGCCATTGAGCACCCTGCTTTGTTCCCAATCAACTCCCACATCCTGAATAAACTGGAAAGCGGGTTGTCCTTCATAATTTTCAATCAGGTCGGCAGCCATCTGAACGGGTGAATAGATCACCACATAAAGCGCCAGTTGCTGCGCCAGCGTAGTGTTCACCCGGTTATTCTTTTTCCAATTGTCAAATTTAATATCGAAGATCCCGGGAGTGAAATCGATGGGACCGGCCAGCATGCGTGTGAAGGCCACAATGGAAAGATGCTCCGGTGGATTACCGCCATCCGATGCCCATGCATTGAATTCCTGTCCACGCAGTCCTTCGCGGCTGATGGCATTGGGCAGGGTTCTACGGATACCGGTCGCTTTGATCGGCTCATGGGCATTGACTGCTACCTGGTATTTGGCAGCCGTTTCCAGTACTTTTCGGTAATGATTGACCATCCACTGGCCGTGGTGATACTCTCCTTTTGGGATGATCTTGCCCACATAACCCGTTTTTACGGAATGAATGCCCAGGCTGTGCATAAGCGAAAATGCCGTATCCAATTGTTCATCATAGGTTCTTGGCGCTGCTGAAGTTTCGTGATGCATGATGATCTCCACACCCTTTTCTTTGCCATATTCAACCACTTCTTCCAGGTTATAATCGGGATAAGGTGTTACAAAATCAAACACACCTTCCCGCTCCTCAAAACCGATCCAGTGCTCCCAGCCGGTGTTCCAGCCTTCCACCAGCAATCCGCCAATGTTGTTGGCTGCAGCAAAATCGATCAGTTCTCTGGCATGCTCGGTGGTGGCGCCGTGTTTTCCTCCTTGATAGGCCCAGGTGGATTTACCAAGGTGCATCTCCCACCAGATCCCGATGTATTTCATCGGTTTGAACCAGGAGATATCACCCAGTTTATTGGGCTCATTTAAATTGACGATCAAATCCGATTCAATGAGTCCACCCGCTGTTTCCGAAATTTGGATTGTTCGCCACGGCGTATTGCAAGGCAGACTTCGTTTCACTTTATAATCGGTCCGCTCCGACCCTACAAGATTGCTCTGCAGTGAAAGGTTTATGGTATCCACCTTCAAGGTCATTCCGGCATAGTTTGTAAGGTTGGCTTCATGAAAACTCAGATAAAGGCCATCGGCCGTTTTCATGGTTACCGGGGTATTGACAGCATTCTCTGGAATGTAGGTTTGCGCCAGGTCAGGGTGATTGGCTTTCGACAAAGCATCAATCTCTGAAAATTTAGATGTGTTGTAAAGGTGTTCGTAAATATCCCAGTCGCCGGGCTGCCACCAAACTTTGTGATCGCCTGCGAGCTTAAACTGCGTGTTTTCATTCAAAATCATCACTTCCTTCAAACCCTCCTGTTCCGGAAATTCATATCGAAACCCGATCCCATCATTGTAAACCTTAAAATGGAGATCCAGCTTTCGTTTGGGGGATTCAGTTTCCTGTAGATTTAAAATCAGTTCGTTGTAATTATTTTCAACAAATCGTTTTTCACCCCAGGGCATTTCCCAGGTATCATCCAGTTCATAGTTTCCCGAACCAATTACTTCAAAACCTTTGGCCAAGGAAGGCTGATCTTTAAGATCGAACCCGAGGAAAGATGTATCAATTAAAGCCTGACCATTGAACTGAATCCGATAGGCAGGCTGGCCAGAATTGGTTAAAAACACCTGCACTTCTAAGAGGGTATCGGGCGATTGAATGGTGAACATATTGGTTGAATTTTGCTGGCAACCTGATATAAGAATCCATAAAGCGAAAATATACAGGAGATTTTTCATTGTATCAATATTATTAACAACAAATTTAACCAGAAATAAAAAACAGGCACTTAAAAAATTCTTAAATCCAAAATAGTGGGGTGGTCGATAAACATTTGATAAAACGACTTGTTATTTAACTACAATCAATAATTATTAAAATATCAGGAGGAATCATGAAAAAAACATTGTTTTCCATTTTAACGATCGCCTTATTGTCAACAATAAGCATCAAATCATTCGCTCATTGTGAAGTTCCCTGCGGCATATACAATGATGAACTTCGCATTGCCATGTTGTATGAGCATTTTACAACCATTGAAAAAGCCATGGAACAAATTGAAAAACTATCGGCTGAGGCAGATAAAAATTATAATCAGATCGTCCGTTGGATCACCACCAAAGATGATCATGCCAATGAAATCCAGCATGTTGCTACCCAGTATTTCATTACACAGCGTATCCAGCTTCCGGAGACAACAGAAGGTCCAGAATTTGAAAAATACGTGAAAGAGCTGTCGCTGCTGCATCAGATCATTGTTTATGCCATGAAGAGCAAACAAACCACCGATGTGATGTATGTAAAAAAACTGAGAACAGCACTGGAAGCCTTTGAAGAGTCTTATTTTGAAGGGGAGCATCGCCATAAAATCGAACAGGACGCTCATTAAAAAATCGATATTCAGAAATCATATCAGGGAAATGCAGATTAATCGCATTTCCCTTTTTCTTGATCTTTAATCCTGTGTCTATAGATCAAAGAATGGACAATTCAGGCTTTTTTTTATCTTTGATACCGTATGTATTTTGTCATTGTGGTATCGGATGGAACCGGCCGTACAGCAGAACAGGCCTTGAATGCCGCCTTCACTCAATATGAAGGGATGGACCTGGAGATCATTGTCAAACCAGGAATCCTAACACGACTGCAGGTATTGGAAGTAGTTCAGGAGGCTGTTGAAAAAAAGGCTTTTATTGTTCACACCCTGGTTTCCAATGAGATCAGGGGCGTTATGCTGGATACGGCCCGGCGACTCAATGTAGAAACCATCGATCTCATGGGTCCCCTTCTTTTACGACTATCCAATTTATTTGCCAATGCCCCTGCTGAAAAGCCGGGATTATTTCATGAAGTCAACCGCGATTATTTCCGTCGTATTGAAGCCATGGAATACACCTTTCGTCATGATGACGGGCAACGGGAAAATGAACTCGACAAAGCCGATATCATTCTGTTAGGAGTTTCCCGCACTTTTAAAACCCCCTTGAGCATTTACCTGGCCATTAAGGGTTGGCTGGTAGCCAATGTACCCATTGTACTGGGTGTTCAACCACCTGCCATTCTCAGTCAGATAGATCCAAAAAAAATATTTGGACTAACCACTTACCCCAGCCGGTTGGCACAACTCCGACAAACGAGGCATGAGCATCTTGGGGGTCTTGCCGGGAATTATGCCACCTATGAATATGTTACCAAAGAACTGAGGTACGCCCATAATATATACCAGTTTCATCCCAAATGGGCGGTGATCAATGTTACCAGCAAAGCCATTGAAGAGATCGCCTCGGAAATACTGGATATATACAACCGGCATAGCTGGTAAGGAATCCCTCATGATCCTGAAGGATGGTCAAATCCTTTCACCAATATTAGCAGTCTGTATTTTTTCTTCGTTACTTTGCGGCACCAAGAAGTATTTATGATTCAATCGCATCTGGGAGAAATTGCGGCTTTGCTCACCGCCCTTTTCTGGACGGTAACCAGCACTTCCTTTGAGGCAGCCGGAAAACGGATCGGGTCGTTAACCGTAAACCTGATCAGGCTGTATATGGCCTTTGTTATCTATACGATCTATCTGTGGATCGTTCGGGGAATGCCCTTTCCAACGGATGCTACGCCGGAAGCCTGGCTCTGGCTCTCATTATCAGGGTTGGTGGGTTTCGCTGTAGGTGATCTGTTGCTCTTCCAGGCTTTTGTGGTGGTCGGTGCACGCATCTCCATGCTGATCATGGCACTGGTACCGCCCATTACGGCACTGACAGGGTGGTTGATCCTGGGAGAAAGACTTTCCCCAAGAGACTTCCTGGGAATGATCATGACCATCAGCGGGGTGATCCTGGTCATTATCAAAAATGAAATGCCCGAAATTGAAACGGGACAAAAGAAAAAGCTCAAATTTTCCTATCCCGTGGTGGGTATCCTGCTGGCCTTTGGCGGTGCGGTGGGTCAGGCAGTCGGACTGGTGCTCAGTAAATTCGGCATGAAAGATTACGATGCCTTTGCTGCTTCCCAGATCCGGGTGCTGGCTGGCATCGTTGGTTTTACCCTGATTTTCTTTTTTATGCGGCGGTGGAACCGGGTGTGGAAGGCTTTTAAAAATCCCAAAGGGATCCTGTTTACAGGAATCGGTTCTGTTTTCGGGCCTTTCCTGGGTGTATCATTTTCATTGTTAGCCGTTCAGCATGCCGAAACAGGTGTAGCAGCCACCATCATGTCTATCGTTCCCATATTACTCATTCCTCCAGCTGTATTGTTTTTCAAAGAAAAAGTCAGTGCCAAAGAGATTATTGGGTCTCTGATCGCCGTGGGCGGTGTCGCCATCCTTTTTCTTGATTGACCTTAAACTTTTTATTCAGTAGCTTTGTTAGATAATAAATCAATCGACAATGAAACTAAGTGCTAGAAATCAACTTCGAGGGGTTGTTAAAAAAGTTAATGAGGGCAGTGTAAACACAGAAGTAGTGATTGAACTGGCCCCTGGTGTGGAGATCACATCCATCATTACAAAAACCTCAGCAGTAGACCTCGAGATATCTGCCGGTAAACAGGTTTATGCTGTGGTGAAAGCTTCAAATGTAATGGTTGGAGTGGATCATTGAGTTCAGGGGTTTGGATTGAGGAGCTGATCGATTTTTTCATTTTTCAGGATCAGTAATCCCAGTCTTTCATCCGAAATACCATTCTTTAGTTGGTAATTAAATAACGGTTTACCATCCTTCACTTCTGAATCAAAATACTGGAAACTGATACCGGTTTCCGGCCTGAGTTCTTTGGCCAGTTCAATCAGGTGAGATGACAACAGGAAGAATGAACCCGGCCAGTTTAGGAATCCGCGAATAACAAGCAGAGAGCCATCAAACGCATCCTTCACATTGGTTCCCCGGAACAACTCATCAAAGATAAACAGGTTGGAGTTATTTTTTTTCAGGTTTTCAGCTGCCTCTTTGACCCGCAAAACCTCACTGTAGAAATAACTATATCCTTTTGAAAGATTATCTGCAGCATTGATGCTTGAGAATATACTATCAAAAGGAGTCAGTTTCATAGAATTGGCGGGAACACCAAATCCGAGATGAGCCATGAATACAGCCACTCCACATGCTTTGAGGTACGTGGTCTTACCAGCCATGTTGGGTCCGGTTACGAACATAAAAAAATGATCCCGTTCCAGCAACACATCATTCATTTCGCAATTTTTTACAAATAAATGCCTGAGCCCACGAATCTCTATCATGGGCGACTTCGATTTCACAAATTCAGGAAAACAGAGATTGTATTTTTGATGCACTTTCGCCATAGAAATGATCAGGTCCAGTTCATAAATAAGGTCGATCAATATGGCCATCTGATCTTTATGATCCTCCCTGAACGCTTTGTCAACAGTAAAAATTGAAAGGAACCCGGGTGCTTCATCCTCTTCGTTTTCCAGGATCTCCTGTATGAATTTCTCCTGTAATATCCTGCCCATCTGATCGACAATCCTTTTCAAAAACATGGGCAGCTCTTTTCCTTTTATCTTCACAATAAATTTATTCAAATGCCGGAATAAGAGGTAAAGATTCTTGATCCCCTCTTTAAAGGTTTTGTAATAGGATCGATACATAATCCAGTAGCGAATTCCTTCAAAATAATTAACAATTTTATAGTTGCTGATAACGGGATCGATATTAAGAAAATAATAATACTCCACAAGGTCCATCAGTTTTTGATTCAGCGGGAATTCCCATTCCTTGGGATATTGCAATATGTGACGCACTGCGTCATGTTTTTGTTTGATATTTTCCAGGTCAAATTCGGGTTTAAGAAACTGTCGCATTAGTTTGTCTCTGCCCCCGGAAGTTTCTGTTTGATTGACAAATTCAAAAATGCTTTTCCGATTATTTTCGGTCTCAATGAGTTCCAGTTCCGAAATGGTTTTACGGTCGATGTGCAATAAATGCATGATAATATTATTGAGTTTCCAACAAAAGTAGGGAATTAAGAAAATAATGAACAATAGTGAAGACAGGGAATACAAATTCAATAACAGATAAGTACCATATAAGAAACCTTAAACCACTTGCACAGTAAAAGTTTCAATTGAACACAAGAATAGAATAAGGGTTTTATACACTATGAGATTTTATTTCGGAGGTATTTTATTCACCGTCATGGTGATGTTTTTTCTTACAGGTTGTAAAAAAGAAAGACCCAAACCTTCGTGGGATGTGGAATTGCTGACCCCTTTGATTGCCGACACCATCAATGTTGAAGATATTCTTGACAGCGATTTTTTTAGTGTCAATCCTGATGGTACAGTTTCACTCGTTTTTGATGATGAACTGTATCAGGTAAATGTAGATTCACTGGTTGAACTACCAGATACACTTTTTAGCTGGGGCTTTGGTTTGGAAGCCCTGCCAAACCCCATCACCCTGCAACCCGGAGATACAATCATCAAAGAAATATTCGACTGGCCACTCGACATCGATTCCTACGACATTCAAGGTGTAAAACTGGTGGAGGCTTTGATTCGTTCAGGCCAAATTGTATTTGAAGCTTTCGATCAATCGGGAACGGACCTGGAAGTAGTACTAGGCATCAACTCGGCTGTGCGAAATGAAATCGATACATTCCTGGTAGCTGAAAAAGTATTAAAGGATGAAGTGTTCAGTATGGCTTATGACGTATCGGACTATATGCTCAATTTAACCGGGAGCGAAGGGGATACCATCAATATGCTTAATTATTACCTGGCCCTGATCGTCCACCCCGATGAACCGGGTCCGGTCACCCTTTTTCCTGCAGACTCATTTGCAGTGAATATCTATTTTGAACAAATACTGATCAATTATGCCCTTGGGTATTTTGGTCAGAACACTTTTTATTTTGGACCGGAGTCATACCCATTTGATTTTTTTGACGGGTTGGATGTGTCGGGATTGTCCATTGAAAACGCCGATGTAAATCTGCAGATTGAAAATTATTATGGCCTTGAAGCCAACCTGAAAATACAGGAACTTACTGCCATCAACAATCAAAATGGAACAACCGTTTCCCTGGAAGGAGAGTTGGTAGGTACTGACTTGTTTATCGACCGCGCTACCGATCCATCACCCGGTATGGGAACGGTGGAACCGCATACAGAGATATTTGATTTTTCAGAAACCAACTTCCCTGAACTGTTCTCCATCCTGCCGGATGAAATCAGCTATACGATGACCTTACAGACCAATGTGCTGGAAGACTCCACGAACTATAATAACTTTTTATATTATGATTATCCTATCCGCGTATACATGCAAGCTGCGGTTAACGGGGGTATAAAAATCGACAGCCTGCTTGAATCAGCCAGGTTTGAGTGGAATGGTGAAGGTATTCAGATCGACAAAGTAACGGCAGGCAATCTTGTACTTGTTTTAACCAACGGTTTTCCGTTCAACCTGGATATGAACCTGTATTTCCAGGATGAAAACTTTCAGAACATCGACACCTTGCTTTATGGTGAATTTCTGCCCGGAGGATTACTGGATGAAAACCAGGGGGTATCAGAACCTGTGGAAACAAGAATCGAGGTACCGCTCGACGATCCATTAAAAGAAAGTATCAAATCCGCCAAATACAGTTACTATGAACTTGTGATCAACTCGGCTCAGGGAGAACATGTTGTAATTCACACTTCGGATTTTGTGCGGTTTAAAGTGATTGGTGACTTTACATATTTATTTGAACAATAAGGATGAACATGAAAAGAATCCTTGCCATAGCAATATTGATTTTGAGCACCTCCTTCTTAGGCGCTCAAATGCCAGGTATCCATCCTTATTATCCCCATTCATTGGTAAAAGATTCCTGGAAATATTCATTCAGGGCTTATTATCATGATGATGCCAATTCCAATCATTTTAACAATGAGCTTTTCAGTGCCATCAATAAATCGGAATATTTAACAGACGATTTGAAAGATCGCCAGATAAGCAGTCTGGATGGGCAAACCCTGACTGGAAGGATACGTCAATCAGGTGTTGAAGCATGGTTTAGCTCAATCAAGAAACCGGGTAAACTATATTTCTATGCAGGGTTGGATTTTCAGCAAGTGCTCGATAGCCAGATCGATCCGGACTTGATCGGTTTGCTATTAAAAGGGAATAAGCCTTATGCAGGACAAACCCTGTCAGTGCCGGACTCTGAATATCTCAATATTTATTTCAACAGGATAAAAGGTGGGTTGGGCATGTTTTTTGGCTCATCCGACATCAAACATTCTTTTAGGGGTGTGCTTGCTTTTTCATCCGGTCAGAATTACGACTGGGTTAAAGTAACCAACTCCAGCTTTTATACCCACCCTGAAGGCGATTACCTGGATGCGGTGATCATAGCTGAGACCAAATCATCCGATTCGACCTGGGGCAAAGTATACGATATCAATGGTGTGGGCATTTCTGCTGATCTGCATTATGCCATCGAAAAAGAAAAAGATTTTTATGCCGGCATTGGCTTGCAAAACCTTGGATTTATCAACTGGAACAAAAATCCTTTTAGTGCATCTATGGATACCACCTTCAGATTCGACGGTGTTAGCAACGATACAACAAACAATCAGGGAATCCCCAATGATTATTCGTATGATAATTTAAAAAATTTAATTTTTAAGAATCCGGATGATTCACCATTCAGCAAAACATTGCCGGTAATTATCAATGTAACTGCAGGTAAATTTTTCAGCGACGGGAAGTTTTACGCCGGTATGAATGCTTTCTACTATCCAACCCTGATTTCGAATTACAGGCTTGAGGTATTCGGCACCTGGAATCACAAAGACCAATTACAAGTTACACCGATTGTAGTCTATAGTAGTTATTCAAAATTTAATTTTGGATTTGCACTGGGTTGGTTTATCACTGATCAATTAGTTTTCAGGGCCGGTTCTTCTTACCTCAATTCTTATTTTAGTAAAACGGCATTGGTTGGTCAGGGAGGTTATCTCGGTCTTACTTTTTATTGGTAGTTTTCAAAATCAATCCCTCCAACTGAAACGATTCAGCTGTTTTACTTGTCCTATAGGTAGTGATTTTCATATATTTGCTGAACCAATTATCACGGTCATGAAAATACCCCCAGTTAAAACCTTGATTTATATTTTAGTCATTGCAGGTTTTTCGAACATCGTTTCCGCCCAAATTCAGATAGACACCAATGTTACTTACCAGCAAATTGTCGAAAAAATCCTTGGGCCTGGAATTTTGGCGTATGACAATGTAACCATTCAGGGTGCCAATTGTGCAACGGCTGTTTTTTCAAACGGGCTTGAAACACCTGTTTACATGAATGATGGGGTTTTGCTTTGTACGGGTGATGCAACTTTAGCAGCAGGACCCAATTTATCCTATGATGCCGGGAAAAACAATAATTTGCCCGGCCACCCCTCGCTCAATGGTATTACCATTCACACTACCTATGATGCAGCGCTACTTGAATTTGATTTTCAGGTGCAAAACGATTCACTCTTAATATGGTATTCATTCGGTTCGGAAGCTTATGATGAAAAGGTGGAATCGATTTACAGCGATGTTTGTGGGATTTTCCTTTCAGGTCCCAATCCGCTGGGTGGGATATATCCAGACAAAAACATTGCCATTGTGCCAGGAACAGCCAATACACCGGTTTGTATCAATTATGTAAACAATGGCTGGGCAAATCCCGGCAATCCTCCGGTGGGTCCCTGTACCAATTGTGCATACTATTTCTCCAACCTTGATACCACAGCCATGGAATATGATGGATTTACAACTAAACTTGTAGCCTGGGCACTTGTGGTTCCAAATGAAATATACCATATTAAAATCGGTATTGCAGATGTTTCCAGTTATGCATATGATTCGGGGCTCTTTCTTGAAGGGGATCATTTTATCAGTCCGGGTCCACCTGAGTTTATTTCGTTTGGTTTTTTGAAAGAAAATAATCCGGATTTACCTTTTGATATCGAAGGGGTAGTTTATGACAATGAAATTCACCTTTCCGTACCTTTGGGCACAGATGTATCAAATTTAATTGCCTCATGGGAAGATGCCGGAGCCTGGGTTTTCGTTGATGATAATAAACAATTGAACGGTATTACTGTAAATGACTTTTCCAGTCCACTCCTTTATACCCTCGAGGGGTCAGGTTCAAAAATATGGTCGGTGGTAGTTGATGTTTCAACCGGAGTATTTGAAAAAACAAATTCCAGTGTTCGGATATACAGTACCGGAAACGATATAATCATACGCAAAGCTGCCGGATCAAGGGTGACAATTTTCAATTCTACCGGAGCAAAAATGAGGACAATTGAAGTAGTTAATAATATTAAAAAAATTACCGGACTGAAATCCGGATTGTATATTATCCAGGTGGAAATAAATGGAAATATCTTCTCCCAAAAGGTACTGGTATCGAATAAATAATTAACTTTGAGAAGCTTACAATCACCCTAATATCACAATCATGAAGAGAATCATTTTACCTTTCTTATACATATTCATTTTTGGAATGTTCTCAAACCAAAATACAATTGCCCAAATAACCATCAATGAAGATATTTCGCCAGAGGAGATGGTTGAAAATCTTATAGGATTAGGGGTATCGTATTCGAATGTGGTTTACACAGGGGCCAATCATGCGAGTGGTGAATTTTTAAATGGAAACACAACCAATCTTGGAATTGATAATGGAATATTCCTGACATCAGGTGCCGGATATAATATACCCGGACCCAATCTAAATTGCAGCGCTACTGCGGCAAATGGATTACCTGGTGATCCGACACTTAATATGATTTGCCTGCCTGCTATTACCTATGATGCTTCTGTTCTCGAATTCGATTTTGTTCCGCAAAATGACACTATCAAATGTTTGTTTGTGTTCGGATCTGAAGAATACAACGAGTGGGTGGGTTCAAGTTTTAACGACGTGTATGGCTTTTTTGTAGATGGGCCAAAACCCGATACGGGCAATTATGTCGATTACAATATTGCCCTCATTCCCGGAACAAATATACCGATCCTAATTAACAATGTAAACAATGGTTTCTCATCATGCGGAACTCTTGCAACCGGACCTTGCACAAACTGTGAGTATTTTGTTGACAACACGAATGAAATAACTATTGAATATGATGGATTTACCGTTCCGATTGAAATGCAGATCATTGTTGTACCCAATGAAACCTATCATTTCAAAATCGCAGTGGCTGATGTCGGTGATGGAATTTACGACAGCGGTGTATTCATCGAAGGACAAAGCTTTAAAAGCTTAGGACCTCCGGACTTTCAATCATTTCAATTTTTAGCTGAACTCAATGAAGGACTAAACCAGGATGTTGAAGGTATCATTGAAGGCGATGAAGTATTCCTCACGGTTCCGGCCGGCACGGATGTTACCTCATTGATTGCCACTTATGAAGTTCGGGGTGTTGAGGTTTCAGTAAATGGGAATATCCAGATGAATAACATCACGCCCAATAACTTTTTAGAAGATGTAATTTATCACCTCAATGGTTATATTGAAGCTGACTGGACTGTGCATGTGGATATCAATACCGGACTGGGAAAAGTATTATTTCAAAATGTAATCATGGGCCCCAACCCGGCTCCCGGCAAATTTGAGATCAGGAATGTGGCTGGTTTTGATGTGAACGTTATCAACGCCCAGGGTATGGAATTCTATAACACCAAAATATCAGGTCATCACAAAAATATTCAGTTTGAGGATCTGACTTCAGGTGTTTACTTTGTGGTTTTGAGTAAAGACGGAAAAACAGAAACCAGGAAGATGATTGTGAAATAAAAGGTCAGTCTATTTGTAATTGCTATCTACTAAAACCTTATTGGTTTCCCAGACACCATCCAATTTTTCACGGGGGATCGCTTCTCCATTTTCATCCAGGAAATCGCCGTTTTCATTTTTAAGGATCACTTTCATTTTTCCCATGAGGATGGTTCAATGATAAATTGTTTGAGCGCTTCCCTACCGGCTTCAGGATATTGCAGTCCGAATTCAATCCCAATTTGATTGTTGAATAAATCCATTTCCGAAGCAATGGCATCATGGGAATTCTGTATTCCTTTTCGCTTGGCTTTTTTATATTCGAGGTAATTACCTTTCTCATGGGCCATCCCCAGTTTCAAAGCTTTTTCAGGATTGATCTCCTGGGCCAGCAGAGCCATCCAGTAGGCATGCTTAAAAGCATCTACCTGTCCTCCGGAGGCATCACCATCCAGGGTTTGATTACGCTCCAGTGCCCTGGCGGTTTGGAGAGCATGATTCGACAGGTTGAAAGACTTCCGGGCTATGAATAAATGACCGATGGCCCACCATTTTTCAGGCCGGCTGAGCTTGCCAAAAGATCGGAAGATGCTTAAATCATCCTGCGAAACTGCCACTTGAGGTAAAAAGAAAATGACCATCAGTAGCGTAAACACAAAATGGCACCTCTTTAATTGTAGCCAGGGTATTCGAAACAAAATCATATACAAGTATAATAAATATTCAACCATGCTATCATCGGATATTCTTTAATTTTTTTACATTTGCCCTTCATTGTTAAAGCATAAACGGAATGGGTATTTTATCGGACAGAATCAATCGTCTTTCGGAATCGGCAACGCTGGAAATGGCACGTAAGAGCCGTGAATTAAAGGTACAGGGAATTGATGTGATCAACCTCAGCATTGGAGAACCTGATTTCAACACCCCTGAATGCATCAAGGAGGCAGCACATCAAGCCATCAAAGATAATTTCACCCATTACACTCCGGTTTCGGGAACAATTGAATTGCGTGAAGCAATAGCCAAAAAACTGAAACTGGAAAATAAGCTTGATTATGCCCCCGGTCAAATTGTGGTTTCCAATGGTGCCAAACAGTCTATCGCCAACGCCTTGCTTTGCCTTGTCAATCCCGGTGATGAGGTGATTGTTCCATCACCCTACTGGGTTTCCTATCCCGAAATGGTCAAACTCGCCGAAGGGAAAATGGTAGAGATCAGAGCAGATATTGACCAGGATTTTAAAGTAACACCCAGCCAGGTCGAAAATGCCATTTCCGATAAAACCAAGGTCTTTCTGTTCAGTTCTCCCTGCAATCCCTCAGGATCTGTATATACTCAGAACGAATTAAAAGCACTGGCCGATGTATTTGCCAGACACCAACATGTTTTTATCATTTCTGATGAGATCTATGAGTACATCAATTTCAATGGAAAACATGAATCCATTACCCAATTTGAAGAAATCCGCGACCGGGTCATCCTGGTGAATGGTGTCTCAAAAGGTTATGCAATGACGGGTTGGCGCATTGGTTATATGGCAGCCACACCGGAAATTGCCAAAGCATGCGACAAGCTTCAGGGTCAGATCACGTCCGGACCTTCATCCATTTCTCAGCAGGCTTGCGTTACCGCACTCGAAACCGTAAATTGTGTTTCTGAAGATGTGGTAAAAATGGTAAAAGCGTTTGAAGAGCGACGGGAACTGGTATTGGAAAAACTAAATGACATTCCCGGTGTAATCCCCAATAAGGCCAATGGCGCCTTTTACGTTTTTCCGAACATTGAATATTATTTCGGAAAATCAAACGGCAAGGCGACCATCAACAATGATGATGATCTATGCTTGTATCTTTTGGATAAGGCCCACATAGCCACGGTTGCAGGCGGCGCTTTTGGAAATGACAAGTGCATCCGCCTGTCCTATGCTACATCAAAAGAGCTGCTGATCGAAGCGCTTGACAGGATGAAAAAAGCCCTCTCAGCATTAAAATAATGCTACAATAAAAATTGAATGGATGATGATCCAATCAGGATGATCAATGACCTGAGTGATGGAGACTTTCTTCCAGTAAAGGATGCTTTTCAGGAATCAAAGCTGCCCGACTCAATGTCCGCATGAACATGTAAACAAACAACCCGGCGAAACCAACGAAGGTTCCGATTTCAGTAAATCCAATTTTGAATTCACCTACTGTTCCAGGCATGATCTGTTCAAATAAATCGGTGTATTGCCCTATGATCAGTGCAACAATAACAATGGCAAGAATGAATTTTTTTCTTGCAAAATAGTTGGGCAACAAGACAATAAACGGAACAATCCAGTTGAGGCCCAGGTTTAGATAAAAGTTAACCGCCCATGGTCCTTGCAATCGGCGAACATAATAAGTCGTTTCTTCAGGAATATTGGCATACCAGATCAACAGATATTGCGAAAACCAAAAATACGCCCAGATAATGGACAGGATAAAAACATATTTGGAGAAATCCTGCCAGTGGGCATCATTGATGAACTGGAAGTAACCATATGTATGCATGATCAGAACAATAAGAACGATAATGGCCGAGCCGTGATAAAAGGCAGCCACAAAATTTTTCAAAGAATAAATGGTACTGTACCAGGTGGGCTCGAGGGTCATTAACCAATCGAATGATGCCAGTGAAAAAGTCAATGCCAGGGTAAAAATATACACCTTGGAATAAAATTCACTCTTTTCAAAATAAACCAAACCCCCTTCCATATCTTCTTTTAGCGAGAATTTCCGGAGCATCTGGGTCATAAAGATCCAAACTGCAAAATAAAGTACCAGCCTGACAATAAAGAAAGGCACATTGAGATAAGGTGATTTATGATGAATAAGATGGACCTCATGCTCATCAAATGCATGGGCCTCCGGGTTGATCCAGGAGTACAAAGAGTTCATCCCAAAGATCAGGATGACCATGATAATTGCTGCTATAGGGATATAAGCGCTCATTGATTCCGGTATGCGCTTAAAAGCTGATGACCAACCCGATTGTGTTATATATTGTAAGGCTAGGAAAAAGGAAGCACCAATAGCAAGTGAAAGAAAATAGAAATTATTCAATAACAGATTGGCCCATCCTCGCTCCGGATCAGTCGTAAAACCCACCACTATGGCAATAATACCGATGAGCATTAGGGCATAGGTAAAGTATCTTAAACGGGGTGTAAACTCAAATTTCTTTTCCATGTTAGTCATAATGTTAATGATAAAATCAGGTAGCCTGCTATTTTACTTCAAAACCATTTTTTACATAAGTTACGATCTTCCAGCGGTCATCGGGAAGAATTTGCGATCCATGCGCACCCATCAATCCGGAAATAGATCCGCGGGTAATTACATGATATATTTCTCCATCAGGTTTATTCTGAACATAATCTCCACGCAAAGATGTAGGTTGAACAGGGAAAAGCTTGTTTGTATAAAGATAACCGTCGCCCATGCCCTGTTCACCATGGCACATAGCACAATAGATATTGAATTGTTCCTGTCCACGCTTCAAAACTTCCTTTTCAGGCATAAAGGGATTCACAAGCTCCTGTCCGGCCCTTTGTTGTTCATCAAATGATTTTGCACCGTATTGATAAGGAATGACACCCCTCGGCACCGTTCCTTCTACCGGATGCATCATGACTACCGAGTCAGCATAATTAGGGCTGGATCCATAGGTCTCAAAAGCATTTGAATAGGCCATATCAGGGAAGTAGGCATGGCCCGTATAATTATTGTCGCGTTTACACGAAGCGAAAATCATCAGTACGGTCACTAGCGACAAAACTTTTATAAAAGATATATGTTGTTTCTTCATCTCGGTTGATTTTATCAATCGTTGATTTTATTTTTCAGTAATTTCAATGGCTCCACCGGCCTTGAGCAGAGCATTTACAGATTCCGTATCCAATTGTTCATCCTTTTCGATGATGATAAAATATTTATCATCCGACATCCCATCATATTCGTACTTCGGCACTGCACCCGGCCCTTTCTTTTCCGTAATGAAAAAAGTAACTACTGTAGATGCAATGGTAATATTGATGACCATGACGAAAATCACGATCACAAATGACAGGGTATTTTGTGGCTTACCACCAAAAACCAGTGGATAATTGACAACAGAAGTCCAGTACAAAAATCCGAAAGTAGCCAATAATCCAAACAGGCCATACATGAACGCCAATGCAGGGATCCTGGTTTTTAGGTTCAGGGCTTCGAATACTTCTTCAACGGGATAGGGTGTCACCACATCAGTGATTTTTATATCCTTTTCCCGGATACTACGAATGGCGCTAAGAAGGGTCTCCTCACTTTCAAAAACGCCGTATATAGCTGTATTATTCATGATCTTCCTGTTTCTGATTCGTAATTATACTGGTACCTTTTAAAATCATCTTCAATTCACTCATGGCCATCATTGGGATATAACGAATAAAAAGTAAAACGCCAATTCCAAAAATTCCAAGGGTTCCGATGTAGGTACCGATCTCAACAATGGAAGGGGTATATTCTGCCCAGTTGGCTGGAAGATAATCCTTCGAAAGTGAAGTAACGACAATAACATAGCGCTCAAACCACATTCCGATATTGATAATGATGGATATGATAAATACCAGGGTCAGATTTTTTCTTACTTTTTTAAACCAAAAAAACTGGGGAATGATGGCATTACAGGTTACCATTGTCCAAAAGGCTTTGGTATGATCCCCTGTAATCCGGTTGTGGAAGAAGGTATAAATTTCACCTTCCATTCCAGAATACCAGGCAATGAAAATTTCTGTCGTATATGCGGTACCCATGATCAAACTGATAAAGGTCAGAATGCGGCCAATGGCATCGAGGTGCCCATCGGTAACAAAATCCTGGAACTTGAAGACCTTTCGGATAATGATCATCAGGGTAAGTACCATGGCAAACCCTGAAAATATAGCGCCAATAACAAAATAAGGTGGAAATACTGTGGTATGCCAGCCTGCCATAACCGATGTGGCGAAGTCCATCGAAACGATAGAGTGAACAGCGATTACAAGGGGAGCCGCCAGGCCACCAATGATCATTGCAGCTGTTTCAAAACGCAACCAGGATTTGGCAGAACCAACCCATCCAAAACTCATCAAGCCATAAATAGCTTTTTTGATTTTCGAAGTGGCCCGGTCACGAACAGTCGCCAGGTCAGGAATCATACCAATATACCAGAATGTTGCCGATGCCATAAAATAAGTACTGATGGCAACTACATCCCAAAACAAAGGAGAATTAAAGTTTACCCATAATGGTCCCCGACTATTGGGATAAGGAAATATGAAAAAGGCCATCCAGAGACGTCCCATGTGCAATAGCGGAAACATACCGGCGCAAATTACTGCTACCACAGTCATAGCTTCAGCAGCCCTGTTAATGGAAGTCCGCCATTTTTGACGCAGGATCAATAAAAAGATGGAAAAAGCCGTGCCGGCATGTCCGATCCCAATCCACCATACAAAGTTGATAATACCCCAGCCCCAGCCTATGGAGTTATTCACACCCCATGTTCCAATACCTTGCGAAATGGTGATATAAATGGCCCAAAGGCCCATAGCCATTGCGAGGGTTGAAACAAACATAGCGATAAACCACCATGTCGGCGCTTTCCGTTCCTGCGGTGCCAGAATCTCATTGGTAATCTGGCTGTAGGTTTTGTTGCCCTGAATTAATACACCTCTGACTTTTTTATTGTACATTTTATCTTATGTTTAATTCCTCAAATTCTGAATTACTAAGCGTGCTCTTCATCGTGGCCCCAATCTTCAACCGGGGGAACATAGTCTTTATTCCGAACTTTGGTCAGATAACTCACCGATGATAAAGTATGCAATTCCTCAAGCAAATTATAGGTCCGTGGATCTGCTTTTATTTGGGCTATGCGTGTATCACTGTTGTTCATATCACCAAATACAAGTGCGTTTGTGGGGCAGGCTTGCTCACAAGCAGTTTTAATTTCTCCATCCCGAAGCAAACGACCCTGTTTCTTTGCATCCAGCTTTTTTTCCTGGATCCGTTGTACACAAAATGAACATTTTTCAACAACACCGCGCTCCCGAACCACAACATCGGGATTCAATACCATTTTACTTAACTGACCATTCTGATTGAAATCAAATTTATCATTGTCTACGAAACGATACCAGTTGAATCGCCTTACCCTGTAAGGGCAGTTGTTCATGCAATAACGGGTACCAATACAACGATTGTAAGCCATCTGATTGAGACCCTCTTTACTGTGAGGTGTGGCTGCTACCGGACAAACATTTTCACACGGGGCATTGTCGCAATGTTGACACATTACCGGTTGGTGCACAACTTCCGGATTTTCAGGTTCAATGCGATAAATGGTATCCGGCCCGGGCTTTTCGGGTCCAATCAGTGAATAATAACGATCAATGCGCAACCAGTGCATAATGCGTCGATTCTTAACCTCTTCCTTACCGATTACCGCCACATTATTTTCTGCCTGACAAGCTACAACACAGGCACTGCATCCGATACATTTATTCAGATCAACACCCAGTCCCCAATGAAATCCTTCATATTCAGGTTTTTTGTAGAGGCTAACTGCTTTCTTTTCATTGATTTCATGGAGTTCATTTCCTGAATTTTTCTTTTCTTTCCAGGAATCCAACACTGTTTCCCTCACCAGCGGTCTTCCCTCCATGCTATGGTGGGTTTGGGTTGTTGCGAGGGGATAGGTATCGCCGGTTTTTTCAATGGTAATACCTGCAATATTGAATTGTTTGTATCCATTCTTCATGGATGACAGGGGGTACACATTCTTACCGATGCCATTGGCAACTTTGCCGATCTCAACACGGCCATAACCAATGGCAATGGCAGCTGTCCCATATGGTTGACCAGGTTGATACATCACCGGAAGGGTCAATTGACCATTGATATTGACAACATCTTCCTGGGTGATCTGATTGTCGCGTGCATATTTGGGTGAAAGGGCAATATAATTGTCCCAGACACCTTTCGATATGGGATCTGGTAATTCCTGTAACCAGGGATTATTGGCCATTTTACCAGTTCCTATTCCAATTTTTTCATACAATACCAATTCAAGTCCATCAGGTTTTTCTGAAATGAGTTTATTGGCATTTGAACCAATAAATTCAAAATCATACATGGGACATTCAGCTACCGGCACCTCTATATCAAAAACCCCATTTTGCAGCGTGTGATTCCAGAAATCATTGAAGGTTAAATATTGATCTTGTTTATCGAAAAGATTATTTTCCCAATAGTTCTGTATGTAGGTGTGATAGTCTGTCTCAATTCCAGCCCATTTCAAAAAACTTTCAGGTGCCTGACGGGTATCAAAAATAGTTTGAATAGCAGGCTGTCCAAGCGTAAACATGCCTGTATAAGGTTCGGCATCACTCCATGATTCAAGGTAATGACTATCCGGACATACGTAGGAAGCCAGCTTAGCCGATTCATCATGGTATTCGCTCATTGCAACAGTTAACCCAACTTGCTTCATTCCAAGTTCAAACGAAGCCGAATCAAAATGATCATAAATCGGATTGACATTCACCATGAATAAAGCATCAATATGGCCATCATTCATATCCTTTATCAGGCCATTGAACTTCTGATCGCATCCTTTTCGGGTGTTCAGGGATCGCTCAAAATTGAAAGTCCCTCCCAGGTTGGCCAGTAAGAAATTAATTCCATTTACCAGTGCCTGAATGTATATGTCATTGGTACCTGATACAATGAGCGATTTACTCTGATTTTTCATGAGATCATCAACCAATTGATCCAGACTAACAGGAGAATCTTCCACTCCAAAGGTTGGCATATCTGATTTTTCGGCAATGCGGTTGTATAAGTTGAGCAATATGACCGCTTCATCAGAAGGTTTGATGGAATAACGAATATCTGCATTGCTACCGGTTAGAGACATATAAGATTCAAACTGGTAGTGTTTCGACATGGTCGTTTTCTCTTCGTTCAATTCGCGTGTTTTGGCGTATTGTCTTGCAAATTCAACAGGAGATAACCAGGAACCCAGAAAATCAGCATTGAAACCAACAATAACTGCTGCTTCATCAAAACGATACGAGGGGATTTCAGCCTTTCCGAAGGTTTGCTTATTGGCCATCCTCATTGCCGAATAGGAAATGGTATCATAATACACCACCTCGGTGGAGGGATATTGTGCTTTAAATTCTTCAATAACCTGGAGAAAAGAAGGACTGATAATGGTGGATGTCAATATTGCAATTTTACCCTCTTTTTCAGCAATTTCCTGCAATTTGTTTTTGATCTCCTGGTCTACTGTATCCCAGTTTGCTTTGCTCCCATTTTTGAGAGGATATTGTTGCCTTGCAGAATCATACAGATTTAATACTGAAGCCTGAATTCTGGCACTGGTCCCCCCATGGGTAATATTTGATAATTCATTTCCTTCAATTTTAATCGGACGTCCATCCCGCACCTTGACTACGACCGGACAAAAATCATGTCCGTCAAAAAAGGTAGAAGCATAGTAATTTGCCATGCCAGGAATTACCTCTTCCGGTGCGCTCAAATAAGGAATGGCCTTTCTTACCGGCATCTCACAACTTGATGCCAGTGCTGCGGTACCGACTGAAAAACCAAAAAATTTGAGAAAATCTCGTCGATTGGATTTGAGCTTGTCAGAAACCTCAACTTCACTGAGACCCTCAATGGAAAATTCCGGTTCAGGCTTTTTTTCAATGTCCGAACCGATGCTTTTATCTTTAAGTTCGTCTAAACTTTTCCAGTATTTTTTCATGTATTAATATGATTATATAGTCTTAAAGATTTAATTTTAGTAATGACAGGTTTGACAGTTGTTTCCACCAATATCATCAACGGTGACCCTGGAGCGTTTACCAGCTTTCATTTCTTCATGGAAATGAACATATTCCTTATAGAAATCATTTTCTTCGAATTGCACCTCAGATTTACGATGACAATTGATACACCATCCCATTCCAAGGCTTTCAACCTGTACGATACGATCCATGGTTTCAACCGGACCATGACATTCCTGGCATTCACGCTTACCGGCATTAACATGCTGGGCATGGCTGAACCAAACATGATCAGGCAGATTGTGTACCCGCACCCATTCAATGGGCTGCCCTGAATTCCATGCTTCTATTACTTTTGCGATTTCCTCTGTGCCCGTTTTTTTGCCATTCTTTACCACATTATGACAATTCATGCAAACACCCACGCTGGGAATTCCAGCGCTTTTGCTTTCCGTGGCAGAGCTGTGGCAATAAAGGCAATCAATCTTGTTCTGTCCTGCATGAACTTTGTGACTGAACCATACCGGCTGATCAGGAGAATAGCCTTCCTGACGACCCAGAGCTTTCGCTTCAACATAGGTAATTTCAGCAACCACAAATACAGAAACCAAAATGATGATGATATGAATGAATCTGGCTTTGATAATTTTAGTGAAGACCAAATCAATGATAGCAACAAAAATCAGGATCAGGAAAATGATAAAAGTAGGTTGTGTATTTCCTGGGCCATACTTTACGTGCCCTTTTAATCCCGGAGCAGCTTCTTCATAAGTTGCTTCGTCTTCAGACGGCGTTTCAGTTGGTTGTTCCATTACTGCAGCTGCCGATTCATCATAATTTTCAATGTATGCCAGGATCCCATCTATCTGTTCATCCGAAAAATTATTGTCGGGCATGGGAATTTTATTGTACTCTTCAAACAGTTGAACAGCAATGGGATCACCATTTTGGATCATGGTCTGTGAGGACCGGATAAAACTGTACAACCACGCTTTGTCTCTCCGTTCTGTTACACCTTTCAGGTCGGGTCCGATGAGTTTTCCCTTTCCAATGGTATGACATGCGGCACAAACCGCCCATTCGGGTGGAGCCTGGCTTTGCGCATGTATCGATTGGAGAATAAAGGAAAAACATAAAAGCAGAACAGGAATAAGAATTATGCTTTTTCTCATGTTAAGGTAAATATTGTTACTCATTTAAAATCTTTGAATTCGGCAAGGAAATGACGTCCTCTATCATTTTTGAAAGCGACAAAAATACAAAGGAAATTTATTTTTTGGTAATTCCTTACCTGAATGATTATTATTTAGAATGATTTTAAATAGCATTTATGGATCAATCATGAATGATAAGCATTGGAACCTCTGCCTGCTGGGTTATCCCCTGTGTAACGCTATGCTTGAAAAGGCTTAATAAAAGATCATCCTTTCTTCCAATCATAGCAAGCAATCCTGCTTTCATCAGGCTAACAAATTCAATGATACCGCTTTCAATATCGACATGCTGCTGGTAATGAAAAGAATAGTTGATGCCATTCAGATATTGTTCCATACATTCTTCATATTTCGAGACATCTGGTTTTTCAACCTTGTAAATATGAAGAATCAAAAACTCAGCCATGAATCGCCGGGCCAGGTTTGTTAATTTTTCAAAATCATCCTCATTACTGCATTCATTCAGATCTGTAGCAAAAACGATTCGATCAGGATGTATCAGCTCTGATTTTTCCGGGATAATCAGGGTAGGTAATTTTATTTGACGCAGGATTCTGCCTGCTGTACTTCCTATCAGGAGTTCACGCAGCAGGTTTGAACCCTTTGTTCCCATTACGATCAATTCCGGATCATCTGATTCGGTCAAATTATTGACCACATCAACGATATCGCCTTTGCGACTGATTAGTTCAATATCGCTGTCTTTTAAATGGAGCAATTCAGCCAAAATACCAGCTTGTTTTTTCAGATCAATCATGGAATTTTCTAACAGATACTCGTCCAGGTTGATCATTTGAAAATGACCTGTTCGAGGTTGCTTCCAGGCATTGATTAATAGAAAACGGTAATCATCTTTCATTCGCCGTCCATAGATTTTCATAAAATTAAGAATCGCTTTTTCAGCTGCTTCCGAAAAATTGGTGAGTAGGTAAATGGTATTCATTTGAAGGGCTTTAGGGTTTCACTTAAGCTTATAAATTTACGAAGAAGAAACATGAATTCCAAGATAATTTTTAAATGCCATCCTTATTGTCTCAAGCCAGGTAAAGGGATTAAATGAAAAAACCCGTTCACTGATGAACGGGTTCAAATTTTTTAGCTTTATAGACTTGAATCTACCAGCTTCCACTGGCGCCACCTCCTCCAAAACTTCCACCACCAAAGCCGCCAAAGCCACCGCCTCCACCTCCGAATCCACCGGATCCGGAACGGAAATTACCCCATGAACCACCACCACTGCTCATCATACTTCCAAGTATAATCGCTGTCCAAAGAGAAGAACTACCCCTTCTGCCAATGGTGTGGTTGTTCCCCTTATTTCGATTGATCAGAATGATGATGATAATCAAAACAATAAAAGGAACGACAAATCCAGCTCCAGCGCCATCGCGTTGCGTTCTGCCTTTGTATTCATCAGCTGTGAATTGTCCGGCTGCCAGTGATATCATTACATCAACAGCTGCATTTAATCCAGCAAAATAATCGTTGTTTCTAAAGTGAGGAATCATTTCATTTTCAATGATCCTTTTGGCTATAATATCAGGAATGATGGGTTCCAGGCCATAACCCACATCGATGTTGACCTCTCCTTTCGAATCTGAAGTTTTGGGCTTTAGAACAATGATGGCCCCATTATCGAATTTTTGCTGCCCTATCCCCCATTTCTGTGCAACCCGCTGCGAGAAATCAACGATATCGTATCCTTGCAGATCACCTGTTATGAGAATGGCGATTTGTGTGGAATTGGTATCACTGAAAGCGACAAGCTTTCGTTCAAGTTGATTGGTTTGCTGATCAGAAAGCAAACCAAACTGATCCGTCACAAGTCGCTTAGGTACGTCAGGCAATTCCTGGGCAAAACTCGATGAAACAAACATTAGGGAATATAGAAGAATCAGAAATCTATTGTAGAGAAGCATAGGATCCTTTCATTTTATTTTTTATGCTCACCGAATGAAATTTCATCCGATAATTCATTGATATCATCTGTTTGATGTGGAAAATGTTTTTTCAGTTGCCGACCTGCCTCGGTAATTGCATCGATCAATCCATCAGCAAATCTATTGTCTCGAAAATCATCTAACATTTTATCCCGAATATCATCCCAAAAGTCTTCAGGAACAACCTGATTGATACCAACATCACCAAGAATTGCAAATTTGCGATTTTTAACGGCAAGGTAGAACAGAACACCATTGCGCAAGGCAGTTTTGTGCATTCCAAGTTGCTTAAAAACATAGGCTGCCCGATCTTTTACTTCTCCTTTACATTTATCCTCAATATGGACCCTGATCTCGCCCGATGTATCAAGCTCGGCATTTTTGATGGCCAGTTTAATGTCTTGTTTTTCGTCCTCGTTAAAAAAACTTTTCGCACTCATGTTATCAAATTATTGAATTTAAAATTGGACCTCTGGAGCGGTTTCCGCTCCTTCTGTCGACTGGAAATAAGCTTTTTGCTCAAATCCAAACATCCCGGCAAAAAGGGTTTGTGGAAAACTTCGGATGTAAGTATTAAAACTCCTGGCGGCATCATTGAATGATCGGCGTTCGACCGCAATCCTATTTTCAGTCCGTTCAAGCTGTGTTTGTAATTCCAGAAAATTCTGGTTGGCTTTAAGATCCGGATAACGCTCTACAACAACCATCAATCTCGATAAAGCGGAACTCAACCCCTGCTGGGCAGCTTCAAATTGCTGAATGGAGTTGGCATTAAGGTTGCTGGGGTCAACCGTAATCGAAGTAGCCTTGGACCGGGCTTCAATGACATCTGTGAGGGTCTTTTGCTCAAAATCAGCGTATCCTTTTACTGTATTCACCAAATTGGGGATCAGGTCGGCTCGCCGCTGATAAACATTTTCAACCTGTGCCCATTGCGCTGTGACAGCCTCATCCTGCATCACCATTTTATTGTACGTTCCTTTGATTGAAGAATACCCGATCAGCACAAGCACAATAATTACGGCTATTATAATCCACGATTTTTTTACGTTTTTCATGTTTTTCTCTATTAGTAATCAATTTGTTTAACCCTAAAGATACGACTTATTTACCGATCATGTTGACACTCCGCTTGATAAAATCAGTAAGTTCCTGACCTTTTAGCAAGTTTTGTGAAAGTCTGGCCAGGTCGGTAACCTGTTTTACCAGATTTTCCTGTTTGGAGGCGTCTCCTTCTTTTAGTATATCACCTATTAATGGGTGATTTGAATTAATCACCAGATTATACGTGTCCGGCATATTTCCCATATAATCCATACCTCCGCCCAATTTCGACATGTCCTTCATACGGCGCATGAATTCAGGCTGGGTAATGATCACTGGTTGATCAGTTTCTGAAAGACTCTCGAAAGTAATGTTATAGCTCTCTTTTTTTACAAACTTCTCAAAAACCGGTTTGAGCTTTTCCTGGTCCTTTTCATTAAGTTTTGAAGGTTGATCTTCCTCCTTTTTGATGAGTTTATCAATGATATCGGCATCTACTCTGGCGAAAGAAGCATTTTCAAATTTTTGCTCCAATGCATTGATAAAGTGGTTATCAAGTACACCCGACATTTCAAGAACATCATAACCGCGGGCTTTTGCTGTTTCGATAAATGCATGCTGTTCATCCGGATCAGTGGTATAAAGATAGATTAACTTTTTATCTTTATCCTGCTGCGTTTTTTCAATATGCTTTTTGTATTCATCGAATGTAAAATACTTTGACTCAGTATTCTTAAACAGGGCAAATTTTTCAGCCTTTTCATAAAATTTTTCTTCGCTGATCATTCCGTATTCGATGAAAACTTTGATATCATCCCATTTTGCTTCGAAGTCTTCACGGTTGTTTTTGAAGATTTCCTCCAGTTTATCTGATACTTTTTTCATGATATGATTGGAAATCTTCTTCACATTGGCATCACTTTGCAAATAGCTTCTCGATACATTCAATGGAATATCCGGCGAGTCGATTACACCATGCAATAACGTGAGAAAGTCCGGGACTATCCCTTCCACTGAATCGGTTACAAACACCTGATTCGAATACAACTGGATTTTATCACGCTGAACCTCGATGTTCTTTTTCACCTTGGGGAAGTAAAGAATTCCGGTCAGATTAAATGGATAGTCCACATTAAGATGAATATGGAAGAGGGGTTCATCAAAGTTCATGGGATACAATTCCCGGTAGAAATTTTTATAGTCCTCATCTTTAAGTTCAGCTGGCTTCTGAGTCCAGGCGGGTTTGGTATTATTGATAATGCGAGGTTTTTCAACTTCTTTGTATTCATCATTCCCGTCTTTATCTTTCTTGCCTGTCTTCTCCGAAACTTTTTCAGTTCCAAACTGGATAGGAACTGGTAAAAACTTTGAATACTTTTTCAATAAGTTAAGCACCCTGTACTCTTCCAGAAACTCTTCCGAATCTTTGGCAATATGCAGGATGATCTCCGTTCCGCGATCCTGCTTATCCAGTTCTCCCATGGTAAATTCAGGACTTCCATCACATTCCCATTTGACAGCCTTGGTGGATCCACCTTTTTTATATGTTTTTGTTCTGATCTCCACGCGCTCAGCTACCATAAAAGCAGAATAAAATCCCAGCCCAAAATGACCGATCAATGCATTTTTATCAGCATCGGATTTCCCTTTGTATTTTTTAACAAATTCTTCAGCGCTTGAAAAAGCAATCTGATTGATGTATTTATCAACTTCCTCAGCAGTCATACCAATACCACGATCAATTACTTTAAGCTGTTTATTCTTTTTATCCAACTCCACGTGAATGGTTAAATCACCCAACTCATCTTTGACCTTGCCCATCGAGGCAAGTGTTTTGAGTTTTTGTGTGGCATCAACAGCATTGGATACCAGCTCACGGAGGAATATCTCGTGATCTGAGTAAAGAAACTTCTTTATAATCGGAAAAATGTTCTCGGTCTGTACGTTAATGGTTCCTTTTTGCATCGTTCTTCAATATTAAAATATTTAACCTGCTGAGCCGTTTACAAAGCGTATGCCACCCCGACAATTATGACAAAATGTCAAATTGGCTACAGAAGTGGCTTTCAAGCAGTAGTGGGATTTAAAAATAAATTGACCATTTAATATGGAATTTACCTGAATAAAATCCTACTTTTGCAAAAAGATTTAAATTCAATCTGAAAAAAAAACAACATGAAAAAGATCAATTTTTTATCAGCTTTAATGGTAGTAACCATGTTTATTTTGACCGCTTGTGGCGGAGGAAGCGGAACTAGTGAAAGTGCAGCTACACAGGATGAACCGAAACAGGAAGAACAAGCAAAACCCGATGCTAAAACCGGCCTGGAAGCTCAGATGGATCTGGGTGAAAAAATATACACCGACAAATGTGTTGTTTGTCACCAGGCTGATGCCAAAGGCTTAAAGGGTGCTTTCCCTCCATTGGCCAATTCAGATTATTTACTGGCAGATCCGGTAAGGGGGGTTGCGCAGGTATTGAATGGAAGTAACGAGGAAATGATTGTAAATGGAGAAAAATACCATGCACCCATGACACCGCAGGTTCAAACAAAAGAGGAAGCCGTCGCAGTGATCAATTATGTGCTCAAACATTTCAACGGATATACCGATGATCAGTTGTTATCCATGGATGATGTAAAAGACGTTGAAATTAATCCAATGCAAACTCCACAGCAACCACAACAGTAAAATATGAGAAAACTTATAGCACTCTTTGCACTCGCCGGACTATTTTTTAGCTGTAATGGACCAGAAACGAATCAATCGGAGGCAACTGATACCAAAGAAGCTTCCATAGAACAGGAAGAAAATAAGGCATATTATGGAGCTGTAATCAAAGGTGAAAACATCGTTTCCGGAGAAGATATGATGAAGATGCTCGAGGAAAATGACTCTGTATACGTTACCCTCAAAGGGACCATCGTATCAAATTGCCAGGTTTCGGGCTGCTGGATGGATCTTGATCTGGGTTCAGATGAACTTGCAAAAGTGACCTTTAAAGATTATGATTTTGTGATTCCACTGGATTCAAAAGGGAAAACAGCAACTGTTGAAGGAGTTGCCAAACGTGAAATTATTCCGGTGGACCTCCTGCGACATTATGCCGAAGACGAAGGTAAATCAGCAGAGGAAATTGCAGCAATTACTGAAGACGAAATTGCTTATACATTTGAAGCAGTTGGGGTGATTATTGAAGATTAATTCACGATTAAGAATTTTAAAGGCCACCTCACCGGGTGGTCTTTTTTATTGAAGTTTAGCCAATAAAAATTCCCGGACCCGATCATCTATTCCCGGATATTCATGACAATCAGAATGGCCCATTCCTTCCAAAAGCAGCAATTCTGTCCGATTGGGATTGGAAGCTTCAAAGAGTCTTTTTGCCTGCTCAACCGGTGCCGTTTGATCTTCTGTCCCGTGAATGAGCAATATTGAAGATTTTGACCGCGAAATGTTTTTTTCTGGGGCAATGTTATCAAAACGATCATTCATCAGATGTTGTATATACTCAAAAAGAAGCCAGACCAGCGGGAAATATGGAATATGGCGCTTTTTGAACTCCTGACGCATGACATCTGCCGGGTGTGCAAATGCCCCAACTGTGACCACTGCTTTGATCCGTTCATCCTTGCTGGCGGCATAAATGGAAGCTGCACCTCCCATAGATAATCCCAATACACCCAAATTACAATGTGGTTTTTTGAATTGGACAAATTCAATGGCGGCAATAATATCTTCAGCAAAACGCGGCATCGAGGAATATGAATCCTCATCACTGCTGCCATGACAGCGAGAATCAAATGCCAATAAATCAAAATTCTTGTGTAACATTTTGATGTACGGCAACATCCGTTCAACATTGCGTGACCAACCATGAACCAAAATGATCACGGGCCGCTTGGGTTCTAACCCGGAGGTCATCCACCAACCATAGAGGGAAAGGTTATTTTTTGTCCCAAAATAAACTTCTTCAAAAGAAATCCCAATCGATGCGGGATCATGTTTATGTGATTTCGGATGGACTTTGTAAACCCTGGACATGAGAGCCAGCATGACACCGAAGAACAGGATTAGAATCAGGATAATAAACAAATATAACATGATGCATCAAGTTCAGAGCGCAAATTAACATATTTCTGGTGAACCCTGAAGTGGCAAAACCAAATTATATGTTAACAAGGTGTATCTGACTTTTAAAAAGCTTAATTAAAATCAAGTTTAGGACATAATTTCAGTTCTGGTTAATCCGTGGGATACTTAACTTATGGAGTCTCACCTTTGAATTTAACCAAAGAATCAATTTCCTTCAACGTGATATTCCTGATAGGACACACGACTGGCTTTTAGTGATGATTTGCATATTGTCCAATACTTTTCCATATTTTGTTTTTCCCAAGTTTTGTGGCTTTAATCAATGAAGCTACGATCGATCAGAAATGCCTGAATTGAAATATACACAGGGCAATGAAGTGATCGCTACACCTTGTGCATTAAAACTTCGTTCAAATTGTGTTTGAAACAAAAATGTATACCATCTGGCTGCATATTGATCCTGCTATAGGACAAGCAATTTATAATCACACATAAGCACCTGCTTTCTCAGATCAATCCGGATTTGTTCAGAAGGCACTTTTATAGAACCATTAACAATCCCGCCTGTACATCATAACCAGCTTGACAACTCATATTAAAATGGCAGTCGACGCACTCAAAAGTGAATTAGACGAATTAACACAATTAGTAAGATGGCTATTGGGATCTCTCCAATAGTAGCGCTCTAATTTTAAATTGAGATGAACTATAATGTTAAAATTTTGTTAATGGGGGCAGTGATAAAACAGACTATTTGGATTAGTTCTAAATTTGCAAATCCTTTAAAAGATGACTTTTCAACCATACAAAAAACAAGAATTAACAAGGTTATCAGGAATAATTTGGTCGATTATATTCGTCATTTTGTTTTCTGTTACAGCAAGTGCCAACCAGGGTGAACAACCCGATGAATTGGGTATTTATGAGCACCTTGATGAGTACATCCCAGATAATATTACCCTCACAGATGAGAATTATAATGAGGTAAACCTCAGAGAGTCAATCAACAAACCAACCGTAATCGCCCTGGTCTATTATGAATGCCCAGGGATTTGCAGCCCTTTGCTGGAAGGTGTGGCCGATGTTATTACCAAGGCAAAAATTGATCTCGGTGAAGATTACGAAGTTTATACTGTTAGTTTTGATCCTACAGAAAAACCCAAGCTGGCAAAAGATAAAAAAAGAAATTATGCCAAACTAGTTAAAGGACAGGATGTTCAAAATGGCTGGACCTGGTTTACCGGTGACAGTTCAAATATCAATACTTTGCTCAATGCATTGGGATATAAAGTTAAAAAAGAAGGTGCCGAATACATACACCCAGCAGCTCTTATCGTACTCAGCCCCGAAGGCAAGATCACCCGATATCTCCACGGCACCTATTTTTTACCTTTTGACCTGAAAATGGCTGTAGTGGAAGCTTCCGAAGGTCGCTCCGGGCCCACGATCAATAAAGTTTTACAATACTGTTTTAGCTACGATCCGGAAGGGAAAAAATATGTCTTCAACATCACCAAGATATCAGGAACATTGATTTTATTCATTGCCATTTCCATGTTTATCGGACTGATGTTTAAACGAAAAAACAAGAATAGTCATTCAATAAAAGAGAATCAATAATATGTCAGAAGCTTTATCGCAGCCTGTTAATTTTTTCCAGGCCAAAAAGGGGTTGTTTAGCTGGATATTTTCCACTGACCACAAGCGTATCGGTTTACTCTATTTCTATGCCATCATTTCATTTTTTCTGGTGGCAATGGCATTGGGATTCCTGATGAGACTTGAACTAATCGCACCTGGTGAGACCATCATGGATGCCAAGACTTATAATCAGGTATTTACCCTGCACGGAGTGATCATGATCTTTTTATTTCTGATCCCAAGTGTGCCAGCCTTCTTCGGGAACTTTTTCCTTCCCATTATGATCGGAACAGATGATGTTGCTTTCCCTAAGGTAAACCTAATGTCATGGTGGCTTTATGTGCTGGGAGGAATTTTTGCATTACTGACCCTTGTAGTAGGTGATGGCCCTGCCGACACAGGCTGGACTTTTTATGCGCCCTATAGTGTAAAAACAGGGACCAATGTTACCCTTGCGGTTTTGGCTGCTTTCATTCTCGGGTTTTCAAGTATCCTGACCGGTTTAAATTTCATCGTCACCATACACCGTTTGAGAGCACCGGGAATGGGCTGGTTTAAAATGCCACTTTTTTCCTGGGCCTTGTATGCCACAGCATGGATACAATTGCTGGCAACACCCATTATTGGCATTACCTTACTCATGATCGTAGCCGAGCGTGTTTTTGGCGTAGGATTATTTGATCCGGCTTTGGGAGGTGATCCCATCCTTTATCAGCACCTATTCTGGATTTACTCTCATCCCGCAGTGTATATTATGGTTCTACCTGCCATGGGTTTGATATCCGAGATGATCCCTACGTTTGCCAAAAGAACGATATTTGGTTATAAGGCCATTGCTTATTCCAGTCTGGCCATTGCTTTTATTGGCTATTTTGTATGGGGACATCATATGTTCACATCCGGGATGAGCGGACCAGCAAGGGTTATCTTTTCCATACTCACCTTCCTTGTTGCCGTGCCATCAGCCATAAAGGTATTCAACTGGGTTGCCACTCTTTATAAGGGGTCGATTGATGTAAAAACCCCATTGCTTTATTCCATGGCCTTTATTTTCCAGTTTTTGATCGGCGGGTTGACGGGATTGGTCATTGGTGCACTTGCAACTGATATCCACTTGCACGATACGTATTTCGTGGTCGGACATTTTCACTATGTTATGTTTGGTGGTGCTGGATTTGCATTTTTTGGAGCCCTTCATTACTGGTTTCCAAAAATCTGGGGGAAAATGTACAATGAGCGGGTTTCGAAAATTGCCTTTACGCTCATGTTCATCGGATTTAATTTCCTTTATTTCCCGATGCTGATCCTTGGGATAATGGGCATGCCCAGACGGTATTATGATTATCTTGAAGATTTTACAACCCTTAACGTAATATCTACTGTGGGATCGTGGGTGTTGATTGCAGGAATTTTGTTGATGATTATCAACCTGATTCGTTCAAATAAAACAGGAGAGGTTGCAACCCGCAATCCCTGGGGTGGAACCACCCTCGAATGGCAAACACCCTCACCTCCACCCGTGCACAATTTTGATGCAACTCCGGTCGTACCGGAAGGTAGTCCTTACGATCATAAAATGAATAAAACAGGATAATAGCTATGGCAAATTTTGTATTGGCAAATTCAGGTCATAATCGCGACGATGAAGCGTCGAAATTCGGTATGTGGCTGTTTCTGTTCACTGAATTGCTCCTTTTTGGTGGATTGTTTCTTGTGTATACCATTTACCGATACCTCAACAGTGAAGCCTTTCTGCATGCTTCATACGAATTGGATGTAATAATGGGCACCATTAACACGGTTGTTCTTCTTACCAGCAGTTTAACTGTTGCGCTTTCCATAACAGCCATTCAAAAAGGCAATGTAAAATTGTCGCTATGGCTAATTACAGCAACCATACTTTTTGCACTTACCTTTTTGGTGATCAAATATTTTGAGTGGTCCGCCAAATTCGAGCATGGACTTTTCCCCGGAATGGATCATTACAATCATCTTGAACCGGCTGAAAAAATGTTTTTTTTCCTGTATTTTTTTATGACCGGACTACACGGTCTTCATGTGGTAATTGGGGGTGCTTTGCTGGGATATATCATGTGGGATATCAAGAAAAAGGAAGTGACACCGCAAAATTATGTCTTTCTTGAAAATGGTGGACTTTACTGGCACCTTGTGGATATTATCTGGATTTTTCTTTTTCCGCTCTTTTATCTTATACATTGATCTTAAACCAAAAACCCGAACTTCAAACTTTGAACATTGAACTAAATAAGTTATGGCAAATAAAAATACAAGCAGACATTTACCCGGCGATCCGGAAGTGCATCATATCATTCCCTATAAGTTTCATATCGGAATATGGGTGGGTTTAATTATACTAACAGTTATGACCGTTCTGGTTTCGGTTATGGGAATAAGCCTGGTGGCATTTTCAGTGATCACAGCACTGATTATTGCTTCGGCAAAAGCCGTAGTGGTAGCCAATTATTTTATGCATTTGAAATACGAAAATAAACTGATCACATGGCTGATGGGAGTCACTATGTTGCTTTTCGTTGTATTTATAGCATTCACAGCTTTTGATTATATAACAAGATAAAACAAGAGAATATGTTTTCAGACGCTTCAAATTTTGTTCAGGGAGTAGATACTTCATTCGCCATCATACTGGGAGCTTCCGTTTTCTTCCTGGTATCCATTACAGCGGTGATGGTCTATTTTGTGATCCGATACAACAAATCCAAACACCCCGAAGCAGTTGATATTCACGAGAATAAAAAACTGGAAATTACCTGGACAGTCATCCCTACCCTATTGGTTCTGGTTATGTTTTATTTTGGATGGATGGGTTATAAGCCAATGCGTGATATTCCGGATGAGGGCGTTCACGTTAAAGCATATGGACAAATGTGGAGCTGGCAGTTCGAATATGAGAATGGAAAATCATCCGATACACTCGTTGTACCAATAGACGAACCTGTGATTCTTGATTTGATTTCCAGGGATGTATTGCACAGTCTTTATATACCAGCCTTCAGGATCAAAGAGGATGTCGTTCCCGGAAGGGAAAATAAAATGTGGTTTATTGGTCAAAAGGTTGGCGATTATGATATTTTCTGTGCAGAATATTGCGGCGACCGGCACTCCTATATGTTGAGTAAAGTGATCGTACTTCCGGAAGAAGAATATATGAAATGGTATAATGATACAACGGCTTCTGCAGATCATCCGGGTCTTGCTGTTTTAAAGAAGAATGCCTGTATCAGTTGCCACTCCTTAGATGGAACCCGGATTGTGGGACCATCATTTAAAGGAATCTGGGGTCATGAAGCAGAAGTGATCACCAATGGCGAAGAAAGAACAGTAATGGTGGATGAGGAATATATTAAACGTTCCATTTATGAGCCCAATGCCGATGTGGTCAAAGGTTTTAACCAGGGCCTCATGATCTCCTATCAAAATCTGGTCACTGAAGAAGAGATCAAAGATATTATTGAGTATTTAAAAACCCTTAAATAGTTCTGGGTTCGGAGTAAACATAAGTCAGAAATTGAAAAAAACATTCATTCATACACTGCTGGAACTTAGTAAAGTAAGGATAACTTTTGCCGTTTCCCTTACGACAATAACTGGCTACGTGCTGGCATCAGGCCGGTTTGATGGGGGTCTGATTCTACCAACCCTTGGTATTTTCATTCTTGCTTGTGGGTCTTCTGCTCTAAACCATTACCAGGAAAAAGAGAAAGATGCTCAGATGGAGCGCACCCGCAACCGCCCAATTCCCAGTGGACGTATTTCTCCTGAAGGAGCATTGGCAGTTGCCATTTTATTTACCATAATCGGATCAGCCTTGATTTATATCGGTTCGGGATTTCTGGCCATGCAACTGGGAATTCTGGCCCTTATCTGGTACAATGCCATTTACACGCCCCTGAAGAAAAAAACCGCCTTTGCGGTTGTGCCCGGTTCTGTAATCGGTGCGATCCCACCTATGGTCGGTTGGATAGCCGGTGGTGGAAGCCTGGCAGATCCCAGGGCACTGATCATTGCCTTTTTCTTTTTTATCTGGCAGGTGCCCCATTTCTGGCTTTTATTACTAAAATATGGAAAAGAATACGAAAAAGCTGGCTTCCCCTCCATTACCAGCTTTTATACCAATAAACAAATTAAGAATACAACCTTCATCTGGACAATGGCGACTGCCGTAACTGCCTTAATGCTTCCGGTTTTCGGAATCGTTCATTCGATGGTCATATCCATTGGACTATTGGTTACGGTCATCTGGCTGGTGGTTGTTTTTTCAAAGCTGCTCAAATCGGGAGATGAAAAGTTCAACCCACGTTACTACTTCATGAAGATCAATTATTTTGTACTCTTCATGATCATTTTCCTGGCGGTGGATTCGCTGCTTGGATAAGACATTACCCAAAAATCTTTGGTCAGATGTGTTAACTATGCATTAAAGCAAGGGGCAAATGCTTCTAACCAAAGAATTGCCTTCTTTAAGAAGTAAATCGCTCTTTATCCTTATCCCAGGTGATATAAACTGCGTCGGGTTGTTTCGAATGGAACTTGATATATTCCTCAGCCATTTCAGGGTTTTGTTTTTTATAAGCCTCGTAAACTTTACGTTTGCCCTTGTGTCCGTTAATTGCTTCCAGACCTTTTTCCCTCTTATCTTTCTTTTTTAAGATTGCCATCGTGTTAAATAATTGTAGAATAAAAATGTTATGGTGTCATTTTCCTGGCACATTAAACAGACAGTAGTTGCTTTTTATTGGTTGCATATCAATATGAATGATTTTGTTTCGTAACAGCTCGGATTAAGATTTACAAATGGAAATTACTTCTAATCAGCATTATGGATTGTGATATTGTAATTTTAAAACCCTGGCATCCACCATAAAAATTCATTCAGGAGATTTCATTTTTATATATTCTTCACACTTGTTCCAAAGCTCATCCTGAATAGAAACATCATAGGATACTTTGGAAGAATTTACCATCCGGCTGTTGGAAAAATACTTTCCTGATATTTCTCCCACTTCGCATGAGGTGGCCAGAAAAACGCTGGTTTCAGAACCTTGTGAGAGGGTAGAACCACCACCGCCAAAACCTTTGTGCAGTAGCTTGGTGCTAATCACACCGGGATGCAATGCATTTATTGTTACATGGGTTCCCTTTAGCATCCTGGCCAGTTTGTAAGTAAATAGAATATTGCACAATTTAGACCTGGAATAGGCATCATACCCTTCAAAATATTTTTCACCATTCAAATTATCGAAATCCAACGAACTGGCATGAGCCATAGAAGCTACATTGACAATCCGGGCATAATCGGATTTTTTGATCAGATCGAGGAGCAATCCGGTCAATAAGAAATATGAGATATGATTCACTGCAAAGGTCATTTCAAAACCATCCTGGCTCAGCTCCCTTCGGTTCATAAACACACCGGCATTGTTGATTAAAACATCAATGCGATCATACTTACTTTTGATTTCTTCAGCCATATTTCTGATCTGATCCATAGATGCCAGGTCGGCTTTTACATAGTCCAGATTCTGATTTCCTGTTTGACGGGCTATATCTTCCATAGTTTCTTTAGCCTTTTGTTCATTTCTTCCGTGAACAATGACCTTTGCTCTTAGGCGGCACAAATCAATAGCAGTTTGTTTTCCAATGCCGTCGGTTGAACCGGTGACCAGCACTATTTTATCATCCATAAAAAAAGTTTGTTTTGATTGGTAAACAGCTAATCTTTCAAAGCGTTCAAAATCAATGAAGCGGTTTTTTGACTGGCTCCGGGACCACCTAATTGATCAGCCAGTAATTTATAGTCTTTGAATAATTTATTTCGGTACTCATGATCCCCGGTAACTTTGGCCAATTCTTTTTTTAATTTTTTCGGATTGAAATCTTTTTGAATCAGTTCTTTTACAACCTCTTTGTCCATGATCAGGTTCACCAGTGAAATAAATTTAATGATTGATCGGTCGATGACCATCCTGGCAATGGTATAACTAATGAAACTGCTCTTGTAACATACCACTTCCGGTACCTGGAAAAGTGCGGTTTCAAGGGTGGCAGTACCTGAAGTAACAAGAGCAGCATGCGCGTTTTGCAATAAACGATGGGTTTTCCCTTCAATGAATTTTACGTGAGCCTGCCCAATGATCTGGTCATAAAATTCCTTATCCTGCGAAGGGGCACCTGCAACTACAAATTGATAGCTGGGGAATCCGCTTACTACGGATAACATAACCGAGAGCATTTTTTTGATTTCCTGTTTACGGCTACCGGGCAGGAGTGCAATGATCGGTTCATTGGACAATCCGTTTTCAATCCTGAACTCCTGACCATCGTTAAGAGGAAGAGCATCAATCATATCAAGCAAGGGGTGGCCCACAAATTCAACTTCATAACCATACTGCGCATAAAATTCCTTTTCGAAAGGGAGGATCACAAACATGCGATCGACGAATTTTTTGATTTTGTATACCCTCGATTTTTTCCAGGCCCAAACTTGAGGCGAGATATAGTAAAAAACTTTGAATCCTTGTTTTTTAGCAAATTCAGCAATTCTCAGATTGAAGCCTGGATAATCAACAAGTATGACAGCATCTGGCTGATAATTGAGCATATCCTCTTTACAAAGCCGAATATTCCCGAGAATGGTTCGGAGATTGGTCACAACCTCCAGGAACCCCATGAAGGCCAAATCACGATAATGCTTAACCAATTGACCACCCTGGGCCACCATCAAATCGCCACCCCAGCATCGAAATTCGGATGAAGGATCCTGTCGCTTTAGTTCCTTCATTAAATTCGATGCATGCAAATCACCA
The DNA here is from genome assembly GCA_020444515.1 of Bacteroidota bacterium. Lineage (GTDB taxonomy): Bacteria > Bacteroidota > Bacteroidia > Bacteroidales > JAADJA01 > JAADJA01. The sequence goes on along the minus strand of JAHLKX010000007.1, from coordinate 201,791 downwards.
GAGGCTTCACCCGCTATGATATAATATTTCATACGCTGATTCCCAGAAAATCTTTGAAAATAAAAAATAAAAGGACAACTACAAAAGTAATTAGTAATACTCCCCGGCCGGTTTTATCATATACCAGGTTTACGAAATAATAACGAATGGGCAACAAATTACCAAAAAGACTCACCAATACATGGGTTTCATGATCAAGATAGAATTTAGCAACTCCCATAATTAACAGCATGTAATTAAATAACAGAATAATACCATATAGAATAAGGGGAACAAGAATGCCCACCAGCAATCCAAAAAGGTAATGATCTTTTTTTATGGCATTCATCATGGGTTCAAAGCTTTATTCATGTAAAATTCAATTATCCTTTTAGCTCCAAATTCCGGCTTTTAAGATTGTCGAGTGCATAATGGGCCGTAAGATCGTAATGGATGGGCACCACTGAAATAAAGTTGTTGGCCAGCGCCCATGAATCCGTGTCTTCATCAGCTGAACCATCTTCAAAAACGCCGGTTAGCCAATAATAATCCCGTTCATGCGGATCGATCCTTTCGTCAAAAGACTCTACCCATCGGCCACGAGCTTGCCGACACACTTTTATGCCTTGAATTTCATGGGCTTTTATGGCCGGAATATTAACATTTAAACAGACTCCTTGTGGTAAACCATGCTCCAACACATCTTCAATAATCCTTTTAATATATTTATCCACAGCATTGAAATCAGCCTTATGGGAATAATCCAGTAATGAAAATCCGATGGACGGAATGCCATCAATACAAGCTTCAATAGCTGCTGCCATGGTTCCCGAATACACTACGTTGACTGAAGCATTCGATCCATGGTTGATTCCCGATAAAACCAGATCAGGTTTTCCCCTGACAACTACCTTTTCACCAAGCTTAACCGAATCAACCGGCGTTCCATTGCAGCTATATTCAACATATCCATCCTCTTCAGCGATCTTTCGAAGACGCAATGGATTTTTGACAGTGATGGCATGCGACATGCCGGACATGGCTGTGTCGGGTGCCACCACCACCACATTTCCATATAATCGTGCGATGCTGATCAATTTTCTCAATCCCGGAGCAAAAACACCATCATCGTTAGTAACCAGTATGGTAGGTTTTGAATTATCCATGCGGCAAAATTACAATTAATATACAATCTATTTCCATTCGCTTTGGAGTAATAAATCCGATAATTCTATTTCTATTTTTTTATTGGGCAGCCTTAAAAGATTTACTCAGTCAAGAATATGAACAATCTACAATCAACTCTGTTTAGATTTAGAATCAAAACTTTAAACACTATGAAAAATAGCGGCATTACTATTTTTATTTTTTTCTTTTTATTAGGTTCAATAGTTCAGGCACAAAATAGTTTAGTTCCCCCATATAATTTACAAGCCCAAGTAATTAACGACAATGTTCAGTTGAATTGGAGTCCTCCAGATACCACTGCTGGTGACTTTCTAAGCTGGGATAATGGCATTACCGGAAATTCAATAGGATTGGGAGGGGAAGGCGGAACATATGCAGTTGCTGCACGATGGGATTCCGAGCAATTAACGCCGTGGGTCGGTTATACCATCGACAAGCTGGCTTTTTTTCTTGCCGGAGATGAAGCGACTTATTCTGCTCGAATTTGGCGAGGAGAAAATGCAGACAGCCTGGCATGGAGTGAGAATATAACCAGTACCGTCGTTGACGATTGGACCTTTGTATACCTCAATAATACATTATACATTGACAATTTCCAGGACTTGTGGGTGGGGTATGAGGTTAATCAACCGATTGGTGAGTTCCCTGCGGGTGCTGATGATGGTCCTGCGGTAGCAGGATATGGCGATATGGTGAACCTGAATGGAGAATGGGAAAGCCTTTACAGTTCATATTTTCTTGATAACAATTTCAATGTCCGGGTTTATGTTTCAAATGGAAATAAATCCTTTGTATTGAATTACCCCCTAATACCTGCTCAATCCAATTACAGCAATGTATCAAAGCCATTTTTGGCTGCAGGATTGCCCATCAATCAAAATAAAGTGGGAGATATGATGTCAGATGTTATTGGCTATAATGTATATCGTAATAATGATCTGATCGCTTCACTTGAATCTACTGACACTTCATATTTGGATGAGGATCCAGGAACCGGAATTTATAATTATGGTGTTTCGGCCGTTTATCCATCGGGGGAAAGCAATGTATCAACTGTATCAGTGCAGCTCGGAACACAGGAAATCACAGTTACTCCCAATTCAATTACGGATTCCGTTTATATCGGACAATCCTATACGACTTCTATTACCATTGCTAACACCGGAGAATTGGATGTTTATTGGATCTTATACAGTCCTGAGAACTGGCTCTATGGCTACCCGCAAGTGGGTTATTTGCAGTCTGGAGAACAAGAAGAATCGATCATTACAGTATTTACAACTGCATTAAATGTTGGATCAAATACAGGAGAACTTATTATATACGAGCAATACCCTGGTAATCCTTTAGCGTCCATTCCTGTTGAAATCTATGCTATTGGATCTCCTATGATTTCTGTGACACCACCATCACTGAATTTTGGTGATGTAATCCTGGGAAATAATCCCACACTCAACCTTACGATTAACAATTATGGATCCGATACGCTCCAAATATCTTCCATAACCTCATCTAATCCGGATTTTGCATTGGGAGATTATGAAGATTTTCTTTTACCCTACCAGGAAATGATCCTGGAAGTTGGGTTTAATGCCAATTCACTTGGTAGTACTTCAGGAGATATTACTATTGAATCAAATGATGCGCTTAATCCGGAAGTTATCGTCCCGGTTTCCGCCAATGTATATCTTCAACCTCCTGCATATGTCAATGCAACCATAGATAATATGGATGTAAATCTGCAGTGGGAGATGGAAGTAAGTGGAGAGGGCGACTGGCTCCATTTTGATTCCGGTGAGAGTTACAGCGCTATTGGATTAACATCGGGAGGAACCTGGCAACATGCAGCACGCTGGTTTGCCGGGGATTTAAACAACTATGCCGGAAAGCCGGTGGTCAAAGTAGCCTTTTTCCCCCGCAGTGCCAATTCACAATACACGTTAAAAGTCTGGAAAGGAATTGATGCACAAACTACAATAATCTCGCAGGTTGTGAACAATTACCAGCTGAATCAATGGAATGAAATCGTTATCCAAAATCCATTCAACATTGATCCGTCAGAAGATCTTTGGGTTGGATTTGAAGTTACTCAACCTGCTGACGAATACCCTGCGAGTATTGATGAAGGACCTGCAATTATTGAGCAGGGCGATATGATCAATGCAGGTGAGGGTTGGATTTCAGCTACCTATGCATACGGGCTTGACTTTAACTGGAACATACAGGTTTTCGTTTTGGATGATAATTCAAATTTCAATTTACTATCAACAAATCCGGTTATTGAAACAAATTCCAAAATTGTAAATCAGGGAATACCAGTTTTAGGGAATCTGCAGCCTTTAACAAAAAAGAATCCTGCCTTAAAATCACCATCATCTGAGGTATTAGGATTTAACGTCTATCGGGATAATATTCAACTCAATAGTTCTTTAATTCCCGAACAATCATATACTGATGCAGGACTTGAGTTTGGACTTTATGAATATGGTGTAACGGCTGTTTATACAGAAGGAGAAAGTCCGCAAACAACGAAAATGGTGCAGATCGGAGCTCCTGAAATAAGCTTTGATCCGACGGAAATACTTGATAGCCTGGAAAACGGAGAAACATCTTCACATATCGTTAATATTGAAAATACCGGCAATTTTACATTGAATTGGTCCGCTTATCCCTCAGCAACCTGGATGTCAATTTCAGATTCGGCAGGGACTCTTGAACCGGGAGAAAATTCGGAGCTAACCATTATGCTAAATTCATCTGCCTTATTTGCTGGAACTTATGAGGGAAGTATTGCTTTTGAGATCAACAATCTCAACAACCCGGTTGTTGAATTCCCAATACAACTTACGGTTTCCGGAGATGCACAACTTGTGATCACACCTGATTCGGTGCAATTTGGATTAACGGCAGTGAATACTACAAAAACCTCCTATATCACCATTACAAATATTGGTAACGACTATATTTTCCTTGAATCAATGAATGCTTCTCCTGATGTATTTTCCAGTGTCAGTTTCCCGGTATATCTATATCCGGGCGGAACAATCTCCTTTCCTGTTTATTTTACACCCATATTACCGGGTGATTTTACAGGCCAATTGCAGATCATTTCAGGAAATCCTGGAGGTGCCATTTTTGAAATTCCATTATCGGGTACCAGTTTGTTGCCCATACCCCAAAATTTCACCGCAAGCCTTGACAGCAATAACGTCGCACTTGATTGGCAAAGTCCGATCGGAGGTTTCGGCGATTACCTGCAATTTTGTGCTGATGAAAGTTCCAATGCGATCGGATATTCAGGTGGTGGCGCATTTATGGTGGCCGCTAAATTTAGTCCCGAAGAACTTATGACTTTCAATGGAGGATCATTGAGTTCAATTGGTTTTGTGCCATGGTCAGAAAATGCAATGTTTACCATCAAGGTTTGGATGGGTGAAAATGCCGAGAACCTGATGCTCAGTCAGCCGGTTGGATTTGTTACGCCCATGGAATGGAACGACATTCAACTGAATATGCAGATACCTGTAGATACATCGAATTATCTTTGGATCGGTTACGAAGTGGTTCATGAACCCGATGACTTTCCAGCGGGATGTGACATGGGACCCGCTGTTGAAGGGAAAGGGAACCTTTTATCGAATGACGGCATTGAATGGATAACCCTGAATTATTATGGTCTTGACATGAACTGGAGCATTCGGGGCCTGGTTGATCAGGATAGTAAAGCAATGGCGCTGACGCCCTTACAAAACCCCATCCAACAAAAATTAAAAAATACGGGAGTACTAAGGCCAAAATTTCAGCCAACTCCTGCAAATTTGAAGTCGAACTCAATGTCGCTCGAACTTTACGGCTATAATGTGTACAGAGATGGTCTTTTGCTCAATGATAGTTTATTGATTACCGAAAGTGAATACAACGATCTCAACCTTGAACCAGGCATTTATAACTATGAAGTTACGGCCCTTTACAACCTGGGTGAAAGTATACCGGCAGGACCACTTGAAATCAATGTAATCCCTGCTGCAGCTTCTCCTATTGGATGGTCGCCACAACCTACTGCAATGACACATATTGTCCATATACCGACACAAGGATCGGAGAGTGATTTTATGTCTCCCGGAGATTGGATTGGTGTTTTCTTCAATGATAATGGAACCATGAAATGTGGTGGATCGATAATGTGGACGGATGCGGACTCTCTTAAACTGATTGTATATGGAGATAATCCTGCTACGTCCATAAAAGAAGGTTTTGCAATCGGAGAATGGCTCACCTGGAAAGTATTTATGTCGGATACCGAAGAACAACACATCATTGATGTGATTTACAATCCGATGATGCCCGATTGGGATGGTAATTTCACAATGCTCGGTGAATCGGCTCTTACAGGAATGCAATTGACCACTACTGGTATAGATCAATTACCGGACAGCAAATTAAATATATTCCCCAATCCCAATAGTGGAAAATTCACCATCGATGGGTTGGATAATTTTAATAAAATCACACTCCGAAATGTTGCAGGTCTTGAAATTTATACCCGCAATCTTAATGGGGAGGGGATGATTGATTTATCGATGGATCAGCCTTCTGGTCTTTATTATTTAATCCTTCAAGGAAACAGGAATACGGAGGTCAGGAAAATTATTTTACAGAAGTGAGATAACTGATCAGTACGAAATAAAAGAGGAGGATTTATATTCTCCTCTTATTATTTAAGCAAACTGTAACAACGCTTCATAAACCAGATGAACCGGCAGACCAACCACATTTAGATAAGAACCCTCAATTTTTTCAATCCCTAGATATCCGATCCATTCCTGGACTCCATAGGCGCCCGCTTTATCGTATGGTTTATAATGTTCTACATACCATCGGATCTCTTCTTCGGTAAGGTTTTTAAAATAAACTTTGGTGATACAATGAAATGAATGCATTTTATCGATCGTTCTGAAAGTTACACCTGTGATCACCTCATGCATTCTCCCTGATAGTGTTTTCAAAATGCGGACTGCATCTTCAAAATCATTCGGTTTTTGAAGAATTTTACCATCCAACCAAACAATTGTGTCGGAAGTTATAATCAAGCAGTTTTCGCAGAGTTGTTTAAAGTCAAATGCTTTTGCCTTCAATTCACTTAAATAAAGCGCTATTTCTTTGTGTTTTAAATTGTCAGGGAAAACCTCATCCACATCCACTGGCATCACATCAAAATCAATGTTCAATTCTTTCAGTAGGTTCTGTCGTCGGGGGGATTGAGAGGCCAGAATAACTTTATAATTCTTTAATTTTTCTGCTAACATTATAAACTGATATAAAATAGCTGCATGGATAATATTCCGGCCAGCATGATCATTTTTGCAACATTACTCAAAAAATGAAAATCTTCCTTTTTTGAGGCCAGAAAAGTATGATATAACAAATACAACAAGAGGGTTTGAACAGCAATCAACAGGTACCAGAATACGAGCGTATAATCATATTGGAACAACAGAAACTGTGATAAGGCGAGCAGTCCGATCACTATAATTTCAATACCGGCAGCAACTCCCCGCACCCATCTAAAACCATGAACAATTGCCATTGTCCGGAATCCGGATTCCCGATCACCTTCCACGTCCTCAGCATCTTTCAAAACTTCTCTCACCAGGCTCAATAAAAAGGCAAAGAGCGTATATGCCAGTGCAATCCATCCTGTTATTTTTATGGATCCCATCACCTCTACATACTTAAGGGGTTCGGCCAGTAGAGCAAATAGCTCAAATATCCAAACGATGATCACGACTAACCCCGACATGATGGCAATGAGGATGTTTCCTACTAAAACAGTTTTCTGATACTGGGATGAATAATACCAGAGTAAAATGGCAACAATGGGAAAGATAAATCCAAGCAGGTAATACTGGACACTGATGGCCAGGTAAAATCCAATAATGATCCCTGTGATGGTAAGTATCCAGTAATAATGTTTAACAGCTCTTAAGGATATCATTCGACCTACTAAAACATCATTAGGCTTATTTATTTGGTCAGCTCCTCGATCAAAGAAGTCATTGATTATATAACCTCCACCTGCAATCAACAAAGTAGACAGTACCAGCAAACCAAATTGAAAATAGTTAAATGCCGGATTGACATTTCCCAGATTAAGGAATGGCTCAACGATGCAAAATCGAAATAATCCCTGGGTCAATATAATGATCAACAGGTTTGGCCAACGCAATATTTTAAAATAAACGTTCACGGGTATATATCATGGAATATTCTGATTTTATAAAATCTTACCAGCTAAATCCATCGCTGGTCATCCACTTCCCTTGAATTTTCATCGTTTGTTCAAGAACATCCCGCACACATCCTCTTCCACCGGGTAAATGCGAAATGTATTTTGAAATGGCTTTAATTTCTGGGGACGCATCGGCAGGACAGCAGGGAACCCCAACCTCCTTCATGACCTTATAGTCAGGTAAATCATCACCCATATAAAGTACATGTTGAGGATCAATATCATGGGCAGCAATATACTTTTTAAAAACCGCCAGTTTATCAGCAACGCCAAGGTAATAATCCTTAATTTTCAACGCTTCAAAACGTTTATTCATGGAAAGACTGCGGCCCCCTGAAATTATCACCACATTGTAACCCATTTTGATCGCTAACTGAAGGGCGTACCCATCTTTGACATTGGCTGTTCGTAAGGCCTCCCCGTCGGGTTGTAAGATTACATTCCCATCGGTCAGGACTCCATCATAATCAAATATGAAAGTGGTAATATTTCCTAAATCGCTTTTGTAATGGCTCATATAAAGAATTTCTGTTTTTGTCTGATCAATATTTTTAGGATCACTATTCGGATCCCTTTTTCGAATTTTCATGGATTTCACGGCTTATCATTTCATATAACTTTTGATAGGCCGGATAAGCTTGAAGCATTTCCAAATGTTTGTTCATGATGTTCTGATCGTTTCGTATTGCAGGACCCGTTTGTGATTCAATGGGCAGGTTAATCATGATTTTTTCAGTCGTTTCCTTAATTAGTGGTCGCAAAATATCAAAATTAAAATCTCCTTGCTCCACAATTTCTTCAGCAATGGTATACATAAAATTCGGGAAATTACAAGCAAATACGGCAGCAAGGTGCAATATCCTGCGGCGTTCCGTGTTGATTCTCTGAACATGATCAGATATTTTCCCGGCCATGTTTTCCAGCTCTGCCAATAATTCCTCAGAATTTGCCTCAAGGCATATCGGAATAGTCTTAAACTGGGTATTGCGAGATTTAGAAAACGTTTGTAAGGGATAAAAAACACCCCTTCTATCTGAGGTCTGTTTCAGGATTTCCAAATCAAGTGAGCCTGAAGTATGAACAACTGGGTTTGGGGCTATTTGAAGTTGTTCAGCAATATTTTTAACGGCACTATCACGAACAGAAATAATATAAAGGTCTCCGTCTTTCCTGATTGAATGCAGATCGGTGGTGAAATCCGTATACAGATCATCGGCCAGTTTCTGAGCAGCAGCTTTCGTTCTGCTATAAACCTGTACAATTTGAAACCCTCCCTTTTCAAGGGCATAGCCAAGATGTGTCGCAACATTCCCCGCACCAATCAGGACAATATTTTTAATATGCTCCAAGCCGATCCAAATTTCCGGCTAAGATACAAAGAAGCAATTATTTCTAATACCATTTAAATAATGGCATTTAATAATGCAAGGGTTTAATTAATGAACCAGTGGTTTTATCGAAGGTTATCAAGTTTAAATGCCAGGCATTATGCTCCTACAACGTATTGAAATATTTGACGGAAATTTTCATAAACAAAGTCAACCACTGTAATGGATTTAGAACTATCATGTTGGATGGGTTGAAGATCTCTGACAGGATCTATCTCATGAATTTCTTCCTTCATGGGTGGCTCATCCTGTGGCTGGAACTCTGTTTCTTCCAGTCCGTTTTTTGTCATTATCCACGTACCACCAGCTAATCGATAAGGGGAATGCCGATGATCATTGATAATGGGTCGCATATTTTCTCCAATCTGTAAAATGGTTCCTTCCGGAACTACAATCATGATATTTAGTTCCTGTTCACGCCATACTTCATGGTATGGTAGCTTAAAATAAGGATCCATTGAGATTTTCCCTTTGGTTACCTCATACTCGTAAAGTGTCCGGCCAGCTCTTTCTTCTGCTAAAAGCGTACTCTTTCCCCGGGCATAAGAGTATAACCTGAACTCTGAAGTATTATCAGAACTACATACAAATTCCACACGGGGAATACCGTAAAAAAGGTGTCTTTCATCCGAGGTAAGCATAACATTGGTTTCATCAATTTCGATGTAATCCCCGAATCTCACAATTCGATCAAAGGTATCGTCTGATCTGGATGAAATATTTAATATTCTTCCTGCAGGAATTTCAATTTTTGTTTTCTCCTCAATAAATCCTTTATGGCTGAAGTCTCTGAATATGCGAAAACCGTAAAAGGAAGAAACAAGAATACTAATGATCCATATATTGAGCGCAGCAAGGCCAACGTAGCGGGTTCTCTCAAACCTGAATATCAATTTAATGCCTGCATATAGCAACATGGCGATGGGTATGCCTATCATGAGGAGAAAACTGGCACGAAAAAGCAAACTGCTGCCAACAGAACCGACAAATAAATCGATCAATCTATTAATGGAAACATAGGCAACATCAGAATCAATAACGAAAAAATCATATCCCAACCCAAAAAATAATACCAGGAAAGAAAGGATTAATGCCAGTCCGATAATAGAGAAGATAAAACCTATAAAAATGAGAACTACCCGAACGAAAACATGGATCATCTGTTGAACAGCACTTTCTACCTGCTGAATATCGGGTCTATGTGCTGCGCTTTTTTTTTTATAAGTTCGCTTAGCTTCTTTGGTAAACTCGTTGAATTTATCTTTTAAGTTGCTGATCTCCTCTTTGATCGATTTTTCAATGTTGGATATATTTACCCTTTCGCCCCTCATTTCCAATCGCTCGGCGGCCGTTCTGGCCTCGGGAATGACAATCCAGAGGACGACATATACCAATAGTGGGGATCCAATACCGGGAATAGAAAGCACGACAAATGCCAGTCTGAACCAAACCGGATCTGTATGAAAATACGCGCCAAGACCACCACATACACCACCCAGGATAGAATTCTCAGGGTCGCGGTACAATCGTTTTGGGGCTTTGCCTTTGAATGTGCCCTCTTGAGATCCTGTTTCACTGGAAAATTCTTCACCAAATTCTTCCGGCATGCCAATCACCCTGATCACTTCTTCAATATCATCAATGGTAATCACCTGCCGTTCATCTCCGATTCTTTCTCGCAACATTTCAGCAATCCTGGCTTCGATATCCGATACAATTTCATCTCCTCCTTCTTCCCTGGCAAAATGCTTTTTAATACTTTGTAAATAGTCGTGTAAGACATTGTATGCATCTTCATCAATGTGAAATACAACTCCGCTTATATTTACTGTTAATGTCTTTTTCATAGTTTATATTGATTTTATTATTTTTCTGAAGTTTTATTACCAGCTAGTTGATTAACCGAATCCACCATTTCCTTCCAGGTATTGTTCAATTCTTTAAGAAAATCCCTACCCTGATCTGTAATGGAATAATATTTACGAGGTGGTCCCGATTTGGACTCTTCCCAACGATAGTTGAGCAATTGGTCGTTTTTAAGCCTTGTCAGCAAGGGGTAAAGCGTACCCTCAACCACAATCAATTCCGCTTCTTTCAACTGCTCAATGATATCGGAGGCATACACCTCTTTTTGGGAAATTATTGCAAGAATACAATACTCCAAAACACCTTTTCGCATCTGAGCTTTTGTTTTTTCTGCATTCATGCGGCAAATATAATATAAAAAATAGTACTATGCAATACATAGTACCAATTTATTTTTAGTACTATATTTATCAAACTCCCTATAGGCCTGATATTATGTGTTTTAACAATAGAAAAAATTTGATAAAAAAATCCGGGCTGTTGGAAAGCCCGGACTAACATTTCAGGTCGATTCTGACTTATAGGTAGGAAGGATCGACCAGCAATTATACTATAAATCACAGACGTATTCAAGTTATAATGACCAGATAACTTACTTTTTGTGGTACCTGACCTGTTTCAATGTACAGTTGTCATATACACTTTTCAATTATCCATGCAAAAAAATTATGAGATAAATAATTTAACTCACAAAATACATAATAGTAAAGCAGAACCATTATGAATAATCATTCATATATCGTTTAACACTCCTGATGTATGCGGGAATAATTTTAAATTTACAATGCGCCCTATCTGAATCGACAGGTAGTATATATCAAATATGCCTGGCAAAATTATTCAGCCTATCCAGAAATTCATTTTTCCGGCTTTTGGAAACATTGATCTCTGAATCATCAATCATCTTTAACGAACCACCCTGTCCTTTGATGTATTTCTTGACAAACTTAAGATTGATCAAATGTTTATTGTGGACCCTTACGAAAAAAAGGTCGGTCAGGATATTTTCAAAATTGATAAGCGGTTTTGATATAATAATTTTTTGACCATTCACCAGGTAGCACTCTGTGTAGTTATGACTGGCCTGAAAGCGAATAACATCCTCTAATGAAATAATTTCATATCCCTGAAGTGTTGGTAAGATGAGCTTTTGTTGATCATTATTGATGTTTTCTCTCAGAATCTGCAATTGCTCATTAAATTTCAATTCTTCGGTATTTTTTCTATCCTTATAGCGTTGAATAGCTTTTTGCAACTCCAGATGATTGATGGGTTTTAAAAGATAATGCAAGGCAGAAAATTCAAAAGCACGGATAGCATATTTATCATATGCTGTCACAAAAACAACTTCAAAATTATCAAAGGCAGTATTCTCCAGCACATTGAAGCCATCGCCATCTGGGAGTGCTATATCAAGAAAAACCATTTCAGGTTGAAATTCATCAATGGCAGCAATCGCCTCTGCAACATTAGAAACCACGCTGATAATTTTAACTTCAGGGCAGCACTCCTCAAGCAATCTAATTAAAGTAGCCTGACTCCTCTCTTCATCCTCTACAATAACGGTTTGAATAGAATCATCAATCATGGCACTTTTATTATTCGATATCATATAAGGCAATGGTTCGGATTAACATACCTTCAAATATAAGAAATAATCTTTTTAGATTGCATTAAATCTCGATCAGGAATTCAACACGCGTGCCGCTGGCCTCATTGTGATCATTGTACAAATCAATAACATTAACTTGCATATTGGTTTTATTCAGTTTATTCAAAAGGCTCAACCGTTCCTCCACATTTTTCATCCCGGTAGGTTGATGATGTTTTCTTCGCTTACTAATTTCGCCGGCCTTTTTCCTACCTATTCCGTCGTCTGTGATGGAAATTTTCATCCAGCCAGCCTGGTGCAGTTTAAATTCAACCTGCAGCTTCCCTTTGCTTTGTTTTGGGACAATGCCATGCCATATGGCATTTTCGAGGTAGGGTTGCAACAATAGGGATGGAATGGAAATTTGATCTGGATTGATTCTACTATCTATTTCAATTGAGAAGTCAAAATTTTTATCAAATCTGAATTTTTCAAGTTCAAGGTATAACTTAATGGTTTCAATCTCTTCTTTCAAAGGAATAAAATTCTTTTTTGATGCTTCCAAAATCTTGCGGATAAGCGAAGAAAACAATACAAGATAAAAATTGGCATTTTTTTCATCTTTGTCAACAATGAAATTTTGGATGGAATTGAGGGAGTTAAAAATGAAATGTGGATTCATTTGTGCGCGAACCGCTTTTTGCTCTGCCAAAATAGCCTGCCGTTTTAAATCCTCCCTTTTTCTAAAACCAGAAATGATCACATAGGTGATTAAAAATAGTAATGTCGCCACCAGTATAATCAAAGGAATCCTGAAAGCCCACAACTGCGTTATATGTTTTCGAATTTTAAAATCATAGGTTTGGATATCACTCCAGATTCCTGTCATGCTTTTTGCTTTGATCACAAAACGGTAGGCACCCGGGTCCAGTTTTGGATATCGAATGGAGGTGTTTCTGGTTGAAAACCATTCTTCTTCATACCCTTCGAGTTTATATTGATAACTTGCTTTTTGGGGATCTTTGAAACTTTTAAGTCTGAAACCGAATTCAATATTATTCTGGTCAAAATTAAAATCATGGTTTTGGTCCAGAAAATTTTTCTTTGAATCATTCACGCTTACCGACTCAATAATAACTTGTGGTAGATACCGGGAAAGCGATAATTCATTCGGATCGAACCTTACCAGTCCTTCATCAGTCGCTAAAACGATTTCATTATCAGCCTGTCCAATATCATTGATCTCATTGGAAGGAAGGCCATCCCAAATGGTAAAATTCCGGATGGAAAATCTTAAACTATCCGAATCTAAAATGCTGATTTCACTCAAACCCTGGTTGGTGCCTACCCAAATTCTATCATTACGATCGATAAACAGTGTTTTAACACGGTGACTGGCCAAACCTTCCGTTTCATTGATATAGGTAATTTTATTGTTTTTTCTTTGAAAAATAGCCATGCCATTATCAAAGGTACCAATCACCAGAAAATCCTGATAGGATATGAGATCTGAAATCCGACTGCTTAATACTTCGCTGGCTGGTTCAACTGGTCTGATAATCCCATTTTTATTTGCATACAATCCATTAATGCTACCGATCCAGACTATTGAGTCTGCAGATTGTGTGAAAGCAAATGACTTTATATTAAAATTATAATTCCATGAATGATCTATCAGGCCAGACTTATCATAAACATAATATCCATTTGACACACCCAGCAATATTCTGCCATCGAATAATTCAATCAGGCTATATCCATTGTGTTTATTTTTTGAAATTGCAAAACGAATTTTATGGCCCCATTGATCATACCTTAAATATTGCGACGAGGGAATCCACAATTCACCATCCGAAGTAATCAATAAATCTGTAACCGTTGAGTTAACTATCCCCTCCACTTTAAAATGAGGATATAGCTTTAATTTCGTGTCGTATAATTTAGCTTTGTAAACACCTCTATTACTGGTTGAAAAAAACAAATCACCATTAGTTGACACCAATGATTGTATTACACCATCTGAAATCCCTAAATAATGTCGATCATAATTAATAAACTGAACAGAAGCAACATAAAAAACACCATTTTCTGTCGTTGAAAACCAGAAACTACCTTCAAAATCCTGGTATATTTCGGATACTGTATAGTTCTTCAGGAATTGCAAGGGTTCGGTATCAAGATCATAATTCCTGTACATGTAGACTCCCGAAAATTTTGTACTAATCCAAAGATTTTTTTCACGATCCAAGCTAATTTTAACAATTTCCTGATCAAATTTCCGCTTCCAAATAACATTTGAGTCTTTTATCAATACCAGGTCTCTTCCAAGAGATATAAGATATGAATCACTTTCTAACTGAACAATATTTTTGTGATAAAGGCTGGCTTTTTCGGCTGATAAATTTTCAAATTGGAACAGATTAAATCCTGGATTATCATTGATGAACTGATCTTCATCGGAAACATTCAAATTTATAAATCCAAGTATAAATCCCAATTTCCTTTTTTGATAGTAAAATGCATAATTAAATAAAGGTTGGGTATTTCGTTCATGCACGGCACTAATATATAGGCTATCATCAATTATTTTAATTAATCCTCCGGTAAATGGAGTCAAATAGATAGACTCATTGGTATCTACATAGATTTGATCATAAAATACGATATTTGTAAGAGAGTCAATATGACTAATCCAATGCACATAAATCTTTTCATTTTGAATATACCCCACTTCCCCTTGATAGGTTAAATACCACAGGCGATCTTTATAGTCAAGAAATAACCTGATGACAGAATTAGAAGGTAATCCTTGGGGCTTGGTGAAATTTCGAAAAGCATAACCATCATAACGTGATATTCCATTCTCAGTAGCAAACCAGATATACCCTGATGAATCCTGCTCAATATCATAGATCCTGGAACTGGGTAAGCCATCATTCACAACATAATTATTGAGATAGGGGAATTGAGCCCGAACCTCAGTAACAAAAATAAATGCAATTAAACAGGCAGATAAAAGGGACAAACAAAACCGATTCAATAAATCCAAATTATGCAGGGTTTGATTCAGATTATAAAAGTATTAAAAATAGTATCCCATTTGGCTTCAATTACCAGGGCCATTCAAGAATTTCCTGGTTT
The DNA here is from genome assembly GCA_020444515.1 of Bacteroidota bacterium. GTDB lineage: Bacteria > Bacteroidota > Bacteroidia > Bacteroidales > JAADJA01 > JAADJA01. The sequence continues at coordinate 186,349 of JAHLKX010000007.1, read as the reverse complement.
CAATAAAAAAGGGTAAGCTACTTATATCGCACCGCTACAACCGCCTACCCTTGCTACCTTCCGGTCCTGGGGGGATTCAGCGGGAGCTGGTCGTATAAGACTTACCCAACTGCAAAATTACAAATATTCCAGCACAGTGCATAAATTAACTGGCATTAATTTTATCTTTGCAAGTGAACTAAATTAAAATACCATGGAAAATCAAAAAATCGCTTTGTTTACTCACTCTTTAAAAATAGGTGCTTTATACGGATTACTAAGCATCGTAATCTCCCTTCTAATATACATATTCAATGTTAATATGTTAAGCATCGGCTTTGGAATTGTTTATTTTATTATCAGCGTTGGTTTATCGGTGGTTGTTTTTATTTATGGGATGAGAACCATTCGCGATAAATATTTTAATGGTTACATCAGTTATGGCCATAAATTTCTTGTCGGATTGATCATTGGCCTTGTTAGTGGCTGGATTGCCGGACTGTTTGGTTTATTATTATATGTATATTATGATCCTGGCTTTATTGCTGATCAAATCGATAAGTTCGTTATCAAGCTTGAAGAGTATGGAGTAGACGAAACGACACTGATGAAGCAGGAAGAAAGCATGAGAGAAGGATTTACAGCTATGGGGCAAATCAAGTCAATGCTGATTCGCACTCCCATTTTTACCGTAGTTCTCTCATTAATTGTTGCTGCTTTCGTTAAAAAAGAAATTAATAAAGACGACGGTAAGGTTCTGTAATATGGATTTATCAATTGTTATTCCCCTATATAACGAAGAAGAATCACTGCCCGAACTGGCAGCATGGATAGATCGTGTATGCAATGCAGCCCAAATTGAATATGAAATTATTTTTGTGGATGATGGCAGTACAGATGCGTCATGGGAGGTTATTAACAAGTTGGTAAGTAGTAATCACACCATTAGGGGGATCAAGTTCAGAAGAAATTACGGTAAATCAGCGGCCTTGAATACCGGTTTCAGGGAAACAAAAGGTGATGTAATCATCACTATGGATGCAGACCTTCAGGATAGTCCGGAAGAGATACCGGAACTTTACGAAATGGTCAAAGAACAAGGATTTGATCTGGTTTCAGGCTGGAAAAAACGGCGGCACGACCCACTGGGAAAAACACTGCCCTCGAAATTTTTTAACCGCACCACCAGGGCTATTTCAGGAATTAAATTGCATGATTTTAACTGCGGATTGAAAGCATACCGAAGTAAGGTGATTAAAAACATTGAAGTGTATGGTGAAATGCATCGCTATATACCGGTAATTGCAAAATGGGCTGGATTTAAAAAGATTGGTGAAAAAGTGGTTGAACATCAAAAACGTAAATATGGGGTTTCTAAGTTTGGAATGGAACGCCTCATTAAGGGGTATCTCGATTTATTGTCCATCACTTTTATTTCAAAATTCGGTAAACGACCCATGCATCTGTTTGGCACACTCGGAACGATGCTATTTTTCATAGGCTTTGTCATCGGTATTTATTTAACTGTGGCGAAATACTTTTATGAAGTTTATAAAATGACCGAACGACCTTTATTTTATTTTGGTTTACTTGCTATGATCATTGGTTCCCAGTTATTTGTAACCGGATTTCTGGCTGAGATGATCTCCCGCAATTCACCCGACCGGAATGCTTACCAGGTTGAACAAAAAATTGGATTTTAACGGTTACTAATTCCATGCAACGAAATCGAAAAATAGTAATCGTTGGACCAGCTTATCCTTTGAGAGGAGGGCTTGCAGCTTATAATGAGCGACTGGCAAGGGCATACCAGCTCCAGGGAGATGAGGTGATTATTTACACCTTTACATTGCAATACCCTGATTTTCTTTTCCCTGGTAAAACCCAGTATTCTACAGATAAAGCACCCGATGATTTGACTATCCGGGTAAAGGTTAATTCCATTAATCCCCTCAATTGGTGGTCGACAGGGAAAGAAATTAAAAAGCTTAAACCCGACTTACTCATCATAAAGTTTTGGATACCTTTTATGGCACCGTGCCTGGGAACCATTGCCAGAATTGTTCGGAAAAATAAAGGCACAAAAGTCATATCGATAATTGATAATATTATTCCGCACGAAAAACGACCGGGTGACCACACTTTGGCAAATTTCTGGGTAAAGAGCGTCGATGGTTTTGTCGCCATGTCGAAAAGTGTTTTAACCGATCTTGATACATTCGATCAAAAAAGGCCCAAATTGTTTTGCCCCCATCCCCTTTATGATAATTTCGGGAAACCCATCTCCAAAACAGAAGCACAGAAATTACTGGGTATCAATTCAGGTAAAAAATACATTTTATTCTTCGGCTTCATTCGCGATTATAAAGGATTGGATATTTTGCTGAAGGCCATGGCCGATAAGGAGATACGCAACAATGGGATCCGACTAATCGTGGCCGGGGAATTTTATACCGATTCTAAGAAATACATGGATATAATTAAAGAGGAAAATCTTGGTGACCATGTTATTTTAGCGACAGACTTCATTCCTGATAAAGAAGTTTACCAGTATTTTTCGGCCGTTGACCTGGTGGTTCAGCCTTATAAAGATGCTACCCAAAGTGGGGTAACACAAATTGCCTATCATTTTAACAAACCCATGATTACCACTGATGTTGGTGGGCTTGCTGAAATCATCCCTGATGGGAAAGTTGGCTATGTGGTTAAGCCTGGTGTGCGGGAAATAAGGGATGCTATCCTGCGCTTTTATGATTTAAACAAGGAAGATGAATTTATTGAAGCCGTAAAAATAGAAAAAGCAAAGTATACCTGGGAAAACATGCTCCATACCATTGATAAATTAATTGAATCCTGATATGATCATCCGAAGCAAAGCACCATTACGTTTAGGTTTGGCAGGAGGTGGAACCGATGTGGCTCCATATTCTGATCTCTACGGTGGCGCGATCCTTAACGCCACCATCAGCATGTATGCCTATGCTACCATCCAGCCCCGAACAGATAAAAAAATCATTCTCAATTCCCTCGATAAAAACATTAGATTGGAATGCGATAGTGTGCGCTCACTTGAAATTGATGGCAGGTTCGATCTCGCCAAAGGGATCTATAACAGGGTGGTCAGTGAATTTAAACGCAAAGCGCTGTCCTTTGAATTAACCACCTTTGTTGATGCCCCTCCAGGATCCGGACTGGGTACATCCTCAACCCTGGTAGTAGCCATACTCGGAGCATTTGCAGAATGGCTGAACCTTCCACTTGGAGAATATGACCTCGCCTACCTGGCCTATGAGATCGAACGGGTTGACCTGAATATGGCCGGTGGAAAACAGGACCAGTATGCTGCGACATTTGGTGGTGTTAATTTTATGGAGTTTTTCAAAGATGATAAAGTCATTGTCAATCCACTTCGGATAAAATCTACCTATCTGCATGAATTGGCTTATAACCTTGTTCTTTATTATACTGAAACCAGTAGACTTTCCTCGAAAATCATTGAAGCACAAAGCCGCAATGTAATGGATCAAGTGGAATCTTCCATAGAAGCCACGCACAATCTCAAACAGCAGGCCATACTAATGAAGGAAGCCCTACTCAAGGGCAACCTCGACAAGATCGGTGAAATCCTTGACTATGGCTGGCAAAACAAGAAAAAAATGGCGAGTGGAATCACCAACAAAGACATTGATAAGATTTATAATTTGGTCATTAAAAACGGCGCAACCGGTGGAAAAATTTCTGGTGCCGGTGGTGGGGGTTTTATGATTTTTTATTGTCCGGATAATACGCGCAATAACGTGATCAAAGCCCTTGAAAAATTTGGCGGCGGGGTTAAACGGTATGAATTCACAACACAAGGACTAACCACATGGACAATATGATAAAAACCGTATTTTTATACCTGAATGGAGGACAAATTAAAAATCGGGAAATTTATTGCATGGCGTAAAAACCATATCAACGATCGTTATTTTGTCATATTTCTCAGTGCGCTCATTGGATTTCTTGCAGGAATAGCCGCTTATTTGCTCAAATTTTCGGTTTTTTATATTGAGAGGTTCCTGACTTCCAGTTTTGAAACCCAGGAACAAAACTTCTGGTATGTCCTTTATCCGGCCATCGGTATTTTTCTGACGGTGGTTTTACTTAAATATGTTTTTAAAGATGATACGCGCCATGGCATCCCCAGGATACTTTACGTAATCTCCAAACTGGGTGGGAAAATCAAACACAGAAGGATTTTTTCCTCTATGCTGGGCAGCTCCCTTACAGCTGGCTTTGGAGGATCCATTGGCCTGGAGGCACCCATTATTTCTTCGGGATCATCCATTGGCTCTGGTTTGAGTCAGCTTTTGAAAATGGACTATAAAACCACCATCTTACTGATCGGCTGCGGTGCTGCTGGAGCGATGGCTTCTATCTTTACCACACCAATTGCAGCGGTTATTTTCAGCCTGGAAGTACTCATGCTTGACCTTACCATTTCATCAATCATCCCCCTGTTAATGGCCTCTGCAACAGGAGCCATCACAACTAAATTGCTGCTGGCGGAAAAAATTATTGTCCATTTCAAAATTTCCGAGCCTTTCGAAGTAGCTGATGTTCCCTTTTATCTGTTGCTAGGCATTCTGACCGGATTTGTGTCCCTTTATTTTAACCGCGCTACCCACTTCATAACCGAAAAAATGGAGGCCATTCGAAAAACCGGGATCCGAATCCTGGTAGGTGCTTCTGCTTTGGGGATCCTGATCTTTTTGTTCCCGGCATTCTATGGTGAAGGTTATGATGCCATTCGTATGATCATGGCTGGTAATCCCGAACACCTCCTTGAAAATAGCTTTTTTTATACTTTCAGGGATAATACTTGGTTTTTCTTGCTTTTCCTGATCTTCCTGATCCTCTTTAAAGTAATTGCCACAACGTTGACCATTGAAAGTGGTGGTGTGGGTGGTATTTTTGCACCAAGTGCGGTTACCGGGGGATTTGCGGGATTTGCCTTTGCCAGGCTATTCAACGATATGGGATTCACACGTCCACTATCAGAAGTTAATTTCACATTGGTCGGTATGGCCGGTGTTTTAGGCGCCGTATTGCACGCACCCCTTACAGCCATTTTCCTTATTGCTGAAATGACCAACGGTTATGAATTGATTGTACCATTGATGCTCACCTCAACCATTTCATTCATCACCATCAAAACTTTTGATCCCCATTCGATCTTTACCAAAAAACTGGCAGAGCGAGGTGAATTGTTAACGCATCATAAAGACCAGGCAGTGCTCACATTGATGAACATCAAAGATGTGATTGATAAAGATATTCTCACAGTGAATCCAAATACAACATTGGGAGCATTCACAAAAGTTATTTCGCAATCCAAAAGAAATCTTTTTGCAGTTGTTGACCAGGATCAAAACTTCAAAGGGATGATCATCCTTGATCATGTTCGTGAAGACATGTTCAACCGCGACAAATATGGTATTCCTATTTCCAAATATATGTTTCAGCCTCCAACCAATGAAAGGGTTTCAATGGACGATACCATGGAATCGGTGATGGAAAAATTTAAATCCACCGGTAATTATAACCTGTTGGTACTGAATAAAGGAAAGTATGTGGGATTTGTGTCGCGTGCCAATGTTTTCAATGCCTACCGACAAACCCTGATTGATGTCTCACATGAATAAAACAAAAAAATAAAAACATGTCATTTTTAGATCTCGCAAAATCCCGCTTTTCTGTCAGAAAGTATAAATCTGACCCGGTTTCAGAGGAAGATCTCAGGTATGTGCTCGAAGCCGGACGAATCGCTCCTTCAGCTGTTAACTATCAGCCCTGGAAATTTTTAGTAATCCGCGATAAAAAAAATCTTGCATTGGTTCATACCCTCTATCACAGGGAATGGTTCCGGTCGGCCCCTATTGTGATCATCCTGGTGGCAGATCACAGTCAATCATGGAAACGTACTGAAGGTAAGGACCATGCTGATATTGATATCGCCATTGCCGCTGATCACATGACCCTGGCTGCAACCGATAGGGGGTTAGGAACATGTTGGGTTTGCAATTTCGACAGGGATAAGACGATCCGTGCATTCAATTTGCCCGATCACCTGGAGCCGGTTGTTTTTTTGCCATTGGGTTTTCCCAACCAGAAAACAGAGGCCAACCGACACGAAACCAAACGAAAATCACTTGATGAAATTACCGAATGGCTCTGAAACCTTAAATAACAGTTGTTCATTTCATTCACATTACTGGGAAAAATCCTTTAAATTTGCATCGATTTGGATATTTAAATCCATAACAAAAAAATCCAGACACATCAGATAATGGAACGAATCAAACAAGCTATTTCTGAATCGGTTGAAGTGAAGCAAAAAATCCTCAGCGATAATGAACTGCTGGAAACCATTCAAAAGGTGGCGACCACATGCATCACAGCTTATTGCGAAGGGAACAAGGTTTTATTTTGCGGTAACGGAGGCAGCGCTGCTGATGCACAGCACCTGGCTGCCGAACTCACCGGTCGCTTCTATATCGACCGTGAGCCTCTTCCGGCAGAAGCATTGCATGTCAATACATCCTTTTTGACAGCAGTTGCCAATGACTATTCCTATGATGAGGTTTTTTCAAGAATGATCAAAGCGAAAGGTAAAAAGGGCGATATTTTGATCAGCCTGTCCACTTCCGGTAACTCCAAAAATATCCTTCGCGCGATTGAATCTGCCAATGCGTTAGGGATAATTACAGTAGGAATGACCGGAGACAAAGGAGGCAAAATGAAATCGTTATGTGATTTCCTGATCAACGTTCCTTCGAAGGATACGCCACGGATCCAGGAAGCACACATTCTGATCGGTCATATCCTTTGTGAATTGATCGAACAAAGACTTTTTAATTAATACCGGGTGCCTATCAGGAGCCGAAAGTATCCAACGCATTTGATAATTTTAAAACGAATATAAAAAGAAGATATACATGTTTGTACCAGAAGCGGTCATACTTGCAGGAGGATTTGGAACTCGATTAAAGGAAGCAGTACCCGATCTGCCAAAAGCTATGGCACCGGTCAATGGCCGCCCTTTTCTTGAATATTTGCTAGATTATATGGAGCATTACATCATTGAACATGTGGTGCTGGCAGTAGGTTATAAGCATGAAATGATCATGGAACATTTCGGTCATCAATATAAATCGATTAAAATCGATTATTCTATTGAGGAGGAGCCCCTAGGGACCGGAGGTGCGATCAAAGAAGCATTCAAACTGATCGAAGGGAACAAAGCCTTTGTTTTTAACGGAGATACCATGTTCAGGATCAGTCTGGTTAAACATTTTGATTTTCATGTTCAGCGGCAAACCGATTTTTCGATGGTACTAAGGGAAGTGGAAAATGTGGAACGTTATGGAGCTGTTGAGAGAAACGATGATAAAAAGATCACCGGTTTCTTCGAAAAAGGCGAAAAACGTGGCAAGGGTCTGATCAATGGGGGCGTATACCTCATCAACAAACGATTTTTCAATAAATACGAATTTCCCGACAAGTTTTCCCTCGAAAAAGACTGCCTTGAAAAAAGGGTTGACGCCATCCCCTTTTATGGCGTACTTTGCAAACAATATTTTCTGGATATTGGTGTTCCGGAGGATTATCAAAAAGCACAGGATGACTTTAAGCGATTTGAACATTGACAAAACCTGGAGCCTTTTTCTCGACCGCGATGGGGTCATCAACCGCCGCATTCCCGGTGATTATGTCAAAAAATGGGAGGAATTTGAATTTTTACCCGGCACACTGGAAGCAATCGCTATTTTTACGGAAATTTTCAGACATATTTTCGTCGTGACCAATCAGCAGGGTATCGGCAAAGGAATCATGACAGAAACCGAACTGGAGGTGATCCATGATAAAATGATAGAGGAAATTCGTTATGAGGGAGGTCATATCCATAAAGTTTACCATTCCCCTTACCGGGACGAAGAAAGAAGTGTCTTCCGCAAACCCAATACCGGAATGGCCAGAAAGGCAAAAATAGATTATCCGTCTATCGATTTTAATAAAAGCATGATGATCGGAGATTCGATGAGCGATATGGAATTCGGCCGCAATGCAGGAATGATAACATGTTACATATCTTCTGATGAGGAAATCCTACCGAAGGATCAGGATGAACTGGTCGACTTTCTTTTCCCCGACCTGCTTTCACTTGCTCAAACACTCACTAAAATTTAAAATTATAACGTGACGCCACAATTAATCCTCATCCTCTTTATTGTTTACACCCTCTCATTGTTTGTGGTATCCAGGATTACGTCGCGCAAAGCCAACAATCAGACCTTTTTTATTGGCAACAAACAATCACCCTGGTTTGTGGTGGCTTATGGTATGATCGGAGCATCTCTTTCGGGTGTGACATTCATCTCTGTTCCCGGCTGGGTAGGTGACACGGGATTCTCATATATGATGGTTGTGATCGGATACCTGTTGGGCTATTTTGCCATCGCCAAAATTTTATTACCCCTTTATTACAAAATGAACCTCACTTCCATTTATGCTTACCTGGAGGGACGGTTCGGATTTTGGTCTTACAAAACAGGGGCTTTTTATTTTCTTTTGTCCCGTATTATCGGCGCCTCTTTCAGAATGTTTCTGGTGGTAAATGTGTTGCAGATATTTGTATTCGATGCCTGGGAAATTCCATTTGGAATAACGGTTGCACTGTTTATCATACTCATATGGCTTTATACTTACAAGGGTGGCATCAAAACCATCGTTTGGACCGACACATTACAAACTACCTTTATGTTGTTGGCAGTAGGAATTTCTGTATTTCTTATTTCTACGGAACTCAACCTGAGCCTGGGCGGTTTGATTACAGCGGTTGAAGACAGCAAATTATCCCAGATTATTATCACCGATATTGACAGCAAACAACATTGGCTTAAACAATTTATCAGTGGGGTATTCATTGCCATTGTGATGACCGGGCTCGACCAGGATATGATGCAAAAGAACCTGAGTTGTCGCAATCTCAAGGACGCTCAAAAGAATGTGATCACCCTCAGTTGGATCCTTATTCCGGTCAACCTGCTTTTCCTTTTCCTGGGAGCTTCCCTTTTTCTTTATGCCGGTCAAAAGGGTATTGCGATTCCTGAACTCACCGACGACCTCTTCCCTACCATTGCCATTCGTCACTTGAGCATTTTTGCAGGACTGACGTTTTTTATCGGTTTGATCGCCGCTGCTTATTCTAGTGCCGACAGCGCTTTAACAGCCTTAACGACATCCTTCAGTGTCGATTTCCTGGGGATTGAAAAGAATGGAAAACTCACGGAAAAGCAGCGCATCAAATCCCGAACATGGGTACATTTAGGAATTTCGTTGACTGTATTGATCGTTATTTTGATCTTCCGGGCAATCAACGATCAGGCAGTAATCCAGAAACTATTCACAATAGCAGGATACACCTATGGCCCCTTGCTCGGGATGTATGCCTTCGGGCTGTTTTCACGATGGAAGGTAAAAGATAAGCTGGTCCCTTTTGTCGCCATACTCGCACCTGTCATTTGTTATATTCTCAGCCAGAATTCTGAGGATTGGTTCAATGGTTATAAATTCGGATTTGAATTACTGATCGTAAATGGTGGATTGGTGTTCCTGGGATTGATGGGGATAAGTAAAAGATAAAATTTAGTGCTCTGCTTCCCTCCCTTTAGGGCCGGGGGAAAGGAAGCAGGGAATACCAACTGTGATTAATCAACACTTTTGTCCCGATAGCAATATCAGGCATGAGTTAGACCGTATTTAAAAGAATATACAAATAGGGTAATCAAAAATATCCTCATTACTTTGAATAAAATAAATCCCAACGCACCCCTTAATCCCTAAAGGGACCAGACGCTCTATTAGTTTGTAAAACCTAATTCAATTCAAACTTCTTCTTACTGCTGGAACCAAATTATCACAATTACATTGTTGAAAATAATATAATGCCTGCCTCCCTTTAGGGCAGGGGAAAGCAGGCATTAATTAAACCCACAAAATGTTAAATAATCAGAACATCAATCCCAACGCACCCCATAATCCCTAAAGGGACCTAACGCTCTATTAGTTCGTAAAATCTAATTCAATTCAAACTTCTTCTTACTGCTGGAACCAAATTATCACAATTACATTGTTGAAAATAATATAATGCCTGCCTCCCTTTAGGGCAGGGGAAAGCAGGCATTAATTAAACCCACAAAATGTTAAATAATCAGAACATCAATCCCAACGCACCCCATAATCCCTAAAGGGATCTGAGTCTGTATAGTCCGAGAAACTTTATTCAATTAATAATTCTTCTTCTATTCTGAACTTAATTATCATAATGACATTGTTAAAAATAATGTAATGCCTACCACTCTTTAAGGCAGGGGAAAGCAGGCATGGGTTGAGATTCCTATGGCAGATTTTGAGATATTATATTTAACACATCATCAATATTATCCATCACTTCTGAATTTGTAAATCGAATTACCTTTAATCCTAATTCATTTAATTCTGCTGTTCGACTTTGATCCTTTTCCCTCACTTCTTTTAAACTATGATTTTCCCCATCAATTTCAATTACCAACTTTGCCTTGTGGCAATAAAAGTCTACCACATAAACATCAATAGGATGTTGTCTCCTGATTTTGTACCCCTTTAATTGATTATCTTTAACACAACCCCATAGTTTCTTTTCTGGATCTGTCATCTTTCTCCTTAACATCTCGGCTTTTTCAAAAATGGATTTTTTGGCACCGTAATTCAAGGAAGTTTCAATCGACTTTTTCTGATAAACCATGTTTCTAATATACAAAATTTATAAAGAAAACCTGTTTCCCACCCTTCAGGGCCGGGAAAGATTGAATGGGTTGAATGCGCTTGTGAACACATGTGAATAAAAATTAATAATACATTAACTTGAACAGGGGTTACCGCACTTATCTTTGCAAACTTTTAACTGTTAGATCATTAAAACTCCCCAATTATGTCAAACTACAGATTTAAAGCTTTAGAAGTAACACTTACACGTCAGCGGAAACCCCTGGAGATTCCCACTGACAAAGTATCCAACTATTTTGGTGAACTCACCTTTAACCGGAGCGCCATGCAGGAATTCCTTACAAGGGAGGCTTACCAGAAACTCATCGATGTGATTGAAAAAAGTGAAATCATCGACCGGAAGATTGCTGACCAGATCGCTGCAGGAATGAAATCCTGGGCCATCAGCAAAGGAGCCACACATTACACCCACTGGTTCCACCCGCTTACCGGTGCCACGGCCGAGAAACACGATGCTTTTATCGTTCCGGTAGAAGGAGGCAAAGCCATCGAAAACTTCCAGGGAGGAGAACTGATCCAACAAGAGCCGGATGCATCAAGCTTCCCGAGCGGCGGCATCCGAAACACTTTCGAAGCACGTGGTTATACAGCATGGGATCCCACCTCTTATGCCTTCATTATGGAACGGACCCTTTGTATTCCTACCATTTTTGTATCCTATACGGGTGAAGCCCTCGATTATAAAACACCTTTGCTGAAATCACTTTCGGTACTGGATAAACATGCCACATCAGTGGCAAAACTGTTTGATCGCAACGTAAATAAAGTATTTGCCACCCTTGGATGGGAGCAAGAATACTTCCTCGTCGATGCTGCCTTATTCAAAGCTCGTCCCGACCTGTCCCTCACGGGACGGACCATCTTTGGACATGCTTCTGCCAAAGACCAGCAGTTATCTGATCACTATTTCGGAACCATACACGAAAGGGTATTGAATTATATGGCGGAGCTGGAATATGAAGCCCATCGCCTGGGTATCCCCGTTAAAACTCGCCACAATGAAGTCGCACCCAATCAGTTTGAGTTGGCACCGGTTTATGAAGAAACCAATATCTCTGTCGATCATAACCAGTTAATGATGCACCTGATGGAAAAGATTGCCCGTAAGCATGATTTTCAGGTGTTATTGCACGAAAAACCCTTTAAAGGAGTCAACGGGTCTGGCAAACACAATAACTGGTCAATTGCAACTGACACTGGAGTTAACCTCTTATCACCAGGTAAAACCACAGCCTCCAATTTTAGGTTTTTAGCTTTTATGGTGAATATCCTGAAAGCTGTTGAATCCTATTCTGATGTTTTAAGGGCTCATATTGCTTCTGCAGGAAATGATCACCGTCTTGGAGCACACGAAGCTCCTCCGGCCATCATCTCTGTATTCATTGGGAAACAGTTATCGGCAACACTGGATGAAATTGAAAAACAAACCAAAAAAGGGAAGATGGATGCCAATGGGTTCAACCTCAATATCAATATCCCGAAGATTCCGGAAATCCTCCTGGACAATACCGACCGAAATCGCACATCGCCCTTTGCGTTCACCGGAAATAAATTTGAGTTCCGTGCCGTAGGCTCCACTGCCAATTGCGCAAGCCCTATGCTCGCGCTCAATACCATTGTAGCCGACCAGCTCAAACGTTTTACCAGTGATGTCAACGAATTAATGAAGAAAAATGTGCGCAAAGATGAAGCGATCTTTCAGGTGATGAAAAAGTATATCAAAGAATCGAAACGGATTCGTTTTGAAGGCAATAACTACGGTGACGAATGGATCAAGGAAGCCACCAAACGAAAACTCAACAATATCATTTCAACACCACAGGCACTGAAGATACTGGTTGCCAAAGAAAGCATCAAGCTGTTTGAAGATAATGAAGTCCTCTCTGAACGTGAACTTCGTGCCAGGTATGAAATCCAGCTGGAGAATTATACGAAAAAGATCCAAATTGAATCCCGGGTAATTGGTGACCTGGCCAAAAATCATATCATTCCCATTGCCATCCGCTATCAAAACACCCTCATCGAAAATGTAAAAGGGCTCAAAGATGTGCTGGATCAAAAAACTTTCGTCAAGCTCTCACGCAACCAGATGCAGACCATCAAAGAGATTTCAGAACATGTGGAAGAAATTAAAGACCAGGTGGCAGCTATGCTGGAAGAGCGTAAAAAGGCCAATAAAATTGAGGACATTGAAAAACAATCTCTGGCTTACAATCAGCAGGTTATGCCTTATCTCGATTTAATCCGCTATCATGTTGACAAACTCGAATTGATGGTAGACGATGAACTTTGGCCACTGCCTAAATACCGGGAATTGTTATTTAATAAATAACAATAACAATTTCAAACATAAACCGCATTACCTTCTGGCAATGCGGTTTTTTTATGGCAATCAAAAAAAATTTGATATTGTGCTATTGTAAAAACTCAGATGATTTAAATTTCTACATTTGTAAAAAAACCTGCCATGTTTATCAAACTTGCATTGATTCTTTCTGTCGTTTTGCAATTTGCAGCGGCCATCATTGCCCTTTCTCTGGTAAAACGAACCCGCACCAACATTGCCTGGTGGTTGATCTCTGCGGGATTTCTACTAATGGCGATTCGCCGGCTTATTGAATTATTGCAAGTGTACGATTCCCAAAGCAAACTGATAACAGGAATGCTGAGTAGCTGGATCGGTGTATTGATTTCAATAGTGATCCTGCTAAGCCTGATTTTCATTAAAAGGATTTTCAATATTCAAAAACAAATAGAAGAACTGCGAAAACAAAATGAAACCCGGGTTTTATCTGCCATCCTGAAGACTGAAGAGAAAGAACGGCAAAATTTCGCTAAAGAATTGCATGACGGATTGGGACCACTATTATCGGCTGTAAAAATGACTATTTCGGCTATTGGTAGAGATAAAGACAATACAAAATTTGCCGGTAATGCCGAAAAACAAATCGATGAATCAATTACCACACTCCGGGAGATATCGAATAAATTAAGTCCGCATGTACTCAATAATTTTGGACTATTGAAAGCGGTGAAATCCTTTATTAAAAATCTCGCTATAATTGATAACCCGGTCATTCATCTCAACAGTAACCTGGAAAACAAACGTTTTGCTTACAACATTGAAGTGGTATTGTATCGGGTGGTATGCGAACTGATCTCCAATTCTATAAAATATGCTAATGCCAACAACCTTTACATTGACCTGATAACGAATGAAAAGACAATATCCCTCAAATTCATGGATGATGGCGAAGGTTTTGACACAAGTCTGTTGGACAGGGAACACAAAGGATTGGGTTATGCGAATATTCATTCGAGAATTCGGTCGTTGAATGGCAGTATCCATATTTTTTCAGCACCCAACGAGGGTGTTACAGTAAATATTCAGATTAATCTCATATAAATGGAAAAGATAGAAGTTCTTGTGGTGGATGATCACAAAATATTCAGGGAAGGATTAAAGCTCCTTCTTTCAAATTTTCCTTATATCGAAAAAATCATAGATGTATCCGATGGTGAAGAATTTTTGGAAACGCTAAAAACAACCAAACCACATATTATTTTCATGGATATTGATATGCCCAAACTTGATGGGATCTCAGCCACCCGGAAAGCTCTTGAGAACTTTCCTGAATTGAACATCATCGGATTATCGATGTATGGTGAAGAGGATTATTATACCCGGATGATCGATGCCGGGGCCAAGGGATTTATCCTGAAAAATTCCGGTATAGCAGAAATAGAGTCAGCCATCCAACAAGTAACTGCCGGTAATAATTATTTTTCACCGGAAATTCTAACCGACCTGTTGAAAAGCATCCACCGTAAAAAACAACCCCGTATATGTACCGAACTCACAGAGCGGGAAGAAGAGGTCCTTTATCAAATATGCAAGGGGCTTTCAAACCATGAGATTGCTGATATTCTTCATATTTCCAAACGAACAGTGGATAAACACCGGGAAAATCTGCTATTAAAAACCGCATCGAAAAATACCGCCGGACTTGTGATGTATGCAATCAAAAACGGGATTGTAGAGGTTGAGTAGCAAAACCAAAAAATTCCCCCCATAAAACAGGGCTGCTTGGATCCTTTTTGAACCGATCCCTAAAAGCATCACTAAAAACCTATTCCTACGCTTAAAAACGTATTCCCCAAATTACGTCTAAAGACTGTTTTACAGGCCATTCACCATCATTAATTTTGTTTCATAATCGCCTTTTTCGATAAACATGAAACAAATATCCGTCCTTTCAATTTTTGTAATAAGCCTGATTTTAATAAACGCAGATCAGGTCACCGCTCAGTTCAAAATAGATGCCCAACTGCGAAACCGTTTCGAATTCAGGGATGGATATCAGCAACTCCTGCCTGACAGGGCCAATCCGGCATTTCTGATCTCGCAGCGAAGCAGACTATCCTTCTTCTGGCAAAATAAAAACCTGAGAATCCGATTTACGCCCCAGGATGTTCGGGTTTGGGGAGATGAAGAACTGGCCAGTTCAACGGGTGTTTTTGGAGATCATGCCTCATTGGATTTATTTGAAGGTTTTGCAGAAATCAAAGCAGGGGAATACCTTTGGATTTCAATCGGACGACAGCAACTGGTTTATGACAATCAGCGTTTACTGGCAGGGCGCAATTGGAACCAACTTGGAATTTCATATGATGCTGTCATTACTAAATTAAATTTACAAGAATGGAATTTGCATATTGGTGTTTCATGGAACAACCGCATTGAACAGATTGCTGAAAATCCGTATGATCCCGGTCGGATCAAAACACTCAATTTTTTATGGTTGAACCGGCAGATATTGAAAAACCTCAGGCTTTCGCTTATTCAAATGGCCACCGGGGTAACCAAAACCGACAGCACCAACACCCTGTTCTTTCGGCAAACCTCCGGATTCTTTGCTGAAGTTAAATTGGAAAGGTTTACCTTTTGGGCTGATGCTTACTATCAGTATGGAAAAAATGATACCGGAAATGGAGTGAGTGCTTTTCTTGCTGGTTCAGACATCAGTTATCAAATTGGCAAATTAACACCTGGTGCCGGTTTTACTTACATTTCAGGCAACAAATTCACGGGTGAAAAGGTGAATACCGATCATCTGTTTGATATTTTTTATGGAGCCCGCCATCGCTTCCTGGGATATATGGATTATTTCAGAAACATTCCTTCACATACAAAACAGGGAGGTATTCAGGATTTTTATGCTTATCTGAATTTGAAAATAAACAACTCCATTTCTATCCAGGATGCCGGACATTTGCTTTTTCTGGGGCATAACAATTTTTCCGAGCAAAATGAGCGGGCATTAGGATTTGAAAATGACTTAGTTTTCCAATACAAATTCAATGAATGGAGCGCTGTAGAAGGTGGTTACTTGTTTTTATTGCCCACTGAAACCTTGCGAACAATACAGGATGTAAAGGACTCACAGTTTGCTCAATTTGTTTATTTGCAACTCACCTTCACCCCTGTGATGCTCCAACAGAAAAGTCAACCGTAATATTTACCTGTATGAAAACAAAAATTAATCTACTCATTCTGATACCATTGATCCTTGTTTCAGCATGTGTTAGCAAAGAGCAAAAAGAAAAGACCATCAGTATTTCCGGTGCTTTTGCACTTTATCCACTGGTAGTTCAATGGTCGGAAGTTTACAAAAAAGAACACCCCGAAGTTCGCTTCAATATTTCGGGTGGCGGTGCCGGTAAAGGCATGGCCGACGCATTATCGGGCGCTGTTGACCTGGGCATGTTTTCCAGAGAGATCGCACATGAGGAAAAAGAACAGGGTGTTTGGTGGGTAGGGCTGACCATTGATGCAGTGGTTCCAACCATCAGTGATCAGAATCCCTACTGCAATGCAATTAAGCAGTATGGCATGACCCGAAATGAATTCAGGGCAGTCTTTATTGAAGGAACGGTTATGTATTGGGATGACCTGCTTCCTTTAAACGAAAAAAAAGAACTTTCTATTTACACCCGTTCCGATGCCTGCGGGGCTGCCGGCACCTGGGCCGACTATTTGGGTGGAAAACAAGAAAACCTCCTGGGCATAGGTATATATGGGGATCCAGGACTGGCTGAAGCGGTGGCCATTGATCCGTACGGGATTGGTTTCAACAATACCATTTTTGCCTACGATATTAAGACTGGCAGGAAGCGGCCGGGTATTGAAGTGATTCCCATTGATGTCAATGAAAATGGAGTGATTGATATTGATGAGGATTTTTACGAATCATTTGATGGCATCTTAAAAGCCATTGCTGATGGGGCTTATCCTTCTCCTCCTGCCCGGGAACTTTATTTTGTGGCAAAGGAAAAACCTGAAAAACAAGCAACCCTGGACTTTATCCGATGGACCCTGACCCATGGACAAAAATATGTCAGAGACGTGGGCTATGTCCCTATTGATGAACGCAAAATCAATGAATATCTTGATAAGTTGAAATAATATGCTTTTTCGGAGAATTGTCATCGATAAAATTACAAGCACATGGATGATCCTGACCATGAGCTTGATCCTTATGTTGCCCCTATTGATCGGAACAGGCTTATACATGAAAGCTTTACCCATGTTCGGCCAGCAGGGATTCCTGCACCTCATCGGCACTGCTGAATGGTCTCCTTCGCAGGGGAAATTTGGGTTCTGGCCATTTATTGCCAGTTCACTGTACGTTACGATAATATCATTTTTAATGTCGGCCCCGGTGTGTTTATTAGCGGCCATTTATCTCACTCAATTTTCATCGGTTCGTTTGGTACGGATCATGCATCCCATCATTGATATCCTTGCAGGTTTGCCTTCCGTGATCTATGGAGTCTGGGGTATTCTGGTCATTGTTCCCTTTGTCTCTAATCTATTGGCACCGGTTTTTAAGATAAATTCAACCGGTTATTCGATACTTTCCGGAGGGATCGTACTGGCGGTCATGTGCATTCCTTACATGCTCAATATGATTATAGAAGTATTCAATACGGTACCAGTGGGATTAAAAGAGGCCGCATTATCCCTGGGAGCAACTTTGTGGGAATCAGTTAAGCATGTGGTGGTCAAGAAAAGTTTCCCAGGTATCATTTCTGCCTATGGACTGGGCCTTGCCAAGGCATTTGGTGAAACGATCGCTGTGATGATGGTGGTGGGAAACAGGGTTCAGGTTACTTCCAATCCCTTCGAAGCCGGTTATCCATTACCTGCACTGATTGCTAATAATTACGGCGAGATGTTATCCATTCCCCAGTATGACTCTGCCTTGATGTTTGCTGCACTCTTATTACTTCTAATTATTTTGACCATCAACCTATTATTTCGATACTTTATTTATAAAACACGCGAGCAATGAACCGTCTTAAAAGAATAGAAGAAGCGATATTCAGGATATTTACAGGCCTCGCTGCTTATTCCGTGATTGCAATACTTGCCTTTATAATTTGCATCATTTTCATGAAAGGATTTAATGCGTTATCATTCGAGATGATCATCCATGTACCAAAAGGGGGTTATTACTATGGCGGGGAGGGGGGTGTTTTGAATGCCATTGTCGGATCGTTGTATATCGCTTTTGGAGCTACAATCATGGCCGTAATAATCGGTGTGCCGGCGGCACTATACATCAATGTTCACCTGATTCGCAGAAAGAAAACCCAAAACACCATCCGCTATTTTCTGGATGCCCTGTGGGGAATTCCTTCCATTGTTTATGGGGCCTTTGGGTTTACCCTCATGCTATATTTAGGAATGCATGCTTCGCTTCTGGCAGGGATTATCACCGTTGCACTGCTGATCACCCCCATTATGGTCAGAACGTTTGATGAAGTTTTAAGTACCATCCCAAAAGGATTGCATGAGGCTTCGCTGGCCCTGGGGTCTACCAAAACCGAAATGGCCTTTAAGATCCTGTTCAAGCAGGGGTTTTCGGGATTTATAACCGCTGTTCTTTTATCCTTTGGAAGAGGGATCGGTGATGCGGCCTCCGTGCTATTCACAGCAGGATATACCGACCTCATTCCGGTCAATCTTGATGAACCGGCTGCCACCCTGCCTCTGGCAATATTTTTTCAACTGTCCTCTCCAATTCCCGAAGTTCGTGACAGGGCTTTTGCTGCAGCTGCTTTGCTCACGATCATCATTTTAATTATCAGCATCGGAGCACGGTATCTTTCAAAAAAATTTTCAGTAACTACCATCAAATAAAATGAATATGTACAGAGAAAATATAATACCAATCCCTGGTCAGGTCCAGGCAGAAACAACCCCTGATCAAATGCTATCAAATATTATTAAAATCGAAAATTTGAATGTTTATGCCGGTCATCAACACATTCTCAAAAATATTAACCTGGAGATACCAAGAAACAAGGTAACGGTTTTGCTGGGTCCGTCAGGATGTGGAAAAACGACCCTGTTGAAATGCATGAATCGACTCACAGAACTCTATAAGGAACTGAAAGTATCGGGACACATTTATATAGAAGATGATGATATCCTGAACAGCAATAGAAACATTGCTTCTCTTCGTCAAAAGATGGGGCTTCTATCGCAACGGCCTTTCCCATTGCCTGTATCGATTTATAAAAATGTGGCCTATGGGATCAAGCTCAAAGGGATACGCGATAGAAAACTGATCGATTATAGTGTAGAACGCAATCTGCGTGAGGTGGGCTTATGGAATGAAGTTAAAGACCGGCTCAACAGTCCCGCCTCAGGCCTGTCCATTGGCCAGCAACAGCGATTATGTCTGGCAAGGGGTCTGGCGGTCAAACCCCGGATCATCCTGGCAGATGAGCCAACATCTGCCCTTGATCCGATCTCCAGCAAGATCATTGAGAACCTTTTCAAAGAGATGAAAAAACACTATACCATCATTCTTGTGACCCATATCATGCGGCAGGCTGTCAGGCTTGCTGACCATGTTGTTTTTATGTATTACGGAGAGATCATCGAACAGGGAAATCCGAAAAAATTGTTTAAAAATCCGCAAACAGAAAAGTTAAGAAAGTATATAACAGAAGGGAATTAGTAGGCTGGCAAATGATAAAGGGCCGCCTGAAAGCGACCCTTCATTTTCATGGTTCAATCTGGTTTAATATCGTTTAAAACTGGCAGCTCCCGATACATCAATATCACCAATTTTGGGGTCACCTTTGTATTTAAAACTGGCAGCTCCCGATACATCGGCACTTAATGTACCGATGACCATCACTTTTCCATGGGAGGCTCCACTGATATCAGCTTCCAGGTCAGTTACTTCAAATTCAAGGGCATCCATTTTTGATGCGCCTGACAAATCCAAATGAACTTTTTCGGCGGAACCAAAAAGTTCAAGTTGACTGGCCCCACTGAAATCCATTTCAATCTCTTTGGCCGACAAGGTCAGCATAATATTAGATGCACCACTGCATTCCAATTCCAAATTATCAAATGATAATTTATTCTCACTTTCCAGATTGCAAGCTCCACTGATTTCCAGATGATCTAAAGACTTAAAGGTGATGTAAATGTTTAAAGCTTTGGAATCACGGATATCTTCTTTCGTGGAGATTTCCAATGTCCTGCCACTCACCTCTGTTTCAATTACTTCAAGCAGGTTTTCATCAGCTTCCACCACCAGTTTTTCCTCATCACCTTGCGTAATATAAACCTTGAATGCTCCTCCGACTTCAATGCCAGAAAAACCAGATACATTTCTTTCCTGTTTTACCACCTTACCATTTCCCTTAATGCCATCAAAAGCATATGAGCAACCTGATATGGTTAATAGCATAAAGCCCAGTACTAAAGCAAGGCTCGAAACAAAATTCATTGGGTACTTTTTCATGATTAAATTAATTTATGTTTAGGAATTATTATTTTACCTGTAATAAAGATTAGCGCCGCCGTTCTTGGTTTCAATCATTACCCTTGAAGTTGGATTTTCATCATCACCAATCACCCCTTCGTATTTGTTACTGGTATACGAAAGATCGACCACTGATAAACGCGCTTTTTCACGCGGATAACTGAAATCGCCCATTTTTATGGTAGCCACTAATTTGAAGCTGGCATCAGGGTGGATACCGAGGTTGGCATCACCAAAACTGGTAGTAACATCAATGAGTGAAAACCCCGCATCTACTTCTTTCACTTTTAGTTCACCATAATCCAGTTTGGCTACAATTCTTTCGGTTAGGTTTCTGACTTCTACATCCGAAAATCCAGCTTCCAGATCAAGGTCTCTCACAAACCCAATATAGTCTTCATCATAACCACTTTCCAGGGTCAGCACATCCACTTTTCCCATTTGAAATTCCGAAAACTTGGATTCTGCGTTCATGGAGCCAGCTTCATCAATGTCCAATTCAGAATATTGCAATTCAAGTTCAGCATTTTTAACGTAGGCAATCTTTCCTTCGCTGAATTTTATGTCAAGGATATTGCTGTTGCCTTCAAGCTGCCGGATATCAAGGCTGCCATATGAAAGTTCAATTTCACTGGAGCCAGTAACTGTTCCGACGATCAAATCACCGAATTTGTGGTCGACCTCAAGGTTGACCGATGCGGGCATCGACACATTAAAATCAATGCTGATTTCATCATTGTTATTCTTTTTAAATAAATCATCGTCGAAGCTGGTAACGGCAGAAACCCGGCTGTTGCTGCCACTGATTTCTACCTTGATTCGATCGAAGTAGCGGTTGGCCTTTTCCTGGTTTGAAGCTTCCACCGTAATTTCAACCTCAATGACAATGACATTTTTGTCCCAATTGCTGCAATGGATCTTCCCAAACTTATTTTTCAGGATCAGGGTTGCATTTTTATC
Organism: Bacteroidota bacterium; assembly: GCA_020444515.1. GTDB lineage: Bacteria > Bacteroidota > Bacteroidia > Bacteroidales > JAADJA01 > JAADJA01. Next base: position 164,690 of record JAHLKX010000007.1, on the reverse strand, counting down.
TACATCAAAAGACTTGCTCATCTTTTTTGTAAATTCTTCAGCTTTAACCGTCACCTGCAATGAAAGAAAAAGCAGTGCAGCGATCATCAATTGAATGTTTCGTGTTTTCATAATTTTATAATTAGTTTACCTGGTTCAATGTTTTCAATATTTTGTCAAGGATTTCGGATCTGCGCTGTTGGTTTTGCAGGAGTGCATTCATGATCCGTTCATTGCCTGGTTGTTTTGTATATTCTTTTTCAAGCTCTACCCGGGCATCATCCAGTGCTTTCAATTCATTCATAGCCATGGCTTTAATTCTTGTTGCCTCATCATAGGATACCGCCAGGTCATCGATCTGTTCCACTTTCTTTTCAGTGATCACGTTATAATATTGCATCACTTCCTGTACTTCCGGTGGCAATTCTGCAGCCACAATCTGCTCGGTTAACAATGACCTGACCCATGAAAATGATCCGGTATAGAACAGGGTACTGATGGTGATAAAAACCAGGGCTACCGCTGCTATTTTAATGAACAAATTGTGCCGTTCATACCAGCTTTCCCTGCCACCCGAATGAAAACGATCAAGTTTATCACTGAATCGCTCCAGATGGCCATTCTCCGGCTCCTCCGCATTGAAGGAGTTGAGATTTTGTTTGATTTTATCTTCAATTCCGTGCATGATGCATGATTTAATTCGGATGAAACATTTTAATGGTTCGTTGTTCCGATAACACGTTCAGCAATTTTTGTCGTGCCCTAGAATACCTTGTTCGCGAAGCGCTGTTTGATATAGACAGGATCTGCGCAATTTCTTCATGATCATATCCCTCAAACAAAAACAATGAAATGATGACCCGATGATCTTCTGGCAATAATTGCATGGCATTCTTTATTTCCGCAATCTTATAATCTGCCTGCTCATTGAAATCCGATTCATTTTCAAAATCTGATTCCGAAATATTTTCATCAATGGACAGGGTGGATGATCGCTTTTTGAGTTCATCAATGGAATTATTTACCACGATGCGTCTTAACCAGCCTCCAAAACTTCCTTCGCCGGAATAATCCCTAAGCTTGCTGAAAGCGGTAAGAAAGGACTCTTGCATCACATCTTCGGCTTCAGCAGGATTGTTTAATATTCTTAGACTGGTATTATACATCGGTTTATAATATATTTTGTACAGCTCAAACTGGGCACTCCGGTCGTTTTCACGACACCTTTCAATCAATTCCTGATGAATATTTTGTTTTTTTGCTTCCAATTTGATTGACTGGTTTATTTAACTGACCTGATTAAAAACCGAATGTTACAGATTTGAATAAAAAACATGAAAAAAATTTGATCAAAATACTTGCTTTAACACAAATAAGCAGATCTAATGACAAATGATCTTTTGTGTACCTGAATAGTCGGTGGATTGGAACCTAATTATATACACCCCTTGTTCGAGATCACCAACTTGTATAGGAATGATTTTACCTTTCATAGCGGGCAGTTCACGTAATACCTTTCCATTCAAATCACAAATGCTGATATGATAGGATCCAGTAATATCCGTTTTTACATAAACAATATCGCGGACCGGATTTGGATAAATTGAGAATATATCCGGTTTTGAACCATTGATTGTATTTACCTCACCTGTGATTTGAATATTATCGATCAGGATGTTATTTCCAAAACCATTGTATGATCCAAAACGGACCCTTACGTTGGAAAGTCCGGTATACTCCGATAAATCCAGGCTCACACAGGCGGGATTGCCGGGACTCCCACACCACTCTTCCGGTGTCGCAGGAATAAAATCCTGTGTCGTTGGTGAGACTGTTGCAAAACTACCGGTTCCATCCTCTCCCATTGCCAGCAAACGGGTCCAGTTCTTACCACAATCCGATGAAACATCGACGATTAAACTATCTGTATACTGTGGAAAACGCTGTGCATAAGCAAATTGAAAATCAAGCGAGATATTTTTGTGACTGTAAAAATTCAGGGGTGGGCTGATCAACCAGTCTCTTTCACCTAATCCGTTATAGGCTTTGATATTGACATAAGCAGCCAGTCCGCCGGGCTCGGTTCCCCCGGCCTGGGTTATTTCCCAGGTTTTATCATCATCCGGATTTTCTGTCGTCCAACCGATGCGGTCGAAAGACCAGCTTTCAAAATCCTCGGTGAATGGCAGGGCATGGCCTCCATTTTTAATATAGGCTGTTTTTGTTAGGGATGCGGATCCATTGTTATTGGTAGCCGTTAGGGTTACTTCATAGGTATAAGGATAATCAAAAACAACCTGGGGAGAGGCAGAAGTTTCATCAGTTCCATTGACGAAGGTTACATAATCCGGACTGAATTCCCATAACCATGCATTCGGGTTGTATACCGTCATATCCATCAATACGATGGTATCCCCGATGCAGGGAACACTGTCACTGGCAACAAAATCAACTTCCGGCAATATGGTAGTATTGGCACTGATGTAATCTTCGAGGATCAAGGTATCGGAACCAATGTTATTGGCAGCGATGAGGATAACATCAAACATCCCTTCATTTTCGTAAAAAATGTTCTGGGGATTCTGTTCCGTTGAAATGGATGGCGTGCCACCTTCAAAGGTCCAAAGCCATTCGTCGGGTTCATATTTTGTTAGATCGGTAAAATCAGCGCCACTTCCAACGGGTACCTCCTGGATATTGGCCATAAAATTGGCTTCGGGTTTGGCTTCCACATTCACTTTGGCCCACCATACACCCCATAAATCCTGGCTTCCTGGTAATTCAGCATATTCCTGAATGGTCCAGAAATCGAGATCATTAACAGGGTCTACACAGGTAAATGTATAATCACCCCAACGGTTCCGGTTGCCACCGAAAGTTTTATAATAGGGGGCCAGTCCGTCTTTATACTGATAACGCTCACGAAGGGTATTGGGCGGGTCATCTCCATATCGGAAAGAATAACTGGCACTCGCATATTGATTGGGTGAAAAACTTCCATATCCGATCATTACATCTTCCATCGCATTCACAGCTATTGAGGCAAATGCGGAAAAGTTTTCACCTGTTTCATCATCCTGACGACCCCATTGAAGGATATTGCCTTCCAAATCGAGATTCCACCATTGCATGGATGAGCGGGTAGGATCATCCGCCGGCAAATAGACGTGATGCACACACCAGAGTTTGCCATTGCGGAGGACCATGTTTTGCAACCGTGCATCTACCGTATTGATCCTTTCTTCGGAACCCAATTGAGGGGCAAAGTCACCATTGTTAAAATAAGACCATTCATCCCAGGGATAGGGCACGCCGATGAGACCAATATCTTCAATTGCGGGATCAAGCACATCACCCGTTACTTTTCTCAAATGAATATATCCATACCCGCTAACATTACCTCCGGCATGATTGACCATATAGACATCCTCCTCTTCTGGATCGAAGGAAACAGCAGGGATCAGGCTAAATCCATCCTCGACAACAAACCGTGTGAATTCAACCTGGGGGGAATAATGATACAGATCATATTTATTGATCACATACACGACGGCATGAACCGGCTGTGCTTCGATCATATTACCGGTAACCACCACCCATTTCTGGTTAAATCCCCAGTCGGGATAATCAAACCAGTGAACATCATCGGGATCACCATCAAAACTATACATAAACCAGTTACCGGTGGGGTCGCTGGTTTCTGACACAGCGATCATGACACGCGTTGTTGCAGGATCACCGCTGCTGGGCATGACCAATACCCATCGGTTCTCGAAATGGTCATAAATAATTTTCGGATCAAAAACCCCGGCTGATCCTGGAAAAGGAAACCAGAAGGCTCCTGTTCCGACGGTTGATATTTCGTTACCTTGCTTATCCATGATCCGAACATCCGTGTTGAGGGTTACCATGAGGTGATTCGGCCCGGCAGCGCCGTTCACATCGGGAGGGATACTTCCACCACTGTCGTCAAGGCCGGAGAAATCCACTTCAGGCGTGGGTGATGGTTCTTTCTTTTGACGGAAGGCCTCTCTGAAACTGCCTTTGGGTGCCTGGTAAATGATCTTATTCGGATCGAAAGGAGTTTCGGGTAAGTTTTCGAATTGATTTTGGATCTGTCGGCCCTCTGTCCTGAAGACAGGATAAAGATTATTGTATTCTTCTATTTCCTGAAAGCTGATTTTAACACTCTTTTCAGCAATACCTTTGAATTTTATTTGGCTTTTGCTAAGGAGAGGAAGGTTCAGTAAAGTAGCAATCGAAAAAATGAAGAGAGCGAAAGGAAGTGGTTTCATGATGCGCAATTTTATAAGTAACCTAAGAAAGTTTAAAATTACAAAACTTAAAGATTTGTTTCCGAAAAAACTGTCCTTCATAATCATTTGTCACTGAAAAGCATCAGTGTCAAATTGCTGAATCATGGGTTACTAAAAAAATATATGCAATAAGCTTCTGAAAATTTAAAAAGGATTCATCATGGATGAATCCTTTTTAAATCCTAACAGGTGGGATAACCAGCTTATTTAACCAATAATTTCTTGATTACCGTCTGATTGCTATTTGATAAATTCACGAAGTAAATACCTTTTCCAAAGCCAGACAGGTCAATTTGTTTTTGAAAACGTGCACCAATGGTTTCAAACTGCTCTTCATACAGGGTTTGCCCGGAAAGGGATATTATCTTCAATTCAGTTGGACCTGTAACCTCGTCAGATACAATATTGATCCAGCTTTTTGTTGGATTGGGGAATACGGTAAAATTAAATAATTCATCTCCTTTTTCCGCAACGGCGTTAATGGCCCCATCAATGGTTACATTATCAATGATGATGTTATTCCCATAACCATTGTAGGTTTCAAACATGACCCGAATATTGTTCATACCCGACCAGGCCGACAGATCAATGCTGATGCATGCCGGACCGGACTCGCTGCCACACCATTCATCCGATGTTAAGGGAATAAAATTATTGGTTGTAGGTTCAGTCGTAGCAAATGTACCCGTTCCATCTTCCCCCATTTGAAGCATCCGGATCCAGGATTCACCACAATCTTCAGATACATATACATTGAGTGAATCAGTATACTGAGCAAATCGTTGCGCATAGGCATATTCGAAATCGAAGGTCACTTCCTTGAAGCCATAAAAATTCAAGGGCGGACTGATGAGCCGGTCCCGTTCTGCAAGGCCGTTATAACTTTTAATATTGACAAAGGCTGCAACCTCTCCTGAACCATTGCCACCAATGGTTGTCATTTCCCAGGTCTTCTCCCCATCCGGATTATCAATGGTCCAGCCATTCAATGCAAATGAACGGGATTCAAAATCTTCTATAAAAGGCAATGGCATTCCACCTGCCATGATAACATCATTTTTAGTTAATGTTGAACTCCCATTTGTATTAGTTGCAGTAAGGGTAACGGAATAGGTAAATCCGTATTCAAATTGCACTTCCGGATTCGAGGAGTTGGCATCAGTACCATTGAGGAAAGTCACATAATTGGGTGAAAAAGACCATTCCCAGCCAATGGGATTGTAAATGGATTGATCTGCCAGCAGAACAGGTTCTCCCATGCAGGGTATGATATTGCTGATGCTGAATTCAACTTCTGGCAAAATGGTAGTGCTTACCTCGATGTAATCGGCCATCATCAATGTGTCATAACCCAGCGCATTCCCAGCGATGAGAGTCACATCATAGGTTCCTGGTTCAGCATAATAAATATCCTGTGGATTTTGTTCGGTTGAGACACTGGGCTCACCCCCTTCGAAGATCCATTTCCAGCTGGTTGGTGTAAATTTTGAATGATCCGTAAAATCGGCCTCACTTTGCACCGGAACAGTTGTGATGTTGGCAGTAAACTGTGCCTCCGGAATGGCGTCCAGGTTCACATAAGCCCACCATACACCCCATTCATCCTGACCCTGTGGAACTTCAGCATACTCCTGAATGGTCCAAAAATCAAGGTCATCGGACGGATCTACCCAGGTGGCGGTATAATCACCCCAGCGATTTCGCTCTGCACCAAAGGTTTTGAAATAAGGGGCCAATCCATCTTTATACTGGTAGTAATCCCGCATGGTACTGGGGGGATCATCAGCATAACGGAAAGCATAGGAACCACTGGCATATTGATCTTCCGAAAAACTTCCAAACCCTACCATGATATCTTCTTTGGCATTGACAGCAATGGTAGCAAAAGCAAAGAACATATTGCCATCCGGATCATCAATGCGGCCCCATTGCTGGACTTCACCAGCTGTGTTAAGTTCGAACCATTGAACGGCTGTTCGGGTAGGATTGCCTGCCGGAAGAAATACATGGTGGGTTGTCCACAATTTACCATGTCGGTAAATCAGGTTTTCAAGGCGGGCATCCACCGAATTGATCTTTTCGTCTGATCCCAGTTGTGGCAGGAAGTTTCCGCCATTTGAATAAGCGCCATTACTCCAGGGCTCAGGTATTTGGATTAAACCCAAATCTTCTACTACGGGAATTTCAGTGGGGCCGGTTACCCGCCAGAGTTTGAGGTATCCATTGCCATTGTTGTTACCTCCGGCATTGTTCACCATATAAATATCCAGTTCTTCAGGATCATAGGTTACAGCTGGAACAACCGTAAAACCATCATACAGTTTAAAACGGGTAAATTGTATTTCAGAGGCATTATTATACAGGTCGTGTTTATCAAGAACATAAGCGGCTACATAAGTTCCGCCGGGTCCAAACAAATTGCCCGTTGCAACAATCCATCGGTCATTGAAACCATAATTGGGATAATCGAACCAGTGTGTATCTTCTGGATCTCCATCAAAACTGTACAGGAACCAATTACCGGTCGGGTCGCTGGTTTCAGAAACGGCAACCATCAATTTTGTAGTTGTGGGGTCGGAACTGCTGGGTTCAATGAGGATCCAACGATCTTCATAAGGATCATAGGAAATTTTCGGATCAAAAACTCCACCAGAGCCAGGTGTTGGATGCCAAAAAGCACCTGCGCCTACAGTACTGATCTCATTCCCTTCCTTATCCATGATCCGAAAATCAGTGTTCAGGGTCACCATGAGGTGATCAGGTCCTGCCGCACCATTTACGTCGGGTGGTATGCTACCTCCACTGTCATCCAGTCCAAGAAAATCTTTATCAGGAGCAGGAGATGGGTCTTTCATGTTAAATCCATGCGGTTGCAATTTTGGAGCAACCGATACAATATTGGTGGGATCTACAGGTAATTCCGGATATTCTCCGATTTCATTTTTAATTTGGGTTCCTCCGGTCACCGCCTTGGGATAAAGGCTATTGTGTTCAACCATTTCATGAAAGCTTTTTTTCATTCGGAACTGCTCTCGTCCCTTGAAAACCTCATATTGCTGCGAAAATGCTGGAATAAAAACTAAAAATCCAAGGCATACCAGTAGCACGGTAAATTGATTCCTCATCATAGTCCTGAAAAGTTTAATTGATCATTTTTTTACAAAAATACAGTTCAATCCAATATAATCCAATTGATCAGACATTTTTAACAAATCGCAAGTTGTATCAATTTATAAACATTAACGGAAATGAGGCGAAGAATTCTATAAATTTACCGACCAAATAACGGGTATGCTCAACCTCTTTTTTTCGGTATTGGGATTTATTCCCCTAATCCTGGGTGCCACCTGGCTGGTGAACGGAGCTTCTTCCGTTGCAAAAAAACGGAATATTTCAAACCTGGTGATTGGGCTTACCATTGTGGCATTTGGAACTTCTTCTCCGGAACTGGTTGTCAATATCCTGGCTGCTACTTCAGGAAATTCCGGATTTAGTTTTGGTAATGTCATCGGAAGTAACATCATCAATATTCTGGTTATCATGGGACTGGCAGCGCTAATATATCCTATGTCTGTCAAGTCACCTACCATCTGGATCGAAATTCCCCTCTGCTTGCTTTCTGCCCTTATTGTTGTAGTTATGGCCAATGATATTTGGCTGGATGGTAGCAATACTGAGTCGATTAGTCGCTCAGAAGGCATCTTGCTGCTGGGATTCTTTTTTGTATTCATGTACTATTCATGGTTCGCTATGAAACGCACAGATGAGGAACATGAGATCAAGATCAAATTCATTTCAACCCGTAAGTCCTGGTTGATGATCATTGTGGGAATGATCCTGCTGGCAGGAGGTGGACAACTCATTGTTTATTTTGCTGAACGTTTCGCCAGGAATTATGGAATATCTGACCGCATCATTGGTTTGACGATTTTATCTATTGGCACCTCTCTTCCCGAACTCTCCACTTCACTGGTGGCAGCCATTAAAAAAAATACTGATATTTCTATTGGTAATATTATTGGTTCCAACCTTTTTAATACCTTTTTGATCCTTGGGACCAGCGCGACCATTCAACCCATTCAGCTTGAACCAGGAGCCAATATGGATTTATGGGTGAATGTGCTGGCTACGTTGCTGCTTTTTGTTTTTGTATTTACACGCAAGGGAAGGATGATCGACCGGCTGGAGGGTGCTATCATGGTAATGATCTTTGCCGCTTATATCTTTTTTATATTAAGGTGAAAACGCATGCCTATTTTATTCACTGTTTTTCAGGGCAAACTGAACCAGTCAGTTGAAGGGAATTATTTCAAGTGCTTTTTCATGGGTGGCCTCCAGGTCAACGAGCGGAGCAACACCTTCCTTCCAGGCTTCGAGCCAGCGGGCTGCACACAAACACCATTGATCAACAGGTCCCAAGCCTTCAAACTGGTATTGGGGTCGGGGTGTGATCAGATCATTTCCCTGATCGAAAGAAAAGCGGAGGAACGCTTCGGTCATAACAGCACAAACGGTATGTGATCCATGATCTTCATCGCTGGTATGGCAACTACCATCACGGAAAAATCCAGTGAGGGGTTTCATACTGCAAGACTTGAGCGAAGTACCGAAAACATTTTTTGCCATAATCTATTACATTAAATTGATCTAACTCCGTATCCCTTTTTCAGGATGAATTTGAAAAATGAGCCAGGAACCTGTTCACAGCTTTGGCATATCCCTGATTAAAACGTATGATATAATGCTCATCGCTCCGGGTTCGGAGTTCGAGCAAATGATCATTGGATTTATTTTTCACATCAATCCAATCAAACTTCAGGATATCTTTTCGATTTACCGGGATAGCAAACACCTCATGGCGGCGATTGAAATAAATAAGCAATCCTTCTTTCATTTCATTTAGACTGCAATAGCGCAATGATTGGAGCTCCCCAAACTTTTTAATCACCGTATCCGGAGCTTTTTCAAAAACTCCCCGGGGTGACCCGGTTCCACCTCTTTTTAAACGGGATAAAAGTCCATATGGCCTTCCTGAAACGGTATACATTTCTTCAAGGATGTCCTTATCCCGGTATGATATGTGAAAAATTTTGGCCATATTCCTTGTTGCACTTAAACACTTGATCAATTATGATTGTTTATTCTTGAAAAGAAATATTATGAGTTTTTCTGATCAGGTATTTGAGAGGATTTTCCCCGATAAAAAAGGGATCGAACAAGGCAGACTGCCTGTTCTTGCAGAAGAAATTAAGCGGGATACTGTTTATAAGCAAGCTTTTGAAAAATGGATCGGTAGTCACCGCAAAGAAGAAATGCTGACCACGATTGAGGAAGCTTACCAACATGCGTTGCATCAGGGCTCCGATCTGATTACCAGGATGGCCGGACAGGGATTCAGGGGATTTATCATCCATGGTGAAGAATCAAACCTGACACAGCAGGAAGCATCTTTTTTACTTGATTACTGGCAAAACAGGATTCTCCTTTTAAATTACCGGTTATATAGTTCCTACCACGAGCACTTTATCAGAGAAAGTCAGGTGTTGGTTGAGGAACGTTATTATTTTAAACCGGTCATTAAAGATAATGAACCACCCCTGGATCAGGAGTACGGAAACATATTGATCGAATCAAAAACATTGGGTCAATCGCTGCTGTCAGTTAAATGCCAGACAACGTCCTACACAGGATTCAATTATAAAACCCCGCTAAACCACAAGGAACTCATAGATCATTTATTAAAATAAATGAACGGAATCTTAAAAAGATTAACCTTTCATTCTCAAAAATTTATATTTCTTTATCAGGACACTGTCTCTGGTCTTTGATATATATCTCATTCAATGGGTTTTTCCCCTCATGAATGACCTGAATTGGGTTCATGGATAGGTCATATATCACCCGTTAATTTGACAATTTTATGAAGACTATTTCCGTTTTGGTATGTCCGGCACATAACCAATATCAAGTTCGCTGATCTTACCATCCGGGGATATTTCAAGCAGTACTGACTGATATGGATGGAAACGGAGGGTATAATCCAACAACTTTCCACCGATATTCAGGACAATTTTTTTCTCTATTTTGTCTTCTGTAAAGGATTGCCCATATGATAAAGGCAGGGTAAGGTTTGCAGCCCTGGGATTACTGAAAAAAACAGATAGCTGTTCCTTGTTAATTCTGCACCAAAACTCAGGTAAATTGTGGCCCTGTACAAGGGGTAAAAAATTTAGCCCGGATAATTTCGTTTTTATGTTGGGTAAATCCTTTAACTGCCTCAGTAATTTTTCAAAATTTTCCACATCTCCTGTACCGGCTTGTTTTGGCCATCGCATCATAAATATGGGCAATCCCTGAATAGCCAGATTATAAATCGCCGAAAGAGATTCCGGATCAAGATATTCAGAATTGATCACCAGTGCCCTGAATTCGCAATCATTTGCTGAAGCGATTCCATTGTCCACCTCCAGATTCTGAATATAAGTTCGATTGATCCACAGAGGATGATATCCCATTAATGCTTCCGGGAAATGAATGTATCGCATTTCGTACTGACCCCATGACCATTTCATTTGCATAGAATCAGGATATTCTCCCGCGATCCAGGAATCTTCCACCGGCAAATAAACGGCCACATCGGTATAGGTCCTTCCTTTCTGCATTGCTTTTGAAACCCTGGTGAGATAATCGTTAAACGGTAACAGGTCATTGGAGAGACTTCCATTTTTACCCACATGAACCGTAGCATAAAAATGAATGGAATCCAATCCGCGTGGATTAAAAGGCATGCCATGCCAGATGATCTGATTCACGCCATTGGCAAATAAGGCATCAGCCACCAGCTTCAGATCGGCAGTTTGTTCTTCTTTGAAATGCACATCGGGAAAACCATAGAGGCAGGTAAATGTTTCCGATGAAACGACAGGCTTACCGGACAGAGCTGCGGCACTGGCTACAATTTTCGAGAAATTCGGTTCAAAGAGCATGGCCTCGGTTTCCGGAATATCAACCGCGGCATATGCATCAATGAGGTCAGTGGGAGAACCGGCACATTGAACCCTTGCATAGGCTCCCAATGTATGGCATATTTCGGTAAACGGTTGATAAAACTCATGCAGTACAAGATCAGCGACCAGTTTCATATAATCATATCGTTCCCGGTTAAATTGATCTGAATAGATTTCGGGCATAAACGGTTTGATGTCGTATCCAAAGGTTTCTATAAATACCGAATCAAAGTCATCGGTCCAGATTCGTCGGGTTTCAACTTCCCAGGAATCACAAAACAGGGATGATCGGTTTCCCGCCAGGGCCGGCTCAAGGGCTTTTCCCATTACATTTGCATAACGATACAAGGCATTCCTGTCCAAGTGATCAATTACAAAACCGGTATCGGGGTGTGTCCAGGAAAGGTAAAGCGGCTGCCTGAAATTCGTATCTCCATAACGGATCGAAGCATCATCCTCATCAACAAAAGTTCCCCCAAATGGCCATAGTGTCCCGAAGGTAAAGTCACACCCCAGACCAATCCGGTCACAATATTGTTTGGTAAAGGTTACCCGATCTGTCCATTCCTGACTGAGCCATGGTATGCGTTCTGCATTTGGATCCCTGTTCGCAGGATAAATAAAGGCCACTTCCACCCCACCAAATCCCTGATTTTTAATCCAGTCGAGTTGTGTTATAATGTCTTCTTCCTGGATCATGCCGGCAAACCACCACCAGCGTATAAATGGTTTTCCAGTCGCATAAGGATCTTTCAAGGTTTCCCGCTTTTGCTGATTTGAATTGAATTCACAGCCGGAAGCCAATACCAGGATCAGCAAGAAGATTAAAACAGGGCAACGTTTTTTCATCAAGAATTGGGGAGATTGATGCAAACCACACGTGGTTCTGTCATTTCCTGCAGGGCAAATACGATCCCTTCGCGACCCAGACCTGAGTTTTTAATTCCACCAAAAGGCATGGAATCCAGCCGGTAATCGGTCGAATCATTGATGATCACTCCGCCACATTCCAATTCATAGGCAGCTTTCATGGCGAGGTTTACATCGTTGGTGAAAACCGCTGCATGAAGGCCAAAGGGCAGACTGTTTGCTTTTTCGATGGCTTCATTAAAATCATCGACAGGATAAAGGTTTACCACCGGGCCGAAGACTTCTTCCTGATGGATGGAAGCTGATTCCGGTACTTTTTCCAAAACAGTCGGGTCATAAACCGAACCATTGCGGTTACCACCGGCCAGGCAGATCGCTCCTTTTTGAAGGGCCTCGTTCACCATCCTTTCCACGCGAATGGCTTCCCCCTCCGTGATGAGAGGCCCCATATCCGTGGATTCATCCAGTTTATTGCCTGTTTTATACTTTTTCGTCAAGGCAACAAATTGTTCTTTGAATTGATCATATAAATCACCATGAATATAAATGCGCTGAACACCAATGCAATTTTGACCCGCAGCCCAGAATGCACCGGAAACACATGATTCAACGGCAAGGTCCAGATCTGCATCCTTCCACACTATGACAGGAGAATTGGAACCCAGTTCCATACCTATCTTCTTGATGCCGGCTGTAGCTGCAATTTTTTTCCCTGCTTCCAGTCCACCCGTAAATGAGATCATACGAATGCGTTCATCAGGCACCAGGTATTTCCCCACCTCCTCACCACTTCCGGTGATCACCTGCAGTGCTTCGGGAGGCAAACCGCTTTCCAATAGTGCTTCTGCAAGCTTGAGTGCTGAAAGTGGTGTTACCGTAGCGGGTTTAAGGATGACACTGTTACCCCCAGCCAAAGCAGGTCCCAGTTTATGGGCTACGAGGTTAATGGGATCATTGAAAGGCGTGATGGCCAGTATAATACCAATGGGAAACCGAAAATAGTAACCCATTTTATGCTCGCCACCCGGAAAAGAATCAAAGGGGATGGTCTGGCCAAATATCCGTTTGGCCTCTTCAGCCGAATGAATCAACGTATTTACACATCGCCCCACCTCTTTACGTGCTTCTACAATGGTTTTGGAACTTTCTCTTGCCAGTACCTGGCTATAGACTTCATGTCGTTCCTTGATATAATCCGCAGTGCGGTATAGAATGGCAGATCGTTCATGAATACTCAGCTTTTTCATGACAAGTGCCCCCCGTTCTGCTGAAGTGATGGCCTTTTGAATGTCCTCAGGCGAAGCGGAAGGAACTGCATCAATAATGGAATTATCAAACGGATCACGGACAGGAATCGTTTTCTCCTTTCCGACCCATTGTCCGCCAATCAACATTTTCATAAAATTTCGTTTTTGGTGAATGGATAACTTTGTTTTTATAGATTCCGGGGATTTATTATAAACTCCCCGAACTCCACAAATATAACCAAAACCTGCAAAGTATCTGTAAAATGAAGAGGGAATATTATTCCTTCATATAGGGATATAAATAATCGGTTGCAGGGACAAAAGTTTCTTTGATTGTTCGCGGGCTGATCCATCGTATCAAATTGAATTCTCCACCAGCTTTGTCGTTGGTACCCGAGGCCCTTGATCCACCAAATGGTTGTAATCCTACAATCGCTCCGGTCGGTTTACCATTGATATAAAAGTCTCTGGCAGCATAACGCAGTCGATCACAGATTTGAAAGGCTGCCATTCGGGCGTGAAATTAGAAAATGCTTTTTATTAATATTCCTTAAGATAGATTAAATTTGATGGTTGCTTTATTCAACTTTTATCTATGATTTCCAGGTTAATACATAAAGCTTCATCAATATTACTTTTACTAGCTATTTTTAAACGGAATGGAGATTATGTTGCAGATGTAACTTATTACTGGATTCAGGAAGTCTACTATGGTTCAGAAAATCTGAAACAGACCCTAAAAGGCTCCCTGTCGATATTGGGGTCTGACTGGATTAAATGAGATTACGGTTTTTGATTAGTTTACCCTTTCATTCGATTTATTGAGCAACTGCACCACCTCATCATTAAAGTCCTTTTTATCCTGAATGACCACCATGTGCGAAATACGGGGCATGGGGCCGGTCATGCTTACTTTTTTCACAACCTCATCAAAAGGACGCACCCCCAGATCCATTCCAATCCTGATCTCCCCTTTCTTAATATTGACCGCTGCAAACTCCCGTTTCTTTTTGAATGAGACGTAAGTTTTTTTTACTTCCCGTTCGCTCTCCCTTACTGATTTCAAGATCTTTTCAGAGACAAAATCAAACAAAGGCCTCATGTCGGGATATTTTTCAAACTGCTTGTCGAGCAGAGCGCTATCACTGCCATAAACGGGTTTGCCACCGTTCAGGTAAATAGCGGCCAACATCCAGGCCTCCATATGTTTGAGCCCTTTTTCGCCTTTCAGCCATTTCTGAATTTCTACTTGCTTTTGCAATGTGGAAGCTTTGATAATACCCATCCAGGTTTTCAAGTTTTTGCCTGAGTTTTTTTCGAGTCCGTCGAGAAATTCCTTTTCGACTTCATTAGCTGTTTTCATAGTTTGTTGATTTTGTTGGAATTTAAACAAAGAAGATCCGCGATTGGTTCAGTATAAGATAAGTAGCACGTTAAAACCGTTTTAGGTCAGTTGCATTGAATTTCCATTCCGGTGTTTTCAAAGAAGGGCCGAACTCAAATTCATACCATGGACTCAATTCTGAATCATTTGGATTTTGGAGGATCTGGATTTCCTGGGCGGGCATGTAACTTTGTGCGAGCAAAAATAGCTTTTTACCATTTGCCGGATTTTCCGCCATATCCACCACGATCACGGCATGTCCGGGCGAACCGCCCTGGATAAATACATCGCCAATTTGCATCGCTTCAACGGATATCGGTTTTAATTCCTTTTCAAGAGAAAGGGTTCCGGCATAAGTGAACACCGTTTCAAGGTATTGCCAGAATGAATCCATAGTATTGGCCGGTTCCGCCGATTTCACCCAACTCACATCATTGCCATTTAATTTGATCCGGTAACCTTCCATCCATTTTGTGTATTCGGCCAAAAAACCGTTGGTAAAATGGAATTTGATTTCATCATACCGACCCTGATCGTAAAGGTATTCTGCCCTCAAGCGGATCACCGCATCGGCACATTGGTGAAGATCTTTTTTACCAATGGGCAGATCAACAACCGCATCATAAACACCGGGCTTATTTTTTTCACTGCCATCAAAATAGTGTACTTTAGAACCGAATGGTTTTAATGGCAGGTTACGGAGCCAACCGGCAAACGAAATGGCATCGACAGGTTTTCTTTCATATCCTGCGGGAGGATCATATCGATCCAATAATTTATCCCTGACCAATTCGTGTTGGTGGTTTCCTTCGTGCTGGTTGATACCATTAAAATTACCTTCCTGATTAAAACTGGCCGCCAGGAAAATCAATAGAATAACCGGGAAATAATGCATATTCCAGAAACGATCAAATTCATCTAATTGGTATCTGAAAAAATATTCTATTTGATCTCACCAGCCTTACTCAGCGACATCCGCGCGAATATGGGTCCTATCAGTTCATGAATAATGGCAGCTCCTATTACAATGCTGATGACAAAAGAAGAAAAGTTGGCCATTTCCTCCTGTTTTGCCAAAAGAAGTGCCAGTCCTATAACAATCCCTCCTTGCGGAAATAAACCGCCCGCAGTATACTTTCTCACATTTTCCGTTGCATGTGTCATCCTGCTGGCCAGTCCTGTGCCCGAGTACTTACCAAGCGCCCTGGCTACAACAAAAAATGCAATAAATACAAGGCTTCCTGAAAGTGCAGTAAACTGCAGGTGCAGGCCGGAAAGGGTAAAAAAGACCACAAACACCAATTCATCTGTATATCGCTCAATAATAGAAAATACCCTTTGTTGTAGTGGATGAAAATTCACTACTATCATTCCCATGGCCATGGTCCCCAGCAACTCATCAAATCCCAGCCAAACGGCAGTTCCGTAACAGAGGCTGATCATAGACAGAACGATGACGATCAGTGCGCCTTCTGTTTCCTTTTTAAAAATGAGTGAGATCCGGTTGAATAAAAAGCCGAATATTACGCCTGTAAGCAACGCTCCTCCAATCTCGATTCCAAGTTCCATAAAAGAATTACCCATTCCAGCACCATCGGCACCCAGGTATACACCTGCAAATGAAAGGGTCAATGTATAGAGCAAAATTCCCATAATATCATCGAAAGCAGCCACACCCAATATCGCAGAAGATACATCGCCTTTGGCTTTGTATTCCTGCGTAACCGCAAGCGTTGCCGAAGGATCTGTTGGGGCGGCCAGAGAGCCCAAAACAAGACTCATCACAACAAGGGCTGACCAACTTTCTGCATGTGGGTTTATTATGCGGAGGGTAACCAACATAACAATGAACACAAATAGGTAGGCAAAAATGGATTCAAAGAGCGTAATGGTCAGGATCACTTTACCGGTTCTTCTTATCCGTTCAAATGATAAGGTTCCACCTATTGAAAATGTAATAAAAGCCAGTGCAATGTTGATCAGGGGTTCCGTTTGACGAATAAAACCAGGCTGGATAAATCCGGTTACCTGCGGATGAAGGACTATGCCTGCAATGATATATCCTGAAATTTTAGGAAGTCTTAATTTTTCAGCGAGACCGCCAAGGATCATACCTGTGATAAGCAACACCCCTATTTGAAAGAAAATGTTCAAGTTTACTTCCGATTTTGGAATTCAAAGGTAAGATTATCAACTTAAATGATAAATGATCAATCCATTTTCTTTACTACCCTGCCTAAAATTTCAATAGAATCTGCCAATTGTTGGTCAGATAAATAAGGAGCAGGGCCAAAGCGAAGCGATGAACCACGGGCATCGGTTAAAACGCCTGCATCTGCCAGTAACTGATGTATTTCAGAAGCCATGGGCGTTTTAAACACAACAAAACCCGCTCTTTGCGAATGACTCACTGATCGATCGGGGGCAATGATGTCTGCAGGTAAATCCAGTTTATCAAATTCTCTTATTAACATGGCTGTTTGATGCTGGCTTACATCCCGAAGAAAGCCGGGTGTAAGATTATGCTCCATAAAAAAACGAAAAACATGTGCTGCTCTGTAGTGGCTAACAGGATCATAGGTTGAGCCTGCGAAAAGGTCGGCACCCTGCCCATAGGGAACCCGGGTGTTGAGTTTTTCGGCCAGTAAACTGAACTCGCTAAACCAGCCCGTTATCACCGGTTTATTTTTAAACGTTTTGGGAAATCTCAAAAAACAATTTCCCTCGCCCAACTGGCAATATTTGTAACCTCCTCCTGTAACAAATGCTTGCTGGAGACCCAAATCTTTAATTGAAAAGGGTACCACATTCAAAGAATGATATGCATCCACCAGGAGCTCCACGCCCTTCGAAATGCATGCTTCAGCAATGGCTTTAATGCCGGGATTGATCAGTCCGGTTTCAAAAAATACGGAAGAAACAAACACCGCAGCGGTTTTATCATCAATCTCTTTGATTATCTTTTCTGCTACATCTTCCACCGGGGAAGCATCAACCCTCAATACTTCAATCCCCTCTTCGGCCAGCCTTGAAAACTGCCGGCGAATGGTATGAAACTCCCCGTTAGTGGTGATCAATTTCGGTTTTTCACGCAAGGGTAAAGCCGAAAGGAGGCGAATGATAAGTTCATGTGTATTTGAACCCAAAGCAATATAGCCATCCTCATCATCCAGTAAATGAGCATAACCCTGACGCACCTCATCCGCCATTTCCATGGCCCTTCCCCATTTATTATCTACCAGGTTTGCGGCATCCTGCCACGCTTCTTCCATTCCTTCTTTAGCCACATTGGGCCAGGCCTGGTGCGAATGGCCTGTAAGTAACAATCGCTCTGAAACATTGAAATCAGAATAAAATGGTGCTAATTTATTGGGATGGCTTTTTAAATCTTCCAGGGTAAATTTCATTTTGTAAATGCTGATCTTATTTCCCAAAGATCGGGAAATAATGGTTTGAATAAAAAAATATTTAGGTAAGGTAAACCGGGAAAGCCTCCCGTGCCTGATTCAAATCCAGCGGTCCGCTCCACCATTTTCAATAGACGATTGCGCCACTCCTGTGCCTTCATCCAGGTCGACTTACAATTCGCAAAACTGCAAGATTTACGGTTGGTTGTGGTATATGTCAATGGGGACCTCCTGCAATTCCGGAGATGCATCAGTGGATAGTTTTAGCTCCCTGTTCAGGAATTTTTTGGAAAGCGCGTCAGATGCTTTAACTATTTCTGGTCCAAAACATACTCAAATTCACGCCACTGATAGGACTGAAATCCTATCGCCCTTTCCAGATAATTCCTGAAGGAGAGAAATTCCAGCGGAGTTATGGTTCCCAATATATCTACCTGGCGGATCAGGATGGACAGCATTTCATCACGCTCTTCAGGCGATTGCAACTGCTGAAGATCCAGTAATTCATCTATTTTAAAATATGAATGGTAAGTAAGCGGTATTGGAATTATTTGAATTAATGGGGTGTGAGAATAAGTTTTTTTGGGCTATTTATTTGTTAATAGGCTGTTAATTCAAATTTCTCAATAGCCTGACTGGTCATGCAATTATGTAGTAAAACGATAAGGTATTACGTGACACGGTGGTGAAGAAATAAAACATGCAATAAAAAATAAAACACATTGATATTTAGAATTTACCTATCTTTGCCACCGATTTAGAACAAAATGCACCGATTTAACCAGAAGCTCCCCAAACTTTTCTAAGTATCAGGCCTTCCGTTTAAATTCCGACAGGATGTTTAAAATCAATGATAACTAAAGATTTACCTTCCTTAAGGGTTTATTTGCAATTTAAAAAATTGTTTGCAAATCAGATCCGGCAGGTAAATCAGGATTAATAATTAATACTTAAAACATGAACATTTATGTAGGCAACCTTAGCTTTAAGGTTGATGAAAATGAGCTCAGGGATGCTTTCGAAGAATACGGAAGCGTTTCATCTGTTAAAATCATTACAGACAAATTTACAGGCAGAAGCAAAGGTTTTGCTTTTGTTGAAATGGACAATGATTCCGATGCGGAAAATGCCATTGAAGGACTTAACGGCAAATCTATCGATAACCGGAATATTTCGGTTAGTGTTGCCCGCGAAAAACGGGAAAACAACCGTCGTTACTAATTATCACACGTATTGCTATGAAAACAGGCAAAGTTAAATTCTACGATACAACCAAGGGATTTGGTTTTATTGCTACAGAAGAGGGCCGTGATATCTTCTTTCATCGTTCGGGTCTTTCCAATGCTTATACAGAATTGGAAACAGGCCAGGAAGTTGAATATGAAACAAAGACCGGCGATAAAGGCGTTGTTGCCTTTAATGTAAAACCATCCTTCTAATCCTCAAGGGCACATCATTGTCCTTTTAAGGAATTCAAAATCCCGCCCTGAACATGTTTGGGGCGGGATTTTTTTATGTCCTGAAATATATCATCTCTCTTTTACCGGAATTGATTAAATAATATTATTCCGACCCCACTAATTGAAAAACACCATATTCATAGTATGACAGGTCCATTGCATTGTCAATGGTCATGGTTGATCCGGTGAGCATATTCATCCAGTTTTTATTCAATTATTCAGGTTTCCGGCAACCTGTTGCACTCCCAAAACAGAAATTAGCCTCATTTCGGTTTCACAGTTTTTAACCGATTTATTTTAGCGGCACGTTCCAATGAAAATATTTTGGAATTTCGATTGGCCATTTCGTACAAATCAATGGCCGTTTCCTTGAGCAATAATTTATCCTGATTATGAATCTCTGCAATATCTGCTAGCAGGTCGGCCAGCAATTCTATGTTGCTCGCATCGAAGCCAAGATCCCTTGTCAACAATTGATCAAATTGATGGCTGGGAGTCGATAACAAACGATCCAGGTTAATATTTAAATCTTCTTCGATCGTTCTGCCCAGATCAATCCATTCATCTTCTTCCAAAAACCCCTTCTCTTTTAACGGTATCATCTTACCGATCAAACCGGCGATCATCGCTCCAATCTTTTCAATTTCACGCAAAATATAGTCCCTTTGTTCCATTGCTTATTTTTTGTATGCGTTTTCCCCTTTTTCCCGACTAAACCTAAAAGAGGCCGACAACATATGAGCCGCTAATCCTTCGGAGCGAGTGAAGTAGGCATATCGGAGTTGCACTTCATCAAAAATATTTCTTGCCGACCAATAAGCAAATGGAGCCCAACGTATGCCGATTCCTGCTTTTACCGAATTGAAAGCCGACAAATCATAATCGGAAGTGTAAAACTGATCTTCCGAATCATGTTGTGCATAGGGAAGAAAATAGATGGATCCGGTTTGGGTATATAAATTTACAAATGGCGAAATCGTTAATAATGGGGTAATTTTTATGGCTGATTCCAGTTCGAGGTTATGGGCATTGATCCCAAAATCATCATGGTAAAACGTATATCCGCCTTTTAAAATGGTACGGCTTCCGGCAAAATAATTCACTTTCAGACCCAATGGCACCCTAACCCGTTTTTCAGGAAGGTTTTCAACTCTCAGGGAATCATTGGTAAAAAAAACCCGGTGAAAGGGTGTGGAAAGTAAACCCTTTTGCAGAATTACTTCAGGATATATACCAATCCGCAATCGCTGATTAATAACCTGAACAAAACCGGTTTTTAAATTATAGGAGTATCGTCGATAGATATCAAACCATTCCTTATATCTCAGTTCAGCAGGATAAATCAAGGTTACCGGTCGACGATAATCCGGATTCAACCGGCCCCATCTTAAGTCGTCGAAAAAGGCCGAAAATGCGATTTGAACCTGCCGCATATTATCGGGTTCCGTATAAGCGAAGGCGATTCTAACGGGAAAGGAAAGATAATCGGATTCAAGTGAAAACCCTGTTCCAATACTGAATTCCATTTCTTCCTTTCGGCTTCGCCTTGAATATTGTACATCGGCATGGGTGCGCATGTCAACTCTTGAAGCAGATGAAATCACATCATCAATTCGGTCGGTGGAAGCTGAGCTTATGACATCCGTTCCGGCATCAATGGAAAAACTGCTTCTGGAACCGCTAAAGGTAAGCTCGAAGCCAGGGGCATAAATGGTAAGTTGTTCGGTACCTTTACCACCGGTAATGGCTGAATGATCTCCCTGCTGACCATACATTGAATAGAGGATTTCGATTTCCGTTTTCGGTATTACCCGCTTGTTGTAGGTGGAATCTGGTGCTTGTGGTTTTCCATACAGGGCCACAACGATCATTCCCAGAATCAGGTAGCATTTCTTCATGACCCCAATCAATTACAACCGCATCCACCGGTCGACTTTTTACTTCCAGCGACCGTTGATCCCGTACGGATGGCATGCACATAATCTTCAAACACGCCTCCCGAACTGCTACTCAATTGCATCTCAGGATCGTTCAAATAGACCTGTTGCCAGGGCTTGACAGCTGTACATCCGGTTAAGAAAAAGAATCCGACTAATAAGATGAATATAAAAAACAGGCGGAAGCGCATATCCGTTCATTTTTTCAAAAGTAGCGATTTTTACCAACAAAGTGACTTTGAAACACCATTGGTCGATTTGTGAGTTCCCTAAACATAAAAAAACATACAGCATGTAAAGGCAACTTGAAAAAAACCGGCAAACAAATTCATGGTTGCCGGTTTTTCTGAATAAATTTAACTTCTCAATGTACTACAACTTTTCCTGTTTGAGTACCTGAATCTCCTGTTACACGAATAAAATATATGCCTTTACCATGCTTGCTCAGGTTGGTGGTAACGATGCCAGACTCTGCAATATCAAAATATTCTACAATTGCTCCCTGTGGATTAATAATGGAAACATCAACATGTCCCAACTTATTGGGAATAACAATATTGACATTCCCGGTAGTAGGATTCGGGAAAATCCTGACGTTGGCATCCTTGATATGATCGGCGATACCCGTAAAAGTACTGATGTCAACATTATCAACAAACAGGTTGTTACCGAAGTAGTTGTAAGTTTCAAACATTACCTGGATGTTTCCTTGTCCAGCCCAGTTGGTAAGATCCAGAAACACACATTCAGCGCCCCAACCACTTCCGCACCAATCACCGCTTATTTCCGGGTAAAAAGGATCGACCATAAGCTCATGGGTAGCAAAACTACCGTCACCATCTTCGCCTCCTTCGAAAATCCTTGTCCAGGATTCACCACAATCATCTGATATTTTCACAATCAGGCTATCCGTGATATTGGTATGACGTTTGGCATAAGCATAATCAAACATCAAATAGGCATCGGTGTAAAGGCTGAGATCCAAAACAGGCGTGATCATGCGATCGCGTTGCCCGGGAGGAACTATGTAATCGTAAAAATTGAGCCATGCTGCTTTCGTGCTACCATTGCCTGCAACATCAGTTACTCCCCAGGTTTTATCAAAGTCAGGATTCTCAATGTTCCACGATTTGGAAGTCAATGATCCGGATTCAAAATCATCACCAAATGGAATCGAAATTCCGCCGATATTTATGTAGTCTTCCTTTACCAGGGAATTATTTCCGGCATTGTTGGTAACTGTTAGCGATACGGTATAAGCACCAGTGTTGACGAACTCAACTTCGGGATTCTGTGAATTCTGATTTGTTCCATTGATAAAAGAAACGGTTCCGGGATCGAAACTCCACTCCCATCCTGTAGGACAATTTGAGCTCATATCGGTAAATAAAATGGCTGTTTCGGAACAGGTGATGGAATCGCTTGCAATGAAATAAACATCTGGAACAGCCGTTTCACTTATTTCCATGTAACCATTGATGGTTTCCGTATCCGTCCCTTCAGCGTTGGAAACAGTGAGGGTTACAGAAAAAGTCCCTTCAGTCGTATAAACAATCCCTTCAGGATTTTTATCAGTTGAGACAGCAGGTGTGCCGCCTTCAAAGGTCCACTCCCATGAGGTTGGCACGCCAGATGAAAGATCATAGAAATCAACCGGGCATCCCACAGGAATATTGGTTTCTTCAGCTTCGAAGGCTGCAACGGGTGCGTCATGCCATACCGGTGAGGACCAAAGTCCACGACCATATGTTCCGGCCCTGATAACATCCTCTTCAGGATTTTCAGGATTGTGATAAATCTCAATTTCATTAATAGAAGCATCTATAGGCAGACCATTGCTGAACATCACCCAGTCATCCATATGGGCATCACGGTAGTATACACCGGCATCGGATCCTACATAAATTCCATCCATACTGTTCAAATAAAAAGCAATGGAATTGATGTTGATATCGGGCAATGATCCTGTGATATCTTCCCAGTTCATCCCACGGTTTTGCGAAACGAAAACCTTTCCTGAACGGGAAGCATATACCACATCCGGGTCAAAGGGATGACTTTCAATATCAAGCACATTTCCTGTCCCGGGTATAAATCCTGAGAGGTTAATCCATTCAGGTTGATCATCCATGACATTATCGCTGCGATAGAGTTGTTGATTGCGTGCATAATAAAACAGGTTATGATCGGCTGGAGCATGCTCAACCACATCAATGTCTCCGCCACCCCCTTCGGTGATGACTTTCCATGTGAAGCTATTGGTGGTAACTCCTTCGGCCCTCCAAATATTTTTCATACCCACAAACATGATGTTCGGATCGCCTTCATGCAAACAGAAGGGGGTAACCCATCCGCCACTTTCGGTCATTCCATGAACGCCCTGACCGGCCACCTGGTGTTGGCTGCCGTTGTTGTATTTCCTGTATATATCGCCATAATAAATGGTATGATAAGTGATTTGATCATTGGTATAATCAATGGCACATTCCATACCATCACCCCCACCAGTTGTCATCCACACATTGTTACCAAAGTAGGTCGATGACCCATTATCCTGATAGCCGTTGATGACTTTATCAACATTGGTAGCTGATTGACCAATCCGGTAAACCTGGCTGATGGGAAGTCCATCAGTGATTTCAGGCCATGAACTGCCACCATTGGCCGTAAAATAAATGCCACCGTCATTACCAGCATACAAACGGTCGTTCAATGGATTGTATTCCAAAACATGAAGGTCGGCATGGACGGCAGGTACGTTACAATCGCCCCACCAGTGCGAACTGATATCCCAGGTCACACCACCATCTTCGGATTTAAAGCAGTTTACACCACCTGCAAAGATCACATCTTCATCATTGGGATCCACCGCCACATCAAGATCATACCAGGCTTGTCCCCCATCTCCTCCGTTGCAACCCCAACTCATGATATTGGGCGAATTGGACATCATGGTAAATGATTCACCTGAATTCGTTGATTTCCATATTCCCTTATAAGAATCGCCGTTTGACAAAAGACAATATACCACTTCAGGATTAGCAGGCGTAACAGCAATCACAGATCGGCTTCCGGCCTCAATGCCATTGGTGATCTGAACCCAGGTTTCACCATTATCAGTCGATTTGTAAAACTTTCCATTACCACCAGCATAGAGGGTAGATGGATCATTGGGTTTAAAGACAATTTCTTTGGTTCCACCATTGGCCTTGTATACCCAGTTGGCCCCGCCATCGGTGGTTTTATAAATTCCGCCGGCTGTAGCAGCATACAAAATATCAGGATTTACAGGATGCTGAATCATGCGGCCAACTGTGCGATTACCCATCCCATTATTCCATACTTCCCAGGTTTCACCGCCGTCTGTACTTCTGAAAACGCCCAGGCCAAGGGCATCACCGGCATCACGATCTCCGGTACCAATGTAAATTTTATCGGGATTGCTCCAGTCGACTACAATGGCTGAGACACCCAGTGAAGGCAATCCGTCAGTTGTGCTCGACCACCCACCGGTTGTTCCGTCATAGATCCAACATCCACCGGCCGGTGCACCAATGTATACAATATCCGGATCGGTAGGGTGAAAAGCGATGGCATTGATTCGACCCAACCCTTCATAGCCTTTGCTTGGAACAAAAATGGGTCCCAGGTTGGTCCATTCACCATTGGAACTTTTAGCTTGTGGGTTTTTTTGAATATACCCCATGTAAGCATTAAAAATTTTATCAGCTTCATGTCGGGTTCCATTGGGATAAATATGCCGTTCCTGCCACCATTCCCAACGTTTGAATGGCTTCCAGCCACTGCCCTTTGTTATTTCCCGGTTTTCCCAGTAAGCTTCGAATGCTTCCTGTACTTCGTAAAAATTGACCGATTGGTCCTGCATCATTTCAATCCAGTATGGATACTGACTGTAATCCTTCGCAGAAGTAGTATTCTGCCCTTGAGTTGGCGTATAAACACCAGCCAGGAAACCAATCAAAATGAAGGTAAAAAGTTTTTGTTTTATCATAACAACCTAAGTTTATGTATTGCAAAAAAAAGAATCATGGAGTTTTCCTGCTTCTCATGATCAGAAAGAAGACACAGCAGATTAGATTTGGGTTGCACTTGCAAAAACCTTTGCTGTTGATATTTTTCAACGCTTGCCGGGCTTCAAAAATGTATCGTTTTGTATTCTGTCGTAAACGACGGAGTAAAAAATTAAACTTTAAGCCTGCTTCTTTGTTGAGTTCTAAGTTAATTCTAAGTCTTGCTACACATAATACAGATATATTGACCATCCCGGTTCAGGCAATGAAAAAAAGTTCATCCATACCAAACCAATCGCAGACTGTGAAAAAAGTACGTCAACTCTCAGCCATCATGTTTGCCGATATTGTGGGATATACAGCCATGATGCAAACCGATGAAAAAAAAGCCGGGAAAATTCGCTCGCGCCACCGGCAAGTTTTCGAGGAACAACATACCCTTTACAGGGGTAAGATTGTGCAGTATTATGGCGATGGTGTATTGAGTGTTTTTGAAAGCGCCATTGAAGCTGTTCAATGTGCAATTGAAATTCAAAAGCTGTTGAATAATGATGATCCGTTGCCGTTGCGGATTGGTCTTCACCTGGGTGATATAGTATATGATGAAACAGACATTTATGGTGACGGAGTGAATGTAGCTTCTCGAATCGAAGGAATGGGTATCGCCGGAGCCATTCTTATTTCTGAAAAGCTGAATGATGAACTCAAAAACCAACCTGATATTTCCACCAGATCCCTTGGATTATATGAGCTTAAAAACATCACTGATCCTGTTGAAGTTTTTGCTGTTGCAAGTGAAGGAATTATAATCCCCAAACCCGAGGACCTCAAAGGAAAACAAACGCCGGTAAAGAAGGCCATTGCCGTCCTTCCATTTGTGAACATGAGTGCCAGTGAGGAGAACGAATACTTCAGCGACGGCATTACCGAGGAGATCATCAATGCACTGGCAAAGATCAGGAATATTAAAGTTACTTCACGGACCTCTTCTTTCTATTTTAAAAATAAAAATATCCCGATCAAAGAAATTGCTGAGGAACTCAATGTTTCGGTGCTGCTGGAAGGCAGTGTTCGTCTTGCCGGCAACATGGTTCGTATCACTGCACAGTTAATCAATGCAGATGAAGATTTCCATTTCTGGTCGGAAACCTGGGACCGGAAGCTGGAGAATATTTTTGAGATCCAGGACGAGGTCAGTTTACACATTGCAGAAAAACTACGGGAACATTTCGGCCACTTCGAAATTCAGGAACATCTCGTCGAAAAACAAACCGACAACATCGATGCTTACGAATACTCACTCAAAGGTAAATTTCATTTCAATAAGTGGAATCCCGATGACATGCGCACAGCTATTGGCTTGTATGAAAAGGCATTGGAACTGGATCCCAATCATGCTGAATCCTGCCTGGGCCTTGCTGATGCCCTTGGTTTTATGGCCACCACCGGTTTTATGCCGATGATAGAAACCTGGCAAAAAGTTTCGGAGCTCATTCAAAAAGCCAAAAGTATCAACGAAAACCTTGCGGGTGTTCATTATCAATTGGCCAATCTCACCTTTTTCAGACAGGCTGACTATAAAACAGCCTTTGAAGAAAATATGCGTTCCCTCGAGTTGCAGGCCAACCACGCCGAAGCACAGCAGGTCATGTCGTTTTTATATGTTATTTCAGGACGGATCGAACAAGCCCGGCAGCATCTCGACATCGCTTACAGCATCAACCCGCTTTCGCCTGAAACGCTTTTCTTTAATGGCTATTTCCATTACATGTCCGGACAATTTGAAGAAGGATTGGAAAGACTCAACGGTGTTTTAAAACAAAACCCTAAAAACCTGCCGGCATACACCATCAAATGCCAGGTTCTGTTGCGGATGGAAAGATATGAGGAGGCGATAGAGTTCGTCAACAACGCTCCGGAAGAACTGCTTATTGAATCGGATAAGGTGGGATTGCTTACCATTGCTTATTCAAAAATGAATGATCATGAACAGGCTAAATCTTATAGTGATAAACTGGAAAAACTGGCAGAAGGTGAAAACGGTTTCCGGGCGAGTTCTTTTCTCTTCCTACTTTATGCCTGGACGAATAATAAGGAAAAGGCCTTCCAATGGATTGAAAATGCGCTTAATGCCAATGACTTTTTCCTGCTCATGCTCTTCGCCGACCCGCTGGTTGATCCCATCAAAGATGACCCGCGCTATCAAAAGTACCGGAAACTTATTTTTCCTGAAACGGAAGAACCGGATGAATCGAAATTCAAAAAAGCGCTCCTCGATGATGAAACCGCCAACCAGCTTGCCGAACAGTTGATGGAACACATCCGGGAGAACAAACCCTACCTTGAACCGGCTCTCTCAATTCGCTCCCTGGCCGAACAAACGGATATCCATCCCAATCAGCTTTCGTGGTTACTGAATGAAAAAATTGGTAAGAATTTCAATGATATCATCAATCACTACCGGGTAGAAACTTTTAAGAAGCTGGCTAAAGATCCCAAAAACAAACACCTCACCCTGATGGCCCTGGCTTATGATAGCGGTTTCAATTCGAAAACGGTGTTCAATACTTTTTTTAAAAAAGAAACCGGTTTTACACCCAAGGAATTTGTGAAGGGTAGCTAAAGGTGAAGGAAATAATTTTCAGATAATTATTCAAACCCTCATCGAAAGATTACCGCTTTAGAATTTCTTTAATTTTAAAACTTACTTTTGAATCATGAAAATTCTTGTGATCGAGGATGAACTTGCTCTGTTGGAGGAGATCAAACAATTCCTGCTAAAAGAGGATTTTGTGGTGGAGACGGCGGATACCTTCGAATCAGCCGAAGACAAAATCGCCATCTATCATTATGATATCGCCATTGTCGATATCACGCTGCCGGGCGGATCGGGATTGGAGCTGATTCAATCACTCAAACAACGCAACAGCGATACAGGTATCCTCATCATTTCCGCAAAAAATTCTCTCGATGACAAGCTCACCGGCCTCGACATCGGCGCCGATGATTACATCACCAAACCCTTTCACCTGGCGGAATTAAATGCAAGGATCAAAGCGTTGATACGAAGAAGAAATTTTAAAGGAGCCATGGACATCACCTTTAATGAGATCCGGATCAACCCGCAAGAAAAGACAGTGATGGTGAATGATACGAACTTAACCCTGACTAAAAAGGAGTATGAACTGCTTCAGTTTTTTATTGCTAATAAAAACCGGCTGTTAACCAAAGAATCCATTGCCGAACACCTTTGGGGCGATGATATCGACCTGGTGGATAATTTTGATTTTATTTACACCCACATCAATAACCTTCGGAAAAAGATCGAAGCTGTCGGCGGTACTGATTACCTGAGAACTGTTTATG
Source organism: Bacteroidota bacterium (assembly GCA_020444515.1). Taxonomy (GTDB): domain Bacteria; phylum Bacteroidota; class Bacteroidia; order Bacteroidales; family JAADJA01; genus JAADJA01. Next base: position 135,686 of record JAHLKX010000007.1, on the reverse strand, counting down.
GCATGGGTTATAAATTTACCGACCGATGAAACTGATCCATCAACTGAACCGGAAATATCTCACTTATGCTGCAATCCTGTTTTTTGTGGTGGGGATCATCCTGTTTGTTTTGCTGCGGTCGATTGTTCGCGAAGAAACCGATGAAAAACTGATCAGTATGCTCGACCGGATTGAATCCGTTGATCCGGGTGAAAGCAGCCATTTTGAAATGTTTCCGATCATCTCGGTAAAACCTTCAGAACACCATTCTGATGAGGTGATCTTTTCCGATACCATGCTGCAAATCGAAGATGAAGGTGAGGCATTCCGGCAACTTACGGCTTTTCGTCAGATCGGCGGGAAAAACTATAAAGTCGTGATCCGCGAATCGAGTGTTGAATCATCGGACCTGTTGGCCAGCCTCACCCTGATGATCATCCTCAGTTTTGGCGGATTATTATTTTTGTTTTTCCTCATTAACAGAAGAATATCGCAAAGGCTCTGGAATCCTTTTTTTGTCAACCTCGAAAAACTCAAACAATTTTCACTACAATCCGCTGTACCTTTTTCACCGGAATATTCTGATACCGATGAATTCAGGGAAATGAACAAGGTGCTGAAAGGGTTAACGGATAAAATTCTGTCGGATTACGATAACCTCAAAAAATTCTCAGAAAATGCCAGTCATGAATTGCAAACACCGCTGGCGGTGATCCGCAGCAAAACGGAAGCATTGCTTGAGGAAGATCAGCTGTCGCAGAATCAGATATCCAAAATAGAAGCCATTTACAAATCGGTGAATCGATTATCCAAAATTAACAGTGGATTGTTGTTGCTAAGCCGGATTGAAAACCGGCAGTTTACTGAAGCTGAAAAGATCAGTTTGAATGAAATCATGAAGCAACACATGGAGAATTTCAATGAATTGATGGAGATCAAAAAATTAACTTTCACCTATGATTTTCAATCCGATTGGATCGTAGAATGCAACAAGAGCCTGCTGGATATGCTGATCAACAACCTTTTTGGCAATGCCATTATCCACAATAGCGAAAGCGTTATCTTGAAAATTATTCTCAGCGACGGGCAATTGACGTTTTATAATTCAGGCAACAAACCTTTGCCAGATGGAAAAGAACTTTTTGAGCGTTTCAGAAAAGGAGACCGATCGGATTCTGTGGGACTTGGGTTAGCCATTTCCAAACAAATCTGTACCTATTTTGGCTGGCAACTATCCTACCGGTTTGAAAAACAAATGCATGTTTTTACCATTCATTCCACCAATTGACGATTCTTCAAATTCTCTTTAGAATCGGGACTTACTTTTAACCCATTAAATCAAAAAAACATCACAATGAAAAAAACAATCGTCGTATTATTCTCCGGTTTATTAGCCCTTGGGGCATGTGCTCAAAAATCAAATCCACCAAAAGAGGTCACATCAGCATTTTCAACAAAATTCGGAACCGTTAAAGATTTGAAATGGGACCAGGAAGATGCCAATGAATGGGAAGCTGAGTTCAAAATGAACGGAACCGAAATGTCGGCCAGCTTTGATCAATCGGGTACCTGGCTCGAAACGGAAACGGAGATCAAAAAAAGAGACCTCCCTGAAAATGTTTTGAATGCTGTTAATAACCAATTCGAAGGCTGGAAAATAGAAGAAGTGGAAAAAATTGAAATGCCTGATTTTAGCGGGTACGAGCTGGCCATAGAACAGGGAGAGAATGAAAAGGAGATTCTCGTTTCTGACAAAGGCCAAATCACTGTAAAGAAAGAAGAGAGTGAAGATATGGAGGATGAAGATTGATGATTTAATAGCGATGGTTAATGACTAAAGCCCGGGGGAATAAGATTCCCCTTGGTTACCAGCCTGAAGGTCGGCTTAAACCTTAAGTATTAGCATGTACTTTAATTCCTTAATTATTCAAAGTACCCCCAATTTTAAATGCGTACTTTTTAAATGAATTTTCTGATAAAGATTTACGTTTTATCGGCTTTTGCCGTACTATTTCTTTTGAGTTCAAAGTCGGGAATAGCTCAATCAGGAAGGATTTCAGGAAAGGTCGTTGAAATAGAATCTCAAGAGCCCTTGCAGTATGCTACTGTTGCATTGTTTCAGTCCAATGATTCGGTCAACGAAATCAACGGCACAACAACGGATATTGAAGGTAATTTCCTGTTTCAGCAGATTGATTCAGGTAATTACTTTTTAAAAGTGAGCTTTATTGGTTTTAAAACCATGCAAACCCCTGTATTCTGGCATTCCGGGCAAACAAACCTGGGAAAGATAAATATTGAAGCTGACCCAATTTTACTGGAAGATGTAACCATTAGTAGTGAAAAGAGTGCATTGATCCATACCGTTGACAAAAAAATCTACAATGTTGGTCAGGATATTTTGAGCGAAACAGGATCGGCCACTGAAATACTCCAAAACATCCCTTCAGTTTCAGTTGATGTGGAAGGAAATGTTACACTGCGTGGCACTTCCAATATTCTATACCTTGTTAATGGAAAACCTTCGGCATTGCTGCGGAGGAGTGCAGCTTCAGCACTTCAGCAAATTCCGGCAGCATCCATTGAACGCATCGAAGTGATAACCAATCCTTCGGCTAAGTATAAACCTGAAGGAACCGGTGGGATCATTAACATCATATTAAGAAAAGATAAAAGGGGTGGACTCAACGGCCAGATCAGTGCCGGCATCGGGAATGAAAAAAGATACAATGCCAATCTGAACCTGAACTATGGATCTGAGAAAGTCAATATATTTGCCAATTATGGGATCAGGCATTTCAGTCGGCGTATATATTATTCAGATAACAGAATATACCGGGATTCGACGGGCGGTGAGGTATTGTCCTTTTATATGGAAAATGCCAGTTCGAAAACCAATGCCCTGGCACATATCGCTTCTGCGGGAGTAGATTTCAATTTGAATGAAAATAATACGTTGGAATTTTCCGGTGATTTTTTTTCTCAGAATTCACTTCACGAAAGTGATTCAGATATTGCCGAAGACGATTCTGACCATCAACCTAAAGGCAGGCTAACCTCAAACGAAACCAATGATGAGTTTGAGCATGAATTAGAACTGGCTGCAACATGGGAACATCTGTTCGATGAGAATGAGGATCATACTTTGTCTATTGATATAACAGGTTCTACCTATAATGAACAAGAAGATCAAACTTATTATGAAATCTACACCTTTCCTCAACCCGTATCTGAAAAGGCAAACAACCTTGTTCGAAAGCAGGGACAACAAGCAGAGATCAGTGCGGAATACGTGCTGCCATTGAATGAAGATTTTCAATTGGAAGGGGGGTATTATGGAGAGTTTATTCACGAAGATATCCGGTATACAAAAAATATGGAACCTGACCGTTTTTTATTAAATCAGGATGTTCATGCTGTGTATGTGCTACTGGAGCAAGAATTGGATGATTTTACCTTTAAAGCAGGTTTGCGGGCTGAACAGGCTTACATTAAATCGCATCTTTTGCAACCCAGCGATTCATTGATCCCTAATAGTTATTTCAAACTATTTCCCACACTGCATATGGGTTATGACTTAAGCAACAACAGCACCATTGGTTTTAGCTACAGCAGAAGGATCAACCGTCCGGATGCAGATGAACTCAATCCGAATCCTGAATTTTATGATCCAAGAAATGCCGAGGCAGGCAATCCCAACCTAAAGCCCCAGCAAATTCATTCCATTGAGCTGGCCTTCAATAAAAAGGGTAAAAAACTAAGTTTTTCACCGGCAATATATTACAGATATACCTATGATGCATTTAGCTCGATAAAAATACCGGTTGGTGACAGCATCCTCATCACCACTATCGAAAACCTGGATAACAGGCAATCAGCGGGATTAGAAGGCATTATATCTTCATCGCCGTTACAATATCTTGACTTGAATTTAAGTACCGATATTTTCTACGACCAGATAGATGCAACTTCTCTTGGTTTCTCAGATAAAAAGTCCGTTGTATCTTTCAATATTAAATTTCATTCTTACCTCAAGGCGACAAATTCAACAATGATACAGATAGATGCCTATTATTATTCTCCCAGGATTACACCGCAGGGCCAGAGAAATCAATTTTTCTACATGAATGCAGGCGTCAGACAGCAATTATTTGCAAAACGAGCTGTAGCTACCTTGACCGTTTCCGATATTTTTCACACCTACCGCATCACCCGGGAAATTGATGTGCCTCAATTTTACCAGGAATCAAAATACCGGCGAAAAGGAGCAGTGATCCAATTTGGATTTACTTATTTTATCAGGTCAACCAACAATAATAACGATAAAGAATTGAAATTCGAGGGAGAAGGCTTATAAACTTATGCAGAACTGAAAAAAGATATTCTTGCCAGTTGGGCCCAGATAAGACAATGGAAGTTGAAGATTAAAAATATTATTATTGTAATGATTATTGGCTAAAGCCAGTGTAACAGGGTTATTACTGGTCGCCGGCCTGAAGGCCGGCTTAAAATTATAAGTATCAATATTGTCATTTATGAATTATTTTGGACCGCGCTTTAGCGCAGTTATTTATAAATCAAAACAATCGGCTTTTGCCATTAATTTTCCCGATCCTGAATAATTTAATCATCCCCGGAAAAACGATCAGCAGCAGAGGCAAAGCCGCCAGAAATCCCCCGATCACTGCAATGGCCAGTGGCTGGTGCATCTGCGCACCGGTACCGATACCCAATGCCAGCGGCATGAGTGCGGTGATGGCAGCTATGGCAGTCATTAGTTTGGGCCGCAGGCGGGCAGCTATGGCGTGGTTCAGTGCGCCTTTCCGATCTTGCGTTTTTAAGGCGGTGAGGTATTGCTGGTAAGTGAAAATTGCGTTTTCGGCAATGATCCCCACAATCATGATGATGCCCATGTAACTCCCGACATTCAGGGGAGTGTGCGTGAGGTAGAGCGCCACTACCGAACCTCCGATACCGGTTATGGCCAGCCCTAAAATGAGCAGGGCTACCCATGGATCCCTGAAAAAGATCATCACAACGAACAACACCATCAGCGAGGCAAGGATGAGGATGATGAGCAGGTCGCGAAACGACTGTTGCTGCTCGGCATAAGCTCCGCCGTAACGAACACCGTAACCTTTCGGGAAATTCATATGTTCGTTGATCGTCTTCCGGATATCGGTCATCACACTCCCCAGGTCGCGTCCTTCCAGGCGGGATGTGACGGCTACAATGGGTTGCAGGTTTTCACGCTCCTGCTCGGCCACACCGGAATGAACATTTATGGATGTCAGATCGGTCAACGGAACGGTTAATCCTGCCGGCAGGAAAATACGGGTTTTCCGCAGCTCATCAATGTTCATCGCCGGACCACCGGGATAGATCATGCGCACAGGTGTCATCTGGTTCGGATCTTTCACCGCCCCAACCACCTTCCCTTCAATGGCTTTTTTCAATTGATATTGCAGGTCGGCCGGTTTCATGCCGAATCGAGCCAGGGCCGTTTCATCGGGCCTGAGGGTGATGTTGGGTCCGGCGATCACCAGTCCGTTGAAAACATCGGCAGTTCCGAGCACTTTTTCAATCAGTTTTGCGATCTGTTCAGAATACGATTTCAATTTTTCCCGATCGGGACCGAAGACCTTGATTTCGATGGGCTGCACCGAAGCCATCAGGTCACCGAGCATATCACCGATCACCTGCCCGAAATCGATGATCAGCATGGGCAACTGGTTTTCCACTTTCTGCCGGATCTCAGCGATCACCGCATTGGTACTCCTTTTTCGCTTATCCGAAAGCTTGATCAGGTAATCGCCGCGGCTCGGTTCGGTAATAAAAAACCCCATTTGCGTGCCGGTCCTCCTGGAATAAGAAACCACTTCCGGAATATTCAGGATGATGCTGTCGACGGTGGTCAGCATGTGCTCGGTTTCTTCGATGGAAGTGCCGGGAGGCGAATCAAAATCGAGCACAATGGAGCCTTCATCCATCTCCGGCAGGAAACCGGTTTGCAGTTTTGGCAGGGTGAAAATACCCATTCCGGCCAGCAGTCCGACCAGTAACAAAGATATCCAGGCATGGCGGATGAAAAAATCGATCCAGCGTTTCTTTTCATCATGGTGAACCGGTTTGATGCGGGTGGGGATCACACGGGCCACGGAAGCATATAAAACCGGAAGGATCAATGCCGTTACGGCAAAGGAACAGGCCAGGGTGATGATCATGGTAAATGCCATGATCTTGAAATAGGCGCCGGCCACACCGCTCATGAGCGAGAAAGGCAGAAAGATGACGATGGTGCTGAGCGAAGAGCTGACCATGGCCGGAAACAGGTAGCGGATGGCTTTGCCGGTGATCTCAAAAATTCCTTTGTCGGGCTCCTCTTCCCGGCTGCGGTGGATCTGCTCGATCACGATGACCGCATCGTCGATGATCAGCCCGATGGCCGCAGCAATGGCCCCGATGGTCATGATGTTGAGCGTGTAATTCAGCCCCCGCATCACCAGCAGTGAGGTGGCCAGCGTTACCGGAATGATGAATAATATGGAGATACTCGACTGCATCGACCGCAGGAAAATGATCACCACAAAAATAGCGAGCAGCAGCCCGATCAGCAGCGCATCACGAATGCTTTTGATACTGTGGTTCACAAATTCCGACTGCACATAATAGGGTTTCAGCTGAACATCAGCAGGCAGGATGTTCTTCATTTCACTGATCTTTTCCTGCACACCTTTCGTCATGGCGATCAGGTTGGCATTGGGCTGGCGCAGGATGTTGACCAGCACGCCCTCATGGCCGTTGGCATTGATCTTAATGTACTCCACTTTGTCAGCCACCCGCACCCGGGCCACATCTTTCACCCGGATAATGCCGCCCCCACCGGAGTTCAGGGGAATGTTGGCAATGTCATCTTCCGAATAAAGGCCCGCATCGGTGATGGTGAGATAAAGCCGGCGGTAGCTGTTGATGTATCCGTTCGATTTGATAAACCCCGATGCGGCCATGGCATTGCTGATGTCGGTAGGGGTAAGTCCGAAGCTGACGAGTTTGGCCGGGTCAGGCTCGATGCGGTATTCTTTGGTTTTGCCGCCCTGAACATTCACAGCCGAAACACCGGCAACCTGCGACAGGTAGGGTTTGATGGTATATTCCGCCAGGAGCTTCAGTTCCATCAGGCTCATGCTTTTACTTTCAAGCGAAAAGCCCATCACAGGAAGCGTGGCCGGATTCATTCGTTCGACAGAGATCTGGGTATTGGAAGGCAGATCATTTCGTATTTGTGCAATGCGTGATTCGATGAGTTGCTGGCTGGTATAGATATCGCTTTTCCAGTCGAGAAAGACCGACATTTCGGTGCTGCCACGGCTGGTGGTGCTGCGGATATCGAGCAGGTCGGGAATTTGTTTGATGGCATCTTCCAGCGGCCTTGTCACCTCGATCATCATCTTGTCCACCGGCTGATCACCATTATCCGCAATCACCTTGATCTTGGGAAAGGTGATCTCAGGGAACAGCGAAACCTGGATGGACAGGTATGCAAATACGCCACCCAGCAGGAGAATGATCCCGCCGAAGAGGATGGGTGACCGGTATCGTTGCAGGAAATTTTGTTTCATTTTATTATCTTCACAAATGCCGTATCGCTCAGGCCGTAATTGCCTTCCGAGATGAGGGATACATCCGGTTTAAAAACAGGATTTACAATCTGTACGGAATCGCCCTGCCGCACCCCGATCGTCACCGGCACTTTCAAGGCCATGGTGTCGTTCATCATTTTCATCACCCAGAACTGATCAAGTTTTTCATTGCTCAGCACAACCGGGGCCGGAACCATTTGTGCCCAGCTGATCTCCTGAACAGTGATTTCAACCCGGAGATTCATGTTTTCCGCAAAGTTGACCTTCTGTAAAGGTTTAACCAGAACCTGCAGCGATTGCGATGCCGGGTCGAGCTCGTTCAGCACCTGGTCGGCCTCACCCGGAATGGTGGTGTTATCCGGCATCCGGATGTTACATTTTTCATTGTGCTTCACTTGTTTGCGCATACCTGCCGGGAGAAAGGTTTTCACAAACATCTGGTCGTCGCGGGTGAAACTGCAGATGGTGGTTCCCACCTGGACAAAATCGCCCTGCTGGTGGTTCACGGCAGCAATGTATCCCGATGCAGGCGCTTTGACCGTATATATGCCGAGATCACTCAGCCCGGTGTTTTTCAGGCTTGAATCGGCAGCAATCACAGCGTGTTCACGGGTTTCAATCTTGAATAGCGGATCACCGGTACGAACATAATCGCCGGTGCGAACATAAATCGCCTTCAGGTTGCCCGACAGGGATGCATCCATGTTGCTTTTATTGAGGTAAACCACCGTAGCCGGGAAGGTTTCGGTTAGCTTTACATCATGAAAACTAACGCCCACAACCTTTACAGGTGTGACAGGATCGGATGCGGATTGACCGGAATTTTCCGGGGAATGACATGCCGTGATGCCGGCAAAAGCCAGAAACAGGAAGAGATTCCCAATGTTTATCCGTTTACCAGTTCCAGTAATTGTATGCATTGATCAGGTTGTTTTTATTAAGTTGTTGCTGAATAATGGCCTGCCTTGCCTTCAGTGAATTTCGGAAAACCACCAGGAATTCGTTCATGGTGATATCGCCGGTCGACAGATCGGTTTTGTAGATGGCCAGCAGGGTTTCGTATTGTTTCAGTTGTTCGGCAAGTTCTGTGATCTTTTCCTCTGTTTCACGGATTCTGACCAGGATGCTGTTCAGTTGCTGTGTCCGCTGATTCTGAAAATAAGATTTATACGATGAAACCGTATTCATCCTGATCTGTGATTGTTTTTCGTTGATCTTTCGCTGCCCATGATCCCACAGTTTAACATTCAGGTTCAGCCCGAAGCTGAAGCCGAGGTTGTTTTGCGGAGCAGTAAGTTTGCTGGCATTCAGCCCTGCATCGGCAAAGGCGGACAATTTCGGTATGTATTTCAGGTTAAACAGATCCTGCTGGTTGAGGATGGAAAGGCTGTCGTAATAAAATTGCTTTAAAAACAGGCTGCTGTCGGAAACGGCAACGGAGAGCACCAAAGCCGGATCGGCCAGCCTGTAAAGCGTTGTATCTGAAATCCCGCAGGCTGTGTTGAGTTTATTCAGGTTGTTGCGAAGGGTGGTGCGCTGGTCTTTCACCCGCACTTTTTGCGCACTTACCTCGATGCCCAGTTGCAGCACATCCGAAGCCCTCACGATGCCCTGCTCCGCCAGTTTTCTGGCCAGCCGGTGTTGATCGGTGATCACATTCATCTGATCCTTCAAATTGTCGAGATTCTGCTGGTCGGCAAAACACTGCGCATAAAGATCCGTGATCTGCATGCTGAGCTCCTTCCAGCCCATTTTCCCCAGCCATTTTGATTTTCCGGCCTGCAGGTTGTTTTTCTCCAGTTCTGGTTGCGACAAAGCCTTTGTAAATAGCGACATACTCACCCCTGCCAGTGCCGAATACCAGGCGCCGTTGGTGATGGCCTCATCATAGCCGACACCTTTGATCACCGGTGCTTCCATCCAATTCACATCGGCATGAACAGCAGGATAGCGGTAATCAGAAATCACTTTTTCGTTTTCGAGGTCAGCAACGCTGGCATTGTTTTGATATTCGCGGAGTACGGGGCTGTTGGATTTGGCATTTTCAAGAAAATACCTGACATCTTTATTTTGTGCCTGAGCTTCTAATTGATTGATCATAAGGAGCACTATCCCTATGATTCGAAGGCAGCCCTTGAAATTTGACCGGGTCAGTTCTTCGTATATTTTATCAATTTTACTCATGCAATCTATTCTAAAGAAGAATACAAACTTATTGGTGAATTCTCAAGGAAACTTAAAGCGGTCGACCTGAATTATTATGGATCTGATTTTAACCTTGTTCAATTAATCGGCATCACAAACAAATCATGTGTTTTCGGGTTTTAATAATAATAACATTTATCCAGATTGTTCAGTCATTATTTTTTTCAAACAAGGAATAAGTTCTGATATATAATCCCGAACCTCCCAAACAGAATCCCGAACTTTTATCAGGACAACCTGCTGTTACTTTGCATCATCAACTTTAAAAAACAAAAAATTATGAAAGCAATTGTCGCAACAAAATACGGAGGCCCTGAAGTTTTAAAGGTTCAGGAAATCGAAAAACCAGCCCCTCAACCCAATGACGTACTGGTAAAAGTATTTGTCGCTTCCGTTACCCGTGCCGATACCATGATGCGGACCGGAAAACCATACATCGGAAGACTGATCGTGGGACTCACCAAACCTAAACATCCTGTTACCGGAACCGGATTTGCCGGTGTTGTTAGTCAGATTGGAGAAAACGTAACAAAGTTTAAGGTAGGCGATAAGGTATTCGGAGAAACCACTACCGGTTTTGGGACCAATGCTGAATATGTAGCTGTAAAGGAAGATGGTGTGATCACCCGAAAGCCTGATCAACTCACCTACAAGGAAGCTGCAACACTTTCTGATGGGCCACTAACTTCGATGAACTTCCTGAGAAATGTAGCCCGACTGCTGCCGGGTCAAAAAATCCTTATCAACGGTGCATCGGGTAGTTTAGGGACTGCAGCCGTTCAACTGGCCAAATATATGGGTGCTGAGGTGACTGGCGTGAGCAGCACAGCTAACCTGGATCTGCTAAAATCATTAGGGGCCGATCATGTGATTGACTACACCAAAGAAGATTTCACAAAAGCAAGATCACAATATGATATCATTTACGATACTGTCGGTAAAAGCTCTTTTTCAAAAACCAACAAATCTTTAAAACCCGGCGGTGCATATATTTCACCGGTTCTGAAAGCAGGAACCCTCTTCCAAATGATCAAGACTTCAATAGTCGAAAGTAAAAATGCCAAATTTTCAGCAACCGGGATATTAAAGGAAACTGAACTCAGAGCATTGCTGAATGAACTGCTTGCGATCATGGAAAAGAGTGATTTCAAAACCATCATCGACCGGGAATACCCCCTGGAACAAACTGCCGAAGCACACGGCTACATCGACAAGGGTCACAAAAAGGGAAATGTGATCGTGACGGTAGACCACCTGAATTAAATCAATATCAACTTTAAAATTGTTAAAAATGACTGCATCCAAAAAACTTTTAAAAATCGCCGGAATTAGTTATCTAATCATCTTTTTCACTGCCATCTTTGCCAATTTTGTAGCCATTGAAAATATTGTGGTGTCGGGCGATGCCAAGGCTACTTTTGCAAACCTGATCAACAACGAACTGGTTTTCAGGCTGGCCATTCTCAGCTTCATCATCACCATCATTTTTGATGTAGTAATTGCCTGGGCACTCTGGGTCTTGCTAAAACCGGTGAATAAAAATTTCTCTCTTTTTGCGGCCTGGTTCCGACTGGTACATGCCATTGTTTTTGCTGTGGGATTGTTTCACCTGGTGTCGATCATCAGGATCAGCTTTGGAGATGCCAACTTTTATAACCTCAGCGGAGAGCAAATGGCCTCGCAGGTGCTGCTCTTTTTCACCCAGTTCAATGATACCTGGCTGATTGGCTTGATCTTCTTTGGGGTTCATCTAATAGCCCTCGGTTATTTGCTTCTCAGGTCAAAACTTGCGCCCAAATTCATCGGCATACTGCTTTACATTGCAGGCATCGGTTATATGATCGACAGCGCGGCGGGTTTGCTTTATCCAAATTATGCCGATATGGAAATGGTTTCGATGATCATCATTATCATTCCCGGCGTGGTAGGCGAGTTGTCGTTTACGGTTTGGTTGCTGATAAAGAGTTTCAATTCCAAACCATTACAATATCAATAATTTCCAGGTATATTCCTGATAAAGTGTTTTGATTTCCAACATACAAATCCTGGAGTAATGGAAGATTATTTTAAATCAAAGATTGTTCTTCAAGTGATTTCCTGATCCGATTATGATTCTCCCAAAAATTGTTTTTCAATTCATTAAAGATCTTCTTAAACTCCGGAAGATCTTTGACATTATCCATGAGCGGATCAACATCAAGGAATAGTATGATCCAATACTGAAAGTTGGATTGTGCGGCGAATTGCTTCATTGCTTCGAGTGCCCTTTTGGTTTCATTATGATAGGCATAGTAAGCAGTCAGGCTTAGCGGTTTGTAAATGGAAGGATCGTTTTCAGCGAATTCCCTGAATTTCGCAAAGTACTGTTCCGATTCCTCTTTGTGCCCCATCTTTTCCAATACCACGGCAATTTTTGCATCCTCTCCCGGATAAATATTCAATTGTTGGGCTTCCCTGATATCGATGAATCTTTTGTAATATTTATAAGATGTTTTGTAATCACGCAGAAAATAAAATACCTTACCGGTTTCCTGTAAGATATCCAAACGGTTTGTGTCTTTCTCGAGGACTTCCAGCATCATCGCTTTGGTTTGCTCAAGATTTTGGTTTTTAGCATACAGGATATAGGCTTTCACATACTGCGAGTACAAATTATCGGGGTTCATCTGAAGTGATTTATTCACGTATTTCAGCGCTTCTTCCGTAAAACCGGATTGAATAAGCGCATTGCTCACATGCAAATAAATAAAACTGGCAGTACCGGAATCGTTGGCACCGATATCGAGATGAATGCCTTTGAGTGCATATTCGAGATACTTTTCAGTATCGGGCATATAACTATTATAAAAATCCGACAGTGTATTGAGGATGAAAGCAGAATTGGGATTGAATTCCAGGGCCTTTTCAAGATAGGGGACCGCGAGCTCATTTTCCGATTTATTGATGTAAAACAATCCTTTGGCAAGCAGTCCCTGAGAAAGTTCAGGATCATTCTGCAATGCTTTGTTTGCATAAATATTGATAGAGTCCGAGAAAAGTTTTTCTGATCGGAATATATCGAGGTAATAATACCCGATGGCCAGATTGGCCCATGCTGCGGCAAATTCTTCATCTTCATGAACAGCTTTTTTAAACCATGAAAGTCCCTTTTTTAAATCCTCGGCATTTCCTTTGTAATAAAGATCGAGGCCTTTCAAATAGTAATCATAGGCCACAAGGTTGTAGGTGGGCACTTTGTCGATCCGCTGTTCCACCTCGGGAGAAATAATCACATCGATCTGATCGGCAATATTTTTGGCCACTTCACTTTGAAGTGCAAAAATATCGCGGACTTCCCGATTGTACTGCTGCGACCACAGGTGCTGATCGCCTGTTGCGTCAATCAATTGGATGCTGAGCATGATCTGTTCTCCGATCTTTTGGCCACTCCCTTCAATCACATAATTTACATTCAATTCTTCGGCGATCTCAGGAATGGTTTTGGACGAGCCCCTGAATTTTTCAACAGAAGTGCGGCTCACCACCCGCAAATTTTTTATTTTTTGCAGATTGTTCAGAATGGATTCCATTAAACCGTTGATGATATATACATTTGAAGAATCATAGCTGTCGTTAAGAAAAGGCAAAACGGCTATGGATTGCACCGCCATATTTTGATTTGCTGAAGACAGGCGCTGTTTGGATTTATTCAATAATCCTGTTCCGAATATCAAATAGGCCGCGACCATCAGCAACAGAATAGACATGATCCAAATTATCCTTACCCGGTTCCTTCCTGTGTTTTGCTTTGCTATTTCATTACTCCACCCTCTTTTCACTTTTGCTTCAGAATGGGCCTTTTCGGGCACAACCAGGCCCTTATTGGTAATGGCAAACACTTCGAGGGGCCGGTTCACATTCTTCAATTCAAATACACCCATGGAGGTGGTATAAATGCCCGGCTGATTCTTCACTTCATCGTAAACCTTTTCCGATATAAAAACACTACCTACCGTGGATAGCGACTCAATCCGAGATGCGACATTCACACCATCACCAATGATATCATCCTCGGTAAAAATGATATCACCAGAGTGTATGCCAATTCTGACAGGAATTTGAGGCTCTTCCCTGTAAGCCAGTTGCATTTCAATACCACACTTTACCGCATCGATGGCACTGGTGAAAGTACTCAGGGTGCCATCCCCATAATATTGCAAAATACGACCATTAAATTTGGCTATAGCAGCATTGAAGATTTCACGATGACGATTTCTGAAGGCTACTGCTTTGGCTTCATCCCTTTGCATTAGCGCGGTATATCCTTCAATATCGGTAAACATGATGGCCGCTAACTGATGGTTTTTATGGGTGGACTTTTCTTCTTCCGATGATGAGGCTTCGGGCTCCCTTTTACCGGCTTCGCCGGGAGGATAACCATAATATTCCCGGAAACACTTGATAAAATAAGAAGTACTGCTAAAACCCACTTTGAAGGCCACTTCAGAGACATTCAGAGACGTTTGCTTCAGCAATTCCATGGATTGTTTTAAACGTACCTGACGAATAAACAGACTCACCGACAGATGGGTTTGTTTTTTAATTTTACGTAGTAAGTTTGAGCGGCTCATTCCCATTTCACGCGCCAGTTCTGAAACACCGAATTGTTCGTTGGATACATTTTCTTCAATGATTTCAGTAACCTTTTTTAAAAACTCATGATCGATAAACGGGGTAGCTGACATCGCACTGGGCGTTAAATATTTGGAAAACGTCGAAGATACGAAAATAATTAAAAATAGCCGGATACTCAGATAGCAGAGATTCTCAATGGACTTTTAAAGTAGATAAAATTCTCTGGTTTTTTAGTCTATCTCCCCAAAACAATTCATTGTCTTTTGCATCATAAATTACAATCCTGCGTCATAGTTTTTATCGCTTCATCAAACTTAATATCATTGGAAGCATAGGTGATTAGGGGTGCATCAGCGTTTGCAGGATCTTTACAAAATCAAATTAATTGTAAAATTCTAAAATTAAAAACAATGAAAACGCGCATCCAATTTCTCGACAACTTAAGAACATTCATGATCTTTTTGGTCGTTCTCCTGCACGCTGGTATGATCTATATGGGTGGATTCGAATCCTTCTGGCTGGTCAATGACCCGGATCAAATCAATTCCCTGGGATTAATCAATATGTATATCGACATATTTGTCATGTTTACCATCTTTTTTATCTCGGGCTACCTGATCCCTATATCTTTAAATAGTAAAAGCACGAAGGGATACATCATTTCCAAGTTCAAACGGATCATGCTTCCCTGGATTTTGGCAATGGTTACCCTGATTCCAGCCTATAAAGCCATTTTCCTGTATTCAAAAGGATTGCCTCAAGAGGATTGGTATACTTACTTTCACATATTCTCAAGAACCGGTGAAGATTTGACATTTTATGCCAACAGTCCTTCCCAGAGTTGGTTGTGGTTTCTTCCTGTTCTTTTTACCTTTCAGATAATGTATCTAATAATGGCCAAATTCAATTTGCTAAAACTGAAAATATCCATGAAATCCGGAATCATCCTAACCTTTGTTTTAGGACTGACTTATAACATGGTGATTTCCTCCCTGGGTCTTTCCGGATGGTATCACTCCTGGGTTTTTGATTTCCAGCGCGAAAGGCTTTTGGTATATTTCATGGTCTTCCTGCTGGGATCACTGGCCTATAAAAATCAGGTATTCGCATCGACAGACAAAAACAAGCGAATGTACATTATCAGCAATGTAGTACTTTCAATATCACTCGGCATTTTTACAGCCGTCGCGCTGAATCTCTTTTTCAATATCATAGATCCATCCAGAAACTACTACTTTATTTCTCACTGGGTTGACCTGGGTGCCTATTATGCAACTTTATTGCTGTCGATGTTAAGTTTTCTGTATGTTATTCTGCATACCTTCCGGTTTAGCCTGAACAGATCAAATCACCTGATGGAACACCTGAATCGCAGTTCGTACCAGGTATACATCATCCACATGATCGTTATGGGAATTTTCGCTCTGATTCTCAGAAATACAGAATTTCCGGCATTCATTAAGTATATGATACTGGTGATAACAACCTATGGAATAAGCAATCTTTTGGTGGTAGCCTACAATGGTATTGTACAAAACAGGATGACCTTGAAATTGGCTGGAACTGGCTTTTTCCTGGTTATAATACTCGCATTGACCCAAACAGGCCAAACCGAAGCTCCTGCTGTTGTTGAAGCAAAACAAACCATCGTGCAAAATAATCGTCCACCACAGGAGGGATTGCATGCTGCCATCATTTCCGGACATACGGAAGTAATACGTCAACATATCAGCGCTGGCTCTGATCTCAACATCAAAGAACCGTCAGGAGGATCCAGTCCTCTTATTACTGCAGCGCTGTTTGGTCAAACTGAGATGGTCAGCATGCTGCTTGAAGCCGGAGCTGATGTCAATTTTCAAAATAATGACGGTTCCACTGCACTTCATACTGCAGCTTTTTTCTGTCAAACTGATATCGTGGAAATATTACTCTCCCATGGTGCCGATAAAAACATGCTGAATAATTCAGGATCAACAGCCCTTGAATCAGTGTCTGTACCCTTTGAGATGGTTAAAGGCATCTATGATTATTTCGCGAATACACTTGGACCCCTGGGACTGGTTCTGGACTATGAAAAGATAAAATCAACACGGCCCGAAATTGCAAAGATGCTTCAGCAATAAAACAAACAGTAGAAACCAAAATATAAATATTATGGAAAATAAAATGAAAAAAGATTTCTCAGCTTCAGGTATCCTTTTCGTCGGCTGTATCTTTATCGGATTGGGACTTGGTATAATATTCAATGTAGTCGTAGCCGGTTTGTTGGTAGGCTTGGGAACGGGATTTTTGTCGAGGGGTATCATCTGATTTATATCCAGGTAAAAAGAACAGGGTCGCAATGAACCGGTTCGTTGATGACACATAATGTATCAGGTATATCAATAAAGATCTTTTATTACGATAGGTTTTGATCTGACGGACCCTACAAGCCAGTTTTGCAAACCGGATTCAATTTCATTGAACAGAACCTAAAATCTTATATATAAAGTTTTTTAATATATAACATAAATTTGTATTTTAGCAAGTATTAAAATCCACTACCGTGCAAGTTCTGATTTTCCATTTGATATTCCAGACAACAAGTTTATTAATCATAAATTAAAAGTCATATGAAAAAAAACATTATTATGTTCATGGCCTTGATGATGATCAGCATCCTTCATGCCCAGCCACCTGCAAAATTTAAATATCAGGCAGTAGCAAGAGATGCAGCTGGGGATCTTCTGACCAATCAGTCGGTAACATTTCGCATAAGCATCCTGCGCAGCAGTCCCACTGGCACCCTTGTCTTTCAGGAAGTTCATCCAACAGTTACCAATGATTTGGGGCTGGCCAATCTGGAAATTGGTGGCGGAGTGATCACAACAGGCGACATTAGCACGATTAACTGGGATCTTTACAATTTCTATCTAAAAATTGAAATGGATCCTGCCGGGGGTACTGCCTATCAAACCATGGGCACTGCTCAATTGCTAAGTGTTCCATATGCATTGTTTGCAGGTGACGACCCGCATTGGGACTTAAACGGAGATAATCTGGTTATGAATGCGAGTGGAAATGTAGGAATTGGTAGTTATTCACCCAACTCTAAACTTGAAATCCTGAAAAATTTTCCCTCTACCAATACTACCGAAGACCTTCTTGAAATTATAAGGGGATCAACCGGAACAGTTGCAAACGGAATCGGGGCTGGTTTGATTTTCCGGAATGAGGTCTCAAATGGGGGATATTCGCTCTCAGGCCGAATTGCCAGTGTGATGAAAAATGTAACCGTTGGAACTACAACAGCCGGAATGTTATTTCAGACCAGACCTTCATCAGGTATTATGAACAGTGCTATGTATATCGATCCTGATGGGCACATTGGTATCGGAAACATAAATCCCGCCTCCTTATTAGATATTGATGGAGATTTGCGAATTGATTATTCCGATAATTTTAATGCTTTTAAAGCATATGGCAATACTCCTTTTGCAATGGCCTATGTAGAGAATAATTACGAGGGTAATTCCTGGGGCATATCAGCCGGGATGAATAATTCCTCAGCAGGAACCAGCTCTTATGGTTTATATGGTTGGAATGATGGAACAGGATATGGTGTGTATGGAAAAAACTCCAATGCTGGGGGCATCGGGACATATGGCATCAATACGGTTGCCAATAATTACGGTTATTTCGGAAGTGCATCCTACGGTGTTTATGGCGAATACAGCAATGGAAATTATGGCTTTATAGGTAGTTCTTCCTATGGAATCTATGGACGTAATATAAACAATAATTACGGATATATAGGAGGTTCGGATTACTCGATTTATGCAGCTTTAAATACCACAGATGTAAATAACTGGGCCATCTATGGTTATGGCGTTCATGGTACTGCTGCTATTGGTACTTCTTATACTCAAGGGAGCACCATTGGTGGAGTTCAGGGATACAATTATTGGGGGAATGCCTACACCTTTGGGGTAGCAGGCTATTCTTATCTTGACTACGGAAGAAGCGGCGGTTGCTTTGGAGCAAATTATGGTGGTAACATTTGGGGCGCAATGGCTTATAAAAACTCTGGAAATATCAGTTATGGAGGCTATTTCACCTCTTACACAACAGGCTCTGGAAAAGATAGTCAGCCACAAATCAATAACGGGATAGGTGCTTACGGAGATTTGTTTGGTGCCGATATTCACGGAAAAGTTTATGGTGCATTTATAGAAGGTGAAAATTATGCTACCTACGCTAAAGGGAATTCATTCCACAGCGGATTGGATATTCATCTTCAGGAAAACGGCACGAACCAGAACACTGTCCTGTACACAAGTGTTGCCACTGATGCCACGATACAAACCAGCGGATATGCCACAATCTCTAACGGAAAAGCAAATATAAATTTTGATCAAAATTTCGCACAGGCTGTATCGGAGAACGAACCGATCATTGTTACGGTTACCCCCATGGGCAACTCCAATGGTGTTTATCTTTCACAGGTTGATAAAAGCGGTTTTTCAGTTGTGGAAAACAACAATGGAAAAAGCAATGTTACAGTTTCCTATATCGCCATTGGTAAACGCAAAGGTTATGAAAACCCACAATTACCGCAGGAGGTTATTGCATCAGATTACACTGCTAAACTTGCGCAGGGCCTCCATAATGACAATGATATGGAAACTGATGGACAGGGATTGTATTATGAGAATGGGAAACTAATGGTAGGAAAACATCCGTCCACATTCCCCGACCCGAACAAACAACCAGAGGAATTAAATATGGAGCCTAAACCAGAACGCAGAATTGACAGCAATGACACTAACGGAGCTGCACCTAAACCGGAAGAAGACTAAAGACAAATCATACATTTTATGGAAACCGGGCTAAAAAACAGTCCGGTTTTTTCATGATAATTAATAACTCGTCTCGTCCATTTTCACCTTTCCCCAGAAGGTCCGGTAAACAAACCAGGTATACAGAAGCACCAGTGGGCCTCCTATGGCTGAAATGGTCAGCATGATACCCAACGCTTTCTGAGAAGATGCCGCATTGTAAATGGTAATATTGTACTGCGGGTCAATGGTCGATATTACCAATACCGGATATAATTCAATGGCTACCAAAACCAGTAGCAAACTAACGGTCAGCGCTGAAAAAATAAATGCCTGGAGATATTTTCCTTTGGTAGCCAGGCGCGGTACGTTGGCTATGCTTAAAAAGGCCAGTATAGGCACAATAAAAAGTTCAGGGCTGTTTCTGAAACGATCGGATAAATGGGGAATGAAAATGAGGGTATACATGGTCACGATCACATAACTGACCACAAAAAAAATAATTGAATTTCGTAACAACCCTTTGAGTTTTTCATAAAGCTTACCTTCGGTCTTCATCACCAGGTAAATAGCCCCATGCATCATGAAAAGGGCCAATGTAGTAATGCCCACCATCACCGAATAAGGATTGATAAAGTTGAGCCAGTGGCCTGTAAATTCATAATTGGGGCCAATGTCAATTCCCTGCAATACATTTCCCATTACGACACCTAACAAAATGGCCAGCATGGCACTGGAAACGCTGTAGGAAATGTCCCAGAGATTCCGCCACCATTTCATATTTTCCTTGCTTCTGAACTCAATGGAAACGGCCCTGAATATAAGAAAAGCCAGGAATAACATAAATGGTATGTACATGGCAGAAAACATGGAGGCATACAATATCGGAAACCCTGCAAATAGAGCTCCTCCACCAATTACCAGCCAAACTTCATTGCCATCCCATACGGGCCCGACGGCATTCAATGCAATGCGCCTGTTTTTATCCTTTTTAAAAAATAAATGCCAGGCGCCGGCTCCCAGGTCAAAACCATCGAGAATGGCATATCCGGAAAACAAACCTCCAACAACCAAAAACCAGAGTGTGGGGTAATCCAAGCCTAAAAATGAGAATGTATAGATTGCTTCTTTCATTTTTCTATTCTTTTGATTTAACCATATCTACCATACCTTCCTGAATAGGCCTTCGATCATCCGATTTTTCATCATAAGGACCTGCTTTGATCTTTTTATCGAGCAAGTAAAGGAACAACAAGAACAATAAAAGATAGATCACTGAGAACATGATCAGTGAAAATACAACCTGGTTGGCGGTTACAACTACTGAGAGTGCATCTGAAGTTCTTAATAATCCATAAACCACCCAGGGTTGCCGTCCCATTTCAGCAGCAAACCAGCCAAATTGATTAGCCATTTGAGGAAGTATTACAGCAATCACAAATATCCACAATAACCATCGATGAGCAAAGAGTTTTCCGCGCCACCACTTGAAAACACCAAATAATGTTAAACCGATGAAAAACAATCCCATGGCTATCATCAAATGATAGAATTGAAACACGGCATTTACTGTTGCGGGTTGTTCATCTTCCGGAAAGTCATTTAGCCCGGGAATCGGATCCTCAAAATTCCAGTGAACAAGATAACTTAATCCACCCGGAATTTTCGGACCATATACTTTTTGATTTTCTTCATCTACCCAACCAAAAAGGTAAAGATCGGCCGGCCCGTCACTCTCATAGTGACCTTCAAAAGCTGCCAATTTGGGTGGTTGGTTTTCAGCAACGCCATCGGCTGATTGATGTCCGGTCGCCAGTTGCAAAACCGAAAACACGGCTGCAACGGCCAGGGCAATTTTAAATGCTTTTTCCGAAAGTTCCACATGCCTGTTTTTGAGTATATAGTATGCATGCACGCTCATGACTAAAAAAGCGCCAGCTAAGAATGCTCCAATCCATACATGCAGAAGCCTGTCAACACTGCTTGGATTGAAAACCATAGCCCAAAAATCAGTGATCTCTGCCCGTGCATTCATCCCTTCACCAACAATGTGATAGCCAGCCGGAGTTTGTTGCCAGCTATTGGCCACCACAATCCAGATGGCTGAAAACATACTACCCAGCCACACGCCAAGGGTAGCAATGAAGTGAACTGTGGGTTTTACCCGGTTCCATCCAAAAAGTAAAACACCCAGGAATCCGCTTTCAAGTGCAAAAGCAAAGATTCCTTCTGCAGCCAGAGCACTGCCGAACACATCCCCCACATACCTGGAATACGTGGCCCAATTGGTGCCAAACTCAAACTCCATGACAATACCTGTTGCTACGCCAATTCCAAAAATCAAGGCAAATATCTTGATCCAGAACCGGGTCATATGCTCATAAACTTTTTTACCTGTTCGCAGGTAAAGGCCTTCCATGATGACCAAAATAAGCCCCAGTCCGATGCTCAATGGCGGATATATGTAATGAAAGGCGATGGTAAAGGCAAACTGAACGCGTGATAATATCTCAACATCCATGAATGTAAATTTTCATTGAACAATCTCGTTTTGCTCCATCAAAATTAGTTTAAATAGATATAAAATTTACGGCTGTGATTTATCACACAACTTATCATGCATTCATTTAGAACGCTAGTCTATTGATATTGAGGAGATGCCACACAAAATTTATACGGTCTTCTAAATTAATCTCAATGGTAAAAACCTCTGAGCAACCCTCTCGGGACAAATGCGGAACGGGTTAACCACTATTAATTGGTTGAAATATACTAGTTTTGCACCCGCATTTATAAACAATATTTAAACTTTTGGTTACTTGTAATGTTATGAATTCAACTAAATACAACGGCATGAAGAAGACTGCAATTTTAATTTTTATTGTGCTGTCAGGAATATTCCTTAAAGCACAGGACACAGATAACGTTGAAGATAAGTTTCTGCAAAATACACGTCAGCTTATTTATGAAGGAAACCGATCAGGGGAAGGCTACTTTTCTGATGATGGTCGCTACCTGATTTTCCAGAGTGAGCGCGAGGAAGACAATCCTTTTTATCAAATTTATATCCTCGATTTTGAAACCGGCGATATCAACCGGGTATCGCCGGGATATGGCAAAACCACCTGTTCTTATTTTCAATGGAATGGCGACCGGGTAATGTATGCATCGAGTCACCTTGATCCGGATGCGCGCAAAAAACAAAAAGAAGAACTTGATATCAGGGCCTCAGGAAAACAGCGCCGCTATGCCTGGGATTATGAAACCACTATGGATATTTTTTCATCCAATCGGGATGGCTCCGATATTAAACAACTTACTAATGCTGAAGGATACGATGCAGAGGGCTCTTATTCACCCGACGGAAAACTGATTGTTTATAGCACCAACAAAGATGCTTACAACAGGAAACTCAGCAAAGAGGAACAACAAAAAATGGAGGTGGACCCATCCTATTTCTGCGAGCTTTACATCATGGATGCCGATGGGACCAATAAAAAAAGGTTGACAAACACACCTGGATACGATGGTGGTCCGTTTTTCTCCCCTGATGGAGAGCGCATCATCTGGCGTCGATTCAGTGAGGATGGGCATACTGCTGATGTGTACACCATGAAAATTGATGGTACTGATGAAAAACGACTGACTGATTTTGGTTGTTTGAGCTGGGCTCCATTCTACCACCCATCTCAGGATTACATTGTTTGGGCAGCTAACAAAGAAGGGTATTCCAACTTTGAAATTTACATGACCGATGTTGATGGTTTGAAAGCACCGGTGCGTGTAACATTTACAGATGGTTTTGACGGATTGCCGGTTTTCTCACCCGACGGCAGTAAACTGTTATGGACCTCAAGCAGGACTGCCAATGGCAAAGCCCAGCTTTTTATCGCCAACTGGAACGATGATTTTGCACGTGAAATGCTGGCCAAAGCACCTTATCGCCAGGTCGGGACCAGCATGTTGAATATTCATTTTACTCCCGAGATCAGTATCCCGGAAATGACAGAAAAACTCACTTACATTGCCTCCGATGAACTTAAGGGAAGAATGACCGGCTCTGAAGGGATCCAAATGGCAGCTGATTATATTTCACGTATTTTTGAAGATCAGGATCTGATCCCGCTGGCCGATCATGAAAATTACAACTGGGCTTTTGATTTTGTAGCTGAAGTCCATATTCCTGAAAATGTCAATGCATTGGAGTTGGGGGATAAATCCTATGAACTGAATAAAGATTTTGTCCCGATAGCCTCAACCGAAAGCGGAACTGTTGAAGCCGAGGTTGTTTTCGCAGGTTACGGCTTGAAAATAACAGATGGTGGAGATTATCAATATGATTCTTATATCAATCTGGATGTAAAGGATAAAATTGTTATGGTAATGGATGGTATCCCTGAGAACCTCGATGAAGAAAAAACCAAACTCTTCGAACGCAGCATAGCCAGTGGATATAAACAAATGTTGGCACGCCAAAATGGGGCAAAGGGAATTTTGATGATCAACGACCGGATTTCAAAACGCAATAGCCGCGAGGTCGTCGGTACATCCGGGATCATTTCACTGGCCATTTCGGAAAAAGTGGCCAATGATGTTCTGACCTTAAAAAACGAGAAGCTTGCTGACCTCAAGGAAAAGCTAAGTGACGGCGATCCCAAAGGGAACGATCATTTATTTGCCACCGGCAGCACAATCAAAGCAACCACAAAAGTGGAAAGAATTATCAAGCAGGATAATAATATCATCGGAATGATTCCTGCTAACGATCCTGATGCAGATTATATATTCATCGGAGGCCATTACGATCACCTTGGAATGGGTGAAACTAACTCTCGTTCAACCGGTGAGCACAAACACGATGTCCACAATGGAGCCGATGATAATGGTTCGGGCACGGTAACCGTGATTGAGCTAGCAGAATATTTTTCAGGATTGAAAAAATCTGACCCGGATAAAATCACCCATAATTTGGTATTCTGCCTTTGGTCGGGTGAAGAACTCGGACTTCTTGGGTCCAACAGTTTTGCTTCCAACTTGCCGGTTCCAGCTGACAAAGTAAAGGCTTATATTAACTTTGATATGGTAGGCAGGGTGAAAAATAACAAACTCGATATCCAGGGTCTTGGATCCGCCGAAGAATGGAAAAGCATCATTGAAAAGAAAAACATTGTAGCTGGATTTGACCTGACCCTATCCAGTGATCCTTACCTGCCCACGGATGCTACATCCTTCTATTTGCAGCGCATACCAGTGATCAGTTTTTTCAGCGGTGTGCATAGTGATTATCACACCTACAAAGATGATGTAGAATTCATCAATTTTGAGGATATGCAGCGGGTTGTTAAACTGGCTTCACTGGTTATTCGCGAAGTAATGAAACCAGAGCAGGCATTAACCTACGCAGAAGTGCAGGTAAAATCCAGAAAGGGAAGTCGTGGAGCTTCATCAGTATCACTTGGAACCATTCCTGCCTATGCCGGAAGTGATGAACCGGGGGTTCAGATCCAGGGCGTTCGTCCGGGCGGACCGGCAGAAAAAGCAGGATTAATGGCTGATGATGTGATCATCGGCCTTAACGGGAAAGAAGTCAACAACATTTATGATTTTATGAATATCCTCGGCGAACTCAAAGCTGATGTTGATACGGAAATCATCGTAAAACGCGGAACAGCGGAGAAGAAACTAACCATTGTTCCGGAAGCAAAAAATTAATCATAAATCAATCAATAAAGATTATTGATTGATCTTCCCTAAAATGTTAAGTGCTGTTTGATATACCTCAGGCAGCACTTTTTGTATTTCTGGCGAGAGGTCCATATCCATGGGTTGAAATCCGGGAATGGTCACAACAATTAGATGCAGCGGAGGCAGCTTTCCCATGATGCTGGCAGATTCGATCAGATCCTTGAGGCCGATATCATGGGTACTCATAGCTTTGGGGAAATCGGCCGCAAACCTTGGTTTAATCACCCGGATGGTTCCGGGCGGATGATCATCCAATGTGGCATCAATAAGGATCACCTCATCATATTTCATGATCTCTGGCAACAAGGTGAATCCACCGGTTCCTCCATCAAGCAAGTCAACATTCTCAGGTAATGCTTGCCTTTCCATATATTCAATAGCACGGACTCCAACTCCTTCATCGCTCAGAAGGATATTGCCCATACCCATGATCAGTATTTTCTTCAGATTCACCAGGCGTAATTTAAGTTCAACAAAAAAAATGCGTCTGAATTATTTCCGAATATCAGGATTTCAGAAACAAACCAGACGCAAAGATAGAAGGAAACAAATTAGTTTTCTTCTTCCATAAATTTCCACCCACCAATCATGGATGAAGTAACCCCGTTGCGCTCAATATAATCATGGTAAAATACCAGATATACATGAATCATTGCAAACACGATGAAAAACCACATCAAGGCATGGTGAACCATCCTTGCTGCCAGATCGCCGCCTAAAAGCGGAACGATCCATGCAAATAAATCGGGGAACCAACTGGTACTCATAGCTGCATATAGCCCGAACCCGGTGAGACACTGAAGTAAAAATGCCAGGAATGTAAGGAAATAGGTAAAAGCAGCCAGGGAGTTATGACCCAATTCATGGGCTGGCCTGCATTTGAATTGCAGAATATCCACTTTTAATACTTCCCAAATATCTTTCCAGTGCTTTTTAGTATAGGGAATAAAGTTTTTCCAGCTCGCATATTTATTTCCCACAAATCCCCAGTATACCCGAAATACAAAGTTGAAAAAGAAAACAAAAGCCGTTACAAAGTGGATAAACCGCACGGTTCCGAACCAATAACTGAATGAAGCTTCTGATCCGCTTTGAATGGCTGGGGGATTTCCAATAATATACCCGGTGATGACCAGGATCACAATGCAAAGAGCATTGATCCAGTGGTAAAACCGGACCGGCAGTTGCCAAACATATTCCTGCCGCATGCTGATTTGGTTATTCTTTTGTATAGCCATATCGTCAGGTATTAAAAGGTTTGAATTTGATGGACATACTTGCCTTTTTCGTCGTATACATGAACTGCACAGGCAAGACAGGGATCGAAGGAATGTATGGTGCGAAGGATTTCAAGGGGTTGATCTGGATTTGCAATTGGTGTGCCAATCAAGGACTCTTCATAAGCCGACCGTTGACCTTTTCCATCCCTTGGCGAGGCATTCCATGTACTTGGAACGACCAACTGATAATTATCAATTTTTTTGTCCTTGATCACGATCCAATGTGCCAGAGCACCCCGGGGAGCTTCAGACATCCCAACACCTTTTGCCTCAGACGGCCAGGTAGAAGGATCCCACTTCTCGTTATTGGCCATGCGTGAATCGCCGTTTTTAATATTGGCCAGCAACTGATTGTAGAATTCTTTTGCCCAGTCAGCTACAAGAATGGTTTCAAGCCCGCGTGCAGCTGTTCTTCCCAGGGTAGAGAACAAGGCCGTTACCGGCACATCCAGTTTTCTGAGGGCATAATGAACCACTTCCTTGAATTCATCCCGACCTGAAGCATAACCAACCAGCATTCTTGAGAGTGGACCAACTTCCATAGGATTTCCTTTCCATCTTGGTGTTTTTAGCCAGCTATACTTATCCTCAACATACAATTGATCGTAAGGAGGTTTAGGACCGGTATAATTCAATTTTGTTTCGCCATCCCAGGGATGCAGTCCTGCACCATTTCCTGCGGCATAATCATAATAGCTGTGGTCAATGAATTCTTTGATTTGATCCGGATCTTTTCCGTCAACCGGGATCACTTCATTAAGATTGCGACCCATGATAATTCCCCTGGGGAATTTAAAACGTTCAACATCCGAGTAACCATTTGTAGGCAAATCACCATAGGCGAGGTAATTGGTAAGTCCACCTCCTATAGCACCCCAATCATTCTTATAGAAAGAAGCTACCGCTAGCAAATCGGGGATATAAACCTGGTTGATAAAAGTGTGCGCCTGATCCAGTAATTGGCCAACCATGGCCAAACGTTCGGCATTGATGGCATTGTTTTCATTAATATTGATAGAGCATGCAGCCCCTCCCACCAAATAATTGGGATGGGGATTTTTGCCACCAAAAATCGTATGAATTTTGATGATCTCCTTTTGCCATTCCAGGGCTTCAAGGTAGTGAGCCACACCAATGAGGTTCACCTCTGCCGGCAATTTATAGGCCGGATGCCCCCAATACCCATTGGCAAAAATACCCAGCTGTCCACTTTCAACAAATTTGGTCAACCGTTTTTGCAAATCGGAAAAATAACCGGCAGATGACTTGGGCCAGTTCGAAATACTTTGCGCAAGCTGAGAGGTTGCAACCGGATCAGCGCTTAGGGCAGATACAACGTCAACCCAGTCAAGGGCATGCAAGTGATAAAAATGAATGACGTGATCTTGCATGTATTGTGCACAGAACATAAGATTACGAACCATCTCGGCATTGGGCGGAACGGCTATTCCCAGGGCGTCTTCAACAGTTCTTACAGAGGCCAGTGCATGCACGGTTGTACAGACACCACAAACCCTTTCTGTAAATGCCCAGGCATCACGTGGATCGCGGCCTTTAAGGATCAACTCAAGCCCACGGACCATGGTCCCCGAACTGAATGCATCGACGATTTTACCATCCTTCACTTCAACTTCAACACGAAGATGGCCTTCTATTCTTGTAACAGGATCGACTACTATTCTTTTTTCCATGATATATTCCTCCGTAATTATGCGTTAGTTTCTTCTTCAGGATCACAATGGCCTCTTTCGATCAGCTTTTTCTTCCTGATATTTGTTGTAATGGCATGGGCCGTTACACCCACAGCTGTTGCAATACCGAGCCCGACACCGACTTTGTCGGCAGTGGATTCAATTCCAAATCCCGGGAACTCAGGCAATCGACGATAGAAGGGTCCATTGTCCCAGAAATTGGCTTCACTGCAGCCAATACAGGGATGACCAGATTGAATGGGAAAGCTGACTCCGTTATTCCATCCAATTACGCCGCATGAATTATACGTACTGGGTCCTTTGCACCCCATTTTATAAAGACAATAACCGCGGCGGGCATTTTCATCATCAAATGATTCGACAAAGAGTCCGGCATCAAAATTTGGACGACGGTAGCAGGTATCGTGCACCCTGTGTGAATAAAAGGCTTTAGGCCGTCCCAGACCATCAAGTTGCGGAATCCGTTCAAAAGCGAGCAAGTGTACGACCACGCCAGCCATCACCTCGGCAATGGGCGGACAACCCTGCACATTGATGATCGGTTTTCCGGTAATCACTTTATGGATGGGTTTGGCACCTGTTGGATTGGGCGATGCTGCCTGAACACAACCAGCAGAAGCACAATTACCCCATGCAATTACAGCTTTGGCCCCTTCAGCAGCTTCGATGACAATATCGTTGAAAGTTCTGCCCCCGATACAGCAATATACACCATCTTCGGTTAATGGAACCGATCCTTCAACAAGAAGCAGGTATTCGCCTTTATATTTTTCCATGGTATTGTGCATCGCTTCTTCAGCCTGATGTCCGGCTGCTGCCATCAATGTTTCTGTATAATCCAACGAAACTTTGTCGAGCAGGATATCGGCCACAATGGGATGCGATGACCGGATAAATGATTCACTGCAGCAGGTACATTCCTGGCCATGCAGCCAAATAAGCGGCAAACGGGGTTTCGTTTCAAGAGCTTTTGCAATTTGTCCAGCTGCACTCGATTCTAAACCGAGCATCGCTGCCATCATACCGCAAAACTTGACAAAATCACGCCGGGAATGTCCCTTTTGACGGATCTCATCATAAATGGTAGCTTGTTTTGTCATGTTGAAAGTATTTAAGTTAACGTCTGTCAAATAAACTTATTCATTATCTGTTTTTCACACCCATGCATACACAAGGGGATCAAAAGCAGTAAAATGTTGTATGTTGTATTCGTTCAATCAGTTATTCGGCAAGACGAAAGCATATTAAAGGATAGGAAGGGCATTGTTCATAATAGAACAACAGGTTTATTCATCAAGGGCATCAGCCACTTCCTGATCCATTAATTTTTCAATTTCTTCAAATGCATCCAATGATGCTTTCGCACTTTCTTCATCAATCATGCTCAATGCAGTTCCGACATGAGCCAGCACATAATCTCCGATGCCAGCTTCAGGCAGCCATTCAATACAGATATCCCGAACTACCCCGCCAAAATCCACCGAAGCCATTCGTAATTCGCCTGAATTATCTACTGTTAATATTTTACCAGGAACTGCTAAACACATCTTATATACACATTGTATTATATGAAAACAGTGACATATGTAGCTAAGATACTATAAAAAACAATAAAAGCGTTGTTAACCAATTAACAGATTCATCATCAAGCAATTAAACCCATGAATTACCAATTGTAAAAAATTGATTACCAATTCTGAGAAGGGTCTATTTAAATCAATTTCAAATAACAGAAATTCATTAATTTAAATAGATTATAAATAGAAGAAACGATATGGCGAAAATGATAAAAAAAACCGATTCGTAAAATGAACCGGCTTTTTCAAATCAAATGTTTAGTTTACTAATTCTTGTGTTTATCTGGGTTACAGCAACATGTTTCGGGAGAACAGGTACTGGGTTTTTCGCCAATGAGCGTAACACTAAAAATTCCTTTTTCAGACTGAACATCCTTGTATTCATTTACTTCTTCTGCGGAAAGGTATTTTTCGAAAATATCATTGGGCAGGTGAACTTTTTTCATTTCAACAATTTCCACATGATCAAATCCAGTCCGGCGGAAATAGTCCATAAAGTCATTTATCTTTTCAGCACCACCAATGCATCCGGCAAGCTGTGCACCCTCCAGGCGCAGACCTTCAGGGATATCGTGCATGATCACAAAATCGGTAATGCAGACCAATCCGTTGTGATGCGCCACCCTGTATATTTCATCCGCAACTTTTTGTTTATCCTTATGGAGATTGAAAACACAATTGGCAAAAACAATATCCGCATATTCCTTTGGCAAGGGGGCTTCTTCAATATTTCCATGTCGAAACTCCACATTGTTGATCCTGAGCTGGTCCGCATAATCACGGGCAGTTTGGATATTTTTCTCAGACATGTCGATTCCAACAATCTTACCATTTGCACCCACCATCTGCGCTGCTGCCAGGGTGTCATTTCCTGTACCTGATCCAAATTCCACAACCCGATCGCCTTCACGAAGGATCTGAAACCGGATGGGCAAATCAGCCTGGGAATGCGAATGACTTCCACAACCACCGGAACCACAACCACAACTGCTTTGTTCTCCATAACTATGATCATGCTGATGTTGGTGTCCGGCAGCCTCATCATGGCATCCACATCCACCCGATCCGCAACCGCAGGCCGAATTTTCAACCTGCTCTTTTTGTTCGATTGTCTTTACGTTTTCTTCCATTATGTCTAATTAGCTTATTAGTTGTTAATTCTTTGAATTTGTTTGTCCTACTTTTTGCATCCACAAGTTAGTTCGTGAAGTCCAATATCAAAAAATGTATCCATCATTTGTTTATACGCTAAAAGCACTTTTGTATCCACCTCATAGCAAACTGTAACGCCTTTCACTTCATATTTAACAAGTCCCAGGTTTTTTAATTCCTGAAGGTGTTGTGAAACGGTAGTCCGGCTCAAGGGTAATTCATCTGCAATGTCACCGGATTTACAGGTACAACATTTGGCCAGATGCTGCAATATCGCCAGGCGTGCCGGATGTGAAAGGACTTTGGCAAATTTTGCCACCTCCTGCAACTGGGTTTCAAAAATGGTTGATTTTGCGTAGGTCATAGCTTTTTCGAAATATGACGCAAACATACGACATAATTTCATAACTTGCAAAATCTTTTTTTAGTCATGTTAAAATCCTTGTCGACATCTCGATTTATCTAATTCAATAATATCCATTATGTGACGACAATTCTTAAAACTACTTGATCAAGATGATCTTTTTCGTTTGAACCTTGTCGTTAATGGAGAGCTTACAATAATATATCCCAGATGCTATGCCAATTCCATCATTTACATTCCAAATAAAAGTATAAGCTCCTGAATTCAATTTTTGTTTCTCTACAAGGGTAGTAATAAAACGCTCTTTAGCATCAATAATTTCCATATTTACCAAGGCTGCTTCATTCAATTCAAAGGAAATTATGGCTTCGGAATGGAAGGGATTGGGAGTGATTTTTATATTTGTGACAATGCTCTTTTCCTTATTTTCTCCGGTCAAAAAATCTTCATTTAAAGCAATCACAACACCATAATCATACGTTCCATTGGCTGTTATATCAAGCTGATCATAGATATATCCCATAGGGTTGGATTGAACTGTAAAATCAATTTTAACCAAAATGATCAGGGAATCACCCACAGGGAGCATGTAAGGCAGGGTGACAGGCATATTCTCGATATACCACATGGTATTCATGTTATATCCTTCCTGTTCGATATAATTGATTTCAATGGCATCCCAGGAATTGTTTTTGATGACAAAAGCTTTGCCTTCCAAACATTCCTGGATGGAATCAAACAACAGGGTATCGGGATAAATCGTCAGTTCTTTGGCCATTTTAAATGAACAGATCTGTGTTTCCCATTCCATTGTACCCGTTGCAGGCATATACATCTGGGTATACCAAAACGTCTGATCATCCACCGGATCGATGCTCATGCAACTATAGTCACCCCAGCGGTTATTCTGGATCTGTGATCCGGAACCGGTTATCACTTCTATTTCCTCCATTCCCATCATATTCAAAGGATCCGTATCATAACGACCGGTCATCCGGATACTGGGATAAATTTCACCACTGGAAACACTGTAACCCAGAGCCATGTTGCCCCGGTTATCCATCGAAATGCTCCCCATCCATCGATGATGCTGATCCGGCACATAGGTGCCCTGCTGAAAAATGTCCCAGCCATTTCCGATATTTCGGAGTTCGTACCATCGAATACCGGCATGTTCCGGATCATCAGGTGTAACAGTATGATTGGTGGTCATGACATCATATCCGTCGAAGTGCCTGTACTGCAACCGGAACATCAGCCGATTGGCCATGGTGTGCAAACCGGTTGCCGTATTCGGTTGCGTTATGAATGCATAATTCACTATATTGGTATTAAAAGGAAGTACATCCATGGTACCTACTTCCACAAAATTTGAGTTGGCAGGGTTTTCCCAATCGGTATAAAGCTCCCAGAGGGTCATGAAATCAGAATCGAATCCCCAGGCGTCATCTTTCACTTCCATTAGGAAATTAGGTGTACCAGCCGGTGGTGGTGGACCATCCAGGTCGGCTGGGAGTAGGCTTGAATGACTTAAATAGAAGTCATTGTTCACAGTTTCGAGGGTATAGGCGATCACAGCAGGTTCCGGATCCCCGGATAAAAGATCGGCTTTGTTAAAGGCCCAAATGCCTGCTCCCATAAAGGGGGCCCCCACCTGGGCCACATCTGCATTGTTAATGGTCATTACATATTCTTCATTCCACACCCCGAATTTCGGGTAGTCGGGCATATAATCAAATTCATAGGCCCAGCAATACCATTCACCGAGGGGATCAGGTGTAGCCGAAACGGCAATTACTTCCCAAAACAAATAATCGGGCTGCATTTCATATACCATATTGCTGGCAAACCATCTGTCTGTAAGGTGATCGTACATAACAATCGGATCGGTAAACCAGTGATCCATCCAGGGGCCAGGCAGTGTCGACCAGAGCGTTTTATTGTTTTCAGGACCATACAACAAATTTCCCTGTTTATCCCAGATGGCAAAGGATCTTTTCACCATTTGCATATAATGGTTCGGCCCAACATCTCCTTCTGTATCGGGATTGGTGCAGGTATTGTCCATGGGGCCTAATCCTGGAAAATTAGTGATGATTGGCGGTGCACTCAGGGTACCAGACTCCTGTTGCATTGCAGGATCGGTTGAACCCTCTATGGGATATACGGAAAGGGGCTGCATTTCATGGGGTTCATCCATTGGTTTTGAAAGCACCTCCTTTTCAACATAAGGGGAAATTAATGTTAAGGGTGGTGTTTTTGTAAATGCAACCGGCTTAGGGGTCTTGATAGATTGAATGGTTGTTTTTTGCGAAAATGCCAACAATACTCCTAGACAAAGGAGTATCAGTATAAATGTCCTCATGGTTCAAATTGTTTTTGTTCCTTACAAATATACAAAAATCGAAAAAGGATTCATGAAGAGCATTAAAAAACCAGCTTTACATCCTGCTTATCTTCGAAATCTGTTAATGCATTGATGATCCTTGCCTTAGTGAATGCTTTTAAATCATCATTTGAAATTTTTCGAGCTGAGATCCTGCCTGTTTGAATCAATCTTTCCCGTGTTGTTCCCTTAAGCAGTGGCGTTGCCGGAGTGATCCATTGTTCGCCATCCCAGAAAATAATGTTTGAAAAGGAGGTATCGGTTACGAAGCCATCTTTTATGATAAGCACATCATCACAATTTTCCCTTCTTTCGTAAAGTTCCTTTAAGTGCTGGCGATTGAGGTATTTATGAGGATAATCAATATCGCTACTGGTAATGATTTTAAGGGTTTCAACGACTCTGGGAATGTGCTTCTCAAACTCTATTTTTGATATTTCACGGTCGTAGGTTACCCTGCATTTATAAATATCATTGGATAATTGTTCAGGGATTTGGATGATCTGGTTCAGATCAATCTTTTCATCAATTCCAAAAAGGGCCTTTCGAGCACGATTCATTCGCGCACTGTGAAAAGGCAGGTGCTGTAACTTTCGCTTTTCAACCTTAATCGTTTCGAACAATGGGGACATACACCTTTTCAATTAATTCACGATATTCCTTTTCGCACTCACTGAAGCTGGTGATGCCACCTCCACTTTTAAATATGAGTTCATTGCCTTGTTTTTCAATAAATCGGATCATGACGGCACTATCCAGGTTATTTCCATCAAAATAGCCGAATATCCCTGAGAAATAGCCCCGGTCATACCGTTCTGCCTCATGAATGATCTCCATGGTTTTTTGTTTAGGTGCCCCACTGATAGAACCTGCTGGAAGCATCCTGAACAATATGTCCCCTATTCTTTTGTGCCAATTGGGTGTTAATTCACCGGTAATTTCTGAACTGGTTTGAAGCAGGACTTTTTCATGGGTCTGAATCCTGTCGATGTACCTGAATTTTTTCACCCTCACTTTTTTGGCCACCATGCTCAGGTCATTACGGATCAAATCCACAATGGTATTGTGCTCAGCTATTTCTTTAGGATCGTTCATCAGGATTTCTTCGGCATTTTCCAGTGATGCATCCACCGTTCCTTTCATGGGATATCCGGAAATAATATCCTCATGAATGGTAATAAAAGCTTCTGGTGAAAACACCACGAAATCTTTTCTAAATTGCAGTTTGAAAGGCGCCTTGCTATATTGAAAAATCTGCTCCAGGGTGAGATTGGTTTGAATTCGAGTGGGGAAAGTTAGATTCAATAGAAACGTATCACCCCGGATGATTGCTTTATGAACCAGATCAAAGGCTTTCTTATATTGCTCGTAAGATACAGGATGTTTGATAAAAGTGAAGTCTTTCAATTTTTCGGAAGACTCTTCGGAGGGTAAAGACGGTAAATGAATTCGGAAATTGCTTTTTTCAAGTTCATCAAGCCGAAACAAAATTGGTTTTTCCGCTGCATAATCAATGATGAAAACAAAGGGTAAGCGCTCGGCACCCCAGTCATTCATCCGGTTTATTATATCTTTGCGATGTGATTTCACTGACTGGCAAAAGTAGTCAGTTTTACTGAATTCATTGGTTTTTGACCTGATGATCACATTGATATCTAAATCCCATGCGCAATATATTGCTGATCGACAATTTTGATTCTTTCACCTATAACCTGGTTCAGCTCATCAGGGAAACAAAACTATGCAAGCTTACGGTAATGACCTATGACAAGGTAGATGACAAAGTGATTGAATCATGCAATGGTTTTGTCATGTCTCCGGGGCCGGGAATCCCATCCGATTTTCCAAATCTCCAGTATTTTGTTGAAAGATTTCATCAAACAAAATCAATCCTTGGTGTATGCATGGGGTATGAGGCTATCGGTATGGCTTTCGGAGCAGAGCTTTATAATCTCGGAACTGTTTTTCATGGTGTTTCCAGGCCAACCCGCGTTTTGCAAAATAATCATTCATTTCTGAAACATATGCCGCTATCCTTTCAAGTGGGACTCTATCATTCCTGGACTTTATCCGGCGAAGGGTTTCCCGATTCACTTGAAATTTTGGCCAAATCCACTGATGATGTTATCATGGTAATGGCCCACCGCCAGTATCATGTGGTGGGTGTTCAGTTTCATCCGGAATCCATT
The DNA here is from genome assembly GCA_020444515.1 of Bacteroidota bacterium. Classification (GTDB taxonomy): domain Bacteria; phylum Bacteroidota; class Bacteroidia; order Bacteroidales; family JAADJA01; genus JAADJA01. Next base: position 100,026 of record JAHLKX010000007.1, on the reverse strand, counting down.
ATGACGGAATACGGAAGTCAAATGATGCACAACTGGATTGCTGCTATTCCTTGATACAACGAACACTGAAATAATAGTGTTTTGCCACTGTTGACCGGTTGATATTGGTTTTCTCCGATTCGAAATGCCGCATCCATGCCGCTGTTTCGCTGAAAGGTGTAGATGTCCAGTAATATCCCTGGCGAAACTGATAGCTAAAAATATCCGAAATTCCATTATAATTGCCGCCCAACAATGCATTAAAGCCTGATTTACCCCCAACCATCAACTTATATCCTGCCACATTCAACCCCCCTACCTCTTCGGTCAGGCGGGTCCAATCTTCATCGGTTGGCAACCTGAATCCTTTTGGGCAAATATGAAGCGCTGTTTCCCAATCGTACAATCGACCAAATTTTTCACAATTCTTCTTGAGATTTTTATAACAGTGATTTTCCCCTGCATCCACATCCATATTTTTGGTCATCCAAATCTGGGTGCCAATCTGAACCATCTCGTGATCCTGTCCTGAAAGCATCCCGTGGATGGAAAAGCAAATCAGCGCTGTAAGGTAAAGCATGGTCTTCATGGATTTACATCTACATTTAAATTTTAAAGATGGTAAAAATGATGAGGGCCCAATTTCAATGAGGGAGCTCCTATCAATCCTCTATTTATCCACATAATCCTGCTTGATTACCAGGGCATAAAAGTCATCTTCGATGGGCAGGTAACCCTGTTCATAACAGAAGTAATAAGTATTACCGTTTTTAGTGACATAGGTATTGGTGTAATAATCGAAATTAAAGCCTTTGTCGAGTAGCTTGTTTTTGTGCGCTTTTGATTTCCCGTGCGGATTCAATTGTTCAAGTATCCGTCTGTTTTTTCGCAGAATATTATTGATACGGCGGACATAGTTATTCGTATCTCTTTTTAACCTGTTATTGTATGTATTGCGGCATTGATCAGAACAAAAAACCTTATCGGATCGTCCAATGATCTCAAATCCGCATTCGGGGCATTTTCGTTTTTGCATAAGTTTATTCTTTATAATTAGATTTCAGATTGTCAGTAATTTACCTTCTGATTTCAAAATTTTTGTCAGCGGTTCTCCATAATACTTCACGTCAACACCCAAATGCTCCATTGACTCTGTAACACCTAGTTGATCAGCGCATGCTTTACAGGCTTCAATCTTAATGCCTGCGTCCATACACGCACTTAGGCCAGCCTGAATCTTTTTATCCCTGGCTACAACCTCCGCACTGGCCCCCCAAATCACAACCGTTACCTCCGACCACCATCCTTTCAGTTTGCTGTTTAGCACATACATTAAAACCATCTTTTCGGCCGTAACAGGATCACCCGTTGTCCAGAGAATATAGAGTTGATCTTTCATCTTGTAACGGAATTTATAAACTCAGCAGATCCCGGCCATCGTACTTGAAAATTGGAAAGCATTTCCCAGAAATGCTTTTCTTTTGCGAATGTGGCGAAATACTCTTTTTTCGATAAAATGAGCAGAATATGAGCTAAACAATGCGAGAACATCAAAAATCGGTTTTATTCGAGACCTTTCAAAAATATTAAAAAAAATTTAAAAATCAAACATGGCAAATCTGTATAATCAAATTTTTGATAAAACGATCGATCGGTGGTATCCAACAATTCATCCCGGATAATTAACAAACGGGTATATTTCATTTTTAGAACAATAATCTTCGCAATAGATTTGCAGAAAACTAAACAACATACTCATGAAAAAACTCGCTGCATTTTTACTCGTCATTTTTGCGATCCATAGCTATGCTCAGGATATTATCCCAAACGGTGGTTTTGAAAACTGGGCAGGTTTTAATGTACCGGCACAATGGCAAACAACCAACCAGTTTATGCCACCCGGAATTTTTACCATTCAAAAATCCGATTCCGCCTTTGAGGGCAATTTTGCTATGGAAATGGAAACCATCGACCTGGATGGGATGCTCGTTCCGGGTGTCGCAACCCTGGGCATCCTTGAAATCGGATCAACGCACGGGGGTATTCCATTCACGGCAAGACCCCTGTCATTAAGTGGTTATGTCAAACATCCCTCACAAGGAGATGAGGTGATGCTATACATTGAGTTTTTAAAGAATGGATCAACCATTGGTTCAGGCTTTTGGTCTACTACAGATTCGATCGGCAGCTATAGTTTATTCCAGGCACCCATCACCTTTTTCTCATCTGAAGACCCTGACACCATGAATATAACCATTCTCACCGATCCCTTTGGACCGGGAAGCAAATTGTACATTGATGGCCTGAAATTGAATTATCCGCTCACCGAAATATCCTCCAAAAAAGAAAATGAGAACCTCAGAATTTACCCGAATCCTGCTACGAATCATATCACAGTTTCTTTGGAGCATGCTGCAGTTCATTCTATTCGGATCATTGATATGAAAGAAGTGGAAATAAAAAACATAAAAGTGAATGAACACGAGAAGATGAAAATTAACGTGGAGAACCTACCCCATGGACTCTATTTTTTGATCATTGAAACCGATCAAACCGCAATCCGTGAAAAATTGATCAAATACTAAAAAGACAATTCCAAGCCTTGGGAATGTTGGTAACTTAATGCCCAACCTATTTCATCTTTTCCTAATTTCACCAGTGGAAACAGGAAAAGATTTTTTTATGATCGCACAAAAATACAGACGGGTATTTATTCTTGGTTCAGGGTTTTCCAAATCGGTTTCGTCTACCATGCCCACGCTAAAGGAACTGACCATAGATCTGTTGAACATCAATGATAAAAAAAATTTTTATGAGCTGACTGGCTTTATCAAAGAAACCCTGAGCCTGGCCAACCAACTTGATGAAATCACCACCATTGAAAATATTTCATCGGTTATTTTATCAAAAGGATTGTTTTATAATACGGAAGAGAAGATTTACTACGACATTCTCCGTCACCAACTATTGCGATGGATCTTTGAACGCATAGAGGCACATGCGCCTGAGGTTGATCCTGAAAAAAGGGTTCCTTTGTCCCGTTTTTTTGCTGAGCGCTCCTCCATTTACGGAACAAATCCCTCCGACAACCTGTCGCTATTCATTACTTTTAATTATGATCTGCTACTTGAGCGATTGTTATTGCAGCAGGTTGAGCACAACTGGGCCTTTGATTATATTATCCGGCTGAACCAGTATCTTTCTGATAGCCATTCCGGTGAAACACATCATAACAAACTGATGTTTGAATACCTCAAACTTCACGGATCGCTTAATTGGTTTACCGCTCCGGGGGCTGATCGCAATGATCTGAGCAATGTTTATCGCATGGAAGAAGAAGATCCTTCCAGGTACCTGATCCACCTTAAGGATATTCCGGTATACATCCCGATGGCATTTGCCAAATCTGAATTCTTTGTAGGATCTCTGTACAATGTACTTTGGAATATTGCACGACGTTGTTTGGAAGAGACTGATGAAATCAATTTTATCGGTTACGGATTTCCACAAACCGACATGGATAACTTATTTTTCTTTCTAAAATTCAAATCCAAGATCAGGGATATTGTTATCAGAGAGCCGGACAAGAGTTCGAAAATAAAGCGATTAAAAAGACTTTTTCCCGAAAGCCGTATCATCAACTGCGATGCTTTTGAGTATATCCAGGAACACCATGCCTGAGGTTCGGGCTAGATCCTGAAAGTCCAGGAGCACATTGTCATTTAAAATATTTGATCCACAAAGAGTTTGAACAATTTACACCTGCATTCTTCAACTCCCCGACATTTATTCCCATTTGGTCAGTTTCATTTTCGCAAAAAACAACTCACTAAAAAAACCCTTAAAAAAGGATCACCGGTATCAATTCTTTTACTCAACAAAAACAAATTTAACTCACATCGATGTGTAATATTTATTTATTATTGCAAAGTGTTTTTATTAATGTGATTTATTTCAATTGAATAATTATCTACTATGAAAATAGCAGTAGCCTCAGACGACGGAAAACATATCGCCCAGCATTTTGGACGCACCCGCGGATTTCTGATCTTTGATTGCATTGATGATAAGATCGCATCCACGGAATATAAACTGAACACGTTTACACACCATCATCAGGGTAATGGAGATGAGCATCACCATGAACATGGTCATCAGCACAGCCATGACGGGATTTTGAGTGCACTCAAGGATTGCAAAGTTGTTATTTCAAGAGGCATGGGTCGACGTTTGCTCGATGATTTTGAAGAGCATGGGAAAGAAATTTACATTACCGATGAATCTGAAGCAGAAAAAGCCATCCAGCTGTTTTTCAAAGGAGATCTGACACATCTTCCAGGGAAAAGCTGTCAGCACTAATAAACTCAGATTACAGCTTCACTGTTACATTACACAAGACTGAAGACAATCACACCTTAAAACAATTTTTCTTTAAGCTGCTCAACGCGCCTGGCTTCAACTTTGACTTGTTTCATGTGGCCATAATTGGTGGCCGCATAAATTAAGGGACTGTACATATTTCCGGAAAGCCTTTTTAAAACCGAACCCAGACTGTAAAACTTTTTACGGGCTTTTACCTTGCTTATTTGCAACTCATAGGGAGTCATGTTTTGAGGCTGAAATACTACGGTATTGTGATCATAATAGCGCCAATCGTCTGTTGTCAAACGATTACAGGATTTCAAATCATCATAAACCTTGGTACCCGGATAGGGGGTCAACACATTGAATGAAACCGTACTGACCTTATTTTTAATCAGGAATTTTACCGTTTCACGGAAAGTTTCTTTTTTATCATTATCAAAACCAAAAACGATGGAGGCATGGATAAGGATACCCATTTTTTTGATCTTTTTAAGCGCGCGCTCTAAATTACCGATCTCTTTGATGGCTTTTCGCATGGTCTGCATTTGATCTTCTGAAACCGTTTCAATTCCAAGGAACAAAGCCTTACAGCCACTATCAGCCGCCAATTGAATAAGTTCATCATCATTGACCAAAAGTGAAATAGATGCCTGTCCCACCCATTTTATATTCAGCGGTTTGATGGCCCGAAATAGTTCTTTGGCATAGCGCGGATGACCAATGATATTATCATCAAGAAACATAAAGTTTTTGGCACCGGACTCCCTGATATCCCGCACCACATTTTCAACCGGAACATGCCGGATCTTTTTACCAAACAAATTGGTAACACAGCAGAAATCGCAGTTGTATGGGCATCCTCTGCTTGTCATGATGGGAATCAAATTAAATAAGCGCTTGCGAAGGATCTTTTTGAAATCTTTTGGAACATATTTTTCAAGATCCGGAACCGGATTATGATAAGTCCTTTTTAGGCCACCATTTTGAAGATCTTTGAGGACATTATCCCATACACCTTCGGCTTCACCAATGACGACACTGTCAGCATGCATCATAGCTTCATCAGGCAAAATGGTAGGATGAACACCGCCCAGCACTACTTTCTTACCTCTTTTTCTGAATTCATCACTCAATTCATAAGCCCGGGGTGCATTGGCTGTCATACAACTGATCCCTATCAGGTCGCATTCCATATCCAAATCAATATCCGCTATTTCCTCTTCAACAATGGTTACATCATGTTCTGGGGGGGTCAATCCTTCCAGGATATAAAGGGAAAGTTGGGGCATCATAAGCCCCTTGTTGGTTCTTTTTTCAGCGTCAATGGCCGGGGAAATCAATACTATTTTCATTTTACTCTGTTTCAAATTGCTAAAATTCCAGGAAGGAAATATGCCTCGTAAGTGAAATAGCTGATATAAAACCTGAACAGGCTTTTTACCGGGGCCAGGTTGCCTCCGAAGGATAATCCATCATGCAGTTGCCCAGTTTACTTTTTTGATTGAATTGATTTTATAAAAGTTTCTTGCTGTTACAACTTTCACAAAGATAGGGAATATTAAAGTAACCCAGCAAAAGGTGCATCCAATATAGCTAAAATTATACTTCTGAATCCATCGACTGTGGATTAAGACCTGAGCAGTTGAATGATCCTGTCGGCTTGTTTCACTTCAAACCAACTGATCATTCTGAGGATCATTTTCAAAAAACGGGAGGGTGGATTTTTGATAAACTGACCCAGCTTATAAATCGAAGGGTCAACCTGCTTTATCCGATCCTCCCGGTCAGCTCCCCGGAGGGACCATAATTCATTGGCCACCCGCCATGATTGCGTCCTTGCCTGCACCATGCTGAAGTTGATGATCTTTTCATCTGAACGCTTTCCAATCCAATCAAGTAAAAACATCAGGATGGAGGCCCGTGCAATTTTAGATTGCATTTCATTCAACAGTCCGGCAAGAATATCATTAACCTTATTAAAATCATGTTCAAGATCAGCAATAGGTTTCCCTTCCATAAATTTAGCCGCTGCCACTGCCAGATCAAGGTTGATATGGGCATTCATCCCCATAAGCAGGTGCTGGATGATGGTGAGTTTTTCATCCTTTGAATCAAAAGCGATCTCCCAGGATTTACTTACCGTTTCGCCCCTGATGTATTTTTGTAAGGCATCCAGGTAATAGTTTGCAAAAAGTACATCAAATTGTTCGAGACGAGGATTGTCCTCAAAGGTTCCCTGTTCAATCTCCGTTCTGATCTGTTCAGTGGTTCGTTTGTATACCCAGGCAAATATGCCCAAATAACTTTGTTGTTGAAGGGATGTTGCGATGATCTCATCCAGCTTCAGGATCACCTCGTCAATGGAGTTGTGTGTCATTCAATAATAAATAAGGGGTCTTGAATAAAACACGCTATCCAATTCCTGGTTCATCAGCGAACAACAATTTATCCAACGATCAATTTTAAAAAGGCTTCATACACCAGGAAGGCAGGCCAAACTATTGCTTTAAGAAAGCCAACCACGCCCATCCAAAAACCGCTGGCATGTGAAATAAAAAAAACAGCTGATCCTATAAATCCAAGACCATATACCGCACCCGAAGTGCCACATTGAACATCTTTTTTCATGATAAATTTGCCTTTGAATTAAATTATTTGATGAATATCTGGTAATAGCAAAAGTAATAAAAGGGTGGCAATGGTTTAGGAAATCAAAGATTTTAAGTTGGCAGTATGAACCTGATCATCCTGCCTCCATAAAACATTACCATCACCTGGGGCGATGGTTTAAGATTTAAAATAGATGAGAGCGGCAAAATAAATTTTGCCGCTCTCATCTATTTCGAGTTACTATCCTCTATTCCATTTCCATCTTGGTATTCCATACACCACCTTCACGTTTTTCGAAGGTAAGTTTACCTGCAACGACACTTACTCTCCAGTTTCCATCGGTGCTTTCATCGCCAAAATAAAAATAGCTGTTTACCTGTGCATCACCTGCCACTTCAAGGGTATGTTCCGGGCTCCATGTCCCGATACCCACTTTACCACCACTTCTCAGAGTTAATGTGTTTGTAGGGGTTCCCGGTTGTATCCTGAAACAATAAGCACTTCCATTGGTTATATCGGAGATCATAAAATTGGCTTCATTACCATATACATCCCACACCTGTGAAGGATAGCCCATGCTACCATCCTGATCCAGCCTGATACCAGGGGTATCTCCATAAACCATGTGCAATGTACGAACCGGGTTATTCGTTCCAAAACCAACGAAACCATTGCTGGTTAAACCGGCTCCCCTTCTAACAAATAGCGCATTATTTCTTACGCCAGACTGAACCCTGAACGGAGAAGTGTTGTTGGTTATATCGTCTATTCCGAAATAATTATCATCACCACCATTGCTACCGTTGGCTGTAAGCTGCCAGTCATTATCGGGAAAACCTCCACCGGGGGTACTCGTATCATCGAAAAAGATCCGGAGATTATTTTCTCTCATAGCAATGGTGCTGAATCCGAAACCATACCCTGAAGGCATGTCAAGGCCAAGGCCAATACTGCCCTGAACGACCAGGTCATCAGATATGAGATATTCATCAACGCCTTTGTTGGTTTGGGTAAGACTTCCGGGTTTTAAGTTGCTGGTTGCATCGTCATATTGTGCCAGCACTGAAACTGACATTAGCAATGAGAAAAGGATTGTAATTGTATATGTTTTCATTTTATTTGATTTTAATTTGTTAGATGTTTTCTTGATTATTAAGCTTTATAAGTTTTTTACTTCCGTATGCTGCGCCCAGTATCAACATGATGGTTAATCCACCATCGATTGGAGCTCCACCACCCACCGGTGTATTCCCCGAACCGGGATCGTTGCCGCCATTGGGATGGGGTGGGTTTTGTGCGAAAAGTCCGGAGGATAACAGCATCATGGCAACGATGGCAGAAGCTTTAATTATTATTTTCTTCATTGTATTATGGTTTTGTTATTTTAAAAATACCTTGGTGTTTTCCACCTCATTGTCTTTGATGATGCTCACCAGGTAAATGGTATTGCTTCCGTTCAGCTGAATTTGATTATTGATTTCCCGCGTGCTGTTTTGATAAACCAACCTACCGGTAACTTCAAACACCATGATTTGCGCACTGAAATCAACATTGGCCATTTCTGTGACTGGGAAATTGATATTTAGCATGCCATTGTTGGCAAAAACGCTCACATTGCTGTGCATTTGATTGCCGGATCCGGGATCTGTAAAATAGATCAGGAAACCATGGTCTTTCCCCGATTTGTAATCAAATACAAATTTTGGATCAGTACGAAGATTCTGGATCGTTCCGGTTTCGATATCTTCAATAAAAACAGGTACCTGCCCGTCAAAGGTTTCCATTTGGGTTGCTGAAATGGTGTATTGTCCATTCATTCCGGCCCTGAACCATACGGGCACAATTTCGTTTCCTTCGATGGATGGAAGCGTATTGATGGCCATGGTTTCGTTACCTATCCTGGTGAACAGGTTGGGTACGTCCGGCTTATCCGAAATAATCTTGTAAACATCAAAAAGCCTGTCAGCATGCTGTGTGGCATTTTCGTTAAAGCGAATCGCAGATTGTGTGGTTACATTATTTCCCGATACTTTCAGCACCAGCAAATCCTTGTCGGTACTTTTATAAAATGGCTGATCACTGTGCACCCGGTCGCTGTTGTCCAGCGTTAGGGTTCCCGAACCCCCGGTGGCTCTTACAAAAAAAGCCTGGCTTGACGGGATATATTGTGTGGTAGTATTGGCTGCTCCACCGCCATTGATATAGTATAAATAGTCACCATTGGCGCCAATGGTTGGATCAAACAACCAGATTGCACCATTCAGTTGTGGAGGAATCGTCACTGCGTCCCAGTCGAGTGCCGACGGAAAGGGATTTCCCACCAGGTTCCAGCCATCACCATTTTGTGTGAAAGCCTTGTTGAAGTTTCCGGTATTGGTGGTTCCTGTAAAAACCTCTGTAGTGGGACTTGCTTCCACAGACCAAAGGGCATAGCCCTGCATCAATTCAAGGTTGTAGGTTTCGGAAGCTATGTCTGTCCAGCCGTTGCTGGCTTCAGCATGAGTTTGAAGGTAGTCGCCCAGAAATAGCCCCGATTGCGCATTGGTTACCGGCGAAGAAATTAGATGCCAGTTTCCTTCAGTCAGGTATCTTTCTACCTTGGCCTCTCCACCACCACTGTAGGTAATGTTACCATAGTCGATCAACGATGCATCTCCCGAAGCATCGGATTTTAGAACCAGGTTGCCTGCTGAAATATCCAGCGAAGCGCCAGGCTCAAGGGTGATAGATGCTTTTGGCCATACCCTGACTTCCTGTGCAGGAGCAACGTAAACCAAAAACAAAAGAATCATCCATAGGGTAAATGTAGATTTCATCATAGTGTTGTTGAGTGTTGTTAGATTGAATAATTAATTTTGGCATTTATGTGTAGGTGCTATATTTAATGCAATACAGATGCGTCTGGTTTATAATACCCCTGGTTTACTAGTAAAATCAATGTTAAAATAAATACTGGTTGCTGAATGCCAACCTGAAAGCTCTTGATTGCAGCTAATTATTGATGCAAAAGTAACACCTGGTGGATCTTAATGTTTTTTATTTAACATATAATTAGCAATTATTCTGCGATTAAAATTTTTAACGATAGGTGAATAATTACTTCTGGCTGCATGAAGAGCAATAAAGTCAATGGTTATGCCCACCCCATCATAAAAAATAGATCGTAATTCGCTGAATCTTTAAACATGCTGAAGGTTGAGAAAATATTCCAGGGGAATGAAGTTCATTTGATACAGGAATTTGCTTTTTGCCTTAGCAGAACCAAGATTTCAAGTCTGAGATAAACCACATTCAAATGCTTGTTGCAAAATATTATGAGCCCGATTATACTTTCAGTATATCTACAGGAAATATTAATATCAATCATGTTCCATTGAGCGATACATGTAATGAATGCACACCTGGTAACTGAGGGCTAGTGCAACATTAAAAAATCAGGAAACTTTATTCTGGGAATTACAAGGCTCCTACACCACGCTCCCCCGCCACTTCCCCGATCTCAGATAGAAAAATGACATTGAACCCAATAGCAACGCATACACCCATTCCGAAGTCCACACAGTGGAAATGCTCCCCTGGTAAACCACAATGATAAACCAGATATAACTGAGATAAATGGTCAGGGTGATCACCTCAATGAGAAAAGATGTTTGTGTTTTACCCGTTCCGGATACTGCATTAAAGAAAATAAAGGTAGCAGAAAGCATCAGGGCCGCCACATTTACAATATAAACTACCGGTATCGTGGCTTCCACCAGTGTTTGGTCATTTGTGTAGATCCTTACAGCTTCATGCGGGAAAATTGAACCAAATATGACCATCGCCCCAACACCACTCAGACAAAGCACCATAACTTTATTAACGAGCGACATAACTTCATGCTCCCGTTTAGCACCAATCAGAAAACTAACGAGGGTATTGGTTGCTGAGGCAAAACCCCACATGGGCATCATCAATACGAAGTAGAAACTGCGGGTGATGTTAGAAATGGCCAGTTGACGTTCACCCATTTTCTCCACCAGGAGGAAAAATACCAGCCAGGTGGCCAGTGAAAGAAAGTTTTGACCCATCACAGGAAGGGATACCTTGATGATCCGGACATAGAGTTTACTGTTGAACCGACTTAAATGAAAAAGACGATACGGTTTTGTGGTGAAGATGAACCGGGTATAAAACAAAAAAAACAGCAAGGCCGAAAACTCTGCAATAACGGATGCAAGTGCAGCCCCTCCGATACCCATTTCAGGAAAACCAAAGTTCCCGAAGATCAGCAAATAATCAAGTATGACATTAACAATGGCCAAAAGGGTAGTTGAATAAGTGATCACTTTGGTTTTTCCGAGGCCAACATAAAACGCCCTGAATAGAAAGTTGATGAATGCAAAAAAGACCCCAAAAGAACGCCAGCCAAGGTATTCGGAGGTGGCCTGCCTTACTGCATCCGATTCCATAATAACAAATAAAAAATCATCCGACAGGAACTTCATCAATGAAAAGGTGAGGATCGCCAGTGGCACCAGAAAATACAATCCATGGTGGATGGTGCGACCTATGGCCGGGAAATCTTCCTCCCCGTTTCGGCGGGCAACAATAATCTGCGTACCAATACCGAAACCCCAACCCAACATGATAATGGCAAAATAATAAACACCACCGATCGCTCCGGCTCCCAATTCAATCTCCCCTACCCTGCCCAGGAAAGCTGTGTCCGTTATATTGAGCAGGTTTTGTGCAATACTGCCCAAAATGATTGGATAAGCGATCTTCCAGATATCCAGGTATTTTACATCGGTTTTAAACAATGGTGCTGCTTTTATTTTGGGCAAAGGTAATATTGTGAATCGAAAACATCACCAATTCATTTTTACCGCCTCCTTTTTGATGGTATTTTTACTGATCAGGGCTCCCTTTGGCTTTGGAATCCTTTAAAAGAATATGGTTTGATCTGATCCAGTAAAATCGCTTCCTGCATGATCTCATTCAATACTTGAAAGGGGAGGTTTTCCAATTTGTCAAATATTAAACTACGGACTTGTTTGCGGCCTTTTTCCAGTAACAGGCCCTGATCGTTGGAGAGTTCATTCCCGCGGGTAAATGCCAGCTCAACCTCACCGTTTTTTAAGGCATTCACATAACAAATCCAACTTTTGCCATCATAAAACGGAATTTTATAACGCATCTTACAATACAAGTTCAGCTCTTCGGTAAAATACCGGTGCAAATACAAAAGCAATTCCCGTTGTTTTCCATCATAACTGTATATGTAATGATCGACATCCGACATGTGAAAACAAGGTAAAAGATTATTCAGGTAACTTAAATACGGGATTATAAATGATCCCGATTACATTGTCCCAGGGGTCATGAACGGAGGCTACCATCAATGGCTCGCCTACACTGTGTGGTTCTTCGTGAGCGGATGCTCCAATATCAATCAGGTGTTTGTATACTGTAAGTATATCTTCAACGCCCCAATAGGTAACCACATTATCTGATTTGGGTCGGGGTTCACCTTCTTCGGGAAGGAGACCCAGTTCATAACCACCAATGTTAAAGCCAGCATAAAAGGGTTCATCAAAATAAGGCTTGACGCCAAAGGCTTTGGAATACCACTCTTTGGCTTCATTGAGATCGGGAACAATATAGATGCAGGTGCGCAGGCCTAACATGGGTGTTTTCATGGTTGAATCAATTTTAAAGTTGTCTTTTTGTGCATTTGCAGCAAAACTAAATAATATGAAGCCAATTAGCAGGGTGGTTTTTGAAGCATTCATTTTGTCACCTCCATTCCATCGGCAAACTTAGCAAACCGGCCTTTTGATCGCTCAAATACCTGGTCGGAACGAGACCAGGGCCATTGACCAAATTGGGTTTGTTGATAATCGATAAAGGCTTGCTGGATCTCGGCCTGTGAATTCATCACGAAGGGACCATACTGCACCACCGGTTCCCGGATGGGTTTTCCTTGCAAGAGCAACATATGACTTTCAGCCGGACCATTTTTGATTACAGGAGCTTGATTGGGATAGAGTTCAACAGCATGATAAGAATCGACCTTTTCTCCATCAATTTGTATATTTTCACCTTTGAAAAAAAACAGGCTGCGATCGGTCCCAATTGAGGCTTCCGGCATGGTCCAAATGGCCCCTGCTTCCATTTTTATCCGCCAGATGGCCACTTCATTTTCAGGATCAGCAGCCCATGAATCCGGGGCGGGCGTGGGTGGCTTCATCCCATTTAATTCGCCTGCTATAATTATTACATCTGTCACTTTTCCCTTATCATCTTTTGTGATATAATGAGGAATCTCTTCTGCCCAGAGCATTTTGTAATGCGGTTCAACAAACTTTTTCTCCCTGGGGAGGTTCAGCCAAACCTGGAAGAGTTCCAGAGGATTGTCTTCATTTTTATTAAGAAGCGGGAACATCTCGCTGTGCTGAAGGCCTTTTCCGGCAGTCATCCATTGTACATCGCCATTGCCATACCGGCCTGCACCACCGGATGAATCGGCATGATCAATGAATCCATTCAGTACAATGGTCACTGTTTCAAAACCCCGATGTGGATGTTTTGGAAATCCCGGCACTCTGTCGCCATGGTACATGCGCCAACCATCTTTGGGCGTAAAGTCGTTTCCAATATTACGTCCGGACAGTGAAACGGCAGGTCCCAGTTCGTCATTACCTTTGGGAAACTTATCATCGTGATGGACACAAAAAAGAAAGGGATTTTGTGTTTCCCAGGTAAAGCCAAGCTTTTTAATTTGAATAATGCTCTTTTTTTGCATATCGGAAAGTTTATATAGATAACAAATCGAACGCTGCGCTGTTTAGCCCGATTAACTTTTCTTTTTGGATTTACTGGATTTCGCTTTGGGATTAAAATGAAGCGCAAGGCCTATCCAGTAAGCCAGGTCATCGTCCATATCGATACCTTCGGCATTAACCATCACAAAACCTTTCATTGGTCGGCCGGTGAAATCCATGATATGGCAACCGGGCTTTTGCAAAGAAGCTTCATATATTTCAGGATCGATGCGCACCATGAGTTCGTCTTTGATCACTCCCACGCACATTTTATCGTTCACCATAAAAGCAAGTCCGCCCATCATTTTTTTGGCTTCAAAAAATACTTTTTGCTCAAGTAGCAATCTTTTTATTCGGTCGGCAAGAAATTCGTTGTAAGGCATAATTGATATATTATGACATAATAAATATTGAAATTCACAGTCTCGAACATGTATAGTGCGGGGTTTTAAGGCTCTTCACTATCAAACCGCTACATTATTTATTAAAACCTATAATGTTCAAATTTATCAAAGCGCCCCGCATCACGTATATTTATCCTAAGTTGGCACCGTTATTTTTCATGTCAGGTTCTTACGTATTTTTCCCAAATCAGTCTTATCAATTAAATCCTTAAGAATATATAATCGATAAAATCTATTTACTTTAAAAATTATAAATAAATCAGATTCTTGAATCTTTTTAATTTTTGACCAAGCCAAATGTCGTGTCCCTTTTTTGTCTTTAAAAAACAATCCCAATTGAGAAATGGTTAAATTTAGTTCTTTTCCTGAGCCATAGGTTAAAATGTAATTGAAGACTGAATGTAAAAAGCTTAGAATAATCATTCCTAGTCCAATTGCCATAATCATAATTAAAATATTAGTAAAATTAAATGGATCTATAAACTCTTTGTCTTGAAAAAGCGGCAGAACAAAAATCCCTGTGAAAAGGAAGAAAATTGGTTCTCGAAATGTATTGCAAAAAGAAATTTTAAATACTCTCCAGAAATCCATTTTAATTGTATAAACAAACTCGAAATCTGATATATCATAATATTTCCCTTTACTTGTGCTTGTCTTACTGTGCTTAATTAATGAGTTAATATTCTCAATGAGAGTTGAAAGTAGAGTTGAAAAAATTAAAAACATCCAAATTATCGTCTTATTAAACCCTGTTCCTGAAGTTTCAAAATCAGCTTCAACTATAAACTCTGACCAAATTAATCCAAAAGTTAAGATACCCACTACAAGCATTAATAAAATTAGAATTATAATAATTAACAGTCTTATGAGTCTATTCATTTAATCAATGCTTTTATAACTGCTTTATCGTTTTTTAATGGGTGCCAACGGTTTTAATATGGTGCGTTTGGCATTTAAACGCTCCAAATTTTCAAGTTACTACTATGTTTCTTAAATGCTATCATCTTCATTTTTAGCACTATCTGCCAAATGCATTATATTTTTTGTTGTGCCTCGTATTTTTTATTCAATTCCTTGTATATCTGCCATATTAAGAATAATGCAATCCCTGTTTCTGCACTAAAGAGTGTAATTATTACTATTAACCAGTCAATAGTCCTTTTTTGTTTTGAATCTACAATAATGAAAATCGAAAGAATAAGATTCAACAAGAATGTTATCGTAATAAAAGCAGATTGAATCGTTCTTACATCTTCAGGCATCATGTCTGGCTGAGAATGAAGCGTGTAATATAATTGCAATCCATAAGGTTTTACAAAACGAATTAATCCAATATAAATCAATAGCAATATTGAATACTTAGTCAGTAGATTTTTTATGTTCATATTGTTAAATTTTACCAAATGATTAACCAATACATTATTGTCTGTTCACTATTATTGAAAGCATATCCTTTAGAATATCCATTTCTCCATTTTGCTGGGAGATTTTCTTTTACTGTTAAATATTCTGATTCAATGAATTTACCAAGATTATAGTCCAATATTGCTATCTCACAATTTTCAACTTTAACCCATTCTTCATTTCGGTCATTGTATTCAAATATTGTTTCTTGTGGTATTGGATAAAAACTCTCACATTTTATTAACCTCGAATTTTCCTCAGAATCAACAATCAGTAAACAACTATCTGACGAGTTCTTTAATACACTTACATTTTCTGTAAGTTGTTCTTTAAGTTTCTCAAATTTGTCTTTCGAAGTTATTCGGATTTTTAATTCAAGTCCTGTAGTACTACTCCATTCATTAATATAATCTGGTGTGCCATAAGATACGTGAGTCCAGTTATTGGGTACTTTTAAAGGGAAGTGGTCAACCAAATCTTTGTCAAATGACCTATAACTTTCAATATACTCTGCTTGATGTTCTGGGTCTGTTAGATTCAAACAGGATTGCAAAATCACTATTAGAAATAATATGTATAGTTTATTTTTCATTGTTCCTTGGTCTCTTTAATATGAGGCACAACTTGTAATATCACAAATTTACGCAATTAATTTTGCTGTTTAAAAGCAAAATTTAGTTCCTCATTATAAATCACTTAATAGTTTTTACTCGGTTACACCCGACTACAAACGAATGTTAAACGAATACAATTAATTATTAACCGAATCGGGGAAACCGGCTGATATAATTTTGCTTCATCAACAAATCAATCGAAGTTCGAAGTTTGAAGTTTGAAGTTTGAAGTTCGATGAAAAAACAAAAAATAAAATGGCATCATTTGAAAAATTTGAAGACATCAACGCCTGGGCAAAAAGCCGGGAACTTTCAAGAAAAATCTTTCTGATTACTACCAATAAATTATTTAAAAGTGCCCATGCACTGGCATGGCAAATAAATAAATCAGCAGGATCAATTATGGACAATATAGCAGAAGGATTTGAGCGCGGGGGAAATAAAGAATTTATTCAATTTCTGGCAATTGCCAAAGGCTCAACGGCTGAGCTAAGATCTCAACTTTATCGCGCATTTGACCATGGTCTTATTCAGCAAAATGAACAGGAAGAACTTTTTAATTCAGCAAGTGAAATCAGCAAAATGATAAATGGACTCATCAAATATATTAAATCTTCCAATCACAAAGGGTATAAATTCAAAGAGCGGAAGCCGAAGTCCGAAGCCTATAATTCGGCATCAAACATCGAACTTCAAACTTCGAACTCATAAATAACTAATTAATAATTAATCTTTAAATCTTACAATTATGAACGCACTAAAAAACAGAGTACAACTCATCGGAAACCTCGGAAATGATCCTGAAATCAAAGAATTTGACGGTGGTAAAACCAAAGCTCGCTTTTCCATGGCAACTTCAGAATATTACAAAAATGACAAAGGCGAAAAGATCACCGAAACGCAATGGCACAATATCATAGCCTGGAACGGCGCCGCCAAAATCGTTGAAAAGCTCCTGAAAAAAGGCAGCGAGGTAGCCCTTGAAGGAAAACTGACAACCCGCTCATGGGATGACAAAGAAGGCAACAAGCATTACATCACCGAAGTGGTGGCCAATGAAATTCTTCTGCTGAAATCAAAGGAGTAGGGTAACCTCCGAAACCAGTTAGGTACCGCCTTTCATAACCTGAAGGGCGGTTTTTTTTATCCTTTTACTACCGTCACCAGCTTCGGGTGCACTAATCGACCAACCCGTTTTTAATACAAAACCGGATCAGTTCCACCACATTATGAACCTCCAGTTTGCGCATGATACTGGTCCGATGATTATCAACTGTTTTATGGCTCAGGAAAAGTTTTTCACCGATCTGTTTGTTGGAAAGACCATCACATACCAGTTTTACAATTTCCCGTTCCCGGCTGCTGAGCAATCCTATTTTAGCCAGGTCACTCGCATCTGCCGGCTGCTCTTCTTTTTTGGCCACCGACTCCAGTATTTCATTGGAAAAATAGGGTTTTCCTTTCAATATCTGCCGGATGGCAAAAAAGAACTCATCCCGGTCACAGGTTTTAGTAAGATAGCCTTTGATTCCCAACTTCACCATATTTTTAATGAGGCTTGTTTCGCTATGCATGCTCAGGATCAAAATTTTGATCTCCGGATAATCAGACAGTAATTTTTCAGAGGCCACCATCCCATTCATCCCGGGCATGTCCATATCCATGATACAAAGATCAGGTACTGACATTTTCACACGTTCAATAAGTTCTTCTCCAGAATTAACTTTTCCGATCACATTCAAATCTTCCTCGCTTTTAAGCAATCCTTCCAAACTGTCAAGAAGAATATCATGATCGTCGGCAAGAATCAATTTATAGGCATTTTTTTCCATACTTATCAGGTTAAAGCTATCCGGATGGTGGCCGTGGTTCCTTTACCATTATCAGATTCCATATCCATTTCACCATTCAAGGTGCGCAATCTGGTATTAATATTCATCATCCCTATACCATCCTTTGGATCGACACTACTTATTCCCTTTCCGTCATCTTCAACAATTAGCACACAGTGATGGGCGGTTTTCATCAATTGAACATCTACTTTACCGGCTCCTGAATGCTTAATGATATTGTTGACCAATTCCTGTGCAATTCGGTAAAGTCCTATTTCAATATGTTCAGCAAAACGTTCCTCCATACCGTGGTGTTCAAAGCTATGTTCTATTTTGTGGTATTTAAAACTTTTCTCAAGCATATCCTCAAAGGCTGCTACCAAACCAAGTTCAGTAAGTGCCCGTGGCATCATTTGATGAGAAATAGTTCGGATATCGCTTCCCGTTTCCGAAACCATATCGACAATATTGTCAAACTCATTTTTCTGGCCGGGGACTTTTTCCAAGACCACTTTTTTCAATCCCTGCAAATGTATTTTTACAGCACTAATCTGCTGTCCCATCCCATCGTGCAGGTCTTTGGCTATTCGTTGCCGTTCCTCTTCCTGTGCATCAAACACTGCCTTAATTCCCTTTTCGCGTTCCATGATGATGGCGGCATCCTTTTCAGCCTGAATTTTTCTTTGCTTTTTCTGGCCGAACGCTAAGGCTGATAAAATGATAATGAGACTAATGCTGGAGATCCCAACGATCCATTTATTGCGATTGTAAAGACGGATGTCTGCCAGCGCTTTTTCTTTGGCCAATCGCTCTTTCTCAGCACGCTCGGCCAGCAATTGTTTCTCCTTTTGTTCGGTTTCATACCGAACCCTCATATCTGCAACCTGTTCTGATTTTTTCTCATTCAATAAAGAATCTTTAAGGTTACTGTAAAGGATGTAATTATCAAGGGCCAGTTTATCATTGTCAAGTTTTTTATACAACTCATACTTCCTGAAATAGGCCTCACTTAAATGACCCTGTTCCCCATGTATTTTTGATCTGTATATGGCAGAATCGATCATTTTGCGTGCTTGCTGATATCGATTTGTTTCCAGGTATACCTTTCCAAGGTTGATATAAATAATGCTCAATTCCGTTTCCATTTTAGAAAATTGAAGGGCCTGCTTCAAATACTCCTCGGCTTTACTCATTTCCCCCTGTTTCATGTATGTATTGGCCTTGTTTGAATACCATTGTGACAGGTAATAATAATCCTCAATTTCATCGAAAATCTGGATCGCCCGGTCATTGTAAAAATGAGCGCTGTCATATATTTTAAGCTCATCGTAAGCAATATCTATGCGGCCGAGGATCAATCCAATAACGTCCGGGGCTTCACCCGGCTTCAGCCAGGTCAACGCTTTTTTCTGCCAGCGGACGCTCTCCCGGTAATTTTGCATCAAATCATTAATATAACCAATGGCCGAGGCCGTTTTGGCATACTGAACACTATCTCCAACGATTTCATAGGTTCTTAGTGCTTTAAGTGCAGCATCAAGTGCTTCGGGGTACCAGGCGCGGCCCTGGTAAATCCGTGCTGCATTTTCATATCCATAGCCAGCCCAATCATGATTTAAAGCGAGCAGGGTATCGGAGGATAACATAAAATATTTGATGGCCTGAGCAGTATCCACAAACTCTGTGTTCAAAGCCAGGAAAAGTGTGGCCATTCCAACACCCGGATGATAATCGATTTCTCTTGAAAGGTCAATGGCTTCTAAAGCATAGCGGATTCCTGCCGTATCTTCCTGAATAAAATACTGACGAGAAATGTTGATCAGGTTTTTAACCTTGTCGATACGTTCCAGGTCGCGCCCTGCCATTATTAAACTGTCGATTTTTGACTGTCCAACAAGTAGGCTACTCCATAAAATCTGGATAATAAAAACAAATAGGATAGACCGCATAGGTTTGGAATTTTGCAGCTTGAGCCCGTAAAAATAAAAAAAATAGAGAAGATGCAAAAGTCGGGGCTTCAATATAATGGGCTTATAAAATAGACTTTATTTCTAATAGGTCTTTTATTTGGTGAGTACATTCCGCATTTTCAAAAGAACCATTGGATTCGAATAGAATCTGATCGAGCCCGACATCACGGGCACCTAAAATATCCACTTCATAATCATCTCCGATCATGATGCTTTCACCAGGTTTTGCGCCTGCTTTTTTCATAGCATAGTGAAATATTTTCGGGTTGGGCTTTTTCGCTCCTGCTTCTTCTGAAGTGGTCACGGTTGCAAAATATCCATCAAGGTTATTGGATTTCATTTTCACCCCCTGAACTTCTTCAAATCCATTGGTGATAATGTGAAGGGTATATTTATCTTTCAGATACTGGAGTATCTCGTGAACGTTAGGATACAGGGCCTCATTTTGAGGACTCAGCCGGATGTAATCTGCAGCAAATCGACCTGCAAAAGCCCGGTCATTGAGTCGAAAATGCAGTAAGGTAACATGAAAACGTTCCACATTCAGGAAGCGCTTACTGATTTCGCCATTTCGGTATCGGTTCCACAATGCTACATTATTGGTTTTATACATTTCCAGGAACTCGTCAAAAGATTCAACCCCGCGCTCCTTTAGCTTAAACTTATTATAAAGTTCCAAAAAAGTCATGCGGGTGCTTTCATCGAAATCGTACAAAGTTCGGTCAAGATCAAAAAAGATGTGCCTGTATTTCATGTATTAATCGGCGTGTTTTATGAAAAATGATTTAATCAATGTCCCCGTGATCAAGACTTTTAACAACCCTTGCCTGCGAATGTTTACCGCAACAAGGTGATTTTGTCCTTTACATTTCCTTTTGAAGTTTTCACTTCAAGGAAATAAACACCGTTGGGGAGATTACCTAAAAATATGTGTGCATCAAATTGTTGTAATTCTATTTGTATTGAATCTGTCAAATCCCTTCCCTGGTAATCAAATAAGCTGATTCTTTGAATTTGTTGATCTGTTGAAGCAATATTTACATTTCCGGTGGAGGGATTTGGAAATACGGAGATGCTGTGATCAAACTCTATTTTGCCGGTTGTAGTCATTAAATCCATCGACACTGTGAATGGATCATCAAGTGAGATCGGTTGCGTTTTTACATACACCAGTCCCATTTTTTCAAACGGATCATAAAACCATCCATCTGGAGCAGCTTCCAGCTCTTCAAGGCTGGCATATTCGTTCATTGGTGATCCATCCAATAAAACACTTTGCGGTTGAAGATGGGAATGTACTTCAAAGCGATAGGATCTGTCAGCTGGTTTCCCTTCATAGTAGCCAACGCTTTCACCAACATTGATCTCAACTAAACCACTTTGCCCGAACTGCGGTGCTTCGCAGGTGGTCAGCGTTTTGGCAAAAGCCCCTTCCCGGTGTTCGCGAGTAACACCATCATCTTCATATAGTTCAAAACTTGTTGACCCGCTGGGGTACACATCAAAAGTTACCGGATCTTTGGGATATTGTCCATCATATAGCATCTCAGGATACATGGGGATAATGGCACCTTCCCTGATAAACACCGGGCATTTGGTAAGGTCGGCTGGGTATTCATTCAGAAACTGCTCACCTTGATACACCGTTCCGTCCCAGTAATCAATCCATTGCCCTTCGGGAAAATAGATGCTGTCGCGGTGATTGGTTGCTTCGTATACCGGTGCCACCAACATCCATTCACCACTCATAAACTGGTATTGGGTGGTTTTATCCATAACGACCGGATCATCCGGGAATTCAAGGATCATGGCTCTCACAGGAGGCACACCTGTTTCATAGGCTGCGTTGCAATAGGTATACATATAAGGAGTCAGCCGCATCTTCAGTTTAAGATAATCACGGGCAATGTCCATAACCGTAGTACCATAATTCCAGGGATGTTTATCACTTTGCGCCCATCCCGACATGGCATAGTTGATCGGGATAAAGGTCTTCCACTGAATATCGCGGGCATAGGAGGTGCTGCTTCCTCCAAAGATTCCGTCCTGGTCGCTACCGGCATAACTGTAACCCGACAAACCCGAACCGATGAAAGTGGGAATATGAAATCGGATATATTCAAAATTTCCGGATTGATCACCCGACCAAACTGCTGAATAGCGCTGCGTTCCAGCCCAACCACAAACAGACCACACATATCCCCGGCTGTCGCAATTTTCTTCAATACCGTTAAAAGCAGCCTTGCAGGCGTTGAGTGCATTCAGGTAACCCGACCCGACCCAGGCCACATCAAGTTTGCAAAGACGCGTACCTGCAGTTCCCACTTCCCAGGCAATCTGGCTGACACCGTTTTCAGTCCACAATCCTGTGTAGAAACCCAGATCATGCAATTCTTCCACCACGTAAGGCAATTCGGTATACCCGCATCCGTAGCCGTCGTTGGGCAGGATCCACCCTCCCGGAATATCGTAATCACGGTATTTTTCAGCGACTTCCGTGATCACATCAGGGGTTGTTTGTCCGTTGGCATTGTAACAATCGGCGTCGCCCAGTTCCAGACCCCAGCGGGGGATCAATGTTGGCCTGCCTGTTAGTTCGGTGTAACCATCCAGGACCTCTTTCAGGGAAGGCCCGTAAAAATAAAAACAGTCGAAACGGTTTTCATTGTGCGAAACAGCAGTTACCTCCCTGAAATCGTACTCACCGGGGGAAAATGTATTCCGGAAAGCGCCATATCCATAGGTGCTCATATAAAACGGAACCGGGTTGGGCACAGCCCCATCGTCCCAGTTGGATATTTCTTTAGAAATTTTAATCTTTTTCCCTTTATGTGAAAAATAGCCGTTTTGCATGCCACCCCCGTAAAAATATTCGTCATCATGAGGCTCGAGGTACTGAAAGGTTCGGGTTCCGTAATCAAGGCCCTGGTATTCGCTCCAGATAATGGTTTCGTTATCGCTTTCATACAATTCGAACCTTAATGGATTTTTATAAGCACGTAAGGTAAGTTGATCGGTGCTGATCAAATAATGATCGCCTTCATCGGAGGTGTTGATGTCGATCATGGGAAAATTATAACTCACTACAATATTGTCGCCGGCCGGGTTGTAAAAATTTCCGGTGGGCGCCAGCCAAATGCGAAACATATCTTCTTTGTAAAAGATCACCCTTACTTTGGGAGTGCCGCAGGTGAATTCGACGGTGTTGGTATCCACTGCAAAATTGGTCACATTGCCCAGGACATTCGACACACTCATCAGTGTTTTGGTGAGGGTATCGTTGTTTGTATTTTCATCGTTGGGCAGCGAAGTAAAAAACTGAAAATCATAGGAACCGGAGGTATTGAGATCGATGGGTGTAAATTCAATCTCCATGGTTTGCCCTGAACCAAATGGTGTAGTCCCGGCTTCAATGGTGATGGTTTCCTGCAAGATTCCACCCAGGGTATAAGCCACATCAAAATTTTCGGTGATATCTTCAAATCCGTAGTTTTTCACCCGCACAATCAGGGGTTCTTCAGAGGAATAATTATCCGGCGTATTTTCGGGCGCCACCAGTTTATCAATCCCTGCATCATGGTCGGTATCGGTATAATAAACTGCACCGTAGATGGTGCCGTTGAGGCTGCCTTTTGAGTCGTAGCATGTATTTCCTGAACCCTCTTCAAACTTATAATAGTGCTGCAGATTATCATAGTTTGGATGGGAAGGATCGACCGGCTGGTTGGCATATTGTGCAATCACATCTTCACCCAGTGCAATATCCCATATCCGCAATTCATCGATCTTGGCATTGAGTGATGCATCCACATTGTTTTTACTAATCCACTTCATCGGAAAATTAATGGAGGCATTTACCTGCGAATTGTAGGTGCCGTTCACATACAGTTTGGTCACCGAACCGTCATTGGTAATAGAAAGCTGCACCCATTGGCCGATGGGGAGGACATAATTAAAATACCAGTCAGCGACCCCCGCCTGGGTAAACCCTACCTTGGTTCCCCACCATTGCTCGATCCGGATACCGCTGTTGCCGTCGGTGCTGGTGAGCAGGTGTTGATAATTGTCGGTCAGGTTTTTATTCACCATGACCTCCACGCTCCAGGGCGGTGCGAAGTCGGTTCCGTTAAGAGCCACATAATCGCCTTCACCATTGAAGTCGAGTGAGTATTGAGCTTGTAAACCAGTAGAAAGGAGAAAACTTGTTGTAATCACCACAGTTAATGTGATGATCAGAATGGATAGTTTTTTCATAAAAGGTGTTGTTCAATTGTTATAAACGAAGGCATAAATTTAATTTTTCCAACGCTCCAGTTTATGCATGTTGTTAGTAAAAAGGCCTGTCATAAATCCCGGGATGCCAAATTCTTTGAGTTTTCCCTTTACCAGTGCTTTCATTTCAGGCATGGTAATCTCCGGGTGAGTAAAGGTCCCGTTTCGAAAACAGTGGGAGCAATACATTTGATTTATCGAGCCATCTGATTCAGTGCCTCCACCATGTTCATCTTTTTTAAGTGGCATACCACAACTCTGACAATTTTTGTAGGGTTTTTTCATGATGATTCTTTTGATTGATTGTGTAAATTTATGAAATTTACGACTCTTATGCATAAAAAACGGCTGCTCAATTTCTATCAAGCAGCCGCTGGTAAATAATCATCCTGATTTATTTTTTCAAGACAGCATCCAACACTTTTTCCTTGTCCAGTTTTTTGGTGCAGAAGAACCAGTCATAACAATGCATGTCGTCTTCTTTCGCATCCATCCTGTCTTTTGCTGAACCACATGAACCTGCAGGTGGCACGATCACATCATCTCCCGGTCGCCAATCGGCCGGCGTGGCAATGCCAAATTGGTCGGCAGTTTGCAATGCAACCAATACACGGTAAATCTCATCGAAATTTCTACCCAGGCTCAAAGGGTAGTAAATGATGGTACGGATAATTCCTTTCGGGTCAATAAAAAATACGGCCCTTACGGCTTTTGTATTATCCTCTCCGGGCTGGATCATACCATAAAGATTGGCGACATTCATGGTGATATCCTCAATCAATGGGAATTTTACTTCCACATCTTTCATCCCTTTGTATTCGATCTTTTCCTTGATGGTCCTCAACCAGGCAATGTGGCTGTATAAGCCGTCTACAGATAAACCTACCAGTTTACAGTTGGCCTGATCAAATTGTTTCTCCATGCTGGCAAAGGTCATGAATTCGGAAGTACAAACGGGTGTAAAATCAGCCGGATGACTGAATAAAATGACCCATTCGCCCTTGTAATCTGCCGGGAAGTTGATCTCTCCCTGGGTTGTTACTGCTTTGAATGCCGGAGCAGGATCACCGATCCTT
The DNA here is from genome assembly GCA_020444515.1 of Bacteroidota bacterium. Classification (GTDB taxonomy): domain Bacteria; phylum Bacteroidota; class Bacteroidia; order Bacteroidales; family JAADJA01; genus JAADJA01. The sequence goes on along the minus strand of JAHLKX010000007.1, from coordinate 74,694 downwards.
GGCATGCTTACCACTTGTTCTTGTTTTTCTTCCATTGTTTTAATTTTAATTGTTTAAATGAATATTGAATTTATTGCTTTTCAAATAATGTTAATTCTCTTTCTGAAACTTACCAAGAATTTGCAATTTGACATCTTCAATGTGAAATCCGGGAATCTTTTTTTGTTTGAAATAATCTGAAAGCAGAGTATTGAGTTCATCATCAAAATAATTCTCGATCCGATCGGATTCGGAACAATACAAATGATGATGATTTTCAGTTATGGCATCGTAACGCATTACATCCTTTTCGGTTTTTACCTTTTGAATAATGCCCTTATCCACAAATGTTTCCAGGGTTTTGTATACGGTTCCAACAGCAATATTAGGATGGTTCTTGCGGATAAAAGCCATGATGTTATCCGCCGTGGGATGGTAATCCATTTCAGCAAGTGCCTCTAACACAACTAACCGTTGAGGGGTGATTTTTAACCCTTTACCAACCAGCACCTCTTTTAAGTCATTAAAACGCATACATATACATATATTTATTCCTTAGTAAGAATAATTCTTATTTAAGAATCAGCAAAAGTAAAGGATAAAATTTAAAATGTCAAGAAGATTTTGAAAGAGAAAAGTCAAGTTTTATTGAAACAAATATTACAAGCTAAAAGGAAAAAACATACAGGATACTCACCTCATCAGTAATGATATATATCCTGTTGTTTGGAACATCTATAACCAGTCCTTCCCCTTTTTTAATATTGGTGAACCATGTTTTTTCAGGATTTCCATTCAAGTTGCATCGGGTCAAGGTTTTGGAATCCTCACTCAGTATCCAGATTTTTTGCTGCACATCATCAAAAAATACAGATGAATAATCTTGGGCAAACGCGAGGTTGGTCCGTTTAACTTCCTCTCCTGTAAGGGTGCATTTGATGAGAAGGCCCGGAGCCATCTCTGATACCAGATAAAGATGACCGGAGGATAGGTCGAGTGATATTCCTTCAAGACCGTGCTTTTTGATGAGGTTGTCTAGCTTTACGAAAAACCGGTTCATTTCCAAACCAGAAGCATCAATTTCCACCACTTCATTGGAATTCTCTTCAACAATATAGGTATGCTGATTGACCGGATTGTATACCACACCCTCCAGGTTATTTCCGGCGAATGACATCGAATCAAGAACCTTCCCTGCCTTGCTGATCATATAAACTTTACTCAATGAGTCGCTAACGGTGAGTAAATGTTCTCCATAAAAGGAAAGACCGGAACATTCAGGAATATCAACCGGGTATGATGCCATAAGAATCAGTTCATTGTCTTTTCCCTCCTTTTGACAGGAAACAAGAAAAAAAGTCAATAAGCATAAATAAATGATATGGTAGGGTGCTCGCTTCATTACAAAAAATGTAAACGCAAGATTAAGACTAAAAGTTGGCTCATCCATTAAAATTATTCAAAATGCAAAATCCAATGGCACTAAAAACTAATGAAATTGAACTATTTCTCCCATCATAAAGGTTCTTGGTCGGGGGTATTCGGCTTGGTCCAAACCTCCCTGAACCTCGGGATCAGGTTCTTTATAAGAACTAATTGTAAAAAAGATTTTGTGCTGACAGATACACCTTTGCATTGAGTTGATCATTCAACAGCGGACCCAATTGATGAGATACAGGCCCGGGATGAATCACAAATTTGGCTCCATTCAGCGAGTTAGCTACTGCAACTAAAGTGGTATCTTCAAATAACGGTTCTGATTTTGCTTTTAATAATTGCTGCTGGATGGCATCTTGTGTAAAAACACGACAACTTAAAAAAGTCAGAATGCACAATGTAACATTGATAATACATTAAGAGGTACCTTTCACAGGCATTGAAGGTTCCGAGCAATCATAATTCTTTTGTACTTTTAAGCGGTTAATCATTTAAATATGGCCATATTCTCAACAGCCTGTCCCCGCAACTGCTACAGCACCTGCAGCTTTAAAGTGCATGTGGAACAGGGTCGGGTGGTTGATGTTGATCCGCATCCTGGAAACAAAGCCACGCCTGAAGGTATTTGCATCAAGGGATTGAGTTATGTGGAGCGGGCTCACTCAAGCAAACGGATCTTACATCCCCTCAAAAAAAACAAGGATGGTAAATTTGAGGTAATTTCCTGGGATAACGCCCTGGAGGAGATTGCTGAAAAGCTTCAAAATTTAAAATCCAAATGCGGTCCGCATAGCATCCTGTATTATACTGCCAGTGGGATGTCGGGACTGAATAATCGTTATAGCAGCCGTTTCTGGGAATTGTTCGGCGGGGCGACAACGATGTATGGAAATTTATGCTGGCCAGCAGGATTGGAGGCCACCCAACTCACACTGGGAGATAACAAACATAATGATCCCTGGGACATTGCAAATGCAAAACTGATCGTTTTGTGGGGAAAAAATCCGGCAGAGACCCACATCCAGCAGATGATCTTCATTGAGCAAGCACAAGCAGAAGGAGCCAAACTTGTTGTGATTGACCCAAGAAGAACGCAATCTTCCGAGAGGGCTGATTTGCTAATTCAGCCCAAACCAGGCACCGATGCAGCACTTGCACTGGGAATTGCCAATCTGATGATCAAAAATAACTGGATCGATCGTGCATTCATCGATAAACATGTGCTGGGGTTCAAGGAGTTTGCCAAAAGCATTGAACATTTCACTCCGGCCAAGACCTCAGAGATAACTGACATTCCGTTAAAATATATGGAAGAGCTGGCTTTTGATATTGGCCATATTCATCCCATGACCCTGTCTCCCGGTTACGGAATGCAGCGATTTACCAACGGTGGCCAAACCATCCGGTCGTTATTAAGCCTGAGCATTTTGAGCGGCAATATTGGTAAACCCGGCGCCTGTTTCCATTATGCCAACCTGCAGAGTTACGTGTTTGACAAAGTAAAAGAACCGATGAGCTATTATCCTGAAATTGAACCCAACCCAAAGTTCAGGAGGATTATTTCCATGGCCAGGCTGGGCGCAGATATGCTGGCTCAAAAGGATCCCGGATTGAAAATGATCTGGGTCGAGAGGGGCAACCCGGTGACGCAAAATCCAGACACCAATAAGATCTTAAAGGCATTCCGGCAGCTTGAATTCCGGGTAGTGGTAGAACAATTCATGACCGATACAGCGCAGGAGGCCGACATCATTTTACCGGCTAAAAATATGTTCGAGCAAACGGATATCATCGGATCTTACTGGAATCCTTATGTTCAAATCAAACCGAAAGTGCTTGATCCGGCTGGTGAAGTTAAACCGGAAACGGAGATCTATTACCTGCTGGCAAAACAACTGGGATTTAAAGAAACGGAAATCAAAGAATACCTTCCCCGCCCCGGTGATGAAAATATTGTAAACAATTTACGGGAGCAGGTAAGGCAATTTCCTGAACTTGATTTTGAAAGTTTAAAGGAAAATCCCGCCATCGCACCCGGCAATCAATCCATTGCCTTTGCCGATCTTAAATTTAATACCCCATCCGGAAAGATTGAATTGTTCTCTGAACAAGCGAACAAAAAGTGGGGTGTTAACGAGTTGCCCACTTTCGAACCGGTGATCAAGGAGGAATCGGATCAAAAAGATAAATATCCTTTGCAACTGATGTCACCCAATACCAAAAACCGGATCCATTCGCAATTTGGAAATCTGGAGGTGATCCGTCAGTTTGCACCGGAAGCGTATGCAGTGATCAGTGCAACAGATGCTGCCGCAAGACAAATTTTGGATGGAGAGCGGGTTCGGATTTTTAATGATCGCGGGGAATTAACGACCAAAGTAAAGATCAACTTTAGCATCAAACCGGGTTGTGTGGTTTATTATAATGGCTGGTGGTTGCAGGAAGGTGGCACCCCCAACCTCCTCACAAAAGGCCGGGAAACCGATATGGGCTATGGAACGGCTTTTCATGATTGTTTTGTTGAGATTCATTTGGAGAAAGGAGGCGATCGTGACTAAGGGCTTTTTCTTTGACCTTAACAAATGCGTCGGATGCCATGCCTGTGTGGTGGCTTGTGAGATAGAGAATGGCAGGGACCAGCATCAGCCCTGGCGGGCGATTAGTGCCTTTAATGCCTACCAGCATCCTGATCTGCCGGTATTTCATTATTCACTGGCATGCAATCACTGCGAGGATGCTCCTTGCATGAACGATTGCCCGGCAGCCGCTTTCGTCAAAGAAGATGGAATCCAAACCATCAAGCATCTCGCAGATAATTGTATCGGCTGCAAGTATTGCACCTGGTCGTGTCCTTATGATGCCCCACGATTCATCAAAACAACGGGAATCATTGAGAAATGCACATTATGTCAACACCGCCTTGAGGAAGGTAAAAAACCTTCATGTGCCAACCTGTGCCCGACCGGTGCTCTTGATTTTGCCGAAATTGAAATAAAGGAACAAAGTAGAATTCCGGGATTTACCGAAGCCGGGATTAATCCGAAAATTGAGATTGTGGAACTAAGGCGCAAAAAAGGTCCTGAAATGGCCACTCAAATTTCAAAAACAGCGATAAAAAATTACCGAAACCTGGCCTCAACAACGCCTTCAAAAATCAACCTGAAAAAAGATTGGGTATTGGTTCTCTTCACGCTTTTGATCGCTTTTTTGAACGGGTACTTTGCTGCAGGAATGATGGGATTCATGGAGATCAGTCCATGGTTGTTTGCTGGTTTGGGATTGATCAGCCTGGGGTTGAGTTCTTTCCATTTGGGTAAAAAACGGAGGGCATGGCGTGCTGTTATCCATGTAAAAAATTCATGGTTGAGTCGTGAGATCCTGTTTTACATGCTATTTCTCGGAACCGGCATGATGTGGTTTTTCGTCCCTGATTTGAAGTATCTTGGATATAGTAGCATTTTACTGGGTTTTGTCGCAGCCTGGTCAGCGGATAAAGTGTACCGGGTCCTGATCAAAACCACCCGCATCGAATGGCACAGCTCAAGTATCTTTTTAAGTAGTCTGCTATTTATGTCGATCTTCACAGGGAACCATCGTTTTGCTGCCATTATTCTTGGATTGAAGTTATTGTTGTTCTTTTATCGAAAGATATATTTCCAAATCCATCATATCTCCTATAACCGCTGGCTCTCATTTTTCCGTGTCGGATTGGGGTTTGTCCTGCCGGTTTTCATCTGGCCGGCGTATTTCGAGCAGTTTTCATTCAGTTTTTTACTTTTAATTATTTCGGGCGAGTTCATTGATAGAATATTGTTCTATTTGGATGCTGATGTAATCTCTCCCACAAAACAGATCGAAAAAGATATCCTGAAAACACTTGATAACCTTGCCAGCTAACATCCATTAATTCAGTTATTTAAAGATGCGTTGCTAAAATTTTTTCAAAAAAGCTTGACAAACACCTTCAAGTTTTTGTATTATTGTGATATCATTTTAATATCATTTTAAATACTATAACCATGAAACAAGAAAAAGAATTTAAAGCATCATCAGGATACCTGGCACTGTTCCTGGTCATTGTATTCCTGATAGCCGCCGTGTTATCCCTCATTTTTTTACCACCCATCAGCATGAAAATAGCGGCTGGGGTTGTACTGGTAATCTCCATTTTCTGCATAGGGGGATTTATCATTGTCAATCCCAATGAATCGAGTGTGTTGGTTCTTTTCGGCGCTTATAAAGGAACCATCAAGGATAATGGGTTCTTTTGGGTTAATCCCTTTTTCACCAAGAAAAGGATTTCACTGCGAGCCCGCAACCTCGACAGCGAGCCGATCAAGGTAAACGACAAGATTGGAAATCCGGTAATGATCGGAGTTGTGTTGGTATGGAAAGTGGAAAATACCTTTAAAGCAGCATTTGAAGTCGATGACTACGAACACTTTGTTATGATCCAGAGTGAGGCAGCTATCAGAAAAATGGCAGGTGAATTTCCTTATGACAACCTGGAAGATGAGGATGCAAAGATCACCTTACGTGGTGGAAAAGAAGAAGTGAATGGATTACTGGAAGATGAAATTACTGAAAGACTTGCCATGGCAGGCATCAAAGTGATTGAAGCCCGGATCAATTACCTGGCTTATGCGCAGGAAATTGCCAGTGCAATGCTCAAGAGGCAGCAAGCAACAGCCATTGTCGCTGCACGATTTAAAATTGTTGAAGGTGCCGTCAGTATGGTCGAAATGGCGTTGGAGCAGCTCTCGGAAAAGGAAATAGTCGATCTGGATGTAGATAAAAAAGCAACCATGGTCAGCAACTTGATGGTAGTCCTTTGCGGTGACAAAGATGTTACACCAGTGGTAAACACAGGAAGTTTATATCAATAAAGCAACTGATAACGAACACCCAATAGCCAGCAACAAGCAAATGCAAACTAAAAAAGTTATATTCAAAGAAGAACAGCACTACCGGCCCATGAGGGTGCGGTTAGTGCTTCCGCTGGTGATGGCTGCAATTTTTATCCTCTATGCCACTGGCATTTTACAAGAATACAGGAAAGCAGGCGAGAGTGTCAACAGCATGCTTCCTATTATCCTGATAGGAGCCGCACTGATGGTTTTATTGATCCTGGTCATGATCACCCTGTATAGAATGAAACTCATCACCACCATTGTTGAGGATGGGATTTACCTTCGTTACCCGCCACTCCTGACCAGAGAAAGAATGATTCCTGCATCCTCCATTCAACATTATGAGGCGCGGGAATACCGGCCACGTTTCGAATATGGCGGCCATGGCTACCGTGTCCGCGGCAGACTTTTGCGAAAAAGAAAATACGGCATTGCATTCACTGCTTCCGGCAAAAGCGGTATTCAACTTATATTGCATGATGGTCGTAAAATTTTAATCGGAACGCAGCGGGAAACAGCCTTCCTGCATGCTATGGACAAAATTGTTGAGCAAAAAGAAAATATCTGAGGCGATGGAAAAAGTGTTATTCAGAGAAGTACAGAAATACCGTCAACCCTGGTTCTGGTTGATTTTTATTCCCGTAGTAGCCGGAACCATCATCTTTTTCGGTTTGGGCCTCAACCAGCAAGTGATTCATGGGGAGCCTTTTGGGAACCAGCCCATGTCGGATACCGGATTGATCATCATCGCATCGTTCAGTATATTGCTCATGGTGGGCCTGACCCTGCTATTTTTCAGGATCAAAATGATCACCGAGATCCGGTCGGATGGCATTTATTTCCGGTATCCACCAATGATCAACCGGGAAAAACAATTTCGCAGGAATGAGATCGTCCGGTATGAGGTAAGGCAGTATCAACCCATCAAAGAATATGGAGGCTGGGGCGTCAGGACTGGTGGTCGTAAAGCCGGAAAAGCTTACAATGTGAGCGGCAATCTGGGCCTTCAACTGGAACTGACCGACGGCAAGAAGGTGCTATTGGGAACCCAACGCAAGGATGCCATCCGCAGTGCTATGGAGAAAATGATGAAAGCACCTGTGGATATTCAATGATAAAGGACTGAAAAACGGAGACCGAACTATGCCAAAGAAAAAACCATTTGTACTCAGATTGGATCCCGAAACACTCAAAGCGATCGAAAAGTGGGCCGCCGATGAATTTCGCAGTACCAATGGACAATTAGAGTGGATCATAAACAAAGCGTTAAAGGAGTCGGGAAGAAATAAAACTAAGCGCAATCCTGAATCTTGATTTCTATTGACCTGCTTCATTTTAACGTTTCATTAACGAATTCCTCCAATATCACCTTCCTTCTTTTTGTAAATTTGTAGTGAAACCAAATTACAATCCATCATGGAACAAAAACCGGTTCGATTTATCAGTGTATCAACCTGGTTGATCATCATCATTTTCGTCAACTTATTGCTTTTTCTATTTTACCTAACTGCTGCAAAATTGCCATTTTCAGGAGCTGCTTTCTGGACTTACATGGAAACCGATGTATTCAAACTGGTAACCGGCTCGCTTATCATTCCTCTGCTTTTCAGCATCCTGGAGAAACGCTATAAATTCATGGAAAACATCCAGAAACAGCGCGAAGAAAAACAAAAGGAGAATGAACAACGCCGCCGCAACAGTCGACAGGAAGCCATCAAAGATACGCTGAACATGTGGCAGGAACTGTATAACCTGACGAGCGAAATTATTTTTTTTAACAAAAAACAGCAGGAAAAAAGAACACTGCATGATATCATCATGGACCTCAATCGCTATTCCAGCACAGCGGAGCACATCGTCAATAAATGGGCACACCAGTTTCCCAACCTGAAACCTGAAGATCATGATGTGTTTCTTTATTTTATTAACCTGATATACCACGCTGATCAAACAGCTGCATATTACATTTTAGAGGAAGGAAGTGAAGAAGAAATTAAAATCATTCAAAATGTGCTGTTCCAAATACAAGATCAGGTCAAAACGATTCTCAATCATACCATTGCCGATATTTTTAAATATTCGGCCCGGTACCTGGAATTACAAGAGAATCATGAAGATACACCCGAAGCAGCAAAAACCCTCAAGAAGATCAACAATTATATGGACACCCTGAAGAGCTGGAGGGAAGCACTCAAAACCCTGGATGAAAAACACGATAACTTTCTATCGACAGCCCAGGGGCCCCAGGTAGAAGAAGTGCGCAAAACAGCCAAAAAGATTCAGCAATGGCTCCGGGATAATAAATCGAAATTTATCTATGAATCACCTGATTTCAGCACCCTTGAAAAACAATATTATGATGTTCCCCTGAAGGAACGAATGGCCATCATCCGCATACCTTATACGCGTGATTATCTTATGGCCCTTGCCGACTGGTTATCCTTTGAGTCGGCCAGTAAATATCTTTACGACAGGGTACACGACAGATGGTGAAAATACCGCCAACCATCAGGTTCTTATTATCAAGGTTAATGTCAGGCACACGGTAATAATTTTTATTTTTGATTTCTCAAAAACAAGCCCTTCAGATTTTATGCACAGTCACATAGAACAAAATAATGAGGTTATCATAAGGGCTGTGGACCTATCGAAACAATTTGGAAACCTAACGGCGGTCGATAAAATTTCATTCGACATCCACCAGGGAGAAATTTTCGGGTTACTGGGTCCAAATGGAGCGGGTAAAACCACCACCATCCGAATGCTGTGCGGATTGCTCCCCCCTTCTTCGGGTGAAATTTACTTCAATGATATAAAAATCAATTCTAAACATGAAATAGCATCGAAGATTGGGATTTGTCCGCAGGAAAATATTCACTGGGACAAGCTTACCTGCCGTGAGCAACTCATTTTCATCGGATCAATGTATGATCTCGATTCGAAAATGCTCAAACAAAAATCGGAAGAGTTGCTGGAGATGCTGGGTCTGTCTGACAAATCCAGTGTTCGCGCTGCCCGGTTATCAGGCGGGATGAAACGCCGGCTCAACATCGCCCTGGCTTTGATCCATGATCCCGAGATCATTGTACTGGATGAGCCTGAGGCCGGACTGGATCCGCAGTCCAGGGTTTTGGTAAGGAATTTTATCACATCTTTATCCGGGGAAAAAACCATTATTCTGACCACCCATAACATGGATGAAGCCGACCGTTTGTCTGATCGCATCGGCATCATCGACAATGGCTCTTTATTGCTTATTGACACGCCTGAAAAGCTTAAACAAACCGTTGGACAGGGCGACATCCTGGAAATAGAATTAGAGGATCCGGAATCAACGAACAAAGCAAAACTCATTCATGGACTTACCAATTGTTGTGATGAAGTCAACACAATCAATCACACTTTAATGATCCGCTCAAAGGATTTGATGTCCAAAGTTCCTGTTATTTCTAAAAAACTGGATGAATTTGAATTGAAAGCAAAAGGAATGACCATCCGGCAAAACACACTTGAGGATGTATTTATTCACCTAACGGGCAGAAAACTAAGGCAATGAACAGGCTTTTACAAATCATAAAAAAAAGTTACCGAGAACAATTGCGCAGTTTTTGGATCCTGATCCTGGCCGTTACCATGGCCCCATTTTTTGTGGCCGTCTATTTCCTGATCATTGAAGCTTCACAACCCCATTACGACATTCTTATTTTGAACAGTGATCGTGGTATTTTGGATACCTTTGGACCCGTTAATTTTGGAGATATTCTCGCTGATTCTGCTGAACAATTTGCCACGGACACCCTCAGCATTCCGCTTTCTATTAAACGAGTCGAATCGAAAGAAGAGGCCCTTAAAAAGCTCAAAACCAAACATGCGGATGCGTTGATCATCCTACCGGAAGACTTTTCCAAAAGTCTGCAACAACTCCGTCAGGGTGAACAAGAAAATTCAGTCACGATAGAATTGGTGGGTGATCTTACCGACATGTATTACATGGTATCGGCCATTTGGGCCGGAGAGATCATGAATACTTTTATCTGTGAGGCTACTATGCGACCCAACCCAATTACGGTAAAGGAAACCAGCCTGGGCATATCCGGATCACTGGATGATTTTGATATGGTGGTTCCCGGTTTGCTGATCCTTTCCGTGATCATGTTAATGTTTTCAGCTACCATTGCATTTGTAGGCGAGGTGGAGAACAAGACCATCCTTCGGCTCAAACTTTCAAAACTGAAAGCCATTGAGTTTTTAGGTGGTGTAAGTATAATCCAGATTACCATTGGCATTGTTTCCATTTTACTCACCCTGGGCATGGCCATATTACTGGGTTTCAACTATGCAGGATCATTATGGATCGTATTGCTGATCGCAGTGCTAACGAGTATTTCTATCATTGCCTTTAGCCTGATCCTCGGCGCTGTAACAAAAAGTGTGAATGAAATTCTGGTGGTGGGAAATTTCCCTTTGTTCCTTTTTATGTTTTTTACAGGTGCTGCTTTTCCAATTGAAGGAAAGGCCATGTTCCATCTTTTTGGATACCCTGTTTCGGCGCAAGGGCTCATGTCACCTACCCATGCCATTCAGGCCCTTAAAAAGATCATGATTATGGATATGGATTTCCAGGATATTCTTCCTGAGATTATAGCGATCCTGGTTTTGATCATTGTTTATTTTATTATTGGTTTATTCGCTTTTAGCAGGCGACATATGCGGGTGGGATAATTTCCCAAATGACAAATCTCCAAATATAAATGATTGTCTTTGCTTATTTTTCGAAATGTAAATCAGGCATTCGGCGAAAAAAGATAAATACAATTCACTAAAGACTCAATTGAATAGTCTGAAGATTTTAAGTTTTTGAAAACGCAATCTACTCATCTTAACGTCGGAAATTCGACGATCAAATAAGGCGGGTGAGGGAGTATTAAAAGACCCTGGTTTGGCGGAGAGTGAGGGATTCGAACCCTCGGACCACATAAAGCGGTCAACAGTTTTCGAGACTGCCCCGTTCGACCACTCCGGCAACTCTCCAATAGTTCTAAGTTTCAGGTTGCAAAGTTATAATTTATTTTATTCTCTGATTATTGTATCCTTTTAATTTCACAAGTTTCCAAATAAAATATGCATAAGCTACCTTTGCCGAAAATTTGTGTAAAATGGAAGGGCACCAGGACTGGATACAACTTAAAAATGTCAGGGAAAATAACCTCAAAGGGGTTTCGCTTGATCTTCCAAGGAATCGGTTTATTGCGGTAACCGGTGTTTCGGGATCGGGGAAGTCGAGCCTGGCTTTTGATGTGATACATGGTGAAGGTCGTCGAAAGTATCTGGAAAACCTCAACCTACAAGCCCGGCAGCTCATGGGCAAATTACAGAAACCCGATGCGGATGAGATCACAGGTCTTACGCCGACTTTGGCACTTTCGCAAAGTAATTTCGGTAACAATCCACGATCAACCGTCGGAACGCTGACGGAAATTTACGATCACCTCCGTCTTCTTTTCGCCCGGCTTGGCAAACCCGACAACAGCAACATCCGGCTCACCCAGAGCCTTTTTTCCTTTAATTCATCGGTGGGAGCCTGCGAACATTGCAAAGGCCTGGGTCTGGAAGACCGGATCGATCCCGATCTCCTGATCGCTGATCCTGACAAGAGCATCCGCGAAGGTTGTTTCAAAATAACCAATCCCAAAGGCTACATCATCTACTCGCAGGTGACAATCGACGCATTGAACGAAGTTTGTAAAGTCCATGGATTCAATGTGGATATTCCCTGGAAAGACCTTACACCGGAGCAAAAGTATGTGGTGCTGAATGGTTCTGACAGGATCAAAATTCCTTATGGCAAACATACGCTTGAATCGCGGATGCGTTGGTCGGGAATCACGGCCAAACCGCGCGAAGAGGGCTACTACAAAGGCATACTGCCAGTGATGGAGCAAATCCTTCAGCGTGAAAGAAATCCGAATATTCTCAGGTTTTCGAAAACACAAATCTGCAGCAATTGCTGGGGTGACCGGCTCAACCCTAAAGCATTGAATGTGAAAGTTGGTGATCACAACATTGCCTGGTTCAATGGTTTAAGCCTAGATCAACTAAAGGATGAATTTCAGGCAATCACTTTTTCAGAAAATGAAAACAAAATTGCCAAATCGGTTTTTGCTCAGATCTTAAGCCGGATTGACATGTTGTCGAAACTGGGCCTGGGATACTTGTCGTGCAACCGAAGATCAAATACGCTTTCAGGTGGGGAGTTGCAGCGGATCCAGCTCACAAAGCTGGTCACCTCCGAACTAAGAAATATCACTTTCATTTTTGACGAACCTTCTGTTGGTGTTCATCCATCGAATCACCGGGAGCTGATCGCTACGATTCGTCGGTTAGTTGAAAACGGAAATACAGCCATTGTTGTAGAGCACGATGCCGATACCATTCTTCAGGCCGACTGGATCGTGGAGGTGGGGCCCGGCGCAGGAAATAAAGGTGGTGAAATTCTTTACAACGGCTCCAAAAATGAATTTCTGAAATCCAAACATTCTTCTCTGACAAGAGATTATTTACTGGGAAAGAAAAAGATCAGGATGGATTTTCACACTAAAGGTGAACAGGACGTTTTTCAGATCAGGAATGCTGAGATCAACAACCTGCAACAAATTTCACCCGTTTTTATGAATAATCGGCTGAATGTAATCACCGGTGTTTCGGGTGCCGGAAAGTCGAGCCTGGTCAAACAAACCCTGCTGCCGCTTTTGAGAAACAGTTATCACGATCAGTTGAATGCAAAGGGAAAGCCTGTACTTGCAAATGCTGATTTTAAACAGGTTGTTGCCGTCGATAGAAGCCCTATCGGGAAAAATGCCAGAAGTACGCCGGCCACATATACCAGGGTTTTTGATCAGATCCGTGCGTTTTATGCCAGTTTGCCTGAAGCGAAAAAAAGCAAACTCAATGCCGGAGCTTTCTCATTCAATACCGGCAAAGGGCGCTGCGAAACCTGTGAAGGCGCCGGTAAGCTGGAGGTGGGCATGCACTTCCTGGGAAATGTAGAAACCGTTTGTCCTGCCTGCAACGGCAATAGGTACAAGGTGGAAATCCTGGACATTCAACATCAGAACAAAAGCATAGCTGATGTTTTGAATATGTCGGTTAATGAAGCGGCCGTGTTTTTCAGTGATCAATCAAAAATCGAGAAATACCTGGCTGTAATGCAGGCGATAGGTCTGGGGTACCTGAAGCTTGGCCAGTCGTCAGGGACACTTTCGGGCGGTGAGGCGCAGCGTGTGAAACTGGCCACAGAGATCATCAAAGGGAGTAGCGGTAAAAAATTGTTCATTTTCGACGAACCAACTACAGGTCTGCACTTTCAGGATATCCAGGTATTGATAAACTTGTTTGCTCAACTGCTGAATGAGGATGGTACGATCATCGCCATTGAACACCATCCTGACTTTATAAAAAATGCCCATAACGTGATCGACCTCGGTCCGGGATCGGCGAGCCAGGGCGGAAAGATCGTATTTCAGGGACCGGTGAATGAACTTTACGAATGCAGCGATTCAATCACAGCAAAATTTTTAAATCACAAAAAAGAAGCTCTATCAGAAAGCATTGAAACGAAAACTCATCAGGCCATACGCTTTACACAGGTATCCACAAATAACCTGCAGATTCCATTCGTGGAATTTCCGTATGAAAAGCATATTGTCATCACCGGAAAATCGGGTAGTGGCAAAAGCTCCCTGGCTTTCGACACCCTGTTTTCGGAAGCACAAAATCGTTTCGTTGAAAGCTTTCCATCCTATGTCAGGCGGTTTATGGGAAAATTGTCGCAGTCCGAATTTGGGACCGTTTCCGGACTCACACCTTCGCTTGCCTTAAGACAAAACCTCCAGGTAAACGATCCCCGCTCAACACTTGGAACTCTCACCGAAATTTTTGATCATTACAGGTTAATTTTTGCACGGTATGGTAAATTAGGAAATGCTCCGGCCAATCTCAAAGCCGGTGCATTTTCGTTTAACAGTTCCGATGGAAGTTGCCCGAACTGCAGCGGATTGGGATATGTACTTACTTCCACACCCAGTCTTATGATTGAATATCCAAATCTTTCGATTGAAAATGGTGCATTCGGAAACCATAAATCCATTCTGTTTTACACCGATCCTTTCGGGCAATACATGGCGATGTTGCATACCATTGGAAAAGAAAAAGGCATAGATTTTTCGAGGACTGCAGGTGAATTGAGCCAGACAGCAATGAATATAGCTTTGTTTGGAACGGGAGAAGGAATGTTTGATGTAAACTGGAACTTCAATCGAAAAGGCCGGACCGGCTCACATCAGTTTACCGGAAAATGGAAAGGTTTTGTAAATCTGATTCTGGAGGAGTATTACCGCAAGCACGCCAATGGCAAAGGGGAAGACCTCCGGACTTTTCTGGTCGAAGATACCTGCCCGGTTTGTGAAGGAAAGCGTTTCAAAGAAGATATCCTGAAAGTTAAGTTTGCCGGCCATTCCATTCACAGCATCACGCAACTCAGTATCCGGCAAAGCATTGAGCTTTTTAATGAGATCCTAAAACATCCCACCCGATTTAACTTATCTGCTGATTTTGGAACAGCACAATCTCAAATCCTTGGTGATATCATTGTGAAGCTGGAGAACCTGGTCGATCTCGGTTTGGATCACCTGAACCTGAATCGACAATCCAAAACTCTTTCGGGTGGTGAGTTGCAGCGCGTTTTCCTGAGTACACATCTCACGGGTGGGCTCACCGGTATGACCTACGTACTGGATGAACCAAGCACCGGTTTGCATCCGCTGGATGCGGATCGTGTGAATCAATCCATTGCCAGAATCGTCGAGCAAGGGAACACAGTGGTGACGGTGGAGCATAATCCCGAAATTATCCGCAAGGCCGATCAAATCATCGAAACCGGACCGGGTGCAGGAAGTGAGGGCGGACGGGTCACTTTTTCGGGAAGTATTGATGAAGTGATGAAAAAGGATAACCTAACTTCAATAGTTCTCCGTGAAAAAGCGGTGATCGATCCGATCCCTATTCATCTGCCTTCAAGGGAAATAAAAATTATTGGAGCCAGGGCGAACAATTTAAAATGGATCGATGTCAGGTTTAAAACCAATTGCTTAAATGTTGTTACAGGTGTGTCGGGTAGTGGGAAAACATCTTTGTTGCGGGATGTACTTCTTCCCTCATTCAATGCAGACAAAGCCATACATTGCGAAGAGATGGATGGTTTGGATCATATTGAATTTGTCCGATGGATCGACAAAACGCCGGGTACTGCCACAGCTGCAAGCACACCGGCAACCTTTACCGGCATTTTTGATGATATCCGGAAATTGTTTACGTCAACCCCTGAAGCTAAGGCAGCCGGGTTGAAAGCAGCTGACTTCTCCTTTAACTCAAAATCAGGGCAGTGTCCAGACTGTAAGGGCTACGGATACAAGCAGGTGCCCCTTGATTTTATGGCCGATGTAAAAACCGAATGTGAAACCTGTCGTGGAAAACGGTACCAGCCCCATATACTGGAAATACATCTTAAGGGTAAATCCATTTCTGAGGTATTGGATATGAGCATGGAGGACGGCTTTAAATTTTTTGCAGATCAGTCTGCGATTGTCGGGGCTTTGGAAACCCTCATTTCATTGGGACTTAGCTATCTTCAGCTTGGGCGGTCATCTGCAAGCCTCTCAGGAGGTGAGATCCAGCGTTTAAAAATAGTCCGCGAGATCATCTCACAGAAATCAGGCAATGGGATTTTTATTTTCGATGAGCCCTCACGGGGATTGCATCTTACCGACCTGCCTTTTCTCATCCATCTCACCAAACATTTGATCGGTGAGCAAAACACCGTGATCTTTATCGAGCATAACCCCCACATCATTTGCCGGGCCAACCATGTGATCGATCTGGGTCCGGGCAGCGGGGAATTTGGGGGTGAGGTGGTGTATGAAGGTAAGCTGGATGGGCTACTCAGGGCAACAAATTCTGCTACAGGAAAGTACATTTTAGATAAAAAGAATTAAGCAGACCCATTTAATTGGAAATATTTAAAACGTTGACAAACAACCATCAGTTGGAACAAAATTAAGATTTCAATGCTTTGTAATTGATAAGACCTCATAGGCCATAACATTAGGATCTAATTTCTATATTTAGTTGCCGCCCTTCTTTCCCCGCTTTTTGATCCATACCAGCACCAATGGCCATCCCGATTACCATCCCCACAGGAATTCCAATTCCTATAAAAGCCATATTACCAATGCTTACACTAAAGGCCACACCAATTGGAACTCCGAAAGTTACCATTCCTATGGCCAGCCAGGTATTGCGGTAATGATTTTTAGGAACAAGTTTACGTTCTTTTTCAACTAACTTAAGCGTTTGAAACTGCATCTTATTGATTTGCTTTTTTAAAGCTTTATCGGTGCCTGAAAATGAATTGATGACATCAATTTTACTATTGATTGTCATTACGATCTTATCAGGGAGATCTTTCGAATTCAGCTCAGCAATCAACTTTTCAAACTGAACAAGTTTCCTGTTCAGTTTGATGTTTTGCTCAACAGCAGGTTGCTTAACAAGCGTTTTAATTTCCATGGTTAAACTGATTTAAGTGCAATAGTGTAAAATAGAGTTTTTGGCATTTTGTTTTTTTGAATTTAATATAAATGCTAATTGAATCAGTTCTTCAACCGCTCATCAAAAAACATCCGGATTTTCTCATACATATGAGCCCGGTCTTTGCCCCTAACATTGTGTTCATGATCGGGATAAACAAAGTATTCCACCTGCTTTCCTTTGCTGACACATTCCTTGATAAAATTGAGGCTGTTCTGCCAAACGACCGTATTGTCCATGGTACCCTGTAAGATGAGCAGGTCGGTATTCAGGCTGTCAACTTTATTCAACAGATTAGCATTTTCATACCCTTCAGGATTGGATTTGGGCGTGTCCATATAACGTTCGCCATACATCACTTCATACCATTTCCAGTCGACAACGGGGCCACCTGCACAAGCTGCTTTAAACACACCAGGATTTTTAAGGATCATTGAAATCGTCATAAAACCTCCATAACTCCAACCGTCGACACCAATGCGGTCGGGATCAACAAAGTCGAGAGATTTCAGGTATTCTATTCCCTGCATCTGATCGGAAACTTCCAGGTTTCCCAGGTTACGGAAAATTGCCTGCTCGAATTCCAGGCCACGGTTGGCGGTTCCCCGATTGTCCATGGTAAACACCACATAACCTTGTTGTGCCATATAATTCTGGAAAATGCCGGCAGCGCCAAGCCACGAGTCGTTCACGAGTTGTGAATGCGGTCCGCCATACACATAAAAGAAGACGGGGTATTTTTTACCTTCTTCGAAATTGGACGGTTTAATCAACCGGCAGTAGAGATCGGTGCTGTCTTTTGCTTTAATGGTAAAGATTGACATTTCGCCAAGATCATAATCTTTGAGCGGATCCATATTTTCCTGGATTACAAATTCAACAGCACCTTTATCGTTCAACATTTTGTATTCTCTGGCCACCTCGGTACTGCTGTATGCATCAATGATGTATTTGCCGGAGTGGCTGACCATTCCGCTGTGGCTTCCATGATCCGGACTTAAACGAGTAATCTTCCCGGATTTCAATTCAACACCGTATAAATTTTGCTCAATTGGGCTGTCTTTGGTAGCTTTAAAGAATACTTGCTTCCCCTTTTCATCCATTCCAAGATAATCGGTAACTACCCATTCACCCTTTGTAACCTGTTGAATCAGATTGCCATCGGTATCATACAAATAAAGGTGGTTGTATCCATCGCGCTCACTGAACCAGAAGAACCGGCCCGGTAAGTTTTCGGGAAATAAAAGCGGGTTTTCAGGTTCAACATATTTTTCACTTTGTTCTTCAAACAAGGTTTTTACTAAATCACCTGTGCCAACATCGTATTTATTCAGCTTCAGATGATTTTGATCACGATTTAAAAGTGCTATATAAACATATTGTTCCGAAGGGTCCCAGGTAATACAAGTGAGGTATTGTTCTTTCGGCTCACCCGTTTTCATAAAAATTGTTTCACCTGTTTCGAGGTTGTAAACACCCAGTGTGACATGGTGGCTGGCCATTCCTGCCATGGGATATTTAATGTTTTTGACTTCCGCTATTCTTGTATTTATATCTACCAGGGGATAGTCGGTGACCATGGTCTCATCCTTTCTGTAAAAGGCCAGATATTTACCTTCGGGTGACCAAAAAGTTCCGGTATGAATGCCAAATTCGCGGCGGTGCACCTCCTGTCCATTCACAATGCCTTTATTTTCATCGAAAGTAAGCTGTGTTTGTTGACCATCAGCAGCGATATAAACATTATTGTCGATGGTATAGGCAACATTCAGGGTTTTATTACAGACATCTGTGTTCGCAGCCTCTTTGGGATAACCATTCACCTTTTGAAGATTTCTGGTTGTGATGTTGTAGGTATATAGTTGATTTTTATTGGTAAAATAAATTTTGTTTTCTTCCAGGAAACTGAACTGTGGAAACCGTTTTATCGAATCTTCTTCAAGGTCAGCCATACCAGCATTCAAGTCGTCGAGGTTGGCAATGGTTTGAGGATCATTGGAGCTAGCGCGGCTTCTGATCAATTCGTTATTATCCACATAAGACCAATAATCACTTTTGCCCATCCAGTTGAGCTGGTTAATTCTTTTTGGAAATATACTGCGATTCATGTAAACCGCATCTTCAAGCGTGAGTTGTTTATCCTGGGCATTGATCGAAAGAATGGTCAATGCCATTAACAACAATAGATAAATCCGAATATTCATTTGCATGTCAAATTAATTTTAAAACGGATTGCAAATTAACTAAAATTTGTATTCTGGAATGTATTTGGGGAAACTAAAACCGAGCAGTGGTTAGCTCAAATTAACTATAGGGAATATACGATCTCTGCGATCCGGGTTAAAAGTGACTGATCCGACTCAATGGCATTGCCCACCACAATCACATCGGCACCGGCCTTGAATTTTTCAGCAGCAACCTGCGGTGTGCGAATCCCACCACCAATGATCAAGGGTATGGAAATATTTTCTTTTACATGTTCGATCATCCTTGAAGATACCGCATCCTGTGCACCACTGCCTCCATCCATGTAAATCAGTTTGAGTCCCAGCATTTCGCCGGCCATGGCTGTAGAAGCTGCTATTCCATCCTTATCATGTGGTATGGGCATGGAATTACTCATGTAAAGGGCTGTGGTAGATTTACCACTGTCAATGAGCATATAACCGGTAGGAAGAATTTCGAGGCTGCTCTTTTTGAGATGAGGTGCAGCAATTACATGTTTTCCGATGAGCAGTTCGGGATTACGACCTGAAATCAGAGACAGGAGCAAAATGGCGTCGGCCTGTTCGTTGATCTGTAATTCATCGCCCGGGAAAATAATGACCGGGATTTCGCAATGATCTTTGATAATGCGAATAGTATCTCCAATATTCCCGCTGTTGAGCAAACTACCACCTACAAAAAAATAATTAACCATGCTCTCCTTTGCCAGGGTCACCAGATCAATTAACTGACGGCTGTCGTACTTATCAGGGTCAACCAGAACAGCGAATTTCTTTTTATTGTCGGAAATGGAAGAATACAGGCCCATAAAAAATTAAAAATGGATCGTATGGCAAAAATAAACTAAAGTTCTATAACATTCAAAAAAATGGATAAATCAAAACGGGCTGTACCCGCTTAATCGCTGTGATACTGCCCGTTATGTCTATCAATTTATCAACCGGTCTAGTCCTCTATGGATGCCAGGAAGCGTTCCGCTTCAAGGGCGGCCATACAGCCTGTTCCAGCTGCAGTAACGGCCTGTCGGTAAACATGATCCTGTACATCACCCGCTGCAAATACGCCTGGTATTTCAGTGGCTGTAGAATCGGGTTTTGTGATCAGATAACCCGTTTCGTCCATGGTCAATTGTCCCTTGAACAATTCCGTATTGGGTTTGTGTCCGATCGCTACAAAAAATCCGTCAACAGGGACTTTCATTTCTTCACCATTCAGCACATTGGTAAGCGTAACACCCGTAACTTTTTTGGCAAAACCTTCTGTTTCTCCGGTGATCTCTTTGGGAACGTGATTCCAAATCACTTCAATATTCTTTGTGTTGAAAACACGTTTCTGCATCGCTTTGGATGCCCGCAACTCATCACGTCTGTGAACCAAATATACTTTGCGGCAGAGCTTGGCTAAATAGGTGGCTTCTTCGGCAGCGGTATCTCCTCCCCCAACTACCACTACATCCTTTCCTTTATAAAAGTAACCATCACAGGTAGCACATGCCGAAACACCATAACCATTGTATTCGGCTTCTGAAGGCAGACCCAGCCATTTTGCCGTGGCGCCGGTCGAAATAATTACGGTTTCTGCTTCAATGGTCTTTCCATCATCCGCTTTGGCAATAAAGGGCCTTTTTGAGAGGTCAATTTCAGTGATCATCCCCCAGCGCACGTCGGAATGGAATCGTTCGGCTTGTTTTTTAAAATCTTCCATCATTTCGGGCCCCATCGTACCTTCGGGATAACCCGGATAATTTTCCACTTCCGTAGTAGTCGTTAATTGACCGCCTGGTTGCAATCCCTGGTACATCAACGGTTTAAGATCGGCGCGGGCCGCATAGATGGCTGCTGTGTATCCTGCGGGTCCTGACCCAATGATTAGACAAGGTGTTTTTTCAATTGTATCGCTCATTGTTTATGTTTTTATTTGTGTATCCTGATAAAAAGGCAAATTTACAAAGTTTGACTGACCTGATCGAAAAATATGCCATGAGAAATATTCCTGTCATTCCCGGCATTATTTAAATGACTGTCTAAATAGTAACTGACAAGATGGCGAGGAAAGTTGAATGCGGAGTGCTAAGGGCAAATGGGTAATAGCTAGAGTACTGGAACAAATTGCCAAAAGTCTCTCTTAAAACTGAAAACTAAAAACATGGAACTATAAAACTAACTTTTTCCTTTCTCAGAAAAATCCTGCACCTCCCCCATGACCCGCATAATATTACCACCCCAGATCTTTTGGATTTCATCTTCAGTATACCCTCTTCGAACAAGCTCCAGGGTAATGTTACCCATCTGGCTCACATCCACACAGTCAGCGAGTCCACCCCCGCCATCGAAATCCGTTCCTATACCCACATGATCTATGCCTGCCACCTCAACAATATGGTCAATGTGATCTACCATATCGGAAACAGTTGCCAACTCCCTGGGAAATAATGAATCTGCTAGATGCCATTCTTTGCGGGCCATTTTTTCCTGTTCATCAGATAGATCCTTAAAGAAATTATATTTTTCACGGATGGCCTGAAAAGCACTGTCGCGTTCCGGATAGGGTTTTGGCGATTTTACATAATCACTGAGGATACACATCTGGATCACTCCGTTATTTTCAGCAAGGGTCCGCAGCATATCATCATTCAAATTGCGGGGATGATCGCATATGGCGCGGGAACAGGAATGCGAAGCGATGACCGGCGTTTTGGATACATTTATAACATCATAAAAACTGGAGTCAGAGATATGAGATACATCGACCATGATCCCCAGCCGGTTCATTTCAGCAACCACTTCTTCGCCAAAACTGCTCAAGCCATTGTACTCGGTTGAATCTGTTGAAGAATCACAAATGTGGTTATTACGGGTATGACATAAGGTAATATAACGTGCTCCCTTATTGTAAAAAACCTTAATATTTTTTAAATCATGGCCAATGGGATATCCATTTTCAATACCAATATAAATGGTTCGTTTACCCTCTTTTTCAAGTTGATAAGCATCATCGGGAGTTGTCCCGATTCCAGCTTCTTCCGGGCGGGCCTCGACATGCGAATGAATGGAATCGATCTGCTCCATGCATTTATCAAAAGCTTTTAGGTAAGCTGAATCGGTGCGTTCGCCCTGCCCGACAAAACTGGCCATAAAAACAGCATCGAGCCCCCCCTCCCGCATCCGGGGCAGGTCAACACGACTGCGATCCTTTTTATAGTCATGGCGTTCACTCAGATCAAATCCCGGATGCAATAAATCCCAGGGGGTATCGGTATGGGTATCGACGGTTAAAACTTTTTGGTGGATTTCGGCGGCTTTTTCTTCCAGGGTCTGAACTTTTTGCTGGCAGGCTAACAGGCTCGTTAAAGCCAGCATTAGAAAAATATTTCTATTCACGCTAACATCTGTTTTGTTTGAGCAATAATACGCATTTTATCCTTTGCGATGAACTCTGCCCGGAATTTGGATCAGATTCTAAATAAAGTAATCCATTTTAATTTGGAAATAATTTTTTACTTTTGCAACCCTGTTTTACAGGATCGGGGTGTGGCGCAGTCCGGTTAGCGCGCTTGACTGGGGGTCAAGAGGTCGGGAGTTCAAATCTCCCCACTCCGACTTGAAAATGAAGCAGTTATATTGATAAAAATATAGCTGCTTTTATTTTTTACTAACAAAATAACTAACACTCAAGATTATATTAGTACTTAGGAGTTGGATTTAATTAGGGCCCCACCCAAATAAATTCCCCCAATATTTCAGCTTGGGTCACACCTAAAATTCTCCAAGGAAAACAAAAAGGACTACACTAATAAAATTTTAGGGGACTGTCCTTCTCCGTGACTATCATTTTATCGATGATCTATCTCGAGGTGGGGTAGGTGTCCAGATAGAAGGTAGGGGCGTAAAAATGGGGTGCCTTATTGTGACATGTAAATAAGAACTAACCTCTATTTGAGATCATAGTTATCCAGGTTGAGCTGTGTCATGAGTTCATGAAGAACCTTGATAACCTTAAACAGCTTGTACTGCCTTGGATTCAAAGTATCTTTACCTGGTGGTGTAAACTTAGAGCTCAATCCATGTGGAGTAGCTACTTTTAAGCAGTATTAGGAATATTATTCGTATGCACCAGTTTATGGGGTAGTAAAATGGTAGATATTAGAGTAAAACCTGGAATAGTAACTGGCAAATCGAACCTTGTTCTTTTGAATTTGCTGCCAATCCAAACATAATTTTCTGTATATTAGCCCAACAATAAAGAACCTGTGAAGGTGAGTATAGACGATCAAATTATGAATAATCAATCTGTTAATTCTTAAAATTCTTATAATCTTTTTAATTAATTAAAAGTGCCTATCATTTGAATTATTTCATAAAAGGGGTTCACAAAAGTTTTATGTAGATGCAATTAATAACAAATTGGTAGCAATTGAATAACAAGGTATGTTTCAAATAATAATTTAAAACCACCAAAAATGGGAAACATTTACGATTTTATAGCAAACATCAAGACATACTTAAACAAAAAATTTGAAGATAAATATTGGATAGACCCAAAGCATACTTCGCAAGGAGCTTTATTAATTAGGAGCTTAATCGATAATAAGAAAATAATATTTAAACCAATAGACTCAACCCTTCCAATTGGGGGGAAGCGCATTCAAGATTTTATTATTAAAACACCAACCTTCAAGAGGAATGCAATTGACAATTACATTATTGTAGCTCGGAAATTCAAAGAAAATGCAATAAAACTCACAAAATTAAATAGGCAATTAACACTCCTCATTGTTGACTTTGAGAATAAAAACATTTTGCTTTACGGTTCAAATAATCTTGATATTGAAACATTAAAAGTTATAAAAACATTTTCAGTTCATTTTGATGATCTGGTTAAAAAAACGATTAGAAATAAAATTAATAAACCCAAAAGTGTAACAATTGAGGCAAAAAAAATAGATCAAAATTATTGGGCTGACTATAATCAAAAGTATCCAAGTTTTAAATATGTTGTAATTATTGCTTTTATTATTCTCTTTTCCTATATCATTAGTATGTTCTCTTCTCCAGATCCAGAACGAGCAGAATTTATTGAGACAAGAGCAAAAATGATGAAGCTGAAAGAAAAAGGACTTGTAACTGATGAAGATATAAAGCGGTATGAAGATGCATACTACGAATCTCGAAAAAACAAGAATAAATAATAGCTTTAATACAATCAGTCGATTATGATTATTTTAATAATTCAATCTAAATTTTGTTGTGAGTTATGCAACAATTGTATTAATTACCTGCCTAGTTTATAACAAATCCTTAATACATCTTACAGATCTTCCATCACCTTTAAGCTGGAATGCCTTACTCACAGAACTAAAGTTGTATTCCATTCCTGTCCGCCATGCTGTGCCAGAATCATTTTCATCAGATGACCATAAATAGCTTCCTTTTGTTAAGCGATAAAAGTTCCCATCAGCAGAAGAACGATATCCCGCAGGTAGAGCCGTAAATCCAAAATCATCACCACCATTGCCATTATTGAGCCAACCATTGCTTGATTTTAACCTGTATCCGGCATCTGTTCCTTTCCATCCAAGTTCTTCACAATCGATATTCCCTGTATCCACAAAATCTTCTAACTCACACCATTCATCATCTGTGGGGATATGCCAACCAATTGGGCAAATTCCCTGAGTCCCTGAAATGGAGCTGTATGCCATCATTTCATCCCACTGGTACATTCCACCCATGGTATCACAATACTCAGAAAGATTGCCATAGCAGTATTTTTCTATGATTCCATTGTCCAATTGATCTTCAATACCACATATCATTTCACCAATATTTATATTTTCAGCCATCCAACACTGATTACCAATTTGCACTGTTGTGTAGTATTTTCCATCCCGGTAATCGTATAGGGGATCGCCACAATTGAATTGGTAGTTCTCAGGCACCTGGGATTCTAATGAGATATTTGAATAGAGAAGCTGGTTTTTATCATTGTTATTGGTGTGGGCATCCAGATTTGCATCAGAGAACAGATAACCAGATTTTCCTGCTTCAACATTCCAACCAGCACTTTTATCAGTTTCATCTACAATTCCATCGCCATTTAAGTCTGCTGCTATCATTCCCCATGTTCCTGCGGAAAGACCTTTAGTACCTTGTATCCCATGATAATATTTATCAGGTCCGGTAGTAAAATCATATGTCATTTGATCTTCTTCCATGGTTATTGGTTGTGCACTTAAAACACCGAGATGGTTTCGATGCCAGATTGCCAGGTAATAATCATTAGAAGGAACTATATCAAAACGGGGGAAAGTCATACCATCCATTGCTACAATATCACCATTGGATTTTAGAAAAGCTGCTTTTCTTGCTACTACAGTAGAACTTGTAGCATAGTCAACATAAGGTGCCTGTCTTAGTTCCAGTAAAATCCAGTCAACAATATCTGGCGAAGGAATTGCAGTAACTGATTCTGTTCCATTGTAGTTCCAGGGTGATGTGTTGTATGGTTGTGACAGGGGTATCACATCCTGTTCATTCAAAGTCGTGCTCATCATTGAACCAGTGAAAGGTCCCTCAAGCATGACCTTAAAATTAGCGAAGAAACCTGGCTCCACTGTTGTTTGCCAAGTTGCCCCGGGATCACTTTCATTACCATTGATATCGACTGTTGTTACCCTGTATTCAATGTTGGAATATTCGAACCAATTTTCTGAAATGGTAATGAGTGTTGTTGAAGTGAGGAAAAGAAATGGATCTGAAGATGAAAGATCTCTTTTATAAATATTAAAATGATCAAAGTCGCTATCCGGGCTCACATCCCAGTTGAGTGTTACTATGTTGTTATTAAAACTCCCTGTTAAACCGGTTGGTGCCAATGGAGGCAGGTTGTCAACCGAGTAACCCGAATCAGGTTGACATTCATAATAAATTACCGGATCACTTGTTTCCGCTATGATCTTAAAGGTAAACCATGGAATCCCTGCTTCTGAAGAATCAGCAAGTGTGGGTGCGATATAACTATAACTGGTAGAATAGTCAGCTGTCATTGCGCCAAGATAGGTCCACGAAGATTTGGAAGTAGTTACTTCCCTCCAGATGGTATAATGGGTTATTTCATTATATGTTGGATCATCAGTTATACTTGCCTTCCAGTTAATATCAACTGTAAGGCCCTGATCGGCTGGAATATCTGTTATTGAAAGGATTGTTGGTTCAAAAGGTTCTGACTGGTTGAAGAAATAGGCACCCATATCAGCTATTGTTCCATCAGGGTCAGGATCGGATAAAGGATCACCGGTATCAATACATGGAGATTTGGTAGCATCATTGGTTGGGAAGTTTGCCCAGGACAGTGAAAAATCTCCATTAGCAAGATCGGTAAATAATGGGTCAGTATCGATGTTGCCAGTGCCTGGCCAACCGTCTTGAATATTAGAGTATTCGAAATGACAGATACTCGTATCATTGCCATCTATTTGACTTGGGGAATTATTACGAAAAATGTTATTTCTTAAATTATAAGGGTATGGAGCAATTGTACCAGTATTAAAGAAAATTCCTCCTCCTAAATTACCGGCTAAATTATTAACTATTGTTGCACCATCAAGTAAAATTTCTAATGTAGGTTCGTCTAAGTATATGCCTCCCCCATCCACACTGGCTGAATTATTATAAACAGTTATATCTTTCACTGTAAAACCGTTATATACATGACCAGTATAAAATCCTCCGCCATATTCTGATGTATTTCCATAAAACTGCACATTGTTCAACTTAAGTTGTGCATTATATAAGCCGGTTATAAATAGCCCACCACCTTTATTGCTTGCATTATTATATCGAAAAATTGTGTTTTCAATTTTTGAATTGGAATACTGGTAGATATTTTCCAAGCATAGCCCACCCCCATTTGCACCTATGTTATTTTCAAATACACAACCGTTAATTGATACTGAACAATCAGTAGAATAAACACTACCTCCAGAGTTATTTTTGATTTCACAATTTTTCAATGAAAACCCTACAGCATAAACAATAAGTGCCTTGGCTCCATAACACCCCTCTATAGTTACATTTTCAAGTTGTGCTCCACCGGTACTACCAGCATCAGAATCTAAATTTAATCCCCCAAAATTATCCTTTATTATTCCATTTTTAAGGATAACAGAAGTTGCCCATGTATTTATCGCATAACCTTGTGAGTTCCTGATAATAAAATCATTCATTTCTAACTCATCTCCCATAAAGGAATTGAAATCAATCGAACAAGCGATTAATTCTGAATTGTTTATTATATAATCATTACCAATAGAAAAGATAGAGCATTCTATCAATTTTGAATTTGTGAAATAAACACCTCCAGTACTTCCATCATTATAAATTACAACATTGTTTATTTTGGTATTTTCAATTCTAATGGACTGATAGTTGAATGCTGATTCTATATTAACACCCACTAATTTAGCGTAATTGATTACGCTATAACCGGAACCCTCTGAAATAAAATAAAGTTTGCCTGTATAAGGAGATTTTAAATTATTTAAATTACTAATGCTAAATACAATACTATCTTCTTCGATTCCATTTGCAACAAGGTTTCCATAAATCGAAAGGTAGTAGTCAGAATAAAATACAATCTCCACTCCAGCATCAATAATTAATGAATCATTTTCCTCTATAACTGGATTTCCTTGAATTAAATACGGACTATTACACTTATTCCATACCCCACTGACATTGCCGCCGCTGATGATGGTTTGGGCAAATAGCAAAGCCGGGAAACATAACAGGAAAATAAAAACTGAGCGTTTCATAATGGTTGGTTAAGTTTGATCATTCAGTAAAGAGGGTAAGCAAATATAGGTAAAGTTTGATCAAACAAAAAGAAAGAATGAGATAAAAGAGGTGACTTTACCAATACTCCCCATGCTAAGCTTGCGACAATTTATGGACTTAACTTTATTCTAAGTATTTTACTAATTCTTCCTTGCTAATTGGGTCCTTATGAATGAATGTACTTTTTCGTTGGTTGTTATTGTAAGAATATCCTCCCAAGTGACGGCAAGGAGCAGGAATTTGATCAGGGGATTGAAAAATTGTCAGTGAAAATGAATAATGTGAAAATATTGCTGTAGGATTTTAGCCCTTATTAAGTCAGGCATTATTTACGAGGGGTACCTCAAATAATGTCTACTGCTTTTTAGGCTCTGGTCATCCTCACACCGCCAGGTAAAAACAAAAAGGACTCCCTTATTTACAAATATTCACCATGTCCCCATGAGGGTATGCTGTTTCATGGACGATCTTCTACAGGATGGAATGATCCCCCACTTATCCCCCTTGATGCGTTAAAATGGAACACGGAAGTCTCCCTTACCGGTTTTTTATTTGATTTTTTCAAACTATTGCCTAAATTGTAACCTCAACTTTGATTACAAACTAATCATGAAGCCCACAATAGGCAAAAGAGCAGGATCTTAAAATAAAACGGAAGAAAAAGATAAATCCGTTGCCAGGCAGTTTATAGAGCTTAACACCCACCATAACATTTCCATGAAACGAAAATTCTTATTTGAGGAGGATGTTCACACAGCGATTAATATTAACACACTCGAAAATAGAATCCAATTAAAAAAGTGGCTAATTGTCCAGCTCCAAAAAGACCATTCCCGGGAAGATCTTATCAATTTCCTTTCAGATTCAATGGATAAAGATCGTCACAGAATGCAAAAGGATTTTAAAATAACCATCCTCTAATTTTCTTCTCACCAAAATATTCTTAAATTTGACCAACTCGAATGAACTGCCAGTTCTACACCAATTTTGAAATAGCTTCTTAGATAATTATTTGTAAGCGATTGTAATGCCAATAAAACCATAATTATACAGCAGGATTCTGTTGTTAAAGGATGAAAAAATCAGACATATAAACAAGTTAGCTGCAGGCTATAAACAGAATTAAAAATGAGTTTACAGAATATTATTGAGATTTGTGTTGCAATTGATATTGCGATTTTAGGTATAGCATATCCAATTATAGTCGATAAAATATCAAATATTGGAGATAAGTATAAATCTCAATATATACCTGTTTTGTTTAATTATGAATTTCCACAACGATCTATTTCGATTACAATTCGTAAAAAGCAATTCAGAATTTCAATTTTCAAACTCACATTGTACCTCACTCTAATTTCACTTCTCTTTTTAATTTTTCAACTTCCTCCCACCTTCAATTGGAACAACTTTTATATTAATAACTCTGCAAAGCTCATTGTTTTTGGCTTATCAACATTTTTAACCGTTTTCTTTTTCATTTGGTTAGATAAAGTGATACTTTATAATGGTAAGTCGACTTCTATACTATCAAACTTGAAAAGACGGCATGAGAAATTGAAAAATGATTCAGAAAAACGACAATATATTCTAAAGGCCATAAATGAAATAACTTTTTATGCAATCGAGAAACAAGATGAACATTTGCAAGAAACATTACTAGAGTTTTATTATAACGTATTCGGCAATATCCGAAGAAATCATGATAAAGATAAGCCCTTAATTTATCCAGTCGACCTTTACTTTTTAGTCCACAAGCTTAACATTGAATCAGTGAATGGAGAAAATAAGAAACTGAGAGCAATTGAGCATAGAGCTGTTAGTGGTTCATGGTTACTTGGTGAAGGATTTGATGAGATTCCAATATCGGATGAGACCTATAGTTGGCTTTGGAGAAATATATATACAATTTGTGATGAGCCAAGATTAATGAAAATGTTCTGGGCTAACTCATTTCAATATTTTGACTATAGACTTCGGCCAATCACTCCAGAATATAATGAAGGATTTACAGAAATAATAAATCAAAAAGAACAGAAAAATCGAGAAATTGATAGAGATAAATTTATTGAATTTCATTACGCATTAGGAGGCCTTGTATATTATAGGAAACATTACGAATTAATAAAATATTTTTTCGAGTATTCCCAATCTAATCCTCCAAGATATGTATTGCTACCCGGGACGATGACGCAGATTTTTCATTGGTTTGAATACTTTCGAAATGATATTAAAAATAGAACTTCGCCTATAGATTCAAAATTTTATTTCCCAGAACTTGATAACCTTGGGAGTAGCGGGCAAATAAAATACTGGATATGCAGTTATATTGCTATTTTATTTATTAGACAATACTCATTACATAAGGATTATGTATTACAAGATTTTACTGGATTTCCAAGTCTACCTGAAAATGTGATGGAATTAAGCGCTTGGCTTGACAGTATTTCATATTTCAAAAAATGCCTTAATGATGTTATAGAAAATGAAACCCTTTTATCAGAATTAAAATTTGATACAATCGTAAATGAAAAACAAGATGATTTTATTAACTTCATTGATAACCTAAAAAATGAAATAACAGACAGAATTGGTCAACAAAAGTTAGAAGCTCCTTTATCAGAAGAAAAAATCCAAAGTTTTTATAATAAATCTAATGAAATCATTACTAAAGCTTTCAAGCAGTATGATTCAATTTTAGTTAAATATGATAGAGAATTTGCAAAAAGTGAATTAAAAATATCAATTAATGGAGAGAAGTCATTAATGTCAAAATCAGCTTTTACTGAAGGAGATATTCCTCATTTTAACTTCGATACTATATTCGCACAAACTATAACCGTTAATAAAATAAGACAAATTATTCCAAATTCATTTGCCTTATCAAGAACGAAAAGGTATCTTTTAAACAGAAATAACATTCTAATAGGAATAAATAAAATAATTGGATCTAACAAAGAGATTGTAATAATTGGTATAAATATAGGATTTCAAACTAAAAAATTACTTGACGAAAGTGCATATAGTAATCAAATTGAATACATTACTTCTTCAAGGCCTCTTTTTAGAGATGTATTATTTATTTTAAGAAAAAACGATTTGCCAGCAATCGAATACAGAGATATAAAAGAAGAGGAAATACAGGAACTAAAACTCGTTTCTATTAATGATCATCTTAAAATTTATGCCTCAGTGATTGATATTAATACTCATGATAATCGAAAGATTAAAGATAAGTGGAATTTAGAGAATCAACCTGACAATCTTGATTTTAAAGTGCAAATAGCAATAACTTTTTTAAGTACAATATATTGGAAAAATGAAAGAAATGTTGTACAAATAAACTTAGCATCAGAGTTCGAAGAGCAAGGCATTGAGAATAGTATTAATGACATTGAACCAATATTAACTAAACTTAAAGGGAATCGATAATAGCCATTTGCTAACACGCGATGATAGCCAACAGGCGCATCGGGGTCATTAAGACAAAGACGTGAAAGAAAAAACAATATACAAATCAACTAACATCCTGCGAAACAAGCGCCAACTGGCCATATCGCGGGCACGTTATGCACATGCAGAAAGAAATGATAAATTGGATAAAAAATATATTTAGAAAAATATTTTCATCTCCCAGTGAGAATTATTTTGAAGTAAGCGATTTTGATTATTATTCAAGTTTTGGCTTAACATTGGAAAATCAAGATTGGAAAATCAATGATGATGATAAAGAAAAGATAAAAAATGCCTACAACAGAGCTTGGGAGAACCGTGACTTTGAAATTAATAAGTTTTGGACTCGCGCTGCTTATTTTTGGGGTTTTATTGTTTTAATTTTTGGAGCTTATTTTCAAACATATAATAAGGAAGATAAATTTGAATTTCATCATCTACTGATTATCTGTACAGGAATTATTTTCTCAATAGCTTGGCACTATGTTATTCGCGGAAGTAAAAGATGGCAGGAAAATTGGGAAAATCACATTGACAAACTTGAAGATTTTATTTCGGGTCCCCTTTATAAAACAATTTTTCATAAGAATACTTTCTATTCAGTATCAAAAATAAACGAAATATTAAGTGTTGTGATAATTATAGTTTGGATAAGTTTATTAGGAAATTACCTCAATTCGATTCATTCATTTCCTTGGTCCGAAGAAGCCTTGAATAAGCCTGATTTTGGAATTATTCTAACACTAATGATTACATGCATCTTTTCTCTGTCAATAATCTATGGATATAGCAGAAAAAAGTACAAAAATGATAAAGGCAAATTCATTAGACGGAATCCAAGAGCTTAATAGTGGATTTAGACTTTCTAAAAGATAGCAAATTTTATCGTAAAGTTAAAAAGATAAATAGATATAAATTACGTTATGAAAATTATTAATCCTTTAATCGTTCTATTGCTTTCAATTATTTCCTCGACTACATTCGCACAAAGTATGTCTAAAAAAGAATTGGTTGCGGATTTAAATTACAAAGCAATGAAAGTTGCAGACAAAAGAAACGAGCGGTCACTTATTTTTATGTATGAAAATGACACCGTTTCTATAAATCAACCTTTGGAAGTTCTAATAAAAGGCTCTGATATTAGTAAATCTGAAGCGCTTGAATATTATGGAAAAAATATTAATAAATATGCCAAAACTTTCACCAGTTTAGATGAATTTAAAGAATTTAAAGTACAATTAATTAGCGTTGGATTTAAATACGTTCAGGTTGTAGTTGATGATAGAATGGTTGAATATGTTTCTGATCCAATTAAACTATAAAATATTGAACTGCCAGCGCATAATAGCAGATATTAGTAAGCTGGGCGGAAGTGTAAAATCCCAAATTGTTACTCTAATTAAAAATAGTTGTAGCCTGAAAAGTATTAGTTAAAAATCCCAGCTTATTCATTTATGCAAAACGTTATAGTTAAGTTTGGAGCTCGCAATCGCCTACTATTCTTATAGTAACAGTTATACACTAAAATAAAGCCTTACATTAAAGAACCTGTATCATGAAAAAAATTACTTTCCTTTTCGTTTTCTTAACGATCATTTCATCTTTTGGCTTTGCTCAAAGCACGCTGGGTCCCAGGTATAAGACAATAACGCTCGATCCCAGCTATGACCATACCAGATGGGGAATTGAACCTCCAGATATGGTTTATGAGTTTGCCGCTTATACAACAAGCTTTGATTCCGATGATGACAATGATGGGGATGGTGTTGGAGAATGTTGGGGAATACCAGAGTGGGTGGCATACGAGGTAAAAAAAGAAACCAACCTTACAGCAGGGAGTTATACAAGACCAACCTGGATGACAGACACTGCCATGAACAGTGCAGGTATTGTTCCTAATGATGACACTTAACTGGTGTCTGGAACAAGTGACCTTAAAGAGGTAAAAACCAATTACCGCTATGTAAGAGGGCATATGTGTCCGAAAAATGCAGCAGATCGAATGGGGCTTAGTGCTGGATGGAATACCCACACGGTGCTTAATGCTGTTCCACAATTGCAATGGCAGAATAATGGTATTTGGAAGCAACTCGAAAACGAGGTAACAGATTGGGCAGACAAATATGATAGTGTCTGGGTAATCTGTGGTCCTGTGTTCTTTGATAAGACCCCTGCCGTTTGGCTTGGGCAAAAAAATGAGGTCAAAGCTGCAGTACCAGATGCCCTTTACAAGATAATTATTCGAAAGTCCGATGAGAGTGATTCAGGTATAGAAACCCTGTGAGTTTTCAGCCTAAAGTGGACTGATTTAGAGAAAAGGTTAAGAGATAGTTTACCTACCTTTAAACCATGGTTTAAAGGTAAATTTCATAACCTTAGAATCAGTAAACAATGACAAAGAAAAAAACAGCAGAAAGTTTGGTGAGAGACATCAAACGAAAAACCCGAAGAAAGTTTTTCTCAGAAGAAAAAATCAGAATAGTAATTGATGGTATGCGTGGAGAGACAAGCATAGCCGAACTTTGTCGCAGAGAAGGCATTGCCCAGAACCTTTATTACCGGTGGAGCAAGGATTTTATGGAGTCCGGTAAGAAAAGACTTAGCGAGGATACTATGCGAGAGGCTAATACCTCAGAAGTTCAGGAACTAAGAAAAGAGAATGCCCAGTTGAAAGAAGTTGTGGCAGAACTGATGCTTCAATCCCGCATTCTTAAAAAAAGATTGAATGGGGAAGATTCAAACGGCAGCGGTATATGAGGTTCAGCCAGCAGGAAAAAATGGAGATCATCAAGATCGTCCAGGAAAGTGAGTTTGGGGTGAACCGAACACTGAAAGAACTGGGTATCCATAAAAGCACCTTCTATCAGTGGTACGGCAGATACCTGTATAAAGGATATGATGGTTTAGCTCCAAAGAAACGGGCCATGAACAGTCAATGGAACAGGATCCCCTATGATCATCGGCAGAAAGTGGTTGAAGTAGCCCTGGATATTCCAGAATTATCTCCAAGAGAGTTGGCCTGTCATATTACAGACAATAAAGGCTTTTTCATATCAGAGTCCAGTGTTTAAAGGATATTAAAACGGCGGGGACTGATAACTTCTCCTGCTCATATTTTGATGCGGGCGGATGATGAATTTAAAGATAAGACAACCCATGTAAACCAAATGTGGCAAACCGACTTTACTTACTTTAAGATCATTGGCTGGGGATGGTATTACCTGTCAACCATACTGGATGATTACAGCCGTTATATTGTCTCCTGGGAGCTTTGCAGCAGTATGACAAGTAAAGATGCCCAACAATCAATAGAAACGGCCTTACAACGCACAGGATTGCATAATGGTAATACACCCCGATTGTTGTCAGATAATGGTTCATGTTATATCTCAAACAACCTGGCAGATTATTTAAAAAGCATTGGGATGGATCACATCAGGGGAGCTGCCAATCATCCACAGACGCAAGGAAAGATAGAACGTTATCATCGGTCCATGAAGAATGTTATTAAGCTGGAACATTATTACAGTCCTGATGCATTAAAGGATCGATTAAAGGAATTTGTGGATTATTATAACAACCATCGTTACCATGAATCTTTGAATAATGTAACACCGGCAGATGTGTATTTTGGAAGGGATAAACAGATCCTGAAAAATAGGGAACTGATAAAACAGAAAACAATGAAAAACAGACGAAGAGAGTATTTATTATCTAAATCAAATTAATGACTTAACTTTATCCTAGATTATTCCACATTGATTTGACGACTTACAAATCACACTTTAGATATAACCCTAAGAAATGTCCAAGTGTTGCTGACGATTTACATATAATAAAATTTGATTTTTTCAAATTAAATCCTATATTTGTTATAAAAAAAGGATAGAAAGAGTTGCCTGGTGTACTTGTTTTACTAAAATCGTTATTAAATTTACTGCCCAATTGATTCATTTTTTGGTTTTTGTAATGAATTATTCTTTATTTAACAACTTATAATATTTACAAAATAGTTATAGCCTCTATCTCGACGAATTATTACTATATTTACTTATTAATAATGTTATTGCCAACTAATAGAAGACATCAACAATTTTAAATAAAGTTTCTTTAAATCCTTTTATTATAAATCGAAATCAATTTATTTGCCAAATTAATTAACTAAAATATTATCAAAATTTTGTCCCTATGAAAAGAGTGTTATCATTATTTATTGGAATTTTTGTGTCAGTATCTATTTGGTCACAGCAAGAAGTAACAATTGAAAATATTGTAAATAATCCTGGCCCATTCCTGGAGGAGAATGTAGTTGTAGAGGGCACCGTAGAACAGTTTGTGCCGGAAACATCAACTACTAATGCGCATTACCTACTTGAAGGAAAGTATGGAGGAATAATAAAAGTGAAGACCAGTGAAGCTGAACCACAAAAAAACAAAATGTATCGAGTTGAGGGCACCGTTTATGACGAAAATGGCAGACCTTTTATTCATGAAGCTTCAAAAATTTGCATTGACTGCGAATCTGCCAAAATATTCCCAGAAAATCAAGTAAAAGAGAAAAATTATTTACTGTACATTATTATCGCAGCTACATTCATTCTCCTGTTGATAATTATTTTCTATATCATTCAAAATCAAAAGTCTAAGGCTGATAAAGAAAGAAAAAGAAAGGAAGAAGAACTGAGAAAAGTTGAAGAAGATAGAATTAATCGAGCTAAAGAGCAAAAAACAATAGAAACACCGGATGATGATTTTAAAACGCTCAAGTTTTCTTCTTCAGATCCAAAAACAATGAAATATGTTCCAGGCAAACTGGAAATCATTTCTGGTGAAGATAAGGGAAGGATCTTGAAATTCTTTGGCTATCCTACACCTGAGGGTTCCGTTGTTTCTGTCGGGAGGGGAAAAGGAAGAGTTGAAGGTGAACGTTCTTTCGCCCGAATTAAAATTGACGATAAATTTATGACCGTTTCAAGAGAGCAGGCTGAATTAATATATCGTGAGGGGAAATTATTTGTCCGTAACCTAAGCAACATAAATCCGACTGAAGTTAACGGGATAGTAGTCCCTGAAAAAGAAATGATTGAATTGGAACCTGGATCTGTTATGAAGACAGGTGAACTGGAATTTAAATATGTTGTCTGACAGAATAACTGACTTTCTTTTACTGCTTTCTTTCTGATTTAGACCATAGATGTTTTATAATGAGAAATCTTAATTATTTTTCACTATCTTATATTGGGCAAAGAGATTCAAATGAAGATTTTTTTTATGCTGGAGAAATAAGTCCTGGTTCATACTTCTTTGCTGTGGCCGATGGCATGGGAGGGGGACCTGGAGGAGAAATAGCAAGCAAAAAAGTAATCCAAAGTTGTATTAATTTCTTGAAATCAAAAATTACTGTATCCACAGATGCTTCAGGACTCAAAGTAATTATTGCTGAAATGTATTCTTTGGCTCAAGATGAAATTCGAATTCAAGTTACCAAAGACAATAGTTTGCGTGGGATGGGTACAACTTTGTCATGTCTTATAATCCATAATAAGAAATATGTTTGGGGAAATATTGGAGATAGTAGAATTTATAGGTTGAAAAATGATGAAATCCGGTTGATCACAAAAGATCACTCCTACCTCCAAGAATATATCGATGAGCACGGGGGTACTGTTGATTTCTCAATGGAAACCAATTATGGACATCTTGTGACACGAATCATTAATGGTGGGAATGATCGGCCCGATATTTTCCCTGACAAAAGTGAATTTGAAGTCCTCGATAAAGATGAATTATTTGTTCTATGCTCTGATGGATTAATTGTAGATAAACAAGAATCAGGCAATTATATTAAAAGTTTCCTTATGGGAATTGATGACCTGGAAAGAGCCATTAAATCATTAGTTTCCTATGCTTACCAAGAAGGTTCAAATGATAACATAACTGCAGTTGTTTTTGAATATGGTAAATTAAAACGAAACAGACTTAATTATCCTATATTAGATTATCCACCAGAACCACATAATATAATAAAGAAAGTTATTGCTGATATAGACAAAAAAGAATTTATCCAGAGTAGAAATAATGGAAATGACGATAGTCAAACATCCCACCTCCCTTCTTTGGTTCAAAGCTTTAGTAAGACTGGTAATAATAAAACAAATCGCTATATTAGGATTGCCATTTTCTTAACTCTATCCCTCATAATTATTGTAAGTGCTTACTTCATTTTTAAACCGTCTGAACCAAAGGGCAAGGAAAACATTAATACAGATATTATCTTGAAAAAAAATGAATTGGACAATACTCATATGGTTGTGGAAGAATTACTTTTTAAAGGATTTGAGAAGCCCACTAAAGAAATTTATATCAGAGATATCGATAGAGAATCCATCTCATGGTACCATATAAATGAAGCAACTCAATATCTCATTCAAGGTTCAAATAGGGATTTCAATATAGCAGTCTCAGGCACATCAATTAAAATCTCAGAATTAGGATTAAATAAAGAGGGTGAATATGAATTTACAATCTTTGCTATAACCAAAAACGACAAAATAAAAGGATCGAAAAACATAAAGATTATTATAAAATGAATAATTATCTCAGGTTTACGATTGTTGTCTTAACGACATTTTTGATTGCACTCAATTCTTTTGGTCAGGAATCAATATCCTACTTTTATAAAATAGATTCTCAGGATTATCCTGAAATAAATATTAGAGGCAGATTTCTTAATTATGTTGATTCTCTTCAAATATATGCCCAAAAAGAGAAAGTGCTCAATATCACTTATAATGGTGTGACATGTGATTCTGTACACTTAGTCCCAGAGATCCCTTTTGACACTATTTTTTTGCATATATTTCCATTATCTAATAAAATAGATGAGGATGCTATTTTTGAAGTGGTAGATATAATAAAGGAAATTCAGACTATTTCAAATTCCTATTTAATAACAAGGTTTTATTTCCCAGTAGATGGAAAACTAATCCCTATGCCAGTGGATTCGGCACATCTATCTGCCAAAATTGTTGAAAAAAATACTTCGGGACTTTTAGATTCTCTATTTTTCAATCTTAATAATAATAAAATCAACTTTTTGTTTCCTATAATGTACAAATATGATCGCGCATTAGCTAAGATGATCAATGCCAGAGTCTTAAAGGAAAAAAATCCCGAAAATTATTTAATTGGAACATTTAGTGAAAAAATCAAAAGTAAAGATGGTTTCCCCGGTACAAACCTCATTTTGAATGATACAAATTGTATATTATTCAATCTAAAATTTAATAATAAATATCACAAAAAGGAAATTCTGCCCTATTTTCAAGAGTTTCTCAATAGCTACTTTCATCTTTCTTTTTATCCCCAATTCGATTATCAATTAAATTATTCTATGGAATATATTATTTCAACTACACTTTCAAAAAAAGTACAAGTAGATAAAGTTGATATTCATTTTCCGAAAAAAGAAGTAGATGACTTTTTTACCTTTAAATATTTAGAATTGGCTAATATTTTATCCGCTGATTATAAATATAAAGAGGCATTGGATACACTGGACTATGCTATATCGCAACTGTACTCATCATCAATTTTGCAAACTGTGGCCGATTCGCTAATTATCCGTTATGGGGAAAAGGAAACTTTAGAGCGTAAAGATCCAAGAGATTTATTAAAGTATCTCGAAGATAAAAAGTCCCTAAAAGTAAATGAAAAGGAATGGTATGTAGAATTCAAGTTAAATATGTTAAATCAATATTTCGATCAATTAGAGGAAGATCAAGTTGATGTGGAAAAATTATACGAGATAAATAGCTTTCGACTTTTTTATGCTCCCGATAATAGTGAATTTATTTTACTCGACCTGTATTATAAAGCGGTTACCGCAGAAAATAATAAGGAGTACATTAAATCTGTCGATTATTTTGACAGTTACCTCAAATTGAAATCTAATCCAGAAAATTACAACAGACTACTTTCAAATCTTAATACTGGATTAGAAGAATATTTTAAAAATGGAAATTACGAAGAGTTATATCAGGCTGGAAAGCAGTTTAATAAATATTTAAGTAATTCATTTAAGCTCAGGTATTATTATATTATGGCAAGTTTAGATATTTTTGATTATAATACTGCCTTAATTAATCTCTCATGGCTTTTAGATAATTGGCATGATAATCAAGATTTTATTACATGGGATGAAGCATTCAATTTGTTGGAGCAATTATATACAAGGAATTTCAGCTTCGACAAAGCAATGGAATTGGATCAGCGGTTCTTCAGAATTACAGATGATGCTACTCTCCTTTCTAATTATTACATGAATTTTAGGATAAAATATTTAAAGCCTATAGTAGAAGGTATAAAAACTCATCTAGAAAATATAAATTTTGGAAACACTAATTTACAAAATGACTATAGTACAATTTTTATCCCAGAGTATATAAATGGCATTTATCTCTTGAATTTCAATGATCGTAATAAAATTCTTATTGAAAATAGTCAAATAACCCCCCCTGCTCGCTCCGTAATATCTAATATTAAAGAATATCCAGCGATATTGACCAACAATTCGGATAAAGTATATTGGATTCTGAATAAATATAATGACATTATTATTGTAGCTGAGATCAATGATTCTGTCAAGAATGAACAAAATATTATTTTGGAAGAAATACGAACAAAAAAAATGATGGTAGAACCATGGCAAAAACTACAAGATAATGAAAAAATAAGACTGATTAAATTTCTATCTCAGTTTATCTGTCAATTATTTAGTGCGGAAATAAGCTTAAATAATACCGT
This sequence comes from Bacteroidota bacterium, assembly GCA_020444515.1. Lineage (GTDB taxonomy): Bacteria > Bacteroidota > Bacteroidia > Bacteroidales > JAADJA01 > JAADJA01. Next base: position 34,406 of record JAHLKX010000007.1, on the reverse strand, counting down.
TGACCTTAATAATTATTGGATTAATTTAAAATCCAATGATTACATACATTATTTAGCAATTTATGAAGAAAATGGCGTACTTCTTAACTCTAACGGAATAACTATTTCAGAACCAGGCGAAAATAAAATTCTATGGGAGAAATCATTGGTTTCTAGAACCTATTTTCTACAAGAGATTAAAACTAATGGTTTAGTATTCTATGATCTGACAAACCCCCTGTTTGTCAATAATTATCGAAAAGGAATTGCAAAAATTGGAATAATTAAGTAGTTAATGCAAATGCCACAATCCCCTCATAATATAAAATTACTCTTAAGCCAATCGTTTAAAGAAATAAGTTTTATTGAATTAATTCCTAAAATGGAACAAAGGTACAGTGAAAATGGAATAATTATTTTTAAATTCTTATTTAACAATGAATACAGGGCCATTAAGTTTTACTCCCTTGAGAATACATCTGAAGCCTATAAAAGAGGAAAGGTTATGGAGATCAACCGGGAGTATGAAATAGCCAGAATATTTGCTCAACGACCAAATATTATCAATGTTTACAGACATGACAAGATAAGAATAGGTCACCAGCTAGTTGGAATCATCATGATAATGGAGTATTTTCCTCTGACACTTGAGGATTTGTTTAGTTCGGGATATAAATTCAGTGAAATAGATGTTTTACTCTTTCTCAGTCAAATGGCCACTGCCTTGAATGCATTAAAAAATGCAACACCACCAGTTATTCATTTTGATATAAAGCCTTCTAACATTGGAGTAAATAAAATATCTAAGAATAATCATCTGTATGTTCTTATGGATTTTGATGTTTCCGTGCAGGTAAATCCAAATAATATTAGTTTTAAGTCAGGATTTACTCCGGCATATGCCCCTCCTGAATTATTGATGAGATACTATTTCAATATGGGAGAATTAAGTCAAAAAGTCGATATATACTCCGTGGGAGCCATAGCAATGCGAATGATTACAGGTTTTTCTCCCCAAAAAGAAAACACACAGAAATATAGTCTTCCATATCATTTATGTGATACGAAATGGAGAAAGGCCTTTAATAAGATTTGCAATCCTGATCCAATCAAAAGATCTGATTCCCTTGATAAAATTATTAATGAACTAGGTAGGAAAAGGTTAAAAATATTCAAACTATTTAGTAATTAAGTATAACGTATATTAGAATTGTAATGAAACGGTTAGGGCTATATATTTTGCCCAAAGTTAATTAGGTTTACCCAGATTCGTCCAAGAGTTTCATAAAGCCTTAATCATCAAAAAAATTTAAAATGTGCTCAAAATCAATTATTACAAATAATTCTGTACTTGCTATTACCCGAAGTTTTCAACCATTGGTCAAAGAAATGAAACAAATGATGTTCTTAAGAATATTGAAATATTCAACAATCATTTCTTTCATCCTAGGAATCTCCCCAAAAATATCAGCAGATGACCTAAACAAAGTTGATTTTGCAAAATGGTACATTGAGAAAGTTTCGTTCATTGGTGATAACAATGAAAAAGTGGAAATGTATGCAGTTTCTGGAATTACATCAGAAAGTAACTTTTTCAATCGCACGTTTACTAACTATGATGCACTACAAGACTATTCTGTCCGAACAGAATCCTATAAAAGAGTCATGAGGGATATTGTTCTTCAAAAAGATTTTGATATGACAGCCATGATGGATGAAATAAATGGAGAAAGTAACAGAATGTCACCAAATGAAGTCATAGGATGGTACAAAGATATTGTAACAACTTCAGAGCTAGGTGTAGTCTTGGCAGATTATATCTCGGGCATATCTAAACTTAACGCAGTAAAGAATAAAGACGAATATAAAATATTATTGGATAAACTGAAGAACACCGGTCACATGGGTAGCAGTACTAATCATTTTGGTGAGGCGCTAACAGCAGTTTCAATTGCAACAAACGTAGCAAATATATTTAATACATATGTGATAATATCTGATGGTGTCATGATGATTAATGCAGCACAGATTGACAAGGGGCTGAAAACTCTATTACATCTTAAAGAACTTAATATCATTCAAGATCAGGCTTATTTGGATGCCCTGGAAGCAACCATTGAAGAATTTCAAAATCTTCCTGTAAATTTTTGGACTAAACTTGCTATAAGTATCCGAGATAACAAAGACGCTTTAAGGAATGGGGCCATTTCAATAAGTGAACTAGCTACTGATATATCATTACTCATTAATTATTCACCAATTGGAGCTTGGATTAAAGCAGGACTGTTTACTTACAACACGTGGTCTATGATTCAGGATTGGCAGGATAATTTACGTGATGCTACCAGCATGGCAACAATTTATGGATACCTGAAAGAAGTTAGTTTTACCCCATCTACCCATATCGGTATCGACTTTTATGATTATGTGCAATATGCTTTCTTGAATAATATGACCACAGTACTTTCAAATAGTTATCTTAAGGTCTGGGAAGTCATTAAGCCAGGACAAAAGGATGTAAGGATTGAATTTACTGACGAAACTGAAAAAGTCAAAAGCCATATTGTGTTGCGCAGGTTGACAAGATTTATGGAGACATTTAAAGATGCTGAACCCGGTAGTATAAAAGATATATTTATTGCTTTTATTCTTGATTCTTCCTCAAGCATGACAAGCAGTGACCCAAAAGATATTCGTAAATCTGCTGTAAAACAGATTATAAATCTCTTAAAAGGTAATGAGCTTGTATTTGTCGTTGATTTTGACCACGAAGCTAAGTGGTTGAATGATAAAAATTGGGATAACTGGGATGCAGGGATTCTGTATTCATTAGTTGACCTGGTTGATTCTGATGGAAATACAAATTTGGGAATTGGTTTAGACAAAATGAAAGAGGCACTTGAGGGGCGGATTCCAGATGGAGCATATGGTGGAGTACTTATGTTTACAGACGGCAAGGGCAGTTATAATAACGAAGCAGCCTGGTTTCAGCAACACAATATTCCTGTTCATACTATAAGCTACACGAAAGATGCCGATGCCAGTACGATGAATAAAATATCCAGTATGACGGGAGGTGTTTTTCTCATGGCTCGCAATGAACAGGATGTTATATCAGCTCTCAGTGACTATTTCAATACGATTGTCAATTATAATAAAATTTGTGCATTTAATGGAAATATTGTTCAGGGACAGTCATTAGCTTACACTTTTATAATGGATTACTATACAGAGGAAGCCGTATTCAACAATACATGGAATGGTAGTAAAATAAGACTCACCCTCACTGCTCCAGATGGCACAATTTACGCAGAAAACCAATTAGGCGAGTGGTTTTTGGGTAATAATTACACATCGGTTAAAATCAAGGATCCTCTGGGAGGTAAATGGACAGCAGTCCTCGAGGGTGTGGACATACCGCAGGGCGGAGAACCTTTTCGTTTCGAAGTAAGTGGCGATACGCCTTCAAAATTTGAAGTCAAGAGCAAGGTACTTTCTAGCGGACAGGTGTCTGTGAATCTTGAAGAAAAAAATAATTCGATCGCTCTTGACAGTTTGAAGCCTAAAATTCTTGTAGAAACTCCAAAAGATCGTAAAATAGATATTTCAAATAACTATTCAAATGGAACTTTTACTTTTCTCGCAAGGGATGGGGAAGGAGCATACAATGTGAGTATAGAATTTATAACTAACGATAAGCAGGGGAATACGATTCAAAGGACATTTAAAAGGTCTGTGATGATTGGTGATGACGTTCCTTCTTTTGTCGCCAATGTCCAGGAAGTATTGGGCAATATAATAGTTGCTCCATTAGGAAGATCTGTTGGGAATCAAGAAGGAATAAAATGTTATATCTATCCTGGAAGTGGCCCAGTAAAAGAAGCAATCGCCATAGGGATCGTGACTTTCATTACAGAAAATGAATGCCAGATTGATATTAAAGAATTTTTAACCGGCAATGCAAAGGTTCAGGTAGGTGATATTGTTCAATTAGACTATTTGCAATGGCAAAACGATAATCCTTAAGAAAATTTAGTTAAAATGCCACATGAAACAAAACATTGTCCCTTTTGCGATCAGTCTTTAATAATTTAGAAGAATGTAATCAAAACAATGATTGCGATATATTAATTCTTATTTAATAAAAAATCCTTTTCGCGCATATTTAACAAAATCAGAATATCTGATCCAAGCCCTACCATTAATGCCCCATTTTGTTCCTCGGCTATAAAGAACCTCAAATGCACCAGAACTTAATCTATCATCAAAGCCTATGATAGTAAGAGCTTCGATTTGATGAAAAGCATTTTCGTCTTCATCCATTTTCGGAAACCATAAGCTATCTGCGACATCTTCAAATGAATCAGGTGCGTTAAATTCAACCAAAACAGGTTTTTTCATTTTAAGAGCATGCTTAATTGAAGAAATGATCAGATCATCGGATGTTGAGGCCCGAAACAATTCGTAATAGTCATTAATCCTGTACTTCAGTGCTTTTTGATACAACCGTTCATCTAACGTGACATTGCAATCATTACGAATGTCCATCGATTTAACAGTACCAGTATGCTTCAGGAAGTATAAGGTTCTGTTAATATCAGTATATACTCCACAGCCTTCTTCATCAGAAAGTAAATTAAATACGAAAGATGGTGAAAATGAACTATCGGTAATATTTTCCTGATTCTTGATTCCATTATCCACTGCCCACATCATAGTCATCGCATGATAGGCAGATGCCCAGGCAACACTGGTCTTAAGGTCTTGTTGATCCCCAGGGCACGGACTGTAGGGGTATAGTGAAATGACTTCTGGAATTTTATTGGAGTAATCAACAGGTTTTGTATTAAATGCCTCATAAAAGAAATCATCTTTTGATTGATCAGGAGCACTATAAATATCTGATATCAACCATCCTGAATTCCAACTATTTCGGCTAAATTCGTCAACAGTGAAAACCCAGTCCTTAATTTGAAAGAAATAATAAGTGATTTTTATAACGTGTTCGAAACTAAGAGTTTTGTTTTCGAGGCAATACCAAAAAACTGATAGTGGATCATAAGTATGATCGGGATAGATTAAATCTCCAAAACGGACAAGAGAATCATTTAGTAACCTACTGATGCTGATAAAATTGGTTTCATTGCTATTTGGTGGAATATTTTTTTTGCGTTGATCAACTTCCATGTTCATACTGAAAGGACTTTCTGGGATGCCGATTATATACCATTGGGAGGATTGGTCTTTTTCAACACGTAATTGCAGCAGCAAAGATATTTCCTGATCCGTTCCCTTAAAAGATATAACAGATCTTGCCAACGCGAATAATTGATTATCCTGGTAGCTTAAATATTGTGGGTGCTGGTTATTATTTACACTGCTAATAAACTTTTCCATTTCACTTTTTATATTAATGGAATTATTAGAATCCATAATCCTGAATCTTTCATCTTCAACATTGAACAAAGTCCGCAAATATTTTTCTCTTGGCATCTTTTCCCTAAACACACTATCTATGTCCTGATTGTGTATATCTTTCTTATAATTGAATCGATCGATGAACTGGTTGAGTTGCTTGACCTGTAATACCATTTCATATGTAAGATCATTTTGATCTTTATTGATCTGACCTGAAACAGCATTCACTGTGCCAATAAGGAAACAAAAAACAAGAATATTTTTCATTCGGATCATCGTGTTTCAGCAACTTTTACATCTCCCAACAATAATTCCCAGCGTTTTCTTTCGTAATATTTATCATCAATATAATCCAAGACTATGTCGACTGTTTTGGTTGTCATGTCAGAATATACCAAGTTTTCACCGGTATAACCTTTAAACTCCTGAAAGATAGTAGCTGTACCGTGATATTTTCCATCTGGTCCTTTTTGCAAGCCACTGATATATGCCGTTTTGTAAAAAATGATTTCTACTTTATTATAATCGACTGACATAAGTCGTCTGAAATAAACCCTCATCTCGTATTCTTTCAATGTCCCCCAAGTCTTATTTGAAACCTGCATGATTGAACCCGGTATGAATAATTTCAAAGCACTTTGAATTGCATATTCCCGGTCTTCAGCATCCTGTTCTTTATCTCCAATTATCGTTATATAATTTTGAAGTTCATTTAATTTTTCTTTTGCCCTTTCCTCAAATCCTGTAATTTCTTCTGGTGAAATTTCTACTATAGTATCTATGACCCTTAAATTTTTTTCGATATATTCCTGGGAATGCAATTTCGCAAAGGTCAATAATGTAAATAATGCGATGCCAATAAAATGCATTAGATTACTTCCATATTTCCTGAACAGCGATTTTCCTATACTTGATTCCATTACTTGCCCTTTCTGATTTACTTTCTATGAAATTAATGGTCCTGATATCCGGCCCATTAATATATACGCGCATAAAATATTCATTATACGCCTGTAATTCAACTAATGTTGTTCCTTTATATATTTCCACCACCCCATCATTAACAAACAGGTTCGATGCATATTTTACCATATCTTTCCGATGCTCTTTTGATTTACTTTGGTCGATAATGTCATTGAGGTAAGCACTTACCGACGTATAAGAGATATCCTCCGGTTTGATAAGAGGAGTAGGTATTATTGGCGAGGGTTCTGGGCTTGGATTGGGTACTGGTATGACTGCCTTCACATTTTGAGTTGAAATATCAAATTGAGGAATCTGGGAATAGCCGCTAATCAATTCATTCGAAACCATATTACTTGTTTCGTTCAATAGTATATTCCAATTAAGAGTTTTGGAATAGTTCACCATTTTATGCAGGGCCTCAATCCACTTTGTAGTGAAATAACTTCCGTTTTCAGGGTGTGCATACGAACTCTGCCCGCGTTTGCTGCTAGATACCAGTATATTGATATTTGGATCAATGAAGAGGTTGTTAATATTTGACAATTGATCCTGTGATGGTGATTCAATGATTTTATATTCTTCTGCAACAGGTGTGCTTGCGTTAACTTTGTTGCAACAATCTCCCATAGTAATGGTTAAATGCGCTCCTTTACTTGTTAATTTTTCATGAACAAGTTCAAGAGGCATCATTCCTCCTGATAAATCAAGCGATGGCCAGCTAGTTTTCAAATCATTACTATTATGCCCATGACCGGTATAGTAGAAAAAAATTACATCATTGGGAGTACATGATAATTTATCAAGAGTTGACTGAAGATTCTCAAAATTGAAAGAACCACCAGATAACTGCTTCAGCTCCAACTTATACTTAATACTGTTAGCAATCGTATTGAATTCTCCTATCATTCTCAATTTATCAAAATCACAACTTTTACCAATCTGCGAGTCATTCGTATTCGCAACTACAATACCAATAAACGATTGCGAAAAGGACTGGATGGACAATATTAAGAAAAGAATCATCAAAACACCTTTCAATGATTTTATTCTTGATTTTATATAATTCCTATAATTCATTTTCTAACAAATTGATTATTCATGAATTCACCTTTTTGAATCCTGCCATCCGAAAAAGTCATTGTTCCCTTCCCATTCATCATATCGTTTTTCCAGTATCCTGAATATTCGCGACCATCGTTCCATTTCATCGTTCCATATCCGTACTTTTTATCATCCTGCCATTGACCGTTATATTGTGCACCTGATTTCCAGTGATATGTGCCATTGCCCCACCGCTTCCAGGCTTTGAATTGACCTTTATACCAATTTCCCTGGTCATAGATCATTATTCCATCTCCATTGGGCTCATCTGTTTTCCATTCTCCTGTATATTCCATACCATTGCCCCATGTAAAAGTACCTTGTCCCTGCCTTTTCCCGTTTATGAAACTTCCTTTATACTGGTTTCCGTTATCAAAATCCTGTACACCATTTCCATGTGGCTTCCCATCCAATATACCTCCGATATATAAGTATTCCCCATAATTGATGGAACCAATTTCTGTCTGTAGAGGATTTTCTGATTCCTTTTCAACATTTTTCTTCAGGATTCCTGGTTTATGGTAAAATGCATAATAAATACCGACAAGAATGACCATGCTAATAAAAGCAACTGGCAATAGTTTCTTTAAAAGTTTTTTCCTCTCGTCAACTAGTTTTGAGTTTTTCTTTTTTGATTGGAAATTCCTCAGGTCGCCAACTTTGGAATTATCCCCACTTTCTGGATTCAATAATCGGTCCTTATCTTGGCGTCGATCTGAAAGAGCGTCTGCTATTATCCTGGGCCTCATTCCTGCATCATGATGACAGATCAGCCTGAATATTTCTTGTTGGCTTTTATTAAGTGCCTGAAATGGAAGGATGTAAAAAGTTTCATCGTTTTCCTTAGCAGGAGCTTTTCCTGTTAGCATTTGCATTGCAATAGCCCCCACTGCATATATATCCACACGGTTGCTAATTGTCGCTGACGGATTTAATTGGGCTAGCACCTGCTCGGGCGGTGCATAGGCAGGTGTCAGCCCTTTCAAGGTCGCCTTATTCGATAGGCCACTCGTAAATGACTTATTCTCTTTCTCAGTGATCGAGGTTGATACATCAAAATCCATCAATGCATATTGGTATTTTCCCTTTTTGGTTTCACGCACCCCTATGTTTGCAGGTTTAATATCCGAATGAATAATGGGCTGTGTCAGTTTGTAATGGGCCGTTTCTAAAATATTGCTCATCTGGTTCAAGAAAGATTTGACCTCATTTTCGGAAAATTTCTTCTGTCTGGCAAGTAATTGCTCGAGGGTGGATGCAAATTTCTCCATGGTAATGTAAATACCGATAAGATCACTTCCAATCCATACCTCATTGGTCTCGAAAACGCGGACAATTTGATCGTGCCCTGCGAAATTCTGTATAATCCTGTATTCACGAAGAAGTGATTCCCTTTCCTTTTGTTTCTCTGATTCTTCCATTTTTTGCAAAGAATGGAATTTGAGTGCCCGCTCCTCCTGGTCGGCCGTTGTATAGGAGAATATGATCACATTGCCGTTTCGATATCGTTCCAACGTATCTTCCGGGTTTTCCAGGAATTTTATTGTCCTGTAGTTGCTTTCAAGTGAATATCGAATTTGGTCGATTGTATTTATCATAAAGCAATTATAATCCTCTAGTAAAATTCTTCAATCTTTAAGACACCGAACGGATGCATTTTTTATCTTCCAATCAGAATAGTATTCGATTTTTGTATTCATAAGGTGTATTGTTACTGCCCATGCATTTTTATTATCTTTAGCACTTGATGTCCAAAAACATGGGTCTATCCTAACACAAGCACCATTGATACTGCATAGGTAAGCAGCCTTTGCAGAAAAGTCACTAGAATTAGTTGCTCCTATGTTTTTTCGCCCCATAGGAGCCTCGTCAGTTGATTTCAACTTCGATCCAGCCACGTCTGGTCCTCCAAGATAATCAACTAAAACTATCCATTCAGATTTAGATGGCACATGCCATCCCTTGGGACATAAACCCTGCGATTCCTCACTAAATGTGTATTGCATCAATTCTTCCCATTGATAAATACCACCATAAAGATCACAATTAACTTCTTTGTTCTTACCACAGTATTTTTCTATGAGCATATTATCAATTTGAGCATATTTGGCCTTTATCAAAACACCAATATTTAAATTTTCCGCCATCCAGCATTGTTCCCCAATTTGCACTGTTTTATACTGATGTCCATCACGCTCGTCTAACAATAAGTCAGCACATTGCCCGGTCTGAGACCCTGTTTTTTGCCCATTACCAACATTAGCAATAATTACTTCTTCAGGAACATCTTTATGCTCAATTCCAGCAATCCGAAAATCGGAAAAATAATTCCCATCCTTTACAAACCGTATTCTTATTTCTAGGGGATATTTTTGCATGTGCATGGTTTTGCTTAAATACAGGCCTGCGAGGGTCTTTTGTATGTATATATCAATTGTATAGTCTATTTCATGAACCTGGATATTTCCGAATATAAACTCATCCTGCTCAATCATTACGCTGGTGCCGGATTTGGCATACCATGTCAGGATATTATCGGCATACTGCTTAACCTGCGTGCTTTCAGATGTTTCACCTGAAGGATCTAGGTCGTTAAATACATAGGCTTGTGGTGAAACGAACAATTTTACGAAAGAGTCAGTGTAAGAATACTTCCTGTCATTAAAAGCTTCATTTTCATCCCCTAGCAGTGCCAGGTAATCCACATATTGGCTAATGAGTGATTGGCATTGCTCGTGTACCTGTTCTGTTTGTTCCTTGGAAAATGATTGTGCATTCAACGAAGTAACTTTGAGCCAGTAACATACAACCAAAATAAGAAGTATATATTTTTTAGTTAAAAACATTAACATATGCTCCAAATCCCATTTAATGTGTAAAAAATCTCAGAAATGATAACCATTTATTATTGGTATAAAAATTGGCATTTAGATGTATCAATCTTTAATACAGCGTACAGAAAAACCTGCATCTTTGTCAGGTGATTTATTTTTTATTTCAGATTTTTTAGTAGATAGCTCATATGTACGTCCTTTGGAAGAGGTTCTAATCGCAGTCTCCTCAAGCACTCCTTTGAAATCTCCACCACCACTCCTAAATCCGGCTCCCAGTGCACAAAAACCGGACTCGTTTGATGCGCTTAATGTTTTTTCCCACACTTCAGGACTATTCGATTTTAATCTACCACCAGCGGTTTTTTCTCCTCCAAGATAAGCAATTAAGACCTCCCATTCATCCGTTGAGGGTATATGCCAACCGTCAGGGCAAATTCCTTGCGGATCCTGTTCGTTATGTTTCATCACCTCATCCCATTGATAAAGACCGCCATATTTTTTACAATAATCTTCATTATCGTTATAACAATACTTTTCATCAATACTATTATTATCTTGATCATTCGCACCTGGTATCATTGAACCATAATTTAAATTATGCATCATCCAGGTTTGCTTGCCAATTTCCTTATACCAATATCGCTTTCCATCACGAGGATCAATAAATGAATTGGAAGTTTCATGGATTTCCCCCTCAATATTACCACTAGCAATCAAATCTCGTTGCCTTTTCATACCTAGCAATATTGTATAATCTGAATAGTTACTCATCTTTTGCACCCACTCTGGTTTGATCTTGAGTACATCTATTGATATATCTTGTCTAAAAGGATTCACATTAAATAATATGAGATATTCATTATTGTAATCGAATGTGCCCAACAATGCACCAGCATAAAAAAGTCTTGTTGCGTGATTTTGTTTTAAGTCAAACAAGATATCACTCTCCATTACATATTCCATATTTTTAGACCATTGAATTTTTTCTGAATCATAAAGGAGAGTGTGATCAGAAGTAGCACTGCTTAACTTGAATTCCGCATCAATTGAGTCATTGCAATAGTAAAACATATATTTAGAAAAGCTCTGAGCCTGAACCTTGGCCTGATTTTTATTTGCAATTACCTGATCATATTTTACATCAACATAATAGAGTGTAACATATTTATCTGAATGAAAATCATAGAAACGATAATTCTTATTCCTCACAGTTGTAGTTTGATTCTTTAATATCTCTTTCATTATTTCTCCTACCTCCTTCATTGTTCTTTTAAACTTCTCCTTTGCTTCCATGTTATGGAAACTATCTTCATCATCGGTAATATCTGTATAGTGGTTCGATATTTCCCTGTTAATCTCATCTATTTTATTTCTTTCGGTTATTTCTAGCAAGCTATTATTAACAAAATTGTATTCATAATAACAGTTTTCATGGTCTTTTCCATCCTCATCTTTTAATACCCATTGGGTCTTTAAAGTAATGATATTCTCTTGAAAGGTGTATAGGCCAATTATCGATTCATGCTTGTTTGGTAAAGTAATTTTTTTCGATTCTTTGTATTTTGGTACCTCATACTCCTCAAAAATTTCGTTATTAATATTAGACAACCGGCTGAACATCTGAGCTCCAGCATGCCAGCAAAGAACACTTAGAAAAACTAAAATTAATGTAACTCTTGTCTTCATAGTCTTAGATTTTTTTATTTATTAAAATATAGCTTTTATTAATTGTAACTTATTCTTCATCCACGCCTATTGATCTTACCAATCTGAATCCAATTCTTTCATTTCTTTGGTTGGGCTTTGCTTTTAACCTTCCATTAACTAAACACTCCTTTTTTGCAGATTGAGCATCACAACTTTTTACCACTTTGTAATCACCTCTCAAGGGACCCAAAGGATTATAATTCGGGCTATTTGCATAATAATCTTCTGCGTAGTTATCAAAACACCATTCAAAAACATTTCCGGTCATATCAAAAATACCATAGGGATTACTTGTTTTTGTACCGACCTCTTTGGGTTTGCCATCGGTATTTTTATTATACCAGGCATATTCGTCTATATCCTCTCCACCACTATATTTGACTTCATCATCAAGGCCTCCTATAGCGGCGAATTGCCATTCTGCCTCAGTTGGCAGTCTGCCTCCCTGCCATTTGCAATAATCAGCGGCCTCTTCCCAGGTAATCCCAGTTACCGGAAATCTTTCAAACCCGGGTTTCACTGCATATTTTTTTGATTCACGATGGAAACTAATATACTTACCAAAAGATGGAATTTTAAGGTATTGCTTATCAGACATAAATTTATCTTCTCTTGAAGCATTTAAAAAAGCACAGAAATCTTCATTGGTTATCTCATATTTACTTATATAAAAATCATTGACGCAAACTTCATAGTCAGTCCAGCCAAATTTCCTTTCATAACATCCTCCCTCCACCAGAACCATTGCTGGTCCTGCTTTCTGCATTGACATATCGAAAAAAACATCACCTTCATGAATTGAGTCTGCTACAACTTCTGTATGGTTATTGGCGGGATTTATACCCGCTATAGTAAGAGGAGAAATACCTTTTTCGTCTTTTACAAAAGCCAACCTGAATTCCAAATTATTCGTTTGCTTGTTGTATGTCTTGCCCATATAAAGTCCCGAAATGCTTTTTGTAACAAAAACATTTATATAATACTGGTTTGTACTTATTTTGACCGGAGTAGAAATTGTTGTTTCATTCTCAAAATCTGCTGTTATACCTGTTTCGGTATACCAGGTGATTATATTGGCAGCATAATTCTTGACTTGTGGTAATGTGCTTGTTTCTCCTGTCGGGTCCAAATCATTATATACATTTACATTTTCATTCCTAAAAAGCTTAAGAAATGAGTAGGTATATGCATCCATCCTGTCTGCCTGTGTTTCATTAATATCTCCAATCAGATTGAAATATGTTTTGTAGTCATCCAAAAGATAAGATATACTATTTTGCAACTTCTCCATATCCCTGTCAGTAAAATCCTGTCCCTTTAAATCTGGAAAAACAGAAACTATTAATAAAAAAATCACGAATCTATTCATAACATTTATTTCAATTATAACTACTTATGTTCGATGGCAACCATTAAAGGCACAATCTTGTTACTTAGACTTGTATTTATCCTGGCTTCAAATCCAACTTTGTATGGATCATAAGTGACATCATTTGCTTTTAGCAACTCGTCTCCAATTGCTTTTTCCAGCCGGGAACTAAGCGAGCCTGACATGCCCGACAAAGTTGCAATCAACTTATTGATATTTATTTCTTTTGGCGAGTATAAAATGCATAAGAAATCCGTACCCGGTGTTTTATCCATTTGGATACGACCTGTTTCAGAAGGAATGGCTATGGTATTTTTTGCATATCCCAGGTAAGGACATATATTATCTTTATGGGGAAAAATTTTATGTATCTCCCCACTGAGGTCTGTAGCGATAGCATATAAATACGCAGGACCATAATTTGATATATAATACCTGAATTCAGTATTGGAAGGATATGCCGTTGACATTTGGTAAGCGGTAAGGTATTCATTACCAGCAATGACATTACTATTCTTCACCTTTTCAGTCATCATCGATCCTCCTGAAACCAATTGAAATTTTAGATCCCCAGAAAGAACAATATTTTTATTGGAAGGATGATGTGTAACAGGATTATCAGGTTGTGGAACAGGAACCGGCATAGGGGGTGATGATCCAGGTATTTCAATAATTTCATATGCTTCACGGCAAAATGCAGCAAAATCCTGATATTTTATCCAGACGAAACCATTTTCCCCCCATTCTGTACCCCAACTGTTTATTACCTTAACTGCCCCACCATATTTATTGTCATCATAAGCCACAATAACCATAGCATGTCCAGGATAATCCGTATTCGGATCATCTGTAGCATCCCGTTCCCAAACAACCCCAGATTTCTTAAAGGATTTTGGGGTATTAAAACCAATAATTACCGGCTTTTGATTAGCAATAGCCATCCTGACATCTTCTATCTTTGATTCCGGGGTAGTGTTAAATGTAAAAAGCATTTTATGGCCACCAATCCTGTATTGCGAAGCTTTTTGATTTACATTTTCATTTATGGAGGCACCGCATGCAAAAGGAAGGTCAACAAGTAGAGGTACTCCTTTATTCTTCATCGTGTTCATTCCTTCTTTGATCTGAGTACCAATCATGCAATTATAATCGTCAGGACGTTTTATTTGCTCAAAAATATATGAGGGCGAAAAAATGATATCATTCACGGATGCACCATTTAAACCCATTTGCCTTGCAGCAATTATTGTCCGGGCATTGTATGCCAATGCCCATGCAGTGCAAGTTCCGGTTTTACCCTGGCTTCCGGGTGTAGGACAGTACTGCTCAATGGTAAAGGCTGAAGGGAGGTTTAAATCACCTTTGACCAGTGGAGCACTCATGGGTAAATACATCTCGGGTGTATCATCGAATATCAAGCCCTGGCCGTATTCCTGGGCAGCCCCTAAATATGGCAGGATAATAGCACAAAGAAGAAAGCAAAGTCTATTCATATTTCATAATATTAAGCCTAGCTAATATTTTTTTTACCGATCTCATATACTCTATATTTTTACTTTAAATTTTCCGATATCGATATTTCATTCAGGTTAACACCCGATTTTTTCATCAACCGTGCAAACGCAGCCATTTCGCCATATGCATTTACCATCCTTAAAAGCTGTTCATTCATATAATAATCAATATTTTCAGTAATGTGCCTAATATTTTCTAAATATTCCGTAGGTATGCGATCATCTTCAAGTGCCTCAAAATCTGGCAGGTGCCCACCATCAACACTTTTTTCAGTGCTTAATGGTACAAGGGTGACTTCCAGATTGGAATTCGACAAACCCATTCTTGACCCAGATGTGCTGAAAATGAATTCACAGAAGTTAAAATATACTGCTAGGTTAAAATCTAGTAATTCTCTGTTCGCTTCCTTTGGTTTATAATTGTCGGCATATTTGTAATCTATCAACCAGCCATTTCGGGCAAATGCGATCTCTCCTAAAAAATGATCGGCCAGTTTCAGGTTTACCGAAACCACAGAAATCTCCTCGAGTTCGCCATAAATGATCTGTGTAGCAGTACCTGCAAGAGATACACCCATGATATCGTTCAGGTTAATTGCCCTTACAATATCCTGCATTTCATCAATCCGTAATGGATCCTGGTAAATGAATTCTTTGTTGACGATAAAGATGTTACGTTCACGATCGAATATCACTTCATTAATTTCTCCTAATCCTTTTCCTATTCCTTCCAAAGTAATACCTCCGGGTATTGATTTATAGACGTTTATAATTTTATCAGCACCTGCTTTATCCAACGGCTTATAATCTGATGAAACTTCTGGTTGATACAAAGGATTCATTAACTGGTAATAAGGATTACTTGTTCCAACAAATTCAGGTAAAAAAGTACCCTGCCCTGGTACTGAATTGATAGTAAAAAAGTCATCAGGCAATTCAATAGGTATGCTTCGCATGTCATAGTCAGCAGTTAGCCTATAATAGATCGGTATTTCATATATTAATTCCGATAGCTTTGTCAATTTCTGTTCTTGTAGGGAAATATATCCACCATATTTATTGATTTTTTCATTTCTATTCTTCGCCTCGTTGATTTCAAGTTGCAGGTTTTGAATTACAACATCAGTATCAAACGAGAGGTCTCCTGAGCGGACATCGATCTCAGTTTCCAAGTTTTCGTAAAATTCTTCCTCCGTGATTCCACCGTCGATAAAGTCATTTACCATTTCCACAAAAACAGAATTAATAGTCGGATTTGATTTACCGAGTTGTGCATCAAGTGCCATATCAAGCTGTTTCCCAAGGTCATTCCCCCCCCATTCTTCTTTCACTTGTTGTCTATATACGGCCAGTTCCGCTTTTTTCTGTACCATCCCTGAAAGCAATAGTTCATATTCTTTGCGTTTTTCAGAATCTCCAACCTGATTGATTTCATCCTGTATGGTGATTATTTCCTGGCCAGTTTCCCCTATAAATTGAAGTAGCTCTTTTTGCATAGATATATCTGCCAGAAGTTCTTCTTTATCCTTTTTGACAGCAGAGTACAATCCAACAATAGATACGCCTGTCCTGACAAAAGGTAGTTTTTTACCTTCATTCAAGATAATCTCTCCTTCCTGGATCAATAACTCTGTACCAATATCTGATTCAACATCGAATAGTCCCTGCCACATATCATCAGCCTGTACTATTTTATTGGCGTAATTTGCAGCCTTTCCTGTATAACTTATGAATTTAACTGTTGTTCTGACTTTTTCTGATGCGCCAAATGTAACTATGGCTGCAATATCAGAACCTAGAGAAACCACGAAACTGAAAGCAGCAACTTGTGTATTCTTATATTCATAAGGATATTTGATGTCAGCATTATAATCAACCCCCCCAAGGTTTTTATTCCTGAATTCGATTAATAGTTGTTCAACATTATTTGATTGTGACATCAGAAATGACTGAATAAACAGCATCAAAAATGCCACAATGATGACTTTGATGTATGTTTTTATGTATGCCATCATACTTTATATCTCATTTTCTGCTGTTGTACAGGTCATAAGGTTTACCTTTCCAGTTCGTATAATCACCTTCAACCTGAATCTTTTTAAGATAATTGGCCCAATATCCTTCGAATGCTTTCATATTTTCGATTTCTGCTATCTTCGTTTTCACTTCCTCTACACTCAAGCCCAATGATTTGTCAGAAATGTACTCAAGACTTTGTTTGCATAATTCCAAAGCCAGGTCGAAGTTCTTTATTTGCCTTGCATAATTTGATACATTGAAATAGGTAATGGCCAACGGCAATTCCCCTAAAATGCTTAATGCTTCACCAACTTGACCATTTTTTATGTAGGAATTTGCAAGATAAATTGTTGCTTCAGGTTCACTTGACCTTTCTTCATAATATTTCTGGAAATAAAATATTGCCTTGTCCATCTCGCCCTGATTTGTATAAAATATTCCAGCAGCAATATATTTGCGGACATTCTTAACGGTATGTATTGCCTCGTGCCAAACTTGCTCAATTTTCGAAGTTTCTCCAAGATTATAGTAAATAGTTGCAAGTGCTTTGTAAACTTCTATATCCTCAGGATGCCCCTCCTTATATAATTGTAACCTTTTTACTGCTTCCGGTTCGTTTGCTGTCTTTGAATAAAGGGAGGACAGTTCTACATAGAGGCCCAATTCGTCTGGCAGATTATTGATCCCTTTCAATAATGTTTCTTCTGCCCGGGAAGCTTCATTATTTAACATAAATAACTGACTTAATAATATATATGCTTGTGTATAATACTTATATGTTTTGATCGCAACATTAAGTTTCTCAATAGCTTCCTGTTTATGATTTTTTTGTAATTCACTTGCGGATAAATAAAAAGGCTTAGCAGAAAGATAGCTATTTCTGTCCTTTGCGTATGATTCACATAGTCTTTTTAAATTATCAGAACCATTATTAGCATAATAAATAACAGGTGTAATATTATATTCCTGTGGTTCATAATGATAACCCTTATCGAGGTCGAAACTGACCATCCTGTCGGCCACTGAATATTTAAAACCCAACTGACCATTTTCATTTAGGACTATAACCGAAGTGCCAATATTTACAATTGGTAAATAAGAGTCTCTAAAATTGGAAAATGCAAAGTGAAGTATCCTGGCATCTCCCCTCAAATCCCTGGGTGAAGGTATAATCGATTGAATTGGTTTGCCCGATTCACCCTCAATGGAAATTAGTCTGAAATCACCGGATAATTTAATGTTCTCCAAATAGAAAAAGCCTTCCTCATTACATGTAGCTACCAGGGCTTTATCTATGTAATCCCCATATTCATCCTGTGCATAACTTCCAACAATTACTTTCCCTTTAATTGCAATTGTTTTATGTTCCCCTTGGTATCCATCCAGTTCGACGATTACACGTCCCACCACATATCCATATTCCTGA
This sequence comes from Bacteroidota bacterium, assembly GCA_020444515.1. Classification (GTDB taxonomy): domain Bacteria; phylum Bacteroidota; class Bacteroidia; order Bacteroidales; family JAADJA01; genus JAADJA01. The sequence continues at coordinate 16,073 of JAHLKX010000007.1, read as the reverse complement.
TTAGCAGTAGCATATTTATAGTTTAATAAAAAAAAATAAAGGGTAAACAGATAGGTAATGTATTTCTTCATTGGTATTTCTTAATACTTTGGTCTACCTATTTCAAATCTTATTCCTATATATTATAAATCTGTCTTCAATATACTTATTCTTCAGTTCTTGATTACATGCGGGTTTCCACTACTTTAATATCACCCAACATCAATTCCCAACGCTTTAAGCCATAATATTCATCATCAATATATTCAAGGACTATATCAATTACTTTTTTTGTTTTATCCTTATAGGCAACTTGATCTTCATTGTATCCGATGAACTCCTGAAACACAGTTGCCGTAGCATAGTATTTATTATCCACTCCTTTTCGAAGTCCACTTATATAAGCAGTTTTGTAAAATTTAATGATTACTTGTGTATAGCCCAGCGATTTGAGTTTTCTGAGATATTTACCAATAGCATATGAATTAATAGTTCCGGTATTGGCGCTTGATACCTCCATTTTTGAATCAGGGATAAAAAGAATCTCAGCACTTTGAATCGCATAGTCCCTGGTTTCCACATCTTTTTGCTTATTTCCAATAATTTCGATATAATTCTCAAACTCTTTTATTTTTTCAGCTGCGCGCAATTCAAACAGTTTCAGGTCATCTGGCGATAATTCTTCAAAATTATCAATCACTTCCAGATTTTTCTCTACTATATCTTGCGCATATACTACTTGACCTAAAATCGAAATAAAAATGAATAAATAAAAAATCCTTCTAATACATAGGACAGTAAAATATTGCATAAATGGATTTGGCATTACGCTTATATCAAAATAAATATTTTGGTTATGATAACAATTTTCGCTAAAATATTAAGAATAAATCAAAAAATCAAAAAAACTATTAGAAAATCACCTCTAAAACCACCATATAGGCTTATTTAAATTAAGACTAGATAATCTTAGAATTGGTTAGAGGTTTAGACTATTCAGACCCTCTTGGACAAACTTGGTTTTCAAACGTTACAGCTAAACCCAACTAGAAAGTCGCATTCTGTGTGCATTAAAATCAAAGTAAGAGTGAGTATAAAATTTTAAATGTAAAATGTAGCTGATTCTGTTACGACACGCTTTGTTTAAACATCTTATATAATTAATTCTCAATAATACCCTAAATTTAAATTATGAATATTTGATATTATGCCTGTTTTATCAAGTCTTTATTATGTAATCGGCTTCCCATTTTGTTGACGATCTTTGTTCAGATATTATATCAAAATGAAATTATTATCCGAAATTTGGCGTCTCCTAAAAACAACCTGATGCATATTTTGACCTATTTATTTATTTGGATACCTCCCCCTTCCCGGAATCAAATGCCTCACTCCACCAATTGGATTTTCGACATCTCCCGTCCGTCTCGGTATCATGTGGATATGGCAATGAAATATAGTCTGCCCTGCATCTTGTCCAATGTTGACTCCAATATTAAATCCAGATATTGTATTATCATCTGAGATTAATAGCTTCTTTACCTGCCTTATTAATTCAGTCGTGGCGTTTATTTCAGGTTGGGTCAAGTCAAAGTAGTCTACCACATGCCTTCTTGGAACAATGAGGGTATGTAGGTTTGTAACTGGGAACTCATCTTTGAAAGCAAAGGCGAGATTATTTTGAGTGAGAATATTCTTTTGATCAAAATCACAAAAAACACAACCCCTCATGCGGTGATCGTAGAGCGTTTTAAAACCTCTGAAATCAGTATCATCTGAATCTTTTTTCTGTGCATTGCAGGTATAACAAAGTGCCTGGTAATTATTTATAGAATCCTCACCTCCACTATTTTTGGGTGTGATGTGATCAACCTCTAAAGCTTTTTCTTCGGCAGAGATACCGCACAATTCGCACCTGAATTTTGCCCTTGTCAAAACCTTATATCTGATCGAACCCGTTACTGCCCGTCTGTTTCTTCTTCTATGCTCAAATACCATTTGTCCTCGATTCTCTATGAATTCTGAAATTTTTTGATTGCATATTTCAATCAGCTCTGTGATTTCATTTTTTGTTAATAACTCGAATCCTTCTAAATAGTAATTTTTCTTGTTCTTATGTACAACCTCATGATTCCTTAATACCCTACCCACCATATTGTTCGTGATGTTCTCATAATACTCAATTTGTGATATGTCATACATGAGAATTTCCCTTGCGATCTTATTTTGATTTGCAACTCCACCATTCTGAAGTAAGGTTTTAATCATAACAGGTTGGTAGATGTGGGACATGCGCATTTGGCTGGTCAGGAAATACTTCAGGTCATTCATTTGCTATTTATTATTTATTTGTAGAGATAAATTTAGGATAAATTAGGACACAATAAGGTCTTTCGGCAATAAATGTACGACTCTTTGGGCATTCTGATTTGCTATTGTTCTAACGGCTTTACTTGGAAGAACAATTAACATCATTATTCAAGGATTGTGGGGCAATTGAATCTTTTAATGTACCAAATAAAAGACAATGTTTGCACAGTTCTGCATTGGGTGGTTGTGGACTAAACTAATAATTGAATCATATACGGGAAATTTAAGTGTTTAAACGTTGCGTTTACACATAAGGAAAATAGCTGAATATTTGATAAACATATTTAAACACTTTAAAATCAATATAATAAATAAACGTAAAAAAACAAAACTATAAAATAAATCAAAAAATACTTGACATAATACCTTTAGCGTTGTATTTTTGTATCTAAATAATAACGCTATGAAATTACTTGTTGAAATTGATCAACGCTTTTTCGAAATAGTAAAACATCTGATAAAACAAGGAAACTACGATAATATTTCGCAGTTTGTTTCGATTGCAATTGAGAATCAACTTTCTTTAGAAAAAGAAGATGTTGGGGGGATTGATATTATTTCTGGAGACAAGGGTAAAGTGAAAGAAATATACAAGGAATATATAAAGCAGGAAAGTATTGCAAGAGATCAGACTTCTGCCTACGATAGAGAGTTATCGGAAACAATACCCTCAACTATTGGTCTGGATATAAAGTCCATTGGGAATGAAGATGCAAAACCTGTAAATCCACCAAACTATAAAGAAACGGTGTTATATGTTGAGGACGGTATGGGAAGGTTTGAGTCCTGGATATGGGGGCAAATTAACAAAATACTCCCAATAAAAATTGGGCTCAGGGCATTGATTAAACTTTTATCAGGAGAAGAGTGGGTTGATATTGCAAAATTTTATGAGTTTGCTACAGATAACGCAATTTCTTATCAGAGACTATTTGTCGATTATGAAATGTCAAACAAGGTGTTGAGAGACCAAAAATTTTCATCAGGGTTACCCTCACAGGATAGAGAAAAGAGCATAGATCGATTTAAAAATCATTTTTTGGTAAAGAAAAGAAAAGATGGTAAAATTGACGGTGCGCTTGGCATATTTAAATTTACTAATATAAAGGAAGCAGAGGATGGTCGCATCTATGTCGGAATAACGAAGGCTGGGATCGATTTTGCTCTCTTGGAGAATCCTATTATTGATAGAAATGAATACGCACAGAAGTTTACTACCGACGAGGCTCTGTTTTATATTGAGCATGTGAAAGAGAGTCTGGCAAGGGAGTATCATGCTATTGTTTGGATATTAGCTAAGATAAATTCTGGCATAAACAGAAGGGAAGATTTAGACAAAGAACTGATAATTGACTTTCAAAAGAAATGGGAGTGCTCAGAAATGGTGGTTAAAACGCAAAGGTCTGGATTGACTTCACGCGTTTATGACTTAGGGTTTATTTCAAAAACAAAATCAGGAAATGAGGTTATGTATCATTTGACAGACCTCGGACTAAATATATTAACTTAAAATTCAAGAGGTATGAATAATGAACAACTTTGCATCAGTCTGGTGAGGGCTGATTCTGAAGAAAAGGTGATATCCCTTTTAGAGAGAGCTGGATATTGGAATGCGGCTGAAGACTGGGCATATTTTGGTGAAAACGAAAACAATTTTGCCACCATAGGGAATCAACAGAGCAGACCCGAGGCTGCAATTGTCGAAAAAATTATTAATTCAGTGGACGCTGTATTAATGGGAGAGTGTCTTTCACGAAAGATATCACCATCATCAGATAAAGCCCCAAAAAACATTGCTGATGCACTTAATACTTTTTTTGGAATTTACAATGGTAAATTATCAAACCTGGGATTGTCAGAAAGAAAGAAATTAGCCGAAAAGATATCCTTTATCGCCACGGGAACAACAAGTTCTCCTTGTTATAGTTTGATTGACCAAGGTGAGGGGCAGTGTCCAAGTGAGTTCAAGAACACCTTTCTTTCAATTGGGAAGTCAAATAAACTAAGGATACCCTTTGTGCAAGGAAAATTTAATATGGGTGGAACGGGTGTTTTTCAATTTTGTGGAAAGCGTAATCTTCAACTCTTAGTGTCAAGGCGCAATCCCAATATACCATCGAATGGCTCAAAAGACCATGAATTATGGGGATTTACAATCGTAAGGAGAGAGGATCCTGCAGAAGGTATCAAGAGCTCCTCATACAAATATCTTGCACCAAAAGGGAGTATCATCACCTTTAAGGCAAATTCGCTTCCATTTTATCCAGGCAAATATCCTCAACCATATGAGAATCCAATGGGATTTGGAACATTGATAAAGTTGTATGAATATCAAATGACAGGATATAAGACAAATATTTTATTGGATCTCTATAATCGCCTATCCTTATTGATGCCGTCCATTGCTTTACCTGTCAGGTTTTATGAAAGGCGACCTGGATACTCCGCCCACTCTTATGAAACCAATTTGTCAGGGTTATCAGTTAGGCTTGACGAAGATAAAAGCGACAACTTAGAGGATAATTTCCCAACCTCAGCCAAAATCAGGGTTATGGGGCAGTTAATCAGGGTTTCGATATTTGCTTTCAAGAGGGAGAGCAGTGTGAACTATACAAGAAATGAAGGTGTGGTATTTACAATCAATGGTCAAACACATGGATTTTTGAAAAAATCATTTTTCTCAAGAAATGCTGTAAAGATGAATTATTTGGCAAACTCTCTTTTGGTCATGGCAGACTGTTCTGAGATAGATGGAAGGGCGAGAGAAGATTTATTCATGAATAGCAGGGATAGGCTGCGATCAGGTGATTTAAAGGCAGGTATTGAAAGGGAACTCGAAGAATTATTAAGAACCCATGAGGGGCTCAAAGAATTAAGGCAAAAAAGACGGAGTGAAGAAATTAAAGATAAACTTGGTGAGTCAAAGCCCCTTGCCGACGTAATTGAGAATTTGTTGAAAAAGTCACCAACGCTTTCGCGATTGTTTATCAAGGGTATAAGGTTGCCAAATCCCCTCAAACCCATGTCAAGTCCACCAACTGAGGATTACAATGGGAAAAAGTTTCCTACATATTTCAAACTTATTAAACCCTACACAATAGACCATCCTAAAGCAAGTGCAGTTAACAGGAGGTTTAGGGTTAAGTTCACCACAGATGCGAATAACGACTATCTGGATAGAGACTACGATCCTGGAAGTTTCTCCCTAACCTGTAATGAAGTTGAAATAAGTGACTATACGATAAAGTTCTGGAATGGCACATGTAATCTAACTGTTACCATACCAGGACAATATAAGGTGGGGGATAAGGTCAAATTTTGTTCTGCGCTTCAGGACATATCAAGAGCTGAACCATTTCGGGATGAATTTTGGATAAAGGTTTGTGTCGAGGATACCAATGGAGGGGGAAATGGTGGTAAAAGGAAAAAACCATCTAAAGAGGGGGATGGCAGGGGCGCAGATGGATTAAGCGGAATTGATTTACCTGAGGTTCTTGAAATAAGGAGGGACGATTGGGGGCAACACGGTTTCGATGAGGGGTCGGCGCTGAAAGTCTTAGATTCAGGTGAAAATGGCTACGACTTCTTCATAAACATGGATAACATTCATCTGTTGACCGAATTAAAAACTAACAATGGGATAGATGAGAAAATTTTAGAGGCAAGATATAAATATGGAATGGTTCTCATGGGCATTTCAATACTCAATGCCAAGAACCACAAGGGTCCTCAAGACAACGGGGACGAACCAGATATTTTTGGGGAGATTGAAACATTTTCGAGGAAGGTATCACCTGTTCTTCTTCCTATGATAGGTGGGTTAGGCAGTATTGAAGTAGAGGAGGTTTCTAAGGTCGCGATTATTGAGGAGGATTAATTGGTAGAGAACAAACACATGTCACATGATAATGGTTTGGGAAACAAGGTTGAGGAGGGTATATTATTTCAATTCTATAGGTGAATTGTGACCACTCTCCGTTTACCTAAAAAATTGTGTTAATACTTGTTAAACTACTGTATAATCAGCGCCATGTAATCAATAGGGTGTAATCCCATGTAGTTTGGTAGTTGACGTTAGTCCCTGAAAACAAAACGCTTGTTGATTTAGGGTGGGGATGGAGGAGTGAGGGATGCGTGCTTTCTAGACTATAAAAAAGAGGGCTAAACTTGAAATTGCCCTCAACTTTGTAACTGTTACCAAATTGTTACCAAATTTGTTACCTCTTAAATAACTTATATACAGTATATTATATCAAAAAGTAACAAGGTAACAGAAAAAAAGAGAAAAGTTCTGATTTTTAGAAAGGTTTTTAAAAAACGCTGTTACTTTGTTACTTTGTTACCGATTAATTATTCCATAGGATTTTTTATTTCATCAACAAATAATTCGGTTTGCAATTCTTCATCCTTGACGAATAACTCCCTCTTGATCAGGTAGGGCCTACCCGTTTTAGATTCAAATGAACCAAAAGGGTTATACTTTTTGCTCTTCTCAGTTGGCCGTAGTCCGAAGTCTGATTTTAAAGCCCGTATTATGTTATGGCTTTCTATCTTGTGATTATCTCTGAAGAACCTTTCTTTTATATCCTTTGGTGTTGCTTCAACTAACTTTAGCCCACTGCCTTCGTTGTAGAAAAAATCTTCAAAAACCTCATACAGCTCCTTATATATAACACTTTTACTGCTCTCCCTGATTGCAGCCAATTGAGGAGTATAAATGTCTTTTGGGTCAAACCACATTCGAGATTGTTTAGTCTTGAAATGTAACTTTCTCTTTTGGAGGTATGCAAGAAAAGAAGGGATCTCTTTTCGCAATTCGTCCTCAATATTGTAATTAATCTCCTCAGGTTTGTTCAACTTAATGACCCAGTACCTGATATCCTCCTCGTTCGCCTGAATAAATGTGTCTTCATAATTGCTGCAAAGGATGATCTTACCAAAAAAGTCAATCGGATAGGGCTTTATATATTTGTCGTTAACAACAATGGTTTTCGCAGTTGCAAGTGACTTTACCCTGTCAAGTGTTGTGTTTTTTTCTATTCTGCTTTCATCTACCGCAATAATTAATTTGTTGGCATACATCCCATTAAATTGACTGTTAAGCTCTTGATTGCCAAGTATGACCATGTTGTCGCCAAAAATCATATGTAACCAATTTAATGCAGTGGTTTTACCTGTACCGTTTTCTTTGCTCACCAGGCACAGAACTGGTAGGATTTGATCGGGTTTTTCATAAAGAAGTTTGAAGTAGTCAAGTCCTAACTCATACTGACCACCAAAGATGTGCCTTACCATTTTAATACTATTAACTGGTTCTTCATACTGAAAGGGGGTATGCTCAAGGGGAGAATATGAATTATAATTCGTTCCGATTACCCTCTGATAATTTGCGTGGTTTGGGACGCAGCAAAAAGCATCATATCTTGGTATTTTCTTAAGGTATTCCCTGTAGTGGTCGTCTATAATCGTCTGTCTGTTGATTGGTTGTAATGACGCCTCCAAAGACCCATTGGCCCGCACTCTTGTGGTTTCTTTATAGTAGTTGTCTCCCACTCTTATGTATGGTATTTCATCTGAACTGGTTTCAACCTGGCTTTTATTGTTACTGCTCCAACTAAAGTCATCTCCATAATCTTGTTCTTTCAATTGCTTACTTGCAATTTTAAAATCTTCATCAGCCTCAAGGATGTTATAAACCCCCACTGGATCATATGCCTTTCCTGCTTCAAATTCAGTGGAGGTTGAAAAACAGTAAAAAGTATTTAGACCTTTATGAAAGTTTGCACTAATACCATCCTCTTTGCCCGGTCTTCGTAAATGTATACGATCTGTATCATCTCTTACAATCTTCCACTTATGATTCTGCAAAAGCTCTAAAACATTACCTCTCTGGTTGTAATCCTCAAATGGCGACAACCCCTTATCGTTTGATAATGCTGATTTGGTATGGGTTAATTGTCTAATGTTTTCCCGAACCTCATTAAAACTTTTAGCAATTGACAATAGTTTGGATCTCTCTTCAGGGGTAATTCTCGGAATATGATCAAGGTTGTGTTGAATGAATTTATAACCCCTGGAAGGATGAACAACAACATAACCACCCTCACCTCGGGTTTCAATGAGAACTTTATTACTGGTATCTCCATTTTCTTTTTCCCCTGAAGTTGGGGGTCTTTTAGCAATGGGCTTGTTCCAACCTATTTCATCACACTTATATATTATATGATAACCACTATTCTTGGTTGAAGCAACGACCAGCTTGGGGAAAAGGTCAGGGAGTATCTCATTGATTAGAGATGAAAAATCCTCCCACAAACTGCCAGTGATATCATGTTTGCAGTCTACATCAATTACTTCAAGGTTGCCAGATACAATGCCACAGATCACACCAATATTTGATGCTTTATTGAAATTTTTTCTTACCTCTTCAATGGGCATTAGTTTTTTCTGATACTGTTTCCATGGAATTAGTGGGTTTTTGTTATCTCCAACGGGGATGCAGGAGAGGCCGTTTTCAATGTATTTTGTGGTAGAATAAATCAAATCACCTGAAAGTTTTTTTTCTGTAGTCTGTTGTTGTAAACTTGCTGAGTCTATCGCCTCATTTGTTATTGGATTACTTTTCATTATTTCATCTTCTTTTGGTTAAATAATTCTCTGAATTAGCCTGTATCTCACATATCATCTTTACTCTTTTCTCCTTTAACCAATCCATCAAATCACTTTCAAGGAAATAGAGCTTGCCACCTGCTTTTATGTGAGGGATTTCCTTCTTGCTGACTTTATCATAAAGAGTAGGAACAGCAATCTGCAGAAACTTAGCTGCCTCCTTTACAGTTAAAGGTTTTTCGCGCTGAATGGGAATCGTTTCCCTTTTCTCGCAAATGAGTTTTTCAAGTTCATCCAATTTAAGGTGCAGATTATTAACTGCATCAGGAAGATCATTAAATGTAATTGCCATATTGCAAAAATTTAGTTTAGTTTATTCAGCAATATTACAAGGTGGTAAAAGTGGAGCCAAAAGTGGTAAAGGTGGTAGGGATGAAATCCTTAAATAGCAGCAGGTTTGGAGGTAAAATATTTGTACAGGTTGCTCTTGACCAGATTCTTTTCTTCAAATTCTTCATCAGAGAAAATTGATATCCCCCTTTTAGCAAGCAGAAGATATTCATAGGTTAGTTTTTCATTCCTGAAGGATCGGTAAATTTCACCAAGAGCATATGCAAGTTTCTTTTTGTATCCCTGCCTTATAAAGATCGGTTGGATATTAATATTACTGAGATCTTCTCTATGAAAGAATTGAGTATAGATGTCAACCAATGACCAATAGTCTTCTTCACTATTAAATCCTGAATTTTTATACTCTTCAAGATATTCATCTACTGTTGAACGAATGTAATCATTGGGCTCATCCACCACAGATTTGTCAGAATTCCCAGTAATGGCTTCTCTTCCCTTTGCTTGGGATGTATTTTTAATTTCTTCTAACAACCGTCTTTTAAGGATAACATGCTTTGCATACATGTCAACAGCAACATTACCAACAGAGTGGACTTCAGGCAAAGAATGAGTTTCATAGTAATCCGAAATTACGCGTAAACATTCCACCTCTTTAATGTGGTCATTTGTTATATTATCAGAAAACCTATCAATGATCCGTCTGTTCTCGAGATCTCTTGCATGATCCTCAAATTTGGTGAAATCATCAACGTGGATTTGAAGGAGAGAGGTTGCGTCTTTACTTTTTCGCTTTTCATCCAACCTCAGAATGTAATGAAGGCGGTCTGCATTAATCTCTGCATAATATTTAAGAAACCAAATCGTATACTCTGGATCATACAAAGGATTTATAAAATGTTTGTCGTATAATTCCTTTGGGATCAGAATATTGGTAAAAAAATCCATTATTGAATCTCCGTAAGTTTCAGATAATAATTTCTGCTTATACCTGCTCCGGGCTGAGCTGGGGGTCGGATATAACTCCTGCAAAGGCCTAAATATGAATTGATCATTAAATTCCAGAATAAGATTTAGCTTCACTGTTATGGTATTAGCCGAATCTAAGCACTCATGTAGAGAATTAACGTCGACAAATTCACTCATTTCTATACAATTAAATAGATCGGTAAAAATACTCCAGTTTTAATCCCAATCAGTTAGTTTTTTCACATTTTCTCTTCTTTGTTGATCTTCAAAACTTGCAAAATAGGCATCGGTCGTTTTGGTGGATGTATGTCCCATACTTTCGCCTATGAAGGAGGGAGAAATACCTGCCCTCCGCATCGTTGATGCGTAAGAATGTCTTGCTGCATATGTTGAGATGCTTTTGTTAATATCGAGCTTGCGTGCTATTCTTTTAATGTATTTATTGCACTGCTTTGTAGCTTGCTTAATTTTGGCCTGCTCCTGTAGAGGGGTGAGATCATTTGTAAGGAATGGAAAGATAAAACTTTTTGGATTAGTAGATTTTGTTCCCCATCTATCGATAATTGGTTTTACATACTCTGTAATAATGATCTCAATTGGTTTTGAATCTTTGTTAGTTCTGGCGGTTTTTGCTCGTTTAAAAATAATATGATCTCCGCTAATATTTTCATACCTAAGTCGGCAGATATCCTTCATATTAATTCCATTACACAAGTAGGAAAAAAGCCAAATATCTCGATAAAGATGTTCAGGACTATTAGTTTCGGGTTCATACTCAAATATTTTCTTGACCTCCTCTTTGGAAAGGGCCTTCTTGATGTTTTTGGGAGAAGGTATTTTATAATCATTGAAAGGATACTGGTCAGGATAGAGGAATTTACTCTTATCCCGAAGGGCCTGGTTAAAAATATGTCTTAGGGGACGTAGATATATCCCAACAGTAGTTGGGCTCTTACCTTTACTTGCCATCCACCTTTCATAACGTTCCAAGAATTTAGGGGTTATCTGATCAAATGAAAGCTCCTCTTTTTTTGTGAAGTCTTTCAAAGACTCCATTGAGTACTGGTATGTGGTCACAGTCCCAACCTGCCCATTTTCAGACAATTCATGAATCTTTACCTTGTACCATTGGTATACATTCTGTTTATCTGATCCCCTTCCACCAGTGAAGTGGCTGTCAAATTCTTCAAATGTAAATTTTGGCATCCCCAAAACAATATCATAGGCCTTTTTCATCAGGGAGTAAATAATGACCTTCTTTTCTCGCAAGTCACCCCTGGGCTTTTCTCCGCACATTTTTAAGAATTCCTCAACGCTAAGCTTGATCTTCGTTGAATAGTACTTTGGAAACCTTTCATGGATGATCCTGATCCTGATGGTGCAAGATCCATCTTTACGTTTCCTAACCGTATCACAAAAGGCTCTTATTGAAACACCCTTATTTTTGAGCAGATCATCATTAATCTCAGGATGTGATAAAAGTGGAAGTTTCATAGTCAACATTTCTAATTAACTAACAAATTAACTAACATATTTCCTAAAAAACAACAAAAAAACAGATAATGATTACTAATTTTAATCACTAAATATGTTATATTTGTTAACTTTAACGAAATATTGACGTAATAAACATAAAGATTCAAATACCCGTGGTTTATGACTGGGGGTCAAGAGGCCGGGAGTTCAAATCTCCCCACTCCGACAACGAGAAAAGGCTGATCACAAAATGATTGGTCTTTTTCTGTTTATGAAGCATTGAAAACTTGTTTTCAAAAGTGGAATAAATGAAAAAGATCAATGGATGACAAGGTCATCCAACCTTTTTGAGTTGTCAATCCCCTTAAAAAGATTCACTGAAAGTAAATCTCCCCAATCCGACAAATCAAAAAGACCTGCTCGAAAGAGCGGGTTTTTTTGTTTTATAACATCCCATTAAGATTAACCGAAGGTAAATCTTCCATCCAATTTTTATATTTCACGATTTACGATTAAGGATATTTTTAACCTAACTTTATTATTACCAAATTCATAAATTTGACGTATCGATATTTTATTGACCCTAATTCAGGATGAAACGATTAATCCTTCAAATTGCCTTCATTGTCTATTCACTTATTGCGGTTGCTCAAAGCAATGAATCACCAACAGACCTGAAGAAATCCTTTCTTTTTATCTCCGCTTCAGGAGGTGCCATTGTTACGGACGAATCACCTGTATCAGGTTTGGGATTTAAAGTTGGTTATGCCCAGGAAGGTTTTGGACGGATCGGGCCCAGGGTAATTGCCAGCATTGCTGATCAATCAAACCTGCTCATTTCTTTCGTCGATTATGAATATCCTGTAAAAGTGGCCGGGGGATTCCATATCAACCCGAACTTTGGATTCGGCTATACACAAACCAAATTCTACCGACGAGTATCCTGGAGCAACGGAACTACCAGCGTAGCCAATGATATCAAAGAGCAAAGGGATTCCTTTGGCATCAATATGGGTTTATCAATGGAATTTCTGCCGGTGAAAAGGATCGGGATCAGAACAGGGATTAATTCCATGTTTGCCTTCTCAGATGGTTCAATGAAATCATTCGTATCGGGAGGACTGATTTTCCTGCTATAAAAACGAATCACTTTTATTCCGATTTTAATGAAGGAATGAAAGTATGGATGCTGACAAACTAAAAATTAATAGATCAATAAAAAATCCTGCCAATCTGTTTAAAAGATTAGCAGGATTTTTTCATGTTAATAATTTATCAATAATAACTCTTGATTAACATAGGCTTTGTAATCGTACCATAGGACGTGTGAATCACACAAATTAAATACCGTGCATTCAGCACATTGTCAATCTTACATTCGATAGATTTCAGCTCATTTCCTTCAATCTGACCTTCATAAACATCTTTTATTTTATTACCCTGAAGGTCATAGACTTCAACTTTGGCAAATGCGCTCTTTGAAAGCATTAGCCTGATTTCAGTCTCGGTATCAAATGGATTGGGAACAATACTTAAGTTGATTTCGACCTCTGGCAATTCTATTTGTTCGGATTCAAAATCAGAAAGCGTAAGTAAAGTTTCCTTACTATCATCTCCACTATTATTGATGATTGTATAGTCTCCCGGTGCATATCCACCATTGAAGGTTCCCCAACTGCAATTGTTGAAAGCTTCATTGATTATGGCAACAGCACTCGAGATGTCATCCACAAATGCCTGAGCAGCAATTTCTCCTGCTAGAGCCTGATTGGCCAATTCATAAAGATTGAATACCGTACCCGAACCTCCGTAATTAGTTTCAAAATAATTCCAAATGGTTTCAGGTAGCTGATAATAACTCCAGGTATTGGCCAGAGGTGGTAAACCACATTCCGGAGAACTGGCAGTGGTTAGCACATTGCTACTGATTACCAGGTCATTCAGATTATCACTCAACCTCAAATTCAGACCCATGGCGATGGTATTGATCAACAAACTATTATTAATTTGTCCATTTTTAATTTTGATACCACCCGGATAAATTTTACAGTCATAATTAAAACTGTTATTCCCAAAGATCTGGATATTCGGACCGCCTCCCGGTAAATATTGCATAATACATTCACCATTTTTCTTTTTAATTGTGAATGTGTTGTTTTGACCTCCAATCACCAGATTTTCCGGATAAATCAAAGATTCAATGACATCAATGGTAGACATACCATTGCAATAATTACCTCCCGGGGTTCCATAGAAAGATGGAGTTAAAGTACAATATTCATCAGCCTCAATTGACGCCATCTGAAATTTTGTAGTTGTTGAACAACCATTGCCATCCACAGTATAAAGCTTGAAAAGGGCCTGACCTGTACCTGCTTTATATTGAACAACAGGCGACGTCTCATAACCTTCAGAAATCTCCCAACCAGCACCATCGATATTTGTTACCGACCAGAAATAATCCTGAGCTACTCCTGAAAGTGCAGTTGCATTTAGCGTATTTTCTATCATTCCAGAGAATGGCAACTGCAGCGGTGCGCTGATACTGACTACAAATGGTACAGCTTCTTCAATAATGACATCCTCAATCACTTCGCAGAAATTTTGATTATTCCCATCGGGAAAACAAGCTTTCACATAATAATCCCCTGGAGGATAAAGGTCATTTTCGATTTCTTCAATACTCGTCTCAAACCATATGTAACCTAAATCAGGTCCTGTTTCTGAGAAAAAGAACTGGGGCGTTCCTGAACCCTCAAATTCTTCAATACTGATGGTTCCATCATCATTGCCATAACAGGTAACATTTGTGGAAGAAATAACCAGGTTAGCCTGAATCGGCTGGGTAATTTCCACGGTCGTATCTGTCATGCAAATGTCACCCGGATTGCCTCCCTCAATTGCAACTTCAACGGTATAGAAACCTGGTCCATACAAATCTTCAGGATTGTATGGATTCCCATTGATGGTAATGACTGCACCCACGGATGCCGTAACACTGATGGTCCCGTCATTTGAACCATAGCAACAGACATTGCTAGTAACGACAGACATTAATACTTCATCAGGTTCTGTGATTTCAACAGTGGTTTCTTCAGTACAATAATCTCCAGGATTTCCGCCTGGTGCTGTTGCGACCAGTGTATACAAACCAGGACCAAAATTACCGTTGTTGGCAGTTACATCAATTCCCTGATCATCCAAAATAACTACTACAGATCCTTCACTATTTTCGATGATAATTGAACCATCATTGGCTCCATTACACGATACATGAACTGGAATTCCAGTTACTGTTACTGGTGGTGGCTCATCAATGTAAACCTTTACGGTTTTCGTACACCAGATATCCGCATTGTAGTTCCCGGGTTCTCCGAGTGCTTTGATATAATAGTACCCAGGGCCATAAGTCATTGTCGGGTCATAAGGTATTCCCTGTATTGAGCCAAATGGAAATACATAAACTGCAAATGAGCCCGTTGAAACGGCAGTAATTGTTCCATCTTCAGCACCATAACAACTTACATTGGTTACGGTCACATCCAGGGTAATTTCATCCGGTTGAATTATCTCAACTTCGCAAGTGGTTTGTGCACCATTGGCATCGGTTATATCAACGGTATACAATCCGGCAGGTAAACCAGTGATCATGGGTGTTGTTTCACCATTACTCCATAAATATTCGTAAGGTTCCACCCCACCTGTAACTGTCACATAGGCTTCACCATTGGATTCACCAAAGCAAATTACCGGCATTCCCTCGATCTCGCATAAAAGAGCATCAGGTTCAGACAATGTAATCGAACAAACGGTTTCACATTGATTGGCATCGGTTACTGTAACCTCGTGATATCCTGCTGTCAAGCTAAGCGCTTGCGCCGTTGTTTCCCCATTATCCCATAAGTAACTATAGGGCTCAACACCACCTGAGGCAGTAACTGTAGCAGAACCATCATTTCCTCCGTTGATACTCACAGGATTATTCAATGTAACACTGCAAGTAAGTTCAGTCGGTTGTGTAACTTCTACTTCACAATAAGTTTGAGCTCCGTTATCATCTGTTATATCCACTGAATAAAATCCTGCAAGTAAGTTTGAGACAGAAGCTGTAGTCTCGCCATTGTTCCACAGGTAACTATAAGGTTCAACACCACCTGTAACCGTCACAATAGCCTGACCGTTAGCCTCTCCAAAACAGATCACAGGGATTGCTTCTATTTCACAACTCAACGCATCCGGCTCGCTGATGGTGATCTCACACGTGGTTGTACAGCCTTTGCTATCGGTCACCAAAACAGAATGGTATCCGGCACTTAATCCGG
>JAHLKX010000006.1 GCA_020444515.1 Bacteroidota bacterium | reverse complement strand
CATTGACCAATTGTACGTTATTAACACGCCAGGTCAATTGGGGTTGTGCCATTATTGCCGTGCTGGCAATTAACAGCGTAAAGAGTAACAACTTTTTCATTTTTTTCATAGTTTTAATTTTACAATTATTCAATTTTAAACTCTTTTTAATATTTATTTTGGAATTTGACTTTCGTATCCAGTATTGGCAGATTTGGAAGGAACCTGTCCACCGCCACCCAAATTGGGTTTCCAGTAGTTGGTTTCATCGGTATTCTGGGTCAGGGCGTTCAAATTAAAATCACCACCCTGGTAACCGGAGCCACCCAGATCGGCTTTCCAGACAGCCGTTTCATCGGTATTCTGTATCAATCCGTTACCGTTACCATCGGCAGAAACGAGTCCGTAAACGCCGCCGCCCAGGTCTTTGTGTCCGTTGGAACCGCCATAGGCTTTATCAACAGCATCGGAAAAGTCGTATTCATAAGTACCGGTACCGTTGATCCCCACATTGAAGTTGGAGATAACACCCAAATGGTTGCGATGATAAATAACAACGAATAATCCACTGTTATAGGATTCTTTAATGACCAGTGGATTGCCATCCACATCCACGATGCTTCCGTCGTCCAGTAGCAAAGCCGCTTCAGAACCCATAATGGCACCTGAACCTGCACTGGCTGCATCGGCAGCATCTCTTAACTGAACCAACACCCAATCAACGGTATTGGCCGGGAATGTAGATACGGTTTCAGAACCAGCATACAACCAAACCGGACTGGCATTATCATAATAAGGCAGGGTAGGGTTGAACGGCTGTGTCAGGGGAAGGTAGCCACCGGCCAACAGATCGGTATTCATAATGCTTCCGGTTCCGGCATCATAGGGGCCCTCGATGAAACATTTGAGGGATGAGAACAACAAGCCTTCCAGGGATGCATTGGTCAGATCGTTATCATAAACGGCTGCTTCAGCATATTTCACCGGGTCGGTATTGGAAGTTGATTGTTTGTATTGTCCGCCATCCATTAAAGCTGCGTCAAAACTAATTCCTGCCAGTTCTGAAGCGCTGGCAATGTCAATTTGAAACCTGAGCAAGCCTGCAAATTCAGTTGGCATTTCCAGAAAATATGTAGCTGTTCCGGACTGTGTCAACTCATTGTCTGCTTCCGTAATAACAGCAAACTTGGAGCTTGTGTTATCAGCAGAATTGACAATGGAATAGGTTGCAGACGGAAAAGATGCATTGTTCATCAGCTCCAATTCGGAAACAGACACTTTACCATTGGCAACAATATCAGCACCAAAAGCGGCCGTATTGTAATCAAAGTAAACCTGCAAATCTCTTTGGAATGTTCCAGCGGCACTGGCTTTGACCTGCACATCAAACTGGAAGATGTCCGGAGAACCGGAAATCACCTGTGGATTTGCAAAACGCCAGGTGAGTGTTTCCTGCGCCATCACAAAGCCTCCTATCAAAACACAGCAAGCGAAGAATAGTGTAAATTTTTTCATTCTCAGTACGGTTTAAAGTCTTTAAATCATGAATGGTTCGCTGATTAATTAAACAAAAGTAAAATCTTCACTGCAAAAATCCAAATAAATATGCAAAATTTAACAAAAAAATAATAATTTTTTGATTTCAGCCGGAATAAATCCGGCTGAAATCAAGATTTTTTAGTCGGGGATCTGACTTTCATATCCCTGGTTCATATTAACAAAGGTATTGTCTACCCCTTTGGCAGGAATCTGTCCACCTCCGCCCAGGTTTGGTTTCCAAACATCAGTTTCATCAGTGTTTTGCGTTAAACCATTCATGTTGAAGTCTCCACCCTGATAGCCAGAGCCACCAAGATCTAACTTCCACACAGCAGTTTCATCTGTATTCTGGACCAGTCCGTTACCATTCCCATCGGCAGCAACCATTCCCCAGACGCCGGGTTCAAGTTGTTTATGTCCATTGGCACCGCCAAATACCTGTGTTTCACCGGATGAAAAGTCATAAACAAATGAAGGACCTGACATGGTGAGCGCATTGTTCGAAATGACACCCAGGTGATTCCGGTGATAGATGACCGCAAATAATCCTTTATTGATATCACTGGCCAGCAATCCGAATGCGATGCGACTGGAGCCATCCAGATCGACCACCTGTCCCGTGTTGGTAAGGAATCCGGCAGCTTCGGCTATAATGGTTCCCGAAGTAGCTGTTGCGGCATCAGTGGCATCACGCAATTGCAGGTACACCCAGTCAACAACATCCGGTGAGGGAATGGCTGCAACAGATTCTGTTCCGGCATAAAGCCAATCAGGTGTTGCATTATCATAATAAGGCAATGCAGGATTATAAGGTTGTGCTAAAGGAATGTTGCCGCCTGAATTTAACAAGGTGGACATCATCCCTCCGCCTCCATAGGGTCCTTCCATCATGACGGTGAGATCCAGCGATATATAGGGCTGAACATCAACAATGAACTCAAAGTCTACCTCCCAACTATCAAAAGAATCCATAATTGTAATAGGCAGGGTTGCCGTTACCGGTCCCGGAATGTACCAAAATTCATAATATGGAGCTATACCCGTGCAAGTATAGAAGTCATAGGTATCGTTACCATAGAAAGCACATGAGCAATCGACACCCAAAATTCCATACATGCTGTAAATATCAGTTCCTAAAACATCACTGGTTGGACAGAAACTAACAGTAACTAAATTTAAATCATATGGCAGATCTACAGTATACCAAACTGAGTATTCCGGTAAACAATCTGCTGTTGCATCTACAGTAGTTCCAGAAACAGTAGCGGGATAAGGGCCTGTGATTGGAATGGCATTGGCGCAATCATCATTAGCCGGAGGAACAACTCCTTTTCCACTAATATCAATGGTAGTAATTCCATCCGTTAAATCTTCCGTAATATTAACAATGGCATTGACCACTCCATATGCAGTAGGCGTGAATTCTATATCAAAGGATATGGCGTCCGGTGGCAAGGATCCGGGTAAGGTTGATAAATTTGTCATTGTAAAAGCTGCATCACTGGAGGCGTCAAGAGATATATCAGAAATGGATATTGATCCACCGCCAATATTTTGAAGGGTAAATGTTTGAGAAACGGTATTTCCAATAGCAACATTACCAAAGGCAAAAGATGAAGTGGGGTCAATCGCTAATATTGGAGTCTGCGGAACTTCATCTAAAAGTTCAAAAGACAGGCCATAATACAACTCAGACCAAATTGCCGTTGCAGGAGACCAGGTAGCTGGCCCGCCAAAACCCAAACCAGGATTCTGCCAGTGAAATATTGCTCCGGCAGGCGTTCCACCATCGTCAATACGCGTCCAGTAATATTGTCCTGCAGCAGCATAGTCTTGTTGTCCCTGAATATCTATCCAGTAAGTACCATCCGGTAATGATAAGGCAGAAGGTAATTCCGCCTGAAAAATTCCACCTGATTCAATATAACTGATGTTCAAAAATTCTCCATTTGTGACAAGTGTTCCTGGCATGCCACTATTGTCGTTATAAAACCTGACATTAAATGAGGCAGCAGGTCCTCCACCTTCGGAATAAGAACCAGCCCATCTAATCGCGGCAATATTCCATCCACCGCCACTTACAACAAAATCATCAGCACCCTGCGCGTCATAAGCATCATATCCAGCCTCGAAATCTTGAGCTGAAATACCAGGTGCTAGATTTGTCATTTGAGAATACAAAACTGCATCGGTTGGTGGCAAAGGATCAGTTTTAACAGCATTCTGAGAAAAAGATAATGGATTACTGAATATAGCTTTTTCAGCATTGGTTTGTAAAGTAGCCTTTTCAACCTGCGCCGTTAACAGATTTGTCATAAAAACGAATGACAAAACCATTAGAAAGAATAATACAATTTTCTTCATAATTATTAAATTTAGGTTAAACGTATAATTAACAATGATAAAAGCAAAAGTTTAGAAAGTTCTGAGCAACCTTCAAAAAAAACCATTCCCTGAAGCGCTCCTGATCAACCTGAAGAATTAAATTTGGCATAATTGAGCCCAAAGGTAAAAAAAAATTAAACATTAAGATAAAAAAATGCCCGCTTCAAAGCGGGCATTTAAATCATCAAGAATAATTAATAAAAAATATTTATTGGGGAATCTGACTTTGATACCCGGTATCCGGTGATTTAGCAGGGATTTGTCCGCCACCACCCAGATTGGGTTTCCAGAAATTGGTTTCATCCGTATTCTGGGTCAGGCCATTCATATCAAAGTCACCGCCCTGGTAGCCGGATCCACCAAGGTCCAGCTTCCAAACGGCTGTTTCATCTGTATTCTGAACAAGGCCATTGCCATTACCATCAGCAGCGATCATACCCCAAACACCGGGCTCCAGTTCCTTGTGTCCATTGGCACCCCCAAAAGCCTGTGTTTCTTCCGTGCTGAAATCATAGGTATAAAAGCCTCCCGGAGAAAGAACCGGGTTGGCTGATATAATGCCCAGGTGATTACGGTGATAAACAACCAGGAACAGGTCGTTATCAATGGTTACACCGGGGAATCCCAGACGGCTCATTCCATCCAGGCCTACAATTGATCCATCTAGCATCAGGAAGGCCGCTACCGTCGCTTCTGCTGTTGCCGAAGAAGCACTGGCAGCATCCGAAGCATCTCTCAGCTGAACCAAGACCCAGTCCACAACCCCTTCCGGAATGGCATCAACACTTTCGGTTCCAGTATACAACCAGGCCGGCGATGCATTGTCATAGTAGGGTAAAGACGGATTATAGGGCTGTTCCAATGGAATATAGCCTCCGGTTTTGAGCCCGGTAGACATTAGTCCGCCTCCACTGTATGGACCTTCAAGATATGCCTTTGCTGCTAAACTAATTCCATCCTCAACCATCATGGTCACGTTCACCGTAGCAAGACCCTTATCTGAGTTCGGATCGGAAGTCAGGACTTCAATCTGGGCAGAATAACTTCCTGGTAAAATACCAGTCGCATCAAACATCACGGGAATATTTGCAGATTCACCTGCGAGTAAGCTACCCGAAATGAATGGATTGCCATTGAGCGAAAGCCATCCGCTGGGAGTGGTTGAACCTTCAATAACGACATCATCCACCTGCCAGTACCAATCCCAGGCAGGAGCATAATAATAAAAACGAATGACGGTATTGGCACTTCCAACAGGTAATGAAAGCGTTTGCAGCCCATTGGACGTAGAGCCGGCATAATTGATGAGGTTCGACCAGGTTGATCCACCATCCTGGCTGACATCTACCCTGGCAAAATCATCGGCCAGGCCATCATCAAAATAGAAATGATAAAATGATAACGTGGCCTCCAGATGTTCCGAAAGATCGATGACTGGTGTCCGGAGCTCCGTATCCATGATTGTTCCATCTCCGCAATGATCACTATCCGCATCTGCAAAATTCCCGGTTGCACCGGTTAAATTCCCTTCAGCGGTAAGGCCGCCCCCTTCCAGGGCATCCAGGTCGTACCATACACAATCGCCACCATTGTTTACCAGTGTCCATCCAGCAGGCGGGAATGTACCGCTTTCAAAATCTTCAGACAATTCAATGGCATCGGTATAATTCACGATATTGGCAGAATAGTCCAAATTGCACCCCAAACCCAGATTTTCAATGGTAAGGATTTCGTATCCGTTCTGGCCTGTAACCAGATTTTGACTTATGTTTGCGGGATCAATACCAGCAGTTGAAGCAGGAACAACATAAATGTTGAGGATAAAATCAATGGGGTTCCCATCTGCATCTTCGGCCAGTGCCGGGAATAGCATGGTTTGACCAGGACCTCCCGGGACATTAAAAAATTCGAGGTGCAATGCCGGATCCGGACAATTGTCAAATCCGGCAAAATCGGCCTCCAAATAATCATCACATAAACAGTCATCCATCAGCACGATTCCGCCCAGATCCATTCCAACGGTACCACAATAATCAATCTGAATACAATTGAAGGCATTTTCAACGGGTATTTCATACCATACCCCGTTGAAATCACCCAGGAGTGAGGAACAATCGGGCGTAGCGCCTATACTGGTACCGGCGATGGAATAAGGGAAAGTATTGGGAATGGTCACAGCATCGGCACATTCATCGTTGGCGGGTATGGGATTCACTTCAATGGATAACAAACCTGTTCCAGTTTCTGTTTCATATCCTCCCACCTGAACATAATAGGATTCACCGCTCGAAACCACATACGAGAGCCGGGATTGCAAACCACAGTCATCATCGTTGCAGGCAAGACTGGATATAACACCATCCGGACAGGCTTCCCACAAAACGATTCGGGTATCAAAATCGCTGCCACACAGATCAAAAGTAGCCAAACCACTCATGCCTGGTGTGTACAGATACCATATATCAATGGGTGGCGCGTCACCGCCGCAATCTGGATTATAGCCATCCGAAGTAGCGGATAAGGTAGCAAAGGGCAGGTTCACCACTTCCCCAATGGAGGTGGCATTTGCACAAAAATCATTGACATTATAGGTGGCAAAGGTAACCGGACCTACCCAGGGGCTGGTTTCTCCACCGCAATCTGCCTGTACATACCAGTCATATGCGGTACCCTGTGTAAGGACATTGCCAAAATCGTAAAAATCAGCGCTCAAACCAGGAACAAAGTTACCGGAACCCAAAGCAAATCCGGTTGGGCCCCATTCAAGATTCCATTCCATTTCAAGTCCACCAGCATCCCAGCTTGCCCGGGCATTGGTGGTAGATAAAACCTGGGTAGCAGTATTGGAAGGTGGCAGACAATTTAAGGCTCGGTATGCAAGATAATAATCGGATGAAAGTGCCTCACATGGAAATCGTGAAAGTGAAATGTAATAGGTTCCATTTGCCGGGCACATCCAATCGATGGAAGCTTCCACTCCGGTGCAATGGGGACCATTGTCGTCAACTGCAGCTACCTGATTAAAAATGTCATCATAAATGCGTATGAAGGTATCTTCACCCGATCCGCAACTGCTGAAGGAATACAACGTACCTGCCGTACCAGTATATTGCCAGTAATAGGTATCACCGGCCACGTAAGGTGCCTGCTGCCATGAAGCAGCAGGAGTCAGGGTTCCCAGCAAAACATTCCCGCATCCCGGACCTGTTAGTATAACATCCGGATCATTTTCTTTCATTTCGGTTGAAACCGATTTCAATGGTTTCGCATCTTTTTGGAATTCTAAACCCCCGGATTGGATAGATACCGAATTGGAAAATGTTGATCTCATTTTTAACTTTTCTGCCCCATCCACAGATTTTACCTGTGCATGAAGGCTATTGATTGAAAAGACCATCAGAAAAATCATCAACAGTTTGAACGAACTTGTAACCTCTTTCATAACATTATTTTTTGGTAAACTATTACTTATATTTTTGTTCTATTCCATATTTCAATTACAACAAGTAATCGACATTATGACCCTGTTTACTCACTCTAACCGGTTATTGACATTTTCGTGGATTTCAGTGATGGCCATATTGGATTTTATAATTCCAAGGTTTAACCACTGTTATCCCCAGCATTTGATGTTTTGGTTTTCTTACGGGAAAGCAAATATAAAGAATATTCCAGAAAAACAAATTTTTACTCCAATAAATCTTTAATGCGGGATTATAAATCTTTCAAAAACCAATAAATGATGTTAACATAAAAAAGCACCTCCCGGAATCCGGGAGGTGCTTTTATTTAATAATTAAATGAATGTTTATTTAGGTATCTGACTTTGATAACCGGTATCAGATGATTTGGCTGGAACCTGTCCGCCACCACCCAAATTGGGTTTCCAGTAATTGGTTTCATCTGTATTCTGGGTCAGGCCATTCATATCGAAGTCACCACCCTGGTACCCGGATCCACCCAGATCCAGTTTCCAAACAGCCGTTTCATCCGTATTCTGAACCAGGCCATTGCCATTACCATCGGAGGAGATCATACCCCAGTAGCCAGCTTCAAGCAATTTATGACCATTGGCACCACCAAATACCTGCGTCTCGGCAGAGCTAAAGTCATAATCGTAGAAGCCTCCGGGATTGGTCAGTGCATTGGCTGACATGATACCCAGGTGATTCCGGTGATAAACAACCATAAAGAGGTCATTATCGATGGTCACTCCAGGGAATCCCAGCCGGCTCATGCCATCCAGGCCAACTACAGATCCATCACTCATTAAGAAGGCAGCCTGCGTTGCTTCAATGGTAGCTGAACTGGCACTGGCCGCATCCACTGCATCCCTTACCTGAACCAATACCCAATCAACAACACCATCAGGGATGGCAGTAACACTTTCAGTTCCTGAATATAGCCACTTTGGTGAAGGATTGTCATAATAGGGCAATGCTGGATTGTAAGGCTGTGCCAATGGAATATATCCACCGGTACTGAGTTCGGTGGTCATAGCTCCGGCTACATCATACGGTCCTTCGAGAAGAACGGTGAGTTCGGCTGCAATACCTTGAACAACAGTCATACTTACAGGGATTGTAACAGATGGGGTAACGGGATCATTTGTTGATAATAATATATCTGCAGAATAAGTGCCCAGAGCAATACCTACTGCATCAAAACCAACCATGATGTCTGCGTCAGGGGCACCGACTGCTACGGATCCGCTTGCTATATCACCACCATTAAGTGTTAACCAGCCAGTTGGAGGAAGCAATGAACCATATCCATCAACACTAACATCGTCAATCTGCCAGTACCAATCCCAACCTGGAGCAATGTAATGAAACCTGATAACACAGTTTGCATTTCCAACATAAGGGAGCAAACTTAGAGTAACAAACTCCCCAAAGTGATCTTCATCCCAGGTCAAAATATTTTCCCAGGAAGTTCCACCATCAATACTGATATCAACCATGGCCATATCTGTTCCTACACCAGTAGTTATATCACTATAATAAGTGTTGAATGTAAGTTGTGCATCAGCAAAAGTTGAGAGATCAAATACAGCAGAATGTAATTCTGTATCCATCGTTGAACCACTACCACATCTGTCGGAGTCAGCAGTTGCACAATCACCTGTACCAGGAGTTAAGTTGCCTCTTGGTGAGGTTAAGCTTCCATCCAGATCCCAAACACAAGTTCCACCATTATCAACAACAGTCCATGCACCTAAGCCACTTTCAAAATCATCAGAAAGAAGATTTGTACCACCTGGTGAAGGATAAGCAATGCTTGCACTATAATCAAGACGATAGACACCGGTATTACCTACCATAAGATGGTCGGTACCTGACTGATTCTCAACCAGAGTAGCACTGATTGTCGTTGGGTCTACGGTAACCTCAGGTCCTTCCGTAACATTTACATTAAGTGTAAAGTTCTCCTGGAAAGTTCCTGTTGCTAATGGATAGTAAAATGTTCCCGGACCCGGTACGTTCTCAAAAGCAAGATCAGTAACACTAGGTGGTGCAAAGTTATATGAATCTGCATAATAATAGTCCAAACCATCACAGCTACACTGCACATCTGTGCCAACGATCCATCCGTTATCAAGGAGGGTACCAAAAATATCCAATGTAACATAATTGTTTGCATAGGGAAGATCAATGGCATACCATACTTCACCGCTGGGATTAGAAGACAGCGGGAGGAATACAGGACAATCAGCAGTTGCACCAATGGTGGTTCCTGCAATTCCTGTCACAGGATAGGGTCCAGTAACTACTTCCGGATTAGAGCAAAGGTCGTTCAGTGGTGGTGTAATAAATGTAGCCATTGTCCAATCACTTAAATCGCCACCGCCGCAATCGTCTTGAACATAAAAATCATATGCTGTGGAAGCAGTCAATCCAGACAGTGGATATGGACTGGTTATACCACTTACAAGGGTTCCTGTACCAGGTGTAAATCCAGCTGGCCCCCATTCGAGGTTGGAAAGACCGGAATAACTGGTCCAGATAAGTTCTGTGGTAGTACTTGTCATATTTTGAGTACCTAGGAAGGCAGGAGCTGGGCAAGAAGGACCTTCACCAATAGCAAAATCATCAATGGCCATATCACCATAGTAACTACTTCCCCTTATAGCTCTAAATCTGAATTGGACAGTGCCACTTAATCCGGGAAATACTACAACTTGTTCCAAATATGGATCGGTTTGAGCAGCTTGTTGCTGTCCAGTTAAAGGAGGCATTACATCCAGAGTCCATGTTGCACCTCCATCTGTAGTCATATCCAGGTGTAATTCACCCATAGTACTTCCAAATCTATGGTACCAGAAAGATACTTGAGGATTAGTTAAACCTGTGAGATCATATTCCGGTGTATAAACAGATGCTACATCGTCTGCAGCTCCACTGGAGGCTTCAGTAAATAGATATATACCAGTTGCTGTGCCAGTTGTATGGTCAACAGTTGGTCCGGTTGTCGAAGAAGGAGTACCTCCTGCATCAACATTCCATCTGTAAGAAGCAGTAGTTCCGGCAGGATCGGTTGACCAGCAAGGTCCATAACCAGTAGCATCTGTGGCAACAGTAAATCCTTCGAAATCCTCAGTTGCTGGTGTAGCTAAGGCTCCACAAGCTGTTGTAAAAGTGTATGGCCCAGACCAGGTACTTAAGGATCCGCCACCACAATCATCCTGATAATATACATCATAATCTGTTAAATTGGCAAGTCCGGTTAGGGTTTGCGGACTGGTTACTCCGTTAACCGGGGTACCTGTTCCGAGAGTAAACCCTGATAGGCCGTATTCAAGATTGGAAGTTCCTGAATTACTGGTCCATGCAAGATCAGCAGAAGTACCGGTGATATTGCTGGCAGCCATTCCAAATGGAGGAGGACATGCTGGAACATCTCCGTATAAAACACCCAGATTTGGATAATAACTTGATGCCGTACCTGCCGGAGGAGCTCCGGGATCTGGATTGGTTCCATCGCTATAATAGTATCTACTGACATTAGCCTCAGTTAAATTCTGATCACAGAAAAATTCATCAGAACTGGATGTATAGCTTGGTGCATACTCATGAACCGCAATAACCAGGTTGCCATCCGTTGCAGGATCGTAAGGGAAGCCATTATCGAGCGTTATTTCAATCCATCCCGTGCCACTTAACAAATTAAGATCCAAATCGCCGCTAAATACCTGTACAAAACCGGTAATAGGAAGATAACCGGCATCCAGGGTAGTTTCTGTTGTAGTACCCATAAAGATATCCCATAGGTCACTATCAGAATCACCACCATTCCAGGTGTAATTGTACCAGATTTTATCAATCTGTTTTCCGGTTCCCGGTGTACCTAAATCGGTACTGGAATAAATAGTCTGGGTATAAGAATATCCATAAAATGGTTCAATGGGTAAATGCTGACCTGTTGCCGTTCCACTTCCAACAATTATATCTGTGGGTGCTGTTTTAAAGGAAATGGGTCCAACCCAACCACTGACATCTCCACCACAGTTGGCCTGAACATACCAATCATAATCTGTATCCGCAGTAAGTCCGTTCATTACCCGTTGTGGATTTTCGGAAACTGGAATTTGTGTTCCGGTACCCAGGGTAAATCCATCAAGTCCGTATTCAAAATTCCACATCACTTCAGTACCACCAGCAGTCCATGTAGCCAATGCTGAGGTTGCAGTGATATTCGATGTTGCCGGACCGGTTGGTTCCGGACAGGAAGGCATATTTCCAATGAAAATATCATCCAATGCGATATCATTATAGAAGGCTGTTGTTGCAGTAGTTTGATCAACAATAAACCTGAATTGCACATCATCTGTTATGGTGTAACCTGACAGATCAAAACCGTACTTTTGCCAGTTCGGATCACTTCCAGAATAAGTCAGCAGGTTGTTCCATGCTGCACCATCCCAGAAATCAGCAATAAATGTACAATAGCCTTCTGCAACATAAGAGACATTATAACTGAACAGGTAGAACTCCACGTATGGTGTAGTAACAGCGGTCATATCCAGGAGTGGGCTTAACATTGTAATATCAGCCACAACCGGAGTTGAACCGTCGGCCCATGCAAAATATCCACCGTTACCGGTATGGTCGTCGGTGCCAGTAGCATCGTAGCCCATACCGTTTGTAGTCGCATTACCGTATTCCCAAAGACCATTGGCTATGGGATTTGAAGAAGTATTGGTCCAGCATGTTGGATCAACATTGGTTAAGAAATCTTCCTCCAGCGGAGTCGCGTCATCAACAACAACCGTGGGACAAGTTGTAGTAAATGTATAAGGTCCTGCCCAGAAACTGTATGAACCACCTCCACAATCTGCTCTAACATAAAAATCATAGGAAGTCAGTCCAGTAAGGCCTGTTATTTCAAAAGGATTTGTTGTTACGCCAGGATGTGTTGGAGTACCGGTATTCGTAAACCCAGCAAGTCCGAGTTCAATATCCCAGGTAGTTGCAGTTCCAGTTTCGGTCCATCCGAGCAACGCTGAAGTTTCAGCAGCTGTAGCACTAAGAGCTGTAGGAGTAGAACATGGATTGGGATCATCAAGTTCAAGTCCCCAGATACTGATATTCTGGATAGCTCCTATAATTGTAGCTTCACCAGCAACGAAAGTCCCAACAGGTGTAGTAGCAACACCACCAGCAATATCATCAACAGTAGTCCAAAAAGTAGATACTGAGGCAACATCAAATGTAAGTCCGGTTTCTGTACCAGAAGGATAATTCATTTGAATCAATTCATTCATGTTATTAATTTGCCCGTATCCTAATATATAAGGACCTCCTGTTGTTTGATTATCATAGGCAAAACCATAATAACTATTGGCACTGGGAGTAAAAAATGACTGAGTTGCACCAGTCAGATCAAATATGTATATATCATCTGACCAGTTGTTTCCAAAAAGAAAACCACTGTCATCATCATAACCAATAGCGCGAATTGCGATTGGTGCAGTAATGGTACTCACCAACGCTTCTGATCCGGGTGTGAAGTCCATCTGGAATACAGAGGTTGTTGCAGCAGATCCATAGAAATAAGTACCGTCATAGGCGAGATCTCTTACTGCAGAAACACCCGGAATAACAAACCAACTATCAAAAGTTCCATCCATGAGATGACGATAAAGAGTATCAGATTGCCAATAGCTGAAATAAATATAAGTACCATCCGTTTCAACTCCTGTTGCCACCCCAGGAATTGCATAAGGAATCCCTCCTGGATTTACAATCTGAAATTCAAATTGTTTGGTGAACATAAAATCTGAAGCTACTTGCGTGGGTTTTGCGTTTGGATCTAATTCCGAACTTTGAATTGAGGATATTAAATCCTCTTCAGCAATAGCAGCTTGCTTCGCTTGTTCTTCTTTTAACTCTTCAGCTTTTTTAAGCCCTTCAGGAGTCATGTTCTCAATTGCTTTTTGATCCTCAATTAAAGCATTTATTAGTTCCTCTTGCAAAACCTGTTGTTTTTCAAGCTTGGCCTTATCAAAGTCAAGGTTTTTTAAGGTTTTTTGCCTTTGCCCGTATGATATAGATGATACGAATAATATCATAATCATTAAGGGCCATAATTTTGTAAACTTTTTCATACACATTTAAAATTTAGGTTGATTTATAAATTAATTTATAACTATAATAGTCACAATTACATTATTAGCGTAAATTAAGGAATATATTTATACTTTACAATTAGTGTTTTCAACCTGAGTCATCGAGGCTTGGTATTCATCGGCCTCAAATATAGTAAAAAATATATATGGCTGACGTTTTTTTAACACTTCTTGTTTAAAAAACTTATTAAGTACTTGGATTCAAATTCGGTATGAAAGGGTATTGAATTAAATAAACAGTTTCCAAACCACATCTGCCGGTGGAAGTACCTCCAGGGAAATTATGTCGTTGTTTACAGGATGTTTGAATTGAACCTTCCGGGCATGCAAATGAATGGAAGCATCAGGATTGGGTCGTGGAAATCCATATTTAACATCGCCCCGGATCAGGCAACCCATTTTGGCCAGCTGTACCCGGATCTGATGATGCCGGCCGGTGAGGAGTTCTACTTCCAGCAGATGATACCGGTCGGCTGACTGCAACAGCTTGAACTTTAATTCAGCCCGTTTGGCCGCCCCTTTGGGTTTATCCGTTGCAAAAGACTTGTTTTTCTGCTGGTCCTTGACCAGGTAGTGAACGAGGTGGCCTTCCGGCTCGGGCGGGCGCTTATTCACAACAACCCAATAAATTTTTTGAACTTCCCGTGCCGCCAGCATTTTATTTAAGCGTGAAAGGGCCTTGGATGTTTTGGCAAAAATGA
Source organism: Bacteroidota bacterium (assembly GCA_020444515.1). Lineage (GTDB taxonomy): Bacteria > Bacteroidota > Bacteroidia > Bacteroidales > JAADJA01 > JAADJA01. The sequence goes on along the minus strand of JAHLKX010000006.1, from coordinate 347,545 downwards.
CAATTCCGCTCACCGGGCGGTCAAGGCGATGAACAACACCCAGGTATACATTACCGGGTTTATGGTATTTCTTTTTAAGGTACGATTTGATTTGTTCATTGAGTGGCTCATCCCCGGTTTTATCACCCTGAACAATTTGGGAAGGTCGTTTATTAATAATGATCAGGTGATTGTCTTCATATAATATTTGCTGGTGCGGATCAAAAGGGATCATACCTGAATCATCAATACTGCTCACGTTCGTTGGGGAAGTTCACCGATTTTACATCATCAATGTACATGGTCACTGATCCTTTGATCTCTTCGCTCAGGTTATGATAGCGACGCAGGAACCGGGGTGAGAATTTGGTGGTAATGCCGAGCATATCATGCAATACGAGCACCTGTCCATCCACCTGGTTGCCGGCACCAATCCCGATACAGGGTATTTTCACCCTGGCCGTTACTTCTGCGGCGAGGTTGGCAGGTATTTTTTCGAGCACAATGCCAAAACAACCGGCTTCTTCCAGCAGGTGGGCATCGCGGATGAGTTTGTCCGCTTCATCTTTTTCGGTGGCTCTTACGACATAGGTACCGAATTTATGGATCGCCTGGGGGGTAAGTCCAAGATGACCCATGACCGGTATACCGGCAGATAATATCCTTTTCACCGAGCCGATCACTTCTTCTCCGCCTTCAATTTTGATGGCATTGGCCCCCGATTCTTTCATGATCCGGATGGCAGAGTGGAGTGCTTCGATGGAATTTCCCTGGTATGTACCAAAAGGCAGATCGACCACGATCAAAGCACGTTTCACAGCCCGCTGAACAGAGGATGCATGGTAGATCATCTCATTCAGGGTGATGGGCAGGGTGGTTTTATGCCCTGCCATAACATTCGATGCAGAATCCCCCACGAGGATCACATCAATCCCGGCATCATCCAGTATCTTTGCCATGGAATAATCATAGGCCGTCAGCATGGCAATCTTTTCCTTTTTCAGTTTCATTTCCTGAAGAACATGGGTGGTAATTTTTGTGTAATATTGCCTGGAATCATTCCCTTTTTGCATGATGATAACTTTTTCACAAAGGTAAATGTTTTTTAGAATGATCACATTTTCATGCAACCATATTCCGAATTATCCTATCTATTATCCTGATAAAGCAAAATAATATTCTTCCAGCAAAATAAAACTTAGACGCCATCGGTTATCTACACTTATAAATCTTTATTTTTGCCGGGTGAAGCTTTTTTAAATTTTAGCGAATGAAGCAAACTATACATTACACTTTTCTTATTGCCCTGCTGGTTTCCATGTTTTACGCATGCGAAACGGATTTTGACACCACCGCACCTTACCAGGATATTACCATTGTATATGGATTGCTTGATTCCAAGGATTCTATGCAATACATCAAAATCAACAAAGCGTATCTTGCTGAAAACAATGTTATTTCCTATGCGGCCATGGAGGATTCCAATAGCTATCCTTTTCCACTCGATGTTTGGGTAGAAGAATGGTTAAATGGCGATTCCATAAGAACCTATTATTTTGATACCACCACCATTTACAACAAAGAACCGGGTCAGTTCTACAATCCCGAACAGGTGATATACCGCTGGCAAAAACCTGAACAACCTTTTAAAATCCAGTACATCATCGAAGGGCTGAATGATACCATTGGCATTGAATATTTTTGGTTGAACGATCAAAGCACCTATAAACTCAATATCAGGAATCCCAAAACAGGTAAATCCATCTCGGCTGAAACGGTGATTGTTGAAGATTTTAATATCACGCGACCCGGATTCGCTTCTTTTATTCGTTTTGTGCAGGATCCGGTTAATCCCAAACAGTTTAGTTGGGAAAACGCGACCAACAGCGGAATGTATGACTATGAATTGAGATTTAATTACAGGGAGCTGAATTTCGGAAGCAACGACACCCTGAATAAATACATTGTGCTGGCTAAACAAGCCATCAATACAGAACCGAGCACGAATGAAATATCTGTCTTTTACTGGGATTACAATTTTTTCTCCACCTGCAGGAACCTCATACCCTATAGCGATCCAGCCAAAGAAGATCAGGTAAAAGAACGTTACACAGGCACTGTTGAAGTAATTGTATCGGCCGCTGAGACTCAGTTTTCGCTCTATATGCAGGTTTATGAACCCTCCACCAGCATTGTTCAGGAGAAGCCCAACTATACCAATATCGAAAATGGTCTGGGTATATTTTCGAGCCGGATCCAAAAGACAAAAGCCAAACGTCTTCATACCGAAACAGTCAATGACCTGAGAAACGTTGAAGACAACATATACAAATTCCTGTATTGATGCTGCTGAAATCCTTAAGGGTTTTTTTATAATTCTCGCTGACTTTTTGTCACCCCTTTTATACTTCTGGGACCTCCGGCAAAATGTAAATATAAAACGCTGAAATTCTGCATTTTAATTAATTATTGTCAGCACGAATGTCTCCCCTTTCTTCATTTTTTACCGGTAATTTAATCGTTCAGGCCTTTGGCACAATGATTGAGCAAACCCTCACCGAATTAAAATCGAATCTTAAATCGAATTTATAATATCATAATAAAAGGATAAAAAAATGGGAAAAATAATCGGAATTGACCTTGGAACAACAAACTCTTGTGTTGCAGTAATGGAGGGAAATGAGCCTGTCGTTATTCCAAATAGCGAAGGCAGAAGGACAACCCCTTCTATTGTTGCATTTACAGAGAATGGTGAACGGAAGGTTGGCGACCCGGCCAAACGCCAGGCGATCACCAATCCGCAAAAAACCATTTACAGTATCAAACGGTTTATGGGTGAAACATTCGACCGGGTATCCAAAGAGGTAGAAAGGGTCACTTATAAAGTTGTTAAAGGTGACAACAATACCCCACGGGTAGAAATTGATGACAGGAAATACACGCCTCAGGAAATATCAGCCATGGTTTTACAGAAAATGAAAAAAACAGCTGAAGATTACCTGGGACAGGAAGTAACCGAAGCAGTCATTACTGTGCCGGCTTATTTTAGTGATTCACAGCGTCAGGCAACCAAAGAGGCCGGTGAGGTTGCAGGTCTCACCGTAAAAAGAATTATCAACGAACCAACAGCGGCTTCCCTCGCCTACGGTCTTGATAAGAAAAACAAAGATATTAAAGTGGCCGTTTATGACCTGGGTGGAGGAACCTTCGACATTTCTATCCTTGAACTGGGCGACGGCGTTTTTGAAGTCAAATCAACCAATGGAAATACACACCTGGGAGGCGATGACTTTGACCAGAAGGTCATTGACTGGCTGGCAGAGGAGTTCAAAAAAGATGAAGGTGTCGACCTGAAAAAAGATCCGATGGCATTGCAGCGATTGAAAGAAGCTGCTGAGAAGGCCAAGATTGAATTGTCAAGCTCCAGCGAAACGGAAATTAATCTACCGTATATTATGCCAGTGGATGGTGTTCCCAAACACCTGGTCAGGAAACTGTCACGCTCAAAATTTGATCAATTGACGGATGACCTGGTTAAAGCGACCATCGAACCTTGTAAACTCGCATTAAAAGATGCCGGAATGAGTGCATCGGATGTGGATGAGGTGATCCTCGTTGGTGGTTCAACCCGTATCCCGGCCATCCAGAAAACCGTACAGGATTTCTTCGGCAAAGCACCCTCCAAAGGCGTAAATCCCGATGAGGTGGTAGCTATCGGAGCAGCAATCCAGGGTGGCGTATTAACCGGTGAAGTGAAAGATGTATTGCTGCTGGATGTTACTCCCCTTTCATTGGGTATTGAGACCCTGGGTGGTGTAATGACCAAATTAATTGAAGCCAATACCACCATCCCGACGAAAAAATCGGAAACGTTCTCCACAGCTGCTGATAATCAAACCAGTGTTGAGATTCATATTCTGCAGGGTGAACGTCCAATGGCCAATCAGAACAAAAGCATCGGAAGGTTCCATCTCGATGGCATTCCACCCTCTCCGCGTGGTATCCCGCAAATTGAGGTAACCTTCGACATTGATGCCAATGGTATCCTGCATGTAACGGCCAAGGATAAAGCTACGGGTAAATCGCAAAACATCCGGATTGAAGCATCTTCAGGACTTTCTGACGATGAAATCAAGAAGATGAAAGACGAAGCGGCTGCCAATGCAGAGGCTGATAAGAAGGCCAAAGAGGAGATCGACAAGCTGAACAGTGCAGATGCACTTGTTTTCCAAACGGAAAAACAATTAAAAGAATATGGTGATAAAATTCCTGCGGAAAAGAAAGCGCCCATCGAAACGGCCCTTGGCAAGCTGAAAGAAGCTCATAAAAATAAAGATATAGCAGGCATCGATACCGCTATGAATGAGCTGAATACGGCATGGCAGGCAGCCAGCCAGGAAATGTACGCAGCATCACAACAAGCGGGTGGTGAGCAGCAAGCCGGTCCACAGGGACAACCTGGTGGGGATGGCGCAGGCCAGCAGGGAAAAGATGATGAAGTAACGGATGTGGATTTTGAAGAAGTGAAGGACGATAAGGACGATAAATAATAATTTCACAACCCAACATATTCTCCAACGGCTTTCTTACGAAGGCCGTTTTTTTTTCTCAAATTTACTCCTCTTCCATGAGTTTTTCTTTGATGCGGGATTTGAGAATATCAATACCCACCAGGTTTTTACCACCCTGCGGAATGATTATGTCCGCATAACGTTTATTGGGTTCAATAAATAAAAGGTGCATCGGTTTCACAAAAGTATCATAATGATCCAGTACCTGTTTAAAATTCCGTCCCCGTTCCTCAATATCCCGCCAGATGATCCGCATCAACCGGTCGTCCGGATCAGCATCAACATAAACTTTTATATCGAGTTTTTTTCTGAGGCGGGGATTGGTCAATATTAAAATACCATCAACAATGATCACTTTCTTGGGTTCAACCGGGGTCGTTTCTTTAGCCCTGGCACACGTCACATATGAATAAATGGGCATACCAATGGTATAACCTTGTTTCAGCATGTCCAGTTGCTCAATCAGCAGGTTGAACTCAATGGAAGAGGGGTGGTCGAAATTGATCCTACGCTTCTCTTCGGGTGACAGGTGACCATTATCCTTATAATACGCATCCTGTGAAATGACTGAAACCGATCCGGGAGGCAAACTTTTAATGATCTTTTTTACAACGGTAGTTTTTCCCGAGCCAGATCCACCGGCTATTCCAATAACTAGCATAATTGTTGACTGTAATATTGATTGAAAAAATTGACCAAAATATATTGCCTTTAACTAAATATCGGTTTTACGAAAACCTTATCCCTAATTCAATTGATTCTAAAAATGAAACAATTTACCCGGTTTCAAATTAAAGCAAGTTCAGACCTTCATCACCTGCAACTCCCGTTTGGTTTTCCACATACCCCTTGTAAAATCAGGGAATTGCATGGGCCAGCTTCCACTTGCAATTGATTTTGAGCTAAGTTCGGTGACAGCGCTTAATACAGCTGCATCATACACATCCATGTCCGGCTCCAGTCCATTTTTCAAGGCATTGATCAAACGGAAATCCTCAAGGTAATCCATGCCGCCATGGCCGGCACCTTCAGCATCCGACTCCATATTTTCCCACAATGGATGATAAAATTCGCTCCTATAATCAGCCAGATCTTCCCAGCCGTGTCCTTTGCTTCGACCTTCAATATGAATTTTCGGGGTTGGATATTTTCTCACAATCCCATCGGTTCCCTGTACGAGAATATCGCGGCTGTATGGGCGCGGGCTACTGGTGTCATGCGTTACTAAAATCGTCTCGCCATTCATGGTCCGGATAAGCGTAGAAACCACATCACTCAAAACGAACTTCTCCTGTGCTTGCGGACTGTCTATTCCAAATTCTTCCAGTGCATATTTATGCAAACCCCGTGTTTTTGTTCCAAATGAAACCAGGTAATCAAAATAATTTCCCCGGTTGATATCCATGCATTGGGCAACCGGCCCCAATCCATGCGTAGGATATAGATCGCCGTTGGTGGTCATTGAATGGGCCCTTCGCCACACGCCTTCACCATTCATGTCGTGTTTAACAGCCCGAAGATCATGCAAATATCCACATCGGGCATGCAATAATTCACCAAGCAACCCTTTTTTCACCATGTTGAGAATCATCATCTCTTCCCGGTCATAATTGCAGTTTTCCATCATAATGCAATGTTTACCTGTTGCTTCGGAAATTTCCACCAGTTTCCAGGCATCCGATATCGTTTCCGCAGCTGGAACTTCAGTAGCAGCATGCTTTCCGGTATTCATGGCCTCCAGGCAAACGGGTACGTGCCACTCCCATGGAGTTGCGGTGAAAACCAGATCAATATCATCGCGTTCACACATCCGCTTAAAATCATGTTCACCATTGGAATAGCCTGCTGGTTTTTGAAAACCAGCATCCACAACCATTTTCTGGGCACGTTCCACCTTCGAGGGTATAATATCGCAAACAGCTACAATTTGGCAATCCTTGATTTTTAAGAAATTACTGACATGGGAAGTTCCCTGCAGTCCAACGCCAACCATCCCAATTCTTACTTTTTCAAGTGCAGGTGGATTGAAGGGATAATGATTAAGTGCAGGAAGAAATTGTTCTGCCGAAGATTGCAGGGCTGCTCCACCCAGTGCCATTCCCAAACCTGCTTTTGTTGTTTTTTTAAGAAAATTTCGACGATCGTATCTTTGATTCATAAGGAAAGATTGAATATTTTACCAAAACAAAAATAGAGTTTTAGAAATAAATCAATCTAAGAAATTAAAAAGTATTTTCTGATTACAATAAAAAGCTCAGCAAAATCCCCGCTGCCACTGCCGAACCAATTACACCCGATACATTTGGAGCCATGGCATGCATCAGCAAATGATTGGAGGGATCATACTTCAACCCTTCGGTTTGAACAACGCGGGCACTGTCAGGAACAGCAGAAACACCAGCAGCCCCCACCAGGGGATTGATTCTGTTGTCTTTTGGCAAAAACAGGTTCATCACCTTGGTAAACATTATTCCACCCGCCGTTGCCACCATAAATGATAATGCACCCAACACAAAAATCAGGATCGATTCGCCGGTCAGAAAAACATCGGCTTGTGTGGATGCGCCAACCGTAAGTCCAAGAACAATTGTCACAATGTCAATCAGGGCATTGCGTGATGTTTCTGCAAGTCGGCGTGTAACTCCGCTTTCTTTTAAAATATTTCCAAAAAACAGCATCCCGAGCAAGGGCAATGCACTGGGAGATATAAATGTGGTAAGCAGTAACCCAATGATCGGAAATAATATTTTCTCCAGTTTGGTAACCGATCGGGGTGGTTTCATTCGGATCACACGCTCCCTTTTTGAAGTCAACAGGCGCATAATGGGTGGCTGGATTACCGGTACAAGCGCCATATAGGAATAGGCTGCAATGGCAATGGGCCCGATCAGGTTTTTGACATAGATCGGATCACCGGAGGCCGTTTGACCGATTACATTCAATCCATTGGCCAGCTTGGAAGAAAGGAATATGGCTGTTGGGCCATCGGCACCACCAATGATCCCTATGGCTCCTGCTTCGGCAGGATGAAATCCAAGGACAAGTGCCCCCAGAAATGTGGCAAAGATTCCAACCTGGGCTGCCGCACCCAGCAACATCAACCGTGGATTGGAGATCAGGGAAGAAAAATCGGTCATGGCACCAATTCCCAGGAAGATCAAAGGAGGATAAATCCCGGTCTTAACTCCGTAATAAAGGTAATTCATTACGCTACCCTCTTCATAGATCCCAATCTTTAAGCCTGCATTGAGCATAAAGGGAATATTACCGATCAAAACCCCCACCCCAATGGGAATAAGCAGCAATGGTTCATAATCATATCGAATGGCCAGAAAAATAAAAAACAATCCCACCACGATCATGATGATGTGACCCCATGTGGCATTGGCAAAACCGGTAAAGCTATAAAACCGCTGTATCCCTTTGACCGGATCGGAGTGATCGGTTATACCGGATGGAACGGGACTAATTTGCTCAATTTTTGACGAATTCTCATCTTTGACGGTTTCATCAGCCTTTATCATGCCTGATAAAATGGTTAATACGGCTATAATCCCAAAAACTGTCAGCGCTTTTTGAATGGAAATCTTCATGACAATTCAATTAAAACATCACCTTCCAGTACACTGTCGCCGGGCTGTACTTTGATCGCTGAAACCGTACCATCCTTCTCTGCAAGAATGGTGTTTTCCATTTTCATTGCTTCATAAATCAGAAGTTTGTCACCCTTTTTCACCTCATCACCGGTGTTTACAAATAGCTGCATGATGTTTCCGGGAAGTGGTGCTTTGATCTGAAAAGCACCAATACTTTTTTTAATTTTTGATTCGCTCCTCCTTGGAGCCGGCACCTCCTGACGAACCAATACCGGTGTTTTGGATTGCACCATTTGCTGGCTGACCTCCACCTCATAGCAGGTTCCGTTCACCTCAACTTTTGCAATGTTGTCCTCAAACTTGTGCACTTCCACCTCATACTCATTACCCCGTATGGTGAATTTGAATTTCTTCATGGGTCTATCTCATTTTAAAATAATCATTCACATTATAAATACGTGAGCTCCAGGGAGTATAGGAGCGCTGTACTTTTTTAATGGTAAGCGTATGGCTTTCTTCATCATGCTCATTCAGATACAGGTAAAGGGCCATACTGATAGCAGCATTCACCTCCCCTACTATGGTAAGTTCCGTTTCTGCCTCTTTGAGTTTTCCTTGTTTTCTAAGTCGTTGACGAACTTTCAGATTGATCAGCTTGGGTATATTATTATATACAAAATACATAATCACAAGCGCAAAAAATACAGTGAGGTATCCCACTACGGCCAGCACAATGCTGAATTGGGTAATGGCTGAAAAATCAAATGTTATTTCTGATATCATATGCAAGAGATTTTACAGTGGAATGTTGCTATGTTTTTTCACCGGATTTTTATCTTTTTTCGTGGCCAGTGTGCTCAAGGCCCTGATGATGCGGAAACGGGTATTGCGCGGTTCGATCACATCATCAATGTAACCATACCGGGCAGCCTCGTAGGGATTGGCAAACTTATCCCGGTATTCCCCTTCTTTATCAGCGAGATATTTAGCGCGGTCTTTTGGATCTTCAATCTTGGCAATATTTTTCCCTTCCAATACTTCAATAGCGCCTTTGGGCCCCATTACAGCGATCTCTGCTGTTGGCCATGCGTAGTTGATATCTCCACGCAATTGTTTTGATCCCATCACATCATGGGCCCCGCCATAAGATTTTCTTAAAGTGATCGTCACCTTCGGAACAGTAGCCTCTCCATAAGCAAACATCAGCTTGGCACCATGAGTGATAATACCACCATATTCCTGTGCACTTCCGGGTAAAAAGCCCGGAACATCCACGAGGGTCACAATGGGAATATTAAAAGCATCACAGAAACGAACAAAACGGGCAGCCTTGCGAGAGGAATTGATATCTAAAACACCTGCAAGGAAATTGGGCTGATTGGCCACAATACCGCACGGAATACCATTAAAATGAGCAAAACCCACGACAATATTTTTGGCAAAATGTCTGTGGAATTCAAGAAATTCTCCATGATCTGCAATCGCATAAATCACATCTTTAACATTATAAGGCTTGTTGGGATCTTCAGGGATCACCTCGTTGAGGCTATCATCCATCCTGTCGATGGGATCCTGGCATTCAACCAAAGGTGGGTCTTCCAGGTTATTCTGCGGGAGATATTCCAAAACTTTGCGGATCAGCAGAAAGCCCTCTTCCTCATCATCAGCTTTGAACTGAGCTACACCCGATTTGGAAGTATGAACGTCGGCGCCGCCAAGGTCTTCAGTCGATATATCCTCACCTGTTACAGTTTTGGTTACCCGCGGTCCGGTGACAAACATATAGCTTGTTTTTTCACTCATGATGATCACATCGGTGAGGGCAGGCGAATAGACCGCACCTCCGGCACAGGGGCCAAATATGGCAGATATCTGAGGGATCACTCCTGATGCCATGATATTCCTTTGAAAAATCTCGGCATAACCGGCCAGACTCTTCACTCCTTCCTGTATACGGGCGCCACCACTGTCATTGATCCCGATAATGGGAGCCCCCACTTTCATGGCCTGATCCATCACCTTACAAACTTTCTGCGCGAATGTCTCGGAGAGGGAACCACCAAATACTGTGAAATCCTGGGAGAAAATATACACGACTCGTCCATCAATCGTACCATGACCCGTGATCACTCCATCCGAAAGGTAATGCTGATTTTCGAGACCAAAGTCGTGGCTACGGTGGGTCACGAACATATCAAACTCCTCAAAACTTCCTTCGTCAAGGATCATTTCGATGCGTTCACGAGCAGTGTATTTTCCTTTTTTGTGCTGGTCCTCAATGCGACGCTCACCTCCACCAAGTCGTGCCTTCTCACGAAGTTCAACCAACTGCCGCACTTTATCCTGATTGCTCATTGCTCTTGTTTTTGAATTTTTCGATGCTTTGATTTAATACTTTTCGTTATAGGGAGATCGGAATTTAATCCCCGATCATCAGGAGTTCGCCGAAGGATCTCCACAAAATTCCATCAACACCCCAAAAGTCGATTTTGGATGAAGGAAACCAATGTCAAGCCCTTCGGCTCCTTTTCTTGGTGATTTATCAATCAATTGTACCCCATTTTCTTCGGCCTGATTCAGGGCCTCACCTACATCCTCTTGTGCGAAAGCGATATGATGGATCCCCTGGCCTTTCTTTTCGATAAACTTTCCAATGGGCCCTTCCGGATCTGTTGATTCCAATAATTCTATTTTGGTTTGTCCCACCATAAAAAAAGCAGTTTTTACTTTTTGGTCCTTCACTTCTTCGATGGCATAACATGTTAATCCGAGTACTTTTTCGTAAAATGGAATGGCCTCATCCAGGCTCTTTACTGCAATTCCAATGTGTTCGATATGAGTGGGTTTCATACAAATATTTTTATTGTTAATTGATTCACAAAAGTAGCGGGATTTTTATAATTACCAAGGCCTGAACCCATTTTTTTGGAATTATTTATTAAATCGGATGTGTGCTGGGAACGAATCCCAAAAGTACATGTAAATAATTCTATTAAAAAGCAGGAAAACCGTTATGATCTTCCTGCTTATAAAAAGGACTGAAATTAGAAACTTACATCTATTTATAACTAAATTTTATTGGTAGCGTCATTGCCACTTTTACCGTCTTTCCCTTTTGTTCGCCTGGCTTCCATTTTCCACTTGTCAATTTGATAATCCGAATGGCTTCTTTATCCAGTAATTCATGGGCCCCCAAAACAACTTTTACATCCTCCACCTCTCCCTTTATATTGACAATAAATTTAAGGTAGACCGTACCCTGGATGCCCTTTTCTGAAAGCTCATTAGGATAGATGATGTTTTCTGCAAGAAACTTTTTCAAGGCTTCTTCGCCACCTATAAATTCAGGTTGTTTTTGAGCAATGATGAATACAACATCTTCATCCAAATTTTCTTCACGATCCACCAGCGGCATAACACCATCCATCGGAAGTGCAATTTCTTCCAAAACATCAGCTCTTGATCCTCTTATGCTCTTAGATTTTTGAACACCCCCAAGATAATTCGAAGCACCAACAGCATAATTACTTACACCTTGCGGCAAAGGCAGTGGTTGTTTGACCGTGCTCTGCATTCCACCTTCATTTCGCACTTCCGAATCGATGGCAATGAACGAAGTATAAGCAGTCAGTAAATTATACTTCAATCCAAGAGCCGTCATTTCATCCGCATGATCATCAAAATGGGCGAGATTGGTATAATCATCCAGCAATCGGATCCGTTCCCGGGCCCATAAATATTTCAAGGCTGAATTCGAAGAAGAACTTTTCTGACGATGAAATCCTATGCCCCATTGAAAATTTTCACTACCGGTTTTACCCTTAACACTTACTGATCCTGTAGCATTACCCCGATATTTTCCATATACCAGAACCGGCCTTTCAGAAAAGACATCAGGCACCTCCAGCGGTTCCACATCATATACATCTATACCGGCAAAATCCACATGAATATTGGTCAGTACCGGGTTGGTAACATAATTTCTGAATTGAACGGCAAGGGTTCGGGCGTCATTTTTATCAAGGGCCACAAACGGAATTCCTTTACCTACATGCGCCATACCTTCGATGATATAACGGTTTACAGAACTGCCTATCCCAAAGGTGAAAAAATTTGCCTTCCCCAAATTTTCACGGATCAGATCAAAAGCTTCTTTTTCAACCGTAACATATCCATCGGTTGCGATAACAAAGGTTCGTGAAAAATCTTCTGTACCTTTTAATGCCAATGCCTTTTTCAGAGCCGGTAGCAGTTCGGTTCCGCCACCACCACGTTGTTTCTCAAGAAACTGAATGGCACTTTTAATATTAGCATCATTGGCCTCTACAGATTGATTGGAAAACAACTGCGAACCACCAGCAAACAATAACACATTGAATTTATCTGACGTTCTCAAATGACCAATCAGGTCTTTTAAAAGTGTTTTGGAAACATCCAGTGGAAAACCGTTCATCGAACCGGAAACATCCACGATAAAAACATATTCACGGGGCGGAATGTATTCTGGCTTAATATGGTCAGGGGGCTGTACCATCAACAGGAAAAAATTTTCTTCTTCACCCTCATAAGTTAACAATCCTGATTGGATCTGTTTCCCCTTAAGGCGATATTTGAGAATAAAATCACGATTGCCTCCTGTTTTTTCGACATCTGGTAAATCGATTTTTACTTCGTTAGAACTTACAAACTGCACATCGGCCTGATGGCTTGGACAAACCACATCCTGAACCGGCATACCGGCATTCAGATTCACGGTGAGATTGAAGCTATACAATGGGGGTTCTCCTTCGTGGGTATAAGGATTGGAAACCCACTGATCACTGGCACTTGCCAAATCCTCGGGTAAATTGCTATACCGGGGGCCAACGACCGTGGGGTAAACAAACTCATATACGCCCTCTTCCGGTATAAGCAATTCGGTATAAAGCAACTCAACAACGATCCTGTCACCAGGCATGATATTGGCCACATTCATCTGAAATACATTGGGCCTTTGTTGTTCCAGCAAGGAGGCACTTTGTCCATTCTGTCGGGCTTCCTCATAATCCTGTCTTGCTTTTAGTCTTTCTTCAATTTTGGCCACAATGGTGCGTTCACCAATGGTCATTTGCATCCCATATACGGCAGCCCGTGTAGATCCGGGAAAAACATACATGGCTTCAATGGGTCTGCTCCCTTCGTTTTGATACACTTGCTTTACCTTCACATCTGCGATGACGCCGGCAATATTTACCTCAACTGATGTAGACTTGAGAGGCAGTTTATCGATTTCCGAATCATCGGACTGTACGAAAAAATAGGGAGAAAAGGTCTTATCGGAATTTGATTCCGGCTGGCCTAAGAGACTTCCACTCAGCAAGAGCAGAAAACTCAAAGCGATCCTATATTTTATTTTTATTGTTTTCATGATTGTTTATTATAAAAGTTTAAAATTGACCGGTAATACCATTTGCACATTTACCGGTTTTGATCTTTGTTTTCCGGGAATCCAATTGGGCATGGCCTTAACAACACGAAAGGCCTCTTCATCACAACCACCGCCAATACCCCTTTCCAATTGAATGTTTCTAATACTACCATCCTGCCAAACAATAAATTTAATGTATACGGGTCCATCGATACCGGCTTCCCTGGCTATCTGGGGATAGTTGATCGATTCACCTAAATATTTATACAATGCTTCCATTCCACCCGGAAAAGTAGGTTGCTCCTCAACAACCTGAAAAATGACAGGCTCTCCCTGATCCTCATCAGGTTCTTCATCAAAAAAATACGCAGGATCATTTAAACCCTCATCTGGTTCCTCAAAAATGATATCAGGTTCTTCAAAATCTCTGTCATCGGGAACAATCTCAATGACAGAAACCTGGATTTTTTGTTTGGGTAAAGGTTTGGGCTTTTCCTGACTGGTAATGGCCGTCATCTCCTCAATAGGAATGTCACGACCAAGATCCCAGTCAGTAATCTGATAAGTACTTACTGTTGTCCATTCAAAAGCGGCCAGCACTATAACCAGACTCACGATCATTCCAATCTGAAAGAACATACCCCGTTTATTTTCGAGATTTACTTTTTTTGAATTTTTGTTTTTCATAGATTTGAATTTTAAAGTTTAGGAATTCGTTTTGTTTTAATTGAGATGACCCCATTGATAAAATTCCATAAAAGACAGTCCTTTTTTTTCACGATAAAGCGTTTCAATACATGGTATAAAGTTTGTAAACAATTGCCTTAAAGCACAATCCAAATGTTTCTCAAAATCAATTTCAAATCCGGACAAAATGGTGATATCAAATCACTGTCCGATGAGAAATTGATTGAACTGTACCGAAATTCAGCCGACACAAAATATCTTGGAGAATTGTTTGAGCGGTATATACACCTGGTTTTTGGTGTTTGCCTCAAGTATTTAAAAAATGAAGAAAACAGCAAAGATGCGGTAATGCAGGTTTTTGAAGACCTTCATTTTAAACTTCGCAAACACGCTGTTGGTCATTTCAAAAGCTGGATTTATTCCGTAACCAAAAATCATTGTCTCATGGAGCTCAGGAAAAAGAAAACTGAAGAAAGAAACCGGGTGGAGATCTATGAAAAAATCCAAACAGAAATTATGGAATCCGGGGATGTTTTTCATCCCAATAACAGTGACGATCTGTCGGAGAAAATTCCAAAATTACAAAAGGGAATTGCACTCCTGAAGACAGAGCAACGCAGGTGTATAGAATTATTATATTTACAAAATAAATCCTATAAAGAAGTAGCAGAACTTACGGGCTACAGTTTGAAAAAGGTAAAAAGTTACATACAAAACGGAAAGCGAAACCTGAAGATATTCCTTGAGGAATGAACAACAAAAAATCGACATATCAACTTTTTAGTCCATCAGGGTGCCTCACGCAGGAGGCTATGCTTCGGTATACAAATTCAGGTCTTTCGCAAACAGAAATGGATCAGGTTAACAAACACCTTGATGAATGTGAACTTTGCCAGGATGCAATAGATGGCATTGAACTGAAAGAAGATAAAGAAAAGCTCCCGGAAACGCTGGCCGGTCTTAACAGGGATCTTAAAGTAAGACTTGAAAATGTCGATTCTGCTAAAAACCCTAAAACCGTTTACTTGCAAAACCGTTGGCTTTACCTGGGTGCAGCAGCCTCGGTTATTATTCTGTTTGGTTTATTGTTCTTTCTCACCAATTTGATTGACTCGGACAACGGCCATTCAACAGCTCAGGAGGTAAAGACAGAAAACCGCTCTGTCCCTCCCATGCCTAAAGCGGATCAACATTCCAATTCTTCACATGACGCTATAATAGATTCTGAAAAAGCAGCTGTCAGTGAGAAAGATAAAGAAGAAGCAAATATAGTTTCGCAAAAATCTGAACCGGAAAAAGCAGAAAAGGAAGAGGCTTCAACTCGCTCGGATAGGAAAGACAAAATCACACCGATGAAAATTCAAAAACTTGGCGATTCGGTCACTGAACGTTTGCTTTTAGAAGAAATGGAAGATTCAGATCAGGAAGGGATACAATCCCTAACTCCAGCTGAAACTGATCTTGCTACAACAGAGCCAGTGGAGTATTTTCTTGGAGAAGTCGTGGTTTACGATCATACTTTCGATGATATGACCCTCGATGAAGTGGTTGGAAAACGAGAAAGTTATAGGGTTGGAAAGTCACGGGCCAGCCGAGCAACAAAAAAAAGTATGGCTCAGGGAAAAAATGAAAATGCCATGCGGGATGAACCTCAGGTAGCAACCTCACAGAAATCTTCCCCGACCTTAAAACGTACTGAAAACGAACATTTCTTCACCCTGGTTGACCAGATGCCACAATTCCCGGGAGGCACGGATGCATTGATGAACTATTTAAGCAATCATATCCAATATCCGGCCGATGCAGCACGAATGAATATCCAGGGTACTGTGCTGATTTCCTTTATTGTTGAAAAAGATGGGAACATTGCATCAGCTAAAGTAATTCGTGGGATTGGTGGCGGCTGCGATGAAGAAGCATTAAGGGTAATCCGGTCCATGCCCCAATGGCAACCGGCCCTGAAGGATAACAAACCAATAAGGGTTCTTTTTAACCTTCCCATCACTTTCCGAATGAAATAACTCAGTTGAAAACCGTCCGGTTATGTTTGTTGTTTTATCAGTTCCTTTGTTGATAAAAGCCCACAAGCGGCTTCAATATCCTGCCCACGACTTGCCCGTAACGTGGTTCTGATTCCTTTTTTGTTAAGGGCCGCAATGAACTGATGGATCGTTTCATCATCGGATGAGCGATATGGAGCATCGGGGATTGGATGAAACCTGATCAGGTTGATACGGCACCGGATACCATTCAATATCCTTGCAAGCTGGTTAACATGGCGGGGTGTATCATTCAAATCTTTGAACATGATATACTCAAACGAAACCCTTCTTTGACGGTTCATATCAAAATCACGGATCACTTTTAATACTTCTTCGATGGGATGATTATTCTGCACCGGCATCAACATCCGCCGCTCTTCATCAAAAGGAGAATGAAGGCTTACCGCCAGATGACATTCGGAATCGTTTAAAAATTTGGTCATTGTTCCGATAATTCCAATTGTTGAAACCGTTATCCGTCGGGGGCTCATGCCAAATCCCCAATCAGAAGTCAGGATTTCGAGGCTTTGAATCACATTTTGGTAATTGTCCAGGGGTTCGCCCATGCCCATATAAACAATGTTGGTCAACGAATCCCTTTCAGGTAAACTCCTTATTTGGTTTACAATTTCACCGGCTGAGAGATTGCTTTGAAAGCCCTGTCTGGCCGTCATACAAAACCGACAACCCATCCGACAACCTACTTGCGACGATACACATAAGGTAGCCCGATCACCATCAGGAATATAAGCAGCTTCAATAAATCGTTTATTCTTAACCGGATAAAGGTATTTTTTGGTTCCATCTGATGAAATACTGACCGATGAGTGCGGCACCAACCCAACCTGATAGTTTTCTTCCAGCATCGAACGGGCATGTTTCGAGAGGTTGGTCATATCTTCAAAGGAGCTGACATCCTTTTTATAAAGCCAGTTGGCAAGCTGTTTTGCTGTGTAGGCTGGAAGATCCAAAGCCATAATAACATCTTTCAACTGATCCTGAGTCTTACCGAATAATATCTCTTTTTCCATGAATATTTCCAGTTGCAAAGATAACACAATCCCATCCATGCTGTTATATATGATAAATGGACTACGGTTGATTTGAAAATTTTTCGTATATTTAGGCTATCTCAAATTTTAAACAGATGAAACTATTTGTCGCCATTGATTTGTCGCCGATCACGGAAACGATCATTAAAAAAGTGACTGAAATCGCCTTGAAAACCAAAGCGACCATATGGTTAGTCCATGTGGTACAACCCGACCCTGATTTTGTGGGATACGATGTAGGGCCTCAGACCGAGCGGGACTTTATTGCTAAAAAATACCAAAAAAACCACCGGGAGTTGCAGCAAATTGCTGAAGGTATGAAGGGTAAGGGATTAAAAGTAACCCCTTTATTGCTGCAAGGCCCTACGGTGGAAACTGTCCTGAGTGAGGCTGACAAGATGGATGCCGATATCATCATCACCGGATCCCATGGTCATGGTATGATGTACAATATCTTTATCGGGAGTGTGAGCAAAGAGATCCTGAATCAATCGACCCGGCCGGTATTGATAATACCAGTCAGAGATTAATTAAAAGCACTGATACCCGTAATATCATTCCCGGTGATCAGCAAGTGAATATCATGGGTTCCTTCATAGGTTATTACCGATTCCAGGTTCATCATGTGGCGCATCATCGGAAAGTCGTCGGTAATGCCCATGGCTCCTAAAATTTGACGTGATTCGCGTGCAATTTGCAAGGCCATACTCACATTGTTTCTTTTGGCCATTGAAATTTGTGCCGGGGTTGCTTTTTCTTCATTGCGCAGGTTTCCCAAACGCCAGACCAGTAGTTGGGCTTTGGTGATCTCCGTTACAAATTCAGCCAGCTTTTTCTGTATCAACTGAAAGGAGGCAATGGGTTTATTGAATTGTTTTCTTTCGAGGGCATATTCCAGGGCAGTGTTATAACAATCCATGGCTGCACCGATGGCACCCCATGCAATGCCGTAACGGGCAGAATTCAGGCAACTTAACGGCCCTTTTAATCCTTTCACGTTGGGTAATAAATTCTCTCTGGGTACCTTTACATTATCAAATACAAGCTCGCCGGTAACAGAAGCCCGCAATGACCATTTTCCTTTCGTTTCCGGAGCAGCAAATCCTTCCAATCCTTTTTCAACAATGAGTCCCCTGACGGTGCCTTCTTCATCCTTGGCCCAAACTACTGCAATATCAGCAATGGTTGAATTGGTGATCCACATTTTTGAACCATTCAGAATATAAAAGTCACCGTCCTCCTTGAATTTCGTTTCCATGCTGCCAGGATCAGAACCATGGTTGGGCTCTGTTAATCCAAAACAGCCGATCATTTCACCGGTGGCCAATTTGGGCAGGTATTTTTGCTTTTGTTCTTCCGACCCGAATTCATGAATGGGAAACATCACCAGTGAAGTTTGCACCGAGGCTGCTGACCTAATCCCCGAGTCGCCCCGCTCCAATTCGGTCATGATAACACCATACGAAATGTAATCCAGTCCGGCACCCCCATATTTTTCCGGAATGAACGGGCCAAAAGCACCAAGTTCGCCCATCTCTTTGAGCAAGTGTTGCGGAAATTTGTGATCATGGGCCGCTTTTTCGATAATGGGAACAACCGCCCGGCTCACCCAGTCGCGAATAGCACTGCGGATAATTTTGTGTTCTTCGGTTAAAAGTTCGTCTATTCCAAAATAATCGACAGGTTTGTAAGGGTACATAATGAATTCTTATTATATTTAGCGTCAAAGATAAAAGTTAATTTGGTTCATTGGATACTGCTATTTAATCTTAAAAATGCTACTGTTTGAATAACCTATCATCATTAACATCAATTGGATAATCGAATTATAATATGAGTTTATTAATCCTATACCTGTTGCTGGCCATTGCCGTCTCTTTTTTGTGTTCCATTATGGAAGCTGTTATCCTTTCTGTGTCGATGTCCTATATCCAAACACGAGAGATGGAAGGCCATAAATCAGCTGCCATCCTGAAAAGGTTGAAATCCAATATTGACAAACCGCTTTCAGCTATTTTGACCATCAATACCATTGCTCATACCATTGGTGCTGCAGGTGTAGGTGCCCAGGCCGTCAAAATATTCGGCGAGGCTTATTTTGGGTTGATCTCTGCCATTCTGACTTTGCTCATCCTGTTTTTTTCGGAGATCGTCCCCAAAACCATCGGCGCCAAACACTGGAGAATCCTGGCCCTTCCATCAGCCGGCATATTACTTTCAATGATTTATATTTCTTATCCTTTGGTAGTGATTGCTCAATGGTTTACCAAATTAATTTCCGGAAGGCAAAAACAAAAAACAGTCAGCCGTGATGAACTTTCTGCCATGGCATATATTGGCATGCAGGAAGGCATATTCGACAAATCGGAACAAGTGGTGATCAACAACATGTTGAGATTGCGCGGAATAAAGGTGCGGAAGATCATGACACCACGCACAGTAATAGTCACAGAGCCGGAAGAGATTTCCATTGCTGAATTTTTTAAAAATAAAAAGAATCATAGTTTTTCTAGAATTCCTGTATTTGCTGATAATATGGACTCCATTACTGGATATGTTCTTAAAAATGATGTTTTTGAGAAGATGGCCAACGATGAATTTGATGTAAGGTTGAAAAATATTAAAAGACCAATCCTGGTAGCCTATGAACACCTCAATGTTTACCAGCTTTTCGAACAATTATTGGAGAAAAAGGAACACATCGCTCTCATCGTGGATGAATATGGTGGTGTGGAAGGGATTGCCACACTGGAAGATATTTTCGAAACCATGATTGGACTGGAGATCACTGATGAAACCGACTACCAGACAGACCTTCAAAGGTTGGCCAGAGAGCGATGGAAGGCTCGAGCCAGTAAACTGAAGATCAAATATGATGCAGATGAACCCGATGCGGCGCAGGATGGCCCCTGATCCTTAATAATATGGAATGCATAAAATGGTCTTTTATCAGCCCAAATTAATTGTAGTTTTGACTAAGAATTAATGACGTGACAATGGAGAAAATTAATATTCTTTTATCATCCATTTTTATGATTGTATTCCTGATGTTTGTAATCCACGGAAATGGACAGGAGAAAGTCAAGCCGGATAGTATTCCAATGGCTATTGACACGGTCATCAATGACCTGAACGAGGTTGTGATCACCGGGACCCGTGTTTCAAGAAAGATCATCGATATCCCTTACCCTGTTTCACGACTCAATTTTGTTAATTACCGTTACGACCGAAAAGTTGGATCCGATGATGTTTTGTCAGCAGTACCCGGATTATTTCTTCAGTCAAGGTATGGAAACCATGATGTTCGATTTGCCATACGCGGATTTGGTAGCCGGTCCAATTCTGGAATCAGAGGCATTAGGATATTACTGGACGACATCCCGGAATCAGAACCCGATGGCCAAACCCGCATTGAGGCCATCGACTTCAATTCCATTGGCCGAATCGAGATCGCTAAAGGAAATGCCTCTTCCCTTTACACCAATGCTCCCGGCGGAGTTGTGAATTTCATCAATGATATTGGCTTCGATCGTTCATCCATTGTTCAATTTAATCAAATGGGTTCCTTCGGATTGCAAAGACATGGATTTAAGTCGGCCGTCAAAACCAGGAAATACCGGTTACTGACAACTTACAGCCGGCAATTGTATGACGGCTACCGGGCACACAACAACGAAGACTGGCATATCCTGAATATGGTGATGGAAACATCTCCGTCGGAGAATACCAGCCTTAAGATACTGGGTTATTTTGTGGATGGAACCATTAAACTTCCGGGATCACTCACCAAAGAAGAATTTGAGGAAGATCCCTTGCAAGCTGACCAACGATCCATCGACAGGGACCAAAAAAGGGTTTCTACCAAAGGGAGGCTTGGTATTCGATACAATGCTAAATTTGGTTCCCGGTTGAATAATGAGATAGAAATAACCGGATACGGCACGATTAAATATTTTGAACGTACATCACGCGAATATAGAATTATCAACCGTTACGGACTGGGCTTCAGAGCAGGTTATATCAACAGGACGAAATTTGGGAAACACGAGAATGAATTTTCAGTCGGAGGCGATCTCCTACTACAACCCGCCCGTACCGAATACTATGATAACATTGGAGGAATAAAGGGGGATCAGTTAGGCCAGTTGACCGATGAAAAAATCAGCAATACGGGCTTTTATATATCTGAGAATTTCGAGATCCTCGACGAAAAACTTTTTGTGCTGCTCACCGGCAGATACGACAATGTGGTTTATAAACTTTCGGAGGAGACGTTACCTTCCAGGGCAGATAAACGCGCTTTTCACGCCTTCACCCCCAAACTGGCTTTAAATTATAAATTAAATCCCTGGGTGGCAGTGTATACTTCTTATGGACTGAGTTTTGACAGTCCGGCTAAAAACGAACTGGAAAGTCTTGATCCCGGTGCTTTGTATAACAGTGAACTGGATGCCCAGGAATCAAAAAACTTTGAGGCAGGTATAAAAGGAAACCGGATCAATGCGGAAGCCAATTTTTTGCGAAAGGTACTTTTTGAAGCAACTTTCTTCAACATCATGATCGAAAATGAGATTGTCCCATTTGAAGTACTGGGCGATGTTTTTTTCAGGAATGCGGCCAAAACCAACAGAACCGGTGTGGAGTTTGGGACACAGATTGAATTGATCCGCAATCTGAACTTTATGGTTTCCTATACCTGGTCGGATTTCTCCTATAATTCTTATGAGGCCACTACCATCACCCTGGATTCAACCGGCAATTTTGAAGAGAATGTTGAGGATTTTTCAGGCAACATTGTTCCCAGCGTCCCCAAAAACAATGTTTATCTTGCGGTTTCTTTTGCACAACGCCTGATCAATCATATCGACGGATTTGCAAAAGTCAGCTACAATAGCATCAGTGGCTTGTGGGTGGATGATGCCAATAGTGACCAAACGGAAGCTTATAATTTAATGAATGCCACCATCGGGTTGGATATGACCTTTGGGGATTTTAATGTGATGTTTTCTGGCGGTTTGAACAATATATTTGATGAAATTTATGTCGGGTTTACCAATACCAATTCGGCCGATAAGCGATTTTATGAAGCGGGTGCTCCACGAAATTATTTTTTCTCAATCAACCTGGGGTATACTTTTTAATACATTTCAAATGAAAATAAAATTATTGGTCATCGCATTTTTCTATTTATATAACTTATGTACTTTAAATGCCCAATCCACGACCCAAGCTGTGGATATTGAATTTTCGGGTGACAATTTCAGAATATACCCTTCAAGTGTAAATCAAACCGAAGTTTTTATTAAACGCAGTCCTGTTAATCCCGACATCCTTTTTTCTTCCTGCAACACCCTGAATTTTATTCCTTTTTTCGTAAGCGAAGGAATTTACACTTCCATTGATGGCGGATTAACCTGGCAGGGAAGTGATACCTGTGGAGGTGAACCCATTGCTTATCATGGTGGCGATCCGGGGATTGTGATTGATAAAGAGGGCAGGTTTATTCTTACACGGCTGGGACGAACTCCTTTTGTTGGATTGTATTCGCATTATTCCACTGATAACGGCCAAACGTGGTCGATGCAGCAAGTGATCAGCACCGATGATCTCGAACGAGCAACCCTGGCCTCCGATGCCATTAAAGAAAGCGCATATTATGGAAGGACATATGCTGCATGGGTGAAATTTGCATTGCCTTTTCCCCTTATGTTTTCATATACCGATGATGGTGGTCAATCATGGACAACGCCTATCGCGGTGAATAATCCCACCACCCGCAGTGCCGGTGGCGACCTGGCCATCGGACCCAATGGTGAGGTATATGCATGCTGGGCAGGGGTTACTGATGTTTCACCTTTTAAGGAAATTCAGGTTGGGTTTGCCTCCTCAACTGATGGTGGTGAAAACTGGTCCGTTGTGGAGAATGCATTTCCCATGAACGGCATTACCGGTGTGCTCGCCAATAAAGAGAACATCCGGGTAAACGGTTTACCCTCAATTTCGGTGGATACCACTGATGGGCCATACAAAGGCCGGATTTATATTGTGACCGGCGAAAAGGCGCTTGATCCAGCAGGTGACGATCCCGACATTGTTCTTCATCGCTCGGATGATGGGGGAAGCACCTGGTCGGAAGGAATACGTGTAAACCAGGATGCACTGAGTACAGGAAATACACAATATTTCCCTTCCATTCATATCGATCGTTACGGCGCATTGAATGTACTTTATTATGATGATCGCAATACATCCACCGATTCAACCGGCGTCTTTCTGGCAAGATCAAAGGATGGGGGCGACACCTGGCAGGAGTTTGAAATAAGCGATCATAATTTTAAACCAACCCCCATTGGAGGCCTGGGACAGGGTTACCAGGGCGACAATATCGACATCACCTCCACCAACAACAGCCTCTTTCCGGTATGGATGGACAATTCAACTGGCGTTTACCAAATATGGAGCACACAGATCAATTTTTCGGAAGTAAATGCAATTGATGAAAAAGGGAAATTGAATCGTTTTTTCGTAGGCAAGATTTTTCCCAATCCTTTCAGTGAATCGACAACAATTCAATACCAAATTTCAGAAAAAGGCATGGTACTATTCCAAATTTACGACATCCATGGAAACCTGATTGCCGAACCTGTCAGGGAAGAACAATCACCGGGCAAGTATAACCTGCAATTGAGGTCCCTGGATCTTTTTGGGAAACAACCACACTTGAACGGCATCTTTTTATTTCGGATCTCGCACAATGGATATTCGGAAACAGGAAAATTGATTTTGATGGACTAAATTAAGGTAGTACCACGATCTTTTTCACCCGGACAATGGATTTTAATTGACCAGGAATATTCAGTTTAAGATAAACGAAATGAATCCCGGGTTGAAGTTGTTTTTTCTCCAGCTGAAAAGCATATCTCCCGGGACTTTGGTTTTGGAAAACCATCTTTTCAATGGTTTGCCCCATTAAATTTAAAATTTCAATTTCAGCATTCACCATACCCATAAAGTTTTGTGATGGGATGGTATATTCAATGGTTGCCTGAACACTGACTGGGTTTGGAAAAACCCTCAAAAGATCATCCTGAAATGTTTTGGAATCGGCAGCAGATATGCTTGTGGCAAATGGGGGAATATAGCGCAATACGGCTCCATCCTGTCCCACTGCAAAACCATGCAGAGAATCGGGAAAAGCGATGTCAAAAATGGCAGTCGAATCTGTGGTGGTCATAGGTTCCCATGTATCACCGGCATCCAGACTGAATACAAATTTTCGCTGTGGACCAAGCGGACACCAGGCTTCCGTTTCAGTCCTGAATTCCAGATCAAAAGCATTACCCGCCACGCCATGCTCCGTATAAGTCCATGATTGTCCAGCATCATAAGTCCGGAGAGTTGCCACTCCGTAACCAAAATCGGGGTCTCCACCGGAAGTGATCACATTCAGAGAATCAAAAATGTGGATCCCATAGACCTCATCGGCAGGGGCATAAATGGGATCAATGGCTGACCAGCTTTCACCTCCATTGTATGTTTGCCATACCACCCCGGCAATATCAATAATTCCACCACTGGCATAACCGATTTTTTGATTCAGGAAAGTAATATTTAGCACCGGGAAAAAAGCCAGGATGCTGGTATCCACTGCAGCATGGTTCCAGGTCATTCCGCCGTCGGTTGTTTTGACCAGTGCGTGCGGCCTGCCACCCATCCAGCCGGTGAGCGTATCAAAATAAAAAATGGAGGTGATGAAAATATTGTCTTCTCCAAAAGGGTAAAGGATCCAGTCCTCACCACCATTGGTAGTTTTAAGAAGATCTGTCCCATAGGGCAGAGAGGCAAAACTATACGTTGCGGCCCAGCCATGATCACGGTCGACGAAAAAAACGTCATACACTTCATTCTCGGTACCACAGTCCTGTAAAGTCCAGGTATCGCCACCATCCTGGGTATGGATAATGGTGCCCGAATCACCCACCGCCCAACCATACAGACTATCCACAAAACAAACCGACTTCAGGAATACAGAAGTTGGGACATCCAACTTTTCCCAGGAACCCTGCGGAAATATCGGATTGCTGGCGATTGAAGCCAAAAAGAAAAAAACGGATATTAAAATTTTATGATTCAATAGGAATTTTAATTCAAAACCAAAATTAGTCAAAATTCCCAAGAAGCCTGCTTGTAAGCTTTTATGTCAATCTGACTATGAAAAAAAAAGCCCACCTTCGTTATTTCAGAAGAAATAGCTTCGGTGGGCGAAGGTGGAGCATATCAGATGTTGACGCTTGAGGTCAGCATCCCGACAAGCAAAGCTTCGTCGAGGGTCGAACCCCATAAAAAAAAGCAACTTTGCTTTCTCAAACAAAGTTGCTTTCTAATGTGGAGCATATCGGAGTCGAACCGATGACCTCTTGACTGCCAGTCAAACGCTCTAGCCAGCTGAGCTAATGCCCCAAGGTTTAAAATCCAATAACTTAAAATCCAAATTCCAATATATTGAAAAATGGATGAAGAACGAATTGGGCTGCAAAAATAATATTTATCCTAAATTTACAACACTTTAAATTCAAGATTTTTTATGAAACGGTTATTTGCAGCTATAAAAATCATCCCTGACGATGTATTCCTGGAGCTTTTTTACAAAATGAAAAGACAACTCAAAGATGAAAAGATCAAATGGGTGGATCCCGGGAACGTGCACATTACATTGAAGTTTTTCGGGGAAACGGATGAAGAAAAGATACCTGAAATCATTGACGTCATGAACAAAACCAGCCAGCATTCGAACCCTTTTTCAATTTCCATTAAAAATGTTGGTCTATTCGGGAGTACATACAAACCCAGGGTTATATGGTTTGGAATTGAAGAAAACAAAGAACTCCTGAATCTTGGCCATACTTTGCTTGAAAAGTTTGAAGGCATTGGATTTCAGCGAGACCGGCAAAACTTCAGACCGCATCTTACCATAGGCAGGATAAAGTACATAGAAGATAAAAAGCGGCTAAATGATATCCTGCAACCTCTTAAGGATTACCCTATTCAAAAATCTGATGTTCATGAAATGTTCCTTTTTGAAAGTATTTTAAAACCCACTGGCCCCGAATATCGTGTTATCGAAACAATTCGTTTCCAGTAAAAAAGCCTATCCAAATGGACAGGCTTTATTTCTTATGCGATACAGGATGTTCCCGATTACTTTTCTTTTTCGCTTTCGGTCAATTTTTTATCCATAAAATAATGGATAATCAATGCCATACCACCAAATAAAAAGATCATTGAAAAGTAAGCGGCCTCTTCCTCGAAACGAAATGCTTCGGTGGTGGCCAGTAATTTCCCAATCAGAATTCCAAGGGCAACACCGATCAACAGCAGCCCATATTTTAAGGAGAGGGAACTCTTTTTACGAGGAGTTAAAAACATGGAGGCATCCACGCCTTTTTCCATCATGGCCATGCGTTCTTTCCTGCGGATCCCCAGGTAGATAATACCGAGAATGGTTCCGAAGATGATCGCCAACACTAATACGGGAGTTAAGTCTAACATAATTTTAATTTTTTATTCGTTAAATGTTTTCATGTTCATCCATTTTGACGCCCTCTTTCAAAGGCGGTTACAAATTTTTTTTTATCTTTATTGTAAGATGTAACCGGAGAAACATCCCGGCGTCTATATAACAAATGGAATTCCTGAACGACGAAATCTACATCGAAAGAGTCCTGGGTGGAGATCAGCAGGCTTATGCGCAGCTGGTGAATAAGTACAAGGTAATGGTGTATACCGTAGCTTTCAGGATACTGAGAAATCATGAAGATGCTGAAGAAATTGTACAGGATGCTTTTGTGAAAGCCTACCAGGCTTTGGGAGGGTTTGAAAAAAAATCAAAATTCTCAACCTGGTTGCACCGCATCGTATACAATGCTTCCATCTCAAAAACACGAAAGAAAAAATATGAGATGCACAGCCTGGATGAACAATTCATAGAAAATTACAGCACCGATGAAGTGTACGAAAACCTCGATCAACTGGATCACAACGAACAAAAAAAACTGGTGGATGTTTTGATGAATAAGCTCGATCAGGAAGAAAGGGCCATCATCAGCATGTTTTATATCAGTGATCATTCCACTGATGAAATTGCGCAAATTACCGGATTAACGCAGTCGAATGTCAAGGTCAGGTTGCACCGCATCCGGGGCAAGATGCAAACATATTTACAACAACAATTGAAGAATAACCTGAATAAAATTCAAACCGGATCATGAATACTCAAAATACTGAAAATAATCTCAAAAAAATATTCAAAGCGCATGGCACCGTTGAACCTAAAACAGATATCACGGAACAAATCATGCGCTCCATACAGGGCATTCCCATAGAAACTGCCGCTGAAAGAAAAGAAATGGGATGGTATCGATGGGCATTGGTCATCACCGGAGTCATTTCCATCGCAGGATTGATTTATTATTTTATTTTCGGCAATGGCCATAGTGTCATGGGTGAATTCAATCCCATCTTGATACCCGTTTTTAAAAATATCTGGATCAATTTAAAGGAAGTTTTTGATTCATTTAAAGTATCATCCATCACCATCGTAATTTTAGCCGGTATGGTTTCCCTTTTTATGATCGAACGATTGCTTAAAAAAATCCAATCGGGAAGGGGCGCTCTCCACATTATTTAATTACCTGAATAATTTTTGCTGTTTTCAGGAACTTTCTCAGAATAAAAGCAGTTTAAAAGCTTTACCCGTTTCTTTAAATCTGAGAAAAATTCAACAATAATAATATGAAAACAAGCAAACTTTTTACCCTATTTTTAGCCATTGTTTGGAGTATCCAAATGATGGGTCAAACTCAAAATGCCCTCTTTTTTGATGGAACCGATGATTTCGTAGATTGCGGAACCAATCCGGAACTGAATATTACAGGAAGCATTACCATTGAGCTGTGGATCTATCTCAATAGTTCGCTGACCATTTATGAGCGGATCGTAGAAAAAGACTGGGCAACATCCTACTGGCTGGGAGGAAAGTACGGATTAAATGGACTGGCATTTGGTATGGACCCCAATGGCAGCACAGCCAATTTATTAGAGACCAGTTCCAATGTCCTTTCTCAGAATGTTTGGACTCATATTGCCGGGACCTGGGATGGGGCTACCCTGCGCATTTATGTAAATGGTGAAGAAGTAGCGAGCAAACCCTGGGTCAATAATGCCGTGGATGGCTCAGCCAATTCAACCAAATTGGGAAAATATTATGGTCCTGATAACTATTTTTTCAGGGGTTATATGGATGAAGTACGTATCTGGAATGTTGCACGAACGCAGCAGGAACTTAAGGATAATATGTATCGGGAACTGGACAATCCGGGTACCGAAACAAATCTCGTAGCTTATTATGGATTCAATGAAGGAATTGGCCAAACCACAAGTGACTTGAGTGCTAACTCCAATACGGGTATCCTGGGAGGTACCACGGCTGTTGAATCATCCGACCCGGCCTGGATCACCTCTACAGCGCCCATACCCTATTATTCGGTGAATAATGGTTTTTGGGGTTCATCCTCAACATGGGCAAACGGACAGCAGGCTCCTAGCAAAGCCTGGGCCAGGGCTGAGATCAATCACCTTGTTGAAATAAATGCTGATGCCACTGCAAAAGACATTACCATCAATACAACCGGAAGTATGACGGTAAACAATTCTTATGATTTGACAGTAACGGGAGATTTCCTGATCAAGTCAGATGCAGCCGGAACCGGATCTTATATCAATAACGGTTCTAATACATTTGGAAATGCCACATTCGAACGATATTATGCAGGAGGAGAATGGCACCTGATCTCATCGCCGGTGGTCAACGCCACATCGGGTATGTTTACCGGATTATACCTGCAGAATCATACTGAATCAACCAATGGTTATACTGATATTATCGCGACAACGGCTCCGCTGAATCCCATACAGGGATATGCCCTATTTAACAATAATTCAGCGGTTGCTGCCTTCAATGGGATGTTCAATGACGGCCCCGTAGGTACGGTTAATAATTTGACCAGGAGCGGTGCCGGATACAATGATTTCGGATGGAATCTGGTTGGAAACCCCTATCCTTCAACCATTGACTGGGACGCTGTTTCGGGTTGGACAAAAACCAATGTGGATAACGCTACTTATATTCATGTAAATGCATCCACCTGGGCAACATACATTGCAGGTGTCGGGACCAATGGTGGTTCCCAGTTTATTGCACCGGGGCAGGGCTTTTTTGTTTCGGTCACCGACAATGCAGGAACTTATCCGGAATACGGATCCCTGCAAATGAATGATGATGTCAGGGCGCACAACAATACCCCATTTTATAAAAATGAAATCGGCGATCTTGTCAAACTGAAAATTTCCGGAAACGGGTACGCTGATGAAACCGTAATTCGTTTTGTTGAAGCGGCATCTGCATCCTTTGATGGAAACTGGGATGCCCATAAATTATTCGGGATTCAAAATGAAGCTCCCCAGATCTATAGTCATCTTGATTATGACTATTCTATCAATGCTTTGCCTGAGAAACAACCGGTTGTTATTGGTGTAAGCTCATTCGAGTCCGGGATTTTTACCATCCAGGCGACAGATATTTTTGATGTAAACCAGCTGTATTTGAAAGATCAACTTACCGGCGTTGTTACCAACCTGTTGAATGACACCTATACATTTTCTTACGAACCGGGGGAGATGGACAACCGATTTATCTTGTATTTTAAATCGACTCTCGGTATCACACCAAATAATCTCTCGAATGCAATGGTCATCGGATTAAATAACGCTATCATGGTGAATATAGCAAATAATACTACAGGACAACTGGTGGTTTATAACATCACCGGACAACTGATTCAGTCGATCAATGTTCATCAGGGTAAAAACTATTTGAATACGATCAAAGCCGGAACGTATATTGTAAAAATCGTAACTGACAACCAGGTCATTACCAGGAAAGTTATGGTTAATTAGATCATTCACTGAAAAACAGGAAATATGAAGAAAATGATAAAAATAACACTGATAGCTTTTTGCATGGCAATAGCACCATTGTTCCTGCAAGCTCAGAATCCTCCTCATCCTAACACAGGAAATAATCCGGGCTCAGGCAATACGCCCGTCGGAGGAGGGGCACCAATTGATGGCGGGATTTCCATCCTGCTGGCACTGGGATTGGGATACGGCATAAAAAAAGTAGCCCGATTTAAAGCAGAATAATTAATATTTTTACCGAAAAGGCTATTCTAACCAATAGCCTTTTTATTTTTTTATATCAAATTTTGAATTAATTTTGCCTTTGATAAATAATTACCAAAATCAAAAATAATTGAAAATATCTACGTTATGAAGTTACTCAAAATCTTCGCTTTAGCGCTTTTGGTCTTCCAGTTGAATGGTTTAACTGCGCAAGATCAGTACTCCTTGTTCTACGATGGTGTGGATGATTATGTTGATTGCGGAACCAATCCGGAATTAAATATTACCGGCAGTATCACCATTGAGTTATGGATTTATCTGAATGGTCCGCTTACCATTTATGAAAGACTGGTAGAAAAGGACTGGGCAACCTCCTATTTTCTTGGAGGAAAATATGGTTTGAACGGAATTGCATTTGGGATGGATGCCAATAGCAACCCTGCAAATGTTCTGGAAACGGCTACCAATGTTTTAACCCAAAGTGTATGGACCCATGTGGCCGGAACCTGGGATGGGGCAACACTTCGAATTTTTATCAATGGCGAAGAAGTGGCCAGTAAACCCTGGGCCGTTACCGTTGATGGATCTACAAATTCAACAAAACTGGGTAAATTTTATGGACCTGATAACAATTTCTTCAGAGGAAACATGGATGAGGTAAGGATCTGGAATGTTGCACTTACTGCAGAGCAGTTACAGGAGAATATGTATAAACCCCTTGACAATCCCGAGTTGGAACCGAACCTGGTAGCCTATTATGGCTTTGACGAAGGGAGCGGGCAAACAACCGAGGACTTGAGTCAATATGCAAACACCGGTGTCCTGGGCGGTACAACAAACATTGAGCCCTCTGATCCGGCGTGGGCTGCATCGACTGCTCCGATCCCTTTTTATACGGTTAGCAATGGTGACTGGACGTCAGCTTCTACCTGGGCCTCTGGTCAAACTTATCCAACAAAAGACTGGTCAAGGGTGAAAATCAACCATACCGTAACATGTGCTGCTGATATAGGTACTTACGATATGAATATTGGTACCGGAGGCAACCTGGAAATAGGAGCAGGTCAGATTTGCAACATTCGCGATCTGGATGTCAATAATTCAGGGAGTATACAGCTTAACGAAAACGGTCTTTTACAGGTTGAGGATAATGGTTCAATCGTGGTAGCTTCTGGAGGATCCTTCGAAGCATATGGGTCGCCCGGAAGTGAAGTAAACATTACCCATAATACGGGATTTTATAGCTTTGATATTGCCTCTGGTGCATCCATTGCCGCTATTTATTCGAATTTTGAATATATGGATGCCAATGGTATCAATATCACTGGAGATATTGATGCAGGTTTCCCATTACGATTCTGCTCTTTTTCTAATGGGGCAGTTGGAGGAACATTATTAACCATTGCCAATAGCCAGGACATTACCCTTGAAGGTCTTATTTTCCCCGCCAATACATGGTCAGGAACCTATAATGTTGCTAAAACCATCGATGCAGGGCAGGTCAATATTTTGGCCGCCACGGGTGCCTTTGCCGGAGATGCCTTTGAAAACGATATCTATAACCGGATTGATTGGGGGGGATTCCGACTGAATGCCAAAGTATACCTCGAAGGTCCCTACAATGGCACTGGGATGAATACCATGTTCACTGACATGTTGCCACTTACGCAACCCTTCTCAGGTCTACCCTGGAATTATCCAGGCACAGAATCAGTGAGTGAAATCAGTGAGAATGTTGTAGACTGGGCTCTGATCCAGTTCAGGGATGCAACGGATGCAGCCTCCGCAACTTCAGCTACTACCGTTTATGAAAGTGCTGTTTTTATTGATTCTGATGGCAATATTGTGGGACTCGATGGATACAGTCCGGTATATTTTGATCAGACTTTTACCAATGACTTTTTCCTGGTAGTGCTCCAAAGAAATCACCTCGGCATTTTGTCAGCCAATCCATTAACGCTCTCCGGATCTTCTTATGATTATGATTTTACAACCGGAGCTGGCCAGGCATACGGAGATGCCAATGGATTTAAAGAAATCGATACCGGTGTATATGGTATGATCGGTGGCGACTCTAATGGTGATGGAACAATAAATGCAAATGACAAGACATTGTATTGGGAAAATGAAGCAGGAACCCGTGGTTATCTTCCAAGCGATCTCAATCTGG
The DNA here is from genome assembly GCA_020444515.1 of Bacteroidota bacterium. Lineage (GTDB taxonomy): Bacteria > Bacteroidota > Bacteroidia > Bacteroidales > JAADJA01 > JAADJA01. The sequence continues at coordinate 314,802 of JAHLKX010000006.1, read as the reverse complement.
ACGGACATAGTTCTAACCAGGATAAAAATGATCTTTGGCAGATCAACAATGGAAAGTTCTCTCAGGTTCCCAACTAATTTATTGACTGGTAATTTTTTTTTGCAGAAATAATATGATGCAGCAACAAAAATATTAAAGTAAAACATTTTCCATGAAAGGCCATCCGGATCATGGATGGCCTTTTGTTTTTTATAACAATTCATTCACTAAATTTGCGCACTTATTAATCCGTCAAATAAACATGAATACATCTAACGAACATAAAGAGGAGTCGACCCGATCAAAAAATTTTCTCGAAATGATTATCGAAAACGATATTCAAAAGGGGAAAAACGAAGGAAGGGTGCATACCCGTTTTCCGCCGGAACCTAATGGATATTTACATATAGGTCATGCAAAGTCAATCTGCCTCAATTTTGGACTTGCTGAAAAATACAATGGCAAATGCAATTTGCGTTTCGACGATACCAATCCCACGAAAGAAGAGGAAGAATATGTAAATTCCATTATGGAAGATGTCCGGTGGCTTGGATTCGACTGGGAAGACCGCCTGTTTTATGCTTCCGATTATTTTGATCAGCTTTATGAATGGGCTGTTAAATTGATCAAGGATGGGAAAGCTTATGTAGATGATCAATCCTCTGATGTGATCAGCGAACAGCGTGGTGTCCCTACCCGTCCGGGTGTGGAAAGCCCTTATCGGAACAGGAGTGTGGAGGAAAACATGGACCTTTTCCATCGGATGAAATCCGGTGAATTTCCCAATGGATCTCATGTTTTAAGAGCCAAAATCGACATGGCCTCCCCCAATATGCACATGCGCGATCCGGTCCTTTACAGGATCATGCATGCCAGGCATCATCGTACAGGAGATAAATGGTGCATCTATCCCATGTATGATTTTGCACATGGGCAATCGGATTACCTGGAAGGGATCACCCATTCAATTTGCACGCTTGAATTTGAAATACATCGCCCCCTTTACGACTGGTTTCTTGACAATCTTATCGAAACGGACTACCGGCCAAGGCAGCACGAATTCGCCCGGCTCAATCTCAGTTATACAGTGATGAGCAAACGGAAGCTCCTGGAACTGGTCAATGAAAAATATGTTTCTGGATGGGATGATCCAAGGATGCCTACCATTTCAGGATTGAGAAGACGGGGATTTACTCCTGAATCCATCCGAAATTTTGCTGACCGTGTGGGTGTGGCAAAAAGAGAAAACGTTATTGATGTGGGCTTGCTGGAGTTCAGTGTACGTGAACACCTCAACAAAGTGGCACCCAGAATTTTTGCTGTACTGGATCCACTGAAAGTAATCCTAACCAACTATCCCGAAGATAAAACGGAAGACCTCGTTCTGGAAAACAATCCGGAAGATACGGAAGGAGGAACCAGAGTCGTTCCATTTTCCCGGGAACTTTACATTGAACGCGATGATTTCATGGAAGATCCACCCAATAAATTTTTTCGGTTGGGTCCCGGCAGGGAAGTCAGACTGAAAGGAGCATATATCATCAAATGTGAAGACTTTAAAAAGGATGAAAATGGGAATATAACAGAACTTTACTGTACCTATGATCCCGAAACAAAAAGCGGATCGGGCGTAAGCCGAAAAGTAAAAGGAACCCTCCATTGGGTCTCCGTCAATCATTGCATAGATGCAGAAATTAGGATCTATGATCGGCTTTTCAAGAACGAAGATCCGGATGATGGTGAAGATGGTAAAGATTTTAAATCGAACCTTAATCCCGATTCATTGAAAGTGGTAAATGGGAAAATAGAACCCGGAGTCAAAGAGGCACGACCACAGGATAAGTTCCAGTTTCAACGTTTGGGTTATTTTTGCGTCGATCCCGATTCTACCGGTGACAAGTTGGTATTTAATCGAACAGTCACACTGCGTGATACGTGGAATAGGATGAATAAATAAAATTTGATATTGGGAGCAACTATTTATTACATTTGCGCCTGCATTGCCCGATGGTGTAACTGGCAACACATTTCGGTTTGACCGGAGAGAGTCCAGGTTCGACCCCTGGTCGGGCAACAAAAAAGCCGCTTCTATGAGCGGCTTTTCCTTTTGGGGGCAGATCTGAGATCATTCAATAATCACTTTACTACTATAGATGGTATTGTTTATTTCAAGCCTGATTAAATAAATTCCCGGTTCCAAATCTTGAACATCAATCACTGAATTAGCATTGCATTTTGCATGTTGAACGGTTCGTCCAAATAGATCAATCAACTCAAGATTTCCATTGTCTGCAATCAATCCTGTCGTTATTATCGAAAATTTATCTTTTGCCGGATTTGGATAAACATCAAAAGCAATCGTTGATTTTGCATTGAATATTCCGGCAGAAGCATAATACTCGTCGGCCCCTTTATCAAGGCTTTCGTTTATACGGTTTTCATCGTCGATATCTTTTGAGCCTGCATTCACCAGAAATGAAGCATTGGCCGAAGCAATGGCCGGTGATTCAACTTTGATGTGTAAGTCAGGATTGACATTATCATCTGATTTGAACATCGGATCAATAAATTGCGAATTAGCTTCATAACCCGTTCCGGCAATAAAATCGCTCAATGATTCGTAATCGGTTCCACTCCAGTAAACATAAGCATTTTCATCTCCTTCGGGATGATACCAGAGATTATGATCAAGTACAAGTCCGGGAGGAATCGTGACGACATCTTCCAGTGAGATCAACTGAACTTCAGGATTGGTGGCATAAAATATATTGTTGACAATGGTGCAATTTTCAGAATAGGTCAAAGTCAATTCGCCATCGTAATAATTGGTGGTGGCATTATTAAAAAGGGTATTATTTACAATTTCACAATTTACAACCATGCCGCTTCCCGAAGGATAGTCATAACCACCTAACTGAATTCCACCTGAGGCGTTACCATAAACAAAATTGTTTCGAACAACAATCCCGGAAGCTGTTTTTTCAAGGTTTTCACAACCTACTTCAATCCCCCATTGATTGTTGTAAACGATGTTATTTTCAATATAAATATCTTTGGCACCATCCACATAAATACCGGCTGCAGATGCATAATCCGATTGGCAATTATACACAGTGTTCCAATCGATATAACCATTGCGGGCCTGGTCATAAGCAGGATCGGAGCATGTACCTTCATGGCCGATGGCATCAATACCGATGTTGGTAATGTCATGTACTTCATTCCCCGAAATCTCAAACCCATCCACATTGCCATTCACCGCCAGGGCTTCGCTGTAACCGGTACGAGCATTAAATATTTCACAATCAAGGACCAGTAGATCAGTAATTGGAAATTCAGGATCGGTACCATATATGATCAAAGGTTGTGCATTGGTGTTTTCATTAACCGGTGCCGATGGATCGGAGGAAAAATGGATTTCCGAAATTTTACATTCGATGATTTCAATATTCCGACACATTCCTTCAATCATAATTCCCATTGCATCGAATTGAACATTGTGTTTAAAATGCAATCCTTTGAGGCGAATGTATTGTTGATCATAAATTTCACAAATAGCGGGATCATTCCATCCTGAGCCATCAACCACAACTTCTTCATTGTTGTAGTTCTGAAAGGTGATAAAATTACCAGGTGTTCCGCTTACATTTAAATATACTTTTTCATTGTAAGTTCCGCCCATGATATGGACAGTACTTCCGGGCGAAGCCATATCCATGGCATATTGAAGGGTTTCCCAGGGATTGTCGATAGTTCCTGGATTGCTATCATCACCGCTGGTGGAAACATAAAAGTCTTGCGTGTAAAGATTTGCGTTGATCATCAACGCAACTCCCAAAAGGATGAAGAGATTTTTCATGAGATGTGAATTCGTTATGTTTTAGTTTAAAAGAAATGCAAATGTACAGGTATTGAAGTCCTCCATCAAATGTTTGGGGTGGACAACAGGTAGACGATTCAATTTTTTATTTTAAAACAATTCAGTAATGTGGTTGTTATCTTAATTCGAGGGGTTATAACCAAAAATACCATATTCCTAATCATAGCAAATGAAGAAGTGGTCCGTCATATTTATATTTATTATACTCCCCTATATTCTGATAGCACGGTTCAATACCGATAGCCTCCGAACTGAACTAAAACAGGCAAATAACGACTCCACCAGGGTTCATATCCTCATATTATTATGGGAATCCACAGCCTACTCAGAGCCAAAAGCGGCCCGTGATTATGCGCTGCAAGCCCTCAAGATTGCTAAAAGATCAGATAATAAAAAAGGGATGGCTGAAGCCTATCAAAGGATCGCTGCAGGATTTACCGTCAGAAACTTATCCGACAGTGCAAATTACTACTACCAGAAATCACTTATGCTTTACGAAGATCTGAATGATCCCAAAATGATTGGAGTGATTTTATACAACATAGCCATTCTTTATTATGACCAGGGGGATTATGTAAAAGCATTGCTTCAAACCGAAGAAAGTTTAAAAAAGAGCAGCGAGGCCAATGATGAACACGGGGTTGCAGTTTCTTTGCAGCTACTTGGTAATATCAATTACTATATGGGCAATTATGAAGATGCCCAAAAATATCTAATGCAAGGCCTTCAGGTTATTGATAAGCTGGGGGATAAGATTCGGTATGCAGATGGTTTGGTCTACCTGGCCAGCAACTATATGGCGCTCGAAAAATTCCGAAAAGCGCTGGATAATCTCAGCGAAGCTATTGAATTGTATATAGAAAATGACGACCGTTTTTTTCTACCACAAGCACTCAACAATACGGGTTTTATCTACATGAAAATGCAGGAATATGATTCTGCAAAATATTATTTTGAACAAGCCATTACAAAAGCCATTGAAATTGAAAATAACAATACCCTTCTCCTGGCCTATAATAATATGGGGCTCATTCATAAAGAAGAGAAACAATTTATAAAAGCACGAAATTATTTTCAAAAAGCATTTGATCTTGCTGAAAAACACAATGACCAATTGCGTATTTCAATGTTATTTCGAAACATGGGGGACCTGCTGGTGGAGGAAAGCCAATATGAGAAAGCCCTCCCTTTGTATGATTCATCCATTGTTATTGCTCGTGACATAGGTTCAAAGAGCAGCCTGGAAAATACCTATTTGAGTAAGTCTGACGCCTATTATTCAATCGGAAATTATAAAAAATCCCTTGAATATTTTAAGCTGTATGAAAGCATGAAGGACAGCCTTTTTGATGAAAACAAAACCCGGAAAATTGAAGAGATGGAAGCCCGGTATCAAAAGGAAAAAAACGAAAAAGAAATAGCCATACAAAAAAGTGAAATTGAGATTCTTTCCAGGGACCTTGAGCTGCAGAGGATAAGGCAAACTGTTTTAATTGTTGGCCTGATTTTAAGTTTTCTAATAGGTATCTATTTTGTTATCCATTTGCGCAATAAAATGAAAAGAAATCGTCTGATACGTGAGCAGGAAAAGCTGCTCGAGGAAGAAAAACTAATCATTGCCGAATTGCAGCGCGACAATTATGAAAAAGAACTCGAGATTAAAAAGAATGAACTCACCTCCCATGCCTTACAAATCGTTCAGAAAAATGAATTGCTGGAGACCCTAAAAAAACAGGTGACCGATCTGGAGGAGCAGTCAGGGGAAGAAAGCAGATCTGATTTCAGAAAGCTCAGGCACATGATCAATGGCAGTGCACAATCCGATAAGGAGTGGAATAATTTCAACCGCCATTTTGAACAGGTCCATCAGGGTTTTTTATCAAAATTGAAAGCAGATTTTCCTATTCTTTCAAGCAATGACCTTCGTTTATCTGCGATGCTCAAACTCAATCTTACTTCAAAGGAAGTAGCAGCCATTATGAACATTTCTCCCGAAAGTGTAAAAAAGGCAAGGTATCGATTGAGAAAAAAACTCCAATTGCCTGATGAATCTGATTTGCACAGTTTTATGATGAACATGGAAAATTAATTCATGCTTCGTCCACCCATTGTCCACCCTCAATATTTGGCCGGCCTGGAATGGCCTTCTATTTTTGCGGACGGTTTTAAAATTAAAACGACAAAAAGTATAAACTAAACTTACTAATACAATTCTTATGAAAACTCAGAAATTACTTTTAGCAATCATTTTTATTTCTACAAGCATTCTATTTTCCTGTTCGAAGGATAATGACGATCAACCATCAACACCTGATACATTTGAAGGTGTCATTAAATCAGGTGGTGAATTTGAGCCCGTAGTTGAAAAAAACGAGGTGCTCGACTCAACAGAAACACAAGAGATCATCAATGGTGAACCCTGGGTATGCACATCTAAAACGGTTGACCGTGTTGATGCTGCAGGCACCTATGCTACTTTTGATCCCAATTCAAATGTCATTTGGCCCGGAAGTCTAATACAGGGTAATTCCATTACACAGGCTACACCCAATCCTATTGTGGTAGAGCGCGCAGGCGGAACAGTATCCATCAATGTGATCAATGGTTCCAGCAATCCGGCTTATACGGTTAATTCAGTGACCAAAAGTGCCATGACTACGGCACAGAATCAGATCATCCAGGATAACAATGGTGTGGTTCCGGCCAATTTCACCTATACCATGGAAGATGTATATTCACGGCAACAAATGGCATTTTCGATGGGTGTGAATGTCGAAACCTGGACTACGCAGGTGGATGCCAGCTTGAGTTTCAGCTCTGATAAAACCTATAATCGGATGCTGGTAAAACTCGACCAGATCTATTATACCATGAGCTACGATATGCCCCCGAATTATGATGATGTGTTTGCACCTTCCGTTACTCCGGATGATCTGGCAAAATTCATTCAACCTGGAAATCCGGCCTGTTATGTTGCTTCAATTACCTACGGAAGACGTTACTATTTATTGATTGAAAGTACTTCCTCCCGTCAGGAAATGAGGGCTAAAGTAGATGCCACTTACTCCGCTGCTGTAGCCTCGGGAGGTGTAGTTGCAGAAGGTAAACACATCAGTGATCTTGAAAATACCAAAATTAAAGTATTTGCTTACGGTGGTGACGCCAGTGCTGCACTTTCAACGGTGAGTGGTAGTTTTGAAGACCTACAGTATTTTCTTACTGAAGGTGGAGGGATTGAAACCGGAGCGCCCCTATCCTATATCATTAATGATTTGAATACACATAAAGTTGTATCCATAAAGGTTGCAACAGAATATACAATGACCGAATGCAAGCCTGCTAGTCAGGGTAGTGTACCCGCTTATACTGCGCATTGGAAAGACAATGTAATTTCAAAAATAGGAGGTGTGGGTGCTGCATACTCCACCACCGGAACCGAGTTTATTCTGATCAGCATGGATGGTACCCAGTTTTTGCGCAGCAACATTGGCACCCTGGATGGCCCCTACTCTATCAATGAGCTTGGCGGCGGTCCTCCGCCCTTCCCCGGAATCGGTGCTGCCTGCCGCATTGATGGAAACAATGAGGATGAAAGCTGGACCATGATCATGGATATGACCGGAAGTCAATACGCTTACATCCGTTCGGATAATACCTGGAATAATCAGGTTGAACCCATCGGGAATTTGGCTACCGGTTATAACCCATTTGCATTAAATGGCATTGGCGCACTGGTTTTTAATTATCATGATCCACTGGGTCCTTCCAGAAGATATATGATCAATAAAGATGGCACCCTCTTTTCCCTGTATTTTAATAACCCGAATACCTTTGATCCTGTTCAGGACATCGAAGACTGGGGCAATGGCCAAATGCCATTCGCTGTGAAGAAAGTAGGCGCGGGCATTGGGTTTTACATCGGGGAGAAGAAGTACTACATGTTGTTTAATCATACCGGAACGCAATATTGCATCTCGGGAGATGTGAATGGTACAGGGATAAATGAATTTATAGGACCTTTTGATCTGTAGAAAAATATCAAAACAAATCACAAGCCTGTTGTATCAGTACAACAGGCTTTTTTTGTTAAATTTTACGTGAGCACGCGGAATTTCAAATATTATTCAAAATCATTCAGGATCGAAATGGGCCGAATCGGATCAGTTTTTTTGGAACAATCCCGAAAAAAGAATTTCAAATATTTATATTTGCTTCTGCATAGTGGTCAATAAAAAAAGAGGTTATGAGCCATTTCCAAAAAATCCTGCTGGTAATTACAGCATTTCTGTCGATTCAAATTTATGCAACTGAACCCGATAGCCTGGTAATAAAGAGCGACTTATCGTTTCATTCAAACCTTGAAAAAGTAGCCTTCGAAAGCCTGGACAGTGACAATGGACCCAACTACATTTACCTGTTTATAGCCATTGATGATAGCTGCGGTGCTGACGAATTAAATGACATTAAACGAAGGATCTCAAATCAAATCAGCAGTTATGAGAATAATTCAAAATTTATAAATGCCAAAGAAAAGAAAAAGGTAAAAACAATTTATAGTGATATCCACGAAGATTATCTAAAAAAATATGAGGAGGGTCAATATTTTCCGGATCTTTTTAATGAAGGGCTATACAACTGCGTTACAGCCTCGGCATACTATGGTCTGATCTTCCAGAACCTGAACATTCCTTATACCATCAAAGAATCGTACGACCATGTATACATTCTCACCTATCCCGAGACTTTTTCAATCCGGGTTGAAACAACTGATCCCAGAAAGGGATACTTGGTATATGATGATCGTTTCAAGTCACAATTTGTTGATTTTCTGAAGGAATCCAAACTGATCAGCGAAACAGAATATAAACAGAAAACATCGGATGAATTATTCAATGAATATTTTTACAAAGAAGAGGATATAAACCTGCTTGAACTGGCAGGATTGCAATACTATAATAAAGCGGTTGATTGCCTCGCCAATCAAAAGTATGAAGAAGCATTTGCCATGGTTGAAAAATCAGCCTACCTGCATCCTTCTGAACGTGCAGGATACATGCTGCTCATCTGCGTTGCCAATGTTCTCAATGGTTGTAAATACGAAGACATTCATTATGCAGATTATATTTTTAAAGCTGCTCGTTACGATAAATATGGGATTAAAAATGATAACATCATTGATCAATTTATCGATGTTACACAGAAATTACTCATTGCACAGTATAATACTAAACTATATGATGCCTACTTCAATCGAATAATTGACAATCTTGAAGACTCCGTCCTGATCAATGAAATTTCTTTTATCTATTACTATGAACGGGCAAGAATATTGCTCAACGACAATAAGTTCGATCTCTCACTGGTTTTTGCTGAAAAAGCTTATAATCTCAAGCCCAAACATGTGGATGCTCGAAATCTCTTTGTGACGGATGTACTGGAAACATTCTCCCAGATAAACGATTTTCAGGAAAGTCTCGATCAACTCAATCGGTACATTACAACCTATCCTGATATAATGAACAATAACCAGTTCAACACATTACGCGGGACACTCACCCTTGGAATGAGTGTTGATTTTTTCATGTCGGGCAACACCCGGGAGGCATTTGGGAAATTAGGCGCTTTTGAAGAAATTGCTGAAAATTCAACGTTGGATTTTGGGAATTATATCCTGAATGAAGTACTTGTTGAGGCCTATTCCAGAGCTGCTAGCTATCACTTTCGCAAGGGTAATTCGAAAGCATCCCGAGAATATTTGGAGCGAGGTCTGAAATATGCTCCCAATAGTTATGAACTAAGCAGCAAACTCAGAAGTCTAAACTATTGATCAGTAATCCAGGGCAAGGTTGTATTCCTTTTCTACCACATAGGTATTGCGCAATGCAGTTTTATATTCAGCCCTGAAAATAATCTTCTCCATGATAAAATCACCAGGCCTAAGAAAAAATTCTATTTGGCCGGCACCACCCATTTCATCCAGTTGGATCAGGGCATCCATTTTTGATCCGGGGATTCGCATCACCCTGAAATAATCTGTTCCCTTAGGTTTTCCTTCTAAATAACAACGCAGTATATATTTATTTTCAAAAGCGAGCCTGTTAATTGGCTCAATAATGAGGTCAGGATAAATGGTTTTTAATTTACCCGAAGTAGTGTATTCTCTTAATCCAGGCAAAATGCGACCATGCTCATAAGGAATCTCAGCCATAAGTTTTCCATTTTCATAGTATTTCTTCTGGATTCCAGTTTCTTCATCATTTTCATAAATGGTTTCACGGTATAGTTTCCCACTTTTATAAAACCAACGGGTAAGCCCTTCTTTTAAGCCATTCTTGTAATTTATTTCAAATTCCACATTGCCATTATCATAAAATTTTTTGGCTATCCCATTTTTTATTCCATTTTTATAAGTTGAATACGAGTTCAGTTTGCCTGTTTCATCATACCGCATATACACACTATCACCCTGATCATCAATGGCCCACCCTGTAACCTTCTGATCTTTCAACTTTTTGGGTGCATTCAAATCGCAGGAATAAAAAAACATGACACCCATGAAAAGTAAAACCGATAAGCTCCTGTAAATAATCATATCTTCGTTTGTTTTGGGATTATGTTTATCTTCATTTCTTCAAAAATAAAAACTTTCTTGCATTAAAATGAAACAAAAGCTCCCGAACTTACTAATTATTGCAGGAACCGGACGTAAATCGGGAAAAACAACCATAGCCTGTAATTTGATCCATTTCTATTCAAAAAAACATCTTGTATATGCCATAAAGATAAGTCCGCACAAACATTTTATGGGTGATGAAGCGAGTATAATCATACGCACTGACCATTATAAAATCACAGAAGAATTCAATGCCCATACCGGCAAGGATAGTTCCCGAATGCTGGCTGCAGGAGCAGCCCGGAGTTTATACATTGAATGTGATGATCATTTCGTAAAAGAAGCTTTCCTGCTCAGCTATCATAATTTTCCTTCAAACGTTCCAGTTATTTGTGAGTCTCCGGCATTGATATCGTTTATCAATCCCGGTTTATTTATCATTGCAGATCATCCGGGTGTTCATCCAAAAAAAGAAAAGATTCTGGCAATGAAATCCCAAGCTGATTTTTTAATCAATATTCGCAAAGAAACTGCGCATCAATATGTTGATAAAATTGCAATTCAAAATGGCTCCTGGCATAGCGTGTAAAGTGTTTAGGTCATATTTCTCATTGTTATAAATCGCTTACATTTGCCCGAAGAAAAAATATTCGTATGAAATTAGATTGGAGATCGTTTCTATTATCTTTCATTTCGTTGTTTGTCTTTTTAGCCACATCAACTCCTCCCTCGCATTCACAGGATACAAATTCATTTTTCGGAATTAAGGCAGGAGCATCGATTCCACTTGGAGCATACAGACAGGCTTCTCTTGATGGGGGAAGTTTTGCACTGACCGGTTACAATGTAAAAGCAGAAGGTGGCTGGTTTTTTAAACCACAAATAGGTATTGGGGCTTCAGTGGGAATCAATCAACATCCCGTTGATGTGGGATTATTGGGCTGGGAAAAAGTCCAGGCCGACCCCTTCCTCGAAGATCTCTTTATCCGTTCGGATCCTTATTTGATGTTAACAGGCATGATTGGAGTTTATTATCATTATCCTGTTATGAAGAAATTATCCATCGAAGCAAAAATTCAGGGAGGAATGCTGTATGGGAAAACACCCTACCAGCTTTATAAACCCCAATACTTTCTATTTGGTCCCGAATATTATGAAATAACTTCAGCACAGGATTGGAACCTGGCGGGAAATGTGGGATTGGGTATTCGATATGATATCTCGCCCTGTTTTGGATTACTCCTTGATTCAGATTTCACCTATAGCAATCTTGCTTTTAAGTTTTTATCGGCATTGGGAGAACGAATCGATCAGCGCCAGATACTGCTTCTAAACACAACGATGGGATTAAGGATCAATTTGTAAAGTACAATGGGATGGGTAAATTTTTACCTGACTTAATCCAGCATAATAAATGCAAAAATGATCATAAAAACAGCAAGACCTGCAGCCAGATAAAAGGCAATAGACAGGTCGAAATAGATCATAACAAGGCCTACCAGTAATGGACCGACTGTTTGGCCAATCCTTAAAACAAAACCATTGACTGACATAAAAGCCGCCCTGTACTTTATGGAAGAAAGGTCGGCCAGGAATGTCATGGTCGCCGGCAGGTTTAAACCCTGCGCTATTCCAAAGATCACAGCAGGAAAAATCACAAAAATAATTCCGGGCATCAAAGGAATTAATACCAGTGAGATTGAATACAGAAAAAAACCACTGATAATGATGCGGGATTTCCTGAAACGTGCCACCATGCGACCCAATCTCGATGATGTTATAGCCGTGGCCAACGACATAGACGACATTATCAATCCGATATGAAGGGGTGTCGCATCAAAAGAATCTTTCAAAAAGAGGGGAAATACAGTTAAATAGGCGCCATAAAGAATGATAAAAGTGCAAATACTCAATATAAACAAACCGATCACTTTTTTGCCGGCCATGCTTTTCAAGGCATTGCCCAGATAACTAAAGAATTTTTCTGAACCTTCTGGCTCCGGATTTTTTAAGGAATTCAATACCCAAATGCCTACCGGAATAGCCAGAACAGGAAAAAAGAAAGGATAATTCCACCCCAGCATAGCCAGTGCTCCACCAATTCCCGGGTAAACCGCTGTGCCGACACTTAATACACTGGCATTGTAGCCCATGGCAGATGCTCGCTCTTTTCCATGGTAAATATCACCAATTAAAGTTACGTTAATCGAGCCCAATGCCGCAGCACCCACTCCCTGAAAAAACCGAAAAATGATGAGGGTTTCATAACTTTCGGTAAAACCGCAGGCAGCCCCTGCTATCCCGAACAAAAACAAAGAAGGAATTATGACTCGTTTCCTGCCCAACCTATCGGCCACAACACCCATAACGGGCGTCAGAATAACACCCGGAATGGTAAAAGCTGTGATCAATAATGCAATTTTCTCACGGTCAATGTTAAATTTTTCAATAATCGTTGGAAAGGCAGGTGTGATACTCGCAACACCCATTACGGCAATCAGCGTTATGCTGAAAATAATGTGCAGGTTGTTATCCCGCAGCAACCGATGCGGCTTTTCTTCAATCATGAACAGATTTCAATTGAAACAAACCTAACCAATTTTTACATACGCCTGCTCATTTTCTTTAAAAACAATAGGTTCAAACCATTTTCAGGAATGATCTTTCAACATTTATTTTTCAAATTCTTTATTGTTTGACCAGCCGGGATGTATATAAAGTGCCCGAATCATTAGAAAATACAATAAAGTATTGACCCGGGGATAAATCGGTTACATCAACCTGACCTGACAGGCTTTCCTCTCTGATCTTTAATCCGAGGAGATTGTAAATTGTAAACTTTTGAATTTCATGCTGATATTCCGGGCTGATTGAAAAATAATCTTTTACTGGATTGGGATAGATGATATCTCCAATCTCTTCAACTCGGGTATGCCGGATTCCGGTCATTGACTCAGCAAAATCAGATTTTGCTGCTTGCAAAATTGCCTTATCACCAGTGCGTTGTAACATTCCTATCACATAAATTTCGTCCTGGTTCCAGTCAGGGTGGGTCATATAATAACTTTCAAAAACTATCGAATCTCCAATATTTTGCAAATTAACCACATGCTCAGAAATGACTTCGCGGAAAACATCATGATGCATGTTCTCTCCATTGGGCGCATTATATTCAATCAGTGCTTCCGACAAAAGACCATAAAATTTAATTTCGCTGGTTGTCCCCTCCCCCACTTTATGAATGGTACTTTGTATCTTAATGGTATCGCCCCCTCCAAAATAGTGTTTGAAATGGATGGTATAATCCGACATCATACCCAATTTGTTCTCAAGCTGGGAGGAGGATAAAAGCTGGCTACCTGGGGGAATGACTTCACCTTGCACAACGACACGTGGAGTGCCGCCATAAATGCCGTAATAATTGGTGCGGGCATCATTTTGTACCGGATTATGTTGTGAAAAGATACAGTTCGCATAGGGAGAACTGGGGTGGAAGGCAATGTGGAGGACCTCCGGATAATTATCAAGCAAATCATAAAGAGCTGGATTTCGCGAAGCGCAAATACCACAACGCGAGTTTGTAAAATGTTCGACGATAACGGTTTGAGCCACCTGGCCATGAGTGAATGACATCATTGCCAGGAAAATAATAACGGCGTATAGTTTTCTCATTGATAATAGATTTGTTTTAATTAAGTCGGATTTAATCCACCATCCTTACACTTCCTTTTAAAAATCAAAATTCTGGTTGAGGGTTTTGAATATTTTTTAATTTTAATCTTTCTAATAATCATATTCCATGAAAGCAAGAATATACTCAACAACCCGTAAACTATTCTGTTCATTTGCCATCCTTACCCTAATAACCAACCAGATCGTTGCTGATAACTGGCCCGTAGGCTCGGGCGGTAAACCCAGCCGCCATAGTCTGTCAACCGAATCAGGACCCGAAGCAGCAGATATTCTTTGGCAAAACGGGGTGAGTGCTGTCATCGCTCAGCAGGCGGTGGTTGATGGAAATATCGTGGCCATGAGTAGGATATTCAATATTAACAACGTATTGAATGGAACAGCAGTCGTGGCACAGAACCTGACCACAGGCGACACTTTATGGACGAAGATATTACCTGTAGATTTTCCAGACTCCGATTGGCGCAGCAGGGTTTCGGCCATAAACAATGGAAAGATTTATGCCACCCGGTCGGGGAATACCAATTATTCTTATATGTATGCCCTGGATGTTACAGATGGTTCCATCGTTTGGAAATCGGAAGGATTGGTCAACGAAAGCAGCACCGAAAGTTGTGCCTTTGCCTCCAATGGAGATTTGATTGTTGGTAATTTTGATAACATCATCCGTATTAATCACACCGATGGAACTACCGTTTGGGAAACCGACCGGAATTGCCCTACCAGTAACGGACAGGAAGTTTCAGTTTATGAAGATCGGGGGTACTACTGGGAACCCGCTGTAGCCGGGCCGAAAATCAGTGTTATCGATCTGGAAACAGGGGATTACCTTTATTCCAGTGAATCACTCAGCGCTGGATTGATACAACAATTGGGAATGATGATAGCACCGGATGGAACGATCTATGCGCCCCGATCGATGAATAATGCAATAACAGATTTTCTATTTGCAATGAAAGACAATGGGTCTGGTTTCGAAGAACTCTGGAGCACACCCATCGGTTTTATTCCATTTTCCACCTCAGGCATTGGACCTGACGGAACCATCTATACCTATTCACCAGCTGGTGAAATCATCGGGCTTGATCCTGAAGATGGTTCGGTTATCCATACTTCTGAAACCATTTTCACCAGTTTGGGCGCTTCGCCACGCATGGCTATTGATGCCAATGGATATGTATTTGTTACCAATGGTGAATTTGCCACCGGAAAAGTCTACTCTTTTAATCCTGATCTTAGCTTACGATGGACAGAAAACATAACCAATGTCAATATTGGCGGACCTGCTATTGGACCAGCAGGTACGATGGTGGTTTGTGGGGTGGGCACCAATGTAAGAGCGTATGAAGGTTCTTATTCTGTGGTTGCCAACTTTACAGCAAACAATACAGAAGTTTGTGAAGAAGGAATGGTCCAGTTTACAGATCAATCGAATGGAAACATTACATCATGGGAATGGAATTTCCCGGGAGGTGATCCCGCAGCATCTACCCTATCCGATCCCATGGTAACCTATCATGAATCGGGAATATTTGATGTAACCCTTACCGTTTCGGACGGAAACAATTCAAATACATTAACCATGGAAGATTATATTTCGGTATGGGAGCTCCCTATGATGAACTTTGAACTCCTCCCCGAGTTTTGTTATGGCGATCCCCCATATGAGCTTACTGAAGGCACCCCTGAGGGGGGCGTTTATTCCGGTCCCGCCGTTTCAAATGGTTATTTCGATCCAACACTGGCAGGATGGGGCATTCATACTTTGTTCTATTATTATACCGATGAGAATGGATGCAGCGATACGGCTTTTCAGGAGGCGAATGTAATGATATGTGATGGAATGGACGAAAACAAATTGTTCCAATCAATTGAACTGTTTCCAAATCCTGTAAGTGAAAATTTATCCATTCAAATTGAAAAGGGATATGATGGCCATGTATCTCTGGATATTTATTCAACATCAAACAACAGGGTGTTTTCAGAATCTTACTTCCTTAAGCCGGGAACGCTATTCAGCACGCAGATATCGACCGTGGAATTGTCCAAAGGCATCTATATAATCAAATTTGTTTTTGATGACAGTACCCCGGTCATAAAGAAATTTATCCGTAATTAGTAATAATCCTGTAAACCGTGTTCAATATTTTCGAACCGGATTAGCTGAAGCCATTTGTGTGCATCGCCAAAGGGCTGAAAAGCTGTCCCTTTCAGGTAGTTATAAAATTGCTTTACTTCCCACGGAGCAAGATTGATAGCTGTTTGTGCAATACGTCTTTCAATTCCAATGTGTCGGTTTTCATTCAGGATGAATGTATTAAACTCACTTATTCCGGTAGGTTGTGGAGCTAATTGGGCAACAAAATATTCAATTTTAACCCATCCTGGAAGTTTTTGAATTGAAGCCAATGAATCGGGTTTCAACAACCACTCTCCAGATGGCTGATCAAAATATAAATCAATCTTGTTTATATCTTCTCCCAGGTTAATAATCTGGTCAGGAATAAAACTTATTCGCCTGATGAATCCGCTTTCGGTGATTGATTCACCTTGTTTTAACATTTTCTGAGCATGCCGTCTGCGAGCTGCCGATTTTTGGTAGAGGTTCTTGTAAACGAATGAACAATAATTTACGGGTAACCCGATATTTTCATCCATTGAAAACAATAATAACTTCAAAGCAGTAAGTTCTGATTCCAAAACTGTTACTTTTTCACCATGCACAAATATATAATTACGATCAATCAATTTATTATAATTGTACGGTGTAAGCCTGAGCTGATGCAAGTTAAGGAAATCAATGCCCATTGATTTTAATTCCCTCATTTTTTGTTTCATGGGTTCGAACTCTTCAGGAACAGCAGGTATCTCAACTGTTACATGCTGAATGATTCCGATGGCCTGCTCAACTTTGTCAGTTTTATAATCGGTGGCACCGATGTCGAATCGAATTTCATTTAATCCGCTATCTGCCAACATTTTTGCCTTTTCTCGATCAAACAACTTTCCATTTGTATAGAGCCAAATATAGAGTTCATCACCTATCTCTTTCCTTGCTTTTCGGATAAAATTCAGGGATTTCTCCAAACTCAATAACGGCTCTCCCCCGCTAATACTCATACCTTTAAAATTAAAGGTTTTGAGATAATCGATATAATCCCCTGCCTCAGGAAAAAGTAAAGTATTGGTTTCAGGTTCATGCACATCATGCTGTGGTGCCGGACAATAAAAACATCGGCTATTGCATATCCCGTTAATAAAAAGGCAGGACCATGTTCCTTCGCCACAAATTCGACACCCGGGCGAGATAGCGGTTATATCCGGCTTGGATCCTTTATATCCCGGTTGAATTCGGGAAGCCATCCGGTCAAACAAATACTTCCGCTCCTCTTCAGCAGCGATCGATTCTTCAGGTGTAATAAACCGAAGGTAATTATATTTAACCTGGTATTCCTCCTGGTTTTTGAGCCTATATTGCTCTTTCAAAATTGTATGGGGATTCACATCTGTAGCGTGAAAATTAGCCGCGCAAAGATAGTATTTTAGAAATTCAACTCAGATAAATTCCAGGGCATATTAAGCGTCGTGTGGTAACTAATTATTTTGATTCGGGCTAACAATGACCAGCATTTTATGGAATGAATCCACGGAATCATTCAATTGACGGAAGAACACATATCGAAAGCTGTCGACTTCAACATCGGAATTCAAGGTTAGACTAATTTTCTCAATTCCATAAACATCCTCGTTTCTTTCGGGGATACTGGAATTACTATCCGGCAGTTGTTCCATATAAATTGTATCCATTAATGGTTTTTGCGGGTTTTCATCGGCTGTTTCGATGGCTTCATAAGGAATAAAACCCAGCATAGCCAGCATCAAACCCAAAACATATTTCATTGCAGAAGTAAAACTTAAGAGTGTCATAGTGGTCCAAATTAGTTTTAGTCAAAATTACGCTGACATTCATTCGGTCTTAGTTAAAAGGCGGTTAAAAAAAGTTAAGGGAAAGTTAAAGCTTTCCTACCTTTGTTTGCAAATTACTAAATCATGAAAAACCTTTTCATCCTATTTGCGCTCCTTGGAATGATCATTCAGGGATATTCGCAACAGATCAATTTTGTGGACTATAAAAAATTCTTTGATAACAAAACCATGCGGGTAGATTATTATCATTCCGGTGCGGCTGGCGAAGAGCATTTTGCCATCGACCGTATTCTCAATGATGGGCCATGGAGTGGAAGCAAAACACAGTTACTGGATCCGCTTCAATACGGTTTATATCTATTCGAGGTTCGTGACCTTGCCACCGGAACACCCCTCTATAGCCGTGGGTTTGCCAGTATTTTCGGCGAGTGGCAAACCATACCGGAAGCACAGGAAAAATGGGGTACTTTTCATGAATCGATCAGGTTTCCATGGCCCCTTAAACCGGTTTCACTCACCATACAAAAAAGAAATGCTGAAAATCAATTTGAGACCCTCTGGGAAACACAAGTCGATCCAAGCTCAAGGGTTGTAAATCCTGCTTTTAATGAAGCTACGTTTAAAATATATACCGTTCTGAATAACGTTAATCCCAATGAGAATGTGGACATTGTGATCCTGGGCGATGGCTATACAGAAGATGAAATGAATAAATTTCATGCTGATGCAACCCGGTTGACCAATGCACTTTTTGAAGTAGAGCCCTTTAAATCGAATAAGCATAAATTCAGTGTCCGGTGTGTGGATACCCCCTCCCCTGTTTCTGGTGTTAACAGGCCCCATCCGGGTGTTTTTAAACGAACTCCCTTGTCGGTGAGTTATAGTTCGTTTGATTCGGAACGTTATGCATTGGCATATGATAACCGAACGATCCGTGATGTAGCTTCTGCAGTACCCTATGAATTTATGTTTATCCTCATCAATGAAAAGACCTATGGGGGTGGCGGAATTTATCAATTATATTCGACGGTTGCTGTAGACAATACATTTTCGGAATACATTTTTGTTCATGAATTCGGACATCATTTCGCCGCACTGGCCGATGAGTATTACACTTCCGATGTTTCCTATCACCCTGAAGAGATCACCATAGAGCCCTGGGAAGCTAATATTACGGCTTTGCTGGATAAGGAAAATTTGAAATGGAAAGACATGGTAGATCCTGCAACACCGCTGCCCACACCCTGGGAAAAGGAAAAGTATGATGCTTTTAGTTACGAAATTCAGAAAGAGCGCAGAGCTTTACGCGCTGCAAAGGTTCCTGAATCAGATGTGGAAGCACTATTTGAACGAGAGAAAAAGGAATCGGAAGCCATCCTCGATCACATGGAATATACCGGGAAAGTGGGCGCCTTTGAGGGAGGAGGATACATGCAGTATGGATATTATCGTCCTTACGCAGATTGCATAATGTTTACAAGAAACAAACAGGAATTCTGCCCGGTTTGCCAAAGGGCAATTGAGGGGGTGATCGACGCTTATACACGTTAATTAAAAACAAATAAGGTTGCATCACAGGGATATTAATTAATACGAAGAGCTCACCCCCTGCCTGGAGGGAAATCAATACTGGCAAAGGAACATAGTAGAATTAAAATAAAAAATTACGATGAATCAAATTATCGACCTCCGTAGTGATACCGTTACCAAACCCACCAAAGGTATGCTGGATGCTATGTTCAGCGCAAAAGTGGGTGATGATGTATTTGGTGATGATCCCACCGTGAATGAGCTTCAACAAAAAGCAGCAGACATGTTCGGGATGGAAGCCGCCCTGTTTTGTCCATCCGGAACGATGACCAACCAAATCGCCATAAAAGTTCATACTAAACCAGGAGATGAGGTGATTTGCGAACAGGGATCTCATGTTTACCGCTACGAAGGTGGTGGCATTGGTTTTAACGCAGGCTCATCGATTAGGTTAATCCAGGGAGATCGTGGTCGAATTAAGGCGCAACAAGTCACAGAAAACTTCAATAATCCGGATGACCCGCATTTGCCATTAACACGACTTGTTGTAGCTGAAAACACCGCCAACCGTGGCGGTGGAAGTTGTTACCAATTAACTGACCTGGAAGCCATTAGCAAAGTCTGTGAAGAAAAAGGCCTGGGATTTCACCTGGATGGTGCCAGATTGTTCAATGCCCTGGTTACAACGGGGATCACGCCCAAACAGATCGGTACCATTTTCGACTCTGTTTCCATTTGTTTATCTAAGGGGCTGGGTGCACCGGTTGGTTCTTTATTGCTGGGTTCCAAAGATTTTATCAAACAGGGACTGAGGGTTCGTAAAGTTTTTGGAGGTGGTATGCGGCAGGCTGGGTACCTGGCAGCTGCCGGTATCTATGCGCTTGATCATCACATCGAAAGACTAGCTGAAGATCATAAAAGGGCGATGTTGATCGGTCAAACCCTTGAATCATGCAGTTTTGTAAAAGAAGTCCTTCCCATCGAAACCAACATTGTGATTTTTACCTTGCAGGACGATGTTATGGATGCTGATTTCCTGAATAAATTAAAAGAGCACAATATATGGGCGGTTGGATTTGGCCCACAGATGATCCGCATGGTGACCCATCTTGATTTTTCCGATGAAATGCTGGACCAGCTTATCGAGCTAATCCATTGAGCTAATACCTATCAGAATGATGTTCATGGTTAGGATCCATTTAAACCTTATTCTTTTAGTAAAAGAGAGGGCTATAGAAACATAATCCCTTGAGGATTGTTATAGTCTTAATTGCCATAAATTTAGGTGTAATAAAAAAACAAGCTTAAAACCAACCTATAGAATTATCGTTGAATCCTCATAGAAGATCTGTTAAGAGATTTTTCCCTAATTCGAAATAACCACAAGATATCCAATCGATTCATCTACCTTTACCGCTTTTATATAAAATTACATGACTTTCAAAGAATTACATATAATAGAACCCATCCTTCAGGCACTCAGTGCAGAAGGATATACCCAACCAACCCCTATCCAGGAGCAATCCATTCCTATCCTTTTGCGAGGAAAAGATCTTTTGGGATGTGCCCAAACCGGCACTGGAAAAACAGCAGCTTTTGCCATTCCCATCCTTCAAAACCTATACCTGCACAAGCTAAATAATGGAAATGAACGTAAAATCAAAGCACTTGTGGTCACCCCTACCCGGGAACTGGCCATTCAGATAAACGATAGTTTTAAAGCGTATGGGAAATATACCGGATTAAGAAGTACGGTGGTTTTTGGAGGTGTAAAACAAGGACCTCAAACAGATGACTTACGCAGAGGAATTGATATCCTGGTTGCCACTCCGGGACGATTGCTCGACCTGATGGACCAGGGTTATATTTCATTAAAAGATATTAAGTATTCCGTTCTGGATGAGGCCGACCGGATGCTTGACATGGGGTTCATCCATGATATCCGTAAGATTATTGCCAGGCTGCCAAAAGAAAGACAGTCACTCTTTTTTTCAGCCACTATGCCGCCCGATATTGTAGCCTTATCACGACAGATTTTAGGCAATCCGGAGAAAGTGAGTGTTACGCCCATGCAAACCACTGCGGAAAAAGTGGAACAAGCGATTTATTTTGTAAGCAAGAAAGACAAACCAAGGTTATTGCTCCATCTCCTGAAAACAGAAAAAATTGATTCTGCATTGATATTTTCCCGCACAAAATACGGTGCTGACAAGATCGTAAAAATGCTCAAAAAGGCTGACATCCTTGCTGATGCGATCCACAGCAATAAATCCCAGGGTGCTCGTCAACGGGCACTGGGTAATTTCAAAAGTGGTCAGGTTAAAATTCTTATAGCCACCGACATTGCTGCCCGGGGCATTGATGTGGATGAATTGTCCCATGTCATCAATTACGACCTGCCCAACATTCCCGAAACTTATGTTCATCGCATAGGCCGCACAGGACGGGCAAATGCCAGCGGAATTGCGCTTTCATTTTGTGATGGGGAGGAAAGGGCTTACCTGAAGGATATTCAAAAACTGATTGGGCAAAATATTTCCGAAATAACCGAACAACCCTATCCTGATGATGGGCGTTTTATTCCTCCAAAAAACAATGGACATGCATACCACACGCGGCAGGATTCCCGTTCAGCAAAGTCAGATACTTCTGGAGGTTTCAATAAAAGGAACCACCGGCAACGATCATTTTCACGCAGATCGCGATAGCAGCATTCTGAAAAAACCACTTTGACAAAATAATCCGATCATAAATCATTGATTTACAATCGGATTATTTTTTATTTTGAGGTCTCGAGCGGATTCGAACCGCTGTACAAGGTTTTGCAGACCTCTGCCTAACCACTCGGCCACGAGACCATTAACTGGATTGCAAAATTATAACTTTATATTACATTTTGCAAAGGATTTGAATGAAAAACAACGATTGTTGGGGATTCTTACCTCGTATATTCTTTCAAACATTCAGGGCAAAGGCAGCCATTGTATTCATCCTGCAATTGCTCCATAACATCGGTGGGGACGTCGTACTCGTAACACCAGCATTTTGAAGAGGTGCTGCAATGAAAGGTATTCCCACACTTGGGACAAAGAGAAGGTTCAACGATTATTTTTTTATCTTCTGACATTATTCCGGGTATGTCAATATTATACTCACATTGTCCACCTTTCCTCCAATGGGCGGATTCATTTTCGATACTTTTAATTCCATACTTTCTATCTGAATAAAACGCTGTTTAATGGCATTGATTATCCGCTTACCGACGTGCTCCAACAAATTTGATTTGATGGCCATCTCCTCTTTGATCAATTCATAGATTTCAGCATAGTTGACTGTTTCATGCAGGTTATCGGATTCTTCAGCCGAGGTGGTATTTGTTTCGATATAAATATCCACAAAAAATGTATTACCAGTCATTTGCTCTTCGGCAAAACAACCATGAAATGCATGGAATTCCATACCTTCGAGTGCAATCGTTCCCATTATCACTTTCAAATTTAAGGTTTGTAGATCGAAATAAATTGATCGATTCGCTTTATGACCTCCTCTTTTCCCAGCACTTCCATCATTTCCATCACACCAGGTCCTTTACCGGAACCAACAAGGGCCAAACGAATCAATGGCATTATCTGACCCATCCCGATATTATTCTTCTGCAGAAAGTCATTCATTTTTTCGTGTATCTCGGCAGAGGTAAAAGGTGCAATGTTTTCAATCCACTGCATTACTTTTATTAAAATCTCCGGAGTATCTTCTTTCCAGCGCTTTTTCACCATTTTTTCATCATAGGATTCGGGCGCTTCAAAGAAAAATGAGGCATTTTCCCAGAAATCTTTCACAAAATCAGCGCGTTCTTTTACCAACCCCACTACTTTTGAAATATAGTCCATTGAAAAATCAATACCCCGCTCGGTTAATTCAGACATCCAGATTTCGGCCAGTTCTTTATCACTTTTTTGAATCAAATACTGATGGTTATACCATTTGGCCTTTTCCGGATCAAATCGGGATCCGGCCTTCCCTATTCTGCCTATGCTGAAGGCTTCAATGAGTTCTTCCATTGAAAAGATTTCCTGCTCTGTGCCAGGGTTCCAGCCCAGGAAAGCAAGAATGTTGATAAAGGCTTCGGGAAAATAACCCGACTCCCGATATCCCGATGAAACCTCTCCGGTTTGGGGATTTTTCCACTCAAGTGGAAATACAGGGAATCCCAGGCGGTCACCGTCACGTTTGCTGAGTTTGCCTTTTCCATCGGGTTTGAGCGTTAATGGCATATGGGCAAATTGGGGTGCATTCCAGCCAAAAGATCGATATAGCAATATATGCAATGGTAGAGATGGTAGCCATTCTTCACCTCTGATCACATGCGAAATTTCCATCAAGTGATCGTCCACAATATTGGCCAGATGATAGGTGGGCATTCCATCCGATTTAAAGAGAACTTTATCGTCCAGGGTGGATGTATTGACTGAAATATCACCCCGGATCAGATCGGAAAATTCAACACTCTCATTTTCCGGCATCTTAAACCGAATCACAAACTCCTCCCCTGCCGCCAACTTTGAATTCACCTCAACTTCATTCAATGTCAGGGAATTTTTCATTCGGGTTCGTGAGATAACGCTATAGCTTGTATTGGGTAATTTCTCGGATTCGAGTTGCTTGCGCAATGTTTCCAGCTCTTCAGCTGTATCGAAAGCATAATAGGCATGACCCGAGGCCACCAGTTTTTCAGCAAATTGACGGTATATGTCCTTCCGCTCCGACTGTCGGTAAGGACCAAATGGCCCACCAACATGCACACCTTCATCGAACTCGATGCCACACCATTTGAACGATTCAAGGATATAATCTTCCGCACCCTCAACAAAACGGGTCCGATCGGTATCTTCGATGCGAAGGATCAATTGACCGTGATGTTTCCGGGCAAACAAATAGTTGTAGAGTGCGGTGCGAACCCCACCAATATGCAATGGCCCTGTTGGTGACGGGGCAAATCTCACACGAACTTTTCCTGAATCCATACTGGTTACAAATTTGGCGCAAAGATAAAAAAAAGTGGCATCAGGGATTTTACCTCAATGCCACTGCAAATTCTTGATATCTTAAATTAATCAATCTTTATAAACCGGCCATTGTACTGACTGGTAGCAACTTCAGCCCTAATGAGATAAGTGCCTCCCGCCAAATGACTGGTGTTAATGGAAACATGCTGCTGATCAGACTTCAAACTGATGATCAACGCACCGTTCATGTCCAGTATGGATATGGTCCGCATCATTTGTGTATCACTGGCAAAATCAATATTCAAATGATCACTGGCTGGATTCGGCCCAAATGCAAACCTGACTGAATTATTATTCTCGATGCGGGTTGTAATGGATCCAACCTTATTGATTACCCAATTTTCCGGATCAACCTGAATAAGGCCAATTTCTTTATCAATAGGCAACATGAAGGTATTGACATTATCGGTTTGTTGTAAATAAATCGTTGTGTCCGTGCCATCATAGAAGAAAAACTTATACGCCATTAACATTTTGAATACCGGAGTAACAGATGGCATCGAAACAGTTTGACTGATTTCGAGATACGTATTGGCATTATCCTGTGACCAAGCAATACTATAGGTTGGATATCCTTCTCCAAAATACCATTGATCGAAGAAATCAGTAAAATCCATTCCTGAAACATTGTTCAGAACATTCATAAAATCGAGACCCGTTGCCACACCGCCACCATATTCTTCAAGATACGTATGCAAAACCTCAAAGAAA
This sequence comes from Bacteroidota bacterium, assembly GCA_020444515.1. Classification (GTDB taxonomy): domain Bacteria; phylum Bacteroidota; class Bacteroidia; order Bacteroidales; family JAADJA01; genus JAADJA01. The sequence goes on along the minus strand of JAHLKX010000006.1, from coordinate 289,406 downwards.
AGATCATCATCTTGTAGTTCGAATCGAATCATATGCAGGATGGCCGCACCCTTATTATAAGAAAGTCGACTATCGAATATCCGCCAAACATTGTCATAAGTTACTTCGTCTTCAGGTACATACGTGCTTCCCCCCGGCTGCGACATCACAGAGTTATGGATGCTGTTCATTTCACTATTTGCAGCGGATTGGCCCTGAATAAACTGAACGGCCAGATAATCAGCATATGTGGCAAACCCTTCATTGATCCATATGTCGTTCCAGGTTGCACAGGTAATGTTATCTCCGAACCACATGTGACCCAATTCATGGGCGACCAGGCCAAAACTAAATCCGCCGATGGTGGTCATGGTCTGATGCTCCATCCCTCCTCCCAGATCTGTAAGACAATGTCCGTATTTTTCTTCATGGAAGGGATACATGGAAAATAATTCGGAAAATAACTCAATGAACTCTGCTGTTTGATCGATTCCATCCTGATAGTTTTCAAGACATCCCGGAACATCGTATATGAAATTCTGGATCAAAATAGAATCGCCAAGTCCTTCAGGATGTGCATAAATATTGTATTCCTGGTATTCGGATACAGCAAATGAAATCAGGTAATAATCAATGGGATAGTTTGTTTTCCATTCGTACCGGAGTTTATTGTCCGGCATAGGGGTCACATTGGTCAGCAAACCATTGGATCCAGCCATATTGCTTTCATCGGTTGTAAGAAAAATCCAGGCCGAATCAGCCTTATCTTCCAGCACTTGCTTGGTAGGCCACCAATCGCGGGCCGCAAAAGGTTCCGACAAAGTCCATGTGACCCACTTGCCCCAGCTATCATAAACGGAAGTAATTCCTGAAAAAAAGCCTCCGGTGGGAGGTGTTCCACCATAATTAATTTTGGCAGTGAACATTTCTCCTTCGGATAAGGGATTGGTCAAAGCAACGAAACATTCATCATTTTCTCGGTAAACGCTAAGAAGATCATCATTGATATAAACCGACGAGATCGTCATCTCGTCTAAAAGTTCAAAAGCGAAGGTATCCAACTCTTCGGCAACAACTTCTGCATAGAAAGTTACTTCACCGGAAACATCAACAGCATCATTTTGAACATCGAGATCAAGGAAATAAAACTTCACATCATAATCGTTCAGCAAAGGCGTTTGGATAATGTTTTTTGTGCTTTTCAAATACTCGTCATAAAAACGTGCTTTGCTGCAATACATCCTTTCATCGTGATGATGTTGAGCCATTACTGACAAAGTAAAAAATGTAATCAAGGTAAATAGTAGTGTTTTGTACATCTTGTTTTATTTGGTTTTAAAATTCATATTACTGTTTCAGAATTTTTTGCGAATACTGCTTTCCATTTCCGGAAATAACAAGCAAATAAACTCCTTTTTTCAAACTCCTGGTATCCAGGCTTAAGTTTTGAGTTTCCGAAATTAACTCAGTCCTTACTGTTCCGTTCAATTCCACAATTCTTACTTCATAGGGTTGCATAAATGCGGTACGAATTTTTAACATAGAAGAAACAGGATTAGGAGACACTTCAATAAGGAGATTGGTTGCAGGAGGATTAATCCCATTAATGCTGACCACTTTTTTCAACACCCGTAGATCAGGATCAACTTGCAAACTATCAACCTGGCTGCTAAAATTTATGGTTATGTGTTCAAGTTGCTGGGTTTGATGAATTCGAATGGTTGTATCCGATCCGTTTGAAAGAAATAATTTTACTGGGTAGCTCATGTCATAAAAGGGAGTAATGTCCGGTGCAGATGTGGATTGCGTCGAAAAAAGTTCAAACAATCCTGTATTCTGTTTCCAGTCAATTGAATATATGGGATAACCTTCACCAAAATACCACTGGTCAAAAAAGCCTGTAAAGTCCTGACCTGTAGTCTCATTCAGAACTGCCAAAAAATCCAAAGATGTGGCAACACTGTCCTTAAATTGAGACTGGTAATTTTTAAAAACCTGGAAAAATAGCTCATCATCATCAAGTTCAAACCTGATCATGTGCAACATCAATGCACCTTTGTAATAGGTCAACCGACTGTCAAAAATCCGTTCAACATTATCGTACGCAACTTCTTCAGGGGGCACATAAACACTACCATCCGGTTCCGACATGATATAGTTATGTACATTGGTCATCCATATTTTTGGCCATTGGTTACCAGCAATTTTTTCATGGGCGAGATAATCCGTATAGGTGGCAAATCCTTCATTTACCCATATATCGCTCCAGGTAGCACAAGTAACGTTATCACCAAACCACATATGTCCCAGTTCATGGGCAACGAGTAACAATCCAAATTCATGAAGTGTAGTCATGGTTTGATGCTCCATTCCTCCTGAAATTTTTGCCAGACTGTGGCCGTATTTTTCTTCCTTGAATGGATATAAAGAATATAAGTCGGAAAACAGTTCAATCATAATGGCTGTTCGGTCCATTCCATTTTTATATTGTTCAAGGCAACCAGGACTATCGTATATATAGTTTTGAATGAGCAGGCTATCACCATTCATTGCTTCAGGCTTAGCGTAGATGGAATAATCCTGGTAATTAGCAACAGCATAGCTAATGAGATAATAAGCAATGGGATATTTAGATTTCCATTCATAACGAATCCGGTTATCCGGCAATGGAACCTCATTCTGCAGAATGCCGATAGATCCTGCTTTATTACTTGCATCTGTAGTGAGAAAAACCCATACAGAATCGGCCTTGTCATTGAGCACTTGTTTGGTAGGCCACCATTGCCGGGCATTGAATGGCTCCGAGAGGGTCCATGTAACATGCTTGTTCCAGGTTGAATCATACGCCGTCGTGACACCGTTGAAAAACCCACCAGCTGGTGGATGACCATGGTAATAGATTTTTGCAGTAAAGAGGCTGTTGCCTGCAATACTTTCATCAGGAATGACAAAACACTCATCTGTTTCATGAGTAAATTCGGAAATATCTCCATTTATTAAAACAGAATCGATTTGCATGCTCTGAATCAGTTCAAATACAAAAGTGTCCAATTGCTCGGCAACGACTTGTGCCAATATCTCAACATGGCCTTCAATATAGGTGGTTGTATCAGATACATTAAGATCAAGATGATAAAACCTGACATCATAATCATACAATAAAGGACTTTGAATGATCTCTTTCTGTTTTATAAATTCCGCTTGTTTGATTTTGGAATGGGCACAGACATGCTGAGGATCGAAAGTAAACTCTTGTGCCTGCACCATGAATGCAGCCAGCAGTCCCAAAAGGGTCATTTTCGCTTTTTTCATTTTGTTTTTGTATTTTTACCGGCCTTTTTGAAAAGGATGGAAATACTGTGAATTGTAAAATAACAATTGTTTTATAACCGTTTTTACATCACTAAAATTATTAAAATTTACGATTGAAAGATCAATATTCCATATTAATTGATAAACTGGATCAGTTTATCCGCAAATACTATAAGAATCAACTGATCAGAGGAGTGATATATTTTATTACCCTGTTGGTAATTTTATTTCTGACAGTTACCATTCTTGAATATTTTGGACATTTTAATACAACGACCAGAACGATTTTATTTTGGATTTTTATATTGGGTGTAGGATTGATATTGACAATAAATGTCATTCGTCCCCTGTCAAAACTATACAAGATTGGAAAGATCATTTCGCATGAGCAAGCGGCAAAAATTATCGGCAAACATTTTGAAGATGTTCATGATAAGTTGCTCAATACCCTGCAACTTAAATCGATTTCAGAACAACAAGTGGGAAATTTGGACTTAATTCAGGCCAGTATTGATCAAAAAATAGCGGAAATTAAACCGGTCCCCTTTCAATCAGCAGTTGATTTTTCTGTCAATAAAAAATATTTGAAATACCTGATAATACCGGTATTTGTTTTACTGGCGGTGCTTGTGTCTTCCCCAACAACCATCACTGATCCTGCTACCCGCCTTGTAAAACATACAACTTATTTCGAAAAACCCCTCCCTTTTACAATTCAGGTTTTAAATGATAATTTTGAAGTTTTACAAAACAATGATTTTGAACTAAAGGTCAAAATTGAAGGGGAGGAAGTTCCGGATAAGGTTTATTTGCAAAGCGGAAACAATAGGATAAAGTTTCAAAAAGAAAGTACAGTTCAGTTTAATTATACTTTCGTCAACGTCCAAAAAGATCAAACTTTCAAAATTGTTGCAGATGAATTGGAATCATCCGATTACGAATTAAAGGTACTTCCGAAGCCTGTCATTCTGAATTTTGATATCAATGTTGATTATCCCTCCTATACAGGGAAAAAGGATGAAATTATCCACAATAATGGCGATTTAATCATTCCTGTTGGAACCAAAGCTTCGTGGAAGTTTTATGCCCTTAACACGGATTCCATCTCCATTCAGTTTGGAGCGGATGATCCTTTTGAATTATTAAAAGGACCGCAATCGTTTGATTTTGACAGAACGCTTTATAAAAGTAAAAGCTATGTGGTGAAAACTGCCAATGCATTTGTTAGCAATCTCGATTCACTTTCGTATTCAATTAATGTCATTCCTGATCTTTATCCGGTAATTGCCGTCGATGAATACCGTGATTCCCTTTTTGAACAAAGATTTTATTTTAATGGCACCATCAAGGATGATTATGGATTTAAACGACTTACATTCAACTACTTAAAGGTTGATAATCAGAAAATATCCGAATCACCTATCACGGACACCATCGCAATTCAAGAAACTCAAAATCCGCAGGAATTTTTGTATTATTTCGAACTTGCTGACGTTGGCCTTGAAGCTGGCTCGGAATTGGAATATTATTTTGAGGTTTGGGATAACGATGGCATCAATGGCAGCAAGTCATCCAGATCACAAATCATGAGCTATAAAATTCCCACCCTGGAGGAGATCAACAAAGCAAAAGATGAAAGCAACCAGGAGATCAAGGAGGAAATGGAAGAAGCCATTAGGGATGTAAAGGAACTCCAAAAAGATATTGATCAAATCAATAAAAAATTGATCGACAGAAAAGAACTTAATTGGGAAGATAAAGAACAAATTAAACAGTTGTTGGAAAAACAAAAAGAACTTGAAAATAAATTGGAAGAACTTAAACAGAAAAATGCTGAAAAATCAATAAAAGAGCAGCAATTTAAGCAAGTTGATGAGCAAATCCTTGAGAAGCAAAAGCAATTGGAAGAACTGTTTGAAAAGCTGATGGAAAATGAAGAGTTGAAGGATTTATTCAAAGAACTTCAGGAGATGATGGATGAACTTGAAAAGGATAAGGTCAATGAAATGTTGGAGGAAATGAAGCTATCCAATGAGGATTTGGAAAAAATGTTGGATCGCAATCTTGAAATTTTCAAACAACTTGAATTTGAACAGAAGCTTGAAGAAACAATTGAAAGAATGAATGATCTTGCTGAAAAGCAGGAAAATTTATCGGAACAAACCCGTGATAAAAAACAGGACCTGGAAGAATCGAAGAAACAACAGGAAAACCTGAATGAAGAATTTGAATCCCTCCAGGAAGATCTGGAACAACTGGATGAGATGAATAAAGAGATGGAATCGCCCAATGAATTCAATCAAATGGAAGAACAGCAGGAAGGGATTGAAGAAGAAATGCAAAACAGCATGAATGAAATGAATCAGGGCCAGCGTAAAAATGCATCGAAATCCCAGAAAAATGCTTCCGAGAAAATGAAAAAAATGGCGCAGAATCTTTTTGATATGCAGCAACAAATGATCTCCGAAAGTATGGGTGAGGATATCGAAAATTTAAGAGATATTTTGGAAAACCTGATACAACTTTCATTTGATCAGGAAAGTCTGATCGATCGTGTCAATGAAATCAATGTTAATGATCCTCAATATACAGGATTAATTCAGGATCAAAATAAAATTAAAGACGAACTGCAAATGGTTTCTGATTCATTATTTGCATTAAGCAAAAGACAAATCATGATCAAGCCCTTTGTTACGAAAGAAATAAACAGCATCAATCAAAATATTGAAAAATCCCTTGATCTCCTGAATAACAGAAATACAAACCAGGCAGCAGGCAGACAACAATATGTCATGACCTCAATTAATAATCTGGCCTTAATGCTTTCCGAAACCTTAAACCAAATGATGCAGGCAATGATGATGCAGAGCCAGAGTTCGAGTAGTTGTAAAAATCCGGGAAGTGGGATGTCGAAACCAGGCCAGGGAAAAACAACCATGGAATCGTTGCGGAAAATGCAGGAGCAATTGAATGATCAAATTGAACAGATGAAATCGGGAAAACAACAAAAAGGTCCGGGTAGTCCGAATGGGAAAATGAATCAAATGGGACAAAGCATGAGTGAGCAATTGGCCCGTTCTGCAGCACAGCAGGAATATATTCGTAATGAATTAAATAAAATGGCTGAACAGCTTGAAAAAGAGGGCCAATTTGGTAGTAGTAAAGAACTGAAAAAGATTTCAAGCGATATGGAAAAAACGGAAACAGACCTTGTCAATAAAATGCTTTCGCAGGAAACGCTCATGCGACAAAAACAAATTCTGACCCGGCTTCTTAAGTCTGAAAAAGCAGAGATGGAGCGGGAAAAAGAAGAAAAAAGAGAATCTATAGAAGGAAAAAACAAATATTCACGTAACCCTGAAGATTTTTCAAAGTATAAACGGGTACAGCAAAATGAAGTGGAATTATTAAGAACGGTTCCTCCTTCATTAAAACCATTTTACAAGAACAAAGTAGACCAGTACTTTTTTAACTTTGAAGAATTATTAGAACAATGAAACAAGATCAGAAAACATTACGGCTGCAATCTGTGCCTTCAAGTCTCAACCAGCTTGAAATCATGATCGAAGAAGTTTGTGATAAATACAACCTGAATCACAACTATCTTGGATGTATCACAGTTGCTTTAACAGAAGCATTTCAAAATGCTCTGGAACACGGGAACAAAAACAATCCCGGGAAATTTATTACCATCCATTTTGAGAAAAACGCCGGAGGTCTTTTCTTTAGCGTAAAAGATGAGGGGGAAGGATTCAATTTTAAGGATATTCCGGAAATCAAAGATGATGGTAAACAAAAATCATTTCCTGGCAGAGGTATATTCCTCATGAAAAGCTTATCGGATGAACTAAATTTTCTTGGAAATGGCAGTGAAGTTGCGATTGGATTCAAAATATCCAGTATCAATATTGAAACTGCCGTTGACCGTATGAGCAAGTTTAAGGAATATACAGAAACATCTCATAATCAGAACGACTAAAACACCTAAATGGTCGTGGATAAAGGATCTATCCTTTTCTTTTCAGAGGATATTCACTTTCTGTTTAAAAATAAGATTAAAACCAGAAAGTGGATTTATCATTGTATGAAATCTGAAGGGAAAAGCATTGACTCTGTGAATATTATCTTCTGTAGCGACCCCTTTCTATACAAACTTAATAGACAGTACCTGAAACATGATACCTACACAGATATCATAACCTTTGATTTATCCGATTCCTCAAATATAATTTCCGGTGATATTTACATCAGTATAGATCGCATTAAAGATAATGCTAAACAATTTGAAACCACTTTCCTTCATGAACTTCATCGTGTGATTATTCACGGATTCTTGCATCTATCAGGGTATAAAGATAAAACAAAGCCTGAAAAGCAGTTAATGCGCTCAAAAGAGGATATTTGTTTATCTTTGCAGCCCAAATTTTTTGACTAGGAATGCTAAGTTTCACGTGAAACAACATAATGATGTTTAAAGATTATGATGTAATAGTCGTTGGTGCAGGACATTCAGGAAGTGAAGCAGCAGCAGCGGCAGCCAATCTGGGATCCTCCGTTTTATTGATAACCATGAATATGGCCAATATTGCGCAAATGTCATGCAATCCAGCAATGGGTGGTATTGCAAAGGGACAAATCGTGCGCGAAATTGATGCCCTGGGTGGATATTCCGGTATTGTAACGGATAAAACAATGATCCAGTTTCGGATGCTCAATAAATCTAAAGGCCCGGCAATGTGGAGCCCCCGAGCCCAGAGTGACCGTATGTTATTTTCTATGGAATGGCGTCAAATGCTCGAGAATACATCAAATCTGGATTTTTGGCAGGATATGGTTGTAGGGATTGTGACAGAAAATGGGAAAATTAAGGGAGTCAAAACATCCATGGGTCATACCATCTTTTCAAAATCTGTAGTGCTCACCAATGGTACTTTCTTGAATGGAACCATTCATATAGGTACCAAACAATTTGGCGGTGGCAGAATAGGGGAGAGGGCTTCAACCGGATTGACGGAAGACCTCAACAGAATGGGATTCGAATCAGCCAGAATGAAAACGGGTACTCCTGTGAGGGTGGATGGAAGAACCATTGATTTTTCAAAGCTGGAAGAACAACCTGGCGATGAAACACCTGCTAAATTCAGTTTTACCAACACCCCTCTTCTCAAAAAACAGAGAAGTTGTTACCTGGCCTATACAAGCGAGGTCGTGCATGATGAACTTCGAACTGGTTTTGAATTTTCTCCCATGTTCACAGGTAGAATTGGTGGAATCGGCCCCCGATACTGTCCATCCATTGAGGATAAAATTGACCGTTTTGCCGACAAAACAAGTCATCAGCTATTTATTGAACCAGAAGGCTGGAATACCATTGAATATTACATCAATGGATTTTCATCCTCCCTTCCAGAGGAAGTTCAGTTTAGAGCGCTTCGTAAAATAGACGGTTTTCAAAATGCAAAAATATTCAGACCTGGTTACGCCATTGAATACGATTACTTTCCACCCATCCAGTTAAAAAATACATTGGAAACCAAACTGGTAGAAAATTTATTTTTTGCAGGCCAAATTAATGGAACGACAGGGTACGAGGAAGCTGCTGCTCAGGGAATCATAGCAGGTATTAATGCGCATTGCAATACACAAAACCTACCCGAATTTACCCTTTCCAGGTCTGAAGCATATATTGGTGTTCTGATTGATGATTTAATTACCAAAGGCGTGGATGAACCCTACCGAATGTTCACATCAAGAGCGGAGTACAGGATTTTATTGCGTCAGAACAACGCAGATCTGAGATTAACTGAAAAAAGTTACAAAATTGGTTTAGCCTCAAAAGACCGGTACATTAGGGTAAAACAGAAAAAGAAAGTAACTGACGAAATTTTACATTATCTGAACACGGTTAGTGTGGAGCCGAAAGTTGTTGAAAACCTCCTGTTAGCAAAAGGAACACCTCCCATATCTCAAAAAATTAAAATCGCTAATTTGGTACTCAGACCTCAGATTTCAATAAAAGACCTCGTTGATAGAATAGAAGGTCTTTCTCAATTTATATCCAAAAAGGACAAGGAAATAATTGACGAATGTCTCGAAGAGTCTGAAATAAAAATCAAATATGGTGGCTACATCGACAAAGAAGTCGAAATAGCAGGAAAACTTGGGAAACTGGAAGATCTTAAATTACGCGATGATTTTGATTATTTTAATTTAAAATCCCTATCCTTCGAGGCCAGGGAAAAACTTTCAAAAATTAAGCCTTCGACATTGGGACAAGCATCCAGAATTTCAGGTGTTTCACCATCCGATATTTCTGTTCTTACAGTGTTTTTAGGCAGATAATCATAGTGTTTCACGTGAAACATTGCACCATGGAACAACTTCATACATGTCCGGTTTGCGAAAGTGAAAACCTTCAACAGTACCTGGATTCTAAAGATTACTTTTTATCAAAAGAAAGATTTAAAATCGATCAATGCCAAAACTGTCAATTTAGGTTTACCAATCCACGTCCTGAAGAAACAGCAGCAGCTAAATATTATGAGTCGCCCGAATACCTGAGCCACAATACGGAGAAAAAAAGTTTGACATCCAATTTATACAGTACCATAAGAAGGTTTACAATCCGTCAAAAATCTTCTATTGTCAATCGACACGCAAAAGGGCAGAATGCTCTTGACATAGGTTGTGGCACAGGAGAGTTTATGCATTCACTCAATCTATTGGGGTACCAAATACAGGGAGTTGAACCAAATCAGGTTGCCAGAAAACAAGCCCAGGACAAATTTAAATTGTCTATCCTTTCATCGTTTAATGCTGCAAACTATCAAACGAATCAATTCGATGTTGTCACCATGTGGCATGTTTTAGAACATGTATATCGTCTGAAAGAAACGATTTTGGGTATTAGAAAAATTCTTAATGAAAACGGCACGTTGATTGTAGCTTTACCCAATCCCGATTCATTGGACGCTCAAATATATGGAAAGCACTGGGCAGCGTATGACCTACCAAGGCACATTTATCATTTTGGTCAGAAAGATGTAAATCGGTTGTTCAATGAATTAGGATTTGAAATGATCAAGATGTTACCCATGTATTTTGATTCTTTTTATGTAAGTATTTTAAGTGAGAATTACCTACATGGCAAAACAAATTATTTCAAAGCGTTTTATAATGGGTTTCGATCAAATTTAAAGGCATTTTTAAAAAAATCTAACTATTCAAGTCAGATATATATTTTAAAGCCGAAAAAAGGCTAATTTTAGGCCCCATGGGAAACTTTAAGCACAAAACAACCTGGATGTATACCTGGGAGCCGTTTGCTGCTTAAATGCCTTTATTTAAATCCATTTTTGTTATTTGATTTGTAGTTTTTTATGCGTTTGTAAATGTTTAGCTTCTTGCTTATTAATAAGAAAGTATCAATTTACCTATTTTTTGCTCTTTTCTTCATCCTGGGCATTGCAGTCGTTAGTTTGGTTAAGCAAATTCAATTCAATGATGCTTTGATTCAATCCCGGATTCAATCCAGACTCATATCAGAGGAAAAAAAAACCGACAACATTTTATATGAATTAAATGATCTTCTTGATCAAACGCAAAATCATGATTCGATTCACTTAAAAATTGAATCTTCGGGATTAACCAAAACACCTGCAACCTACCTTATTTATAAATCGGATAGTTTAATCTATTGGTCAAGTAATCAAATTCCGGTTTTTGATCAATATCCCATAAATCAATTTCGAAAACGCTTAAATTTTCTTTCCAATGGATATTATGATCTTCGACAACTCAATTCAGGAGATTTAAAACTCCTCGGATTGATTCCCATAAAACATGAATATACCTATGAAAATCAATATCTGAAAAGTGATTTTGCAGAGTTTTTGAAAGTCCCTTCAAAGATCAAATTTTCTGAAAAGCCTGGAGACAACGTTATCTTTAATTCTGAAAAGGAATATCTATTTTCTCTTAAGTTTCCGGAATATCTGAAATTCACAGATGGAGAGCTTTTTCTTTTAACATTGTTCTATTTTTTAGCTTACATTTTTCTCATTGGAGCAATCTATCATGCTTATCATCAATTGTTCCAAACATCTAAGCGGAATATTCTAATTTTACTGGGATTCACCATTGATGTAATTATCCTCCGGCTGATAATTTTTTATTTTCATGTACCCGACGCCCTTTTTACCTCACCTCTATTTTCACCTGAATTTTTCGCAAGTTCATACTGGGCACCTTCCCTGGGTGATCTGCTTCTTCATTTGATTGCTCTTTTTGCCATTGCGCTCAATGTCCATAACACCCTTCAGATAGCTTTGAACAAATTAAAGTTATCAGTAACTAAACAATATCTCTTTGTGTTCATGGCTCTGATCATTACATTTGTAATGTATCGCATAATGATTCAAAACCTTGAATCACTTGTATTTAACTCAGGAATATCTTTCAATCTGAATGATATTTCAAGTATTGATATTTACAGTGTTCTGGGCTTTGTTTGCTTCGGCGTAATGATCCTGATATTTGTATTCTTCTCCTACAACCTTTTGGTATTTTCTGCAAGCCTGACCAAATCAAATAACCACTATTTTGCAGTAATTGTTGCTGTATCTGTATCATTTTATAGTTATTGCAAATGGGTGATTGGTTGTGATGAGATTAATATCATTTTTCTTTTCCTTTATTTATTGATTTTTCTTTGGCTTCGTAAGCGAAATCCTCACCAATTCAACTTTGGAAATGCGCTTGTTTTCATCTTATTATTTTCTGTTTTTACCACCTATATCTTATATCAGAGCAATTATAAAAGAGAAAAAGAAATACGACAGGCCATTGCCCAGAACCTAATAGAACAAAGGGATCCAATTGCAGAATATAAATTCGCAGAGAGTGTTGAAAAGATCAAATCTGATTCAACACTTTCGAATTTGATGCAGATGTATCCTTTTCCTGAAATTGAACAACTGGAAACCGCAACAGATTATATTGTTCAAAACTATTATTCTAACTACTGGTCAAAATTTGAGATATTGGTCACCATTTGTGACTCTGCAAGAACCCTGAATATCAGACCCGATGATATCACAATAAACTGTGATTACTATTTTGCAGATATCATCGATAATTATGGTAAGCAAACCAATAGCCCGAATTTCTACTTTATAGATGAAGAGCTTAACGACGACTATTACCTGGGTCAAATTCATTTCCCATTCAAAAATGACAGCCTCTCTATTTACGTAGAATTCTACTCTAAATCCGTTCCAAAAGGATTGGGATATCCTGAACTTTTAAAAGACTTTGAGGGAGAAAATGAGATTAACTGGTCAGAATACTCCTATGCCCGATATGAAAACAATGAACTTTTCTTTCGATTGGGTAAGTACTTTTATTCCATGAATCTTGAGAATTATATCAGTGACTATGATCAACCCAAATTTTTCGATTATAATGGATTCAATCACTATTTCTTACCAGTTGATACAAACGCTGCGTTAATCATTTCAATCAAAAAGCCTGGATTATTGGAAATTACAGCTCCATTTTCATATATTTCCATATTCTATGGCTTACTGGTTTACCTGGTATACTTAATCCTTAAAGGCCGTATTCAATTCAGGCTTTCAAAACTGGGTTTTAGACAGCGCTTGCAATTTTCTATCACCATATTAATTGTAGCATCCTTTTTTCTTGTTGGTGTTGGGTCTTCTATTTTCATAGTTTCATTAAACAATAATAAAAACCACTCGATATTAAGTGAAAAAGCACATTCTGTGCTGGTTGAATTAGAACATAAACTTGCAGAGGAAGAATCTCTTCCACCAGAAATGGAGATGTATTTATCTGATCTTTTGTATAAATTCTCCATGGTGTTTTTTACAGATATCAATTTATACGATGCGAAAGGCACCTTGTTGGCTACTTCCCGTGCAGAGATTTTTAACCGGGGTCTCATATCTACAAAGATGAATGCACAGGCCTACCTCTATCTGCACGACATAAAAAAGTCGTTATATATTCATCATGAAGCCATCGGCGAATATCCCTTTTTATCGGCATATCTACCCCTTCGCAATGTAAACAATGAACTGATTGCGTATATCAATCTCCCCTATTTTGCCAAACAAGATGAATTGACAAATGAAATATCCACGTTTTTGGTAGGCTTTTTGAATATCTACATTATATTGATTGCAATAGCTATCTACATCGCTTTGTTTGTATCAAACTATATTTCCAAACCCCTTCAATTGCTTAAGGGTAAACTTAGTACATTGAAACTCGGTGAGACCGAACAAAAGATTGATTGGAAAAAAGATGATGAGATTGGGAGCCTTGTTGAAGAGTATAACCGAATGGTGGATGAGTTGGCAAAAAGCGCAGAACTTCTAGCCAGGTCAGAACGGGAAAGTGCATGGCGGGAAATGGCAAAGCAAATTGCCCATGAAATAAAAAACCCATTGACCCCCATGAAGTTAAGTGTCCAATATCTGGAGAAGGCGTGGGATGAGAAATTATCCGATTGGGATCAAAGGTTACACCGTTTCACGCAGACCATCGTTGAGCAAATTGATTCTCTTTCAGTGATTGCTTCAGCATTTTCAGATTTTGCCAATATGCCCAAATCAAATTTTACCAAAATAGAACTAACCAAAATTATTGATAATGCCATAGGTATATTTAAAAACACTACAGAAGTTAGATTTGAATGCCAATATGAGAACAAGCACTATATCCTTGGGGATAAAGAACAGTTTTTAAGGGTATTTAATAACCTCATAAAGAACTCTCTTCAGGCAATAATTGACGATCATCAGGGCCTGATTAGGATCAAAGTATTTAGTGATGAAAACCATCATATCATTCAATTTTCTGACAATGGGTCAGGTATTCCTGGTGACCAAAAGGATAAGGTATTTTATCCTAATTTTACCACTAAATCCGGTGGCACTGGTTTGGGTTTGGCACTGGTAAAAAACATTATCAATAATGCAGGTGGTACTATAGATTTTGAATCAAATCAAACAGGAACGACTTTTCTGATTAATTTGCCTGCCTACTCTGATTCTGAGGACAACCTTTCAAAACCATTTCAGACTGCGTAATTTTTAAATTGTGATTCCCATTTGTCGCATTAAAATTGTAGCATTCATATTCTGGGATACACCTTTTTTAATTTTATAATCAAAGTAAAGACGGTTTTTTGAAATATCTACTTCAAAACAAAGATTATGGATGTGATCTGGAAAAGTCTTTTCCAATTCACCCAGCATGACATCATGTGTTGCAACAATCCCACTGGTTTTTAAGTGAATCAATTGTTTCAACAAAGCCTCTGATCCGCTATGTTTATCTTTGGAGTTTGTGCCTTTTAGAATTTCATCGAGAATGATAAAAAGTTCCGTGCCTTTCTTAAGTTCATCAATAATGGCTTTTAATCTCTTGAGTTCAGCATAAAAATATGATTCATTTTTCTGCAAGGAATCCTGTGTTCGGATACTCGTATATAACTGAATAGGCTTAAACCGAAACTCTCTGGCCATAACAACGCTGCCGCACATGGCTAAAACCAAATTAGCAGCAATTGTTCTCAGATACGTACTTTTTCCAGCCATATTGGCTCCTGTAACAAGCACAAATTCACCCTTCTTAATATCAACATCATTGTTAACTCGAACTGAGTTATCGATGAGTGGATGTCCAAGTTCCTTTGCTTTTATAACTTCATCCCCACTGGCAAATGCCGGAATTGTGGCTAACGGGTGATTACACCCAAAGTTAGCAAAACTTATCAATGCATCTGTTTCCGAAATCAAATCAAACCATATTTTAATCTGCTCCTTATTTTTTTTCTGCCAACGCTCCAGTCGAATCATTTGTAAAATATCCCATAGGAAAACAGCATTCAATAAAGCCCATGCTACAGGATTAATTCTGTTGTCGAGGGCATTAAGAATAGAAGATAAAGCCTTCAATTCTTTTCCAGCCTTCTCCGGACTCATCTCATAATTTTTCAGAACGACCTTCCCAATGGATTCGGTTTTCAATTCATCAATGGTTTTTAAAAGCATACTATATTTTACCAGCATATTGTCGGTTTTTGAAACCAGAGAGTGTCGTGTATTGGTGCGCTTAATATAGAATCCAGTATACATCCAGGGCAACATCAAATAAAGGATAAAAATTTGTTCGGTAATTATATTTTCGATAACGAAAAAAGTCAGTAAAATTGTAAATATCGGTGTTAGAGCAGACAATACAATAAAAATTGTACCTTGAAAAAGGGGTTTTAGAGCAACCCATTCCAATATTCTTTCGGTGTCCTGATCACCTTCCTGATGAGCCATTCCAGTTGCCTGGAATTTTTGCCGCCACTCCGGTAAATCTGTCAATCCTTTTATCCTTGTTTGTAATTCTATGATCTCCTCTTTATCTGTTTTTGGATTCTGCAGTTTATATGCCAATCGTTCTCTTCCAATTCGTGTAACAGTTCTGTTTAGAAACTGAAAAAGAGACCCTTTGCCAAATAGATCAATATCAAAAGCAAATGGATGTTCTTCTTCTTGAAATCCTTCTCCATCATGAAAATTTGAACAATCACCCTGGATGGCTTTTAATTCATCATCATTCAGCTTGAGATAAGCTTCCAGGAGTTTTATGTTTTTAATGATTTGTCCATGTTGGCGAACAACAATTAAAAAGATAAAAACTGATAATAACAGGACCAGGAACAGAAATAAAACCTCTCCATGAACAGCAACGAAATAAATAGCAAGCGCAGAAAGTATAAATATTGATAGTCTTAAATAAGATAGGATTTTGCTCTTGCGGGTTTCTTTTTCAAGCAATGCTGAATAGAATGCAATTTTATCCGTGTAATTAATCGCAGCCATTTTATCTTTTTAATAAATATTTGAGGTTAAAGGTATAAATCTAATTAAAAGAATCATTCAGCGTTAAAAAAAACGGGATCCGCAGATGCGGACCCCGCCAAACCCAAAAGAATCGAATTATGAAAAAATTAATCAACTATTATCTTATAAACAGGAAAATCAAATTGTGAACCAGTAATTTTAAAAATGTAAGCACCTTGATTTACCTCGGACAAATATAAAATATTTTTAAACTTTTGAAGATCTTTTTCCATGATTTTTTTGCCATCAAGGGAAAATAGTTCCACTTTGAGATTCTCTTCTAATAATGAAACTTTGTTGATGACAATGTTAATTTGACCCGATGCCGGATTTGGGAAAAGATGGACATTGTTCGATATAACCTCATCAATATTAACCAATGCAGAATAATGACAGGTGCTATAGGAAGGTTGCTGATAAACCAATACATTATTTTCTTGATAACACAAGGATTCATATCCTCCGCAAACACCGCCATATGCATTATTGCAACTGTTCAATATACCGTAAAAACTACCAACTCCTTCAATCCATACTTCTTCTTTGTTATTGATATATTCGTTAAGAGTAATCCGCTTCCGAAATCCATCCAGCATCAGAATAGAGTCAATTCCGGTAACAACAAAGTTTAAGGTATCAAGGGCATTTAAATAGGAATTTACTGCTTGCAACGTATCGTTTAGTGAAACCCCATAACTGTAAATCAAACCTTCTGGATAACCAATGGGCATATAATACACACGGTTCTGATCATCTTCTCTGATCAAGCCATAAAAAAACCAATTCAGCTGATTTTCATCATTGCAACGCAAGGTTTTGTGATAGCTCACGCCGTTGACAACACTATCTCCTTCAAATTTGATATGGTAGGTAGAATAATTATTTCCAATGGGTAAACAATGTATCTCGAGGGTGCTCCAAATGGCATTTTCACGTACAATGAAATTTTGCTCTTGTGCAAACCCAAACCCAACAAGTAATTCAATTCCCAAAATTAATATTAATCTTATCATTTTGTGATGTAAACAAACCAATAATAAATTGATTAAGATAACTTTATGCTTAACATTTATTTAACCATGAAGGTTTATTTACCCCCAGTTTTTATAGGGATTCTTGACCAAATGGTTATTATAATATCGCAAATCGTGGGTAACCTCTTCACCTACCCAATCAGGCACATCCAGCGGATCAGATTCATTCTCGATTTCAACCTCTGCGATAATGAGACCCCTGTTTTCGCCCAAAAACTCATCCACCTCCCAGGTCAATGTTCCAACCTGAACACAGTACCTGATTTTCTCAATAAGGGGTTGAATACAGACATTTGCCAACAAATCCCTGGCATCGGAAAAGGGAATTTCGTACTCATATTCATCACGGGTGATCCCTTTCCCCATTGCCTTGATGGTCAGCGTAGCTTTTTTTTCAACAGCACGTATTCGTATCACCCGCTCGGGCTCAACACTTAAAAATCCTTGCCGATACAATTTTCCTTTATCTAAATGGCGATATGCATGATTTGTAACCAGAAATTTTCGCTCTATTTCCTTTCCCATCAGTAACTGTATTAATGTATGATTATTTTTTTTGTATCTGTATGTTCCTGCCACTTTAATTGCAAGAAATACAATCCTGGTTCCAACGATTGTATATCCAGGTTATAGTTGTAAAGGTCGTTTTTCATCCATTGTTCAATTGGGATTTCTTTAACCCATCCCCTGCCATTCATCAATTGAAGCACTACCTCACCATCAGCAGGGATCCTGTAAGTAATTACCATTTGGTTGGAGGCTGGATTCGGATACATATCCATAATTCCAAAATGATCCATTGTTGAGAATTCGCTTGCATCTGTAAAGATGCCATCAAAACGGACGCCATCAATCCACAATTCAAAACCATATTCCCAGGTATCTGCATGAATTTCGATAAAAGAGATTTCAGATAAAGAAATATCTCCATAAGCTGACCTTGACCAGGGAGAAACCCCCGATAAAACCATTTTAATTTGTTGCCATGAGCCGATTGTCGGATTTAAAATCGTAATGGCAGAAGCGGTATATTTAAAATATCCACCACATTGATTGCCAAGCGTAACATGACAATACTGAAAACCATAACCGGTGTTATTAATTGATTTCAGCCAAAATACCAGGGTATCCTGATCCGTAAAACTCCATGAAGCCAGGGAATCGCCATCCGGGCGATACATCACACCAAGGTCCCAGCCATTACCGGTTGAAACATGAACCGAAGCATCTCCGAAAAGCTTGTTTTCCGTATCCCATTCTACTGTAGTAGCTTCAGAAAGACCATACCCCCAGCAAGCCTCCGGGTAAGCATACCAAACGGCTTCTGGTTCAGCCATATCAACAGGAAATTCCGTTTGATAATGAACGGGGTCACCTGGAATATAAGGCTGCCAATTAATATCTCCATTAATTTTACAACCGATCAGAGTTTCATCGTCAATAACAAAATCATTATCCGGTGCATAGATCATTTCAACTGACTGGTTGTCCATATGAAACATGGCTGTTCGGTCAAATATATTCTCTGTAATGGTATCATGTATTGCATCGCCTTCTATATAAACACCACTCCTGTTATTCAGAAAATTATTATCATGCATAACCGCATGCTCGGTATCTATTAATGAAATGGCCAGGGTATTTCCCGCTATTAAATTATCATGGATATAATAATCACCAGAATTTTGGTTTTGATAGGGAGCAATTCCGTCTCCTTCCCAAAGTTCAATACCTGTAGGATTTGCACTGATTTCATTTTCGTAAACCTGGTTATTGTATCCCCTGTCGATGGCAATTCCTGCGTATTGATTTCCAATAATCTCATTATTTCTGACAATACTGTTGTAGGAATATCCGAGCCATAATCCATAATGACTGTAATTACAATTGTTATATTCAAAAGTATTTCCATCTGCAAAGGTGGCTTCAATGGCATTGTGGGGTGAATAGGAACATTCGTTGTATGCAAAGTAGTTATTGTTCAGTATCTGAGAATATTGAAATTGACCCAGGAAAATACCATCACCCGAATATGAAAAATCATTGCCAACGACATAATTATTATTTGATACAATGAGCAGAATGGCTGCACAATCACTGGGATTGGTGTAAGGCCGGTTAATATGCGCAGCCACATTATTCTGAATATCGCAATCATCCGTAAAGTACATTCTTATACCATAAGAAGTATTCCATTCAAAGTCGTTGTTTTGAACGACGATACTATCACAATGATAGAGGGCCACCCCATCATTCTGATATTTCATCACATTGTCATTGACATTGGCAAACTGGGTTTGGTACATCATTACCCCTCCACCAAGCGCTTGCTGATAATTCGTCCATATGGATATCCAGCCAGTGGAGTCTACCCTGTTGTAGGAAAAATTATTTCCGTTGATGTTGATATGGTCGGAATTGATAATGTAAACTGCATAAAAATAGTGGCTGACGCCCTCAAAATTTTTAATCTCTACATAACTCGAGTTATTAATAATAATGGCCTTCCCTTCGTAGTTACTTCCCTGAAGATTCACGTTTGAACCATCCAAAATGATATTATTTTTTCCATTGATTTGGATTAATCCATCATTTCCCGGATCCGCCAGATTGTATGTCCCGGGATTAAAAATGATCCATGAATTGCTTTCAATTTCAAGATTATCTTCCGGATCAAGATAGGTTTGCGAGAGGGAGACCAGCCCTGATATAATTGCTAACAGAAAAAGTAAATGTGATTTCATATAAAAGGGTAATTTAGTTTGTTAAGCGAAAGTAAGGATTTCATCAACCAATGTCAACAGTTCTGATGAGCGCACCAGATTATTGAAAGACTTTCCCAGAGATTCAAGCGTTATTAAACAATTTACATACATTTGCTTCAAAGAAAAAACTAGAATTTGAATCCGCTAAAACAACTGGCCGGACAAACCGCAGTTTACGGAATGGCAACCATCATTCCCCGTTTGCTTAACTTTCTCCTGGTGCCATTCTATACTCGCTTAATGCTTGAAAGCGAATATGGAGTTGTCACAGAATTGTATGCCTATATGGCTACATTTTTTGTGATATTACTGTATGGAATGGAAACAACATTTTTCAGATATGCTGAAAAAGAGAAAGATCCGACAAAAGTCTTCTCTACTTCATTAATAAGTATTTTTAGTACGTCATTTTTATTCTTCATTCTTATTTGGGTTTTTATTCAGCCTATTTCTGTTTCACTGGAATACCCGAATCATTCATCTTATATATTGCTAGCCGCCGGTATCGTCGCCATTGATGCCTTTACCGCAATACAATTTGCCTATTTACGCAAACAAAACAAAGCCTTCAGATTCTCCATTATTAAGATTGTTATTGTCGGGGTGAATGTCTTGCTCAACATCTATTTTATTTTACTGTGTGATTTGATCTATGCAAAAAATCCAGACTCGATGTGGCTTATTTTTTATCAGCCCGACATGAAGGTTACTTATATCCTGATTTCAAACCTGATTGCCAGCACATTGGGTGTAATGATTTTGCTACCGCAGCTGCTAAAAACCAAAATGATATTCGACACTCAGTTGATCAGAAAAATGTTAAAATATACATTTCCGCTTCTGGTCGTTGGAATTGCCGGGATGATCAACGAACAAGCAGATAAGATCATCTTTAAATATCTTGCTACCATTCCGGCTGGTGTTAAGGATCCAAATCAATATATCCTGTCGCAGCTTGGCATTTATGGCGCCAGTTACAAGCTGGCTGTATTAATGGTAATATTTATTCAAATGTTCAGATATGCTGCTGAGCCCTTCTTTTTTGCACAATCAAAGGATTTGAATGCAAAAAAGATTTATGCAGATGTAATGAAATATTTCATCATCTTCTGTTTTTTTATTTTTCTCGGGGTTATCCTGTTTATGGATGTCGTGCAATATCTCATTGGAAAGAACTATCGTGAAGGACTGTTTATCGTGCCACTGATTTTGTTTTCCTACCTTTTCCAGGGGATTTTTTATAACCTCTCTATTTGGTACAAATTGAATGACCTTACAAAATACGGTGCCTACATCGCCATTGGCGGATCTGTCATTACAATACTGGCAAATATAGTGCTGGTCCCAAGGTATAGTTACCTTGGTGCCGCATGGGGTCATTTTTTATGTTATCTATTGATGATGGTCGTTTCGTGGTTAATCGGCAGGAAATTTTATACTGTCCCCTATGATATGAAAAGGATTGGGCTATATTTTGCTTTAACAATTGTTATTTATTTTGTTTTTAGTTATTTCGTCCCGGATTCCGGAGCAATAAAATACGTCTCTGCCACCCTGCTTTTCATTTCCTTTGCTGTGATTACTTTTATTTTGGAACGCAATAACTTCAAAACTGTTGGTGACCGCCGGTAACTCCCTCGACAACAATTGTATTTAACAGGAATTAACGATGCAGGCGGACTTTTTTATTTACTTTTGCGTTTCATAAAACACAATGGAACCTCCGATGAAAGTAAAGATAGTCAACCATTCTAAGCATCCACTGCCCTCCTATGAAACGCCTGCGTCAGCAGGTATGGACTTACGGGCAAATCTGGATGGACCCATTATATTCAAACCCCTGGAGAGACATTTGATTCCTACTGGCTTGTTTATTGAATTGCCAATTGGATTTGAGGCCCAGATAAGACCCCGAAGCGGCCTGGCCATAAAGAAAGGAATAACCCTCTTGAATTCCCCTGGAACCATTGATGCAGACTATCGGGGTGAAATAAAAATAATAATGGCGAACATGTCCAATGATGAATTTGTTGTAAATGATGGTGATCGTATTGCACAAATGATCGTTGCCCGCCATGAATCAGCCACCTGGATTGAGGTTGAAAAACTGGAAGATTCCAGCAGGGGTGCCGGCGGATTCGGAAGTACCGGAACCAAATAAAAGACCAGAAATTTAACTATGCTTAAAATTACAAACCAAATATTTATCATCGCTGTGATTCTTCTGATGGTGGGCTGTAAATCGACAGAACAGGCTCAAAAGGATACTGCTCAAAAAATATCCAATGAGGAATTTTCTGACAACAGCAGTGTATTCATAGAGGCCAATAAAGCCAAGATCCTTGGTAACGTTGAAGAAGCCAGAAAACTATTCGAACAGTGTCTGACAATCAATCCACAAGATGCAGCTTCCATGTTTGAACTGGCAAAAATCCATATCAACCGAAAAGAGTTTGATGTTGCCTCACATTACCTGGATCAGGCCACTCAGATTGAACCGAACAATGTATATTACCTGATGCTTTATGCCAGCTTATTGCAAGCCCAGGAAAATTATAAGGCATCCATAAAAATTTATGCTCGTATTCTTGAACTGAAGCCCGGGTTTCCAGAATATTACGATAATCTGGCGCTTGCTTATCTATACAATGACCAACCTGATGAAGCTTTGCGCGTCTATAGTGAATTGGAAGAAAAGGCTGGAATCAGTGAAGACCTCATCATGAAAAAGCATGGTATTTATTTGCAGGAAGGCAAGGTAGATAAGGCAGCGGCAGAAATTCAAAAACTGATTGAAGCTTTTCCCAATGAAAGTAAATATTATTCTATTTTGGCCGAATTATATGTTTCTGAGGGGATGAACGAAGAGGCTCTTGCAGCTTATCAAAAAGTTAAAGAAATTGATCCCGATAATCCGTATATAGATATTTCACTGGCTGATTTCTACAAAAAACAAGGTGAAAATAAAAAGGCCTTTGAACATTTAAAAGCTGGCTTTTTGAATAAAAATCTCGATATTGATTCAAAAATACAGGTACTAATCCGTTACTACACAGCCAATGAAATTTATTCAGATCTAAAAGAAGAAGCTTTTGAACTATCCGAAGCGCTGGTCGAAACACACCCTAGCAATCCTAAAGCCTATTCAATGTATGGCGATTTCCTTTACCAGGATGAGCAATATGAAAAGGCCAGAGATGCCTTTAAAAAAGTGATTGAACTTGATAACAGTAAATACATTGTGTGGGAGCAATTATTGTTTACAGAAGCTGAATTGCAAAACAATGATAGTTTATTAACCGAGAGTCAAAAAGCCATTGAATTGTTTCCCGAACAACCGTTACCCTATTTATTTGCAGGAAGCGTTCATTATCAGCAAAAAAATTGGGAGCAAGCTGTTATCATTCTTGAGCAAGGCTTATTTTATGTGGTGAACAATGATCCGCTCATGGCTCAGTTTTATGCATATCTTGGTGATTCATACTATCAATTGAAAAATATCGAAAAGTCGGATGAAGCATACGATAATGCCTTAAAGATTGATCCTAACAACGATTATGTGCTAAACAACTACGCCTATTATTTGTCGTTGCGTGGTGAAAACCTCGAACGAGCAGCGCAAATGGCTAAAAAAGCTACCGAAATAAAACCCAGTTCATCCAATATGGATACCTATGGTTGGGTATTATTTAAACTTGGGTATTATGAAGAAGCCCTTATATGGATAGAAAAAGCCCTGGAAGATGGAGCTCTGGACAATGCAGTAATACTGGAGCATTATGGAGATGTATTGTGGAAATTGAACAGAACAGAAGAAGCGATTCATAAATGGCAGCAAGCACAGGAAGCAGGAGAAGGATCAGACCTTTTAGATAAAAAGGTCAGGGAAAAAAATTACTTTGAATAAAAAAAATGAACCTCATTCCTCATTGGTGAAATCATCGGTTCAAAATCATACAATGAAGTCGGAACACTTAAAAAAACAGAGTCTTTGGCCTCCATTTTACATTTTCTTTTTAACAGGTTTGTTGCTGTTGATCACCTCCTGTAAATCATCAAGGAGTATAATTAAAGAACCCATCAAAGAATATGGTGCTGATTTTTTATTTGAAAAACTAAAGGAAAACGAATTCAGCTATAATTGGTTGTCGGCCAAGTATGATCTGGACCTCATCATTGATAAAAAGAACACCTCATTTAGTGGCCAGTTGCGGATGCGCAAAGATTCAGCCATATGGGTTTCATTATCCCCTGCACTTGGAATAGAAATGGCAAGGCTATTAATTTCCGAAGATTCTGTTAAGTTCATCAACCGGATCAATAAAACGTACTTTATAGGGAACTATTCAGCCGTTAACCGGATGCTTGGAACCAATATCGACTTTGATATCATTCAATCATTGCTGATCGGGAATGATCTGACCTATTATGAGGATGGCAAGTTTAGAGCCAGCTATGATAGTAAAGAGTACCACCTTGTAACTGCCGGAAGGGCAAAACTCAAAAAATATGTACGGAATCAGGACGATGAAGAGCGGATTTATATTCAAAATATCTATTTGAATCCTGAAACTTTTAAAATTACCAGCATGAAAGTGAAAGAGGTGAAAAAGGAAAGTATCAAACTTGATGCGCTTTATACAGAATTCAAGATGTTGGAAGAACAACTTTTTCCCAATCATGTAGTTTATGATATCACATCAGATTCACCTATTCAGGCAAAGCTGAACTATTCAAGGTTAAAAATCAATGAGAAACAACGCTTTCCGTTTAAAATTTCATCCAAATATTCCCGTATTCAATAATGCACTAATTTTGAGCGTTAATGCTGCAAAACATGAGTTCTGCCCGACCCTCAAATAGCATACTCGTCCCAATGATTCTGTGCATGAGCATAATGCTGATGTCGCCTTTATATTTATTTGGACAGGATGAAAAATCGAAACTCCAGGAAAACAAGAAAAAAATTGAGGAAGAAATAAAGTACAATTCAAAATTACTCGACGAAACAAAAAAAACCAAAACGACAACGCTGAATCAATTGGTTATTTTAAAGAAACAAATTTCTGACCGCGAGCGACTTATTGATAACCTCAATGAAGAAATTCGAACGACCAATCATCAAATTGAATTAAATAATGAAATCCTGGCTGATCTAAAACGGGACTTATTAAACCTGAAAGAAGAGTATGCCCAAATGATTTATTATGCCTATAAAAATCGGAATTCTTTCGATCGGCTTATGTTTGTTTTTTCATCCCATGACTTTAACCAGGCTTATCGCAGGATTAAATATTTTCAACAATACACTGCTTACCGGGAAACACAAGCTGAACTGATCACCCAAACCCAAAACGAAATCAGTTTGACCATCGAAGAACTGGAAGTTTTCAGAAATCAAAAGTTTACCTTGTTAGCAAAACAGGAGGAGGAGAGGGACAAACTCAACCAGGAACGCGATCAGCAAAATAGGGCCTATCAATCGCTTAGCAGAAAGGAAAAAGAACTGGCAGCAACCATAAAAGCAAAAGAAAAAGCGGCAAAAAAACTGCAAAGTGAAATTGAAAAGATCATAGCTGAAGAGATCAGGCTGGCCTCTGAAAAGTCAGGCACTACAGCTACCGGTACCTTTGCACTGACACCCGATGAAATGGAATTGTCGGCCAATTTTCTGCAAAATCAGGGTGGTTTACCATGGCCAGTAGAGCGGGGAATCATCTCAAGTACTTTTGGTGAACATCCTCATCCAGTCTTAAAACAGGTGAAAACAAAAAACAATGGGATTGATATTCTCACCGATGAGGGAATGGAAGCACGTGCTATTTTTGGAGGCGAAGTGACCCGTGTAATGTCAATTCCCAATTATAATTACGTGGTTATGATTCGCCATGGTGAATACCTAACGGTATACTCAAACCTGGTAGAGGTGTATGTAACCCGAGGACAAAAAATTGAGACAAAACAAACCCTGGGGAAGATTTATACTGATATAAAAGACCTCAAAACAGAACTTCATTTTGAAATTTGGAAGGGAAAAACCCTGCTGAATCCAGAGGGATGGCTGGCAAAATAATACCCGGCATTTAACCATACCGGGTTTTGATATCATGGATGAATGCTTTTTAATAATTAAAGATTTCTTCCAAGGTCAGCTCTTTAACAGTTCCAAGTTGGTTCAAGACTTTTTGATCAACTTCATTTTTATTTCCCAAAATCAATATTGAATAACTGTTGTCTTTGATATACTGATCAAAAAATTGATTGAATTTTTCCATATCCACATCTTTCACATAATTATAAACATCTTCACGAATATCATAGTCATATCCCCGGTCCAGATTACGCTGAAGCGTCCAAAAAATATTGGTTTTAATAATCCGCTCGGTTTCAATCTGTTTCATGATAGATTCTTTGGCAAGATCAAACTGTTTTTGTGCCTGGGGCATATCATTCATGAGTCCAAGCAAGGCATCGGTTGCATCCTTCAGTTTATCCGACTGGGTTCCAACAAATCCATAAAGAAAATGAGATTCATTCTTCCTGGCGGGTGTCGAAAAAGAAGAAAATGCAGAATAAGCCAATCCCCTGGCCTCCCTGATTTCCTGAAATACAATGGATGATAATCCACTTCCAAAATATTCACCAAACATCCTTGCCGGAGGTATCAAATTTTTGTCAAACCGCGGGCCTTTGGCCAATAATACAATGTTTACCTGGCTCATATCATAATTCACGAAATATACCGTATTATCATCAGTGGGTTGCTCTGTAAAGTGAATAGGTTCCGGATAAGGTTTAAGCTCTTCAGGAATTTGATGATATTTTTCAAGAACAGGAATAACATCGGATAATTCGTCGCTGCCATAATAAAACATCCGGTGATTGTAACTGTAAATATCCTTTATAAGACTGGTCAATTCAGCAGGATCGGTAGCTCTCAATTCCTCTTCAGACAGAATATTTGTGAACGGGTTTTTAGCACCATATTTACCATAATTGTATAATCCACTCCACAAAATAGTGCCTTTATTCAATTTGGCATCCATCCTTTTTTTCAAAATTCCATCAATATAGTCACCATACGCCGTTTCGTCTGGCTGAACATTTGCCAGTACATGCTCCAGTAATTCAACTCCTTTATCAAATGATTTCTGAAGCCCGCTAACGTAAACATAACAGCGATCATCACTGGCAAAAACGCTCATTGAAAGACCATATTTAAAAAATTCTTTTTGAAGCTCTTCAGCAGAATACTGATCTGTACCGAGATATGGTAAATATTCAAAAGCCAGGGGAAGCATGAGGTCATGATTTTTACCCATATCTATGATATATTGCAGGTTAAAAAGCTCATTTGATTTATTTTTAATATAATTCACTTCAATGCCGGATGACAGTTTATCTGTTGAGATTTCCTTTTTGAAATCGACAAAAACTGGTTGCAATTTGTCCGACTCTTCGGACATAAAGGATTTATAAAAATCAGACTGCTCTTCACGGTTAATTTCAACCGGGGTAATTTGCGGTTTTTCTACTTTGTACAAATCTTTGTTTTCTCCGGTTCTTTTATAAACTACCACATAGTTATTTGTATAGTTTTCTTGTGCAAATTGCATCAACTCCTCCTTGGTAATCTTTTCAAGCTCATCAGGTACTTTTAATGCATCCTCATAAGGGTGATTGGCCATAAAGATATTCATCATTCCATATGCCTTGCCAAAATTGCTTTCCTGCCACCTGATCTGAGATAATCTCATATCATTGACAACCGCTTCAATCAACCAGTCGTCAAACTCACCTTGTTTAATTTTTTCAATTTCGCCAAGTAAAAGATCTTTTACCTCCTCCAGGGATTGACCTTCACGAGGTTGGCCCGATAATACATGCATTCCATAATCATTCATGAAATAGGAATACGATCTTGCCCGCAATACTTTTTGTTTTTGATTCAGGTCGAGGTCAATTAATCCCGCCTGATTGTTTGAGAGGATCATATCGATCAGGGTAACAAAATGATCATCCTGGGAATAGGCTCCATCAAAGCGAAAAGCCATACTCATTGATTCAGCATCCGGTCCAATCACTTCCCTAACAATAGGTTCCGTAATGGGCTCTTCAAGGGGAAGGTTTAACTTGGGCAAATCCGGATTTGGCTCCAAAACATCAAAATATTTCTTGATCAAAACGATGGCTTCATCCTGATCAATATCACCGGCAATGGCGATGGCCATATTATTGGGGCGGTACCAGGTATCAGCAAATTGATAAATATTAACCATGCTTGGATTTTTCAGGTGCTCTGGTAATCCAATTACATCTCGTCCATAGGGATGATGGGGAAAGAGGGCAGCCATCATTTCATTGCTGGCTCTTGATCCATCGGAATCCTGGTACATGTTAAATTCTTCATAAACCGTTTCCAACTCCGTGTGGAAAAGTCTTAAAACTATATTTTGAAACCGTTCACTTTCCAGTTTCAACCATTTTTCAAATTCATTGGACGGGATGTCATTCATATAAATCGTTGATTCATATGATGTTCCTGCATTTGTGCGTTTTGCACCTAAGCTGGAGACCATTTTATCATATTCATTGGCGGAAACATATCCGGCAGCAAGTTGCGAAACACTGTCAATCTGATGATAAATCGCTCTTTTTGTATCCGGATCATCAGTGGCCCTGTGTTCTTCAAAAAGATCGGAAATCTGCTGAAGCAGAATCGATTCCTTTTCCCAATCCAGGGTTCCGATCTCATCAGTTCCCTTAAACATCATGTGCTCAAAATAGTGAGCCAGTCCGGTAGTTGTTTCAGGATCTGAGGTTGAACCGGCTCTTACACCGATTAGAGTGCTTACCCTTGGCTCATCGGCATTGTAGCTGAGATATACTTTCAATCCGTTGTCGAGGGTGTAAATTCTGGCTTCATAAGGATCATTGGTAATGTACTCATAAGTAAATCCATTTTTGTCTGTGGCTGTCTTTGATTCATATCCTTTGCTAGCACAGCCGGCAAAAATCAGCAGCAGAAAAGAGAATACAATGATCCTTTCAGGTTTGATTGAACGCTTTAATTTGAAATTCATGGTTGATTGAATTAAGTGAAACATATAATGGCGCTTAAATACTTTCCAATAGTGGTTGATACAAGCGAGAAATAATAGCAAAGAGTCAGTAAGTATTGCTTTTTATGACATTTGTATTGTTCAATATGTTGTATGGATGATTGATTTATCTGCAATATTTACGGTTCTTCCAGGAAAAACAACAATTCGGTGAGAAAAATTTTAGATGCCCTGACCCTTTCCCCACCTTTGCTTCAAATTTAATAAAAATGAAACTTCTGTTGCTGCTTTTTTTTATCGCTTTATACTCAGGCTTGTATGCCCAAATAAGCATAAAGGGAAAAGTCACCGACAGCAATAATGAGCCCTTAACAGGAGTCAATGTATATTTCAAATCTTCCTATGATGGAGCCTCATCAGATGAAACCGGGAAATATCATTTTAAGACCGAACTTTCAGGCAAACAAACCATGGTGGTTAGTTTTATCGGGTTCAAAACCATTGAACAGCTGATTGATCTCGATACTGCGATAGGTTCGATTGATTTCATCATGCGGAAGAGCAGCAATCGACTGGATGCAGTTGTAATCACGGCAGGAAGTTTTGAAGCCAGTGATGAAAAAAAAGCGGTGATTTTCAAACCACTTGACATTGTAACAACAGCAGGTGGACTTGCTGATATCCCATCTGTGATCAATACTTTGCCAGGAACGCAAACGGTTGGAGAAGAAGGAAAATTATTTGTCAGGGGAGGGGATAGCTATGAAACCCGAACCTTCATTGATGGGATGATTGTGGATGAACCTTATGGCTCAACAGTTCCTGATGTACCAGCCAGGGGCCGTTTTTCACCCTTCTTATTTAAAGGAATGCTCTTCAGTTCGGGAGGCTACAGCGCAGAATATGGTCAGGCGCTTTCATCAGCACTGGTCCTGGAAACCAATGACCTGGCACCTGAAACTGTTACCAGCCTCTCACTCATGTCTGTCGGGCTTGGTGCAGCTCATACTCAGCGATGGGACAGAGCCTCTCTTTCACTATCGACTGACTATTTTAATCTGGCTCCCTATTTCGGTCTTATTAAGCAACAATTCGACTGGCAATCGGCACCAGGTGGATTTGGTGGATCCATGGCCTTTCGTCAAAAAACCGGGAAAAACGGGATGGTCAAGATCTATTCTCAATATGGAAAAGAATCCAGTAGTTTACTTTATCCTGCATATACCGATCCTGCAAAGGAACATCTAGTGCAGCTTGTAAATGATAATCTGTATGTTAATGCGACTTACCGCGACATAATGAATGAGAAGTTGATATCCAATGCCGGGATATCTTATACCAATAACACCGATGATATAAAGATATCATCTGATCACATATTAGAAGAGATCAATAATCTGGAATTCCGATACAATCTCAATTGGTTGATCAGTGAAGAATTTAAAATCAAGTTTGGTGGTGATCTCTGGGGTAGAAAATTCAATCAGAAATTTGATTTCAATAGTTTTGAAAACCCGGTTCAAAATGATTTGAACGACCTTATCAGCTCAGGATTCATTGAAAGCGAGGTTAAATTGACCCACACTTTTGCAGCAAGATTTGGTAGCCGGGTAGAATACTCCACATGGCTTGAAAGGTGGAACATAGCACCTCGTCTTTCCCTGGCATATAAAACCGGTAAAAACAGCCAGGTTTCCCTGGCATGGGGAACTTTTTACCAATCACCTGAAAATACTTACCTGGTTCACAACCATAATCTCCGATTTGAAAAAGCAGCTCACTATATTCTCAACTACCAGCTTATGAAGAATAAGAAGACCTTTCGGATTGAAGCCTACTTTAAAGACTACAAAAACCTTGTTAAATATGATAGTCTTTATCTGCCTGTTCCTGAATCATACAATAATAAGGGAAAAGGTTATGCAAAAGGAATTGACTTGTTTTGGCGAGACAACTCAAATGGAAACATTGATTATTGGATATCATATGCTTATATTGATTCCAGGCGGGAATATAAGGATTATCCGGTGATGGCAACACCCACATTTGTATCGGAGCATAATCTGACGGTTGTCTTTAAGAATTATGTTCCCAAAATCAGCACACAAATAGGTTTAACATATAAAATTGCCTCCGGGCGACCCTATTATAATCCGACAAATCCCAATTTTTTAGCCGATCGGACAAAAATATACAATGACCTGAGTTTCAACTTTAGTTATCTGACCCACCTTTGGGATCATTTTACCATTGTTCATTGTTCGGTAAGCAACGTTCTGGGATCCGATCATACATTTGGTTACCGTTTTAGCCTTAACCCTGATGAACAAGGTGAATATGATTCGATGGCCATTAAACCCGGTGCCAAAAGATTTTTGTTTTTAGGAATTTTTGTTTCGATATAGATTTTGGAATAATTTTGGTAATTCTAAGTAGCTTTTAATTAATACACACATCATGAAAAATCTAATGTTTTTTTTACTTTTTGCTTTCATTGTTAATATAGGAACTGCGCAGGACGAAAGCAGTTATATGATGATCATGGTCAAACATAAAAAGTCGTTTAGAATGGCTCGAACAGTGCAAGATTTTCAAAACCTGGCCAACAATTTTGAACGCATTGCCAATGCTGAATCCGATCAATGGCATCCACTCTATTATGCTGCCCTTTGTTATATCAACATGAGTTTTGTGACTGATCAAAATGATCAAAAAGATGCCTTTTTAGATAAAGCTCAGGCTTTTATTGATAAAGCTTTGTTGATCTATCCTGATGAATCTGAATTATTTGTTCTCCAGGCACTTTTATATCAAGGTAAAATCCAGATCGATCCGGCAGGCAGAGGCATGACATATTCCGCAAAGGCTGATGAAGAATTAAAAATGGCCAAAGATATCAATCCTGATAATCCAAGAGTTTATTATTTATTGGGGTTAAATGTATTACATACGCCAGAATCCTTTGGAGGAGGACCCGCTGCTGCCTGTCCTCTATTTGAAACAGCCATTGAAAAATTTAAAACCTATTTGCCAGAGAATGTTCTTTCTCCCACCTGGGGGGGTGAACGAAACCAGATGTTTTACACTAAATATTGTGGTGAAAAAGAATAATAGGCCAATTCTGAAAGGCAATGAAAAACTTTAACAAAACCCGTATTGTACTCTCACATTTGCGTGATTTATTGATTGTTATTCTGATTGGCAATACTGTGTCATTCTTATTCAGCATGGATCTTACAAATATTTGGGAAAGATTTTGGATAGGGTCATTATACAGTCTTTTTATCGGAGGTACTTTGTGGAAGGGAAATCAATTCATCGGTTGGTTTGTACATCGCAAAATCGATGGTATAAAACAGCCTTACAAAGCCTTGCGCTGGAGCCTTGGATCGATGTTCATTTTTTCTCTTGTCGATATCATTATCGTCAATTATATTTGGTTTGTTGTTGTCTTTGACTGGACGATCCATCAATTGTTCAGCCGTGGCTTATTAACGATGATCATTGAGCTGGCCATCACAGTTGTAATTACATCCATATTTTTTGCCAGTGGATTTTTTCGTTCATGGCGTGAATCTGCAGTTAATGAAGAACGGCTTGAAAAAGAGAGTATACGCCTACAATACAATGCCCTCAAAAATCAGGTGAATCCACACTTTTTATTCAACAGTTTGAATACGCTTACCACATTGGTTTACAGGGATGCTGACCAGGCAGCCCGGTTTATAAAACAATTGTCTGAAGTTTATCGATATGTTTTGGAGCATAAAGATTCGGAGCTGGTAAGCTTAAAGGAGGAAATAGCATTTTGTAAACACTATATTTTCCTGCAAAAAATCAGGCACGACAAAAATCTTGAGGTGGAGATCAATTTAAATCCGGATGAATCCATCCGGGTTGTGCCTCTATCCATACAACTTTTGCTTGAAAATGCCATTAAACACAATGAAGTTTCAGCTGAAAATCCTCTTCAAATTAAAGTCGGTATTGAAAGGGATTATATTGTGGTGACCAATAATCTTCAACCCAGAAGCGCAATACCTGACTCGGGTGGTATTGGACTTGAAACCCTCAGAAAACGCTATGACTTTCTCAGTAACAAAAAAGTGATAACTGAGAAAAAAAATGGATCTTTCGTTGTCTATATTCCAATTATTAGAAATTGAATCACATGAGAGTATTGATCATAGAAGATGAAAAGCCTGCTGCTGAACACCTGGCAAATCTTGTTCATCGTTTCGATCCGCAAATAGATATAAAGGGTACATTGGATTCTGTAAAAAAAAGTGTAGAATGGTTTATGAATCACGCTCATCCTGACCTTGTATTGATGGATATTCAATTAGCTGATGGATTGTCATTTGAAATTTTTGAGAAAACAGAAGTTAAATGCCCTGTCATTTTTACAACCGCCTATAATGAATATGCCATCCGTGCTTTTAAGGTAAACAGTGTCGACTATTTACTCAAACCCATTGACTTTGATGAACTATCAAGTGCCTTTCATAAGTTCAAGCTGAGCTTCGGTGATCACGGCCAGGAAAAATATGCCCAGTTGTTTGATCAGATACTGAACAATTTCAATAATCAACACAAAAAACGTTTTGTAATCAAGATTGGGGAACACATCAAGTCAGTCCCGGTGGAGGAAATATATTATTTCTACAGCCTGGAGAAGGCTACTTTTCTTAATACAGCGGATAACCATAACTATGTAATTGACTATTCGCTTGAACAGGTGGAAAGTCTTGTCGATCCCAAATCCTTTTTCAGGATCAACCGTAAATATCTGATCCAGATGGAAGCCATAGACGATATTATAACATATTCCAACAGCCGGTTAAAAATAGAACTTAAACACAGCAATGATGCTGATGCCATCGTTGCAAGAGAGAAAGTTACTTCCTTCAAGCAATGGCTGGATCAATAACCCTTTATTTCACTTAAAACATCTTTACGATCATCTTACTCCACTCTTCCCGCTTTTTAATTAAAAATTTTTTTTCTGCATCATCCTTTGTAATAATGCTCAGACCCTGAGGAAATAAAAAACGATCTTTGAAAAAGAACACGTCACGAATATCTTTTGGGTAGATTTCCACGTCGTTATGTTCAACGCCATTGGGTTCGGCTTTAAAATAAATGCGCTGGGTGGTAAGGATCAATTTTCCTTTTACAGTACTCCCATTATCAAGCAGTGAACTATCACCTGCTTTCACCACCTGTTCGTTTGGATTCATTGTAATCTTCATGGTATAATTATGTTTTTGTTTTCTTATGAGTAACCCTCATCATTGATATCATAGTTTATGCCGGAATTTATAACTTCCTATTGCTGTGCAAAATATACTGACAAAGGCTTTAAATACATGACGCCAGCTGACCGGAATTGTTACAAATGTGTTCGGAAAAATATGAAGCTGATCTGGCTTCTAATACCATGTTTATTCATATTTCAGTGCATTTACCGGATTGGTTTGCGCGGCTCTCAATGCATGTATAAATACTGTTAAGCAACCTATCAGGATTGCCAAAATGCTGCTGATCAAAAATATCCATCCATCAATTGATGTTCTGACAGCAAACCCCTGAAGCCATTTTTCCAGAAGAAACCAGCTTATGGGTATAGCAATAACAATAGCCAAAACAATCAACTTCATAAAGTCAAAGGTTATCATCCTCAAAATCTTATCTACCGAGCAGCCCAGTACTTTCCGGATGCCAATTTCCCGAGTTCTTCGCATTGCTGTAAACGATGCCAGAGCAAATAAGCCAAGGGAAGCAATGAACATCGCCAAAATGGAAAAATAAAGAAACATCTTTCCCATATTCATTTCCTTAGAATACATTTTATCGTAAATGGATTGTTGCATGAAGTATTCAAATGGGTAATCAGGATTCAAAGCATTCCATTTGGCCGACAATGCATCCAGAGTACTTTTCTGGTTTTGAGCATTCATTTTTACCATCATATATCTGCTTTTTTTAACATCATTCATGATAATGAGAGGCTTCACCTCCTCATGGAGCGAGGCATAATGAAAATCATCCACTACACCAACAATTTTCAGCTGATAGACATTGGTTTCAGAATTCCCCGGAATAAAAATGGATTTACCCAGGGGGTCATCCCAACCCAGATAATCTTTGTAGGCTTTATTGATAATAATTGCATTTGAATCTGCAATGCTGTTGTCAAAAAAGTTCCTTCCAGCTGTTATAGAAGCATCAACAACATCGAGATAATTATCATCAACCTGCATATTAAGCGTCAAAACCATGTCGTTTATGGTACCACCTTCAGGATAAAACCCCCTTCGCTGCTGGAAATTTCCAAGATATGCTGATGATCCTGTAACTTCTTTTACCCCAGGTATATTTTTGATCTCTCCTTTTAAGGTTTGATAACGCGACATCAATTCGGTATTCCGCAAAGGGATCACCATCATATCATCAATGTTTACACCCAAATCTTTATTGGTTAAATAACTTAATTGCCTATGAATCAAAAGGGTTGAAGCAATAAGAAAAATAGAAATAACAAATTGAATGATAACAGTAATATTGCGAAGAAGCGGCTTTCCTTTCTGCACCAAAAAGGATCCTTTCAAAGCTCTTTCAGGATTAAATCCGGATATATAAAATGCGGGATAAATACCGGCTAAAAATGCTATTAACCAGATGAAAAAGAGGCCCGCTAAAACAGACTGAACGTTGAGAAGGCCATCCATAGAATAATGGTTACCCGATAGGTTATTGTATAGTGGAAGCGCAATCCAAAGCAAAATCAGGCCCAAACAAAAGCTGATTAGAACAAAAAACATGGATTCAAGCATGAATTTCCTGAAAAGCATAAACCGATTGGCCCCAAAAACTTTTCTTATGCCTACTTCTTTGGCACGAATTGATGACAATGCAGTGCTTTGATTGATATAATTGATAGAGGCAATCAATATTATCAGTATGGCCACTACGATAAATATGTAAACGTGTGATGCATTCCCTGATGTTCTCATTTCATGAAGCAAGTCAGAATGCAAATAAATGCGAGTAAGTGGCTGTAAAAAAACCTCATAGGTACCTCCATATTCCGATAAGCCATCACCCATATATTTGTTGACCACACGGGCTATTTTCTCCTCCAGAATCATTTGATCAGTTCCTGTTCTGACTTTTATATAATTAAGGGTGGTGTAGGCAAAAAAGGATTGCAAAAGACTTTTAAATCGCTCATTCTGATAAAGGGTTGAAAACGAGACAAGCATGTTAAAATTTAAATGCGACTTTTCACCAGAGTCCTTTAAAATACCAGTTACTATGAAGTTTTGCTCATTGTTCCATTTTATGGTTTGCCCCATTGGATCGGTATCACCAAAGATTTTCTGAGCCATCATTTCCGTTAGAACAATTGAGTTGGGATTGATCAAAGCCTGATCAGGATCACCCCTCAGCAAGCTATATGAGAAAATCCTGAAGAATCCTGAATCTGCATACAATATATTCTCTTCATAAAAACTCCGTTCACCAATTTTCAATAAGGACATGCGGCCTTCCCGAATTCGGGTAAAATCAATAACCTCGGGTAATTCACTCTGCAATATAGCAGCTAAGGGTCCCCCGGTTACTGCAGCACTGAAACTTTTTCCGGACATGCTGGCATTGACAGCAAGGCGGTATATATTGGATGAATCCTTAAAATGCCGATCATAACTTAATTCGGTTGAAACATGGAGAAAAATTAGCATGGCAGCAGCCAGTCCAATGGCCAAACCGCCAATATTGATCATGGATGAAAATTTATGACGAAAAATAACTCTTCTGATTGTGTTTAGTTTGCTGATCATAATTATTCAAGGTAAAAATTACTATAAATTCGAAGGTTTTATAATCTAAACAATGAATAGCTGAAACCTGAAGTTTAGCAAGTAATGTAACAGTATGGATCTGCATCCTATATTTTGAAAATCAACAGATGCACGTGAGTTGTTATAGTCATTGGATCTCTGTGAAATACCGGGCTCTTTTCTATTCTTTTTTCAATATTACATCCATCACCGCCTTATATTTATCATTGGGGACCGGTAAAGACAACACATATTGCATAATCTTCCATTCATTGCCCCGCTTTTGCAAAACTCCTGAGCCACGAAGCGTTCCTGATCCATAATCTACCAACTCATCAAACCATGCGACCAGTCCATCATCTGAAAAATAAATGTCCCGATGCGTTGCAACAAAAGTCCAGGTTTTTTCTTTTTCAAAGTGCGGAGTTGCCCATTCATAAAATGCATCTTTGGTCCAGATCTCTGTTGAATCGGTTCCAATGTATATGCTGTTATCATCAAGGTAATTAAAATATTCATCCTGATTGCCAACAGCCGCAGCATTGTGCCAATCAGTCAATAATTGGTCTACCTCCTGATGATTCTGTGCCAAGATAATAAGGGGGGTTGACATCATTAGGACAAATAAAATCATTAATGTTTTCATAGGCTTTATGTTAGTTACTCATACTTTAACGCTTGAACCGGATTGGCGAGTGCCGCTTTTATCGCCTGATAAACGACCGTGATATACGCAATAAACAAGGTTATTAAAGCTGCCAGAATAAAAATATACCAGTAATTTGCTAAATGAATTCGGTATGCAAAATTGGCCAGCCACCGGTTAAGAAATAACCAGGCCAATGGCCATGCAATGATGTTTGCAATAACGATCCACAATGAAAATTGCCGAGAGAGTAACAAGATGATTCCTTCCACCGAAGATCCCAATACTTTTCGGATTCCAATTTCACGTGTTCGCTGCTCTGCATTGTATGATGCGAGACCAAACAAACCGAGGCATGCTATGAAAATAGCGATAAGCGTAAAATAGATAAACAACTCGCCCAGGCGTTGGTCAGCCTGGTATTGACTGTCAAAATCCTCGTCTAGAAAATAATAATCAAAAGGAAGTGCCCCTTCCATTTGTTCCCACTTTTCCCTGAGTGTTTCAATCTGTTGCGCATAGTTTCCTGCTTTTAAGCGGATATTGAGGTTCCGGGCATTATTATGCGTAATAAACATAACGGTCGGTTCCACCACAGCATGCAGGGAGCGGAAATGAAAATCTTTGACAACACCAATTACATGGCGTTCAACTTCAATTGTGTCAACAAAGCCAACAATTTTTTTACCGATTGGTTGATCCCATCCCATCTTTTTAACCAGGGTTTCATTGACAATGATGGCCATACTATCGGTGGCATATTCCTTCGAAAATGCTCTGCCTTCAACCATTTCCATTTGCATGGTTTCCAAATAATCGAAACCAACAGTATTGGTAAAAAAGATGACAGGATTATTATCATCATATCCTTCAGGAATATAACCTGTACCATCCATATCTCTGCCAGGCACAAAGCGGGAGGTGGCTAAATTTTCAACAATGGAAAGCTGTTTGAACTGAGATTTAAGGTATTCAGCATTCTTTAAAAGTCTTTCTCCACGCAAGGGGACGATTACCATATGGGATTTGTCAAATCCAAGTTTTTTATGCCTCAGATAAGTAAGTTGGTAATAAATAATCCCTGTGCAAATGATCAGAAAAATTGAAATGGTAAATTGCACAATTACCAGCAGATTACGTGTGGTTGATTTTTTATTACCTTTTCTTAATGTTCCTTTTAATACCCTAATGGGTCTGAAAGCTGAAAGGTAGAATGCAGGATAACTGCCGGCCATAAGACCTACAATTAAAGCAAGTAAAAGCAAAGACAGGAAATTTTGTCCGTTTGTAAAAATGGTTAAAGTCAGTGACTGGTCAAGCACATGGTTAAACACCGGGAGCAATAATTCAACGATTAACAAGGCAAAAGCAGTACTGATGAGGCTGATCAAAGCGGACTCACCAATGAATTGTAAAATTAAATGGTTTCTTGTGGCTCCAACAACTTTTCGCAAGCCAACTTCTTTGGATCTTTTCACCGATCTTGCTGTGGAAAGGTTCATAAAATTGATGCATGCGATCAGTAATATAAAGGCAGCAATAGCCATAAACGTATAGATATAAGCAATGTCGCTGTTAGGTTCAATTTCAGCCATGAGGTGCGAATGCAAATGAATGCGGGTAATGGGTTGCAAATAAGGTTCAAAACGTATGTTGTCCATTTCCTTGAGATCGGTCATGTATTTTAAATACAAATCAGGGAACCTTTGATTCAAAAGCTTTGGATCAACACCTTTGGCAAGCAATACATATGTGTGTAAACTCAATGTACCCCAATTTTCATAAGCTTCTGCGCCGTTTTGTTTAATCATTGTAGAGAAGGAAGCCAGAACCTTAAACCCAAAATGGGCATTGGAAGGAGGGTCTGCGACAATTCCTGTCACCCTGAATTCGGACTTATCATTCATTTTGATCATTTTCCCTATGGGATCTTCGGATCCAAAGTATTTGATAGCCGTCGTTTCTGTTAAAACAAGACTGTATGGCTCCACAAGAGCAGCAGTAGGATTGCCTCTTAGCAGGTTAAAAGAAAATATTTTGAAAAATGAGGAATCAACAAAAAGGAGCCCGTCCTGATAGAATTTTTTTCCCTGGTAATTGAATAACACGGTCTGGGGCATTTCTTTAATTCGTGTCTGAGCAATTATCTCAGGATATTCCCTTATCATGGCCGGTCCCGCAGGGGGTGCTGAAACAGCTACGTTAAGTGGGTCACCAGCTACCATTCCATCAATGCAAACCCTATAGATCCGATTAGCATTCTCATGGAACCGATCATAGCTCAATTCATGCCGAACAAATAATACAATCAAAATAAATGCCGCCAAACCAATGGACAACCCCAGGATATTGATAATTGAATAGCCTTTTTGCCTAATAAGGTTTCGAATGGTTGTTGTTAAATAATTTTTAAACATAGGAATGAGGTATGATCGGAAACATAAGGTGATACCAATTGGAATTTCTGATCTGTTTTCAACTTTTCATCAGGTCTTCCTTCCGTCGGAACATTAATGGAATATTCCCATTGTCAGGGGCTCCAATCTCCATCAGTTCCCAATCCTTTTCCTTTTCTCTGATAAAGTGTTTTAAAACTGTCACTTTATCTTTTGGAGGTACTTCATGTTGTTCCCAGCTCAATAGTTCTACTTTGTAATGAATGGTTCTTTTTTTACCATTAATACTTACTTCAATTTCGACGTTTTGTTCAGGTTCAATATCCGGAATCAGAATTACGACTTCTCTCATAACTTTTAAGGTTTAATTATTCATAACGGATGGCATCCACCGGATTCATACTGGCAGCCTTAACAGCATGGTAAGCTGCTGTCATTAAAGCAAAAATACCAACAACCAATACCGGAAGGATAAAATAGTACCAGGATATATCTATCCTGTATGCAAAGTTATCAAGTGCTTCGGACATAAAATACCAACCCAGGGGCAATGCCACTATAGAAGCAATTATAATGAGGAATACATAACCTTTAATTAGCAGCATCATAATCTGCGTTACCGATCCGCCAAAAACTTTACGAACACCTATTTCTTTGGTCCTTCGCTCAGTCATCAATGCAGTCAAACCGTAAAGTCCGAGGCATGAAATCAGAATAGATAACACAGTAAAATAGGTGAACAATTTCAGCGCGTTTCCTTCATCACGGTACATTTGTTCGATGTAATCGGCCGCATATTGGTACTCAAAAGGGACTCCAGGGAATAAATCATCCCATTTTTCTTCAATAGCACTAACCGTCTTGGTTCCACTGCCGGCATCTAATTTGACAGCCAGAGTATACGAACTTGAAGGTCGGATGATGTAGGCGGCAGGTTCAATTTTTGAATGAAGGGAATAATAATGATAATCTCTGATCACACCTATTACTTTGCGCTTATTTACGGTATCCATGATGGGCAGGAACGTTTTACCGATGGGATTTCCCCAACCAAGAAAGTCTACAGCAGCCTGGTTCAGTATAAGTGCTTCTTTTTCATCCAGCGCGTAATCATGATTAAAATTGCGGCCTTCGACAACAGGGATACCCATCATCGGGAAAAAATTATAATCCACGTAACCAATTCGGCAGGTTATCCGGGTTTGGGCTGAATCATCAACATGAATCGTGCTTTGAGAGCCACTGACACCATTGACAAATGACACATGCGAAATATCCACCACCCCGGGAACATTCTGAAATGAATTTCGAATACGTTGAACTTCTTCTTCAGAATTATGATTGAACAAAGGAATGGATAAAACATTTTTGTAATTCAATCCCAGATCTTTATTTAATAAATAATGAAACTGTGAATATACCAACCCAATGCTGAATAGCATACCGATAGAAAAAACAAATTGCAAGGTCACCAAACCCTTGCTCAAAAATCCTGCACCACCTTTGGTATCGCTAACCTTATTTTTTAGCACCCTAATAGGACGATAGCGGCTCAAGTAGAAAGCAGGATAACTACCTGCAATAAGACTCACTAATATAAGGATAAGAAATAAACCTACATTAAAAATTCCGTTATGCACAAAATCAATCTTAAAACCCGTTCCGAGAATGCGGTTATATGCAGGCAATAACAGTTCAATGATAATTAATGAAAGGGCAATGGATATAAGGGTTATAAAAAAGGACTCTCCCAAAAACTGATACATTAAATTCCAGTGATTTGCGCCCAATACTTTTCGCATTCCAACTTCTTTTGCTCTTTTTACGCTGCGGGCAATGGCGAGATTGATAAAATTGATACTGGCGACAAGTATGATCAGAAAGGCAATAATCCCAAAAACATAAACCATGTTGATATTGCCCTGGTTTGAATTGGCTACCTGAAATTTTATATGACCCGATTTGAGGTGAATATCTTTCACCGGTTGCAGGTAAAGTTCCCATACCCAGGATTCATCATCTGATTCAATATATTTATTGACAAACTCAGGAAATTTAGTCGAAAGTTGGACTATATCTGTTCCTTCTCTCACTTTCACATAAGTTGCCATGGAATTGTTGCCCCATGATCGTAACCATTCATATCGTTCTTCAGCCGTTATAAATGAGATCAACACTTCGATCCTAAAGTGTGCTTGCAATGGTTGGTCTTCCATGACCCCTTTTACCATATAACCTTCCTGTCCGTTAAACAATACCGTTTTCCCAAGGGCCTCGTCAGCTGAACCAAAAATTTTCTCAGCTACCTTTTTACTTACCACCATCGATCTTACCTCTTTAAGCGCCGAGGCAGTATCTCCTTTTAACAATTTAACATTGAATAATTCAAATACGGTAGGATCGGCATAGACTACATCTCCCTGATTGTATTGTTTTCCCTCGTAAACGATGGAATTGCGTCCCCAGTTCATCATTCTTACCTGTTGGGTAATTTCAGGAAAATCATTGACCAGAGCACTTCCAAGCGGACCCATTGTAACTGCCACATGCTGCTCGCCAACCCCTTGTGCATGTTGAATTTCCACACAACGATACAACTGATCAAGCTCCGGAATGTGTTTATCAAAACCTACCTCATACTGAATGTACAGAAGAATGAGAACAAAAGAGGCGATCCCAACGGTAAGTCCAGTGATGTTGATCAGAGCATACATCCGTTGCCGGAAAAGTACACGAAGGGCAATCTTTAGATAGTTTCGAAACATGGTTTAAATGGATGGTTGTATTTCTTATTTCTTCTGATGGCTGAAATAAATCTTGCTGACAATCCGCCATCCCTCATCAAATTTGTAAAGGGATAAATAATCTGTATAGATCTTTTCTCCATCCCGGTATAGCTCAATTTTAGCGATGGCCGCATCACCGGTCACATCGATCATAGGAAATTTACAGCTAACCACTTTGTCAGCAGTGGGAGGAGCAGGATCTTCAGCCAGCTTTTTTTCATGATATTGAACCCAGCTATAAATGGGCCATTTGGTCAGCTCATTATTCCGGTTTCCAAGGAGCTCAAAACCAGGGTGAAACCCTTCTTCAATATCAGCAACAGGCCCCTTGTTCTGCA
The DNA here is from genome assembly GCA_020444515.1 of Bacteroidota bacterium. Classification (GTDB taxonomy): domain Bacteria; phylum Bacteroidota; class Bacteroidia; order Bacteroidales; family JAADJA01; genus JAADJA01. Next base: position 246,318 of record JAHLKX010000006.1, on the reverse strand, counting down.
ATCCATCTACATATGCTTTCTGGATGACCGATTGAATGGCTTCCTTATCCTTGTTATCCTGAGCGGATAACAATCCCGTCATTAAAAATGTAATCATTAAAAAGAGGCTAAATGTTTTCATGGTTGTATCATTAAATTTTTACCGTATTTACTTTACCCTTGATGTTTTCATTAATGATTTGTCCGTCGAACAATCTGACAACCCGCTGGGCATATTCTGCATCCCGTTGGGAGTGCGTCACAATAATCAAGGTCGTGCCCGACTGATTCAGCGATTCCAGCATGTTCATAACCTCTTCACCATGGGCAGAGTCGAGGTTTCCGGTTGGCTCATCCGCAAGAATCAATTTGGGATTTGCCACCACTGCTCTGGCAACAGCAACTCGTTGCTGCTGTCCGCCTGAAAGTTGAAGCGGAAAGTGTTTTTTACGGTGACTGATCTTCATGTTTTCCAATACCTCTTCCACACGCTCTTTTCGCTCTGATGATTTCATTCCCAAATAGATCAATGGCAATTCAACGTTTTCATAAACATTCAATTCATCAATCAAATTAAAATTCTGGAAAACAAATCCAATATTTTCTTTTCTCAATCGTGCCCGTTGCTTCTCAGAATAATCCGAAACTTCATGGTCCAGAAATAAATACTTGCCATCCGTTGGATTGTCCAGCAATCCCAAAATGTTCAGCAAGGTGGATTTCCCGCAACCTGACGGACCCATCACGGCCACAAATTCACCAGGCTTCACTTCAAAAGTTACATCACTGAGGGCGGAAGTTTCCACCTCATCGGTCCGGAATACTTTGGTTAAATTTTCTGTTCTAATCATGATTGTATTGATTATTAAGTTATCTAAATTCTAATTATTTATTATTTTTTATATTACAAGTTGGCTACTCCTATTTAAACACCAGTTTATCCTTCCCTCCAAAAGAATCATAGGATGAAATGATCACCTTTTCTCCAGGTTCAAGTCCCTCCATGACTTCATAGTAATTGGTATTCTGGCGACCAATACGGATCTTACGTTGTGTAGCAAATTCACCACTCGGATCTACAACGTATATCCAGTTTCCACCTGTTTCCTGGAAAAATCCTCCTCGTTTTACAATAATGGCATCCGTAGCACTGCTGAATGAAAGCCTTAACTGGAGGGTCTGGCCCCGTTTGATCTGTTCCGGTTCTTCTCCCTCAAAGTAAAGATCAACCTGGAAGGAACCATTGGTTACATCAGTATAAATTTTTCCTATCGACAAATAGTAAGTCTCACCAGCAAAATCAAATTCAGCTTCCTGTCCGATATAAACGCGTGAAATATAGCGTTCATCAATATTGGCTTTTAGTTTGAATCCATCTTTCATATCAATCTGACCCAAATGTTCACCTGCGGTCTTTGTCTCTCCTATTTCAGCATTGAAAGAGGAAAGTTGTCCAGCTGTTGGCGCTTTAATATAAAGGTTTTCAAGATTGGCCCGCAACATGTTTAGATTTTCTTGCATGCGGCTCATGGTCATATCTATTTGCTTGCTGCGGGTAGCTGCACTGATCGAATCCAGTTTTTTAAGTTCCAAAGAGATTTTCAATTGTTTAATGGCATAATCATTTTCGCGTTTGGCATCTTCATATTCTTTATCAGAAATAACTTCTTCATTATAAAGCTTTTGTTTACGAGAAAAATCTCTTTTTGCCTGATCGATCTGATACTGTAATTGAACAATTTCCTGTTGCCGGTAAAATTTATTCTGCTCTAATCCGATTTTTGTATTTTGAAGATTATTAACGGCTTCAAAAATCCGGGTTTCCTGTTCCATCAGGCTGAGTTCCATATTGGCATTGGCCAGTTTGAGTATGGTATCCCCCCTTTTTAGCATGGCTCCATCTTCTACATAAACCTTCTCTACAAATCCACCTTGAACAGCATCTATGTATATCGTGTTTTTTGGGAATACCACTCCATCTACAGGTATAAATTCCTGGAATTTATCCTCCAGAACGGTAGCAATGGTAATCTGTGATCGATCAACGTATAATTTGCTTCGTTTGTCCCTGAAAAAAAGGAGATAGAGGAGGAAAAACGCAAAAATGCTAATTCCCGCAATTTTTACAATTTTCCCGGTCGTCCATTTTTTCTTTTCTATAACTCTATCCATTCCCATAACTTAATATTTACTTGTTTTTTAATGTTATACCTTTGTGAACTACACAACCAGCGTTGGCCGTGCTTTCCCTTTTCTCCAATATTATGCCACTCATCCCAAAAGTATGATAAACAAACACTTAGAACCGCATTGATCGCATGCAGTTATCAACAATGTTCGGGGACGGGCAATACTTGTACAGTTGCGAACAACGACCAACTTATCTGATGGTCCAATGGTTTGCCATTTATTTGTCCCCATTCTAAATTACCCCTTAGGGCGGAAATATAATTGTTAATCTATTAACAATATATAATTTTGCCGGAATGATTAGAAATGCATGAGGTTATGTACAAGATAAATGAACATCCTATCCTTGAGGTTCCAGAGGTTAATGAAGTACGTTTTAAATACAACGGTCAAACCATTAGGGGTGAATCGGGTTTTACCATCGCTGCTGCCCTTCATCAGTCAGGATTTCCTGTGCACAGCCATAGTCTGAAAGATCGTAACCGAAGTCTTGAATGTGGTATCGGCAAATGTGGAGCATGCGAAATGCTGGTCGATGGAGAGATCAAACGAATCTGTATCACCAAAGTGGACGGAATAAAGGAAGTGAGCGAAATACCCAAAGATCATACACCAGCACCAGCCGATGTTGATAAAGAGAAACCTGTAGGGGTGTTTAAAACAATGGTGACCATTATTGGTGCCGGACCGGCAGGACTGGCGGTTCGCGAAGAATTAAATAAAAACCAGATCGACAACATTGTCATCGATAATAACGATAAGATCGGCGGGCAATTTACCATGCAAACTCACCAGTTTTTTTTCTTCGAAAAAGAGAAAAAATTTGGTGGTATGCGCGGGTTTGATATTGCAACAACATTGGCCGGCGAAGATCATACTGGTATATTTCTCAATTCGACAGTTTGGGACATTCTTGAGGGAAACAGGATTGCGGTAAAAAACATAGCGACCAATGAGATTTATTTTATTGATACAGAATATCTGGTGATTGCAACAGGTGCTGTACCCTTTATGCCCACATTTGAAAATGATGATTTACCTGGTGTATATACCGCTGCAGTCGTTCAGAAAATGATGAACAATGAATTCACCCTATTGGGTAAAAATGTACTAACCGTTGGGGCAGGCAACATTGGCTATCTTACCTCTTATCAGCTCATGCAGGCAGGAGCCAGGGTGAAAGCAATCATTGAGGCACAGCCTGGTGAAGGTGGTTTTCCGGTCCAGGCTAACCGTGTCAGGCGACTGGGTATTCCGGTAATCCTGTCACACATTCTTTTGAAAGCCATCCCCAATGCAGATAAAACAGGTATAACGGGTGCGGTTGTGGCCGAATGTGAAAACTTCCAGGCCATTCCCGGGACAGAAAAGATCATCGATGGCATTGATGCGATCAATATCTGCACAGGTTTGGTTCCGGATGATCAACTATTGATCAAGGGGAATGAGATATTTGGAAGAAAATGTTTTGGTGCTGGCGATGCCATCCGAATTGGTGAGGGTACAAGTGCAGTATTGCGGGGTAAGCAAGTTGCCTTTGAAATTCTACAGGAGATGGGAACGAGATATGATTACGATGAATTTCTAAAAGTATCAAAGGAATACATCGATTCTCAACAGCATCCATTCAGAGTGATTGAAGAACCGTTTAAACCTATCCGGGAAAGACTGTTTGAAAAACCCTTTGTACAAATCGATTGTCTTTATGGATTTGCTTGCAATCCCTGTGAGTTTGCTTGTCCGCATGGTGCCATTACCAAAACATCTACCAGTACTGTACCTCAGATCGATTTTGAAAAGTGTATTGGTTGTATGGACTGTGTTTACCAGTGTCCGGGACTGGCTATTTTCGGTTATAACCTTAAAAAAGACTGGCTTTTCCTACCCATAGAGTACGAAGCAGAAGAAGGGGAGGAGGTATTTCTGGTCGATAACCATGGTAAAATTCTGGGTGAAGGGATCATTGCCAAAATTCTGCGAAAAAAGAATAAAACCAACATTGCCAGGGTACAGGCAATTGACCTTGCAGGAGTTGACTTGATGAATGTTCGTGGATTTATTGTTCGGGAAGATTATCCTGAACCGTTTCACTTTAAAGCTGCTGAAGAAGTTGCTTCCGAAACCTATGTATGCCATTGTGATGATGTGAAATTAGAAGAAATTCTTGCAATTGTGGGGGATCGAAACTTTATTTCGGTTGATGAAATCAAACACACAACACGCCTGGGTATGGGAGCCTGTCGCGGGAAACGCTGTATCCCAAGACTAAAGCAAACAATCCGAAACCAGGGTATCTCAATCGTTGGTGAAGCAACTCCACGCGGACCGCTTTCAAATCAGATCAATATGGGTGAATTATACCCTAAAACCAAACACGAGAAAATTATCATTTCAACCAATGGTAAAGATGTCAAAAAAATAAAGGTTCAATCACTTGTAGCCGGCGGTGGGATAGGGGGTTCTGCCCTGTTCCGTTATCTGGCAGAGGCAGGTCTTCAACCAACCCTGATCAACTATGGTCGTGGAGCATCCTGGCGAAACATTGCCGGAGGAAGGCCCAATTTCAGTCTTCCTGAACTCTCCGATATTGCTGAGCATAACCTGGAAATCTTCAAAGAACTGCAGCAAATAAAAAATGTTGATTTCAGGCCCATCAACTATGTCACCTTTGCCCATGATGAAAAGATGTATGAAGCACTGGAGGCTTCTATGGCCTGGTCAGATGCCTATATGATCAAACCCAAAGATTATCAAAAAACAATATCTCCTTTTATAAATCCAAACCTGACGACTTATAAAGCGGCCCTGGTCACAAAGAACTGTTGGCAGGCCACACCAGGACGAGTAGTGGACTTGATTAGACGATTGGGAATTAATCATGGCGGAACCATTCTCGAAGACTGCAAAATGATCGACCTACGTAAGGAAGGGAAAAATTACATCATTACCGTTCAGGATCATACTAAACAATATATCGAATTCGAAACAGAACACTTTGTAAATGCTCTGGGTCCGGATGGTGATTTTTTTGCCAAAAAACTCAGTATCGAAACCGGTATATACCCTGTAAAGCATCAGGCATTTATCACACGTCGATTACCCATGCTGGGAACCCATGGTGACCCGCTGCCAATGATTATAGATCGCAGGAGATACAAAGGTTTTTCGGCAGTTTACGGCCAACAGCTCGCCGAAACAGGTCAGATCATTGGATGTGCTTCTCCCGCACTAGAACCACCAGAAACGGGTAAGAATTTAAAAATAAATTCGCAGGATTTCCTGGAAATAATCTCTGAAATATTCGTGAATTGGATTCCTCGGTTATCCTCTGTTGGTTTTCAGGCTGTTTGGGCAGGCTATTATGTTGAACCAAGGATGATTGTGGATACCGATCTGGGTCTGTTCATTGGCCTTCGCGGACAGGGATTTATGCTGGGTCAATATCTAGCAAAACTGTATGTGGATAAACTGACAGGAAAAGAAGTCCCCGACTATTTCGAACGATTAACAATGAAGGGGGATGGACTATTGGAAAAAGCATTTAAATAATCTTTTTCTCTTTTCGGAATATTTGTAATTACCCATTAAATTTTAGGCAGGTAATTTCATCCCATCATTCGTATTTTATCGTTTCTACCGGATTGCGTGAGGCCGCCCTGACGATATAAAAGCTGATCGTACTGAAACCAACAATAAAAGTAACCAATCCTGCAAAAAGGAAATTGGTCCACTGTATTGGTGGATGATAAATGAAAGTTGTTTCGAGCCAATGTTGCAATTGCCACCATGCTATTGGAACAGCCAAAACAAAAGCGATCAGCATCAATATTAGAAATTCTCTATATAATAATGTTAATATATTGATAACCGAAGCACCCATGATTTTCCTTAAACCAATCTCTTTGGTTTTTTGCTCTGCGATGAATGAAGAGAGTCCCAGAAGGCCAAGTAATGCAATAAATATCGTAATGAATGTTGCAATAGAAACCAATGAACTTATCTTTTCTTCAGTCTTGTACATATCATCCATTCTATCAGCTAAATACCTGTAATTGAAGGGGTACTGGTTATAAAAGAATTGCCATTGTAATTCAATATAGTCAAGCGTGCCGACCTGATCAGCTTCGGATAAACGACATGTTAAAAAATCTTCGGGTTGATCCGATAAAATGATGATGATAGGTTCCACTTCATTATGTAAAGATTTAAAATAGAAATCTCTAACCACCCCAATCACTTTCATAACTTTCACATCACTGCGGTCTTGCTTAAAACCATACTCAATTTTTTTCCCAATAGGATCCCTAGCCCAATCGAATTCCTCTGCAGCCGTCTGGTTGATAATGACGGCTTCATTAAGATCAGTTCCCATGCTTCGGTCAAAATCACGACCAGCAACAATCTCCATTTTATAGGTTTTGATAAAGTCAAAATCAGCGCGAATGACGCCAGTTACTCTGTCACTCATTCCTGATTCCTGCTCCATTTTAAGGTTATATACATCAGCGATAATACCTGCAATGGACGAAGAATTGGTAACAGCATTTACACCCGGACTTTGCAAAAGACGATCTTTAAAAGTTTGCAAGTTGTTGGTTTCACTTTTATCTTGTACCTCAATCACAATCATATCTTCAACCTTAAAACCCAGATTACTTTTCTTCATATAGTTTAACTGTCCGGTTACCACAAAAGATGAAATAATCATCAGGATCGCAATAAAAAACTGAATCACCACCAATACTTTTCTGAAAAGGCCACGGTTTTTTCCTGAATGGCCTGTATTTCCTTTCAGCACTCGAATGGGCTGGAAGGCGGACAGATAAAAAGCCGGGTAACTGCCTGAAATAAGTCCAACCAATAGAGCCACACCAAAAATTTCCAGAAATATCAAACCATTGTCAAAAGGATTGAAGGTTATCATTTTACCGGTAAAGGCATTGAAGTCGCTAAGAAAGATCCAAACTATGATCAGGGCTATCACCAGGGCCAGCAGAGCAATTACAATCGATTCACCCATAAATTGCCGCCTTAAGTTGGCTTTGTCCGCGCCCATTACTTTTCGCATTCCAACCTCCTTTGCCCGGGTGGCCGATCGTGCTGTAGCCATATTCATGTAATTGATGGCAGCAAGCATCAAGACAAACAATGCAATCGCAGAAAAAATATAGATGTAGGCCATATTACCGATAGGCAAATCAGCGGCAAGGCCCTTTCTGAAATGAGTTTTTGTCAATGGTGTAGTCATTAATCGAAAACTGACACCATATTGCTTTCCCAAACTCTCCATTTGACTATGATAAAAATCAAGGAATTTTTCATGAACCGTTTCGATAGAGGCTTTGGGATGGAGTAAAACAAAAGTAAAGGCACCAAGACGCCAAAAGCGACTTGGTTTCGTGGTATTGTAAGTATCAGGATCGGATGACATTGAAATCAATGCATCAAACCTCAAGTGTGAATTACCCGGTAAATCTTCAATTACGGCTGTTACTTTTAATTGATTTCCATTGCGATCGGTTAATACTTTCCCAATGGGATCGTCCATACCGAAATATCGGGTTGCAATTTTTTCGGTTAAAACAATGCTAAAAGGATTGACCAGGCAAGTGGTGGGATTTCCCCTGAGAAAGACATGTGAAAAAACTTTAAAAACGGATGAATCTGCGAGATAAAAATGATTCTCAATGAACTGAATATCTTTATAATGATACGCCATACTACCGATGGGTGCCAACCTGCACATTTCTTCTATTTCAGGAATTTCTCGTTTGAGCGCTGGACCCAGCGGAGCAGGAACTGTAGCATAGGTGTTTTGATTATTGCTTACAGTAAACTCGGATTCAAGACGAAAAATGCGTTCATGGTTTTTATGATAACGGTCGTAACCTAGTTCATCCTGGATATAAAGTAAGATAAAAATTGCTGTAGCGATACCAACTGATAGACCGACTACATTTAAGAAAGAATAAAATTTATTCTTAATAAAATTTCGATAGAGGCTTAGGAAATAACTTTTTAACATAGAGCAACAAACCTCGAAAAAAACTGATTCATGATCGATATTTTTTCGATAAGCGAATCAATATTTTAGTATTTAAGTTCATCCTTTATTGCAGAGTTCACCACAATCAATTTGTAAAGATAAACTTAATTTTAACTTCTGATTCTTAAAGAAATGAAAAAGTGCTACTCATATTTAATGGCATCAACCGGGTTTCCTGTAGCAGCCCGCAGAATATAAAAACTGATGGTTCCCAGTCCAATGATAAAAGAAATAAGGCCGGCCAGAACAAACCACACAAGTTGCATCGACTGATGATAAACGAAACTATCGTTAAGCCAAATTTCTAACCGCCACCAGGCTACCGGAACAGCTAAGATAAAGGCAATCCCAATAAGCATAGCAAATTCACGATACAACAAATTTAATATATTCGAAACCGAAGCTCCCAAAACTTTGCGGATGCCAATTTCTTTGGTCCTCTGCTCTGCCACAAAGGAAGAAAGTCCCAGGAGACCTAATAATGCAATAAAAATAGTCAATAGCGCGGCGATCAAGATAATATGACTGATCTTCTCTTCAGCCTGATACATGTTATCCATATTTTCTTCTAAAAATTGATAATCAAAAGGACGCTGAGCATTGAATTCATTCCATTTACTTTCAATAAATTCAAGGGTTTCTTTTTGATTTTTCTCATTGATCCGACAAGCCAGTACCGATCTTGGCCGTTCACTCAGGAAAAAGCACAGGGGCTCTATTTTATTGTGTAATGACCTGTAATGAAAATCTTTGACCACACCTATTACCTTCATAACGCGTCCTCCCGTACCATCCAGGTCCCAGCCATAATGGATCTTTTTACCAATGGGATCTTCGGTCCACCCAAACTCTTTCACAGTTGCTTCGTTGATGATGACCGCCTCCATGGCATCGGTACCCATCGTTTTATCAAAATCCCGACCTGCCAAAAAATCAAGGTCTAAAGTTTTCGCAAAATCATAATCGGTTTGGGCCAGGATAATTGTATGATCCTCCATTTGCCCGTTTTGTTCAAATTTTAAAACCTGGATCCAATTAATCTGGCCTGGAACACCTGTAGCGTTTGTGGCTGAATAAATATCGGGATAGCTTAATAACTCTTGCTTGAATGTTTCAATTTTATTACGGAAGCTTGTATCCTGAATTTCCATGACCACCAAATTATCTTTTTCAAAGCCGAGGTCTTTATTTTTCAAATATTGTATTTGTGATGAAACGACAATGGTCCCTATAATCATAAAGATGGCTATGAAAAATTGCAATACAACCAGAACCCGACGCAATACATTGCCGCCTTTTCCTGATTTACTGACTTTTCCTTTCAATACCCGCACTGGTAAAAACCCAGAAAGATAGAATGCCGGATAACTTCCTGATATCAAACCTGTAATCAGGGCTATACCAATAATAATTAGGAATATGATGGGATTATTGCGCAAACTAAAGGACAGTTCTTTCCCTGCAAGGGTATTGAAATCAGGCATTAACAGGGTTACTAACAGTATGGCGATGAGCAGCGCGATGATTGAGAGCGCAATTGATTCACTCAAGAATTGACGAATTAATTGTTGGCGATAGGCCCCCATCACTTTTCGAATTCCGACCTCCCTGGCCCGCTTTCCTGAGCGGGCTGTTGCCATATTCATATAGTTAATGGCGGCTATCAAAAGGAGAAATAACGCCACTGAGGAAAAAATAAAAATATAGGCTTTGTTACCTGTGGGTAATTCCGCTCCCAGGCCCTGTCTGAAATGGGTTTCAATCAATGGTGTTGACATGAGGTTAAAGCTGGCATTGATCTGATCACCAACAGGTTTCATATATTTTTCATAAAAAGGCTGAAATTTTTCATGAATGCTTTGCATAGAAGCATTCTCTTTTAGCAGAATAAAAGTATACACACCAATATTCCAGAAACGACCCGGTTCCATGGAATTAAATTCATCCACCCCCACATCTTCGGCAATGGACATACCCGAAATCAAAGCATCAAAATGAAGATGACTATTGGAGGGCTGGTTTTTCATTACGCCGGTTACCCGGTATGATCTTCCGCTTCCTGAAATCATAACCTGACCCATGGGATTTTCATCCCCAAAATATTTTTTCGCGATCTTTTCAGTTAAAACAATCGTTTTTGGCTGGGTCAGACAGGATTTTGGATCTCCTGCTACCAAATCATAAGTAAAAATATCAAAAATGGTAGAATCACTGAAATAAAAATAATCCTCGTAATACTCTTTATCGCCTACCCTGAACAAAGTATTACCCGCACCAAAAAGACGACAAAAGGATTCTACTTCAGGATATTCAATTTTTAATGCTGGACCCATGGGTGTCGGGACAATGGCAAATTGATCGTGTTTCCCACCAATGGTGAAATCAGATTCAATGCGATAAATTCTTTCATGTTTGATGTTATATTTATCATAGGATAATTCATCCTGAACATATAATAAAATAAAGATAGCAGCAGCCATCCCGATGGATAAACCGAGTATATTAAGTAAGGAATAAAACTTATTCCGGGCGATGTTCCGATAAAGGTTGAGCAAATAATTTTTGATCATCTTATGATTGATTTGAAAAAACATACCAAGCCTCATAAGATGTGCCATGCGACATATTAAATTGACTTACAGAATATTTAATAAAATTTGATATGAATAAATGTTATGCTTTTGTTCGAATTCGAGTCGATTTGTGTACGGATACGTTCATAGGGTAATGGATACCTACTCATATTTTAAGGTCCTTACAGGATCGGATTGGGCAGCTATCCAACCCCTAATGCCTGAGATTAAAATTGTCAATATCAATGCCATTAAGGTTGCCAGCCCAAATACAAACCAATTCAGGTTTGTTTGATAGGGGAAATGATTGAGCCAATCATTCATGACCAAAAAAGCTGTGATCCAAGCCAGTACACTGGCCATTAAAATAAGCCAAATAAATTCCATGCTAAGATTTTGGACGATACTTAGGGTGCTGGCACCCAATACCTTTCTGATTCCAATCTCTTTGGTTTTCTGTTCGGCCATGTAAGATGCAAGCCCTGCCAGACCTAATCCTGCAATGAATATAATAATGATCGTAAAAATCACCGCAAGGCTGCTCAGGTTTTTCTCATCTTTGTAAAGTTTAGCCAATTCCTGGCTCAGGAAAGTATATTCAAAAGGTCTTTCCGGTGTAGTTTTGCGCCAGACATTTTCAATATGGGCAAGCGCTTTCGACTCATTCCCAGGTTGAATTCGAATGGCCATATATTTTAAAAACCAACGAATGGCTCCCGGGGTTTCTTTCATATTCAGAACGAAAGGGCCAGCTGCTTCATGTAGAGATGTTTGATGGAAATTGTTAAAAACACCGATGACTCGCTCCTCTCCTTGCAAAGATTTAAATTTTTTACCGATGGCATCTTGCGGATTTTCCCATCCCAAGTGATGCACCATGGCTTCATTGATAAGAATACCATTTATGGGATCTGTTGAATTGGCCTCATTGTAATCTCTTCCGGCGATAAGTTTGATCTCAAAAGTTTTCAAAAAATCATACTGAACCACCAGGGCAGGATAAAATTGCCACTGATCCTCAGGAAAACCTTCGGGCCTAAATTCATGGGTATTATGTGCAGAACCAAAAATGTCATCCATGGCGGTGACACTAATGATATTTGGACTTTGCAATAATTCACTTTTAAAGGATTCATAACTACTAACAACGGGTGTTCTGTTGATCGGAAGCACAATGATATTGTCCTTGTTAAAACCGAGATCGGCATTTCGCATATAATTCAATTGATCACGGATGATAATTGTTCCAATGATCAATGCAATGGAAATGGTAAATTGCAAGACAACCAGTATCTTCCTGGGTAACCCACTTTTCGTACCAAGCTTTTGGGCACCTTTGAGTACCGTTACAGGCTTGAAACGTGATAGGTAAAATGCCGGATAAACCCCTGCAATGAAGCCAACAAATATACCCAATCCGATGATCAGTAATAAATTATGAAACTGAAGGAGGCGCATAACAGAAATGGATTTCCCGGTAAAATCATTAAACCAGGGCATTACCATTTCACAGACAATAACTGCAAATATTAAAGCAATGAAAGTGAGAATAACTGACTCACCTATGAATTGAACTACCAGTTGATTGACCGTTGCTCCTGTTACTTTTTTTATACCTATTTCTTTGGTTCGGCTCGAAGAAGTGGCCGTGGCCAGGTTCATATAATTGATCACGGCAATGACTAAAAGAAAAATCGCGATAGCAGATAAAATATAAATGGATGTTAAATCATTATTGGGAGCCAATTCATAATCCAGTTTTGATTTTAAATGGATATCAGTCAGGGGTTGTAAATAAAGCGAAATATTGTCTTTTTCAGCATCGTAGAAATACTTTTGAATATACTCGGGAAATTTCGCCTCAAGGATTTCCGGATCAGCATTTTCATCCAATAAAAGATAGGTCCAGCATGGATTCCAAACCCAGGTTTCAGGCAATTTGCCACCAAAAACAACTCGCAAGGTAGACATGGAAGCCAGAAAATCAAAACGAAAATGAGATTGGGCAGGCACATCCTCTATCACACCAGTCACCTGTAAATTAATATTAGTCTCAAATTTTAATTGCTTACCCACGGGGTTTTCGTCACCAAAATACTTATGGGCCATTGATTGAGTAATCACAACCGCATTGTTTTCATCCAGCACTGATTGAGGATTCCCTTGAATAAAAACATGGTCGAAAATATCAAAATATGTACTGTCAGCAAAAAAGAAATTCCGCTCATTAAATTTTTTCTCACCATGTTCAATAAAACTCCGGGGGGCCTGAAAATTAAATAGACGAACCACATTTTCAATCATACCCGGAAAATCATTTTTTAGGGTAAATGCAACCGGAAAAGGGGCACTGGCAGAATTTTCGCCTACTCCCTCAAAATCGTATACATTTACCAGCCTGTAAATTTGATTTGCGTTGGTATGATGACGGTCATAACTTAATTCATCAGTGATATACAGAAAAATTATGATAAAACTTGCCAATCCTGCTGTAAGTCCAAGGATATTAATAATGCTGTACGTCTTCCGCTTCAATAGATTTCTGAAAGAGGATATCAGATAGTTCCTGAACATAGAGTAAGTTTTAGGCTTATGGCTATTTCATGTATTGTGCCATAAAAGACAATAAATTGACAACCAAATCATTAAATATATGATTGGAATTCGATCTTCTTCTAAGTGTTCGACTGTTTACACGCGATGTACAGATGTGGACAGTAATAATAGAATAATTGATACATTATAATCCGGCCACCACCTGAAGGCTTGATGGAATGATTTCGAACTGGAAAGGGGAGTGGCCGAGGGATTCACCATCTACCTCCAACGAAATCTGTGGTAGGCTTTCTATCATCAATTTTTTACCCCGGAAAGTTTCAACTTTGGGATGATGAATAAAAGATCCATCATATAAATTTTTAACTTCTTTCAAAACGGTGAATTTACCGAGTTTCTTAATGAGGGTCACATCAAACAATCCATCATTTACTTCTGCATGGGGCAACTGTTTCATTCCACCACCATTATATTTCCCAATTCCAACACTTAAACTAAAAGTCTTGTTTTTGTAAGTTTGATCTTGGTCCACCTTTAATGTGGTCTGGGTATGTTTATAGAAAAGCAAAGAAGTGAAAAGATTTTTCAAATACAAAAACGTACCACCCTTGCCCTGCTCCTTGTCTTTATTGGTTTTGGCTGCAACGATCGCATCATAACCCATACCTGCCACATTCACAAAGTATCGGTGTTTCGGTGTTTCAGAATTATAAAATTGAACGAGGCCCACATCCTGCCAGCGGGTTTTTTGCTTCTTAATCAGCTTAATGGCCTGCTTATATTTAAAAGGTATCTCAAAAGAACGGCACCAGTCATTGCCGGTTCCAACGGGGATCATTGCCAGTTTAAATTCTTTTGATGACACTTCTTCTTGCAGAAATATTCCATTCACTACCTCATTGAGGGTACCATCCCCCCCGATGACGATAAAATGTCGGAATCCCTGGTGAATGTGTTCCAGGGTAATAGAAATGGCATGTTCTTTTGCCTCTGTATAAACAGGTTTGAACATAATCCCTGCTTTTTTTAGAGTCCTTTCTATTTTTGGCCAATCTTTTTGAACCTTTCGTTTACCAGCGTTAGGGTTGATGATGGCCAGCCATTGCTTGTGATTATTTTCGTGTGAATCGGGAATCAACCTGATAAGTGTTTAATTATCACTCAAATCTGTATAGAACGATGTATCCTGTAAATTTGATCGCCAAAGATAGACCAATTTTTTTGTACAGATAATTTCATCTGATTATCAGGGGGTTCAATTAATCCTTATTTTTGAAAAAATATTTTTGATCCAATGTCATATGATTGAATTTTTTCCAAGCAAGTCTATAGCTGAACGGGAAGAAAAGCCTGTATTTGCAATTTTAATCCCTACCTGGAATAATTTACCTTACCTTCAATTTTGTGTTTCCAGTATACTCAAAAACAGCCGATACAAACACCAAATAATTATACATGTGAATGATGGTTCAGATGGCACTAAAAAATGGGTAGAGGAACAGCATCTCTGTCATTCATGGTCTGATCAAAATGTGGGTGTTTGTTATGCTTTTAATGCAGCAGCATCACTGGCAAAAACTGATTATTTGTTATTACTGGATGATGATAATTATCTCCTACCTGATTGGGATTATTACATTCATAAGGAAATAGAGGAGTTGGGACATCCATATTATGCGATTTCTGCTACAAAAATAGAATACAAAAAAACCTTAAACACTTGCGTAATTGCATCGCATGATTTTGGTAAAACCCTGGAAGATTTTAAAGAGGATGACCTTCTTGAGCATTACAAAACTATAGAGAAAGCCGACTGGTATGGCAGTAGTTGGTATCCCATGGCCATTCATAGGTCTGTATGGGACATTGTTGGGGGATTGAGCATTGAGTATTCACCGGGAATGTATTCGGATCCTGATTTTATGATGAAACTTTGGCATGCCGGAGTGCGGTATTTCAAAGGTTTGGGACAAAGTCGCAGTTATCACTTTATGTCAAAAAGCGTCAGCCGTATAAAAAAGAACAATGGGCGTAAACAGTTCCTGCTGAAATGGAGAATGAGTAATTCTGCATTCAGGCGATATTACTTAAAAATGGGAGAGCCCTTTGAGGGACCAATTACTGATCAGCCGACCATTCCGGCGCTTAAAAGATTGAAGGACAGAATTAAATTATTTTTTACGATTTGAGCGGATATGTTGATAGGCCTTGACATATTTGTAAAACGTTTCGGTTGCAGTAATTCGGCATATAATGAACCCATAAATCCCATCTAAAAACCCCAGCTTTAAAATATAATTTCGTATAAATTTCGCCAGTGGTTTAATAACCAGATAGTGTTTGGGAATTTTTGTACCTGACTCTATAAGAACAGCTGCAGCCATTGTGCTAAATTTATTCGCCTGGAGAACATGGCCCTCAATGCTGTAATAAGAATAATGTAGTATATCCCCTTTTAAGTGACTGGTGGTTGACCCGGTAACCAATGTAAATCGCTCGTGAAGTTTTTGCCCTACCCATTTTCCTTTTCGGCGATCGTAAATTCTTAGTTTTTTATCCGGATACCAGCCTGAATGATTGATCCACTTACCACAGTAATTGGTTTTGCGATTCATGAAATATCCGTCACTTTTCCAATACTTTTTTGCCACTTTTATGGACTGTGCAAGGTCTGAACTAAGAGCTTCGTCAGCATCCAATGATAAAATATGGTCATATGTTGCCTGTCCATCGGCGAAAGAATGTTGCTGAACATAATCTTCGAATGCATGCTGAATAAATCGAGCTCCCTTTTCACGAGCGATCTGCTCAGTTCGATCGGTCGAAAATGAATCAATGATTACAATTTCATCAGCTACCTCCTGCACGCTATCAATACAACGGGCAAGGTTCTTTTCTTCGTTTAAAGTAATTATAACAACTGATAAACTGGGCATATATACAGGGTTGTTTGCAAATATAATGAATTGACTTGTTTCAAATCATGGGAAACTAAATTAAACATTCTTGTTGAATGGCTTAATAGCCTTTATGATTACTAAATATGGATTAAATCATAAGTCAAAACACATTAGATCTGCCAGTTATTAAGATCAATATTAAATTTGTTTAAATTTTTAACGAAAATATTAAACCTTTTTATCTTTTGATTTGTTTAAGCTCTGGATTAAACAGAGGAGAATCTTAAGACATGGCAAACTATTCGATCAAAGATCTCGAAAATTTCACGGGGATAAAAGCACATACCATCAGGATTTGGGAGAAACGATACAACATTGTTGAGCCCAAGAGAACCTGTACCAATATTCGTTATTATGACGATGAAGATCTTAAAAAGTTATTGAATGTTTCTATCTTAAACAGGAATGGCTTGAAGATATCAAACATCGTTAACTTATCAGAAGAAACCATTAACGAGAAAATTCTAAACCTGGCTCAGACTAACAATGACTTAAACAGTCAGATTGAAAGCATGGTGTTATCGATGATAGATATGGATGAAAATAAGTTTGATAAAGTGTTCAATAATGCTGTTATCAACTTTGGATTCGAGGAAACCATGTTGAAGCTGGTTTATCCTTTCTTTGAAAAAATCGGAGTACTTTGGCAAATCGGAACCATCAATCCTGCACAGGAACATTTTATTTCAAGCCTTATCCGTCAAAAACTAATTGTCGCAATTGATGGAATAATTCAGAAAGTAACTGAGAATACCAGGTCTTTTTTACTATTTCTCCCCGAAGGTGAATACCATGAAATTGGATTAATTTTTTATCATTATCTCATTAAAAAACACAACCATAAAGTGGTCTATCTTGGTGAATCAGTTCCGTTTGATGCTTTACTGGAAGTAGCTAAAGTTAAAAAAATAGACTATCTTTTAACCTCCATCATTACCCCCGTGGTAGATGATCAATTGACCACCCTGCTTGAAAACTTATCAGAAAATTTTAAAGATTCAAAACTATTTGTGGCTGGACTGCAAGTTCAAAATATTGACCCCAAAAATAACGGCAATATTCAGCCCATTTCATCTTCAATGGAATTCAAAAAAATTCTGGAATCCATAAGTTAACACCCATTTTAATTAAATTAAACACTTAATTGAATAATTTTTCCTAAATCCTGGTTTAACTATTCTTTAGCACCAGTATTCCAATATTAATTTCTCTAGATCTCGAATTTCAACTTATTCAAGTATTAAATTACTGTTTTACAATTTATTATGGTTAAAATTAACACCAAATAATGAATCTGAACCTTAAACAAACAAACTTTTTTGTTTAATATTTAAATTATTCAATTAAACATTTAACATTTTTTTAACAAATACTATTTGCCTGTTTTACAACTGTTTAAATAGTTTTTAACAAATTTTATTTAAATTTAGTCTAAATTACTTGTTTAATTAAAACATTTGTGTTTATCTTTGCATCACCAACGTTAAACAATTTTTTAATTTAAATTTTTAACATTATGACAGCATTAGAATTCAATACCAAAGTACTAAGTTTAAGAGAAAAATTGCAATATTTTGCATATTCACTAACTTCCAACCAGGAAGATGCAGATGACTTGATTCAAGATACTTTCCTGAAAGCGATCACGAACAAAGATAAGTTTGACCCTGCCACCAATCTGAAAGCATGGGTGTATACCATTATGAAAAATACATTCATCAACAAGTATAGAAAGGAAACCAAGGTCAATACCATTATCGATAATACAAAAGATCTGTATTATTTGAATAATTCAAATTCTTCTGACATGGCCACTCCCGATTCGGAATACAATCATGGAGAGTTGGTAAAAGTGATCGATGAATTACAGGATGATCATAGGATTCCTTTTGAAATGCATTTCCAGGGTTATAAATATAAAGAAATTGCGGATGCACTTAATCTTTCGATTGGAACAGTGAAAAGCCGAATCTTTTTTAGTCGTAAGAAATTGATGGAAAGACTGAAAGATTTTCAAAACTAATATTTAAAATACATTTTAGAGATACTCATAGCATAAATTTTAGGTTAGATTCAAAAGGCATTCGGATGAATTATTCAACGAATGCCTTTTGTTATTATATCAATGCCTTTATGACTTCATTACCATATGACATCATTCCTTATTTTGAACATCCTATCCTGGAATGTAAACTAATCAATATCCCGGTTTATCCTAAAATATTAATTTGAATGCCGGTATTATCGGTATAACTGATGAATTAATTGGTTCATTCAGAAGCTTGATTAAAAAATACAAGCCTAGCTTTACATCACTCATTAATGTTCAAGCTGAAGAACGGAGGCTTTTGATATCAAGTATTGGTCAGTCGATTTGTTACCCTCCCGGATAAACTTTGAATTGAGCCAGTGGGAGCATTTGAAATGTTTAGAATCGCTGGTCAAGATTCACAAACACATAGCATAAGCACTAAAGTTAATGTTGAATCGGAAAGATAAATTTCAAAAACCAACCAGACGGGACAAAAGAGCTCCTTTAATAAATATTAAAATCCGATACCATTTTCCTTTTCACACCAAAATACCCCATAATTTCTGCTTAAAAAAACAGATTGATACAAAAACCGCAGTCATTGCCGAGATTTCATTTTTAACTAATTGTTAAATGTGTCAATAATCTATCATTGATCGGAATCCATTCATTGGATTTGCAGAACCAATAATCTTTTTCGTTGAAGAGCATTTCAGCGGCCCTATTTACGATTGGCAAAAAAATTGAAAAATTTGAAGATTTCAACAATATAGCATGACAGTATCTGAGAATATAAGTGATCATTTATACAATTTACGCGTGTATTGGAATTTAAAAAAGCATACTTTATGTTTATTTTATAATATTTTTTATTAAACATTTTCTAAAAAAATAATATTTAAATAAACACTTAAATAACATTTTACTCACTTACTTTCAGTATTTTATGTTTTTATGTATTAATTGATAATATATTTTTTGTTTAATTTTTAATGTCTTTTATTGAACATTTATATTTTATTCTTGTTTGGCTACTATCAAATGAGAAATTATTAACATTAAAAATAACAACTATGAAAACATTAAGAACTACTATCACATTGCTGGCCCTTTTAATTGGGTTTACAGCCACGGCTTTGGCAAATGCCAGAGTCCAGGTAATTCACAATTCATCAGATCCTGTAGCTGAAATCGTTGATGTTTGGCTTAATGATGTATTGCTGATCGACAACTTTAAGTTTAGAACTGCATCTCCCTTTATAGACGCACCTTCTGGTGTTGAATTTACTATAGGTATTGCAGGTCCAAAAAGCGAAAGTTCGAATGAAGCTATATGGACACAATCCTATACACTGGCTGAAAACGAAACATATGTATTAATTGCCAACGGTATTGTTGATGCCCAGGGTGCAGACATCGAGCGCTCATTCAATATTTATGTATATGGAATGGGACAAGAGCAATCAATGATGACAGGAAATACCGATGTTATGGTATTTCATGGATCTAATAACGTTGCTCCGGTTGATGTAGCTGAAATAGGTAAAGGTGCTGGGGATGTTATTGATAACTTGGCTTACGGTGAATTCACGGGATATTTAGAACTTCCTACAGATGACTACATTTTCGAAATCAAAGATCAAAGTGGCCAGAATTCAATTATTTCCTATTCTGCTCCCCTTGCTACTCTTGGTTTACAAGATGCTGCTCTGGTAGCTGTAGCTTCTGGATTTATTGGATCGAATGATACTTATGCAGATTTCGGTTTGTGGGTCGCACTTCCTTCAGGTGGTGAAATGATTCCCTTGCCGGTATTTACCGCTGGTAACGCTCGTGTTCAGGTCATTCACAATTCTTCAGACTTAGCAGCAGAAACTGTTGATGTTTGGCTGAATGGCGAAATGCTCATTGACAATTTCATGTTCCGGACAGCAACTCCTTTTGTTGATGTTCCAACTGGAATAAACCTTAATATAGCAATTCAAGGACCTAACAGCACAAGCGCTGAAAATGCAATTTGGGAAAACAACTATACATTGGAAGATGGCAAAACTTATTTATTAATTGCAAATGGAATTGTAAGTCCGAATGGTTATTCCCCAAATAAACCTTTCGATATTTATGTAAATGATATGGGACGTGAAGAAGCATCTATGATGAACAACACAGATGTTCTTGTATTTCACGGATCAACAGATGCGCCAACAGTAGATGTTATTGAAACAGGAGCTGGTGCAGGAACCATTGTAGATGACTTAATGTACGGAGACTATGCTGGTTATCTTGAGCTTCCTACTGCTGATTACATCTTGTCAATTGCTGATGAAACCGGTGAAAACACCCTCGTAAATTATAGTGTTCCCCTGGAAACTCTGAATCTGCAGGGCACTGCTCTGGTTACAGTAGCATCTGGATTTTTGGCTCCGGAAAATAATAGTAATGGTGAAGCATTTGGTTTGTGGGTTGCATTACCCTCCGGTGGACAACTTGTAGAACTTCCTGTGCACACCGAAGAAACAGATATGAAGGAAACTGCCCGCGTTCAGGTTATTCATAACTCCGCTGATGCTGCAGCTGCAGTGGTTGATGTATGGCTGAATGATGTGTTATTATTAGACAACTTTTCATTCCGTACAGCATCCCCATTCGTGGATGCGCCTGCGGGAGAGGAATTTACTGTATCCATCAAAGGGCCTGACAGCACCACTCCTGACAACCCGATCTGGTCTCAAGACTATACCCTCGCAGCAGGAGAAACTTATGTATTGATAGCCAATGGGATCGTTAGCGCAAACGGATATGATCCAGTTCAACCTTTTGACATATATGTTTATGCTATGGGTAGAGAAGAAGCTTCAATGATGGACAATACAGATGTACTGGTATTCCATGGTTCTACTGATGCACCTACTGTTGATGTAAGAGAAATTGGTAAAGGTGCGGGAACCATTATCAACGATCTGATGTATGGCTCTTATGCTGGATATCTTGAGCTTCCTACCGATGATTACATTCTTGATATTCGCGATGAATCAAGTGAAAATTCCGTTATCAGTTATTCAGCCCCACTGGCAACGTTAGGTTTAGATGGTGCAGCTTTAGTGACCATCGCTTCAGGATTTTTAAATCCAGCCAACAATAGCAATGGCGCAGGATTTGGACTCTGGGTAGCTTTACCTGCCGGTGGCGAACTTGTTGAACTCCCCGTATTCGAAGCTGGAACTGCACGCGTTCAGGTAATCCACAATTCAGCAGATATGGCGGCAGAAGTCGTTGATGTATGGCTCAATGATGATCTCTTATTAGATGATTTCACTTTCCGTACAGCTTCTCCTTTTGTTGATGCTCCTTCAGGAATTAACCTGAGGATAAACATCAAAGGTCCTGATAGCACTGATCCCAATGATCCAATCTGGTCAAATAATTATGTACTGGAAGATGAAGAAACCTATGTTTTGATTGCCAATGGTATTGTAAGTGCCTCAGGGTACGATCCGGTTGAGCCCTTTGATATCTATGTTTATCCAATGGGCCGGGAAGAAGCAACCAATATGAGCAATACAGATGTACTGGTATTCCATGGTTCTACTGATGCACCCACAGTTGATGTTGTAGAAATTGGAGCAGGTGCCGGAACTATAATTGACAATTTTATGTATGGCAGTTATGCCGGATATCTTGAATTGCCAACTGCTGACTACATATTAGATATTCGTGATGAGAGCGGGGAAAATTCTGTTATCAGTTATTCAGCCCCACTGGCAACGTTAGGTTTAGATGGTGCAGCTTTAGTGACCATCGCTTCAGGATTTTTAAATCCAGCCAACAATAGCAATGGCGCAGGATTTGGACTCTGGGTAGCTTTACCTGCCGGTGGCGAACTTGTTGAACTCCCCGTATTCGAAGCTGGAACTGCACGCGTTCAGGTAATCCACAATTCAGCAGATATGGCGGCAGAAGTCGTTGATGTATGGCTCAATGATGATCTCTTATTAGATGATTTCACTTTCCGTACAGCTTCTCCTTTTGTTGATGCTCCTTCAGGAATTAACCTGAGGATAAACATCAAAGGTCCTGATAGCACTGATCCCAATGATCCAATCTGGTCAAATAATTATGTACTGGAAGATGAAGAAACCTATGTTTTGATTGCCAATGGTATTGTAAGTGCCTCAGGGTACGATCCGGTTGAGCCCTTTGATATCTATGTTTATCCAATGGGCCGGGAAGAAGCAACCAATATGAGCAATACAGATGTACTGGTATTCCATGGTTCTACTGATGCACCTACGGTTGATGTTGTAGAGGTTGGTGTAGGAGCAGGTACCATTGTTGACGATCTCATGTACGGTCAATTTGACGGATACCTTGAATTAGGAACTGCTGATTATCGTTTGGCAATCAAAGACGAGACAGGACAGACAACTGTCGTAACTTATGATGCACCTCTGTCAACTCTGGGTCTGGATGGAGCTGCAATCACAGTAGTAGCTTCAGGGTTCCTGAATCCTGGAAACAACAGTGGTGGCGAAAACTTCGGTCTTTGGGTTGCGCTTGCTTCGGGTGGAGCACTCGTGGAATTACCCCAGTGGCTCAGCGTAAGTGAAGTTATCCTTGAAGAAAGTGTTAACGCATATCCGAATCCTACGAGCAGTTATTTAAATATTCAATATAGCCTGATTGATGATTCAGAAGTCAATGTGGAAGTATATGATGTTTTGGGAAGCAAAGTTCTGGAACAACAATTAGGATCAAGATCAAACCAGATTCAAAATCATAAGATCAATGTTTCTGGATTAAAGGAAGGATTGTATTTTGTTACTTTAAATGCAGGAAACTCAAAAGTGACGAAAAAGATTCAGGTGGTAAATTGATTGGTTTGATTTTACATGTACTCGCTTGAGTCAAAAAGTCCCTCCCAACAGAGGGACTTTTTATTTGAACAATAAGGCTATCTGCTTAGCTAATTTTAGTACATTTGAAATTTGATAACAGATTTATAAAATGATGCATATTACCCGCAGAGAACGATTCAATGCAGCTCATCGACTTTATCGGAAAGACTGGTCAGATGAAAAAAATTTAGAGGTTTTTGGGAAATGTTCCAATCCGAACTGGCATGGACATAATTATATTCTTTATGTCACCATTAAAGGAAAGGTACATGACGATACTGGATTTGTGATAAACTTAAAAGATTTAAGTCGAATCATCAAAACAAAGGTCATTGATGCAATGGATCATAAAAACCTGAATTTAGAGGTGGAATTTATGAAAGATAAAATCGTATCTACCGAAAACATTGCAATGGCGATCTGGGAAGAGCTCGAACAGGATATTGCTAACCTCGGAGCTGAATTACACTGTGTTAAGCTTGTAGAGACGGAGAATAATTTTGTTGAATATTTTGGACATTAAGACAATTTTAAAATGACATCAGATAAAGGAAAGATTTCAATTGAACTGGATGCAAATGAAGGGTATGAAAAACTCGATTTATACAATAGAGAAAATGTTAAAAAACTATCCAGGCACTATAAAGGAATTCTCGATATCATCGGAGAAGATGTTGATCGGGAAGGATTGTCAAAAACCCCTGAAAGGGTTGCTAAATCTATTCAGTTTTTAACACATGGTTATTTACTTGACCCTGTTGGAATTTTAAATTCAGCCAAATTCAAAGAAGACTACAGGGAGATGGTCATCGTAAAAGATATTGAAATCTATAGTCTTTGCGAACATCACATGATCCCATTTATCGGGAAAGCCCATGTTGCCTATATCCCAAATGGATACATAACAGGATTGAGCAAAATTGCCAGGGTCGTGGATGCTTTCTCGCGCAGGTTGCAGGTTCAGGAAAGATTGACCAAACAAATCAAAGATTGTATTCAGGACACCCTAAAACCACTTGGCGTCGCAGTAGTCATTGAGGCACAGCACTTGTGTATGATGATGCGGGGTGTCCAGAAACAAAATTCCGTAACCACCACCTCCGACTTTACCGGAGCCTTTCGGAAAGAAGAAACACGGCAGGAATTTATTCATTTGATCGGTACCCGGCTGCATTAATTCTCCCCAATTGGTTAAAATTTGTTAACCATAAAATAAACCCGGATTTTCAGGCATTATATTTGACAAATGTCTGTTTCTATAATATTTTAATGAAATACTGACATGTTAACAGATAGAAAATACGCAACAGGAATTCAATCGCGCATTGAAACAAAAGATCTGGCAAAGAATTTTGTTGCCAATGTTTTTGCATGGATGGGCATGGCATTGGCCCTTACAGCTTTTACGGCCTATTATTTTGCAAGCACACCCTCCCTGATTGGTGCTTTGGTTAACCCTGAAACAGGTGGGATGTCAATCCTGGGTTGGATTGTCATGTTGTCACCTATAGGATTTGTACTTGCCATGTCGATGGGATTGCAAAAATTTTCGATTGGGACGCTGATCCTGTTATTTGGAGCTTTTAGCATCCTGATGGGTGCCAGCTTAAGTTTCGTTCTATTGATTTATACCTCGGCATCCATCTTTAAAACTTTTGTGGTTACAGCAGGCATGTTTGGCATTATGGCCTTTGTAGGCTATACTACCAAAACAGATCTGACTAAATTCGGAAGCCTGATGTTTATGGGCCTGATCGGTATCATCATTGCCAGCCTGGTGAACATGTTTCTTCAAAGTCCGACATTTGATTACATCATCAGTTTTATAGGTGTTTTGGTTTTCACAGGTTTAACAGCTTATGATGTTCAAACCCTGAAACGAATTGGTGCCGGTGTAGAATATGGTTCAGAACAAACCAGGAAACTGGTAATCATGGGAGCCCTGAGGCTATACCTCGATTTCATCAACCTGTTTCTATTTTTACTTAGATTCCTGGGTGACAGAAGATAATACACTTTTCTTAACATACCGCTTCAAAAGAAAAACCCTGACAATGATTGTCAGGGTTTTTTATCATTCGTTTTTCTTCCTATTTATAGGCAATCCCCAATTTGGCACTGATCTTTTCTATCATATCCGCTACCATATCCGGAAGCTTGTATTTTGGATTCCAGCCCCACTCTTCACGTGCGGCGGTATCATCCATGCTGTTTGGCCAGGTGGCGGCAATGGCTTCCTTCACCGGATCAACATCGTAGCTCATTTCAAAATCAGGCATGTGTTTTTTCACTTCACGAGACAATATTTCCGGGTCAAAACTCATGGCTGTCACATTGAAAGCATTTCGGTGTTTTAATTTGTCAGGATCAGCCTCCATAAGATCGATAGCAGCATCCAGTGCATCGGGCATGTACATCATATCGAGGAAGGCACCTTTTGGCAAGGGACATACAAATTTCTTGTTTTTAATTGCTTCATAGAAAATCTCAACAGCATAATCCGTTGTTCCCCCTCCGGGTAAGGTGACGTTTGAAATGATCCCGGGATATCTTAAACCACGGGTATCAACGCCAAAACGTTTATAATAATAGTCGCTGAGCAATTCACCGGCCACCTTGGTCACCCCATACATGGTATTTGGTCGTTGAATGGTATCCTGAGGAGTATTATCCAGCGGAGTGGTAGGTCCGAAAGCTCCAATTGAACTTGGGAAAAATACAGCACAACCATGTTCCCTGGCAACTTCCAAAACGTTGAATACACCATTCACACCAACGTTCCATGCTGCCTGAGGTTTGGCTTCTGCCACTGCCGAAAGCAGGGCTGCAAGATTATAAATCGTATCAATCTTATATTTTTTCACCACTTCATTCAAGCGCTCGACATCGGTTGCATCTACTCTTTCAAGTGGTCCTGAATTGGCCAGTTCTTCGCTGGGTTCAGTTTTTCGGTATCCGGCAACTACATGATCATTGCCATATCTTCTGCGTAATTCCATCGTAAGCTCAGAACCAATTTGTCCGACCGAGCCGATAATCAGGATATTTTTCATTTTAT
This sequence comes from Bacteroidota bacterium, assembly GCA_020444515.1. GTDB lineage: Bacteria > Bacteroidota > Bacteroidia > Bacteroidales > JAADJA01 > JAADJA01. The sequence continues at coordinate 220,029 of JAHLKX010000006.1, read as the reverse complement.
CGAAATTTTAATGTTAATTGATTAACAAATTTGTGGCAAAAATAAATATTTTTGCGAATCGGGAAAGCAGATGTGAAATTTGATTCTAATTTATAATAAGTTTACAGTCAATTTCTAATATATTTGCTTCACCTTCCTGAAAAAGGTAAATGTCATTAAAATTAGGAAATACTATAATACTTAAAATCAGATTAACATGTACGGAAAAATTAAAGACCATCTTGCTACCGAATTAAAAAATATCGAAGAAGCAGGTTTGTTCAAGCATGAACGCATTATTTCTTCCTCTCAAGAAGCAGAAATTGAACTGAATACGGGTGCAAAAGTATTGAACTTTTGTGCAAATAATTATCTTGGCTTATCCAATCATCCCCGCCTGGTAAAAGCCGCAAAAGATACACTTGATTCGCATGGTTTCGGAATGTCATCGGTACGTTTCATTTGCGGTACCCAGGATATCCACAAAACACTGGAAGTCAAAATCGCAGAATTCTTCGGGACCGAAGATACCATTTTATATGCTGCTTGTTTTGATGCCAATGGAGGTGTTTTTGAACCTTTATTGACAGACGAGGATGCCATTATTTCTGATTCACTCAACCATGCTTCCATTATCGATGGTGTTCGTTTGTGCAAAGCCCAGCGGTTTCGTTACGAAAATGCCAATATGGAAGATCTCGAGGCTAAATTGAAAGAAGCTTCAAATACTGCTCGTTTTAAAATCATTGTAACGGATGGTGTTTTCTCCATGGATGGTAATGTCGCTCCCATGGACAAAATCAATGAACTGGCTAAAAAATATGATGCCCTGATCATGGTAGATGAGTGCCACTCCGCCGGTGTGGTAGGTAAAACCGGTCGAGGAGTGACTGAACTATTCAATATCAGAGGTGAGGTAGATATTATTACCGGAACACTCGGAAAAGCTTTTGGTGGTGGTATTGGTGGTTTTACAACCGGTAGAAAGGAGATCATCGAAATGTTGCGTCAGCGTTCACGTCCATACCTGTTCTCCAATTCATTGATCCCGGCGGCAGTAGGTGCTGGTATTGAAATGTTCGACATGATGAAAGAGACCTCTGAACTACAGGATAAATTGCATTGGAATACCGATTATTTCATGGAAAAAATGAAAGCAGCCGGCTTTGATATCAAACCTTCCAAATCGGCCATATGTGCTGTAATGCTTTACGATGCTAAATTATCACAGGATATGGCTGCCAAACTGCTGGACGAAGGCATTTATGTAATTGGATTCTATTATCCGGTGGTTCCGAAAGGATTGGCCAGGATCAGGGTGCAGTTATCTGCCGGCCATGATAAAGAGCATCTTGATAAAGCCATTGCTGCATTTACAAAAGTGGGTAAAGAGCTCGGCGTTATCAAATAACAATGTTTAAAAGACATAAAAGGCTGCCATTGTGCAGCCTTTTTCATTTACAAACGTCAACGCAGTTTACCGCCTAAATATCCATCCGGCTCATCTAAAATTGTTACTTTTGAAGCCTAAATAGAAATGAACTCATGAGCGGGAATTTTTCGAGGACACAATATCATTTACAATCCCTGGCTACCGGGGCCGTATTCGATGATACCGGATGGTTATTAGCCGCACCGGGTGAATCTGAACCAGCTCTGATAAGGGCTATATATGAGAAAAAACAACTCGAATTAAAAGGTAGGGGTTACGGGTTATACCAATTTGCTGACTGGCTTCCAATCCACCGAATTCTGGAAGGGTCCTGTGCTCCTGTTACGATTAAAAGTGAAAGATTGGGAAAAGTACTAGGACTGAACAATCTGTATATCACCTTTAGTGGATACTGGCCCGAGCAAAAAGCCCAGATGAAAACCTGCTCCTTCAAAGAAACGGAGGCTTATTCCGTCTGTGCCAGGCTTGAACCCAATGATCAGCATATTTTAGTGGTGGCATCCGCGGGCAATACAGCCCGTTCTTTTGCAAGGGTTTGTTCCGATAACAATATTCGTCTACTCTTGTGCGTGCCCGAGGATAATCTTGATGCCCTTTGGTTCGATACCCCTCTCAATGGAAATGTAAAACTGGTGGCTTCAAGAAAGGGTGGAGATTATTTCGACGCCATTCATATTTCGAATGTTGCTGTTGAACTGGAAAATTTTATCCCGGAAGGAGGGGCAAAAAATGTAGCACGAAGAGATGGAATGGGGACAACTGTTCTATCTGCTGTAACCACCATTGGCAGCATTCCAGACTTTTATTTTCAGGCCATTGGTAGTGGAACCGGAGCCATTGCCGCCTGGGAAGCAAATCTTCGGCTTATTGAGGATGGTCGTTTTGGAAATAATAAAATGAAATTGATGTTATCTCAGAACTTTCCTTTCCATCCCATCTATGATGCTTGGCAGATTCGCTCCCGTAAAATGCTTCCCATGGATGACAACACTGCGCGAAAGCAAGTAGAGATCATCAAGGCCAAGGTGTTATCCAACCGGAAACCTCCTTATTCACTTCCTGGTGGACTGTATGATGCACTAATGGATACCCGGGGCGAAATATTACTGGCCAATAATGATCAGGCCCACAACGCGGCTGAGCTTTTTCTGGAAACGGAAGGTATTGATATTCATCCGGCAGCAGCAATCGCAACGGCAACATTGTTAGATGCTGTTCAGGATAAAAAAGTCGGTAAAGATGATCGCATTATGCTCAACATTACCGGAGGTGGAGAAGAACGATTTAAACATGATAAAGAATTACATTATCTGGAACCCTCGTTAATTTTTGATATCAATCCGGATAGTGAAGAAATAAAAGCAAAACTTAAAGCGCTGTTTTAATCAATTGTCAATGGAACACCACTTGAAAGTATACAATACCCTTTCCCGTAAAAAGGAAATTTTTGCACCCAATAATCCCCCATTTGTGGGCATGTATGTTTGTGGACCAACTGTTTATGGTGATGCCCACTTGGGTCATGCACGTCCGGCAATTAACTTTGATTTGGTTTTCAGATACCTGATGCATTTGGGCTATAAGGTTCGTTATGTAAGAAACATCACGGATGTCGGACACCTTGAAGGGGATGCAGATGAAGGAGAAGATAAGATCGGGAAAAAAGCCCGTCTTGAAAAAATAGAACCCATGGAGATCGTTCAGCATTATACCAATCAGTATCATAAACTGATGGACAGACTGAATGTACTCCGACCAAGCATAGAACCCCATGCTTCAGGCCACATCATCGAACAAATCGAAATGATCAGAAAAATACAGGATGCCGGATTTGCCTATGAAAAAAATGGCTCCATATATTTCGACATTGAAGCGTATAACAAAAAACATCCGTACGGGATTTTGTCAGGCCGTAAAATTGATGAATTATTTGCCTACACCCGTGAACTGGAAGGTCAGGAAGAAAAAAAGAACAGTTTCGATTTTGCCTTGTGGAAAAAGGCAACACCAGAGCATCTAATGCACTGGCCTTCACCCTGGAGCGAAGGATATCCCGGATGGCATCTTGAATGCTCAACCATGGGCACCAAATATTTAGGTGATCATTTTGATATCCATGGTGGTGGACTCGATCTGCAGTTTCCCCATCATGAGTGTGAGATTGCCCAATCAATAGCTGCCAATGATAAAATGCCGGTTAAATACTGGCTGCACAACAATATGATCACCATCAACGGACAAAAAATGGGAAAATCATTGGGAAATGCCGTTTCGTTAGAACAGTTTTTTTCCGGCAATCATGATTTACTGGACCAGGCTTACAGTCCGATGACCATCCGGTTTTTTATATTGCAAGCACATTATCGCAGTCCGCTTGATTTTTCAAATGAAGCCCTGCAAGCAGCAGAAAAAGGTCTGAAGAAATTACTGACAGCCATGGACTCACTGGAAAAGTTAAAATCGGGTAATAAAAGCGATTCCAATATTTCTGAACTGACATCGAAATGTTATGCTGCAATGGATGATGATTTCAATACTCCAATTTTGATAGCCCATTTGTTTGAAGGTGTTCGAATAATCAACTCGGTTAAGGATAAAAAGGAAACTATTACCGCCAACGATTTGAAAGGCCTTAAAACACTTATGTCTGATTTTGTTTTCGAGATCCTGGGCTTAAAAAGTGAGGATAGTGGTGAAAATTCCCAACTCGTTGAACAACTGATGGGAACAATTCTACAGATTCGTCAGAATGCAAGGGAAAATAAGGATTGGCCAACTTCTGACCTGATCCGGGATCAACTGGCAGGGATCAACATCGTAGTAAAAGATACCAATGATGGTCCTGAATGGGGATTCAAAGAATAATTCTACAATATTCAATTACTCCTGTTATCTGAACTTTCATATATTTTCTTCGTTGTATGAAAGTTAAAATACCTTTACAATAATGAAAAAATCAACTTTACTATGTACCGGGGCTTTATTGATTCTTATAACTGTATTAAAGGCCCAGAGTATTTCAAATGCCGGATTCGAAGATTGGACCTATCATTCATATTTCGAGGAACCGGATATGTTTACAACAACAAACCCATACCTTGTTTTAGCCGGGGAACAGCCCAATGTTACAAAAACTTCAGATGCACATTCAGGTAATTATGCATTGCGTTTGGAGACCACAAATACACCCGATGAACCCATTTTTGGAGCCGCATTCATTGGTCAGGTCAGCGATACTTCATTTGCAGGGGGTATTCCTTTTACTCAGCGACCCGATTCAGTATCAGGGTATGCTAAATACAACCTTCAAATCGGGGATACTGCCTTCATGGCCGTATTGTTTAAGAAATTCGGAGCTCCGCTGGGCATTTGCTCACTGGCTTTTGTTGGATCGCAAAATACCTATCAATATTTTTCGGCACCCGTAAACTGGTTTGTTCCTATAGTTTCACCCGACTCACTGGTAGCCGGATTTATCAGTTCGTCCTTCGAAAATATTCCAATTGCAGGAAGCACCATTATCTTTGATGATATTTCCTTTGTAGGTGTTGGTGCATCATTCCCCAACGGAGATTTTGAAGATTGGAATGAAATCGGGGCGGACGAGCCCGACGACTGGACAACCAGCAACCTTCTTACAGCATCAGTAAGTGGTGCTGGCGTTACCAAATCAACCGATAGTCATTCAGGATCATTTGCCGTGCAATTAGAAAGTGTAATATCTTTTAATGGTGATTCAATTTGTTTGCTAACAAATGGAGCCTTAGACGAGGAAGTAGGTCCCATAGGAGGGATGCCGGTTTTTGAATTTCCTAAAATGGTGTCTGGCTATTACAAATATTCTCCTGTTGGTTTGGATACAGCACTTGCCGGTCTTTGGCTCTATCATTACGATGCAGGAACCGGTGTCACAGAAACATTGCAGGAAACTGTGATCCGGTTACCACCCGTGAGCGATTATACATATTTTGAATTACCTGTTCTCTATTATAATGTTCCGGTTCCCGATACGATCAACATTGCTTTTGCCCCATCCAATTATGAAGGTACATTCATTGGACTTGGAAGTACACTGCTGGTGGATGATCTTGAAATTACCTATCAACCCTTTGTAACCGGAACCAATGAAAATATAAATCAGCAGCCCATTGTTTATCCTAATCCGGCTCATCGTCAGGTAAATCTAAATCTTAAAGGATGGCTGGATCAGGAGCTTACCATCACCGTAACCGATATAACAGGACAGACAGTTTATTACCATCATCAAGCATCTCTTTCGGGAAATAACCTATCAATGGATGTCGGGGAATTTGATCCCGGATTATATTTCTATTCAATAAACTGCAAAGATCAAACAGTGTCCGGAAAGTTTATTGTGGAATAAAGCCATTAAAAAATGAATTAAAAGGGTGGGATTTTCCTGCCCTTTTGTACTTTTATGAAAAATTAAACAGGCATGAAAGGATTTTTCCGACGACTTCGCGAAATTTGGATCATTGCTGGGATAACTTTATTGATCTTTTTGTTCATCGAATTGTTTTTCAGAATTTTCTTTTTGTTTTCTTCTGATCCGGATCCCAGGATCCATGCTGATTGTTACAAAAATGCCGATTGGGTAGCAGATTACTATAAAGAATTCAATAATTGCAATGCCTCCACCTGGGAGTCCTATGTATACTGGCGCAGAATTCATTTTGAAGGACAGTTTATCAACGTTACCAAGGATCAACTGAGGAAGACCGTCTTTCAGCACAATCCCTCATCTGATTACGACCCCTTAATCACAATTTATATGTTTGGCGGATCCGCCATGTGGGGAACCGGTGTCCGCGACGAATACACCCTCCCTTCGCTGCTCGGAAAAGAACTGACTAAAAAAGGATACAGGGTTGAGATTATAAACTACGGAGAATCAGGTTATGTGAGTTCTCAGGAATTGATCGAATTGCAATTGCAATTGCGTGCAGGCTATATACCAGACCTGGTAATTTTTTATGATGGAGCCAATGATATGTTCAGCAGCCTGCAGCAGAACAAAGCCGGCTTACCTCAAAATGAAAACAATCGGGAAAAAGAGTTCAATACCCTGTCGGAAAAGAAAAAATCATTCCTGGTATTTTTCGAATCGCTCAAAACACTGGCCACCATGAAATTTATCCGGCAAAAGTTTATATCAGAACCGGATCATGAGGCCCTGCTTTCGGAATACAACCTCAATCAACTGGCTGAAGAAACCATCAGGGTTTATAATGAGAATCTCCGATTGGTCTTTTCTCTTGCGGAAGGTTATAATTTCCATTCCGTTTTTTACTGGCAACCCCTGATATTCTTTAAAGACAGTAAAAGTGCTTACGAAAAATCGGAATTGGAAAAGGCAGACTGGTCAAAACCTTTTATCCAACTTTCACGTGACAATCTATCGGGAAGTGAAATACATCTTGAAAACTTAGATTTTTATGATCTCAGCAATTTCTTTGTTACAGAATCAGAACCCATATTTATTGATTGGTGTCATGTGGGCGAGTATGGAAATACCAGACTTGCAAAAAGGATAGCCAAAGATGTATCACCCATTTGCGACTCACTAATCATTCAAAGAGAAAGAGATTATCCTCAGTGAAACAGATCATTAAAAAGATTATTCCGGGAGCATATCATCAAAAAATCAAACGGTGGGGACTCCGATTTTTTTATTATGGTAACCGATACCATTGTAATGTTTGCCAGTCACATATCCGAAAATGGCTTCCTCTTGGTTATGATCTTCCGGTACTGGTAGAAAAACAAATAGTGGGTGCCGGCTTGAGGGAAGCATTATGTCCGGTGTGTGGTTCATCGGATCGTATACGATTGCTTTTTCATTTCCTGAAAACACAAACCGAAATTTTTGATAAAAAGCTGAAATTGCTTCATATTGCTCCAGAACCTTCTCTTCAATTCCTTTTTGAACACCTTCAAAATATTGATTACCTGTCTGCAGATCTTGATCCAGATGGGGTTATGATGCAAATGGATATTACGAAAATTCCATTTCCTGACAATCATTTTGATGCAATCATTTGCAATCATGTATTGGAGCATATCCCAGATGATCAAAAAGCCATGTCAGAATTGTATCGAGTTCTCAATACAGCAGGTTGGGCTGTTTTGCAGGTTCCCTTTTCAAAGATCCTTAAGACCACATTTGAAGATGCTGCGGTTACCAGTCCACAGGAAAGAGAAAAGGTTTTCGGTCAGACAGACCATGTTCGGATATATGGATTGGATTATGCTTCCAGACTTAAAACTGCAGGATTTAAAGTTTCCCGGTATCAATGGAGTGAAGATTCTTCGTTGAAAGAGCTGGGAAAGAAAATGAAGTTAAATGCTGATGAGCCTGTATTTTTTTGTTCAAAGTAGGCAAATGGTTCTACTTTCTCGGATTTTAAGTAAATTTAGCTCAAATTTTACAATTATGCGCTTAAAAACTTACCCTATCCTGATTTTATCAATTCTGGCTTTCACAGCTACTTTTAGCCAGGTAATTGTTGCTGATTATGCAACCCTAAAAAATGTTAGGGGCCTCGCTATCATTCCCGATGTTGATGGCAAGGTATTATTAACAAAAGAAATGGCCACAATGGTTCTGGATGAGACTGACATGAGTGGAATAGAACCCTGGCCCAATTGGCCAATCCAATATTCCGGTGATTCAAACAGGGGAGGTATTTACTGCAACCTGGATGAAGATGAGGATTTAGAGATCATTTATTGTATTACTCAGCAAGTATATGCCTTTAAACCGGATGGATCTGTGGTTGAGGGTTGGCCGGTGACAACCCTGCTTTATCCAGACGGTGCGCCTGCTTTCGGAGACATTGACGGAGATGGTGAAGGCGAAGTTGTCGTTTCAACCCGACAGTCTGGGGCCGGTAATACAGGCTATTTGCATGCCTGGGAAAAAGATGGTAGCAGTGTAACCGGATTTCCGGTATCACTAAGTGGAGGAGCCACCAAAACACCGGTTCTTGCTGACCTTGATGGGGATAACAGCCTGGAGATCATCGTTGAAGAAAGGGATTATCCGGATGGATATGTTGGCGCCTATAAGGGCAATGGCACTGCAGTTCCTGGTTTTCCCGTTGCCATGGATTATATACCCGGGTCGGCTGTTGCCGTAGGAGATATAACAGGTGACAATATTCCTGAGATCATTGCTGAGTCATACTATAGTGTTTATGCATTTGACATAAGCGGTAATGTACTGGAAGGATTTCCTTATGCACCAGGAGCTAACCGCGTTTTTTCCTATTCTTCACCCGTACTGGCTGATATGGATGGAGACGGCTACCGGGATATCCTGGTAGGCGATCATTCATCAACAGCAGGTAATGGTGCCATCCATGTTATAAATAAGAATGGAATGGCCCTTGAAGGATGGCCGCAATTTGTTAGCTACTGGATCTATGGTCCGGCAGCCGTAGGAGATATTGACGGGGATGGTTACCTGGATGTTGCTGTGGGTGACCAGGTCCTGTCAGGCTCACCAGCCGATAAGGTTTACGCCTGGGATCGGTTCGGAAACGACCTGGAAGGATGGCCGACCGCCCCCATGAATGCTATCAATAACCAGATCATCCTGGCCGACCTTGATGGAGACGACCAGGTAGAATTGATGTGGGACGACAATACCAATGCGGGTATTTATCTGGGTTATAATCACGATGGAACACCCATGTCAGGATGGCCATTGACTGTAACAGGGTCTACATTTTTTATGAATCCCTTTGTTACCGATATAAACAATGATGGTATACTGGATATTTCCGGTGCTAGTGGTAGTCTGACAACCAACGATCTCTATTTTTATCTCTGGAATACAAACCTGGCTGTAAACCCAGAAAAATCACCCCTGACCATTCTTCAGTATAATGTCAGGCACGATGGCGTATATGTGGATGCCTCAGTTCTTTCAGCTGATTTCGGAGGAGTACCCACAAGCATTTGCGAAGGAGGTGATGTCACCTTTTCAGATCAATCTCTGGGTGATATTGTGAGTTGGGATTGGGAATTTGAAGGGGGAAACCCGTCTACTTCCACCGAACAAAATCCTGTTGTAAATTATCCAACTACTGGAACCTATGATGTCACCCTCACCGTTTCGGATGGCAGCAATTCCAGTTCAATCACCAAATCAGATTACATTAATGCAGCCTATACCCCTGAATCACCTGATCAACCCGAAGGGCCAACCGAAGTGGTGACCAGCCAGACCAATTTTACAATATATGAAACCTGGTGTGTCAATGCCACTGATTACATCTGGGAAATTGAACCGGATGATATGGGAGTGATCGTTGCCGGCGACACGATTACACAAGTGAAAATCTATTGGGATCAATCCAATAGCTATAGTGTCAACCTGCGGGTCAAAGCGGAAAATGCATGTGGTGAAGGAGATTTTTCGGATCCCCTGACCATTTATGTCAACTGGAATACCGGAATAAATGGTAACTCGGGAAATAAGCCATATACTATTTTTCCAAACCCTTCGAATGGGGCTTTTAACATTGATTGCAGAGGATTGCTTCAGGTGGACCAAATAAGCATACTGAATGCCCGGGGCGCTGAAATTCGGACCATTTCATTGAAAGATAAACAATACATAAAAATTGAGGACCTCTTGCCTGGAATTTATTACGTTAAAATCAGTGCCAGGGAAAACGACTATGTTGAGAAGGTAATCGTAAACTAACCCCGTTTCAGCCCAGATCTTGATATCTCCAGCAAGTTGTTAGGTGATCATTTACCAGGCCAGCAGCCTGCATATATGCATAACATATGGTGGATCCCACAAATTTAAATCCACGCCTTTTCAGATCTTTACTCATTGCGACTGATTCAGGGCTGGTGGCTGGAAGTTGATCCAATTCAGTCCAGCTGTTTTGTTTGGTTTTGTATCCTGTAAACTGCCAAATATATTGGTCGAATGAGCCATATTCCTTTTGAATTTCAAGGAACTTTTGAGCGTTATGGATGATGGCTCTGATCTTTTGCTGATTTCTAATGATCTGGGAATTATTTATCAATTGCTGAATTTTTAATTCATCATATCGGGCGATCTTTCGGTAATCAAACTGATCAAATGCATCGCGAAAACCTTCTCTTTTCTTCAGAATGATCGCCCAGCTCAGACCTGCCTGGAAGGCATCCAGAACCATGTATTCAAAATGTTTAAGATCATCATGAACAGGCACACCCCATTCCTTGTCATGGTATTCGATCATCCTGGGATCACTATTTGGCCATTGACAGGAATCCATATTATTCGAGATTTATCAATAAATCAGTGGTACTCATGATTAGTACAACAACTCCTTTTGTACATTCGGATCCATCAAATGCACTAACGGCATTGGCTTTTCCTGACACATAAATTATGTCCTGTTTCATTGCTGATTCTAGTTGATCAAATACCTGGTCATGATCATTTTCCACCCGTATCTCGATAAACATGCCATTGCGAATATCGACCAAGTAAAACCGGTTTTTTATCCTGTTATCTGCCTGAACGGAATCATTCATGGCATCCCTCAGGTGACCTTTTAATAAGACCGTGCTTTGTTCCCAGGGCGCTTCGACATCACAGGAACCCGTGCAAAACTCAACCACATCGGCAATGTTCAGGTAGCGTTGATCCAGAACCAGGGTATCATTTGTTTTGGAACACCCCAAGAACAGCAATACGATCACTCCGGGAATGAATATGCAAAGCGACTTACTCATATTTACCGGGTTTTATGTGCAGTCCCAACCCGAAAGCAAATATTTGAATTCGGCGATAATATTCCAATTGCGTAAAATCATCATCTTTATTCAGATAAATAAAATCATATCGACCAAATAAATAATAATCCAATTTGCCTTCAGATTTCCAGCGTAATTTCAATGTTCCGGAATAATTAACCCCTGTTTGCATGTTTTTATAATTATATTCCTGATTGGTAATCCTCACAAAAGCATAGCCAATTCCTGCCTGGGGTTCCATTGCAATTCGCGGAGAAAGATGAATTGAATATTGCAAACTTAAATGGGGTCTGTAAAGGACACTTTTGGCTGATGTATTTTGGTAATTTAGAAAACCTGCATGAAAGGAAGCTCCACCATAAAGTTTATTCAAAATTGAGAACTGATAAGCTACTCCCGCATCCACAATTCCATCAAATAATCTGAAAAAACCGTTTTGGTTGCGCAGCAATCCCAGCTCCGCAGTTATAAACGATGATTGCTGAGCCTGGCCTGAGACTGTCAGAACGACAAAAATGAGAATATGAGTAAACGATTTTTTCAAATGGTTAGATAAATAAATTATCAATTTCTCTAAGCTGATCCGGTGACAATTCCTGGCTTCCACCTAAAAGTTCAGTGATCATGGTCATTTTAGCACTGGCCTCCAGAACCTCCATTCTGTCATATGCCTGAAAAAGGGTTTCTCCCAGGGTAATCACACCATGATTTTGCATCATAATGGCATTGCTTTTCAAGCTGGCTTCAGCAACAATCTCAGCCAATTCCTGTGTTCCCATAAGTGCATATTTCGCCAATACAGGTTCACCTAACACCGCCCGCGACTCACCAGCCAGGCTGGTTTTAATCTTTTTACCGGAAATGGCAAAACTGGTGGCAAATACCGGATGGGCATGAACCACAGCCCTGACTTCAGGACGCCTGGAATAAATGGCCAGGTGCATACCACTTTCCATGCTCTTTTTATGGCGTTGTGAATGAATTTTACCATCCATGGTTAAAATGGCGATTTGTTCTCCCACAATTTTAGCTTTATCAATTTGAGATGGGGTAATTAATATTCTGTCCCCGATCCTTAAGCTTACATTGCCTCCACTGACAGTTGTGAGTTTTTGATCATAAAGACGACGCATGAAGGCGGCTACTTTTTCACGTTCTTTAATTAGTTCCATGGCTAAAAAAGTTCATTGATTGCTTTCTTGTTGGGTTTAATAATGCCTTTACTCGTAATAAAACCGGTAATTAACTCGGCGGGAGTAATATCAAAAGCCGGGTTCAGAATTTCAGAGCCGGGATTACACACCCAAATCCGGGTTATTTGACCGGTATCATCCGGACCTTCCTGAAATAATATCTCCGATTCATCCCGTTCTTCAATGGTAATATCTTCACCTTTTTCACAATCCAAATCTATCGTTGATAACGGCATGGCTACATAAAATGGGATCCCATATTGTTTGGCTACAATGGCTTTTTCCAGGGTTCCAATTTTATTGGCGACATCGCCGTTGGCTGCCACCCTGTCCGCACCTACGATCATGATATCTACCAGCCCTTTCGACATAAAATGAGCGCCGGCATTATCGGAGATAATGACATGACTGATCCCCTCATTTTTTAACTCCCAGGCTGTTAGCCGGGCACCCTGGCTCCTGGGCCTTGTTTCGTCTACAAATACATGAACTTTTTTACCCGATTCTTTGGCCAGGTAAATGGGTGCCAGGGCACTACCATAATCCACGAAACCCAACCATCCGGCATTGCAATGGGTTTCAATCCGGGATCCTGTATGAATCAGCTCATTGCCATAACGGCCAATCGAAAGAGCCTCTTCCACATTTTCATCGGCAATGTATTGGGCCATTTTTAATGCAGCATCAACAGATTTTTTCCCAGCTTCATATACCTTTTCAACAGCATAAAATAAGTTCCTGGCAGTGGGTCTGGTTTCCTCTATTTCTTTCCTGGCAATGGCAACAATGTTATCATTACCCGTTTGTTCTGCCTGCAAATATGCCTGAGCCATAGCAAATCCTGCCGCTGCACCAATGGCACCCGCGCCCCTTGTTTTCATATTGGTGATCGCCTGGCAGGTATCTTCATAAGAATGTGCTGTAAAAATCCGGAACTGAAAAGGGAGTAAAGTCTGATCAATCATATGGACATCCCCATTTTCAAACCAAAGGGTGCGATAATGCTTTCCGTTTACATGCATGCTATTCCGACTTCTTTAATATTTTGAAAGATTGACTTGATGTGCTCCCTGAGATCTTAAGCACATACAAACCATCCCTTATTCCAGCAAATGAGAGGGCACTTGTGTTTGTATCTATGAATTTCGAAAATAACATCCTGCCCTGAACATTAAATACTGTGGCCGTTAAAGGCACAGGTTGATCCGTTTGTTGAAGAATGTAAAGGGTTTCTGATACCGGATTCGGTCCTACGGTAGCAAATTTTTCTGTTTCGCTTTCTACGACATATGTGAGAGGTAAAACAGTAATATAATCCGGCTTCAATTCATCATCTGATCCTGCGATGTTGGTCACTGTTAATGAAACGTCGTAGGTACCTTCTGTTTCATAAGTAATTTCAGGGTTCTGATCGGTTGAGCTCATGGGAGTGCCGCCTTCAAAAGTCCAATTCCAGGATATTGGATTGTTCTGTGAAAGGTCTTCGAAAGCCACTGATTCCCCAATTTGGATGGTCGTGACATTGGCTCCAAAATCTGCAAGTGGGGCTACAGCCTGGTCAAATTCTACTACAGTAACATAATCAGGACCAGGCATACAAACAACGGCTGTATTGGTGGCAGCGCAATAATCAAAGTAGGTGGGTGTGGCCGGTAATATTACAACTTCATTTTTCCTGATCAAATAACCCGGGTCATCATTGTTAGATAAAGCCAAAACAATGGGATTCCCTTCCACATCATAATGAATCTGAATCGGATTTCCGTATTGGTTATAATTGTCGGTACTGTTGATATCCCCGGTTTCAGGATCAACATTGATCACCGTTTTGGTGGTATAGTTGATGATTCCAAATTCATCTTCAACATCATTATATGCCAAACGCAGGGGCCCGTCACCAGTGCTTGAAAAAGTACCTACCACGCTTGAGGCAGCCCCATCCACATGGATGATGGAATAACTATCGCTGTTATAATTGGTAACAGCAGCATATTCCCCGGTTTCATTAAAAGCGATCTTTAGAGGGAAAGTGCCAACATTCAGGTTGGCAACAATTGCCTGCTGGGCGATGTCGATCACCTGTACCTGATCAGCAAAACTGGCTGCCACCAGCACATATTGTCCGGAGGGATCTACTTCCACACTACTCCTGACACCGAATGCTGCCCAGGAGAGACCAATTATACCAGTAGGAATTTCAACTATCTCATTACTGGCTGCGCCATTCAGCTCGACAAATGATACAGAATTTTGTTTGAGATTTCCGATATACGCGTATTGATCATCCGGCGAAATGGCTACCATTAACGGTCTTTGTCCGGTATAAAGCGTACCAACCAGTTCATTGTTTACCAAATCAATGATTTTGATGGTATTCAAATCATAACCACCCATTATGGCCCATTGAGAATCGTAGGTAATGCCAATGGCATCACTTTTTTCTCCCAAATCCAAAACCTCCGCCACTGAATAATCTGTGAGGTCTATGATGGTAGCACTTTCCGACAGGGAATTGGAAGTTATCGCTTTGGTTCCGTCTTCTGAAATGGCAATGCGATAAGGAGTATCAGCCTCAGGTGGGAGGCCGGCCAGTGCTCTTCCATTGAACTGAATATCACCTGGGGTGGCGAAATCGAAAAAGTAAACCCCTTCATATCGCAACGGATCATAGCCAACAACTTTGTTTTCAATGGGTGAAATACATCCAAAATCCTGGGTGTATCCCTGCAATTGATCGAGCATGGTTTCGCTTTCAAAACCCATGATAGAAAAGCGATACTGTCCACTAACGACATATTGATGATCAGCAGAAGTCGTCATCCAAAAAGGAGTATAGGTTTGTGAGAAAGTTATAAAATCAGAGGATTGAAACCGGACAATGGCACTGGAATTATTGCCAATCCCAATAAATGCTTTACTCCCATCAGGATTTACCGCCACATCATAAGTGGCCAGGTAATTACCGGTTAATTCAACAGTGGCTGTTACAGCGTTGGTTGTGTTATCAATTTGAAATGCTTTCAAAATATTATTGAAATCACTAATAGCCACGGTTTTTGTACCGTCACCTGAAAGACCAACGACAAAACAGTTGGGAATGCCATTTACCGAATAATCAGTATTCCCGGTCAGAGGGTCAATAAACAACACTTCATCAGCTGCATTTCCAACAATTAAATGATTTCCATCAGCTGAGACTGCAAACCTTGAAAACTTGAACGTACTCCGTCCTCCGGTTGAAACCCACGAAAAGGTAATCAATGAGATCGGGAAATCAGTAACCGGTGAAAGTTGCGTAAGACTTTGCAGATCAATTACCTCACACTGGTCATTGATATCACAAGCCACGAAAGCATAATTTCCGTCGGGGCTCACTTCCACCACACAGGGCTGAGCACCGGTCGGTGTTGCAAATACAGCTGCAATTGAATAGTCATCCAGGTTGATCACGTATATTTCATCACCAAATATGCAAGGAACCACTGCATAATCATCTGTAACGGCTACATCACAGGGGTAGTCGCCCACCTCGATCACCGTCTCGGCCTCCATGGTTTCGTTATCAAAAACGGTCAAATTATCGGTACCACCGGTACAAACAAGCACTTTCGATCCGTCGGTGGTAAAGGAAGATCGCAGCATGAAATCTCCCTCAGGATCAACACCGGGATCAATATCCGTTTGCTGATCTTTCAACTGGCTCGGATCCAAAAAATCAAGCAGGGTCTGTCCCTTATCAACTACAATATCTTTCCGCATCTCAAAACCATCGGGATCAACATTCTGCATTGTTTTCTGAGCACTCAGGTTTAGGGAAAGAAATAAAAAACAAAAACATGAAAGTAAAACGAATTTCTTCATAAGAGGTAATGTTATATGAATAGCTAAAATACGAAAAGTTGGGTTTGCCCACCTGAAAAAGAAAAGGAGATTTCATTTAGGTTTCATTAAGCAAACTAAAACTCAAAACCTCCTTTTGTAAATGTTGAGAAAAAGGTATCTAATCCAGGTAAATCAGTTTTCCAGTTTGCTGAGTTTCCCCGGCTTTAAGACGGTAAAAATAGAGGCCTTTTTTGACAGGCTGTCCAGAATCATCATCACCATCCCATTGGATTGTTTTATGTCCCGCTATATTTTCATCAGCCACGATTCGGATCAACTGACCATTTGCGCTGTAAACCGATAGCTGAAGGTTCAACGACTCTGTGGTATTGATATCGAATGAGGTATAAGAATTAAATGGATTTGGATAAGCACTGATCGATACCCCCGCGGTATTAATGGGATCGACGGCTGATGCATAATCCACGGTAAAATAGACCGGAATATCAGTATATTCATTCTCCGGATCATTGGAAGACACATAAATATGACCAACATAATCACCAAGTGGCAAAATTGTACCATCGCAGGTAACCGTAATTGTTTGAGACTCATCAGGCATTAGTGATCCCGAGGCCGGCTCAACACTCAGCCAGTTGACAATGGTATAGGATTTTGTGATCGTTACCGTGATATCAGTGGCCTGATGGCCGCCATCGCCATAATCATCGGTGATCCAAACCTTCCAGGTGCCATCCATCGACTCACCATTAAAAGCATCCAGACTGATGCTGTAAGTGCCGTCAGCAATACCTGAAGCGATAATGGCTTGCGTCCCGTCAGGTGATTCAGCCCAGAAAGTACTTTCATAACCATACTGATCGGTATTCCAGGTAAAGTCGATTGACCAGCCACCAATATTTCCTACCACATTATCCACTTCAAACTCCGTCCAGCCCAATTCAGTGTAAGTATTGTCATCCCAGGCAAATTGTGCCGGACTGTTATCCAATTCATATTCATAATCTTCCAAAATGGCTGATGAGGCTTCCAACTCATAATTTAATGCCAGTCCACCAACGCTGGAAATATTAAATGCTTGCTCATCTGTATATCCCTGGTTGACCCAGACTGAAATCTCGCTTACATCCAAATTCATTCCGGCAAAAAGTTCTTCTCCCACGAAAAATACATGTGGATCGGGTTCGCCGATAAAAGGGTGATTTCCAACGTTACCACCTTCATCAGTAGCAGTAATGTAATATTCCATTTTGGACCCTTCCATCCCGGCCGTAATGGTAGCCGAATACACTTTATTCCCCTCATAATTCATCACGATATCGGGTTGCAATTCGTCATTGATCCAATACCTCAGGAGGACGTCGTTGGGATTGATAGCTTCGCCACTATAGGCCGTTATAACTGCCTCAATTTCATATTCGGTCTGAACCGGCTGATCACCCAGCAAAGGAAAATGTTCTATATACAAAGTATTTCTGTCTGCGATCCCTTTGGTGCGGCAGTGCAGCGCATCGGTTGACTCCCATGCACCGGTAAAGCCCTGAACTACATAACCGGGCATGGCCTCTTCATATGCGGCCAGTGCTTCATCGTCCCATTGCCCACCTTCGATAGGTACAAAAACATGGTCATTTAGAATTAATGAATTTGTATACGGTTCATTATTGGGTGTCCAAACCCGGTAAACCTCGTAATGATTTCCCCAGGGTGTAAGTTGTGATTCAAAATAAGCAGCCGTGGCTTCAATCTCATCATATTGTGGGTGTGATTCAGGAACTTCGCGGATCAGCACTTTGTCGACATCCAGGTATTTTCCCCAGCAGTCGATATGATCAATATAGGTATTATTGGGATCGGGAACTACATGATACTCATAGACACCCAGGTAATCCAATACCATTTGGTCAATATCTGCAGGAGAAAGGGTAGGGTTTTCTTCCCAGATGAGTTCGGAGGATGCGGACATACCATATCCATCGGTCATGTAATTTCCACCTGCTGTGATCAGGTCCATTCCGAACCATTCTATACCTAAAAAATTCGCCATGGCTGATGGGATGGCGTTATCATCAGGACGATTGGGTCGATTATATATAAAATCGACGATCCCGATTTGGTCATCGCCATAACGCACATACCATGGACCATAATCGCGGGTCCAGTAGGAGTTTAAATCTGCAACCAGGAAGTTTGTATGATCCATTTTTACACCATGCGACTGATATTGATTAGTAACATAGGTTTGGGAGGCTGCATCTTCCACAATGGTAGTAACCATGGTAATATCAGATAAAGCCGCAATGAGGGTATAAGGAACACCGAAAGCATTTGGATAAGCGATCAACACCCCTTCCATCTTTTCAAACTCTGCAATATTATGGACCACTCCGGGTGGGGGATCAGTTGCTTCATAACCATCGCCGACCGTATGAAACAATGCCTTTTCCTCAGGCGTCATATGATGGGTGAGGGTGTAGGGTTTTCGCACCAAATTCTCCTGGGCAGATAGTCTTATGCCAAAAGTCAAAATAATGACCACAAACAAAGAATAGTAAACCGTATTTTTCATATTTACCAAATGATTGAAAAGATGTGTAAAAATAGACTTTTTTAGATATAAGAAAGTTGCATACACGAATGAGCTATTAAGAAGATCTTTTTTTTCCATATTTAATAATTTGTACATTTGCAGTATAAATCTTACGTAAAATGGTAACTACAATCTTACTTGGTATCATAGGCCCCTGGCAGATCGTTCTCATCGTGCTGGTCGTTTTATTACTTTTTGGCGGTAAAAAAATACCTGAACTGATGCGCGGCCTTGGCAAAGGAGTCAGGGAATTCAAAGACGGCATCAACCCTGACGATTCTTCGAAAGAGAAGAATGATTCTGTTGATAAGAAGGAACAAAGCTAAGCTTAACCTTCTGAAAACATGTAATATCGATCAATTTATTCCCCGTTTGATAAAGCCGGAATAATTTCCTTGATAAGCTCCCGTTAATTATTATAGTTTTGCAACGAATCTTTGGCATTCACGTACTATTTTCATATTTTGTAAATCGCTATCTGAAAAATGAAAAATAATTCACTGGCATGTACTGCCATTCTGCTTATATTTACCATGGTGATTCAGCCTAATAGCTTTTCACAAGCTGAAGTTGACTCCGCTCTGCAATCTGCACCAGACTCGGTTGTGGCAGAACTGGACCAAATTACGCCAACAATAGAGATCGCCACCAATGATCAGGTGATGGATATGCTCGACAGCCTCGTATTATTGACCTTTTACAGCGACAGAGAATTTACCACCGATACTGCTGTCCTCAATGTTTATCATTTTCCACCCGATTCAGTACCTCTATATCCTGATTCGGTAATTGAAAAAAGAATAGCAGATTTAAATCGCGAAATGTTGGTGGAATTGGGATTTAACAAATATGTTAAAAACTATATCAACGTTTACGCGGTCAAAAAGCGGGATCTGGTTTCCCGTGTGCTGGGCCTGGCTGAAATCTATTTCCCCTTATTTGAAGAACAACTCGATAAATACAATATGCCGCTGGAGCTGAAATATCTGGCAGTGGTTGAATCAGCGTTGAATCCAACGGCCAATTCAAGGGCCGGAGCCAAAGGTTTGTGGCAATTTATGTACGGTACCGGTAAGTTATATGGTTTGAAAGTCAATACCATTGTTGACGATCGTTTTGATCCTTATAAATCAACCGATGCAGCCTGCCGACATCTCAAAGATCTCCACAAAATATACGGGAACTGGTCGTTGGCACTGGCAGCTTATAATAGTGGCGCAGGCAATGTGAACAGGGCCATCCGCAGAGCCGGAGGAACCAAAAGCTACTGGGCCATATGGCCTTATCTCCCGCGGGAAACCAGGGGATATGTACCGGCTTTTATTGCTGTGGCCTATATCATGAATTATGCAGCTGAACATAATTTATATCCGGTCCATCCGGGAATTCTGGCGGCTGAGATTGATACAGTTACCGTAAAGGATGTACTTTCTTTTGATCAAATCGCCGAGATGATGAATATCCCCCGGGATGACCTGAAAGTGCTGAACCCGGCTTATAAATCAGGCATTATTCCGGCAACCAAAGACAAACCTTATATTCTGCGTCTGCCAGCCTATCGTGTTCCGGATTATATCGATAATGAAACCGCACTGTATGCCTATAAAACAGAAAAAGGCATTGAAAAGGAAAAATTGCTTGCTGAGATCAAAAAGGCACAGGAGCGCAATATCCATGTCGTAAGATCGGGTGAAAACCTGGGACTGATCGCTCAACGTTACCGAATTGGTGTGAGCAGTCTGAAAAGTTGGAACAATCTGAGGAGCAACACCATTTATCCCGGTCAAAAGCTGGTTGTTTATGCACCCGGTTATTCCGGTACCACAAAAAGCAGTTCATCCTCATCAAGCACGGACATTTCATCCCGGGATAAAGGCTATCACACCGTAAGGAACGGTGAAAATCTCGGGCTGATCGCCAATAAATATAAATGTTCGGTGGTCGACCTAAAAAAATGGAACAACCTCTCGAGCAACACCATTCACCCCAATCAAAAGTTAATCGTTTACGAACCTAAAACCAAAGAAACGACGATTGCAAAATCGGAAAGCAATAATAGCGGGCAAAATGTCGTTTATCATACCGTTCGAAAAGGCGACACCCTCTGGGACATTGCCAAATTGTATGAAGGCGTAACTGTGGACCAGATCAAGAAACTCAATAACATCCATAACTCTAAACGACTAAAGCCGGGCCAAAAACTGAAGGTGGCCGTCAAAAGCTGATCATCCGTGAATTTATGCTTTCAGGGATCTTGGGTTCGCATTAATTTCGTATTTTGGAAGTCTAACCCTAAATTCATTTAATGATGAAATCCTTTCGCGTTTTCTTTCCCTTTGTAATGGTAGCTCTGATTATTTATTCATGCACTGGTGATAAAAAGACAGGAGTTACCCGATCTTCAGGTAAAACAGCTGAAATGATTGTTTCTACCAATAGCGAAGTGCGATGGGAAGGTATTGTTGGTGAAACCATCAGGCAATATTTCAACCAGGATTATGAAGTTTTACCACAATTGGAACCCCTCTTTGAAATGGCACATATACCGCTACCTAAACTGGAATCTAACAAGATGTTCAGGGCGCATCACAATATTTTCATCGTGAATATTGATGACCGGGTTTCAAAGGCAACCATTGAGGCCAAAAAGGATTTATGGGCAAGTCCGCAACGGGTTATTCGAATTACGGCACCCTCCAATGAATCCTTTGTTGCTTTTTTTGATGAAAAAAAGAAAGTAATCTATGACATCCTCATGCAATCGGAGTACGAGCGTCTGATTAAGACATTCCATAGTTTTCGTGATCGTGACATCATGAACAAACTTAAATCCAATTTCGGTTTTACCATGGAAATCCCAAGTGGATTTTACATTGCCACCCAGAAGGAAGATTTTATGTGGATCAGGAAAGAAACCAAACAAAACAGCCAGGGCTTGCTCATTTATACATACGACTATGTGGATACCATTGCTTTTGATGTGAAAAGGATCCTGTCGTTCCGTGATGTGATGACCGAAGAATTTGTTCCGGGACCCAGTGAAGGATCATATATGATAGTCGCAGAAGATTATTCACCCATTATTTCGAAACGAATTGAATTTAATGGATTGTTTGCCGTCGAAACACGGGGCCTTTGGAAACTGGAAAATGATTTCATGGGAGGGCCATTTATCAACTATACTTTTGTTGATGAACGTACCAATAAAGTGGTTACCATTGATGGATATGTATATGCACCCAATGCACCCAAGCGTGATTTGATGATCCAGATGGAATCCCTGGCTCATTCTCTAAGATTTGTAAACTAATCAGTTACAAAAAATTTTCACACTTTTTTTAATTAAAACTTGACAAATCATTCTCTATATATTACTTTTGTCCACCTGGTTTAACCATTTAGTTAAACTTAAAGGTTAAACCATGTAATTAAAACCTGGATGACACAGAAAGATTTAAATACGGAACAAAAGATATTGAAGGCAGCACGTGTTGTATTTACCCACAAGGGATTTGAAGGTGCGCGTATGCAAGAAATAGCTGATGAGGCCGGAATCAACAAAGCATTGCTTCACTATTATTACCGGAACAAAGACAAACTTTTTGAGGAGGTATTTAAAGAAGCTTTTTATACCATGGTTCCACAGGTAATTGAATTGCTCAAGTCCGATATGCCTTTGTTTGATAAGATCCGTTTTTTTGCTGAAAAATACATTGATATTTTCATTCAAAACCCATTTATCCCGGGATTTGTCTTGCATGAACTCAGTCAAAACCCAAAGCGGATCGTGGACCTGATCTCGAATTTGGGTATCGAGCCTCAGATTTTTCTACAGCAGATACAAACTGAAATTGAAAAGGGAGCCATTAAACCGATTGATCCCAGAAATTTACTAACCAACCTACTGGCTATGTGCATTTTCCCATTTGTTGCAAAACCAATTCTTAAAAATATCATGTTCACAAAAGATGATAAGGCATTTACCCTTTTTGTGGAAGAACGCAAAAAATCAGTCCCTGAATTCATCATCAATGCGATTAAAAAATGAATAAACTTATCATTACCGGTTTATTTGCCATCATGATAACTATGGCTTATACCCAGGAAACCATTACGCTGGAAGCCTGTCGCGACAGCGCCATCATCCATTATCCCCTCACACGGCAAAAAGCTTTGCTGGACGAAAAAAATGAGCTGAAAATAAAAAACCTTAACAAAAGCTATCTCCCATCAATGGCAATCAATGGCCAGGTTTCATACCAATCTGATGTAACCAAGGTTCCCTTACAAAATCTACCCATTTCAGGTATCGAGCCATTGGACAAGGACTGGTATAAATTTTCGCTGGATGTTAATCAGGTAATATACGATGGTGGGATCACCAAATATCAAAAAGAAATTGAAGAAACCAATCTTGATCTTGATCAGCAAAAAATCGAAATTGAACATTTTAACCTCAAGCAAAAAATCAACTCCATCTATTTCACAATCCTTTTGTTAAGAGAAAACACAAATGTTTTGCAACTCCACAAAGCGACGCTTGAGGCAAGGTTAAAAGAGGTGGAATCAGGCATACAAAACGGGATTATCCTGGCCTCCAATGGTGATGTATTAAAAGCAGAAATAATTACCATTGAACAGGCCCTGGATGATTTAAAAATTTCAATGGCTGCGGCTATTTCGGTGCTGAATGATTACACAGGGATGACGCTAACCGAAAAAACCAGGTTTCTTCAACCCGAAATTAAAATACCTCTTGATGAGTTCACACTTAATCGCCCGGAATACAACCTGATGAAAATCCAGCAGAAGAAGATCGATGCCAGCAAGCAACTTACCCATTCCCATAACTTACCAAAACTTTCAGCTTTTGGTCAGGCCGGATATGGGCGACCGGGATTTGATATGCTGAAAAATGAATTCACCGATTATTATATGATTGGAGCACGTCTTAACTGGAGTTTTTGGGATTGGAATAAAAGCCGAAAAGAGCGAGAGGTACTTGATCTGCAAAACCAAATCATTGACACCCAAAAAGAGACTTTTACAAAAAATATCCACGCCGATCTAACTAATAAAAAGTCAGAAATTTCAAAAATCGAAGAAAAAATTAAGCGTGACCAGGAACTGATCCGATTGCGCGAAAAAATCAGCGCTTCGGCATCATCACAACTGAAAAACGGTACCATAACCTCCTCGGATTACCTTACGGAGCTCAATGCCGAATCAAAAGCC
Source organism: Bacteroidota bacterium (assembly GCA_020444515.1). GTDB lineage: Bacteria > Bacteroidota > Bacteroidia > Bacteroidales > JAADJA01 > JAADJA01. The sequence continues at coordinate 195,950 of JAHLKX010000006.1, read as the reverse complement.
AGGCTTGACATGCAGATTCACCGGATTGAGCTGCTGCAAGCAAAAACAGAATATATAACAACAACCGGTAATTTATAAATACAAGGCATATGAAAACAATGCATTATTGGATATTATTAATGATGGTTCTTTCCGCTTGTTCAGGTGTTCAGGAGCGATCGGATGCTTACGGAAATTTTGAAGTGGATGATGTGGTCGTTTCTGCTGAAGCCAACGGCAAGCTGTTGACGCTTAACATTAAAGAGGGACAAAAACTTACGAAAGGGCAACTGGTGGCAACAATCGACACCACCGACCTGATTCTAAAACGCAAACAATTAAAAGCACAAAAAAATGCAGTGAACTCCAATATTTCAAATATCAATGCCCAGATTGAGGTTCAGGAACAGCAGAAAGCCAACCTACTGATAGATAAGAACCGAATTGCAAATATGCTGAAAGACGGAGCGGCAACGCAAAAACAACTCGATGATATCAATGGCAAAATTGATCTGATCAACAAACAGATCAGCTCCATCAAAACTCAAAAAAACGCTGTTTTGGCTGAACAGGAGGTGATCAGCGCACAAATCGATCAGGTAGAGGAAAACCTTCAAAAATGTAAAATCAGGAATCCGCTTGCAGGCGTAGTTCTTGACAAATTCGCAGAGGAAGGCGAGATTACAGCCTTTGGCAAACCACTCTATAAAATTGCCAATACCGACCCTATGTACATTCGGGTATATGTGAGTGGCGCAATACTCCCAAGTATCAAACTCGGACAGGAAGTGGAGGTGTTAATCGACAAAAATGGTGAGTCGAACAGGAAATTAAGTGGAATCATTAGCTGGATTTCGGAAAGCTCTGAATTTACACCCAAGATCATTCAAACCAAAGAAGAACGGGTAAACCTTGTTTATGCAGTAAAAATAAGGGTTGACAACGATGGTACCCTCAAAATCGGCATGCCCGGAGAGGTGAACTTTTAGCCACTATATTTGCAACTTTAAAAACAATCAATAAACTCTAAAAACAAACTTTATGAAAACATTCGCAAGACTATCTATTTTTATTTTCCTGGCCGGTTTTGGATTACACGCATCAGCTCAATCTTTCAAGGCTGATGATGTATTGGGCATTTGGTACAACGAAGAGAAAGATGCCAAAGTTGAAATCTATGAAGAGAATGGACATTATTTTGGTAAGGTCGTCTGGCTGGAGGAACCCAACGAACCCGAAACCGGCAAACCCAAACTGGATGATGAAAATCCCGATGAAGAGCTGCAAAAAAGACCAATTATGGGACTCCTGCTGGTGAAGGATTTTATTTTCGACGGGAAACTATGGGATGATGGAGAAATTTATGATCCGAAAAGCGGAAATACCTATTCCTGTTATATGAAAATGGAATCCAATGATAAACTCAAAGTACGAGGGTATATCGGTATTTCTTTGATTGGTCGCACTACCTACTGGACGCGCACAACCCTATGATTTAGTAAAATGCCTGATTTTTCTATCGACATACAAAACCTTTCGAAAACCTTTGGCCCTGTCAAAGCATTGGATGATGTTTCCTTCCAGGTTGAAAAATCGGAAATTTTTGGATTGATCGGGCCCGATGGTTCAGGCAAGACCTCCCTTTTCAGGATATTGACTTCGTTGCTCCTTCCCGACTCGGGAATGGCAACAATGGAGGGTTATGATGTAGTAAAGTCGTATAAAATTATCAGGCAAATTACCGGTTATATGCCAGGCAGATTTTCTCTCTATTACGACCTTACAGTGGAAGAGAACCTTGCATTTTTTGCGACCATATTCGGAACGACCATTAAAGAAAACTATGACCTGATAAAGGATATATATATACAGATCGAACCCTTTAAAAACCGTCGGGCTGGTAATCTTTCGGGAGGAATGAAACAAAAACTGGCCCTTTCCTGTGCCCTCATCCACAAACCCAAAGTGCTGGTGCTGGATGAGCCTACTACAGGTGTAGATGCGGTTTCCAGGAAAGAATTCTGGGAGATGTTGAAAAAACTAAAACAACAGGATATTACCATTATTGTGTCGACACCATACATGGATGAAGCAAGTTTATGTGATCATGTAGCCCTGATCCAGAAAGGAAAAATCTTGAGTATTGAGACACCTGCTAATATCCGCAATGCATTTTCACATCCGCTATATAAAATTGCCTATCCAGATATGTATCGGTTACTTACGACCCTGAGAACTTTTTCTGAAGCAGTTTCAGCCCATCGTTTTGGTGATTCAATTCATGTTGCATTGAAAACACGAACGGGAGAAAAGGAGGTACGCTCATTTTTGGAAGAACAAGGCTTGAAAGATGTTGCTCTGGAGCCCGTCCGACCCAATATTGAGGATTGTTTTATGGACCTGATGAATGATACCCATGACTGACAAACCAATTATAAAAGTAGTAAACCTCGTAAAAAAATTTGGGAATTTTGTGGCGAATGACCACCTGAATTTTAATGTTTATGAAGGCGAAATATTCGGTTTTCTGGGAGCCAATGGAGCCGGCAAAACCACAGCCATTAGAATACTCTGTGGCTTATCCCACCCCACTTCAGGAGAGCTGGAAGTAGCTGGATTTGATGTGTATAAACAAAGTGAACAGATTAAAAAAAACATCGGTTATATGAGCCAAAAATTTTCTCTTTATGAAAATCTTACCTTAAGAGAAAATATCCGTTTTTATGCGGGCATCTACGGATTATCAAAGAAAGAGATCAACATCCGGATGGACAACTTGCTGGAGAATCTTCATATCGGACATTTGCGTGATCAACTGATCGGTTCACTTCCATTGGGTTGGAAACAAAAACTGGCATTTTCGGTGGCAATATTTCACCAACCAAAAATCGTTTTTCTGGATGAGCCTACCGGTGGTGTTGATCCTATTACGCGACGACAATTCTGGGACATGATCTATCAGGCCGCCAAAGATGGCATTACCATTTTTGTAACCACCCACTACATGGATGAAGCTGAATATTGTGACCGGGTGTCGATCATGGTAGATGGAAGGATTGAAGCCCTGGACTCACCAGCTGGTCTCAAACAACATTATCATGCTGAAAATATGGATGAAGTTTTTCTGAAACTGGCACGGGCCAGCTAAACAATAAGGCGATGAAGAAGTTCCTGGGATTTGTAAAAAAAGAGTTTTACCATATTTTCCGCGATCCGCGAACCCTGCTCGTATTGTTCGGTATCCCAATAGCTCAGGTGCTCATTTTTGGTTATGTCGTTACGACGGAAATAAAAAACATCCGTATCGCCATTCTTGATCAGTCAAAAGATGATGTGACCCGTGAAATCACCCAGAAAATTATTTCTTCTGGCTATTTTGAACTGCAACAGAATCTGGAAAGTTCAGAATATTTTGAAGACATTTTTAAAACCGGTGATGTCAAAGAGATCATCGTATTTGAACCCGATTTTGCTAAAAAACTTGGGAAAAATGAAACGGCAAAGATGCAGTTGATTGCAGATGCATCAGATGCCAACACTGCTAACCTAATAGTGAATTATACCTCGGCCATTATAGGCGATTATGTTCAAAAGGAAAATAAGCTTTTGAATATTCCCATGCAAATTAAACCGGTGGTGAGAATGGTATTCAATGAGAAACTTAAAAGTGTGTATATGTTTGTTCCGGGCACAATGGCCCTCATACTGATGCTGGTTTCGGCTATGATGACCAGTATTTCCATCGCGCGGGAAAAAGAGATGGGTACCATGGAAATCTTATTGGTTTCTCCTTTAAAACCAGCACAAATCATCATTGGGAAAGTGATCCCCTACGTTTCCCTTGCTTTTATAAATGCCATTACCATTATCGCCCTCGGTTACTTTGTTTTCGGAATGCCTATTAATGGAAGTTTAACATTGCTCATGGCTGAAAGCCTGTTGTTCATTTGCCTGGCACTCTCGTTGGGGATATTGATCAGTACCATTGCCAATACTCAGCAAATGGCTATGTTTATTTCCTTGTTCGCTTTGATGCTGCCAACCATATTGTTGTCGGGTTTTATATTCCCCATTGAAAATATGCCGGTCATTCTTCAAGGAATCAGCTACCTGATGCCTCCCAAATATTTTATCATTATCATTAAAAATATCATGCTGAAAGGGACCGGATTTATATTTGTATGGAAAGAGACATTGATCCTGATGGCAATGATGATGGTCTTTATCGGGCTGAGTGTCAAAAATTTTAAAATTCGATTACAATAAGTAAATTAAGAAGAGTAGTGCGAACAATTGGCTATATCATACAAAAGGAGTTCATCCAGATTTTCAGGGATAAAACTATGCTTCCCATTATCATTATCATGCCTTTTGTGCAATTGATCGTTTTGGTTTATGCCGCTACTTTTGAAATGAAGCAAATTGATATGGTTGTCGTGGATCAGGATCTTTCGACGACATCGCGTCAATTGATCAGCAAATTTCAGGGATCACCATTTTTTGTGCTTGAGGGCAACACCTTTTCAATGGATGAAGCAGAAGATATGATAAAGAGCGATAAAGCTGACATTGTTATGGTGATTCCAAATGATTTTCAAAAAAAACTGATGTCGGGCGAAACTTCAGCCATCCAGTTAATTGTTAACGCTATCAATGCAACAGCAGCCGGACTGACCAATGCCTATTCAAGTTATGTGATCGCCGATTTTAATAAAAATATTCTCACTGAAAATATCAATTTCATTCAACCCATACAAACGAGGTCGATTGATGTAAGCTATTCCTATTGGTATAATCCCGAACTCAATTATAAAATTTATATGCTTCCTGGAATACTTGTTATTTTGGTAACCATTATCGGTGCCTTCCTGGCAGCACTGAATATTGTCAGGGAAAAAGAAATGGGAACCATCGAACAAATCAATGTGACCCCTATTCAAAAATACCAGTTTATCACAGGCAAGCTTTTGCCTTTCTGGATCATCGCGATGGCAGAATTTGCATTTGGTCTGACCCTGGGCAAACTTCTGTTTGACATACCCATAGTGGGAAATTTGGGTTTGCTATTCGGTTTTGCCGGTGTTTACCTGCTGGTAGCATTGAGTCTTGGACTGCTGATATCTACAATGGCCAGCAATCAGCAGCAGGTCATGTTTATTATGTTTTTCTTCCTTCTCACTTTCATTCTGATGAGTGGCATATTCACACCGGTTGAGAGCATGCCGGATTGGGCTCAAAAGGTGAATATCATCAATCCTTTTGCCTATTTCATGCGGGTGATCCGGATGGTTTTACTAAAAGGGTCGGGATTCAGCGATATTTCATATGAGTTTTACAGCCTGTTGATTTATGCATCCCTTATTTTTAGCCTGGCCGTATGGCGATACCGTAAGACCGCCTGACACTATTCCGGAAGGGTAATGGATGATGAATCATTTGACGAAGATAGATTTCCAAAACTAAACCTCAACAAGCCCAGGCCATATGAAACGGTTGGTTTATCCTGTGAAAAATAGGTAATGATATCCCGGACAGCAAATCCGATCTCCCAGGAAAAACTGCTATTATTAAAGGGTATGAAGGAGATACCCATGGGAACATTGGTCCCGGTTTCCCCACCGGTTACCATCCCGGTCGACAGCCTCAACCATCTAACAGGTGTTATACGGGTGCCCAATCCGAAATATACTTTATCATAAGCCCCGGGGGTGTCATTGAGCGGAGCATATAATTCAGTCCCAAACTCAAATTTTTCATTTAATATAAAAGCACCACCCACCCTTAAGTTCAAAGGTAGTTGGGTCGTTTTATTCTCCAATCCTTCCCAACCTCCCCATTTCAGGTTGTCCAACGCAACATTGTCTTCCGCATCAAAAATGTTGTAATTTTCAATACCGGCAGTTTGAATATCGGTAAGCAATGCATCTTCACCTGAATAAACATTACCATCCCATTTTATACTACCGATATCGGTAACTGCAACTGCTATTCTGATTTTTTTCAGAATCAGCGCTGAAACCCCAAAATCAAGCCCCCAACCATTGCCTACACGCTGGTATTTATCATTGTTAATTTTTGAAGGTGAAGGCTGATCATAATCCACCCCCAAAACCGGGTTCAATGCAGAGAATGCACGGATATTATTTCCAGCATAGGAATAATTAAACACACTGTATCCTTCAATATATTTAATGCCAATGCCACCATACAAGGTAAAGTTATCTCTGTTGATAATGGATCGTCCGTATGAAAAATTATACTCCCTGAACCAGAGCATATCCAGATGGGTTCCTTCAAACAATTCGGTCACATTTTCGGCGCTGGTAGACCAACCCGTCGTATCTCCGGTAAAGGGGTCAACGCTCAGTGAATCAAAATAATTGGAATGATATCCACGAAACAAAATATCCGAGCTTTGCTCATTCAGTTGTGAATCCCAAACCAATCGCTCCCGAACAATAAAACCAAACCCACCGATCTTTTCATCCTGAAAAGATACACCGAAACCACTCACACTTCCTTCAAGTTGTAGTTTAGTATTGGTGAAGTTTTCTACGGCCTCATCCCGTTCCTCTGATGAAAATGTTTTATTCGAGTTGAACAAATCATTGACCAGCGATCGTTTTAAGGGTTCCGAATAAATTGAAATATCTGATTCACCAATGCCCACATTCATAAGATGGCTATTTCTTTTCCATCCAAGATTGGCAGGGTTCAGTCCTACACATTGATAATCGCTTACAACAGCCGTACTGTAACCGGCTCCGGTAACGGTGAAAGCCCCTGATAAAGTTTGACTCTGAATAGGCTGAATCAGCGCAATAAAGAAAATCAGCGACAAAAAGAGATTGGCATTTTTTTTCATGTTGGTTGAATTGGTCTTTCAAACCTACTTAATTTTTTTTAATTGAGAAAAAAATATTAAAAAAATAACCTCCTGTTTTGGCGGTCGTAAAAGAAATACTGAACAATAAAAAGAAATCTTGTCTAACATATCGATATTTATTTCATATGTTTTAACGTATTTTTCTTTAATTTGGTCAATAAGTGAAACCAAGCCCATTGCATGGTACCTAAATGCATAAGATATATTTCTTTCTTCGTGGTTTTAATCGGTTTAACCGCTTGTCACCGACCTGAAAAGATAACAGAGAGTCCAAATCCTGTCTTATCCAAACCGATGAATCCTGTTTTGAAGAGGATCTTTAGGGAAGGGCGTATCGTTGCTACTACCGATTATAATTCCACCAATTATTTCATTTACCGTGGTGAGCCCATGGGATATCAGTATGAGTTATTAAAATCTTTTGCCAGTTACCTGAATGTGAAGCTGGAGGTTCAGATTATCAATGATTTAAATCAAAGTTTTAATTGTATCAATACATTGGATTGTGATTTGATTGCCCTTGGTTTAACAGTTACCAAAGAACGGAGTGAGCTAGTGGATTTTACAGAACCTTTAACACAAACCAGGCAAATGCTGATCCAAAAAAAGCCGGATGAGTGGAGGAGCTACCCCACCTGGGATGCCATTGAAGAAAAATTATTGCGCAATCCATTGGATCTGGCCAATAAAACCATTCACATTCAGAAGAATTCAAGTTATCGGCAACGCCTTGAAAACCTGTCGGAAGAGATAGGTGCCGAAATAAATGTTATCGAGCACGATGATGCAACCGTGGAAGAACTAATTGCGATGGTAGCTTCCGGTGAAATTGAATTCACTGTTTGTGACGAACACATTGCCCTGGTTAATCAGAAATACTATCCCGATATAGATGTTAGAACGGCCATCAGCTTTCCACAAAACATAGCCTGGGCGGTCAGGAAGGGATCAACAGGGTTGCTGGATACCATCAATGCCTGGCTCGCTGATTATAAAAAAACCAAAACCTATGCTTTTTTATACAACAAGTATTTTAAGAACACCCGTACCGTAAATATTGCTAAAAGTGAATATTTTTCGTTGACCGGTGGTAAAATTTCTCCTTACGATAACCTGATCAGAAAATACAGTGCCCTTATTGACTGGGACTGGCGTTTGCTTGCCTCACTGATTTATCAGGAATCCAGGTTTTATCCTGACGCACGCTCCTGGGCCGGTGCCTTTGGATTAATGCAACTCATGCCACATACGGCAGAAAAGTTTGGCGTGGACACTTTGTCTCCTCCCGAAGAACAAATAAAAGCCGGTGTCAAATTTATCAAAATGCTGGATCAGCAATTAATGACGAAAATTGAAAATAAAGAAGAAAGGACGAAATTCGTACTGGCTTCATACAATGCTGGTATTGCCCATGTATACGATGCCCGACGGCTCGCAGAAAAATATGAGAGGGATCCCAACAAATGGGATGAAAATGTAGATTATTTTTTATTGAACAAATCCAAGCCTGAATTTTATAATGATTCTGTTGTAAAGTATGGGTACTGCCGTGGTGCGGAACCCTATCATTTTGTTTATGATATCCTTGATCGTTTTCAACATTATAAAAACGTAATCGTCAATTAATGGTTCCCATTGAGCGGAAACCCTTTTGTAATTGCAAATAAAATTCCCTGAAATCCCAACCAATTCGAGCTTCTTACGTAATAATTCCATATCAAAATGCACCATAAAAAGCATAAACATGAAGAAATTCATTTCGTTGATGATGATCATATTGGCTTCCTGGCAGTTCACAATGGCCCAGGAAACACAGGAAAAGCCTGTTGTAAATACCGAAAATGCCAAACTGGCCAACAAACTTTATAACGAAAGCCTGGCCCTTTTTAAGGAAGGCAAGAGCATTGAAGGCATAAGCTTGTTGAATAAGGCCATACAATTACGTCCTGATTTCGATAAAGCTTATTATAACAGATCATGTATGCGATTGCGCACGGGCAATTATAAGGAAGCCATTGCAGACTTGAATAAAGCCATTGAACTACAACCAGCCGGTGAATACTATACGGCCAGGGGTTATATTCAATTGATGCAAAAGAATTTTACCGAAGGTTATACCGATTTCTCAACAGCTATTGACCAGGATCCCGATGCGCCTGAATCTTATTTTTACAGGGGGTGTCTGCTTGCTGAGCAAGGAAGATTAAATGAAGCGCTCAATGATTTTAACCGCGCAATTAGTCTCAAACCGGATTATGGGATTGCTTACAACGAAAGGGGAAGTTTAAAATTTAAACAAAAAGATTACACGGGGGCTGAAACAGATCTCACCAAAGCCGTGACCTTTGACCCAACCCTGGCTGTTTCTTTTAACAATCTGGGAAAAGTAAAAGAAATGCAAAATGATATGAAGGCCGCTGAGGAATATTTTACAGCAGCCGTGAAGATTGATCCCGGATTTTATGAAGCTTATAATAACCGTGGAAACATTAAATACCAGATTGAACGCTATGAAGATGCCATAGCAGATTATGATCAGGCCATTCAAATCCATTCAGAATACCCCGGCGCTATGAATAACAGGGGTCTTGCAAAATATATGACTGGAGACCTTCCCGGTGCCATAGCTGACTTTTCAGGAGCACTGATGCTGGACCCCAATTATGCTGATGCTTATCTGAATCGTGGTATCGTCAAGGAAATGCAAAGAGATGAAAAAGGAGCTTGCAACGACTGGAAAAAAGCCATGGAGGCCGGGAATGCCGCAGCCGCAAATTATGTCAATAATCAATGTCAGTAAAATCCATCAACACAATGCTAATGAAAAAAATATACATAGGTTCTGTCATTTTTCTAATGGCAACTACCGTTTTGGCCCAGAGTGTAGAATTCACAAAATACAACTTCCCCAATCATAAAAACGAATTGAGTGATGCTTTGAATTATATTAAAGAGGGTGATAAATATTATGAAGATGGCCCGGGAGTTTACCGACTTGCCATTGAACAATACAACAAGGCCAATGAATTCAATCCCAATAATGCATTGCTAAACTATAAAATAGGTAGGTGCTACCTCATTGATAATGATAAAAGCAATGCCATCAAATACCTCGAAAAAGCGCTACAATTGGATCCAAGGATCAGCCTGGACATGAAATACAATGATGCCAATCTGCTCCTGGCAAAGGCTTACCATTATGATTACCAGTTCGACAAAGCCATCGCCAAATACAAAGAACACAAAAATGCTTTGAATCCTGAACAACTGCTCAAGGAGACTGAGCTGATCGATAAATACATAGAAGAATGTGCTTTTGCGAAAGAAATGGTCAATGATCCCGAAAGGGTCTTTGTTGACAACATGGGTAACACGGTCAATTCAGCCTTTCCGGATTACAGACCACTTGTGATTCCGGAAGAAAATATGATCATGTTTACCTCTTCACGCGAAAATACAACCGGCAGAAAACGAGCAGAGGACTCTTATTACTATGAGGATATTTACGTTACTTATTTTGATGAAGGGCATTGGACCATGCCGGAGAACTCTTATGATATCAATAGCAATAATCACGATGCCACTGCGGGTATTTCTTCAGATGGAAGCATTCTGTATATTTATAAATCCGCCGGAGGCAATAGCCTTTATGAAAGCATTTTGTCCAACAATATGTATGTTCTTCCATCAAAAATGGACAATGTGATCAACGATGGTCTGAAACAATCAAGTGCATCTCTTTCCTTTGATAAAACCACCCTTTACTTCACAAGCATGCGTGATGATGGATATGGTGGTATGGATATTTATGTTACAAAGAAAGATGCTAAAGACCGGTGGCAAAGGCCGGTAAATATTGGAGCCACCATCAATACACCTTTTGACGAAGAAGGAGTTTATATTTCAACAGATAATAAAACACTTTACTTCAGTAGCAAAGGTCATAACTCAATGGGAGGGTTTGATATATTCAAATCGGAATATCAGGATGGCCGCTGGAGCAATCCTGTTAACCTGGGATACCCCATCAATACGCCGGATGATGATGTATTTTTTACCCTTTCAGGCAATGGCCAACGTGGATATTATTCCTCGAAAAAGAAAGATGGATACGGTGGACAGGACCTCTACATGATCACCTTCCTGGGCGCCTCCAAGCCGCTGGCTTTCAATGGTGAAGAAATCATGTTTGCCTACAAACTCCCACGATTTGCACCACAACCAGCTCCGGCCATCGAACAAAATACGGTATTGGAAGGAGTGATCCTGGATGAGGTGACATTGACACCGTTACAGGCCACCATTGAGATCATTGATAACAGTAAAAATGAGCTGCTTGCCAGTTTTGAATCCAACAGCACATCAGGTGCCTACCTGATCTCATTGAAACCCGGTAAAAATTATGGCATTACAGTCAGTAAACCGGAATACCTTTTTCATTCCGAAAATTTTAATATCCCGGAAGATGCCATGGCCCGTAAAATCACCAAGGACATTTTGTTGAAAAAGCTGGAGGTCGGAAGTAAAATTGTACTGAACAACATATTCTTTGATTTCAATAAAGCTACTCTGACCGATGAATCCCTGGCAGAACTTGACCGGGTATTTAAATTACTTGAAGAAACTCCAAAATTGAAGATTGAAATGTCAGGTCATACGGATAATATCGGTTCGGCCAGCTATAACCAAAAATTATCAGAAGAGCGCGCTAAAGCGGTAGTGGATTATTTGGTTAGAAAAGGAATATCTTCCTCCAGGTTGACTTATAAGGGTTATGGCATGACACAACCCGTGGCATCTAACGAAACAGCAGAAGGTAGACAACAAAATCGCCGAACTGAATTTAAGGTGGTAGAAAAATAAGTCAAATCAACGGATAATAAACTTAACTGTTTCCTGCATTTTCCCATTGATAATAATGGTTGCGAAATAAACGCCACTCTGCCAGTGGTTGCATGAAAACGAATGATTATTGGTAAATCCCGTTAAAGTATACGCAGCAACCTCTTGCCCATACGTATTGTAAACCCGCAAATAACTGTTGCCTCTCAGATTTACATTACCTTCTAACAATGGGGACCAAACTTCAAAATAATCCTCAACCGGATTAGGATATATCCTCATTGATTCATTTTTTTGTTTCAATCTGTCCGGCTCACTGTAATCTGCTGGCAATTCAGTTTCCCAGAGACCACGCCCGTCGAGCCCTGTTAGAAGTGAATGGGAGCTATAATTAATTTTAATTCCAGCAGGAACATTGTTGGGCAATCCTGGTTTATACAATACCCAATCAGCAGAATCATTCTCAAGGTAATAAATACCATATAAAGTACCTGCAAAAAGGCCCCTGCTAGTACCTTTTAAGTGCGCAATAGCATTTATCCCACAATTTAAATCAGTTAAATTTCCGGAAATATTTGTCCATTTCTCACCATCATATTCCAAAATCTTTTGAGGTTTTAAAGTATTATAAACAATCCAAATCCTTTCCGGATTGGATTCATCAATTGCAATATCACTTAACCAATTTTGTAATGGAGGATCTGGAGTTATGTTTTCCCACCGGATTTGTTCAACATTAGCTCGGGCGTTTTCTGTTTTATAAACTTGTGGGTGTGTTCCCTGATTGATATTGACTACCCGCAAATACACGTATTGTCCGTTGCAATCAGAAACATAAACATCATAAATTATATAGTTTTGGGGATCTAATCCCAAATCATTTATGTCAACCATTGAGTACCAATAGTTTCCCTGATCATCAGTAACTGTAACGTTATCTTTCAGTGAAATATATACCCTTTTATGATCAACTTGTGATACAGCAATATTTGCCGACCAAAAATCCCCAAATAAATAATTAACTGAATCCGTATAACTGGTGAACTTGCTAAAAATATTATGATCGCCGGAGTAACCTGCAACATAAAATACGCCCCCATCCCGATCATCAAAAGCACAGCCAAATCCATCACCCCCAGCACCCTGAGACCATTTACCTGTTTTTTTATAATATAATTGTGTTCCTACATCCCAGCCTCCGAATAGATAATAATCAGGATCCAGTTCACTTTGATCAAACTTCAAAATCTTAGCAAATCCAATATTATTGGTTTTATTTTGCCATAAGCTATCTCCTATTCTTTTCATAAATGGACCGCCATCAGAAGCAGCCCAAATCTCTGTCCCGGATTGATTAAATTTAAGATCCTGAATATCTGAATGTGGCCTATCTTTTGGAGAACCATCCTCTAACAAAGTATCGTTATCAATAACCCAATTATATCCTCCATCTGTCGATACGAATGTAGGAACCGTAGCACAATAGATTAATTGCGGGTTCACAGGCGAGACTGCATACCCATTTCTGCCGTTGCCTTTTGTAAAAGGAATACTGTTTAAATTACTCCACTGATTTTGATCGATATTATATTTCAGGTGGTGATGATAATAATAATTAGAATCTGTTGGAGTTGTGCCTTTGATATAAAGAAACAACTCATTTGGTGCAGCTGGTGAAACTTCAAAATTTGTTAGGAAGAAGTTAAAATCATCACCAATGGGTAAGATCAAATTGCTTCCTGGCAAGGGCTCCCAGCTTTCTCCACCATCGATACTCCATAAAATCTCATCCCCAACTATTTTATGTGAAGCCCTGTATTCTTTTGAAAGAAAGATCGTATCGGCACTTCCTATGCTAAATTCCATATCAAACAAACCTTCATCATTGTCATCAGAGCTATCTAAAATTTTATCCCATTTAATATCTGAAGCTTGCTCAGCAAGGATATTATCAGTTCTGTATAAACCTCTGCTGCTAAGCGCAAACATGACATTTTTATTTTGAGGGTGAGATACCAATCGGCGCAGGTAATACCAATTACCCGGGATGGTATTCGTACCTGAACCATTGATTCGTTCCCAGTTTTTTCCATAATCGGAGGTTCGTAAAACACCTCTGCTACGGCTAAAACCATGATCTTTGTCGCCTGTTGAAACGATCCAGAAGGATTTACCCTGGTCATGAATTACGACAATACTTGAAATTCCCGGAGTAAATATCTTTATTCCGTGTTCCTCAAAAGGTCTGTCGAGTCCGCCATTGATCCATGTTTTTCCCTTATCAAGTGTATAATAAAGGCCACCATTCGGGGATCCTGCAATAACGATGCTGTCGTTCTCAGGATCAATGGTCAAACAGGAGAGTCTTCCCACATCCTTGGTTCTGCTTGATGAAGATGTGTAGGGGCCAATTTCGGACCAATATCCCGTTGAATCATAATATTGAAAATCGCTCAACCAAAGGTCAGGTTGATATTTCTGTTCTGTAGTTTTTAACAACAATTCATTCTCTGTTTGTTTCCATTCGCTGTTTTGACCAAACAGAAAAATGCCAGGAATAGATAAAAACAAGAGGAAAATCAATTGCAACTTCATGAATATTATTCTATTCCATAAAGTTAATTGAAATCTTAATGAATTTGAAATCTTGGTGGAAAAATATCAATCTGGCTGGAGGCTATTTAAACTCTTTCCGGATCAACTCGATCCAGCCGTTAATTCGCTCCTCTGTTTTTTCAGGTTGATGGTCTTCATCCAGGGCAAGCCCATAAAACTTCTTATTATGCATTCCGTCGGAATCATAAAACTGATAACCATCAATGGGCCATTGACCAATAATATTGGCATTCCGTTTTTCAAATTCCTCCTGGAACACCCCCAGGCCATCTACAAAATGATGTGGATAAAGGATTTGATCGCCCAGACCATAAAAAGCAACCACTTTTTTAGTCAGGTCAACTTCATTGAGCAGTTTAAAAAACTCAAACCACCGGTTCGAATCATCCGCATCTTCCCAAACATGAGAACCTACTGTTGATCCACCAATAATCCAATTGTCGTAAGCCTCCAGAAGATCCTTATTAACGTTCAGGATTGAAACTTTTTGAATCTCTAATTCCTTGGATGACTGGATAAATTTGTCTGCAACTAAATCCACATTCCCCTTTTCGGGCCAGTAAACCAGTAATACCTTGTTCATGATAAACTACTTATTTCTAAAACTATATTATAAATGAGATGAGCAAAGATATAAAAAGGAATTCGATAAATACCCTTTGAAAACGTGAATAAATATTAACTTTCCTGTATTGAATTATGGTAAAGATGAAAGGAGCAGGTATCATCAATGGTTTGCAAAATGGGAATAAATGAATAATTCAACGCATGCTTTATCTTCTCAGATGAATACCTGTAGAAATTGCTGGCTGTCATGGCCGTTTCGCGCGTGATCAGCGGTTTTTTCCCGGTGATTAGATAGTTAAGATGATAAACAAGCCATGCCAGGGTTCCCATCCAGCGCGTAGCAGGCCATTTTGGTGGTGGTTTTTTTAATTTTTCGGCAATCATTCCGAACAATGTTTTATAGTCAATGTTTTCAGCTGCTATAACAAATCGCTGAGCGGTGATATTACTTTCCATTAATCGGACCATGATATTCACTACATCGCGAACATCAACAAATCCATTCACTCCCTGGGTATAAAATTTCAGACCATTTTCCACGGTTTGGATCAATCTTGCCGATCCGCTCGATATTTCACCGGGTCCCAGAATTATACCCGGGTTTACAATCACAGCATTTAAACCCTCCTCAATACCTCGCCAAACCTCTCGCTCACCTCCATACTTACTGATGGCATATTGACTGTTTCGATTGGAGATTTTCCAAACCACCTCCTCATCAATTACCTTGGCCAGGTCGCCCCTTCCCAGGGCAGCAATGGAGCTCACATAACAAAATTTGCGAATTGGCTGTTCAATGGAAAGGTTTACGAGGTTTGCTGTTCCATGCACATTAACATGTATCAACTCCTCACGATCTGCGGGTAAAAAGGATACTTTGCCGGCAACATGATAAACATCCCGGATATGGTAAAGACATTCTTTCATGGCATAGGGATCATTTAAATCGGCATTCACCCATTCAATTTTCCCTGGTAAATCTTCAAAAGATACCTTATAAAACCTGAAAACCCGATGCAGCAAATCCAAATCACTATCGGGACGTTTAATGGCACGAATTTCTGCTCCCCTATTTAAAAGGTGGTAAAGAAGGTGCGCACCCAAAAAACCAGTTCCTCCGGTAACAAGATCCATTGTGCAAAACTAAGAAAATATGTATCTTAGCACTTTGCTGTTTTGAAAAATCAATTTAATAATTCAACGGATTTTCGTAACCTGAAACCTTGAATTGTGCGTTTAAATGACCAGTATAAGCTTATAAAATTCCTGTCTATGAAAAATGTATTGCGAATTTTACCCTTAATTTTTGTTTTAGCTCATTCAATTACCATGGCTCAAAAGGGAAAAGAACTCATCATCGGAGCCGGTGGAGCTTTAACCAATGTCTGGATCATGAACCAGAATTTTTATGGGGAACCAGAAGTAGAGTATGCACCCAAAATCGGATATGCGGCAAGTTTTAACCTTGGATACAATATCGACGGTCATGCAGCCATCATGACTGAAGTACAATACTCCTTACAGGGTCAGAAATACAGCGATAAACAAAACATTGATGGTGTTAAGTATGAAGTTGACCGCAATATTAGCCTGGCTTACCTTAATTTTCCATTATTCTTTAAGTATGCATTTGGAGAAGAAAATACCCGGTTCAGGTTTATGATTGGACCCCAGTTGGGCATATTGCTTGATGCAACCCAAGATTACCTGCGTGATGGGAAAAAACTGGGTACGGAAGCGACTGACCTGGATGGAAATGGTTTTATCACCGATGCAACTGATATCAAAGACCGGTTTGAAAAATATGATTATGGTTTAGCCTTTGATGTGGGCGCCGATTTTCATTTGTCCAAACAATGGTTCCTCAGTGCTGGATTCAGAGGTAATTACGGTTTTACCGACATCAATGCTGAACCTTATCGTATCAAAGATATCGACAATGAATACAGTCCCAGCCACAATGCCTGGGGAGGTATTTATATAAATATAAATTACAAAGTGGATGTAGAAGGATACAATCAGCGCAGCTTTTAATCGGCCGGGAAAAAATCTTTGTATAAATATAGTAAACGTTCCATATCAACATAAACATTGATCACCAGATAGGTCCCGAAACCTATCAAAACGATCCCCACAATTCGGTTCATCCATGTCATTACCCTGGCATTAACAAATCGTTTGATCTGGTTCGAAACAAAACATTTTGCAATGTCTGTTGAAAATATGGTAGTTAGTGTTCCCAATAGAAAAAATAATATGGCCTGGTTGTTCACACCATAATTTGCACTGATCGATACGACGATGGTAATCCATAAAAACCACATGCCCGGATTCAATGCATTTAGAAAAAATCCCTTAATGATATAGATATAAAATGCAGATGGGCCATCGGCCAAATTGTTGCCTGTATTATCAGCAGATTGCTCCATAACCCTTCGGGAGAAAGTGTATGTGCCGAAAATGACCAGGATAATACCTCCAATGATACTGAAATACTTATTTTCTCTCGGATCGGACCCGAGAATTTGGGATGCTCCGAAGTAACATAACAGGAGCGCCACAAGATCACTAAAAAAAATACCGATCGCCAGGTAAGCACCATATCTGAAACCTCGGTGGATACTGGTTTGTATTAACGCAAAAAAGGCAGGTCCGAGAAGGACAGCAAAGGTTAATCCCAATAATACGCCTTGCAGAAAAGGTGTCATTAATTAACTACAGTGTTGCTTTTTTTGTACTCATCTAAATAATTTTGCCATTCCGTCAATAAATCCTTCTTTAATACCCGGGGGAATTTATTGGCTCCGCCTTCCTTGCCTTTCATTTTCATCCAGTCGGAAAAGACTTTCGTTGGCAATATTTCAACAAAAACCTCGCGGATCGCTTCAGTTCTTTCCACGCGGTAATCATCATTCAATATTTTCAGAAATTCATCAATTTTATCCCTGGCCAATTGGGGATCCAGATCTTTATCACACCCCAGGTACCATTGGTGGGCAAACATAACATCATGGCGAATTCCGGCTACAGTAAACTCTCCTATCTCTATATTCAACTCATTTTCCAGCATCTCAATCGCCCGAGAAATATTATCCAGTGACAAATGCTCACCGCAAATGCTCAGGAAGTGTTTTGTTCGACCGGTGATTACGATTTCATAGTTTTCTTTTGAAGTGAACTTGACCACATCACCGATGAGGTAACGCCAGGCACCTGAACAGGTCGTCAGCAGGATGGCATATTCTACATTCACTTCCACATCTTTGATGGTTATGGCTTGCGGATTACTTTTAAGATTTCCTTCCAAATCAAAATTATCATCATTGAAGGGCACAAATTCAAAGAAGATACAATTATCGAGAATGAGTTGCATCGCATTTTTATCGACACCATTCTGAAAAGCAATGTATCCTTCACTGGCAAGGTAAGACTCCTGGTAAATCACTTTTTTACCAAACAACCGGTCAAAACTTTTAGAATAGGGTCCGAATGATACGCCACTATGAACGTAAATGGAAAGGTTTGGCCAAATATCATGAATGGTTTCTATTTGATAATAATCAATGATTTTCTCAAGGATAATCTGGATCCAGGCAGGCACCCCAACAATGATCCCAATGTCCCAGTTTTTAGCCTTTTTAATGATCTCTTCCAGTTTGGTCGACCACTCTCGTTCTCTTGAAATTCGTTTTCCGGGCTTGTAAAAATGCTGAAACCAAAAGGGAAGGTTGCCGGCCGATATACCCGATAAATCCCCCTCATAATACGTTCCATTATATTGAAGGTGTGTGCTTCCACCAATCATCAGAATCCCTTTTTCATAAAACTCGATTGGAAAATCAAAATTGACAGAGCTAACCAATTGCCGGATGCTGGCCCGTCGAATGGCCCGGATCATATCTCCTGTTACCGGTATTTGTTTGCTGGAAGCTTCGGAGGTACCGGATGTAAGTGCAAAATATTTTACCCGACCCGGCCACGAAACAAAAGCCTCTCCATTCAAAGCACGATACCACCATTTTCGGAACATAGAATTGTAGTCGTAAACCGGTATTTTTTGTTGGAAGTCGTGAATGAGATTACCCTTTTTAATGATGTCTGAAAAATCATAATATTCACCGAAAGCAGTAAACTGAGCTTTCTTGATCATCTTTTTCAAAACCTTAATCTGGGTTTCATAAGCATCGGTTTGCTTACGTTTTTTCTGGTCGATGGGAATCTTACGTAACTCGTAAGCTTTTTTTATGATGGAACCTAATATCGGCATACAGTATCTTTCTAATGATTGACAAAAATAAGAAATAACAATCAATCCGCAGATTAATTTAAAAACCGAACGACCCGGGAGATCACTGCAGAGTTATGCTTAATTTTTGTAATTTTAAAATTCGAAAAATAGCAATCATGAATAAAGTTTTGAAGCTCCTCCTCACTTGTGTCATTTGTTTGGTGAGTGCAAGCATCCTTTATTTTGCCGGAATTATTATTTACGCTTCGTTTACAACCTTTAATCCTGAACACAAAATGGAACTTCATATTGTCGGTAATCAAACTGCTAAAGCTGATTTAGCAAAGGTTATTTCACTTATGACCTGGAATATTGGATATGCCGGCCTGGGTAAGGAAATGGACTTTTTTTATGAAGGTGGCAAGCTTGTCAGGCCTGAAAAAACCCTTTCGATAAAATACCTGGATGGAATCTCAGGATTTCTATCACAAAACGATACCATTGACATTGTGCTTCTTCAGGAAGTCGATTTTAACTCCAAAAGAAGTTATGGAGTGAATGAATTTAAGCGTCTTGAGGAAGTTCTTTCGAATCACTCCAGCCTGAAAGCCATCAATTATAAATCGGGATTTGTTCCTGTACCATTTTCCGAACCGATGGGAAAGGTAAATTCAGGAATGGCAGTGTTCTCCAGATTCACAATCCGAGATGCAAGCCGGATAGCCACTCCCGGGCAACATCCCTGGCCCAAGCGCCTGTTTACCCTGAAAAGATGTTTTATCCTTACCCATATCCCCATTGAAAATAGCGATAAAGAAGTGGTGGTGATCAATGTTCACAATTCGGCCTTTGGGGATGAAGCGGAATTGAGAAAAGCTGAACTGGGTTTACTGAAGCGCTATCTCATTGAAGAATATGAAGCGGGAAATTTTGTAATTGCAGGTGGCGACTGGAACCAGAATCCGCCGGGATTTGATCACTCCATGATCAGAAATTATAATAGCAGGGAAAACTGGTCAATAGAAAATACATACCTGCCCGAGGACTGGAACTGGTCTTATGACCCTTCATTTCCCACCAACCGGGATGTGGCAGCGCCATTCGATTTACAGTCGACCTCTTGTACCATCCTCGATTATTTTGTAACTTCACCCAATATTGAAGTTTTGGGTATTCAAACCATCGATCTTGGATTTGAATATAGCGATCACCAGCCGGTGATCATCAAATTAAAATTACAATAAATGGGATATTACGGTTTTGGATTGGGATTAAAAACGAAGCCAAACAAACCCAGAAAACTGTATGGCAAACGAACCGGACTGTTCGAACGGAACCTGGCGGATGATATACAGGATATCCACAACGATAAGTTTTATGATAAAAGCCGGAAATCAAATGGAATAAATATTTCCAGGCGCAATCGGGCACTGTTTAATCCCGATCAGGATGGCCGTATGGTTAAAAAGATGATTTTGGGATTGCTCGCTTTGGTTATTATCGCAGCCATCCTGCTGATTTGGGCATTCTGAAGCCTATTTCACCAACGTCATTTTACGAGTCAGGTTAATTCCCTCTCCAGATAGTTTGAAATAATACACACCCGGAGAAAGATTATAATCCGAAGCGTCCAGAGTCTCGATATATTTCCCAAAAAGCCTTTCCTCATTATTGATCAAACTGGCTACCTCCCGACCAAAAAGGTCATAAACCTTCAATGTTACATGACCCGATGCTTTCAGTTTAAAAGCAATTGCAGTGCTTTCAATAAACGGGTTGGGATAATTGGGTTCCATGGTGGCAAAGGGTACCTGGTCTTTTTCATTTACATTTACCGGAATAACGGCATCCGGATTAATGATGGCAGTCCAGATGCTCAGGGTATTATTTACCAGTCGGGTCCAAATGGGCCGAACCACATTGTTGTGTGCCGAAACACAATTGTAATCCCCAAAAAAGATACCCGAATTGGGAAGGAACGAACTTTCACTCACCTTGAAGTTGATAAAAGTTTCACCGCCATCCTCAGAAAGCGCCATGAATACATCGGTATTATTATCATCGTATTCCCTGCGGTCGTACCACACAAACCAAAGATAACCGGTCACCTGGTCAACAGTCATCCAGGTGAAGAACTGCTGCTTGCCCGGCGGATCATCATTCACACGGATCGGGTCACTCCAGGTATCGCCACCATCTATTGATTTTACGATCCAAACATCCGTATCGTTGGCTCCGTTGCTTTGATCACTCCAGTTGATATATATGGTTCCATGATTTGGCCCCCCACTTAAATCACATACTGTAATGGGCAACCCATTACAACGATTGATTCCAGGGATTGCATAATCCCAGCCACCCGGAAAATCGGATACAAAAATATCTTCATCCAGCCATGTCTCTCCTCCGTCAAGCGAACGGTCGAACACAATCCCTTCCGGACCGGCCCAGGCAACATATACCTCCCCATTTGGTCCTACAGCGGGGACAGCTCCCTCAACGGTATTGTCACTATCTATACAATCTCCGTCTACTTCATTTATTTTTAAGGCTTCCGACCAGGTTTCACCCTCATCTGTTGATTTTGAAAAAAGAATACTACTCTTATCGTTAGGATTTGAACTTCCATAATCATCAAACTGGGTCCAGGTAACATAAATGGTGTTATTGGTCCGATCAATGACAGCCCATTCTTTATCTTGTGCTTTAGATCCATTCAACCCCATGTAGGAACCATCATTCCAGGTAAGACCTCCATCCGTGGATTTCTGGCAGACAATCCGATCAATCCAACTTCCTGTTCCTGCCGGTGGATAGGCAAGATGAAAGTACAAATAGTTCTCAGCTGTATCTACAATTGTTACCGGATCACCCCAAACACCATTCTGGTTTGAAACCAACACGTTGGCATCCCAGGTGTAGCCACCGTCATTCGAAATATATATATTGTTGATGTTAGCCCCGGCAATCAGTTTATCCGTATTGTATGGATTAACATATATTGAAGGTTCTTCCGGTGCATAAGTAGATCCTGAGTAGGGTAATTGCACATTTTGATGCTGGGCATACAAAAATCCATTAAGGATCATTAAAAAAGAGAGAATAAATAATTTTTTCATCCTGAATATTTTGACTTAAAATAATTGTTAACCATCGTAAAGACAACTCTTGACTATAATTAGTTGGTTGATAAAAGAAATTGTAATCTCATCAATGCTCTAGAATAAGATCTAATAATAGCAAATTTATTGAGATATGATAGGCCAGGTTATCAAATGCAAAAAAATATATTACCATAAACTCAAATTATGGATATATAAACCAGCTCCCCAATAATCACTATTTTAGTGGCAGATTTCAAACCGATGAAAAAACTCAAACTCCATTGGCAAATCCTTATCGCACTGATGCTGGCCATCCTATATGGCATCCTGTTTCCCACCCAGTACGAAATCAGGGATGATTCCTATAAAGTCCTGGTAAGAAAAGCGGTGGATGAAGAGGTCATCGATCAGTTGAAACCCATCGAAGGAAAAACTTACCCAACCCAGAAAGCATTCGAGTCAGCTGTTCGGGAAACCATTGGTCCAAAGGATTACAAAAAAAACAGTTCTGCCATCCTGAAAGCCGGATATAAAAACCAGCCGGTGATGGCTATATCGTGGATGGGTGACCTGTTCCTGCGGGCCCTGAAGATGATCATCATTCCATTGATCCTGAGCTCGCTGATCTCCGGCATTACCAATATCGGTAGCGGCTCCAACCTGGGCCGGCTCGGCTTAAAGACCATGGGATACTACGTGATGACGAGCTTTTTTGCCATCCTGACCGGTCTGGTCCTTGTTAATCTGATCCAGCCCGGAGTAGGTGCCGACCTCAACCTGCAGGCCACTGTTGAAGGGCTGGTAGAAAAACAACGTTCCTTTCGGGAGATCCTCATCGATATTGTCCCGGAAAATATCTTTAAAGCATTCAATGAAAGCGACATGCTTTCCATCATCTTTTTTGCCATGCTTTTCGGATTTTTCATCATGAAGGTGGAAAAGAAATACAAAAACATGCTTAGCAATGCTTTCAATGCCATTTTTGAGGTCATGATGAAGATCACCATGTTCATCATCAAATTTACACCATTGGGCATTTTCGGAATTGTTGCTAAAACCGTTGCCGACCAGGATGACCTGCTCAGCTTGTTGTCAAGTATGAGCCAGTATATGGGAACAGTCATTGCTGCCCTGGCGATCCATTTCCTGGTCACCCTGCCATTGCTGGCCAAATTCATTGGCAAGATCCGACCTTTCCAGCATATGAAAAACATGGCCACACCCTTGTTTACAGCGTTTTCAACTTCCTCTTCGGGCGCCACCCTACCCCTCACCATGAATGCGGTGGAGGATAATTCTGGGGTTTCCAATAAGATCAGCAGCTTTACCCTGCCCCTGGGTGCTACCATCAATATGGACGGAACAGCACTGTATGAATGTGTGGCCGCCATGTTCATCGCTCAGGCTTATGGCGTGGAAATGAGCCTTATAAATCAGTTTATCATTGTCATAACGGCATTGCTGGCGTCCATTGGTGCAGCGGCCATTCCCATGGCCGGATTGGTGATGATCACAGTAATCCTGACGGCTGTCGACCTGCCACTGGAAGGTGTGGGATTGATCCTTGCTGTCGACCGTATCCTCGACATGTTCCGCACCGCCACCAATGTTTGGAGCGATAGCTGCGGTGCTGCCATCATCGCGAAATCGGAAGGGGAGACGTTGAAGGTATAAATTCCAATTATTTTCTTAACTGCAAAGGATAATAAGAATCTCTGAGAACTTTGCGCCCTCACTGCACACTTAGCGTATAAAAAAACTTATGCTAAACTAAACGCCACGGAAAAGGTGGTTCCGGCTCCGGGTCTGCTGGTACATTTAATGACTCCACCCATGGCTTCCACATATTTTTTAGCAATGGAAAGACCGTTTTTATCGGTTTGGCGACCATGATGTTTGGGATTATCGAACAGTGTTTGAAGTGCTTTCTCTGAGATCCCGGGACCTTCGTCGCTGATCTCCACCACTGCTTTACTATCGCGTTCAAACAGATCGATGTAGATCTTTTTGTTTGAAGGTGAAAACCGGATGGCATTGGAAAGCAAATTATCGAGGATGAGGTAAAAATAATTCCGGTCTACACGGGCTTTCAGCTTTTCCAGTTTCAATTCGATCTCCAGTTTTTTCAACTTGAGGGTATATTTGAAACTCTTACCGATCTGATCAAGAATTTCAGACAGATCCAATGTTTCCGGATTTAAAGTATCCCGTTGTAGTTCGATGATGTCGATATCGAGCGTTTGGTTGATGAGGCTGTTCATCCGACGTAAACTGCTGTGGATCAGGTCGAGAAATTCTTTTTGTTGGTCTGTCAGGCTGGTTATTTCATTTTCGAGGAGGTCGGCCACGCAAAGGCTGCTGGTCAGCGGATTGCGTAGTCCATGCGACACCACGGAAATCAACTGGCTTTTATCTTCATTGAGACGGGTCAGTTGTTCATTGGTTTTTTCGAGTTCCTGCTTTTGTTCAAGGATATTTTGGTGCTGTTCCTCAATCTCACTCTTCTGCTTTTGGATTTTCATGTAGCTTTTGGCCAATTTACCTTCCAGTTCATTCATCTCACGTATGCGGCGGATCAGCTTTTTCAATACGCCTAGCATCACATCTGCCTTATTGGCCATCACCCGGTAAAAGTCATCCTGTTCAAGTTGCAGCAAAACCGTATCTTCTTCGGCTGTAATGGATGCTGAACGGGTTTCTTTATCAAACAGGGCAAACTCACCAAACACCTGACCAGGCGCAAGGCGCGATAATACATGATTGCCATCATGCACCCGCACAGCACCGCTTTTGATAATGTACATGGCATCCCCTTCATCTCCTTTTTTAAATACATTCTGACCACGCCGGATACGCACTTCTGTTAATTGACCTGCAATTTCAGCAAGGACATCTTGTCCGGTTTCCGAAAAAATGCGGACTTGGGTTAAATAGGGCACTAGGTCTTCCCTGACCTGGTTTTCTGATGATGAATTCATGGATCGGTAAGTTGCTCCGTGATTTTTAATAAACGACAAAGTTGGGAAATAATTACATATGAAATATGTAAAAATTGTTAAAGTATAGATAGATAGAAAGGGATGGAAGAAAAATGGGAAAAAAGATCATCCGGCAAATAACATACCGGATGATCCGGTCAGATTTAGTTCTGACTAAAATTTTTGATCGCTTTTTCAAGTCCGTCGATCACCTTTTTGGTGACTTTACGGGGTTGTGCTTCTTTGGCTGTTTTTAATGCGTCGAGCGATTGAACACCATATTCATAAAGCCCAGCCGGGTTTTTATCGTGTTCGTAACTGCCAATGCACCATTCAAGTTTCGACTGGAGTTCAGCATAAGTTTCATCATTAAGTTTCTGGATAGCGACTATGGCTTCCTCACAACTTTGTTTCAGTTTTTCATTTACCTGGTTCATGATTGTCATGTTTTAAATTAATAATTTCATTTTTAATGATCTCAAGGGTAATGAACCGGAAGGTGATTTTCAGGATATAGTGATAGTCCCTGTAAAACAGAGGCTCAAAAAGGTTTTAAAAAATGATATATATTTTGATCTAATTAGCTTCTTAATATCCTGATTTTAATCCCCTTCCAAAACTAAATACTTCTTGTATCAAGTTCCGTCCATTTCAAAAACCACTTAAAATCAGGGTGCGAAAGTAGTATATATTGTAAAATCAAAAGTTAAATTTTTGTTAATCTGTTAAGAAGCTTCTGTGTGAATAACTTGGGAATTGTTTCAGCTAAAAATAACAGTTTACATTTATACCTTTGTGGCTTTAAAATGTACCTTAAAAATAGTTCCTTGTCCTGAATTCCCTGGTTCAAAGTCTTAGGAAATTCAATTTGCTCCCTTTAGGGTAGGGGTAAACGAATTGAATTTCACTTCACCCTGTAGGGTAGGGGAAAAAGTGAAATTCAATTCTGAAGTTTATATAAAATTATCAAAACACGCACCGGATGATCCTGTTCTTTCAACAAAACGATACACTGATTTACGCTGTGCATGCGCAATCTGAGCTTGCTCAGACTGAAATCGAAAAACTAAAATGGCTGTTTGGAAACGCTGAATTCCTTCAAAGCTCACAACTCGAAGGTTTTTTTATTGGTCCCCGTAAGGAGATGATCACCCCCTGGAGTACCAATGCCGTTGAGATCACACAGAACATGGGCATTACAGGAATTTTCAGAATCGAGGAGTTTTACCGGGTAAAAAACGAAAAAGAAGCCTATGATCCCATGCTGCAGGCGATGTATCGTGGTCTTGATCAACATATTTTCACCATCAGTAAACAACCCGATCCGGTAATTGAGATTGAGGATATTGCCCGCTATAACGAACAGGAAGGGCTGGCCCTCAGCGAAGACGAGGTGTGTTATCTCGAAGATCTAAGCCGTCGTTTGGGCCGTAAGCTCACCGATAGCGAAGTATTCGGTTTTTCACAGGTCAATTCGGAGCATTGCCGCCACAAGATATTCAACGGCACCTTTATCATTAACGGGAAGGAGATGCCCGAAAGCCTTTTTAGTCTGATCAAAAAAACTTCCAAAACCCATCCCAACCGGCTGGTCTCGGCCTATAAAGACAATGTAGCTTTTGTGCTGGGTCCGAAGGTGGAACAGTTTGCTCCTGCAACACAGGATACCGCCGACTTTTTTGAGGTTTATGATATTGATACCATGCTATCTTTAAAAGCTGAAACTCACAATTTCCCAACAACCGTGGAACCTTTCAATGGCGCCGCAACGGGGACCGGCGGTGAGATCCGCGACCGTATGGCCGGCGGAAAAGGAAGCCTGCCCCTTTCTGGAACGGCTGTTTATATGACTTCTTATTCCCGTTCGGAAGCTGGCCGCGCATGGGAAAAACATACCGAACCGCGTCCCTGGCTTTATCAAACACCCGAGGAGATCCTGATCAAAGCATCCAATGGTGCCAGTGACTTCGGGAATAAATTCGGGCAACCGCTGATCTGTGGATCACTGCTTACGTTCGAGCATTTTGCTCAACTTAAAAAATATGGATACGACAAGGTGATCATGCTGGCCGGCGGGATCGGCTTCGGTAAAAAGGAAGATGCCCAAAAGGATGATCCGGGCAAAGGTGATCGTGTGATTGTGATGGGGGGCGACAACTACCGAATCGGTATGGGTGGAGGTGCTGTATCTTCTGTTGCCACCGGCGAATATGATAATAAAATCGAATTGAATGCTGTTCAGCGTTCCAACCCGGAAATGCAAAAAAGGGTGTACAATGCCATCCGTGCCATGTCCGAATTGAAACAAAACCCGGTGATCTCCATCCATGACCACGGTGCAGGAGGCCACCTGAATTCTTTGTCCGAACTGGTTGAAGTTACAGGAGGTAAAATCGATTTAAGAAAATTGCCTATTGGAGACCCTACTTTATCAGCTAAAGAAATCGTTGGTAATGAATCCCAGGAAAGAATGGGCTTGCTATTGAAACCAAATGACGTAGCACTGTTAAAAAGAATCTCAGACCGTGAGCGGGCACCCATGTACGATGTGGGCGAAACCACCGGCGATCACCGTTTTACTTTCGAAGACGAACAAAACAACAACAAACCCATCGATCTCGAACTGGGCGATATGTTTGGTAATCCACCCAAAACGGTGCTGGAAGATACCGAACAACAAAATGCTTTTGCAGAAGTTGTATACGATCCATCCCGGCTTCAGCATTACCTCGAAAATGTATTGCAGATGGAAGCGGTGGCCTGCAAAGACTGGCTCACCAGCAAAGTCGACCGCTCGGTAACCGGTAAGGTCGCTTTCCAGCAAACCTGTGGGGAGGTGCAGTTGCCATTGAACAACCTCGGCGTTTCCGCGCTCGATTACCAGGGAATCAAAGGTGTGGCAACAGCCATTGGTCATGCACCTGTGGCAGGACTGGTGGACCCGGAGGCCGGGAGCCGGTTGTCCATTGCCGAATCTTTGACCAATGTACTCTGGGCGCCTATTGAAGACGGGTTAAAAGGAATTTCACTCAGCGCCAACTGGATGTGGCCGGCCAAAAATCCCGGTGAAAATGCAAGACTGTACAAAGCCGTGAAGGCGATCAGTGATTTTGCCATCGAACTGGGCATCAACATTCCCACCGGAAAGGACAGCCTTTCCATGACACAGAAATACAAAGACGATGCGGTATATTCACCCGGAACAGTGATCATTTCTGCTGTTGGGGAAGTATCGAATATTAGAAAAATCATCAGTCCGGCGCTAAAAACAAAACCGGAAACATCGCTAATCTATATCGATCTTTCTGGAGATACCCACCAACTCGGAGGCAGTAGCTTTGCCCAACTGATCAATAAGCTCGGAACCAAAGCACCAACAGTGAAAGATTCAGCCTATTTTGCCAAAAGTTTCAATGCTTTGCAGCAATTGATCGTTGATGAAAAAGTGCTTGCGGGTCATGATATTTCAGCCGGTGGTCTGATCACGGCCATGCTGGAGATGTGCTTCCCCTCCAATAAGACAGGTCTTGAAGTTGATCTCACTTCCATTGGTGAGGAAGATACGCTTAAACTGCTTTTCAGTGAAAACCCGGCCGTCCTGATCCAGGTTGAAAATGCAGATGAAATTACTGAAACACTTTCACAGCAAGGCATCCAGAGTCATGTAATTGCAAAGGTATTGGATCAACGGACTTTTAGTTTAAAAAATCATAAAGATCACCATAATTTTGATATCAATGCGCTAAGGGATAGCTGGTTCAAAACATCCTATCTCCTCGATCGCAAACAATGTGGACCGGAGCTGGCCAAAGCGCGTTTCGTCAATTACAAAAAACTGGAACTTAACTTTGATTTTGACAAAACATTCACCGGAAAAGCTTCACAATTTGGCCTCGACCTCAAACGGAGAAAACCTACCGGTATCAAAGCCGCTATTATCCGCGAAAAAGGGGTGAACGGCGACCGTGAAATGGCATGGTCATTATACATGGCCGGATTTGATGTGAAGGACGTTCACATGACCGACCTGATCGCCGGCCGGGAAACGTTGGAAGACATCAATATGATCGTATTTGTGGGCGGTTTCTCCAACTCCGATGTGCTGGGCTCCGCCAAAGGATGGGCCGGCGCTTTTCTTTACAATGAAAAGGCGAAAATCGCCCTCGATAATTTCTATAACAGGAAAGATACCCTGAGCCTCGGCATTTGTAATGGTTGCCAGGTGATGATCGAACTGGGGCTGGTAAATCCGGATCACAATGAAAAACCCAAAATGCTGCACAATGCCAGCCATAAATTTGAGTCGGCTTTTCTGAGTGTTGATATTCAGGAAAACAATTCGGTGATGCTGAAATCAATGGCAGGATCAAAACTGGGAATATGGGTCGCCCATGGTGAAGGACAGTTTGCATTTCCATATCATGAAGAACTTTATAAGATACCTGTCAAATACAGCAACGACAATTATCCTGGTAATCCCAATGGTTCGCAGTACAATGCCGCCGGGCTATGCTCCGATGATGGGCGCCACCTGGTGATGATGCCCCATCTGGAAAGGGCAATGTATCCATGGCAGTGGGCTTATTACCCCGACGCACGAAAATCGGATGAAATTTCTCCCTGGGTAGAGGCGTTTGTGAATGCAAGGGAATGGGTGAAAGGACAGCGATCCCGCTAATTAAATTGAAATGATCTCTCGCTGATGAAGTGGATTTCATGGAACAACAAATATAAATCTGCGAAATCGGTTAAATCCGCGTCATCTGCGTTCAAAATTATAGAATATGACAAAAACAGCAATTATAACAGGCGCCACAAGCGGAATCGGGAAAGCCTGCGCCGAAAGGTTCGCCAAAGAAGGCTACAATGTGATCATTACCGGGCGGCGTGAAAACCGACTGAGTGAGATGAAAGAACAACTGGAATCGGATTTTGGGATTCAGGTGTTGCCAATGTGTTTTGATGTTCAAAAACGGGAAGCCGTTGAACGAGCCATTGGCGCAATCCCTGACAAATGGCAAAAGATTGATGTACTGGTGAACAATGCCGGGTTGGCCCTTGGATTAAATCCCATACACGAAGGTCAGTTTGACGATTGGGATACCATGATCGACACCAACATCAAGGGATTGTTATACATGTCGAATCTGGTCTCCAAACTGATGATCAAAAACGGCCATGGGCACATCATCCATATCGGCTCCATAGCAGGCCGCGAGGCATATCCGAATGGCAATGTCTATTGTGCGACCAAACACGCTGTAGATGGCCTCACAAAGGCCATGCGCATCGATCTGATGAAACACAACATCCGGGTGACGCAAATTGCTCCCGGAGCCGTTGAAACTGAATTTTCTGAGGTTAGGTTTAAAGGGGATACCACGCGGGCAGAAAAAGTGTATGAAGGTTATCAACCCCTTACCGGGAAAGATATTGCAGATGCTGTGTATTACGCTTCAAGTCTTCCTGAACATGTCAACATCAATGATTTGCTCATCATGCCGATGGCACAGGCCAATGCAACAACCTTTAACCGAAACAGATAAGGTCCACATTCGTCCGCCATCACATTTATAATTTTATTACTTTTGGGGCTTCATTTTTTAGAAGGTGTAACCAATCAGGACAACATGGATGTAACGCGGATCTTTGACTTACTCCCTCACTACAAAAGCACTTTCAAGCCGAAAGACGATGTGCTTGCCGGCAAAGAAGAAGGGAAATGGGTCAAATACGATATTGACACCTATATCGAAACGGCCAATAACATCAGTTATGCTTTTCTTAAACTGGGGGTAAAGCCGGGTGAAAAAATCGCCACCATTACG
The DNA here is from genome assembly GCA_020444515.1 of Bacteroidota bacterium. Taxonomy (GTDB): domain Bacteria; phylum Bacteroidota; class Bacteroidia; order Bacteroidales; family JAADJA01; genus JAADJA01. The sequence goes on along the minus strand of JAHLKX010000006.1, from coordinate 164,922 downwards.
CAAAACAGACCCGAATGGAATTTTCTGGATATGGGTATTTTACAGATTGGGGCAGTGCATGTACCCATCTATCCAACCATCAGTGAATCAGATTATAAATACATTCTGAAGCATGCAGAAGTAACGTATGTATTTGTTTCGGGCAAAGACCTCCTTCGAAAAATTGAACACATTCTCCCCGAAATCCCTTCATTAAAGGGTTTGTATACTTTCAAACACATTGATGATGTGGCCCACCTTGATGAGTTGATCAGACTGGGATCTGAAAATCCCCAGCCTGAAAAACTGGAAGAAATCAAACATCAGATAAAACCTGAGGATGTCACCACACTGATCTATACCTCCGGGACAACAGGCCATCCAAAAGGGGTCATGCTAAACCATCACAATATCCTGAGCCAGATCTTTGCATTGTATCATATTTTCCCTATTGATGAGACCAGCCGCTGTCTTAGTTATCTGCCCGTTAGCCACGTATACGAGCGAACCAATATTTACCTGTATCAGTACCTGGGGGTCTCGATTTATTATGCAGAGAATATGGGCACCATTGCTGATAACCTGAAGGAAGTAAAGCCTGAAATATTCACCACCGTTCCACGATTACTCGAAAAAGTTTACGATAAGATCATTGCAAAAGGCAGGAAGTTGAAAGGCATTAAGCGATCGCTCTTTTTTTGGGCTGTGAACCTGGGTCTGAACTACGATGTGAAAGGTAAAAGCATATTTTACAGCTTACAACTTAGCCTGGCCAATAAAATTATTTTCAATAAATGGCGTGAAGCTTTAGGAAATAATATCCGCGTGATCGTATCGGGAGGTGCTGCTTTGCAACCAAGGCTCGCAAAAGTTTACTCAGCGGCAGGTATAGAGATCCTTGAAGGATATGGCTTAACAGAAACATCTCCGGTAATTGCTGTTAATACCTTTGAAAAAGGTGGTAGGGTGTTCGGGACGGTTGGAAAACCGATCAAAGATGTGAATGTAAAAATCGCTTCCGATGATGAGATTCTTGTGAAAGGTCCCAACGTGATGCAAGGCTATTATAAAGAACCTGAATTAACAAAAGAAGCCATCGACCAGGAGGGTTGGTTTCATACGGGTGATCTTGGAAAAATTGAAACGGAAGGACATTTGCGCATCACTGGTAGAAAAAAAGCCTTGTTCAAAACTGCTATGGGCAAATATATCAGCCCTGAGCACATTGAAAATAAGTTTGTAGAATCACCTTTTATTGATGCTGTTTTGGTGATCGGTGAAAATCAAAAATTTGCTGCAGCCCTCATTGTCCCCGACTTTGTGCATCTGAGGTCATGGTGCAATATTAAAGGAATCCAATATACCAGTGATGCCGAAATGGTCAAGGATCCGGAAATCAAAAAGAGATACCAGAAAGAGGTGAGCGAATTCAATAAAGACCTGGGCAATTATGAACAGATCAAGAAATTTGAATTGATGGAAGAAGAGTGGACCATTCAGAGTGGTGAACTGACCGCTAATCTTAAACTTCGCAGAAATTATATTTGTAAAAAGTACGACTCCATCATCAATGGTGTGTTTGATATTCAGGAGGCATAGACCTTAACTGCCGGGAAATTATTCTTTTTAAATACAAATTCATCTTCAATGGCCACAATAGAACGTATTTTCGACTTACTTGAAAACTACAGACACAATTATGCCCATCATAAAATGGCCCTATCGGGAAAAATAAATGGAACATGGAAGGAATATACACCTGAAGAATATGTTGCCAACGTTGATCGTATCAGCCTGGGATTGATGGCGCTGGGTATAAAAAAAGGGGATAACATTGCAGTAATCGTCAATAATTGTCCGGAATGGAATTTTTTCGACATGGGTATCCAACAGATCGGTGCTGTGTTGGTGCCGATCTATCCAACCATCAGTGAGGCCAATTATAATTATATCCTCAGGGAAGCTGAAGTCAAACTGATGATCGTTTCAAATAGTGAGATATTGGAGCGCATCAAAAATATCATTCCCCATGTTCCTTCGCTCAAACAAGTTTATTCCATTGAAAAAATCGAAGGACTTCCGCTCTGGAGTGAGATCATGGATGCAGGAGATAAGAACCTCTTAAAGGATCTTGACAATATCAAAAAATCCATTCTCCCTGATGATATAGCCTCCATTATCTACACCTCCGGTACTACGGGCAATCCCAAAGGCGTGATGCTTTCACATGCTAATTTTATCAGTAATTTCACGGCTTCTTCCGACATTTTGAGTAAAAATCCCGTCTCAAAAGCATTGAGTTTTTTACCCCTTTGCCATGTATATGAGCGCATGATCAATTATATGTACCAGCTCAACGGTGTTGCGATCTATTACGTGGATAACATTGACAAACTGCGTGATTTTATGAAGGAGGTAAAGCCCCATATTTTTGGAGCCGTGCCCCGTGTTATTGAAAAAACTTATGACAAACTGGTTCGCACCGGACGTGGATTAAAAGGGATTAAAAAACAACTTTTTTTCTGGGCGTTGAACCTGGCCCACCGATTTGAAATGGATGGGAAAAATGGATGGTTCTATCACATACAGTATTCCATAGCCGATAAACTTGTCTACAGCAAATGGAGAGAAGCATTCGGTGGAGAACTTGAGGTGATTATCTCTGGTGGTGCCACCCTGAATCCTCGCCTTGCCCGCACTTTCTGGGCGGCAAAGATCAAGATCATGGAAGGGTATGGCCTGACAGAAACATCACCCGTGGTGGCCGTATATCACTTTGAACCGGGTGGTGTCAAATTCGGAACGGTAGGCCCTGTTCTTCCCGGTGTTGAGGTATCCTTTGCCAGTGATGGAGAAATATTGACCCGAGGTCCCGGATTAATGAAAGGATACTTCAAACAACCCGGATTGACCAAAGAAGTGATTGATGATCAGGGCTGGTTTCACACTGGTGATATTGGGGAGATGATCGATGGTCAGTACCTGAAAATAACCGATCGTAAAAAAGAAATCTTCAAAACATCAGGTGGAAAATACATTGCACCCCAGGTTATTGAAAACAAGTTCAAAGAATCCCCTTTTATCGAGAATATCATTATCATCGGGGAAAACAAGCAGTATACTTCGGCCCTGATCGTCCCCAACTTCGAGCATCTTGAATCATGGTGCAAGGTGAAGGAGCATCCCTGGGAATCACCTGAAAAAGCCATTTCAGATGAGCGAATCATTAAGCGGATCAAAAAAGAAGTAGATGCTGTTAATGAAAACCTGGACCGCATTGAGCAGGTGAAAAAATTCAAATTGCTGCCCGAAAACTGGTCGGTGGAAAAAGGAGAGCTTTCGCCAACCCTGAAACTGCGCCGAAAAACCATCCTCTCCAAATACAATCAATGGGTGGAAGAATTGTATTAATGGATCAATGCATGATCTTATAAAGCAATTCTTTTAATAGCTCACCATCACTGGTTGAAATATTTCCCACGCCTTTTGATTTCAGGTCATATTCTCTCAGGTAACCGATTATCTTGATCAACTTACCAATACTGTAGTGACGAGCTGCATCCTGGTAATCTTTTACAAAAAATGGATTGACCGACAGCGCTGATGCTGCATTGTTTCTTGATTTATCTGCCAGTTGATGATAAATCAATATTTTGGAGAAGAAGGTATTGAGCAGGGTAATGGTCTTTACCAGGGGGTTTTCTTTGGGATTGGCAGCAAAATAGTTAATGATCTGGTTGGCTTTTAAAACATTGCGTGTGCCTATTGCATTCTGCAATTCGAAAATATTGAAGTCCTTACTGATACCAATGTTGCGTTCCACTAATTCATCATTGATCTCAGATGATGCTGGAACATTCAAGACCAGTTTATTCACTTCATTAACAATCTTGCTCAGATCCGTACCCAGGAATTCAGCCAGCATGGCACTGGCTTTTGGTGTGATCTTAAAACCCTTTTGTGCAACGTAGGAATTGATCCAGCCGGCCACCTGGTTATCATACAATTTTTTCGATTCGAAGAGAACTCCTTTTTTATCAAGCTGCTTAAAGAACGATTTCCGTTTATCAACTTTTTTGTATTTGTAATTGATAACCAACAGGGTAGAGGATAAAGGGTTTTCGACATAGGGTAGAAGCTCTTCAATCTTTTGAATATTCTGTGCTTCCTTTACAATCACCACCTGATAATTGGCCATCATGGGATATCTTTTTGCCTGACTGATGATTGCTAACACATCCGTATCCCGGCCATATACTACCGTTTGATTAAATTCTTTTTCCACATCACTCAAAACATGATCTTCGATGTAATCCGATATGGTATCGATGTAATAGGGTTCTTCTCCAGCCAGGAAATAGACAGGATAATAAATTTTATTCTTTAAATCGCTGATGATCTGTTCAAACTTCATTGAAGTGTCTTCTTCTAGTTAGTTAAAACCGCAGGTGTTTCACCGTCAAACCATCATTGATGAGCTGATGCAGGGAGTCAATTCCAATGGTAACATGCTCTTCCGCAAAATTGCGGGTCACGTTCTGATCGCTGGTATCTGTTTTCACACCAGAGGATATCATCGGCTGATCCGAAACGAGTAACAATGCACCGGTGGGTATTTCATTGGCAAAACCTACTGTAAAGAGGGTGGCGGTTTCCATATCAATGGCCATGACCCGGACACGGCGAAGGTATTTTTTAAATTGTTTATCATATTCCCATACCCGGCGGTTGGTGGTATACACCGTACCGGTCCAGTAATCTTTCCCGTGATCGCGGATGGTAGTGGATATGGCTTTTTGAAGACTAAATGCCGGAAGTGCCGGAACTTCAGGAGGGAGGTAATCGGCAGATGTTCCTTCTCCCCGGATGGCTGCAATGGGTAATATCAGGTCGCCCAACTGGTTCTTCTTTTTCAATCCACCGCATTTCCCCAGGAAAAGGCATGCTTTGGGATCAACAGCACTCAAAAGATCCATGATGGTAGCTGCATTGGCACTGCCCATGTTAAAATTGATCATGGTGATGTCTCCGGCAGTGGCGCTGGGCATCGACCGATCCTTACCCATAACCTCCACATTGTTCATCCTGGCAAAAATATCAAGGTAATTGTGGAAATTGGTAAGCAGGATGTATTTACCGAAATCTTCAACAGCTGTGCCCGTATAGCGCGGCAACCAATTGAGCACAATTTCTTCTTTGGTTCTCATTGAATTATTATTTAGTGCAAAAATAGCGGTTTTGATGAAAGCTATAAAATGGGTAAATTCGCAAAACCTTTGGATTTTTTATATAATCCGTTCAAAGGTAGCGGAATTAATGTAAAGTGAGTTGAATCAAAATATTATCGCTATGAAAAAATTTGCAGTTATTTTATCGGGTTCCGGGGTTTTTGATGGTTCCGAAATCCATGAAGCCACACTGACTATGCTGGCCATTATGAAGAATGGAGCGACCTTTGAAATATTTGCTCCCGATGTCAACCAGCATCATGTGATCAATCACCTGACAGGGGAGGAAATGAAAGAAACCCGGAATGTTTTGGTTGAATCGGCCAGGATTGCCCGGGGACAGATTCGGGATTTAAAAACGTATAATCCTGCTGATTTTGATGCCCTGATATTACCCGGAGGATTTGGTGCGGCCAAAAACCTCTCCGATTTTGCATTCAAAGGAGCCGATTGTAAGGTGAATGAGGATGTAGAAAAAGCAATCGGATCAACACATGCAATGGGGAATCCCATTGGTGCCTTGTGTATTGCGCCTGTGATCCTTGCCAAAGTCATTCATCAGTCGAGGATAACCATTGGGGATGATAGCTCCACAGTCGCTGCCGTTGAAAAATTGGGAGCCATCCACGAAAAAACCACCCATGGAGAAGTGGTTTATGATGCGCAGCATAATCTTTTCACAACACCCTGTTATATGCTGGATGCCAATATCGTTCAGATTGATGAAGGGGCCAATAATGTGGTGAAGGCCATGATGGAAAAGATGTAACATTTTTTTCTTTGAAATAAAAAAGGGCGGCCAGTGGCCGCCCTTTTCATTTTTATCTGTCAGTGATTACTCAACAACAATCCTGTAATTAGCCATGCCTTCGGCAGTGCTGATCTGGAATACATAGATTCCGGGTTGGAATTGGGTAACATTGACCTGGTATTCATTTCCGTTCACTTTTTCGTTTGCAACCACCTGTCCGGCGAAGTTGTAAACCGTTACGGAATTGATTGTAAAGTCAGATGAAATGTTGACGAGTTCTTTAGCCGGGTTCGGGAATACCTGGGTTGCACCCAAGACATTCTCATTGATTCCGGTTTGAACATCAACAGTCCATGTATTGGAAGGATCTGATTCACCTTCATCCCAAACTGCTGTTACATAATAATCATAGATACCTGGTACAGCAATGTTATCGGTATACGTGGTTTCAGTAACCAGTGCACCATTGATCATCACGTCATCGCGGTATACATTATAACCTAACAGAGCTTTACTAGCTGAAGGTACATATTTCTTACCTGAACCAAATCCAAGAGATGCATAGCTACCACTGTTATTAACAGGAGCTTCTGCTTTAACCATCGGTACAGAAACCGAAGCTTTACTGCCATCACCATAGGAAGCAGAACCAATCAGGTTCCAGTTGGCATCAATCGCACCACCTGTAAGTACATAGAGTGATGACCATGCGCCGCCGTTCAGGATCATATCACCATAGGTTTGAATGGCTGGTCCGGCATCACAACCTGCTGGGAATTCACCTGCAGCGTTTGTAGTTTCATAACCAAACCACAAGTCTTGTGAAGCATCGATCATAACCGGAGTCGACAGAGCAACTGTATTCCAGTCGTTTTGAACAAAGCTTGCAACAGGCTCGCTTGAAACCTCAGTGGCTGATGCACCCGTCCAAACTTTCATGGTGAAAGTTGGTCCCGGATAATCACCAGCAAAGAAGGTGATCTCTTCAAGCATCATTCCATCGTAAGGTGTCAGGTCAGCAGGCTCCCAGTGAGAAGCAACACTGAATGTACCACCATTGGTCAGGCCGATTGCATCATCGTTGATTCCGCTATCCCATTGAAGTTCAGCGCCTGTAGCAGGAGCATCCCAGTTCAGAACGATGTCTTCACCCGCTGTAACAGAAGCCGGTCCCGTCAGGTTGGTTGGTCCAGGAGGCAGTGTCGGTGTATATTCGAATCCTGCGCCGAAGCAAACGTCATCATAATATGCACCCGGGTCACCACCACTGGTTGAACCGTAATAGTCAATTCCACCAATTGTCAGTGTATTTTCAAACCACATGATCTCTTCGCCGTCAAACATGACAACGGCATATCCGGATTCGAAGTCGTAGTTCACTTCAACGAGGAACCACATATCCTGATCATATTCAAATGTCTCGGTCGACTGACCAGCAAATGAACCAGTACCACCATCATCGAAATAGAGTTCGATGTTCCAGTCAACACCAGGTGTTGGTTCAGCCTGAACATTGAAGTATCCGGAGAATCCTGAAGGTACATACATGAAATGTGAGTACAACCACTGTCCTTCGGAGATTGGATCATCACCAAATTGGAATACAAGATCAACAGTAGAAGCATTTACCTGGAATGAGTTGTCACCGCTGTTCGATTGAGCATCAGTTACAGGAGCATCCTCAGGATCACCAACTGCACCACTCCAGGTAGTCCATGGTAAACCTAATTGCTCAGCAACATATCCACCAACTGTTAAGTCATCAAAGTCGTAACAATCAGTAACCTGTACATCAACAATGGCTTCAACCGTATTGGAAGGTCCTGATTCACCTTCTACATAAACAGCAGTTACATAATATTCATACGTACCGTTTTCAAGGTCCATATCGGTGTAGTTCAAGCTTGTTGTATTTCCAATCATCATACCATCACGGTATACATTGTAGGAAATATCAGACATGCCACCACCGGCGAGTTCAAGACCCCAGATGTTCACATTCTGTGACGTACCAATAATGGTCCATACATCAGGAACGATCATGCCATCGATACACAGACCACCGGCAATACCGGTTCCAACGGCTGCAACGGATCCAACATCGAAATATGTTCCGGTTTCAGTACCATCAGGTAGTGAAATCTGAACGAGTTCATTTTGAGTTGCACCTACCTGGGCATAACCCCACAGGTATGTTCCACCACTGTAATTATCAAAGGCAAAACCATAATAGCTGTCGCCAGTTGGTCCTACAGGGAAACTTCCGAGATTTGCACCTGCCATATCAAATTTGGTAATGGCAGAACCCCAGTTATTGGCATAGAATGCATCGTCAACTTCGTTGTAAGCGATTGCACGAACCTGGGTCGGAGCAGTAAATGTGCTCACCATCGTTGCAGCATCAAAGTCCATTTGGAATACCGTTGTAGAAGCAGCACCACCATAAAAATACGTACCGTCATAAGCGATATCACGGCATCCGGTAGAGCCAGCAACGGTGAAGGTTTCAATCCAGTTTCCATCTGAATCATATTTCTGGAATTCACCAGCACCATTCCACATGGAAGTATAGATATAGGTTCCATCGGTTTCAATACCGGCTTCACCACTACCATCATACACGGGCCAGTCAAATAACAGATCGAACAGATCATCCGTTGGGATAGGATCATTCTTGGCACTTGGTGATTTTTCGGCTGTACCAGCACCAATGGTAACACCAGTTGCTGTAAAGCTTCCTTTGTCACCTGCCGGAGGATCCCATGTCAGCATCACATCATTGTCTTCCACCATCGCTTCAAGATTCAATGGAGGAGCAAGGCTTTCCAGTTGCTGGAAGCACACATCATCAAAGTGAGCACCCGGAGGTGTTCCACCTGCACCAGGATTGGCATAGAAGTTAGCACCACCCAATGTCAAGGCACCAGCAGTACCAAAAGTACCTAAGGTCCACTGATATTCGTGTTCAAGGTTGCCATCAATAAAGAACTGGCACCAGTCGGCATCCAGGTCAACAATGAGGGAAATGGCATACCAGGTATCGTAATCGTAAGGAATTACAGCTGCAGCTGCAGCACCACCATCAACAACAATGGTCATGTCATCTTCAAACATGGCCTGGAAGCCCCACTCTGTGCCGGGAACAACATCCTTCTGAAGGTTGAAATATCCGGTGAATCCTGTTGGAACATAGATATTAAAGTCATATTGATAAGCACCACTTTCAAGGTTGGTTTCTGAGAACAGATTAACCATATCATTGGTACCACTTACGAGCATTGAATTACTTGGGCTGGTTGAATACAGATCAGATACAGTAGCATCTTCTGCTGTACCCGGAGCACCACTCCAGGTAGTCCAAAGAGGAGTACCAATTTGCTGTGCAACATAACCACCAACAGTCAGATCATCAAAATCTTCACAATTCTGAGGTTCTTCATATAATGGAAGTTCTACCAGTGGTCCACCGGAAGCAAGTGCAACCCAAAGACCAAAAGCAGGTCCATTACTGTTGTTTGATGGATCCAGGAATCCAGAAGCAACAACTGTAATCGCTGCTCCATCAAGACCAAGTGTGGCCAAAGGAGCCTGATATTTTGCTACAGAGGTAGTACCTGTTTCATCACGTACATCCAATACATAATCAAGGGTTCCCAATTCGAGGTAACCAGCAAAATCAAAATAACTCAGATCATCAATGATTTCACCAGCTCCAACTCCGATTTCATAAACATCAACAGTGGGAGCATCGGTAGAACCGTGATTTACCAATACATCAGTATTTGTAGCTACAGTAGCCTCTTCACGTCCCATTGGATAAACAGCAATATCGAATGGTGTTGGAGGAGTATAACCCGAAGGGCTAACAATACCTTCCGCAACCAGGATATATGTTTCATCTGCATCAAGGGTATAAGTCTGTGACCATAGCGGATCATCCGGTGTAGTGCTATCCGGGCCTTTAACAGCCAGGGTAAATTCAACTCCTGCAGGAGCATCAACGAATGGAGATGCGGTCCTGAATTCGAAGTTGTCGAGTAATAATACATCATCTAACCAAACATCAACAACTTCTGCAGCAAGATCTGCTGAGTTATGAATAGCCTGGACACGCGCTGTTTCCATAGTTGGAAGAACATCAAAACAGATGTCATCGAAATGTGCACCCGGAGGTGTTCCACCGGCACCAGGATTGGCGTAGAAATTGGCACCACCAAGTGTTAAAGCACCAGCGGTACCAAATGTACCTAATGTCCACTGATATTCATGCTCAAGTGTTCCATCAATAAAGAACTGGCACCAGTCAGCATCCAGGTCAACAATCAGGGTAATGGCATACCAGGTATCGTAATCGTAAGGAATTACAGCTGCAGCTGCAGCACCACCATCAACAACAATGGTCATGTCATCTTCAAACATGGCCTGGAAGCCCCACTCTGTGCCGGGAACAACATCCTTCTGAAGGTTGAAATATCCGGTGAATCCTGTTGGAACATAGATATTAAAGTCATATTGATAAGCACCACTTTCAAGGTTGGTTTCTGAGAACAGATTAACCATATCATTGGTACCACTTACGAGCATTGAATTACTTGGGCTGGTTGAATACAGATCAGATACAGTAGCATCTTCTGCTGTACCCGGAGCATTCGACCAGGTTGTCCATAATGGGCTACCAATTTGATCAGCAACATAACCACCGACAGTCAGAGCATCAAAGTCTTCGCAAACAGCAGTTGAGCCGCTTCCTTCAACAACATTAACTGTATAGTCTTCAACTTCACCATAAGTTGTTGTTCCACAAGGATCGAATGGACAGTCGCTACCGCTGTATTTCAGACGCACCCGCATACGGGTTGATCCCATAGGAGCGTCGGAAGGGATGTCAATGTCATATTCGATGATGTCACCACCGTTACTGACATCACAAATCAGCATTTCATCATCAGCAAATGTTCCATCAACGTTAAAGTCGATCCATATACCCCAGTCATCAGAAGAGTATGAATTACCGTTGTAAACGGTCATTGTATAAGTACCACCTTGTTCAACATCGGTTGACAGTGCGGTGAAATCTTCATATCCGTTTTCACCTGAACCCATGGTATTGATGTCACCAAAAACAACACCGTCGATGAATTCATCGCCACCACCGGAAGCTTCGCAATATTCCAAACCACCGGGAACATTGATTGTGTAGTCTTCAACTTCACCATAAGACATAACTCCGCAAGGAACCGGATCAGTGCTGTAAGACATACGAACCCTCATTCTATAGTCACCAGGCGCTGTTCCTGCAGGTACAGCAATGGCACCAGTAAATACAGCACCAGTACCATCATTTGTCAGAATAAATTCTTCATCTGTTCCAACATCAAAAGTGTAATCCATTCCCCAGTCAACCCAGCAGGTGACTTTATCAGAGGTCCATGCATTTCCATTGGTAACTGTAATGTCTTCCGACATTCCAGGTTCGATGGAAGTGGAAATATCAGTGTAATCTGCTACACCACCTTGCCAACCACTTGAGTTATCGATATCGCCGCAAAGAACATTGGCAATAAACTCATCCTCAATGGATGTACTTGCATCACAATATGAAGGTGCAAGGTTTTCAACGGTCTTGGAAGCGCAGTCATTAGCAGCATTTTCGTCGCCGGTTAAATCAGCACAAGCTTCAAAACTATAAGAACCATAAGCTGATAAGTCTACCGTTGTAGCAAAAGTATGTTCATAAGTTTCTCCACTGTTAAGTGTAGTTGATACACTTTCAACAACAGGGGTTCCACCATCAAGTGAGAAGGAAACATCGAAGTTGGTTTGTGTGTCTGTACCATAATTTTTAACCAGAATGGTTACCGGTTCAGCACTTGTAAGGTCAACTCCTGTAACAGGAGAAGTAATTGACTGAACACCGATGTCGTTTGCTGGTAATGGTCCGGAAACACAAAGTTCCAATCCCCAGATATCAACATTCTGAGCAGTACCCATAATGGTCCAATAACCAGTAACAAGGCCATCAGAAATAGCCAGACCACCGGCAATACCAGTTCCGACCGCGGCTATAGATCCTACATCAAAGTAAGTTCCGGTTTCAGTTCCAGCGGGCAATGATATTTGAACCAGTTCGTTCTGTGTGGCTCCTACCTGGGCATAACCCCAAAGAAATGGGCCGTCACCGCAATAAGAAGCTCCCTGATAGGCAAATCCATAGTAGCTATCACCAGTAGGACCGACAGCAAATGCTCCCAGGTTAGCACCAGACATATCAAATTTGGTGATGTCTGATCCCCAGTTGTTGGCATAAAATGCACCTTCGTCCTCATTGTAAGCAATAGCCCTTACCTGAGTTGGTGCAGTGAAGGTACTGACCATACTGGCTGTTCCGAAGTCCATTTGAAATACCGTTGTGGATGCAGCACCACCATAAAAATAGGTGCCATCATAAGCAATGTCACGGCATCCTGCAGAACCGGCAACGGTAAAGGTTTCAACCCAGTTACCTGCCAGATCATACTTTTGGAATTCGCCGGCACCATTCCACATGGAAGTGTAAATGTAGGTGCCATCGGTTTCGATACCGGCTTCACCACTACCATCATACACGGGCCAGTCAAACTGCAAGTCAAATATCGCTTCACTTGCAATTGGAATACCCGCCATTTTCGATCTTGGCCCAACCTCTTTGGCAGAAGTTTGGGCCCAAAGCATACTCGTAGATAGTAATCCTACCAAGAGTGCAAGTCCAATTTTTGTAAAAATTTTCATAATGATTAAAATTTAGTAAGGAAATGATTTAATGATTCATTTTTTTTCTGAACAACAAATGTAGAAAGATTTTATGAAAAACCAAATTAAATTTTGCCTGTAATCTAATGAAATTAATGTATACAGACTAATTTATTTGTTTGAGTGCCATGTTTACAGCCTCGATATGATCAAAGGCAAGGTGGGGAATTTGATTCATTTTGAACCATTTAGCATCCATGGCATCGTCTCCACCCTGCACCTGGGAGGATTGACCCCCAATGATTCCAAAAAAAGTAACTGAAACCGTCCTTCCTCTTGGATCACGCCCCAATGCACTAAAAGTATGGAGTTGTTCCAGTTTTTCAATTTTTAATCCGGTTTCTTCATAAAGCTCCCTTACGACAGCATCCTCAACGGTTTCATCCATGTCAACAAATCCACCCGGCAGTGCCCACATTCCTTCAAATGGATAATTTTTACGTTGAATCAACAAAACCTCTAATTCCTGGTTAATTTTTCTGAAAATAACAGCATCAACGGTAAGCGCTGGTCGTGGATAATCGTAGGTGAAAGGCATAACTTCAACAATTTATAAATAATGACTGGATTCAACAACAGAAATCATCCGGCTGTTATTTGATTTCACTACCATTTTCAAACTCGGAGATCGGTGCGACAAAACACAATCGTCCTTCACTGTCCTCGGCAGACAGGATCATCCCATTGGATTCAATTCCCCGCAAATTTTTGGGAGCCAGATTCACCAGGATACTCACTTTTTGCCCGACAATTTTTGCAGGATCATAATGTTCGGCAATTCCCGATACGACTATCCGTTGATCAATTCCGGTATCGATCTTTAATTTCAGGAGTTTTTTTGTTTTAGGAACTTTTTCGGCTTCAATGATCGTTCCTACACGGATATCCAGTTTTGCAAAATCTTCGTATTCAATATTTTCTTTGGCAGGATTAACCGGAACTTTGGCCTGATTCTCTATTCGGGTATTCATCAATTTCTGCATTTGATATTCTACTTGTTCATCTTCAATTTTATCAAATAAAAACTGAGGTGGGTTTAAAGGGTGGTCCGCTGCAAGTAAATCGGTCCTGCCCGAATCCTTCCAACTGAATTTATCTAAATTCAAAAGATCGGCCAGTTTATCCGCTGAAAAAGGTAAAAAAGGACGGGCAACAATGGAGAGATTGGCACAGATCTGAAGCGAAATATTCAAGATGGTTCTAACCCGGCCTTCATTCGTTTTATAAAGTTTCCAGGGCTCAGAGTCCGTCAGGTATTTATTGCCCAGCCTGGCCAGGTTCATCATTTCATTGAGGGCTTCACGAAACCTGAAGTTTTCGAGGCTTGTCCCGACCTTCATCGGAAAATCTTTCATTTCAACCAGTACCGATTTGTCATAATCATTCAAGTCTTCCATCTCGGGAACTTTGCCCTCGAAATACTTTTGCGTTAGCACAAGGGTTCGATTAATAAAATTACCGAAAATGGCAAGTAATTCATTATTATTCCTTGCCTGGAAGTCTTTCCAGGTAAAGTCATTGTCTTTTGTTTCCGGTGCATTGGCTGTAAGCACATACCGCAAAACATCCTGTTTCCCGGGAAAATCTTCCAGATATTCATGCAACCAAACAGCCCAGTTACGCGAGGTGGATATTTTATCGTTTTCGAGATTCAGGAATTCAAAGGCCGGCACATTATCGGGGAGAATAAAACTTCCCTCCTGTTTCAGCATCGACGGGAAAATGATGCAATGAAAAACAATATTGTCTTTGCCAATAAAATGGATCAATCGCGTATCTTCATTTTTCCAGTATGTTTCCCAGTTTTTACCTGTTTTTTGTGCCCATTCCCGGGTGGCAGAAATATAACCAATGGGAGCATCAAACCATACATAGAGCACTTTCCCGTCGGTACCCGCGATGGGTACTTTTACGCCCCAGTCCAGGTCGCGGGTAACGGCCCTTGGCTGAAGGCCCTGATCTATCCATGACTTACACTGGCCATAAACATTGGTTTTCCAATCGTCACGATGTCCTTCCACGATCCAATCCCTCAGCCAGGGCTCATATTGGTCAAGCGGAAGATACCAGTGTTTGGTTTCCTTCTTTACAGGCTTATTCCCACTTAAAACAGATACCGGATTGATCAGATCTTTGGGACTTAAGGATGTTCCACAATTTTCACACTGATCTCCATATGCTTTTTCGTAATTACAGTGCGGGCAGGTTCCGGTTATATAGCGATCGGCAAGGAAGTGATTTGTAGCTTCATCATAATATTGTTCCGAAGTGCGTTCAATAAATTCCCCTTTATCATAAAGCGTTTTAAAAAAAGAGGAGGCCGTTTCATGATGGATCTTGTTGGAAGTCCTGGAATAGATATCGAAGGAAATTCCAAATTCTTCAAATGCCTTTTTGATCATTCCATGATATTTATCAACGATCTGTTGAGGTGTAACCCCTTGTTGCCGCGCTTTGATCGTTATGGGGACACCATGTTCATCCGATCCTCCAATAAAAACGACATCTTCTCCCTTTGATCTCAGGTATCTTACATAAATATCGGCCGGAACATAGACGCCGGCCAGATGACCGATGTGAATGGGACCATTGGCATAGGGCAATGCCGAAGTAACCGTATGACGCGCAAATTTCTTACTATCAGCCATAGAAATGTGTTGTGATTGACTAAAAACTTGTAATTTCGGCAAAGATAATCATTTGTCATACAAAGAAATTTACTCGACGTTTATGATTTCACCACCATACTTAAAGAAGGGTGATACAATCGCCATTGTTGGTCCGGCCGGAAAAATATCAGAAAAGCAGGTCGAAAAAACAGTTGAAACGCTGAAAAACTGGGGCTTTCAGGTGACCGTCGGCAAACATTTATTTGATAACCAGTATGGGTATTCGGCTTCAGATGCCAAGCGCGTATCTGATTTTCAAACCATGCTGGATAAAGCCGAAGTAAAAGCGATCCTGTGTGCCCGTGGCGGTTATGGAACCAACCGCATTGTTGACCAACTTGATTTTTCAAAATTTAATCAGTTGCCCAAGTGGATTATTGGCTTCAGCGACATCACTGTCATCCATAGTCACATTCATCAAAATTTTGGTGTCGAAACCATTCATGGCACCATGGCTGCGGGATTTGGAAATATGAATACCTATCCGGAGACAACCGAAACATTGCACAAAGCTCTTCTCGGAAAACTTAAGGGTTATCGTTTCGAAAGCCACAAGCTTTCTCGGAATGGCACTGGAAGCGGAGTTCTTACAGGTGGTAACCTGGCCATCCTGTGCAGTTTGATAGGCACAAGATCAGACATTGATACCCAACAAAAAATCCTGTTCATTGAAGAAGTAGGGGAACACCTTTACCGCATCGACAGAATGATGGTTCAACTGAAACGAGCCGGTAAACTGGATGGGCTGGCTGGTTTATTGGTAGGTGGAATGGATGAACTTCCCGATACCAGAAAAGATTTTGGGAAGTCGGTTTATGAAATAATCACCAATGCTACCGGGGATTATGATTATCCTGTCGCATTTGACTTTCCCGGAGGCCATGGCAATGATAACAGGGTACTTCTTCTGGGTCGTCCTTGCACCATGAAAGTTGAAACAAATACAGTCCTTAATTTTTCAGCCCCTTTCGGATCAAATGTTTAAAATTAAATAATTCGATGGCCCAACACAATGAACTTGGCAGAAAAGGAGAAGATTTGGCGGTCCGGTTTCTGAGGGGACTCGGATATAAGATTCTGGAATGCAACTGGAGGCACGAAAAGGATGAAATTGATATCATAGCCAAAGATCAAGAACTTCTGGTAATCGTTGAGGTTAAAACCAGGAGCACTGCATTTTTTGGAGAACCGGAAGAAGCTGTTGGAAAGCGAAAACAACAATACCTGATCAGAGCCACAACAGCCTATATCATTGAAAATGAAATACAAAACGAAGTTCGGTACGATATCATCTCCATCATCATCGAAAAGAACCGGGAACAGATCCGGCATATAAAGGAAGCTTTCTACCCAACACTTTAAGAGTGGAATACAAGCAACGGAATGTGTGAATGAAAGAGCATCCGTTTGGTAATACTCGGGTTGAAAAACCGATCAATAATGCCTCTCTTATGCGTTGTTAAAGCAATTACGTCAATGTCGTTTTTTTCAATATAGTCTTCAAAACCCTGAATGATGTCGATGTGCATGAGCATATTGCAGGAAATATCATAATCCTGGTACTCTGATTTAAAATGCTCCTTTAAAGATTCCATCTTCGCCTGATCAAAGGGGTCTGACTCTCCTGAATAAATATGGACGCAGTGAATTTTCATATTAAACGGCCTGATTAAGGTCATGAGTTTTCGCAAGGAAGAAAAATCGTGTTCATCAAAATTGGTTGCATACATCACCCGGTTAACATAATTAATACCCCAGTATGTTGATCGCTCTGGAATTGCCAGTACAGGAATTTCCGTGTTTTCCATGATCTTTCGGGTTACGCTTCCGATGTAATTGGTTATGCTTCGCCCACGTCCTTTGGTTCCCATAACAACAACCCCTGGCTTATAGTCTTCAATATAATTCAAAATGACCTGATCGGATGTTCCCCGTTCCAGTGCAATGCCAATTTTTATGTTACCCAAATTTTCCATTTGCATTTGTTTTTGCAAGCTTCTTTTCAATTCTTGCATCTGTTTTCGGGCTTCCTTCTCGATATTGGCTATGACACTTTCCAGGTGCATGCTGAATGTATTGGATTCAAGGTAGGGGTCCGCGCTAACCACGGGATTGAAATAAGCATATAATAACTTGATTTCGGCCTTTAATTTGAATGCGATGCCAAGGGCATAATTACAGGCATTGATTGAAGTTTCCGACAGATCAACCGGCACCAGTATCCGGCGTATGCTTTTCAATTGATGGAGGGCAGGTAATTTTTTTTCTCCAAATTGCCCTTTCATTTCTTCAATGATGCGAAAGGCCACATCGGTATCTTTTTCATTGATCTTTATTTTCACTCCGGTGGCAATGTCAGGCTGTACCAGGTTGATATTGGTCAGAAAACATTCAATCCCTTCGGCTTCTAGTCTGCCTTTGATGAGCTGAGCCCTTGAATATGGGCAACTGGTAATGGTAACGATGCGATCGAACATGGCGATGAGCTTTTGATTAGGAAGCTAAAGGTACAAAATTTCATGAATTAAGTCAATGCTTCAAATAAAGGAATTTCCTCCAGAAATTGATAGGAATGATCTTCATAATTCAAATGGCAGCAATAATGGTTTAAACCATTGGTCACCATCAGGTAATTTACCTGCAAGGTAATATTGTATCGAACGATCTGCTCAAAGACTTTTTGAGATATGGCTACATCTGGTGCTTTACATTCGATGATCACAAAGGGTCTGCCTTGCCGGTCATAAACCACAGCATCTGTTCGTTTGCTTCTGCGACCGACCACCAACCCTGTCTCCACAGCAATAAGAGATTCGGGAAACCGCTTTTCTTCTACCAGGTATCGAATAAAATTCTGACGCACCCATTCTTCCGGCGTGAGGGCTACAAACTTTTTGCGCCATCGGTCAAAAATTCGCTGTTTTCCATCAACTGTTTGAATACGAAATTGATATGTTGGCAAATTTAACTTATCCATGGAAATCGTTGATCCATCAAAATTAATTATTTATCCTGCACCAGATCACAATCAAATGTGAACAGGATCAATTGTTTGAACCATGGGCTTAAAAATATACAATAGTTTGCTAATCATAAAAATATTTCTACCTTTGCACCCCAATTTTGCAAAACCGGGATTGGAACCCGGAGAATGATAAGGAGATTATCGTGAATTACTTGAAAGACTTACGGATTCCGTTTAGGGGACTAAAGATTGGAATACACGATTACGAATGGGAGATTGATAAAAAGTTCTTTGAGGTTTATGAAAATCCTGATGTAACAGATTGTCAAATAAAAGTTGAAGTACAGCTGGAAAAACAGGAACGGATGATGACCCTCAATTTTGATATTCGGGGGACGTTGATAACCACCTGTGATCGTTGTCTGGGAGAACTCAAGTTTCCAATTTTGATCAATGAGCATTATATTTTTAAACTTGGTCAAACCCGAGAAGAAGAATCTGAGAACATTATGATCATTCCCGAATCAGATTATAAAATTGACATCGGTGAACTGATATTTGACTATATCACCCTGGCTATTCCTATTAAAAAGGTACATGGAAGTGATGATGCAGAACCGGCAGAATGTGATCCGGAGGCAATTAAAATACTGGAATCATTAAACCAAAAAGAAGGTACTGATCCCCGATGGGATGCCTTAAAGAATATAAAATTTGATAACAACAATTAAATCATATTAAAAATGGCTCATCCGAAAAGAAAAATATCGAAGACCAGAAGAGACAAGAGGAGAACCCATTATAAAGCAGAAGCACCGACACTGGCCAAATGCGCTACGACCGGTGAAGTACACCGTTACCACAGAGGATATTATGTTGATGGAGACTTGTATTACAAAGGTAAACTGGTGTATTCAAAGACTGATGCTGAATAATTTGTGTATCCTGTATTGATCTGTAAATTCTGTCAATGAAGATAGGTTTAGATGTAATGGGCGGAGATTATGCTCCCGATGTAACCATCGAGGGAGCCATCATGGCACTGCAAAAAATAACTTCAAATGACAGGATTTTTTTATTTGGACCCGAAGACATTATTACTGAAAAACTGAGGAAAAAAGGTGGTAATACCAATGATTTTACCATCGTCCATTGCCCGCAGATCATTGGCATGGGTGACCGGCCCATAAAAGCCTATACCCAAAAACCAGAATCCAGCATTTCTGTGGGTTTCAGGTATCTGAAATCACGTCAAATTGATTCCTTTGCCAGTGCTGGTAATTCGGGTGCCACGCTGGTGGGAGCAATGTATAGTATAAGCAATATCAAAGGGGTTATCCGTCCCAGCACCCTCACAATACTGCCAAAGGAAAATGGGGGAATGAATGTCATGCTCGACATCGGAACAAATCCCGATATCAAACCCGATATTTTGTACCAGTTTGCCATCCTTGGATCAATTTACTCAAAATATGTTTTGGGAATTAAAAAACCAAGGGTCGGTTTATTGAATATCGGCGAAGAAGAAGAAAAAGGAAACCTCCTGTGTCAATCTGCTTTCCGGTTGATGAAAGATTCGGATGATTTCAATTTTTTTGGTAATATTGAGGGTCGTGACCTGTTTAAAGATAAAGCGGACGTAATTGTTTGTGATGGTTTTACCGGTAACATTGTGCTCAAGCAGATTGAAGCAATGTATCGGATTCTGGTAAAACGTAAACTGGTGGATGATTTTATTGATAAATTTAATTATGAGAATTATGGTGGCAGTCCTATCCTGGGTGTTAATGGCTCAGTGGTAATTGGACATGGCATTTCCAGCGCCAGAGCCATTCTCAACATGATTCTCCTTTCCCGGGATATTCACGAGGCCAAACTCACCAAAAAGATCAAACGAATCATGAACAAATATATCCAAAGTAAATAAAATATTACATTTGGGGCCGTATTTTAGTATCAGATCTTTTAATAATGGACAAAATTAGAGCAGCTATTACAGGAATTCAAGGTTATGTTCCTGACTATGTTTTAACCAATAAGGAACTGGAAACCATGGTGGATACCACCGACGAATGGATCACTACCCGAACCGGGATCAAAGAAAGACACATTCTGAAAGGTGAAGGACTTGGGACTTCCGATATGGCCGTGGAGGCAGTAAAAGGACTTCTCAAAAAAACAAATACCAAGGCTGAAGAAGTTGAATTGGTTATTTGTGCCACGGTATCTCCAGACATGGTTTATCCGGCAACCGCCAATATTATCAGTGACAAAGTGGGCATTAAAAATGCTTTTGGCTTTGATCTGAATGCTGCCTGTTCGGGATTTATTTATGCACTTGTTACCGCTTCAAAATATATTGAGTCGGGATTATTTAAAAAAATCATTGTTGTGGGTGCTGATAAAATGTCATCCATCGTTGATTATACCGACCGGCAAACGTGCGTCATCTTTGGAGATGCTGCAGGAGCTGTTTTACTGGAGCCTGATACAAATGGCCATGGCATCCAGGATGCCATATTGCGGTCTGACGGATCAGGAAGGGTTCACCTTCACCAGAAAGCCGGAGGATCTGTTCGCCCTGCTTCTTTTGAAACCGTTGCTAACCGTGAACATTTTGTATACCAGGAAGGTCAGGCGGTCTTTAAATTTGCCGTTTCTAATATGGCGGATGTATCGGTCGAGATCATGGAAAAAAATAACTTAAAAGCCGAGGACATCGCCTGGCTGGTGCCCCATCAAGCCAACCTGCGCATTATTGATGCGACTGCCCGACGGATGGGACTTGCCAGAGAAAAAGTCATGATCAATATCCAGAAGTATGGGAACACCACCAATGGAACAATTCCTATGTGTTTATACGAATGGGAAAACCAACTAAAAAAAGGTGATAACGTTATTCTTGCTGCTTTCGGTGGTGGGTTTACCTGGGGTTCGATTTACCTTAAATGGGCTTATGACGGAGCAAAATAGCGTTTTTTTGTTAATTTGTCAGAGGACCAAAGCCGAAAGCTAACACATTTTATCTTTCAAACACCCGAAATTCAGAACTTTCCAGCACTTTTCTTACATCCTCCAGTGAATTGGTTTCCATCAGGTTGGCCCTGATCTTTGCAGCACCATGAAATCCGACAGTGTAAATTTTGAAAAACCGTTTTAGGATGGCGAAATTCTTTTCTGACTCCCACGTTTGAGTGAAAAGGAAAGCATGTTTATACAATAATTTTAATCTTTCCTCCGGTGTGTGTTCGTGTTCCATCCTATTAAAAAACCAAGGATTTTGAAAAATGCCCCGCCCGACCATGAGGCCATCCACGCCAAATTGACTTGCTTTGTGCAAACCATCTTCATACGATATCACATCCCCGTTACCATGAATGAGTGTTTCAGGGCTCATCTGGTCACGTAGTTTAACCGCTTTGGCTACTTCATTCCAGTCGGCCATTCCTTCCGATTGTTGTTTCTGTATTCGGCCATGAATGGTAATGAGTATCGGTTTGGTTTCCAGCAAATGACCAATCCATTCTTCGGTGATCACTTCTTTGATTCCGATACGGGTTTTGATACTAACCGGAATGGTCGAGGCTTCCTGTGTGGCCTGAATAATTTCCTTGGCGAGGAAGGGATTTCCAATTAATGCTGAGCAAGCACCTTGTTTCACGATCTTTTTGACCGGGCACCCCATGTTGATATCGATGCCATCAAATTCTCCTTCTTCGCTAATGATTTTGGCTGTCCGGGCATGTTTCTCCGGATCGGATCCCCAGATCTGGGCCACAAGTTTCACACCGGTTTTTTTAAGCAGTTTCTTTTCAGAATCATTGATCTGAATGCGGTGTTTCACCTTCGGGCCGCCCACTTCATGCAAGAATCCATCTGTGGAAATGAATTCACTGAAAACTACATGCAAACAATTCGGATCGGAAATACGCAGCACGATCTCCCGGAAAACGGTATCAGTTACGTCTTCCATTGGGGCAAGCGTAAAAACAGGTTTTTTCAGTTCTTTCCAAAAATTATTTGCCATCACTCATTTTCAAAATGCCGGATTCTGCCTGGAATTGCCTATTAACATCGGGCCGGTATCGTCTTCTAAAAATTGTATTTTGAGCAAAATGTTCCTGTAGCCGGGTCTGCATTGTTTTTTGTTGTTCGGCCGGCAAAGTTAGAATTTCTTTGCATTCCAAAGAACAGCAACCGTTGTATTCTTTGCGACATTGTTCGCATTGGATAAACAGCAGGTGACAGGCATCGTTGGCGCAGTTCGTGTGCGAATCGGAAGGATGTCCGCACTGGTGACAATGGCTGATGATCTGCCCGTCGACAGACTCACCCAGGCGCTCATCAAATACAAAATTTTTACCGATGAACTTCGACTTGATGTCCAGCTTTTTGATTTGCTGGGCATATTCAATGATTCCGCCATGTAATTGGTTTACATCTTTAAATCCATGATGACGCAGATAAGCACTGGCTTTTTCACAACGTATTCCACCCGTGCAATAGAGCAGGAATTTTTTATCTTTTTGATCGGCAAAATCATTCACTACCATTTGGATCTCTTCCCGGAAGGTATCGGCATCAGGGCAAATGGCTCCTTCAAAATGGCCTACTTCGCTTTCGTAATGATTGCGCATATCGACCACAATGGCTTTGCCTTTTTCAACTTCTTTATGAAAATCAATTGCAGATAAATGAGTTCCCACATTGGTTACATCAAAAGTGCCGTCATCCAAACCATCGGCCACGATTTTAGGCCGGACTTTCATGGTGAGTTTATAAAATGATTTTCCATCATCTTCGATGGCATATTTAATGGGCATATTTTTCAATTCGGCACGTTGGTCAAGCAGATGGAGGAATGTTTGAAGATTATCTTCCGGCACACTCATCTGCGCATTGATCCCTTCGCGAGCAATGTAAATCCGGCCAAAACAATTGAGCTCAAACCATTCCTTGTAAAGCCGATCCCTGAAATCCTGCGGATTTTCAATGATCACATAACGATAAAATGAGATGGTCCTCCGTTTGAAAGGCTCGGCCATCAGCTGCTCCTTTAATTCCGCTTTGTTAATCCTGTTGTGCAAAAACATGTTTTAAAAACGATTTAAGAAAGAAAGGGTTCAAAGAGCGAGAAAGGTAAATTGACCTCGGTTTAAAACCTCTGGTTTATCAATTTTGGAATAATGAAGGCTATTTTTGGTAAAAGGAAATCACATGTTCGAATATACCTTTTTCGATAAAGCAAGAAAGAAAAATTGCAGAAAGAGCCGTCAATCAGATTCACTCAAACTTCAAAAGTTGTTGCCCGGATATTCATATTTTAAAGCACACTCAGTTTCCAAATGCCGGTTGTATCTTTTATTCTGATTTTGATGAAATACAATCCAGAAGGTAGTGTTGATATATCAATTTGGTCAGGTTGATTTGCCAGATTAAATTGTGACGTTTCAATCAATTTATCGCCCATTGTATTATAAATGGATAAATTTACAATATCAGGTTGTTTCAAGTCAATTTCTATATTAACTGTTTCGTTGGCAGGATTCGGATATATCCTGATATAATTTTTTAAATTATTTTCCAGAACAGCATTTATTTCAGGGACAAAAAGGATATGTGATGTACTGCACTGTGTTACATCTGAAACCACAACTGTATAAGTTCCTGACACAAGGTTTGTTGCAGTTTGATTGGTTTGGTAATAAGGATCATTCCACTGGAAAAAATAGGGGGGATTTCCTCCCGTTACCTGAACTGTCGCAGATCCTTCTCCTTGAATTGTAGATGGATCATCAGCAACTGTGGTATGCGAAACCTGTATTTCTAAAGGTTCACTTATCGTAAAATAACTGGTTGCCGAACAGAGCAATGTATCGGTAACTGTTAAAGTATAATCTCCGGCTGAAAGATTAGCGATGCTACTTCCTGTATATCCTGTCGACCAAAGATACGTGAAGGGAGGTTCTCCTTCATAAATATCCACGCTGGCATAGCCATTATTATATCCGTAGCATTCAATATCATAGGTATTGATAATATAAATCAAAGTGTCTTTAACGATCGAAACATCATGAGAAGATGTACAATTTTGAGAATCATTAATACTCACACTATAATCACCCACAGCTAAGCCATTAATAGTCTGGGTTGTCGCACCTGTATTCCAGTTGAATTGATAGGGGGGATGTCCGATCAAAATTTGCACCGTTGCTTTTCCATCGTCCAATCCCGAGCATCCGACTTTTTGTGTACTGACTTCGGTTAATAATTGTGATTGATAAATCGTTATTTCACCGGATTTTACACAACCCTGGTTATCAGTCACAGTAACATGATAGGTCCCCGCATCCAGGTCAGTCTCTACAGCATTGGTACCGCCAAAATCCCAGTCGTAGGTGTATGGTTCTTCACCTCCTGAGGCAATCACTTCAACCATACCGTCATTTCCCGGGTTGCATGAAACATCTTCACCCTGTAAAATGATATCAAAATCAAGACAATTGTAACAATTATCACCTAATTCAACAACAATGTAATTTGTACCGGCAATAATTTCCTTCCAGCCATTCTGGTCATAATCAGAAATTTTCAAGCCATCTGATAGCCCTGCCATGGTGCCAAAAGGCTGTGTATTCATTTCCAGACCTGATTGGGTTCTGAAATAAATAGCACCACCGATCGTATAAACAAAATCAAATTCTCCATCACCTGTGATATCATCGACCCGGACACCATCAATTTCATCTTCATTTGCACTAAATAAAATTGTAGTTTGATGAGTTTGACCATCAATGGCAGTTATTACACCGGTAGAGGAACAGGCCACAATATCCTTTATTCCATCTCCACTTACATCAAATATATCAATATTGTTATAATTACTTGAAACAGATTGCCATTGCTGATGGGTGGTTCCATCAATTACATATATATATCCGCTGCAGCTAATTATCTCCTGGTTTGCATCTGCATCAATATTATCAACAAATAATGCCCGTGGATTATAATAACCCGGTAAATTAACACTGCTCCATTCGACATTAAAGTTGGTTGGATCGACAACGTGAACATACCCACTTTCTCCAACGATACATTCCTTTTGTCCATCATTGTCAACATCTGCCACATCGAGGGTATAAAATTCGTCAATGTCTTCAGTTGAAAATATATGATCTGACTCAATCTGATGCGTGGCACCATTGATAATCCAAATTCTGCCAGTATACGTTTGCCCGGACGCAACAATGATTTCTGTTTGATTATCATTATCAATATCTTCTATTTCCATAGCATAAATTCCAGTCCAGGCATTACCAAAATAATTTTCGTCACATTGCCATTCAATCGTATGGTCATCAGAACTGAAAATGGTCATAATCCCACTATCATAACCACTATTACTTTCGTACGAAATGGTAACAATCTCCTGAATTCCATCGTCATCTACATCACCAACTTCAACTGTAAAGAAAGGAGGATCAAGATGTTTTGTTTTGTATTCAAAATTACAGGAAGGTATTTCATGTATAAATAAGTGATCGGATCCGGTGGAGGAGCAACCTGCTCCCCACATCACCTCAAGCTGTCCATCATTGTCTGCATCTGCAACATTAATCTCTGTTGTACCATGTTCAGGGTTATTAATATTCCATATCAAGGCTGTTGTTTGTGAATTATAGCAATAGATATCGCCCCATTGCCCATCGCCATATAATATTTCTTCAATGCCATCGCCGTTCACATCATATGCGAGCAAAGCATCAATGTCAAGATCAGATTGAATTTCATATTTTGGTGATTGGATATCTACATCATACACAGTAATCGCATACCAGTATTTGGCAAATATGATCTCATTCATACCATCACTATCTATGTCAGAAAGCTCAACATGCCCCTCATAACTCGAACCTGCAACAAAGTTCCAGATATAATTAACAGTACCTTCATCAAATGAAATAACATTTCCATTGGAATAAACCAGTTCAATACCCGGGTCAGTATCAACGTTTCCGGGTTCAAAATCGTCAGCTCCATATTGCAGGATATTTTCCAGTTCAAAGTTTATGGCATTGTAGAGATAGGTATCGCTTTCATCACAAAATACAATTTCATCAACACCATCATTATCTGCATCTGCTAAAAAAACTGCATGAATATCATCTGCATCTGTAGAAATAGTTTGCAGCAGATCCATATTTGCACCGTCGTAGATCAACAATGTCCCGTCACTTAAACCACAACAGATTTCCCATGATCCATTATTGCCCAGGTCAAAATAAGTAATAACTGAAATTCCTGCGGAGTAAAATCCACCTTCGTAATAAGGGCTTACCCATACCATTTCATATTCTGTAGAAACAGGATTATACTCCAGGATATACCAAAATTGCCCTCCTGAAAATCCGCTTCCCCCGCTACAAATGATTTCTATTTTCCCATCATTGTCAAAATCATCAGAATTCATAGAATTCAGCCCGATGCAAGATCCCATAACAGCCTGCTTCCAGTTTGCATCACATACTATGGTATTATCAGTTACTGATTTTTGAATATTAATTGATTGATAAGTTTTCTCTATCAACAATGGAGATGTTTCTTCGGCAGTAAACTCAATTCGCTGATCACCTTGTTTTATTAACCTACCATACTGGTCATGCTGAACTCCGGAATTTAAATGATAAACCGGGGTATTCGTCTGTGTAAAAACAGATTGAAAAATCGTAAAAGATAAAATAATGATTGTTGATAGTAACTTTTTATTCATGATGCCTTTGTTTTTGCTTGTAGTTAATTTGAAAGATATCTAATAAATAATAACATTGGAAATATCTTTTTATTAAGCTTTCTGAGAGGGTAATTGGCTGATTTCAATAGTATAATAGTTAATAATTATAGAATACAATTAATACCATCGCTATGAAGTTTAAACCTTAAAGTTAAATAAACTTTTCAAAATAAAAAAGAAAACACAATGAATACTATCACTTATGATAATAACTAAGAAATAAATTCCGGGCATTTGCAATATCAGTATCCAAATTGGCTATTGTAAACGATTTGATGCATAAATAAAATATTGTTTTAACAAAGCTGAAATCCAATGCTCGGATATTGTTGATCATTCCCAGTTTGAATTGTATTTGTCCCGAAATTTCACGATTGGCGCCTACTGATTGGAATTTCTCAAAATCCATTCAAATCCATCAAAACAGTGGGCAAAAGCAACAGCCAACCCACAATGATAAGAATTGCCATAAAGGGCAGTATCCATTTCAGCCATTTATCATAGGGAATTTTAGCAACGCCGAGTGAACCGATCAGCACACCTGAAGTAGGGGTAATCATATTGGTAAACCCATCACCAAACTGGAAGGCCATTACAGTAGCCTGTCGTGAAAGACCTACTAGGTCACTAAAAGGAGCCATGATGGGCATGGTGAGGGCCGCTTTGGCAGAACCTGATGGAATGATCACATTGATGAAGGTCTGGATCACGTACATCACACTGACGGTTCCGATCTTGCTCAGCCCTTCCATCGAACGGCTGACACCGTGCAAAATGGTATCGATGATTTTTCCGTCCTGAAGGATGACAAGGATGCCGCCAGCCAAGCCCACAACCAGCGCTGCGGACATTATATCCTTCACCCCTTCCAGGAACAGTTTGGTAATGCCGTTGGCATCTTTGTTCATTGCCATGCCTGAAAATATGCCCATGGCAAAGAACAGGGCTGCTATCTCCATGATGTACCATCCATAGCCCATCACACCGATGATGAGAAACAAGATGGTGAAACCCAGCAGACTGAGGATAAAGAAATGATACGATTTCCTGAGCGATAACATTCCGGTTATCGCAAACAGGGCAGTAGCAATGGGTACAGCCGGGATATCCCGCGAGGCATTCCCAACCCTGAGTGTGGATTCCGGGAAATTAAAGGAGAAAATGATCAACCCGGCAAGAATGATCAGGTAGGTGATCCAGGCCAAAACTGGGGTTTCGTAGGTGATTGATTCCAGATGCGCGTTTCCCCGTTTGCGCCAATATTCATCCAGTTTGTACATGGGTGAACGTTCCGGCTTGGCTTTTACCCGACGGGCATACCACAGCACAAAACTGATCCCGATCGAATTGATGATCAGCCAGCAAAACAACCGGTATTCAAAGCCGGAGAACAGCGGAAGGTCGGCAATTCCCTGGGCTATCCCGATGGTAAATGGATTGAGCACCGCTGAGGCAAAACCAAGATGCGCCGCTACATACACCATACATACGCCCACAATCGAATCATAACCCATGGATATAGCCAAAGGAACCAGGATGATAATGAATGCAATGGTTTCTTCACTCATTCCGAATACTGCACCGAATATCGAGAACATCACCATCACCAATACGATAATGATATTATTAACCCCCAGGATTTTAAAAAATTTAATGTGTTCGAGTTTTTGGGTGTATTTCAAAAATGCAAAAATACCCACATCAATCGCTTTACTGGCATTCATGATCCAGAAGGCACCACCGATCATCAGGATAAAAACTATGATCCCGGCCTGGTTTTCAAAGCCTTTGAAAAGGGCTGAAAAAATATGCCAGGTTTGATGTTCTTTTTCAACATAGTGGAATGAATCCTTATCGATAACTGTACGCTCAATACCATTTGGCGTAGTGATGGTTTTTCGGTTGAATTCACCCCCGGGAATAATCCAGGTGAGGATAGCAGCAAAAACAATGATGTAAAATATGATGACGTAGGTGTGGGGGATCTTTTTGAACATAAATCATTTTTTTCCAGAAACAATATGGTTGTCAAAAATATTAAATATTCAATATCTCTCCCAGCATTTGAAAAAACAAGAATTTAAAACATGAATATTGTTACTGCTTATATATTATTTTCAAACCGGATGAAACCTGGCCAGCCTGAACTTTTAAATAATATACCCCCACCGGAAAATTCGTAAGATCAAAATTTAGGTTAAATGAACGACCGGAAGGTTTTTGTGCGAGAAAATATTCATTTCCAATCATATCAACCAGGAAAACAGTAATTTGATCTGGTTTCAGTAGTTGCAATTCTACATTTATTGATCCGTTAGAAGGATTTGGAAAGGCTTTCAGGGAGCGGATTGCATCATTTGAATTGACGATCCCAATCGAGTCAAGCATTTTAAATCCGTCGGATAACAGCAATGCACCATCATAATCGTTTTGCACGATCACATCCCAAAAACCCAGCGCTGCTGTTGGAGGAAGGTCGAATTCAGCATCCATGCTGGAGTTTCCCTGAATATCAATGCTTGTTGCATAAATTTGCTGGTCATTCTGTTGCAACCACACCTCGGTGGTTAATCCTGGCATAGCCAGATTGGCATTCTCCGCAAAGATGGTAAGTGGTTGCATCTGGCCTCGTTTTCCGGCATCAGGCACAATATCAATCAATGCAGGTTGATTAGGATTTTGAATCAAATTGAATATATTCTCAGCTATGATTACACCATCCACGTCATTATAAATATGTAACTGCCAGGCGCCAGGTGAAACCGTGTGAGGAAAAGAAAAGGTTATACTGATAGCCTCATCGCTTGATGTGACTGATTCAATGGCATGAACTTCTTCTTCCCCAAGGGTCATCCAACTGTCGAAATTACTACCAGAGAAAAAATGGGTGTTTTCTCCAAGAACATTGATATTCAACAACATCCCCTGATAACCACTTGTGGGCAGAAAGGATTCAATTTGAGGAAGTGGCTCATGAATTGCAAAGGCATCCTCAAGTATTAAATTCCCATCAATGGTGTTTTGGGCATTGAGGTTATAATCGCCAATAAGGGCCATCTCATTGATGGAAAACTCAGCCTGAATCAATTCATTGCTTATAACATTCTGGTTAACCGGATTGATGACGGCGCTTCCCATGTTTAACCATGTCGCTACAGAGGATGCCTGGGCAAAATGTGTATTTAAACCACTGATGCCTACTGAAAGGGTTTCTCCCTGGAAAGCTGAACTCGGATCTATTCCAGTCAAAACAGGCTGATTGGGATTGATGATCAATTCAAAGGCACTGGGCAATACCATCATTCCGTCTTCAGGGTTATAGGCTTTAAGATCATAAATTCCGGGTGTTTCATTGTAATGAAATAAAAACTGGGCTGTCATGATTGTATTGCTTGAAGCCGATTCATTGATCCCATCAATCGTTGTTGATGATCCCTGTTCAAGCCATACTGATGTCATGGTGGCCTGATTAAAATGGGTATTTTGTCCGCTTATAGAAACGGTCAACAAATCTGGAATATACCCTGTATCAGGAGTAATAGATGTTAGTTCCGGCTGTTTGGGATTTAAGAACTTGGAAGTAGTGGCATCGAAAGATGAGGAATCAGCAATATCCCGGGGTTCAGCAGCAGCCAGGCCAGAAGTGCCCACAATGGGGGATTCCTTTTTCAGCTGCTCAAATACCGACTGCTGGGTTTTAGCATAAACTGTGATAAAAAGAAACAGGATTAATATGGTTATGTATTTCATAGCTTAATAATAGGTTGATCAAAAATAGTAAAAAATATTATTCCATCAAATTAAATTTTTTCCGATATATGTTGGCTTGTCTGGCGGTAATCGTGCTGTCCATCGATTCCATCAGGTAAATTACCTCATTGTATACGGCCTTATCAAAGTCGATGTTCTCGGAAAGCGATTGCCTGTATATTTTCATTATCCATTTATCATCGCTGATGATTCGTTGAATCGACCGGGCAATGGGTTGATCAACACTAGACTTATTTAAATCCATCAG
Organism: Bacteroidota bacterium; assembly: GCA_020444515.1. Lineage (GTDB taxonomy): Bacteria > Bacteroidota > Bacteroidia > Bacteroidales > JAADJA01 > JAADJA01. The sequence continues at coordinate 133,732 of JAHLKX010000006.1, read as the reverse complement.
TTTTTTCAAGAGCAATGTCCTTCGGAAGATTTGATACTTTTGATTTGATGAGGTATCAGGAATATTTCTAAGCAATAGCAGGGCTGAATCAATTTCTCCTTCATTGTAATAAACAGCACATAGATTCAAGGATGATTCTTCAAAACGGGGTGAAATTTTCAAGGCTTTTTGATAATATTTTTTTGCCAGTTGATGATTTCCGTCTAATTCATAACAGGTACCGAGGTTGTTTAAAACATGCAAATGATTTGGATTGACCTTGTAGGCTTCTTCGAAACTGATCAGTGCAGATTTTTTATCATTGAGTAGAAATTGGGCTTCTCCCCTATACCAGGCCAAAGGAGTAGAATAAGAATCGAGATTTGTTAACGGTTTAATAGCCCTGTCAATATTGGGGATTACATTTTCCCAATGCTGTTCCATTCTACTTACATAGGCCTTTTTGATTGAAATCTCTGAATCAACACGTTGAAAAACGTAGTAAATCGATACTGCAGAGCCAATTGTCAATAGCATCAAAAAAGTGAACAGCCTTTTTTTGCTTCTGAATCCATTGTTTTTATCGCTACTCAGATCAGCATACTTTGCAATGATGAGCGCAAGGAACAGATGTAAAAATATCTGATGTTCGACACGCTCTTTTGGAAAACTTACGAAGGCAATCATGATATAGCCGACCAGTCCAAACAATAAACCGATTGATATAAGTTTATCTTCCTCCAATGTTTCCTTCATGATCATTTTAAGCAGGTAATAAATTGCTGATAAGAAGATAAAAAGATAAGCGATGAATCCCGGGAGCCCGTTCTCGGCAAATATCCATAGAAAATCATTGTGAGGTCGCTGGAAAAAAATAATACCGGATTCTGACCGCAAATTTTCAAGGCTATAGGAAGGAAAAATAATCCGCCAGTTACCCTGACCAACACCAGTTATCATATGATCCATTCCCATTTGGATCGTTTTTTTCCACAATTCAATGCGCTCCAGGGAGGAGCCAAATTTATAGTTGGTGACCCAGTAAAATTGTTTTTCAAAAACTTCAATATCTCCTAAACGGGAAAATATTATTACGCCCGTGACCAAAAGAATGATCACAATGATAACCGTTAACCCAAGTCCCCTTTTAACGCTGGAAGTAAAATGAAAATGCTTTCTGAAGAGAAGCAGAACAAGAATGGTAACCAGAGAAGACAGTATGATTGCTGCCCAAACTGAACGGGTAAGAAGCATGGTAATCAGAATAAAGGCAATGCCTGAAGCAACCATCGCAGCGAACCTCCACCATGATCTGAAAAGATAAATACCCATGCTTGTGAATGGAAGACATAAAAATAAAATTTCGGAAAATAAATTTCTATTGGAGGAAAAGGCCCTGATTAAATATGATGCCTGGTGATCAAAAGCTTTATCGGCTGAAGTCGTAATTATTTCATAAACCCCTCTTAATGAGAGCACAAATGAAAAAATAATGACTGTTTTAACGATCAGCCGAATAGGATTTTGATGGAGATGAAAAAATATGGTAGCTATGATCAGGAAAGCAAAAAAAGAAAAGGTTTTAAGCCATTCGAAGAAAGCTTCATACTGATTGGCGGCATTGAAAATAGAAATAGCAGCGAAAATGAGATAGAGAACATAAAATAATAAAATCCGACTTCTCCTGATCTCCCATGTATTGGTTTTATAATTTCTGAAAACATAAAAAAGAAGAGCTATTAGAAAAACGAATATTACAACATCAAGTGCTAATAGCCTCGGTGAGAGTGAAGGATCCGGAACAGCAGTGGTGTAGATAAAAGGAACCACCAAAACAGAAAAGAACAGGAACAAATTTAGTTTTGTGATTTCAATCGATGGCAAACTGATTTTCATCAGGCTTTAGTTTTGCCATGAAAGTATAAAACAAATTTTACCCGGCAAAACGGATTTTTATCAAAACCACTTCAGGCCGGTTACCAATCCTTACAGGAGGTCCCCATCCACCGGCGCCACTGGAAACATAAACATGGGTTTTTCCTTTTAGCTTATATCCCCAACTAACCTCATACATGGCTTTGGTAATATAGTTCAAAGGCCAGAGTTGTCCATGATGGGTATGCCCGGAAAGCGTAAGATCTACTCCCTGTTTTTGTTTTTCATCCAGATCAAACGGCTGATGATCGAGCAGGATCAAAGGTTTTGTTGCATCAACACCTTGCATCACATCCCATACTACTTTCCTTCCTGTACCTGAAAAACGAGGTCGGTCGCGGTCTTCACGTCCTATGAGAAAAAACTGCCCGTTAATCAGTTTGGACGTATCCCGGATCATGGTAATGCCATGTTCAGAGAGATATTTCACTGCTGCCTCAGCACCGCCAATGTATTCATGATTTCCAGTGATGCCGTAAACGCCAAGCGGTGCATGTAGTTTTTTCAGCGAATCTCCCAGGTTGTATCGTATCACCGGTGCGAGGTCTTCATCCACAATATCACCTCCCAGCAGAATGATATCAGCTTCCAGCGAATTCAGCTTATCGACGATCTGATTGGTGCGCCTGGGGCCGATCAATGTTCCGAGATGAATATCCGATGCAAAAGCAATGGTCAGTTCTTTCAAGCCCTCTACCTTTTTGTTAACGACCAGGTCAAGCTTTTTCACCCGAGGGGTGATGCTGTTGATATAGCCGACCAGGATAATGATCCCAACAAAAACAGAAGCTCCGGTAAAAAGCTGCTTTTTAAAAGCCAGAGTGCCGGTATATTCCGGCAAAAATGGGAAGATATAATTTACCAGTCGGACGAGATCAATTGCAATTACAATGAGCAAGAAATAAAAAAATGCGGCCAGCCAAAACGACCCTATCCAGGTAAGCACATCTGATAAAGACGAAATCCAGATCCGTTCAAGAAAGCGGGCTGCAGGATAGGAGAGAGATAAAAAAATAAATAGCATATTGAACCACATTCTTCCATTTGTGCCTTTAGGAAAGGCCATTAAGCCCCTGGTATAGATATACCAACTGAGTGAAAAGAAAATGGCGAAAACAATACCGAAAAAGATCAGGAACTGTATGTTGCGCATAGATTATAAATTATTTCATTAAAACAATCCTGTTTGGGATCGTTCAACACCTTACCAAATATTTCGCCAGGTACTGCCATTGTAAAAGCGCAGGGTGTCATTCAAATAAATCATATCCCCTTCTGCAGGGTTTAAAGGAAAATCTATAAGTTCCTGTAAGTTAAGGGTTGACTGGATGTTGACCGATTCCTGCTGTACTTCACCATTTACGGTAAGCGCTGCATTGATCTCCAAAGCATCGTTTTCCATGTCTCCTTTGATAAAAGGTGTGGTATTATCGTTTTTATTGTCAATTAAAAGGGTGTTACTGCCTGCCCAATTTTGACCGACATTATATCCAAAGAAGATGTTTTTACTGCCAGTGGCATTACTACCCGTTCCATCCGGTCCGATGTACACATTGTCATCATCATTCACATTATAACCGGCATAACGACCTATAAATATACTTCTGGAATTAGTGGAACCGTAACGATAACCTGCGAAATATCCAAGCATAATATTTTCCGATCCTGATCCTCCCCACGAATAGCCTGCCCGGTCGCCCATAAATATATTGCGGTCACCATTTCGACCGTTACCTGACTGATTCCCAAGACAAATATTAAAATTTGCTACCGACATATGTTCTCCTGCCGACTGGCCAATCAGGATATTGTTACTACCACTGCTGATATTATAGCCGGTATACATACCTAAACAAACATTGGAATAGCCCGTAGTTGTTTCATGATAAACATCGGTGCCGATGCCAATATTTCCACTTCCGGTCATACTTAAATCAAAAACAGTTTTCCCATAAAGGCTGTTTCCAATCAGGATGTTTCCAAAATTATCCTTTTGATACCCAATTTTAATATCACTGGAGTTGATCAAAATTTGCCCTGGATTTTGATAATTTGATGCCGGAATAAATTTCCCTTTAAACCGAAGTGTATCGTCAGTACGAATATTCCCTGCTACATGCAATTTTTCCTGAGGTTCATCCAAACCAATTCCGATGTTCCCACTGTTTTGGTTGATGAGGTTCGTATCCTTGTAAATCCAGCCCCGGTTGGCCACATCACCTGCAAACAGGGCATATGGAACCGATAAAAGCTGAGTGGTTCCCATCTCACTGAAATTGCTTTCTCCATTGATATCCAGTTCAGTTTTAAGAAAATACAAATCGCTTCCCCATGGGATGGTATCAAACTGGCCTGCTACCGGAACTCCCTGGCCTATGATCAGGGTTACAAGGCCCATGGAGGATGTGGTGGCTGTGTGCTCTTCCGAATAGATCACCGGTCCGGAGATCATTCCCTGCAAAATCGAAAACCTAAAACTAACATTTTGATCAGCAATGGAATTCCCCATTGCATCCCGCACAATACTTTGATAATTGATCCCCTGTGGTATCTGGCCCTGGATTTTAGCATTAAAGCAAAGGATCATCAGTAAAAAAAAACCGATGATCCGTATTCGATTTTGAGATTCCATTGGGTAAAATATTGGTTAAAACTTTTCGTCGTATTTGGTCCAGAGAAAATCACCCAACTCCCAGGCTTTAGTCACAACTTTATTCCCCCACTCATCAGTATAGCGTGTCAGGTAATCAACCGTTTTTTCAGGATTGTCTGCATCATACAGTTCCATCGCTTTGGCCTCGATTTCTTTTTGTTTATCGAAGAGTTCCTTTTGCCAGGGAATCCAAACTGCGTCCAGATCGTGTCGCATATCACCCCAGCGCTGAGCAGCCAGTGTTCCCAGCCGATTGAAAGCCCACCAGGCCGATTCACGGGTGAATCCATTGACCCTGCCCGGGGTTTTATATGGCATCGGAAGATCGGATACCGAGCAATATACGGGTACATAAATCGAATTGGCTACATTGTCCATGGCCAACCAAACCACGCCTCCGATCTCATCCGGCATATTCGCACGACACTGAATAATCGTTGCATACATGGTATACCAGCGGGCAATGGTGCGTTCGCCCAGGAAGCGGATATCGCCGGTTTTATTGTTTACACTGTACCAGCCACCCTGCACATTTTGAATGTCAAGGTGGTCATAGGGCATAAAAGGATTGGCCAGGGGCGAAACCACCGTTTTCCCATCTTTATCCGTTGTGGTAATCAACCGGGTCATATCATAAGGGGTTCCTTCGTAATAATCTTTAAACACATCGACCATATCCTGCAAGGCAACCTGTTCATCTGGTTTTACCGAAAAAGGGTAATCCTTGTCATTGGGATCAAGATTAAGCGATGGCGCCAGCAAATCAAATACACGCCATTCGCGTCGGCGGGCTGCTACCGACTCACGACTGTGTGGGGCATAGACATAACAAAACTGAAAATGCTCCTTGTCACCATTCCACCAGCCATTTTCCTCAGCCACATCATATATATTATCCGATGCCATGAAATAATCTTTGTCTTTCAGATTGATGTGCTTAATGGTGCTGGCATTGGCATTCACAGCAATGTGGTCATCCGGAACACGCTGAGCAGCCCAGACGGCACCCACCTTGCCTTTTCCTGAGCCAACAATCTCAAAATGCCATACTTCATAGGGATCGGCTATGGTAAGACATTCACCCGCATCGTTCCAGCCATATTTTTTGGTAAGTTCATCCGCCATTTGAATGGCCTCACGGGCAGTTGTGCAACGCTCCAGCATCAATTGGCAAAGACGCTGACAATCAATCAATCCTTCATCCGACTGCAATTCTTCACGGCCGCCAAAAGTAGATTCACCCATAGCCAGTTGCTTTTCATTCAGGCAGGGATAGGCCGTATTGACAAATCCCCAGGTTTTTTCCACCTGCGGAATTTCACCAATGGGCTTGTGGGCATAGGCCGGCATGGCCAGTGAATCAGAGGACACCCGTTTATACATCGTCATGGTTTCTCCGGGAGTATGGGTTTTAGCGGGCTGAATGTCCATCCAGGACCGGGTACGATGACTGTCATCGGTGTGGGAGGTCATGACTGAACCGTCAGCACTGGCTTGTTTGCCCACGGTGATGGAAGTACATCCTTCAGGAAATTCGCCGACCCAGTCGGATTTGTCGATTTGGGCCAAGGTGAATTGAGAAATTAATGATACAATTGAAACAATAGAAATGATCGATTTATACATATTTTTAATTTTTATTTATTCCACTCAAACAGTTGATAATGGCTCGTTTCCATCCCGACTTTTTCATAAGCTTTCTGTGCTATTTCATTGTCCTGATCTACATAAAGTTTAATCCCAACATAATCATGCGATGAGTTTACTTTGTTTTTCACAAAGTCGTACATCATCCTGAAAACGCCCTTTTTGCGATATTCAGGTATCACATACAAGGATTGTATCCAGAGAAAGTAACCGTTTCGCCAGTCGCTCCACTCCGGGGTAAGCAGCATGGATGCCACAATGCCTTCATCTTCAGCAATAATGTAAAAACCTTTGGAACGGTCGGCCATCACGGCATTAACTCCGGCAGTCACCTGTGGACCGTTCAATGCCAGGTCTTCGGTCTCAAGGGCCATTCTTAGCTGGAAGTCAGCAATGACCGGTGCATCCTTTTTGGTAGCTTCTCTGATTGTGATCATAAATATTCTGCAACTCCAACAAATCTAAGGATTATTCAGAATCCCCGGTGTTTATTCTTTGATAAATTTCCCGGTAAGGGTAACCCGCTCATTGGCAAAGCAGGTGAAATAAACACCTGCCGGAAGTGTCGTAACATCGACAAGATCCAGCGTTGAAACTGACGTTTCCAGTACCATATCTCCTGTGGAGTTGAAAATGATGAGGGTTCCAGCTTCCTGAATATCCAGGTTGATTTGTGACCCGGAGGGATTCGGATAAATCAATAGGGAAGGCGGGCTTACCGATTTTTCTTTTAGCCCGGTCATGAAATCCTTAAATGGAATATAATCTACGAACCCGAGGCTCTCATCATCGGGATAATGGTAAATGACAGCCTCAACGGAATCGGGGTCGTAGGATCCCCAGTAGTTGTTTTCCGCAAAAATGTTGTTGGGTGTGTTGTTGTATAGCGCATAGGTTGTTCCCAGGTTCTCGTTTTCGTATATCAGGTTCTTACCGGGATTGATGGTATCCGGTTCCACCTGACCAAGGTTGGGCATCGCATCACCAGTGTTGGTAATACCCCAGAGATTGCCATAAATTTTATTTCCATGAACCATCGATATATTGGAAGTACCGCCCCAGAAATTGATTCCGCTACCACCTTGCATCGGCAGATTTTCGATGTTATTATCCGCTAAAATATTATTTGAAATCACTGAGTTGATATCAAATCCATAAACGGTGATTCCATAGCGATTGTTGATGATGGTGTTGCTATCAATCACACAGCTCAAATAACCTCCCGCCAGGGTTGTAACAGCAATTCCGCCAGCTTTGTCATAAAATCCTTCGATGAAATTATCGCGAATGATGATGTCCTTTTCTGGTTCGGAAGTTCCCAGGTTAATCTGTGGCATATTGGTGTTTTCGGTGTTGTTCCGGTAAATCCAGTTTCCTTTGATATAAGGGGAGCTTTCGCCATTGGCAGCAGAAAGAATGGCAGGGCCCTGATTCAGGGAGATATCGCAATTGAGGATCTCCGGACTTGACCCGAACAAATCGATGGTTCCGGTACAGTTTGATTTATCAAATTTACGGATCGTACAATTTTCTATTCGGATATCAGAATTCACCAGTTTGATTCCCCCACCAAATTGAATTATACACCTTTCCATAAAAGAATGGTCCGAGTCTTCGAAGCGAAATCCCTTAAAATTGAGGGTTGTATCGTTTGCTGAGATCACAATGGTCTCTGGGGGAGAAAACTCAAGGACACCATGTACGGTTATAAGAACCGTTTGCATCAAATGTATTTCAGCATCAGAAAGTTGGCGAATAGTATCGGAGGAAGAGACCGTAATATCTGAGGCAATTACATAAATCTCTCCATTCAGGGTGACAACTCCCCCTGAGGTGGTAACCAGATCATCCATATCCCATACAACACCGGTACCGGGCGTAGTATACTGTGCCTGTAACCAGCCACTTATTATGATGAAAATAAAAATCAATCTAATGTTATTGTTCATATAATGTTAATTTTGCACTTTGATTTGGCTAAATTATAAAAAAGCGCTCCATGGGCTTTAAACTTTATTTTTAATGAGCGAATTGATCAAACATGAATGTGGTATAGTCCTGATCCGGCTGCTCAAACCACTGGAATTTTACCTCTCAAAATACGGAACTTCATTTTATGGGATGAAAAAGCTCCATCTCCTCATGCAAAAGCAACACAACAGGGGACAGGACGGAGCAGGAATTGCCGGAATTAAACTGGATGTACCGCCCGGTAAAAGTTATATCAGTCGCTTTCGCTCCAATGCTGAATCACCCATCAAAGAAATCTTTAGTAAAGTAAATGATCAAATTACACAGATAACGGCGGATAACCCAAAACGGTTGAATGACCCTCAGTGGCTAAAAGACCATGTTGATTTTTCAGGTGAACTTTTTATTGGGCACTTACGGTATGGAACTTTTGGAAAAAATGAATTGTCGAGTTTGCATCCCGTCATTCGGGCCAATAACTGGAAAACCAGGAACCTGGTGCTGGCCGGTAATTTCAATATGACCAATGTAGATGAATTGTTCAGGAAACTCGTCGAATATGGTCAATATCCGGTAGAAACCTCGGATACCATTACCATTCTTGAAAAAATCGGTCATTTTCTGGATGAAGAAAATGAAGCCCTTTACCAGAAATTTAAGAGTGAAGGTTATACCAAAGTAGAAAGCACGGAAAAAATTGCATCCAGTATTGACGTCGGAAAAATTCTTGCCAATTCAGCTCAGAATTGGGATGGGGGTTATGCTATTGCCGGAATGATTGGTCACGGCGATGCGTTTGTCATGCGGGATCCATCGGGTATACGGCCTGCTTTCTACTACCAGGATGATGAATTGATCGTGGCAACCTCTGAACGGCCCGCTATGCAAACCGCATTTAACATCGATGTGGATGATATTCGTGAAATAAAACCGGGCCATGCTTTGATCATCAAAAAAAATGGAGACGCTGAGGAATTTCCTTTCACCAAAATACTGCCCCGGAAATCATGTTCATTTGAGCGCATTTATTTTTCGCGCGGAACAGATCGGGATATATATCTTGAACGAAAAAAACTGGGCCAATCCCTCGCACCATCGATACTCAAGGCCATTAATTATGACCTTGAAAATACTGTTTTCTCATACATTCCCAACACAGCGTCTGTGGCTTTCAGAGGTCTGGCTGAAGCGCTGGATGTCTTTTGCGATGAGGTAAAAAAAGACCGGATCAAACAATTGGAAAAAAAACCTGATCCGGAACAATTGGATACCATATTCAGATTAAAGCCAAGAATCGAAAAAATAGCAGTTAAAGATATCAAGCTAAGGACTTTTATAACCCAAGACAGCGATCGTGATGATCTAGTTGGCCATGTTTACGATGTGACCTATGGCATCCTTCGTAAAGGTGAAGACAATCTGGTTGTGCTGGACGACTCCATTGTTCGTGGTACCACCCTTAAACGAAGTATTATTCGGATCCTTGACCGCCTTGGTCCCAAAAATATTATCATTGCTTCCTCGGCACCCCAGATCCGCTATCCCGACTGCTATGGGATTGATATGGCCAAGCTGAATGATTTTATTGCCTTCAGGGCTACCATTGAGCTTTTAAAAGAAACCAACCAGCACGAAGTAATCAATACCGTATACCAGAAATGCAAAGCCCAGGAAACACTCCCTAAGGAACAGGTGATCAATCATGTCAAGGATATTTATAAACCTTTTAAAGCAGAGGAAATATCTGATAAGATTGCAGAAATGCTTACCGAATCGGATATTCAATCCAAGGTTAAAATTATCTATCAATCCATTGAAGATTTGCATGAAGCATTGCCTAACGACCGTGGCGACTGGTATTTTACAGGTAACTATCCAACACCGGGGGGGAATAAAGTGGTTAATAAATCCTTTATTAACTACATTGAAGGAAGAAATGAAAGGGCCTATTGATCTTTAACTTATATCTAGAAGAGCTATTCATTTAAATGAAGACTTAATCTTGACTATGCATGATTCAAGTCTTTGCTATTTTGAATTGTAAACCGGTATCTTTTTCTAAACCTTATTATCAAAGGCGCTTTTAATACGGTCAGCGATTTGCTGAAACTCCTCCTGACTGAGTTCAACTTTTGGATTGCTAAAGTTAACTTCATTCCCCACACCCTGGAGTGGAATCAAATGAACATGCGCATGTGGAACATCCAAACCGTACACGACCATTCCCAGTCGCTTGCATGGAATTATTTTTTCAATGGCATTTCCAACCTGCTTGACGAATTGAAAAAGGCCATTGTAGGTGTCCTCATCCAGGTCAAATATATAATCCACTTCTTTTTTAGGAATGACAAGGGTGTGTCCTTTCGCTAGCGGATTGATATCCAAAAAGGCATAAAAGCTTTCATTTTCAGCCACCCTGTAAGATGGGATATCGCCTTGAATGATTTTTGAAAATATGGATGCCATGGCAAAAATTATTTATCGGGATATTTCAATAACTTCAAATGGTATTACACCGGCCGGAACCTGAATATCAACTGTGTCTCCCACTTTTTTCCCCAGCAATCCTTGCGCGATCGGCGAGGTCACGCTTATTTTCCCAGACTTTAAATCAGATTCCTGTTCTGGAACCAGGGTATAAGACATCACTTTGTTGTTTTTCAGATTCTTAATTTTAACCGTTGACAGTACCAGTATTTTCGAAGTATCCATTTTTGATTCATCAATAATCCGGGCATTGTGCAACAAATCCTGAAGCTTGGATATTTTCATTTCGAGCATGCCTTGTGCCTCTTTTGCAGCAGCATACTCTGCATTCTCTGAAAGATCTCCTTTATCCCTTGCCTCAGCAATTTGATTTGAAATGGACGGTCGCTCAACTTTTATGAGGTGGTCAAGTTCTTCTTTTAACTTTTTCAATCCTTCCTGGGTGTAATAATTAACCTTACTCATCGTACAACAGTTTATTTTATTGGTTTTAATCAGTGATTAAAAAAAGACAAAAAGACCCTTCATTAAAAGGGTCCTTTCGGTTATATTTTTGATATTTATATTCTAAATTGCGCTCTTACAGGGTAAACCTGGCTCCGATAGCATGAATGCCCTGAAAGTGATCCGTCGGTCTGTAAGAATAATCTACAGCAAATACAGATCCGGTTTCTTTGTTCAAAGGCACCTGGACTGTAAAACCACCACTGAAGCCTTTATTGGCATTGGATCTGGCCGGATCTGTAATATCGGCATTGATCCCATCTTCATAGGTATAAGCAGCGCGCAGCAATACATATTCTCTGAATGAAAATTCACCCCCAAGCATAAATTGATCTTTGGTAAATGAATTGGAGGCAAAGTTTCCTGACAATGTAAATCGGGTGCTATGCTCAAATAAGAAGTCATAAGCAGCACCGATGTTCAACTGCGCCGGTAACTCAAAAGAGGCTCCACGCTGGGTTGTCGTAAACTGATTGTCGTTACTGGGAACAAATGTTTTCAATGAGAAACCATCACCGGAAAATTTCATTTTTGGTCCAACATTTCTAAGAGAAATACCAAATTTAACATTCTCCTGTTCACCTGTAACATATTGAATACCGGCATCAATGGCAATCCCCTGTGCAGTGGCATCCGCGATGGCTTCATTGATGATCTTCAATTCCAGACCACCATAAATACTGTTTGAAAAGGCTTTGGCATAGGCCAATCCAATATTCACATAGCGGGGAGAAAACTCACCAATACCTCCTTCAGGCAGATCAATGGTTGTGATCTCAATATCTCCGAAGTTCATCGACATAACGGTCAGGCCAAAAACACCAGACTCACCAACTCGTTGCGCAATTCCAAAGGACATCAAGCTAATATCTGCACCTTTCAACCAATCCGTATAGGAAAAGATCAGTTCTGTTTGCGGTGTAAAAGCAATACCGGCAACATTATTAAACATCCCTTCCAAACCTTCAACATTCGCAACATTGACTCCTCCCCATCCGGAACTTCTGGCCCAGGGATTAATCAGCAATTCGGCTGCTCCCGCCTGACCTGAACGGTCTTTATTACCGGCCCTTACTTCCAGGAAAGGAATCACGATCAGACAGGCTATAAATGTTGCGATCATGTATTTATAAAAGTTCTTCATGCTATATTTTTTTAATGTTTTATAATCTGAATTGAATTAAAACTCATTGAAATCTTCAATCCTCAACGAACCGAACCATTTAACAATGCGTTCTTCATTGGTGACATTGTCCTTGACATGAATCAGGTAAACACCACCTGCAATAGGAATACCGGCATGGTTCTTCAGATCCCAGTCAATGGAGGTGATCGGGTCATCCTTGGTATATTGACGGATCAATGTTCCGCTTACATTATAAATGGTAACCGTACATTTCTCAGGTAGATTGGTAACCTTAACCTTCGTATCCAATGGATTCCTCTCGTAGCCTGGACCAACTGCAAAAGCATAATAGGGGTTAGGAACGACATTGACCAAATCCAGATCGCTTTTTGCTTTTTCTGCATTGTAGAAATCCGTTGCAACTCCTTCGGTAGAGAAAGTAAACATCGGAAAGTGCTTATTCTGTCCATCCCCATATTCTTCATCCAAAGCCCGTCCTGTATAATACCTTTCATAAGGACGGTTAACATTAATTCTGATCTTGACTTCATTGGAAAGCCATTCATATTCAGGAACCGATAAGGGTATCCCAACATACATGGCACTGGCATAAATCAAACTTCCATAAATTTTGTAAAGAGCAAGATTGATCCCAGAGGTTGCGTCTGGCAATGTATCCAATGCAAGTGCATGGGCACGACCGGCGTCATAAGCTGGAAATTTGAAACTAACTTCCTGTGCTTCATAGTAACCACTCTGCATGATATAAACATAATGTTTACCACCAAATAAGGGTTTATTATCCGGGTTACTGTAAATACTGGATGTTGGATTAAATAACATATCCCTTCCGTTCTCACCTGCCAACCATGAATCTTCACCAAACATAATATTCAGTCTTTCACCGGTTTCAAGATTTACGGCATAACCGGGGAACCATCCCATACCATAAGGTAAAACATAGTTGGGATCATCCGGGTTGAAAGACCGTTCAATAGATTCCGGCCAGTTTGCCGGATTTCCGTCTTTATCAAGGGACGCTGAGCGACGCAACTGGAACCTAGAAGCCATCCCTTCGGACAACAACCGGTCAGGTGCCATTTCCACCACTGGCGACCGAGTCCATTTGGACTTATCCGGTGTCATTACGATCTGAACACTATACAGATTCTTCAGTGTATTGGCGAGCGATTTTGAGTTATTGTTATCTCCAAAAGCAGGTCCAGCATTGAGGGGATCCTGGTTTCCACCATTGGAAGCGGTCATGGCATAGGGAGCCCATGTACTTCCGATCATTTTCTCATACACCTCATTGGGATCCCAGAAATTCGGATTGGCCCAGTCATCATCATAGGTGCCAGAGCGGATCCAGTTGATGGAAAATCCTACAAGATCGACATCCGGAACACCAGAGAGCCACTGACGTGAACTATCTGCATATTCAATCGTGCTTTCAATCAATCCGTTATTATCAGCCATAATGGTATACACGGGGGTATTGTCCTCATTGGCAAGGGCACCGACTTTAACAGGACCGGGTTTGTAAACAGGGCCAAAGGTAACCGAAATACCAAGTTCCGGGAATAATTGTTCATATCTCAAATGAGTGCTGGTATCTGATACATACACCTCACCTGTTTCATTATCTGTAAGGAACCAGTGAGGTGTTGACAAAATACTAACGGTGTCGCCACCATTGGCAATACCATCCGTATTTGTTACATTAAAATATTTAATCCTGTTAAACAAGGTATCAAAACGCAATGTATAATTAGCCGCTTTAACATTCAAAGGATCAATAACCCTGATGTTGATGGGTCCTTTTCCATATTTATAAACCGGTTCATAAGCGATCGGATAATTGGGGTCACCATATTTAATGGTATCTCCATTGCCAGTTGGTCCGGCAGGAGATTTTGACAGCAATTCATTAATGGTTTCATCGGTTATCTCAATGGCCAGTCCGCCATTTCCATTCCCTTCAATTCTTGTGATCTGTGGTCCGTCACCATAATTTCCGTTCATGACAGTTCCATTGACGGTTGGATGAGGAATGGCTGTGTACAATTGAATATTTTTACGACCCGCCAGGTATGGTTTCTTTTGACCATCAAGTTTGGTTGGATCCGTTTGATCATATTCTTTATAATTGTTGAAACCATAAGCCAGTACAGTGTAATAATATTGCTTATGATTCACAAGGGCACTGTTTCCTGTAGCAAAAGCATCGTCTGTAATTGTGAAGGAATGCACCACCCCATTATCTGCATCGATGGATTCAACAATCGGTACATTGGCACCGATGGCCTGATCGAATTTAAAGTTAACCAATTGGCCCACTCCGTTTTTAACATCATATTGCGCAATAAGTCGCGCTTTATCAGGGTCATAACGGCTATCTGAAATGGTGACAGAGGCATCAGCCAATTGGAATATCTGGTATCCTTCAAAAACATAGTAGGGATCAAATTCTTCCGGTGTTCCGATCAAGGAATCGGGAGTTTGTGCCTTAATTTGAGGATCAAGCTCTTTATAAGATTCTTTATAATTATTTGAATTTCGGCTGTTGGAAATATAAACGATTAATTCGCCATCCAGCTCCTGGAAAGTAAGATCCGGGGCGTCAGGTCCATTGATTACTTTAAAACAATTGTCGAATAATGCCTGGCATTTATCATCTACAACACGCAGCAATTCGACGGAAGCCCAAGGGCCACCGGCAATGGCACGTGCCCAGGGCATACCAACGGTGATGTAATTTACAGCTCCGGGCTTTAGGGTAAAAGGACCAGCAGACTGCATAAAACGACGGTCATTGGGATTATTCCCAACTTCTTCTTCAGTCCAGTAATTACCATCCTGGTTCAAACCACCATTGGGGGGTAAGCCATAGGTTCCCCAGTTACAGGGGTCAGAGTCGCCGGGGAACATGAAGTCACATTCAGGTCCGAGGGCCCCTGAAGAAGAGTGACCGTTTCCACCATACAACATGCGGGTATTATCATTCCAGATACCCCTCAAAAAATTATAATATTTAGGCGCATCATCCGGGTCGTTCCAGTAGGAGGCACCACCATTGTTATGATATACAAACCTACGCATCCCGTAACGCTCATCATCCACGATACCGTTTCCGAAGTTTACACCGTTGATTGCCTCAGCCTGAACTTTGAATACATCTGAAGCCGTATCACCGACACCATAAGTCAGAGTTACTTCAGATCCGTTAAAACTAACAATGCTGCAATCCTCAATACTGGGTCCAAGAAGACCGTCCCCTTTATAAGAAGGATTATCACAGGTATCCGGATCCATATAGGGCCCCTGGAAAAAGTCGACACCTACAGCCGGAGGTTGATCTCCATAAGCTTCGGGGCCACCTTCATCAACAGGCAGTCCATTATAACAATAGCCCAATCCACGTTGAACATCACATCCAACAAAGTCGTCCCAGGCATAACCAAGGTCTGTATCAACCCAGGGACTAAAATATGTTTGGGTTAATTCATATGTCGAACGGTTGATGATTTCATAACTATAAAAAGTCATGTTATTGATCTCATCATTGGTGGTAAAAGCAAATGCCTGAGCCCTTATCTCCATCCCAATGGCTGCACCATTGGTTTCGGTATGAATATTTCCCTTATCATTAAAAACCCACCATAGGGTTTCGTCACCTTTGAGGACCTGGTCGACCAGAATACCGCCGAAATAATCTTCGTATAATTCTGATTCCATTGTAGGGGTGGGTACATAATTGGGATCACCCACGTAATTTAACGGACACAGTTCATTGCTAATATCATAGTAGGGGTAATCACCCATGTTGGGGTCATAACTTCCATCCCCGTCCACATCTTTAAAGGGAGCCATGTAAAAACTTTGTCCCTTGCTAATGTCACCATGAGCAGGATACTCTAATATGGAGGTCGGGATGGAATACCCGGGAAAGTCTTCCGCTTTGTTATCACTATTGAACCACTCGATGAACCGATCAACTTCTGCCCGCTTAATTTGGAAGTGTTTGTCCCATTCGGAACAGGTTTCTTCATCGACAGCAGCAGTTCCGTCGATGGTCAACGGTCCGGTCCAGTAATCCTGTCCTACCTGCCGGTAACGCAATGCAGCAAGCTTCAACTGATTGTTAACATCCAATCCCCCAATCCACAGAGAACTTGAAAAGATAGAGGTTTTAGAAGTGTTGGCTGGGATATAGTATTGAGATAAATCGAAATTCCAAAACATATCTCCACCGGTGTTGATCCTTGCTCTTACGTTATTGATATCCAAGAAACGGAAGCCTGAGGGATCAATACATCCAGCTGCGGTTGATTTAATACTCTCTTTGCTTTTGAAATTACCGAATTTATATTCAACTGCGTAATTCTCTGTAGAGAACAGAACACAGAACAGCATAATTACCAGTATTCGGAAAATATTTCTCATAATTATTTATTTTTTATTTTTTCAACTTTCAACTTGGCGAGGTTTAGAAATTAAACAATACACCAATTCTGATCTGACGGGGAGAACTGTAGTTACCAGGGTTATCCAACCTCAATGCATAGTACATTCTGTATGAAATTGGATCCAACTGTTCGTTGATCTCACGTTGCCACTCAGCAGCTGCCAGGTATCCATCATCATCAGGAACACCGGTTGCCGGGTAAACACCAAGAACGTTTTTGGTATCCAGAACATTCAATACCTGCAAATATATGTTAAGATACATGTTTTTATTACCGGATTCCTGATTCAAATAGATATCCTTATCAAGCCGCATGTCCAGCCTGAATTGCCAGGGTAATCTTGATCCATTGATGGTCCCTTTCAGGACACGGGTACCACCGGAACGAATGCTGGTAATATTCTCCTGGGCTGTATAAGGTGTACCAGAACCACCCGTAAGCTGGAAGTTAACACCTGTATTCTTCAGGAGTTGAACCGCTTTTTCGGAATCAGTTCCTTTTTTACGCGTAATGGTCGGTCCATTATAGTCTTTTCCATCGCTAAACCGATAATCAAGACTGATATTGAAGTTATGCCTCCTGTCCCAGTTCAATGGATTCAGTGTTCTGAGGTTGGGTAATCCGGAATTGATCAATGCAGCAGAAGTGGTTGCACTTGAACCAGTACCATCAGCAAATTGGAGTGTATAACTTGCATTCAAACGGGTATTGCTGTTCAAACGACGTAAATCATACGTAAGGGTTAAGCCTTTAACTGTTCCAAAGTCGAGGTTGTTATAACTAGTATAGTCCCTTGGGTAGGCTCCGTTGAAACGATAAATCTGAATATCATCTCGCATCTCACGGTAAAATGCCGTCAATCTCAAGGAAGACTTATTGGTCAGTTTTTGCTGGAATCCCAATTCATAATCAATCGTTTTGGTTGGTTTAAGATTTGGATTATTCAATGTAGTCCCACCAAGATTGTTGATGAAGAAATAATCAGCAGGGTTTGAGCGCACATTATTCAAAGGCCTTTGTGTCAATACATCATAATGTGCAAAGAACAAGGCTTCATCAGAGATTGGGAACGAGAATGAAATACGTGGCATAACACTCCATTGGGGCTCATAATCTTTAAATGCACTGGAGTTTACCGCACCCTGATCAGGATTTACAAGATAAGGCGATACGCCTGATCCGGCATCCAATGCATTCGGGTCTTGTATCTCCACACCATCTGCATTGTACCAGGTAAATTCATCCCGGTAACCCATGACCATAGTCGGGTTCGATGCATTATCAACATAAACTACATAATCACTTCCCATGTTTCCGGGATGATTCACGATCTGACCGTTTACATCACCAACTTCACTTACCGTTCGGGCTTCATAAAGCAGGAAGGGATCTTTTAATACGGGCTGGTTGGCATCGAAACGGTCGACACGGACACCCACATTAAAGATCAGATCCTTGAAAGCAAATTTATCCTGTATATAACCAGCCATATAAATGGGTTCAAATGCAGCAATGGGTCGTGCATAATCTCCACGATCATCCAACTTGGTAAAAAAGTCATCCAGGCTGGGGCGACTGGTTAATTTGTTTCCTTTGTAGTCATATCCATAATAAAATGCCGTGTAGTTACCATTTTCAAGTAATTCGTCGGCACTGAACATATCAAT
Source organism: Bacteroidota bacterium (assembly GCA_020444515.1). GTDB lineage: Bacteria > Bacteroidota > Bacteroidia > Bacteroidales > JAADJA01 > JAADJA01. The sequence goes on along the minus strand of JAHLKX010000006.1, from coordinate 115,294 downwards.
GGAGTATAAGTCACCGTCAACATTGGTAGTATGCAATACACCATCCTTATCATAATACTGGATGGTATTGTTATCCACGTCATAAGAGTCAACCAAAATAAAATCCAGACCTTGTTCATCCAGACCCAGTTTCTGACGCAAACTCTTATCAAACCTAAACTGCAGGGTTTCGGTATATTTCCGGTAATAGGCAACCGTATCCTGGAAAATACCATCCTGATAAATTGGCATGGGGTTATCAACGTCAAGATCACGAATGTGATTGTTGGTCAAACCACGCATTCTTGTCCATAGCCGAGCAGCATTGTAACTAAATCCTCTTTCGGCACGTTGCTCATATAAAAAACCGAATTTCAACTCGTGATTTCCTATGTCAGCAGCAGCTGAAGCATTCAAAGAAATCAGTGTATTATTTGATTCAGCATACCGGGTTTGAATGACTCCGGGCGGATTCCATAAGCCATAAAAAGCATCAGGAGACTGACCATTCAGTAAACCACCCCGCAGGGTGAGGTCGGTTTCACTTCTCCAGTTTCCAACAGGAGCATTGAGATTTCCCTTTTCCGGGAAAAATTCGTAAATCTGACTGGTATATCTTGCGAGATAAGGATTATCGTCTTTGGCATTAAAAATATATGCCGTATCAGAATCCCAACTGTTCTGTAACCAGACATTTTCAAGTTCTTCGCCATCAATGGTAATGTTCCCCAATTCGTAAGTAGGTCGTTTATAGGTGGTATAAGTCCCCAGATAGCCATATTTAAACAGATCGTCCTTGTGATAAGGATCCATATTACGGCCCGTTACCTGAGAATAATCAAATTGCAAGCTATAATACACATTTTTAACGAGCGAACGGCTTTCGTTACTGGTAGGGAATCGTTGAGTGAAACGTCCGAACACCCTCCAGGTATTGCCCATATTCAATATATTCCGATCATAATTATACATGGAGTTCGCAAAAGAAAAATTGCGTCCATCGTTATAGTTGAATTGTCCACCAAAGGTCAGGTTTGTATATTGCGTTGTCCTTACGTCGATTTTCCCGCTAAGATTAATTCCATAACGGCTGGTGTTGGGCGTTGCTTTTTGATTTTCAAGGTCATTCATGCGGGCAAACTCTCCGTTAGGAAAGGTACCTCCACCCGAAAGACCGGCAGAACGAAGGGGGGTTTGTTGCAGGTAGTTCAAATAATCATCATTGGCTACATAAACGCCATTAGCTGTTGGCCGGCTGTCTTCACGGTAGGATAAGTCACCCGAAATAAAATACCCCAACAAGGATGTTTGTCTTTCTTTTTTACCTTTAATAAGGGGGCCCTGCATATTGAATCCCAAGCGGCTCTGACCAAAGGCATCCAGAAATTTGGATGTCTCAAGCTCAAGACCGGCCCCAAAAGTACGGGAAGGACCTTTTGTGGTTACATTGATGATACCACCACGGGCATCACCATATTGCGCAGGAAGACCACCAAGGTATACCGAAACCTGCTCAATGGCTGACTGGGGCAGACTGGACGATCCAATGACGCGAATACCATCGATATACATGACGGTTTGGTCACTACGAGCACCCCGTACACTACCCCTTTCACCATCGGCCGAAAAAACACCACCAATGGTAGTAGCAATGGCATTGGCATCCCGGTTAGGCATCTTTTTAATGTCTTCAGCCGTTACGCTACCCCCGGTAACTGTTTTATCCTTATCAATCAGGGGGACCTTATAGGAGGTAACGACAATTTCTTCCAGTTGCGCTGCGGTACTTTCCATTTCTATATCAAAAAACGTGATCTGGTCCGAATTGATAACCATCCCTGTAACCAATACAGTCTTATATCCAACGTATGTTGCTTTAAGGTCGTAGGTACCGGGTTGTATCGGTTTGATGATATAGTTCCCGTCAAAATCGGAGGTGGCCCCTCCGGCCATCGTTCCACCAACTTCAAGGACAACATTAGCAAATGGAATGGGCTCTCTGGTTTCTTTATCCAGTATTTTACCTTTCAAGGTACCTGACTGAGAAAAAACGATCAGATTTGCCGCAAAAATAAATCCAATAGTTAAAAGTAAATTTCTTAACATACCATATAAATTTATGTTAGATTATACACTGTGCTTCAAAAAGGGGGTAAAGTTAATAATATTTAAATGATAACTCCAAAATTTTTTCGCCTTCATCCCCTCATTCAAAAGTTATTTAAAATCAATATAAGGAGGGTTTAAAACCGCCTCATAAATAATCGCTTTTCGCAGGTTAAAATCTTCATCCCAAACGGATTCCGATTGGGCATCGTAAAGGTCCTTAATTTCAATCAATTCATCCTCACCTACACCATATTCAAACGCTTGCTCTCCTTCTTCTGTAATTCCGGCTAATTCCTCTGATAGAAATGCATTGCGAACCGCTTCTCTCCTTTTTTCAATGCGTATTGGAGCAGGTTCAGGTTCATATTCATCAAAAGATTCTTCCTCGGAATAGGGTTCCGGATCCGGAACTTTTACTTCCTGACCCATCAATATTTGTTCAAGTATGGAAGGCTCCCTGGGAGCACTTACTTTCTCACCCGAAGATTTGGCTGCTTTCTTTTTTTGGCCCCGGTTGTAGAGCGTAAAAGCCAGCCATATAACACCGATTAATAATGGTAAAAGATCTTCCATAAAGCTGAAAAGACTGATATTATGAAAAAGTGCGTGTAAATATAGTATAAAAAAACTGAAACAAAGTGGGAAATCAGTTTTCGGTTGAATAAAATCAGTTTACGGCAAAACCTGAAAGGTAGGAAGTGGCTTGCTATGTCTTTAAATTAAAGATTATTGATGATTTCGATTATTTTCTCCTTCTTTCTGCGCGACACCGGAATGCTACTGCCATCTGTCATTACTATATATCCTCCATCTTGTTTATTGAAGCTCTTGATATAAATGGTATTCACAAGGTGAGACTTGTGGGGTCGAATAAAATTGTACCCACTTAATAATTCTTCATTTTCTTTGAGGGTTTTCGAAACCAGCAGTTTTTTACCATCTGTAAAATAATACATTGTATAATAGTTATCCGACTCACACCGGAGGATATCCTTTACTTTCACTACATTGATTTTTTCGCTGGTTGATAATACAATTTTAGGTGAATCCGTTTCAGGACGGCGAATGTTTTCCAGCAGAACCTCGATTCCTTCTTTTGACATCGTGGTTTCTCTTTTTTGTTCTGCTTTTTTTACAGCTTCCACCAGGTCATCCGGAAAGATTGGTTTTAGCAAATAATCCAATGCGCTGAATTTAATGGCTTTGATAGCGAATTGATCATAGGCCGTGGTAAATATCACATCAAAATTGATTTTCCTGACCGACTCCAGCAATCTAAAGCCACTCCCATCCGGCATTTGAATGTCAAGAAACAACAGATCCGGGTCATGTTGTTCAATGGCATCAATGCCTGTTCGCACACTATCTGCTTCTGCCACAATTTTTACATTTTTACAATACAGGTTTAGTAAGCCGATAAGTGTTTCACGGCTTTTTTTCTCATCTTCGACGATAACTGCTCTTAGCATAATTCTTTGGTTTTTTGATTATTGATCTTCCTGGTATTGTATCATTAGTTCAACTTTTGTACCGGTTGACTTGCCTTCATTGTCTTTCAGGTCGGTAACCCTCACGGCAAAATCTTCCATGTTTTTCTTATTGAGCATTTCCAGCCTGGCTTTGGTGATGTGCATGCCAGATGATTTCCTGTGAATTCCCTGTTTTTCCCGGATTTCCCGTGCTGCTTCTCTTCCTACACCATTATCAGTTATGGAGCAATAAAGGCTCTCGCCTTTGATCATGAAATCAATTTGCAGATGACCGGTTTTCTTTTTATGAAGCAATCCATGGATAATGGCATTTTCAATATAGGGTTGTACTACCATGGGTGGAATTTCAATAAATTCCTCATCTATTCGTGAATCAACGTTGAGGATATAGTCGAATTTATTTTCAAAACGGAGTTTTTCAAGATCGAGATAATACCTGATGGATTGCAATTCTTCTTTCAATGGCACAAAGTTATTGCCTGAGTTTGCAAGGATCAAACGCATCAATTGAGAAAACTTACCCAGATAAGTAACGGCCATTTCTGTATCATGAGTCAATATATAACTCTGGATGGAATTCAATGAATTAAAAATAAAGTGGGGATTCATTTGCAAACGTAAAGCCTGTTGTTCCAATTCAAACTTTTGTTTTTCAATATCCAGCATTTTTCGTTCTACTTGATTCTTACGCCGTATACGCTGAATTCGTCGATAAATAATAATCCATAAAACGGAAATAACAAACAAAACAAAAACAATTCTGAATATCCATGTACCGTACCAGGGTGGCTGGATATGAATGGTCAGTATTACCCCTGTCTCATTCCAGATACCATCATTGTTGGTTCCATTTGCATAAAAAGTGTAGGTCCCGGGTCGAACATTTTTATAAGCGGCAAGTCGGTCATTGGCATCAGTATTGATCCAGTCATTATCCACACCCTCCAGAAAATACCTGTATTTATTTTTAGAGGGGTTGGTATAATCCAGGGCAGAAATTTCAAAAGAGAAAAAATTCTCATCATGGCGCAAATGAATGGTATCGCCATGATGCATTTCTACCGGCTGTAATTCGTTAAATTTCCTGAATGCCGTCACGACTACAACCGGTGGATTGGGATTGGAAATAATTTCGCCGGGATCAAAGTAATTATATCCATTCATCCCACCGAAGTATAATTTGCCCGTATGATCTTTATAGCATGATCCCAGGTTAAACTCGTAACTCTGGATTCCGTCTTTTACATCATAGGTCACAATCCTTTCCCCAATAACATAAAACTTTACCAACCCTCTGTTGGTACTGACCCAAAGGTTATTCTCATTGTCTTCAAGAATCCCATAAATAATATCATTGGGCATCTGATCCCGGGTGGTATAAACCTTATAGGTATTGTTATCAGGATTAAATCGGATAAGACCACCACCAGAGGTACCAAGCCAGAAGCGACCAGCCTGATCCTGCTGGATATAAAAAATGCTATTGTCAGCAAGCTGATAATCATCTGTGTGAAAATAGCGCACAAACCTGTTTTCATCGGGTAGATATTTGTTCAGTCCGTGATCAGTGCCTGCCCAAATCTGACCATCCATATCTTCAAAAAGTGAAATAATAATACTGTTGCTAAGTGAATTGGTGTCATTAACATGATGCTCATAAACGGTAATTTCATTTGTTGCGGGGTCAAGCCTGTTCAGTCCCCTGGCTGTGGCGATCCAGAGAAAACCATCATCATCTTCCAGCAGATCATTGACATAAATGTTGGTCAGGCTGTTTCGTTGAGGATTGGGTGCATAATGTTTAAATTCACCTGTTTCGAGGTCATAACGGTCAAGACCGGTTCCATACAGACCGAACCAAAAACAATTCCAGCGCTTACTGAAAAGGATCGCACGGACTTCGTTTCCAGCTAAAGAATTGATATTATTGGGATCATGCGCCATGTATTGATATGACCCATTATCCAAATTTTCAATATTAATACCATTTGATGTTCCAATCCACAAGTTGTTTTTATCATCTTCCTCAAAGCTCCAAATGAAATTGTTATTGAGACCTTTGTTTTCACCCATTGCTTGAGTCTGTTGTTTTAACCCAAAATTATTGGTGTATTTGTTTATCTTATTCACACCAAAGTAAGTACCTACCCAAATGTTTCCTGACCGGTCTTCAAAAATGTCGTACACCTTATCATTGCTCAAACTGTTTCTATCGTCAATGTCATTTTTGAAATGGATAAATCCATTCATAGAAGGTTCAAAATAGGAAAGACCACCCCCATCTGTCCCGATCCATATTTTTCCGGATCGATCCTGGAATATTTTTCTTATATAATCATCAGACAGACTATTGGGATCATTAGGATCATGATAATAACGGGTTAATTTTTCAGTAATGGTATCATACACATTCAACCCATTGCGTGTTCCTATCCAATAGGATCCATTACGAGCCTGCATCAAATAACGAATATTGTTATCGCTGAGGCTGTTGGGATCATCGGGAATATGATAATAACGGGTAGATCTACCCTCTTCCGGCTCAAAAATCACTAGACCGTAAGTTGTTGCCACCCATATATCTCCTTCATAAGTCTCCATGAGGTGGATGATATAGTTACTGCGCGGACTGGTATATTCCTGAGCTGTAGTTAAAAAACTGGTAAATACCTCCGTTTCCATGTCATAGCATACCAATCCGCCTCCGGTACCCAACCAAAGTTTTCCGTCTTTTGAAAGGAGCAATGCGTTTACCCGGTTGCGGTATAGGCTGCTGGTATCGCCTGGGATATTTTCAAAAGTAATGAATGATTGACTTTCTCGGTCAAACTTATTCAGACCTTTATTGGTTCCCAACCAAAGATTACCCGCTTCATCCTCAACCATGGATAAAATGGTATGATCACTCAATCCATTGCTTACATTATAAATGGTGAAATTATACCCGTCAAATTTATTCAATCCATCCCAGGTTCCAAACCAAATATATCCCTCCTGATCCTGTAAAATACTATAAATCCAGTTTTGAGAAAGGCCCTTTACCAACTTAACATTCTCTGATGCATAACGATCAAAACGGATGCTGCCCGATTCCTGACCCTGCAAGCAAATAGCCGTGCACAGTAAAATGCAGATGGTAACTGCTAAGTAATTTCTATTTCGGGTAAGTAAAATCATGATTGATTTAAGGATTGAATTACCTGCATTCCCATCCTCCTTTTGATAATCTTTTTTTCATCTTTCGTTCGGCTTTTTTAAGATTTCGTTTCATTCTTCTTTTGGTTTTTTTTGATTGATTTTTATAGTGGTCTTTGACAGATGCCCTGTATTCTTTTTGTGTCTCTTTATATTCCCGCACCTGATTTTTAGCCGCCTTTTTTTCCGGGCTATTTATAAACAGGGAGCGGCAGCTACCAAGGGTCATCATTATGATTACCATGAAAACCAGGGCAATAAATTTACAAAACTTCAGTTTCATCCAAACATTTATCATATTCGTTATACGCCCTTTTTGGATATAAAAATAACGAAATCGGTGACAATTTAATAATTTTGCACAAAACATGATTATGCAAAAACAATCTCGCATCCTTTCATTTATAATAATCATAGGTGTTATTGCTATGATTTGGTCCTGCAATAAAAAGGATGACCCAAATAATCCCAATGGATACATCCCCAATGTACCGGTAAATTTTTACATCAACCCGAATACGATTGATTACATACCAGCCGGAAGTTGGCGCAACTATAATAATGAGGGCCATCGCGGTGTAATCATTTACCGAATCGATCAGTTTAATTTTATGGCCTACGAGCGAACCTGCCCTTATGATCCGGATAAACCTTGCGCTCAGGTGGAGGTGGATCCTTCCAGTTTTACTTTGATCGATTCCTGCTGTATGTCACGTTACAATATCATAGACGGAATGCCGGTTTCCGGACCATCGTCTATTCCGCTGAAACAATATTTTACAGAATTCGACGGTAATTTACTGCATATATACAACAGCAAGTAACGATTTGGAACCCTGAAGCTTATTTGTATAACCTTACTGATTGTCTTATCTTATAATTTATGTAGACAAAAAGTTACTACACCCCAAATTTTAAAGTCAGTATCGTTGGTGATTTCAATCGGGTTGAAATTACTGTTTTCGGGTAAAAGCACAACCCGTTCACCATTTATTTTGAGTCGTTTAACCGTAAACTCGCCGTTCAATACACCCAAAACGATCCTGCCATCCGAAACTTCAGCTGCCCGATCAACCACCAGCACATCTTCGTCAAAAATACCAGCGCCTTCCATGGAAGTTCCTGTAACTTTCACAAGAAAAGTAGCAGATTTATTCCGGATGAGATAATCATTCAGATCGAGGGTATGCTCTTTAAAATCTTCTGCAGGCGAAGGAAATCCTGCAGGAATACGAAAAGAATAAAGATCCAGTAATGCACTTACTGATGGGGTTCCCGGAGAGAAAAATTCGAATCCGGCTTTTGATGCATGTTTTTTATTTTTGCCCATAAATTTGTATAGAAATCAAAACGAAATTAGGACAAATAAAGGTATAAAAAAAGTCCCGCTGTGTAAACGGGACCTTGAAGCACGTTGCCAAATCCAACATAAACCTTTATGGAGTAAAGGCAAGAAAGGCAATTTCAGGTTGTTTGATAAGAACGAGTTTTCATGGTTTAAATCAGTCTTTCGCTTTTATGGATGCCAAGGATATGCCAAAAAGGCTAATCCCTTGTCAAATAGACGGTTCTGCTTTTAAATTGTTACAAGAAAATTTTTGAAGTTGTTCACTATCTTACAGGAATGTCCAAAAGCGTACAAAAAAGATTAACCGGTACCTGCGATTACAATGACAATTTCACCTTTGACTGTTCCGGTTTCGAAATGCCGGATTAATTCGGAAAGCGTACCTGAAATATTTTCTTCAAATACCTTCGTTAATTCACGTGATACTGAAGCTTTGCGCTCTTCACCCAGATGCTCTGCCAATTGTTTCAGGGTCTTTACCAGGCGATAGGGGGATTCATATAAAATAAGGGTATGGGAAATGTTAGACAAGGATTCGAGACGTGACTTCCTGCCCTTTTTGGGTGGAAGAAATCCTTCAAAATAGAAACGATCAGAAGGAATCCCTGAATTTACCAAAGCTGGAATAAAAGCGGTGGCACCAGGAAGTGTTTCAACTTCAATTCCCTTTTCATGGCAGGCCCTGATCAGTAAAAATCCGGGATCAGAAATACCTGGGGTGCCGGCATCACTCACCAACGCTATGGTCAAACCTTCAAGGATTTGTTCGGTCACCTGCCCAACTGTTTTATGCTCATTAAATTTATGATGGGTTGTCATTTTGGTGTTGATCCCGTAATGCTTTAGCAGCTTGATGGTTACACGCGTATCCTCGGCGAGGATCAAATCGGCCTCCTTCAATATTCTGACAGCCCTGTAAGTGATATCTTCCAGGTTGCCGATCGGAGTTGGAACAATGTATAATTTACCCATTATTTAAAGGTTTTAACAAAATGGGTTAAAAGACTAAATAGGTTTTTGTAATTTGTAAAGGGTACGTTTTCCGGAGTATCATAAATGTTATGGTACTCACTGCATTCTGGTCCCAGGGTATATATAAAAAACGATGGTACACCCCTGGCATAAAACGGATAATGATCGCTATTGGCGGCTTCCCCTCGCTTACTTACCTTTGGCAGGAAATTATTCTTTTGGTTAATTTTCTGAAGTTTCTTGAACTCCCTCTCAAAAATACTTCCATTGACGACCTTGATGCCTTCGCTACCTGAGCCAACCATGTCGAGGTTGATCAGGAACTCAATATTTCCCAGGGGGAAATAAGGATGCATCGCATAGTAAGACGAACCCAACAAGCCTGCTTCTTCTGCAGCAAATGCCATAAAAACAAGGGTAAAATCCGGTTGGTTTTCAGGTTGTGTATAATATCGGACCAGGTCGAGAATCATGGCTGTACCACTCGCATTGTCATTGGCCCCGGGAAAATATGTTTCGGGACCCATACGGCCCAGATGATCATAATGTGCCGTGAATACCATATATTTTTCTGGTCGGTTTTTACCCTTGATGTATCCAATAACATTTTGTGTAGGATAGTTTTCAATAAAACTATTTTGAATGTCTACTTCTATTTCATTGGTCCCGGGAATTAAAGCGGACCTTAAAACCTGCAATGCAAAATAAGGCTTTACTTCAAAAGCAATAGAAACATGCCACCAAACTTTCTTATCCATCAGAAAAATATAACCGGCAGCACCCAAATCATCAATATCTTGTAATCTTTTAAGATCCAGATCAGTTACCACTACCTTTTCACTTAAATCCAACCCACTTTTTTTGGTATTGAAAACAACATCGGATATTGAATCTTTCAACATCCAAAACAATGGATAATTACCTGAAGCAGATGCAGCATTTGAAAGGACGGTAAAATCTTTGCCGGGAACCAAATCCTTTTGGCCAATCCTTAACCGTAACGTGTCAGGAAAAGTGTTGATTGGCATTGCAAATTTTTGATAATAATCAGAACCGAAAGCAGATAAACCAGCTTTTTGAAATTCTTTTGAAATAAAATTTGCTGCAATCTTATCGCCTTCCATAATATATCCCCGACCATGCATGCCTTGAGCTGAGAGGGTATCCAACACAGTTCGGGCATAGTCCAGATCCTGCGCACCAGTGGTTAAAACAAGAAAAATGAAATTAATGGAAATGAGATTTTTCACAGACTCAATGGTATTTACGTTCAACAAATCCCATTATTTGCATTACGGCCTCTGATTTGGGATCCCAGTTTCTATTTGTGAGTTGGTCTTCCAGGTATTTTTTTGCTTCATCATAGGATGAAAGCGCATCCAGATCATCAATTACTTTGGAATAATCATTTAAACTTCCGTCAAATAATTCATTGATGAAATAAAATTTATCATTGATCCCAATGGCTACTTTTAGACTTTTAATTTTATCCTTCTGTATTTTATCTGAAATGGTTTCCTGAGGCCTTGTTTCCGAAATTACATCCCCGATTGTATCTTGTTTTTTATCTCGAATTACCTTTTGCGATTGTGAATCTGATGGAGAAGTGGTAAAGAGATCAGGCTCCTCTTTTTTTGTTTTATGTGGTTTTGATGCTTCATTTTTGTCTGAAATGGTTTCCATGGGAACAATCTCTGATGTTTCGATTTCTGAAGGATCGGTTTCCGATTCCTGTATATCTTCTTCCACAAAGGTTGAAGTCAATTCGGTCGTTTTTTGTTCGTCAGGCTTATGCTTGGAATCTTTCAGCGGATGACTGGTTTTCAGCTGCAGGAGCAAGTTATATAAATCCCTGGTTTTTTGGAGTGCAAGATCGATATCGATATATGAAATGGAATTTTCTTTGCTAAGCTGTTCCCGAAAAAGACGATCAAGATCTTCCAGGATTTCGATCATTTTCTTATGCTTCTTTTCAATTTCCATATGATTTTCTTTTCAATTTGTAATAATCATTTATTCGGGGCAACCGTCGATAAATTTTTCTTCAATTGTCATCAAATTGAACGGTTGAGTGATTATCTTTGCAACATTGCCCTGGCCCTCAACAGGCTCTGAATTATTGGGTAAAAATACAAATTTTAAAGAACGGTGATTTTATGTTTCTTGAAAACACAACGAAACAAGCCCGCGGGGGAGGATGGATTGAAGTGATCTGTGGGTCGATGTTTTCGGGCAAGACCGAAGAACTGATCCGCCGTTTGAACAGGGCAAAAATTGCAAGGCAGAAAGTCGAAATATTCAAACCGGCAGTGGATGTCCGTTACGATATCGAGAATGTGGTTTCACACAATGAAAACACCATTAAATCAACACCGGTTCAGGCTGCATCACAAATCATTTTGTTGGCCAACGAGGTGGATGTGGTTGGGATTGATGAAGCACAATTTTTTGATGATGAATTAACCACCGTTTGTAATTTATTGGCCAATGACGGTATTCGGGTGATCGTTGCAGGACTGGATATGGATTTCAGGGGAAAGCCCTTTGGCCCCATACCCTCCCTTCTAGCGTCAGCTGAGTATGTAACAAAAGTTCATGCCATATGTATCCAATGCGGCAGCCTTGCTCAGTATTCTAACCGAACGGTTCAGGATGACAACCTTGTTGTTCTGGGTGAAACAGATCGGTATGAACCCTTATGCCGGAAATGTTATCTTGAGAAAACTAAGAAAGCTAAATAGAAAACCGGCTCAACTGAAAATAATTTCCAAGTAACCCCGAATCCGGCGCCCCTTCCTCATCCCTGTAACTTATTCAATTTATTCTTAATTTTGCCCCCTTATAAAAGTTAAAAAATTATATCCTATGAATAAAAATTTGATGTTGACCCTGGCCATGAGTATTTTGATGATGATCAATTTGATGGCCCAGGACGAAAAGCAGGTAAAAGTTTTAATCAGTACTGATTTTGGTGATATGACCGCCGTACTCTACAATGAAACACCCCAGCACCGGGATAATTTTGTCAAACTTGTGAAGGAGGGCTGGTATGAGGGTTCGCCCTGGCACCGTGTCATTAAAAATTTCATGATCCAGGGAGGACAAAACAAAGATGGTCGTATGGACCCGGGTTATAAAGTACCAGCAGAATTTGTACCGGAAAAATTTCATAAAAAAGGGGCACTGGCAGCCGCCCGCTTACCCGATAATATCAATCCTGAAATGGCTTCTTCCGGATCACAGTTTTATATTGTTCAAGGACAGGTTTTAACACCGGAATCGCTGGATATGTTTGCGCAACGTTATAACCTTGCACTGACAGAGGAACAAATTGATGCCTATACAACCATTGGTGGAACACCTCACCTGGATGGGACCTATACAGTATTTGGCGAAGTGATCGACGGTTTGGATGTGATTGACAAAATTGCTGCTGTTAGGACCGGTCAGGGTGATAAACCGGTTGAAGATATTTCCATGAGTATAAAAATTATTGAATAAGAAGCTGGAAAACAAACCCGATAATACACGTTCGCATGAAAGAAAAGGTTGAACAATACCTGAATGAGATTAAACATTTCGTTGCTGAAACCGAGGAACATGCCGAAGATTTCCGGTTAAAATACCTGAGCAAGAAAGGAATTGTCCCGTCCTTATTTGCCGAACTTCTTAATGTAGCTCCCGAAGAACGTAAAACCATGGGGCAGTTGCTAAATAATCTGAAAACGACTGCCCAAAATAAATTTGAACAACTCAAGGCGTCATTGTCGCAAAAGGACCAGGTGAAAAAAGAAACCATAGACCTTACCCTACCGGCTGATTACCTCAATCTTGGCTCACGTCATCCTTTGTCCATCGTCAGGAATGAGATTGTATCTATTTTCTCCCGAATTGGATTTCGCGTTAATGAAGGACCTGAAATAGAAGACGACTGGCATAATTTTACGGCATTGAACTTTCCGAAAGAGCACCCTGCTCGTGATATGCAGGACACGTTCTTTATTGAAAAAGATCCCGACATTCTTCTGAGGACACATACTTCTTCTGTACAGATCAGGGTAATGCAAAATGAAAAACCACCGATCCGTTCTATATTCCCGGGAAGGGTTTTCAGGAATGAAGCCATCTCAGCCCGTGCACATTGCATATTTCATCAGGTGGAAGGACTGTATATTGATGAAAATGTTTCTTTTGCCGATTTGAAACAAACCCTCTATTATTTCGCTACCGAACTTTTTGGCCCTGATACCAAGATCAGGTTACGACCTTCTTTCTTTCCATTTACCGAACCCAGTGCTGAAATGGATATTTCCTGTTTTATATGTGGTGGTGAGGGTTGTAAGATATGTAAAAATACCGGATGGGTCGAGATACTGGGATGCGGAATGGTAGATCCGAATGTACTGGCGTTTTGTGATATTGATCCTGAGAAGTATACTGGCTTTGCATTCGGTATGGGTATTGAACGAATAACGATGTTAAAATACCAGATCAACGATATCAGGTTGCTCTTCGAAAATGATATTCGTTTTTTGAGGCAGTTTGAAAGTGCACTTTAATGCGCTTACACCTAATTTAAAATATGATTAAACGGTTGTTTGATATTGGGATGGCCCTTTTGGGGCTGATTATACTTTCACCTGTTTTGATCCTTATTTTTTTTATTCTTATTCTTTCTTCAGGCTTTCCCGTTATTTACAGCCAGCAACGCGTAGGTATGCATAACCGTGATTTTCAGCTATATAAATTCCGAACAATGGTTCGTCGTGCGGATGAACACAGTTTATTAACCACCGGCAGGTCAGATCAACGCATTACACCCGTAGGCAGGACATTGAGGAAGTATAAACTTGATGAACTGCCTCAGTTGTGGAATGTTCTTCTGGGTGACATGAGTCTGGTAGGTCCCCGTCCGGAGGTCAGAAAATATGTGAACCTTTACACACCCGATCAATTAGTCGTATTATCTGTGAAACCCGGATTAACTGATTATGCTTCCCTGGCTTACTTCAATGAAAATGAAATACTGGAAAAATATCCTGATCCTGAGGCTATTTATATTGAAAAAATTATGCCCGAAAAACTGAAGCTTAATCTTCAATACATTAAAGAGCAAAGCTTTGGAAATGACCTGAGAATCATCGGGAAAACCATTGGTAGGATTTTATCATAAAATGTTAAGGTTTCTGAAGCACCTGTATCAAAGACTTCACTTCGTCCACTTTTTCACCATATCCCTGTTTGTTAAATGCATTGCGAAGATTTTCCAGCACACGGTGAATGATCACCACATTATCACAGGGTTTAAAATAACCTGTTTCCTTTTCCATTTTAAGGTGTTTGATAAAAATCTCAATCTCACGACGGGTAAATACAGCACCTTTATTGAAAGGATTGATATAAAATAAAACTTCATTTTCATTGGCAAGTGTATACTTTTCTTCATGGATCTCATCCACATAGGCAAGTATAAAATGCTGTGGAAGATTTACCCCAAAAACAGGAATGCCCAGCTTTTGAGCAATGATGATATATAAAATACCCATGGAAAGGTGATTTCCTTTACGTGATTCCAATACATTGTTAATGAATAAGTTTTGAGGCGCGTCAATGTTTACTTTGTTGCCACTGAATCCATGAATATCAAAAATAATATGATTGATCACTTTGACCTTTTCAAGTGCCGTGAGGTTGCTGTTCAATTCAAGCCAGATATCCCGCTTAATGATCTCAATCCGCTCACTGATGAAAGTTTCTGAAAGTTCTGGATATTGATAACGGGCAACCAGAAAAAAGCCCTTAAAAAGATCGTATCGTTGTTCCTTTTTCCAGGCGTACAATTCATTGTGCAAATCCATCAACTGGATACTGTGAATGATTTCTTCAATTCGTACTTGAATCTGGCTGTCAAATGAATTGTCCCATGCATGCTCCAGTGAAGGAATTGCCTGGGTTCCATACACCAAAAGCTTATCCCTGATCTGGTCAAAGATTTGGTCACTGGGTTCATCCAGCAAGCTGATCAGTGCTGAGAGCTCATTATTTCGATCGAATTTTTCCAATCAAATCTGTTTTCGGCAGTAAATTTATAAAATAACACGAAAAATAAAACAATGTTCTTTACTCATTTAGCAACAGGAAGGGTAAAACAAAACCTGCTTCCTTCGCCGGGCTTGCTTTCCGCCCATATTTTCCCATTGTTTTTTTCAACCAGTTCTTTGCAAAGGATCAATCCCAGACCCGATCCGGTCTCATTATCAGTGCCCTTGGTTTTAATCTGTTCATCGATCCGAAAAAGCCTGGTAAGGTTTTCAGGATCAATGCCCACACCTGAATCCTGGATACAAACCACCACTTCTTCTTCGAGCTCTTCAGAAATGATATCAATTTGCCCCTCTCTTCTGGTAAATTTTACAGCATTGGATATCAGGTTTCGCATAACTGTTTTTACCATGTTTTCATCAGCATAGGCCGTGGTATTATATGGGATCTTCATACTGATTTTCACTTTTTTTCTGGTGGCACTTGCCTGCATGATGGCCATGTTCTCATTGGCTATCACACTTAAGTCAATGGTTACTGGTCGGCATTCTATATTTCCGGTTTGTGTTCTTGACCAGTCAAGCAAGTTCTGTAAGAGTTTGAAGGTATTTTCGGATGCTTCGCAGATATTTTTAATGAAGGCTTTTCGTTGTATTTGATCAAAATCGTCATAAGCTTCATAAAGCAGATTGGAAAACCCCAAGATGGCATTAAAGGGATTTTTTAAATCATGGGCAACAATGCTGAAAAACTTATCTTTCATCGCATTGGCCTGTCGTAACTTTTCACCAGATGAAATTAAAAAAGTTTCAGCTTCTTTCCGATCGGTAATATCTATGGCTACCACCATCATGGAAGGTTGATCCTGATAATCCACAACGGAACTGAGCGTTTCGATCCATCGTATTTTCCCATCTTTACGAATAATGCGGTATTCATTTTTGGAAGAAACAGCTTTGCCATCCAGGGCATCTTTAATATTGCGCATTGACTGACGCAAATCATCCGGGTGAACAATCAATTTTAGCCATTGTCTTCCCTGGTTACTTAAATATTCTACATCATACTGGGTTAGTTCCTCCAGTTTTGAATTGGCAAAAATGATTTTGCCTTTTTGGATGATCATCATGGCCTGCAGGGAATTTTCTACCAGCATTCTATATTTCTCTTCCGATTTCTGGATTAATTTCTCTGCTTTCCTCGAAATGGTTATGTCCTCTGCATTGATAATCAAGCTCGAAACCTGGCCTGAAACAGTTAAGAGCGGGGTAATATAAATACTAAGATAAACCGCTTTGCCCCATTTGCTGGTATAATCATACTCCTTGCGAATAGTTTGACCGGTTTTGATGCAGGATATTATATCATCAGCCATCCCTACTTCTTTTAAAGGTGGATAAGCAAGGCAGTTAATTTTTTTCGTTTGTTCTTCACCCGGTGAGCCTAATATCTTCAGCATCGTTTGGTTTACTTCAAGAATTTCCCCCGATCGATCGATCAATAAAATACCGGTAGGTGAATTTTGAACGAGGTTTTTGTATTTTAATTCATTTTCGGAGAGGTCACCCAGAGCCTGGGTTAGCTTATCCCGTTGACTTTCAAGCTCACGGTTTACTGCGGCCAGTTTTTTATTGGCTTTTGTTTTCGATCGGATATCATAATACACCAGGAACCCAAAAATCAGCATAAGGATAAATATACTGATGAGATAAATGCGTTGATTTGATATTTGCCGCAACCGGTCCTTCTCCTGACCTGTTTTCATCAAAGTCGTATGCTTTTGTTGTTCCCTCTTACTTTTATCCTGCACACTGGAAATCATTTGCCAATCACGGGGTTTTAATTCATGAGTCATATTAAAAACCGGTGAACCTTTGAATTGCTTTATTATTAAAACGGGTGAATTAATTATCTGACCTGATCCATTGATTGCAAAATTTTCATAAAGCAAAAGGCTCTGGTTCTTTGCCTGACCTATAACGCTCATATCACCAATCAGGTTTGCATTGCAAATCCATATAGTATGGAAGAACCAAAAGAATATAACCATCCTTCTCGGGTTCATGATATCCGGAAGATTTTTGATTTTTAGGTATTATTTAGCAATGCAAGTTAAGTATTTTTACTCAGAAAATCTATAAAAAAAATCATACATTGCTAATTGTGTTCAATACACGTTCGATCAATTTCAAAATTTCAGAATGATAGCCCTGGTTATATTTATGGTTTGTACGACTGGCGATAGCCACACATAAAGTCAGAGCATGGTGACCCAATAGCTGACTCAATCCATAAAGGGCAGAAGTTTCCATTTCATAATTAAGAATGCGCAAATTATCGTACCTGAAACTCTGGATCCGGTCATTGAGCTCCGGATGGTTGAGGGTCAACCGCACATGCCTTCCTTGAGGACCATAAAACCCTGAAGCTGTTGCGGTAATGCCTTTGTGAAAACCTTCCTTTTCAAAGCGTTGCATCAAATCTTCTGAAGCTGAAACCAGATAAGGAACAGGCAATTCGCTAGGCCATCGGGTATGCTTGATAAAATTATTCAGAATTTCAGTTTCTTTTTTATTTTGCTCCAAACGATAATAATGCAAAAGTCCATCGAAACCCAGGCCGTATTGAGCCATCACAATTGAGTTCAGGGGAATATCTGATTGCAGTGCCCCCGAAGTTCCCAGCCGAATAATATGGAGCGATTTTTTACTTTGTTTGACTTGGCGTGCCTTAAGGTCAATGTTAACCAGGGCATCCAATTCATTGATAACAATATCAATATTATCAGTACCCATTCCGGTTGATAAAACCGATATCCTTTTTCCTTTATAATTACCTGTATGGGTAACGATTTCGCGGTTTTGACCGGTATATTCAATTGTATCAAAAAACCCGGAAATCATCTCAACGCGCTTAGGATCACCAACAATGATAACGGTATCTGCTAAATTATCTGGTTTGAGTTTCAGGTGATAGACACTTCCATCAGGATTTAAAACCAATTCGGATTCTGGTATTCTGCGGCTCGGTTCCATGCTTTTAATTTCTAATTTTGCACTTGCAAAGTAACAAAAAAGTAAGTTATGCATAGAGCAGAGATCATTTCAATCGGGGATGAGTTATTAATTGGGCAGGTTGTAAATACCAATGCTACCTGGATGGCTCAACAATTAAATGACGCCGGAATCAGCGTGATTCAGGTTACCACCATCTCCGATAATCGGGAACACATTCTTCAATCCCTTAAAGATTCCGGCAACAGGGCTGACGTCGTTCTGATAACAGGAGGTTTGGGACCCACAAAAGATGATATTACCAAAAAAGTACTATGCGAATATTTTGAAACAAAGCTTGTTTACAACGAGGAGGTTTTTGAACAAATCAAAACCCTGTTTGAAAAAAGAGGGTTCAATGTCAACCGGCTGAATAAAGAGCAGGCAGAAGTGCCCGGAAATTGCAAACCCATACGCAATGCTCATGGAACAGCTCCTGGTATGTGGTTTGAAAAGGATGATACGATATACATATCCATGCCAGGCGTGCCTTTTGAAATGCAACCGATGATAAGCGATTATATTATCCCAGCACTTCGAAGGCAATTTAATCCGGGATCAATCATTCATAAAACCCTTCTAACACAAGGCATCCCTGAATCCATCCTGGCACAACGCATAGAGGAATGGGAGGACCATCTTCCTGAGAATATCAAATTGGCTTATCTGCCTCAACCAGGAATGGTTCGCTTGCGCTTGTCAGGTTATGGCCAGAATAAAGAGGAGCTTGAAAAACAAGTAGCTGATGAAATAGAAAAACTCAACCGTTTTTTACCTGGTGAGGTTTTTGGTTATGATGATGACCGTCTTGAATTGATCATAGGAAATATCCTGCGCAATCGAAATCAAACACTTTCCACGGCTGAAAGTTGTACCGGCGGATACATCGCCCATCTTATCACCACCATTCCCGGTAGCTCTGATTACTTCAAAGGATCAGTGGTGGCCTATGCCAATGAGATTAAACAGAAGGCCCTGGGTGTAAAAGAATCAACCCTCAACAACCACGGCGCCGTGAGTGAAGAGGTTGTAAAAGAAATGGCAGAAGGTATAAAAAGACAATATCAAACCGATTATGCCATTGCTGTATCCGGAATTGCCGGACCAACTGGGGGTACTCCAGAGAAACCCGTCGGAACAACCTGGATCGCTGTTGCAACACCGGAAACAATCGTTACCAAAAAATTTAAACTGGGAGAACACCGTGAAAGAAACATTCGAAAGGCCGCATTGAGTGCTCTCAATATGTTATGGAAGCAATTGAAATCTTAATTCATGGTCAATAATAAATTTCTACTTTTGAAGTTTATTTGAAAATACAATTGTAACCCATTCATTTTGTCAACCTTGGAAACAGACAACAACATAAAAAAAACATCCGGATACAGAAAATACATCGTTTTGTTCTGGTCATTATTTGCCATTGGAATCTTGTTGATCGTAATTCTCTTTAACCTGATTGCCAAAGGAAAACTTGGATATATGCCCACTTTTGAGGAGTTGGAAAATCCCAAAAGTAATCTGGCTTCTGAGATCTACTCTATTGATGATGAGTTACTGGGCAAGTATTACATCGAAAACCGGACCGATGTGCACTACACAGATCTTGACACCAACCTCGTCAATGCCTTGATTGCGACAGAAGACATCCGATTTTACCAACATGCAGGCATTGATTTCAAAGCTTTGGCCCGGGCCATTGCCGGGGCATTAACCGGTCAGGACCGGGGTGGCGGAAGCACCATCACACAGCAGTTTGCGAAGTTGTTGTTTCACCGACGGCCTGATTCCAAAATCAAAACAGTGGTACAAAAAATGAAAGAATGGGTCATTGCCTCCCAGCTGGAACAACGATATTCCAAGGAGGAAATCATTGCCATGTACCTCAATAAATTTGACTTTGTAAACAATGCGGTAGGCATTAAATCTGCGGCAAAAATATACTTCAATACATCGCCCGATTCTTTAAAACTGGAAGAATCCGCTTTGCTGGTTGGCATGTTGAAAAATCCATCTCTTTACAATCCTGACAGGCGACCTGATACAGCCTTATACAGGAGAAATACGGTACTGAACCAAATGTTAAAATATGGTTTTATCGATCGGGAATTATATGATTCGGTCAGGCAATTGCCTGTCGACATGTCGCATTTTGGACGACAGGATCATCTGAGTGGCCACGCTACCTATTTCAGGGAATATCTTCGGGGCGAATTGAAAAAATGGTGTAGCGAACATTTCAAACCAGATGGCACCGCATATGATCTTTATAAAGACGGATTAAGGATTTATACAACCATAGACTCCCGCCTTCAGCAATACGCTGAAGAAGCAGTGACTGAGCACCTGAGTCAGGACTTGCAACCTGCATTTTTCAAACACTGGGAGGGTTATACCAACGCTCCTTTCTATTTTGAAAACAATGCACGAGAAGAAATCAATAAGATCATGAATCAGGCCATGAGGCGATCAGAGCGTTATCGTAAAATGAAACAGGCCGACAAGCCCAATGATTCTATTCTTTTGAGCTTCAATACCCCGACTGCCATGCGGGTATTTTCCTGGGAGGGCGAGATTGATACGGTGATGACACCCATGGATTCCATCCGGTATTATAAGTTTTTCCTTCGAGCCGGATTGATGTCGGTGGAACCCCGCACGGGTTATGTTAAAGCCTATGTCGGGGGTATTAATTACAAGCATTTTCAGTATGACCAGGTGACACAGGGCGCCCGACAGGTGGGTTCAACCTTTAAACCCTTCCTTTATACCCTGGCCATGCAAAACGGTCTTTCACCCTGTACTAAATTTGCCAATATCCAACCGATCATATACCTGGATAATGGAGATACCTGGGAGCCCCGAAATTCAAGCACCAAAGACCTGGGTACCGAAATCACCCTGAAATATGCTTTGGCTACTTCCAACAACTGGATCTCGGGATGGCTTATCAAACGTTTTTCACCCCAGTCAGTGGTTAAAATTGCCCGAAAAATGGGGGTTACCAGTTTCCTTGATCCCGTGCCGGCCATTGTTTTGGGATCTTCCGATATTTCACTTTATGAACTTACGGGAGCGATGAACACTTTTGTCAACAAAGGAGTTCATATCAAACCGATTTTCATCACCCGGATTGAAGACAAAAATGGCAATGTGGTTGAAACTTTTGTACCGGAACAAAATGAGGCCATGAGTGAAGAAACAGCATACCTCATGCTCGAACTAATGAAAGGGGTAGTCGATCATGGAACCGGCATTCGGCTTAAGGCCAAATATAAATTTGAAAACCCCATTGCAGGGAAAACCGGAACCACAAATAATCATTCCGATGGCTGGTTTATGGGACTTACTCCCGAATTGTCAACGGGTATTTGGGTGGGTTGCGAAGATCGCTCAGCACACTTTCGTTCTCTAAGCCTTGGCCAGGGAGCAAATATGGCATTGCCCATCTGGGCGATTTACATGCAAAAGGTTTATGCCGACACTACCATTAATTTATCCATGGAAGATTTTGAACCACCCCTGGAACCCCTTTCGGTTGAAATAGACTGTGATAAATACCAGGCCCAACAAAAATCCGGTCGAGTCATCCGGGATGATGAGTTTTAATGAAAATTTTATGATCCTCCTGGCAGCGCTACCTACCATGGTAATTCTGCAAAACTGATGTTTTAATCATAAAAACCATTTATCTTTGCCCATTTCTTTTTAGAATGTTGATGATTTTATAGATACGATCCATGGTTTTCAGCAGCAGTTTATTTCTCCTTTATTTTCTGCCGGCATTTCTGCTTATATACTATCTTTTGCCTAAAGCGGCGAAGAATATTTTTGCATTGCTGGCCAGCATGTTCTTTTATGCATGGGGAGCTCCTGATTTCATATTCATTGTACTGGGATCCATTGTGGCCGATTTTTATATCGTCCAGGTCATGAACCAAAAAACGGGCAAACAAAAACGCCTGTTGGTAGGAGCTTCGGTGGTGCTGAATATCGGGTTACTGGCTTATTTTAAATATGCCAATTTTTTTGTGGAAAACTTCAACGAGATCCTGGGTTGGTTTGGCGCGAAACATGTCGCCTGGACTGCAGTCGCCCTGCCTATTGGTATTTCATTTTTTACCTTTCAAAAGCTGACCTATTCAGTGGATGTGTACCGGGGTGTTCATGGTCCTTTGAAAAAAGTGACCGATTATGCCCTCTATATCCTGATGTTTCCTCAATTGATTGCTGGGCCCATTGTACGATTTAATGAAATTGCCGATCAGATCGAAGATCGCAGTTGGAATGAAAACCTCAATAACCGGCTCACCGGGTTTTTCCGGTTTTGTGTCGGTTTGGCCAAAAAGGTTTTGATCGCCAATGTCATGGGCGAGCAAGTGGACTTGATCTTTGGCTCGGAAGGATTGGATATCAACACGGCAACGGCCTGGCTCGGAATTCTGGCTTATGCTTTTCAGATTTATTTTGATTTTTCTGGCTATTCCGACATGGCCATCGGTATCGGAAGAATGATCGGCTTCAAATTCCCTGAAAACTTTAACAATCCATACATATCGCAAAACATAACTGAATTTTGGCGCCGTTGGCACATTACCCTGGGCCGGTTCATGCGCGATTATTTATACATTCCTCTGGGTGGGAACCGGGTGACCACAGGACGGCTTTATTTTAATCTTTGGGTTGTATTTCTGATCTCCGGATTATGGCATGGGGCCGCCTGGAATTTTGTGATCTGGGGCGGATTCCATGGATTGTTCCTGGTACTTGATCGCCTGTTTCTCCTGAAAGTTTTTAAAACCATTGGCAAAGTGCCAAGCATCCTGATCACCTTCATCATTTCCCTTATTGGGTGGGTACTGTTCAGGGCCGAAAATATGACCATGGCCTGGGATTACCTCGGCCGCATGTTTGCCTTTGATTTAAATGCGGATACATTCTATTTCAACCGTAAGTTCTATACGATCCTGATCATCGCTATTGTCTTCTCCTTCTGGGGTAGCTTTCGAAAAATTGAAGCCTGGCAGGAAAAACTCTTTGCACAGGGAAAACGGAACAGAACGCTTGTGGTCATGGTTATAGCCTCTTTCATCTTGTTCATTATCAGTTTGGGTTCAATAACATCTTCCGGTTTTAATCCTTTCATTTATTTCAGGTTTTAATGAGGTTGAAATTGACGGAGAAAATATTGTTTGCCCTGGTCATGATTTTCATGATTTTACCTGCCATTCAAAAGGAATGGAAAGTATTTCATGTGCCGGATTTGCATGGAGATTTTGTTTTGGCAGAAAAGCCTGATTATAGCTGGAATGATTGGTATAATGGTAAATATCAGGCGGCATTCGATGCATGGCTTGAAGAACATATTGGTTTCAGAAATACATTGATTCGAATCACCAATCAGATTGATTTTAGCCTGTATCATCTTCCGCATGCGGAAGGTGTTGTTTTCGGAAAAGAGAATATGTTGTTCGAATATGACTATATCCGGGCCTATGCAGGTGGAGATTTTCTGGGAGAAAAAAATATTGACAAACGAATCAGGCGATTAAAATATGTTCAGGAATATCTCAAACGGGAATTGAACATCGATCTTGTGCTGGTGTTCGAGCCTGGAAAGGCTTCATATTATCCTGAATATATTCCTGATAGCTATTTGCAAGATGCTCAACCTGAAACCAACTATACCTGTTTTACCGAAACAGCTTCATCCTACCATATTCGTTTCATCGATTTTAATAAATGGTTCAAGGAACTAAAACCCAATACCGCCTATCCGCTTTATGCTCAATACGGAACCCACTGGAGTTCCTATGGGACCTCTTTTGCCATAGATTCACTCGTTTCCTATATGGAAAAAATGCGGAATATTGACCTGCGCGAGGTGATCATCGACACCCTTTACGTTGAAAATAAGGCTCGTACACCGGATTACGATATTGGGAACGCACTGAATCTTCTTTTTCGCTTGCCAGAACACGAACAACTCGCATATCCTGAAATTAAATTTGGTCCTAGCGTTGGTAAATATTTCCCCAGGGTACTGGTGATTGCAGATAGTTATTACTGGAATATTTTTAATACCAATCTGCCCTATGCTCTTTTCAAAAACCAGGCTTACTGGTATTTCGGGAACCTTGTGTATCCTGAAACCTATAAAACACCAACCTTCGCTACCAACCTGAACCTCCAGGAGGAGGTTGAAAAACAGGAAATTGTTTTTCTCATGGTGACCGAACGATTCCTCCATAAATTTGACTGGGGCTTTGTTGATAACCTGTATCGCATTTATGGCATAGAATCCACCTACGACCAATTATACAAAATAAAAGCTGAAATCTGGATCTATACCGAATGGTTCAATAAAGTAGTCGCCAAAGCCGAAGAAAGAAAGATTCCGCTTTCAGAGATGCTGGAACTGGAGGCCCGTTATGTATATCAGACAAAAGACATCAATGGTTATATGACCCTCAGGGGACAGGAACATTATGAAGAGCTTATACAACATGATCCGAACTGGCTTGAGAATATTCGCCATAAGGCCGAAGAAGAGGGGGTAGCACTAAACGAGATGATCCGGCAGGAAGCTGATTATATGTTCCAAACCAACCATCCTGAAGCATGGGAAACTTACCATCAAATCCAAAACAACAAACAACGAATACTGAATGATCCAAATTATATTGAACAAGTCAGCAAAGAAGCCAATCAGTATTATTTAACCCTGGAGGAAATGCTCCAAATTGAAGCGGAGCGAATGCTCAAATCCGCTCCCCAATCTTAATTATTCAAGCACAATTTTACGGGTAACAAAACGATCTTCGTTTGTCAGTAAAATAAAATAAACGCCACTGGGTTTAGCTGAAAGATTAATCTCTATCCGGCTATCTTCAATTGCATTGGAATTACCGGATGCAACTACTTCGTTTATGGTATTCAGCACTTTCCATTCAATATTTTCAATGAAATCAGGGTGCTCAACATAAAACAAACCCCTGGTCGGGTTTGGATATATTCTGAATGCATCAGGATCTAATTTTTCAAGTATTCCGGTACACAGGGAGCATTCCACTTCAAATGGTTCAGAAAATGCACTTTCACCACACTCTTCATTGATTCCTTTCACCCGAATGCTTGCAAAACCAACCCAGATTTCAGACCATGTAACAACAGCCGTAGCCCCAGATCCGCTGATGACACCAGCTTCCTCTGGAAGTATTTCCCACTCATAAGAATCCACCGCTATACCACCAGCCGTAGTATAGGATGAGGTGGCCGGAACATTGGTGCACACCTGATTTTCGCCGGTAGGTGTTGCAGGTATGCTCGGATTTGGAAATACCACGATGTAATTCTGCTTTAAAACGGTGTCGACAAGATTACCATTTGAAACCACCAGCATCACATCCCATGCTCCGGGTGTATCATAATATACTTCAGGGTTTTGTTCAGTTGAAGTTACCGGATCGCCTCCCTCAAACTCCCAGTACCAAGTATTGATATTACCGGTTGAATAATCAGTGAATGTGGTGGCATTATCAGCACATATCTGGGTGGGATCCGCCGTAAAATTGGCAATCACATCAAATGACAACACCCCAAAAAACTCAAGGTAAGCGGCCATCAAATCCTCTTTGGTGGATGGAGAAGAACCATCGGATAAACCTCCAAATTCATAGGAGGCACCGACTGTTCGGTAAGTACCCTCATCATAAGCGACCGTTACACCATATTCCGGGTTTTCATTTTCCAGGATCAAAAAGGCATCTCCAATGGGACTGATATGATCAATCCAGCTATTTTCACCGGCATAATAAAAAGACATTTCTTCCGTAAAAGTGCCGGGTTGTCCGTTGATGGTTCCAAGATCAGAAGTTCCATCCTGCTCACCATTGATATTGAACATGTCATGGACGGCGGTTTGACTATCATAAGCCCAGGTATCACCCCCTTCCATGTATAAATTTCCGAAATTATTGAGGTAATCGGCTAGCTGTTGTCCTTCATCTGAAGACAAAACATGATTATCGGAATAAATTCCCAGACAAACAAAAACTGAAGAATATAGGTTCAGATCATCCGGAAATGCGGTGGTGATGTCATAAGAAACACCCAGGGCGCCCAGGGCATCTTCCATGCCCGGGGATGAACTTTGATTGGGATCCAGATCAAGAATCAATACCGGGGTCTGACCTATAATGATGCTAACGTCTCCTGATCCTGTTAGACCGGAGGCTGTTGAGTAATCAACAATAAATTCTGCCAAATGCCCAATGGGCGTTAGTTCATCAGCTGAAATAGCGAAAGAAAGGGATGCAATCGAATAGGGTGCAATCTGGGTTGCGCTCGCATTACCATTATTGATGGTGATATAAGGATCAGATGTACTCAAAACAGCTTCAACATCTGATGCCGTTGCACCGCCACCATTTATGATCTTAACAATAAGATCAGCCGATTCACCCGGATCGAGACAACCATTGGCACCATCTTCAATGGAGGCATTGCCAACATAAAGATCGGGTGCAAAAGCAGTAAGGTAAATATGACTGCTCCAATCCTCACCTGAATCATCTTCTATCAGCGTATTCAGATCAATGTTGTATTCGTCGGGTATTTCTCCACTTACTTCAAAGGTAAAGGCATCGGTAAAGGTTTTTACCTCCCCCGCCTGAAAATCACCTAAGGCTTCAGTACTGTCAACAAGCATGATCATTTCATCCATACAGGAAATGCTCATGTTAACGCCGGTGATGGTTTGTTCCCCCAGGTTTTTTATATCTACAGTCAATTGAACGGTTTCTCCAGCCTCAATGACATCATCACCTCCAGAAGAAACGATTTGATTATTGATAACGAGATAATTAGAACCATCTGTTGAGAGATAAAGAACCTTGGATGACCTGAGGTTGTTTTCATCGATAACCATAAGCTTAACCGGGTAATTGTCATAAGTTTGATCCGGCAAACCACTGATCACACCATCATGGGAGATGTTAAATCCATCCGGAGGAGGAATGGCATCCAGGTCAATAACGGTATTGGGCAAAATAGAAGCATCACCACTTACCTGAGTAAATTGATAGTATTTATTATCACCGGCAGAAATACCTGAAATCCATTCCATTTCAGGGTATTCATTGATATTACCGTAATAAAAACGAACATCTCCGTTTTTAAATAACTTCACTGCGAAATTCAGTTCTGACGTGGAGGAATAACCATTTACGACTGCTTTCCATCTGAAGGTGGCTGAATTGGCATCCCCCTCATACCAAACACCATCTCCTGCCGGAGTTGAAACGACCAGATCGGCCATGAACGGGGCAATGTATTTATTCTTTGTAAATTTAAGAAAATCATAAACCTGGTATGGCCAGGTGAATTCACTTTCAAACATGATATAGCCATCGGCATATACCCGCACCGTTGAATAAGCGGTATCATGGAATGGAAAAGCAAAGTCGAGTGATTTAATGGAATAACCCCCACCCGGATTTAAAAGCTCATCATTCACCATAGGGAAAGCGGTGGTTCCAAGTGATTCAGTAAAATTCTTATCAAAATCCCATATGTAAGGCATGGTTCCACCGGTTGCTGTAACACTCGCCGAATAGGGCTCATAAACTGTAGCCGGGGGAAGATTGTCCATATCAATGACCACATTATCAAACTCAACAGTGTGATCCACCCATAGTTTTGTGGTGCCATTGTTTACAATGTTCACATTGTTCAGGCCACAATCAATTTCATTTACTCCATCGGTATAATCGATGATTGAAAACTGAACAATTTCTCCAATACCCCAGAGGTTTGGATCATCTTCATCCACCAGTAAGAAATACCTGGCTGGGGTTCCTGAGCCCACAAAATTGATCAGTGGGGTCAGGTCCAATCCAAATTCAATCGTTTTATCATCTTCCGTGGTTCCTCCCTGCATGTATTTACAGGCTCCCTGAAAATCAAACACCGGGAAACCAAGGGCATATTCCGGAGTTTCTGAGGTCAGATCCGTAGTTACACCAACCCTGACACGCAATGTATTTCGGCAAACATCTTTAATGGAAACTTTTGCAGTTAGCAAGGGAGAAGTATTTTCTTTGGCATAGATGACATGAATCGCATTGTTCCAGATACCGCCTCCACCATAAGGGTCCGCGCAGGATTTATAGGTCATGTAACAAAATCCATTGTTGCCAAAAGAAGGCCCTCCACTGTATGTATTGGCAAATTTGAAACCACCGATTTCCCAATCGCGGACAGTTACCTTTCCATCTCCATTGATATCAATATTGTTGGTATACTGTCCATCATTGTTATAATCCCAGCGAATTGAATCATGGTAACCTGCGATGGTCAGACCATGATTGGCTGAACTCCAGCTGGTCACAACAAATTTTCCGGCCTCCGGAGTTCCCGGAGGTAAAGTCGACATGCCATAAGGTGCATTGGTATAGAAATTAGCAACACCTCCTACCTCAGATCCATCCAGGTGATTGTGGATCCAGTTTCGGGCGGTCATGATGCCTTCTTCTGTCGAAACATCTATTTGATAAACTTCATACAACCGATTTTTCATGGATTCGTAGTAATTGTCATAACCGCTCATCCAGCGTGATCCGCCTCCGGCAGACATACCGCCATAAGTAGTAACGGTGGGTGTTCCCAGTGTTTTGACAATCTCAAAACTATGAAAGTAGCTGACGCCATACCAACCCTCTCCTCCATTTCCAAAATTCCAGGTAAAGTGAGTAGCATATTGATTTTCGGGCACATTGGAAGGCAAATTCCTGAGCCGGTTAATGGCATAGGTATATCCCAGTCCAATCCCACTGGCCTGACCACACTCCAATGCTACCTGAGCAAATACAGGCCGCCAGTAAATATTGGTGGAATTATCCACAACGGGGGGTAGTGTCAGGGCATTCGGTCCTTTAAGCCATTCCGGCAATTTCAACTCGGGCAGGTTCACCAGATTCAAAGAGTCTTCTTTTGAAAGGGGTGTTAGCTCTGAAAAGCTTTGAGGTGGTTGAATTTTTTGAGAAAATACCGGAAGAAATGAAAAACTCAGCAGGATGAAGGCAGAGATAAATACAAATGATTTTTTCATAATCATAGATGTTGTATGGTGAACGTGAAGTTAAGACATTTTCAGGAAAAGATGGGTTGCAGTAAAATGACAAACCTGCAGTAAATTTAACTGCAGGTTTGGTTTAAAAAATATTTTTCTATTTATGAAGAATCAGCTTCTGAACCGAATCCAGTTCATTTCCTGAAATCCTGAGGTAATAAATCCCCTCCGGAAGCTCCATCAGGTTTATAACGAACCTTTGTTCATCCGTCAACAGGATGCTTTCTTTTTGATATACAAGCTTACTCATGGCATTGTAAACCTTCAAGTCAACTTTTTGCGATGTAAGGTCATTGAGTCTTAATGTGAATATTCCGGTTGCGGGATTTGGATATACATGAACACCACTGCTTTGGGCAATGTTTTCATATCCTGTAAATTGCGTTACCGTAAGCAGGTCGGTTGCGGTATTTGCACAGAAGTTAACATCGGTGTAGGTATAAGTGATGGTATGTTCTCCCAATCCGGCAGCAGCAGGATCAAAGATTCCGTTGCTTACACCTGGCCCGGAATAAGTACCGCCTGATGGTGAACCACCGGTAAGCTCAAAGGGGGGTGTTGAAATGGCGACATAGGCAGGAACAATGAGGTTGACATCGGGTAGATAACGGGTAATGGTCAGGGGTGTCGAATAAACACCGATCCCGCAATAATTTACCCCGGCGACTGCAAGATCAGCGGCTCCCAGGAAATCAGGCTCCCAAACCACGGTTATATTGGTACTGCCATTGCCCGAGATGGTTCCGGCTTCTTCCGGTGTAATGGTCCAGTTGTAGGAAGATGCTCCGCTAACCGGGGCTGTATTATAGGTTGAATTTCCCCAGCTGGCACAAAGCAAACTGATACCCGAAGGTGTATTGGCAGACTGCAATACCATCTGAACCTCCATAAAATTGGGCATATAAAGTGATGAGGTCTCAATACCATCAGATACCTCGAGCAATACATCAAAAGTACCCACATTGGCATATCCAACAACCGGGTTTTGCTGTGTTGAAGTGGGAGGTGTGGATCCCTCAAAGGTCCAGTTCCACTCGGTTACAGGTCCAATGGACTGATCATAATAATGAACTGCATCACCTAAACAAATAGCGGTGGTATCAGCAGTGAATAAAGCTTCAATTTCCATGGGTGGAAAGGTAATGAAGTCGATCCAGCAAGCATCTGCTCCAGTAGAAACACTCCCGTCCTTATCATACTCCCATTTAAAAGTATGGGTTCCAACCGGCACGGTGTACTCAAATATTTGCCAGGGTTCTTCACCAGCCCATTGGTCTATTTCTACACCATCAACATAAAAACGAAGATAATCATAGCCGCTTTCTGAGGATACTCGGAACCAGAAAGATAAGACATCTTCAGCATATACATCATATTGCAATTCCAGGGCAGTGGATTGGTTATGTGTTATGAGTCCTGATTGCGCACAATAGGTCCCCTCATAAGGACTGTTATCAGTGACAAACCAGTCGGAGGTACCGGTCAGTTGCCAATCGAACTGGGAGAAGTCTCCGGTTTCGAAATCTTCAATGGTTTCTGTTTTGATTCCGGAATTGGATTTCTGTCCCTGAACATTGGTATGTATCAGCACAACAGCTAAAATCAATGATAATGCTGATAATCGTAAATTAATTTTCATGTTCGTTTATTTATAAATTTGAGATTGTAAAATTAATGAAAATTGCGCAATCTTAATCATTTGATTAAAATTACGCAATTTTCATAATGAGTTGGTTTTAAATACCAAAGATTATCTGATCACAATCTTTTGGATGCTCTCAGTGGTATTGTTTTTTAGTTTCACGAAATAAACACCATTGGCAAAATCCTGCAAATTGACTTCAAGGATGTTTCCGTTTGATGTTTCAGTTTCTGCGGAATAAACCACCTCACTTAACAGGTTTACAACCTGAACGTGGGTAATGCCGATGTCCTGCCCGAAACGAATCGTAAACTGACCTGTTGAAGGATTCGGATAAATCTTTACGCCTTCGATACCAGCCAATTCGTCGATGCCGGTGCAAATGGAACACATAACTTCAAACTCTTCTGAGAAATCACCTTCGCCGCAATCGTTTATACCTTTCACAGATATATACGCCATACCTTCCCAGTTTTCCGTCCACTCAACTGTACCGGTCATATCATCGCCACTGATGGTTCCTGCATCAGCAGGTGAAATTTCCCAAATGTAAGAATCAGCATCACTAGCGCCCGTTGTGGTATAGTCGGTAGTCAGAATGGTATTGGTACAGATCTCTTCATCTCCTTCAGGTGTTGCAGCCTGGCCAGGAGCATCAAGTACTGAAATGTAGTTTTCCATTGTGATAGAAACAGTTTCAACGCCGTCGGATACCTCGAGTGTAACATCATAAGTTCCGGGATTGGCATACATTACCTGCGGATTCTGGGCCGATGATGTTGCGGGGGAGCCACCTTCAAAGGTCCAGTCCCAACTGGTTGCACTGTTGCTCGATTCATCGTAATATTCAACAATACCGCCTACACATACTTCGGTCACATTAGATGAAAACATGGCTTGAATCGACATGGACATGCCAAAGAAATCGAGATAAGCCTCCATCAGTTCTGCTTTTGTACTGGGAGATGATCCATCACTCAAACCACCGAACTCATGCGATGCTCCAATGGTATTGTAACTGCCCTCAGCATAAGCAATGGCTGTTGCATAGGATGGTGACTGATTTTTCAGAACGGTTTCTGCTGCACCAATGGGCTCCAGGCGATCCATCCAGCTATTATCACCACCATAACTAAAAGTCATACCTTCGGTGAAAGTTCCCGACTGACCAAGAACTGTTCCCATGTCGCCGGATCCATCGGCAATACCATTGATATTAAACATACCATGAACTGCTGTTTGTGCATCATAATACCAGGTGTCGCCACCTTCCATATAAAGGTTTCCTCCTGCATCCAGATAATCGGCCAGCGCCTGACCCTCACTGGATGAAAGGACATGGTTATCGGAATAGATTCCAAGACATACAAAAATGGTAGAGTACAAGTTCAGGTCGGGAGGAAAGGCATTGAGCACTTCATAGGCTACATCCATATCAGCAAGTGCTGCTTCCATGCCAGGAGCTGAATTATTATTTCCATCGAGGTTGAGGATCATAACCGGGATTTGTCCAATGACCACATCAAATTCACCCGAACCTATGATATTAAGATCGGCTTCCATGTCAAATTCGATGGTCACCAGGTGGCCGGCAGGTGTTGATTCATCTGCAGCAACGCTAAAAACAGCAGTAGCTGTTGAACCTCCGGTAAGATCACCAAAATCTCCAGTACCTGCAGTAACAGATAAATAAGGATCTATAACAGAAATTTCACCGTCAATATTAAAGGCTTCAGAGGATCCTGAATTTTCAATTTCTATGGTAATATCCACGGTTTCTCCTGGATCGATTTTGCCATTGTTATTACCGCTGGCATCATCAATTTCAAAATTAACAAACTCCAGAACCGGAGCATGACCATCAATGGTGAAATAGCTTACCCAGGTATCGGTTCCATCGGTTGCGGTTACTTCAAACGAAGCCTGATGTCCGTCAGGAATATCGTTGGCTACATCATAGGCAAATCCGTCTGATACCGATAAGGTTGCACCGGCAGCAATGTTGCCATAGGTTTCGGTTCCATCGGTAATGGTAATGAACTCGTCTGTTGTAGCAAGGTTAACTTCAACATTTTCTGCCTGCTGAACACCCACATTTTCAACCGTTAATGAAAGCATATTGGATTCACCGTAATCCATCATTCCGTCGCCGTTCCCACCTGTATTGTCATTGATGGTGTAAGATTCTCTCACCACATAAGGTCCGGTTGGAGGAATCACTTCTACATTGGCAGAATAACGGTAATAATTTTGTTTGGTAATCGTAACCACCATTTGATCAGGAGGCACCTGACCGGGAATGGTAATGGAAACAGGGGCTCCTGTTCCTTCAGCCGTTCCAATGATTTCGCCGTTTACGGTCAATGCAATAAAGGCCCCTTCGTTAGCAGAAACATCAAAACTGGTAACACCCGCATACAAAATTGGATTGTGGGTAACGTTCAGGTTCATGGGAACTTCTGAATATACTACAGTAAAGGCATCACCATGATGATGGAACAGATTATAGGTAACCTCCTTATTGTTGGTATTGTAAGGCCAGTTGGAAGCCTGTAAGAAATATTTTCCGGCAGCCTGGGCAAATGCAGGCAATAAACCACGCTCATCAACTTCAGAGCCATATGTAGGCATAAAGTTGGGCCACATGTTATCATAGGCACCCCAGACATAGGTGTCATTCACAAAAGAATAGGAAACTTCAGATGCTGCATTGATTGCCAGGGCCCCTGAATTTTGTCCATTATAAGTATAGCGATGGAATTTTTCAGAAAACACTTCAGAACTATAATTGTATTTTCCGGTCAAACAGTTGATAGACCAAACAAAGATCAAATCTGTATTGGTCAGGCTGTTGATGTTGCTGCTGGTAAAAGCTGGTTCACCCCACCCTTGTTCAAATCCGTGATCACGGTGCTGCAACATAAAGGATCCGGCATTGATCGCATTGACCACATTTTGTGCCGTTCCGTTCCAGGTACAGTTGACCTGTCCCGGTGTTGCAGGGATGTAACCCAGGCCATTGGGACCGAAATAATTTAACACGGTTGAAGTATTGGTCGCTGTTGACCAGGGATCTGATAGTGGATTACCAATATAGGTTTTGTTCACACGAACAGTTTCCTTGCCCATTGTACTTTCCCAGAATCCGGCAACGGTCTCTGAGCAGATCTGGAACCAACGTTCTGTCTGAAAGCCAAGAGCAGAAATGGGATGATTATAAAAATCAGGATCAGTTGGTGGCGTGCGCTCATAATCCAGGAATTTGGTGACCATCACTTCCAGTTGAGCAGCGTTTTGAGCAGTCATCCTGGCGAAGATGATATCGGGCATGCTATTACCTGTAACGTCGGCCCAGATATTATCTGAAACACAGTAGTTATTCCAGATGGGAGATGTAATGCTGGTAGCCGAGTTGGTGCCATAGTCACCAAGAATCAGAACGGCAGAAGGAACGACATCCCATGTATTGTAAGCATTGTTAAAAAAGGTTTCAAGTGTGTTCACATTGTTACCTCCACAATCCTCAACAGTCATAACATCGGTGCTGATACCCTGAAGTGTTCTGAATTGTTTGATGGAATCGGCCCATTGCAGAAATTCCGGATTGGTGGGGGTGACAATCAGGTACTCACAACCCATATCTTCGGTTGCCTGGAATGATTGATTATAATCGGGCTTCGGCAATGATTCGTAGTTAAGCAGCACATCCGACAGGATGGGATCCCACCAACGGCTGCGGAGGCG
This sequence comes from Bacteroidota bacterium, assembly GCA_020444515.1. Lineage (GTDB taxonomy): Bacteria > Bacteroidota > Bacteroidia > Bacteroidales > JAADJA01 > JAADJA01. The sequence goes on along the minus strand of JAHLKX010000006.1, from coordinate 80,589 downwards.
ATCATCGCCAAATTGATCGGTACCGCCATCAAAGATCACCTCAATTTCAATATCCCTGTAAACCAGTAATTCCCTGGTTACCGGATTATATTGAAAGGGCGTAACACCCAGCATGACCACATCAATGCCACGAATGACATCAGGGTCAGAAATTTTCACCGGATTTTCCGGGTAGAATTTATCCGTATTATAAATGGTTAAATCCTTGGCATAGTCCAGTGGTCCTACTTCGGTTTCCCACGGAATCCTCGGAGCAGGGGCAATGTTGACATTTTTAAAAGTTTCCGTCCTGTAATTTACAATTCTCACAGAGGCCGTTGCTCCCTGGGGCACAGCAATATAACGGCCTGATCCAGGAAGGTTTGGCGCACCTTCATCGTTGAATAAAAACTCACCGGGAAGCTGAACATCTATCATTGATTCACCATTTATCAGAATGTCCTCCAGGGAGAAAGAAGCAATGGAATAATTCACGACAACATTCGACCGGGTTTGTGTATTCAAAGAATAACCGGCTTTTGACCAGCTGTCTCCATACCTGAATTCCTCTGCAAAGGCACCGGCATGAATAATTAAGGATATCCCAAGCAATACTGAAAGTACTCTTAGGGTAACTAAAAAAGATCGTAAAAGCTTTTTCATGTATTAAATATTTAGTTTGAAATTATATTGTAGATTGTGTTTTATTATCTGGAAATCATTTTTTTGTTGCGCAAATATCAAAAAATCTGGCAATTATGCAAAATTTATCTGCATTTATTGCCAGTGTTTCTGAAATGGCAGGGTGCTTCTTTGTTCTATCAATCCTTATTATCCCTTCGATATGATTAATTGACATTTCATCATTATTAAAAGTTGCATACTCAAACGACTCAATCTAAAAATGGATAAAAAAAACCCGGCCGAAGCCGGGTTGATTGATTTCATTTTAATCGTGCCATTGATTTGGCTATTTGCTAACAACAATCTTCTTCAAAAGTGAAGCTTCATTTGTTTGAATATAAATAAAATACAAACCTTCAGAAAGTTCCGAAAAATTGAATTGTTTCGAGTAGGCGTCAATCAATTCAATCTCTTCACGAATTATTTCAACTCCCTGATTATTCAATATGGTTAGTTTGGCGTTTTCCGGTTTTTTCACATTCAGGTTAATGGTGAATACACCGGTATTGGGATTCGGGAAAATATCCAGTCTGACCCCATTTACATAATCACTGATACCACTCACATGTTCCACTTCGATGGTTTGTTCGGCTGTATTTTCACATCCAAACTCAGTGATATAGGTATAGGTGATGGTATGAAATCCTTCGCCTGCAACAGCCGGATCAAACATGCCGTTATCAACACCTGTTCCGCTGTAAACACCACCTTCGGGCAAACCACCGGAGAGTTCAAAGGCAGGCATATTATCGTATACCTTGGTAAAAGGTTCGAGTGTTACAGATGGTATCTCGTGAATGGTCACTTCGAGGGCTTCTGAAGGTTCGCCTTCTCCGCAATCATTGATACCCACAACCCAAATGGTCGCTGTACCGGTAAATTCGCTGTCCCAGTCAACGATACCTACATCTCCACCACCGGTGATGACACCGGCTTCTGCAGGTTCCAGTGTCCAGAGGTGAGATGTTGCACCCACAGCTCCATCGGTTGTATAAGTTGTATTGGGGCTATCCATGCAAAGATCCGTGGTGCCTACAGGAATAGAAGCCAGTTCAGGCAATGGATCGACTGTTATGGTAACCTCATCGGTCACTGTTGAAAAGCCATCATTAACAGATACCGTATAGGTTATTGTTGAATCAGGTGAAGCCACCGGGTTGGCAATATTGGGGTCGCTCAATCCTTCTGTGGGTTCCCAGGTATAGGCATAAGTACCACTTCCACCATCCGCTGCAATATCAAGTTGTGATGATTCCCCCTCGCAAATACTAAGTGGATCACCGGTTGCGACAGCTTGTAAAACATCTTCACCCACCAACAATGAAACAGGAACCATTACATTATTGAGTGCAGGATCATTGCTTGCAATATTGATCTCGGCGGAATAAGTGCCAGCTGTCAGGTCAGCTGCATCAAGGTGAACAAATATATTCTCACTTTCACCCGCTTCAACCGTTCCCTCTGTTGGCTCAACCTGTATCCAACCCAGGACATTGATGGTGTAATCCTCCACCTCACCATAGGTTGTTGTTCCGCAGGGGCTGCCACAATCCGATCCCGACCATTTGATCCGGATACGCATGGTTGTTTCTCCAGCGAGCGCATCATCAGGAATATTGATGGTAAATGTTCCTTCACCACCATTGTCACCTTCACAAACCACATTTTCTCCTGCATCCTCAAAATCGTCATCCTGGTTCCAGTCAATCCAGATTCCAAGATCATCAGAAGAATAAACATTCCCGTTCACTATGGTAATATCATAAGCCTCTCCGGCATTCACAGTTGTGGACATATCGGTATAATCACCATATTCATCGCAGGATGAAGAGTTGTCAATATCCCCAAAAATGACCTGGGCAATGTATTCATCACAACCACCACTGGCATCACAATAATTTTGTGTTCCCTTGCCGGATGTGACCGAAGTGACGAGGGAAAAGTCAAGGGGTAATTCTCCAACATTTTCAATTAAAAAGGCCTTGGTTGTCGATTCACCGGGTGTAAGGAAAGCGGTGACTTGCTCAGGATCTACAGCAATCTGTGGATTCCCCCATTGAATGGTTCCCGAAGCTGCTACAGACTCTCCATCATCATGCATGGCTGTAACGCTGTAGTTGTATACCCCATAATCGGGGAGGTTATCCATATATTCGAGGTCGGTTGTTGTTCCGAGTAGAGTTGCATCGCGGTAAACATTAAAATACAAAAAGTCTTCTCCATTATATTCCCACGTTAATTGCGTTGTACCTGTTTCATCATCAAGGGCAATCACAAGGTTTTCAGGTTTGGGAAGGTTATTGGTTACATACGGTGATGTATAGGTCATATACAAACCATCCCGATTGTCGGTCCAAACCGGGTAAACCATGCTGCCCCTGGCCTGGATACCGAGATAGTCACCCATGTAGCCACCGGCCAGACCGGGAATGGCGGAAGGTGTAAATGCTACATCAGAAACCTTGAAATCTTCCCAGGTTTCGCCGCCATCGAATGAGTTAGCACAAAATACTTCACACTGACTGGTTCCAACATTCCGGTCATCATACCAAACCGCACTTAAGATGCCGTTTTCAGGATCACAGGTGATCCAGGGCAAATAATGCTTTTTACCCTGGTTGATCGGATCCTGGTTCAAACGAATGGGATCTGACCAGTTATCACCGCCATCTTCAGATTTGATCATATAAACATCGGCATCACTTCCAGCATTAACACCTGGTACTCCTATGTTTGTCCAAACCACGTAAATGTTGCCATTGTATTGTCCTCCACTGATATCTACAGCCATAACCGGAAAGGAATTCACCCGATGATTTTTACCCACTTCAGAATTTCGGATTCCACGGATGTTATCAATGATGCGATAAGCAGGCTCAAATGTAGCACCTCCATCGTAAGAGCGGGCAAATCCAAGTGCCTTTTCGTCTTGCGGCCATGAGTCGTAAATGGTCCATGTAGCATATACCTCTCCGTTTGGTCCCGTCTGAATGTTCACACCTTGGTTATGACTACCTGCATTTACAGCTGAACTAATATTCATATGAGATGACCAGTTAACGCCACCATCGGTGGATCTCACCAGCTCAATGTCGTTATTGTTTGCATTACCAAATGCTGTCCAGGCCACATAAAGATTTCCTTCATAAGGACTGGATGGACCATTGTCAATCCACATATGGTTTTTATCCAGGATATTCCAGCCTCCGGGGGGTGTACCACATTGTGAGGTTTGCCAGGTTAAGCCACCATCTGTTGAACGAGCAACACCCTGCCCACCATTGCTGCTGATAAAATTAATATACATCCTGGTACCATCCAGTGATATAGCCGTAGTAGGGTCTCCAGAATTTCCTCCCCCAGCCCCTTGAGGTGATCCACCCCAGGTTAAACCGGCATCTTCAGACATGAAATAATTAGCGCCGTAAAGGGTTCCCACTGTACTTCCACTCCAGGAGGTTGAATTGTTTGAATTAAGAATGAACTCACTGTCGGTCGGATCGATAAATACAGAGTTTTCCGATTCGGTAACATTGGTTGCATCTGTGACGGGTACGTCCGGGGAGTCTTCCATCACTCCTTTTACGCTCTTGGCGTTGATCTGACTACCGGTGTATTCAGCCGGAGCTATCGGTATAGATGGATTTACCGGCACAAGACCCTTTTCAGCCAATTTTGTCCAGTAGCCCATATTATCAATGCGGGTATCGATCATTTCATTTTGCCCGTCCTTGAGTTTGGATGGAAAATTTTGCTTTTGTGCAAAACCAATTCCAGAGAAAAAAGCCGCAATGAGAATCATCACAGCCACGCGTTGTATGTGTTTCATGTTTAGATATGTATTAGTATGCATTAATGATTACTATCTACAGGAGGATAAGATTCTTTTAAAACGCTAATTCCTCATTTCTGTTTAATTATGAGGACATTTTGTTTTTGATAAACGTTGTCTGCCATATAAAAAAAGCAGGCAGCTTGACATGCTGCCTGCTAATATTCGTTGTTCGATTTATTGTATGATAAGTTTTTCTATTCTTTCAGATCCGGTAGTATTCATTCTAATGAAATAGACCCCTTTGTTAAGACCAGATAAATCTAAAGACACGCTCGTACCTTTTTCAATTTCCAGCTGCTCTTCTTTTACTTTTTTATTCATTAAATTGAAAATGCCTATTTCCAAAGCACCCAGTTTTGAATTAAACGTAATGTTTATTTTGCCGCTGGTAGGATTGGGGAAGATGGATAATGTATTTTTCAAATTCAGCTCATCGATGCCGGTACAAATTTCAACAACAACTTCGATGTTATCAGAAAATACACCCTCTCCACAATCATTCACACCTTTCACTTTAATGGCAGCTACTCCTTCCCACATATCGGTCCATTCTACCAGGGCTGTCAATCCATCGCCTGATATGGTTCCGGCATCTGCAGGAGAAAGCTCCCATATATAGGAGTCAGCATCTACTGCGCCAGTAGTGGTATACGGTGTTGGCTCAACAATATTGTTAATGCAAATATTTTCCTCTCCTGCGGGTGTGGCAGCCTGGCCTGGTGCTGAGAGAACTGTTATATAGTCATTTAAAGTAAATGAAACGGTTTCGTTGCCGTCACTTACTTCAAGGGTAACATCAAAAACGCCAGGGTTAAAATAGGCCACAGAGGGATTTTGGAATGTTGATGTGGAAGGGGTTCCTCCCTCAAAAGTCCACAGCCAGGAAATGGCGCTACCTGAAGATTGATCAAGAAACTCAACAACTTCATTGGTGCAAATTTCCGTTTCGTCGGCTACAAATAAAGCTTGAAGTGTTGAGGACATGCCAAAAAATTCAAGGTATTTCCCCATCAATTCCGCTTTGGTTGAAGGAGAGGCACCATCTGTAAGTCCACCGAACTCATGCGATGCACCAATGGTTTTATAGCTTCCCGCATCGTATGCAATTCCAGTTCCATAGGAGGGGGATAGATTTTCAAAAATATTGTAAGCCGGGGCAATGGGTTCTATATGATCAATCCAACTATTATCACCCGAATAGGCAAATGACATATCTTCTGTAAAGGTTCCTGTCTGTCCCTCAAGGGTGCTCAGGTCACTTCCTCCATCAGAGGTGCCGTTGATATTAAACATAGGATGGACTGCCGTAGAGGCGTCATAATACCAGGTATCACCACCCTCCATGTATAAATTTCCACCACTGTTCAGATAATCTGCAAGATCCTGACCCTCCGTTGCTGAAAGCATATGGTTGCTGGAGTATATACCCAGGCAAATAAAAAGGGTAGAATATAAATTTAGATCATCAGGAAATGCAGACGTTAATTCATAAGCAACATCCATATCGGCAAGTGCAGCCTCCATTGCAGGAGAAGAATTACCATTACCATCGAGATCCAAAATCAATACCGGAATTTGGCCAATAACAGCATTGAAAGTGCCGTTGGCTGCAATGCCCAGGTCTGCGACAAGATCGACTGTAAAATCGACCACATGACCTGCCGGGGTTGTTACTGAGGCTGTAACATTAAAGGTGCCTGTCGCTGATGATAATCCACCGATATCACCAACTGTAAATTGATATGAATTGATTGTGAGGAAAGGATCGGCCGCCGATAATTCAGCTAAAACATTGAATGCATCAGATGATCCATTGTTCTCAATAGAAGCAACCAGATCTACGGTTTCACCCGGATCGATTTTCCCATTGCCATTTCCTGTAGGATCTTGAATCAGAACCTCTCCCAACTCAAGCAAAGGGGCATGGCCTTCAATGGTGAAAGAACTGTTCCAGATTTCATCACCACTTCCATTTGCTTCAACATCAATGATCGCATAATGTCCGTCGGGCATATCATTGGCTACATCAAAAGCAAATCCAGCTTCTACCGAAACAATTTCTTCCGGTTCAATATCACCATAAAGTTCCGTATTATCCGTAAATGTTATATAAGGATCACTGGTAGAAAGTGTAACAGTGACATCACTGGCCATGGAAATCCCGACATTTTTTACGAAGAGGGTCATCAATATGGACTCACCATAATCCATCATGCCGTCGTTATTACCGCCAACTTCATCATCCAACTCATATGATTCCCTTATAACATAGGGCCCTTCTTGCGGAATTACTGAAATATCTGCCTGGTAGGGTAAATGATTATGTGCAGATACGGTCAATTTTGCAGTGCCTGGATCAGCAACAGCATCATCGAAAACAATTTCAGCATAACCACTGGCATCCGTGTAAGCCACCCCGTATAATGACTGGTCATCGTTTGACATACAAACCATGGCATTTTCCAGTGGGCCACCTGTTCCACTAACTGTAACCGAATAGGTTGTCAGTCCAAGGAATAGTTGATCATCATGAATGACTGACATGTTTGCGGGCTGAAGAGTCCATGGCTCAATAGATGCATCTCCCAGCCAAAGATATGTCCTGACATTCGATCTGCCAATGGTTCCATGCACATTCAATACCGTTATATTCGCAAAATTGGTAACATATCCGATGTTATAAATTCCTTCTTCAAAAACAGCCTTGTACATTTCTTTATCATAATCATGATTTGGGATGGTATAGGATGGTATGATCGCTCCATTGGCAGCCACAGAAGCGACTGGTGATTTCATAAAAGATTCGCACAAGCAATCACCAGCATGTGCTACAATATCCATATTATCACAACAAACATCAAAGAACACGAACAATCTGTCATCGTTGGTCAATTGATTGACATGCTGCGCAGTAAAACTGCCCTGTGGGCACCATTCCCACAATTCTGTTGCACTGCCATGGCCACGGTAATTGAAAATACCACAAGAGTTGGCATTAACATAATCAACAACCTGTGTATTGGTATATCCGGCTCCACCATAAGCCGCTTCAAAAATGGGAGCCTGCAAAGGATAAGGGTATGTCCTGATTTCTTCACAACACTGTGTGTATTTCCCCGGATACTGTTCTTGATGCGCTATCAAGATGGTGTTTTCCGCCCAATTGGAACTGGCATCAGGAGCCATATAGTGATCCAGTGTTTTTTGAACCTGTAATTCCAGCTCATCAAGATTATCATAAACAAATCGACCAATGGCCAAATCGGCATAATGATCATCCGGACCATCCAGACAAGTATACCAACTATCAGAATAAGACGGGTCCTCACCACCTGGAGCCCACCAATACATAGGAACATCATTGGGGCCACCGCTGTTACCACCATTGGGATAAGCATCACCAACCATGAGAACATACTCAAGGTTATCATCAGCATACAGGGTACTAACGTAATCTTTAAATTCCTGCGGTGTATTAAACCCTGTGGTCATCGTTTTAACCTCAACCCTGAATCCTTGCTGGTTTTTCCAATCAACCAGGGGCTGAATAGATGCCAACGCTTCAGTGTTGGTAATTACCAGGTATTTGATATCGCTGTTGCTTAAGAAATTCATTGTAAAATCCAATGACTCAAAATTGGGAATGGCAGCCTCATACATCCGATAAAATTTAGGCGCTACATGTTTATTTCTGCTGAAAGTAAAATCCGGATCATTGCCATAAAATTCAATTTCAACTTTTAAATGTGTGGTAACCACCAGATCTTTTTCTACCGGATTATAGGTAAATGGAACAATGTGGAGATTGGTAATTTTTACATCTCTCCAAATACCAGTGCCTTCAACCTGAACCTGCCTGCCGGGATAGTTTCTTGACAATCCATAAAAATCTTCATCCATAACAAATGAATGATCGAAACCGCCAGGATTATCAGTGGTAGGTGTTTGAAACGGATAAATGTGATAATTATCGAGTTTGGTTGTTTCCTGCTCCAGGACCTTGACTTTTACCATTTTATTGTCGGGAATTCCTATCAATTCACTGAGCATCGGCAGCTCGGGCTTTCCAACATCCTTTGTTGTCCAGTCGGGAAATAATTCCAGCCGTTGAAAAATCTGATCATTTTCGGTTACTTCACTCACATACATTCCTGTGAGATCGATATTCAGAATTACATGCTGATCATTCTGTTCCTCAAGTATTATGGTTGGCATCTGTGGTTGATCCGATGTAAAACCAACCCAACTTTTCTGAGCAAACCCTATTGAAATAATAAAGAAAAGAATGCTGATGGAAAATAGATGTTTTTTCATAGTGATAGCTATTTGATTTATTACTTATTTTTTACTGAACATGACTAAAGCGGCTCAGTCTGTTATCTGGTTAAAATTAATTTTTTTGAAACACTTAAATTACCGGCTTGGATATTGAGAAAATATATTCCTGGTCGGAGGTCCCGGTTTTTATAAACCAAACTGTAGAAACCAGCCTGTTCTGTTTTGTTTGATTTCAGAACATCCACAACCTGACCCAGTTTATTGACCAGGGTTATATTAACCGGGGATGATTCGGGTAATAAATACTCCAGGGCAAATTGGCTTGTAAAAGGATTGGGGAAAATACTGAAGGATTCCGCATTATTTTTCTGAATTCCTGTAACGACAAAATAGATCATATTGGAAGGGTCACTTTCACATCCAAAAGCATTTGAAACAACAACATAATAGTCATCTGTAACAGCTGGGTAATAGGTTTGATCTGTTGCACCGGGAATCGCTCCATTGGAATCATACCATTGGTTTCCTTCGGAGGCACTGGATAATAAATGATCTCCTTCATTTGTAATTACAGGATTTTCCGGAACCTCATGAACAACAAGGGTAACTTCATCAGAAACCACATTATCACCATCATCCACTGTTACCGTATACGTAGTTGTCGCATTGGGGCTTGCTGTTGGATTTGCAATCGAAGGATTAGATAAACCCGTTATTGGCTCCCAGGCATAGGTGTAGGATCCACTACCGCCATTGGCCAGTGCATTGAGTTGTGAACTTTCGCCACTACAGATTTCATTTGGGTTGGCGGTCACCATGATACTCAGGAAGTTTCCGGCACCGGTCGCAGCAGGAAAGGTGATGTAATCAATCCAGGCACAGTCATCACCACTCGAAACGCTGTAGTCCTTTTCGTAAGACCATTTGAAAGTATGCTCGCCTGCCGAAACGGGAAAGCTGACTTCGGTCCAGCCTTCTTCGCCAGCCCATTCATCCAACATGGTATCATCGATATAAAACCTTAAGTAATCATAACTATCTTCGGATGAAACTTTCAGGAAGAATGATATTTCATCCTCTACCGAAACATCCATGGTGATCATCAGTTCTGATTCCTCTTGATCTGCAATTGCCCCGGATTTTGCCGAGAAGCTTCCTTCATAAGGATTCACATTGGTAATGGTCCAGTCAGCATTGCCACCAAACTCCCATCCATAAGCAGTGAAATCACCGGTTTCAAAATCTTCAACAATCAGACCTACAGGAAGCATGAACATCTGCATGGCCTGGTAATTGCCCGAAACAACATCAACTCCCAGGTCAACCGTTGAACCAATGGGTGCACCCTCGTCCAGTTCCACCGAGAAGATTGCCATTTCCATGGATCCATTGATAACAGAACCCAGGTCTGAACTTCCAGAAAGGATACTCAGATATGAACAATTCGAAGCAAGGGTTGCAAGGGTATTTTCCGAGGGACAGTGTCCGTTGTTCATAATTTCAACCTGGACTTCTACTGTTTCACCAGGATCCAGCAATCCATTACCATTACCCTCATCCAGGTCATTTATTGTAAGTGTTCCTATTGCAAGATCCGGAGCATTCACTGACATGCTGAAATTCGAATTCCAAACTTCATCTCCACTGGCTACCAGTTCAAACTGAACTTCATGCTGATCTGGAATATCATCAGCAATTTCAAATTCAAATGCATCTTCGATATTCAAGGTACTGTTGGCTAAAATGGTTCCATAGTTTTCAGTATCATCGGTAATCGTAATAAAGGGATCTGCGGTAATTAATGTCACCTGCACATTATCAGCATTTACAGAACCCAGGTTCTCCAGTTCAAGATCAAGATTAATCGATTCATCAAAATCAGGTTGGCCATTGGCATTGCCCTGGCTGTCATCAATTTCATATGAACTAAAAACCACATAAGCTCCATCATTGGGAATGATATCAATGGCGTAAGAAGTAGGAAGACAATTATAGCCTGATACAACAAGCTGTGCCTCACCAACCTCAGAAAATACCGGATCGATATTGAGTGTGACATTCCCGGAAGCATCGGTCACACCCCTGCCATAAATGATTCCGTCTTGGATGATGGCACACATGAAATTTTCCATGGGTGATCCACCGGAAGAAACATTTACATCTGTTGATGTAACGCCAATCGGTATGCTGTTTTGATAATTGGTTTGAATAGAGATCGGTTCAGCAGTAAGAACACTCACGGCAGGATCCCCCAAAATATTGATATCGTAAAAGTTCCATCTCAGGGCGCCTTCTTCCCATTGTCCAGGAGCGGTAACCCAGGGTGCCGTTTGTATTTTCATTTCCACAAATGCTGCTCCCAGATGTTGCATCTTTTCATGGTACATGGCATCTACCATTTCACGGTTGAGGTGGGCACCCGGACCTTCGGTCTGCCCCTCATTGAACCAGCCATACCTTGAGTTCCCAATGACCCCGACGGCAAAATTATCGATGCTGGCCATTTTTTCCATGATGCAATCGCTGTCATCAAAAGCACCGCAAATACATCCGTGCGAGAGGAAAAAAGTATAATTGTGATCGATCCCATTTGCACCGGAAAAGTTGGCATTGGTTATATCAGAGTTATACATATAAGCTACATAGGTTGAATTGGCATGTCCGACATGGTGGACAAATTGTCGTCCGGAATTGATCTCAGACCTCAGGTCACTGGCACTCCAGGAGCCTGTGGATTCGTATAGTTTATGAAAATTGTAAGATTCAGGAATTCCCCAGGTTTCGTAACCGTTTTCATTTTGATAACCAATTAATAATTCAAGGTAGTCAGATCCATAGGTAGTCGGATTCGAATAGAGCCATTCTCCAGCAAGGGTGACATCATTGAATTCGCCCAGTACTGGATTGTCCTGATATGAAACTGTTTTGTGGATCATATTCTCCAGTTCCGAAAGATTACTGAAAGAAAACCGTCCAACCGCAATTTCGGGCAATAAGTCATCTTCTCCGATTTCACCCCAACGATTATCGTTGTCATCGTTCCAGGTTCCATCGAGGGCAGAATAATAGAGGTCTGCAGGAATGTTATTGTCCTCATATCCTGAGCCGGATTGCACATAACAATAAAAACCACGATAAGGAACATGCTCCACATCACCACCAAGTAACACATATTCAACACCGTTATCCTGGTACTCCTGAATGATATAATTGCGGATTTTCTCCGCCAGATCCTGCCCGCTTCCTGTAGCACTGATGTTTTCAATGGTTGTCACCTGTGCAACAATTCCCCGTGGCAAATAAAGATCGATGATTTCCTGAAATTCATTTTCAAACTGGGCCGGTGTAACAATAAGCATCTGGTATTCATTACCACTTTTTTTGGCAGAAGCATAAAGCTTCATCATTGGCATATTTTGTATAAAACGCTGAACCCTTGCATTGATCACCGTAGAAGAGGACAGGTTTTCCAATGCCTGTTCTGACTGCACGGCTGGCTGGGTCGTAATTCTGATCTTCACTGTTTTATAAAAAGAAACCTGTCCCGTAGCCGGATTATATTTGAGTGGAGTAAATGTTGACATGGCAATTGCATAGCCATTCATGTAACCGGTTTTAATTATCCCCGTTGATTGGTTCGGATAGATTGCATTCGAAGTATAAAGGGCCTGATTTTTCTGAAATACACCATCTCCTTTGATAGAAAGCGGTAGGGAGGATTGTTGCGGATACAGGGTATAAGTCCCGGGTATATTGACTTCATCCTCACCCAAAAATTCAATACCAACGGCTTCTTCGCCGGGGGCAAGCATCAATCTGATATCTTGATAAGGCAATGTTGGTTCACCCGTTTTTCCCGTCAGCAACAGTCCTTCAAAATGAATCATCTGATAAGAAGCCGCTTGAATGATGGAATAATTTTTAAATTGGTATGTTTTTTCAACTATACCAGCAGTGGCCGATATAACCATAAAACATAAGGCCAGTCCTGTTAAAAGTAAAAATTTTTTCATTGATTTGTTGTATTGAATACCCTTATATATTTATTTGCTAAAGATGTTACTAGAATGGAAGACAATGTTATTCCTAAAATAGTTGTTTTTACGGCGAATGACTTAACAGAACCTCCACGAGAAGTTTAATTGTTCAAAAATCGAGAATAAAAAAATTGATATAAAAAAAGACGGCATTTTTCATGATGCCGTCTTTTTTCTATTATTAACAAAACCTTAATGAAGCGTTACTTTGCGTGTAAATACTTCATTACCTTGTTTCAAGGTAACAAAATAAATACCCTTGTTCAGGTCAGCCCCATTGATGGTGACAGTGTGATCACCAGCATTGTATGATTTTAAGCCCGAATCAAATACACACTTTCCAATCATATTATAAACGATCACTTCAACATCAGTTGGTTGATTCACCGAAAAATTGATGTTGGTATAATCATGGAAAGGATTGGGGAATACATTGAATGCATCGGACGCTTCCGGGTTCTCAATTCCAACCAGATCAATGGCAAACTGAACAAGTTCACTTTCAGTAGAAAAATCTTCGTTTTCATAAATCAGATCGAAGTTGCCATCCATAAGCCTGAAGAATCCAGGGCTGGCAAGACCGTCACCACCTTCATCAAAAATATAGAAAGTATAACAGTCGTCTTCAGTAAGTTCTAAAGTTTCCTGAATAAAGGCCTGTGGTTGTGTGTAAGAACCTCCTGAATAAAGCACATCTCCTGATGAATTTTGCAATTCCCAGGAAATTTCTTCCGGATTATCATCCAATTTTAAATAAAGTTGAATATCAGGAATTGCATCAACAGCAGAATTAAATGAAGTATAAGTTGTATCATTCATCGGATCTTCATCCGGATTACCATTGGGATTGGTTGTATAGATCACCAGGTCGTTTTCATCCATAATGTCGAATGGCACAGCCGGTAAATCAACTTCTTCCATTTCACCATACCCAAGATCTCCTGACCAGTTAAAGGTATTCAGTGTTTCCTCATTAACCTGGTAATTGATCTCTAAGCTGGTAAGATTAGAAGCTCCTCCATTGGAAATGGCAACCCTCGGGGCAACTTCACCTGTACAATTGGTAACAGGTACCATGCTAATGTCTAAACAATTGGCATTGTCAAAAAACATGGGCATCAGGTCAGGAACAGCAACTTTAAACCCTTGAAGAATTTCTTTGGTATCATTATCCTGAACGAAAGCAACCAATTCACAATTCTCAATAACCCAGCTAGGATCTGCTGAGAAATCTAATTCAACAGCTTGTGTTGCATTACCCGAAAAATCAAGGGCTGTTCCAAACTGATCAGGGGCCATGAACCGGTTCACATGGTTTACTTCAGTGAGGCTACCCCAACTATGTGGAATGTGTGATTCAGTTAAAGTAAATTGCAACACAAGATTATTTCCTGCATAGGGTTCAACATTTTCAACGGTTACCAAAATAGTAAAATCAAGACCGTCATTAAATCCATTCATAGCAATGGTAAAATTAGAAGGCACTGCAATTCTTTGATTATATTTCGGCAAATAATATGAATACATATTACCACCTGATATTCCTCCTAAAGAATTTGTAACACCATCAAACCATGCGTTGGGCACTCCACCACCACCATAATAACTATGTCTGGCTAGTGAATAAACATTCTGAAATGGATTTGTAGCAACATGGTCTTCAATTACGGCAACATCATAGCCGTTTGCTATCAAGTCAGCAGCTCCTAATGCTGCGCTTGGACAGTAAGGTCAACCAACGGCATCCGTTAATATTTCCAGAACCACCTTGTCACGAGGTACCTGCTGCGCAATAAGAGCAAATCCTGCTATTATTAGCGACAAAAAAGAAAGTAATATACGTTTCATATTGTTAATTATTTGGGATTAAAGACTTTTACATTTCATAGCAAATTTAAAAATAATTAGAAGAGAATTATTCAAATATGTAATTTATTAAGAATCTAAATAAGAAATTTCAAAGAAAAGTGGGTGTATCGCCTGGCGAAACACCCACATTTTACTGTTGTTTTAACTTATTTATTTCTGTATCATGATCTTTTCATTGATCAGGATATTCTGGCCCTCAACACGAATGTAATACATCCCCGGATCAACATCCAGTAAGAATTCATTCAGGTAATGACCATTCAATTCAATATTTTCCAAAGTGTAAACGGCATCACCTAAGGCATTGTAAATATGAATGCTTACTGATTCGGATTGTTTCCCATTCAGTTCCAGTGTGAATTTTCCACTGTTCGGATTCGGGAATAGAGCGACCTGATAACCATCTTTTTCGATTATACCCGTTGTGGTTCCAATCGTCAGTAACATATCGTCTTCAACTTCACCGCAAGGTAAGTTACCGATAGCCATCATGGTAAGACCAACTTCCCCGGCAGTGATGTCATTTGTTCCGGGCGTATACGATGGATTAACAAGGGATGCATCATCAAAGGTTCCATCACCACTGGTTGTCCATAGAACACTGGTATAATTTTCAGCAGACGCATCACTGATGGTATAAGAGTTTCCCGGATTCACTGTGTGATCCTCTCCGGCAAAAGCAACGGGAGGCTGATTGATGGTCAATTCCATTTCATCCTCGATCTGGGTGCCACCAGTATAATATGCAGTTAAGGAGAGCATAACCGATCCGTTTTCAACATCCTGGGTACTGGGGTGATAAACCGCCTCCAGGCTTTGCTGGTTTTCAAAAGTTCCACTTCCCGACGACATCCAGTTAACAATATTGTAAAGGGTGGCTCCTCCCTGTGTTTCAAAAGCATCAGTTCCACATGAAACGGCATCCGGTCCCGCATAAGCAGTCGTTACCGGCGGAGGAGGCATGATGATAAAATCAACCCATCCCCGGTCAGAACCAGTGGACACACTTCCATCTTTATCGTACTGCCACTTGAAGGTATGAAGCCCGGCTGTAACATCATAAACGGCTTCTGACCAGCCTTGCTCTCCTGACCATGCATCCATCTCATTATTATCAATGTAAAACCTCAGATAATCATAACCGCTTTCAGACGAAACTTTGTACATAAAAGAAATTTCACCATCGGCAAATACATCATATTCCAGGGATAACCATGAACTTTGGTTGTGATTGATGGTGCCCGACTGAGCACTGTAGGTCCCTTCGTATGCCTGTGCATTGGTTACGGTCCAGTTTCCATTGCCGCCGGTTTCCCATTCATACTGACTCATATCTCCGGTTTCCCAATCTTCCACGATCAATCCAATGGTGGCAGCGAAAGGCTCCTGCACAGAATAACCTCCTGAAGTTATATCATAGGTCATACTGACGGTAGTTCCTGTAGGTGCTGCATCTGCGACTGTAATTTCAAACTCCGCATACTCCGTTGCACCTGTGCCCAAAACTGTAAAGTCATAGGTGCTGTTTGTAATGGTGATATATGGACTGGGGATGCTCAATGAACCGATGGCACCCATAGCCTCATAGGAACCTGAATTTGATGTTTCGATGATAATGGTAGCTTCTTCACCGGCATCCAGTCTTCCATTTCCGTTGCCAGCGGCATCATCAATGGTCATGGTTCCAACTTCAAGATTCGGACCATGGCCCTGAACACTAAAGAATGTCGTCCAGGTATCGGTACCGTTGGTTGCATTCATTTCAAAAATCACTTGATGCATATCCGGAATATCATCTGCTACATCCCAGGCAAAGCCATCAGTAACAGTGGCTGTAGCACCTGCGGCAATATTTCCATAATCTTCATAATCATCCGTGATGGTAATGTATTCATCTGCACTGGTGATGGTAACTTCTACATTTTCGCCTTCTTCAACACCAACGTTTTCAACGATGAGGGTTCCTAAAATTGACTCTGATGTTTCCATAATACCATTTCCGTTACCGTCATCATCATTAATTTCCACCGCATTATAAACAACATAGGGTCCTGCAGGCGGGATCACTTCAACGGAGGCAGAATAGCGATAATAGTTTTGTTTGGTAATGGTAACCACCATGTTGTCCGGAGGTTGCTGAGCAGGGATGGGAATTGACACCATGCCACCCGTTGCACTGGCAGTTCCAATAATCTCACCATTCACTGTCAGGGCAATAAAGGCACCTGCATCAGCGGTTATATCAAAACTGGTTACCCCTGCATAAAGAATGGGATTGTGAATCACGGTTAAGTTCTGCGGAACTTCTGAATACACTACAGTAAAGGCATCACCATGGTGATGGAATAGGTTATAAGTCACCTCTTTATTACTTGTATTATAAGGCCAGTTGGAGGCCTGTAAGAAATATTTTCCGGCAGCCTGGGCAAATGCAGGCAATAATCCGCGCTCTTCAACTGCCGATCCATAAGTTGGCATAAACTCAGGCCACATGTTATCATAGGCCCCCCATACATAGGTGTCGTTCACGAAAGAGTAGGAAACTTCTGATGCGGCATTGATTGCCAGCGCCCCAGAGTTCTGTCCATTATAGGTATAGCGATGGAATTTTTCAGAAAATACTTCAGAACCATAATTGTATTTTCCAGTCAAACAGTTAATAGACCAAACAAAAACCAGGTCGGTGTTGGTCAGGCTGTTGATATTGCTACTGGTAAAGGCTGGTTCGCCCCAACCTTGCTCAAATCCATGATCGCGGTGCTGCAACATAAAGGATCCGGCATTGATCGCATTGACCACATCTTGCGCTGAACCATTCCATGTACAATTAACCTGGCCCGGTGTAGCAGGAATGTAACCCAAACCATTCGGACCAAAATAATTTACAACCATGCTTGTGTTCTGGTTTGTCGACCAGGGATCAGTAAGCGGGTTACCAATATAAGTTTTATTCACACGAACAGTTTCCTTACCCATGGAGTTTTCCCAGAAACCGGCAACAGCTTCTGAACAGATCTGGAACCAACGTTCTGTCTGGAAACCCAGGGCAGAAATCGGGTGGTTATAAAAACCGGGGTCTGTTGGTGGCGTGCGTTCATAATTCAGGAACTTTGTGACCATCACTTCCAGTTGTGAAGCATTTTGTGCGGTCATCCTGGCGAAGATGATATCGGGCATGCTATTACCTGTAACATCCGCCCAGATATTATCGGATACGCAGTAGTTATTCCAGATGGGAGATGTAATGCTGGTAGCCGAGTTGGTGCCATAGTCACCAAGAATCAGAACGGCAGAAGGAACGACATCCCATGTATTGTAAGCATTGTTAAAAAAGGTTTCAAGTGTGTTCACATTGTTACCTCCACAATCCTCAACAGTCATAACATCGGTGCTGATACCCTGAAGTGTTCTGAATTGTTTGATGGAATCGGCCCATTGCAGAAATTCCGGATTGGTGGGGGTGACAATCAGGTACTCACAACCCATATCTTCGGTTGCCTGGAATGATTGATTATAATCGGGCTTCGGCAATGATTCGTAGTTAAGCAGCACATCCGACAGGATGGGATCCCACCAACGGCTACGAAGGCGATCATCGCCAAACTGACCATTTCCTCCGCTAAAATTAACCTTTACCTTCAAATCGCGGTAAACGATCAATTCTTTGGTTACCGGGTTATACTGAAATGGGGTAATTCCTAACGTAACTGCATCTACTCCTCTGATCTCAGTAATTTCAGAAATTTTAACCGGTTGAGCCGGGTAAAAAGCATTTTCGGTATAAAGCTCGGGGCTTTTATTGTATTCCAGTGGGCCTGTTTCGGTATCCCATGGAATGCGTGGAGCCGGTTCCATTTCTATGCCAGTCAATGTTTCGGTACGTGAAGACACTATTTCGACCGTGGCCGAAGCACCTTCGGGAATCGCAATGAAACGACCCTGACCGGGAAGGTTCGGAGCGCCTTCATCATTAAACAATACTGCCCCGGGAAGCATAATGGCATCCATCTCTTCTCCGTTAATTTGTTCTTTTGCCAGCGTAAAAGTGTTGATTGAATAATTGATTTCAACACTGCTCGCTTTTTGTTGGGTTAACTGAAAACCTTGTTTTCCCCAGCTATCATTGTACTCAAACTTTTGAGCAAGCAAACTGCCTGTCGAAAAAAGTACAATTACGAGAAAGACAAGTGCTTTCATAGTAACATTTAAAATTCTCATCGTTTTTTAATTTAAGTTAAAATTATATGCCTATTGTTTTATCAATTTAGTCGATATTGTTTGGGTTCCATTGACCAGTTTTACAATGTATATTCCTGCATCACAGGGCTCTCCTTGCAAATTGGCCCCGTCCCATGGTATTTGGTTTGTTCCTTTCTGCATCTCACCTTCAAACAAGGTTTTTATAGCTTGTCCCTGCAAGTTATAAACCTTCAAAGATATGAAAACTGATTCATGAAGATTCACTTCCAATACAGTTGCATCGGTAAAAGGATTTGGTGAGCAGGCAGTCAGACCGGTATTATTCTGAACAGCATTGTTTTCGTCCACACCGGTGAGGGTACCTTCAAACCAATCCAGGAACAATTGCATGAGCTCAGCTTTTGTAGAAGGGGATTCTCCATCCACAAGCTTTCCGAATTCTATGGTAGATCCAATGGTCCGGTAGGTTCCT
Organism: Bacteroidota bacterium; assembly: GCA_020444515.1. Classification (GTDB taxonomy): domain Bacteria; phylum Bacteroidota; class Bacteroidia; order Bacteroidales; family JAADJA01; genus JAADJA01. Next base: position 61,235 of record JAHLKX010000006.1, on the reverse strand, counting down.
TCATTGAAAGCAACCATGGCGCCATGTTCTATATCTTGTGTTGTGAAAAGGCCAAAGGCCGGAGCAACCGGTTCGATTGAGTAATCATTCACAGGGTTGTTTCCATCGTATCCAAATGACAAATTACTGGCAAAGGAGCCAGTAGTTCCATTTACTTCCTGGATGAGGAACATCGTATAATTTACTACATCGATGTTAAACATACTATGAACCGGAGTTTGGGGGTCATCTGCCCAGGTTACACGGCCTTCCATATAAAGATTGCCGCCATCCAGAAGGTATTCTTTTAACAATTGACCCTCTTCTTCTGTCAATTCGTAGTTGGTAAAGTGAAGTCCGAGGCTAACAAATACATTTTTATAAAGCCCAAGATCTTCAGGGAATGTTGTTGTATATTCTGCATAGATCTCCATATCATCAAAGGTAGCCTGAATTTCAGGACCTGAATAATGCATGGGATCCAGATCAAGGACAAGGGCTGTAAATTTTCCAATAACGGTCATAAAATCAACCGTGGTATTCACACCACCATCTGCCGTCAACATCAATTCAAATTCAGCCTGCGTTCCTTCGGGAACGGAAAACCCTGCTTCTACCGTAAAAGTTGATTCGGCAGATTCTCCACCGGTCAGATCTCCATAAGATTGAGCCGTTGTGTTTACAGAAATATCCGGCTCGATACAATTCAAATCACCAGCAATATTATAAGCATCTGCTGAACCATTATTGATCATGGTAACAGTAATTTCAGCAGTTTCTCCCGGATCAATGCGTCCATTGTTATTACCAGCAGGATCTTCGATTGAAAAACTGACCAGTTCGAGCACCGGGGCATGTGATTGGATCACAATCTGGCTTTCCCAGGTGTCGCTGCCATCTGTGGCTTCAAGGGTAAAAATAACATTTTCAAGATCACCAATTTGACCACTAACATCAAAAATAAAAGCGTCTTCGATGAATGTGCTGCTTCCGGCAGGAATATTTCCAAAGGATACGGCGCCTGTTTGAATATCGATAAATTCATTATCAGATGAAAGCGATACCATCACATCTCCGGCCTGCAGCATTCCGATGTTTTCCATATCCACATCGAGTGAAATGGTTTCACCATAGTCCATCAGTCCATTGCCATTTCCGGCAGCATCATCCAGCTCAAAAGATTTATTGACGACATAAGGAATGTTTGAATCAACAACTTCAACGGTGGATTGATGACGGTAATAATTTTGTTTGGTCACCGTAACGAGTACCTCATTTCCGGCAGTTTGCGCGGGAATCACTATTTCAGAGGGCGATCCATCTGAATCACCGGTTCCAATGATTTCGCCATTCACCGTCAGTGCAATAAAAGCTCCTTCATCAGCAAGGACTGTAAAAGTTTCATTACCTGCCAGCAAATGCTCGTTATGAAGTACTGTTAAATTTTGTGGGACTTCTGAAAATACAGAAAGGAAAGCATCTCCATGATGATGAAATAAATTGTAGGTTACTTCTTTGTTTCCTGTATTATAAGGCCAGCTCGATTGTTTGAGAAAATATTTCCCGGCAGCATTGCCGAAAGCCGGTAGAATTCCCCGATGATCTACCTGGGTACCATATTGTGGAAAGAAATCGGGCCATAGGTTATCATACAAGCCCCAAACGTACACATCATTCACAAAAGAATAAGAAACTTCAGAGGCTGCAATCAACCCCAGGGCTCCTGAATTCTGACCATTGTATTTATAGCGATGGAACACTTCGGTAAAACATTCACCACTTAAATTATATTTCCCTGTTAAACAATTGATCGAAAAAACAAAGGTCAAATCTGTATTTGTAAGCCCGGGAATATCGGAACTGCCGTAATCGGGTTCGCCCCAACCTTGTTCAAAGCCATGGTCGCGGTGTTGAAGCATAAAAGAACCATTATTGATCGCTTCATTGATGTCGTCGGCATTGCCTCCAGCCCAATCCCCCAATTCTGAAGGAGAGGAAGGAATATAATTCAAACCATTGGGTCCAAAAACATTAAGGACCGTATTGGTATTGGTTGCTGTTGACCATGGATCCACATCCGGATTTCCACCATACACTTCATTAACCCTTACCGGCTCTTTGTTGAGCTCATTTTTTAAAAATCCACCTACTGTTTCAGAACAGATCTGGAACCAGCGCTCAGTCTGCCAGCCCAATGCTGTGATGGGATGATTGTAAAATCCTTCACTGGTTGGTGGAGTCCTTTCATAATTGAGAAATTTTGAAATCATGGTCTCCAAATGGGTAGCATTTTGTGCCGCAATTCTGGCAAAAATGATATCGGGCATGTCATTGTTATTGACATCTGCATAAATATTGTCGGAAACACAATAGTTATTCCAAATGGGCGACATGATCCCATTGTCCGGATTGGTGCCGTAATCTCCAAGAATCAATACAGCTGCCGGGGGAATATCCCATGTATTGTATGCGTCATTTACAAAGTTTTCAATGGTGATGGCCGAATTGGTACCTATTTCACCAATGGTAATCACATCGGTTTGGATACCCTGTTCGGTCCGGAATTGTTTGATGGAATCAGCCCAGCTTAGAAACCCGGGACTATTGGGTGAAATGATGAGGTATTCACAACCCACATCCTTGGTACCCTGGAAAGATTTGCTGTAATCAATGTGAGGAATGGATTCCTGGTTGATGAAGGCATCGCGCAATATCGGATCCCACCATCTGCTGCGTAAACGATCCTCTCCAAAATGTCCGTTGCCACCTTCAAAACTGATTTCGATCTTGATGTCACGATAAACCAGCAGCTCTTTGGTAACCGGGTTATATTGAAAAGGAGTTATTCCCAAAATAGCAGCATCAATACCCCGGACTCCCGTTGGGTCAGAAATGCTTACTGGTTGTTCGGGATAAAAGGCATTTGTATTATAAATTTCTTGATTTCTGCTGTACTCCAAAGGACCGTTTTCGGTGTCCCACGGAATACGAGGAGCAGGAGCCACCATGATGTTCTCAAATAACTCTGTTCTGAATTCAACCATATTCACTGTGGCCGTTGCTCCTTGCGGAATAGCAATATAACGGCCCATTCCTGGTAAATTTGGTGCTCCTTCATCATTGGGAAGAAAAACATCAGGGAGAGTCAGTTCCACCATATCTTCACCATTGATGCGTTTAGTTTGGATACCAAATTCCTGTATTGAAAAGTTCAGTTCGACTGTTTGGCCTGATTGTGATTGAATCGTTATGCCGGGAGAACCCCAACCGTCAGAATAGGTCACATCCTCCGCCCTTAATGCCGTCAAAAAAAGTAAGCCAATAAAAAGTAAGCTGTAAATTTTCCTCATTTTATTTGTTTTTAATAAAAAGTCCTGATAATCAAGTTTCAATTTAGGCGAAACAAGACACTATTTTATGATCAATTTTTTCTTGATGAGCTGGTTGCTTTCTTGCATTAATATGAAATACATTCCCGGATCCAGGCCACTTAAGCGAACTTCAGCCTGGTTTTGATGATCAATTGCTTGCTGAAAAACGGTTCGCCCTATCTGGTCAACTATTTTTAATTTTGAAAACTTCGAATCATGGTTCCATGTGATTTGAACATTTCCGGCAGAAGGATTGGGATTGATGAATATTTTATTTGCAATTTCTTCTGAAATGCCAGTATTTAAAACATAAATAACCCAATCTTCAGTAAAATCACTTTCGCCGCATTCATTTACCGCTTTCACTTTCAAGTATGCAGTTCCAGCCCACCAATCTGTCCAGTCAATATAACATTCAAGGCCATTTTGAGTCATCTCACCTGCATCTTCAGGGATAAACTCCCAAATGTAATCTGTGGCCGAAGCGACCGGATCAATGGTATAGGTTGTAACCTCATCCGGATAGGAAACAAGAAAATCCGGACCCTGGGGTAAACCCGGAACTGCTGGTTCCGTATTTACAACGATATAATTATCAGCGGTAAATGTATTGGATTCATTTCCATCTGAAACAGTGAGGGATACATCAAAGGTTCCGGGATCCAAATAGGCTACCATAGGATTTTGATTGGTAGAGGTTTCCGGGGATCCACCCTCAAAGGTCCATTCCCAGGAAATTACTTCTCCCATCGACATGTCGGTGAAATTTACTACCGTGTTGATACAAACCTCTGTTTCATCTGCAATAAAACCAGCAGTAAGGGCAGTGATTGCACCTGAAGGCAGGGTTATATAATCCACCCAGGCACAATCGGAACCGTTCGAAACCGACTGATCTTTTTCATAAGCCCATTTGAATGTATGCAAGCCGGCAGTTACATTATAGGTAGCTTCGGACCAGGCCACTGTTCCTGACCATTGATCCATCATTTCTCCATCAATATAAAACCTCAGAAAATCATAGGTCGCCTCAGAAGAAACCTTTTTAAAGAATCCTATTTCGCCTGCAGCCAGCACATCATAGGTAATCGATAAATACGTTGTTTGTTCATCATCAATGAGGCCTGATTTAACGCAGTAAGTGCCTTCATATGGACTTTGGGTTGAAATCGCCCAGTTATTGTTTCCTCCCGTTTCCCAATCAAATTCGGTCATGGTACCCGATTCCCAGTCTTCGATGATATGACCGATACTGATACCCAGGGCAAATGTAGTATTATAGCCTCCACCATTGGCATCCACGCTCAGGTTCAACACGGCGGGTTGACCCAGTGGTGCTGAAGGATCTGCTGTTATGGTAAAAGTTCCTTCGGCCGATTGTCCCTGGTTAAGGGTTCCAAAATTTACTGTATTGACATCAATAGAAACATAAGATGAGCCGGTTGAAATTACACCGGTTGTATTTTCAGCAACAACATCCCCGTTATTTTTAAGATTCACAATTATATCAACTGTTTCACCCGGATCGATCATGCCATTGTTGTTGCCCTGGCTGTCGTCGATCTGATAATTATACAGAGCAATGTAAACACCTGTTATCGACTCCAAAGCTTCAATGGCATCCAGATCAAAACCGGCATTGGCTGCAGTAGCTGATCCATCACCATCATCCATGATCTTTATAAATTGTGCTTCAACCAAATTGGCACTGGCCAGATCAAAGTCCGTAGTACCATTCCCGTTACCAAGGCTGATCCATGGACCATCAACGGTTTCGCCTGCATAACAGGTATAACCTTCAGGTGAATCATCGCCTTCATAGACTGTTAAATCCATTCCGGGGCCATCTGTAATGGGATATTGCATATCCAGTAAGCACCATCCATTTTTCCCAATGGAATAATTGATATCATCAGGAGCACCAATTACAGCTGGGGTCCATCCTTCATCAGCGTAATTATTATCCGGGATTTGAGATGCCGAAAAACGGTAAACATACTGCCCTTCCAGGGGTTGTAATTCAAAGTTTGTTTCTGTTGCATTACCGGCCGAAACCGATATATCTTCAATGGTCATGGTTTCATAGCCGTTTGCTACAATGGTAATATCGTAAGTTCCTGGTAAAACATATTTATGGTAGTCGCCAACCACAGGATCAGTAAAGGTTGGCATAAAATCATTAACAAAGACCACTGCAGCAACAGGATCTCCTGAAACAGCATCGGTTACGGAGCCTTCAAGCCCATAGCCTGCGTATTCAATCATATTGATCATTGCCGGATAATTGCGATTATAATACAACATGATCTGGCTTGCAGGGGGCTGCTTGTTATCAGAAATTTCCATCGACCAGCTAATGCTTCCCATGATGCCGTAGTTGGAATCCTTGGTACTTCCATTGATGGCATACATACCATTATAACCCTGACCATAAGGCATGTTTGGATAAAGCGAAGAGGATGAATAGAGTGCACCCAACTGATTAATATGATTCCAATCATGGGGTTGATCAGGACGATAACTCCATGGCATACTGATATATTCGGTACCACTGTGATAGGTTGTATGAACTACAAACTGATTGTTATACATACATTCCCTCAGTGCTTTTGACTCGACCTGTGAACAAGGTCCCGGACTGCCACCCCATTGATCCCACATATAACACCAATCCCGGTTTAAATCGACTCCGTTAACATTATACCGGCTCATGTTTACCCTTCCCCAGGGATTCACCATCAGGTATAACCAGATTTCACGATTATCGATCAATTCGGTAATGGTTGCATTGGAACCATAATCAAGACACAAATCTCGGGCAAAACGGATCACATTTTCCGCCCCTCCAATTTCATCTCCATGGATACCGCCGTCAAACATCACCTCTGCTTCGGGTTCATCTTCCAGCACATTATCACTGATCTTTAATGCTGTTAGTTCATACTGACCAGAGGCATCAAGGCCATAAACAAACCTTTTACAGATGTCCGGAAATTCTTGTTCAAGACTATCTGCCAGGGCGATGATTTCGTCGTAGGAATGGTAGGCATCTTTGATGGCCAACAATTCAGCACTACGCTTATTGAGATCTTCCACCTCAACCTCATAACTCAAACCCAACGATTCGATAAAACCGATCTCTTTGGGGATAACATAAGCCCGAATACTATTTTCATCAATGGGCTCATAATTGATCCCGGCTTTAGTGAGGGTTTCCACCTGAAAGATGTTGTTAACGAAAACTTTAACCTGTTTTTCACCCACTCGCCACCCTCCAGCATGGGTAATCAAAAACAGGGAAAAAAATAAAATGGAAAGAGAAAAATTCTTCATGCTCAATTTATTAAATCGATAATCCTATAATATTCCTTTGTATTATAACTACAATTTATTTGAAGGGTTTCAAATGTATTAATTTTCATGATTAAGACAACATTTTTATTAAAACCCATTGATTAATGTAGCCAAAAGACACGGTAGCCAAATTAATGGTTGCATTTTGAAATGATGGATATTGCCGGTATGAAAATTAAGATCCCTGCATTAAATAGCGGTTGACCATTTCAAGCAGATCATTGATCTTTACAGGTTTTGAGATATAATCATCAAATCCTGATTTCAAACATTTTTCCCTTTCCCCCTGCATTGCATACGCTGTTTGCGCTATGATGGGGGTTTCGGATTTGAATGATTTAATTTTTTTCATGGTTTTGTATCCGTCCATTCGAGGAAGTCGTATGTCCATTAATACCAGGTCAAAGCTATTATTGCGGAAATATTTAATGGCCTGTAAACCATCTTCGGCACGTTTTAGTTTAGCGTTGGTTCGGTGGAGGATTCGTTCGAAAAAATCGTAGCTTGAATCATCATCTTCTACAACCAGGATGCTTTTATTGCTCCAATCGTAAACCTGAAAATCCTGAGGTTTTATTGCATTTTTAAGGGGCCTGACTTCATTGGTGTGAATTTGACCGGGTAGCGTAAAGAAAAATGTTGCCCCTTTTCCTGGTTCCGACTCCACCCAGATATGTCCACCCAGCAATTCTACAATCCTCTTTGTAATGGCAAGACCCAGACCGGTTCCTCCATAAAGTTTTGTATCGCTTTCATTGGCCTGGGTAAAACTGTCGAAAATGATCTCTTTTTTATCCGGGGCAATTCCAATCCCGGTATCTTTAACATAAAACAAAATATCATGACTGAACCTGGATTGTCTTTCTTCAAATCCAAATTTAATATAACCGGTATCGGTGAATTTTATCGAATTATACAGTAAATTCCTAAAGATTTGTTTGAATCGGTCTATATCAGTATATATGATTATTTTTTCTGCATGTTCCGGTTTTGAATAGATGATATCAAGTTTGCTCTTCTTGGGCTTGGTTTTTACATGTTCTTTAAACCCCTCATAAAGCTCTTGCATAAGGTGATCAAGGATATACTGGGATTTGAAAACCTTCATTTGACCGGCTTCAATTTTTGAAATATCAATGATATCATCAATCAAGGTCATCAGGTCATTTCCACTATTCTGAATCAGGTTGATGAAATGACTTCTTTCGTCAGGGGTCAAATCTCGGTCGTCGAGCAATTGTGAAAATCCGATGATCGAATTCATGGGTGTTCGAATTTCATGCGACATATTGGCCAGGAAAGCAGATTTTAGTTTATCGGATTCTTCTGCTCTTTCTTTGGCAATGATCAATTCCTGCTCCATTCGTTTGCGCTCGGTAATATCTTCTTTCATGCCAATGTAGTGGGTGGTTTTCCCATTTTCATCTTTCAATGGAAAAATATTGGCCGATTCCCAGTAAAGCTCACCATTTTTTTTCCTGTTCTGAAGTTCTCCAAACCATTCTTTACCAGAGGTAATTGATTTCCACAGATCTTTGTACACCCTTGCTGGTGTATTCCCGGATTTCAATATTCTTGGATTTTTACCAATGATTTCCTTCACTGAATATCCTGTTACTTCTGAAAATCGGGGATTAACGTATTCTATATTGCCCTCCAGATTGGCAATGATAATAATGGTGGGACTTTGTTCCACGGAGCGGGATAATTTTCTAATTTCTTCCTCCGCTTCTCTTTGTTCTGTAATATTAGAAATAAAGCCTTCAAGAGCCAAAAGATTTCCATCTGCATCGTAAATCCCAATGCCTTGCTCCCATACCCAATGAATGTCTCCTGATGCATGAATGATGCGATAAGCCATACGATACGACTTGTTTTTTTTCAAAGCAGCCTGAATGGTTTTCCATACTATTTCCCGGTCATCCGGTAAAATAAGGTCATTGAATGATAGCTTGCGATTATCAATCAGTGCCTCGGGAGTATAACCCGTAAGGTCGAAACATCCCTGGCTGATAAATTCCATTGTCCATTCGCGATCATTCTTACAACGGTAGGCCATTCCTGGTAAATTCGCCATCAGGGTGGAGATCCTGCGCTGGCTTTCTTTTATTTCCTTTTCAGCTTGAACCCTGTCCGTGATATCCCTTAAAGCTCCTTCAATTTCAATGGGTTTATTCACTTCATTAAATACCGTTCGGGCTGTTAATGAACAGTATAAAATTCGATTATTTTTGGTTTTAATCCGGGTGTCAAAATCATTGATTTCACCATTTTTATTGATTTGATCACCAATGTTTTTCCATTCATTTTCATCATAGTAAAATTTAGAAGATTTCTGCCCAATTACTTCCCGGGGTGAATAACCCGTTATTTTCAATACGGAGGGGCTTACTTCCAGGACTGTTCCATCAATGGAAGATTTAAAATATATATCCGGAAAGGCATTAAAAATTCTTCTGAATTTTTTTTCTTTTTCTTCCAGTATTTTCTGAGCAGCTTTGCGTTCTGTTATATCCTGGGCAAATACCACAACGACTTCTTTTCCAAAGTAAGTGCTCTTGTTCATCCTGACCTCTTTCGGGAAAATACGTCCTTTGGCATCCAAACCCCAGAATTCAAACTTTTGAGGTATACCTGCAAAGGCTGCTTTTAAATATTTCTGTATTTTATTTAAATCATTTTTATGGGGAGCCGAGAGAAAGTCAGGCCTTCGCCCAATAAATTCACTGCGCTTATAACCATACATTTTCTCAGCACCTGCATTTACATCCAGAAAATATCCATTGATATCCTGTATATAGATAGCATCTGTGGCACTGTTAAAAAGGCCACGGTAACTTTCCTCAGATTTCAGTAATGCTTCTTCAGCAATTTTGCGATCGGTTACATCACGACCAACACCAATGATTTCAACTACTTGCTTGTTCTCATCCAGCACAGCCGTATCCATCCATGCTATCCACCGCCATCCGGGTTTTGTTTTTGCTCTGTGCTCAAGATAAACATGATAGGGTGGCTTTAACAGCTGTTCCATCTTGTTTTTGGTTTCCTTTTGGTCATCTTTATGAACCAACGACAAAAAGTCTTTGTCCAATAATTCCTCCTCGGTTTTCCCAAACAATTCACAATAGGAGGGGCTCACAAAGGTAAACCGGCCTTTTGTATCCACCTTTACCACCAGGTCGGTTTGATTTTCGATGAGGAGCCGGTATTTCTGTTCACTTTCCTTGAGTGCTTTCTCGGCACGAATCCGGTCTGTAATATCTTCTGCTATGCATACAATGCCTGTTTGTCCATCTGGCAGGTCGAACTTTTTTTCATTGAGGTGAACATACGAAATCGTGCCATCCTTCTTTAAGCTCTTTTCCGTATGATTCAATTGTTCGCCACTTAAAATTCTATCAATATTTTTCTGAACCAGATGCCTGGCATCCGGGTGGGAGAGAATTTTGACATTGGCACCCATCAATTCACTTTTTGTATACCCCAGTAAATCGCAAAAAGCAGGGTTTACATCGAGTATTTTTCCATAACGGTCCTCGATCAGGATACCATTGGGAGAAAGGTCGAATAAAGTACCATATTGTTTTTCCTTTTTAAGCAGGTTTTCACCAGTTAATTTTTGACTGGTAATATCGCGAACGATAAACTGCAGAGCGGGTCTGTTTTCATATTGTATTTTGGTAATGATGGATGAAAACCAATGCAACTTACCTGTTTTATCTAATAACCTGTTTTCAAAAAAATCTGAGTTTTTGTTCTTGCTTTTAATAAATTGATCGATAAACTTTTCAACCTTTTTTTCATCATCTGGATGAATGAACGACATCCTTGGCTCTGATGATTGAAAGTTTTCAAGGGTGAAACCGGTATGTTTTTTCAAGGCCGGATTGGCAAAAAGCATTTTCCTTTCATGGTCGGTAATAAAAATTATATCATAAAAAGATTCTACCAACGAACGGTATTTTGATTCTGATTCCCGGATTGTATTTAATATTTGTTTTCTCTCAGAAATATCTTCAATAATACCATCATAATAAGTTGGTTGACCATGACTGTCTCGGACCAATATGGTTGAAAGTGAAGCAACAAAGGTTTCGCCATTCTTTTTCCGCAAACACACTTCCTGGTTTTTAATCAATCCGCTTTCATGTATTTTCTTTTGAATGACAGCTCGTTCTGATGCATGTTCATAAATATCTGATACTTTATGGTCAAACAGTTCATCTCTTGAACGATAACCCAACATCTTAAGAAATGGCTCATTTACTTCAATGAATGTACCTCTTTTATCGACAGTGCTCCTGTAAAGCCCAACATTCAAATGTTCTGTCAGGGTCCGAAAACGTTCCTGCTGAGTTTGAACTTCTGCTTCAATTACCTTTCTTTTGGTTACATCGGTGCATCGTATGTGGATTTCCTTGATAATATCCTGTTTATTAAAAACCAGATAAGTTTGCTCCTGCACATACAATGACTCTCCAGACTTTTTAATTTTTCTGAAATTGAGTTCACTGTGTTGAATTTTTTTTGTAACTATTTGACTGAACCTGGCTCTGACTTTGCTTTTATCCTCCGGATGGATGATATTCCATACAGAAGAGCCCAATAACTCTTTTTCAGAAAAACCCAGTATTAAGCAACCGGCACGGTTAACATCAAGAACTTTGCCCTGGGGCGAAATGGAAAAAAACATATCCGGAGCAAGATCATTAAAGTTCCCAAAGTTTTTTTTCCACTCTTCAAGTTCATTTTGAAGGCTTCTTATTTTATCCGTTAGTTCCTGCTTTGTTTGTTTACTCAAATCCATACAACCTCATAGGTTTGAAGGCATGATCCATTTTGTAAATATACATCATTTCGATTTTTAAAGGAAATTATAATCACACATTTATATACAACATCACCTTCGAGCAGTTGTTTTCATAAAAATGAATTGTGTAATGATAACCAATAGAAGAGTAAATAACGTGCTTAACAATGCACGCTGCAAGGTATCAAAGAAACGACTGAACCGAAAGACCTCAATAAGCAACAATGAGAAGTGATGAAGGAATATCAAAATGAAGGAATAGGTAAAAAACCACTGAAATCCCAAATCACGGATTGAAGGTTGCATCCCGGTTTCAAATTCTTTATTGGCTCCTACACTTCGGATAACAATTGGCCTGGCATAGGCCATCAGCGTGCTGGCTGCAGCGTGCATCCCAGGTGTGCCACTAAACAAATCAATTATCAGCCCCAGGGCAAATGAGCTCATTAGCATGATCCAACCCGGTGTTTCAAAAGGCAATAATAAAATAAAAAAAACATATAAATAGGGATTGACATGACCCCCAAGATTGATGTTGTCCAATACCAGAACCTGTATCGGAATCAACACAATAAAACGGATGATATTGGCCATTAATAATCTGCTCATGGGCCCTCCTCATTTTCAAGTTGCTGGATCTCATTATGCATCAGGTTAACAATAACATAAACATGGTAGAGATCGTTGTAATCAACAGAAAATAATACAGGAGCACTTTTAAAGTTGCCCTGGCTTTTCGGCGCATTATTTATATCATCACTGATAATTCCGATCCTGATTCCTTCGGGAAAAATATGTGAATTTCCACTGGTAATGATGGTATCACCTGGATTAAGTTGTACATGAACAGGAACATCGGTTAACGTTCCATGACGGTAATCTTTCCCGCTCCATTCAACACTCCCGAGGTGGTTGTTCTTTTTAATACGGGCATTGATTTTGTGCTGAATATGGATCACTGACATTACTTTAGAAAAATGATCCGATACCTCTACCACCGTTCCAACAATGCCATCTGAGGTAATAACGCCCATATCGGGTTCTATTCCGTCTTTTTTACCCTTATCCAGTAAAAGATAGTTTTTCATATGGTGAACGGAATTGCTGATCACTTCAGCTTCAATAAATCTGAATAAGGAGTCTTTTTGAGTATAAACAATGGTGTCAACTGTTCTGAATGATTGTTCGATCTGACTGCGCAACCAGGCATTTTCCGACAATAACTGTTCGTTCTGTTTTTTTAGGTAAAAATATTCGGTAATATCATGATAAGAACTGAGAATTGAACCGGTAAAATGATTGGTAGAATTTATGAAAGAAGCTCGCTGATAATTATTTTGAATAACCAAACTAAAAGCAACCACTTCCAGCATGATGAAAAGGAAGAAGAAATTATGCTTCAATATGTACAGAAACAATCTCCGCACCTCTCAATTCCGATCTGTTATTTTGATTTCTAATTTTATTTGATAAGGAAAGTAAACTTATCAAAGTTCTTTAAAGCAATTCCAGTTCCCCGGGCAACAGCCCTTAAAGGATCCTCAGCCACATGCACCGGTAGTTTTGTTTTCAGATGCAATCTTTTGTCGAGCCCCCTGAGCATTGATCCCCCACCAGCCAGGTAAATTCCAGTTCTGAAAATATCAGCAGACAATTCCGGGGGTGTCATTTCAAGTGCATTCAGGACTGCAGCTTCTATCTTGGAAATAGACTTATCAAGACAATGAGCAATCTCTTCATAATTGACTTTGATCTCTTTGGGAATTCCTGTTAGCATATCGCGACCATGAACTGCAAAATCATCGGGTGGATTATCAATTTCAACCATGGCCGCACCCACTTCAATTTTAATTCTTTCAGCAGTACGTTCCCCGATATTGATATTATGTTGCTTGCGCATATATTCTTCAATATCTGAATTAAAATCATCACCCGCAATCCGGATGGATTTATTATTGACAATACCACCCAGAGCAATGACAGCAATTTCACTGGTACCCCCGCCAATATCAATGATCATATTGCCGGTGGGCTCCATCACATCTATTCCAATTCCAATAGCCGCAGCCATGGGTTCATGAATCAATTTAACATCTTTTGCACCTGCTTGTTCAGCCGAATCTTTAACAGCCCTTTCTTCCACTTCGGTAATACCAGAAGGGATACAAATAACCATTTTCAAAGCCGGAGGAAATAGTTGTTTTTTCGGCCAGATCATTTTGATCATTTCCCGAATCATGTATTCGGACGATTGAAAATCAGCAATAACACCATCCCGCAAAGGACGAATGGTCTTTATATTTTCATGCGTTTTACCATGCATCATCATGGCTTCCTTACCGACGGCAATGATCCGGCCGGTGCTCCTTTCAATGGCAACAATGGAGGGTTCATCAACTACCACCTTATCATTATAAATGATAATTGTATTGGCTGTACCCAGGTCGATTGCGACTTCCTTGGTTAAAAATGAAAAAAGACCCATAGTGTTTGCGTTATTAATATCCTGATTCTAAAAATCAGGGAGAACGATAATTATATTTCATTAATGTTTAAAATGCCTTGTTCCGGTAAAAACCATCGCCATTTCATGATCATTGCAAAAATCAATTGAATCCTGATCACGAATTGATCCACCTGGCTGAATAACAGCTTTTATTCCGGCTTGATTGGCAATTTCCACTGAATCAGCAAAAGGGAAAAAAGCATCAGAAGCCATCACGGCCCCATTCAGGTCAAAACCAAATTCTCCGGCCTTCGCAATGGCCTGTTTAAGGGCATCTACCCGTGAAGTTTGCCCGACACCACTCCCACACAGCTGTTTGTTTTTTACAAGAACGATTGCATTCGATTTGGTGTGCTTCACAATTTTATTGGCAAACACCAAATCGCTTATTTCATACTCACTTGGTGCTTTTTTGGTTACAACTTTCAAATCTTCAGCTGTTTCCGTCTTTTGATCGGCATCCTGAGCAACCACACCATTCAAAAGAGATCGGAATTGTCGCCCGGGTAAATCGTATGCATTTTTTTGCAAAATTATTCTATTTTTCTTTGACTCAAGTATTTCGAGTGCTTTTTTGTCATATGCGGGGGCAAGTATGATCTCGAAAAACAACTTGTTTATTTCTCCGGCAGTTACTGCATCAACAGTCTGGTTTGTGATGATAACCCCTCCAAAAGCAGAAACGGGATCTCCGGCCAGCGCATCTTTCCAGGCTTCAATTAGGGAATTACGACTTGCCAATCCGCATGCATTGTTGTGTTTTAAAATGGCAACTGTGGGTTCATCAAAATCCCGGATAAGGTTAACGGCTGCATCAAGATCACCCAGGTTATTATAAGAAATAGCCTTTCCATGCAGCTGCTGAAATATTTTGGATAAGTTTCCATAAAAAACACCCATTTGATGGGGGTTCTCACCATAACGAAGGATTTCGCCCGATTTAAGGCTTACCTTAAATGCGCTGGTATCGTTGTCTTTGCTGAAATAGTGAAAAATAGCGGTGTCATAGTGGGATGAAACATTAAAGGCGGCAGCAGCAAATCGCTTGCGATCTTCCAGGGTGCTAAAACCATTCGATTCATTCAATAGTTTTAAGAGATCGGCATATTGATCTTCCGAAGGGACAATAATTACATCTTTGAAATTTTTTGCAGCAGCCCGAATCAATGAAATTCCTCCAATATCAATTTTTTCTATGATCTCCTGTTCCGTATCTGTCATAGCAACTGTTTGTTCAAAAGGATAAAGATCAACAATGACTAAGTCGATTTCAGGGATTCCATAATTTTTAAACTGATCCATATCCTCTTGTACATCTCTTCGCCCCAGGATGCCACCAAAGACTTTTGGATGAAGTGTTTTAACACGACCACCCAATATGGAAGGATAGTCCGTAAGAGATTCTACTGTTTTTGCTTCGACATGAAGGGATTGGATGAATGCATAAGTACCACCGGTAGAATATATCGTAATGCCCAAATCATTGAGTTTTTTGATTATTTCATCCAGGCCGGATTTATGATAAACGGAAATTAAAGCACTTTTAATCTTTTTTTTCATATTGGATGGGAGCATGTTTAGTGGTGAAAACAATATTACCTGGATGCAAAGTAACAATTAAATTTATTTAAGATTAAAGGCTAAATGATTTAATTTTACACACTTTAATTGTGAAAAGAGATATTGCATGTTGTTTTTAAAACTTATCCGAGAGAGTTTCATATTTGCTTTACAGTCGGTAGTGGTAAATAAGGTTCGAACCTTTCTTTCACTACTGGGGATTACCATAGGCATTTTCTCGGTAATTTCTGTATTGACCATTTTTGATTCTATGGAACTGGCTATACGCAGCAGCATTCAGGAACTCGGAAACAATGTACTGTTCATACAAAAATGGCCCTGGGGAGGTGGTGGTGGTGATTATCCCTGGTGGAAATACATGAAACGGCCGGAACCCAAACTTCAGGATTTGCGTGAGATTCAACGTCGGAGCCTGGCATCCGAAGCCAGTGCATTCATGTTTGAAGTTTCCCGGACCGTCAAATACAAGGCCAACAGCATGGAGGGAATTTCCATACTGAGTGTGTCACATGAATTTGATCAGGTCATGCCATTTGATCTTTCAGAAGGCAGGTATTTCACCCTTCAGGAATCACAAAGTGGAAATAATGTAGCCATCATCGGAAGCAATATCGCTGAAAATTTGTTTGGAGGATTACCCCCTATCGGGAAAGAAATTAAAGTATTTGGAAATAAATTGCAAGTAATCGGGATCTTAAAAAAAGAAGGCGAAGATTTATTTGGTAGCTCATCCGATAATCAGGTTATGATGCCGGTAAATTTTGCCCGAAGATTCATCAACATTGAAGAGATCAGCACAACCATTCTGGTTAAGGCAAAAGCCAATGTTTCCAATGATGAACTAAAGGATGAAATGGTGGGTATCATGCGGTCGGTAAGAAAGTTAAAACCCAGGGCTGAAGATAATTTTGCCATCAATGAGACCGATATCATCTCACAGGAATTTGATGCATTTTTTGGGGTTATTGCCTTTGTAGGTTGGTTTGTTGGTAGCTTTTCCCTTTTGGTCGGTGGATTCGGAATTGCCAATATCATGTTTGTTTCGGTCAAAGAACGAACCAGCCAGATTGGTATCCAAATGAGTTTGGGTGCTAAAAAGTTTTTTATTTTATTCCAGTTTCTATTCGAAGCTGTCTTTTTATCACTTTTCGGAGGAATTATTGGACTATTGATCATCTATGTCCTTGTTTTATTATCACAAAGTTTTCCTTTTAATCTTGTGTTGACATTTGGTAACATTGTGCTTGGCATGTCGGTTTCCATACTGATCGGTCTGCTTGCCGGAATCATCCCTTCATACAGCGCATCCCGACTGGATCCTGTGGAGGCTATGCGCTCCAACTTTTAAGAAATTTCTGAAGACATTAGAAAGACCGGTAAAAATTAATTTTACCGATAACCTCCTTACAATCAAAATACAACATTTTTACTCGATTTTAGATGAGGAATTCCATGCGGAATTTTTTATCTTTACCGGTTCAAAGCAATTTTATGGACAAGCGGTGGGTACTAAAGGAACAGGGCAATGAGGAAACTGTTCAGCATTTGGCACAAGTGTTGAATATTGACCAAAACCTTGCCAATCTGCTGGTGCAAAGGGGCATTACTACCTTTGAAGAAGCCCGTTCGTTTTTCCGTCCTTCTCTTGATGAACTGCATGATCCATTTTTAATGAACGATATGCATCAAGCTGTCGACCGGATTGAAAGTGCAATCAATCATGGAGAAAAAATTCTGGTGTATGGAGATTATGATGTGGATGGCACAACTGCAGTCGCACTCGTTTATACATTTCTGAAAAGCATCTACGATAACATTGATTTTTACATTCCTGATCGTTATCAGGAAGGATATGGCATTTCGTACAAAAGCATTGATTTTGCTTCGGAAAATGGGTTTAAACTGGTAATTGTACTCGATTGCGGAATCAAAGCGGTAGAAAAAATTGCCTACGCAAAAAGTAAAGGAATTGATTACATTATTGCCGATCATCATCGACCCGGAGAACAGTTACCAGAAGCTGTTGCTGTATTGGATCCAAAACGCCCGGATAGCGTGTATCCTTATGATGAACTTTCGGGTTGCGGAGTTGGATTTAAACTGATCCAGGCTTATGCACAAAAGCATAACATTGCCTTTGAAAATCTGGTTCAGTACCTCGATCTGGTAGTCGTTAGCATCGCTTCTGATATTGTGAAAATAACAGGAGAAAATCGGATACTGGCGTATTATGGGCTTAAAATCATCAATACCGAACCCAGGCCCGGCATTGAAGCCATTCTAAAATTTTGCGGAATAAACCGCAAAATCGATTCAGTGGTAGATGATTCGGACTATATTTTCAGTCGAAATTTAACGATCAGCGACCTGGTCTTTTTGGTAGGACCCAGGATCAATGCTGCAGGTCGGATTGAAAGCGCCAATAACTCGGTCAGTTTACTTGTTGCAGAATCCCTGCAGATGGCCCAGGAATTTGCCAACCGGATCAACGATTTTAA
This sequence comes from Bacteroidota bacterium, assembly GCA_020444515.1. Lineage (GTDB taxonomy): Bacteria > Bacteroidota > Bacteroidia > Bacteroidales > JAADJA01 > JAADJA01. The sequence continues at coordinate 43,133 of JAHLKX010000006.1, read as the reverse complement.
TACGGAGCGTAAAGACCTGGATGCCCAAACCACAATAGAAGCAACAGAAATGATACGCACCGATGACATATTGATGAACGCCCGATCCACCATCGTTTATAATCCAGACTGGCACAAGGGTGTAATTGGCATCGTCGCTTCACGACTGATTGAAACCTATTATAAACCCACTGTTGTATTAACAAAATCAAATGGGCTGATTACTGGATCGGCTCGTTCTGTCAAAGATTTTGATATCTATGATGCTGTCGATGCCTGCAGTGATTTGCTGGAACATTTCGGAGGTCATAAATATGCAGCCGGTTTATCCCTTAAGCCCGAAAATCTCAATTCTTTTAAGAAGCGGTTCGAAGAATTTGTGAGTGAAAATATTACACAAGGAATGATGATTCCGGAGGTTGAAATTGATGCAAAGATCTGCTTGAACGATATTACCAAAAAGTTTTTTAGGGTTCTCAAACAATTTGCACCTTTCGGTCCGGGCAATATGTCGCCTGTTTTTATGAGCGAAAACCTAATTGATACCGGTCTGGGTAGAATCGTAGGCAAAAACCACCTTAAACTGGAAGTGGTGCACAAAGACATCCGGGGCTATCCTATTCCTGCCATTGCTTTCCAGCAAAGTGAACACCTTGCTGTTATAAAACAAAACAAGCCCTTTAATATTTGCTATCACATTGAAGAGAATGAGTGGAACGGTGTTGTTAACCTTCAGCTCAATGTGAAAGATATCAGACCCATGAATGAAGATGATCATTTTTCGTCTTATTAAATAACAGCGATTTTTTCCTGACATAATACAGCCTGCAAACTTTTTAATAAAGCTATATCTTTGCACAAATTTTTTATGCACATATTACCCATGAAAATTGATTTTATTGAAGAATTGACCTGGCGGGGAATGATCCATGATATGACACCGGGAACCAGGGAACAGTTGCTGAAAGAAATGACAACAGGCTACATTGGATTTGACCCCACCGCCGATTCATTGCACATAGGCAACCTGGTACCAGTCATGTTACTGGTACATCTGCAACGTAGCGGACATAAACCCATTGTATTGGTAGGAGGCGCCACGGGCCGTGTAGGTGATCCTTCTGGAAAAACAGAAGAAAGGAAACTCCTTCCTGCGGAATCAATCAACCACAACCTGGAGTGTCAGAAAAAACAGCTCATGAAGTTTCTTGATTTTGAGGGCGTGGAAAATAATGCAGAGGTTGTCAATAATTATGACTGGTTTAAAGATTTTAAGTTCCTCGATTTTATCCGGGATGTCGGAAAACACATTACCGTCAACTATATGTTGGCCAAAGATTCGGTAAAAAAACGACTGGACACCGGAATGTCGTTTACTGAATTCAGTTACCAACTTGTTCAGGGATATGATTTTTACTGGCTTTATAAAAACAAGGATTGCAAATTACAGCTGGGTGGTTCTGATCAATGGGGAAATATTGTGACCGGAACCGAGTTGATTCGGCGAAAATATTTTGATGATGGCATGGGCGAAGCTGAGGCATTCGCTTTAACCTGCCCCTTGATCACCAAAGCCGATGGCAGTAAATTTGGCAAAAGTGAAGGCGGCAATGTTTGGCTCGATCCTGATAAAACATCACCCTATAAATTTTATCAGTATTGGCTGAATGTATCCGATGAAGATGCTGGAAAACTCATCCGATTTTTCACATTGTTATCCAAAGATGAAATCGAATCGATGGAGAACGAACACCAGGAAGCACCGCATCAGCGAATTCTGCAGAAAGCATTGGCCAAAGAGATTACCATTCGTGTTCATTCCGAAGAGGACTACAATGGTGCAATCGAAGCATCTTCTATTCTATTTGGAAAAGGGACGACAGAGTCCCTCAAAAAACTCCCTGAAAAAATATTTTTATCTGTGTTTGAAGGGGTTCCACAATCTGAAGTCTCCCGATCGAATATTGAATCCGGTATTGATATTGTAGAATTGCTTGCCGATAAAACCGGCATTTTCGGTTCGAAAGGAGAAGCACGCCGGATGCTCAAAGATAATGGCGTATCAGTGAATAAAAATAAAGTAAAAGAAGATTATAAGTGCACCGTTAAAGATCTGATAAACGACAAGTATATTCTTATTCAGAAAGGAAAGAAAAATTACTACCTCGTAAATTTTGCTTAAAATCAATCCGAATACGGATTTAACTCCCTTGTAATTCAGTAGTTATAGGTGAGGGTATCAGACAAATATCCAAACCATTTGGAAGTTACGGTGTTTATTCTTTTACCTTTGCACAAATTTTTTTGATTTTCATATATTAAAACTAACGTTGCTATAATGGTTAAAAATCTCGTTATTGTTGAGTCTCCAGCTAAAGCTAAAACCATCGAACGATTTCTTGGAAAGGATTTTTCCGTGCTTTCCAGTTTTGGGCATGTAAGAGACCTTTCAAAAAAGGATCTGAGTGTGGATATTGAAAAGGGATTTATTCCCAAATATGAAGTCCCAAACGACAAGAAAAAAACCATAAAAGAGCTGCAAAAAGTAGCTAAAGATGCGGAAACAGTTTGGTTGGCAACTGATGAGGATCGTGAAGGAGAGGCCATTTCGTGGCACTTGCAGGAAGTTTTAAATCTGGATGATACAAAAACAAGGCGAATTGTATTTCATGAGATCACAAAAAATGCCATCCTTGAAGCTATTGACAATCCAAGAAAATTAGACAAGCACCTGGTCGATGCCCAACAAGCCCGCCGGGTACTGGACCGATTGGTAGGATATGAATTGTCACCCGTTTTATGGAAAAAAGTGAAGCCGGCTCTTTCGGCTGGTCGGGTGCAATCTGTGGCTGTTCGATTGATCGTCGAACGGGAGGAGGAAATTAAAAACTTTGTTTCCGAATCCGCCTATCGGGTTATTGCCAATTTCTATCTTCCGGGCGAAGATAAAATCATCCTACAGGCTGAACTGGACAAACGGTTCAAAACCACAGAAGAAGCCAGAGAATTTTTAAATGATTGTATTGGGGCCGGATATAAAATATCAAGCGTAGAGAAAAAACCGGCTAAAAAATCACCTGCCCCACCCTTTACAACCTCCACCCTGCAACAGGAGGCCAGCAGAAAGCTTGGATTTTCAGTAGCCAAAACGATGTTGGTTGCCCAGCAGCTTTATGAATCGGGTAAGATTACCTATATGCGTACCGATTCAGTGAATCTTTCGAAATTGGCGCTTTCGATGGCGAAAACAGAAATTGAAAAAAATTATGGTGAAAATTATCTGAAAACCCGCCAATTCACCACCAAATCAAAATCGGCACAGGAAGCGCACGAAGCCATTCGCCCTACCTATTTAAACACAGCAGAAATTGATGGCGATAACTCTCAGAAGCGACTGTATGAACTTATCTGGAAACGCACCATTGCCTCACAAATGGCAGAAGCCCTTTTGGAAAAAACAAATGTGGTGATTGATATTACCGGGAGAGATGAAAAATTTGTTGCCAAAGGCGAAGTGATTAAATTTGATGGTTTTCTAAAAGTCTACCTCGAATCAACCGACGACGATGAGCAGGATGTACAAAAAGGAATGCTGCCTCCGGTTACCAAAGGCGATCAACTTAAAAGGTCGGACATAACAGCTACAGAAAAGTATTCTCAACCGCCAAGTCGTTATACCGAAGCAAGCCTTGTCAAAAAAATGGAAGACCTTGGTATCGGTCGTCCCTCTACATATGCACCAACCATTTCAACGATCCAGAAAAGGGAATATGTTGTGAAAGAAGACCGCGAAGGCGAAGACCGACAAATTACAGTATTGTCGCTTGACAATGGCTCGGTGAAAGAAGAAAAGAAAATGGAAAAAACCCGGTTTGATAAAGCCAAACTATTCCCAACCGATATTGGCACAGTGGTCAATAATTTTCTGGTTGAATATTTCGATAACATTCTCGATTTTAATTTCACTGCCAGGGTTGAAAAAGAATTCGATGAGATTGCCAGTGGGAACAAGGAATGGAATCAAATGATCAAAGAATTTTACAGTCCTTTCCACAAACGGGTTGAAGACACCCTTGAGAAATCAAAGAAACAAAGTGGTGAACGGTTATTGGGCACCGACCCGAAATCCGGTAAAAGTGTATTTGCAAAGATTGGCCGGTATGGACCCATCGTTCAAATCGGTGATTCACAGGATGAAGACAAACCAAAATTTGCAGGAATGAACAAAGATCAGAGCATTGAAACCATTACCCTTGAAGAAGCCCTGGATCTTTTTAAACTGCCCCGGGTTGTAGGTACGTATGAAAATGAAGAGATTGCTGCTGCCATCGGAAGGTTTGGGCCTTATGTGCGTCATGCTGGTAAATTTTATTCTCTGGAAAAAACAGATGATCCCTTATCAGTATCAGAAAAACGTGCCATTGAACTGATCGAAAACAAGCGGCAAAAGGATCGGGAAAAAACCATCCAAACATTCAAGGAGGACAAAACCCTCCAGGTGCTCAAAGGTAGATACGGAGCTTACATTTCAAAGGGGAAAAAGAACTATCGGATTCCCAAAGGAAAAGATCCGGCATCATTAACCTTCGAGGAGTGTAACGAAATAATTAAAGCGGCTGATAATAAGCAAAGCGGCAAGAAAAAATAAAACGAAAAACTGGTTTTATTGTAAAAGAATGACACAGGTGAATTTGATTTTTAAATAATTTCGTACAACTTTTTTCAGCAGTGGTTGTATAAACCATATTCATTATCAGATTCATAAATTTGCCGGAACATGGACATTTCCATCTATTTTGAACCTTTTGACTTTATACCCTACAAAACGGACGAACAGGACGCAAAACACAGACTTGGCGAACTGATCAAATGTTATACGGATGCAGAACATTTTCCGGATTATGAATCCGCTGATCTTGCCATCATTGGTGTAAAAGAGGAAAGAAACAGCCTGGACAATGAGGGATGCAGTGACGCTCCTGATGCCATACGCAAAGAGCTATATCAATTATATCGGGGTGATTATAAGCCCCAAATTATTGACCTGGGAAACATTCAAAGGGGTCATACGGTTGAAGATACCTACTTTGCGCTTTCTGCTGTCATCTCTGAACTGATCAATGCCAAAACCATTCCTTTGATACTGGGAGGTAGTCAGGACCTGACCTTTGCCAATTACCGTGCTTATGAAACCCTGGGACAGGTGATCAATATCCTGTCCATTGATTCTATGTTCGATTTGGGCAATGCTGAACAGGAAATGAATTCACGAAGCTATTTGAATAAAATTATATTGCATCAACCCAATTATTTGTTCAACTACACCAATGTGGGTTATCAAAGTTATCTGGTAGATCCCGAGTCAATAAAACTAATGAATAAGTTATATTTTGATGTTTATCGGGTTGGTAAAATCAGGATGGGCCTCGAAGAAGTTGAACCTTTGACGCGAAATGCGGATCTTATTACAGTAGACATTTCTTGTGTTCGTCATGCTGATGCACCCGGCAATGCCCAGGCATCTCCCAATGGATTTTATGGTGAAGAAGTTTGCCAGATCATGCGCTATGCCGGACTAAGCGATAAACTTTCCTCCATTGGTTTTTATGAGGTAAATCCCAGGCTCGACAGCAATCATCAAACAGCCCGCCTGACCGCTCAGATGATTTGGTATTTTATTGAAGGATTCTATAACCGAAAAAATGATCATCCTTATCTCGATACCCAGGAATATATCAAATATACGGTATCCATAAAAAACCATAAAGATCACCTGGTTTTTTATAAAAGTAAAAAAAGTGACCGATGGTGGATGGATGTGCCTGTCCAGAAAAACTATAAAAGCGTTTATGAGCGCCATCACCTGGTACCCTGTTCTTATGCTGACTACGAAATAGCCTGTCAGGATGATATTCCCGATCGCTGGTGGCAGGCTTATCAAAAACTCATGTAACGTTCTATTTGGTGATCCGACCCGGATTCTTAGTGATAAACTGTCCCCATCCGGAGTAGACATGGGTGTTTTCCCCCGGATTCTTTTGAAAACAATGACAAAGTGCAGCCGCCAGTCCATCGGTGGCATCCAGTTCTTTGGGTTTTTCAGCGATGGCTATCAATGACATCAACATTGTTGCTACCTGTTCTTTGGATGCATTTCCATTCCCGGTAATGGATTGCTTGATTTTTCTCGGTGAATATTCATATATGGGAACGGATCGATATAATGCAGCGGCCATGGCAACGCCCTGTGCCCGACCCAGTTTTAACATGGATTGCACATTCTTACCATAAAAAGGGGCTTCTATGGCCATCTCGTCCGGATTATATTCATCAATAAGGTTCAGTGTGCGTTCAAATATTTTTTTTAGTTTTAATGCCTGATTTTCCAATTTGCTTAGCTGAATGACACCCAGGGTAATTAATTCGATTTTTGAATCTTTCTCCCTTATTAACCCGTATCCCATGATTGTGGTGCCTGGATCAATACCCAATATTATGCGCTCTTTATTCAAAATAAGGAATTACATTTGTGTGCTTTAATGAAGTATTTTACAAATATACATAAAAACAAGACCTACAATCTGATCATCCGGTTGGCCATCATTTTCGCTACCTATTACTTCATTTACAAACAGATTTTCAAAAATAACAAACTGGATTACGTAGCTGAGTCATTCAACGATCTCATTGGTAGTCCGCATGTTTCCTTTCTCTTTATCTGGACAATCACTTTAATGGTGGTTAATTGGGGTATCGAATCATTAAAATGGCAATTTCTGATCAATAAAGTTGAAGATGTATCTTACCTCAAGTCTTTCGAGGCTGTTTTTTCAGGGATCTCGGTAAGTATATTTACACCCAACCGGGTAGGAGAGTGGTTTGGAAGGGTTTTTATTATGAAAAAGGCCAATCCATGGAAAGGTGTCTTTATTACCATGATTGGCAGTTTTAGCCAACTGCTGATAACCTTAATTATTGGAGGTATCAGCCTTGTCTTTTATGTACCGATTTATTTCCAGGATTATGGATTTTATTCCAATTACTTATTGTATGGATTGATTTTACTCGTACTTGTGATCATCACAACCCTGATTCTTATTTTTCTTAACATTACCGCAATACCGAGCTTTCTGTCGCGCATTATTAAAAAACGGTTTGTACATTTCAACGAATATCTTTCAGTCATATCCGATTATTCAACCATTGAGTTATTAACTGTTCTGCTGCTCAGTTTTTTAAGATACTGCATTTTTGCGCTGCAGTTTTACATTTTACTGATGATGTTTTCCATTGAAATTCCTCTGCTACATGGCTTGATGATCATCAGCCTGGTTTTCTTTATTATGACGGCTATACCAACTGTTACGCTTGCAGAACTGGGGGTTAGGGGCTCTGTATCACTCTATTTTATTGGTCTCTATTTTGAAAAATATGCAACGCTGACTGATAAAATCAACATTGGAATTGTATCATCAACCTCTACGTTATGGCTGATTAATCTGGCTATTCCGGCCATTCTCGGTACTTTTTTCGTTTACAGATTAACTTTTTTCCGAAGACGAGCATCATGACCCAAATGGATTGGATATTTATACTACTCCTGTTAATATTTGGGGTCATCTATATTGGTCTTATCATGTTTTATACATGGGGGTGGTTCCACCTGGATACTTATCAGCCAGGTTCTGACATACCAATCGACATCAAAGCTAGCATTATCATTCCGGCCCGAAACGAGGAGGACAACATTGGATTACTGCTGGAAGATTTAGCAATTCAAGATGCGCCGAACGATACATTTGAAATCATTATTGCCGATGATAATTCTTCTGATAATACCGTCATGATCGTTGAAGCGTTTATCAAAGCCCATGCAGGTTTAAATATTCGTTTAATCCGGATCCGGAATCAAAAACAGGTTCAGACCTTTAAAAAACATGCCATAAGCACTGCCATTGCTGATTCTACTGGTGACTTAATTATTACTACCGATGCCGATTGCCGGGTAAACCCGGGATGGCTCTCCGGGATGATGCAATTCTACCAGGAGAACAAACCGAAAATGATACTGGCGCCGGTGGCTTTTCATCACGAAAAATCTTTGTTTGAAAAAATGCAAAGTCTTGAATTCTTGAGCCTGATCGCCATTACCGGTGGAGCCATTCGTATGGGCAACCCGGTGATGTGCAATGGTGCAAACCTAGCTTATGAAAAAAAGGCATTTTATGAAACCGGTGGATTTGATCAGGATAGTTTTACCAGTGGAGATGATGTTTTCCTGTTGTTAAAGATGAAGAAAAAATATGGCAGTCGATCCATACGGTTTTTAAAATATTTTAATTCAATTGTTTATACTAAAGCCCAGAAAACACTTAAAAGCTTTTATCACCAAAGAACCCGATGGGCTTCTAAAAACAAAGGATATGATCTGAGAATATTGCTTGTATCCTTCTCGGTTTACATGGTAAACCTATTGCTTGTAGTCGGTTTTTTCTACAGTCTGTGTCATCCGGGATTTTGGAAGCCCTTCCTGATTGCTACGCTGCTGAAAGCGATGATTGATATCCCTATTTTGATTGGTATTACTACCTTTGTCAAACAAACGAAAATATTACTTTACGGCATTCCACTAATTCTATTTTATCCGATTTATATCGTATTTATAGGTGCCATGGGAATTGTCGCAACCTATCAGTGGAAGGGAAGAAAAGTAACCAAATAACATTGAAAAATGATTAATAAAAGCACCATTAAACAGCTTGAACATGCTGAAATCAAAGCGATTCTCAACGAAATGGACAAGCGCGTTGTGTTTGACAAAACCAATATCATCCCCGATCACCGAAAATTATATACCAGGTTGAGGGAATATATAAGCTATGAAAGGATTACTCGCAAATCAGTGCTTGGAATTGACATGTTTCAATATAGCTCATATGGTGAGTTTGAGCAAACGTTGATCCCTTTTTTGTTTAAAACCATGTTTGAATCCACCATTAAGCTTTGCCTCGAAAATCACACCTTCATTTTTCAGCGTTACAATGCAGAACGGATTGAACGCAACTATATCAGTACGGGTGACGGTGGTTTTTTACTGTTTGACAACCCTCTTCAATCCCTGCTTTTCGCCTGTAACTTCGCCGTGGTTTTGCGGGCCTACAATGCCTATCATTACTATCCGCGATTGCGCAGGATCATTGGTGGCATCAATATGCGATATGCCATTACATATGACAAGGTTTACACATTTAACAAAAACTACTATGGGCGTGGAATTATCAATAATGCCCGAATCCTGATCAAGGACGACCTCAATCGATGCCTCATTGATGAACATGTCCATTCATGGTTTACCACCAACCTGGATGGAGTAGAAAACCTCCAGATCGTTACCATTGATGATATTGCCAATATTTTTGAATTCAGCAAGGATTATGATCGCAAGTACCTTGAATCTCATGATGAGCTTTTTGAAAATGAGCCCTCAAGAAAATATGGTATCATCAATTCCGACATCCTTAAAATCGGGAATATTCAATCCAAAGAGACCTCAATCAGTGTTTACAATCTACATCTACAGGTAACCATCCGTCTTGTGAATGATGATGATCCCAATCAGACCCGCCTGATTACTGTAAGTTTAGGCAATCTCAACACAACAGGGATATAAACAAATATCAAACCCGAAACATCAATCCTTTTAAATAAAAACTTTCTGGAAAGTTCATCAAAACTGTTTATTCTGATGCCTATAGCACGATTTTGATCAACCGGACTTTGCGACGTTTGTCAATATACGCATTGGAAATAATTCGGAGGTCATGTGTACCGAAAATCTTCGATCTTATGGCTGGCTGATTCAATGAATTTTGGTATTTTCTAAAACCCGTGCCAGAGCACCTATTCCAAAACCACTTGTATTACTGAAGTCGTTCGGGGTTTTCTTGCTTTCAGAAGGGTCAGATATAATATTCCATCACCCTGACTTTCAAACCTCCCGGATCACCCAAATGGAATCCCCATGATTTTCCCTGAACTTTTTTTCTCTCCCCTTCTTGAGGTAAAGTTTTACGACATCATATTGCTTGCTTATTTCATCTGTTTTCCTATTATTAAAAGTCAGTGAATTTTTCAGGTTAACAAAAACATTAACAATTAATATCGCAGTATAGTCGTTAAATGGCCGATCGGATGTATATTTGCTCCAAATTTTAAAATTAGTACATAAAACAAAAATCAAGAATGAAAAATCTGTTATTATTCATAATCGGGTTTGCTATGCTTGCTGCCTGTTCAAATCAACCTGAAGATAAAACCTTGATGACCCTCAACGGTACCATTGATGGTGATTACAATGGTATGGCATACCTCTATAAAAGAGCTAATGGTGACTGGATTAAACTCGATTCTGCACTGGTAGAAAACAATGCTTTTGTTTTAACGGGCCATCTCGAATTTCCAGAAATGTATTATGTGAGCATTGATGGTGAAAATAAATTCGCAGGGTTTTTTGCAGAACCGTCAGAAATCACTTTTAAAACAACGGTTGATGATTTCAGAAATGCAGAAATTACAGGATCCACGGCGCAAGTCGAATATAATGAATACAATGAAAAAATGCAGTTGTTCAATGACATGTACAGTGATTTGAACAGACAATACAAAGAAGCCAAAGAAGCTGGTGATGAGGAAAAAATGAGTGAGCTGGATAAGGAATTTGAGTCGGTCGATGTGCAAATGAAACAATTCATTCTCGACAATGCGCTCAGCAATAACAAATCGGTTGTTGCAGCCTATGCGGTTAGCCGCAATTCCTACTATTTCGATGAAAATGATCTGGAACCTGTTGTCGAAAATTTTGATCCTTCCATCCGGGAATCAACTTATGTTAAAAGTCTTGAGGATCGCGTTGCTGTTTTAAAAAGCGTAGCGATCGGACAACCTGCCATTGACTTTACCATGGATAATATGGAGGGTGAGCCTGTAACCCTTTCCTCTCTTTATGGGAAGTATTTACTGGTTGATTTCTGGGCTTCATGGTGTGGTCCGTGCCGTCGTGAAAATCCCAATGTCGTGGCAGCATACCAGGAATACAAAGACAAGGGGTTTGATATCCTTGGAGTTTCATTTGACAGAAGCAAAGATAAATGGATGGAGGCAGTAAAAACCGATAACCTTATTTGGCATCATGTTTCTGATCTGAAATACTGGGGTAATAAAGCCGGAAAGCTTTATGGTATCAATTCAATACCTTCTAATATTCTGCTCAATCCTGATGGTACAATCATCGCTAAAAATCTCCGCGGTGAAGATCTCCATAATAAACTTGAAGAGCTGCTGGATTAATTATCAAATGATTTAAATACAATCAGGCCTTTTCTATGGAATAACTTTAATCAACACGACACCATGGGAGGGTACTAAAAACGTCTTTGCAGAGCCGAAGGATCCAACATCCCTTTGACGCCAAAGATCATGAATATTTGCTGTACCGTTGATGCCAATTTGTTCAGCCAATAAGTTGAATTTTTCAGTCTGATCACCGAGATTAAAAATTCCAACTGCCTTATTGCCACCTGCCAGCTCTTTCACCCAAACCTGCATTGTTTCAGTTTTAATAACAGGTATGGCTTGCTTTCCTAAAATATCCTGATGGACTGCGAGCACTTCATCATTTGTAAGAAGGTTGAGTGTAAAAGCATCCAGTCGCTCCAAATCGCAGCCAATGAGCATGGGCGCCGACAACAAACTCCATAAACTAATGTGGGTGTATTGTTCATCAGGGGTTAGTCGTGTAGGATGAAGATTCGGCCCCCAGCCAACCCAACCAACAATCAGCATATCCGGGTCATTCCAGTGCCCCGGTCCGGCATATGGGGCATTCCCCACCTGTCCAAAACCAATGCTGCTTAAACTTTCCCATGTATCTGTAATATCACCTGTTGTCCGCCAAAGATTACCCCCCACTTCTTCACCCCATGTCCATACCTCACCCATACCATACTGACATAAGCTGTAAACAATATCGCGATTCACTTTATCCAAACAGTCTCGCATTAAAAAGTAAGGTTTTTTTAGTTCAGAAAGAGAATGATCATTGGCTATTTGCTCATAAGAACACCAATCATATTTTAGGTAGTCTACTCCCCAATCTGCAAATGATTGTGCATCCTGTAACTCGTGTTGGTACGAAGCTGTGTAACCACCGCACGTATATGGTCCGGGAGAACTGTAAATACCAAATTTAAGACCCAGCACATGAATACTGTCTCCGAGGGCTTTCATGTCCGGAAATTTTTCATTGGTCAATATCTTTCCGGAAGGATCCCTTTTGGGTTCCTGATCCTTTGGTATTTCCCATCCATCATCAAGATTTATGTATGACCACCCATGATCAGCCAACCCTTTTTGTTTAAACATTTTTGCGCTGGCAATGGCTTTTTCCGTATCTACCGATAATCCCCAGCAGTTCCAGCTATTCCAACCCAGTGGAGGAGTAAGAGCGATTTTATCACCTATGACTATTTGAAAACTCTTCTGGTCTTTTCCAAGGTCATTTTCAACTTTTAGAATAACATCGTAGATGCCGGTTTTTTTGATACTACCCGTGATAATTCCATTGTTTTTATTGAGTTTCAACCCTTTTGGCAAACCTTCAACCTGATAGGTCATCGGGCGCAAACCTGACGCAGGAATTGCATACAGGAATGGGTTACCCGGTCGGGCTCCGTAAATGCCGGGACCGTTGATTTGTGGTTCCTGACCCGGTATTGGGGTCAGCATATAGGGGCTTTCTTCCTCTAGGATGATAGATTGGTTGGCATCTTCAAAATCAAAGCCATACGTTATCTTTGCCGACTGTTCCAGCTGACGAATTACTAGGTGATAAGATTTTGATTCCCCGGGCGATAAAGTCAAATTTTCGTTCAAATGATACAATTCTCCTTCATCCAGTTTACCCCGGGCTTCTATAGTGAAATAACCATTTAATGTAAGAGATTTTGAATTGTTTTTAATGCTAAAGGATTTTGATAGATTTTGTCCTTCAAAGTCAAAGGGTTGATTATTGTTATCAAACTTAAGATATTCCATTACACTGGTCATGCTCAGCTCCTGGTTGCCGGTATACATGCCTCCCTGTCCCCCCTCGTCATAAACACGGATGGCAAACACATTTTCCCGGTCCCAAAGGATCCTTGGATCATCAGCCGAAAGAGTATATCTTCGCTCCAGATCCCAGTAATTGGTGGGCGCATGAATAAAATTTGTGTCCAAAACAGCATCTGCAGGCATATTTTTCCCATTAACCCCAATGATAAAACCATTTAAAAAACTCTGGTCGAAATTGTTAATTTTTCCCAGGAAAATACGCAAGCTGTCTTGCAGAAATGAGTTATCCTTCAGATATGATGGAATGACGATTCTTGTTCTGAACCACGCATAACCATCATATGGATCATAACCCTGTTGCTCCCAAATTTTGTCCATTTCGATATCCATCCACTCAGAATCATCAAACTCTGGAGATTTATATACATCTCGATCACCGGTAATGAATTTCCATTTTTGATTAAATGAAATAACAGGGTTTTTGGGTGGTTCCGCTATTTGGCACCCAATGATCATAACCAGTATGAAAAAATACAAAGATTGCTTCATGTTTTATGGATTATTTGTGTTACCAAAATTTTCGTGGTATTTCTTTCTTTTCAATTCCCGGTCCTTACAATGAAATGTTGAGATCCTCGCCACCGTATCGTTGAAAATAAATTAAACGAAATGGATGCAAACCCTGCTCAAGTACCACAGTGGTTTTTCGAATTCCCGGACCATGAATTCCATCATAGTAGCAGCCATCTCGTTAAAAGCGGATTGCTGGCTGGTTTCCATTTGGGTTTCTGTTGCATATCGCAAGCCGTTAACAACATAATGACGATTGGAACATATGAGGGAAAAATATTAATCTTTTTCATGAAAAGTACGTATCAAATAACAGATCAAACTTAATTAAAATAGACGTAAGGTGTATTGTTATTTATCTCATAAATATTTATTTTTCAATGGTTTCAAATACTTTGGAAATGATAATAACTATACATTTTCGGATAGTATTTATTTAGCCCAGGACAGAGGGTTTTATCGCCAACTAACTGATAAACAAACACATAATAGGGTTGGCACAATATTGGACATGGCTATTGAAAGTTTTAGCAAAGCCAAAGAATCCACTTTTATATATGGGGTTACCCAACCATGTAACTTAAGAAAATATGATTAAGAAGAATTTTCACATACCGGCAACTCTTACTCTCCTGCTATTATTTTTCTGTTCAATAGTTATTACAGCACAGCAAAATAATATAGCCGAGAAAGACTTGATCAAGCAGGCCAATAAGCTATTTGAACGGGATGAATGGGAAAAGGCGCTTCCTTTGTTTGCCCAGTTGGTCAGTGTATATCCTGAAAAACCCGATTATAATTTTAAACTCGGTGTATGCACGCTGATGGGGGATCGTTCTGATCGCAAGCGACCCATTCGTTATTTACGTAAAGCCTATTCTGATATGACTTCTAATAAAGAAGTTTTATTCTATCTCGGATTGGCCTACTATCAGAACCAGGAATATGATAATGCCATTCAGTATTTTCAAATGTACCAGGCAAAGACGGATCCGGATTCTCCCGAAGGTAAGAAGACTTTTGATTTGGTAAATGCCTGCCAGAATGGAAGTGAACTTAAGAATAAAAACATGATTGCTGAAATCATTTCTAAAAATGAATTTCAGTTGTCAAATTACCACCGGGCTTATCCCGTGGATGAAATTAATGGTGCCTTGATCCAGAAACCAGCACAATTTATGTCATCCAAAGAATCCCAAACCGATCATATTGAGTTTGTTTATGTTTCAGAGGTGAAAGGAATTTTATATTTTTCTGGATTCGATTTAAATTCAAATAATCGTGATATTTTTAGTGTAACCTATGATGATGAAGGAAACTGGGACGAACCCATGAAGGTTAAGGGTGGAATTAACAGTTACTATGATGAGGACTACCCGGTTATAGCTGATCAGGGCATGACCCTTTATTTTTGCTCTCGGGGACATAATTCACTGGGGGGATATGATATTTTCAGATCAAAACTTGATACCATTTCAGGCAGATTTGGAGAACCTGAAAACCTGGGAAATGGCATTAATTCTCCTTTTGATGATATTTTATTTATTCCTGATAAAACAGGTGAATATGCATTTTTTGCATCCAATCGCGACAACTTGCACGATGGGATCGATGTTTATAAAGTCCGGCTCATGAAAGATGATGAAATAAGGTCGAATATGCTTGCAGCTCAACTAAAAGCCAATGATAATTCAATTGGTATTGCATTTGATGATAAAAGATCTGAAACGCTAAACCCGGAACACAGAAATGATAATCTTTCCCCGAAACCAACGATGAAGGAATCATCGGTTCAACTTACTCAAACAGACACTGAAAATCCTAATAACCAGAACAATCCATCAATGGCCCAGTCCAAATCAAATGCAGATAAACAGACTTATAAGAACGAACAAATTAAAGTTTACGATCCTGTAAATCCTGTACAAACCAAAGATGATGTTTCTGAGCTGACGGCAATGAATGAAACATTGGAGATCAATTTAAATACTGATGACAATCCGGAGCTCGAAGATCATAAATCAGCAGCAGATGCAGAACAATTACCTCCCGTAAAAACGAGTATTGCGGCCACGCCGGTAGAACCGGTGAAGTATGGGGGTACATCCAAAGATTTGAATTCAATAGATGAAACATTGGAAATCAATTTAAATACTGAAAAAGATTCAAAAGTGGTAGCAGAAATAGCTACAGCAACATCTGATGCAACGTCTTCAAATAAATCGATCGTCGCCGATACTTTTGCAGAACCGGTTATATCCAATGATAATGCTTTAGCGACGTCAGAAACGAATGAGGTGCCGGAAAACCACACAGATAAAGAAAATAAAACAACAATGGAAACCAATCCTACAGTTGGACAGGCGCAATCAAATAAAAATACCATTGCAGCCACATTGGTTGAGAAAGTTTATTCAAGCGAGGAACCCTCCAACATGGATATTCCAGATGAACCGATCCACATTACACTGATCGAAGACCATGAAAAAATGCCTATCGAAGACTTCAAAGGAAATCCAGAAATTACAGAGACCATGAAGAACAACTTCATAGAGTCATTGCGTTCGAAGATATACGAAGAACCAGTCGAATATACTGCCATCACTTGCAGCAATACAGATAAAACACATGCAGAACTTATTCGGACAGCCCGTTCTAATCCTGATAATTTATCGTATGAAGAACTATTAATGGCAGCTGATTTGATTCCATCGCCATTTGAAAAACTGAATCTTTACAGGGTTGCATTTATTCATATCGATCGCGACTGGCGGGCTTATTACAATGCTTCACAAGTTGCCAAGGAAATTGTTCAAATGGATGAAGCACAAGTATATCAATATCAGGCCTCCCTCATTTCCGGGGATGATGAACTTGCTATACTGGATATTGAAACCTTTTTATGGAACCTGTTTAGTGAATTTGATTTACTAACTTACAAGGAATAAAGAAAATACATTATTGATTTGGATTTCTTTCCATCCATAATTCCCGGAAAGACTTTTTTGCAAATCGGGGTAAATCTCTGCGGGATCCCCAGGCACTTTTAAACATCATTTGCATTCCCAGATTTTTTAACCTGGGATTGACCATATCCATGCGCTTTCTTTTCATCAAAAAATGCTTCATTCCCTTCATGGATATACGTTCTGAAGTTTTGGAATATCCCGATTTAACTGCTTCATTCCGGTTAACCAATAGCATTTCATGCAAAGGGATCTTTACCGGACAAACTTCGGTGCAATTACCGCACAATGAAGAAGCAAAACTCAAATGTTTAAAATCATTCATTCCCCGAAGGTGGGGTGTGATAACCGATCCGATCGGTCCGCTATAAGTCGTGTTATAACTATGTCCGCCAATATTTTTATATACCGGGCAGGCATTTAAACAAGCCCCGCAACGTATGCATTTCAGACCCACCCGCTGTTCGGTGCGTTTCAATAATTCGGAACGGTTATTTTCAAGTAATACCAAATACATTTCATCCGGACCATCCGTTTCTCCTTCCCGGCGAGGACCTGAAACAATTGAATTATAGACCGTTATATTTTGACCTGTTCCGTGGGTAGCCAGTAATGGCCAAAAAAGATCAAGGTCGGCAAGGGTTGGAATGATTTTTTCAACCCCAGCAATGGCAATGTGTACTTTAGGAAAAGAAACCGACATCATGGCATTGCCTTCATTTTCAGTAATACAAACAGCACCACTATCAGCGATCAGAAAATTACTACCGGTAATGCCCACATCTGCTGACACAAATTTCTTTCTTAAGCGCTCCCTTACATAACCGGTCATTTCTTCCGGTGTGCTTTCACGCGGAATATTGAATTTTTCATGGAACAATTCTGCAATATCTTCTTTTGATTTATGCATGGCCGGGGTTACGATGTGATAAGGTTTTTCACCAGCAAGCTGCACAATATATTCCCCCAAATCGGTTTCCAATATTTCTATACCATCGTTTTCCAGGGCCTGGTTGATCTCGATTTCTTCGGTGGTCATTGATTTTGATTTCACAACCTCTTTTGCTTCATGCTTGTGCATAATTGAAAGGATCTCCCTCACAGCTTCTGCTCCATCTGTAGCCCAAATCAGTTTGCCTCCATTTTTTTCAAAATTTGCTGCAAATTCTATAAGGTATTTATCAAGATTGTTGACTACCCGATGTTTGACAGCTGAAGCCCGCTGACGCGCCAATTCAAGATTACTGTACAAGCTTTTCCCTTTTTCAACAGCTGCATCGTATTTCGAAATATTAAAATTGATTTTGATCCGGTGTTCCAGATCAAAGGCTTTGCGTTCCGAATCCTTTATAAATTTATGATATACTTCGTACATAGAGGGTAATTAATTCAGTAACTGAGAGATTTTATTGATCCTTTGAATATGGCGTCCACCTTCAAAATCCTCATTTAAAAATGCTTTAACAATGTCGACCGCTTTATCAAAATCGATAAAACGTCCTGGCAATGAAATGATATTGGCATTGTTATGTTGTCTTGTGAGTTTTGCTTGTTCAACATCCCATAAAAGGGCAGCCCGTACCTGAGGATACTTATTGGCTGTCATGCTCGCTCCCTGACCGCTTCCGCACATAATAATGCCAAATTTATTTTTCCCGTCATTGATCCTTTTTGCTACAGGATGAATAAAATCAGGATAATCAACACTACTTAAATCATGGGTTCCCATATCAACCAGGATATAGCCATCCTGTGTCAGTTTTTCGATCAGGTATTGTTTGAGTTCATATCCCCCATGGTCCGATCCAATGGGTATTTCAATCTTTTTATCAAACATGTTAATAAATTCCTACAAACAAAAATAATTAAATAAACCAGATGTAACTAAAAACGAAAGATTTAATCATTTGCTAAAGTAACCAGTCTATGCTAACCAATTAAATTTCAAAATCTTATTTTTTTCAACAACATTTCTGTTTATATCTGTGTACTTTTGTTATAAATAAATGAAAAGGACAGGGTTTGTTAACAATGGCACACCAAAATTGATAAAATGTGAAGATTGTTATTTTTTACAATCATTTTTCAATAAGAATTGAACATATTTTCTGTGGATTGTCATGATGAATTTTTGAACCAGATGAAAATTTTAACAATCGTTAATAAAAACATAATCCATTTATTTACAATACACGATATGGTTAATTAGTTGTTAATAAAAGTGAATAAAAGACAAATGCAAATAATAGACTCGTTTATTTTTCACACAATTAACAGCCTATTATTAACACTATAAATTTTTTAAAAGAAAGAATATAATAATACATGATCGAAAATATTGAACAGGAAAAATTAAAGAATGAAGAACTGATTTCTCGGATCAATCAATTGAAAGTACAAAAGAATGCTGTACTTTTGGCGCATTATTACCAGGTTCCTGAAATTCAAGATATAGCTGATTATGTGGGTGATAGTCTTGGATTATCCCAAAAAGCGGCATCCAGTAAGGCCAATTTGATTGTTTTCGCTGGTGTTCACTTTATGGCCGAAACAGCTAAGATATTGAGTCCACAAACCAAGGTGGTTCTTCCTGATCTGGAAGCAGGTTGTTCACTGGCTGATTCCTGTCCCAGAGAAGATTTTGACGTTTTTAAATCGAAATATCCGGATCATATTGTTATATCGTATATCAATTGTTCAGCTGATATAAAAACGTTATCGGATGTTATTTGTACTTCGGGTAATGCTGTTCAAATTGTGGAATCATTTCCAAAAGATCAAAAAATCATTTTTGCACCGGATAAAAACCTGGGCGGATACATCAATCGGATTACCGGACGAAATATGGTTTTATGGGATGGAACCTGTGAAGTGCATGATGTTTTGTCAACTGAAGCCATTGTTAATCTGAAACTGGATAATCCTGATGCAAAATTGATCGCTCATCCGGAATGCAAAGCCACGGTATTGGAACTGGCCGACTTTGTAGGATCTACCACCGCTATGTTGAATTTTACGAAAAAGGATAATGCCAAACGATATATTGTAGCCACAGAAACAGGTATTTTGCATCAAATGCGAAAGGTTTCACCAGAGAAAGAATTCCTCATCGTGCCAACAGATGAAACCTGTGCTTGTAATGATTGTCCATACATGAAGTTAAATACACTGGAAAAACTATATTTGTGTCTGAAAAATGAGCAACCCGAGATTACCCTTTCTGAAGAAGTTATCCGGCAGGCTGAAGTCTCAATCCGGCGAATGCTCGATATATCAAAAAAATTGAACCTGATCAAATAATGAACAGATCACTTATCTTAATTGGTTTGGTATTGTTAACCGCTCTGGGATTTGCCCAAAAAGAGGTGGATCCTAACGGTTATAATCTATTTTATTACGAGAATGGACAGGTTTCCAGCGAAGGCACCATGCGTGATGGAAAACCTGATGGATACTGGAAAACATATTATAAAAGCGGTATTCTTAAGTCAGAAGGCAATCGCAAGAATTTTGAACTCGATAGTGTCTGGACTTTTTATAGTGATTCGGGAAAAGTTGTCTTACAGATATCTTATCTTAACGGTAAAAAAAATGGTATTCGCCGTACCATACAGGAAAATGAAATTATTGAGGAAAACTTTGTAGATGATGTAAAACAGGGATATGCTTATTATTATTATCCCAATGGTGCGGTTTGGAAACAGATCTATTTTGAAGATGGCCTTGAGGAAGGAATTGGAAAAGAGTTTGCCAAAAATGATGGCCGTGTTATAAAGCTCATGTATTATAAAAAGGGATTTATCACAGATATTGAGACCATCAATCGCATTGATCGGGCAGGCATGAAACAGGGAAAATGGAAATATTATTATGAGGATGGATCATTGTGGAAAGAAGGTGAATATAAGAATGATCTGAAACACGGATATTTTAAAGAATATAGCAGAGGTGGAGTATTGTTATCGACCGCTAAATATGAGGAAGGTGTTTTACAGGAAGATGTGGCCGAATTGGCTAA
Organism: Bacteroidota bacterium; assembly: GCA_020444515.1. GTDB lineage: Bacteria > Bacteroidota > Bacteroidia > Bacteroidales > JAADJA01 > JAADJA01. The sequence continues at coordinate 22,490 of JAHLKX010000006.1, read as the reverse complement.
ACTCGATATAAAACGGGAATATTATCCCAATGGAAATGTAAAAATCGTGGCCAGTTATAAGGGAGATGTTCCCCAGGGTGTTCGTCGGGAATACTCACCTGAAGGAGAGATTACAGCAGGATACATATTTCAGAACGGAACAGTCATTGGGGAGGGAATCATTGATGAAGAAGGTATAAAAGATGGTCTTTGGAAAGAATATTTTCCCAATGGTGCTTTAAAATCCATTGGAATGTATGATAAAAGCAAGCGACAGGGTGAGTGGAAATTTTATCATCCCAATGGTCAACTCGAACAGATTGGCTCCTACAATAAAGAGGGTAAAGAAGATGGATTTTGGACCTGGTATTATCCCACAGGTGATCTGCTCAGGGAGGAAAGTTATTTCAACGGTATGATTGATGGCCACAGTGTAGAATATGCTGAAGACGGATCGGTGATTGCCGAGGGGGATTACATTGAAGATTATCGCGAAGGAAAATGGACCTTTAATTATGGTGATCATGCTGCTGAAGGTGAATATCTGAATGGTATGCGACATGGCAAATGGATCAGTTATTACAACAATGGCAATGTCAGTTTTGAAGGAGAATTCATTGAAGATAATCCCAACGGACGCCACACCTGGTATTGGCCCAATGGCAATAAAAAAACAGAAGGACGTTATATCATGGGCCTGGAAGATGGAGAATGGGTTAAATATAACTATGATGGGACCCCTTTCATTAGTATTTTTTATGAAAATGGCATTGAAAAGAAATATGATGGGATCCGGGTTAGGGTGATGGAAGATGCAATTACTGAGGTACCTGAAAATTAACTTAATCGTTTAATCAATGGGTGTGACTTCAATCAATGGACTCACCAGGTAAATTCGTTTATTATCCATTCGCCTGCATTTATACCGTTTACGCAATTTTTCAAGTTTCTGAAAAACAAAACCATTGTGAATGCTAAACACAGCATTTTCCGGAAGATCATCGAGTGTCAGGTAATGATTATTCCGGTCATATTTTCTTAAGTGTTTCAGTAAATCTACATTAGAGGTGGAGGCTCCCGGATTTTTCATATACCGGTTCAATATGATCAACAGATCTTTCGGATAAACCTCTTCATTGAGAAAAGGCTGCATTAGATTTCGAAACTCCAGCTTCCATTCTTTGCCATGCGGCGCTACTTTGTTTTTATAATGTTCCCAAACTTTCAGGTGTGCAAATTCATGTACCAGGGTCAATAAAAAATGATAAGGGTTCAGATCATGATTGACAGAAATTTTATGGTATTTCACCCGGAAAGGGGGTCGGTAATCACCCAGTTTAGAACTTCGATTACGGGTAATTTTAAGCTGAACATTGGTCGAATGCAATAATGCCATAATGCCGCTTACCGCAGCATCCGGAATATAATTTTTTAAAATATCATCATACGCCGGCATAAAGAATCGAGGATGGATTGGATATTGGTAATTGATCACTGAATTCTGGACATTCACGGCATTTCTTTTTTACGTTTTTACTCGAAGAACATCCACTGATGAGGGTTATCAATACCATCGAGAATATTAGAACAACGACCGATTTTAACAGGCGCATAACAATTGAATTTTGAAATTTCAAAATTAACTAAATTGTTTCACAATGATGATTTATCCGTAATTTAGCAAATTGTTGTAAGGAAATATGATCACCCGTTTCGGAAAATATATATTGATAATGATGAGGGTTTTCCGAAAACCTGATAAATTCAAGGTTTTCCGGAACCAGTTGATCATCGAAATCAACAATCTTGGTATTGATTCACTGGGCATCGTTGCGATCATTTCAGTATTTATGGGTGCCGTTGTGTCCATTCAAACGGCTTATAATATCGACAGTCCGCTTATTCCCCTCACCATGGTTGGATTTACCACCCGCCAATCGGTTATTCTTGAATTTTCACCCACCATCATAAGCCTGATTTTGGCTGGAAAAGTGGGGTCAAGGATTGCATCTGAAATTGGTACCATGCGTGTTACAGAACAAATTGATGCCCTGGAGATCATGGGGATCAATCCGGCCAACTACCTAATATTTCCCAAGATTTCTGCAGCAGTACTCTTCAATCCGGTCATTATTATCCTCAGTATGGGATTCGGATTAACAGGCGGCTGGTTGGTATCTGTTTTTACCGGTTTATTCACAACCCAGGATTATATTGATGGCCTGCGTGGTTGGTTTGACGGATTTACCATCATTTATGCATTGATTAAAACGGTGGTATTTGCCTTTTTGATCACGAGTATTTCCGGTGTTGAGGGTTATTCCGTTAAAGGTGGTGCCATTGATGTGGGTGAGGCCAGTACCCGGGCAGTAGTTTGGAGCAGCATTATGATCATTCTGTTCAATCTGATTCTAACCCAATTGCTGTTGTCATGATCGAAACGAGGAACATATCGAAATCATTTGGTGACAATCATGTACTGAAGAACATCAGTGTTCAGTTCGAGAAGGGTAAAACCAATTTGATCATTGGTAAAAGTGGTTCCGGAAAAACTGTTTTGATGAAATGTTTGGTTGGATTGCACGAAGTGGATGAAGGGAGTGTGCTGTTTGATAACAGGAACTTTTCAGGAATGAGTTTTAATGAACGAAAGGCCATTCGAAAAGAAATTGGTATGCTTTTTCAAGGAGGAGCCCTGTTTGATTCCCTGACCGTTGAAGAAAATGTGATGTTCCCACTGACCATGTATACTGATCAGACAATGGAAGAAAAAAAAGAGAGGGTTAACTTCTGCCTCGATTGGGTTAACCTTGAAAAGGCCAATGATTTGTACCCTGCTGAGCTGAGTGGCGGAATGATCAAGCGTGTTGCTATTGCGAGGGCCATTTCCATGAACCCCAGTTACCTGTTTTGTGATGAACCAAATTCCGGTCTCGATCCCCATACAGCTGGTGTGATAGATGAATTGATTAAACGACTTACCGAAGAGTTTCAAATGACTACGGTCGTTAACACCCATGATATGAATTCGGTGATTAAAATCGGAGATAAAGTTTCTTTTATTTATAAAGGGGAGCTATGGTGGGAAGGAGATAAAAGTCAAATTCTGCATACGGATAACCAGGAATTAAATGATTTTGTCTTCGACACAGAATTGACCAAGCGATTGAAGAAAATATGAACAGGTTTACCGATTCTTACCGCTAAATCAAAAATCATGAATTACATTGATATCATTTTCATCATCCCCATCATTTGGTTTGCCTACAAAGGCTTCAAAAGAGGTCTGATCATTGAGTTGGCTTCCTTGGTGGCACTGATCCTGGGTATTTATGCCGCCCTTTATTTTTCTGGTTATGCCGCCGATTTTTTGGTAAATAATTTTGATATGGGACCCAAATATGTTCCCGTGGTGGCATTTATTATTACTTTCATCGGGGTGGTTATTGTGGTTCACTTCATAGGCCGGATCATGGAAAAATTGATCAATATGGTAGCCCTGGGTTTCCTCAATAAACTCACCGGCGGTATCTTTGGGATCATGAAAGCCATTTTGTTCATCAGCATTGTATTGATGATCATCCATCATTTCAATGATCAGTTTATTTCCAAAGACAAACAGGAGGGCTCCCTGCTTTATGAACCCATAGCCGGTGTTGCTCCGTTTTTATGGGATCAGCTCGAACATTTTAATCCGGATGGCAAGGGTGTCGATACAGTCAAAAAGAATATCGATGACATTGAAATTTGATTCGGGGTTTAAATTTTTATTTCACATCGGCCCGGAATCCATATTTAATCCTTATCTTGGTGCGACAAATTACTATCCTTCAAATGATGCATTTGTTTGATATAAAGATTCCTGATCCCAGTTTCAATAACATAAATTATTAAAAAATGAAAAAACTTCTATGTTTATCCACGTTTTGTATGCTGATTTTTGGTCAAATATTGCTGGCACAGAAATCAGAGCAGCAATTAATTCAAACCATAACCCATCCCGAAACAGGATATGAAATCCTAACCGACCAGGGCACTAACGGCATATTGAATACTGAAGTACAGTATACTGGTACCAAAGAGGCAGAGATTAATTGGAATTACACCGATCCTTCATCCATTGGATCGAAGATCAGGGTTTCTGAAACTACCGGAAATACCTTTATGTCATGGTGGCTGAATGATTCCCGGGTTTCATTGTATGGGAATTCGTCCACGCCTTTGTGGGAGGAATATAATGTTTCTCAATGGGAGTATCCGATTGATATGACAAACGATGGGGAGTGGATAGCTGTTGGTTATGACAGTGTTGCTCAGGTTTATATGCCGGCTTCTTCGGTGGTTTTCTGGGAAGTCATTCTCACCGGTGATGTTCTTGGGCTGAAATTAAGCGATGACGGAGAACGCCTTTTCATAGCGGAAAATAATCATGACAACACAGGAAATGGTCTGGTTTCAGCCTATACCATTGGTGAAACCACCCCTGACTGGACCACCTCGTTTGATGGAAATGGAACGGTATTCACCGGGAGTGATGATGGGTCCCGAATGATATTCTGTCAGTATTCGGGTTATAACAAAATGTGGGTTCTGGATGGAGAAAACGGTGATATTATTTTTGATGATTATTATAAAAATCAAAACCCCCCCGCTTTAAGTTATGATGGTTCAATCATCCTGAACGGTGATTATAGCGGGTATGCTTATTTGTATCAGTACAACGAATCATTGAATTCCTATGAGGAAAAATGGAATTATAAAGTCGGAGGGGGCGGTACTTCTGTTTGGGTTGTTGGAATGGCTGTATCTGGAGATGGCTCTACCGTTGCTGTGGGTACGCTTGTTTTTCTCAGCGGTGGAGGCTTTGAAGGTGAAATGTATGTTTTTAATTCCTGGTCGCCGGTACCTCTGTGGATTTATAGTGGTGCAGGAGATCAACTCGGTTCCATCGACTTTTCTCATGATGGCTCCTTGATTGCCGCTGCAGGATGGGGCCCCCTGGATCACAGCAAACCCGATTTCTTTTTGTTTCGAAAAGAAAGCCCGGAGCCCTATTTCAATATTCTAACACAGGGGTCCTTCAATGCGGTGGACCTTTCCCAGGACGGAACCCTTTGCTCTGTTACGGGTAAGGCTGTGCATGCCCGGGTTCTGGGAAGTGGAGGTATACTTTACAACGTCAATTCTGATCCGGGGGGTGGCGCCCTTAGTGGTAATGTGACCCTCGAGAATGCAGCGGATTTCAGCAATGTTAAAATTGTGATCAATGAACTGGAAGATTATTATGGTTATTCGGAGAGTGATGGAGATTATCAGGTTAAATATATTCCGGCTGGCACCTATTCAGTTACAGCTTCATTGATCGGGTATTATCCTGTAACCATGCCGGATGTGGTGATCAATGAAGGTGAGATCACGGCACTTGATTTCAACCTCGAAGAAACCGGAAATCCACCTTACAATCTCATGGCAACAAAAGGTGCCGGAATGACCATTGATCTCTCTTGGCAAAGTGATAATGCCGGCGACCTGGTTGGTTTTAACATCTACAGAAAAACCATTGAAGGAGACCTGTTTCCCGAGGAACCGTTGGCTACCGTTAGCAACAACGAATTGACCTGGGAAGATACGGATATCTTGCCTTTGACCAATTACTATTATGCGATTACTGCCATTATTGAGGCCGATGTTGAAAGTCCGTATTCCAATGTCGATCAGGGGTGGATGAGCAGTGGTTTTGTTACTGATCAGATCAGTGCCTATGTGGGCAATACACCCACCATTGATGGAACGATCAGTGCCGGTGAGTGGGATGATGCCTTTATGCTGGATGCTTCTGATTTCCTGGGTAAGTACGATAATATGCCCAATCCCGTTGCCAGCGTACCCATGTATTTTAAGGTAAATGCGGCTATGACGGAACTATACGTGGCTTGCATCAATAACAATGATGTGGTGTTGGAAGATCACGATGAAGTTGCGCTATACATTGATGACAACAATGATGGTACTTATCCGGCCCCGGGGGACGATTCGGAGGGAAATTATTGGGCCGCTTATTATTCTACTGGAAGTGAAATTCGATACCGGCCTATATACAACAATGGCGGAGTCGGAACGCTTGTTTATCTGGAAGATCCTCAAATAGCAGTGTCGGATGCAACAGGTGTGATTGTATATGAATTCATGATCCCTATGGGTAGCGACTCTACATGGCAGATCCATCCCAGCGCTGATAACCAAAGCAGCTTGTTTATCTTCACCCTCGATGATCCCACAAATTTTGATGCCTACTGGCCCTGCTGGAACCAGGAAATTTTTGCCCCCATGGATTATGGAACAATGACCTATGGAGCCATTGATGAAATACCTTCACCACCCGGTGAGGTTAACATTTCATGGACCACCGAAACTCCGGTTGTCGTAACCCTCGATTGGTCACAACCGGCGATTAATGACTTTGATCATTTTAATGTTTATTATGCTGTGGAAAACGGAAGCTGGGAATTGCTCTCAGAGACCATGGGAACCCAGTTATTTTATATGCCCGGAAATACCCTCTATACCGAATTTTATATCACTACGGTTGATTATGCCCAGCAGGAATCAGATCCTTCAGAGACTGTAATATTTGATTTCACAAGCTCCATTGCTGAAACCAGTTCACAGACCGATGTTTATGTATTCCCAAATCCCTCATCACGGCAAGTAAATATTGCCATTGATTTGTTGAAATCAGGAAACTATGCATTGAATGTATATCGGTCTGATGGTACATTGGTTCATACGCTCTATTCAGGATATTTGCAGGCCGGAAAAAATGTGTTTGCCTGGAAGGGCACCAATTCCGAACATCAACCGGTTTCAAATGGGATCTATTTTCTGAACATAATCGGAGAAAAAATACAAAAGACACAGAAAGTTATTATTTCAAATCGTTAATGCATCCGATTTGTCGATAAAAAGCCCGGCTCTCAGATACCGGGCTTTTTATTGAAATATTGCCGATCTGTTTTAACCTTTAATGGCTTTTACGCCGGGCAATTCTTTGCCTTCAATATATTCGAGCATGGCACCTCCACCGGTCGATACATAACTAACTTTGTCTTTCAGGTTGTATTTATTGATGGCGGCCACCGAATCACCCCCACCAATCAGTGAAAATGCTCCTTTAGAGGTAGCCTCGGCAACTGCCAGGGCAATGGCTTTGGTCCCGGCAGCAAAATTTTCCATCTCAAATACACCCATGGGTCCGTTCCACAGGATCGTTTTGGAATTTTTGATCACCTCCGAAAAGTGTTTCACCGAATCAGGTCCAATGTCCAGTCCCATCCATTCATCCGGGATGTCATCCACAACGGTTATCCTGGTATGGGCATCGTTGTCAAATTTATCTGCGATGATGGCATCGGTAGGCAGGTATAGGTTAACACCCCGTTCATGGGCCCCTTCAATGGTATGCAATGCAAGCTCCAGGAGTTCATCTTCAATGAGCGATTTTCCGACATGGCCTCCCTGGGCATGAATAAAAGTAAACATCATACCTCCGCCAACAATGAGATTGTCTACCCGATCCAGCAGATTATTGATGATCTCAATCTTTCCTGAAACTTTGGCCCCTCCAAGTATGGCGGTAAATGGTCGCCTGGCATCATGCAGCACCCTGTCTATGCTTTTCACTTCATTTTCCATGATGTATCCGAACATTTTGTCTTCCGGGAAATACTGTGCGATGATGGCAGTGGAAGCATGTGCCCTGTGGGCGGTACCAAAAGCATCATTCATATAAACGTCTCCAAGACTGGCCAGTTTTTTTGAAAACTCCTCATCCCCTTTGGTTTCTTCCTTATAAAAGCGGAGATTTTCAAGCAGTAAAACCTCTCCGGGTTTTAAACCGGAAGCAAGATCACGGGCTGATTGTCCAATACAATCGTCGGCAAATTTAACCTGAACATCCAATTCCCGGGAAAGGTAAGGAACTACATGCTTCAATGAAAACTTTTCTTCCGGACCTTCTTTCGGCCTCCCAAGATGCGACATCAAAATGGCAGATCCTCCGCCCTTTAATATTTTTTTTATGGTTGGAATAGCCGCATCAATGCGATTGGTATCGGTAATCTCAAATTGATCATTCAGGGGAACATTGAAATCAACCCTGACCAATACTTTTTTGTTCTTAAAATCAAAGGTGTCTATTGTTTTCATAATTCAGACAATTTTTGGTGTACTGTTCATTTCTTTTTTGCAGCCAATGGGTTTGATAACCAGAGTTTTGTTCGGAATAACCCATTTCTGCTTTTCTCTTTTCAAAAATACTTAAATTTATCAATCCGGATAAATCACTAATTTTGATCACTTAAAAATCAAAACGAAAGCATGGACAATTATTCCGGCTCCATACGCTCTAAACTACAGAAGCAAGATACGTCCATCTTTGCGGTGATGTCGGCGCTGGCACAAGAGCACAATGCCATTAATCTTTCGCAGGGATTTCCCGATTTTGAAATTTCCCAGAAACTCATCGATCTGGTGCATAAATATATGCGCAAAGGTAAAAACCAGTATGCACCCATGACCGGAATTCCTGAGATCAGGGAACAGATTGCAATCAAAATGGAACGATTGTATGGTGTGCAATATGATCCGGAACGAGAAATCAATATCACTGCAGGAGCAACACAGGCTTTGCATACGGCCATAGCGGCCACCATCAACGACGAGGATGAAGTGATCGTTTTTGAACCGGCATATGATGCCTATGTTCCGCTGATCAAACTTCACGGCGGTGTTGTAAAATTTGCAGAACTTAAACTTCCGGATTATCACATTGATTGGCAGGAGGTGAAAAAGTTACTCAGTAGCCGCACCCGCATGATCATTCTTAATTCACCCCATAATCCAACCGGCAGTGTTTTAAAGCCCGAAGATTTGCAAGAGCTGGAAAAGATCACCAGCAACTCTGATGTGATCATCTTAAGCGATGAAGTTTATGAACACCTGATCTTTGACCAAATCCGGCATGAAAGTGTTTGCCGCTATCCGGAGCTCGCCAAACGTTCGTTCGTAGTGGGTTCATTTGGAAAAACCTTTCATGCCACAGGATGGAAAACCGGATTTGTAATGGCTCCTGAAAACCTGATGAGCGAATTTCGCAAAATTCATCAGTTTGTGGTATTTGCTTGCAATACACCAATACAATATGCCATTGCTGAATTTATAACCGATAGCACCAATTATGAAGACCTGGGTAAATTTTATCAGCGCAAGCGTGATTATTTCTTAAAACTGATTGCAGGGTCAAAGTTTAAGGTAATCCCCAGCCATGGCACTTATTTTCAATTATTGGATTACAGTGAAATCTCCGATGAACCGGAAGTGGATTTTGCCATTCGCCTGACCAGAGAATTCAAGCTGGCTTCCATACCGGTATCGGTCTTTTATCATAAAAAAACCGACAACAAAGTATTGCGGTTTTGTTTTGCCAAAAAGGAAAAAACCCTGGAAAGGGCTGCGGAGATCCTATGCAGGATTTAAACATCATATTGGTACAGACATCCATTCATTGGGAAAAACCCCATGATAACCGAATCATGTTTGATCAAAAGCTCCGGACAATCGATTCGTTTCCCGATCTGATCGTATTCCCTGAAATGTTTAATACCGGTTTCACCATGAAAGCCAGTCGGTTTTGTGAGCCTGCGGAAGGCCCAACTTTCCATTGGATTCAGGAAAAAGCGGCGGAATATAAATGTGTGATTGCAGGTAGTATTTTAACGGAAGATGGCGGACACTATTTTAACCGCATGTATTGGGTTAGACCCGATGGCCGTTTTGACTTTTATGACAAACGCCACCTCTTCAGGATGGGCAATGAGCACAAAACCATGACCCAGGGCAATCATCAGAAAATTGTGGAATTCAAAGGTTGGAAAATTTGCCTCCAAATCTGTTACGACCTCAGATTCCCGGTATGGAGCCGAAACCGTTACAAAGATGGAATATATGCTTATGATCTGTTGATTTATGTCGCCAACTGGCCGGCCATGAGGAGAAATGCTTACCTTTCCCTTTTAAAAGCCCGGGCTATTGAAAACCAATCCTGTGTTTTGTGGGTTAACCGGGTTGGAAAGGATGGTCATGGTGTTGATCACTCAGGTGATACGATGGGTATTGATGCTTATGGTAATACGGTGGCTGTGGCCAGGCCAGACCATGAACAATTATTGACCCTGACCCTTGCTGGAAGTGAATTGCTAAATTTCCGGGACAAATTCAGGGTGGGGCTTGATTGGGATGATTTCAGGGTGTTGTAAATACCGAAAATGGTAGCTCGCTGAAAATTAGGATTTTCACGAATTATTCTTATTGTTTTCTTAAGTTCATTAATTTTGATATTTAAAATATATGGCGTTATTTAGTGGCCACAAATATTTATGAAATGAACATCATCATTGCAGGCGACGGGGAAGTTGGTTTTCATCTGGCTAAAATGCTCCATGATGAAAATCATGACATTACCATTGTTGATCCCCATGAGGAGCTTTTGAAAATGCTCGAATCCCACACCGATATCCTGACCATTGCCGGTGATTCAACTTCGGTCACGATTTTGAATAAAGCCCGTGTCAATAAGGCAGATCTCCTTATTTCGGTACTGCATGATGAAACGACCAACCTGGTAACCTGTGCCCTGGGTAAAAAACTGGGTGCCAACAGAACCATTGCCAGGATCACCAATACAGAATACCTTGCGCCCTCCACAAGGGAGTTGTTCAAGGATCTGGGGGTTGATGAACTGGTGTGCCCCGAAAGCATTGCTGCCGATGAAATCATCGCATTGTTAAAACAGACCGCCGCCACTGAAATTTATAATTTTTCACATGGCCGGTTATCCCTTTTCCTTATTAAATTGGATGATAATGCACTGGTGATCAATAAAAGTTTGAACCAGGTAGCCAAAGAATATCCGCAACTCGATTTTCGGGCTGTAGCCATTCATCGTAACTCTCAGACCATCATTCCCCGCGGAGACGATATTTTCAGGGAAAACGATCTGGCTTATGTGATCACCAAACCCGATGGCATTCATACCCTCATCAAATTGGGCGGAAAACAACGCATTGAGATCAAGGACATCATGATTGTTGGTGGTGGACGAATTGGAAGGAAAACAGCTCAGCGGCTTGAACGGAACCTCAACATCAAATTGGTGGAGATGGATAAGGCACGCAGCCAGTGGCTGGCGAATGACCTGGAACACACCCTGGTGATCAATGGCGATGCCCGTGACATTGAGTTGCTCAAGGAGGAGGGGATTACCGATACGGATGCCTTCATAGCGGTCACCGACAACTCGGAAACCAATATCCTTACCTGTTTGCATGCTACCAAACTGGGGGTTAAGCGAACCATCGCCCTGGTTGAAAACCTCGATTATATTGATATTTCTCAAAATATAGGAATCAATACGATCATCAATAAAAAATTGATATCTGCCAGTTATATCGCGCGTTTTACTATGAACGCAGAGGTCACTTCCATCAAATGCCTCAGCGGAATTGATGCAGAGGTCCTTGAGTTTGTTGCAAAGCCCAAATCGGCGGTGACCAAAAAACCCATCTTTAAGCTGGATATACCGGATGGCGCTATCGTTGGTGGGATTGTCAGGGGAAAGTCCAGCTTTATTGCAGTCGGCGATTTTCAGATCAAAGAAAATGACCATGTGGTTGTTTTTGCCCTGCCAAGGGCCATTCACAAAATGGACCGGCTGTTTCATTAAATTGTTAATTCAGGCATTGCTATGGCATTTCTATCAAAAATCAATTGGCGGATCATCTTACAGATACTCGGCTTTTTATTGATTATCGAAGGCCTTTTTATGTTCACTGGCATTCCCTTTTCCCTCTATTATTGTGAATATAAGTGCCTTAGCTTGCTGTATGGTGGTTTGATTACCGTTACCACCGGTGGCGTTGTTTGGTTTGTTAACCGGAACGCCAGCAGGATTATTGGTAAAAGAGAAGGGTATATCATTGTATCGGTAGCCTGGGTCATCATTTCCCTGTTTGGAACACTGCCCTATTTGATCAGTGGTGCCATTTCCAATTTTACAGATGCATTTTTCGAAACCATTTCGGGATTTACCACCACGGGAGCCTCCATTCTCACGGATATAGAAATCATGCCCAAAGGCTTGCTCTTCTGGAGGGCCATGACCCACTGGATCGGCGGAATGGGGATTATCGTATTATCCGTAGCCATTCTTCCTTTGCTGGGAATTGGCGGCATGCAGCTATTCGTTGCAGAAATGCCGGGAATCACCCCCGATAAACTGCATCCCCGCATTACGCAAACGGCCAAACGTTTGTGGGTCATTTATCTGTTTTTCACTGCATTGGAAACGGCCTTGCTGATGCTGGGCGGATTGGATCTGTTTGACTCACTCTGCCATGCCTTTGCCACCATGGCTACCGGAGGTTTTTCTACCAAAAATGCCAGCATTGCCGAATTTTCTCCTTATCTCCAATATGTCATCATTTTTTTTATGCTGATGGCAGGAACAAATTTCACCTTGCATTACCTGGGTCTTCATGGAAAAGTGAGGGAGATCTGGAAAAATGAAGAATACCGATATTATATTTTCTTCACCCTGGGTTTTGCTTTATTGCTGGGCATGGTGCTTTATATTGAAGGAAACCTGTCCGCTGAGAAATCGATCAGGGATGCGCTTTTCCAGGTTGTATCAATTGTAACCACGACAGGATTTGTTACTTCAGATTATCTGGGTTGGCCCGGTCAGTCCTGGATCTTCCTGTTTTTATTGATGTTTATCGGTGGAAGTGCCGGATCAACCGGGGGTGGGATTAAAATTGCCCGGCAAATATTATTGTTGAAAAACAGTGCCCTTGAATTTAAAAGAATGATCCATCCCCAGGCGGTAATACCCGTCAGGTTTAATGGTAAGGCCGTTTCACCAGAGATCATTCACCTTGTCATGGCCTTTTTCCTTTTTTATGTTTTGATTTTCTTTGCCGGAACTTTTATCATGACCCTGATGGGACTTAATTTCGATACGGCCATCGGGGCTACCATTGCCACTTTGGGGAATATTGGTCCAGGTATTGGTGGCGTTGGCCCCATTGAAAATTATGCTTTTTTACCAGGAGCTGCCAAATGGCTCTCTTCTTTCCTGATGTTGCTGGGTCGTCTTGAATTATTCACCGTGATCATTCTTTTCTCACCTTCTTTCTGGAGGAAATAGCCTCAGAATCTCCGATAATTGAAAGCGAGATGGTTCCGTTGGTGATCAGGTAATCATTGTTCTCCTGATTCCATAAGTAAAGTTTGAAATGATGCGAACCGGCCGGAAGTTTACTTAATTTAATTCCATTCATCGCATTGTTGGGTTCGCCGAGCCATGTTATGCGCTGATGGTAAAGTTTATAAACATAATAGTAAAGCTGATTTCCCAAAGTGTCGGAAACATCCAGCACTATGGCACCCCTGAAGGGTTTGTCCGGTGAGTACAGGGTCATGTCCCATCCCCAAAAAAGATCTTTGTCCACCAGGGTATCCAACCGGCCCTCCATCAGCAGGAAATAGGTATAGTCGATTGTATCGTAGGTATGGATGTTGTTTTTTGCGCTGACCAACCGATGATCACTTTTTTGCTTACGTTGCAGCAAATGGATGTCCCTTACCGGGTCATAACCAATGCTGTCATATATTTGTTTCCACTCCGGATTTTGATGCATGTTATAGATCAGGAAGTCATCAGTAAACTCTGTGGTATCGGCATGGTGCAGCAGATTCTGGCGGCCTTTATCACGATAATTTTCCATAGCCCAGAAATAAGATCTGAGCCAGTGACCACCGACCACCGGGGGCATTGTTCCTGGCACACAGGATGCATTAATTTTATCATAAAATTCCTGTGAGATGCCCATGTATTTCCAATAACTAGTATGGTTCAGATTGACCGACCTAATAAAATTGACTGGAACTAAAAGAAGGGGAAGGGCCAGTACCAACCAGTATTTTTGATTCAATTGTTTGAGTGACCGATCAAGACCAAAATAAAAACTACCCAAAAAGAAAGGGATGAAAAACATACCGACACGATCTTCCGGATATTTGATTCCCAATAAATAATGCAAGGCAATGAACAGGGAAATGTTACCCAATAACAAATAATAGAGCATAAACTGACCGGTGAGAATCTGTTCCAGCCTACGCGACCCGGAAAGCGCCTTAATAAAAGTAAAAAGAATAAACAGAAAAATCACAATTACCGGCATTAACCACAACAGGTGTTCGGAGCCCATCGAATAAAAAGTGAGTGATGTGACGGTAACTTTCCAAAAATCACCTTCAATCCCATAATAGAGAAGTTCCCGTTCCTTCAAAGCCAATAAATATTGAATGGCCAATCCCATGGGAAGGTATCCTAAAAAGATCAGAATGGCCATCCGGGATAAAAAAGCACCTAACTTTTCATGATTTCGTATGATGGCAATGAGACTGACAATCAGCAGTAAAATCAACACCGAATAGATAAGGGTAAGATTTGATAGCAACATGCCAATGACCATACTGGCAAAAAAGATGTAATGCTGCAATTTATTGTGCTGAAAGATTTGAATCGAAAACCACAGGGCGGCCATTAAAAATGCCATCGACATTCCATAACCCCGTGAGAGGGCTGAATATTCGATGAAAAAGTGATTCAAAAGCAGCGTAACGATCCATAAACCCCTGATCCAGCGGTTTTGAATTTCGCCGGCCACTTTGTAAACAGCCCAAAACAACAGGGGTACTACCAGGAGATTGGGCAGTCGCAAGGATAATTCCGATAAGCCAAAAACCTGATAGCTGAGCCAGGCGAGCGCAGAATTTAAAAAATGATTATTTGCATCCCAGTGAGAAAGATATGGCAGGAATTTTCCGGTTTGAATGTAATGATAAAAAGTGGCAATTTCATCATGGACCAGGTGGACGGTGACAGCTCTCAGCCACAAATAAGTATACAGCAACACAAACAGAATGAGGTAAATAATTCGTTCATGAGCCGGTATGGTACGTTCTGATGCTGAATTCATGAAAGCCTGTCCTTTTGGGTTGAATCCATCAGTTTTGAAATGGATTGCATGATCAACTTTGTAGCCCCTTTGTTTTTTTCGATGAAATTTAAACAGGCTGTGCTGGCTTCAGCATAATATGTATTGCTTGTAAGCAAACGATCCACATGACCCCTGAAATCCTGCTCATTGTGGATTGCAAAAGCACCGCCTTCCTTTATAAGCTGCATTGCTTCCCCGAATTTCTGATGCTCAGGTCCAAATAGCACCGGTTTGCCGAAAGTAACAGCTTCCAGGATATTGTGAATCCCCTTTCCAAAACCTCCACCGATGTAAGCCACCCTGCAATAACGGTACAACGATGATAAAAATCCGATCCCATCAATGATCAGCACCTGGGCCTTGTCAATATTTTCTTTTGTTGCTTCGGAATAACGCACGGGTGCCTGCTCATTAAAAAGGTGGAGGATCGATTGAATGCGCTCGTCGTGCACTTCATGCGGAGCAATGATCATTTTGATCTCCAGATCGGATGTGTTCAGGTAATCCCTTAAAATTCGTTCGTCTGGTGGCCAGGTGCTTCCCCCCAGTAAAACAACACTTTCTTGCGCAAACTTTGATATCAGTTCGTTTTCTTGTTGCGTAGCAGCAATGGATGCCACCCGGTCGAACCGGGTATCGCCGCTCACCTGGACCTGTCTGATTCCAATGGAGTTGAGCAATGCCTCCGATTTTTTATTTTGCACAAAAAACTGGTTTATTTTGCCTAATTGTTTCCGATACCAGCTTCCATAACATTTGAAAAAGTGTTGATTTTGCCGGAAAATAGCGGAAATAATGATAACCGGGATACGATGCTTGTGAAGTTGATGCAGCAAGTTGAACCAGAATTCGTATTTAATAAAAATGACCAGTTCGGGCTGTATAATTTGTAACAGCTTTTTTGCATTTCTTTTGGTGTCAATTGGCAGATAGTAAATATAATCAGCCCCCTCATAATTTTTCCTGACCTCATATCCTGAAGGTGAGAAGAAGGTGAGCAATATTTTGAAATCCGGGTATTGTTTCCGAAAGGCTTCCATCACCGGTCGCCCTTGCTCGAATTCACCAAGTGATGCCGCATGAATCCAGATGAGGGGAATACCGGACTGTATTTCTTCCGACATTTTATCAAGCAATCCTTTTCGCCCCCTCACCCAAAGTCGGGCTTTGTCGTTGAATAGTGAACCGGTCCGGATAAACAGGTGGTAGAAAAAAATGCCAATGTTATACAGAACAGCCATGATGTAATTCCGGATGTTTCGTTAAGGAGCCATCAATAATAATAAAATTTCTCGGGTTCTCGGGTAAATACCGGTATGATCCACCCGATGCGAATGCCATTCAGCAGATCAAAGCGGTTGGTAACCGGATCTGGAAGTCGGGTATCAAAATTCACATCTCGCTGAGGACTGGTCCATGCCTGACAAAATTCAAATCCTCCGAAAAAATTCAACAGCCGGCTGTTGCTCATGAATTGATAGCCGATGAACTGATTCGTTGTAAATCCTGCTGCGAGTCGGTCATAACCTTTTTTGTAATCACCCAGTAATTGAGGCGCCGTATTGTTGGTTACTTCTATTCTAATCTTATGCTGGATATATCCCAGTCCACCGGTGATCACAATACCGGAATTGGGATTGGATGAAAATACCGGGAAGAGTTTACCAAATTTACCGTTGATATAAAAACCCCGCTCATAAAGCTTATAGTATGCAAAACTTCCCGAATTGTCGATGATGTTTCCTGTTGAGGTTTTGATGTTCGTCATGATCAGCTCCTCATCATGAATGGTATTGCCAAACATAAAATTACAATCGGTGCCAAATATCCAATTCGATGATGTTTTCCACTGAAACCCGGCCGCAATGTTGGAATTGGCTCCAAACCTGTCAGCCAGATCTCCCCCGGGAACCTGCCATGTATAGGCAGCATAAAACATCGGGATGCTCATGGTGGTATCTTTGATGTTGATTTGTGACCGAACCCCCAGTGATAAAAACAGGATCAAAACGAGGAAACATTGTTTCATTTGTGCGCAATTTGTGATGCAAAAGTAAGAAAAGCACTTACAAATTGTAATAAACAGCATTAGGAACAAGTTTATTGCTGAAATCCATGGTAAATCAGCTTATTGTTATTTAATTCACAATTAACCGAATATTCACTATTCCTTGTCGGGATTTAAGTATATTTGCGGCCGTATTTTTAAAATGAGAACGAAATCAAGCATTTACATAAATAATTGAGAATGGGCATGCCATTTCATCCAATGGCAGGATGGATATCACAAATTACAATCAGAATATGGAAAAGGATTTTTTTATTCATGAAAGCGCGTATGTCGATGAACGGGTCGAGATCGGAGAAGGGACCAAAATCTGGCATTTTTCACATGTACAAACCGGAAGCCGAATTGGCAAAAATTGTTCACTCGGTCAGAATGTTAACATCGGAAACAATGTGAAAATCGGTGACCATGTCAAAATTCAGAACAATGTTTCGGTTTATGAAGGCGTCGAGCTCGACGACTTTGTTTTTTGCGGACCCTCGATGGTGTTTACAAACATTCTGAATCCACGGAGTGAATTCCCTCAAAGAGGATCGGAATTCTATCTGAAAACACGGGTTAAGAAAAGTGCTTCTCTGGGAGCCAACTGCACCATTGTTTGTGGTCATGATATTGGCCGCTATGCTTTTGTCGGTGCCGGGTCAGTGGTGACAAAAGAGGTCCCCGATTATGCCATGGTGTTGGGCGTGCCTGCCAGGATTGCAGGATGGATGTGTGCCTGTGGTAACCGATTGTCATTTCATGCCGATGAAAAGTCAGAAGAGAAAACAACCTGCACCAAATGTAGCAGGCATTATACCAAATCAGGAAATAAGGTTGAACAATTATAAAAAAAGAATATGCAATTTATAGATTTAAAAGCCCAACAAGATCGGATCAGGGATAAGATCGAAGCCAATATCCGGAAAGTATTGGATCATGGCCAGTATGTTATGGGACCTGAAATTAAAGAGCTGGAACAGCGGTTGGCGGATTATGCGGGAACCCGGCATGCCATCGGTGTGTCAAGCGGGACCGATGCTTTGTTGATGCCGCTCATGGCATGGGACGTTAAACCGGGTGATGCGGTCTTTACCGTGGCCTTCACCTTCATTGCTACTGCTGAGGTCGTGCAGATCCTGGGGGCTACCCCGGTCTTTGTTGACATCGACCCTGAAACTTACAATATGGATCCGATCAAACTTGAAGAAGCAATTCTGAGGGTTAAAAGTGAGGGTAAATTAAATCCCAAATTGATCATCCCGGTGGATCTGTTCGGACAACCGGCAGATTATGATGAGATCAATGCCATCGCAGAAAAACATGGTTTATTGGTGCTGGAAGATGCCGCCCAGGGATTTGGGGGTGTTTATAAGGGCAAAAAAGCCGGTTCATTAGCACCGGTAGCCGCCACCAGCTTTTTCCCGGCTAAACCATTGGGGGCCTATGGTGACGGTGGCATGTGTTTTACCGATGACGATGAAATGATCGGGTTGCTCGATTCCATCCGGGTTCATGGTCAGGGTTCGGATAAATACAACAATGTGCGCATTGGGATCAACGGCCGGATCGACACCCTGATGGCTGCTATTTTATTGCCCAAATTTGAAATATTTCAGGAGGAAATAGAATTGCGGCAGGTCGTTGCCAATCGTTATAGCGATCAATTGAAAGGATTGGTTAAAACACCTTTTGTCAAAGATCACAATGTCTCTGCCTGGGCTCAATATTCCATTTTGCACAGCGAACGGAGCAAAGTTATGGAGGGATTGAAACAGGAGGGTATCCCCACTGCCATTTATTATCCGAAGCCATTGCACCTGCAGGATGCCTTCAGTAACCTGGGATATGGAAAAGGTGATCTTCCGGTGAGTGAACGCATTGCTGCTGAGGTTTTCAGCATACCCATGCACCCGTACCTTTCAAAAGATGATCAGGACCAAATCGTAGAAGCCATTGCTAAATATGCAAAATAAATTAGAGATTGATGAAACAATTGGTCATCTGAATTGTATGAATATATCTTTCAGAAATTGATTAATCTAAACAACATGGACATTTATAACAAATTAATTCATAAAGAAGCTAAATTATCATTGATTGGACTGGGGTATGTGGGATTGCCCATTGCCCTTGAATTTGCCAAACATGTTCCGGTGATCGGTTTTGACATCAGCAAGGAACGGGTTGATATGATGAAAAATAATATTGATCCCAGTGATGAACTGGGTCCGGAAGCTTTCGAAGGCTGTGATATTGAGTTCACCAGCAATCCTGAAGACTTAAAAGATGCTTCGTTTCACATTGTGGCTGTACCCACACCCATCGACAACCATAACATGCCTGATCTTTCCCCTTTGCTGGCAGCAACCCGCACCGTTGGAAAAATCCTGAAAAAAGGAGATTATGTGGTGTATGAATCCACCGTTTATCCGGGCGCCACGGAAGAGGATTGTGTGCCCATCCTGGAAGAATTGTCCGGATTGAAATTTGTAAACGATTTTAAAGTGGGCTATTCCCCTGAGCGAATCAATCCGGGAGACAAGGTCCATACCATCACCACCATTAAAAAAATTGTGTCCGGGTGTGATGATGTTTCGCTGGATAACATTGCAAAAACCTATGAGATTGTTGTGAAGGCCGGCGTGCATAAAGCCCCAACCATGAAAGTGGCCGAGGCTGCCAAGGTCATCGAAAATACACAGCGTGATGTCAACATTGCCCTGATGAATGAGTTGTCGATCATTTTTAACCGGATGGGGATCAATACATTTGATGTACTGGAGGCAGCCGGTACCAAATGGAACTTCCTGAAGTTTTATCCCGGACTCGTTGGCGGACATTGCATAGGTGTAGACCCTTACTACCTGGCCTACAAAGCGCGCGAATACCGATACCATCCGCAGATCATCAATTCAGGAAGGTTTGTGAACGACTCCATGGGATTTTATGTCGCCAAACAACTGGTGAAAAAACTGATCGAAAAGGGCAAAACCATCCTCGACTCTAAAGTCCTGGTGATGGGCGTGACTTTCAAGGAAAATGTCAGCGATCTGCGCAATTCAAAAGTGGCTGATGTCATAAGTGAATTAAAATCATACCATGTTCAGGTGGATGCCGTTGATCCCTTTGCTTCTCCCAAAGAGGTCAAACACGAATACAACTTTGAATTGACCGATGATCTCCGGAATGATTATGATGCCGTTGTGATCGCCGTTTCACACGATGAATATGCTGCACTCACAGAAGATTATTTCAGGAAGATCTGTGCCGATGATGCCATCATTGTCGATATAAAAGGTATGTATAAGAATAAAATCAAATCATTCTCTTACTGGAGTTTATAACACATCCCACCCTATGAAAATTCTGGTTACCGGCGGCACCGGCTACATTGGCTCTCATACTGTGGTTGAGCTGCAGCAGAGCGGCCATGAGGTTGTCATCGTCGATAACCTGTCGAATTCCTATGCCAGTGTGGTCGATCAGATTGAAAAGATCACCGGGATCCGGCCGGCTTTTGAATCCTTTGATCTGGCCGATCCAAAGAAAACATTGGATTTTTTTGACCGCCACAGGGATCTTGGAGGGGTCATTCACTTTGCTGCCTATAAAGCGGTTGGGGAATCGATGACGGAACCATTGAAATATTATCACAATAATTTGTCATCGCTGATCAATATCCTGAAAGGAATGCAGAAGGCCGGTGTGACCAACCTGGTTTTTTCTTCTTCCTGCACGGTATATGGCCAACCTGATGTTTTGCCGGTAACCGAATCGGCGCCCATCAAAGAAGCCTGGTCCCCTTATGGACATACCAAACAGATTTCCGAAAAGATCATCGAAAACACCAGCCGGGTGAATGAGATCAATGGCATCCTTTTGCGTTATTTCAATCCCATCGGGGCCCATGAATCGGCCCTCATTGGCGAGCTGCCCATCGGGATACCCAATAACCTGGTACCCTTTATTACCCAAACGGCCATTGGCCTCAGAGACAAACTCCGTGTTTTTGGGGATGATTATGATACCCCCGACGGGACCGCGATCCGGGATTATATCCATGTAGTGGATCTGGCCAAAGCCCATGTAGTTGCCATCGACAGGATGTTGAAAGGCAAAAATAAAAAGCAGGTTGAAATTTTCAATCTGGGAACCGGTAAAGGATTTTCGGTTTTGGATGTGATTCACTCCTTCGAAAAGGTTTCAGCTCAAAAATTGAATTATGAGATTGTTGCCCGAAGGCCGGGCGATGTGGAA
Organism: Bacteroidota bacterium; assembly: GCA_020444515.1. GTDB lineage: Bacteria > Bacteroidota > Bacteroidia > Bacteroidales > JAADJA01 > JAADJA01. Next base: position 1,085 of record JAHLKX010000006.1, on the reverse strand, counting down.
AAGGTGTGGGCGGATACCCGGTTTGCCAATGAGGTGCTGGGGTGGAATGCCGGAAAATCATTGGATGATATGATGCTTTCTGCCTGGAACTGGGAGCTGGCTTTGAAAAAGGCCAAAGCTTGATAAGCAGGACGTCAACATTCTTTTTTCCTTTTTTAATCTGTGCTTTTGTCCCGGTAAAAGCACCAAAACCATTGGCGCAGCAAACAAAGCTGTCCCCCCGCGGATGATCAATGATCATTTTTCTAAATAATAAATTCTAATTCCTTCAATTGATTTCTTAACCCGACCTTTAATTCTTTTCGCAGCAAAACAAGGTGATGAACCATGTGCGATGGATTGTGGAGCGATCCCGAAGTCTGCCAGCGGGCGGACGGCTAGGATCGCGCAAGGGGTTTATTGCCGTAGTTTTTGCGTGGAAAGAATTTGCAGTCTTGTACCGATAGCTATCGGGATTGCTTCTTTTGTAACCCTGCCTGCCGGAGGCAGGAAGACAAAATAACAAATCATATTCAATTTTAATCCTTATCTGTGCTTTTGTTATGGCAAAAGCACCAAAACCATAAGCCCAAACAAAGCTGTCCCCCCGCTCTTGAGCAACACCGCAAATCCAGGCAAAGTAGTGGATTATCATCCAAACATTCCCGACGTTGCCCGTCGGGATGCCTTTGCCGGATTCGCTGGTATTGTCCAATTCACCGCTTCACTTCCCGCTGTTTGGGCAGGCCAACCCGCGGATTATCCATGGGCACTTTAATAAATAAAAAACAATCATTCATTAAATAGGAAATCGCACAGGATCGACCTTAAATTCTTTGCTCAGCAAAACAAGGTGATGAACCATGTGGGATGGATAGAATACAATCCATGGCCGCACTTCGAGACGGGAATACCCAACGCAGAATTCCCGCCCCGTATTCCCCCTCAGTGTGACCATTCGTTTTGGGAGTAATTAGAAAACAAACGCTTATTGGATCGAATCCGACCTTAAATTCTTTTCGCAGCAAAACAAGGTGGTGAACCATGTGGTATGGATTGTGGAGCGATCCCGAAGTCCGCCAGCAGGCGGACGGCTTGGATCGCGC